>NZ_CP168162.1:0-4344440 GCF_040224115.2 Pseudarthrobacter sp. WHRI 8279 | reverse complement strand
CACATCCACTACTTTGCCCTAGAATCAATGTCCTGTCAAAGGTTTGTACTGACATGTTTACAACTTGCCATAACGGCCCATTTTGACCGTGCTGGGCCGACCAACAGCCCCGCCGAAGACGGCGCTACTTCCGGGGTACGGCCAACTCGCCGGTGACATATTGGGCCCGGCCAAAGCCAAATGACCAGTCGCCGGCAGTATTCTCCACGTAGCCAATGAAGACGTCCTCACCGGAGACGCCCACCTCCGCGAGCTTGTTCGCCACAGCGGCGAAGAGGCGCTGCTTGGCTTCCTGCGAACGGCCGGCCTGGGTGAAGATCTGGATCATCACAACACCGCTTGTCCGCTCGAAACCAAGCCCCGCATCCTGGGCATAAATTTGGCCGGCGGGATGCTCGCTCAGGATGTGGAAGTAATCGCGCTCCGGGATGCCGTACTCGGCAAGGATTGCGTCATGGATCCCCCGGCTTAGCCGCTGCAGATCCTCTTGGCTGCGGCCCTGGTTTACGTCAATACGAACGAGTGGCACTGTCTCTCCTCAAAAGTTTGTACTGACATACTAACAAACGTCGTGAACGTGGCGCAAGGAAAGGTATTGCCGGACAGGCGCAGCGGGCCTAAGGTTAAACAACCGAAAGGTTGATAAATGATGTAGTTGATTAATAGTTGAGTAGCTAACGGAGTGGCTGTGGAAACCGATGCAAGGGCACTGGATTCGGCGTTTATGGCCCTGGCGGACCCCGTGCGGCGGAGCATCATTGCCCGGCTCAGCCGGGGACCGGCCACCGTAAATGAATTGGCGGAACCCTTCGAAATCTCCAAGCAGGCGGTTTCGAAGCATATCCAGGTACTCGAGCAGGCGGAGCTGGTCACCCGGACCAGGGAGGCCCAACGGCGGCCCGTGCACCTGAATCCCGCGCGGCTTGAGGCGCTCACCGCCTGGATTGACCAGTACAGGTTGGTCCGGGAGGGACAGTTCCGCAGCCTTGATGCCGTGCTTAGGCCACGAGCTGCAGATGGCAGCGAATAGTTCGAAGGAATCATCATGAGCAATTCCCTGAAACTCAGCGTTCCTGAGGGAGTCCCCTTCATCGACTACGAGCGCGAGTTCGATTTTCCGGTCACGGATGTGTTCCGGGCCCACAAGGAACCGGACCTGATTGTCCAGTGGCTTGGCCCGCGGGGCTACAAGATGGAGATCGACCATTACGATTTCCGCACCGGCGGCAGTTACAGCTACCTGCATACCGGACCGGAGGGGGTGCCTTATGAGTTCAAGGGCGTCTTCCACACGGTCCGGGAAAATGAATTCGCCATCCAGACGTTCGAGTTCGGAGGGTACCCGGACGTTGTCAGCCTCGAATTCATGACATTCGAGGACCTCGGCAACGGGCGGACCCGGCTGCGGGGCCACTCCGTCTACCCGAGCCAGGAAGCCCGCGACGGCATGGCGCAGTCAGGCATGGAAGGCGGAATGTCCGAAGGCTACGAGCGGCTCGATGAGCTGCTCAGCGGGGCAAAGGTGTAGGACGCAAAAGTACGACGACGGGCGGTTACCTTTCGCGTGGAAGGTAACCGCCCGCCGTCGTACTTAAACGGCAACGCGGGGCCGCAACCCCGCCCATCCACGTGTGACGGGCGGGAAGCGCCCCCGCGTTGGCTGGTACTTGTACTAGAGCGCTGCGTAGACTTCGCGCAGCAGCTTGGCGGTCTCGGACGGCGTCTTGCCGACCTTCACGCCAGCGGCCTCAAGTGCTTCCTTCTTGGCCTGGGCGGTTCCTGCGGAACCGGAGACGATGGCGCCGGCGTGGCCCATGGTCTTGCCTTCGGGAGCGGTGAAGCCTGCCACGTAGCCGACAACCGGCTTGGTGACGTTGGCCTTGATGAAGTCCGCAGCGCGCTCTTCAGCGTCACCGCCGATTTCGCCGATCATCACGATCGCCTTGGTCTCGGGGTCAGCCTCGAACGCGGCCAGGGCGTCGATGTGGGTGGTGCCGATGATGGGGTCGCCGCCGATGCCGATGGCAGTGGAGAAGCCCAGATCGCGCAGCTCGTACATCATCTGGTAGGTCAGCGTGCCCGACTTGGAAACCAGGCCGATGGGGCCCTTGCCGGTGATGTTGGCCGGGGTGATGCCAACGAGGGCCTCGCCCGGGGTGATGATGCCGGGGCAGTTCGGTCCGATGATGCGGGTGACCTGGTTGCCGTCGGCGTCCACGGTGGACTGGGCCAGTGCCCAGAACTCGGCGGAATCCTGGACCGGCACGCCCTCGGTGATGACGACGACCAGGCCGATGCCGGCTTCGATGGCTTCGACCACAGCTGCCTTGGTGAATGCCGGCGGCACGAAGACGATGGAGACGTCAGCGCCGGTTTCGGCCATGGCTTCCTTGACGGTGCCGAAGACAGTGATTTCCTTGTCGCCGTGCAGGACCGTGGTGCCGGCCTTGCGGGCGTTGACGCCGCCAACAATGTTGGTGCCGGCCTTGAGCATCAGGGCGGTGTGCTTGGTGCCTTCGCCGCCGGTGATGCCCTGGACGATGACCTTGGAGTCCTTGTTCAGATAAATAGACATGGTGCGTCCCTTTACTTCGCTGCGTTGGCGAGCTCGGCGGCCTTGTCGGCGCCCTCGTCCATGGTGGCGGCCAGGGTAACCAGCGGGTGGTTGGCCTCGTTCAGGATGCGGCGGCCTTCTTCGACGTTGTTGCCGTCGAGCCGGACTACCAGCGGCTTGTTGGCCGTGTGGCCGAGCTCGGCCAGCGCGCCGACGATGCCCTTTGCGACGGCGTCACAGGCAGTGATGCCGCCGAAGACGTTCACGAACACCGACTTGACCTGCTCGTCGCCCAGGATGACGTCCAGGCCGGCTGCCATGACCTCTGCGGAAGCTCCACCGCCGATGTCCAGGAAGTTGGCGGGCTTGACGTTGCCGTGGTTTTCACCGGCGTAGGCAACGACGTCGAGGGTGGACATGACCAGGCCGGCGCCGTTGCCGATGATGCCTACGGAGCCGTCCAGCTTGACGTAGTTCAGGTCCTGCGCCTTGGCCTTGGCCTCGAGCGGATCGGCAGCGTCCTTGTCCTCAAGGAGGGCGTGCTTGGCGTGGCGGAAGTCGGCGTTCTCGTCCAGCGAGACCTTGCCGTCCAGTGCCACGATGTCTCCCGCGCCGGTCTTGACCAGCGGGTTGACCTCAACCAGGGTGGCGTCTTCCTTCTTGAAGACATCCCAGAGCTTGAGGATCACGGCGGCGACCTTGCCTCGCAGTTCCTCGGCGAAGCCTGCGGCTGCAACGATTTCGTCAGCCTTGGCCTGGTCGATGCCGACGGCGGGATCGATGGCGATCTTCGCCAGCGCCTCAGGGCGTTCGACGGCGAGCTGTTCGATTTCCATGCCGCCTTCAACCGAGCACATGGCCAGGTAGTTGCGGTTGGCCCGGTCCAGCAGCACGGAGAAGTAGTATTCCTCGGCGATGTCCGCACCCTGGGCAATCATCACCTTTTTGACGGTGTGGCCCTTGATGTCCATGCCCAGGATGTTGGAGGCGTGCTCAAATGCCTCGTCGGCGGACTTTGCGACTTTGACGCCGCCGGCCTTGCCGCGGCCGCCAACCTTGACCTGTGCCTTGACAACGGTAACGCCGCCGATCTTCTCGGCAGCTGCCTTTGCTTCTTCTGGGGTGTACGCCACGATGCCGGCAAGCACGGGTACACCGTGCGCCTCGAACATATCGCGCGCCTGGTATTCAAACAGGTCCACGGTTTAGTGTCCTTCTACGTCGAAGTAGTTTCTGTACAGTCGGACACCATCGAAGACGATGACCGGGCTGCGGAATTGCACGCACCGGCGGCCTGTTGGAAACGAGCCACGCGGCGTGATGCTCCATTGGGAACTCTAGTCCTTTGGGAGGACCGGGCCGTCCCAGACTACCCCTTATGTGAGTAAGGACACTATTCTATGGAGCGTAGAAAAACCGCGGATTTACGCGGTTTTTGAGGGCTTCACGGCGCCGGTGCTGTACTTTCCGGGGAGCCTGAAATTAGCTCGTAACGGTCCTCCGAAACGAAGAACCCGACGCCGGCCGAGACGTTTCCGCAGGCTACGCCGCCGTTGTAGGAGGAACACCGCAGCCCGTTGCGTTCGAGGTTCTGCCCGTCGCCCAGGACAGCCAGTTCCGCGATCGGTCCGGCTTTGTTTCCGCGGGGGCCGTACGTTGCCTCCATTTGTGTGACGCCGGACCGGCACTCTCCATACGTTGCTTTGTCCGGTGTCAGCAGGGCTACTCCACCCAGATAGCCGAGGTTCGTTCCCGCGCAGTCATCCGCCACATCGCCCGGGACAGGTTTCGGATACTTGGCCAGCTCACAGTGGGCCACCGGCACGATGGCCAGTCTATTGTTTTCGCTGTTGCTGAAGGTGTTTTGCTCATAGGGGAGGTTGATGTGCGGCCCGCGGGCTGCCGTGAGCGAGCACGCCACTGTCCGGTCCTCGGTGACGAAGGACAGGATGTCATCGCCGCCGCCGTAGTCCTGCGGGTCAACAAGCGGCGCCTGTTCCAGCTGCTCCATCGGCGGCAGCGGAGGTGGCACCACGTATCCAGGATCCTCCACCGTCACGGTGCAGCCTGTTGAAGCCAGCAGGAAAAGGGCGGCGAGCATTCCCCGTAGAGTCCGTCGCATGTGTTCAGGCGTCGAGCTTGGTCAGCGGCGCGTACCGCAGCAACAAACGCTTCTCGCCGACGTCGAACTTCACCTTGGCCACGGTCTTGTCCCCGGCGCCTTCCAACGCCAGGACGGTTCCGTTACCGAAACTCGTGTGGTTGACCTTGTCCCCCACGCTGACCGCCACGATTTCCTTCTGGGGCTGCACACGGCTCTTAGCTATAGTGGCGGGAACGTCGGCGTTGAATCCGGCTGACGAGTCTGCAGCCGCGCCGCGGGCCGTCCCGGCGCCCCAGAAGGATCCGCTGTAGCGGCTCGATCCGATGGATCCGCCGCCCCACCCGCCGGCCTGCCTGCTGGTTCCCTCGCGCTTCCATTCCAGGAGCTCTGCGGGGATCTCTTCCAGGAACTGGCTGGCAGGATTGTACTGGCTCTGGCCCCACATGCTCCGGACCTCGGAACGCGTGACGTACAGGCGTTTGCGTGCACGCGTCAGGCCCACATAGGCAAGGCGGCGTTCTTCGGCCAGCTCCTTGGGGTCAGTCGCTGACCGCTGGTGCGGAAACAGCCCGTGTTCCATGCCGGTCAGGAACACCACCGGGAACTCGAGTCCCTTGGCGGTGTGCAGTGTCATCAGCGTCACGACGCCCAGCCGTTTGGCTTCCGCCACTGCGGCGTCGATATCCGCGCCGGGGGCGTCCGGGATCTGGTCTGCGTCCGCCACCAGCGAGACCTGTTCCAGGAAAGCACCCAGCGACCCGTCCGGGTTCTCCTGTTCGTACTCACGCACCACGGCCACGAGCTCTGCGAGGTTCTCCACCCTGGACTCGTCCTGGGGATCAGTGCTGGAACGCAGCGCGGCCAGGTAGCCGGTCTGCTCCAGGACGGCCTCAAGGGCTGCTGCGGCGCCTGAACCCGCAGCCACTTCGGCCAGGTCGTCCAGCAGCTTCACAAAGCCAAGGACGGCATTGACGGAGCGGGTTGCCATCGCCGGGGCCTGCTCGGCGCGGCGGGCAGCCGCCATGAACGAGATGCGTTCGCGTTGGGCCAATGCCGCCACCGCACCTTCGGCGCGGTCGCCGATCCCCCGCTTCGGCTCGTTGAGCACCCGGCGCAGGTTGACGTCGTCGTCCGGATTCACCAGGACGCGCAGGTAGGCGAGGGCGTCCTTGATTTCCTTGCGCTCATAGAAGCGCGTACCGCCCACCACCTTGTACGGCAGGCCCACCCTTACCAACACGTCCTCGATGGAGCGGGACTGGGCGTTGGTGCGGTAGAAGATTGCGACGTCCCCGGGACGGAGGTTGTCCTCATCCTGGAGCCGGTCAATTTCCTTGGCAATGAACTGGGCTTCGTCGTGCTCGTTCTCGCCCACATAGCCGATGATCTTGTGGCCGTCCCCCTCAGCGGTCCACAACCGTTTTTCGGGGCGGTTGGGGTTCCGTGAAATAACCGAGTTGGCCGCGCTGAGGATGTTCTGCGTGGAGCGGTAGTTCTGCTCCAGCTTGATGGTCCGTGCCTCGGGGTAGTCCTTTTCGAACTCCACGATGTTGCGGATGTCTGCGCCCCGGAACGCGTAGATGGATTGGTCAGAATCGCCCACGACGGTCAGCTCTGATGCGCCGGGACCTTCGCCGACGATTTCGCGGACCAGGGCGTACTGGGCGTGGTTGGTGTCCTGGTATTCGTCCACCAGGACATGCCTGAACCTCCGGCGGTAGGAGTCGGCGAGGGCCGGGAAGGCCCGGAACATAAACACGGTTTCGGCGATCAGGTCATCGAAGTCCATGGCGTTGGCCTGGCGCAGCCGCTGCGTGTAGCCCTTGTAAACCTCCGCAACAGCCTGCTCGAAAGGATCGTTGTAGTTCGCGGCGGAGGCGTATGAGTCAGCATCGATGAGCTCGTTCTTCAAGGCGGAGATCTTGTGCTGGATTGCCTTGGGCGCAAACTTCTTTGGATCCAGGTCCAGGGCCTTGGACACCTGGGTGACCAGCCGGAGGGAGTCGGCGGAGTCGTAGATGGAGAAATTCGATTTCAGCCCCACGTTCGCGGCTTCCTGGCGCAGGATCCGGACGCAGGATGAGTGGAAAGTGGAAATCCACATGATCTTGGCGCGGCCGCCCACAAGCGCCTCGATGCGTTCCCGCATTTCTGCGGCTGCCTTGTTGGTGAAGGTGATCGCGAGGATCTCGCCGTGATGGGCACGCCCCGTGGCGATCAGGTAGGCAATCCTGTTACTGAGCACGCGGGTTTTGCCCGACCCGGCGCCGGCAACGATAAGCAACGCGGAGCCTGCGTGCTTTACCGCTTCCTCCTGCTGCGGGTTCAGCCCTTCCAGCAGCTGGGCCGCATCCGGCCGGCGGTGGCCGTGGCGGTGGCCCTCCCTTTGCTGGCCCTCAGCATGCTCGTCCTCGGCCTGCAGCCCTACCCGCTGCTGTCCCCCTGACAGGCCCATTCCTTGCCGGTTTTCCCACGGCGCAGCACCGCCTGGACCGGCCGCCGTAGCGCCTTCAGGGCGTGACTTGGTGCGGGCAGCCGCCGGGGAAGCAGCCTTGAACGGTCCGTCAGAGTACGGGTCAAACAACATATCCATGGTGCCTACAAGTCTAGGCGGTGGGACCGACACGGACTTCCAGGCTGTGGATTACCGGCTCCAGACCCCTCCGCTTTTGCCGGTCCTGGAAGCTTTATCCACATAGCGATCAAGGGTGCGTGCAAGGAGGGCATTCGGTTGAAAGGCTTCGGTGATGGAAGCAATAACGACGACGATGGCGGCGCCGGTACAAAGTGCAGGGAGCCTCGATGGCACTCGCATTGGTGACGCCGTGAAGGTCCTGGCGTCCGTGCCAATCGCTGCTGACGGTCCGGGGATGATTGATCAGTTGCGGGAGCTTGAGGATTTGAAGTCGCTGGCCGCTGCGAAACAGGCCCGTATTGCTGTGGCTTTCGACGCTGAGCAGCGGCGGGAGCAGGCCGCCGCCGATGTCCCGGCCAAGGAACAAGGCTCCGGCGTGGCCGCGCAGGTTGCGCTGGCGCGCCGGGAGTCCCCGGCCCGCGGCGGCCGGCTCCTGGGCCTTGCCAAGGCCCTCGGCACCGAGATGCCCCACACCCTGGCCGCCCTGGACTCCGGGCAGTTGAACGAATGGCGCGCCACCCTCGTCGTGAAGGAAACAGCGTGCCTGTCCGCCGAAGACCGGTGCGCCGTGGACGAGGAACTCGCCGCCGACACCGGAACGCTTTCAGGCTGCGGGGACCGGGGCATCATTGCCGCGGTCCGGACGGCCGCGTACCGGCGGGATCCGGGCTCGGTGGCGAAACGGGCCAGCCATGCGGTGAATGACCGGGCGGTGAGTCTTCGCCCGGCGCCGGACACCATGGCCCGCCTGACCGCCCTGCTGCCCGTCGCCCAGGGGGTCGCCGCCTACGCGGCCCTGACCCGGCATGCGGACAAGTTGCGGTCCTCCGGGGACGAACGGTCCCGGGGTGCGATCATGGCCGACCAGCTCGTTGAGAACGTTACCGGCACCCCTGGCGGGGTCGCCGGCCTTGAGGTGCAGCTGGTCATGACCGACCGCGCCCTCTTCCAGGGCGACAGCGAACGCGCCCGCCTCGCAGGCTACGGCACCGTCCCCGCCCACTGGGCACGCCAAACAGTCCTCGGCCAGCCGGAACGCCCCGGCACGGGACCAGCGGATAGCGCCCTGACAGAAGCGGCAGCAGCAGCCGGCGTCAGGGGCAGCAGTGACTTCGATGTATGGCTCCGACGGCTTTACACAGCCCCCGGTACCGGAGAACTCCTCGCGATGGATTCGAAGGCCCGGCTCTTCCCGCCCGGGCTCCGACGGTTCCTCCAGATCCGCGATGACACCTGCCGCACCCCCTACTGCGACGCACCCATCCGCCACCACGACCACATCACCCCCTGGCACCAGGACGGCCCCACCACCAGCACCAACGGCCAAGGCCTCTGCGAAGCCTGCAACCACACCAAAGAAACACCCGGATTCTCAGCCAGGCCGGTTCCTGGGCCCAGGCACACGGTCGAGCTCCAAACCCCCACCGGCCATACCTACCACTCCACAGCGCCACCCCCACCCGGCACCGCTCTTGATGCAGGCGGATCGGGTCCGAACTGCACTGACCCGGACACCCTGCCGAAGGGCTTGGCGAAGTCCGGCAAGCAAAGGAACCACGGCGTCGTCGTGCTGGGCCGTGTTGTACCGCACCGGCCCCTGGCCGCAGCAGCTGCACCGCCATAGCCCTACCGGCGCAGGCTCAGCAGCCGCGTGGGCGTGGGCTAGGCCACGGAGCCGGACTCGAGGGCTGCACGGAGCTCGCGGACCGCCGTCGTTCCTCCCGCCATGAACCATTCCAGGCCGTTGACGCGCACCGTGTCCACTGCGCCTCCAGCCGCCCGGACAATCGCTTTGCCGGGCAGCCAGTCCCATTCAGGGCAGCTGTGCTGGAACCAGCACCCCAGCTGGCCGTCCGCCACCCGGCCAAGGTCGCAGGAGCCGGAGCCCAACATCCTCAGGGCGGCGGCGGAGGTCGCGGCTGCATGCCACGGCATGGCGCAGAGCGGATCCATCAGCCAGCTGGGGTGGATGTAGGTAGCCGCCCCGAGCTGCGCCGCGGGTGTTGCGTTGCGCTCTCCCCTGTTGTCGTGAAATACCGTCAGCCGTTCACCGTTCAGGCTGGCCGGGTGCTCCCTGCCACCGAGCCAAAGCTTGTCCTCCTCCGGCTGGAAGATGGCACCGAGCAGCACATCGGAGCGGTCCTTCAATGCGATCGCCGAGCACCAGTAGGTTGAGCCATGCAGGAAGTTGTAGGTGCCGTCCACGGGATCGATAACCCAGGTCCGGCCGCTGCTGCCCTGTACGGAGGCGCCCTCCTCCCCCAGGATGCCGTCCTCGGGACGGCAGCGCTGCAGTTGTTCCAGCACATAGGCTTCTGCGGCATGGTCAGCGGCCGTTACTACATCTGAAATGGAGGTCTTCTGCTGCGACTGCAGGCCCGCCATCCGCATGAGCAGTGCCAGCTGCCCGGCCTCCCGCACCAGGGCTGCTGCCAGCTGGTAGTCGTCCAAAGAAGGGTCAAGTTCAACAGCGCTGTGCCGGCCAGTGGTCATGGCTTCAGTTTATGGGGCGCGATAATGAAGCCATGGCCAAAACACCTGCCCAGCGGATCAAGAAGCACGGCTCCAAGGCGGTAGTACCGCAGCACCAGCTTCCGGCCGTGGTGAATCCCACCACGGCGCGCACGCCGGAAAAAGCCCAGAGCAACAGCAGCCTCATCCTGATCGCCGGTGTGGTGGCCAGCCTGTTCCTTTTCTGGTACCTGCACCTGCTGACCCTGGACCAGCTCCGTGACCTCTCCGCGGACCTGGCCATGCCGGACTCGCTCATCGGCGGCTTCGACGCGGCTTACGTCAGCCAGCTCCAGGCGGCCATGAACGACGACGCCCGTGGCCAGCTCAATTACGTGCACAAAACGGCAGGAACCCTGTTCCCGTTGATCTTCGGATTCACCTGGCTGCTGCTGATCGGGACCAACGTGGCCCGTCAAGCTCTGCGCTGGGCTCTCTGGTCCTTGCCGCTGCTGTTCGTCGTGGTCCGGCTCTGGGGCAACGCCGCCATCGACGGAGTGCTGGCATCCGGCACTGCCGATGCCGGCCAGGTGGCCCTTGCCTCCGGACTCACGGTGGCCGGCTGGGTACTCTTGGTCCTCAGCCTGCTGGCGGGTGCCGCCGCCGTCTTCCTCGGGGCCCGCCAGCCCAAAGCCGCTAGCTGAGGGCTGCCCGGGCCCGCATCTCCTTGCGGTGCCGGTGGACCTGGCGCGCGATCACCAGTCCTCCGGTGGCCATCCCCAAGGTCACCGGATAGCCCATGAGCCGCTCCAGCGTGCCGGGCTCCGGGATGTCCATTCCCGTCAGGCCCCCTGTCCCCACAGCGGTGAGGGACACGGCACCGCACACCAGGATGAACCAGGCGAAGTTTGTTTTCCGCAGCCAGAGGACGCCCAGGACCAGCAAGGCGGCGGCCCCGGCGAGGAAGTACATCACAGCGCCAACAATGTGCCAACCGGAACCCACGTCCTCGGGCACCAGTCCCACGATGACCGTGCCGGCGCCGGCGGTCCCTGTCAGGATCCGGACCCAGACAGCCGCCAGCCACGGCCGCCGCCGCGGCTGCACCCGCAGATCCGCCCGGGCCGCCACGCAGAGCAGCCCGGAGCTCAGCAAAAGGGCACCCAGCAGCATGCCGAGGCCCTGCACCACGAATGAGGCGTTCATGAGCCAGTTCAACGGGGAACAGACCTCGCGGCCGTCAAATATGCCGCAGTTCAGGGCGCCAAGGTCGCTGATGTAGCCGGTCCGCAGGTTATAGGGCCTGGGGCCCGCCCATGCTCCGATTACCGCTGCCTCCGCCGCAAAGTACTGCAGTACGCTCAACACCGACCAGGCGCCGATGTACTGGCGGGTGGACGCGGTGTCCGGAATCAGTGTGGCGGGCCTGGCGGCGGACGGCGCGGAACTCATGCCTTGAGCGTAGTACGGCCCAGCACCTTGTATGCTTGTATCCGTGTCCGGCCGGACTGGCCTGCCGATCCAACGGACGCAAGCCCTCGTAGCTCAGTGGATAGAGCACGGCTCTCCTAAAGCCGGTGTCGTTGGTTCGATTCCAATCGAGGGCACTTGAACTTTCCTCCCCCGGAGTTCGCACTCCGCGCCTACCTCCTTGGCCCCACGCAGCCCGGCCCCGCCGCGGACGCTGACTGTGCCGGGCAGTGGACGGTCCAACGTGACCTGCTGGACCGGGCTGAGGGCACCTGCGGAACCTTCTCCGGCGTCGTACATTTTGTTCCCACGGACGACGGCGGCCTTGCCTTCCGTGAAGAAGGCACCATGCGCTGGCCCTCCTTCACGGGCCCCGCCTCCCGCGAGTACCTGCTGCGGACCACCAGGAGTCCGGATGCGCTCGACGTGTTATTCCCGGACGGCCGACCCTTCCACCGGATGAGCTTCGCCCCGGAGTCCAACCTTGACAACCACTGGTGCGATCCCGATACCTACCGTGTCACCTACGTCTATGAGGGCGGGGACAGGTTCAGCTATACCTGGGATGTCCAGGGCCCGCGCAAGGACCTGCTGCTGACGTCACACCTGGTTCGCAGGGACGGTGCGGCAGCATGAAGAACCGCATCGTGGTTTCGGCCGTCTGCGTCTTCGACAGGGCAGGCCGCCTCCTGACAGTAAGGAAGCGCGGCACTGCCATGTTCATGCACCCCGGCGGCAAGCCCGAGGCCGGGGAGACAGCTGTCCAGGCGGCGGCGCGGGAACTCGCCGAAGAAGTGGGCATCGTCCTCGACCCGCAGGATTTGAAGCTGATGGGCGTGTGGATCGCCGACGCGGCAAATGAGGCCGCCACGGACATCGAGGCAACAGTTTTCCTGGCCCCCGGAGTGTGGGAGGCCCACCCCTCGGCGGAGATCGCCGAGATCAGGTGGCTGGAACTGGGCGCCGAGCCCACCCAGGACCTTGCCCCGCTGCTGACAGACCACATCCTCCCGGAACTCGGCAGCTCCGGCAGCACGGCCAGTCAGGCCTAGAGTTCGGGAACTGCTTCCTGGGCCACAGCCGTTGCCTCGTTGAACTGCGTGCGGTAGAGCTCGGCGTACCGTCCCTCGGCAGCCAGGAGCTCGGTGTGGGTCCCGCGTTCAACAATCCGGCCGTCCTCCACCACCAGGATGGCGTCCGCAGCCCGGACGGTGGACAGCCGGTGCGCAATCACGACGGCGGTGCGCCCCTCAAGTGCGGCGCCCAGGGCAGCCTGCACGGCTGCCTCATTGGTGGAGTCGAGCGCCGCCGTCGCCTCATCGAGGATGACCACGCGGGGCTGGGCGATCAGCAGCCGGGCGATGGTGAGCCGCTGGCGTTCACCGCCGGAAAGCCGGTAGCCGCGCTCCCCCACCACGGTGTCCAGACCGTCCGGGAGGGACCGGATCATGGCTTCCAGCCGGGCCTGCCGGATGGCCTCCCACATGTCCTCTTCGCTTGCGTCCGGCCGGGCAAGCCGCAGGTTGGAGGCAATGCTCTCGTGGAACAGGTGGCCGTCCTGGGTCACCATGCCCAGCGTTTCCCGCATCGAGTCGAAAGTCAGGTCCCGGACGTCCACCCCGGTTCCGGGCCGCAGGCCACCAAAGCGGACGGCGCCGGAATCGACGTCGTAAAGCCGGGCCAGCAGCTGGGCGATGGTTGACTTGCCAGCGCCCGAAGAGCCCACCAAGGCCACCGTCTGCCCAGGCTCAACCCGGAAGCTGACCCCGTGCAGGACTTCCTCTCCGCCGCGGGTATCCAGGGTGGAGACGTCTTCGAGGGAGGCCAGGGACACCTTGTCCGCTGAGGGATAGGAGAACCGGACGTCGTCGAACTCCACGGAGAGCGGGCCGCGCGGCGATTCCACAGCGTCCGGCTTCTGGCTGATGAGCGGCTTGAGGTCAAGGATTTCGAAGACGCGCTCGAAGCTGACCAGGGCACTCATGATTTCCACCCGCGCGTTGGAGAGTGCCGTGAGCGGGGCATAGAGCCGGGTGAGCAGCAAAGCCAGCACCACCACGTCACCCGCGGCCAGCTGCCCTCCCAGCGCCAACCAGCCGCCCAGGCCGTAGACCAACGCCAGTGCCAAGGCGGAGACCAAGGTCAGGGCCGTCACGAAGGTGAACTGGAGCATCGCCGTGCGCACACCGATGTCCCGCACACGACCGGCCCGGAGCGCGAACTCACGGGACTCCTCGTCCGGGCGCCCGAAAAGCTTCACCAAGGTGGCGCCGGGGGCGGAAAAGCGCTCAGTCATCTGCGTGCCCATGGTGGCGTTGTGCTCGGCGGCCTCGCGGCGCAGCTCGGCAAGCCTCGAACCCATCCTGCGGGCGGGGAGGAGGAAGATCGGCAACAGGATCATGGCCAGCACAGTTACCAGCCAGGACTTGTTCAGCATCACCACCAGCGTCAGGGATAACGCCACCACGTTGCTGACCACCCCGGAGAGCGTGCCGGCGAAGGCCGCCTGCGCACCGATCACATCGTTGTTGAGCCGGCTCACCAGCGCACCTGTGCGGGTCCGGGTGAAAAAGGCGATAGGCATCTTCTGTACGTGGTCGAACACCTTGGTGCGCAGGTCCAGGATCACGCCCTCGCCAATCGAAGAGGACAGCCAGCGAGTTACAAGCCCTAGCCCTGCCTCGGCCACGGCCACGACCGCAATCAGTATTGCCAGCCAAATTACCGTGCCGGCGTCTGCCTTGGCGATAATCGCGTCCACCACCTGGCCGGCGAGCACCGGCGTTGCCACCGCCAGGACGGCCATCACAATGGACAGCAGAACGAAGGCGATCAGCCGGCTGCGGTGCGGCCGCGCGAAGCCAAACACCCGTTTGAGGAGCTCCTTGGAAAACGGCTTGGAGCCGTTGGAGGCGCGGGTGATGTTGTAGAGGGAGCTCCAGGCAACCCTGTCCATGCTCATTTTTTGGTGCCTTTCGGGGCGCTGGCGGCCAACACTTCGGTGACCACGCCGTCAACAACATTCCAACGTACATCCAGCCGCACGTTTTCCAGCAGCCTGCGGTCGTGGGTAACCAGCAGCAGCGCGCCCTCGTAGCTTTCCAGGGCTTCCTCGAGCTGCTCAATGGCAGGCAGGTCCAGGTGGTTGGTGGGCTCGTCCAGGACAAGGAGGTTAACACCCCTGGCCTGGAGCAGCGCCAGCGCAGCCCTTGTCCGCTCGCCCGGCGACAGGGATTCAACCGTCCGTGACGTGTGGTCGGCTTTGAGCCCGAACTTCGCCAGGAGCGTGCGGACCTCGGCCGGATTAAGGTCCACGAGGACTGCCTCCACGGCGCCGCCCAGGGTCAGCTCGCCGGCAAGCAGTCCGCGGGCCTGGTCGATCTCCCCGACGGCCACGGAAGATCCCATCGTGGCACTGCCGGAGTCAGGCTCGACGCCGCCCAGCAGCAGCCGCAGCAGCGTGGACTTACCGGCACCGTTGGGACCGGTGATACCGATCCGCTCCCCTGCGTTGAGCTGCAGGTTGACCGGGCCCAAAGTGAAGTCGCCCTGCCGGACCACAGCGTCGCGGAGCGTGGCCACCACTGAGCTGGACCGCGGCGCCTTACCGATGGAGAACTGCAGCTGCCATTCCTTCCGCGGCTCCTCCACCACGTCCAGCCGCGAGATCCGCGATTCCATCTGCCGCACTTTCTGGGCCTGTTTCTCGGAGGACTCCGTGCTGGCCGCGCGGCGGATCTTGTCGTTGTCAGGGCTCTTCTTCATGGCGTTCCGGACGCCCTGGGAGCTCCATTCGCGCTGGGTCCGCGCCCGGGACACCAGATCGGCCTTGGTGGCCGCAAATTCCTCGTACTTTTCCCGGGCGTGCCGCCTGGCAACTGCCCGCTCCTCCAAAAAGGCGTCGTAGCCGCCGTCGTACACGGCCACGGCGTTCTGCGCCAAGTCCAGCTCCACCACCGTCGTGACGCATCGCGCAAGGAACTCGCGGTCGTGGCTGACCAGCACTACACCGCCGCGCAGGCCTGTGACGAAGTCCTCCAGTTTGGCGAGGCCTTCAAGGTCAAGATCGTTGGTGGGCTCGTCCAGCAGCACCACGTCAAACCGGCTGAGCAGCAGCGCCGCCAGCGCAACCCGCGCAGCCTGCCCGCCGGAGAGGCCGGTCATTGCAGCGTCCGGTCCGGTCTCCAGGCCAAGGTCCGCGAGGACAGCAGGAATCCGGTCATCAAGGTCGGCAGCCCCGGAGGCCATCCATCGGTCGAAGGCGAGCGCGTAGGCGTCGTCCGCTCCGGGCGCGCTGCTGCCAAGGGCCTCAGCCGTGGATTCCATTTCGGCGGTGGCCTGCGCACTGCCGGTGCGCCGGGCAATGTACCCCGCCACTGTTTCGCCGGGCACGCGCTCGTGTTCCTGCGGAAGCCAGCCCACGAACGCATCGGCCGGGGCGAGGCTGACGGAGCCTTCCTGCGGCTGGTCCACGCCGGCGAGGAGCCGCAGCAGCGTGGATTTCCCCGCTCCGTTGGCACCCACCACGCCCACCACGTCCCCGGGTGCCACTGTCAGGGAGAGCCCGGAGAAAAGCTGCCGGTGGTCGTGACCGCCGGAAACGTCCTTCGCTACGAGGGTTGCAGTCATCGTTCTATCCTTTCGCCACCGCGTCCGCAGCGGGTTTCCTGCCCGGACACTGGCTGGCAGGGCCCTGACATGTACCCGGAGGAAGGAGCGCGGGCGGCAGGACATGAAAGAACCCGCTGGTCCGGACTTGGGGGGTGTACGGACCAACGGGCTCGACCATCAAGCATAGTCGAAACGGCACCACGGGTAAAACCGCCTCGAAGCAGCACGCTAAAATCGACACACCATCCGTTCTGCAGAGAGCCCTCCATGACCATCCCCGCCAAGGCGTTCCAGCGGTGGCTGCAAGGCATTGCGCCGGACGTCAGCACGGCTGACGTCTGCAGGATCTCAGGGATCAAGCGGACTACCCTGGCCCAGCAACTGGTCCGAGGAAAAGTCTCGGTCAGCACCGTGGTCAGCATCAGCCGCGCCTACAACGTCAATCCGCTCGCGGCCCTGGCCACTTTCGAGGCATACCGGGACCTGGCCGGTCCCCAGGCTCCGCCAACGCGTTGCGAACTTGTCAGCCAGGTTTCCACGGCCGATCTCCTGCGGGCTGTCCTTGCGCGTCCGGCGATGGAGCCCACCGGCGCTGCCGGGGCAGCGTCAGCACCCCTTACCGCCGCCCCGCACGCCACCTCGGTGAAGAACTGGGTTGACGCCATCGACGACGGCGAAGTGCGGCACCGCGTTTCGGCGGCCACGGGAGTGGCGCCGCAGAACTATTCGGCGCAGCTGACCGCCAACCGGCTGTCTCCGGAGCTGGCGCTTGCCACCGCCCTTGCTGCCGGCGTAGGACCGGCCGGCGGCCTGGTGGCAACCGGCCTGATCACCGAAGAGGAAGCGGGCTGGCCGCCGGGTGCGCGGCAGGCCGCCCTGGACAGCCTGTCCGACGGCGACCTCTCCGCCTTGGCGGGTGACCGGCTGCAGGCATTGGGCAAGGTGCTGCGACGCCAGGAGCAGGACCAAGCGCAAACTGAAAAAATTTGGGAGAACCTGGGATGATCGACATTCTTCAATGGGCCACGCTGGCCATCTGCGCGCTCACTGCAGCAGCCCGGGTGCCCAGCGCTGTCCGGGGAGAGAACAGGTCGCTGTTCTACATCTTTGCACTGATGACCATCGCCATCCTCTTGAGCATCGAAGCCCCCTACGTGGCCATCGACCAGGCCTTGGGCGGAATCAACCTTGCCAACCTGCTGCTCCGCTTCATCATCTTCGCAGCCATCTACTTCGTGGGGATCCGGGTCACCCGCGGTTTCGGCGCCGACAGCGCGTACCGGCTTATCACGGGAAAGGCCGGCATGGTTGTGCTGCTGGTCATTTCCGTTGTGCTCGTTGCCCTGTTCGTCATGATGGACACGGTGGGGTCCTCGGCAGGACTTGCCGCACCGTCCGTGAGAACCCAACACAACGCTGTTTTGGCGCAGTACTACGGTGCGGCTGGACGCGCCTATCCAGGCTATGTAGCGCTGGTCCTCCTTCCGGCTATGGTCAGGGCTGTCCGGAGCCGCTTGCCGGTGATGGTAAGGGTCGCCGCAGGCCTTCTTGCCCTGGGTGGGCTTGCCATCGGGGTCAGCTTGCTCTTTCCCTTCGTGCCTCCGGGAGGAGGCGCCATCAAGTTTGTGGTTAATTACACCGCCGTGCTGTGCTACGTCCTTGGCCTGGCACTGATCTGGGCGGCACGGGCGCAGAACAGAAAGACCTCATCGGCGAAAAGGACATATACCGAAAAGTAACCCTGCCGGCTTTCACAAATTCATTAGAATGTGAAACAATCATGAATGTGTGAAGGTGGAGCGCAGGTCGTTTTCGAACGGGGATAAATTCCAAAACGTTGGCCGCTCCGGGGGCCTTCACACCTATTGGGGGGATGAGTGGTGGCGGCCGTTGGGGACCGCCCCCACTCAGCCTGGTTAAAAGACTGTTTGGGCGCGTGAATCCATAGTTCCATGCGCTGCAGAAGCGGCTGCCCCTAGGCGCGGGCGAACCGCAGGGTCACCAACTGG
This sequence comes from Pseudarthrobacter sp. WHRI 8279, assembly GCF_040224115.2. Taxonomy (NCBI): domain Bacteria; kingdom Bacillati; phylum Actinomycetota; class Actinomycetes; order Micrococcales; family Micrococcaceae; genus Pseudarthrobacter; species Pseudarthrobacter sp. WHRI 8279. The sequence goes on along the minus strand of NZ_CP168162.1, from coordinate 4,326,606 downwards.
AACGGCCGCAGGCCCAGTTCCGCTCCGTCAGCGCACGCTTCCACGCCCGGCGCCTCGAGCGGACGCTCCAACAAATCCACTGGAGTAACGTCCCGCAGGGAAAAGTTAGCGGTCAACTTTCCTGCCGACCGCTGGCCCAAGGACTCGTAGAGGCGGACAATCACGTCCCCGGAGCCGTCCTCCGCCAGCTTGACGGATTCAATCACCAAGGCGGGGTTCGTTACCGAGAACAACGGTTCCGCCGGCGAACCGCCGTGAACCAGCCGGGGAACAAGATTCGTTCGGTAACCTTCCTCCACGGCGTCGGCAATGTCCGCCCCCGGGCGGATGGTGACGGTCAGCTCATGCACCCCGCGATCAGCCTCCGGATCGGGGAACTTGGGAGCGCGCAACAGCGACAGGCGCACGGTAGTGGTGGTGCCGCCGTCGTCATCCCTGATGTTCCGCGCGACGTCGTGCCCGTAGGTGGACGAGTTGGAAATCGCCACACCATAGCCCGGCTCCGCCACATGGATCCACCGATGCGCACAGATCTCGAACTTCGCCGTTTCCCATGAGGTATTGGTGTGGGTGGGCCGGAACACGTGGCCAAACTGCGTTTCCGCAGCGGACCTGTCCGCCCGGACGTCCAGGGCGAAGCCTAGCTTCAACAGCTTCTCGCGTTCCTGCCAGTCCACCGAGGTGGCGATTGAGAGGGATGGACTCCCTGCAGCAAGCGTGATGCGCTGGGTAATGGTGGATGACCCGGCAAGCCGCTCCACGAGTACGACGGCGTCTGTCCCCTCATGAACAAGGCGTACGGAAGCGGCTCGGGTCAGTGGCGTGACGTTCCGCCGGTAGAACTCGTCGATGTCCCAGGCGTCCCACTCGTTGGGAGTATCGCGGTGAAGTTCAAGCAGGTTACCGCGCTGGCCGGGAGCAATTGATTCGCGTCCGCTGGCGCGGTCCACCAGCGAGGCGAGAAGCCCGTCGGCGTCCAGGACAGCGCGGATGACTCCGTTGTCCAGGACGAAGCCCCCGTTATGGGCGTCGGCCTGGACCGCGCCATCCGCCGAAGCCGGCTCGCCTGCGGCCAATGCAGGCACTCCGTCCCTGGCATGGGGCGCAGCGTTCAGCAGGAAGGTCCGCTCGCCGCTGCCCAGCACGGCGGCGGCAGCCTCATCGATGATGGCCTCAAGGGCATTACTGACGGCCTGGTAGTTCCGCTCGGCATCCTGATGGACCCAGGCGATGGAGCTCCCGGGAAGAATATCGTGGAACTGCTGCAGGAGGACCAGCCTCCACAGACGCTTGAGTTCCGCAGCCGGATAGGCGAAGCTGCCGCCGGTGCGCACAGCAGCCGTTGTGCACCACAATTCGGCTTCCCGCAGCAGGTGCTCACTGCGGCGGTTCCCCTTTTTGGTTCTGGCCTGGCTGGTGTAGGTTCCACGGTGCAGCTCGAGGTACATCTCGCCCACCCACACGGGCAGGACCGGGTAATCAGCCTCGGCCTGCGTGAAGAAGCTTTCCGCGGAGCCGATCCGGACCTTCGGGGAGCCTTCCAGGTCCGCGGCGCGTGACGCAGCCGCCAGCATTTCCCGCGTTGGTCCGCCGCCGCCATCGCCGTAGCCGAACGGCACCAGTGACACGCTGCCGTGGCCGTGGTCGCGGTAATTCCGCTCCGCGTGCGCAAGTTCACGCCCGCTCAACTCCGAATTGTAGGTATCCACAGGCGGGAAGTGGGTGAAGAGCCGGGTGCCGTCGATGCCCTCCCAGTTGAAAGTGTGGTGCGGCATCCTGTTGATCTGGTTCCAGGAAATTTTCTGGGTCAGGAACCAGCGGCTGCCGGCAGACTTGACGATCTGCGGCAGCGCCGCAGAATACCCAAACGAATCCGGCAGCCAGGCCTCCTGGCAGTCCACACCGAATTCCGCCAGGAAGAAGCCCTTGCCTTCCACGAACTGCCGCGCCATTGCTTCGCCGCCGGGCATGTTGGTGTCCGATTCAACCCACATCCCGCCCACGGGAACGAACTGGCCGGCACGGATTTTCTCGCGGATGCGGGCGAAGAGTTCTGGGTAGAACTCCTTGATCCAGGCGAACTGCTGGGCTGAGGAGCAGGAAAAGACAAAATCGGGGTTTTCATCCATCAGTGCCACGACATTGGAAAACGTCCTGGCGCATTTCCGGACAGTCTCCCGGACCGGCCAGAGCCAGGCAGAATCAATGTGGGCATGCCCGGTTGCCACCAGCTGGTGCGCAGAAGCATAGGCCGGGCGGGCAAGTACTTCCGCGAGCGCTTCGCGTCCCGCAGCGGCCGTCCCGGCAACATCGTCGGGATCCATGATGTCCATCATGCGCTCGAGGGCCCTGAGGATCTCGTGCCGCCGGGGCAGCTCAAGGGGCAGCACCGCCATGAGACCCGAAAGGGTGGAAACATCCTGCTGCAGTTCCCAAACGTTCTGGTTCAGTTCTGCAATGGCGATGCTTCCCAGCCTGTATTGCGGTGCTGTCCCGGCCGTTGACTTGTCGCCGTAGGGCGTGGCAGCGAAGGTCCAGCCCTGGGCGACGTCGGGATTCGCCGCAGCCTCAACGTAGAAGTCCACCGCCATGCCGCCGCCCAGGAGCTTCAGCGGAATGTACTGGTTCCGGGGCGAAACCGCCTTGATGATGCTGCCGTCCGGCCGCCACGCGATGCCCTCGCACTGAAAGCCGGGTATTTCGACCGAAAACCCAAGGTCCACGAGCACTTCAACAGTGGTGTCCGGTTCCGTGCCCCACGATTCGGGGACCTCCCCTTGGAGGCGGAGCCACTTGGTGCCCCACGGTTTCCCCCACAACGCTCCGTGTTCCTGGGGCTGGAACTCCTGCCGCATGGCGTCCAGCGCCGGGACGGGTTCATCCGGGGCATCCCAACTGCTCAGCGTGAGGGGAAGTGTCCGGCTGTAGACCGCAGGGGTAATACGCTCCCGCACGAACCTATGCAGGCGCACTTCCGTGATCCGGCGGTCGTCATGCAATTTGTGCCCTCTTTAGCGTTCGGGACTGGATCCTGGTGTCCATTCGATGGATAAATCTACCTGCTGGTACCCCTTTTACCAACCCTTTTGAAACCGTTTCCCGGACTGTTTCCGGCGTGCTCGGGGAGTGCTCCGGGACTGCAAGGAGGTTCAAGGGGCAGTGGGCTGGATTGGCCTACGCCGGCGCAGCAACTACGGGGCGCCGTATCCTCCCGTCGCCTGCGTAGATGTTGAGGCTGGTTCCCCGGCTGAAGCCAGCGAGTGTCAGGCCGCTGGCCTCAGCCAGTTCAACTGCAAGGCTGGATGGCGCACTCACGGCAGCCAGGACAGGTATCCCGGCCAAAGCAGCCTTCTGGACCAATTCGAAGGATGCCCGGCCCGAGACCTGGAGGACCGTGCCGCTGAGGGGCAGCAGGCCTTCACGCAAGGCCCACCCCACTACCTTGTCCACGGCGTTGTGCCGTCCCACGTCCTCCCGGAGGCACAGAAGGTTCGCGCCGCCGTCGTCCCCGATGCGGAAGAGGCCCGCTGCGTGGACACCCCCAGTGTCATCGAAGAGCCGCTGGGACTGCCGAAGAATGTCCGGAAGCGAGGCGAGCACCTCGGCGGAAACGCTCAGGGGATCCGCGGCGGGGGTGAAGTGCGAGGACTTGCTGACGGACTCGATGGAATCGGTGCCGCAAATACCACATGAGCTGGAGGTGTACACATGCCGGCCCATGGACGGAGCCTCTACATCCGGCCGCAACTGGGCCTCCACCACATTAAAGGTCTGCACGCCGTTTTCGTCCTCGCCGGCGCAGAAGCGCAGCGACACCAGTTGCCCGGAATCCCAGATGACGCCCTCGGACACCAGGAACCCGGCCACCAGGTCGAAGTCATGGCCAGGGGTCCGCATGGTCACGGAATAGGACATGCTGCCCAGCCGGATTTCCAGCGGTTCCTCCACCGCCAGGACATCCTCCCGGTACCGGACCGGGAACTCGAGGGCGTTCGGGGAGCCATCCAGCACGTACTTGTGCACCTTGCGGCGCTGGGTTACACGTCCCATGTCCCACCGTTCCTGTTCATGACTCCATCATCGCAACCGCCCAGGGTTGATGCCAGCGCAGCGGCCGTTCCCCTGGCCTCGTCAGCCAAGGAGCTCGCTCCAGTCCACTGGACCGGCGGCTGCGGGTTTGGCGGCTGTCCGGCCCGTCCGTCCCGCGCTGCGTGTCTTTGGTTTGGCGTTGGGGTCGGGGGGCGCAGGGATGGGCGGCCCCCAGGGCAGGGCGAAGGCAGGCACCAGTTCGCCGAGCTTCACCCCGTGGGGAGGAACAACCATTACGCCGTCGGCGGAGGCCAGTCCCCGCATCATGCCGGGGCCGGTGTGCTGGGCGGGCGAGGCCATCCCGTAGAGCAGGCGGAACGGCATAAGGCGGGTGCGCCCGGGTTCCGGCTCAAGGGTGGTTCCGCATGGCACTTCCTGCACCGCCGGCATGTCGCCGTGTCCCAGCGCCGCCAACAGCGGCGCGCCCACCGTGGACAGCGCGATCATGGCGGCAAGCGGATTCCCCGGCAATCCCAGCACGAAGCGTCCGTCCGGAAGTTCGGCCAGGACGGCAGGATGCCCCGGACGCATGGCCACGCCGTCGATGATCAAGCGGCCTCCCAGCTCCGCTACGGCCCTGCGAAGATGGTCCGTGCCGGATTTTCCCGTCCCGCCGGTGGTAATGACGACGTCGGCCGGCAGGTCCGGTGCACCCGGCTCCTCCGGCACCACGTCCTCCAGTGCGCCGAGCCACTCAGCATAGGAATCGCCGATCCTTTGCTGTCCGCCGGGTATCCCGCCCAGCATGCCCACCACTGCCGGCAGTTGCGGGCCGAAGGTGTCCCGGACCTGCCCGGGGACGGGCACGCCGTGGCCAACCACCTCGGAACCGGTCAGCAGCAGCCGGACCATCGGCTTACCCTGGACCACAAGTTCGTCGTACCCGGCAAGGGCAGCCAGCGCCAGATGCGCGGGGTTGAGCACCACTCCTGCCTTGACAAGGACGTCACCTTCCGAAGCCTCCTCACCCGCTTTCCGCACATGCTGGCCGGTGCGGGGCTCGCCGGGGCGGGCCGTCCCGCCGGTTACCAGGATGGGCAGTCCATCCTCGTCCTCGTCCAGCCGGGCGCTTTCGCTGCGCAGTACCGACTTGCCACCCAGCGGGATGAGCCCCCCTGTGGCGATAGGACTGGCCTGGTGGGGAGCAAGGGGGGTGCCGGGTTCAACAAGGATCCACGGCGCGGTGCCGTTCACCGCCCAGCCGTCCATGGCTGACGACGCATAGTGGGGCATGTCCTGCAGCGCCACAATATCTTGCTCAAGTTTTCGTCCGAGCGCCAGTTCAAGCGCGACCGGTCCGGCGGGAATCGGATGGGCGGCGTCAAAGGCGGCCTCGCGGGCCTCGTCCCACGTGTGGTCAAGGTGCCGGGGATGGTCAGCGTCGGGTTTGCTTGGTTCCTTCTGGGCGTCGCTGGTCATCCGCCGGGAGTCCCGGCGGCTTCAGCATCGTAGTCGGCGGCCAGGGCACGGGCCACGGCGAGCGCGGATTCCATGGAAGCGGCGTTCGTTGGCTGCCCGGACCCGGATGCCAGGCCAGCGGCGTAGCCGGCAATGAAGGTGGTCAGCGGCGCTGCCGGGCGGACCACTGAATGGGCGGCCACGCCAGCCAAGGCAAGGATGGCGTTGACATCCACCTGGACGTCCTCAAGCTCATAGGCCTGGAGCAGGGACCTGCACCACTCCTCCAGCGTTTCATCCTGACTCTTCACGAACGTGCCTCCCAAGTTAACTGCGGCTGCGCCGGTCCTGGCTGTTGTCCTGGCTCCCGGCGGCAATCCCTAGTGCGGCGGCATCATCCCACGTGTCCACGTCGGCCGTGGAACCTGCGGGGACGGTGACAGGCTGCACCTCCAGACTAGCAAGCAGCGAACGCACGGAGCCGTTGATTAGCGTACCGCGTGCAGCCAGTTCCGCTGCCGCCCTTTTTAACCCAGCCGTGCGGTACATGCCGGCCAGCGGCTGGAGGGTCCCGTCAGCAGAGCGGGCCATGACTCCGTCTCCCCTTGCCGGGACCAGCGCTTCCTTCAACACCGCCACGGCATCCTGGACAAGGGGCATATCGCACGCCAGCACGAGGGTGTATTCCGATGCGGGGCTGCAGTGCCGCGCAAGAGCCTCCAGCCCGGCGGAGATAGCAGCTGCCGGACCCGCGAACTCAGGCTCTTCCCGGCACCAGATCACCCCCGTAACCGTAGAATCTGCGCGCGGACCCACCACCACAGTGCTGGTGGCGCCCGCAGACGCGGCCAGCGCCCGCTGCAGGAGGGTGGCATGGTGGAACACGAGGTCCTGCTTGGGCACTCCGCCCAACCGGGACGACCGGCCGCCGGCCAGGATCACGGCATCGAAAGGCAACCGGCTCTCTTCCACTCCCCCAGCCTAGCTGTATGGATCAGGAATGCCTGGTGCAGGTTGGGGTCAAGCTGCGCGCTCGGGCAGCAGGAACGGATCCCACGCAGGGGTGGGCTTTTCGAGTTCCTTGATCTGCCAGATGGTTCCGTGCGGGGGTTCCGGGACGAATCTCAGCTTCCACCCCATTTCAGCAGGAGTATGGTCGCCCTTGACGTTGTTGCAACGAAGGCAGGCCGCCACCAGGTTCTCCCAGGAATCCGCACCGCCGCGGGACTTGGGGTGGACATGGTCGATGGTGTGGGCCGCTTTTCCGCAGTAGGCGCACCGGTGGCCATCGCGCCTCAGCACGCCCCGGCGGCTGACAGCGGTGGCCTGGTTGTACCTCGGACGGATATAGCGGTTCAGGAGGATAACGGACGGGCGGCCCAATATCTCCTGGGGGCCCACCACGGGATCGTCACCCTCAGCAACCACACTGGCTTTACCCGTGAGCACAAGCACCAGCGCCCGGCGGAACGTGATAACCGCCAGCGGTTCATATCCAGCATTCAGAACGAGAGTGCGCATGCACGTACCTCTTCACGGCCGCACCCGTCAGGGGCACGAGGGCCGGCTGCCCTCGGCATGTCCGGGCTATGGATCGACACCACAAGAGTAAACATAGAAGCCCACTATCAGCTAATCGCGGTTTCCCAAAACTGCCGTGTCGGGCCAGCGGGCGTATCGGGCGGCCGGGGGCTGCGCCTGGCCGGTAGCCACCCAACCGGCGTTTAAAAGCAAGAACCCCTGCCGCCAGGGCAGGGGTTCTTGTGCCGCCCCTGTGGGACGGCCTAGCGCGGAGCTAATTAGTTCACGCGGATGAAAACGGGGCCGGAGCCAACGTTGGCGCTGAAGACGACCGTCTGGTTTCCGTTGTATCCACCGTGGACGGCCTGGCCGTTGCCCGCGTAGACAGCGATGTGGGCCATGCCTGCGCCACCGTCTGCGTAGTAGATCAGGTCGCCGGGCTGCGCTTCGGCGGCGCTTACGGTGCGGCCCAGGGAGAGGTAGCCTGCGGGCCAGTCGTGGAAGTTGATGCCCACTGCTGCCAGGGAGTTGGTGACCAGCATGGTGCAGTCCTGGGTGACACCCAGCTGGGCGTACGCTGCCGAGAGGATGGCTGCGCCCTTGCCGCTGGCGGAAGCAGCAGGAGCTGCAGCGGGCGCGGAGGCTGTGGTTACCTTGGCGGTTACCTTGGGGGCTGCAGCAGGCTGGGCGGCGGCCGGAGCCGGCTCGGCTTCCTTGACCTCAACAGGCGCGGGCTCTTCCTCGACAACGACGACAGGCGCGGGCGTGGTGGTAACGGCCGGCTTTTCGAAGGTGATGGCGATGGTGGAGGCAGCGGAGATCGGCGCCTCGACGGAGGACTCTACTTCCAGGGTGGACGCGGGGGCAGAGTCGCGCTGGACGCTGGAGTCAGCTGCGTTTGCAGCGATGCCGCTGGTGAGCACCAGGCCGGAAGCGGCGGCGATAACCGCTGCCTGGCGGCCCATGCCACCGGCGTTGTCGCCAACAGCCTTGGCAATAACAGCGATTGAGTTGGTCTTGGTGACTTCGGCGCGATGCCGTGCGGTGGCACGAGTAGTCATCAGTTCTCTCTTTCGTTTTCCTCAGGCCGTTGTGGGCACCAAGGGGTCTGGGCCTGCCGGCATCTTGGGGGTACGCCGGCAGGCCCCGAACGGGGATGTGGTGTGTGGAAAGGGGTGCAAAGAAATAGTTCTTGGGCCCGAAGGCCCAAGAACTATTTGTTGATCGTGAAGAAGGCGGAGCTTCCGGTGGCGGCTACCGAGTGGAGGAGCGTGCCCTGGGAGGGGTTGAGCGCGCTGATCATCATGCCGTTGCCCACGTAGATGCCCACGTGCGCGCCACCGTTCTGCATAACCAGGTCACCCGGCTGCGGAGTGGAGGTGGGCGTCATTGCGGTCCAGGCGTTGACGCGCGGGATGCTGATGCCGGCCTGGGCGTAGACCCACTGGGTGAACCCTGAGCAATCCCAGCCGTTGGGGGTGGTGCCTCCCCAGACGTAGGGACGGCCGATGCCGGTGTATGCGAGTGCGGCAATGCCGGAGGTGGAGGCCGAGGAAACCGTCTCTGCCAGCTTCTCAGCTGCAGCTTCGGGAGCCGCTGCGGTGGAGGCCGTCCGGGTAGCGGCAGCAGCGCGGTCCTCCGAATCGGTGGACTGCGCCCGCACGGGAGCCGGCTTCGGTGCGGCGGTGGTCTTCACCACGGGACGCTCGAAGGAGACAGTCGCGGTGGGTGCTGCGGTGACCGCCAGGGCGGACTGGGCAGACCCGGACTCGGTGGAAGCGGAAACGCCGGCGGTGGTGTCCGCGGCGTTGGCAGGCAGGCCCATGCTGAGGATGAGACCGGAAGCAGCTGCGATAACCGCAGCCTGGCGACCTACTGTCCCGGCATTGGCACTAACAGCCTTGGACACTGTGTCCAAGGGGTTGGTACGAACCGTTTGCGCACGGTGGCGCGCAGAATGATGGCGTGAAGACACGAAGGTAGCCTCTCCCAATGCCTGCGAGGTGAGCTGTCGGATTCGGATGGGAGTCACCCGGCCGCGCGGCTTCCAAGGAAGTTTTGCGACTTAACCCCAAGGCCTTCGCTGAAGCAAAGACCAAAATTGGTTCCCCCGCCCCTGCCAGACGATGAAATGCGAACGGACCTTGAGCGGTGGCAGAGCTAGGCAATCCGCACAAGAGCGTCAACTTCGGAAAAGTTGACGCGAGTTAGACGGTACAGCAGTTTTCGGTGAATGTCACATTCAGGTCACGGCGGGTCACGATGATTCGATAGCAAACCATCATTTGACTACAGCCAGCCCGTGGGATCGACGACTTCGCCGTTGACCTGCACCTCGAAGTGAAGGTGGCAGCCGGTGGAAGCACCCGTGGTTCCGCTGAGGGCCAGGACATCGCCCCGGGAGACCGTCTGTCCCTCCGTGACGCTGATGGACGAAAGGTGGTTGTACGTGGTTTCCAGGCCGTTGCCATGGTCCACCACCACCCGGTTTCCACCGCCGTACTGGTGCCAGCCCACGAACGTTACGGTGCCGGTGGCAGCCGCCAGCACCGAGGTGCCGCATTGGGCAACGTAGTCCTGGCCGCGGTGGAAGTCACCCGCGCCGCCGGTGATGGGGCTGACCCGGTAACCGAACGCGGAGGCAGTGGAGAGCGCGGCCAGCGGAGCGCCGAGGCTTCCGGCCGAGGCCGCGCGGGACACCGAACCTGCGGACTGGGCGCTGAGCAGCTGCTTCAGCTTGCCATCGGGGTCTGCCTGGGTCACCACGGCAGAGCGGCTGAAGTCGATCTGGGCGCCGGCCTCCGCGGATACCTGCGGCTGCGGGGTAACAGCAGATGCTGCCACCGGGGTAACGCCGCTTGCGTTGTCGGTTGCCATGACGGGACTTGTTGCCGGAACGGTCACTGTCAACACCAGGCCGGTGGCAGCAAGAGCGATTCCGGCCTTCTGTGCGATCCCGCTGGCTGCGGCAAATTCGGTGATCTGCCGGAAGGGTCCTCGACGGCGGCGGGCGTCACGGTGCGGATCGCGGGGGCGTTCCGTGGTGATGACCTCGACAACGCGCGGCGTTGAAACGGGAGACGCCGCGCGGCGGCGCCCCTTGGGGGTCTCTATGGACAAGAAGGGTTCCTCTCTGGAAAGCCTGCGAAGTTAGCTGTCGGATTCGGGTCAGAGAGTTCAAAGACCCGGTCCGCCTAGGCAAGCCCGGCACAGAGGTATCCCCGGAAGGATCCTTCACTGGAAGAGGCTTGCTGCTGACGGACTTCACCCCAAGGCAGTCCCCCGTCTGCCGGTTGTGGTTCCCCCGCCTCTGCCAGTAATGACTCGTGCACCTGATCCGCTGGCAGAGCTCGGCTCCGGATCAGGTAACGCTTTAGTATCTACGCTTGCGTTTAACTATAGGGCCAGAAGGCTCGAAGTAACAATTCCGTTATCTTTGGCTGATGCGCTCCGAGCGGGTACAACGGGAGAGTTACCGGATGGCGACGAAGACGTGGGCCGCCACCTCAGGCGGCAACTCCAGCGCACCTTCGATGCCGGGCACCCGGACCGAAATGTAGTCCCCCACCCGCTCCAGCGAGACTGCGGCTCCCGGACGGATTCCGCCCTCATCCAGCTGGACCAGCAGCTCGGGCTCCACCTGGATCGGCTCAGCCAACCGGCTTACGGTCACCTCCGACGCCGGGCCATAGGACTTCATTGCTTCAAGCAGGCTGATGGCGCCGTCAGCGAAGCCTGCGGACGCCTGGCCCCCAAGGGCAGCCAGGCCAGGGATAGGGTTTCCGTACGGTGACTCGGTCGGATGGTCAAGCAGTTCGTAGATGCGCCGCTCCACGCGTTCGCTCATAACATGCTCCCAGCGGCAGGCTTCGTCATGGACGTACGCCCAGTCCAGGCCGATAACGTCCGCCAGCAGCCGCTCCGCCAGCCGGTGCTTGCGCATCACTTCGGTAGCGCGCTTCCGGCCGGTTTCCGTCAGCTCCAGGTGCCGGTCGCCGGAGACAACCACCAGGCCATCCCGCTCCATCCTGCCGATGGTCTGGGAGACCGTGGGTCCTGAGTGGCGCAGGCGTTCGGCGATCCGGGCCCGGAGGGCAACGATGTTCTCTTCCTCAAGCTCCAAGATGGTCCGAAGGTACATCTCCGTAGTGTCGATCAGATCCGTCATCCAGCTCAGCTCCTCGAGCGCAGTACCTTGCGTTGTCCCACCGTATATCGCCATCCGCGCGACGTAGTCCGTTGGAAAGCTTAGCCTATTTTGACTTTGTCCGAATAGTTGGCGGCCGCCGCCGGGGCCCGTCCCAACGTCTTGGTCTCTGTCTCAATTTCTGGACTATGACGGTGCCGGTTCCCGCCCCACCGCCTGTTCAGGCAGAATGAGGGGGGCCGAAAGTCGCAGTCACAGCCGACTGTCCGCCAACCAACCACCCGTCCGGACCCCAACCGCGTCCACGCCGACATTGGAGCACCTGTGAGCGAAAACAGCATCACTATTCCCGCCGACCTCCTGCCCAAGGACGGACGGTTCGGCGCCGGCCCGTCAAAGGTCCGGCAGGAGCAGATCGATGCGCTTTCCGCTGCTTCCAAAACCATCCTCGGAACCTCGCACCGGCAGGCTCCGGTGAAAAACCTGGTCGGGTCCGTACGCGAGGGCCTCAGCCAGTTCTTCCGTGCCCCCGAGGGCTATGAAGTGGTCCTCGGCGTCGGCGGTTCCACTGCGTTCTGGGACATTGCCAGCTTCGGCCTGGTGGAGCAGAAGGCCCAGCACCTCTCGTTCGGTGAATTCGGGTCCAAGTTCGCTGCCGCCACCAACAAGGCGCCCTTCCTGGATGCCTCATCAATCATCAAATCCGAACCAGGTACGCGCCCTGCTGCCCAGGCTGAAGCGGGTGTCGATGCCTACGCCTGGCCGCAGAACGAGACTTCCACGGGCGTCTCCGCCCCCGTGAAGCGGGTAGCGGGTGCCGACGAGGGCGCGCTGGTGCTGGTCGACGCGACGTCGGCCGCCGGCGGCCTGGACGTGGACGTGGCGGAGAGCGACGTCTACTACTTCGCCCCGCAGAAGAACTTTGCCTCCGACGGCGGACTCTGGCTTGGCCTGTTCTCCCCCGCCGCCCTGGACCGCGCGGCGCGTATCAAGTCCACCGACCGCTGGATCCCCGATTTCCTCGACCTGCAGACCGCAATCGACAACTCACGGCTGAACCAGACCTACAACACGCCGTCGCTGTCCACCCTGGTGACACTGGATGCACAGGTGCAGTGGCTGAACGCCAACGGCGGCCTGGACTTCGCCGCCGCGCGCACTGCCGATTCCGCCGGCCGCATCTACAGCTGGGCCGAAGCTTCCGAATTCGCCACCCCGTTCGTCACCAACCCGGACGAGCGCTCCAACGTCATCGCCACCATCGACTTTGACGAGTCAGTGGATGCAGCCGTGGTGGCAAAGGTCCTGCGGGCCAACGGCGTCGTGGACACCGAGCCCTACCGCAAGCTCGGCCGCAACCAGCTGCGCATTGCCACTTTCGTGGCCATCGAGCCCGACGACGTTTCTGCGCTGCTGGCCAGCATCGACTTCGTGGTGGGCGAACTGCGCAAGTAGCGGTCCGCCGGCAGTCCGGCCGCGGCTCACCAAAGGGTCGCGGCTCACCGAACTGGGGGCGTTACCGAGCTGCCGGGCCTTACCGAGCTGGGCAGGGCATTAATGTACGACGGCGCCGCCCGGGAACAGTTCCGGGCGGCGCCTTTGTGTACGTGGTGAAGACTGCGTCCTGGGGTGCGGCCTGCCTAAGGCTTGGCGGCGCTGTCTTCAGTGGGCTGGGCTTCTACGGGCTGGGCTTCTACAGGCTGCGCTTCCGCGAACGGGCCGGGCGCACCAGGGGCGGCGGCTCCGGCTTCAGCAGGCCCAACGACGGGCCCGGTTCCGGCAGGCTCCGTTGCGGCCGCGTCCTGGCTCCCGGCCCCCGGGGCGCCGTCATGGGCCTCGCCTTCTGCCGGATTGGTTTCCTGCCCGCCAGTTTCCGGTTTCCCTACCCGTACCTGGTCCTGCTCCTGGTCCTGTTCCTGCTCGTCCTCGGGCCGGACGCGTTCAGCCCACGGCACCCACTCCGGGGCAAGGATCGAATCTTCCGACGGCAGCAGGCCGAGCTCGCTGACCGTGACCACCTTGGAGCGGGAGTTGCGGGTAAGTACCGCATACCACTGCCAGCCCAGGTAGCCAGGCAACCTGGATTCAAACAGGTGCGTTACCAGGCGGTCGCCCTCGCTTTTGGCAGCCAGATGGCGGCCAATGGTGGGCGCAGCCGTTATTTCCTCCACAGCCGAACGCGCCGTGTCCACGGCAGCGGCGAGGAAGGCATCCGGCTTCCCTGTGCGCCATGCCGGGACGCCCGCTCGGCGCTTGGACACAGCCCTGGCCCCTGCAACGGCCGGGCCGGCGGCGCCCGGGCCACCCGTCGTCGTGCCGTCCTGTTCCGGCACAGCTGGGACCGGCTGTTCAGCTTCGGGGTTCATCAGTGCCTAAACGTCCAGCTCGTCGGCAACCTTACGCAGGGCAGCGGCGATGGCCTTGCCCTTGTTGCCTTCCGGGTATTTGCCTGCGGAGAGGGTTCCGGACAGATTGTCCAGGACCGTCACCAGATCCTGCACGAGAGGAGCGAGGTCCTTGGCACTGGGCCGCTTTGCCTTGGCAATGGAGGGTGTCTTGTCCAGCACGCGCAGGCCCAGGGCCTGGGCGCCCTTCCGGCCGTCAGCCACACCAAATTCAACCCTGGTGCCGGCCTTAAGCTCTGTTACGCCCTCGGGCAGCGACGATTTAGGCAGGAATACCTCCTGGCCGTCCTCGCCCGCGAGGAAACCAAAGCCCTTGTCCTTGTCATACCACTTGACCTTGCCGGTAGGCACGTAATCAACCTTCTTCGTTCTGCGTCTTTTGACACGGCCGCCCGCCACCGCATCCGCATTGCTGTGCGGGTTTAGGGTATGGCGGCTGCAGACCGTGTTGGTCTATCCCTCAAGGTTATCCTGCCCACCGCCCTATTCCTGCTTTAACCCGCCCCGCAGAGCCATTCAAGGGCTCCGCGGAGCAACGTTCACGCCGGAGGGTGCGGGAGCTGTAGCGTTACGTCCATGACACCCTCGCGTTATCGGCGTGCCCTGATGATCACCGCCGCAGCTGTCGCCGTGCTCTCCCTGGTGGCGGTAGGGGCTGTGATGGCTTTGGCTTTCGCGGGGTCAGTGGCCCCCGCCTGGGTGACGTACTCGGCGCTCTACGGCCTGCCGCTCGCCTTCCTCCTGATGCTTTTCCTGGTTCTGGACAGCGTTGCCGGGCGGCGCCGGGCAGGAAAGCCGGACCAGCGGTAACGTTGGACTGATGTCCCTCATTCGCGCGTTGAGCAAGGAGCTGGAGGCACGCAGCGACGATTCCCTGCGTGCGCTGTTCGACGCCCGGCCGGACCTCATTTCTCCGCCTGTCCCCGACTTCAGTGCCCTCGCGGCGCGGGCCAGCGCCCGGCTCAGCGTGCAGCGTGCGCTGGAGCGGCTTAACAGGCCACAAATGCAGGTCCTCGAAACACTGCACCTGTGCACCAATACGGACACCGGGCACAGCGCCTCGGCGGCCGGACTCCGCAAAATGATTCCGGGATCGTCGGGAGCCGCGGTTGAGCGGATCCTGCATACGCTGCAGGAGCTGGCGCTGGTGCACCGCGCCGAGCCTCCGCACGGGACCCCGGATTCTGCGGCAAAACAGCGCCACTACCTGCCAGTGGGTTCCTTGAAGGACGTGGTGGGGATCTATCCCGCCGGGCTGGGCAGGAGCTACACGGAACTCGTCCGGCTGCAGCCTGCCTTCGCGCAGCGCGTTGTCCAGCTGGTCTCCGAGCTGCACCGCAGCGGCGTGGCCATCCATGACGCCACCACGCCCATGGAGGCCGCGCTTGCGCTGCAGCACTGGACTTCCTCTCCTGACGCCCTCAACAGCATCCTGTCTACTGCCCCGGAGCGGACGACGGCGCTGCTCGCCAGGTTCCGCAACTGGGCTATGGGCGCAGTCCCCCAGGCACAACGCAAGGCTTCCATCACCACGGAGGGGTCCGACGTCGGGCCCGTCGACTGGCTGCTGGCACGCGGACTGCTGGTGCCGCTGGACGCCGCGCACTTGGAGCTGCCCCACAGCGTGGGGCTCTCACTGCGCGGCGGGGCGATCATCAATGATTTCACTTTGCAGCCCCCCGTCCCTGAGCTTGGCCGGACCTCGGCGGTACTTCGCAGGAACGCTGCGCTCAGCGCAATATCGGAAACGTTGCGGCTCATGGGCGAGCTCCTCCACGCCGTACGGGACCAGCCCCTGGCTACGCTGCGCAGCGGGGGCGTAGGGGTGCGCGAAATGAGGCGGCTGGCCGAATTGCTGCGGATCGACCACCAGCAGGCGGGCCTCCTGCTGGAACTGGCCGCGCTGGCAGGCCTGATCCGGCTGGACGTCGATTCCTCGTCCTGGGTCCAGCCTCCGCAGCTGGAATGGCTTGCCCTGCCGCGCCAGGAGCAGTGGCTCTGGCTGGTAAATGCCTGGCTGGCCAGCGAGCGGGTACCGTCC
Organism: Pseudarthrobacter sp. WHRI 8279; assembly: GCF_040224115.2. Lineage (NCBI taxonomy): Bacteria > Bacillati > Actinomycetota > Actinomycetes > Micrococcales > Micrococcaceae > Pseudarthrobacter > Pseudarthrobacter sp. WHRI 8279. The sequence goes on along the minus strand of NZ_CP168162.1, from coordinate 4,311,005 downwards.
CTGGTGGGCCAACCCATTAATGGTTCGCGCGGCGGGCCGGCGGCGCACCGTTCCGCCTCTGGAAGCACCATTATTGCGTTGTCGGCCGAAGCCCAACGGCCTGATGCCCCGCTGGTCCGCAAACGCATCCTCGAAATCCTGCACGAGCTGACCGTGGAGGCGGGCCCGGCGGACGGCACCGCCCCGGTGCTGGACGCGGCAGCGGTTCTCCAGCGCGCCGAGTGGGCCCAGCCGCGGATGGCACGGCGCTTCAGCTCGATGATCCGCGGCGTTCTCAGCGAGGCTGAGCTCCTGGGCCTGGTGGGCTCCGGCGCCCTCAGCCAGTTGGGCAGCGCGCTGGCGGAAGACAACCCTGAGGCCGCCCTTGCCATCCTGGGCGAACACCTGCCGGCGGCTTTGAGCCATGTCCTGCTCCAGGCAGACCTGACCGCAGTCGCCCCCGGGTACCTCGCCCCCGCACTGACCGAAAAACTGCTGGTCCTGGCTGATGCCGAAGGCCAGGGGCCGGCCACCATCTACCGCTTTTCGGAAGCCTCCATCAAGCGGGCCCTGGACACGGGATATGACGCTGCCGGCATCATGGACTTCCTTCGCGAGCACTCCGCCACCGCGGTGCCCCAGCCGCTGCAATACCTCGTGGAGGACACAGCCCTGCGTCATGGAAGGCTCCGCGTGGGGACAGCGGCCAGCTTTGTCCACAGCGAGGACGAGGGCACCTTGCTGGAGCTCCTTTCCGGGCCGAAGGCAGCTGCCCTGAAACTGGAGAAGATCGCCCCCACGGTCCTGGTCTCCTCCGCGCCGCCGCGGGAAACCGCGCAGGTTCTCCGCAGCCTGGGCCTCTCCCCTTCCGTGGACGGCGCGGATGAGCCCGTGGTCCGGCTCCGCGGAACCCACACCGCCCAGGACGCCCGCCCGGTGTACACCGCGCCGCGGACGGCGCCCGGGACGGAGGAGGTGGAAGCCCAGCTCGCGGTCCTGCGCCAGGGCGGCGCCGCCGTCGGACACCGCGGTGGCTCCGGAGACCACACCGGCGAGACGGGAACGCAACTGGGACTCGAGGCCCTGCAGCGCGCCATCAGGCTCAAGCAGCGGATCAGCATGAACGTGGTGGACGGCCTGGGGAATGCCAACCTGGAAACGGTTGTTCCGCTCTCTGTAAGCGGCGGACGCGTCCGGGTATTTGATCCAGCCAAGGAAACAGAACGGGTGCTGTCCATCCACCGCATCATCGACATTGAGGCTGCAGGGGAATCTGCGCCAGTGAGGGACTTCCCGGCGTGAACGACGGACCTTTGATCGTCCAAAGCGATAAGACCATCTTGCTTGAGGTGGATCACGAGCTGGCCACCGAAGCCCGCCATGCCATCGCACCCTTCGCCGAACTCGAGCGCGCCCCGGAGCATATGCACAGCTACCGGCTCACGCCGCTGGGGCTCTGGAACGCCCGCGCCGCCGGACTGGATGCGGAGAAGGTGCTGGACACATTGCTGAAGTACTCGCGCTTCCCGGTACCCCATTCGCTGCTGATCGATGTCGAAGAAACCATGTCCCGGTACGGACGGCTGCGCCTGGAAAAGGACCCGCAGCACGGGCTGGTCATGCGGACCGATGACTATCCTGTCCTGGAGGAAGTGATCCGGGCCAAGAAGATCCAGCCGCTGCTGGGCCCCCGGATTGACGGCGAAACCGTGGTGGTGCATGCCTCCCAGCGTGGGCAGCTCAAGCAGCTGCTGCTGAAGATCGGCTGGCCTGCGGAGGATCTTGCGGGCTACGTGGACGGCACCCCGCACCTGATCGCGCTGAATGAGGACGGCTGGAAGCTGCGGCCATACCAGCAGATGGCGAGCGACAACTTCTGGTCCGGAGGCAGCGGCGTGGTGGTGCTGCCCTGCGGCGCCGGGAAGACCCTGGTGGGGGCCGCGGCCATGGCCACCGGCTCCACCACCACCCTGATCCTGGTGACCAACACCGTGGCCGCGCGGCAGTGGAAAGATGAACTGCTCAAGCGCACGTCCCTCACCGAGGAAGAAATCGGCGAGTACTCCGGAGCGGTCAAGGAAGTCCGCCCGGTGACCATTGCCACGTACCAGGTCCTCACCATGAAACGCGGCGGCCTCTACCCCCACCTTGAACTGGTGGACGGACACGACTGGGGGTTGATCATCTACGACGAGGTGCATCTCCTGCCCGCGCCGATCTTCCGGATGACGGCGGACCTCCAGGCAAGGCGGCGCCTTGGCCTGACGGCAACGCTGGTACGGGAGGACGGCCGCGAGGGCGAGGTGTTCAGCCTGATCGGGCCCAAACGGTACGACGCCCCCTGGAAGGACATCGAGTCGCAGGGCTACATTGCGCCTGCTGACTGCGTGGAAGTCCGCGTCGACCTGCCCAAGGACGAACGGGTCGCCTACGCCATGGCTGAGGACGCGGACAAATACCGCCTGTGCGCCACCTCGGAGTCCAAGACGCAGGTGGTGGAGCAGCTGGTTGGCCGGCATGCCGGTGAACAGCTGCTGGTTATCGGCCAATACATCGACCAGCTGGATGAGCTCGGCGAGCGCCTCAACGCACCCGTGATCAAGGGCGACACCTCGGTGAAGGTGCGCCAGAAACTGTTTGACGCCTTCCGGGCCGGGGAAATCCAGACCCTGGTGGTGTCCAAGGTGGCCAACTTTTCCATCGACCTTCCCGAGGCATCGGTTGCCATCCAGGTGTCGGGCTCATTCGGTTCCCGGCAGGAGGAAGCCCAGCGGCTGGGCAGGCTCCTGCGGCCCAAAAAGGACGGCCGCTCGGCACGCTTCTACTCCCTCGTGGCCCGGGACACGCTGGACCAGGAGTTCGCCGCCAAGCGCCAGCGGTTCCTTGCGGAACAGGGCTATGCGTACCGGATCATGGACGCCAAGGATGTGGAAACGGCTGACTAGGACCATTGCCCGTCAGGCAGAGCAGGGTCAGGTGACGCCGCGCGAGCTGTCCCTTTCCATAGTTCCGGTCCGCGGATCGAGCTGCGGGCGCTCGTAAGCCAGTTCCCCACCGCTGCGGCCGCCGTAAGGACGCCCGTGGTCGGCGAATTCTTCCCGGAAGAAGGCGAGGCACCACTGCCCCATCTGTATCCTGGCGCCTGTACGGAGCACTGAAGGGCCGCCCTGCACCACGCTGCCGCTGACAGTCCCATGCGGCACCAGGACGTACTCGTCCAGCTCGTCATGCCTGATCTCGGCGTGGAGCCCTTCCAGCCCGTCCAGGACGATGTCGGAGCCCGGGTCGCTTCCGATGGTGGTCTTCTCCCCCGCAAGCGTTACCTCCCGGGGGATCTGCCCGGTCCATGTGGCTGCGTCCTGCACGAAGATCAACCGGGGCCGGCCGCTGCCCCGGGTGTAGTGGGTCGTGGTGATCCGGCGGCTGATTTTCCGCCGGACGGTGGGAAGCAGGGGCAAGGGGGTGGACGGCGGCAGCAGCGGGACCGCCGCAGACTTGCGCCGGCCCTGCCTGACAATCGGCACGAGTGCTCCCAGTTTGCCCAGTTTGATGTGCGGGGAGCGGGTCACCAGACGCTGCGAGGCTGGGCTTTTCACCGCGCCCAGGCTCACGATGCTGCCGTCGGGACCGGAGAGGGTGACGCTGAGCCCCTTCCCTGCCAGCATCTCCGCCAGGGGCCTGATTTCCTCGAGTGACGGGATGCCTCCGCCTCCCAGGGGTGCCAGGCTGTCCATGGACACCGTGACGTCCGTGCCCGAGCACCGGGCACTTCCCCTAGTGACCGATCCGGTCCCGTCTGTGTAGGAAAAGTCCAGGTCCATGTCCAGGCGGTATTCAGCCATCTCCGTCAGCCACGGTTCAGATCGGAGCCGGCAGCATCCTTGTCACTGGTTGTGACGCGCAGGCTGCCGTTCAGCTTCCAGGTGGCGCGCGGAGCATCGGGGCCAATGTCACGCGGCACTTCGATGGTCATGTCCACGAACTGGTAGTTGATCGCGGCACCCTTGCCGGTGAGATATGACCACATTTCCTCTGCCAGGTCCGCCCAGTCACGGATGCTGCGTTCATTGGATGCGGTGTTTTCGGATGCACTCAGGTCAGTCATGATGCTTATCCCCTTCATTGGGCCGGAAATCATTGAAAAACGTGGTGTGGAGCAGCCAAGCGTAGATCTGCGGGCGGGAGGCCCTGTGATACCGGATCGGGACGGAGGCAGCCCGGCACCATCACTGTATTCCCGTGCTGCACCGGGCGGAAGGAGTGCAGCACGGAACGTTCTCACTCTGTTTTGGGTTCCCGTCGGGCACACTGGAGGCATGCGCCGCAACGTTACCCCCGATGTGCCCCGTCCCGGACAGGAATCCGCGTGGGACTACCCCCGGCCCCCGCGCGTCGAGCCGGGGACCGAACGGATCCGCATCGTCCTGGGCGGCGAACTGATCCTCGACACCGTTGACTCGCTCCGGGTCCTCGAAACCAGCCACCCGCCGGTCTACTACCTGCCCCGCTCGGCGTTTCGGCCGGGAGCTTTGGCGCCCGCACCCGGAACCAGCTTTTGCGAGTTCAAAGGCACGGCGCACTACCTCACTGTCCGAGGGGGCGGGGCGGTGGCTGAAGCAGCAGCGTGGTTCTACCCGGAGCCAGCAAAGGGGTATGAGGCACTGGCTGACCGGGTGGCCGTGTACACGGGCAGGATGGACTACTGCGAAGTGGAGGGCGAGCGTGTCCGTCCGCAGGCAGGGGGCTTCTACGGCGGCTGGATCACTGACCGGGTAGCCGGCCCGTTCAAGGGCGAACCGGGGACCATGGGCTGGTAGGCCTCGGCTTTCCCCATCGGGCTTCCATCCAACGTCCAGACAACTCCCAGAGTCTGGGAGCATGATGGAAGCATGAACAAGAACGGTCCAGAAGCGAAGCTCCTCGTTGTCGACGACGAACCCAACATCCGCGAGCTGCTCTCCACCTCGCTGCGGTTTGCCGGATTCGACGTCGTTTCGGCGTCCAACGGGCGTGACGCCCTTGCCGCCGCGGATGCCCACGCCCCGGACCTGGCCGTGCTGGATGTCATGCTCCCTGACATGGATGGGTTCACCGTTACCCGCCGGCTCCGCGCCGCGGGGAAACACTTCCCTGTCTTGTTCCTCACCGCCAAGGACGACACCGAGGACAAGGTCACCGGGCTCACTGTCGGCGGGGATGACTACGTCACCAAACCCTTCAGCCTCGATGAGGTGGTGGCCCGGATCCGGGCTGTCCTGCGGCGGACGCAGCCGATGGTGGATGACGACGCCGTGATCCGCGTGGACGACCTTGAGCTCGACGACGACGCCCACGAGGTACGCCGCGGCGGCACCGTCATCGAGCTCTCCCCCACCGAGTTCAAGCTGCTCCGCTACCTCATGCTCAACCCCAACCGGGTGCTCTCCAAGTCGCAGATCCTGGACCACGTCTGGGAGTACAACTTCAACGGTGACGCCTCCATCGTGGAGTCGTACATTTCCTACCTTCGGCGGAAGGTAGACATCGATCCCGACGCCCCCGCGCTGATCCAGACCAAGCGCGGCGTGGGCTACGTGCTCCGGACGGCAGAAAAGCGCTGACCTTGCTGCAGCGATGGAAGTCGGCGTCCCTGAGGACGCAGCTGGTGGCCATGATCATGGCGCTGCTGATAGTTGCCCTGACGGTGACCGGAGCTGGAACGTTGGCGCTGCTGCACAGTTACCTGCAGGCGCAGGTGGACGACAAGCTGTATGCAGCTGTTGACCTGGCCCGGAAACAGCGCTCCTTTACGCCCCTGCAGGCTCCCACCAACCCAATGGTCCCCACAGATTATTCGCTGATTCTCTTCGCCCCGGGCGAAGACCCGTATCCGTTCGGCGGCGATGTGGACAACCGCCCGGACATCAGCTCCATCTCTGTGGAGCAGGCCCAGGCACGCGGGGCGGTCCCCTACCAGGTGCGCGGCACGGACGGCGAGAACTGGCGGGTGGTCGCCGTACCCGTCCAGAACGGCCAGACGACTGCAGTGGTGGCCATCGGACTGCCCCTGCGGAGCGTGGACGACGTCCTCAAGCACGCCACCCTGGTGGTGACTGGAGTGGGTCTGCTGACGCTGCTGCTCGCATCCCTCATTGCAAGCTGGACCGTCTCCCGTTCCTTCCGGCCCCTTGCCCGGGTGGAAAAGACCGCGGCTGCAATCGCCGCGGGCGATCTCTCCCGCCGCGTGGAGGTCGAAAACCCCGGCACCGAGCTGGGGCGGCTGAGCAGGTCATTGAATGCCATGCTCGCCCATATCGAAACAGCCTTCGCGGCACGCACTGCGTCGGAGGCGAGGATGCGGCGGTTCGCGGCCGATGCCTCCCACGAGCTGCGGACCCCGCTGGTGACCATCAGAGGTTTCTCCGAGCTGTACCGGCATGGTGCGCTGGCCACGGAGGAGGACGTGTCCACTGCCATGGGGAGGATCGAAAGCGAAGCCAAGCGCATGGGTTCGATGGTGGAGGACCTGCTGCTGCTGGCCCGCCTTGATGAGCAGCGTCCGCTGCAGCAAAAGCCCGTGGACCTGCAGCTCATTGCGCACGACGCCGTAGTGGATACCCAGGCCAGCGACCGCTCCCGCGTGATTTCGCTGACGGGGCTCGACGGCGGTCCCGCCACACCGGCCCCCGCCCTAGGCGACGAAGCCAAGCTCCGCCAGGTAGTAGGCAACCTGGTGGGCAACGCCCTGCGTTACACCCCGGAGGGCAGCCCCATCGAGCTGGCGGTGGGGGTCCGGCCGGCGGAAGACGGGCAGCTTCGCTCCGTCATCGAAGTTCGGGACCATGGTCCGGGCATCTCGGAAGAAGACGCGTCCAAGGTCTTCGAGCGGTTCTACCGGGCGGACACGTCCAGGACGCGGGACACGGGAGGCAGCGGGCTGGGACTCGCCATCGTTGCCGCGATCGTGGGCTCCCACGGCGGCAGCGTTCGGGTTGAAAAGACCGACGGCGGCGGCGCCACCCTTGTGGTCAGCCTCCCGCAGCGTGACGACGTTCCGGATTCGGGAATGGGCGTGAATGAGAGCCGCATGGCAGCGGACCGCGTGGACGAGAAGAAGGGCAACGGCGGCGAAGTTATGCACATATAGCCGCCGGCGGTGGAAGCGTCCGGTGCAGTTTACCTACGCTCGAGGGCAAGGGGCCGGACCGGCCGGGCCCGCAGGCGCAAGTTGCCGCACAGCGAGAGGCACCACCATGAGCATCATCTCGGTCGATACCGAACTCCTTCAGCTGAAGTCCGCCAGCGTCCAGGCCACGGTGGACAGAATCAGCGCCGACGTCCAGGCCATGAAACGAGGCCTGGACGAACTCCAGGGTTCGTGGCGGGGCTCTGCCGCCACAAACTTCCAGGCACTCATCACTGAATGGACCCTTACGCAGGGACGGGTGGAAGCCTCACTTGCATCCATCAACACGGCGCTTGCCTCAGCAGCGGCAACCTACGCGCAGGCGGAGCAGGGGAATACCCAGCGGTTCAGCTGAGCGGTGGCTAGGCTTCGGGTGTGCCCTGGTGGAACCGCAGCCGCCACCGGCCGCCATCCAGCACCCACAGTGAGCTTCGCAGAGTGGTGCCGGAGCGTGCATAGCTGCGGTAGGTAAGGAGGACCGCCTCCGCACCGATGCGTTCCGCGTCCAGGATCTCAATGTCCGTACGCTCGCCAGGGTCCTCCTCGAGGGCCATCATCATGGCGTCCCGGGTCCACATCCTGCCCGAACTGCCGATCTCCGTGAAGTCGGGGTGGAGCAGGACCGCTGTCCGGCCGATATCCCCGCGAACCAGCGGCCCCAGCAGCTCTCGTTCAAGTTCCTCCACGATGGCCTCAGGCGGGGCTTCAGCTGCTTTTGCGGCAGTCCCAGGCTCATCGAACCCGCGGTTATCCAGCTGGCTGAACAGGTCCGGTTCCTCGTAGGCCACTGCCTGTTTTTCTGGTTGCAGCGGTGCGCTTCGGGCTTCCTGCTTTGCCGGCGCCGGGTGGGCATGGTGGGCCCCGGGATATCCTGGCCCTGAACGGGCAGCCACGCCCTGCTGGTAGGCCGTTGCGGCGGCCCTGGCACGTTCGTCGGCGGCCTCGTTCAGGTCATGCCCGGCATGCCCCTTCACCCACTCGAAGGTGTACTTCCGGCCGGCAAGCTCCCGGTCCAGTTCCTTGAGGAGGTCCACATTGAGGACCGGCTTGCCGTCGGCTTTGCGCCAGCCCTTCCGCTTCCACCCCGGCATCCACTTGGTAATCGAATTGATGACGTACTGGCTGTCACACAGGATGTGAAGGTCCTCCTGGGGAAGGTGGGCCGTGGCGCGCAACAGGTCCAGGACCGCCATCAGTTCGCCCTGGTTGTTTGTCCCATGGGGCCACCCGCCCGCACGCCAGCAGTCGTCATTCACATACCAGGCCCAGCCGGCCGGACCGGGGTTTCCCAAGGCCGAGCCGTCAGCCGCTGCAGTTATCGTCACCGGTCCATCCTGCCAGACGGCCATGACAAACCGGAGACCGGCCCCGGCCATCGCCTGGAAAGCGGTTACCAAAAGTACTTGACGCGGACGGAGCGGGACAGGCAGAATCGCTGTATTGAAACGAGAAAGCGTTTTCTCATTCGCCCGATGTACACAGATGCAGCGGCAGCCGACGGGAAGCGCCCTCAGCACCAGGAAGGCACATCAATGACGATCCCAACCCTCAGCCGGAGGAAATTCCAGCTCGGCGCAGCAGCAGTTGCGCTTTCCCTCCTCGCCACAGGCTGCGGCACCTCTTCAGGCTCGGAGAGCAACGAGGAAGTAACCCTCAGGTTTGCCTGGTGGGGAAACGAGTACCTCAACGCCCAGACCGAAAAGGTGATCGACGCCTTCGAGGCGGAACACCCGAACATCAAGATTGAGTCTGAGCCCGGCGAGTGGGGCAGCTATTGGGACAAGCTTGCCACCAAGACTGCGGCCAACGATGCGCCGGACGTTATCCAGATGGACCAGAAGTACATCGCTGAATACGGCGGGCGCGGGGCGCTCCTTGACCTGTCCAAGCAGGAAGGCATCGATACTTCCAAACTTGATAAGGAAGCACTGGCCTCGGGCCAGTATGACGGTGCCCAGTACGGACTCAGCACCGGCCAGAATGCCTACGTCATCATGGCCAACACCAAGGTCTTCGAAGCTGCGAATGTTCCCATCCCGGATGACACCACCTGGACCTGGGACGAATTCATGGAAACAGCCTCGAAGATCAGCGCCGCCGGAGACGGCAAGAACTACGGCGCCGCGTACGGCAGCAATGAAGCAGACCTGATCATCTGGCTGCGCCAGCATGGGGAAAACCTGTATTCCCAGGACGGCAAGCTCGACTTCGATACCGCCACCGCAGCATCCTTCTGGGAGCGGCTGAAGGAACAGCGCGATTCCAAGGCAAGCCCACCGGCCACGGTGGCCACAGAAGACTCCGGCGCCGGGCTCGAGGAAAGCCTCTTCGGCACCAACAGGGTGGGCATGGCGTGGTGGTGGACCAACCAGCTCGGATCCCTCGAATCCACCACCGGGAGCAGCATCAAGATGCTCCGGGCACCCAGCATCGACGGCTCAGCGGCTGAGAACGGGATGTACTACAAGCCCACCATGTTCTGGTCCGCCTCGTCACGCTCCAAGCACCCGGAAGCAGCTTCCACCTTCATCAACTACCTGGCCAACAGCCCGGAGGCCGGGGCAATCCTGATGACGGACCGCGGCGTGCCTACCAACACGGACATCGTTGAAAGCATCACGCCGTCCCTGAAGCCTGCCGATACCACGGTGGTGGGTTTCCTGAAGGACATTGCCCCCGATATCAAGGAGGCGCCACCGGTCCCGCCGGTGGGCGCAGGCAGCGTGCAGAACGTCATCAAGCGCTACACCGATGAGGTCCTCTATGACCGCCTTACCCCCCAGGCCGCAGCTGAAGCCTTCAAGAAGGAAGTTGAAGGGATGCTGGCCAGCGCCAAGTAGTAACAGCCCGCGGTAAACACAAATGCGGCCCCCTCTCCGGAGGGGGCCGCATTTGTGTGCAGCGGGACAGGTCCCGGCATGGAAGGCTTAGAAGCCGCCCATGCCGCCCATGCCGCCCATGTCGTCTCCGCCTGCGGGGGCAGCGTTCTTCTCGGGCTTGTCAGCCACCACTGCTTCGGTGGTGAGGAACAGGCCGGCGATGGAAGCCGCGTTCTGCAGGGCAGAGCGGGTTACCTTGACGGGATCGTTGACGCCGGCAGCCAGCAGGTCGACGTACTCGCCGGTTGCTGCGTTCAGGCCGTGGCCTGCGGGCAGGCCGCGGACCTTGTCCACAACCACGCCCGGCTCGAGGCCTGCGTTGAAGGCGATCTGCTTCAGCGGAGCGTCGATGGCAACGCGGACGATGTTCGCCCCGGTTGCTTCGTCGCCGGACAGCTGAAGGTTGGCGAATGCCTTGGCTCCGGCCTGGATCAGGGCCACGCCGCCACCGGCAACAATGCCTTCTTCAACTGCAGCCTTGGCATTGCGGACTGCGTCCTCGATGCGGTGCTTGCGTTCCTTGAGCTCAACCTCGGTGGCAGCACCGGCCTTGATGACTGCAACGCCGCCGGCCAGCTTGGCCAGGCGTTCCTGCAGCTTCTCGCGGTCGTAGTCGGAGTCCGAGTTCTCGATCTCGGCGCGGATCTGGGACACCCGGCCCGCGATCTGGTCGGCGTCGCCGGCACCTTCAACGATGGTGGTCTCGTCCTTGGTGACAACAACCTTGCGGGCCTGGCCCAGGAGTTCCAGGCCGGCGTTTTCCAGCTTGAGGCCCACTTCCTCGGAAATGACCTGGCCGCCGGTGAGGACGGCGATGTCGGCAAGCTGTGCCTTGCGGCGGTCGCCGAAGCCCGGAGCCTTGACGGCGACGGACTTGAAGGTGCCGCGGATCTTGTTGACGATCAGGGTGGCCAGGGCCTCGCCCTCGATGTCCTCAGCGATGATCAGCAGCGGCTTGTTGGACTGCATGACCTTTTCCAGGACAGCAACCAGTTCCTTGACGTTGGAGATCTTGGAGTTGACGATCAGGATGTACGGATCCTCGAGGACCGTTTCCTGGCGCTCAGTGTCCGTGACGAAGTAGGCGGAGATGTAGCCCTTGTCGAAGCGCATGCCTTCGGTGAGCTCGAGCTCCAGGCCGAAGGTGTTGGACTCCTCGACCGTGATGACGCCTTCCTTGCCCACCTTGTCCAGGGCTTCGGCGATCAGCGCACCAATTTCGTCGTCACCGGCGGAGATGGAGGCGGTTGCCGCGATCTCTTCCTTGGTTTCGATTTCCTTGGCGGAGTTCAGCAGTTCGGCGGTGACGGCGTCAACGGCCTTCTCGATGCCGCGCTTGAGGGACAGCGGGTCGGCGCCGGCGGCAACGTTGCGCAGGCCTTCCTTGACCAGGGCCTGTGCCAGCACGGTAGCCGTGGTGGTGCCGTCGCCAGCAACGTCGTCAGTCTTCTTGGCAACTTCCTTGACCAGCTCGGCGCCGATCTTCTCGTAAGGATCGTCCAGCTCGATCTCCTTGGCGATGGAAACACCATCGTTGGTGATCGTGGGGGCGCCCCACTTCTTTTCGAGGACGACGTTGCGTCCACGCGGGCCGAGGGTGACCTTAACGGCGTCGGCGAGGATGTTCAGGCCCCGCTCAAGGCCGCGGCGTGCCTCTTCATCAAATGCAATGATCTTGGCCATAACGGCAGTAGTCCTTTCGGGACAGTCGTTAAGAATGAACCTTCGCTGCAGTGCCCGCGACGGACGACCCGTTGCCGGCGGCCTCTGTATGCCTTCGGGTGAGGGTCTCACTCCAGTTAGGTGTTTCTTCGCTCCTCGACCGGTGCCGGCGCCGCTGGCAGAAGCCACGCTTTGCTAGCAGTCGGTACGTCAGAGTGCTAACTCAATAATTAGCACTCCCCACGTGAGAGTGCAAGCGAATAAGCAGCGCAAAGCGCCCTGGCGGGGGCGTCTTCGCCGAGGGCGATCAGCCGGCGGCGCGGCCTGCCGTTTCTACGCCGGTGGCCGTGGGAATGTTGTCGGCGCCATACGTGAAGACCGTGAAGGTGGCTGAGGTGATGTCACCGTTGGCGTCGAACGCGACAGGGCCTGATTCGCCGTCGTAATTGATGCCTGTCCCGGCCCTGAGGCCGCCCAGGCACTCTTTGTAGGAGGGACACCCCGCTGGCGCCAGGATCGCCCCGGAAGCACGCGGTGCACCCGAAGCACTGGAAGCACCCGCAGTCCCGCCGGACACGCTGACCAGGTTGGCGGCGATCGAGCGCCCGGCATCATCCTCTGCGTTGGCAGCCGCGAGGGCGGCAAGGGTGACGGCGTCGTACGTTTCCGCGGCGAACGAAACATCCTTTAGTTTGCCGTCCACGGCCAGCAGCCGCTCCTGGAAACCGGCAGAGGGAAGCTGCCCGGGGACCACCGCGCGGGCGCCGTCCAGCGCCTTGGCACCGAGCTTGGACCCGTACCGCGCGAAGGCGCCGTCACTGAGAATGATGCGTGAGCCGGCAATTCCGGCATTGTTCAGTTCAGCGAGGGCACCCTGGGCGCCGTCACGGGCTATCAGGATCACCGCATCGGCTTTGGCTTCCCCTGCCTCACGGGCGGCTTCGCCCGCCTCGCCCGGCGTGAACTCCCCGCTGGCTGCCACGTCCAGTCCGGCCTGTTTGGCTGCAGCGGAAACAGCCGCCGAAACGTCCTTGCCGTAGGAGCCTTCCTGGTACAGGACCGAGATGGTGGCGGCTCCGGCGTCCTTGGCGAGCTTGGCCAGCACGGGTCCCTGCGCGACGTCGGCGGCGGCCGTCCGGAAGTAGTATCCGCCGCTGGCAATGCTGCTGAGCGCGGCCGCGGTGTTGGCAGGGGAGATCAGCGGAGTCCGCGCCCTGGAGAGGATATCGACGGCCGCAGCGGCATGGCTGGAGTCCGTGGGGCCGATGACTACATCCGCCTTGGCCTGGACCAGCGCCTGCGCCTGGGACGCTGTGTCCACGCCGGCTTCAACAGGCAGGAGTTCCACCTGACGGCCCTTGTGCCCGCCGGCGGCGTTGATCTCCTTGACGGCGAGCTTGGCGGCCGCCCGTTGGGGACCGTTCAGAAAGCCGTTGGCACCGGTGTTGTCCAGGATCAGGCCAACCCTTAGCGTGCCGTCCCCCGAGGCCTCCGCCGGCTCCGTGCGCGCATTTCCAGTCACTCCGGAGCAGGCGGTCAGGGCCAGCGTGCCGCAGAGGGCTGCGGCGAACAACGGGCGGATGGCGGCAGCGGAAGAAAACGGGTGCTTCACTCGGCCGGCCGGACGCTTTCGGCCTGCGGGCCTTTCTCGCCTTCGCCGACTTCAAGTTCCACACGCTGGCCTTCATCCAGCGCACGGTAGCCCTCACCCTGGATGGCGGACCAGTGGACAAAGATGTCGTCCCCGGAGCCGTCAACGGTGATGAAGCCGTAGCCCTTTTCCGCGTTGAACCATTTGACGGTTCCTCGTGCCATGATGACCACTCTTTCCGTTAGGTGCGGGGTGTTCCGCCGGTGCCGCCGTGACTCGAAGCCCGGAATTCACTTTAGCCAATGCGCACCGGCAGCGCCGGGGCACTGCATGGCCGGCGGCAAACGTTATTCAGGCGTAACCCCTGGCCCTGGCGGGGGAGGATGTGACGTAAGTGTTTGTTGGGAAGCCCGGCGCTACTGGTATCCGGGGCCGAGAACCACCACCAGGGGAACCTGGAATTCGGCACTCTCCACTACGGCCGGAACGCCCAGGAGTTCAGCGAGAGCTTGCGCACTGGCCTCCTGCGCTGCTCCCGCGTAGAAGATGACGGAGCCCTGCTGCGGCGCCCCTGCCCAGTTGCCTACCTGGCCCAGCGTCCAACCGTCCGACTGCACGGTTCCCCCCACACGGCTTGCCAGCCCGGCAATTCCCGCAGCGTTGTACACGGCCACGGCCTGGGTTTTGTCCACCACTGCCGTTTGAATGGTGGGCTGTGGGCTGGACGGAGTCTCGTTGCCCGCTGCATCCGGTTCGGAAGAGGACGAAGGCTCCGGCTCGATGGAGGGACTTGCTGACGTGTCCGGCGCAGCGGAAGGGGTCGGACCGGTTTCGGCCAGCGGTGCTGCTTCCAGGCTCGACGCCGCCTGGGTGGCAGGACCGTCGAACCCAAGCTTGGGCAGGATCAGGAAGGAAACCACGCCGATGGCCAGCGCAACAACCCCTGCGGTCAGGATGGGCCACAGACGGACCCGGCGCGGAGCAGATGCTGTCCGGTGTACACCTTGTCGCGACGCGGTCTGCGGAACCTTGTCGAATTCATCGCGGGCGTATTTGGTCATGGGAAAGAGACATCCTTGTGTGTAGCTGCTGAGGATTCAGCGTGAGCGTCTTAAGCGTCGGACCCCAGGCGGCGTGCAGTGCGTGCACGGTGACGCGACGTACGTAGTCTACGCAATCTCTTGACCAGCATGGGGTCATGCGCCAGCGCATCCTCGGTGTCGATCAGGGCGTTGAGGAGCTGGTAATAGTGCGTGGCGGACAGGTCGAACAGTTCCCGGATCGCCTGTTCCTTGGCGCCGGCATACTTCCACCACTGCCGCTCCAGGGCAAGCATCTGCTGCTCCCGCTCGCTCAGCGGCGACTCCCGCAGCGTGAAGTCTGCCAACAGGGTGTTCCGTTGTTCCTGCTCCGGCAGGTGCTCCCGAGCTGGCTCCGCCACGGCGCACTCTCCTTAGCTGGTTTACGTAAATGTCTGACCCCCATGCTACGGACGAACAACACCATTGTCATTTGCGCTGTAGCTGAGCCGCGCAGGAGGCGCAGGCACAGCCGGCGCCTCCTGCCGCCTGCAAGAATGGACTGATGTTTGAATCCGACGCCTTGTTTGAGCTGGAGCAGGAACCGACCGGCACCACGGGCTTCGCCGCCCAGGCCCGGCTTCCGCTGGCAGAGCTGATGGCACCGGACTGGGCCGCGGCACTCTCGGACGTGGACGCCGGACTGCGCGCCGTTCTTCGGTTCGCCGCCGATGAAGTAGCAGCCGGGCACCAGGTCCTCCCGGCGCCGTCGAACGTCCTGCGAGCCTTCCGCCAGCCCCTTGCGGAGGTGAAGGTGCTGATTGTGGGACAGGACCCGTACCCCACGCCGGGGCACCCAGTGGGGCTGTCCTTCTCCGTGGATCCGCACGTCCGGCCCATTCCCCGGAGCCTCGCGAACATTTACCGCGAGCTCGAGGCAGACCTGGGAATCCCGCCGAGGGTGCACGGCGACCTGTCTGCGTGGGCCGGCCAGGGGGTACTGCTCCTGAACCGCGTGATGACGGTCCGTGCAGGGTCGGCAGGGTCCCACCGGAGGAAGGGCTGGGAAGAAATTACGACGGCGGCAGTGCAGGCATTGGGCGCGCGGCGGGCACCGGACGGGTCACCCCTGCCTCTGGTCGCGGTCCTGTGGGGGAAGGACGCCGAGAGCGTCCGCCCGCTGCTGCCTGGCGTCCCCTCGGTGTCCAGCGCGCACCCCAGCCCGTTGTCGGCTTCACGGGGTTTCTTTGGTTCCCGACCCTTCAGCCGCGTCAACGCGCTCCTGCGGGAGCAGGGGGCAGCCGGCGTAACCTGGGAGCTCCCGGCGGTACCCTAGCTTAGGCTTGCCTTATGAGCATTGTTCCCGCCGCCACCAGCGCCAGCAAGAAAAGCCGCCCCCAGGTCAACCTCACGGTGGTGCGCCGCGAACAACTGGCGCCGCATATGGTGCGGATTGTTGCGGGCGGCGACGGTTTTGCCGATTTCGTCAACAACGGCTTTGTTGACCGCTACGTCAAGATTGTCTTCCCGCAGCCAGGTGTCCAGTACCCCGTCCCCCTTGATCTGTGGAGCATCCGCGAGATCATGCCCCGGGAACAATGGCCTTTTACGCGCACCTACACCCTTCGCTGGGTGGATACCGGGGCACAGGAACTTGCCATCGACTTTGTGGTCCACGGCGACGAAGGGCTGGCGGGGCCCTGGGCGGCGAGGGCCCAGCCGGGAGACACCCTGACCTTTACCGGCCCGGGCGGGGCGTACAACCCGGACCCCGAAGCTGACTGGTACCTGTTCGCCGGTGACGAGGCAGCCCTGCCGGCCATTGCCGCCTGCATCGAATCCCTCCCGGCGGAAGCGGCCGGCGCCGCTTTCCTCGAGGTTGATTCCGAGGCCGACATCCAACCGATTGCCGCCCCGGCCGGACTGGAACTGCACTGGCTCTTCCGCCGTGGCGTTCCGGCAGGCGAAAGCAGCCTCCTGGTGCAGGCCGTCGCCGCCGCTGACTGGCCCGCCGGCAGAGTGGACGTTTTTGCCCACGGCGAGCGGGGGTACATGAAGGCGCTCCGTGATGTCTTTTTCGTCCAGCGCGGCCTGGAACGCAAGCAGGTGTCCCTGTCCGGGTACTGGGCCAAGGGCCGCGTTGAGGACGCTTTCCAGGCAGAGAAGAAACTGCCCGTAGGGCAAATCTAGGCAGCCGGGCCCGGTCAGCGGCGGCGGGCCCGCCGGCGCTCGTTGCTGGCCAGGCTGCGGGTCAGCGGCCTCGCCAAGGTATCCCCCAGCACGATCCCGCCGGCAGTCCCCAGGACTATGGCACCGGCGTTGAGCATCCCGCCGGCGCCGAGCAGGATCTCGGCCTCCTCGATGGTCAGCACATACATCGACCGGAAGATGGTCAGGCCGGGCAGCAGGATCAGTGCCGCGGGCACTGCTACCACCAACTGGGGTGCGCCCATCCGCAAGGCGACCACCCGGGCCAGCAGGCCGATCGCCACGGCAGCCAGGGCCGGCGAGAACCGGTCGCCGATGCCCAGCAGGCCGCCGCCCAACAGGACGAGGTAACCTGCGACCCCCACTGCCGCCGTGGGAAGCAGGAGCTGCCAGGTGGTCTGTTCCGTGACACCGATGGCCATCACCGCCACTGCCACAAGGATTACCAGGACCCACAGGTCGTAGGCCGGCGGGAAGGTCTGCGTCACATCGATGCCCTGCATGCCCGTCAGCTGGCCCGCCACAAAAGCGACCGCGATGCCCGCCACGAGCGCACCAAAGGTCAGAAGCGTGGAAAGGAACCGCCCCGCTGCGGTTACAGGGAAACCGTTGATGGCGTCCTGCACCGAGGAGACCAACCGGCCCGTGGGCAGGAGCAGCAGGATTCCCCCCACCACCACGATGGCTGGCGAGGTTGTCAGCCCAAACTGCCACAGGAGCAGGGCAAGCAGGGTGACGGCGAAGGAACAGCTGGCGGTGGTGAAGAAGTCCGGCACCCGCCACCGGCCCAGCTGGCGGGCCAGCAGGCTCACTCCGATGTTGACGGCGAACGCTATGGCGGAGGACACCGGCCCGCCGCCCAGCACGGCTACGAACGCTGCGGCAAAAATCCCAAACGCGGCCGTCACCATCCACCGGGGGAAGGGCTTGGGGCTCGTGATTGCCTCGTCAAGCCTGCGGATCGCTTCATCGCGCCCCACTCCCCCGGCAACGATGTCCGTCACCAGCTGATGGACCTTCGCGAGGCCCGCATAGTTGTTGGTCCAGGACCGGACCACCCGCAGCAGCGCGATGGGCGTCTGGTCCTTGGGGGCGTAGTTGATGCCCACCGACTGGTTGGTGATGTCCACTTCGATGTTCTTCAGGCCCAGCGCCGCCGTGACGGCAATGATGCTGGTTTCAACCTCGAGCGCTCCTGCACCGTAGCGGAACATGGTCTCGGCCAGGTGCAGCGCAAAATCCAGGGTCTTCCGGGCGGACGTGTCCACGCCGCCAACCTGGATCATGGGGTTTGCGTAGGGGCTGCCGGTGAGCCGGTCCACGATGCTCATGGGAGCCGTGGGCGGGTTCTCACCTTGGACCAGCCGCCGCAGCATCCTTTTGGCAGCTGCGTTCTGCCGTACTTGGGAGGGAGTCAGCGGCTCGGTTTTGGGCAGGCCGTCGGTGCGCGGCGTTGCTTTCGGTGATCCGCCGCCGGGATAGTCAGGCCGGTCGGTCATGGGTCCCTCCTCCCGTGATGGTGATGTGCAGTGAATGTCCGGCGGGCGCGTCAGGCGGAGCGCCGCAGGGGCAGCTTGCCCAGCAGGAGGCGGGCGGCGCCTGCTGCCGCGCGGGCAATCTTGTTGGCACGGAACACAGCCGGGCGGACGGGCATCACAAAGTCGCCGACGAGCTGCACCACTTCGCCGCCGAAGCCCTTCTTGAACTCGTAGCCGCCGTGGCCTTCCTCGTCCTGGCCGGAGATGCCGAACGTGCCGTAGAAGTTGTACCGCGGGTAGCCCTTTTCGAGGGCGTGCAGCATCATTCCCCAGTACAGCGACGTGGCGCCGTTGAAGTAGATGTAGTCCTGCACGGTGCCGCCGATGACGCAGACCACCTCGTCGCCGTAGCAAACGAAGTGGATGGCGGCCACCGTGGCCACGCCGACGGAATCCGGGAAGCGTTCGATGTCCTTCAGGCTGCGCTCGTAGCTGTCAACCAGGTCCTGGACCACTTTGAGCCGGTTGGCCTTCTTCTTGCTGCCGGTCTCTTCCACTTCGCGGCGCAGTTCCGCCGCGGTGGCGGATTCCTCGGCAAGCCGGTCCGTAATGGATTTCCGGTAGGCGGGAATGTCGATCTTGGCCATCATGAGTTTGGTGAACTCGGCGGAGGTGGTGCGGAGCAGCTGTTCGTAGTAGGCGCGTTCGCGGTAGACGAAACCCTTTTCGTCACCGGCCCGGCTCAGGGCGCCGTAGAACTCGTCCAGGGTTTCCAGCGTTGCCTGCTCCAGGAGGACCCCGTTTTTCTCCGCTTTGCGGATGGCCTTCCGGGTCCGGTAACTGGTGCCCATGATCAGTTCTTCTGCGTCCTGGACGCCCTCCAGGCTCTTGATGAACATCCAGTTCACGTTGATGAAGTTCATGTCCAGCCCCTGGTGCTGGAAGCCCAGCCCGCCCAGCTGTGCCACCAGCGGCCTGTTGTCCTCCACCTCGGGGTGTTCCGCGCCATCGGCGTCGCGGGCAATGTACTTGAGGTTCGGGGAGATCCGCAGCTCGGCGGCTTTCCGTTCCACGGCGCGTTTGCGGAGAAGTCCGACGACGGCGCGCACCAGCCCAGCGTCCGTGTAGTCCATCAGGGGGCCCTTGGCGCATTCGCAGATGGTGTAGCCGAGGCGTGTGGTGGTGTAGTTCAGCTTGCCGGCCGCTACCAGTTCACCGTCGCGGCGGACGCCGAAGAGTTCAACCTGCTGCCCCCTGGCGCGCTGGAACCTTGTGAAGTCGAGGGACTGGAGGAAGCTGTTTTGTGGGTGCTTCAGCGCGAACTGTTCGAATTCGGCGTCGCTGAGCACGGCGAACTCCAGGTCGGCGGCGGAAAGTGCAGTCAAGGGGTTACCTTCTTCACGAATGGGGGCTGGCAGAGGCAGGCTGTGGGCTGGGTCGGCGGCGGGACGCGGAACAGGAAAGGCGGCGTTCCCCGGCTTCCGGGTCAGTAGAACTGCTGGCCGGTGCGGGCAGTTTCGATCCGGCGGAACACCTTCTCGGCTCCCTTGACCCAGAGCTTGTGTTTCACGGGCGAAAGAACGTAGTCGTGGCAGCCCACAAAATCGGTGACGGTTTTGGTGAAGCTGGTCTTGAACATGCCCATCCCGTAAAGATTGTGGCTCTTGTCCTTGATCCGTGAGGCTGGCGGGGTGCCGCAGAAGTCGTATTCCCTGCATCCCAGTTCCTGCATGCGCCGGATGGCAGCCCACTGGACGAGGTGCGAGTCGCCGTACTGCTTGCGGTTCTGGGTGGAGCCGCCGTCCTTGTAGGTTGCTTTGGCCCCGTAATTGATGACGAAGGCTCCCACACTGGGTTTTCCGTCTTCGTAGGTGAAAAAGAAGTTGCCCTGGCCCCGGTTGCAGAATTCGTCCCAGAAGGCTGCGTAATACTCGTAGCTGCGCAGCGGCATGGAGCCTTTGGCGTTGACGGTGTCCGCCATGAGGTCGTAGAGGGCCCGGTAGGTTTCCGGACCGTGTTCCTGGCGGACAACTTCGCAGCCTTCCCGCTCGGCCCGGCGGATGGCGTTACGTGCCCGGGAGGAGATGGTCTTGAACACTTCTTCTTCTGGGGCGGAAATGTCCAGCAACGCAGTGGAGTCGTTGGACTGGATGTTGGGCGCCTTGACGAGGCCCGCTTCCAACAGGCGCGCCTGAGCCTCTTCAGACTCCACGATGTCCGGTTCGATCTTGATGGTGAAGACGTTGAGCTTCCGGCCGCGCACGAAGGCTGCGCAGGCCTCCAGCGCCGGGCTGAGGTCCGCGGGCCCCTCCAGGTCGGGACCTTTGATGAGGTACCAAAGCCGGCCCAGCACGGGAAAGCTCTTTTCGAGCACCAGGTTGTAGCTGGCAGATGTACCGTTTTCGAGGACCAGGAAGCGGACTTTCCAGCCGCTGCCGTTCTTGACCGACGCGTACGCGGCTGACTGCAGCATGTTGCCGCCGTTGGGGTTGGCCGTGACGTGCTTGTCCCAGTTTTCAATCTCTTCGGCTGTGGCAAAACGTGCGGTAAATTCTCGCAAGGGGGCCGTGTCCAATCGGTTTCGTGCGCGGTTTCGGTACTCGTGTCTGCGTGCGGACATGCAGCCTCAAGTCTAAAGCCTGATGCCGCTGCCCCTTTTCAGGAGCCCGCCGGTGCCTGCCTTTGCCCCGTGGCCTTGACTCGGGTGGGCCGGTTGGCAAGGGTTGAGGCATGCAGCCGAACCGCGAAGAGTTGTCATTGCCGCCGGATGGAAGGGACCAGCCGTACAGTACGCGGGTGCAGGCAGCGGTGCTGGCTGGATTTCTGGTGGCTTCCTTCCTGGTGGCCGGACTCGGCGGATTCTCCACGGTGGACAACGTGGACGGTTGGTATGCCACGGCTGACAAGGCCCCCTGGTCCCCGCCGAACTGGCTCTTCGGCCCGGTGTGGACGCTGCTGTACGCAGCCATGGCGGTGGCAGCCTGGCTGGTCTGGCGGAAGCGTGCTCCCAAGACCAGGCCGGCGCTGACGGCCTACGCGGTCCAGCTGGGGCTGAATCTCGCCTGGACTCCGGTGTTCTTCGGCCTCTATCCCGCTTTGGGTACGGCTGCGCTATGGCTCGCCCTGGCCATTATCGTGGCCTTGATCGCCGCGGTCACGATGACAGTGCTCTATTTCGGCCCCATCAGCAGGACCGCGGGACTGCTGCTGCTCCCCTACGTTGCCTGGCTGGTCTTCGCGTCCACTTTGAACTGGTGGGCTGCGGTCCACAACTGAAGGTTCCCTGGGGCTCTCAGCATTCGACGACGTTGACGGCGAGGCCGCCCATGGCCGTTTCCTTGTATTTGGAACTCATGTCCTTGCCGGTCTCACGCATGGTCACGATCACCTCGTCCAGCGACACCCGGTGCGAGCCGTCGCCCCAGAGCGCCATCTTCGCGGCGTTTATCGCCTTCGCCGCCGCGATCGCGTTCCGCTCAATGCACGGGACCTGGACCAGCCCGCCGATCGGGTCACACGTCAGGCCCAGGTTGTGCTCCATCGCGATCTCCGCGGCGTTCTCCACCTGTGGGGGTGTCCCGCCCATCACCTCAGCCAGGCCCGCAGCGGCCATCGACGACGCCGAGCCCACCTCGCCCTGGCAGCCCACCTCAGCCCCGGAGATGGACGCCTGCTCCTTATAGAGCACCCCGACGGCGGCGGCGGCGAGCAGGAACTTCACCACGACGTCGTCGCGGTCCTGCTGCGTGGCGTTCTCCATCCCCGGCGCGAAATGCAGCGCGTAATACAGTACCGCCGGGATGATCCCTGCCGCCCCGTTCGTCGGCGCCGTGACCACCCGGCCGCCGGAGGCGTTCTCCTCATTCACCGCCAGGGCGATCAAGTTAACCCACTCCTGCCAATACTTCGGGTCATGGAACTCGGTGTCCGCGCCTTCACCGTCCTGGTCTTCGCCGGCGGGCCGGGCGCTTTCCTTCCGCAACCGGTCATACCAGTCAGGCGCCCGCCGCCGGACCTTCAACCCGCCCGGCAGCACCCCCTCACGCTTCAGGGACGTCGCCACACACCCCTCCATCACCGAGTAAATATGCAGGAGGCCTTCGCGGATTTCCTCCGGGGTGCGGCTGTCTTCCTCGTTGACCCGCATCACGTCGCTGATGCCCAAACCGGTCTCCCGGCAGTGCGCCAGCAGCTCCGCGGCGGTCCGGAACGGCAGCGGCAGTTCCTTCTTGGACTCCTCCAACTCCTGCAGCGCCGCGTCCTCCTCACCCTCACGGACAATGAACCCGCCACCCACCGAAAAGAACGTGGCGCTGTGCAGGACCTGGCCGCCGGCGTCCGAGACCGTAAAAGTCATGCCGTTCGTATGCCGCGGCAGGACAGTCAACGGCCGCAACACCATATCCTTCACCCCATACGGCAACGCCACCGCACCGGCCAGCTGCAGCACCCCGGTCTCCGCAATCGCCGCCAGCCGCTCCTCCACCTCATCGGGCAGGATCAGCTCCGGATGAAACCCCTCCAACCCCAACAAAATGGCCGTCATCGTCCCGTGCCCATGACCCGTCGCCGCCAACGACCCATACAGATCCACCCGCAACGCCGCCACCCCCGCCAGCACGCCGGAACCCTTCAGCTCCTCCGCAAAAACAGCAGCAGCCCGCATCGGCCCCACAGTATGAGACGACGAAGGCCCAATCCCAATAGAAAAGAGATCAAAGACTCCAACAGCCATGCGATTAGTTCCTAACTAAAGAGTTCGTGGTGGGTTGGGTGCGGCCGGCCGAATTCCTCCGCGGGCTCGGTCGCGTGGACGCCCGCTGGGCGGACGTGACGCTCCCTTAGACGCCCGCCTCCGGAATCCGCCCAGCCGCCAGGGGCCCGTCGCCTAAGGTGATGAACGCACGAGGGGCTGGCGGAGCCGGACTTTTCGAAAGCGTGGGCGGGTGAAACAAAAAAACACGCACGTAGTTCGCGTCCACCCACTTCCTGAACGACCTGACCATGTCCGCGCACAACCGCAACGCCCGCACGAGGGGCCGGCGGAGCCGGACTTTTCGAAAGCGTGCGTCAAAGGCGAGGAACGAGCCAGCACGCGTGAAAATGTCCGGTCCGGCGGCCCCGAAGGTGACCGCGCCAAAACAAGGCTACTTGGAGCGTTTATAGAACGGCAGGTCGACGACTTCGAACGGCTCTGCCTTACCTCGCAAATCAACGTCCAGTGCTGTGCCAGCCTCGGTGAATTCAACGTCGACGTAGGCCATGGCGATCGGGTATCCGAGCGTGGGCGAAGGCTGGCCCGAGGTCACTTCGCCAACTGTCGTGCCGTCCTTGAGCACGGGGTAGTGTGCGCGGCCGGCGCGGCGGCCCAGTCCTTTGAGTCCCACGAGCCGGCGGCCGGCAGTAACGCCTGCGCCGGCTTCCTTTTTTGCGGCGAGCGCCGCCTTGCCCACGAAGTCGCCTTCCTTTGAAAGCGCGACGACGGGGCCCAGGCCGGCGGCGAAGGGGTCCCCCTGCAGCGAGAGCTCGTTCCCGTACAGCGGCATGCCCGCCTCAAGGCGGAGCGAGTCGCGGCAGGCCAGCCCGGCGGGCGTCAGCTCCCCATCCTCCGCGATGGCGACGAGTGCCTGCCAAAGGCCCGGGGCGTCGTCGTTCGCCACAAAAATCTCGAAACCGTCCTCACCGGTGTAACCGGTGCGGGCGAGCAGGAGGTCCTGCCCGGCACCGCCCACCGGGAACGGGACTTCCACGGCGGCGTAGTACTTCAGCTCCGTCACCAGGCTGTGCTGGGCCGCGGGCACAAGTCGCAGCAGCAGCTCCTGCGCCTTGGGGCCCTGGACGGCGATCAGCGAGGTGGCCGCTGAGGCGTCGTCCACCTGGACGTCGAAGCCGGCTGCACGCTCCGCCAGGGCCGCGGCCACCACGCCGGCGTTGCCTGCGTTGGGAACCACCAGGAAACGATCCGTACTGCCTGGCGCGGTACCCGCGGTTGCCGGACGGCGGTAGGTGATGAGGTCGTCAATGATGCCGCCGTCCTCATTGCAGATCAGTGAGTACTTCGCCTTGCCCACCGCCATGGCCGAGATCTTCCCCACCAGCGCATAATCCAGGAACGCGGCGGCATCCGGCCCGGTGACCCAGACCTCGCCCATGTGGGAAAGGTCAAAGAGCCCGGCAGCGTTTCGGACGGCGTGGTGCTCGGCCAGCTCCGAGCTGTACTTCAGGGGCATCTGCCAGCCGCCGAAATCGGTGAAGGAGGCCCCCAGCTTCTTGTGCTCGTCGTAGAGGGCGGTGCGCTTCTCAGTCATGGCAGGCGTCCTCAGTTTTCGAATTCGGACAGCGGCGGGCAGGAGCAGATCAGGTTGCGGTCCCCCGCCGCGCCGTCGATGCGGCCAACGGGCGGGAAGTACTTGTCCTGCTTAAGGGATTTCACCGGGAACACGGCCTGCTCGCGCGGGTAGGCACGGTTCCAGGCGCTGCTGATGGCGGCGGCGGCCGTGTGCGGGGCGTTCCGGAGCGGGCTGTCCGTCACCGTGAAGTCGCCGTTGGCCACCTGGTCGATTTCCTTGCGGATGGCGATCATGGCTTCGATGAAGCGGTCGATCTCGCCGAGGTCCTCGGATTCCGTGGGCTCCACCATCAGGGTGCCCGCCACGGGGAAGGCGAGTGTGGGGGCGTGGAAACCGTAGTCGATGAGGCGCTTGGCCACGTCCTCGGCAGTGACGCCGGTGCGGGCCGTGAGTTCGCGCAGGTCCAGGATGCATTCATGCGCCACCAGCCCGGCTTCGCCGGTGTACAGGACCGGGAAGTGCTCGTCCAGCCGTGCCGCGACGTAGTTGGCTGCCAGCAGCGCTGATTTGGTGGCCTCGGTGAGGCCCTGGCCGCCCATCAGCTTCACGTAAGCCCAGGAAATGGGCAGCACACCGGCGGAACCGAACTTGGAGGCGGAGATGGGGACGTCGTTGCCTTCCGTCCAGGTGGCGGCGTTGCCGGGCATGAACGGTGCCAGGTGCGCCTTCGCCGCGACGGGCCCGACGCCGGGTCCCCCACCGCCGTGCGGGATGCAGAAGGTCTTGTGCAGGTTCAGGTGGGACACGTCCCCGCCGAACTTGCCCGGCTGGGCCAGCCCCACAAGGGCGTTGAGGTTTGCGCCGTCGATGTACACCTGGCCGCCG
Organism: Pseudarthrobacter sp. WHRI 8279; assembly: GCF_040224115.2. Lineage (NCBI taxonomy): Bacteria > Bacillati > Actinomycetota > Actinomycetes > Micrococcales > Micrococcaceae > Pseudarthrobacter > Pseudarthrobacter sp. WHRI 8279. Next base: position 4,285,849 of record NZ_CP168162.1, on the reverse strand, counting down.
GCGGCGTGGACGGCGTCGCAGACCTCACGGACGTCGGCGTCGTACACACCGTGGGTTGAGGGGTAGGTGATCATGATGCAGGACAATGCGTCCTTGTTCGCCTCGATCTTGGCGTAAAGGTCGGTGTGGTCGATGGTGCCGTCTGCGGCGGTGGCCACCACAACCACCTTCATGCCCGCGAGGACAGCCGAAGCGGCGTTCGTGCCGTGCGCAGAAGCGGGGATCAGGCAGACGTTGCGCTGCTGGTCGCCGCGGGAGTGGTGGTAGCCGCGGATCGCCAGCAGGCCGGCGAGCTCGCCCTGGGATCCGGCGTTGGGCTGGATGGACACCTGGTCGTACCCGGTGATCTCGGTCAGCTGGGCTTCCAGGTCTGCGATGAGCTCACGCCAGCCCTCTGTCTGGGAGTCCGGGGCGAACGGGTGGATGGAGGCGAACTCCGGCCAGGAGATGGCTTCCATCTCGGCCGTGGCGTTCAGCTTCATGGTGCAGGAGCCCAGCGGAATCATGGTGCGGTCCAGCGCCAGGTCCCGGTCAGAGAGGCGGCGGATGTAGCGGAGGAGCTGGGTCTCGGAACGGTGCGTGTTGAACACCGGGTGCTGCAGGAAGTCGGAGGAACGTCCGACGGCGGCGTCCAAGCCGAAGGCAGGGTCACCTTCGGCGTCAACAACTGAGACGCCGAAGGCTCCAACGCCAAAAGCGTCAAGGACGCCGCCGACAATTTCCGTTGTGGTCGTTTCGTCAGTGGAGAAGCCCACCGTGTCAGCGTCGATGCTGCGCAGGTTGATGCCCTGCGCCTCCGCTGCGGCGATGATGCCCGCAGCCCTTCCCGGGACGGAAACGGTGACGGTGTCGAAGAAGCTGGTGTGCAGCACGTCGAGGCCTGCTGCCTTGAGGGACGCAGCCAGGCTCCTGGCGTGGGCGTGCGCCGACTGGGCAATCGCCTTCAGGCCCTCCGGGCCGTGGTAGACGGCGTACATGGAGGCCACGATGGCCAGCAGCGCCTGGGCTGTGCAGATGTTGGACGTGGCCTTCTCGCGGCGGATGTGCTGCTCGCGGGTCTGCAGGGCCAGGCGGTAGGCGGGAACACCGGCGGAGTCCTTGGAGACGCCCACCAGGCGGCCCGGCATGGAGCGCTCGAGGCCCTTCTGCACAGCCATGTACGCGGCGTGCGGGCCGCCGTAAAACAGCGGCACGCCGAAGCGCTGGGCGGAGCCGACGGCGATGTCGGCCCCCTGCTCACCGGGAGGCGTGATGAGCGTCAGCGCCAGGAGGTCGGCCGCCACCGTCACCAGGGCGCCGCGTTCCTTGGCATCGGCGATCACTGGGCTGTGGTCGAACACCCTGCCGGACGCGCCGGGCTGCTGCAGCACCACACCGTTGATGGCGCCGTCGGGCAGCCCCTTGGCGAGGTCCGCGACTTCAACCTCGAAGCCGAGCGCCTCGGCGCGGCCCTTGACGATGGCGATGGTCTGCGGCAGGCAGTCTGCGTCCAGCACTGTCTTGCCGTCCCGGGCGTCCTTATTTTTGTTGGCCCGGCGCATCATCAGCACGGCCTCTGCAACGGCCGTGGCTTCGTCCAGCAGGGAGGCGTTGGCGATGGGCAGGCCTACCAGGTCCTGGACCATGGTCTGGAAGTTGAGCAGCGCCTCGAGCCGGCCCTGCGAGATTTCGGGCTGGTACGGGGTGTACGCGGTGTACCAGGCCGGGCCCTCGAGGATGTTGCGCCGAATCACCGGCGGGGTCACGGTGTCGTAGTAGCCCTGGCCGATCATCTGCACGGCGGTCTTGTTTTTGCCGGCCAGCCTGCGGAGCTCGGCGAGCGCCTCCACCTCGCTGAGCGCGCCTGCCAGTTCGAGCGGCGAGTCCTGCCTGATGTCCTTGGGGACGGCGGTGTCAACCAGGGCGTCCACGGTGTCGTAGCCCACGGCTTTGAGCATGGTGTCGACGTCGGACTGGCGCCGTGCGCCGATGTGCCGGTCAACGAAGGTGGCGGCAGGAGCATGGACGGCGGAGGCCGGGGTGGCGGAGGCCGGAGATACAGTCACGAGGAACTCCATAACTAAGGCGGCGCAGGGTACGCCGCATCGATTCGTGTCCCTCCCCGCTCTGTATTGGACCTGAGAGTTTCCGCGCGGCCTGCCTGGGCTGGCCCCGCTTGCACCGTCGGTGAGCACAGCTGCCTGGAGTTCCGGAACCGGATCTCCGCGCGAACAGCCTGCTGCTTTCCAGAGTTGCCTCGCCGCGGCGGTACATGGGCCTGTGAGATTCCTGGGGAGGTATTGCTCCTACGGCGCCTGCTTGTACCTTCTGGCAGAACTCTCCCGCCGCAGATCAAAGGCTATTAATTTGGGTTGTTGTCTGTGCTTGCCGGTGACGGCCCACACAGCTCCAATTCTCCTACGCTGCGGGCCGCCGGGCAAATGCCGGTTAACCCCGCAGGCGCTCCACCGCCGCCAGGAGTTCTTCCACTTCCTCCTGCCGGTTCCCGGGGTTGCCGGACGGACCACTCTCCCACATGGCATTGAAATAGAGGCCATCACCCATGTACAGCACCGCCTTGGCCATTCCCGTGCCCACATCCTTCCCGATCAGGTCCAGCCATTGCTGCTGGATCGCGGCAAAACGGCGCCGCGCGCCCTCGTGCGCCACCTCCGCCAGGCGGGTGGCAGCAACAAAGGAGCGGTCCATCGGGGTGTCGGACCAGAGCGACGACCGGATGAAGTACGCGGCCGCGCCTTCCTGCGCGGCGGCCATCGCAGCGAGGTCCTCCCCCGCCAGCCGGTCCAGCCGCTCCAGGGTGGCCGTGATCAGCGCTTCCTTGTTGGGGAAGTGGTACAGCAGGCCGCCTTTGGAGACGCCGGCGCGCTTGGCTACCGCATCCAAGGTGGCGGCCCTCTCCCCCACATCGATGAGGAGCTCCTCAAAGGCATCGAGGACGGCATCTCGCGCTACGGGTTTTCTGGCCATGGTTCCCATCATGCACGGTGGTGATTTGATTTCTTAACTGTACCGTCCAGACGGTACAGTTAAGCTCATGACCCCATCCGCCGCTTCCCAGCCCAGGACCTGCCAGCCCACTTCAGCCGCCCTGCCCGCTGGCAACCCATCCCGTGGCACCCGGAGGGACTGGCTGGCCCTGGCATTGCTGATGTTCCCCGTCCTCCTGGTGGCCGTGGACAACACGGCGCTCACCTTTGCGCTGCCGGCCATCGCGGGCGCCTTGAACACCTCTGGGGTTGAGCTCCTTTGGGTCGTGGACGCCTACCCGCTGGTACTGGCCGGCCTGCTGGTTGCCATGGGCAGCCTGGGTGACAGGATCGGGCGCCGGCGGCTGCTGATCATCGGCAGCATCGGCTTCGCGGCAGTATCAGCAGCCACCGCCTTTGCGCCCAGTGCCGGCTGGCTCATCGCCGGCAGGGCGGCGCTGGGATTCTTTGGCGCCATGTTGATGCCCTCCACGCTGTCACTGATCCGGAACATCTTCCCGGACCCCAACCGGCGGCGGCTGGCCATTGCCATCTGGGCTGCGGGGTTCTCCGGCGGCGCCGCGCTCGGGCCGATCTTTGGCGGCTGGCTGGTGGAACAGTTCTGGTGGGGCGCAGTGCTTCTGGTGGCGGTACCCATCATGCTCCCGCTCCTGGTCCTCGGCCCCGCCTTCATCCCTGAATCCCGGGATCCATCACCGGGAAAGGTGGACGTGCCCAGCATCCTGCTCTCGCTGTTCACCATGGCCCCTGTGGTTTATGGGATCAAGGAGTTCGCCACCGAAGGGCCAGGCGCAGCAGCCCTGGGCACCATAGCGTTCGGCGTGTTAATGGGTACTGTTTTTGTCCACCGCCAGCAACGCCTGCGCAGCCCGCTGCTGGATCTTTCCCTGTTCCGCAACAGGGTTTTCAGCATGGCCATCACCGCCAACATCCTCGCCCTGTTCTCCTTCAACGGGTTCATCCTCTTCCTGGCCCAGCACCTCCAGCTCATCGAGGGGATGTCACCTTCGGCCGCCGGGATGGCAATGATCCCGGCCCTGGTGGCCACCATCGTCGCGGGCCTTGCCGCAGTGCCGGCCGTCAGGAAGATCCGCCCGGGCTTCGTGGTGGCGGCCGGGCTTGCGATGAGTGCCGCCGGCTACAGCCTGGTGACTTTTGGCAGCCATGCGGGCGGACCTTCGCTGCTGCTGGCCGCACTGCTGGTCCTCGCGCTGGGCGTGGGGACTGCCGAGACAATCTCCAATGACCTCATCCTGGGAAGCGCTCCCCCGGAAAAATCAGGCGCGGCAGCAGCAATCTCCGAGACGGGCTACGAGGTGGGTGCCCTGCTGGGAACCGCCATCCTGGGTTCCATCCTTACCGCCTCCTACCAGCACAACCTGCGGCTCCCGGCGGGCATCACCGAAGCCGCCCCCGCCTCAGGAACTGTGCATGCCGGCGAGACCCTTGCCGGCGCCATGGAGCTCGCGGCCCGGCTGCCGCAGCCCCTGGGAGGTGCCGTACGCCAGGCCGCGGCAGCGGCGTTCGATTCAGGAGTGCACATCACGGCGGCAATCGGGCTGGTACTGATGGCGGCGGCGGCCGTCCTCGCCGCCGTCGTGCTTCGCAGCGCGCCCAAGGCGGACGGCTGAAAGCCGCCCTGCGCACCTGGCTATGGGACAGAAAAGGCGCCCGCAGCCGGAGGATAACCTCCAGCAGCGGGCGCCCTGCATTCCGCGACCCCGCGGGCGCTGCCTACTTTGCGTCCGGCGCCGTAACGCTGGCGGTGGGCTTCATGTTTTCCGCGTTCACCATCCAGGCGTACTGCTCGAGCTTGGCAATGAACTCGTGCAGCAGGTCCGCGGTGGTGGGATCCTCTTCATCCACTTCATCGTGAACCTTGCGCATGGTGCCCACGGCAGCCTCAAGGGCAGCAACGATGCGTTCGATCGCGTCCTTGGTGCTGATCAGGCCTTCTGGGAACTGGGCCAGGGACGTGGACTCGGCCACGGTGGAGCTGCGGCCGTCCGGCAAAGCGTGCAGTGCCCGCATCCGCTCGGCAGTGTCATCAGCGAACTGGCGGGCAGCGTCCACAATCTCATCCAGCTGCAGGTGCAGGTCGCGGAAGTTGGTTCCCACGATGTTCCAGTGCGCCTGCTTGCCCTGGATGTGCAGTTCGATCAGGTCGGCGAGCACGGCCTGCAGGTTATTGGTCAGTGTCGGTGAAGCTTTCATGCGTCCTCCTCAAATGGTCCAGTAATCCCGACGTTATCAGCACCACAGCGCACTGCGGCCGGTCCGCAGGGGATTTCTCAGTGAGCTTACTAATTTCGCCAACGGAGACATAAAAGAACGTCATTCATATTCTCCCTTGCGTCGCGCGTCACACGCCCCCATACTAAATGAACGCCATTCATATAGTGACCGTAGTCTCAACTTCTTCCAGAAAGTGGTGCCATGACCGAGACCATCCGCACCAGAACAGCCCCTGCCGGTTCCGGGCCGCACTCCCCGGGGACTTCCGGCATCAGCCCCAAAGGACTGAAGGGCGGGCAGCTGGGATTGCTGGCCGTCGTCGTCCTGGGCATTTCCACCATCGCCCCCGCCTATACCCTGACCAGTGCCCTGGGTCCCACGGTCAATGAAGCCGGACTCCAGCTGCCTGTCATTTTCCTGATCGGTTTCATCCCCATGATCCTGGTCTCGCTCGCCTACCGGGGACTCAACGCCGATTCCCCGGACAGCGGCACCACCTTCACCTGGGTTACCAAGGCCTTCGGCCCCTGGGTGGGCTGGATGGGAGGCTGGGGCCTGCTGGCCGCAAACATTATTGTGCTTTCCAACCTGGCGGGAGTCGCCGTCGACTTCTTCTACCTCTTCCTTTCGCAGCTGACCGGTTCCCCGGAGCTCGCCGAGCTGTCCGCAAACAAGGCCCTGAACGTGCTGACCTGCTTTGTGTTCGTGGCCCTGGCGGTCTGGGTCAGCTATCGCGGACTCCACACCACCAAGCTGGTCCAGTACAGCCTGGTGGGATTCCAGCTGCTGGTCCTGGGCCTGTTTGTGGGCATGGCCTTCGCCAACTGGTCTTCCTCAGAAACCGCCATCCCCTTCAGCTGGGAATGGTTCGACGTCACCAAAATCGAGACCTTCGGGCAGATCACCGCAGGCATCTCACTCTCCATCTTTGTCTACTGGGGCTGGGACGTCTGCCTGACGGTCAATGAGGAAACGTCCAACGGCAGGAAGACTTCCGGGCTCGCCGGCACCCTCACTGCCCTGATCGTCCTGGCGATCTACCTGCTGGTGAGCATCGCCACCATGATGTTCGCCGGCGTCGGGGATACCGGCAACGGCCTGAACAACACCGAGATCCACGAAAACATCTTCACCGCCCTGGCTTCGCCCATCATGGGTCCCTTCGCCATCCTGATGTCCCTGGCCGTGCTGTCCAGCTCGGCCGCTTCCCTGCAGTCCACGTTCATGTCACCTTCCCGGAGCATGCTGGCCATGGGGTTCTACGGTGCGCTTCCCGAACCGTTCAGCCGCGTCAGCCGCAAGTTTGCGACGCCGGGCTTCGCCACCGTTGCTGCCGGCGTCATGTCTGCGGGCTTCTACGCGGTGATGCATGTGGTCAGCGAGAACGTCCTCAATGACACCATCCTGGCGCTCGGACTGATGATCTGCTTCTACTACGGGCTGACGGCGCTGGCGTGCGCCTGGTACTTCCGCCACAGCGTTTTCGACAGCCTGCGGCACTTCGTTCTCCGCTTGGTGTGCCCGGTGCTGGGCGGGGTGGGCCTGTTCGTGGTGTTCCTGCAGACTGCAGTGGACAGCTGGGCCCCGGAGTTCGGCAGCGGGTCGGAGATCTTTGGAGTGGGCCTGGTGTTTGTCCTCGGAGTCGGCATCCTGGCCTCAGGCGCCGCCGTCATGCTCATCATGGCCAAGGCCCGCCCCGGCTTCTTCCGCGGCGAAACCCTCAAGCGGGATACCCCCGCGCTGGTGGTGCCGGAGTAGCCGCCGTGAGCTAGTCCAATCGCCCGGCCGCAGGAAAGGTGCCGTTCCCCGCACACAGGGGGGAACGGCACCTTTGTCGTCTACGGCCGAATGTCACCAGTAGTGTGCCACGTCCACCACCAGGCGGGACCCGGAGCCCGGCCCATCCAGGGTGAAGACCCGGAAGGGAAGGCGGGCCCGGACGCCCAGGCCGATGCTGGTGTAGCCCTCGTAGCTTCCGGCCCAGACCACTTGGCGGAACGTCTGGTAGCCGGCGGCGTTGGACAGCTCGTTCGGGTCAGCCGGGGTATAGGTGGAGTTGCCGTTGCCGTCGTAGGCGGGAGCGTTGACTGTCACCTGCAGGCGCCCGTTTCCCCGGACGGGGATGGTGAAGCCGGATCCGTCCTGCACTATCTGGGGAACGTACCGCACGGTGTAGCCGGCGGCTGTGCCGTTGAGGTCCACCACCATCCGGTCGAAGCAGTAGTGCTGCCCCGTGCGGACGTTGGTGACATTGGCGGTGCCCATGTCCGGGTCGGCTTTCGCCAGGGAACCCCACACAAGCCCGCAGTAGGAAGTGGTTGCCGAGGCGGGCCCCGGTGCCACGATTCCAAGCCCGGCAGCCATGAGGATGGCGGCGAGCCAAGTGGAAAACTTTTTCATTGTGGAGCCACCCATATGTTGAGCGATTGGATAGCTCAAGGGTAGGAGCGTTTACGGCGCAGATCGAGGGCTGTGGCCTGTTCGCCGCGGAACCGTTAGGGTGTGGCGCCGCGCATCACGCGCACATAAATACGGCGCGGAAAACCGGGCGTTCCTTGGCCTTTTGCGCCGGTTCTGCCCTGTTGTTGCCTTGGACCGGCACCTTGCCGTAACCGGCATAACGACGACGGCGGGAGGCGAAGAAGCGCCAGCCGCCCCTTTGGGGGGGGTGGCCGGAGCAGGGAAGTTCGGCAGCGTCAGCCTTCGCAGTCCCGGCAGTACTTCAAGCCGTTCTTTTCGCGGGCAACCTGGGAGCGGTGGCGGACCAGGAAGCAGGATGAGCAGGTGAACTCATCGGACTGTTCAGGAACAACAATGACCGTCAGTTCCTCGTTGGAAAGATCAGCGCCGGGCAGGTCGATGCCTTCGGCGGTGTCGTTCTCATCGACGTCAATGACTGCGGTCTGCGCGTTGCCGCCGCGGGACGCCTGGAGGGCCTCCAGCGAATCGGCTGGAGATTCTTCTTCCTGCTTGCGTGGGGCATCGTAATCGGTAGCCATAGCGTGTTCACTTTCGTTGCTGCGCAGCACCATTTCAGGCACCTCAGTGAAGCAGTTTAGGGCATGATCCCGCTACCGGTGCAATAGTGTGCTCAACCAGACATTCCGCTCGGCTGCGCCACGGATTCCGTGTGGCTCTGCCGGGCGTGCTCTGCCCCTACCGCCACCCCGCTCAGGGCGGGCAGCCATCCCCAGCGGGTTGCGTCAGCCATGGCATCGGCAGCCTGCTCGCCTGATTCGTAGGTAAACGTGTCACTGAGCCACGCGCGGAACCGGTCGAGGATGTTTGCGCTCATGCCTGAAACCTACGCAGCGATTGTTGTGGGCGCGTTTCGTCGCGGTCTCCCCGGCGTTAATCCGTAGCGGATTCCCTGCCGCGGTTCTACGCTGGAAGCCCTCCGGCTGACCCCGCGCCGGAACCGGCCAGGAAGGATACGGGATGGCAGTACGGCTGAACCGGAAGGCACTCGCCAACGCCCGCAAGCTCATTGCGGCAGGAAAGGTGGAACGCGATGTCCGGGATGACTGGAGTGAACACGCGCCGTCCACGGAGCAGGAGAACACCTTTATCGACAAGCACGGGTTCGGCGACTACGCGGAGTGGCACCTTGGCCGGGACGACGACAAGTCGGAGGGGACCAAGGGAAGTGTCAGCTTCCCGTTTGGGGATTTCAGCAAAGTCCACCGCTGCGCCGTCATTTCGCTGGAAAGCAGGGCGGGGCAGTACGGGCACGATGACATCAGGGACGCAGCCAGGAAACTGCTCGATCTGATGGACTCCGACTGAGCAGCACGTCCGGCGCGGCACGCGCGGTTCCTAAGGCGCAGCCGAACTCCCCTCCGATGCCGTGTCCGCCCGCGGCCGCTGCCTGCGGCTGAGCAGGATGAAAGGCGCCGCGATCAGCTGCAGCGTGCCGCCCACGGCCAGGGAAGCCGGATAGCCGTAGAGGTCGGCGGCCCTGCCCAGCGCTGGCTGCACCACGACTCCCCCTGCCGAACCCATCAGGGAATCGAAGCTCAGCACCGTTGCCCGCTGCTTCGACGCAATCATGTCGTTGAGGTACGCCTGCCGCACGGGGGTGCCTGCTGAGGCCACCACGGCCCACAGCGCCAGGAGCGCCAGGGCAACCCAAAAGACGGTGGTGAACATCAGTACCACCAGGATGAGGGCACTGAAAATGTTGGTGGCAATCAGCACGCTGGTCCTCCGTTTGACCAGTTTGCGGATGCGCGGCGCCATCCAGCCGCCCACGATGTCCGCTCCTGCCACCAGAGCCGCTGCCAGGCCCGCGATTGCATAGGCCCGGGGATCTCCAAACAGCTGCAGCAGGTAGGGCTGCAGGGCGTAGAACACGTAGATGCCCACGCCTTCGGTGAACGGTGCGGCCAGCATGATGTACCGCACGGGCGGATGCCTCAGGCCGCCGTCCACTGAAGCTTTGAGGACCGCCCGTGTGGCCTGCAGTGGGTGGGCCGAGCGTTCAGGTGTGAAGCCGACGTCGTGCATGAGCAGGAAGGCCACCGCAAACATTGCCACCAGCACACCCACGCGCAGCAGGAACGGAACCCCCAGGTTCGTGGCCTGGGCGATCACCCCGCCTGCCACGGAGCCGCTGAGCATGGCCACCCCGGAGACCATCTGTCCGCGCCCGAGCACCACCTCCAGCCCGCCCTCGTATCCGGAGAAGCGCAGGGCATCCACCAGCCAGGCCTCCACCGCACCCGAAAAGAAGGTGAAGCCCAGGCCCAACAGGATTGAGACGGCGGCCCACCACCAGAAGGGGGCCGAAAACTGCCACAACAGGAAGTACAGGAACGTGGATCCGGCCAGCGTTACTGTCCCGAGGAGGAAGGACATCCGCCGCCCCCAGCCGTCCGCCACCACTCCGGTGGGCACTTCGAAGAGCACCATGCCCACCGTGAAGAAGGCGTTTGCGGCAAAGGCTTCAAGGTTGGTCAGCCCGGCATCCAGCAGGAAGAGCGTATTGATCCCCCAGATGAACGAGGCCGCGAGGGTGTTTCCCAGAGTCAGCGTGAGGTACACGCGCTGGATTTTCCGGGCAGCCGCGTTCATGGCAGGTGCTGCTATGAGGGGCTGAAGCTGGCAGGCACAGGGTCGTGCCGCAGGTACCGGCGGCGGAAGCGCCCGGTACCTGCGGTGAGTGCCCGCAGGTCAACGGCGTACCTCAGGAGTTCCTGGTCCGGGACCTCAGCGCCGATCTCAGTGAGCCCTTCGCCCGAGGATGTGGTTCCGGTGAGCCGTCCGCGACGGGCTGAAAGGTCGCTCATTACCGACCCCACGTGCTCATCCGCCACCATGATGGTCACGGAGGACACCGGTTCAAGCAGCTGGATCCGCCCGGCCGCTGCTGCCTCCCGCAGCGCCAGCGCACCCGCCGCCTGGAATGCTGCGTCCGAGGAATCCACGCTGTGCGCCTTGCCTCCCGTGAGCGTGACCCGCAGGTCCACCACGGGGAACCCCGCGCCCACGCCCTTCTCCATCTGGGCGCGGACGCCTTTTTCCACGGACGGGATGAAAGTCCCGGGAATGACGCCACCCACCGTTTTGTCCACGAATTCGAAACCCCCGCCGCGGGGAAGCGGCTCCACGTCGATGTCGCAGACGGCGTATTGCCCGTGTCCTCCGGACTGTTTGACGTGCCGGCCGTGTCCGGCCGCGGGCGCTGCGAAGGTTTCACGCAACGGCGTCACCACGTCAACGGTGTGCAGTTTCACGCCCTGGTCGCGGAGCCTGTCCAGCACCACCTCAACGTGGGCCTCACCCATGCACCAGAGGACCAGCTGGTGCGTTTCGGCATTCCGCTCCACGCGGAGGGTGGGATCGCCGGCCGCGATCTTCCCCAGGCTGCGCGCCAACGCGTCCTCGTCGCTGCGTGAATCGGGTTCCACCGCCACCGGCAGCAGCGGCTCCGGCATCTCCCACGTGGCCAGCAGGAGGGGCCGGTCCCGCCCGGAGATGGTGTCTCCGGTTTCGGCACTTCCCAGTTTTGCCACCGCGCACAGGTCTCCGGCCACGCAGTACGAAACGGGCCGCAGGGAGGCCCCCAGCGGTGAGTAGAGGTGCGTGACGCGTTCATCCGAATCATGGTCCTGGTGGCCGCGGTCCGCCAGCCCGTGGCCTCCGACGTGCACCGGGGCATCCTCACGCAGCGTCCCGGAGAAGACCCGGACCAGGCACACCCGTCCCAGGAACGGATCCACGGAGGTCCGGACCACTTCAGCCGCCAGCGGCCCCGCGGGATCGCACCGCAGGGCTTCCACCGGTGACCCCGCCAGGTCAGCGGCCCCGGGCAGGCGGCCGTCCGGCGGAGACGGAAAGGCCCGGACCAACACTTCCAGCAGTTCCGCAGTGCCCAGCCCGCTCACGGCGGATGTGGACAGGACCGGGAAGAAGGTGCCGCGTTCGACGGCGGTTTCCAGGTCGGCGACCAGGACGTCAGTATCGATGTCCTCGCCTTCGAGATAGCGGTCCATCAGGCTCTCGTCCTCGCTCTCGGCGATGATCCCCTCAATGAGCTCGCCCCTGGCGGAAGTGGACGCTGCAAGCTCGGCCGCATCCGCTGCCCGCACGGCGGCGGCCGGCTCCCCGGACGAATAGTCCGTGACCGTCCCGGACAACAGTCCCAGCAGGCCGGTGACCTCACCGCCTGCCCGCACCGGGACGTACAGCGGCAGGACGCCCTCGCCGAAGGCCTTCCGGCAGGCGGCCAGGACGCCGTCGTAATCCGCCCGGGGGTGGTCCATGCGGGTGATGGCGACCGCGCGGGGCAGCTGCATGAGCTCGCATTCACCCCACAGCGCAGTGGTGGTGGCATCGATGCCGTCCACGGCGGACACCACGAACAAGGCCGCGTCCGCCGCACGCAGTCCCGCCCGGAGCTCGCCGATGAAATCGGGGTAGCCAGGGGTGTCCAGGAGGTTCACTTTGATGTCGTCGATCAACAGCGGCACCAGGGACAGGGTCACAGAGCGTTGCTGGTGCACGGCCGCGGGGTCGGAATCGCTGACTGTGGTCCCGTCCGGAATGGATCCTTTGCGCGTGATCATGCCGTGGGCAGCGAGCAGCGCTTCTATCAGCATGGTTTTTCCGGCACCGGAATGTCCTACCAGCGCCACATTCCGGATTTTGGCCGGATCCTCCGCGGCAAAACCGGCAGAGGCGTCCGCGCGGCGGGACTCAGCTCCGTTGCGGCCAGCTGCCGTCCTGGCTGAGTCCTTGGTGCCCTTGACCGACATGGGAAACCTCCTGGCATCTTTGCCATCCGACCGGACTGAAACGTGTCCTCTGATTCGACACCCTGGAGGGTGGATCGGCAAGAGCCGTTGGGCCTGCGGTCAGCTGCCGCGCGCCTTTCGCGTGGCGGCGTCGTTGGCCTTCTGGATGGCCTTGACCAGCTCATCCTTGTCCATGGTGGAACGGCCGTCGATGTCCAGCTCCTGGGCAAGCTTATAGAGGTGCTCCTTGGAGGCGTTGGCATTCACCCCGCCGGCGGTGGGTTCGGAGGACGTTCCGCCCTCCTCCGCCCGCTTGTCCGAGGGGCCGCGCCTTTCCTTCGGCTCCCAATGGTCCCCCACCTTCTCATAGCTGTGCTTGAGGGAGGCGTAGGCCGCGCGCGCAGCCCGGCCCTCGTCATTGTCATAGCTTTCAAGGGCTGAATCGTAGGTCTTGGCGAAGGTGTCCTGGGCCTTTTGTTCAGAACGCTGCAGGGTGGAGGGCAGCTCTTCCTTGCGGGCGTGGTCGTTCTTGCCGGTCTTGGGCACGGCACCCACACTCCTTTCATCAGCAGGCTGATCATGCGGATGACTCCAGCTTAGCTGCGGGGAGCGCCAGGCGGCGGGCGGCCTGGCGGGAATGTTTTGTGGTGGAGCCCCCTGTCGGATTCGAACCGACGACCCCCGCTTTACAAGAGCGGTGCTCTGGCCAACTGAGCTAAGGAGGCGTGCCCCTGCGGGCGGGCGCCTGAACGGCGCTAGATAAGGTTAGCCCAACTGGTGCCGGTGGTAAAAACGCCCGCGGTTCCGAGGGAACCCGGCTTAACGCGGACGGCCCGCTTCCGGAAGAATCCGGGAGCGGGCCGCTGGCTGGGAAGGTTGAGGGAAAGGCTTTAGGCCTTGGCGTCGATTGCCGCCTGGATCTCCGCGTTCAGGTCGGTGCCGCCGTCCCACTGCTTGCCGTCAATGAACACCGTGGGCGTGCCGGTGATCCCGGTGTTTGCGGCCAGCTCCGTGGAATACTTCACGTACGGGCGGAAGGTCTTGTCGTCCACGCAGCTGTTGATGTCCGCGCCAATGTCGCTGGCCAGGGACTTCAGCTTGTCGTCGGACAGGCCCGCACCGCCTTCTGCGGGCTGGTTCTCGAAGAGGACGTTGACGTATTCCGCGTACTTGTCGGGGGCCGTGTCGGCAACGCATGCAGCCGCGTTGGCGGAACGGGAGGAGTAGTTGGTGCTGGACTGGCGGTCCAGGAAGCCCAGCGGCCGGTACTCCATGGTGATCTTGCCTTCGTTCCGCAGGCTTGTCAGGGCCTCGTTGTAGGTCTCTTCGAAGCGCAGGCACACCGGGCAGATGAAGTCGATGTACGCAATGACCTTGACGGGCTGGCCCTCCTCGGCTTCTGCCCCGGGCGCCACCACGGGGCTGGGCGGGGTCTCAGGCTTGGTCAACGTGGTCACGTCAACGTTGGCAGGATCCGTCTGCTTGACGTCGGTGTTGGCCAGGAGGGTCACGCCGCCATTGACGTTGGCGTTCGCAGGCACGGGCCCCTGGTCGGCGATGGGAGTGTTCTGCCTGATGCTGGTGGTGACCACCAATGCAACAACAGCCAGGATGGCCACGACAGCCGCCACGATGCCCCAGCCGATGAGCAGTTTGTTGCGCTTGTCCTTTTTCAGCTGCGCGTCACGGATCAGGCGTGCCTTTTCCCGCGCCTCCGCGGTTCGCTCAGCCTTGGACTTACGGACTTCGTTTGCAGGGCTCATGTGTTCCTTGGGTCGGTTGACGTGGGGGGGGGACCACTTCGTGGCAACTCCATACATTTTAGGGGAGAAAGCTGGGAGCTTGCTCCTTCAAGTATCGGCGGGGTTGACGAACAGCCGAATAGCACGGAAGATTCCGTCCCGTTAGGGTGGGCACAGAGGCACAAGCAACCCCAGGGGGCCGCAATGCAAACACCCGTCCAGGAAAAATCCACCGCCCCGGCGACGTCCGGCGCCGCCGGGCCCGGCCACGGCGGAGAAACAAAGTACGACTTCATGGTGGTGTCCAACAGGCTGCCTGTGGACCGCTGCGCCCCGGGCGAGAGCGGGGACGACGGCTCCGGCTGGCGCCGCTCCCCCGGCGGGCTGGTGACGGCACTGGCACCCATGATGACCAAGACAGACGGCGCCTGGGTGGGGTGGCACGGCGCGCCCGACGAGACGGTCAAGCCCTTCAGCCACGGCGGCATGGACCTCGTACCGGTACAGCTCAGCACCGACGATGTGGAGCTGTACTACGAGGGGTTCTCCAACGCCACCCTCTGGCCGCTCTACCACGACGTCATCGCCCCTCCGGAGTTCCACCGGACCTGGTGGGACGCCTACCGCAAGGTCAACAAAAGGTTCGCCGACGCCGTCATCCGCCATGCCGACGAGGGCGCCACTGTATGGGTGCAGGACTACCAGCTCCAGCTGGTGCCGCGCATGCTGCGTGAAGCCCGGCCGGACCTCCGGATCGGGTTCTTCAACCACATTCCGTTCCCTCCGCCGGAGATCTTCGCCCAGCTGCCCTGGCGCCAGGCAATCATCGACGGGCTCCTCGGCGCCGACCTGGTGGGCTTCCAGAGGACCAGCGACGCCGGCAATTTCATGCGCTCGGCTCGCCGCTTCCTGGGCGCCAGCGTTAAGCAGCAGCAGGTCCACGTGAAGGGCCACGACGGCGAAGTCACGCATATCGCACGCGCCCAGGCCTTCCCCATCTCCATCGATGTCCGGCAGATCAGCGAACTGGCCGCCAAACCGGAAATCGTTGAGCGGGCCCGCCAGATCCGCCAGGACCTTGGCAACCCCAAAACCATCCTGCTCGGCGTCGACCGGCTGGATTACACCAAGGGAATCCGGCACCGCCTCAAGGCCTTCGAGGAACTCCTGGCGGACGGCAAGCTGTCTGTCGGCGAGGCCACCCTGATCCAGGTGGCCAGCCCCAGCCGCGAGCGCGTTGAGCAGTACCGCCTCCTGCGCGAGGAGGTGGAGGGCACTGTAGGCCATATCAACGGCACCTACGACACCATCGAGAACACCGCCGTCCGCTACCTGCACCACAGCTATCCCGTCGAGGAGATGGTGGCGCTGTACCTCGCCGCCGACGTCATGCTGGTCACGGCACTCCGGGACGGCATGAACCTCGTAGCCAAGGAATACGTCACGGCACGCACCAACAACGACGGCGCCCTGGTCCTGAGTGAGTTCGCCGGTGCAGCCGACCAGCTCAAGCAGGCCCTGCTGATGAACCCCCACGACATTGACGGGCTCAAGGGCGCCATCATGCGGGCCGTGGAGATGCAGCCGAGGGAAGCCGGCCGCCGGATGCGGGCCATGCGCAAGCAGATCCTCGAGCACGATGTGGACCACTGGTCCGCGGACTTCCTGCACGCGCTCAACGAAAAGGTGGTCCGCGATGACTCCTGATGCCCGCCACGCCAAGGACAAGCTCGCACTGACCCCTGAACTCCGGGCGGCCATCCGGGAGATCGCCGCCACCGAGCACCTGCTGGTGGCCATGGATTTTGACGGGACCATGGCACCCATCGTTGGCCACGCGGATGAGGCCCGGCCCCTGCCACGCTCCGCAACGGCCTTCGCCGGGCTCGCCGTGCTTCCCCGGACGACGACGGCACTGATCTCCGGGCGCGCCCTCGCCAGCCTGCGCGCCGTCGCGTCCCCGCCCGTGAACACCCTCCTCATCGGCAGCCACGGGGCGGAGGCCTGGCTGGGCCCCGGATCCACCGGGCTGACACTCGATCCGGAGCAAAAAGCACTCCTTGCCGAGGTGCGCGCCATCCTGGCGGACATCGTCAAGGAAGCGCCGGGCACCATGCTCGAGGACAAACCGGCGGGGGTGGTCCTGCACACCCGCCTCGCCCCCGATGACGTAGCCGACGACGCCGTGGCCGCGGCGCGTTCCGTGTTGCAGGACAGGCAGGGGGTGTTCCTCAAGGACGGCAAGCGGGTCCTTGAAACCTCGGTGGTCAATGCGTCCAAGGGCGAAGGCGTCACATTCCTACGGCAGATCACTGGTGCCACGGGCGTCCTTTTCGCCGGCGACGACACCACGGACGAGGACGCCCTGGCTCGGCTGGAACCGGGGGACGTCGGCGTTAAAGTGGGCCTGGATTTCACCCAGGCCCAGTACCGGGTAGAGGCGCCGGTGCATGTGGCGGAATTGCTGGAGGTACTGCTTCAGGAACGCAGCATGGCCGTCGCGGAGGAAGATCCGGGCACGTCCGCGCCGTGATGCGGCGCACCCGGGTTGTGCAAGCTCACGTGTGACCTCCGTAACATTTGCAACCAATAGCGGAACATCTGACATACTCTTGCTTGTGATGTGGCGCACAAGAACCGTGCGGCGTCACTCAACGCTCTCCTGCTATGACAAGAAGGCGTCTGCAGTACAAAACTGAACAAACATGAACCATTCACAACGGATCGTCCGGCACGTACCTGCCGGTGAAGGGATTGATAACTGTGGCTACAGTTACTTTTGATAACGCTACGCGTCTGTACCCGGGCACAGATAAGCCCGCCGTCGATAAGCTCAACATCGACATCGCCGATGGCGAATTCCTGGTCCTCGTTGGACCCTCCGGTTGCGGTAAGTCCACCTCCCTGCGCATGCTCGCAGGCCTCGAGGACGTCAACGCCGGCCGCATCCTGATTGGCGACCGCGACGTCACCGACGTTCCCCCGAAGGACCGCGACATCGCGATGGTTTTCCAGAACTACGCGCTGTACCCGCACATGACTGTGGCCGACAACATGGGCTTCGCCCTGAAGATCGCAGGCGTCTCCAAGGAAGAGCGCGCCGAGCGCGTCCGCGAAGCCGCCAAGCTTCTTGACCTTGAGCAGTACCTGGACCGCAAGCCGAAGGCACTTTCCGGCGGTCAGCGCCAGCGTGTCGCCATGGGCCGCGCAATCGTGCGTAACCCGCAGGTCTTCCTCATGGATGAGCCGCTCTCCAACCTTGATGCCAAGCTCCGCGTCCAGACCCGTACCCAGATCGCCTCGCTGACCCGCCGCCTGGGCGTTACCACCGTCTACGTGACCCACGACCAGGTCGAGGCCATGACGATGGGTGACCGCGTTGCTGTGCTGAAGGACGGCCTGCTGATGCAGGTCGACACCCCGCGCAACCTGTACGACAAGCCCAAGAACGTCTTCGTTGCAGGCTTCATTGGCTCCCCCGCCATGAACCTCCTCGAGCTCCCCGTTGTCGACGGCGGCGTCCAGTTCGGCGGAACGGTGTACCCCGTGCCGCGCAACGTCCTGGAAGAGGCACACGGCTCCACGGTTACCCTCGGAAGCCGTCCGGAAGACCTCGAAACCGCTCCGCAGGGCGAAGGCCTGAAGGTTGAGGTCGACGTCGTCGAAGAGCTCGGTGCCGACGCCTACGTTTACGGCCACACCACCCTTGACGGCAAGGACCACGACATCGTGGCACGCGTCGACGGCCGCCGCCCCCCGATGAAGGGCGAGGTCATCTACGTCCGGCCGCAGTCGGGCCACGTGCACCTGTTCGACACCAAGACCGGCCTGCGCCTGGGCGACTAGTCCCCACCGCACAATTGACGGCGGCTCCTCCTCACGGATGGGCCGCCGTCGGCTGTTAACCGTGCCTGCAAAAGAAATTAGCTGGACGCCCCGACGTACGGAAGAATTGGACCATGACCGAGGAATACAGCGCCCAGTGGCACGACGAACCCACCGACTATGCGCAGATCGGCAAACTGCCGCGGTTTGTTGCCGCCAGCGCCGATGACGGCAAGGCTGCCTCGGTTTCCAGCTCCCTGAACATCACGGCGGCAGCGGCCGATCCCGAGCTGCTGGACCTGCCGTGGCACATCGCCCTGGAAGACTGGCCGGCGGAAAACCTGGCGGCCCTCCCCCGGGGCATCTCCCGCCACATCGTGCGCTTCGCCCACCTTGGCGGCTCCGTGATCGCCATCAAGGAAACCTCCGAGCACGTGGCGCGCCACGAGTATCACATGCTCCGGAAGCTGGCCCGGCTGGACGTCCCTTGCGTGGAACCGGTGGCCGTCATCACCGGACGCACCACCCTGGATGGACGTCCGCTGAACCCGGTGCTCGTCACCAGGCACCTGAAATTTTCCATGCCGTACCGCGCCCTGTTCTCCCAGATGCTCCGCAAGGACACCCTGACGCGCCTCATCGATGCCCAGGCGCTGCTCCTGGTGCGGCTGCACCTCATCGGCTTCTACTGGGGCGATGTGTCGCTCTCCAATACGCTGTTCCGGCGCGACGCCGGCGCGTTCGCTGCCTACCTCGTGGACGCGGAAACGGGCGAGCTCTATCCGGACCTCTCCACAGGGCAGCGCGAGTACGACCTCGAGATCGCTCGGGTGAACATTGCGGGCGAGCTGATGGACCTGCTGGACGGCGGCCTGATCGAGGAAAAGGTGGACCCGGTGGCCACCAGCGAGCTCATCATGGACAGTTACCGCCGGCTCTGGGCGGAGCTCACTGAGAAGGAATCCTTCGAACTTGGTGAGCGCTGGCGCGTGAGTGCCAGGATCCGGCGGCTTAACGAACTCGGTTTCGACGTCGAGGAATACGCCATCAAGACCACCCAGAACGGCTCCACCATCCAGCTGCAGCCCAAAGTGGTGGACGCCGGGCACCACCAGCGGCGGCTGCTGCGGCTCACGGGCATCGATGCGCAGGAGAACCAGGCGCGCCGGCTCCTGAACGACATGGATTCGTTCCGGGCGGACAACAACCCGGACATGGACGAGGAATACAGCGCGCATCTCTGGGTCAGCCAGATCTTCGAGCCGATCGTCAGGTCCATTCCGCGGGACCTTTCGGGGAAGCTGGAGCCGGCTGAAGTGGTGCACGAGGTTCTGGAGCACCGTTGGTACATGTCCGAAAAGCAGGAGCGCCACATCCCGCTGGCTGAAGCCGTGCAGTCCTACATCGACTCCATCCTGCGCCACCGGCGTGATGAAGCCGCGATCATGCTGAACCCGGACACGGGGATGCTGAAGATCCTCGAGGTGGAGACGGAAGAGTCCCGCTACGGCGACGATGAGTCGATTGACGAATATCCGGACTCCGACGACTAAGGGCTAGATTGCCTTTCCGGGGTTGAGGATGCCCGCAGGATCAAACAGTGCCTTGATCCTGCGCTGGAGTTCACGGACCGGCTCCGGCTGCTCCTGGCCCAGCCAGCGCAGCTTGTACTGCCCCACCCCGTGCTCACCGGTGATTGTGCCGCCCATTGCCAGTGCGGCGGTGATGGACTCGTCCAGGACCCGCTGGAGCCGCTCCATGGCGCCTGCGTCCACACCATTCCCCGTCCGGTCGATCCAAAAGGTGGGGTGCAGGTTGCCATCGCCGGCGTGGGCCACCACCTTGAGGTGCACCCCGTGGTTCAAGGCCATGCCTTCCAGCGCTGCCACGTAGTCCACAAGCCGGGAACGGGGAACGGCCACGTCCTCGCCCACCCGGTATTCGTCGTCGACCTCCACACCCCTGCTGTGGCGGCGGAGCTCGACCAGCCGTTCGGCCTCTGCACTCGCTTCCGTACTGACGGCGGCCCCGCCCGCCAGCAGGACATCCCGGACCACCTGTGCCTCGGCAGCAGCGCCATATCCGTCGGTCTGGATCAGGAGCAGGGAGCGGCCCCTGGCGGTGAGGTCCGATCCGTGGATGTCATCGAGCTGGGCCAGGGTGCCGCCGTCGAGCAGTTCCATGATGGCTGGCTGGACCCGGGCCCTTCCCACTGCCAAAACCCCTGCGGCGGCCAGCCTGAAGTCAGGGTAGAACGCCGCGATGGTATGTACGTCCCGGGGCAGGTACTTCAGGCGCACGGTGACGCCGACGACGATGCCGAGCGTCCCTTCGGACCCTACGAACAAGCCGGTGAGATCGTAGCCTGCCACGCCTTTGAAGGTTTGATGGCCGGTGTGGATGAGTGAGCCGTCGGCAAGCACCACATCCAGAGCCAGGACGGAGTCCCGTGTGACCCCGTATTTGGCGCAGCGTAACCCGCCTGCGTTGGTGGCTACGTTCCCGCCGATGGTTGAACTCCGGAAGCTGGCGGGATCGGGCGCGTACATCAGCCCGTGCTGCGCGGCTGCGTCGTTCAGGACGGCATTGACGACGCCCGGCTCAACCCTGGCCGTCTCATCGTCCGGGTTCAGCGCGAGGATGCGGTCCATGCGCTCCAGGGACATAACAATGCAGTTCTTCGTGGCGTGGGCTCCGCCGGAGACACCCGTGCCCGCGCCTCTCGGCACGACGGCGGTACCGCTGTCTCTACAAGCGCGCACTACCACCTGGACCTCTTCCACGGATTCCGGGAAGACAACAGCCAGCGGCAGCTGGAAGTCGATAACTGGGGCCTGGTCCACGGCGTACCGGCGTAGGGAAACCTCTTCCGCGTCTACCTGCCCGGGTGCCAGGATCCTCTCCAGCTCGTCTACTACGTTTCCCAACCGGGCCTCCATACGTCGTGGGTTTTCCCCAGTCTAGGGGGATACCCTAACGGCGCACTTGCTGGGACCTGCACTCGTCCGCAGCGTAAGCCACGGCTCAGGCAGCGCCCATAAACCGGGCGTACCTGGCAAGGATCAGCGGCCAGGCTTCGGCATAGGTGGCCCTGGTGGCAACAGGGTCTTCAGCTCCCTCCCAGCCGTCGTGGACTATCCGCAGTTCGGCTCCCTCCGGGACTGCCCGGAAGGCGACCAGCAGCTCCGTGGACCACAGCGCCGTGGTGCCGGGATGCCAGGTTGCATGGAAGGACAGCGGAGGCTGCCAGTCATCCAGCGTTCCCCAGATGCTGGTGCGTCCGTCGTCCGACGTTTCGAGGATGAGGTTCTCCTCAAACTCAACATAGGAGCCGGCCCCATAAACGCCGTGCGATTCCAAAGGCCACCAGAGATGGGTGTGGTCCGTAAAGCCGGCGAATGCATGCGCTACGCTTCCCGGTACTAGCACCGTGTGAACCAGGGGCTCCAGGAGCTCGAAAGCAGGGTGGGCATCGTCTCTGGAGGGTTCTTGCTGATGGCTGAAGAGGCTATCCATGCTGTCCAACTTTACCGCCCCTCCCCCTGCGGCGCTCTCGCAGTCAATGTCGGGTTTCGCGGGACGCTCTCGCTCACGGTGTGGGTGGTGGGGGCCGGCAGGAGGTGGAATTGCGTGCCCCGGGGGAACCGGCGTTCAGTGAGTGAGGATCACCCGGGAAACCGAGGATAAGTGGGAGAGGGTCGCCCGGGCGGCCGTTGCCTGGTGCTCCGCTGGTGTGTCCCTGGCCTCGGCGTCAGGTGCGTGGCATGGGCGCGTGGTCGTGTTTTGGGTGTGGTGTGTTAAATGTGGGAGGCCCCAACCATGGTGGTTGGGGCCTCGACCAATGTGTGTCCGGCGGTGACCTACTCTCCCACACCCTCCCGGGTGCAGTACCATCGGCGCTGTGGGTCTTAGCTTCCGGGTTCGGAATGGGACCGGGCGTTTCCCCCACGCTATGACCGCCGTAACCCTGTTACCCGCCACCAACCCCTTTGGGGGTGGTGTGGGAAGTCTTGTGTGGTTACAACATTGTGGTGTTGATATTCAGTTGTTGGTTCCTTGCCAGCAAACGGGTGGGTTTGTTGGTTGGGAACCACATAGTGGACGCAAGCAGTCTTGTTATCTTTTTACCCTTTCCTGGTGTGAACGTCTTTTGAATCCGTTCACGGAAGAGGGTGTGTGGTGTAAGTTATCGGCCTATTAGTACCGGTCAGCTTCACGAGTCGTTAGTCCTCGCTTCCACATCCGGCCTATCAACCCAGTGGTCTGGCTGGGGGCCTCTCACACACAAGGTGTATGGAAATCTCATCTTGAAGCGAGCTTCCCGCTTAGATGCTTTCAGCGGTTATCCCATCCGAACGTAGCTAATCAGCGGTGCACTTGGCAGTACAACTGACACACCAGAGGTTCGTCCGTCCCGGTCCTCTCGTACTAAGGACAGCCCTTCTCAAATTTCCTGCGCGCGCAGCGGATAGGGACCGAACTGTCTCACGACGTTCTAAACCCAGCTCGCGTACCGCTTTAATGGGCGAACAGCCCAACCCTTGGGACCTACTCCAGCCCCAGGATGCGACGAGCCGACATCGAGGTGCCAAACCATGCCGTCGATATGGACTCTTGGGCAAGATCAGCCTGTTATCCCCGAGGTACCTTTTATCCGTTGAGCGACGGCCATTCCACAATGTACCGCCGGATCACTAGTCCCGACTTTCGTCCCTGCTCGAGATGTCTCTCTCACAGTCAAGCTCCCTTGTGCACTTACACTCGACACCTGATTGCCAACCAGGCTGAGGGAACCTTTGGGCGCCTCCGTTACTTTTTAGGAGGCAACCGCCCCAGTTAAACTACCCATCAGGCACTGTCCCTGACCCGGATTACGGGCCGAAGTTAGATGTCCAAAGTGACCAGAGTGGTATTTCAACGATGACTCCACCCGAACTGGCGTCCGGGCTTCAACGTCTCCCACCTATCCTACACAAGCCACTCCGAACACCAATACCAAACTATAGTAAAGGTCTCGGGGTCTTTCCGTCCTGCTGCGCGTAACGAGCATCTTTACTCGTACTGCAATTTCGCCGAGTTTATGGTTGAGACAGCGGGGAAGTCGTTACTCCATTCGTGCAGGTCGGAACTTACCCGACAAGGAATTTCGCTACCTTAGGATGGTTATAGTTACCACCGCCGTTTACTGGGGCTTAAATTCTCAGCTTCGCCTTGCGGCTAACCGGTCCTCTTAACCTTCCAGCACCGGGCAGGAGTCAGTCCGTATACATCGTCTTGCGACTTCGCACGGACCTGTGTTTTTAGTAAACAGTCGCTTCCCCCTGGTCTCTGCGGCCCCGATCCCCTCCACACCGCGTGGGTGTATCAAGGTTGGGGCCCCCCTTCTCCCGAAGTTACGGGGGCATTTTGCCGAGTTCCTTAACCATAATTCTCTCGATCGCCTTAGTATTCTCTACCTGATCACCTGTGTCGGTTTGGGGTACGGGCGGCTAAAACCTCGCGTCGATGCTTTTCTCGGCAGCATAGGATCACCAAATCCCCCCAAACGGGGGTCCCATCAGATCTCAGGCATCATGAACAGCGGATTTGCCTACCGTTCGCCCTACATCCTTAGACCGGGACAACCATCGCCCGGCTTGGCTACCTTCCTGCGTCACACCTGTTAATACGCTTGCCTCCCAGGATCAGGTCCTGCGCTCCACCAAAACCCTCACACCACAAGGGCGATCGGGCAGGTCTCGGGCAGTTAGTATCCCCTGTTCAGCATGGGCGGTTTTTCGCCGGTACGGGAATATCAACCCGTTGTCCATCGACTACGCCTGTCGGCCTCGCCTTAGGTCCCGACTTACCCAGGGCAGATTAGCTTGACCCTGGAACCCTTGATCATTCGGCGGACGGGTTTCTCACCCGTCTTTCGCTACTCATGCCTGCATTCTCACTCGTGTAGGCTCCACCGCTGGTTTACACCGCGACTTCACCGCCCACACGACGCTCCCCTACCCATCCAGACGCCTGAACCACAAGGGCTTAGCTAATATCTGAATGCCACAACTTCGGCGGTGTACTTGAGCCCCGCTACATTGTCGGCGCGGAATCACTTGACCAGTGAGCTATTACGCACTCTTTTAAGGATGGCTGCTTCTAAGCCAACCTCCTGGTTGTCTTCGCAACTCCACATCCTTTCCCACTTAGCACACGCTTAGGGGCCTTAGTTGGTGGTCTGGGCTGTTTCCCTCTCGACTATGAAGCTTATCCCCCACAGTCTCACTGCTGCGCTCTCACTTACCGGCATTCGGAGTTTGGCTGACGTCAGTAACCTTGTAGGGCCCATTAGCCATCCAGTAGCTCTACCTCCAGCAAGAAACACGCAACGCTGCACCTAAATGCATTTCGGGGAGAACCAGCTATCACGAAGTTTGATTGGCCTTTCACCCCTACCCACAGCTCATCCCCTCCATTTTCAACTGAAGTGGGTTCGGTCCTCCACGACGTCTTACCGTCGCTTCAACCTGGCCATGGGTAGATCACTTCGCTTCGGGTCTAGATCACGCCACTGCAACGCCCTATTCAGACTCGCTTTCGCTACGGCTGCCCCACACGGGTTAACCTCGCGACGTAACACTAACTCGCAGGCTCATTCTTCAAAAGGCACGCCGTCACCAGAATCAGACTGGCTCCGACGGATTGTAAGCACACGGTTTCAGGTACTGTTTCACTCCCCTCCCGGGGTACTTTTCACCTTTCCCTCACGGTACTGGTCCGCTATCGGTCATTAGGGAGTATTTAGGCTTATCAGGTGGTCCTGACAGATTCGCACGGGATTTCTCGGGCCCCGTACTACTTGGGATACTCATCCGGGCGGTACACAACATTACGGTTACGGGGCTAACACCCTCTCTGGCCGGCCTTTCAAAACCGTTCACCTATGCCTGCACATCACACCCCACCAGCCCGGCAGAACTGGTATGGAAAGTCCCACAACCCCGACCATGCAACGCCCGCCGGCTATCACACATGGAACGGTTTAGCCTGATCCGCGTTCGCTCGCCACTACTAACGGAATCACTATTGTTTTCTCTTCCTGCGGGTACTGAGATGTTTCACTTCCCCGCGTTCCCTCCACGCACCCTATGTGTTCAGATGCGGGTCACCAGGCAACTCGCGCCCCTGGCGGGGTTTCCCCATTCGGACACCCTGGGATCACAGTCCGGTTATCGACTCCCCCAGGCTTATCGCAGATTCCTACGTCCTTCTTCGGCTCCTAATGCCAAGGCATCCACCGTGTGCTCTTAAAAACTTGACCACAAAAGATCAATCAGTAATTTTCGAGAGAACCATGAAAACCACCGCTCCATCCCGAAAGACAGAACAACAGATCCAGGTTCATATTCTTGGAAATTGCTTCTTATAAAAGATGCTCGCGTCCACTATGTAGTTCTCAAACAACAACCCCAAACCACACACCCCACACACAACCCCCGAAAGGATCACACGCATGATCGGTGCAGCCAGGAAACCAGAAACACACAAACCCGCAAACCCCACCCCACAAAAAAGGGGGCAGAACCCGCGGCCCTGTTGCCTCAGGACCCAACAGTGTGCCAAACACTAAACCACCAACACCCCCCAGCACCTTTCCAGGAACCCCACAAAGGGAGAACCGTACTCAGCACCGGACAGAACCGGCAGCCGCTATTTGTTGATATTCCACCCTTGAGCACCCGCCGCAGAACTAGCGTCTGCGCAACGGGCATATACTCCTGACAAACCCCCACCACCACATACGCGGCATGAAAATTTGTAGGTGCTCCTTAGAAAGGAGGTGATCCAGCCGCACCTTCCGGTACGGCTACCTTGTTACGACTTAGTCCCAATCGCCAGTCCCACCTTCGACAGCTCCCTCCCACAAGGGGTTAGGCCACCGGCTTCGGGTGTTACCAACTTTCGTGACTTGACGGGCGGTGTGTACAAGGCCCGGGAACGTATTCACCGCAGCGTTGCTGATCTGCGATTACTAGCGACTCCGACTTCATGGGGTCGAGTTGCAGACCCCAATCCGAACTGAGACCGGCTTTTTGGGATTAGCTCCACCTCACAGTATCGCAACCCTTTGTACCGGCCATTGTAGCATGCGTGAAGCCCAAGACATAAGGGGCATGATGATTTGACGTCGTCCCCACCTTCCTCCGAGTTGACCCCGGCAGTCTCCTATGAGTCCCCACCATCACGTGCTGGCAACATAGAACGAGGGTTGCGCTCGTTGCGGGACTTAACCCAACATCTCACGACACGAGCTGACGACAACCATGCACCACCTGTAAACCGACCGCAAGCGGGGCACCTGTCTCCAGGTGTTTCCGGTTCATGTCAAGCCTTGGTAAGGTTCTTCGCGTTGCATCGAATTAATCCGCATGCTCCGCCGCTTGTGCGGGCCCCCGTCAATTCCTTTGAGTTTTAGCCTTGCGGCCGTACTCCCCAGGCGGGGCACTTAATGCGTTAGCTACGGCGCGGAAAACGTGGAATGTCCCCCACACCTAGTGCCCAACGTTTACGGCATGGACTACCAGGGTATCTAATCCTGTTCGCTCCCCATGCTTTCGCTCCTCAGCGTCAGTTAATGCCCAGAGACCTGCCTTCGCCATCGGTGTTCCTCCTGATATCTGCGCATTTCACCGCTACACCAGGAATTCCAGTCTCCCCTACATCACTCTAGTCTGCCCGTACCCACCGCAGATCCGGAGTTGAGCCCCGGACTTTCACGGCAGACGCGACAAACCGCCTACGAGCTCTTTACGCCCAATAATTCCGGATAACGCTTGCGCCCTACGTATTACCGCGGCTGCTGGCACGTAGTTAGCCGGCGCTTCTTCTGCAGGTACCGTCACTTTCGCTTCTTCCCTACTGAAAGAGGTTTACAACCCGAAGGCCGTCATCCCTCACGCGGCGTCGCTGCATCAGGCTTGCGCCCATTGTGCAATATTCCCCACTGCTGCCTCCCGTAGGAGTCTGGGCCGTGTCTCAGTCCCAGTGTGGCCGGTCACCCTCTCAGGCCGGCTACCCGTCGTCGCCTTGGTAAGCCATTACCTCACCAACAAGCTGATAGGCCGCGAGTCCATCCAAAACCACAAAAAGCTTTCCACCCCCCACCATGCGATGAGGAGTCATATCCGGTATTAGACCCAGTTTCCCAGGCTTATCCCAGAGTTAAGGGCAGGTTACTCACGTGTTACTCACCCGTTCGCCACTAATCCCCCAGCAAGCTGGGATCATCGTTCGACTTGCATGTGTTAAGCACGCCGCCAGCGTTCATCCTGAGCCAGGATCAAACTCTCCGTTGAAGAAAAACAAAAACGAACACAACATGGCACCACGGGAAAACGCGGCCACCACACTGCAAAATTTGAAACCAGCTGTAAAAACCAGACCACACCACGGGGTGGCGGACCTGGCCAAAACAACCAATCAATAAAACAATTGGTATCAACAAACTTGGCACACTATTGAGTTCTCAAACAACAGACACACCCGGCACCACCACCAGCACTTCTCAGCCGTGGATCGCTCCGGAGCAACTTATCAAACTTACCGGCTGCTCTTCCGCTTGTCAAACCGGCTTCCGCGACTCTCTTCAGCCAGAGGCTTGAGTGTCGGTTTTCCGTCTGACTCCGTGGAGCAGCGCGGAAATAAACTCTACCACCACTTTTTCCGGAGCGCCAACCGGGCGGGGGGAGACGGTCAGCAGGACGTGAAAAAGCCCGGAATCCCGCGGATTCCGGGCTCTCTCACAGGCCAAGGCTTAGCCTGCGGCGGGAGCCCCAGGCTTGAAGTAGGCGGCGCCCAGCGGAGGCAACGTGACGCTGAGTGTTGCCGGCTGTCCGTCCTGCCCCTTGTCCGTTGCCTTCAGCTGGCCGGAGTTGAGGACACCGGACCCGCCATAAGTTGTTGCGTCTGTGTTCAGCACCTCTGTCCAGGCCCCGGCCTCCGGTACACCCAAGGTGTAGCCAACGTGGGGTGCTCCGGAGAAGTTGATGGCACAGACCAGCGGGTTGTTCTCCTTGTCCCAGCGGATGAAGGACAGGACGTTCCGGTCGGCGTCTCCCCCGTTGATCCACTGGAATCCGCCGGGCTCGTTATCGCGGGTATAGAGCGCAGGCGTGGAACTGTAGAGCTCGTTGAGGTCCTTCGTCAGCAACTGGAGGCCCTGGTGTGCCGGGATATCGGCGAGCCACCAGTCGAGCCCGTGCTGTTCGGACCATTCGGCTTCCTGGCCGAATTCCGTACCCATGAAGATCAGCTGCTTGCCCGGGTGGGCCCACTGGTAGGCAAAGAAGGCACGCAGGTTTGCAAGCTGCTGCCAGCGGTCCCCCGGCATCTTGCGGAGCATCGATCCCTTGCCGTGGACTACCTCATCGTGGCTGATGGGAAGCAGGAAGTTTTCCGTAAAGGCGTAGACCATGGAGAACGTGACGGTGCCGTGGTGCCACTTACGGTTGACCGGCTCCTCGGCCATGTACTTGAGGGAATCGTGCATCCAGCCCATGTTCCACTTGAGGCCGAAACCCAGCCCGCCGTGGCTGGTCGGTGCGGTAACGCCGGGGAACGCCGTGGATTCCTCGGCGATCATGACGGCGCCGGGGTGGGTCTTGTACACCGTGGCGTTGACTTCCTGCAGGAAGGAGATGGCCTCAAGGTTTTCCCGGCCGCCGAAGCGGTTGGGCTGCCACTGCCCCTCTTCCCTGGAGTAGTCCAGGTAGAGCATCGAAGCCACAGCGTCCACCCGCAGGCCGTCGATATGGAACTCGTCCAGCCAGTACAGGGCGTTGGCAACCAGGAAGTTCCGGACCTCAGTGCGTCCGAAGTCGAAGATCAGCGTGCCCCAGTCCGGGTGTTCGCCCAGGTTGGGATCCGCGTGCTCGTACAGTGGCTCGCCGTCGAACTGGGCAAGTGCCCAGGCATCCTTGGGGAAGTGGGCCGGGACCCAGTCAAGCAGCACACCGATGCCCGCCTGGTGCAGCGTGTCCACCAGGTAGCGGAACTCGTCGGGGTGGCCGAAACGGGAGGTCGGCGCAAAGTAGGACGTGACCTGGTAGCCCCATGACCCGCCAAACGGGTGCTCGGCCACCGGCATGAACTCCACGTGGGTGAATCCGAGCCACTTGACGTACTCCACCAGCTCCTTGGCCAGTTCCCGGTACCCCAGGCCCAGGCGCCAGGAACCGAGGTGCACCTCGTAGACGCTCATTGCCGAGTTGTGCGGGTCCCGCTGTGCGCGGGCCTCCATCCATTCCTGGTCCTTGAAGGCGTAGGAAGGCTCCACCACCCTCGAGGCGGTCAAGGGCGGCACCTCGGTTCCGAAGGCAAGGGGGTCGGCCTTCTCCACCCAGTGGCCGGCCTTGGTCCTGATTTCAAACTTGTAGCACGCCCCTGCTACAACACCCGGAACGAAGATCTCCCACACTCCTGAGGAACCCAGTGAGCGGAGCGAGTTCTCCCGGCCGTCCCAGGCGTTGAAGTCGCCCTTGACCCGGACAGCCTGCGCATTGGGTGCCCAGACGGCAAAGGAGACGCCGTCCACGTCCCCCATCGCGGACTTGTAGTGTTGGACGTGGGCGCCAAGGACTTCCCACAGCTTTTCGTGGCGGCCCTCACCGATGAGGTGAAGGTCCACTTCGCCCACGGTGGGCAGGTAGCGGTAAGGATCGTCCACGGTGACCGGTTCCGCGCCGGGGTACGTGACGGAAAGCCTGTAATCGGGAACGTGCCCCTGCTGCAGCGGTTCGAGGACGGCAACCCATACGCCGTGGGCCTCATGCTCCATGGGGACCTCACCCGCAGGCGTAAGGACGGAGACTGCTTCCGCGAGGTGCTTCACCGTGCGGATAGTGACGTGGCCGTAATCATCAAGGTGCGCGCCCAGGACGGAGTGGGGGGCGTGGTGTTCACCGTTGGCAATCCTGCCAAGGGTGCCTTCGTCAACCTTCAGCGGAACCCCCGGCCGGTCAGTTTGTGCTGAGCCTGTCATTTCGTTACCTTCCGATGCTGCCCCGGCGGAACCGCCGGCGCCATTGCTGCCCAGGAGCCGCCTGGAGGCGTTCACGGGGATCGCCAGCCAGTCGGGCCTGTTACGCATTTCATAAACTACTTCGTACAGTGCCTTGTCCAGCCACAATGCCACAAAGAGCGGCGACTCCCTGTCCACCGTTCCGGGAGTGACACCCGCATAGCCGGCCAGGAAGGCCTCCGCACAGTCGTCCACCCAGCTTGCCGGCACGTGTGCGCCTTCCTGTTCGCGCTGGGCGGCGCCGGCCGCGTAGTCGAAGGACCGCAGCATGCCCACGACGTCCCTCAGGGGCACGTCCGGGACGTTCCGTTCCTCGACGGGACGCAGCGGTTCACCTTCGAAATCAAGGATGGCCCACCGCGCAGGGCTTCCCGGCAGCCCCGGAACCTGGAGTATCTGGCCGAGGTGGAGGTCGCCATGGATGCGCTGCAGCGGGCCGGCGGCTGCGTGGTCAAGGCGGTCAAGGAGCGCGTTCAACGCGTCATCATAAGGTCCGACGGCGGCACCGGCTTCCGCCCACGCCTGGCGGACCCGCTGGGCTACTGCCGGCGCGATGACCTGCCCAGCCTGCGGTTCGGACGAGTGCCCGAGGGCCTGTGCCAGCCGCTGGTGCACGGTGGCCGTGGCCGCACCCAGGGCGTGTGCTTCCGCCGTGAAGTCGGTACCCGAGCGGGCGGCATCAACGGCAAGGCGCCAGGCGTCGCGTCCGCCGGCCAGGAACTCGTGCGCCACCGCCAGCTCGCCCTGGACGTACCGGGGTCCCTTTGCTGTTGTGGACGCGGGAGCACCCTGGCCGAGCCATTCGCCGCGCACCCAGCCAAGGGTGGCGGGCACTTCGGACGTGCCGGCAGCCGAGAGGGCGGAACCCACCTCAACCTCGGGATTCGTCCCTTCCGAGAGGACGCGGAAGAATTTCACGATGGCCGCGGACTCGCCGTCGTCCACAATGACTGAGCTGTTGGACTGCTCCCCGGACAGCACCTTCACTACGCCGCGGGCGGTTGGCAGCCGGAACTTTCCGGGAACGCGGAAGCCTGCTGCCGTCCCGTTGGGCGCCTTTTCCTCCTGCCGGATGAGTTCCAGCCAGCTGCCCACGAAGTCGGGATCGTGGACGGCGTCGTAGACCCAGGTCCTGGACGGGTCCATCCCGGCGGCCTGGCCAACCAGCGCACGTTCCATCCCGGCTGCAGGCGCGTGCCGGAAACTCAAGGGGACCTGGACGACGGCCGTCCGCGTGCCGCCGTCGGGCGTCTGTGTGGTGACCCGGAGGAGGAACACGGCCAGCCCGGCATGGCCGGACGGGTCTTCCAGCCCCAGGCTGCCAGCTTGGGACACATCAAAGTCGGGCGTCTTGACCGGGAACCAGCGCTGCCGTGGCAGCCATTCCTGGAGCAGGGCGGTGAGGGCAGGGGTGAGGATAGGTTGGTTCATATCAGTTCTCGATCGACAAAATCGGCATCGCCTGCGTGTACGGAGACGATGGGTTGGACGCTGCTGAACGGATCCTCAGCCAGAAGAAATCGTGGCTGCCGAGGGTCAGGGTGAGGGTTCCGTCCCCGCTGATGCCGGGGAACGGCTGGCCGCCGAAGACGTCGCGCAGACCGCGCCCCGCGAACTGCGGGACCCGCAACTGGGCGGCCACCGGATGCTGCGAGAGGTTGAACGCGCACAGGATGGTTTCCCCGTCCGCGCCGGCAGAGTTGTCACTCGGCAGCTCGCGGAGGTAGGCAAGGACGGCGTCGTGGTCAGCTTCGACGTGTTTGAAGGCTCCAAGGCCGAACGCCGGGTGGTTCTTGCGGACGCTGAGGATCTGCCGCGTCCAGCGCAGCAGTGATCCCGAGTGGGCGGACTCCGCCTCCACGTTGGCCATGGCGTAGTTGTACACCAGGGACTGGATGGGAGGCAGGTAGAGCTTGCCTGGATCCGCGTTGGAGAACCCGGCGTTCCGGTCGGGGTTCCACTGCATGGGCGTGCGCACGGCGTCCCTGTCTTCAAGCCAGATGTTGTCCCCCATACCGATCTCGTCGCCGTAGTAGAGGAAAGGGCTGCCAGGCAGCGAGAGAAGGAGCGCGTTGATCAGTTCGATTTCGGCGCGGGAGTTGTCCAGCAGGGGCGCAAGCCTTCGCCGGATTCCGATGTTGGCCCGCATGCGGGGGTCCGGGGCGTACCAGCCCAGCATTGCAGCGCGTTCATCGGCCGTGACCATTTCCAGGGTCAGCTCGTCGTGGTTGCGAAGGAAGGTGCCCCACTGTGCCCCGTCGGGGATAGCCGGGGTGTCCTGCATGGTTTCGATGATGGGGGCGGCCTTCTGGTCCCGCAATGCGTAATAGAGGCGCGGCATGATCGGGAAGTGGAAGGCCATGTGGCACTCGGGCTCCTCCTCCGTTCCGAAGTACTCCACCACTTCATTCGGCGGCTGGTTGGCCTCGGCAATGATGACCCTGCCGGGGTAGCTTTCATCCACCATGGTGCGAAGCTTGCGGAGGAACTCGTGCGTGGCCGGAAGGTTCTCGCAGTTGGTCCCTTCCTCCTCAAACAGGTAGGGAATGGCATCGGCACGGAAGCCGTCAATGCCCTGGTCGAGCCAGAACCGGACCACATCGAACAGCGCCTCGATGACCTTGGGGTTCTCGAAGTTCAGGTCGGGCTGGTGGCTGAAGAAGCGGTGCCAGAAGAACTGGCGGCGGATGGGATCGAAGGTCCAGTTGGACTCCTCGGTGTCCACGAAGATAATCCGGGCGTCCTGGTACTTCTCGTCGGTATCGCTCCAGACGTAGAAGTCGCCGTATGGGCCGTCAGGGTCCTTGCGCGACTCCTGGAACCAGGGGTGCTGGTCCGAGGTGTGGTTGAGCGGCAGGTCGATGATCACCCGCACGCCCCTCGCGTGGGCCTCCGCCACCAGGCGCTTGAAGTCGCTGATGGTGCCGAACTCGTCCAGGACCGAGTTGTAGTCCGAGATGTCGTAGCCGCCGTCGCGCAGGGGTGACTGGAAGAACGGCGGCAGCCACAGGCAGTCCACGCCCAGCCACTGCAGGTAGTCGAGCCTGTCGATGAGGCCGGAGAAGTCGCCGGACCCGTCGCCGTTGGCATCCGCGAAGGCCCTTACAAGTACCTCGTAGAACACTGCTTTCCGGTACCACAGCGGATCATGCTGCAGGCCCGGGGCATTTAACTCAAACGTGCTCTTAGGGGTGAAATGCTGGCCCGAACCTTGCGGGTTGAAATTCACTGATGCATTCTCCTCACGCGCAGGATGTGTGCGGGCTCGACATGCGGGTCAAGGCGGACGTAGTTGTACTCGCCCCATTCCCAGCTTTCGCCGGAAATGAGGTCATCCACGTGGAAACCTCCGTTGTGGGTCAGGTCCTGGGGGTCGAGTTCCAGCGCGGGCAGGTCAAGCGAGACGGTGGACTCCCTGGTTCCGTGCGGATCCACGTTCACCACGATGATGAGGGTGTCCTTGGACCCGTCCGGAAGGGTCTTGTGCTTGGAGTAGACCACCGTGGCGTCGTCGGTGCTGTGGTGGACCGTCAGGTTCTGCAGGTCCTGCAGCGCCGGGTGGGTATGCCTGATCTCGTTGAGCCTGGTGATGTAGGGGGCAAGGGTACGGCCGGAGTGCGCCGCGGCGTCCCAGTCACGTGCCTTGTACTCGAACTTCTCGTTGTCGATGTACTCTTCCGCGCCGGGGCGGGCCACGTGCTCGTACAGCTCGTAACCGGCGTAGACGCCCCACAACGGGCTGGCCGTGGCGGCCAGGGCGGCCCTGATCTTGAACGCCGCAGGCCCGCCGAACTGCAGGTATTCCGTGAGGATGTCCGGGGTGTTGACGAAGAAGTTGGGGCGGAAGAACGCCGGCGACTCGTGGCTTACTTCCGTGAAGTACGCCTCGATTTCCTTCTTGGTGTTGCGCCAGGTGAAGTAGGTGTAGGACTGCTGGAACCCTGCGCGGCCAAGGGCGTGCATCATGGCCGGCCGGGTGAAGGCCTCGGCCAGGAACACCACTCCGGGAACCTCTTTGTTGACCTGTGCAATTAGCCATTCCCAGAACCAGACGGGCTTGGTATGCGGGTTATCCACGCGGAAAATCTTTACGCCGTGGCTTACCCACAGCAGCACAATCCGCAGAATTTCCTTTGAGAGGCCCTCGGGATCATTATCGAAATTGAGCGGATAAATGTCCTGGTACTTCTTCGGGGGATTTTCCGCGTAGGCGATGGAGCCGTCCACGCGGGTGGTGAACCACTCGGGATGGGACTGCACCCAGGGGTGGTCCGGAGCGGCCTGGAGCGCGAGGTCCAGGGCAACCTCCAGGCCCAGCCCGTTGGCCCGCTCCACGAAGGCATCAAAATCATCGAAGCTGCCAAGGTCCGGGTGGATGGCGTCGTGGCCGCCTTCCGCGGCTCCGATGGCCCAGGGTGACCCGGGATCGTTCGGGCCTGCGATCAGAGTGTTGTTGGGACCCTTGCGGTGCTGCACGCCGATCGGATGGATGGGCGGCATGTAGATGACGTCGAAGCCCATGGCTGCCACAGCGTCAAGCCGCTGGGCAGCGGTACGGAAGGTCCCCGAGGTCCAGGCGCCCGTGGTGTGGTCCTTGACGGCGCCTTCCGAGCGGGGAAAGAACTCATACCAGGCGCCGCGTCCGGCCCGGTCACGCTCAACCAGCAGGGGGAAGCGCCGGGAGACGGTCACCAGTTCACGGATGGGCTGGTGCGCGACAACGCCGGTGACCGCGTGGCTGAATCCGGCCCCGAGGCGCTCCTCTGTGCTGAGGGAAGGGTCCGCCAGCTTGTCCGCAGCCTCTCGGAGGACGCCCCTGTCCCACTCGCTGCGGGTGTCGTCACCGGCCGCCTCGCCAAGCAACGCGGACCCTTCGGCAAGCATCAGCTCCACATCGATGCCGGCTTCCACCTTCACCTCGGCATTGTGGTGCCAGGTGCCGTAGCGGTCGTGCCAGGCTTCGATCGCGAAGGACCAGTCGCCGGTTTCCGACGGCGTGAGCACGCCTTCCCAGCGGTCCGTCCCCATGCCGCGTTCCCCGCGCGGCGGAGCGAGCCGTACCCGCTGGCGTTCGTTGCCCTCGGGGTCAAAGAGCACGGCGCTGACACCGAGCTGGTCATGGCCCTCGCGGAAGGCTGTGGCTCCCACCACGATCCCTTCGCCCGGCAGGGCTTTGGCAGGGAATTTGCCATCCTCCACGACGGGCTGCACGGCGGTGATCGGAAATCGTCCGAACCGCAGCCCCTCAGTGATGAGGCCCTTCGACATTTTCATTGATGCGGCACTGGTTCCTGATTTAGTCGTCACAAGCTCGACGTTAGCGAGAAATGACCGGGAATGCTAAGGCTGCGCACTAAATCCGGCGCGCCAACCGTCATTTCCCCGGCGCCAACTGTCATTTACCCAAAAGAAACCCGAAGCTGGTTCCAGCCGTGCATGTTGTCGGTTAGTGTGACGCAGGTGAAGGCAATCCGCAGATTTACCGTCCGTACAGTCCTCCCCGAACCGATCCGCCCGCTGGCCCGCCTGGCAAGCAACCTGCGCTGGTCCTGGCACCGCCCCACGCGGGAACTTTTCGAGGGGTTGAACCCCCGCCTCTGGAAAGAAAGCGGACAGGATCCGGTGGGCTTCCTGGGGATGGTAAGCCGCGAGGAATTCCAGCAGCTCGCTGCGGACCGCTCCGTGGTGGAACGGGTGCGGGCAGCGGAGCAGGACCTGGACCGCTATCTTGAGGAACCGCGCTGGTACCAAGGCCTCGGCCCCGATGCGCCTGCCTCCATCGCCTACTTCTCCCCGGAGTTCGGCATCACCGAGGTGCTGCCGCAGTACTCCGGCGGCCTGGGGATCCTGGCCGGCGACCACCTTAAGGCAGCCTCGGACCTGGGCGTGCCGCTGATCGGCGTGGGCCTGCTGTACCAGGCAGGCTACTTCAAGCAGTCTCTCTCCCGGGACGCGTGGCAACAGGAGACCTACCCGGTGCTGGACCCGGATGGCCTGCCGCTCACCCTGCTGCGCGAGCCTTCCGCGGATGGCATAGGTCGTCCCCTGCAGATCGCCCTCCCCCTGCCCAACGGAAGGCGCCTGCTGGCACACATCTGGCGCGCCGACGTCGGACGCGTTCCCCTGCTGCTCCTGGACTCCAACGTGCCCGGCAACGATGACGCGGCCCGCAGCATCACCGACCGCCTTTACGGCGGCGGCGGAGACCACCGGCTGCAGCAGGAACTGCTGCTCGGCATGGGCGGGGTCAAGGCGCTCCGCGCCTTCCAGCAGCTCACCGGCACCGCCGCTCCGGAGGTGTTCCACACCAATGAAGGGCACGCCGGCTTCCTGGGCATCGAACGCATCCAGGAACTCATGGCCGGGGATCAGGCCCTGTCATTCGATGAAGCCCTTGCCGCAGGGCGCGCGTCCACTGTCTTCACCACGCACACGCCCGTTCCCGCAGGCATTGACAGGTTCGAGATCGCCCAAATCCACCACTTCTTCCAGGCCGGCCTTGCGCCGGACGTGCCCATTGACCGCATCCTGGAGCTGGGGCGCGAGAACTATGCCGAGGGCAACCCCTCCGTCTTCAACATGGCTGTCATGGGCCTTCGCCTGGCACAGCGCGCCAACGGCGTAGCCAAGCTGCATGGCGAAGTGTCGCGCGGCATGTTCTCCGCACTGTGGCCGGGCTTCGACCACTCCGAGGTGCCCATCACGTCGGTGACGAACGGCGTGCATGTGCCCACCTGGGTGGACAGCCGTATCTCCAAGCTTGCCCGGGACCAGTTCGGCAGTGAAGCCGAAGCCAACGGCCGCTGGGACCTGGCCTACAACGTTAGTGACGCGGACGTGTGGGCGCTCCGCCGGGACATGCGGTCGGCACTGGTTGACGACGTCCGCCTCCGCCTCCGCGCTGCCTGGAAGAAACGCGGGGCGGCCGATGCCGAGCTGGGGTGGACGGACAAAGTCCTGGACCCGGACATCCTGACCATCGGCTTTGCCCGGCGCGTGCCCACCTACAAACGCCTCACCCTGATGCTGCGCGAGCCGGAACGTCTCAAGGCGCTCCTCCTGCACAAGGAACATCCCATCCAGCTGGTCATCGCGGGAAAGTCCCACCCCGCCGACGACGCAGGAAAGAAGATGATCCAGGACCTGGTCCGCTTCACGGACGATCCTGCCGTCCGGCACCGGATCGCCTTCCTGCCCAACTACGACATCGCCATGGCACGGACACTGTTCCCGGGCTGTGACGTCTGGCTGAACAACCCGCTGCGCCCCCTGGAAGCCTGCGGAACCTCCGGCATGAAGGCCGCGCTCAACGGGTCGCTGAACCTGTCCGTCCTGGATGGCTGGTGGGACGAGATGTACGACGGCGAGAACGGCTGGGCGATTCCCACCGCCAACAACGGCGCGTCCCCCGACGAACGGGACGACATTGAGGCAGCCGCGCTCTACGAGCTGCTGGAAACGCAGGTTGCCCCGCGCTTTTACGGCAGCACGGTGTCGGCGGGTGCGGGTGCTGCGGGACCTTCGACGTCGGAGGCCGAGAAGGTGCCCACCCATTGGGTCTCCATGATCAAGCACACCCTCTCGCACCTCGGACCGGCAGTCTCTGCCGAGCGCATGCTGCGCGACTACGTGAATATCCTTTACCGTCCGGCGGCGGAAGCGGGGCGGAGCGCCTCCGCCAACTCCTACTCGCAGGCACGCACCCTGGCGGCCTGGACTGCGAAGGTTCGTTTGGCCTGGCCGCTGGTGCACGTGGAGCACGTGGACTCCGTGGGGGTGTCCGAGGATCCCCAGATCGGCGACATCCTCCAGGTCAATGCGTATGTGGCGCTGCACAACCTCACTCCCGGGGACGTAGCCGTCGAAGTGGCATACGGCCGGGCCGAGGAAAGCGACAGCCTGACGGACATCACGGTGATGGAGCTGAAGATGCAGGAGGACCTGGGCAGCGGGCGCCATCTGTTCAGCGGTTCCTTGGTGATCGACCGCTCGGGACCGTTCGGCTACACCGTCCGGGTCCTGCCGCGGCACGACGCCCTCGCCTCCAAGGCCGAGCTGGGACTGATCGTCAACGCGTAGAGGATCGCCGGAAGCATAGACCGAGTGGCTGACCGCCCGGGAGGAACCCATGACAGACCGCACCGTGTCCGACCTCATCGTGGAGCGCCTCAGCACGTGGGGGGTCAGCCGGGTCTTCGGCTACAGCGGGGACGGGATCAACGGCTTCATGGGGGCCCTGCGCCGGGCCGAAGGACGCATTGAGTTCGTGCAGGCCCGGCACGAGGAGACGGCCGCCTTCATGGCCGTGGGCCACGCGAAGTACACGGGCGGGGTGGGGGTGGTCACCTCCACCCAGGGACCGGGCGCCGTCCACCTCTTGAACGGGCTTTATGACGCCAAGCTCGACGGCGTGCCGGTGGTGGCGATCGTCGGGCAGCAAAGCCGCACGGTGCTGGGCTCGGCCTACATGCAGGAAATCGACCTCATGTCCCTGTTCAAGGATGTGGCGGCCCAGTTCGTCCAGCAGGTCAACGCCCCGGAGCAGCTGCCCATGGTCCTGGACCGGGCTTTCCGCACCGCCAGGGCCACGTCCTCGCCCTGTGTGGTCATTGTGCCGCATGACATCCAGTCCGCTCCCGCGCCGGACCTGGAGCAGGAACACGGGATTGTGGTGACCGCACCGACGTGGAGCACCTCGGCCAAGACTCCCGGGGAGCAGGACCTGGAGGCCGCGGCAGCCCTCCTGAATTCCTCGCAAAGAGTGGCGCTGCTGGTGGGCCAGGGAGCCCGGCGCGCTTCCAAGGAGGTGGTGGCGGCCGCTGAAAAACTCGGCGCCGGCATAGCCACCAGCCTGCTGGGCAAACCTTATGTGGACGAGACCCTGCCCTTTGCAGCGGGCACCATGGGACACCTCGGCAGCACCGCCAGTGCGCACTTGCTGGGCAACTGCGACGCACTGCTGATTGTGGGCTCCAACGATCCCTGGACCGAGTTCTATCCGCCGCCAGGTGCAGCGCGCGCTGTCCAGGTCGACATCGATGAACGGAAGATCGGTAACCGGTATCCGGTTGAGGTGGGCCTGGCCGGTGACGCCGTCCTGGCGCTCCAGGCCTTGATCCCAAGGCTTCGGCCACGTTCCCGGGGGCAATGGCAAACGGACGTGGAGCAGGAAGTTGCCCGCTGGCGGGCCTTGGCCGCGGAACGGGCCGCCGTGCCGGCAATCCCGGTGAACCCCGAGCGGGTTGTTCGGGAGTTGAACGGCCGGCTGCCCGGCGATGCCCTGGTGAGTGTCGACGTCGGCAGCTGCGTTTACTGGTATGCGCGGCAACTGGTGCTTCCGCCTGGCGTTCCTGCCCACCTGTCGGGGACGCTGGCCAGCATGGGATGTTCGCTCCCCTACGGCATAGCGGCAAAACTCGCCCACCCGGACCGGCCGGTGGTTGCGCTGGCCGGCGACGGTGCCATGCAGATGGCGGGCATCGCCGAGCTGGTGACAGTGGCCCACCGGTGGCGGCAGTGGGCGGATCCCACGTTTGTGGTCTGCGTATTCAACAACCGGGAACTCACGGAGGTGACGTGGGAACAGCGGGAGTCCGAGGCCGAACCACGGTTCGCCGCAAGCCAGGAGCTTCCTGACTTCCCGTTCGCCGGCTACGCCGATCTGTTGGGCCTTACAGGCATCCGGGTAGAGGATCCGGAGCTGATCGGGGACGCCTGGGAACGTGCCTTCGCGGCAGACCGCCCCGTGGTGATCGAAGTACTCACGGACCCCGAGGTCCCCCTCCTGCCGCCGTTCCCCGCGGGCAGGGAGAAGGCGGAGAACATGCGTAAAGGCCTGGCGGCAGAGGACGACGGCGGCCGGGCAGCGGAGCTGCTTGGCACCTACGTCTCGCATGAGGAGGGCGGCGGGTAGGGTCCGTCCGGCTGGCTAGAGCAGGACGGCGGTGACTGCGAGGTCTTTCCCGGCGTAGCGTTCAGCATCCTGGAGGATTTCGCACAGGATGCCGAAGGACCTGTCGCTGCGGAAAGGAGCGGCCACCAGCCACAGGACGGTGACGGGAGGATTGCCGTTGTCCGTGATGCTGTCCGCAAAGTCGTGCAGTGAATCGTTCAGCGCATCAAGGTTCACGCCGTAGTGCTCGGGAAAGTCCAGGACCTCGCCGAACGCCTCCAGGACGGCTTTCCTGCTGTCCGCAGCCGGGACCACCAGGCTGCGGCGGCCGGCGTCGGCCACCTGCTCCTGCAGTTCCTCCAGGGTCCAGGTGTCACCGGAGTAGATCTTCATGTTTGCTCAGCTGCCTTCCGCGATGAACTTAAAGGACTCGTAATGGTCGTCGGTGTAGTACTTGTCGCCGCCGGCGCCGGCTACGATGCGGCGGGCGCCCCTGTCCTGTTCGCCAGGGGTTGGCACGGTGTACTCCCGGTAATAGCCCCTGTCCCGCCGCGGCAGGATGCGTTCGAAGTTGCCGAACGTCTGGTCATCCTGGCTGTAGCGGTACGGTCCGCCGGCGCGGATCAGGTTGAGTACCCTGCGGCCCTCGGCAGGAAGCGCAGACTCACGGACCTCCGGCAGCCCGGAAGAGTTCTCCGGTGCCGGCGCGGGCGGAGCCGGCGCCGACGGGGGCGGAGCAGGTGCCGCCGGCGTTCCGGAAGCGGCACCCGGCGCAGGCTCCGCGGTGGAGGCGGCCTCCGGCGTCGTACTTTCGGTCAGCTGGCCCAGGAACCCGTTGCCGCCGAAAGCAAACAGGGCCAGTACCACCAGGCCGGTTAGCAGCAAGGGCAGGATGGAGCGGTTGCGCATTCTTGTTGTCCCGGGAGTTAGGTCGATACAGCTGGGTCTATGACGCTAGGTGCGGTAGATGCTGATGGAATGGGCCTCGACGAGGTCCTTTTCGCCCGAGGCGACGCGGCCGCCCTGGCGCAGGTCGTGCAGCGGCGAGGTGGTCAGGCGGAGTTCGAACATCTGCGGGTGGGTGCCTTTTGCGGTGACCAGGGGCAGCGTGATCCGGACGTCGGAGTTGCTGCCGTTCACCACCATCAGGCCGGCGAGGGCGCCATTGTCGGATCCGAGCAGGAGCTGCACCACCCGGTGGTGGGGATCGTTCCAGCGTTCCATGGACATGGGATGGCCGTCCTGGTCGAACCAGTGGAGGTATGACTGCTCGTCCCGGACCGGGAAGTCGTGGGGCTGCGCGGCGAGGAACTCCTTGCGCAGCCGGATGTAGCGTTTGGTGCTGCGGAGCATTTCGTGGGATTCCGGAGTGCGTGTCCAGTCCAGCCAGGCGATGGGGTTGTCCTGGCAGTAGGCGTTGTTGTTTCCCTGCTGGGTGCGCGCCAGTTCATCGCCGGCAGTGATCATGGGCACGCCCAGGGAGATGAGCAGCGACGCCATCAGATTGCGGCGGGACTGGGCCCTTTTAGCCAGGATGGCGCCGTCCTCGGTGGGGCCTTCGACGCCATGGTTGTAGCTGCGGTTGTCGCCGTGCCCGTCCCTGTTCTCCTCGCCGTTGTCCTCATTGTGCTTGCGGTCGAACGAGACGAGGTCATTAAGCGTGAAGCCGTCGTGGGAGGTGATGAAGTTGACCGACGCCAGGCGGGAGCGGCCCGAGGCCTGGAAGAGGGCCGCGGAGCCGGACAGGCCGTCCGCGAGCTTGGCCAGGGACCCGCCGTGGCCCCCCGCTTCCAGGGCAGCCCGGTCAGCGAGCCAGAAGGACCGGAGCGCATCCCGGAAGTGGTCGTTCCAGTCAACCCAGCCGCCCGGGAACCGCCCGGTCTGCCAGCCGCCATAGCCCACATCCCACGGCTCGGCAATCAGCTTGACGTCCGACAGGACGGGATCCGCGGCGATGGCGACGAGGAAGGGGTGCCGGGGGTCGAAGTCGTTGGAAGCGTTCCGGCACAGCGTCACGGCGAGGTCGAAGCGGAAGCCGTCGATGTGGAACTCATCCACCCAGTACCGAAGGGAGTCCAGGACCATCTGGACAACGCGTGGCTCACCGAAGTTCAGGCTGTTTCCGCAGCCCGTGGTGTCCACGTACTTTCCGTGTCCGTCCGTCCGGTAGTACGCCTGCTCACCCAGCCCGCGGAAGCTGATGGTCTGGCCGTCAGGACCGCCCTCGGCTGTGTGGTTGTAGACGACGTCGAGGATGACTTCCAGCCCTGCGGCGTGGAGGAGTTTGACCATTCCCTTGAACTCGTCCTGGACGGCCTGCGGGCCGGCTTCCTGGGCTGCCCGGGTGGCGTAGCCGGGGTGCAGGGAGAAGAAAGCCGCCGTGTTGTAGCCCCAGTAGTTGGTCAGTCCCAGGTCCTGCAGGTGGGGTTCATCCAGGTGGAAGTGCACCGGCAGAAGCTGGACCGACGTGATTCCCAGGCTGGTTAGGTGCTCGATGATGGCAGGGTGGGCCATGCCGGCGTACGTGCCGCGCAGTTCCTCCGGAACATCCGGGTGGAGCATGCTTTGTCCGCGGACATGTGCCTCATAGATGATCGTGTTGCGCCACGGCAGCCTGAGGCGTTCGTCTGTTCCCCAGTCGAAGTCCCCCGCCATGCGCACGCTGGTCAGGAAGCCATCGCGCTGGTCCACGGCCCTGCCGTAAGGATCAAGCAGAAGCGGCTGGCCGCCGTCGTCATCAACGTCCGCGGTGGGCACGGCAAAAGGCAGCGACTGCTCGCTGGACGCTGGACGGAAACCATAGCGGGCTCCGTATGGCAGGTCCTCAACGATCCCGTGGTGGACCCCATGCGTGACGTTGGGCAGCGATTGCAGCTTCCACTCCCCGCCAGGGGCGATATACGCGATTTCCAGGCTGGAGATGC
Source organism: Pseudarthrobacter sp. WHRI 8279 (assembly GCF_040224115.2). Lineage (NCBI taxonomy): Bacteria > Bacillati > Actinomycetota > Actinomycetes > Micrococcales > Micrococcaceae > Pseudarthrobacter > Pseudarthrobacter sp. WHRI 8279. Next base: position 4,242,948 of record NZ_CP168162.1, on the reverse strand, counting down.
CCGGTGCATAGCAGGCCACGTTGGCACGCCCGCCTGCCCGGTGGCGTGAGCCCCCCGAATCAGCGCGCGGAACACTCACACCGAGTGGAGCGGCCGTGGAGGCGTCCATGGTGGAAGCAGTGTCGAAGAGCGGCATGACCATCACCTAAATATTAGCCGCCAGCGGCACGTGACCTGCCCGGACGCCGTGGTTGCGCCGGGTACTGCTAAGCGAAGCGGGCACTGCAGTGCGCAGTACCCGCCGGCTCCTATTTGGTGGCCCGCTGCCGGGAGACCTCGTAGAGCGAGATGCCCACGGCCATGGAGGCATTCAGCGATTCCATGGCGGAATCAATGGGGATGGACACGATCTGGTCGCAGTTCTCGCGGACCAGCCTGCTGAGGCCCTTCCCCTCCGAGCCCACCACGATGCACACGGGTTCGGTGGCAAGCGTCAGGTCAGGCAGGGAAACGTCGCCGTCGCCGTCCAGGCCCAGGACGAAAATCCCCATGTTCTTGAACTGCTTCAAGGCGTTGTTGAGGTTCGATGCCCGGGCCACGGGCACGCGGACAGCGGCGCCGGCACTGGTCTTCCAGGCCGAGGCGGTCACACCCACGGAGCGGCGTTCGGGGACGATGACGCCATGGCCGCTAAAGGCGGAAACCGAGCGGATGATGGCGCCGAGGTTGCGGGGATCGGTAATGCCGTCCAGCGCCACGAAAAGCGGCGCGTTGCTGATGTGCCCCTTCTTCCACTTATCGACTGTGTCTTCAGCCAGTTCGTAGGCATCCTGGTAGTCGTACGGCGGAATCTGCAGCACCAGGCCCTGGTGCACCGCGTCATCGGTCATCCGGTCAAGTTCGGGCTTTCCGGTTTCCATCAGCGGGATGCCGCGTTCAGCGGCGAGCTTCAGCGATTCCTTGACGCGATCGTCCATCTCGATGCGGATGGCGACGTGCAGCGCCTTGGCCGGGATGCCGGCACGCAGTGCCTCCACTACCGAGTTGCGGCCGGTGACGACTTCCTCGGTGGCGCGGCCCTTGGGTCCGGACTTGGCCGCTCCCGCGCTGCGGGCACCCGGGTTGCGCTTCGCTGCGGAGCGCTCCGAGAGCTGCTTGGCCTTGTGGGCCTTGTGGTAGGGGCGGTCCTCCGCTTTGGGCGTGGGGCCCTTGCCTTCCAGGGCCTTGCGGCCGTGGCCACCGGTCCCGATGGTTGGGCCCTTCTTCGCTTTAACCGATCGGCGACCATTGTTGGCCATTGTGTTCCACCCTTGATTGTGTTGACTGAGTCTGCCTACCAGTCTACTGAACCAGGAAAAATCGCCTGCTCTGTGCTCAGCGGTTGCTTGCGGACTGCCCGGTCAGTCCCGCTTCAGGCTCCAGGTGGGACCCTCGGGTCCGTCCTCTACAACCACGCCGGCGGCGGCCAGGGTGTCCCGGATGGCATCCGAGGCGGTCCAGTTCTTGTCGGCACGGGCTGCGGCGCGGGCTGCGAGTTGGGCTTCTACGAGGACTGACAACGCAGCTGATTCCCGCATGTCCGCGACGGCGCCGGAAGCAACGTCGTTCAGGCCGAGGACGCGAAGCATGTCGTGGACGTGGTGCAGGGCCTGCCGCGCTTCCTCCAGCTTCCCGTCGGTCAACGCAGTATTGCCGGACCGGACCATTTCATGGAGCACGGCCAAGGCCTGCGGCACGTTGAGGTCCTCGTCCATGGCGCGTTCGAATTCTTCCGGCACGGTCCCGTAGGTGGCGAAGCTGTAGTCGCCGCCGCCGGACAGCGCCCGCACCGCACGGCTGATGAACCCGTCAATGCGTTCGACGGCGGCCGCTGCCTCCTGCAGGGAGGTGGGACGGTAGTCCAGGACGGAGCGGTAGTGTGCCTGGCCCAGGTAGTAGCGGACTACGCGGGGGGAGGCCACTTCCAGCATTTCAGCGGGGCTGATGGTGTTGCCAATGGACTTCGACATCTTTTCGCCCTCGTAGGTCACCATGCCGTTGTGCATCCAGAAGCTGGCGAACGGGTGGCCGGCGGCCTGGGACTGGGCCATCTCGTTTTCATGGTGCGGGAAGCGCAGGTCAAGGCCACCGCCGTGGATATCGAACTCGGTGCCGAGGTATTTGGTCACCATTGCAGAGCATTCCAGATGCCAGCCCGGCCGGCCGGCGCCCCACGGGGAAGCCCAGCTCGCCGTCGTCGGTTCTCCCGCCTTGGACCCCTTCCACAAAGCGAAGTCGCGCGGGTCCTTTTTCCTGTTGCTGAATTGGGCCTCAACGTCCGGCGCCGCCTGCATATCGTCGATGTTCTGGCGGGTCAGTGCGCCGTACTTGCTCCAGGAACGGACATCGAAGTAGACGTCTCCCGAGCCGTCCGGGGCAGGGTAGGCGTGGCCGCGGTCGATCAGCTGCTGGATGAGGGCGTGCATCTCGGGGATGTGTCCGGTGGCGCGTGGCTCGTATGTGGGCCGGGAGACACCGAGGGTGTCGTAGGCCTTGAGGAACTCCTGCTCATAGCGGTAGGCCAGGGCCCACCATTCCTCTTCCCGCACCTCCCCCGGTTCCGGCTGGAAACCTTGGGCGAAGGAGGCCTCGGACTTGGCCAGGATCTTGTCGTCGATGTCCGTGACATTCCGGACCACCGTGACCCGGAAGCCGCGGTAGGCCAGCCAGCGGGTGAGCTGGTCGAAGGCAATGGCCGAGCGGATATGGCCCACATGGGGCATGCCCTGCACGGTGGCCCCGCAGTAGTAGAGGCTGGCCTTGCCCTCGACGAGGGGCACGAAGTTCCGGACTTCGGCGGAGGCAGTGTCATAGAAGCGCAGGGTCACCGCTCCAGATTAGCTGATGGGAAGGGGCGGCCTTGGATACACCAAAGCGGTAGCCACCGCCGAGATGCCTTCGCCCCGGCCGGTGAATCCAAGGTGGTCGCTGGTGGTTGCCGTGACACTCACCGGCGCGTCGGCTGCATCGCTCAGGACTTGCTGCGATTCCTCCCGGCGCGGACCGAACTTGGGCCGGTTGGCAACGAACTGGACCGCTATATTGCCGATCTCAAACCCGGCTGCGCGGACAATCCGAGCAGCCTCGGCCAGCAGCGTGGTTCCCGCGGCGCCGGCGAACTCCGGCCGGTCCGTCCCGAAGTGCGTGCCGAGGTCACCCAGCCCTGCGGCGGAGAACAGCGCATCCGCGGCCGCATGCGCTACGGGGTCCCCGTCCGAGTGCCCTGCGAGACCGCGCTCGCCCGGCCAGAGCAGACCGCCAAGCCATAGCGGACGGGGCTGGTCCTCGGTGGCGTAGGCGTGCACATCCAGGCCAATGCCGGTGCGGGGGATGATCATTTCGGCACGTTCCATTGCTAGCCTTCCACCCAGCGCGCACCCAGCGGGCCCTCCAGAAGCCCTTCGGCGAAGATCAGGTCCAGCGGAGTGGTGATTTTCAGGGACTGGGTGGACCCCCTCACCACGTGGACCGGGATCCCGAGCATTTCCACGAGCATGGCGTCATCCGTGACGGCTGCTGAGCTTTTCTGGTCGAGGCTGCGCGCAGCCTCGTGTGCTTTCAGCAACGTCTCAAGGTGGAAACCCTGGGGCGTCTGCACTGCGCGGAGTTCCTCGCGGGGCGCTGTTCCGGTCACAACCTCCGGCGCCAGGCTGGCGTCCTTGCCCGAGGTGGCAGCGACGGTCTTGACGGTGTCCACGACCGCGACGGCGGGAATGACGGCTGCGGCGCCGGCAGCAAGGGCGTCGGTGACACGGTGGAAGACGGACTCGGGGGTGAGGGCGCGGGCGGCGTCGTGCACCAGCACCGCTTCAATGCCTTCCATCAAAGCGGCCATGCCGGCGCGGACGGAATCTGCCCGGGTGGCGCCGCCATCCACAATGGAAAGGAGCGGCCCGCCGTCCGCCAGTTCCTGCCGGAAATCCTCGCACAGCCGGCGGAGCGTGTCCTCTCCGGGCGGCAGGGCGACGCACACCTGGCTGCCGGTTCCGGACGCGACAATGCCGCGAAGGGCATGCATCAGGATTGGTTCACCGCCCAGCGGGACCGCTGCCTTGGGGATGCCGTAGCCCAGCCTCTGCCCTGAACCTGCTGCCACCAGGATCACTGCGGTGACCGGGCGGGTGGGTGTTTCGCTCATGCGGACTAGCCTACGTCCCTGCGGGCCGCGGGCGCTGAACACCGGCGGGTGAATCTTCAGGGGCACGATTTTGGGCAAAAAGAAGCCCCGGCGCCACCTGGGTGACACCGGGGTTCAATTCTTAGGAAGCCAGGACCTCGTCGAGAACGCTTGCAGCCTTCTCCTCGTCGGTCTTCTCAGCCAGCGCCAGTTCTGAAATCAGAATCTGCCGGGCCTTGGCCAGCATTCGCTTTTCGCCTGCGGAAAGGCCCCGGTCGTGATCGCGGCGCCACAGGTCGCGGACGACCTCGGCAACCTTGATGACGTCACCGGAAGCAAGCTTCTCCAGATTTGCCTTGTACCTACGTGACCAGTTGGTGGGTTCTTCCGTGAACTCAGCACGAAGCACATCAAATACGTGCTCCAGGCCTTCCTTGCCCACTACGTCCCGAACCCCAACAAGGTCAACGTTCTCTGCTGGAACTTCAATGGTCAGATCACCCTGGGCCACCTTGAGCTTGAGATACATTTTCTCTTCGCCCTTGATGGTGCGCATCTTGATTTCTTCAATCTTCGCAGCACCGTGGTGAGGGTAAACTACTGTCTCGCCGACCTCAAATACCATGTGGACATTTCCCCTTTCCCGCTGACCAGTTTATCACGATTCGGGCATATGACCGGCCGGGAAGGGGACCGGGAACCGCAGAAATACGCGGAAAATCGGCCTAATCAGACCCCCTCACCCCCTTGACGAACGCAGATAATAGTGCATGCGCCGGGCTGACGGAAGGGTGTTGTGACAACGCCGAATCCTCGTTTGGCGCGCTTTACGGATAGGCTATGCGTGATTAATGTTTCAAGACTCTTGAGGAGTACGCGACGTGCGTTTCACTGCGATGACCCGGGCCCAGCACGGCAAACTGGCACTGACGGCAGCCGCCCTTGGCGTAGGCCTGCTGACCTCGGGCTGCGGGTACACCAATTCCCAGCAGACGACCGCCCGGTACCAGGCGTCTGACGGCATCATCGCCGACCTCGGTCCGCTGGAGCTCCGCAACATCCTTATCGTCTCCGCAGGCGAGGACCAGCCGGGCCGCCTGATCGGCGCCGTCTACAACTCCTCCTCACAGGACGTGACCCTCACGGTCAACGGTGCGGAAGGGTCGCAGACCGAAATTCCGGTCAAGGCCAACGACTACACCCTGCTTAACGAGAGCTCCGATGAAGCCATCCTCAGCACAACGGGAGGGATCCCGGGCTCGCTCGTCGACGTCGAAATCAGCGAAGACGGCACGAACGTCAGCAACACGGTGAAGGTTCCCGTACTGGATACCACGCTGCCCGAGTACCAGGAGTACCTGCCAGCCGGAAGCACTCCTGCGCCCACCTCCGCCAGCCCTTCGCCGTCGGAATCCGAAGAAGCCGCCGGAGGCGACGGCCACTAGGCAGCAGGGATGACCGCCAAGCATTGAAGCAAACAAGAGGAGGGGCCTGGCGGCCCCTCCTTTTGTTTGCCGTTCGTCGCCAGCTTTTGCTGAGCCGGCAGCTGCCGGGAACTGCGTGCTTACGGCTCGAACTTGTACCCCAAGCCACGCACGGTCACCAGGAATCGCGGCGCTGAAGGGTCCGGCTCGATCTTGCCGCGCAGCCTTTTGACGTGGACGTCCAGGGTCTTGGTGTCCCCCACGTAGTCCGAACCCCACACACGGTCGATCAGCTGGCCCCGGGTGAGCACGCGGCCGGAGTTGCGCAGCAGCATTTCCAGGAGCTCAAACTCCTTCAGCGGCAGCAGCACCTGTTCCCCGCCCACGCTGACAACATGGCGTTCAATGTCCATCCGGACCGGGCCTGCCTGCACGGTGGAAGAGACAAGCTCCTCCGGTTCGCCCTGGCGCCGCAGTACTGCCCTGACCCTCGCCACGAGCTCGCGGGACGAATAGGGCTTGGTGACGTAGTCGTCGGCGCCAAGCTCCAGGCCCACCACCTTGTCGATTTCGGCGTCCTTGGCCGTCAGCATGATCACGGGGACACTGGACCGCTGGCGGAGCTGGCGGCACACTTCCGTGCCGGAGAGCCCGGGAAGCTGCAGGTCCAGCAGCACCAGGTCCGCGCCGTTCCGGTCGAATTCTGTGATGGCGTCCAGGCCGTTGTCCACGACCTCCACCTCGAACCCTTCCTTGCCCAGCAAGTAGGAGAGGGGATCGCTGAACGACTCCTCATCCTCGACAATCAAAATCCTGCTCAAGCTTTTGCTCCTCGTTCTGTTGCACCGGCGGCGCCGGGTCCTTGGGTGACAGGTGGCTCTTCCAGGCTGTGCCGGGCCGGTCCCGGGGCGGCTGCGGCGGCATCCTGTTGTTCCCCGCCGTCCTGGCCTTCCATTTCGGGAAGCCGGAGGGTAAAGGTGGATCCCTGCCCGGGCTGCGACCACAGGGTTACCTCGCCGCCGTGGTTGGAGGCCACGTGCTTGACGATGCTCAAGCCCAGGCCGGTGCCGCCTGTATGGCGCGAGCGTGCCGAATCCACCCGGTAGAAGCGTTCAAAGACGCGTTCCTGGTCCTCGGGGCTGAGTCCCTCGCCCTGGTCCGTTACAGAGATGGAGACCAGGCCCTCCCTGCTGCGCACACCGATCCCCACCCGGGTGTTTTCCGGGGAGTAGCGGATGGCGTTGTCGATCAGGTTCCGGAGCGCGGTCACCAGCAGGTCCTGGTCGCCGAAGACCTTCGCCTCCGTCCGTCCTCCCACGACGATCCGGATGTTCTTGCTCTCCGCCGGAAGCTGGGACCGGTCCACAGCCTCGGCTATGACGGCATTGACGTCGACCGGCCTGCCCTGCTGAGCCACACTGGCCCCCTGCAGCCTGGACAGCTCGATGATGTCCTGCACCAGTGCGGCCAGCCGGCCTGACTCCTTGTGCATGCGTTTGGCAAAGCGCCGGACGGCCAGTTCGTCATCCGCCGAGGACTCAAGGGCCTCGGCGAGCAGGGAGATGGCACCAACGGGCGTCTTCAGCTCGTGGGAAACGTTGGCTACGAAGTCGTTCCGGATCTCTTCCGTCCGCGTAATTTCGGTGCGGTCATCCGCAAGCAGCAGGATGTATTCCTCCCCGAGCATCGCGGCCCGGACCTGGACGATGATGGTTCCCTGGCCGAGCGGGCCGCGGGGAAGCTCCAGTTGTTTCTCCAGGATGACACCGTCCCGCCGGACGCCGGCCGTCATGTCCAGCAGCTCCCTGTGAACAACAGTATGGCCGCGGACCAGGCCGTACGCGTAGGCTGCCGGGCTGGCACGGACCACGCCGTCCACGGCGTCCACCACCACAAAGGCACGGCCGACGACGGCGAGCACCTCGGCGGCGCCCGGCGGCAGCGCCGGTTCTTCGGCGTCCACGTCCAGGAGACGCCGCTGCCGCTCACTGACCCGGTAGGCGAGCACACCGAACGTGCCGAGCGCCAGGCCGACGAGGCCGGCCACCAGGCCGATGAACATAGGATCCACAGCTCCACCTTATGCTCTGGAAGACGCTGATCGGCGCGTCCAGGCCTCCTCCTGCGACGGTTCAACTAACGTTCACCTTCAAGGGCCTCGCCGTTTACCCGGCGCTGGCAGACTAGCTGGTTGGAGTGCCGATTGGCGACGCGATTCCCGCTGCCCGGACCGGGGCCGGCGGGAGTTACAAGGAAAGGACGCCCACGTGCGTAAGGTTTTTCAGGAAGAGCTGACCCAGGTCGGTGACCAGCTCGTGGAAATCTCCCGGCTGGTAAGCGAAGCGATGGACAAGGCCACCACGTCCTTCGAAGTGGCGGACGTCGACCTGGCGCAGGACGTCATCGCCGCGGACGCCCGCATCGACTTCCTGCAGAACAGCCTCGACGAGCGCGCCATCGACATCCTGGCGCTGCAGGGGCCGGTGGCCAGCGACCTGCGGATGATTGTGGGATCGCTGCGGATGAGCGCATCCCTGGAGCGCATGGGCGACCTTGCCCGGCACATTGCCCAGCTGGCACGCCTGCGCTACCCGTCCACCGTGATTCCCGCGTCCATGACCGGCACCTTCAAGCGCATGGCCGAACTGGACCAGGAGATTGCGGACAAGCTGACTGTCCTCCTGGAAACCCGCGACCTTGAGGTGGCAAGGGACATCCTAAAGGCCAATACCGCCATCAATGACCTCCACCTCAGCGTCTTCAAGGCCATCGCAGCACCTGAGTGGAAGGAATCACCCGCCACCACCGTGGACGTTGCCCTCGCCAGCCGCTACTTCGAACGCTTTGCGGACCACGGGGTTTCAGTGGCCCAGAAGGTCACCTACCTGGTGACCGGCGCCTGGCAGCCCACCGGCACAGAACACAGCTAAACCCCCTGGGAGTTTTTGTCCAGATACGCCGACTTCCGAGGTCCGGAGGCCTGCATATCTGGACAAAAACTCTTGAGGGAAGAAACGACGGCGGGCTGGTCACCTCAGGTGACCAGCCCGCCGTCGTCGTTTCACTTTTGACGCAGCGCGTTCTTCGGCCGGAGTGCGTCTAAGGGAGGAACGACCGAGCACCCGGCGAAGAACCGCGAAGTCTTACTTCTTGCCCTGGTTGGCTACGGCCAGGATCGCCTGTTCCGCGGCTTCCGGGTCAAGGTAGGTGCCGCCGGACTTGATCGGCTGGAAGTTCTCGTCCAGGTCGTACACCAGCGGGATGCCGGTGGGGATGTTCAGGCTGGCGATGGCTTCGTCGCTGATGCCGTCCAGGTGCTTGACCAGGGCGCGCAGGGAGTTGCCGTGGGCCGTGACCAGGACGGTCTTGCCGGCCTTCAGGTCCTCCTTGATGTCCGACTCCCAGTACGGCAGCAGGCGGACCAGGACGTCCTTCAGGCATTCGGTGCGCGGGAGGGCGTCACCCAGGTCCGCATAGCGGGGATCGTGTGCCTGGGAGAACTCGGAATCGTCGTCCAGGGGCGGCGGCGGGGTGTCGTAGGAGCGGCGCCACTCCATGAACTGCTCCTCGCCGTACTCGGCAAGGGTCTGGGCCTTGTCCTTGCCCTGCAGGGCGCCATAGTGGCGTTCGTTCAGGCGCCAGTCACGCTTCACCGGGATCCAGCCGCGGTCGGCCTTGTCCAAGGCAATGTTTGCGGTGTTGATGGCCCGCTTCAGCAAGGAGGTGTAGAGGACGTCCGGGAGAACATCGTTCTCAACCAGGAGTTCCCCGCCGCGTGCTGCTTCCGTACGGCCTTGGTCGTTGAGGTCTACGTCCACCCAGCCGGTGAACAGGTTCTTGGCGTTCCATTCGCTGTGGCCGTGGCGCAGCAGAATCAGCTTGTAAGTCATGATTTTCATCCTAGCCGAGCGCTGCCGCAGCCTGCCCAGCGTTACAACCCCGGCCCCGTGACGCGCCTCCTCCGGCTACAGGGATAAGGTGGGGCCGTGGTGCAAAAGGCTGAACGGGTGACTGCCCCGCAGATTTCCGGCAGGAGCAGCACCGGCAGACCGGGCAAACCGGTGGGCAACGTAACCCGCGGAACCACCAATCCCAACCGGATGCGGCGGGTTGACCGCTGGTTGGCCGGCCCCCAGGCCTGGCGGCTCCGGAATGCCGCCGATCCCCTCGTGGTGGACCTGGGCTACGGCGCCACGCCCGCTACCGCCGTCGAGCTCTTTGAACGGCTTTCCGCCGTCCGCCCGGATGTGCGGGTCTTCGGAATCGAAATTGAACCGGAACGCGTCCGCGCAGCCCTCCCCCTGCAACGCCCTGGCCTGAGCTTCCGGGTGGGCGGCTTCGAACTGCCCGTGCCGGGACGGCCGGTGCTGGTGCGCGCGTTCAATGTATTGCGGCAATACGAGGAAGCGGACGTTCCCGGCATCTGGCGGCTGGTTCAGGACCGGCTGGCCCCTGACGGCCTGTTCATCGACGGCACCTGCGACGAGATCGGGCGGCGCGTCACCTGGGTGGCGCTGGACGCCGATGGGCCGCTGTCCCTCAGCATCTCAGTCCGGTTCGGCAGCTTCGACCTGCCCTCGGACGTAGCCGAAAGACTGCCCAAAGCCCTGATCCACCGCAACGTTCCCGGCGAACCGGTCCACGCCCTGATGCAGGCCATGGACCGGGCATGGCTGGAATGCGCGCCCCTGGCATCCTTCGGAAACAGGCAACGGTGGCAGGGAATGTGCCGGACCTTGCGCGATGCCGGCTGGCCGGTGCAGGACGGGCCCGCACGGTGGCGGCTCGGCGAACTCACGGTGGGTTGGGACGCCGTCGCACCCCTGGCGTAGGGGCCCGCTGAAGCGTTCCCGCGGGCAGGCTCCGCCCTAGGTAACCTGCGGGATTTTTGGTGTGAAAGGTGCGGTCAGGCCGGCTGCTGGTTCACCACGGGCCGTACGGGCCGGTGTTGCGGCTGCCGCCCCGGCCTGCATCCTTCACGGCCGGCCGCACGTCCGCAAGGTAAACGGACGCGGCGACGACGGCTGCGAGGCCGAACAGGCCCAGCGTGCCAAAAAAGCCGCCTCCGCTGCTGAAGAAGGAGATGACACCGATCAGGGCCGCACCGCCGGTCAGGGCAAGCCAGAAAGTCTTGGTCCTTTTGCCCGTGGCCTCGAACGCGTTGGCACGGTGCCGGGCGCAGTCGACCACAGCCCACAATTCAAGCCCCAGTGCCACCAGGGCCAGGATAAAGAACACTGCCTGCTCTACAGGCCGAATAATCAGTTCACCGTCCACAAGCCCAGCCTAGCTGCCCAGCGAGTCAAGCGCCCGCTTCAAATCGGCCCAGAGGTCTTCCACGTTCTCGATTCCCACACTCAGCCGCACCAAATTCTCGGGGACGCTCACCGGCTCGGCGGTGTGCCGCCGTCGGCGTTCAATGAGGGACTCAACACCGCCCAGCGACGTCGCAGGCAGCCACAGCTGCAGCGCGCGGACGAGTTTGTCAGCGGTGTCGGCGCCGCTCAGCCCTCCCGCAGGGGCCACCTGCACGCAGATGATGGAGCCGAACCCCTTCATCTGCACCTTGGCCCGCCCGTGGCCGGGGTCCTCGGGCAGGCCCGGGAAACGGACGGACTCAAACGCCGGATGCTTGCTCAGCCGCTCCGCCAAAACCAGGGCAGACGACTGGGACCTCTCCACCCGCAGCGCCAGAGTCCGCAGCCCGCGCAGCGCCAGCCACGCTTCGAACGGCCCCGCGATTCCCCCATGGATGGTCCGGTGGTGGAGCAGCGCGGAGCGGATGTCCGGGTTGGCTGTCACCAGGGCGCCAAGGACGACGTCGGAATGACCCGCCAAGTACTTTGTCACCGAGTGCAGGACGACGTCGGATCCCAGCAGCAGGGGCTGCTGGACAAGGGGCGTGGAGAAAGTGTTGTCGGTGACGACGATGGCGCCGGCAGCGTGCGCGGCGCCAGTCAGTGCGGGGATATCGGCAATGCCAAGCATGGGGTTGGTGGGGCTTTCAAGCCACAACATGGCGGCCGGGCGGGCCGCCGGTCCCCCTGGCGCAAGGGCCTCCCTGACGGCGGCAGTGTCGGCGATGTCAACGGTGCGCAGTTCAATGAAGCCCTTTTGGGCCAGTTCCGTGGCCATGACCAGGGACCCCGAATAACTGTGGGCGGGCATCACCAGCACTCCCCCGGCGGGAATCAGGGAAAGGGCCGAGCTGACCGCCGCGAGCCCCGACGAGTAGAGCAGACCCGGCAGACCGGAACCTTCAAGCTGGCCGAGGGCCTCTTCGAAGGGGTCCCAGGTTGGATTCGAATACCGGCCGTACCCACGGTCGCCATCCCCGAGCGGGCCGGAACCAAAATATGTGGAGGAAAGGACGATCGGCTGGTTGACCGGCTGGTCCCGTTCCCTCGGGGGACGCCCGGCCGCAACCACCACGGTTTCGGCTGACAGTACCGCGGCCTGCTGTTCGGAGAGACTCATGGTGAAAGCGTACTGTCAGCCGGCAGTCCGCCGGAAAGCTGTTACCCCCGTTGGCCCGGCCTTTGTCCACAGGCCCAATCGGATTTGTCAGCGGGGATCGGTAGGCTTGATGGGTGAGCAAACAAAGGGCCGGGCTTTTCATCGCGTTTGAGGGCGGCGACGGCGCCGGCAAATCAACGCAGGCTGCCCGGCTTGCGGAAGCCCTTCAATCCCAGGGCCACACCGTCCTGCGCACCCGTGAGCCAGGCGGAACTCCCATTGGTGAAAAGCTGCGTTCCCTGGTGCTGGACCACGGCCACGGCCACATTGATGCCCATACGGAAGCGCTCATCTTCGCCGCTTCCCGGGCCGCGCACGCCACCCAGGTCATCCGCCCCGCCCTGGAACGCGGCGAGATCGTCCTGACGGACCGGTACATCGATTCGTCCGTCGCCTACCAAGGGGCGGGACGCGGACTGGGCGAAGACGCTGTGCGGTCCCTTAACGAGTGGGCCACGTCCGGCCTGCAGCCCCACCTCACCGTCCTGCTGGATGTCGAGCCGGCCGTGGGCCGCCGCCGCCGAACCGCCGGCGAAGCTGCCGAGGACCGGCTGGAATCCGAAGCTGATGACTTCCATACCCGGATCCGCGATGCATTCCTGGAATTGGCACGCAGCCGTCCGGGGTCCTACCTGGTGCTGCCGGCCCATCACTCGGTCGGGGAACTGGCGGAACAGATACTCGAGCGGGTGGAAAGTCTCCTGGCCGCGCACCACGGCGTCCCCGGGGACGTCCCCGCCCGCGCTCCGTCAGTCGGTGGCCACCCGTGACCGTGTGGGACGACCTGCAAGGGCAACCCGCCGTCGTCGAACAACTGCGGCAGGCATCCAGCGGTGACGGGCTGACCCACGCGTGGCTTTTTACCGGTCCGCCGGGCTCCGGGCGCTCGAACGCGGCGAAGGCTTTTGCCGCGGCACTTAACTGCGACCAGGAAGATGTCAGCCAGCGCGGGTGCGGCCGCTGCTCCGCCTGCCTGACCATCCTGGGCGAGACCCACTCGGACGTCACGTTTGTCCGGACGGAGAAGGTCACCATCACCATCGACGAAGCCCGGGAGCTGGTGGCCACCGCCGGAAACAGGCCGTCGACGGGGCGGTGGCGCATCATCGTGGTGGAGGATGCGGACCGGATGGCGGAACGCACCACGAATGTCCTCCTCAAAGCCATCGAGGAACCCACCCCCCGGACCGTATGGATGCTGTGCGCCCCGTCCCCGGCGGACGTCCTGGTGACCATCCGCTCGCGCTGCCGCAGCGTGGCTTTGAGGCTCCCGCCTGCCGCGGACGTCGCTGCCCTGTTGGTAAAGCGCGACGGCGTTGAGCCGGCTCTGGCTGAGCGTGCCGCCAGGGCGGCGCAGAGCCACGTGGGCATTGCCCGGCGGCTGGCCCGCGACCCCGCTGCCAGGGAACGCCGGCTGGAGACTGTGCGGTTTCCGCTCGGCCTCAGGGGCGTCACCGCTGCGGTGATGATGGCGGACAAGCTGGTCAAGATCGCCACGGCCGAGGCCAACAGCTCCAATGAAGAACGGGACGCTGCGGAGAAGGCCGCACTGCTGGCGACGCTGGGTGCCCCCGAGTCCGGGACACTGCCGCCCGCCATGCGCAGCCAGGTCAAGCAGCTGGAGGACGACCAGAAGCGGCGCGCCAAGCGCTCCATCACCGATTCGCTGGACCGGACCCTGACGGATCTTCTTTCCTTCTACCGCGATGTGCTGATTATCCAGCTCGGGAATGCTGTGGAGCTGGTAAACGTTGAGCTCAGGGGCGAATTGGAGGAGTTCGCCCGCCGTTCCACGCCGGAGTCGACACTTGCCCGGATGGATGCCATCAACAAAGCCCGCGAACGCATCACCACCACTAACGTTGCACCGCTGTTGACCATTGAGTCCATGGCAGCCAGCCTGATCTAGTCCTTCAAGGAGACCCGATGACTGCCCGCCCCCTGCCCGTACGCCCGCGATCCGCGGCGGTTGGCGTCCGTGCCCTCGGGGCCATGGCCCTGGCCATGGTTCTGGCGTCCTGCAGCCTCCTGAATGGTGAAGACCGCAGCCAGGAAGCCGCCACTGCCAAGGCCGACCCGTCCATCGTTGCTTCTGCACCGGCGGGGCTGGAGGAGTTCTATTCGCAGGAGGTCGTCTGGGAGCCGTGCGAGACCGAGTTCCAGTGCGCCAGCGTGACGGTGCCCATGGACTACGACGACCCAGCCGGCGAGACAATCCAGATTGCCGCGCTGAGGGCTCCCAGCACCGGAAAGAAAACGGGCAGCCTCCTGGTCAACCCGGGCGGTCCGGGTGCTTCCGGGTACGACTTCGTGAAGGATGCGGCCGGAACACATTTCTCGCAGGCTGTGCGGGACTCATACGACCTTGTGGGCTTCGACCCGCGCGGCGTGAAACGCTCAGCTCCGGTCACGTGCATGACCGACGCCGAACGGGATGCCGCCCGGGCCAAGATCTACGATCTCGAAACGGATTCAGGCCTGTCTGCCGTCCTGGCCGACAACAAGGCGGTTGCAGCGCAGTGCGAAGAGCAGACCGGCCCGGTGCTGGGGAACATCGATACTGTCAGCTCCGCCAAGGACGTGGACATTCTCCGGGCTGTGGTCAATGACCCGAAGCTCAACTACCTTGGCTACTCCTACGGCACCTTCCTGGGCTCAACCTACGCTTCCCTGTTCCCCGGCAATGTGGGGCGGATGGTGCTGGACGGGGCGCTGGACCCTTCCATCAGCAATGAAGAGCTGACCAGCGGGCAGGCCCGCGCCTTCGAGAAGGCAATACGCGCCTATGTTGCCAGCTGCCTGGGCCAGGACGGGTGCCCCCTGAGCGGGGACGTGGATTCCGGTGTCCAGCAGATCCGCGACCTGATCGCCGCCGTCCAGCAGACGCCGCGGACAGCCAAGGACGGGCGGGTAGTGAACGCCACCATGTTCGTCAGCGGGCTGATCACGCCGCTGTACAACGACCAAAGCTGGCCCGCCCTGACCCAGGCCCTGGAAGCGGCAATGACGGGAGACGTCAGCCTCATGCTGCGGCTCGCAGACCTCGGGGCCGACCGCTCTTCCAACGGGACGTACACGTCCAATTCGACGTTCGCCTTCAACGCCATCAACTGCCTTGACTACCCCATGGAGTCCGATACCGCCGCCATGCGCGCCGAGCAGCAGCGGCTGACGCAGGACTCCCCCACCTTCGGGTACTTCTTTGCGTACGGAGGCACCAACTGCGTCGACTGGCCGTACAAGAGCGTGCGCACGCCGTCGCCCGTGGAATACGACGGCGACTCCCCCATAGTCGTCATCGGCACCACCGGCGACCCCGCCACTCCGGTGGAATGGGCCTCATCGCTCCGCAAGCAGCTGGGCAACGCAGCGCTCCTCACTTGGGAAGGCGAGGGCCACACCGCTTATGGCCGTTCCAACAGCTGCATCGGGGATGCCGTGGACAGCTATCTGGTGAGCGGCCAGGTTCCCGCCGACAATACGGTGTGCTGAAGGCCGCACTCCGCTTCCGCCGCCCATTTTGACCCGGGCGCGGGGACTCTATTACAGTTGACTCTTGCATGAAGCGCCCGGCTCCGCCGGAGATTCGTGCGGTGCTTCCTTAGCTCAGTCGGTAGAGCGTTTCACTCGTAATGAAAAGGTCATCAGTTCGATTCTGATAGGAAGCTCGGGATAAACCCCGGATAACCCAAAGTTTTAGGGGTTTCCGGGGTTTTTCGCTGGTTAAGGGGTCGACCGGGGCCTACCACCATCTCCTGAGGGCCCAGCCGTTGTCCGCGCCGTCCCCCTCCGCGCCATCCTTGCCGCAGCGCAAACAACGCTTGTACAGGCCTCCGTCTTCGGTATGTTCGACGTGCCACTGGTGGCTGATATTCAACCTGCACCGCAGGGCCTGGATCATGGCGGACTCCGATCATTGGTTGCAGCGCCTATAGCTCCCATGATGGCCCTGCCGCCCCGGCGATAGTAGGGGCAATCGGTGGGCCCGCGGGAGCCTTGTGCCAGCGGCCTGCCAGACATCCCGGTGGCCGTTGAAGAGGGCGCCGCCCAGCACGGCTTCGCACCCGCCTGGACACGCAGGGCTAGACTGGCGGAGTAAGGACGGATTGGGGGATCCAGGGCGGCACAGTTCCGCCGTTCCGCTGGTCGGTCACCGCCAGCGAGACCAAGGATGACCGTGACCTTCTTCCAGGACTTTCCGATCCCGCCGTCAGCGCCCCGGCCCCCCAGCACCAGGTTCGTGCCGCCGGCGTGGACCGCTCCACCCGCCTACGAGCTTCCAGTGGCCGTCCACATCGGCCGGTTCCTGCACCGCAGCCCCCGCATGGTGGTGGCCGTAAGGAGCGCCGAGGTCTATTCCACGGGCTGCTCGTTCAACCTGTCGTGGGTCTTCCAGCGGGGCGACGAGACCGAGGATGACTGGGCGGACAAACACTCCCTGTTCTTTCAACCAGGGATGGGCATCCGCCGCGGCACACGGCTCCTCTCCGGGCTGATGCTCGGCGTGGAACTTGCCGACGGCTCCAAAGCCAGCACGGGAGCCCATGGTCCCCACGGGTTTATGGGCAGCAACGAGGAACCGGAACCCCCAACCCTTGCCCTGAACAGCGGTGGAGGCAGCGGCGCGGACAACGAACTGGCGGGCACGGGAAGCGCCTGGCTCTGGCCTTTGCCTCCCGCGGGGGACCTTCGCCTGATCGTCCAGTGGATGGACTTTGGCCTGGCCGAGAGCTCGGTGGTGCTGGACGGCGGGAAACTGCGCGACGCCGCGGCAGGCGTGCAGCGTCTTTGGGCGGACGGTGACCAGCTGTGACATCCCCGGATAACATCGCCCTGAACCTGGTCTTCGCCGCCATCTTCTTCTACGTCCTGTACGGCGTCATCCGTGCCGCCGTACGTGACGGCATAGGCCAGGCGGAAGACCGGCGCCGGCAACGTTCGGACAGCGGCGGTTCGGGCCAACCGGGTGAGTACAGGTAGGCAGATCACCGGCGCCTAAGATGGCGAGCATGGAAGACGAGGTTCTTGCGGAGGTCGCCAACCAGCTCTACGCCAAACCGCTGGACGACTTTGTGGGGGCCAGGACCACGGCTGCGAGGGAAGCAGCCGCGTCCGACAAGGAGCTGGCGGCAGCGGTCCGGGCACTGCCGAAGCCGTCGGTGGCCGCCTGGGCAGTGAACATGCTGGCCGTGCACCAGCCGGACGTCCTGGCCCAGCTGACGGAACTCGGTGGCAGAATGCGTGCGGCACAGGCCTCGCTGGATGCTGCGTCGCTCCGTGACCTGGGACGTGAGCGCCGCACGTCGCTCTCCGCCGCCGTCGAGACCGCCCGTACAGTGGCCCAGGAACATGGCCGGGCCATCAGCGATGCCATGGCAGGCGACGTTGAGGAGACGCTTCGCGCGCTGACAGCCGATGAGGGAGCAGCAGCGGCCGTGCGGAGCGGGCGGCTGCTCAAGACATTGCTGGCGGACGGCGTGAACGCCGTTGACCTGGACGGCACCGTGGCAGTCCCTTCGGTCCTGCCGCCCGCTGCAGCGGCTCCCGCCTCCGTGCCAGCGGCCCCCGCCGGCAGGAAAGCGCGGACGACGGCGGCAGCACCGCAACAGCGCAAGCCAGCAAAGCCGCGGCTTGAGGCAGTCCGGCAGACTCCGCGGCCCGCGTCACCGCCCGCGCTGGAACGGGCCCGGGCTGCCCTTACCGAAGCGCAGGCAGCAGAGGCCGGGACAGCCCGGGCGGCGCGGGAGCTGCAGGACCAGGCCGACGACATACGGACTCAAATTGCGGAACTCCTCCAGGAGACTGCAGACCTTCGTGCCCGGCTGAGGACCGCCGAAGAGCAGCTGGAACGCTCAAAGAAGAGGCTTGCGGCCACCGTTGCCGAGGCAAAGCAGGCGGTGCGGGCCGCGGACAAAGCCGAGCGTACGGCAGTCCTTGCCCAGGAACGGGTCCTTCGGCTGGGCAACACGCGGGACTGATTCCCGTAATTGTCAGACCCCGGTTGCAGACTGGATTCATGGAAAAGCAACTGGTACAGGAATTCCACGTTACGTACTTCGACGCCGACTGCGGCCGGGCACGGGCCGAGGTCTTTGACACCCTGGCAGAAGCAGAACGCTTTGCCAGCCGGCACTGCGCCGGCGAGGACAGCTGGGCTGTCGTCGACGCCGTGTCCATAGAACAGATCCGCACAGCCGCCTAAACCGCTCCCGCTTAAACGCAAAGCGCCCTGCCTGTACAGAACAGGCAGGGCGGCAGTGGACGGCTAAAGCCCTGGCGTGGGCGCCGTCCGGCGGCTACGCGAAGTCAGAAACAGCCGGGTCCGCGCCGATTCGGCCTTCGCCGTTGGCCGAGCGGTCAAGGGCATTGATGGCCTCGACGTCGTCTGCGTCCAGGTTCACCTCAAGCGCCGCGTAGTTTTCCCGGATCCGGGATTCCGTGACGGACTTGGGAATCACCACGTTGCCGATTGCCAGGTGCCAGGCGATGACCACCTGGGCAGGCGTGGCACCGTGCTTGGCGGCAATGGACGCCACCGTTGAATCCTCGAGCAGCTCGCCGCCCTGGCCCAACGGCGACCACGCCTGGGTCAGGATTCCCTTCGAAGCGCCAAACTCGCGAAGTTCGCGCTGGCTGAAGTACGGGTGCAGTTCGATCTGGTGGATGGCCGGGACAACGCCCGTTTCGTCGATGAGCCGCTGCAGGCCCTCGATGGTGAAGTTGGACACGCCGATGGACTTGACCCTGCCGCGCTTCTGGAGCTCGATCAGCGCCTTCCAGGTGTCCAGGTACTTGTCCTGCTTGGGCTGCATCCAGTGGATCAGGTACAGATCCAGTGTCTCGAGTCCCAGCCTGTCCATCGACGCCTCGAAGGCTGCCAGGGTGGACTCATAGCCCTGGTCAGCATTCCAGAGCTTGGTGGTGATGAAGAGCTGCTCCGGGGAGAGGCCGGAACTGGCGATGGCCCGCCCCACGCCTGCCTCGTTGCCGTAGATCTTGGCGGTGTCGATGTGGCGGAAGCCTGCTTCAAACGCCTGCCGGACCACCTTTTCGGCGACGTCGTCCTCAACCTGCCACACGCCGTAGCCAAGCTGGGGAATCGTGTTTCCATCATTGAACGTCAGTGTAGGTGAAAGAGTCATTCGACTATCCTGCCAAACACCGCAGCCCGCCAAGAGGGTATCGGCCTGAAGTAAGCCAGGCGCTTAACCGGGAATGTCCGCCTGCCGCTGCCCGGAGCCCTCCTCATCAAGGTGGCGCTCGGCGTCAGCCACCTGCTGGAAGACGGACTCGGCCCGGCGCCGGACGGACGCCGCACCTACCGGGACCGGGCCCACGGCGAGCCGAAGCATGGCGGCTGCCTCCGCCGTTGTAGCCAATGAGTTGCCGGCCTTGGACAGGGCACGGTGCACGCCGGCCAGGTCAACCGGAATATCCAGGCCTTCATTGGGTGAACGCCGCTGCGCCTCCATGCAAACCAGCCGTACCCTTTCGAGGAGGCCCGCCAGCTCGTTGGCGATCTCGAGCAGTTCACCGTAAAGCTGGTCGTCCTCCACACCTTCAAGGACCTGGTGGAAGCGGTCCAGTCCCCGCTGGAAGCGGTCGTGGGCGCGGCGCCACAGCCCCTTCCCCAGTTCCGCATCATCCTTGCGCCCCTGCCTGGCGGCGCTGAAAAAGCCCAAGCGCACCCTTACAGGTATTGTCCGGGACCGTGGTCCGGGTCGTCCCGCTGGCCGGGCCGGGCGGAATTGCCGGAGCGCGAACCTGCGGCGGCCCTCTGCGGCTCACCGTTTTCACCAATGACCACGCCGGGGGCGATCATCGTTCCGGGCGGAAGCTGGCGGAGCTGCATCTGCGCAGCCGCGTGTTCGCGTGCTGCGTGCTGGGCGGCGATGGCCGTCTGGATGCCGTGGAACAAGCCTTCAAGCCACCCGACCAGCTGGGCCTGGGCTATGCGCAGTTCAGCGTCCGAGGGAGTGCCGTCGTCGGAGAAGGGAAGGCTGATCCTGTCCAGTTCCTCCACGAGCTCCGGGGCCAGTCCGTCTTCCAGCTCTTTGATGGAGCGCTCGTGGATTTCAGCCAGCCTGCCGCGCGCAGCCTCATCCAGGGGCGCGGACTTCACTTCCTCCAGGAGCTGCCTGATCATGGTTCCGATCCGCATCACCTTGGCCGGCTCATCCACCAGGTCCTGCAGGCTGCTCCCCTTGGGCTTCATGCCCTCCGGAGGGCCCGGCTGGGCGTGCATGGGCGGCTGCCGGTCGTCGATGGGAGTGCCTTCTACCGGGAGGTCCTCAGCTGACTGAGTGTCTTGTGGATCGCTCATGCGTTCATACTCTCATGAGCGATCCACCCGTGACCCACCGGATGAACCTGCCTGGCGGTTTGTCCGCTGCAAGCTCAATCAGCAGCACCGGCCCTGCGGACTGGTGTCCTGGCGGTCAGTCCGGTCGCGCCAAAATTCCTTCTCCGTGAGCGGTGCCGCCCCGTGGCCGGCCGCCCTGTGGTGCTCCAGGTACTTGGCGTACGCGTCCGCGCCCAGGACGCCGCCGAAGTACCTGGCGACGCCGCGGACGCCCCGCGTCAGCACAGCCAGCCGCGCCGCCATTAGTGGTGGCCGCCCTTTTCGAACCTGAGCTCCGCCGGCACCTTGTCCCACTCAGCCATCAGTTCGCGTTCGGCGGGTGTGGGGATAAGCCCGGCAGGGGCGAAGACCCTGGACGGAAGGGCCGGGTCCTCATTGTCCTTGACGGCGGTGCCGTCCGTGCGGTTGCGGAAGGCCTTGACCGTGGCGAGCAACGCCGTCGCAATCACAA
This sequence comes from Pseudarthrobacter sp. WHRI 8279, assembly GCF_040224115.2. NCBI lineage: Bacteria > Bacillati > Actinomycetota > Actinomycetes > Micrococcales > Micrococcaceae > Pseudarthrobacter > Pseudarthrobacter sp. WHRI 8279. The sequence continues at coordinate 4,222,099 of NZ_CP168162.1, read as the reverse complement.
TGATGCTGAGCACCACGAAGATCACGGAGAGCCAGCCCTGGATGGCCGTGTTCCGGACAACGGCCTCCATGGCCGCCACGGATTTAGCTGTGCCGAACTCCGTCTTCCCGTCAGCGAGGGCCTTGCTGAAGGCCGCGTTGTTGGCGAAGTAGCCCACCGCGGGGGTGGACGAGAAGATTTTCTGGTAGCTCGCGGTGATGGTCACCACGGCGGCGAACGCCAGCGGCAGGGCAACAATCCAGAGGTACTTGAACGTGCCGCGCTTTGCCACGATGGCCAGGCACACGGACAGGGCGATTGCGGCCAGCAACTGGTTGGCGATGCCGAACAACGGGAACAGTGTGTTGATGCCGCCCAGCGGGTCCGTGACGCCCATCAGCAGCACCGCGCCCCACGCTCCCACCATGATGGCGGTGCAGAGCCAGGCGCCGGGACGCCAGGAGTGCTCCTTGAACTTGGGGACAAAGTTGCCGATCGAGTCCTGCAGCATGAAGCGGGCAACTCGTGTGCCGGCATCCACAGCGGTGAGGATGAAGAGGGCCTCGAACATGATGGCGAAGTGGTACCAGAACGCCATCATGGCGGTGCCGCCGATGAACTGCTGCATGATGTGAGCCAGGCCAACGGCAAGGGTGGGAGCACCGCCGGTGCGGGACACGATGCTTTCCTCCCCCACGTTGGCTGCCGTCTGGGACAGGAACTCGGGGGTGATGTTAACTCCGGCCAGGCCCAGGCTGTTGACCCAGGTGGCTGCTGTTTCCACCGTCCCGCCGGTCAGCGCGGCCGGCGAGTTCATGGCGAAGTACAGGCCGCGGTCGATTGAGATGGCGGCCACCAGTGCCATGATGGCCACGAATGACTCCATCAGCATGCCGCCGTAGCCAATGAAACGGGTCTGGCGTTCCTTTTCCACGAGCTTCGGGGTGGTGCCGGACGAGATCAGTGCGTGGAAGCCGGAGAGGGCACCGCAGGCGATGGTTACGAACAGGAACGGGAACAGGGCCCCGGGGAACACCGGCCCGTTGTCCCTGCTGGCGAATTCACTAAAGGCGGGAACGGTGATTTCCGGGCGGACCACGATGATGGCCAGCGCCAGCATCACGATCACGCCGATCTTCATGAACGTTGACAGGTAGTCCCTGGGTGCCAGGAGCAGCCACACGGGCAGGATGGCGGCGATGAAGCCGTACACGATGAGCCCCCACGCGATGGTGACCTTGTCCAGGCTGAAGATGTCGGCGCCCCACGGGGTTTCGGCCACGATGCCGCCGCCGACGATGGCCGCCATCAGGAGGACGAAGCCGATCAGCGACACTTCCATGATTTTGCCGGGCCGCAGGTAGCGGAGGTAGACGCCCATGAACAGGGCGATGGGGATGGTCATGCCTACGGAGAAGACACCCCACGGGCTTTCGCCCAGCGCATTGACGACGACGAGCGCGAGGATGGCCACGATGATCACCATGATCAGCAGGGTGGCGATGAGGGCCGCAGTGCCGCCGATGACGCCAAGCTCCTCGCGGGCCATTTGTCCCAGGGACCTGCCGCCGCGCCGCATGGAGAAGAACATCACCAGGTAGTCCTGGACGGCACCGGCAAGAACGACGCCGATGATGATCCAGATAGTGCCGGGCAGGTAGCCCATTTGCGCCGCGATGACCGGACCCACCAGGGGTCCGGCGCCGGCGATGGCGGCGAAGTGGTGGCCGAACAGGACGTTGCGGTCAGTCCGGACGTAGTCCTTGCCATCCGCCTTGTACTCTGCGGGGGTGGCACGGCGGTCGTCAGGCCGGGTGATGTAACGCTCGATGACCTTTGAATAGAAGCGGTAGCCGATGAGGTAGGTGCACACCGAGGCAAACACGAACCAGATGGCGTTGACGGTCTCGCCGCGGATGATGGCCAGCATGAACCACGCCAGGCCGCCCAGCAGGGCGATGCCGGCCCACAGCGCGATCTTCGCCGGCGTCCATTTCCGGTCTTCTGCCTCGCGGACCTCCTCGTCGATGGCTGTCGGGGGCAGGGCCGGGTCGGTGGCCACCACGCCCCTTTCCCCGGATGCATTCCTCCGTTGATCAGGCGTTTCGGCCATGTCTCCTCCTTGAGATTGTTTCGCTTCTGCTGTGACGCACCCTACCAACCCGCAGCCCTGTTCCAGGGGCGTTCTGCCAGGTGGCGCGGAAACGTGCGGTGAGCGGACGGGACGCGGCGACGAACGACGGCTCAGATGGTCGTCCCGGCCGGACCAACGCAGAGAAGGCCTCCGTCCGAACAATTCGGGCGGAGGCCTTGGCTCGTGGGGAAAGCGTAAAGCTGCTCCTTAGGCGTGCGAGTAGGTAAGGCAGTCAGCGTTGTCAGCACCGGGGCCGACATGCACCTCGGCCGCCTTGCACATCAGGTGGTCGTTGTGGACGCATTCGGAGCGCTGGCAGGCTCCGACGTCGGCAAGGACTTTCGGCAGTCCGCCGTGCATACCGGTGTCGATGAAGGTGGCGCAGTGCGCGTGGTTTTCCGCGCCGCCAACCGTGATGGCGGCAGCATTGCAGTTGGTGTGATCGTTAAAGGAACAGTTCGTTACGCTGCAGTCGGCCACGTGGGTTGTCATGAGCTTCCTCCAAGTTCCACCGCCCGGCCGGGCGGCTCCTGCACCCCACGGTAAACCTGTCCTCCGCGTTCAAAAAGACCCAATTGTGTTGCCTATTTCCCCTGTGCCTGCTGGATCATCCTTGCCTCGCACAGATCAAGCCAGCGGACCTCCGCCTCAGTCTGAAAAATCAGGGAGTCCAGGACCAAAAGCCACGCCGTATCAACGGCCCGCTGGTTTGAAGCCGTGTCCCGCCGGGCTTTGGTGTAGTCCTGCAGGGCGCGGACGGAGGCCATCCGCTGGCCCTGGATGATGGCTTGGATATCGACGCCCGGCGTGGTGACGGCGAGCGCCAGCTTGATGGCCAGCTCGTTGCGCGGCGGGCTGCTCCGCTCCACCGGCGCTGCGAACCACTCCCGGATCTCCGCCCTGCCGGCCGCCGTAATGCTGTAGACCACGTGGCCGTTCCCGTCGTCGCCGTCCCGGGCCACCAGGGCGTCGCGTTCCAGCCTGTCCAGGGTGGTGTACACCTGTCCGATATTCAGCGGCCAGGTAGCGCCGGTGCGCGCCTCAAACTCGGCCCGCAGCTGGTAGCCGTAGCGGGGCTGGTCCTGCAGCAGGGCGAGGAGGCTATGGCGGATGGACATGCTGTTCCTTGTGCTCGGCGGGCAACGGTCTGCGGGCGGAGCGGTTACATGACCAAGAGGATCTTGCCGACGTGATCACCGGTGTCGAAGTACCGGTGGGCCGCGCGCACCTGGTCGAGCGGGAATGTCTTTGCCACCAGCGGCCGGACCCTTCCGTCGCTGACCATCGGCCATACGGCGTCGCGGACGGCGGACATAATGGCGCCTTTCTCCTCCACGGGCCGCGGGCGCAGGGCTGTGGCCACCACAGCAGCCCGCTTTTGAAGCAGCTGCCCCAAATCGAGCTCACCCTTGGTGCCGCCCTGCAGTCCGATCACCACCAGGCGTCCGTAGTCAGCGAGCGCGTCCACGTTCTGCTTGAGGTATTTGGCGCCGACGACGTCGAGGATGACGTCCGCACCCTTGCCTCCGTTTTGGCGGCGAAGGCTCGCGGGAAAATCTTCCTCGGCGTAGTTGATGGCTATGTCCGCACCCAGGAAGGCCTTTGCCGTGCTCACTTTTTCATCAGAACCGGCCGTGGTGGCAACCCTGGCGCCGAGCGCCTTGGCCAGTTGGATGGCCATGGTGCCGATCCCGCCTGTGGCCCCATGGATCAGGACGGTCTCCCCCTCCTGCAGCTGGGCGGTCATGACCAGGTTGGAGTACACGGTGGCGGCAACTTCGGGAAGCGCTGCCGCGGTGACCAGGTCAACGCCGTCAGGCACCCGGAGGACCTGCTCGGCGGGGACGGCCACCTGCTGGGCATAGCCGCCCCCTGCCAGCAGCGCAACCACTTTGTCACCGAGGGAAAACGCCCTCGTGACACCGGGACCAAAGCCCGCAATCCGGCCGGACACCTCAAGCCCGGGAATGTCCGGGGCTCCCGGCGGCGGGGGGTAGAAACCCCTGCGCTGCTGCACGTCCGCCCGGTTGAGGCCGGCCGCGACAACGTCGATCAGCACCTCTCCGGTACCGGGTACCGGGGCCTCGACCTCGCGGACCTCCAACACTTCCGGGCCGCCCGGCTCCGAAATGTAGACGGCTTTCATGGAACACTCCCGTTTCTGACTGAATACTGCGTGCAACCAGTGTGCACCGGACACCTTCCGGACTCTGTTTTGTTGCAGGCAAGTGCCTATGAAACACTACTTGTTGAGGAAGGTTGTCCGAGCGGCCGAAGGAGCTAGTCTTGAAAACTAGTGTGCGGTAACCCCGTACCAAGAGTTCGAATCTCTTACCTTCCGCGAAACAGGACCCCTGTCTGCCAGCATGCTGGCGGACAGGGGTCCTTCGTTTAAGCTGCGGCCGGCCGCAGCGGGACCGGAATGGGCAGCCGCGAGGGAAACCAGCGCCCCCCGCGTAAATTGTTCCGGCAAATTTGCCCCGCACCGTTCCACCAAAGCTACTGGCCGGTATCCTTTGTGATAGTCGGCACACTGGGGTAGATGCCGGCCACCACATACCGCCAACAGCATCACCGGAACCGGGGCTACTGGGGCTCCCGGCCGGTAGGTGGCCCGTTCCGCTGGGGAGCGTCCCGCCGAATGCACGCGCTATCAACCCTGCGTTCATTCAGCGCTGTTGTGATGTGCCGGATACCACTTGACCAGGAGCAGGATCCGGGCCCCTGTCCGTCGGTACAACCCGGACATCTTCCATCGGGTCCCCCACCGGGACACCCTTATGAAAGTACGAGCGGATGCATCACACACCTTGGAAACTAGCGCTGGGTACAGCGTTGTCGGCGGGGCTTCTGGCTCCCGTGGCAGCATTTCCCGCAGTTGCGGACAATACAGCCGCGGAGGTCTCACCCGCGGCAGGCACATCCCCTGTTGTCATTAACGAGGCCTACCTCAGTGGCGGCAGCACGGGCGCCGCCTACAAGAACCGGTTCCTGGAGCTTTACAACTCCTCGGACGCCCCGGTGTCGCTGGACGGCTGGTCAGTCCAGTACCGCTCGGCAGCCGGTACGGCAGCCCCTACCTCAGTGGCACCCCTTTCCGGCACCATCGCGGCAAAGGGGCATTACCTGATCCAGGGTGCCAGCAACGGAACCAACGGCGCGGACCTCCCCACGCCGGACCTCGTCGCGGGAGGCCTGAATTTCAGCGGCACCTCCGGCACCATCGTGCTCGCAAAGCAGCCCACCGCCGTCGCGCTGTCCACCGGCTCCCAGGTGGAACCCGCGGGCGTGGCGGACCTGCTGGGCTACGGCTCCTCGAACACATTCGAAACCGCATTGGCTGCGGGCCCTGCGGGTACAGGCGACGCGAGGAGCCTGAACCGCAGCGGGGGCGCGGACAGCAACAGCAATGCGGCGGACTTCAGCCTCAGCGCAACCATCAGCCCAACCCCGGGCGGCGGCACCGCACCGGATCCCACACCCGACCCCACGCCGTCAAACAGGCCCATCGCCGACATTCAGGGCACGGGCGCTGGAAGCCCCCTCACCGGATCAACGGTGACCACCACCGGTAAGGTCACCGCGGCCTTTCCCACCGGCGGCCTCAACGGCTACTACCTGCAGACGCCGGGAACCGGCGGTGACCTGACGGCAACGAACCACGCCGCCTCGGACGGAATCTTCGTCTATTCCCCCGCCACGGTGGCATCGGTCCAGGCCGGAGACCACGTGCAGGTCACGGGCACCGTGGCCGAGTACTACGGCATGACGCAGATCAATGTCACCGCGGCCGCAGGCCTGGCCAAACTGGCTGAGGCCGCACCCGAAGTCAAGGCAACGCCGTTCACGCTGCCCGCAAGCGAAACCTTCCGCGAATCCCTGGAAGGCATGCTCCTGGCACCCCAGGGCCCGCTGACGGTCACGGACAACTACACCCTGAACCAGTACGGTGAGATCGGCCTCGCCGGCGGAACAACGCCGCTGGTCCAGCCCACCGCCGTCGCCCCCTACGGCTCAGCTGAGTACACCGCAACGGTGGCGGACAACGCGGCGCGCGGGATCAAGCTCGACGACGGTTCCAGCACCAACTTCCTGCGGGACGCCGCCACCAAAGCCCAAGTGCTGCCCTACCTGACCACGGCTGACCCGGTACGGGTGGGCTCGCCGGTCACGTTCACCACCAATGTGGTGCTCGGATACGGCAACAACGCCTGGAAGCTCCAGCCGCTAACCCACCTCACAGAAGCGAACAAGGCCACAGTCCAGCCGGCGTCGTTCGGGGCTACGCGCACCGACGCTCCTGCCGCAGTAGGAGGCAACCTCAAGATCGCCTCCTTCAACGTGCTCAACTACTTCCCCACCACCGGTGACCAGCTCACGGGCTGCACCTACTATGAGGACCGCGAAGGCAACCCGATCACGGTCCGCGGCGGCTGCGATGCACGCGGCGCCGCCAACGCAGAGAACTTCGAACGGCAGCAGGACAAGATTGTCTCGGCCATCTCCAAGGCCGGCGCCGATGTTGTCTCACTGATGGAGATAGAGAACTCCGCACAGTTCGGCAAGGACCGGGACGACGCCCTGGCCAAGCTGGTGAACGCCCTGAACATCGAAACGCCGGGCATCTGGGATTACGTCAGGTCCCCTGCTAACGCACCGCCGCTGAGCGACGAAGACATGATCCGCACCGCGTTCATCTACAAAAAGGCAGTTGCGGAGCCTGTGGGTGAGTCCATCATCCACAACGACACCGTGGCGTTCTCCAACGCCCGCAAGCCGCTGGCCCAGGTTTTCAAGCCCGTGGGTGGCGGTGCGGGCACAGAGTTCATTGCCATCGCAAACCACTTCAAATCCAAAGGCTCGGCGGCCACCCCCGAGGACACGGACCAGGGGCAGGGCGCATCAAACCTCGCACGCACGGCCCAGGCGAAGTCCCTTCTCGAGTTCACCAAGTCCCTGCAGCAGTCAAAGGGCACGGACAAGGTGTTCCTGATCGGCGACTTCAACGCCTACGCCAAGGAAGACCCCATCAACGTCTTCACGGCAGAGGGCTACGTCAACCAGGACGAGAAAGCCCGCAACGCCGACGGCACCGCCAAGCACTCCTACCTCTTCGGCGGCATGGTGGGCTCGCTGGACCACATCCTGGCCTCACCTGCCGCCAATGCGGTGGTCACTGGCGCTGACATCTGGAACATCAACTCGGTTGAGTCTGTGGCCCTGGAATACAGCCGCTACAACAACAACGTCACCAACTACTACGCACCGGACCAGTTCCGCGCCAGCGACCACGATCCCGTGGTGGTCGGCCTGGACCTGCAGTCCGCTCCCGCCACCGTTGACCTGAACTTCCTGGGCATCAACGACTTCCACGGAAGGATCGACACCAACACGGTCCTGTTCGCAGGCACCATCGAGAAACTACGTGCGGCGGCCGCACCCGGTTCCACCGCCTTCCTCTCGGCCGGAGACAACATCGGTGCGTCGCTGTTTGCCTCCGCGGTTGCCAAGGACCAGCCCACCATCGATGTGCTGAACGCCTTGGAGCTTCGGGCCTCGGCCGTCGGCAACCACGAGTTCGACGGCGGCTGGGCGGACCTGCAGGACCGCGTCATCGCCGGCGGCACCAACGCCAGGTTCCCCTACCTGGGTGCGAACGTGTACAAGAAGGGCACCACCGAGCCGGCCCTGCCAGAGTTCACCGTTTTGGACATGAACGGCATCAAGGTGGCCGTCATCGGCACGGTCACGCAGGAAGTTCCTTCCCTGGTGACCCCCGCCGGGATTGCCGACCTTGAGTTTGGTGATCCCGTGGACGCCATCAACCGGGCGGCCGCACGGATCACCGCGGAGAACCTGGCCGACGTCATCATCGTGGAAAACCACGACGGCGCCGGTTCGGGAACGGTGGAAGGCTCCACCCTGGAGGAGGAAGTGGCAGCCGGCGGCCCGTTCGCGAAGCTGGTCACCGAAACGTCCCCGGACGTTGACGCCATCTTCACCGGGCACACCCACAAGGAGTACGCCTGGGACGCACCGGTTCCCGGCGCGGAGGGCAAGACCCGGCCGATTGTCCAGACAGGCAACTACGGCGAGAACGTGGGCCAGATCCAGCTCACCGTGGACACCGCCACCAAGCAGGTTACCGCGTACAAGGCCGGAAATGTGAAGCGCACCACAGATCCTGCCGCAGACCTGGTTACCGCCTACCCGCGTGTGGCCGCCGTCGACGCGATCGTGAAGAAGGCACTCGCGGATGCCGCCGTCGTCGGCAACCAGCCTGTTGGTGCCGTCACGGCGGACATCACCACAGCATTCACCACGGACGCCGCCGGAGTGGCAAAACGTGATGACCGCAGCAGCGAATCCACGCTGGGCAACCTGGTGGCGGACTCGCTGCTCAACTCGTTGCAGCCCGCCGAACTGGGCGGCGCCGAAATCGGTGTGGTCAATGCCGGCGGCTTGCGGAACGAGCTGTACTACGCCCCGGACGGCACCATTACCTACGCCGAAGCCAATGCGGTGCTTCCGTTCGTCAACAACCTGTGGACCACGTCCCTGACCGGTGCACAGTTCAAGACGCTGCTGGAGCAGCAATGGCAGACCAACGCGGACGGCACGGTTCCCAGCCGCGCCTACATCCAGCTGGGCCTGTCCAAGAACGTGAACTACACGTACGACGCCGCCCGGCCGGCCGGTGACCGCATCACCTCCGTCCGTGTGAACGGGGCTGCGCTTGATCCGGCCAGGTCCTACCGGGTGGGCACATTCAGCTTCCTGGCAACCGGGGGCGACAACTTCCGCGTTTTCACCGAAGGTGCCAACACCAAGGACTCGGGGCTGGTCGACCGTGACGCGTGGATCGGCTACCTGCAGGACAGCAGCCCGGTCTCGCCCGATTTCGCCCGGCGATCGGTGGCCGTGACGAACACCACCGCCAGTGAGGTCAAGCCCGGCGAACCGGTCAGCCTCTCGGTCTCCAAGCTGGACCTGACCTCCCTGGGCAGCCCGGTCAACAAGACCCTCTCGGCAGTGTTTACGGACACCGCCGGTGTTGTGACCGAGCTAGGGTCCGTGCCCGTCACGGCCGGTTCCGCAACAGTGAACCTGGCCGTCCCCTCAAGTGCCGCTGCCGGGCCGGGAACACTGGTCCTCACCGCTGCGGAATCGGGTACCAAGGTCACGGTAGAGGTCAAAGTGGCAGCCACCGAGCCTGCTGGACCGGTTTGCACCAAACCGGTCAAGCCTTCACGGCCTGCGGACCTGGCCGGCCAGCTGAATTACGGCCAGGCCATGGCCGCCTACCGGGCCTGCCTGCGCGGCTGACGCCCCCGCCTCGAAGTGTGAAAGGTCCAAAAAACCACTGACGCTCTCTCACTTAAGGCGCCATTTCCCCAGATGCTCTCTCACGTGTGAGAGAGCATCTGGGCTTTAAGCACATCAAGTGAGAGAGCGTCCGGGGCAGCTACAGTCCGAGGATGGCCCGGGCGATCTCGTCGGCGTCCCGGAGCGTCCGCTGGCCGCTCCGGTAGGCAGGCTGTCCGGGCTGCACGGCTTCAGCGGCGATGGCTGTTCCCCACTGCGAGGACGAGAGCTGCAGGCCCAGCACGTAAAGGTTCCCGGTCACCGACCCGTTGGCCGCCACCGGCCGGTAGGGGTGGGGCACAACATCCAGGCCCGTGGACTGAACGGGTGCGCCCTCCGCCGTCATCATCAGCCGGGGCCTGGCGAGCCCGTCCGCGAGCAGCTGTTCAAGCACGGGTGAATCAGTCGCGGACACCCTGTTGCCGGGGGCGAGCGCCTCCACCATGGTCTTTGCCGTCATGGGCGGCCCGTCCACCCAGGGGGACGTGGCAGTGAACACGGCGTTCCTGCGGTCGACGCCGAATTTGGGGTCGGGCCCTACGAAACTGACAATTCCGGCGGTTGCGAGCGCAGCGAGCTGCTCCGAGCGGAGCGCCGGCGGCCCGCTGGCCAGCCCTTCCACAAAGGACTCGAACCAGCCACGCAGTCCGGCGACCCATGATTCGTCGGTGATGCCGCCGTCGGCCACTGCTGTTTTCAGGACAGCCCGGCCGCGGTGCAGGGCGCCGATGGCCATCTTCACCGGATCATCCTCGCCCAGGGCTGAGCGGCGGGCATCGTCGAGCAGGTATTCGACGACGGCGGCGTCCAGCTGGGCGCGGGACGCGAAGGAGCGCCCGGCCAGCGGGGCTGCCAGCCCGGGCAGGTCCAGCCGGTGGCGCGGGCCCACATGCACGGCCAGGACGCTCTCAACACTGTCCTCCCACCTGGCAGCGCTGTGGGCATGCGGGTGCAGCGCCTCTTCAAGCGCAGCGAGGAAAGCAGCGGCATCAGGGACCGCCCCGGGCTGCGAGCGCACCAGGGTTGAGTAGTACGCCCAGAGCGTGTCGCGGTGCAGCAGCGGCCAGAGGTCGTGGTCGAAACCCGGCCGGATCCCGGCGGCGCGGAAGCGCTCCAGGGCAGCTTCGGTGAGATACCTAAGGGTGACCGACGACGGGTAGTAGCCGGCGAGCGCCGCTTTGGCCCGGTAGGGGGTCCCGCGCCGTGAGGCGGCAATGATCAGCGGCTCCTGGCCGGATGGTTCGTATGTCAGCTTCCCGCCGTTGCTGACGAACTTCCCCCCGCGGCCCTCGGTGAGCTGTCCCATGGCATCGAAAAAGTTCAGGCCCATGCCGCGGACCAGCACGGGCTCACCGGCGGGAATGGCGGTCCAGTCGACGTCGGCCGGCACAGCCGGCGGCAGGTACCGCAGGCCGAGCTGCACAGCCGCGCCCTGCAGCTCCCGCTGCTCCGGGTTGAGCCGCGACGGGACGTGCCCCAGGGCAAGCACCACGGCGTTGGTGTGGAGCGTGGCGCCACTTGCCAGGCCGACGTCGTACATTCCGTCCGCTGCCGGACGCACCGACTCCGCGGACGTTTCGTGGAATTCGATGGTGACGCCGTCAGGTGCTTTCTCCGTCAGCTCGTCCAGTGTGCAGCGGAGGTAGCGGCCGTAGAGGGCCCGGCTGGGGAAGTCGCTGGATTCCAGGACGGCCAGTTCAGCCCGCTCGTCATCGGTGAGGAACGGCGACGGGTGTGCCTGCTGCAGCGCCCGCCACTGGTCAAAGGTGGTCCCGGCGATGGGCGCGGCCAGGGCAGGGTCCTGCGGAACCAGCGTGGGATAGAAGGACTGCGTGTTCATCAGGTACAGCCGTGACTGCTGTGGCTGCCACACATGCCCGGGCCCTGCCGGGTAAGGATCGACGACGTCGATGTGGAGCCGCACTGAACCCGTGCCGTCCGTGGCCAGGGCGGCTGCGTGCGCGAGCAGGCGTTCCAGAACGCTGGTGCCCCGGGGACCTGCACCGATGATGGCGGTCCGGATGCTCTGCGTTATTTCCACGGCATCCAGCGTACGGGCTGAACGCGTGACTTGCCCGCCGGCAGCTAAGTTGTTTGGATGGCCCAATGACCACCACTGCAGCTGATTCAGCGTCCGTCCCCGGCTCCGGCCAGGCCACCTCCAGCGCTGCACCCGAGCCCGTCGACGAAAATGTCTGGCTGGAGGAGATTTACGGCGAAGAGCAGCTTGCCTGGGTCAAGGAGCAAAACTCCCGCAGCGAAGATTTGCTGGAGGATGCGGACTACGCCTCCCTGGAAGGAAGCATCCTGGAGGTGCTGGACTCCACGGACCGCATTGCCATGGTGGGCAAGCGCGGGGACTGGTACTACAACTTCTGGAAGGACCGCCACAACCCAAAGGGCTTGTGGCGGCGCACTACCTGGGAGAGCTACTGCACGGATTCCCCCGAGTGGGACGTTCTGCTCGACGTCGACGAGCTGGCCGCAGCGGAGGGCCAGGAGTGGGTGTTCCACGGCGCAACCTTCCTTCGGCCCGGGGCCGGCGAGCCCTACCGGCTGGCCCTGCTGGCGCTCTCCCCCGACGGCGGCGATGCGAACCGGTACCGGGAGTTCGACGTGGAGAGCAGGACGTTCGTGGACCCTGTCCAGGGCGGTTTTGACCTGCCGACGGCGAAGGGCAACGTTTCGTGGCTGGACGCGGACACGCTGCTGGTATCCTCCACCGCGGAGGGGCTGCCGAAGACCGCTTCTTCTTACGCCCGGACGGCGGTCACGCTGAAGCGCGGCGCCCGGCTGGCGGGTGCACCCCTGCTGTTCGAGGTTCCCGAGCAGCACATGATGGCAGTGGTGGCGCACGACTCCACTCCCGGATACGAGCGGACCTTCGCCGTTGACTACATCGACTTCTTCAACCGGAAGAACCTGGTGCTGCGGGACGGCGAGTGGGTGCAGATCGACGTGCCCACCGACGTAAACGTCAGCGCGCACCGGGAATGGCTCCTGTTCCGGCCGCAGCAGGACTGGGTGGTTGACGGAAACACCTATCCGGCCGGCTCACTGCTTGCCTGCGGGTTCGAGGACTATCTGGCCGGCGCACGGGGCCTGGCGGTGCTGTTTACCCCGGACGCCCGCACGTCGCTGCAGTCCTGGAGCTGGACCCGGAACTTCCTGCTGCTCAACCTCCTCAAGGATGTTTCGTCCGAAATCCGGGTTTTGGATCCTTCCGGCCCCGCGGATGGTCCGGGCGGCGCCTGGGGATCCACCCTTCTCGACGCCTGCCCGCCGCTGCATGACGTGAACGCCTATGCGGTGGACGATGAGGACGAGTCAGCGTCCGACGGCGGCGCGGGCGACGACTTCTGGCTCGTTGCCACCGGGTTCACCACTCCCACCACGCTGATGCGGGGCACCCTGGAACGGACCACTGACGCGACGTCCGGCGTGGTGAGCCGGCACGCCCAGGTGAAGGCATCGCCGTCGTTCTTTGCTGACGGCGACTATGAAGTGCAGCAGCATTTCGCCGTTTCCGATGACGGAACCCGTGTCCCCTACTTCCAGGTGGCCCCACGGAACCTGCCGCTGGACGGGCAGAATCCCACGCAGCTTTCCGGTTACGGCGGGTTCGAGGTGTCCCGCACGCCGGCCTACAGCGGCACGGTGGGCAGGGCATGGCTGGAGCGCCGGACCTCCATGCCTGCCGGCGCTGACGGAGACGCTCCCCACTCCCGCGGCGGGGTCTACGTGGTGGCGAACATCCGCGGCGGCGGCGAGTACGGGCCGGCCTGGCACCGGGCGGCGCTGCAGGAGAACCGGCACAAGGCCTACCAGGACTTCGCCGCCGTTGCCCGGGACCTCATGTCCCGCGGCGTTACCTCCCGCGAACGGCTGGGCTGCGTGGGCGGATCCAACGGCGGGCTGCTGGTGGGCAACATGCTCACCCGGTACCCGGAGCTGTTCGGTGCCGTGTCCTGCGGTGTGCCGCTGCTGGACATGCGCCGCTACACGAGGCTTTCCGCCGGCCACTCCTGGATTGCCGAATATGGTGATCCGGACGTCCCGGAGCAGTGGGAATACATCAGGACCTTCTCCCCCTACCACCTGCTCAAGGACGGGGTGGAATACCCGGAAACGTTCATCTGGACCGCAACCTCCGATGACCGGGTTGGTCCCGTCCAGGCGCGCAAGATGGCCGCTCGGATGCTGGCCATGGGCATTCCGAATGTCTGGTTCCATGAAGCTTTGGAGGGCGGGCACGCCGGAGCGTCCGACAACCGGCAGGCAGCCGCCCTCCAGGCACGGAGCCAGCACTTCCTGTGGAAAGCCCTGGCTGGCGGCCTGGGGTAGCGGTGGGCCTGGACCTGCGGCGGGCGGAGCCTGCTGACGTTGAACGCCTGGCGGAGATCCATGCCCGCTGCTGGCAGGAGACTTACCGCGGGATGCTGTCTGACGGGTTCCTCGCCTCCCGGGTCCCCGCCGACCGCCTGCCTCTCTGGCGGCACCTGCTGGAGGCAGCCGAACCGGCGGATGTGTGGGTGGCGTGCGACGGCGGCACCCTGGTTGGTTTTGCGGGCGTCCGCCACGTGCCTGCCGGTGATGCAACGCATGCTGCCCCTCCGCCGTCGGCCGGAGACCTGGAACTTTGGGGTCTGTACCTGTTGGCGTCGCACCAGGGGCTGGGGCTGGGACGCCGCCTCCTGGACGCCGCCCTGGGCACCAGCGCGGCGAGCCTATGGGTGGCAGCGGACAACGGGCGCGCCATTGGCTTCTACCGGCACTTCGGCTTCGAACCCGACGGGGCGGCGGACACGATCCCGGACTGGGAAAACCTCCGCGAAATCAGGATGGTCAGGGGCGGGCTGCCCCCGCAGTGAAGCCGGCAGCGGGCAACCGCTAAGCGCTGTGGGCAGTGCCGGTGGTCCGTTTTGCACTGCATGGCCCGTTCTGCGTATCCTTGGTGGGCTAGGAATAGCAATTGGAGACGTGCCAGAGCGGCCGAATGGGCTTCACTGCTAATGAAGTGTGGGGCACAACTCCACCGGGGGTTCAAATCCCCCCGTCTCCGCGTTTTGGCCCCGGTCCTGGACCGGGGCCTTTTGCGTTCCCGCACTTTTTGGGTTCCCGGACTCTTACGTTCCGGGCATGTGCCTTCCGTGGTGTTCCCTCCCGGTTCGTCCGGGGTACGGACACCGGGCGCACCGGATGTTCTGCCGGTGGCAGGATGAACGAATGGCAGCAAGCAACACGGCGGCTGGGACGCCCGGGACCGCGCAGGCATGGAGTCCGCGCCTGGCCCTCCTGGTGGCCGCCACCTTCTTCATGGAGTTCCTCGACGGCACGATCCTGACCACGGCCATCCCCAATATCGCTGCCGACTTCCGGGTGCCGGCCCCGGACGTCAACATCACCATGACGGCCTACCTGCTCACCGTTGCCATGGGCATTCCGCTCAGTGGCTGGCTTGCAGAACGTTTCGGTGCCCGCCGGGTCTTTTGCCTCGCCATCGCCATCTTCACGGTCGCTTCACTCGCCTGCTCGCTGAGCCAGGACCTCGCCGCGCTCACCCTCAGCAGGATCGCCCAGGGGTTCGGCGGCGCCATGATGGTTCCTGTCGGAACCCTCGTAGTCCTTCGCGGGACACCCAAGGCCGAACTCCTGCGCGCCACCGCCTTCCTGGTTTGGCCCGGGCTGCTGGCTCCCGTCCTGGCTCCACTGGTTGGCGGTGCGCTGACTACGTACCTGTCCTGGCACTGGATCTTCCTGATTAACCTTCCTCTGGGTGCGGCCGCCTTCCTGGCTGCACTCCGGCTGGTGCCTGCAGAAGCGGGCGACGGCGGGCGGCGGCTGGATTGGCCGGGGCTGGCCCTCACCACTCTCGGCGTGGGGGCACTGGTGGTGGGCCTGGAACTGGCCAGCACCCACCCGGACACTCCCTGGGCTGCCCTGAGTGCCGGATCCGGTGCGGTTGCCCTGGCCTGCGCCGTGCTTTGGATGCGCCGGGCCCGCACGCCGCTATTTGACCTTGGAGTGTTCAGCGCCCGCACGTTCAGGGCGATGGCCACCGGCGGGTTCGCCTACCGGCTGACCATCAGCTCCGTCCCGTTCCTGCTGCCGCTGATGTTCCAGGCGGGGTTCGGCTGGTCCCCGCTGCATGCCGGCGCCATGGTGGCTGCAGTCTTTATCGGCAACATCGGCATCAAACCGGCCACCACGCCCCTGATCCGGCGCTTTGGCTTCAGGGCGATGCTCGTGTTTGCCTCATTGGCTTCCGCAGCGACTTTCGCCCTCTGTGCCCTGCTGACAGCGGACACCCCCGAGCCGTTGACCTTCGCACTGCTGGTCTGCAGCGGCGCGTTCCGCTCCATCGGTTTCTCCGCCTACGCTTCGGTCCAGTACGCGGACATCGCCCCTGCGCAGCTCACCTCGGCGAACGTGGTCTCAGCAACCCTGGTCCAGCTCGCCGCTGCTGCCGGCATCGCCGTGGGTGCCCTGCTTATCCGGCTGTTCGATGGCCTCGGCAGCTTTTCCGATGACGCCGCCGGCCCCTTCCGCGGGGCATTCCTCGCCATGGCGGTGCTCATGCTGGCGAGCACCGCGGACAGCCTTTTCCTGCCCCGGCATGCCGGGGCAGAGGTAAGCCAGCGCAAGACCCAGCGGGCCTGAACCAGCCCAGGGCTGGAGTGATTATTGGGTTTTGGCGTCCGCATGCTTGAAGCCGGGGCTTGAGGCCGGGCGGCTTAGTATCGGGCTTGAGGGCCCGGCATGACGTCGTGCCCTGACGTTAGGCGGCCTGACGTTATCCAGCCTGTCCCCATCCAGCCCCGTCAGCTAAGCCCCCGTCAACCATGCCTTAGCCGGCCTGCGCCAGGACCAGGGGAATCACAGCTCCCGCACCGGCCTGGCGAAGGGCCCGGCCGGCAACTGTGAGCGTCCACCTGCTGTCCACGATGTCGTCTATCAGCATGACGCTGCCGCCCTGCAAGGAACCCAGCGCCTCCCCAAGTTCGGGCCCCACGACCAGGCGGTCCCACACACCAGCCAGGCGGTATGCGCTGTTGCCGCCCCGGCTTCCGGTGGGCCCCCCATGGGCCAGCTGCAGCTCGCCCAGGTACGGGATGCGCCCGATCTCGGAAATGCCTCTGGCAAGGGAGCCCACCAGCTCCGGCTTGCCGCGCGAAGGGACGCTGACGATGGCGGCGGGCCGCCCCACACCGCTCCAGCCGGGATTGCGTGAGTCTCCGGCGCCCCACTCGCGCAGGACCTGGACGCACGCCTGCAGCATGCCAGGATCAACCGCCCGGTCCGCCGCGCCGGCAGCGAACAGCTCGCGCAGTGCACCGCCCCAGCCAAGATCGGTCAGCCTCGCCAGGACACGTCCCTCGACCAGCCCTTCGCCCGGTTTGAGCTTTCCCTTCACAGGAACTCCCAGACGGTCCATCCCGCTGGGCCACTGCAGCCTCGCCTCCAGCACCCCGCCTGCCCTGCTGAGCGTCTGGCTGGCCGCGGCCGTGGCCTGTTCAGCAACATCTGCCCTGAACCACTGCCCGGCGCAGTTGTCGCACCGGCCACAGGCGTGCGCCGTCTCGTCATCCAGGACGGAGGTTATGTATTCCATCCGGCACCCGACCGTGTCCTGGTAGATCACCATGGAGTCCTGCTCGTCCACGCGGGCCTCGGAAATGCGCTGGTACCGCTCGGCATCATAAACCCATGGCTGGCCGGTGGACCGCCAGCCACCGCCCACGCGTTCCACCGCACCGTCCACCGAAAGGACTTTCAGCAGGAGTTCCAGCGGAGTGCGGCGAAGATCAACCCGCGCTTCCAGGGCAACTGTGGAAAGTGCAGTGCCGGCTTCTGCCAGGGCAGTAAGGACAGCCGCGGCCTTCTCTTCAGAGGGCATGGAGGCTGTGGCGAAGTACTGCCAGATGTCGCGGTCCTCCGGGCCGGGAAGCAGCAGGACATCGGCGTTGGCTGCGCCACGGCCTGCCCGCCCTACCTGCTGGTAGTACGCAACAGGGGAAGAGGGAGCCCCGAGGTGGACCACAAAACCCAAGTCAGGCTTATCGAACCCCATGCCCAATGCCGAGGTGGCTACCAGGGCCTTTACCTGGTTGTCTTTGAGGAGCTGTTCTGCCCGCTCCCTGTCGGCGGGGTCGGTGCGGCCCGTATAGGCGAGCACTTCGTGGCCGGCCTCGGCCAGCAGCCGCGCCGTGTCCTCCGCTGCGGACACCGTCAGCGTATAGATGATTCCGCTGCCTGGAAGGTCCGCGAGGTGGGTCAGCAGCCAGCCCAAACGTTGCTTGGCGTCGGGAAGGGACAGCACGCCCAGCCTCAATGACTCCCGGCCAAGTGCACCGCGAATGGTCAGGACGTTGGCCCCCAGCTGCTCTTCGATGTCGTGCACAACCCGTGAGTTGGCCGTGGCGGTGGTGGCGAGCACCGGGACCGTGTCCGGCAATTGGGTGATCAGGTCCGCAATCCGGCGGTAGTCCGGGCGGAAATCGTGGCCCCAGTCGGAAATGCAGTGAGCCTCGTCAATCACCAGCAGTCCCGTCCGGCGGATGAGTTCCGGCAGCTGGTTTTCACGGAAGGAAGGGTTGGTCAACCGTTCCGGGGACACCAGCAGGACGTCCACTTGGTCAGCGGCGAGCTGTTCGCGGACGCTGTCCCACTCCAGCTGGTTGGCGGAGTTGATGGCCACTGCGCGCACCCCGGCACGGGCGGCGGCAGCCACCTGGTCCCGCATCAGGGCCAGGAGCGGCGAAACGATCAGGGTTGGTCCGGCGCCCCTGCGGCGTAACAGCAGGGAAGCCACGAAATATACGGCCGATTTTCCCCAGCCGGTGCGCTGGACAACCAAGGCCCGCCGGCCGCCGTCGACCAATGCCTCGATTGCTTCAAACTGGCCCTCGTGGAAGCCGGCCGCCGGGTTGCCGACCAGTTCGCGAAGGACCTCGAGGGCCTGCGCGTGCGTGGCCGAGGAGGGGGGCACCTCAATGGTTGCAGGGTCAGAGACGGCGGTTTCAGAAAGTGCTGGCTCAGAAAGTGCGGGTTCAGAAAGAGCGGTGGCGTGCTGGTTATCGACCATTGATTCAGTATCCCAGCCACGTCCGACACCCGGGAACGAGCTGCCGCCGCTATGTGGATTTCGGACGTGGACCGGCCATGGCCCCTGGCTCCCCGAATGTGTTTATCCACAAACATAGCCCTCCCTCAATTGCCGACCCCCGGCTTCACCGTAAGATAAAGCCCGTGACTAGCGAACAGAAAACGGCTTTTGACCTTTCGGCATCCTTCAAGGCGTACGACGTCCGGGGCATCGTAGGCGAGTCCATCACCGCCGAAATCGTCGAAGCCGTGGGGGCCGCTTTCGTGGACGTCCTTAAACTCCAAGGCCAGACCATCCTGGTAGGCGGCGACATGCGCCCCTCCTCCCCCGACTTCAGCAAGGCTTTCGCCAACGGCGCAGCCACCCGCGGCGCCAACGTTGAGCTGCTGGACCTGATCTCCACCGACGAGCTCTACTTTGCATGCGGTTACCTGGACCGCGCCGGCGCCACGTTTACCGCCAGCCACAACCCCGCCGGATACAACGGCATCAAGATGTCCAAGGCCGGTGCCGTGCCCATCTCCTCCGAGTCGGGACTCAAGGACATCCAGGCGCTGGCCGAGCAGTACCTGAATGCGGGCTCCATGCCCGCTGCAGAAAAGCGCGGGCAGATCGGCGTCAGGGACGTGCTCAAGGACTACTCGGAATACCTCCGCAAACTGGTTGACCTTTCCGGCTCCCGTCCGCTGAAGGTAGTGGTGGACGCGGGCAACGGCATGGCCGGCCTCACCACGCCCGCAGTGCTGGGCGACACCCTGCTCCCCAAGCTTCCCCTCGACATTATTCCCCTGTACTTCGAGCTGGACGGATCCTTCCCCAACCACCCGGCCAACCCGCTTGAGCCGGAGAACCTCCGCGACCTGCAGGCGGCAGTAGTGGAGCACGGCGCCGACATCGGCCTTGCCTTCGACGGCGACGCCGACCGCTGCTTCGTGGTGGACGAGAAGGGCAACGCCGTATCGCCGTCCGCTATCACCGGCATGGTGGCCCGCCGCGAGATCGCCCGCGCAAAGGCACAGGGCGAAGAGACCCCCACGATCATCCACAACCTCCTCACGTCCCGGGCCGTGTCAGAGCTCGTAGAACACGACGGCGGCCGGGCTGTCCGTACCCGCGTGGGCCATTCCTTCATCAAGGCCGTCATGGCCGAGGAGGGCGCGGTCTTCGGCGGGGAACATTCGGCACACTTCTACTTCCGCGACTTCTGGAACGCAGACACAGGCATGCTGGCGGCCATGCACGTCCTGGCCGCCCTGGGTGAACAGGACGGCCCCCTGTCCGAGCTGGGCCGGGAATACGAGCCCTACGTCAGCTCCGGTGAAATCAACTCCGAAGTGGATGACAAGCCCGCTGCCGTGGAGCGAGTCCGTGCAGATTTTGCCGGTGAAGACGTCGCCATCGACACCCTGGACGGCAGCACGTTCACGGCCAACGACGGCAGCTACTGGTTCAACCTGCGGCCGTCCAACACCGAGCCCTTCCTCCGGCTCAACGCGGAAGCCACCGACCAGGCCACCATGGAACGCATCCGGGACCGGGTCCTGGCACTTGTCCGGGCGTAGGGCAGCATGACGGAAAGCATGGGGCCCGCCACCGAAGAACAGGGTTCCGGCCAGCAGCAATCCTGGCGTGACTCGGTGCCGGACGCCACCGCAACCGACCTGGAGAATCTCCTGGGTACGGGTGTCAGCGCCGCCCAGGAGCAGCTCCAGCGCAACGGCGGTTTCCTGCCGTTCGCCCTGACCGTACAAAACGACGGCGAGGTGCGGCTGGTAGCGGTCTCCCCGGCGGATGCCGATGAAGGTTCGGACGGGGACTTCGACGCCGAAACCATGATCAGTGATCTCACCGCCCTGCTGCGGCAGAACCGGGAGGACTTCCGGGCCGCCGCGGTTGTGTGCGACATCCTGCTGGTTGAGGAGGACTCGGACGCCATCCACGTGGCGGCTGAGCACCGCGACGGCTCCGTCTTCGCAGCCGTTTTGCCCTACTCGGCCAATGCCGGGACGCAGACGTGGGAATTTGGTGACCTGGCCGCCGATGCCAGCGAACCCGCCATCTGGGTGGACTAGACCGGCGGCTCCCCATGAAGATCAACGCTTTTGCCGATGTGAGCCTCCGGGCGCTGATGGTGCTTGCGGCGGCACCCGGCGGTGCGTTGCTGACAACACAGAGCATTGCCGACTCGGTAGGGACTCCCTACAACCACGTCAGCAAAGCAATGACCAAACTGCGCAGCCTGGGACTGATCGAGGTGGTCCGCGGCCGGACAGGCGGCTCCCGGCTCAGCCATGCGGGCCGCGTTGCCACCGTGGGGCAGGTCCTGCGCCAGCTCGATACCCGGACTGATCCGGCGGACTGCGTGGCTCCTGGCGGCAACTGCCCGCTGATCAACGAATGCAGGCTCCGCGCTGCACTGGCCCGCGCCCGCGAAGCCTTCTACCGGGAACTCGATTCAGTCGTCATCGCGGACCTGCCGGGTTCCCGCCAAATGGCCCCGGTCTTCGACATGATCGGGCTGCGCCCGGGCCTCTGACTCGGGGGACATTTTGCGGGACCTGCTCCCGCGGCGCGACACCTTCAGGAACTCCTGTTACAACACGATTTGCATCAATTTTCTACACGCTGTAGAACTTGAGGTATGAAAACCGGCATTTGAAATGCAGGTATTCGCGAAGGCCGGACGAAGGCCCCGGTCACGACCTCAGGAGTTCCCATGCTCTCGGAAAAATCCCGTCCCGTCATTGAAGCAACGCTGCCCCTTGTTGGTTCACGGATCGGCGCCATCACGCCCAATTTTTATGCCCGCCTCTTCGCCGCCCACCCCGAACTCCTGGACGGCCTCTTCAGCCGCTCCAACCAGCGCTCCGGCAACCAGCAGCAGGCGCTGGCGGGCAGCATCGCCGCCTTCGCCACCCACCTTGTGAACAACCCGGGCACGCTCCCCGAGACCGTCCTGTCCCGGATCGCCCACCGGCACGCTTCCCTGGGCATCACCGAGCCGCAGTACCAGGTGGTCTACGAGCACCTGTTCGCTGCCATCGCCGAGGACCTGGCCGAGGTCATCACCCCGGAAATCGCCGAAGCCTGGACCGAGGTGTACTGGCTGATGGCCGACGCCCTGATCAAGCTCGAGAAGGGCCTCTACGCTTCGCAGGCAAATGACAAGATGTGGATGCCGTGGCGGGTGGCGGCCAAAACCCCTGCCGGCGCGGGCTCCATGACCTTCACCCTGGAACCGGCGGACGACACCCCCGTCACCGAGGCCCTGCCCGGCCAGTACATCAGCGTCAAGGTGACCCTGCCGGAAGGCCTCCGCCAGGTCCGCCAGTACTCCCTGTCCGGCGAAGCAGGCACCAGCCGCAGCTTCACCACCAAGCTCGACGACGGCGGCGAGGTCTCCCCCGTGCTCCACAACAGCGTCCAGGTGGGCGACGTCCTGGAGATCTCCAACCCCTACGGCGAAATCACGCTCAAGGACGGCGAGGGCCCGGTGGTCCTGGCGTCCGCCGGCATTGGCTGCACCCCCACCGCGTCCATCCTCCGTTCCCTGGCCGAGGCCGGATCAGACCGGCAGGTACTGGTGCTCCATGCGGAAAGTACCCTGGACAGCTGGGCGCTGCGCAGCCAGATGACGGACGACGTCGAACGCCTTGATGGCGCCGAGCTGCAGCTGTGGCTCGAACAGCCGGTGGCCGGAGCCAAGGAAGGCTTCATGTCCCTGCGCGAGGTGGACCTTCCCGCCGACGCATCGCTGTACCTCTGCGGGCCGCTGCCGTTTATGAAGAACATCCGCAACGAGGCCATCAACGCGGGCATCCCCGCCACACGGATCCACTACGAAGTCTTCGGCCCGGACATCTGGCTGGCCAGCTAACCCCCACCCCCTTGGAGTTTTTGTCCAGATGTGCAGGCTTGGAGGCCCCTGAAGTCTGCATATCTGGACAAAAACTCATGGCGGACGACGGCGGCGCCGCACCTTCAGTAAAAGGTGCGGCGCCGCCGTCGTTATGCCTGCTTGTTGCCGGGTGGCTAGCTGTGCTCAGCCATCCGTTCCTTCAAAGCCTCAAGCTCGGCGCGGAGGGCGTCCGGCAGTGAGTCGCCGAACTTTGCGTACCATTCCTCGATGGAGGCCAGCTCGGCGTCCCATTCCTCGCGGTCCACGCGGACGGCCTCTTCCACGTGGGCGTGGGTGAGATCCAGGCCGGCAAGGTCCAGCGAGCCGCCTGTCGGCACAAAGCCGATGGGAGTCTCGACGGCGTCTGCCTTGCCCTCGAGGCGTTCGATGGCCCACTTGAGGACACGTGCGTTGTCGCCGAAGCCGGGCCACGCGAAGCCGCCGTCTGCGGTGCGGCGGAACCAGTTCACCAGGAAGATGTGCGGCAGCCGCTCCGGGTTGGCCTTGCCCGAGACACTGATCCAGTGCTTCAGGTAGTCGCCTGCGTCGTACCCGATGAAGGGAAGCATGGCCATGGGGTCGCGGCGCAGCACGCCGACCTGTCCGGCAGCGGCTGCCGTGGTCTCCGAGGAGAGCGTGGAGCCCATGAAGATGCCGTTGGTCCAGCTGCGGGCCTGGGTCACCAGGGGAACAGTGGTCTTGCGGCGGCCGCCGAAGAGGATGGCGGAGAGCTCCACACCCTCGGGGCTGTAGTACTCCTCGGCCAGCATGTCGATCTGCGAGATCGGCGTGCAGAACCGGGAGTTGGGGTGGGCTGCGGGCTTGTCGGAGTCGGGCGTCCAGGAGTTGCCCTGCCAGTCGGTCAGGTGCGCGGGCACCTCGTCCGTCATGCCCTCCCACCAGACACCGCCGTCGTCGGTCAATGCCACATTGGTGAAGATGCTGTGGCCCTTGGCGATGGCACGCATGGCGTTCGGGTTGGTGCCCCAGCCGGTACCGGGGGCGACGCCGAACAGGCCGGCTTCCGGGTTGGTGGCACGCAGTTCGCCTTCCTTGCCGATCCGCATCCAGGTGATGTCGTCGCCAAGGGTCTCCACCTCCCAGCCCTCAATGGTGGGGTCCAGCAGGGCAAGGTTGGTCTTGCCGCAGGCGGACGGGAAGGCCGCGGAGATGTAGTAGTTCTTCTTCTCCGGCGAGGTCAGCTTGAGGATGAGCATGTGCTCGGCCAGCCAGCCTTCGTCGCGCGCCATGACAGAGGCAATGCGGAGGGCGTAGCACTTCTTGCCCAGCAGGGCGTTGCCGCCGTAGCCGGAGCCGAAGGACCAGATGGAGCGCTCCTCGGGGAAGTGGACAATCCACTTGTCCGGGTTGCACGGCCAGGCAACATCCGCCTGGCCGGCTTCGAGCGGCGCACCCAGGGAGTGCAGGGCGGGGACGAAGAACGCATTCGTCTCGGTCATCCTGTCCAGCACGGCTGTGCCGATGTTGGCCATGATCCGCATGGAAGCGACAACGTAGGCGCTGTCCGTGATCTCGACGCCGAACTTGGGATCCTCCGCGTCGAGGTGGCCCATAACGAACGGGATGACGTACATGGTGCGGCCGCGCATGGACCCGGCGAACAGGCCGCGCAGCTTCTCCTTCATTTCGGCGGGTGCCATCCAGTTGTTGGTGAACCCGGCGTCGCGCTTGTTCTCGGAGCAGATGAAGGTCTGCTCTTCGACGCGGGCTACGTCGGCAGGATCGGAGAAGGCCGCAAAGGAATTGGGGAACAGTTCCGGGTTCAGCCGGGTCAGCGTCCCCGCCGCCACGAGCTCGTCGGTCAGCCGGGTGTTTTCCTCTTCGGACCCGTCCACCCAATAGATGCGGTCCGGCTGCGTTAGCTCTGCAACCTCTTCGACCCACGCCAGCAGGCCGGCATGTGTGGTGGGTGCTTTCTCAAGCAACGGCTTCTGCGCCAGATCGCCCATTTCGGTTCCCTTCCTTGGGGTACATCGGTGTGTGCTAAATGCTATGGTCCGGACCACTGCCGTTTTTTGGACGTAGGCTGACCTTTCGAGGCCACGAAAATGGAATTCCGCGCGAAATCAAGGAATTCAGCCGACTAAATGGGAATTTAAGTGACGAAGGTCACCTATACCGGTCTAGTTGCGGAGATTACATGCTTCCCGATTTGTCATCGCAGCCACCCCTCGCGTAAAGTAATTCGAGGTTCAGGGAGAGCGGTTCTCCTCCAGGAACACGAGATGCGCCCATAGCTCAGCTGGATAGAGCGTCTGTCTACGGAACAGAAGGTCAGGGGTTCGAATCCCTTTGGGCGCACCAATCAGGTCCGCTCCGGTTCGCCGGAGCGGACCTTTTGCGTTAAGCAGCACTGCGGCCGGGCGGGCCTGATGCGGATGCGGCCAGCCGCCCCCGATGCACGCCCGAAGGCACCCGCCCCCGGGCGTAGGCTTTCCACATGATGCCCGAGCCTGTTGAGCAGGAATTTGACGTTGTTGTTATTGGTGCCGGCGCCGTGGGAGAAAACGTCGCGGACCGCGCTGCGCAAGGCGGCCTCTCGGTGGTGTTGGTGGAGGCGGAACTGGTGGGCGGAGAGTGCTCATACTGGGCGTGCATGCCGTCCAAGGCGCTGCTTCGGCCCGGGACTGCACTGCACGCGGCCCAAACAACCCCGGGCGCCAAGGAAGCTGTCACGCGGACGCTCGACGCTGCAGCCGTCCTTAAGCGCAGGGACTACTTCACGTCCAACTGGCAGGATGACAGCCAGGTCGCCTGGGTCAAGGACTCCGGAATCGACCTCATCCGGGGCCACGCCTGGCTCACGGCCCCCAAAAGCGTCGAGGTTGCGGGCCTTGACGGAACCTCGCACCGGCTCCGCGCCCGCCACGCAGTGGTGCTGTCCACCGGATCAGTGCCTAACACTCCGCCGATTCAAGGGCTGGAGGACCTGCAGTTATGGGGTACTCGGGAGGCTACGTCCGCCAGGGAAGTACCCGGGCGGCTGGCAGTCCTGGGTGGCGGCGTTGCCGGCACAGAGCTGGCGCAGGCGTTCGCCCGCCTGGGTTCCGCGGTAACACTCATTGCCCGCGGCAAGCTGCTGGGCAAGTTCCCGGAGGAGGCCGCCAGCCTTGTGGCCGCAGGACTGCGTGCGGACGGCGTGGAGCTCCGCCTTAACACCGCGACACAAAGTATCAGCCATAACGACGACGACACGTTCAGCCTGCTCCTGGGCGACGGTACCGCGGTCACGGCCGACAAGGTACTGGTGTCCACCGGCCGGCATCCAGCACTGGAAGGCCTGGGACTGGAAAGTATCGGCATCGAGCCCGATGATGACGGCCGGATTGCCATCACTACGGACGCCTCCGGCATGGTTCAGGGTGTGGCGGGCGACGAGCCCTGGCTGTATGCGGCTGGCGACGCCGCGGGCAAGAACCTGCTGACGCACCAGGGAAAGTACGAGGCGCGGGCCACCGGAGACGCCATTGCCGCCCGCGCCAAGGGTGAACTCAACGGCTCACCGGAGGATTGGAGCCGGTTCTCCCAGACGGCCAACCAGCACGCAGTGCCGAACGTAGTGTTCACCGATCCGGAACTTGCCACCGTGGGCCGCACGCTGGACACCGCCCGCCAGGACGGCTTCAATGCCTCTTCGGTGGAGCTCCCCATCCAGGTGGCCGGGTCTTCGCTGCATTCGGAAAACTACCAGGGCTGGGCCCAACTGGTTATCGATGAGGACCGGAAGGTGCTTCTAGGAGCCACGTTCGCCGGGCCGGATGTGGCCGAACTCCTGCATGCCGCGACCATCGCCGTGGTGGGCGAAGTGCAATTGAGCCGGCTGTGGCATGCGGTGCCCTCCTATCCGACCATCAGCGAGGTCTGGCTCCGGCTCCTCGAGAAGTACGGCCTCTGAGGCACAGCCGCGGGCATTTACCCGCAGCACAACGTCGGCCCTATTTGAACTGACTGGTCAGTTTAGTTAGGCTGGGAGCAGATGCATCCCGCGAAAGGCCCATCTTGCTTTCAGCACAACGGCTCTCTGCCCATGGCCGCAGGGATCCCCTCCTGCCGGCAACATCACTCCATATCCAGCGCGGCGAGCTCCTGCTGGTGACCGGGAGGCGGCAGGACCACCGGACCGCCCTGGCCCTGCTCCTCAGCGGCAGAATGAAGCCGTCCGACGGCCATGTCAGCTGGGACGGCAGCGAGCGGCCCAAGGCGCTCCGGCTGGCGAGCGCCCTGGTGGACTCCCCCGGCGTCAACGAACCGGAGCAGCACCTCAGCGTGCGTGACCTGGTCACCGAGGACCTGGCGCTGATCCCCCGCCGCTACCGGGGTGCCCTGGTGGGCGGCCCGTGGCTCAAGGTGAACAGCTTCGAGGACATCGCTGACCTGTGGACGGAACAACTGAACCCTTCACGGCGGCTGGAACTCCTGACAGCACTGGCCTTGGCGAACCCGCACACGGACCTGCTGGTGGCCGACTCCCCTGACCGGCACAGCCCCGACCCCGCTGACTGGCTGCCGGGACTGCAGCGCCTGGCGTCCGACGCCGGACGGCCGCTCGCCGTCGTCGCCACTGTTGGTTTCCTCCCGCCGTCGTGGGACGGCCCTGCCGCTGCAATCGGCAATGCGATGCCGCACGAATCCCCCGGGCAGGCGGATGGCGGGGAACCGGATACCGCAGAGATTACTGAATTCGAAACCGAGGTTGCCACGTGACGGTACTGCGGCTGGCCCGCTCTGAACTCAAGCGCATGACCGCAGGGCTGATGCCCAAACTCACAATCCTTGCGCTGACCATGGTCCCGCTGCTGTACGGTGCGGTGTACCTCTACGCAAACTGGGACCCCTACGGCAACCTGGACAACCTCGACGCAGCCCTGGTGGTGGAAGACGCCGGTGCCACCACCAGCGACGGCGCACGCCTCGAAGCCGGGGCAAAGGTGGCAGAGAGCCTGGTGGACGGCAACGTTTTCCACTGGATTCCGGTGGCCACAACCCAGGAGGCGGACCAGGGCGTCAGCAGCGGCGACTACGCGTTCGCCCTGAAAATCCCGCAGGACTTTTCGGCCAACCTGGTATCCCCAGGCAGCTTCGATTCCGCCAGCCAGGCCATGCTCAACGTCACCACCAACGATGCCAACAATTACCTGTTGAGCACCATCGTGGACAAGCTCACCACCGCAGTGCACAACACGGTGGCCACGGAGGTGGGCGAGGAAACGGCAAACCAGCTGCTGACGGGTTTTGGGACCATCCATGCGCAGATGGTCAAGGCAGCGGAGGGCGCCGGCCAGCTGGCCGACGGCGTTGCGGGCCTTCGCGACGGGGCTGCCACCCTGCACGAGGGCACCTCAGCCCTGAGCAGCGGAGCCGGTGAGCTGTACGCGGGCCAAGTCAAGCTGCGGGATGGAGCCAGCCAGCTGACCGACGGCGCGGGCCAGCTCAGCAGCGGCCTGTCCACGCTCAAGGACAAGACCGCCACGCTGCCCACCGACTCCCAGACGCTCGCTGCGGGGGCAGCCCAGGTTGCTGCCGGAAACGCGCAGCTGAACGCCAAGGTGCAGGACGTAGCAGCCCAGCTCGATACCGCTGACCAGGGGCTCCGGGCACGGGTGGTTGAATCGAACACCAGGCTCGTCACGGAAGGCATCCTGACGCAGGAGCAGGCGGACAGAATCCTGGCCGATCTTGACGCCGCGGCGGGCACGAGCCAGGTAGCGGCCGCCAGGGCCAAGATCCAGGAAGATGCAGCGCAGATCCAGCAACTGGCCTCCGGAGCCGAAGCCGTCAGCACCGGCGCTGCCCAGCTCGCTGCGGGCACGCCGGCGCTGAGGGACGCCGTCTCCCAGGCTTCTTCCGGCGCCGACCAGCTCCACACCGGGGCTGCCGCGCTGGCCACCGGCGGGCAGGCGGCCCTCGAAGGCACAGGCCGGCTGGCAGAAGGAGCCCGTAAAGTTGACGAGGGGGCAGCCCAGCTGGCGGAAGGTGCCGGCACCGCGGCGGACGGTTCGCGGACCCTGGCGGATGAGATCGGCAAGGGCGCCGGGCAGGTGCCCAACCCGGATGGCGCCCAGAAGAGCAACCTGTCACGCGTCATGGCCGACCCCGTTGCGGTCAGCAATGTTTCGCAGGCCAAGGCGGAGTCCTACGGTGCCGGGCTGGCGCCGTTCTTCCTCACCCTCGCCCTGTGGATCGGCATCTTCATGCTGGTCCAGGCCATGCGGCCCATTACCCAGCGGGCCCTGGCCTCCAACGCCCCGTCCTGGAAGATCGCGGTGGGCGGCTGGCTGCCGTTCCTTGCGGTTTCGGTGGTGCAGGCGAGCCTCCTCACCCTGGTGGTAAACCTTGCACTGGGCCTCGATCCCGCGCATCCGGTGCTGATGTGGCTGTTCATGCTTGCCGCGGCCATGGCGTTCAGTGCGATCATCCAGGGCGTTGTTGCGCTGCTTGGGTCGCCAGGCAAACTCGTGGTACTCATCCTGCTGGTCCTGCAACTGGTGTCCTCGGGCGGGACCTTTCCGTGGCAGACCACTCCGCAGCCGCTCCACGCAGCACACGAAATCCTTCCCATGGGTTACGTGGTGTCCGGCATGAGGCACCTCATCTATGGCGCTGACCTGTCCCTGATTGCCCCCACCGCCCTGGGCCTGGCGGGCTACACCGCACTGGGCGTGGCCATGTCCACGCTGGCCGTGCACAGGAACAAGTACTGGACATTGAAGACGCTGAAGCCCGAGATCGCGGTATGACCGCCGAACCAGCCGGAGCCGTGAAGACCCTTCGCCCCGCCCGGACCACCGCCACCCGCCAAAAACTCTTTGATGCCTCCATGGAGCTCATTGGCGAGCGCGGGGCAGCGGGAGTCACTGTTGACGAGATTGCAGCTGCAGCCGGCGTCTCCAAGGGGACCGTGTACTACAACTTCGGCAGCAAATCGGAGCTTATTGCACAGCTGCTGCGGCACGGTGTGGACATCCTGAAGGCGCGCCTGCAGGCGTCTACAGAGCCAGGCTCTCCCGGCCAGGATGCGGGCGAAGTACGGGACATGACGGCTGCTACGTCAGGGGATCCCCTGCTCGCCATGGAGGCAATGATCGGGCAGGCATTGGACTTCATGGCCGAATACCCGTCCTTCGCCCGGCTCTGGGTCAGCGAGAACTGGCGTACGCCCAGTGAGTGGCAGGGCACGTTCGCCGTCCTGAGGGGCGAGCTGCTGGCAGTGATCGGGGCGGCAGTGGAAAAGGTGGCCCTGGCCTACCCCGTGGACAGCACCGTTTCGCGGGGCAGCCTGGAGACCGCCATCTTCGGCGCCTGCTTCGTTGTGGGGCTCGACCGGCAGACGTACAACCCTGAGCGCACCCGTGACCAAAGCGTTGCGGCAATCATGGCCAGCATGCGCGGCTACGTGCTGCAGCAGCCCGATCCTCGGGGATGATGGAGCGTATGGGGAAAAGCGGAAAGTTGGCGGTCATTGCCGGCATTGTGGCGGCCGGACTGCTGGTGCTGACCGGGATGACGCTCGCCGAACCGGTGTTCGTGGCCTTCCTCGGTGTCCTGGCGCTGGCGTGCCTGGCGTGCATCGTCGAAATCCTGAAGAGGGGACGCCGCGTTGCCCTGTTGGCGGCGGGTGCCGGGACCAGCCTCACCGTTGCCTTTTCCCTGGCGTTTGTGAGCACGTGGGAGCTGGCCTTTGCCGGCGAGCCCTCATTCTTTGGCACCCCGCTCCCCACCGGCGATCCGGACAACTACTTCTTCGGCGCTGCCGCGGCCGCCCTGGCCACCCTGTTTGTCCTGTTCCTGGGTGCGGCCTGGCCCCGGGGGCGCCGTCTGCGCACAGCGGCCGGCAGGGGCAGGGCAGGCAAGGGCAAAGCAGGCAAAGGCAGGGCCGCGGCGGGCCACGGCGCTGGGGGCAACAGACGCACGACGACGGCGGGCAGGCCGGCTGCCAAAGGCACGGCCCAGCGCAGGCCGGCAGCGCGCATAGGCGGCGCAGGAACAGGCAGGCAGGGCACAGGCAGTGCAGGCGCCGGCAGTCAGGGCACAGGCAGTGCAGGCGCCGGCAAGCAGGGCACAGGTGGCCTCCGCGCACCCGCGAAAGTGCCTTCCCTCCCTGCGAGGCGGCCGTCGTCGGCCTCTCCAGCCGGGAAGCCGTCGTCGGCCACCGGCGCCAAGGCCGCGCCCCGGCGGTGACCCCAAGCGCTTTGGCCCCCGACGCCAACCCAAGCGCCAAGTCCCCCCGGCCACCCTGGCGGCGTGGTCACAGGCGCAGTCCTGGTTCCGTGGTTAGTGCGCCCGGGGGACCTTGAACCTGGTGATGCGCGCGTCCTGTCCGTCCAGCTCCGCCCAGGACTTTTCGGTCTCAAGGACGGTGAGGGCGTTGGTGGGGTACCTGGTGGCGGCGTCCATGTAGGCGTCGTGGTCGGAGTCGCGTGAGGCAAGGTGCATGGCAAGGTCCTGCACGCCGGGCAAGTGCGAGATCAGCATCAGCGTGGTCACTGTATCCGGAACATGGTTGATCACCGTCAGCATCCGGAGTGCGGACGCAGCGTACAGCCCGTCCTCAAGCTTGGGCGTAGGGGCCTTATCCCCCAGCTCCGAACACACCCAGGTGCAGGTCTGCCTGGTCCGCAAGGCACTGGAGCACAGGATGAAGTCCGGGACGATGTTGTGTTTGAGGAGCCACCGGCCGGCAAGGGGCGCCTCGCGGTGGCCCCTTTCCTCCAGGGGACGCTCGTGGTCAGCAACCCCGCCAGGCCAGTCGGCCTTGGCATGCCGCATGATCACAAGCCGTCGAAGATGGTGCTCACTCATGCCCCAAGCCTAGTCGGGGACCAAACGAGGTGCGCCACCTCCGACAGTCGCGGAGGCACATGCCAGGAGAGCCCGAACGCGCGACAGCGGCATTTCGCGTAGGGCGCTGTAGCGAAGCGGCACATCCCGAAAGCGCCGTTGTCGCGCGAGGGACGAGCGCAGGCGCAGAGGGACGAGCGCAGGCGCAGAGGGATTGTGCCGCGAAGCGAAAGCGCCCGTCCCAGCGGGACAGGCGCTTTCGAGTGAGTGCTAGATCGAGTATTCCGGAGCGGCCCAGACAACAACTTCGGGGTGCTCGTAGAACCGGTACCCCTGGCCGCGGACTGTGCGCACAGTGTTGGCGAGGCGGCCCAGTTTGGAGCGGAGCCGGCGGATGTGGACGTCGATGGTGCGTTCGTTGGGCACCTCTTCGGCGTTGCGCCACAGCCCCTCGAGGAGTTCGTCGCGCCCCACGGTGCGGGTGCCGTTCTCAACAAGGTAGTTCAGGAGCTCAAACTCCTTGAAGGTCAAGTTGAGCGACTCGCCGTCCAGGTGGACTTCACGGCGGGCCAGGTCGATCAGGACGCCGGAAGGGCGCGGCTCCTGTGCCTGCGACGGACGCGGGGCCTCGGTGCGCTGGCGGGCGTTGACGGTGGGGTCACCGAAGGTGGAACGGACGACGTCGAGCGCGGAACCTGGTGTGCCGGCGGGGGCAACGGCAACGGCTGCATAGCTTTCGGCGCCGGACACCAGGGACTGTGCGTAGGCGCGGATCTCCTGGGCCAGTTTGGCGATGGAGGTTCCGGCCGCGGCCGCTGTTTCCTCATCGATGCCCATGTAGAGGACGAATCCGCGGGCAACGGTGTCGTTGGCTACGGGCCGGACGGTGTTGGGGCCGGCCACTACCGGAGTGGGGGCTGTCAGGGGTGCCGCCTCCGCGGGCTGGACGGCGCGGAGCTGCCCGTAGGAGTTGGGGTTGAACCCCTGCGGCGCGTAGCCCTGGGAGGGGAAGGTGCTTCCGGATGATGATGGGGCCAGGGCAGGGCGGGGACCAAACCCGGGGCGGAGGCCCGAGGGCTGGCCGGCTTTGGCGGCGTTACGGACAGAAATGTGGACGTATCCGGATGCAACTGACATGGAATGCTTACCTCAATGTGAATGGCCGTCATCGCGGCCCGAATGCTGGGAATCCCCGCAATGCGAACTGGGGAGGGGCGCCCGACGCTGGGCTGGTGGGCGAATGCCTAAGAACTTCGGGGGGTGGGAAGGTCAGGCGTGCATTCGACAACAGCGCATGTCGGCAGCAGCTGATGTGCTGGGCCAATATTCTGCGGCTGCAGGTGCTGTTGAGTTCTTGTTCACATTGGAAGTGTGCAGCGTAACAATGGCAACTTGCAAGTAACAATGGACATGATCGTCCGCATAATGAGACGAATTTAGCCAAAGTGCTCCAAATCACAATTCTGGGCAGTGTAAAAAATAACGGTTGTTATCTTGTCTATGGGTCATTTTTCGATGGTCTGCGAAATATCGTTCGGTAACAGCGCCATTTTATGTGTCTTCGTTCATTGGAGCGCGCGATAGTGGAATCTCGGTCTTCGCGTCCACGGCGTGTCCAGCCGGTCCTGCTTTTGGACAGAAAAATCTGCAGGCTCAGCGGCTAAGTGGCATTCGGAATCCGGTTCGCTCCGATGCTTGTAAGCCGGCGGACGGGCTGAAGGGGACTAAACCGGTAGCACGTTAGGGGCATTTCTGCGGATCCAGCTCGCTAGGCTGGGATTCACAGCTTGCGCACAGGAACGCCAAAGCGGGGCTTTAGCCAACGATCGGAGAGTTGTCCCATGGCCACCTCGCACTCCATGACCAACAACCTCCCCAAGCTCACCCACCCGGACGGCTCCCCCATCAGGGCGCTGGTGGTGGATGACGAGCCCAGCCTTTCCGAGCTTATGAGCATGGGCCTGCGCATGGCCGGCTGGTCCGTGGCGATCGCCGCCGACGGTCCGGAAGCCGTGAAGGTGGCCAGGGACTTCCGCCCTGACGTGCTGGTCCTGGATGTCATGATCCCCGGTTTCGACGGCGTCGAGGTACTGACGCGGATCCGCGCTTACGCTCCTGAGGTTCCCGCACTGTTCCTCACCGCCAAGGATGCGGTTCAGGACAGGATCGTTGGCCTCGCAGCCGGCGGTGACGACTATGTCACCAAGCCATTCAGCATGGAAGAGGTCCTGCTCCGCCTACACCGCCTGGTCCAGCGGTCCGGTGTGGCCGCCATGGACACCGCTGAGCTGGTTGTTGGAGACCTGGTCCTCAACGTGGACACCCGTGAGGTGACCCGTGCGGGTGAGGAGCTCCAGTTGACGGCAACCCAGTTCGAGCTGCTCCGATACCTCATGGAAAACCCCAAGCGCGTCATCAGCAAAGCGCAGATCCTGGACCGGGTCTGGAACTACGACTTCGGCGGCCAGGCCAACATCGTGGAGCTCTACATCTCCTACCTCCGCAAGAAAGTGGATGCCATCCACCCGCCCATGATCCATACCGTGCGGGGCGCCGGGTACGTCATCAAGCCGGCGGAGTAGGAGCGCCATGGCGTCCCCGCACCCCACGGCGGCACCGCAGCCGCGGAACTGGCTGAAGCCCGGCACGTGGCACCTGCGGACCCGGCTGATCCTCCTGGCCATGACACTGCTGATTGCCATCTGCGGTGCCGTGGGCGTGGCGAGTTACGCCTCGATGGACGCGTTCCTTACCCGGCAACTGGACGAACAGCTGGGCCAGGCCGCAGACCGTTCCAACGATCCAGGACGCCCTCCCTCCGGCGGCTTCAATGGCAGGGACCCCCTGGACTCCCGCGGCCAAAGCGTGGGAACCCTCAATGCGCGCCTCCTCAATGGGCAGGTCAGCATCGGAGGCTTTCTCACCTCGGACACAACGCGGTCGCCGTTGTCCTCGGACGACAAACAGGTCCTGCTTGCCCTCACCCCAGACGCGCAACCCGTGGACAGGGCACTCTCCAACGGCGGCTACCGGCTGGTGGCTGTGCAGACCAACTTCGGCGACGTCCTGGTAACAGGACTTCCCCTGGCCGGAAAGGAGAGCACGCTGGCGTCCCTGGTGTGGACGTTCGTCTTCGTCTCCCTGGGTGGCCTGCTCCTGATAGGGCTGGTGGGAAGTGTCCTGATCCGCCGCACCATGAAGCCCCTCGAGCAGCTTTCCGAGGTTGCCACCCGTGTTTCCAGGCTGCCCCTGGATGCCGGCGAGGTGGCACTTGCGGTGCGCGTGCCGCCGTCGAACTCCAATCCCGGTACGGAGGTTGGCAGCGTGGGCCACGCCCTGAACCTCATGCTGGACAACGTGGCCCACGCGCTGCAGGCGCGGCAGAAGAGTGAAACCAAGGTCCGGCAGTTTGTGGCCGACGCTTCCCATGAGCTCCGCACGCCCCTGACCGCCATCCGCGGGTACACCGAACTGATGCGGATGACGGAAAACTTCACTCCGGACGGGGAGAAGTCGCTGGCGAGGGTTCAAAGCCAGTCCCAGCGGATGACCGCGCTGGTGGAGGACCTGCTGCTGCTGGCGCGCCTTGATGAGGGCCAGCCCTTGAAGCTTAGCGAGGTGGACCTGAACCAGCTGGTGGTGGAAGGCGTCAGTGACGAAAAGGTCATGGCGCCCGGCCATACCTGGCGGCTGGATCTTCCAGACGAACCCGTTGTGGTGAACGGCGACCCGTCCCAGCTGCGGCAGGTGCTGATGAACCTGCTGTCCAACGCCCGCAAGCACACACCGCCGGGAACCACGGTGGTCACCGGGGTTGGGAAGACGGCAGAGGGCGCTGCGGTGGTGACGGTAACGGACGACGGCGGCGGCATTCCGCCCGAGTTCCTGGACCAGGTTTTCGCGCGGTTCGCCCGCGCAGACGCGGCCCGGGCAGGCAATGCCAGCGGACCGGGCGCACCCGCCGCTGAAGGAACCAGCGGTCTGGGCCTCTCAATCGTCGAATCCATCGTCGAGGCCCACGGGGGTAAGGTCACGGTGACATCACAACCGGGACGCACGCAGTTTGCCTTGCAACTCCCCCTGCCTGCGATAGCGGCGCAAGGCGGCGCGCCGTCCTCGTGATCCCTGTTACCAAAATGTGACTTAAGACCTGAACTCCTGTACCGTCGATTGGGTGCGGTTCCCGTTCGGGCCGCATATCCGGATGACGCCAAGCTCTGCCGCTTCCCGGATTCCGCTTGAGCATAGGCAGAGGCGGGGGACCCAGAAGTCCCGGGCACACAATTGCCCTTGGGGTTAAGCCACTACGTGATTTTTCCGTACGGCCGGATGCCCTCATCCGAACCCGACAGCTAACTCCGCAGGTGTGAGAGGCGATCCATCATGTCTAAGTTCCTTACTAAAGCACGCCCGAAACCAGGCCACGACGCCGGTGCCCCGCGCACGTCAGGCAAAATTCCGTCCTTTGGCCAGCGCGCCGCCATCCTCGCGACGTCCTGCGCGCTCCTTGTAGGCGTTGGAGCAGCAGGCCAGGCCACCGACACCGCAGTGCAGGTGGCAGCTACGGAGACGCAGGCCGCTGAGGCCCAGTCGAAGCTGAGCATCGAGAAGAGCGAGATCCAGGAAAACCCTGCTCCGGCGCCTGCAGCAGAGCCCATTAACGTTGTCCCGCAGGCCGCCGAGCCGGCGCCGGCTCCCGCCGCTGAGCCCGCACCGGCACCTGCACCTGCACCGGAGCCTGAGCCCGCGCCGGCACCTGCCCCCGCTCCCGAGCCGGCCCCGGTCGTCGCAGTCAACGACCCCGCGGGCGCACAGGCCTACGCTGCCGGCCAGTTGGCCTCCTACGGCTGGGCACCGGACCAGATGCAGTGCTTGCAGACCCTGTGGACCAAGGAATCAGACTGGACCACCACGGCCACCAACCCGAGCAGCGGCGCCTACGGCATTGTGCAGTCCCTGCCGGCCGAGAAGATGGCCAGCGCCGGCGCCGACTACCTCACCAATTACCGTACGCAAATCAACTGGGGCCTGAACTACATCCAGGAGCGCTACCAGTCCCCGTGTGGAGCACTGAACTTCCACTACGCCAACAACTGGTACTAAACAGAAGCGGCTTCGCCTTGGCGGTCCGGTACGTCCCTGCCGGGGATGTACTGGACCGCCCAGCGGTTACCGTCAGGGTCGGCGAAGTACACAAAGTGGCCCCAGTCCTGCACGTCCACATCGCTGACGTCCACCCCGTTGGCCTTGAGCTGACGGTGGGCGGCCTGGATGTCAGAGACCACAAGCTGCAGGTTGGAGCCGGTACCGGGGGGAGCATCCGTGAGGCCTTCCCCGATGCAGATGGAGCAGGCTGAGCCCGGCGGCGTCAGTTGCACGAACCTGATGGAGTCGCTGGGCCGTTCGTCGAAATCGGCGTTGAAGCCCACCTTGTTGACGTAAAAGTCTTTGGCCCGGTCCACATCGGATACGGGGACAAAAACGAGTTCCAGTTTCCAGTCCATGCGCTCAGGCTAGGCCTTGCGCAGGAAGCGGGAAAGGCTTGAGTCCTAGCCGGCGATGCCGTACAGGCGGTCGCCTGCGTCGCCCAGGCCCGGGACAATGTAGGACTTCTCGTTGAGCTTCTCATCGATGGAAGCCAGGACGATGGTGACGTTTGCGCCGGAGAGTTCTTCCTCCAGCTTGGCCAGGCCCTCCGGCGCGGCGAGCAGGCAGATGCAGGTGACATCAGAAGCGCCGCGCTTGAACAGGAACTTGATGGCCTCGCGCAGTGTTCCGCCGGTGGCAAGCATGGGATCCAGCACGAAGATCTGCCGGTCGGTGAGATCCTCGGGCAGGCGCTCGGCGTAGGTGATGATGTCCAGCGTTTCCTCGTCGCGGGCCATGCCCAGGAAGCCCACTTCAGCCGTGGGGACCAGTTTGGTCATGCCCTCGAGCATTCCCAGGCCAGCACGGAGGATGGGTACCACCAGCGGAGTGGGTTTGGTGAACGCCGTGCCCACGGTTGTGCTGACGGGGGTTTCGATGGTCACGGGCTCGGTGCGGACTTCCCGCGTGGCCTCGTAGGCCAGGAGGGTCACCAGTTCCTCCGTCAGCTGCCGGAAGACCGGGGACGGAGTGTTCTTGTCCCGCAGGACGGTGAGCTTATGGGCGACCAGCGGGTGGTCCACAACGAGAGTGCGCATGGGTCAAAACTATCACCCGGCTGCCGGGCCGCTCCCCTGCCGTCCGCCGCCCGTGCCGGACTGCGAAGCGTCGTCGTCGGCCCTTTGTGGGGCAGCGCCGGCGTCCTCCTCCGGGGCGGTACGTTCTGCGTCCCCGGTGTGGTCCTCGCGCAGGACGGGATGCTCGAAGGTGGGTGCAGGGCCTGCGTGCTCACGCCGCCGCATCAGGTGGAACAGCCTGTGGGCCAGGATCACGATTCCTACCCACGCCAGCCCCAGGAACCAGCCCGCCATGACGTCGGTCATCCAGTGGTGTCCCAGGAAGACCCGGCTCAGGCCCATGGCAATGATGAAGAGTG
Source organism: Pseudarthrobacter sp. WHRI 8279 (assembly GCF_040224115.2). Classification (NCBI taxonomy): domain Bacteria; kingdom Bacillati; phylum Actinomycetota; class Actinomycetes; order Micrococcales; family Micrococcaceae; genus Pseudarthrobacter; species Pseudarthrobacter sp. WHRI 8279. The sequence goes on along the minus strand of NZ_CP168162.1, from coordinate 4,184,295 downwards.
TGCCCACCGTGATGGCTGCGATCCGCGCCCAGAGTACTTGGAACTGCAGGCACATGAGGTAGATCAGGACCCCTATCACCACCGTGGTGTTCAGGGTGTGCCCGCTGGGGAAGGACGGCGACGTCTCGAACGGCGGGACGGCCTCGGAGTGGTCCGGACGTGTCCTGCCTACCAGCCGCTTGCCCCAGGTAGTGGCCAGGGTGGAAACAAGGGCCGCTCCGCCCACCAGGACAATGGGCCGCCATGTCCTGTTCAGGAAGGTCAGCCAGGCGGTGAGGATGCTCGCCAGGATGGGCATGCCGATCCCGCCGCCCACATTGGTGAAACCTGTGGCGAAGGCGTCCACCTCCGGGTTCCGCAACGACTGCGAATATTCCAGTGCAGGAATATCAAGGCTCGCCAGGCCTTCCTCGTCTACGACGTCCGAGTAGACCTCGGCTCCCAGGAGTGCCAGGGCGATCACCAGCGTTCCGCCGATGATCATGGTCAGCCACAAGGCGGCGTACGGCTTGATCCACTTGTCCACGCGGTCTCGGACTGTGCTCACTGTGCCTCCCGGCGGATGTGCGTCACGGGCTCTGGGTATCCTTCGAAACTATCATTGAGCCATGGTCTCCGCAGATAAGAAACACCACGCGTGGATGGGCCTTGCCCTCGCCGAGGCCCGTCGCGCCCTCGACACGGAGGACGTACCCATCGGGGCCGTGGTCATCGGGCCCGACGGCGCCGTGCTGGGTTCCGGGCGGAACCAGCGGGAAGAGCTTGGAGACCCGACCGCCCACGCCGAGGTAGTGGCCATCCGTGAGGCGGCGGAACGGCTGCGCAAGCTTTCCATGCTCGACGGCGGCAGCGGAGACGGCTGGCGGCTCGCCGACTGCACGCTGGTGGTCACCCTTGAACCCTGCGCCATGTGCGCCGGAGCGATTGTATTGGCACGAATCCCCCGGGTGGTCTTTGGTGCCTGGGACGAGAAAGCAGGGGCTGCGGGGTCTGTTTTCGATGTGCTCCGCGAGAGGCGCCTGAACCACTGGGTTGAGGTGTATCCGGGCGTGCGCGAAGCCGAGTCCGCCGCCCTGCTGCGTGAGTTCTTCGCAGGGCACCGCTCGCGGCTCTGATTCAGCGGGCTGGGCAGTCAGCGGGGTGGGCAGTTAGTGAGCCTTCCTAATGGCGGCCAGCACGCAGGCCGCTGGCTGGTCCCAGCCCGGCAGCCTGCTCCGCGCATCCAGCGCCCGGGCCCGCCAGGCATCCCTGGTTCCGGGGTCTTCCAGCCAGCGCCGCAGGGCCTGGGCGAGCTGGGCGGGGTTCGCAGGATCATCATCCGACGGAAAGGCAACCTTCGCTCCCGGATGCGTGCCGCCGTCGTCGTCCTCCCCCGCTGTTCCCAGGCGCAAGGCCTCAACGGCACCGGTCCCGTCGCGCACCACCACGGGAATCCCGTGCGCCAGTGATTCGGTGACCACCATGCCGAAAGCCTCGGCACGGGACACCAGGAGGCTGAGGTCCGCCCGACGCCATTCGTTCTCCAGTGCCTCGCCAGTCAGCTCGCCGGTGAACAGAATCCGTCCGTGCAGCCCGTGCATGTTCACTGCCGCCCGAACTCCTTGCGCGTAATCCCCGTCTGCCTTGTCTGATCCGACAAATGATGCGGTCCAGTCAAGGTCCTGAAGCATTGCCAGGGCGGACACCGTCAGCAGCTGGTCCTTGTTGGGCAGCAGCGCGGCCACCGTAAGCAGGTGGGGCGGAGTGGATCCGAGGGCCAACGGCGCCGGGTCCGTCCCGGGAAGGGCGACCTCCAGTCCATGAAGTCCGTGACGTTCTTCCAGAACTTTGCGGGCCCAAGTGCTGGTGCACACGACCCCGGTTGCAGCCCGGAGGGACCGTGCTTCACGCTCGTGATGTGCCGGGGCGGGCATATGTACCAACACCCATGTTTTGCGTCCGGCCTTGGCCGCGAATTCCATTTCATCCGGCGCGCCCATGGCGATGAGCCCGTCCACAAGGGTTACTGCGTCTTCTGGTTCCGCTTCACCTGCCTGGTCCCACGCCCCCAGGAGGCTGCCCAGCCTGCGTCGGGCGTGGGCACCGGCATAGGGCCAGGAGCCGTCGACGGGGAGCACGTCGACGGCGGCTCCCAGCGTTTTCAGCCCCTGCACCAGCCGGGCGTTGTAGATGTTCCCACCGGAATGATGGTGGATGTTGCCGGGAACCAGCAGCCGGATGCTGTCCATGGGATCAGGCGGCTGAAAGGTCCAGCGTGTAGGTGGCCCAGGCGTCCGGGTTTTCGCGTAAGGTGACGTCGATCCCGGTGAGCTGGCCGCCGTCGGGATCATCCTTCAGCTTTTCAGCAACAGACTGCGCGATGTATTCCGCAAGCGCCTCCGTGGTGCTGAGCTTCCCGGCGAAATCCGGGTGCTCGTCCAGGTTCCGGTAGTTCAGGCCTGCCAGCACCTCCTCGATCATGGTGCCCCCAGCACCGATGTCCAGGACGATCGCGTCCTCGTTGAGCGTCCGACGGCGGAAGGACACCTCGGCGACGAAGGTTGCCCCATGCAGGGCCTGGGCGGGCCCGAAGGCCTCGCGCGGGAGGCTGTGGGCGATCATGAAGTGGCGCCGTACGGTCAGGCTGAACATGGACTACCTCTGGTTTTCTCGGTTAGGGTGCTGGGAATCTTCGTTGCCCGGGTACTCAATGACGTGGCATAGAGCTTCGAGGTTGCCGTGGGCCAGGTCCTGCACAACGCCAGGCAGCTCAGCGAACGGGGAAGTACCCGTCAGGAAGGCATCGAATACCGGATCCTTGAGCAGCGATACTGCGAGGTTCAGGCGGTCCGCGTTGGTCCTGCGGTGCCGGCGCGCTCGTGCCACCACTCCCACCTGGCTTGCCCTGATGGACAGGCGCCGGGCGTGGAAGTCCTCACCCAGCGGCACGGTTACCTGGCGGTTCGCGTACCAGGACATTTCGATGACGTCCCCTTCGTCGCCCGCAAGCTGCAGGCTGCGCTCCAAGCCTTCCTGGGAGGCGGAGCAGTGGAACACGATGTCGCAGTCGGCGAGGGCTTCATCCGGGTGGGCGAAGTCTATTCCAAGGGTGTCCGCCAGTTGCTTCCGGCCCGGGTCCAGGTCCACAAGCTGCAGGCGTTCCAGCGGAAAGGTCCGGAGCAGGGTGGCCACCATGCCGCCCACGAGGCCTGCGCCCACAACCGCAACCCGGTCACCGAGCCTCGGGCCAGCCTCCCACAGCGCATTGACCGCGGTTTCCACGGTTCCGGTCAGCACTGCCCGGCGGGACGGGACGTCGTCGGGAATTTTCGTGAGTGAACTGATGGACGCGACGTAGCGGTCCTGGTGGGGGTTGAGGCAGAACACGCGCTGCCCCGGCCATCCCTCCGGACCGTCCTCGACTACGCCCACGGACAGGTAGCCGAACTTCACCGGCCCCGGGAATTCGCCTTCCTGGTGGGGTGCCCGCATCTCGTCGGCTACCCGGGGCGGGACGGCGCCGGCATGGACCACCATCTCGGTGCCTTTGCTGATGCCGGAATAGAGGGTGCGCACCAGGGCTTCGCCTGGGCCGGGGGCGGAAAGGTCCTCGGTACGGAGTTCGCCGTGTTCCTTGGCCGTCGTCCAGTAGGCGGTTGCGTGCGTGGGACTGGTTTGATTAGTCATCTTGCTGATGAATCTAGCCCGCCCGGCGTGGACCGCAAAAGTTGGCCGTTGCCTTGTTCGGGTTCCTGGGCTTTGGGGCTGTGCTTGGACCGCCTCCCCAACCGGTGTGTCTTGGGCCGTCTCCCCGACACTGGGCTATTGACCCGCCTGGCTGCCCCCACCGTGGCATCGCTGGATCACAAGCTGCCTTGTGCGGCGCTTTGTCAGCAAGGAATTCAGGTAAGTGCCGGATTGCGGTCCGTTATCGGGTCCCAGTCATTCATGGGGTCCCAGTTCAGAGGGTATTGGGGCAGGACGGGCGGCAGGGCGTAGAAGTCGTCCCAGAGGGGGTCGTCCACGGGTATGTCGTCCAGGTCTATGAGGCCGTCATCTTCAGGTTCCTCCGGTGGAGGTTCCGGGTATGGGAGGTCTCCGGCAGGGCAGGCACACGCGCCGGGCATGGGCGGGTAGGGCAGCATGCCGGGGACTTGCCCGTTGTGATGCTCCCCCGGTTCCAGCCGCGCCGGCATGGGCGGCATGGCAGATTCGGGCCATTGGGGTGGTTCCCAGTCCTGGTGTTCGCTTTTGTAGTTCCGGCCGGTGGGTGAGGTCCAGCCGGGTGGTTCGGTTTTGGTGGCTGGTGTTGGTGTCCAGCCGGTGGTGTGGCGGAGTTTGTGGTGTTTCGGGCAGGGCTGTCCGAGGTTGCTGATCCCGGTGGTCCCGCCGTGCTGCCAGGCCAGAAGGTGGTCTGCCTCGTTATCCAGGGAGTTGTTGCTGCAGCCGGGGAAGGGGCATTTGCCGTCCCGCAGCCGCAGCCAGTTCCGCATCGCCTTGGTAACCCGGTAGCTGGTCCGCCCGATCTCCAGCGGCGCACCATCCCTAGGGTCGACAAGGACCCGGTGGAACGAATCAGCACCGTTCGCAACCAGGTCCCTCGCCATCGACGGCGGGATCGGCCCGAAGCCGTCCAGCACGGCCGGCTCGTCGGTCAGGCCCATCAGGGCGACTACCGGGACCATGACGAGCACCTGCGCCCGGACCGCCGACGACAGCCCGGCGGGATCCATCCCGGCACCCGCCCCGTCGTTGGTACCCAACCCGTCGCCGTTGCCTGTACTCACCCATTCGCTGTTGCCTGTATGAAGGCGGGAGCTGTCTCCATTACCGCGGCTGGTGCCGCTGGTGAGGATGGCTTCGGCGAAGTCGTCTGCCCGGATCTGGGTGAGGGTGCGGGGCTCGTCGGGTCCTTGTGCGGCCCGGGCGAGGGCGTTGAGCCGGTTCCAGCCCGCCATCGCCTGGTGGGCGGGGAGGTAGGCCGAAAGCCAGGCCATGCCGTCCTGGTCCGGCCTGCACTCCACCCGCCGGTCCGCCACACCCTTGGCGTGGCGCTTCTCGATCGATTCCGGGTGGTGGCGTTCGCGCCAGGTCCTGGCCTTGGCCCTGAACCGGTACGCCGGCATCTCCCCGATCGTTGCCGCTCCGGGCGGTCTGGGTGTGTCCGGGTCCAGGAAGTGGGCCTCCAGGGCCGCGGCGCCGGCCGGGTCAAGGGTGGCAGCCTCCTCTGCCATCCCCCGGGCATGCGCCCAGGAAATCGAGCCGCCCTGCAACGCTACGAGTGTCCGGGGCAGGGACGTGGTCAGGGCGTGGGACTCGGCCAACAAGGCACCCGCGGCCCGGTCACCGATCACCAGCGCACACCCGGCCTCGGCCACCAGGCTCCGCTCCTGTGCCGCGGCCTCATGCGGCGAGGACGGCAGACCGTTCAACAGGCCCGTGGCGGCAGCGAGCACCTGAACCGCCTGCGCCTTCAACGCCGCCAGCTTCGCCTCGGACCGGGCCACCCCGGCAAGAACATCCAACGCCCCATCAGCAACCCGCTGCAACGGATCATCAGCGGCGCCATCACCAGCCCCGCCAGCGCCGGCATCAGGCTCTGCGGCGCCACGACCGGAAACAGCCGTGCCGGAAACAGCCGTGCCGGAAACAGCAGTACCGCCGCCCGCGAGCACCGCCGCAAAAGCAGCCACCGAAGCGTCAACCGCCGCCTCAGCCTCCACCACCGCCGAATTACCTTCCATGAATCCATCCTCATGGCAGGGTCTGACATTTAAGGGGCTCAGTGGACCCCTGCTAAAAAGAATTTTGAAAATCTTTTCAGGCCCTCACGGGTGGCCAGCGGGAGCCCCTTCCACCAATCCCGTTTTGGGGATGCGCGCCTTGCTCCGGTACCCTATTGAGGTTGGTGACGTGTCCGAGCGGCCGAAGGTGCAACACTCGAAATGTTGTTTGGTGTAAAAGCCAACGTGGGTTCAAATCCCACCGTCACCGCCACGTAGCGAGGCCCTGCTTTCCTGAGAACTGAGGAAGGCAGGGCCTTTTGCTTTGCGCTCAACGGGATGCACTGGCCACGGGCGCTGCCGTTCACGTGCCCACCAGCGCCGGTGGACTCCGCAGCGGGGGCAGGTATGTTTTACCGCATAGACGTCGCAGGGGGATGCCGATGAGTACCAACACGACCGCAAGGAACTACTGGCTGGCCTTGGCCGGCACGTATGGGCTGACACTGAGCGTTGCAGCAATGGCAGATTGGCCCTGGCCCCTCCTCATGGGCGGAGCCTTCATCCTCTTCGTCGTCCTCCACAGTTACCGGTACCGCCAAGTCGGCCGGAAGATCCAAGGCACGCTTGCCACGGCCAGCCCCGGTGTTGGTGTGGCAGGAAGCATTCTCGGAGCCGGGGCACTGCTTGTCCGGGGCACGCCGGTTGCCATTTGGGCCGGGCCACTCTTGGGGGTCATCGCTTTCCTGGGAATGTTCCTGTACCTCCAGCGGTTCGGTCGCTTCTACAGCCAAACGGGCACATCGGCCGACTGACCAGTTCACCCCATCCAACACCCGCGGCACCGACGCCGGACCCCTCATAAAAGTCACGGGCACTTCCCTGGCGTTGGGCGACTGGGGTGCTGCGGACCCGACGGTCATCACCGGGCCGCTGCCCGCCGTCGTCGAATGGCTGCGGGCCCGGCTTTCTGCTGTCTTAGTGCCCGCCGTCCGGGGGCACTTTGGGCACGGCGCACGACGACGGCCGCTATTTTCCCGGCGTGTCCGCGCCAAAGTGCCCGGGGACTGCAGGGCTGGACCCAACCCAGGTGTGTTGGCGTTCCACGGCTGCGGTGCGCATCCGGTGACTTGGGCGGCGGGCTGAAAAAGCCGCGTAAGTTTTGGGTCGGCTTCCATATTTCCGCCAATTCCTGCTGGATACCATGAGTTGACCGGACAGAGCCGTCCGGTGCGATCGATGCAAAAGGACACTCATGGCTGCGGTGACGGTGGACGATATCCTTGCGGATCTCCCCCTGGGTTTCGCCACCCTGGTCCTGCGGCCGGCATCGGCCAGCCCCGCCATTGAACGGTTCCTGATCGTGGACGCCGACGATGAAGCGCCCGACGCCGCAGCCGCCTTCGTCCTGCTGATCGGCCTCCGCGGCCGGTCCGCATTGCCGGCGCTGCGCCGGCTCCTGAAGAAGAGCCCGCCCCCGGTGGTGGCCGTGAAGGGAAGCCGCGGGGAGCTGTCCGAGGCCGAGGAACTCCTGCGCGATGCCGGTACGGGCCTGCTGCTGGTGGACCCCGGCGCGGACTGGGACCGGCTGCTCTCCATTGCAAAGGACAGGATCCAGCCGCCGAGCTACCAGCGTGAAGTGCTCACGCTGCTGGAAGAGGACCTTTTCGCCATCGCCCAAACGACGGCGCGGCTCACCTCCAGCCACGTCGTCATCGAGGACGCGGCCAACAAGGTGCTGGCCTATTCCACCGTCTCCAACGACATTGACGAACTCCGCAAGGCCTCCATCCTGGCGCGCCGCGGCCCCCGCAAATACGAGCTGCTGCTCAAGGACCTTGGCGCTTACCGCGAACTTCATGGCACCCGCCTGCCCGTCCGGGTTCCGGCCCGGCCGCAGGACGGGCTGCGCGAACGCGTGGCCATCACGCTTTTTGCCGGCGACCGCATCATGGGCTACATCTGGCTCCAGGAGACGGGTGCGGGGTTCGGGCCGGACGTCGACCATGTGTTGAAGGGTTCTGCGGCACGTACGTCCGCCGAGCTGATCCGGTACCGCAACCAGCAGTCCGTGCACATGCGGGAAGACCGCGTGGCGCGGATCCTTTCCGGCCCCGAGGAGGCCGCAGCCAGCGCACACAGTGAAAAGCTCCCGGCGGAGCGCCCGGCTGCCCTGATCCTGGTTGGCATGTCGGAGTCCGAAGCGCAGGCCGATGACGCCGCACTGAAGCACGGCGAACTCGCCAACCTGGCGTCCATCCACGCCGCCGCCTACAAAGCGTCCGCCGTGGTGGGCCAGTTCAAGGGCGACACCGCCGTCATAATTCCCGGCCTGCAGTCTGCCGCGGCCGAACCCGGACTGCGAAGCCTCGCGGAATCAATCATCAAGGACGCACGGAAGCACCTGGGCATCAGCCCCTTTGCTGCCGTGGGTCCGGTGGTTCCGGACCTGCTGTCCATCCACTCGGTCACCGGCATCACCGAGGCCCTCCTGGGTTGCGTGGGCCAGTCCGGGGATACGACCGTAGGCACGGTGGACGACTTCGAGGGCGAGATCCTGTTCCGGGAGGCAGTCCGGAATTTCTCGACCTCCACGTTCCGCCACCGCAGCCTTTCGCGGCTGCTGAGGGAAGACGGGGAGTTGGCCGAAACCCTGCGCGCGTACTTTGACGCCTCGCTTGACGTGGCCGTTTGCGCCCGCCGGATGCAACTGCACAAAAACACCGTTTACTACCGGATCAGCAAGGCTTCGCGCGTCACCGGGCTGGACTTCAGCAACCCCCGCGACGCACTGGTGGCCCTGCTCCATGTCCAGGCGTGGACCGGAACCCCTTCCAACAAACTTTCAGGCAGGAAATGACAACAACACTCCAGGCACCGCCGCTGGGAGCGCTCCTCGAAGACATCGTCCTCCACCACCGGCCGGAGCGGGAAGCAGGCAGCGTCCCGGGGAACATCCCCCTCCTGGCAGCGGTCCCCTTCAACAGGTTCGGCATCGCCGTCGCCACCACATCCGGAGAAGTCTTCGCCGCCGGCGATGCCGCCGTGCCCTTCTCCATCCAAAGCATCTCCAAGGTTTTCACCCTTGCCATGGCACTTGGCGGTGACAGCTCAGGATCGCTGTGGCACCGGGTCCTGCGGGAACCCTCCGGCACGCCCTTCAACTCCCTGGTCCAGCTGGAAGTGGAGCATGGCATCCCCCGGAACCCCTTCATCAATGCCGGCGCCCTGGTGGTGACGGACCACCTGATGGACAACACACCCGACGCCGCCACCCGGCTCCTGCAGTTCCTCACCGCACAGGCAGCCAGCAGCGGACCCTACATCGACGAGGAAGCGGCGGCCGGCGAACTGGCCAACAGCAGCCGGAACCTGGCGCTGGCCCACTTCCTGAAAAACTTCGGCAACCTCCACCAGCCGGCCGAAGCAGTGGTGGAGAACTACGTCCGCCAGTGTTCCATCATGATGACCTGCTCCGACCTGGCCAAGGCCGGCCTGTTCCTGGCACGGGCCGGACGGGGAACGCTGGGTCCCGTGCTCTCCCCCAGCAATGCGAAACGCGTCGGTTCCATCATGCTGACGTGCGGCATGTACGACGCCGCAGGCGAGTTCGCCTACCGTGTGGGCCTCCCCGGGAAGAGCGGGGTGGGCGGGGGAATCCTTGTCATCGTTCCAGGCGAGTGCGCCATCTGCGTCTGGAGTCCGCGGCTGGACGCCAAAGGCAACTCACTGGCCGGTACCGCCGCCCTCGCAGATCTTTCGGACCGCACCGGCTGGTCCGTTTTCTGACCCACGAGTTTCCAGCCCACACGCGCAACTGAAACTCCCACCCTTCCCCAACCAGCAGGATCTTCTCCGTATCGAAAGGATCACCCATGCCCATCAACCCCAATGACGAGGTTGTACAGGACCCCAATGTTGCACCGGACCACGTGATTGATGGTGGTCATGCCCATGCTTCTGAGTCGGCGCTGCATGCCGAGGACCAGGGCTACCACAAGAATTTGAAGCCCCGGCAGATCCAGATGATCGCGATCGGCGGCGCGATCGGCACCGGCCTGTTCCTGGGCGCCGGCGGCCGGCTGAACGCAGCAGGCCCGTCCCTGGTCATCGCCTACGCCGTGTGCGGGTTCTTCGCCTTCCTGATCCTCCGCGCCCTGGGCGAACTGGTCCTGCACCGCCCCTCCTCGGGCTCGTTCGTCTCCTACGCCCGGGAATTCTTCGGCGAGAAGGCCGCGTTCGTTTCCGGCTGGTTCTACTGGATCAACTGGGCCACCACCACCATCGTGGACATCACCGCCGCCGCCCTCTACATGAACTTCTTCGGCAACTACATCCCCTGGATGGCAGCGGTCCCGCAATGGGCCTGGGCCCTGACCGCACTCGTCGTGGTCCTGGCCCTGAACCTCGTCTCGGTCAAGGTCTTCGGCGAAATGTAATTCTGGTTCGCCCTGATCAAGGTCGCAGCCCTGGTCATCTTCCTCGTCGTGGGCACCTACTTCGTCATCTTCGGCACCCCCGTCGACGGCCAGCAGGTCGGCCTGAGCCTGCTCGCGGACAACGGCGGGATCTTCCCCAACGGCCTGCTGCCCATGATCATCCTGATGCAGGGCGTCCTGTTCGCCTACGCCTCCATCGAACTCGTCGGCACCGCGGCCGGCGAAACCGAAAACCCCGAGAAGATCATGCCCAAGGCCATCAACTCCGTGGTCTTCCGCATCGCGGTGTTCTACGTCGGCTCCGTCATCCTCCTGGCACTCCTGCTGCCCTACACCTCCTACGAAAAGGGCGTCAGCCCCTTCGTGACCTTCTTCGGCTCCATCGGCATCCAGGGCGTGGACGTCATCATGAACCTCGTCGTCCTCACCGCAGCCCTGTCCTCCCTCAACGCCGGCCTCTACTCCACCGGCCGGATCCTGCGCTCCATGTCCGTCAACGGCTCCGCCCCCCGCTTCGCCTCCCGCATGAACAAAGCCGGCGTCCCGTACGGCGGGATCGCGATCACCGCCGGCGTCTCCCTCCTCGGCGTCCCCCTGAACTACCTTGTCCCCGCCCAGGCCTTCGAAATCGTCCTCAACGTCGCCTCCGTCGGCATCATCATGACCTGGGCCACGATCGTCCTGTGCCAGATCCAACTCCACCGCTGGGCCAACAAAGGCTGGCTCGAACGCCCCTCCTTCCGCATGATCGGCGCCCCCTACACCGGCTACCTCTCCCTCCTCTTCCTCGCCGGCGTCCTCATCATGGTCTTCATCGAATCCCCCCTCACCATGCTCGTCACCGCCATCGCCTCCATCCTGATGGTCCTCGGCTGGTACGCCTGCCGCACCCGCATCCGCGAAATCGCCCAAACCCGCCAAGGCCACACCGGCCTCTCCCCCGTCATCGCCAACCCACCCGCCAACACCTTCAGATAAAAACCACCCTGACCAAAACCGTCCGAACCGCCAAAGAAAGCCCATGACAACGGAAACCGAAGCAACGTCCCCCACCCCGCCAGCCGCCGTCGTACGCCCCGCAGAAGCCGGCGTACAGCCAGGCCGGCCTCCCCTGCCCACGGCAGAAGCCCCGCCGGTGCTCAAATCCGCCGGGCACGTCATTGTCGATTCACTGGTGGCCCACGGCGTGGAACGCACCTACGTGGTTCCGGGAGAAAGCTTCCTGGACGTGCTGGACGGCCTGCACGGCTCCAGCATCGACACCATCGTCTGCCGGCACGAGGGCGGCGCCGCCTACATGGCCGAGGCGGACGGGAAGATGAACCAACGCCCGGGCATCGCCATGGTGACCCGCGGGCCCGGCGCCGCGAACGCCCACGTTGGGCTGCACACCGCCTGGCAGGACTCCACTGCCATGCTGCTGTTCGTCGGCCTGATCCCGTTCGCGCACCGCGACCGTGAGGCATTCCAGGAGTTCGACATCAAGGCCTGGTTCGATACCGGGGCGAAGCGCGTGATGGTCCTGGACCACCCGGAGCGGGCGTCCGAGATCGTGGCCGAGGCGATGTTCGCCGCCATGAGCGGCCGGCCGGGCCCGGTGGTGGTGGGCCTGCCGGAGGACATCATCCGGCAGCAGGTCAGCTCGGACCTGCACCCTGCCATCCCGGTTGCCGCAGGTGGCATGGGCAGCACCGACGCCGCCGCGCTGGAGGCTGCGCTGACGGAATCGAAAAAACCGCTCTTTGTCACCGGCGGCAACGACTGGACGCAGGAGGCGGCGGACCAGCTGACCGGATGGCTGGAGCGGCACCACATCCCGGCGGCGGCTGAATGGCGCACGCAGGGAACCGTGTCCTTCGACTCGCCCTCCTACGTTGGCCCCATTGGCTACGGCCGTCCGCGCCCCACCTACGACCTCCTGGAGGAAACCGATCTCCTGGTCTTTGTCGGGACGGTTCCCGGGGACGTCATCACGGACGGGTTTCTCTGCCGGCAGGACTGGAACAAGGAGAACTTCCTGGTCACGGTTGACCCGTCACTGCGCGGCCGGTCCGGCCCGGTGTCCCGGCAGATCCTGGCCAAGCCGGAAGCCTTCGTCCGCGACCTCGCCGGCATCAGCCTGCCGGTGAAGGAAGAATGGAAGGCCTGGACGGCTAGGATGCGGACCGAGCAGGAACGGTTCGCTGCACTGCCTCCGGCTGCCCCTGCAGCGGGCCAGGCGCGGATGGACACCCTGATGGCAAATCTGGTGCCCCGGCTGCCGGAGGATGCCATGGTGACCTTCGGCGCAGGCGAGCACACCAACTGGGCACACCGGTATTTCCCCACCCGCCGCTACGCCTCCATGATCAGCGCCCGCAACGGCTCCATGGGCTACTCCGTCCCGTCAGCCATCGCGGCATCCCTGGCTGAACCACGACGACGGGTGGTCACCATTGCCGGGGACGGCGAGTTCCTGATGAACGGACAGGAACTGGCCACCGCCGCCCAGTACGGGGCCACCCCGCTGGTGGTGGTGATGGACAACCAGGAATACGGCACCATCCGCACCCATCAGGAGCGCCACTACCCCGAACGCGTCTCCGGGACCCAACTGAGGAATCCCGACTTTGGCCTGATGGCCAGGGCCTTCGGCGGTTTCGGCATCACCGTTACCGAGGACAGGGACGTTCCTGCGGCGCTGGACGCCGCCTTTGCCGCGATTGACCGGGACGGCGTCTTTGCGCTGGTCCACCTCGTGGTGGAGCAACGCGTGAAGGCTTACTGAGCTCTAGCGAAGGAGGGGCGGACGACGGCGGGAGGTTCCGCCGTCGTCCGCTCCTCCTGTTGGGTGCGCGGCCGGGAATGCCCGGCCGCGAAGGTGCTGCGCACCAATTTGGCCAATATTGTTGAACAATCTGTGATTCTCGTGCATCCTAAAGAGACCACTTCAACGAGACGAGAATCACTATGGCCTTCATTGACCTCAACAGCGACGTCGGGGAATCCTTCGGCAACTGGACCATGGGCGACGACGCCGCCATCTTCCGCTCCGTCTCCAGCGCGAACATTGCGTGCGGCTTCCATGCCGGTGATCCGTCCACGATCGCCCGGACCTGCCGCGACGCCGTCGCCGCCGGCATCAGCATCGGCGCGCACGTGGGATACCGCGACCTGGCAGGCTTCGGCCGCCGCTTCCTGGACTGTTCCCCCACAGAACTCGCAGATGACGTGCTGTACCAGCTGGGCGCCCTGGAAGGGATTGCCCGGGCAGCCGGCGGCCGGATCAGCTACGTCAAACCCCACGGCGCGCTGTACAACACCATCGTGACCCACCAGGAGCAGGCGCAGGCAGTGGTGGATGCGGTCAAGGCCTTCGGCGGGGACCTGCCGATGCTGCTGCTGCCGGGTTCGGTGGCGCTGGCCGCTGCCGAGGCCGCCGGTTTGCGCGGAGTGGCCGAGGCCTTCGCGGACCGCGCCTACAACCCGGACGGAACACTGGTGTCCCGCCGCGAACCTGGCGCCGTCCTCCATGACGAGGACGCTGTTGCGGCCAACATGGTGCGGCTTGCCACCGAGGGCACCATCGTTGCCAGGGACGGATCCACCATCAAGACCTCCGCCGAAAGCATTTGCCTGCACGGCGATACCGCCGGCGCCGTTTCCATGGCAGCCGCGGTCCGACGCGAACTGGAAGCATCCGGCGTGGACATCAGGAGTTTCGTGTGAGTTCCCCGGAGATCCGCTGGGCCGGGCCGCGGGCGCTGCTCCTGGAACTGGAGTCCCTTGACGCAGTGCTGTCCCTGCACTCCCGCCTCAGGGAGGATCCGGTGGCGGGCCAGGTTGATGTGCTTGCCGCGGCACAAACGGTTCTGGTTGTCTTCGACTCCCGCGCCAGCGCCCGCAGGGCCCGCGGGCCCCTGGCACGGCTCGGGAGCATGCCGGCAGGCGCCGCGGCCCTGGCGGACAAGCCGGTGCACATTGAGGTTGTGTACGACGGCGAAGACCTCGCCGAGGTGGGCGAACTTACCGGCATGGGGGCCGAGGGCGTCGTCGCCGCCCATACCGGCCAGCTGTGGACCGCTGCGTTCGGCGGGTTCGCGCCCGGGTTCGCCTATCTTGTGGGGGAAACGGACGCCCTGAACGTTCCCCGGCGCGGCACCCCCCGCACGGCCGTACCTGCCGGATCGGTGGCCCTGGCCGGCAACTTCTCCGCCGTGTATCCGCGGCGGTCACCCGGGGGCTGGCAGCTGATCGGGCATACCGCCACGCGGATGTGGGACCTCCAGCGCGAGCAGCCTGCCCTGGTGCGCCCCGGCACCACCGTGCGGTACGTCGCGGTGCGCGAACTCATTGAACTGGCCTGGGCGGAGACGAACCCGGCCGAGGGCAGCCAGGCTGACGCTGCAACTGCGCAGCAGCCTGTTCCCGCAGGCCCTGCCCTGGAGGTAATTTCACCGGGGCCGCAGGCTCTCATCCAGGACCTCGGGCGCCCTGGCCTGGGCGACCTGGGGGTCTCCCCCGCCGGCGCTGCAGATACTGCGAGCGCGCGCCAGGCGAACCGGCTGGTGGGGAACCTCCCCACCGACGCCGTGATCGAAAACGTCATGGGCGGCCTCTCCGTGCAGGCAGTGGGCGAACTGACGGTTGCCCTCAGCGGTGCGGCCACGACGGCGGACATCCGCGGCCAGGGCAGCAGCAGCGATGGCCCCAACAGCAATGACACCAAAAGCGATGGCACCAGCAGGCAGGCGCCGATGTACGCCCCCTTCCCGCTGCACGACGGTGAGACCCTCCACCTCGGCGTGCCGGAAAAAGGCCTGCGCACCTACCTCGCAGTCCGCGGCGGAATCGATGTTCCACCCGTGCTGGGGAGCCGCTCCACGGACCTGATGTCGGGCATCGGCCCGGCCCCGCTGGCTGCCGGGACATTGCTGCCCGTCGGCGCCGTGGACAGCGCCCGGGCGGTGGGCCAGGCCGAACCGCCAGCCCTGCCCGAGGATTTGCTCTCAGCTGCCGGCGGCGAGCCCGTGGTCCTGCGCATCACCACGGGCCCCCGCCACGACTGGTTCACGCCCCGCTCCCTCGAGGCCCTCACCGGCCAGGTCTGGACGGTGACCGCCGAATCGAACCGCATCGGCGTCCGGCTCGGCACCGGGCCGGCCACACCCGGAGCGGAAGCCGGCACACCGCTGGAACGGGCACGGGACGGAGAACTCCCCAGCGAAGGCGTGGTGGCCGGCTCACTGCAGGTCCCGCCGTCGGGCCTTCCCGTCCTGTTCCTGGCCGACCATCCGGTAACCGGGGGCTATCCCGTGATCGGTGCCGTTATTCCCGAAGACCTTCCCGCCGCAGCGCAGCTTCCCCCGGGGGCCACCCTCCGCTTCGTGGAAGTGGACCCCGAAACGCTGCAGCCCCTGGCCCCCCTCCCGAGCACGCGAAAGAAGTAACGATGAAAAAAGTCCTGATCGCCAACCGCGGTGAAATTGCCGTCCGGATTGCCCGCGCCTGCACCGACGCAGGCCTGGCATCCGTGGCCGTGTACTCGGACCCGGATGCGGACGCCCTGCATGTGCGCCTCAGCGACGAGGCGTACGCGCTGGGCGGTTCTGCCAGCTCGGAAACCTACCTGGATATCCCGAAAATCCTCGCCGTCGCTGCCCGGTCCGGCGCCGACGCCGTCCACCCCGGATACGGATTCCTTTCGGAGAACGCGGACTTTGCGCAGGCAGTGCTCGACGCCGGACTGACGTGGGTGGGCCCCTCGCCGGACGCGATCCGCAGCCTGGGCAACAAGGTCACCGCCCGGGAAATCGCGGTCCGTGCAGGCGCTCCCCTGGTCCCCGGTTCCGACGGCCCGGTGCCGGACGCCGACGCCGTGCGCGCCTTTGCCACGGAATACGGTGTTCCAGTAGCCATCAAGGCGGCCTTCGGCGGCGGTGGCAGGGGCCTGAAGATCGCGCACCGGATGGAGGACATCGACGACGCCTTCGACTCAGCGGTCCGTGAGGCAACTGTGGCGTTCGGCCGCGGCGAGTGCTTTGTGGAGCGTTTCCTGGACCGGCCCCGGCACGTCGAGGCCCAGGTCCTGGCCGACACCCACGGCAACGTGGTGGTGGTGGGAACCCGCGACTGTTCCCTGCAGCGCCGCAACCAGAAGCTCGTGGAAGAGGCCCCGGCGCCCTTCCTGACGCAGGAACAGCGTAGCCGGATCCACGAGTCCGCGCGCGCCATCTGCCGCGAGGCCGGCTACACCGGCGCCGGCACGGTGGAGTACCTGGTGGCCCCCGACGGCGTGATCTCCTTCCTTGAAGTGAACACCCGCCTGCAGGTGGAGCACCCCGTCACCGAAGTGACGTCCGGGCTGGACCTGGTACGGGAGCAGTTCCGCATTGCCGACGGCTTGCCGGTGTCCGTCACCGAGGACCCCACGCCCACGGGCCACGCGTTCGAGTTCCGGCTCAACGCCGAGGACGCCGGCAGGGGCTTCCTCCCGGCCCCCGGTCCGGTGGACATTTTCGAGGCGCCCACCGGAGCCGGGATCCGTGTCGATTCCGGAGTCCGGTCCGGCTCCGTCATTCCTGCGGAGTACGACTCCCTGATGGCCAAGCTGATTGTCCACGGCGAGGACCGCCAGCAGGCCCTGCGCCGTGCCCGTGCCGCCCTGGACGAACTGCGGATCGAGGGCGTCCCCACCGTCCTTCCATTCCACCGCGCAGTGGTGCGGGATCCCGACTTCACCGCTGCGGACCGGCTTGGTGTGTTCACCACCTGGATTGAGACCGAGTTCGCCGGCCGCCTGGCTGCCTCCCTGCAGAGCGGCGCCCAGGGCCCCGTGGCCCGGAGGGAAACCCTGACCGTCGAAATCGACGGGAAGGCCGTCCAGCTCGGGCTGCCCGCCAAGGTCTTCCACGCCCTGCTCCATGGCGGAGGCGCCGCCGTCGAACCTTCCTCCGGCCCGGAGGCCGCCGACGCGGACGGCGAGGTCACCGCTCCCATGGGCGGGAACCTGGTCAAGTGGGTGGCCGGTGACGGCGCCGGGGTTGGCGCCGGAGAACCTGTTGCCGTTCTGGAGGCCATGAAGATGGAAACCGTGGTGGTTGCCTCTGCCACCGGCACCTTCCGGCGCGGCGGCCAGGAACCGGGCGCCGCTGTGGCCCGCGGCGAAGTGCTGGGTACTGTCGGCTAGCATCGTTAGTCGAACGGGAATGGGGGAAACCAATGAACACTCCGGCAGACGGTACAGCCGAACACGCACACACCACAGCCTGGATCGCGTCGGTGCTGCGCACCCGCATCGCCGCGGGTGAACTGACCCCGGGCTCCAAGCTGTCCGAGGAGCCGCTGTGCGCAGCGCTGGGAGTTTCCCGCAACACCCTGCGCCAGGCGTTCACCACGCTCGTGGGCGAATCCATCGTGACGCGCATTCCAAACCGGGGCGTCTTTGTGGCCTCGCCCGGCGTGGAGGAAGTACGCGAAATCTACCGTGTCCGGCGGATGATCGAGCCTGCCGCCGTCCTGTGGGGCGAGCTGACGCCCCAGGTGCTGGACGGGCTGGAAACCATCGTGGAGCGGGCGCAGCAGGCCCGGGACAGCGGATCCGTGCCTGCCATGGCCGACGCCAACCAGGCACTGCACGGGGCCGTGGTTGCCCTCACCGGGAGCGCTTCACTGCAGGAACTCATGGACCGGGTGCTGGCCGAAATGCGGCTGGTCTTCCACTCCATGGCGTCAGCCCCGGACTTCCACAGCCATTACGTGGACCGCAATGTGACGCTTGTGAAGCAACTGCGCGCCGGCGAACGCCAGGAGGCTGCAGAGGGTCTGCGCGCCTACCTGGACGAGGCCGAGGCGGAGCTTCTGGTGCACCTGGGCGCGGAGCAGGACCGCCGGTCCGAAATGCGCCAGCGCGCCGGATAAGCACACGGCCGAAACGTACAAGTGTGGGGCAGGAGGAAACCTCCTGCCCCACACTTGTTCTTTAAGTTGTCCATAAAGCGCCCACGGCACGGACTTTTCCCAGGGGGCCTACGGCACGGGCTTTTCACAGCGGCGCCTACGGCACGGGCCTTTCAGAGCGGCGCCTACGGCACGACGTAATCGCTGTCCCGGGCGTCCGTGATCAGCATATGGCCGGGAGCATGGCCGATCGCCAGCGGAGGCCGCGACTGCATCACTGCCGCCTGCGGCGTCACCCCGCAGGCCCAAAACACCGGGATCTGGCCAGCCGGGATCTCCACGGCGTCGCCGAAGTCGGGCCGCCCCAGGTCGGCGATCCCCAGCTCTTCCGGGTTGCCCACGTGGACCGGGGCGCCGTGGACGGCAGGGTAGCGCGAGGTGATGCGGACCGCGTCCGCAACCTGTGACGCCGGCACGGGCCGCATGGACACCACCATCGGTCCGGACATTGATCCGGCCGGGGCACAGGGCCGGTTGGTCCGGTACATGGGCACGTTCACTCCCTGGTCGATGTGCGCTATCCGGACCCCTCCGTCCTGCAGGGCCGACTCGAAGGTGAAGGAGCAGCCGATCAGGAACGTCACCAGGTCGTCCTGCCAGTAGCCGCTGATGTCCGTGGGCTCGTCCACTTTTTCGCCGTCCCTATACACCGTGTACTTGGGGACGTCCGTGCGGATGTCCCCGCCGGCCAGCAGCGGCCCGGTGGTTTGGCCCGGTTCGAGGATGCCCAGGATGGGGCACGGCTTGGGGTTGCGCTGGGCGAACAGCAGCAGGTCGAAGGCGTGCTCACGCGGAATCGACAGGACGTTCGCCTGCGCGTAGCCGCGGGACCAGCCCGACGTCGGCTCGACGAGTCCGCCGCGGAATGCCTCGCGGGCTTCTGCGGGAAGGAGGGACGCGCGGCTGGTCATGACCACAGCTTCGCCAGGCCCAGCACGGAGTTCCAGCCAAGGAACAGCGTGAGCAGCCAGGTCAGGACGCCGACAATCAGCAGCCACTTGGGGTAGGCGTAGCCGTGCATCAGGTCGCGGCGCCGCCAGGCAACCCAGAGGAGGATCCCGAAGCCCACCGGGAGGATCAGGCCATTGAAGGCACCGGCGAAGATCAGCAGCTGCTGAGGTGCCTGGCCAAGGAACAGGTAGGCCGTGGCGCAGCCTGCGATGAAAACGACGGTGATGAGGTTGCGCTTGCGCTCGGGAGTCCGGGACGAGGTGATGAAGGAAACGGAGGTGAAGGCGGCGCCGATGACCGATGTGACGGCGGCGGCCCAGAGCACGATGCCGAACATGCGGGTACCGATCTCGCCTGCAGCCGCACCGAAGGCTTCCGCAGCCATGTTGTTGCTGCTGAGCACCGTGCCGCCGGCCACGACGCCGAGGATGGCCAGGAACAACAGAACGCGCATGATGCCCGTGACGATGATGCCGAGTACCGAGCTGCGGGTGATCTCCTTGACATGCTCAATTCCGGTGGCGCCGGAATCCAGCATGCGGTGAGCGCCGGCGTAGGTGATGTAGCCGCCCACGGTGCCACCAACGAGCGTGGTGATGATCAGGAAATCCACCATCTCCGGCAGGAAGGTGTTCTTAAGGGCCTCGCCTACCGGCGGAGCGGCAACGATGGCCACATAGATCATCAGCAGGATCATCACGGCACCCAGGAGCACCACAATCCGGTCCAGGGCCATCCCGGCCTTCTTGCTCAGGAAGATCAGGATCGCAACGAGCGCGGACACGGCACCGCCGATCTTGGGATCAACGCCGAGCATGGCATTGGCACCCAGCCCGGTTCCGGCAATGTTGCCGATGTTGAAGACGACGCCGCCAAGGAAGACCAGGCCGGCCAGGAACCACCCGACGCCGGGGATCACCTTGTTGCCGAGTTCCTGCGCCCGCAGCCCCGAAACACCGATGACGCGCCAGACGTTCATCTGGACCGCGATGTCGATGAGGATCGATGCCAGGATTGCGAACGCGAAGGCCGCACCGATCTGGGCGGTGAAGACCGTGGTCTGCGTGATGAAGCCGGGCCCGATGGCGCTGGTGGCCATCAGGAACATGGCTCCCAGGAGGGCCGTGCGCCGAGCCGAGGAGCTCAGGTTCAGTTTTGTGCTGGTTTCTGCCATGGGTCCGTCCAATATTAAGGGTGACTGGAGTCACAGTGGTCGTCCCGATTGACGATACAGGTTGTTGAACAATCAGCGCAAGGTATTGTTGAACAATTGTTGGCCTGGCCGTCAACCTTCCTCACCGGACGAAAGAAGGCCGGGACCCTCAGATCCCAGCCTTTCCCTCCCAACTGCGCCCGGAGGCCGGGCAGCTACAGGCGGTCGGTCCGTTCCTCGCCGCCCTTGTGCCCCGAGCCCCGGAGGTTCTCCTGCACCTTGCCGAACAGGTCCTTGATGGTGGACTCCGCGTTGGAGATGACATCCACCTGCAGGTATACGGGGTGGCCCACCGGGAGATCGTACTCATCCTTAAGATGCGTGCCGCCGGAGACGCCATCCAGGGACAGGTAAACCATGGCCTCGGTGCGGGCTATCCCCGCGATTTTGCCAAACACAACGGTGAACTCGTTCGGCTGGAAGCTGACCGTGTGGCCCACGTGGCCGCGGTCAAGTTCACCGGCGGGAACGGACTTTTCTGACTGGCTTCCGGTGTAGTCCATGAACTTCTCCTCAAGATCGCCTGGCAGTTACGCTCGCAGTCTACGCGGACCCGAATGGGCGGTACATAGCCCTCGGGCGGGGCCGCACCGGCCTGCCCAAGAGCGCGCACCAGCCAATCCCACCGGTAGAATCTGAACGGCCATCATTCACAACGGCGCCGCTGTCGGCTGCCCGTTCCGTCATGGGGAGGGGGACCGTCCGTGCCGGCGCATCGTCCCCGTACGCCCTTCCACCTCCTCCGCGCCACGGCCGTGGCCACCGTCATCCTGACGCTTGCCGCCGGGGCACACCTGGCTGCCGGCGGGGAGCTCCCGGCGCCCGCCATCATGCTGGCCGTGCTGTCCCTGACCGCTCTAGGCAGCACCACCGCAACGCGGCTGCGCCTGGGATTTCCCGCGCTGGCGGCGCTCCTGGGCGGCGGGCAACTGGCCCTGCATGAGGTCTTCTCGGCCTTCAGTTCCCCCGGCACGCATCAAGGTTCCGCCACCGCGGCGCCCCATGAAAGCCACTTTGCCGGAGCCGGAATCCTCGCCCCGGCCGCGGATCATCTCGCCGGGGCCGCGGAAACAGCCGGCCCCCTGATGCTCGCTGCGCATATCCTGGCGACACTGGCGTCCGCACTGCTGCTCGCCAAAGGCGAGGCTGCACTGTGGGCCCTTGCCGCGTGGCTTCGGCCCCTGGTTGCGCTCCCCCAGCCGGTAACGTGCGACGACGGCACCCCGCCTCTCGTCGCTTTTCCACCTGCCGCCGTCCCTTTGCGTCCCTGGCGCAACCTGCGGCAGGACAGCCGGCGCGGCCCGCCTTCCGCCGTCGTGCTTTCCTCCTAACCCGCTCCGCGTCCTGCGGCACCGGGCCCACAAACTTTTAGCACCCCCGTACCCGGGCGTGCGCCAGAAAGGCAACCCATGCATACCTCCCTCCTTCGACGTTCCCTGGCAGCGGCAGCAGCAACCGGAGGCGCCGCGGCGCTTCTGCTGGCAGCCGCGGGCGGCGCCGCCGCCCACGTCGGCATCACGCCGGACAAAACCTCGGCCAACTCCTCAGCCCTGCTCACGTTCGCGGTTCCCCACGGCTGCGAAGAATCCGGCACCACCAAGGTGGCCATCACGCTGCCCGCAGAGCTGAACGATGCCCAGCCCACGGTCAACCCGAACTGGACCGTGGAGAAGGTGACCGAGCAGCTCGCTGAACCGAAGAAGCTCGCGGACGGCACCTCGATCACCAAGCGGACCAGCCAGATCGTCTACACCGCCAAGGCGCCCCTGGAACACCAGCTCCGGGACACCCTGGTCCTCTCCGCGAAGCTGCCCGACGCGGCCGGGACGACGCTCTACTTCCCCACCCTGCAGACCTGCGAAACAGGCCAGACGGACTGGTCCGAAATTCCGGCGGACGGCCAGGACCCCCATTCCCTGAAGACGCCCGCGCCGTCAGTCACGGTGACGGAAGCGGCAAGCACTGGCGGCCACGGGGCAGTTGCGGCCGCGTCCCACTCCACCGAACAGACCTCGGCTGTCACCGATGGCGGGGCGGAAGCGCGCAGCTGGGCCGGCCTGGCAGCGGGCGTCGGCGGGCTGGTGCTGGGCGGTACGGCACTGGTCCGCAGCAAAGCACGGCGCAGCACGGCAGAACCCGCGGCGAAGTAGGGCCACAGCCCCGCAACGCCGCACAAAAGGAGGCCCGGCACACCCGACGCCGCCGCTTTTGATGCCCGGATCATCACGATCCGGGCATCAAAATGCCGTGGCGGCCCGTTGCGGCGTTGACGCGGACACCCGCTGCCGCGAAGGTGGTGCCATGAGGTCTCAGCGAATTTTCCAGGGGTTGGTCATGTCCACGGCGGCCGCGGCGGCGGCACTGATGCTCAGTGCTTGCGGGCCGGGCCAGCCAGAAGCGCAGCCCACCGCGGCAAACACAGGCACCGGTTCGGCCAGCAGCCCAGCCGGCACGGGCACCCCGTCCGCGGCGCCAACACCGTCTGCCACGCCGTCGTCCACCGGTACGTCCCCGTCTTCCGCAGCTCCCGTACCGGGAGATCCGGCCCTCTGCAAGGCGTCAGGGCTCACGGCGGCCACCGACGCTTCAGGAGGCGGAGCAGCCGGCAGCGTCTACATGAAGCTCAACCTCACCAACACCGGCTCCGGGCCGTGCATCCTCCGCGGGTATGCCGGGGTGTCCCTGACTGCTGATGCTGCCGGGGCTCCCATTGGCGCGCCCGCGGTCCGTGACGAATCTACGGCGGTGTCGGACGTCCTCCTTGCCCCCGGGCAAACCGGCACGGCCGTGCTGCGCTACACCCAGGCCGGCAACTACTCCGACTGCGCCATGGTGGATGCGGCCGGCTACCGCATCTATCCGCCGGAGGACACGGATTCCCTGTTCCTGCCCCAGCCCACCAGGGCCTGCAGCAACGGCGCGATTACGCTGCTGACAATCAGTCCGTTCCAGCCGGCCTAGTTCCCTCGCGGAGGACTCGACCATAGACACTGCAGGCGGCCCGGCAAATGCCGGACCGCCTGCAGTTTTCTTTTGTGGGACCCGTTTGGGGCCTGGGTTACCTGGTGGCCGTGGTGGTCCGGCCGGTACGGGCAGTGCCGCGGGACAGGGCAACGCCCAGCCCGATCATGGCGACACCAAGGACAAAGTGCAGCCAGTCATCCGCCGTGTTTACCGGCACGAAGTTTGCCGCGGTGTCCTTGCCGATCAGCAGGCCGTAGATCCACAGGACAAGGTAGACGGCGCCGCCTCCAATGAGGTAGTTCCGGGACTGGGCTGCGCTGCGCGCCATGGCGATACCGGCGACACCGAACAGCAGGTGGACGATGTTGTGGAGGATCGACACCTGGAAAATGCCCAGCAGGAGCGCCTCGGACTCATGGCCGGCGAAACCCAGGGTCTCGTAGTTGGTGGTGATACCGGGAATGAACCCGAGGACGCCCACAAGAAGGAAGACAGCTCCCACTGCAAGGGCTGCTGTTTGGATGGTGGTCCGGCCTAGTGTGCGGCCGTCGGAACTCATGCTTGTCATGACTTCTCCTGATGTTTGTCGTTTATGTTCACTGGCTGCCGGGCTGCCACCTGACCATAGACTTAATCCCCGACATCGTAAGTATACTTAGCAAATGCGCTGTACCTGGGCTGGGGTTCATAACAGACCCATCACAAACTGGGCCGTTGGCCCTGGAGCGAAGGCAGGCTGAGCAGGGATGACGTCTATTTGGCTGGATCGCAGGGAACCGTTCACAACTGATCCGTTCGAGCCGGGAGGCACCTACGACACCGTGGTGGCCGGTGCGGGACTCACCGGCCTGGTGACCGCACTTTTGCTGGCACGCTCCGGGCAGAACGTGCTTGTCCTGGAGGCCAGGTACCCCGGTGCCGTAACCACCGGAAACACCACCGCCAAGGTCAGCCTGCTCCAGGGGA
The DNA here is from genome assembly GCF_040224115.2 of Pseudarthrobacter sp. WHRI 8279. Taxonomy (NCBI): domain Bacteria; kingdom Bacillati; phylum Actinomycetota; class Actinomycetes; order Micrococcales; family Micrococcaceae; genus Pseudarthrobacter; species Pseudarthrobacter sp. WHRI 8279. Next base: position 4,160,122 of record NZ_CP168162.1, on the reverse strand, counting down.
TATTCCTGTCACAGCTCGCCCGCCAGTATTCCCAGAGCCAGGTGCAGGCATACGTGGATGCCAACCGGGAGGGCCAGGCCTGGCTCCTGCGCTACCTCGACGAACACGGCGTGCCGTACCAGCGCAGGGACGCCTATACCTATGCAGCCTCCGCCCAGGGGACGGAAAAGCTCCGCGAGGAAGTCAGTGCCGGCACCACCGCCGGGCTGGACCTGGAATACGTGCGCGACGCCGGCCTGCCGTTTCCCGTCCACGGTGCCGTACGTCTGGCGGACCAGGCACAGATCCACCCTGTGAGGGTGCTGGAGACGCTGGTGTCCGATATCCGGGGCCGGGGAGGATCCGTGGTGGGCGGCGTGCGGCTGCAGGACGTCACCGGCAGCGGGCCGGCGACCGTGCACACCGACCACGGCACCGTCACAGCCAACGAGGTGGTGCTCGCCACCGGCATTCCCGTGCTGGACCGGGGGCTGTACTTCGCCAAGCTCAAGCCCAGCCGCTCCTACGCGGCAGCCCTGCAGTTGCAGGAGGACCAGGCTCCTCCCAGGGGCATGTACATTTCCGTGGAGCAGCCCACCCATTCCCTGAGGGACTATGAAGAGGACGGCCGGCGCCTGCTCCTGGTGGGTGGCCACGGGCACCACGTGGGCCGGGCCAGGTCCGAAAAACACCACCTTGGCAGCCTCCTGGACTGGGCGGTACAGCACTACCCCGGCGCCGTTGCCACCCACACGTGGTCAGCCCAGGACTACATGCCCACCAACCTCATGCCCTTTTTCGGCAGGTTCCCGCGGGGCAGGGGCCACATCCACTTCGGCACCGGCTACAGCAAGTGGGGGATGACCAACGCGGTGGCGGCCGCCGTCGGAATCTCTGCCGACATCCTCGGCGGAAACGTGCCTTGGGCGGACACCATCCACCACAGGGTCACCTCGCCCTCCGGCGCCCTGTCCGCCGTCGCCCTTAACGCCGGCGTGGCAGCCAAGCTCGCTTCCGGCTGGGGGCAGGTGGCCGCAGAAGGCCTGCGCAAGGACAAGAAGGAGCATGCGCCCTCCCCTGCGGTTCCGGCCGAAGGCGAGGGCAAGGTGTACAGCGAAGGACCCAAACCGGTGGCCGTCTCCACCGTCGACGGCACCACCTGCAGGCTCTCCGCCGTCTGCACGCATCTGGGCGGCATCCTCCACTGGAACGACAGTGAACTGACCTGGGACTGCCCGCTGCACGGCTCCCGTTTCAGCAGCGACGGCAAACTCCTGGAGGGGCCCGCCACCAAGGACCTTCCGTCCGCGGGCAAGGCGTGAGCCCTGGCAGGCGTCCGGCATCAGTGTCGGTGCCTTGGGGCATGATGGAGGCATGATCGAGGAACGGCCCTCTACAACTGAAAGTGGCACCGCAACTGAAAGCGGCACCGGCGGAAAGGACACCGGGGCTGCACCCATGGCCCAGTTCAGCAGGCCCACGCGCGACTGGTTCCTCGGTGCCTTTTCAGAACCAACGCCCGCGCAGGAGGGTGCCTGGCGTGCCATTTCCTCGGGCTCACACGCCCTTGTGGTGGCGCCAACCGGCTCCGGAAAGACCCTGGCCGCCTTCCTCTGGGCGCTGGACCGGCTGCTGGCCTCCTCCACGGAAGCAGCGGAAGCACCGGTTGAGGCCGGAGTTGCGGGAAAGGTCGCCGCGAGAGGCAAACGCTCCCGCGCGCCCAAGCGCAAAACCCGGGTCCTGTACATTTCACCCCTGAAAGCTTTGGGCGTGGACGTTGAACGGAACCTCCGCTCCCCGCTGATCGGCATCACCCAGACCGCCAAGCGCCTTGGGCTGCCGGCACCGCTGACCACCGTGGGAGTGCGCTCCGGGGACACCACCACGGCGGACCGCCGCTCACTGCTGAGCACCCCGCCGGATATCCTCATCACCACCCCGGAATCACTCTTCCTGATGCTCACGTCCAAGGCGCGGGAAACGCTGACCGAAGTGGACACCATCATCATTGATGAGGTCCACGCCGTGGCCGGGACCAAACGCGGCGCCCATCTGGCAGTCTCACTCGAGCGGCTGGATGCGCTGCTCCACAAACCTGCCCAGCGGATCGGACTGTCCGCCACTGTGGAACCCAAGGAGCTGGTGGCGCAGTTCCTCGCCGGTTCGGCGCCTGTGGAGATCGTCGCCCCTCCTGCCAAGAAGAACTGGGACCTCACCGTCTCCGTCCCGGTGGAGGACATGTCCGATCTCCAGGGCGCCGCAGGGGCTTTCGACTCCGGCCCCGCTTCCGGGCTGCAGCCGCAGGCATCGATCTGGCCGCATGTGGAAGAGAAGATCGTGGACCTGGTGCTGGCCAACCAGTCAACCATCGTGTTCGCCAACTCCCGGCGGCTCTCCGAACGGCTGACCGCCAGGCTCAACGAGATCTACGCGGAGCGGCAGCTGGTCGCGGCAGGCGGCGGCTGGGATGACCCGGACCAGCTGGCGGCGGTGCCCGGCGTTCCCGCCTCCACGGCCACGCCGGCGCACATGATGGCGCAGGCCGGAAGCTCTGCGGGAGCGGACCCTGTATTGGCCCGCGCGCACCACGGCTCCGTTTCCAAGGACCAGCGGGCACTCATCGAGGACGACCTTAAATCCGGCAGGCTGCGGTGCGTGGTGGCCACGTCCTCCCTGGAGCTCGGCATCGACATGGGCGCCGTGGACCTGGTGGTACAGGTGGAATCGCCGCCCTCCGTGGCCAGCGGCCTGCAGCGGGTGGGCCGGGCAGGGCACCAGGTGGGCGAAGTCTCCCAGGGTGTCCTCTTCCCAAAGCACCGCGCAGACCTCGTCCACACCGCCATCACCGTGGAACGGATGCTCGGCGGAAAGATCGAACGCCTCAGCATCCCGGCCAACCCCCTGGACATCCTGGCGCAGCAGACCGTGGCCGCCACCGCGCTGGGCAGCATCGACGTCGAGGAATGGTTCGCCACCGTGCGCCGCTCGGCGCCCTTCGCGTCCCTCCCCCGCTCAGCATTCGAAGCAACCCTTGACCTGCTGGCCGGACGCTACCCGTCCGACGAATTCGCCGAACTCCGCCCCCGGATCATCTGGGACCGCAACGCGGGCACCATCGAAGGCCGGCCCGGTGCGCAGCGCCTGGCGGTGACCTCCGGCGGAACCATCCCGGACCGCGGCCTTTTTGGCGTGTACATCATCGGCACGGAGGTGGAAGGATCAGCCTCCCCCTCCACAGACGGCAAACCAGCACCTGCCCCCAAGGGTGGCCGGCGGGTCGGCGAGCTGGACGAGGAGATGGTCTACGAATCCCGGGTGGGGGACGTCTTTGCGCTGGGCGCCACCAGCTGGAAGATCGAGGACATCACCCATGACCGCGTGCTGGTCTCGCCCGCCTTCGGCCAGCCTGGCAAGCTGCCTTTCTGGAAGGGCGATTCGCTCGGCCGGCCCGTGGACCTGGGCCGGGCCCTGGGCGCGTTCGTGCGCGAACTGTCAGCGTCCGACGCCGGCCCGGCCACCGAGCGCTGCAAAGCCAGCGGCCTGGACGAGTTCGCCGCGAACAACCTGATCCAGTACCTCACCGAGCAAAAGCTGGCCACCGAGGTGGTACCCAGCGACACCACGCTGGTAGTGGAGCGGTTCCATGACGAACTGGGCGACTGGCGCGTGATCCTGCACAGCCCCTTCGGGATGCCGGTGCACGCGCCCTGGGCACTCGCCGTCGGGCAGCGCCTGCACCAGAGGTACGGCCTGGACGGATCGGCGATGGCTGCGGACGACGGCATTGTGTTGCGCGTTCCCATGATGGAGGACGAGCCGCCCGGAGCGGAGCTGTTCCTCTTCGATCCCGAGGAGCTGGAACAGATCGTCACCGCCGAGGTGGGCGGCAGCGCGCTCTTCGCCTCGCGGTTCCGGGAGTGTGCCGCCCGGGCTCTGCTGCTGCCCCGCCAGACCCCCGGCAAGCGGCAGCCGCTGTGGCAGCAGCGGCAGCGGTCCGCCCAGCTGCTTGATGTCGCCCGGAAGTATCCAACCTTTCCCATCGTGCTGGAAACTGTCCGGGAATGCCTGCAGGACGTCTACGACCTCCCGGCGTTGAAGGACATCGCGGCCTCCGTGGAGCGCCGTGAACTGAGGATTGTCCAGACCACCACGTCCCAGCCGTCCCCGTTCGCCAAGTCCCTGCTGTTCGGGTACGTGGCCCAGTTCCTCTACGAGGGCGACTCCCCGCTCGCAGAGCGCCGTGCCGCCGCCCTGGCCCTGGACTCCACGCTCCTCAACGAACTGCTGGGGCGCGTTGAGCTGCGGGAACTGCTGGACGCCAAGGTTATCGACGCCACCGAACGCGAACTGCAGCGGCTGGCACCGGACCGGCGTGTGCGGGGCATGGAAGGGGTGGCGGACCTGCTGCGGCTTCTTGGCCCCCTGGCGCCCGAGGAAGTAGCGGCCAGGCTGGAACCCGCCGCACTCGATCAACCAGCCGGCATCCCCGCCGTTGGCGCTGCGCACGCCAGTGGCTCTGAGGACACCGGTCACATTGAAACCCCGGTGGACGCCGGCCACGCCCCGCCGGCGGAGGCAACCACCCACCTGGTGGCGCTCCAGCGCGCCAACCGGGCCATCAAGGTGAACATCGGCGGGGTGGAACGGTTTGCCGCTGTTGAGGATGCCGCGCGGCTTCGGGATGCGATCGGCGTTCCGCTGCCCATGGGTGTCCCGCTCGCGTTCATCGAGCCTGTCGCCGATCCCCTCAGTGATCTTGTTTCGCGGTACGCCCGTACGCACGGACCCTTTACCGCGGCCGAGGCAGCAGCGCGGCTCGGCCTGGGCGTGGCAGTGGTAGGCACCGCCCTGAAACGCCTGGCGGCAGACGGGCGCGTCGTGGAGGGCGAATTCCGGCCGCATGCGGGGCCGCCGGAAAACGCCCCGGAAGCCACGGGCGAAACCCCGGGTGACGCCACCGGTCGTGACAATGGACCGGAAGAGGGCCAGCCGGCAAGTGATCCACCCACGTCCAGCCTTTCCCAGCACCCGGTAACCAGCGAATGGTGCGACGCTGAGGTCCTGCGGAAGCTTCGCCGTCGTTCGCTGGCAGCCCTCCGCGCGGAAGTGGAGCCGGTGGACGCGGCAGCCTACGGGCGCTTCCTGCCCGCCTGGCAGCACGTCCGGACGCCCGGCGGAGGACGCGGCCAGCCGTCGCTGCGGGGGCTGGACGGCATCATCACCGCCATCGACCAGCTGTCCGGGATCCCCATTCCGGCGTCGGCCTGGGAGCCGCTGGTCCTCGCCGGCAGGGTCTCCAACTACCAGCCCGCCATGCTCGATGAGCTGATGGCGGCCGGGGAGGTCCTGTGGTCCGGCGCCGGAGCCCTGCCGGGAAATGACGGCTGGATCAGCCTCCACCTCGCCGACTCCGCCGAACTGACGCTGAACCCTGCCATCGAATACGAACCCGGGGACGCGCAGCAGCGCCTCCTGGAGCACCTGCGCACCAACGGCGGCGGCTACTTCTTCCGGCAACTGACGGACGTTGCCGGCGGCATGGACTCCGTCCTCAGCGACCAGGAAGTGGTGACCGCGCTCTGGGACCTCGCCTGGGCGGGCCGGATCACCGGGGATACCTTCGCCCCGGTCCGGGCGCTGATCGCCGGCGGCCACACCGCGCACCGGCAGGTGGCCCGCGCACCCCGGGCCCGGGCGCCCCGGCTCAGCAGGCTGGGCCGGTCCCACGGGAGCGGGCTGCTGGGTTCGCCGGGCCTGGCGGGCGGCCGCTACAGCGCGTCCGCCGGCGGCGCGGCAACTCCCCCGATGGCCGCAGGCCGCTGGTCTGCCCTGCCGCAGCCGGAACTGGACCCCACCATCCATGCCCGGGCCACGGCTGAACTCCTGCTGGACCGCTACGGTGTGGTCACCAGGGGTTCGGTGATGGCGGAACAGATCCTGGGCGGCTTTGGCCTGATGTACAAGGTCCTCGCCAGGCTGGAGGAGGCCGGTCGCTGCCGGCGGGGCTACTTCATCGAGCACCTGGGCGCGGCCCAGTTCGCCGTCCCGGCCACTGTTGACCGGCTGCGCTCCTATTCCGAGGACACGCAGCTCGCCAGGCCCGAACCCGTTGCCCTCGCGCTGGCCGCCACGGACCCTGCCAACCCGTACGGTGCGGCCCTCCCCTGGCCTGCACTCCATGACGACGCCGGAACGGGGCACCGTCCCGGGCGGAAGGCTGGTGCCCTGGTGGTGCTGGTGGACGGGGCGCTGGTCCTCTATGTGGAACGGGGCGGCAAAACACTGCTGGCCTTCAGCGACGATGAAGCCGTCCTGGCGGCCGCCGGCGCTGCCCTGGTGGGCGTGGTGACCCGGGGAGCCGTGGACAAACTGATCATGGAGAAGGTTAATGGCCACGGCATCCTGGACACCCCCATTGCTTCCGCGCTGAGCTCGGCCGGCGCCTACTCCACCCCGAAAGGACTGAGGATCCGTGCCTGAGGGTGATTCCGTCTGGCGGGCAGCCAACCAGCTGCACCAGGCCCTGGCAGGACAAAAACTCCTTGCCTCCGATTTCCGCGTGCCCCGCTTCGCGACCCTCAACCTTGCCGGCTGGACCGTGGCTGAGGTGGTGCCCCGCGGCAAGCACCTGCTGATGCGCGTGGTGGGGCCGGACGACAAAAAGCTCACCATCCATTCCCACCTGAAAATGGAGGGAACCTGGCAGGTGTACCCGCCCGGCGGACGGTGGCGGAAGCCCGGCTACACCGCGCGGTGCGTGCTGCGCACCGCGGCTGCGGACGCCGTCGGATTTTCCTTGGGCCTTGTTGAAGTCGTGGCCACGGCCAGCGAGGACTCCATTGTGGGCTTCCTGGGTCCTGACCTGCTGGGACCGGACTGGGACCTGGACGAGGCAGAGCGGCGGGTCCGGTCCGCTCCGGATGTCCCTGTGGGAGTGGCGCTGCTGGACCAGCGGAACCTGGCCGGGATCGGCAATATCTACCGCTGCGAAACGTGTTTCCTGTCCGGCGTGCACCCGGCTTCGCCCGTCTCCGCGGTCCAGGACGTGCGGACCATGATGACCGACGCCAAGCAGCTCCTTGAGGTCAACCTGGGCCCCGGCCGCCGGGTCACCATCCTTAACGCCCGCGGCCTGCCCGTCGGCCGGATGGCGGGACGGCCGGGCTACTGGGTCTACCGCCGGGAACACCAGCCGTGCCTGAAGTGCGGAACGCCCATCCGGCACGGCGTGCTGGGCAAGCTGAACGGTGACGAGGAGCGGGATATCTACTTCTGCCCCCAGTGCCAGCCGTTGTTGGCCCCGGATGACCCGCACCCGGCGTAATTTTCAGCTGTTGCCGGCCAGGGGCGCAAGCGCAGGAGTCGCGGCACTGCTGGCCTCATCCGAGGCTTTGTCCACGGCGGCTGACGCGGGCACCTTAGGGGCCGGCACCATAAAGACGGGGAGCAGCAGCTGGACCACAGGCCCGATCGCGAGGGCGTAGAGAACAGTGCCCACGCCCACCGAGCCGCCAAGGAACCAGCCGACGGCCAGGACCACAACTTCGATTAGCGTGCGGGACCACCTGACGGACCAGCCGGTGCGCCGGGCCAGGCCCGTCATCAGGCCGTCACGGGCGCCGGGACCAAACCGGGCACCGATGTAGCAGGCTGAAGCAATGCCGTTCAGCACCACGGCGCCTCCGAGCAGGCCGATCTGCCCGCCCAGGTGGGACACGTCCGGAATGAGGGCGAGGCCGATGTCCGCGAACACGCCGACCAGGACGGCGTTGCACAAAGTGCCGAACCCGGGCCACTGCCGCAGCGGAATCCAGAGCAGCAGCACCAGGAAACTCACAATGATGACCACCGCGCCAATGCTGAGCCCTGTCCTGCCGGCCACACCCTGGTGGAAGACGTCCCACGGGTCCAAGCCAAGCCCGGCACGGATGAACATGGCCAGGGAGACGCCGTACATGGCAAGGCCGACAAAAAGCTGGAGGAGTCTGCGGGTCAACATAAAAAAGACTCTCGCAGAAAACTGGCATGAAATTATATAGCCAGTCTGGGATACTGGCCTGATGTCCTCCCTGACTGCCGCCGGCCTCTCGCGCCTCCTGGGCGAGTGGAACGTGGGCGCAACGCCCGGCTACCGCGAGCTGGCCGACGTCGTGCGCCTGCTGGTTCTGGACGGCCGCGTCGCGCTGGACACGGCACTGCCTAGCGAGCGCGCCCTCTCCGAAGCCCTGGGCGTCAGCCGGACCATGGTTACTGCCGCCTATGGGCTGCTCCGCGAGCAGGGTTTCCTGACCGGCAGCCAGGGCAGCAGGAGCCGGACACGTATCCCCCGCACCACCCCGGCAGGGACCACGCTCTTTACGGGCCCAGCACGGAACGATCCCGCGCTGACCGCCCCCGGGCTGGCTGCGCCGGAGGGACTGATCGACCTCGCCTATGCCTCCCTTCCCGCCAGCGGGGAGGTGGTGCACCGCGCATTCGCGGCTGCCCTCACGGAGCTTCCGGCCTTGCTTCCCGGGTTTGGCTATGACGCCATAGGCCTGCTTCCGCTGCGCGAGGCCGTCGCGGCGCGCTACACGGCGGCCGGAGCGCCCACTACGGCCAGCCAGATCCTTGTGACGTCGGGGGCGCAGCACGCCCTGAACATCATCCTGCGCACCCTGGCCGGCAGGCAGGACCGGGTGCTGGTGGAACACCCCAGCTACCCCAACGCACTGGACGCCATCCGGGCTGCCGGCTGCCGGCCGGTCCCGGTGGCGTTCTCTGCAGATGCCCGGGGCGGCAGCCACGGCGCCGGGGCGGCGCCGGCGTGGGACATGGCCGCACTGCAGGCTGCCCTGCAGCAGCGGCCCAGGCTGGCCTACGTGGTGCCCGACTTCCACAATCCCACCGGCCAACTGATGCCGGACCTTCAGCGCCGCCAACTGGTCCGGGCGGCTGCGGCTGCCGGAACCGTCTTGGTGGTGGATGAGACCCTCCGAGAGCTTAATCTCGACGGCAGCGGGACCTCCCCGGTCGCTGCCTTCAGTACGGCAGTGGTGACCATCGGCTCGCTCAGCAAGTCCCATTGGGGCGGGCTCCGCACCGGCTGGATCAGGGCTTCAGAGGAACTGGTCCAACGGTTTGCGGCGGCCCGGACCTCCCTTGACCTCGGCGGACCCCTCATGGAACAGCTGGCCGCCGCCCACCTGGTCAGGGCCCTCGACGAGCCGCTGCCGGCACGGCTTGCCGCCCTCCGGGACAGCCGCGCCGCGCTCCTGGAGCTCCTTGCCGGACACCTGCCGGAGTGGGAGGCGGCCTACCCTTCCGGCGGCCTGTCCGCGTGGTGCCGGCTGCCCGCTCCCATCAGCACTGCGCTGACCGTCATTGCCCCTGATTTCGGGATCCGGCTGGCGGCAGGCCCGCGTTTCGGGGTGGGCGGCGCCTTCGAGCGCTATCTCCGGGTGCCCTTCACCCTGCCGCCGGACAAGCTTGAGGCCGCCGTCCTGGCCCTGCGTTCAGCACAGGACCGGCTCGATGCCGCCCCGCAGCTCCGCCGGACCCTCAAGAGCGCACCTGCCGTGGCCATTGCGTGAGCAGCCGGAGCCGTTGCAGGCCGGCGCCATGTCCCGGGGTCCTACGCGTAGGCCTTGTCCAAGAAGCCGCTCCAGGCCTTGGCCGTGGCGTCCGAGTCCCCTGCGCCGCTGAAATCGTGCACCGTCATCCCCACGGGGGCGCCCCAGGCGTTGCGGCCAAAGAAACGGTACATGGCGTTGGAAGTGCGCAGGCCCAGGAAATGCTCGTTGGAGAAGTCCACGTACCCCGAAAGCCGGCCCACGCCGTCGAGCTCCACGTCAACGTGGGTGCCCTGCCCGGCGGAGTCCACCCCTAACGCTGCGCGAAGACGCGCAAATCCGTCCGGCGCCTGTGACGCCGCGGGCGCCTGGATGTCCGTGAACACCACCGGCTTGCCGTCGAAGTGTTCCAGATACTGGCCCAGGGTGTGGAGGTAGAACTCCGTGTGGCGGCTGGCGCCGTCGTACTGCTCGTCCCAGTTGTCCGCAAAGATGCCGCTGTGGACATAGTGCAGGCGGGCGCGGCCGCCCTCGAGCGGTTCCAGCACATGCTCCAGCTGGTTGAACCAGCCGTCGGGACCGTCCATCCGGGACACGAGATGGGTGGGGTATTCGTTCACGGTCTTGACGTCCGGCCACTGGTCCGTGGGAAACATCCATGCCGGGGTTCCCGTGGTGACGGCTTCCCACACACGCTCCGGCGTGCCGGGCAGTTCGGTGTCGCAGACGATTTCGAAGTTGCGGTTGTCAGTCATTGTCCTGCTCCTTGCCTGAAGGGGTTTCTGTAGGTTCTTTGGCCGGTTTGAGAACGGGGTGCAACGCCACCACCAGCCGGTGCCGGCGTCCGCGGGGCGCGTCGCCGTCGTGGTATTTGTCCACCAGCCGGGTGACCGCCACGCCGAGCTCTTCGGCGAAGGCTGCGCGGTCAGCCGCAGTGCGGAACGTGACCTCGCCATCCACCGCGAAGGTGGCCAGCTTCTGGCGGGCAGCGGCTGCGCCTGCGATCAGCTTTCCCATCTCCTGCACCATCCGGCCTGCAAGTGCCAACAGCCAGAATGCCGAAAAATGGCTCGAAAAGCGTCCCGGATCCGGGGACACCGAAGCCAGCGCCTGGGGTGAGATCAGGTAGGACGACGCACTGGCCTGGAGGATGCGTTCGGTCATGTTGCCCTTGCGACGCTCCTCCACAAGCCCCACCAGACCGTGCTTTTCCAGGGCCTTGAGGTGGTAGTTGACCTTCTGCCGCGGCAGGCCCAGCCTCACGGCGAGCTGGGTTGCCGAGGCCGGCTGCACCAGTTCGCGAAGGATTCGGGTCCGAATCGGATCCAGGGACGCCTCGGCCGCTGCGGGGTCCTCGATGACCGCTATCTCCAACATGCTTCAAGTATCGTTACCGACAATTTAAATTGTCAAGAACTTTTTTATCGTTTGTTCTCGGCTCGCCGGAACGGTGCGCGATCGCCGGAAGCTTCCGGCGACCCCGCACGGTTCCGGCGAATTCGGGCACCAGGAGGCTCCGCCGGAGCCAGCAGGGCCCGCCGGTAGAATGGTCCGGTGATGCATTCCCCCCTCCCCGTGCGCGACGGCGTCAATGCCACGCGCCTGCGCCTTCCCGGAGAGGGTCCGTGGGACACCGCGATGGACTACATGATGCACCGCTGGGGGCACATCGACCCGCAGGGCATCGAGGACAGGTTCGACGCCGGTGAGATTGTGGGCGAGGGAGGGGTACCGCTAAACCGCACCACGCCGCTCCAGGACCACACGTTCATCTGGTACTACCGCAGCCTCCCGCCGGAGACCCGGATTCCGGTGGACATCACCATCCTCCACCAAGACGAACACCTGCTGGTGGTGGACAAGCCGCACTTCCTGCCCACCACCCCCGGCGGCACCTACATCCAGGAGTCGGCGCTGGTCCGGCTGCGCAACCAGTTGGAGCTTCCGGACCTGATTCCCATGCACCGGCTGGACCGCATGACGGCCGGCGTCCTGCTGTTCTCCACCAATGCCCGGACCCGCGGCAGGTACCAGGTGCTCTTCGAGAAGCGCCAGGTGCAGAAGGAATACGAGTGCGTGTCCGCCGCCCGCCCCGCGGACGGTTATCCCGCCGTCGACTTTCCCATGGTGGTCCGCAACAGGATGACCAAGTCGCGCAGCTACCTGCTCGCTGAAGTCATTGACGGCGAACCGAACGCGGAAACGCGGATCGAGCGGCTGGAAACGTTCGACGCCGGCGCTCCTTCGGGTGCCGCCGGCGCCTCTGCCGCGGCACCGGGCAGTCCCCGGCGGCTGGCCCGGTACCGGCTCGAGCCGCACACCGGCAAGACGCACCAGCTGAGGGTGCACATGGCGTCGCTGGGCCTGGGCATCGTCAACGACGCTTTCTACCCGGACCTGCTGGACAAGGCTCCGGACGACTACACCCGGCCCCTCCAGCTCCTGGCCCGAGGCATCCGGTTCGTGGATCCCATGAGTGGCAAGCCGGTGGAGTACCGCAGCGGGCTGGACCTCAGCGAGGCGCTCCGGGCCCAGCCCTGACCCTTGCCCCCTGGCTGGGTGGTCCGGGGCTCCTGCGGGGCCGGCTATATCTGCGGTACCTTGTGGCCATGGACTTCGGCAGCGCTGAGAGCTGGGGGGCGGCGATCTACTTTTGGATTATCCCCGTGGTCCTCGGCGACGCCATCTTCCCCCTGGTCCCCTCGGAAATGGTGGTGATCACCGGCGGGGCGCTGTCTGCGGACGGCCGGACCAACGTGTTCCTGGTGGCATTCCTTGCCGCCGTTGCGTCCTGGGTCGGCGACATGGTGGTTTTCCAGCTCTTCCGGCGGCGGTTGAGCCACGTACTGGACCGCTGGGCCTGGGGCCGCAAGGTCCACCGCGGGATCCACGACGCCATTGCCAGGGCCGGCCGGTCCTCCACCTACGGGACCATCATCGGCGCCAGGTTCATCCCGGGCGGCCGCCTTGCTACCTCCGCCGCGGCGGGCATCGCCAATGTAGCCGTCCGCGGTTTCAGCCTGTGCGCCGGGATCGGGGCGGTGCTGTGGGCGTGCTGGCTGGTGGGCCTGGGCTACTTCACGGGCTCGGCCACCGGACTGCCCTTCTGGGCAAGCTCCCTCATCGGGGTGCTGCTCGGCCTGGTGGTGGGGGCCGTCGTCGGCGTTATTGCCACGCGCCGGCGTGGCAATCCGTCCCCCGTGGAAGAACCCGGCCCGCTGGCTCCGGAGGCCTGAAGCGCCGGATCACGCCCCGCTGGCTAGACCGGAGTCCACCGGCCGCGGCTGCGGCGCAGCACGGCCAGTGCTCCGGTCAGCGCAACACGTTCGACGGCGTCGCGCATCATGGCTGCAGAATCCCGCGCCTGCCGGTTCTCCCCGCTGTATTCGGTGGCGTCAACGAGGAAGCGCAGGTTCAGCTGCGGCACTCCCCCGGCGAGCTGCAGCTGATGGGCCTCCACGTGGTGGCGGGTCCCCAGGGCTTCCACCGCCGTATCCATGACGGCTTCGGGCGGGTTGCCCGGCCGCAGCCCGGTAATTTTCAGTCGGGTCTGGAAGGAAGGCATGCCCTCAACCTTATCCAAACGCTCTCTCAATTAATGCTGGAAGACCGCAAACCCTCTCTCACGAGGGAGAGAGGGTCCCGGAAAAACCGGCGTTGAGTGAGAGAGCGTCAGGGCTAGCCGGTGTTGCGGAGGCCCGCCGCCACACCGTTGACGGTGATGAGCATGGCCCGCTGCAGGCGTTCGTCGATCTCGGCGCCGGTGATGCCGTCAGCTTTTTCAGCGGCTTCGGCAGCTTCGGCCCGGACCCGGCGGAGCAGCTCCACCTGGAGGTAGCTGATGGGGTCCAGGTACTGGTCCCGGATTTCCAGCGAGCGCTTGAGCGTGGGCTGGGCGTCCAGGAGCAGGTTCTCGCCGGTCAGCTTCTGAACCTCGGCTACGGTCAGCTCGTATTCCTCGCGGATGGCACGGAAGATGTGGTGCAGGTCTTCCGGGACCAGGGTGGAGACGTAGTACCCGGCGATGTCCAGGTCAGTCTTGGCCAGGGTCATTTCCACGTTGGACAGCACCGACCGGAAGAAGTGCCAGTTCTCCCACATCTCCACCAGCTGCGCGGCGTTGCCTGCCTCGCGGGCAGCCTTGAGGCCGGAGCCGACGCCGAACCAGCCGGGCACAATCTGGCGTGACTGCGTCCAGCCGAACACCCACGGGATGGCGCGCAGTCCACCGAGCCCTGCGCCGGAGTCCGGGCGCTTTGACGGGCGGGAGCCGATGTTCAGCGAGCCCAGCTGCTCCACCGGGGTGGAGGCCATGAAGTAGGCAGGCAGGTCCGGATCATCGATGAGCTTCCGGTACCTCTCGAAAGCGGCGTCGGAGATCGTCTCCATGACGTGCCCGTACCGTTCCCGCTGGTCGGCCGAGGTGCGCGGATCGCGGTGCAGGGCCGAACCCTGCAGCACGGCAGCCAGGGACAGTTCCAGGTTTTCGCGGGCAAGTTCGGGCAGCGAGTACTTGTCCGAGATGACCTCGCCCTGCTCGGTGAACTTGATTTCACCTTCCAGGACGCCGTTGGGCTGGGCCAGGATAGCGTCGTAGGTGGGCCCGCCGCCGCGGCCCACGGAGCCGCCACGGCCGTGGAACAGGCGTACGCGCACCCCGTGCTTGGCGGCGATATCGCGCAGCTTCCGCTGGGTTTTATGGATCTCCCACTGGCTGGTCATCACGCCGGATTCCTTGTTCGAATCCGAGTAGCCCAGCATGACTTCCTGCACGTCGCCGCGGAGGCGCACAAGCTCGCGGTAGGACGGATCGGACAGCAACTGGTCCACGATTTCGGCCGAGGCCCGCAGCTCCTCCACGGTCTCCAGCAGCGGCGCGAACCCGATCTTGGCGTAGGGCTTCTCGCCGAAGAGGTTCACCAGGCCGGCCTCACGGGCCAGGACCGCGGCGGCAAGCACGTCGTCGGCGCCGCGGGTCATGGAGATGATGTAGGTCTCGATGACGTCCGGGCCGTACGCACGGAGGGCGCGGCGGATCTCACGGAAGACGTCGTACGTGCCGTCGGCGGCGCCGTCGAGCTTGATGGGGTGCCCGGACAGCGGCCGGCGGGAAGCGAGCTCGGAACCGAGCACCTCAAGCCGCTGCCCGCGGCTGAGTTCCGCGTACCGCACGCCCGGCCCGCCCAGCCGGTCCATCAACTGGCCGACGGCGTCATGGTGGTGGTCCGCGTGTTCGCGGATATCCAGGGTGGCCAGGTGGAGTCCGAACGAGGCTATGGCGCGCCGGACCCGGGCCAGCGCCCCGTCGGCAGCCAGCGACGCCGAGTGGTTCCGGAGCGAGAGTTCCACGAGTTCGAGGTCCGCAAGGAGTTCGCCGGTTCCGCTGTAGTCGCGGCCGTGCTCGTGGTTGGAGTTCGCCGCCACGCGCTTGCCCGTGTTGATCAGTTTGGCTTTGACGCAGGTGAGCTTCAGCCGGTACGGCTCCTGGGCGTTGAGCTCCAGGACGCGCTTGTCCAGGCCGGGGAGCTTCTTCAGGTCCGCGTCGATGGAGTCCAGCAGCTCCTGGTCCGCGCCGGCGAGCGCGGTGGAGTTGGAAAGGATGGAGATCAGCTCATCGATCATCCCGATGCTGATGCGGACGGCATGCTGGTTCTGGATCTGCAGGATCTCGCGGGTGACTGCCGCGGTCACGTTGGGGTTGCCGTCCCGGTCACCGCCGATCCAGGAGCCGAAGCGGATGGGCGCTTCCTGCGAGGCAAGGCTCACCCCGTGCTCACCGAGCAGTTCCGAGAGCTCGGTGAGCATCTCCGGCATCGCATCGGTGAGGATGCTGCTCAGGTAGTAGATCGCGTTGCGGGCCTCGTCAACGGGGGTGGGCCGGACCTGGCGGAGTTCGTCGGTCTGCCACATCTGGTCGATGATTTCGGCCAGCTGCCGGTCCTGGCGGCGCCGGGCGGTGGTGCCCTCGGCGCTGGGCTGGGCCAGCACGTCGGAGAGCTTGCGGATCTTGTCCAAGACCGAACGGCGCGAGGCTTCGGTGGGGTGCGCGGTGAAGATGGGACGGACGTCCAGCCCGTTGACCACTTCCTGCAGCACACCGGAGCCCGCCTGCTCCGCGATGTCCGCTACGGTCTTGGCCAGCCAGCCGTCTTTTTCGGCGCGGGTCCGCAGGCCGCGCACCCGGTGCACTTGTTCCGCCGCGTTGGCGAGGTGGAAGTAGAAGGCAAAGGCACGGACCAGGTCGGTGGCCTGCTCGATGGGCAGGGAGCCCAGGAGTTCGCGGACCTGGGCGACGACGTCGTGCGCGCTCCACGGGCCGGTGGCATCGGCGCCGCCGCGTGCGGCCTCCTTGGATTCCTTGGTGAGGAGGCGGACCTGTTCCACCAGGTCAAGGAGTTCAGGACCGTGCTGGCGGACGAGCGATTCACCCAGCAGGGTGGACACGCGGCGGACGTCTGCCCTCAGTTCGGAGGCAAGATCGGTTTCGGAATTCGTTGCAGTGTGAGCCATGGAAACTATCTTTCGAGGGTTCGGACTTGGCTCGTACACTGCGCTGGATACTGTGAGCCACGTAACTAGCTAAAGATGCTACCCGCAGTGCGGCGCCGTGGGGGAATCCGTCTCAGATAATGTCGCGCGCCGGGTAACCTACGTGGCGCTTGAGGTGTTCCAGCTCGTTCCGGAGCTGTTCAACGTCCGCCTGGTATGCGGCGAATTCTGCCTTGCGTTGCCGGGCAGCCCTGGCACCGGCCGCCAGGGCAACCAACGCCACGGGCACGGACAAGGCCAGTGCCCAGCCTGCGGAGACAAAGAAGTCCAGTGCCACCGGCAGGGCAGAGCGGAAGTCCGCAAACTCGTTGATTCCATCGGTCACGCCGCCCAGCATGCCCTCCAGCGGTTCCAGGAACTTCCCCACCATGGGGGCATCAGAGAGCGGCGGCGGGCTCAGCTTTGCCTGCTGGTCACCTCCCCATCGTCCGTCACCCAGGTGGTTCAGGACGTAGATTCCCGCCCCCAGGCTCGCGGCCAGGAAGGCCTCGACGGCGGCCAGCGCCGCCAGGTCCAGCCGCCGCCACCACAGGAGGACAGCCAGCCCGGCGGCCGCGCCCGTGATCCATGTCAGGGCCCTCAGCCACTCGGTGCTTACTCCAGCAAGTATGTCCACGGCACCTATTCAACCGCGCGGACCACCTTGATATTGAAATCGGGCGTGCCCAGGACGGAGTAGAAGCGCAGCCACAGCGGCAGCAGCATCTCGGCTCCGCGGGCCGTGGTGATTTCGCCCAGGTCGATCACATCGCGGTGGCCCAACTCCTCCAGTAAACCCTTGACCACCGTCTTTGCGTCCGGGGCATCCCCTGACAGGAAGACGGAATGGTCGCCGTCCGCGAGGCGCCGCGGGTCCACCATCAGCCCGGCGTTCATCGTGTTGAGGGTTTTTACAACCAGGGCTCCGGGGAAGGCCCGCTGGATCCTCTCGGCGAGGCTGTCCGTGTTCACGGGGTTGAGCACCGGCGGCATTCCCTGAGAGAAATCCAAGGGGTTGGAAACGTCCATCAGCACTTTGCCGGCAAGCCTTGCCGCCCCGGCTGAGCCCAGTGCCTCCAGCGCTCCCGCACCGTTCGTGGCATTAACCACCAGTTCAGCGGCCCCCGCTGCCTCGGCGAAGGTCTTCAGCGGGATGTGGCGGTTTGCCGCGTGCCATTCGCTGAACGGCGGCGCACCCATCATGTCCGGCCCGGTCCTGGCGGAGGTGGCGCCCGGATCCCTGGTTCCGATTTCGGCGACATGCCCCAGCGCGCTGAACGCGCCCGCGAGGCTCCGCCCCACCATGCCTGTGCCAAGCACCGCAATCTTCATGGCTTCCCCCTCTGGAAAGCAGACAGCTTGAAAGTAGTGTGGAAAGCAGGTGCGGGGTCCGCGAAGCAACCTGTCCTGCTGGTTCCGAGGGTACTCCCCGGCCCGGACAAGGCAAGCGCGGAATGAACTCGGGCGTGGAGCGGTTGTAGCCGGGGCAAGCGAACGTTCGAGAGGAACCATGACTACCGTCCCGGCCGCCAAGGTGGAGCGCTGGCAGCGCTTCCGCGACAACCGCAACCAGGCCCTCGCCGCCCGCCACGGCTGGCTCACCCTCACCTCGTTCCAGTGGCTGGAGGACTCTCCCGCCGCCGTCGAACTGGCGCCCGGCCTCTGGTCAACGGATGGCACGACGGCGTCACTCACCGCAGTGCCCGCCGACGGGCTGTCCCTGGTGGAGACAGGCGAAGCTGTAGCCGGGACAATCACGGCGGCCCTCGCCGACGAGGAGTCCCTGATGTGGGTGCAGTTCGGCGGCCCCGTCGGGGACCAGGTGGTGATGGAACTGGCCATGCGCGCCGGGCGCTACGCCATCCGGACCCGGGACTCGGCCTCGCCGGTGCTCACGGAATTCACCGGCGTCCCCACCTACAGATACAAACCGGAGTGGGAAGTGACGGGCCGGTTCGAGCCGTACCCAGAACCCGTGGACGTTCCCATCGCCACCGCCAACCCCCTGGTGGACGGCGTCCACCGGACCGTTGGTGAGGTGGTGTTCCGGGTCCCCGGCAGCGGCCACGAGTTCCGGCTGCAGGCGGAAGAGGAGAAGCTCGGAGCACTGACCGTAACGTTCCATGACGAGACCAACGGGGACACCACGGATGACTGGCGGAAGCTGGCCGTGCCCCGCCCCCGGCCCGACCATTCCGTGGTCCTGGATTTCAACCGGGCCATCAACTATCCCAGCGCCTTCACCCCCTACGGCACGTGCCCCATGCCCGTGAAGAACAACTCACTGGACGTGAGGGTGGAGGCGGGGGAAAAGCTGCCCGCATCTGATTGAGCTGATTGGCTGAGTCAGGTGATGGCTGAGATACCCGTGACAGCCCGGCCCGCAATCAGGGTGTTGATCTCGAAAGACCCTTCGTACGTGTAGATGGCTTCGGCGTCGGAGAAGATCTTGGCCATCCGGTAGTCGGTGACAATGCCGTTGCCGCCCAGGATGGACCGGCCCAGGGCCACCGTCTCACGCATCCGTGCGCTCACGTACGACTTCGCGAGTGCCACCTGCGGCATGTCCGCGGCGCCTTCATCCTGCAGCCGGGCCAGTCCGGCCATCATTCCCATGCCGGCCACGGCGTTGCCCAGCATGGTCACCAGCTGCTGCTGGATGAGCTGGAACTGGGCCAGCGGCCGGCCGAACTGCCGCCGCTCCACGGCGTACTGCCGGGCGACGTCGAAGGCGGCAAGCTGCTGGCCCACGGCCTGCCATGCCACCATGATCCGCGAACCCCGCAGCAGCTCCCTGGTGTCCGCGAAGCTGCTGATGTCCGCGAACCGGTCAGCTTCGGCCACGCGCACGTCCGCCAGGGAAATGTCGGCGTTCTGCACCGTCCGCAGTGCGATCTTGTTTTCGATCCGGGTCCGGCTGATTCCCGGCAGGGTGGCGTCCACGATGAACCCGCGCACGGACCCGTCAGCCTCGTCGCGGGCCCACACCAGCATGTAGTCGCAGAACGTCCCGTTGCCGATCCACCGCTTTGCCCCGTTCAGCACCCAGGCATCGCCGCCGTCGTCCGGCTCGCCAGTGGCCGACGAGATCCGCCGCGCCCGAGTCTCCATCCCGCCGGCGACGTCCGAACCGTGATTCGGTTCGGTGAGTGCGAACGCACCGGTGATGCGCAGGCTGGAGGCGTCGGCCAGCAGCCGCCGCTTCTGGTCCTCACTGCCGAAGTCGTAGAGGGACTGAACGAACAGATCGTGGTGGACCATGAAAAACGTGGCGATCGAGGTGTCCACGCGCGTCATCTCGGCGATGACCAGGCCGGCGAACAGGTGGCTGTAGCCGCGCTCAGCGGGAGTGCTCAGCTCCAGGGCAGCCAGCTTGGGCAGGATGTGCGCCGGGAATTCGGCCTTGTTCCACCAGTCTCCCGCGTAAGGGGCGATCTCCGCCGCCAGGAATTCCCGCAGCTCGGCCAGCTTGTCCCGTTCCTTCCGGTCCAGCAGGGATTCAAAGTCGAAGAAGTCCGCGGAGGGCAGGTCCGGCATGCTGGCCGGCATTATGTCCGGCCCCGTCATTTCGGTCCCATCCGGATGGCCCCGTCCAGGCGGATGGTCTCCCCGTTCAGCATGGCATTGTCCACGATGTGTGCCACCAGGGCGGCGTACTCGCCCGGTTTGCCCAGGCGCGAGGGATGGGGCACCTGTGCGCCCAGGGAATCCTGGGCGTCCTGCGGCAGTCCTGCCATCATGGGCGTTTCGAAGATGCCGGGGGCGATGGTGACCACCCGCACCAGCGAGCGCGCCAGTTCGCGTGCGATTGGCAGGGTCATGGCCGCCACGGCGCCTTTGGAGGCAGCATAGGCGGGCTGGCCGATCTGCCCCTCAAAGGCGGCAACGGAGGCGGTATTGACGATCACGCCGCGTTCCGGGCCGCCCAGTTCCGTGACGGCCGGCTCCGTCTCAACCATTGCGACCGCCGCCAGCCGCAGGACGTTGAAGGTGCCGACCAGGTTCACCTGGATGACGCGGCTGAATGCCTCAAGGGGAAGCACGCCGTCCCGGCCCAGGACCTTTCCGGGGGTGGCGATCCCGGCGCAGTTCACCACAATCCGCAGCGGTCCCAGACTGGCGGCGGTGCCGACGGCGGCCTGCACTTCGGCTTCATTCGTCACGTCTGCGGGGGAAAAGACGGCGGACCGCCCCGGTGCGCCGCTGGACGCATTGAGCTCTTCTGCCAGCGCCGCCCCGCCGGAGGACGGGAGATCGACCAACACCACCGAAGCGCCATCGTGGAACAGCCGCCGGGCAGTTGCCGCCCCCAAGCCGGAGGCTCCCCCGGTCACCAGTGCAACAGCGCCTTTGACGTCCATACATCCTCCTTGATGCGGTCCCGCAGCAGCTTGAGGCCGCCCGGTATTAGTTAGTGAATGTTAACTGAAATACGGAAGGCCTGCACCAACAGCCGTTCCGGACCGGCCTGGAGGCACGCGTTAGGGTGGAATCCATGACCCGCCCGGACCCTGCCCCCGCCCTTCAGGACCCTGTGCGCCGGGATGACCGGGCCAACCAGGCCGCACGGTCGGTGACCGCCCTCTTCGGCCGTAGGCTGTTTTTCCTGCCGGGCACCCATCTGGGCGCCGTGCAGTGGCCCTCCCCCGCCTGGCGCAAGGACCCCAATGGAGCCCTGGCCGGCCCATGGCACTACTGGTGGCAGGCGCACTATATCGACTGCCTGGTTGATGCCGGACGGCGGGAACTGGACAACGGCGCCACGCCGGCTGCCAGGTTCAACGGCCCCGGGCACCCGAGCGCCGGACGGCTGGCATCCCGCCTGGTCGCCGGAATCCGACTGCGCAACGCCTTTACGTTCGTCAATAACTATTACGACGATATGGCCTGGCTCGCGCTGGCCACCCACCGGCTCGACACCCTCGCCGGGGATGCGCGCAGGCGCGGCCGCCGGCGCAACGCCCGCGTCCGCAGGTCCCTCACCCTGCAGTTCGAGGCCGCCTGCACGGATGACCTGAACGGCGGTGCCTTCTGGAGCAAGAAACGGGATTTCAAGAACACCCCGGCCTCGGCGCCCATAGCGCTCCACTTTGCCCGGACCGGCCAGCCGGAGAAGGCCAAGGCCCTGCTGGACTGGCTGGATGCCACCCTTTTCGACCCGGCCCAGGGCCTGTACCTTGACGGCGCCCGGCTTGGCCCGGCCGGGGAAGTGCTGGTGGAACGGGCGGTCTACACCTACAACCAGGGCCCGGTGCTGGGCGCCCTCCTGGAAATGGGAGGGGAAGCGGACCTGGCCAGGGCAGCCGTGGTGGTGGATGCCGTGGACCGGCTGCTCACAGTTCCATTCCCCACAGAGCCAGGGGAGTTCTCTCCCGCAGATACAGGCAGCGCACCATCCACCCCCGCCGCGGCCAGCGTCAGGGGCCGGGTGCTGCGCTGCGAAGGTTCGGGCGACGGCGGCCTGTTCACCGGAATCCTCTGCCGCTACCTTGCCCTCGCCGCCGCCGACGGCAGGCTCCCCGCGGAGACACGCGCCACTGCCGCCGGACTGGTGGCAGGCACGGCGGAGGCTTTCTGGTCCGGGAAGCGCACGGTGCAGGCGGGCGAAGCTGCGGGCAGGCACCACGGCGCCATCGTCTTCTCGCAGCACGCCGCGATATCGGCGGGCGAGACGTACCCGCCCGGGGCCGTCGTCGAACTTTCCACCCAGCTGCAGGCGTGGATGGCCCTGGAGGCTGCGGCCACCCTGCCCGGCAACGCCGGTAATTAGGGCACGCAATAGTTCTGTAATTCTTGTGACTCTCGTCACTTAAAGCGGTTTCTGGTTTGTTGCTTAGGTTTGCCTACCCTACAGTTCCAAGCGTGGGCATCCTTCCCCCAGGCCCACCAGGACCCCGTCCGCCCGACGTTTCCCCAGAAAGCAGTCCCTCCATGAAGATCCGCAACAGCGCCCTGGCCGGCATCGCACTCGCCGCCACCGCAGCACTTGGACTGACCGCCTGCGGCGGCAGCACCACCCCCGCAGCCACAGGCTCCTCCGACGCCTCCGCCGGTGCGG
This sequence comes from Pseudarthrobacter sp. WHRI 8279, assembly GCF_040224115.2. Taxonomy (NCBI): domain Bacteria; kingdom Bacillati; phylum Actinomycetota; class Actinomycetes; order Micrococcales; family Micrococcaceae; genus Pseudarthrobacter; species Pseudarthrobacter sp. WHRI 8279. Next base: position 4,138,006 of record NZ_CP168162.1, on the reverse strand, counting down.
GCAACGGCGAAATCACCGTGTACAACGCCCAGCACGAGAGCCTGACCAAGGAATGGATTGACGGCTTCACTGCCGAGACCGGCATCAAGGTGACCATGCGGCAGGGCTCGGACACCGAGCTTTCCAACCAGATCATCCAGGAAGGCGAAGCGTCCCCGGCTGACGTGTTCCTGACGGAGAACTCCCCGGCCATGACCCAGGTGGAGAACGCCGGCCTGTTTGCGGACGTGGACGAAGCCACCATCGCACAGGTGCCCGAAGAGTTCCGCCCGTCCACCGGCAAGTGGGCCGGCATCGCTGCCCGCTCCACCGTCCTGGTGTACGACAAGAACAAGCTGACAGAAGACCAGCTGCCCAAGTCCATGCTGGACCTGGCAAACCCGGAGTGGAAGGGCAAGTGGGCTGCGTCCCCGTCCGGCGCTGACTTCCAGGCGATCGTCTCCGCGCTCCTGGAGCTCAAGGGCGAGGCCGCCACGGAGGAATGGCTGAAGGGCATGAAGGAGAACTTCAAGGCCTACAAGGGCAACAGCACCGCCATGAAGGCAGTCAACGCCGGCGAAGTTGATGCCGCACTGATCTACCACTACTACTACTACGGTGACCAGGCCAAGACCGGCGAGAACTCCAACAACGTCACCCCGTACTACTTCAAGAACCAGGATCCGGGTGCGTTCGTGTCCGTTTCCGGCGGCGGCGTGCTGAAGACCTCCAAGAACCAGGAAGCTGCCCAGGAGTTCCTGAAGTACGTCACCGGCAAGAAGGGCCAGGAAATCCTGAAGGACGGCACCTCCTTCGAGTACGCCATCGCCTCCGACGTTCCCGCGAACGAGAAGCTCGTTCCCATCGCAGAGCTGCAGGCGCCCACCGTGGATCCTGCCAAGCTGAACTCGGAGAAGGTCACCGAACTGATGACCTCGGCAGGACTCCTCTGATTTCGTGACACCTGATCTATCGGCTCCCCCACGGGGGAGCACGACGACGGCGGGCCGGGGCAGCAGCCCCCGCCCGCCTTTCGGCGTTTCTGCGGTGTCCGCACTGGCGGTGCTGATTGCCCTGTTTTCGCTGGTCCCGCTGGGCTACGTGGCCTACATGACCGTGGCAACCGGCTGGGACACCGCCGTCGAACTTGTCTTCCGGCCGCGCGTGGCCGAACTGCTGCTGAACACCGTCCTGCTGATGGTTTGCACCGTCCCGCTGTGCCTGATCCTGGGGGTTGCAGGTGCCTGGCTCGTGGAACGCACAACGCTGCGGGGTGCACGGGTCTGGGCGGTACTGCTGGCTGCACCGCTGGCCATCCCGGCATTTGTCAACAGCTACGCCTGGGTTTCCGCCATTCCGTCCCTTGGCGGCCTGGGCTCCGGCGTGCTGATCGCCACGCTCTCCTACTTCCCGCTGGTCTACATTCCGGCCGCTGCCGCCCTCAGCCGGCTGGACCCGGCCATTGAGCAATCCGCGGCCGCGCTGGGCCTCGGCGCCTGGCGTACCTTCTTCCGGGTGGTCCTCCCCCAGCTCCGCATCGCCATGACCGGCGGCGCGCTCCTCGTGGCCCTGCACCTGCTGGCCGAGTACGGGGCGTTCGCGATGATCCGCTTCGATACCTTCACCACGGCGATCATGGTCCAGTACCAGTCGACCTTCAACGGTGCGGCCGGGAACATGCTGGCCAGCGTGCTGGTGTTTTTCTGCCTGCTCCTGCTGCTGGCTGAAGTCCGGAGCCGCGGGACCGCGCGGTACGCACGCATCGGCCCCGGAGCCCAGGCCAGGGCGCTGCGCCTGCCCCTGCACGTGTACCAGGTTCCGGCGCAGCTGTTCCTGCTCGCGCTCACGGCGCTGGCGTTCGGCCTGCCCCTGTTCTTTGTGCTGCGCTGGGTGGCTTCGGGCGGAACGGCCGCCTGGGCCGGGGACGAATTCCTCCCGGCCCTGCTCACAACGCTCGGCTACGGCCTGGCGGGCGCCCTTGCCACCACCGTGGTGGCGTTCCCCATGGCCTACCTCGCTGTCCGCCATCCCGGCTGGTTCAGCAAGTCGCTGGAGCTCTCCAACTACATCACCAGCTCGCTGCCCGGCATAGTGGTGGGCCTGGCTTTCGTCACGGTGAGCATCCGGGTGGTTCCGGGCATCTACCAGACCGCCGGGGTGCTGGTGGCGGCCTACGTGCTGCTGTTCCTGCCCCGCGCCCTGGTCAACCTCCGGGCCGGCCTGGCACAGGCACCCAAGGAACTGGACGAAGCGGCGCAGGCGCTGGGCAAGCCGCCGCTGGTGTCCTTTATCCGGGTGACACTGCGGCTGACGGCGCCGGCAGCCGCAGGCGGTGCGGCGCTGGTGTTCCTGGCCATCGCCAACGAACTCACCGCCACCTTGCTGCTGTCCCCCAACGGGACGCGCACCCTTGCCACCGAGTTCTGGAGCAAGAGCAGCGAAATCGACTACGCCGGCGCCGCCCCCTATGCGCTGCTGATGATCCTGCTCTCCGCCCCCATGACGTACCTCCTCTTCCAGCAGTCCAAGAAAGTAGCCGGACAGTGACAGAACAAGCCCCATCCAGGTTGCCGGAGCCGCGGGTAGCCCCGTCCGTGGCACCCACCACCAACAGCCACCTGGAAATCACCGATGTCACCAAGAACTTCGGCAACCAGGCCGTCCTGAAGGGCGTGAACCTTTCCGTGGCCAGGGGCGGAACCACAGCCATCGTGGGACCCTCCGGATCGGGCAAGACCACCCTGCTGCGGCTGATTGCCGGTTTTGAGCATCCCGAGACGGGCAGCATCGCACTGAACGGCACCAAGGTGGCGGGCGACGGCGTGTGGGTGCCGGCGCACAAACGGCACATTGGGTACGTGGCACAGGACGGCGCATTGTTCCCGCACCTGAGCGTGGGGCAGAACATCGCGTTCGGACTGGACCAGGACCGCCTGCCGGGCGGCCGGCGGGCAGTGGCGGGACGGATCAGCGAGCTGCTCGAGATGGTGTCCCTGGACTCGGCCATGGCCAAGCGCCGCCCGCACCAGCTGTCCGGCGGCCAGCAGCAGCGGGTTGCCTTGGCGCGGGCCCTGGCGCGCGAGCCGGAACTGATGCTCCTTGATGAACCTTTCTCCGCACTCGACGCGGGGCTCAGGGTGGCTACCCGCCGTGCAGTGGCCAAGGTCCTGAACGAGGCAGGGGTCACCACCATCCTGGTCACCCACGACCAGGCCGAGGCACTGTCCTTCGCGGACCAGGTGGCCGTTATGCGCGGCGGCAAACTCGCCCAGATCGGCAACCCGTTCGTGGTGTACACCCGCCCCGCGGACCGTGCCACGGCGGAATTCCTGGGCGACGCCGTCATCCTGGACGCCTGGCTTGAGGGGTCCTTGGCCACCTGCTCCCTGGGGGCAATCCCCGTCCGCAGGCCGCCGGCGCAGGGCCGGGTGCAGCTGATGCTGAGGCCGGAGCAGATCCGGATTGCCGAGGACGCCGCCATCCGCGGGGTGGTGGTGGACACGGACTACTTCGGCCCGGAAACCACCGTCCGGCTGAAGCTCTCGGTTCCGCCGCAGCTCGCCGCCAGCCGCGACCACCGCTACCCCGGCGGCGGCGAGATTATCGCCATCCGGCACTGGAACGCGTCCATCGCCCGGCCGGGCATGGAGCTGTGCCTGCGCGTGGTGGGCGAAGGCGTGGCCTTCCCGCTCGATTCCTGAACAGGCTGGATTCCTGAACAGGTTCAATTCCTGAACAAGCTCGATTCCTGAACAACACGGCAGTACGGGACCTTTCAGGTCAGCGGATGGCAGCAAGCGGCGTGATGGTGCCGCTCCTGACGCTGACGGCACCGCCGGACGCCGCAAGCCGGACCTCCTTGGCCCCCGCCGGCGCGAAGACCAGCGACGTCAGCGTCCCGCGGCCGCCGTCCACGAACACTTCCACGGAAGACCGGTCAAGATAAGCGGTCAGCCGAACCGTGTCCCCTCCGGTGTTGCCCTTGACCGAGCCCACCTTCCGGTATCCCTCAGCCGACCCTCCCCCAGCCTGCGCCACAGCGTCACCGTCCCGGACCACGAAGGCCTGCCCGGATGTGAAGTCGTAGCCCACAGTGGCGTAGGCCTTGCCGCCGCTCTCAAGGAGGACGCGCGCTTCACCGCTGCCGGATGCGGGTTTTTCAAGTTCCAGGTCCACCTTGTACGCGCCGCTGTCCGGAACGGGCAGCTCTTGCCCCGCACCTTCCTGGACGGTGCCCGCGGGAATCTGTTCCGGATTGCCCTCCAAGGACTCCAGCGCAGGGGTGGGCGCCGAGACCAAAACCGGACGCCCGCCGTCGGACACCAGACGGATGTCACGCACCACGGAAGCCGCCCCGAACCACTCCCCGGTGGGCAGTTCCCGGGCGTACGCCCAGTTGTTCATCCAGCCGATGGCGTGCCGCGAAGCCTTCCGCTGCCCGTCCGTCAGGCGCGGGTCATCCCAGGTGACGGCGGCGTAGAAGTCCGTTCCGCCGTCGAGCCACTGGTGGCCTCCGGCATCCGGCACAAAGCCCTTCCCGTCCCAGCTTCCCGTCCAGTACGCCAGCCCCGTGGTGCGGCCTTCCCCGGAACCGTTGGCACTGGCGGCCAGCACCCAGGTCCGTTTGGACGGGTCCCCATCGACGTCCAGCTGGAAGAAGTCCGGGCACTCAAGAATTCCCAGCCCGTCGCGCTCAAAAGCGGAAACGTAGGTCCAGTCCTTGAGGTCCGGGGAGGTGTAGAAGCCGATCTTGTGGCCTTCGGCCAGCAGCATCAGCCACTGGTTGTTGGCGTCGTCCCGGACGATGCGGGGGTCACGCCAGTGCTCTTCGCCCGGGTTGTCCATCACCGGATTCTGATCGTAGTTCTGGAAGCTGTAGCCGTTGTCCGTGGAGTAGAACAGTGATTGCCGCTGGACTCCGTCGTGCTGCTGGGTGAGCACCGCGATTACGGCTCCTTCACCGAATCCGGCGGTGCCCTCCGCATCCACCACCGCTGTGCCGGTCTCGATGTCGCCGAGCCCGTTGCGGAACTTCTCAATGGCCACGCCCTCGTTTTTCCAGTTGGCCAGGTCGGTGCTGGTGGCGTGGAACCACTCGGTGCCGTTCCCTTCCGGATAGTCGGCGTTGTACAGGTAGTAGTAGTGCCACCGGCCGTCCAGGAAGAAGGGCTTTTGGGGATCGTTCATCCAGCGCTGGTCCGGGGTGAGGTGGTAGGCCGGGCGGTACTCCCCCGCGGGCGCCTCAAAGCGGTCCGCAGCCGGCTCCGGCCAGGTCCTGTCCACGCCGAGGTCAGCGAGCAGGGCATCGCGCGCCTCAGCGCTGACGCAGTCCGGAAGACGCACCGCTGCAGCATCCTCAACCGTGTCCGCGGCCGCACTGCTTCGCAGGAAGACCTTGCCGTCCACGCGCGCTCCCGCCAGCCAGCCCCCGCCGCATTCAATACTGCGCACATCCTCCGCGCCCTCAGCATCGAGCGTGCCGCTGCGTTCCACCAGCGTGGTGTCGCCGCCTTCCAACCAGAGCGTCGCGTAGCTGCCGGTGGCGTCCCTGGCCGTGTCCTGCGCGGACGCAACACTGTCCAAAACGCGGCCGGCAACGGCCGCCGGGCCTGTCCGGGCATTGCCGGCGAGCACCAGGGAAGCCACCAGGACCAGGGCAGCGGCCAGGGCGGCACCCACCCAGATCAGGGGCCGGCGTGTAAGGGCAGGGGGTACGGGGCCGAGGATTTTTCGGGGCATGGTTTTCGATCCGTCGCTGAACGCACAAGTGCCGCTCCCCAGCAGGGGAACGGCACCAGCGCAAGTGAACCGTCAATTTTACAGGTATGCCGGCAGGAACCCAACCGGGCACAGATTCCCGGATCCCCTTCCCCTGCGGTCAGCCCAGGCCGTCCGGGCGCTTCTTCTGCGGATACAGCGATTCCCCGCGCGCCAGCATCGCCACGAATTCGGCAATCCTCTTCTCGCGCGTAGCGGGCCGCACGGCGGAGTTGACCCGGTAGATCATCGCGAACCGGTTTGTCCCCGTGAGGACATCGAACATCGCCTGGGCGGCGGGAACCGCGGCGACGGCAGCCGCCAGATCCTCTGGAACTTCGGCCACCGCCTGGCCGCCGTACGCATTGTCCCAGCGGCCGTCGGCTTTCGCCTTGTTCACGGCCGCCCATCCGGCGTCGGTCATCCGGCCTGCCGCGTCCAGACGCGCCACATGGCCCACGTTCCTCGCGGACCACGGGCTCCTGGGCCGGCGGGGCGTCATCCGCTGGAAGGACGTCTGCTCATCACGGCGGCGGGCCTGGCCATCGATCCAGCCGAAGCACAGGGCCTCATCCAGCGCCGCGGCGTAATCCAGTTCCGTGGCGTTTCCGCCCTTCTTGTGCAGCACCAGCCACACCCCCGGGCTGGTGCCGTGGTTGGCCTCCAGCCAGCTGCGCCACGCCGCCGCGTCCGGCAGCAGCAGCTCCTCAAGTTCAACGGCCATGACCCTATTCTGCCCCCGCACCCGGGCATCGCTGCAGCCCCTCTCCACAAGGGCCGGTGGCGTGGCATCATGGGCCTAAAGGTCCTGGCTACCGAGGATTAAGGAAAAACCGATGCTCCGTGTGCGCCCCCTCCACTTCACGTCCAGGATGGATTCCTGGGACCGGCTCCTCACCGCCCTGGGCATGGTCCGGACCGAGGACGACGCCGGGTGGCAGGTTTTCGACGCAGGCTCGGGACGACTGGCCCTCCACGCGGTTCCCGATGGTGCCCAGGACGGCAGCACAGCCCTGGCGGTGGAGGTGGGAGACCTGGCGGAGTTCGCCCGGCGGACCAACCTGGCCGCTGAAGCGGACGGGGCTGCGCCGGCCGGACTGGTCACCGCAGACCACGGCGAATCCTGCCGGATCACGGCCCCCGACGGTTTCAGCTTCCTTGCGGACAAAGCCGCCCACGCCGCCCCGCGCGCCGACGCCGATCCTGCCCTGGCCGTCGTCGGGGTCTGGTTCACGGAGGATCCTGCGTCCGCCTCCCGCACCCTGCATCAGGTGGGCGCCCGGCCGCGCCCGGTTCCGGACCAGGACGACACCGCTGACTTCACCGCCAAGAACGGCGGTGTCCTGATGGTCCGCCCGGCCTCGGGAACGCCGCGTTCCGGCCTGGGTTTTGAGTACGACGGCGGGCTGGAGCCTTTGCGGGAACGGCTCGCCTCGGCAGGTATCCAGGCCGGCATCACGGAGGAAGCCTTCGCGCGCACCCTCCATGTTGCCAACCCCGATGCCGGGGCCGGGGCAGCTGCACACGTGCCGGCGACGCTCTGGATCTCGCAGCGCCACCCATGACAGAGAGACCGCAAGAACCGACGCATTCCGCCGGCAGCTGAGTCCCACCCGTCACGCAGCGTCCCATGGGGTAGAACTTAACCATGAACGTGCGCACCCCTGACCCGAATCCCGGCTGGCTCTCCGAAGAAGACCTCTTTGAGGCACGCGGGCGGCTGCCCATGGTGTACGTGGAGGCTGTGCCGGTCAGGCTGGACCCGCTGGGCTTCGTCAACGAAGTAGGAACCCTCCTCCAGGCTGACGAGGACGGAACCATGGTCCGCTCGCTGGTCTCGGGCCGCGTCATCTACCGTGAAACCATCCGCGCTGCCCTGCTGCGGCATATGGAAAAGGACCTGGGACCGCTGGCGTTCCCGCAGCTGCCCATCAGCCCGGTCCCCTTCACCGTTGCGGAATACTTCCCGGCGCCGTCCCAGACCGGCTTCACGGACGAGCGGCAACACGCCGTGGCCCTGGCCTACGTCATCCCGGTAACGGGCGAATGCGAGCCCCGCCAGGATGCCCTGGAGCTGACCTGGATGACCCCCGAGGAAGTCCTCAGCCCCGGCGTCCAGATGGAGTTCGTGGGCGGCCGCGGCAGCCTCATCCGCCAGGCGCTGGCCTTCGCCGGCGTTGGCTTCTGACACATACCGCGGAACCTGGGGGTCCCCGATTTTAGGCGCCCGCCTTTGTAGACTGTAGGGCGGACCGCAAGAGAACCTAAGGACTCCCATGACCGAAACACCAGCCGCCAGGCACCATCTTGAACAGCAGGCTGGATCTCTGACCACCGGCACCCACATCGTCCTGCCCGACGGCGGGCGGACGGCGGAAGTCCATCAGGTTGAGCTTGAGCGGGACGACTTCGGAGCGCCCGCGCTGGTGCTCGCCAGCCTTACCGGCGGCGGAACCCTGCGCATCGCCGTGGGCACCACGGTGACCGTGGTGGACGCAAACCCCGACGCCGTCACCCAGCTTCCGCGGGCACCACGCCCTGGGCAGGACTCAGTGAGGGACGCAGCGCAGGAGGCTGGGCAGGGCTCAGGGCAGGAGCAGCCCAGGCAGCTCCGCGAAGAGCCTGCTGGCGCTGCCCCCGCTCCCGCCGTCGTCGTGCCTCCCCTCCCGCCGGTTCCGCCTGCCTTCAACGGACCCAGCGAAGAGGACCTGGCACTGATTCCCGCCCCGCAGGGAACCCCGGAATCCGTGGTGGAGGCTGCGGCGGAAGCCCACCCTGACGCAATGGGCGTCCTGCTGCTGTCCGACCGGCTGGCGAAGGGCGTCAACTTCAAGTCCGGCAGCTGCCTGAAGGACCTGAGCGATCTTGCCCACGAACTGTTCATCACCCTCAAGGATGCCGAGGGCTCGCTGGCGGTGGCGGACCTCCTCAACGTCCTCCCCTTCGACGGAAACCCCGGCCGATGGGCATCCGTGGAGGCATCCCTGGCGCTCTCCAGCTACATCTGCCGCCAGAACGGCCAGCCGGAGCGTGCCGAGGTGTATGAGAAGCTGATCCGGACCCCGGAAAACCAGGAAACGGACCCGTTCAAGGCCAGGATGGCTGCCAAGGTACGGCAGCGCTCGCTCAATGAGCCCAACCTGTATGACAAGGAAATCTTCCGCTCCATCGACAACTCCAACCATGACGCCGAGCGCGAATGGCGGCTGCTGCGGCTGGAGTCCCTGCTGTTTTTGCGTGCCCACGGCGGCTCCGAAACCATTGGCATGGTCGAGCTGGAGCGGCGCATCAGCAATGAGCTTGAGGCCGTCCGCGCCTGACGCCGGGCCTCACGGGGCGCCGGCGCCTGGTTAGGTAATTTGGCCCCTACCCGGCGCCGGGCCGGAGTTGTACATTCGGGGCTATGACGAACAATCTCAGCGTAGTGATCAACGCCGACGCGCCGCAGGTCTGGACCATGCTGCGTGAACCGTCCAAGGTAGCCCAATGGCATGGCTGGCAGGCAGAGGACCTGGACTCCGAGATCAAGGAGATCTACTTCTCCGGCGATGTCCAGGAGTCGCCCGACCACACCAGCCTTACCGTCCATGGCGGGGACGTCTTTGAGTTGAAGCCCGTGCCCAACGGAACGCAGGTCAGCGTGACCCGGGGAGCGCTGGACCACGATTCCGAGTGGGCTGCCTGGGACGAGGACATCACCCAGGGCTGGCTCACGTTCCTGCAGCAGCTCCGCTTTGCCTTGGAACGCCATCCGCACGGCAAGCGCCACACCCTGTTCCTGCACCTCACGGAGGGGCAGGGCTCCGCGATCGAAAAGCTTGGACTTTCCGATCTCCCGGCGCCGGGGGAAAACTACAAGGTGAAGCTGGGAACCGGCGAGGAGATCAGCGGGACGGTCTGGTACAAGACCAGCCACCAGGTGGGGCTCACTGTCCACGACTATGCCGAGCATGGAGAGGGACTCCTTGTGGTGGCCGACCATCCGGCGATCAAGGACGTGCGCGAGGAAGGTGAAGGGTCCCTGGTCATCGTTTCCACCTACGACCTGGGCGCCGCAAGGCTCGAATCGGCGCGCTCCTCCTGGGATGCCTGGCGGGCTGAGAACTACCCCGCGTCCGAACCGGTCAGCTGACGGGGCTGACGGCCCGGTTGCCGGGCGGTAGCGTCGCCTGCCAGGCGGTAGCCGGTGCGGTTGCCGGGACGGGGCAGAATGCTGGCACACTTGTACGGTGCCAGCCAACCCCGCCCCAGCCCCCTCCCCTGCCGCCGCCGCCCCGGCTGAAACTGCCCTGACTGACGCGGCCTCCAGCACTCCGGCCAGCGCCCTGCCGGGCCGGCAGGCGGAATTCTCCTTCCGGGTGGGCACCCGCCTCGGTGAGAGCTGCCCGCCATCCGCTGCCCAGGTTGCCTCCAACGGCGGCCAGTTCCTGGGACGGACCGGCACCATCTCCACGCCGCACGGTGAAATCCAGACCCCGGCGTTCATCGCCGTCGGAACCAAAGCCACCGTCAAGGCGGTGCTGCCCGAGGCCGTAGCGGACCTCGGCGCGCAGGCTGTGCTGGCCAACGCCTACCACCTGTACCTGCAGCCGGGCGCGGACATCCTGGACGAGGCAGGCGGCCTTGGTGCCTTCATGAACTGGTCCGGGCCCACCTTCACGGACTCCGGCGGATTCCAGGTGATGAGCCTGGGCTCGGGTTTCAAGAAGGTCATTGACATGAACACCGTTACTGCCGCGGGCGCGCCCGGCCCGGATGACGCCGTCGCCCCCGGAAAGGAACGCCTCGCCCACATAGACGACGACGGCGTGTGGTTCAAGAGCCACCTCAACGGCGACCGGCACCGGTTCTCCCCCGAAATTTCCATGCAGGTGCAGCACCAGATCGGTGCGGACATCATGTTCGCCTTCGATGAGCTGACCACCCTGCAGAACTCCCGCAGGTACCAGGAGGAGTCGCTGGAGCGCACCCGCCTGTGGGCGCTCCGCTGCCTCGAGGAGCACTTCCGGCTGACGTCGTCCCGGACGGGCAAGCCGTACCAGGCCCTGTTCGGCGTGATCCAGGGCGCGCAGTACGAGGACCTGCGCCGGAAGGCCTGCCGGGACCTGGGCGCCATGCCGTTCGACGGGTTCGGCATCGGCGGGGCACTTGAAAAGGAGAACCTCGGCACAATTGTCCGCTGGTGCAACGAGGAACTGCCCGAGGACAAGCCGCGCCACCTGCTGGGCATCTCCGAGCCGGACGACATCTTCACGGCCATCGAGAACGGTGCGGACACTTTTGACTGCGTCTCCCCCACGCGGGTGGCCCGAAACTCTGCCTTCTACACGCCGCAGGGACGCTTCAACCTCTCCGGGGCCAAGTACAAGCGCGATTTCGGCCCGCTCCAGGACGGCTGCGACTGCTACGCCTGCACCAACTACTCGCGGGCCTACATCCACCACCTTTTCAAGGCAAAGGAGATGCTTTCCGCCACGCTGATCTCCATCCACAACGAACGGTTCGTGGTGAAGATGGTGGACGACGCCCGCCTGGCCATCGAGGACGGGACCTTCTTCGACTTCAAGGCGGAGACGCTGGGGCAGTACTACTCGTAGCCTGCCTGGCGCGGCAAGCGGCCGCACGCGCTGGCAAGCGGCGGCACGCCGCCGGAGGACCGCCGTCGTACTCGGCTCCGGTATCCTGAGCCGATGCTGATCCAGATCCCTGCCGCTGAAGGCACCGCCGACGCCCTGGTGGCGCGCCCGTCCACGGGCACCGGTCCGTTCCCCGGCGTCATCCTGTACATGGACGCCTTCGGCCTGCGGCCGCGCATCGGGGACATGGCCCAGCGCGTTGCCGACTGGGGCTATGTGGTCCTGGCACCCAACGTCTTCTACCGCGAAGGGACAGCGGCGGAACTGGCGCCGCGCGGGGACATGGCCACGCCGGAGGGCAGGCAGGCGGCCGGCAAGGTGGCCTTTCCCCGGGTGGGGCGCCTCACCACGGACAAGGCGCTGCCGGACATCGATGCCTGGGTGGCGGCCTTGGGAACGCTCGACGGCGTTGCGCCGGGTCCGGTCGGAGCCTTTGGCTATTGCATGGGCGCCAGGCTCGCGGTGCGCACCGCCACGGCACACCCGGAAGTGGTGGCAGCCTGTGGCGGATTCCACGGCGGAGGGCTGGCAACAGACGAGCCGGACAGCCCGCACCTGGGGCTGGGCCGGGCGAAGGCGCGGTTCGTGTTCGGCCACGCCGACCATGACCAAAGCATGCGGCCCGACGCCGTCGCCCGGCTGGGGGCGGCTCTCGACGCGGCGGGCCTCGCGCATAGCAACGAGGTCTACAGCGGCGCGTCCCATGGCTACTCCATGGCTGACACGTCGGCCTTCCACGAGGAGGCGACGGAACGGCACTTCCGGGAACTGCGGGCCCTGCTGGACGGGACCCTCAAGGGCAGCGGTTAGGCGGCGTTCGTCACCGCTGCCGCCGGGACCCCGTAGCTGGGTTCCCGCTTCTTCACCCACCGGATCACCAGCGACGTCACCGGGACCAGGATGAACTCCACCAGGGTCTTGTACACGAAGCCCACCACCACGTAGTTCACAAAGGTCGCGGCATCCGTTATCCCGATGACCGAGGCGGCGATGCTGCAGAAGATCAGTGTGTCCACAAACTCGCCGGCCACCGAGGAACCCATGATGCGGGCCCACAGGGACTTCTCGCCGGAGCGGGCCTTCATCCGCACCATGATCCAGGAGTTGATGGTCTGCCCGGCCAGGAAGGCCAGCAGCGATGCCAGCACAATCTGCGGAACCGGGCCGAGCGCGCCCTCCAGGGCGGCCTGCTTGGACGTTCCGAACTCGTCATCGAAGCCGGGAAGGGCGATGATCGCCCAGTAGCAGAGCGATGCGAAGACGGACAGCGCAAAGGTGGTGAGGATGGCTTTGCGTGCCACCTTGAAGCCGTAGACCTCGCTGATGACGTCTCCCAGGATGTACGCCAGCGGGAAGAGGAAGAAGCCGCCGTCCGTGATGATCGGCCCGATCGCCACCCCCTTGGACGCCCCGATGTTGGACAGGATCAGCACAACGGCCATGACCGCCAGCATGATGCCGAAGTACGGGGAGCCGATTGAGGCGAACCGGGGGCGGTCCGGAACTGGAGGGGTCTGGGGCAGGGCGTGGTGGCCTGAAGCTGGGGTCATTGCGGAGGTCCGTTCGTAGTGGTTCGCTCGGTACCCGAGGGGCGGGAACACCGGCTGTATTAGCACTGTCCCCTAATTCTCCCACTGCTGGAGCGGCCGCTGCGAGGCAGTGCGATGAGCCTCAATCTGAACGTGTTCAAATATGTGGTACTTTTCTTGAACACGTTCAAATTGAGGGAAGCCCATGACCGTAAAGAGCGAGCAGACGCGCCAGCTGGTGGCCGACGTCGCCCTGCGGATGTTCCGGGAGATCGGCTTCGCCAAAACCACCATGCGGGCCATCGCAGCCGAGGCCGGCATCTCGGTGGGCAATGCCTACTACTACTTCGCATCAAAGGATGACCTGGTGCAGGAGCTGTATCTGCAGGTACAGGCGGAGCATGCCGCCAGGGCTGCCGAAGCGCTCAAGGATGCTGGCGACCTCACCGGCCGGCTCAAGGCCACCCTCCATACAGGCCTGGACGCCATGGCCCCCTACCACCGGTTTGGTGGCGACTTCATAGCTACGGCCATCCGCCCGACGTCCCCGGTAAATCCTTTCGCAGCCGGTTCAACGGCGGCCCGCGAGGCGTCGCTGGCCATCTTCCGCACGGCAGTTGAGGCAGCGAAGCCTCAGGCACCTAAAAAGCTCAGGTCCGATCTTCCGGAGCTGCTGTGGCTTTGCTATATGGCCGTCACCCTCTTCTGGGTCTACGACACCTCCGAAGGGCAGCAGCGGACCAGGCGGCTGGTGGATGGTGCCGTTCCGCTGATCACTCGGGGACTCTCACTGGCACGGATACCGGGCGTGGGCAGGATCCTCGACGATTTCCTGAGCCTGAGCCGCAGCATCCGCGGCTAAACCGCAACAAACACATTTGGGGGAAAAATGAGCGGCACCAGAACGGTGGTACTGGCGGGAGCCTCAGGTTTCATCGGCAGGTATTTTCGGGCGCGGTTCGAGAAGGACGGCTGGACCGTGCGCACTATTGGCCGCAGAGGTTCCAAGGGCGCACCGTCGGCCGCGTGGGCTGACGACGACGTCCGCCTTGCCCGCGTGCTGGACGGCGCGGAACTTCTCGTCAACCTCGCCGGACGCTCAGTCTCCTGCCGCTACAACGACCGGAACAAGGCCGCCATACTGGAGTCCCGCGTTTCCACCACGGCGGCACTTGGCCGTGCCATCGCACTCTGCCGGCAGCCGCCGTCCACCTGGCTCAACGCGAGCACCGGCACCATCTACCGCAACGCCGTCGACCGCCCGCAGTCGGAACGTGACGGCGAACCCGGAACGGGATTCTCCGTGGACGTTGCCCGCGCCTGGGAAGCGGAACTCGACGCCGCCGTGACGCCGGGGACACGCAAGATTCCGCTGCGGATCGCCATCGTCCTGGGCCGCGGCGGCGGCGCGCTGCGGCCGTTCGCCAACCTGGCCCGGCTGGGCTTGGGCGGCCGGATGGGACCAGGCACGCAGAAATTCAGCTGGATCCATGTGGAGGATCTGTACCGGTGTGTCCGTTTCCTGCATGCCCGGAAGGACATTACCGGGCCCGTGAACGTGGCTTCGCCGGATGTAGTGACAAACCGCGAACTGATGTGCATGGTCCGCCGGGCCTACGGGGCCCGGTTCGGCATCCCCACTCCTGCCTGGCTGCTGCGGCTCGGTGCCGTACTGATCCGGACAGAGACGGAACTGGTCCTGAAGAGCCGCTGGGTCCAGCCGGAGAAGCTGCTGGACGCGGGCTTCGTCTACAGCCAGCCAGAACTGGGCCGCGCGCTGCAGCAGATCGCCAAAGCCAGGTGAGCCGGCCGCACAGGGTGACTTTCGGCCCCGCCGCCTTCCTCCTCGGCGCCGCCCTTACTGTCTTTGTCTTTGGCCTGCCGTTCGGTCCCCCGGGGTACGTATTCTCAATTGGAGCGGCCCTGCTACTCGGCATGCCGCTGGCCCTTCTGGCGGGGATGCTTCTGCGGACTGTCCGCAACCAATGGATTCACATCCTCGCTATAGGTGGGGCCGGCATCGTCACCGGCATGGTGACGCTTCTCTTCCTCATTGGCACCCGGTGGTATTCGATGTGGGGCTTAGTGCTATGGGCCGGATTTTGCGCCGCACTGGGCCGCTCGGCCGTGGTCCTAATCGTCAAGGTGCCCGATGAAGCGGAGCACGGCCACGACGCTGGGCCGCCGCCAGCTGCGGCGGTCTTGGAACCCTGACCAGCAGCACATCCGGATGCTGTACAGCCCCACAAAGCGGGCGGACGACGCCGGATGGCAGGATGGTGCCATGACTTCCGTTTCCGTTGACGCACCACAGTCCGCTGCTGCTCCGGCAGTTGTCCTGACCATTGCAGGGTCCGAGGCCACTGGCGGCGCCGGCGCCCAGGCCGACTTGAAAACGTTCCAGGAGCTCGGCGTGTTTGGCATCGCCAACCTGACCTGCATCGTCTCGTTCAACCCGAACGACCAGTGGAACCACCGCTTTGTCCCGGTAGACCAGCAGGTCATCGCGGACCAGCTGGAGGCGACCACGGCGGCCTACGGTCCGGCCCCGGACGGGAAGTCCGTACCCGGCCGGCCGGTATTGGACACCGTCAAGATCGGGATGCTGGGCAGCCCCGCCACGATCAGCACGGTAGCTGATGCGCTGGAAGCCAACATTTTTAGCAATGTGGTCCTGGATCCGGTGCTGATTTGCAAGGGCCAGGAGCCCGGGCATGCGCTGGATACGGACCAGGCCCTCAAGGCCCAGATCCTGCCGCTGGCCACCTTTGTCACGCCCAACCACTTCGAAGCCGAGTCGCTCTCCGGTCTGGAAATCACCGATGTCGAGTCGCTTAAGGCCGCCGCCGTCCGCATCCACGAAATCAGCGGCGCGGCCGTGCTCGCCAAGGGCGGGGTGCGGCTTGAGGGCCCGGACGCCGTCGACGTGTTCTACGACGGCGAAACCCTGGAAGTCCTGAGCGCGCCCAAGGTGGGCGAGGTGGCTGTCTCCGGCGCCGGTTGCTCGCTGGCTGCCGCAGTGACTGCCGAACTCGCCAAGGGGGCATCGCCGCTCGACGCAGCACGCACAGCCAAGGACTTTGTCATCGCGGGGATCCGCAACCGCGTCGCGTCCGGCGCTCCGTTTGATGCGCTGTGGCAGGGCGGCGCCCGCTAACCCGCCACCAGCCCCGGACGCTCTCTCAGCTAATGTGCGTTTTTCCGGAACCCTCCTGCACAGAATGCAAGAGGGTTCCGTCATTTCGTGCATTAGCTGATGGAGCGTCTGACGGCCGGGGACAAAACCGGCCTAGCGCGGGACGTTCATTCACCTGGGGTCGGTTACAGTTCCCATGAACAGCGGCAGCCCAGTTTCAACGTGGACGATCTGGTAGTGGAACGGCCTGTCGAACGCGATGGTCCGCTCGGGCTCCGGCGGAGCGCTGGTGGCCTCGCCGTTGATCTGGGTCACCGCGGCGGCGATGGTGCCCTTTTCGGCCACAGTGATGTTGGCCGCCTGGGCGGCCTGTGTGATCATCATCTGCGGCTGGATGTTGTTGAAGTCATCCGTGGTGCCGAGCATGTTCTCTAGTCCCAGCGCCTCGAAGACCTTGCGGAGGTCAAAACTGGACTTGTGGTCCCAGCGCGGCAGCTGGATTTGGACTGACGCGGGCCGGGCGGTATCAAACGTGTCCGCGAATTCGGTAAGTTTCGTCACGTCGAAGGCCGCAGAGACGGGACTGCCAGCGGGAGCGGACTCCTCTTCGGGCAGGACCAGCCGCATGACGAAACCGTCGGCATAGGGAAGATCCACACCCTGCCAGCCGGCGCCTTCCGCATATTTCATCCTCAGTTCGTTGTGCATGGCGGGCACGTTGATTTCCTCGCCCACCGCTGTTGTGAAGGGCAGGTCAGAGGTGGCGTTCGGATCGAACGGTGCGCTCCAGGCAGAGGCGAAGTACAACGAGTTGAGCAGGCTGAAAGTGTTGTTGGGGTCGTACTCCGCCGGGGCTTCCTTGATCCTGCCGCCGGTGCTCCTGTTCACCCAGGCATCAATGGCGGGCTTCGTTGCACCCTCATCACTGAAATCCACGGGATAAACGCCGGTCCCATAATGCCGGGCCAGGGTATTCAGGAAGGGCTGTCCGGTAGGCACGTCTGTATCTACAAACAGGCCGTTGGCCGAGTGCATGACCGGCTTCTGCGGCGGGTTCTCCTCATCCACCGCACCGGGGTCACCGTCGAACCTTTCGAGCGAGCGGAGGACCGCGTTCATGGCCTCATCGCGCGTCTCGGGAGGAAATTGCAGGATGCTGTCCATCTCGGCAGCGGTTTTACCGGTGGCACCTGCACGGAGCATGGCGAGGGCAATTAGGAGGCTCCCGGGCGAGGACACCACGTTCCCGTTTGCGCCGTCGCCGCCGTCGGCCAGCAATGCTTCGCCGAGGAAAAGCGCGGAAGCCCGGAAGGAGCGCAGTTCAGCGGCGTACTCCTCCCGGTCCACATAGACCCGCTCGACGCCGTCGGCCGTGAGGAGCTCCGGGGCCGGGGACGGGCCTGGCGCCGCACACCCTGCCAGTCCCATCAAGGCACCCCACGCGATCATCCGCTGAAAACGAAACATCTCTATTGCCTCCCCGGCATGCCGCGGGCGGGAATCCGCCTCCTCCCAGTGAAACAGCGACGACGGCGGAGGACCATGCCGGCAGGATCACGCTTTGCGCTCGATTTGGTCTCCCGCGCGCGGGACGCCGCACCGCCTGGACGCTCTATCACTTAGCGCGGGCTACCTCAGCATGTGGCGCTGCGCCTCCGGGTGGAACGGCCGTCGTCGAAAACCCTGGCCTGAACGATGGGATTGCCGCCCTCAAAACGGAAAAGGTGGATGCCCCGTTCTGGTCCGGCTGATTCCCCACCGCAGCCATCGCCGCAGCCCAACAGGACGTCGCGCTGGCCTTCCTGGACCTGTCCGGCCTGCTGCCGGAACTGCGGCGGCGGTACGGCGGCATCTACGACCGCGTCCTTATCCCCGAGGGAAGCTACCCGGGGGTGCCGGCCGTGTGGACGGTGGGTGCGCCCAACCTGCTCCTGTGCCGCAGGGACCTGGACAACGCCACCGTGGAGCGGACGGGTGCAGCTGCTGGTGCACTCCGCCGCCGAGCTGATCCCCCAGTCCAGCTTGGGCGTGCAGTTCCTCGGCGCAGAAAGCCTCATCAATACCGTCGGAGTCCCCCTGCACCCGGCGGCAGCGGACGCGTACCGGGCGCTGCAGGGCTGACCCAAGCCCCATCACTTCCCGCCGCGTATCCGCCAACGCCCCATCACTTTCGTCTGGAAAGTGAGCGCGCGTTGCGGGAAAGCCCAACACAAGCGGGCAGGCATTAGGTCAGGTTTCGGCTTCTTATCCACATACGCGCTTCAGGCTGTCGCAGGGCTGAGAGTTTCCTCCCTACTGTTTGGAGGACCAGGAGAGCCGGAAGGAAGCGAGGATCACTGTGGGCAGGAACCAGCGCCGACGGGCGGGACGAACGAACCATGTACGGAACCAACCAGGAGACCCTTTCAAAGCCTCCGCACCGCAAGTGGCCACCCCTTCATCGGGCAACGTCCGGGAGTTGGAAACCCTGGCCCCGGCCTTCATCTGCTGGTACGTCCAGCGCCCCTTCAGCACAGACGTGGAAGAGGTGCTGGCGAGCCTGAAGCTCTTCTTCCGCTTCTACCCTGAGTTTGGTGAAAAGCGTTCCATCACTGCCCTCGACCCGGCCGAGGTCGCAGCAAGATTGGCGTCCCTCATCATCCATACCGTCTATGAAGGCATCGTGGCCACCTATTCGCTGACGACGTTCCTGCGCTTTCTCCACGATTCCGGCCGGTGGTCCGGCAATCCGGAATCGTACCGGGCAGTAAACGGCATCCTGACGGACATCATCTGCCTGGACATGCGCTCGGCACCCGGCGGCGCGGAGACGGCTAACGTCGTCACGGCTGCCCCCGCTGGCTAGCTTCCCGAGTGCGCCTGAAGGAAGCTGTACACCTCGGTCTCGTCCACACCGGGGAAGGCCCCGGGCGGCATTGCGGCCAGCAGGTGCGAATGGGCACGCGCGGAAGGCCACGCATTGCCGGCCCAGTGCGACGCAAGTTCGGCCGGCGGTCGTTTGCAGCAGTTTGGATCCGGGCAGGTGGACTTGGCCCTTGCCGTCGTCTCCCGCCCCCGGAACCATTTCACGTGCTGGTACGGGACCCCTATGCTCAGCGAAAACTCCCCGGTGGCGGAGCGTTCGGTGCGGGCGGTGCACCAGTAAGTCCCCGAGGGCGTGTCGGTGTACTGGCTGTAGGCACTGAATTTGTCCGGGACGTCGAACACTGCCCGGGACGTCCACGCCTTGCATGACGGCTGGCCCTCGATGGCGCCGGTGTGGTCCTGGGGGAACGCCACGCCGTCGTTCTCGTAGGCCTTGTAGATGATCCCGCTCTGGTGGGTCTTCTGGAAGTGCGTGGTGATGCCCAGGTGCTGGGTGGCGAGGTTTGTAAACCGGTGGGCGGCCGTTTCGTAGGACACGGCAAAAGCATCGCGGATGTCTTCCACCGCGATCTCCTTGGCCGCCTTGGCCTTGTGCAGGAATTCCATGGTGGCCTGCTCGGGGAGCAGGAGCGCGGCCGCGAAATAGTTCGTTGCAACGCGCTGGGCCAGGAAGTCGCCGTAATTCTTCGGGGTTTCATGCCCCAGGACGTAGTGGCCCAGCGCCTGCAGCAGCACCGATCGGGGGTCATGGTCCTGGCGCTGGCTCTGCGTCAGATAAATTCTGCGGTTCTTCAAGTCCGTCACTGACCGCGTTGAATGCGGCAGGTCACCCACATGGTGGAGCGTAAATCCAAGGTTCTCGGCAATGTCCGCGATGACGTGCTGGCTGAGCGGACCGGTGGTGTAGCCCACGGCCTTGAGGACCTTCTGCGCCTCGGCCTCGTATTCCGGAAAATAGTTGCCGCGCTCGCGCATCATGGCCCGCAGCTCGCCATTCGCCCGGCGGGCTTCCTCAGGGGTGGCCACCTGCTCGTTCATCTTGCGTTCCAGCTCATGCAGCAGGCCCACCTGGGCCTCCAGCACATCCAGCGGAAGCCGCGAACTGATGCGGATTTTCGGCAGGTTCAACGTCTCGTACAGCGGGCTGCGCTGGTAGCGTTCCAACTCAATTTCAAGGGCGGCGCGGCGGCTGGGCGGCTCCGCACCAAGAAGCTGGTCGATGCTGACGTTGAGCGCGGAGGCCAGGTGCTGGAGCAGCCCCAGCTTGGGTTCCCGCTTTCCGTTCTCGATCAGGCTCAGCTGGCTGGGCGCCGTACCGACGGCGGCGCTGAGGTCATCGAGGGTCAGTCCAGCCTGCTTGCGCAGATGCCTGACCCGCCGGCCCAAGCTGATGACGTCCAGGCCAGCGGACGCGGCGGAGGGTGCTTGCGGCGAGACTTCTCTGTTCCAGCTTCCAGGCGTCATTTCTGAAGAATACGTGAAGAAGTGCAATTCTTTCCAGAGATTTTCTCTAGAAAGGTGGTTGAAAGTGCTGAAAAGTAGTGATCACGGAAAGAAACACCGCACCGGGAAGCCGGCGGGAACTGCAAAGGCGCAGTTCCCGCCTACCGATTCCGGAGCTCAATCAAGGAGATCAACGATGACTGCAGCATTTGAGCCCACCCAGCAGACGCCCGCAGAGCAGGCCGCCGCCCTGGAGCTCGAGTGGGCCGCCAACCCCCGCTGGGAAGGTGTGACCCGGGACTACAAGGCTTCCGACGTCGTCCGCCTCCGCGGCCGCGTCTCCGAAGAGCACACCCTGGCCCGCCGCGGCTCCGAGAAGCTGTGGAAGCAGCTGACCGAAGAGCACAAGACTGGCGGCTACACCAATGCCCTTGGCGCCCTGACCGGCAACCAGGCCGTGCAGCAGGTCAAAGCCGGACTCCGCGCCATCTACCTTTCCGGCTGGCAGGTCGCCGCGGATGCCAACAACTCCGGCCACACCTACCCGGACCAGTCCCTCTACCCGGCCAACTCCGTTCCCACGGTGGTCCGCCGCATCAACAACGCCCTGCTCCGCGCCGACCAGATCGAGTTCTCCGAAGGCGTCCAGACCGTTGAGGACTGGATGGTCCCGATTGTTGCCGACGCCGAGGCAGGCTTCGGCGGTCCGCTGAACGCCTACGAGCTCATGAAGTCCATGATCCAGGCCGGCGCCTCAGGCGTTCACTGGGAGGACCAGCTCGCATCCGAGAAGAAGTGCGGCCACCTTGGCGGCAAGGTGCTCATCCCCACCCAGCAGCACGTCCGCACACTGAACGCGGCACGCCTCGCGGCCGACGTCGCCGGTACCCCGTCCGTGGTCATCGCCCGCACCGACGCCGAGGCAGCCACGCTGATCACCTCCGACGTCGACGAGCGGGACCAGGAATTCATCACCGGCGAGCGCACCGCCGAAGGCTTCTACAAGGTCCGCAACGGCATCGAACCCTGCATTGCCCGCGCCAAGGCCTACGCCCCCTACTCGGACCTCATCTGGATGGAAACGGGCACCCCGGACCTCGAGCTGGCCCGCAAGTTCGCCGAAGCCGTCAAGGCCGAGTTCCCGGACCAGATGCTCTCCTACAACTGCTCGCCGTCGTTCAACTGGCGCAAGCACTTGGACGACGCCACCATCGCAAAGTTCCAGCGTGAACTTGGCGCCATGGGCTTCACGTTCCAGTTCATCACCCTTGCCGGCTTCCACGCCCTGAACTACTCGATGTTCGATCTCGCCCACGGCTACGCCCGGGAAGGCATGAGCGCCTACGTCGAGCTCCAGGAAAAGGAATTCGCCTCCGAGTCCCGCGGCTACACCGCAACCAAGCACCAGCGCGAAGTCGGCACCGGCTACTTCGACGACATCGCCACTGCGCTCAACCCGAACGCATCCACCCTCGCACTGGTCGGATCGACCGAAGAGGGCCAGTTCCACTAAAACCTTCCCGCCCAAGGTGAATTGTTCGCTTGACTCACCGAAGGGCACGACGGCGGCACTCACCTCAGTGTGACCGCCACCGGGCCGGGAAGGGACATCCGGAAGCGTGCGTAAAAGGGGCCCTGTCCCCGCCGTCGACCGAGCTATGCGAGGTCCTACGACGGGGATGGGGAATAGCACGCGGAGGATGTCCCTTCCCGGCCCCACCCACTCAGGCAAGTGCCGCCGTCGAACTTCCCTTTTCGTCTTTAAGGAGACAGAAATGAACAGCTTCACTGACAGCTTCACCATCAATGGCATCACCATGACTGCGCAGCCGATTTGCCGGCAGGATGAGGTACTCACCCCGGATGCCCTGGCTTTCATAGCAAAGCTGCACCGGACGACGGCGGCGCGGCGGCAGGAGCTGCTGCAGGCACGCCGGACGCGGCGGGCTGAGATCGCTGCCGGACAGGATCCCCGGTTCCTCCGCGAAACGGAACACATCCGCAACGATCCCTCCTGGCGCGTCGCTCCCCCGGCCCCCGGCCTGGAAGACCGGCGGGTGGAAATCACCGGGCCGGTGGACAAGAAGATGACCATCAACGCCCTGAACTCCGGTGCCAAGGTGTGGCTCGCGGACATGGAGGACTCCTCCACCCCCACCTGGCGCAACGTCATCAAGGGGCAGCTGAACCTGACCGACGCCCTGGAACGGCGCATCGACTTCACCTCCCCAGAGGGCAAGGAATACAAGCTCCGTCCGGCGGGTGACCTGCCCACCATCGTGGTCCGCCCCCGCGGCTGGCACCTGCCGGAGAAGCACATGCTGATCGATGGCGAACCCATCGCCGGCGGCATCGTGGACTTCGGCCTGTTCTTCTTCCACAACGCCCGCCGCCTCCTGGCCCAGGGCACGGGCCCGTACTTCTACCTGCCCAAGATCGAGAACCACCTCGAAGCCCGCCTGTGGAACGACATCTTCATCCTGGCCCAGGACCTGCTCGGCATCCCGCAGGGCACCATCCGCGCCACCGTGCTGATCGAAACCATCACCGCAGCCTTCGAAATGGAGGAAATCCTCTACGAACTGCGGGACCACGCCGCGGGCCTGAACGCCGGCCGCTGGGACTACATCTTCTCGCTGATCAAGAACTTCCGCACCCGCGGCCCGCGTTTCGTCCTGCCGGACCGCAGCCAGGTAACCATGACCCAGCCATTCATGCGCGCCTACACCGAGCAGCTGGTCCGCGCCTGCCACAAGCGGGGCGCCATGGCGATCGGCGGCATGGCGGCAGCTGTCCCCAACCGCAAGGACGAGGCGGCGAACACCAACGCCCAGGAGAAGGTCCGCGCGGACAAGACCCGCGAGGCCAACGACGGCTTCGACGGTTCCTGGGTGGCACACCCCGACCTGGTGCCGGTGTGCCGCGAGGTGTTCGACTCCATCCTGGGCAGCAAGCCCAACCAGCTGGACCGCACCCGGGACGACGTGATCCCGGATGACCGCGCCCTGATCAACGTGGCCGCCACCGAAGGCACCATCACCGAACAGGGCATCCGGAACAACATCGAAGTCGGAATCCGCTACATCGAATCCTGGCTGCGCGGCAATGGCGCGGTGGCCATCCACAACCTCATGGAGGACGCAGCCACCGCCGAGATCTCCCGCTCGCAACTGTGGCAGTGGATGTTTGCCAGCGCCATCACGGACCGCGGCGAAATCGTCACCCACCACTGGATCGAGGAACTCCTGGACGAGGAATTCGCGCGGCTGGAACGCTTCGACGGCGACCGCTTCGAAGACGCCCGCGATATCTTCGAGGAGGTCACGATGGCCCGGGACTTCCCCTCCTTCCTCACCCTCCCCGCCTATGCGCGGTACCTGACCGAAGCCCGCGAGAAGGCCACGGTCGAGGAACTCGCCGCCGCATAACCAGAATTCCGTTCGCCGGGCCGGCACGCCCTTCGCAACAGGCACCTCCGAAATCCGGAGGGCCGGCCCGGCGGCGGAGCACCATCCCCGCGAGATGGCATTTGCTGGCAGTGTTTTAGAAAACTACTGCCGCCAAGTGCCATTTCGTTGTGTCCGGGGGAAGGGGCGTACGACGGCGGCGCCTGGCTCAGCGCCCCTTGGGCACCTGCCGCACGGAAAGGGCAGTGCTGGCAAAGAACGTCAGCACGGACGCCAGGATCACCAGCAGTGCGGGGGTCCAGGAGCCCGAGACGTCGTGGATGAAGCCCACCAGCGGTGGGGCGGCAGCTCCGATTGCGTAGCCCGCGCCCTGCACCACGGCGGACATGCGTCCTGCCGATGCCTGGTCCCTTGCCAGCCGGATGATGGCGATGAAGATGACGGTAATGCCGCCGCCCTGGGCGATGCCGCCGGCAATGGACCACAGCCACCAGGCCCCGGGAGCCAGCAGCAACCCGGCGGGCACGGTAATCCACAGCACGCCCACGGTGACCGCCAGGGACGCCATGCTCATGTATTTGGCGGCAAACGGCACCCCGAGGCCGCCCACGATGGCGAGGATCTGGAAGATGGAGGAAGCCGCGCCGGCCTCGGACGCGGACATTCCCAGCTCGTCGTTGAGGTAGCTGGGCAGCCACGCCGTTACCCCGTAATAGGAAAACGCCTGCCCGGCGAACCCGGCCGTCAGCCCCGCCGTAATCCAGCGCGAACCGCGGACCGGCGCCAGGCTGCTGTCCGCCGTGCTTTCGGGCGAGACCAGGAACGCGCTCCGCGGGCCCACCGCCAGGATCCAGACCACCACCGCCGCCACTGCCAGGACCGCCACGGATCCCAGCGCGAACCTCCACCCCGCCACGCTGGCCAGCGGCGCCGTTACCACCGACGTCAGGAACGAACCGATATTGAGGGCAGCCGTGTAGATGCCCATCGCGGTTCCCTGCCGGGCCGGCGCAAAATCCCGGCGGATAATCAGGGGCACCGCGATGTTTCCCACCGTGATGCCCAGGCCGATCACAATAGTGCCGGCCACCACCAGGACGGGCCCTCCCGCGGAACGTACCAGGACGCCGGCCAGCACTCCAAGGATGGTCAGCGTCACTGCGAACTCGGCGCCGAACTTCCTGGCTGCCAGGGATGCCAGGGGCGCGGCAAGGGAGAAGCAGAGAACCGGGATGCTGGTCAGCAGCCCCAGCAGCACCGGCGTGAAGTTGAGCTCGGCCTGCATCAGGTCCACCACCGGGGCCACGGCTACAAACGGACCCCGAAGATTAAGGGCAAGCAGTCCGATGCAGGCCAGCAGGATCCAGCTGGCGGGAATCCGGGCGAGGATCCGGCCGCTCACGGGGCGAAGGACCGGTCTGGGGGTGGTTTCATCACTCCCATTGCTATCACGCGCGGCGGTTCCGCCGTTTCAGGCGGCCCCGCGGTACCCGCTGCCTTACGATGAACTTCACGCCAGAGAGATCCGGGACGAAGGAAAACGCCATGCAGCACCGCCTCGCCATCCTTGACGACTACCAGGATGTAGCCCATGGTTTTGCCGACTGGGCAGCCCTCGAAGCGGAGGGGGTGCGTGTTGTTACCTACCGTGAACCTTTTGCCTCGCCCGAAGCCCTGGTGGCCGCGCTGGCGGATGCCACCATGGTGGTTGCCATGCGCGAGCGGACGGCCTTTCCGCGCGAGGTCCTGGAAAAACTTCCCGGCCTCCAGCTCCTGGTGACCACCGGCATGGCGAACGCCTCCATCGATGTTGCTGCCGCCGTCGAACAGGGCATCACCGTGTGCGGCACCCCGGGTTCACCCACGGCGGCCCCCGAGCTGACGTGGGCGCTCCTGCTGGCCATTGCCAGGAACCTGACGGCCGAGGAGAAATTCCTGCGCGCCGGCACCTGGCAGACCTCGGTGGGCTTCGAACTGGCAGGAAAAACCCTGGGAGTGGTGGGGCTTGGCAAGATTGGGCGGCGGATCGCGGCCTACGGGCGGGCCTTCGGGATGGACGTGCTCGCGTGGAGCCAGAACCTCACGGCTGAAGCAGCCAAGGAGGCTGGCGCGCGGCTGGTGTCCAAGGACGAACTTTTCCGCCAGTCCGACGTCGCCACACTCCACCTGCGGCTCTCGGCACGCTCGGAAAACATCGTGGGTGAGCAGGAGCTGCGGCTGCTGGGACCCGAAGGCGTCCTGGTCAACACCGCCCGGGGCCCGCTGGTCAACCAGGACGCCCTGCTGAAGGCCCTCAGCGAGGGCTGGATCCGCGGGGCGGCGCTGGACGTGTTCGACCAGGAACCGCTGCAGGCGGGCCACCCGCTCCTTACCGCGCCCAATACGGTACTCTCCCCGCACCTTGGCTACGTCACGCGGGAAAGCTACCGCCAGTTCTACGGCGGGGCATTCGAGGACGTCACCGCCTGGCTGGCCGGCGCCCCCATCCGGACCATCACGCCGTAGCCGCCTCTCAGCCCGCCATGGCGTTGCCGGCAAGGGTTGCCTCGATAACCGCCGGGGAAAGGACATGCCGGGTCACCAGCTGGCTGGCGCCGAGGATGGCGGCCTTGTCCCCCGCATGGGACAGCCCAATCCGGAGCTGCGAGGTGGCCAGGGGCAGCGAGCGCCGGTAGACAACCTCCCGGACGCCGGCCACGAGGTGCTCACCCGAGTCTCCGATGCTTCCTCCGATCACGATGACCGACGGGTTCAGGAGGTTCACCACGGTGGCCAGCACATCGCCCACGTCCCGGCCCGCCTGGCGCAAGGCCTGGATTGCCTGCTGGCTGCCGTGGGCCACCAGGCTGACCACGTCCGCCCCCTTCGCCGCCTCCAGCCCCTCATTTCGCAGGGCTGCGGCAATGGCGGGTCCCGAGGCGAGGGCTTCGAGGCAGCCGTGGTTTCCGCAGCGGCACAGGACGTCGTCCCCGCGGGGGACGCGGACATGGCCCAGGTCGCCGGCTGTGCCGTTGGCGCCACGTTGCAGCTCGCCGCTGCTGATGATGCCCGCGCCGATGCCGGTGGCCACTTTCACGAAGATGAAGTTGTCGTGGTCCGGCCAATGGGCGGTTCGTTCACCCAGCGCCATGATGTTGACGTCGTTGTCCACCAGCACGGGGACCGGCAGCGAGCGCTGGACAAACCGGACCACATCGAACCCGTCCCAGCCGGGCATGATGGGCGGTGTTACCGGGCGCCCCGTGTCATGCTCCACGGGTCCCGGAAGCCCGATCCCCACACCTGCAAGGTCGGGCACTCCCCGGGATGCCGACGCCAGCAGTTTCGCTGCCTCGCGGACCACCAATCCCAGCACCTTCTCCGGCCCGTCCGCCACCTGCTGGTCCATCCGCCGTTCAGCAAGCACGGATCCGCCCAGGTCCGTGACTGCCAGCGCCACGTGCGTGGCTCCGATGTCCACCGCCAGCACCACCCGTGCGGCCGGGTTGAAGGCAAAGCGCGACGGCGGCCTGCCGCCGCTGGAGGTTGCCTCGCCCGCCGGACCGACCAGTCCCGAGGCGATCAAAGCGTCAATTCGCGCCGCCACGGTTGACCTGGCCAGGCCCGTGGTTCCGGCCAGCTCGGCACGGGTGCGGGCCTTGCCGTCCCGCAGCAG
The DNA here is from genome assembly GCF_040224115.2 of Pseudarthrobacter sp. WHRI 8279. NCBI lineage: Bacteria > Bacillati > Actinomycetota > Actinomycetes > Micrococcales > Micrococcaceae > Pseudarthrobacter > Pseudarthrobacter sp. WHRI 8279. The sequence goes on along the minus strand of NZ_CP168162.1, from coordinate 4,110,599 downwards.
CTGGAAGATGTCGCCGGCGCGTCCCGGCAACGCCAGGGAGTCCGCGGGGGCCTGCCGGGCGGTGGTCTTGTTCATAGGACATGGATAGCAGATCTACTTATTTATGTCACGGCAGCAACTTTTGCTTGACGTTCGGCAAAAGTACTCCTAGCTTTGCAGGTAGACCTGCATCACAGCACTTGCCATCGTGGCCAAGCAACCGGGAGACAACTTGTCCTATTCAATTCAGCTCTACACCCTGCGTGACGCTATCCAGGAGGACCTGGAAGGCACCATCCGCAGGGTGGCCGAGATCGGCTTCACCCAGGTGGAGCCCTACAATTTCGTGGCCACGGCAAAGGAACTTGGTGCAGCCCTCAAGGAGAACGGGCTAACCGCCCCCTCGGGCCACGCACCCCTGCTCAGCCAGGACCAGGACGAGATCTTTGCGGCGGCCAGGGACCTGGGCATCACCACCGTGATCGATCCGTTCATCGCCGCCGACCGCTGGCAAACAGCGGAGGACATCCAGGCGACGGCCGCGGCGTTGAATGAGGCCGCCAGGAAGGGCGCCGAATACGGCATCCGCGTCGGCTACCACAACCACCAATGGGAGCTGGAGTCCACCATCGAGGGCCGGACTGCCCTGGAGTATTTCGCCGGCCTGCTCGATCCGGAGCTGGTCCTCGAAGTGGACACCTACTGGGTGTCTGTCGGCGGGCAGGATCCCGTGGACATCCTCACCAGGCTCGGTGACCGGGTGAAGCTGATCCACATTAAGGACGGGCCCCTCACCACCGACACCAAGGCACAGTTGCCTGCGGGCAAGGGCCGCGTCCCGGTCTTGGACGTCATCGCCGCCGCCACCTCCTTGGAGGTGGGCGTGGTGGAGTTTGACGACTACGCCGGAGACATCTTCGAGGGCATCGCCGAGAGCCTCGCTTTCCTCAATGCCGCCGCAAACACCGAAGGAGCCCAGGCATGAGCACCCCTTCCATGGCTAAAGGCCCGGTTGGCGTCGGCGTCATCGGCGCGGGCAACATCAGCAAGCAGTACCTGGACAACCTCACCACCTTCCCCGACCTCAAGGTCCACGTGATCGCGGACCTCTTCGAGGACGCCGCCGAGGCCCGCGCCAAGGAATACGGAATCGCCGAGTGGGGCGGGGTGGACAAGGCACTGCACCACCCCGACGTCGAAATCATCGTCAACCTGACCATCCCGGCAGCCCACGTCGAGGTGGCCACCGCAGCGGTCAACGCCGGCAAGCACGTCTGGACCGAAAAGCCGTTCTCCCTTGACCGCGAATCAGGCCTGGGGCTCCTCAAAGTCGCCGACTCCGCAGGCATCCGTCTGGGCTGCGCCCCCGATACCTTCCTCGGCGCCGGCCTGCAGACCGCCCTGCGCCTGATCCAGCGCGGCGACATCGGCACCCCGCTGGCGGCCATGACCACCTTCCAGACGCCCGGACCGGAGTCCTGGCACCCCAACCCCGCGTTCCTGTTCCAGTACGGGGCGGGTCCGCTGTTCGACATGGGCCCCTACTACCTCACAACCCTGGTCCAGTCGTTCGGCTCCATCCGCAAGGTGGCCGCCGTCGGGTCCAAGGCCAAGGACGTCCGCGTCATCGGTTCCGGCCCCAAGGCCGGGGAGGAATTCACGGTGGAAGTCCCCACCCATGTCTCGGCGATGGCCCAGTTCGAATCCGGCGCCTCCTCCCACAGCGTCTTCTCCTTTGAGTCCCCCCGTACCCGGATGGGCTTCGTGGAGATCACCGGGACCGAGGCCACCCTTTCCCTGCCGGACCCCAACAACTTCGACGGCGACGTCAAGCTCTGGCGGGCAGGCGACGAGGACTGGACCACCATCCCTGCCACGGGGCCCGCGAACGGCCGCGGCATGGGCGTCCTGGACATGGCGCGCTCGCTCCGCGCCGGTGTCCCGCACCGTGCCACCGGTGACTTGGCCTACCACGTGCTGGATGCGATGGTCTCCATCTCGGAGTCCATGGATTCAGGAACGTTCGTGGACGTGGCAAGCTCCGCGCCGGCGTCGGCACCCCTCCCCGAAGACTGGGCACCGGAAACCCTGACGCTTGGGGGCACTTCATGAGCCCGGACGCAGGCACCGCCAAATCGCTGGGCGTGGCCATGATCGGCTACGCCTTCATGGGCAAGGCGCACTCCAACGCGTGGCGGAACGTGGCCAGCTACTTCGATGTCCCCGCGTTCGAGCAGAAGGTCCTGGTGGGCCGGGACTCCGCAGCAGTTGCGGAGGCAGCCGCGAAGTACGGGTGGGCAGAGACCGCCACGGACTGGCGGAGCGTCCTGGACCGGGACGACATCCACATCATCGACGTCTGCGCACCCGGCTGGATGCACGCGGAAATCGCCATCGCCGCCCTGGCTGCCGGCAAGCATGTGCTGCTGGAAAAGCCGTTGGCCAACACATTGGCCGAGGCTGAAGCCATGACCGCTGCCGCCAGCGCCGCGAGGCCCCGGGGCGTGCAGTCGATGGTGGGGTTCAACTACCGCCGGGTCCCGGCCCTCGCCCTGGCCAGGGAGCTCATTTCCGAGGGCAGGATCGGGACGGTCAGGCACGTCCGCGCCGCCTACCTGCAGGACTGGCTCGCGGATGACCAGGCGCCCATGACCTGGCGGCTGAAGAAGGAAACCGCCGGTTCCGGGGCCCTCGGCGACATCGCCTCGCACGCCATCGACCAGGTCCTGTTCCTGCTCGGGGACAAGGTCACGGAGGTCTCGGGCCGGACCCACACCTTCGTCAACCGGCGCCCGGCGGAAAGTGGTCCCGCAAGCGGGCTGGAGGATGTAACGGTCGACGACGCCGCCTGGGCAACGCTGTCCCTCGCCTCCGGGGCCATCGCCTCCGTGGAGGCCTCCCGGGTGGCCACCGGACGGAAGAACTCCCTGCAGCTCGAGGTTTTCGGCGACAAGGGAGCCCTCCGCTTCGACCTCGAAAACCTCAACGAACTCCAGTTCCTGGACGCCACGGCCCCCGCCCGGGAGCAAGGGTTCCGGCGGATCCTGGTCAGCGAGCCCGAACACCCCTACCTTGATGCGTGGTGGCCGCAGGGCCACATCATCGGCTGGGAGCACACGTTCACGCACGAGGTCCGCGACTTCCTGCTGGCGGTCAGTTCAGGAACCGCGCCGTCGCCGTCGTTCGAAGACGGGCTGGAGGTCCAGCGCATCCTGGACGCCGTGGAACGGTCCGCCGCTTCCAGGAGCAGCCTCATCCAGCTTGCCCCCGCCAACCCGGCCGCCGAATCCCAAGGAGCCTGACATGCCCCGCCCGTTTACCCTGTTCACCGGCCAGTGGGCCGACCTGCCGCTCGAGGAAGTTGCCAGGCTCGCCTCCGGCTGGGGCTACGACGGCCTGGAGATCGCCGTCTCCGGCGACCACCTGGACGCCTGGCGCTGGGACGAGCCCGGCTACGTCGAGTCCAAGCTTGCCCTGCTGGAGAAGTACAACCTCAAGGTCTGGGCCATCTCCAACCACCTCAAGGGCCAGGCCGTCTGCGATGACCCCATCGACTTCCGGCACCAGGCCATCGTCGGGCCAAAGGTCTGGGGCGACGGCGATCCCGAAGGCGTCCGGACCCGCGCCGCGGAGGAAATGAAACACACCGCCCGGCTCGCCAAGGCACTCGGCGTGGACACAGTGGTCGGCTTCACCGGCTCCTCCATCTGGCAGTACGTGGCCATGTTCCCGCCCGTACCGGAAAAGGTCATCGACGCCGGCTACCAGGACTTCGCCGACCGCTGGAACCCCATCCTGGACGTCTTCGACGAATGCGGCGTCCGCTTCGCCCACGAGGTCCACCCAAGTGAGATTGCGTACGACTACTGGACCACCGTCCGCACCCTCGAAGCGATCGGCCATCGCGAAGCGTTCGGCCTGAACTGGGACCCGTCCCACATGATGTGGCAGGGCATTGATCCCGTCTCCTTCATCTGGGACTTCAAGGACCGGATCTACCACGTGGACTGCAAAGACACCAAGATCCGCCAGACCGGCCGGAACACCGTCATGGGCTCGCACCTGCCCTGGGGTGATCCGCGCCGCGGCTGGGACTTCGTGTCCGCCGGCCGTGGCGACGTCCCGTGGGAGGCGTCCTTCCGGGCGCTGTCCGCGATCGGCTACGACGGCCCCATCTCGGTGGAGTGGGAAGACGCCGGCATGGACCGCCTGCACGGCGCCCCGGAAGCCCTCGCCGCCCTCAAGAAGTTCGACTTCCCGCCGTCGAACACTTCCTTCGACGCCGCCTTCCAGCAGTAACCTCCAGGAGTTTTTGTCCAGATATGCAGGGTTGGAACGCCTTAAAGCCTGCATATCTGGACAAAAACTCGGAAGGTGGGGACGTAAAATCCCTGCATGACCTCTTCCATCCGCAAGGCAGCAGCGGACGACGCCGGTGCGCTGGCTGAGCTGGCGGCCGTCACCTTTCCCTTGGCGTGCCCGCCGTCGGCCTCACCCGTTGACATCGCGGCGCACCTTGCGAACAAGCTCAGCGAACGGCACTTCCGCGAATACCTTGCCGACCCGGACACCACCATCCTTGTGATCGACGGTGGCGGCGGGCTGCGTGGCTACAGCCTGCTGGTGAACCGGCCGGCTGATGACCCCGACGTCGTTTCCGCGCTCGGAATCCTGCCGTCGGTAGAGCTGAGCAAGTGCTACGTGCACCCGGAACACCATGGTCTGGGGGCCGCTGCGGAGCTGATGCAGGCGAGCCTCCGCGCGGCGGCGGAGGCCGGCGGCCGCGGTATCTGGCTGGGAGTCAACAGCCAGAATGCCCGGGCCATCCGGTTCTACGAGAAATCCGGCTTCCGCAAGGTGGGAACCAAGTCCTTCAGCCTGGGCAGCACGGTAGAGCACGATTTCGTGCTGGAGCGGGCCCTTCCCTGACTGGTCCTCCCTGCCTGGTCCTCCCTGCCTGGTCCTCCCTGCCCGGTCCTCCCCTGCGGGATGCCTCAGGCCGGATAAGCCTGGGGCGGGTAGGCCAGGTGCGGCCGGGGTTCGGCGAGCATTTTGAGGCCCGGCGGCAGTCCGTCGATGCTGCCGCCGGTGCCGTGGGCCCGGATGGTGATCCGGGAGGTGTCCAGCAGTACGTTCGCGGCCTGGAAGTCGCCCATATCCTCGGGCAGGATGGGCGCCAGGTGGACTACTCCGCGGGTGTACACGGGGTCGAACCGGAGCAGGGCGCGGATCAGCTGTATGGGCGCCGCCGCAGCCCAGGCCTGGGGCGAGCATGCCGTGGGGTAGGGCACCGGCCCCTCAAACTCGCCCCGGTCAAAGCCGCAGAAGAGCTCCGGCAGCCGGCCGTCGAAGTGTTCGGCGGCTTCCAGGATGCCGGTGGCCAGCAGCCGGGCCTCCTCCACAAACCCGTAGCGCATCAGCCCGGTGGCAACCAGGGCAGAATCATGGGGCCACACGGAACCGTTGTGGTAACTGACGGGATTGTAGGCACCCATGTCGGAGCCCAGGGTGCGGATTCCCCAGCCGGTGAACATCTGCGGTGACATGAGGTGCTCCACGACGGACGGTGCCTTGTCCTCGTCCACGATGCCCATCCACAGGCAGTGCCCCATGTTCGAGGTACAGGCGTCCACCGGCCGCTTGTCCTTGTCCAGCGCCACGGCGAAGTAGCCCTTCTCCGGGAGCCAGAACTTCTCGTTGAACACCGCTTTCAGGTCCTCGGCGCGCTTGGCCCAGTGGCTCTCCAGCTCCCGGTCGCCGTCCCAGTGGGCCAGCAGGGACCTGCCCACGAAGGCCGAGTAGACGTAGGCCTGCACCTCGCACAGGGCAATCGGCGCCTCGGCCATTGTTCCGTCCGCGAAGTTGATGCCGTCCCAGGAATCCTTCCATCCCTGATTGACCAGGCCATGGGTATTGGGCCGAAGGTACTCCACGAAACCGTCGCCGTCGCGGTCCCCGTACTGGTCGATCCACTCCAGTGCGCGGTCCACGTGCGGCAGCAGCGGCTGGACAACGTCCTTGGACAGGCCCCACCGGCTGAGCTCCCCCACGAGGGCGGCGAACAGCGGGGTTGCGTCCGCGGTCCCGTAGTAGGCTGTTCCGCCCACCGCCAGGCCCGCGGTCACGCCCAGCCGCACCTCGTGCGGGATGCGGCCGGGCTCTTCCTCCGAGTCAGGGTCCACTTTTGTCCCCTGGAGGCCTGCCAGGGTCTGCAGGGTGCCGGCGGCCAGTTTCGGGTCAACCATGAGGCTCATGTAGGAGGACAGTATGGAGTCCCGTCCAAACAGGGCCATGAACCAGGGCGCACCCGCCGCCACGGCCGCCCGTTCGGGATGATGGGGATCAAAGATCCTCAGCGATCCCAGGTCGCTTTGGCTCCGGTTCAAGGTGGCCTGCAGGTTGGCGTCCGCAACGGTGATCAGCGGAACGTTCTGTTCCCAGTGGCGGTGCCGGCGGACGCCTTCCCGGTGATGCGGAATCCCGGTTTCGGTGAAAGCTTCGGCGGGTGCCTGGCCGTTGGTCAGGGGTACCACGATGACGCTCGTGGCCCATTTGCCGCGGGCCGGGATGGTTGCCCAGAAGCGCAGCCCATCCAGGCCGACCTCAGCCCCGCGGGCGCGGACCGCCGTCCCGCGCTGCTGCCCGTCACGGACGTTTTCGATGATGAGCTGGCCGTCCCGTACAGACCGGGTGGTCTCGTGGGTAGCGGGAATCCGCCCGCCCTTGACGTCGAACAGGTCGGCCTGGTCGGCTGCGACAAGGAGTTCAATCTCGCATTCCACCGGTTCCGCCGAGTAGTTCTCCAGCGTGATGTCGTCCTGCAGGCCCGGCCCTATGTGGCGGACCTGCCGGACCACCAGGGGGCTGTCGAACCGTCCGTCCGGCCACTTCGCCCTGCCAACAAACGTGGCTTCGAAGGGTTTGGGCCGCTGGGCCGAGAGCGGCTCGCGCAGCGCGCCATTAACCCGCAGCACCCAGTGGGAAATGATGCGGGTGTCCTGGAAGAACGCGCCGTTCGTGCCGCCGTCGGAACTGATGTCACCGGTCCCCGATGAAATGCAGAACGAGGATCCCTCCAGTACCGTCACCGAACCGGACTCGGCAGCGCCTGCCTCGGTATCTTCGTTCCACGCGGTCATGAAAGGGCTCCTTCCTTCAGGGATCCTGCCGGGGACGGGAGGGACCGCCAGCCCTTAAAGATTCTGGTGCACGTGCGCAGTATGCGGAACCCCTCCGGCCCGTCTGCTTTCGATCAGTTCCATAAAAAGGCGGATGTGCTGGTCCACCATGCGCTCGACGCTGAAGCGGTCCACGACAGCCTTGCGGCAGGCTTCCCTGCTCAGCCCGGCGGCGGCCCCGACGAAACCGGCCAGGTCCTCCGTCTCCCCGAGGAAGCCCGTGCGTCCGTGCTCGATTATTTCCGGCGCGGACCCAATCCTTGTCCCGATGACCGGAGTTCCGGTGGCCAGCGCCTCGATCATCACCAGCCCGAACGGCTCGGACCACTGGATGGGGTTCAGGAAGGCCAGCGCTCCGCCCATCAAGCGGTACTTTGTGGCGTCGTCCACTTCCCCCACGAAATCCTCGTTGGGCCCAAGCAAGGGCTCGATGACCTCGTGGAAGTACCGGACTTCGTCGGGTTCGCGCATCTTCACTGCGATCCGCAGCGGCAGGCCAGCCTCCCGGGCAATCATGATGGCCTCCAGCAGCCCCTTGTCCGGGCAGGACCGGCCCACGAAGCACAGGTACCCGCCGGTGCCGCTGCCCGCCGGCACCGGTGAGACATCCATACCGTGATGGATCACCCTGGTGACGGGCACGTCGGGAGCATGCGAAGCCTGGTCCCGCGAAATCGCAATAATGGCTGCCCGCCGGGCGATGGCCCGGTAGATATCCACGGCGTTCGCGTTCAGCGGCCCATGGATGGTGGTAACCAACGGCGTTTCCCGGGGTGAATGCATGTACAGGGGCCCGGCCATCGTGTGGTCGTGGATGATGTCAACGTCCCCCAGGCCTTCGTAGGCCCGTACCACGTGGCTGAGTTCCGATGTCGTGGAACCCATCTCATGGGGGGCTGCCGCCCGCATTCCCGGCACGATCGGCACAGGGCACGTGCTCTCAGAAGGTGCTGCGAGCAGCACCTCATGGCCTGCTGCCACCAAACCCCGGGCCAAACTGTCCACCACCCGTTCAATCCCCCCGTAGGTCACAGGTGGAATGGGAATCCAGGGTCCAGCAACAAGTCCTATACGCATTCCTGGCCTCCATGAGGACGACAGGCCGGGATCCCCAGTTGTCCTGGCATTTCCAGCGGACCCGTTCGTTAATCCGCATGGCGATTCGGAACAAGATCTCCGAGGGCGTTTGCTTAACCTTTGATCCGACTATCGCCCTATCGGGGGCCGCAACACAAGACCTACCGTGAGGTACCTAACAGCCGCCACCGGAATGCCGCCGCCCGGCGCCGGGTTGTCGGAGGTATGAAGATTGAGATCTGGTCCGACGTCGCGTGCCCGTGGTGCTACATAGGCAAGCGCCGCTTTGAGGCCGCCCTGGCCGCGTTTCCGCACCGGGATGCGGTGGAGGTGGCCTGGCGAAGCTACCAGCTCGACCCCACCCTTCCTGAACACTATGACGGAACCGAGCTGGACTACCTAAGCACCCGCAAGGGCATGCCGCCGCAGCAGGTTTCACAGATGTTAGACCACGTAGCCCAGGAAGCCAGGGGCGAGGGGCTGAACTACCGCTTCGACTCTGTGGTGGTGGCCAACAGCTTTACCGCACACCGCCTGATCCACCTCGCTGCCGCGCACGGAAAGCAGGACGCTGCCAAGGAGCGGCTTCTCAGTGACCACTTCGAGCATGGCAAGGACATCGGCAGCCGGGAGTACCTGACGTCGCTGGGGCTGGACCTTGGCATCGGTCAGGCCGAGGTGGATGAGCTGTTCACCACCGATAAATACGCAGATGACGTCCGCTTCGATTTTGAAGAGGGACGGTCCCTGGGCATCAGCGGAGTCCCGTTCTTTGTGATCGACCGGAAGTTCGGACTCTCCGGGGCCCAGCCTGTGGAGACGTTCTCGGCCGCCCTGGACCAGGCATGGCAGGAGGCCAACCAGCTGGTGCTGGTCAATTCTGCGGACGGCGCGGCCTGCGGACCGGACGGCTGCCCGGCCTAAGCAACCGCCCAGACAATGGGCAGGGTGTTTGCTGACACATCACGGTAAAGTGTCTGTATGCCCAGGATTTCAGCGGCCAGCAACGCCGAGCAGCGAGCGGACACCCAGCGCCGCATTCTTACGGCTTTCGGCGAACTCCTCTTCTCCCATGGCCTGCCCGGCCTGACCATGACAGATGTGGCACGGCACGCGGGCGTTGGCCGGACCGCCGTGTACAACTACTACGCGGACATCGAGGAGCTGCTGATCTCCTACGCCCTGGATGAGACCGAGAAGTTCCTCTCCGAACTGCGGGATTCATTGGGCCAGCTGGACAATCCGGTGGACCGGCTCGCGCTGTACGTCCGAGCCCAGGTGGTTGACCTCAGCCGCCGCCACCTGCCGCCGGGACCCGCCATGGGAGCCGTCCTGTCGCCGTCGTCCTTTGCCAAACTCGCGGACCACGTCGGCGAGCTGAGCATCCTGCTGCAGGGCATCCTGCGGGACGGAATGGAGCAGGGCTACCTCCCGGCGGCGGACATCAACCAGCAGGCACAGCTCATTCTGGGCACGCTGTCCTCCAGCGCGGCCAGGGGCAGCGATGAGCCCGCCGAGCTGGAGGCGCGGGTGGCCAGGACAGTGCGCTTCATCCAGCTGGGTGCCGGCGCCAGATTCGACGACGACGGCCGTCCCGTCCGGGTAAGCCACCTTCCGGCTGTGGCCGGCTGACTGGCCTGCGGAGATTCAGGAAGCGGGAGCCGCCGACGGGAGGACCGGCCACTTGTCGTCGTCGGCAACGCGGCGGCTTTCCCGCGGACAGCTGAGGGTTCCCGGCGTCTGGTCAACGAGGTCAGGCGGCGTGAGCGCCTTGTAGTCCTGGGCAAGGATCACGTCCACGCTCCCGTCCGTCCGGCCGTCCTGGAAGTAGTCCGAACCCGGAAGGTTCCGCTGGACACTGAACGCGGCCGATTGCCCGGCGGCTCCCGAGATCACGGCGGCAGCTCCGCGGTAGCCGGCGTCAACGTTGGACACGGCGCCCACCACGAACTTCCGGGCCAGGAACTCGTCCGCCACTGAACGCGCCAGCCCCGGCCTGCTGGTGGAGTTGTAGACGTTCAGGTTGATCTGCTCGTTCGGGGTGTAGTCGAACGTTGCGGCCGGGCAGGTGGACACGGCTTCCTCGGCAGGCGCGGCGGCGGGGATTCTCAGCTGGCCATTGATGATCGCCAACGCCGTGATGATGGCCGCCGCGATAAGGCCCGCCAGGAGGACCAGGACAACACCGTGCAGCGCGCGCCGGCGCACGCGGGCTGTCCCGTCTGCCTGGGCTGCCGCAAAAGTGGCACGGAGTTCCGGGCCGCTGACAACGTGGTGGCCATGGAGGACGCTGACGTCCTGCTGCTTTTTCCTAGCCATCTATCACCAGGACACGGGCGTGGATTGCGGTGCGCTGGTGCAGGGCGGTACGGACGGCGCGGTGCAGCCCGTCCTCCAGGTAGAGGGTTCCCTGGTACTGCACCACGTGCGGGAAAAGGTCACCAAAAAAAGTGGAATCCTCAGCAAGCAGCGCTTCCAGGTCGAGAGTGCGCTTGGTGGTCACCAGTTCGTCCAGGCGGACCGGGCGCGGCGGAAGCGAAGCCCATTCCTTGGGCGTGGTGTAACCATGGTCGGGGTAAGGGCGGCCCTCGCCCACAGCTTTGAATATCACCTTGCCACACTAGGCATCCTGCACGCCCAGCGAAAGTACCCGGCGGTTCCCTCCGCATGTTGTGGCCAAACAGTGACCATGAACCGCCTGCACCTACCGCCGGTTGCCGGTACAGGCCCCTGTGGGAGGCGTGGCAGGTTCAGCTGACAGAATAGGGGCATGACAACATCCGAGTCCCCTACCGTTTCCGCGCCCGGAATCCACGCGCCTGCCATGCCGCCGCTGGCACTCCTGCTGGACGTGGACGGGCCGGTGGCAAGCCCCGTGACGCGGGACGTGAAGCGGGAGATCATCGATGACCTCGTGGCGCTCGCAGCTGCGGGGATTCCTGTCGTTTTCAACACGGGGCGCTCGGACGCCTTCATCCGGGAACAGGTGATGGAACCCATGATCGCCGCCGGAATTCCGGCCGGAACCATCATCCATGCCATCTGCGAAAAGGGGGCCGTGTGGTTCAGCTACACCGCAGCCGGGCCCGGCCCCATCCACGTGGACCGGGAACTCGCCGTGCCCGCAGCGTACGGGGACGATATCCGGCGCATGGTGGCCGAGGACTACGCCGCGCACATGTTTTTTGATGAAACCAAGCGCGCCATGGTGTCCGTGGAACAGCACATCGAGGTGCCCAGTGCCGACTACCTCGCGGAGCAGAAACTCTTTGACGCCGACGCGATGGAACTGATGGCCCGCCACGGGCTGGGCGTGGTGAGACTGGACCACCATGCCCCCAATTCCGACGACGAGGTGGACTACCGGGTGGATCCCACCATCATCTCCACGGACATCGAGTCGGTACGGCTCGGGAAGGACCTGGGCGCCAGCCGGGCAGTGGAACTGCTGGCCGCGCAGGGCATCACCCCCGCAGCCTGGCGGACAGTGGGCGATTCGCGCACCGACTACGCCATGGCCGACTGGCTCCACCACAACGACCACCCGGTCAAGCACGTGGATGTCCGCCCCGCCGACGGCATTCCGGAGAAACCGTACCCGGTCCTCACAGCCGGGGACCTGGGGCTTGAGGCGTCCGTTATCCACGACGACGCCGGCGGGGCTTTCCTGCGCAGCTGGCGGGAGGCGCTGGGCGCCTAGGCCGGTTCCCCCGGCCCCGGGCAATACGCCCGAAACCTGCCGTTTAGGCCGCCCGGCTATCATGCAGGTAGGAACGCTTACTTTGACGAGCACGGAGACGACCATTACAGAAGCACCGGTTCAAGACGAGGTCTACTACGGAGGCCAGGCATCCGTAGAGGAACAATTTCACGCGGAGATCACGTCCGCCGAAGCCGAAGAACGGCTTAACCCCCGCCCTGATGTCATCACGCACAAGGGCCGCATTGCGCTGATCAACCAGACCAGGACCCCTTACCAGGCCATGGTGGAAGACCTGCTGTTCGTGCGCAACGTACTGGCTAACGCGGGCCTGGCGTACCTGCTGGTCAGGGGCAACAACGACCGTCCCGTCATTGCCCTTGACTGGAAGGACCGGAAGAAACTGCGGACTGCCCTGGTGGAAGCCTGCAGGGACGAACCGTTCTACTCCATGACCGTGGATGCCAAGAAGAAGACCTCGCTGCTGGTTGCGGACGGCGAGCTTTCCTCCAACCGGCAGGCGCGCATCTTCCGCCTGTACCGCCCCCGCGTGGAGCCCAGCGGCGGTTTCGAGTTCGGATCTTCGGCTGGCGTGCAGATTGAGCTGTGGTCCTTCAAAGCCAACGAAATCAGCCTGCCGATCGAGAACTCCCTCACCCGCAGGACCCTGCTCCGCCAGGACGCCGTCCGCGGCACCGTGGAGCGGTACGGCCATACCTGGCCCACCATCGAGAACATGTTCGCCGACCACGCCAGCGACATCAGCTTCGACATCGACCTGGTGTTTTCCTGGGTGGACGGAAGCTCCCCCGAATACATTGCCGCCCGGCGTGCCCAGCAGAAGGACGTTGTCCTGGGCGAAGGCGACGACCACGAGGCCCGCTTCCGGCAGATCAACGAACTCAAGTACGCCCTCCGCTCCGTGTACATGTTCGCGCCCTGGATCCGCCGCATCTTCATCGCCACGGATTCGCCTGCCCCTGAGTGGCTGGCGGACCATCCCTCGGTGACGATTGTCCGCAGCGAGGAGTTCTTTTCGGACCCCTCCGTGCTTCCCACGCACAATTCACAGGCGGTGGAGTGCCAGCTCCACAACATCGAAGGGCTCTCGGAGCACTTCCTGTATTCGAACGACGACATGTTCTTCGGCCGGCCGGTCAGCCCGGACTTGTTCTTCACGCCGGGTGGCATCACTAAGTTCGTCGAGGCGGAAACCCGCATCGGCCTTGGTGAGAACGCGGTTGAGCGGAGCGGCTTCGAGAACGCAGCCCGCGTTAACCGGAAGCTGCTGTGGAACCGGTTCGGGCGGATCACCACCCGCCATCTGGAGCATTGTGCTGCCCCGCTGCGCCGCAGCGTGGTGGCGAAAATGGAGCGTGAGTTCCCCGAAGAGTTCCGGAAGACCGCTGCCAGCCGTTTCCGGGCTGCGGACAACATCTCCGTAACCAACTCGTTCTACCACTACTACGCGTTGCTCACCGGCCGCGCAGTAACCCAGACGGCGGCGAAGGTCCGTTACGTTGACACCACCATGAAGTCGGGGCTGAAGTACCTGCCCAAGCTCCTGGCCAAGCGGAATATGGACTTCTTCTGCCTGAATGACGGCAGCTTCCCGGAAGTGCCTGCCGACGAGCGCGCCGCGCTGGTCACCGACTTCCTGGACAAGTACTTCCCCATCAAGGCGCCCTGGGAAAAGTAGGCCAAGCGGCCGCTGCCCTGGCAGTGGGTGAATGTCCATGAAAGAGGGTCCGTGCCGCCTGCGGCACGGACCCATCCTTATTCCCCTAGCGGCTCGTGGGCAGGCCGAGCTTCCCGCTGCTCCGCTGTTTGGCGCTCTCCGGAATCCGGACCCCGGCGGCGTCCAGGCGCCGCTTTGTCTCTTCCGGGGAGACGTACTCCCCTACCGTCGTCGAACGCCCCATGGGTACCACCGAGTGCACGATGGTGTGCTCGTATACGTGGACCAGGTTGAACGCCTGGCCGCCGTCCTGGCCCCTGGTGCCCCCCACGGGGACGTTCAGGTCCTGGGTGTAGCAGCTGGCTGAAGCCACGGAGACGGGAATGCCGGCAAAGCTCGCCGTCGTCGAATAATGCAGGTGGCCGGCAAGGATGGTGCGGACATCCGAGTTCCGGACCACTGCCTCCAGCGACGCCTGGTCCCGCAGCTCCACCAGCACGGAGAGATCCAGGACTGACGGGACCGGCGGGTGGTGCAGCGCCAGGATGGTGCCGTCAGGGGCCGGAGTATCCAGTTGCCGTGTGAGCCACTCAAGCTGGGAGGTGCTGAGTTCACCGTGGTGGTAACCGGGCACGGTGGTGTCCATGGTGATGACGCGGAGCCCGTTGATGAAGTAGCTCTTGTCCACCGGGCCGTCATCGGCAGGCTCGTCCAGCAGGCCTGTCCTGAAGTTGGCCCGGTTATCGTGGTTGCCCATCGCCCAAATGACTTTGGCACCAAGCTCTTCGCAGGCGGGATCAACGATGGCCCGGAGTTTGACGTAGGCTTCAGGATCGCCCTTGTCGGCAAGGTCACCCGTGAAGATGACGGCCTCGGGCCGGGCACCGGAGGCCTTGACCTCTTCGAAGAGCTGGATAAGCCGGGCTTCGCTGTCTACGACGCCGTAAAGGGGGTCCGGACCTCCCATCAAATGGGGATCGCTCAGGTGGAGAAGGAAGTGGCGTGGCCGGGGATGTTCGGCCTCGATGTGCTCCATTGCTGCCTCTGTGGTCGGTGGGAAACGGCGCTTCCCTTGTACCCTTCAGTAAGGTTTATCCAATCAGACATTTGGCAAACTTTGGGTAAATCGCCGTGGCCGATGTGGAAAAAGATGAAAGAACTGCGCTTTTGCGTGGCTGCGTTCGGCGCAGCGGCGGTTTTTTAACCGAGGGCGTTCTCGATGGCGTCGATCACTTCCGCGGAGTCTGGTTCCACGGTCGGAGCGAAGCGGCCCACGATCTCGCCTTCCCGGTTGACGAGGAACTTCTCGAAGTTCCATTTCACCAGGCCGGGCAGCAGCCCGGTCTTGAACTTGGTGAGCTCCGCGTACAGCGGGTGCTGTCCCCTGCCACGGACATCTGCTTTGGCAGTCAACGGGAAGCTCACTCCGAAGTTCCGCTGGCAGAACTCGGCGATTTCGCTGTCACTGCCAGGTTCCTGCCCGGCGAACTGGTTGCAGGGGACGCCGAGGATCTCGAATCCGCGGTCCCGGAACTTCTCGTAGAGCGTCTCCAGCCCGGCGTACTGGGGCGTGAAACCGCAGTTGGAGGCAACGTTCACCACCATCACCACTTTTCCCTTGAAGATGCCGAAATCAGTGGCGGTACCGTCGTTCAGGGTCAGCGGGATGGGGTACAGGGGTGTCACCGGTTGCGTCCTCGGAGAGTTGTTCATGCCTGGAATTCGTTACTGGCGGACAACTGTACTGGTCCGGGCTTGGAGTTTCCTGGGTGAACGTCCGGCCGGGTCCTAAGGCTGCGGGGTTGCGTACGTTCCGGTTGGCAGCGGCTCAGGTTCGGCCGTCCCGGTCGGTGCCGGGCTCGGCTCTACTGAGTAGGTCGAAGTGGGTGCCGGGGCAGGCTCAATCGGGGAAGGTTCCACTGGCGCGGGCGCAGGCTCGACCGGTGCAGGCGGCGGTTCCACCGGGGCAGGCTCCACCGGCACGGGTGCGGGTTCTATCGGTGCGGGTTCAACAGGAACAGGTGCAGGCTCGACCGGTGCAGGCGGCGGTTCCACCGGCGCAGGCTCCACCGGCACGGGCGCTGGTTCTGTCGGTGCCGGTTCAACCGGTGAGGGCTCGATGGGTGCCGGCGCAGGTTCCGTCGGCGTCGGCGTTACTGTCTCCGTCGGGGACGGCGTCGGCGTGCCCGTACCCGTCTCCGTCGGGGACGGCGTCGGCGTACCCGTACCCGTCTCCGTCGGGGACGGCGTCGGCGTACCCGTACCCGTCTCCGTCGGGGACGGCGTCGGCGTACCAGTACCCGTCTCCGTCGGGGACGGCGTCGGCGTACCAGTACCCGTCTCCGTTGGAGACGGCGTCGGCGTACCCGTTTCCGTCCAGGTCGGGGACGGCGACGGCGTTCCCTGCCCAGCCCATGCGGTCGGCGACGGCGTGCCAGGATCCGCGGACCAGTATGGCGAAGGCGACGATGCCGGCCAAAAAGGCGAGGAGGTCGCCGTCGTCGGTTTTTTAACCCAGCGGGGAACCGGCGGAGGCTCGTTGCCCTGGCCCACGGGGATAGTCCAGGGTACCGGTCCGGTGGACGGAGCATCAGGACGGGGCAGGTACGACCGCAGGCCAGCCGCTCCGGCACTGACTGGCCGGACCGGGAGCAGGCGCCACTTCTGTGGATCGACGTGGCGCCCGTCCAGGATCGTTTCGAAATGCAGGTGGCAGCCGGTGGACCACCCGGTGGATCCTACCCAGGCAACGGCTTCGCCGGCCACGACGGAATCCCCGCTGCGGACGGCAATGGACGCCAAATGGTTGTACGTGGTGACGAGCCCGTTGCCGTGATCGATCTCGACCCGGTTGCCGCCGCCCCAGGGATGCCAGCCCGCGGCACGGACCACGCCCGAGTCAGCCGCGAACACCTGCGTGCCGCAAGGCGCCGCAAAGTCCTGGCCGAGGTGGAAATCACCTGCTGTTCCAAACAGCGGACTGACCCGGAAGCCAAAGGACGAGGACGCAGCCAGCTGCTTGAGGGGAGCCATCAGGAAACCCGACGGCGGCCTGCTCACCCCTGCCGGCTCCACGTCCAGGGGCGACGGGCCTTCCTCACCGGGGCCACTGACCAGCGGACGCGGAAAAGCGATCTCAACCTCAGGATCGCTCAGGATCGCCGCGGTCAGCGGGCCGGCAACAAGGCCGTCCAAGGTTGGCCCGGCAGCCTCCGTGCCTTCGTTCCTGTCCGGAGTGTTGCCAGTATTGGTACCAGCCGGAATCCCCACGGCACCCATGCCTGCGCCGGAACGGCTGACGGAGGCCGCGATGGTCCCAGCTTCGGGTGCCGGGGTGGAAGGGTTCACAGCCCAGACAGCCATGGCCAACACCCCGCCGGCGGCCGCAGCCCGCACAGCGGGCAGGCACAGTCCTCTGGGGCTTGTGGCGTCCTTCCCGGATACCGCGTGATTGCCCATGAGCCTGACTCCAGGACGTGACTGGCCGCCCCTGTCATGACGGTATCTCCCATGGGACCATACGTGCCGGGACCCTGGGAACCCTGCAGCGGGACACTGCGGTTTTTTTGTGGATGCCCGCTGTCCGGTCACTGCCACCAGTCCGTCCGTGCAGCACCTGGACAGTCTGGTTGTGCTTACGATTAGCCCAAAAGCAGGGTTTCCCACAGGAAGCGTGCCACCATGAAGAACATCCTGAGTCCCCTCAAGAAACGCCTCGTCCGCACGTTCAGCAACAGCCACGAGGGCGTTCCGCAATGGCAGCTCGATCTCGCAAAGGGGGACGACCCCGGCTACCACCTGCCCGGTTCCGCGGTGTGGGCAGTGCACGGTTCCATGTCGCCGATTGTGGCCGGTATCCGCACGCTGCTGATGCAGTCCCTGCACCCCGGTGCACTTGCCGGCGTCCACGAACATTCCAACTTCCGCGAGGATCCGCTGGGCAGGCTGGCTAATACGATCCGCTGGATTTTCACCGTGACCTACGGTTCCACCGAAGCTGCCGAGAATGCCTCACACAGGGTGCGCCGGCTGCACGAGGCAGTCCAGGGCAGTTACAGCGACAACCTTGGTACGCAACGCGGCTACAGTGCCAATGATCCGGAACTTGCCAGCTGGATCCATCTCGCTTTCACGGACGCGTTCCTGACCGCCCACAAAATCTGGGGTGGCGCCATACCCGGAGGCCCGGACGCCTACGTTCGGGAGTGGGGGCAGGCGGGCCGCCTGATGGGAGTAGGGGACCCGCCGCTGAGCGAGGCGGACATGCACAGGGAACTGGACCGCTGGTACAACAGCGGTGAGCTTCGCGTCGATGCCCGGGTGGCGGAGACGGTGGAGTTCATCCGGAACCCGCCCCTGAACCGGATGCTGCGGCCGGGCTACCGCATCCTGTTTGCCGGTGCGGTCTACAGCCTGGAGCCAAGGTACCGCCAGATGCTCGGACTGGCTGTTCCACGGCTGGGCCCCGTGACGCTGCCGGTGAGGCTCGCCACCAAGCTGGTGCTCGGCGTCGTACGCCTCGCACTGGGACCCAGGGGTCCCAGTGAACTGGCCGCCAGGGAACGCCTCCGCCGGCTGGGCGTGCCCGGCGCGGACGCGTGACCTGAACTGTTAAACGAAAGAACCCGGCCCCGGCAAATGCCGGAGCCGGGTTCTTAACCGGCGGAGAATGGGGGATTTGAACCCCCGAGGGCGTTAACCCAACACGCGTTCCAGGCGTGCGCCATAGGCCGCTAGGCGAATTCTCCAGCTGCTTCTGAATCAAAAGCAGATACTAGGTTACCTGATGTTTTCCGCATCGCCCAATTGACCCCTCCCGCCCGGCTGCAGATACAGCCGCGAGGACACCCAGACGGGCAGCTTCGCACCTGGGGCACCGTCCCTTAACCACGAAATGGACGCCCCCAACGCGTCCATTCCCCGGACACCGTTGAGCTGCCGGGTCCGGCCCCGTTCAGCCAGGCCACGCAGCTCACAATCTTGAGATTGCCCCATTCGGTGTATATATCAATGATCAAGGGCGCCGTCGGGATAAGCAACGGCTTTCGCCCTGCTTCCCCGTCCGGTTCCCGCAGGATGGAACCATGAACGAGCTGCACGCCCTGGTGGTTTACGTCCCGCGCTCACATACGGAACCGCTCCTCGCCGCCCTCGGCGATGCCGGCGCAGGCAGGATCGGAAAGTACTCCCACTGCTCCTTTGTCACGCCGGGAACAGGCCGCTTCACCCCGCAAGAGGGCGCCAAACCCTACCTTGGGCTGATCGGCAAGCCGGAGGAAGCCGCCGAGGACAGGATCGAATGCGTCGTTGAACAGCCCCTCCTGGGCGCGGTCATCGACGCACTGCACGCAACTCACCCTTACGAGGAGCCTGCCTTCATGAGCTGGCCCGTGGAAGGCTGGCGCCGCCCATAAGGCCGATTCGAGTCGGGCAGCAAGTTCGGGTAAAGTATCTGACGGCCCCTCATGTGGCGTCATCCTGTTGAACTCCCCCAGGACCGGAAGGTAGCAAGGGTAAACGGGCTCTGGCGGGTGCATGGGGGGTCTTTACTATTCCCCCACAGGGCGGCAGGATGTCGGCCCGGATTGGTAGGGTTTTCTCTGTGACAGTTACTACCGCCCTCTACCGCAGATACCGTCCGGATTCGTTCGCTGACGTTATCGGCCAGGAACATGTCACCGAGCCGTTGATGACCGCTTTACGGAAGAACCGGGTCAACCACGCCTACCTTTTCTCCGGCCCCAGGGGCTGCGGCAAGACCACCTCCGCACGAATCCTGGCACGCTGCCTCAACTGTGCCCAGGGCCCGACGGACACCCCCTGCGGCACCTGCCCCAGCTGCGTTGAGCTTGCCCGCGGCGGCTCAGGTTCACTGGACGTCATCGAGATCGACGCCGCGAGCCACGGTGGCGTGGACGACGCCCGTGACCTCCGCGAGCGCGCCACCTACGCCCCGGTGCGTGACCGCTACAAGATCTTCATCATTGACGAGGCCCACATGGTCACGTCAGCGGGCTTCAACGCCCTGCTGAAGATCGTTGAAGAACCGCCGGAACACATCAAGTTCATCTTCGCCACCACGGAACCGGACAAGGTCATCGGGACTATCCGCTCCCGCACCCACCACTACCCTTTCCGGCTGGTGCCGCCGGAACCGCTGATGGCTTACCTGGAGCTGCTGTGCAACCAGGAGAACGTCCCGGTTGCCCCCGGCGTGCTGTCGCTGGTGATCCGCGCCGGCGGCGGTTCCGTCCGTGATTCGCTCTCCGTCCTGGACCAGCTGATGGCAGGTGCAGGCCCCAACGGCCTGGACTACGAACTCGCCGTCGCCCTCCTCGGCTACACGCACGCTTCGCTTCTCGATGACGTGGTTGAAGCCGTGGCCGCATCCGATGCCGCCACCGTTTTCCGGGCAGTGGACCGGGTGATCCAAACCGGCCACGATCCCCGCCGGTTCGTGGAAGACCTGCTGGAGCGGTTCCGGGACCTCATCATTGTCCAGGCCATGCCGGAAAGCGCCCAGACCATCCTTCGCGGCATGCCCGCGGACCAGATTTCCCGGTTGAAGAACCAGGCCCACAACCTGGGCGCGGCCGAGCTGTCCCGGGCCGCGGACGTTACCAACACGGCGTTGACCGAGATGACCGGCGCCACCTCCCCGCGGCTGCACCTTGAGCTGCTGTGCGCCAGGATCCTGCTGCCCAGCTCCGAACAGAACGAACGCGGCATGGCGGCACGGATAGACCGTGTGGAACGCAGGCTGAACTACGCCGGTAACGACGTCGGCGCTCCCGCCGCCACGGGTGCGCCCCGCACCGCAGCTGACTCCCCCGCGCCCCCCACCGCGGCGCTTCCGGGCCACGCCCCCGCAGCGGAACCGGCTCCTCCTGCCCCAGCGCAGGCGGCTTCCGGCACGCCTGCTGGCCCGTCAACGGCTGCGGCGCCGGCCGCGTCGGGTACCGCTCCGGCACCATCAGCGCTGTCGGCTTCGCCTTCGACGCCGGTCCCGGCGTCAGCCGCCACCACCACGGCAGCTCCAGGGGTTCCAGCGGCTCCGGATCCGGTGGCTCCAGCCGCGTCGGCAGCGCCTGCTGCCGACCGCGCGGGCGCTTCTTCCCCCGCTGGCCCAGCCCGCGGCGTGACAGCTCCGCGCGTCAGCACCAATGACTGGCCCGTAGAGGACGCGACAGGGAGCGGCCCCTCATCCAACGCGCCAATTCGCCGTGAGCGCAGCGACGATGCGCCCCGCGCCAATACGGCACAGGCTGCGTCCGCTGCTCCCGGCCAGGCACAGGGTCACGGCTCCGCGCCGGCTTCCGGTCCGGGCCGGGACGCAGTAGAGGAAGCTGGTCACCGGCCAGCACCCGGCTCCGGGCCGCAGCCCACGCCCTCTCGTACTCCTGCTCCTGCTCCTGCCGCCAAGGATCAGCCGGCCCCTGCACCAGCGGCTTCCGCAACTGCTGGATCCATGGGTGATGTGGAGGTTTTGCGCCGCGCCTGGCCGGATGTCCTGCAAACACTGTCCAAGATCAAGCGCAGCACCTGGGCGCTCGTCGAGCCCAACGCGCAGGTTGCCGCTTTCGACGGCCATCTCCTTACCCTTGCCTTCACCACGTCCGGGCTTGCGGGCGCGTTCGGCCGGGCGGACCACTCAGAGAATTTGCGGCAGGCCATCCACAAGACCGTGGGCATCGACTGCCAGATCACTGCGTCAGCCGGCGGCGGCGCGCAGGCGAGCTCTGACCCAAACCCAAAAGCGCCCGCCACCCGGGCGGCCCCGGCAACGTCGGCTGACGTCGCCTGGGGGCTGGCCCCTGCACCGTCGCCGTCGCCCAATGACTCAGCACCGCAGCCGGAAAGGGCAGGCAGCACCAGTGCCGTGGCCCAGGAGAGCGGGCTGCCGGGTCAGGCTGGCCGGAACAGTACGGCCCCGCAGGCCCCGGTTCAGGACGCACAACAGCAGCACAGGGTCCCCGCGCCCGCATCGGATAACACCTGGAATACAGCCGCTGCCCAGGAACCCGCGACAGAACCCGCGGCCGCCCCGCAGAACCCTGCAAAGCAGGTTGCGGAGAAGGCAGCGGACCGGCCAGCGCCCGGGCACACGCCCGGGCAGGTCCCGGGTGCCGTAGATACCCCTGCTGCTCCGGTTCCGCACGCTGCCCCGGCAGGCGACTACTCGTATTCGGACGACGACTGGGGACCGGCCAGGGACGAAGACGCTCCCCCGCTGGATGAGGAACCTCCCATGGACTGGGACCCTTCCGCCCAGTCCCGGCCCCCGGCACCTTCAGCCGGCACCGATCCGGCCGGCACTAATTCGGCAAGTACCAGTTCACGGGGTTCGGGAGCCAGTGCCAGGTCCAGCAGGGCCGGTTCCCCACTGGCCGGTTCGTCACTGGTCAGCTCTTCCCCGGCCGGCGCCGGTGCCGGTACCGGTGCCCACAGCAACGGCCGGCCCGACGCCGATCCGGCGCCGGTTCCCGGAAGTCCCCACGATCCTTGGACCCGTGCAGTCGAACAGGCACCTGGGGTCTGGGTGGTCGGCGAGAAAAGCAACGTGGGCAGAAGTGTCTCCGCTGTCGGGCCCGAAGAGACGCCCAACCCGGCTCCGACGCCGCACTACGAACCTGCCGCCGCCCAGGTGCCGCCCTCCATCCCGGTCACCAAGGCCGGCTCCGGCCCTGGACCGGACTGGGGACTCGGGCCTTCCACACCCCCTCCGGGCAGTGGACGGCCCGGCGACGATGGTTCCGGCAACGGTGACTCCGGGGAGGCTCCTGCGTCGACGCACCCCGTGCGGGAGCCTGAGTACGCCATGGCGTCAGCCTCCCCTGCTGCTGCAGACTCGTCGGCACACGCTGCGTATGCCCCGTCAGCACCGACGCCCGCTGTGCCGTCACTAACGGCACCAGTGCCCCCGGCAGTTTCGGTGTCGTCTGCTCCTGCGCAGGCGGCTCCAAAATTGGCCGACACGGCTACGCCTGCGCAGTCGGTTTCCGCTGCGGCAGCAGAAGCGCGGCAGAGTCTGTACCAGCGCCTGTCCAACAGCCCTGAAGCAGAGGCCGGGCGTGCCAAGGCTCCGGCCAGGGCGGTTGCTGCTGCTGCCACCTACGTCCAGGACATACCCAGCGCCGACGACGAGACGATCGAAGAGTCTGGCGTGTTCGGTCGTGCCGCCGTGGAGCGTATTCTGGGCGGGAAGCTGATTGAGGAGCGCTCCCCGGACGGAAGCCCCATCACGCCGCGGTACTGACCGCGGACCGGCCAAGGCGGGGCGCACCTGCACGTCTCCGCTCTACCCGCAAACCACACCAAGCTAGAACCGAAAACCACACCAAGCTAAAGAGGGAAACGTGTACGAAGGTGCTGTCCAGGAGCTGATTGACGAGCTCGGACGCCTTCCGGGGGTGGGCCCCAAGTCCGCCCAGCGGCTCGCGTTCCACATCCTTGAGGCGGACCCCCAGGATATGAAGCGGCTTGTTGAGGCGATCACCACCGTCAAGGAACGGGTCAAGTTCTGCTCGGTCTGCGGCAACGTCACCGAGCAGGAACTCTGCAATATTTGCCGTGATCCGCGCCGGGATCCGGCCGTTATTTGCGTCGTGGAAGAGTCCAAGGATGTGCTGGCCGTGGAGCGGACACGGTCGTTCCGGGGCCGCTACCACGTGCTGGGCGGTGCCATCAATCCCATCGCGGGCGTCGGACCTGAACAGCTGCGGATCCGCGAGCTGCTTACCCGGCTCAACGACGGCGCCATCCAGGAAGTCATCATCGCCACGGACCCCAACCTTGAGGGTGAAGCCACCGCCACGTACCTGGCGCGCATGCTCAAGACAATCGGGATCACAGTGACCCGCCTCGCCTCGGGCCTGCCCGTTGGCGGGGACCTGGAGTACGCGGACGAAGTCACCCTGGGACGCGCCTTCGAGGGCCGCCGCAACGCCTTGACCTGACCGGGCACACCACTGCACACCACGGGCTGACCCTGCACCACCATTTCGCGCCCCTGGCCGCGCGGCCCACGCACGCCTGTGCCTTCCAGAAGCTGCATCCCGGGCTGAAAATGGTCACAATTCAACCCCGGGCAGCGGGCGGCGATAAACTGGGGGAAGAAGTCGCGCCATGGACGGCGTTAGTTCCCAGCGTCAGGGCCAGCACAGCGTTAAGGCTGTCTGGCCGTATTCCAATTGATTCAGTGAAGGTACGCGCATGAGTACGCCCACTACCGAAGTGCACAACGCAACGCAGCAGCAGGAGCCGCCTACCGGCCGTGCCGTAACCAAGCAGCTCATCGTGCAGAAATTCGGCGGATCTTCCGTAGCGGACGCTGACGGCATCAAGCGGGTTGCCAAACGCGTGGTGGACGCCCAGACGGCGGGCAATGAAGTTGTGGTTGTTGTCTCGGCCATGGGTGATACCACCGACGAACTCCTGGACCTTGCGGGGCAGGTGACGGACTCCGCCCCGGCCCGCGAGATGGACATGCTGCTGTCCGCGGGCGAGCGCATCTCCATGGCGCTCCTGGCCATGGCCATCAACAAGCTGGGCGCCTCCGCACAGTCCTTCACCGGATCCCAGGCCGGCATGATCACCGATGGCATCCACGGCAAGGCCCGGATCATCGACGTCGACCCCCACCGGATCCGCACCGCACTGGACAAGGGCAATATCGCAATCGTTGCCGGCTTCCAGGGCATGAGCCGCACCACCAATGAGATCACCACCCTGGGCCGCGGCGGTTCAGACACCACTGCCGTGGCCCTGGCCGCTGCGCTGGAAGCGGACGTCTGCGAGATCTACACCGACGTGGACGGCATCTACACCGCTGATCCCCGCGTTGTTCCCTCCGCCCAGAAGATCGAGCGGATTTCCAGCGAGGAAATGCTCGAGCTCGCAGCGTCGGGCGCCAAGATCCTCCACCTGCGCTGCGTGGAGTACGCCCGCCGGTTCGGCGTTCCCCTGCACGTCCGTTCCTCATTCAGCCAGCACGAAGGCACCTGGGTCATCCCCAGCGCCGAAGACAAGATCACCACACAAGAGGGAGTTGCCTTGGAGCAGCCAATCATCTCCGGCGTTGCGCACGACCGTTCCGAAGCCAAGGTCACCGTTGTGGGCGTTCCGGACATTCCCGGCAAGGCCGCAGCGATCTTCCAGGTCATCGCCGACGCACACTCGAACATCGACATGATCGTGCAGAACGTCTCCACCCACGGCACGGGCCGGACTGACATTTCCTTCACGCTTCCCATCGTGGAAGGCGCCGACGCGCTGGCGGCCCTCCATGCAGCGCAGGACCAGATCGGGTTCGAGAGCATTGAGTACAACGAGCAGATCGGCAAGCTGTCCCTGATCGGGGCGGGCATGCGCTCCCACCCGGGTGTATCAGCGACGTTCTTCAAAGCCCTCTCCGACGCCGGCATCAACATCAACATGATCTCCACCTCCGAGATCCGTATCTCCGTTGTAACCCACGCGGACCTGCTGGATGAGGCCGTCCGCGTCATCCACAAGGCCTTCGACCTGGACAGCGAAAACGAAGCCACCGTCTACGGCGGCACCGGCCGCTAGGAGACAGCGAAAAGCCGGGCCCTTTTCCGTCCATCCGGAAAAGGGCCCGGCTTTTTTGGTGCTACCTAGGGGAATGCCGGTGGGACCGGAGCCCCATCAGCCTTGCTTTTCGAGGTCTTCACGGCGTACGGCGTAGTGATGGCCGGCAGCATCGGTTTCCACAACGAAGTGCGAGAGTTCCTCTTCTGAGGCCTGTTCGAAAGCGTCGTGTTTATGTACCACCGGCGACTCGGAGTCCAGCCGCGTGGCCGGCCCGAAGAAGAACCGGAGCCTGTCGGTCAGGCTCATGAACCTGTCGACTACATGTGCCACTGTTTCCACCCCCTTCCCGGCTGTCCGGGGGAAAGAGCTCCTGCCTCCTGCTGGAGCCAGTGCCCTTATTTTATGCCTGCGGGCAGGAAAAGGCTCCCGCCCGTACCCGACTTTGGCAGGCTCAGCGCAGCGACTTGTCTTCCGGGTTACGGGGCACGACATAGGTGCTGCCGTCAGGCCGGGTAACGGTCTCCCACTGCTGGGTCTCCGCTTCGCGCTGGGCCAGCAGCCTCCGGTTTTCCTCAGTCATGTCGTGGGCCAGGGAAGAGCGGTTGGCCGGACCAAAAATTGCCCGAAGCCTGCCGGTGGCCCGCATGAAACGCTGCGAGGCGTTCTCCTCGCCCGCTGAGTTGCCCTTACCCATGAAACCGGCTCCTTATCTGACATGATTACTCCTTGAAGTTTACGCTAATAGTTAGTGCACTAACAATTGGAGGAGACATGGCCACGGCAGCCGGTATCGACACCGGGCAGGAGGAAGACCTGCTCCTGGAGCATCAGCTGTGCTTCGCCCTTACAGTGGCTGCCCGCAGCGTTGTGGGCGCCTACAAGCCCGTCCTCGAAAAACTCAACCTCACCCATCCGCAGTACCTGGTTATGCTGTGTCTGTGGGAAGCGAGTCCTCGCACCGTCCGGAACATCAGTGATGCCCTCGCGCAGGAACCGGCCACCATCTCGCCGCTGCTCCGCCGGCTTGAGGCTGCCGGCCTGATTACGCGACGGCGGGTGGACGGCAACGAGCGCGCGCTGGCCGTCGAGTTGACCGCCGAAGGCGCCGCGCTGCGGCAGGAGGCGCTCAAAGTCCCGGGAACCATGATGGAACGCCTGGGGTTGACCCGCGCACAGGTGGCCGAACTGCATACCTCCATGATGGGGCTGATTGCGGTCACCTCCGGCCAGGAGACAGATCCAATACCAGCAGTAGAATGATGGGATGACGGACAGGCCACGGTCCATGAGGAAGACGGCGCTCGCCCTGCTGCTGGCGGCAACGCTGCTCCCGGCGTGCTCCCCCGAACAGGGCGGCGGGAGCCCTTCCGGCGAACCTTCCGCAACGCCCACAGCCTCCGCCACCGCCGATCCCACCGCCAGCCCGTCCGCCGACGCCGAAACCTCCGTCCCCGCACCGGCTCCCGAAACTTCGCCTGCACCCTCCGGTCCCGGCCAGGGCAATGCCGAACTGTCCATCATCGTCACCGCAGCCGAGGGAGAACCCGAAGCGAGCTACACCCTGGTCTGCGTTGATGGGGTCCCTGCCGCCGAGAGCGTGCATCCCGGCGCGGATGCAGCCTGCTCGGCGTTGAAGGAAAACGCAGGGATGCTGGGTCCGCACACTCCGGGAACCGCACAAGCCTGCACACAGCAGTGGGGCGGCCCGCAGGAAGCCACGGTGACGGGAGTTGTGGACGGCGTCTCCGTTGACACGGCGTTTTCGCGCACTAATGGCTGTGAAATAAGTGCCTGGGATGCTGCGAGGGATGTCCTGGGTGTTGCCGGTGGAGCTTAGGCTCCTCGCGGCGGACGAATGGCAGGAGCTGGAAAAGGCCCACCAGCTGCGCGTCAGCCGCTACGCGGACCCCTACCTGGCGCGAAGGTCAGCCGGCAAGAAACATCCGGTGGAAGACTTCCTCTTCACCTACTACACCCAGAAGCCGGGCCAGCTGCGCCGGTGGCACCCCGGCGCCGGGCATGTCCTGCTGGGTGCGGAAGCGGCCGGGCGCCAAGGCTGGAAGCACTACCGGATGCTCGACGACGGCGAACTTGCCTTCCTGGGGCTCCCGGAAGGGAGCACCGCGGTCACCTTTGACCGGGATGCCTTTCTTGCCGACCGGAGCGAGGCACTCACCTTCGCGGAGATCATCCTGCGCGGAACTGCGGCCCGCCCCGCCCAGTTCGGTTGCTTCGGGCTCCACGAATGGGCCATGGTGTACCACCAGGACAGGTTCGACCTCCGCCACGAGTACCTGCAGCTGCGGTTGGGATCAGCCGGCACGGACAAGGTGGTGGAGGACAACCGGATCCGCTGCACCCACTTCGACGCGTTCCGCTTCTACACGCCGGACGCCGTCCCGCTGAATGAATTGGCGCCGAGCCGGGAGAGCCAGCGCCACCTAGAACAGCCCGGCTGCCTCCACGCCAACATGGATCTGTACAAGTGGGCCTACAAGCTGCTGCCGGCCCTGCCCAGCGACCTGGTGATGGACTGCTTCGAGCTGTCCTGGCGGATCCGCGCCATGGACATGCAGGCATCGCCCTACGATCTCGCCGAGTGGGGCTATCCCGCCATTCCCATCGAGACGCCGCGGGGCAAGGCCGAGTATGTGGAGCACCAGCGCTCCTTCGCCGCCGAAGCTGCAGCACTCAGGGAGAGATTGGCCGTTGAGCTGGACGTATTGTCCAGGACGGTTCCGGCATGATCGACCTGACCGTCAGGCTCCGGGAAGATCCTGACGCCGTCGAACACGTCTTCCGGCTGGTAGCCGACGGCGGCCGCGTCCAGCCCTCCACCACCCTGCCGGACCCTGATGCGGCCCTGGCAGCCGTGGAAAAGTACGGCGAGAACGTTTTCTTTCCCAAGCCTGGGCCACCCCGGCTCTGCACCCAGCAGTACGGCGGGCCCCAGGTGGCTGTGGTCACGGGCGCTTTCCATGGGCGCACCGTCGATTCCATGTTCTCGCGCACGGATGGCTGCGAAATCTCGCGCTGGAATGCCATGGCCCCTTTGCTCGGCGGCAGGGGCGGGGCATCCGGCGCCACCTGAGCCCTGAGAGCAAAAGACAGGATCCCAGGCGCTTCAACCGCCCGGGATCCTGTCTTTTTTCTTATTTCGTCAGGCTGCTACACCGCGGGTACGGCGTCTGCGAGCGCCACCTGCGGGGCCCCGGACGGGGCAACAGGCGCAGCACCCACCTGGACGTTGACCCAGGTCCTGATGCCGTTGCCGCCCAGGCTTAGCCGGGACAGGTAGGCGCCCTCGGACAGGCCGGTCCAGGACACAGTGGCCGAGGTGGCGGTTCCGTTGGGAGCCACGATCGGGTTGGGTTCCACAGTGAGGTTACCCGCGTCCCCAGCGAACGTCACCGCCTGCACGGAAGCGCTGGCCGGCCCGTTGTCCGGAGTGGAATACAGGTTGACGGCGAGGTAGTACGTTCCCGCGCGCGGAGACTCCAGGTCCAGGAACTCGCTCGCGGAAGCCGTCGCCACCTGGGTGGCTGTCAGACCGCCCGAACCGTTGGGCGCGTAGACCACCATGTCCCAGTCGACGTCGTCCGACGCCGCCTGGACGCCCAGGCGGGCAAAGGACGCCCCTTCCGGAACCGTCACCCGCAGGAGCGCGTTGTGCTCGTCGTTCCGGGGTGCGTACTCACCGGGAGTCTTGGTGATGGCGGTCTGGCTCAGCGGCGCCAGGCCCTCCACACCCACGTTGATCGGGCTGTCCGAACCTGACACCAGTTCCATCGTGCCGCTCCCGCTGCCCGTGGCCGAGCTGAAGGAGAAGGACGGAGCGATCTGTGCATCCACGGGCCGGATGGCGATCGGCGAGCTGACAGTGCGGGGCCCCTTCCAGGTGAGGGTGCCCGTGCTGAACTTGCCCACCGGAGCACTGGCGTTCCGGATGGTCAGGGTGACCTCGCGGGTCTGTCCGGCTTTGGCGAAGTTCAGTGCTTTCGGCTCCACCTGGATGTTGAAGCCGGGCATGCTGACCTCCGGGCGGTACATACCCGGAACCAGTGCCGTCAGCTGGCGCTTGACCTGGACTTCTCCCACCAGGCTGCCAAGCGCAACGGAGGGCACGTTCAGGTCACGGGCGGCGATGGTGCCGGCCTGCGGTGCACCCGTGTCCACACCCTGGCCGTTGAGGAAGCCCAGCCAGTCCTTGATGCCGGAGTTGTAGACCAGGCCCGGATCCAGGACCCGGGTTGAGTCGATGTGGCCGGCGCCGCCCTGGAACGGGTCGGCGTTGGGCGAGCCGTCGGCGTTGACCAGCGGGTAGGCGGTGGTCATCATGGCTGATTTCACCATGGCGGGAGACCAGCTGGGCTGCTTGCTGAGGACCAGGGCGCCGAATCCTGCAATATGCGGGGCCGCCATGGAGGTGCCCGACATGAAACCGAACTGGTCGCCGTTGTTGCCGATGGTGGATACACCCGCCAGGACGTTGACGCCCGGTGCGGCGATGTCCGGTTTCAGCAGGTCTCCGCCGGCGGCGAGGGTGGGGCCGCGGGAGGAGAAGCCGGCGATCTGCGGCGCCGGGGCCGGCGGTTCACCGGTCAGGTCGCCCTTGACCAGGCTGACGGTCAAAGCCGGGTTCGCTTCCAGCTTTGACTTCAGTTCCAGGCTCTTGGGCGCATTGACGTGGACGGTGGGCAGCACATGGTTGTCGGCGTCTTCGGAGCTGCTGGTGAGGTTCACCAGGACCATGCCGACGCCGCCCTTGTCCTGGACTTCCTGGCTCTTGGCCGTCCTGTCCACCACGCCGCGGTCGCAGACAACAACCTTGCCTGCCACCTTGGCCGCATCCAGGCTGCCGGGGCCGCAAAGGTTGGCATTGGTTACTCCCGCCGCTGCGGCCGCAGCCGCAACCACAACAGGGGTATCAGCCACTTCCGACTTCATGATGGAAGCTCCGCGGTACAGCGATCCGTCCGAAACCTTGACGGTGCCCAGCAGGTCGCTGGGGAACGTCGATGCGGCAACCGTGGTCAGCCAGGGCGAGGCATGGTTGACAGTGGACGCGGTGGGACCCGAGTTGCCGGCTGATGCGGAGACGAACACGCCTGCAGCTGCTGCATTGAGGAACGCCAGGGCTACGGGGTCGGTGGTGTTGTTGTTATTGCCCGAGATGGAGTAGTTCAGGACGTCCACGCCGTCTTTGATGGCGGCTTCCACTGCCTCGACGGAGGCCGAGGAGTAGCAGCCTCCGGTGTCGGGGTTGGTGTCTTCCCAGCAGACTTTGTACACCGAGACCTTGGCAGCAGGGGCGACGCCTGAGCTCTTGCCGAAGCTTGAGCCGTCGATCACCTGCTCCACGTTGGCGTTGCCGGCGGCCGTGGTGGCAGTGTGCGTTCCGTGGCTTCCGACGTCGACCGGTGAGATGAGTTCCTCGGGCGCCCGGTTCCCCGGGGCGACATACTGCAGGAAGGTGTCGGCGAAGTACCGGGCTCCGATGACCTTGGAGTTGCACAGGGAGCCGTCGAAGGAAGCCCCCGTTCCCTGGCCCTTCTGGCATTCACCTTCGAAGGTGGTGCCGTCAGCCTTGAGCATGGCAATCCGGCCCTCCGCGGTACGGTAGGGAACGCCTACCTGGGCGGGCCCGCTCAGCGGCTGGACCGGCTCGCCCTGCAGGAACGGGTTGTCCGGGGCGTAGCCGGAGTCGATGACGCCCACGACCACGCCCTTGCCGGCGTTCGCTTCGCCGCCGAACTGCGTGGCCCAGACCCCGTCGGGGCCGGTCAGTTTGAGGAAGTCGGTGGTGGTGTAATCCGGGGCGTTCTCCACGTCCGGGGCTACAACCAGCACGCGATCGTCTTTGGACAGCTCCATCGCCTGGGCGGCAGTGAGTTCTGCCGTGAAGCCGTTCAGTGCGGCGGTGTACTGCTTGGCCGGGGTTACCCCCTTGCTGGCAGCGACCTCCCGCTGCTGCTTGCGGAGGTGTGCGTCGTAGGCCCTGTAATTGGCGCTGCCGGCATCAAGTTTCCTGCCATTGCCGGGCTTTGTTGCTCCCAGTCCGGGCGTTTCCCCTTCGTAGGCGGCCGCTGCTGCCCCCGCCAGGACAACAATGTAGCGGCCGTCCTTGAACTCGGCGGGTGCATTTTCCGCGGCACTTACTGCCGTGTCCTGCCCGTCCGGCGCCGCGGTGGCGGGCGTTATGGCCATCGAGGTGAGGATTAGCGGCAAGCCGACGGCGAGCGCCGCTGCCTTCCGGAATCCCCCGCCCCGCGTGGGGCTCTTTCCAGTAGATCTCACATGCAAACCTTTCACGATGTACCGGCCCAGCCAGGGTGGGGGCCCGAAACGACTTGGCATGGCACGCGAAGTTACAGATCTTGTCATTTCGTGAGACCAGCCGATTCACAGAGTACAGACTGATAGCTGAATATGACATAGGACACAAACCGGAAAATTCCGCCAGTCATACATCAGCCCTCCTGGCGCCGGCCGGCAGCCGGGAGGCCGGCAAACGGGCACGAAAAAGGGCGCCCGGAAAGACGCCCTGGAACCGCGGAAAGGCCGGGGCCCGTCGCTACTGGCGTGGTGTGCGGACGACGTCGCTGATCCACTGCCGGGTCTTTTCGTCCACCGGCCCTGCCACCCTGTTCTCCCGGGCGAAACGGTCGGCTTTGATCTTTTGGAACACCATGCGGCCCAGGCCCGCGAACACTGCTGCGGCGACCATGGGCAACAGCACGGATTTCGAATTTTCAGCCATTCAGCAATCCTAGTGAAGCCGCACGTCCAACTCCACAGCACGGGGCCGGAAAGCGCCGCTGCCACATGTACGGCAACCCGGCTTCCTGCGGCTGTCCTGCCGGAACCACCCGAATACAGGCTGTGGCCGTTCGGCCGGTAGAATGGACGAGCAAGCTCGCGGAGCGCCCGTCCTCATGTCTGAACGCATTGTCTGAACTCACGGCCTGAACTGTTTAAGTCAACGTGTCCCAGGCCCGGAACGGCGTGAGACGGCACCACTCCGCTGCGCCCTTACCCAAGCTCACGCACAGGAGTTACCGGATGCCCCGGATCGTTGTTGACGTCATGCCCAAGCCCGAGATTCTGGACCCGCAGGGGAAGGCGATCGTCGGCGCTCTCCCCCGCCTGGGCTTCACCAGCTTCAGCTCTGTCCGCCAGGGCAAGCGTTTCGAACTGACGGTCGACGGCGAGGTGACCGAGGAAATTCTGGCCCAGGCACGGAATGCCGCGGAAACCCTCCTGTCCAACCCGGTAATCGAGGACGTCGTCAACGTCGAGGTCGTCGAGGCCTGACATGACTGAACTTCCCCTGATCGGCGAAGCACCTGCCGACGCCTCCGGCGCCAGGCTCGCCGGCGCCCGGATCGGCGTCGTCACCTTCCCCGGCACCCTTGATGACCGCGACGCCGCCCGCGCCGTCCGCCTCGCCGGCGGCACCGCCGTCGAACTCTGGCACGCAGACACCGGGCTCGGCGACGTGGACGCCGTGGTGATTCCCGGCGGGTTCTCCTACGGGGACTACCTCCGCGCCGGCGCCATCGCACGCTTCGCCCCGCTGATGACCAAAATTATCGACGCCGCCAACTCGGATGCCAAGCTGCCGGTGCTCGGTATCTGCAACGGCTTCCAGATCCTCACGGAATCGCACCTGCTGCCGGGGTCCATGATCAAGAACGACCACCTGAAATTCATGTGCCGCGACCAGGTCCTCCGCGTCGAGAACAGCAACACCGCCTGGACGCTGGACTACGAGGCGGGCCAGGAGATCACTATCCCGCTGAAGAACCAGGACGGCCAGTACATCGCCGATGACAAGACCCTGGACGCCCTTGAGGCCGAGGGCCGCGTGGTGTTCCGCTACGTGGGCTTCAACCCGAACGGCTCCCGCCGGGACATCGCCGGCATCTCCAACGCCGCCGGCAACGTGGTGGGCCTCATGCCGCACCCCGAGCACGCAGTGGAGGTTGGCTTCGGCCCCCAGTCCCTCGATGGGATCGGCGGGTCCGACACCGACGGCCTCGGCTTCTTCACCTCCGTCCTGAACAAGATTGTGGGAGGCGCCAAGTGACCACGGAAACCACCAAGAAGTTCAACATCGACACCGTCGAGCATGCTGCGAAGACTCCGGACACGGAGCTTCCCTGGGCCGAGCTGGGCCTGAAGCAGAACGAATTCGACGAGATCGTCAAGGTCCTGGGCCGGCGCCCCACCGGCGCCGAGCTGGCCATGTACTCCGTCATGTGGAGCGAGCACTGCTCCTACAAGTCCTCCAAGAACCACCTGCGCCAGTTCGGCCAGAAGGTCACCGAGGAAATGAAGAAGGACATGCTGGTGGGCATCGGCGAAAACGCCGGCGTGACCAACCTCGGGGACGGCTGGGCCGTAACCTTCAAGATCGAATCGCACAACTCGCCGTCGTTCGTTGAGCCCTACCAGGGTGCCGCGACCGGCATTGGCGGCATTGTCCGCGACATCATCTCCATGGGTGCCCGCCCCGTTGCCGTGATGGACCCGCTGCGTTTCGGCGCCATCGACCACCCGGACACCGCACGCGTCATGCACGGCGCCGTCGCGGGTATCGGCGGTTACGGCAACTCCCTGGGCCTGCCGAATATCGGCGGCGAAATGGTGTTCGACTCCGTCTACCAAGGCAACCCGCTGGTCAACGCCCTGGCCGTGGGCGTCATGCGCCACGAGGACATCCGCCTGGCCAACGCCTCCGGCAAGGGCAACAAGGTGGTCCTCTTTGGTGCCCGCACCGGCGGCGACGGCATCGGCGGCGCGTCCGTGCTGGCTTCGGAGTCCTTCGACGACACCAAGCCGTCCAAGCGGCCCGCCGTCCAGGTGGGTGACCCCTTCGCCGAGAAGGTCCTGATCGAGTGCTGCCTGGAGCTGTTCAAGGGCTCCCTGGTTGAGGGCATCCAGGACCTGGGCGCCGCAGGCATCTCCTGCGCCACGTCTGAGCTGGCCTCCAACGGCGACGGCGGCATGCAGGTTGAGCTGACGTCCGTCCTGCTGCGCGACCCCACCCTGACCCCGGGCGAGATCCTGATGTCCGAGTCGCAGGAACGCATGATGGCCGTGGTCACGCCGGAGAACGTCAAGGCGTTCGAGGCCGTCATGGAGAAGTGGGCCGTGGAGTACTCCTGGCTGGGCGAAGTGACGGACACCGGCCGCCTGATCATCACCTGGGAAGGCGACGTGATTGTCGACGTCGATCCCCGCACCGTGGCACACGACGGCCCCGTCTACGACCGTCCGTACGCCCGGCCCGAGTGGCAGGACGCCGTCCAGGCCGACACCTTCACCGGTTCCGTCCAGGACGCAGGCCGCCCGGCCGCGCCCGGGGAACTGGCCAAGGCCGTCACCGAACTGGTGGCATCGCCGAACATGTGCTCCAAGGACTGGATCACTAACCAGTACGACCGCTACGTGGGCGGCAACACCGCCCTGGCCTTCCCCGACGACGCCGGCGTGGTCCGCGTCGACGAGGAAACCGGCCTGGGCGTTGCCCTGGCCACCGACGCCAACGGCCGCTACACCTACCTGGATCCGTACCACGGCGCGCAGCTGGCCCTGGCCGAGGCCTACCGCAACGTGGCCACCTCCGGCGCCGTGCCCATGGCCGTCAGTGACTGCCTGAACTTCGGATCCCCCGAGGATCCGGACGTCATGTGGCAGCTCGCCGAAGCCATCCGCGGCCTGTCCGACGCGTGCATGGTGCTGGGCATCCCGGTCACGGGCGGCAACGTGTCCCTGTACAACCAGACGGGCACCACGCCCATCCACCCCTCCCCTGTGGTGGCAGTGCTGGGCAAGCTCGACGACGTTGCCCGCCGCACGCCGTCGGGCTGGCGTGAGGATGGCCAGGCAATATACCTGCTGGGCACCACCGGCGCTGAACTGGATGGTTCCGAGTGGGCCAACATGCGCGGCCACCTCGGCGGGGAGCCGCCCAAGGTCGACCTCGAAGCCGAGCGTGCCCTGGGCGAGATCCTGATCAACGCCTCACGCGACGGCATGATCGACTCGGCGCACGACCTCTCCGAGGGCGGCCTCGCCGCAGCCCTGGTGGAGTCCTCGCTGCGGTACGGCGTAGGCGCCCGGATCGCGCTGCAGGATGTCCTGGACCGGGACGGCGTGGACCTCTTCACGGCGCTCTTCTCCGAGTCCCAGGGCCGTGCCATTGTGGGCGTGCCCCGCTCCGAAGAAATCCGTTTCACGGACATGTGCACCGCCCGCGGCTTCGCGCACACCCGCATCGGCGTGGTGGATGCAGCCAGCGGCACCCTGGAGATCAACGGCGTGGAGAGCCTGCCCCTGGACGCCCTCCGCGCAGCACACGAAGGGACCCTGCCGAAGTACTTCGGCTAGTCCCCCGGGAAACCGCGCCTG
Source organism: Pseudarthrobacter sp. WHRI 8279 (assembly GCF_040224115.2). NCBI lineage: Bacteria > Bacillati > Actinomycetota > Actinomycetes > Micrococcales > Micrococcaceae > Pseudarthrobacter > Pseudarthrobacter sp. WHRI 8279. The sequence continues at coordinate 4,075,018 of NZ_CP168162.1, read as the reverse complement.
ATTCGGACACGTGCACCCCAGGCCAGGGGTGCGGATGTCCGGACCAGGCGCGGTTTTCTCATGTGGGCGCGCGGTTAGTCCTCGCTGTGGTGGTCACGCTGCCGGGCACTAAGGAGTTCGAACTCCGGCCTGGCCGCCACAAAACGCTCGACGGCGTCCAGCACCTCCACGAGGTGGGCTCGGTCGGCCGCCACCAGGCCGGCGCCCACCTGCGAACGCCGGTACTGGTCGTGGTCCCCCACCTCGGCAACGGAGACGTCGAACCGCCGCCTGATCTCGGCGAGCAGCGGCCTGACCACGGAGCGCTTTTCCTTCAAGCTTTGGACGTCGCCCAGGAGGATGTCGAATTCGATCCAGCCGATCCACATGGGACCAGCCTACCGATGTGCCGAGGCTCTCAGATGGTGAGTTCGCCCATCCGGTCCCAGCCTTCGCCGTCGAGCTGGCGGCTGATGATCCTGGGTGTCTCGGCCAGGGCCTGGGGCATGTCCGCCATGGCCTGCTTGAAGTGCGCGCTGTTGACGTGGTCCCCCGCGGCGTCGTCCTTGAAAGCTTCCACCAGGACGAACTCGTTGGGATCGTCCACGCTGCGGGACCAGTCGAACCACAGGTTTCCCGGTTCCTGCCGCGTGGCCTGGGTGAAGTCGGCCACCAGGTCGAGCCAACGCTCCGACCAGTCGGGCTTGACCTTGAACTTGACGACAATGAAGATCACGTGGGCATTCCTTCCGAGGCGAGACTGCGTGCCCCTTCAATGTACCGGGACGTCACGTGGCGCTGTGCGGCACGGGTGACCAGTCCGCCGGCAGCGTAGAACCAGTTGGCTGGCTTGCTGAACGCCTGGATCCGCAGGAGCACCTCCCCGCGGCCGTTGATCTCCACTTCGAAGGATTCCTCCCCCCGCGCCGGATGCCCGGGCAACGTGCCGTAGCCGAATCCTGATGACTGCGGCATCCCCCCGGGCGCAGGCTCCCGGACCCACACCACCTCGCAGGGTGCGTTCAGCCGGAAAGGCCCCGCGCCGAAGCCGCTGACCACCCGCGCCCCCGGCACCGCCACAGGTGAATCGGCACGGACGCGGAGCCCTGCCCGCCGCTGCAGTTCCCACCCAAGGATGCCTGCAGCCACCCACCGGTACACCTCCATGCCCGTGCCCAGGAACGTTTCCTCCAGGACACGCGGGTACCCTGCCGGGGCGGTGCCCCGTTCGGTGCTGCCAATCCCGGGATAGTTGAGCCCGCTCGCGGCCAGCCTTTTCTCAGCCACGTGCTCCACCTGCCGATCCGCTCAGCCGCGCCCATCCCAGCTGCTCCTGCTGCTTCCTTCCCAGGCCTGCCACCACGAGGTCGTAAGAGTCCTCCACCATGTCCCTGACCATGTCGTCGGGAAGTCCCCCGTCCAGCCGGACACCGTTCCAGTGGGTCTTGTTCATGTGCCACGCCCCCGTGATTTCCGGGTGTGCGGCGCGGAGCTGCACCGCCAGGCCCGGCTCGCACTTGAGGTTCACGTAACCGTCCGGGCTCATCGATGACAAGGCGAAGACCTTGCCTTGGTTCTGGGAACCGCCGGCGCTTACCTTGAAGACGGCGGTCTCCGGCCCGAAGGGATAATCCTCGTACGCGCCGGGGAAGGAGAGGCAAACTTTCCGCAGTGCGTCTGGGTCCATCCACGAAGCCTATAAAGCCATCGCCTCCGGTGCTAGTCTGCGAGGATGGCACGCGATCAGGGGTCCATACCTGTTCTGGACCTGGGCACGGCCCGGCAATCCGGCGGGTCCTTCAACCCGGATTTCATCGGGCAGTTGCGGTACGCCACGCACAACGTGGGCTTCTTCCAGGTGACTGGATATGGTGCGGGCCCCGGCCAGCCTGAACAGCTTTTGGACACCATCAGGCGCTTCTTCAGCCTTCCACTCGAGGAACGGCTGAAGCTGGATAACCGGCTGTCGCCGCATTTCCGCGGCTACACCCGGATGGGCACCGAGGTTACCCAGGGAAGGGCGGATGCCCGGGAACAGATCGACTACTCGCCGGAGCGGCAGCCTGTTACGGATTATCCGGAGGACCAGCCTTTCTGGCTGCTGCAGGGTCCCAACCTCTGGCCTGACGCATCGTTCCCCGAGCTTCGCCCGGTGGCCATGGCCTGGGCCGAACTGATGTCCAGGGTGGGGATGGAGCTGCTCAGGGGCATTGCTGTCTCCCTGCAGCTGCCGGAGGACTACTTCGACGAGCCGTTCCGGGGGTCACCGGCATGGATGGGCAAGCTGGTTCACTACGTGGGCGGCGTGGTGGAGGCCGCCGGAGACCAGATCGCACGCGGACTACGGATTCGTCACGCTGCTGCTCCAGGACGACGTGGGCGGGCTGGAGGTCCTGCCGCCCGGAGCGGCTGGGTGGGTTCCGGTGGAACCCCTCGCGGGGGCACTGGTGGTGAACCTGGGTGAAATGCTTGAAGTGGCGACGGAAGGCTACCTGGCGGCTACCATCCACCGGGTGCAGGCACCGCCGCCGGGGGTGGACCGGTACTCCGTTCCGTTTTTCTGGTGCCCAAGGCTGGATGCGGTGATCGAGCCCGTGCCGCTGCCGCCGGAGCTGAAGGCAGCAGCGAGGGGAATCACGGATGACCCGGCGAACCCCCTGCTGGCCTCGTTTGGGATGAACATGCTCAAAGGCAGGATGCGGGCGCACCCGGATGTCACCGAACGGCACTATCCGGAGCTGCTGAAGCGCTGAGGCTGAACGCTGTCAGAGGTTGAACTTCCAGGCCTGCTGGGCGGGACAGCTGTCCATCACCACGTCCAGTCCCGCTTCTTTGGCCCGCTTGGCCGCAGCCTCATCAACCACTCCCAGCTGCATCCAGACGGCTTTGGCGCCTACCGCGATCGCCTGGTCCACGACGTCCCCCACTTTGTGGGAATTCACAAAGCAGTCCACGACGTCGATGGGCCGCTTGGCGGCGGGGATGTCCAGGAGGCTGCGGTACCCGGGTTCGCCGTGGACGGGATCACCGGGCAGGTTGACGGGGATGATTTCCATGCCCATCCGGTCCCGGATGAACAGCGAAGTGTCGAAGGCTGCACGCCATTCATTGGTGCTCAGGCCGACAATGGCCCAGCGTCCCTTGGTGAGCATCAGGCGTTCTATGACTGCGGGATCGTTCGTGTGGCCCATGGGTTCAGCCTACGCGGAGGGAACGCCGTCAGCGTGAACCCCCGCAGGGTCATTAAGCGAAACAGCTAGCGGACGAACTTTTCCAGCCACTTGGCGCCGGGGACCGGTTTCCCTCCGGCGGCAGGGCCGGCACCCTGCCCTTCTGCTGCCGGTGCGGGTTCCTCCCGCAGGCCAGGATCACCGCCGGGGCCTTGCCGTGGCTTGTCCGCATCGCCGGCGTTGCTGGTCCCGGAACCCGGCGCGCCTGTCCCTTCCAACATTGCCTCCACCTCCTGCTCAGGTGCGTGGCCGTGATTGTCCGGTTCCCCCGTCCGGTCCCGTCCATCAACCGCAGGAACGTCTCCGGGCTCTTCCCGGCCCCGGCCGGGGGGCTGGAAGTCTGGTGCCTGCCAGGACCCTTCCACGGTCTGCGGCGTCACCGGCGGTTCCCCGCCTGGGGTACTGCTGCTTCCTGCCAGCCCACTGCCCTCCTGCCGGCCAGCAGCGTCGTTACTGTCCGCCTGGCGTGGTACGGGTGCGGCGGCCTGGGGGGCGCGGATGGTCCAGGACGGCGACCAGTCTTCGAGCAGCTGCTGGACGGAGGGGCTGCCGGTGTGGGCAGGACCTGGGGAGCTCGCTGCCACGGTGCCAACACCCATCCCCATGCCCGCCACAAGGGCAAGCCCGACGACGGTGGTCCGGTGCGCGCGCAGCCGGCGGCGCCGTCCGAGCTCATCGCCCGGGACGGTCTCCACAGCGTCGCTGTTCGGCGGGACGTTCCCGGACGCCCCGCCGGTACCGGCCAGCAGGGCAGCCAGCTGTCCTGTGGGTTCCGGCACGGGGAGGTCCGCCAAAGAGCCCACGGCCAGGAGGGCCCGGCGCAGGTCCGCGTCCCGGCCCATGCCGGCGTCGAGGAGCATCTCCTCCACCGCGTCCGCTGTGTGGTGCGTTTGTGGTGTCATGGCTTCAGGTATTCCTTCACGTCCGCAAGTTCACGCAGTTTCAGGAGCGCCCGGCGCTGCAACTGCTTCACGGCTCCCTCGCTCTTGCCCATGGCTTCCGCAGACTGCTCCACGGTAAGCCCGGCCACGAGGCGAAGGGCCAGAACCTCGCGCTGGTCCTGCGGCAGCGCATCCAGCAGGGCAAGGACCTCCTGCGGCGCTATCCGTTCCAGCGCTTCCGTTTCAGCCGACGAATCTTCGCGCTGGTCCAGTTCGGGTTCAAACGGCAGCCTGGCGGGAGTGCGGCTCTGGCGCCGGTGATCGTCCACCATGCGGGCGTGGGCTACCGAAAAGATGAATGTGCGGAGCCCGGCGTCTCCCCCGTGCACCGATCCAAGGCGGGGCAGGACGGAGAGGAACACTTCCTGCATGGCCGCCTCCGGGTCCTCGACTCCCCGGGCCGCCAAATAGCCCAGGACTTGTGCTGCATACGTCCGGTAGACAGCGCTGAACGCTGCTGTCCCGGCGGGGCCGTCCAGGGCCTCGTCTGTCAGGGCATCGGTCACGGACGTGGGGCTTTCGGTCAAAGATCGGGGGTGTCTGCGAGGAGGAAAGCAGCCCGGCCTGCGGAACGCCTTTTCCGTGCATCACTTTACCGCCCAGTAACCACCGCCCCGGACCGCCACGCGTTTGCTGCCGGTCCGACCTGGCAGCTGCCCCTGCCGTCGGAAAGTGAAAGAGCCGGCCTGGAACGTGATGGGGGACAAGTTCCAGGCCGGCGCTACATAGGGGTAATCGCTGGGGGCACGCAAAGGGTTACGCGTGGACGGAAAAACTTTGAAAACTTTTTTGGCCGGATCAGCGGGCGGCGGCAGTCCAGCGGGGCCGGGCGCCCTGGCGGCGCAATCCCTTGGCGAAAACGAACGTGTGTCCGCCGACGGGGACGCGCTGGTCCTCACATTCCGTCCGGGCCGGGGCCTTGGCCGCTTTTACCGCCGGTGCAGGGGCGTGGGCAGGAGCCTGGCGGGCGGCAACACCGGCAGGACAAAGATCGGTGACCAGGCCGGTGCCGGCGCACTCCCGGACGGCGGCTATTCCAGCAGCAAGGGCGGCCTTGTCCGGGTAGGGGCCGGAAACCGCCATGACTGCGCCGTCAGGGGCCAGTAGCCGGAACCTGAAAGACGAATCAGCGTCCACAAATGCCTCGAATTTCCCGGCCATGGCAAGTCCTTCCTCGCAGTCACAGGGTGTACAGACGAGTCTGGCGGGCTGCCCCGCAGCCTTACAAGACCAACCACGTTAACCCTGTGTAAATTGCCGCCAAGCCCTCCCCCCCGGGCAGACAGAAGCGGCGGGACACTCCTGCAGAAGTGCCCCGCCGCCGTCAAAAATGCCTGGCCTTTTGGCCGCCGGTTGCGGACCTGTCAGTCGTTGATGAGGTCGTTCACCACGATGGTCTGGTCCCGGTCCGGGCCCACGCCGATGGCGGAGAAACGTGTCCCGGACAGCTTCTCAAGGGCCAGGACGTAGTTGCGTGCGTTCTCCGGGAGGTCAGCGAGGGTGCGGGCGCCGGTGATGTCCTCGGTCCAGCCTTCGAAGTACTCGAAGATGGGTACGGCGTGGTGGAACTCGGTCTGCGTCATGGGCATTTCGTCGTGCCGGACGCCGTCCACGTCGTAGGCCACGCAGACCGGGATCTGCTCGATGCCGGTCAGGACGTCCAGCTTGGTGACGAAGTAGTCCGTGAAGCCGTTGACCCGCGAGGCGTGCCGTGCCAGGACGGCGTCGTACCAGCCGCAGCGGCGCGGCCGGCCGGTGTTGACGCCGAACTCGCCGCCGGTCTTCTGCAGGTACATTCCCATCTCGTCAAAGAGTTCCGTGGGGAACGGCCCGGCACCGACGCGCGTGGTGTAGGCCTTGATGATGCCGATGGAGCGGGAAATGCGGGTGGGCCCGATGCCCGAGCCCACGGACGCGCCGCCGGCGGTCGGGTTGGAAGAGGTGACGAACGGGTAGGTGCCGTGGTCCACGTCGAGGAAGGTCGCCTGGCCGCCCTCCATCAGGACCACCTTGCCCTCGTCCAAGGCGGTGTTCAGGACCAGGGTGCTGTCGATGACCAGCGGGCGGAGCCGGTCGGCGAAGGACAGGAAGTAGTCCACGATCTCGTCCACCACCACGCTGCGGCGGTTGTAGACCTTGACCAGGAGTTCGTTCTTCTGGCGGAGGGAGCCTTCCACCTTCTGCCGCAGGATGGATTCGTCAAAGACGTCCTGCACGCGGATGCCCAGCCTGGCCACCTTGTCCATGTAGGCCGGGCCGATGCCGCGGCCGGTGGTGCCGATGGCGCGGCTGCCCAGGAAGCGCTCGGTGACCTTGTCCAGGACCTGGTGGTACGGGGCCACCAGGTGGGCGTTGGCGGAGACACGGAGCTTTGAAGTGTCTGCCCCGCGGGCCTGCAGGCCGTCGATTTCCTGGAAGAGGGCCTCAAGGTTGACCACACAGCCGTTGCCGATGATGGGCACTGCGTTGGGGCTGAGAATACCTGCCGGCAGCAGTTTGAGTTCGTACTTTTCACCGCCTACGACGACGGTGTGCCCGGCGTTGTTGCCGCCGTTCGGCTTGACGACGTAGTCAACACGGCCGCCCAGAAGGTCGGTGGCCTTGCCTTTTCCTTCGTCGCCCCACTGGGCTCCTACGATCACAATTGCTGGCATGGGATCCTCCCCCATTCGTTCGGGCTGCCCGGTTCCGGCCACGTGTGGCGGTCCTGCGCAGCGCCGTTCATGAGAATGCCCCGAACGTACCGCCCTTCGCTGTTCCGCGGAGGCGCAGCGACGCAAGAGTTCCGGGGCTCTTACCACCCAAGTTTAGCCGATGAGTGACTTTGTCCACTCGTTGGTCCGCCGCGGCCCCTTCCTGCAGCCCGGGAGCTGGTACAGGACGGAACCGCGGCGGGCCGCCAGCGGGTGGTGCTACTCGTCGTCGGCTTCCTCTCCCGGGCGGGAGGACTGGGTGGCAAGGCTGTCCCAGAAGGAGGTGTCGGCGTCGGCGATTGAACCGTCGGCGATGGCGGCGGCGGTGGCGGTCAGGGTGGTGACCGTCTGCTTGATCAGGTAGCCGTTGCTGCGCAGCCCCAGCGCATAGCCGTCAAGGTAGTGGTCGGACATTCCGCGCATTTCGAAGAGCAGCGTAGCAATGCCGTACTCCACGGCAATGCCGTTGCGGCTGATCGTTTCGGCGCTGCCGCCCACGTACTTGCCCAGGTGGCCCCAGCCGGTGGAGTCAACGTTGTCAAAGACCACGGCACCCAGCTGCTTGGACTTCTCCACCACTGCCGGATCGGCGTTCGGCGTGGTGGGGTACAGGATGGAGCCGGAGACCAGCTTTCCGTCGCGTTCGCTGCGCGTGCCCTGGTGGTGGAGGTCGATCATGTAGTCCACCTGGTATTTGCGCATCACGTTGTTGTGCAGCGCCTGGGTCTCGGGCTGGACCTTGGCCACGTGGTCCCGGTTGAGGTCCACGCCTTCGGCGTTGTAGCGGGTCATGTTGCGGTCGCCCTTGGCGATGTAGTCCTCCAGCGAGAAGTTCACGTCGCCCATGGCACCGTCGGCGTTGAGCATGGGAACAACCAGGATGTTAACTCCGCCAAGGATGTCCCCTGACTTGCCGGTGCCGAGGTGCTTGACGAATTCCAGGGCGCCCTCGGTGGTGAGCTGTTCATTGCCGTGCTGCTGCGTCAGGTAGAGGATGGTGGGCTTGGCCGGGTCCGAAATGTATTTGACCAGGTGAATGTCGCGGCCCTTGACCGTCTGGCCGATGACTTCCAGCTCCATGGCGGGCTGGCGGGCGTCCTGGTCTTTGAGGAACGCAACCATCTGCTCGTAGGTGGCAAGCTTCGACGTGGTGATCTGGCCGTTGCCGTCATAGTTGGGGCCTTCGCCGACGGCGAGGGCCGGCGCCGGGGCGGTCACTGCTGCCAGGGCCAGGACTCCCGTTAGTGCCAGGGTCCTGAAGGTTGCCAGGGTTTTTCTCACGGTGCGGTACCTCTTTCGAGTGCATTGGGGTGTGTCCAGCCGGCGGTGATCCCCCATGTGCAGGCTGTGACAGAAGCCAACCAACCTCAACGGTTGCTGTCAATGGACGTGACAGTTATCTGCAGTCAGTTATTACGTTGCGAAACTATGCGCATGTGCCCTTATTGGGTGGCCCGGCCCGGCGTTTCGTTTTGCGGGGCTTGCTAAACTGGGAAAGGCCGACCAGGAATCGGCCCACTCCAATTAACCGCCGTTGATGAGCTGTGCCGCCGTGCGCCCATTTTCACCGGCGGAAGCAACAACAATCCCCGCAGGAGATCAAGCACTACATGACAGCCCTGGCACCCGAATCTTTCCATGAGCAACTCCTGAGCCGCCGCTACGAGCCCAACGTCGCAGCCGTCAATGAACTGTGCGATTCCCTGCGGGACACCAAGCCCGGCACCGTGGTGCCCTACGTAGACCCGATGCACGATGTGGACGAGTGCCGCATCATCAGCCTGTATTCGAACATCGGGGAGGCGGACAAGTCCGGCTTCATCACCCCCGGGGACCACGACGCCGCCACCCGGATGCTGGGCATCCAGTGGAAGCTGGGCCTGCGCCCGGAGTTCGTGATGCCGTGGAACGTCCACCCGTGGCACCTGCCCGGCGAGCCCAACGGCAAGTTCACTCCGGACCAGATCTCTGCCGGCCTGAAGCCGCTGCTCAAGTTCCTGGCACTTGTCCCGCGCGCCTCAGTCATTGTGGCGCATGGCACCGAGGCCAACCGCCTCGCGAACCTGCTGCTCAAGACGGAAGTTCCGCTGCTCTGGCGCCGCGGCCTGAAGACCTACAAGGTGCGTTCCCTCAGCGGCCGCGCGTTCGCCGGTTCGCCCGCCCGCCAGGAGGAGTACCTCGAGGACATGCGCGTGGCCTACGCCGACGCCATGGCACGGACGGGCCTGCAGAAAGCCAGCTAACCCCCACCGCTCTGAGTTTTTGTCCACATACGCAGCCCAAAATGGCGTTTTAGGCTGCATATCTGGACAAAAACTCCCGGACGAACGACGGCGGGTGGCCACCTTTTTCAAAAAGGTGACCACCCGCCGTCGCGCTTTAACCTGCGCTTGTTACTTCGCCTCGATGGCAGCCTTGGCCAAGGGATCGGAATCGTTGAGGAACTTCTCGATCCGCTCCGGTTCCTCCGCCTCGCCGATGGCGGCGGAAGCCCGGCCCAGCGAGTACAGGGCCCGCAGGAACCCCCGGTTGGGCTCATGCTCCCAGGGGATGGGCCCCACGCCGCGCCAGCCGTTGCGGCGCAGCGAGTCCAGCCCCCGGTGGTAGCCCACCCGGGAGTAGGCGTAGGAATCGATGGTGCGGCCCTCAGCCCAGGCCTCCTCGGCCAGCACGGCCCACAACAGCGACGAAGTGGGGTGCTTGGCCACGAGGTCCAGGGCTTCCTGGCCCGCGTCCAGCTGCTGGTAGACCTCGGTCTCGGCAGGCAGGAGCGTGGGCTCCGGGCCCATCAGGTTCCGGCGGAACTCGTCCGACATCTAGAAAGTCTTTCCGGCCGAACCGAGCTGCTTGGTGGCTTCCACCACGCGGGCTGCCAGGCCGGCTTCGGCGGAGGCACCCCAGACGCGGGGATCGTAGGTCTTCTTGTTGCCCACTTCGCCGTCGACCTTCAGGACGCCGTCGTAGTTCTTGAACATGTGGTCCGCAACCGGGCGCGTGTAGGCGTACTGGGTGTCGGTGTCGATGTTCATCTTGATGGTGCCGTAGGAGACTGCGTCCGCGATTTCCTGGTCCGAGGAGCCGGAGCCGCCGTGGAACACGAGGTCGAACGGGCTGTCCTTGCCGATCTTCGCTCCCACCTGGGCCTGGATGTCCTTGAGGATCTCCGGGCGCAGCTTCACGCCGCCGGGCTTGTAGACGCCGTGCACGTTGCCGAAGGTGAGGGCCGTGATGTAGCGGCCGTTCTCGCCGGCGCCGAGGGCTTCGATGGTGGCCAGGGCGTCTTCAACGGTGGTGTAGAGCTTCTCGTTGATTTCGTTCTCGACGCCGTCTTCCTCGCCGCCCACGGTGCCGATTTCGACCTCGAGGATCATCTTGGCGGCAGCGGTGCGCTCGAGCAGCTCACGGGCGATGCGGAGGTTTTCCTGCAGGGTTTCTGCGGAACCGTCCCACATGTGCGAGTTGAACAGCGGGTTGCGGCCGGCCTTGACCTCAGCCTCGGAAGCAGCCAGCAGGGGCAGGACGAAACCGTCCAGCTTGTCCTTGGGGCAGTGGTCCGTGTGCAGGGCGATGTTGACGCCGTAGTTCTTGGCAACTTCGCGGGCGAACGCGGCGAAGCCCAGGGAACCGGCGACCATGTCCTTGGTGGAGGCGCCCGACCAGTAGGCTGCACCGCCGGTGGAGACCTGGACGATGCCGTCGGACTCGGCTTCGGCGAAGCCGCGCAGGGCAGCGTTCAGCGTCTGCGAGGACGTCACGTTCACGGCCGGGAATGCGAAGCCGCCCGCCTTTGCGCGGTCGATCATCTCGGAGTAGATCTCTGGGGTTGCAATGGGCATGCTGACTCCTATGCTGAGGTTCGTCTGTGGGCTGGTAACCCTGGAGTACCGCTTACGGCTAGCACCATCCTAGTCATTTCCGGGCCGGGCGTGTTCTGGGTTACGCTCCGCCCGCCACACCCGAGATGGCACTTCACAGCAATGTTGCTGCCGTCCATTGCTGTGATGTGTCATCTGGCCTCCATCCCCGGCTCTGCAACGCCCTTCGGACCTTGGATACGACGGCGGGACGGTCACCTTCGAGATGATGTTTGCCAACCCTGACCTCCAGCCAGCCGCATATGTCGGTCCGGTCCTGCCGGTCAATGTCCCGCAAGTGCTGCTCCTCGGCTGCATGATGCCCGCCGTCATACTGCAACGCAATGCCCCAGGGCGGATAAGCCGCATCCGGCCACAGGACCGGGACGCCCCGGCCGTCAAACAGCACGTGGTTAAGCACCGGCTCGGGCAGCCCCGCATCAACGAGCGCAAGACGCATCCTGGTTTCAGGGTCCGAGTCGCTGCCCACGCGGATCAACTCAACTGCCTCCCGCGCTGTTCGGACGCCCCGCATTCCCCGGTGCCGGCCGGTGATGTCCCGCAATTCATCGATACTGCACATGGCCTGCCTGGGCAGGGGAAACTCTGGCCCATGGCAGCAAACCAGATGATCACCAACGGCTACCAACTCCTCCACCGTCAGCAGGCCTGCAAGGTCCAGCCACGTCCGCGCGGGCGAAGTGAGCCGGACGCCGTCGTACTCCACCACCTCGCACGGGAGGAAGGTCAGCAGGTGCCCAACGACGTTGGCCCGCCGTGGGAAGCTGAAGCCGCGGCGCCGGGCAAGGTGGATCCGCCAGTCGCCGCTCCATCGGGCCGGTAAGGGCGCGCCCCAGACGTGCGCCGCCGACAATGACGTGAGGATGGAGGTGTCGTCAAGGTCCGTGTACGCACGCAGGGCTGCTGATCCCGTGGCGCCGGATTGCACGGGCACCCGGATCCCCCGCGAGACGGTCACCAGGTCCTTTGCCGCCGTCCGGGTACGTGTGACTCCAGCCTTGTCCGAGGCCCGGAGGGAGAACGAACCACTGTTCAAATGGTCCGGAAGGATGGCCCTGCGCATCCCTCATTCTGGCTCGTCCGTGGTGCACGGTTTGAGTTATCCACAGCCTGGGCCTCCTCGCCCTGCGCGAGATGGCACTTAACGGCAGTGCGGGCCGCCCGGACTGCCGTTAAGTGCCATCTCGCGGAGCTACACGTGCTGGTTGAACACGTGCCGGCGGACCCAGGCATGCATGGCGATGGCGGCGGCGGAGGCCGCATTGATGGACCGGGTGGAGCCGAACTGCTCGATGGACAGGGTGGCCACGGCGGCCTCATGGACCTCCGGCGTCAGCCCGGGCCCTTCCTGGCCGAACACCAGGACGCAGTCCCTGGGCAGTTCATAGGTTTCCAGCGGAACCGAATCCGGGAAGATATCGATCCCGATGATCGCCAGCCCCTCCCCCTCCGCCCAGGCCACGAAGTCCTCAACCGTGGGGTGGTGGCGGACGTGCTGGTAGCGGTCGGTGACCATGGCGCCCCGCCGGTTCCACCGGCGTCGTCCGATGATGTGCACTTCCTTGGCCAGGAACGCGTTGGCGGTCCGCACCACCGTGCCGATGTTCAGGTCGTGCTGCCAGTTTTCGATGGCGACATGGAAGTTGTGGCGCCGCGAATCGAGTTCCGCCACGATCGCCTCGTGCTTCCAGTACCGGTACTTGTCCAGCACGTTGCGGCGGTCGCCGTCGGCGAGGAGATCGGGATCCCAGTGGTCCCCTTCCGGAAGTTCACCTTCCCAGGGCCCGACGCCGACCTCCGCCTTTTCATGGCCGGCCTCCTCAGGCTGGGGGCTGGGTTCGTCTGGGAGGCCGGGCGCTTGGTTCACCCCTCAACACTAGACTGGACCACTGGAGCATTCATCACCGGTGGAGGTAGACGTGGCAGAAGCAGACCAGGTAGCAGGAAACCCCGCGGTTTACCGCAGCGGCCAGGAGATTGAGTGCTGGCTGACGGACATGGATGGCGTGCTGGTCCATGAGAACCAGCCGATCCCCGGCGCAGCGGAACTCATACAGCGGTGGGTGGACACCTCCAAGCGGTTCCTGGTGCTGACCAACAACTCCATCTTCACGCCGCGCGACCTTGCTGCACGGCTGCGCTCCTCGGGCCTGGAAATCCCGGAGGAGAACATCTGGACTTCCGCCCTGGCCACCGCGCAGTTCCTCAAGGACCAGGTCCGTGGTTCGGAATCCGGAAACCGCGCCTACACCATCGGCGAGGCAGGGCTGACGACGGCGCTGCACGAGGCAGGCTTCATCCTTACCGACCAGAACCCCGACTTTGTGGTGCTCGGCGAAACGCGCACCTATTCCTTCGAGGCGATCACCATGGCCATCCGCCTCATCCTCGCCGGCGCACGGTTCATCGCCACCAACCCGGATGCCACCGGCCCCTCGAAGGATGGCCCCATGCCGGCCACCGGAGCCATCGCGGCCCTGATCACCAAAGCCACCGGCCGCGAGCCCTACATTGTGGGCAAGCCGAATCCCATGATGTTCCGCTCGGCCATGAACCAGATTGACGCGCACTCCGAGACCACCGCGATGATTGGCGACCGGATGGACACAGACATCATCGCCGGCATGGAGGCGGGGCTGCACACCGTCCTGGTCCTCAGCGGCATCACACACAAAGACGACATCGCCGCGTATCCGTTCCGGCCCAACCAGGTGCTGAACTCCGTGGCGGACCTGAAAAACCAGATCTAGCAGGAGCCTTAGAAGACCGTTACCCGGGATCCGCCGCGGGGAAGCGGGAAGTGCTCGTCCAGCAGCTGTTCAAGGACCGGCCGGTACACGTTGGGGTTCCATCCGGGACTTGCGTGGGCCGGCCTGGCGCCTTCGGTGTGAAGGCTGCTCGAGACCATGTTGGCCTTGAACGCCACGGCCCATGCCTCCACTGCCGTCTGGTACCGGACTGTGCGGTCCCGGGGGTTGCCGATGTAGGCCATCTTGGCGCCAGCCAGCCTGCCGGCGAACCTGCTGCCGTCGAAGTAGTAGATATAGGCAGATTCGGACTGGATCAGCAGGCTTGAGGGTGCAATCGGGGAAAGCTGCTCGAGGGTCTGGTCAAGGATCTGGCGCCAGCTCCTTTCGTCCTTGTGGATGACCCGCTCCCCCAGTTCGTACCCTCCGCGCAGGGTGGACGGGAACCGGAAGCCCCGCTCGTAGAGGAACACCACGCCGTCGAACCAGCTCTGGTCCAGGACATCGTGCTTGCTGTAGGGGCTAGAGTCCAGCACGATGAACTGGACCTCCACACCGTGGATTTCCAGGAGCCGCGCGGCAACCTGGGTGGCCACCATCCCGCCGAAACTGTGGCCGTAAAAGAACAGCTTGGTAAGTTTCTGGGCACGGACATACTCGATGACAGCAATAACGATGCTGTCAATGTCCAGGCCCTGGTTGGAGTACCCCACGGCCGCCAGCCGTGCCCGCTTGTTGAGGGCGCCCCGAAGGGAATTGAGGATCCACTGCGCTTCCTCCCAGCTGGTCTTGTATCCGGGGAACAGGAACCAGCTGGCATCCGGGTAGTAGGCATCGGCGAAGTCGTCGGCGACGGGGAGGATCCGGTCCGTGCGGCGCTGGGCCTGCACCTGCCGGGTCAGCAGCATGTCTGCCGCGAGCAGGCCGGCCGCACCGGTCCCCGCCAGGAAACCGCGCCGCGAGAACTGTTTGAGGGCAGCACCTTCTGCCAGCAGCCGGGCACCCGGGACCCCGGGCCGGCCCTGTGGACTTACCTCCCCCTCATACGGCACGGCTCTACCGTAGGCACACCCGAAGACGCTGCCGCAAGAATCCGGGTGTAACCATTGAGTGACGCCGGGACCGGCAGGCCCCTCAGCTGGCGGCCTGGTCCTCCGAGGCGGGAAGGGGTGCTGCCTGCTGCCGGCGCCTCCGGAACTCCAGTCCAATATCGTTGTAACGGCCCAGCAGGTCCGGGCCGGCAAAGGCACTGGGGGTGTCCAGCAGGCCGAAAATCCAGTCGCTGGCAGTCAGCAGTTCAGCGTCCGAGTATTCCTCCAGTGCACGGCCGCACAACTCTTCCAGGCGTCCCGTGGGCACCAGCGGGTAGCCGTCGGAAAAATCCTCTCCGTCCTCCGTCAGGTCGGTGAGGACGTCGATGAGTGCCAGCGGCGGCTGGGTTGGGTTCGGCTGAGTGGCCCAAACATCGGCGCTTGGGGAAAAGGCCAATGAAACCCCGTTGCCATAAATTCCCGGCAGCGTATCGCTGTCGATGGCGTTGAGGTCGCTCCGGAGGCCGGCAAGGGCAGAAGACTCCACTTTCCCAGCCCCTGAGAGGTCAACGCGGATGTGGGAGCGGATGCCCATCCGCCGGACGCGCCGGACGATGTGCACGAGTTCAGGGCGGGAGCTTTGGTTCAAGGTTCCCCGGATGTCGATCAGGACGACGTCGGCGGGGACATTTAGGTTAACGAAGGCATTTAAGGCGCGGTCCATAGGTACTCCAAAAGAGGGTGTCTATGGCCGACGGCTCAACCTTGGTAAGCGTAACCCCCTACGGAAGCCGGGCACAACCCGCCAGTAACAACGAGGTGTCCTGGTTGCCCGCTAGGCGCTCTGGTCAGCCTGCCGCTTTCCCGGCTCCTGGAAGTGGGTGCGGCTCCCAACGCCTCCCACCGAGTCCACCAGGGATTTGGCGATATCCCTGAGCTTGGTGTTGGTGTTGCTTGAGGCCTCGGTGAGGATGGCAACTGCCGCCTCTTGGCTGCACCTGTTCTGGGCCATCACGATTCCTATGGCGAGGTCGATGATGGTCCGGGACTCCAGGGTGGCGCGGAGGTTGGCGGCGCTGTCGGTGTGGAGCGAAAAGCGTACCGCCAAGCGGAGCGCCTGTGAGATCTCGCGGGTGAATTCGCGGGCCCGGGCAACGGCACGTTCATCGAACTTGTGCGGGGCGTCGGAGTACAGGTTGAGCGCCGCCTTTGCCTCCCCCTGGAGGTTGAAGGGCAGGGACAGTACCGAGCGCAGCCCGTGGGAGGCCACCGCTGCAGCGTAGTCAGGGCCCCAGCGGTTCTCGTCAAAGAGGTCCGGAACGTTGACTTCGCGTTCCTCCTTGGCCGCTGTGAGGCAAGGTCCTTGCGAGAGGGAGTACTGGATCTCGTCCACTTCCCGGGCCGAATCGCTGCTCCAGCCAATGGTCGCGGCCTTGCGGTCGCGGAGCAGGGTGATGCCGCACAGGGCGTCGTCGCCGTCGCCGGCCATCTGGTGCGCGGAAAAACGTGCCAGTTCGTTAAGGAAGTCCTCGAAGTCGGCACTTTCCAAGATGAGGTTCTGGACCTGGTCGGTTGTGCTCAACGGTTGTTCAGGGGGGAGCATGGTGCACGTTCTCCGTACGGGAAAAGGGGTTATCGCACATGATAGAACAGCCCCGCGTTACGGTCCAACAGGCCGGCTGCGGGGGCGGGCCTGCGGGACCTGGGTGCCGTGGCGGCGAAAGCGGCTCAGGACAGGCCGAGCTCGTCCTTGCCGAACGCGAACAGGTAGGGCACACCGGTTTCCGCTTCGATCTTTTCCTTCGCGCCTGTGTCACGGTCCACGATGACGGCAACAGCCGCCACGTTTCCTCCGGCTTTCCGGACGCCTTCCACGGCCGTCAGCGCAGAACCTCCGGTGGTGGACGTGTCCTCCAGGACCAGGACATTGCGGCCCTCCACGGACGGGCCCTCCACCTGGCGGCCCATGCCGTAGGACTTCTGGGCTTTGCGGACCACAAACGCATCGACGGCCCGCCCGGCGTCCACGGCGGCGTGCATGACCGCGGTACCTACCGGGTCCGCGCCCATGGTGAGCCCGCCGGCGCACTCAAAGTCGATGCCGGCGTCGTCCGCCAGGGCCAGCATCACCTGGCCCACCAGCTTTGAAGCCTCGTGGTGCAGCGTGATCCGGCGGAGGTCGATGTAGTAGTCAGCCTCGGCTCCGCTGGAGAGGATTACCTTGCCGCGGACCACGGCGAGTTCCTTGATCAGTTCCAGCAGTCGGGCGCGGGCGGCTGCAGTATCCACTGCAGTGTCACTGGGGGAAGTCATGGTCTCCAGTTTAGTGCGGGCGGACCGGTGTGGATGCTTGAGGCCTGTCGCTGCAGCTGGCTAGTCTGGACCTCATGCGCGAACTCCAGGCAAAGATCATTGAAGAAATGGGCGTTCAGCCCCGGATCGACCCCGCCGGGGAGGTGCGCAAGCGCGTCACATTCCTGAAGGACTACCTCAAGGCCACCCACACCAAGGGCTTCGTCCTGGGCATCTCGGGAGGCCTCGACTCGTCCCTCGCCGGAAAGCTGGCCCAGCTGGCTGTCGAGGAGCTTGAGGCCGAAGGAGTGGAAGCCAATTTCGTGGCGGTGCGCTTGCCCTACGGCGTCCAGCATGACGAGGAAGACGCCCAGGCAGCCCTCGACTTCATCAAGCCCAAGACGGAGTGGACCTTCAACATCTCCGCCGCGGTGGACGGTTTCGAGGATGAGTTCGAGAAGACCGTGGGCACGGAAATCTCCGATTTCCACAAAGGCAACACCAAGGCACGGACCCGCATGATCGCCCAGTATGCGTTGGCGGGAGAACACAACTACCTGGTTATCGGCACGGATCATGGCGCAGAGTCCGTGACGGGCTTCTTCACAAAGTACGGCGACGGCGGCGCGGACATCCTTCCGCTGTTCGGCCTGAACAAGCGGCAGAACCGTGCGCTGCTGGCCGAACTGGGAGCCCCCGCCCGCGTGTGGGAGAAGGTGCCCACGGCGGACCTCCTGGACGACAGGCCGGGACGCACCGATGAGGATGAGCTGGGCCTGAGTTACGACCAGATCGACGATTACCTCGAAGGCCGGGACGTGCCTGAATCCGTGGCTGCGTCCATCGAGGAGAAATACCTGCGGACACGCCACAAGCGCACCGTCCCCGTCAGCATTTTTGACACCTGGTGGAAGCACGAAGGACCGGAGGAACCGCGGACCGGGCTGTAGGACCAGTTGAAGCACCGCTGAATTCCCGCCTCTGGGGACGTACGACGGCGCGCCGCACCATAAAGGTGGGCGCGCCGTCGTGCTTTCCCGGCAGAGGCGGGGAGGCTCAGCGGGGCCGCGCCCCCTTTCCTTCGCCGCCAAGCTGCTGGGTGATGCGGTGTGCCTCGGCCATCAGCAGGCCGCCCAGTTCCTCCTGCCGTTCGGGCTTGAAACGCGGCTCGATGCCGGTCAGGGAAAGCGCCCAGGCGGGCCTGCCGGAGGCATCAAAGACCGCCGCGCCCATTCCCCAGCTCCCTTCAAGGACAAGGCCCGGATTCACGGAGTAGCCGGACATCCGGGTTTGGGCGAGGTTGGCCCGGACCAGTTCCCTGGTGTGTGAGGCAGCGAAAGCACCTGCGTGCCCTTGCCAGTTCCCCAGCAGCTCTTCCTGCTCAGTTTCCGGCAGGAAGGCCAGGATCGCGGTGCCCGCCGAGGCGACACCCAGCGGGAACCGCACCCCCTCGTGCAGGACGAAGGACCGGACCGGGAAGCTGCCCTCCTCGCGCAGCAGGCACACGGTTTCGGAACCACGGCGGATGGAAAAGAAGGCACTCTCGCCGGTGGCTTCGGCAAGCCGGCGGAGGCTGGGCCGGGCGATCTCCTCAAGGGGAAACCGCGCCGATGCAACCGACCCCATCAGGAGGATCTCCGGACCCAGCACCCAGTTGCCGGAAATGGGGTCGTGGTCCAGCAGCCCCTCCGACGCCAGTGACGACAGGAGGCGGTGAACGGTTGGCCGGGTAAGGCCGGATTCCTTGACGAGGCCGGCGAGGGACATGCCCTCTGCACTCCGGCCCACAAGCCGTAACAGACCTGCTATCCGGCTCACAACTTGGGCTCCCTGTACCGGCGACGTGTTCATATTCTCCCTTGACGTCCACATTATGGATAGGCTGTATCCTACCGTCCACAGTATGAAATGTGCGTTTCCAAACGATAAATCCGCTCCTTGACAGCCTTGGGGATCCCTCATAGTGTCCACTTCCAGAACCCTTGTCCACAAAGTGGATGACCCCGGATGCTCGATGAGGAGACTTCATGACAAAGCTTCAATCCACTGCCGCCGCTGCACTGGAAGGCGTGCTGCAGGACGGCATGACCCTCGCGGTGGGCGGGTTCGGCCTGAGCGGGATCCCCGCGGACCTGATTGAGGCCGTCCGCGGCTCGGGGGTAAAGGACCTGACGGTGGTCTCGAACAACATGGGCGTGGACGGCAAAGGCCTGGGCATCCTGATCGATGCGGGCCGGGTGCGGAAGGTCATTGCCAGCTATGTTGGCGAGAACAAGCTGTTTGCAGAGCAGTACCTGGCCGGCAGGCTGGAGGTGGAGTTCACGCCGCAGGGCACCCTCGCCGAACGGCTCCGCGCAGGCGGTGCCGGTATCCCCGCCTTCTACACCAGGACCGGGGTGGGCACGCTGGTTGCCGAAGGCAAGCCGCACGAGGTGTTCGACGGCGAAACGTACGTCCGCGAACGCGCCATCCGTGCCGACGTCGCGCTTGTCCATGCGCACACCGCAGACACGGACGGAAACCTCGTTTACCGCTACACCGCCCGGAACTTCAACCCCGTTGTTGCCACCGCCGGCCTCCTGACCATCGCCGAAGCCGAGGTGGTTGTGGAACCGGGCCAACTGGATCCCAACCACGTCGTTACCCCCGGCGTTTACGTGCAACGCCTGGTGCAGGCCAGCGGCCGCGTCAAGGACATCGAGCAGCGTACGGTGCGTCCGGCCGCAGGCCGCCCCGCGCCCGAAGCCGTACCGGCCTGACCGCTACCCTACTTACCCGAAGGAGAACCCCCATGGCCTGGACCAGGGATGAAATGGCTGCCATCGCGGCCGAAGAACTGAACGACGGCGACTACGTGAACCTGGGGATCGGCATTCCCACGCTGGTGGCCAATAACCTGCCGGACGGCGTGCGGGTGGTGCTGCAGAGCGAGAACGGCCTGCTGGGCATGGGGCCCTTCCCCTATGAGGGCGAGGAGGACGCCGACCTGATCAACGCCGGCAAGCAGACCGTCACCGTGCTGCCCGGCGGCAGTATCTTCGATTCCGCCACGTCCTTCGGCATGATCCGCGGTGGCCACGTCAAGGTGGCCATCCTCGGGGCCATGCAGGTTTCGGGCAGCGGCGACCTGGCCAACTGGACCATCCCCGGCAAGATGGTCAAGGGCATGGGCGGAGCCATGGACCTCGTGGCCGGGACGCCCCGCGTGGTGGTCCTCACCGAACACAACGCCAAAGACGGCAGTGCCAAGATCGTGCGGGAATGCACTCTTCCCCTGACCGGGCTCGGGGTGGTGGACCGGATCATCAGCGACTTGGCGGTGTTTGACCTGGTCCAGGGCGGGGCGGACAGCGGCCAGGAAACAGCCGGGCGACAGCTCATGCTCACCCGCCTTGCACCCGGAGTCACCGTTGAGGAAATCCGGGAGAAGACGGAGGCGGAATTCAGGGTGGCGCTGGCGGAACAAGCCTTGGAAGGATCACCGGCATGAGCCTGCAGGAACAGTTCGGCAAGGATGTCCTGCTGACCGGCTGGGGGCACAGCCGCTTCGGCAAACTGGCGGACGAAACCCTTGAGTCCCTGATCGTCCACGTGGCCACCGAGGCCATCGCGAATGCCGGGATCGAGCCGGGCCAGATCGACGAAATCTACTTGGGCCAGTTCAATTCCGGCATGATGCCGCTGGCGTTCCCGTCGTCGCTGGCGCTGCAGGTCTCGCCCCACCTTGCCAACGTGCCAGCAACGCGGGTGGAGAACGCCTGCGCCTCAGGCTCCGCCGCGTTCCAGCAGGGCACCAAATCGCTGCTCGCGGGCACGGCGAAAACGGTGCTGGTGATCGGCGCCGAGAAGATGACCCACGCCGGGGCCGAGGTTGTGGGGGCAGGGCTGCTGGGCGCGGACTACGACATGGCTGGCAAACCCTCCACCACCGGCTTCACCGGGCTCTTCGCCGAGGTGGCCAAGCACTACGGGAAGCGGTACGGCGATGCGAACCTGGGGGATGTCCTGGGTTCCATCGCCGCGAAGAACCACCGCAACGGGGTGGACAACCCCTACGCCCAGCTCCGCAAGGACCTCGGCGAGGAGTTCTGCCGCACGGTCTCGGACAAGAACCCCATGGTGGCCGACCCCCTGCGCCGCACGGACTGTTCCCTTGTCTCGGACGGGGCGGCCGCCGTCGTACTGTCCACCTCCGCCAGCAACGGGGCCGCCGCACCCGTGCGCCTGGCCGGCTTTGGCCAGGCAAACGACTTCTTCCCGGCGGCCCGGCGGGACCCCGTGGCGTTCGAAGCTACCCGCGTCTCCTGGCAGCGCGCATTGACGATGGCCGGCGTCAGTCTGTCGGATCTGGACTTCGCCGAGGTTCACGACTGCTTCACTATCGCGGAACTGCTCATGTACGAGGCTATGGGCCTGACCGGGCCAGGCCAGGGCGCCCGGGCCATCGAAGAAGGCTGGGTATACAAGGACGGCAAGCTGCCGGTCAACGTCTCAGGCGGGCTGAAGGCCAAGGGCCATCCGGTTGGCGCCACGGGAGTATCGCAGCACGTCATCTCCGCGATGCAGCTCACCGGAACCGCCGGTGACATGCAGCTTGCCAACCCCCGCCGCGCCGCCGTCCAGAACATGGGCGGCGTGGGCATCGCCAACTACGTAAGCATCCTCGAAGCCGTCTAGGCCGAAGAGTTTTTGTCCAGATATGGCGACTTGAACGCCCTGGAACCCGCCATATCTGGACAAAAACTCTAGCCGCGGGAGCGGATCAGGGCTGCGATTTCCGCGAAACCCAGGCGTTCCGCATTCTGCAGGGCGGTCCTGCCTTCGGGATCGCGGATATCCGGGTCTGCGCCTGCGTCGAGGAGCAGCCGGACCACCTCCTGCTGCCGCGGGCCGCCGCTGTTCAACAGGATGGCTTCCTGCATGGCCGTCCAGCCCAGGCTGTTGACGTGGTTGACCGGCACTCCGGCGTCGATCAGGATCCGCACCGTCTCTACGTGGCCGTGTTCGCTGGCAGGTATCAGCGCGGTGCCGCCGTACCGGTTGGTACTGGCGACGTCCGCCCCCGCCTCCAGGGTCAACTGCAGCACCTCGTTGTAACCTTCCGCTCCTGCGTAGAGGAACGCCGAGTCCTGGATGGCGTCCTTGGCATTCACGTCACCGCCACGGCCTATCAGCTCAGCAACCAGAAGTTCATTGTTGGCTTTGGCGGCCGTGACGAGTTCCTGGTCAATCTGCGCCTGTTCCGCTGCGGACAGCAATGGTGCAGCGGGAGCCGGCACCGCTGGCGGCGGGATTTCAGGACCGGCAACGGCCGACGGCGGAGGAGCCGGCGGCTGCTGCCCCTCCCCCGGCGCCGCCTGGCACGCCGCTACTGACACGGCAAGGCAGGAGGCCACGCACAGGGCCAGGAACCACCGCATCAGCCCAGCCTACTGGGCTGCGCCGGGCACCGTGATGGCATCCGCGCCGGCCGCAGCACAGGCCTCATCCAAGGCCCCATCGGGAGCGCCGCCGACGCCGATGCCGGCCACTGAAGCCCCGTTGACCTTGAGGGGGACGCCGCCCGCAAGGAAGAGCGTGCCGGGAAGGTCGGCAATGCTGGGGCCGGTTCCGTTGATCCTTTTGGCAAGCTCGCTGGTGCGGGTTCCGAAGGCCGCAGCAGTGTAGGCCTTCTGCCGGGCGGCCTCGATAGTGTGTTCGGCGGCGTTGTCCCCGCGCAGCAGCGCCTGCACTGTCCCGAAACGGTTCACCAGCGCCACCGTGACGAACGGCAGCTTGTCCGCCTGGCATTTGGCAAGGGCCGCCTGCACGGCCCGGGCAGAGGCGCCTGCCGATATGCGGTTTTGCTGCACGACGTTTTCCGGCACGGGCTGGATGTCTGCCGCAGGGACTGCTGCCGCAGCTGGACCGGGCCCGGCATTCGCGGCGGCCGTCACGCCGGCGGTGAGGGCAAGCGCACCGGCAGCTGCGGCGGCAAGGGCTTTTGTGGACTTCTTCATGGTGTTTCCTTCATGGGCAATGTTCGGTTCGGGTACGGTTCCATCCTTCCGGCGCCGGCCAGCCCTGCCATCGGGCGTTTGGCTGTTACGTCCTGCGCCACAAGGCCAGCCGTATCAGCCAAAAGGCTGAGAGACGCGGGAAGGCGGGCGCAATAGCATTGTGGATAGCCTTCCCCCACCTGAACCGGAAATCCCATGCCTACCCGAGCCTCCGCCCGAACCCCTGACGACGCCATCGTGGAGGGCCCGGCCCCATCCCCCGGCACGGACTCCGCCCCTACGGCTCCGGGCCGTGCCCCCTTGGCCGGCATCGACATAGCCGTACATCTTGGGTTCGCCGTGCTCCTGGTGGCCTCGCTGGTCCGGTACGTCATGCGGCACAGCCCCGCTGACAACCTCATGGTCCTCGGACTGGCCGCAGCCGCCTGCCTGCTGTACGCCGTCGTGGCGGTGCTGGCCCGGCGGGGGCGGCCAGGGGTGCCGTGGATGGTTGCCCTGGTGGCGGTCTGGGCTGTCCTGGTGGTCGCAGCGCCGAGCTTTGCCTGGTGCTCGTTTGCGCTCTTCTTCCTCAGCCGGAGTGCCCTGGCAGGCGCGGCGGCCTACACCGCAGCCGGGGTCACGGCCGCAGCCACTGCTGCCGGGCTGTTCCGGATGAGCAATGGCACGGACCTGGCGATGCTCCTCGGGCCCCTGGCAGTGGGCGTCATGCTGACGCTGATCTATGACCGGATCCAGCACGACGCCGGGGAGCAGCGCCGCCTGCACGCCGAGGTTTCCCTGGCGCAGGGACAGCTGGCCGCCAGTGAACGCCGCGCCGGCACCATTGCCGAACGGGAGCGGGTCTCCCGGGAAATCCACGACACCGTGACCCAGGGCCTTGCCAGCAGCCTGCTGCTGCTCGAAGCGTCAGGGCGGTCATGGCCGCACGATTCAGCGCGGGCCGGCCTCCTTGAAGCCACTGCGCTGCTGCGGAACAACCTGGCCGAAACCCGCGCCCTGGTGCACGAGCTTGCCTCTCCCGGGCTGGAGGGCTCCCCGCTTCCTGACGCGCTGCTCCTCGCGGCCCGGCAGTACGTCCCCGAAGCCCGGCTCCTGGTGACCGGGGAGCCCCGGCCCGTCCCCGCCGAACTCCGGCACGCCCTGCTGCGGGTGGTGCAGAGCGCTGCCTCCAACATCAGGCTGCACGCCTCCGCAGCCGCAGCCGCCGTGACAATCGGATTCCTTCCGGAGGCGGTCACCCTGGATATTTACGACGACGGCGCGGGCTTCGATCCGGCGGCGGCAGCAGCGCCGTCGGACGCCGGCGGCTATGGGCTGCGCGCCATGCGGCAGCGCGTGGAGCAGCTGGGCGGCACCTTCTCCGTGCAAAGCGCACCCGGGGAAGGGACCATCGTCGCAGCACAGCTGCCGGTGCCCTCCGACGGGCACCGCGCACAGGGAACACCGGCATGAGCTCGATCACGGTGCTGCTGGTGGACGACCACCTGGTGGTGAGAAGCGGGCTGCGGGCCCTGCTGGGAACGCAGCCGGACCTCCACGTCATTGCCGAGGCCGCATCCGGGGAAGAAGCCATGGACCGGGTCCAGGAGCATTCCCCCCACGTGGTGGTCATGGACCTCGCCATGGGTGCGGGGATGGACGGAATCGAGGCAATCCGCAGAATCCGCGAGCGCAACGGGGGCCAGGCGATCCTGGTCTTCACAACGTACGACTCGGACGCGGACATCGTGCGGGCGGTGGATGCCGGCGCCATGGGATACCTCTTGAAGGATGCCGCGCCCGAGGAGATTTTTTCCGCCATCCGCGGTGCCGTACAAGGCAAGAGCGTCATGAGCCCGCCAGTGGCATCGCGGTTGTTCCAGCAACTGCGCAATCCCGAAGAAATCCTCACTCCGCGCGAGGCAGAACTGTTGAGCCTCCTCACCGAAGGGCTTAGCAACCGCGAACTGGGCCGGCGCCTTTTCATCTCCGAAGCCACCGTAAAAACGCATCTTGCCCACATCTACGCCAAGCTCGGGGTTGAGACCAGGGCAGCCGCAATAGCAACCGCAATCCGCCGCGAAGGGATGCGCTGACCTCGCCAAATGTTGCCTAACCCTTGCAAGCACGGCCTGCGCCCCGTACGTTGGGGACTGCGGGGGACGTTCTCCTCGCACTCCGGGCCGATGGCACGGGGAGAGAATCAGAGTCACACGAAGGAATGCAGCCATGGCAACAGGCACAGTTAAATGGTTCAACGCCGAAAAGGGTTTTGGCTTCATTGCCCCCGATGACGGGTCCGCTGACGTTTTCGCCCACTACTCCGCAATCGCCAGCAGCGGATACCGCTCACTCGATGAGAACCAGAAGGTTGAATTCGATGTGACCCAGGGCCCCAAGGGCCCGCAGGCGGAGAACATCCGCCCGCTCTAAGGCTTAGGTGACCGCCGGCCCTGCGCCGGCGGAACCCCGTATCCTGCAGCGGCTTCTCCAGCATTTTGCTGGAGGGGCCGCTGTTTTATTGCCCGTATCCCCTGACCACCAACCCTTGCGGTTCCGGATTTGGGACAATTGGAGGGTGACGGGACAGGACCAGGACCCTTGGGAAGAGTTCGACAGACTGGGGCCGGGCGCGCCCGACCGGGTTCCCGGGCACCCCGGCGGTGAACCCCTGGGCTTCGGGTTCCGGACCGGCGTCCGCAGCGCGCGCGTCGCCGTCGGCTTTGCCGTTTACACGCTTGCGCTGGGAACTGTCCTGGCGGTGACCGGATGCATTGTCTTCGCTGCCCGGGGGCAGTGGCTGCTCGTGGGCCTGATGCTGGCCATCGAGGCAGTGTTCATTTTCGCCTTCAGGCGCCTCGTGGCGCAGGCCCGGAACCGGTCCGGACACCGCCGTCCACAGGGTCACGGCTTCCCGGAAAAACCTGCTTGACCTTGACGCAGCGTCAAGCCCTACGCTCGGATCATGGATGCAACAGATGCGACGCCGGCCCCTGACTGGTCCATCCAGGACGTGGCCCGGTTTGCCGGCACCACGAGCCGCACTCTGCGGCATTACGACGAGATTGGGCTGCTGAAGCCCAGCCGTGTGGGCAGCAACGGCTACCGCTATTACGACGGCGCCACCCTCCTGCAGCTGCAGCGAATCCTCCTGCTTCGGGAGCTTGGCCTGGGCCTGCCGGCGATTGCCGAGGTCTTCCGCCAGCAGACAGATGCAGTGCAGGCCTTGGCCCGGCATCTCGAGTGGCTGGCGCAGGAGCAGGAACGGCTCACGCGGCAAATGGCATCCGTCCGGCAAACAATCGAAACAGTGAAAGGCGGCGGCGACATGGTGGCTGAAAAGATGTTCGACGGGTTCGACCACACGCAGTACAAAGACGAGGTGGAAGGGCGCTGGGGCAAGGACGCCTACGCGAAAAGCGATGCGTGGTGGCGTGGGTTGGGTGCGGCGGGGCAGCAGGAGTGGAAGTCCGGCGCCGCGAAACTGGGCAGTGACTGGATTGCCGCGGCTGCTTCCGGCGTTTCCCCCGTGTCCGCCGATGCGCAGGACCTTGCACGGCGCCACGTTGAGTGGCTGGAGTCCATCCCCGGCACTCCGGCGGCTGAGGATAGCGGGGCCATCAAGGGGTACGTTGTGGGCCTGGCGGAAATGTACGTCGCCGATGCCCGGTTTGCGGCCAATTACGGCGGCGGACCGGGCGCATGCTTTGTGCGGGACGCGCTGCTGGCCTACGCGGAAGAGCACCTCTAGGCGAACGCGGACTTTCCGGTTACGGCCCGCCCCACGATGAGGGAGTTGATCTCGTAGCTGCCTTCGTAGGTGTACAGGATTTCAGCGTCGCCAAACAGCTTGCCCATTTCGAAGTCAGCACTGATACCGTTGCCGCCCAGGAGGGACCGCCCCATCGCCACCGACGCACGGGCCAGCCTGGTGGTGGTGGCTTTGGCCAGGGCTGCCTGCGCCATTTCCAGCTTCCCCTCCTCCTGGATCCGCGCCAGCTGCACCATCAGCGCCAGGGAGGCCGTGGCGTTTCCCAGGATGTCCGCAAGCTGCTGCTGGACCAGCTGGAACTGCGCCAGTTCCTTGCCGAACTGCCGGCGTGCCAGCGAGTAGGCGCGGGCTATATCGAACGCGGCGAGCTGGATTCCGGCAGCCTGCCAGCCCACCCAGGCCCGGGAGTCCCGCAATAAATCGTTGGCCTGGCTGAAGGACGTAGCACCGGGAAGCAGGTTGGCCGCCGGAATCCGCACGTCCTGCAGCGTGATGTCCGCGTTCTGCATGATCCGCAGGCCGATCTTGTTGCAGATTTTGGCAGCAGCGTAGCCTGGCCGGTCCGTCTCCACAATGAAGGCCTTGACCTGCCGGTCCGCCGCATCGCGTGCCCAGACCAGGGCGAAGTCGGCGATGGTGCCGGCCCCGATCCAGCGCTTGGCCCCGTTCAGGACCCACTCGCCTCCGTCCAGCCTGGCGGAGGTCTCCAGCCCTCCGGAGATATCGGAGCCATGGTCCGGTTCCGTCAGCGCGAACGCCCCCAGGCTGGCAAAGGCTTTCAGGCCCGGCAGCCAGCGGTGCTTTTGTTCCTGGGATCCCAGCTCGTTGATGGTGCCGACGATCAGCTCATTGTGGATGCCGGCGAGGGCAGAAAGGGACACGTCCGCCCTGGCCAGCTCCACGTAGATCAGGCCCTTGAGCAGGGTGGAACTGCCGTCCACCTGGAGGGCCCCCAGGCCGTAGCCGCCCATTTCGGCCAGGAGGCCAAAAGGGAACGCTTCGCGGTTCCAGTATGGAATGGAGGGCCCGCGCACGTGGTCCTGCAGGAACTCACGGATGCGGAGGTAGCGCTGGCGCTCGGGTCCCGCCAGGAGGTCCGCGACGTACATGAGGTCGGCGTCGGGAAAGGGGAGTGCTTCATCGCGTCCTTCGGGACCCACCGGCATCCACCTCCGCGTCGCCCAACCATTGGATGTCCTAGTATATTCACACAGCTGGTACATGAGTGATGCGCGTCACGTGGAAGAAAGGTGTTCGATGGGTACCCCATTGCCCCGCGATCCCATTGCTGAAGCACGGCGGAACTGGGAGGAACAGGGCTGGGCGGATGTCGCCGCTCCCATGGCTGCCATCACAGCCATTATGCGGACGCAGCAGATCCTGCTGGCCAGGATCGAATCCACGCTCAAGCCGTTCGGACTGACGTTTGCCCGCTACGAACTCCTGGCCCTGCTGAGTTTCGCCAGAAAGGGCTCCCTGCCAATGAACAAGGCGAGCGCACTGCTCCAGGTCCACCCCACGTCCATCACCAATGCCGTGGACCGGCTTGAGCGTGCGGGCCTGGTGGACCGGTCCCCGCACCCCACTGACGGCAGGACCACGCTGATTGAGCTCACCACCGCGGGACGCACGCTGGCAAAGCGCTCGACGGCGGCGCTCAACGCCGAGGTGTTCAGCGCCCCGGGGTTTGATCCCGGCGACGTGGACCACCTGATCCGCATCCTTGGCGCATTCCGCCGGAACGCCGGCGACTTTGACGGGTGACGGAGGCGTGGGGGCGCCTTGGGGTTTGGCCGGTCAGCGCCGGACTTTCTCCCGCTTGAGCCGCCGCACCACGAGCAGGAGGACCGTCACGCCCAGCGCAGCGTAAACCGCGTAGTTCAGGAACCTGGAGTACTGCTCGATCAACTGGTATTGGGTGCCCAGCAGGTATCCCAGGCCGATCAGGGCCCCGTTCCACAGTCCGCTGCCCGCCAGGGTGTACACGCTGAATGTGGCCAGGGGCATTCCGGATGCTCCGGCCGGGAGGGAGATGAGGCTGCGGACACCCGGAAGCAGCCGGCCAAAGAAGATGGAGGACCTGCCGTGGCGGCGGAACCATCCCGCGGCCTTCTCAAAGTCCTCCTGGTCCACCAGGGGGAGCCTGGACAGCCCGCGGATGGAACGCTGAAGGCCCAGTTTGGCGCCCAGCCAGTAGAGGAAGAGCGCGCCGAGATATGCCCCGAGGGTGCTGGTGATAAATACGAGGATCAGTTGCAGGGAGCCCTGCTTGGCAAGGTAGCCGGCCAAGGGCAAAATCACTTCACTGGGGATGGGCGGCACCACGGTTTCGGCGAGGGTAAAAGCACCCACGCCCCACTCGCCCATTTGCTCGATGGTCCGCGCAGCCACGCCCACCAGGCCGGTCAAATTATCTGTCGAGCCGCCAGCGTCTGACGCCATTCCCAACATTGTGCTCCCCCATCCGCTTCCGGCTGTCCCGCCCTGTCTACCTTACGCAGCTGGGAAAAAGCTGGAGCTCAGGTCAGGATGGCTTGGAACGGATGTGCACCCGCTCGCCCTGGGTCCCGAAAAGGCTGAGGAATTCAACGGGCCTTCCATCCGCGCGGCCGAACCAGTGCGGCACGCGGGTATCGAACTCGGCGGCTTCCCCCGCCCCAAGGACCAGGTCCTGGCTGCCCAGCACCATCCGGAGCTTTCCGTTCAGGACATACAGCCACTCATAGCCTTCGTGCACCTGCGGATTGGGCTGCTGCAGGGGCCCTGCCGGCAGGATGTGCTTGTAGGCCTGGATGCCGCCCGGCTTCCGGGTGAGCGGAATGATGGTCATCCCCCGCGCGGTGATGGGCCGCAGGTGCACGCGGGGATCTCCCGTTTCCGGCGCGCCCACCAGCTCATCAAGCGGGACGTGGTAGGCCTTCGCCAGGGGCAGCAGCAGCTCAAGGTTTGGCCGGCGCTGCCCGGACTCCAGCCTGGACAGGGTGCTCACTGAGATGCCCGTGGCGCCGGCCAGCGCGGACAGGGTGATGCCCCGGGCCAGCCGGAGCGCCTTGAGGCGCGGCCCCACTGATGCGAGCACCGCGTCTGTTCCCGCATCCATGACGTTTTCGGCTCCGATATCCATGGATCCAGTTTGCCACTCCAGCAAATAAGTTTGCCAGCTAGGAAGCCAGCCCAACAGCATTGGAGGCATGACTGAAAACATAGAGACACTTCAGGACGTCCTGATTATTGGCGGCGGCGCCGCCGGGCTGAGCGCCGCCCAGATGCTGGGCCGCAGCCGCCGTTCCGTAGCCGTGGTGGACAGCGGGGAACCACGCAATGCCCCTGCCGCCGGGGTCCACGGCTTCCTGTCACGGGACGGGATCAGCCCCGGCGAGCTCCTTGCCGTCGCCCGGACGGAGGCTGAGAGCTACGGGGCAACAGTGCTCCAGGGCAGGGTAGTGGCTGCCGGCGGCAGCCTGGCGGAGGGCTTCGAAGTAACGCTCGACGACGGCATGCAGCTTCGCGGCCGGCGCCTGCTGGTTGCCACCGGGCTCACCGATGAGCTGCCCGCCGTCGCCGGGCTGCGTGAGCGCTGGGGCAGGGACGTGCTGCATTGCCCGTTCTGCCACGGCTGGGAAGTGCGGGACCAGGCCATCGGCATCTTGGGGAACGGCCCGTGGTCAGTGCACCAGGCCCTGCTCTTCCGGCAATGGAGCAGCACCATCACGCTCTTCCTGAACAACAGGGTTGCCCCGTCCGAGGCCGAATACGAACAGCTGGCGGCGCGGGGAATCCGGCTGATGGCCGGAGCGGTGGAGGCCGTCCGGGTTGAACAGGACCGGCTGCGGGGCGTCGCCTTGGCTGGAGGCCCCGAGGTTGCCGTGGAAGCGCTGGTGGTGGGGCCCCGGGTCCATGCCCGGCTGGACGCCTTCGCCGGTCTCGGCCTGGCTCCGTCAGAACACCCGTCAGGAGCGGGAACCTACCTTGAAACGGATGCCGACGGCGGCACGCAGGTCCCGGGCGTATGGGCCGCGGGCAATGTCACGGACCTGAAGGCCCAGGTGCTGGCCTCCGCGGCAACTGCCGCCTGGACCGCCGTCGTTATCAATAACCACCTGA
Organism: Pseudarthrobacter sp. WHRI 8279; assembly: GCF_040224115.2. Lineage (NCBI taxonomy): Bacteria > Bacillati > Actinomycetota > Actinomycetes > Micrococcales > Micrococcaceae > Pseudarthrobacter > Pseudarthrobacter sp. WHRI 8279. Next base: position 4,044,376 of record NZ_CP168162.1, on the reverse strand, counting down.
TGGCTGAGGAGCTGGCAGCAGATGTTGACGCCTACAGGAGGGCTCTGGCGCCTACCGGTGCCTGAATTCCGGCTGGCGCTTCTCCGTGAACGCCGCCATGCCTTCCTTCTGGTCCTCGGTGGCGAAGAGGGAGTGGAACAGCCGGCGCTCGAACAGGACGCCCTGGGCCAGCCCGGTCTCGAAGGCAGCGTTCACGGCCTCCTTGGCCACCATGGCCACGGGCCGGGACTTGGAGGCAACCACCTCCGCGGCCTTCAAGGCCTCGTCCACCACGTCCTCTGCGGGGACCACCCGGGACACCAGGCCGCAGCGGTCGGCCTCCTCCGCCCCGATGAACCGGCCCGTAAGGATCAGGTCCATGGCCTTGGCCTTGCCCACGGCACGGGTCAGCCGCTGTGAGCCGCCCATGCCGGGCAGGACACCAAGGTTGATTTCCGGCTGGCCGAACTTGGCGTTGTCTCCGGCGATGATCAGGTCGCACATCATGGCCAGTTCGCAGCCCCCGCCCAGGGCGAAGCCCGAGACGGCAGCGATGGTGGGTATGCGCAGCCGGGTGAAGTCTTCCCAGCCGCGGAACCAGTCGGCGGCGTACATGTCCATGTAGCCCTGCGCCGCCATCTCCTTGATGTCGGCTCCCGCTGCAAAGGCCTTGCCGGAGCCGGTAATGACAACCGCCCCCACTCCCGGATCGGCGTCCATGGCCTTCACCGCGGCCACCAGTTCCTCCATGGTGGCTTTGTTCAGGGCATTCAGGGCCTGCGGGCGGTTCAACGTCACCAGGCCCACCCGCCCCCGCTGCTCCACGAGGATGTTGGCGTATTCGGTCACTCCGGGCTCCCGTCGTCCTGCGCTGCGCCGTGCGGTGCACTGCCAGCTGGGTTATGTGGTCCGCCGTCCGCCCTGTGGCCGGACATATCGCGGATGTCGGTGATGATGCCGGAAAAGTCCCTTCCCGCGCCCTCCCCTGCCGCAAACGTACCGTAGATCTCCGCGGCCAGCGGGCCCATTCGGGCAGCCACCCCGGTGCTGTTGAGGGCGTTGACGGCCAGTGAGAGGTCCTTGGCCATCAGGGCGCCGGCGAAACCTGGCTGGTAGCCGCGGTTGGCGGGGCTGGTGGGAACGGGGCCGGGCACCGGGCAGTTGGTGGTGAGGGCCCAGCACTGTCCGGACGCCGCGGAGGCCACATCGAACAGCGCCTGGTGGCTCAGGCCCAGCTTCTCCCCCAGGACGAATGCCTCGCTGACGGCGATCATGGAGACGCCCAGGATCAGGTTGTTGCAAATTTTGGCGGCCTGGCCTGCGCCGTGGGCGCCGCAGTGCACAACGCGTTTGCCCATGACGTCCAGCAGCGGCTGCACCGCTTCAAAGTCCGCGGCATCCGCGCCCACCATAAACGTGAGGGTGCCTGCTTCCGCCCCCACCACCCCGCCTGAGACCGGGGCATCCACGGAACGGTGGCCGGCGTCAACGGCGAGGGATGCCGCTTCCCTGGCCTCGTCCACGTTGATGGTGGAGCAGTCCAGGAACATGGTCCCGGGCTTCGCCGCCGCGAGCAGTCCGGGCTGCCCCTCCTCGCCACGGTAGGCGTCCAGGACATGCCGGCCGCTGGGGAACATGGTGAGGACCACGTCCGCCCCGGAAACGGCTTCAGCGGCATTCCCGGCAACCGGCACGCCGCTGGCCCTGGCGGCTTCAAGGGCTGCCGGGACCACATCGAAGCCGGCCACTGCATAACCGGCCTTGACCAGGTTTACGGCCATTGGACCGCCCATGTGGCCGAGGCCCAGGAAGGCGACAGTGTATTTTTCGGTCATGGTCAGGCTCCTTTTTGCTGCGGTTCCACGCCCTGGAGGTCCAGTTCCCGGCTGCCCAGCGGCGCAAAAAAGTGCTCCACCTGCTCCGGCGCCACCTCAGCCAGGGTGGGCGGCTTCCAGCGCGGGTTCCGGTCCTTGTCCACCACCTGCGCACGGATGCCCTCCCGGAAATCCGGTGCCTCCAGGAACCGCAGGCCCACCCGGTATTCCTGCGCCAGGGCCTCGTCCACGGTGCGGCCTTTCACGCGGCGCAGGGCGTCCAGCGTCACCTTGACGGACGTTGGCGACTTCGCCTCGATGGCGTCCGCCGCCTGGAAGGCGTCGGCGCTTCCCTCTCCTTCGCGTCCCCGCAGGCGCCGGACGATTTCCTCTGCGTCATCTGCGGAGTAGCAGGCGTCGATCCAGTCCTGCTGTCCCTGCAGTGCCGAGGGCGGGGCTTCCGTGCTGTAACGCACGACGGCGGCTTCCGCCGTTTCGTGTTCCAGCGCCGCCACGAGGCCGGGCAGTTTGTCGGACGGGACGAAGTGGCTGGCCAGGCCAAGGAACAGTGCGTCCGCTCCGCTCAGGTGGGCCCCGGTCAGTGCTGCGTGGGTGCCCGTTTCGCCAGGGGCGCGGGACAGCAGGTACGTCCCGCCCACGTCAGGAGCGAAGCCGATGGTGGTTTCCGGCATCCCTGTCCGGGTGCGTTCCGTGACCACCCGGAGTGACCCATGCGCGGAGATTCCTACCCCTCCGCCCAGCACCAGCCCATCCATCAGGGCCACATACGGCTTGGGATAGCGGGCAATCAGTGAATTGACCCGGTACTCGGTGGCCCAGAATTGGGCGGTCTGCTCCCCGCCCGCCAGCATGTCCCGGTAGATCGCCACGATGTCGCCGCCGGCGCAGAGGCCCCGGTCTCCGGCGCCCTGCACCAAAACCGTGGCAACGCCGTCGTCGTCCGCCCACGCGGTGAGCTGCTCCAGGAGCTGCCCCACCATGCCGGCCGTGAGTGCATTGACCGCCTTAGGCCTGTTCAGGGTAATGACGCCCAGCCGGCCGCGGTGCTCGAACAGCACCTCCCCGCTTTCCCTTGAAGCCCCTGCATCAGCCGTGCCCTGTGCCGCGTTGTCGGTCATCAACTTCCTTCCGGCATCACGAAGCTGGCTCCGTGCCGTATTCCCGAGGGCCACCGCGTGGTGACCGTTTTGGTCTTGGTATAGAAGCGGAAGGCGTCCGCGCCGTGCTGGTTCAGATCGCCGAAGCCCGAGGCTTTCCAGCCGCCGAACGTGTAGTAGGCGATCGGCACGGGGATGGGGACGTTGATGCCCACCATGCCCACATCCACCCGGGTGGCGAAGTCGCGGGCGGCATCACCGTCGCGGGTGAAGATGGCCACGCCGTTGCCGAACTCATTCCTGGTGCACAGCTCAAGCGCTTCGTCGTAGTCCGCCGCCCGGACCACGCACAGGACAGGGCCGAAGATCTCGTTGCGGTAGATCGGCATGTCCTGTGTGACGTGGTCGAAAAGGGTGGGACCCACCCAGAAGCCGCCCTCGTGGCCCGGCACGCTGAGCCCCCGGCCGTCCGCCAGGAGCGTGGCGCCGGCGTCCACCCCCGCCTGGATGTAGCCTTCGATGCGTTCCCTGGCGTCGGCAGACACCACCGGGCCGAAGTCGGATTCCTGCTCAAAGCTGTGGCCCACCTTGAGGGCTGCCACGCGGTCCCTGAGCTTGGCCACCAGCCGCTCCGCTGTTTCCTCCCCTACCGGCACGGCCACGGAAACGGCCATGCAGCGTTCCCCGGCGGAGCCGTACCCGGAGCCGATCAGGGCATCGGCTGCCTGGTCCAGGTCGGCGTCGGGCATGACCACCATATGGTTCTTGGCCCCGCCGAAGCACTGGGCCCGCTTTCCGTGGGCGGCGGCCGTGGCGTAGATGTACTGGGCAATCGGGGTGGAACCCACAAAGCCCACCGCTTTGACCCGCGGATCCTCCAGCAGCGCGTCCACTGCTTCCTTGGCGCCATTGACCACGTTGAACACCCCGTCCGGGACGCCGGCTTCCGTATACAGCTCGGCCAGCCGGAGCGGCACCGAGGGGTCCCGCTCGGAGGGCTTCAGGATGAACGCGTTACCGGCAGCCAGGGCAGGGCCGGACTTCCAGAGCGGGATCATGGCGGGAAAGTTGAACGGCGTGACGCCGGCTACCACGCCCAGGGGCTGGCGGAGCGAGTGGATGTCTATCCCCGGACCGGCGTCGCTGGAGAACTCACCCTTGAGCAGGTGGGGCGCCCCGGCGGCGAACTCCACCACCTCCAGGCCGCGCTGGATATCGCCTTTCGAGTCGGCGAGGGTCTTCCCGTGCTCGGAGGACAGGAGCCGGGCGAGCGCGTCCAGGTCCCGGTTGACCAGGTCCACGAACCGCAGCAGGATCCTCCCCCGCCGCTGCGGATTCATGGCCGCCCACTCGGCCTGCGCCTTCTCCGCAACGCCAACAGCGCTGTGAACCTCTTCCCGGCCGGCAAGCGGCACCCGGGCCTGGACCTGGCCGGCGCAGGGGTCGAAGACGTCGCCAAAGCGGCCCGAGAGGCCTGCTGCGTGGCGCCCGCCGACGTAGTGGGACAGCTCGCGGACCATGACTGCACGCTCCTTCGCATGTGATGCAGGTCATTTCTGGTTGCGAATATACTCGGACTTCCTACTAACTTCCACCGGCCTCATCCCGTCCCTGCCCCTCCAGCCCGGGCATGCGCCAGGCGCCGCCGTCCCGGGGCACATTGGCGCCGGCTCCTGCCGGATGGAGCTGTATGCGCGGGCGTGTCCGCGCCGTTGTGCCCCGTTTTGGGGCCCTGCCTCGTCCGCATTTCCGGCGCTCAAGGTAGGTTGGGAACTGTGAAAATAGCTACCTGGAATGTGAACTCGCTCCGTGCCCGCGCCGACCGCGTTGAAGCCTGGCTTCAGCGCAGCGACTGCGACGTCCTGGCCATCCAGGAGACCAAATGCAAGGACGATAACTTCCCGTGGGAACTCTTTGAACGCATGGGCTACGAGGTGGCACACTTCGGTGTGAACCAGTGGAACGGTGTTGCCATCGCCTCCCGCGTGGGCCTGGAGGACGTTGAGCGCACGTTCCTTGACCAGCCCTCTTTCGGCAAGGCGGGGAAGGACCCGGTCCAGGAGGCCCGCGCCATGGCGGCAACCTGCGCCGGCGTCCGCATTTGGAGCCTCTATGTCCCCAACGGCCGCTCCCTGGATGACGAACACATGCCGTACAAGCTCAAGTGGCTGGAGAGCCTGAAGACCCACGCCCAGGAGCTCGTAACGCAGGATCCAGGCGCGCAGGTGGCCCTGATGGGCGACTGGAACATCGCGCCCTTCGACGAGGACGTGTGGGACATCGACCTGTTCGTCAACAACCGCTACACCCACGTCAGCCCGCCCGAACGCGCCGCGTTCCATGCCTTCGAGTCGGCAGGCTTTACCGATGTGGTGCGCCCCTTCACACCGGGACCGGGCGTGTACACCTACTGGGACTACACCCAGCTGCGCTTCCCCAAGAAGGAAGGCATGCGGATCGACTTCGTGCTGGCCTCCCCGGCGTTGGCAGCACGGGTCACCGGCGCTTCCATTGACCGCGAGGAGCGCAAAGGCAAGGGCGCGTCGGACCACGCCCCCGTTCTGGTGGAACTGGCGGACTGATGACCGTGTCCTGGACCCACGCAAGGAGGCCGTCATGACCGGAAGCCTTTACCGGGGCCAGGCCGGCCTGCCGTTCTCGTCAACCCTGCGCGTTTACGAACCGCTGGACGCCTTCCCCGAAGAGCAGCGCCAGGCGATCCAGGAGGCAGGGGCGCGCACTGCCTCCCGCGCCGCCGTCGAGAACGCCGAACTGCTTGCTTCGCTGGGGCGCATCACGCGCTCCGGAGGTGACCCCTTCCCCACCGGACGCACAGACCTGGTGCGCGTCACGAGCGTCCCGGCACCCTCCGGCGGCAGTGCCGGTGAACCTCCCGCCGACGGCGATGCCGCGGAGCCTGTGCTGCTCTACTGCCCCAGCCAGCTGGTGCTGCGTGCCGGCCTTGCGGCCAATGCCCTGATGGAGGGCATCCACGGCCCGCTGGCGGAACTGCTGATTCCAGAGGAACAGCGGGACAAGCACCAGGAACGGATCGACCAGGTGAAGGCCCGCGACGGCTCCACCCGCGTGCACACCCGGGCCTCCACGTGGGGAATCCCGTTCAGCTGGTTCTCGCTGTTTATGGAATCGGACCATAAGGACGTTGTGGAGTCTGGGGGGCGGATCGTCACGGTGCGGGTGTGGGCGCCCATCACCGAGGCCCTGGAGCGTGCCCGCTACGCGGTGGCCAACCTGGCCCTGGCGGCGCCGGACCTGGACATGCTGGACGATCTTGCCCAGCTCACCGAGTGGCTTGAACTGTTCCACGTGGACTCCATGGTGGAGCTTGATTACGGTGCTGTTGCGGACAAGGTGTACCCGGACGAATCCCCCATGGACATCAGGCTGGGCATCGAGTGCCTCGCGGAGGGCGACATGACCGGTGCTGCTGCCGCCTACCGCCGGCTGGCGTCCCGCTGGATCCCGATCCGGCAGTTGGCGCGCGCCTCCTGAAGCTGCACCTGCGGCTGGATGCTCCTAGGGCTGGGGCGGCGCCGTGGTCCTCCTGATGATCAGTTCATGGGGCGCGACGGCGGACTGGACCGATCCAGCCTGCCCGTCCAGTTCATCAAGGAGCATCTTGGTGGCCAGCTCGGCCTGCTCGTCGGGCCGCTGGCCCACCGTGGTCAGGCCCACGGCCTCGGCGAAATCGTGGTTGTCGATGCCCACCACGGACAGGTCCTCCGGCACCCGGACGCCGAGGCGGGAAGCTTCGAAGATCACGCCCATGGCCATCTCGTCCGAGGCACAGAAGATGGCGGTTGGCTTCGTCCCGGGCTTGGACCAGAGGCGGCGGAAGGCGGCCTGGCCGCTGCGGACCGTGAAGTCGCCCCATTCGTCCCATTCGGGCCTGGTGGGAAGCCCGGCCGCCGTCATCACGTCCTGGAACGCCAGGATGCGCACGCGGGGAACGTCGAAGTTCAGGTCTGTCTCGTCGTCGCCGTGCAGCAGCGCGATGTCCCGGTGGCCCAGGTCGATCAGGTGCCGGACGGCCGTGGAGGCAGCTGCGTAGTCGTCTATCCCGATGTAGGCGCATTCCTCGACATGGCCGCCCACCACCACCAGGGGTATGTCAATTTTCTGCAGGTGCTCGAGTTCTTCATGGGTCAGCGCCATACACAGGACCAGCAGCGCATCGATCTGCTTGTAGACCATGGTCTTGCTGAAGAGCCGTTCCCGGTTGCTGCCGTGCCCGCCCAGGTTGAACAGGGAAAGGTTGTAGTTGCGGGCGTGCAGTTCCCGGTCCGCACCCTCGATGGCCTTGGAAAAGAACCACCGGCTCACAAAAGGCGCCAGCACCCCGATGGTCTTGGTCCGGCCGGTCGCAAGGCCCGACGCCGAACTTGAGGCCACATAGCCCAAATCTCCGGCGACTTCGAGGATTTTTTGCCGCGTTGCCGGTGACACCCGGGGCAGTCCCCGCACCGCCCGGGACACGGTGGCGGTGGACACTCCCGCGGCTGCCGCCACGTCTTCAATGCTGACCCCGCTGTGGCCGCCCCGTTGAGACCTTTCACTTGTGCGTCCCACGGTGTCCCCTCATGTACTTCCTGCAGGCATGCGCCCTGCTTCTGTGCGATGCCCTCTGCCATGGTATTGCGGGCGCCGGCTTGCATCGCAGTGTTACCTGCCCGGGTGCCCGGCGGCGGGCCGGACCGGAAGTGTTACCTCCGGTCCGGCAACCGCCGCCGCAGGCGCACCATTCCGTACAGCGCCAGGAGCGTGGCCAGCAGGCCCAGCGCCCAGCCAAGGGCAGGCTGGGCCGTCAGCTCCATCCACAGCGTGACTACGAACAGGACCAGGGCCCAAAAGCCAAGGAACCCGATGATGATGTCAAAATCCTCGCCGGACCTGGCCCTGCGGCGGTTGCTTCCCGCCCCCGCGGGGCGGGAGCGGGAAGCGTTGCCCGTCACTTGACCGCACCTGCCGTAAGGCCGGCCACGATCTTGCGCTGGAAGACGAGCACCAGGATCACCAGCGGAATGGTGACGATGGTACCCGCGGCCATGATGGCCGTGTAGGGGATCTGGTTCGGCTGCGCACCGGCAAAGCTGGCGATGGCGACCGTCACCGGCTGCGTGGCGTCATTGGACAGCTGGCTGGCGATCAGGAACTCGTTCCAGGAGGAGATGAACGCCAGGATCGCGGTGGTGAAGATCGCCGGCGCCGCCAGGGGCATGATCACTTTCCGGAACGCCTGTCCCTGCGTGCAGCCGTCCACACGGGCTGACTCCTCCAGCTCCCACGGCATTTCGCGGAAGAAGGACGTCAGCGTGTAGACAGTCAGCGGCAGGACGAAGGAGATGTTCGGGATGATCAGGGCCTGGTACGTACCCATCCAGCCGATGTTGGTGAACAGCTGGAACAGCGGGGTGATGAGGGCAACACCGGGGAACATGGAGGCGCCCAGAATGAAGCCCAATACCAAGTACTTGAACCTGAAGTTCAGGCGGGCCAGGGCATAAGCCGCAAAAACGCCGATCACCAGGGAGATCACCGTGACGGTGACGCCGATAAACACACTGTTCAGGAGTGCCTGGCCAAAACGGTTGCCAAACGAGGTGTCGAAGGCAGTAGCGAAGTTGTCCAGGGTTACGTGGGTGGGCAGCAGCGAGGTGTCGTAGGTGAAGCCCACCTCGCGGAACGCCGTCACCACCATCCAGTAGGCCGGCGCAAGGCACCAGATCAGGATGACGACGGCGCTGATGTACGTGCGTGCCTGCGCCCATTTCTCCCGGTTCTGGGCAGCCTTGCGGCCTTTGTCCTGCCGTGCCCGCAGTTCCGTGGAGGCAGCTGTGGTTGTCATTTCTTCCCCTTACCGGTGGCTCCGCTTTGCTCCACGACGTTCGCACCAAGGAACCGCACGAAGATGAACGCGACCAGGAAGATGATGAAGAACGTAATGGTGGACAGGGCGGCCGCTGAGTTGAACCCTTGCCTGATCTGGTTGATCACCAGGATGGACAGCGTGGTGGTGTTGTTGGCACCGCCGGTGAGGATGTACGGAAGGTCAAACATGCGCAGGGCGTCCAGGGTACGGAACAGGATAGCCACCATCAGCGCCGGCTTCACCAGCGGAAGCGTGATGAGCCGGAACCGCTGCCAGGCAGTAGCCCCGTCCACCTTCGCTGCCTCGTAGACATCCGCCGGAATCATTTGCAGGCCCGCAAGGATCAGCAGCGCCATGAACGGCGTTGTCTTCCACGTGTCCGCAATTATCACGGCCCACTTTGCCGGCCACTCGCTTCCGGTCCACAGGATGGAAGCGTTAAACAGCTTGTTGGCGATGCCCTCGAAAGCGAAGATGAAGAGCCACAGCTGGGCGGTGACGGCGGTGGGGATGGCCCACGGAACCAGCACTGCCGCACGGACCAGTCCGCGGCCCTTAAAGGTCCGCGCCATGATCATGGCCATCCAGAAACCAAGGATTGTTTCGAAAGTGACCGTGATGACGGTGAAAAGGAACGTTGTTCCGGTGGCTGACCAGAACTGGCCGCCCAGCGTGCCGGGCGGGCAGGCGACGGTGCCGCCGCCGGGGGCGGCACACTGCTGGCCAAGCCAGTTTACGTAGTTCTGAATGCCGGCCGGGCCACCGGCGGTAAAGAGCCCGGTTGCCGGATCGAGCCCGGCGTCCTTCTGGAAGGACATGATGATGGCGCTGATGATCGGGTAGACGATCACGATGCCCAGCGCAATGATGGTCGGGGCAAGAAGCCATGTGGCCCACTTACCTTGGCTGAGGATCTTGTTGTCTTCCCCTACGCCCTTGGGTCCGTGGTGGACCGGGGTCCCGCCCGACGCCGGCCCTTTTACCGGCGTCGGGCCCAATTCGGTTGCCATGATGGAGCTACGATCCTGCGCCGGCGGACTCGATGGACTTCTGCATATCGGCCAGGGCCTGTTCAGCAGACTTCTCGCCCTTCAGTGCAGCGTAGGAGTTCTCCTGGATGGCCTGGGTTACTGCCGGGTAGAACGGGGTAACCGGACGCGGCACCGCATTCTCGATGGACGTCTTCAGGACCGGCAGGTACGGCAGCTTGGCGACGAGTTCCTGGTCTTCGTAGAGATCACCAAGGACCGGAGCGAGCGAACCCTGGGTGGCGAAGAACTTCTGCTGCTCTTCCTCGATCAGGAAGTTTACGAAGTCCAGGGCCGTGGCCTTGTTCTTGGAGTAGACACTGATGGCAGCGTTGTGCCCGCCGAGCGAGGACGCACCGGGGCCGTCCTTGCCGGGAAGTGCAGCCATGCCCAGCACGTCCTTCACCTGCGAGGATCCTTCGGTGGTGGCCAGGTTGTAGACGTAAGGCCAGTTGCGCAGGAACAGCAGCTTGCCTTCCTGGAACGCGCGGCGGCTTTCCTCTTCCTGGTACGTGATGGCCTCGGCCGGGATGTTGCCGTTCTTGAAGGCGTCAATGAGGTTGTTGAGGCCTTCCTCAGCCTCGGGCGTGGTCAGGTTGGGCTTGCCGTCGTCGCCGAGAACGGAGCCACCGGCGGAGTTGATGGCCTCGGAAGCGTTAACGGTCAGGCCCTCGTACTGCTTGAACTGGCCGGCGTAGCAACCGATGTTGTTTTCCTTGGCGATGGAGCACATGTCCATCATCTCGTCCCAGGTCTTGGGAGCTTCCGGAACGAGGTCCTTGCGGTAGTAGAGGATGCCGCCGTCGGATGAAACGGGCGCGGTGTACAGCTTGTCCTGGTAGGACCCGGCCTCGATGGTGGGCTCAAGCATGCCGTCCGTCTTGACGGCCATGGCGCCTTCGAGCGGCTGCAGCCATCCGCGGGCTGCAAATTCTGCAGTCCAGACAACGTCGACACTGACGACATCGTAGTTTTCGTTCTTGGCCTGGAAGTTCTGGACCAGGTCATCGTGCTGCTGGTCTGCCTGGTCGGTCTGCTCCTTGAACGTCACCTGCTCATCCGGGTGCGCCGCATTCCACTTGTCCAGGAGGGGACGGACCACGTTGCTGTTGTCCTTGCCCTGTACATACGTAATGGGCCCGCGGCCCTCGAGGTTGGCTTCGGCGTCGCTGCCGCCTCCCGTGGTTCCGCCGCCACCTCCCCCGCCGCAAGCGGTGAGGGTCAGGGCCAGGACGCCGGCGGTGGCAGCCGGGAGTAGGAATCTAGGGGTTTTCATTAGCTTGAAGCTCCTCGCTGAGTGACAAGTAAGTCGACAGTGCGGTTGTTGTGGTGAGGTTGTTGTGGTGACCATCACACTAGTAAGGTTGCTGTCGGCAATGCAAGCGTTTACATCAAAAAGTTATCTGAGAGGAACCTAATGTCCAAGCCGAGCGTTCCTGCCTCTGACCAAACTGGGGAATGGTGGGCCGACGCCGTCGTCTACCAGATCTACCCCCGTTCCTTCGCCGACGGCAATGGCGACGGCATGGGTGACCTGCGCGGGGTTTTGGACCGCTTGCCCTACCTGGAGCGGCTGGGCGTGGATGCCATCTGGCTTTCCCCCTTCTACAAGTCCCCCCAAGCCGACGGCGGCTACGACGTGGCAGACTACCGTCAGGTGGATCCACTTTTTGGTTCCCTCAAGGACTTCGACGCCATGTTGCAGGAAGCTCACCGGCGCGGGCTGAAGGTCATCGCGGACCTTGTCCCCAACCACACCTCGGACGAGCACGAGTGGTTCCGGGCTGCGCTCAGCGCCCCGCCCGGGTCCCCGGAACGGGACCGTTACATCTTCCGCCCGGGCAAGGATGAGGTGCCTGGCTCCGGTGACGGCAACCGTGCCCCCAACAACTGGAAGTCGATTTTCGGCGGAGCCGCCTGGACCCGGGTCACCGAGGCGGACGGTTCCGCAGGAGAGTGGTACCTGCATCTCTTCGACACCAAGCAGCCTGACCTGAACTGGGAAAACCAGGAGGTACGGGAGGAAATGCGCTCTGTCCTCCGCTTCTGGCTGGACCGCGGCGTTGATGGTTTCCGTGTGGACGTAGCCCACGGGATGGTCAAGGAGCAGGGCCTTCCCGACTGGGACGGGGTGGCCGCCATGGTGGAGGGCACCTCTGAGGTTCCACGGGAACCGTCCCCTCCCGGTGATGCACCCGGCGCCCACACCAACGCGGAGGAGCCGCACCGCGCGGTATCCCCGGTGTATCCGCCCTCGCCTTTCTTTGACCAGGACGGCGTGCACGACATCTACCGGGACTGGCACCGCGTCCTGTCCGAGTACGGCAGCGACCGGATGATGGTGGCCGAGGCCTGGGTGGAACCGGCGGAACGGCTGGCGCTCTACGTCCGGCAGGATGAGATGCAGCAGGCCTTCAACTTCGATTTCCTGATGGCCGGTTGGGACGCCGAGCGCATGGCCGAGGCAATCGATGCGTCGCTGAAGGCGGCCGCAGCGGTGGGTGCCCCGTGCACCTGGGTGCTGAGCAACCACGACACCGTCCGCCATTGCACCCGCTTCGGCCTGGCGGATCCCACTACGTTCCCCAAGGGCATCGCCGCAGGTGACGAACAGCCGGACACTGCCCTGGGGCTGGCCCGCGCCCGGGCCGCAACAGTGGTTGAGCTGGCGCTGCCGGGCTCGGCCTACCTGTACCAGGGCGAAGAACTCGGACTGCCCGAGCACACCACGCTTCCGGCCGAGGCACGGCAGGACCCCACCTTCTTCCGCACCCAAGGCGCTGAAACCGGACGGGACGGCTGCCGGGTGCCGCTTCCCTGGGCCGCGGACAAGCCCGGTTACGGTTTCGCGGATTCATTCCAGGGCGAACCGGCGTCCCCCTGGCTTCCCCAGCCTGCGGAATTTGGGGCGCTTGCCGCCGACCAGCAGGATGGCGAGGAAGGGTCCACCCTGGAGCTGTACCGCGCAGCACTCGCCTTCCGGTCTGGGCGGCGCCTCGGCACTGGATCCCTGGCCTGGGCCGAGGTCCACGCACCGGAAAGCGGCCTGCTGGCGTTCCACAACCGGGATGTCCTGGTGATCGCCAACATGGGCTTCGCGTCTGCGCCCATCCCCGAAGGCTGGTCCGTGACGCTCTCCAGCGGACCGGAGCCTGCCGCGGAGTGGGAGCTGATGCATGAGGTTCCCGTGGACTGCGCCGTGTACCTGACGCGGAGCTAGGAGACGGTCAGCGGACGCGCTCTGCCCTGCGGAAGCGCGTCCGCGCTCCGGCCCCGATATGGATCAATACGGGGATATCCTTTCCCACCGCCCGTTCCAGGGCTGACACCAGCACCGACACTTCATCTGCGAGCAGGTGCGGGGCCACACCCTGCCGTGGAAGGAGCCGGACCTTTAGCGCGGGCGTGCCTTTGACGTTGTAGGTGGTCACTGTGGCGCCGGCGAGGTCGGGACGGTGCGCGAGCGCGTGCTTCAGCGCCTGCTCCGCCACTCCCCCACCGATCCTCACATCGCCCGGGACCTCACCGGGATCGTACTCGACGGCAAGGACATCGGCCCGCCCTTTGCCCTGCTGGGCCACCCAGGCCACCATGAGGCCAATCAGCACCAGCAGGGCCAGCGCCACCAGGATCCAGAGCCAGCTTTCGGGCCGGCCTGGAAAGCGGGTGGCGTTGAACGCCTCGTTGATTCCGCGCCATGCGTCCGCTGACCAGGCCCGCCACCAGGAGGCTACGGCCGGTACGGCGGCCAGCAACATCAGCAGGCAGCCAACTCCAAGCAGCAGCAGGCCCAGGGCCGCGACCAGGATGCGGTTGAGGAGGGTGGGGGTACTGTTCATGCGCCGATCACTCCGGATGTCGCCACATTCACGCGAACCTCGGGAGGGGGCTCCAGTGCCATGGCGTCCACTTCGCTCCGGACTGCCGCGAGGACCGAATCCTGGTTTACAGGCACACCCGAGGTGGGACGGACATTCACCATTACCTGCCGCCGGGCGACCACAACCATGACCTGTTCCGGCGTGACGTTCGCGGCAAGCCGGGCCCGCCGCGCCAGCGAGGAGGCAATAACTTCATCGTCCACCACAACGGCCGGGGCGCCGGCGCCGGGGCCGCCGCCCATGCGGTGGCGGGCGCGGCGCCCGGGCAAAACCCCATTGAGGAGGAAGACCAGTCCGACCATTGCCAGTACAGCACCGATGGCGCCCAGCAACAGTGGGGGAATTCCTGCCGGCAGGGCAACCAGGCGTTCCGCTGCCACCTGCGGTTCAATCAGCCAGGCCGGTTGCCCTACTGCGTGGACGCCTGCTTCGAGGAGCCCATAGGCTGCCAGCGCAATGACCAGGACGGCTGCTGCGGTGGCCACCGCAGCACGGGTTGACCGGGTTTCACGGCGCAGGATCCGGTCCATATCCGGGCTTTGGCCTTCACCGTTGCGGTTCATCGCACCCGCCCCCCTTCACTGATCTTTGCTCCGGTGATCCTGATGTCCACCCGGCTCAGCCCGGAGCCGCTGAGCTCCGCCACCGCCGCCAGGATGCCGGCCTTTGCCCTCACGGTCCGGCCCCAAATGGAACCACCGGTCCCCTCAACGCGCGAGGGATCCTGGACCACCGCACTCAACGGCAGCATGCTGATAGGTGCGACGAGGGACAGCGCCAGCAGGCCGTCGTCGTCCGTCCAGTCAGCGCGGACGTCTTCCGGTTCCACTCCGAGGAAGTGGGCTGCTGCGGCTTTGGCGAGGCTTGTCAGGGCTTGGGTACTGATGCGGTTGTGGCCGCTCAGCTGTTGGCCCCGGACCGCCGGGGCTGTGGAGCTCATGAGGACGAGCGCCGGCCGATGATGGCGTCCAGGACGCCGCGAAGGTCCAGTTTCCCTTCCGCGGCCCGGCCCAGGAGTGCCCCGATGGCCATGAAGAGGAGGGCAACAAGGAAGCCCCACAACCCGAACTGCAGGGACATGAAGGCGACGAAGGCGCCCATCGCTGCGCCGGCCACGGTGAGGTTCACAGCAGCGCCTCCCTTTCAGTTGTGCCGGGCATGTCAGCAGGACCGGAAGCTGCGGGTTTGACCGGTGGCGGAATGTAGACGTCGGTGACCTCCACATTGACCTCGATCACCTGCAGTCCAACGAGCTCCTCGACCGCCCGGTAGACGGCGGCACGCACGGCGTTGGCCAGCGAGTGGAGCGGTGTCCCGTAACTCGCCACCAGGCTGATATCCACGGCCACCTGTGTTTCCCCGACTTCGGCGCGCACCCCGGCGGCGTGGTCGGAACTGCCGACGGCGTCACGGATGGCACCGAGCGCGCGTGACGGAACCGAGCCCAGGGAGTAGACACCGGGGACGGAGCGGGCAGCTATGCCCGCCACCTTGGCGACGGCTGTCTCGGAAATTACCGTGCGGCCGGGGCCGGGTACAGGAGCCGGCACGGTGTGGTGCTGCATGCCCTGGTTGGGTTGTGGGTTCTGGTATTCCATCAGGCACTCCCCCTTCTGTTTGATCCCCACCCTATCCCCGGCGGTGACTTAACGGCAGCAGGCAGGGGCGCCCGTGATCCGGACGTCCCTGCCTGTACCCTGCACCTGTTGGGCAGTGGGTTCTACTTGTAGTGGCCTTCGCCGCCAACGCGGACGTTGGTGGGCAGGTAGCCGAACGGGCCAAGGCCGTCCTGGCCGAAGCTCCGGTCCACCTGCGAGATGCCGTCCCGGAAGTTGATCTTCACGGTGGGCGACAGCGAGCCGCCGCGTACGCCGTTCACGTTGTCGATGAACGACTGGACCAGTCCGCCCGGCTGCACGTAGTGCGAGTACGCCTGGAACTGGCGGCCGTTCTGGTTCGGGGTGGGTGCCTCCGGGGACTCGGACGGCAGGTTCAGGTCCGTGGGCGAGCCCAGGGCCAGGCCGCTGTTGTTCATGGGCTGGTAGTCCGAGCGGACGCCGTCGCCGACGAAGCCGTAGACGCCGTCCGGGCCGCGCATGCCGGCTGCGTAGGTGAACTGGTGGCTGATGGTGAACAGGTAGTACTTGTTCTTGCCGCCCTCATTCTGGATGAAGATCTGCGGACGCTCGGTCTGGTCGTTCACGCAGTTGGCGGAGAGGATCGGCGGCAGGAAGGACCACTTGGTCAGGTCCTTGTTGTCCGCCACTGCCAGGCCCACGTTCGCTGTCTGGTAGTAGGCTCCGCTGCTGTTGACCTCGTCAACGGACTCGGCATTGGCGTCACCGGGGCGGTATCCGAGGTCTTCGGGCCTGCATTCGTACTCGCCGCGGGTGCCGCCGGTGTTGCCTTCGAAGACCATGAAGGTCTTGCCCGGGTGGGCCGGGTCGGCAAAGGTGTAGGGGTCGCGGAAGGCGAAACCCGGGTTCTGTTCCTTGGTCTGGTACATCTCGCCGTCCGGTTCCAGCAGCTTGGTGTGCTGGAACCCGTCGAACGTCACGCCGTTCTCGTCGGCATGGATCTTGCCCAGTGCCTTGGCAATGGCCGCGTCCGGGGCGATTCCGCCGCCGCCCGCGTTGCGCTCGGCGACGTCGTAGAAGGTGGTGGCGGTGTAGAACACGTTGACCTGGTTGCCCTGCATCAGGCGGGTGGAGCCGGACCATTCGGTGTTGCCGATGGAGGCGCCGTCAGCGAAGACGTGGCCGCCGTAGTTCCACTTGTCCTTGGCAGGATCCGCGTTGGTCTTGCGGAAGAAGTAGCCGATGCGTGCGTTCCAGTGGCGCTGGTCGAAGCCGTAGCCGGCGTGGCGGTCGGCCACCAGGGAGAAGACGACATCCCAGCCCTTGTAGCTGATCTGGTTCGCGTTTTCGTCCGTGAGGGACCAGGTGTCCCAGACCCATACGTCGTCGTTCATGGCGGGGAAATCCTCGGGGATTTCCGGCATGGTGACATCGGGGCTCATGGAGTTCTCGCCGGGGGCCACGGCGGGGTCGCTCTGCGCCATGATCTGCTTGGCGTCGGCGCGGGTCCACTTGGAGGTGAAGTCCGACGCCGGGTCGAAGGCTTCCTGCGTGTGTTCCGTGGGGAGGGGGAATCCGGGGGTGGGGGCTGGCATCTGCTCGGCGGCCGGCGGATCTGCCGGCTCGTTGGCCTGTGCCGAGGGAACGGCCAGGAAGGCCGAGGCAGCCACGGCTGTGGCCAGTGCTGCGGCGGCGGGGCGCCACCGCAGCATCCGGGGTGATTGGGGGTGCTTGTGCATTGTTGCTCTTCTCGCGGAGTTATAACTGTTCGTGGAAGACGGGCGGATGCCCATGCCCTTCGAACTCCGGCGGCCCCGTGAACACGGCAGGCGTCATCGGGGACGCCGTTGTATCAAGGGGGAACGGGGTTGGGTAGTCCCCGTAGAAGAGGCCCGGACTGTGGTGCTTTCCTGGCCGTGATTCCACCGTAGACAGGCTCCAAGGCAGAGATCAAACCAGGTTTCATCGCCCGATTCCGGGCATTGGCCACTTTTGCGCAAGCGCTTACACCTAACCCCTAACGCGCGCGTGCCACAACATTCTGCCAAGATCAAATGTTGCCTTTTGGCCGCGCAAAGGTGAGAAATGCCACCCCTTGGCCGGGACCGTTTTGTGGTCCGGGCACGGAAAAGGGAAGCACCTGCCCGGGCTGGACAGGTGCCTCCCTTTTGCCCGGAACCGGGCCGTGTGTGAAGGCCGGGGGCTACGCCTTGGGCGTTCGCGCAACCGTAGCGTCTGCAGCCTCACCTGCGGCCAGTCGTTCGGTCAGATGGGCCTCCACGGCTTCGCTGACCTGGTCCTGGACCTGATCCGCCAGGTGCTCCTGGTAGTGCTCCTGGACGGAGTCGTGGATCTGTTCCGCGACGTGCTCCTGGTAGTGCTCCTGGACCGAGTCATGCATGGAGTCCTGGACCTGCTCCGTGACATGGGCGGCCATCTGGTCGCGGGCCAGCTTGCGCTGTGCGCGCATCAGGGTCTCATGTTCCCGATGGAAGGCCTTGGCCGTGGAGATACACATCAGGATGATGACCACGCTGAAGGGCACGGCGGTGAGGATGGCCGCGGTCTGGATGGCCTGCAGTCCATTGGCCAGGAGCAGGGCGATGGCAACAGCGGCGGCAGCCAGCGCCCAGAAGATGCGCAGCCAGTTCCGGGGTTCCACGTCCCCACCGGTGGAGATCATGCCCATGACCAGGGCACCGGAGTCAGCCGAGGTGATGAAGAAGATGGCGATCAGGAGAATCGCGCCGGCGGTGAGGACAACCCCGCCGGGCAGGCTGCCCAGCAGGTTGAACAGGGCACCTTCGGTATCCACGGTGCCGTCGTCGCCGATGAGCCCGCCGCTGCCGAACAGCTCGCGGTGGATGGCGGCACCGCCCAGGACGGAGAACCATAGGAAGCCCATGGCGGTGGGTACCAGGAGCACGCCGGCGACGAACTGCCGGACGGTGCGGCCCTTGGAAATACGGGCGATGAAGATACCGACGAACGGCGCCCAGGAGATCCACCAGCCCCAGTAGAAGGTGGTCCAGGCGGCCTGCCATGCCTCGCCCTCTGCACCGGAAAATGCCAGCGTGTTGAAAGTAAGGCCTACAACGTTCTGGAGGTAGTGCCCGATCGACTGAACGAACTCACGCAGCAGGAACAGCGTGGGTCCGGTAAACAGCACCACCAGCATCAGCAGCGCGGCCAGGACCAGGTTGGTGTTGGAGAGCCACTTCATGCCCTTGCCCACACCGGACACCACCGAAATGATGGTCAGCGTGATGATGCAGAGGATCAACCCGATCTGCGTCATGGTGGTGGCCTGGACAATGTTGGCCTGTTCAAGTCCGGCGGAGATCTGCAGGACGCCAAGACCCAGGGAGGTGGCAACACCGAACAGCGTGCCTACCAGGGCCACGACGTCGATCAGGTTGCCCCATCCGCCGGAAACACGCTTGCGGCCCAGGAGCGGCTCAAGTGTCCAGCGGATAGAGATGGGGCGGTTCCTGCGGTGCACTGCGTAGGCAATGGATACGCCCACCACAACGTAGATGGCCCAGGCATGGAGGCCCCAGTGAAGGTAGGTCTGCGTCATCGCCTGCTGGGCGAGCTCCAGCGGGGATCCCTCCACACCGGGCCGGGGCGCGGCAAAGTGGTTCAGCGGCTCGGCCACACCGAAGAAGACCAGGCCGATGCCCATGCCCGCCGCGAAGAGCAGGGCGAACCAGGACACCACGGAAAATTCGGGCTCGTCGTCGTCCTGGCCCAGCTTGATATCGCCATAGCGGCTGAGGCCGATCCAGAGGGAAAACGCCACGAAGAGTGCAACGGCTGCCACGTAGTACCAGCCGAACCAGTTGATAACGTTGCCTTGGATGGTGGTGAAGATCTCTGTGGCAGCCGCAGGGAAAATCGTGGCGAAGAGGACAAAAACAATGATGGTTCCGGCTGCGGGCCAGAAGACCCATCTGGCGAGTTGCTGACCGCCGGTTCCGGGCGGCCGGTCCGCCGCTTTCTTATGGGCGGGAGGTTTTTCCCCCGGTGGTTGGCTGATGGTCCTGGTGCCAGGTGTGGCGGACATTCCCAGTTTCTCCTTATGCGCTGTGTGCGCTCAGACTGCGTTGTGCAGGTTCGTCTCGTGTACGTTCGTCTGTTCCTGTGTGTTCTTATGTGCCGCTGCCGCGTGTCTACGGCCGTGCAGCCAGCAAGTTTACGGAATCCGTAAAGCCGCGGGGCGGGAAAGTGGCCGGCCCCGGGGGTATTGATGCCGGATCGAGACGTGCTCTGTGCGGCCCAATAACTGTAGGCCCGGAAAATAAGAAAAGCACCAGTTCCGAAGAACTGATGCTTCCCAGTGGTGGCTCCGACCGGCGTCGATCCGGTGACCTTTCGATTTTCAGTCGACCGTTAATCGTTCTGATTCCCCCGGATCCAAGCGGGGTATCCGGTCACCTACCAGAGCTTTACCAAGGGGGCCACTGGGAAACGTCAATTTGCAATCAATTTGTCCAGCCCTGCGGCGGAGTTGAAGAAGTCGTCCTCAAACAGCTCCGCGTAAGTGTTAAGCGTTGTCGTTGCGTCCTTGTGCCCTGCAATCCGCTGAACATGCTTCACGTTCTTAGTGACCGACAAGTACAGACTGACAGCCGTGTGTCTCAGGTCGTGGAAGACGGGGGGCCGAAAGTCGGAATCGCCCACGACGAGGCAGATGCGAGCTGAATCTGACATCCCTTTCCTTCGCGAATCCGGTACAGACTCAGCCAAGGCGAGCCACATTTCCTTCCCAACCGCTGGCCGGACTTCCAGACCGAAAGACTGCTGGAACCCGTTAACGGCCGCTAGCATCGAATCGCCAAACACGGCGAGCCCCCGCCGTGTTTCGGATATTCCCAGGGCAATCTGCACGCGCGCCACGCAGCCTGCGGCCAAAAGACGGGCGGGCTGATAGTACCGCCTATTGAAGTTTGAGTTCCGCATTGCATGCCCTTCTGCTGAGGGGAAGAGGAGCGCATTCGGGGACTTCATGGTAACTAGGCGTGACAGATCGACTACGAGTGATGCAGGAAGTGGGACGTCGCGGCTCGCATGCCCTTTTGTGTGGCCAAGAATCAGCTTGCCCTTCACCTCGGAGTACGCCTTGTTTACAGACACATAGGGACGAGAACCTAAATCCAAGTCCCGGACAGTTAAAGCTGTAACTTCCCCCCACCTCAGACCCGTAAGTCCGGTGAAGCGAACAAGAAGCTCATGAGCGCCTGCAAATGCAGCAAGCCGTTCAAGCTGAGGACGAGTAAGGTATACAGACTCCCTGTGATCAGCGGCATAAGGCACATAGTCACGCCCGCCAACAGAATCCTTCGCCGGGTTTACCCGAAGAACTTTGATAGCAACAGCATGGTCAAGCATTCTTGAGAACTGCTTTGACGCCCTCGCTCGCGTATCTGCGCTCGCCAGGGTTCCATTGACACCTACCATGCTCCTCGCCCATTCAGCTACACCCTCATAGCTGACGTTACTGAGAGGGTAGTCCTGCCAGTAGGGCTTAATCATGCGCAGATAAAGCCACTCGTAACCTTGCACGGTCTTAGGGGTGGCAGGGCGCCTTCCCGACGCTCCTACCGTTTGGATTCGATCAATCCAAGCAACATAGAGCTCCTCCACTGTCATTCCTGCTGCGGACTTAGGATCTATGTAAGTGCCCGTTTTGACTGCTTTGACTTGATTGCCGAGGAACTCGGTCGCTTCGTCTTTCGTCGCGAACCGTTTTGTTTTCCAGCGTCCTTGGTGGTCTTGGTAGCCGGCCTCCCAGCGGCGGGGCTTGAGCTTTGCAATTAAAGGACTCTCAAGACCCAGTTCGGTGGCGAGCTTAGCTTGCCTCGTGGCAAACTCTCTGGCTCTTGCTTCCGTGTCATATTCATTCCTAAGCCTTTTGCCGGAGGCGGCGGTGTAGGAGACTGCCCAATCCAACTTTCTAATGCCCACCTTTACCGCCTTTCGCCGCTAGAGGCAATGAACTCATCAAGGGGTACGGGCACTCCGCTGTCGGTTCGTTCCTCTTCCATTGCAACCCACACAGAGCGCTCGTCGACACCGTACTTATCGGCGATAGCTCGAATCCCCAGCCCGGACTTCCAAACCTCCCGCATACCCGGGAAGTCGGGATCCGTATATAAGGCACCTAGCGGCGTCAATGTGCCCGAGGCCCGCCCTTGCTCCCCACGGGTGAGAAGTAAGCGACGGCGCGCCTCCTTGATACGCTGCGCCATGACAGAGGGAGACATGCCCACCTGTTCAGCGAGCGTGGCCGTAGCCTTCGTGTTCCCCTCGCGGATCTGCTCTGCGTATTTAGCAGCAAGGGCTGCATACTCAACGTTGCGCCTTGGCGCCGCCTTACTTCTCCAGGTTTCAAAGCGCGACTGTATAAATTCGGCGTTCGCGCGCGTGCTCTCGAGATACGAGTTCATCGCCGAGCGCCTCCCCTTTGCCCTCGTCGCTGCTTCGTCAAGGTAAGACCGGAAAGCTGGAGTACTGAGGTCGGGTAATCCTTGGGTCGCTTCACCTGGCAATGCCAATATTTCTGTTACTGACCATTCATTCTCAGAGACTTCCATACGTATGCCGATAGCCCAACCAGATTCAGTCGGGAAGCCCAGTAGCGCGTACTCCGGATAGAAGCGCTCCTGGGGCATGGCGCCTGAACGGTGGTCTTGCGCGACCATTTCAACGAGCTTCCTGAGCAACGCGGCGGCGTCTTGTGACTTCATACACCCACTGTAGTCATTCATACATCATGCCTTTCAATCAGAGTTGACAACTTTGAATCAACACCTCTAACTTTAGATGCATCCGGTTCATAGTTGCAAACTTTGAACCCAATCTTCTTACTATGAAAGGCATTGCATGACCATCGACAGCGACCAGCTACCTCAAGAGCACGGACGTGGGGGCGCTCGCTGCATCTACCTCACGCGGGCAGAAGCAGCTCAGTACCTCAACGTTCCTCCTCGTTGGCTGGCCAACAACGCCAAACGCGGTCCTCGCTACATAAAGGTCGGGGGTCTAGTTAGATACTCTTCCGACGCCTTGGACTCATACATGACGGCACATGAGGGCTATCACCCGTGACTTCTCGCTTTGCAGACGAAAAACGTGTGATCTCCGGCATTAACGACATGCATCACAGGAAGCACAAGGGGTGGTCCGGCATTGCGAGGTCGGGAACGCGATGCCGATGTAAGGGTCATGAGTGGAGACAGACAGGCACCTTCGATGCCGGGCGCCTACAGCCTGATTTGCAGCGCAAACCTCTCGGCTGTACAGGGCGCCCTGGAGAACAGTTCTCACACCTCCTAAGCCCTCGGTGGTTTCTCCGGCGGCAGCAGACCCGACCCGTCCTCGAGGCACTTCACCCGGAGGCAGCGTATTCCAGTGGAACCTTTTTCGAGTTTCTGGAGATGTCGCCATTGAAGGAGAGGGTCCGGGCAACTCTCAGTGAGGTGGCGCACGCAGCCGACGAATTTGGGCGGACGACGGTCAGTGGGCGAAGGCTCGCTGCCAGCCTCGGAATCAGGGAAGCAACTGTCAGCAGCCACTTAAGCAAGGCGCGCGCGGCTGGCTTTCTAATAACCAAATATCGCTTCAATAACTCCCCGGTTCAGCAACTAGCTTGGCCAGGGAGCGGAATACATCCCCCTCAACCTGGCGTATCCCCCTTAACTCAGCGGCAGTGGAGCGACGCGGAGGTGGCATGGTGGAACTCGCTGCATACTTGCCGTCCGATACCTCCCCCATGGGGTTCAGGTGAACCCCCGTTCTAAAAAACCGCAATCTAAATAAGGCGAGCAAAGCGATGCCTAGGCGAAAAGAGTTTCTAGGTTACAAGCCAAGACCTCCGCCGGAGGGCTCCGGTTTAAGTGCACGACAGCAGGCCCAAGCAGGGCCTGGGATCCAATCAAACCCAACATGGGTGCTTCAAAAGGAGCACCTCACAACGAGCCTCAGGCTCATACCGAAAGTGACCATGGCACCAACTACGACAACGGCTACAACAACCGAGCCGGAACTGCTAACCACCACAAATGCTCCAATCGATGACTGGCTGAGCCCATCCCTACAAAGGTTCTTCGCCAAGACGCAAGGTGACTGGGATACAGGGTGCTGGAACTGGACCGCGGCCAAAGACAGGGACAACTACCCTCGTTTCTGGAGACATGGTACGAACATGAAGGCGCATAGGTGGATTTACGAGTCGCTCATGGGACCGATTCCGAAAGGACTTGAACTGGACCACGTTTGCGTGAATGCGAAGTGCGTTGCTCCAAATCATTTGGAACCTGTTACTAAGGCGGAGAACCAACGAAGGAAACTCTTCCGCAAGGCTGAAGCCGCGGCAGGTCGACCGGTGCGGATAAAGACGGGCGCCACTGCTGTTCAGGAAATCACATTGGCCTTTGCTCTGGGCTTACCCATTGGCGGCGTCCTCGTTCTGCCTGCCCGCGCAGGGGCACGGGCTGCGAGGTCGACCAGTCCTGCGCCCTTTGATACCCTGCCGATGTCCCGGCTGATACAAAGAGACGCCGGGTAAAGGCAAGCCACGGCCGGAGTCAAAGTTCCAGTACCGAACGGAAGATCGGACTCTGGTCGTGGCCATCAGGCGTCAGCTCGGTAACCGAGCGAATGTATTTCATCCGAGCTTGGCGAGATGTTGCCACCACGACGCGGGCCGCTTTGCGCTCCAGTCGCACAATCGGGGCTGTGCTGTTCACAGCAAAGCTGACTATCCACCCCGAGGTGTTATGTTGACGCACTTGCGGTTTGTAGCCCAAGGAGCGAGCTACAAAGACGAAACCATCCACGATTCGCCGGTTAGTATTCGTAAATCCGGCACGGCCGGCTTTGTCGATGTGTCCGTCCGAGTCCATGAGCCCTTGCAAGAGGGCCCGTCGCTGGTGGGTGCCCGCGTGTAAATACAGATCTGGGATGTGCTTGTTCTTAATGACACCCACACTTTTCAGGCGTTCATGTAGGGACATGAGCGTGGGTAGGTGCTTGGCCTTGCCGTTCGTGCATCGTCGGCAAATCGGATGCCCCGCCTTGCTAAAGCGGGGATTGTCCGTTCTGTCATGGCCCTTTGGGCAAAGCTCAGGCCGCCTCCGGATGTTCAGCATCATCATGTTCTGCCAATAGTGCGCTTCCCCCAGGTCCTCGTAAGCTCGTAGGGTCTTGATCAGCTCTGCTCGGAGATGTTCGTAGTCCTGCATTCCAACGCAAATGTTGCCGTTCGCGGACTGGCCATCTCCCAGCCAATATCCGAAGACATAAGGATCGACCGGAAGATCAACGGGCACCGAGGGTTGGGCGAGCAGCCGAACGCAGGCCCTGCGTGGTAAGTGCAGCGCCAAGGCCTCGGTTCTTACCGCCTTGGTCTCAAAAGCGTCGCCGTGGCCATTGCGAACGCTAATCATCCACACAGCCGCCGGATCAGCGATGACTTCACTATTGTCGTCAAAGACAACTATTAGTGCGCCTGTGGTAGCGGAATGTGAATGCACCGCTCCGGATACTCTTGTTGTCACCTTTGCCTCACGGCCTACTAGTTGTATGTATCACTAGTAGAGCAGACAAGGCTGACATTCTCCGTTGACATGGACAAATGCCTACCCGCCCCCACCAATCCAGCCCGGAGCAGTCGCTTCGGTGGGAAGAGCGGCGAAGGGAAGTTGGCGCCAGGATTCGCGAGCTAAGGCTGGGACAAAACCTATCTCAGGAGGCCTTAGCGCTGGAGTCGGGCCTAAGTAGGAACATGATCATTGGAATCGAGTGGGGACGAAAAAGCGTCGCGTACGAACGGCTTTGGGACATTGCAGCTGTGCTTGACGTCCCTGTGGACCAGCTCCTGGTTTCCGCGCAGTCCGAGACTCGGCCGGAACCATACCGCGGCGGCCGCAGGCCAATGGGCGGATAAGATACTTGCCGGGCGATGATGCCGTCCTTGTGCGCTCGACGGCGTTGCGCTTCTACTTCATCGGCGTCATCCGCCTACTTGTTATCGAGATGTTTGGGTGGTAGGTATGCACTACTGCTCGAAGACGATCGGTGAGGTGGTTCCGTCGATGCCCAGCGAAGATGCCCTTCCCCAAGCGGACAGTTCTGAGCTCACAGAATTGCCAAGTGAAGTGGTTCCGGACCCTCCCGTGGTTTTACCGGACTCAGCAACATCGTTAAAAATTGGCATCTTTGGCGCCTTCTCAGCTTTGGTCGCCGCCTCAAGTGTTTCCGTCATACTGTCCGGTGACCAGCCAATCACGTGGGCCACTATTGTCCTGGTCGTTGTGGGCTTCGGCGGACTTTTTTTGTCTTGGCTAGCTTGGCGGTCCGGCGGCTTTGAAAACATAAAAAAGCTTCGAGCAGTTAGTCTTGTCCACAGTACCTATACGCGCATAATGTCTTGGCTGCATTCTCTGGGAAAAGCCGCAATTACGATAGCTACAATCCTTGCATTCCTTAAAGTTGGGACCATTGTCACCGGACAGCCTGACACCGATCCGGATGATTTATTGTCGAAGGTCGCTTGGTATGGATTCCTTGGCGGATTCGCGCTCGTTCTCATAACTAGCCGCAGAAAAGAAGCGACAGTTATGGGACGGATGACAGAACTACAGGAGTCACTGGACTTAGGCAAGTCCGCAATCGACAACGCTTTTCGTGGCCTAGCTGCGGCTCACCGTCAACTTGAAACCGTGCGCAGGGATATAGAGCGCAAGTCGCGGTCCCTCAAGGAAAAAATGAGCCAGAATGCCAAGTTGGCCCGCGCCCTGGAAACTGACCCTGAGAAGGTTAAGGAGTTGCAGGCTGTGGGACGAAAGTCCAACGGAATCAACATTCTCGTGACGGTTGTTATGACTCTTATTGGATTCCTACTAGGCCTTATTGGATCCGCCGCTCACTGGGATAAAGTGATAGCTCAGTTCCTTGGCATCGATTCCTAAGCGCCCCTCACTAAATAGATTGCTCAATCTCATGTTCGCTTACATGTTGCGTCGGTCTTGCTACAGAAACCTTGGAACCCGTACGCAATCAAAGGCGCTAACCACCACCGGGGATGGAGCATGCTCGCCGAGGGGGTACCCCCACCCCTGTAGTAGGTAACATTGCCCGTAGTCCTCCAGGCTGCCAGACGCGCGGCATCCACAAGCTTGTGCCATCAGGCATCGGCGCGGGCACAGCGCCATGACCACCAGCAAAGCATAGAGCGGAACCACGTTGGCAACGGCGGGAGTGTCGCGGTCGGAGTTTATGACGCTGCAACCGGCGCCTGTACTGTTTCCCTGTGGAAAAGTCAGCTGCCCAGCCAGCACAGAAGCTACGCCTACGATGGGTCTTCGGCCTTATAAGCCTGGGCCTGGTCATCACCGTGTTGGCGTTCGGAGGACCCTTTATCCCCGGGCTCGGTGAGAACGCTGTGGCTGTGTGGCAATCAATCCTGACGAACTTCGGCGTCGGGCTGATCTCCGCGGCAGTACTGCTCCTGTTTGAACCAAGGTTTCGGAGAGTCGTTACCGATACCTTCAATACGGCTACAGCCGGAGTGAAAGCAGAAGTCCAGGAGGCCTATCGCGCCGACTTAGACGAACGCTTAGGGCCGCTTTCCGAGCGAATTGACGCCCTATATGACGCCAAACTGTCGGAACAACATGCGTTGGCTACAGATTTGGCGAACGATTTTACTCACGATCGAGTCAGCCACACGCTTCGAGAAGCAGACAAGGCAGCTGCCCTCTTTGGTAGGTCACTGAGGGTTCAAGCCGAGAACGAGCCAGGGAAACTTCACGTAAGTCTAGAGCTTAGAACGTACTACCGTCCTGACGCATGGTTCAGGCAGCAACGTCATGGAGCCGTTGAAGAACCGGATGAAGACCTCATGGTTGTCGCACATACACAAGGCGGAAAGCACTCATCGGAAGTAACGTGGGAACCCGGTGCTGACTTCTCCACCGTTGCGATCGAGTTAGCAACGGAGTTGAATGCAAAGCGGGCACGGCGCCTTGCTCAGAAGATCGACTGGGAATCTGTAATCAACCGCTTCGAGAACGGCATCAAGGTAGCCTTGGATGCAAGTCACGGGACTGCCGGCGCCTTGAATATAGACGGTGCATTGGTAGAAGTAGCTGGACCAGATTCGGCACCTTGGTATCTCACAGATGCTGGCTTGTACTACCCCGCGAGGGATTGGTCTTTGAAGAGTGCGTCCTTTGTTACCGCTGACACTGGCCGGGAAAGCGGGAGTCCTAGCTTTCCCGATTTAGATAAGCCATCCTGGGCGGACCCTAAAGAGTGGGAGTACATGATCTCCCGCGCTAGATCTCATAACGACATCTGGTAAGAGCAACCTTGCCCTTAGCCGCAAACCCGTCATCATAGCCTCGTGGTGACCCACGACAAGTCGTCGACCGGATCACAGTGGAGGATACTTTTTGAGACGCCTGTGATGTCCCTATTTGACATCCTCAGTGCCCGACTATCCTGCTGCACGGCCTGCTGCCGGGTACTCAAGTCGATATGGAAGCGTTTGTCTCCGCAAATAGCACCTCATCAATCGGAATCGATCTCGCACTATGGAACGTAGACGTGGGCTTCCGCGTCACGCCGCCTACAAGCTCAGAGATTGCTTCGGGCCAGCAGAGTAAAGATCTTAGTGACTACTGCACTTCCTTTTCTGGGATTTCAGACGGGTGCAGAAGGAGCATCTCGTCTGAGATCTCAACGGTGGGTGCCGTGATGAATACACTATCGATCTCCGTAGTTTCCCGGACATGCGAAGTAGCAGTTATGTAATCGCGGCTTCTTAGCGGCGTGAACTCAGTTTCTGGGGGTGTTCCCGCGTACTGCTCCTGTAGTGCACCATTGACCGCGTCATCACAAACAACACAAGGTGAACCCTTGTCCCATTTGGGTGGTTGCGCCGATATAGACGTAACTCCAACAGCGATGTTCTGGTAGTTCCACGCACCAGGGGTGTCAGCGGTCATTTCGTAGTAGTACTGATGATGCGCGCCCACGGCGCCGCCGACCTTGCTCGGGCCGCCGCCCGCGACAGCCCACGCCGTAACGAATGTATCTTTTCCAAGGGTTATGGTGCCCCCAGGAACCTCGATTGGAGGAGAATCGACTCCGTCTTTCATTACAACACCGTACGCAGCTACTATGCCGGATCGATCCACAAACGCTTGGACGTATGCATTGTCCAGGATGAAGACGAACCGAGTGTGGCTACCGATTTCTTCACGCATTGCGGGACCATGAGGAATCTTTTCTTTGAAGGTCTCATATACTTCACCAGCAGTCAGAGTGCCTATGATCCGCTGGTCGAATTGGGGTTGCCGTTGATCCCAAGCCTTGTCAAACCGCCAGCCGACGACTAGGTCGAGAAACGTCAGTATCGCCAGTAACCCACTGAGCCCGGCTGCCGCCTTCCCCCAACCGGTTTTGATGAATGCCCACCAGTGCTTATGGGTCGTACTGACCGGCGTTTCACTCTGACCCCCGACTCCATGGACGGGTGATGAGTCCGCGATGCTTGAATCGCGACCGTTAGGGGTTACGGTTCCCAATTTCGGAGCCGATTCAGTGTCAGAAGCCCCGTTTGAGCTCCTTGACGGCATGGTGCGCCCCTGCGGCTGTGGCGCCCTTTTCTTGGGCTTGGTGGACCTTCGCCGGTTAGACCTCTCCACCGCCCCCGCCCTCCATGGCGTTGTGCAAGCAACCCACACGCTTAGGCAAGCTGTGGGACGACAATTCTTGTCCTACTTGCCTGGACACGTTACCTCCGGTTTATGAAGAGCACGGGTTTTGGGCGACTTCTTGCTGGTGGCCTTATCGTACGCTGAGGCTTCTAATTAAAGTATTAGGTTTTCCCTAACTCGTCGGGTGGGACCATGGCCAGAGAGCTATGGAGCTTGCGGTGTTGTGCCAGTGGATTCAATTCATGGCTGCCTTCTCAACGTCCACCAGCGACATGAGCGGGCTCAGCTGCTGGTTGAAGCCTCACGGCGGTTGCTGCTTCCTGAAGAAAGTATTGGCGGGCTGGAGGTTGATGCCGATCGTGTCAGGCGAGCTGAAGCTGGTGCAAAGTGCATTCTCTACGGCCTTTAAGCGGCGGCTGAATGTCGACTGGTCGAATGAGGGACAGAAACGGCAGCAACCAAATAATCCAGACCCAGGCCTTGGTGCGGACGCATTGACTTATCGGGCTGGGGTCGAGCCGGTTGCTCTATTGAAGGCCACGCATAAGATGGTCGACATTAAAGCCTTTGCCCGACTCGGAAGATCCTCGCCACAGGTCTTCCGCATCCAGCTCTCTTTGTTCAGACACCATGTCCAGGAACCTCGCCGCACGGTCGTAGCCAGGATAAACGTCGTCTGGGTCGCTCTGCATCGACGCGTATTCGATCATGCTCTCTAGGTCATTTGAGAAATTTCCTTCATAAGGACCTTCAATGCCCTCCCACAACTCCAATTCGCCTCTGACCATGTAGTCCATAGCTTCAATGATTAGAGCCTCTAGGCTGCGACTGTCGGGACTTGACAATGTCTCAACGTGAGAAAGAGCTGACCTGGCCTCGTCCCAAGAGAACGCACTTTCTGTTACAAGGTCAATCAGCTGCTGAACCAGCATTTCATGCAAATTGTAAGCGTCCGGGAACTGCTCTAGCTGTCCTAG
This sequence comes from Pseudarthrobacter sp. WHRI 8279, assembly GCF_040224115.2. Classification (NCBI taxonomy): domain Bacteria; kingdom Bacillati; phylum Actinomycetota; class Actinomycetes; order Micrococcales; family Micrococcaceae; genus Pseudarthrobacter; species Pseudarthrobacter sp. WHRI 8279. The sequence goes on along the minus strand of NZ_CP168162.1, from coordinate 4,014,385 downwards.
TAAAGCCACTGCCTCACCAAAGCAGTCCAGGGTGAGGAGGCCGACCTTGCTCCCGGAGTCGCGAAGCAACGCAGCCGTGAGATCCAAGGCGATAAGGGTCTGCGCATCGGTGTCAACAACACTCCAAAGCTTGGCCAACCTTCGGAATCTTTCGCCCCGGTCAATCTCTTTAAGCTCGCTAAGAGGATCACTGTGCCCAATTAGGCGGCGGTACGCGTCGAACACTTTAGGTTGAAGGACCACTTTCCATGAAGATTTAGCCGCCTCCGCTGCGCCAAAGTTGGCACGGTAACTAAATAAGCGGTGGATACCTTCGACATGGCTGAACGAAGGCGTCCTATTCAGTAACCCGCCGAGCATCCGGGGCCTCTCCCGTAGTCGGCCAGCCATATAGTCGTCAATAGATGGGTTGGCACTCGAAATGATTGGAGTGTCAGAAGGTCCTCCCACCGTAAGGAAGTCACCCTCCAAGACGGCCAAGTATCTTTCAAACCTGTCTTCAGAGGTCGGTTCATGCCCAGTGTCTAGGGCGTCCGTCCAAATATCCCTTAGTTGCGATAGACCCACTTGAGCGCCGATGGTGGCGAAAACATCAAGAACCCCACGGGGTTCATCAGGCAGCTGGCGGGCAATGGCGTGATCCCACAACTCCGCTGGGTTATCCAAATTACGTAACATGATCTGCGGTGCCGTAAGTGCATGCTCGTTGCGCTCACGGGAGTAGCGCTCAAGACTCAGGCTCACGAGACGAGGACTGTAATTCTTGTGGTCCAAGATGGGCCAGTAGACGTCACGCTCGGAAAAGAGCGCCTTCTCGGCGGGCTCTAGCTGGCTCGCCCAAACGTGGTTATACAAGATCAAGGACCGAGACCGTAGATCCAGATCCTCCAGCTCCAGGAGACACTCAGCAAGCTTCAGAGCCGGCTTAGAGAGCCGATCGTAGATGACTCGAGCTTGACCGAGGATGTAACCTCGTGTGGTCATTATGAAGCACTTGTCGCCGGCAGCGTGAACTCTCTCCGCGAAGCCGGGAATATCCTCGTCCTCATTTCGTTCGATTAGGTCACCTCGAGCCGACCGTCCGAGGAAGTCGTCAAAGACGAATACCTGTTTCTTGCCCTCTTGCCAGAGCTTCAGAGCCTCTGAGATCCGGCCCGTGACTTGGATCGCCTCGTAGCCGAGAGCCACAAGTTCAGCACAAAGGATATGCGCGAGCGTGGTCTTTCCGATTCCAGGCGGACCAGTGATCAGACAAACACGCTGCTGGCGAAGAATGTCCTGGGCTCGCGCTAGTGCTGGTGTGTCGACAAATGTACTGAGCTGGCTCTTAATCCTCCGCATCAAATCTGCAGACCTCAGGGCAACGTCTTGATTTAGCACGGATTGGAGCACGCTGCTGTTCGACAGCCAGAGTCGGAGATGGGCCCTCACAGCGTCCGGATGCGTATCGAGAAAATACTCAATCTGCTGTCGCCCGTAGATGTCGCTCTCACGAGTGACAAAAGGGGCTAGGTCCGACTTGAGTAAGGACTTGTTGGCCCGCGTTAATCCTGCAGAAGTGAAGATGACATACCGCTGCGGCTTCAGTTCACGCACCTTGGGGAGTTCCACGTTCTTAAACTGGCTTCGAAGCGAACCGATCTTCGCAGCGGGCGTGTGCTTGCACTGGACGATGAGTTGACCGGCATCGCCGCTCCATGCGTGCCGAAGGTCTATGCCTCCGTCACGGCCGGCCTTATAGATCTCAAGATCGACTCCCAGAGTTTCATCAAGCACAGTTTTCGCTAGGGACTCGAAGTCAAACGCCGTAAGCGCTTCAAGGTTGTGGGACATACCTGCCTTCGCAGTCACGTGCCTGCGACGACGACCCTCCGGCCGACAGCAAACTGAAACTAAGATGATAATGACGCATAAGGGCACCGCTAATCGCGTAGAGCCGCAATGACAGTCCTAAGATCATCGCAAACGAGCCGTGCTTCTATGTGCTTCGCAACAGAAACCGCATCCGTTTTGAGGGAGGCCAGAATATTTTTCCCTCGTGCCTCAAGATACGTGCTCGCGGCATTTGACTTTGTAAATTCTTCATTGATGAAGATCCCTTGCCTCACTTGAAGCTCCTTGCTCACCTGGTCTTCAGACAACCCAGTGGTACCGGCAATGGCAGAAGGAAGCAAGAGATAAGATTCGATATGGCGCCTCCGCCACTTAAGGGCTGTGAATCCCGGAACGGACTTTGAGTCCTTATCCTCAAGGTTGGGGCCGACAGTTCCAACTTCCCCTTCGTCACGATCGCGCAGACTTATGGCTTCAATACCTGGAACATCCTCAATCAGCGCGCGCCAAAGCATCTTTCTTTCGCGTTGTCCATGAGTAGTCCTCCACGGAACCCATTCAGAAGAGAGCGGGGTTCCTAGGACTTCTGCGAGGATTCTCAGAACGGCCAGGTCACTGGTTCCCTCGTGGAAGAAGACCTTTTTCGTTTGCCTGATCCGGTCGATGTGGGGCGCATAATCAGATCCGATGCCCTCAAGCATGCCCACCTTTTGGAAGTCCCCGGTCAGGTAGCGAGGTGTCCTGCCCGGACGAAACTCCATGATTCGTTCAGCGGAGGCATTACGCAAAATCTCGCTTGAATGCGTTGCTATGAAGACCTGCTTATGGGATCCAGCAACGATGAGACCCAACCGCCTGACAAGCTCCTTCTGTAGCTTAGGGTGCAGGTGAGCATCCGGCTCATCTAAGAGGAGGACATCAACGTCTTCATTAGTGGCAAGGGCAAAGACACTTAGCCACTGAAGGAAACCGCTGCCTTCCACCATGAGGTCGCGCTTGGTGAAGTTCGGATACGCGGTGAGGATGTGGCCGTTGACCGTACCCTTGGTCACGAAGACTTGGATATAAGAGTGATACTCCTCCCGGAATTCGCCTACCGTTAGTTCCGCGCCGAAAACCTCTCTCAGCGAGTGCTGAAGCACCTCCCAAGGGTCATTGCGTCTTAGCTCCTCCAAATCTTTAGGCTTGATACGGGGTTTTCGCACACTGCCTGTAAGTGCTGCTGCCGCCAAAAGTTCCGCTCGCTTTCGAACGTTCGCTTGGTACATGTCGAGCAGCAAGTTTCGTAGAACGGCTCCGGCGAGGCCCTCCCCGATCCGGCGCCTTCTCACGGCTCCATTTATTCGCCCTTCTCGTGACGTGATACCAGCGAAGGGCGGAAGGTAGGCCATTCGCGGCGTCCGATCCATAGCAGTTAGGTTCGAAGTTTCAATGCGTACGAACAGGCGGTCATTAGCCAAGGACAACCCAAAAGTAAGGTGCTTCTTGCCGAGCCCGGTGATCCACTCACAACCGATTTTAAGTGTGTACCCGTCCTGCCCAACGTCCTTCTGCTGCGGCTTGAGGTTCGTCCACATGTGCTTAAGGGTAGGTATATTGATGGGCGAAAATTCGTCATCACCGAGCCCAAATCCTTGGAATCCAACGCGATCACTGGTCAGTCCCTCGGGCCCCCTCTCCATAAGGGTGGCAAGACGACAAAACTCCCATACTGCCAAGGCCTGCAAGACCGATGACTTTCCTGAATTATTCCCTCCGGCCATGAGAGTAATTTCCGGGCTCATACTAACTTGCACATCTTTGAACTGCTTGAACTTTCGGAGCGTCACGCTCTCGATAGGGAGCAGGAGCGTTTCCCGATCTAGATTCTCCTCTTCGACCTGGGCGAAAAGGGCATCAAGATCGAAGTCAGGTTCGGTGGCCGTGTAACTTATGGACACATCCGCATCTCCGTCGTGGGACTCGATCGGAAACCCTCGCTCTTCACTCCTCAGATCAGACTCCGTGTGCCCCATAGCCGAACTTCGCCTTTCCAGTTGCCAACAAGCCTCGATTGCCGACTCACATTCTATGCAGCTAACTGTGGCCTCCTAGGACTAAGGGAGGATAGCAACTCTGGTTACCGTAGTAGTGCTCGGTCTGGCTACTCGGAGTCTTCGGAACTGTTGGTCGCGAGCAACAGGACGTCTATGGTCGCGCCAAGAACCTGCCCATGACCAACTAGAGTGCGCCAGGCTTTTCTCCACTGATGAATACTCATCGTTTCGCGGTGTGCCGCAGGAATCCGGAAGTCGCGGTTCACATCCCACCAATACGGCACAAGTCTTCCAAGCTCGGCCCGGCTAGGCCCAGTTTCGTGGATGTGCATCCCGATGGCTTTTGCGAGCTGGGTACCCTTCCCTTCAAGGCCCTGTTCGACGCCATCAATCAGGGTCCCCAGCATGATGTGGCGGCCATTGTTTACGTCTGGGAATCGCTCAAGTACTGGAGTTGCTAAAGCGTCATACATAACGACTTCCAAGGCGGCGCAAAGCCCCACGACGGCTGATGAGTAGTCCGCCGTCTGACCAAGGGTGAAGCCAACATGTTCGGATGTGGCAAGCATATTTTGAGTGGACGAATTTAACGCCGCCCACCGGCGTTCTCCCAGTGCCATCTCCACACGCGCTTTCGACGCATCCAGTCCAGGACCGAGTGTAACTTCGACGCATCTAAGTTCCTGAAGCCTGGATAAGATAACGGCTTCAAAAGGCGAATCTTCCTTGGTCAACCGCTGCTCGCGGTTCTTCGGTTGTGGGGAGACATAGCCAATTTGTTCAAGGATGCAGTCAACGAGCGGCTGCATAGTTTGCTTGCCCGCTTCCGGGCGCAAAGGATCCAGCGGAATGGCGAAGAGCTTTCCATTGTCATGGGTGTCATAAGTGTCCACGACCGGGTCTTGTGTGGACGGCGCGTAATAGGTGACTGCACCTAACGCCTGCGCAGAAAGTTCATAGTTCTCGAAATATCCCAGTATCTTGTAGAGCTCTTCCGTGGGAACCGTTTCTCGCTGCCGCAACTTCGGGTCAATGATTGCAAGACGAACCTCTCCACTTGGGCTCGTAGCCTTAGCCACTAAATCTGGAACCCCTCCCAAGTCCCTCGTGCCCCCAGTCCTGCGCTTCCAGCGCGGCCTGCGCTCGCCATTTGTTATGGTCTGCACTGAACGCTGGAAGACCAGTTCCAGTCTTCCTCCAGGCCTGTCCCAAGTGAACATAATGCCGTCTTGGCTCCACCCGGCCCGAACTTCAGGTTTCGCTAAGAACAAGGCATCGGCTATGCATTCCGCTGTGAGATTAGCGCACCAAAGCTCAAATAGGCGGGTGTCAAAAGAAGACCCATAGTGGAGCCAGTCGCGGTTGCCTTCTTCAGGAAGTGTGCCTTCGGCAAAGCACTTGGTCCAATCGACGAGACGGCGGTAGGCGTCGGGAGAAGCTACTTCGCCGCGCCGCAGGCGAGAACCAACTGTGCGGGTAAGAGCCTGCAAGTCGCCGGATCTCCTGATGCTGCTAACGGAAGCCCTGCATGCACTGAAGAGCGGTAGAACCATGAGTCGATTCATCGCGAGACTTAGCCTAATGGCCTCTCTCTTTTCGGGACTCCCAGCAGGAACACGAGCAATCCGCGCAGCCTCTCTAACCTCCCGTACTAGCCAGGATACGGCGAAGGTCGCGAGGCGATTCTCGGGCGTGACCTGCCCACGCTCCACGTTCAATACAGGGAATACAGCTGCTTCAGTTAGAAGGCCTCTGGAAAGTGCGTACTCGTTGACATCAAGCTGTCCAACGACAGCCCCAACACTTTCCCCCTTGCTGAGTTGATACCGGAAATTTGGTCGAGCAACCACACCTTGCAGAATGTCTTCCAGTTCCCGCCCCATTGCCAGAGCGACGCGAAGCCGAACACCTGCGATGCCTTTGTCGAGTCCGCGATCTGTCTCGGGAGCCGAGGTGAAAATTGCGGCACGTCGCAATTGAGTCTGCCCGGACACGAAGTAGGAAGCCACCAACGGCAAAGCCCCTCGTGCCGCTGCATCTCTCGCCTCCGGCGAGAAATAGCCAGCAGAGGTTTCGGCACCCTGTTGCAGCTCTTCTCCGATCACGTCAAACCGGCCGCGGCGCTAGACAGCCAGGCCAGCATCAAGCAATAACAGATCGGACAAGGCAGAAGCAGAAAGGGGAAGTTCTAGCTCTCGCATCAAATCATTCAGTCGCTGACCCTGCTGCGCATAAACATTCGACATCTGAGGAACGATGCCATCCGCTATCGCTAAGTCGAGTGCGGAGGGGACGGTTGTCGTGCCTCCGGCTACTGCTAGAAGCATCATCCTCATCACATCTACGATTTGGGCAGTTCCCAAGGGGAGTCCAGGCTCGCCTGCCCTGCTAGAACGAAGCTCATCCACAAGTTGCTGGAAACGCTGCATGCCCAGAGTCACGACTGACAGCATTTGCTCCGCAGGCTGCAAGGAAAGGGCGTGGCCATAGGTCCGGGCGAGCCAGTCGTAAGCGTTGCTAAAAGCAGCCATCAACTCATCGGTGACCGGCGCAGCATCCGTTCCTCTCAGGCTTACAACGCCCACTGTTACGAAGCGGAACCGCCTCTTGAGGCCTTGAGAAAGCGAGTTGACGTACGACGTATCCAAATCATTCATCGCAGCGATTATTCGGAAGCGCCCGGGTACCCACAACTGCTGGCTCCGCGGATCTTGCTCAAACCAAAGGTCAATGGGCGAGCGATCTAGGTGTCCGGCGTCAGTGGATGAAAGAACCGTGTAGAGCGAGCCGATGGCCTTGTCGATGTCGGCCCGATTAAACTCATCGATGAATAGCCACGTCGCCTGTTTTTGGGCTTGCGTAGCCGAGATGTCCTCAGCGTTGTCGTCGGAGCTAATTTTGCCCTGAACATCGTTGCGAACCACGTTCGCGCAACGGAGGATGGCTTCTGTAACCTTGCCGTAGACGGGCATGAGCCCACCAGCGGCATTGGGTCGAAAACCACCAATGACATGGAAGGGCGACCAATCACTAGTCGCAGTGGACTCCCGCAGTTCGATGTGAAAGGCGTCTCCAAGGGCCCTGGCCAGGGTTGTCTTGCCCGTGCCAGGCGGGCCTTGGAGCACTAGGTGCCCACCAAGAAGGGCAATGACGCATCGCCGAACCAGGTTTTCTGCATCGGGCAGTAATACGTGACGTTGCTCAAGCGTTTCCAAGGCCCTCTTGGCTATGGCTTCCACGTCAGCCTCACGGAGCGGTCGTTCCACCGAGTCCCTTGTCCACAGGAGGTCGTCGAGTGAGCCCTCGTCTTCAAGCTCCTCAGCGACGTCAACGCTAAGTCCTCCGCGGACGTGGCGCCGCGCCTCGTCCAAATCAAGCGCGAGTGCCTGGATGATCTCGTCCGCCTGAACTTTATGCTCAGAAAATGCGTTCAGCTCGGAAAAACTGGCGGGAATGTCATCTGAGTAGAGGACACTAAGATCCGTTCCCTGGGTCGGGAATTGCTCATCGAACCAGATCACGACATCCTGCAGGGTAGCGGCTTGCTGGTACTCGTGGTGTCTGCTGAGCCATGCAGCAAGCGCAACCTTCGGCACCTTCCGGGTGCCAGTGCTGAGCAGGGCGCTCCCCGCATTCTCCCTCAGCGCGAACTTCTCGCGCTTTCTTTTCTCTGGGCTGCTGTCGTCTACAAATGCGGCCCGAGCTTCAGAGTCGCGGGTCCTCTGGCGCTGCAGAGTAGATCCAGCGTAGTCAGACCTAACCAACTGCGGGGGCACCTTCTCATTCCAAACACCAACGTAGGGCCTGGCACCGTTCGTAACGCGGAAACACTCCAACAGGGCGTTCTCCTGGCCGCTTCCAAATGGAAGTAAGTCCGTAGGGCTGGCGCCGGCCGTTGACGCTTCACGCAGCAACGCGGGGACGCTGATTATCGTCAGGGGGTGGCACCCCCGCAGTTCATTTGCAGAAGCGTTGAGAAGTTCGAGGCTCACGTAAGGCACGTGGACAGGGTATCAACGTATTCAAACGTGCCTACAAAGCGGCGGCAATCCCCGCTGCGAAAGCAGGATTAAGCTCAATCCCTAAAGCATCTCGACCTTCGTCCAAGGCTACGTCCATCGTCGTCCCACCGCCTACAAAGGGGTCCAAGACTAGGCCTCCCTCCGGGCAACCGGCAGAGATAGCCCTTCGCACAAGGTCGCGCGGGTAAGGTGCGTAGTGCGTGCCTCTTGCCAGAGATTTACGTTCCGGCTCAATGAACCAAACGTCTTCCTCACCAGCAAGCCCTTCCCTGTTGAAGAAGTATCGCGGACTCTTGCTGAGGAGAAATATGTGCTCGAACTTTCTCCAGGGCCGATCCTTCGCCGTAGGTTCAGGTATGGCAGAGTTACGAACCCAAATGATGTCGCTTCGCAGAGTCCATCCAGCGTTCTGCAGTGCGAGTACGGTACGCCAAGGCATGCCGATCAATGACTTTCGCGGTAATCCTAGTCCTGGGCCGTCGACAGCCCGCAATTGGGACATGCGCCGACTCTTATGCTTCTTGTCTTCGCCGTGCGGCCGACCCTTGGCGCTGTAGTACGTGTCACCCAAGTTGAGAAACACCGTGCCGCTGGCCTTAAGTGCGGGTTTCAAAGCCTCGAAAGTTTGGACTATGTTGGCCACGAACCCATCGATAGACGGCTCCATACCGAATTGGCCATCAACGTCATAGTCACGCTGCCAAAAGTATGGGGGTGAGGTTACAACGCAATCGACGGACTCCGGTTCCAACTCCGGCAACACCGTATGGCAGTCGCCGTTATATAGGGTCCACTTCTGCAGACCGCGGTGGCCGGTAGCAAACGGTGCCAGCTCCGATTGTTCGGGTACAGCCTGTGCCATATAAGTCCTCATGAAAGTTCTATCGACGGCGAATACGCCGCTGGGTCTTGTCTCAGTGTAAGACATCTCCGACGGTTTGTCTGATCACGACGCTCCAACTCCCGAGATACCTTTGTCGAATGGAAGATGTTCAATTTCTTGCTGGCGCAGCCGAGGTCGGGGAGGTACTCGGCGTAAATTCAAATACTGTCAACACGTGGAAGGTCAGGTCCGTGGGATTCCCCAAGCCCGTCGTTCTCCTGCGAGGCGGCGCCCTTTGGGACATTCGAGATGTGGTGGCATGGGCGGACTCCTCAGGCCGCCCAGTCCTCAATCGCGACTACAGGGCGCGTCGGCCAGCATGATCCTTCGGCCGCCTTCGGTCCCGACTATTGGCACGCTCCCTCCTTTTCAGCTTCATGAACAGAAACTTAACAGGGGGCCCTGACAATCATTCGAACGCCGACCGACAACCCGGCGGAACCGGTTCATGGAGCATCCGCCAACTACAACTTGTCTATCCAGGTGTCTTCTTCCCGGTCGTCCCAAGCGCTGCCGCCCGCAGGACGACCTGCTGCCCGCAAACGCTGGTCAATGCGGTGAAGTATCCGTCGTACCTCGTCTGCACGCACGTCCCGCACTGATGCAACTTCGCGGAAGACGCACGACTCGATGATGGACTTCCGTTCGGCTTGGTCCATCACTCCCGCCCGGGCGAATGCGTCGCGGATTTGCGCCACCTGATGATCGCGAATGGGGAAGTCTTTTCGTTCCGGCACGTGAAGATCAGCACTCGTCTCGTGCCCGAACTCAAACAACTGTTCACTCATCCTGCCAGCCAACTCCTCATCTCGAGCTCCAAAATCCTAACTCACGTCCTCATGGCGGAAGGTACACACGGCTCTCGCCTCGGCGCCGGCACGGCCTTGATCATGCATCCCATGCCTTACAACAGCCAGCCTGCAGAGCCACACTTGCGCTACTCAGCGGCACCCCAAGCGTGCCCAGCACATGTGCCTCGTCTACCAAGGCGGTACCAGAGGTGCGCTTCAGAATCAGCCGGAACTCGTCTGATTCAGGACGAATCCCCCAGGCCTGAGTCCGACGAAAAAACCCCGCCGCTCCCTTGCAACTACAGGGAACAGCGGGGTTCTAGCTGGTGGCTCCGACCGGCGTCGATCCGGTGACCTTTCGATTTTCAGTCGAACGCTCTACCAACTGAGCTACAGAGCCTAGGTGACTAGTCACCATGACAGCCGGAATCTCTTCCAACAATCAGAGCGACCCTGACGGGACTTGAACCCGCGACCTCCGCCGTGACAGGGCGGCGCGCTAACCAACTGCGCTACAGGGCCTTGCGTTTCTTGCTTCAGCAGTATCTCTACCGCTTTTTTCAAGGCTTCCAGCCTACCAGACATTTTCAGTCTGCTTGACCAGTTCCTTGCGTACCCCCAACGGGATTCGAACCCGTGCCGCCGCCGTGAAAGGGCGGTGTCCTAGGCCGCTAGACGATGGGGGCCAGAACCCGTTCGGAACAAAATAAAAGGCGTCAAGCAAGGCTTTCCGTCTTTGTCCTTTGCGTTTCTCCGAACTGGACTCTAAAACTATAGGGCCTAGTCAGGAATTATCCAAAATCGGCGAAAAACACCGCCACGGAGCGGGCGGAACGGGTGAAGATGGACGGATGGATGCCGTAGCAGCACTCAACGAGATCGCCTTCTGGCTGGAGCGCGGACGCGCTGCCACCTTCAAGGTCCAGGCATTCCGCAAGGCGGCGGCGGCCATCAGCCCGCTGCCGCCGGAGGAAGTGGCCGCGCGCGCCGTGAACGGCCGGCTGAAGTCCATGAAGGGCATCGGCGACCGGACCTACCAGGTGATCCGCCAGGCCGTGGAGGGCCAGGTTCCGGATTACCTGGCGGATCTCCGGGAGAAGGGTGCCCGGCCGCTGGCCTCCGGGGGCGCAGGGCTGCGGAAGATGTTGCGGGGTGACCTGCACAGCCACAGTGAATGGTCCGACGGCGGCTCCCCCATTGAGCTGATGGTGGCAGCCGCCGGCGTGCTGGGAAGGGAATACCTCGCACTGACCGACCACTCCCCCAACCTCACCATTGCGAACGGGCTTTCCGCCGAACGCCTGCTCCAGCAGCTGGATGTGGTGGATGCGGTCAACGCCGGGCCCCCTCCGGGCGGCGACGGCACGCCGGGCACGCCGGTCCGGCTGCTGGCAGGCATCGAGGTGGACATCCTGGAATCGGGGGAACTGGACCAGGAGCCGGAACTGCTGGACCGCCTGGACATTGTGGTGGCCAGCGTCCATTCGAAGCTTCGCGCTGACAGCAGGACCATGACCCGCCGCATGCTCGGCGGTATCCAGGACCCGCACACCAACGTCCTGGGCCACTGCACCGGGCGCCTGGTGGAGGGGTCCCGCGGTACGCGGCCGCCGTCGGACTTCGATGCCAAGGAGGTGTTCGCCGCCTGCGCCGAACACAACGTGGCGGTGGAGATCAATTCCCGGCCCGAACGCCAGGACCCGCCCGATGCGCTGATCCAGCTCGCCCTCGACGCCGGCTGCCTGTTCTCGATCGACAGCGACGCGCATGCACCCGGCCAGCTCGACTTCCTGCAGTACGGCGCCGAGCGCGCGGAGAAGAACGCCGTTCCCGCCGACCGGATCATCACCACCTGGCCCCTGGAACGCCTGCTGGAATGGGCGGCGCCGCGCTGAACCTGCCGGGGCACGGGCTGCCACTACGTCCCGCGTCGCGGCCCGGGACGGCACCCGGGAACGTCCCCTGGAACTTTTTGGCAGGAACTTGCGCAGACGTGGCCGATATCCGCCAGTCAGCTGCCCTTGCCCCCGGATAGATTTGCTGCATGCCTCCAACCAGCCCGGCCAAGCCGACAGCCCCCGCACCAGCCCAGACCGCTGCAACCCCGGTCAGGGCCCTTGGCGTGGCAGCGATGGTGGTCACCGTGGTCCTCTGGGCGTCGGCCTTCGTGGGGATCCGGGCGATCGGCCCCCACTTCTCCCCCGGCTCCCTGACGCTGGGCAGGCTGGCGATCGCCGCCGTCGTGCTCTCCCTGCTGGTCCTGCCGCAGCTGCTGAAGACCCGGCTCCTGCCAAGGGGCCGGGAATGGTGGCCGATCCTGGCCTACGGGGTGATGTGGTTCGGCGGGTACAACGTGGCGCTGAACGCCGCCGAACACGTGCTTGACGCGGGCACCAGCGCCCTGCTGATCAACGTCAACCCCATCCTGGTGGCCATCATGGCCGGCATCTTCCTCAAGGAGGGCTTCCCGCGGTGGCTCATCATCGGCAGCCTGGTTGCCTTTGCCGGCGTGGCGCTGATCGCCTTCGGATCAGCCCAGTCTTCCGGGCCGGGGGAACGGCCGACGACGGACGTGGCGGGCGTGCTGCTGTGCCTCCTTGCCGCCGTGCTCGCCGCCGTGAGCGTCATCGTCCAGAAGCCTGTGCTGCGCAAATTTCCGGCCGCGCAGGCCACCTGGTTCGGGATCCTGGTGGGTGCGCTCTGCTGCCTGCCCTTTGCGGGTCAGCTGGCCAGCGAAGTGCAGGCCGCCCCGCCGCAGGCAACGTGGGGACTCGTCTACCTGGGGATCTTCCCCACGGCGATCGCATTCACCACCTGGGCGTACGCGCTTTCGCTGGTGGACGCCGGGAAGCTGGCCGCCACCACGTACCTGGTTCCCGGGACCACCATCCTGATCTCCTTGCTGCTGCTGGGTGAGGTCCCCGCATTCCTCGGCCTGGCTGGCGGCCTGGTTTGCCTGGTGGGAGTGGCACTGACCCGGCGCAGGAGCCGGAATCCGCGGGGAGCCGGGGCGGCCGGTTCCCGCTAGAGTCGGAGTATGCCAGCCAGCCTGCCGCCGGGCCTGCCAATTGTTCCTGCCGGCCCCAGCGAGCCCCTTCGCTTCACCATGTCCGAGGACGAATTCGAGGCTGCCGTCCAGGACGCCCTGGACAGCATCCCGGACAAGCTGGCCCGCGCCATGGACAACGTGGCGGTGTTCATCGAGGACGACTATGTGCCGAAGCCCGGGGAGGATGCGGACACCGTCCTGCTGGGACTCTACGAGGGCGTGCCCCTGACCGAGCGGGACTCCTGGTGGGACGCCGGGTCCCTGCCGGACAGGATCACGATCTTCCGGGAGCCCATCCTGGACATCTGCGCATCCCGGGAGGACGTCATCCACGAAGTGGCCGTGACGGTGGTGCATGAGATAGCCCACCACTTCGGCATTGATGACGACCGGCTGCACGAGCTCGGCTGGGGCTAGCCTTGTAGGCATGGGACACGACCACAGCCACACCCACGGCATCACAGCAACAGGCCGGCACCGGAAGCGGCTTGTTGCCGTCCTTGCCATCACTCTGGCCGTGGTCCTGGTCCAGGTTGCCGGCGCGGTCCTCTCCGGCTCGCTGTCCCTGCTCGCCGACGCTGGCCACATGCTCTCCGACGCAGCGGGCGTAACGATCGCCCTGCTGGCTGCGTGGATTGCGGGCCGGCCCGCCAGCGACCAAAGAACCTACGGGTACCAGCGCGCCGAGGTACTGGCAGCGCTGGCAAATGCCCTGATCCTGATTGTGATCTCCGTGGTCATCTTCAGCGAGGCAATCCGCCGGATCGGTGCGGCGCCTGAAGTCCAGACGGACATCATGCTGTTCGCCGCCGTCCTCGGCGCCGCCGCAAACGTGGCCTCCCTGGTGATCCTGCGCGGAGCACACCAGGAGAGCCTGAACGTGCGGGGCGCCTACCTGGAGGTCCTGGGCGACCTCCTCGGTTCCTTCGCCGTCATTGCCGCGGCCGTGGTGATCATGGTGACCGGCTTCCAGGCGGCGGACACCATCGCCTCCGTCCTGATCGCCCTGATGATCCTGCCCCGGGCGTGGAGCCTGCTCCGCGACGTGGTGGATGTGCTGCTGGAGGCCACCCCCAAGGGCGTGGAAGTGCAGATGATCCGGGAGCACATCCTCTCCGTGGAGGGCGTCACGGACGTGCATGACATCCACATCTGGACCATCACCTCCGGTGTCCCCGTCTTCTCCGCGCACGTGGTGGTGAAGGACGGCGTGCTCAACGCCCGCGGCGCCGACCAGTTGCTGGACAAGCTGATCACGTGCCTGGGTTCGCACTTCGATACGGACCACTGCACATTCCAGCTGGAGCCCGCGAGCCACTCTGAACATGAGGCCCACCAGCACGCCTGAGGACGCGTTCGGGCCGGGGTTCCTGGCCCTGCTTAGCTCAAAACGTCCTTGGTGACGAAACGCCCGTAAGCCAAGGCACCGAACATGGCAACGTATCCCGCCTGCAGCAGCGCATTGCTGGCGAACGAGTCCCACAGCACGGGCTGGCGGAGCAGGTCGCCGAAGCCCAGCCAGTAGTGGCTGAACAGCCACGGGTGAAGCCACTCAAGCTGCGGCAGCTGGTCGAGGACCTGGGAAACCACCGAGAGCACCACCGTGGCAGCCATGGCGCCCACCGGCACCACGGTCAAGGTGGAGAGGAATAGCCCTATGGCGGACAGCCCGGCCAGGGAGACGGCCAGGTACGCCGAGATCAGGAGGAGCCGGAGCACGGCCTCCGGCGGCTGGATAACATCCCCTGACAGCAGGGTCACCGGGCCCACGGGGAAAAGGGCTGCACCGATGGCGGCCCCGGCGATGGCAACAGTGAGCGGTGCGGCCAGGCAGAACGCCAGGGCGCCTGCGTATTTCACCAGGAGCAGCCGGACCCGGCCCGCCGGCGCCACCAGCAGGTACCGGAGCGTTCCCAGGTTGGCCTCGCCCGCGATGGTGTCACCCGCCACCACGCCCACCGTCAGCGGCAGGAACAGCGGGACGGAGACCAGCATTGCGGTGAACGCGACGAACAGGCCGTTCTGCGTGATCCGGTCCAGGAAGGCCGGGCCGCGCCCAGGCGGAACCGCCGAGGAGACCCTCACAGCCACCGCAATCAGCACCGGAATGGCGGCCAGCGCGAGCAGCAGCGCCCAGGTCCGGCGCCGCCGGAACAGGACCGCGATCTCGGACAGCAGGAGGGACATCCCGGCTCCCCGCGGCCCTGCCACGGCCGCCATGCCCTCCGCCTTCGGCTTCACGCTACTGGGCAACGTCGAACCCCTCCCCCGTCAGTTCAACAAACCGGTCTTCGAGGCTCTCCCGTTCCACCGCGAAACCGCGGACGCGGACCCCTGCCTTGACGAGCTCCGCCACGATGTCTTCCGGGGCGGGATGCGGGGCAGCGGCCTCCGGTGGCAATCCCGGCTTCGCCAGTGCCGCCACCACCACTTCCCCGTCCGGTTGGTGGGCTCCTGCTTCCGGCGACAGCCCCAGCGTTGCCAGGACCGCCGACGCCGGGCCGGGGTCCGGGGTGAGCAGGCGCAGGCGCGAGCTCCCGGACCGCCGCAGTTCGGCGAGCGGGCCTTGCGCCACCAGCCGGCCGGCGCTCATGACGGCCGCGTGCGTGCAGATCTGTTCAACCTCGGCGAGCAAGTGGCTGGAAACAAAGATGGTGGTCCCGTCTGCCGCCAGGGACCGGACCAGGTTCCGCACTTCACGGGTGCCCTGCGGGTCCAGGCCGTTTGTGGGTTCGTCCAGCACCAGCAGTTCGCGGGGGGACAGGAGGGCGTTGGCGATGCCCAGCCGTTGCTTCATGCCGAGCGAGTACGCGTGGACGCGCTTGCCGGCGGCGTGGCCAAGCCCTACCCGTTCCAGTGCCAGGCCCACCCGTTCCCGGCGCGTGGCGGGATCCGCGTGCCGGCCGGCGGAGTCGAGCCGCTGGAGGTTCGCAGTCCCCGAAAGGAATGGATAAAAGGCAGGCCCCTCCACGAGCGCCCCCACCCGTGGCAGGACATCCTGGAAGCTGCCGGGCATGTCCCGGCCCAGCAGCCTGACGGTCCCGGCTGAGGCGGCCGCGAGGCCCAGCAGCATCCGGATGGTGGTGGTCTTCCCCGAGCCGTTGGGGCCCAGGAACCCGAAAACTGCCCCGGACGGCACCGCGAGGTCCAGGCTGTCCACGGCCACCTGCTGCCCGAAGCGCTTGGTCAGGCCCTGCGTTTCGATGGTCAGGCCGTACGTCCGTTGTCCCGGAACCCCCGCGGGTTCCGTCACGGGGCGGAGGATGCGGCTTGCAGCCTGTCCGCGGGGACCATCCCCGCAAAGACACGGCCGTCGTCGGTCAGCAGGACGTTGAAGAGTGCGCTGGAGAGCAGCCGTCCGCCAGGAACGACGACGGCGGCCTGGCCCAGCAGCGGATTCTGCGCCAGCGCGGTGCTGAGCTTTGCCCCGGCTCCGGTTTCCGCCGGCAGTTCCACGACGGTTTCCCAGCCGCTTCCGGCCAGGTAGGAGCCGGCCTTGTCCTTGATGCCGGCCGCACGCTGGTCCGGGTCGGTGTCCGCCTCCGGGTAGCCGGAAGACCCTTGGCCCGTGGCCTGATGTGATGGATGCTGGAACTGCAGCTCTTCAACCGCGCTGCCAGGCGGCGGCACGAAATTGAAGAGTGCGGCATCCGGCGCATCAAGCGACAGGCTGGTGAAGCGCGTCCTGAAGGCAGGCTCTCCTGCCCCGCGTGCCGTCACCTCCACGGAGAGGGGCATGCCCGTTTCCCCATCGACGGCGATGGAGATCATGCCCACCAGCGTGTTGCCGGTACGCGGCTCGAGCACCAGGTTATAGGCGGCGCGCCCGGCAACCTGGACGTCCGGGCCAACAGACACAGCAGTTGAGCTGTCTGCCGCGGCGAGGAACTTCGCGGCGAGGTCCTGGGGCGTGGGCGGAACCATGCTGCTATCAGGACCGGTGCCGTCGGGGCTGGTGCTTTCAGGGCTGGTGCCATGCAGTGCCGGGCCCTCCAGCGGGAGGTCGCGGGCGTGGGCCGGGAGCGTCAGGTGCGCTGTTGAGTTGTCCTTGGACGAGTAGAACCAGACATCGTTGTCCCGCCGGATGACGTCCCGCTCGGCGAACCTGTCCACCACCTGAATGCGGACCTTGGACTTGCCGTCCATGAAAATCCTCGCCGTGTGCTCACCGGTGAGCATCTCGATGGCGGATGCGGCGGGGTCATCCGATGCGGGACCGGAACCAGGACCCGTTGCCGGCAGTTCCGGCAACCCCAGTTCGGAGGCCTGCTCAACAGTGCCCGAGAACGTGTGGGTCTTGTGGCCGGCCAGCAGGGCAAGAACATCGGCCGGGGTCTTGTCCGCCAGGGCGTCTCCGGCGCGTGCAGGGATGGATCCCACCAGCACGCCGGCGGCGATCACTGCCGGGGCGGCAACGGCAGGAACCCACCGCAGCCACGCGCGGTTCCGGCGCTGAGTCGCAGCCCCCGTTCTGTGGGGCCCGCCCTTATTCGGATCGTTCATTGTCCGGCCGTCTCCTTGATGGGAGTCCATAGCTCAAGGGTACGCCTCGGTGCGGCTCCCCACACCTGCCTGCGGAACCGTCCGGGGCAGCGGAGGCCTACCCGGGCACTATGGTTCCAGCGCCGCCGTCGACCGTTATTCTTTGTCCCGTGGCAATCCGGACCGTTGCCTCCGGGACCCCCACCACGGCCGGGATGCCGTACTCCCGGGCAACCACGGCGCCGTGCGAGTTGGGCCCGCCCATCTCCATCACCAGGCCGCCGGCTGTCAGGAACAAGGGAGTCCAGCCCGGATCGGTGGACGGGGCCACCAGGATCTCCCCCGGTTCGAGGTGGGCACCGACAGGGTCAAGGATGACGCGGGCCAGGGCGGTGGCTGATCCCGCTGATGCCGGGCTGCCGGACAGCGCGGCACTGCCGGCCGCACCACTTGCGGTGGCATACAGCACCTCGGGTTCGGTGCCGTCCGAGAGCAGGGCCCTGGGAATGTGGCGCCGGCCGAGCTCTCGGGCGTAAGCGCTGCGCCGCTCCACGACGAGTTCGCGCAGTTCCCGGAGCCCGGGCCCTTGTGGGTCCGGGAACTGGAGCGCCTGCCTTGCCTCTGCGAAGTCGAGGAAGAAGATGTCCTCCGGGCTGTCCAGCCTGCCGTCGGCCGCAAGCCCGGCTCCCACCAGGGCCACCTGCTTCCGGACTTCCGCCAGTCCCAGGACCAGCTGGTATTTGGGCAGTTCCCGCAGGCCGGCGTACAGCCTGGTCCGGCGGAGGGCTGCACGCACCAGGAACGCACGGACCGGGCCCCGGCGGCGTGCTTCCGCCACCAGGTCCTGCACCGCCGCCTCCGCCTCAGCCTGGGCCCGGCTGAACTGGACGTCCGGCGCCATGGCGGGATCCGTGAGGCGCAGGTAGTTGGCCAGGACGCCCAGGATGTACGTGGGATCATCGGACCACCGGGGCATGCCCACGTCGATTTCGGCCACAGCCCGCTGACCGTAGCGTTCGAGGAACCGCACCAGCCCTGAGTGCAGGGCAGGGGGCAGGGTGCCGTTCCTGAACTCCGCTGCGAGCGCGGACGGTTCCCGGGTCTCGAGTGCCGTTCGCGAGTCCCTGTCATCCTTTGCTGCCGAGGCGAGGCGCCACAACTCAAGGTCCATCTCGGTGGTCACGTTGCCGGACAGGCCGCGGAGCACTTTCTCCACGTCCTTCCGGCGGTCCTGCCCTCCGAGCAGCCGTCCCGCCAGCCAAAGCATCGCGAATGCCACTGCGGGGAGGGGCAGTACGGCGGGCACAATCGCGAAGAGCCTGCCTCCCAGCAGCCGCTCGGCGTGGTCGAGCCGTTCAAGGGGACCCGCTCCTCCCCCAGGCTCCAGGTCTTCGGCATAGCGCCGGGTGAAGGAGTCCAAGCGGCGGAGCGCCGCCCGGGGCCGGAACAGTGCCCGGAGCGCTGTCTCCGGCACCCGGGCCCGCACCGCTGCCGGCAGGACATGCCGCAGGAACCCGAACGGCGTCCTGCGCGTCACCGAAAACTCCGGATCCTCAAAAACCTGGCGGACCACCGCGGCGGACCGGGCCTCCATAATGTCGAACACCCGGGGAAGGATGCGGCGCCCCACACTGCTCCGGACCGGCGTGGTGAGGTCAACGTAGATGCGCTGGCCGGCCTCCGCGTACGGCGGCGGGCCCTGCCGGGGCTCCGGAACACCGAACCCGGCGGCTTTCGCCACCGAGGAAGCAACGAGCCGCAGCGCCGCCAGCCCCATGGGGGTCAGCGGGCGGGTGAGGCCCTGGGCCAGGCTGAAGCACATGTACAACCGGGGCCCTGGACCTGCAGACCGGCGCTGCGGAACCGGATACAGCGTGGTGATAGGCCTGGACTGCGTCAGCCAGGGGGCACCCCCGGCGTCGATGGCCCACTCGGTATCCTGTGGCGAGCCGAAGTGCCGTTCGGCCTGCATCCCCAAGGCTCCAAGCCCAACGGCCTGCTCATCCGTAAGGCTGGAACCGTCAACCTGGCCGGGCACATCCAGCCTTTCCGTTCCGCCGCCCGGCCGCGGGCGGACCACGATGCGTTTGTCTCCCAGCTTTCGCTCCAAGACCCGTCCTTTTTCCGTGTCCACCACAAAGTGGTCCGGATTGACGGCTCCGGACACCACGGCCTCACCGAGCCCCGGCGCCGCATCGATGACTGCTTCCCGACGCCTGCCGGTCAGTGGATTGGCCGTAAACATCACCCCCGCCGCTTCGGCGTCAACCATCCGCTGGACCACGACGGCGAGGGCTACTTCGTGGGGCGCGATCCCCAGCGCCGCGCGGTAAGCGACTGCGCGGTCCGTCCACAGGGAGGCCCAACAGTTGCGGACGGCGTCCAGGACGGCGCCGCTGCCCACGACGTTCAGGTAGGTGTCCTGCTGGCCCGCGAAACTCGCGAACGGAAGGTCTTCGGCGGTGGCGGAGGACCTCACCGCCACGGCGCCCCCGCCCAGGGCCGCGTACGCCTGCTCCACGGCGGCTGCGGTCCGCGGCGGAACCGGAAGGGCGCTGATGGCCTCGCGTGCCCTTCCGGCCATGATGGCGAGCTGGGCGGCCCTGCCCGGATCGGAGGGCTGCAGTCCCGCCTGGAGACGGCCGAGGTCCGCAAGCACACCATCCCGGACCGTCCCGGCAGCCTCCCAATAGGCCGCCGTGATCAGGCAGAACCCATCGGGCACCGGCAGTCCCGCAGCCATCAGTTCACCGAGGTTGGCCGCCTTGCCTCCCACGAGGGGCAGCATGCTGCCGTCGATCTGGTTGAGGCGCAGAATCAGGGCGGGGGCGGAGTTCCCGTCCGGTGGGCGGGAGTCCTGCCTGCCGTTTCCTGTGCTTTCCGGACGGTCAGCGGCCATGGTGACGCTCCCTGCGGCTGGGTGCGGTCAGGCTGCCCCGAGTACGGGCCCAAACCGGGCCCGGTCCGCCAGCCGCGGGTCCTCCCGGTCAGGTACCACCATGACGGGGCCCTTGGCGTGGTGGAGGACCCCGTCCGACGTTGATCCCAGGAGCATCCCGGTGAAGCCGCCGCGGCCGCGGGTACCCACCACCACAAGCTCCACGTGGCGGCTGGCGTCCACCAGGACGTCCACAGGCGAGCCGTCTCTCAACTCGGATTCGGTGGGGAGGTTCGGGTAGTGGCTGCGAAGCCATGCCATTCCCGCGTCAAGGGTCACCTGGATGTCGGCGAACAGCGCCTTGCGGTCCATGGGGGCAGGAACCCACGCCAGGGAACCGCTGTACTGCGGCACGGCGCAGACCACGCGCAGGGTGGCACCCAGCCGCTCGGCCTGGGCTGCGGCCTCCAGCACGGCCACCCTTGCCTGCTCCGAACCGTCCACGCCCACCACCACAACGTTATCCACACGCTGGTGGCCCGCCTTGGCCTGCTCCGCCTTGATGTGCCGGTCCTCGGTTGTCTCGCCAAGCCGGTCGGAGCAGACCAGCGGCACCGTCACGGTGGGGCATTTGGCGTGGGCCGGCAGTGCACTGCTCACCGAACCGAGTAGCCGGCCCACAAAGCCGCCGCGGCCGCGGGTACCGAACACCAGGAGCTCGGCAGTCTGGGACATCTCCAGCAGCACGCCGGAGGCGTCGCCGTTCTCCACGGACGCGGTGGCGTCGATGTCGTAGGTGGCCACCTTCTCCAGGGCCTGCTTGGCGATCGCCTCCGCGCCTTCGCGAATGACGGAGTCGTCCACAGTGGCGTAGCCGCCGTCCAGGCCCGAAGCCGCAAAGATGGGGACGGAATAGGCGGTGACGATATGCAGCGGACGACGCCGGCGCTGGGCCTCGCGCGCCGCCCACACCAGTGCGCACTGGCCGTGGTCTGAACCGTCCACGCCGACAACGATTCCCTCGGGAGCGGCAGGACTGCCGCCGTCCTGCGGGTCCGGATGCAACTCTTGTGCGCCCATGGGGCCGCCTCCTCGCGATACTGCCTGATGTTGCGGCTATTCTGCCAGAAGCGGGCCGTTCCCCGTGCACCCGAACCCCTGCCTGAGCTGGGAAGAAAGGCTTGCTTCCGGTTCTCACTATTCTCCGTAGGCACTGCCTTAGCAAGCCTCTTCGGTCCGGGGAAACGGCGCTTGTCCACAGGCGGTGGGCAGTCTCCGGGAAAGCGCCTTCACCCGGCTGAAATTGTTTCGGGATTGGGCTATCCCTGGCCGCGAATCTTCTGTAGTCTTCAGGACATTGTTGGTCCGGGACGCCTACTGCCTCTTTCCGTCAGAGCTGCCCGGCCACGCACTGCGGCCGGACTTTGGGGGTAACGGGACGCGCGCGGGCGAGGACGCCCGCACCTGCCAAAACTTCGAAGGAGGGAAACTGTAGTGTCAAGCATGCCTGGGAATGCCGGGACCGAACAGACCACCACAGTCATTATTGGCACGGGCCTGTCCGGCCTCGCCGTGGCTGCCGAGCTGTGCCGCCGTGGCGTGGATTCGATAGTGGTGGACGGACTGGACCTCCTGGGCGCTGCACAACCGGCCAACACAGCTTCCCTTCAGCGGTGCGATGCGGCGGACTCCGTCAACCTTCGCGAACGCAACGAAATCCTGCGGCACCTGCGGAACTATGCCGCCAGCCACGACGTCGACGTCCGCAACACCACCCGCGCCATCCAGCTGACCATGGTGAACGGCGGCTCCCCGCTTGCTTCGGCCCCGCAGTGGGAAGTGCACACGCCCACCGGAATCCTGGTGGCGGACCACATTGTCCTGACCCGTTGCGCCCACAGCCAGCTCCGGCGCATGGTCAATGACTTCGGCATGGCTGTGGGCCGGAACCTCACCGCAGCCATGCGGGCCATCGGAATCTACCTGGTGGGCGTGGGCGAGCTCATCACGCCCTCACCCAAGGAAGTCCTGCGGCAGGCCAAGACAGTCGGCCAGGCGATCTCCGCCAGGGTGCACCCGGAGAGCGTGGCTTATCCCGCCACCGGGAGCTTTGCGGCCCTGTCCTGCTAGCGCCGCCCAGCGTCCCTGCCGGCGGTCCCGCCGGCACCCGTCACCGTTCGTCGTCCGAGCCCGCCGCGAGCCGGCGCCGGGCCAGGATGGCAAGGGTGGCCAGCAGCCCCACCGCCACGACGGCAAAAATAACAATGCTCCACTGGAACGGCTCCCCGGATCCCACCTGTTCAGGCTCGCCCGTGGTGCCAGGCTGGGCCGTCCCCATGGTGGGAGCGGTGCCTGTGCCGGCGCCGGGGGCGGCGGTTGTACCCGCCGCCGTCGGACTCCCTGCGGCCGCTGGACTTGTAGCCGGCGCTGGACTTGTAGCCTGCACGGCACCCTGCCCGGCCGAGGCGGCCGTAAAGGCGAACGTCCCCTCAATGGGGTGCGAGTCGGCGCTGACCACGCGCCAGGCCACCGTGTACTCCCCCGCCGGGCCTCCGGCCTTCAGCTTCTGGGATGCCACGTTGTCCACGATGTCCACGGGTCCCTCCGCCCACTCGGTGCCGGCGGTGTCCTTTACGGAGAACGCGGCGCCGATGCCCAGCGGGTTGTTGTTGAAGGTCACAGAAACCTGTTCGGGCGGGGCGGGCACCGACGCGCCGGCGGCGGGGCTGCTGGATTCCGCGGCATCATGCGCGGCGGCGGGACCGGCGAGGCCCAGCACCGCGGCGGCGAAAACGAGGAGCCCGGGCCCCAGGGTCAGGATCTGGCGGATGGGACGCATGCTGTGGCTGCTCCTTGTGTTGGCTTCCTTACAGACTAGGCGAAAATGCCTGCCGCCCAGCCGCCGCCCCCATAGGATGCAGGTATCCCCACAGACTTCCCCGGAGGACTAATGCTTAAGCAAGGCTCTGCCCTGGACCGGTACTTCAAGATCACCGAGCGCGGTTCCAACCTTTCCCGCGAGATCCGCGGCGGCTTCGCCACGTTCTTCGCCATGAGCTACATCGTGGTGCTGAACCCCCTGATCCTCTCCGGTCCGGACTCCAGCGGCACCACCCTGGGGTTCACCGCCGTTGCCGCCGTGACCGCCTTCGTGGCAGGCATCCTGACCATCCTGATGGGAGCCTGGGCAAAGCACCCCTTCGCGCTTGCCACCGGCCTGGGCGTCAACGCGTTCGTGGCCGTCACCGTGGCCACCAACCCGGGACTGACCTGGCCGGACATGATGGGCCTGGTGGTGCTCTCCGGCGTCACCATGCTGATCCTGGTCCTCACCGGTTTCCGCACCGCGGTGTTCAAGGCCGTTCCGGACGGGCTCAAGACCGCCATCGTGGTGGGCATCGGCCTGTTCATCGCGCTGATCGGCCTGGTCAACGCCGGCTTCGTCCGCCGCATCCCGGATGTCGCCGGCACCACCGTGCCCGTTGGACTCGGCTACGACGGTAAGCTCCTGGGCTGGCCCACCGCCGTGTTCATCTTCGGCCTGATCCTGACCATCGCCCTGGTGGTGCGCAAGGTCAAGGGCGCCATCCTGATCGGCATCATCACCTCCACCATCATCTCGGTGCTCCTGGAGATGACCCTGCACATCGGACCGAGCTTCGACGGCAAGACCTCCAACCCCCAGGGCTGGTCCCTGGTGGCGCCGACCTTCACCGGCTGGGCCGCCCCGGACCTTTCCCTGATTGGCAAGGCAAACCCGTTCGGCGCCTTCGAGCACCTGGGCTTCGTTGCCGCCACCCTGCTGGCCTTCGTCATCCTCCTGAGCATCTTCTTCGATGCCATGGGGACCATGGTGGGCCTGGCCAACGAGGCCGGAACAGTCGATGAACACGGCAACATCCCGGACGTCGACCGCGTGCTGCAGGTGGATGCCCTCGGCGCGATCGTGGGCGGCGGCGCTTCGGTTTCCTCCAACCAGATCTACGTGGAAGCCGGCGCCGGAATCGGCGAAGGTGCCCGCACGGGCGTGGCCTCGATCGTCACCGGGCTGCTGTTCCTGGTGGCCATGTTCTTCACCCCGCTCATCAACCTGGTGCCCTTCGAAGCGGTGGCCCCGGCCCTGGTGGTGGTGGGCTTCATGATGGTGTCCCAGGTGGGCAGGATCGACTGGCAGGACTGGGGCATTGCCATCCCGGCCTTCCTGACCTTCACCCTAATGCCGTTCACGTATTCCATCGCCAACGGCCTGGGCGCCGGCTTCATCGCCTTTGTCCTGATCCGCACCGTCCAGGGCAGGGTCAAGGAGATCCACCCGCTCATGTGGGCCGTTGCCGGTGCGTTCCTGCTGTTCTTCGCCGTAGGTCCCATTGAGGCGGCACTCGGAATGTAGCCCGCGGCCCCGGCTGCAGAAAAACCCAGGCCTGGCGCCTTACACGGGAGTGTTCGGCGCCAGGCCTTCATCACCGGTCAACGCGCGGGCTTTCTTTTCCCGGAGCTTGTCCAGGCGGTTCATGAGCGGCGAGGTGGTGGCGCCATGGATCACGATGGACAGCGCCACCACCAGCCCCACAAAAGCCCACAGCTCCTCCGCCTGGCCGCCGAACTCGCCTTTGCCCAGCGCATAGGAGAGGTAGTACAGCGAGCCGATCCCCCGGATCCCGAAGAACGAGAGGGCGATCCGTTCGCGGGGACCGGTCTTGCCGCCCAGCAGCCCCACCCAGCCTGCCAACGGCCTCACCAGCACCAGGAAGGCCAGCGCCACCAGCACCTCGGCCCAGCCGATCCCGGCGAGCAGCCCCCGGGCAATCGCGCCGCCCAGCAGGACCAGGATCACCACTGTCATGAGCCGTTCCAGCTGCTCCACATAGGAGTGCAGCACCCGGTGGTAGCCGTGGGTGTGCTCAGCGGCACGGATGGTCACGGCGCAGACAAACACGGCGATGAAACCGTAGCCCTCGATCATCTCGGTGGCGCCGTACGCGAGGAACGTTGCGGCGAGGGCCACGAAGCCTTCCGAGTGGTTGGACAGCCGGAGGCTGTCCACGCGGGCAGAGAAGAACAGCCGCGCCAGGAGCTTGCCGGTGAGGAACCCCAGCAGCAGCCCGATGGCCAGCCGCCACAGGACGTCCACCCCAAACCATTCCGGGAACCAGGCCCCCGGGGATGAACCCACGATGCTGATGGCGATGGCCAGGTAGACAAAGGGGAACGCCAGCCCGTCGTTGAGGCCGGCTTCGGACGTGAGGCCAAAGCGGACCTCATCTTCCTTGTCCGCGCCCTCTTCCTCGTCCGCTGGCTCGCCCACCTGCACTTCGGAGGCCAGGACCGGGTCCGTGGGTGCCAGGCTGGAGGCCACCAGCAGGGCAGCGCCGAGGCCCAGGCCCAGGAACCACAGGCCCAGCAGGGTCAGGGCGACGATGCACAGCGGCATGGCGATTCCCAGGAGCCGCCAGGTGGTGGCCCAGCGCTTGCGGCCCACGGGACGGTCCAGGGCAAGCCCGGCGCCCATCAGCGAGATGATGACGCAGATCTCCGTCAGGTGCACCACAAAGTCGCTGTGCGCCATGGGGTCCGGGTCCGGAAGCGTTGGAATCAGGGCGAACGCCGCCATGCCGGCGCCAAGGAAAACCATGGGCATGGAGAACGGCATGTTGCGCAGGAGCTTCGGGAGGACAGCTGCGGTAAACACGGCCGCGCCGGCGGCAGCAAAGAGGATGCTGGGGGCTTCAAACACGGGACTGTTCTCCGGCCTAAATCTGATGCGCCGTCCGGCGCAAAAGGTGATGGGGTCCCCCGGGGGAAGGGATTGCTCCACAATAGCCCCTGCCGCCCGCAGTCGATGACGATCTTGAATTCCAGACAGGGCGGCGGCGGTGCTGCTGGTTTTCGCCGCCCGCATGCAGTGAGCTTGGAGCATGGCCCTTCCGATCCCTGCCGTTGACCTCCCGCCCCAGCCCTGGAAGGGGAGGTACGACGGCGACGACGCCGCACACCGCCGCTGGTGGCAGGCAGTTGCTGCGTACGACGGCGGGACAGCAGGTACCGGCGCGGAGGGCCTGATGGGGGGTGCGGGTGGGGATTCCAAGCCCGCGGCCCTGCTGGGCTTCGCCAGCGATGAGGGGGTGCGCCGGAACAAGGGCCGCACCGGTGCGGCGGCCGCACCCGCGGCGATCCGCAAGGCGATGGGCCCCCTTGCGTTCCATCTGGACCGGGCCGTGCACGACGCCGGGGATGTGGTGGTGTCAGACGGTGACCTTGAGTCCGGCCAGGAACGCGCCGGCCGGGCCGTGGCGGCACTGCTCGACGCCGGACACCTGACCGCGGTGCTGGGCGGCGGCCATGAAACCGCCTTCGCGAGCTACCTGGGGGTGGCCGCCTCCGAGGCGGTCCGGGGCGGGAAGCGGCTGGGCATCCTGAACCTTGACGCCCACTTCGACCTGCGGAAGGAACCGTTGGCCACGTCCGGCACGCCGTTCCTGCAGATTGCCCTTGCGGAAGCGGCCGCCGGGCGCGACTTCCGCTACGCCGTCGTCGGAATTTCCGAACCCAACAACACGCGGGCACTTTTTGACACGGCGCGGGCGCTCGGCGTGCGCTACCTGCTGGACGAGGACTGCGAGGCCGACCGTGTCCGCGCCTTCGTGGCCGGGTTCCTTGACGGGATTGATGTGCTCTACCTGACCATCGACCTTGACGTGCTGCCGGCCGGCGTGGCCCCGGGCGTCAGTGCGCCGGCGGCGTACGGCGTACCTCTTCCGGTTATCGCCGCGGTGTGCCGGCAGGTGGCCTGGAGCGGGAAGCTGCTGCACCTGGACATTGCAGAGCTGAACCCCGCCCTTGACGTCGACGGCCGGACCGCCCGGGTGGCGGCGCGGCTGCTGGACACCCTGCTGCGCTGATCCAACGCACGGCACGGCTCCCAAAAAAGTAAGTATGCTGTCTATTATTGGACCATTACCGACGGAAAGGAGTGGGCCCAATGCGGCGCCGAGGAATGATGGCAGGCCTGCTGCTGGCCGTCCTGATGGTCCTGTCCGGCTGCGGATCCAGCTTCCCGGCCGACCCTGAGGGGACCCTGGAGAATGTGCGGGGCGGAACCCTCCGCGTGGGCGCCAGCATGAACGGCGACTGGGTGCGGATTAACGCTTCGGGCAGCGGCGGGCTCAGCAGCAACGACGTCCAGGGCACGGAAGCGGAACTGGTGAAGGACTTCGCAGCCCGGCTTGGGGCGGAGGTCGAGTGGGTGGCAGGAACAGAACAGGTCCTGGCCGATGAACTCAAGCATGGCGGGCTGGATCTGGTGATCGGCGGCCTGGACGACAAAACACCCTGGGTGACCCACGCCGGAACGACCCGGCCCTACGCGGAATCCCGGGACGGGCGTGGAAGCCTCCACAAGCACGTCATGCTGGTACCGCTCGGCGAGAACGCCTTCCTGCTTGAACTGGACAAGTACCTGATGGAAGTGAAGGCAGAGCAATGACAGACCTTCGAAGCGGCGGCACCGTGCGGTTCGGGCACACCGAACTTCCGGCGGAGCAGCGGGATGCGCTGCGCAAGGCCGCCAGGCTCGAGTGGGCCACCATGGGTTTCCTGGCGGTGACCACCACCCTGGTGTTCCTGGTGCTGGGCAACTCGCAGGCCATGAAGGCGGCCTGGATCGAGGACCTCCTCTCCTTTTTGCCGCCCATCTCCTTCCTCATTGCAGCCCGCATCATCCGGAAGCCGCCGTCGGAGGACCACCCCTACGGCTACCACCGGTCAACGGGGGTGGCGCACCTGGTGGCGGCTGTTGCCCTGACGGTCATGGGCGGCTACCTCCTGGTGGAGTCCGGGCTCGGCCTGCTGAAGGCCGAGCATCCCACCATTGGGGGCATCGAGCTTTTCGGCAGCACCATCTGGCTGGGCTGGCTCATGATGGCCGTTATGTTACTCACCGCTGCCCCGCCGGTGTTCCTGGGCAGGGCCAAGATGAAACTTGCCGAGAAACTGCACGACAAAGTGCTGTACGCGGACGCGGACATGAACAAGGCGGACTGGATGACCGCCGTTGCGGCGGTGGCTGGCGTCGGCGGAATCGGCCTTGGGCTGTGGTGGGCGGACTATGCCGCGGCACTGCTGATTTCTGCCAGCATCCTCCACGACGGATTCAAGAACACCCGCGCCGCCGTCTCCGCACTCATGGACAAGCGGGCCATGACCTACGACGACGGCGAACCGCATCCGCTGGGCCGGCAGGTGGACGCCTACCTCCGCAGCCTGGACTGGGCAGCCGACGCGAGGTCGCGGATCCGCGATGAAGGACATGTTTTCCACATTGAGTCCTTCGTGGTTCCGGCCGGGGGTGCCGTGCCGTCGCTGGAACAGCTGGAGGCAGCACGCAAGGACTGCGTGGCCATGGACTGGAAGGTGCAGGACATGGTGATCATTCCGGTGGCGGAACTGCCCTCGGAGTTCCTCCCGGGCCCCACCTCCGGCGGCGAGCACTGAAGGCCGGCTAAAGGCCCTTGAGGACGTAGCGCCGCTCGGGACGCCCCACCCCGTACTTGAGCCTCACGTCCAGGGTCCCTTCATCGTGCAGGTACTCCAGGTAGCGCCGGGCGCTGACCCGGGACGTTCCCAGCTGTTCGGCCACCTCGGCCGCAGAGAGATCCCCCGCCGCGGCGTTCAGGGTGGCCTCCACGAGCTTCAGGGTCTCGATGCTGCAGCCCTTGGGAAGCGGCCGCTCGGTCCGGTCCAGGCCGAACACCCGGTTGACGTCCGACTGCTCAGCCACATCCTTGGCTGAATCCAGCCCCTGGTACGCACTGCGGTAATGCTCCAGGCGCTCCTGCAGGTCCGACTGGGAAAACGGCTTGATCAGGTAGTGCACAATTCCGCCGCGGAGGGCCTTGCGCACGGTCTCCACCTCGCGGGCCGCACTGATCACCAGCACGTCCAGCTCCGGGGCAACGTCCCGCAGCCGGTGCATCAGGTCCAGCCCGTTGATGTCCGGAAGGTGGATGTCCAGCAGCACCAGGTCCGGCTTCAGCCGTTCCGTCTCGATCACCGCCTGGGCACCGGTGTGGGCCACGCCCACCACGGCGAAGCCGGGTGTCCGCTGGATGAACCCGGCGTGGACCTTGGCCACCATGAAGTCGTCGTCGACGATCAGCACCTTGATCATGGCTGCGTTGCACCTCTTTTGAATCGTGCGGTGAAGACTGCTCCGTTGCTGTTGGCCACGGTGAGGTCCCCGCCGGAGCGCCGGCAGACCACCCGGGAGAGCGCCAGCCCGAAGCCGCGGCTCTCCGACGGGCCGGCTTCCTTCGTGGAGAACCCCTGGCGGAAGATGTCCTCGACGGCCTCGTCCGGAACGCCGGGACCGGAGTCCCGGACCGTGACGGTGACATGGTCCCTGCCGTCCTCCACCAGCACCCTGACGGCTGCCTCCGGAAGCCCCGTGACGGCGTCGAACGCGTTGTCCACCAGGTTCCCCACAACGGTGGCGAGGTCCCGGGACAACTCATCGCTGACCGGTCCCAGTGCAGACTGCGGGTCAAGCTGCAGTGCCACGCCGCGCTCGGTGGCGAGGCTGGACTTGGCAATCAACAGGGCGGCGAGCGCGGGGTCCTGGATCCGGCTGGTCACTTCATCGTTCAGCCTGGTCCGGTCCACCGTAGCGCCGTTGACGAACTGCACCACGGAATCGTACTCGCCGATCTGGATCAGGCCGGAAATCACGTGCAGCTGGTTGGCGAACTCGTGGGCCTGCGCGCGCAGCGTGTCCGTCGCGGTCCGGGTGGCACCCAGCTCACGCTCCAGGGAGGACAACTCTGTCCGGTCCCTCAGGGTTGTCACCGAGCCGATGTTGCGGCCGCGGGAGCGGATGGGAACACGGTTGAGCACCACCAGCCGCTCCCCCACCAGCACCAGCTGGTCCGGATCCGGCTGGTCGCGGGTAAGGACCACCTTGAGGGCCGGGTCCACCGGAAGGGAAGCAAGTTTCCTGCCCACGCAGTCCGGCGGCAGGCCCAGCAGTTCCCGGGCACTGTCGTTCGCAACCGTGACGCGCTCGTGCGGATCCAGCGCCACCACGCCTTCCTTCAGTCCGTGCAGCATGGCCTCGCGGTTTTCCACCAGCCCGGTGATCTCGCTCGGTTCCATCCCCAGGGTCTGGCGTTTGACCCGCCGCGACAACAGCAGGGAGCCCGCCACGCCCAGGACGCTGGCCACGCCGAGGTAGGTCAGGAGGTTGGGGACGGCGTCGCCCAGCCGTTCAAGGGTGGACGGGTAGTTGCGGCTGATCGATGCGATGCCGATCATCTTTCCCGAATCGTCAAGGACGGGAACATGGGCGGACAGGACGGCAGTTCCGCTCTTGTCCAGCACGCCGGTCCACGCCCTGCCCTCCATCACCCTGCTGGCTCCGAGTTCCAGGGGCTGGCCCAGCAGTCCCGGATCGGAAGCGGCAACCACCGTCCCGTCCAGCTTCGCCAGGGTGACGTGCGACGATCCCGAGACGGTTCGGACGGACTCGGCCACCGCCGGCAAGGCGGACCCCACCCGAGGCTGCGCCTCGGGCAGCAAAGCCCGTACGGTCGGGTTGTTGCCGAGCGCTTCGGCGGCGGAGAGCGCCCTCCTGCCCTCGGTGCGCTCAAAGGCGGCAGCGGACTGGGCCAGGGAGATGGCAACCACGGCCACGAGCACTGCCAGGACGATCAGCAACTGGAGCACAAGGTACTGCCCGGCGAGGGACATTCCTCTTCGTCGCGTCACTGCGTGGATTCCTTTAGTGGTGGTTCGGGTGCCTGGGCGCAGGCACAGGGAAGTGCGCTGCCCGCCCCCTCCCGGCGTACCGGAACTATACCGCAGCCTGCGGGACAGTCAGCGGAGACCGCCGTCGTCCTCTTTCCCGCCACTCCCGCGGGCTGCGCTCGAGCCTGCTCCCGGATTCCCGCCCGCGCGGTGCAGCAGCACCAGCCGGGTTGCATGGAATGTGATGAATCCGGCGCCGGCCAGGATGAACAGCGCCTCCAGCCAGCCGGCCCGTCCCTCTGCAACCCGCATGGCTGCCGGCACCAGCGCCAGCAGGACCACCGCCATGCCCATCCATGCTGCCGGCGCGGTTCCGTAACGCCCGCCTCGCTCCGCCATGTCAATCCCCACATTCCGTAGCCGGCTTCCAGCCTAAAGCGCGATGCACACCGGGGCGAAAGGCGATGTGAACCGGGGCGTGGTGGGGAGCCGGAAACGTGAACGCAATGAACTTAACTTTCTCTGCGTACACAAGAGTGATCGCCGTCACGGCCGGGCCTAGCATCGAAGGACAGATCAGGTCCGCTGATCATCCTGTAGAGAATTGCATTACTGAGAAGAGGAACACCATGCGCCAGATCCGCGCATTGCGAGTTGCCGCCGTCGCCGCCGGCATCGCCCTGATGGCCACCGGCTGCGGTGCCACCGGGAAGAGCTCCACCGGTTCGGAAAGCTCCGGCGCCGCCGCCGGACCCATCACCGGACTGCAGATCATGGTCCCCAACACCCCGGGCGGCGGCTACGACACCACCGCACGCGCCGCAGCGAAGGTCCTCGACGACGAGAAGATTTCCACCAACACCGAGGTCTTCAACCTCGCCGGTGCTGGCGGCACCGTGGGCCTGGCCCGCGTGGTCAACGAAAAGGGCAACGGCGACCTCACCATGCTGATGGGGCTGGGCGTCGTTGGAGCCAGCTACACCAACAAGTCCGAGTCCAAGCTGACCGAGACCACCCCGCTGGCTCGTCTGATCGAAGAGCCGGGCGCGATCATGGTCAGCAAGGATTCCCCCTACAAGACCATCGACGACCTTGTGGCGGCCTGGAAGGCCGACCCGGCTTCCATCTCCGTAGGAGGCGGCTCCTCGCCGGGCGGCCCGGACCACCTCCTGCCCATGCAGCTGGCCGGCGCTGTGGGCATTGACGCCACCAAGGTGAACTTCGTTTCCTACGACGGCGGCGGAGACCTCCTGCCCGCGATCCTCGGCAACAAGCTTGGCTTTGCCGCTTCCGGTGCCGGCGAGTACCTGCAGCAGATCGAATCCGGCGAAGTGCGCGTGCTGGCAACCAGCGGCGCGGAGCGCCTGGAGGGTGTGGACGCCCCCACGCTGAAGGAATCCAACATCGACCTGGTGTTCACCAACTGGCGCGGCATCGTGGCCCCTCCGGGCATCAGCGACGAGGACAAGGCTTCCCTGATCGCCGCCCTTGAGGAGATGCACGCAACCGAAGGCTGGAAGGAAGCGCTGAAGACCCACAGCTGGACCGACGCCTTCATCACTGGCGATGAGTTCGAGACGTTCCTCACCGAGCAGGACAAGCGGGTGGCGGACGTCCTGACCAAGCTTGGGTTGGCGTGAGCTCCCTGACCACAGGCCTTAAAGGCCGCGCCGAGCTGGGGGTTGCCCTCCTGCTCGGCGCGGTTGGCGTCCTTGTCTTCCTGGACGCCAACGGCCTGGTAACCCCGTACTCCCAGTCGGACCCGGTTGGTCCCAAAACGGTCCCGTTCATCGTGGCCGGTTTGCTGGTTGCCTGCGCAGTGCTGCTGGCCATCAACGTGATCCGGGGCGGCCAGGGCGAAGCGGAGGGCGGCGAGGACGTCGACCTCACCCACCCTGCCGACTGGAAGACCATCCTGCCCCTCGCGGGCGCTTTTATCCTGAACATCCTGCTCATCGACTGGGCCGGCTGGGTCATCTCCGGCACCGTCCTGTTCTGGGGCAGCGTCCTGGCACTGGGCAGCCGCCGCTACATCCGTGACGGGCTCATCTCCGTGGCCCTGTCCCTGCTGACCTTCTACGGCTTCTACCTCGGGCTGGGCATCGCACTGCCCGCCGGACTCCTGGAAGGAATCCTCTGATGGACGTCTGGTCCTCACTGATGGACGGTTTCGCCACCGCCCTCACCCCCATGAACTTCCTCTACGCCGTCATCGGCGTCATCCTGGGCACCGCCGTCGGCGTCCTGCCCGGCCTCGGCCCGGCCATGACCGTGGCCCTGCTCCTGCCGGTCACCTACGCCCTGGAACCCACCAGCGCCTTCATCATGTTCGCCGGCATCTACTACGGCGGCATGTACGGCGGCTCCACCACCTCGATCCTGCTCAACACACCCGGTGAATCGTCCTCGGTGGTGACGGCGATCGAAGGCAACAAAATGGCCAAAGCGGGGCGGGCCGCACAGGCCCTTGCGACGGCGGCCATCGGCTCGTTCATCGCCGGCACCATCGGCACCGCGCTCCTGGCCGTCTGCGCCCCCATCGTGGTGGAATTCGCCGTCAGCCTGGGCGCTCCCAGCTACTTCGCCATCATGGTCCTGGCCCTGCTGGCCGTCACAGCCGTACTGGGTTCATCCCGGCTCCGCGGCTTCTCCTCGCTGGCCCTGGGCCTGGCCATCGGCCTGGTGGGCATCGACTCCGTCACCGGCCAGCGCCGCCTGACCTTCGGCCAGCCGCTGCTCGCGGACGGCCTGGACATCGTTGTGGTGGCAGTGGCCATCTTCGCAGTGGGCGAAGCCCTGTGGGTTGCCGCGCACCTGCGCCGCACCCCCCTGCACGTCATCCCGGTCGGCAGGCCCTGGATGGGCAAAAAGGACTGGAGCCGTTCCTGGAAGCCCTGGCTTCGCGGCACCGCCTTCGGGTTCCCTTTCGGCGCCCTTCCCGCCGGCGGCGCGGAAATCCCCACCTTCCTGTCCTATGTGACAGAGAAGCGGCTCAGTAAGCACCCCGAGGAGTTCGGCAAGGGCGCTATCGAGGGCGTCGCCGGTCCGGAAGCTGCCAACAACGCAGCCGCCGCCGGAACCCTGACCCCCATGCTGGCGCTGGGCCTTCCCACCAACGCCACTGCCGCCGTCATGCTGGCAGCCTTCACCTCCTACGGCATCCAGCCGGGCCCGCAGCTGTTTTCCAGCCAGGGACCCCTGGTCTGGGCGCTGATCGCAAGCCTGTTCATCGGCAACCTGCTGCTCCTGCTGATCAACCTGCCGCTGGCTCCCCTGTGGGCCAAGCTCCTGCAGCTGCCCCGGCCGTACCTGTACGCCGGCATCCTGTTCTTCGCCACCCTGGGCGCCTACTCGGTTAACCTGCAGGCCTTCGACCTTGTTCTCCTGCTGGCGCTGGGCGCACTGGGATTCATGATGCGCCGGTTCGGGCTGCCCGTGCTGCCCC
Source organism: Pseudarthrobacter sp. WHRI 8279 (assembly GCF_040224115.2). Taxonomy (NCBI): domain Bacteria; kingdom Bacillati; phylum Actinomycetota; class Actinomycetes; order Micrococcales; family Micrococcaceae; genus Pseudarthrobacter; species Pseudarthrobacter sp. WHRI 8279. Next base: position 3,980,229 of record NZ_CP168162.1, on the reverse strand, counting down.
TGATCCTTGGCGTCATCCTGGGGCCCCGGATCGAAGGCCAGCTGCGCAAGAGCCTGCAGCTCAGCGCCGGTGACCCGGCAGGGCTCTGGAGCGAGCCGATCGCCGTCGTTGTTTACATCATCGTGGCGCTGATCCTGGTATGGCCGCTGCTCTTCAAGCTGGTCCGGCGCAACCGGCCCGTCCAAACTGCACCTGCCGACGCGCCTGCAAGCTCGGACGGATCCCTGCGCTCGGCCCCCGAGGCCACCTCCGCGCCGCGCGAAGCCGGCGGAACCGTGAGCCACGGCAGCCACCGGGCCGACGGCGGGAGCCACAGCGGCGGCGACGGGGGCGACGGCGGCGGCGGCAGCGACTAAGCCACGGCGCCCGCCCTTCGACCACCAGACACCACTACCTAAGGAACAGTCATGACGATCGTTGTGGGATACGTCCCTACCCCCGAGGGCGAAGCAGCCCTGACCCAGGCCATCCACGAAGCCCGGAAGAGCAACACCAGACTCCTGGTGATCAACTCCTCCAAGGGTGACGCCCTGGTGGACAACCGCTACGCCCAGGAGCCGGAGATCCAGAGCATCGAGGACCGGCTGGCCACCCAGGGCATCGACCACGTGATCAAGCAGCCGGTCCGTGGACACGATGCCGCAGCGGAGGTGCTGGATGCCGCGGAGGAAAACAACGCGGAACTGATTGTGATCGGCCTGCGCCGCCGGACTCCGGTGGGCAAGCTCATCATGGGCAGCGTATCCCAGCGGATCCTGCTGGAAGCCGACTGCCCGGTCCTCGCCGTGAAGGCTGGCTAACTGCCGGACTCTCCAGCGCGGAACAGCTCAAGGCGTTGGCGCCCCAGCCCCACGACCTCTACCTCCACCACGTCACCCGGCTGGAGGTAGGGGAAGCGGCCGCTGAGCGCCACGCCTTCCGGCGTTCCGGTCAGGACAACGTCCCCTGGCTCCAGGCGCATGTACTGGCTGCAGTGGTGGACAAGCGTGGCGGCATCGAAGATGAGCTCTGAGGTTTTGGAGTCCTGGCGCGGCTCCCCGTTGACCCAGCTCCGCAACCGCAGGTTCCCGCCGTCGATCTCGTCTGCCGGAACCAGCCACGGGCCCAGCGGCGTGGAGCCGGGGAGGGACTTGCCCTTGGTCCACTGGCCGGCCGTTCCGGGGAGCTGGTACTCACGCTCGGAGAGGTCGTTGGCGGTGACATAACCGGCGATGCAGTCCTCCGCCTCCCTTACGGATTCCAGGTAGCTGGCTTCCCTGCCGATGACGATTCCCAGCTCCACCTCCCAGTCGTACCTGCTGGAGTTGGGCGGAACGGGTGCAGGATCGAACGGCCCCGCAACAGTATTGCTCGGCTTGAGGAACACCACCGGGACCTCCGGGGGCGGGGAACCTGACTCGGCAGCATGCGCGGCGTAGTTCATCCCGATACCCACCACCGAGCCGGGCCTGGCAAGCGGAGGCCCGATCCGGAGCGTCTCGGCTCCTTGCAGTTCCGGCAGCAGCCCGGCTTCCAGCGCGTGGCGGACCTTGCCCGTTCCTCCGGAGGCCAGGAACGCTCCGTCCACGTCCTGGGTCAGCGGCAGCAGGCTGTAGTACCGGCCGGGCCCGCCTGCGGACGGCACCATAACGGCCGGCTGTTCCCTGCCGATTTCACCCAGGCGCATGATTTTCATCCGGTCCTCCTTCGAGCTGACGTTGCACGTTCAAACCCATGGTTGCTGATGCGCCGGCCTGCCGCCAACGCGCCCCATTGTGACTGGAAGGCCCGCTTCTCCTGCCGCCTGGGAAGAGCTCGTCGACACTCCAAAGGGCAGACATCTGACATTTACACGGGGCAGCGGGTATGATTGGGATGCCCTCAGGCATGGAACACAGAAAGTTTGGACATGACTACAGCAACCATGGAACGCGTTAGCGCCGATTCCTCCCCCGCCGACGCTCCGGCGCTCCGGTCGATCGACCTGGAGTTCTCCACGGCGGGCGACGTCCACACGGGCCTGGAAGAGGCAGTTGCGGAACTTATTGAGGTTGCCGCCCAGGACGCGTCCTGCGGCATCCTGGTGACCAGGCTGCACCCCGGCCGCTACACCGTGGCGCTGGATGAATCGGTCCCCTTCGGCGAGACCTACGAGGCCATCGCCGCCTGACAGTTTGCGTAGGACGCCTCTCCTCGCATAGACAAAAGTCCCCGCCGCTGCATCTGCAGCGGCGGGGACTTTTGTCTATGCGGTTACCGGGGCTGTCAGCCGCGGCGGACCTGCACGCCGTCGGACTTCAAAAAGAGCTGCTTTTCGGACGGACCAGCCGGCACGAGCCACAGAACGTTTCCGCTCTGCGACACTTCTTCCACCTCCCCGGTGGCCACCACATGCGCCTGCTTGATGATCTCGACGCGTTCCCCGGCCTGGAGTCCCCTCCAGTCGGAAATAACGGCGGAATGGGCATTGCGCCTCGACAGGACTGCCCCACGTGCTTTCATGTGAACTTCTACCCCTTTGTATATGTTCCGCGCCACAGCCTCTTTGATGTGACTTTCACTACACCTTCAGTTCTACTACACTCCGGGTCCGCCTGATGTCTGTGTCGCTGGAAATTTCACCAGGCGGACGCTTTGTGCTGATGCGCTGAAGATTCTTCGCCGGTCAAGCCAAGGGGCCCACCGCTGATTCGACTGCGCGGCGGACCTCCCCTGCTGCCACCAGCCTGTCCGCGGCTTCAAGCTCCGGGGACAGGAAGCGGTCCGTCCCGGGCCCGTCCACCACGGTCCGCAGTGCACGGACGACGGCGGCGCCCGCCAGCCCCGGAGTCAGCACACCGCCGGAGAGCTGGCTGCGGATGTCCAGGGCCCGCGCAGACGTCACCAGCTCGATCGCCAGGACGCGCCGCAGGTTCTCCACGGCCTTGCGGAGCTTGCGGGCAGCGTGCCAGCCCATGGAGACGTGGTCTTCCTGCATGGCCGAACTCGGGATGGAGTCCACCGATGCGGGGACCGCGAGCCGCTTGTTGTCCGAGACCAGCCCGGCCTGGGTGTACTGGGCGATCATGAGCCCGGAATCGACGCCGGGGTCCGCTGCGAGGAATGCGGGAAGTCCGTGGGACCGCGCCGGGTCCAGCATCCTGTCCGTCCGCCGCTCAGCAATGGAGCTGAGGTCCGCGACGGCGATGGCCAGGAAGTCCAGGACGTACGCCACAGGGGCGCCGTGGAAGTTGCCGTTCGAGCTGACCCGGCCGTCGGGCAGCACCACCGGGTTGTCGATAGCCGCTGCCAGTTCGCGGGACGCCACCAGGTCCGCGTGGTCCAGCGTGTCCCTGACCGCACCGGTGACCTGCGGGGCGCAGCGGAGCGAATAGGCGTCCTGCACGCGGGAATCGCCTACTTTGTGGGAGGCCACGATCGGCGAACCGGAGAGTACGCGCAGCATGTTGTCAGCGCTGGCGGCCTGCCCCGGATGGGGGCGCAGTGCGGCGTGCAGCTCCGGGAGGAACACCTGGTCGGTGCCCAGCAGCGCCTCGACGCTCATCGCCGCGGTGATGTCCGCCGTCGTCAGCAGTTGCCGAAGGTCTGCGATGGCCATGAGCAGCATGCCCAGCATCCCCTCTGTGCCGTTGACCAGGGCCAGGCCTTCCTTCTCCGCAAGGGTGACCGGCTCGATGCCGTGCGCTGCAAGCAGTTCAGCAACAGGCCGTTCTCCCCGCCCGCCGTACCTGGCGCCGTCGGGCCCTTCCGCCTCGCCTTCACCCATCAGCACCAGGGCGCAGTGCGACAGGGGCGCAAGGTCGCCGGAGCAGCCCAGCGACCCGAACTCGCGGACCACCGGCGTGATGCCGGCGTTGAGGACGTCCACCATGGTCTGCAGGACCACGGGGCGGACGCCGGTGCGGCCGGAGGCCAGGGTCTTGGCGCGGAGGAACATGATGCCGCGCACCACTTCGCGTTCCACGGCCGGCCCCATGCCGGCGGCGTGGCTGCGGATCAGGCTCTTTTGCAGCTGGGTGCGCAGCTCGTTGGGAATGTGGCGGTTAGCAAGGGCGCCGAAGCCGGTGGAGATTCCGTATGCCGGGACGTCGCTGGCGGCGAGATCGTCAATATGGGCCCGGACCTTGGCAACGGTTTGCAGGGCTTCAGCGGAGATGGCCACCTTCGCGTTGTGGCGCGCGACGGCGACAACATCCTCGGGCGTGACCCCGCTGGTGCCGAGGGTGACGGTCAGCGGTTCGTGGGTTGTCAATGTCATGATTCCTACTTTTTGTGGTGTGTGGGGATCGACTGCTCCGTAACTGTCGTTTTCGAGGCTCTAAACGACAGGTACGGAGCAACCGATGGACTAGTTGGTCCCTGAAGACTCGTTCATGGGAATGCGGACGCCGCGCTCTTTGGCGACCTCGAGGGCGCGGCCGTAGCCGGCGTCGGCGTGCCGGATGACGCCCATGCCGGGGTCGTTGGTCAGGAGGCGCTCGAGTTTCTCGGCGGCGAGGTCGGTGCCGTCGGCGACGGAGACCTGGCCGGCGTGGATGGAGCGGCCGATGCCCACGCCTCCGCCGTGGTGCAGCGACACCCAGGTGGCACCGGAGGCGGTGTTCAGCAGGGCGTTCAGCATGGGCCAGTCGGCGATTGCGTCGGAGCCGTCGGCCATGGCCTCGGTTTCGCGGTACGGGGAGGCGACGGAGCCGGAGTCCAGGTGGTCGCGGCCGATCACGATGGGCGCCTTGACCTTGCCTTCCTTGACGAGCTGGTTGAACAGCAGCCCGGCCTTGGCGCGTTCGCCGTAGCCCAGCCAGCAGATCCGGGCCGGGAGGCCTTCGAACTCCACCCGCTCCTGGGCGGCGTCAATCCAGCGGTGCAGGTGCTTGTTCTCCGGGAACAGTTCCTTGATGGCCGCGTCGGTGACGCGGATGTCCTCGGGGTCTCCGGAGAGGGCCACCCAGCGGAACGGGCCCAGTCCCTCGCAGAACAGGGGGCGGATGTAGGCCGGGACGAAGCCGGGGAACGCGAAGGCCCGGGTGTAGCCGCCCTTGCGTGCCTCGTCGCGGATGGAGTTGCCGTAGTCGAAGACCTCTGCCCCGGCGTCCTGGAATTCCACCATGGCCTGAACGTGCCGGGCCATGGACGCCTGGGCCTTCTTGGTGAAGCCTTCCGGGTCTGCCTCGGCTTCGCGGTGCCATTCCTCCACCGAGATGCCCTCGGGCAGGTAGGACAGCGGATCGTGCGCGGAGGTCTGGTCCGTGACGATGTCCACCGTCAGTTCGCCGGCCCGGTGGCGGCGCAGGATCTCGGGGAACACCTCGGCTGCGTTGCCCACATAGCCCACGGACCAGCCGCGCCGCTCCTCCTTGGCCTTGAGGACCTTGGCGAGGGCGGCGTCTAAGTCCGTTTCCACCTCGTCCAGGTAGCGCTTGCCGGCGCGGCGGCGCAGGCGGGTCTCGTCGACGTCGACAATCAGGCACGCGCCGTCGTTCAGGGTGACGGCGAGCGGCTGGGCGCCGCCCATGCCGCCGCAGCCGCCGGTGAGGGTCAGGGTGCCGGCGAGGGTGCCGTTCTCGTCCCCGGTGAGCTTGCGGGCGATCGCGGCGAAGGTCTCGAAGGTGCCCTGCAGGATGCCCTGGGTGCCGATGTAGATCCAGGACCCGGCGGTCATCTGGCCGTACATCATCAGGCCCTCGGCCTCGAGCCGGCGGAACTCGGGCCAGGTGGCCCAGTCGCCCACCAGGTTGGAGTTGGCCAGCAGCACCCGCGGCGCCCACTCGTTGGTGCGGAACACGCCCACCGGCTTGCCGGACTGCACCAGGAGGGTCTCGTCCTTTTCCATGGTTTCCAGCGTCCGGGTGATCGCGTCAAAAGCAGCCCAGGAGCGAACGGCGCGGCCCGTGCCGCCATAGACCACCAGGTCATCCGGGCGCTCCGCGACCTCGGGGTCCAGGTTGTTCATCAGCATGCGCAGCGGCGCCTCGGTCTGCCAGGACTTGGCGGTGAGCTCGGTGCCGCGGGCTGCTTTGACCGGGCGGGCACCGGTGGTGAAATCGGCGGGTGCCATGGGGGCTCCTTCAGGTAGGGGTGTACTGGAAGTTCTGTATCTACTAAAGCCTGTCCGCAGCGGCAGAAACAGGGCGTGCACGCGGGTGCTGTCCGGGATACCGGACGCTCCCCTGCCGCCCTTGCCCCGTCCCCGACCGTCCCAAAGGCGAAGGTTTGCGAGCTCCCGGTGATGGCGCAATCCGGGTGGGGACGGGACTACTTGGCGGGCCGGCCGTGGAGCCGGACCGAGAGCTCATCGGCGGCCTTCTGCACGCGCGCAGCAAGCGCCGGCCACTGCCCTGCCGGCACCTTGTCCTCGAGGAACGTGACGGCGACGGCCGCCGTCGGCCATCCCAGGTGGTCCGTCACGGCGGCGGCGATCGAGCCAAAGCCCGGCGTGACCTCGCCGTGTTCGGTGGCGTAGCCGCGCTGCCTCACCTGGTCCAGGTGGGAGGACAGCGCCGAGTACTTCATGATTGCCCCTTCCACCTCGTGCCGGGCGGTGAAGGCAGCAGCGTTCGGATAGAGCGCGCGGACCTGGGACTTGGGAAGGGCTGCGAGGATGGCGCGGCCGCTCGCGGTGAGGTGGCTGGGTAGCCGGACGCCGACCTCGGTCACCAGGGACGGCCGGTTCTTGGCCCGCTCTTCCACGATGTAGAGGACGTCCCGCCCATGCAGCACGGCAAGGTGCGCGCTCTCGCCCAGCGCATCCACGAGGGAGGCAAGCAACGGCCGGCCCAGGCGGGACAGCGGTTCCTGCCGGGAGTAGGCGGAGCTGAGCTCGAACGCGCTGATGCCCAGCCCGTACCGCTGCTCCTCATGGAGGTGGAGGACAAACCCGTTTGCTTCCATGACGCCCAGCAGGTGGTAGACGCTGGAACGCGGCAGGCCCAGGGTGGAGGCGATTTGCGACGCCGCCATCGGGCCACGCCGCGACGCCAGCAGTTTGAGGATGCGCAGGGTGTTCTCGGCAGCGGGGACTTTGGACGTCGCCTTCGATGCCGCCTGTGGTGCGCCGCTGGTTCCAGGACCGGCCTCAGTGTCCAACAGCATGTTTCCTCCATCGCTTCTTGCGCGGCCTCGCAGCCCTGTCCGGTATCCCGTACTTAACCTTGCGCGCTGAAAGGGCCCCTGTGTGCCATCAGACCATGCCTGGTGTCTGGGATGCCAGACACCGCAGGGGCGGCGACTGTGAACGCTTAGGTGGAGTCCCCGCCATGGATAAACAACAAACCCTGCTGCTGCAGGGCAAAAGCCAGGATCAGATCCTGACCACTACTTTCCCGAGGCTGCGGCCCTCCCGGAGATAGGTGATGGCGGCCGGTGCTTCCGCAAGCGTGAAGACCTTGTCCACAACTGGCTTAACGCTCCCGGCTTCAACGAGGGATGCCAGGGCTTCAAGGTCAAGGTGCGTCTCCTTCGACACCAGGCCCTTGAATTCCTGCCGGGAGAAAAGCGAGAACAAGGGTGCCGCGAGTGACCTTTCGAAGCCACCGGTCAGCTTTCCACCGCGCTCGCCTCCGACGAGCACCAGCGTGCCCCGCGGGCCGAGCGCACGTTTGAGGACGGAGAGCGGACGGTTGCCGGCGGTGTCCAGGATGACGTCGTACCGCACCCCGCCAGCAGCAAAGTCCTCCCGCGTGTAATCCACCACTGCGTCAGCGCCGAGGGACCGGACCAGTTCAACTTTGCCCGTGCTGCACACCCCCGTCACGTCCGCACCAAAGGCCTTGGCTATTTGCACCGCGAAGGACCCCACTCCCCCGCCGGCCCCAATGACCAGCACCTTCTGGCCGACCGTAACATGCCCGGCGTCCCTTACCGCCTGCAGGGCCGTGACGCCGGAGATGGGCGCCACTGCCGCTTCTTCGAATGAGAGGTTCCGGGGTTTCGCGGCAAGCCTGCCCTCCCTGGCACACACGTACTCGGCAAAGGACCCCTCCGACGTGCCAAAGACCTCGTCCCCAGCCTTGAGGCGGGTCACGCCGGCTCCAACCGCCTCCACAACGCCGGCCACTTCCCGGCCCCGCACGGGCACTTTGGGCTTCTTCAGGCCAAAGCCAAAAAGCCGGATCAAGTAGGGCAGCCCGGTCATCAGGTGCCACACGCCCTGCTCCACCCCGGCGGCCCGCACGCTGACCAGGACCTCCCCCTTGCCCGCTGCAGGCCGGGCAATATCCCGCAGCTCAAGTACGTCCGCGGTCCCATAGACGTCCTGCACGATAGCTTTCATGCTTGATCTCCTTTGGGCCGCCGCAGGTACCGGAACGCATTCCCCGGCAGCCTGTCCCGCACCGTCCGGCGCGCTGGCAGCAGGCCCCCAACCTAGGGAAAAGCCAGCACCGCGTCAAGGGGGCGGCCGACGGCGGGACCACCTTTTGTGCGCCGGCCCCACCGCCGCCCATGGTCATCAGAACCCGCGGCGGATTCTGCGGTTCCCCTGCGCCTCCGGCCGGCAGCAGTTGCCGGCTGCCGGCCGGAGGCCTCCGCCCAGTGCCAAACGCAGAAGCTCCGCCGCTATACGGCGGCAGCGGCCGCCTGCACAGCCTCAGCCAGCGAGGTGGCAGGCCGTCCAAGCAGCCTGCGCAGGTCTCCGCTGCTTACCAGCAGGTCCCCGCGGGCGATGCCCAGGTCCGAGTCGGCCAGGATCTCCGCGAAGGCCTCCGGGACCCCCACCCCGGCCAGCAGGTTTGCGTAGTCATCTGCAGGCAGGTCGTTGTAGGTGATGGTTTTTCCGGTGGCCGCGCTGATTTGGGCTGCGAGGTCCGCCATGCTGAAGGGTTCGTCACCGCCCAGTTCATACACCTTGCCCGCCTGGCCCCCAGCCACGAGCACTGCAGCGGCGGCGTGGGCGTAGTCCGCACGCGCGGCGCCGCTGACCTTGCCGTCGCCGGCGCTCCCGGCCAGGGCACCCTGCGCCAGGGTTCCCGGCAGCTGGTCGGTGTAGTTCTCCAGGTACCAGCCGTTCCGCAGCAGAACGAAGGGAACCCCTGAGTCCCGCAGGATGGCCTCGGTGGCCTGGTGCTCGGCCGCCAGCTTCATCCCCGTGCTGTCGGCGTTGGCGATGCTGGTGTAGGCCAACAGCTCCACGCCTTCGGCCTTCGCGGCTTCGATCACGGTGCGGTGCTGCTCCACGCGCTGGCCAACCTCGCTGCCGGAGATGAGCAGCACTTTCCGGGCGCCTTTCAGTGCCGAGGCCACGGAGGACGCATCCGCATAGTCCATTGCCTTGACCTGAACGCCGCGCGCGGCAAAGCCGGCCAGCTTTTCCACTGAACGCCCCGCGGCCACAATCTCCCCGGCCGGGACGCTGCGCTCCAGCAGGGCCTCGACGACGTGGCGGCCCAGCTGGCCGGTTGCTCCGGTGATGACGATGCTCATGAAAATTCCTTCCGTAGGGTGTCTGTCATGAAGCACAACCACCAGGACTTTTCATTACTTCCCCAAAGAGAGTACGCACTTTTAGGTAAGGTACTAACATGAAAGTTAGTGCCTCTGACCGTCCTCCCCAGGCAGCACCGCTTCCGGTCGACCTTGCCGACGGCGTCTTCCCGGCCGGGTGCCCCAGCCGGACCGTGCTGGACCACGTCACCAGTAAATGGGGAGTGCTGATCCTGCTTGCGCTTTCCGAGGGCGAGCAGCGGTGGAGCGACCTGCGGCGCCGGGCCGAGGGCATCAGCGAAAAGATGCTGGCACAGACCCTCAAGACCCTGGAGCGGGACGGCCTGGTGCGCCGGGACGCGCAGGCGGTGATTCCGCCCCGGGTGGATTACAGCCTCACCGAGCGCGGGTACGGGCTGAGCGCCCTCCTGGTTCCGCTGGTTGCGTGGGCCTTCGAGAACGCGGAGGACATCGTCAACGGCCAGCGTTGAGTCTCACTGTCACAGGCAAGTACCGGCCTTGCCAAAAGCGAGTACCTGTTACTGGTGTGACTGGTGTGAATAGCGCCTAGCTTTGACATAAGGTGCCAGCCGGAATGGGAGGGCCGCCCTCTGCTGGGAGCGTTCCGGTTAACCTGCACCATAAGTGGGCGGCCTGCGCCGCTTCCGAGGAGTTGGTACATATGGCCAAAGCCGTTGTCCGGGACCCGTCGAGCATGGGCCGGCCCATCAGCTTGACCAGCGTTGCAGCCCAAACATGGAACCGCATGCTGAAGCCCTTCGCCCCGCGGTCACCCTACAACATCGGTGACGCCGTGGTGGCGGATGACCCGTTCAAGGGCCGCCGAGAGGGAGTGGTGGTTTTCCAGCAGGGAACATCCGTGGGGGTGGATACCGCCCACGGCGTGTTCTTCTACGACCACCGGCAAATCAAGCAGCTGGATTGAGTTTTTGTCCAGATATGCAGGGGTGGACGCCCGCGGAAGCGGGCATATCTGGACGAAAACTCCTGTGCCAGGCGGCTAGCGTGCCGACCAGCCGCCATCCATGGTGTAGCTGGCGCCTGTCACCATGCCCGCGTGGTCCGACGCGAGCCAGGCAACCAGTGAGGCCACTTCTTCCGGCTCCACCAACCTTTTGACGGCAGACTCGGTCAGCATGACTTTGGCCAGGACCTCCGACTCCGGGATCCCGTGCACCTTGGCCTGGTCCGCGATCTGCGACTCCACCAGCGGGGTGCGCACATATCCGGGGTTGATGCAGTTGGAGGTAACGCCGTGCTCCCCGCCCTCAAGCGCCGTCACCTTGCTCAGCCCCTCCAGGCCGTGCTTGGCGGAGACGTAGGCGCTCTTGAAGGGAGAAGCCCGGATCCCGTGCACCGAGGAGAGATTGATGATCCGGCCGAAATTGTTCGCATACATGTGCGGCAGCGCCGCCCGGATCAACAGGAACGGCGCCTCCAGCATCAGGGTAACCAGGCGACGGAAATCGGCCGGCTCGAAGTCCTCGATGGGACTGATGCGCTGGATCCCGGCATTGTTCACCAGGATGTCGCAGTCAAGACTCAGGGTTGCGAGCGAGTCCACGTCCAGCAGGTCAACGGCCCAGGTGGTGCCTCCCACTTCATCCGCAAGTGCTTCCGCCGCGGCGGCGTCGACGTCCGCGATCACCACCTTGGCACCCCGGGCGGCGAGGGCCCGCGCGCTGGCAGCGCCGATCCCGCCCGCTCCCCCGGTAATCAGTGCCTTGCGGCCGTTCAAAGTGTTTTCCATGGCAGTCCCCTCGGGCTTTCTAACAGAATTTCCGGCCGGTCACGCAGCGCAGCGTCTAACGGGGCAGGTCCGGCAGTGCTATCTGCCGGGCGCTGTTCAGCGCTCATGGGTTTCTCCTCCGTGTCCACGGCGACACGTGCTGTGACCTCCAGCACTAATGGCTCCACTGAGTCTTACTGCACGGACATGCGCCTTCAATAGCCAATGCAGCACGTGCTGTGTGCAGAATTGCAGATATGAACGTCAATCCGGATGACCTGCTGGTACTCCTTGCGGTGTCCCGCACCGCCAGGTTCACGGCCGCCGCGCAGGCACTGGGCCTGAACCACACCACCGTTTCCCGCCGGATCGCTTCCCTGGAGAAGGCACTCGGCGGAAGGGTCCTGGCCCGTGCCCCCGGAGGATGGGAGCTGACCGTCCTCGGAGCGCAGGCGGTCCAGGCCGCTGAGCAGGTCGAAGCGGTGGTGGGCGCCCTGGGGCCCGCCGGACGGGCACCTGACCCGATTACCGGCGTCGTACGCATGACCGCAACCGATGGCTTCAGCGCCTATATCGCCGCACCCGCGGTGGCGAGGCTGCGGCGCGACCATCCCGGGCTGAGCGTTGAGGTGGTGACCATGACACGGCGGGCGCTGCAGCAGAGGTCCGGCCTGGACATCGAGGTGGTGGTGGGCGAACCGCAGGTGCACCGGGCCGAGGCCATGCGGCTGGGTGAATACATGCTGGGGATGTACGCCTCGCGCGCATACCTGGCCGAGCACGGTACGCCGGCCACGGTGGCAGAGCTCAATGACCACCCGCTGGTTTATTTCGTGGATTCGATGCTGCAGGTGGATGACCTGGACGCGCCCCGCCGGCTGGTGCCGGCCATGCGGGACGGCCTCACCTCCACCAATGTTTTTGTCCACGTGGAGGCAACGCGCGCCGGCGCTGGGATTGGTTTCCTGCCCTGCTTCATGGGCGACCTCCACCCTGACCTGGTCCGCCTGCTGCCGGCCGAGATCGCAGAACTGCTGCCCTACTGGATGGTGCTCCGGCCGGATTCGCTGCGGCGCCCGGCCGTGGCCGCGGTGGTGCAGGCACTGCGCGAACAGATGGCCGAACACCGGGAATGGCTGCTGGGCCGTGGAAAAACCTCGCCGGCTGCTCCGTAACTGTCGTTTTCGGGGGTGGAAACGGCAGTTACGGAGCAATCGATGGAGTTGCGGGCGGGTCGTGCCGCACAGGTGCCCCTGCCGCGAATGCCCGGACCTGGGCGTCGTCCCACAGGTGTGCAGGGACTGCACCACCCAGGAGCCGCCGGTGGAGCTTGGGGTCGTCACCGAACGGGGTATCGCTGCCTGCCATCACCATGTTTCCGTAGCGGCGGCCCTTGAGCATGGCGGGGTCTGCGATGATCACGGTGTGTTTGAAGGACGCCGCAATGGTGGCGGCATCCTCCCGGGCGTTCTTGAGGTCCGGCGCGTCACCCGAGTTCACCACGTAGACTCCGCCAGGCGCCAGGACGCGCTTGACGTGCCGGGTAAATTCCGCGGTGGTCAGGGGACGCGGGGTGACAGCCCCGGCAAACACGTCCCGGATGATGAAGTCCCGGGTGTCCGCCGTCAGGGTCTCGGTCACGTCGCGGGCCTCCCCCACGCGGAGCCGCAGCAGGGGCGCCTTGGGCAGGTCGAACCAGCCGCGGACGTACTCGGCCAGCTTGCCGTCCAGCTCCACCACCACCTGCCGCGCGTCCGGGTAGGCGGCGTGGAAGTACCGCGCCAGCGAGCAGGCTCCACCGCCAAGGTGCAGGCCGCGAAGCTTGGGTCCGGATGACGCCCCCGACGGCGGCCAGCGCGACTCGATGAGCGCTGCCATCCACCGCATGTATTCAAAGTCCAGGAACAGCGGGTCGGCGAGGTCGATGTGGGAGCTCATGACGCCGTTGATTTTCAGGAGCCAGCCGGTGGAGTTGTCCTGGTCGGCGATCAGCTCGCAGTCTCCGGTGTCGATGTAGTAGACGCCCTCCACCGGGCCGTCCGGCCGGGTTCCCCTGGGAACCTCCACCACACCCGCCGTGGGACGGCTGCCGCGGCCTCCCGGCTTCCCGCGTTTCGCCATTACCCGTGCCCCGCTTCACTCAAAACCAACCAGTCCAGCTCTCAACCCTAGTTGGTCTGCACGGCCCCCTCGCCGTCGCGGATCTTGTTCACCACGGCGGTGGTGGAACGGTCCGCCACGTAGTCCAGGATGGCAACGCGGCCGCCGTATTCCTCCACGGCCGGCGTCTCGGCCAGCATCTCCGGGGTGTAGTCCCCGCCCTTGGCGTAGACCTCGGGACGCAGCTGCCGGATCAACGGCGCCGCGGTGGGCGTATCAAAAACCGTCACGTAGTCCACGCAGCTCAGCGCCGCCACCACGGCGGCCCGGTCCGCCACCGCATTGATGGGGCGTCCCGCGCCCTTGAGCCGCCGCACGGATTCGTCACTGTTGAGCGCCACCACCAGGATGTCCCCCAGCTGCTTGGCCTGGTTCAGGTAGCGGGTGTGGCCGCTGTGCAGGACGTCGAAGCAGCCGTTGGTCAGGACGATGCGCTGGTCCTGCGCGCGGTGCAGCTCCAGCTGCCGTTCGAGCTCGCCGGCCTCCAGCGCGGTGTCCGCGAACGCCTTCAGGTAGCGGCTGAGCTGAGCCGTGCTGCAGACCGATGTGCCCGGCTGGTGCACCACGACGTCGGCGGCTGCCTGCGCCAGGTCCAGGCTTGCCGTGAGGGGCAGGCCTGCCGATCTGGCCAGGGTCAGTGCGGCCACGAAGGTGTCACCGGCTCCCGATGCCTGTTTTTCGGCAGCCGGGCGTGCCCACGTCCGGTGCGTCACGCCGTCGGGCCTCAGCAGCACGGTGCCGTCACGGTCCAGGGTAACCACCACGGCCCCCGCACCCGTTGCCTCCAGCAGCGCATCCGCGTGCCGGCTTACCTCCGCCACCCTCTCCTGTCCTTCCGGGAGCCGGAGGTCCAGCATCCGCGCCGTTTCCTGCGCGTTGGGGGTTACCAGGTCCGGGCGGAGCGGCGCCCACGGGCGGGGATCGTGGGAGTCGACCACCAGCAGGGGCCGGACGCCGGGCTCCCCGCGGTCCCTGCCCGCAAGGGCGTCCACCAGGCCCCGGCGGACAGGGTCAGCCAGGACGCCGGTGCCGTAGTCGCACACCATCACCGCCTGCTGGTGTTCGACGGCGGAGCGCACCGACGCCGCAAGCTCGGCCAGCGCTTCGGCGGGCACGGACCTGGCTGAGTCATCGATGCGGAGCATCACCTGGCCGCCGCTGCTGATGCGGATCTTGGTGGTGGTGACCATGTCCGGGTGGTCCAGCAGGTAGGTGACGTCGATCCCGGCCGCCACCAGCTGGTTGCGGAGGTCCATGCCGGCGTCGTCGGTTCCAATGATGCCCGCAACGGAGACCCGGGCCCCCAGGGCGGCCAGGTTCATGGCGGTGTTCGCGGCCCCGCCCGGCACAGACTCGCGGTTCTGCACGTCCACCACCGGTGCGGGGGCCTCTCGGCACAGCCGCTCAATGCTGCCGCTCCACCAGCCGTCCAGCATGACGTCGCCCAGCACCAGGATGGCCGGCTGTTCGGCGGCCAGACGCCCCGGCAGCCACTCCGCGAGGGCGCGCTGCTGCGAAAGGTCCACGGCATCTGAGGTCGGGCTCATGGCCGGTCCTTCTGTGGGGCCGCTTCGGGCGGCGCCGCAATGTGCACCACTTTGACCCGGCTGAACTCATCCAGCAGTTCGGGGCCGTACCCGAAGCCGGCGCCGCTGATGCCACGCGGCTGGGCAGCACCGCCGGGGGCACCGCCGAACACCTCGTTGATTTTCACGGTGCCCACCGGGAGGGCGGCCACTGCCTGCTGGATGTGGGCGATGTTGCCGGACAGCACTGTGGCGGCGAGGCCGTACTTGCCGCTGCATGCCAGCCGCAGGCCGTCGTCGAACGTTTTCACCACCTGGACCGGGGCCACCGGCCCGAAGGTCTCCTCCGTCATGACTTCCATGCTGTCCGTGCATCCGGTCAGGACCGTTGCGGGGTAGAACGCGCCCGGCCCGTCCGGGAGTGAACCGCCCTCGAGCGCGTGTGCTCCCTTTTCCAGAGCGTCCGTGACGTGGGCGTGGACGGCATCGCGCATGCGCTCGTCCACCAGCGGGGCCACCGTGCCGTTGCCGTTCCGGAGTGCTGCCTCCGCCTCAAGCGCAGCGCAAAACTCCCCGGCGATGGCTTCATGGACATAGATCCGTTCAACCGCCACGCAGATCTGGCCGCTGTTGCTGAAGGCGCCCATGGCGGCCTGCCCGGCTGCCCAGACGGGATCGACGTCCCGGTCCACCAGCAGGGGATCATTGCCACCGTTCTCCCGGATGACATGCGCTCCGGTCATGGCGCCGGCCCGCGCAATAGTGGCGCCGGCCGCACTGGATCCGACGTGGGCGATGACGTCCGCCCCGGATTGGGCAAGGAGTGCACCCACGCCCGCCCCGCCGGTGACCGTCTGGAACACGCCGGCCGGGAAGGCCGCGGACAGCACCTCCCCCAACGCCTCACCCAGGCGCGGGCAGCGCTCGCTGGGCTTGTGGACCACCGTGTTGCCGGTAACCAGTGCCGCGCCGATCAGCCCGCAGGCCACCGCCACGGGATCGTTCCACGGGGTAAGAAGCGCAGCGACTCCGCGCGGTTCCACCACCGTGTAGTCCGAGGCCAGCTGATTGCCGCGCAGGCTGAGGCCGCGATGGACAGGGCCAAGCTCGGCATACTGCTCCAAGGTGGAAACCCCGGCCGCGATCCCCGCGAGCGACTCTTCCACCGGCCGTCCCGTTTCGCTGGCGTTCAATCCGGCCAGTTCGCCGGCGGAAGCATCGAGCGCCCGCGCGGCGTTGCGGAGTGCGGCTCCACGCTCTGCCGGGGCCGTGGAAGCCCAGTCCGCCGCGGCCCTCCGGGCAACCTCAACGGCGCGGGTCACTGCATCGGGCTGGGCTTCGGGCACGGTCCAGAGGACCTCACCGTTACGAGGGTTGCGGATGGTGATCCCGGCGCGGTCTGCGGCTTCGGTGTCTGTGGGTGTTTCAGTGGCAGTGGTGGGCATGGTGTTCCTCCCGTCGGTTTTCCGGTCTGGTGGCCTGTGCTGTTTAGGGCCAGGAGCCCTCTTCCTCGTGGCAGATCAGCATTTCGCGGACCTCGCATCCGGTGGGCTGTGACAGGGCAAAGAGGATTGCCTGGGCCGTGTTGGCGGGATCGTTCAGGCGGGAATCGTCCTGCGGCTTGTACTGCTCCGTGCGGTCGTCGAAGAACCGGGTCTTCATGCCGCCGGGGATCATGGTGGTCACGCCGATTTCACCGCCGGTTTCCGCTGCGAGCGCGTGGCTGAATCCCACCACGCCGAACTTGGAGGCGCAGTAGGCGGTGGCATCGGCTACGGCCCGCTTGCCCAGGGTGGAAGCGACAGTCACTACCCGGCCGTGGCTGGCCTTGAGGTAGGGCAGGGCTGCCCGGACCACCGAGACGGTGCCCATGAGGTTTACCCCGATCACCTTTTCCCATTCAGTGGCTTCGACGTCCGCCAGTTTCCCGCAGCGGTCAATGCCCGCGGCGGTGACCACGGCCTCCAGGCCGCCCAGTGATTCGGCAGCTTCCTTGACGGCAGCCTCCACTGCCGCGCGGTCCGCGACGTCCACTTCGAAGGCCTTCACAGCGGAGACATTGCTGATGTCGCGGTCCAGCACCACCGGGGTGCCGCCTGCCTTAAGGACGGCGTCAACGACGGCGGCCCCCAGTCCGGAGGCACCTCCCGTGACGAGCACGCGGCCGGGGGTGTTGGTTCCAGGCACATTCACTTCTGCAGTCATGGTGTTCCTTTCAGTGGGAATACAAATCAGTGGGAATACAAAGACGTGCGGCAGGGCCGCGGTCAGCTCACCTTGGCAAGGGCATCGGCCAGCCCGGTGGTGGAACGGGCAGGATGGTAGGGGACGGTAAGGCAGCGGCCTCCCCATTTCTCCACGAGGTCGGCCTCCGGCAGGCGGGCACCCTTGTAGTCCCCGCCCTTGACCCAGATGTCCGGGCGAAGGCGCTCCAGGGCCGCTTCCGGGGTGTCCTCATCGAAGACCATCACCGCGTCCACGCACTCCATGGCCAGCAGCAGTTCTGCCCTGTCCTGCTGGCTGATGATGGGACGCTCCGGCCCCTTGAGCCGGCGGACAGAGTCATCCGAGTTGAGGCAGACGATCAGGCAATCGCCCAGTTCGCGTGCAGCGGCGAGGGACCGGACGTGGCCGGCGTGCAGCAGGTCGAAGCAGCCACCTGTGGCCACGACTGTCCCGCCGTTGTCCCGCACCGCGCGGGCCAGCAGCAGCGGTTCGCTGGTGCGGAGCCTGCCGGCTGCCTGGTTCCGCGGCTTCGGGGCGGCTGCAGTGGGGCCGGCCGGGTCCGGCAGCGCGGACACTCCCCCGCTGGCCAGGAAATCCGCGGCGTCATGGACTGCCAGCCTGGCTGCCTCCCCAAGCTCGCGGCCTGCCAAGAGGTGGACTGCCAGGCTGGCCGCAAGCCTGTCACCTGCACCGCAGGGATCACCCGCTTCCACCCGTGGCGCCGGCACTGCCTGGGCAGAGTCGCTGCCCTGTTGCAGCAGGACTGCTCCCTGCTCGCCCTTGGTGACCAGGACGGCGCGGCTCTGCCACTGCTCCATCAGGATCCGGCCGGCCCGGGCTGCCGGGTCCTGCGTCCCAGCGTCCTGGAGGTTGGCGTAGGCCCCCGCCGCCTTGCTGGCCTCGGCGAGGTTGGGCGTCACCACGGCCACACCCGGGACCGGGTCCGGCCCGGAAGGGTGCGGGTCCCAGATGATAGGCACGCTGTCAGCCAGCCGGGCCAGGAGGTCCCTGAGCTGCGGATTCTCCGCCAGGCCCCTGCCGTAGTCGGCCACGATGATCACGCCTGCCTGCTCAACCGCACGGAGCATGGCCGGGCTGGCTTCCGGAACAGGCGCCTTGCCGCAGCCTTGGTCAAAGCGCACCACCGGGTGCGATCCCGCCCTGACCCGGGTCTTGACCGGAGAGGGATGGCCGCTGGGGCCGGACACAAGCCGTACCCCGGCGAGGTGCGCTTCAAGCTGCCGGCCGGCGTCGTCATCGCCCAGGACAGTCACCAGGGTGACGGGCCAGCCGTCCTCCGCCAGCATCCGCGCCACCAGGCCGGCACCGCCTGCGCGCCGTTTGACCCCGGAGACGTCCACCACCGGAACAGGCGCGTCGGGGCTGAGCCGGGTGGCTTCCCCGGACAGGTCCACGTCCAGCATCACGTCCCCCACCACGACGATCCTCATGCCCGGCCTCCCCGCCCCGGCAGGCCGGCGTCGGGAACGCCGCGGCGTCCCACCTCCAGGTCAAACGCGCGGCACATGGCATGCAGGGCGATCAGGTGCCCCTCCTGCGCATTGGCGTTAAGGGCATCGATCATCACTGCCTCGTCACAGGCCTCGGACAAGGGGTTGGGGCCGGCGCCGGTGAGCGCCCAAGTGGTGATGTTGAGCCGGGCGGCCACCTCCGCTGCGCGCAGCAGGTTGGGGCTCTTCCCGCTGGTGGAAAGCAGCATCAGCACGTCACCGGAGCGGCCGTGCGCACGCACCTGGCGCGCAAAGACGTCGTCGTACCCATAGTCGTTGGCGATAGCTGTGACGGCCGAGGACTCGGCGTGCAGCGAGATGGCAGAGAACGGGACGCGCTCGCCGTCGAACCTGCCCACCAGCTCGGCGGTGAGATGCTGTGCCTCCGCAGCTGAACCGCCGTTCCCTGCGGCCAGGAGGCGCTGCCCGCGCAGCAGGCGCTGCGCAAGCTCCACTCCCCAGGCGGCCAGGCGTCCGGACTGGCGCCGCAGCGAATCCAGCGCCGGCACTACGTTGTCCAGGTGGGTCTGGACGATATCTGCGGTTGCCGGGTCCACAAACCCGGAACCGGGCAGGACGGGCGGCAGGGCCGCAGGGGCGGCCAGGGTACCCAGCCCGGCGTCACGAAGGGACCATTCCGGAGTCACAGCGCCGCTCCTTCCATCGGGGAAACGCCGGCAGGAGCTCCTGCCACAGCGAGCTGGTAGGCCTTTTCGGTTTCGGCGGCCACCCGGTCCCAGGAGTACCGGGTGCGGGCGCGCACCTTGCCCGCGTTGCCAAGCTCCGTCCGCAGTGCAGGATTATCGAGCAGCATGGCCAGGGCGGAGGCGATGGCTTCCGGGTCGCGGGGCGGCACGTGCAGCCCGGTTCCGTGGTCCACCACTGTGTCGCGGAGACCACCGACGGCGGCAGCCACCACTGGGACGCCGCAGGCCATGGCTTCCAGCGGGACAATGCCAAAGGGCTCGTACCAAGGGGCGCACACCACGGCGTCAGCGCTGCGGAAGATTCCGGGCATCTCGCTGCGGGAGACCTGTCCTTGCAGCCGCACCTGATCCGCCACCCCGAGTTCGGCGGCAAGGCCCAGCAGGCGGCGCACCTCCGGATCCGCGTCAAGGACCCCGGAATCCCCGCCGCCGCCCACGATCAGCAGCTCGACGCCGTCGAACCCTGCCTCGCGCAGGTAAGGCAGTGCCCGGATCACCAGATCCACCCCCTTGCGCGGCACCAGGCGGCCCACCGAGAGGATCCGGTGCCTCGCCGTCCTTGCCGCCATGGGACCGTCAGCCGAGAAGAAATCCAGGTCCACGCCGCAGGGGGCAATGGAAATCTTGCCGGTGTCGATGCCCATGGCCTTGAGCTCGAAAACCTCGTCCGAGCAGGTGGCGATAATCCTGTCCGCGGACCTGCCCACACCCGGTTCGAGCCAGCGGCGTTCCCCCGGGCTGGTGTCCTCGGCGCCCTGGTGCCTGCGCTTGACGGTCCCCAGCGCGTGGAAGGTCTGGATGACAGGCACCCGGTACCCGGACTCGGGGCGCCGGGCCGCGTCCAGGGCGGCCAGGCCTGACATCCAGAAGTGGCCGTGCACCACGTCCGGCGGCCGCTGACTCCAATCCCTGGCCACGCCGTCGGCGAGCTCACCCATGAAGGGCAGGAGCTCGTCCTTCGGAACGTGGCGGGCCGGCCCTGCATCCACATGGACCACGTCCAGGCGCCGTCCCACCCGCACCCTGGCCGGAAGCTCCGTTGCGTCCCTGCGGGTGTAGACGGTGACGTGGTGGCCACGTTTGGCCAGGGCCTCCGACAATGCCGCAACGTGCACGTTTTGTCCGCCGGCGTCCACCCCGCCCAAGGCCGCCAAAGGACTGGCGTGTTCTGAAATCATCGAGATTCTCATGGGGTCTTCCTCTCTCGCGCCGGAACAAGGATCCGCTCGTCCAGGCCGGTGTTGCCGGCGGTCTGTATGCGCCTGGGCCGGCCGGCCAAGTCCCCAAGCAGCTCATCCCAGCGGTCCTGGAACTTCCCCAGCCCGTACCGTTCCAGTGCCGCTTCACGCGCGGCGGCTCCCCGTCGTCGTGCTTCCTCCGGATTGTCCACCAGCCGCCGCGCACAGCGGACCAGCTCGTCGATGTCAGCGGACACGGCACCCGCTTCCGGCGGCACGGCCCGCGGTGCTTCGGTGCTTGCCAGGGCAACCACCGGCATCCCCAGGTGCATGGCTTCCAGGAGGGACAGGCCCAGTGAGGTCCAGCGCATCGGGTGCACGTAGACGCGGCACCGTGCCAGTTCGCGGTGCAGTTCCTGGGTCTTGAGGTCGCCGCGGGACGTCACCCGGGAGGAGTCAATGCCTGTGGCGGCAGCCAGGCCGTCCGTCTTCATGCCGAAGACCTGCAGCGGCGCCACGGAGGCGAAGGCCGGCAACAGGTCAGTTCCCGTCACACGCCCGCGGCGGACAGGTTCATTGATGACCACGCCCAGCTCCGCCAGTTCGCCCGTATAGAGCTGCCCGGGATCCGGTATTCCATGCTCGATCACCACCGAAACCGCAGACCCGTTGTCCCAGGCGAGCCGGTTGAAGTGGGTGACGTGCACCAGGGGGATGGCTGACTGGTCCGCGAGCGGGTGCCGTGTGAAGGGGAAATCGCCCTTCGGGGTGTTGTGCTCCACGTACACCGCCGGCAGGTCAATCCCGGGCCGGCGGCCCAGCACGCGCTCGACTTCAGCAACTTCTTCCGGGCGTTGCAGCACGACGGCGTCGACGGCGTCCGCGTCCAGCGCCGCCAGGTCCACCTCCCGCACCGATGCGGGCCAGTCCCTGCCGGCACGGCCAAGGCCCCAGGGCCCACCGGCGGGCAGGAGAGGGAGCAGGTATTCATGACGTCCGCGCACGAAGGCGTCCGTCCAGGAACCGTGGACATGCCAGAGCAGGATTCTCATCTGTTGCGGGCCTTTCTACGGGTGCTGACGTGGGTCCTGAAGGAGCTCACTCCGCCCATCAGGCGTTCCACTGCCGCCACCACTTCCTCGGGCGAAACGGAGTCCAGGCAGGGGTGTCCCGGAACCGGGCAGACGCGGGCGCGGGTCATCCGGCAGGGAGCGTTCTGGTCCCCGAGGAGTTCCAGCGGAACCCCGTAGGGTGCCCAGCGGATGGCCGGGACCACGGGGGAAAACAGGCAGGCAACGGGAGTGCCGACAGCGGCCGCGAGGTGCGCGGGACCGGTGTTGCCGGTGATGACTGCACCGGCTCCTGCCATGACGCCAGCCATCGTGTGCAGGTCAGTGCGCCCGCCAAGGTCCAGTGCCGAGGGTCCGGCAACGGTTGCGGTGAGGGAGGTTTCATTCGGTCCGCCGGTAACCACCACCCGGTGCCCCGCACCCTGGAGGAGTTCGACGGCGGCCGCGTGGTGCAGCGGGGGCCAGGCCCTTGCGGGCACGGCCGCGCCGGGGTGCACCACCACGTAGGGTTCCTGCCCCACCAGGTCGCGGACGTCGGGGATGGATGCCACCCGGAGCTTGCCGTCGTCGCCCGCGGGCAGCCGGAACCCTGCCGCCTCCGCGATGCCCAGCGCCCGTTCCGCCTCGGGCTGGTCTTCCGGGAAGTCTTCCCCCGGCTTGAGCCGGACATCCAGCAGGGACCCGGCGTAATCAGTGGACGCCCCGGTGATCCGTTCGACGCCGGCCAACCGGAGCAGCAGTGCCAGCGGCAGCGGGGACTGGTGGAATGAGGTCAGGATGACGGCTTCGGTAATCCTGGAGTTCCGGACGTATTCGATGAGCCTGTCAGCGTGCGGGCCGGTCATTTTCGGTGCGGGATTCATGATCCAGGGGCTGTCCCAGCTGTAGACCTCCGCTACCCCGGGCAGCAGGCCCGCGGCAGCCTCGCCTTGCCTGCCGCACAGCATCACCACGTGGTTGGCACCGCTGCCGTCCGGCGTCCGGCCGTTCGCCACGGCCCGGACAGCGGGCCCGGCCAGGAGGACATCGCCCATGCTGTCCAGGCGCGCCACCAGGACGCGGCCCATTACCGCCGCTCCTGCAGCAGGCGCACGGCGCCGGCCAGGTCCTGCGCCACCAGCGGGGCGTCAGCCACTTCCGCCGCAAGCGTGACAGGGGTGGGGACCAGGACGCCGGTAGCGCCCGCTGCCTCCGCAGCCCTGACATCGGCGCCGATGTCGCCGATCAGTGCCGCCTCGGACTCCGTGACACCGAGCTTCCGGCAGGCGCTGTGGACCATCCCCGGTGCGGGCTTTCGGCACAGGCAGCCGTCCTGCTCCGCATGGGGACAGACTTCCCACACGTCAAAGGGGCCAAGCAGTTCCTCAACCCTGGCATTTACCCTGGCGACGTCGTCGGCAGTGATCATGCCCCGTGCGATGCCCGACTGGTTGCTGACCACGCCGGTGGCGATTCCATCAGAGCGCAGGGCATCGAGGACCGCTTTGGCGCCGGGCATCGGCCGGACAAGGTCCGGGTCCCCGTTGTACGGCACATCGACCACCAGGGTCCCGTCCCGGTCGAACAGGACAGCCCTGAGCCTGGATGTTTCGGTGCTTCCCATGTGTTCCCTGTTCCCCTCTGCTGCTGCTCCTAAACAGGGCTAAATGATTTTCCCGGCTTTCAGTGGGTTGTTCGTCCACGGCGCTGAACAGGCAAGATAGGCCTATCCCTGCCTGTTGGCGGTCTTCCTGCGGTCTTGTGGAGGTGTCGGTTCGCCCGGTTCGGGAGCGGCGGATTTCCCGTGCCATGGGTGCGGGCTGCGGGATGCACGCGCACTGGATCCGGGAGCGGCGACCCAGGATTCCAGCGAGCCTGGCGGCTACCTTGTCCCCGCCCGTGCAGTGCCCCTGCGGGCAGCGCTCCTGCCGGACGTGGCAGGATTGCCCAGTCCATGGGCGGTATGCAAGGACGCGCCGGGCATCGGTGCCATGCGGGCCCCATGGCCTGCATTTCCCCGGGCAGTGTTCGCTTGCGTCTCGTCCCCCGCTCCCGGGATGGCACTGTCTTCCAGCCTGCGCTGGAGAGCCACCAGCACGCGGGCAAGCCGGCGCGAGACCTGCATTTGGGACATGCCCAGCCGCTTTCCCAGCTGCACCTGGGTTTCCTCGCAGAAGTAGCGGCGGTACAGGAGTTCCCGGTCTGCAGGGTCCAGGTCCTGGATGGCATCACGCAGGCAGGCCAGCTCTTCCAAGCGTTCAAGCGGCGTCTCGGGGCATGCCAGCACCTCGCCAATGGACGGCGCGTCGGAGTGCGGGCTGACAGCATCCAGGGAGTCGGGGTGCATGCTGCTCGAGGCCGAGATGGCCTCCTGCACGGCGGCAGGATCTTCACCGAGGGCCCCGGCCAGCTCGGCAACGCTGGGACTCCTGCCCAGCGACTGGGTGAGTTCCGGTTCCGTCCGGAACATCCGGGTGCGCAGGTCCTGGATGTGCCGTGGGGGGCGGACCACCCATGTGCGGTCACGAAGATACCGCTTCAGCTCCCCTGTGATGGTGGGGGCTGCGTAGGCGGGAAAGCTCTCGCCCTTGGACTGGTCGAAGCCGCGGGCGGCCTTCACCAGTCCAAGGTAGGCAACCTGGTTCAGGTCCGCGCGTTCGCGTCCGCGGGCTTCAAACCGGGCGGCGAGGGCCTCGGCCAGGTCCAGGTAGCCCAGGACCAGATCGTTTTCGAAGGTTTGGCGCAGCCGTCCCGCTTTGGTACCGGAAGGGCTGTTTCCCGGTATTTCTGACGGGGTCTGGTGGACGGGCATCGTATCCACGGCAAGCGCGGGAAAGTTTTCGGGCATTGTCGTTGGTTCCCTCGGGTAGGGGTCCGAAAGCCTGCGGCAAGACTTAGAAGTAGGAAATCATAAGGTTGCTTATAAAACAATGCTGCCCGGATATAGGCTCGGTGTGTCAGCCGTACCGGGAAGCCCAGCCAAGGAGTCCTTGCCATGCACATCGCCATCACCGGTGCCAGCGGAAATGCCGGAACAGCACTCCTCCGCAGGTTGCAGGCCGAGCTGGCCGCAAAGCCCGGAAGCTTCAAGCTGACGGGGATCAGCAGGCGCCGCCCTGACACGGGCCGGGAACCCTATTCCGGCGTTGAGTGGCACACCCTGGACGTGGGCCTGGAGAGCGACCGGCCTCTGCTTGACGCCGCCTTGGAAGGCGTGGATTCCGTGGTTCACCTGGCCTGGCAGATCCAACCCAACCGGGACCTGGAACAGCTGTACCGCACCAATGTGACCGGCACCAGGAACGTGCTGGCGGCAGCGGCCAGGGCAGGAGTGAAACAGGTAGTCTGCGCCTCGTCGGTCGGCGCCTACAGCAAGGCATCCAAAGATCAAAGACGTGACGAATCATGGCCGGTCCACGGCATGGCGGGCTCCCACTACAGCCGGCACAAGGCGGAGCAGGAAGAAGCCCTGGACGCGTTCATGGCGGCGGAACCCGGAATCTCGGTGGCAAGGCTCCGGCCAGGCCTGATTTTCCAGTCCGATGCTGGAAGCGAGATTGGACGGTATTTCCTGGGGCCGGCCATTCCACGGCTGCTGCCGGGGAAGCTCCGGATTCCGCTGCTTCCCGCCCCGGACGGCCTGGTTTTCCAGGCGGTGCACGCCGATGATGTGGCGGATGCCTACTGGCGCGTTATCGACCAGCGGGCTTCGGGGGCCTTCAATATTGCGGCAGAGCCGGTCCTGACGCCGCAGGAAATCGCCCGCATTGTGGGCGCCAGGAGGATCCTGCCCATTCCCATGGGGCTGCTTCACAGGATCGTAGGCCTGACGTGGCGGCTGCGGCTCCAGCCCACCGACTCCGGATGGGTGGACATGGCAGCCGGCGCTCCCATCATGGACACTGGCCGGGCCCGCCGAATCCTCTGCTGGGAGCCGGCGATACCAGCTACCGACGCCGTCCGGGCCGTCCTCCAGGGCATGGGAACGGGGGAAGGAGTAACCCCCTCCCCCGTGCTCAAGCCAAGGAAACCGGCACCGCCCGTGGACTAGATGCCCGAGTGCGGATCCTTCCGGTCACGGCGGCTGCCGTCTGCAGGGTTGATCCCCTCATCGGCGATGTCCCCACGCGCCGTACGGTCCCGCCGCGCCGCATCGTCCCGGACGCCGTCGTGCGCAGGATCTCCCGGGGCGCCATTGTGCGCCGCATCGTCGCGAAGGCCAGTGTGCCCGGAATCGTCGCGAACGCCGTCGTGGCCGGCAACGCCGCGGTCTCCAGCCTGGGCGACACCTCCACGGTCGCGGGTATCATCACGGCCAACAGTGCCGCGGCCTGCCTCAGCAGCGCCGCCTCCCACACCTTCGTGGCCAGCGCGCTCGCGGTTGCCGCGGTCGCGGCGGTCCGGGTGGACCTCGCCGCGGCGGTCGGGGTGGACCTCGCCGCGGCGGTCGCCGTTGACGTCAGGGTCCAGCTCGTCCGCCTTCCGCGCCCGTTCGTTCACATCGTCGCGGAGCGCCTTGGCCTCCATGGCCTGCTGGTCTGCCTGCTGGCGCAACCTGGCCGCATCCACCTGGGCCTGCTCCGCATCAGCCCTGGCACGCGTAGCTTTCGCTTCGCGCTCCCGGGCGTCAAGATCCTTCATCTCGGCCTCGCGGCGGATTTCCGCTGCCTTGGCCCGCTGTTCGTCATCACGCTTCTGCTGGACAGCCTTCCTGCGCCGTCCGCCCGCCAGCAACAGCAGCACAACCAGCACCACCACAATGACGCCGACTACCACCCAAACCCATGGAGCTGTTTCCATACCACCCACCACTTTCCACTTGATGTGACCGGACCGGCCTGCGCCTTTCCGGCTGACTCTGCTGGAACCGTTTATAACTCGCTTAGCAAGGGTACTTACCTTTTATTAGTAATCATGCTTATTATTTTACGGCCAGTACTGCTGGTTCTTGATCAACAACCGGCCTTCTTGGAAAGAGAGAGCGAAGATGACAGAGAACCAATGGCCCGAGGATCCCGCCACGACGGCTCCGCCGGCCTCTACAGGAATTCCGGGTGAGCGGTCCGCCGCCACATTCCCGTCAGCCGCCACTCCCCAATACGGCGCGGTCCAGCCCGGCGACAGCTCCGGGACGTCCCGCAAGGATGCGGCGAAGGAAGAAGCAGCTGACGTTGCCCGCACGGCGAAGGGCTCTGCCCAGAACGTTGCGCAGACCGCCAAGGAAGAAGCCGCGCATGTGGCGTCCGAGGCGAAGTCCAGCGCGCAGGATCTCCTGCACCAGGCGAAGTCGGGCCTGACCAGCCAGGCCGGAACGCAGCAGCAGAAGGCCGCCGAGGGCATGCGCAATATCTCCAGCCAGCTGCACAGCATGGCCACCGCCCCGGACCAGCAGGGCATGGCCAGCGACCTGGTCCGGCAGGCTGCAGAGCGCACCTCTTCAATGGCGTCCTGGCTGGAGAACAGGCAGCCTGGCGACCTTCTCGGCGAAGTACAGCGGTATGCCCGCAACAATCCCGGCACCTTCCTCCTGCTTGCAGCGGGTGCAGGCGTCCTGGCAGGCAGGCTCACCCGCGGCCTCACGGCCGGGGCACCGGAATCTTCATCCGCCAGCGGCACCACAAGCACCGCGGGCCTGTACTCCGGAACGCCGTACGGCGACCGGTACACAGAGTCCTATGTGCCGGCAGGCGGCACGGTTCCTCCGCCCCCGGTGCAGCTTCCCGGGCCGGCCACCACAACGGCAGGGTACGACGGCGGCGCGCCAGGGAGCAGCTACGCCGACCCCACGCGTCCCGCCAGTCCCCTTGACAGCCCGCAGCTGGTGGAAGAACCGTGGTCCGGTAACCGGATCGCCAGTGATCCGCTGGGCGACCGCGACCTGGCCGACGATCCCATGGCAGGCGATCCCCTCACCCGGGACCGTTCCAGGGATGGCCAGTCTGGCGGGCTGTGATGAGTAGTTCTATTCCGGAACCCGCTCCGAGTGAGGCGCACCAGAGGGCTGATAGTGCCTCACTCGGTGAGCTGCTTGGGGATGTGACCCGTGACCTGTCCACGCTCATGCGCCAGGAAGTCGAGCTGGCCAAGGCTGAGCTGAAGCAGTCGGCCACGAAGGCCGGCAAGGGCTCGGGCATGCTCGCCGGGGCAGGCGTGGCAGGACACTTCGTCCTGCTCTTCCTGTCCCTGGGCCTGATGTTCGCCCTGGGCGCCCTGATGCCGCTGGGCTGGGCCGCGCTGATCGTCGCCGTGATCTGGGGCATCATCGCCGCGGTCCTGGCCTCGATCGGCCGCAAGGAACTCAAACAGATCA
This sequence comes from Pseudarthrobacter sp. WHRI 8279, assembly GCF_040224115.2. NCBI lineage: Bacteria > Bacillati > Actinomycetota > Actinomycetes > Micrococcales > Micrococcaceae > Pseudarthrobacter > Pseudarthrobacter sp. WHRI 8279. The sequence continues at coordinate 3,952,416 of NZ_CP168162.1, read as the reverse complement.
AGGGCCTGCCCCAGACCGGCGAAACCCTGTCCGAAATACCCCCAACCCTAAAACCAGGTGAGGTAAACCGATGAGCGATAACCCGGACGCAATCCGTTCAGACATAGAAGCCACCCGCGCACGCCTGGGCACCAACGTCGACGCCGTGGCGGACAAAGTCACCCCCTCAAACATCGTCCACCGCCAGACCGACAAAGTGAAGGACGCGGTCAGCGGGGTCAAGGAGAAAATCATGGGCGCAGCAGACCACACCACCACCCGTGTCCAGGACACCATGCACAGCGGAGCCGGGCACACCGGCAACGCCCTGCACTCCACCGGTGACACCCTGCACGGGGCCAAGGACACCGCCGCCGCGAAGCTCAGTGACGCCGGAACAGCGATCTCCAACGCACCGGACCAGGTCAAAGCCAAAACCCAGGGCAACCCCCTGGCCGCGGGCCTGATCGCCTTCGGCGCCGGCATGCTGATCTCCTCCCTGATCCCGGCCAGCCAAAAAGAACGCGAAGCCGCGGACCAGCTCAAAACCGCAGCCCAGCCCCTGGCCACCCAGGTCACCGACGCGGCCAAGGACATGGTCCAGGACCTCAAGGAACCAGCCCAGGAAGCCATGGAAAACGTCAAGGCCACCGCCACCGACGCCGCCCAGAACGTCAAAGCCGAAGGCCAACACGCAGCCACCGACGTCAAAGACCACGCCACCGACGCCGCAGGCCACGTCAAGAACACCTAGGCGGCATCCAGCACACCGCGGCACAAGCAAGGCACCAGCACTACCCGACAGGCCGGCCCCGCCAACCGCGGAGCCGGCCTGTCCGTTTTTCGCCCCTTACCGAGAGGACACCCCATGGCCACTCATGATGCATCCGAGAGCAGCACGGCCAAAGCAGGCCAGGCCCCGGCCCCCGATGATTCCAGGAAGCCGGACAGTCCCAAGGACCTGGTGAAGCCGAACTGGAAGTACATCGCCACCAAAACCCTCCGGGAGTTCAACAAGGACCAATGCCAGGACCTGGCTGCCGCACTGACCTACTACGCGGTGTTGTCCTTGTTCCCGGCCATCCTGGCCCTTGTGTCCCTGGTCGGGCTGTTTGGTGATCCGCAGAAAACCACAGACGCGCTCCTGCAAATTGTCAGCGGATTTGTCCCGGCCGAGACTGTTGACACGGTAGGCGGAGTGGTGGCGGACCTGGCAAATGCCCCAGCGGCAGGATTCACCCTGGTTCTTGGCCTTGCCACCGCCCTGTGGTCCGCGTCGGGTTACGTCGGGGCGTTCGGCCGTGCCATGAACCGGATTTATGAGGTGGACGAGGGCCGGCCATTTGTGAAGCTGCGGGGCACCATGCTGGTGGTTACCCTCCTTGCCGTTGTCATCGTGGCCATCCTGGCCGGCATGCTGGTCCTGAGCGGGCCGGTGGCAGAAGCGGTCGGCGGGCTGATTGGCCTCAGCGGCGTATTCCTGACCATCTGGGACATCGCCAAATGGCCTGTGATGGTGGGGCTGATCATCGTGATCATCGCCGTCCTCTACTACGCCACCCCCAACGTCAAGCAGCCCAAGTTCAAGTGGATGAGCCTGGGGTCCGGTATCGCGCTGTTTGTTTTCCTGCTTGCGTCACTGGGCTTCGGCTTCTATGTAGGTAACTTCGGCAACTACAACAAGACCTACGGGGCCCTGGGCGGCGTGATCGTGATGCTGCTGTGGCTCTGGATCCTCAACATGTCCCTGCTCTTCGGTGCGGAGTTCGACGCCGAGATGGAACGCGGCCGGCAGCTCCAGGCGGGCATCAAGGCAGAGGAAACCATCCAGCTGCCCCCGAGGGACACCAAGAAGAGCGAAAAGCTGCAGAAGCAGGAGGAAGAGGACATCCGGCACGGGCGGGAGCTCCGTGAGAAGTACAGCGCCGAAAACGGCCAGGATGACTCTTCGGACGAGGGCCGTCGCCAGGACGGGAGCGGCGACTCCGAGGAGCCCCGGGAGCCGCACCGGGACCGGGTACGGGATAAGGTACGGGACCGCGCCCTTGGCGGAAATGAAGAACGGGGCGGCAACGACGCCCGCTAGCGCGTTTCCGCGGGGACTAGGCAGGACCTTCAAGATGGGAGAAAATTGTCTTGAAGGTCCTGTTGAGGTTTCCCGGGTTTAACAAGGTGCCCGGGAGCAGGCGGGGCCGGCGGTGAGATGGCCTCTTCTGAGACCGAGGCCAGTCCCCCCAGTCGCCGTCGGCCCCCTCGATCCAGCTGAAACAGCTGGCTCCGCTGGCGCGATTCACCCGCCGTCGAAGTCCCCGCGAGGTGTTTTGCATGTCCGGGGTGAATTTCCTGTCCAGGCTGGGCAGCCTAACTGGACAAAGCGAGCCGACCTGCCATACCTTCGTGATTACTCTGTTGAGCCCTCCGGGGCCCGGCAGGGCCGCTGAAGCAGATACGGCGGCGTCAAGGTCGAGCCCGAATGAGCGAACATGCCTGCTACACATTTTGAAGATTTTCTTGCCGAGGCAGTTGTCGCGGACAGGGAGCCGGGGCTGGGCCTCGGTCGCGATGAGCTATATGGCCTTTACACCAGCTGGTGCCTCCTCCATAAGGCCCCGCTGCAGCCGCCGGAAGCCCTGTGGGCGGCGCTGGATACCCACGGCATCAACCCGGACAGCAACAACCTGTCCATGACCGGCCCGGCAGCAGCCGACTACATCGTCGCAAGCGCTCCTGACCTAGTCTGACGCTGTCCCACCGGTCTTTCCCTCCTGCAAACGCTCCCCTGCCGCAGCCAGCCATCTGTTGAAGCAACCGCTGGCTGGCTAGCATGGGAGCATGGCCCGCGTATTGCCGCAGGCCACAAGCCGAAGGGAGAAGTGCCATGGGTTTGGACGACAAGATCGACAACGCCGCCGAGAAAATGGCCGGCAAGGCCAAGGAAGCAACCGGCAAGGCAACTGATGACGAAAGCCTGCGGACCGAAGGCCAGATGGACCAGGCCAAGGCTGACTTGAAGCAGGCCGGCGAGAAGGTCAAGGACGCCTTCCGTAAGGAGTAGTCCTGCTGAAAGGGGGTTGCTGCGTTAACGCAGCAACCCCCTTTCCCGTTAAGCCACGCTCCCGCTTAGCCACGGTGTCCGGGGCTGGCGTTAAGCCTCCGGTGCCAGCGCAATGTCCCTGCCCAGCGTCCGCAGATAGGCGCCGAAGCCTTTTGGGGCACGGGCCTGCGTCCGGCCGGATGTCCGCACCCGGATGGTGTCGGTGGCCCTGACATCAAACCCGTGCTCCCGCAGCCGCCCTGCCAGCACCCGGTCCTCATGCGAGAGATGCCGCGGGAACCCGCCCGCCGCAAGGTACGCCGAACCGCGGACACCCAGGTTCGCTCCGAACACGTGCGGGTGGTCTTCCCCGAAGGAGTGCATAGACTGCCAGCGGCTGAGCAGTTCCGGCGCCATCCCGGCAGGATCCACGTCCACGGACCCCAACACGGCGTCGGCTCCCGCTGCAGCCAACCTGATTTGCCCCACAAGCCAGTTCTCCGGAACCACCGAGTCGGCGTCGGTATTGGCCAGCCATAACCCGGCCACGGCGCCAGGGCTTGTATCTGCGGCCGCACCGAGCATTTGCCAGATTCCCGCCCGCCTGCTCCTGCCCACGCTGCGAAAGGCAACCGCCAGGACAGAGAAGCAGCTGTTCCGGGCGGCGTACGCGGAGGCTATGGCGGCAGACCCGTCCGTGCAGGAATCAAGGACCACCAGAACCCGGAGGTCAATGTGGGGATGGACCTGCCGGAGCGCGGATGCAGCGGCCTCAACGCCGGCGAGGGCGCGGCCCAGGTGGTCCTCCTCGTTGTGCACCGGAATCACCACGGCCACCCGGTCAACGGCAGTCAAGGCGCAGGCACCGCCGCCATGGGCACTGTGAGGGTTTCGAGCAGGAAGTCGCGCTCCCGGTAGAGGCCGGCAGTGGGCCACTTCAGCCCGTCCCGCACCCGGGTGTGGACTGTTTCGCCGTCCAGCTCCCAGCCGGAAATGGGGTGGCGCCAGTGGCACAGCAGCAGGGTGCCGCCCGGGAGCATCGAATGCCTGATCCTTTCGATCAGGGCTTCGAGCTCACTGGCGGTGAGGTAGTACCCAACCTCGGACACCACCACCAGGTCGTAGCTCCCGCCAGGCCACTCGGCGGGCATGGTCAGTTGCCTGGCTGATACGCCCGGGAAAGGAGCAAGGCGTTCTGCTGCCTGCGCCAGCGCCGCACCGCTGGCGTCCACGGCCAGCAGGTTCGCGCACCGCGGGGCAAGTTCGGCCGTCAGCGTGCCGATGGAGCAGCCGATCTCCAGCGCCGAGGAATACTGTTCGGAGGGCAAGGCTGCGACCGTCAGCGCCCGTTTCCGGCGCTCGTACCAGCTGGTGGCGTACTTCCAGGGATCGGGTTCCCGGTTGTGGATGCCGTCAAAAATTCCCTGGGCTTCCTTGCTGGTGTGCGGCACGGTTCCGGGGCCACCTGGTTTTCCGGGCATGAACTCCTGCGGAGGTGTCCAGGCGAAGGTTTCAAAGGGGCGGGAGAAGTGCCGCAGGAAGGACTCGCTCAGGAGGACTTCGTCACCGGGATGCGGAGAAAGCGGCGTGGTCTGGCTGGCATGCTCCTGCATGGCCCGTTCCTTGATGGACTGTTCCTCCGGCTCCAGCGGCAGCCTCACCCAGGACTGCCACTCGGGGTTCCCGGGCGTGGCCCAGTGCCAGTACCAGATGGGGTACTCCAGCAGGGCGTAGCCGTTCCCGGCGGCAACAGCAGCGGCCACTGATCCCAGGGCATCATGGTCGGCGTGCCCGTCGGCGCGGTACGGCGCAACAATGGCGAGCCGGCCTGCAGGGCCGGCGAGCCCTGCGGCGGCTTCCCTGACCACACGGGTGATGTCCGCCGTGCGCTCCGCCAGGCCGCTGTCCGGCAGGCCAAGGTACCGCCAGCGGTCCGTGAGCCCCATGGATGCCAGGGCAGCCGCGAATTCAGCGAGGCGCCGGGCCGTCAGTTCTTCCCGGGAGACGGTTTCCGATCCGGGGTGCGAGGCCTCGCCTGCCGTGCACAGCAGCACCTCCACCTCTGCACCTAGGCCGTGAAGCCGTGCCAGCAGGCCGCCCGCTCCGAGTGTTTCGTCGTCCGGGTGGGCGGCGAGGACCAGGAACCGCATTGCGGCAAGCTCCTCCGGAGCGAGCGGGAGCTCGGGAATGACAGGAAGGCCCCGGGCAGACCAGGCGGCCTCGTCAGTCCCCTCGTCGGTGTGCAGGAAGGTCACCACGGCGCGTCACCTTTCAAGGTCAAGGTGCCCAGCTGGGCGTCGTCACGCATGCCGTGGTGCTGGCGGACGTACAGTGCCAGGTCAGCCATCCGCTTTGCGTACTTCCGGTCGAAGGCCAGCGGTCCCGGCCCCCGGTTGCTGCCCACTACGGACAAAACGCGTTCGACGGCGGCGGCACAGGTTCCGCGTACCCGCAGCGCATTGCTCCACGGCGAGAGCTCCCCGGCGGTCCCCTGCTGAGAGGACACCTGTTGAGCCGGCCTCTGTCCTGACCGGTCTATGCCTTCCGCTGTTCCCGCGAGGCAGGCCAGCGCGGAGGTCAGGGTCCGGTCCAGCTCGCCCAGTGCGGCAAGTGCAACCTGGTCCGGCTCCCGCCCGGAAAGACGTCCCGCGCTGAGGGAGTCCCGGTAGTCGCGGGCGATGCCCACGGCTCCCCCGAGCCAGCAGGCGGCCACCCCCATGCCGCCCCAGGCAAAGCCAGGCCGGCTGAAGTACCAGTTGGTTCCCTGCAGCGGCTCGGCGGGGACACTTCTGAACCGGACAGTCCCGCTTGGGATCTCCTGCAGTCCCCTGGCCACCCACTCCGGCTCCTCGCACGCGACGCCCGCATGGCGCAGGTCCACTGCAAAAGCCGCGCGGCCGCCGTCGTCCGTATGGGCCGTGACCACCGCGTGGTCAAGCAGCGGGGCGAGGGAACACCACGGCTTGGAGCCGGTCAGAACCACCCCGGATCCGTTCCGTTCCGCCGAGAGCCGCATCCCTGGACCTTCGGCCGCAAAAACACCCCAGGCCCCGCTGGCACGGGCGGGATCATGCCCTGCCTGGGCCAGGATCGCCAACGCGTCCAGGTGCGGCTCAAAGACGCGTGCAGCTGCAACGTCGATGGCGGCCACAGTGGCCAGGAGCTCCCAGAGAAGCCCGGTACTGCCTTCACCGGGCTTCGGCCACTGTTTTCCGGCCTCCTGGGCCAGCTCAAGTAAAGCCGGTACATCACCGGCGCTGGCAGAGACGGCCTGGAACAGGGGATCCAGGCCGTCTGGGCCTTCCCTGCCGGCGGACAGCCGGACCGCTGCGCTGGGGCCGGGCACCGCGTTCCCGGCGGATTTTTGGCTGTGTTCCTCGGAAAGTTCCGGCATCGTGACGGCGGCGCCTATGCGCCGGCCGGCTCGGTGACGGAGGCGGTGGGTGCCATGGTTTCGGCATTGACCATCCAGGCCAGCTGTTCCAGGCGCTCGATGGCGGCGTGGAGCAGGTCCGCGCTGGTGGGGTCTTCCTCATCCACTTCATCGTGGACATCCCGCATGGTCTGGACTGTCCGCTCAAGCCGGGCCGTGATGAGTTTTACTGTCTGTTTCGTGGAGGTCAGGCCTTCGGGAAACCCGTCCAGCCGGGTGCCGGCTGAGACTGTGCTGCTGCGGCCGTCCGGAAGGGCATGCAGCGCCCGCATCCTCTCGGCGGCCTGGTCAGCGAAGAGCCGTGCGGCGGCAATGATCTCGTCGAGCTGCAGGTGCAGGTCACGGAAATTGGTGCCCACGAGGTTCCAGTGCGCCTGTTTTCCCTGCAGGTGCAGCTCGATGAGGTCCGTAAGCACCGTCTGTAGGTTGCCGGCAAGGGTGGGTGAGGCTTTCATCGTTTTCCTCCACTGCTAACTGTTGGTCCGGCTAGCTGCCAGCCGGATTCTGGTTCTAAGCATACTTAGCAGTTTGTGGGGCAGGAAAGATTCCCGGCACCGGCGCTAGCGGATACGTCCAAGCGCGAAACCGTCCCAGCCTTTTGAGCCGACGGTCTGGATGACGGTAGCGTCCAGCCGTGGATGCTTCCCCAGGAGCTCGAGTGCACCGATGATTCCCGGCGCGTTGACGGGATCCATTGCGGGATCAAGGATGGCTCCTTCCCAGACGGCATTGTCCAGCACCACAGTAGCCCCGGGCCTCCCCAGCCGGACGGCCCAGTCCAGGTAGCGGCTGTTGTTCTCCTTGTCTGCGTCAATGAAGATGAAGTCGAAGGGCGCCCGGCCCTCCTCCTCAAGTGCCGCCAGGGTCTCCAGCGCGGGCCCCAGCCGGATCTCCACTTTCTCCCCGAGGCCGGCGGCATCGATGTTGGCCCACGCAACTTCCGCGTGCTTGGGCAGGAATTCGCAGGTGACAAGGGTGCCGTCCGAGGGAAGGCCCCGGCCCATCCAGATGGTGCTGAAGCCGGCGAGCGTGCCAATTTCGAGCACGCGCCGGGCTCCCGTCAGCTGCACCAGGAGCTTTAGGAGCTTGCCCGCATTGGGCGCCACTTCGATGGCAGGCATCCCCGCCTCCGCGGCGGAACTGATGGCCTGCTGCAGCGCCGGATCGGGATGGACCACGACGCGGGACAGGAACTCTTCAGCCGCAATCCACTCCGGCCGGGGCTGGTGCTCGAACATTGCCACAGTTTGGCACGGGGCAGCCTTGGGGTCCATAGAGCTGCGGCTCCCGGAGTTGGGGTCCGGTAACGGCCGACGGCGGGCCAGGGCTGCGCGGGTCAGGAACCGTCTGCGAGCGCTTCTTCCAGGCGGTCCACTTTCGCGGTCAGTTCCCCTGTGTACCCCGGCCGGATGTCAGCCTTGATCACGAGGGAGACGCGGCTGCCGTACCGTCCCACCGCTTCCGTGGCCCGCTTGACCACGTCAAAGACCTCGTCCCATTCACCTTCGATGGTGGTGAACATCGAGTCCGTCGTGTTGGGCAGGCCGGACTCGCGGACGATTTTGACGGCGGCGGCAACGGCGTCGTGCACTGACGCATCTGTGGGCCTTGAACCTTCGCTGGGGGCGCCCGAGGGGGCGACAGAAAACGCTAGCAACATGAAGCCAGTGTGCCACGGCGGGCCCGCGCCGGCAGGGCGGGAAGGTGCCCCTGGGCGTCACATAACCGCCTACCCTGCAGTAACGGTGATCGCCGAAAGCTCCGTTGCTAACCTTTTCGCATGAGCCTCGCAGTCGCCCGTAAGCCCCTCCGTGCCGACGCAGCACGGAACGTGGACAAAATCATCACGGCGGCCCGGCAATGCTTCCGCGACTTCGGACCGGAAGTGCCGCTGCAGACCATCGCGGCAACAGCAGGGGTTGGCCCTGCCACCCTCTTCCGCAATTTCGCGGACAAGGAAGAACTGGTCCTGGCCGCCCTAAACCGGCAGCTGCGCCTCACTGTGGATCCGGTGGTGGACGGTGCCCTGGCGGACATCGACGCGGCCGCCGGGTTGTTGCGTGTCCTGGAGGCACTCATGGACGCGGCCAGCGCTGACGCCAACCTGCTGGGCGCCGTGGCGGGGCGGCGGGAGCTCCTGACCGGCATTACCGGCTCACTCATGGACTCCATCAGCGTGCTGCTGGTGCGCGGGCAGGGCCAGGGAAGCCTCCGGGCAGACATCTCCATGACGGACATGTTCCGGCTGCTTGCGATGCTGATCGGCGTGGTGGACACCATGGAGCCCGGCTCTGACGCCTGGCGGCGCCCGCTGGCCCTGGTTGAGGACGCCATCCGGACGGTGCGGCCCGCCCGCCCCCTGCCTGCCCATGTGCCGGTCCCGTCCACACCTGGAACGGGCCCGCACCTGGGCTGACACTGCCGTAAAGCTGCGCGCACGAAGCGCGGCCGGAGGTTCGGGACCACTGGCCCCGGCGTTTGTGTTTGGCGCGCGGATGGCACCATTGTGGGCGTCCTGCACGTGCAATACACTTCAGGAGGGGTTACGCAGCCAGCCTCCCAACTTAGGGATGGAGTGACCCATGAAGCAATCCCCTCAGTTCCGGCGCATCCTGGCAGTGGCACGATGAACAGTTCAAAGCTGAACAAGTACCTTAACGATCCCCGCGGGCCCGAGGAAGTCCTTCCCTCCCTGACGGCGGAAGAACTCGCAAACCTGCTGGACGCCCTGTACCAGAACCTGGACACACCTGAACCCGAGTTCGGGGCGGAAGCGTGGTACGAGATGGCTGTTGAAGAGAGCTGCAGGCGGGCCAGTTCGCCGGATGGCGCAGCGCACGGCGTGGCCTAGCCGGCAGGCTGCAACACTCCTGGCCCGCAGACCCTGAATCCCCAGGTTTCGGCTCCCCAGGTTCCGGATCGCCGGACCTCTGCACCCGCCCGCGGCCCCACCTTTTCCCCCAGCGCCGCCGCCCACCACTACTAGCGGGACGAGCCCTGTCCGGCGTCGCCGTCGGACTCGTGGTGCTCCTGCTGATGCTGCTCCGATTGGTCGTGGCGCTCATTGGGGACGTGGTCTTTGGCCTCGTTGAGGTGCTGCTGCAGCTTTTCCTCCGCATCGCGGCGGCGCCGGGCTGTATCCCGCAGTTCCCGGGTGGATTCCGAACCACCGGGGTCAAGGTACCCTTGCCGGGGCTTCCCCGGCTGCTCCGGACGTGACCGATCGTTCATCGCGGTTCCTCCCTTGTGGCCGCCGCAGTGGGTTTGCGGCCCTGGTGCCAGTCCACCACATATCCGTTCCGGGATGCGGTTTGCTACTGGCCGCCCGGTTCTCCCCTGCTGCGAAGCTCATGGCGCACCAAGGCCCGCAGGGCCGGAATGTTGGACGCCGTGTCCACGTCAAACGCTGCGTCCAGACTTTGCGAAAGGAACTCCAGGTCCTCGGCCGGGACGTCAGCCATGCCGGCAAACCGGGTGAAGAAGCGCTTGGCCGGCAGTCCCGCGCGGCGCCTGATGTGTTTGTGGTGCAGACGTCCGGGTCTTTCCCCGGCTGGATGCAGCTGATTTTCCATGGGTGCCATTCGCGAGAATTTCCAAGGCCAACTGCATAGCCGCTTTTATAGTACAACCGGAAAAGGGCTCTTCGTGTGACAGGCATCACAAAAAGAGGGTGCGTGTTCCCATTCCAGGTGCCGCCGTCAGTTCCAGCCAGTCAGTTCCAGCCGGTCAGTTCCAGCCAGTCAGTTCCTGCCGGTCAGTTCCAGCCCAGGGCCCTCAGCAGCGCCGCCGTCCCGGCGCCGGCGAGGACCACCACCAGGAACGGCGCGCGCAGGGCCAGGGCTGCCGCGGCAGCCACCAGCGCCCCCAGCCTGGCATCAGCAGCGAGCGACTGGCCTGTGGCAACGGTGTTCACAACCGTCAGGGAGGCGAGCAGTCCGATGGTCATGGTGCCCGCCACCCGTGACATGCGCGGATCTTCCAGCAACCGGGCCGGAACGAAGTAGCCGACCAGCTTCCATGCGTAGGCCAGGGCGCAGGCAATCAGCAGCCAGATCCAGAGACTCATTCGGTGATCCTCTGGCTGGCATGTCCGCCGTGGTGGTGGCGCTCCCGGAAGGGGTCCACGTCCGGCTCGAGGCCTTCGTCACTCCGGCCATGGCTGAACCATCCGATGACCGCGGCCACCACGGCCGCCACCAGGATCGGCACGCCGGCGGGGACGAACGGCACGGCGATGACGGTGGCCACGGCGCACACGGCAGCGATGGCAACCGGCTCGCGCCCCTTGAGCCGCGGCCAGAGCAGCCCCAGGAACGCAGCCACGGCTGCGCCGTCAAGCCCCCACTGCTTGGGATCGCCCAGGCCGCTTCCGGCGAGCGCTCCGATGGCGGTGAAGAGGTTCCAGAGCACGTAGATGCCGATGCCCGCCGCCCAGAACCCCCGACGCTGTTCGGCAGGGTCCGTCTGGCCGGAGCTGGTTGCCGTGGACTCGTCAATGGTGAGCTGGGCTGCGACGTACCTGCGCCAGCCGGTGGGGTGCAGGAGCGCGTTGAGCTGCATGCCGTAGATCCCGTTCCGCATGCCCAGCAGGGTGGCAGCGCTCATGGCCGCGATGCCGGACCCGCCGCCGCCCACCACGCCAATGAACGCGAACTGCGAGCCGCCGCTGAACAGGAGCAGGCTCAGTGCCATCGTCTGCCAGAAGTTGAGCCCGGACGTCACTGAGAGTGCCCCGAAGGACACACCGTACAAACCGGTGGCGATGCTGATGGAGATTCCCATCCGTATCGCCGGGGATGCCAGCAGGCTCACGGACGCGCTCCCCCGGCCGGCCGGCGCAGGCTCCACGCCCACGCAATCAGCGGTGCCTGGAGCGGAAGGCGGACGGTATGCACCTTCCGCTGGGCGCGGGTCCCCTTGGGCCCGTACGCCCGCTGGAGCGCGTCGACGTGTCCGGCCAGGAACGCGGTGAACATCACGGCGGTGCCGGTGGCGGCCACCTTCCGCGTTGCCGGGACAAGGATTCCGACGGCGGCTGCCAGCTCCACCAGCCCGCTCAGGGCTATCCATTCCTCCCGGGAGAGGAGGGCAAGCGGACGTGAAGGCGCGGCACCTTGGGGGGCGTCGTCGTCACGGCAGAGGTAGCCCGGGACCACCTGGCGGTAGAAGGCGGGGTCGCGGAAGTGCTTCATGGCGCTGGCCAGGAGCAGGGCGCTCATGGCTGCAGCGGAGAGGGTCTGGGCGGCCCGGCCGGAGCGGGGAAAAGGCATGGCTCCACTCAACCACAGGCGCAGCGGGCTCCTGTAACCGTCAGGCCCACGCCAGCTCCGAGCTTCCATAGGGTACGGGAGGGCGGCCATAGTCGAGGGGTTGTCCGTCGAGCAGCAGCGGCGGCCTGGCGTACTGAAGCTCGCCGTACGTGCTGGCCTGTGTCCGCAGGTCAGGCGTGGGAGGCTGGCTTGCCGGGCTGCCAGCTTGGCCGGGCGGGGCGGGCAGGCCCAGGAGCTCCCCGGCGGTCCGGGCCAGGGACATCCGTGCCCACCCGCCCAGGCCGGTTTGCTGGCGGTGCGCGAGCAGCGCGATGGCACCGGCAGCCAGGCCGTACCCGGTGGCGTGGTCCAGCGCCTGGACGGGAAGCGCACCCGGCCGCCAGCCGCCGTCGCCATCCTCCAACCCGTACAGGTCCGCGATCCCGGTGGCCGCCTGGACAATGCTGTCGAACCCGCGCATGCCGCTCCACGGCCCTTCCCTGCCCCAGCTGTCAAGGGTGGCCACCACAAGTTCCGGCCTGGCGTCCAGGAGGGCCTCCGGCTCCAGCCCGAAGCGGGTGAGGGAGCCGGCGCGGTAGCCTGCCACCACAACGTCGGCCGTGTGCAGCAGGTGGTGCAGGCGGTGCAGGTTCCCCGGAAGGGCGAGGTCCGCCACGGCGCTCCTCTTGCAGAACCCGGTGTCCACGAACTGGCCGGTGATTTCCGGAAGCTGCGGCGGGTCGATCCGCAGCACGTCCGCCCCCAGCACGCCCAGCAGGCGGGTGGACACCGGGCCCGCAATGACACGGGTCAGGTCCAGCACGCGGACGCCCAGGAGCGGCCTGCGCGGATCGTCAAGGGGCTGGAGCACGGGCTGCCGTGTTCCTTTGGCCTTGCCGCCGGGAAGCGTCAGGTCAATCCACGGACCCCTGCCCGCCGAGCGGCCCATCGCGGAGCCAAGCCATGCCTCCCGGGTCCTGACGGCCGCCGCCACCCCGCCGCTGGACTGGATGGCCGCTTCGGCCTCCAGGGACTCCATTCTGCGGAGCGCAGCGGCCACACCGCCGGCGGTGGTGGCACCCAGCGCCTCCATCAGCCGCTCTGCGTGATGCGGATAGTTGGCGTGGAGCCGGATCCACCCGTCAAGGGTGCGCCGGAAGCCGGACAGCGGGGCGAACCCCTGGATGGGATGCCCGGAGATGCGCAGATGCCCGGAAGAGTCGAAGGCTGCGGCTGTCAGGGCTGATGTGGTGGCGAACCTGTCCGGCGCACCCGCCAGGAGGTTCAGGGCCGCCGCGGCAGCACCCACCGCACCCAGGCTGAGGCCTTCAACGTCCAGGGGCCCGGTCCACCAGCGGCGGGGGCCGGACCAGGGCGCAGGCCGGAGCCCGCCGGAGGCGTCCTGCCGGCGGAAAAGCGGCTCAAGGCAGCGGAACAGCGCGGGCACGCCGTCCGGGATCCCGCCCATGCGCCCCTACCTTCCCTGCGGCGAGGCGACCTGCAGCTGGCCCAGGACCCGGGCCGGGACATTGGTGGTGATCTCCTGGATCCCCAATCCCGCACACAGTGCAACGTCCTGCTCGGAATCCACGGTCCACACGCGGAAGCGCCGGCCACCGGCGAGCCAGCGCTGGACGGCAGCGGGATGCCGGCGCACATAGTCGATGCCTGGCCCGGCGAGGCCCACCTGGCCGTTGTCCAGGATCCGCTCGGCTTCGGCCTGGGTTGCCCTCATCAGGTTGGCAATTGCGCCGCCGGTGATCATCCCGAACCCCAGTCCGCCTCGGATCGCCCGGATGTCCACGTCGTCCACCAACTGGCAGATGTATTCAGGCGGAACTGATTCGAGCAGGTGCCGGACGGAGTCCGGGCTGAAACTCATGAAGGTCACCGCCACGTTGTCCACGGCAGAACTTTTAGGGTCCCACCCCTCGCTCCGCAGCACCTCAAGGACCCGGTCCTCCAGCTTGAGCTGGTACGGGCTGGGGTGCTTGAGCTCGATGGCCAGTTTCACCGGCCGGCCGGCACCGCGGAGGATCGCCAGGAGTTCCGGCAGGGTCAGCAGCTGCTCTGACCGGGCACCGTATGCCTCCGGGATGCGGACGCCCTTCCACGATGACACGTCCAGGTGCCGCAGCTCCCGCAGCGTGCGCTCGGCTACGGGCCCTGTTCCGTCCGAGGTCCGGTCCAGGTTGGCGTCATGCAGGAGGACAACGTGCTGGTCCCGCGTGAGGTGGACGTCGCACTCCACGCCGTCGGCGCCGTCGGCCAGGGCCTGCAGGTAGGCGGCCCGGGTGTGTTCGGCGAACGCGGCGCTGGAGCCGCGGTGGGCAAAGACCAACGGCCGTTGCGGCGCTGACTCGTCAGTAGTCATGCAGACACGGTAGCCGACCGGCCCCGTGCTGCGGGACTAGGCTTGGCACATGCAGGTGAACTCTGAGCCAACTACCCGCGAAGCACCCGGCGGGCCCACCCCGTCCGCACCGCTGCCCGCAAGGGGCCAGGCGGAGGCGCGGGCCGCCGTCGGCCACCAACTGAGCGCGGGCGACGCCGAAAAGGCGGCAGCGCTGCGGAAAATGAAGATGGTGGCGCTGGGGCTGCTGCTGGTGATGGCGGTGATCTTCGTCTTCGCGTTCGCGCTGCAGAAGGAATACCCGTGGCTCCAGTACGTCCGCGCGGCTGCCGAGGGCGGCATGGTGGGCGCGCTGGCTGACTGGTTCGCTGTCACGGCACTGTTCAAGTACCCCATGGGCATCAAGATCCCGCATACCGCCATCATTCCGCGCCGGAAGGACCAGATCGGCGCCTCGCTGGGCGAGTTCGTTGAGACCAACTTCCTCTCGGAGCAGGTGGTCCAGGACAAACTTGCCAGCGTCAATATCGCCCGCCGGGCGGGTGAGTGGCTTGCCACGCCTGCCGGTTCCGAGCGGGTGGCCAAGGAAGGCGCCGCCGTCATCCGCGGCCTGTTCAAAGTACTGAATGACGACGACGTCCAGGCGGTCATCGAGGGAATGGTGCGTAAGCACCTCCTGACTCCGCCGTGGGGACCCCCCGTGGGCAAGATGGCCGAGCGGATTTTCCACGACGGGCACCACCACAAGCTGGTGGACCTGCTGGTGGACCGCGCCGCCGACTGGGTGGATGACAACCACGAAACGGTCACCCACCTTGTGTCCGACCGCTCCCCCACCTGGGTGCCGCAGTTTGTGGACGGCCTGGTGGGCGACAAGGTCTATGTGGAGATCCTCAAGTTCGTCCGGGCCGTGCAGGCCGACCCCAACCACCAGGTCCGGCAGTCCATCGACAAATACCTGAACGACCTTGCCCAGGACCTGCAGCATGATCCTGTGATGATCGCCCGCGCCGAGGACATCAAGGCGCAGGTCCTCGGCGATCCCGAGGTGCGTGAACTGGCTTCCCGCACGTGGGGCACCGTCAAGAACGCGCTGCTTGGTGCAGTGGACGATCCCGACAGCGAACTGACAGTGAAGTTCAAGGCGGCCGTGCGGGACTTCGGCTCCCGGCTGGTCAGCGATCCCGAGCTGGCCGGCAAGGTCAACGCGTGGATCGGCGACGCAGCCGGCTACCTGGTGCGGACCTACCGGTCGGATATTGCCGGGGTCATCACGGACACCGTGGCCCGCTGGGATGCCGAGGAAACGTCGCAGAAGATTGAGCTCCAGGTGGGCAAGGACCTGCAGTTCATCCGGATCAACGGCACCGTGGTGGGTGCGCTGGCCGGGCTTGCGATCTTTACGGTGGCGCACCTGATCTTCGGCTGACCACCGGCCGGCAGGAAACTGCTACGCGAAGGACTCCAGGTCAATGCCGGCGGCTTCCAGCCCTGCCCGGACGGCAGCAGCCATCTCCACGGCACCCGGGGTGTCGCCGTGGATGCAGAGGGAATCGGGCCCGACCTGCACCACTGTTCCGTCCACAGCCACCACCTCGCCCTTGGCAGCCAGCCGCACGGCCCGCTCAACAATCGCGTCGACATCGTGCAGCACGGCGCCCTCCTCCGAGCGCGGAAGCAGCGTGCCGTCCGCCCGGTAGGCGCGGTCCACGAAGGCCTCGACGAACACCGGGTGCCCGGCGTCCCTGGCCTGCTTCAGGAGCTCGGAGTCCGGCAGCCCCAGGATGGGCAGGCCGGGATCGTAGGCGTTTACTGCCGCCACCACGGCCGAAGCCTGTTCGGCATCGTGGACCAGCCGGTTGTACAGGGCGCCGTGCGGCTTCACGTAGTCCACGGAGGCACCCACGGCGTGGGCAACGCCGTCGAGCGCCCCCAACTGGTACAGCACGTCGCCGAAGAGCTCGTCGAAGCTCATGTCCAGCGAGCGGCGGCCGAAGCCGGCCAGGTCCCGGTACCCCACATGGGCGCCGACGGTCACATCGAGTTCATAGGCGGCGCGGCAGCTGTCCAGCATGGTGACGGGGTCCCCGGCGTGGAAGCCGCATGCCACATTGGCGCTGGTGACCAGCCGGAACATCGCGGGGTCGTCCCCCATCCGCCAGGAGCCGAATGATTCGCCAAGGTCAGCGTTGAGATCCAAGAGTGTTGCCTTCCAGCGTCGGGGTGTCCTGGGCCGCCGCGGCAGCCGTGAGCTCTCCGGGGATGGTGTCCGGCATGGGTCCAAACGCCTCCTTGGCGTTGGCCACCACCGCACGGCCCATCACGAGGTTACCGGCTCCGCCCACCACGGCCCCGATCCCGAACGGCAGTGCCCGGCCGAACAGGGCGGATCCTTGCCGCTTGAGGAGGTTCTTGAGGAAGGCCTTCTGGATCCTGCTCCGGATGCTGCCGAAGCCCGGCACCATCGACTTGGACAGGACGTTGCCCCAGGCGTTGTTGGCGTTCATTTCCCTCCCGGCAGCCTGGCCGCTGAGCGTCCCGATGAGGGCTGTCCCTTCCTCGCCCAGCATGATGGCCATGACCATGGTGCTGGCCTTCTCCGGGTTGGTGAGCCGGATCCCGTGCAGCTCCGCCAGCGAGGTGGAGTAGAGGGCTGTTGCTTCCAGGAACCCGACCGTCGCGGCGGCAGACAGTCCGAGGGATGCCACGGTGCCCACGCCGGGCACGACGGCGGTAGCACCTACCAGCGCACCGCCGCCGGTGACCGCGCGGAGGTAGTCGCGTTCCAGGATGTCGGCCAGCTGGGCTGCCGTGGCCCGGGGGTGTTTCTTCTGCAGCCGGCGGATGTAGGCCACCACCAGCGGGCGCTGGATCTCCACCGCTTTCAGGAGCATGTTGTGGACCCCGGGTTTGGGCTTCCCGTCTGCGTCGAACACCGCGTTGTGGGCGGTTTCCTGTGCTATCCGTACTGCGGGATTGCTGCGCCTGGCCATGGTCACCTCTGCTTGTCTCGGCGGTACGCCTGTACCGGAATTCCTAATACTAAGGTTGCTTAACATTAGGCCACCGCGGGAGGGGCCGCGTACCTGCCCGCGTCCATCCGGGGCCGGTGCCCGGGCTCCTCCGGAGTGAGCCCAAAGCCTAGACTTAGCCTATGCCCACCCCCAAGGCCCTGCGGCCCTTTGCCCACCGCGAGTACAGGGTCCTGATCGCAGCGCTTGCCATCTCAATTTTCGGTTCCGGCATGTGGGCCGTGGCCATGGTCTACCAGGTGATCCATTTGGGCGGCGGTCCGCTGGAACTGTCCCTGGTGGCCGCCGCCGGCAGCGTGGGCCTGGTGGCGTTCGTCCTGGCCGGCGGCATCGCCGCGGACAGGATCCCCCAGCGCCGGCTGATCATCGCCGTGGAGGGGGCCAACCTCGCGGTGATAGCGGCCGTCAGCGGATTGGCCATGACAGGCCTGCTGCAGCTGTGGCACATCGCAGCGGGGTCCTTTGTCCTTGGCGTCGGCGCGGCGTTCTTCTTTCCTGCCTACTCCGCAATCCTGCCGCGCATCCTTCCCGCCCAGGACCTGCTTGCAGCAAACGGAATGGAAGGGTCCATGCGCCCCGTCCTCCAGCAGGCGGCCGGTCCGGCCGTGGCGGGCATGGTGGTGGCTGCCCTCTCGCCGTCGCACGCGGTCACGGCGGTGGCGGCGTGCCACCTCCTGGCGTTCATCGTCCTGAACTTCCTGGGCCAGCACGCACTGGCCGCCCCGGCCGCCGGAGCGGACGGCGTTGAGGTGCCGAGGCAATCCTTCTTCCACGACCTTCGCGAGGGAGTGATCTACACCCTCGGCACCCCATGGCTGCTGTGGACCCTGTTGTGGGCGTGCATCTCGGTACTGTTCCTGATCGGGCCCATCGAGGTGCTGCTGCCGTTCGTGGTCCGGGACCAGCTGGACGGCGATTCCCGCATGTTCGGCTTCCTGCTGGCCGTGATGGGGGTCGGCGCCGCTCTTGGCTCGCTGTTGACGGCGTCCTTCCGGCTGCCGCGCCGCTACCTTACGGTGATGATGGTGTCCTGGGGTGCGGGCAGCCTGCCGCTGGCCGCCATCGGCGTCATGGACAGCTTCTGGGCAATCGCCGCGGCACTGTTCATCTTCGGCGCCACCGGCAGCGTGGGCATGGTCATCTGGGGCACCCTGCTCCAGCGGCGGGTACCACCGCACCTCCTGGGCCGGGTCTCCAGCCTGGATTTCTTCGTCTCGCTGGCCCTGATGCCGGTGTCCATGGCCCTGGCCGGGCCCGCGGCGGAGGTGCTGCCCATCTGGCTGATCTTCCTGGTGGCCGGCGGCGTCTGCCCGGTGATGGCGGTCATCGCCATGGCTGCTGCGCGGATGCCCGCCGATGAACTGGCCCACCCCCTGGACCAGGAACCCAGGCTGCAACGCACGACGGCGGCGGGAGACTAGGCTCCCGCCGCCGCCCCGCACTTAGCTGTTGGCACGCACCACCGGAATGCTCGCCGTCGGATGTCCGCTGGGGAACACCGTGGGCTCCGGCTGCGGCACGGGATCCAGCGCCACCTTCACGGGATCGGCGCCGATGATGAGCTCCCGGCCGCGGACATCAACCGCCAAGGGTTCCCCTTCAGAGACTGCCAGCGTGATGGAGCCGTTCCCGAGCTCCACCCGCAGCAGGCGGCCCTGGATCTTGAGATGGAAGTCCAATCCCTCCCATTCCGCGGGGAGGCGGGGGTCGAAGTAGGGAACCGGACCCTGGTCCCTTAGCCCGGCGAAACCGCAGACCAGGGAGCTCCAGACCCCGCCGGTGGAGGCAATGTGCACGCCGTCGATGGTGTTGCCGTGGGTGTCGTCAAGGTCGATGAACACGGCGTTGGTGAAGTGCTCCAGTGCCTCCCGGGAGTACCCCACCTCGGCCGCCATGATGCCCTGGACGCAGGCGGACAGCGTGGAATCGCCCGTTGTCAGCGGATCGTAGAAGTCGAAGGCCCGGTGCTTCTCCTCCGCCGTGAAGTCCTGCCACTGCAGGAACATCGCCAGGACGGTGTCCGCCTGCTTGAGGACCTGGTGGCGGTAGATCACCAGCGGGTGGAAGTGCAGCAGCAAAGGGTACTTGGACCGGGGCGTGTTCCAGTCCCAGGGTTCGAGGTGCATGAAGTCGTTGTCCTGGGAATGCACCTGCATCCGCTCATCGAAGGGCAGCTGCATGCGGCTCGCAGCCGCTTCCCACAACTGCCGCTCCTCGTCGGTGACGCCCGCATGCTCCAGGGCAGCGGCAGCCCGGAGGTTAAAGCGGGCCATCACGTTGGTGTAGAGGTTGTCATTGACCACGGCGGTGTACTCGTCAGGGCCCGTGACGCCATGGATATGGAAAAGCCCATCCTTGCCGAAGAAGCCCAGCGAGATCCACATGCGCGCCGTTTCAATCAGCAGTTCGGCGCCCATCCCGTCCCGGAACTCGGCGTCCTTCGTGGCCCACACGTACCGGTTGGTGGCAAAGGCGATGGCGGCCGCAATGTGGAACTGTGCCGTGCCGGCGGCGTAGTACGCACTCGCCTCGAGCCCGTTGATGGTGCGCCACGGGAACAGTGCACCGTCCACGCTCAGCTCCTTGGCCCGGACCTTGGCCTCGGGAAGCATGCCGTGGCGGAACTCAAGGACCCGCCGCGCGCCGTCGGGGTTGGTGTAGGTCAGGTAGGGCAGGAGGTAGACCTCCTGGTCCCAGAAATAGTGGCCCTCGTAGCCGGAACCTGTCACGCCCTTCGCGGGAATGCCGGCAACGTCCGCGCGCGCCGTCGCCTGGGCAAGCTGGAACAGGTTCCACCGGATGGCCTGCTGCAGCTCGGACTGGTTGGTCACCACGATGTCCGAGGTGGCCCAGTAGTTCCGGTAGTGCGCCTCGCTCTCGGCAAAGATGTCCGCTACCGGCCGCAGGCCTTCCTCGGCGGCAGCGGCCGGGTCCACTGACGGGTCCTGGATGGCCCGGCCGGCGGCGTAGCTGACGCTCTTTTCCAGGCGGAACGGCTCGCCGGGGCCAACCGCCAGGACATAGCGGACGCTGCTGTCGTCCTGGTCCACGAGGGTCTCGAACGGCTGATGGCCCGCGGAGGTCCAGTGGTCCACGGCGACGCCCACGCGCTGCTTGGATTCCGCGGCCTCCCAGGCCAGCCGGAGCGACCCGTCGCCGCCGTCAAGGCGAAGGGGCAGCAGGACGCGGCCTGCGTGCCGGCCTGCACGGCGGGGATCGTGGACGGAGTGGTCCTCCACCGGCTGGTCCTGCCGGTTGATCAATGAGGAGGTGACGTCCACGGACACCTCGCGGTCCGTGGCCACCTCAAGGGAGATGCCAAGGCTTCCCCGGGACGCGAAACCCACGGCGCGCCGCTCGGTGGTGGTGACCACGGCGCCGGAGCGGCACTGCCAGGTGATGCGGCATTCGTAGATGCCCGTGGAGAAGTCGACGGAGCGCCGGTAATCCAGCACCTCTGACTCAGCCAGGCTCAGAGACTCCCCGTCAAGGACGACCGTGAAGTTGTTGGCATCCGGGATGTAGAGGATGCGCTGGCCGGTGCGGGCGAAGCCAAAGGCGTTTTCCGCATGTTTGATGTCCCAGATTTCGTGCAGCCCGTTGATGAAGCTGCCTGGAAGGTCGGAATCGGCTGCGGCCCAGTGGGCGCCGCGGATGCCCAGGTGCCCGTTTCCGAGGGAAAAGAGGGTTTCCAGCGTCCCCTCGTTGCCCTGTTCGTGGCGTGTTTCCACGAGCTGCCAGGGGGTGTTGGGGAATCTTTCGCGGTCCGCGGAGATCAGGGCCATGGTGTTGGGTCCTTTGACGTGTGGCCGGGCAGCTGGTTTGCTGCCGGCCCGGGGGATATTGGGGGAAGGGTACTGACGGGAGCTGCCGGGGAAAGCAGCGGGCGCCGCCCGGGGGACGG
The DNA here is from genome assembly GCF_040224115.2 of Pseudarthrobacter sp. WHRI 8279. Classification (NCBI taxonomy): domain Bacteria; kingdom Bacillati; phylum Actinomycetota; class Actinomycetes; order Micrococcales; family Micrococcaceae; genus Pseudarthrobacter; species Pseudarthrobacter sp. WHRI 8279. Next base: position 3,931,432 of record NZ_CP168162.1, on the reverse strand, counting down.
CGGACGTTCTTTAGGGAAGCAGTTCCTTGAGGTCATTGACCACCAGGGTTGCGCCGGCGTCGAGAAGGGTCTGACGCCCTGCTCCACGGTCCACGCCGATGACGGAGTGGAAGGATCCGGCCTCCCCGGCCTGGACACCGGAGACTGCGTCCTCCACCACCACGCATTCCTCGCTCGGCAGGCCAAGCAGATGCGCTGCATACTCATAGGTGGCCGGGCTCGGCTTGCCGGGCAGGCCTTCGCCTGCGGCCACCACGCCGTCCACCACCACGGGGAAGCGCTCGCTGAGCCCGGCCGCCTGCAGGACGGCGGGTGCGTTGCGTGAGGAAGAGACGACGGCGACCTTCAGGCCGCGCTGCAGTACGGCTTCGAGGAAGCGGACAGAACCTTCGAAGGGCTCCACGCCGGTGCTCACGATGTCGTTGAAGATCCGGTTCTTCCGGTTCCCCAGGCCCTGCACGGTGGTGTTCGCGGGGTCATCGTCAGTGGGACCCTCGGGAAGCACAATCCCGCGTGAAGCCAGGAAGTCCCGCACGCCGTCGAAGCGTGGCTTGCCGTCGATGTGATCGAAGTAGTCGCTTTCGCTGTAACCGGCCACCTGTGGCTGCGACGCCAGGAAGCCCTCGAACAGTTCCTGCCAGGCCCGCTCGTGGACTGTGGCTGTGGGGGTCAGCACGCCGTCCAGGTCAAAGAGGATTGCCGACGCGCCGGCCCAGGCGGAGAGACCGCCGGTTGGATGGCCTGTTGCCGTGTTATCGCTCATGGGTGGTGGGTGTCCTTTCAGGACGGCGGGCAGCCTTGTACGGAAAGATGCAGCGGACGGAAGGATGCAGCGTAGGTGGCGGCGACGATGCCCGGATGCGCAGGAAATGCGGCAGGTCTTCGCTCACGGCGGGAACGTGGCGGCCTTGACCCTGCCGGCCCATGCACTTCTACCATCATGGGCATGCCGGCGCCCGGAGACAAGCCAGGCGGAACCGCCAGGGGTGCAGGCCTGGTACGGATCATCGGGCCGCAGCCCGCTGCAGTACATTCTCCGCACCGCGCCGATCTCCTGTTCACCCAGTCCAGTGCCGCTATCACGGCCGAAGACGAGTGTAAGCGCTTACAAATTTAGCCTGCAACTGTTTTTTCTTTGTGGGACAACGTGACGCACTTCACAAGGCCCGTGCGGCCTCACCGCCGGTTGTCGGTGGACCCCTCCGGCCGCAGCACGTAGTGGCGCAGGAACGAACTCACGTCCACCATTTCCGTCTTTGACATGGCGTGGCCCATGCCCGGGTACGTCCTGGCGGTGAGGAGGGTGTTCTCCTGCAGCCATTCCTGGGTGTACGCGATGGCGTCTTCATTGATGACCAGGTCAGCCTTGTCCCGCCCCCAGAAAAAGGGCGGCCGGGCATCAAAGGATTCAGTGAGGGAAAGCAGCTCGTTTTGCAGCACGAAGCCGGACAGCCCCACCACCGCTTCGTAGTCCTTGGGGTGGAGGCGCAGCAAGGTGCTGGCCATCGCCATTCCCTGGGAATATCCGAGCAGGCTTACGCTGCTGTGCTGGCCCTTGACGCTGTTGATCCAGGTTTGGACGGCGTTGGCTGCCTTGATGACGTCGGCGAAGTCGTTGGCCAGGAAGTAATCCAGCAGGAACCAGCCGTAGTGGTCACCGATGTCCATGGGGGCCCGCAGTGCCGCGCAGGTAAATTCCGCCGGCAGGTATTCGAAGAGGCGGACCATGCGGGACTCGTCCGTACCGTAGCCGTGCATCATGACAAGCAGCGGCGTACCCGCCCGCTGGTCTTCAGGCCTGGACCAAACAACTGTTTCCATCGGATCAGCCTATCGAGGCAGGCCGGGCCGGAGCCTGACGCCGTGCCGGGACCGGTTGGCTGTCCGACGGCGGCAACGCGGACTGAAACCCGGCAGGCACCGTCCCACCTTTCACAGTGGCCACAGCGCAACGAATGGGTTACGCACCGCCCGGGAGCATTGAACCCGGCAACCCGGCGGGGTAGCGTGACGCTTAACGGACAGCATGCTTAGCAACCGTCAACGGGTTATGACCAGGCCCGGCCCCCAATCAAGGAGCAACTCATGAGAATCGGATCCTCCATTTTCCTCATCGCACTCGGCGCCATCCTCGCGTGGGCGGTGGCTCCGGGCCTCATCCCGGCCGTGGACCAGGTCCTTATCGGCTACATCCTGATGGCCGTCGGCGTCATCGGCCTCATCGCCTCCCTCATCCTCGCTTCACCCGGCCGCAGCCGCCGCGTCAGCGAGACCCGCTCCGTGGTGGATCCCAACACGGGCGAACGCATCACCCGGAACGAAAGCCGCGACGGCGGACTCTAGGCACAAGGAAGTCCCGGCCGGATTGCCTGGCTGGACAAGGAATGAACCCGACGAGCCGGGCCGGACCATTGCGGTCCGGCCCGGCTTTTCGCTTCCCACCAGTGAGTTTTTGTCCAGATATGCAGGGTTCCGGGGCCGGGAAGTCCCCTTATCTGCCCAAAAACTCCAAGCGGATGAGGGGCACACTCCGCATGCACTTTGTTTCGTGTGGGTTTCCATTGACAAACCAACACAAGCAAAGATAAAGTCAAGTATCTCAACATCATGTGATGCCAGTCACCCCACTGATTCCAGGCTTGCGCATGGCATCGCGTGGGCACCGCAGGACCACCGCACCAACTGAACTTACGCAACGGAGGGTACGTGTTCGCCGAGGAGCGCCAGCAAAAGATTGCCGAGCTTGTTGCCGGCAGCGGCCGGGTCAGCGTGACCCTCCTGGCCGAGCGCTTCCGCATCACCACCGAAACCGTCCGCCGCGACCTTGCCACCCTCGAAACCGCGGGCACAGTCCGCCGCGTCCACGGCGGCGCCGTGGCCGCTGACCGCTTCAGCACCACGGAGGAAAGCGTCAACGAGCGGGCCATCCAGCGGCCTGACCAGAAGATCCGCATCGCCGAGGCTGCCCTGGCCCTCATTCCGCGGAACTCTGCGGGGAGCGTCCTGATCGACGGCGGAACCACCACCGAAGTCCTGGCCGACATGCTCTCCCGCCGCGCCGCCGTCGAACCTTCCGACGCAACGGAACCACGGGCGGAACTGGTTGCCATCACCCACGCCGTTCCCATCGCCGGCAAGCTGTCCAGCGTTCCCGGGATCGCCCTTGACGTCCTGGGCGGCCGGGTACGCGGCATCACCCAGGTGGCCGTAGGGCAGGCAACCGTGGAGGCTGCCGGCAAACTCCGTCCCGACATCGCCTTCATCGGCACCAACGGGATCCACGCAAGTTTTGGCCTGAGCACACCCGATCCTGAAGAAGCCGCCGTTAAGGCAGCCTTCGTCCGTTCGGCCCGCCGCATTGTGGTGCTGGCCGATTCCTCCAAGCTGGACACGGAAACCCTGGTCCAGTTCGCCTCCCTGAAAGATCTGGACACCTTGATTACAGACAGCCAACCAGGCCCGGAACTCGCGGCCGCCCTGGAAGAAGCCGGCGTTGACGTGGTGATCGCATGATCGTCACGTTCACCGCCAACCCAAGCCTGGACCGCACGGTTGCACTTCCCGGTCCCCTGGAACGGGGCGAAGTGCAGCGTGCCGTCTCCGTCAGCCAGGAATCGGGGGGCAAGGGAGTCAACGTTTCGCGCGCGCTCGTCGCCTCCGGCCTGGAATCCGTGGCGGTGCTTCCCGGCGCCGACAGCGACCCCGTCCTCGCGGGCCTGCGGGAAATCGGGGTGCCGTTCGTATCGCTCCCCATCGATGAGCCGCTGCGCACCAACGTTGCCCTCACCGAGCCCGGCGGCGTGACCACCAAGATCAACGAACCCGGCCCCAGGCTGGACGAGGACCAGCAGGAGGCCCTCATCAAGCTGCTGCTGGAAAGCTCGCGCGGCGCCAGCTGGGTGGTCCTGGCCGGTTCCCTCCCGCCGGGGTTCCCGGCAGACTTCTACGCCACGGCGGCCCGGCGGATCCGCGCGGCCGGAAACGGCAGCGCCCCGCGCATCGCCGTGGACTCCTCCGGAGCGCCGCTCGCCGCGGCGATGTCCGGAGACGGTACCGGCGCTGACGGGACCCCCACTGGTTCCGGGAAACCGGACCTCCTCAAACCCAACGCCGAAGAACTGGCGGAACTGGCTGCTGCAGCCGGCTTTGCCACGGCCACCGCTGACGAACTGGAAGCGGATCCGGTGGCTGCCGCGGCAGCCGCCGCCGCCGTCGTGCGTTCCGGTGTGGGTGCTGTGCTGGCAACTCTCGGTTCCAAGGGAGCTGTCCTGGTAACGGCCGACGGCGCGTGGCTGGCCACGCATCCGCCGGTCGCCGCGGTCAGCACGGTAGGCGCGGGAGACTCCGCGCTTGCCGGCTACCTGCTCGCCCACGGCCAGGGCGCCGCCCCGGCCGACTGCCTTCGACAGGCTGTGGCCCACGGTGCCGCAGCCGCCTCCCTGCCCGGTTCCACCGTTCCGGCAGTACACCAAACCACCCCGGATGCCGTAACCATCACGGCCCTTCGAAAGGATTGACAGTGACCCAGCTCATCACCACGGAACTGGTCGAGCTCGACCAGAACCTGGGCAACTCCCCCGAAGCGGTGATCCGGCACCTGGCAAGCAAGGTTGCTGCCACCGGACGCGCATCAGAAGTCGAAGGCCTCTTCGCCGACGCCTTCGCCCGCGAGCAGAAGACCGCCACCGGCATCCCCGGCGGCATCGCCATCCCGCACTGCCGCTCGGCCGCCGTCACCGAACCCACCCTGGCCATGGCCCGCCTGAACCCCAAGGTGGACTTCGGGGCAAAGGACGGCCCCGCGGACCTGATCTTCTTCATCGCGGCACCGGACGGAGCAGACCAGGCGCACCTGAAGCTGCTCTCCAAGCTCGCCCGGTCCCTCATCAAGAAGGACTTCACCGCAGCCCTGCGCAACGCCTCCTCGCGCGAGGAGATCGTGGAACTGGTGGACGGCGCACTGGCTGACAAGCCGGCCGCCCACGCAGCCGCTGCCCCCACGGATGCTGCGCCCGCTGCTGCCCCGACAGCTGCTACACCTGCTGCCGCCGGTTCTTCTGCCGCCGGGGCCGCCCCCGCAGCCGGGCCCAAGCGCCTGGTGGCCGTAACTGCTTGCCCCACCGGCATCGCCCACACCTACATGGCTGCCGACTCGCTCGTCGCCGCTGCCCAGGAAATGGGCGTGGACCTCCAGGTGGAAACCCAGGGCTCCTCCGGCGCCAAGCCGCTGGACCCCGCCGTGATCGCTGCTGCTGACGCCGTCATCTTCGCGGTGGACGTGGACGTACGCGGCAAGGAGCGCTTCGCCGGCAAACCGGTGATCAACGCACCGGTCAAGCGCGGCATCGACGAGCCCGCCAAGATGGTCCAGGAAGCCCTGGCTGCTGCGGACAACCCCAACGCCCGCCGGGTTCCGCACTTCGGTGCCGAGGAACAGGCAGAGCACGACGCCGAGGAAAAGGGCGAGCACATCGGCCAGAAGCTCAAGCGGGCCCTGCTGACCGGCGTGAGCTACATGATCCCGTTCGTCGCGGGCGGCGGCCTGCTGATCGCCCTGGGCTTCCTGCTGGGCGGCTACGACATCACCGACGTAGCGGACACCGTGGTGGTGGAGAACAACTTCGGGAACCTTCCCGAAGGTGGCCTCGCCATCTACCTCGGTGCTGTGCTGTTCAAGATCGGCGCCCTGTCCATGGGCTTCCTGGTTCCGGCGCTGGCCGGCTACATCGCCTACGCCATTGCCGACAGGCCCGGCATCGCACCGGGCTTCGTCGCCGGCGCGGTCTCCGGGTTCATGGGCGCAGGCTTCCTGGGCGGCATCGTGGGCGGCCTGCTGGCCGGTTACATGGCACACCTGATCGGAACCTGGACCGTCCCCAGGTGGCTGCGCGGCCTGATGCCGGTTGTCATCATCCCGCTGCTCGCCTCCATTTTCGCCTCCGGCCTGATGTTCCTGGTCCTCGGCGGTCCCATCGCAGGCCTGACGCTGGCCCTCAACGGCTGGCTGTCCGGAATGACCGGCGCCTCCGCCGTCGTCCTGGGCATTATCCTCGGCCTGATGATGTGCTTTGACCTCGGCGGCCCGGTCAACAAGGTGGCCTACGCCTTCGCCGTCGCCGGCCTGAGCGCCGGCAGCGCAGACAACCAGGCGCCGTGGCAGATCATGGCAACCGTCATGGCCGCCGGCATGGTTCCGCCCCTGGCTATGGCCCTGGCCACGGTCCTGGACAAGAAGCTCTTCAGCCTGGCCGAGCGTGAAAACGGCAAGGCCGCCTGGCTGTTGGGTGCATCTTTTATTTCCGAAGGTGCCATCCCGTTCGCCGCGGCCGACCCACTGCGCGTTATCCCCGCGAGCATGCTGGGCGGTGCCCTCACCGGCGCGCTGACCATGGCCTTCGGCGTCACATCGCAGGCACCCCACGGCGGCATCTTCGTGTTCTTCGCCATCGGCAACGTGCTGATGTTCGTACTCTCGATCATTGCCGGTACCATCGTCACAGCCCTGGCCGTGGTGGCACTGAAGCGCTGGGCAGCCCCCAAGACCGCTGATACCGTGGAACCCGTTCCCGCAACGGTCTGACCCCAACCACCACAGCTATCCGGCACTGGACCTACAGCAAGCCGAAAGACAAAAGGAGCAACAATGCCAGAACGCACCGCAACCGTCGCCAGCCGAGTAGGCCTGCACGCCCGCCCCGCCGCCATCTTTGCCGAGGCAGCAGGAGAGTACGACCTGGACATCACCATCGCACGTGAAGGCGAGCCGGCCGACGAGGCCATGGATGCTGCCAGCATCCTTTCCCTCATGAGCCTGGGAGCCTCACACGGCGACGTTGTGGTCCTCCGCGCAGAGGGCGACGGCGCTGACGATGCGCTGAACCACCTGGTCCAGATCCTGGAAACGGATCACGACGCCGAGTAGCGCACCCGCTTCAGCGGCCGCCGTCGGGCCTTCCCTTCCCGGGAAACGCCCGACGGCGGCCGCTGGCTTTTAAGCCCTTCCTTGCCTATTTGGCCTTCTTGGCTGTGAACAGCAGATACTCCCACTCCATCTGGAAGGGAGAGTCGCCATGGGCATCGCCGAACGAATCAGCCAGTTCAGTCAGTGCCTGGTCCAGGGCTTTGACCTTGTCCGCGTCCTCCCCAATGTATTTGTAGACGGAGATGGTGGGGCCGTAGTGGGATTTGAAGTAGCGGACAAAATCGCCGGGCTGGTGGAAGCTCCGCACAGCCAGTGTCTGCTTGCGTGACGCGGTGTCCGTGATCCCGTCCCCCAGCAGTTCGCGGACGTGGTCCTCGCTCCCCCACAGCGGCGCCGGCTGGGCGCCGGGCGGAGGCGGGGGTGCGAAAGGCTTCATGGTGGCGAACATCTTGCCGATGAACCCGTCCGGAGTCCAGTGGAGGAGTCCGATGGTGCCGCCCGGCTTGCACACCCTCAAGAGTTCGTCAGCCGCCTGCTGATGATGGGGAGCGAACATGACGCCAAGGCAGGACATCACGACGTCGAACTCGGCGTCAGCGAACGGCAGGGCTTCCGCGTCGGCCTCCTTCCAGTCCAGGCTGACACCCCGGTTGGCTGCCTCACGCCGGCCGGCCTCGAAAAGCTCAGGGGTGAGATCACTGGCCACCACCTTTGCGCCCATCATCGCCGCCGGAATGGCCGCATTGCCTGATCCGGCGGCGACATCCAGCACGCTGTTGCGCGACGTGATGCCGCAGGCTTCCACCAGGATGGCGCCCAACTCCAGGAGCATCTCGTCTGCGAGGGCCGGGTAGTCGCCGGAGGCCCACATGGCCCGGTGCTTCTGTTTGAGCTCCCGGTCCGCCGTGGCTGCGTCCGTCTGATCGTTCATTTCCGCGCCCCTCTCAGGTGGCAGGTCAGAGTGAGTGACAGCACGCTGTGGGCCACAGCGGAGGCTGTGATGCGACTCATTGTGGACGCCCCGGACGCCGCTGTAAAGGACCCGCCGCAAAGGGGCCGCCGCTACCGCAACGCAAGCAGCCTTAGTAGTTTCTTAGGCATGGCATTGAGCAAGGGAGCAGGCTCCGGAATCCGCGGACCATCACGCAGGCTTGCGCGCCCGCGTTCCTGTTGCCTTTCCCGCGGCGGTTTTCGCGGCAGGTTTTTCGGCGGACTTAGCGGTGGACCTGGCCGTACCGGATTTAGCGGCCGTGGACCTTGTCGCCGCGGGTTTGGACGCACCGGACTTGCTTGCCGTGCCCTTGGCACCGGAGGACGTCGCGGTGCCTGCCTTGTCATCATCCGATTTCGCGGAACTGGTGCTGCGGGCAGCAGGCTTCCCATCGGACTTGGCCGCGGCGGGTTTTGCGGACGCGGACCGCTTGCGCGCCGGCTTCGCTTCATCCCCGCCATCCCCGGCAGCACTGCCGGAGTCCCCGCCGGAGTCCTCTTCCGAGGTTCCTGCTGCGCCGGACCCGCCGCCGCGTTTCCGGTCGAGGCTGCGCTTCAGGGCCTCCATCAGGTCGATGACTTCGCCCTTGCCGCCCTCGCCCGCTTCCACCCCAAAGGTTTCCTCCGTGTCCAGGGATTCACCCTGCTCCAGCTTGGCCTCGATGAGCTGACGGAGCTGCACCTGGTACTCGTCAGTGAAAGAGGCGGGATCGAAATCCGCCGCCATGGACTCCACCAGGGCGGCGGACATGTCCCGTTCCTGCGCGCTGATCCGGACGTCCGCCTCCAAGGACGGGAAGTTCGCCTCGCGCACCTCGTCCGGCCAGAGCAGGGACTGGAGCACCAGGACATCGTCCTTGATCCGCAAAGCGCCGAGCCTCGTCTTCTCCCGCAGCGCGAACTGGACGATGGCCACCCTGTCCGTGTCCTCCAGCGCCCTGCGCAGCAGCACGTAGGCCTTGGGCGACTTGGAGTCCGGCTCCAGGTAATAGCTCTTCTCGAACATCATGGGTTCCAGCTGCTCCGACGGAACGAACTGGACCACTTCAATCTCGTGGCTGTTCTCGGCCGGAATCGCCTTGAGCTCGTCTTTGGACAGGACCACCGTCCGGCCGTCCTCCTCGAAGGCCTTCTCGATGTCCGAGTAGTCGATGACCTGGCTGCAGACCTCGCAGCGCCGCTGGTAGCGGATCCTGCCGCCGTCGGCGTTGTGGACCTGGTGCAGACTGATGTCATGATCCTCAGTGGCGCTGTAGACCTTCACAGGCACGTTGACCAGCCCGAACGCGATGGCACCCTTCCAAATGGCTCTCATTCATCAAGTGAACATCACGCAACGCCGCAGGTGAAGCCCCATGCCCGCAGCTAAGGAACGTGTCCGGGTCGCCGGGCGGGAACTGACCCTCACCAACCTGGACAAGGTCATCTATCCGGAGGCCGGCACCACCAAGGCGGACGTGCTGGCCTACTACGCCGCCGTGGCCCACGTCCTGATCCCCGCGGCGTACAACAGGCCGGCCACCCGGAAGCGGTGGGTGAACGGCGTGGGGACCGCAGAGAAGCCCGGCGAGGTGTTCTTCCAGAAAAACCTCGAGGACTCGGCCCCGGGGTGGCTCCCCCGGGCCGCCATCACCCACAAGGACCGCACCATCCACTATCCGATGGTCAACGACCCCGCCACGCTTACCTGGTTCGGCCAGATCAACTCGCTGGAAATCCACGTGCCCCAGTGGCAGGTGGATTCCCACGGCAGCCAGCTGAACCCTGACAGGCTGGTCCTGGACCTGGATCCCGGGGAAGGCGCAGGCCTGGAGGCCTGCGTGGAGGTGGCCCTCCTCGCCCGCGCCATCCTGCAGGACGTGGGGATGGATCCGGTCCCGGTAACGAGCGGCAGCAAGGGCATCCACCTGTACGCCGCCCTGGACAGGTCCCAGACCTCGGAGCAGATCTCCGCCTTCGCCCGTGAGCTCGCGCGGGCCCTCGAAGCGGACCACCCCGACCTTGCCGTCAGCGACATGAAAAAAACCCTGCGCAAGGGCAAGGTGCTGGTGGACTGGAGCCAGAACAACGCGGCCAAAACCACCATCGTGCCCTATTCCCTCCGCGGCCGCCCCACGCCCATGGTGGCCGCACCCCGGACGTGGGAGGAGATTGGTTCCCCAGGCCTCAAGCACCTGGACTACAAGGAGGTGATGCGGCGGGTGCAGGACGGCACGGACCCGTTCGCCGCCGTCGTCCATGCCGACGGCGACCCCCGCCTGGGCAAGTACCGCTCCATGCGCGATCCAGCCAAGACTCCCGAGCCGTTCACGGGTACATCCGGCAGCGGGGACACCTTTGTGATCCAGGAGCACCATGCCAGCCGCCTGCACTATGACTTCCGGCTGGAGCATGAGGGCGTGCTGGTGTCCTGGGCGCTGCCCAAGGGTGTCCCCGAGTCGAGCGGCAAGAACCACCTTGCGGTCCAGACCGAGGACCACCCCCTGGATTACGCCGGTTTCGAAGGGACTATCCCCAAGGGCGAGTACGGCGCAGGGGAGGTAACTATCTGGGACCACGGAACCTACGAGCTGCACAAGTGGATCAACGGCAGGGAAGTCATCGTCACCCTCACAGGCTCTGAAGGAGGCGGATTGGGCGGGACCAGGAAGTTCGCGCTCATCCACACCGGCCGCGGCCAGGGAAAGGATTCCGAGGGGCAGTGGCTCATCCACCTGATGGACCCGGAGCGCCACAGCGGACGGCGGAGGCACGCGTCCGGGCCTGGGGAGCAGGAGGAGCCGCCGGAGGAAGGCGACGCGGATAAGGCTGCCGGGCCTGCGGATGCCGGGCTGCCAAAGGACGAGCGGCAGGCAAAGGACGACGGCGGGACGTCCGCCAAGGCGGCAGCCGGCACCTCCGCGCCTGGACCCGAGGATTACAGGCCCATGATGGCCACTTCCGGTGACGTGGCCGACTTGCAGGGCAGCAATTGGCAGTTCGAACTCAAGTGGGACGGGGTGCGGGCCGTCCTGGTGGCCGATGAAAAGGCGGTACGGATTTTCAGCCGCAACGGGAACGACGTCACCCGGACCTACCCGGAGCTGGCCGAAAGGAAGTGCTGGCCGGAACAGCCGTTCGTCGCGGACGGTGAGATCATCGCCGTCGGGCCATCCGGCAGGCCCGACTTCGGCCTGCTCCAGGGACGGATGAAGCTGACCCGCCCGGCGGACGTGGCACGCGCCCGGACGGCCATCCCGGTCCAGCTGATGCTCTTCGACCTGCTGAACGAAGGCGGAACGGACCTCCGGAAGCTGCCGCTCGCCAAGCGCCGGCAGCGGCTGGAGGAATTCTTCACTCCTTCGGACTGCCCGGCCGGGCTCTCCCCGGTATTGGAGGAGCGCGTGGAGCACATCCTGGAGAGCGCACGGGAACTGGGCCTGGAAGGGGTAATGGCCAAACGAACGGACAGCCGGTACGTGAGCGGGCAGCGGACCCGCACCTGGACCAAGCTGAAAGTGGAGCAGACGCAGGAGGTGGTGGTGGGCGGCTGGCGCCCCGGCAAGGGCGGCCGGCAGGACACCGTGGGTTCGCTCCTGGTGGGCATCCCGGACGGAAGGAAACTGCAGTACGCGGGGCGGGTGGGCAGCGGGTTCAGTTCCAGGGAGCTGACCGAGCTCCGCCAGACCGTTGAACGCCTGGCCCGAAAAACATCACCGTTCCAGGACGTCCCCCGGGAGGACGCCGCAGATGCACACTGGATCACCCCGGAGCTGGTGGGCGAAGTGACGTACAGCGAGTGGACCGGGACAGGGCGGCTCCGGCATCCCGTGTGGCGGGGCTGGCGGCTGGACAAGGAACCGTCGGAGGTGGTGCGCGAAGGCTGAGCCGCTTTGCGACGCGCAAGTTCACCTGGGATGCGCCAGTTCCGATGCGACGCGCAAAATCGTTTGCGATGAAGCAGAAACATGGCGACACCCGTATACGGGTGTCGCCACGTTACTTGCGCGTCGTCAGAGTCTTGGCGCGTCCGTTGCGTGTCCTCAGGATGAGTGGGGCATTTGCGGCCGGCTGGTGCGGTGGATGGCCGTCACCGCCGCTCCCTGCCCCATGCGGCCATGGCCCGCATCCCGTTCTTTCGGGTGCCGCCGCTTTCCGTATCCGTCCGGCCAGGTGCGCTGCCCGGTTCCCGCGATCGGGGCAAGCGGTGCTTCCGCGCCGGGCATGTCGGGGGTGTTCATCGCCTCGGCAAGGTGGCTCGCCACCTCCGGTTTGATCTGCTTTTCCATGTTTTCGTCAGCCATTTTGTTCTTCCTTTCCGCGGTGAAATGAAGTGGTGCCAGGGGTGGCCGCTGTGGGCCTTTGCGACTGAAGGAGGGCGGGCCCGGCGCGGGCAGCAGGCGTCCGCCTAAGTGAAAAAGAGTGTTCCCATGGCACAACCTTAGGGAGGCGCAGCGCGCCTGTGAACCCCCCTTCTTGCCAGGGCCGGAAAGGGCCGACGGCGGCGCGCAGCCCGTGCCGCGGAACGGCAGGAAAGGGCGTGGCACGCGTCACTTAGGGGCTCCGTAGCGGCGGAAATAGCAGCAGTGTGGCCTATACCACTTAAATAGTTCGGCAGCCGCGGCGCCACCGGCCGTTCTTCCCAGTGCTGGCAAGGGATCCGCGGGGGCAGGGAAACGCCGCGGAAATTGTCCATGAGGCCCCAAAAAAGGGTGATCCTACGGCATCACGCGGTGCTCCGGCACGGCATTCGCGTAAAATTGAAGGCCTGCCCAGAGCGGGGCAGCTACAAGTCGCAAGCAAATGACCTCCACAGGAGTTACCCAAATGCCCACAGACCGAAGCATGACCGACTCTTCCGCAGGCCTTAATCCCGCCTCCGGAACCAACCCAACTGCACCGCCTGGAACGCCGTCGCCGGTGGCTTCCACGAACCCGCGGAAACCAAAAATCCTCGCCCGGCGCCGGCTCAAGGAGTCGGACGTCAACGTGGTTGACCAGCCCATGCTGAAGAAGGCCCTCGGCGGAACCATCGTGGGCAACACCATGGAGTGGTACGACGTGGGCGTGTTCGGCTACCTCATCACCACCATGGGTCCTGTCTTCCTGCCGGAATCAGACCCCACCACCCAGACCCTGTTCCTCCTGGGTACCTTCGCGGCCACCTTCATCGCCCGCCCCCTGGGCGGAGTGATCTTCGGCTGGCTGGGCGACAAGATGGGCCGCCAAAAGGTCCTCGCCGCCACGCTGATGCTGATGGCAGCGAGCACGTTCGCCATCGGCCTCCTGCCCGGATATGCGCAGATCGGACTGTGGGCCGCCGGACTTCTGGTGCTCCTGAAGATCATCCAGGGCTTCTCCACCGGCGGCGAGTACGCCGGTGCCACAACGTTCGTCAGCGAATACTCCCCGGACAAACGCCGCGGCTACTTCGCGAGCTTCCTGGACCTGGGCAGCTACATGGGCTTCGCCATCGGCGCCGCCCTGGTCTCCGTCCTGCAGCTGACGCTCGGCCAGGCAGCCATGGAGGAATGGGGCTGGCGGATTCCCTTCCTGATTGCCGGTCCCCTGGGCCTGATCGCCGTCTACTTCCGGAGCAAGATCGAGGAATCACCGCAGTTCCAGGCAACCATGGACGCCCAGGAGGATCTGGCCAAGCACGCCGCTGCCGGCGACGGGGCCGTTGTCAAGGGACCGGTAGGAATCGTCAAGGCCTACTGGCGCTCCATCATCGTTGCCATGGTCCTGGTGGCTGCCGCCAACACGGCCGGTTACGCCCTGACGTCCTACATGCCCACCTACCTCACGGAGTCCAAGGGCTACGATCCGGTGCACGGCACCCTGCTGACCATCCCCGTGCTGGTAGTCATGAGCCTCTGCATTCCGCTGACCGGAAAGCTGTCGGACCGGATCGGCCGCAGGCCCGTCCTGTGGATCGGTGCAGTCAGCACAGTGGTCCTGGCCATTCCGGCCTTCCTGCTGATCGGCATCGGCGAGATCTGGTCCACCCTGACCGGCCTGGCGCTGATTGCCTTCCCCGTGACGTTCTACGTTGCCAACCTGGCCTCGGCCCTCCCGGCCCAGTTCCCCACCTCCAGCCGGTATGGCGCCATGGGCATCGCCTACAACTTCTCGGTGGCGATCTTCGGCGGCACCACTCCGTTCATCGTCGCGGCCCTCATCAGCGCCACGGGCAACGACATGATGCCTGCGTACTACCTGATGGCAACCTCGCTGATTGGTGCCGTGGCCATCTACTTCCTGAAGGAATCGGCCCGGCGTCCGCTGCCCGGCTCCATGCCCAGCGTGGATACCCAGGCTGAGGCCCGCGAACTTGTTGCCACCCAGGACGAGAACCCGCTGATCAACGTGGACGAACTCCCGTTCGAGACACAGGACATCACGGACTCAAACGGCACCGGGAAGGTTACGGCCGGCGTCTAGCCTGTCCTGCCGCGGCACCGCATGCGGCACAACCCTTCCGGGGCATGTCCTGTAGCCCCCGCTCAGAAGGCCCGTCCAGCGTGTTTCCTTGGGGGAAGCACGGTGGGCGGGCCTTTGGCGTGCCAGTCACAATGACGCCCCATGTCCCCTTTTTTCGCTGGACATGACTGGCCGGACCAGCCGGTGATAGCTTCCAGAGGGCCAAATCAGGAAAGCATCAGGAGGTGGGCATGGAACGGATCCTCCTGCAGGTGCGCGCGCTCCACCGGCTTGAGCCCGCCAGCAATGACCATCTGGCTGCGGCGCGGGTTGCCCTCAGCGTGGCGGTCCCATCCCTCCTGCTCCTGGCGGCGGGCCGCCCGGACCTCATCATCTACGCCGTCTTCGGTGCCCTGACCGGCATGTACGGGCGGTCCGAGCCGCACCAGCTCCGGCTCCGGCACCAGGGCCAGGCCGCCGTCATCCTGCTCACGGGAGTGGCGGTGGGCGTATTCCTGTCCGTCAACCATCTCCAATCGTGGTGGCTGGTGGGCTTGGAGGCAGCCCTGGCCGGCGTCGGATCTGTTTTTGCGGACCGGGTACGGCTCAAGCCCAACGGACCGTTTTTTGGGATCCTGGCGCTGGGGGCCTGCGCGTCGGTACCCACCGTGGTGCCATGGCAGGTGGCCATGCTCATCGCAGCCGGCTCCGCCGCGTTCTCCGTGCTGGTGGGTTTCGGCGGCTGGTTCCGCCGCAGGTCCTGGCAGCGCGGCGCGGTCCGGGCTGTTCCAGCGGTGACCCCCGCCGGCCACCGGGATCTGCTGGTGCACGCTGCCCGCTACATCCTGGCGGTAGGCGCCGCCGGCGCGGTGGGCGTCCTGACCGGAAGCGGCCATCCGCACTGGGCCATGGCGGCTGCTGCCGTGCCGCTGGCAGGAGCCGACCTCCCCAGCAGCGTCCGGCGCGGCGTCCACCGCATTGTGGGAACGTTCCTGGGACTTGGGGTGACCGCCGTCGTCATCCTTCCCGTTCCGTGGTCCCTGGCGGGGCTTGTCCCGGGCGGGCAGGCCGTGGTGCTGGCCCTCCTGGTGGTCCTCTTCCAGTTCACCACGGAGCTGTTCATGACCCGCCACTACGGCCTGGCCATGGTTTCCTTTACGCCCGTGATCCTGCTGATGAGCCAGCTCGCCGACCCAATCGACCCCACAGTCCTGATCCTGGAACGCGGGGTGGAGACCCTGGTGGGGGCGCTGGTGGGGATTGCCGTGGTAGTGGCTGTCCGGCGGGCCGGGACCCGGACGCTGGCAGCGCTACTGGGGCGAACGCGCATCCTTAGGCTTCCGCGCAGGCCCCGCCACTAGCCTCGCCGGCGCAATCCGCGCCACGGCCGCCACCACCTTGTACCGCTTGGACGGGATGGACAGGGCTTTGCCCCGCGCGTTGTCCGCCAGGCCCTCACGCACCACCCGCCCGGCGTGCAGCCACGCCCAGGACGGCGCCACCGACTTGTCCATGCCCATCCGGTCGTGGAACTCCGTGTGGGTGAAGCCCGGACAAACAGCGGTGACCTTGATGCCCTGCCTGCCGTACGCGAGGTTGGCCCAGCGGCTGAAGCTCACCAGCCAGGCCTTGGCAGCGGAGTACGTTCCCCGGGGGAGGAAGGCCGCAATGCTGGCTACGTTGATGATCCGGCCGGAATGGCGCGCCAGCATCCCTTTCACGGCTGCGTGGGTCAGCTCCATGGCTGTTTCACCGTGCAGCTTCAGGTGTTTTTTCTCCTCCGCGATGGGGTTGTCCTCGAAGTTGTGCAGCAGCCCGATGCCGGCGTTGTTCACCAGGACCTCCACCGGCCGCTCCGGATCGGACAGGCGTCCGACGACGGCTGCCACGCCGTCGTCGGACGTCAGGTCCGCCGGGAGTACTTCCGCCGTGACCCCGTAGCGCCGTTCCAGCTCCGCTGCGGATTCCTCGAGTCGGGCGCGGTTCCGGGCCACCAGCACCACGTTGTGGCCCTGCGCGGCGAGCTGCCGGGCGAACTCGGCGCCAAGCCCGGCGCTGGCGCCGGTGATGAGGGCGGTGGTCCTTGAAGGTGCATGGGGAGCGTCTGGGGTCATGGGGCAAGCCTAGCCAGATCCCTCCTCTGCGGCCTGCGCTGCGCGGAATTTGGCCAGGGGGTTGGCCAGCCGGCCGGCCATCTGGAGTCCTCCGGAGGGGTCGGTGAGGTCCAGCATCTGCTGGTTGTTACGGAGCTGGAGCCGGTTGAGGCAGGACAGTTCGAAGTCCGCCGCGAAGAGGTCGTGGCGGGCGAACTGGCCTGCAAGTTCGGGATGCCGGGCCTGGTAGTCCTTGATGGCTTCCGCGGCCGTGCGCCAGAAGTCATCCTGGGACAGTGTGCCGTCATCGTCCAGGAGGGCGGCCAGGAAGCGGAAGATGCAGTCGAAGACGTCTGTGAAGATGGCAAGCACCCGTTCGCTGTCCGGGATGTCCGCCTTGATCCGGGACACGTCCCCGGGGAGCTCCAGCCTGTCCCCCATCACCACGATTTCTTCCGCGATGTCCTTCATGATGGCCTTGACCGGAACGCCGTCTTCAAGCACCAGGATCACGTTCTCGCCGTGCGGCATGAAGGCCAGCTCGTACCGGTAGAGGCAGTGGACCAGCGGGACGAGGTAGGCCTCGAAGTAACGGCGCAGCCACTTTTCCGGGCTGAGGCCGGAGCGCTCGATCAGGGCCGCGGCGATGGGCTTGCCGGCGGAATCGGTGTGCAGGAGGGAGGCCATGGTGGCCAGTTGCTGGCCGTCCGCCAGCAGCGGCAGGGGGCTTTCGCGCCAGAGGGCGGAGAGCATCTTCCGGTAGGGGGAGCCGGGTGCGGACCCGGCTTCGTAGTACCCGTTGTGGTAGCCGATTGCTGCCACCTCGGCGATCATGGTGAAGCCGCGCTGGTGCAGGGCGGGGTCCTCCAGGATCAGGGTCCGCAGCCACTCGTTGATGGCCGGCGTGGCTTTCATGTACTGGGGCGACAGGCCGCGCATGAAACCCATGTTCAGGACGGACATGGCGGTCTTGACGTAGCTCCGCTCCGGTGCCGTGACGTTGAAGAACGTGCGGATGGACTGCTGGGCCTGGTAGCCGTCAGTCCCGCTTCCCAGATGGACGATGCGCTGCAGGGCAATCTCCGCGGCGAAGGTGACTGCCAGCTTGTTCTCCCACTGCCACGGGTGGACCGGCATCAGGAAGTAGTGGTCCGGGTCCAGTCCCAGCGCGTGGAGCCGGGCATGGAAGCTGCCCAGCAGGGGGCCCAGTTCGGCGCCCAGGTGGGACCGGTAGTCGAGCCCTTCGGCGGAGGTGAAGACGGCGTTGCTCCGGTGCACGGCGATCCATTCCAGCAGGACAGGGGCGCCAGTTTCCGGGGCGAAGGCGTGATAATCGTTGATGCCGAACCCCAGCCGCCCGTTGTTGGCAACGAAGCACTGGTGGCCTTCGGTCATGCTACGCTCGATGGCCTGGAAGTCCGCGGACGGGTTGCGCCCGCCGGTGATGCCGGCCGCCAGTTGGGCGGAAGACGGCTGGCCTGCCCATTGCTTGTACGCGTGGCTTGCCAGGGTGCTGGTGATCTCCTCGAGGTAGACGGGCAGCATCTGGATATTGATGCCAAGGGTTTCGTGGAACGCCGTGATGAACTCGAGCACGTCCAGCGGTGCTTCGGTGCCGTTCCGGAAGTGCCGGATGGACTCCGCGTCAATGGACCAGTGGTCCAGTTCCAGGATCCGCGCGTCGAAGCGGTACTGGTGCGTGCCGTCGGCGCTGCTGAGCCGGTAGCTGCCGCTTCCGTTCAAGGATTTGGATTGGTGTCCGGGCTCGGATTGGTGTCCGGGTCCGGGCTCGGATTGGTGTCCGGGTCCGGTTTCGGGTTCGGGGACAAGGATTCGCTCGTGCGAGAACTCGGCGAGCGCCTTGCGCATCAGGTGCCGGTTGGCCCTGGCCCAGGCCCCTGCCGTGAGGTGCGGGACCTGGCCGACTGGTTGGGTGGTGCCCGGGACGGCGGTGCCGGAGGAGGCGGTGCCAGAGGCGGCGGCGGTGCTTGGCGCGGGCTTGGAGTTGGCGGCTGCGGGCTTGGCGGCTGCGGCCTTGGCGGACGCGGGCACGGTGCTGGTTGGTTCGAGCTGGATGGTCACAGTGATGCTCCCTGGGAGATAAGCGGACGGGACGGGGTGGCTTGCAGGGCGGTGCGGGCGGCGAGGTAGTCGGACCGGTGGCAGAAGCTCAGTAGCGCTTCCTTGTCCGGAAGGGCCACCACGCCGGCATGCTGGAAGCCCAGCCGTTCGTTGAGGGCATGGATCTTTGTGTTCCGCGCATCCGGTTCCACCACGATGCGCTCCACACCGGGCTCGCTGAACAGGCGGGCCAGGACGGCGTCCATCACCGCTGCGGTGTAGCCAGGCTCGGGACCGTCCGACGGTGGGGCCACCAGCAGGTGCATCCCCACGTCTCCGGGAAGGACGGGATAAACGGCTGCCAGCGGCGAGGCTGCCGGCTGGTATTCCTCCATCAGGAAGGCGGGGATGCCACGGTCGAGCCCCAGCAGCGCGTGGTGGTGGCCGCTGGCCTGGATTTTTGCGTACTCAACGGCAACGTCTTCCACGGTGGCCGAAAGCATGCCCCAAAACGAAGCATAGGGCCGGGTCACCCAGCTGTGTACAAGTGCGGCGTCGGCTGCGGCATCCAGGCAGCGGAACGTGAACCTCACGCCGGCACCCCCGCCCCGACGTCTGAGGCTGCAGCGCCGGAAGCCGAAGTGCCAGAAGCCGCGCTGCCGGGAGCCGTGGTGTTCCCAGCCCCACGGACGGCTCGTCCTACCACTCCGGGCCCCAGGGCCGGAGGCGCCCCGAAGTGCTGGAAGGCGATGCTCTCCTCCACCTGATACACCTCCCTGCCGGTGATTTCCCGTAGGATGCAGGAGTTCCGGTACGCGCCCATGCCCAGGTCCGGAGTGACGAAGCCGTGGGTATGCAGCTCGGCGTTCTGGACGAAGATTTCCCCGGGCCGGACGCCGGCGCTGTAGTTCCGGTCCACCGCGAACCTGCCGGCACTGTCCCGGGCGATGCGCTCCTGGACGCCTGCCAGGAATGCCGGCTCCCGGTAGCTGTAGCCCGTGGCGAGCACCACGGCGCCGGTGTCCAGCGTGTAGGAGCTGCCCTGCTCTTCGTGCCTCAGGTGCAGCGTGTGGGTTCCGGACGCCGGGTTCCACTGCGCGGCGGTCAGGGACGAGTGCGTCAGCAGCTGCGTATCCACCATGCCGGAGAGGCTCCTGGTGTAAAGGAGGTCGTAGATGGCGTCGATCAGGTCGGAGTTGATGCCCTTGTAGAGGTTCTTCTGGGTCTTGTTCAGATGGTCGCGCTGGTGCTGCGGCAGGCCGTGGAAGTAGTCCACATATTCCGGGGAAGTCATCTCCAGGGTCAGCTTGGTGTACTCCAGGGGGAAGAACCGGCCGGAGCGGGTGACCCAGTTCAACTGGTAGCCGTGCGCGTCCGCCTCCTGCAGCAGGTCGTAGTAAATCTCCGCCGCGCTCTGGCCGCTGCCCAGGATGGTGATGCTGCTCTGCTGCTGCAGCTCCGCCTTCCGGGACAGGTAGTCGGCATTGTGGAAGGCCACTCCCCCGCCGCCGGCCGCGGCCTCCGCAACAATGCCCCCGGCCGGCGATGGGACGTACGGGGAGGTGCCGGTGCCCAGCACCAGCCGCCGCGCCAGCAGCACCTCCTGCCCGCCCGGGCCGGACACTGAAAGCCGGTACACGCCGTCGTCGTACGTTACGTCCAGCACAGCCGTGCCAAAACGGACCGACGGCAACTGCCCGGCCACCCACTGGCAGTACTGGTTGTACTCGGCCCGGAGCGGGTAGAAGTTTTCCCGGATATAGAAGCGGTACAGCCGCCCGGTCTGCTTGAGGAAGTTGAGGAACGAATAGGGCGAGGTGGGGTCCGCCAAGGTGACGAGGTCCGCCATGAAGGGAACCTGCAGGTGGGCCGGTTCAAGCATCATGCCGGGGTGCCAGTCAAAGGAATCGCGCCGCTCCAGGAAGATGCCCTCGAGGCCTTCCACGGGCTCAGCGAGTGCGGCGAGCCCCAGGTTGAAGGGCCCGACGCCGACGGCGGCAAAGTCGTAGATGCGGCTCATGCGGCCACCTCGGTCTGCAGCAGCCCGGCGCCGGTACGGCGCAAGAGGTGGATGATGCCGGCGATGTCCTCCAGCGTGGCCTCGGCGTTGAGCAGGGTGAACTTCAGGTAGTGGCGGCCGGCCACCTTTGTTCCCGCCACAACCGCTTCTCCTGAAGCGAAGACGGCCGCGCGGATGGCCGGGTTGAGCGTATCGGCAGCGTCCTCGGACAGCCTTTCCCCGTTTTCCAGGCGGGGCCGGTAGCGGAACACAAGGGTGCTGAGCTGCGGCGGGGCGGCCAGTTCAAAGTCCTCATCGGCCGCCAGGACCGTGCCCACGCGGGCTGCAAGGTCGATGGCTTCGTCGAACAGGGCGCCGATAGCGTCCGCTCCCATGATCCTCAGGGTGAGCCACAGTTTCAGGGCATCGAACCGGCGGGTGGTCTGGATGCTCTTGTCCACCTGGTTGGGGATCTCGGCCAGGGCCGCGCTTTCCGGGTTCAGGTAGTCGGCGTAGTACGTGATGTGCCGCAGCATGCTCCGGTCCCGGACCAGCAGGGCACTGGAACTGACCGGCTGGAAGAAGGTCTTGTGGAAGTCCACGGTGACCGAGTCCGCCAGCCGCGTTCCGTCAAGGAGGCGGCGGTACCGGTTGGACACCATCAGTCCGCCCCCGTAGGCGGCGTCGATGTGGAACCACGCACCATAGGCCCTGGCGAGCGCGGCGGTTTCCGCGAGCGGGTCCACCACGCCGAAGTCCGTGGTTCCGGCGGTGGCCACCACCGCCATGGGGACCAGGCCGGCGCCGCGTGCGTCTGCCATTGCCTCGGCGAGGGCAGCGGAATCCATACGATGGTCGGGCGTGCACGGCACGGAGATGACGGCGTCGAACCCCAGGCCCAGCATGGAGGATGACTTTTGGATGCTGAAGTGGCTGTCCTCCGAGGTGAAGATCCGCAGGGAGTCCAGCAGCGCCGGCAGGCGGAGGCCGGCACGTGCCGGGTCCTGCCGGAGGCCGGCCACTGCATGGTTGCGCGCGATCAGCAGTGCCTGCAGGTTGGACTGGCTTCCGCCGGAGGTGAAAATGCCGTCGGCGCCCCCGCCGAGGTGCAGCCGTTCGGCCGCCCAGTCGATGAGCCGGCGCTCAATCATGGTGGCGCCGGCACTTTGGTCCCAGGTGTCCATGGAGGAATTGACCGCGGACAGGACGGCCTCCCCCACCAGGGCCGGAATCACCACGGGGCAGTTCAGGTGGGCCGCGTACTTGGGGTCGTGGAAGTAGACGGCGTCGCGCAGGTACACGTCCTCGAGTTCCTGCAACGCGGCTGCCGTATCCGGGAGCGGGACGTCGAGGTCCACGGCACCTACGCGGGCCTTCATGCCGTCAGGTCCGACGCCGGTGAACGGCTGGGTGGTCCGCTCCAGCTTGGTGGCCACGGCAGTGACGCCCTGCAAAACCTGGGCGACATAGCGCGGCGAGTTGCGGGCATTGAGGAGGTGGTTGGTGGCGCCCAGGGCAAGTTCCACCCGGGAGCCGAAGTCCTGGCCCTGCCCCAGTGGACCCTCCTGGCCCCGTGGGCTCTGTTCCCGCGGGCCCTGTTCCAGCGGGCTCTGTTCCAGCGGGGCAAGCGCTGCCGGGGAGTTGGCGGCCTCATCCACATTTGTCTCATCAAGGCGGGGCATCAGCGGCACTGGTCGTCCTTCTGTCGGGAATCACAAAAAATAACAAAGGACAGCCTTACTTAGGTGACCCTTTTAATCAAACTTCTGTGATGTATTTCCCGAAATAGCCGCCATTGCTCCGCTTTTGGACGTGTTGTGCCGTCATTGACTGGCACCTGCCGGCAATCTGCTTCAGAATTCCCCACCCCAGTCCGGGCGTATGACAAGACGCCCGCGATCCTCCGGGCTAGGGTTGACCCACCAGCGGCCAGTCCAGGCCGCAACTCGCTCAGGGGGATGCATGGAGCAGGAAACAGCAGGCGCAGTGGGATTCCGGGAAGTGGACCGCAACGGCAACCCTGTCCACAATGAAGCCCCCGCCGAGCGGAATGATGGCTATAGCGGAGGCAGCGCCTTGACCGTCAACCCGTTTATTGCCGCCCTCCGGCTCCTTGCCGCCGCGCTCATCGGCGGAGGCGCCTGGGTGTTCCTCAATGCGAATTCCATGGTGGGCCCCTCCGCCGGAGGAATGCCAACATCTTTCCTTGTGTTCACCTTCGCCCCTTATGCGATTTTCGCCGGACTCGCAGCGCTGGTCTGCCTGCTGTTCTGGCATGCCCTACAGTGGCAGCACCGGCGTGCCTGGAGATTTCACGCCGGCCGGGACGCATCGTCCGCACTGCGGAGCGCGGTCCGGCGTGGACTGGCTCACACCCGGATTTGCCCGGAGATTAGTAAGCATGCTTAGGTATTGGGGTAAATGAACCTCCGCAAGCAGTTCGCGGCGGGGCTGCCAACGCCGGCAGTTCCGTGAAGAAGCCCAAGGATGACCCATCATGACCACCGTTGCAGACCACCAGCTTACGGCGCCTGGAGACACCGGCGCACTGGCACACACTCCGCTGGACTCCACTGAACCTGCGGACATGGGGCTGCTGCTCACGCTTAACTCCCGGATGCACTGCCGCGCCCCGATGCAGCGGGTGGATCCTGAAGATATGCCTGTCCGGCTGCCCGTGTACGTGGACGGAAGCACGGTGGTACCGATGGGCGCCGGCCCGGTTTCCGAGCACGTGGAGACCTACCGGTGCGCTTGTGGTTTCACCATCGACGCGCCAGTACTGAGTGGGCACGCCCTGGCCAGCTGACTGCTGCCGCAAGGCTGTGGCAGCACCTGCTCCAGGCGCGTCCCGTCCGGGCGGCTGACCAGCAGGGCCGATCAGTCCGGGCGTCAGCCCTCAGGCCAGTCAACGAACTGTTCGTAGCCCTCATGCTTCCGCAGATAGGCTGCGATGAAGGGGCAGTGGGGAATGATTCGTTTGCCCGTGGCTACCACGTCATCGAGCGCGAAGTGGGCCAGCACCTTTCCCAGGCCCTGGCCTTCGAAGCCCTCCGTGGTTTCGGTGTGGCTGAAGTCTATGTGCCCGGGCTTGTCCGTGAAGAAGGACTGGACAGCCAGTTTCCCGTCCACCCGCAGCTCATACCGGTGGTCTGCATCATTGCGTGCCAGTGAAACGTCAGGGCTGAACTGATCTTCGGTGGACGTCATGTTCTCGGTCATGGTTCGACAGTGGCACTACTTCACTCCGCTGGCAATGGCTCCTCCCCCACTGCCCTTTCACCGCCGGAAATCTGCCCAGGCCCAGGAGGGTCCGGCGGCTAGGCAGCAAGGGCGGCGACGCCGAGCACGACGGCGAGCAGCGGCGTGGCCCCCTGGGTTGCGGCAGCGCGGAGGTACTTCCTGCCGGACAGTGCCAGGACGAGCGCGGCCAGCAGCATGGAGCCGCAGCAGCTGAAGACCAGGGTCCAGCCTGCGGCTGTGAGGACTTGATCCTCCGCAGCCAGCGCCACGAAACCTGCTCCCGCAAGGGCTCCCACGGCCAGGAACAGATTGTAGAAACCCTGGTTGTACGCAAGCGCTTTGGTGGTCTCCGCGTCATCCTGGCTGGCCACCCCGAAGCGCTTCCAGGTGGCCGGCCTGGTCCAGGTGATGGACTCCATGGTGAAGATATAGATGTGTAGCGCTGCGGCCAGGAGGGCAAAAAGGAGGGAGGCCAGGATCATGGGTTGATCCTAGCCTCCCCTCCCGGAGTCTTTGTCCACGCATCCAGGCCCCACGCCGGGTTCAACCCTGCACAGCTGGACAAAACTCCAGTGAACGTCAGCGCGTGAGCGTCGCCAGCGTGGTGGAGGCGAAGCCGCGGGCCGAGCTGTCCCAGTGGCCCAGAAGCCCCTGGAGGTTTTCACCGTCGGACCGGTGCCCCGACAGCTGGTCCTGCAGGGTGGCGAGCACCCCGGTGCGGAGCTCGGTGTTGAAGTTGACCTTGCCAACGTTCATGGCTGCTGCCTTCACCAGTTCCTCCGCGGGAATTCCGGAGGCGCCATGCAGCACCAGTGGAATATGCGTCCGCACCGCGATGTCCTGCAGGACGTCCCAGCGCAGCTGCGGCTCGCCCTTGTACTTGCCGTGCACGTTCCCCACCGCCACGGCGAGCAGTTCCGCGCCGGTCCGGGACACGAAGTCCTCCACCAGTGCCGAATCGGTCAGGCCGGCCACGGCCACGCCTGACTGGTCTGCACCAAAGGCCCGGTCCTCGTCGCCGGCAAGGCCGCCAAGCTCGGCTTCAAGCACCACGTCGGCGCCCAACAGCCTCCGCGCCTCGCGGACCAGCGCAATGTTCTCCTCGTACGGCAGGCCGGAGCCGTCGGCGAGGACGGAATCCGCCCCTGCCGTGACGGCGTCGGCCATCACCTGAAGGTCGCTTACATGGTCAAGCTGCACGGCCACGGGCACGGATGCGGCGTCAGCGAGGCCGCGGAGGGCTCCGATGAGGCGCAGGCCGTTGGGCGTGGCGGCGGTCTTGGGAGCCACCAGCAGGATGGCGCCGCGGCCCGCCTCCTCCGCTGCGGCCACCACGGCCATGGCGGTGGTGAAGTCGTAGCAGGTGAAGGCCGGTACGGCGGAGCCGTGCTGGAGGGCGGAGGTGACCAGGTGGTCGAGTCGGGTGCGCATCAGACGCCCAGGCCGCCCACGAGGATCCACACCAGGAAGGTCAGGGCGAAGCCGGCCAGGCCCAGGATGGTGGTGAGCACGGTCCAGGTTTTGAGGCCATCGGCCACGGACAGGCCCAGGTACCGGGTGACGATCCAGAAGCCGGAGTCGTTGACGTGGCTGAGTCCGAACGCGCCGAACCCAATGGCAACCAGGATGAGGGCCGTCTGGATGGGTGAGAACCCGCCGTCGGCAACGGATGCTGCCAGCAGGCCGGAGGTGGTGATGATCGCAACGGTGGCGGATCCCTGGGAAGCGCGCAGGATGGCGGCGAGGATGAACGCCATCAAGATGACCGGAAGGCCTGCGGTCTGCAGGCCTTCGGCGAGGGCCTTGCCGATGCCGGAGACCGTGAGGACCTTGCCGAAGACGCCGCCCGCGCCGGTGACCAGGATGACGATGGCCGTGGGAGCCAGGGCCGAGTCCATGACTTCACCGGTGTGCTGGGAGGACCAGCCGCGGCGGATTCCCAGGAAGTAGTACGCCAGGCCGAGGGCCGTGAGCAGGGCGATCAGCGGGGCGCCAATGAACGCGGCGAGCTGGGCGGGGAAGGAATCCTTGGGCAGGATGACTGCACCCACGGTGCCAACCATGATCATCAGGATGGGCAGGACGATGAGCGTGATGATCATGGCCGGGCTGGGGGCCGTCTTCACCTGGTTCCTGACGGCAACCGAGGAGGTCCCCTGCGCCGCTTCCTGCTCAACCTGGGACGTGCCGGTGCCAAAGAGGCGGAACTGCTCGGCGGTGGCGGGAAGCATGGTGAAGTCGCGCTTGTTCAGCTTTCGGGCAACGAAGTAGCCCAGGACGCCGACGGGAATGCACAGCACGAGGCCCAGGATGGTGGTCCAGCCGATATCGGCGCCGAGGATGCCGGCGCCGCCCACAACGCCGGGGTGCGGCGGGACAACAACGTGGATGGCGAGCATGATGGCACCCACCGGAAGGCCGATCTTGACGGGGTTGACGCCGGCAGCCTTGGCGAAGCCGTAGATGATGGGAATCAGGATGATGAATCCGACGTCGAAGAAGACGGGGATGGCCAGCAGGAAGGCTGCGGCAGTCAACGCTGCGATGACCCGCCGCGGGCCGAGCAGCTGCGTGAACTTCCCGGCCAGCGACTGTGCACCGCCGGAAATCTCGATCATCTTGCCGAGCATGGCGCCGAGGCCAACCAGGATGGCGACGGACCCGAGGGTTCCGCCCATGCCTTCGGTAACGGTCTTGATGACGTCCGGCAGGGGGATGCCAGCCACCAGGGCAACGGCGACGCTGACCACCAGAAGGGCGAGGAAAGCGGGGATCTTGAACTTGATGACGGCCACGAGCAACAGGGCGACGCCCGCTGCTGCTATGGCCAGGAGAGCTAGTGCGCTCATCGTGTGTCTCCTTTGACATCGCCAGTTAAGACTAGCGAGCTGGTTTTTCTAGGGGAATGCCGGGGGTACGGCAGGGAGGGTGCGACGACGGCGGAGGGGGGACCGCCGCCGTCGCACCTGTCCAAGGGGAGTTTTTGTCCAGATATGCAGGCCAAAAGGGGCTTTAAGTCGGCTTATCTGGACAAAAACTCCGGGAAGGTGGGGCTACTTGGTGCGCTTGGTGGGGGCCACAACCTTGATGACGGCGGAGTCATCGGCAGCGGCGAGGCCCTGGGCCTGGCCCAGGAGGTAGAGCTGCTCGGCAGCGGCGGCAACCGGGGCTGCCAGTCCGGCGGCGCGGGTGGCCTTGCCCACGATGCCCATGTCCTTGACGAAGATATCCAGGCGGGACAAAACCTCGGCGCCGTCCTCGGTGTACGCCTCGAGGATCCGGGGGCCGCGGTTGGACAGCATGAAGGACCCGGCCGCGCCGGCTTCGAGGGCGGCGAGGGTCTTGGCCTGGTCCAGGCCGAGCGCGTCCGCGAGGGCCATTGCTTCCGCCGCGGCGGCGATGTGGACGCCGCAGAGGAGCTGGTTGACGGTCTTGAGGGCCTGGCCGTCGCCCGGCTTGTCGCCCACCACCGTCAGGGTGGAAGCGAGCAGTTCCAGGGCGGGGGCCGCCTTTTCGCGGGCTTCCGGGGAAGCTCCGACGACGATCAGCAGGTCTCCTTCGCCGGCGCGCTTCGGGCCGCCGGACAGCGGGGCATCAACCAGTTCGACGCCGTATTCGGCAAGTTTTTCAACGGTGGCGGGGATGGCTTCGGTGCCCACGGTGCTGCCGAGGATGACGACGGCGCCGCGCTCCAGTACGGAGGCCACGCCGTTCTCGCCGAAGAGGACATCGTTGAGCTGTTCGCCGTTGCGGACGGCCAGGAGCACGGCGTCGGCGCCCTTGGCGGCTTCACGGGCGGTGGCGAACGTCGCGATGCCGGCTTCTTCAGCGAGCTTCAGCCGGGGTTCGGCGATGTCGAAGCCGTGGACGGTGAGCTGCGATGCCAGGCGGGTGGCCATGGGCAGGCCCATGGCACCGAGGCCCAGGACGGTGATGGTGTAGTTGCTGGTCATGGTGTTCTCCATTGAAATGTGTGCGGGAGCCGGTGATTAGAAGGTGTTGCTGAGTTTGCGGGTGACGTCGGCGAGGGACTGGTCATCGCCCACGTTGCCGGCGAAGACGATGTAGGGAATGCCCTTGGCGGGGCCATCCACGGGCTCCCAGAGGGAGACGATGCCCGGCAGCATGGGGCCGCGGACAATTGCGTGGCGGATTTCGAGGCCGTGCGCGGCGACGTCCGAGGAGGTGATGCCGCCCTTGGCGATGACGAACCGGGGCGGGAAGGTCTTCAGGGTGCGGTTGACGACGGCGACGACGGCGGCGGAGACCGTGCGGGCGATCCGCAGGCTTTCCGCGGGGTCGTCTGCCTTGATCAGCAGCCGGCTTGTGTGGACGATGACGTCACCGCCGCGCAGGGCTTCGACGACGGTTTCCACGGTCTGGTCAAGGTGCGCTTCGGCGCCGCTGGGGGCACCGAGGAGCTTTTCGACGTCGATCTCCACGATCCGAGCCGCGCTGTGCTGGTCCGTGAGGACCTTGAGCTGGCGGGTGGTGACTCCCACATGGGAGCCGACGACAATCAGGCCCCCTGCCTCGGAGGGCGTGTTGCCTGCGTAGGCCTCGGCGCCGCTGAGTTCGGTGCGGATTTCCTGGCCGATCCGGGCACGACCGAATGGAGGGCCCACCCGGTAGAGGAGCTTCTTGCCGCGCCGTTCGGCCTCTTCGAGGCCGAGGGACAGGGCGCGGAGGTCGTTTTCGGTCACGATGTCGGCCACGATCGGGGTGGAGTCGGTGGCCGGTTCGATGGCGTCGGCAATAGCCTTCGCGGAGATTGCCGGATCCTGCGCGGACGCGCCGGCGCGGATAATGTTCAGGTCCAGCACGATCACCGAACCGGCGGCGAAGCGGCCCTGCGACTTCTCGGCAACGTAGTCGGCCATGACCGAGGTGCTGAAGCCGAAGGTGGCGTCCTTGGCGAATTCGGTCTCGGAGACCGGGGTGAGGGTGCCGGCTGCCTCAGCGGTGCCGCGCATGTAGTGGACTCCGCCGATGGTGACCCGCCCGGCGTCGGGGAAGGCTGGAACCAGGACCACGCCGTCGGTCTTTTCACCGCTGACATCCGCCACGGTCGCGGCGATAACGTCCGGCTCCAGGGGGTAGTGGCCGCGGAGGGTGGAATCGCTGCGGCTGACGAACCCGAGGCGGAGTTCCTGCGGTGAGCCTGCTGCAGCAAGGGCGTTGCGCACCACTTCCTCATTGCGGGCGGCGGCCTCGGCCGGGTCCAGGCTGCGGGTGTTCGTCAGGACGTAGACGGCGGGCTTGGACTGGCTGAAGGCCCAGATGAAGTCCGCTACTTCCCAACGGGTAAGCACGGGCAAATCTGCCACGGACTGCGTACCGGTGGGATCGTCGTCGAGCACTACCAGGATCCGCGGGGTCTCCGCGTTGGAGGCGGCCAGGGTGCCGGCCACCAGGTGGGCGGGAATCTGGACCTCGGCCGGGTAGGCGGCCAGAACGTCTGCTTCAAGCGTCACGATGCACTCCGTTGTGTTGAATCCGGTATATGAATCCGGGCGGCGGATCCTGCGGTAAAGGTAACTGTAAGATGTCAGACATCTTGCATTTGGTTTAGTGTGGCATACGACATAGGGACGCGCAAGTAGACTTGTCCGACATATGCAGTGAAGGAATCAACGGGGGCACAATGGCGAGGCAATCACTGGTGGGCCAGGTGGCCGATGAGCTACTGGACCGCATCATCACCGGTGAGTTTCCGCCCGGCGCCACGGTCCCGGGCGAGCACGAACTGAGCGCCCGGCACGAGGTCAGCCGCATGACGGTGCGCGAGGCCATGAAGACCCTGCAGGCCCAGCGGATCCTCAGCGTTGAACGCGGCCGCGGCACATTCGTGAACCCGCTCAACCGCTGGGCGTCGCTCGAGGCGGTGTTGCGTGCCGCGTCGGAGGGGAAGAACGAGGCAGAGACCTCGGTCCAGCTCATCGAACTCCGGCGGATGCTGGAAACAGGTGCCTGCGAACTCGCCGCAGGGCGGATACGCGACGAAGATATCCGGACGCTCCACAGCTACGTGGACAGCATGCGCGCCGCCCACGAGGTGAACGATGTCGCCGCCTTTGTGGAAGCGGACCTGGCGTTCCACGACCTTATCCTGCATGCTTCCGAAAATGTCTTTGTGTCCGTGCTGTTCGAACCGCTGCACCAGGTGCTGCAGAAGCGCCGCACCCAGACGTCCGCGGTCCCTGAGATCCAGGAGCACGCAATCGGACACCACCAGAAGATTGCCGAGGCGCTGGAGTCCCGCGACCCTGTGCGCTCACGGCAGGCCATGGACGCCCACATGCAGCAGACGCTGGACGACCTCAAGAACCTGGTGCTCGAGGCGAAGTAGGCTGGCTTCTCCCTGGATTTAGTGCCGGCGGGGCCGTGAGGACCCTCCCGCCGGCAGCCACGGAACACCCGGCTAAGGCTGGCCAATGTTCTTGCAGTCCTACTAGTCTTCAAGAACGGCCCGCAACCGGGAGCCGCAAGGCGATCACTAGGAGCGAAGTTGTCCAACCACACGTACAGCATTTCTGAAATTGTCGGCACGTCGGACCAGGGTGTGGACGAGGCCGTCCGCAATGGCATCGCGAAGGCCTCACAGACCCTCCGGAACCTGGACTGGTTCGAGGTGAAGGAGATCCGGGGCCACCTGGAAGAGGGCAAGATCGCTGACTGGCAGGTCACCATGAAGGTCGGTTTCCGCCTCGAAGAATAGCGGTTCCAACGCAACTGGCTCGCAGCCGACGTCCCCAATTACCCGAGAGGGGGACGTTGGCTGCGAGCCAGTTGCCGTTTAACTAGTTGGCCGAGACCATGCCTGCTGAGCGCCGCCGCCAGACTGTTGGGACGCCGTCGAACGCGGGAAAAACGTGGCCTTCGAAGAAGGACAGCACGGTGTGCGGGTCATGGTCCGGACTCCAGAGGCCGGACACAGGGCAGTGCGATCCGGTGGCGGTGGAAGGAACGCCGGCCGCGGCACCCTTGCGTTCCTTAAGCAGTGCGATGCGTTTCATCGTTGAGACCATCCTTGGGTGAAGAAGCGTGTTACTCCAGCCTAGGAAGCGGCCGGTCCTTCCCCAATGGGCTCGTGGCCAGAATCCACCACTTCAACTGGCCAAAAGCACAATGCTCCCCGAGCCCCTACTCCCGGTTCTCCGCAACGGCCGGCGAGGCGTCGCGGGTCCGCGGCTCCGCGGCGGGAGCGGCAGCCCCCAGGCTCCCCAGCAACGCCAGCGCATCGGCCGACGGCGAGCCCGCCTTCGCCGAGTACACCCTGAGCGTCTGGTCGGGATCGTCCGGGAGGACCAGGTTCTCAAAGTTCAGTTCCAGGTCCCCGACGGCGGGATGATGCAGCCGCACGCTGCCCGCCGACCGCGTAGCCACGCGGTGCCCTGCCCACCACTGCCGGAAGTGCTCGCTGTGGACGGCAAGTTCGCCCACCAGCTGGTTGGCCTGGGCGTCGTTCGGGTGCCGGCCAACGTCCACCCTTAGCGCGCCTGCCGCTTCCGCGGCGACAGTCTTCCAGTCGCGAAAGAGCTCCCGGGCACCGGGATCAAGAATGAGCCAACGGGTCAGGTTCCGCTCAGCTGCCGGAAGTGCGGGGAAATCAGTGAACAGCAGGAAGGCCATCCGGTTTCCGGCAAGGACATCGCTGCGCCGCCCCAGCACCATGGCAGGCACATCACCCACGGCTTCAAGGAGCTGGCGGAGTGCCGGGCGGACGCCCTGGGCGGCGGGAACGCTGGACCGGGCGGACCCGGCGCAGTTCTCCAGCAGGTCCAGCATGTGCGCATGTTCCCCGGTGTCCAGCCTGAGGGCCCGCGACACTGCATCCAGGACCGTCCGCGAAGGGTGGATGTTCCGGCCCTGCTCCAGGCGGACGTAATAGTCAGTGCTGACTCCTGCCAGGCGGGCAACTTCCTCGCGGCGGAGGCCGGGCACCCGGCGCGCACCGGAAGCGGGCCCCGCTCCGGCGTCCTCGGGACTCAGGCGGGACCGCATGGCTTTGAGGAATTTTCCGAATTCGGCGCTTTGACCCATGCAGACCATTCTGCCCGGCCGGGTGGTCCCGTTCTACAACGAAGGTAGGACTGGCAGTCCTAGGAAAAACAGAATCACGCAGCCCTGCTGACTTACGGGCGAAAACTGCATAGGCTCGGAAGGGAGCCACTGGAAACCGCTTTCTTCCTATCGATCCACGGCATCCCACTACCGCACCAGCGCATCAAGGAGCCCCCATGTCAGAGCTGACACTGAACAACGGCGTCACTATCCCCCAGCTTGGCCTCGGCGTTTTCCAGGTCCCGCCCGAAGACACGCAGCGGATCGTGGAAGATGCCTTCGAGGCCGGCTACCGCCACATCGACACCGCCGCCGGTTACCGCAACGAGGCCGGAGTGGGCGCGGCCATCGCGGCCACGGGGATTCCCCGCGAGGAGATCTTCGTGACCACCAAGCTGCGGAACGGCGAACAGGGCCGGGCGCAGGAAGCATTCCAGAACAGCCGCAAAGCACTGGGCCTGGAGTTCGTGGACCTCTACCTGATCCACTGGCCCGTCCCCTCCCAAGGACTGTACGTCCAGGCCTGGAAGGAGATGGAGCGGCTGTACGAGAACAACCAGATCCGCGCCATTGGCGTCTCCAACTTCCTGACCGAACACCTGGACCACCTGCTGGAATCCGCGGAAATCGTCCCTGCCGTCAACCAGATCGAACTCCATCCCAGCTACCAGCAAGCCCCCCTTGCGGCCAAGTGCCGGGAACTGGGCATCGGAGTCGAGGCGTACAGCCCGCTCGGCCAGGGCGGGGACCTCAACGGAAACGCCGTGACCGCCATTGCCAACGCCCACAACGCCACCACGGCCCAAGTAGTGCTCGCCTGGCACCTCGCTACCGGGAACATTGTGATCCCCAAGTCCGTGGACCCGGGACGCATGCGGGAGAACTTCGCCGCATCCACCCTGAAGCTCACGGATGACGAACTCGCCGCCATCACTGCCCTCGAGTCCGGCGCCCGGATCGGCTCCGATCCCGCCGTCGCCGCCTTCACCCAGCTGTAGACCAACTCCTGGACCCCGTCCCCCGAAAGGACACCCCATGCAGTACACCCACCTGGGCCGCTCCGGCCTGACAGTCTCCCGCCTCTGCCTCGGCACCATGAACTTCGGCCCCCAGACGGAAGAAGCGGACGCCCACTCCATCATGGATTCGGCACACGAGCAGGGCATCAACTTCTTCGACACCGCCAACGTCTACGGCGGCGCCGGCCACCGCGGCTGGACCGAGGAGATCATCGGCCGCTGGTTCGCGAAGGGCGGCGAGCGCCGCGAACACACGGTGCTGGCCACCAAGCTGTACGGCACCATGACGGACCGGCCCAACGAGTCCAAGCTTTCCGCCTTGAACATCCGCCGGGCCCTGGACGCCAGCCTGAAGCGGCTGCAGACCGACTACATCGACGTCTACCAGTTCCACCACATCGACCGCGACACCCCCTGGGATGAAATCTGGCAAGCCTTCGAGGTGGCCGTCCAGCAGGGCAAAATCCTCTACTCCGGCAGCAGCAACTTTGCCGGCTGGCACATTGCCCAGGCGCAGGAAGCGGCGCAGCGGCGCCATTACACGGGCCTGGTCAGCGAGCAGTCCATTTACAACCTCTTCATGCGCCAAGTGGAATTGGAAGTGATTCCGGCCGCCCAGCAGTACGGACTGGGCCTCATTCCCTGGTCGCCGCTGCAGGGCGGCCTCCTGGGCGGTGTACTGAAGAAAGAGCGCGACGGCGTCCGCCGCACCGAGGGCCGTGCGGCGGAGACCCTCAAGAAGCACGAAGACCAGATCCGGCAGTACGAGGATTTCGCGGATGAACTCGGCCACGAGCCCGGCGACGTTGCCCTTGCCTGGCTCCTGCACCAGCCCGCCGTCACCGCACCTATCGTGGGACCGCGAACCCAGGACCAGCTCGACGCCGCTGTCCGCGCCCTCGACGTCGCCCTGGACGCCGACGCCCTCAAGCGGCTCGATGACATCTTCCCGGGGCACCGCACGGCTCCGGAAGACTACGCGTGGTGAACCCACTCACCCCTGACGCCGACACGGTGGCGCCGAGAAACATCCTTTTCATCGGCGGCACCGGAGTCATCAGCACGGCGGCGGCAGAACGAGCCGTCGCGCTGGGACACCGGCTCACCATCCTCAACCGGGGCCGGTCCACAAGGCCGGTCCCGGATGGGGCGGAAATCCTCACGGCCGATGTGCGGGATGCCTCCGCGGTCCGCGCCGTGCTCGCCGGGCGCGAGTTCGACGCCGTGGCGGACTTTATTACCTTCACGCCTGACCAGGCAAAGGCCAGCCTGGACCTGTTCGCCGGGCGAACCGGGCAGTACGTTTTCATCAGTTCCGCCTCCGCCTACCAGAAACCGCCCACCAGGCTGCCGATCCGCGAGTCCACGCCGCTGAAGAATCCGTTCTGGCAGTACTCCCGGGACAAGATTTCGTGCGAGGAACTGTTCTACCAGGCATACCGCGAGCAGGATTTCCCGCTCACGGTGGTACGGCCTTCGCACACCTACGACCGCACCAAGATCGCCATGGTGGGAGGCTGGACCGACATCCACCGGATGCGCACGGGGCTGCCGGTCATGGTGCACGGGGACGGGACATCGCTGTGGACCCTGACCCACAGCCAGGACTTCGCCAAGGCCTTCGTGGGGCTTCTGGGCCGGCCGCAGGCGGTGGGCGAAAGCTTCACCATCACCTCGGACGAGTACCTGCCCTGGAACCAGATTTACCAACTGTTCGCGCGGGCGGCCGGCGTCCCGGAGCCGGAACTGGTCCATGTGGCTTCCGAAACCATCGCCGCGCACAGCGCCGAACTGGGGGCCAACCTCCTCGGAGACCGCTCACACTCCGTGGTTTTCGACAACACCAAGATCAAGTCCCTGGTGCCCGGCTACCGCGCCACCATCCCTTTCGCCGACGGCGCCCGCGAAATCGTGCAGTGGTTCGATGCAAACCCCGAGCTGCAGACCGTGGACCAGGGCTATATGGCCCTGACAGACCGGCTCACAGCTTGGGCGCGGAGCGGTGCATAAGATCCATCCACCCGCCCTGGAACTGAGAGTGCGCGGCTCTCGGATTGCCGGAAGGGTGCGGGGACGCCGGAAAGCTTGCAGCGTCCCCGCACCCTTCCTGCGTCCCCGGCCGCCCCGCCTCTTCTACAACGTTCTAAATATCTTCCTTGCTGCCCGGCGGCAAGGCTTGTTTTCTGCCGCACTCCCCCGCTAGGTTATCGGGGAAGCGTTTTCCCGTTCTCAAATTGAAAGGATTCACTGATGAGTCCGCACCGTACTCCCGCGCGCCTCCTGTCCGTCGCCGCCGTCGGAATTGCCCTTACCGTAGGCTGCCTCGCTGCCCCCGCGTCCGCCGTCGAACGCTCTCCCAAGCCCGGTACGCCGGACGTCCAACTGGACCACCTTGACCGCGGCCTGGTGGCCGCCAAGACGTCCGAAGGCGTCTTCCTGAGCTGGCGGCTCCTGGGCCACGAGGCCTCCGGTTCTTCCGCCACAGGCCTCACCGGGACGGACTTCAACGTCTACCGCGACGGCGAGAAGCTGGCCACGGTGACCAACAGCACCAACTTCCAGGACACCGGCGGAACCGCCGCGTCCGGGTACCAGGTGCGGGCCGTCGTCGCAGGCGTGGAAGTGGACAGCAGCGCAACCGCCACGCCATGGGGCGGCAACTTCGTGGACATCCCGCTGAAGAAGCCAGCAGACGGAACCACCCCCGCCGGGCAGGCGTACACCTACAACGCCAATGACGCGTCCGTAGGAGACGTCGACGGCGATGGCCAGTACGAATTCATCGTCAAGTGGGATCCGAACAACTCCAAAGACGTCTCACAGGTGGGCTACACCGGCAACACCTACGTGGATACCTACAAAGCGGACGGCACGCTGCTCCACCGCATCGACCTCGGCGTCAACATCCGTTCGGGGGCCCACTACACCCAGATGCTGGTCAACGATTTCGACGGCGACGGCCGCGCCGAAATGATGATGAAAACGGCTCCGGGAACCAAGAGCACCAGCTTCAAGGCCGACGGCAGCGTCGCTTCCGAAAACTTCATCTCGCTGCTGCAGCAGGACATCGAGGCCGGCTACTCCAACTCGGACGACTACCGCATGAGCGCGGCGGACTACTACCGGCACATGGTGGAAACGTTCCAGGGCTGGACCGAACATCCGGAGGTGAAGGCCGGCAACTGGCCCGCCACCCTGGAGGAAGCGTTCGGCACCGCGCCGAAGTACCAGTACCCCCTGTCCCAGGCTGACGCTGAAGCACTCACCGACTACTTCATGGACGTCTACGCCCCCTCGCGCAGCGCCAGGAACAACCTGCGGGCCTTCGAGGGCTTCATCGTTTCCGGCCCTGAATACCTGACGGTGTTTGAAGGCGCGTCGGGCAAGGAACTGAAGACCGTCGCGTATGAGCCGGGCAGGCACGACGACGGACTCATGTGGGGTGACTACGCCATGTCCCGTATTGAGCCTGGCAACAGGGTGGACCGCTTCCTTGCCGGCGTCGCGTACCTTGACGGCAAGAGGCCGGCTGCGGTGTTCGCCCGCGGCTACTACACGCGGACCACACTGGCCGCCTACACCTGGGACGGGTCAGACCTCGCGCCCGTGTGGAACGTCGACTCCGGCTGGACGCCCATGACCAACCCGTTCAACGACGGCCCGCACGGCCGGGACGGCACCGATCCGGAATTCGGCACGCTTACTACACAGGGCTTCCACTCGCTCAGCGCAGCAGACGTGGACGGCGACGGCAGGCAGGAGATCGTTTACGGCTCCGCCACCATCGACGACGACGGCTCGCTGCTGTACAGCTCCTTCGACACGATGCCCGACGCCAGCGCCATCCCTGGCGGGGAAGCCCGATTGGGCCACGGCGACGCCATGCACGTCACGGACATCGACCCCGCCCGTCCAGGCAAAGAGATCTTCACGGTGCACGAGGGCGGCACCTACGCCCCCTACGGCTACGCCATGCGCGACGCCGCCACCGGCGAGGTGCTCTTCGGCGCCTACTCCGGCAGGGACACCGGCCGCGGCATGATCGGCGACGTGGACCCGGGCGTCCCCGGCATCGAGAACTGGGCCATCGGCATGCAGTCGGCCGACGGCGACAAGCTGTCAACCGCCACTCCCGGCACCAACATGAGCATCAAGTGGGCCGCGGACATGACCACGCAGATCATCAACGGCTCAGGCGAGCAGACGCCCACCATCGATGACTGGAAGCGTGGCAGGCTGCTGACAGCCGAGGGGACCCGCACCAACAACGGCACCAAGGGCACGCCCAGCCTGGTGGCAGACGTGGTGGGCGACTGGCGCGAGGAAATGCTGGTGCGGACGGCTGATAGTTCGGCGCTGCGCATGTACCTGAGCACCGAGGTGACCAACCACAAGCTCTACACCCTCATGCACGATCCCCAGTACCGTGCCGAGGTTGCCCGGCAGAACACCACCTACAACCAGCCGTCCTACACGGACTTCTATCTTGCCTCGGACATGGACTTCGCCGGCGTGCCCCTGCGCGCAGCCTGGCTCCCCGGCAGCGTGAAGACGCTGCAGCATGTGCTTGAAGACCTGGTGGAGTCAGGGGACGTGTCAGGGCCCGTGGCCAGCCAGTTGGCAACCAGCATCAAGCAGGCCGCGGCCGCTGTTGAAAACGGCGACGCCGCGAAGGCCGGGCAGGCCATCCAGCGCTTCATGGACTTCCTGGCGCAGCAGAAGGGCCCGGATGCCGTTTCTGATACCGCCAGGGTGTCCCTGGAGTACAACGGGGACAACATTCTCAGGGCTTTCAAGGGCTAAGCAGCCGAATCCGGGAGAGACTGTTCCAATGACACGTGCACCGCTGATCACACTCAATGACGGCTACTCCATTCCGCAGGTGGGGCTTGGCACCTGGCCGCTGGCCGATGATGAGGCGGCCACCGCCGTCGTACAAGCCCTGGAAGCCGGATACCGGCATATCGACACTGCCGTGAAGTACGGCAATGAACAGGGTGTGGGCAACGGCATCCGCGCCAGCGGCGTGGACCGGGACGAGCTGTTCATCACCACCAAGCTGGACGGCCAGTTCCAGGGGAATGGCAGGGCCGTGGAGGGACTGGAGGGGTCCTTGAAGCGGCTTGGGCTGGATTATGTTGACCTGCTGCTGATCCACTGGCCCCTGCCGGCGCGGGACGACTACGTCTCTACCTGGCGGACCTTCGAACGGCTCCAGGCGGAGGGGAAGGTGCGCTCTATTGGGGTCTCCAATTTCAAGCCTGCACACCTGGAACGGCTGATGGCGGAAACTGATGTTATTCCCGCCCTCAACCAGATTCAGCTGTCCCCAGCAATAACCCGGACCGCTGAGCGGGACTTCCATAAGAGGCACGGCATCATCACCGAGTCCTACAGCCCGCTGGGCGGTTCCGGGGCCGGCCTGCTCGGCGCTCCCATCCTGTCCCAGCTCGGCGAAAAGCATGGGAAAACGCCCGGCCAGCTTGTCCTTCGGTGGCATGTCCAGAACGGAATTGTAACGATTCCGAAAACAGCCAGTCCGGAGCGTATGAGGGAAAACCTGGATATCTTCGATTTCACCCTGGACCCGCAGGATCTAGCGGAATTGGCTATCCTCGATGAGGGGCCCGATGCTGGCAACGACTCAGACGTAACGGGGCACTAAACCGCCCTGAAATGGGCTTTTTCTTCCAACTGGGGTTGGCAAATAGATAGTAAGCATGATTACTATTGAGGCAGAAGGATGAAGTGTCTCCGGGATCCGGAGGCCTCCTTTACTTAGGAAGAGGAACAAAAAATGGGATTCATTGCATTTCTAATTCTCGGACTTATTGCTGGCGCGATCGCTAAGGCGATCCTCCCGGGCCGCCAGGGTGGCGGCTGGGTCATCACCCTGGTCCTCGGCGTCGTTGGAGCACTCCTCGGCGGCTGGATCGGCGGAATGATCTTTGGCACCGGACTGCAGGAGTTCTTCTCCCTGCAGACGTGGCTGCTGGCCATCGGCGGTGCGCTGATCGTGCTGCTGGTATACGGCATGGTCACCAAGCGTGGCGCACGCAGCTAACTGACGCGCCAGCCAGGAGAGCCGGCCTGGGGACAACATCCCCGGGCCGGTTTTTCTATCTCCCGGCCTCTCTGGCCGGAACTGAACCTTCTCAGGGAGCAGGACCTCATCATGAAAAACAAACTTCTTTTGGGCGTAGGAA
This sequence comes from Pseudarthrobacter sp. WHRI 8279, assembly GCF_040224115.2. Classification (NCBI taxonomy): domain Bacteria; kingdom Bacillati; phylum Actinomycetota; class Actinomycetes; order Micrococcales; family Micrococcaceae; genus Pseudarthrobacter; species Pseudarthrobacter sp. WHRI 8279. The sequence goes on along the minus strand of NZ_CP168162.1, from coordinate 3,892,433 downwards.
TTGCCGCCGGCTATGTGCTTGGATCACGGTCGGGACGGGCAGCGTACGACAAACTCAAGGCTCGCGCCGCGGGCATCTGGGACAGCAAGCCGGTTCAGGACAAGGTTGCTGTTGCCACGGATGCCATCAAGGAAAAGGCTCCTGAAGTGGCGGACCAGCTGACTGAGGCGGCCCGCCGGGCAGGCACAGTCATTGGTTCCGCAATGCACCGCGAGGGCGCGGCCGGTGACAAGAAGTCCTCAACGTCCGACGACGCCGCAACAGCGGGTGCTGCCAGCACCGGCGCTGCGGGTACTTCGGGCGGTTTGGGTACGACTGGTACCGGTGCTGCTGGTACCCCGGGCAGTGGCGACCTTGGCGGGGACCACATCCCCGCCCACAGCACACACCCGGAAACGCACAATCTCGGGACCTCGGACGAGACTGGTTCGAAGTCATAACAGGCCGCTCGTACGGCTTGCGGCAGAGCGGTTGCCGCTTGACAACGTAATCACCGTTTGCGTGTGCTACAACTGAATGGCTTTGCTGGCCGTCGCGATCCTTGGGGGACGCGGCGGCCAGCGGCGTCTTAAGACCTCAGCCGGTAACCAGCACGGCAGGCGGTCGCCAACACAACACGGCTCCCCGTGTGGATAACCCCGCCCAGGCTGGCCCCTGCTTTCCGTGTTATCCACATAGCCAATCTAGCCGGCACTTTTGTCAGTGGTCTTTGGCAGAGTTGTCCCATGAAGGTGCTTGGGAACCAGCTTGCAGAGTTCGGCGGTTATGCCGCCCTGCTTTCCAACGCAGGTTCCCTCCCTCCACCTGACAAAGCTAAAACAACAAGCCCCCGGCCTGCGTCAGGCACCCGGACTATTGTCCCCAGCCAGTGCTCTGCAGTAGCTGGCGAATGTAGTCTTGCTCCTGCCGCCCGGCCCGTCTCAGCCCGCCTCTATGAAGTCGTAGGCGAGGGCACTGTGGCTCCCCCGGATCCCGCTTCGCTCCCCGCGCCGGCTGTTGACGATGCATCCGGACGTGTCGAGGAACCAGGTGGACAGCCGCAAGCCGGGCTGGCTGAAATCGGGGGCCTCCTCAATGCTGCGGCGCTGGCCGCGCCGGATGCTCTTGCAGTGGCCGGCTATGTTGAGGCTTCTGACTTCGCCGGCCAGGTTGAGGACCTCGCCCGGAGTGTTGAATGCCTGCAGCTACTCGCTGCCGGCGCTGTGGACCGCACCCGAAGCGAAGCAATCACCGCCGCGACTGCGGCCCGGTCCACCCGGTCCCGGGGCTGGGTCACCGGGTGGGAGAACGACGTCGAAATACTCAATGAGACAGACGCCGGCTGGCCGGGCCAGGCTACACCGGGCGACGCGGAGCCCAGCGACCCGAAACCCGGCGACCCGACACCCAGCGACCAGACACCCAGCGCAGCCACTGCTGCTCATGGCGTTGTCACTGCCGGTGCGGGTACCGGGACGAGGGGTGGCGTGCCGGTCGTTACTTCGCCGGCCGACGACGGGTGCAGGACCACCGCGGAGTTCCTCCGCCTCCGGCTCCGGATTCCCCTGCGCGAGGCCCGCCGCCGCCTCGCACTTGCCCACCAGGCCCTGCCCGGCACCAGCCTCACCGGCGAACCCCTTCCACCGGCCCTGCCACATCTCGCCTGCGCCCTTGCCCCGGCACCCAACCCACTTTCGGCTGGGCCAGCCGATGGCGCAGCGACTCCTGAGGCAACAGCCGCGGACACGCCCAACGACACGACTGAGGGCACGAACGGGGACTCGCTGGCGGCCGTCGCTTCAGCGCCCGTGGTGTCCTCTTACGCCGGGACGATCATCACTGCTGCGCTGGACCGGATCCGGCATCACACCACTCCGGATGTATTGGACCGGATTGAACATGACCTCACCGCCGCCGCGGCCGCCGCCGATCCCGACTTCGTAGCCCGGTTGGCCCAGCGCTGGGCCGAGACCATCGACGCCGACGGCACCGAACCCACCGAGGAAGCCCTCCGCCACACCCAGGGCGCGTTCATCCGCAAACCCCGCCACGGCTTGCACCGCCTCGAAATCTTCGCCACCACCGACCAGTACGAACACCTCCTCACGGTCATGAACGCCGCCACCAACCCCCGCACCTCCGTCCCCAACGGTCTCGGCCTTTCCAACGGCGCTTGCGCCGACACCAACGCCGGTTCCGGTACAGGGACCGGGACAGACTCCGACGCCGGCAGCGGCACCGGCGGGGGAAGTTGCAGCACAAGGGACATAGTCATAGGCGCCGATAGCGGAGACGGAAGTGGGACCGCGCAAGACTCTGCTTGGCACGACGCCGGCCCGGGGTCCGGCTGGGACCTGGACCGCCGCACCCGCCCCCAAAAACAACTGGATGGCATTATCAGCGCCGTCAAAGCAGGGCTCACCACCAATGCCCTCCCCATCACCGGCGGCAACCGGCCCCAGATCATTGCCACCATCAACTACAAGGACCTTTTCCTCCACCGCGGCGACCCCTCCGGCGGCCAGGAATCCGGCCCGCGCGGCGCAGGCGGGGGTAGTGCAGGCACGGGCACTGGCATGAACGCAGGCACCGGCACCGACGTAAGCATGGACGCAGCTGCGGGTGTCGGCAGCGGCACTGGCACCCGCACGGACCTAGACACCACGACCGGAACAGAACCCAGTCTTGCGTCGGGTAACTTCGTCTTTACCGGGCCCGTGGCCGCCGCTACCCTGCGTAAAATGGCCTGCGACGCCGACATCATCCCCGCTGTCCTGGGCAGCCACGGCGAAATCCTGGACCTCGGACGCAAAACCCGCCTCTTTACCCCCGCCCAGCGGCTCGCCCTCACAGCCCGCGACCAAGGTTGCACCTTCCCCAACTGCACCATTCCCGCACCGTGGTGCGAAGCCCACCACATCACCTACTGGTCAGACGGCGGCCCCACATCCACCAGCAACGGCGCACTTCTCTGCTCAGCGCACCACCACCTCATCCACAAAGAACAATGGATCATCACCACCCGCCACGGCACACCCTGGTACACGCCCCCGAAACACATCGACCCCCAACAAAAGCCCCAACAAAACGGTTACTTCAGGCCACCCCCGCCCCCGCGAACGCAGCGGGAGTGAGAAGACTCCAAGCCGTGACTCGTTCGATAAACCAGGCGGCGAAGATGCGTGATTCCCGATATTGTCACTCTCAGTATTCCTCCCAACGAGACAGCGGCGCCTCCCGTCTCATCCGGGCAGCCGCTGGCACATCGGCTTTGTATGAGCACCATCAACTAACGCCAGCCGAGAGGGTTCCATGACGACACCGACAAGCGAGCACTTATGGGCGCTGGCCCACATTGAGCGGACCACGCTGGCAGAGGATCTCTCTGGACTCAACCCGGAGCAGTGGCAGCATCGTAGTCTCTGTGGGCAGTGGGACATTGAGCAGGTTCTCGCCCACCTCACGGCCGCAGCCAGCCTGAACCAGTGGCAGTGGTTCCGCAGCATACTGGGCGCGCGTTTCCGGCCCGATGTCCACAACCAGCGCAGGCTGACCGAGCACCGCGGCAGGACACCTACCGAGACCCTCGAGCGCTTCCGGGCGGTAATCGGGAGTACCACGGCGCCTTCAAGCCACACTGCGGCCTACCTCGGCGAAGTCGTCGTGCATGCCCAAGACATCCGCCAGCCGCTGGGACTTCCCCGAACACCCAGCATCGAGGCTTTGACCTTCGTGGCCGAATTTTTCGCCGAACGCGACTTCACCGTGGACAGCCGCACAAGCATCGCAGGCCTGAAGCTGCGCGCTGACGACGGACCCTTCGCAACGGGCACCGGACCGCTGGTCACCGGATCGACGCTCGCCCTGGTGATGTCCATGGCTGGCCGTAAACCTTACGTGAACGAGCTCGCGGGACCCGGTTTGCCTGTACTCCAGTCGCGGATCCAGGGCGCCGCACCCTGACCTGCCTCCGGCCAGGGCCTGGACAAGACAGTGCAGGCGCAATTACCGTCACGTAACTGCCTGGGTCCGCGTGCCCCGATGGAGGGAACCGACCACCACAGTCCCGTCCAGCTCATCATCATGGACGGTCCGGACGGTTAACCCCGCCTCAGCCGCGATCGCGGATGTCCGCCCGGCCTGCTGCCCACTGGTCTCGATCAGCAGGTGTCCGCCAGGCGAAAGCCATTGGAGGGCGTGTGCTGCCACGCGGCGGTGGAAGTCCAGTCCGTCACCGCCCCCGTCGAGCGCAGCGCGCGATTCGTAGAGGCGCGCTTCAGGCGGCATTGTTCTTATCGCTTCCGTGGGGACGTAAGGAGCGTTGACGGCAAGAATCCGCACCCGGCCTTGAAGCGCCGGCGGCAGCGCCGCGAACAGATCACCCTGGTACACGCGGCCCCTAACGGGATCCACATTGCGGCGGGCACAGTTCACTGCCGCAGGATCGATATCAGCCAAGTGCACTTCCGCCCTTGGGTGCAGCCGGGCAATGGCCGTACCAACCGCGCCCGAACCGCAGCAAAGGTCCACAACAATCGGGGGCGGTGAAAGTGTCCGGTCCCGCAGCAGGCTTACTGCCTGGTGAACCAGCAGCTCCGTCCGCCGCCGAGGCACAAAAACACCCGGGTCCACGGCGATGCGGTCCCCGCAAAAATCCGCCCATCCCAGAACATGTTCCAGTGGCATGCCGGATATGCGGCGGTCCACCCATTCTGCGAGTACCGCGGAATCCGGGGCCTCAGCTATTAGCAGCAGCGCCTCGTCTTCTGCGAAGACACAGCCCGCTGCCCGCAGGGCGGAAACCACCGGAGCAAGGGTCTGGGGCTCAGCAGTCGGCTCGCAGTTGCGCATCATCACCCCTTCCGCACGCCCCCGATAGCCAGAGGCGTGGCTGGAGCCCAATGTTAGTGGGCAAGTGCACCGTAAGGCATCCATTTTTTGGCAGGATGGAACCATGACTTCTCCTGCCCCGCACCCCGTCATTTGGACCGGTACCTACACCCCCGACGGAGGAGGCAGGGCGGACGGCATCGGTGCTTTGGCCGAGCACCCGGACGGAAGCCTCGAATGGCTGGGAACTGCGGCGGAGACGGACTCGCCGTCCTTCGTTGCCGTCCATCCCACGCTGCCCGTGGTGTACGCAGTGGCCGAGCAGCGCAAAATGGTCCGGGCTTTCCGCCGCTCCGGCGACTTCGGGCTGGAGCCCCTCGGTGAGCCGCAACGCGCCGGAGAAGCAACCTGCCACGTTGCTGTGGACCCGCAGGGCCGCTTCGTCACCGCAGCCTGCTGGGGCGACGGCCAGGTCCTGCTCTACGAACTGGATGCCGACGGCGGGATGACCCGGCGGCTCCCCGCGGTGCCGTCGGTCGATCCGCACGCCGGCCTCAATCCGGGTGAGCCGCGGCAGAGCCGCGCCCACGCCAGCCTGATGCTGGCGGACGGGCGCATCATGACCACAGACCTGGGCCACGACACCCTTCGGGTCTGGAACTACGCGCCGGGCACCGGGCTGGTTGCTGACCACGAGGTTGTTCTGCCCTTCGGCACTGGCCCACGGCACATGGTTCAGCATCAGAACGGGAACGTGTTCGTGGTGTCTGAGTACTCCGTCGAAGTGTTCATCGTGAGACCGGAAGCGGGTACCTTCGAGCTGGTTTTCCGCGGGCCGGCAACGTCCGGCGGCAGCCTCCCGGACGACTCCGGCGCGGAAATCTGTCTCGGCTTCCGGGGGTCCTATGCCTATGTGGGCGTGCGTGGCTCCAATATCATCAGCGTGCTTGAGGTCGGTGCCGGGGGGACGGAACTGGTACCCGTCAAGGACACGCCCAGCGGCGGAAACTGGCCGCGTCACCACCTGGTGAGGGGTAACTGGCTCCACGTGGCCCATGAGCGGTCCGACAACGTGGCCACCTTTGCGCTGGATACCCTCACGGGCTGCCCGGGAGAAGTAGTCCACAATCTAGAGATCGCCTCGCCCACCGCCCTGGTGCCCGCAGGCTAGGTCTCCTCCGGGCAGCCTGTTACGAAACACTGCCGCTTTCCGGAGGGTCCTGGCACGGGCCGGAGAAACAACCAGCCGGACCGGGACAGTCCAGCACAATCGCTGGAGTTATTTCGTGCAAGCGCTTACAGTTGTGACGTGCCTCACGGAAAGGCTGGCTTTCCTGTGAAACGCACTCCTCCTTGCCGCCTGTTTTCCCTCGGCAAGCCTGAACAGCAGCGACGCTCCCAGGAAGGTCTCACCCTTGTCATTCCGCACCCATCTCAGCGTGTCCGCGCGCCCCCGCCCCTCCGCCGCGCCACCACCCGCCCGCACATCCCTCAAAACCACCGCCTTCCGTTCAGCCGCCGGGTTGCTGGCGGCCGCCGTCGCGGTTTCAGCGGCAGTCCTCCCCGCCCAGGCCGCACCCGGCCCGAAGGACCCCGGCACGGCGTCGGCCTTCCATTCACTCCGCGCTCCCGTCACGGACGAGAACTTCTATTTCGTCATGGCTGACCGCTTCAACAACGGGAACGCCGCGAATGACGACGGCGGACTGGGCGGCGATTCCATGGTTTCCGGGTTCGACCCCGCCAAAAAGGGGTTCTACAACGGCGGGGACCTGGCAGGCCTGCTGGACAAAATCGACTACATCCAGGGCCTGGGCACCACGTCCATCTGGCTCACCCCCAGCTTCAAAAACAAGGCGGTTCAGCCCGAGGACAAATCCGCCGGGTACCACGGGTACTGGATTACGGACTTCACCCAAATCGACCCGCATCTCGGCACCAATGATGAGCTGAAGGCCCTCATCGACGAGGCCCACTCCCGTGGCATGAAGGTCTACTTCGACATCATCACCAACCACACGGCGGATGTCATCGGCTACGAGGGCGGCGCCCGCAAGGGATACACCTCCAAGGACGAGGTGCCATACAAGACCGCGGACGGCGAGCCGTTCGACGACCGCGACTACGCCGGTTCGGAGAGCTTCCCGGACCTCGCCCCGGAAACGTCCTTCCCCTACGTTCCGGTCCTGGAGGAGGGCGAGGAGGACCTGAAGGTTCCCGCCTGGTTGAACGATCCCGCGCTCTACCACAACCGCGGCGACACAACCTTCGTTGGCGAGGACGCCTACTACGGGGATTTCTTCGGCCTGGACGACCTGTTCACCGAGCATCCCACTGTCGTGGACGGCATGAAGGACATCTACAAGACCTGGATTGCAGACTTCGGCGTTGACGGCTTCCGCATCGACACGATGAAGCACGTCAACAACGAGTTCTGGCAGGAGTTCGGCCCGGACGTCCTGAGCTACGCCAATGCCCAGGGCAAGGACGAGTTCTTCATGTTCGGCGAGGTCTTCGACACCACCAAGAGCTTCACTTCCCAGTTCACAACCCGGAACCAGATGCAGGCCGTCCTGGACTTCCCCTTCCAGGACGCCGCCCGGAGTTTCGCCTCCAAGAGCCAGGACGCCCGCACGCTGGAGACCTTCTTCGCCGGCGATGACTGGTACACGGACGCGGACTCGAACGTCTACCAGCTGCCAACGTTCCTGGGGAACCACGACATGGGCCGCATCGGCAGCTTCATCGCCGCGGACAACCCGGGATCGTCCGGCGCCGAGCAGGTGGCCCGCGACCAGCTGGCCCACGAGCTCATGTACTTTTCCCGCGGCAACCCCGTCATCTATTACGGCGACGAGCAGGGCTTCACCGGCCCGGGCGGTGACCAGGACGCCCGCCAGACGCTGTTCGCCAGCCAGGTGCCGGAGTACCTCGACGACGACCTGCTGGGCACGGACGCCACGCACGCCACCGACAACTTCAACACCGCGCACCCGCTGTACAACAAGATCAGCGAACTGGCCACGCTCACCAGGGAGCACCCGGCCCTGCGCGACGGCGCACACCAGCACCGCTACGCCTCCGAGGGTCCGGGCATCTACGCGTTCTCCCGTACGGATGCCGGGGACCAGCGCGAGTACGTCGTGGCGCTGAACAACAGCGAGCAGGCACAGACCGCAGAGGTGCCCACCTACATCGCCAAACGCAACTACACCCGCATCTACGGGGACGCCGCCGCGGAAACCAAGACGTCGGAGGCCGGCACGCTGACCGTCACGGTGCCGCCGCTCTCCGCCGTGGTCTACCAGTCCTCCGGGCGGATCCCGCACTCCAAGGCCGCGCCCGCCGTCGTCCTCCAGGACCCGGCAGCGGCTCCCGGCGACAACGGGCGCCTCAAGGTGACGGCCGACGTCGGCGGTTCTTCGTTCTATGAGGTCACCTTTGAAGCCAGGACGGCAGGCGGAGGGTGGGCGCCTATCGGCACCGATGACACCGCGCCGTACCAGGTGTTCCATGACGTGGCGGCGCTGGACGCCGGGACGCCGGTCGAGTACCGAGCCACTGTGCTGGACAACGGCGGGCACACCGCCAGCTCGCAGCCACGCACGGCCAGCGTGCCCGCGCCGGTGGTGACGCTGAACAAGCCCGCGGAAGGCAGCAGAGCCGAGGGCCAGGTGGAGCTCAGCGCCACCGTGGACCCCGAGAAGGCAAGCCACACAGTGACGTTCGAACGAAGCGTGGCAGGCGGCGCCTGGACTGCGGTAGCCACGGATGATTCCTCGCCCGTGTACTCGGCGGAGGACGACGTCTCCGGCCTCGACGACGGTACAAAGGTGGCGTACCGGGCCGTCTTGACCGGCCACGGCTTCAGCGTGGTCAGTGAAACCCGGACGGTGACGGTGGGCGAAGCACCGCAGCCCGACTCCGTGACAGTAGCGGGTTCCCTGAACGAGGCAATGGGCTGCACCAAACCGTGGGATCCGGCGTGTTCGCAGGCAATGATGGTGCTCGACCCCGCCGACAAGGTCTGGCGGCTCACGGTGGATCTTCCTGAGGGGCAGTACGAATACAAGGCAGCGCTCAACGGCGGCTGGGACGAGAACTACGGGGCTGGCGGCGCGTTCAACGGACCGAACATCACGTTGGACCATCCCGGCGGCCCGGTGACGTTCCGCTACGACAACAGCACGCACCTGCTCAGCGCCGTCTACGCCTCCCAGCAGCCCGGGGCTGTGGCGGCCGCGGGGAGCATGAACAGTGAGCTTGGCTGCGCCACGGACTGGGAACCTGCCTGCGACCAGGCACAGCTCATGCTCGATCCGGCCGACCTCGTATGGAAGCTGTCCGCGCCGGCCCTGCCTGCCGGCACTTATGAGTTCAAGGCCGCCCTGGACCGGTCCTGGAATGTCAGCTGCGGCGCGGGCGGCGCCTCACCGGGTTCCAACATCGTGTTAAAGCACGACGGCGGCCCGGCCACCTTCCGTTACGACCACTTTACGCACGTGATCACGGCCGGCTAGCGGAACCGGCGTTTAGCCCCAACGTGGGGCCACTCCTTCGCCGTTCCGGATCCCGGACGGTCGAGGGAGTGGCCTCGCGTTGGTGGCTGACAGGTTGCTGGCTGACAGGTTGTTGTGCGTGACAACAGGCAGCCGGCGGGCGGCTAGCCGCGCAGGGCTCCTTCCACCGCCGCCAGCAGCGAGTTGAACCGGGCATTCGCGGGAAGATCGTCAAGGAACACCGGTTTGCCGTCCGGCCCGCCCAGCGGAACCTGCCAGTTGGGGTACAGCGCTTCGGTGGTGCCGGGCTGGTTCTGGACCCGGCGCTCCCCCACCGCGTCCACCAGGGCAACGCCCAGCAGGACCGACGGCGTCTGGGTGAGCAGGAGGTGCAGCGCCTCGATGGTCTGTTCTTCCGTTTCCGGATGCCCGCCTGCGGTTGTTCCGGGCAGGTAGCCACGCTCCCGCACCATGGCCAGCATTTTCTCCAGCGCGGCGTTGTGCTCGGCCCGTTCCTCCGCCTCGGACCGCTCCAGCAAGCCCAGCCCGCTGCGCAGCGCCACGTGGTCCCCGGCGAGGTAACCGGCCGTGGGCGGAAGGTCATGGGTGTTGACGCTGGCGAGCGCCTGCGTCCGGTACTTTTCGGGCGCAAGGGGCGAGTCGCCGTCGTACTCGAACCAGAGGATGGACGTGCCCAGGATGCCGCGGGCAGCCAGGTAGTCCCGCACCCAGGGCTCGAAGGTGCCCAGGTCCTCGCCGATCACCACGGCTCCGGCACGCTGCGCCTCCAGGGCGAGGATGCCGATCAGTGCCTCATGGTCGTAGCGCACGTAGGCGCCGTCGCCCGGGGCATTTCCCACCGGGATCCACCAAAGCCGGAACAGGCCAAGGATGTGGTCCACCCGGATGCCGCCCGCGTGCCGCAGCACCGTGGCCAGCATGTTCCGGAACGGTATGTAGCCGGCCTCGGCCAGGCGGGCGGGGTGCCAGGGCGGCTGCCCCCAGTCCTGTCCCTGCTGGTTGTACATGTCCGGCGGGGCGCCCACGCTGGTGGCGGGAGCCAGTACGTCGCGCAGTGTCCAGGCATCGGCGCTGCTGTGGTCCACGCCGACGGCGAGGTCGTGCACCACGCCGAGCCGCATGCCGGACCGGAGGGCGGCCCGCTGGGCCTCTTCGAGCTGCTCGTCGCAGATCCACTGCAGCCACCGGTGGAACCCGATCCGGTCCCCAAGTTTGTCCCGCAGCGCCTCCGCCTCCCGGGTGCCCAGTGCGAAGGCGGGATCGGTCCACAGCGGATCATCCGGCGCAAGGTCTTCACGGATTGCGGACCAGAGGGCAAAATCGTCCAGCCCCTTGCCGGAAATCCGGCAGAACTCGTCAAAGGCGGCCTGCCGGGCCGGGGACCGGCGTGCATGGTAGAGCATTTCCAGGGCCTGGAGCTTGGCCGCGTAGACGGCGTTCCGGTCCAACCGGGCGCCATCCTTGTTAAGCCCGGACACTTCCTCACGGAGCTTTTCCACCGCTGCGCGCCGGCGCGGCTTCAGGTAGCCCAGCTCGGGAATGGCCTCGATACGGATGTAGAGCGGGTTGAAGAACCGGCGCGTAGAGGGCGAGTACGGGGACGGCTGCACCGGCGGCACGGGCTCAGCCGCGTGCAGCGGGTTGACCAGCACGTAGTCGGCGCCGCGTTCGCCGCTGATGGCCGCGAGGTCGGCGAGGTCCGCGAAATCGCCGATTCCCCAGGAGCGCCTGGACCGGACGGAATAGAGCTGCGTGGCCAGCCCCCAGCCGCGGCGCTCTTCGAGCGGCTGCGCGGTGCTGAGCTGGCGCGGCGTCACCACCAGGGTGGCCTCCGCGGTCACGTCGCCGGCACGGGCGGTCAGGGTGTGCCAGCCGAGGGGCAGGTCCTGCGGGAGGGCGAAGGTAAGGCGGCGGGTGGCCACGCCGTCGACATCCCGCGGCTGTTCCCGGACGTCCTCCTGGACCGCCTTGACGCCGGAACCGTCTTCGAGGGCAATGCCCAGCTGCACGGCTGCGCCATCACGCGCATGGACCGGGACCAGCGCGGGTTCACCCTGCTGGATGACGACGGCGGGAGGCAGCATCCGGCGCCAGGGGGCCAGTTCAGCTTGCGCCAGCGCGGCCTCGATGGCCTGGTTGGTGTCCGCCTGCACGCCCAAAGCGGCCAGCACCTTAATCAGCGTCTCTCCAGCTACCGTATGCGGCAGCCCATCCCAGCCCTGGAACGAGGTACCCACGCCATGCGCGTCGGCCAGCTTCTGGAGCAGATGGGGGTCCACGGCCGCGCCGGCAGCAGCACCGCCCGCGGCGCGCGAAAGCCCGGGAGGGTCTGTTGGCATCCCTGTGCGCTGTGGGTGCTGCTGGTCTGAAGCCGTCATGCGTGTCCGCCTCGTCTGGTGTGATGTGGCCCGAACTTACAGTGCTGCCTGTTGCACCGGGCGCCTGCACCCCCGCGCACAACCGATTGGTTCAGATTATTGCAGGGCGGCGCAGAGACGAAACCAGGACTGGCTTGCGGCACGGTCACCTGCAGTGGATCCCTTACCCTTGCGCCACGTTACGTAGGAGTTCCGGCTTCACGCCGCTCCCAACCGGTACGGGGCCGGTGGTAGTGCGGACCATCAGTGTGGGCTTGACCAGGGTGGATACAGGTTCCACCCTGCCCTCGATCCGCTCCACCAGCAGTCGCGAAGCCAGCGAGCCCATTTCGAACCCCGACTGGTCCACGGTGGTGAGGGAAATCTGGGGAAGTGAAGCCGCCAGCGCGTTGTCATAGCCCACCACGGAGAAAGCCTCCGGCACCGGAACCGACAACTCATGAAATCGGGAGAGCACCCCAAAGCCGGCCATGTCCGTTCCGGTGTGTACGGCGGTGGGAGGGGCATCCCGGTCCAGCATGAGGTCGACGGCATCAGCACCGCCCTGGTGGTTCCACTTGGTTTCGATGACGTCGACTTCTGCATCCAAGCCATGGCGGACCATGGCTTGGATGTATCCGTCAGCACGGACAACCTGTGGCATTGTTGCTTCGTTCTTCTCTTTGCCCACGTGCTTCAGGTGGGAAATCCGCCGGTGCCCCAACGACACCAGATGGTCGACAATCAGGGCGCTGCCCGCCAAATCATCGCTTGCTACGGTGTCATAATCCTGTCCGGGCCCATGACGCCCAAGGACGACCGTGGGCGTGATCCGTCCGATCTTCTCCAGCTCCTCGTCCGGGCCGAACGGCGCAATGAGGACCAGGCCGTCCATTTTCCGGTCAATCATGGCCTCTATCATCTGCTTCTGCTGCGCGAGGCCCATGTTCGCCTCCCCGATGAACACTTGGTAACCGCGACTGCCCGCCTCTGCCCGGATCCCCTCGATGAGCACCGTAACGAAGGTGTTCGAAAGGTCCACCACGAACACCCCGAGGGTGAAACTCCTGCCGCGCATGCCCCGCGCCAACGCGGAGGGCCGGTAACCAAGGGCATCCATGGAGGCCTCGACCCGCGCCTTCATGACGTCGCTAACGCCGTACGCCCCGCGAAGTACTTTTGATACCGCTGCACGGGAGACGCCTGCGTGTTCCGCGACGTCACTGATGGTCGCCCTCTTCGGATGTTTGTTCACATCCCCAGCCTCTCTGGTTGCCCCAGGAGTAATTGTAGACTGATCTACAGAAAATCCTTGATTCCTGTTGTGAGTTCCCTTACAGTAAAAACGTAGACCGATCTACATAAGCCACTTTTCGCAATTCCTTTCGGGAAAAGTTTGCTTTGAAACGTTCCACAGGACCAGCAGGACCTGCGGCTTTACGAGGAGGTAAAGATGATACTCACCCCCAACCGGCGCTGGCCGGCCATCGCCGGAAGCGTCGCCGCAGCGGCATTGGTCCTCACCGGTTGCTCCGGCGGCGGAGGCGAAAACGGCGGCGGCAAGACCATCACATGGCTCGTCGACAACACTGAAAACACCATCACCTACGCCGAGCAGCTCGCCGAGGACTTCCACGCGGCAAACCCCGACATCACCGTTGAAATTGAAACCCGTCCCCAGGGCGGCGACGGGGACAACATCGTCAAGACCAGACTGGCCACGGGAGACATGGCGGACGTGTTCTCCTACAACACCGGATCGCTCTTCCAGCAGATCAACCCGGAGCAGAACCTTGTCCCCCTCACCGGCGAGTCCTACATGGACAACGTTTCCGAATCCTTCAAGCCGGTTGTGACCGCTGGGGACGATGTTTACGGTGTACCTGTGGGCACCGGCAGTGCCGGGGCAGTCCTCTACAACAAGAAGGTGTATGAGGAACTCGGCCTCTCGGTCCCCAAGACGTGGGACGAGTTCATGGAGAACAGCCGCAAGATCAAGGATTCCGGGACTGCGGCCATCATCCAGTCGTACCAGACCACATGGACCTCGCAGCTCTTTGTCCTGGGCGATTTCGCCAACGTGGCCGCCGCCAACCCCACGTTCCCTGAGGACTACACCGCCAACAAGGTCAAGTACGCCACGGATCCCGCAGCCATCAAGGGCTTCGAACACCTTGAAGAGGCGTACAAGGCCGGGCTCTTCAACGAAGATTTCGCATCCACTACCTACGCTCAGGCCTTGGAGAAACTGGCCAACGGCGAGGGGGCCCAGTACCCCATCCTCAGTTTCGCCTTGCCGGAGCTGAAGGTGGCCTACCCCGACCAGCTGAACGACATCGGGCTGTTTCCGCTGCCGGGCGATGACCCGGCGAAGAACCCGTTGACGGTATGGCTCCCCGGTGGCGTGTACCTGCCCAAGTCCACGGAAAACGTCGACGAAGCAAAGAAGTTCCTGGCCTTCATCGCGAGCACTGAAGGTTGCGAGTCGCAGACGGCAGCTGTGGGAGCCAACGGCCCTTACCTCGTAGAAGGCTGCGACCTCCCCGAGGACGTTCCCACCGCCGTGAAGGACATGCTTCCGTTCTTCGAAGACGAATCCAGGAACAGCCCGGCGCTCGAATTCCTCTCACCCGTCAAAGGTCCGGCGCTCGAACAGATCACCGTTGAGGTCGGCTCCGGCATCCGCTCGGCTAAGGACGGCGCGGCCCTCTACGACGCAGACGTCACCAAGCAGGCCAAGCAGCTGAACCTGCCCGGCTGGAACTGACCTCCGAAACCACCCGCCGTCCGGGCCTGCCTGCCAGGACCGGACGGCACCTTGGAGCTATTGACATGACCACGAATACCACCACAGCACCCACGCCAGCTGCCCGCCGCATCGACCAGGCGAAGCCCAAACGCCGTTCCGCCCGGTCCGCCTATCCCTACTGGTTCTACCTTCCGGCCGCCCTGATCTACGCAACCCTGTTCCTGATTCCCACCTTCGCGTCGTTCTTCTTCAGCTTCACCCGATGGAACCTCACCGACTTCACCTGGATAGGGACGGACAATTTCGTCCAGTTCTTCTCAGAGGAAGCGCTGCTCAAGGGCCTGACCAACACGTTCATCTATGGAGTGGTGACGTCGGCCCTCAAGGTAGTCATTGGCATGCTCCTCGCTGTGCTGCTGACGTCCCAGATCATCGCCCGCGGCTACCTGCGATCCATTATCTTCTTCCCGGTCCTGCTCAGCAGTATCGGGGTAGGCATTGTGTTCACCGTCCTGATGGATCCCTCCACTGGGCTCATCAACAAAGCCCTCGCCGTCGTCGGCATTGATGGCCCGGCGTGGCTCACCGACCCCGCATGGGCGCTCATGTCCGTTGCCTTCGTGGACGTGTGGAAGGGCGTGGGCCTGGCCACCGTCATCTACATCGCAGGAATCGTCTCCATCCCGGCCGAGTACTTTGAAGCAGCCAAAATGGACGGCGCCAGCCCGGTCAAGAGCTTCTTCAACATCACCCTCCCCCTCGCCCGTCCTGCCACCGCAACAGTCATCATCCTGTCCCTCATAGGCGGGCTGAGGTCGTTCGATTTGATCTGGGCAATGACCAAGGGCGGCCCGGGCTTCACCTCGGATGTGATCGCCTCCGTCATCTTCAAGCAGTACCAGGCCGGCTTCTATGGCCTCTCCACAGCAGGCAATGTGGTTCTCTTCCTGATCGTCACCGCCGTCATCGTGCCCCTGTCCATGTTCCTGAACCGCAAGGAAGTCGAAGCATGACCGCCGCCATCAAGCGCTATGGCCTGGGAGTCCTGGCCATCGCCGTCACGTTCATTGTCTTCGTGGTTCCGCTGCTCTTCATGGCCCTCATCGCCATGAAGGACCGCCGCGAGGCCAACAGACTTGAATTCTCCTGGCCCACTAATTTCTCCCTCATTGAGAACTTCCAGGAGGTCCTCTCCGCAAGGAAGTTCATGCTGGTCACGGCCTTCATCAACAGCACCATCCTCACGGTGGCCAGCGTCGCCATCCTGGTGATCCTCGCCGCCATGGTTGCCTGGGTCCTGCAGCGCCGCCGCAGCCGCTGGAACCCGGCAATCAACTTCCTCATCCTCTCCGGCCTGATCATCCCGCCCGCGGTCATCCCCACCATCTGGGTGCTCCAAGGCCTGGGCCTGTTCAAGACCCTCACCGGACTGATCTTCATCGAAGTGGCCTTCGGGCTGTCCTTCTGCGTTCTGCTCTTCCGGGCTTTTATCTCCTCCATTCCCAAAGAACTCGACGAAGCCGCGGTGATTGACGGCTGCGGACCCATCCGGTTGTTCTTCCGCGTAGTCTTTCCGCTGTTGAAATCAGTCATCGTTACGGTGATCGTGGTCCAGTCCGTCAGTATCTTCAACACGTTCCAGAACCCGCTGTACTTCCTCCCCGGTGACGCCAATGCCACGGTCCAGCTCACTCTGTTCAACTTCCAGAGCCAGTTCACCACTGCGTACAACCTGCTCTTCATGAACATCCTGTTGATCACCATCCCGCCACTGGTCATGTACCTGTTCTTCAACCGCCAGATTGTGGCCGGCATGACCGCTGGTGCAGTCAAGGGCTAGATCCCCGGCACTACAAACACATCACGTCGCTTACGGGCTGCTAACCGCCCGTTCATCAACCCTGCAAGGAAGAGGGCAATTTCATGACAACCACCGTCCAACCGGTGACCTTCGAGCATCTTCCCGATGCGCTGGGCATAGGAACCGGAAAGCCACGGATCTCCTGGAAAACGCGTGCCGAGCCCGGCTGGGTGCAGGGCGCCTACCAGCTCTCCATCACCACAGAGGCAGGACGCTGGACCAGTGAGCGGTTCGAGTCCGACGGGTCAGTTCTTCAGCCGTGGCCTGCCGAAGCACTCAACTCAGGCCAGCGGGCGGACGTAAGTGTCCGGGTCTGGGGGACGGCAGCCGTGGAACCAAGCGGCTGGAGCCCGCCCGCCGCCGTCGAAACCGGACTCCTTGCCCCGGAAGACTGGGTAGCCTCCCCCATCACACCTGCCTGGGACGAGGACCGTGACTCCGACCGCCGCCCGCCGCTGCTGCGGCGGACTTTCCAACTGCCTCGGCCAGTGGCATCGGCCCGCCTCTATGTCACCGCCCACGGGCTGTACGAGATGGAGGTCAACGGAAACAGGATTGGAAAGGACGCTTTCTCGCCGGGCTGGACCGTTTATGGCGAGCGCCTGCGCTATTACACGTACGACGTCACCGACCACCTTGCGCAGGGCGGGAACGCAATGGGGGCCTGGCTGGCGGACGGCTGGTACCGTGGCCGCTTCGGTTTCAACGGCGGGCACCGGAACCTCTACGGCGACAACGTTGCCCTCCTCGCACAGCTCCAGGTGACGCACGACGACGGCTCCGTCACCGTGGTGGGAACGGACGGGGAGTGGAAGGCGTCCTTCGGACCCATCCTGTTCACGGGGCTTTACGAGGGTGAGCAGTACGACGCCCGGTTGCTGCCAGCCGGTTGGAGCCGGCCGGAATTCAATGACGGCGAATGGCATCCCGTCACCGAAGTCCACCGTGACCCCGCCACGCTGGTGGCCCCCGAAGGTCCGCCGGTCAGGTGCACTGACGAGGTGCGGGCGGTGAAGGTGACCACGTCTCCGTCAGGGAAGCTGATCCTCGACTTCGGGCAGAACCTCGTAGGGCGCCTGCGGGTCAACGTTCAGGGCGAAGCCGGAAGGACTGTCACCGTCCGCCACGCCGAGGTCCTCCAGGATGGTGAGCTTTACACCCGCCCATTGCGGGGCGCCGCCGCCACAGACGTGTATACGCTGGCGGGCGGTGCACCGGAAACGTGGGAGCCGCGCTTTACCATCCATGGGTTCCGCTACGCCGAAATCAGCGGCTGGACCGGCGGGAACGTGGCGGAAAACGTCATTGCCCGGGTCTACCACACGGACATGGCCCGCACTGGGTGGTTCGAATGCTCGGATCCTGACCTCAACCGGCTGCATGAAAACGTTCGGTGGAGCATGAAGGGCAACTTTGTGGACATTCCCACCGACTGCCCCCAACGGGATGAGCGCCTGGGCTGGACCGGCGACCTGCAGGTCTTCGCGCCTACCGCCACCTTCCTTTACGACTGTTCAGGGATGCTGTCTTCCTGGCTCAAGGACGTGGCAGCAGAGCAGGCACCGGACGGGACAGTGCCCTGGTACGTGCCCGTTATCCCCGGCGGAGAGTACTGGACGCCAGTCCGGCCCGGGGCGGTTTGGGGAGACGTCGCGGTCCTCACTCCGTGGGTGCTCTACGAGCGGTTCAACGATGCGAAGGTACTCGCTGACCAGTACCAGAGCGCGAAAGCGTGGGTGGACCTGTTGGATTCGCTAGCCGGTAGGAGCCACCTGTGGAACACAGGCTTCCAGCTCGGTGATTGGCTGGACCCCAGCGCCCCGCCGGAGAACCCAAGTGAAGCCAAAACCGACCGCCACCTCGTTGCAAGCGCCTACTTTGCCTGGTCGGCACGTCATCTGGCAAAGATGGCCGGGGTGCTGGGAAAGTCCGACGACGAACTCCGGTATCTGGAACTTGCGCGCGCGGCCTCTGAAGCTTTCGCCAAGGAATACATCCTTCCCGATGGACGCATGACCAGCGACGCACAGACCGCGTACGCACTTGCCATCGTTTTCGACCTCTTCCCAAACGTGGAGCACAGACAGTTGGCAGGTAAACGCCTCGCCGAACTGGTGCGCGAGGCGGGCAACCGTATCGCCACCGGCTTTGCGGGGACTCCAGTCATCGCCGATGCCCTCACCAGTGTTGGCGAACTGGAGACGGCATATGACCTGCTCCTGGAGAAGGAATGCCCCTCCTGGCTCTACTCCGTGGGACAGGGCGGCACAACAATCTGGGAACGCTGGGACTCCCTGCTACCGGACGGGACGGTCAATCCGGGGGAAATGACTTCCTTCAACCATTACGCCCTCGGCGCGGTGGCGGACTGGATGCACCGCTCGGTGGCCGGCCTGGCCCCGCTTGAGCCAGGGTACCGGCGGATCCTCTTCCGCCCCCAGCCGGGTGGCGGGCTGAGCTCAGCGTCCGCAGCCCACGAGACGCCCTACGGGCGGGCATCCATCTCCTGGAAGCGCGACGGAAGCGGACACAGCGTGGAAATCGAGGTGCCCACCGGAACCACCGCCCGCGTGGAACTGCCGGGGCGCGCCCCTGCCGACGTCGGGCCTGGACGCTTCGAGTACGTCGTAGAGGGCATTTCCTAAGGCATTGCCCGGCGTTTTCCATCAGCCTGCAACCGGCTGCGCTTCCAGGCGCTGCCGGTTGCAGGCTGATTCCCTGAAATGGCTACTTCACCACGGCCTGTTGGGAGGGGGCTGGGAGCCGTGCCTATCATTGCTTGCGTGAAGGCCCTGTTCACTGTCGGTCACGGGACTGCGTCCCAGGCGGAGTTCGCCTCGCGCCTGCGGGATGCCGGTGTGGCGTCGCTGGTGGATGTCCGGATCGGTCCGGGCAGCAGGAAGCACCCCCACTTCGGCAAGGACCGCATGGAGGCGTGGCTGCCGGAAGCGGGAATCAGCTACCGGTGGGAACGGCAGCTGGGCGGTTTCCGCAAGCTTCCGCCGGACTCCCCCGATACCGCCCTGCGCAATGAGTCGTTCCGGGCCTACGCCGCCTACATGCGCACCGCGGACTTCGGCGTTGCAGCGGAAGCGCTCGTTGCTGCCGCACAGTCGGAACAGACTGCCATCATGTGCAGCGAAACCGTCTGGTGGCGCTGCCACCGCAGGCTCATCGCGGACCATTGCCTCCTGCTCGCCGGGCTGCCCGTTACCCACCTGATGCCGCCCGCCAAGGCCACGCCGCACGTCCCCACCCAGGGCGTGAGGGTCCTGGGGAATGAGCTGCGGTACGACGTCCTGAAGTGATGCTCGCGGCGATGCAGCCGGGCCTCTTGACGCAGCGCCACGGGAGTTTTAGCGTCAATACCGATATCCCGTTTAGCCGAAAACCGGGGGCATCCCGTGCCAATGTCCGAAGAGGAACGGCGGCTGCTCAAGGAGCTGGAGCTGGGGCTGATCGCCGACGACCCCCACCTGGCCATGGAGCTGCTCTCCGGCTACCCCGCGCCCCGGTTCAGGGCCGACCTCTTTTTCGGCGCGCTCGCAGGCCTTGCCGGGCTGGTTCTGCTGATCGCCGGCGTCAGCGGCCAGATCGTTGCGCTGGTGGTCCTGGGGCTTTCACTCGTGGGGCTGGGCACCGGCCTGCTGCTGGGCAAGCCCTTCCCCAGCAGGCGACGGCGGCCGGAGCGGCACGCTGGTTGACTGCCGCGGCGCCAGGATAAAGAGGCTGAAGAGGACGACGGCGGCGCCAAGCCAGCCATGCCGGGGCAGCCTCTCACCCACCACCAGAACCGCAAGCAGTGCGGCCACCACCGTTTCAAGCAGGGATATCCCGGTGGCCGTGCTGGCCCGGATCCTGGCCAGGCCCCACCCAAAGAGGACGTACCCGGCAAACATCGGGACCAGTGCCATATAGGCGCCCACGGAGAAATTGACCCATGACTCAAGCAGGGGCCGGCCGGTGACCGCCAGCACGGGCATCAGCAGCAACCCGCCGAGCCCAAAGACAGCCCCCATGGCCGCCCGCGACGAAAGCCCGCCGCCGATCAGGCGGTGGGCCGCCCAGGAATAGAGGGCATAGGTGGCGCCGGCGAGCAGGCCCAGGGCTATCCCGGCCAGGGATGCCCAGGAACCGCCGGGGGAACCGGCGGGCGCGTGCCCGGCGAAGGACAGCAAGGCAGCGCCCGAGACGCCCAATAACGCCCCCGCCATCCACCGGCGGGTGAGCAGTTTGCCGTCGGCGAAACGCTCGATGAGCGCGGCCGCCACTGGCGCCGAGCCGATGGATACCACCGTTCCCACTGCCACGCCGGAAAGACGCATGGAGCTGTAAAAGGCCAGCGGATAGACGGCCACCGCCAGCGCGCCCAGGGACACCAGGCGCCAGCGGGCCAGCAGGCCCGGCCACTGCCCCGTTATCGCGTTGGCTGCGTACAGTGCCTGCAGCAACCCGCCGACTCCCATGGCCACCGCACCGACGGCCAGCGGACTCACGGACGGCGCAAATGTTGCAGCCGTGCCCGTGGTGCCCCAGAGCACCGAAGCCGCCACCACGCACAGAGCACCCCAGAGCGGCGCGTTGGACGAACCGTTGGCCGAACCCGCTGACGCGCTCACAGGTCCGCCAGCAGCCGGGAAGCAATCATCCGGCACTCTTTCAGGCAGGCGTCATCGCCCTCGAGCCCGGCCCGGGCCA
This sequence comes from Pseudarthrobacter sp. WHRI 8279, assembly GCF_040224115.2. Classification (NCBI taxonomy): domain Bacteria; kingdom Bacillati; phylum Actinomycetota; class Actinomycetes; order Micrococcales; family Micrococcaceae; genus Pseudarthrobacter; species Pseudarthrobacter sp. WHRI 8279. The sequence goes on along the minus strand of NZ_CP168162.1, from coordinate 3,871,439 downwards.
TTGCACCCTCGAGGAGGAAGGCCAGGTGCCGGGCCAAGCCTGCAGCTCGCGGATCGTCCCCCGGCAGCAAGTCGGCAACGTGCAGTGCCAGCAGTTCCTCCACTTCTTCCTTGTGTTTCCGGACCGCCAGCCGGCCGGGCGCACCTGCCGGCAGCTCCGCCGCTGCATTGAGCAGCCCGCAGCCACGAAAGCCGTTGAGGTAGGCACCATTGGCATGGTCCGCATAGGCGTCAAAGATCGCCAGCACCCGTTCGATTGGATTCCGGGAGTTTTCCAGCCGCCGCCTGTACAGCTCCAGCCATTCCGCATGCCGGGCTTCAAGATAGGCAGCTACCAGCTCAGCCTTGGAAGCGAAGTTGTTGTAGAGGCTCTTCTTGGCCACCCCGGCTTCGGCGGTGATGGCGTCGATGCCGGTGGCAGCCACCCCCCGGGAATAGAAAAGCCGCGCCGCCGCCTCGAGCAGCAGCGCGCGGGCCGGGCGCTTTGACGGCGCAGGGGTGTGCGCAACGGCACTCCGGGCAGACACAAGGCTCCTTCGAAAACGGCAGTAGGTAGGTCAGTCTACCTATAACTTGGTTCGGGAATATCCGCGCCCTGCCTTCTGTTGTTGCTCTGTTCAGGACGAACTGCTTCCAGCCGACAGGAGAACGCACCAATGTCAGTTGACTACGACGCTCCCCGGGTAACGCCCGAGGAAGAGCCGAACCGCGGCTTCGAGGAGCTGAAAACCGAGAAGCCGGGCCGAAGGGAGGCCATTGCCGACGTCGACGAAACCGACCTCGCCGACAACTTCGAACTGCCCGGCGCGGACCTGTCCAACGAAGAACTGCTGATTCAGGTGGTGCCCGTCCAGGCCGACGAATTCACCTGCATGTCCTGCTTCCTGGTGCACCACCGCAGCCAGCTCGCCAGGGAGAAGGACGGCAGGAAGTACTGCAAGGAGTGTGAGTCCTAGGATTGCCAGGCAATGCGGAAGCGGAGCTGCGCCGCTTCCGCCACGATTTAAGCCACATGGGGCTTTCACTCAATGGAATCCCATCTAGTGACTGAAGGTGCCCTCCAGCCATGATGTAGGTCACGCTCCGGCGATGGCCGGCCGACTGGAAAGAAGGAACCCATGTCCCTCAGCGTTGAGGAAATGAACAAGCAGCTGCCGGTTGCCAACGCGCTGCCCGGCGAAGCCGTCCCCTACTACATGGCCTCGGGCGAGGGCGCACGCTACGAAATCAACGGCCAGCTGGTGACGATCATTGCCCGTGCAGCGGATACCGGGGGCATCTTCAGCGCCGCCTACATTTCGGGGGGCATGGGGGCAGAGTCGCCATTCGTCAGCCACAAGGTGGAGCACAAGACGCTCTACGTTTTCGACGGGATCCTTCATGTCTGGCTGCCCGGCGAAAGCCGCATCCTCACCCCGGGAGACTCCGTGGTCATCCCGCCGAACACGCCTCACGCGTACCGGATGGCCAGCCACTACACCCGCTTCCTGAACTGGATGACGCCGGGCGGGGCCGAGGCCTACTACGAGCGGGTGGGCACGCCCATCGATTCGCACGTTCCCCCGGTCCGTGCAGGCCGGACGGCCGGCCACCAGGAACAAGCTGAGGTGGGCGCTGAATTCGGCATCACCTTCCCGCACGTGGAACGCGTTACCCCCACGTTCAAGCACGACGCCGGCCTGCCGCCCACGCAGAGCCCCTACTTCCTCAGCGCCCACGAGGGCGAGCGCCTGGCCAGCTACCAGACGATGTTCACCTACCTGTCCCGGCCGGCCAACACCGGCTCGAACTACTTCGCCGTGCACACCAAGGGAGCCAAGACGCCCTACATTCCGCTGCACTTCCACTCGGAACACACGGAGAACTTCATCTGCACGGAAGGCCGGATGTGGCTGTACGCCAACGGCAGGGAAATGCTGCTCACCAAGGGCGACTTTGTCCACGCCCCGGCTGGCACCGTCCACTCCTTCGCCCTGGACTCCCACAACACCCAGATGCTGGGCTTCCTCACACCGTCGGTGTTCAACGGGTTCTTCGAGTACTTCAACAAGCCCACTGACGACTACATGTACACCGAAGGCGGGACCCCCTATATGGACATGGAGGGTTTCTCGCGCGCCCAGGCAGAGATGGACCTCACCGTGGTGGGCCCGCCGCCCCAGCGCCGCACCGCGCTGGAGCTCTCCTAGCGCTCCAAGTAACCCATTCAAAAATCAATGGCCCGGACCTCCGAGAGGAAGTCCGGGCCATTTGGGTTTTAAGAACTATCGACTGCTGAGTAGGTGTCGTTATGGACCCTGAAAACGGCAGTTATGGAGCAATGGACGGATATTGCTTCACCAGTTCGCGGCCGTAGTCGTTCCCGTTGGGTGTGCGGACCACGGTGTGCATGTGGAACGGGGCAGGCTGGTCATTGTCCAGGAAGACGCCGGTGTGGTGGTCGAGCTCCAGCACCACCACGGGACTCTGCAGCCGGAAGTAGAACGCGTCCTGCCCTTCCCAGCCGCCGATCCAGCTGAAAAAGGTTTCGCCGTACTGCTCGCGGATCTCCCGACGGCGGGCTGAACGGGGGCCGGCAGGCAGGTAGGCAATGAAGTCGTCAACCAGGGCGTCCAGGATGGTGCGGGCTTCCGCCGGCATGCGGCTGACCCGGATGCCTTCGTAGGGAATCACCCGGTTGTCCTGGAAACACCCGCCCAAATGGCGTTCGTCGCCGGGATGGATGCGGCCTTCCGGCATTGCCGGATCCACCATTGCTTCATACACTGTGGCCTCCGCCCGCAGGTCCGCCGGCAGTGCCTCCATCAGGTCACGGGCCAGTGCGATGCGCTCCTTGAAGACCCTGACGCCCTTGTGCGGACCGTCGTCGATCATGTCCGGCTCGGCGCCCATGAACACCGGGGAGATCACCATCTGGGTCCCCGCCACCAGGCAGTTGAGCGCGGCATGGTGGCCGAAGATCTGCCATCCCCAGGGCTCAGTTTCGGACGGCTCGCCGTACAGCGCGAAGTTGTAGCTGAACTCGTTCATCAGCAGCGGCAGATCCACCAGGTCCCCCAGGAACCCGTTGATGCGCATCAGGTTGCGGACCAGGTCAAAGCCCTCGGTGCTCAGGGACGCCTCCACCACGGCCAGGGCAGCGTCGCGGACCGGCGTTTCCAGCTCATCCAGCCGCAGGCCGGTGTCGTGCTGCATGAATTCCGGGTTGGCCCAGCTCTGCCATTCCGGGGCGTCCACGGCATAGGTGAGCTTTCCCGCCTGTTCGGGCGCCGCCACCCCCAGTAGCTTCCGGGCTGCTGCCACCATCTCCGCGGTGGGTGCCTCCTCGCCGGACTGGGCCGGCGCCACCGGGAACAAACCCCCACGCCGCACGCCGTCACTGGTGATGCCCACGAAGGGTTGCGGGTACAGCTTCTTCCAGCCCTCGATCATGGGACCGGCAAAGGAGTCCCGCGTGGCGGCCTCCGCGTACTCGCGGGCATCCAGGCCCCTGATTTCCGCCACGCGGGGATGATCGGGGGCAAAGAGGTAATCACGGAATGACGGCGTCGACATAGCTGCTCCTGGCTTCGTCCTGGCTGCTGGTGAATGATGTGCTCTGCGGTGATGCCCCGGCAGATGCGTACCCGGCTGGTGCGGAGCCCGCTGCAACGGTTAGGGCTGCCGCTGCGGCCTCGGCTGAACTCCCGCGCCACGCCACGTGCTGGTCGGGACGGACCAGCACCGCGGGGGCGCCCCACAGTTCGGACAGCGGGGTGCCGTCGTCGGCCGGCCCCACCATGGCTACCGTTACCGGAATGCCCTGCCGGGCACCGGCCTCCAATACCTCTGCGAAGGCATGGCCTCCGTGCATCCCGCCCGGCGCGCCGTCGTAGGCCATAAGCGTGAAGCCGCCGCCCAGCCGGCTGTACAGGGACGTGGAATCCTGCAGCCAGGCGTGCGGAAGCAGTGCACCGGGGGTGGCGGAAGCAACGTAGCGGATCGGGTCCTCGGCAGGGACCGGGGCCCCGTCCGGCACCACTGCCGGGGAATCAGCGTAGGCATAGCCCAGCACCAGGCCCAGGGAATCAAACTCGCTCTGCTTAACAGCGAGGGCTTCATGCGCCGCCTGCCGTGCCGCAACGCCCTCGGGGCCGTGGCCGGCAAGCCGGGGATCGGCGAAGTGGTAAGCCAGGGCCTTGCCGTTTGCCGCGGCGTCGCGGATGGTCCGCGCCGCAACCGGGCGCCGCTCCAGGCCGTAGCTGTCCAGGAGCCGGGGGTTTGCCCAGCCCTGTATGACCCCTGCAAGCTTCCAGGCCAGGTTGGCGGCATCGCCCACGCAGGTGTTGAAGCCATGCCCTCCCCAGGGCGGGTTCAGGTGGGCCGCATCGCCCACCAGGAAGATGTTGCCGCGGCTGTACTCGGGGGCCAGCAGCATCCGGGCTGTCCACGGATCAGTGGCCACCACGTCCACGTCCACCTCCGCGCCCACCAAGGAACGGACCAGGGCCGCGGCGTCGCCGGGGGCTACATCCTTGCCGGGATCCACGCCCTGGATGATGGCCCACCAGGTATCAGCCAGGTCCATTCGTCCCACCATGCCGGCGGCCTCTGATCCAACCACCCAGTACTGGACGGCGGAATCCAAGGTGATGGCCGCGCCAAGCTCCTTCGACCGGAACAGGATGCTGATGTTGGACAGTGCAGCGGAGCTTCCTTCCAGGCGGATACCCAGGCTGCGCCGCACCGCGGAGGAACCACCGTCCGCCCCCACCACGTAGCTGCTCCGGATGGTTGCCGTGCTGCCGGAGGCGTCCGCGACGACGGCGGCGTACAGCGTGGCCGCGGCCTGGCTTCCGGCAGCCTGAACGTCCGGACGTGCGGCGACTGGGCCTTCCGCACCCCGTACTTCCCGTACTTCCGTGACGCTCCACCCGGTGATGAAGGTGACCAGCGGGTTGCGGGCTGCGGCGGCGCGGAGCACCTCCTCGAGGACAGGCTGGGGAACCTGCTGCCCGCATTCGGGCTGCGGCCCATAACGGCCGGGAACCAGCTGGAAGGAGTTCCGGAACCGGCGCAGCTCGTGCGCTGCCGGTCCGGCCAGGCGGGTGCAGAATATGACGTCCTGCGCGTAGTCCACCGGAAGCGGGGCCGCTGCGCGCAGTGCGTCCGCCAGGCCCAGCCGGCGCAGGTGGGTCATGGTGCGCGCGTTGGTGGTCTTGGCCCGCGGCCTGGTGTGGTCCACGGATCCGCGGGGTTCAATCACGGTGCTGGGGATGCCGCGCCCCGCGAGGTCCAGGGCGAGGAACAGGCCGCTCGGCCCCCCGCCGGAAATCAGGACCTGCGCTTCCCCCGGGATCTGCTCCCGGACGGCGGCGGCCAGGGCGCCCATCAGGCACGGCTCCGGAGCGTGAGGTCTCCCACCGGAGTGACCAGGGTGCCGAGCCGGTCGATTTCCACCTCAACGGTGTCCCCGGGCTGCAGGAGCCACTGCGGGGCGCGGGCGTAACCGACGCCTTCCGGGGTGCCGGTGGCGATCACGTCACCAGGATGGAGGGTGAACGTCTGGCTGATCAACACAATGATTTCCGGAACGGAGAAGATCATGTCCCTGGTGTTGCCGTTCTGGGCCTCGATGCCGTTGACGCGGGTCCGGACCTGGAGCCCGTCGCGGAGGTCCCCCACCTCGTCCCGGCTGACCAGCGGTCCGAGGGGGCCGCTGAAGTCGCCGTTCTTGCCCAGTGTCCACTGCGAAGTGAGTTTCTGCGCGGTGCGGGAGGTGATGTCGTTGAAGGTTGAGTAGCCGAAGACGGCCCGCGCCGCGGTTGCTTCGTCCGCGGATTCCACCCGCTGCCCGATGTACGCGGCAACTTCGCCCTCCCAGTCCAGGCCTGCTTCCCCGGCGGGTACCGGGACCGGCACATTGCCTACGGACAAGGACGCCGTCCAGCGGCCGAACAGGGTGGGGTACGGCGGCAGCTCCTGGTCCTTGTAGCTTCCCTCGGCTGCGTGCGCCTTGTAGTTCAGGCCAACGCAGATGACCCGTGCGGAGGCGGGGACGAGCGGCACTTCGGTGACGCTGGTCCGCTCCAGCCAGCTGCGGGCGTCGAACGCGCTGGAAGTAGAACCATGGGAGGCGGACACGGCAGGTGAGAGCGAGGCGGCTTTGTCCTGCCAGCCGCTGGGGTCGGACCAGAAATCGTTGATCGGGGCGAGCGGGAAAACCCGGGAGTCCACGAGGGCTGCTGCCCAGGGTTCGCCGTGGCGGGTGATGCCGATGAACTGCATGGAGGGGCCTTTCAGGTCTTGCCGGGCACGAGCGGGCCGGCGGTTTGCGAAGAGATCAGTGCTTCTGCGCCTGGCGGCGGAAGAAATCTATGGTGGCCGCGGTGGCCTGCCGTGCGGCGGCCTGGCTCCCGTCCGGCAGGGACCACATGTGGTCCGCACCTTCGATCAGGAGAAGTTCGACGCCGGCACCCGCCTTTTGAAGCGCTTCGGCCAGACTGGCGGACTGGGCCACCGGGACGAACCGGTCGGCGGTGCCGTGGACGAGGAGGAAGGGCGGGGCACCCTCACGCACGTAGGTGATGGGGCTGGCCGCCGCCGCCAAGTCCGGCGCATCCGCGGGCTGGGCGCCGATGAGCAGCGCTTCGCGGGAGCCGGGGTCGTCCGCGCTGGCCACGGCGTCGGGCCGGGCCTGTTCGCCCATCCGGGTCAGGTCCGTGGGCGGGTACCAGGCGGCGACGGCCGCGACGCGGTCGTCAGTTTTCCTGGTTTCGCCCTCCATCGCGGCACCCGCCGTGAGTCCCACCAGGCTGGCCAGATGGCCGCCGGCCGAATCGCCCCATGCGCAGATACGGTCCGGATCCACGTTGTACTCGGCAGCATTCGTGCGGAGCCACCGGACTGCGGCCTTGGCGTCCAAAAGCTGGGCCGGGAAGGTGGCAGCGGCGCTGAGCCGGTAGTCGGCGGACGCCACCACGAAGCCGGCTTCCACCAGCTGCTCGATGGGGCTCAGGCCGAAGCCATCCACGGTGGGTCCGAGCGATGACCGCTCCCCCGTCCGCCATCCGCCGCCGTGGAAGTGGATGACAGCAGGGAATCCTGGGCCGCCTGCCTCCGAGTCCTGGTCAGCGCCAGCATATGAACCGGCGGGCAGGTACAGGTCCAGCAGCAACGGGGTTGCACCCCCCGGATGGGAAAACTCGATCCCCTTCAGGATCTGCCCTGCCGTCATCGTTGACTCCATTGTGTGCCGCGCCGTTTCTATCCCCGCCGGCCGCTGCTGCAGACCGCGTCTTCTCTCAACTGTGGGGCATGGCTGGCGGTGTCCGCGTGGGCGGTTTCACTGAATGAAACAGCATCACGCTGCCGTGGCGGCAGCCAGTTCCCTGGCCAGGAAGTCCAGGGCCGCCTGCCCTTCCGGCAGGCCGGCGGTGTGGTTGAGGTGGCCATGGACAGCGCCTTCGGCAAGGAAGAGGGACACCGGAACCGCGGCGCGCTCCAAAGCCGAGGCAAACAGCTCGGTGGAGCCGCGGGCGTCGTCGTACTCGCAGGCAAGCAGCGCGGTGGGTGGAAGCCCGGCCGGATCGGCGTAGCCGGGCATCGCGTAGGACGGTGCCATGCTGACCGGGCCGCCAACATAATTTTCCGCCGTCCGGATGCAGTCCTCCAGGGTGAACCGCAGGTGGCGCGGAAGCCCCGCCATGACCGACTCGTCCAGTCCGCTGGCCGGCGGCGGGAGCTCGGCATCCAGGAAGGGGTAGGCCAGCAGCAGCTTGGCAGGCAGCGGCTTGCCGGCGTCGATCAGGTAGAGCGCTGCGCCCACGGCCAGGTTGCCGCCGGCACCGGCACCGCCCAGGCACAACAAACCAGGATTCAGCCCCAGGGATTCGGCGTTCTTCCGGGCCCAAAACCACCCGGCCAACGCGTCGTCGTGCGGGATCGGGAAGGACACCCCGTCGCGGGCCAGCCGGTAGTCCACCGACAGCACCGGCGTGCCCCGGTCCGCCAGTACCCGTGCCAGGTAATCGGATTCGGGAATGTCCACGCTGCCGCTGACAAATCCGCCGCCGTGCAACCAGACGAGGGCGGGGCTGTCCGTGCCGGCCGGTTCGCCATAGATCCGGACGGCCACCGGACCGTGCCGCCCGTCGGCCGCTACGGTGCGGATGGGGACATCAGGCCCCGGGGTCCGGACGGCGTCCGGGTTGAGGAACTGCGGCCCCTCGGGGCTGGCAAGGTATTCGGCGAAACCGGCGGCGATCTGTCCGTGCGTCCCGGCCGGGGCAGCCTCGGGGGAAGCAGGTGCTGGTTCTGTTCGTGGTGTCATGGTGTTCCCAGCTTCCGGGAGAAGTAGTCGACGGCGGCGGCCAGGATGGTGTCCATCTGGTCTTCGGCCCCGAAGAAGCAGTGGTCCCCGCCTTCGATGGTGACCACCTGGTGTTCCACGCCGGCGTCCGCGAGCGCGGCTGAGAGCAGGTCTGTTTGCGAGTGCGGGACCAGGCCGTCCCTGTCCCCGTGGATCAGCAGGAACGGCGGCGCACCGGGCGCCACGTAGCTGACCGGGCTGGCGGCCGCGAGCAGGTCCCGGTTGGCGGAGCCGCCCACCAGCATCTGTTCAGGCTGCAGGGACATCCCTGCCGGAACCGCTGCCGTCAAAGCTGGCGGAAAGAGTCCGTCCGGAGTGTCCATGGGCGGGATATCCACCAGTGAGGAGACGCCATAAAAATCGACGACGGCGCTGACGCCGCTTGGGTGCCCCTGCGCACCCAGGCCGCCGTCAAGGTCCTCCCGGTTCCCCGTCAGCCCAAGCATGGCCACGAGGTGGCCGCCGGCCGACTCACCCCAGGCTCCGAAGCGGGCAGGGTCCACGCCGAGGTCCGCCGAGAATTCCCTCAGGTAGCGGACGGCCGCCTTCAGATCGTGCAGCTGCGCCGGAAATGCAGCTTCCAGGGAATGCCGGTAGTCGACTGTGGCGCAGGCGATGCCGGCCTCATTGAGCAGCCGGAACACGGAGTCGGGGGCAAAGGTGGGCGGCAGCTCGCGACGGTCCCCCAGCTGGAAGGCGCCGCCGTGCACCCACACCACCAGCGGAACGGGGCCGGTTGCCTGCCGGGGCAGCCAGATGTCCATCTTCAACGGCCGGAAACCCATGGCACGTGCGTAGGTGACTTCCCGGTGCACCGCGGAAACGTCCGAGGCGTTTTCGGGAACACCCGGTGCGTCGAAGACGGGGAACGGCGGAACGTCCACGCCGCCCGGGCGGGTGGTGTCAAGCGTCTCGGTGGCTGGATCCGCGGTCATACTGCTCCTTGCTGGGTGGAAGTGTGGGCTCTTGCTGCCGGCGGCGGCAACGAAGGAATAGGTCCCCGGGCCGACGACGGCTACAGGTTCACCGGGAAGCCGGACTTCGGCGGTGGTGCCGGAAGGTACCGTGGCGCCAAGTGCCAGCACGCCGTCGTCGATTTCCCATGTCACGTCAATGCGTCCCTGCGGACCCGTATGGGACGTCGCAGCGGAGGACAGGCCCGCACCGGGCCGCGGCTCGATGATGATCCGTTGGTACCCCGCGCTGCCGGGCGCCTGCCGGAGGCCGGCCGTGTAGCGGTGCAGGAAGGACACCACAGCGCCCTTGCTGTAGTGGTTCAGGGACTGGTGCGGGGCGCCGCCGGCGTCGAGGCCGTTCCACAGCTCCCACATGGTGGTGGCACCGCGGTCCACGATGACCAGCCATGAGGGCTCGGAATCCTGCATGAGGAGGTCGTAGGCGAGGTCCAGTTCACCGTTGTCCGCCAGGACGGGCAGCAGGTAGGGCGTGGCCAGGAAGCCTGTGCCCACGTGGGTGCCGGCGTCCCGGATGAGTAAAACCAGCTGGGCGGTAACGCTGGAACGGTGCTGCGGGCTGACCAGGTCAAAGGCGAGCGCCCGGACACAGTTCGCCTGGCTTGGCTGGGTTACCTGGCCGGCCGGGTCCAGGTATTCCTTTTCCCACGCCTGCCGGATGTTTTCCGAAAGGTCCGCCAGCGCCCGCGCTTCCTCCGGCCTGCCCAGGACCGCAGCCGCCTGGGCCATGACCGCAGTGGTGTTCCGGTAATAGGCGGTTGCCACGATGCTGTGGTCTGCGGAGCGGGCGGCGAACAGGTCCGGTTCCGGACCGTCCGGCTCCATCCATTCGCCGAAGTGGAAACCGGTGTCCCACAGGAACTTCTCGTGAGGTGCAGGAACCGGGCTGGCAGCTGCCCGGGACGGGTGCCGCTGCGACACGGCGGTCCTGCCGACGAAGCCGAGCCAGCGGTTCATCGCCTCCCAGTTTTCGGCCAGGATCCCCGCGTCCCCGGTAGCCAGGTACAGCTCCCACGGCACCATCGCGACCGCGTCGCCCCAGCCGCAGGACCCGTTGGTGAACGCCATGAACTCAGCCGAAGTGACCCCGGGCCCAGCCGACGGCGAGATGTTCGCGATGACGCCGTTTTCCCACTGGTCGGCGCGGACATCCCGGAGCCATTTCCGCGAGAAACCGGTGACGTCGTAGAGGTACGAGGCGGTGGGCACAAACAGCTGCCAGTCCCCGGTCCAGCCGGCCTTTTCGCGTTGCGGGCAGTCGGTGGGAACCTCGCAGGCGTTGTCCCGGAAGCTCCATTGGACGATGTCATGAAGCTTGTTGAGCCGCGGGTCGCTGCAGGTGAAGCTGCCTACGGGTTCCAGGTCCGTGTGGACCAAACAGGCGGTGATGTCTTCCGCCGCCAGGTCCGTGGTGAGGCCCTGGACGGACACGTACTGGAATCCGTGGGTGGTGTGCCGGGGTTCGAACACTTCCCCCGGAGCGCCCGAGGCGGTCACCACGTCAACCTGGCCGGCAGGCAGGAACTGGCCGGGGCGCCGGAAGTCGTGCGGGCGCAGGTGGTCCTGGGTAACGTCGCCTGTGGCATCAAGAGCTTCGCCGTACACGAGGGTTACCGCCTCGCCCAGCCCGCCCAGCCTGGAGAGCCGCACCCAGCCGTGGATGTTTTGGCCGAAGTCCACCACCTGGCGGCCGCTGGCCAGCCTGGTGACGGAGACCGGCGGGAATTCTTCCACGATCCGCGTGGGCGGGGCCACCGGGCCGGTCAGTGTTCCGTAACTGCAGTTACGGACGACGACGGCACCGGCCTCCGCCGCGGCACTTGCGCAAGGTGCGCCGTCGTCGGCCGTGCCCTCCAGCGCGCGGAAGTCCGTCCGCTGCCCTGCCATCAGGTCCGCGCCCAGGATCTCCGTCCGGGACACCCGCCATGACCCGTCGGTGCCGATGACGGTCCTGCTGTCTCCGGACTGTATCTCCAGCTGCGCAAGGAGGGCCGTGCTGCTGCCGTACATGTCGGCGTCGCGCGTGTATCCGAAGGTTCCGCGGTACCAGCCGTCGGTGAGGACGGCCCGGATGGTGTTGGCGCCGGGGCGGAGCAGTCCCGTGATGTCGTAGGCCTGGAACTGGAGGGTGGTGTTGTAGCTGGTGGAGCCGGGGGTGAGCTGCTGGTCACCGACGCGCACGCCGTTCAGGAACAGCTCATAGATCCCGTGGGCGGTGGCGTACGCGCGGCCAGTTTCCGGAACCCTGTCCAGGGTGAAGGCCTTGTGGAGGGCGTACCCGGGGCGTTCACCGGGGGCCGGAACGTCCGGTTCTTCCGGGCCGATCCATTGCGCCGTCCAGTCAGAGGCGTGCAGGAGTCCCAGCTCCACCGGCATGGGATCGGACCATGCGCTCGCAGTTTCGGTGCCGTCGGCGTCGGTGTTCCAGGTGCGCACCCGCCATTCGAACCGGCTGCGGGACTGGAGCGCCGGGCCGGTGTAGGGGATCAACTGGTGCCGGGCAGAGGTGAGCTTTCCCGTGTCCCAGCCGTTGTCCGCTGTGATCCGGTAGGCGGTCTGCTGCACCGTGCCGGCCGGCGGGGCCCAGCTCATCCGCGGTGCACTTGCCGTGATTCCAAAGGCCTCTTTCAGGTGTTCAACGCGGAGCCGGGTGGGTGCCGGCCGTTCCCTGGGCTGGGTTTCGACGTAGGCGTCGAGGCTGGAGGAGGTCATTGCGGGCGGGCTCCTGAACGTGTGGCAGTAACTGTTCCAGCTTCCTGCGCGGGCACCTGCACCCCACAGCCGACTTTCATTGGTTGGAATAGTATTGTGGGGTAGCTCACGTATCAACGCAGCTCACGTACAAACACTGCAAGGAAGCAAGCCATGACCGTCCAGCCGGACACCGAAACCACCCCCGCCCGCGGAAAGCGGCCCAAGCAGGGCGAACCGGTGGTGGACCGCGCCCTCAGCCTGCTCGCAGTCTTCTCCGACCGCCGTCGCGCCCTGACGCTGTCCGAGATGGCCCGCTATGCGGGGATGCCCGCACCCACCGCGCTGCGGCTGATTGCCCGCCTGGTTGCGTGGGGCGCGCTGGAAAGGCTCGACGACGGCCGGTACGTTGTGGGGGTCCGGCTTTGGGAGGTCGCGTCGCTGTCGCCGCGCGGGCATGGCGTGCGGGAAATCGCGCTCCCTTACCTGGAGGACCTTTTCGAGGTGACCAGGCACCACGTCCTGCTGGCCGTCCGTGACAACGAACAGGCGGTGCTGATCGAACGGCTGTCCTCCAAGGACGCAACCGAGGTGGCGTACCGGGTGGGCGGCCGGGCTCCGCTGCGGTCCACCGCCGTCGGCCTGGTCCTGCTGGCAGGCGCTGATCAACAATTCCAGGAGGCCATCCTGCGGAAGCCTCCCGAAAACGAGCCTGGAGTTCCGGACATGCCCGAGGGCCAGGTGCGCCGCACGCTCTCCGATGTTCGGCGCACGGGGATCGCCATGATCCGCCGCAGCCTGCCCTCCCGGACCGTTTCAGTTGCCTCGCCCGTATTCGACGCCCAGGGTTCGGTGGTGGCCGCGCTGTCCATCGTGGTCCCGGACGGGTCCACTCCCCCGAACGTCCTGGCCCCGGCAGTCCGCGCCGCGGCACGCGCCGTCTCGAGGAACCTCGGCCACCACGCGGAGGTCAGCCCCGACGTGCGGACCCACTCCCAGGGGTAGGATGCGCTGGCCCCGGTTGTCCGGGCTGGTCAGTCTGCGCCGCAGTAGTCCAGCCGCCGTACCAGGACTTCGCCTTCGATGGCGAAAACACCGAAGGCCCTACCCGTGAACGCCTTGGCGGTTTCAAAGGACCAGTGCCTGCCGTCGAGTTCGGTGAGCAGCACCTCCTCTGTGCTGGAGTGGGGCGCTGAGGAACGGACGAGAAGGCGGATTCTGTCGCCGCCTACGGCACCCGCGCTGAAATCCCGCGGTGGCGGGCTTGTCAGAATTGCCAGCTCAAGGTCCCCATCCGGCACCTCGGCCTCCCAGGAGCGTTCGAAGCTCGCCACGACCGCGCGGGCCGTGACCCTGATGGCTTCGCCTTCCCGTGCAGCTTCAATGCCGAACCAGTTATCCTCGGCGTTGCGCACGGCGAGGCCGCCAGTGCCGGCACTGACATCGAGCACCACCCTGCATTCGATGCCGAGGTGGCGCTGCCGCTGGGCGAGGAAGCTGGGCCGGGGTGCGTCCAGCGTGTTCCCTTCGCCCCGGACAACCAGGCCGTGGGGTGTGGGGTGAGCGAATTCTGAGGGCATCCTGCGGACGGCCATCCAGGCAGGATCTTCCAGGCCTGCGCCGTTGGCGAAGTCGTACTCGATCTGTTCCGGGCCTGTGCCGGCAACGTGCGGGAGGCGGGCATGGGGCCAGCCGTCGATCCACTCCACCGTGGTCAGGAAGGTCTCCCGGCCCAGGGGTGAGAATGCCTGCGTGAGCCCTACCGGACGGACGCCCAGCAGGGTCATGCCCGTTCCGCCGTCGGGAAGTTCGAAAAAGTCTGCGTGTCCGGTGTTCTGTACAGGCGAACCCGTCCCCGCCGCAGTGAGAATGGGGTTGTTCGGCGCCGGTTCGAAGGGGCCTTCCGGCCGGCGTGAGCGGGCGACTGTGACGGCATGGCCGCGGTCGGTCCCGCCTTCAGCCGCGAGCAGGTACCACCACTCGCCGCGCCGGTGGAGGTGCGGGCCTTCGGGCGCATAGAGCCCGCTGCCGGGCCACAAGGGGCGTGGTGCTTCCAGCGCTTCACCGGTGGCGAGGTCCACCCGGACCTGCTGGATCGCATCAGGGTGCCGGGCGAACGTCACATACGCGGTTCCCTCATCGTCCCAGGCGAGATCGGGGTCGATGCCGTCGACGGACGCGATGACCGTTCCGTCGCTCCAAGGCCCGGCGGGGTCGGTGGACGTGAACAGGACGCACCCGCGGCCGCCGAGGAACACAGAGACGATCAGGTAGAACACACCATCGCGGTGCCGCAGTGTTGGTGCCCAGACACCTCCCGGCGTGGGTACGTTCGCAAGCTGGACCTGGTGCTCACGCGTGGCCACGTGGCCGACAAGCCGCCAGCTTTCCAGGTCCATGCTGTGATAGATGGGAAGCGCGGGAAGGTACTCGAAGGAGGATGTGACAACGTAGTAGCCGTCCGGCGTTCTGACGATGCTCGGATCCGGGTTGAAGCCGGGAAGGATGGGGTTGGAGTACATAGGGTGGGCGTCTCCTGATCGGGAAAGCGGTGTGGCATGGGGCCTGCCTGCCGGGATCCGGACAAGCCTGGCTTCAGTACGGGCCTTGGTCACAGGATCTTTATGGTGGCCCCGTTGATGTGGACCTCGGTGAGCTGGACGCGTTCGTCCGGGGTGTTGTTCGGCCAGTGGAAGGCCAGGTAGTCTCGCCCGGTGGACGCGCGGAGAACCATGCCGTGACCTCCGTTGCTGGACCACAGGGGGTCCTCGTGCTGAATCCAGGGCCCCGTGATGGTTCCGCCCTCCGACTCGGCGACGCCCATCGCGTACCCTGCCTCACCATGGCTCGACCAAAGCATCAGCAGAGTCCCCTCGTTTGAGCGGAGCAGGAAGGGCCCGTCGGTGAACAGGGGATCTTTGGCAAGGTGCAGGCCCTTCGGAGGTTCCACCCCTTCTGGAAACCGCAGCGGCCGGGTCCAGCCCGCCGAGGAGGCGGCGAACAACAGGATCGGCTCACCAACGCCGGCGCGCAGGTCCTGTGACAGCCGGAGGGCGTACATTTCACCGTCGGCGATCCCCAGGCTGTCGGATGTCCCTTCCGTCCCGCGACTGTAGACAAGCCAGCGCGTGGAGTCATCATCGACGTAAAGGGTTCCGTCCAGGCACGATTCGTTTGCCGGTGTCACCGGCCCGTCACTCCATGGCTGGTAGGGGCCAGTGGCATGGTCCGAGACAAGGACTGCGACTCCACGGGGGCGCGCACCGGTGGAGGTAGCGAAGGTGGCGAACATAAAGAACCGTCCTTCCAGAGCATGAACCTCCGGCGCCCAGAACTGGGTGTCCGCCCAAAAGCCCGGTGGTGGGCGGTACGCGGCGATGGGTTCATCCCAATGATCGAGGTCCTTACTGGTGTAGCAGTCGAAGCCAGTCGCTGGTCCGCCCCAGACGTTCTCGTCGCTGGTCCCGAACAGGACAAACTCACCTGGAACCGTCTCGAGTATGAACGGGTCGCGCATCCGGATCTCTCCGAGGCGCAGTTGTTGAACGGTCTCCGGCTGGCCGCTCCGGCCCATCAGCGGCTTCCCTGGTTGTCCAGGTTGACGGCCACAATACGGTGATCAAAGCTGTGGGTGCCGCCCTGGAAGGTGCGGGGCTCACCGTCCGGAAGTACGACGTCGGCCTCCACCCCTTGAGGTACGGTCGCCTCGAGGTGGAACGCGCCGTCGTCGAGCCTCCATTCCACGCGGATGGTTCCGTACGGGGTCTTCAGTGAGGTCTTGGCCCAGTCGATGCCCTGCCCAGGTACGGGTGCGATGAGAACCTTGCCATATCCGGGCGCCAAAGGCTTTATACCGCCGACCGTCTTGTGCATCCAGTCCGCCACCGCGCCCAGGGCGTAGTGGTTGAAACTGGTCATCTCGCCCGGGTTGATGGTGCCGTCCGGCAGCATCGAGTCCCAGCGTTCCCAGACGGTGGTGGCGCCCATGGTCACGGGGTAGAGCCAGGACGGGCAGCCCTCCTCCAGGAGCAGGCGGTAGGCCTCGTCCGCATGTCCGGTATCGGTGAGGGCGTGGGTGATGAAGGGGGTGCCGGCGAAGCCGGTGGAGACGCGGTAGTCGTTTTTCCGGACCAGCTCGGCGAGGCGTTCTCCGGCAAAGTCGACGTGCTCCCGGCTGGGAAGGATCCCGAAGGCAATCGCCAGCGCATAGACCGTGGTGCAGTCGCTGTGGATTGTGCCGTCGCCGGACACGTAGTGCTCCAGGAAGGAGGCCTGGACACGCGCCGACAGCTGTTCGAAGTACTCCGCGTCCGACTGGCGGCCCAGCAGCCGCGCCGTCCGGGCGGTGATGGAGGCGGTACGGAACATGCACGTGGTGGCTACCACGCCGGTGTCCGCCTTCGCATCCCACGGCTTGTCCGGCTCGGCGTCGGGGTCCAGCCAGTCGCCGAACTGGAAACCCGTATCCCAGAGTCCCGTGTCTGAGAGCAGGCCCTCCACCCGGCGTGTGTGCGAGGCCATGGATTCGTACTGGTTCTCCAGGACCGTTCTGTCCCCGTAAGCCTCCCAGAGCGCCCACGGAACCCAAACCGACGCTTCGCTCCAGAGCGCGGAGGATTCCGGCGACGGAAACTCGGGCGGCTGCGGGCAGTACTTCAGGGCGTCCGGGACGGTGATGGGCACCAGGCCGTCGGCTGCTTTCTGCTCGGCGGCGAGGTCAAGGAGCCAGTCCTGCAGGAAGCCCTTGACGTCGTAGAGGAATGCCGCGGTTGGCGCGAAGACGGCGATATCCCCTGTCCAGCCGAGCCGTTCGTCCCGTTGGGGGCAGTCCGTGGGCAGGTCCAGGAAGTTGCCCCGCAGGCCCCAGACGATGTTGCGGTGCAGCTTGTTCACCAGTTCGTTGGAACACTCGAAGGTGCCGGTGCGCTCAAGGTCCGAGTGGACCACCACTGCCTCCAGCGAATCCTCAGTGAGCGTGCCAGGCCAGCCGGAGATTTCTGCATAGCGGAAGCCGTGAAACGTCTTGGTCGGTTCGAAGAAGTCCTCGCCGCCAGAGAGAATGAACGTGTCCGTGGCCTTGGCAGAGCGGAGCGGACGCACGCCCAGCTCGCCGTCCTCCAGCACCTCCGCATGGCGCACGGTGATGGTCTGCCCTGCCTCGCCCTGGACGGTGAACCGGAGCCAGCCCACCAGGTTCTGGCCGAAGTCAACCAGTGTTTTGCCGCTGGGCGAGATGAACACCTTCACAGGATTGACGACGCCGGTGCGCACGACCGGCGGGCTGACCGGCTCAGCCAGCCGGCCGGCGTCGAACTCCAGGGCGCGCACCCCGGCCCAGCTGCCTGGACCCGCGCCGGCGTCGAAGTCCGGCGCCGCCCAGCCTGGTTGGTTCCGGCGCGCGTCGATGGTCTGCCCGTCGTAGAAATCGTTGAAGGTGGTTGCTGAAGGGCCGGACTGCCAGGAGGAATCAGACGCCACGGTCTGGATGTGTCCGTCCTCGAACTCGATGTCCAACTGCCCGAAGAACCCCAGCTCGCTGCCGTAGAGGTTGGACATACCGTGCCAGGCGAGGCGTCCGCGGTACCAGCCGTTCCCCAGGGACACCCCGATCACCGTGGTGGGCCCCAGCAGGGACGTCACGTCGTAGCTGCGGTAGCGGAGCCGCCATTCATACGAGCTCCAGCCGGGGCTCAGTACGTCCTCACCCACGGGAACCCCGTTGATGAGCGCCTCATAGACGCCAAAAGCCGTGGCGCGCAGGGTGGCCCGGGCTAGGCCGCCGTGCCCCTCCGCGAGCTGGAACTCCTTCCGCAGGAACGGGGCGCCGTCGAAATCCTCAGCGGGGGTGATCATGGCTGCTTGCCAGGGTGCCAGTGGCATGGGATGGTTTTCCGTTTCTGTACTCGTAAGCATTGACGTTCTCAGGGTTGGCGCAGGGAAGTCTGGGGACCTGCGCCGGGAATCAGGTGGCGTAGTGGCAGGCGACGGCGGATCCGCCCACCGTGCGGAGGGCGGGGCGTTCAGCCGCGCAGAGGTCCGTGGCCAGCGGGCAGCGGAGCCGGAAGGGGCAGCCGCCGGGCGCTGGCACGGCGGCTGCTCCCGTGCGGACACCGAGCGACTCCCGGGCTTCGCGGCGTGCAGCCTGTTCGGCAGGCCGCGGCACGGGTGACGCTGCGACGAGCGCCTGCGTGAAGGGGTGCTTGGGGTTTTCGGTGACGGCAGCGGCAGGTCCGCTTTCCATCACTTGCCCGCGGTAGAGGACGACGACGCGCTGGGCCAGGAACTGGACCACGGCGATGTCGTGGGCGATGAACAGATAGCCCAGGCCGCGTTCGTCGCGCAGGTCGGCCAGGAGGTTCAGCACCTGCGCCTGGGTGGAGAGGTCCAGTGCGCTCACGGCTTCATCGCAGACCACCAGCTTAGGATCGCAGATGAGGGCCCGCGCCACGGAGATGCGCTGGCGCTGGCCGCCGGAGAACTGGCTGGGGTACCGGTCCACGGCATCACGCGGAAGCCCCACGCGTTCCAGCATGTCCTCCGCGCGCTGCCGGGCGTCGGCAGCGCCCACGCCGCGGAGCCGTAGCGGTTCTGCCAGCGAAGAGCCCACGGTGTTCCGCGGATTCAGCGAGGAATTGGGGTCCTGGAAGACGGCCCGCAGTTCCCCGCCCAGGGCCCTGCGCTGGGCGGCGCCGGCGGACGTGATGTCCGTGCCCTCATAGGTGATGGTCCCGCCTGAGACTTGCTGCAGCCCCAGGATCGCCTTGCCGATGGTGGATTTGCCCGAGCCGGACTCCCCCACCAGGCCCACGGTTTCCCCGGGCGCGATGCTGAAGCTGACGCGGTCGACGGCGGCGGGCGCCGCGGCTGCCTTGCGTCCGCGGCCGTAGCGGACCACCAGGTCCTTCACATCCAGCAGGGGCTGGGCGGCGGCCGGCACTGGTGCTTCAGGGCGGACTGAGGTTGCGGTGCTCATGCGTGGTCCTTTTCGGCTGTCTTGGCTTCAACGAGGTTCAGGACGTGGTGGCTGGGCACGTCCGTGGCCAGCCAGTCCAGGCCCTCGACGGCGAGCTCGTCCGCCTTGACGCAGCGCACCAACCCGTCCCCGGTGCCGGACGGAAGCAGCGGGACGGGCACCGTGCACGCGGAGCCGGCGAACTGGCAGCGGGCGGCGAACCGGCAGGTGCTGGGCCAGTCCTTGGGCTGGGGAACCTGGCCGCTGATGGTTGCCAGTCGCTCGGGCATGTCCGAGGCGTGGTTGGCATGCGGGTCCGCCGCCAGCAGGGCCAGGGTGTAGGGGTGCCGCGGGTTGTCCAGGATGCTGTCCGTCCGGCCGTTCTCCACCACCTCGCCGGCGTACATCACGGCCACCTGGTCGCAGAGGTCGGCCACCACGCCGAGGTCGTGGGTCACCATCACCACGGACATTCCGGTGTCCTTCACCAGGCCGCGCAGCAGGGAAAGGATCTCGGCCTGGACAGTGACGTCCAGCGCTGTGGTGGGCTCGTCCGCAACAAGCAGCCGGGGCCGGCCGGACAGCGCCAGGGCAATGGACACGCGCTGGGCCATGCCGCCGCTGATCTGGTGCGGGTAGGTCTTCAGGATGCGCGCGGCGTCCACGATGCCCACCTTCTCCAGCAGGGCAAGGGCTTCGGCTCTCGCCTCGGCCCTGCCCATTCCGCGGAGGCGCCGGATGGCGGCGGTCAGCTGGTAGCCCACGGTGAACATCGGGTCCAGGGCGCGCATGGGTTCCTGCGAGATCAGCGCGACCTCGCGTCCACGGACGCTTTCCATGTCCTTGTCCGTTGCAGCAGCCAGGTTCCTGCCGTTCCAGAGGATCTGGCCGCCGGTCACGGAAACTCCGGACGGCAGCAGCCCCAGCAGGGACAGCGCGGTCATGGTCTTTCCACAGCCTGATTCCCCAACAAGGCCCAGCACGGTGCCGGGTTCGACGTCGAAGGAGACGTCGGTGACCAGGCGGACTCCGTTGCCCGCACCGATGGAGTCAACGCCGACGGAGAGGTTGCGGACGCTGAGCGTGTCTTTTGGTGCATCTTTCGCAGCCGGAGCAGCCGCAGCATTAGCGGCAACCGCTTTGGCGCGCTGTCGCCGTGCCGCAGCCGAGGGCAAGTGTGAGGCGGTGGCGTTGGGTGCCTTGCCGAGGGCGTTGCCGATCGCATTGGCCGCGAGGACCGTCAGCGCCAGCACGGCACCGGTGGGAACCATGAGCCACGGGGCGTTGTAGACGTTCTGGGAGGCGCCCTGGATCATGCCGCCCCAGCTCGGTTCGGGAATGGGCGGTCCGAAGCCGATGAACGCAAGGCCGGCCTGGATGAGCATGCCGACGGCGAAGATCAGGGCGCTCTGCACCACGATGGTGTTCGTCAGTCCGGGCAGGACGTGCCGGAGGCTGATGCCCAGCGTGCTGGCACCGTCCACCTTTGCTGCGTCCACGTAGAGCTGGGACTGGAGGGACTTGGCCTGGCCCAGCATGACCCGGTACATGCCCGCGGAGATCAGCACGCCGAGGATGGCCATGATCAGGGGGATGTTGGTTCCCACGGCACCGATAACGGCCAGGATGATGACCGTGCCGGGCAGGGACATCACGATTTCGGTGACGCGGCTGATGACTGTTTCCACACGGTCACCGGCGGCAGCCGCCAGCATGGCCAGGAGGGTTCCGAGGCCGACGGCGACTATCACCGTGATCATGGACGTCCCCAGCGTGCCGGCGGCGGACGCGAAAATGCGGCTGAGGAGGTCCCGGCCAAGTTCGTCTGTGCCGAGCCAGTGCGCGGCGGTGGGTCCGGACAGGATAGCGGTGAAGTCCTGGTCCTCGGTCTTGTAGGGCAGCCAGAGAGGTGCGGTCAGGGAGGCGGCCACCAGGGCGGCAAGCCAGAGGACCCCGGCGACGCTTGCCGGTGAGGCGAACAGCTTGCTGCCGGCGAATTTCTTCGCCGCGCTTTGGCGGGGGGCCCTGGGTGGGACGGCAGCCGCCGTCGGCTCCGCTGAATCTGCGGGTGCGGGGGCAACGTTGGGGATCATGAGGCACGCAACTTCGGGTCGAGGAACTTGGTGGCGAGTTCCAGCACCAGGTTCACGGCGACCACCACCACGGTGGCGATCACCACCACGCCCTGCACGGACGGGGCGTCATGGGTGCTGACGGAGTTTTGGACGGCCTGGCCCAGGCCGGGCATGGCGAACAGCTGCTCGGCGATGACGGAGCCGCCAAAAAGCTGGATGAACTGCAGCGCGATGCCGGCCACGATCGGAAGGCTGGCATAGCGCAGGGCGTGGACGTACAGGATCTTCCAGGTGGGGGTGGCCGTGGCCCGGAGGGTCCGGATGTGTTCCTGCTGCAGCGCCTCAAGCATGGATGCCCTGGTTTGTCGGGCGATGAACGCACCCCCGCCCACGGCCAAGGTGATTACGGGCAGTGCCAGTGACAGTGCCCAGTCTTGTGGCGAGGCCTCGAACGGAACATAGCCGGTGGCCGGAAAAACGGAGGACTGGACCGCCAGGAGGTAGACAAAGATGATGCCGATCCAGAAGGCCGGGAGGGCCACGGCGATGCCGCAGACGCCGCCGATGATGCGGTCCACCATGCCGCCGCGGACAGCCGCGGTGACGCCCAGTCCAATCCCAAGAACAGCACTGAGCAGCGTTGCTCCGGCAGCAAGCGATGCTGTGACAGGGAGCCTGCTCGCAAGGTCCGCACTGACCGACCGTCCGTCAATGAGGGAGATTCCGAAGTCGCCCTGGACGGCGGCGCCGAGCCACGTGAAGAACTGGGCCAGGAGCGGATCGTTCCAGCCGAGGCGCTGGTTGACTTCAGCGATCGCTTCCTGGCTGGCGCCGGCACCGAGGGATACGGCTCCCGGGCTGCCAGGCATTGCGTGCACCAGCAGGAATGCCAGCACCGCAACCACCAGCACGGTGGCCACCGCCATCAACAGGCGCTTGGTGATGAATAGTGCCATGGTGACCTCCATCGGTCAGGCCCCGCCGGGCGGACTCTTGTGCGAGCCCGCCCGACGGGAGCGGGAATTAGCTGGCCGGTGTGTAGGACGAGAGGAGCGGGTAGGCGTTGGTGCCGGCGAACTCCACCGGGGCCACCTTCTTGGTGTTGTAGCCCTGGTTGGTCAGTGCTTCATAAAGCGGGATCATCCAACCGGATTCCACCAGGCGGGTGTTCAGCTTGGTGGCCGCGGCCTTGACGGTGGCGTCGTCCTTGGCGGCAGCCAGTTCGCCGGTGGCGGCACTAAGCTGCTCGTCGGTGGCCTTCTGGACGTTGGTGAAGCCGTTGAGGACTGCTCCGTACATGACGCCAACGGGGTTGTCCCAGTTCAGCGGCGCGTAGCCCAGCGGGGTTGTGGCGACGGCGGCGAAGGCTTCGTCGGTGGAGGAGGCCATCTTCACGTTCATGGTGATTCCGACGGCGGCGAGGTCCTTCTGGACTGCCTGCAGGTCCGTCTGGGTCTGGGCGCTGGCGATGATGGTGAAGTCGAAGCCGTCCGGGTAGCCGGCCTCGGCCAGCAGGCTCTTGGCCTTTTCCGGGTTGTAGGCGAATGAGGTTTCGAGGTCCTTGGTGAAGCCGGCGGAGTCCTTGGGCAGTGCGTTCCAGGCGGGGATGTCACCCTTGTGCAGCGCATCCACCAGGGCCTGGCGGTTGATGGCGTATTGGATCGCCTGGCGGACCTTCTCCTCCGCGAACGCCGGGGCGGTCTTGCCTATCTTGTCAAAGGAGATCATGGTGTTGACCGTGCCGCCGATCTGGGACACACCTACGCCCTTGGACTTGGCGAAGTCGACTGTTGAGGAGGTCAGCATGGCCACATCCGCCTGGCCGGACACCAGCGCGTTTGCCCGCGCCTGGGGGTCCTGGACCACGCTGAAGATGACCTTGTCGAAGGCGTACCTGGAGGCTTCCGGGCTGTCCGCCTTCTTCACCAGGACGTATTTGTTGCCCTTCACGGTGGAGGGATCCAGCGTGTAGGGGCCGGAGCCTGCCGGGGTCGCGGCGAGGCTGGCGGAGTCGGTGACGCCGTTCTTGCCCACGATCATGCCGGTGGTGGATGCCAGGTTCTTCTCGAATCCCGGCTGGGGCTTGGCGAAGGTCAGGGCCACCTGGGTGGGGCTGACCACGTCAACGGAGGTGATTTCCTGGGCGCCGCCCTTGGCCACCGCCGAGTACGCGCTCAATGCGGGGTCAGACCGGCGGTCCAGGTTCGCCTTGACCAGCTCGGCGTCGAGCTTTGAGCCGTCCGTGAAGGTCACATCGTCCTTGAGGGTGAGCGTCAGGACCGTGTTGTCTGCGTTGTAGCTGAACTCCTTGGCCAGGCCCGGACCTGCGGAGCCGTCCGGCTGCAAAGCCATCAGGCTTTCGTAGAGGCCCTCAAAGAACTGCCGCTGGGCAGCCGAGACGCGCAGCGGGTCGAAGCCGAACGAGGCCGAGTCGCTGTCGATGGCGAGGGTCAGGGTGCTGGTATCCACTTTGGCAGTGGCCTGGCTGGAGCCGCCGCCGCAGGCGGTCAATGATCCCAGCAGGAGCGCGCCGGCCAGAACGGCGGAGCTCGCACGGGCAGTGGAGTTCAGGAGTTTCATGTAGTGCGCCTTTGCATTCTGATGTGACATCGGAGAAGAACTGTGGGGGGCTGGCTGCTCGCCGGCTCTTCACAAGCATCGGCCGGGCTTACTGGGCACTCACATGAGAATGTCATTGATTGAAAAAGTATTGTGGCCCCGGTCACCTCACGGGAAAGGATTGGAAGCCAGGGCAGAGAGGCCCGTGCGCTGTTCGTCGGCGCTGACCCGAAAGGAACCACATGACCACGGCATCACCATTCCCGCAGGACTTCCTCTGGGGCGTCGCCAGCGCCGGCCACCAGGTGGAGGGAAACAACGTCAACAGCGACACCTGGTTCCTGGAGCACCTCCCCGGCAGCATGTTCTCCGAACCGTCCGGAGATGCGGTGGACCACTACCACCGCTACCGCGAGGACATCGCACTGATCGCGAGCCTGGGGTTCACCAGCTACCGCTTCTCCGTCGAATGGGCACGCATCGAGCCGGAAGAAGGACTCTTCTCCACGGCCGAGCTGGACCACTACCGCCGCATGCTGAAGGCCTGCCATGAGCACGGCCTCGTCCCAGTGGTCACGTTCCACCACTTCACGTCCCCGCGCTGGCTGCTGGCCCTCGGCGGCTGGGAAGGCTCCCGGACGGCCGGGCTCTTTGCCAGGTATTGCGACCGGGTGATGGAGCACCTGGGTGACCTCATCGGCGTCGCCTGCACCCTGAACGAACCGAACCTGCCCTGGCTGCTCGAGTCGTTCGGCATTGGCGGCGTCGCCCCGGAAAACCGCGGCTCCGTGCCGGTGTGGGCCGCAGCCGCGGATCGCCTGGGCGTGGACGCCTCCACCATTGCCCCGTTCCAGTTCTCCTCCACGGAGGCCGGATTCGACGTGAAGGTGGCGGCGCACCGTGCCGCCACCGCTGCCATCAAGGCCCGCCGCCCCGATATTCCCGTGGGCTGGACGCTCGCGAACTCCGACATCCAGTCCATCGAGGGGGGCCAGGAACTTGCTGACCAGGTGCGCCGCGACGTCAACGAGCGCTTCCTGGAGGCCTCCCGGGGCGACGACTTTGTGGGGATCCAGACCTACGGCCGCACGGTCTACGGCCCGAACGGCCACGTGCCGGCGCCGGAGGGCGCGGAAACCAACCAGATGGGCGAGGAAATCTACCCGCAGGCCCTCGAGGCAACCATCCGGGAGGCACACCGGATCGCCGGCATCCCCGTGATCGTCACCGAGAACGGCCTGGCCACCGAGGATGACACGCAGCGCGTGGCGTACCTGAAGGCAGCTGTCGACGGCGTTGCCTCCTGCATTGCGGACGGCATCGAGGTGCACGGCTACATCGCCTGGACCGCGTTCGATAACTACGAATGGGTGTTCGGCTACGGTCCGAAGTTCGGGCTCATCGCCGTGGACCGGGAAACCCAGGAACGCACCCCCAAAGAGAGTGCACGCTGGCTTGGCGGCCGGTCACGGGAACTTTCCGCCCAGTCAGTGCGGGAGCCGGCAGTCCAGCCGGCCTGACCAGCACCCCAACCCACCCATCCAGCAGCCGTCGCCGCTCCGAAACCCTTGGGAGGAGAACTATCCCGAGGGGACGGACGGACGATGGACAGCGTGGACCAGCAGGCCCTGACCGGTGCGGTGATACTTGAGCATGGGCTGGACCCGGGCAGGCTCTGGCTGGACCATCTGGCCCTGGGCGGCGACGCCTCGGAGCAGGAAATCAGGGACTACTGTGCCGGACTGGCAGGGCTTCCCGCCAGGGACCGTGACGCGCTGGCCCAGGGGGTCAACGAACATTGCGCTGACGCGGGCGTGCCCGCCAGGGCACCGTTGAGCAGTTCCCCCCTGGTCCAGGCGCACAGTGATTCGCGGGGCCCATACCCACCCACGTAGCGGAATGCGGGCAGTTTCGCCCCTCAACCGCACGCCCGCCGGGAAAGACCTAAGGTGTCAACCATGACAGACGCCCACCCACGGACGGGAACAGTCCGCGGAACCACGGTGGCAGTGGAAGAAACAACCGTCCACCGTTTCCTGGGAATACCGTACGCCGGGCCGCCGACAGGATCCCGGCGCTTCCGCCCGCCGGTGCCCGCAGCTCCATGGCAGGGGGTGCGTGACTGCACGGCACCCGGTCCGGCCGCGCCGCAGAACCCCGAATCCCCCGCCCCGCCCGGCCAGGAACCGCGGACGTGGAGCGAGCAGGACTGCCTCAACCTGAACATCTGGACCCCCGGCACCGCGGGCACGGCCCGGCCTGTGATGGTGTGGGTTCATGGCGGCGCCTACCTTTCCGGCTCCAACAGTGACGTGATGTACGACGGCGGCGGCCTCGCCGCTGCGACGGGCACCGTGGTGGTCACGGTCAATTACCGGCTGGGCGCCCTGGGCTTCCTGCATCTGGCGGATGTACTGGGCGCCGGTTATGAGGACTCCTCAAACCTTGGCCTCCTGGACCTGCTGGAAGCGCTGCGGTGGGTGCAGGGCAACATCGCGGCTTTCGGCGGCGACCCCGGCAACGTCACGCTGTTCGGGGAGTCGGCCGGGGCGGCGGCCGTCGGCACCCTCCTGGGCATGCCGTCGTCGGCCGGCCTTTTCAGGCGCGCCATCATGCAGAGCGGCACCGCGGAACGCTACCGGAGCCCGCAGGAGTCCGCCCGCGTGTGTGCGGAGTTCCTGGAATTGTGCGGCCTGGACCGGACCCGGGCCGGGGAGATCCTTGCCCTGCCCGTTGAACGGATCCTGGAAGCCCAGGAGCAACTGGTGCAGCGGACGGCGGCCGTGACATTCGCGGTTCCCCTGCCATTCCAGCCCGCTGCCGGGACCCCTTCACTTCCACGGCCTCCCCTGGACGCGGTGCGCGGCGGGCTCAACACAGGGGTGGACCTGCTGCTTGGGACGAACCTCAATGAAGGCTCCTTCGCCGTTGAAATGCGGCCGCCCGCACCTGGAGACCCCGGCTACCCGGACAGGGCCGCGGCCGTGCTGGCCAGTACCGGCGGCCTCCAGCCGGGGCACACCGCGGGCTACGCGGCCGCCCTCGAGCAGGTCCTGGACGCCGAACCGAGCGGCAGGCAGCTGCTGGAGGCCGCCATTGCCGATTCCGTGTACCGGCAGCCAAGCAACAGGCTCCTCGACGCGCGGAGCGGATCCGAGGGCAGGAACTTCTCCTACCTTTTCACCTGGCGCAGCCCGGCCATGGGCGGAAAGCTGGGCGCCTGCCACGCACTGGACATCCCGTTCGTCTTCCGGCACGTGGAGACTCCGCAGGCAGCCTTCCTCACCCGCGGCAAGGCGCCGGCCTCCCTGAGCGAGGCCATGAGCGGTGCGTGGGCGTCCTTCGCGGAGGCCGGAGTTCCCCGGCTGCCCGGACTGGAATGGCCGGAGTATGGACCGTTGCGGGCCACGGCGATCCTGGACCAGGAGCTCCGGGTAGAGGACGATCCCCGGCGGGAGCTCCGGGAGTTGTTCGCAGCCGCTGCCCACTGAGCCGCCATCCCGAAGGGCCACCATCCCGAAGGGCCGCGGGTGCGGCCGCCCGGCGTTGGATTGGCATGCGTTGGCTCAGGCAGCTGCCAGCGAGTTGAGCGTGTCCCGGATTCCGTTCAGTGCGGGGTCCCGCAAGGACATAAACGCAGGCTTGAGGAGCGGCTGGATGATCTTGGCCGGGCCGTTGATGCTGAACTCGGCCGTGTACTTCACCTCTGAACCGGTGCCGCTGGGGCTGACGTCGATCGAGTCGAAGGCCGTGACCGTTTTATTGTGGCCGCGGAGCTTGATGTGGTTCTCGGTGAGCTCGATAACCTCATATTCAAGCGACTGGCGCTTGCCCCGGAATTCGGACTCGGCGTGGTACCGGTGCCCCACGGCGACCGGACCGGGCGTCAGTTTATCCATGACCGGGGTGTTAGGGTCCCACTCGCTGGTGTTCTCGAACGCGCTCAGGAAGGCAAAGGCCTTTTCCGCGGACAGTTTGGTTTCCACACTTCCGGTGACTGTGATCATCACCCCAGTGTAGGAACAGGCCTCCCCGAATCACAGCCCTTGAGCATATGGACACGCCCACTTGTGGCTATGCCCGGCCTGTGGCACCTGCAGGAATTGGCCGCAGGGCCGCGGCCATCTTGTAGCACAGCCTTCCTTCCAGCTCCCGGGGCCGGATCCACACTTCGTAGCCCTCGGCAGCTGCGAAAAGCGCCCGGCCTGAGGAAGCATCCGCGGCGAGCCACAGGGCTGAAGAATCCTCCATGGCATCGTCCACCACGCCCGACCGGACGTGCTCAAAGTCCTTCCGGACCTCCACCGGAATGCCGATCAGGCGGCTCCAGTCCCTGAACCGGTAAGTCTCCATCGTGATCCTTCCTGCAGCTGGACAGGCCTTGGCAAAAGCACAGGGCCTAGCAGGCTTCGAAGTCCGTCAGGACCTTGACCTTTCCCGCGGATGCGGAGGCAGGGTCGAAGGTGTAGCCGATCCACTCCCGGACAAGCCGGCGCGCGAGTTCGATGCCCACCACGCGCTGGCCCATTGTCAGGACCTGGCAGTCGTTGGACAGGACAGAGCGTTCCACGGAGAAGGAGTCGTGCGCCGCGGTGGCCCTGATTCCCTCCACCTTGTTCGCCGCGATGGCCACACCGATGCCGGTGCCGCAAAAGAGGATCGCCCGGTCCGCGGCACCGTCCCTGATCATTTCTCCGGCCGCGATACCCACGTACGGGTACGGCCTGGTGAAGTCATCCGGAGCATCGGAGCGGTTGACTCCAATATCAATCACTTCGCTGACCCGGGGATCCTGCCGGAGGTCCTCAAGGACCTTGTCCTTGTAATCGACTCCCGCCTCGTCCGCACCAACAACAAGTCTCAGTCCCATGGTTCTTCCTTCAGTGTTCAAGGCCGCACTCCAACGGGTTCCCGGGATGCGGCGGCGGTGAGGTGCGGGCCCATGACGGTGAAGATCATGGCCAGCGAGGTTGCGCCGGGGTCCGGTGTGCCCAGGCTCTTTTCGGCCAGCGGGCGGGCCCGGCCTTTGAGGGGCATGAGGCTGGCTGTGGCTTCGGCTGCTGCCGTGGCGTCGCGGGCGGCGTCCTGCCACGCCCGGCCCGGTTCCGCGCCTGCTGCCACCAGGCCGGCAAAGCCGGAAGCAAAAGGCAGCAATGCGTCCACCATGGTCTTGTCGCCTGCCTCGGCCTTCCCGAGCCCAACAATCCGGTCAGCGAAGGCCCTTACTGCAGCTGCCAGCTGTTCAGGTTCCGGCGCCGAACTGTTGCCCACAGCTTCGCCGAAGGCCCGCAGGCCGGCTCCCCACAGGACGCCGGAGGTCCCGCCTGCCTTATCCGCCCAGGCATCACCGGCGGCCGCCAGCACATCGCCGGCACCGGCCCCGTGCCCAAGGGCTGCGGAAGCAGCCGCCGCGGCAGCGTCAATCCCCCGCACCATGCCGCGTCCGTGGTCGCCGTCGCCGGCAACCGCGTCCATCCTGCCAAGCCGCTCCTCGGCGTCGTGCAGCAGGGACTGCGTGGCCTCCAGCGCGGCGAGGCATGCTGTGGCATAGTCCCGGGAGGCACCGGTAGCCACGAACGGGGCGGAAGTTGCGTCGGCGTCGGACGTTCCCTGCTCGGCCGCCGCTCCGGCTTCCCCGACTGTGTTGCCGCGGCGGTAGGCTGGCGTTTCCGCCGGGGCGAGCCACAACGGCTCCAGCTCCCCATCCAGCCAGGTGACGGTGAGCGAAACCCCGGCCATGTCCAGGCTGGTGACGAGTTCTCCGACTTCCGGCATCACCAGGGTGTATCCGGCCGCCCGGAGCAGCGGGGCCACGGTGCCCCAGAGAACGAAGAGCTCCTCGTGCTTTGTAGACCCCAGTCCGTTGAGGATGACGGCGATCCGACCGCCCGCGTTGGGCGGGGTCTCTGCCAGCAGGCGGGCCACAAGCTCTTCACCCAGCGCCTTTGCCGGCGGCAGGTCCGTATCGAAAAGTCCGGGTTCGCCGTGGATTCCCAGGCCAAGCCCCATCTGCCCGTCGGGCAGGGAGAACAGCGGTGAATCCGCACCGGGGAACGTGCAACCGGCAAAGGCGCTGCCGATAGTGCGGGTGAGGCGGTTGGCCTTGCGGCCCAGGCGAACGACGTCGGCCAGGCTGTCACCGCGCTCGGCGGCGGCCCCCATGACCTTGAAGACGGTGAAGTCGCCGGCGATGCCGCGGCGCTTTTCTGATTCCGACGCCGGCGCGCTGGCGATGTCGTCCGTCACCAGGACGTTCTCCACGGCTATGCCCTCTGCAGCCAGGCGTTCGCTGGCCATGGCGAAGTTCATCACGTCCCCGGCGTAGTTCCCGTAGGTGAAGACGACGCCGGCTCCGGACTCTGCTGCCTTGGCCACGGCGTGCGCCTGCTGCGCCGAAGGGGAGGTGAAGATATTGCCCACCACGGCGCCGTCGGCCAAACCTGTTCCGATGAGGCCGGCGAAAGCCGGGTAATGCCCTGACCCGCCACCGGCAAGGACGGCAACCTTGGGCTGCGCAGGGCGGGAGCGCCGCACCGCGCCGCCCGGGACCTGGCGCACCAGGTCCGCGTGGGCGTCGCAAAAGCCCGCCAGGGCCTCCTCGGCGAAATCTGAGGGGTCATTGAAAATTTTTGTCATGGTGGGCTCTCTGACGTGCGGTCGTCCGGGTGGAGGTGGGTTCCGGTGGGCTCCTAGTGCATGTGGCTTCCGCCATTGATGTCCACGGTGGTGCCCGTGAGGTAGGCAGAGTCCTCGGAGGACAGGAACGTGATCACGGCCGCGACTTCCTCCGTGGTGGCGTTGCGGCCCAGCGGGATGCCGGCGTTGATGGCGGCTTCCTGTTCCTCGGTGCTGCCTACGCGGATGTTAGTGTCCACGGCGCCCGGGGTAATGGCGTTGACGGTGACGCCGGTGGCGCCGAGCTCGCGGGCAAGCGCCTTGGTGAAGCCGAGGATGGCGGCCTTGGCTGCGGAGTAGGGAACCTTGCCGAACACGCCGCCGCCGCGCTGGGCGGAGACCGATGACATGTTCACGATGCGGCCCCAGCCGTTCCCGATCATGTCCGGCAGGAAGGCCTTGGTTACCAGGTAGGTGCCGGTGGCGTTGACGTCCATGACCTTGTGCCAGAGCTCAAGGGTGGTTTCCAGGAACGGAACGGGCGAGGTGATGCCGGCGATGTTGGCCAGGGCGCCCACCGGCGGCAGGTTGCCGGCGGTGACTTCGGCGGCGACGGCGGCCTGCGCGGCGGTCACGGACGCTTCGTTGGCGACGTCGATCTCGTGGCCGAAGGCGGGGACGTTGAATTCATTGCCGATGTCGGCGGCGACCTTGGCGGACTTCTCGCCGTCGAGGTCCAGGATGACAACGGCCCAGCCCTGGCTGGCGTAGCGGCGGGCGGTGGTGATGCCGATGCCCCGGTCCGAGGTTGCCCCGGTGAGGACGGCGGTGCGCTGGATGGTGCTCATGATGGTGCTCCTTGGGTTTTCTTTGGGTCGATGGTCAGATGAGGTCGGTAATGAAGCTGGCGGCCTTGGCGGCCGCGGCGGGGCGCTCGCTGTGGGTGACGTCCCGGGTTTCGAGTTCGAGCGAGAAGTGTCCGGTATAGCCGTCCGCGGCCAGCCGCTTGAGGCCGCCTGCGAAGTCGGCTGTGCCATTGCCGATGCTGAGGTTGATGTTTCCCGGGACGGCGTCGCGCAAATGGACGTGGCTGATGCGTCCTTGGTGCCGGTCGAGGTAGGCATGGACGTCCTCGCCGGCCGCCGTGATGTGGCTGAAGTCCATAACGATTCCGACGCCGGATCCCGCCAGCCGGTCAGCCAGGAGTCCTGCACGCTCGA
Source organism: Pseudarthrobacter sp. WHRI 8279 (assembly GCF_040224115.2). NCBI lineage: Bacteria > Bacillati > Actinomycetota > Actinomycetes > Micrococcales > Micrococcaceae > Pseudarthrobacter > Pseudarthrobacter sp. WHRI 8279. Next base: position 3,840,004 of record NZ_CP168162.1, on the reverse strand, counting down.
GGTTCCAGCAGAACCGCAGGAAGTGCAGGGATTCGGTCCAGAGTTCAACGCCGAAGCCGGCAGCGCGTTCACTGGCGTTGACCAGCTGGCCGGCGATGGTGTCCAGGTCCTCGTCGAGGCCTCGGACCGGGGTGTGGTCCAGGGCGCCGCAGGGAAGGACCAGCGCCCGGGCGCCCGTATCCGCGGCCAAGGTCAGCAGGGCGTCAAGGTGCTGTGTCCGCGCTGACCGGGCATCGGCGTCGAGCACTGCGTTGAGGTCCCCGATGTCGCCGTTCACTGAGCGCACGCGAAGGCCCGACGCCGAAACCTCAGCAGCGACGGCGGCCACCGCTTCAGGATCAAGGTTGTAGGGCACGTGGTCGCACACCCCGGGAAGGGCGCCGAGGTCGATTTCCTCGAAGCCAAGGTCCTTCATGGTGCGCAGGGCCAGAGCCAGTTCCTGGTGCCGGAAGCTGATGGATGAGCACCCAAGCCGCGAATGGAACATCATTGATCCTCTTGTTCGTGCCAAGCCCGGGCCACGCCCATGACTAGTGATGGGCACCACATTAGTTTAGTTAACTGTCAACAGTCAACTCTCGAAGTCGACTGTTGACAGTCGGCATGGCCTAGGTCACACTGGGAGCTATCATTTTGTTAACAGTCGACAGCGGGGATCCGATCCGGCCGCTTTTCGAAAGGGAACCACCATGAGCAATGAAGCTCTGAAAATGCGCGGGCATGTCCATGGCACCAAGGACGCCAAGCGCGTCGCCATCGGCTCAGGTGTCGGCGCTGTCATTGAGACATACGACTTCATCGGGTTCGGCACCGCCGCTGCGCTGTACTTCGGGACTGCCTTCTTCCCCACCGGTGATCCGGTCACCGGCACCCTGGCTGCCTTCGCCACCCTCGGCGTTGGCTTCGCTGCCCGCCCCATCGGCGGCATCATTGGCGGTCACCTGGGTGACAAGGTGGGCCGCAAGCCCGTCCTGGTGGCCTCCCTGATCCTGATGGGAGTGGCCACGTTCCTCATCGGCCTGCTCCCTACCTACGAACAGGTTGGCCTGCTGGCGCCGGCACTGCTGGTGTTTGTACGCATCGTCCAGGGCCTTGCCTTCGGTGCTGAATGGGGCGGCGCCATCCTGATGAGCTACGAGCACGCGCCGTGGAAGTCCAAGGGCAAGTACACGGGTATCGTGCAGGCCGGCTTCCCTGTGGGCCTGCTGCTGGCCAACCTCGTCTTCCTGGTCAGCGTGAACCTCGGCGGCGAGCTCGCCTGGCGCGTCCCGTTCCTCGCAAGCATCGTGCTCGTCGCCGTCGGCCTGATCATCCGGTCCAAGGTTCCTGAGTCACCCGTCTTCGATGAGGTCAAGGAAAGCGGCTCCATTGTGAAGTCGCCCATCATCGAGGTCATCAGGACCGACTGGCGCAGCATCGTCCGCGGCATTGGCCTCCGCATTGCCGAGACTGCCGGCTACGCCGTGTCAATCACGTACATGATTTCCTACCTGCACACGCAGCAGCTCGCAGACAAGACCGAAACGCTCGTAGCCCTCTGCATCGCATCCTTCATTGGCATCTTCGCCACCATGGCCTGGGCCCGCCTCACGGACCGCATCGGCCGCCGGCCGCTGTACGTCTGGTCCTGCGCTTTCGCCGCCCTGTTCGGCATCCCGATGTTCCTGCTGGTCAACACCGGCCTGTTCATCTTCGTCATCGCCACGATCGTCATCTCCTACGCCGTCTGCCAGAACTCCCTTGCCGGCGCCCAGGGCCCATGGTTCCCCGAACTGTTCCAGGCCAAGACCCGCTCCTCCGGAGCCTCCCTGGCCTACCAGATCTCAGCCATGGTCTCCGGCTTCACGCCCTTCGTCACCACCCTGCTTTTCGTCGCCCTGGGCTGGATGGGCCCGGCACTCCTCTTCAGCTTCTACGCCGCGATCGGCCTCTGGGCCGCCGTGGTCACCCGGGAAACCTGGGGAAAGCGCGAGCGCCAGCTGGCCGAGGAAGCCACCAAAAGCACCCCGAACACGGTGAGCGTCTAATGACCGCCACCCACGAAACAACCACGGAGCGAGACATGCCAACGGATACCATCCAGGAACACACCGTCCAGAACGGGGTGACGCAGGAACGGTTCGCAAAGATCAGCAGCGCCGCGTACCGGATCAGGCACCACGCCCTGAACATGGGCGAGGTCCAGGGCCAGGGCTACGTGGGCCAGGCCCTGGGCGCGGCGGACATGCTGGCCACGGTCTACGGTGACCAGCTCCGCTTCCGCGCCGAGGACCCGCACTGGGAGGCCCGGGACCGGTTCCTGCTTTCCACGGGCCACTATGCCATCGGCCACTATGCGGCCCTTGCCGAAGCCGGGATCGTCCCGGTGGAGGAGCTGGAGACCTACGGCTCAGACGACTCACGGCTGCCGATGTCCGGAATGTCCACCTACACGCCCGGCATGGAAATCTCCGGCGGCTCCCTGGGCCACGGCCTGACTATCGCCGTCGGCATGGCCCTTGGCCTGCGGTACCAGGGCTCAGAAGCAAGGGTGTTCAACTTCCTGTCCGACGGCGAGCTGGATGAAGGCTCCACGTGGGAAGCAGCCATGGGCGCCCACCACCACCAGCTGGGCAACCTCACCGCCATGGTGGACATCAACGCACTCCAGGCGGACGGCAAGACAGACACCGTGCTCCGCACCGAGCCGGTCACCGAAAAGTGGGAATCGTTCGGCTGGTACACGCAGCGGGTGGACGGGAACGACGTCGGCGCGTTGCTGGCGGCGTTCGACAACGCGGCCGCCCAGGCCGCCGCCGTCGGACGTCCCTCGGTGATCCTGTGCGACACCAAGGTGGGCCGCGGAGTTCCGCTGCTGGAAAACCGCGAAAAGGCGCACTTCATGCGCATCGACGAACACGAATGGCAGATCTGCCGCGAGCAGCTGACCGCCGGTTATGAAGGAAAGGCTTCAGCATGAGCACCAACACCACGGCCGCGCCGGCACCTGCAGCCACGTCAACAGCCGCCAAGCCGAAGCTCAAGACCTCGGCGATGATCGCGTCCTTCGCCGACCCTGGCCAGAAGACGGCATCCGCCCCCTTCGGGCACGCCCTGGTCAAAGCCGCTCATCAAAACGACAAAATCGTGGGCCTCACCGCTGACCTGGGCAAGTACACGGACATGCACATCTTCGCCAAGGCGTTCCCGGAGCGGTTCTTCCAGATGGGCATGGCGGAGCAGCTGCTCTTCGGCGCAGCCGCCGGCCTGGCCGAAACCGGGCTGGTGCCGTTCGCGTCCACCTACTCCGTATTCGCCGCCCGCCGGGCCTACGACTTCCTGTGCCTGGACGCCGCCGAACCGAACCTGAACGTGAACATCGTGGGTGGCCTGCCGGGCCTGACCACCGGGTACGGGCCCAGCCACCAGGCCACAGAGGACATGGCGATCTTCCGCGGCATGCCCAACCTGACCATCGTGGACCCCTGCGACTCGATCGACATCGAGCAGGCCGTCCCGCAACTGGCTGCCAGCGACGGTCCCACGTACCTGCGCCTGCTGCGGGGAAATGTACCCACGGTCCTGGATGAGTACGGCTACACGTTTGAGCTGGGCAAGGCGAAGGTGCTGCGCGGCGGCAACGACGTCGTGTTCATCTCGTCCGGCCTGATGACCATGCGGGCGCTGCAGGCAGCCAAGGCGCTGGCGGCACACAACGTGGATGTCGCCGTCGTGCACGCCCCCACCATCAAGCCGTTCGACGCCGCCACCGTCCTGGCGGAAATCAACACCGACCGGCTGGCCGTGACACTGGAAAACCACTCGGTGGTGGGCGGCCTGTTCGAGACCGTTGCCTCCGCCGTCGTTACGGCCGGCCTGGGCAAGCGCGTGGTCCCCGTGGCACTGCCGGACCAGTTCCTGGACGCCGGCGCGCTGCCCACCCTCCACGACCGCTACGGCCTGGCGGTGGACCGGATCGTCGCCAAGGTGCTGGCCGAGCTCGGCTGACACCAGGGGCCCAAGGAAGCACGGCACCGGTTCCAGCCGGGGCCGTGCTTCTGCCGTACTATCGAAACTACGCCGACTGTAAACAGTCGACTTCCAACATTGAGGACAAAACGATGGCCGGAGTGACAGCACCGCTGCTGGGACTGCAAAAGCGGAGCCTGCGGGAGCAGGCCCTCGCGGCGCTGAGGACCGCGATCACCAGCGGGGAGCTGGAGCCCGGCAGGCATCTGGTGGAAACCGAACTCTCGGACATGCTCCAGATCAGCCGGGGCACACTCCGCGAGGCCCTCCGCCAGCTTGAACAGGAGGGCCTGCTCGCCGCCGGGCCGCGCGGGCGGCTGTCAGTCCGGCACCTGGACGAGAAGGAAATCCGGGACATCTACGCCGTGCGCGCGGCCCTCGAGTCACTCGCCGCCCGCACCCTGTGCGAACTGCCGGAGCGGCAGCAGGTCACCGAATCACTGCACAAAGCCATAGACGCGATGGCGGCAGCCGCCAACGGAACGCTGGAGGAACGCATCGAGTCCGATCTTGAATTCCACCGCACCCTGTGCAGGCTGACCGGGAACGAGACACTCCTCCACTCGTGGGAGTCGCTTGAAGGGTCCATCAGGATGTCCATCATGTTCGCGGGGCTGGAAAAAGGCGTCAGCAACATGAGTGTGGACCGCCACCGGGACATCGTGGCCGCCATCGACACGGGCGACGCCACCCTGGCCCGCAAGACCATTTTGGAGCACATGGACACGGCCGCCGCGAACCTTGTGTCTTAGTTTCTACTTGGTAGTTTCGTAATTCGCGCGAATAGTCCGGCCGCCCCCGGGTACGTTGGACTAAGAGCCGGGTGGCCAGGCATTACGCCTTGGGACCGCGGGACCAACTGTAGAAAGAGGACTCAATGCGGGAACCGAAGACCAGCGACGGAGTTTTTGAAGCGGAGACCGTTGCCGGCGAAAACGAGGAAGCAGCTGCTGAACCGTCAGTGGACCCGGACGTCAATTTCGATGAACATCTGTATCCGGCCCGCCCCAAGGCGCTGAGGCCCACTGCGCGGCGGCGCCAATATTTCGCCACCAGGCCGTCCTTCGAATTCGACGGGCGCAACGCCGCCTACGTTGAGTGGCTGCGGAACCAGGCCATGCTGGGAGACGCCAACACGCTGGCCCGGCAGCTCTCAGGGCAGGCCAGCATGTGGCAGAACTCTTACGCGCATCCCAATCCCCGGGCTGCGGTTGAGCGTGCACCCGTATGGTTCACCGCCTATCCCCTGTCCTTCATCACCAGGTCCAGCCAGTCCTTCCTCTCCGCCCTGGGCGATCCGGCCATGTGGGAAGCGTTCAGCGAGATTGGGATCAGGGCCATCCACACGGGCCCGGTCAAACTGGCCGGCGGCATCAGCGGCTGGTCGCAGACCCCCAGCGTGGACGGGCACTTTGACCGGATCAGCATGGCAATCGATCCCGTGTTTGGCACGGAGGACGAGTTCCGCTCCATGTGCCAGGTGGCCGCAGACCACGGCGGCACGATCATCGATGACATTGTTCCCGGGCACACCGGGAAGGGCGCCGACTTCCGCCTTGCCGAAATGAACTTCCGGGACTACCCGGGGATCTACCACATGATTGACATCCCGGAGGAGGACTGGCACCTGCTGCCGGACGTCCCCGAGGGGCAGGACTCGGTAAACCTGAGCCCCGACTCCGAGCAGGCCCTGCAGAAGGCCGGATACATCATCGGCCGGTTGCAGCGGGTCATCTTCTACGAGCCCGGCGTCAAGGAGACGAACTGGAGCGCAACCCGGGCGATCGTTGACACCGCAGGGAAAACCCGCCGCTGGGTCTACCTCCACTACTTCAAGGCAGGCCAGCCCTCCATCAACTGGCTGGATCCCACTTTTGCCGGGATGCGCCTGGTGGTCGGCGACGCACTGCACTCCCTGGTTGACCTTGGCACCGGTGCGCTCAGGCTCGACGCGAACGGCTTCCTTGGCGTGGAAAAGAGTGCGGAGGAGCAGCCCGGCTGGTCCGAGGGGCATCCCCTCTCCGAGGCAGCCAACCAGCTCATCGGATCCATGATCCGCAAGGTGGGCGGGTTCTCCTTCCAGGAGCTGAACCTGACCATCGACGACATCAAGGCGACCTCGGAAGCGGGCCCGGACCTTTCCTACGACTTCATCACCCGGCCGGCCTACCATTACGCGCTGGTCACCGCCGACACCGAGCTGCTGCGCCTGACGCTCCGCCTGTCCATGGAGATCGGAGTGGACCAGGCGTCACTGGTCCACGCGCTGCAAAACCACGACGAACTGACCTACGAGCTGATGCACTTCGCCGCCGGGCACCGGGACGAGATCTTTGAGCTCAACGGCCAGGAACTTACGGGGGCGCAGCTCGCGGAGCAGGTCCAGCAGACCATGCGGGAACGCCTCACCGGGGAGAACGCCCCCTACAACGCGGTGTTCACCACCAACGGGATCGCCTGCACAACGGTCAGCTTCATCATGGCCGCCCTGGGGGTCCAGGACCCTGACGCTGTCACTCCAGAGCAGGAGGCGCAGATCCTTGACGTGCACATCCTCCTCTCCATGTACAACGCCCTGCAGCCGGGCGTCTTCGCCCTGTCCGGCTGGGACCTTGCCGGCATCACCGCGCTGGACCGCAAGCGCGTCGAGGAACTCACGGCCCAGGGCGACACCCGCTGGATCAACCGCGGGGCCCACGACATCATGGGCACCAGCCCGGACGCTGAATCCTCCTCCTCGGGCATGCCGCGCGCCCGCAGCCTGTATGGCCCGCTCCCCGACCAGCTGCAGAACCCGGGTTCCTACGCCAGGCGGCTCCAGCGGATCCTGGCTGTCCGCGAAGAACACGGCATCGCCACCGGGGCCCTGCTGGACGTGCCGGACGTTTCACACCGCGGCCTGCTGGTGATGGTCATCCGGCTGGGGAGCGGGGCGCTGGAGGTGACAGTGCTGAATTTCTCCGACCAGGATATTTCCGGCAGCATCCAGTCCAGCCACCTGGTTCCCGGCGCCACCGTCCACGACCTCTTCAGCGGCGCAACAGTTGGCCAGGTTGACGACCTGCACAGTTTCTTCCTCGAACTGCCTGCCTACCAGGGGACCGCGCTGCTGCTGACGGAGGAGATTGCCGCCCCTGACCAGGAAGAAGGCGCGCAGCACGGGGAGGCCTTGCCGTAGCGGAAGGGCTGCCCGGCGCCGTTCGGGAATCCCTTTGAGTTGTGAACCGTTAACCCAGTGTGCGGCTGAAGCGCCGCTCCGGTTAACGAGGGATTGAATGAACGCGAAGTTTGTTTCAGTGGAGGACGACGCCGGGAAGGTCACCCGGTACGTCCGGCATGTTAACGGCGGCGGGCTCGTTGCCCCCGGAGCCTCGGTCCCGGAAACTACCCGCATCGGACCCATGACGTATGTGGAGCCGGGGGCAAAGGTGGGTTCCGGCTGCCGGATCGGCCACGGCAGCTGGATTGACCGCGATGCCACGATCGGCGATCGTGCCATTATTGGCGACGGCGTGCGCATCGGCCGGGGAACGGTGGTTGGAAACCGTGCGAACATCGGCAGCCACTCACGGATCGGCTCCGGGGTCCTGATCGAGCACGGGGCCCAGGTCCACGCAGACTCCGCAATTCCCGACGGCGGGGAGGTCCTCGCTGGGCCGCGCGCCCCGCGGCGGGCCCAGGGGAAGAGCAGGCAGCGCCGGCAGGCCAGGGGCCGGGTGGCCGCCTGAGGTGCTGAGTGCCTGGGCGTTCAGGGCCTGCGGCTGCCCGCCAGGCGCCCCGTCACTCCTGCCGCTCCCCACACCGCCAGCAGCAGCGCCACCAGCAGCAGGCCGGCGTCGCCCAGGTCTATTGATCCCAGCCACACCGTCAGGGGATCCTCCAGCGCGAAGGCGGCATTAGTGAACCCGCCCAGCGTTATTGCTGCGATGAACAGGGCGGACACCGCCGAGATGCCGGTGACCAGGGCATTGAAGCCCAGCCGCCGCTGCGGGTCATCGAGCGCGGAACGGTACATCCGCATCATGGCCACCCCGTTCACGGAATCGCAGAGGGTCATCGCCGCTGTGAACGCCAGCGGCAGGGCGAGCAGGCCGAACGGTGGCACTCCCGCCAGCGAGGCCGCCGTCGTCATCATCAGCAGCCCGATGGTGGTGGCGGTGTCGAAGCCCAGCCCGAACAGGAATCCGATCACGTAGATGTTCCGGGGCCGCCGCACCCTGGACAGCGGCCGGGCCAGCAGCCGCGCCACCAGTCCGTGCGGCTCAAGGTCGCTGGACCCTATCGCCGCCCCGGCACGGGCCCGGCGGAAGGCCCGCGCTGAACGGGCGAAGGCCGAGCCGTTGAAGAGGCCCATGGCCAGCAGGAACAGCCCCGAAACACCGCTTCCAATCAGGCCAAGCACCAGGTTGCCCGTGGTCCCGTCCTGCATGAACTGGCCCACCAGGCCGGCTCCTGCGATGACCAGGATCCCTGCCAGCGTCACCACCGAACTGTGCCCGAGGCTGAAGGCGAAGCCCACGCTCACCGGGTCCTGGCGCTGCGCCACAAACTTGCGGGTCGAGTTGTCGATCGCGGCGAGGTGGTCCCAGTCGTAGCTGTGCTTGACGCCGGCGAGGTAGGCCGTGAGCACCAACCCCCACATGAGCGGCTCCGCGCCGGAGCCTGCGGCGTTGCCGGCCAGCAGGATGACGACGGCGGCCGCGTGCAAGGCAGCCACGGCACCGAAGGTGAACATCAGGCGGGTCCGTAGCGGCAGCGATTCCCGCCGGCGGTACAGCGTGGCGAAATTCGTGAGGACTGTCATCAGTGCTTCCTCAGGTTCAGGGGTTCCTGCCCGTGCCATCGCTTCCGGAGGAGGTTGGCGCAGGCATTGAGCAGGCAGTTCAGTTCGCCGGTGCTGTTGGAGAGGGCACGCAGTACCAGCCCGGTGGTTCCCCAGACCGTGCCGGTCAGGGAAACGCCTGCACGGGCATCGCGGTCCAGGGTCAGTGCATGCAGGTCGTCGGCGAGCGCCTGGTCCACCCTGGGGTCCACCACCACCAGCGAGCCCACGTGGCTGAAGCCCTCCATGTACCCCATTCCCGTGACATCCCCGGCCGGCGGCCGGATCAGGAGATTGTCGAGGGCCAGGAGCCGGGTTCCGCCAGGGCCTTCAACACGGATATCGTTGCGCAGCCGTACTTCCTCGTACCGGAAAGCGGCGCCGTCCGGAGACCATCCCGGAGTCACCACTTCAGCCATGACCAGGGACGACGACGGCCGTAAGGTGATGTGCGTACGCTGCCGGTAGCTGGCCTCCCGGTAGGCGATGAGCTGGTCCGGCATCAGCTCCAGCCGGGCCCCCTCCCCCAGCCGAAGGGTCATCCGCTGCTCGGCAAAGGACCCGGGAGTCCGGTAAACCTTCGTAGCGGACTGGGTAGTCAACAGCAGGTCGGCCCCATCCTGGACCTCCACATCCAGCACAAAGAGATCCGCTCCAAGATATGCCCCGCCAGGATTCACCACGACATAACAAACCTGCCCCGAGTCATCGAGATAGTGAGGCCGCAAAACGCGAAGAGCACCCTGATGGTACTGGTGCGCGGCTACTGAACGCTCCCCACGCACAGCGACCCGAAGCTCAAGCACCCCCATAGGTGCCACGCCGTGGACGGGCCCGGCGGCCGCCGTCGTGGTCATGACGCGAGGTCGAGCATCAGGACGTCGCGCCTCACCCAATCAATGACCTTGTCGAGGCCTTCGTCGGTCTTGAGGTTGGTGAAGCAGAACGGCTTGGCGCCCCTGAATTCCCGCGAGTCCCGTTCCATGACGTTGAGGTCGGCGCCGACGTGGGGTGCGAGGTCGGTTTTGTTGATGATGAAGAGGTCGGATTTGATCATGCCCTGGCCGGCCTTCCGCGGGATCTTCTCACCCTGGGCCACGTCGATGATGTAGATGGAGAAGTCCACGAGTTCGGGGCTGAAGGTGGCGGAGAGGTTGTCACCGCCGGATTCGACGAAGATGACCTGCAGGTCGGGGTGGCGGGCTTTGAGTTCCTCGATGGCGGCGGTGTTCATGGAGGTGTCCTCGCGGATGGCGGTGTGCGGGCAGCCGCCGGTTTCGACGCCGATGATGCGGTCCACGGGAAGGATGCCGTTGGCGGCCAGGATTTTGGCGTCCTCGATGGTGTAGATGTCGTTGGTGATGGCGGCCATGGAGATCTCGACGCTCATGTGCCGGGTGAGCCGCTCCACGAGCTGGGTCTTCCCTGCGCCCACGGGCCCGCCGATGCCGATCTTGATAGGTTCAGTCATATTGTCCTCCTGCTAGCTCATGAACATCCGGGCACGTTGGCGTTCGTGCCGCATTTGCGAAATTTCCAGTCCGGGGGTGACGGCCCCAAAGTCGTCCGGCGTCAGGTGGGAGACCCGTTCGACCGCGGCAGCGACGTCGTCGGCCGCCTGGCGAAGCAGCCGCTGCCCGGCGTTCTGGCCGAGCGGGATGGCGCGGACGGCGTTCTGCGTCAGGGACGTGACGGAGGCAAAAAGGTAGGCGGCGAGCGCCTCCTGCAGCGGCACCCCCAGCGAACGGGCGACGACGGCGAACGCCAGCGGCTGGTGCCCCGCGGCCCGGCCGGTGGCCACCAGGTCCCGGTACAGTTCCAGCGCAGGCGAGGGAAAGACCTCCGCGCCAATTTCCAGCAGCCGCCCGCCCATTTTCACGGAAGCCTCCCGAAGCTGCCGAGGCAACAGTGAGGCGGACAACAGTTCATCCAGCTCCCCAACATCCCACCCCTCGTACAGGAACCGGATAGCCAGCCCGTCGGAGTAAGTAAGCGATTGAGATACGAACGCGGACAACCACACCCCGAAACCAGCCTCATCAGCGACCACGCCGCCGTCGACATAAGTCTCGAAACCAAGAGAGTGAGCAAAGGCCCCAGTAGGAAGCGCGGAGTCGGTGAGCTGCTGGAGCGCCAACTGGTAGCTAATGACTGTGCTCAGCATGGCGGAAAGGTACAGGCATGACGCGTTCCTGGCGGGAGTAGGGCACACCCACGTGGAGAAGGTAGTCCTCGACGGTGTGGTCGTAGGCGCACACCATGACTTCAGCTTGGTATTCCGACGATGCATCGAAGAACTGGGCCTGGAGGTGCCGGTTGCCGAGGGAGTGGGCCACGACGCCCATCTCGTGGATGGTCCGTGGCGCGATCACCAGGACGTCGGTGGGCAGCACGGACACCACAATCATGTTGGCGTCCTCGACGTGCAAAATGTCGCCGTCGCGCAGGTCGCCGGAGCCGGACGGGAGCCGGATGCCGATTTCCTTGCCGTGGTCCGTGGTGGCGCGCTGGATCCGCTTGACCAGCTGCGCGCTCGGCAACACCACTTTCTCCTGGTGCAGGCTCGCGTAGGTGGCCGGGTCCGGCAGCTCGTGCAGGTTGCCGAGGATTTTTTCGATGATCACTGGGTCTCCGAGGGCTTGGAAGAAATCAGAAGAGGAAGTAGCGCTGGGCCATGGGCAGCACATCGGACGGTTCACAGGTGACGTCTTCGCCGTCGACCGTCACCTGGTACGTTTCGGGGTCCACCTGGATGTCCGGCGTGGCGTCGTTGTATTTCAGGTCCGCCTTGGTGAGGGAGCGGATGCCGGAAACGGGCCGGATGACCTTCTCCAGCCCAAGCTCCGCGGGAACCCCGGCGTCGATCGCGGCTTTGGACAGGAAGGTGATGGAGGACTGCTGCACGGCTTTCCCGAACGCGGCGAACATGGGCCGCATGGTGCGCGGCTGCGGGGTGGGGATAGAGGCGTTGGCATCCCCCATCAGCGCGTAGGCGATCTGCCCGCCCTTGATCACCAGCTCCGGCTTGACGCCAAAGAAGGCAGGATCCCACAGGACCAGGTCCGCGAACTTGCCCACCTCCACGGACCCCACGGAGTCCGCGATGCCCTGGGCGATGGCCGGGTTGATGGTGTACTTGGCCACGTAGCGCTTGAGGCGGAAGTTGTCGCTGCCCGCACTGCCGTGGGAGCCGCCGTCGTCAGCTGCCAGGACCCCGCGCTGCTTCTTCATCTTGTCCGCAACCTGCCACGTACGGGTGACCACTTCCCCCACCCGGCCCATCGCCTGGGAGTCCGAGGACGTGATGGAGAAGATCCCCAGGTCCTGCAGGACGTCCTCGGCGGCAATGGTCTCGGCACGGATCCGGGAATCGGCGAAGGCTACATCCTCCGGGATGTCCGGGTTGAGGTGGTGGCACACCATGAGCATGTCCAAGTGCTCTTCGATGGTGTTGCGCGTGTACGGCAGCGTGGGGTTGGTGGATGCCGGCAGGACGTTGGGCATTCCGGCGATTTTGATGATGTCCGGGGCGTGCCCGCCTCCGGCGCCTTCGGTGTGGAACGTGTGGATGACGCGGCCGTTGATGGCGCGGATGGTGTCCTCCACAAAGCCGCACTCGTTGAGGGTGTCCGTGTGGATGGCCACCTGGACGTCGTACTCGTCAGCCACGGTGAGGGAGGTGTCGATCGAGGAGGTGGTGGAGCCCCAGTCCTCGTGCACTTTCAGCCCAATGGCCCCGGCGCGGATCTGCTCCGCCAGGGGTTCGACGGCGGAGGCGTGCCCCTTGCCGAACAGGCCGATGTTCATGGGGAAGCCTTCGGCGGCCTGCAGCATGCGCTGGATGTGCCATTTTCCGGGCGTCACGGTGGTGGCTTTGGTGCCTTCGGCAGGGCCGGTTCCGCCACCAATCATGGTGGTGATGCCGCTGGTCAGCGCCGTGGGGATCTGGTCCGGGGAGATGAAGTGGATATGGCTGTCCACTCCCCCGGCAGTGAGGATCTTGCGTTCACCGGCAATGATCTCGGTGCTGGCGCCGATTATGATATCCACGCCGTCGGTGATCTGCGGGTTGCCGGCTTTGCCGATCCTGAAGACATGCCCGTCCCTGATGGCAACGTCCGCCTTGTAGATCCCGGTGTAGTCCAGGATCACCACGTTGGTGATCACGGTGTCCGGGACGTCCTCATCCCGCACCACCTGGCCGTTCTGGCCCATGCCGTCACGGATCACCTTGCCGCCGCCGAAGACAACCTCCTCGCCGTAGACGGTGAGGTCGTTCTCGATCTCCAGGAACAGGTCGGTGTCCGCCAGGCGGATGGCGTCGCCCGTCGTCGGGCCGTAAAGGTCGGCGTATTGCCGGCGGGGGATCTCGAAGCTCATTTGCCGTCCCCTTCCGTGACGGACCCGCCCAGGCGGGTGGCGCCGTCGAGCTTTCCGTTGATTGCATTGCTGAGCCCGTACACCTCGCGGGCGCCGGCCAGTTCTATCAGCCGGACGCTGCGCGAGTCCCCCGGTTCAAACCGTGCCGCGGTCCCGGCGGGGATGTCCAGACGCCGCCCGTACGTGGCTTCCCGGTCGAAGGCCAGCGCGGCGTTGGCCTCGGCAAAGTGGAAGTGCGAGCCCACCTGCACGGGGCGGTCTCCGGTGTTGGTGACTGCAACCTCGATGGCCTCACGCCCGGCGTTGGCCGTCACCGACCCGGACCGGAAGACGTACTCTCCTGGAATCATGGCGTGCCCTCTCAGCGGATCGGATCGTGGACAGTTACGAGCTTGGTGCCGTCGGGAAAGGTTGCCTCGATCTGCACGTCGTGGATCATCTCGGGCACGCCTTCCATGACGTCCTCCCGCCCCAGAAGGGTGGTGCCGTAGCTCATGAGGTCAGCTACGCTGCGTCCGTCGCGGGCTCCCTCGATCAGTTCGTAGCTGATGATGGCCACAGCCTCGGGGTAGTTGAGCTTGAGGCCGCGGGCCTGGCGGCGGCGCGCGAGGTCGGCGGCCACCACGATCAAAAGCTTTTCCTGCTCGCGCGGCATCAGGTGCATGTTGGTCCCTTCAACGGGCCGCTTGCGGCGGCTTGGGACCCACAGTAGGTTGCGGACGTTTCCGCCACGTTTCAGGTTTGTTATGCCCGGCTCTCCATTCACCGGGCACGGGTGCGCGTCGCTGAATTTCCCCAAGTTTCACGCTCTGGAAGGCGAGGACGACGGCGCGTGGCCGGGACACGCCGTCGTGCCCTCCAAAAGGTGGGGAGGCTCAGCGGCTAAGACCGGCAGCGGGCGTCACCGCCGGAGCAGCCGGGGTGTTACGGCTGACCGAGACGTGCCAGGATTTCGTCACTGGACTGGACCGGCTGGCGGTAGCTTGTGGAGAGGATGCGCAGCATGTCCGCTGCGTCCTGGCTGTCCTCCGAGGCCATCGCATCCTTGGCGTACGTGACACGGATGTTGTGGGCGAACGCGTCCGCGCCCGTCTGGGCGATGCAGTTGTGTGTGGAAACTCCGGCGAGCACGATCTCCTCAGCGCCCCAGTTGCGCAGCCTGGCCAGCAGGTTGGTTCCCACAAACGCGCTGTCCCGCGTTTTGGTCAGCTGCGGCAGGCCCCCGGTGGCCAAGCCGGACACCGCCTGCGCCTGGCTGCTGCCGCGGAAAATGAAGCCTTGGTCATCGTCCAGCATGTTCAGTGACCAGGTGGATTTATCCCGCTCGTGTTCCGTCCCCACCAGCAGGACCTTGTGGCCGCTCGCTTCGAAGCCCTCCATCAGCTTGTTGCAGGACGCCACCAGGCGCTCCTGCTGCGCGGCAAGTTCCGGCGCCTCGAAAAACGCGTTCTGCATGTCAATGACAAGAAGGGCAATCATGGGGCCACCTTTCCTCGTTGGTCTGCCGGAGAAGTACCCCGAGGTTGGGCGGGCGAAACCTGGTTCAGGACACCTGGGGCGCCGACTCTCGGACTTCCAGCTGGAATCCGGCTTCGATGTGCGCTGCCTGGCCCTCCGCCTCCCGCCCCTCGATCCGGTCGATCAGCAGGCTGATGGACCGTTCGGCGATCTCCTCCATGCCCGGCGAGACGGTGGTCAGGGAAGGCGAGGCGAACCGGGCCTCGTCGATGTCATCGAAGCCCGCCACCGCCACGTCCCGGGGCACCTGGACGCCGCGGATCAGCAGCTCGTGCATGGCACCCAGGGCCAGGACGTCGTTCAGGCCGAATACGGCGTCGAACTCCACGCCGCTGTCCAGCAGCCCGGCGACGGCGGCGGCGCCGTTGTCCCGGCGCCAGTCGCACGGGGCGATCAGCGCCGGGTCGAAGGGAATGCCGGCCTCATCCAGGGCCTTGCGGTAGCCGTTGAGGCGCAGGCCCGCGCTGCCGGCGGACTCGTCCGGGTGGGCGCCTATGACGGCGATCCGGCGGCGTCCGCCGGCCAGCAGGTGGGCGGTCAGGGCGGCAGCGGCTTCCCCGTTTTTCATGGTGACCAGGTCGAACCGGGGATCCAGGATGTGTTCGCCCAGCAAAACCAGGGGTTTCTTTCCCAGCCGGGCGGCAATGGTGTCCGCGTCGATAACCAATGGGGTGAACAGCAGGCCGTCGGTGAGCTGCCGGAACGGGCCCTGCAGGGCGTTCAGTTCCACCTCTCCCGCTGCGTCCGACTGTTCCACCAGGACCCGGTAGCCGCGGCGGGAGGCGGCCTTCATCAGCCTGGAGGCAAGTTCCGCGTAGTACGGCGCCGAGAGGTCGGACAGGACCAGGCCCAGCATCCTGGTTTTCCCGGAACGCAGGCTCCGGGCCGTCAGGTTTGCCTCGTAGCCCAACTCCGCGATGGCGTCCTGGACCCGTTTCTTGGTGGCAGGGCGAATGAACTCGTAGTCGTTGAGCACGTTGGAGACCGTCTTGAGCGACACCCCCGCCGCCCTCGCAACGTCATTCATGGTGACCGCCATCATGGCTCCTTTAGGTGGTTCCGCCAGTTCCTGCCATACATCGTTGCAGAATTTCGCGGCCACGCTGCACCCGCCGGCCACGCATGGTCACTGCGGCGCGGCGTATGCGGCGCGGCGTATGAAGTGCGGTCAGGCCTTCGCCGCTTTCGCGGCTGCCTTGGCGGCCTGCTTGCTGGCCCGCACCTTGGCGAGGGATTCCGGATCCACGATGTCTGCCACGGAGAGGTAGGAGCCTTCCTCTCCGTAGTGCCCGGCCGCTTCACGCCACCCGGGAGCCTGCAGTCCGCACTGCTTGCCGAGCAGCGCAAGGAAGATCCTGGCTTTCTGATCACCGAAGCCGGGCAGGGCCTTGAGCCGGCGCAGCACCTCGGCTCCGTCCGGGTTGCCCCTGGTCCAGATGGCGGTGGCGTCGCCGTCCCACTCGTTGTGCACGGTCTTAGCGAGCGCCTGCACGCGGGCCGCCATCGAGCCGGGAAAGCGGTGGACGGCCGGACGTTCCTTGAACATCTCCACGAACTCGCCCGGATCCTGCGAGGCGATGGCCCCGGGCTCCACGGATCCGATCCGTGCCCTGATTTTCTCCGGACCGGCGAAGGCCGATTCCATGGTCACCTGCTGGTCCAGCAGCATCCCTGTCAGCAACGCGAAGGCGTCCTCACTCAACAACTTGTCCGCGGCGGGATCACCCGTGATGTGCAGTTCCATGCCGTCCATCCTCCCAGAGGCGTGGCGCCGCCGTCATGCCGTCCCGCCCCGTGGAGTTTTTGTCCAGATATGCAGGGTTGTGGGCGGTTTATCTCCGCATACCTGGACAAAAACTCCTGGACAGGGTTACTGGTTGACGGCCAGCCGGATCATGGACCAGGATACGGCCGGCAGGTCCGCAGTGAGCCTGCCGCCGTCCGTTTTGACCGTGACGTTTTCCGTAGGCAGGACCGACGTCGAATCATCGGCGGTTGCCTGCCAGTACGGGTCCTTGTTGGCGTAAGTGACCGCTTCAAGCACGCGCACGCTGCCCAGGCCGGACACCACGGCATCCAGGCCCAGCGCATCCGTGGCGGAGCGGTTGACGGCGAACACCACGGCTTCACCCTTGCCGGCGTCGTACGTTGCGACGGCGGACACGGCGGCAAAGCCGGCGGTCTTGCCGCCGCTGGCCAGCGGGGATTCGACGGCGAGCTGAAGCACCGTCCCGGAGGCGTGGCGGGAGGTGAGGGCGAACGGGTGGAAGGTGGTCTGCTTCCAGGCGCGGCCTCCGGGCTCGGTCATGATGGGCGCGATGACGTTCACCAGCTGGGCCAGGCTGGCTGAGTGGACGCGGTCCGTGTTCTTGAGCAGGGTGATCAGCAGGTCACCGACGACGACGGCGTCCGCCACGGTGTAGGTGTCCTCGAGGAGGACCGGGGCCACCGGCCAGTCCTTGCCGGTGGGCGCGCGCGACTCGTCGCGGCTCATGTGCCACACGTTCCACTCGTCGAAGGAGATGTTGACCTGTTTGGTGGACTTCTTCACCGACTTCACGTGGTCGATGTGGCTGACGATGTCCTGGATGAAGGTTTCCATCCGGTGCCCGGCGGAGAGGTGTTCCTGCAGGTCGCCGAAGTCCTCGAAGTACTGGTGGGCGGAGATCAGGTCCACCAGCTCGTAGGTTTCGGAGAGGACAACGCGCTCCCACTCACCGAAAGTGTCCATGGTGGGCCCCGAACTGCCGCACGCCACGAGTTCCAGGTCAGGTTCGATCATCCGCATGCCGCGGGCGGTGTCTGCCGCCAGCCGCCCGTATTCAAGGGCGTTCTTGTGGCCGATCTGCCACGGGCCGTCCATTTCGTTGCCCAGGCACCACATCTTGATGCCGTAGCCCTCCTCTGCGCCGTTGGCCCGGCGCTGGTCCGAGAAGGCCGTGCCGCCGTCGATGTTGCAGTACTCCAGCAGATCAAGCGCTTCCTGCGTGCCCCGGGTGCCCAGGTTCACGGCCATCATGGGCTCGACGCCTGCCTTGGCGGACCACTTGGCGAACTCGTCCACGCCCACCAGGTTGGGGTCGGTGGAGTGCCAGGCGAGGTCCAGCCGGACCGGGCGCTTGTCCACGGGACCCACGCCGTCCTCCCAGCGGTAGCCGGACACGAAGTTGCCGCCGGGATAGCGGACGGTGGAGACTCCGAGTTCCCGGGTCAGTTCCAGCACGTCGCTGCGGAAACCGTCCTGGTCCGCCTTCGGGTGTTCGGGCTCGAAGATCCCGGTATAGACACAACGGCCAAGGTGCTCCACGAAGGCACCGAAAGTGCGCCGCCGGACCGGCCCCACAGCGAAGGCGGGGTCCATGGTGATCCTGGCGGTGGCTGGTTCTGCAGCGGTCACGAAAACTTCCTCGTTTCTCATTTGTACAACGTTATAGAAACATTCTTGGCGCTGCCGTGGCAGGAGTCAAGCAGCTGCAGGGAAGGTGGCAAGTGGAGGCAGGCCGGGATTCGGGCAGCCCTATTCCCGGCCACCCGCGGCAAAGGCGAAACGAATGCGGCGCCGGCCGAAATCCAAGTAGTACCTAATCTGAAAAACGGGTATCCCTTACGCATTCACCGGCGCGGATGGCCCAACTAAGTTCTTCTCAGAGGCAAGACGACTTCTGACTCGTAGTACTTGTCTCACGAGGGGGTGTGAGACTGCAATGCACGCACAAAACATAAGTTCGGCTTTCCCGGCCCGCAGGGCACGGGTACTAAACGGGGCCGGCGACGAGGAGGCCTTTGAGACCAAGGCCTCTCCCCCAGCCGTCGCCGGCCCTCTTCATGCGCAGAAGGGCAAAGGCCGCCGGCCTGCACAGCACGCTCCGGCGGCCCTGGCCGCGGCGGGCGAGGCCGCGGCGGCCGACAGCGGCGCCCAGGACGGCATCCTCCTCGACCTTGTCAGCGGCACCCACAACTTACGTGAATCCCTTGACGTGCTCGCCGCGGCAGCCGTCCGGACAATTGTCCGGGCCACGGGCCTGAGGATTGAGTGCGGTGTTGTGGTGCACCAGCCGAAGAGGAATTCCGCCGTTACCGGCACCTCCGGGGGCGTTGTGGAGCTCCTGGAGTGGGAGCAGCAGGCTGGCGAGGGCCCTTTGCACGAGGTGCTGGCCGGCCACCATCCGGTGGCCGTGCTCCAGCGCAACGGTGATTTCCGCTGGCCGCGGTATTCCACCCAGCTGCAGATGGCGGGTTTCGGCAGTGCCATGGGGATCAGGCTTCGGATCGCAACCGATGCCGACGGCGACGGTACCGGCCCGGCTGACGCACCTGCCGCCCTGGCACTGTTTGCCCAGGACGCCAAGGCGTTCCCGCTTCAGGTCATCTCCGAAGCCCGCAGCTTCGCAGGCCTTGCGGCCAAGAGCCTGGAAGTTGCCGTCAGCCTGCATTCAGCCAGGTCCACCGCCACGGACCTGCGCTCAGCCCTGGACAGCCGGACCTCCATCAACGTGGCGTGCGGAGTGATCATGGCCCAGAACAGGTGCTCCTACCACGAGGCTTTCGCCATCCTGGCCAAGGCGTCGAGCCACCGCAACATCAAGGTGCGCAGGGTGGCCGAGGACATCCTGGACAAGCTGCCCGAAGGACCACCCCGCGCACACTTTGGCAGCTAGATCCCGCCTGCCAGCTTGTAGTAGGCAGCATTCCAGTTCAGGTCCTTCTTGAACTGCCGGATGGTGGTTCCCTCGTCGATGGTGAGCAGCTCTGTTTTGGCGATTTCGGCGAAGTCCTCGAACACGTCCATGCCCACCTGCGTGGACAGCACGGTGTGATGCGCGGCGCCGGCGGTGAGCCAGGCGGCGGCGGAGGTGGCGAAGTCCGGCTTGGGCTGCCAGAGTGCACGTGCCACGGGAAGGTTGGGCAGCGGCTGGTCCAGTGGAACCACGTCGACGGCGTTGGCCACCAGACGGAAACGGTCCCGCATGTCCGAAAGGGCCACCACGACACCCGGGGAGGCGTCGGCGTCGAACACCAGGCGGACCGGGTCCTCCTTGCCGCCGATGCCCAGCGGGTGGATCTCCAGCCGCGGCTTCGCGGCAGTGAGCGAGGGGCAGACCTCCAGCATGTGCGCGCCCAGGATCTTCTCGGCACCGGGGGCCAGGTGGTAGGTGTAGTCCTCCATGAGGGACGCGCCGCCGGGCAGCCCTGCACCCATGACCTTAGCCGCGCGGACCAGGATGGCGGTCTTCCAGTCGCCCTCGGCGCCGAAGCCGTAGCCGGCAGCCATCAGGCGCTGGACGGCCAGGCCCGGGAGCTGGCGGAGCGCGCCCAGGTCCTCGAAGGAGGTGGTGAACGCGGCAGAGCCGTTGGCTTCCAGGAAGCTGCGCAGTCCCAGCTCGATCCGGGCGCCGTAGCGGAGCGACTCGTGCCGTGCCGCGCCTGCGCGGAGCTCCGGAACCACGTCGTAAAGGTCCTCATACTCGGCAACCAGCGTGTCGACGTCGGACTCCGCAGCACCGTGCACGGCGTCGGCAAGCTCGTTGACGGACCAGGTGTTGACCGCCACGCCGAAGCGCAGCTCGGCCTCGGTCTTGTCACCTTCGGTGACGGCGACGTTGCGCATGTTGTCCCCGAAGCGGTTCAGTTTCAGGGTGCGGACGGCGGCCCAGCCAGCGGCGGCGCGCTGCCAGGACCCCACCTGGAGGGCCACCTCCGGGTTGGAGACGTGCCCCACCACGGTCTTGCGGGCGATGCCCAGGCGGGACTGGATGTACCCGAATTCGCGGTCGCCGTGCGCGGCCTGGTTGAGGTTCATGAAGTCGAAGTCGATATCCGCCCAGGGCAGTTCCACGTTGGCCTGGGTGTGCAGGTGCAGCAGTGGTTTGCGGAGCAGGTCCAGGCCGGAGATCCACATCTTGGCCGGGCTGAAAGTGTGCATCCAGGCGGTCACGCCGATGACGGAATCGTTCGAGTTCGCTTCCAGCGCGGTGCGGCGGATGGCGTCGGAGTCGGTCAGGACCGGCTTCCAGACGATCCGCACCGGGACGGAGGAACTGGCGTTGAGCTGGTTGGCGATCTCCTGCGACTGGGCGGCCACCTGCTTGAGGACGTCCTCGCCGTAGAGGTGCTGGCTGCCGGTCAGGAACCAGACTTCATAGCCGTCAAGGGAAGTGTTTGCTGCGGTGCTCATGGGTTCTCCTGCGAAAGTTTTTTGGGACGTTGCGGCGGCGCGTCCGGCCGGGATGTTACTGGCCGTAGACGTTCTGGTAGCGGGCGTAAAGGGAGTCGATGTGGCCCTGGTCGATCGGCACCGGCTCGCCCAACTGCCG
Organism: Pseudarthrobacter sp. WHRI 8279; assembly: GCF_040224115.2. Classification (NCBI taxonomy): domain Bacteria; kingdom Bacillati; phylum Actinomycetota; class Actinomycetes; order Micrococcales; family Micrococcaceae; genus Pseudarthrobacter; species Pseudarthrobacter sp. WHRI 8279. The sequence goes on along the minus strand of NZ_CP168162.1, from coordinate 3,818,962 downwards.
GGCAATGTGGACGGTGCGGGCCACTTCCTCGCACATCACGGCTGCCTTGACTGCCGATTTCGCGTCCTTGCCGATGGTGAACGGCCCATGGTTCTGCATGAGCACCGCCGGTGAATTGGAATTCTTCAGGGTCTCCACGATCCCGTGGCCGATCGAGTCGTCGCCGATGAGGGCGAACGGCCCCACCGGAATGCTGCCGCCGAACTCGTCGCTCATCATGGTGAGCACGCACGGGATGGCTTCGCCGCGGGCTGCCCAGGCGGTGGCGTAGGTGGAGTGCGTGTGCACCACCCCGCCGACGTCGGGCATGTGCCGGTAGACGTAGGCGTGCGCCGCTGTGTCCGACGACGGCGACAGCGGCGGGTTCCCCCACTCACCTGTTGCGTCTCCAGAGACAGGCTCGCCGTACAGGTCCGTGACCACCATCTGTTCCGGCGTAAGGTCCTGATAGGAGACACCCGAGGGCTTGATGACCATGAGGTCCTGGCCGGGAACCCGGGCAGAGACGTTGCCCGCTGTCCACACCACGAGTTGATACCGGGTCAGTTCCGCGTGCAGGGTGCACACCTCTTCCCGGACGCGGGCAATGGTTTCCAGGATTCCGGCGCTCATGCGGACACCCCTGCCGTGGCGCGGGCCGGCGATGCTGCCGCGGGGCCGGGAAGCACTGCGCCGGCAGCCCGGCGCTGGATGGCCTTGAGCCGGTGCATCACATCGTTGCTGCCCCGCCCGAAGTAGTCGTGCAGCGTCTTGTACTCCTGGAAGAGCTCCTCATAGGCAGCCACGTTTTCCGGGATGGGGGTATACACCTCGCCGGGCTCGGAGCCCATGGCGGCGGCCGCTTCCCGGATGTCGGCGTACTTCCCGGCGGCCACGGCGGCGTGGATGGCCGAACCGAGTGCCGGCCCTTGGGCCGACCCGATTGTGGAGAGCTGCAGCCCGGTGGCATCAGCGTAGATCTGCATGAGGAGCGGATTCTTGAGCAGGCCGCCGGCAACGATGAACTCCTTCACGGGAACGCCGGAGTTCCGGAAGGCGTCCACAATTGTGCGGGTGCCGAAGGCTGTGGCTTCCAGGAGTGCCCGGTAGGTGTCCTCGGGACGGGTTGCCAGCGTCTGCCCAACAACAATCCCTGACAGCTCATGGTCCACCAGGACGGAGCGGTTGCCTGAGTGCCAGTCCAGCGCGATCAGGCCGTGCTCGCCGATCGCCTGCCGTGACGCCAGTTCCGTGAGGTAATCGTGGATGCCAAGCCCGGCAGCTTCGGCTGCCTGGTGGTATTCGGGCGGCACTCCGTACTTGGTGAACCAGCCGAAGATGTCTCCCACGCCGGACTGGCCGGCCTCATAACCCCACAGTCCGTCCACGATGCCGCCGTCCACCACCCCGCACATGCCGGGCACTTCACGCAGTTCGGTGCCGTTCATGACATGGCAGGTGGAGGTTCCCATGATGGCCACCAGCTGGCCGGGATCCACGGCCTTCGCCGCCGGCGCCGTGACATGGGCGTCCACGTTTCCCACGGCCACGGCAATGCCTTCCGGCAGCCCGGTCCAGGCCGCGGCTTCGGCGGTGAGGTGCCCGGCGGCATCTCCCAGCCGGCCGATGGTGTGCTCCAGCTTGGCGCTGACGAAGTCCTTGAACTGCGGGTTCAGGGCGGCCAGGAAGTCCTCGGACGGGTAGCGGCCGTCCTGGTAAATCCCCTTGTAACCGGCCGTGCAGGCATTGCGGACGTAGCGGCCGCACAGCTGCCAGACAATCCAATCCGCAGCCTCAACCCAGTGGTCCATTTCGGCGTAAGCCTCGGGGTCCTCCTCCAGCAACTGCAACCCCTTGGCGAACTCCCATTCGGAGGAGATGAGGCCGCCATACCGCGGAAGCCAGTCTTCGCCGCGTTCGGCAGCCAAGTGGTTGATCCGGTCAGCCTGCGGCTGAGCGGCGTGGTGGCGCCAGAGCTTCACGTAGGCGTGCGGGCGGTTCTCAAGACCGGGCAGTTCGTTCAGCGGGGTACCGTCCGCCTTGACCGGCACCATGGTGCAGGCGGTGAAGTCGGTGGCAATGCCGACGACGGCGGCCGGGTCGATCCCAGCCTCAGCCAGCGCCGCGGGAACCGCATGGCGCAGGACGTCACGGTAGTCGTCCGGCACCTGAAGGGCCCACTCGCCGGGAAGGCGGACGGGTTGGCCGTCAGCACCGCGGCCGGCCACGTCCTCGGGCAGGGAGCCAGTCACCACGGCATGCGGATAGTCATACACGCCGCTGCCGAGCTCCTTGCCGTCCCGTACCCGCACCACCACGGCGCGGCCCGAAAGCGTTCCATAGTCCACGCCAATAACAAACGAGTCCGGAGCGTCCACTGCGTCCATAAGAAAGTTCCTCCATAGCTGCCGCCACTTCGCGGCCTGCGCTTAATTGTGAGCGCTAACAACAGCGAAGTCAACAGCAAGGCGCCGGCTGCCGAGGGGTTGGAAAGGAATGACGGCAGGGGACCGGGCGGGACCGGACCCGCCGCAGACTGGGCTGCCGGACGTGACTGAGGAGCGGCCAAGCGGGGTACGGGCAGGAAGACTGGAAGCGGCAGGGAAGCAGGAGGGGGAACGATGGAAGGCATACGCGCCGTTGGGCACACGGATACCCCCGCACCTGCAGCAGGGAGCCACTCCCCCGCGTGGGCCGCCGGGCCGTTGTCAACCGCCCTGGGACTGGCCGCCCACCTGGCCGCCGGAGGACAGGCGCCCGGGGTGCCCATCGTTGTCGCTTTGGCCGCCCTGCTGGGCATGGTCGCCGCAATGGCCGGGCGGCACCGCCTGCCCGGGTGGGCAGTCCTCGTCGCAGCCGGAGTGGCACAGCAGCTGCTGCACCTGGCCTTCGCCGCATTCTCCACGGCCAGCGGATTCACACTGCCGGGCCACCACGGCGCGACGTCCATCCCGGAAGGGCCGGGTGTGCCCACTTCCGGCGGCCCCGCCCCGGACGCAACCGGCGCCACGCACTCCCTGCACCTGATGCTGCACCTTCACGCAGCTGCGGCCCTGATAACCGCAGCCATGCTTACGCAATGGACCAGGCTGGTTTCCGTGGTGCGGCGGAGGGACAGGTCAGGTGGCGAGCGTGCCCCTGGCGATACTGACGCTTGAGTGGGCGGGGTTGCCGTCCACAGGCTCGTCGGAGACGTCCACAATCGGGTACTCCGAAATCTCCAGGCCGGCCGGCAACTGGAAAGTTCCGGAGTCGGAGTTCATGACGCCCAGGCTCACCAGGCGTGAGAGGTCGGGCGCGATCAGCCAGACCTCCTGGTAGCCCTGCGCTTCGTCCTTGCTGAGCCGGACCTCCAGTGCCCGGGACCCGTCTGCGGTTTCCACAACCCTTGCTGACCCGGCGGCGGAGTATTTGGGCAGCGGAGCCAGGTCGGCCTCGGCCAGCGGCCGTGGTGTCTGGTTGAGGGACCACACCGCTCCCGCGGTCACCAGGACGGCAGCTGCGGCAGCGGCCATCCACGGCCCCGGACGCTGCCACCATGCCTGGGACCGGCGTGTGGCAGCACGGGACGCGGTCCTCTCCTGCAGTGATACTGGCTCGGCCGGCGCTTCCCGCTCCGCGGCGGATTCATCCGCCTGCCGGACATCCTGGCCCGTATCCCGGCCGGCGTCCTGGCCGCCGCCCCTGGAATCCCTTGCGACTTCACCCGCAGTGGTTTCCGCCGGCGCCCATCCCGGCCGGACAGTTCCGTAATGTTCCCTGACGCCGGCCAGGGGGTCGTCCTGCACGGATTCAGAAAGCCCCAGCTCCCGGTGGATCCCGGCCCACACGCCGGGGCCGGGCACTTCAAGGCGGCTGGTTTCGGGCGGTGTTTTGACGGCCTCCACGGTGCGCCGCAGTGCCGCGAAATCCGCCGCGCATTCGGGGCAAACCCGTAGGTGGTCACGGGTATTGCTGTCGTCCCAGTCGTCGTACAGCGCAAGGAGGCTTAACTCTTCCGGATCAGGATGCGGCATGGTTTACCTCCAATCTGTTTCTTAGGGTGGACAGGCTGCGGCGGATATGGCTCTTGACCGTACCAAGAGGCAGGCCAAGTTTCCTCGAAATCTGTTCGTGCGTCAGGTCATCGTAGAAGGCAAGCTTCATGATGGAACCCTGGGGCTCGCCGAGCCGGTCCAGCTCCCCGTCCAAAAGGAGCCTGTCAGCCAGGAGCTCGGCATCTTCATGGCCGGTGCCCGCGTCCTCCGCCATGCCGGCTCCGGCCACTGCCACGGCTTTCCGCACCTCACGGGCGGAAGCGGACAAGGTATCCGAGATGACGTTCCGGGTGATGCCCACAATCCACGCCGGCAGCCTGGCCACCTGGGGATTGAAGGTGCTCCGCGAGCGCCACACGCGGATGAAAACCTCCTGCGTGACGTCGTCGGCCGCTGAACGGTCCGGCAGGGAACGCAGCGCCAGGGTGTGGACCAGCGGGGCAAACTCCCGGTAGGCGGCTGCCAGGGCACGTTCATCTCCTGCAAGGAAGGACGGCGTCAGGCCGTCTTCCCACCCCGGCGGAGCCTGGTCGGGAGGTACCAAACGGGGCTCCTTCGCAGCGTCGGCAGCGACAATCATGGCAGGGTCACCGCTCACTCCAGGACCGCGGTGACAATCACATTGTCGCTGTAGTCCATTCGTTCGTCCAGCCACTTGCCGCCGCATGTGATGACTTTGAGTTCGTGGGGCCCGGACCGCCGGAACACCGAGCTTCCGTCGAACCGGTCCTTGGCCATCAGCTCAACGACCACCACCCGGTAATTCAAAGTGGGAGCACCCTCACGGCCCACCTGCACCAGGGTTCCGGCAGCCACGGACTTCAAGGCGGAAAACGGCGCGTTGTCAGACTTTGTATCGATGTGCCCGGCGATCACGGCCGTGCCCGTGGCGGCACCCGGTGCGGGCCCGAAGCGGTACCAGCCGGCCAGGTCGAACGCGTCAGGAATCTCCATGGCGCCGCCGCCGGATACGCCCACCGGCACCACCGGCATGTTGATGCGGGTGCCGGCAACGGAAAGGGAGACCGGGGCTGGCGCTGCGCTCACGGCCGCCGGGGCCGCCGGGCGCACGGGAATGTTGGGGATTGCCGCCGGGCCAGCGGCAGCCACTGGGGCCGGGGCAGGGCTTTCGGGCTGGGCCGGGGCGGGCTGGGCCGGGCCTTCGGATGGGGCCGGGGCGGAATTTAGGGGCTGCGCAGGGTTTACGGGCTGCCCAACCGCTGCCTGGCCGGCAGGCGGGGGTGGAACCGGCTGGGTCGGGGCGGCCGCGCAGGAGGAAAGCACCAGGGCTCCGGCGAGGAGGACTCCTGCACCCGGGAAAACGGAGGACCGACGGCGGGACTCCCCTGCCGTCGTCGTACCTTTTTCCATGTGTTCGGCTTCCATCGTGCCCGGCCTTTCTCTCGGCAGGTCCGGAAGGAACCTGCATCAGGGATGGGAAAAGCGGCAGCCGCCCGGCACTCGCCGGGCGGCTGCCGGATTCACTACTCTGCCCGGCGGGCGGCGACGGTGCGGGCTACGCCCACGCCGCCAAGGAGCAGTGCCAGGGCTGCGGCGCCGAATCCGGCCATGAGGGCGGTGGAGTCTGCCGGAACGGCAACGGTGGAGCCGTCAAGGGCGCCCGGTACTGAACCCGGAGCGGAGTGCAGGCCCTCAATGGTCTGCACGGCCAGCTGCAGGTTCGCATCAGCCAGGCTGCCCCAGGCGTACACAATGGTGTGCGTGCCTTCGGCGATGGTGACGTCGGCCGGGCCGATGACCGGGGCAGTGGTTCCGGTGGCTGCAACTGCTGCCGGAACGGTTCCGGGGTCCAGCGTCAGCGTCTGCTCGTTCGGGTTGGCCAGGTTGGTGATGACCGGCGATCCGCCGGCGAGGACGTCCACCGCAGGGGCGGCTGCTGTGTGCCGGACGGTCAGCTTGCCTTTGCCGGCCTCAATCTGGGAAACGTCATTGGTGAAGAGGTTGGCGGTGGGGTTGCCGGCGGCGTCCAGGTTGGCGACCGCGGTGTAGTTGCCGTTGGCGGCCAGGGTGACACTGACGGGGCCGATGACCGCTGCGGAAGCGTCGGCGGCGTCCGAGGCAGTGATGGCGAGTTCGTAGGCGCCTGCGGGCAGGGCCAGCGGGCCGGCCAGGCTGCCGGGGGTGAAGTCATCGAGGGTCCGGTCACCGTTGACCCAGACGTCCACGGTCAGGCCCGGGACGCCGTGGAGGACGGACAGCTGGGCGTCCCCCTCCGCTGCCTGGGCCGGGCCGGCGAGAGCGATGGCTGCTGCGATTGCCGCTGCACCGGCGCCTGCTGTGAAAATGCTGTTGCGCATGTCTATCTCCATTGATCGGCCCGCCTCGCGGGCATTTTTTGCTTACACCTCTACTACCGGCGCAGCATCGGAGTTGGATGCACATGCATGGAAAATTCTTGAGAATATTTTTTCCGCCGTCATCCGGGCGGGCCCGGGTGCGGCAACAGGGGGCTACGGCGCGGCGTCCACCGGCGGTGCTTGGCCTTCCGGAGGTGTTTGGCCTTCCGGCGGGGCGGTGCTGGCGCGGAGGACCAGTTCCGGCGTAACCACGATGGAGCTGACGGCAGCGCCTGCTTCGATCTCCTTGAGCATGATGTCCATGCAGCGGCGGCCCAGTTCCTCGAAGTCCTGCCGCACGGTGGTGAGCGGCGGGGTGAAGTACCCCGATTCCGGCTGGTCGTCGAAGCCCACCACGGAGACGTCGTCGGGCACCCTGACCCCCGCCTCGGCGAACGCGCGCAGCATGCCCAGCGCCATTTGGTCGTTCCCCACGAAGATCGCCGTGGCACTGCGATCAGCTGCGAGCTTCCGTCCGGCGGCATATCCGCTGCCGGCGCTCCAGTCGCCCTGCAGCAGGAGATCATCCGTAAGCCCGGCACCCAGAAGGGCCTCGCGCCAGCCCTCGGCGCGTTCTGTACCGTCGATCCAGTCCTGCGGCCCTGCCAGGTGTCCGATCCTGCGGTGCCCCTCCCCAATAAGGTGTTCGACGGCGAGCTGGGCGCCGCGGCGCTGGTCCACCATGGCCCCGCTTACGTTGTTGTTGCCAAGGGACCCCACGGCCACAACAGGCACCGGCAGCCGCATTTCATCCAGGGCAAGAAGGGTGTCCGAGTGCGGCACCAGCACCGCGATCCCGTCCACCGCCTGGTCCATGAAGTGGCTGGCGGCGTCGGCAATGGCATCCCGGCTGACCTCGCGCAGCGCGGCGATGCTGACGAAGTAGCCGGCATTCCGGGCTGCCTGCTCCACGCCCAGGAGGGTGTTGGCAGGGCCGTACTGTGACAGTTCGCTGGCCAGGACGCCGATGGTCTGCGAGCGACGGGTCACCAGGCTCCGGGCTGCGGTGTTGCGCCGGTAGCCCAGTTCGGCGATGGCCGCCTCAACCTTGGTGCGGGTGGTTTCGCTGACGTTGGGGTGGTTGTTGATTACCCGGGAGACGGTCTGGTGGGAGACTCCGGCCCGGTCGGCCACATCTTCCAGGCGCGGCATGCGCCCCTTGCTGCTTTTTGCCATGTGCCCATTCTGCCCGCTGCCTGCCGGATCGCCGGATCAGCCGATCCGCCGGGGACCCTGGGCTTGTTCGCTTGTTCGCTTGTTTCGCTGGTCCACGCCTTCAAGGTCCGGTTTCGCCAACAAGCTTAGGAAGGACGGGCCGGCAGTCCGCACAGCCCGGGAAAAGGAAACGTCCCCGGCGCCCTGTTGCCAGGATGCCGGGGACGTGCCACTCTTCGCTAAAAGAGTGGGCCCTGTGGGGCTCGAACCCACGACCCACGGATTAAAAGTCCGATGCTCTACCAACTGAGCTAAAGGCCCCTGCCGGATGGATTCGCAGCGTATGTGCGGGCCATCCGGCCCAATCCATTTCTGGACGTTAATACTCTAACCCATGGTTCCGGCCGCTTCGCACGAAGCTCCCGGGTCCGGCGTGGGCCGCGGAAGCCCGGGCCGGGCAAGGGAATAGATGCTCGATTTCCGCCTCGGCACAGGAGTAGCGTGGGGGCATGAGTGAGCAAGCAGCATCCAGCCAGTACGGCGGCGCGAACCGGCACCATAAGCCAAAGCCCTTCGCTCCCATTGACTTCGAGCCCTTTGCCGGGGGCGCGGACCCCGCGCGCATCTCGGAGGCCGCCCACCTTGCTGCCCAGGCACTGGTGCGCCACGGCCGTGACAGCGATGATCCCGTGGTCACCGAGCGCCTGGTGAAGCTCGCCGACGAGCAGGGGCTGGAAGCCATCGCTGAGATGTGGGCGGAGAGTCCCGCGCGTTCGCTGCCCGGCGCCCTGTGGCGGCTGTATGCCCTGCGCGCGGCCACGGTCCAGGACCCGGAGCGCATCTCGGTCTACTTCCGGGCCGGCAAGGACACCGCCCAGGTGTCCAACGTAGTGGCAGGGGCGGCCGAGCCGCCGGGTGCCGACGAAATGCGGAACATGGCGGATGCCATCCTTTCCGGAGCGTTCGACGGCGAGTTCGACGTTGCGCTGGAACGTTCCGCAGCGTTTTGCCGGGTGGTGGCGCTCGGCCAGGCCACCATCGCCGACGGTGCCGAGCATGGCAACGAGGCGCATGCCAGCAAGCTCACCCGGAACTCGCACCAGCTGGTCAAGACCGCGGAGGACCTTGAGCACGCGGCGAATGCGTGGCGGCTGGGAGAACTCGACTGACTCAGTCCGGCTGCCCCGCCCTTGCCCCATCTGTCAAGATTGACTTGCGCCAGCCAAAGTAGAAAACTGAAACCGGTGCCGAGCCGCGAAACCCCCGGGCTTCAACAATTAGCCGCCTAGAGCGGCCTACCGCCGAGAGGCGTATCCGGTTCGGCACCATTTTCATGCCCGCTTTTCAGGTGCCCAGCCAAGGGCCGGTAGAGTGGGGCTCAGTTGCCCGCCGAGGTCAAGTCACACGGCAGCAACCCCCCGCCCTTACTTTTCCCGGAGACCGGTAAACACGTGAAGCTGCGCCTTTTTCCCCAGGAGCCCGCCGGGCTGGACCTCCTTTCGCAGCTGGCCCAGCAGATCGTGCTGGCCAGCGCCACCCTGGCCGAAATACTGGGCGTCCCCGCCGCTGAGCACGGCAAACTCGTGGAGGACATGCACAACCACGAGGCAAAGTCCGCTGAACTGCACTTCGCCCTGCTGACGCACATGCGCACCAGTTTCGTGAACCCGCTCCCCCGCGAGGACATGTACGCGCTCTCCCGCTACCTCAACGAGGCCATGGAAAAGATGGACGCGGCCGCGGAGCTGGTGGCCCTGTACAAGCTGGAGCGGCTGCCCAAACGCGCGGCCGACCAGCTGGAGATCATCAGCCGGCAGGCCGAACTGACAGTGGACGCCATGCGCCGGCTCAACAACCTGGACGACCTCGAGGACTACTGGATCGAAATCCTCCGCCTTGCCCAGCGTGCCGAGAGGACGCACCGGGTGTGGGTGGCGGACATGATCGCGGACATGAAGTGGGCCCAGTACTCCCGCAACCGGGACATCGCCAACCAACTGGTGGAAGTCACCAAGGACATGCGGCGGATCGCCACCCAGGTGGGCAGCATCATCGTCAAGGAATCCTGAGGTGACGCCGGTCATCTTCGGATTCGTGGTCCTGCTGGCCGCGGCGTTTACGTTCCTCAACGGCTTCCGGGATGCCTCAACCTCCGTGGCCCTTGCTGTGCGCACCCGGGCACTCACCCCCAGCGTGGCGGTTCTGCTGGCTGCATTCTTCAACTTTGTGGGTGCCCTGCTGAGCGCCGGCCTGGCCGTGGCTGTCAGCCAGGCCTGGATCAGCCTTCCGCCCGGCAATGGGGGCCTGAGCATCCTTGTGGCCGGCCTGGCAAGCGCCTGCGCCTGGGGAATCCTGCTGTGGTGGCGGGGCATCCCGGCTTCCTCCACGCACGCCCTGGTGGGCGGACTGGCCGGTGCGGGACTGGCCAGCCTGGCGCTAGGCGGCCCCGGCGTCGGCGGCGTGGACCAGTCCCTGCTGTTCCAGGTAGTGCTGCCGCTGGTGCTGTCCCCGCTTGTTGCCTACAGCGGCGCCTTCATGCTGGTGTATCCGGCCACGTGGGCGGCGCGCTACACGCAGCCCAACGTGGTCAACCACCGTTTCCGCCGGAGCCAGGCCATCGCCGCCGGGGCCGTGGCTTTTGGTCACGGCCTGCAGGATGGGCAGCGTGTGAGCGCCGTTCTGCTGCTGGCACTGCTGGCAGCAGGATATGCCGATCCCGGCACCATACCCCTGTGGGTGGTGCTGCTGTCCGCCGTGATGATGGCCGCCGGGACAATGTTTGGCGGCTGGCGGATCTCGCACACCATCGCGTACAAGATCACCCGGATCGATCCCCTGCGGGGTTCAGTGGCGCAGATCTTCAGCGCGGTGATGCTCTTTGTGGGCGCTATTGGGCTGCACTGGCCGTTGTCCACCACGCACACGGTGACCTCAGCGGTCCTGGGCGCAGGCGAGAACCAGAATTTTTCCGTGACGAACCGGAAGCTGGTGATCCGGATCGTGGGGCTTTGGCTCCTGACTCCGCTCGCAACGGCGGCGCTTGCTTTCGTGCTGGCCTTGGCCATGACCCCGCTCGCCGGCTAGCTTCCGGCACGGACCGGACCTGGCCGGGGCTCGGGGCTTGGAGGCTCGGAGATTAGAGCTCGGAGTTCGGAGGCAGGCTTGCCAGGAGCATGGAGAAGGCGGCCAAGGGTACGGTTACGGGTTCGCTACGTTGCCTGCAGTTCCCTATACAGCCGCAGTTCCGTCACGTAGATTCGAAAGTGGGCCCCAGGAAATTCGACGCTGCACAGTAGTAAAAGGCACCCAGCAGTAAAGTCATGCAGCAGCAGAAGCCACACAGACAGGGGCTTACATCCGCCGCCGGGTGCACGGCCGCGGACGAGCCGCTGCAGCATACCGGCGGCCAGGATGCACATTGTGGAAAAGAGCAGGCATCATGTCTACTTCGAATCCCGGCACTCCCCGCCCCAGCCACGCCAGCTGCGCTGCGAAACCTGCGGTACGGAGCACCAGCTGACCATCCATGCCATCAGGGCGATGGGTGCAGCCAATGGGGACCTGGTCACTGTCTCCTACACCTGCAACGACTGCGGGTTGTTCAACGAGCATCTCGCCTACGCGGGGGATGTTGCCGCGGCGCTGCACCAGGTCCGCTGGATGGCCAAGGTCATCATGTTCGGTGATGACTACATCCATTGCGGCTTCCCCATGGAAGAGGCCGGGCTCGAGATTGAACGGCTGTGCTACCGGAGCGGCAACAACGGTGGCAGCCTCAACGCTGTCTGCCTGCCTACCCGGGTCCTGCGCTGCCGGTGCGGTTTCCAGCTGGAAATCCCGGAGTAGCAGGAGTAGCAGCAGGCTGCCGCAACCGGACGCGCGATTCCGGCCGATGCCTAGATCGCTGCGGGAAATGCAGGCGTGGTGTCCACCATGGCAGCTGCCAGCTCGTTGGGCGTCATGTTCGCAGCCTGGAGCAGCACAGCCTGGTCCACCCCGTTAGCCGCCGCCTCCCTGATGGCCTGCACCAGCGACTCGTGGGCAACATCCAGCTCCCACTGCACGGTTTCCAGGTACGAACTGGTGCGCCACACCGCGGAAACGTAGTCCTCCCCGGCCGGAGCGTCCGTCCCTGCAAGGCCCGCTGCCACCGGCGCGGCAGCCGCCCCGGCTGCGGCGAAGGAAAAGGGGGCAGCGGCGGCCGGCCCGGCGATGTACGCATTGTCGAGGGCCTCGTTCTGCTGGGCAGCCTTGGCCGCCCCCGGCTTGGAAACTCTAAGCGGGTGGCCTCTGCGGCCAGTTGCCATCTGCGTCACGGCAAAACTCCTAAGCATGCTATTTACTAGTTTCCAAAGTATCTAGTTCAGCGTACTAAATACATTCGCTTATAGCTAGCAGCGGCATGGACCTGGCCGAGTCTTGGGACGCTAGCCGGCGCAGGGCCCGGATGCGGTCCAGGGCCCCGGCCCGGGTCAGGGCCCAGCAGCGCGGGTCAGGGTAAGGCCGCTAAGGCCGGTCTCTATCCGAAACGGCCGGAGACGTAGTCCTCGGTGGCCTTCTGGACGGGGTTGCTGAAGATGGTCTGGGTGTCCCCCACCTCGATCAGCTTGCCCGGCTTTCCGGTGCCTGCGATGTTGAAGAACGCGGTGCGGTCCGATACCCGGGCGGCCTGCTGCATGTTGTGGGTAACGATCACCACGGTGTACTGGTCCTTGAGCTCGTTGATGAGGTCTTCGATGGCCAGCGTGGAGATGGGGTCCAGCGCGGAACACGGCTCGTCCATGAGGATCACCTGCGGCTCCACGGCGATGGCCCGTGCAATGCAGAGCCGCTGCTGCTGCCCGCCGGAGAGGCCGGAGCCCGGCTTTTCCAGGCGGTCCTTGACCTCGTTCCACAGGTTGGCGCCCTTCAGGGAGCGTTCCACGAGGACGTCAGCCTCACCCTTGGAAATCTTCTTGTTGTTCAGCTTCACGCCCGCCAGCACGTTGTCGCGGATGGACATGGTGGGGAACGGATTGGGCCGCTGGAACACCATGCCGATCTGCGAGCGCACGGTCACGGGGTCCACGCCGGGGCCGTAAAGGTTGTCCCCGTCCAGCAGGACTTCGCCTTCAACGCGGGCGCCGGGGAGGACCTCGTGCATACGGTTCAGCGTCCGCAGGAAAGTGGACTTGCCGCAGCCCGAGGGGCCGATGAATGCCGTAACGGATTTGGCCTCGATGTTGATGGTGACGTCCTCCACGGCAAGGAAATCGCCGTAGTAGACATTCAGGTCCTTGACGTCGATGCGCTTAGACATGGTGTTCCTTCACTAACTGGGTATGAATTGAAGTCTGGCATCCGGCCCGCCGGACCGGAAGGGGTGATGGCCGGTTAGCGGCCGGTCTTGGGGGCGAAGATCCTGGCAATCAGCCGTGCGGCGAGGTTCAGGACCATCACCAGGATGATCAGCACCAGGGCGGCACCCCAGGCGCGCTGCGACGACGGGTCGGGGTTCGCCGGCGAGGTGGGGTTCAGGATCTGGGTGTAGATGAAGGTGGGCAGCGAAGCCATCCAGCCGCCGAACACGTTCGAGTTGATGCTGGTGGCGAACCCTGCGGTGACCAGGATCGGCGCTGTTTCGCCGATGACCCGGGCGATGGCCAGGGTGACGCCGGACGCGATGCCGGAGATCGCCGTCGGAATAACCACCTTGATGATGGTGCGCCACTTGCGCACGCCCAGCGCGTACGCCGCTTCACGCAGTTCGTTGGGGACGATCTTCAGCATTTCCTCGCTGGAACGCACCACCACCGGAATCATCAGCACGGAAAGCGCGACGGCGGCCACGGCACCAGTCTTGGTACCCGGGCCCACCACTGCAAAGAAGAACGCTGCTGCGAAGAGGCCGGCCACGATGGAGGGGATGCCGGTCATAACGTCCACGAAGAACGTGATGGCGCGGGCCAGCCGGCCGTCGTTGCCGTACTCCACCAGGTAGATCGACGTCAGCAGGCCCACCGGCACGGAGATGATGGTGGCCAGCAGGGTGATCTGGATGGTTCCCAGGAGCGCGTGGTAGATGCCGCCGATGACCGGCGCGCCGTCCTCCACTGCACGGTTGTCGAAGACGCCGGTGACGCCGTTCATGGAGGTGGTCATGAATCCGGGGGCCAGGAGGCCGGGGATTCCGTTGACCAGGACAGTCCAGATCACCGAAATCAACGGGAGCAGTGCAATGAGGAAGGAGCCCACCACCAGGCAGGTGGCCAGCTTGTCCTTGGCTTTGCGGGAGCCTTCGACGGCGGCGCTCCAGGACACCAGGCCCACAGCGAAGAGGATCGCCGAGACAATTCCCCAGCCGAAGGCGTTGAAGCCCACCAGGGCGAGGACGGCGGCGCCGGCGATCAGCGCTGCGGCCAGAACCACGTAGGGAGCGTACTTGGGCAGCTGGCCCTTGGTGAGTGCCGAGCGCTTGCTGCGAACGGGGGTAAGCGTGGAGGTCATTTAGTTGGCTCCCGAAAATTCTTTGTGCCGGGTGATGATCCAGCGGGCGATCATGTTCACGGCCAGGGTGATGACGAACAGGACCAGGCCGGCAGCGATCAGGGTGCTGACCTTGAGGCCACTGGCCTCCGGGAAGTTCAGGGCGATTTCCGCGGCAATGGTCTGGTTGCCGGACTGGATCAGGCTGGCGGTGAGGGCGCCGGAGGAGAGGACCAGTGCCACGGCCATGGTTTCCCCCAGGGCACGGCCCAGGCCCAGCATGACGGCGCTGATGATGCCTGGGCGCGCGAAGGGCAGGACGGACATCTTGATCATTTCCCAGCGGGTGGCACCCAGGGCAAGGGCTGCTTCCTCGTGCAGTTTAGGGGTCTGCAGGAAGATTTCCCGGGACAGCGAGGTGATGATGGGGAGCACCATCACGGAGAGCACGATGCCTGCGGTGAGGATGGTCTTGCCCGTGGCCGAGGCAGGGCCCTGGAAGATGGGCAGCCCGCCCATGTTCGCTGCGAGCCAGTTGTAGGCCGGCGAAATTTCCTTCGCAAGGAAAGCCGCACCCCAGGCGCCGTAGACCACGGACGGGATGGCGGCGAGCAGGTCAACCACGTAGCCGAGTCCGGCGGCCAGCCCGCGGGGGGCAAAGTGCGAAATGAACAGGGCCACGCCGATGGCGATGGGGGTGGCAATCACCAGTGCGATGACTGCGGCGATGAGTGTGCCGATCACGATGGGCCAGATGTAGGCGAAGAAGCCTTCTCCGCCCTGGATTTCTTCGGCCGGGGCGGTGAGCGCGGGGATGGCCTGGACCACCAGGAAGAGCGCGACGCCGAAGAGGACGGCGAGGATGAGGCAGCCGGCGGCGAGTGCGGCGCCGGAAAAGATTTTGTCCCCGGCGCGGCCGGCGCCCTGGGTGCTGGTCAGGGTGGTGGCGGTCATTCGACGGCCCTTCGATCGTGGTGGTACTGGGGCTGGAAGGGGAGGCATCCAATGCCAAGTTCCCCGCACTGCCTTTCGGCAGGCGGGGAACCCGGAATCGGAGCGGTTATTAGGACTTGACCTTGATGGACTCGATCGCTGCGGTGGCCTTCTCCGTCAGGGCGGAGGACAGCGGCGCAGACTTAGCGGAGTCCGCGGCGGCCTGCTGGCCCTCCTCGGAAACTACGTAGTTCTCGAAGGCCTTGACCAGGTCAGCGGTCTCCTGGCTGTCGTAGGCGCTGCAAACCACGTGGTAGGAAACCAGCACGATCGGGTAGGCGCCGGAAGCGGTCGTCTTGCGGTCCAGCTTGATGGCAATGTCGTTCTCGGCGCGGCCCTCAACCGGGGAGCCGGCCTCCACTGCGCTGGCGGCGGCTTCTGCGGAGATTTCGACGAACTCCTCGCCCACCTTGATGGCTGCGGTGCCGAGGGAGCCGCCCACGGCTGAGTCATCCGCGTAGGTCACGGCGCCGGGGGTGTCGGTGACGGTCTTGACCACACCGGAGGTGCCCTTGGCGTTCTCGCCCTGCAGGCTTGCAGGCCAGACTCCGGAGGCCTTGTCTGTCCAAACCTCGGGGGCAGCGGCCGCGAGGTAGTCGGTGAAGTTGGTGGTGGTGCCCGAGTCGTCCGAGCGGTTCACCGGGGTGACCTTGAGGTCGGGGAGCTCGACGCCTTCATTCAGGGCAGCGATGGCGGGATCGTTCCAGTTGCTGATCTCGCCACGGAAGATCTTGGCAACGGTGGCCGCATCCAGCTTCAGCTCCGTGATGCCCGGCAGGTTGAATGCCACTGCGATCGGAGAGATGTAGACCGGGATGTTGATGGCGCCGTCAGGGCCGCACACAGCTTTGGAGGCCTCGAGTTCTTCGTCCTTCAGGTAGGCGTCGGAACCGGCGAACTGGGCCGAGCCGTCGATGATCGCCTTGCGCCCTGCGCCGGAGCCGTCCGGGGAGTACTGCACGGTGGCACCCTGGTTGGCGGAGGCGAAGCCGGCCTTCCAGGCATCCATGGCTGCACCGGTGGAAGATGCGCCGATGCCGGTCAGGGTGCCGGTGACCTTGGGGCCTGAAGCAGCCTGGGTGCCTGCGGGGGCGGTACCCGTGGCGTTGTCTGAACCGCAGGAGGTAAGCGCCAGAGCGCCGGCTGCGATAACAGCGATAGCCGCGTGGCGGCCGAAGCGGAGTGCCTTCACTAGATGTACCCCTTCCAGGGTTTTTCAGTTGCGGACAGGGACGGAGAACCCTGCTGCGCGATGCGTAGGTTTTGTACCTTCAACGAAGTTAGGCCCCGCAGGTAACGGGATGGGCGGACCAAAGTGAACGGAGGATTAACGACGGCGGGATATTCGCTGACAAATGCCCGGTCACCATTGCGCAGATCACATGTCCGGCCGTAGTGCACCGGCGCCAAAGAGTCGCCAAAGGAAATGTGCGGGCCGGCAATAGACTGGACCGCATGGCCCCCGCAGCAGGACTCTCAGCAGGCAGGCGCTTCCTGCGCGGCCGCTTCCGCACCGGCATGATCCGGAGCCGCAATTCCCTCATCCCGGCCATCCAAATGACGGTCTGCGCCGTGGGTGCCTACGCTTTCGCTGAATACGTGCTGGGCCACTCCGGTCCGCTTTTCGCGGCTACCTCATCGCTGATCGCGCTTGGCTTCTCCCGTGAACCGCGGCTGCGGCGGGTACTGGAGGTGGGCCTGGGCTGCACCATCGGTATTGCGGTGGGCGACCTCCTCCTGCACTGGCTGGGCGCCGGAATCTGGCAGGCCGCCGTCGTCCTTTTGTTTTCCATCCTGCTCGCAAGGTTCCTGGACAGCGGGAACATCTTCACCACCCAACTGGCCCTGCAGTCGCTGCTGGTAGTGCTGCTGCCCGCGCCGTCGGGCGGTCCGTTCACCAGGAGCATCGATGCCGTGGTAGGCGGACTGTTCGCCCTGCTGGTGACCATCCTGGCGCCCAAGGACCCCCGCCGCGAACCCCGCAAGGACGTGCAGAAGCTGCTGCACGAGCTCGCCGAGGTATTGCGTGAGTGCGCCGGAGCGCTGGTCAACAGCGATTCCACCCAGGCGTGGCACGCCCTCATCCGGGGCAGGAACTGCCAGCCGCTGGTGGACGGGATGCGCCAGTCCCTGCGCGCTTCCGGCGAGGTGGCCACCCTCGCGCCGGCCTACCGCCGGCACCGGGACGAGCTGGACCGGCTCAAACAGTCGCTCGACTTCATCGACCTGGCGCTGCGGAACAGCCGCGTTTTCGCACGCAGGCTGACCAGCGCCATCAACCACGCGGCGCTGTCCGACGAGGCCACCGAAAACATCGCTGAGGTGCTGCAGGAGACCGCTGCCGCCATTGATGAGCTTTCGCTGGGCCTGGCGGAAACGCACGACGGCGCCCGGCGCGCCCACCTGCGCACCGCCCGCCAGGACCTGAGCGAGATTGCCCTGCGCCTGCACCCCAAACTGCTGGAGGTGCAGCGGCTTGAGGGCGAGACGGTGGTGATGCTGTACCGGCCGCTGATGGTGGACCTGCTGGAGGCCACCGGGATGGACGCCCGCGAAGCCCGTGACGTGCTGCCGGCGCTCTAAGTGGTAACCGCCCGCGCGTCGTTCGCGTAGTGCAGCCCCAACTGCTCCCTGGCCTGGTCCAGCAGCCCCATCATCTGCACGGTTTCCGCCCAGGGCATCAGTGGGCTCTCCTGGAGGCCAGCCCGGATGCAGCGGGCCGTTTCGCGCAGTTCGTGGATGAAGCCCTCGGCTTCCTCGTGGAATTCCTCCACCCGGATGGTTCCGTCCTGGCCGCAGATTTCCAGCTTTCGCGGGTTGTACAGCGGTGAACCGGTCCGTATCCAGCCTGCTGTTCCGCTGATGGTTGCCGTCCCGGGACCGGCGGACTGGAGAGAGGACGTGAGCTGGGCTGCCGCCCCTTCCGGGTACTCAAGCGCAAGGGTGTTCTGGACGTCCACGCCGTCCTGGTTCAGGTGGCCTTGTGCCGTGAGCCCTGCAGGGAAGCCCAGTGCCGCCACCGCCCACGTCAACGGATACACGGCGAGGTCCAGGAGGGCTCCTCCCCCGGCCGCAGGGTCCCACAGCCTGTCCGCCGGATCATACGCAGCCGGAAAACCAAGATCGGCCTGGACCCAGCGCACCGTTCCAATCCCGCCGCCCCTGATGATCTCAAGGACCCGGCGGGTTGCCGGCAGGAACCGTGTCCAGACGGCCTCCATCAGGAACAGGCTGCGCTCCCCTGCCAGCTGCACCAGTTCCCTGGCTTCACTGGCGTTGATGGTGAACGGCTTTTCGCACAGGACGTGCTTTCCCGCTTCGAGGGCCGCACGGACAACCTCAAAATGCTGGGCGTGCGGCGTGGCAACGTACACCACATCCACCCGGGGATCATCAAAAAGCTGTTGGTATCCGGGGCCGGAGGGATTGTCATGGTACCTGGCAGCAAAACCGTGCTCGTCAGCGAAGGCCCGCGCTGAGCCTTCGCGGCGCGAACTTACGGCATAAAGCTCAGCTCCTTCAAGGCGGGCCAGGTCGCGGGTGACCCGGTGCGCGATCCGTCCTGTGGCCACAACGCCCCACCGGAGGGTTTGCCCGTGTGCTGCGCGGCCGCCGGAGCCGGGGCCCGCCGTCATGCGGACTCCCGGATCACCAGTGAGGTAGGAATCTGCGTGACGCGTGCGGTGTCCTTCCCCTCGATGAGGTCCACCAGGATTTCGGCCATCTTCTTGCCCATCTCAATGATCGGGTGGTGCACTGTGGTCAGCTGGGGGTTGACCGAGGTGGCGAACGAATCGTCATCGAAGCCAACCACGGCCACATCCTGGGGTATGCGGAGCCCCCGTTCCTGCAGCACGGTGTAGGCACCGGCAGCCATCTGGTCGTTGGCCACGAACAGGCCGTCGATCGGCTTCCCGCTGCCGAGCAGCCGGCGCATCGCCTTCGCCCCTGACGCCAGGGTGAAGTCCCCGTACTCAACCAGGGAGTCGTCCAGGCCTGCCTCGGCCATGGCCAGCCGCCAGCCGCTGATGCGGTCAATGCCGGGCGGCATGTCCTGGGGCCCGGCAATGGTGGCGATGTTGGTCCGTCCGTTGTTGATGAGCAGCCTTGTGGCCCCTGCAGCAGCAGCCTCGTTGTCCACGTCCACGTAGTAGCTGGCGCTTTCTCCCAGCGGCCTGCCGGCAAACACCATAGGGATGTAATCGCTCAGGTGGGTCCAGGACCGGTCCCCTGCGTGGTGGGACACCACCAGCGCCCCCGCCACATTCCCGCCGAGCAAGAAGGCCCGGGTCTTCTCCGGCTTCGCCTCGGAAGCTATGACCATGTTCAGCGTGTAGTCCGTGTCCGCAAGGTACAGCGCCACGCCCTGGACCACGGACGCGAAGAACGGGTCCGCGAAGACCTTGGACGTGGACTCCGGCACGATGAGCGTCACCGAGTTGGGGCGCCTGCTGGCCAGGGACCGGGCAGCCCGGTTGGGCGTGTAGTTGACGGCCAGGATGGCCTGCCGCACTTTGGCTGCAATATCCTCGTCAACGCTTGGCACGTCATTAACCACGCGCGACACTGTGGCGCGGGAGACGCCGGCCAGCGCCGCCACCATTTCCAGGGTGGGCGTGGGCCGGTTTCCGCTGGTGTCTTGCTTCACTTTTCTTCGCTCCGTGGTCTGGCTGGCACAGGTGCCGGGAAGTTCAGTTTAGGCGGGCAGGAACGCAGGCGGTTGGGACGTGCCCTGCCGTGCCGCGGCGATCAGCCCGGCGTAGGCCTTGCCGCTGTCCTTGACGGTGCGTTCCAGCGTGCCGTAGTCCACCCGGACAATGCCGAAGCGCTTTCCGTAGCCCCAGGACCACTCGAAGTTGTCCAGGAGGGACCAGACAAAATACCCGCGCACGTCGGCGCCCTGGTCTATTGCTTCGCCGACGGCAGCCACGTGCTCCAGGATGAACCCGGTCCGCTCTTCATCGTGGACGGCGCCGTCGGGGCTGACAATGTCCTCATACGCTGCTCCATTTTCGGTGATGTACAGCGGTGGCAGCGAGGGGTACTCCTCCCCCAGCCGCACCAGGAGTTTCCGGAGCCCGTCAGGGTTCACTTCCCAGCCCATCGCCGTCCGCGGCAGCCCACGGCTGGGAAACGCGATGTCCTCCGAACCGATCCATGGTGAGGCGGAGTCACGTTCCGCGCCGCCGGAGTGGCCGTCGCTTCCGGCATCGTCTGCATGGCCGCTGATGAGGTCATCGTGGTAATGGTTCACACCGAGGAACTCCAGCGGCGCGCTGATGACCTCCAGGTCGCCCGGGAGAATCAGGTCCTGGAGGCCGAAGGGGGCGAGGTCCCGCAGGGAGTCTTCCGGATAAGCTCCACGCAGGATGGGATCGAGGAAGATCCGGTTCTGCAATGAGTCGAAGCGGCGTGCGGCCTCCAGGTCCACAGGGTCCTGGCTGTCCCGCGGAATGGAATTGCTCAGGTTCAAGGTGATGCCCAGGTACCGGGCACCCCGCCCACGCAGGGCATTTACTGCCAGCCCGTGGGCCAGGTGCTGGTGGTGCACCGCAGCGATGGCTGCCGCAGGCTCCTGCCGGCCGGGGGCATGCACTCCGGAACCGTACCCCAAAAGGGATGAGCAGAAGGGCTCGTTGAAGGTAGTCCAGTGCTGGACCCTGTCCCCCAGCGCCGAGTAGACGTCGTTGGCGTACTCCACGAACCTGTACGCGGTGTCCCGGTTGGCCCAGCCGCCCTTTTCCTCCAGGGCCTGCGGCAGGTCCCAGTGGTAGAGGGTGAGCCACGGCAGGATCCCTGCTTCAAGAAGCTCATCCACCAGCCGGGAGTAGAAGTCCAGCCCTTCGCGGTTCACCTCCCTGTCCCCAGGGCGCACCCGCGCCCAGCTGGTGGAAAAGCGGTAGGAATCCAGCCCCAGCTCTTTCATCAGCCGGACATCCTGGGGCATCCGGTGGTAATGGTCCACTGCCTGCTCAAGGTTCTCGCCGCGGGCAATCGCTCCGGGGCTCCTCGCGAAGTGGTCCCAGATGGAATCTTCCTTGCCTCCTTCGTGGCCGGCGCCTTCTATCTGTGCGGCCGCCGTCGCCGACCCCCAAATAAAGCCCTCGGGCCATTGCCGCCTGTAGGTAGGGTGCTGCATTAGCCCTTCACTGCTCCTTGCATGATTCCTGAGATGAGTTGTTTGCCGGCCAGTGCGAAGAGCACCAGGAGCGGCAGGGTGGCCAGCACCGCTCCGGCGAGGACCACGGAGTAGTCCACGTAGCGGGCTGACTGCAGCTGGCTGAGCGCCGTCTGCAAAGTGGGATTGCCGGCGTCGAGCACCAGCAGCGGCCAGAGGAAGTCGGTCCAGGCCGTCATAAAGGTGAACAGTCCCAGGATGGCCATGGCGGGACGGGCGGCGGGCATGGCAACGTGCCAGAACGTGGAGATCATGCTGGCCCCGTCCATCCTGGCGGACTCGATAAGTTCATCCGGAATGACGTCCACCAGGTACTGGCGCATAAAGAAGACGCCGAATGCGGTCACCAGCGTGGGCACCACCACGGCACCGATTTCGCCGGTCCAGCCAAGGGTGCGCATCACCATAAAGAGCGGGATGATGCCCAGCTGGGTGGGGATGGCCATGGTGGCCACCACCATGAGCATGAGCCCGTTCCGGCCCCTGAAGCGCAGTTTGGCGAATGCGTAACCGGCCAGGGTGGAGAAGCCCACTACGGAGACGGTGATGATGCAGGAAATCAGGACACTGTTTCCGAGGGCGAGCCAGAACGGAATGGTGTCGAAGACCTCGCCCACGTTGGTCCAAAAGTTTCCGCCCGGCAGGAGTGGCGGCCAGGTTTCGCCGAGTGCCTCGTTGGAGCGGCTGCCGATGACGGCGGACCACCACAGCGGGTAGGCCGAGGACACCAGGAACGCGAGGAGCAGGCCGTAGGTGAGGAACCCGGGCTTTTCGCTGGAGCCCGTAAAGCGCTTTCGGAAAGTGGCCGGGCGGCCGGCAGGCGTCTTCCTGCCCGGCAGCGTGCCGGCCGGCGCGGGAGGCGCCCCCTCGATGATGCTCATCGCGTAGTCCTTTCAGCACGTTCCCGGGCCCTCCGGATTGACCGGGAGGGCTTGGCGGCATCGGCAGTGGCGATGCGCCGGGAGATGAGGTAGTTGATGACACCGAACAGCACGATGATCAGGAACAGCAGCCAGGCGATGGTGGACGCCTTGCCGAAGTTCTGGCGCTGGAAGGCCATTTCCCACAGGTAGAGGACAGTGGTCTGGAACTGCCGCTGGGAGCCGCCGGCGCTGGCGGGATCAAAGAGGCGGGGTTCGGTGAAGATCTGCAGGCCGCCGATGGTGGAGGTGATCACCACGAACACCATGGTGGGACGGATGCTCGGCAGGGTGATGCTGAAGAACCTGCGCAGGGCTCCGGCACCGTCCAGGGCCGCCGACTCGTACAGGTCGCGGGGAACGGCCTGCATTGCCGCCAGCAGGATGAGGGCGTTGTAGCCGGTCCAGCGCCAGTTCACCATGGTGGCGATGGCTATGTGGCTGGGCAATGTCTCGTTCTTCCACATCACCGGATCGAGGCCGAAATTCCCCAACACATTGTTAATGAGGCCGTACTGCTCGCCGAACATGTTGGTGAAGATCATGGCCACCGCCACCGGAGTGACGATGTAAGGCAGGAGGACGCTCATCCGCCAGAAGGTCTTGGCCCGGAGGTTCTGGTCCAGCACGGCGGCAAGGAAGAGCGCCACGGCCAACTGCGGTATCGCGGAGAGCAGGAAGATGCTCATGGTGTTGAACAGGGAGTTCCAGAAGAAGCGGTCCTGCAGGACTTCCGCGAAGTTCTGCAGGCCTACGAAGTCGCCCTGGCCCTTGAGCAGGTGCCAGTCGAAGAGGCTGACCACGAAGGTGTAGACCAGCGGGAACAGTCCCACCAGCGCGAAGAGGATGAAGAACGGGGCGATGTACAGGTAGGGCGAGGCCTTGACGTCGAAGACGTTCAGCCTCTGTTTGAAGGTGGGTTTGGGCTTGATGGCCGCTGGTTGTTTAGCGGGGCGGTTCAGGGTGGTTGTCATTGGGCTCTTGCCCTCCATCGGGGGGCCTCCCGGACGGGAGGCCCCACAGCGGGTGATGCTAGTTGTTTACGACCAGGTCGTTGAGGAGGGTCAGCGCTTCGGACCAGGCCTTGTCTGCGTCAGCGGTGCCGGCGTCAAGCATCTTCAGCGCCGGGCCGAAGACGTTTTCCTGGATCACCGAATCGTCCGGTCCCTTGAACTGCGCCACTACGCCCTTGGCCCGGTTGGCGAGGATGACGCCGGTGGGGGCGTTGTTGAAGACAACGTTGGGGGCGGCATCTGCCACCAGCTTCTCCTGAGCCTTCAGCGTGCTGGGGAAGTTGTTGGCGGCAGCTGACTGCTTGACCTGCTGTTCGGGTGCCGTGAGCCAGGCTGCGAGCTTTGCGGCCTCGGCCTGGTGCTTTGAGGTCTTGGGCACGGAGAGGAAAGCTCCGCCCCAGTTGGAGGCTCCGCCGGGGAAGACGTCGGCGAAGTCCCAGCCGCTTTCCGTGCCGCCGCCCGCTGATTCCAGCTGGCCCTTGATGGTGCCGAGCATCCAGCCCGGGCAGACGAAGGTGGCGAAGGAGCCGTCAACAAAGGCCTTGCCGTTGCCCCAGTCCCACTGGGTCTGGTTCGCTGAGAGACCGGCAGCCGTGCCGGCCGCAAGCATCTCGAACTTGGCCTTCATCTCGGAGTTTCCGTCGACGTTCAGCTCGCCGTCCTTGGTGTAGTAGCCCTCCTCCATCTGGTTCACCATGGAGTTCCAAACGAATCCGGACTGGTCGTACCAGGCTTTGCCGGTGGCTGCCTTGTACTGTTCACCGAGCTTGAAATAGGTTTCCCAGGTTGCGTCCTCGCCGCCAAAGAGTTTTGCCACTGATTCCCGGTCGCTGGGCATTCCGGCGGCCTCGAAAAGCTTGCCGTTATAGCAGAGGCCCTGGGGGCCGATGTCCGTTCCGTAGCCAATAACGCGGCCGTCCGGGTCGGTGCCCTGCTGGAACTTCCAGTCCACCCAGTTGTCCTTGATATCCGCTGCGCCGTGCTCGTTCAGGTCCACGAACTGGTCCGAAACCTCCATGATGGAGCCCAGCCAGCCTTCCTCGATGGCCACGACGTCGCTCAAGCCGGAACCGGCGGCGAGCTTGGTGAAGGCGTCGGTGCGGGCATTGGACCCGCGGTCAATATTGGTGGCCTTGACCTTGACGCCGGGATTGGCCTCCTCGTATTCGGCGTAGAGATCGTCATAGCCGAAGGTCCCGAAGGTGGTGACCGTGAGCTCAACGGGATTGTCAGCGCTTGCTGCTTGTTCCGAACTGCTGCTGCAGCCGGTGGCCATCATGGCGATGGCTGCCACGCCCGCGATGGCGGTCGCTGTGTGTCGGCGTACGAATTTCAACGTCACTCCTTTGTGGGAACTTCCGGCGCTGAGAGAGCGCTCTCTGGCAAGTTCCTCAACTGTAGGCGTGGCGCGGATCACTGTCAAGAGAGCGCTCTCTCAAGTATTTGACTATCGTCCGTTCGCCGCTCTTTGAACAACAGTGGCCGGCGGCAGAGGGGCTAGCCCTTGGCACATCAGACCCCTCGCCTGTACGTGCACAGGACAGCGCAGGTACGTGCCTGATGCGCCTCCCAGGTTTGTGCCGGTGCTTGTCAGTGCCCGCCGTTAGGGTGGAACCCATGGCAACAAAGACTTCCCGGGCCTCCAAGGCGCCCGCCTACAAATGTGCTGAATGCGGCTGGACCACGGTCAAATGGGTGGGCCGGTGCGGCGAGTGCCAGGCGTGGGGCACGGTTGAGGAGACCGGCACCGCCGTTGCGCGTACGACGGCGGCCACTACAGTCCTGGAGCCCGCCCGCCGTATTGCCGAGGTGGACGCCACCACGGCAGCCTTCCTGCCCACCGGCGTCGATGAGCTGGACCGGGTGCTGGGCGGCGGCCTGGTACCGGGCGCCGTCATCCTGCTGGCCGGTGAGCCCGGCGTGGGGAAGTCAACCCTGCTGCTGGACGTTGCGGCCAAGTTCGCCCGGACCGCGCAGGACGTCCTTTACGTGACGGGCGAGGAATCCGCGGCCCAGGTGAAGCTCCGCGCCGAACGTATCGACGCGGTGGCGGAGTCGCTGTACCTCTCCGCCGAAACGGACCTGGGCCAGGCGCTCGGGCAGGTGGAGAAGATTGAGCCGCGACTGCTGATCGTGGACTCGGTGCAGACCCTCAGCAGCGCCGACGTGGATGGCAGCGCCGGGGGCGTTTCGCAGGTCCGTGAAGTGGCAGCCTCCATCATCGCGGCGGCCAAGCGGCGGAACATGACCACTCTGCTGGTGGGCCACGTGACCAAGGACGGCTCCATTGCCGGGCCGCGGCTGCTGGAACACCTGGTGGACGTGGTCTGCCAGTTCGAGGGCGAGCGGCATTCGCGGCTCCGGCTGCTCCGTGCGGTCAAGAACCGCTACGGGCCCACGGACGATGTCGGCTGCTTCGACCTGAACGAGGACGGCATCCAGGGCCTGGCCGATCCCAGCGGGCTCTTTGTCAGCCGCACCAAGGAACCCGTCTCCGGCACCTGCATCACGGTCACCATGGAAGGCCGGCGTCCGCTGCTGGCCGAGGTCCAATCCCTGCTGGCGGAGAGCCCCAACTCGCAACCGCGGCGGGCCACCAGCGGATTGGACTCTTCGCGCGTTTCCATGCTGCTGGCCGTCCTGCAGCAGCGTGCGGGAACGCTGCTGCACAAGGATGATTCCTACGTGGCCACGGTGGGCGGCGTGAAGCTCAGCGAACCGGCCACGGACCTGGCCGTTGCCCTCGCCGTGGCATCGGCCAAGGCGCGCAAGCCGCTCCCCATCCGGCTGATCGCTTTCGGTGAGGTGGGCCTGGCCGGTGAGGTCAGGCCGGTGCCGGGCATCAACCAGCGCATCCAGGAGGCCCACCGGCTAGGGTTCACCCACGCTGTGGTACCCGCCAGCCACGCCGGGCCGGGACCCATACCGGCCGGGTTTTCCGTGCGGGAAGTGGAACACCTTACCGAGGCCTTGAGCCTGCTGATTGGCTAGCGGCTTTCTGGTAAGGCGCATCGGCTGGTTGGTTTATGCCTGTTTATTCGCGGGTGGCACTGGCGGCGACTGGTGCCACCGTGCGCCCTTGATGCCTGTGGCTGTGCCTGTGCCTGGCTTTGTTTGTCACCCGTTGTGGCGCGGCAAGGAATCGGGATCGTCGCGGCGGGAGCCCAGAAGCCAACCGGACACATCACTGCGCAGCACCAGGAGCGGGCCGCCGGTTGCGTTCACGTTGCCGGTAGGAACGTAGTAGCCGCGGCCGGAACCCGGACCGCCGGCCGCCCGGTCCAGGGCGTCAACCAGGTGCCGCGGCAGGTGGCCCTGCGGACCAAGGCTGTGCAGCTCATCAAGTTCTTCCGGCGTCAGATGTCCCAACACCTCGGCAATACTGGCCATGACGGGTCCCTTCGAGCAGAGTGCCTGAAGGAATAACCTAAGGCAGCACCGTGAACTGCGGGTTAACGTTGGACGGCAGCTTCCGTTCACGCGTGAAAATTCCAGCTACAGGAGGACAAGTGCCCGTTCGCAGTGCAGGGATCCTGCTCTACAGATTGGCGGCGCCGAACGGCGTTGAGGGGGCCTCCCGGGACCGCATGGCGGACAGCCTGGACACGATCCAGGTGTGGATAGCCCATATGGGAGGGCCGTTCTGGGCCCGCAAGGACGCCCACGCCTGGTCCATCCCGAAGGGCGAATACACCGAGGGCGAGGATCCGCTGGCCGCGGCACTGCGCGAGTTCGCCGAGGAGATGGGCACCCCCGCACCAGCCGCGGACTACCTCCCTCTTGGCGAATTCCGCCAGCCCTCCGGCAAGGTCATCACCGTTTTCACCGCAGAGCAGGACTTCCAACCGGAAACCATTGCCAGCAACACGTTTCCGCTGGAGTGGCCCAAGGGCTCAGGCCGGATCCAGCACTACCCGGAAATTGACGACGCCCGCTGGTTCCCCGAACCCGAAGCCCGGCTCAAGCTGGTGAAGGGCCAACTGCCGGTCCTGGATGCCCTTGTCCGCCATGTCCACGAGGGATTCTGAGCGAATGCGCCGCAGTCGCGGGAACGGTGCAGGGACGCCGCAGCGTTCCAGCGTCGGGGCACCGTTCCGGCGTCCGGGGCGCACAACATCCGGGGGCGCAGGAGCTAAGAGCCGGTGATGACCAGGGCAACACTGTGCCCGCCGAAACCGAAGGCGTTCACCAGCCCGGCCGGGCTGTAACCCGGCTGGAGGCGGTGGGCATCCTCGGTAACAACGTTGAGGTCCACCTCGGGGTCCACTTCCTGGACGTTGAGGGTGCCGGGAAGCACGCCTGTCCGCAGGGCTTCAACAACCACGACGGCGGCCAGCGCGCCCGCGCCGCCCAGGAGGTGGCCGGTGTGACCCTTTGTGGACGTCACCGGAACCTCAGGGCCGAAAATTGCGTTGATGGCCTGGCCTTCAAGCTTGTCCCCCACCGGGGTGGACGTGGCGTGGGCGTGGACAAAGCCGATGTCCCCGGCAGCCAGGCCGGCGGATTCGAGGGCCTTCTGCATGACCCGCCGCTGCATGGCGGGATCGGCTGCCACGATGTCTTTGGCGTCGGAGGTTACCGCTCCGCCGGCAACGGCCCCCAGCACCCCGGCGCCGCGCGCACGGGCGTGCTCTTCGCTCTCAAGTACCACCACGGCGGCGCCCTCGGCGAGGACAAAGCCGTCGCGGCCGCCGTCGAACGGGCGCGATGCACGCTGCGGATCATCGTTGCGGGTGGACAGAGCGCGGATCTGGGAGAAGCCCGTGATCACCAGGTCGTTGACGGAGGCGTCAACACCGCCGGCAATAACGACGTCGGCGGCACCGGAGCGGATCATCTCGGCTGCCTGGACAATTGCCTCAGCCCCGGAGGCACACGCGCTGACCGGCGTCCGGGCGCCACCGCGGGCACCGAGGTCGATCGACACCCAGGCGGCCGGCCCGTTGACCATCAGGCGGGTCAGTGTATGCGGCGAAACCTTGCGCGGGCCTGAAGCTGCCAGCGTCCGGTCCTGCTCCAGCGTGGAACCCAGCCCGCCGTACGCGGAGCCGATCACCACGGCAAAACGCTCCGGATCCACCTCCGGGGCGCCGGCCTGGGCCCAGGCCTCACGTGCTGCGATCAGCGCGAGCTGCCCGCAACGGTCCATGCGCTTCATCTCGCGGGTGCTCAGGTGCTCCGAGAGGTCTGCGGTAACCTGGCCGGCAATCTTTACCGGCAGCTGGCCGGTCCAGTCGTCCTCAAGCGCTGCGATGCCGGATTTGCCCGCCACCAGGCCGGCCCAGGTCTCGGACACGGTGGAACCTACCGGATTGATGGTTCCGGCGCCTGTGATGATGGCGCGGGGCTGAACTGCGCTGTTTGGGCCTGCGTTCACGGTTCCTACTTTGCGGGGTTGTGGGTGCCGATGGGCACGAGGGTGAGGTCCGGGTGGTTCTTCTCAATGCGGCGCAGGGCCCAGACGTCGTTGAACAGGGCGAGGTACTCGCCGTCGGACCGCAAAAGCACCTCGGCGCCGATGACGTTGGCGAGCGCCGGCATGGCCTCCGCTGTCGAGATCCTTGCCAGGGAGTAGGGCAGGCGTTCCAGCCGCATGGGGGCGCTGAAGTCGTGCGCCATGCGGTCCTCCACCACCTCGAACTGCATGGGGCCGACGGCGGCAAGCACCGGAGCCTGGTCGCCGCGGACGTCCGAGCGGAGCACCTGGATGACGCCCTCGTGTTCGAGCTGCTCGATACCGCGGCGGAACTGCTTGAACTTGCTGGGGTCCTTGGAACGGGCCACCTGGAAGTGCTCGGGAGCGAACAGCGGGATGGCGGGATACTCCACCGGCCCCTCGAGGAAGAGGCTGTCTCCCACACGCAGGGAGGACGCGTTGACCAGGCCCACGACGTCGCCGGGGTAGGCCTCGTCAATGACTTCGCGTTCCCGGCCGAACACCTGCTGGGCGTACTTGGTGGCAAAGGACTTGCCCGTCCGGGTCTGCGTGACCACCATGCCGCGCTCAAAGACGCCGGAGCAGACGCGGATGAAGGCCACATGGTCGCGGTGGGCCTTGTTCATGCCGGCCTGCACCTTGAAGACGAAGCCGGAGAACGGGGATTCCACCGGGCGGGGGTTGCCGTCAACGTCCGGACGGGGGGCTGCCGGCGGAGCAAAATCCACCAGCGCGTCCAGCAGTTCCTTGACGCCGAAGTTGAGCGCGGCGGAGCTGAACAGGATGGGGGTGGCCTTGCCGGCGTGGAAGGCCTCGACGTCGAACTCCAGGTTGGATTCGATCACCAGTCCTGCCTCGTCCACGGCGTCCGTCCAGTTGCTGCCCTGGCTCTCCGCAGCTTCCTCGGGGGTGAAGTATTCGGTGAGGGCGATCTGCGCACCGGCGTTGTTGCGCTGGAACCGGGCGAAGCGGTCGTTGCGGAGGTCCCAGACGCCGCGGAAGTCACCGGAGATGCCCACGGCCCAGGTCAGCGGCATGGGCTGCAGGCCGGTGCGTTCGGTGATTTCGTCCATCAGGGCCAGTGCGTCCAGGCCGGGCCGGTCCCACTTGTTGATGACGGTGATGATGGGCAGGTTGCGCTGCTTGCAGACCTCGAACAGCTTCATGGTCTGCGTTTCCAGGCCCTTGGCGGCGTCCACGAGCATCACGGCGCAGTCGACGGCGGCCAGCACCCGGTAGGTGTCCTCGGAGAAATCGGCGTGGCCGGGTGTGTCCAGCAGGTTGATGACGGTGTCCCGGTAGGAGAACTGGAGCGCCGCCGAGCTGATGGAAATGCCGCGGTCCTTTTCCATCTGCATCCAGTCGGACACGGTTTCCTTGCGGTTGGCCTTGCCGCTGGAGGCGCCTGCCGTGCCGATTACCTTAGCGTGCAAAGCGAGCGCTTCGGTCAGGGTGGACTTGCCTGCGTCAGGGTGTGAAATGACAGCAAAGGTCCTGCGGCGGCCGGCCTCTTTGTGAATACCGGAGATCCGGGCGGGGGTCAGGACATCTTGGGACACGGTGCTACTTTCGCTGCGGTTGGGACTGCCCGGGCGCTGCCTGATGAGGCACTGCGGCGTTGGGGCCGGGGAAACGGGCTGGCAAACAGCCAAGTTCCAGTTTATCGCAGGGCAGCAAACCGGCTGCGGGCGCCGCTTAACACCCGCGAAACCGGACGTTCAAGGCCGTGAAACGACATCCCGCTACCGTGGCCGCATGATGACCAAAGACAACGCGGCGCGGGACGGTTCCCCCTGCCGCGCGGAAAGGACCTGAACGGTGCAGGGCGTCTCCTTTTCCGGCAACCTTTTCTTCGACCCCCTGGCAACGGGACTGGCCGCAGCTGGAGCCCCTGATCCGGCCCGCCCGGCAGCCGAGCATCGCCGGGGAAGCCAGACACCCGCCGAGCAAAAAGCGCTCAGGGCGGCGTCGCTCACGAAAGTCAGCAAAGACCTGGAGCGGATGCTGCGGGAACGGATGCGCTGACGCGGTTCCCGCAGTCGTGGCGCGGCCGGTGCGCAGTCCGGGCGCAGCCTTAGGGCTGGCCGGAGCAGGCCGGCCGGACTGCCCGGCCTGAGGGCCGGCCGGATTGGCCTGGGCGGACTGGGCTGGTCGGACTGAGCTGGGCGGCATGATGGGTGGATGCAGAGCATTGAGCTGACCTTCGGGGAATCCCTTGATTCCGCCATCCGGGCTGACTGGGCAAGGCTGGCGGAAGCCGGAATCCCAAGCCTGGCAGGACATACCTCGCCCAGCAACAGTCCCCATATCACCCTTGCAGCCGGCGCGGACATGAATTTGCCGGACACCCGGCAGGAACCCTGGGAGCGGCTGCCGCTGGACATCAGCTTTTCCGGCGTCCATATTTTCCCCGCGCGGACGGGAATGTATGTCCTTGCCCGCTCCGTGGTGGTGACCCGCCAGCTCCTTGAACTGCACCGCGTCCTGCATGAAGGCATTTCAGGTGCCCTGCCGCTGACCCGGCCGGATGCCTGGACACCCCATGTGACCCTTGCCCGCCGCGTCCCCGCGCACCAGCTCGGGAGTGCGATGGACCTGCTTGACCTGCGCCTGGCTGGCCGCTGCACGGAAGCCCGCCTCTGGGACAGCAACACCAGGACGCTGACTCCACTTTGGAACCCGGCCTAGGGCAGCCGGATCAATCCGCCTGCCCAACCCCTCCCGCAGTGCCGCCAAAATGCCCGCCCAGCCATCCGTCGTCGGACGCGTTCCGCAGCCCTGTTCCCGCACTCCCTAATGAGGCACTTTAGGGCTTGCCCGTGCGGAAGACGCGGTTCCTTGCCCCTATCATTGAGCTTGCGGGAAACAGAGCATTTTCTGGTCCTGCCGGCAACCTGCTGAAGCCGGCAATCCTGCGGGCCGCGGTCCGCACCTTTGAAGGGAACACTATGGCGCGGAGCCCCGAAGAATCGCTCAGGGCAACACTGGGCAGGGTGGCTCCCGGAACTCCCCTTCGTGACGGCCTTGAGCGGATCCTGAGGGGCCGCACCGGCGCGCTGATCGTCCTTGGCTCGGACCGCACCATAGACTCCATCTGCTCCGGCGGCTTCGACATCGGCATCGACTTCTCCCCCACCCGGCTCCGCGAACTCGCCAAGATGGACGGCGCCATTATTTGCGACAAGGACGCCGGCAACATCCTCCGCGCGGCCGTCCAGCTTGTCCCAGACTCCAGCATCGAAACCCAGGAGTCCGGCACCCGGCACCGCACAGCCGAGCGCGTTGCCATCCAGACCGGCGTGCCGGTCATTTCAGTCAGCCAGTCCATGCAAATCATTGCCCTGTACGTCAACGGCCTGCGGCACGTCCTGGAGGGCTCGGAGAAGGTCCTTGCCCGCGCCAACCAGGCCCTCGCAACGCTGGAGCGCTACCGCTCACGCCTGGACCAGGTCACCAGCTCACTCTCGGCCCTGGAAATCGAAGCCATGGTGACCGTCCGGGATGTGGCCGTGACCCTGCAGCGGCAGGAAATGGTCCGCCGGATTTCCGAGGAAATTGCCCAGTACGTCCTGGAACTGGGAGAAGACGGCCGCCTCCTCTCCCTGCAGCTCGATGAGCTCACCGTTGGCCGGGGCCCCGGCAGCGACGTCATCATCCGCGATTACGGGGCTCCGGATGCCACCCCGGAGGATATCGAGAACGCTGTCAGCGCACTGGTCAACCTTGGCCCCACGGAGCTGATCGACCTGGGGAAGATTTCCGGAATTGTCGGGTTTGCGGGCGGCGAGGCCAACCTCGACGCCGTAGTGCAGCCGCGCGGCTACCGCCTGCTGTCCGGGCTGAAGGCAGTTCCAAAGGCTGTCGCTGACCGCCTGGTGGACCACTTCGGCGGGCTGCAGTTCCTGATGGCCGCCACGATCGATGACCTGATGACCGTTGACGGCATTGGCGACCAGCGCGCCCGCACCGTCCGGGAGGGCCTGAGCCGGATGGCCGAAGCAAGCCTCCTGGACCGCTTCCTCTAGCCCCATCGGTTGCTCCGTAATCGTCGTTATGGAGGCTGAAAACGGCATTTATGGAGCAGCGGATGCTAGTTCAGCTGGAAGACAGCCTTGGGGCTTGCTTTGGACCCGAGCTTCGCCGTGAAAATGTAGTACGCCCCGCCTCCGCCCGGCTTGGCCTCAATGGGCTGGCAGCCCTCCACGCTTCGGTTGCGGGACCAGGGGAAGTTGGCCGTCTCGCTGGCTCCCGGCGCGATGACCTTCACCAGGTCCTCGCTCTTTGCCTGGCAGTCCCGGGAGGAGAAGATCCGGTCCGCGCCGCTGGTCACCAGGAACTCCATCTGCGAGGTACCGATGTTGACTTCGCAGGGCATGGTGCCGCCGTTGGTCACCTTAAGCGTCAGCATGGGGTTTTCGCCGGGGCCGTAGGCCGCCTTATCAGTGGACGCGGAAACAGTCACCAGGTTCTGGTTGCAGCCGGGCGTGGCGGACGGGGTGGGCGTCGCCGCAGGTTCGGACGCCGACGGCGAAGGTGAAGCCCCGGCCGCAGGTCCGGCAGACGCCGTCGCTCCCGTCTCGGTGGACGAGGCCTGCTCGGATTTATTGCTCAAGGCACCGGCCACGGCGAAGCTGCTGACCAGCGCGATGATCAAAAGGAGCGCGCCGGCCAGGAACAGCCGACGGCGGCGGTACACAGCCGCGCTCGGCTTGCGGACGGCAGTGGAACCGGATCCCGGTGCCCTGCCATGTGGTGATGATTCGCCTTGCCTGCCCATCCTCCTAGGCTAGAGAACAGCCCCGTTTCTGTTTACCCACCACGCCGCCGTGCCGCCGACGCTCTGGTCACATCCCGTTTCAGCCCGCCCAAACACATCCATTACAGTGTTGGCATCGACACTGAATCCTCCTCCACTGCTGTTTCCGCGAGCCCTTCCGGTCCTGAGGGTCCTGTAAGTACCGACGAGACCGTGGCCGGCCTTGACCTGCTGCACGAACGTATCAACGGCTGGTTCAGCGAAACTGCCCGCGACCTGCCCTGGCGTGAACCCTCGTGTTCGCCCTGGGGCATCCTTGTCAGCGAGATCATGCTCCAGCAGACGCCCGTTGTCCGGGTGCTGCCGGTCTGGCACGAATGGCTGAAACGCTGGCCCACCCCGGCGGCCCTGGCTGGAGAACCCGCAGGGGAAGCGGTGCGCTCGTGGGGGCGGCTGGGGTATCCGCGCCGTGCACTGAGGCTGCACGCCGCAGCCGCGGCGATTACCAGCGACCATAACGGCAGGGTCCCGGACACGTACCCGGAACTGCTGGCGCTTCCCGGGGTGGGCAGCTACACAGCCGCCGCCGTGGCTGCCTTCGCGTACGGCCGGCGGGAGACCGTGGTGGACACCAACATCAGGCGCGTCCATGCGCGCCTGGTTTCCGGTACCGCGCTTCCGGCCCCGGCGCTGACCGCAGCGGAGATGCGCCTGGCCGCGTCACTCCTTCCGGCCGACGACGGTTCCTCCGTGCGCTGGAACGCTGCGGTCATGGAACTGGGGGCGCTCGTGTGCACCGCGCGGGCACCAAAATGCGCAGCCTGCCCCGTCAGCGACCTCTGCGCATGGCGCGCGGCAGGCGAGCCGCCCCCGTCGTATGTTCCCAAGGGGCAGGCCTGGCACGGCACGGACAGGCAGGTCCGCGGTGCCGTGGTTGCCGTACTGCGGCTGGCCGAAACCCCGGTGCCGCCGGACATGTTCTTCCGTGAGCCGGCCGACCTGGGCTTTGCCCCGGCAGGAATCGGCGTGCCGCTGGCCGCCCTGCACCGGCTCAATTCCGCGCCCGAACAGCTGGAACGGGCGCTGGCCGGCCTGCTTGCCGACGGCCTGGCGGAGATGCACGACGGCGGCTACCGGCTTCCCGCCTGAGCACCAGGCAGGGGCAGGGGCACGGAAAGTATGCGCTGGATGGCATACTTTCAGGTGACTGGAACAAGGGGGAACCATGAAGATGATCCTGTACATCGTATGGGTGCTGTTCGTCATCGCCGCGGCGTTCGCGGTGGTCCGTGCTGTGCGCACCACGAAACGCGAAGAGCAGCAGGCCGCGTCATGGCCCAAAGTGCAGGCCACCGTCACGGGCAGCGTGGCGGGGTGGACCAACGGAGGCGGCAGGTCCAGCCGCAGCCGGCGCTACTTTCCGATGTACCAGTTCACGGATCCGCAGGGAACGTTGTTTGCCGGCGAATCAGAGGTCCCATTCGCAAGCCAGCCGGTGCCGGGTGCGCCCATTGAGGTGGCCTACAACCCCGCCAACCCCAACGAGTCGCGGCAGGTTTCCTCCAAGCCCCGGTCCACGCTGGGGTGCGTCGTCCCCTTCTTCGCCGTTTTCGCCCTTGCCTCACTGTGGTTCATCAGTATCTTCCCCATGGACTGACGCGGCCCCTGATTGCGCCAGTTACCGTTTGGCAGTCACTGCTGCGCCGGCCATAACAATGCGGGCATCAGTTGGGTTGGGCCCGGGACGCCCCGGCCACGGCGCCATACGCTGAAGTATGCGCAGGCAGGGGCTGCTTTTGGCATTGATCACGACGGCGGGACTCGCCACGGCCTGCGGTCCCGGCCCCGGCGCGGTTCCCTGCCCGGCGATCGCCCAGGCCACCGCAGTCTCGGTAATGATCCCGGCCAGCTACGCGGAGCAGGTCGCTGGCCTGCACCTGAAGGCCTGCCAGGACGGCATGTGCACGGAGGACGATGTGGAGCTCCGCCCGGGCAGCTCATCCATCGACCAGGGCTGCACTGACGGCGTCTGTTCCGCCACGGCATCTCCGAACGGCAGCAAAGACGGGGTGCTGATGCTGCAGGCCCTCACCGAATCCCCCATGGCAGTAACAGCATCGGGAACCGCACCGGACGGGACGGCACTGCCCGTGCGCAGCGTCGAATTCCGTCCGCGCGGGGACTATCCGTTTGGCGAGCAGTGCGGCCGCTTCATCACCGCAACCGTAATACTCGACGCCGAAGGCCTGCGCCAGCAGGACTGACCCTTGGAGGCCAGGCTGATTCAGGCGACGTGTGGTGCAGTGCAGGGTCGGGTCAGAACAGTGCCGGCTGCCCGAAAGCGTCGTCCCCGGCGGTGGCGGATCCGGCATCCTGCGCCGGAGTGCTGTGCCGCCATTCGAACCCAAGATCAGCCAGCAGTTCCTCGACGGACGTCTGCCCTTCCAGTACTTCAATTTCCGCGGGGCTGTCTTCGAGCTGGGGCCGTTCCATGGCATCGAGCTTATTCGCAGGGAGGGCCGCTGCCCCGGGAACACACCGCCGGTTACCCAAACGAGGCCTACGGCTCGCCAAATCCTGCCTGTACCAGTCCACCCACGTAGTTCACCGCCCGTTCCGCGTCGGCGCCCCTGGCCTCCACATGCAGCACGGACCCCTTGCCGGCACCGAGGGTCATCAGGCCCGTCATGGACGCCCCGTCCACCCCGTTAACCGTCACCTCCGCATCCAGCGCGGACAGTCCGCCCGCAATCTTCGCGGCGGGGCGGGCGTGCATCCCCGCCTGGTTGACCAGCTCAAAGTCGCCGGTGAAGTCCGGACCCTTTCCGGTCGCGGAGCCTTCACCAACCATCTTCAGCGGGGCGTCCTCCGCATGGCGGGCGGGACCGCCCACGGATTCCGCCGCCCGCTTGACCGCGTGCATGTCCGCACCGCCCTGCGCTGCGACCGCGGCTGCCACCAGCCCTTCCACCAGCGGGGCATCCGCCAGCACCATGGTTTCCGGGTTCTCGGCGAACTCGAGCGCGGATTCGGCCGTCATCACGGCCGAGCCCAAGTCAGTGAGGATCACGGTGCCGCCGCTGTCCACCTTGTCCAGCGCGGCCAGGACTTTCTCCAGGCTGGTGCCGATCCTTCCGTCCGTGGTGCCCCCGGCTGTGAGGACAGGGACGTCGGGCGCCATTTGCGCGGCAAGTTCCGCGGCGCCGTCGGCAATCTTCTCGCTGTGGGAAACCACCACGATGCTCACCGTCACGCTGCGGCCCCCACGGCTGCGCGGAGAATCAGGGCGGACGAGGCCGCACCGGGGTCCCGGTGCCCCGCGCTGCGCTCCCCCAGGTAGCTTGCGCGGCCCTTCCGCGCCACCATGGGATCAGTGGCAACGGCGCCCGCTTCGGCAGCCTCGGCCGCCGCCACCAGGACGGTGAGGACATCCCCGTTGCCGTCCGTCGCGGCCTTCCGGGCGGCGTCCACGGCCGGCGTCCACGCATCCACCATCGTCTTGTCTCCGGACTCCGCCTTCCCCCGTGCCACGATGCCGTCCCGGGCTGCAGCAAGGGCGCCTGCCCAGGCTGCGGGATCGATGTCCGGCGCGTCCCCGAGGGATGTTGCGGCCCGGAGGAAAGCTGTGCCATAGAGCGGCCCGGCGGCGCCGCCGACCTTTGACATCAGGGTCATGGCTGTCAGCTTCAGGGCGGCCCCGGGAGTCTGCGGCGGGGCCTCAGCCAGCTTGTCCAGGACAGCCTGGAAGCCCCGGTCCATGTTCTCCCCGTGGTCCGAATCCCCGATGGCCCTGTCGAGTTCGATCAGCTCCACCCGGTGCTCCGCCATGGCCTGGGCGGAGAGGGTCAGCCACTTCACGGCCCAGGTAACATCAAGCCCCACCGCTACACGCCCCAGCGAAGGGCTGCCGTGTGCACCGGCGCGTCCCACAGTTCCGTGAGCTCATCATCCAGCCTCAGGACCGAAATGGAGCATCCCTGCATTTCCAGTGCGGTGATGTAGTTGCCCACCAGTGAACGTTCCACCGTTGCGCCGCGGTCCGCCAGGACCTGCGCCGCCCGCCGGAAGACGATGTACAGCTCGCTCAAGGGCGTGCCGCCCATGCCGTTGACGAACAGGAGCACCCTGTCCCCGGATGTGACTCCCAGGTCGGCCAGGACAGGTTCCAGCAGGCGGTCGGTGATGCCGTCAGCGTTCTCCATGGGGATCCGGTGCCGGCCAGGCTCGCCGTGGATGCCGATGCCGATCTCGATCTCGTCCTCGGCAAGGTCGAAGCTGGGCGTGCCTGCGTGCGGGACGGTGCATGCGGACAGCGCCACACCCATGGTGCGGACATTTGCATTGACGCGTTCACCCACCGCCGCCACCGCCTCGAGGCCATCGCCCCTCTCCGCGGCCGCGCCGGCAATTTTCTCCACCAGCACAGTTCCGCCCACGCCGCGGCGGCCGGCCGTATACAGCGAGTCCTCAACGGCGACGTCGTCGTTGACCAGGACCGTGCGGACGCTGACGCCCTCAGCCTCCGCGAGTTCGGCTGCCGTTTCGAAGTTCAGGACGTCGCCGGTGTAGTTCTTCACGATGTGGACGACGCCGGCTCCTGAGTTGGCCGCGAGGGTCGCCGGAAGGATCTGGTCCGGCGTCGGTGAGGTGAACACCGCCCCCGGCACGGCGGCGTCGAGCATTCCCACCCCCACATAGCCCGCGTGCAGCGGTTCATGCCCGCTGCCTCCTCCGGAGACCAGCCCCACCTTGCCGCTCACCGGCGCGTCTTTGCGGGTAATGAACGTGGGGTCCGTGCTGACGGTTACCAAGTCGGGATAGGCCAGGCCAAAGCCCTGTACTGATTCTTCGACGACGGCCCGTGGGTTATTGATGAGTTTTTTCATGGCGGTGCTCCTGGCTCTGCTTCCTGGAGAATGTCACCTTGACCCTACTACCGGCAGGCCCGGCAGCGGTAGGTTCGCGGCAGCCGCCCGGACGTCCGGCCCGGAACGCTGAAAAGGGACAGCCCCCAATGACTGTCCCTTTCCCCTGGGCCCCCCAACCCGGCCTCAATAAGTTTATCCATCAATTCGAATAAAACAAGTGTGCGCAGGTCAGGGGCGTAAAGAGCGTTTTGGGGAGGATGCCCCTAGAGCACCCGGATCATCCGGGTGTTGCCAAGGGTGTTGGGCTTGACCCGGGCGAGGTCCAGGAACTCAGCCACGCCCTCGTCATGGGAACGCAGGAGCTCGGAATACACCACGGGATCCACTGCGGACTGGTCCGCCATCACCTCGAAGCCGTGGCGTTTGAAAAACTCCACCTCGAAAGTCAGGCAGAAGACGCGCGCCACCCCCACGGCACGCGCCTCCTCGAGCAGGCTCTCCACCAGCACGTGCCCCACCCCTTTGCCGCGCCAGTCCTCGGACGTGGCCAGGGTGCGGACTTCCGCGAGGTCCTCCCACATCACATGCAGCGCTCCGCAGCCGATCACCTCGCCGTCGCTGGACTCTGCGATGCGGAACTCCTGCAGGCTTTCGTAGTAGGCCACCGTTTCCTTGGCCATCAGAATCCGCTGGTCTGCCAGCGGCGCCACCAGTTTCTTGATGGCGGAGACATCGCTGGTACGGGCAGGGCGGATGTGGAAGGACTCAGTCACAGAGCCATCCTACGAGGCGAACGCTCCCGGCTCAGGAACGGTGCCGTCCAGGTACAGCGCCAACCTGTACGTGACATCCGGCTCGAGGCGAAGGAGGCTGGGGCATTTATGTAGCTTGCGTCAAAGCGAGGCACGAGCAGCAAGCGGTAAATGCCCCAGCCTCCGAGGCGGAGATGACCAGGTTTACAGCCCGAGTTCAGCCGGCAGGGGCAGCTCCTGGTCCAGGACATTCTTTGCCAGGAACGATTCCACCACCTGGTACCAGACCTTGGCATGCTGCGGCTGGAGCACCCAGTGGTTCTCGTCGGGGAAGTACAGGAAGCGGTGCGGGGTCTGCCCGTCCTGGTCCGCGGCCAGTTTTGATTTGGACAACAGTTCGTACCAGAGGCGCAGCCCCTCGCCGATTGGTACCCGGTAGTCCTTGTCCCCATGGATCACCAGCATGGGTGTGCTGATGTTCTCCACATGGAGATGCGGCGAGTTCTCCAGCGCCATCTCTTCCGTCATTTCCTTCAGCCAGTACTGCGAAGCATCGGTGGTGGGACCGAACTGGTCAAGGGCCCACAGGCTGGCGTGGGTCACGATGGCTTTGAACCGGCCCGTCTGCCCCGCTACCCAGTTGGCCATGTAGCCGCCAAAGGAGCCGCCCATGGCAGCAGTGCGGCCGGCGTCGATGTCAGGGCGTTCGACGGCGGCGTCCGTCACCGCCATGAGGTCGGTGAAGGGAGCCCTGCCCCACGTTCCCCATCCGCGCTGGATATGGGCCTGGCCGTAACCGGTGGACAGTGCCGGGTCGGGCAGCAGCACCGCGTAGCCCTTGGCCGTCAGCAGCCAGGGGTTCCAGCGCCAGGTCCAGGCATTCCATGACCCGAGCGGCCCGCCATGGATCCACAGCAGCATCGGCGCCGGGGACTCCGCCGCTGCGCCTTCCGGCAGCGCCAGGTAGGCCGGGACGCGGGACCCGTCAGCCGCCGTCGCCGCAATGCGTTCCAGCCTGCCGGGGCGGACCGGCCGCTCAGCGGGGGCGGGCAGGCGCGTGGTCTCGCCGGTCTGGAGGTCGATGCGGACAGGTTCGGGCGGGAACTCATACGAGCTCCGGAGCGCGTAGGCGCTGCGCCCGTCCGGGGAAACCACGACGTCGGTATAGGCCGCGGCGTCCTCCGTCACCCGGGTGACGCCAACGTGAGCCGACGCGGCGGGGACGCTGATCCGGAAAACCGGCGACGCGCCGTCGTCGTCCGCGGTGGCCAGGAGGGCGGAGCCGTCAGGAAGCCATGCCGCAGGTTTCGGCCACCGGTCCCAGTCGTGGGCGAGCGGCGTAAGGCCGCCGGGAGCGCCGTCCGCCCCGGACACATCCAGCAGGTGGAGCTTGACCTGCGGAGCCTGGTGCGGCGTGGTGTCGCTTTCGCTGACCACTGCCAGGGTGCTGCCGTCCGGGCTGACGGGCCCAGGGAAGTAGCTCATGCCTTCCTCGTCCAGAAGCACCTTGGTGCTCCCGGAAGCCACATCCACGGCAACCAGGATGCTGCGGCTGTCAGCCTTGGCCAGCGGTCTGGTGTAGCTCGCGTAGATGGTCTTGCCGTCGGGGCTCACCGCCGTCTCGGCTTCCCGGAGCCTGGGCCCGGCATCGGGCGTGAGGTTCCGGAGCGCCAAGGGCGCCGAGGCATCCACGGTGTTCGGCTTGCCAGGCGCCTTGTCGGTTCCCTGCTCGACGGCGAAAATGCGGGGCTGGCCCGGCCCCAGGTCAGCGTCCCAGTAGCGGACCGGATACTCGCTGTGCAGGATGGCGGAAACTTTGTTGTCCTTGCGGGACTTGCGCCGTTCGGCGTCGTCGTCCTCATCCGCCGACCCCGTCAGGACCTCCGCGACAACGAACGTGGCGTCCGCCGCCTTGGCGGTCATCACAGCGCCCACGCCACCCGGCCTGTTCAGCACCACCCGGGCCTCGCCGCCATCCGCAGGAAGCAGCCACAGCGCGTTCACGGGGTCGCCTTCCGGACTGTCCGGGTCCGGCCGCGCCGACGTGAAGTAGACATCGCCGCTGGCCGCGAAGGCCGCTCCGGCCTCGCCTTTGGCACTGCGGGTGATCCGTCGCGCCTGCTTCTGGCCCGCGGGATCCAACTCCCACAGGGCGGTGGCGAATTCGGTGCCCTTGCCGTTCAGCGTGGCCACGGTAGTGACCAGGCGCCGGCCGTCCGGGCTCAAAGCCAGTCCACTCACCCGCGGGATGGACAGGTAGTGGTCCAAATCATGAAAAGGGGTCAAAGGTTGCTCATCCGGGATCGCCGGTTCCAAGTTAGCCATGCCCCCGATTCAACCCGACCGTGTCCCACATCACAAACAGGCATGGCGACGCACATCGCGTCTCCCAGCGGCGGTGGCTGCGTCACCTTGGTGCCCGCGCGAGCGGTATGTGGCTGGGAAGCGCCGCCACCGGCGCCATTTGCCGCTTGCTGCTCCTTCGTCGCTTTGACGCAAGCTACACAAATGACCCCGGCGCCTGCGCTGAGTGCCGCCGCGCACGAGGTGCCGGGCATCAGGGATTTATGTAGGCGCCGTCAAAGCGAGGAACGAGCAGGCGCCGGGAAATCTCTGATGGCCGGCACCGGACAGAACCGCGGCAGAGACCTGAGCCACGGGTGACCGCCGGATGCCAACGCTTTGACGGGACGGAGGGCAAAGCGAAAGCCCCGCCGCTCCTTGTGGAGTGGCGGGGCTTTGGCTGTGGAAACTAGACGCTCGGAGCGATTTCCGGGATGCGTGGCTTGGCGTTGCCGGCGAACGTGAACTTCGCGTCGTCACCTTCGCCTTCCACGTCCACTACGACGATGTCGCCGGCGTGGATCTCGCCGAAGAGGATCTTCTCGGAGAGCTGGTCCTCGATCTCGCGCTGGATGGTGCGGCGCAGCGGCCGGGCACCCATGGCGGGGTCGTAACCGCGGGTTGCGAGGAGCACCTTGGCGGCGGGCGTGAGCTCGATGCCCATGTCCTTGTCCT
This sequence comes from Pseudarthrobacter sp. WHRI 8279, assembly GCF_040224115.2. Taxonomy (NCBI): domain Bacteria; kingdom Bacillati; phylum Actinomycetota; class Actinomycetes; order Micrococcales; family Micrococcaceae; genus Pseudarthrobacter; species Pseudarthrobacter sp. WHRI 8279. The sequence goes on along the minus strand of NZ_CP168162.1, from coordinate 3,777,034 downwards.
TGAGGCGCTTCTCCAGCCGGGTGACGAAGAGGTCCACGATCTCGATGATCTCGTCCTGGGTGAGCTGCGGGAACACCACAACGTCATCCACACGGTTCAGGAACTCGGGGCGGAAGTGCTGCTTGAGTTCCTCCGTCACACGGGCACGCATGCGGTTGTAGCCGGTCTGCGTGTCGGTGCCGGACTGGAAGCCGGTGGCAACGCTCTTGGAGATGTCCCGGGTGCCGAGGTTGGTGGTCATGATGATCACGGTGTTCTTGAAGTCCACTACGCGGCCCTGGGAGTCGGTCAGTCGGCCGTCTTCCAGGATCTGGAGCAGCGAGTTGAAGAGGTCCGCGTGGGCCTTTTCCACTTCGTCGAACAGCACCACGGAGAACGGACGGCGCCGGACCTTCTCGGTCAGCTGGCCGCCTTCCTCGTAGCCAACGTAGCCCGGAGGGGCACCGAAGAGCCGGGAGACGGTGTGCTTCTCGGAGTACTCGGACATGTCCAGCGTGATGAGGGCGTCCTCTTCACCGAACAGGAACTCCGCGAGTGCCTTGGCGAGTTCGGTCTTGCCGACGCCGGTGGGGCCGGCGAAGATGAACGAGCCACCGGGACGCTTGGGGTCCTTGAGCCCTGCACGGGTGCGGCGGATGGCCTGGGACAGGGCCTTGATGGCCTCGTTCTGGCCGACGACGCGCTTGTGCAGTTCGTCTTCCATCTTCAGCAGGCGCGAGGACTCTTCCTCGGTCAGCTTGAACACGGGGATGCCGGTGGAGTTGGCCAGCACCTCGGCGATGAGGTCCTCATCCACCTCGGAGATGTCGTCCATGCCGCCGGACTTCCAGTGGCGTTCCTTCTCGGCACGTTCGGTGATCATCTTCTGCTCTTTGTCACGGAGCGCGGCTGCACCTTCGAAGTCCTGCGCGTCAATCGCGGACTCCTTTTCCATCTTCAGCTTGGCGATGCGCTCGTCCATGGCCTTGAGCTCCGGCGGAGCGGTCATGCGGCGGATGCGCAGCCGGGCGCCGGCTTCGTCGATCAGGTCGATCGCCTTGTCCGGCAGGAAACGGTCCGAGATGTAGCGCTCGGCGAGGCTGGCAGCAGAGGCAAGAGCGCCGTCGGTAATGGTGACGCGGTGGTGCGCCTCGTAGCGGTCACGCAGGCCCTTGAGGATCTCGATGGCATGCGCCACGGAGGGTTCCTTGACCTGGATCGGCTGGAAGCGGCGCTCCAGGGCAGCATCCTTCTCGATGTGCTTGCGGTACTCATCCAGTGTGGTGGCGCCGATGGTCTGCAGCTCACCGCGGGCCAGCATGGGCTTCAGGATGGAGGCAGCATCGATTGCGCCTTCGGCGGCACCGGCACCCACCAGGGTGTGGATCTCGTCGATGAAGAGGATGATGTCCCCGCGGGTGCGGATTTCCTTGAGGACCTTCTTCAGGCGCTCTTCGAAGTCACCGCGGTAGCGCGAGCCTGCCACCAGCGAACCGAGGTCCAGGGTGTAGAGCTGCTTGTCCTTGATGGTCTCGGGGACGTCGCCGCGGACAATCGCCTGGGCAAGGCCCTCGACGACGGCCGTCTTGCCGACGCCCGGCTCACCGATCAGGACCGGGTTGTTCTTGGTACGGCGGGAGAGGACCTGCATGACGCGTTCCATCTCCTGCTCGCGCCCGATGACCGGGTCCAGCTTGTTTTCGCGCGCAGCCTGGGTCAGGTTGCGGCCAAACTGGTCCAGGACGACGGATCCTGCAGGTGCACCCTCAGGCTGGCCGGAGCCGACGCCTGCGCCGGTGGTCTCCTTGCCCTGGTAGCCCGAAAGGAGCTGGATGACCTGCTGGCGGACCCTGTTCAGGTCGGCGCCGAGCTTGACCAGCACCTGGGCGGCAACGCCCTCACCCTCGCGGATGAGGCCCAGCAGGATGTGCTCCGTGCCGATGTAGTTATGGCCCAGCTGGAGGGCTTCGCGCAGCGAGAGCTCCAGCACCTTCTTGGCACGGGGGGTGAAGGGGATGTGGCCGGACGGCGCCTGCTGGCCCTGCCCGATGATCTCCTGCACCTGCTCGCGAACGCCGTCGAGCGAAATGCTCAAGGACTCAAGAGCTTTGGCGGCAACACCCTCACCCTCATGGATCAGACCCAAGAGGATGTGTTCGGTACCGATGTAATTGTGGTTCAGCATGCGTGCCTCTTCTTGGGCAAGCACAACTACGCGACGGGCACGGTCCGTAAATCGCTCAAACATTTCGCCACACTCCTAGCTACGACGTACTTTGATGCTACGTGGCTGGCCACTGGTTGTGGAGCGTGTTCGCCACAGGGGAAACCGTGGTGGTTTCGGGAATACGGTGGCGGGCCGTCCGCGGGTGCCCCCGCCGGCTTCCGGACAGCCCCGCCGGCTACTCCTGCCGGGCAGGGCACGCACACCCGCCACCACCGGAAGCCTTTGAAACATGGAAGCCGTTAAAACCGAATTGCCGGTCCCCGCCGCAAAGCAGCCTTAAGTCTGGGAACGGAAAAAGCCCCGCTTCCCCGTTGTTGGGAAGCAGGGCTTACCGGAGCCTTGGGCGGAACTAGGAATTTGCCTTTTGGTAGGCTTCCTGGATTTCGGCCTGAATTCGGCCGCGGCTGTTAACCGTGTAGCCGTTTTCACGCGCCCACTGCCTTATTTGGGCAGAATCGTGACTGCGGCCGCTGGCTGCCGCTTTGCTTCGGACGGCCCGGCCCCCGCCCGACGATTTCCGTGCGGCTCCAACAAACCGCTCAAGCGAAGAGCGGAGCTCGGCGGCGTTTGACGCCGAAAGGTCAATCTCGTAGTTGACCCCGTCAAGGCCAAACTTCACATTCTCGTCTGCGGATCCCCCATCCAGATCATCAACGAGGATGATGTTTACTTTCTGTGCCATTTAAAAGACTTCCTTTTGGAATGGGTTCGGTTTTCAGAAAAGCAGGATGTTTCCTAAAAAGTATGACTCTTTTTAGGGCAACGCGTCAAAGTACCGAATGGTTCCAGTGGATATTGGCAAGAAAGTCCGGGGGTTTATCTATTCGATTCCGGGTCAGGCCGGTCAACGGGTGCCGCAGTCCGGGTTTCAGCTTCTGCCTGGGCCTGGGCCTCGGCCTGGCGCTCGGCCTTGTCCGCATTGAAGATCGATTTCATGGCGAACCAGAAAAGCAGGCCCACCACAATGGACGGGAGGAGGACGGCCACGTATTCCATGGTCAGTGTCCTTCCGGCTTGAGGAGCGGGAAGAGGATGGTTTCGCGGATTCCGGCGCCGGTGAACAGCATGACCAGCCGGTCGATGCCCAGGCCGATTCCGCCCATGGGCGGAGCGCCGTACTCCAGCGCCCGCAGGAAGTCCTCGTCCAGCTGCATTGCCTCGTCATCACCGGCGGCGGCGTGGCGTGACTGCTCGGTGAGCCTTTCGCGCTGGATAACGGGGTCGATCAGCTCGGAGAAGGCCGTGCCGCGTTCCATGCCGCCGATGATGAGGTCCCAGGCCTCGATCAGCCGGCCGTCCTCCCGGTGCGGGCGGGCCAGCGGCTGGGCCGACGGCGGGTAGTCGTACACGAAGGTGGGGTTCAGCAGCGTTGGTTCCACGATCTCGCCAAACAGTTCAACGGCAAGCTTCTCGGCGTCCCACTTCGGGTCCACCTTGACCTCGTGCTTGTCGGCGATCTCGCGAAGCACCTCAAGCGGCGTCTCCGGTGTCACTTCCTGGCCAACGGCGTCGGAAAGCCCCGGGTAGACGGCAAGCCAGGCCCACTCGCCGTCGAGGTTGATCTCCCCCGCCTCTGTCTGCAGGACGCGTCCGGCACCCACGGCGTCGGCGGCGTCGAGGATGATCTCCTTGATGCGTTCGGCCATGACGAACTGGTCTGCCCACGCCTCGTAGCACTCAAGGGTGGTGAACTCGGGGCTGTGGGTCGAGTCCACGCCCTCGTTGCGGAACACTCTGCCCATGTCGTAGACGCGGTCGATTCCGCCCACCACGGCGCGCTTAAGGTACAGCTCGGTGGCGATGCGCAAGGTCATCTTCTGGTCGAAGGCGTTCATGTGGGTCTCGAACGGGCGGGCCAGGGCACCGCCGTGGACAAGGTTCAGGATGGGGGTTTCCACCTCGACGTAGCGGTGGCGGAAAAGCGTCTCGCGGATGGAGCGGGTGATGGCTGCGCGGGTGTAGACCATTTCGCGGGCTTCATCGCGGACCATCAGGTCCACGTAGCGCTGGCGGACGCGGGTTTCCTCGTTCAGTTCGGCGTGCAGCACCGGCAGGGGGCGGAGGGCTTTGGAGGCCATGGACCAGGATTCCGCCATGACCGAGAGCTCGCCGCGGCGGGAGGAGATGACCTCGCCCTTGATGAACACGTGGTCCCCGAGGTCAACCAGCGCCTTCCAGTCGGCGAGCGCTTCCTCACCCACGTTGGCGAGGCTGAGCATGGCCTGCAGCCGGGTTCCCTTGCCGTCGGTACCGCCCTCCTGGAGAGTGGCGAAGCACAACTTTCCGGTGTTGCGGACAAAGACGACGCGTCCGGTGACGCCCACGATGTCTCCGGTGGTGTCATCCGCCTCGAGGTGGGCGTACTTTTCCCGGACCTCGGCGAGGGAATGCGTCCGTTCCACACCCACCGGGTACGCCTCGGCGCCGCGCTCAAGAAGTTTGGCCCGCTTCTCCATGCGAATCCGCATCTGCTCGCTGGCGTCGAGGGGCTCTGGGGCGTTCTTGGGCGCGGGGGTGTTTTGGGAAGTCACAATCCCCAAGTTTACCGGGACTTCGGGTACGCCGGATCCGGGCGCAACCCGCCCGGTCCCCGCCGCGCCCGGGACGGCCGCGCAGTCCCGCCTAGGATGGGGTGGTGAAAGAACAGGTACTTCCAACGCACGACGGCGGCCGGCTGGCTTTGTACAGCTACGGCACCGAGGATGCCCCGGGAGAGCGCCGCGTGCTGGTGATCGGGGGCGCCTTCCTGACTGCCCTGATCTACCGGCCGTTTTCCGAGGCGCTGGCAAACGGCCTGGGCGAAGGATGGGCCGTGGACGTGTACGACCGCCGGGGCCGCGGCAGCTCCTCCGGGCAGCCCGCCGACTACTCCATGGCCACCGAGATCGCGGATGTCCGCACCGTCCTGGATGCCACCGGCGCCCGGAACATCCTAGGCCACAGCCTGGGCGGTTCGGTGGCGTTGAACGCCGTCCAGGAGTTCACCGGAACCGCCTATGTGCCGGACAAGCTCGCGGTGTACGATCCCGCCGTCAATATCGACGGCAGCATCGACACCGGCTGGCTGGACGGGTTCGAGGACGCCGTGAACAACGGCAGGGTGGGGCATGCCCTGGCCCACATGAAGAAGGCCACGAGCGCCGGCTCGGCGATGTCCAAGATCCCCGAGCCTGTACTTGCCGGGCTGATGGCCGTGCTGTCCAGGACCAAGGTCAACAAGATGTTCCGCGAGGTCATGCCCAGCGGCGTGGGCGAGCTGCGGGCTGCCTACAAGGAGGCGGACCATGCCAGGGACTTCAGCGTGCTTCCCGCCAACACCCACTTCATGGCGGGCGGCAAGAGCCCCAGCTATTACAAGGCAACAGCCGAGCGCCTGCACGCCGCCGTCCCCGGCAGCACGTACGAGCTCTCCCCCAAGGGCTTCCACGGTTCCATCCCGGCCGCCGTTGATGAACTGGTGACGGACATCTCGGAGTATTTCAAGGGCTAAGCACAGCCCCTCCGGGCCGAGTTTTTGTCCAGATATGCAGGGTTAGGGTGCCTTGAAGCCTGCATATCTGGACAAAAACTCCTGTGGCGGGGTCAGGTGCGTTCTCCCCTGCTGAAGCCTGCCAGGGCCGCGTCTCCCAGGTCCTGCCAGATGCTCCTGGACTGGCCTCCCCCGGTGCGGTCCGCCAGCCAGTCGCCGTAGCGGGTGATGTCCTCCCCGCCGGCAGCAGCCACGGCGTCGCAGGCAAATCCCACAGCCTTTGACCCGTCTGCCAGCTCAATGGATCCGAGCAGCATAGGTTCGGGCAGGGCAGCCAGGAACGCGCCCAGCCCTGCCGGGGACACCAGCCACCGCTCACCCACCAGCGCTGCGCCGTCGTCCGAGCGGTACACCCCCGGCTTGGGCGGCACGGTGTCCAGGGACACCATGCGGTAGCGGGCCGCAGTCCGCACCGGGCCGGCCCAGGCGGCGCCCAGTTCCTCCAGTTGCGGCGCCAGCGGCTGGCCCTTGCGGTGCGCGCCCACCACAACGAGCGGCACGGCCTTGGCACCTGCGGCCAGCGGCCAGGGAACGGACGACGACGGATTGGCAGCTTCGTGCGCCGGCGCCGCTCCCCCGGCAAAAAGCGCCGGAAAATCCGGGGTTGACTCCAGCCGGCGCGCAATATCGGCGGCAACGGCGTCGTCGAAGGTCCGGCCCACCACGGTCAGGCCGAACTGGGCGCCGTCCACGTCACCGGCCGGCACCGCTACCGCGCACAGGTCGAACAGGTTGCAGAAGTTCGTGTAGGTCCCCATCAGCGAGTTCACGCCCACCGGATCCGCGGCCACCTCGGCAAGGGTGGGGTGCAACGGGGCGGTGGGGATCAGCAGCGCATCAAACCCTTCCAGCTGGGCCATCGCCTTGTCCTTCAGCGCTTCCAGCCTGGCCGTATCAGCCACGTACCGGTGGGCAGGCACTGTGCCCGCGGCCCGGATGATGCCCTCCACCGTGGGGTCAATGCCCGCCGGGGTGCCAGCGCCGCCGTCGCCGTTTTCAAGGATTCCGCCTTCAAGGAATTCGCCGACTGCGGCGTAGCGCTCGGCCACCAGCCCGCCGTCGTACAGCAGCCGGGCAGCGTCGAGGAAGGCATCGAATTCGATGGCTTCAGCTTCCACGCCCAGCTCCCGCAGCCGGTTGATGTTCCGGTGGAACTCCGCGGCCCAGGATGCGGGCAGCGCCGGAAGGCTTGCCGGGTACGCAACACGTGGCCGCTCCGGCGCAGCCAGCCGGATATTCGCCGGCCAGGGCCGCGCACCTCCAGCCATGACCCCCATGGCGAGTTCTGCCGTGGACAGGTGGCGGGCGAAGATGGTGACGGCGTCCCAGGACCGGCAGGCCGGCACCACCCCGGCCGTGGACACCACGTGCAGCGTCGGTTTGATGCCCACGATTCCCTGCAGCCCGGCGGGAACCCGGCCCGAGCCGGCGGTGTCCGTCCCGATGGCGATGTCCACCAGGCCAAGTGCCACGGCAACCGCAGAGCCGGAGCTGGAGCCGCCGGAGATGAAGTCCGGGCGGCGGGAATCGCGGACCGCACCGTGCGGGCTCCGTGTACCGACGAGCCCGGTGGCGAACTGGTCCAGGTTGGTGGCGCCCAGGACCAGGGCGCCGGCAGCACGGAGCCGGGCCACTGCTTCCGCGTCCTGTCCCGCCGTGTACGCAAAGCCGGGGCAGGCCGCCGTGGTGGGGATGCCCGCCACGTCAACATTGTTCTTGACCGCGAGCAGGAGCCCGGCAAGGGGCAGGTCCGCACCCCCTGCAGCGGCGGTGTCGATCGCCGCTGCTTCGGCCAGAAGCTCGTCCGCCCCGCGGAGGGTGATCCAGATTTCCGGCCGGTCAACCGTTTCGAGTGCGGCGAGGGCGGCCCGGACCCGCGCGGTGGCCTTGCCGGTGGTTGTGCTGGTCATACTGCTGCCTCTTCCAGTTCCTGTGCTTCGATGACGGCCCCGGTTTCCGCATCCACCGTGCCGAGGACCACGACGGCCTCACCCGCAACAACCTGCGAGCCCGCGGCCGGCAGGACCCGCACCACCACGCCGTCGCATGGCGCTTCGAGCACGGTTTCCATCTTCATCGCCTCAAGGGACACCAGCGGCTGGCCCTGCACCACCCGGTCCCCTTCCTTGACATCGACCTTCCAGACGCTCGCCGCGAAGGGCGCGGCCACGAGTGACCCGCCGTCCGGAACCGCCACTTCATCCACAACCGGTGACACAACAGCGGCAAGAGCGTCAGCGCGGTCAAACTCGCCGGCATCGGCCCACGCCTGCCGTTCCACGGCGAACGCCGCGCCCTGTGTCTCACGGAACGCCGTGATGGATTCGCGGTTCTCCTCGAGGAACACCTCGTGCTCGGCCAGTGAGAAGGTGCCGTCCTCGATCTCCACGCCGCGGCCCCTGCCGGCGGCCATGTCCGCGCGCAGGTCCAGGAGTTCCTCGGGGCTGACCGGATACCAGGAGATGCGGTCGAAGAAGCGCAGGAGCCACGGCGAACCCGGTTCGAACGGGGCGGAATCCGCGTAGCGCGACCACACCTGGGTGGTGCGGCCAACGAACTGGTAGCCGCCCGGGCCTTCCATGCCGTAGATGCACATATACGCGCCGCCAATGCCCACCGCGTTCTCCGGCGTCCAGGTGCGGGCCGGGTTGTATTTGGTGGTGACCAGCCGGTGGCGGGGATCCAGCGGCGTGGCAACGGGAGCGCCGAGGTAGACGTCGCCCAGGCCGAGGACCAGGTATTCGGCGTTGAAGACGGTGTCGAACACGTCGTTGACCGAATCCAGGCCGTTGATCCGCCGGATGAACTCGATGTTCCAGGGGCACCAGGGGGCATCGTCCCGGACACCGGCCATGTAGCGTTCGATAGCTTCCCGGGTGGCGGGGTCGTCCCAGGACAGCGGCAGCCGGACGGTGCGGCTGGGAACCACCAGCTCCGAGCTCGCCGGCAGGGCTGCCTCGATTTCCTGGACGAGTCCCAGCAGCTTCTTCGTGGACAGGACCGACGGGTCAACCTTGATCTGGAGGGAGCGGATTCCCGGGGTCAGGTCCACGATTCCGGGCAGTCGGAGCTGCTCAAGGTGCTGGTGCAGGGCGTGCACCCTGGCACGGAGGCCAAGGTCCAGGACCATCTCCCCGTATTCCACCAGCAGGTTGTCATCACCGGAGCACCGGTAGGTGACCGCAGGCCTTCCGGGACCTTCCGGCACCCGGCCCAGGACGCCGTCGTCGCCGTCACCCCGCGCCGTACGTTCGGGACGGCCGGCGGCGGGCGCAGGTGCGGCCGCTGGAAGGCTTGTTGAGAAGTTGCCTGACCACCCGTCGTCGCCCGGCAGGACCAGCTGGCGGCCCGGGCCAAGATCCGTGGCCGACGGCGCCTGGCTGACGCGGACGGGAACGAACCGTACCTTGTCGCCTGGCCGGAGCTGCCCGAGCTTCCAGCGGTCGGCGGTCACCACGGTCACCGGGCAGACGAACCCGCCCAGGCTGGGTCCGTCCGGACCGAGCAGGATGGGGGTGTCACCCGTGAAATCCAGCGCACCAACTGAATAGGCGGTGTCGTGGATGTTGGACGGATGCAGGCCGGCCTCGCCGCCGTCGGTACGTGCCCAGCGCGGCTTGGGGCCGATGAGCCGCACGCCGGTGCGGGCGGAGTTGAAGTGGACCTCGTACTCGGACGCATAGAGCTCGTCGATGTCCTCGCGGCGGAAGAACTCGGGGGCACCGTGCGGCCCTTCCGTCACGGCAAGTTCCCAGGTTGAGGCCAGGGCGGGCCGGCTGTCCAGGGGAACTGCCGCCGTCGCCATTTTTTTGCTGCCGCCGCCAGCGGCCGGTGCTGCTGCGCGGAGGACGTCTCCGGCGCGCAGCACGCGCCCGGCATGGCCGCCGAACTGGCCCAGGGTGAACGTGGAGGCGCTGCCCAGGTACTGCGGGATGTCCAGGCCGCCCTGGAACAGGATGTAGCCGCGAAGCCCGGCGCCGGAGGCCGTGCCGGCGTCGAGCGTTCCGCCCGCCGGGACGGTCACGGGCGTCCACGCGGGCACCTCTTTCCCGTCGACGGTGACCGTTACTTCGGCGCCGGTGACGCAGACAGTGGTGGCGTGCGTGAAGGTCAGGGAGGGCCCGGTCATGGTGAACTCCAGGCCCGGGGCGCCTTCGGGGTTGCCCAGGGCGGTGTTGCCGAGCCGGAAGGACAAGTCATCCATGGGCCCGCTCGGCGGCACGCCGATCTGCCACAGGCCGGTCCGGCCGGGCCAGTCCTGGACGCTGGTCTGGAGTCCGGGGCGGCCCACGGTGATGCGGGGTTCGGGGTCGCCCACGTTGTCCAGCGTGCTGGTGGAGTGCTGCACGCTCCGGACCACGTCCAGGCCGGTGGCCGCGCGGAGCATCCCCAGGTTGGTCTCGATCCCGTCGATCCGGGTGCCGGCGAGCGCGGCTGCCAGCCGGTCGAAGGCCTCGGTGCGGGATTGGCCGGAGGTGATGATCTTGCCCAGGAGGGGATCGTAGTTGGTGGACACTTCGGTGCCTGTTTCCGCCCAGGCGTCCACGCGCACATCGGCGGAGGCGGGGTAGACGGCGTTGGTCACTGTGCCTGCGCTGGGCTGGAAGCCGCGGGCCGGGTCCTCGGCATAGACGCGCGCCTCAACGGCGTGGCCTGAAACGGGCAGGCTGTCCGGCCGGTCCGCCAGGACCGACGCCGCTTCAGGGCCGCCCTGGGCAAGGCGGAGCATCCACTCCACCAGGTCCACGCCGGTGACCGCCTCGGTGACGGGATGCTCCACCTGGAGCCGGGCGTTGACCTCCAGGAACGACGCCTCTTGGCGGGCGGAGTCGTAGACGAACTCCACGGTCCCGGCGGAGCGGTAGTTAAGGGACGCGCACAGGGCACGGGAGCTGCGGTGCAGTTCCTCGCGCAGTCCGTCCGGCAGGTCCGGGGCGGGCGCCTCCTCGAGGACCTTCTGGTGGCGGCGCTGGAGGGAGCAGTCCCTGTCGCCCAGGCTGACCACCCGGCCTTCGCCGTCGCCGAACACCTGGACCTCGATGTGGCGGGCGTTCTCCACGTACCGTTCGGCGAAGACGCCGGCGGTGCCGAAACTGGCACCGGCCAGGCGGGCCACGCGGGGAAAGCTCTCCGCGAGTTCGGCCTCGTCGCGGCAGACCGTCATGCCGATGCCCCCGCCGCCGCCGGTGGCCTTGAGCATCAGCGGAAAGCCAATAGTGGCGGCCGCAGCAACGGCGTCGTCAACGTCCGCCAGCAGGCCGGATCCGGCGATCATCGGCACTCCGGCGGCTTTGGCGGCATCGCGTGCCGTGTGCTTGGTGCCGAAGATGCGCAGCTGTTCGGCGGTGGGCCCCACGAACACCAGTCCGGCTGCCTCAACGGCTTCGGCAAATGCGGCATCCTCGGAAAGGAATCCATAGCCGGGGTGGATGGCACCGGCCCCGGCGGACCTGGCCGCGGCCAGCAGGGCGTCCACGCGAAGGTAGGACTCCTTGGCCGGGGCCGGCCCCAGGAGCACGGCTTCGTCGGCCAGCCGGACGTGTTTGGCGCCCCGGTCCGCTTCGGAGAATACGGCAACGGTCCGCAGTCCCAGCTTCCTGGCGGACTCGATGATGCGGCAGGCGATCTCGCCGCGGTTGGCAACTAAAAGGGTGTCGAAAGTATTCACAGTGCAGCCTCCGGCCGGGTGACAATCATGCGGACAGGGGTGGGGTTGAAGCCGTTGCACGGGTTGTTGATCTGCGGGCAGTTGGACACCAGGACCAGGGTGTCCACCTCCGCCTTGAGCGCCACGCGCTTTCCGGGAGCGGACAGGCCGTCCACAATGCCCAGGGCGCCGTCCGGGTCCACGGGCACGTTCATGAACCAGTTGATGTTGGACACCAGGTCCCGCTTCCCGAGGCCCCAGCGGGAGCCCTCGATCAGGAAGTTCTCCACGCAGGCGTGCTGTTCGCGGGTGTGCTGCCCGTAGCGCAGGGTGTTGGATTCCTGCGAGCAGGCGCCGCCGATGGTGTCGTGCACGCCCACCTCGTCAGCCACCACAGTCATCAGCGGTGCGCCTGATTCTGCCCGCAGGACCGACCCCGTGGTGAGGACGATCGACTGCTGCCGGGCGATGGTGGCGGCGGCCGAGTAGCGCACGGTGGTGTCCCCGGCTGCATAGAGCAGGCAGTCCACGGCCTGGTTGCCTTCCAGGTCCACAATGGTCAGCACGTCCCCGGCGGCCACGACGGCGGACCAGGGACCGCGTGCCTCGACGTATTCGTCAAGGACCACGTCTCCGGGGGCGAGGGCTGTCCGGCGGGCATCAGCGGCAGGAGCGGCGGAGGTGGCGGTTTTCATCGGGCGTTCCTTGCGGTGAGATCGTGTTCGGTGTTCTGCAGTGCCTGCAGGTGTTCAGGGGGCAGGGCTCCGGTGAGGGTGCCCGCTGCGAGGGCCGCGAGGTCCTGCGGCGCGTGCCAGGCAACAATGTCGACTGCGGCCCCCGTGAAGTCCGGGCGGGGGTCCAGCGGGTGTGCGGTGTTGGCCAGCACCAGGACTGCGTCCATCTGGAGCAGGAGTTCGACGGCGGCTCCCGGGCCTGCGCTTCCAGTGAAGGCAATGCTGCCGGCAGGGTCTACGGTGATGCCTTTGAAGAAGGACAACGACGGCGCCACGTCGGCGGGCCCCAGCCCGCTCTTGAGTGCGCCAAGGGTGAGCAGTTCGCGGGCCGCGGGGGATGCGCTGTGGGCGGTTCCGGCACCGTACCGGGCCGTGTTGCCTTCCAGGGTGGTGGCACCGGTCAGGGCGTCGTGCCGGGAGGAGGTGTCCGCCACGATGGTGGCCATCAGGCGCCCGGCGTCGGACAGGAGCGGGTGGCCCGTGCCCGGGTAGGCCTGCCAGGGGACCTTGACAGTGTCCGCCACGTTGAGCCGCTCGTGGAGGGCTCCGGCGCGGTAGAGGAGGGTGTGCACGCAGGCGTCACCGGAGGTGTCGGTGAGCCTGATCCGGGTGCCCCGGGCCAGGGACATAGTGGTGTAGCGGCCAAAGGCGAGGGATTCAGCCCAAGTAGGGGACGCGCCGTCGGGCAGTCCTTCCGTCAGGCGCGCCGGGGCCGTGGAAGCGGGCACGAAACGCATGGTCTCCACGGTCCTGCCATGCTGCTCCCGGGCGTGGGCGCGGGCGCCTGCGGTGGTGGCGGTGCCGGTTGCCGGGCTTTCGGTTACTTGTGTCATGTCGATCCTGTGCTGGTTCTGGAGAAGGGCTGTTGGACTGTTCGGGACTGGCTCAGGCGCTGGCCGCGAGGTTCCGGCGCCGCACCCAGATGCCCAGGAGCAGGACCACGGTGACCATCAGCGGTGCCGAGTAGAGCAGGATCCCGTTTTCACCGGAGGGGTCGTAGACCTCGGGCCGCGGCCAGGCGAGGTTGACCACCATCACGGCACCGTAGAGGACGGCGAGGATGTTGACGGGGAGGCCCCAGCGTCCCAGGGAGAACAGTCCTTCCGGCAGCGTCTGCCCCACCCGGTTCCAGTCGCCGCGGAGGCGGTTGATGAGCTGCGGCACGGTGACCAGGAGGTAGGCGAGGTAGACCATCACGATGCAGACGCTGCAAAGGGTGGTGAACAGTGCCGCGTTGCCCACATTGATGGCGAGGACGCCCACGGCCAGGGCCCCGATGACGATGGACGGCCACATGGGGGTGCCGCGGGTGGGGTGGACGGAGGAGAGCAGCGCGGATGCGGGGAGCTTGCCGTCCCGTGCCATGGAGAACACCAGGCGGGAACCGGCGGTCTGGATGGCAAGAGTGCAGACGAAGATGGCGATGGCGACGTCCACCAGCAGCACCTTGCCCCAGAAGGTGCCCAGGACGGCGGTGAGGACGTAGGGCAGGCCTTCGGTGGCGAGGCGGCCGTCGTCGAGGCTGGGTGCTGCCATCAGGGCCGTGATGATCATGAGCGCCCCGCCGATGCCCGAAATGAGAAGCGCCGAAAGAATGGTCCGCGGGGCCGTGCGGCGGGGGTCCTTGGTTTCTTCCGAGAGTTCGCCGGCGGAGTTGAAGCCCACCATCACGTAGGCGGCCATCAGGCCCGAGACCAGGAAGGCCCCCACTGCGCCGAGGTCCGATGTCTGGAGCACCGTGGTGTCCGCAACCACTCCGGGTCCGCGCTGGGCGGCGCTGATGAGGGCAAGGATCACGGCCACGACGCCGACGATTTCGCAGGTGACGCCGACCGAGTTCACGTGGGCCATGAGCCTGACGCCGAGCGAGTTGATGATGGTGGTGGCCACCAGGAGGACTGCTCCAAGGATCACGGCGTTGGCGGCGCCGGTAACGGTGTTCAGCGCGGGATCACCGCCCACCACCTGGAAGCCGTCCCACAGCTGGGGCAGTACCACCTGCAGGGCGATGGCGGCGGCTGCGGCTGTCACCACCTGGGCAATGGCCATGAACCATCCTGCGAACCAGCCCACGCCTTCCCCGCCCACCCGGCGCGCCCACTGGTACACGGCTCCGGACAGCGGGTAGCGGGCAGCGAGCTCCGCGAAGTTCAGGGCCACGAGCAGCTGGCCAATGAGGACCACCGGCCAGGTCCAGAAGAACGCGGGACCGGCAAACGAGTAGCCGAATGCGAAGAGCTGGAAGATGGTGGTCAGGATGGACACAAAGGAAAAGCCGGCCGCGAAGGAGGCGTAGCGGCCGAGTTTGCGGTGGAGGGTGGGCTGGTAGCCCAGGGACGTCAGGTCCGCATCGTCCGCATGGACGGTGGGAAGAACGGTTGAAGTCATCAGATTCTCCGGGGGGGGCTGGAATGCGTGGCGGGGGCCGCCGGTACTGCAGCACTCGGCCGAAAGCTGCGGAATACCGGTCACTTGATAGTTTTCCAGCGGGATGTCCCCGGGGAGTTTCACCCCTGTAAAAGGCGGATAGACATCTTGTTTCGGCAGTATTTCCATTCCCTCACCAAGGATTTGCGCGCGGGGCGGCAGCTTGGGAAATGCAAGAATGATGCGGTGACTTCAGCCGGACCGGGACGCCCTCGCAGCCAACAGCCCTCCAGGCCAGGGGCCACAGCCCGGGACGAAATCCTTGACGCAGCCGCTGAGCTGTTCACGACGCAGGGGTTCGCCACCACGTCCACGCGGTCCATAGCGGATGCGGTGGGAATCAGGCAGTCCTCGCTGTACCACCACTTCAAGACCAAGGACGACATCCTTGAGGACCTGCTGGAGGGCACCGTCCTGGCAGGGCTGGAGTTTGCCCGGGCGGTGGCCGACCTGCCGCCAGCCGAAGGGGAGGCAGCAAGCCGCCTTCACGCCGTCGCCCTCTACGACGGAACGCAGCTGTGCAGCGCCCGCTGGAACCTCGGAATCCTCTACCTACTGCCCGAAGCGCGCAGCGGCCGCTTTGCCCGGTTCCTGGCCGACCGGCAGGAACTGCGCAATCTGTACCGCGAACTGGGCGCAGCCCTGTCCCCCGCCGGCACAGCGGTCACCTGGCAGTCCAGCCCGGGAGACCTGGCGTTCCGGCTGGTGGAGTCGCTGATCAACCTCCGGGCGGACGGCATGGCAACCCCGGACTCGCCGCTGCAGGCTGCGGACGCGGGACTGATCCTGTGCGGGCTGGCCGCTGACCTGCCTGCCATCCGGGATCAGGGCGCCGCGCTCATCGCACGCCTCGGCTGACCCCCGCCGGCTGCAGCCGCTGTTTCCCGGCGCAGCGTGGTGCCTGCAATCAGGTTGCTCAGCTAGGCTCGGAACATGACGCGTGAGAACATCAGGACCCCCGACGGCGGCACGCTGGAGCTCTTCTCCACGGGCACCGAATTCGCTTCCGCCGGTTCGGGCGTTGTTATTGTGCCGCCCTCCATGGTGACCGCTGCGGATTACACCAAGTTCGCGCAGAAGCTCAGCGCGGCCCTGGGCCGGCCGGTGCACACGTTCAACAGGCGGGGCCGCGGTTCGTCGTCGCCCCAGCCCGAGGATTACACGCTGGACGTGGACATCCGCGACCTGCAGACGGTCATGAAACATACGTCCAGCACGGACGTGTTCGGCCACAGCTTCGGCGGCGCCGTTGCGCTGCACGCAGCCCGGACGCTGCCCGTTGAGCGGCTGGCCGTGTACGATCCCGCCGTCTCCGTGAACCACAGCGTCAAGGCGGACTGGACGGCGGAGTACGAGCGTGCCGCCGCTGCCGGCGACGACGACCGCGCACTGGCCGTGCTGCAGCGCGGGCTTGAAGCCGGCGGCGCGTTTTCGTCCCGCATGCCGCTCTCCATGCTGACCCTGGCCAACAAGCTGACGGCCGGAACCTCGGAGGGCAAGCAGCAGCGGGAGATGATGCGCACCGGCGTCCGCGAGATCAAAGCGATCATTGCCGCGGACATGCCGGCCGAGCCGTTCCTGGCGCTGCCGCTGGAGACACTGATTGTGGTGGGCGAGAAGAGCCCGGCGTACTTCGGGATTGCCTGCGGCCAGATCCACGACGTGCTCTCCGGCTCCAGCTACACCATCCTCCCCGGCCACGGCCACGACGGCGTCATCAAGGCCCCGGACAAGCTGATCAAGGAACTCGCCGACTTCTACGCCGGCTGACCCCATCCAAGTAGCAGCAGATGTCCGTTTGAGAGCTCATTCCGGCATCTGCTGCTACCCAGTTTGGTCAGTGGGCCGCGTGGGCCGGGACGGCACCTTCGGTCTTGCGCATCATGGCGGAGAGTACGACGGCGGCAAGGGAGATCACGGTTGCCGTCATGAAGGCTGCACTCATCCCCGCGACGAGTCCCGATGACGCGGACACCACAGCGAAAATGGACACCAGCAGCGCGGTGCCGGCGGCGCCGGCCACCTGCTGGGTGGTGCTCATGATAGCCGAGCCGTGGGAGTAAAGGTGCGGCGGCAGCGGGTTCAGGCCGGTGGTGAACGCCGGGGTGAACAGCAGCGCCAGGCCGAAACTCAGCCCCACGTGCAGGGTGACGATCCATGCCACGGACGTGCCGGCGTCGAGCATTGAAAACTGCCAGAGGGACAGCACCATCAGGACGGACCCGGTGGTGGTGAGCGGCAGCGGCCCCACCTTGTCGAACAGGCGGCCGATGACCGGTCCCAGCAGGCCCATGGCCAGGCCGCCGGGGAGCAGGGCCAGCCCGGTTTCCAGGGCTCCCAGGCCGCGCACTTCCTGCAGGTAGAGCGGGAGCAGGATGACGCCGCCAAACAGGGCCATCATGGCCACCACCATCAGCAGCACGGAGACCGTGAACATCCGGAAGTTGAACGCGCGAAGGTCCAGCAGCGGGGCTTCGGCCTTCTGAAGCCGCACCTGCAGAAGGACGAAGACCGCGAGGCTGGCCACACCGATCACCAGGGCGGCAACAGCCGTGGTTCCGGGGCCGGCCTGGCCGCCGTGGCCGCCGCCAATCTGGCTGAGGCCGTAGACCAGCCCGCCGAAGGCAGGGACGGTGAGGACCACGGACAGCGCGTCGAGCCTGGTTCGTTCCGTTTCGCCGATGTTGGTCAGGTACTTTGCGCCGATCGCCAGGGCCGCAAGGGCAACGGGAAGGACGAACACGAACATGAAGCGCCATGTGAAGTGCTCCAGAATCAGCCCGGAGACGGTGGGACCCATGGCCGGAGCGACGGAGATGGCGATGCTGACATTGCCCATCACGGCGCCGCGTTTGGCCAGCGGGACAAGGGTGAGGATGGTGGTCATCAGCAGCGGCAGCATGATTGCGGTGCCGCCTGCCTGGATGATGCGGGCCAGCAGCAGCAGCTCGAACCCGGGGGCCACGGCGGCGAGGGCAGTACCACTGGCGAAGAGGCCCATGGCCAGCATAAAGACGGCCCGGGTGGACAGGGTTTGCAGGATGAAACCGGTGGTGGGGATGACCACGGCCATGGTGAGCATGAAGCCGGTGGAGAGCCACTGGACGGTGGGCGCATCCACCTGCAGGTCCACCATGAGCCGCTGCAGGGCAACGTTCATGATGGTCTCGTTGAGGATTACCACGAACGTGGCCACCAGCAGCGTGCTGATGATGGTCACCGATTCGCGGGACATCTTCTCCGGCGCGGCGGCGGGCCTGGATCCTTCGGTGTTGACGGACTGGCCGCTTGCGTTCGGCGAGACTTCGGTAGACATGGGTGTTCCCTCAGGGAGTGTTTTGAGTGGTGCGCGGGGATGGCCGCTGCAGATGCCAACACTCTACCGGTTGGACTAATTCCCGGCACCGGAACATTTCTAAAACCCTGAGGGAACACCTGGGGGCTGCGCTGCCGGCAGCCCCCGCAGTTTTAGGCCGTCTGGCCGGCGTGCCGGCCTTCCGAGATTTCCTCCACCAGCTTGCTGTTGAAAGCGGGGAGATCGTCAGGGTTGCGGCTGGTCACCAGACCCTGGTCCACAACCACTTCCTCATCGGACCAGTTGGCGCCCGCGTTCTTCAGGTCGGTCGCCAGGGTGTGGTAGGACGTGACGTTCCTTCCCGTCAGGACACCGGCTTCGATGAGGAGCCAGGGGCCGTGGCAGATGGAAGCCACCGGCTTGTGCTGCTCGAAGAAGCTCCGGGTGAAGCTCTGGGCGTCCTTGTCCACGCGCAGATGGTCGGCGTTGACGACGCCGCCGGGAAGGACCAGGGCGTCGTAGTCGGAGGCATTTGCCTCCGCGACGGTGAGGTCGACGCTGAACGTGTCACCTTTTTCAGTGCCGTTGTACCCCTGCAGCTTTCCGCTCTTGGGTGCCACCAGGGTGGGCTGGCCGCCGGCGTCCTTCACTGCCTGCCAGGGGCTGGTGAGCTCAACCTGCTCCACGCCGTCCGTCAGCAGGAATGCGACCTTCTTGCCTGCGATGCTGTGTTCTGACATTTTCTCCTCCTGGCCTGGGCCGGACCGGCACCTGGTAACTGGCGCCGGCCGCGGCCCGAAAGTTTTGCTTGCCGGACAACTTCCAGCCTAGGAAGAAGGAAAGTGATAAGCAAGCTGACTATTCCGTGCTGCCTCCCCTATTTGACGGACCCGGCCGTGAGTCCACCCACAATGAACTTCTGCAGGTATAGGAACAGGAGGAGCACCGGCAGCGCGATCATCACCGATCCGGCGGCGAAGACGCCGAGGTTGTTGCTGCGGTCGCCTGCGATGATGCCGAACATGCCAACTGCCAGTGTCTTGACGCCGTTGTCCGTCAGGAAGATGCTCGCCAGGATGTACTCGCCAATGACGGCCACGAACGCCAGCAGTCCGGTCACGGCCAGCACCGGTGTGATCAGCGGGAGGATCACACTGGTGAACGTCCGGAAGTGTCCCGCCCCGTCGATCCGTGCCGCCTCGTCGAGCTCATGCGGAATGGAATCGAAGAAGCCCTTGATGAGCCAGACCTGCCCCAGCGCACCGCCCATGAGCACCAGTGCATAGCCGGCCAGGGTGTTCAGCCCGATGGCCGGCACCACCTCGCCGAACTTCGCGATCATGAGGAACAGGGCCACGATGGCCAGGAACTGCGGGAACATCTGGACCAGGAGCAGCGCCAGCAGTCCGCCGCGGCGCCCGTAGAAGCGGAAGCGGGAGAACGCGTAGGCTGCAAGCGTGCTCAGCAGGACCTGCGCCACGGAAACCACAGTGCAGAGGACCAGGGTGTTCAGGTACCACGTTCCATACGGCCCCTTGGAGCCGCCCAGCAGAGTCTCGAAGTTGACCAGGCTGAACGTGGTGGGAACCAGTTCCGTGGTGGCCACGCTGCCCAGCGGGTTGAACGCCGCGGAAATGATGTAGAGCACGGGGAACCCGGCAAAGGCGACGCCCGCCAGGCCCACCATGTGCCGCCAGCCCACTTCCCGCCACCACCGCCTGCCGCGGGGCAGCTCAAGCCCGTCCTTGCGGACCAGCATCTTGGTCCGGCGCGGCGGTGCACCTTTTTCTGCCGGTGCTTCCGTGAGCAGGTTGGTCATCGCACATCCTCCAAGGCTTTGGTGTAGCGGAACTGGATGCCTGCGAGCACTGCCGTGACAATGAACAGGACTACGGAGATTGCCGAGGCGAAACCGAACTCGGCGCCGGCACCGCCGAACGCGATGCGGTAGGCGCCGCTGATCAGAATGTCGGTGGCGCCGATCTGACCGCCGCCGGCAGGGAAGGGACCGCCTCCGGTGACCAGCTGGATGACGTTGAAGTTGTTGAAGTTGAATGCGAACGAGGACACCAGCAGCGGCGCAACGGCCACCAGCAGCAGCGGGAACTGGACCTTGGTGAAGGTGGTCCAGGAGCTGGCGCCGTCGATTTTTGCCGCCTCTGCGATGTCCTGCGGCAGCGCCTGCAGCGCACCTGTGGCAATCAGGAACATGTAGGGGAAGCCCACCCAAAGATTCGTCAGCAGCACGGCCACCTTGGCCAGGAAAGGGTCGCCCAGCCAGTCGATCTTGGCTCCGCCGAGCATTGAATTGATGAGCCCGAAGTCCTTGTTGTAGAAGCTCTGCCACACGATGAAGGAGATGAACACCGGGATGGCGTAGGGAACGATGATGACGGCCCGGTAGAGCTTGAGTCCGCGGATGCGGGGGTCGTTGAGGGCGCTGGCGAGGAGGAGTCCGACGACGAAGGTGGTGGCCACCGAGCCGACGGCGAAGACGAGCGTCCATACAAAGGAGCCCAGGAGGGCGTCACGGACCTGGGGGTCGGTGAAGAGCCGGACGTAGTTGGCAAAGCCGACGTTCTTTTCCCAGCTCTGGTCGAATCCCTTGCTGCCGCTGGCATCGGCAAAGTATTCCCGGTCTCCGAACTGCTGGACGGTGAAGACCTTCCCGGAAACCGCATCGGTGATGCTGTCCGTTCCGGCGTCGTAGGTCAAGGTCTGGACCCCCTCAAAGGCACGGTTGATGCCCTGTGCGCGGATGGCGCCCTTGTCCGTGGGAACGGTCAGTCCGCTGATCTTCGCCCCGGCGGCGTTGACTTCCTTGCCGGTGAGGATCTGGTACCCGTCCGCAGCGCGGACGTAGCCGCCGTCGACCGTCACGTCCTCCGCGGCAAGCGGGCGCAGTCCCTGCCCGTCACCGGCAAAAACATCGTTCGACGGTGTCTCCACCAGGAAGAACGTGAAGGGGCCATCGGCGGCGGACCCTTCGGTGCCCACCGTGAGGTTGAAGGTCCTGGATTCGGGCAGCTGGGTCACGGAGTTCCGGACGATGGTGGATACCGCGTCCTCCTTGGACCCCCGGGTCCCGTCGCCTGAGTTGGTGAAGGAAAGCTGCACGGTGGAAAGAATCGGCAGGAGGACGAAGACTGCGAGGAGCAGGGTGCCCGGCAGCAGGTACTTCAGCGGCACCAGGCGTTTCGTGGAATAGACGGCCAGAAGCCCGGCCGCGCCGGCCCACAGTCCGATGAGCATGCCCCACTCGCCGCCGGCAATCAGCAGCGGCGTCAGGGACACAGCGGTCCCAAGCACGGCGCCAAGCCCAAGGATCTTGGCCAGCAGTGCGGGGACCGACGCGGTGGAGCCCAGCGAAAGTCCGGACCCCACCGCCTTCCCCGAGGAATTCTTGATTCGGGTGGTCATCGCCGGTGTTACTTCAGCGCACCGGCGATTGCCTGGCCGGCCTGCTCCATGGTGGCCGCCGGGTCTGCGCCACCGGCAATGGCAGCTTCTGCCTGGCCCAGCGGGGCCCACACGGCAGCCATCTGGGGCAGCGAAGGCATGGGGATGCCTGCAGCCGCGGCATCGGCGGCGATCTTGGTGTCCGGGTCGGTCTTCGCCACTTCCTCCACCAGGGATGCGATCGCCGGCGGGATGCGGACTGCCTCATACAGCGCGCGCTGGGTTTCCTTCTGCGATGCGGCCGTCTGGACAAAGGTTTCGGCGAAGGACTTGTTCTTGCCCTTGGACGCGACGTAGAACGACTGCACGCCGGTGAAGGGCTGGGCGGGCTGCATGCCGGCGAAGCCCGGAACGGCGCTCAGGCCGTAGTCAATCCCGGCTTTCTTCACGTCGCCAAGAGCCCAGGGGCCGTTCACCATGAAGGCTGTCTTGCCCTGGTTGAACAGTG
This sequence comes from Pseudarthrobacter sp. WHRI 8279, assembly GCF_040224115.2. NCBI lineage: Bacteria > Bacillati > Actinomycetota > Actinomycetes > Micrococcales > Micrococcaceae > Pseudarthrobacter > Pseudarthrobacter sp. WHRI 8279. The sequence continues at coordinate 3,755,289 of NZ_CP168162.1, read as the reverse complement.
CAATGGAGTTGTCGGCGCTGACGGAGCTGCTGAGGACCTTGGAGCCCTTTTGGCCCAGTTCAGAGATCTTTTGGGCAGCTGCGATGGAGCCCTCCTTGCCAACCCCGAGGTCAGCGGTGTCGAAGCTGCCATCGGCCTTTTTGCCGAAGAGGTAGCCGCCGGCGGAGGAGTAGAGGGGCTGCATGAAGTAGGCGTCGCCCTTGGGGCCCACCTGCAGGTTCAGCGCCCGTTCAGCGGTCCCGGCGGCAACAGCGGCATTGCCGGCGGTGAGCAGCTCCTCGAAGGAAGCGGGCGCCTCGGGGGCAAGTGCCTTGTTGCGGATGAGCACCAGGGATTCCACGGAAGCGGGCATGCCGTAGGTCTGGCCGTTGTAGGTGACGGCGTCCGTGGCGACAGGCAGGAGGTCCGCTTTCTGCTCAGCCGTGATCTGGACGGGATCGATGGCGCCGTTCTGGACCAGGTTGCCGATCCAGTCGTGGGCTCCCATCACAATGTCCGGGCCGTTGCCTGATGCGTTGGCCGTGACGAAGTTGGTCTGCAGTTCGGTGGCCACGGTCTGGACTTCCACCGTGATGCCGTTCTCCTCGCCGAACTTGTCCGCGATGGGCTGCAGCGCCTGGACCACGGGGCCGTTGGCCCAGATGACGAGGTCGGCGTCCCCGCGTGCGGGTGCCTCGCCGGAGGAGGCGGGGGCAGCTGCGGCACTTTCGGAGGCAGCGCCTGATGCGCCGCCTGCCGGAGCCTGTCCGCCGGAGCAGCCTGAGGCGAGAAGCATTAGGGAGACGGCGGCCGCCGTCGTGAGTGAAAGCCTGGCCTTGCGGACCAAGGGCTTGGTAAGAGCTGTGCGCACCGATGCGCCTCCTTCATGAATTGGGCAACTGCCCGGTGTAAGAAAATGCCCGCCCTGGGAGATATCGGCGGTAAAGCGCCAATGCCGGCGGTGAGACAAGTCACAACTGTAAGCGATTCCAATGAGAACGTCCACACGGTTAGAGAATTAAAGATTTCCTTGCCATTCATTGATGGAAGCTGTTCCATTTTTCGCGCAAAGACCGCTAGCATAACCGGATGACCAACACACTCATGCTTGACGAGTCCGACGTCTCCGCCCTCCAACTGGTGCCGGTCCACCCCGCCGACCAAGGCACGGAGTGGTGGCGGTCCTCGGTGATTTACCAGATCTACCCCCGCTCGTTCCGGGACCTCAACGGCGACGGCGAGGGCGACCTGCCCGGCATCACGGCCGAGCTGCACCAGCTGGCGGCGCTGGACGTTGACGCCGTGTGGCTCTCACCCTTCTACGTCTCGCCGCAGCGGGACGGCGGGTATGACGTCGCCGACTACTGCGACGTCGATCCCGTCTTCGGGACACTGGACGACTTCGACGCGCTGGTGGCCCGCGCGGACTCGCTGGGCATCCGGGTGATCATCGACCTCGTGCCGAACCACTGCTCCTCCGACCACGCCCTGTTCCAGGCCGCGCTCCAGGCAGGGCCGGGCAGCCCTGAACGGGAGATGTTCATTTTCCGGGACGGACGCGGGGAGTCAGGGGAGCTGCCGCCCAACAACTGGCAGTCGCACTTCGGCGGCCCGGCCTGGACCCGCATCACCGAACCCTCCGGCGAACCCGGGCAGTGGTACGTGCACCTTTTCGATTCCTCACAGCCGGATTTCAACTGGGACAACCCTGCCGTGCACGCCGAGTTCGAACGTGTCCTGCGCTTCTGGCTCCAGCGGGGTGTCGCCGGCTTCCGGGTGGACGTGGCGCACGCCCTGGTCAAGGCCGATGGACTGCCGGACTGGCACGGACGGCCCGACGGCGTCAGCACCGACGAGTTCCCCGGCCACCTTGCGCCGATGTTCGGGCAGCCGGAGATCCATGACATCTACCGCAGGTGGCGCGAGGTCCTGGCCGAGTTCGACGGCGACCGCATCCTTTGCGCGGAAGCCAGCATCGATCCCCTGTCCCGGTTGACCAACTGGGTCCTGCCGGACCAGATGCACCAGGCGTTCAACTTCGCCTACCTTGGCACCCCGTGGGACCCGGCCCGGCTGCGTGCCGTGATCGAGAGCTCGCTGCGGATGTTCGATTCGGTCGGGGCACCCACCACCTGGGTCCTTTCAAACCACGACGTCGTCCGGCACGCAACGCGCTTCGGCATGGTGGAGCCTGCGGCCCGCCCCGGAGACGGTCTGGGTGCCGAAGATGTCCAGCCTGATGCGGAGCTGGGCCTGCGACGGGCCGCCGCAGCCTCGATGCTCATGCTCGCCCTGCCCGGCGGCGTTTACCTGTACCAGGGCGAAGAGCTGGGCCTGCCCGATCACACCACCATGGACCACGCGTTCCGCCAGGACCCCTCGTTCCGGCGCACCGCAGGAGAACGCATCGGCCGGGACGGCTGCCGGGTGCCCCTGCCGTGGGAGGCGAACGCGCCGGCTTTCGGTTTCAACAGCACCGGTGAGTCCTGGCTGCCGCAGCCGGAAGCCTGGGCCGCGCTGTCCCGGGATGTGCAGGACCGGGACGGGTCCTCCGTCCTGTCGCTGTACCGCCGGGCCCTGGGGCTCCGCCGCGCCCTGAAGCTCGGCGCCGGTTCCCTGGACTGGCTCGAAGGGTCCTCGGCCTCGGATTGCGTGACGTTCGTGAACAACGGAGTCCTGGTGATGATGAATATGGGTGAGGCGCCGGTTGACCTGCCCGGCCTGGAGATCCTGCTCAGCACGGATGGGGACGCCGCCGCCCAGCGTAAACTGGGTCCTGCGCAGTGCATCTGGCTGCGCATGGGGCCAAGCGGAGCATCAGAGGGTCAGTGGCAGGAATCAGGGATGTAGCACGTTTGGCAGGTGTTTCGCAGGCGACGGCGTCGCGGGCTTTGAGCGGGAAGGGCAGTGTGTCCGCCCGGGCTAGGGAGGCCGTGACCGCCGCCGCCAGCGAACTCGGCTTTGTCATGTCCTACCACGCCTCCAGCCTGGCGAGCGGGCGCAGCCACAACATCGGGGTAGTCCTCCCCTTCGTCAACAGGTGGTACTTCGCCACGCTGCTCGAGGGCGCCAATTCAGCCCTGATGGACGCCGGCTACGACCTCACCCTCTACGACTTCCAGGGCGACCGGTACCGGGAGTCCGTGCTGGGGGACTTCCTCCTGCGCAAGCGCCTCGACGGCGTCCTGGCCGTCTCACTCCAGCTCAACGCCCACGAGACCGAACAGATCCTGGCCGCCGGGATTCCGGTGGTAGGCGTGGGCGGTCCGCTGCCGGAGATCCCTACCCTCCGGATCGATGACGTGGAGGTGGGCCGCCGCGCCACCAACCACCTGATCAGCCTGGGGCACGCACGGGTGGCGCACCTCGGCGGCGAGCACGAGTATGGCCGGAACTTTGAGATCTCCAGCGGCCGGCGTGCCGGCTACGAGGAAGCGATGGCGGAGGCGGGCCTTCCCCTGCGCGAGGCGTGGTCCCTGATTTCCGACTACTCGGCGAACGATGCGTACAAGGAGACGAAGCAGCTCCTGGCGGATGCAGAGGAACGGCCCACCGCCATCTTCTGCGCCTCCGATGAAATGGCATTCGGCGCAATGCTGGCTGCCCGTGACCTCGGGCTGCGGATCCCCGAGGAGCTGTCCGTCATCGGGGTGGACGGCCACGAAATGGGCGAGATCCTGGGGCTGACCACCATCGACCAGTTTCCGCGGAACCAGGGCACGCGGGCCGTGGAGCGCCTGCTGGCGCTGGTGCAGGACGACGACGGCGGCGCCGCCGGGCCCGCGGACGAACTGATGCAAACCCGGTTGGTGGTCCGGTCAAGCACCTCCGCTCCCCGCACTCCGGACCGGCAGACCCGCTCCGGACAGAGCGGGTCTGCGTCGACGGTTGGCCGCCCTTAGCCGACGGCGCGGATCCGCACGGCAATGAACTGGCGGCCAGGCAGCTCCACCCGGAACCGCCCCTCCACGGTTCCGGGCAGGGTGTCCACCATCATGTTCCAGGTGTCGATGATGTCCACCTGGTACTTCCGCCCCGCGGGCATCACGAAGTTCCGGTACGTGGGCTGGTTAAAGCCGAAGTAGTTGATCTCGTACTCATGCCGGATACCGGCGGTGGGAATGTCCCAAGCACTGGGCAGGGGTTCCAGGAACCCGCCGGGCGTTTCTTCCAGGATGCGGCGCAGGAACGCTATGCGCTCCGGGCTGCTGCCGTGGAATTCCCCGCCCTTGGCCCACCATAGGACGTCGCTTGGATGCATGTACGTTTCGCCGTGGCCGACATAGCCGCCTCGCACGGCGCCTTCCCAGAACCGCCGGGTCATTTCCTCTCCAGTGATGTTTCCCCACCCCTGGTCGATGTTGCCTTCGTAGGCGCACTCGTCGATCACCACCGGCTTCTGCCAGCGGTCCCGCCATTCCCCCGTGAACTCGGCGGTCTTGTGCACGTCCTGGCGCTGGATGCTGCTGTGCGTGATCCACGGACGGCTGTAATCGTAGAATGCCTGGCAGTTGTGGATGGACAGCAGGTGTCCCGAGGGGTCGTTGGCCTGGACAATGCCCGCGAAGCGCTCCCAGTCCTCGGTGGTTTTGCGGAACAGAAGGTCGTATTCGTTTGCCAGGGACCACCAGATATTCCGATGTGAAGCGAGCCGCGCCACCACGTACTTCAGGTAGCGGTCGTCCTGGCCGGGGGTCATGGTGGAGAAACCCCAGCGGTCGTAGGCGTGGAAGAGGATGAGATCCGCTTCGATGCCCAGTCCATCCAACTGGCTGATCCGCTGCTCGAGGTGGCGGTAGAACGCCGGGTTGGGCCGCTCGTAGTCGAAGCCCGCTGCAAGGGAGCCCTCGAACGGATACAGGTCCGGCTCGTTCTCATTGAAGAGGTACGACTTGGGGAAGACGCACATGCGCATCTTGTTGAAGGGCCCCGCTGCCAGGGTGTCGAGGGTCTGCTTTTCTACGGCCTCGCCCTGGTGCGTCCATGCGTAGGCCGTGGTGCCGATGGGCAGGTAGGGGGTGCCGTCGTCGTAGGCGAAATGGAAGGTGTTGGCCACCCGCACTACGCCCCTGAAGCCTGCCGCCGCCTCACGCGCGAGGAACGAGCCCCTGATCCCGTCCAGGGAGCGGGCGTTGCTGGACGTGGCGAAGGTCCACTCCCCCGCCTCGGGGACCAGGAGCCTGGCCTTGAAACTGCCATCGCCGTCGTAGAAGCCGGGAACACTGAGCAGCTCACCGGAAGGTGCGGTGAACTCCACCCGGAGGTCGACGTCGGTGAACGGGTTGCCGTGCGAGGGCCCGGCGAAGGTGACTTCGAAGCGTTCCAGCGCTGCCGCCGTCGGAGGCAGCGCAACAGCAGCGCTTCCCCGCTCCACCGTCTCCGGCTCGTAGCCGGCGGAGGGTGCGGGAACGTCGACGGCGGCAGCGGCAGCCCGCTGCGCCACGGTGTCCTCCGGCTCCAGCTCTCCTATCAGGCGGAGGATTTCCGCTACCTCGTCGGGCTTTCCCTTCAGCGCGTCCTCCGTGCCCAGGATCATGCCCACCTCGTGGAAGTACAGGGTGTGCAGGAGTGGGTTGTTGGTCAGCGTGGGCACATGCTCGTTCAGTATGCGGTTGCCTTTGGAGTGCGCCATCACAAAATACAGGGGGCTCTCTGCGGTGAAAGTTGTCATCGTTGCCTTCTTGGTCAGGGAATATCGAAAGTTTCAGAACTGAGAGCGTTGGGCGGTGAGGGCAGCCAGGGCGGCAGCGATGTCCTCTTTGACGGCGGCCGGGGTGAAGAGCAAGCCCTGGTCCAGGCTGGTCTGGCGGTACCAAGTGGTGTCCTTGCGGAACGCTGCCGCGGCGGCGGGGTCGTGGGCGTCGATGGCCTTCCACACCGCGGCGTAGGCCTTGGGGTCATCCATGATGCCGGCGAGCGGCGTGTCCAGCGAAACGGCGTCCTGTCCAGCAGCCGGCCGCGCGGCGGGCACGTCCCAGCCGTACTGGCCGGAGCCCACTTCGAACCCGGGAGAGCCGTCCGGAAGCGAGACCAGCGCGGTGGTTCCGGGCGGCACGTCGGCTTCCACCAGGATCCGGTCCCCCACCCGTTTCCAGGCCACCCGGGCCGGGCCGTATGGCGTCTGGTGTGATGTGGAGGCGTGGTCCAGGCTGTTCAGGGGGCAGGGTGCGATGGCCAGTTTCCGGTAGCCGGGCGAGGCCGGGGCGAGGCCGGCAACAGTGCGGTGCATCCAGTCTGCGATGGCTCCGAGGGCATAGTGGTTGAAGGAGGTCATCTCGCCGGGGTTAACGCTGCCGTCCTCCAGGATGGAGTCCCAGCGTTCCCAGATGGTGGTGGCACCCTGCGTCACCGGGTAGAGCCAGGACGGGCACTCGGTCTGGGTGAGCAGCCGCTCGGCAGCGTCCAGGTGTCCGGTGGCGGCCAGGGCGTCTGCGATCAGCGGAGTCCCCACGAACCCAGTGGCGATCCGGTAGCCGCCCAGGCGGGCAAGCTCGGCCAGCCGGTCCCCCAGTGCCTGGCGCTGGGCAGGATCGGTGCTGATGCCGAACATCAGCGCCATCGAGTATGCGGTCTGGGCATCCGAAACCATGCGGCCGGCGGGCGTGACGTACTCGGCCAGGAAGGCCTGCCGGGTGTCCTCCGCGAGCGCCGCGTATTTGCCGTGGTCTGCGTCGGCGCCAAGGACCTCTGCCGCCCGGGCCACCAGGTCCAGGGACCGGAACAGGTAGGCGCTGGCAACAATGTCGCCGTGGGTGCGGGCGGCGCCGGGCTTGTCCGGCGGGGCGGCGGGGTCCAGCCAGTCACCCAGCTGCATCTGGCCCTGCCACAGTCCTGTACCGTCCCGCACTTTCAACAGGGCGTCAGCCCAGTCCCGCATGCTGGCGTACTGCCGGCGGAGCAGGCCGGTGTCCCCGAAACGTTCGTAGAGCACCCAGGGCACCACTGTGGCGGCGTCGCCCCAAGCGGCTACGGGAGCGTCCATCATGTTCAGCACGGACGGCACGACTATGGGAACAACACCGTTACGGTGGCCCTGTTCAAGGGCCATGTCCTGCAGCCAGGAGTCCAGGAACCCCAGCGAGTCGTACAGGTAGCTGGCGGTGGGGCTAAAGACCTGGATGTCCCCTGTCCAGCCCAGCCGCTCGTCCCGCTGCGGGCAGTCCGTGGGCAGTGCCAGGAAATTGCCGCGCATCCCCCAAAGGGCGTTTTCGTGCAGGCGGTTCAGCAGCGGGTCGGAGCATTCGAACCAGCCTGTGCGGCGCATGTCATTGTGCATGACGACGGCGGTGATCGCCGCCGGGTCCAGCTCCCCCGGCCAGTTGTCTACTTGGGCGTACCGGAAGCCGTGGAACGTGAAGCGCGGTTCCCACTCCTCCGAGCCGTTGCCGGCGAGGGAGTACGTGTCGGTGGCGGCTGCCTGCCGCAGCGGCCGGAGTGACAGTTCGCCGTCCTCAAGGACTTCAGCGTGCCGGAGTGTGACGGTGTGCCCCGCCTCGCCGGAAACGCGGATCCGCAGCCGGCCCACGAGGTTCTGGCCGAAGTCCAGCACCGTGGCACCCGAGGGGGTGGTCAGGACTTCCTTGACAGGCAGTTCCTCGATGCGGCGCACGGGCGGGGCACTGGCGGGAGTTGCCTCCGCCCATGCCCCTGCCTCCAATGCGGAAGGGACGATGGCGGCTGGGAGCCAGTTTGCGTCGTCGAACCCGGGCTCGGACCAGCCCGCCTCGCAGCGCCGGGCGTCGAAGGCTTCGCCGGCGTAGATGCCGCTGGATACCAGCGGGCCGCCGGTAAATGCCCGCCATCCCTGGCCACTGGCCACGGTCTGGCGCGTACCGTCGGCGTATTCGAGCCGCAGCTCCACCTTGGCCTCGGGCTGCTCGCCATAGAAGGGCTTGGCGAAGCCGTGGAAGCCGTATTTCTCAGTGAACCAGCCGCCGGCAAGCCAGACACCAATGGCGTTCGCGCCGGGAACCAGCAGGGCAGTGACGTCCGTGGTTTCGTGGTTGAGCCGGTCGGCGTATGCCGTCCAGCCCGGTTTGAGGACCTGGTCATCCACCTCGGAGCCGTTGATTTCGGCCTGGTACACGCCGTGGGCAGTAGCGAAAAGGGTGGCCTTTGCCAGCCCCTCCCCCACCGTGAATTCATGGCGCAGTTGGCCGGGCCGGCCCAGCCGCTGTTCTTCCCCTGCGGCCGGAAGGCCTATCGCTTCGGCCTGCCAGGGGCCGTCCACGTAACCGCCCACCAAAGCCAGGGGCGCGCTCCAGTCCGTTGTGCCGGCGTCGTTCCCGGACACGCGGACTTCCACGTGCACCTGCTCGCCCGCAGCGATGGCGCCGAAGGGCCAGTCCACCAGCACGGACTCCGGGCTTTCGTGCACTGCGGACTCCACCGTCCCGTTCCGGGTCAGCCGAAGCTCGGCCCGGACCTGCTGCCAGTCCCGGCTCCCGGTGGCGGTGGTCCAGCTGAGCCGGGGCCGGGGAACGGCGACGAATGGCGTGTCCGTCCGGTACTCGGCGGTCAACCGCGCGACGGCGGCCTGCTGGCGGGTGGCTGGCTGCGGTGCCAGGAACGTGGATGGCACTAAGGACCTTTCAGGGGAGGAGCAAGGGCTGTCGAGATGGCACTTCGCGGCAATCCGGAGCAGCAACACTGCCGCGAAGTGCCATCTCGCGCAAAGGCTGGCGCGAAGCCGGAACTAGCGGGGTTCGCGGCCTTCGCTGCGGAACCAGTCGAAGGAGACCGTGCCGCTGCTGGCAAACACGCCAGCCACGCGCCCGGTGAAGGACGCAGCGGTCTCGGCGGAAAGGTACCGGCCGTCGAGTTCCGCGAGGGTGACCGGTTCGCCGTCGATGACCGCCTGCAGCGCCACCGTGTCTGAGCTCAGGCTGCCGATGGCGTTGTCCGGGTTGGGCTCGCGGGTTTCGATCCGCAGTTCCAGCGGTCCCCCGGGCGCCGGACGGGTCCACGCCTGTTCAATCGAGGAGATCCTGGCCCGGGCGGTGATGGTAGTCCCGTCAGTTTCGATTGAGTAGTGGTGGGCCTCGTCGTAGCGGACTGCCAGGCCGCCCGCACCTTTGCCGGATTCCGGCGATCCCGCGTCCACCAGCGCGGCGATGGCCTCCACCTGCGACTGCTGGCGGCGGCCAAGGAACGCCGGCCGGGCATCATCCAGGCCCGCGCCGTCGCTGGTCAGCGTGAGGCGTCCCGGGACTTTCTCGGTGGAGGCAAAGGCACCGGGGAAACGCCGGACCGCGATCCAGCCGCCGTCGAGCTCTGCCTGCGCAAAGTCATCCTCATACGCGAAGCCGCCGTCGCGGGGGTTCAGGATGACCGGCTCGGCTACGGGCCAGCCGTCCTCCCAGGTGACCGGGGTGATGAAGGTTTCCCGGCCCAAGGCTGAGAACGCACGGGTCATGCCCTTGGGACGCATGCCCAGGAGCACCATGGCCCAGCCGCCGTCCGGCGTCTCCACCAGGTCGCCGTGGCCAGTGTTCTGGATGGGGCGTTCGGTGCTGCGCGCACTGAGGATGGGGTTGGCCGGGTTGTTCTCGAACGGCCCGGCCGGGGACGTTCCGCGGGCGACGCTGACGCTGTGGCCGCGTTCGGTGCCGCCCTCGGCGATCATCAGGTACCAGTAGCCGCCATGCTTATAGAGGTGCGGCGCCTCCGGGAACATCAGGCCGGTGCCGGACCAGACACTGCGCGGTTGCTCGAGCGCCTTGCCCGCTTCGAGGTCGACGCGGACCTGGAGGATGCCGCCGTGTTCGCCGAAGTTTCCGGTGACCGTATCCAGGCCGGAATACGTCAGGTAGCAGGTGCCGTCCTCGTCCCAGGCTAGGTCCTGGTCGATGCCGATGGCGCCTTCGATGGCGAGCCCGTCGCTCCAGGGCCCTGCCGGGTCCTTGGCTGTGAAGACCAGCGTCCCGCGGGCCATCGCATCGGTGACGGCGACGTAGAACAGGCCGTCATGGAAGCGGATGGTGGGAGCCCAGGCGCCGCCCAGCGTGGGCACGTCCCGGGAATCCAGCTGCCCTTCCCTGTCCACCACATGCCCGATCCGGGTCCAGTTGGCCAGATCGGTGCTGTGGTAAACGGGGATGCCGGGCAGGTATTCGAAAGTGGAGGTGGCCAGGTAGTAGTCCCCGCCCACCTTGACGATGCTGGGGTCCGGGTTGAAGCCGGGGATCAGCGGGTTGGGCAGGTTCATGCGGCACCTTCCGTGCTTGCTGCGGACAGCGTCAGTGTGGTTTCCAGGGGCAGCTCCGTGACGGATGTGCCGATCCGGAGGATGTAGCTGCCGGGCTCGTAGGTCCAGCCGTTGTCCCAGTAGGCAAGAAGCCTGGTGGGGACCTTCAGGACTGCAGTGGCGGTTTCGCCGGCGTCGGCCCGGACGGGGGCGGAACCAACGAGCCAGCGGACGGGGCGGTCGACGGCGGAGCCCGGCTTTTCGGCGTAGACCTGCACCACGTTCTTGCCGGGCCGGGCGCCGGTGTTGGTCAGGGTGACCGTGACGGGGAGAGTGTCCCCCGGGGCCGCTTCCGCGGGGGCAGCGGCACTGTCCAGGGTCCAGGCGGTGTAGCCGAGGCCGTACCCGAATTCGTAGGCGGGCGCGGTTCCGGCCTTGAGCCAGGCGCGGTAGCCGATGTGGATGCCTTCGTCATAGGTCAGGGTCCCGTCCTGAGCGGGGGTGACGTTGATGACCGGCACGTCCTCCTGGCTGGCTGGCCAGGTGGTGGGCAGCCGGCCGCCGGGCTCGATTGCGCCGGTGAGGATGTCGGTGAGGGCGTGGCCGAATTCCTGGCCGCCGAAGTAGCCGATCAGTGTGGCGGCCACTTCATCGCGCCAGGGCAGCAGCACCGGGGAACCGGAGTTGACGATGACCACGGTGCGGGGGTTTGCTGCGGCCACCGCGTGGACCAGGCGGTCCTGCTGGCCGGGCAGTTCCAGGGAGGTCCGGTCGTAGCCTTCGGATTCCACGCGGGAGTTGGTTCCCACCACGACGACGGCGATATCGGACGTGCGCGCGGCTTCCACGGCATCCCTGATGAGGGAGTCGGGGTCGGCGTCGTCCGCTTCGACACCGATGGTGATGGCGAGGGCGTTTGACAGGGCACCTTCCCGGCCGGCGGTGTCGAGTTCGATCCGGACCTCCAGTGGGACCCCGACTGTGGCCTGGACCTGGACGGATGCGGACGGCGGGGCCAGGAACGCGGCGCCGAGGTCCGTGCCGGTCGCTTCGATGGTGGCTTCGCGGGCCAGGACGCCGTCAACGAAGATCCGGCCGTGTCCTACGGTGGAGAAGCCCAGCCGGACGGGACCGGTCTCTTCCGGCGTGAAGACGGTGTGGAACTGGACCGTGGAGGACGCGGCGATGGGCGCGTCCCCGCCGAACCACACCAGGGCGGTGGAGCGGCGGTCCTCAGCGAAGAGCTCGTGGCCGTTTGAGTCCAGGAAGCGGACGCGGACGCCGGGGGTGCCGGTGACGGGGTTGGTGATCTGTTCCAGCGGAAGTTCGGCGATGCCTTCCTGGACCACGGCGCCAACACTGTAGGTGACATTCTCCGCGCCGAACGCTTCGCGGATCCCGTCGAGCGGGGTGACGATCCTTTCCGGGACCACGGTGGCGGAGCCGCCGCCCTGTGTCCGGGCGTAGCGGGCGTTGTGCCCGATCACGGCCACGCGGGAAATTGAGGCAGGGTCCAGCGGCAGCACGCCGTCGTTCTTCACCATCACGGTGCCGGCGGCGGACGCTTCCCGGGCAAAGGAGACGGGGTCTTCCCGGTCCGCGGGCTCGGCCGCGACAGCGTCAAAGCCTTCCAGTGCGCCCACGCGGGCCGCGAGCTGCAGGATCCTCAGGACCTTACGGTCGACGGCTTCCTCGGGAACCTGGCCGGATTTCACGGCCACCACCAGGGCTTCGCCCCAGGGTCCGTCCGGTCCGGGCATGGCCAGGTCCTGGGAGGCGTTGGCGCTGTTGACGCTGCGGACGGCGGTCCAGTCGCTGATGACCACGCCATCGAAGCCCCATTCGCTGTTCAACGGGGTTTCCAGCAGGTCGTTTTCGGTGGCGGTGGTGCCGTTGATGGAGTTGTAGGCGCTCATCACCAGCCACGCCTTCGACTCGACAATGGCCTTCTCAAACGCGAGCAGGTACAGCTCGCGCAGGGGGCGGTCCCCCACCTTGACGTCCACAGTGAACCGGTCCGTCTCGGAGTCATTGGCGATGTAGTGCTTGGGGGTGGCGCCCACGCCGTTGCGCTGTACGCCGGACACGTAGGCCGCTGCAAGCTCAGCCGTGAGGACAGGATCCTCGCTGAATGCCTCGAAGTGGCGGCCGCCCAGCGGTGAACGGTGCAGGTTGATGGTGGGGCCGAGGACGACGTCCACGCCCTTGCGGCGGGCTTCGACGGCGGACGCGGCGCCGAGCCGGTCGGCAATGGCCGGGTCCCAGCTCGAACTGATCGCGGCCGCGGACGGGAAATTCATGGAAGGCTGGCGCTCGTCCCACACTTCACCGCGGACGCCGGTGGGGCCGTCCGAGAACAGCATGCGGCGCAGGCCGATCTTCTCCAGCGGCCAGGTGGTCCAGAAGTCGCGGCCGGTCAGGAGCTGGGCCTTCTCCTCGAGGGTGAGCTGGGCCAGGAGGGCGTTCAGCCGCAGGTCAGTGACGCTCTCATTGGTGGAGCGGATATCGGTGGCGAGGGTGTCCATGGTGGCTTTCTTGGTGGTGTCTGTGAAGGTTGTGCCGGGGCTCATGCTGTGGCACCTGCAGCGGCTGAAGATGCCAGGGCGCGGTGGCCGCCGTGTTCGGCGATGGTGTCCCGGTACCAGTAGGCGCTCTGCTTGGGGATACGGGCCTGGGTGCCATAGTCCACATAGACCAGGCCGAAGCGCTTGTCGTAGCCCTCCGCCCACTCGAAGTTGTCCATGAAGGACCAGGCAAAGTAGCCGCGGACCTCCACACCGTCGGAGATCGCCTCGCCCACAGCGGAGATGTAGCCGCGCAGGTAGTCAATGCGCCGGGGGTCCCGCACTTCGCCGTTCGGGTCCACGTAGTCGTGGAAGGTCACCCCGTTTTCGGTGACATACAGGGGCAGGTCCGTGTACTCGGAGGCAACGCGTTTGAGGACTGCCTTGAGCGCTTCGGGAGTGTTGGACCAGCCGAAGGAGGACGGCGCCGGTTCAACGTGCGTCCAGTTCGGGGTGCTCCCGGAGTCGCTCGCGGAGACCAGCATGTTGGTGTAGTGGTTGATACCGGCGAAGTCCCCCGGCGCGGAGATGATGTCCAGGTCGCCTGGCTGGACCAGGTCACCGGCAGCGGCCCCCTCGCCGGCGGCTGTCAGCCCGTACTTGCCATATGCCGCTACGGTCGGGTCCGCGTAGCGTCCCTTGTAGACGGGGTCCAGGAAGATCCGGTTGCTGACGGCGTCCCAGTATTGGGTGGCCTCGCGGTCTGCCGGGGAGTCCGTCGCCGGGTTGAGGTTGCCGATGATGTTGGTGATGCCCACTTTGGTGCCGGGGCGGCTGGAACGGAATTCGGCCAGTGCCAGTCCGTGCCCCAGGAGCAGGTGGTGGGCTGCCCGCACGGCAAGGCCGTCATCCTTGAACCCGGGTGCCTGCATGCCCCAGGAGTGGCCCAGGAATGCTGCGCACATTGGCTCGTTGATGGTGATCCAGTGCTCGGCCAGGTCGCCCAAAGACTCGGCGACGAGTCCTGCGTACTCGCCGAAGCGGTAGGCCGTCTGCCGGGCGGGCCAGCCGCCGTCGTCCTGCAATGCCTGCGGCAGGTCCCAGTGGTAGAGGGTGACATACGGTGTGATGCCGCGGGCGGTGCACCCCGCCAAGAGGTCGCGGTAGAAGCGCACTCCTTCCGGGTTCAGCGGTCCCGTGCCCGTGGGCTGCAGGCGGGACCAGGACAGGGAGAACCGGTAGGACGGGATGCCGAGTTCGGCCATCAGGTCCAGGTCCGCCTCCCAGCGGTGGTAGTGGTCGCACGCGATGTCGCCGTTGTCCCCGTTGATGGTGGTTCCGGGCTGGTGGGAGAACGTGTCCCAGATACTGGGGCCGCGGCCGCCTTCATTGACACCGCCCTCGATCTGGTAGGCGGCGGTGGCCACCCCCCAGGCGAAGTCGGCGGGAAAAGTTGCGTCGGCGGAAAGCCCCGGACGGGCGGTGGCTGCTGGCTGCGTCATTGGCGCGCCTTTCGGTGTGTGCGGAAATAGGGAAGCGGGTCAGGCTACGCCGGACTGGAGGTCCTGCTCACGCTGGATTTCCAGGAGGCGGAGCCTGTCGGCCCTGTGTTTGGCCTGCCGGTCGGGATCGGGGATCGGTGCGGCCATGAACAGCCGCTGGGTGTAGGGGTGTTCGGGCGCGCCGGTGACCTGTGCGCCGTCGCCCCATTCGACGATCTCGCCGTGGTACATGACGGCCACCCGGTGGCTGAGGTGGCGAACGACGGCGAGGTCGTGGGAGACGAAGAGGTAGGCGACGCCGGTGCGTTCCTGGATCTCGATGAAGAGTTCCATCACCCGGGCCTGGGTGGAAAGGTCCAGGGCGGAGACGGGCTCGTCGCAGACGATGAGCTTCGGGTCCAGGGCCAGCGCCCGGGCAATGGCGACGCGCTGGCGCTGGCCGCCGGAGAACTCCCGGGGTAGCCGGTGCGCGGCGTCATGCGGCAGGCGGACCTGGTTCAGCAGTTCGGCCACGCGTTTGTTGGCGGCGTGCCGTTCCATCTTGCGGACGGTGAGCGGTTCGGTGAGGATCTGCTCGATGGTCATGGACGGGTTCAGGGACGTGTACGGGTCCTGGAAGACCACCTGGATTTCATGGCTGAGTTCCTTGCGCTGGGCCCGGGTAGCCTTGGAGATCTCCTGGCCGCGGTACTTGATGCTGCCGCCGGTGACCGGCGCCAGTCCCAGGACGGCGCGGCCCAGGGTGGTCTTCCCGGAACCGGATTCTCCCACCAGGCCCACGGTCTCGCCCGGCCTGATGTCCAGCGAGACGCCCTTGAGCGCCCGGAACGGTTCCCGGCGGAAGCCCTTGATCGGGTATTCGACCACGACGTCCTTGACGTCGAGCAGCGTCTCGGTCATGACGTCACTTCCTTCAGTTCCTTGGGTCCTGCGGCCGCGCCAGTCGGGCCGAGCGGGCCGCGGGGAGCGGTGTCTTCGAGGATCGCATCAAGCAGTTGGCGGGTGTACGGGTGCCGGGCGTCGTTGAAGATGGCCCGGACGGGTCCGGTTTCCACCACCCTGCCGGTCTGCATGACGGTGACGCGATCACAGAGATCGGCGACTACGCCGAAGTTGTGAGTCACCAGGATGACGCCCATGTTCAGTTCGTCCTGGAGTTCGCGGAGCAGGTTCAGGACTTCGGCCTGCACGGTGACGTCCAGGGCTGTGGTGGGTTCGTCGGCGATCAGCAGGTCCGGTTCGCAGGACACCGCACCGGCGATCAGGACGCGCTGGGCCATGCCGCCGGAGATCTGGTGCGGGTAGGCGTTAAAGGTCCGTTCGGGGTTGGGAATCCCCACCTTGGCCAGCAGGGCAAGGGCACGTTTGCGTGCCTCGGCCTTGGAGATTCCCAGGCAGACCCTCATGGGTTCCATCAGCTGGCTGCCGATGGTGAAGGCGGCGTCCAGGTTGGACATCGGTTCCTGCGGAATGTACGCGATGCGCTTCCCGCGGACCTTTGTCATCTCCTTCTCGGAAAGGTGCGCCAGGTCCTTGCCCTCAAAGAAGATGGAACCACCAGTGATACGCCCGCCCTGGGGCAGGAGCCGGAGGATGGAGAAGGCGGTCTGCGTCTTGCCGGAGCCGGATTCGCCCACCAGGCCATGCACTTCACCGCGCCGGACTGTCAGGTTGACGTGGTTCACCACGTGGGTTGTGGAGCCGTCCGGCTGGTCGTAGCCAACTCCGAGGTCGGTGACTTCCAGCAGCAGCTCACCGGTATCTGCGCCCGGTTCTTCGGGGTGGACGACGGCGGCTGCTCCGCGCTTCCCGGCGGCACCTTCGGCTTCGGCTGCTGCGGCGGCTGCCGCTGCCTTGCGGCTCTTCTTGACCGGACCGCGGCTGCGTTCCAGCTCGTCGCGCATCGCATTGGCCAGCAGAGTCAGGGCGATGCAAACGAGCCCGATGATCAGGGCCGGCCACAGGACCAGCGTGGGTGACTTGAAGATGTTGATGAAGCCGTCGTTGAGCATGCTGCCCCAGGTGGGGATGCTCAAGTCGCCCAGGCCCAGGAACTCGAGGCCCGCCTGGATAGCAATGGCGATACCCAGGACCATGGCGGACTGGATGATGACGGGGGCGCGCACCACTGTCAGGATATGGCGGCCGATGATCCGGAAATCACTAAGGCCGGAAACGCGCGCCGCATCAACATACAGTTCGTTGCGGACTGCGGTGACGGAGGCATAGACCAGGCGGAAGAACGCAGGCGAGAGCATCACGCCGAAGATCATCATGGAGAGCCACATGGAGGGGCCCACCACGGCGCGGGCAGCCAGCAGGACCACCATGCCCGGCAGGGCCATCATCAGGCCGGTGAGCCAGGAGGAGACCGAGTCGAACCAGCCGCCGTAGTATCCGGCGATCAGTCCGGCCGTTACGCCGATGACCAGTGCCACGGCGAGTGCCACCAGGGCGCCGGCGAGGCTGAACTGGCCGGCGAAGAGCAGGCGGCTGAAGACATCGCGGCCCGCGCTGTCCGCGCCGAGGAGGTGGTCGGATCCGGCTTTGGCCAGCACATCCTTGAGGCTGGCCGCGTTGGGGTCGTGAGTGGCCAGCAACGGTGCCAGGACCGAGGCCAGTGCCACCAGGAACAGGACCAGCAGCGAGGCCGCACCCGTCGGGTGGGTCAGGAGCTTGCGGAAGAGGGAAACCTTGGCTGCCGAGGTGGGCAGTGCGAGGGGAGCTTCGATCATGACAGCCGAACTTTCGGATTGAGCCAGCCCTGGGCGAGGTCGATGATGAGGTTGACGGTGACCACGATGGCGGCCGTTGCAACGACGACGCCCATCACCACCGGGATGTCGCCCTGGCCGGTGGCGGCGACGGTGATCTGCCCGAGGCCGGGCAGGGCAAAGATCTGTTCAACGATGACGGCGCCGCCCAGCAGTCCAATGAACTGCACGGCCAGCACGGCAAGGGCGGGGCCGCCGGCATTGCGCAGCACGTGCTTGTAGACCACCCGGTTGAAGGAAAGGCCGCGGGCGCGAAGCGTGCGGACATAATCCTGGCGGAGTGCATCAATCAGCGAGCCGCGGATCTGCTGCACCACGGCAGCAATGCAGCCGATGGAAAGCGCGATGATCGGCAAGGTGACGGTAGCCGCCCAGCCGCCGAACGACGTCGTAATAGGTACATAGCCTGTGGCCTTGAACCACTTGAGGTTGAGGGCGAACAGGGACACGAGCCCCAGCGCGATCAGGAACCCCGGGATGGCGAAGCCCAGGACGCCCACGAACTGGACCACGCGGTCCACCCAGCCGCGGCGCACTGCCGCCCAGACAGCCACCACCACAGACACTACTGCGGCGATGATGGTGGCACCGAGCACCAGGGAGATGGTGACGGAGACACGGCTGCTGACGCCAACGCTGACAAGCTGGCCGGTGAACCAGGACCTGCCAAGGTCGCCGGTCATGGCGCCCGTCAGCCAGTCCCAGTACTGGACCACGAGCGGACGGTCCAGGCCCAGCTGGCTGGCTTTCAACGCAACCTGGGCGTCGCTGGCGGTGGGTCCCACGATGCGGCGGGCAATGTCGCCGCCGCCTGCATACAGCATCAGGTAGGCCACCGTGGTGATGACGAACAGCAACAGGACACCGGAAAACAGGCGCCGCAGCACGAATCGGTACATTCGAATATCCTTCGGGAGGTTCCTGGTGCTGCCGGACCGGGCGAGGTGCCCGGTCCGGCAGCCGGTCCGCTAGGAGGCGGGGGTGAAGGACCAGAGGAACGGGTAGGCGTTGCCCGTCTGGACCTCGACGTTGGTCTTGGCGTCGGTCACGAAGCTGGACTGGGGGCGGTACCACGGAGCAAACCAGGCCTGCTCCACGATGTACTTGTTCAGTTCCTTCGCCGCGGACTTCTGTTCGTCCTCGCTACCTACGTGAATCTTGTTGACCAGTTCGTCAACCGTGGGGTCCTGGTAGTTGTACGGGTTCCACGGGGCGCCCGGGGTGAGCTTCATGTTGATCAGCTGCCAGTCGGACTGCTGTTCAAGGATCATGTAGCTCACGCCGAACTTCGGGGCCAGGAGGTCGGCGATGAAGTTGTTGCCGACGTCAGTGAACTTTACGTCAATGCCCACGTCCTTCAGCTGCTGGGTGATCAGCGCCGGGATGGTGTTGCCCAGCAGGGTGGAGGACGGCAGTTCCAGGGTGAGTCCGCTGGCGTAGCCGGCTTCGGCCAGCAGGGCCTTGGCTTTGGCGGGGTCGTAGGCGTAGCGGGAGTCAAGGGACTCGTCATAGGCGTCCGACGACGGCGGGAACACCTGGGTGGTCAGCTCACCGTAGCCCTGGCCGATGGATTCCAGCATGGCTTTGGTGTCGAAGGCGTAGTTGAGTGCCTGGCGGACACGGACGTCCTTCAGTGCCGGGTTGGTGGTGCCGGCACGGTCGAAGATCAGCAGGCCGGACCAGTTCAGCTCCAGCGGGTTCACCTTGTAGCCGGCGGCTTCGATTTCCGAAAGCGTGTTGTTGTCGATGGTGTTGGCGGCGTTCAGGGTGCCGGACTTGATGGCGTTCAGCAGCGAGGTCTGGTCGCCGTAGACGTTGAGGACCAGGTTGTCGTAGTGCCTGAGGTCCTTGGCCCAGTAGTCCGGGTTGCTCTTGTAGGTGTACGACGTTCCCGTGACGGTGGCGGCGGTATCCAGGATGTAGGGTCCGGAGCCGACGGGGTTGGTGGCGATATCTGCGTTGCCGAAGGAAGCCGGGCTCTGCATGAACGACGCGTCCTTGGACAGGTAGTTCAGGAAGGCCGGGTCTGGGGCGGAGAGGGTCAACTCCAGGGTGGTGGCGTCCACGGCCTTTGCTGTCTGCAGGGCGGCGAGGAACTGCGCGTCCGGGGAGGTGCCGGCCTTGAAGCGCTCGAGGTTCTGCTTGGCGGCATCGGCGTTGAAAGCAGTGCCGTCAGTGAACTTCACGTCGTCGCGCAGCTTGAGGGTGAGGACGGTCTTGTCCTCGTTGTAGTTCCATTCCTTTGCGAGCATCGGAACAAGCGTTCCGTCCGGCTCCATCCGGATCAGGGTGTCGTAGACGGCCTGGTAGAACGGCGAGAGGTTGGCGAACTCGGACTGGTCGGCGGCAAAGGTCTTCGGCGCCAGGAGTGCGCCAAGTGTGAGGGTTTCGGAGGACTGTTCTCCGGAGGCATCTCCGCCGGCTGAACAGCCGGCGAGGCCCAGGGCAACGGCGGCAACAATTGCGGCCATTCGCTTCGATCGGAACATCTTTGGTCCCTTTCACGGTCAGTGGCGTCCACCATGGACGACCATTGGGAAAGACCGTAACATGAAAACCTAGTGGGTACTAGGTTTTCATTCCGGAAACATGAAACGTTATGAAAAGTGACGTGCCCCACAGCGGTTGACCAATTGACGGCAGCTCGTTTCCAGAAGCACTTGATAGGGTTTTGTGATGACAGACACTCCTGCTGCGCTTGTCGAGGCACCCCGCCGGGGCCGGCCCCGCGGCAGCTACGCCAAGACCGAGGCCCGCCGGCAGGAAATCCTGACGGCGGCCTTCCAAGTCTTCGCGGCATCCGGCTACCGGGCAGGGTCGCTCAAGGATGTGGCCGACAAAGTGGGCCTGACCCAGGCCGGACTGCTGCACCACTTCCCCAGCAAGGAGGCGCTGCTCGAGGCGGTGTTGACCCTTCGTGACGAGGAATCGGTGGACCGGCTTGGCACGGCCGACGCCAAAGGCATGGACCTGCTCCGGGGGATGGTGGAGCTGACGCGCTACAACACCACG
This sequence comes from Pseudarthrobacter sp. WHRI 8279, assembly GCF_040224115.2. Taxonomy (NCBI): domain Bacteria; kingdom Bacillati; phylum Actinomycetota; class Actinomycetes; order Micrococcales; family Micrococcaceae; genus Pseudarthrobacter; species Pseudarthrobacter sp. WHRI 8279. Next base: position 3,735,332 of record NZ_CP168162.1, on the reverse strand, counting down.
ATCCCGGGCCTGGTGTCGCTGTACTGCGTCCTCTCAGCAGAGGCAACAGACCCGGAGCATCCCGCCCACCAATACTTCCTTCGCCGCTACACCTGGGTCCGGGACACCATTTCAGGGGCATTCGCGGAAGTGGGCAGGCAGGGCCGGCTGCGGCCGGGTGTGGCCCCCCTGGCAGCCACCCGGCAACTCATCGCACTGATGGATGGCCTGCAGGTCCAATGGCTGCTCGACAACACCTCCGTGGACATGCCCGCCGAGGTAGTGGGGTTCCTGGAGGTCGTCACAACGGAAAAGTTCTAGCCGCCCCGGCGCGCCTACCGGACTTTGAAGTCAAACACGAGAACGCCTGATGGGCGCAAATGCTCCCCCGCAAACTGTTTGAATTCGTGGTGCGCCGGGTCGTAGCAGGCAGGATCAGTCACCAGCGGCTCCCCGAGATAGTAGTTCCTGTCTCCCTCGGATTGAAAGGTGACAATGAAGCCGTGCTCCAGTCCACCATGCAGGCCTTCCGGACTGTTCTGCGCACCGGACTCAATGCTGACGATGTAGCGCTTTCCTCGCCGTCTTGATTCTGCCAAGGCATGGAACCGGTCCTCAATTTCCTGGCGCTGTTCACGCGTGGTTGTGTACCGATATCCGAACAGAACGATGTGCCTTAACAGCCCGGGGCGGTAGTCAGGAGCCGTGATGATCGAATCGTTCACCACGGGCTCCCGATGGATGCTGTCGGGCTCATAGCGCTGTCAGCCCTCCGTCGACCGTGAAAAGGCCGCCCGTGGCGTACGCTGATTCATCGCTCGCCAGGTAGACCATGATGCCTTCGACGTCCGCTGCTGTGCCTGCCCTTCCGAGCATGGTCGAATCGACCAAACCGGCACGGCTGGCGGGATCGTCAGCGATGGTCTGGACGAGCGGGGTCTCGGTGTATCCGGGCACCACGGTGTTAACCCGAACGCCGTCTTTGGCGTAGTCTGCGGCCACAACCCTGGCCAGTCCATGGACGCCCGCCTTTGAGCTGGAATAGGCAGTGAAGGTTTGGCCGCAGGCCACCACCGCGGTGGGGCTGCCGGTGCAGATGATTGATCCACCCCTCCCCTGCATTGCACGCACGGCGTGCTTGAGGGTAAGGAATGCTCCACGGTGGTTGATGGCAACGGTCTTCTCCCAAACCTCCAGGGAAAGGTCTCCCACCTTCGCGTCCTGCCCGAAGAGCTGGACGCCGGCGTTGGCCACAACGATGTCCAGCGCGCCCTCGGCAGCGATGGCAGCATAAGCGGCTTCGACGCTGTGCTCATCGGAGATGTCCACAGGCAGGGCCGTGGCCCGTTCGCTGCCGGTGGACGCGGCGGCCTTTTCGGCAGCTTCGACGTTGATGTCGGCAAAGTACACGCGGGCACCTTCGGCGGTGAAGCGCTGGGCCACTGCCAGCCCGATGCCGGATCCTGCACCCGTGACGAGGGCGGCTTTCCCTGCAAGCCTGATTGACATCTTGTTCCTCTTTTCGTGGTGGGTCGTGTCAGCTCAGCGGCCGGATGATGGCCGACCATGCTGGAATGTCAAGGATCCGCGCATAGCCGCCTTCAAGTTTGACAGCAGTTTTCAGCGCGTCAGCGGTGAGGTTCGCGGCAAAGAGCAGCATCCCGGTTCGGGATGCGACCGGGTACAGCACAAGGCCGGGGACGGCACCATCGACGTGCAGCACGTCAGCGCCGCGCAAGGTGGCCAGCTTTGCCATGATCTCGAATGACGGCGTAAGAGATCCTTCTGCCCTGATGAGGCCTCTAGGGCCGCTGGCCTCGAAGTAGCTGATGGATTCCACCCCGGGCACCGTCAGGGCGTAGATGCTGCCCAGCAGCCAGGCGGCGGTGAATTCCTCCGCCTGAAGCGGGTCGGATGTCATGGCGTCCAAGGTAGCGGGGTCGTAGGCGCCGTCGGTGGCAACCGCGTTGAAGCGCGCCTTGAGGGTCACGGGACCGACGTGCAGCGGCTTCCCCGATCCGAGAAGGAGGGCGTTCAGCGCCGTCTGTCGCTGCATTGGAACGCTCTCGACGATGTGCGGCACTTCGGTGGCGTGCATCTGGGGCGTGATGCTGTAGGTGATGGCGTCAGCGTCTGCCCGAATGGAGTCCCGCCGGCGGTTGAGCTCGGTGAAGTGTGCACGGGCGCCGGAAAGCAAGGCACCGGCGAATCCGAGTCGTTTCGCTTCGTTGCGCAGCTGCTCCCACAACTCGGGCTCCGCTACGTGTCCCTGGGAGCTGAACGTCCCGATTCTAACGACATTCCCCAGAGGAAGCAGGTCCATTACCGGTGGGATGTCCGCGGCGGCGGCAGCGATAATCCGCACATCCAGGCGGGTGCCAAGTTCGGCGGCCTGCCCCGAGGCGTGGGCCAGCAGCGCTGCGGCGGCGGCGGGAACACTGCCGGGAACCTCCACGATCAAAGCCTCAAGGCCGGGCAAGAACGGCAGTTTTACCGCTGATTGCGATGCCGATGTGCCCAGGGCCGGGACGCTTCCCCGGACATCCTTCCGAACGGTCAACACCTCCGTTGCGGGCGGCCGGACAAAGGCTGTCGCAAGCGGCGCCGATGGTGCGGCGCTGAGGCGGACACTTTGATGGATCTGATGGCCGACGTGGATATTGACGGGGAAGGGCCGGGATAGTGGGGGGCTGTAGGTCTTGAACGAGGCGTCCGTCCAGTTCCGCTGGTCTTCGGTTTCGAAAACGTCGCCGCTGAAGTCCAGCCGGAAGGCTGTACCGTCACGTTCCCAACTCATGGCGGCAATGTCCACAAAGGGCTGGTGCGGGCTGATCTCCGGGGGGAAGGCACCTTTGGTCTCCGCGTGTTCCGGCGATGTGATGGTGACATCGCGGCCTGCGTCATCCGGCCTGTGAAGGACAACGAGGCCTATGCGGTTACTGCGGAAATCCTGCTTTGCAGTGCCGTCGAAGTAGACGTGAAGATCATTGCCGGAAGCCTGGAGAGCCAGTTCCGCCGTGTACTCGCAGCCGAAACCGGTGAATCGAATAGCGAGGACCATGTTCAGTATTGCGGCTTCTCCGCTGGCGGTGACAGATTCGACCGTGGGCGAGAGAGTTCTCCAGTCGTGGTCCCGGACCACAGCACGGATGGCCCGGAGGACTGGCCGCCCGCGGTATTCAATCTCGGCGAGTTCGTCCCCGCGCAACTGCAACCGCCAGGGTCCGTGTGCAATTTCCTGGGCAGGTGTAAGGAGCCGGGACTCGTTCTCCACAAGCATCGTTGGACTTTCAGGTTGGGGTGGGCGGGGGCGGCGATGGCCGGGGGCTGCTGTAACACCCCCCGGCGCCTGGATAAACGTCAGGCTACTGCACGCAACCGGACGGCGATGTACTGCCGTCCGGGCAAGTCGATGCGGAACCGGCCTTGAAAGGTGCCTGGAAGTGTTTCCACTGTCATGTTCCACGTGTCGATGACGTCGATCTGGAAGGTGATGTCCTGAGGCTTCACGAACCGTCGGTACGTGGGCTGAAAGAAGCCGAAGTAGATCAGCTCGTGCTCGTTCTCAAGGCCGGCGCTGACGACGTCCCAGTGTCCCTCGAGCGGCTCGAGCCGACCGCCCGGAGCTTCGCTGATGATGCGGCGCAGGAAACCGATCCGGTCCGGGCTGGTTCCCTTGAAGGAGCCACCCTTGGCCCACCACAGGACGTCGTTAGGGTCCATGTAGGTTTCGCCGTGTCCGACGTAGCCGCCACGGATGGCCCCTTCCCAGAACCGCCGGGTCATCTCTTCACCGGTGATGTTGCCCCAGCCCTGGTCGATGTTGCCTTCGTAGGCGCACTCGTCAATGACCACGGGCTTGCCGTACTGTGCGCGCCATTCGGTGGTCATCTCGGCGGTCTTGTAGATGTCGCGGCGCTGGATGCTGCAGTGCGTCACCCATGGCCGGGAGTGGTCATAGAACTCGCGGCAGTTGTGGATGGAGAGCAGGTGCCCGTTGGGGTCGTTGGCGGTGACAATGTCCGCGTAGCGTTCCCAGTCCTCGGTGTTCTTGTCGAAGAGGAGGTCGTACTCGTTGGCGAGGGACCACCAGATGTTGCGCTTTGAGGCCAGGCGGGCGACGGCGTACTTGACGAACAGGTCGTCCGCGTCCGGGCCCATGGTGGAGAAACCCCAGCGGTCATAGGCATGGAACAGGATCAGGTCGGCTTCGACGCCGAGCTCTTCGAGCTGATTGATCCGGCGTTCCAGGTGGGCCCAGAAGGCCGGGTTAGGGCGAAGGTAATCAAAGCCCCTATCCACTGATCCCTCATAGGGGTAGATTTCCGGTTCGTTTTCGTTGAACAGGTAGGACTTCGGGAACACGCACATGCGCATCTTATTGAAGGGCCCGTTAGCCAAGCTCCTCAGCGTCTCTTGCTCCAAGGCATCCCCCTGGTGCGTCCAGACGTAGGAGGTTGTGCCCAGTGGGAGGTGGGGGGTGCCGTCATCGTAGGCAAAGTGGAACTGGTTCGCTACGCGGACAATCCCACGGGAGGCGGCAGCTCCGGCTTGGAAGCTGCCGCTGATGCCGTTCAGTGACCGTGCGTTGCTGGCGGTGGTGAAGGTCCAATCGCCGCTTTCGGGGACGAGCAGGCGAATGCGGTAGGTTCCCCCGCCGTCGTAGAAGCCAGGGACGGTGAGGCTGGTGTCGTTGGTGCTGAATTTCGCGGTGAGTTCAACGTCGGTGAACGGGTTGCCGTGGTCGGGGCCGTTCAGTTCAATTTCAAAGGCCGCCCATTTGGCTGCCATTGAGGGGTAACTGATCTGGGCGCTACCCTCCGGCGTGTCCGCCGGTTCGTAATTCTGCTGGGGGTGTGGCCGGGCGGCATTTGCCGCTTCCGGAAGCGTTGCCGGTTCAATGGCAGTCAGACGTGCCAGGATTTCAGCCCGGCGGGTGTCATCGGCGCGCAGCCGTTCCTCGGTGCCCAGGATGAGGCCCAGCGGGTAGTGATAGAGCGTATGCAGGATGGGGTTGTTTGCCAGTTCGGGGATCTCTTTGGAGATGATCCCGTGGGCGGACGGATCGCGCATGACTTCGAACAACGGCGTCGTTGGGGTGAAGGTAGGCATTGGTTCCTCTCTGGTTATGTAAAGGTCGGGGCGGGCGTGTTAGCCCTTGACTGCGCCGCTGAACATGCCCTCGACAAAGTAGCGCTGGAAGAGCAGGTACACGATGAGGACCGGCAGGATGGACATGATCGTGAAGGCGTTCAGCGGGCCGTAGGAGCTGGTGAACTGCGACTGGAAGCCCTGGATGGCCAGCGGAATCGTTTGGGCTGCCTGGTCCTGCAGGATCACAAGGGCGATGGCGTACTCGTTCCACGTGGCCACAAAGTCCAGGATGAACAGCGCCGCAAGGGCTGGTTTGGACAGGGGAAGGATGATCTGCCAGAACAGGCGCCAGTTCCCGCCGCCGTCCACACGGACGCTTTCGTCAATTTCCTTGGGGATGGCGCTGAAAAACCCGTGCAGGATGAAGATCTGGATGGGCAGGCCGAAACCGATGTACGGGAGGATGACGCCGATGGGGCTGTTGAGCAGGCCCATATCGAGGATCGTCTTGAACAGCGGTCCCAGAGCGACCTGGATCGGCACCATGGAACCAAGGGCGAACGCCCCCAGCAGGACTTTGCTGTGCCTGAAACGGATGCGGGACAGCCCGAACGCGGCAGCGGCAGAGAACAGCAGGCCCAAGGGGACCTTGATGGCGGCGATGAGCAGGCTGTTGCCGCCAGCGGTGAGGAGGTTACCGGTTTCCAGCGCCTCCGCGTAGTTGTCCCACTCAGCCGCGGTGGGAAAGGAGAACGATGAAGTGTTGAAAATCGCAGATTCCGACTTCAGTGACGTGAACATCACGAAGAGCAGGGGCATGGCCCAAATAACCATGGTGACGGCCAATGCCAGCCACAGCCCGATCCTTACATAGTCGACGTTGCGGCGTGGACGGGTTGTTCCGTCGGCGTGCTTTGCACGCCCGAAAGTCAGGGTGCTCATCAGTCTTCGTTTCCTTTGGTGGACCAGATCAGATAGGGGATGACAAGAACAAGGGTGACTGCGAGCAGCACTGTGGCTATAGCGTTGCCCATGCCAAAGTCGTGCTGCAGGAAGGACTGGGAGTAGGACCACAACGCGAGTACTTGGGAGGACTGTGCGGGTCCGCCGCCGGTCATGCCGACCACGAGGTCGAAGACCTTGATGGAGTGCACGATCGTCAGGACAAGGACGACGACGATTGTCGGGCGGAGGGCGGGGAGGGTTACGTGGCGGAACACCTTCCAGCTGTTCGCGCCGTCAAGACGGGCTGATTCGACCAGTTCCTTGGACACACTCTGTAGGCCGGCGAGGAAGAGGACCATGTTCAGGCCTGCGATCTGCCAAACGAAGGCGGCGAAGATCGCGTAGATGGCGACCTTGGGGTCGCTGAGGAAGGTGACGCCCGAGCCGTCGCCGATGTTCCAGGCTTTGGCGAGTTCGGAGAACACGCCATAGTTCGGGTTGTACATCCAGCGCCACATGTTCGCGATGGCGATCGGTGCCAGGACGCCCGGAATGTAGAAGACGGACCGGAAGAGATTCCGTCCAAAGATCGGCCGGTTAAGGGACAGAGCCATCACCAGCCCGAGCGTGGTGGGGATAACCAGGGAGAGCAGCACCCAGACGATGGTATTTTGCATGGCTGTCCAGAACACCGGGTCCTGGGTGAAGAGCCGTACATAATTTTGGAACCCGACAAATACCTGCGGATCTGCGTTGAAGCCCGACCACTCGTACAGGCTCAAGCGCACGGCGCTGACCATCGGTCCGATGACGAAGACTACGTATGCGGCCAAGGCAGGAGCGAGGAACGGCAAGGCCGCGATGAAGCCGCCTTTGGTGAGGCGCTTCAGGATGGGCCTTTTAGGGAGATTCCGGGGCGCGGGCACCTGTATCTGGCGGGGCGCGGCTATGAGCTTTGACAAGAGAGGTCGCCTTTGATCTTTAAATCGGTTACGAGGCTAAGGGTGGGACTGCGCGGGATGCACACTCCCACCCTTCAGCGGAGGAGCTATTTGCTCGAATCCAGGAACTTCTGGAACTCAGCCCCGGCCTTGGCCGGGTCAAGGCCACCCGTGGCTACCAGGTTCTGGATGCGCCAGTACTCAGTGGTCTGGGACTGGGTGAGGTTCTGGTCGTTGTTCATGTACAGGCCCTTCGCATCTTCGAAGATGGCCTCCCATGATTTGCTCAGTTCATCGGTGCTCGTGGGCTTGACTTCCTTGTTTACCGACTGGGTCGAGAACTTGCCAAGGGTTTCCTGCTGGACGGGAGTGGACATCATGTAGTCCAGGAACTTGGCGGCAGCAGTTGCGTCTTTGCTGTCCTTGGTGACATACATGGCCTGCTCGAAGCCATACATGCGGCCAGTGCCGGTCGGCAGGGGGAACACGCCGAAGTCCTCGGCGTTGGGTGCGTTGTCCTGAATTTGGGAGTTGAACCAGTCTCCTTCAAGGGCCATGGCAGCTTTGCCATTGAAGAACAGGGAAGAGGATTCGTCGTTATTGATGCCAATGAATCCGGAGTTGAAGTAGTCCTTTGACCACTTCTGCAGGTTGGTGAACGACTTGGTCACGCATTCTTCCTGGCCCCAATTCGCCTGGTCGGTGACCAGTCTGTCGAAGGTATCAGAGCCGCAGTACCCCTCGAGGAACGTGTCGAGCAGGCGCATGACGTGCCAGTTGACGGTACCTCCGAACTGGATCGGTGTGATACCGGCATCTTTGAGCTTGGCGGCGGCGGCATTCAGTTCATCAAGGGTCTTGGGCAGTTCGGTGATACCAGCCTCTTGGAACAACTTCTTGTTGTAGTAGAGCGCTTCGCCGTTAAGCTTCCACGGAACGCCGTGATACCCGCCGTACTGCTGCACGGGCGCAAGAGCAGCCTCCGTAAACCGTTCAGGCCACTTGTACTCGGTGTATTGCGCACTGAGATCGGCACTGGCACCGTTCTTGACCAACTCGCCCCCGAGTCCGGGCCCAGCCCAGTAATCATAAATATCGGGAGCAGCTGCGGTACCGATGGACGTACGCAGGGCATCCTTGTGCGCATCGACTGCACGGTTGGTCTTCTTGATTTTGATGTCGGGGTTGGCGGCCTCGAAATCCTTGATGATCTTCTCCTGCGCCTCCGATGCAGACGGGGAGCTTGGGTTGATCACCCACCAGTCCAACTGGGTTTTGCTTGAAGCATTGGATCCTGCACCGGCAGAACAGCCGGCCAGCACGGCAACAGCCGTAAGAGCAACAGCGCCTTTGGCAAGCAAACGCATCGTCGCGTCCTTTCGTAGGTTATGGGAGGGTGCCATCGTCACGGGTCGGCTGCCCTTCGGAACGTCATGTGATCTGGCCCATAGCCGAGTATGTAGGTTTACGTTAACTCAAGTCAACCGGTTGACCAATTAAATCTTTTCTTGACGGCAGTTCCGTAGGTTAACCTCAACCTAACGCGGTGTTACCGTAACCCTAGGGACAGATGCCGCGGCATTCGCCTGATCCTCGCGTCAGCGTCCGGGAAGCACCGTCGGGACGGATTTATGGACGCCGTGGAGAGGTGGAAACTTGGGAAAGGCAAGGCCGGGGTTGAGGCCGAGTATGGCGGATGTCGGAAGGCTTGCGAACGTTTCGACTCAGACGGTATCCCGTTATTTCACAGGTGTCGGTTATGTTCGCACGGAGACCCGGCAGCGTATTGCCGCCGCCATCGAGGAACTCGGGTACGTACCCAACCAATCCGCCCGCACGCTGCGCACCAGCAGGACCAACTCGGTGGGAGTTTTGACCATGGGTGCTTTCAACTACGGAAGCGCGGGCGTCCTTACCGGCCTGGGGCTTGCTGCCCGGGAAGCCGACGTCACGCTGACTATTGCCGCGCTTGACCTCGACTTTGAAGCAACGGATTGGCAAGCCAAGGCACGGCGGGCATTGGTGCACTTCAAATCCGTACAGGTGGACGGAATTGTTTTGTCCACACCACTGCCGGACGTGGACAAGTTACTCGCGAACTGGGACCAGTCAACGCCCCTGATTACGGTTTCCGAACTGCCGTCGACAGAGGAAGGCTCCGCTGGCACCCACTCGCACGCTGCCGGCCGGGAAGCGACACACCATCTGATCGGACTCGGACACCGGGACATCCTGCACATCGCCGGGCCTTCCACCCGAAATGAAGCGCACGAGCGTGAGCGCGGGTACCGAGACACCATGGAGGGTGCCGGCCTGATTCCACAGGTGCTCGATGTGGCAAAGGAATGGTCGTCAGTGTCCGGGTATCGCGCCGGGGAACTCGCGGACCCGGCCACATTCACGGCCGCCTTCGCAGCCAATGACGAGATTGCGCTGGGGTTCATGAGCGCCATGGAACGCCGCGGCCTGCGGGCACCTCATGATTTTTCGATCGTCGGTGTTGACGACATGCCTGCAGCGGCGTACTTCTCACCTCCGCTGACCACGATGCGGCTGGACTTCCGTGCCCTTGGGATAGCGACATTCAAAATGCTTCACCACCAGATCCTCACGGGAGAGCAGGCCCAGCACTACGTCGTGGAGCCCGAACTCGTGATCCGGGACTCGACATCAGGCCCCCGATAACCCCAGGGATTACCAGACCGTCGGCCCGACCCCACTTGGCCTACTGCGCCGCGTCGAAGCCGGCGAGGAGGCGCCGGGATGCAGTCTCCATGTGCGATCGCATGGTCCTGGCAACAGCATCAGCATCCCTAGCGGACAGGGCAGCAAAGATCTCCCCATGCTCCTTAAGGGCCGCCTCGGCATGGCCTTCGTCCGTCAGCGCACGGTCCACCCAGATCCGCAGGAGCGAACGGATGCTCTGCAGCAGCTCCTGCAGCACCTGGTTTCCGGAGCCCTCTGCGATTTCGCGGTGGAAGGCCGCGTCCGCCTCAACGAAGGCGGAAAGGTCGTTAAGGCTTGCCGCCATGGCCGCCAAATTCTCCTGCATTCTTTCCAGGGCTTCGGCGGTGATGCGCCCGGCAGCAAGCTGCGCCGCCTGCACTTCCAGGCCGCTGCGCAGCTCCACGAGTTCCCGCGTGCGTGGCGCGCCGAGCATCATGCCCCAACTGAGCGTTCGAGGCAACAGCTCCGAAATCCCGTCGCGAAGGTATGTCCCGGAGCCGGGCCGGACCACAACAATGCCCAGGATCTCCAGGGCAGCCAATGCCTCGCGCACGGCCGACCGGCCCACTCCCAGCGACGCAGCCAGCTGACGTTCGGCGGGGAGCCTGGTTCCTGGCGCGATATCCCCGCTGGTGAAATACGCAAGCAGGCGCTCGGCCACTTCCGAGACGACGGAGCCCTGGCCTACGGAGCCAAGCGCTTCGCTGATCTTGGCCGCTGACAGGGCGGAGGAGTTGAGGGGCACACTCCAAGCGTAGCAACGCCATCGGCACTTTCCTGCAGGTTTGAAACAAACCTATCAACCGGTTGACCAATTTGCTTCTGGCTCTTATGGTGGAACTCACATGCTTTAGTTGCCGGTTGGTCCAGTGACCCTTTCCGGCCTGAGACAGACCCCGAGCGTCCAGTGACGGATGCCGGGGATTATCAATACCTAGGAGTCAACGTGGACACCATCCAATCGGTGGTCGAAAAATCAGCAATCAGGAAAGTGGCGATCCGGCTTGTCCCGTTCGTCGCCCTGATGTTCTTCATCAACTACCTGGACCGCACGGCAATCTCTTTCGCCGGCCCCAACGGCATGAACACCGACCTCGCGCTCTCCGCCGCACAGTTCGGCTTCGCGTCCGGCGTGTTCTTCATCGGCTACATCCTGCTGGAGGTCCCCAGCAACCTTGCCCTGCACAAATTCGGCGCCCGCCGCTGGCTCGCCCGCATCATGGTCAGCTGGGGCATCGTCTCGCTGCTGTTCACCTGGGTGGGCAACGTGGAGCAGCTCTACATCCTCCGCTTCATCCTGGGTGTGGCCGAGGCCGGCTTCTTCCCGGGCGCCATCCTGTTCCTCAGCCTCTGGGTCCCGTCCCGGCACCGCAGCGAGATCCTGGCCCTCTTCTACCTGGCCCAGCCGCTGACCACCGTGATCGGTGCACCGCTGGCCGGCATACTCATCCAGCAGGACGGCCTTTTCGGCCTCGAAGGCTGGCGCGTCATGTTCTTCGGCGTCGCCCTGCCCGCCATCATCGTCGGCATCATTGCATGGTTCTACCTCGCGGATTCACCTGCAACGGCCAAGTGGCTGACACAGGAAGAAAAGACCTGGCTGACGGCAGCCCTGCAGAAGGAAAAGAACGAAACGGCTGCCAGCAACAAGCACGTCAGCGTCCGGACCGTGTTCGGCAACGGCCGTGTCTGGATGCTCTCTGCCATCTACTTCGGCTTCATCTACGGCCTCTACGCCCTCGGCTTCTTCCTGCCCACCATCATCGCGGGCTTTGAAGGCATCTACGGCACCAAGTTCGATGTCTTCCAGAAGGGCCTGATCACGGCAATCCCCTACCTGCCGGCTGCATTTGCCCTCTACTTCTGGTCAAAGGACGCCACCAAGCGCGGCGTCAAGACCTGGCACATCGCACTTCCCGCCCTGACCGGCGCCATCAGCATCCCGCTGGCCCTGTTCGCGGGATCCCCGGCAGCCACCATTGCCGTCATCACCATCACGGCAATGTCCATCTTCGCGGCCCTGCCGAACTTCTGGACGGTGCCCACGCAGTTCCTGACCGGCGCCGCAGCAGCAGCCGGCATCGCCCTCATCAACACCGTGGGCAACCTGGCAGGCTTCAGCGCCGGCTACATCACCGGCTGGCTCAAGGACCTGACGGGCGCCTACACCGTTCCAATGTTCGTCGTCGGCGGCTTCATGTTCCTCTCCTGCATCCTCATGGTGGCCCTCAGCCGCTCCGGCAGGGTCAACGAAGGTATCCAGGCCGAAGCGCTGGACCCGGCAGGAGCCGGGCACCACGCAGAGCCGTAACCCAACCCCGCACCACCGGCGGTGGCGTCCCCTTACCCGGGGACGCCACCGCCGGGACCTCACCGCAGATTCACGACTTCCCACCACGTTAGGCCCAGGAGCTTTCCCATGACCCGCCTGTTCAACGAACCCGCAGCCTTCGCTGACGAGATGATCGAGGGCTTTGTTGCCTCCCACGGACGCTGGGTCAAGCGCGTTTCCGGCGGCGTGATCCGCAACACCAAGAGCACCCCGGACACGGTGGCCCTGGTGATCGGCGGCGGCTCCGGCCACTACCCCGCCTTCGCCGGACTGGTGGGCCAGGGCCTGGCCCACGGAGCGGCGATGGGCAACCTGTTCGCTTCACCCTCCGCACAGCAGGTCTTCAACGTGGCCAAGGCCGCGAACAACGGCGGCGGTGTGCTGCTGGGCTACGGCAACTACGCCGGAGACGTCCTGCACTTCACCCAAGCCCAGGAGCGCCTCCGCCGGGAAGGCATCGACTGCCGCAGCATCGCGGTGACCGACGACGTCTCCTCCGCCCCGCTGACCGAGCGCAGCAAGCGCCGCGGCATCGCCGGGGACCTGACCGTTTTCAAGGTGGCTGCGGCCGCCGCCGAAGCGGGCTACCCGATGGACGACGTCGTCGCCGTCGCGGAGCTTGCCAACGACCGCACCCGTTCCTTCGGCGTCGCCTTTACCGGCTGCACCCTCCCCGGTGCTGACCACCCGCTGTTCTCCGTCCCCGAGGGCCGGATGGCCGTGGGAATGGGCATCCACGGCGAGCCGGGCATCGACGAAACAGGCATTCCGACGGCGGACGGGCTCGCCGAACTGCTCGTGTCCAAGCTCCTCACCGAGATCCCCGACGGCCTCCCTTCCGAAGGAAACACTACTGCGCCACGCGTGGTCCCCATCCTCAACGGCCTGGGCAGCGTGAAATACGAAGAACTCTTCGTGGTCTACCGCCGGGTAGCCCAACTCCTCGCCGAAGCCGGCCTGGAAGCAGTGGATCCGCAGGTGGGCGAACTGGTCACCAGCTTCGACATGGCCGGCACCTCCCTCACGCTCTTCTGGCTCGACGACGAACTCGAGACCCTCTGGAACGCCCCCGCCGACGCACCCGCCTTCCGCCGCGGCGCCATCACCGCCGCTGCCCTGGAGGTAAGCGACGCCGGTGATGAGGCCGCCGTCGAACTTTCCATCCCGGAAGCCTCTGCTGACTCACGTGCCGCCGCCGCACTTGTCCTGGCAGCACTGGACGCCGCTAAGGCAGTGGTGGACGCGAACGCCGACGAGCTGGGCCGCATCGATGCGATTGCCGGCGACGGCGACCATGGCATCGGCATGGAACGCGGTGTCCGCGCCGCCGTCGAAGCCGCAACAGACGCCATCGGACGCGGGGCAGGAGCCGCCACAACCTTTTACACCGCCGGCGACGCATGGGCGGACAAGGCGGGTGGCACCTCGGGCGCCCTCTGGGGCATGGCCCTGCGCGCAATCGGTGACGCCGTGGGTGACATCAAAGCGCCCGACGCCGATTCCGTGGCCGCGGGAGTCAGCGGCGCCGCAGCGGCAATCATGGACTTCGGCAAGGCAAAGCCCGGTGACAAAACCTTGGTGGACGTCCTGGTCCCGTTCCGCGACGCCCTCGCCTCAGCGGTAGGTGCCGGCCAATCCCTCACCGAAGCCTGGGGCCTCGCAGCCGCCGCCGCACAGGAAGCCGCTGACGCAACCGCGAACCTGTTGCCCCTGATGGGCCGCGCCCGCCCGCACGCCGAAAAGAGCCTTGGAACCCCGGACGCCGGGGCCGTATCAATGGCCCTGATCATCCGGGCAATTCACACCACCCTCGTCGAGAACACCGCTATTAAGGAGAAAGCATGAGCGCCAAACTGCGCCTGGTCATTGGAGCCGATGACGCCGGTTTCGAATACAAGGAAGCCCTCAAGGCTGACCTGGAAGCCTCCGAACTGGTGGAATCCGTGACCGACGTCGGGGTGGACGCCACCAGCCACACCCCCTACCCGTCGGTGGCCATCGCCGCGGCCGAACTCATCGCGGAAGGCAAGGCCGACCGCGCCCTCCTGGTCTGCGGCACAGGCCTGGGTGTGGCCATTGCGGCCAACAAGGTGCCCGGCGTCCGTGCCGTCACCGCCCATGACAGCTTCTCTGTGGAACGCTCCATCCTGTCCAACAACGCCCAGGTCCTGACCTTCGGCCAGCGCGTCGTCGGCCTGGAGCTTGCCCGCCGCCTGGCCAAGGAATGGCTCACCTACACCTTCGACGAAAGCTCCGCTTCCGCAGAGAAAGTCACCCTGATTAAGGACTACGAAGGTGTCACTTCCTGCTAAGAACCCGAAGGCCATCATCGGCGTCAGCCTGAAGATGTACTTCGGCTACCAGCGCTCGGTGGACTACTGCCGCGACGTGGCAGCCATCGCCCTCGCCCATCCGGCCGTCCAGAGCGGCGAGATTGAACTCTTCGTCCTGCCCACCCTCCCGGTCCTCCCCGAGGCCGCACGGATCCTGGGCCCGGCGGGAGCCGCAACGGGCGCCCAGGACATTTTCTGGGAAGACGAAGGCGCGTTCACCGGTGAGGTCGGCGGTAAAACCGTGGCTGAACTCGGCGGCCGCTACGCCGAAGTGGGCCACGCCGAACGCCGACGGATCCTCGGCGAGGACGACCGGGTCATCGGCCTGAAGACCGCCGCAGCCTACCGCAACGGCCTCACCCCTGTGCTGTGCGTCGGGGAACTGGCTGCCGGGTCACCCGAGGAAGCCATCGCTCAATGCTCAGCTGAGATAGACGCCGCCCTCACCCGGGCACAGTCCCTGGCACCGGCAGGCAGGACCATCGTGGCATACGAGCCGCAGTGGGCGATCGGCGCACCGGAACCGGCGACGCCGGAGTACATCAGCGCCGTCATCACCGGGCTGGACGCTCACCTGCGCGCCCTGCCCGGCCAAGAGAACAGCCGCGTGATCTACGGCGGCAGTGCCGGCCCCGGCCTGATCAGGCACCTGGATTCCGCCGTCGCCGGGCTGTTCCTGGGCCGCTTCGCGCACGACCCCCAGGCACTGAAAAGCATCCTCGATGAGACCGCCGCGCGGCTCGCCTCAGCGGAGGTGGCCGTATGACCTCACGGATTGGGCTGAGCAGCTACGCCTTCTTCTGGCAGCTCTCGGACAAGGTCTCCGCACCGCTGAGCCTCCACGATGCGCTGGAGAGGACCGCCGAACTGGGCGTGGGCCTCTTCCAGGTCTGCGACTACGCTCCGCTGGAAACCATGACTGACTCCGAACTGGAAGCAGTCCGGGCCACCGCGGACCGGCTGGGAATCTCCCTGGAGCTCGGCACCAAGGGCATCCGCCCCGGGCACCTGCGGAAATTCCTGCGCATCGCCGGGATCCTCGGCTCGCCCCTGCTGCGGACTATGTTCAACGCCCCGGGCCACACGCCCTCGAATGAGGAAGCGGTGGCGATCTTCAAAGAGGTCCTGCCCGAGTTCGAAGCCGCGGGCGTGAAGGTGGCGGTGGAAACCTACGAGCAGGTCCCCACCTCCCGGGTCCTGGACGTGATCCGCGGCGTGGACAGCCCCTACCTGGGCATCTGCAGCGACCCCGCCAACACCGTCGCGGCGCTGGAGATGCCGCGCGAGGTGATTGACGCCGTCGCACCCTACGTCCTGAACATGCACATCAAGGACTTCGCGTTCAGCCGCAAGGACGGGTGGGTCGGCTTCACGTACGCCGGCGCCCCGCTCGGCGAAGGCCTGCTCGACTACGACTACATGGTCAGCACCATCGATCCCCACCAAAAAAACATCAACCAGATCGTCGAACACTGGCTGCCATGGCAGGGCACCGAAGCGGACACCATCCGCCTCGAAAACCAGTGGACCAAGCACAGCATCGAAATCCTAAGGAGCAAATGAAATGTCAGCAGAAAAATTGACCGTCGCCGTCATCGGAGCCGGAGGCAAAATGGGAATGCGCGTTTCCCGGAACCTCCAGAAGAGCGCCCACACCGTCTTCTACAGCGAAAACTCCCCCGCCGGCCAGGAACGCATCCAGGCTGAAGGCCGCACCATCACCGCCACCGACGACGCAGTGAAGGGCGCTGACGTGGTTATCCTCGCCGTCCCGGACACCGTCCTGGGCGTTGTGTCCGAAGGTGTTGTCCCCCAGATGAAGTCCGGTGCCATCCTGCTCACCCTGGATCCGGCGGCCGCCTACGCCGGCCTGCTGGCAAAGCGCAACGACGTCGTCCAGGCCGTTGCACACCCGTGCCACCCGTCGGTGTTCCTGGAGCGCACCACCAAAGAAGAGTGGGCCGACACCTTCGGCGGCGAAGGCGCCCCGCAGAACGTGGTCGCCGCGATCGACGACGACGCCTCCGCGGAGACCAAGGCAGCAGCCGAGGCTGCCATCCGCATCATCTACGCGCCCGTCATCGACGTTCACTGGGTCACCGTGTACCAGCTCGCCGTCCTTGAACCCACGCTCGTCGAAACCGTAGCGTGCATGATTGGCACGCTCCTGAACGAGGCGCTGCACGAAACCGTTCACACCGTCGGCGTTCCCGAGGAAGCGGCCAAGGCCATGCTGTTCGGCCACGTACAGATCGCCCTCACCAACGCCCTGCGCGGCTCCAACCCGTTCTCGGAGGCCTGCGAAATCGCCATCCAGTATGGCAAGGACACCATCATTAAGGACGACTGGAAGAAGATCTTCGACGACTCCGAACTCGACAACGTCATCGCCAAGATGCTCAAGCTGGAAGCAGTAAAGCGCTAGCACCTGCAATGGCGGCATGCCCGGTGGTTAAGCTGACAAGACCCAGGTTTCGCCAGGCTCAACCACCGGGCTTCGCTGTCTTCAGCTGCTGTGATGCTCGATCAGCCAGGCCGCCATCTGCTGCGCACGTCTAGCGGCCTGCAGGTCACCCTCCACAGCCTGGACGATGGAGCCCTTCATAAGGACCTGCAACGAATAGGCAAACTCCTCGGGCCGGACCAGCCCCGCCTCTTCGCCGGCGGTCTGGATGAGGCCGCGGATCTTAGCCAGGTAACTGATGCTGGCCTGTCCCAGCGGGTGGGCAGGTCCCATCTCCAGCAGGACCTTGGCGAAGGAGCACCCCTCGAAGTCCTCCCGCAGGAACCAGTCCCCGAACACATCGAAGATCGCCAGCAGTTGCTCCCGGGGAGTGCTGCCCCGGCGATGTGCCTCCGCCAGGATCAGATCCATGGTCCACCGTTTGTCCCGCTGCTCCAGGAACGCGAGGACAAGTGAATCCTTGGAAGGAAAATGCCGGTAGAACGTCGCTTTGGCAACTCCGGACCGTTCAATGAGCTCGTTCACGCCGACGTCCCGTACGCCGCGGGTGGAGAAGAGCTCGTAAGCCACGTCAATGATCCGGTCCGCCGGGTTGGCAGGACCGGATGCCACCGCCGGAAACGCCGGGACTTTCGCCTCTGGATTCATCTCGATTTCAGTCTACTCCGGGGGAAGACAGACCAGTCTTACCGCCTGTAATGTTTTCCGTAGCGCAGTGCTTAGACGCCGTGGAGGCCCCACACAGGCCTGCTCGGACTGGTGCAAGGAGGCCCCGATGTCAGCAGAGCGGATGTTCCAAAGCGTTCCCTCAGACCCTGATCCCTGGATGGCCGAAGACACCCCGTCCGAGATCCGGGAGTTCGCCATTGAGTCCCTCCGATGGCAGGCCCAGGAAATCATCGATGAAGTGCTCTGCAGCCGCGAACCCGGTGAGGAGCTCGCCAGGGCACGCCTGCGCCGCTGCGTCGCCAAGCACCCTGGCAGGCCCGAGCGCGCGCTGCTCGAACAACTGATGATCAACCGGGAAGAACCCTGCATCTAGCGGCCTGGCGTCAGGAACTCAGCCGTGCGTTATCGATGAGCCGCACCGGCCCTACTCTGGCGGCGATGAGCGCCAGGGCTTCGCCGCTGAACGGCGTCTCCCGGCAGTTCTCGGCAAGCGGCTCCAGCGTATCCGGGTGCACCACATCGAAGTAGTCCAGCGCCACCAGCGGCTGGGATTCCACCATGGCCCGGGCTGAGTCAAGGTCCAGCGGCTGCCGGGCGTTCGCTCGTTCCTCCAGCAGCCGGAGGGCCCGCGACAGTACCAGGGCCCCCTCCCGCTCTTCGTCCGACAGGAAGCGGTTGCGGCTGGACAGTGCCAGCCCGTCGACCGCACGCACCGTGGGCACCCCCACGATCTCCACCGGGAAGTTGAGGTCCGCCACCATGCGCCGGACCAAGGCAAGCTGCTGCGCGTCCTTCTGGCCGAAGTACGCCCGGTAGGCAGGCAGCCTTCCCGGTGCCGGCCCGGCGGCGGGCAGGCCCGCGGCTGGCAGGCCGTAGTGGAGGAGTTTGGCCACCACCGTCAGGGCGCCGTCAAAGTGGCCCGGCCGGGAGGCCCCCTCCCATTTTTCCCCCAGCCGGCCCGAGGTGACCCGCACCAGCGGCTCCCCGCCGGGGTAGACCTCCTCCACAGACGGCGCGAAGGCCAGGTCCACGCCCTGGTCTTCCAGCAGGGCAAGGTCGGCGTCCAGCGTGCGCGGGTAGCGGTCCAGGTCCAAGGCGTCGCCGAACTGCAGTGGATTGACGAAGATGGTGGCCACCACAACGTCGTTCTGTTCGACGGCGGCACGCGCCAGGGCTGCATGGCCCTCGTGGAGTGCGCCCATGGTGGGCACCAGTCCCTGCGATGTTCCCTGCGTGGCGCCCAGCAGCCGGGCGCCTTCAGTGCGGAGCTCAGCCACCGTGGTGGCAAGTTTGATGGGCATCGTCAGTCCTCCTTGGGATCGAGGGCGCGGCGCAGCCCCTCCAGCTGGTCCGGCTTCAGGAGTCCGCGCCCTTCTGCGCGCAGGGCGGTGGCACGGGCCATGGCGAGGTAGGCGGCCAGCACATCCCCGTGCCCGCCGCCGTCGAACTCCCGCAGCGCCTCCGCGTGTGCCGCGACGGTTCCGACGTCACCGCGCGCTACCGGACCGGTCAGGGCGGACTCCCCTGAGGCCAGCGCGTTCTCCAGGGTGGCCCGCAGGAGCGGGCCCAGCATGCGTTCGGGGAGTTCCACTCCCACCGAGCGCAGCAGTTCGGACGCCTGGGCAACAAGGGTGACCAGGTGGTTGGAGCCGTGCGCCAGGGCTGCGTGGTACAGCGTCCGGTCAGCCTCGGCGATGGCCACCGGTTCCGCGCCCATTTCCACCACCAGTGCCTGGGCGATGGGAAGCATGGCGGCATCTGCCGTCACGCCGAAGGTGCAGTCCAGCAGCCGGGTCAGGTCCAGGCTCATCCCGGTGAACGTCATGGCGGGGTGCAGCGCCAGCGGTACGGCACCGGCTGCGCGGACCGGATGCAGGACGCCCACGCCGAACCGGCCGGAGGTGTGGGCAACCAGCTGGCCCGGCTGCCAGGCGCCCAGCTTTGCAAGCCCCTCCACCAAGCCCGGGAGGGCGTCGTCGGGCACAGCGAGCACGACCAGTTCCGCCCGCTCCACGATCTCCTGCACTTCAAGGACAGGCACGCCGGGGAGCAGCGCTTCCGCGCGCTCACGGCTCGCTTCGGACACCGCCGAAACTCCGACGACGGCGTGTTCAGCGGCGCGCAGGGCGGCACCAAGGACCGCCCCCACCTTGCCCGCGCCGATGATTCCGACGCCGAGGCGTCCGGGCTTAGCCATGCTGCCCGCCTTCCTGTTGTTGTGTGGTGTGGGCTTCCAGGGGCCCGGCCACTGGCTGGGAGCCGGCGCCGGCAACCCCAATGGCCGGTGCGTCCGGAGCCACCTGCCTGAGCCACTGTTCCGTAGTCTGCCTCTTCCTGGCCAACCGGGCACGGGCAGATTGTTCGTCGAACAGGGCTAGTGCAGCATCCCGTCCGGCCTGGACCAGGCGCGGCACAACGGGGCCGGGGGTGGTGTGGAGAATCAGGTCGGCAACTCCGAACCGGCGTGCCAGCGGACCCTGGTGGAGGGCCATGGACTGCGTGCGCTGGTGCGGCACCACCGCCAGCTGCCGCCACCAGCGGCCGGAACGGAGCAGCAGGGCGGTGTCCGTGGCGGCAAACCCGTTCCGCCGCCAGCCAAGCGGGGCGAGCCAGCGGGCCTTCGGCGGAGTGGTGACGAATCCGCCGTCGGAATCCAACCCCGTGAGCCCCGCGCCAAAGACGGCCGCTGGCTGGGGGGTGCCTAGGTCCGGCAGCACCAGGGCAAGCATGGCCATCACGTCCGCCAGCGTGCCGACGGGCAGGAGCGTTGTCCGGGCGGAGCCCTCGCCGGCGTTCTCCACCACTCCGTAACCGGCCACGTTGACCTGCATCCGGTACCAGCCGAGGGGGCGCCAGAGCGGCGGCTGGGTGACCTTCAGGGCCTGGATGCGCCCCGGCGGCAGGGTCTGCGCCTGGGTGTCCAGCAGGCCGTAGCGCAGCCGGATGCCATCCGGGGAGATCGCCGCGGTGAAGTTGTAGCCCTTGTTGAACAGTCCCCAGTAGCTGGCGGCCAGGCCCAGGGCAGCCGGGATGAGGTAGAAGTAGAACGCCTGGCTGCCCGTGGCGGCGGCGAGCACCACGGACGCAATGCCGCCAAGCACCACGAAAAAGCTCTGCTCGCTGAGCAGCAGGGAACCGACGAGGCGCCGGGGCGGCACCGACAGTACCGGGTATTCGGGCGCCTCGGGCGAGGGTGCCTCCGGATGGGCCGGGTCAACGGCCACCCCAGCGGCACGGGCCAGGATGGTGGCGCGGAGCTGCCGGGCGTCATCGATCTTCAGGTAGGCCAGCCGCACCGCCGACTCTCCTGCATCGGCCACCTCGAACTTCAGCTCGGCGAGGCCGAAAATCCTGGCCAGCAGCGGCTGCTCGATGTCGATGGCCTGGACCCGGTCCAGCCGCGCCTGCCGCTGCTGCCGGAACAGGAACCCGGTATTGACCCGGACGTAACCGCCGGACACCTGGTACTTGGTGAAGTACCAGGTCAGGAGGAAACCCAGCACCGAGACCAGCAGCACCATGGCGCCGCCCGCCAGCAGCCAGGACGCCCGGCCGGCGACTTCTTCCTCGAAAACCGGCTGGCCCTGCAGCGAGCGTTCAAAGATGTCACGGCCGAAGAAGAAACCTATGGCGGCCAGGGCCACCCAGCCGCGGACAAAGGGCGACGCCGGGTGCACACGCAGCCACTCGCCGTCGGACGCGCTCCCTGTCTGGGGCGCAGTGCCTGGCGCGGGTTCATTGGTTGGCTGGGGCGCATTGGATGGCTGGTGCGCGCTGCCTGGCGGGGGTGCAGCCGCGGTGCCGCCCGCGCCAGGGAAGGAAGCGGCGGGGCCCGGACGCGGTTCCTCCGCGGTCACAGCCCTGCCAGCCTGGCTTCGCCCCGTGCCGCCAGCTGCTCGCGGAGCCGGGCACCTTCTGCGGCGGGCAGGCCCGGGATCTGGGCGTTGGTGCCGGGCGACGCTGTGTGGAGCTTGAGGGTGCACAGTCCCAGGGACCGCTCCACCGGGCCCACGCCGATGTCCACATACTGCATGCGGCCATAAGGGACGGCCATGGTGCGCTGGAAGAAGATGCCGGTCCGGACCAGGAGGTCGTCGTCCCGTTCGGCGTAGCCGATGGCACGGACCTGCCGCGGGATGAGCGCCAGCCGCCAGAGAGCAGCCACCAAAGCCACGGCGGGTACGGCGGCTGCCAGCCACAGCGGCGGCCAGGCCCACCCGCCCGCGAGGACAAGCACAAGCGGAAGGGACAGGACCAGCACGGTGGCCAGGTTGCCCAGGGCCCACTGCACCACCCTGACGGTTACGTACTTCGGCGAGACGCGCTGCCAGGTGATGCCCGGCGGATCAATCGCCCCGGTATGCATATTCGCCTTCCCCGGAGGCTTCACCGTGCACGGCGCGGCCTGGTTTTCCCTCAATGCCCTTGGTGTCGCCGTCCTCCGGCGGGATCTTGCAGAACCGCTCCACCAGCAGGCCCACCACGATCATCACCAGTCCCCCGCCGGCCATGGCAAGCGCCAGCCAGGTGATGCCCTGGTTGCTGCGCAGGCTCCAGATGCGGAGCTGGTCCAGGAAGATGCCCACATGCCAGCCCAGCAGCACCGTTCCGGCGTAGGCGCAGGCCTGGGCCAGGACCAGGGTCCGGGCGGCGAGGAGCGGATCAAGCACGGGCCTTTTCCTGGGGCCTGCCTTGGTGCCCGTCCGGGCGCCGTTGGTGTCGAGGCTGTTGCGCCACTTCAGCACGCGGATGCCGAGGATCAGGGTGATGGCCACGATCACGCCCATGGTGGCCAGGGCAGTGGCCGGGAGGACCGGGGTGGACATGCCGAACCGGCTGGTCACCACGGTGGCGGACCAGCCCGCCACGGCCAGGATGAAACCGATCAGCAGGAGGCGCAGCGGGTTGATGGGTTTCATCGTTCTTCCACCGCTCCGGCGGTAGGCACGCCGTCGAAATCGCCGAAGCCGTCGAACGGGGCGAGGTCGGCAAAATCGTCAGCCTGTGCCGCCAGTACGCTGATCCGTTCGCCGTCCAGGGTGGCGGCCGGCTCGATAAGCGACCACGGGTAGAGCACAAAGGCGCGGACGGCGGCCCGGGGGTGGGGCAATGTCAGGGAGGGGTCCCCGCTGCGGAGGTCGCCGTAGGTGATGATGTCGACGTCGAGCGTCCGCGGCCCCCAGCGCACCTCCCGCACGCGGTGGTGCTTGTTCTCCACGGCCTGGCAGTGGTCCAGCAGTTCGTGCGGGGACAGGCTGGTTTCCACCGTGATGACCATATTGAGGAAATCCGGCTGGTTGGGCGGGCCGCCCACGGCCTTCGTCTGCACAACCGGGGACACGGCGAGCAGCCTCACCTCCGGCGGATCAACGAGGTCTGCCACAGCCTCGGAAAGGGTGTCATTGCGCTCACCCAGGTTGCTGCCGAGCGCCAGGACCGCCTTGGTATAGCCGCTGTTCATGGCCCCTCCCCCTGGGCTTGCTGTCCCCCGGCGCGCGTTTCCCCGTCGCGGCGAGTGCGGTGGACGCTGACCGCAACGTCGCCGAACGGAACCTCAATGGGGGCTTGCGGCTTGTGCACGGTAATGTCCACGGCCTGAAGCTGGAATTCGGCCAGCAGGCCCTCCGCGATCCGCACCGCCAGCGCCTCGATCAGGTTCAGCGGCTCGCCGGCGATCCACTCGGTAATACGCTGCGCCACCTCGCCATAGTGCGCGGTGTCCCGGACGTCGTCGGACTCCGCCGCCTTGGCGAAGTCCAGGTGCAACACTGCGTCCACAACAAAAGGCTGGCCCTCGCGGCGCTCAAAATCAAACACGCCGTGATGGCCCACGGCCGTTACACCAGTCAGCGTAATCCTGTCCATGGGGCGCGGCTTAGCTGCGGGCGCGGGGTGCGGTCATGCGCGCGGCAACCTTGACGGCGTCAAGGCTGGGGCCGACGTCGTGCACGCGGACGGCCCAGGCGCCGCGGTAGGCGCTGATGGCGGTGATGGCGGCTGTGGCGCCGTCGCGCTCCTCCGGGGCCGCGGACTTTCCGGCCACCGTGAGCAGCGTGCCGAGGAACCGCTTGCGGGAGGCACCCACCAGGACGCGGTGGCCGAGGCTATCCAACTGGTCCAGGTTCTGCAGGAGTTCCCAGTTCTGGGCGTCGTTCTTCGCGAATCCCAGCCCCGGGTCCACGATGATCTGCTCCGGGGTGGCACCGGCTGCATACAGCTTGTCCCGCACCCCCGCGAGTTCGGCCACCACTTCGCCCGCCACGTCCTTGTAGTCGGCAAGCGAATTCATGGTGCGCGCGTCACCACGGCGGTGGGTGAGGATGTACGGGACCTTGGCGGCGGCCACGAACTCGGCCATTTCCGGTTCGATGCTGAGTCCGGAGATGTCATTGACAATGGCAGCGCCGGCTTCCACCGCGGCTGCGGCCGTGGAGGCGTGCGTGGTGTCGATGCTGACGAGCGCCCCGGCCTTCACCAGCGCCTGGATGACGGGGATGACGCGCTGCTGCTCTTCCTCCGGGGTGACGTCCTCGGCGCCGGGCCGGGTGGATTCACCGCCGACGTCGATGATGTCCGCACCTGCATAGAACATCCGGAGCCCTGCCGCGATGGCGGTGTCCGCCGTGGCGTGCCGGCCGCCGTCGCTGAAGGAATCGGGGGTGACATTCAGGATGCCCATGACCAGCGTGCGGTCCGTGGGGAGGTCTTCGAACCGTGCGGCCGGGCGCGGTTTGCGAAGGATGGGCAGTGGCGATGTTGCGGGGCCGGTTCCCGGCGCTGCAGCTAGTGAGTCCATGGTCTGATGGTTTACCTTCCGAGGATGAGGCTCATGGCTTCGGCGCGGGTGGCCGGGTCATGAAGCTGCCCGCGGACCGCGCTGGTGACGGTCTTCGCTCCGGGCTTGCGGATACCGCGCATTGACATGCACATGTGTTCGCATTCAACAACGACGATGGCGCCACGGGGTTTGAGGTAGCGCACCAACGCCTCGACGATTTCAGTGGTGAGCCGCTCCTGGACCTGCGGGCGGCGGGCGTAAATGTCCACCAGGCGGGCGAGCTTGCTCAGGCCCGTCACCTTGCCCTCATGCGAGGGGATGTACCCCACGTGGGCCACACCGTGGAACGGCACCAGGTGGTGCTCGCAGGTGGAATAGAAGGGGATGTCCTTGACCAGGACAAGTTCCTCATGGTCAAGGTCGAAGGTGGTGGACAGGACGTCCGCGGGGTCGTGGTGCAGCCCGGCGAACACCTCGGCGTAGGCCTTGGCCACCCGCTTGGGGGTGTCAATGAGGCCGCCGCGGTCCGGGTCCTCTCCAATGGCCAGGAGAATCTCGCGGACGGCCGCCTCGATCCTGGGCCGGTCCACCTTGTGGTGCTTTGAGTGGTGGGATCCGCCCTCCGCCGGGTATCCGGCGGAGGCGGGAACGTCGTCGTCGTCGAAGTGGGTCACGTAGAAAGCTTAGCCGCGAAGGGTGTCCGGGCCTGCGTCGGTGACGCCGCCCTGGAACGGAGCGTCCTCGGGAACACCCTGCGGGTGCGGCGGCCGGGCGTCGAGCGGCTCATCCAGGCGCGCCTGTTTGGCTTCCTCCTGGGCCTCGCGCTCAGCCCGCTCCTGGCGGGACTCCACCGGGCCCGCCATCTGGACCGGACGGGACTCCTTGGACAGCCACACCTCGCGGAAATCGCGCTTGCGGATGTCGCGGAAGATGTCGGCGATCTCGGCCTGGTTCAGTGTTTCGCGCTCCAGCAGCTCGAGCGCCAGCCGGTCCAGGACGTCGCGGTTCTCGGTAAGGATGGCGTAAGCCTCGTCGTGGGCCTGGTCAATGAGCCGGCGCACTTCCTCGTCCACCACGTAGGCGATCTGGTCGGAGTAGTTGCGCTCGTGCCCGGCGTCGCGGCCCAGGAAGGGCTCTCCGCCGCCCTGGCCCAGGCGGACTGCGCCGACGCGTTCGCTCATGCCGTACTCGGTGACCATCTTGCGTGCAGTGCCGGTGGCCTTTTCGATGTCATTGGACGCGCCGGTGGAGGGGTCATGGAACACGATTTCTTCCGCCACCCTGCCGCCCATGGCGTAGGCCATCTGGTCCAGCAGTTCGTTGCGGGTCACGGAGTACTTGTCGTTGTCCGGGACCACCATGGTGTACCCCAGGGCGCGGCCACGGGGCAGGATGGTGATCTTGGTGACCGGGGCGGAGTTCCGCAGCGCTGCCGCCACCAGGGCGTGGCCGCCCTCGTGGTACGCGGTGATCTTGCGCTCGTGCTCCTTCATCACGCGGCTGCGCTTCTGGGGGCCGGCCATGACGCGGTCGATGGCTTCGTCCAGGGCGCGGTCGTCAATGAGGTTCGCGTTGGAGCGCGCGGTGAGCAGCGCTGCCTCGTTCAGGACGTTGGCCAGGTCCGCGCCGGTGTACCCGGGAGTCTTCTTGGCCACGGCCTTGAGGTCCACACCGGGCGCCATCGGCTTGCCCTTCGAGTGGACCTGCAGGATCTGGTCGCGGCCGATCAGGTCCGGCGCTTCCACGCCGATCTGCCGGTCGAAACGTCCGGGGCGGAGCAGTGCCGGGTCCAGCACGTCCGGGCGGTTGGTGGCGGCGATGAGGATGACGTTGGTCTTGACATCGAAGCCGTCCATCTCCACCAGGAGCTGGTTGAGGGTCTGCTCGCGTTCGTCGTTGCCGCCGCCGATGCCGGCACCGCGGTGGCGGCCGACGGCGTCGATCTCGTCCACGAAGATGATGGCCGGGGAGTTAGCCTTGGCCTGCTCGAAGAGGTCGCGGACACGTGAGGCACCCACACCAACAAACATCTCCACGAAGTCCGAGCCGGAGATGGAGAAGAACGGGACGCCGGCCTCGCCTGCGACGGCGCGGGCAAGGAGTGTCTTGCCGGTGCCCGGAGGGCCGTACAGCAGTACGCCCTTGGGGATCTTGGCGCCAACGGCCTGGAACTTGGCGGGCTCCTGGAGGAATTCCTTGATCTCCTGGAGTTCTTCCACGGCTTCGTCGGATCCTGCGACGTCGGCGAAGGTCACCTGCGGCATGTCCTTGCTGACCATCTTGGCCTTGGACTTGCCGAACTGCATGATCTTGGAGCCGCCGCCCTGCATGCGGGTCATCAGGAACCAGAAGAGCGCGCCGAGGAGGATGACGGGAATCAGGAGGGAGAGCAGGCCGGAGAACCAGTTGCTCTCAATCGGCTGGTCCGTGTAGCCCTGGGCCGGCTTGGAGTCCGTGACGGCCTTGACCACGTCCTCGGCGCGGGCGTCCACGAAGAAGAACTGGACGCTCTTGCCCTTGTCCTGCCCGTCCAACTGCAGGTTGTCCTTCAAAGTCAGGTCAACGCGGTTTTCGCCGTCGAAGATCTTGGCCTGCTCCACCTGGTCCCCGGAGAGCAGTTCAAGGCCCTTGTCCGTGTCAATCCGTGCCGCACCACCAGGGGCAAGCGTTGCAAAGGCCACCAGGAGCAGACCGACCACGACGACGATCCAGATGCCCGGGCCTTTGAAGAAGTTCTTAGCTTTCATCTGTTCGGGGGCTAACCCCGTCCCTTCTGGTAGTGCTGCACGGCGAGTAGTCTGCGCGCGTGATGGTGCTGCGTCAGCTTCTAGCTATACACCGTCCGGAGTAGATCACGCATGATGGACGGCAAAAGTTCCCTATGGGCGTAGCGCTGCCAGGACGGCGGAGGGCCTGCCCCAAGGGCGTTGTTTTCAAGGAAGTGCCGACGGCGGCTCGGCGGCGGTCCGGGAGGGGCAGCCTACTCGTAAACGTGCGGGGCCAGGGTGCCCACGAAGTCCAGGTTGCGGTACTTCTCGGCGTAGTCCAAGCCGTAGCCGACCACGAATTCGTTGGGGATGTCGTAGCCCACGTACTTGACGTCGATTTCCACCTTGGCGGCGGTGGGTTTGCGGAAGGCGGTGCAGATTTCCACCGACGCCGTGCCGCGCGATTCCAGGTTGGTCTTCAGCCAGGACAGGGTCAGGCCGGAGTCGATGATGTCCTCGACGATCAGGACGTCCTTACCCATCAGGTCCGTGTCCAGGTCCTTCAGGATGCGGACAACGCCGGAGGACTGGGTGCCGGACCCGTAGGAGGACACTGCCATCCAGTCCATGGAGATGTGGCTGTGCAGCGCCCGGGCCAGGTCCGCCATGACCATCACCGCGCCCTTGAGCACACCCACGATGAGGATTTCGCGGCCCTCGTAGTCCTTGTCGATCTGGGCAGCGAGTTCGGTGATCCGCTGCTGGATCTGTTCCTTGGTGTAGAGAACGTGCTTGAGGTCTGCCTGGACGTCGTTTGAATCCACCAATGGCTCCTGTGTAGATGCGGGGGTGCGACTATTTTGCGGGCGGCTTTTGAGGCCGGAGTACTAGCTTCCCACAGCGTGCGGCTCCGCGGGGAACGGGTTTGGCTTCGCTGCCGGCAGCCGGGCCGTCCGCGGCTTCCGCGCCGGCCAGCTGGACGAGGGACAGGCGGTAGGCACTCACTCCGCCGGGAAGTTCCACCGGCCCCGCCGAACCGTGCCGCCGCAGCAGCGCCTCCGCCGCCAAAAGGCGCTGGTAGCTGGGCTGCTGCCCGCCGACGTCGGCCGCGGCCTTGGCGATCACGCGGTACCGGATGGCAGGGGGCAGGGCGCGCAACGCCTCCTCCGGAAGGCTCAGTTCCGGACCGTTGCGCTCCACCATGGAGGCAAACGTGGCTTCGGCCACATCCTCAAGGTAGTCGGCGTCCAGCTGCAGGATGGAGGCTGTGCGGGCCAGGGATTCCGCGACGCCGGGACCGAGTTTTTCCTCCAGGTGGGGCAGGACCTCCACCCGCGTCCGGGACCGGGCATAGGACGGGTCCCGGTTGGTGGGATCATGCCAGGGCTCGAGCTCCTCCACCTCGCAGATCTCTTCCGTATCCGCCCGGCGAAGCCCCAGGAACGGCCGCAGCAGGGCACCCCTCGCCGGCCTCATCCCGGCAAGCGAGCGCGTGCCCGAGCCGCGCGCCAGGCCCAGGAGCACCTGTTCGGCCTGGTCATCCAGCGTGTGGCCCAGCAGGATTGCCGCGGCCCCCTGGCCCTCCGCTGCCGCTTCGAGTGCGGCGTGCCGGGCCTCCCGTGCTGCCGCCTCCGGGCCCATGCCGGTGCCGGCCACCGTTACGGTCCGGATTTCCACCGGGGACAACCCCAGCTCCTCCAGTGTTTCCGCGGTCCTGGCCGCGACCTGCGCTGACCCTTCCTGCAATTGGTGGTCCACGACTGCCGCCCCCACCGTCACCGGGTGGCCGTCCACATGGCCGCGCCGGGCAAAGTAGGCGGCCACGGCGGCCAGTGCCAGGGAGTCCGGGCCGCCGCTGCAGGCAACCAGGACGTGGCGGGGATAGCCGGCCTGCGCCAGTGCGTCCCCCAGGGCTTTACGCGCCTTGCCGACGACGGGCGCCAGCCTGCCCGGCCGTCGTCGTCCGCTCCTGGAACCGGCCGTGGAACCGCTGGTTCCAGCCCCCTGGACGGACTCCGCGGCGGCCTCATCTACGGCGGCAGTGGCCTCACTTGGTTGGATGCCCGGCAATCAGAGTCCCATCCGCTCAAGCCACAGCTTGGCGTCGTGGATCTCGGGTTCGGTGGGCAGGTGGTCCGCAGACTCCCACACCTTGTTAAAGCCCTCCATGCCGGCTGCGTCCACCACGGCCCGCACAAACCTGGCGCCGTCGGAGTACTGCCGCATTTTCGCGTCCAGTCCCAGGAGGCTGCGGATGAACTTTTCGATCACGCCGCGGTCCTTGCCGCGGTCGTTGAACCGCTGGCGGATGGTCTTGACGGACGGAATGATGCTGGCGTCCACGGCGTCCATCACCACGTTCGCATGGCCTTCCAGGAGGCTCATCACGGCGGTGAGATGCGAAATTGCGGCCTTCTCCTCGGGGTCCTGGAGGAGGTCCAGGATGGCGCCGCGGCCGGGAGTGTTTCCGGAGGCACTGCGGTCCTTCAGGGAGCGGGCAGCGGCGGTTGCCCGGTCCATCAGGGAGTCGACGTTGCCCAGCAGGTGCACGCTGAGCTGGTCGATCTGTTCGAGCATATGGTGCCGGAGCCACGGCGCGGCAGCGAACTGCACACGGTGGGTCTGCTCGTGCAGGCACACCCATAGCCGGAAATCCTCCGGGGTGACGTTGAGTTCGCGCTCCACGGCCACAATGTTCGGGGCCACGAGCAGGAGCCGGCCGGCCGGAGGTGCGGTGGACCCTTCCGCAAGGGCCGCGAAGGGATCGTACTGGCCAAGGACCTTGCTGGCCAGGAATGCCAGGACGGCGCCGAGCTGGCTTCCCGTGATGGCCCCGCTGACGCTCGCGGCGCTTGGGCTCAGGTTGCCCTGCCTGCTTTCCAGCATCTTTTCCATGGCGGGTTTGAGCATCACGGCGAAGCTTTGCGTATTGGCCTTGGCCCAGGACGCGCGGTCCACCACCAGCACGGAGGAGTCGCGGAGATCGCGGGCGGCTTCCAGCCCGGTGATCTGATGGACATGGTCAACGGACACATCCGCCAGGCGCCGCAGGCTGTCCACGGCCTCGCTGATGGCGGCCTGGTCCAGCACGGGCCCGGCCGGAGCCAGGCGCGCGGCGGTGGAAGCGGCGAGGTCCCAGTTGATCAGGGACTGTGCCGTGGCGGACAACGTCTTGGCTGACGACTCGCGTGCAGTTGACTCCATGGTTCCCATCAGAACACAGCAGGCTTGGGATAGTCCTTAAGTTCGCTCACCGGCGAACCATCTGCCCGAGCAGGGGCGTCGCGGCGCCGCACGGGCGATGCTGGCGCATCCGGGGACCAGGGCCGTTCATGCGGGGCAGGACCGCCCTTCCGCTTCGCGTCCCAACCCTAGCGGCAGCCGCAGCCGGCGAGCGCGGTGGCGGCGCGGTCCAGCGCTTCCTTGTTACCCGCCGCGCCCGGGGCCAGCCCGTTCCCAATAAAGGAAAAGACCAGCAGCCGGCCGTCCGCATCCACCACGTAGCCGCTCAATGCCAGCACGGTGTTCAGCGTGCCGGTCTTGGCGCGCACCAGCCCCGCGCCCCGGGCGGTGGCCGCGTCACGGTACCGGGTGTCCAAGGTTCCGGAGAGGCCAGCCACCGGGAAGCCGTCCAGGGCAGCCCGGAGCCGGGTATCCGTACCGGACGCGATGGCCCGCACCACCTCGGCAAACTGCCGGGCCGGGACCTGGTTGCCCATGGCGAGGCCGCACACGTCCACCAGCTTCATCCCTTCAGAAGCCAGGCCTGCAGCGGCCAGCTGCGCGCCCACTGCGGCCGTGGCGCCGTCGTTACTGCCCGGCAGCCCGCCAGCCAATGCCGTCAGCCGGCCCAACGCCTCCGCCAGGTAGTTGTCCGAGTCCTGGAGCATCAGGTTCACCTGCTCAGCAACGGTGGCCGACTGAACCTCGCCCAGCACCGCCGGCTGGCCGGCCCCCTCGGGGCTTGGCAGCGCCGGCGTGTCTGCCGCCTGGGGCAGGCGTTCGACGGCGGCTGCCACGGTGAGTCCCGCGGCGGCACCTGCCGTCCGCAGCCGGGCGGCGAACTCCTCCCCTGCCGCCATTGCCGCATCCTGCGGGCGCGGGCCAGTGGTAACGGCGGGATCGTAGCGGGCCGAGTTCAAAGCCAGGGGATACACGGGGGCAACTTCACCGGCCGCCACGTCCCCTGGTTGCCACGCCGGGTTCAGTGCGGGGCCGGAAAAAAGGGAATCGTCCACCAGCACCTTGATTTCCCCTGCCGCACCGCCCTCCTGCAGCTTCTCCACGGTCCGTGCAGCCAGCGTTGCCAGTCCTGCGTGGCCCATCACCTGCTCCGGGGCGGACTCACCGGGTCCAAGAAGGACGTCGCCGCCGCCGGCCAGCACCACCTGGCCGGGCGCCGGCCCGGCCGCAGCCTGGGTGGTGAAGCGGTGTTCCGGGCCCAGCGACCGCAGGGCGGCGACGGCCGCCAGCAGCTTCATGTTGGATGCCGGCACCCGGTTCTCGGAACCGCCACGGTCAAACAGCACCTGGCCCGTGAGGGAATCCTGCACCAGCCCGGTAAAGGTCCCGCCGCCGTCGGTCTTCAACAGCGGCTCCAGCCGGGCGCTGACGCTGGACGGAAGGGGCGCCGGGGCCGACCCATCCGGCGGGGCGAGTCCCTGCACGGTGGAAAGAGTGGCCGGAACCTGCTGCCAGGCGGGTGCGGGCGGGGCGGGGGCCGGTGGTTCCGGTCCAAGGAAGCCCGGTGCCACCAGCAGGGCTGCCGGGACGGCAAGGGCCACCAGGAGCATGGACAGCAGGACCGCCGGCCAGGACCTCCGCAGACCACTGGCGCCGCTCCGCGCCGCCTGCCGGGCACGGCCGGGCCACTGGTTCGTGCCGCTCGTTTTGGTCATGCCGGTGCCGGTCCTCAAGTCCTGAAATTTCCCCACAAGTTCCTGATTCCAGGGCCTCTCGCTATATCCTCGATAATAGTCGGCGGCACTGACAGTCCTTTTTGTTGCCCGTCAGAAGTGCCGCGAACCCCCCGAATTGCCGAGGAGCATTCCATGAAGCATGACGTGACCATCGAGATCCCCAAGGGATCACGCGTCAAGTACGAAGTCGACCACGAGACCGGCCGCGTCCGCCTGGACCGCGTCCTCTTCACCTCCATGCAGTACCCCACGCACTACGGATACTTCGAGAACACCCTCGGCGAGGACGGCGACCCGTTGGACGCGCTGGTGCTCCTGCAGGACTTCGACCTGCACCCCGGCGTCATCGTTGAATCCCGCCCTATCGGCGTCTTCAACATGACTGACGACGGCGGCGGCGACGCCAAGATCCTGTGCGTCCCTGTGGATGCCCGCTTTGACCACATCCAGGAAGTCAGCGACGTCAATGACTTCCTGATCAAGGAGATCGAGCACTTCTTCACCCGTTACAAGGACCTGGAGCCCGGCAAATGGGTCAAGGCCGAGGGCTGGGGCGACCGTGCCGCCGCAGAGGCGGAGCTGGAAGCCTCCATCAAGCGCTACGTGCCTACCGGCCACTAGTCCCCATTCAACGCTCGACGGCGGGTGGTGGGGTTCTTTAGGAACCCCACCACCCGCCGTCGTCATTCCTGGATTTTTTGTCCAGATATGCAGGCTTCCCCGCATGGCAACCCTGCACAAGTGGACAAAAACTCCCAGGAAACTGTGGAATCGTTGCACTGTGAGTTCCGAGCCCTTGTTTACTCCCCCATGCGGTCCTGTCACAGGCTGGCGGGACGGCAACGTCCTCCGCGCCACCGGGATTCCATACGCCACCGCCGGGCGTTTCCAGCCGCCAACTCCGGCACCTGACTGGACCGAACCGTACGCTGCAACCTCCCCCGCTCCAGCCTGCCCGCAGGGGCCGGTGCCGTTCCTGGATGACATCCTGGGCACCCGGTACGGCGAACTGCCGGGCAGCGAGGACTGCCAGAACCTGTCCATCACCATGCCCGCGGAAGTGGACCTTTCCAGCCCGGAAAGCTTGCAGCTGCCCGTGATGGTGTGGATCCATGGCGGTTCCTACACCACCGGATCCGGCGACCTTGCCATCTTTGACCCCGCGGTGCTGGTGGCGGAGAACCGCGTGATTGTGGTCTCGGTGACCTACCGGCTGGGGCTGTTCGGGTTCCTGGCAACCCGCTCTGGCCGGCCTGCCAACCTGGGGCTCCTGGACCAGCTGGAGGCCTTCCGCTGGGTGCAGCGCAACATCTCCGCATTTGGCGGCGATCCCGGCCGGGTGACTGCTTTCGGCCAGTCCGCGGGCGGTGACGCGATCGCCCACTTGATGGCGACGCCAGAAGCGCCGGCCCTGTTCCAGCGTGCCATCATCCAGAGCGCCCCCTTGGGCATCTCCCGGGGCCGGGCAAAAATGAACCATGCCATGGGCATCGCCGCAGAGGCTGTGACCGAAGAGACTCCCGCCATGGAGGTAGTGGAGCGGGAGGACCATGTGGCGCAGGTGGCCCGGAAGTTCGGCATGCTGGCCGCGATGCCGTTCGGGACGCAGTACGGGCATGCGCCGCTGCCGGAGGAAACCGGGATCGAGGACGCCTGGAACCGCTCGGCGCCCGGCATGGAGATCCTGATCGGACACACCTCGGAGGAGGCGATGCTCTTCCTCCCCCGCAGCCCCTACCTCAGCCGGCTGGACGGTATCCCGGTTGCCGGCCCCACCGCCCTCAGGGCCATCAACTGGGTGGTCACCGAAACCGTCTACGGCCGGGCGGCCCGGAAGTTCGCGCGCCGGCACGTCCTGGCCGGCGGCAGGGCCCACCGTTACGAGCTGCACTGGCACGCCCCGGGGAACGTCCTCGGCGCCGCGCACACCATCGACCTTCCGCTGCTCTTCGGGAACCGGAACACCTGGGATGGCGCGGGCCTGATCTCCGGTGCCGGCTGGGAGGATGTGGACGCCGTGGGGCGGGAACTGCGGGCGCTTTGGTCACGTTTTGCGCGCGGCGACAGCCTTGGCAAAAAAGGCGGCATCCCGGGCGCCCTCCAATACACCTCGGAGCGTCGGCCTCATCAGGCCCGCCGGCGTCCCCGGGTGGTGGAAACTGCCGTGCGGATCGCCTCCACCAGGATGTCCTGGCGCTGGAAGTAGGCATTGTGGCCGGCGTCGCCTACAACCAGGAGGCGGGCGCCGGGCACCGTGGCGGCAACGTGCTCCGCGCCCCGGCGGATGCGCGGCCTCTCCCCATCCCCGATCAGCACCACCAGCGGACTGGCCACTGATTCCAGGCCCTGCTGGAAAGCTGCGATGTCCCGCGGGTCCGCGCTGAGGAACTCCCCCTGGCTTTGTTCGAGGCTGCGCGGGTGCCGGGCGGCTTCAATGGCCGTAGCGGTTGAACGGACCCTGATATAGCGGGCGAAGTCCTTCGGGTTGTCCGCGATCCACCGCTCCGTGAAGGAGTTTCCCACACCCAGCCAGATCCGCTCATCCTGGTCGAGCGAGCTGAAGACCTCGAACTTTTCCGGCTGGCCTTCCTGTCCCGGCGGCGGCACCACCAGCGGCCATCCCATCCCGCAGACCACCAGGGCAGCCGCGCTGCCGGGGTGGCGGACGGCCCAGCGGAGCGTGGTCATCCCGCCCATGGACTGCCCCACAATAATGGGGTCCTCAAGGCCCAGGGAGCTGATGAAATGCTCCAGCTCCTCGGCCCGGTCAACCAGGGGGCCCTGCCGCGGGGAGTTCGACGACCAGCCGTGATCGTACGTGTCGTACGCCAGCACCCGGAAGTCCCGCTCGAGCTCCTGGATGATCGGTGCCCAGCACGCCGCGGCCGAGGCATGCCCATGCAGCAGCACCACCGGCTGGCCGCGGCCTGAGTCCGTGTAGTGGATGTCGTTGCCGAGCACATCGAGCCATGGCATAAGGATGTTCCTTTCGCGTTGGCCAGCCGGGCGGCCCACCACCCACCAGCGTTGCAGAACCACGGCAGGGCGTCATCCAATGTCCACCGCGGACGCCGCCGGCGGCGTCCGACGGCGTCGGCAGACGGCGTCGCTAGGCGGCGGTAGAGTCTGGTCACGTGAAGACGCTCGGAGTGGACCTGGCCGCGGCTGCGAAAAAGACGGCCGTGGCAGTCATCGAGTGGAACCGCGGGTCAGCCCGGCTGGTGCACCTGGGGCTTGACGTCCAGGACCAGGAAATCGTTTCGCTCTTCGGCGCCAGCGACATGACCGGTGTGGACTGCCCGGTCGGCTGGCCGGATGCGCTGATTCCGTTCCTTGCCGGCCACCTGGCCTTCGACGCCGGCCCCGTCCTGGCGTATGACGGCATAGAAGGACGGCGGCTGCTGGCCTACCGGGACACGGACCGGTTCGTCACGGGACGGACAGGCCTGATACCGCTGAGTGTTTCCGCCGACAGGCTGGCGCATCCCGCCATGCGGTGCGCCGTGATCCAGGCAAGGATCGCCGCGCTCCACGGACCGCAGCTCCGGGACGGTTCCGGACGCCTTGCGGAGGTTTACCCGGCAGCCTCGCTGAAGCTCTGGGGGTTGAACGCCCGGGGCTACAAGGGACGGGGCAGTTCCGAGGCGGAACGGCGTGCCGCGCTCCTTGGCACCCTGAGGGAGCAGGCTCCGTGGCTGGACCTTGAGGGCTACGGGGATCAGCTGGCCGCCTCGGACGACATGTTCGACGCCGTCATCGCCTCGCTCACGGCCCGCGCCGTTGCCCTCGGGCTGACGGAGCGTCCTGGCGAAGCCCATGTGGAGGCCGCCCGCACCGAGGGCTGGATCCACCTGCCCTCGTGCGGCCTCGACGGACTGGTCACCTAAAGAATTTTTTGTCCTGATAAGACGACTTCGCCCGCCGGCAACCCTGCATATCTGGACAAAAACTCCAAGGGGTCAGCCGAGCTGCCAGTTCCGGATCTCCTCCGGGTCCTCACCGTGCGTGCGGGTGTGTTCCCGGGCCCGCATCCGCCGGTCCTGGAGGCTCTGGCGGAGGGACGAATGCCGCTCGGCCAGCCCGGGCACCCGGTCGATGGCGTCAATGGCCAGCTGGAACCGGTCAATGCCGTTCATCATGGCCATGTCGAACGGCGTGGTGGTGGTCCCCTCTTCCTTGTAGCCCCGCACGTGCAGCCCGTCCTGGTT
This sequence comes from Pseudarthrobacter sp. WHRI 8279, assembly GCF_040224115.2. Lineage (NCBI taxonomy): Bacteria > Bacillati > Actinomycetota > Actinomycetes > Micrococcales > Micrococcaceae > Pseudarthrobacter > Pseudarthrobacter sp. WHRI 8279. Next base: position 3,699,235 of record NZ_CP168162.1, on the reverse strand, counting down.
GCTGCGGCGGTAGGCCAGCCTGTGGATCAGCGCCGGATAGCCGTGGTAGGCGAAGATGATGGGCTTGTCCGCCGTGAAGATCCCGTCGAAATCCCGCGCCGGGAGCCCGTGCGGGTGCTCGCTCTCGTCCTGCAGCCGCATCAGGTCCACCACGTTCACCACCCGCACCTTCAGCCCGGGCGCACCCTCCCTCAGCAGTTCCGCCGCCGCCACCGTCTCCACCGTGGGCACGTCGCCCGCGCAGGCCATCACGACGTCGGGCTCCTCGCCGGGCACCTCCGAGCCGGCGAAGTCCCAGATCCCCAGCCCCCGGCGGCAGTGGTTGGCGGCGTCGGCCGGGCCCAGCCACGTGGGCGAGGGCTGCTTGCCGCTGACCACGATGTTCACGTAGTCCGTGGAGGCCAGGCAGTGGGCCATGACGCACAGCAGGGTGTTGGCGTCGGCCGGCAGGTAAACCCGGATGACCTCGGCCTTCTTGTTCACGGCGTGGTCAATGAAGCCGGGGTCCTGGTGCGAGAAACCGTTGTGGTCCTGCTGCCAGACGTGGGAGGACAGCAGGTAGTTCAGCGAGGGCACCGGCTGGCGCCAAGGCAGCTGCCGGTGCACCTTCAGCCACTTGGCATGCTGGTTGAACATGGAGTCGACAATGTGGATGAAGGCCTCGTAGCAGCTGAAGACCCCGTGCCGCCCGGTCAGGAGGTAGCCCTCCAGCCAGCCCTGGCACAGGTGTTCGCTCAGCACCTCCATCACCCTGCCGGAGCGCGCGAGGTGCTCGTCGCCGTCGTCAATCCGGTACTGCCACACCTTGTCGGTGACCTCGTAGACGTTCTGCAGCCGGTTGGACGCGGTCTCGTCCGGGCCGAAGAGCCGGAAGGTTTCCATGTTCAGCGAAATGACGTCCCGCATCCACGAACCCAGCGTGATCATGGGGCTCACGCGCTCCGTTCCCGGCTGCGGCACTTCGACGGCGTGGTCCCGGTACGCGGGCAGCTTCAGGGCCTTCCTGAGCAGTCCCCCGTTGGCGTGCGGCGTGGCGCTCATCCTGAGTGGTCCGGCAGGTGCTGCCACGGCGACGTCGGGCCGCAGCCGCCCGTCGCCGTCGAACAATTCCTCCGGCCGGTAGGACTGGAGCCATTCTTCCAGCTGCTTCAGGTGCCCGGCGTCAGTGCGGACCTCCGCGAGCGGCACCTGGTGGCTCCGCCACGTCCCTTCAACCTGCAGCCCGTCCACCACGCGCGGCCCCGTCCAGCCTTTGGGCGAGCGCAGGACGATCATGGGCCAGCGCGGGGCACCGCCAAGATCTTCGGTTCCGGGCTGCGGCGTGCGGCGGGCGTCCTGGATGGCCCGGATATCCGCCAGGCACCGGTCCAGTACTTCGGCGAAATCCCGGTGCGCCTGCTCGGTATTCTCCGGGTCCTTGACCGTGACGAAATACGGCTCATGGCCGTAGCCGCGCAGGAGTTGTTCCAGCTGCTCTTCGGGCATCCGCGCCAGGACGGTGGGGTTGGCGATTTTGTAGCCGTTCAGGTGCAGGATGGGCAGCACGGCACCATCCGTGGCCGGGTCCAGGAAGTTGTGGGAGTGCCAGCTGGCGGCGAGCGGCCCGGTTTCCGCCTCGCCGTCGCCAATGACGACGGCGGTGATCAGCTGGGGATTGTCCAGCACCGAGCCGTAGGCGTGGGCAAGGGAGTACCCGAGTTCACCGCCCTCGCTGATCGAGCCGGGCGTTTCGGGCGCCGCGTGGCTGGGAATGCCGCCCGGGTAGGAGAACTGCCGGAAAAGCTCGGCCATGCCGTCGGCGTCATTGCCCACATGGCCATAGATCTCGGAATAGGTGCCTTCCAGCCAGGCGTTGGCGACGACGGCGGGCCCGCCATGGCCGGGACCTGCCACGAAGAGCATCTCGGCGGAGTCGCGGCGGATCACGCGGTTGAGGTGGGCGTAGACGAAGTTCAGGCCGGGAGTGGTGCCCCAGTGGCCCAGGAGCCGGGACTTGGTGTGCTCGGCCTTCAACGGTTCACGCAGCAGCGGGTTGGAACGGAGGTAGATCTGCCCGACGGAAAGATAATTGGCGGCGCGCCACCAGCGGTCCACAAGTTCAAGTTCGTCGGGCCCAATGCTGCTGGTCATAACCGTCCTCACGTCGCGTATGGCCCCCTTGTTGGTCACCGCCGGGGCCGGCCGTTCCCCCATCGCACCAGATGGGCCAGCGCGAGGCAACCCCGCTTGCCCTGGGGCTGCTACCAACCGGTAGTCTTTGGATTCAGATGTTCACGCTGACAATCAACCAGACCGATAGCCGGCGCGATGGCGACCGGGTGCCGCAGCTCCTCAAGGACCTGCGGCATATTCCTGCGCGCCTCGACTTCGACCGGTCGGTGGAGGACGAGGTCCAGGGCATCGTGGACTGTCCGCACCAGGCGGTGGAGGCCGCAATGATCGCGCTCCGCTGCGGTTCCTGGTACGTGGGGATCGGCGTCGGGCCTGTCAACGAACCGCTGCCGAACCAGATCAAGGACGCGTCCGGCCACGGCCTGGTGTACGCGCGGCGTGCCGTGGACCGGCTCCGGAACAGCAAGGAGCGGGTTCCGGTTGCGGTGGAGGGGCCGCTGGCGGACATCGCCCATGACGCAGAGGCCGTACTGCGGTTGCTGGGGCATATCGTGCGGGACAGGTCCGGCGCCGAGTGGCGGGTGCTTGACCTGATGACCCCCGGCGTCCGCGGCCAGCAGAAGGCGGTGGCCCAGGAACTGGGCATCACCACGCAGGCCGTGAGCAAGGCGGTGGCGCGGGCCCAGTGGAATGAGGAGCACGCGGCCCGGCCGGCGGCGGCCAGATTGCTGGCCCTGATCCTTGAAGTGCGCTAGCAGCTGCCTGCGTTAGCGCTGGGTCGCGGCCATCACCGGTTCGCCGTTGAAGTATTCCAGCTGCCAGCCGTCAATGGCATGGTGGTGCGCCAGGTTCAGCACCGCGTTGTCGATGCTGGTCAGGGTACTTCCTACGGCGCGGCTGAGGGTGACCCTCAGGAGCGTTCCGTGGGCGACGACGAGGAGCCGGCTGCCGCGGAATTCCTCGGCAAGTGCCTCAAGCGCCGCCAGCCCCCGGTCCGCTGCCTCCTCCTCGCTTTCGGCGCCGCGGAAACCACCGGGAATGCGCATTGCCTCCAGCTCGGGCCCTGCCTGCATGCCCTCGGCGGGGCCAAAGCTGCGCTCGGCCAGCTCCGGAATGCGGCGGACATCGCTGAGGCCCAGGCCGGCTGCGATGAGGTCCGCCGTTTCGGCGGCCCTGCTCAGCGGCGAGGACACGATCGCGTCCCATTCGTAAGCGGACAACACGGCGACGGCGTCTCGCGCCTGGGCCCGGCCGACGTCGTTCAGGGGAATGTCAGTGGATCCCTGCAGCCGGCGCTGCGCATTCCAATCTGTCTGGCCGTGGCGGATGAGGGCGAACGTCGTGAGGGTCATGCTGTCCATTCTGCCTTGTACGGCGTCAGAGCAGGCTGCGCAGCACGTGGGCGGCGCCGTCGTCGAACACGGAGTGGGTAACCTCGTCCGCGGCGGCGATGACTTCCTCCGGCGCCTGCCCCATGGCCACGCCCCGTCCGGCCCAGCTGAGCATCTCGATGTCGTTGCGGCCGTCGCCGATGGCCACCGTGAGGTGCTGTTCGATGCCGAGCCTCCCCCGGAGGTTCTCCAGCGCGCTCGCTTTGGTCACTCCGGCCGCGGCGATGTCCAGCCAGGCCGTCCAGCCCACCGAGTAGGTGACCCCGGCGAGGCCCACGTGCTCAATCGCCTCGTTGAATTCTTCGGGGGTGTTCTCAGTGCTGAAAACCACCACGCGCACGGCCGTGGCTTCGAGCATGGTGTGGAAATCCACGCCGACAGCCTCGACGCCGAAACTGGGGTCCTGGAAGCGCTCGGTGGACAGGAAGTTCCCGTCAGCGTCCTCCAGCGCGTACTTGGCCGAGGGAAGCCGCTCGCGGAGCGCGCGGAGGGCGGGCCCGGGGTCGAAGGTGGCTTTGTGGATGACCTCGTAGCCGCCGTCCAGCCCGGGGTGGAGCCGCAGGGTGACTCCGCCGTTGCAGCAGACAGCGTAGCCGCGCTCGATGCCGATTTTCTCGATGATGGGCAATGTGGCGTTGAGGGACCGGCCAGTGGCGATCATGACCTCGTGCCCGGCAGCCACCACCGCCTGCGCGGATTCGCGGACGCCTGGGGACATGTGGCCGTCGTGGTCAACCAGCGTGCCGTCCACGTCCAGGGCGACCATCAGTTTCTGCCCATTGTTGTTGTTTTCGTTGTCTCGCCGGTCATCGTTGCCGGCGACTGAGGTTTCAGTCAGCGTTGTCATTCACATAGTGAACCAGACGTCCCCCTGCCGCGCTAGGACGCAGGCCACAGATATGTTGAACACCGCATTAACATCCTCAGTTTGTTTGCCCGTGCGGGTGTTAATGTGAGAGCGCCGACCACTCCCAAGCTTGTTGGCAAATCATGGCTTTCAAGGTTCCGATCTGCGAACTAGCTTCTGATCCGAGGGCGCAGCCCGGCTGCGAGCAACCTACGTTTGAGTCGGCCGGGGTCTTCCAGGTCGGCCCAGCTCCAGCGCACAAAGCCGAAGCCCAACCGCCGGATCCGATCCTCGCGGAGCTTTTCCCGGTATACGGACTCCTCTGCTGAGGCCTTGCCCCGGACAGCGGCCTCGACATACTTGGCCTTTCCGTCGAATTCCCCCACCACCCGCTGCTTGGGCCACCAGCAGTCTGCCCTGCCGATAAAGCCCTCCCCGTCATGAAAGGCGTGCTGCAATACGGGCTGTTCGAATCCAAGCAAGTCGAAAGCCGCCCGGCTGTAGGACTCACCAACGGACTCTGCCAGGGGGCTGGCCAGAACTGCCACCCTTTCCGCCCGGCGTCGAGCGGAAGCATGAGGGTGGGCCGCTATGCCATCAGCTATTGACCGGATGGCAAGAAGACCCGCATCCGACGGCAGCCTTCCCTCGCGGCTAAGTATCCGAGCCAACCCGTCAGCCACCACCAGGGCTTCGGTGAAGCTGGCCGTGACCATAACGTCAACGGTTGTCCGGATCCGGCTTGTGCAGCGGTACTCCCCGTAAGCCACTGGTTCCACATCCGGTTTGAGGCAGTACCGCAGCGGGTACGAGCGCTTTCCCCGTACCTGTTGTGCTGCACTGTCCTCCCCCACGACCATCAGGGGCGACCTCCGCACCCCGCTCCGTCCCGGCAGGGTGGTGGCCAGCTCAACGCAGGGAGGCGTGCGAAGGGTGGGCAATCCACTGGCCAGCGCTGCCGTCTCCCCGCACAGCACGGCGCCCTTGACGGATCTGGTGATTGCCGCCGTCGACCAGGCGAAACGCTCCGACGGCCGCGCCCTGAGCCAGTCGGCGGTCTGCACATAGAATCCCCGCCTGATACGGACAAGCCTTCCGGCCCGGAACTCGCGGTGGATAGCGTCCGTAGTCCCGCGCTCACGAAGGATGGCAGCGGAATCGATGAGCCCCGGCAAAATCTCCATGGGTCAAGGCTGGCCGGAACAGTATGGGGAGTCAGCAGTGTGGCCGGGCTATGTGGACAAAGCGGCGCGCGGCCCGAAACGCCAGAACTTCTCGAACGCGCCAGGTCAGAAGCTTGTTCGCAGAACCTCATCTTGAAGGTTCGGATCCGCGAACAAGCTTAGGAACAGGCAGCCAGCTACAGGACCGGGAGCACCTCAAGGCCGCCCAGGTACTTCTGCAGCGCCTTGGGCACGTTGACTGAACCGTCCGCGTTCTGGTGGTGCTCCAGCAGCGCCACGATCCAGCGCGTGGTGGCAAGCGTGCCGTTCAGGGTGGCCACAGCGCGGGTGCCCTTGGCTACACCCTCCGGGTTGACCGCGCGTTCGCGGATGTTCAGGCGACGGGCCTGGAATGTGGTGCAGTTGGAGGTGGAGGTGAGCTCGCGGTACGCGCCCTGGGTTGGAATCCACGCCTCGCAGTCGAATTTCCGCGCGGCGGAGGTGCCAAGGTCACCCGCAGCGGTGTCGATCACACGGTAGGGCAGCTCGCATTTGGCAAGCATTTCCTCTTCCCACGCCAGCAGCCGCTGGTGCTCGGCCGCGGCTTCCTCGACCGTCGTGTAGATGAACATTTCCACCTTGTTGAACTGGTGGACCCGGATGATGCCGCGGGTGTCCTTGCCGTGCGAGCCGGCTTCGCGGCGGTAGCAGGAACTCTGGCCCGCGTAGCGGATGGGGCCGGCGGCGAAGTCGAGGATCTCGTCCGCGTGGTACCCGGCCAGCGCAACCTCCGAGGTGCCCACCAGGTAAAGGTCGTCTTCGGCAAGCCGGTAGATCTCGGCGTCGTGGTTTACATCGAAGCCTGTGCCCTGCATGGTTTCCGGGCGCACCAGCGTGGGTGTGATCATGGGGACAAAACCGTTTTCGATGGCCTGGTCCATGGCCATCTGCAGCAGCGCCATCTCCAGCCGGGCGCCGACGCCGCGGAGGAAGTAGAAACGGGCACCGGAAACCTTGGCGCCGCGCTCCATGTCGATGGCGCCGATCAGCTCACCGATTTCCAGGTGGTCCCGGGGCTCAAAGTCGGGGAACTCGCGTGGGGTGCCCACGGTCTTGACCACCACGTAGTCGTCCTCGCCGCCCTCCGGAACGCCGTCCTCGATGACGTTGGGGATGGTGCGCAGCAGCTCTTCCTGCTTGGTCTGCGCGGCATCGGCCTCGGCGGAGGCGGCCTTGACTGCGTTGGCCAGTTCCTTGACCTCGGCCAGCAGGGCCTTCTTCTCGTCGCCCTTCGCCTGCGCCACTTTCTTGCCGAACGCGTTCTGTTCAGCCCGGAGGTTCTCGAAGCGGATCAGCGCCGCCCGGCGGGCGGCATCCGCGGAGATGATCGCGTCCACCACTGACTCGTCCGCGCGGCGGGCACGCTGGCTGGCACGGTATTTATCAGGGTTTTCGCTGAGGTCTTTTACGTCGATCACCACACAAGGGTATCCAATCCCGCGCACGACGGCGGGCGGCAACGGGCGCGCCGGAGCCGGAGTCCTTCCGCCGGGCTACTGTTGAAGCACCATGAGCGACCTGATTCTCTATCTGCTGATTGCGGTGGCGCTTGCCTTTGCCATCTCCAGCTGGTGGGGCGTGCGGCGCCTCAAGGCCCTGCACGTACGGAGTGCGGTGGGCGGGGAGGCGCAGGACTCAGGGCTTACCCGCCAGCGCGTCGCAGTGATTTTGAATCCCATCAAGGTGCGCTCGGAAGAAGCTAAACGCCTCATCCAGCGCGGCTGCCTGGCGGCAGGCTGGGAGGACCCCGTCTTTTTCGAAACGACGGCGGAGGACCCCGGCTATTCCCAGGTAGAGGCTGCGCTTGCGTACAAGCCCGACGTCGTCCTGGTGGGCGGCGGGGACGGGACAGTGCGGGTGGTGGCCGAGGCCCTCGTGCACACCAACGTGGCCATGGGGCTCATCCCGCTGGGTACCGGCAACCTCCTGGCACGGAACGTGGACCTGGACCTCAACGACCTCCACGCCAACGTCAACACCGCACTGTTCGGCCGGCAGCGGTACATTGACACAGCCCGGATGGGCATCGAAAACTCCCGCGCCGGAAGCTCCTCAGAGCACGTGTTCCTGGTGATAGCCGGCATCGGCATGGACGCCGAGATCCTCGCCGACACCAACGCCGGCTTGAAGAAAGCGGTGGGTTGGCTGGCATATACCGAGGCCGGCATGCGGCATCTGCCCGGACGGCGTAAGAAGGTCTCGATCTCCCTGGATGGGAGCCCGGAGCAGGTCCGCAACATTCGCAGCGTTTTGTTCGCGAACTGCGGACTGATCCCGGGCGGCATCGATTTCATTCCGCAGGCCATGATTGACGACGGCATGCTGGACGTGGTGGTGATGAGTCCGCGCAGTGCCCTTGGCTGGCTGCTGATGTACGTCAAGATCATGTTCAAGCACAGCGGGAAACTGCCCGTTATGACCGTCTACCGGTCCGGCAGGGTGGTCATCAAATGCCCGGAACCCATGGCCATCCAGTTGGACGGCGACACGGCCGGAGAAGCTACCAGGCTCACCGTCCAGGTGGAGCCCCGGTCCCTGTTGATCCGGGTGAAGGCGCAGGATTAGGGGCTATTCGCTCCTGCGCTTCTTCTCCTCGGCGGCCTTTGCCGCGGCATGGGCCTCGGACTGCTCACGGATCATGGCTTGCTCTTCTTCAAAGCGCAGGCGGTCAGCACGGTCGGCGTCATCCCCGTCCCAGTCCTGGTTGTCGGCAGTGGGCCGGGGGTTGACGATCATCCCCTGGCCGTCGTTTTCGGTGCCGCTGGCAGTCATGACGCGCTCCCTTCGTTAGGGGCCATCCCCCGTGTGGATCAAGTAAGCATACGCATTGTCCACAACCCGCGGAAGTACTTCGAACGGCATTCACCTACGCTTTGGGCGAAGCGGGGGAACCGCTTTCGGCGGTTTCATCAGCGGCCCTGAAAATCTCCGCAACCCACGCTCGTGCTGCCTGGAAGGCCTGGTCAGCAGTGTGCGGTTCCACCGGCGCCGCCTGCATGTCGGCCCGGGGATATGACCCCAGGAATCGGGTCGCAGGACTGATGCGGTGGAGCCCAGCAAGGGCATCGGCCATCCGTTCGTCGCCCACATGCCCGTCGGCGTCGATGCTAAAGAAATAATGGCCCAGATACTGTCCGGTGGGCCGGGACTCAATCCGGCTGAGGTTCACTCCGCGGCTGGCAAACTGGTCCAGGATTTCCATCAGGGCACCGGGCCGGTCTTCGGGGAGCGGGACCACCAGCGTGGTTTTGTCCGCCCCCGTGCGTGCAGGCAGGACACCCGGGCGGCTGACCAGGATAAAGCGGGTGACGGCCTCCGGATTGTCCCCGATATCCTCAGCCAGCACCGAGAGTCCGGGCTGGTCCCGGGCTACCAGCGGAGCGCAGATGGCGGCGTCATAATGGCAGCCCTCCTCCAGGAGCCCCATGGCTGAAGCAGCCGTGGATGAGCCGGGCACGTATTCGGCCAACGGAATGTTCGCGTCCATCCACAGGCGGCACTGGGCCCAGGCATGGCCGTGGGTTGATACCCGCTGCACATCGGCCAGGCGGATTCCGGGGCGGGCAACCAGCACGAAGCTGATGGGCACCAGGACCTCGCGGATGATCCGCAGTTCGTCGCCGCCGGCGATCGCGTCCAGGGTGGCGGAGACGCCGCCTTCAACAGAGTTTTCGATGGGGACCATCGCGGCATGGACTGAGCCGTCACGCACCTTGTCCAGTGCCGCGTTGACGTTCGACGCCGGAACCCGGGTGGACTGCGCGGCGTCCGGCACCTGAAGGAGGGCTGCCTCGGTGAAGGTACCCTCTGGCCCGAGGAAGGCATAGACGGGTGAGGAGACAGACATAAACATTCCTTCTGAGGTATGAGCGCGGGCAGGCGCACCGGGGGCAGAGACGGCGGCAGCAGCGGAAGCCCGGTCCGGACGTGAACGGAGGCGTACCGGGCGGCGGGCCCGGCCTACAGCACCATCAGCTACATGACCATCGGCTTCAGGCCGTTATCGGAGACGAGCGGCTTGCCGGCCTCCAGCCACATGTCCATGCCGCCGGAAACGTTGATGGCGGTATAGCCCTGGCCGGTGAGCCACTGGGCGACGCGGAATGAGCGCCCGCCGGTGCGGCAGATGACGTAGACGTCCTCGTCCGGATCGAGTTCCTCCAGCCGCGCCGGAAGCTGGTCCATGGGAATGTGGAGTGCGCCATCTGCATGGCCGGCCACCCATTCATAGTCCTCACGGACGTCAAGAATGACGGCGTCATTAGGGATGTCGCCGACGGGGACGTTGTCGAAATCGCTCATGGAGGGTCCTGCTTTCGCGGATCGGTGTCGGTTTAAAGCCTAGTGCTTTGGGCCCCATCCGGCGTCGGGCTCCATCACGTTAAGCTTCTGAGTGACCCTAGGAGGATCCGTTGTTCGCTGAGCAGCAGGCCCGTGCCCTTACAGAAGGCCGCAAGTTACTGTCCGATCAGTGCCCTGGCGTGGATGCGTGGGGCCTTGCCTGAACTTCACGAGCTGTCGGCCGTCGCCCTTCGGGATCTTCTGCGCCATGGCCATGTATCAGCAGCGGAAGCTGCGGCGCATTTCCTTGCCAGGATTGAACAGCAGAACACCCTGCTGGGCGCCTTTGTGACCGTGACGGCTGAACAGGCGATGGCAGACGCCCGCGCTGCGGACTCGGCACGGGCCCGTCTGCCGGCCGGGGAACTGCCGATGCTGCACGGCATGCCCCTGGCTTTCAAGGACCTAACGGATGTGGCCGGCGTGGTGACCACACACGGCAGCGCGGCGCTGGATCACAAGCCGGCGCCCAGCGACGCCCCTTTAGTGGCCCTGCTCAAGGAAGCGGGCGCAATCGCGCTGGGCAAAACCCAGGTTCCCGAATTCGGACTGACTGCCTACAGCGAAAACAGGATCGCGCCGCCGTCGCGCAATCCCCACGCCCTGAGCAGGAGCTCAGGCGGGTCCTCCGGCGGCAGCGCTGCTGCCGTGGCCGCGGGGCTGCTCCCATTCGCACCGGGCACCGACGGCGGCGGCTCCGTCCGGATCCCCGCTGCCGCCTGCGGACTGGTAGGGCTCAAGCCGGGCCGCGGTGTGGTCCCTGCCGGGGAGAGCGCTGGTGATCCTGCCCGCCTGGTGGTGGCCGGCCCCCTCGCCAGGAATTCCCTTGATGCGGCGCTCATGATGGATGCCCTGGCGGGACCCGGCGCGCGACCTGCGACCGATTCTGACGCTTCCGGCAGGCCGGACGGCGGCTACCTTGCAGCGGTCAGCCAAGAGCCGCCAAAGCTGCGGATCGGCATCAGCCTGGACAGCCCGTGGTCCGGCACTTTTCCGTTTGTGCCCGAGCAGGATGCGCTGGACGCCCTTCGGGTCGGCGGGGAGCTGCTGGAGCATGCCGGACATGCCCTCAGCGACGCTTCCATCCGATACGACAACCGGTATCCTGACGCGTTCACTACCGCGTGGACCGCCGCAGTAGGAGCGGCCAGGATCAGCCCCCACCGCGAAGCGCTGCTGGCGCCCCTGACCCGGACCTTCAGACGCCGGGCCCAGCAGCGGAGCCCTGCGAAACTCGCTGAGTCCGTGGCGTTCCTGCGGCAGTTCCAGCACGACACCATGGTGCAGTACGCGCAGTGGGACCTGATGCTCATGCCCTCCCTTGCCCAGACACCGCGCCCGGTGGGCTGGTTCACCGGTGCCATGCACGGCACCGACCTTTGGCCCGCTGCGCAGTGGCCGGGCGATGCCGACGGCGACTACCGAAAACAGTGCGAATTCGCGCCCTGGTCTTCCATGGTCAACGTGTGCGGCCTGCCAGCCATTACGCTGCCCGTGCATTGGACCGGCGGGACGCCAGGACAGGGACTGCCGATGGGAGTACAGCTCGTGGGGCCCATGGGATCAGAGACCCTCCTGCTCCAGGTGGCCCGCCAACTGGATTTTTGAACTGGCCGCCCGCGGCGCCACTGTTGACCTCCTCCTAACGCCGGCTTAATGCACCCGTAACCCGTGCGGAGCAGACTTGTGGCAGTGCCACAGGCCGCGGTACCTTCCGCCGGCCACTGCTCGACGAGGAGTCGCCGTATGAAAGCTGAAAATCCCGTCACTACTGCCAGCGACGCGCGACCTCAACCGGATGGAGCCAGGCCTGACCTCAGCAACGCCAATATCAGGGAGGACCTGGCCGGGCAGGGCCGCTGCGCCCTGGTCCATCTCCCCAGCGGACGGACCTGCCTCCTGCCGCTCCGGCACCACGGACCGTGCGAGTTCCACCGGCCGCAGGAAGCCGACGACGTTGCCGCCGGCAGGTGACCGGCGCCGGACGAGTGAGGGCCACTGGCGCGTGACGGGCCGGCGGCCGCGCAGGAGTGCGGCAGCGCTGCAAACAGCGCCACAAACAGCGCCACGGCTATAGGCGAAAGTGTCGACTCCGCCGCCGATCGGGAGGACGATTAAAGGGCAGTCACGATGAGGAGGTTTGTGATGTGCTATTCATCCAGCAAGGACTTCGGGTGGGGCAGGAAAGACATTGAGCGCCAACCTGAGGCAAAGCACGAAACCCCGGTGGAAACCCCGGAGAAGCCGGTGAAGGCGCAGGACTTCACGTTCTGGGCATTCCCCGGCTGGCGGAAGACCCGGACGCCCGGCGCCCCTTCAGCTGAACGAAGCAGGGAAAAGGTCTAAGGCCGCGTCACGGTCCGCGGAGGGGTCTTCATTGAAGGCCCCTCCGCTGTTTCCGGCACCGTAGGAACCGGAAAAGCGCCTGAGGTGGGCTGGAGCAGGAGCGCCCCGCATTGTGCCCTGGTAAACGCTCCCACTATGGTGTAACCATAAGCATGCTTATCATTGACGCGTGACGAAGGGAACCAGCATGAGTACCGGAAACTACCCACCCGCCGGACAGCCGGAGCAGGGACCCGGAAACCATGCCGGCGGCCCCTCGGCACCGTCCCGCACACCCTTCCCGGCGGATTACACTCCGGATTCCACTGCAGACACCTCCGCCGACCTGGCACAGTCCCGCCCGGACGCATCCCTGCCGGCAGGCACGGGCACTCCCGCGCCACAACCTTCAGCTGGGGATCAGCCCGGCGTGACCCGCACGGGAGTGGTGTGGGCGGCAGTGGTGGCGGCCCTGGTGCTGCTGATCCTGCTGATCATCTTTATCCTGCAAAACCAGGACCAGGTGGCCGTGCGGTACTTCGGCCTTGAAGGCCTTGTACCGCTGGGCATGGCGTTGTTTATTGCCAGCGTGACCGGAGGGGTCCTGGTTGCCGTGGCCGGGGGCGCCCGCATCCTCCAGCTCCGCAGGAACGCCCACCGCGCACGGCTCCGCCAGCGGAAGTAGCGCCCACCCGCCGCAAGCGGGCCGGTTACCCCGCGCCGAGGTTTCGGTATTTCGCGGACCGCGCGGCAACGAGCTCCGGCACGGGCAGGCCGGCGATCGACGCCAGCTCGTATTCGATGGCCTGAGCCATCCGCCGGCAGAACTCGCGGGGTTCAAGGGACGCGTCGTCCCGCTCATCCACGATGTGGTCCACCAGCCCGTGGGCGTATAGGGAAGCCACGTTCACCCCCTGTGTCTGGGCCATCGCGGGAGCATGCTGCACGGTGCGGTGCACAATGGCGCTGGCCCCCTCGGGAGGCAACGGGGAGAGCCAGCTGTGCTGCGCCGCGATGGTCCTGTCCGCGGGCAGCAGCGCCAGCGCCCCTCCCCCGGACCCCTGGCCCAGCAGCACCGAGACCGACGGGGCCGCCAGGCCGATGAGTTCGTGCAGTGACCTCGCAATCTCTCCTGCCAGCCCGCCTTCTTCCGCCTCCGGCGAGAGCGCCGCGCCCGCAGTGTCGATGACCGTGAGCAGCGGCAGCCGCAGTTCCTCCGCAAGTTTCATGCCGCGCCGGGCTTCGCGGAGGGAACCGGGACCCATGCCGGCGGCGTCCTTGCGCAGTGGGCGGGCGTGCCCCAGGACGATGCAGGACTGCCCGCCGAAGCGTGCCAGGGCAAGCAGCAGCCCGGGGTCCTTCTCCCCCTGGCCTGTGCCGTTAAGTGGCAGGGCGTCTACGGCACCGTACTTCAGGAGTTGCCTCAGGTCGGGCCGCCGGGGATGGCGGGAGATGCCGATGGAGGCCCAGGCGTCCGCGGCGGCGGGCCTCACCGTGAGCGTCGCGGGCGGGGCAGGTACGGGTCCCGCCGTTGCGCACAGGATATCCAGTGCCCGGGCCACGAGGTCGGCAAGCTGGCCTGGCTCCACCACGCCGTCGATCAGCCCTTTGTTGAACAGGTTCTCCGCTGTTTGCACGTCGCCGGGGAATGCCTCACCGTGCAGCGCTTCGTAGACCCTGGGGCCCAGGAATCCCAGCAATGCCCCGGGCTCGGCGACGTTGATGTGGCCCAGGGACCCCCAGGACGCCATAACGCCGCCAGTGGTGGGATGCCGCAGGTACACCAGGTAGGGAAGCCCGGCCTGGCGGTGCGCCCGCACTGCCCCGGTGATTTTTACCATGGACAGGAAGGCCAGCGTTCCTTCCTGCATGCGCGTGCCTCCGGAGGCCGGGCCGGCAAGCAGCGGCAGCCCCTCGGCGGTGGCGCGTTCGACGGCGGCGACGATCCGCTGCGCCGCCGCGTGGCCGATAGACCCGGCCAGGAAGGAAAATTCGCTGACGATCACCGCCACCCTGCGGCCCCTGATGAGCCCCGCCCCCGTGATGACGGACTCGTCAGTGCCGCTCCGCTCCCGGGCCTTTGACAGGTCGCGGCAGTACTCCGCAGACACCTCGGGTTCCTGTGCCGGCGCATCCCAGGAGACGAAGGAGCCCTGGTCCACCACGTTGTCCAGCAATTCAGCCGCACTCAGGTGCCGCACCTTTTCCGTCGTCGGCATGCTATTTCGCCCCGGCCGCAACAGCGGCTGCCGTGCCCAGCCAGTGGCGGATGTCCTGGCCGTCCTCGTCCAGCAGCGGCGGCGCGTCGTGCTGGGTCAGCGTGGTTTCCGCGGCGTCCCCGGGGGCGAAGAACCTCAGCGGCGGGCCGGGCAGGCTGACCTTGCCGAGCAGCGGATGGTCCACGTCCACCACGAGGCCCTGGGATGCCACCTGCTCCCATGCATACACCTCGTCAAGCGAGCGCACCTTGCCTGCCGGGATCCCGGCGTCGTTCAGTTTCTGCAGCAGCTCCGCTGCGTCGTAGTCCGCAAAGACGCGTTCGACGGCGGCAATCACCCCGGCGCGGTTCCGCACCCTTTCAGCGTTGCTGGCAAAGCCCGCCGCCGCCGGGTCCAGGCCGAAGGCGGCCGCGAAGGAGGTCCAGAGCCGTTCGCTGCCGACGCTGATCTGCACGCTCCCGCCCCGGCAGGCGAACAGTCCGTAGGGCGCGATGGACGGATGGTGGTTGCCCTGGGCCTGCGGAACTTCGCCCGCAACGGTGGTGCGGGTCCCCTGGAAGGCATGCACCCCGATCAGTGAGGCCAGCAAGGAGGTGCGCACAACCTGCCCGCGGCCCGTCCGGCCCCGCTCAACCAGGGCCGCCAGCACGCCGGAGGCGCCGTTCATCCCGGCAAGCAGGTCCGCGATGGGCACGCCGACACGCTGGGGATCCGTGGGCCCGGAGCCGGTGAGGGACATTAGCCCGGCCTCGCCTTGGAGGATCTGGTCGTAGCCGCTGCGCTGGGACTCGGGACCGTCGTGCCCGAATCCGGTGATGGAGAGGATCACCAGCCGGGGGTTGATCCCGTGCATGGCGGCGGTGGAGAAGCCCAGCCGGTCCATGACGCCGGGGCGGAAATTCTCGATCACCACGTCCGCACGTTCCAGCAGACGCCGCAGCACAGCCTGCCCGTCCCCGCTCTTCAGGTCCAGGCTGATGGATTCCTTGTTGCGGTTGCAGGACATGAAGTAGGTGGACTGGAGATCATCCTCCGGGCCGACGAACGGCGGGCCCCAGCCGCGGGTGTCGTCGCCGGTGCCCGGGTTTTCCACCTTGATGACGCGTGCCCCCAGGTCGGCCAGCATCATGGCGGCATGCGGCCCGGCCAGGGCCCGGCTCAGGTCAACCACGAGGTGGCCGGAGAGGGGGCCTTGCGTGCTATCGGTTCTGCTCATGCGCTGGTTCCTTGTCTCATGAGAGGGAATGTTCTGGTTTTGATGCCGGCTAGAGCCACCCGGCAACCACCAGCGCGAGCCAGGCCAGGACCGGTCCGGCCACGATGACCACGCCGCTGTAGCCCAGGATCTGCTTGTAGAACCGGTCCTTGTCCACGCTTTCGGGAGCATTGGCCAGGACCAGTGCGCCGTTGGTGGAGAACGGCGAAACGTCCACGATCGTGGAGGCCACGGCCAAGGCGCAGATCACGCCGACAGCGCCGATTTCGCCGGTGGAAAGGAACGGGACGGCCAGCGGGATGAGGGCTGCGAGGATGGCGGTGGAGGAGGCAAAGGCGGACACCACGGCCCCGATGTAGCAGATCAGCAGCGCCGCCAGCAGCGGCATCCCCAACCCGGCCACGCCGTTGGAGACGAATTCGATGGTTCCGGCTTCCTCCAGCACCCCGACGAACGTCAGCATGCCGCAAATGAGCAGCACGGTGGACCAGCTGATCTTGTTGATGGCACCCTTCTGGGCTGCCGGCGAGACCAGGGCCAGCACGATCGCGATGGTGATGGAGACAAATCCGACGTCCACCTTGAAACCGAGGGCGATGACGGCCAGCGCAATGAGGCCGGCGATGGTGACCATTTGCGGAATGCGCTCGGAGCGCTCCCTGGTTGCGGCCACGCCGTCGCCAGCCGGATCCCGGGGGCCGTACATGCCGGAGCCGAAGCCCTTGAAGGGAACGTCGGAGGCGGCCTTGGCACCGACGCTCACTGCCATCCGTGCCTCCGCGGCCTGCTCCACGAAGTGGCTCACCCGCGAGGACAGCAGCTTCCGTCCGCCAAGGACAACAAAGAGGACCAGGGCGATGATGAGGTTGAACACGAGGCTGGACAGGAACAGCGCGGTGGGGCTGAAGTCCAGGTCCGTCTTGGCCAGGATGCCGTTCACCGTGACGCCGTAGACGGCGATGGGAGAGAACCCGCCGGCCTGCGCACCGTGGATCACCATCATGCCCATCAGGAGGGGGTTGATTTTGTACTTGCCCGCGAAGCTGAGCGCGATGGGGGCAATGATGGCGACGGCGGCGGGAGACAGTGCGCCCACTGCGGTAATGACGGCGGTGACGGCGAACATGACCCAGGGAATCAGCGCGACGCGGCTTCCAACCATCCTGACCGCCCCGCGGACAAGCAGGTCGATGGTGCCGTTGTTCTGGGCGATGGCGAAGAGGTACGTGACGCCAACGATGGTCAGGAACAGCCCGCCGGGAAAGTTGGCCAGGATGTCATTGGTGGTCATGCCCAGCACTACGGTGCCCAGGAGGAAGGCGCCAACGAAGGCCAGCGCGCCCATGTTCAGGGGCAGGACGGTGGCGAGCAAAAACATCGCCGCCAGGATGATGATCGATAAAACAGGAGCGGACATCGTTGGTCCTCCATTGGGGAACGAAAAGTGTGACGTGAGTAACTGGCTCACTGGACTAGCCTCCTAGACACCAGGTCAATCTGTCAATAGCAGTGGCTGTAGTCTGGAAGCACCGACGACGTAGCGAGGGCTTTGTGGAGAAGGCATCACGGCTGGGACTTGAACGCGTTACCCGCCCCCGGCTGTATGAACAGCTGGTGGAGCAGATCCTGTCCTACATCGAATCTGCGCAACTGAAGCCCGGCGACCTGCTGCCGGCAGAACGAGACCTCGCGGAGCGTTTGGGTGTTTCCCGAGCCACCCTGGCCCAGGCCCTGGTGGCCCTCGAAGTGCTCGGCGTCATTGACGTCCAGCACGGGACCGGGGCGGTCCTGGCGCGGAGGCCCAGTGTCGCCTCCGTGATCAAAGGCCTCCGCGAGCACCGCAGCAGGCTGCCTGAGATCGTCGAGGCGCGCAGCACCCTGGAGGGGAAGCTTGCCGCCCTCGCCGCGGCACGCCGTACTGATGAGGACCTCGCTGCCATTGACAACGCCCTCGACGTCATGGGCAGGGAGATCAAGGACGGCGAGCGCGGCGCCCACGGCGATGAGCTCTTCCACGAGGCCATCACTGCTGCGGCCCACTCCTCCGTGCTTGCGCAGCTGATGGCTTTTATCGCGGAAATGATCCTGGAAACGCGGATGGAATCCCTGGGCCAGCCCGGCCGGCCCGAGCAGTCGCTCGCCTCGCACCGGAAGATCGCTGAGGCCATCCGGAACCAGGACGCTGCGGGAGCAGCGGAAGCCATGCTTGCCCACATTGAGCTGGTCTCGGACGTGGAGCTGCTCCGCTAGCAGCATCCGGCCACAGTGTCCGCAGGGTCAAACACAGGCGGCCGCCGCATGGCTGTGTGCGAACGCAAGCCGCGACCGTGGCCAAAAACTTGTTGACCCGGCCTTCCGGCGATCCTAAAATCTGGACATCGCATGAGCCTGCCCGCCGGTTCCCGCAGGCCCTTCTTCCGTCGAGGCGCCCCGGCGCCTCTCACTTCCCCTCATAGGCAAGGGCTCAGACCCGTAACGGAAGCACTGATGATGTCCACCGTCCATCACACCAACAGGGAACTGGAAGTACAGCAGACGCTCCGCGAACTGCGCACGCGGCTGTCCGGCACCCTCATCGAGCCGCATGATCCGTTGTACGAAGAAGCCCGCACGGTATGGAACGGCATGGTCGATCTCCGGCCACGCGCCGTCGTGCGTGCCGGGGCGACCGCCGACATCGACGCCGTACTGGACGCCGTCCGGCGCAGCGGGCTGGCGCTGGCAGTCCGTGGCGGCGGGCACAACGTCGCCGGGCACGGCAGTGTTGAAGGCGGACTGGTACTGGATCTGGGACCGCTGAAACGCGTCGATGTGGACGCCGGGAGCAGGCTGGTGACCGTGGAGCCCGGAGCCACCCTTGCCGACGTCGACCGTGCCACTGCCGCCCACAACCTTGCCGTCCCGCTGGGCGTGATCAGCGGAACTGGCGTGGCGGGACTTACCCTTGGCGGCGGCGTGGGGTGGCTGACCCGCTCCGACGGCCTGACCCTGGACAATCTTGAAGCTGTGGACGTTGTCACCGCCACCGGAGAGCACCTGCACGCCAGCGCGCAGGAGAACCCGGAATTGTTCTGGGGGCTGCGCGGCGGTGGCGGAAATTTCGGCGTGGTCTCCTCCTTCACCTTCCGTGCCCGCCCACTGCCGCCGGAGCCACTGGGCGGAAACCTGTTCTACCGCAGGGAGCACTGGCGCAGCGCCCTTTTGGCTTTTGCCGAGTGGGCCCGGGACCTGCCGGAGGAAATGAACCCCATAGTTTCGTTCCTGGTTTTTCCGGCGGAGTTCGGGATGGGCGGCGATCCATGGATGGTCATCGGATTCGCGTGGGTGGCGGAGGACCAGCAGGCCGGCCTCGCCCTGGCAGACCGGCTCCGTGCCGCTGCCCCGCCTGACGAGGAGGAGGTGGGCCCTGCCCCGTGGACCACCTGGCAGAGCGCCATGGACAGCGCCTTTCCCAAAGGCTCGCGCGGCTACTGGAAGAACGTCTCCTTTTCCCGCCTCGACGAGGATTCGGCGGATGTGCTGCTCGGTTTCGCATCCGAGCTGGCGTGGGAGGGCACGGGCATCGATATCCACCACATGGGAGGGAAGTTCGGGCAGGTGCCGGAGGACGCGACGGCGTTCCCCAACCGGTCTGCCCGGTACTGGCTCAATGTCTACGGCTTCTGGCGCGACCCTTCAGAGGACGAGCGGCTGACCGCGTTTGCCCGGAAAGCCTACGCACTCATGCAGCCGTTCGCGGAGCACGGCGAGTACGTCAATTTCCTCGGCGCCGAGGTGGGGCTGAAGGGCGTGGACGCCGCGCGAAGAGCGTACGGTCCGGAAAAGTTCGAGCGCCTGGTGGCACTCAAAAACCGCTACGATCCCCAGAATGTCTTCCGCCTCAACCACAACATCCCGCCAACGCAGGCGCCCGGATAACGGATGGGCGCCGGCGCTGATGGGGCGGGCGCCGGCGGTGAATGCACGACGCCGGCACGTCCGCGGGCGCGGGCCGCCGTGTTGCGTTGCGCCTGGCACAGCGCTCACGCAGGGTTAGCGTCAGGTGCCGCCTAGAACGTGTACGTTGGACCGCTGCTGGACCCGGCAATCGCCAGGCCGATGATGGCCAGCAGCCAGAACGCGCCGTAGCCCAGGAGGCACAGGTAGCCCAGGACCAGCCCCGCGATGGACATGCCCCTGCCGGCGGGTTCGCGCTTGAGCGCCAGATGGCCGGTGATGATTGCTGCAATCTGCGGGAGCAGGAGCCAGCCCATGATCACCGAGGCGATGCCGCACACCATGCTGGCGATACTCAGCGTTTTCGATTCCGGCTGCATGCCGTAGTACCCCTGCTGGGGGTACGGGCCCGCGGGCTGGCCGTAGGGAGCGGGGTGCTGGCTGAACGGGCCCGGCGGCTGGCCGTAGGCTCCGCCATACTGGCCGGGTTCCCCGTACGTGCCCTGCCCGGACCCGCTTTGCCCGTAGCTGTCCTGCCGCAAGCTGTCCTGTCCAGAGCTGTTCTGCCCAAAGCGGTCCTGCGCGTAGCCGCCTTGCCCGTACTGCGGCGGGGACGGCTGGCTGCCGTACGGCGGCGCGAACCGGGGCGGCTCGAGGCCGGACGGTGCATTGGACTCAGGTTGGCCGGATTCAGGCCGCTGGCCGGGCTGGTCAGACATGGTTCCCCCTACGGATTTTGGTTCCAGCCTACCCCCGCCCCAGGGGCGGATCTATTGGCCCCAGTAGGGCAACACGTACATGGCAAAGATGACGAACGCCGCAAGCAGGGCCAGCTGTCCGGCACCGGCGGTACCGGGGCGGCGGGCTTTTGAACCCGGCCGGCGTCCCGCTGGGGTGTGGCCTTCCCCGGCCCGGACTGCCGAAGAGCCGCGCCGGGCCACCGGACGCGCTGGTGGACCCGGCCTCAGAGCCGGGGCTGCGGCATTCGCGGGTGGCGCCGACGGCGGAACCACCGTGCCCGGGCGGACGTGCCGGAACGCCATGATGCCCGGTTCCTGTTCATGCGTCAGCTCCTGGCCCAGCTGCGCATACAGTCCCGCCACCGCCTGCTGGTCCAGCACCTGGGGCAACGCCTCGATGGCGCCAACCACACGCTGCGTTCCGGCCACGGCCACGTCGGAGCCGGTCACCCCAAACAGGTCCGGCTGGGCGGCCATGCAGATCAGCGGACGGACCAGCCTCCGGTACGGCGGCGAAACCACGGAGGACACCGCAGCACATTGGGCCAGGGCGCCCTCCACAGCCTGCGTCCTTGCGTACCGCCCCTGCCAGAGCACCCCGGACAACACCCGGACTTCGCCCGTCCAGTTCTTGCAGTCCACCACCACAACTCCGCCCGGCCCCACGAGCACGTGGTCCAGGTTGGCTTTCGGGCGGCCGGGCCAGTGCACGTCATGGAGCACGTACCAGCCGCGCGGCACCAGCTCACCCAGCTTGTCCGCGACCACCTTCCCGCTTACGGCATCCGCGTCCCAGGGCTTTGTCGAAACCTCCGCTTCGTCAAGCCGGCGCTTGAGCCTGGCCACCCTTTCGGCGGCCAGCCTGGACTGCTCGGCTTTCCCGTCTCCTGCCCCCATGGCCGCCCCTGCTTCCCTGCCGGAAGGACGACGGCGGAGGGCCGCCGTCGTGCCTTGCTTACGGATGATTTCCCCGACTTTCTCGAAAGTAACAGGGCGTGCAGCAGGCGGTATATAAGTACTTTGGTGGGGCCGGTACTCAGGTTCACTACTCGTTTGATGACGATCTTCCGTCACAGGCCGGACACAGTGGCCGGATTCCGGACGGATCGTTTTGACTCAGGTCCCTGTCTGGCATGCTGGTGGCATGGCTAGCCGCGCGGGCACAGTTGCCCAACCCCAGGACCTTGTTGACATCACTGCGCTTCTTGACGCGTATTACGACATCACGCCCGATCTGGGTGATCCCGGCCAGCGCGTGGCGTTCGGTACCTCCGGACACCGCGGCTCCAGCCTGAAGGCATCCTTTAATGAGCAGCACATCGTTGCCATCACGCAGGCCATCGTGGAGTACCGGGCCGGGCAGGGCATCACCGGGCCGCTGTTCCTGGCCAAGGACACGCACGCCCTCAGCGAGCCGGCGCAGAACTCCGCGCTGGAGGTCCTGGCAGCCAACGGCGTCCAGGTCCTCGTGGACGCCCGCCACGGCTACACCCCCACCCCGGCGCTCAGCCACGCAATCCTGACGTATAACCGCAAGGCCGCCGCCGGCGCCCCGCAGGCAGACGGCATCGTGGTGACGCCGAGCCACAACCCGCCGGCAGACGGCGGCTTCAAGTACAACCCCCCGCACGGTGGGCCCGCCGATTCCGATGCCACGGGCTGGATCGCCAACCGCGCCAACGAGCTTCTCGAGAACGGCCTGCGCGGGGTTAAGCGGATTCCGCTTGCTGATGCCCAGTCTGCCGACAGCACCGGCAAGTTCGACTTCCTCAGCAGCTATGTGGACGACCTCCCCTCCGTCCTGAACCTGGATGCCATCCGCGACGCCGGGGTGCGCATCGGCGCGGACCCCATGGGCGGCGCGTCCGTGGATTACTGGGGCGAGATCGGCGAGCGCCACCACCTGAACCTCACCGTGGTGAACCCCACCGTGGATCCCCAGTGGGCCTTCATGACCCTGGACTGGGACGAGAAGATCCGGATGGACTGCTCCTCCCCGGCGGCCATGGCCTCCCTGATCAAGCGCATGTCTGCTGGTGCGGACGGCTCGGCCGCATTCGACGTCGCCACCGGCAATGACGCCGACGCCGACAGGCACGGCATTGTTACACCTGACGGCGGGCTGATGAACCCGAACCACTACCTCGCCGTGGCCATCGACTACCTCTACCGCAACCGCAGCGGCTGGAACCCGGCCTCCGTGGTGGGCAAGACCTTGGTGTCATCCTCCATCATCGACCGCGTGGCCGAGAGCCTGGGCCGCAAGCTGGTTGAGGTTCCGGTGGGCTTCAAGTGGTTCGTGCCGGGCCTGCTTTCCGGCGAGGGTGCCTTCGGCGGCGAGGAATCGGCCGGCGCATCCTTCAATAAGCTGGACGGCAGCGTCTGGACCACGGACAAGGACGGCATCCTGCTGGCCCTGCTCGCTTCGGAAATCACTGCCGTCACCGGCAAGTCCCCGTCCCAGCTCTACAAGGGCCTGACAGACCAGTTCGGCGCCCCCGTCTACGCGCGCATTGATGCAGCAGCCACGCGGGAGCAGAAGTCGGCACTCGGCAAGCTGTCGCCGTCGGACGTCACTGCGACGAGCCTGGCCGGGGAACCCATCCTGGCCAAACTGACGGAGGCTCCGGGCAACGGCGCATCGATTGGGGGGCTCAAGGTGGTCACCGAGAATGCGTGGTTCGCCGCCCGCCCGTCCGGCACCGAGGACGTCTACAAGATCTACGCCGAGTCCTTCAAGGGCGAGGAGCACCTCAAGCAGGTCCAGGCGGAAGCCAAGGCCCTGGTGGACAGCGTTATCGCCTAGCTGCCCCGGTTTTCCGGCAGGGCCCACAGCCGCAGGATGCGCCGGACGGTATGGTCACCGTCCGGCGCCATGTCCACCAGCGCAATCCGGTCAAGCACCAGGGTTTCGCCCGCGCGCAGGCGGCGGCCGTGCTGGTGGGAGATGTGCGGCCGGTAGCCGGACCTGGTGTGGGCCGGCGTGAGGATCCTGCCGCCGGAGCTTTCAACCGCCGTGGCCAGCTGCTCGTGCAGCGCCTGCAGGTCCGGCTGCGGCGGGACAAGGCTGACGGGCACGGAGCCGTTCCGGCCGAAACCCGCGTCCTCCCCCACCTGGAGGTTCGCGCCCAGGGCCGCTGCCGCGTGGGGGCCTGCCAGGACGGCCAGGCGGACGGCGGCGTCGGCACTGTCGGCAGTCCCGACGTCGAACCTCACAAGCGTGATGTGCAGCGGCCAGTCCGTGCGCAGGAAAACGGAGCCTTCAGCCACCGGCTCCACGAACACCACGAAGATGAGGTTCCGCATCGGCATGGCACCAGTCTCCCACTCCCCCTACCGGGCCGGCACAACCCAACGCTCTCGCACTTGATGCGCCTTACACGCCAACGCTCCCTCACCGGGTGAAGGAGCGTTGGCAGAAAGAGCACATTAAGTGAGAGAGCGTCCTAGACGGTGCGGACAACATCCTCGTAGGCGAACTTGGGCTTGGCTTCGCCCCATGCGTCCTCGGCCGGCTGGCCGATGTTGACCACCAGGAAGCTCTTCTGGCCGCCGTCGGGGAAGAACGCCTCGTCAATGGCACCGAAGTCGGCTCCCGTCATGGGGCCTGCGGCGAACCCGAGGGAACGGACGGCCAGGATGAAGTAGCCGGCCTGCAGGTGCGCGTTGTTGTTGCCCGTGGCGGCGGCGAGTTCCGGGTTGGCGTCGTACATGGCCTTGGGGGCGTTGTAGCCGGGGAGGAAGGCGTCCCACCGGCCGGCCCAGTCCGTGTCGTAGCTGAGGATGGCCACCAGCGGGGCGGAGGCCGTCTTGGCGCGGTTGCCGGCCATGAGGGCGTCCACCAGCTTGGCACGCGCTTCGTCCGAACGGACATAGGTCACGCGCAGCGGCTGTGAGTTGAAAGCGGTGGGGCCGAACTTGGTGAGCTCGTAGATGGCCTGTGCCTGCTCGTCGGTCACCTCTCCGGTGAAGGAGTTGGCGGTGCGGGCCTGCGCGAAAATAGCGTCGACGGCGGCCGGATCGATAACCGCTTCTTCGTGGGCAATGGTCATTGGCTTACCTTTCGCTGTGCCTCCCCGTCCGTATGGGGCTGGCCTCGTTGCTTTCCAATGGTTGCAACTTCAACCAGCCGTGTCCTCTTCCCGTGACGGCCCGTGACATCAGACACAGCAGTCCGGCGCGAGTTCACGGGCGGTATTCTTATCCCAGTTAATCTCCGCCCCTCGCGGCACCCCTCGAAAGCCCCCGAAAGGCCTCCGCCCATGAGCATGCTCGGAATCAAATGGAAGCTGCACGGCACAGGCAAGTCCATCAAGCCGGGGCATGTGGTGGCCCCGGACGAGCGGCTGGCCTGGCCGCTGACCATCGGCGTGGGTATGCAGCACGTGGTGGCCATGTTCGGCGCCACCTTCCTGGTGCCCATCATCACCGGCATGCCGCCAGCCACCACGCTGTTCTTCTCCGGCATCGGAACGCTCCTGTTCCTGGTGATCACCAGGGGCCGGGTTCCCAGCTACCTGGGCTCAAGCTTCGCGTTCATCGCGCCCATCATGGCATCCCAGCAGCAGTTCGGCGTGCCCGGAGCCCTGGGTGGCGTGGTCATGGCGGGCGCCGCCCTGGCCCTGGTGGGGGCCATCGTCCAGAAGTTCGGCGCAGGCTGGATCAACCGCCTGATGCCGCCTATCGTCACCGGCGCCATCGTGGCGCTGATCGGGCTCAACCTTGCGCCTGCGGCAAAGCAGAATTTCGACGCCGCTCCCGTCACCGCCGTGGTTACGCTGGCCACCATCATCCTGGTGAGCGTGCTGTTCCGGGGGATTCTGGGCCGCCTCAGCATCCTGGTGGGCGTGGTGGTGGGCTACCTTGTGGCGATGCTTCGCGGTGAGGTGAGCTACGACAAGATGGAGGCCGCGGCCTGGGTGGGCCTGCCTCAGTTCCAGACTCCCGAGTTCCATGTTGGCGTCCTGGGCTTGTTCGTGCCTGTAGTGCTGGTCCTGGTGGCGGAGAACATCGGCCACGTGAAGTCCGTGGCCGCAATGACCGGCCAGAACCTCGACGGCGTCTCCGGACGTGCGCTGATGGCTGACGGCGCGGCCACCGTGCTGGCCGGCTTCGGCGGCGGTTCCGGCACCACCACGTACGCCGAGAACATCGGCGTCATGGCTGCCACAAAGGTCTATTCGACGGCGGCCTACTGGGTGGCAGGCGTCTTCGCCATCCTCCTGAGCTTCTCCCCCAAGTTCGGCGAGCTCATCGCCACCGTCCCGCCCGGAGTGCTGGGCGGCGCGGCCACCATGCTGTACGGCATGATCGGGATCCTCGGCGTGAAGATCTGGGTGCAGAACAAGGTGAACTTCTCGAACCCCGTGAACCTGACCACCGCCGCGGTGGCGCTGATCGTCGGCATTGCGGACTACACCTGGACCATCGGTGACCTGAAGTTCACCGGCATCGCCCTGGGGTCAGCCGCCGCCCTGGTGATCTACCACGGCATGAAGGCCATCGCGAAGGCCCGGGGCACGGTAGCCGAGCCCGAAACTGAGCACGCGGGACTGCCTTCGGAGGCCAAGGCGGCCGCGAAACGCTCACCGAAAAAGCGCTAGGCCTCGTTCAGGGACAGGGGCTCGGCGGGCAGGGCCGCCGGATGAATGACCGGTAGATGCCCATGGCCAAAGACGGGCCCGGGACGGGGACGTTTGGGAACCAGCGGGGCCCCCGTGGGGTGCCTGACCTGGCGGATCGCCCAGGGAACAAGGTACTCGCGGGCCCAGGCAAGGTCTCCAACCCGGGCTTCCTTCCAGTTTCGCGGCGGAAGCGCCTTGGGCTGCAGCGGCTCAAGGCTGTGGCTGACGGCCAGGGCCTGCAGTACCCCCAAAGCTATGGTGTGGTGGCCCAGCGGCGAAAAATGAAGGCGGTCAGGATCCCACATGCCGGGTCGGGTGAGGTCGCGCAGGCACCAGAGGTCAACCATGACGGCGCCATGCCGGGCTGCCACCATGTGCAGGTTTTCGTTGAGGATGGCCACCTTGCCGCGTATCTGGCCGAAAACCGGTGTGGTGCCCCAATCCGGGCCGGCGAAAAGAACCACTGTGGCTCCGGAGCGGGTGAGCTGCTCCACGCCGGCGTCGATCTTCTCGGCCAACTTGTCCGGATCGCTGCGCCGGAACACGATGTCGTTGCCGCCGGCGGAGAGCGTCACCAGGTCAGGCATCGCCGCCAGCGCCGGGCCCACCTGCTGATCGAGGATCTCCTGCAGCCGCAAGCCCCGGATCGCCAGGTTGGCGTAGGCGAAATCAGGCTGCCGCGCGCTGAGCTCCTCTGCCACGCGGTCAGCCCAGCCCCGCAGCCCGCCCTGGTTCAAGGGCTCGGGATCCCCCACCCCTTCGGTGAAGGAATCGCCGAGTGCCACAAAGCGGTGCCATGGGTGCTGCCCCGGGCCAACCGGCTGGCCGGGCCGTTGCTCCTGCATCGGCGTTGTCATGCCGTCCTCCCTTCCTCCGTGTGCGACGGGTCCTTGGCGCGACGGGCTTTACGCCGCCGGGGCCGCACCTCCTGGTCCAGCTCGGCGGGAGGCAACAGGCGGAAGTCCGCGACGCCGTCGGGCGGTCCCTGCCTCAGTCCGGCAGGCTCCCTGCCCGGCTGGGGTCCGGGCCCCTCCCTCCCGGCACCCGGCACCACTACGTTCAGGGCGGCATCGCGCAGGTCGAGTTCGTGGTGCAGCGCCTGCGTCTGCAGGAACCGAAGCGCCCCCTCGCGGCTAAGGCCGTACTCATCCATGAGGCTGCGCACCGCCAGGTCCACCAGGACAAGGGAGCTTTGCACGACGGCGATCCCCGCCGTCGCTTCAGCGCGCTCCGCGACCCGCACTACAACACGCAGGGCCCTGGCCACCTGCTGTGCATAGGTCCGGCTCCGCAGGAGGTCGTCGCTGCTGAAGGCGTGCGGAAAGGCGGCATAAAGGTTGATCGCAGCGCTCGTTCCGCCCTCGGATGCGATGGGCACGGACAGGAGGGACTGCACGCCGTGTCCGGCGGCGGCGCTGGCGTACCCGGGCCAGCGGCGGTCGCGGCTGACGTCGGACAGCAGCACGAATTCGCTGGTTCGGAGCGCCTCCATGACCGGGCCGTCAGCAAAGGAGCATTGTTCCCGGTCCGCTTCACGGGCGGTCTCGGTGCCGGCAGCAACGGTGTGCGCCTGGCCCAGGCGGAAGATGGTGGCAGCCCAGCTGATGCCGCGCTGGCTCCCCTTGATATCGGCCATGAAGTCGCGCGTGACGTCCCAGAGATAGGTCTCAACGTCCTTGCTGTCGAACACCTGTTCCGGGGGTACTGGAAGGGGTCCCCAGCCGAGCTGACCTGTGGGTTCCGCGGCCATAATCAACGCCTTGGTTGAAGCGCTCCGGCCTACTGCAAAACCTCTTTCTAAGAATACGTCCCCCGCGCGTTTCAAGGGAGGGGGAGGTACGGATCAGCCGGCCGGCTCCTGGCTCAGCACGACGTCGCGCGCCTCCACATCCCGGTCCGTCACCGTGGTGGGCGACTCAAGGTGGACGGCCCCAGAGGGCAGGATGCCGGCACCCCCATACAACTCCATCACCTTCCACTGGGCCACGACGTCTTCGCCGGCGTGGTCCGGCGGCAGGCTGTCCCAGAAGGCGAAGCCCCCGGCGGCCGTAAGTGCGTCGCGGCGGTACATCGCACAACCGCCCAGCCAGGCCACCCGGTATGGAACCCACTGGCCGGGCTGCAGGGACAGGTCGGCGCTGATATGGCTGAGGTTTGCGGCGCTGTGCAGGGGCCACCGCTCAAAACCGGGAGCGCCGGGCCGGATCCGCTCAGCCGTAACCGGGCCCTCCCAGGCCTCGAAGGCTGCGGTCTGCTCCGGCCTCCTGTCCTCAAGATAGGACAGGCCCTGGGGCGCCATCCCCACGAAACCGCACTCCAGCTCGTCAAGGGCACAGCTGAGCCGGTGGAGCGCCCCGGGTTCCAGCCACACGTCGTCGTCGAGGAAAAGGCATTTCTCCGCGCTGGACTGCTCCAGCAGGAACTGGCGGTGTTCAGCCAAGCCACGCCTCGGCAGGTGGCGGAGGCGGGTGACGGGCCGGCCCTGGGCTTCGAGCACCCTCACCATGGCCGCGGCAGCAGGATGTTCCCAGCCGGGGCTGCCGGCTGACTGGTCACTGATGACGACGGCGAAGGACGGCTCGGCCTGCGCGGCAAGACCCGCGAGGGTGACGGCAAGTTCAGCCGGGCGGTGGCAGGTAGGCAACAGGACATCCACGTCCACGCTGTCCGGCAGCTCCACGCGCTGCGCCCATTGTTCCGACGATCTCCTGGCCACGGCCCACCTCCTGGCGCCTGCATGAGGGCATTGATTGCGAATGGGGTTC
The DNA here is from genome assembly GCF_040224115.2 of Pseudarthrobacter sp. WHRI 8279. Lineage (NCBI taxonomy): Bacteria > Bacillati > Actinomycetota > Actinomycetes > Micrococcales > Micrococcaceae > Pseudarthrobacter > Pseudarthrobacter sp. WHRI 8279. The sequence continues at coordinate 3,670,496 of NZ_CP168162.1, read as the reverse complement.
GCCGTGACCCTTACCCACCTCACGCCGGTCTATGCCCGGCACGCCGAAGGCCTCCGCCCCAGGTTCCGGGGAACCAGGGCGGAGGCCTCCAGGGAAGTGATGCCATGCCGTCAGACGGCGTCGGCCGGCCGGTCAGCCGGCGTCGAAGCTCTCGTCGTCGTCGTTCGGTGACTTCTCTTTGGGGAGGTCGTTGCCGCTGCCGTCCGGAATTCCGGCCGCTTCCTGTCCGGGTTCGGATGAGACCGGAGCGGAACCCTGGGAGTCGTCGTTGGACTCGTCGATTTCGGCGGCGCTGGAGGGAAGGTCCACGTCGCGCGGCACGGGATTCCCGCCGCTGCCGGACTGCGGCTCGTTGGTGTTCACGCTGCCCGTTCCGCCGCCCGCAGCGCCCTGGCCTTCACCCAGTTCCTGCTCCGCGGTGGGCGTGCCGTAGCCGCCGGGGTCCGTCTCGGGCTGTGCGTGCTGGTTTTCCTGCGTCATCATTTCCTCCTGTTGTCCGTTGGGATGGAACTTCTTGCTGCCGGCCGCTTCCTGCCTAGAGGCCCTTGCCGCCGGTTACCGGCAGAACGGCCCCGGAAATGTAGGAGCCGTCCTCGGAGGCCAGCAGCACGTAGGCGGCGGCGAGTTCGGCCGGCTGGCCGGCCCGCTCCAGGGGCGTGTCCTGGCCGAACTTGGGGAGCTTTTCCGGCCACTCAGTCGCCGGGATCAGCGGCGTCCAGATAGGCCCGGGGGCCACGGCGTTGACCCGGATGCCCTTGGGACCCAATTCTTGGGCCAGCGCTTTGGTGAACGCCACCTGGGCAGCCTTGGTCATGGCGTAGTCGATCAGCCCCGGGGACGGATTGAAAGCCTGGATCGATGCAGTGGTGATGATCGAGGCGCCCGGCTTGAGGAGCGGCACCGCGGCCCTCGCCGTCCAGAGCAGTGAGTAGAGGTTCGTCTTGAAGACCCGGTCGAATTCCTCCGTGGGCAGGGACTCAAGGCTCTCGCGGTTCTTCTGGTAGGCCGCGTTCAGGACCACAACGTCCAGCCGCCCGAATCCGGCTGCCGTTTCCTCGGCGATGCGGGTGCTGAAGGCCTCTTCGCGGCCGTCCCCCGCGAACAGGAGGACGCGCTGGCCCGCCTTGCGGATCCAGTCCGCGGTGTCCTGGGCGTCCTCTTCCTCTTCCGGAAGATAGGAGATGGCCACGTCTGCGCCCTCACGCGCGAACGCAATGGCGACGGCCTTGCCGATCCCGGAATCGCCGCCCGTAATGAGCGCCGCCTTGCCCTGCAGTTTGCCGTGGCCCTCGTAGCTCAGTTCCCCGTGGTCCGGCTTCGGTTCCATGGGCGCCGTGAGCCCGGGCTGCTTCTGCTCCTGCTCCGGAAACGGGCCCGCGTGGTAGCCGCCCCGGGGATCCTTGGGCTGGTCCACCTGCTTGTCTGTGTCGCTCATAGTCCGCCTGCTCACTGTGTCGGTTTTCGAAGAGCTCCGCCGTTCACCTGCTCTTCGAAGCTATCCCGGCCGGAGGAGCAAAGTCCACCGATCAGGGCGAATAATCAGTAAACTTATCAAATGTTGCTGTGGGTGCAACGGCTGCCTTGTTTCTGGGTACGGGAAGAGTAGAAAGGGAACAAGGCGCAGGCACACAGGAAGGAGAGGCAATGTCCGAGGTGGAGGACTACACGGGCAGAACGGGCAGGAACGAAACCCGTGAGGAGCAGCTGGACCGGAACTGGGCCGAGCTGCTGCAGGAGATGCGGGTACTGCAGATGGGCGTCCAGATCCTGGCCGGCTTCCTGCTGACACTCCCTTTCCAGGAACGGTTTGAAGACCTTGATGATTTCCAGGTGGGGCTCTACCTGGCCAACGTGGTGGTTGCCGCGCTGACCACGGCGCTCATTCTCCTGCCGGTCAGTGTGCACCGGCGGCTCTTCCGGAAACGGCTCAAGGAAACCCTGGTCTCCAGCGGGGACACGATCGCCAAAATCACCCTTGCCGGCATCGCGCTGCTGAGCGCGGGCACCGCAGCGCTGGTCTTTGACGTGGCTGCGGGGCGCACTGCCGGCCTCACTGCGGGCGGAACGCTGATGGCCGTGATGGTGGTCCTGCTGGTCTACGTCCCCATCCACTTGAACAGGCGCGCTGCGGCCGGGCAGGCGTCGCCGGACCAGGACGAAGATTAGCCATGCGCAAATGGGTAAAGGAGCATGGGCTGCTCCTGGTGAATGCGGGCCTGTTCCTGGTCTTCTTCACCGGCATGATCCTTACCGGAGCCGCCAACTACAGCGAGGAGCAGCAGGCGCACGGGGAACCCGCAGTCTCAGTCCTCCAGTTCATGGCCACCGGCGAATTCATCGAGGCCACTTTTGAAAACTGGGAGTCCGAGTTCCTGCAGATGGCCATGTATGTGGTCCTGACTGTCTTCCTGTTCCAGAAAGGCTCATCCGAATCCAAGCCGGTGGGCAAGGACGCTCCCCAGGACGAGGACCCAAGGCAGGCGGCCATCACAAAGGCCACCCCCTGGCCGGTCAAGGCCGGCGGCGCCGCGTTGAAGGTCTACGAGCACTCGCTGTCGATCCTCCTGTTCCTGCTGTTCCTGGGCTCGTTTACGGCGCACGCACTGGGCGGGGCTGAGGCGTACAACGAGGAACAGCAAAGCCACGGGCAGCCCACCGTCACTGCCCTTCAGTATGTGGGCACAAGCCGCTTCTGGTTCGAATCCTTCCAGAACTGGCAAAGCGAATTCCTGGCCGTCGCCGTCCTGGTGGGCGCGTCGGTGTACCTGCGCGAAAAAGGATCACCCGAATCAAAGCCCGTGGCAGAACCCCATCACGACACCGGCACCTGAGCCGCTTCCCCGAAAGGAAAAGAGCATGCGAACGATCCTGAGGTCTGCACTTCTGGCACTTTTGCTCATCGCCGCACCCGCGTTTTCGCTGGGAGCGGCGCAGGCCATGCCCTCCGCCGGCGCGGCGCCTGTTGCAGCGCAGGAAGGCACCGCACCGTCCGCGGCCGGATCGGCAGTAACGGGCACATCCCCGACGCCTTCCCCCGGCGATACCGCTTCCACCGGCCCTGCGAATCCGGGCACGGGCGAGTCGGCTGAAAACGAGGCCACCAGGGTCAATTACGCCCCATGGTTCATCGCCGGGATAGCCGTCGTGGTGCTGATCCTGATCCTGGTCTGGCGGCGGCGCCGCAACACCACCATCGTGTAGTTATTCAGGCGCCCTCAAGTACCTGGCTTGTTGCCCAGGCCAGGTACTTGGCGGCGTGGGCGACGGCGTCCTGCGGGCTGGGAGCAACGTCCAGCAGCTGCGCGGCAGCCACTACCCCATGTTCAGCAAGCTCTTCAGGCGTCACCAGGATGCGCCCGGCCACCACGATCACGGGGATTCCGCGCTCCCGTGCCGCGTCCGCGAGCGCGATGGGCGCTTTTCCGGTCAAGGACTGCGAGTCCATGGAACCCTCGCCGGTGATCACCAGGTCAGTCCCGCCCAACTGTCCCGCCAGGCCGGTGAGGCCTGCCACCAGCGCGAAGCCGCCTTCCAGCGTGGCCCCGGTGAAGGCAAGGAACGACGCCGGGAAGCCGCCCGCGGCGCCAGCCCCGGGGACGTTCACGTCCCGGCCAGTTGCCTCACGGAGGATTGATGCCCAGTTGCGGAGGCCGGCGTCGAGCAGTTCCACGGTGTCCGCGTCCGCGCCCTTTTGCGGTGAGAAGACATGCGCGGCGCCCGACGCCCCAAAAAGCGGGTTGCGGACGTCCACGGCGATCCTGAAAGTGGTGGCGGCCAGCCGGGGGTCAAGGCCGCTGGTGTCCAGCGAGGCGACATCGGCAAGTGATCCGCCGCCCAGCGGTACTACGTTCCCGGCGGAATCCAGCGGCTTCAGCCCGAGGGCCCGCAGGGCGCCGCTGCCGCCGTCGGTCATTGCCGATCCGCCCAGCCCCAGCACGATTTCGGTGGCCCCGGCATCCAGGGCCGCAGCGATGAGCTGGCCGCAGCCGTAGCTGTGGGCCCGGAGCGCGTTGGCCGGGGTGGGCTTCATGTCCGCAAGGCCGGAGGCCTGGGCCGTTTCGATGACGGCGGTGACCTTGCCGTCGTCGGACTTGTGGATGGCCCATGCTGCTCCGAGGGGTGCCAGGATGGGACCCACGACGGCGTTGAGCCGCTCCTCGAAGCCGGCGGCCACGGCTGCCTCCAAGGTTCCTTCGCCGCCGTCGGCGATGGGGAACTGGGTGGCAACGGCCTCCGGGTACACCCGCAGCGCACCTTCCGCGATGGCAGCAGCGGCTTCAGCCGCCGTCAGGGAACCCTTGAACTTGTCCGGAGCAATAAGAATGCGCATGGGCTCCATCATGCCAGCCGGCGATTGGAAAGCGCTTGCCAAATCCGAAATGCGGACAGCGGGGCGCCCTGTGTCAGTGCGAGGAGCGTGACTGGCGCGGGGGCGGAGGCTGGGTCAGCCTTCGCGCCACTCGTGGCTGGTGATGTGCGATCCTGCCTGCGGGCCCATCTGCAGCATCCCGCCGTCCACTGCCCAGGAGGCGCCGTTGACGTAGCTGGCCGCCGGCGAGGCGAGGAAGGCGATGACGGCAGCAATTTCCCGCGCGTCGCCGGGCCTTCCCAGCGGGACACCCGGCCGGTCCTTTGTGGTGGGGTCCTCATCTTCCTGCCCGGTCATGGGCGTGGCGATCTCACCCGGGGCCACGCTGTTGGCTGTAATGCCGTGCTCCGCCAGCTCAAGGGCCAGCGTCTTCATGAGCCCGCCAAGGCCGTGCTTGGACGCGTCATAGGCGGACGCCCCCACCCGCGGCTGGAATTCATGGACGCTGGTGACCGCAATGAGGCGCCCTCCGCTGCCCGCCTTCACCATCCGGCGGGCCGCTGCTTGCAGGCAGGCAAACGCGCCGTTGAGGTTGGTGTCCAGGGTTCGCATCCAGGTGTCGATGTCCAGGTCCAGGAACTTGGTCCCGTCACCGGCACCTGCGTTGTTGACGAAGACGTCGACTCCGCCCAGTTCGTCTGCCAGTTCCTCAATGACGGCGGCAGCGGCACGCAGTTCGGTGGTGTCCAGCTGCCGCACCACAGCTTTGCGTCCCAGCCGGCGGACCTCCTCGGCAGTGTCCTCGGCCCCAGCTTTGTCCGAGTGCCAGGTGACGCCGACATCCATCCCCGCCCGGGCAAGGGCGACGGCGGCAGCCTTCCCTATGCCCGAGTCCGATCCCGTCACGATGGCGGTGCTTGGGGTGAATCCTGCGGTGTCCTGCATGGTGGCAGCCTTTCAGTCAGTCAAGCGGGGCAGTACGTGGATGGATGACGGCCGAGTTGCTCCTCAGCTGGCTAGGCCGGGCGGCGGAGTTCCTCCTGCCGGGTATCGCCGTCCTGTGCGGAGTGTTCCGCTTCCGGCACGGCCATCAGCGGGACGGCGAAGGTCACCACCGGACGGCCTTCGGGATCATCGGCGGACCTTATGGTCAGGCTCCTGGTTCCGGGCGGCACGGACGGGCTGAAAACCTGCAAATTCCGGGACCCCAGCGTGGCGGAGTCCTGGAAGAAGTACTCGGTGCCGAAGTGGTCCTCAAGGATGATGCGTGGCTCAGGTCCGCCATCGGAAGCCATATGGATGTTGACCACCAGCCCGGTGGCCCAGATCTCGACCGAGAGAACAGTGAATTCCGTGGAGCGGGTAACGTGCTGGCCGTAGGTGGGGGGCAGCAGCATCGTCCGGAGGCCACCGGAAGGAATAAGTTTGCGCATGGTAGTTCCTGTGGGTTCTGCTTCCGCCGGCGGCAAAGCAGCTCCGGCATGGGTGGCCGGTGCTGGGCCGTGTGCGGCTGGAAGGGTAACGGCTTAAGCGTCTTCGCGGCCGGGATTTTCCAGCCGGAAGAAATTGGACTGCTGGCCGTCGCCGCGTTGTTCCTGGTAGATGAAGTTCAGCCCGCGGGAGTCGAAGGTTTCAAACCATTCCTCCCAGCTGATGTGGCGGAGCTTGTCGTTCTCGCCACCGAAATCGATCCGGAGCACTCCGAGATGGTCGCCGTGCTCGGTGCCTTCCACGGTGGCCGGAACGCCGTTGCGTTCTTCGGCCCACTGCCGGATCACTTCGTGGTGCGTGGTGGCCAGGCTCCGGCCTTCGCGCTCGGGTTCGTCCTCCGTTGAGGTGACCTCCTGTGAGTACTTGAGGGATTTCGATGACTCGGGGCCAGTGCGGATCTTGCCTTCGTCGGGGCCGGCTCCCAGATCTTCCGGGTCCGCTCCGCGTTCGCTGGCCTTGCTGCCCTTGTCCTGTGCCACGGTGGCCGTCCTTTCCCCAAGGTCCCTAAGTAGTAAGTCTACTTACCATCTAGCCTCCAGATCCGGCCATGTGTCAAGGGTTCTGGAAGTACCTTGTGGAACGACTGTGGGGAACACCAGCCGGGACAAGCGACAGTTGCGGAAAGAGAACCGGGGACGGCTACTTCCTCGGCCGCAGCACCGCGAAATAGCCCGGAACCCGGCTTTGTCCGCCAACCCCGGTCATTGGGTTCGTTTCAATGGCCACCTCGCCGTCTGCCAGGAGCTCCCAAGCCTCCGGCGGAAAGGCCCGGGAGCGTTCATCGGGGCCAAAGTGTCCGGGCATGGGCAGCCCGCGGATCGCACGTTCCAGCGGAGCCGGGATGTTGCGGGGCGTGGCGCCGAGGTGGGAGACGTACTCCACCGGGTTGCCCTGGAAATTCGTCTCCGCCAGGAACACTGTGCCGCGGCTGCCGGCCAGCAGCCGCAGGTTTTCCACCATCGCCGCCTGGTCAGCCGCATCCAGGACGTGAAGGACGCCCCGGATGAAGGCGTTGGCGTCGCCCTGGATGTCGAGTGCTCCGGCCGCGCCGGTTTTGGTCATGTCCAGGGCCTGGTAGCGGACCCTGCTTGCCTGGCCGCCGGCACCGGACTGCGCGCCGGATTGGGCTTCGGCATGGGCTACCGCGTGCCCGGACACATCCACACCCACAGCCTCGGCGAAGACGCCGGCCAGTGCCCTGGTGAAGCGTCCGTGCCCGCACCCCATATCTATGACGGGAAGTCCACGGTCCAGGTGACGGAGCAGCACGTCCCGGTAGCCGAGGAACTCATCGTCCGTACCCGGATCCCACAGAATTTCACTTCCGGCTCCCCTGCCCCGGATACCCGCCCAGTACGTGTCCCATGCCACCGGCCGGTCCTTGGGGGCAGAGCGGGACAGCCTGATGAGCTTGGGAACCATCAGGTATTTCTGCAGGGCGGAACGCACAGACTTTGCGGCAGGGGACTTCGCTGGGGAGGACACGGAACAAATATAGGTGTCTGCTGGTCCCGGATGCGATCTGCCGGATTGCTGCAGGCTGCATGCCCGTAATTCCGGCGCTTCCCCCGCCCCCCGCCGGGACCTTTAAGTCCGCCGCCCCCTTAACGTGCGCTTTTCACCGGTCCGCCCGCCCGGCGTCGCCATACAATGAGAGTCAACTGGGAGGGAAGGGGGCACTGTGGCGGCTGAATCGCCGCGTGACCTGAGCGATCGCATCGCCGTCGTGGCTGATCCCGACGGCGGGCGGCTGGATTCGTACGCCCGGACGCTGCGGGACGCCGGCTACAGCGTCCAGTGTGCGGGGAACGCTGACGAGCTCGCAGCGGCAGTGGACTCCTGCCAGCCCTCCGTGGTGGTGGCGGACGCTTCGCTCTCCGCCGTGGAAACTTCCGCGCCGGTCCTGGTGGTAGTGGACCTGGACGATCCTGCGGAGCTCGCAGCCATGAGCCCCTCCGGCATACACGACTGCATCGCCAAGCCGCCGCCGCCCCGGGAACTGGTCCACCGCGCCACCGCGCTGATCGACCAGGTGGCCCGCCGCAAAGCCGCGCGGCAGGAAACCGAAGCCCTCCGCGAACAGCTGCGGGAGGTATCGGCAGCGGTCCGGGCAACGAACGATCCGCAGGAGATAGCCCGCCATGTGGTGGCCGGCTTTGGCCGGACGTTCAAGGCGGATCACGTATGGCTGTCCACTTTCGAAGACAGCCGGGTTCCCCGTATCAACGCTGCCTGGAGCAGGCCGGGCCTTGAGCCCCTCCCCGAACAGGCGCTTCCGGATGAAGAATACGCGCAGCAGACGGCGGACCGGCTCTGGGCCAATGCCGAGACCATGTCCACTGCCGGGACGGACGAGCCTGCGGCGGGAGATGCGCCTGCACCGGGAATCGCCAATGCCGTTTCGTCGCTGGCAGTGCCCATGGGCGAGGGGAGCTCGTCGCTGGGCATCATCTGGATCGCGATGCTTGACGGACCGCGGACATGGTCCGGCACCGAGCTCGGGCTCATGCAGCACGTGGCCGGCAATGCGGCGTACGGACTCATCCAGAGCCACCTGATCAGCAGCCAGCAGCAGGTGGTGAAGCAGCTGCAGCAGCTCGACAAGGCCAAAACGGACTTCCTGGCAACGGTGAACCATGAGCTGCGGACTCCGCTGACGTCCATTATGGCCTACCTGGACATGATCCAGGAGAGCACCGAGCAGCCCGTCTCCCCCGAAGTCCACCAGATGCTGGACATCGTGGTCCGGAACACGGAGCGGCTCCGGATCCTGATCGAGGACATGCTGAGCGTCTCGCGCAATGGCCTGGATGACAGCCTGTTGCACCTCACCCCGGTGCGGCTGGGACAAACACTGGACCTGGTTGCGGCAGCACTCAGGCCCCTGGCCACGCAGCAAAACGTCACAATCGCGGTGGACCCGGTTCCCGAGGACCCGGAGATTCTTGCCGATGAGGTGCAGCTGCAGCAGGTCTTCACCAATCTTGTCTCCAACGCCATCAAGTTCACTCCGAGCGGTGGGCGGATCGAGGTGGGCAGCGAGTCGCACTCGGCATCGGATGGCACCCGTTGGGCCACCGTCAGCGTCGCGGACACGGGTATCGGCATCTCAAGTGATGAGATCGACCACGTCTTTACGCGTTTCTACCGGGCCTCCAACGCCATGTCCGGCGCCATTCCCGGGACCGGCCTGGGGCTGGCCATCACCAAGGACATCGTGTCCCGGCACGGCGGCCGGATCGATGTGTCCTCGACCCTGGGCAGCGGTACAACGGTCACCGTCAGCCTCCCCCTTGACACCCGCAGCCAGGAAAACTGAACCCGATGCAGGAACAGAATGTTTGCGGATAACGACCCGCGGCTCTCCCAGCTCCTGGAAGGCATCGTGCGCCTTGCCTCCGGCGACCTCACCTCCCGGATCGAGGTGTCTCCCGCGCGCGATGAACTCGACGCCATCATCATGGGCACCAACCTGCTGGCCGAGGATCTGCAGATCATCTACGAAGAGCTCGAGCAGCGCGTGCAGGTGCGGACCCAGCTCCTGCACGAGGCCCACCTGGAAATGCAGAAGATGGCCATGCAGGACCCGCTCACGGGCCTGGCAAACCGCTCCGCCCTGATCGACGCTCTGAAGGGCGCACTGGAGGCGGACGACGCCGGCCCCCAGTCCGGGGAGGGCCCCGCCCTCCTGCTGATGGACCTGGACGCCTTCAAATCCATCAACGACAGCCTGGGCCACACCGCCGGCGACCATGTCCTGGTGACCGTGGGAGAAAGGATCCGCGGCGCCGTCCGTGAATCCGACGTGGTTGCCCGCCTGGGCGGTGATGAGTTCGCCATTGTCCTGCCCGCGGCGTCCCCGGACCAGGCAGGCATCGTGGGGCACCGCATCCTGGCGGCCCTGGGACAGCCGGTGGAGCTGCCCGGCCGCAGCGTGCGCTGCGGTGCGAGCATCGGGCTCAGCGCCGGCGGTGCCGGCAAGACCCCCGAGGACATGCTGATGGAAGCCGACGTCGCCATGTATGCCTCAAAGGCGGAAGGCCAGAACCGGCTGCACCGCTTCGAACCCGGGCTCCTGCTGGTCCGCAGGCTCCGCAGCCAGCTGGTGGAGGACCTGCGTGCCACCCTCAAGGACGGCGGCCTGACCCTCTACTACCAGCCCGTGGTTGAGCTGGCTACCGGACGGATCGAAGGCGTGGAGGCCCTGGTCCGCTGGAACCATCCGACCCGCGGCTTCATCATGCCCGATGAGTTCATTCCCCTCGCCGAAGAGGCCGGCCTGATCTCCGAGCTGGGGCTGTGGGTCCTCCGGGCCGCGGTGCATCAGCTCCGCGACTGGATCGGCGCAGGGCTGGTGGACAGCCGGTTCTCCGTCCGGATCAATATCTCGGCCACCGACCTGCAGAGCCTGCAGTTCATCGAGGACGTCAGGAATGTCCTGAAGGAAACCGGCGTGAGGCCTGAGCAGGTAGTGCTGGAGCTGACGGAAGTGGCAATCGTCAAAGGGAACGAGCTGGACCGCTATTCACTGGGCGGGCTGCGGGGCCTGGGCGTGGGCATCGAAATCGACGATTTTGGCACCGGGTACTCGTCCATCAGTTATTTGCGCCGGCTTCCCGTGGACCGGGTGAAGGTGGACCGGTCCCTCATCACCGGCCTGGGAACCGATCCGACCCAGCCCGCACTGGTGGCAGCGGTCCTGCAACTGGTCAGGGCCTGCGGGCTGGAGGCCGTATGGGAAGGCGTGGAGACGGCGGAGCAGGCCGAGCTCCTTCGCGGCCTGGGCTGCCTCAGCGCGCAGGGCTACTTCTTCAGCAGGCCCGTCCCGCCCGAGCAAATTCCCGAATTGTTGGCGGGCCGGGCTGAAAGCGCAGCCCAACAGGGGTAAAGTACTGCGCTTTTGTTTCCCGCGATATACGATCATCGTGCGGTGTCTGGTTTTCGTCGCCGCGAAAATCAGGTTTCAGCATGGACACCGGAATTAAAAGGCGTTTGGAAATTGAACAACATCGGGGCCACTGGGTCATTACTTCGTCAACTGGGGGCGTAGCTAATGTCGGTTCGTACACAAGCATGGGGAATTATTGCCGCTGTGCTGGCGGATACTGATCCGTCCGGAGAGGCTGTCCGGCAGCGGCTGAGCAACAGCCTGGACGAAAATCCGGGAGTGCCGGAACGGGCGCTGCTCGAATATCTCCTGGAAACGCGGCGCAGCGACGCCAACACCGTGGAAACGCTGGAGAGCGCCCGGGAAATGCGGATCACCCCCGCGGTCCCGCCAAAAGTGGCAGAACAAATCGACGCGATCCGCAGCATGTCACGCATCAGCGCGCTGCTCGAAAGCCAGATGCTCATGACCGCCTTCCAGCCAATCTATGGGCTGGAAGAAAAAACCGTGGTGGGAGTCGAGGCGTTGTCCCGGTTCGTCAGCGATGACGGAGCTGCCGCGGAACTGTGGTTTGCCGAGGCCGCCGCCGTCGGCCTCGGCGCGAACCTGGAATTCGCAGCGCTGGGATCTGCGGCCGCTGCGGCGAAGTCGCTTCCCGGGAACCTGTTCGTGTCCCTCAATATTTCGCCCGCTTCCTGCTTGGACCCCCGCCTGCCTGAATTGTTCGACCACATCGACCTGCCCATCGACCGGGTTGTGCTCGAAATGACGGAGACCGTCAAGGACGAGGAATACCCGCAGTTCATTTCCGCCATCAATCCGCTGCGGGACCGCGGCCTGAGGATCGCCGTGGACGACACCCACTCAGGGGCGGGGGCACTAAGCCGGATGGTGCACCTCCGGCCGGACTTCCTGAAACTGGGCCGGAACGTGATCGGTGATGTGGACAATGACGGCATCCAGCGCGCCCTGGCCGCCTGCCTGGTGGACTTCGCGGAGCAGATCGGCACCACCCTCGTCGCCGAAGGCGTCGAGACCGTGGGGGAACTCAAAGTCCTCACCGAGCTGGGCATCAGCGCCGGGCAGGGCTACCTGCTGGGCAGGCCTTCTGTCCGGCCCAAAGACTGGGCCAGCTGGAACGGCCGCCTCGACGTGGACGGGATCAACCGCCATCTTGCGGGAAGCGGGCAGGCCGGCGAATCGTCGGTGGCCAACGAATCGCACTGACCCCGCCGCCAGCGGGGCCGGCGGCCCTCCGGCGGACATCCGGAGGACCAGCCGCCGCTGGTGCTATTCGCTGTGCCCCTGGTCGCCGCTCATCTGGTCTTCCGCCGGAGGCGTCTCGCCCGGAGGTACTCCCCCGCCCGGTTCCAGCCCAGTGATGTTGCCCTCGGCGGGATCCGGATTCGACGAGCCGGCAGAGTCTTTCCCGCCCTGACCGGCGCCGCCGGGCTGGCCGGCAGCTGGCTGGCTCACGCCTTCCCTGGCATCGGCAGGCGGGGTCTTGCCCGGCTGGTCCGGGTTTGCTGGATCATTTTCGGGATGGTAGCTGCTCATGGTGCTTGCGTCCTTCCTGCCCGGCCGCGGTTCCTTGCCCCGGCTCTGGACTAATTGTAAGCATGCTGATAATTCTGGAAGGGTAATGCTCCGGGCATCCGCTGGGGCGCCCGGCACGCGACGTGAGAAGGAGCAGTCACATGGGTATCGGCGACAGCATCGGCAAGGCAGCAGAAAACGCCATGGAGGATCTGGCGGGGACATCGAAGCCCACAGAGTCAGCGCATGTTCCTGAACCCACCGACCCGAACGATGACGTGGAGGTCCACTCCTCCATCAGCGAGGGCTCCAATGCCATGGAGGCGGAGAAGCAGAAGGCCCCGGGGCTCAAGACCGGAGCTGCTCCGGGCCCGGTCTCCGAGTCCCCCTTTGGCGGGGACGTGGAGCCGGATAGTGAGGGTGGCGGCCCGGCCGCCGCTGGAAACAGCAGTACAGGCCAGGACGACGACGGCGGCCTCACCGGCGGCGCGCAGGCACCGGGCGGCTCTCCCGCATCCCAGCGTGGCGTCCCGGGCTCAGGAGGCCTGCCGGAGTCCAACCCTGACGAATTGCGGGCCGACCCGTCCGAAGGCGACCAGGACCCGTCCACCAGCACCGGCCGCGGTTAGCAGCCGCGCGGGATCCGGGGAGTAGACAGCACGGCTGGCGCCGGCGCCGTCAGCCGTGCGGCCACTCTCCGCGTTCAAGCAGCACCCCGCGGAGCAGGTCCGCACGGTCGGTGACCAGCCCGTCCACGCCGAGCTCCAGGAGCCGGTGCATCTCGTCCGGATCGTTGATGGTCCAGACGTGCACTACGAGGCCCAGGGCGTGGGCGCGGCGGACAAAGCCGGGCGTCACCACCTGCAGCTGGCCATAGCGCACCGGAACCTGCAGGGCGTGGACTCCGCGAAGGTTCCAGCGCATGCTCCACCTGAAGACCGGCCCGGGGAGCAGGCGGCCCAGTAGCGTGAACAAGCCCACCGACACCACACCGGCCGATGCCGCCACCGGCTGGCTCAGCAACTTCAGCACCGCCCGCCGCCGGCGGTCCGAGAAACTGGTCAGCAATACCCGGTGGTGCACCTGGTGTTTTTCGATTCCGGCCGCGATGCTGCGGACGGAGTTCCAGTCCTTGACGTCCACGTTGAGCCGGACCCCGGGCAACTCCTCCAGCAGTTCGTCCCACCGCGGGATAGGCTCGCGCCCGCCGATCCGTGCGTTAGCCACCTCGTGGGCGGGGAGCTCGGACACCTTTCCGCTGCCGTCGGTCACGCGGTCCAGCGTTTCATCGTGGAAGAGGAGCACTACCCCGTCGGCGGTCGTGTGGACATCGGTTTCGAGGTAGCGGTAGCCGAGGTCGACGGCGGCGCGGAACGCGGCCATGGAATTTTCCAGGCCGTCACGTGAAAATCCCCGATGCGCCATCGCGATGGGCATCGGGGACCCGTCCGCGGCGGCATGGTCAAAGAACGGAAGGCTCACACTGCGAGCGTACCCCTGCCGCAGCAGGCCGGGTCAGCGTCAGCCCTCGTGCGTGACTGCGTCTTCTTCAAGAACGATGTCCACGCCATCGCTGCAGTGCAGCAGCGTCCGGCCGCGGCCGCCGTCGAAATCGATCCACACCGCGGAGTGGTCAGCGGTGACTGCATCAACCAGACCGCCGGCCTCGAAGCCGGGAGCGAAGAGGACGCGGACGCGGTCGCCCTGCCTGAGCTTCTTCCAGTGCGGCGCGGGCGCCGCCTGGCGCGGCACGTCAGCGGTTCCAAGCTTAGTTTTTCTTGCCATTGCTACCCCTCGAGCCTGTTACCCCTTGAGCCGGGATGGAGGGGTTGGGCCCTCCATCCCCAACGTTAGGGAGCGAAGGTGAACGTGAGGTGAGCGCCAGCTGTGAAAACGGGGCAATGTCCAGCGCACCTGGGAGAAAGTGCGGCACTTGGGCGGGGCAATGTCCCGCGCCGGGATCAGGAAAGCCGCACGCCCAGCGAGGCCAGCCGCGATTCCAGAACCTGGGCCACGCCGTCGTCGTCGAAATGCGGCGCCTGCTGCCCGGCCGCGCGGATGGCTTCCGGATGCCCGCTGGCCATGGCGTAGCCGTGCCCGGCCCAGCGGAGCATCTCGATGTCGTTGGGCATGTCCCCGAACGCCACCACGTCCTCGGCACCGATGCCCAGGGCGGAGGCGTACTCGGCCAGGGTGACGGCCTTGTTGACCCCGGGCAGGGCGAGCTCGAGCATGGACACCCCGGGTGAGGAATGGGTGGCGGAGGCGAGGTGTTCGACGGCGGGGGCCACCTCGGCGAGGAAGTCGTCGGCGGTGCCTTCGCGGACAATTGCCAGGAACTTCACCACGGCGTCGTCTTTAACCAGCGTTTCCGCCAGCGGCGCCGGCGTGAATTCAGAGAGCAGTTCGCTGGAGCCGTTTTCGATGAACCCGGGTTCAAGATGGAACCCGCCGAGCGTCTCGGCGGCGAACAGCGCTGCGGGGCGCAGCCGTTTGATGACGCGGCGGACTTCCAGGACCGCATCGAGGGTCAGCGTCCGGGCGGAAACCAGCTTGTCAGCCTCAAGGTCCCAGACCACGGCTCCGTTGGAGCAGATGACGGTGCCGGTATGGCCCAGCTGGTCCTGCAGGGGGTGCAGCCAGCGCGGCGGGCGCCCGGTGACAAAAACGAGTTCGACGCCGGCATCCCGGCAGGCGTGGAAGGCACGGACGGTGCGGCCGCTGATTTTTCCGTCGTGGCCGAGGATCGTTCCGTCAATGTCGCTTGCTACCAACCGCATCCTGCCAGTCTACGTTGCGGGCCTGCGTCCCCTCCCACCCAGCCGGGCGGTGACCTTCGCTGCGGCCCCGGCGCAGGCCTCCCCCAGCGCCTGCAGCCTGTCCTGGGACACCCGGAACCGGGGTGCCGGGATCAGGACGGCGGCCACCACCTCGCCCCGGTGGTCAAAGACGGGAGCTGCGAGGCCCACCTCGTCGATGGAGGTTTCCCCGTAGTTGACGGCCCAGCCGCGCCGGATGTCATCTTTCAGCCGGACCAGGTAGCCGTCCAGGCTGGAGTCGTCCAGGCCCGGATAGCTGATGGCCCCGCTGCTGAGGAGGGAGCGGACCCGGGGTTCGGGTTCGCGGGCCAGGAAGACCTGGACGGAGGCGCTGAGGGCGTCGTTGTACCGGGCTCCCAGCGGCGTGGTGTGCTTGATCTGGTGGTGGCTGGCGATCTGCTCCACGCAAATGGATTCATCACCGCTCCACACCATGAGGGCGCTTGTTTCGCCGGTCTGTTCTGACAGCTCACGCAGTACGGGATAGGCAACCCGGCGCTCCTCAAGCTCGGCGAGGAGCGGCCCGGCCACGGCAATCAGTCCCAGCCCAAGCCGGAACCGCCGCGTTTCGGCGTCCCGCTCCACCAGGTGCTCCTGCTCGAAGGTGGCCAGTATCCGCGAGACCGTGCTCTTGTGCAGCCCCACCCGGTTGGCGATCTCGGTGACGCCGAGCAGGGGCTCGTCCGCCGAGAAGGTCCGGAGGACCGCGATCGCGTTGACGATGACGGAAGCGCCCTTGCTGTCGCCGTTGCCTGTGGTCTCGGGTTCTGTTGCAGTCATGGTGCTACCCATCATTCCCTAAGGGAGGGCCGGAAGCGGCGCCAGGGGGTTGGCGCCGCTTCCGGGTGTTCGTTGACACAGGGAGGAGATTAGGCGCCGATGATGTTGTGCTCGGGGCCGAACGGGAACTTGGTGATGTTCTCCGCGCCGTCCTCGCCCACCACCAGGATGTCGTGCTCGCGGTAGCCGCCGGCGCCCGGCTGGCCGTCCAGGACGGTGATCATCGGTTCCATGGAGACCACCATGCCCGGCTCCAGGACCGTGTCGATGTCCTCGCGGAGTTCGAGTCCGGCTTCGCGGCCGTAGTAGTGGCTCAGGACGCCGAACGAGTGGCCGTAGCCGAACGTGCGGTTGGCCAGGAGCCCGTAACCCACGTAGATCTCGTTGAGCTCAGCGGCGATGTCCTTGCAGACGGCTCCCGGCTTGATCAGCTCCAGGCCGCGCTTGTGGACCTCCACGTTGATGTTCCACAGCTCCAATGAGCGGGCATCCGGTTCACCGTAGAACAGCGTCCGCTCCAGCGCCGTGTAGTAGCCGGACGTCATGGGGAAGCAGTTCAGGGACAGGATGTCGTGTTCCTGGATCTTGCGGGTGGTGGCCCAGTTGTGGGCACCGTCGGTGTTGATGCCGGACTGGAACCACACCCAGGTGTCGCGGATCTCTGAGTCGGGGAAGGTCCGGGCGATCTCGTGGACCATGGCCTCGGTGCCGATCAGCGCAACCTCGTACTCGGTGATCCCCGCGGTGATGGCGTTGCGGATGGCTTCGCCGCCGAGGTCGCCGATGCGGGCGCCGTGCTTGATGACTTCGATTTCCTCGGCAGACTTGATCATGCGCTGGCGCATGGCTGCCTGGGCCACGTCCACCAGGGTGGCGGACGGGAAGGCCGCCTGGATCTTGTTGCGGTTGTCCAGCGGCAGCGAGTCGTCCTCGACGCCGAGGCGGCGTGGGTTGATGCCGCGGGTCCGCAGGACTTCCTGGATCGCGAAGATGTAGTTGTCGCGGCGCCAGTCCGTGTACACGATGTTGTCGCCGTAGCTGCGGCGCCAAGGCATGCCGGCGTCGATATTGGCGGTGACGGTGACGGTGTCATCCTTGGTGACCACCATGCCGTAGGAGCGTCCGAAGGTGGTGAAGAGGAAGTCGGAGTAGTACTTGATGGAGTGGTAGCTGGTGAGGACGACGGCGTCCAGGTCCTTCTCTGCCATGATGCGGCGCAGGCCGGCCAGGCGGCGCTCGAACTCGGTATCGGAGAACGTGAGGCTGACCTTCTCGCCGTTCTTGAGGATCTTGGTGCGCTCGAGTTCGGCGACGGTGGTGGCGTTGGTGGTGGCGTTCTCGGTGGTGATGGTCATCGTGGCGATGCCTTTCTCTAATGCATTTCTTGAGGTGCGGTTGGTTTGGTTTAGGGAGGGAAGCTATTCGTGCCGCAGGGGCTCTTTGCAGGTTTCCCGGGAGAGGGACACTGCGATGAGGGAGACGACGGCGGCAGCCACCAGGTACCAGGCCGGTGCCAGGTCGCTGGCGGTTGCGGCGATGAGGAGCGTTGCCATGAACGGGGCGGTGCCGCCGAACAGGGCGTTGGAAAGGTTGAAGCTGACCGCAAAGCCGCTGTAACGGACCCGGGTGGGGAACATTTCCGCCAGGAAGCTGGGGAGCGTGCCGTCGTTGAGGGTGAGCATGGCGCCCAGCAGGATCTGGACCAGGACGATGACCAGGAAGTTGCCGGTGCCGAGCAGTGCGAAGGCCGGGACGGTCAGGACAATAAAGGCAACCGAAGCGCTGATCAGCACCTTCTTGCGCCCGTACCGGTCCGAGAGCATGCCGGTGAGGAAGATGAAGCCGATGTAGGTGATCAGGGCGATGGTGGTGGCCAGGAAGGATTCGGTTTCGCCCAGGCCCAGCTCAGAGGACAGATAGGTGGGCATGTAGCTGAGGATCACGTAGAAGCCGACGGCGTTGAGCAGTACGGCGCCGACGGCCTGCAGCAGCTGCCGCCAGTGATTGCGGAAGAGGCTGGACACAGGGGCCTTGACGGCGTGGTCCTCGGCGGCCAGTTCCCGGAACACGGGGGTGTCCTCGAGCTTGGTCCGGATGTACCGGCCGATCAGGCCCATTGGGGCCGCCAGCAGGAAGGGCAGCCGCCAGCCCCAGCTCTGCATCGCATCGGAGGAGAGCAAGGTAGTCAGCAGGCCGGCCATGAGCGAACCGAGGAGCAGGCCGGCGGCGGTGCTGGCGGGGACGACGGCGGCGTAGAGGCCGCGGCGGTTGGCGGGGGCGTACTCCACCAGGAAGGCCGAGGCGCCGGCGTATTCGCCGGAGGCAGAGAAGCCCTGGACCACCCTGATGATCAGGAGCAGGACGGGCGCCCAGATGCCGATCGTGTCATAGCCCGGGATCAGGGCGATGCAGAACGTCGCTCCAGACATGATGAGGATTGACAGGGAGAGTGCCGTCCGCCGGCCCACCCTGTCGCCGATGTGGCCCCAGATGAATCCGCCGAGCGGGCGTACCAGGAACGAGATGGCAAAGAGGGCGAAGGTCAGCAGCAGCCCGGTTTGCGGATCGGATTCCGGAAAGAAGACCGTTGCGATGGTGACGGCCAGGTAGCCGTAGACGGCGTAGTCGAACCATTCAACGAAGTTGCCGATGAAGCTGGCAGCGATGACCCGGCGCCTGGTTTCCTTGCTGACGGCGTTGTCGGCAGGGGCGGGGCGCGGATCACTCAGGGTGCCGCCCGGGGAGCGGCGGCGGGATGGGGAGGAAGTTTCGTTACTCATGTATCCACCAAAGTGTCTGGGGTTGCATTCAGCGCAACGCTGTTGCAACAGACTAAGGTGTGATGGCCGCCACGGTCAATGGTTGCGGAGCGGATACTTTTTCTGGTTCTTCGTAAGAGGTGTGCAGTGCCCTAACTGGACCCAGGCCTGCGCGGCACTCGGAGCGGCGTACGCACCGGATCACTGCAGTTGTCGCAGATGCAATAGAGTTGCATCAGTATTCCAATCACCCCTTGGCGTGCTCTCGCTTTACGCCCCCTACGCGCGGGCGGTCTATTGACACCCCCAATGCCGACTGACATATTTCGAGTAAGCGCTGTGCGCATCGTGTTGTGCATTACGCAATTAGCGGCAACGGGCTGGAGGAGATCGCGTGGCCCGACCACCCGTCTGGTTGCCCGCCACCCGCCCATTTGGGTAGTCCCCGGAGAGGCCACAGCTTCTAGACTTGGTAGTCGGGCCGGGATCTTTGTCCGGCCAATGAAAGGAACACAGGAATCATGGTTCATAAAGTCAAGGCAGTCATCGCCAAGGAAAAGAACGCTCCGGTGTCGGTGGAGACCATTTTGGTGCCGGATCCGGGCCCGGGCGAGGCCCTCGTGGACATTCTGACGTGCGGGG
Source organism: Pseudarthrobacter sp. WHRI 8279 (assembly GCF_040224115.2). Classification (NCBI taxonomy): domain Bacteria; kingdom Bacillati; phylum Actinomycetota; class Actinomycetes; order Micrococcales; family Micrococcaceae; genus Pseudarthrobacter; species Pseudarthrobacter sp. WHRI 8279. The sequence continues at coordinate 3,651,272 of NZ_CP168162.1, read as the reverse complement.
TGTGCCACACGGACCTGCACTATAAGCAGGGCGCCATCAACGATGACTTCCCCTTCCTGCTGGGCCATGAAGCCACCGGTGTTGTCAGCGCCGTAGGCGACGGTGTTACCTCCATCGCCCCCGGCGACCGTGTGATCCTGAACTGGCGTGCCGTCTGCGGTGAATGCCGCGCCTGCGCCAAGGGCCAGCCGCAGTACTGCTTCAACACCGCCAACGCCACCCAGAAAATGACCCTGGAAGACGGCACCGAACTCTCTCCCGCTCTTGGCATCGGGGCCTTCGCGGAGAAAACCCTCGTTGCCGCCGGTCAGTGCACCAAGGTGGATCCGGAGGCTGATGCTGCCGCCGTCGGGCTGCTGGGCTGCGGCGTAATGGCCGGCATCGGCGCTGCCATCAACACCGGCGAGGTCAAGCGCGGAGAGTCCGTCGCGGTGATTGGCTGCGGCGGTGTGGGCATCGCCGCGATCGCCGGCGCCAAGCTGGCAGGTGCAACGACGATCATCGCGGTGGACATCGATGCGAACAAGGTGGACATGGCCAAGTCGCTCGGCGCCACCCACGGCATCGACTCCAGCAAAGAGGACCCCATCGAGGCCATCCGGGCCCTCACCAACGGCAACGGAGCGGACGTGGTGATTGACGCCGTCGGCCGTCCCGAAACCTACAAGCAAGCGTTCTACGCCCGCGACCTCGCCGGCCGCGTGGTCCTGGTGGGCGTCCCGACGCCGGACATGAAGCTGGAACTGCCGCTGCTGGACGTCTTCGGCCGCGGCGGCTCGCTCAAGTCTTCCTGGTACGGGGACTGCCTGCCCTCCCGAGACTTCCCCATGCTCGTGGCGCACTACAAGCAGGGCAACCTGGACCTGGATGCCTTCGTCTCGGAGCGCATTACCATCGACCAGGTGGAGGAAGCCTTCGACAAGATGCACGCGGGCAAGGTGCTGCGTTCGGTGGTGGAGCTCTAATGGCGGTCACCATCGAGAACCTGGTCACCTCGGGCACTTTTTCGCTCGACGGCGGCACCTGGGACGTGGACAACAACGTCTGGATCGTAGGCAATGACGAGGAGTGCGTGATTATCGACTCCCCGCACGACGCCGCCGCGATCATCAACCAGGTCCGGGGCCGGAAGGTCCTTGCCGTCCTTCAAACCCACGCGCACAACGACCACATCGGCGCTGCGCGTGAGGTTGCCGAGGCCGTAGGCGCCCCGATCTACCTGAACCCCGAGGACCTGGTCCTCTGGGAACAGGTCTACCCGGACGCCAAGCCGGACCGGGAACTGAACGACGGGGACGTGTTCGAGGTCGGCGGGGCTGTCCTGCGGGCCATCCATACACCCGGCCACTCCCCCGGCTCCACCTGCTTCTACCTGGAAAGCGAAGCAACGGTCTTCACCGGGGACACACTGTTCAACGGCGGCCCGGGCGCCACCGGACGGTCCTACAGCGACTACCCCACCATCCTGGCCTCGATCCGGGAACGCCTGCTCACCCTCCCTCCCGAGACTGTGGTCCGCACCGGCCACGGCGACAACACCACCATCGGGGCGGAAAAGGAAACGCTGGCAAAGGTTTCGCAGTAGCCGGCGGCACAAGGAACTCGCGAGGGGCGCGCCGGGACTGCCTGGCGCGCCTTCGCGGCGCCGCAGCGGGCAGCAGTACATTCGCAGCGCAGTAAAAGCAGGCACCAGGAAGATCTGTGCCGGTAAGGAAGTTGGAACAATGAAGTTCGGTAAGCAGCCCGCCCCCGTTGCGGATATTGACGAGGACAACCTCGAAGTCCATAAGCCCAAGGCCGAGGCCGCCGGCGTGAAGGCCGTGATGGTCGCACTGGAACGCGCCGTGGCGCAGGCCGGCGTGGCCCGCACGGCGCACTCCCTGCTGCGGCTGAACCAGCGGGGCGGTTTCGACTGCCCCGGCTGCGCCTGGCCGGAATCGGACAAGAAGCGCAAGACCGCAGAGTTCTGCGAGAACGGCGCCAAGGCCGTGGCCGAGGAGAACACCCTCCGGACCGTCGGCGCCGAATTCTGGGCGAAACACTCCATCGCCGAACTCTCCACGAAGACCGAATACTGGCTGGGCAACCAGGGCCGGCTGAGTGAACCCGTAGTGATTCGGGCAGGCGAGACGCACTACTCCCCCATCTCGTGGGCGGAGGCGTTTGAGCTGATCGGTGAGCATGTGCGGGCCACCACGGCCGACCGCTGCGTCTTCTACACCTCCGGGCGCACCGCGAACGAGACAGCGTTTATGTACCAGCTGTTCGCGCGGGCGCTGGGTACCAACAACCTGCCGGACTGCTCCAACATGTGCCACGAGTCCTCCGGTTCTGCCCTGAACCCGACGATAGGCATCGGCAAGGGCACGGTGTCCCTGGATGACATCCACGATTCCGAGCTGATCTTCGTGGTGGGACAGAACCCGGGGACCAACCATCCGCGGATGCTGTCCGCGCTGAAGGAGTGCAAGGACAAGGGCGGCAAGGTGGTGGCGGTCAACCCGCTGCCCGAGGCAGGCCTGTTCAATTTCAAGGATCCCCAGACCGTCTCCGGTGTGGTGGGCGGCGGAACCCCGCTCGCGGACGAATACCTGCAAATCAAGGTGGGCGGTGACCTGGCGCTGTTCCAGGCCCTGGGCCACCTGCTCCTGGCGGAGGAAGAGCGGAACCCGGGAACCGTCGTCGACCATTCCTTCATCGAGGCGCAGACGGACGGGTTCGCCGCCTACCGCGATGCCCGCGGGGAGCTGGACTGGGCCGAAACCGAAAAGGCCACGGGGCTGGCCCGGGAACAGATCGAAAAGGTTGCCTCCATGCTGGTGGCCTCCAAGGCCACCATCTTCTGCTGGGCCCTGGGCGTAACGCAGCAGCCTCACTCGGTGGACACCATCAAGGAAATGGTCAACGTCCTGCTCCTGCAGGGCAACTTCGGCAAGCCCGGCGCCGGCGCCTGCCCCGTCCGCGGGCACTCCAACGTCCAGGGCGACCGGACCATGGGCATCTGGGAAAAGCCCAAGGAATGGCTCCTGGAAGCGCTGGATACCGAGTTCGGGATCACCTCGCCGCGGCACCACGGGTACGACGCCGTGGAGGCGATGGAGGCGTTCGAACGGGACGAGGTGGACGTCTTTGTCTCCATGGGCGGCAACTTCTCCCTGGCCTGCTCAGACACCGAGACCCTGGAAGCCGGCATGCAGCGGATCGGGCTGACGGTGCACATCTCCACCAAACCCAACCGTTCACACGTTGTCCACGGCCGCACCTCACTGATCCTGCCCACCCTGGGCCGGACGGACAAGGATGACAAGCACCCCAACGGCGCCCAGTTCCTCTCAGTGGAGGACTCGATGTCCGTGGTCCACTCCACCCAGGGCCGCTTGGCCCCGGTCTCCGAGCACCTGCTCGCCGAGCCGGTGATCGTGGCGCGGATGGCCGAGGCGACGTTCGGCCCCAACCATGCGGTGGACTGGAAGGCCATGGCCGAGGACTATGACGTGATCAGGGACCACATTTCCCGCGTGCTGCCCGGCTTCGAGGACTTCAACGCCAGGGTCCGGACCAAGAACGGGTTCGTGCTGCCCAACCCGCCGCGCGACACCCGGTCCTTCAAGACCGACATCGGCCGGGGCCGCTTCACCGTCAGCCCGCTGGAATACCTCACCCCGCCCACCGGGCACCTGGTGCTCCAGACCATCCGCAGCCACGACCAGTACAACACCACCTACTACGGCCTGGACGACCGGTACCGGGGCATCTCCGGCGGCCGCCGCGTCATCCTGGTCCACCCCGAGGACCTGGTGGAACTGGGCTTCAAGGACCGTGACCTGGTGGACGTGGTCAGCACCTTCCGCGGCCACGACCGGCAGGCGGACAAGTTCCGCCTGGTGGCCTACCCCACCGCCAAAGGCTGCGCCGCCGCGTACTTCCCCGAAGCCAACGCCCTGGTCCACAAGGAAAACGTGGCCCGGGAATCCAACACGCCCGGCTTCAAGGCCATGTTCGTCCGCTTCGTGCCGCACCTCGCCGAAACCACTGGCCAGGAGTCTTCCGAAGAACTGGAGCCTGCCGCGGCGGGATAGTTCCAGGGCTTTATAGGCATTACGACGACGGCGACCTTCGGCACGTGCCGAAGGTCGCCGTCGCTTTTGTGTAGTTGTCGCTTTCTGTACCGTGGGCCGCTGCTTAGACGGGGTTGTTGCCGTCGGGCTCGGCCTCGGGATCCAGGCCCTTGCCGTAGCCGCTGGCCGAGGCGAGCCCGCCCACCTGCTGGCCCGCGTTAGTCTGTCCGGGCGTAAAGCCGCTGTCCGGTGCCTCCTGGGGCTCTCCCCCGGATTCCGGTGCGACATCCTGCCGCAGGTGCTCGTCTGAAGGAACGTTCTTGGAAACCTCTTCGTCAGCCATCCCTCCAGCCAAGCACCAGGAGCAGGACGAGGCAAGGTTATGCCGCCAGACGCCCAGGAGCGCAGTTATGCCGCCAGGCACCCAGGAGCGCAGCCGGCAGATCTACCCGCGAGATGGCACTTAATGGCAATGTCCCGCGCCGGGACTGCCGTCAAATGCCATCTCGCGGGGGGGGGGTAGGAAGCGCTAGCCGCGGAGGCGCTCCATGCCCGGGTCGAACAGCGGCTCGGCCGAGACCGTGGCGGCAATGCGTTTCCCGAAGTACTCGATCTCCACGGAATCACCGATAGACACGGAAGCCGGCAGCCACGCGTAGGCGATCGGCTTCCGCACGGAGTAGCCGTAAGCGGCGCTCGTGACGTAACCGGACGCGGAACCGTCCACGTACACAGGTTCCTTGCCCAGCACGATGGACGTTCCGTCGTCGACCGTCAGGCAGCGCAGCGTGCGGGTGGCGGGCTGTTCCTTGCGGGCAGCAAGAGCCTCACAACCCACGAACCCTGTCTTGTCCTTGGCCACCGAGAAGCCCAGGCCGGACTGGTACGGGTGGTGCTCGGAGGTCATGTCCGTGCCCCACAGCCGGTAACCCTTTTCGAGCCGCATGCTGTTGAACGCGCCGCGGCCGGCGGCGATGATGCCGTGTTCCCGGCCCGCCTCGAACAGCAGGTCCCACAGCTTCAGCCCGTATTCGGCGGTGGTGTACAGCTCCCAGCCGAGCTCGCCCACGTAGGAGAGCCGCATGGCGGTGACCGGGATGCCCCCAACGGAGATTTCCTTGGTGCGGAAGTACTTAAGCCCGTCGTTGGTCAGGTCGTCGGAGCTGACCTTGCCGATCACTTCACGCGCCAGCGGGCCCCACAAGCCGATGCAGCAGGTGCTGCCGGTGATGTCGGAAACATGCACCCACTGGGCCGGATCCGCGGCCGACTGCTTCCGGGCCTCCACCCGTAGGTAGTCGAAGTCCACGTTGCTGTTGACGCCCAGCTGGAAGTCCTCCTCCGCCAGCCGTGCGACGGTCACGTCACTGCGGATGCCGCCGTCGTGCTCCAGCAGCAGGCAGTACGTCACGGCACCCGGCTTCTTGGCAATGTTGCCCGTGCTGAGCCGGTGCAGCAGCGCCTGCGCGCCGGGACCCACCACGGACAGCCGCTTCAGCGGCGTCATGTCATAAAGTCCGACGGCGGTGCGCGTCCTCCACGCTTCGGCGGCGGAGATGGGGGAAGAGAACATGGCGGACCACTCGTCCCGCTCGGGTGCCTGCCATTCTGCCGGCAGCTCCTCGAGCAGGCTGCGGTTGGCCTCGAACCAGTGCGGGCGCTCCCAGCCGGCGGACTCCAGGAAGAAGGCCCCGAGCTCCTTCTGCCGGACGTTGAACGGGCTGACGCGCAGGTCCCGCGGGGATTCCCTGGGCTGCAGCGGGTGCATCACATCGTAGATCTCCACGAAGTTCTGCTGGGACGTTTCGCTGACGTAGGCGTCGGAGGTCTGCACCTGTTCGAAACGGGTGAGCTCGCAGCCGTGCAGGTCGGTGCGGGACCGGCCTTCCACCAGCAGTTCAGCCATTGCCTTGGCCACGCCGGCCGAGTGCGTCACCCACACAGCCTCAGCCACGAAAAGGCCTTGGAGGTCCGGGGCCTCGCCCATGAGCGGGCCGCCGTCCGGCGTGAAGGAGAAGATGCCGTTGAAGCCGTCCTGAATTTCGGAACTGCGCAGCGCCGGCAGCAGGTCCTGGCTGTCCTCCCACGCGGGCAGGAAGTCTTCCAGGGTGAACTCCAGGCGCGAGGGCATGCGGTGGTCCGACATTTCCTCCGCGGAGACCTTCGGCAGGGCGGACATGTCCACCGGCATGGGGCGGTGGGCGTAGCTGCCGATGCCAATGCGATCGCCCCATTCGCGGTAGTACAGGTCCCTGTCCTGGTAGCGCAGGATGGGCTTGCTGGCACCCTTGGGGAGCTCGTTGTCGCCCTCGAGTTCGGGCAGCGGGGTGCTGATGGCGTACTGGTGGGCCAGCGGCAGCAGCGGGACTTCCAGCCCCACCATCTTGCCGAGTTCACGGCCCCAGAAACCTGCACATGACACCACGATGTCCGCCGGGATCAGTCCGTTGTCGGTTTCGACGCCGGTCACCCTGCCGCCCTCCTGGGCGATGCCGGTCACGGTGGTGTTGCCCTGGTACGTTACGCCCGCCTCGCTGGAGCGCTCCATCAGCAGCTGTACCGCACGGGCGGCCAGGGCCAGGCCGTCGGTGGGGATGAGCAGGCCGCCCAGGACCTCGCGGCCGCCGGTGAGCTTTCCGGTGTTCAGGAGGGGGTAGATCTTTTCGCATTCGTCAGCGTCGACGATCCGGCTTTCGACGCCCCACGAGGTCATCACGCCCATTTTGCGCTTGAGGTCGGCCAGGCGCTCGGGGGTGGTTGCCAGCTCAAGGCCACCCACCTGGTTGAAGCAGGATTCGCCGTCCTTGCTCAGGGCGAGCAGCTTGTTCACCGTGTAGGTGGCGAATTCGGTCATGGTCCGTGACGGGTTGTTCTGGAAGACCAGGCCGGGCGCGTGCGAGGTGGAGCCGCCGGCAAGTTCCAGCGGGCCCTGTTCCACCACCGTGATGTTGGTCCAGCCCCGGGTGGCGAGTTCGTCGGCAAGGTTGGTTCCGACAATGCCGGCGCCGATGATGACAACGCGTGGTGATGAGCTCATGGGTGTTGTTTCTCCTGTTGGCTTGGTGTTCGCGTTAGCGGAAGACGACGGTGCGGGTGTTGTTGAGCAGGACCCGGTGCTGGCAGTGCCATTTCACGGCCCGGGCCAGCGCCTGTGTTTCCGCGTCCCGGCCCACGGTTACCAGGGCGTCCGCATCCAGGCTGTGGTCCACGCGGAAGACCTCCTGCTCGATGATGGGACCCTCGTCCAGGTCCGCCGTCACATAGTGGGCAGTGGCGCCGACGAGCTTCACGCCGCGGTCGTAGGCCTGGTGGTACGGCTTGGCACCCTTGAAGCCGGGCAGGAACGAGTGGTGGATGTTGATGGCACGGCCGCGCAGGTTTCCGCAGAGCTCGTTGGACAGCACCTGCATGTAGCGGGCCAGGACAACGAGGTCCGCGTCGTACTCCGCCACCAGCTCCAGCAGCCGGGCTTCGGCCTGGGGCTTGGTTTCGGCGGTGACCGGAACGTGGATGAAGGGCAGCCCTGCAGCCTCAGCCATGGGGCGGAGGGTTTCATGATTGGAAACCACGACGGCGATTTCGGCGCCAAGGCTGCCGGCCTGCCACCGGAAGATGAGGTCGTTGAGGCAGTGCCCGAACTTCGAGACCATCACCAGCAGGCGCTGCGGCCTGCCGTCGTGGATGGTGAAGTTCATTCCGAAGTCCTCGCCGATTGGCTGGAACGCTTCCGTGAGAACTTCGACAGTGTCCGGGACGTCAGTGTCTGCCGGCGCTCCTGCCGTGAAGGCGGTACGGAGGTAGAGATTGCCGCTGACGTGGTCATCGAACTGCTTGTGCTCCACGATGTCGAAGCCTCGGTCAGCCAGGAACGTCGTAACGGCCCTGACGATGCCTGGCTTGTCCGGGCAGGACAGGGTCAGGACGAATTCGGCCTTGCGGGTTGCGGCGGTTGCGGCACCTGCCGCGGCAGTCGCACTGCCAGGTGAGCGGCTTTCAAGAACAATGGTCAAGGTTTACTCCTGGGTGCTGGTGTCGGGCTTGGATTTGGTGGAAACAACGGGCGTTTGGCCTGTGGAGTCTCCAGGGCAGCGCGTAGTGTCCGCGCAGTGGTCGTCACACTCATGCTTTGTCACAAGATCGAACTGGACACCGCCGTGCTCATCGACGCCGGCACGGATAGCGCGGTCAACGACAGACTCCGCCAGACGGTGCCGTAGGGAAATGGGGTCACGCCGGAGATCCCGAACCAACGCGAAACACAGCAGGAACATGACTATGGCGAAGGGAAGTGCGGAGACGATGGTGATGTTTTTCAACCCGTTGAGCGCCGCACTTGGGTCGTCCCCGCCTGCCAGCAGCATGACAGCGGCAATGGCTCCGGTCAGGACCCCCCAGAAAACAAGCACCCGCTTTGACGGTTCCAACTGTCCGTTGGAGCTGAGTGACCCCATGACGATGGAGGCCGAGTCAGCGCTGGTGACAAAGAATATTCCGATCAGGACCATGGCGAGCAGTGCGATGCCAATGCCGACCGCTGCCGGAACTTCCAGGTTCCGGATCAAGTCAAACAACGCGCCCTGGAACGAGATGCTTGGTGCGCCATCAACGATGTCGACCAGGCCGTCGGTGCTGTCCGGCGTCGCATCAGCACGTTGCTGGATGTCAAAAGCGGTGCCGCCGAAAATGGAGAACCAGATGACGCTCACGACGCTGGGCACCAGGAGGACGCCGGTGACGAACTGGCGGATGGTACGCCCGCGACTGATGCGTGCGATGAAGATACCGACAAAGGGTGCCCACGACACCCACCAGGCCCAGTAGAAGATGGTCCAGCCGGACATCCATTCACGGAGCGCCTCGTCCCCCACGGCCTCCGTACGGGAAGCCATGGTCGGCAAATCCCGCACAAAATCGCCGACGGCTGAGGGAATCAGGTTAAGGATGAACAGAGTGGGACCGACAAGGAAGACGATTGCCGCCAGGGCCAGGGCAAGCACCATGTTGATGTTGGAAAGCCACTGGATACCCCGGGCGATGCCTGAGGCTGCCGAGATCACGAAGAGGACGGTCAGCGCGGTGATGATCAGGACCAGTACAGGGGATCCGATCTCACCAACCCAGCCGTTGAACTGCAGGCCGCTGGCGATCTGCAGGGCTCCGAGGCCCAGGGAAGCAGCCGTTCCGAAAAGGGTGGCGAAGATAGCCAGCATATTGATGACCTTGCCCGCCGGCCCTTCTGCCCGCTTCCCGAAGAGAGAAGTGAATGCCGAGGAGATGAGCTGGCGCCGGCCAAGCCGGAAAGTGCTGTATGCCATCGCGATGCCAACCACCGCGAACATCGCCCAGGGATGGATGCTCCAGTGGAAGATCGAGGTTGCCATGGCAGTTTGTATGGCTTCGGGGCTAACCCCCTGTACTGTTCCGGGCGGCGGAGCGACGTAGTGGTAAAGCGGCTCAGCAACGCCGTAGAAGACAAGGCCAATACCCATGCCTGCGCTGAACATCATCGCGATCCAGGACATGGTCCGAAACTCGGGTTTCTCACCATCCCTGCCAAGCGGAATAGTGCCGAAGCGCCCCAAGGCCAGCCACAGGACGAAGATAACGAAAAGGGATGCCAGGCTGACAAAGATCCAGCCAGTGTTCTCGATGACCCATCCGAGTGCGGCGGTGGAGGCCGTGCCCAGAGATGCGGAATCTGCGAAACCCCAAACAACGAAGGCCAGCGCAAGTGCACCCGTTACACCGAACGTAACCTTGTCAAGCCCCTCGAGCGAGCGACGGGGGCGTCGTCCGGCGGAAAGATCCGTCTCACTCTCACGCAGCTCCTGAAGCAGCTGCCCATCGTTTTCGTGCAGCACTTCGGGCTCTACTACCTTGCTGTCATCGTCGACAGCGGGATCGTTGGTGCCATCCTGGATGGCGGTACCGGTATTTAGTGCCATGTCTAAGTCCTTAATTCGGATACATCGGCGTTGTAATCCGGCGTCCCCGTGCCGGTCGGAATGTTGAAGTTTCGTCCTCAGAGTGGGTTTGGCTTTGCGCTGTGATTGTTCCGCAAAGATCAACACGTCTCGCAATAAGCAACAGAGTGGCTGGGGTCACAGCCCCGTGTCAAGGTTTTGGCGAAGGTTTAGGCCCTATTTCAGGGGTTTGGGTTGCGCCTGGGCAGTGGCCCGAACAGGGGTCAGGCATCGATCACCAGGTCCGTCTGCGCAACGGAGCAGCAGGGCAGGAACTTGCCGGCGGCGATTTCCCGCGCCCGGATGCCGCCCTGGTGGTTCATCTCGATCTCCCCTGAAAGCTTGACGACCTTGCAGGAGCCGCACATGCCTTCCTTGCAGTTCGCGCCAATCCTGACGCCGGCACGCTGGGCCGCCTCGAGGACGTGCTCGGTGGGGTCGATCCGCACATTGATGCCGGTACGCATGAAGGACATGGTGAGGCTGCCTGTTCCCACCGTGTCGAAGCTCGAGGCATCAGCGGGACCGGCTTCCGGCTCCCCGCCCGGGCTGTCGGCGGAGGGGCCGGAACCGGGTACATCCGGGTTGCTGACTTCCAGCGGCAGTCCCGAGGCCTGCAGCGTTCCGTCGGCGTCGTAGCCGGGCTCGTAGAGCCCGAACGCGGCGGGCTGGCTTTCAAAGTAGTCCTCGGCGGATTCGGCGATCTCCTCGGCGATTTCCTCCGCGACGTCGGCCGCAAGTGCCACCTCCGCCTGGTATTCAAGGAGCGTCTGGCGGTCTCCGGAGAAGAACTCCACGTAGATGGAGGTGTCGTCGACACCGACCTTCTTGAGCAGTTCGGTGGCGGTGTTCAGGTAACCCTCAGGACCGCAGGCGTACACCTGGCGTCCGTTGGCGTCCGGGGCCACCTCCTCGAGCATGTCCGCCGTCAGCCTTCCGCTGAGTCCTTCCCACCCCTCCGGCACGCTGCGGTCGCCCAGGGAGTAGTACACCTTGACGCGCGGGTCCACGGAGGCGATGTAGGCCAATTCCCGGTGGAAGGCAAAGCCTCCGGCATCCGAGCCGTGGTAGAGCACCACAACATCGGCGTGTCCGGGCAGGGAGTGGATGGTCCGCACCATGGACATGATGGGAGTGATGCCTGCGCCGGCGGCAAGCAAGAGGTACCGTGCCCGCCGGTCCGCATCGGGGAGGTGGAATGCCCCCACCGGTCCCAGCATCTCAAGAACCGTGCCCGGCTTAATGTTCTCGTGCACCCATGGCGAGACCAGTCCCGTGGGGTCGCACTTGACCGTGATGCTGAAGGTCCACGGCTGGGTGGGCGAACTGGACAGCGAGTAGCTGCGGTCTACCGGTTCCTGGTCCTCGCCATTCACGGGAAACGCGACGTTCACGTACTGGCCCGCGCGGAATGCCAGGGGCGCACCGTCGCAGCGGCGGAACACGAAGGTCATCATGGCGCCGGCCTCGGGAACGGTCTCGACGCATTCGGCGGTGAACTCCTGCGGATGCCATGGGCCCAAAGCACGGGCTGCCCGGGCGGGCGTCTCGGTGCTTCCCATCACCCTGTTCCACGGCATCTCAAGACCGCGGATACGCTGTGGTTCCTGGATTGCCGTTTCGGTGAGGAGTTCAATCATGCCAAGTGCTCCTGCACGCGCTGCACGTACCAGTTGATGAAGGCCTCGACCTGGTATTCGCTCTTCATGTAGGGACCGGGCTCGTAGGCAGGGCTGCCGGCACCCTGCTGGCAGAGCTCCACGAATGCCTTGTCCTGCAGGTTCGTCTGCTTCCAGGTGTAGGTGAGCTTCTCCAGGTCGTAGTCGACGCCCTCCACGGCATCGTCGGCAACCAGCCACGTGGTGCGTACCAGGCTCTGGTGTTCGTTGATGGGGAAGACACCGAACGTGATGACGTGGTCGCCGAGGAAATGGAACCAGCTGTTGGGCTGCAGGTGCATCGAGCAGCGGCCCAGGCGGAAGTCGCGCAAGTCGCCGAGCAGCTTCTTGGAAAGCCTGCGCCCGTCGGCGGAGAACGATTCACCCTCTCCATCGAGCGATTCCCGTGAGATCCGGATTCCCGCGATGCGCGTGTCAAGCTGCTCGACCACCTCGTAGGGAAGGCCGTAGCGGCGGCAACGCTCCTCGAGGGAGGCCTGGGCCGCCTTGTTCCGGTCCCACACTTCCTCAAGATGGGTCGGGATCAGGCCCTCCGTCAGGCCCCAGGTGGGAAAGAGGGAGCAGGCGAGCTCAGGGTGTCCGTCGCAGTGGTAGCACTCACGGTTGTTCTCCATGACGAGCTTCCAGTTGCCCTCTTCGATGATGTTCTGTTGGTAGGCGATCTTTGTCTTCGAGAGATCGTGGGGCGCCAGGTAGGGCTCAAAGATCTTTGCGGTTTCGTCGAAGTCCGCCGGCGGTTCATCCGCAATGCAGACGAAGATCAGTCCGGCGACCTCACGGCCGTGGGCGCGCTTGAGGCCGAAGCAGCTCTTGTCGAACTTTGTTTCCCCCGGCGCGGAGGCATGGATCAGGTTGCCCTCCGGGGAGTAGGTCCAGGAGTGGTAGCCGCAGACCAGGTTTCCAGTTGACCCGGCAGCTTCGGTGAGGACGCGGGCGCCGCGGTGGCGGCATACGTTATGCAGGACGTTCACGGCGCCGTCGTCGTTGCGCAGCACAATCAGGGAGTAGGGCCCGTAGTCGACGGTGACGTAGTCGCCCGGCTCCGGGAGCTCCGCGGTGCTGGCGGCAAAGATCCAGTGCCGGCCGAAAATGGCCTCCATGTCGATGTTGAAGATCGAGCGATCGGTGTAGAAGGGGGCATCGAGGGAGTAGCCGGTGTGCCGGAACTCAAACAACGCGGCAATTTCTGCCAGCTGCTCGGCAGGCAATGATGCAGCGAGTTTTCCGCGTGAATTGAGGGGCACGTTCACTGAAGCAGTCATGGGTTTTCTCCAGGGAGGCATGGGTAGCGGGTGTTGCGTGTCAACCACGGGGTCGCGGGTGCCAGCGGCGTGGTCGAAGACCTTGTAGTGATGAGATTAGGGACACATGAACTGCAACAAAAGCGCAAGATTTTGAAGATAACCATGCAGAATAGGTGCATGATCGATCCCAGGCTCATTACCCTCCGCGTGTTCGCCCGGTGCGGCACCATAGGCGCGACCGCGGAGCTCACGGGCTATTCCCCCTCTGCCGTCTCCGCGCAATTGCGGGAGCTCCAGCGCGTGCTTGGAATGCAGCTGCTGGCGAAAGACGGCCGGGGCGTGCGGCTTACCGCCACGGGACGCTTCCTGGTGGCGGGCTCGGATCCGCTCATTGCCCAGTGGGAGAGCCTGCGCGCCTCAGCCATGGAGGCCGGCGACCAGGTGCAGCCCCACTTTGGCCTTGGCGGATTCTCCTCCGCAGCCGCCCACTTGCTCGCGCCGCTGGCCGCTGCCCTGCGCACAACACGCCCCCTGCTCGAAGTGCAGGTTCTTGAGGCTGATCCGGCCCGCTGCTTCGACTTGTTGGTTGCGGAACGAATCGACCTTGCAGTCATTGTCGCCATGCAGTCCGAAAGTTATGGTGAGGACGATCCGCGCTTCGAACAGAGAGTCCTGCTCGACGACCCATTGGACGTCATCATTCCCCGTGACCATCCGCTGGCATCGCGGGAGACAGCGACGCTCGAAGAGCTGGCTTCGGAACCCTGGATCACGGAGGCCGCCGGTTCCACCTACCATTCCCTCTTCACCGCGGCGTTCACGGCAGTGGGGGTGACACCGCGGATTGCCCATGAAGCCATTGAATGGGAAACCCACATCGCATTCGTGGGTGCGGGGCTGGGCGTCGGCCTGCTGCCCCGGCTGGCGCCCCTGCATGGTGCCGAAAACGTGGTCCGGCTGCGCATCACCGGCAAGGCCAAACCCACGCGCCGCATTGTCGTCGCGGTGCGCCGGGGCAGCATCGCCTCGCCCCTGATCCAGGAGTCGCTCGGCATCCTGCAGGCCAATGCCAACCGGATCCTCACCGCCCGGCTCGAAGAGGATCTCTAGGGCTGCCGGCGTGGGGCGCCCCGGCGGCTGGCAGCTTCCTTATCCTCCCCAGGGACGCTGGCGCATCAGCGCGGGGTGTAGCCCATCTTGGCGCTCACCTGGAGGCCCGCCTCCTTGAGGCCCCCGGCCAGCCCCGGCTCTTTCCCGGGGTCGAAGCGGAAGGCCGGACCGGAGATGCTGATGGCGCCGATGACCGTTCCCAAGTGGCTGTACACCGGCACGGAGATGGAGTTGATCCCGATTTCGAATTCCTCTTGGGTGACGGCGTAGCCGTCCCGTGCCACGGTAATCAGCTCGGTTTCAAGCTCTTTGCGGTTGGTAATAGTGCGCGGGGTGCGTGCCGGCAGGCCTGTCTCCTTCAGGATCCGGTCCCGGTCATCCGCGGACAGCGCGGCCAGCAGGACTTTGCCGCTGGAGGTGGCGTGCAGCGGGGTCAGGCTGCCTACCCAGTCATACGTGGCCAGGGTTGAGGGCCCCATCGCCTGGTCAACGTTCACCGCGTAGTTGGAGCGCAGCACGGCAAGGTTCACGGTCTCCTTGAACTGGTCCGCCAGGGCCTCCAGGACCGGACGGGCCTCCCGCACCAGGCTCAACCTGCCGGGGATGGAGCTGGCCAGGCGCAGGATGCCGAATCCCAGCTGGTACTTTCCGCGCTCACTGTTCTGGTGCACCATTTCCCGGCTCACCAGCGAGCCCAGCAGCCGCGAAACCGTGGACTTGTGGATGCCCATTTCCTCGGCGATGTCGCTCACGCCGGCGTGGCCGTCCCGCGCCAGGATCTCAAGGACCGCGAGGGCACGGTCCACTGACTGGACGCCGCCGTGGCCCGCTTCAGCATCGACGTCGGGTTCGCGCTCATTGTTCGAAGCCATGGCTAATACTCTCAAGTAGCAAGCGCCGCGTGAAATCAACCACGGGCAAAATCAGCGCAGGCCTTTTGCTGTGGGCAAGAACGACGGCGGCCCCCACCTTCGCGGGGGTCGCCGCGGATCTCCGTGGCAGGCTACTGGAACGAGCGGATGGTGATGCCGGAAAAGGTTGCAGGCCCGCCGTCCGCGTAGAAGGAAATCCCGGCGTCTCCGTCCGCGAAGTGCACCTGCTGCGAGATCACTGTGTGGCCTGCGTTGATGAAGACTTCTACGCTCTGGGTGTCCACGAAGATGCGCAAGTGCACCGAGCGTGCGGCAGCGTCGATGGGCGCCGCGGCCCGGGTATATGGGACCAGCGAGTAGCCGGCAAGGTCCGAGGGTGCACGGTCCACGTACAGCTCGCTGCCGTACTTGCCGATGTTTGTGTGGCGTGCGCCGTCGGCGGAGCGGCCCACCGAGACCCCGATGTTCGTGGCGGTGTCCCAGGTGATGTCGAGTTCCAGCTCGTAGGCCCGGCCGCACCAGGGCAGGATGTAGCTGCCGTTCACGGTCCGGTCCGGGAGCGTGGTGGTTGAAGCGGCGTAGTTCGAGAGCGCTGCAACGGGGCTGCTGAGCAGGCTGTACCAGCCGCCTCCCTGGCGTTCCAGGCGCAGCTCCCGCACGATCGAGTTCTGTCCGTTGTACCCGTCGGAGGCGTCGGTGGGAACGTCGCGGGCGGCGTACTTCCAGTTGTTCATCCAACCGATCGCATACCGCCGCGTCGCGGGCGCCTCAACGGCCGGCCAGGTGACGGCGCCGTACCAGTCCCAGCCCCAGTCCAGCCATTGCGGATTGGTGACGTCGTCGGCGAGGAACTGCTCCCCGTCCCAGGCGCCCGTCCAGTAGGCGTAAGTCATGGGCAGCCCGATGCTGTAGGCGTCCATGCTGGCGCCGAGCACCCAATGGCTGGTGCCGTCGTCGGCCGTCATCTCGAACAGGTCGGGGCACTCAATTCCGCCCAGCGCCGGGTTGGGGTTATCGAAGTTGCGCTTCAGCTGCCAGTCCAGAAGGTTCGGGGACGTATAAAAGGCCGCATACCGTGCCCGGCCGATCACGCAGACCCACTCGTTGCGCGCCGCGTCCCAGTGGACCTTAGGGTCCCGGAACCATTCGGCGTTGTCGATTTCCGCCTGCGTGACCGCGGCCCTGCCATCCGTGTTCACGATGACCGGGTCAGGCAGCGCAGTGAACGTGTAGCCGCCGTCTGTTGACCAGTACAGGTACTGCTCCTGGTATTTGCGGATGCCGCCCGTCGGCTGGGTGGCAAGGACCACGACCGCCCCGGCGCCGAAGCCCGCCGTGTTGGCCGTGTCCACCACTGCGGATCCGGACCATACGGGGAAGTCGGGCTGCAGAGGCAGGGCATCGCCGTGATGGGCGAACGCCACGCCGTCCTCCGTGGTGGCGTGGTCCCAGCCGCCCTGGCCGTTGTTCTGCGTGGAGTGCAGGTAGTAGAGGTGGTACTTGCCGTCAAGGAATACCGGACGTTGCGGGTCGCACAGCCAGCCGGCAGGTGGAGTCATGTGGTACGCGGCCCGCAGTGAGGCCTGTGCGGCCCCGGCCGGGCCGGCAGATGTAGCGCTGCCCATGAACAGGGCCAGCGCTCCTGCGCCAGTGCCCTGCAGGACGTGGCGGCGGGAAAAGGCATGTGTCATCGTTGACTTCCTCTCAGGGGGCGGCTGCTCCGCCGGGCGCTCGGGGTGATGGAACCTTCGCTGGTTCGCTGATGGGATCACCGGCTTGCTTAAGCGCTTTAGCAGAAGAACATACCCAGCAGCAACCGTGTGGTCAAGCGTTTCAGCAAAAGCGGTCCCCGCCACAGAACGTCGCAAAACACGCTTCGGAACTAATTTTGCTAAAACGCTTGATCAGCCTCGCTTTTCGCGCTAGCTTCAGGGTGATCAAACGCTTTAGCAGAAATGGACATCAACGCCGATGAGCTACCCAGTCTTCTTCCAGCCCGCCGATGCATGGGTTGGAGACCTTATCCCTTTCCAGAAGGACGGGGAGTTCTGGCTCTTCTACCTTCACGAGGTCCGCACCGACCCGAAGCCTGGAACGGCCTGGAACCTGGTGACCACCAAGGACCTCATCCAGTTCCAGGACCATGGCGTTGCCCTTCCCCACGGAACCACGGAGGACCTGGACTTCAACTGCTACACCGGAAGCATCGTTGCTGACGAGTCAGGCATCCACCACCTCTTCTACACGGGGCAGAATCCAGGCAATCTCGGTACGGACGGACTGCCGCTGCAGCTGGTCATGCACGCCACCAGCACGGATGGCATGGGCACCTGGGTCAAGCACCCCGAGCTTACGTTCGGCGCGCCGGACGGGCTCGAATCCGGGGACTGGCGGGATCCGTTCGTCTTCCGTGACGAGGCAGCCGGCCTGTGGCGGATGCTCCTGGCGGCCCGGCACTCCAGCGGCCCCGAACGCCGCCGCGGCGTCATCGCCCAGTGCGTCTCCACTGACCTGATGACCTGGGAGCACACCGAACCTTTCTGGGATCCCCGCAGGTACGTCACCCATGAATGCCCTGACGTGTTCGAGTGGGGCGGCTGGTGGTACATGGTCTACTCCGAGTTTTCCGAAAACTTCACCACCCGGTACCGGATGGCCAAGGGCCCCACGGGACCGTGGACCGTCCCGGACCTGGACAGCATCGACGGGCGCGCGTTCTACGCTTCCAAGACGGCGGAGCGGGACGGCCGGCGGTTCTTCTTCGGCTGGATTGCCAGCAAGGAAGGCAATTCCGACGACGGCGCGTGGCAGTGGGCGGGCACCATGTCCGTCCTGGAGGCACGGCAGAACCCCGACGGGACGCTGGCGTTCGGCCTCGCGGACGAGCTGGTGGACAGCTTCTGGGACGGGATCCCGCTTGAGCTGGAGCGCCCGCTGCCCATCCGGCTGGACGTACCGGACTCCTACAGCGCCACCGTCGCAGCGAACGATCTGCCCACGCAGTTCTATGCAAGGGCGGTGCTGGACATCCAGGCCGGCACCACCGAATGCGGGCTGCTGCTGCGCGCCAGCCCGGACGGTGACCACTCCTACGTCCTCCGCCTCGAGCCGAAGCGCGGGCGCCTGGTGTTCGACCGCTGGCCCAGGGCCATCACCGGGGAGGCCCAATGGCATGTCTCGGGCGACGTTCCCTACGCCATCGAGCTGGAACGCCCCTGCGACCTTTCGCCCGGCAGCCACACGCTGGAAGTGGTGGTGGACGGCGACCTGTGCGTCGCCGTCGTGGACCGCCAGGTGGCCCTCAGCACTCGCATCTACGACCTTCCCGCCGGTGGAATTGGCGTGTTCGCCGGCGAGGGCACCGTAACCGTCACAGAGTTCGAAGTACGCAAGCGCACCGACAACTGAATATCACCCAAACCATCCGTTCCAATCAAGGGAGATTGACCCAATGAAGAAAATGCTCCGCGCTGCCGCCGCCGCAGCCGTTACCGCCCTGGCGCTCACCGCCTGTGGCGGCGCAAGCTCCACCGATCCCTCCAACGTCAGCCCCACTGGCGAGATCAAGGCCCGCGAGATCTCGTGGCTGCTGTCCCGTCCTGCCGACGGCGCGGTCATCAACATCATGAAGAAGCTCGCCGAGGACTATGCCAAGGACCACCCGGGCTTTGAGCTCAACCTGATCACCACCCCGGACCGGCCCTCCTACATCCAGAAGCTCGAGACCCTGGCGGCAGCCAACAAGCTGCCCGAACTGTTCGACACGGACGCCACGCCTTTCGCCCAGCAGCTGGCCAAGCAGGGCAAAATGATGGACGCCGAGCAGCTGCTGGAATCACTGGATATCTACGACAACTACCGTCCTGGCGCCCTGGACTACCAGCGCTTCGACGACGGGTCCCTCTACATGATCCCTTTCCAGTTCGAGCTGGAATTCATCTGGTACAACAAGGCATTGCTGGAGAAGGCCGGAGTGGCGGTACCAACATCGCTCGATGACATTCCGGCCATGTGCACCGCCCTGCGCAGCGCAGGCGTCACCCCCATTGCCATCGATGGCCAGGACCAGTGGCCGCTGGAGCGCTACATCGCCTACCAGCCGTTCCGCGAAGCGGGCCCCGAGTTTGTCCAGAAACTGAAGAAGGGCGAAGCGAAGTTCAGCGATCCCGCCGGCCAGAAGACCGTGAACTGGATGGCGGAACTGGGCAAGGCCAAGTGCTTCCAGGAAGGCTTCTCCGCCCAGGGCTACTCGGACGCGCAAAACCAGTTCACCTCCGGGCAGGCCGCCATGTACAACATCGGCACGTGGGAACTGCCCAGCCTGGCCACGGACAAGCTGGACCCGGCCGTCCGCAACGACATCGACTTCTTCACCCTCCCCACCACCGCAGGGTCCGTGACGGCGGCCAACGAGTTCGTGTCCCCGTCCGGCATCGGCATGGCAGTGAACGCCAAGACCTACGATCCCCTGGTGAGCGACTTCCTCAAGTTCGCCCTGGAAAAGTACCCCGCCCAATATGCCGCCACCGGGGCACTCTCCCCCACCACCGACGTCGAAACCGTTGTCCCGGCCAACGCCACGCCGCTGTACCAGAAGGCCCTGGACCAGGCCAACAGCCTGGGCGAAAAGCAGGCCATGCCCTGGGACACCCAGCTGGATCCGACCACCAACGGCCGGCTCCAGCAGGAGCTGGTGCTGCTCGTGCAGGGCAATGTCACCCCTGAGCAGTTCACCGAAACCATGGACAAGACCATCGCGCAGAACGCCCCGAAGTTCTTCAAGTAAGCGCTGTTTCTTCACCCAGGCGCTACTTCTTCACGTAACCATCGCGGCGGGGGATCCAGCGGTCCCCCGCCCGCAAGGCCCCGAAAGGCCCCGCCATGCAACCCAACAGGATGCTGCCCAACAGGTCACGGACCTCGGTCCTGGTCTTCCTGCTTCCGCCGCTGCTCCTCTACGGCGCAGCAGTCCTCTTTCCCATTCTCCAGTCGCTGTTCCTGAGCTTCTTTTCCTGGAACGGCATCAGCGACATGGAGTTCGTGGGCCTGGACAACTACGTCCGGATGTTCGTTGCCGACGATATCTTCTGGCGGGCGTTCCTGAACGCCCTCATCTACCTGGCCATCTGCCTGGTGCTGCAGCTGGGCGGCGCCCTGGTGGTGGCCAGCCTCCTGACCTCGCTCCGCCGCGGACGCGAGCTGATCAAGACCCTCTACCTGCTGCCGGCCGTCATCTCCACCGTGGCCATCGCGTTCCTCTTCGTGCGGATCTACTCCCTGGAACCCGTGGGCCTGCTCAACCAGCTGTTCCACTGGGTTGGCTTCGGCAGCCTGGAACGGCCGTGGCTCTCGGACGTCAACACGGTCCTGGCAGCGGTGTCCGCACCGGAGGGCTGGCGTTTCACCGGCCTGTACATGCTCATCATCTATGCGGCCCTGCTCGCGGTGCCCAAGGAGCTTGAGGAAGCCGCCGTCCTGGATGGCGCTTCGCGGTGGACGCTGTTCACCAAGATCCGCTTCCCCTACATCCGTCCGGTATGGATCACCACCACCATCATGGCCACCACCTACGGGCTGCGCGGCTTCGACATCCCCTACCTGATGACCAACGGCGGTCCGGGGCAGTCCTCGGAACTGCTCACCACCTACATGTACAAGACGGCGTTCACCAGCACGGACTTCGGCTACGCCAGCACCATCTCCGTGTTCATCGTGGTTGAGTGCCTCGTCGCCGTCGGCCTCATCCTGTTCCTGCTGAAGCGGAAGGCAGACTCATGATCACCCAGGCAGCCCCACCCACCCCGCCCGCCGCCGTCGTACGTTCACGGCCGCCGGTGAAGCGCCGCCGGCGCAGGCCGGACCTGTTCCGGACGCTGTCCCGCGTGCTGATCATGCTGATCGTGATCGTGCAGGTGTACCCGCTGGCGTGGCTGTTCCTGACCAGCCTCCGCACCGAACAGGACTTCGCCACCGGCGATCCCTTCGCCCTGCCCAGCTCCCTGACATGGGAGAACTATGCACGGGCCTTTGAAACGGGGGACCTGGGACGGAACATCCTCAACAGCTTCATCGTCACCATGGGGGCGAACATCCTGATCGTCCTGCTGGGCATGATGGCCGCCTACGCCATCCAGGTGCTGGGGTTCCGGCTCAGCAAGCTGGTCCGCGGGCTGTTCCTGATCGGCATCATCGTCCCGGTGCAAATCGCCCTGGTCCCGCTGTTCATCGACTATTCGGCAGTGAATTTGCTGGATACGTACCTGTCCATGATCATCCCGCTGGCCGGGTTCTCGCTGCCCATGGCCATCTACCTGTTCTGCTCGTTCTACGAGTACATCCCCAAGGAAACGTACGAGGCAGCGTCCCTGGACGGCACCGGCCCGTACCGGATCTTCGGGCTGATCACCATGCCGCTGTCCCTGAACACCGTGGTGACCGTGGTCCTGGTCAACAGCATCTTTATCTGGAACGACTTCATCTTCGCCAACACCTTCGTCCTGTCCGAGGACCTGAAGACCATTCCGCTGGGCCTGCAGAACTACATCGGCGCCATGGGCAAGGTGGACTGGACGGCAACGTTCGCCGCCGTATGCGTGACCATCACCCCGCTGCTGCTGGTATTCCTGGTGCTCAACAAGGCCATGATCCAGGGACTCGAAAGCGGGGCGAACAAGGGATGACGGCAACGGCGGATGGATATACTCCTCAAGGAGGGCAGATGAGTTCAATGGAGAATGGTGCGGAGGCGCCGGTCCCTGGCGCCCGGGCGCCGAAAACCCCGGAGCGCGCGCACCCCGTCACCCTCCGCGACGTGGCAGAAGCGGCCGGTGTTTCCACGGCAACAGTGTCGCTGGTGGTCAACAAGAAAAAGGCCGCCCGGATTGCCGAGGAGACCCGCCGGCGGGTGCAGGACGCCATCCGGACCCTGGGTTACCGGCCCAACGCGATGGCTAAGACCCTGGTCAGCGGCACGTCCCGGTTCATCGGCCTGGTGGCGGACGGCGTTGCCACCACGCCCTTCGCCGGCCAGATCATCCACGGCGCGCAGGACGAGGCGTGGAAGCACGGGTACGCCCTCCTCATCGCCAACACGGAGGGCAACAACGAGCTCGAGCAGGACGCCATCCAGATGATGCTCGAATACAAAGTCCGCGGCATCCTCTACTCCACGTGGTTCCACCGCCAGACGGACATTCCAACCCCGCTCCGCGAAGCCGACTTCGTCCTGGTCAACTGCTTCTCCAACGAGCCTGGAACCCGCGCCGTGGTGCCCGACGAGGTCCAGGGCGGCCGTTCAGCCACGGACATCCTGTTGGGGCACGGGCACCGGAAGATCGCCTTCATCAACGCCACCATTCCGGCGCCGGCCAAGGACGGGCGGCTCCAGGGGTACCGTGACGCACTCGAGAAGGCGGGGATTCCATTCGACCCGGCCCTGGTTTTGGAGGCCTATCCGGACCAGGAAGGCGGCTACCGGGCTACGGGGGAACTCCTCAAACGAGGCGTGACGGCCGTCTACTGCTACAACGACCGGATGGCCATGGGCCTCTACGACGGCCTGCGCGAGCAAGGCCTGTCCATCCCCGACGACATGGCCGTGGTGGGGTTCGACAACCAGGAAGTCATCGCCGCCCACCTGCGGCCCCCGCTGTCCACGGTGTCCCTCCCCCACTATGAGCTGGGCGCCGCGGGCGTGCGGATGCTGCTCGGGCTTGATGGGCCGCCCGGAACCGGCACGGGCGGGGTTGCGAAAATCCACTGCCCCGCGGTGGAACGGACCTCGGTGAAGGCCCAGGCGCGGGCCTGACCTGGGCTTCGGATAAAAGAACGACGGCGGGTGGTCATGCCGGTGCGCTGATCACCCGGTTCCGCCCCGCGAGCACACCCGTCAGGGCAAGGACCGCCATGATGCCCGCGGTCGCCAGGAGCGGAAGCGTCCAGTCTCCGCTGAGATCGCGAAGGGCACCGAACATCACCGGCCCCGCAGCAGCCAGGCCGTAGCCCACCGACTGCGCCATGCCGGACAACGACGCCGCCTGCGGATAGTTCACCGTCCGGAGGCTGAACAGCGAGAGGGCAATGACAATGAGGCTTCCGCACCCGGTTGCCCCCAGGAGGACCCACAGCAGGATGAGGTCCGGTGCGAGCGCCAGGCCCAGGAACGTCACAACCATCACCGCGCCGCTGGCGAAGGAAACGAGCCGCTGGTCCGACCCGCGGTGAAGGATGCCCCCTGCCAGCAGGCTGGCGAAAACACTGACCAGCAGGAAAACGGACAGGTGGATGCCGGCGGTAGTCGCCGGGACCCCGCGGCTTTGTTCGATGGTAGGCAGCCACGCCATCAGGACGTAGAAGGCGATCGACTGCAGCCCCATGAAAATGGTCACCTGCCAGCCCAAAGCCGAGGTCCAAGGCGATTGGTGGGACACCTCCGGCGCGGCGGCATTCATGGTGCCGGAGCTGTGCCGGCGCAGCCAGGGCAGGAGCACCGCCATAGCGATGAGGGCAAGTCCCACCCAGATCCCGAGGGCAAGCCGCCATCCAGCAGAGGAAGTCTGGGCAACGGGCACGACGACGGCGGCCCCCATGGCGGCAAAGGCGGCCTGGGTGGCGGTGTAGCTTCCGGTGAGCTTGCTGACCTTCGAGGGAAAGTCCCGCTTCACCAGCGAAGGGACCAGGACATTGAGGAACGCGATCGCGAGGCCTATGAGTGCTGTGCCCACCCAGATGAAGCCGGGAACAGGCAGGGAGCGGAGCACAATGCCCGAGGCCAGGATCAGCAGCGACATCCACAGCGCACGGTCGAGGCCCAGGCGGGTCGCGAAGCCGGGCGCCAGGGGTGAAAAGACGGCGAAAGCAATGAGCGGAAGGCCCGTCAGGAACCCCGCTGCAGCGCTGGACAGGCCAAGGTCGGTGCTGATGTTCGCGAGGACCGGTCCCACGCTGACAAAGGACACCCGAAGGTTGACTGCAATGAGCAGGACACCGATGAAGGCGAAGCCGAACCTGACCGTTCGGTCCTGTGCGTTCCGGGTGGCGGAGGGCATCGTTGCGTTCTTCCATCCTTTTCAGTGCGAGAGGGTCGCGGTAATACCGACAGTATGTGCGAGAGGGTTCCGGTAAAACCGACAGTAAGTGCGAGAGGGTCCCGGTTTATGCGGCGTTAAGTGCGAGAGGGTCCCGGGGGCTACAGCACCTTGCGGATGGTTTCCTCGAAGCTGGTGACGTGGTGCAGGGCCAGTTCGGCTGCCTTGTCGGCGTCACCGTCGGCCACTGCTTTAAGCAGGTCCACATGCTCGGTGATGTGGCCGCTGACTGACGGCACCTTGTCCAGCACCACGCACCAGATGCGGGTGGCCAGGTTGTCGTAACGGATCAGGGTGCTTTCCAGGTGCGGGTTGGCAGCGGCCTTATAGATCAGCCGGTGCACCATCAGGTCGTAACGCATGAGTTCGCGCGATTCGGCCTGGCCCGGCCCCAGTTCCGCGATGGCCTCCGCCACCCGCAGGAGTTCGCGGCGCATGCTCTCACTGGCCCGCTTGGCTGCCCGGCGTGCGGCCAGCGGCTCCAGCAGTTCGCGGATCTCCGAAACATCCGCCAGTTCGGTGAAGTCCACATTCGTGGCGAAGGTCCCGCGGCGCGGATAGGAAACGGCGAGGTGGTCCACTTCCAGGCGTTTGATGGCCTCGCGCACCGGAGTCCGCCCGAAGCCCAGCTCGGCCGCGAGCTGGCCCTCATTGATGGGCTCACCCGGACGGATCTCCAGCATGATCAGCTTGTCCCGCAGCTGCCGGTAGGCGGCCTCCGCCTGGGATGGCGCCTCGTCCTCAGTCTGAGGCAGGGCAAGAAGTGCATTCATAGTGCCGCTCCGTTCTCCGTGCTGACTCCTGCATGCAGTGACCACGCCTCCAACCGGAAGTCCTGTGCCACTTTCATGCAGCTATTGACTCTGCTGTGATCCCAATCATACCATTGAGCTCACACTGATATATCAGTTAGACAGCAAGTGGTATTTCAAAGGAGCACCCGTGGTTGAGCAGTTGAACGAGCGACTCTCGGTAGTCGATCCCGAGGTCCAGCAGGCCATCAACAGTGAGCTGGGCCGCCAGCAGTCAACGCTGGAAATGATCGCTTCGGAGAACTTCGCCCCGTCCGCCGTCATGGAGGCACAGGGCTCTGTCCTCACCAACAAGTACGCCGAGGGCTACCCGGGCAAGCGCTACTACGGCGGCTGCGAACACGTGGACGTTGTGGAGCAGCTGGCCATCGACCGGGTCAAGGCCCTGTTCGGCGCAGAATTCGCCAACGTCCAGCCGCACTCCGGCGCCCAGGCCAACGCTGCCGCCATGTTCGCCCTGCTGAACCCGGGCGACACCATCATGGGCCTGAGCCTGGCCCACGGCGGCCACCTGACGCACGGCATGAAGATCAACTTCTCCGGAAAGCTCTACAACGTGGTCCCGTACCACGTCAGCGAATCCGACCTCCGCATCGATATGGCCGAGGTTGAGGCCCTTGCCCTGGAGCACCGCCCAAAGCTGATCGTTGCCGGATGGTCAGCCTACTCCCGCCAGCTGGACTTCGCTGAGTTCCGCCGCATCGCCGACCTCGTTGGCGCCTACCTCATGGTGGACATGGCCCACTTCGCCGGGTTGGTCGCGGCCGGCCTGCACCCGAACCCGGTGCCGTACGCCGACGTCGTCACTACCACCACGCACAAGACTCTCGGCGGCCCGCGCGGCGGCGTCATCCTGGCCAAGGAGCAGTACGGCAAGAAGATCAACAGCGCCGTGTTCCCGGGCCAGCAGGGCGGTCCGCTGGAGCACGTGATCGCAGCCAAGGCCGTGGCGTTCAAGCTCGCCGCCTCCCCCGAATTCAAGGAACGCCAGGAGCGCGTCCTGGAGGGATCCAAGCTCCTCGCCGAACGGCTCCTCCAGGACGACGTTGCCGCGGCCGGAATCTCCGTGGTCAACGGCGGCACCGACGTCCACCTGGTCCTGGTTGACCTCCGCAATTCCGAGCTGGACGGACAGCAGGCCGAAGACGCCCTGCACCGCATCGGCATCACCGTGAACCGCAACGCCGTGCCCTTCGACCCCCGCCCGCCGATGGTGTCCTCCGGCCTCCGGATCGGCACGCCGGCCCTCGCCACCCGCGGCTTCGGCGCTGAGGAATTTACAGAAGTTGCGGACATCATTGCGACGGCGCTCATCGCCTCGGCAGGCAGCGTCGCCTCCGGGACCACGTCCCTGGGCGACAGCACCGCCGTCGAACTCCGCGCCCGCGTCACCGCCCTGGCGGAGAAGTTCCCCCTCTACCCCCACCTTTCCCAGAACGACGGCGGCACAGACGTTGCAGCCTTCGAAGCAGACCTGATTGGAGCGGCCCAGTGAGCGCAGACCTCCTCCCCGAGCACCCCGACTTCCTCTGGCGCAACCCGGAGCCCAAGTCCTCCTACGACGCCGTGATTGTGGGCGGCGGCGGGCACGGCCTGGCCACCGCGTACTTCCTGGCCAAGAATCACGGCATGACCAACATCGCCGTCCTGGAAAAGGGCTGGCTGGCGGGCGGCAACATGGCCCGGAACACCACCATCATCCGCTCCAACTACCTCTGGGACGAGAGCGCGGCGATCTACGAGCACGCCCTCAAGCTCTGGGAGATCCTGCCCGAGGAGCTGGAATACGACTTCCTCTTCAGCCAGCGCGGCGTCATGAACCTTGCCCACACCTTGGGCGACGTCCGTGAAAGCATGCGGCGCGTCGGGGCCAACAAGCTCAACGGCGTGGACGCCGAGTGGCTGGACCCCAAGCAGGTCAAGGAACTCTGCCCCATCCTGAACATCAGCGACAACATCCGGTACCCCGTCATGGGCGCCACCTACCAGCCCCGCGCAGGCATAGCCAAGCACGACCACGTTGCCTGGGCCTTCGCCCGCAAGTGCGACGAGATGGGCGTGGACATCATCCAGAACTGCGAAGTCACCGGCTTCGTCAAGGACGGCAACCGCGTGGTGGGCGTCAAGACCAACCGCGGCACCATCAACACCGAAAAGGTGGGCCTGGCCGCCGCCGGGCACAGCTCGGTCCTGGCCGAGATGGCCGGGTTCCGGCTCCCCATCCAGTCCCACCCCCTGCAGGCGCTGGTCTCCGAACTGCACGAGCCGGTCCACCCCACGGTGGTCATGTCCAACCACGTGCACGTCTATGTCTCCCAGGCGCACAAGGGCGAACTGGTCATGGGCGCCGGCGTGGACTCCTACAACGGCTACGGCCAGCGCGGCTCCTTCCACGTAATCGAGCACCAGATGGCCGCCGCCGTCGAGCTCTTCCCCATCTTCGCCCGGGCCCACGTCCTCCGGACCTGGGGCGGGATCGTGGACACCACGCTGGATGCCTCCCCGATCGTGGGCAACACCCCGGTGGAGAACATGTTCGTGAACTGCGGCTGGGGCACCGGCGGCTTCAAGGCCACTCCGGCGGCCGGCATGACCTTCGCGCACAACATCGCCACCGGCACCCCGCACAGGCTTAACAAGCCGTTTGCGCTGGAGCGCTTCGAAACCGGCGCGCTGATCGACGAACACGGCGCCGCCGCCGTGGCCCACTAGCCGCCAGCGAACACTGCACTTTAGAAAGAAGACGCACATGCTGCTCATCTCCTGCCCCAACTGCGGCTCCCGCGACGAGACCGAGTTCCACTACGGCGGCCAGGCCCACGTGCCCTACCCGGAAAACCCCAACGAGCTGACCGACCGCCAGTGGGCCGAGTACCTGTTCTACCGCGACAACACCAAGGGCGCCTTCGCCGAGCGCTGGCTCCACAGCACCGGCTGCCGCCAGTGGTTCAACATGCTCCGCGACACCGTCACCTACGAGATCCAGGCCATCTACCCGATGGGCACGCCCCGCCCGGACGCCGCCGGCAAGGTGACCGCCGAAACCGGCACCGCCAGCCTTGCCGCTGACAGCACCACCACCGGGACCGCGGCCCCGAGCACATCCGGAACGAGCATTTCGGGCACCAGCCTCCCCGCACCAAGTACCAACGCCGGCACCACCGCCCCGGAAGGAGCAACCAAGTGACTTCCCAGAACGCCCGCCTCGCTTCCGGCGGCCGCATCGACCGCACCATTTCCTGGCGTTTCACCGTGGACGGCGAGGAATTCACCGGCCACCCCGGCGATACCCTCGCCTCGGCCCTTATCGCCAACGGCCGCATCAACGCCGGCAACTCACTCTACGAGGACCGGCCCCGCGGCATCATGTCAGCCGGCGTGGAGGAATCCAACGCGACGGTGAAGATCGCTGCGCGCTTCCCGGGCGACGTCGCCGAGTCCATGCTCCCCGCCACCACCGTCACCCTGGTGGACGGCCTGAAGGCAGAGCTGCTCAGCGGCCTGGGCAAACTTGACCCGGAGGAGGACCGCGCCGAGTACGACAAGAAGTACGTCCACACCGACGTGCTCGTTGTCGGCGGGGGCCCTGCCGGCCTGGCCGCGGCCCGCGAAGCCGTCCGCACCGGCGCCCGCGTGATGCTCCTGGACGACCAGCCCGAACTGGGCGGGTCCCTCCTGTCCGGATCCACGGCACCCGGACTGGCCGAGACCATCGAAGGCAAGCCCGCCCTCGAATGGGTGGCTGACGTCGAAGCCGAACTCGTCTCCGGCGCCGAATCCACCGTCCTGAACCGCACCACGGCCTTCGGCGCCTACGACGCCAACTACGTGATCGCCGTCCAGAACCGCACGGACCACCTGTCCTCCCCCGCCGCTTCCGGAGTATCCCGGCAGCGTATTTGGCACATCCGTGCCAACCAGGTGGTACTGGCTCCCGGCGCCCACGAACGCCCGCTGGTCTTCGAAAACAACGACCGCCCCGGCATCATGCTCGCCTCCGCCGTCCGCAGCTACCTGAACCGCTACGGAGTGGCCGCCGGGCAGCGCGTGGTCATCAGCACCACCAACGACAGCGCCTACGCCGTGGCCGCTGACCTGCGCGCCGCCGGCGTCAAGGTCGCCGCCGTGGTGGACGCCCGTCCGCAGCTCACCGCCGTGGCTGCTGCCGCCGTCGAAGCCGGAACCCGGGTGCTGATCGGCAGCGCCGTGGCCAACACGTCCGCCGCCGGAACCAATGGCCGCCTGGACGGCGTCACCGTCCGCAGCATCAACGACGACGGCGAGCTCACCTCCGGCATCGAGCAGATCGCCTGCGACCTGCTGGCTGTGTCCGGCGGCTGGAGCCCGCTGGTGCACCTGCACTCGCAGCGCCAGGGCAAGCTGCGCTGGGACGAGGAGCTGGCCGCCTTCGTGCCGAGCACCGTGGTTCCCAACCAGCAGACCATCGGCTCCGGCCGCGGCTCCTTCGATACCGCCGACTGCCTGGCCGAGGGCATCTCCGCCGGAGCTTCGGCGGCCATCGCGGCCGGCTTTGCATCCGCCGTCGAACCTTCACCGCTCGCCGAGCCGAAGGCCTCCGCCCCCACCCGCCAGCTGTGGCTGGTCCCCGGCGAGCAGGGCACCCCGGACGACTGGCACCAGCACTACGTGGACTTCCAGCGTGACCAGTCCGTGGCTGACGTGCTGCGCTCCACCGGAGCCGGCATGCGCTCAGTGGAGCACATCAAGCGCTACACCTCCATCAGCACCGCCAACGACCAGGGCAAGACCTCCGGCGTCAACGCAATCGGCGTCATCGCCGCCGCGCTCCGGACCGCTGGCGAGGCCTCCCGGGGCATCGGCGACATCGGCACCACCACCTACCGCGCACCGTTCACGCCCGTAGCCTTCGCGGCATTGGCCGGACGCCAGCGCGGCGAACTGTTCGACCCCGCCCGCAAGACGTCCATCCACCCCTGGCACGTAGAGAAGGGCGCGCTGTTCGAGGACGTGGGGCAGTGGAAGCGGCCCTGGTACTACCCGCAGGCCGGGGAGGACATGGACGCTGCCGTGCTGCGGGAATGCGCCGCCGTCCGCGACTCCGTGGGCTTTATGGACGCCACCACCCTGGGCAAGATCGAGATCCGGGGCAAGGACGCCGGTGAGTTCCTCAACCGGATCTACACCAACGCCTTCAAGAAGCTCGCCCCGGGTTCCGCCCGTTACGGCGTGATGTGCATGGCGGACGGCATGATCTTCGACGACGGCGTGACCCTGCGCCTGGACGACGACACCTACTTCATGACCACCACCACCGGCGGCGCCGCGAAGGTGCTGGACTGGCTGGAGGAATGGCTGCAGACCGAATGGCCTGAACTGGACCTGCACTGCACCTCGGTGACCGAACAGTGGAGCACCATCGCCGTCGTCGGGCCCAAATCCCGCGCGGTCCTGGCGAAGGTGGCACCGGAACTGGCCGCCAACGGCGGGCTGGAAGCCGAAGCCTTCCCGTTCATGACCTTCCGCGAAACCACCCTGGCCTCCGGCGTCCGGGCCAGGATCTGCCGGATCTCCTTCTCCGGTGAGCTGGCCTACGAGATCAACGTGCCGTCCTGGTACGGCCTGAACACCTGGGAGGCAGTGGCAGCCGCCGGGGCCGAGTTCAACATCACCCCCTACGGCACTGAGACCATGCACGTGCTCCGCGCCGAAAAGGGCTACCCGATCGTTGGCCAGGACACGGACGGCACCGTCACCCCGCAGGATGCCGGCATGGAGTGGATCGTCTCCAAGGCCAAGGACTTCATCGGCAAGCGCTCCTACTCACGGGCCGACGGCCAGCGCGAGGACCGCAAGCACCTGGTCAGCGTCCTGCCCGTGGACGGGACGCTGCGGCTGCCGGAAGGTACCCAGCTCGTGGAGAAGGGCCGTTCCACCAACCCGGCTTACGGGCCGGTACCGATGGAAGGCTTCGTCACCTCCAGCTACCACAGCGCGGCGCTCGGCAGGTCGTTCGGCCTGGCCCTGATCAAGAACGGCCGCAACCGGATCGGCGAGACCCTGGTGGCTGCCGCCGGCGACCAGCTGGTGGACGTCGTCGTCGCCGAAACCGTACTTTTTGACCCCGAAGGGACCCGCAAAGATGGCTGAAACAGCAGCACCCGCAACCTCCTACGAGAAGAACCTCTCACTCCGTGTCAGCCCCGCCGCCCAGCTCCGCGCAGATTTTGAAACCGGTTCCGTCCGGGGCGTGGTGGAACTGTCCGAAGTGGCGTTCCTGACCATGGTGGGCCTTCGGGTCAACCGGGACAGCGACGCCGGGCAGCGCATCGCCGCCGTCACCGGCGGACTGCCGTCCGGATGCGGCGGCGTGGCCGGCAACCCTGAAACGTCCGTGCTGTGGCTAGGGCCGGAAGAGTTCCTGGTGGTAGCCCCACGGGAAGCCCACGAGTCCCTGGGCGGCGACCTTCTGCGTGCGCTGCGTGAGGCACTCGGTGACGGTGCCGGCCAGGTGGTGGACCTTTCCGCCAACCGCACCACCTTCGAGCTCACCGGACCGCGCTCAAGGGCCGTCCTGGAAAAGGGCTGCTCACTGGACCTGCACCCGCGTGTCCTGAAGGCCGGAACGGCACTGTCCACCGAAATCGGCAACATCCCCGTGGTGCTCTGGAAGACCGGCGAGGAGACGTTCCGGCTCTTCCCCCGGGCGTCCTTCGCGGATTTCCTGGGCCGCTGGCTGCTCGACGCGATGCGGGAGTACGCCTCCCCCGAGGTCCCCTAAATGGCCCTCAGCGTCCTGGACCTGTTCTCCGTTGGCATCGGGCCGTCGTCGTCACACACGGTCGGGCCGATGCGGGCAGCGAAGCTGTTCGCCGACGGACTCAAGGGCGACGGACACCTGAGCTCCACCCGGCGCGTGCAGGCTGAACTGTTCGGCTCCCTCGGCGCCACCGGCCGGGGCCACGGCTCGGACAAGGCCGTGGTCCTGGGCCTCAAGGGGCTGGACCCCGAAACCGTGGACACCTTCACGGCCGACGACCAGGTTGCCGCAGCTGCCCTGGACGCCGAGCTGTGGATCGGCGGGGACCATCGGGTGGACTTCAACTGGGACGAGGACGTGCTGCTGCACCGGCGCAAGTCCCTTCCGGCCCACCCGAACGGCATGACCTTCCGCGCCCTGGACCACACTGGGTCCGTCCTGAGCGAACGGAGCTTCTATTCGATTGGGGGCGGCTTCGTTGTTGACGGGGACGCGGACGCCGGCGACAGGGTGGTGGCGGACTCCACCGTCCTGCCCTACCCGTTCACCACAGCGGACGAGCTCCTGGAGATCTGCAAGCGCGAGGGCATGTCCATCTCCGACGTGATGCTCGCCAATGAACTGACCTGGCGGACTGAAGCGGAACTCCGGGAGAAGCTGCTGGGGCTGTGGGCTGTCATGCGCGAATGCGTGGACAACGGCTGCGCCGCGGAAGGGATCCTTCCCGGCGGGCTCAACGTCCGCCGCCGCGCGCCGTCGTTGTTCCAAACCCTGACCGCGGACACCGGCGTGACTGATCCGCTCCGGGCGATGGAATGGGTGAACCTGTTCGCACTGGCCGTGAACGAGGAAAACGCCGCAGGCGGACGCATCGTCACCGCGCCCACCAACGGCGCGGCGGGCATCGTTCCTGCGGTGCTGCACTACTACGTGAAGTTTGTGCCCGGCGCCAATGACGACGGCGTGGTCCGCTTCCTGCTGGCCGCGGCCGCCGTCGGAATCCTGTTCAAGATCAACGCCTCCATCTCCGGTGCCGAGGTGGGCTGCCAGGGTGAAGTGGGTTCCGCCTGCTCCATGGCCGCCGCCGGGCTCTGCGAGGTGCTGGGCGGCACGCCCGCCCAGGTGGAGAACGCCGCCGAGGTGGGCATTGAACACAACCTGGGCCTCACGTGCGATCCAGTGGGCGGGCTGGTGCAGATCCCCTGCATCGAGCGCAACGCGATCGCCAGCGTGAAGGCCATCAACGCCGCCCGCCTTGCCCTGCACGGCGACGGCAGCCACAAGGTGTCCCTGGACAAAGCCATCAAGACGATGCGCGAGACGGGTGCCGACATGAAAACCAAGTACAAGGAAACGTCCCGAGGGGGCCTTGCCGTGAATGTGATCGAGTGCTGAACCATGACTGCTACTGACATTGAAACTTCCGTCCCGCAGCCGGTGACCACTGTGGAGCATGTCCTGACGCTGGACTGTTCTGAATCGCCCGGGATTGTCCACGCCGTGTCCGGCTTCCTGCTGGAGCACGGCTGCGACATCATCGACAACCAGCAGTTCGGCGAGCGCAGCGAAGGGCACTTCTTTATGCGGGTGCATTTTGCGTCCGACGGCGATGCCTCCACCGCGGACACGCTGCGGGCCGCTTTCGGTCCCGTCGCAGAGCGGTTCGGGATGCGCTGGAGGCTGGAGCCGCACGGTTCCAAGCGGCGGGTGCTGATCATGGTGTCCAAGTTCGGGCACTGCCTCAACGACCTGCTGTTCCGGGCGCGGATCGGCGAGCTGCCGGTGGACGTGGTGGCCGTGGTCTCCAACCACACCGACCATCAGGCGCTGGTGGAATGGCACGGGATTCCGTTCTTCCACGTGCCGGTCACGGCTGATACCAAGCCCACGGCCGAGGCGCGGCTGCTGGAACTGGTGGACGAGTTCGACGTGGAGCTCGTAGTGCTGGCCCGGTACATGCAGGTGCTCAGCGATAACCTGACACGCAAGCTGGACGGGAAGGCGATCAACATCCACCACTCGTTCCTGCCAAGCTTCAAGGGCGCCAAGCCGTACCACCAGGCGTACGCGCGCGGGGTGAAGACTGTCGGTGCCACCGCGCACTATGTCAACAGCGAGCTCGATGAGGGCCCGATCATCTCGCAGCAGACCGTGGAGGTGGACCACACCTACGGGCCCGAGGACCTGGTGGCCGCCGGGCGCGACACCGAATGCAAGGCCCTGTCCAACGCGGTGCGCTGGCACTGCGAGGGCCGGGTCATCCTGCAGGGCAACCGCACGGTGGTCCTCCGCTAGCCCCACCCCCACCCGACGCTCTCTCACTCGATGTCGGTTTTGGCCGGACGCTCTCTCACTTGATGCGGGTTTTCCTGTGACGCTCTCTCACTTGATGTCGGTTTTCCGGTGTCGCTCTCTCACTTCCGGTGAGGGAGCGACACTGCCTTAGCGCCGCCGTCGTCAGGTGCCCGTCTCCGCCAACGTCTATTTGCTGGCGAACCCCGACGCGTAAGGGTGGTCGAGCCAGCCGTTCCGGAGCGCCCTTTTGATCTGTCCCACGGCGCGGCGAAAGTCGTCAGCATGGTCATCTTTGTCGAAGATGAGGACCATCCAGCCGGCCGATTCAAAAGCCTTATCCCGCCGCCTGTCGCTGAAGATCTGGGCCTCCCCGCGGTGGTGCCCGCCGTCGTACTGGATCGCAAGGCGGCGATGACGGTAGCCGAGATCGGCCGACGGCGACCGCGCGTCTCCGGCGCGCAATGGCACCTGGAGTTCCGGCTCGGGTAAGCCGGCGCTGGCAATAGCCAGCCGAAGCAGCGTTTCCGGCGCGGAGTCGGCGCCCACACGCATCAGGTCCAACGCTTCACGAGCCCTGACGATGCCTTGGAGATTCGGGTGCCGTCCCACCAGCATGCGCAGCCCCGCCAATGTGTCGTAGGGCTCCGTCCTTCCTTCGAAATCCACGCGCGGGATGCGGATGAGCTCGTCACCCATGCTCACAAGGTCATCGAGCGGCAGGTCGCGTGCCAAATCGAGCCAGGTGCGGGACCGCGTGCTCAGGCGGATGCCATCGACCAGTTCGACCTCATCTTCACGCGCCAGAACGGTATGCCCGAAGATGCCCTTCCGGCGGACTGACGGCAGTGCACGGGGCTTGCTGAGGTGCAGCTCTGTAGAGTCGGCCAGCCATGGAGGCAGCAGTTGGCACCGGAGCCGCGCCGCGGTCACATGCGAGATCCAGGCCCCGGGTGAGGCAGCGGACAACGCCCTCGCGGCTCCTTCCAGATCGAAGTCCCAGTCCGCTGGTCGGTAAAGACCCCGGCCCACGTTGACCACGTCCTTCCGCCGGAGCCGGTTGACGGTGACACCCGAAGCCCCGGCCGCGACGAAGGTGAAGGGAGCTGTTGCCAACGGAAGTGGCAGGACTTGCTTTCGCATGCTGGCATTCTGCCCCGAGACGGCACGCGGCTGCAGAAGTTATCCACAGGCACCGGCGAGCTTACGGACGAGTGAGAGAGGATCGGCCCGAAACCCGCATCAGCTGAGAGAACGTCGCCGGAAAACCGACATCAAGTGAGAGAGCGTCACCGGAAAACCGACATCAAGTGAGAGAGCGTCCTACTCGGAGTGCAGGGCGGCGAGGCGGGTGGCCAGGTGCAGGGCGGCGAGGCGGCCGGTGCTGCGGGGGTCGCCGCCGCAGAGGGAGAAGATCCGCTGCAGCCGCTGGTGCATGGACTGCCGCTCCAGATGCAGCTCCCGCGCAGCCTGGGCAGTGTTGCAGCCGGAGTCCAGCCATACCCGCAGCGTCTCAGCCAGCTGCGAGCGGCGTTGCTTGTCGTATTCGAGCACGGACCCCAGCTGCTGGCGCACAAAATCCTCGCGCCGGGCGGCGTCCAGGGAATGGAATGCCATCCGTTCCACCGCAAACGCCTCGGCGTCGAGCGCCCCCGTCAGGCGTGCCCCGGAAGACCGCAGCTCGTCGCCGGCTCCCACATCCAGCGTCAGCCGCGCCTCTGCCAGCGACCACGGTGCTGCCGAAATCCCTGAAGCCACGGGACCTACCGCGCTGATACTGCCCTCGGGCAATTCGAGCGTCCGGAGCCCGGCCAGGATCTCGCTCCGGTCCTCCTGCGCTTTACCGGTCCGCAACGCGGC
Source organism: Pseudarthrobacter sp. WHRI 8279 (assembly GCF_040224115.2). Lineage (NCBI taxonomy): Bacteria > Bacillati > Actinomycetota > Actinomycetes > Micrococcales > Micrococcaceae > Pseudarthrobacter > Pseudarthrobacter sp. WHRI 8279. The sequence continues at coordinate 3,615,557 of NZ_CP168162.1, read as the reverse complement.
GAGCGCCAACAGCTCCTGGTTGTCCGCATAGCTGGCACTGTGCCGGCCCACCCGGTCCAACAGCTGCTCCACTGTTGTACGGAGCTGCCGCGAACCAGGGGAACGGATCACAACTGCCACCAGCTGCGCAGCCGGGGGGATCCCCGCAGCCGGTGCGAGCTGCTGGAGCCGCCAGTTTTGCGTGCCGGAGTCAACGGCGCGGATCAGTGCGGCCCCGGCCATCTCCTTCAGGCCGGGCGGCATCCGCTGCAGCAGGGCCAGCGCCAGAATGTCCACCGATCGGTTCCCGGCAATCCTCGCCAGGTTCACATCTCCTCCAGCCAACGTGTGGAGGCTCAAACGCGCGGAAGGTATGCCGCGCACGGACACGTCTATATGGGTGGTGCGTGCACGGTCCTGGTCGGCGTCTGAGGCTGGCACCGGCCCGGCATCCCCGGCGTGGCCGGCAGGCAATGCACTTGCCAGCGGAGCTCCCGCGTTGGAAGTCAGGACAACTTCGGCGCCCACCGCCTCAGCGAGGACGGCCAGGATCCGGTCAAGGCTGCCGCCGTGGGCCAGCTCAACCGCCATGGCATGGCTTGCCCGGTCAGCCTGCTGCAGGTGCGCAGCCGACTCGCTCACCAGCAATGAATTGATGGCTTCCATGACGCCCACGAAGGGCACCACTTTGCGCAGCTCTATCAACGGAAGACCGGCAGCTTCGGCTGCTCCCACCATGGAGGACGGAATGGACGGCAGGGCCGCGCCCGTCTCGATGGCCAGCGCGGCCACCCCACGTTCGGCCAGCTCCCAGATGTAGCCGATACGCCGCTTATCCGTCGCCGCGGCCAGCGCCTGGCCGCCGGTGAGCAGCAGCTCACCTCCGCCAAGTAACGGGGCGATGTCCAAGACCTCACTGGAGTGGATCCAGCGCAGCTGCGTCTGGGCCGCAATGGCAGCAGCCGCGCGGATTACTGGATCCGCGGGGGTGAGGGTGGAATGTTTCAAAACATCCTGCAGCCGTATTGGCATGACACTCCGTCGCATAGAAGGCAAATCTTCACGACACATTGTATGTGGTGGTTGTGGCATGAGCCACATAATCTGGATCTATCCCTTTCACTTATGGAGGCTTTCCCCATGCAAGACAACCTCTCCACGAAGCAGTCAGGGCCGGCAATGGCGCCGGCCGAGGACTGCGAGGCCTGGCTCCAGCCCATTCCCGAGTCACAGCGCACGCACAAAGTTTCCGGCCAATTCTGGATCTGGGCCGGCGCCAACCTGGCCCCCATCAACTGGGTGCTCGGCGCCCTCGGAATCCACCTGGGGCTTGGTTTCGCGGACACCGTCACCGTCCTGGTCTTGGGCAACCTGATCGGCATGCTGCTCTTTGGCTGCTTCGTCCTGCTGGGCCAGAAGACGGGCGCCACCGGCATGGTCCTGGCCCGGGCCGCCTTCGGCCGGCGGGGCAACTACCTCCCGGCAGCCATCCAGGCGCTCCTGGTGATCGGCTGGTGCGCCGTGAACACCTGGATCATCCTGGACCTGGTGATGGCACTGTTCGGAACGCTTGGCTGGGTGGATCCCACGGCGCAGAACTATGCCTGGAAAATTGCTGTGGCCACGGGGATCATGGCCACCCAAGTAGCCATTGCCTGGTTTGGCTACAAGGCAATCGCCGCCTTTGAAAAGTGGACCGTCCCGCCCACCATCATCATCCTGGCCGTCATGTCCGCTGTTGCCTGGTTCGGCATGAAGATCGACTGGGCCTACGCCGGCCCAGCAGGCAACATCCTGGAAGGCTCCGAGCGGATCGCAGCCATGAGCGCCGTGATGACCGCCATCGGCATCGGCTGGGGCATCACCTGGTTCACGTACGCCGCCGACTACTCCCGCTTCGTCAGCACGGAAGTTCCCAAGAAGAAGGTCTACCTGGCGTCCGTCCTGGGCCAGTTCATCCCGGTGGTCTGGCTTGGCGTCCTGGGTGCCAGCCTGGCCACCAACAGCGGCGAGATCGACCCCGGAAAGCTCATCGTCCAGAACTTCGGGGTCCTGGCGCTGCCCGTCCTGCTGATGGTGCTGCACGGCCCCATCGCCACCAACATCCTGAACATCTACACCTTCTCGGTGGCCACCCAGTCACTGGACATCACCATCAGCCGCCGCAAGCTGAACCTGTTCGTCGGCGTCTTCTCGCTGATCGCCGTCGTTTTCTTCATCTTCCAGGAGGACTTCGCAGCGGTCCTGGACGCGTGGCTCATCGGCCTGGTGGCCTGGGTGGCTGCCTGGGGCGGCGTCATGCTGGTGCACTACTTCTGGATCGAGAAGCGCTGGCCCGGCAACCCCGCGCGGCTGTTCGACGGCGTGGGCACCAAGCGGCTGCCGGGCGTCAACTGGGCGGGCGTCACCTCCCTCCTGGTGGGCATCTTCGCCACCTGGCTGTTTATGTACGGCCTCGTCCCCGCCATGCAGGGCCCCTTCGCCGTGGCCATGGGCGGCCTGGATCTATCCTGGCTGGCCGGCGGGCTGGCGAGCGCCACGAGCTACGCCATCCTGGGCCCGAGGGTACACCGCAAGTACCTCGAATCCTCCCCGGCCGCCAGTACCGACGCCCAGCCCTCCCCGGCCCTGGCCGGAATCCCTGCCAGGCCCAGCGCCCAGGCCGGCCTCTAATTTAGGAACACCTGCCATGACCTTTGAAGCATTCCCGGACTCCGCCCACCCGATCACCTGGCCGGAGGGCAAGCAGGCAGCAGCCTCCTTCACCTTCGACGTCGACGCCGAATCCTGCACCATCGCCCACGATCCCAAGAGCACCAGCCGGATGTCCCTGATGACCCACCAGTCCTACGGGCCCAAGGTCGCAGTCCCCCGGCTGCTGCAGATCCTCCGGCGGCAGGACATCCGCGCCACCTTCTTCATCCCCGGCTTCACGGCCGAGTGCTATCCGGACACCGTCCGGCGCATCGTGGATGCGGGACACGAGGTGGCGCACCACGGTTACCTGCACGAGCCGATGCAGGGCATCGACGCCGAGACGGAGGCCCGGTACATCGACCGCGGCCTGGAGGCGCTGGCCAAGGTGGCTGGAGTGGAGCCGGTTGGCTACCGGGCGCCATGGTGGGAACTGAACTGGCACTCCCCGGCGCTGCTCGCCGATCGCGGCTTCCTTTACGATTCGAGCCTGCTCGACGGCGACGCCCCCTACCGCTTCAGCGTCGCCCCGGGTGACTCCCGGGACATTGTGGAGATTCCGGTGGACTGGGCGCTGGACGACTGGGAGCAGTACGCGTTCTACCCCGGCGTCACCGGCAGCGGCGTCATCGAAAGCCCGGCGAAGGTGCTGGAAATGTGGACGCTTGAGGCCGAGGCGCACCACGCGCAGGGCAGCTGCTTCGTCCTCACCAACCACCCGTTCATCTCCGGCCGGCCCTCCAAGGCTGTGGCCCTGGAGCGGCTAATTGAGCGAGTGAAAGGGATGGACGGCATGTGGGTGGCCACCATGGAGGAAATCGCGGAGCACACCCGCCGGACGGTTCAGGAAGTCCACACCCACGCCCGGATCCAGGTGCCTTCCTTCCCGGACACCGGGGCGAAGTTCACGCCGTCGGTGGTGCGGGAGTCGCGGCCCGCCGTTGCCGGCTAACAGGAAACAGCTTGAACCAGGAGTGGTGCTGTCCCATGAGGACAGCACCACTCCTGTATTTAAAGGGTGTCTACGTCAGGCGCGGCAGCGTTGCTGTTTGTTAAGGCGCGACGGCGGATGCCACCACGGCGGCGCGGCCTGCAGTCCGGAGGGGATGGCTTTGTCAGAGGCAGGGACTACACTGAAGTAATCGAACATATATTCGAATAAAGGTGTGTTGTGGGCGTTATTATCGGTCCCCGCGTGATAGATGCGGGCGCCTCATTGTTCTCGGTGCTGATCTCACCGGTGCCCGTCGCCGCGGGGTTCCCTTCGCCGGCGCAGGACTACTTTGATGGCCGGATCGACCTGAACGCCCACCTGATCAAGGACATCACCAGCACCTTTGTTGTCCGTGTAACGGGAGATTCCATGGAGCGCGCCGGCATCAGCGACGGTGATGAGCTGATCGTCAACAGGGCGCTGGAACCGAAGGACGGGTCCGTGGTCATCGCCGTACTGGACGGGGAACTGACCGTGAAGCGCCTGCGCCTGACTGCCACGGGAGTGGTGCTGCAGGCGGAAAATCCAAAGTATCCGGACATCAGGGTGCCTGCCCTCTCCGAGCTGACCATCTGGGGCGTGGCCACGAGGTGCCTGCACCATGTCTAGCCACCGCCGTCCGCAGGCACTGCCATGAGCAAGCCCGCCATCATGCGGCAGATGCCGCAGATCGCCCACGTGGACGTGAACTGCTTCTACGCCTCGGCGGAACGTGCCTTCGATCCTTCGCTGGAGGGCAGGCCGCTGGTGGTGCTTTCGAACAACGACGGCTGCGCCGTGACCCGCTCCCCCGAAGCGAAAGCCCTGGGCATTGCCACCGGCGAGCCATGGTTCAAACTCGCGCCCCGCGCGAAGGAATGGGGACTGGTGGCCAAGTCCAGCAACTACGAACTCTACGGGGACATCAGTGCCCGGGTCATGGAGTTGCTCAGCAGGTACTCGGCGTGGTTGGAGGTTTACAGCATCGACGAGGCCTTCCTCGGGGTGAAGGGTGAGCCGGAGCAGCTGCTGGCTCTGGGCAGGACCATGAAAAACGCCGTCCGCCGCAACGTCGGGGTGCCGGTATGCGTTGGAATCGCGCCCACCAAAACCCTGGCCAAGCTGTGCAACAAGTGGGCTAAGAACAACCCCGCGTTTGGCGGGGTATGCCACTGGGACAGCGTTCCTGCTGCCGTGCGGGAGCAACTGCTGGCACGCCTGTCCGTCGAGGAAATCTGGGGCATCGCCGGCCGCCTGGCCAAACGCCTGAACGCGATCGGCATCCACACCATCCTGGACCTCGCCCGCGCCGACCCCGTGGCCATCCGGGACAAGTTCTCGGTAGTCATGATGCGCACCGTCCTGGAGCTCAACGGCACACCCTGCATCCCCATGGAGGAGGAACGCCTGGGCCGGGACCAGCTGATCTTTTCGCGTTCCTTCGCCACCCCGGTCACCACCGCTGCCGGGCTGCGGCAGGTCCTCAGCATCTACGGCCAGAATGCGAGCGCGCGGCTGGCCAAACATGGGCTGCAGGCGAAAGTCCTCACGGCATTCGCCGGCACCTCGCCCTTCAGCGGGCAGGAACAGTCCTATCCATCGGTGTGCGTCCCGCTGCCGATGCCCACAGCGGACCCGCTCCTGCTCACCCGGGCGGCGCACGCCCTGCTGCCCAATATCCGCGACGGCGTGAGGTACGCCAAAGTGGGGCTCATGCTCACGGACCTGCGGCCCACCGGCAACCAATCCCCGCTGGAGCTGTTCGAGAACCGGCACGAGGAACGCCGCATCGGCACCCTCCTGGAAGACGTAAGCAGCCGCTTCGGACGCGGCTCCATTGGCCTCGGGCACGGCGGGATCAAAACGGGCCTGGACTGGACCATGAAACGGAACATGCGCTCGCCCCGCTACACCACCCACTGGGACGAACTCCCGCTCGTCAAAGCCGCCTAAACGGCTGCTGTTTGAACCACCCAGGCGTCCACGGCCAGAGGTCAGGCCCGGGCTTCGGCGAGGTCCTTGAGTTTGGCGAGGGCCACGGGCCAAGTGTCATTCAGCATTGCCGCCCACTCGTCCACGCTGTCAAGCTCCACCTCGACCCTCGTCACGCCGCCGGCTTCGGTGAATGAATAGTTTTCGTGGGCTCCAATGAATCCCTTCGCCGCATCGCTGGTCCTGTCCTCCACACCACCTACGATCTGGCCGAGATATCGCAGGGAGACGAACTCATGCGGCCTGATTTCCTCAACTGTTGCGATCATCCCTCCCACGGACCCCTCGCCGTCCGGGCCGAGGAACCGAATTTCGCTGCCCGGGTTCCAGTCGCCCTCATAGAAGGAACCCGTCTCGCTGAAAGCGCTCGTCCATTCCCGGTACGTGGCATCCTCGAGCATCGTGGCCCAGACTGCCTCGGCGGGAGCGTTGATTTTTACCTCAAATTTCAGCTTTTCCATGCCTGATCGTACGTCTGCTTCAGGCCCGGAAACAGGCCCCGGTGAACGGCAACCCTTGGAACCCATTGCACAGGGGGCACTCCTTCAGGCGCCCTGGAAAAAGACGTCCGGCGACGTTTCTTGTCGCTGCGCTACGTCCCGTTGAGCTACCGAGACGTCCCGTGAACGCCCGCTACGGGAACGATTGTGGGGCTGCCGGGCGCTCCGTAATCTCGTCTCAGTATCCGCCCCAGCAAAGGAACTCCAGTGTCAGATCCCTCGAGCCAGAGCCCCTATAACCAGCAAAGCTCCACCCGAATCGTTGCCGGACAGTCCGCCGCTCCCAAACGGCCGCTCGGGCTGAAGGTAGGCATCGCCGTCGGCATCCTTGCCCTCATTGGCGGGGGCGCCGCCGTCGCCTCCGCCGTCACCAGCGGCGGCCCGGCCGCAGTTAAGGAAGCCGTGCCCGCCGCCAACACGGCCGCGGAGCTGAAACTGGGTTACTTCGGCAACGTCACCCACGCGCCCGCCCTGGTGGGGGTCAGCCAGGGCTACATCGCGGAGGAGCTCGGCGGCACCAGCCTCAGCACCCAGGTGTTCAACGCCGGCCCGGCGGCGATCGAGGCCCTGAACGCCGGCGCCATCGACGCCACCTACATCGGCCCGAACCCCGCCATCAACTCGTTCGTGAAGAGCGGCGGCGAATCAGTGAACATCATCGCCGGCGCTGCAGCCGGCGGCGCCCAACTGGTGGTCAAGCCGGAGATCAGTTCCGCCGCGGACCTGAAGGGCAAAACCCTCGCCTCCCCACAGCTCGGCGGCACGCAGGACGTCGCCCTGCGAGCCTGGCTCGCATCCCAGGGCTACAAGACCAACGTGGACGGCAGCGGGGACGTGGCGATCAACCCCACCGAGAACGCCCAGACGCTGAAGCTCTTCCAGGACGGAAAGCTCGACGGCGCGTGGCTGCCTGAGCCCTGGGCCTCACGCCTGGTGCTCACCGCCGGCGCCAAGGTACTGGTGGACGAAAGGGACCTCTGGGACGGCTCGCTGTCCGGCAAACCGAGCGAGTTCCCCACCACCATCCTGATCGTCAACCAGAAATTCGCCGCCGAACACCCCGAGACCGTGAAGGCATTGCTCAAGGGCCACGTGAAGTCAATCGAATGGCTGAATAACGCGGCCGATGCCGACAAGGCCAGCGTCATCAACGCTGCCCTCAAGGAATCCGCGGGTGCGGAGCTGAAAGCCGAGGTCATTGACCGTTCGCTGAAGAACATCGTGTTCACCGTGGACCCGTTGGCCGGAACCTATGAGAAGCTCCTGGCCGACGGCGTCGCCGCCGGCACCACCAAGCAGGCCGATATCAACGGGATCTTCGACCTGGCCGCGCTCAACGGCGTAACGGGCGAGAAGACTTCGGCTGCGGGGCTGGGGAAGGAGTAACGCCAAGCCCCCTCCAGTTCTGCCTACTCCCCCAGGAGCGCGTCCAGCTCCGCGCGCGTCGGCGGGTTCGCACCCGGCCGGGAAACCGTCACCGCGGCGGCCCGGGCAGCATGCCCCAGGAGCTCGGCCAGCCCCTCGGCGGGCAGTTCGCGCAGGTCCTTGCGGTTCTGGGCGCCATCCAGGCCGCGGTCCACCAGCCCGGACAACAGAGCCGCCATAAAGGAATCGCCCGCAGCCAAGGTGTCGGCCACCTCAACCCGGGGTGCCGGCACCTTGGCTTCGCCGGCGTGGCACACTCCCCAGGGCCCGTCGGCACCGCGCGTGACCACCACCATGGCCGGCCCCTCGGATCCGCCCAGGGACAACCAGCGGCGCGCGGCATCCAGCACGTCCATGTCCGGGTACAGCCAGGCGAGGTCCTCGTCGGAGGCCTTGACCACGTCCGCGAGGGTCACGAACTTCTCAGTGTGCCGGCGCGCGTAGTCCACATCGGTGATGATGCTGGGCCGGCAGTTGGGGTCGAAGCTGATGGTGGCGTGCGGATGGGCGTACTCGACGGCGGCCAGCACGTCGGTGGCGCCCGGGGCCAGCATGGTGGCGATGGAGCCGGTGTGCAGCAGCGTGGTGCCCTGCAGCATGAAGGCGAGACGGTCGGCGATGCCGGGAAGCTCCCAGGTGAGGTCGAACGTGTAGGTGGCGGCGCCGTCGTCGTCGATCAGGGCGGTGGCCACGCTGGTGGGCAGCTCGTCCGGTCCCAGAGGAAGCATCACGGAGCTGGCCCGCAGGTGCGCTGCGACGGAGTCGCCGTAGGCGTCCCGGCCGTACCGGCCGATGAACTGTACGGGGTGGTCCAGGCGGGCCAGGCCCACCGCCACGTTCAGCGGGCTGCCGCCCACGTGGGCTTCGATTCCCGAGGCGCGCTGGACAACGTCAACAAGGCCTTCGCCAATAACAGTGAGCATGGTCATACTCTGCCAGAAAGAGGGCAGCTGACGCTGTCCGTGACGGCGGCCGCGGTGTCAGGGGCCAGCCGGGCGGGGTCAGTGCAGGGCGCCGTCGGGTTCCGTGGTCCGCCAGGCGTGGAAGGGCACGGCCAGTCCCGCCCTGGTCGGGGCGCAGATAAAGGGGCCCGCCTGGGCTGCCTCCGCAGGATCGAGCGGAACCACCCGGACCAGCTGCAGGGCCCCGTCCCCTGCCTTGGCCCGGATGGTCAATGCGTTGCCGCTGCGGCTGATCCGGACGAGCACCCGGCTTCCCTTCCAGGCCGGAACCGGGGCCAGGGACCAGTCGGACATCCCGTCGGTGACCACCGCCCCCAGCTGGCAGGCGCCGTCGGTGAATTCGACGCCGGCCTTGACCCACCGCTCGGCGGAAACGCGCACGAAGATCCCGGCCTGGTCGAACTGCTCCGAGAAGCCTGCGGTGAATTCCACCTCCATGGCGGAATCCTGCCGGAATGGCGCCAGAAGCGCGTGCTCGCTGTCATGGACGAAGCCGTACGACGTCACCCGCCAGGCGTCGCTGCCCTCCTTGGCAGTGACCAGCAGATCCGTGCCGTGCTCGACGGCGGAAACGGGCGGGTTGGTCCAGGTACCGTGCTGCCAGGGAATGTCCATGGCCGCCACTGTACTGCAGGCCGGCGCGCCTCATTGCGCCTCCGCCGCGCTCAGCGAATCAGCTCCCGGACGAGTTCCCGGCATGTTCCGTAGGCCGGGGCATGGGGATCGATCAAGCCGAAATGGTCCCCGGGCACCGTCACGAGCCGCGCCGGCACAGGCCCGGGCCCGCTCGCCTCCACATAGGAGGTGGACATCGCCAGCGGCACGGATTCATCCTCCGTGGCATGGACGGCGTAGACGGGAATGTCCAAGGGCAGCGCGGCCATCGGATCCGCGTACCGGTACCGGCCGGGGAATTCCGACGGCGGCCCGCCCAGGAAGTTGGCCACCGCACCATCGCTGAGGTGCATCTTCTCCGCTTCCGCCAGGTCCAGCAAGCCGGACTGGCTCACCACCCCGGTGAGGCGGACGCCGTCGTCCCTCGCTCCAACCTCGCTGTGCTCACCCACCAGCCCCAGCCGGGGCAGCCGGTCGCGGCCCGCCGCCCACACCGCGAGGTGCCCGCCCGCGGAATGGCCCAGCGCCACCACCCTGTCCAGGTCCAGGGCATGGGGCGCGGCAAGCTCCTGCAGTTTGTCGATGCCCGCCAGGACATCGGTGAACGTGTGCGGCCAGCCGCCGCCGTTCCCTGCCCGGCGGTACTCCAGGTTCCATGCCGCCATTCCGTGCGCGGCGAGATCCTCGGCCAGCGGCTCCCCCAGCTCGGCCCCGTACTTCGACCGCCAGTAGCCGCCATGGATCACCACCACTACGCCCCGGTCCGTACCGCCGTTTGGCAGGTCAGGAAGGAACAGTTCGCCCCACTGGCTGGTGTCCCCGCCGTACTCATACCTATGCCGCTGCACCATGTGCCGAGCGTACCGCCAGCCAATGACAAAGCCGTTGCCGTGCCATCCGTGCACTGCCATTCTGGGTAAATCCGCACTCCAGAACCCAATGAAGGGATAGGAAAATGCCACTCTATCTGTCGAAGTTCAGCTACACGCCGGAGACCTGGGGCCGGCTGATCAACAACCCGGAGGACCGGCGGAAAGCCGCGCAGGCGTACATCGAATCCGTGGGCGGAAAGCTGCACGGATTTTGGTACGCCTTTGGGAGCCATGACGGCTACAACCTGTGGGAAGCACCGGACAATGTGTCCATGGCGGCGGTAGCACTGGCCATCAGCGGCGGCGGCGCGCTGAGCTCGTTTGAAACCACAGTTTTGATGAGCGTGGAGGACACGATGGAAGCGCTGCAGAAGGCTGCCGAGATCAAGTACCGGCCGCCGGGCAGTTGAATTTCCGGGACTACCGGTCCAGGATCGGCGGCCCTCCTGCGGCTAGGCTCGGGAATTACATTGCAGCCAAAGGGGACCACGATGATCAGCACCACCCAGCCGGGAACCACGCCGGCAGCAACCGGCCGAAAGCTTGCAGCGCCTGCGGCTCTTTCCCACCTGCCGGACCTGGTGACTTGCGGACCGGGCCGGGGAACGCAGGCTTCCTACTCTCCGCTGGACGGCAGCCTGGTGGGCGCAGTCCCCGTCTGCACGCCGGACGACGTCGTGGCCGCCCTCGAAAGCGCCCGGGCAGCCCAGCGGGAGTGGGCCGCCGTTCCCCTCCGCGAGCGCCGCGCCGTCGTCGCGCGGTTCCACGCACTGCTCCTCCACAGGGAGGCGGAGATCCTGGACCTGGTCCAGGCGGAGAGCGGCAAGTCGCGGCTCAACGCGTTCGAGGAACTGGCCGATGCCGCCCTGACCGCGGCCTACTACCGGCGCACGGCCGAACGTTTCCTCCGTCCGCGCCGCCGCACGGGAGCGGCGCCGGGCCTGACGCGCACAGTGGAGTACCGGATCCCCAAGGGCGTGGTGGGCATCATCAGCCCGTGGAACTATCCCCTGACCCTCGCCGTCTCGGACGCGATCCCCGCCCTGCTGGCCGGCAACCCCTGTGTCCTCAAGCCTGATTCCCAGACCCCGTTCACCGCGCTGCTCGCCCTGGAGCTGCTGCGGGAAGCCGGACTTCCCGCGGACCTGTTCCAGATTGTCACAGGCGACGGGCCGGTGCTGGGCCCCGCCCTGATCGGCGGCGCCGACTTCCTCATGTTCACGGGATCCTCCGGGACCGGGAAGGTGGTGGCGCAGCAGTGCGCGGAGCGGCTGATCGGCTTTTCGGGCGAACTGGGCGGGAAGAATGCCACCCTGGTCCTCGCCGACGCGGACCTGGACAAGGCGGCCAGGGGTGCCGCGCAGGGCTGCTTCTCCAACTCCGGCCAACTCTGCATCAGCATGGAACGCATCTACGTCCACCGCGCTGTCTTCGACGACTTCCTGGCAACCTTCACTAAACACGTTGAAGCGATCCGGTTGGGTGCCGGACCGGGCTGGGACATCGACATGGGCTCACTCACGGGCCAACGGCAGCTGGACCGGGTCAGCGCGCATGTGGAGGACGCCCTGGCCAAGGGCGCGCAACTCATCACGGGCGGACGTGCGCGGCCGGACCTTGGCCCGTACTTCTACGAACCCACCGTCCTCACCGGCGTGACCGGGGAGATGGTGGTCGCGCGGGAGGAGACCTTCGGGCCCGTGGTGGCCGTCTACCAGGTGGACGGCGACGAAGAAGCGGTGGCCCTGGCTAACGACTCCCACTACGGGCTCAACGCCAGCGTCTGGTCCGCACGGCACGGCCGCGAGGTGGGGCGGCGCCTTCTCACCGGGACGGTCAACGTCAACGACGGCTACTCCGCTGCCTGGGCGTCGCACGATGCCCCGATGGGCGGGATGAAGGATTCCGGCGTGGGGCGGCGCCACGGCAGGGAGGGCATCCTGAAGTACACGGAAGCCCAGACAGTCGCGAGCCAGCGCCTTGTTCCCGTCGGCCCTCCGCCCGGCATGGGGAACGAGCGGTACACCAGGCTGATCAAGGGCGCGCTCACGCTGATGGGGCGGCTGCGCTGATGGCCGGCGGAACAGCGCTCTCCGGCAGCACCGTGCTCATCACCGGGGGCGGCAGCGGACTGGGCCGCCGCATGGCCCTGGAGGCTTCCCGGCGGGGCGCCCGGGTGGTCATCTGGGATGTTTCGGCCGACGGCGGGACGCGGGTCCGCGATGAAATCCGCAGCGCCGGCGGCGTGGCGGAGACGCAGACGGTGAATGTGGCGGACAAGGAGGCCGTGCAGACGGCGGCCGGGGCTGCAGGTCCGGTGGACGTGCTGATCAACAACGCCGGTGTGGTCACGGGAAAACTGCTCCTGGATGCCGCCGACGAGGATATTGAGCGGACCTTCGAGGTCAACGTCCTGGCACTGTACTGGTTGACGCACGCGTTCCTCCCCGGCATGGCCGCCCGCGGCCGCGGCACCGTGGTGACCGTTGCCAGCGCGGCCGGGCTGGTGGGCGTCGCCAGGCAGACCGACTACTCGGCCAGCAAATTCGCAGCGTTCGGCTTCAACGAGTCACTGCGCGCCGAGCTGCGGGCGGGCAGGACCGGCGTCGGCACCCTGGTGGTCTGCCCGTATTACATCGACACGGGCATGTTCGACGGCGTGCGGACCCGGTTCCCGCGCCTCCTCCCCATCCTGAAGGAGGAGGCGGTGGCGGCCAAGGTGCTGGACGCCGTCGAAAGCGGACGGCAGAAGCTGGTCCTCCCTCCCTTGGTGAACCTGGTCCCCGCCGCCCGGCTGCTTCCGGTGGGAGCCTTCGACCGGCTCATGGATACCCTGGGCATCAACCGGACCATGGACCGGTTCACCGGTCGCCCCGCCGACGTTCCGGGGGCACCCGGCGCCAAGAACGGCGGCGGCGCCTGAACTTACTCCCTAAGCGCCAAGCAGGCGGGCCACGTCAGCCGCCTCCGGGTACGCAGCCTGCGTCCCCTTCCGGGTGGTGGCCAGGGCCGCAGCCACGGAAGCGAACTCCGCGGCCCCGGCCAGTGCGTCCCCGGCGGCCAGCCGGACGGCAACGGCACCGGTGAAGGCATCACCCGCTCCAGTGGTGTCCACGGCCTGGACCGTGGTGGGCGCAATCCGGACCACCTTGGAACCCTCGGGAGCAGTAGAGTCCAGCACCACCGAACCCTGCGAACCGAGAGTCACCAGCACCTGGCGGATCCCCCGCTGCGCAAACCGCAGGCGCACCCTGTCCCACTCGGAATCAGCAGCGTCGGGGCCCGGGGCAGCGGCGTCGCCGCCCAGGAACAGCGCGGCCTCATGCGCGTTGACCAGCAGGACATCGGTGAGGACGGTCAGCTCCTCCGGCACCTCGCCGTACGGCGAGAGATTGAGCAGGACTGTTGCGCCGGCGTCGTGCCCTGCCTGTGCGGCGGCGAGCACCGTGTCCAGGCTGACCTCCAGGCAAAGGCAGACGACGGCGGCCTGCTCCAGGACGTCCGAGGCCTCCGCCACGTCCGCCGGCGACAGGGTGCCGTTGGCGCCTGCCGAGATGATGATGTTGTTCTCGCCGCCGGCATCGACCGCGATGACCGCCACACCCGTGGGCTCGGACGATATGCGGACGCGCCCAACGTCCACCCCGGCACCGGCGGCGGAGGACAGCAGCATGGCGCCGTTGGGGTCCTCCCCCACCGCGCCCACCAGGCTGACGCTTCCGCCCAGCCGGCTGGCGGCAACGGCCTGGTTGGCGCTCTTCCCGCCCGGGTTCACCGCGAACCCGTTGCCGTGCACCGTCTCGCCGGGCAGCGGAAGGCGTTCACAGTAGATGGTGAGGTCCGCGTTCAGGGAGCCGACGACGACGATCCGGCCTGTCTGTTCGACGGCGGCGCTCACTCAGCCACCTCGGCTTCAACCGGCTTGGGGATCAGGAGCGAGGCGCCGAACGCCGCGATGGTGAGCACGAGGCCGACCACCACGACGGTCAGGTAGGACGCCTTAGCATCGCCGAGGGCCGTCGTCGCCACCAGGACCGCCGGCAGCACCAGGAAGCTGAGCCCGGCGCCAAGGTTGAAGGCGCCCGCGTTCATGCCGGGCAGGAAGCCCGGGTTGCCTGCGGGCGAAAGGACAACACCGAGTCCGTTGAGCATGATGTTGACCGTACCGGCGTACATGATGCCCAGCAACACCGTGCCGGCGATCATCAGGGGCAGGCTGTCCAGGCCGAAGAACGCGATGATGGCCAGCGCCGCGATGCTGCCCAGGAGGCCGATGCGCAGCACCTTGGTGTAGCCAAGCACCGGGGCGAGCCTGCCGCTGAGGGGCCCCACCGCCCAGCCGAGCAGCGCGTAGGGCGTGAGGATGATGAGCGACATCTCGGTGGGCCCGATGCCGAAACCGGGGTCGGCAGCCTGGACGTAGGCGGGGACAATGCCGTTGATGACGGCGAAGATGCCGGTCATGGTCAGCGTGGTGGTGAGCAGCGGCGCCCAGGTGGAGCGCTGGCGCAGGTGCACGGTTTCCACCATCGGCTGGCTCGCCCGCTTTTCGGTCCGCCAGAACAGGTAGAACGCGGCGGCGGACACCAGCACCAGCGTGAGGCTCAGCATCAGGGTGCCGGAGGAGAAGGCGCCCACCAGCTTGGCGCCTTCGTTCAGGGCGGTGAGCAGCGCGCCCACGGCGACCACGATGAAGAACACACCCAGCCAGTCCATCCGGGTGCCGGCACCCGGCTTGCTTTCACCAGCCAGGACAGCGATGAGCGCGGTGGCAACCAGCGCCAGGACCACCATCAGCCAGAAGATGCTGCGGAAGCCGAAGTGCTCGGCAAAGTAACCGCCCACAAAGGAGTCCACGCCTGCCACGCCGCCGTTGACGGCCGTGATGAGGCCCATGAGGGTGCCGTACTTGCGCGGGTTGGTGACAGCGGAGCGCAGCATGATGAGGCAGAGCGGAACGGTGGGGCCGCTGACGCCCTGGATGATGCGGCCCACGAAGAGCCACGTAACGTCCGGGGCGAGGGCTGCGATGACGGACCCCACGGCCATCAGGAGCATCATGCCCATAAGGATCTTCTTGCGGCCCACGATGTCGCTCAGGCGGGGCAGGAACAGGGAGAACAGGGCGGCCGCGGTGAAGAACCAGGTCTGGGAGAGGCCGATGACGGCCTGGTCAGTGTTGAGCTCCTCGCCCATGGTCACCAAGGCGGGGCTGAGCATGGAGGCGTTGAGCTGGAAGGCCACACAGGCTGCCAGCAGGGCGGCCATCAGGGCGGTGACGTTGCCCTTCGCGGTCCGGGTTTCGAGGACGGTGGCGGTCATTTACTTGACCCCTCCGGCGGTGAGGTCGGCACGTTCCTGGCGGTCGACGTCGGCCGTGTCCGTTGTGGTGCGCGCGGCACCTATGAGCGGATTACCGATGGTGACCAGGGCCTCGGTGACCAGGTTCCAGAACTTTTCATGGTCCAGGTCCACGGCGACGCTGGTGTGGCAGTCCGCCGGCGCGGGCGCCCGGAAGTCCGCCACCGTCATGCCGAGCGTCAGCCTGCCCTGCAGCTCGATGTCGACCGGCACCTTGCGGGTGGTGACGATGCTGGGGTCGATCACGTAGGCCACGGCGCAGGGGTCGTGCACCGGCGGGTGGTCGAAGCCCTGGGCGTCCTTGTAGGTGTGGGCGAAGAAGTCCATGAGTTCGGTGACGAATTTCGCGGGCCTGGTGCCGATCGCTGCGATCTTCTCCACGACGTCCGGGGTGGCGAGCGCCTGGTGCGTCAGGTCCAGGCCCACCATCACCACGGGCCACTTTTCGTTGAAGACGATGTGCGCGGCCTCGGGGTCGATGATGATGTTGAACTCGGCCACGGCGCTCCAGTTGCCCACGTGGTAGCCGCCGCCCATGAGGACCACTTCCTTCACGCGTTCCACGATGCGCGGTTCCTTGCGGGCGGCCAGGGCGATGTTGGTCAGGCCGGCGGTGGGCACCAGGGTGACGGTGCCGGGCTCGTGCGCCATGACGGTGTCGATAATCAGGTCCACCGCGTGGCGGGGGTCCAGGTCAATGTCCGACGGCGGAAGTTCCGGGCCGTCCATGCCGCTGTCCCCGTGGATGTCCGGGGCGGTTTCGATGCTGCGCACCAGGGGGCGTCCGCAGCCGGCGGCGAAGGGGACGCCGGTGATGCCGGCGATGGTGCCGACGGCCAGGGCGTTGCGGGTGACCTTTTCCAGGGTCTGGTTTCCCACCACCGTTGTGACGGCCAGCAGGTCGATGTCCGGGTTGCCGTGGGCGAGCAGCAACGCCACAGCGTCGTCATGCCCGGGGTCGCAGTCAAGAATGATCTTTTTGCGGCCGGAAGATTGCCGGTCAAGGGAAGGGGCAGTGGGTTCCACGATGATCTCCACGTCGTTGGGGCCCGCGCAGGTGTATCACTTGTTGCGCGGGGAGCTGAAGCGTTCAGGAGAGATCATGGCAGTGTTGTGGGGCACACGTCAAACGCTTGACGTACACGCAGGTCAAGCGCTTGATGCCAGCGCCTGCGCGAAGGGGCGCTGGCTGGTGTCGCGTGTGTACGGTACCGGTTTAGTGGCGCTTCACCTTGCTGGGCTTCCCGGTTTCGGGGTGGGCCTGGGCCTCGTGCTGTTCGTACCTTTGGCGGGCCTCCTGGAGGTGCTGTTCAAGCTTCTCCTCCGCCTCGCGCCGGCGCTGCCCCACGGTCCGGATCTGCTGGGACGTCGGCGCGACGTGGGCGTGCTGGTGGGGGCCAAGGTCCCGCGCTGTTGCATGGCTGGTATCGCTCATACGGGCATCGTCCCACCAGAGCCCCCGGTCCGGAAGGCCTGTATGACCCCCATTTTTCGGAGCGCCGGGGAGCGCCCATTTTCCTGTCCGGTGGCCGCTTCCGCGGCGCGTGATGCCATGGCATGCCTGGCCTTGGAGGACAGCCTGCGGGTGCGCTGCCTACTACGATCGAGGTATGGAATCCGCGGAACAGCTGCAGCAGCCCGTGCGTTCGCGGCGGATCACGGCGGCGATGGTGGCCGCACGGGCAGGGGTCTCCACGGCCACGGTCTCGCTGGTGGCCAACGGCAAGACCGCCGGCCGGGTCTCCGAGGACAACATTTCCAGGGTCCGGGAGGCAATCGCCGAGCTTGGCTACGTGGTGGACGGCATCGGCAGTTCGCTGGCCAAGGGCGTGAGCTCGATCGTGATCCTGGTGGCGCCGGACATCTCCAACCCGTTCTTCGCCAAGGTGATCGCCGGCGTGCGGGAGTCCTTGGGCCCGCAGTACCAGCTGCTGCTGTCCGTCACGGAGGCCGGCGAGTCGCCCCGGGCCGACGACGTCCGGCGGCTGATGTCCCTGCGTCCGGCAGGACTCCTGGTGGACGCACCCAGCGCAGGCTTCCTCGAGGACCTCGCGTCGCCGTCGCCCGTTGTGCTGCTGGACGCGCCCGGGCTGGAGGCCTACGCGCCGTCGGTGAACCTGGACGTGGCAAGCGGTGCGCGGGAACTCGCGGCGCATCTGGCGGACGCCGGACACCGCGAGGTGGCGTACGTGGACAGCGTCACGGGCACGGAAACCTTTGCGCTCCGGCGGAAAGCCTTCCTGGAGGAGGCGGCTGCCCGCGGCATCACCGTCGGGGCGGGACGCATTATCAGCACCACCATCGACGTCGGCACGGCGGCTTCAGCCTTCGCCGCCGCCTGGCCGGGGTGGCAGCGGGAGGGGGTGACCGCCGTTGTCTGCGGCACCGACACTCACGCCTACGGTGTGCTGCAGGAGGCCCGCGTGGCCGGCGTGCGGATTCCGGAGGAGCTGGCGGTGGCCGGTTTCGATGACCTTCCGTATTCGGCCACGAGCAATCCGGGCCTCACCAGCGTCCACCTGCCCGCCACTCCCTTGGGTCTCAAGGCCGGGGAGCAGCTGCGCCGCCTCATGGAAGGCCAGGTGCTCGAACAGGCCGGGGTCACGCTGGAGAGTTCACTGGTGGTGCGCGGATCCACGGCCGTGGCGGAACGCTGAAGGCGCCCGCCGCCGTCGTTCTGTCAGTGCCCGGCCGTAAGCTGGAACCATGCCGAGTCATTGGGACAGCCTGGACGCGAGCCTGCGCGAATCCGTGGAGCAAAACGTGGAGATCTACGAGCGCGTCCGCCCTGCCCTGAAACTGGTCACCCGGGACGTCCTGCTGACCCTGCGGGACATGCTGAAGGACTCCGAGGTCACGCCGCTGTTTGTCACCGGGCGCACCAAAACGGTGGAATCCTTCAAGGAAAAGATCTCCCGCATCGAGGAGCCGCTGGAGCCGGGCGGACCCCCGGTCCTGAAGTTCCCGGACCCGTTCCGGACCCTGAACGACATGGTGGGGATCCGGGTGATCACCAAGCTGCCTGCCGAGAATGCGGTGGTGGCCAACATCATCAAGCACCAGCGCCAGCTCTTCGACTGCCGGGGTGACCGCGAAAAGGACATCGGTTCCATCGAATCCGGCACCTACGGGTATTCCAGCCGGCACCTGATCCTGCGCACCATCCAGAATGAGGCCGTCAAGGAATACCAGCAGGTTTTCAACCCGGACGCCGTGCCCAACGGCAGCTACTTCTTTGAGTGCCAGATCCGCACCATTTTTGCCCACGCGTGGAGCGAGATCGAGCACGACATCCGGTTCAAGGCGGAGGACCCGCGTGCCTGGACCCCGCACTTCGACCGGCAGTTCACCGCCACCGCGGCCATGCTGGAGACGGTGGAGACTGCCTTCGCCGACCTCCACGAGCGCTACGAGGAAGTCCGCAGTTTCTGGGATGCCGAAGGTGAGGGCGCGGCGCCGCTGACGCCCAACCGCATCAGGGATGTCTGGCGGACGCTGCTTCCGCACGTGGACCGCAAGGTGGACGACGACTGGGGCTGGGCCGCCGAGCTCCTGGCCGCGCACGGCCTCAACCAGACCATGCAGCTGGCAGGGCTGCTCAGCGCCAACCGCATCACCGAGGTCCGGAGGGCCCTGGACCACCGCTACTCCCCCGGCCCCGACCGGCTGCTGGATGACCTGCTGCTGTGGCAGTACGGCACCAAACACATCGACCTCACCGCGGAAGCGTCCGACGCCGTCCCGCATCCGCGGCGCGACAGCCTGATGCGGCGGCTGCGGCAAATTGAGCGGTACCGGCTGACGAAGAAGTAGGGGCTCCCCCGTGAGTTCCGCCACCTTATTTTGATGCACTCAAAATAAGCCGTAACGTTGATACCAGGCCATCGAAGCCCTGTCCGGGCTGTATGCGGGTGAACAGTTCCCCGAGCGCCACTGCGCCGGCTCCCCGCACTGCATCGAACCCCACCCCCATTGCCCCCTGCGGACCACCCGCAGGTCTGAGGCACGTGGGAACGGCAGGGATCCCGGACGCGCAGCCACCTAACCTCACGCATCAGGAGAACAGCATGACCCAGACACTCGAACGTCCCGTCACCATCAAAGCAACCCCGGCCACCGCGGCCGGTACACCCCGCGGCGGCAGCTACGTCACCCTGCCCGGTCACCCGGCCGACTCACGCCGCACCGAGGCAGGCTACATCTCGCTGCCAGGAGGCGGCACCCGCACCGGGAGCAAAGCCCAGGGCAGCTACGTAACCCTGCACTCGGCACCCCTGGGCGACACCGAAATCGGCTACACGCGCCGCGGCTAACACCGCCACCGTCGGGCGTCAGGCATCAGGCGTCAGCAGCGGCGGGCCGGCATGACGAAGCGCCACCCCTCGGAATTCAGCTCAGCAAATACCGTTGAAGCGTCCCGCGTGCGGCTCCAGCACCCCTAGCCCTGCCATGGTTCAGCTGACCGGCGCGGCGTCCAGGTTGAAGTAGGACCGGGCGTCCGGGGGCCTGATGTCAGCCACAGCATCATGGAAAATCCGCATTGGATGGGGCGTGTAGGGGTGCTCGGCAATCGCCTCGAAGTCGAGTTCGATGCCCAGGCCCACGCCCTCGGGAATGAGGATGTCACCCCCCTCGGTCAACCGGAGGCGCTCATTGGAAATCTCTCCGCGCCACGGGACGTCGGAGGCCATAATTTCCAGGTATCGGAAGTTCGGCAGCATCGCGCCAAGCTGCAAGGTGGCTGCGGTGCTGAGCGGACCGCTCGGGTTGTGCGGTGCGAAGGGGATGTAATGGGCTGCCGCCAGCGTGGAGATGAATGACAGCTCCAGCAGGCCCCCCGCGTGTGTAACGTCCGGCTGTATGTAGTCCACTGCGTGCCGTGCCAGGGCGGGCACAAAAGTGTTCCGTCCGAACCAGCGCTCCCCGGCCGCGATCGGTACTGGCGACTTCGAGCGTATTTCCACAAGGGAGTCGATTCCGTCCGGCGGGCAGGGCTCCTCAAAGAACACGGGCTGGAACTGCTCTATTTCACGGCTAACCCGGATTGCGGTGGGGACATCGAAACGGCCGTGTCCTTCGATGAACAGCTCGATATCGTCGCCTACTGCTTCCCGGACAGCGGCGACGGGCTCGAGCATGCGCCGCAGCTCCCGCGGCTCGAGGGTCAGGTCAGCGGCCTCGAACGGGTCCCACTTGAGTCCCCGGAAACCTTGGGCAACTGTCTGCACGGCGGCGTCCGCGAAGTCCTCCGGCGATTTTGCTCCCGAGAACCAGCCGTTGGCGTACGCGCGGACCCGGTCGCGGACCTGGCCACCGAGCATGCGGTGGACAGGCACACCCAGCGCGCGTGCGGAAACGTCCCACATAGCCATTTCGAGGGCGCTGAGGGCGGTCATGGTCACGGGACCCCCGCGCCAGTAGGCGTCGCGGTTAAGTTCGTAGATGTTCCGGGCGATGCAGGTGGGATCCTTGCCGCGGACAGCGTCGGCGAGGACCGCCACCGCGCCCCGAACAGCATGCTCCTGGCCTTCAAGTGTTGCTTCGGCAACACCGGTAAGGCCCTCGTCGGTGCTCAAACGGACGAAGATGAGGTTCGTCCGGTAGAAGTCGACAACAACAGTGTCGAGATTGGTGATTTTCATCAGCAGGACCTCAGGCGGCGGGTGGTGCCGTGGAGTCGCGGACAATCAGGTGGGTGGCGAGCTCCACGCGGTGCGAATCCAGGACTTCACCCCGCGCCTGGCGCAGCACAGACCGGAACGCCGCACGGCCCATCTCCTCCAGCGGCTGGGCTATGGAACTCAGCGACGGGACCGACTCCTCGCCCTGGTTTGTTCCGTCAAAGCCGATAAGGCTCAGGTCTTCGGGAACCCGGATGCCGTGCCGGCCCGCCTCGCCGAGAATGCCCAGGGCGATGGTGTCGCTGCCGGCGAAGATCGCCGTCGGAAGCTTGTCCAGCTCGAGCAGCGCCTGCAGGCCTCTAACGCCGCTTTCCCGCCGGAACCTGCCGCCGGAGTAGATGTACTGCGGGTCCACCGGCACGCCATGCGCCATGAGTGCGGCCATGTAGCCGTGCAGCCGCGCCTGGTTGCACTCGGCATTCTCGATGCCGCCGATATACGCGATCCGGCGGTGCCCCAGTTCCAGCAGGTGTTCCGTGGCCGCCTTGCCGCCGGCCCAGTTGGTGGCCCCGATGCTGACCACGTCGGCGGAGGGCGGGTTCAGCGGGTCAATCACGACGACGGGAATCTGGCGGCGCCGGAAAGGGTGCAGTTGCGTCTCGCTGAAGGCTGAGGTCACCACAATCATTCCGGCCCTGCCCTCGTCCACCATGCGCTGGGCACGGCGCTCAGGGCTGCGCCGCCCCTGGCCCGCGGGACCGGTAACGCTGACCAGGATCTCGACGTCGGCATCGGCCGCGGACTGCAGCACGCCGTTGAGGACCTGAATGGTGTACGCGGAATCGAGGACATCGATGACCACTTCAATCACGGTGCCGGTCTCCCCGGCGGAACGGCGCTGCAGCGGCGACTGGTATCCGGCCTGCTCAAGCACGGCCAGTACACGGGCCCGGGTTTCCGGCGACACATCCTCGCGGCCGTTCACCACCTTCGAAACGGTGGGCGCGGAAACCCCGGCCTGCTGGGCAACGGAGGCAAGCGTCGGCTTGGCCCGTTCCGGGATTTTCGTTGCCATCTGCTGAGACCTTTCGAAAAGTTTCGTTGACTCATTGTTCAGATTTCCGCGAGACAGGTCAAGGGACCCAGAAGTGCCAGCGAAATAAAGCCGGAAAATTGGGTCTTGACCTATCGCACCCCCGACCTTTAGTTTAGACCGTGACCTAAATCACGCATTCGAAATATTTCGAAACCGCAGGTAAAGTTCACGCCTACATTTGCAACGAAGCAATCTCAGATGGAGACGCAATGAAGCAACCCCAGACCTCCCGGCGCTCATTCCTCGCCCTTGCTGCCCTCACCCCCTTCGCCGCCATGACGGCCACTGCCTGCGGAACGTCGGGACCGGGTTCCTCCAGCAGCGGCGGCGGCGCCAGCATGTGGTACCTCTCCGGCGAACCGAACCAGACCACCATGCAGAAGGCCGTGGACGCCTTCACCGCCGCGAATCCGGACAACAAGATCGCCGTGACGTACTTCCAGAACGACGCTTACAAAACCAAGATCAAGACCGCCATCGGCGCCGGCCAGGCACCAACCATCATCTACGGCTGGGGCGGCGGCACCCTGAAGACCTACGCCGAGGCCAACCAGGTTGACGATCTCACCGGCTGGTTCGACGAGAACCCGGACCTGAAGGAGAAGTTCTTCCCGGCGTCGTTCGGTGCGGCCACGGTCAACGGAAAGATCTACGCACTGCCCAACCAGTACGTCGCCCCGATCGTCCTGTTCTACAACAAGGAACTGTTCGAAAAGGCCGGCGCCCAGCCGCCCAAGACCTGGGATGACGTGATGTCCCTGGTCAAGACTTTCAACGACATGGGCGTGGCACCCTTCTCCCTGGGCGGCCAGTCCCGGTGGACCTCCATGATGTGGCTGGAATACCTGCTGGACCGCATCGGCGGCGCCGAAGTGTTCACCGCCATCTTTGAGGGCAAGCCGGACTCCTGGATGCATCCCGCCGTCATCGAAACCGGAACCAAGATCCAGGAGCTCGTCTCCGCGGACGGGTTCATCAAGGGCTTCTCGTCCATCGCGGCGGACTCCAATGCGGACCAGGCCCTGCTGTTCACGGGCAAGGCAGCCATGATGCTGCACGGTTCCTGGACCTACGGCGCCATGAAGAAGGGCGGCCAGAACTTCGTCCAGGACGGGAAGCTGGGGTTCGTCCAGTTCCCAACGGTTGCCGGCGGCAAGGGCGATCCGAAGAACGGCGTGGGAAACCCTGCCCAGTACATGTCCATCTCTTCCAAGGCCACCGACGCGGAAAAGGAGACGGCGAAGAAGTTCTTCAAGGACGGCATCCTCACCGAGACGGTCATCGATACCTACATCAACTCCGGCTCCGTCCCGATCGTCAACGGCATCGAGGACAAGCTCAACACCTCCGAGGACAAGGACTTCCTGAACTTTGTCTACGACCTGGCCAAGAACGCCCCCAACTTCCAGCAGTCGTGGGACCAGGCCCTGAGCCCCACCGCGGCTGAAGCCCTGCTGAACAACATCGACCAGCTGTTCCTGAAGTCGATCACCCCGCAGCAGTTCGCCGAGAACATGAATGCAACCCTCGGAAAATGAGTAACGCCGTCGCCACCACCCGTAAGGTCAAGCCGGCAGCTCCCGCCGGGACTGGCCCAGGCAAGGGCGGAGACCGTAACGCCGCCCTTGCCTGGCTGACTGTGCCTGCGCTGTTCTTCTTCCTGGCATTCGCCGTGGTGCCGCTGGCCGGTGTCCTCATCCTGAGCTTCGCCAGCTGGGACGGCATCGGTGCCATCGGGGCGGCGGGGCTGGGCAACTGGTTCTCCGTGCTCGCGGACCCCGGGCTGTACAACGCCCTGGGACTGACGTTCCTGATCATGATCGCCTCCTGGCTGGTCCAGACCCCCATCAGCCTCCTTTTGGGTGTCTTCACCGCGGGAAGCCAGCGCTACCGGGCCGCCCTGGCCGTGCTGTACTTCCTGCCGCTGCTGCTTTCATCGGCAGCAGTCGCCATCGCGTTCAAGGCCCTGCTGGACCCGAACTTCGGCCTGGCAACCGGGCTGGGGCTTCCCTTCCTGGCGCAGGACTGGCTGGGTGTTCCCCACCTGGCGCTGGGGCTGGTCATCTTTGTGATCGCCTGGCAGTTCGTCCCCTTCCACACGCTCATCTACCAGGGTGGGGTGCGGCAGATTCCCAAGTCGCTCTATGAGGCAGCGGAAATCGACGGGGCGGGAACCATCAAGCAGTTCTTCCACATCACCCTCCCCCAGCTGAAGTACACCATCATCACCTCCTCCACCCTGATGGTGGTGGGGTCCCTGACGTACTTCGACCTGATCTTCGTCCTCACCGGCGGCGGCCCGGGCAACTCCACCCGGATCCTGGCCCTGGACATGTACCTGCGGGGCTTCCGGGCCAACCTCATGGGACCGGCCAGCGTCATCGCCGTCATCCTCGTACTCATCGGCCTTGCACTCGCTTTGTTCCTCCAGCGCCTTGGAGGCAAGGACAAGCAGGGCAGCCAATTGGAAGGAATGTAGGGTGAGCACCGTCCTGACAAGCAGCACGGAGGAAACTCCCGCTGGCCCCCGGGCCAGCGCGGCCGCCCCAAAGCGGGGGCTCGGTTCCCGGATGAGGCGGCTCAACGTCCCGGCAGGCCTGGGCGGCTGGATCTGGCTGGCCATCATCATCATTCCGGTGTACTACGTGGTCATCACCAGCCTGAAGACCCAGGAAGGGTACTTCGGCCAGAATCCGCTGGCGCTTCCCACGTCCCCGACGCTGGAAAACTACCAGATGGTCCTCGAGGCCGACTTCGCCACGTACTTCATGAACAGCACCATCGTCACCCTGGGTGCCGTCATTCCCACCGTGCTGATTTCCTTCATGGCCGCCTTCGCGATAGTCCGGGGCAAGGGCAGGTTCCTCAAGCTGGTCAACGGCATGTTCCTGATGGGACTGGCAATCCCGCTGCAGGCCACCATCATCCCGATCTACCTGATGATCATCCGGCTGAACCTCTATGACAGCCTGCTGGCGCTCATGCTTCCGTCCATCGCCTTTGCCATCCCGCTCACGGTGCTGATCCTGTCCAACTTCATCCGCGACGTCCCGAACGAACTCTTCGAGTCGATGCGGCTGGACGGCTGCAGCGAGTGGCAGACCATGTGGCGGCTCGCCCTGCCGCTGACCCGCCCGGCGATCGTGACCGTCGCCATCTACAACGGCCTGCACGTCTGGAACGGATTCCTGCTTCCGCTGGTCCTCACCCAGAGCCCGGGCCTGCGCGTCCTTCCCCTGGCGTTGTGGACCTTCCAGGGCGAATACAGCGTCAACATCCCGGCAGTGCTTGCCTCGGTTGTGCTCAGCACCCTGCCAATCCTGGTGCTCTACGTGGTGGGACGCCGGCAGCTGCTCAGCGGCCTCACCGCCGGCTTCAGCAAGTAAACAACCAGGACCTCCACGAAAGGACAGACACATGACCCCCGCACAGCCCCTTCGCGTCGGCATGGTGGGTTACGCCTTCATGGGCGCGGCCCACTCCCACGCCTGGCGCACCGCACCACGGTTTTTCGACCTGCCGCTCCAGCCCCAACTCACCGCCGTCGCCGGCCGGAACGCCGAGGCCGCCAGGGCAGCCGCGGACAAGCTGGGCTGGGACTCGGTGGAGACGGACTGGCGCCGCCTGATCGAGCGCGACGACATCGACCTGATCGACATCTGCACGCCCGGCGACACCCATGCCGAGATCGCAATTGCGGCCCTCGAGGCCGGCAAGCACGTGCTGTGCGAGAAGCCGCTGGCGAACTCCGTGGAGGAAGCCGAGCGGATGACCCTCGCTGCGGAGACCGCGGCCAAGCAAGGTGTCATGTCCATGTGCGGCTTCAGCTACCGCCGCACCCCCGCACTGGCGCTGGCCAAGCGGTTCGTGGAGCAGGGCAGGCTGGGCGAGATCCGCCACGTCCGGGCGCAGTACCTGCAGGACTGGCTCTCCGACGCCAACGCCCCCATGACCTGGCGGCTGGACAAGAGCAAGTCCGGGTCCGGTTCCCTCGGCGACATCGGGGCGCACAGCATCGACGCCGCGCAGTGGGTGACCGGCCAAAGCATCAGCGGCGTCTCGGCGCTGCTCGAAACGTTTGTCCCGGAGCGTCCCCTTGCCGGCGACCTTGTGGGCCTGGGCGGCCACGGCGACCTCAGCGGCGACGCACCCCGCGGAAAAGTCACCGTGGATGACGCAGCCATCTTCAGCGCAAAGTTCGACGGCGGCGCTGGCGCGGGAGCGATCGGCGTCTTTGAAGCCACGCGGTACGCGCTGGGCCGGAAGAACGCCATGCGCCTGGAACTGAACGGCACCAAAGGCTCACTCGCCTTCGACTTCGAGGACATGAACGTCCTGTCCTTCTACGACGCGGCGGAGTCCCCGGACGCCGGCTTCCGGAAAATCTTTGTCACCGAACCCGAGCACCCGTACGTCGGCAACTGGTGGCCCACCGGCCACGGCCTGGGCTACGAGCACGGCTTCACCCACCAGGTGGTGGACCTGGTCACCGCAATCGGTGAGGGCCGCCAGCCCGAGCCGTCCTTCGCGGATGCCCTGCAGGTCCAGCGGGTCCTGGCCGCCGTGGAGGCAAGCGCCACCAACTCCAGCCAGTGGCAGAAGGTCTAGGGACCGTGAACGCAGGAACAGGAGAAGGAACAGCCATGACACGACCAATCACGCTTTTTACCGGGCAGTGGGCCGACCTGCCGTTCGAGGAGGTGGCCCGGCTCGCCGGCGAGTGGGGCTTTGACGGGCTGGAAATCGCCTGCTGGGGCGACCACCTGGACCCCCGCCGCGCCGCAGAGGACGACAACTACCTCCAGGGCCGGCTGGACATCCTGGAGAAAAACAACCTCAAGGTCTTCGCGATCGCCAACCACCTCACCGGGCAGGCCGTGTGCGACGACCCCATCGACGAACGCCACCAGGGCATCCTGTCGGCGGAGATCTGGGGCGACGGCGAACCGGAAGGAGTACGCCGGCGGGCCGCGGAGTCCATGAAGGACACAGCACGGGCCGCCGCGCGCCTGGGCGTCAAGACCGTCACAGGGTTCACCGGCTCCTCCATCTGGAAGGCCGTGGCGATGTTTCCGCCCGCCCCGGAGGCAATGATCGACGCCGGCTACCAGGACTTCGCCGACCGGTGGAACCCCATCCTGGACGTCTTCGAGGAGGTGGATGTCCGGTTCGCCCTGGAGGTCCATCCGTCCGAGATCGCCTACGACTACTGGACCGCCAAGCGCACCTTGGAGGCAATCGGGCACCGCAAGAGCTTCGGGTTGAACTTCGACCCGTCCCACTTCATCTGGCAGGACCTGGACCCGGTGATGTTCCTGCAGGACTTCGCGGACCACATCCTCCACGTGCACGTTAAGGAATCGGTCCGCCAGCTTGATGGCCGCAACGGGCGCCTGGGCTCCCACCTGGCCTGGGCCGATCCCCGGCGCGGCTGGGACTTCGTCACCGCAGGGCACGGCGACGTGCAGTGGAACCGGATCTTCCGGACCCTGAATGCCATCGGCTACAGCGGGCCCACCAGCATCGAGTGGGAGGACGCCGGCATGGACCGGCTCGTCGGCGCACCGCAGGCCCTGGCCATGGTCAAGGAACTGGCCCGGATCGCCCCGCCGGCGGCCGCTTTCGACGCCGCCTTCTCCAGCCGCTGACCCAGACTTTCCGGCCCAGACTTTCTGTCCACGGCCGGCAGCCAAACAAAAGGAAACCCCCGACATGACAGAACGCAAGAACGCCCTGGTGGTCCGCGGCGGCTGGGACGGCCACCAGCCGTACGAGGCCACGGAACTCTTCATCCCCTACCTCAAGGACAACGGCTACGACGTCCGCGTGGAGGAATCCCCCAAGGTCTATGCCGACGCCGAATACATGGCCGGCGTGGACCTGGTCATGCAGTGCATGACCATGACCACCATTGAAAAGGACGAATTCGCAGGGCTGCGGGCCGCCGTGGAAAACGGCACCGGCCTGGCAGGCTGGCACGGCGGCATCGCCGATTCGTACCGCAACAACTCCGACTACCTGCACCTGATCGGCGGGCAGTTCGCCTGCCACCCCGGCAAGCACCCGGACGAGTGCGTCGGCGAGCAGTCGGACAACTACGTTCCCTACACGGTGAACATGCTCCCGGCCGCCGCGGAACACCCCATCACCCGGGGCATCTCCGACTTCGACCTGGTCACCGAGCAGTACTGGGTGCTCTCCGACGACTACATCGACGTCCTGGCCACCACCACGCAGAAGGTCCGGGAGTGGGACCCGTGGAACCGGGAAGTCACCTCACCGGCCATTTGGACCCGCCAGTGGGGCAAGGGCCGCATCTTCGTCGCCACCCCGGGCCACCGGGTCGAAATCCTCCAGGACACCAACGTCCGCACCATCATCGAAAGGGGCCTGCTGTGGGCAAGCCGTTGAAAGTCGGAATCATTGGCTGCGGAGCCATCATCGCGCAGTACCTGGCCAACTTCCGCAAACTCGAGCAGGTTGACCTGGTGGCGGTGGCTGACCTAGACCCCGCACGTGCCCAGGCCGTGGCGGATGGCTACGAAGGCGTCCGCGCCCTCTCCGTCGAGGAACTCCTGGCCGCGGACGACGTCGAACTTGTCCTGAACCTGACCATCCCCGCCGCCCATGCCGAGGTGGCGCTGAAGGCCATCGCGGCCGGCAAAAGCGTGTACGGCGAGAAGCCCCTTGCTGCCACCACCGCGGAAGCCCGCCAGGTGCTGGACGCCGCGCGGGAGGCGGGAGTCGCCGTCGGCTGCGCACCGGACACGGTGCTGGGCACCGGCATCCAGACCGCGCGCAAGGCGATCGATGACGGCCTGATCGGTGCCCCCATCTCGGCGAGCGCCACCATGGTGACCCCGGGCCACGAGCGGTGGCACCCGAACCCGGACTTCTACTACCAGCCCGGGGGCGGGCCCCTCCTGGACATGGGCCCGTACTACGTGACCGCACTCGTCACCCTGCTGGGCCCGGTGGTCTCGGTCATCGGCGCAGCGAGCCACACCCGCAACGAACGCACCATCGGCTCCGGACCCCGCCAGGGCGAGAAGGTCCCCGTCGACATCGATTCCCATGTGACCGGTGTCCTGGTGCACGCCTCCGGTGCGCTCTCCACCCTGTTCATGAGCTTTGACGCCGTGAAGTCCAAATCCCCCAACATCGAGATCCACGGGGAACGCGGATCCCTGGTAGTGCCGGACCCTAACCACTTCGACGGCGACGTCCAGCTGTTCTCCCTCGGCGCCGAGGACTGGGAAACCCTTCCCGTGTCCGCCGGCTACGTTGACTCCGGCCGTGGCTTCGGCATTGCGGACCTGGCCTCCACCCCTGCCGGCGTTGAACCCCGCGCCGGCGGAGCGATGGCCTACCACGCCCTCGAGGTGATGGAATCGGTCCTCGAATCAGCCGGCAGCGGCGCGGCGGTAGCGATCACCAGCACTGTGGAGCGGCCGGCGAGCGTGGAGCTGACCGTCCTGGCCGGGGAGCTGGACCGGCTCCAGGCCCAGGAAGCGTCGTAGGCATGGCTTACACAGCCGACAGCTGGCCCATCACCGCGGCCATGCTGCCCTTCCCGGGCACCAGCGCCCAGGGAACCCACATCAACGACGCCGATGCCTCCGCCTGGGCGGCGGCGTTGACGGAGGTGAAGGAGGCCGGGTTCGCCAACGCGGACCTGACGGACAGCTGGGTCCGCCCCGGCGATCTCAGCCCGGACCGGCTCGCCGAGTTCAGGCAGACGGCACAGGACGTGGGCATCGGCACCCCTGCCGTCTCCGCCATCCGCCGCAGCGTCATTGATGAGCGGAACTGGGAAGCCAACCTGGCGTACAGCCACCGGACCATTGACGCGGCGGCCGAGCTGGGGTGCGAGGTTGTTTCCTTTGGCCTCCACCAGGCCATCACGCCGGAGCAGCAGAAACAGCTCTGGTTCTGGACGGTTGAAGGGCACAAGGACCCGGAGGGAGACCGGGAAACCTGGGGCAACGCCGTCTCCCGCCTCCGGGAACTCGGCCGGCACGCCGCCGAGGTGGGCCTCCTGCTCTCGCTGGAGATGTATGAGGACACGTACCTGGGCACCGCTGATTCCTCCGTGCGCCTTGTCCAGGACATCGGGCTTCCCAACGTGGGCCTCAACCCGGACCTGGGAAACCTCATCCGGCTGCACCGGCCGGTGGAGGACTGGCGGGAGCTGGTGGCCAAGACCCTGCCGTTCGCCAACTTCTGGCACATGAAGAACTACTTCCGGGACGAGGACGCGGCCCGCGGTTCGTACGTCACCATGCCGGCTCCCATGGAAAGCGGCCTCATCAACTACCGGGAGGCCTTCAAGGTGGCCCTGGCCGCCGGGTTCCAGGGGATCCTTTGCACCGAGCACTACGGCGGGGACGGGCTGAGCGTTTCGGCCAGCAACCAGGACTACCTCCGCCGCCACGTCCTGCCCAAGGCCGGCGGTTACGCCCTGGGCAGCAGCCAGGTGGCCCAGGGGCGGCAGCAGCCGGCGCAGCCCGCCCACGTGTAAGCGCTAAACCCGCCTTTCCCAACCCAAGGATTCAACGAGGAAACCATGACCCAGATCTTTGACAACCCCGCGGACTTTGCGGAGGAGGCGCTGGACGGCCTGGTGGCAGCCAACCGCGGCTATGTGGCCAGGGTGGACGGCGGGGTGGTCCGGTCCACCGAGGTTCCCGCGGGCCAGGTGGCCGTGGTGGTGGGCGGCGGTTCCGGACACTACCCGGCCTTCGCCGGCCTGGTGGGGCCGGGCCTGGCCGCAGGTGCGGTGTGCGGCAACATTTTCACCTCGCCCTCCGCCGGGCAGGCGTACCGGGTGGCAAAGGCGGCAAACGCCGGCGGCGGCGTGCTGTTCAGCTACGGCAATTACGCCGGGGACGTGATCCATTTCGGCGAGGCACAGCAGCGGCTCAACGCTGAAGGCATCGAGACCCGCACCGTCCTGGTCACCGATGACATCGCCAGCGCCCCGCTGGACCAGATCGACAAGCGCCGCGGCATCGCCGGGGACCTGACCGTCTTCAAGATCGCCGGCGCCGCAGCCGAAGCGGGACTGGACCTGGACGCCGTCGAACAGCTCGCAGTCCGCGCAAACTACCGCACCCGTTCGCTTGGGGTGGCCTTCGACGGCTGCACCCTGCCGGGCGCTGCCGAGCCGCTGTTCCACGTGCCGGCCGGCGGAATGTCGCTGGGGCTGGGCATCCACGGCGAACCGGGGATTTCAGACCATCCCATGCCCACGGCGTCCGAACTCGCCGAACTGCTCGTCTCCGGGCTGCTCCGGGACAAGCCCGATGAGGCCGGGAACCGGGTAGTGGCCATCCTCAACGGGCTCGGCAGGGTGAAGTACGAGGAACTGTTCCTGCTCTTCGGCAAGATTGACAAGCTCCTCACCGGTGCCGGGCTGACCATCGTGGAGCCGGAATGCGGCGAGCTGGTCACCAGCCTGGACATGTCCGGGCTGTCCCTCACGCTGCTGTGGCTGGATGACGAGCTGGAGCGCTTCTGGACGGCCCCGGCCGACACCCCCGGGTACCGCAAGGGCAGCCTGGCACCGCGGGCCCGCCGGGAACTGGCGGCAACGGAAGGCGCCCTGGCTGCCGAGGAGGAAGATACGACGGCGGCAGCGGCCGGGCTGGGCAGGCTGGCAGCCGACGTGCTCGCCCAGGCGAGGGACGCCGTCGTCGACCATGAACGTGAACTTGGCAGGCTGGATGCCATTGCCGGCGACGGCGACCATGGCGTCGGCATGCGCCGGGGCGTGGACGCCGCGGTGGCAGCGGCAGGTGAAGCTGTTGGCGCGGGACTCTCTGTCCACCGCGTGCTCGCCGCGGCGGGCGAGGCCTGGAGCGAGCGGGCCGGCGGCACCTCGGGGGCGCTGTGGGGATCCGCCCTGGCGGCTGCCGGCCGGGCCCTCGGCAACAAGGACTCCTACAGCGGCGGGGACGCGGCGGCTGCAGTGGCCGCCTTCGCGGACGCCGTCACCAGCCTGGGCAAGGCAGAACCGGGAGACAAGACCATGGTGGACGCGCTGCTTCCCTTCCGGGACGCCTTTGTGGCCGCGTTCGACGGCGGGACGCCGGTAAGCGGGGCCCTGGCCGCCGCGGTGACCGCCGCCCGGCAGGCGGCCGATGCCACCGCATCCCTGCGCCCGCTGAAGGGGAGGGCACGGCCGCTGGCCGAAAAGAGCCTGGGCCACCCGGATCCCGGAGCGGTGTCCTTCGCCCTGATCGTTACGCGGGTTTCTGAGTACTTCGAGCCTTCACCGGCACTCTCCTATCCCAGGGCGGCCGCTTCTATGGCCGGACAGGAAGCCCAGTCGTGAGCGCCGGGGCAGGGTGGCGCATCGTCATCGGCAATGACGAGGCCGGCGTCGAATACAAGGAAGCGCTGAAGGCGCTGCTGGAAGCGGACAGCCGCGTGGCATCCGTTGTGGACGTGGGCGTGGGGGCCGGTGACACCACCGCCTACCCACATGTCGCCGTCGACGCCGCCCGCAAGGTGGCCCACGGCGAGGCGGACCGTGCCCTGCTGATCTGCGGCACGGGCTTGGGCGTGGCGATCGCCGCCAACAAAGTACCGGGAATCCGTGCGGTCACCGCGCACGACGGGTACTCGGTGGAGCGCTCGGTGCTGAGCAACAACGCGCAGGTCCTCACCATGGGCCAGCGCGTCATCGGCCTGGAACTGGCCAAGAAACTGGTGGGCGAATGGCTCGGCTACCGGTTTGACGAGACCTCGGCCTCCGCCGCGAAGGTGGACGCCATCTGTTCCTATGAACCCGAACCCACGAAAGCAGTCTGATCATGACCGAAAACTCATCCAATCCGACCATCGGTTCCAGCTCGGGCACTCCCGGCGCCCGGAAGATCGCCATCGTGGGCTCCGGCTACATGGGCGGCGGGATCGCGCAGGTCCTGGCGCTGGGCGGAGCGCGCGTTGCCCTGTCCGACGTGTCCGCTGAGCTGGCGCAGAGCAACTACGACCGGCTCCTGGTTGAATCCGACCAGTTTGTGGCCGATGGGCTGTTCCCGGCCGGTTCCACCGAGATCCTGAAACAGAACCTGTGGGCCGCGAAGGACATCGAGGAGGCCGTGGCGGATGCGGACTTCATCGAGGAGGCGGTGCCCGAGGTCCTGGACATCAAGCACCAGACGCTGGTCCGCATCAGCGCCGCTGCGCGCCCGGACGCCATCATCGGCTCCAACACCTCCACGATCTCCATCGCCGAACTGTCCGAGCCGGTCAGCAACCCGGAGCGGTTCCTGGGTGTGCATTTCTCGAACCCGTCGCCGTTCATTCCCGGCGTGGAGATCATCCCGCACGCCGGCACGTCCGCTCTTACAGTGGGTACGGTCCGAGATCTGGTCCACGCTGCCGGCAAGCAGACCGCCGTGGTCAAGGACGCCACCGGATTTGTGCTGAACCGGCTGCAGTACGCGCTGTTCCACGAGGCGGCGCAGCTGGTGGAGCAGGGCATTGCGACGGCGGACGACGTGGACACCCTGGTGCGCACCACGTTCGGGTTCCGGCTGCCCTTCTTCGGACCGTTCGCGATCGCGGACATGGCCGGGCTGGATGTGTACAACTTCTGCTACAAGTCCCTGCAGAAGGAGTTCCCGGAGCGGTTCGCCACCCCTAAAATCCTGAGCGACCTGGTGGAGGCCGGGAAGCTCGGCACCAAGACCGGCGCCGGCTTCCTCAACGCCCCGGCGGAGCGCACCCCCGAGCTGATCGCCTACCGCAACAGGGCGTATGTGGCCATGCAGAGGCTGCTCGATGAGCTGGGGCCGGCGCCTATTGGGTGAGGGTGGATTCTTGCTGCTGCTGTGGGTGCGAAACCCCGAAAGAGCGGCGTGGTGGTCAACGGTCGAAGAGGGAGGGAATCAATGGCTAACAAAAACGGCAAGGGAGTCATTGAAGATGCCGTGCGGCTGTTGCGCGAACTGGATAGCACGCCCCCGAACCAGATGACCCCGCTGTTCTACCAACACGGGTACGCGGAACTGCGCATGATGGTGCGCGATCTGCTTCGCATGCTGGGCAGCGACCCCGAGGCGTAGAAGCAAGGTAGAGAGGGACCAAGAATTTGAAGGCCGATAATGGACCTTATGTAAAGCTAAAAGCTGCGTGTTGCATCAGATGCATCATTTTCTGCCCTGAATCCAGTGGGTTTGCTGCTTGGTCCGAGAGCTTCCTGCCGTCAGCCCTCGCACTCGATGCAGTACGAGTGGCCGTTAATTTCGCGTGCCAGCTGCGATCGGTGCCGGACCAGAAAGCAGGATGAACAGGTGAACTCATCCGCACCCTGCGGGACGACCTGGACGATGAGTTCCTCGGAGACGATTTCCCCGCCCGGAGTCAACCCTTCGTCCAGCGCGTCGGCTTCGTCCAGCTCGGTGACGACGCTGCGGGCATCCGGGGCACTGGCGGACTTCAACGCCTCCAGGGAGCGTTCCTGGGATTCCTTGACGTCGGAACGGACTTCGTCATAATCGGCAGCCACTGCTGGTGGTCCTCGTTTCTTCCATCTCTCGCTTGTTTTTTGACCAGTGAGCAACCTACACCACCATCAGGGGTCTCCATCGCAGGGATATGGCTGCCGTCCGCGGGATAGGGCCTTGTGCCCACGTACGGCGGCGGTCTTGACGGGATCCTTTTGCGAGCCGACACTCGTTCTCACACACCGACGAACGGGAGGCCGCCGTGAATGGTCAGCGCATCGGCTACGTACGGGTCAGCACCCTCGACCAGAACGAGCAGCGCCAGCTCGAAGGCCAGGTTCTGGACCGGGTTTTCACGGACAAGGCCTCCGGCAAGGACACCGCCCGGCCGCAGCTGACCGAACTGCTCCGGTTCGTTCGCGAGGGCGACGCCGTCGTCGTGCACAGCATGGACCGGCTAGCCAGGAATCTGGATGATCTGCGCGCGCTGGTTCAGGGCCTCACCCGACGCGGAGTGCAGGTGGAGTTCCTCAAAGAACAGCTCGTCTTTACTGGGGACGACTCCCCCATGGCCAATCTCATGCTCTCGGTCATGGGGGCCTTCGCTGAATTCGAACGGTCCCTGATCAGGGAGCGGCAGCGCGAAGGCATCGCCCTGGCCCGGCAGCGCGGAGCCTACAAAGGACGCAAGAAGACCCTGACACCCGAACGAGCGGCCGAACTGGTCCAGCGCGCCGGCATCGGCATCCCGAAAGTCGTCCTCGCCCGTGACTACGGCATCAGCAGGGAAACGGTCTACCAGTACCTCCGCCACGCCAAAGTGGCGACCCGTCCACTCCCCTGAGCCAGGATGACGCCGCCGTTCCCAGTCAATCCTAAGGTTCACCCCGCAGAGTTAACTGCGGAACTTCGGCCAACCGCTATTTGGCCGGAGTTTCGCCACTTTCCGCACGCCGGCGGCCCGGACAGAAAAGTCACATGGGTTCCAGGCAGGGTCGGGCCGCTCAATGCTCCCCTCGCTTGCATCAGTGTACGAAGGGCGGCACTGCCGCGTCATTGAACGGCTCGAACCAGTCCTCAACGTTCATCGGCGCCAGACCCAGCTGCATATTCAAACCAACATCGTTCTCGAAGCCGTCCATGGCGTCCTGGAAGAGCATCTCACTGTCCATGTCCTCAAACATCTGCTCTTCAAGCTTTCCGCGCCAATCATCCGCCAAATCCAGTTCGTAGGAGTCTTCAAGGATCTCAACCTGATCTAAGAGGCAACGCAGCGCCAGCTCCTGGGCGACGCAAGAGGGACGGCTCCAGCCCCTGACCAGCGCACCGGTCATGTCCGCCGCCACGACAAGGAAGCTCTGCACAAAGCGAACATCATACTTTTGAGCCAGCCTGGGAGGCAGCCAGGACAGGACGAAGGTGTTCGCGATATCTTCGCGGTCGACAGTCCGAAGCTTGCGCAAGCTGAAGAGGTCTTCAAAAAGCTGGTCAATCAAGATCCCAGAGGCTTCCCATAGCGCACCTGCTAGAAGTTTGGCTTGAAACAGGCTTCGGTCGCGTTGTTCGGGCGTGATTGATTCCATCCACTCGACGTCATCGTCACCCAACAGTCTTCGTTGGTCCGCGGTTAGGTCTTCCAGCCGTGGTTCGAAGCCAAGCTGCTTGAGGCTTAGGCCGGTCAGCCCCTCCCCCACACGCAACGCGTGATCGACATACTCCTTTTCGCTGGTCATGGCTTGATGGTACCGGCCGGCGTCGGAGCCCGTGCTTACAGACTCAAGGGACGGTTTTAGGCGGAGCGACGGCTCCCGCAGCTAGGGTGTTCTGGGGGCCATCGAACAGTGGGAGCTCCTGTAGGAGGGAGTATCTGTATGAGTAGTCCGTTTCTTTGGCAGGATCTCGTAAATCACTACGTGGCGGTCAGTGAACTTGGCAACGAGTCGAGAAAAAACTACAAGTACATCCTCAACAAATTCTTTCGATGGCTAGACACTGAGTACCCCGGAACCGTAGAGGTTTCGCCACGAGTGATCGCGGAATACTTTGATGAATTGCGGCGTCAAGGTCGCAAGCCAGTAACGGTAAGTCAGCATCTTCAGATTCTTCGCCGGTTCTTTCTTTGGTGCATTGACGAGGGACACGCAGACGACGATCCCACGGCCAATTTCTCGACCATCCGCCAGATGCCAAAGGCACGTGACACACTCACCATCGATGAGCTGTCCGCTCTCTGGCATTCGGCTGCCGACCCCTTCGACCGCGCGGTAATCGGCTTGCTTGGAATCAATTCCCTCAAACCTGACGAAATCTCGCGGGCGCAGGTCTCGGACCTGGGGGCCATGGATCGGCGCAAAATACTTCGGCTTTCAACTCGCAGCGGCGTTCACAGCAGCCTCCCGTACACCGTGCTGGATGACTCAATTTACGAAGCAATCCAGGAACACCTTAACGGGCGGCGGTCCGGCCCTCTTCTACTGAGGCGAGGGTCCGGTGTAACTCGAAAAGCACAAGCCATAATCGTTGCTCGGCTTGCCAGCGCAGCGGACATTTCATTCGCCGTAACCCCCTCAACATTGAGCGTTTCGATGCGAGCTATAGCCATCGAAAAAGGGTTCAGCTATCTGGGTGTCGTTCGCTCCGCTGGCGACATGGAAACGCGTCGACTCGCTCAATGGGTACGGCGCGCTCCAAATCCGACCGACGACCACGCTGCATTACGCATGGCTCGTCTCGTGATTGGATCAGGCTCTGAATCGGAGGATCTCCTTCTTCAGGCCCGTGTCATTTTGCGAGAAACTGACAGTCCAGCGGGCATAGCCGCCAGCTTTGCGGGTGCGGTGTTGGAGAGGCACCTTCGATCTCTGACGGACACACATTCCTTGGATGTCAAGACATCGAATCCGAAACTGGGAACTTATGCTTCGGTGCTTAGCGCTAGAAAAATACTGTCGCCATCGGACGTTCAACTGATTGCCCGGGTCCAGGGCTACCGCGATGACGCAGCCCATGGATGGTTTGACCGGGTCAGCACATCAGACGCCGAGTGGGTAATAAACGAGGTTGAGAATCTCCTCAAGAAGTTTCCGTTGAGCGAGGACCGGAGCGCTATGTCGGAGCTCCCGCTCGGGGACGCTCGCTAGCTTTACAGAATATCCATTATCGGCCTTTGAAAATGAACGGGGGAGTGCCCGCAGACGAGGCTGCTTCCAGCCGTCCGTGAGTGGCGATTTATCCCCTGTATCCGGAGGTCATAACTGCTCAGCCAAGCCCGGGCTAGACCATCACCGGCTGCTCACCGAGGGGGCTTTCCGGTTTGCCACCTAATCGGCCTTCAAACCGGGTTAATGGCGCGGCTGGAGGTCTTAAGGTTCACGCTTTCTGTGGGCCATCACCGGGGCTGCGGTGGTATTACGTGCGACGAGGGTTGGCTGGACCATAGAATTCACCGGCTCTGTACGACCTCCCACTCTTTCGAGCAACAGCTTTCCAGCGGCGGCTCCCATGTCCAGTCCGGACTGGTCGACCGTTGTAATTGAAATTGGCGCCAGGGAGGTGGTGAAGATGTTATCGAAGCCGACAATGGATAGTTCATTCGGAACACTGATACGTGCGTTCCACATCGTTGTGAGGACCCCGAAGGCGGCCACGTCACATCCTGCAAAGACAGCGGTGGGCCTATCTGCTCGCGACAGGATCGCCGTTCCCGCTTGCTCGCCACCTTCCTGGCTCCATTGCGATTGGATGATGTCGATGGCATCACCAAGCCCGTGACGGATCATCGCGTCAACATATCCACGCACGCGCACTTCCTCGGGAAGTCTGGCGTCGTTGGTGCCCTCTGTCGTGTGGTTGACGTACGTGATCCGCCGATGCCCGAGCGATACGAGATGATCAACAACAAGGTTTGCGCCGTTGAAGTCATCGGCAGCGACCGAGTCGTAATCCGAGCTGGACGCATGGCGGCCGAGCACCACCAGCGGAATACTCCTGGCGAGCGTCTCCAGCTCTGCATCCGTTCCGAGAGGGGAAATGAGGACGATCCCATCCATTCCACGATCGATCAGGTCTTCGACCATCCGATTTTGTGCTTCTTTTCCCGAGCCGGCCGGGGCCACGAGCAGCCGGTACTTTTGCCGTTCGGCTTCCTGCCTGATGCCTTCGACCAGCAAGGACGAAAATTCATTGTGCAGATCAGCCACTACGACCGCCACAGCCTGAGTTCGTCCCCGCATACCGCGGGCTGACGCCAAAGGACGATAGCCAAGAGCCTTCATGGATGCCTGGACCTTTGCCTTCATCTGGGGACTGACCCCATAGGCATTGCGCAACACCTTGGACGCGGCAGCGGTCGACACGCCCGCATGGCGGGCAACGTCGACGATGGTGGGCCGCTTACCTGCAGCATCCTTGCTCATGGCCAACTCTCCTATCGGTGCGCTCACACCACTCACCCCTTCTTACAGCATTCGAAGACTCAACCCCTTGGCAGATCGGGCGGTTGTGATCTACGCTATAAGAAGTGTATAACGTACTACGAACTTATGGCAGTAAATCGCAAGCTTGTCTCGTAGAACGTACTATCCGATTGAACACCTTTGGACGACAGCTCCTGGACGAAAAGTTTCTCGACAGCACTCAGATGAAACGATTCAGCCCAGTAGGCTTCACCTCCGCGAACGCGGTCACGTCCTCGACGAAGAGAATGGAAATGCGATGACGCAACGTGAACTCGCCGACCCCCGCACGGGGGCGTCTGGACGTTCTGCGCCACGGCCAGGACGCACTGCGAACCGCAGGGGAAGAGTCGGCCGGCCGTCAGGCGGTGCCGGAACGAAAGCGCCTTGGTGGTTTCTCCTTCCCGCGCTGGCGGTGTTCACGCTCATCGTCGTGATCCCCAGCTGGCGAGGCGCCTTTTACGCCCTGACTGACTGGGACGGGCTGTCACCGCAGTTCGAATTCATCGGGCTGGACAACTTCTTCCGAGTCTTCAGAGATTCAGCAGCCGGAGCATCGATCCTCAACACGGCCCTATACGCCGTCGGCATCATGGTCATCCAGAACTTCATTGGCCTCCTGCTGGCGCTGGGTGTCAACTCAGCAATCCGCTCCCGCAACTGGCTGCGCGTCCTGTTCTTCGCACCCGCAGTCGTGACGCCGCTTGTTGTCGCCAACCTGTGGCAGTACATCCTCGCCCCCCAAGGCGCGTTGAATATCGCCCTGCGCGCCATTGGCCTGGATTTCCTGGCCCAGGACTGGCTGGGCAACGCCCAGCTGGCCCTACCCGCGATCATCTCGGTAGTGGTCTGGCAGTTCGCAGGCTATTCCATGGTGATCTTCCTCGCCGGGCTGCAAAGCATCCCTGAGGACGTCTACGAGGCAGCGAGCCTGGACGGGGCCGGATCCTTCAAAACCTTCTGGAACATCACCCGGCCGCTGTTGGGCCCCTCGGTGACCATCAACCTGATGTTGTCCCTCATCGGCGGCCTCAAACTCTTCGACCAGGTTCTGATCATGACCCAGGGCGGCCCGGGCAGCGCCACGGAAAGCCTCAGCACGATCGCCTACAAAGACGCCTTCCAGTTCCAGCAGTTCGGTTACAGCATCGCCCTGACCCTCGTTCTGACCGTCTTCGTCGCGGTTGCCTCACTCATCCAGTTCACCCTGCTCCGCCGAGGAGAAAACAAATGAAGCGCTACACCCTCAAAACGGGCGTCCTTGAGGTCGTAATGGTTCTCGTTGCGCTCCTCTTCGCCGCTCCCGTCTACGTGCTGCTGAACACGGCCCTCAAATCCGGCGGCGTGACGACGTCCCTGGCACCCGTTACCAACCCCTCCTTCGACAACTTCGTCACGGCATGGGTCAGTGGGGGCCTGGGGCCAGCAATGATCAACAACATCGTCATCACTGTCGTATCGGTCTTCCTGATCGTGGTAATCAGTGCCGCCGCGGCCTACCCCCTGGCACGCATCACCCGGACCTGGTCCAAGCTGACCTTCGCGTTCTTCCTCGGAGGGCTCCTGATCCCCAGCCTCCTG
Source organism: Pseudarthrobacter sp. WHRI 8279 (assembly GCF_040224115.2). Classification (NCBI taxonomy): domain Bacteria; kingdom Bacillati; phylum Actinomycetota; class Actinomycetes; order Micrococcales; family Micrococcaceae; genus Pseudarthrobacter; species Pseudarthrobacter sp. WHRI 8279. The sequence goes on along the minus strand of NZ_CP168162.1, from coordinate 3,574,977 downwards.
GCCCTCATCCCGCTGTACACCACCTTCCGTGACCTGCAACTCATCGGATCCATCTGGGGCCTCATCATCATCTACGTCGGCGCGCAGATGCCCTTCTCGATCTTCCTCTACGTACAGTTCCTGCGGTCCCTGCCCCTGGACTTCGAAGAAGCCGCCACCCTGGACGGAGGCAGCCCGTTCCGCGTGTTCTGGCAGGTCGTCTTCCCGCTGATGCGCCCGATCACAGGCACCGTAGTCATCCTGAACACCATCACGGTATGGAATGACTTCTTCACCCCGCTCCTGTACCTCTCGGGCAGCGGAACCAACACCATCCCGATCGCCATCTACTCGTTCACCGGACAGTACGTGAACCAATGGGGAACCATTTTCGCCGCTCTGATTATCGGCGTCATCCCCCTCCTGATCTTCTACTTCCTCCTGCAGCGCAGCATCATCAAGGGCTTCGCAGGAGGGCTGAAGGGTTGAGCGGGAAACGCCCGCAACTTCCCCGCTTTACCGGCTCTACACCGCTCACCAACCACATCCACCCCCGCACTTCAAGGGAGAATCATGCGTAAAAAGAACATCATCTCGATGGTCGGCGCGATTGCCGCCGTCGGGATCACCCTCACCGGCTGCTCATCGAACCCACCGGCATCCTCTGATTCTGGCAAGGTCACCGTGGCCCGCCTTTCAGGGTCCGATGACAAGTGGAATGCAATCGCGGACAAGTTCCACGAACTTAATCCAGACCTGACTGTCGAATACACGATTATCCCTACCGACAGTTACAACCAGCAGATGGGCACCCGCCTCTCAGCAGGCACAGCCACGGACGTCTTGAACGTCTTCCCCGGCAGCGGCAACGCCACCGCCGTGCGATCCCTGGCCAAGAACGGGTACCTCGCCGATCTCTCCGGCGAAAGCTGGGCCGCGGCGCAGCCCGAGTCGACTACCTCCGCGACCAGCTACGAGGACAAGCGGTACATGTTTACCGACGTGGCCACTGCCAATACCTTGGGCGGCGTCTACAACGCGAAGGCTCTGCAGGACGCCGGACTCAAAATCCCCACGACGTACTCCGAAGTTCTAACCTTCTGCGACGATGCGCAGAAGGCCGGTAAGGTCGCCTACGCCCTTGGTGCCCAGACCCAGTGGGTAACCCAACTGGTCACGTACGCCCTGGCCGCCACCGATGTCTACTCCAAGGACCCGGACTTCAACGAGAAGCAGCTGAACAAGGAAGTGACCTTCCAGGACAGCGGCTGGGTGGACGCCATGGGCAAGTACAAGGAGATGTTCGACAAGGGCTGCTTCAACAAGGACGCCCTGGGTACCTCAGTGGACAACCAGACCGCCATGGTTGCCGACGGCCGGGCCCTCGGCGCAATCCAGCTCTCCACCATGGCCAACCCAATGACGGCCGCCAACCCCGAGCTGAAGGTTCAGCTGGCACCCCTGCCCGCCACCGATAACACCGCAGACACACGGCTGGCCTTCGGCCTGGGCGTGGGCTGGGGCGTCAACGCCAAGGCAAAGAACGCCGACGGGGCGAAGAAATTCGTCGCTTTCCTCGCCAGTAAGGAAGGCAGCGCGATGAACGCGGATAAGTTCGGAGTCGCACCCAACGGCGAGATCGAGTCCAACGAGATCAACAAGCTCGTGGTTCCCTTCGTCCAGGAAGAAAAGACCGTTTCATTCCCGGATGTTGACTGGCCCTCACCGCAGGTCCAGAACCTGCACCTGACCGGTATCCAGGAAATGCTCGGCGGCAGCAAAGCCCCGAAGGACGTCCTGACCTCAATGCAGGACGCTTACACCACAGCACTGAAGTAAAACCACGCGAAGGCGGCGTTCACCGCTCGGTGAACGCCGCCTTCGCGTGCTTACTCCCCCACCGACAACCCAGTGATGAGTCGCAAAGTCATGAAAAGTTTCGATCTGGTTCAAGAAGCGCACGGCCTCGCAAGCCCCAACCTTGGGGGCCCCTGGTTCGGACTTCCCGTTGAAGCAGCAGCGGTACACCCTGACGGTGTCGCCACGTCCATGCGCTTCCGTACCCAACTCCGGATCGACACACTCCCCGATGCGCCGGCGTTGCTGCACCTCTGTGCGGACTCCCGCTACCGCCTGAGCATCAACGGGGACCTTGTTGCCGCCGGGCCCGCGAAACCTTCCGGTACAACATGGTTCACCGACACCATCGATATTCGCTCCCATCTTTCCCCGGGAATCAACACCATCGGGATCGACGTGCTCTCCTACACTGCCTCCGCTCTCGGGAACGCCTCAGTGCCACGAACGGGCAGGCCCGGGCTGCTGGTCAGGGGCACCATCGCCGGTATCGACCTTTCCCGACCCGCGGCATGGAAGTGCCACACCGTGCAAGGGCGCCACTTCCATCAGGGCAACAACACGGTCTTCCTCGGCATCCAGGAAACGGTCAACGGTCAGACCAGCGAGCATGCCTGGCTTGATCCGGAATTCGATGATTCACACTGGCAGACACCAGTTCTGGACAGCCAGCAGCCCTTCAGCTCAGTCCCCCGGCCCACACTCGCCCACCGACCTATCCCCCATCTCACGCTGGACTCGGCACCCATAACCGCCATCAGCACAACCTCCAACCCGAACATGGACTGGGGACGGCTCCTGCGGGGAGAATCACTGCAAGTCCCAGCCGGCACCGACGTCAGCGTCGACCTTGACGCCGGCGTACTGATGACCGCATTCCTGTCCGCGGCCTTCGAAGCCGGCCGCGGAACACGCGTCGAGATCACAGCAGCTGAATGCTACGAACAAACCCCCACTGAGGTCCCGTGGCTGCGGCGCAAAGGTGACCGCACGGACCACATCAACGGCGACCTGTACGGCGACCCGGACAGCTACACGCTCTCCGGGACCGGGACCCAGGAGCGGCCCGAACGGTACTCCCCCTACTGGTTCAGAACATTTCGGTTCATCAGGCTCCGCATCACCACCGCCGAGGCAGCAGTACGGATCCACCCACTGACCCTCACCCAAACCCATTACCCCGTGGAAATCAGCGGGTCCTTCAAATCGTCATCGGATCTGGACCGGACACTGTGGGACGTCAGCGTCCGGACGCTTCTGAACTGCATGCACGAGACATTCGAAGACTGCCCCTTCTATGAGCAGCTGCAGTACGCCATGGACACCCGCTCCCAGGCCCTTTTCTCGCTCCACCTCTCCGCCGATGACCGGCTGATCAGGCGGGCCATCGAAGACTTCGCCGCTTCCGGAGACCCCATGGGTCTGACCGAAAGCCGCTTCCCCAGTGTCGAGCCGCAATTCATCCCCGGCTTCTCGCTGTACTGGGTTCGAATGGTTGCCGACCACGTCGACCACGTCGGTGACCGGTCCTTCACTGAACGGTTCATCAGCCGGATCGACGCGGTTCTCCGGCATTTCGATGACTGGGTCTCGGCCGATGGCTTCGTGATCTCGCCTGAAGACGACGGCAACGTGTGGAACTTCGTTGACTGGACCGATGCGTGGCGGCTGACGCGGGGGGTTCCGGAACTTGGACCCCGGCGTGCGAATACCATCGCCACCTTCATGTACCTCGCAGCCCTGCGGTCAGCGGCGTCCATCACGAAGTTCTGCGGCCGTGAAGGGCTCTCCCGGGAGTACTCCTCCCGCGCCGACGCCCTGACTGCCCTCATCCTGGCAGGACCCGCATTTGACGAGGAAACAGGGTACTTCCGGGACACCGACCGGGGCCGGCCGCAAAGCGTTCATGCCCAGGTCTGGGCCGTCCTCGCCGGAGCCGTCCAAGGGGACCAAGCAGCAGACCTGCTTCGGCGGGCAACAGCAGATCCAGAACTGGCCCAGTGTTCGTATGCCGCAGCCCTCGATCTCTTCGATGCACTCCGCTCCGCCCAAGCCCACGACCGCATCAGCTGGAAACCCTGGGAGGACATGCTGGCCATGAACCTCACCACCTGGGCGGAGGACACCGTCAGCCTCCGCAGCGATTGCCACGCGTGGGGAAGCGTTCCCCTCCAACACTTCCCCCGTTACATCCTCGGCGTCCGGCCCGCGTCCCCGGGCTTCACCAGCGCCACCATCGATCCGGCCCCGAGCGATCTGGACTGGGCCGAAGGCACAGTCCCCACACCGTACGGGCTGATCAGTGTCCACTGGAAGCGCGCGACGGAGGGCTCCCGCAGGGTTACAGTATCCGCTCCATTGGCGATCGGACTGAAACTTGCAGACTCCGCCTCCCAGATCGCTGAGCACGTCGACAACCACCAACGGACGCTCACCTTCACGCTCTAAACGACCCTGCTGACCTGACCGGCACTTAGAAACGAGAACACACATGACCTCCCCGCAGAGTGACCTCCGCACCGCGCCCTACACCAACCCCGCCCTGCCCATCCCGGAACGGGTGGAGGACCTTCTCGACAGGATGACACTTGAGGAGAAGGGGGGGCAGATGCTGCAGCTGGACGCCCGCGGCGACCTGCAGGATCTGGTCATCGGAAAACTCGCCGGGTCCCTCCTCCACGCCTCCCCCGAACGCATCCTCGAAGCGCGAACGCTCGTATTGACCACCCGGCTCCAGATCCCCCTGCTGATGGCCGATGACTGCATCCATGGACACTCGTTCTGGCCCGGAGCCACCATCTTTCCAACCCAGCTGGGCATGGCAAGCACCTGGGACCCGGCGTTGGTGGAACAGGGCGCCCGTGCCACCGCCGTCGAGGTCGCTTCCACCGGGCTGCACTGGACGTTCTCGCCTGTACTCTGCATCAGCCGCGACCTGCGCTGGGGACGCGTGAACGAAACGTTCGGCGAGGATCCCCACCTCATCGGGGCCCTTGGAAAAGCAATGATCCGCGGATACCAGGGGAACGGGCTGACGGACCGAACCGCGATCCTCGCCACCGCCAAACATTTCGCCGGGTACTCCGAAACCCAGGGCGGCCGGGACGCCAGCGAAGCAGACCTCAGCCGCCGGAAACTGCGTTCCTGGTTCCTGCCCCCGTTCCAGGAAGCCGTCGAAGCAGGATGCCGCACGTTCATGCTCGGCTACCAGGCCATCGACGGGGTCCCGGTCACGGCCAACAAGTGGCTCCTGAACGAGGTCCTGAAAGGCGAGTGGGGATTTACCGGCACCCTGGTGACCGACTGGGACAACGTCGGACGCATGGTCTGGGAACAAAAAGTCTGCGAAGACGACGTTCAGGCAGCAACTGTCGCCGTCCAAGCGGGCAACGACTTGGTCATGGCAACTCCCCAGTTCTTCGAAGGAGCCCAGGAAGCCGTCCGCCGGGGCGACCTGAACGAGGCCCTGATCGACGATGCTCTCCGCCGGCTGCTTACCCTGAAATTTGAACTCGGACTGTTCGAAGATCCCCGCATCCCGGACTCCGAACAGCAGGCAAAGGTCATCGGCTCGACCGAGCATGCAGCCATCAACCTGGAGATGGCCCGCCGGTCACTCGTGCTGCTCACCAATGACGGCACACTGCCCCTCGACGGCGGATTCAACCCTTCTGAAGCAGGCAGGGCCATAGCATCCCGTAATTCGCGGACCATTGCCGTGATCGGCCCGAACGCGGACGACCCGCACGCGCAGCTGGGTGACTGGGCCGGCGCGTCAGGCCAGATCAACTGGCTGCCCGATGGTCACCCGCGGCACCTGACATCCACTGTCCTGGACGGGTTCCGCGCCACGGCACCGGAGAACTGGACCGTCAATTACGCCCGCGGAGCCGACATTGGGCAGCTGGTACCGGATCCCGCCGGCCCCACTTACAAGGACGGGCAGCCGCGGCCGCCGCTGTTCGTACCTGCTGCTTCCGACGCGCAGATGCTCCAGGAAGCAGCCGCCACTGCCCGCGAAGCGGACTACGTCGTCGTGGTCATTGGTGACACGGTGGCTCTCGCGGGAGAAACCAAATCGACAGCAACCCTCGAACTCCAGGGCGGCCAAATTGAACTGGTCGAGCGGCTCATCGAAACGGGCACCCCCGTCGTCGTTGTTCTCGTGCAATCGAAGCCATCGGTCCTGCCCCAGGCAGTCCTTGATTCGGCTGCCATCATTGAAGCCTTCAATCCCGGGATGCAGGGTGGCAGGGCCGTGGCCGAACTCATCCTGGGACTGATTGAACCGACCGGCAGGCTACCGATCTCCTTCGCGCGACATGCCGGACAACTGCCGATCTACTACAACCAGATCCGCGGCCAGCACGGCGACCGTTACGCCGACCTTTCCCAGGACCCGCTGTTCGCGTTCGGTGAGGGGCTGAGCTACACCACCGTCGACTACACCGATCTCCGGATACTCTCAGAACGCGTCACGGCAGAAGATCGGGTGGAAGCGAAAGTGACGCTCACGAACACGGGAACCCGTCCTGCCATCGAGACCATCCAGGTCTACGTTGCCGACACGGTCACCAGCGTGACGTGGGCCGAACGGGAACTGAAAGCCTTTACCCAGGTCCAGGTAATGCCCGGAGAGTCCGTGGAAGTGGATCTGTCCGTTGCCGCCAGCGCCTGCTCCATCGTGGATCAGAACGGCCAACGGATCGTTGAGCCCGGAAGTTTCGAACTGCTAGTGGGTCGGCACTGCCGTGACCCACGATTGCTCTCGGCCCGGTTCCGGATCGCAACCTAGTCACCGAACCAACGAGAGGGACTACGGGAAGGGCTCCCTTCGACCTTCCTGAGGTGGAGGGCAATTGCACTCTTCGCCGGGGAAGTCCGAGCAGACACAGAAGGAAGTAGACACGATGTATCCAGAGTTTCAGGAGCGTGCACCAAAGCAGAGCCAAGGCGCAGCGATACTGCCGGCTCCCGACCTGGGCCCTCCTTCGCCGGGGATGCTGGAAGTCAACGTCAGGCAGGCCAGCGAAGTGGACGAAGCTCTCAAAAAGGCTATCTCCCAAGTCATGGAAGCGGCCGCACGCCACCAAACCGGCGTGCTGGTAACCCGCCTGGGCCCAGGCCAGTACATAGTCCGTGCCCATCCTGCTGTCCCTTACGGGTTAACACGGCAACAGTAGGAATGATCCCTCGTCTGAGCAGTCGTGTCCTAACGCGCCGGGGTGGCCACCTGTAGCGGTGGCCACCCCCGAGCTACTGATCAGCCGCGGCTTGGGATACCGATCGACTTCAGCTCCATGTACTCGCGGAACCCCTCCTCGCCGTTTCTGCGGCCGATCCCGCTCTGGCCGTAGCCGCCCAGGGGTGTCGACACGTCAAAATACGCGCCGCCGTTGACGGAGATGTTTCCAGCCCGGAGACGGCGTGCCACTTCCAGTGCGCGGTCGTCTGAGGCGCTGCTTACTTCACCGGCCAGGCCATAGATGGTGGAGTTGGCAATCGTGACGGCCTCGTCCTCGGTGTCATATGGAATGACGCATAGGACCGGGCCGAAGATCTCTTCCTGGGCCACGGCTGAGTAGGGGTCGACGTCGACCAGGATTGTTGGCTCCACGTAGTACCCGGCACGCCCTTCGATGGCGTGCCCGCCGGTAAGGAGACGGGCGCCGGAAGCCACACCGGATTCGATGGCGGTCAGGATCGCGTTGCGCTGCTTGGCGCTGGCCTGTGGACCCTGGATGACGGAGGGATCCCACACGTCACCAACCGGAACTTTTTCGAAGACGGCCTTGAGGATGGGCAGCGCTTCTTCGTACCGGCTCCGCGGGACGAGGAGCCGGGTTGAGTACGTGCAGCCTTGCCCGGCGTGGGCACACACCACCGCAGCCCCCGGCAGTACCTTGGTGAAGTCGGCGTCATCGAGCACGATGTGGGCTGATTTGCCGCCAAGCTCGAGGAAGGTCTTTTTGATCGTCGGGGCGCCGGAAGCGAGCACCCTGCGGCCGGTCGAGGTTGATCCGGTGAAGGTCACCATGTCGATGCGCGGGTCGGAGGTGAGCATCTCGGTGACGGCGACGGTATTGGTGGTGACCACGTTGAAGATGCCTGCCGGAATGTCGGTCCGCTCGGCCACGAGGCGGCCAAGTTCCAGTCCACTCCACGGTGTGAGTGAGGCCGGTTTCAGAATAACTGCGTTACCCGCGGCCAGCGCCGGAATGGATTCTGAGACGTTGAGGTACAACGGATAGTTCCAAGGGGTGATTGCGGCGACAACACCCATGGGCTCATAACGGATGCGACGCCGGGAGACCGCACCACGGGAGGTTGTGGGAGACCACTCCTCTTCGTAGGCGAATTCGCGGGCCATTTCGGCCCAGTAAGTCGGCTCATCCAGCGGCTGCTGCAGTTGCACACCGTAGGTCAGGGCAATAGGGCTGCCCGACTCGGTCACGACGATCCGTCGAAGCCGTTCCTTTTCCTCTTCCAGCGCGTCACGCAACTGCAGGATGCACCTACTGCGGAACTTCGGGTCGTTCGCCCAGACGCCCTCGTCGAAGGCCCTCCGCGCTGCTGCTATTGCGCGCTCCATGTCGTCTTCTGTGGCATTTGCCGCGTAGCCGGCGCCTTCGCCCGTGCTGGGGTCGATGTTTTCGAAAAGGCCGCCGTCACTCGCGTCGACCAACTGCCCGTCGATGAACAGTCGGCGTTCCCCTTCAAGGGGTCCGGAGGCATTGGCAACGAAATTATCTTGGGTGGTCGTCATGCGTTTCCCTCTTTCGTACGTGGTTTTTGTTGTTCCGCGCTTATTGTTCAGGCGTCGTCGCGGATGAGTTCGGCTGCGCGCCAGGCCATGGCCATGGCGGGCCCGTTGAGGTTTCCGGAGATCATGGCAGGCATGACTGAAACGTCGACGACGCGAAGGTTGCGGACGCCGCGCACGCGCAGTCGTGAGTCGACGGCGTCGGTCTCGTTCGGCCCCATGGCGACGGCGCCGCAGGCGTGGTAGCCGGTGCCTCCGTTCAGGAAGGCAGACCGGATGATGGAGTCGTCGTCCTCGACGGCATGCCCGGGGACGGTCTCGGCGCTGGCGAACTCGGCGATGGGAGACTCTTTGACGAGGGCGCGCATCTTTCGGAAGAGTGCGATGGACGTTGACCGGTCGTGTTCCGTTGACAGGTAGTTAGGAATGATCCGGGGTGTGGCGCGTGGATCCTTTGAGGTGATGTGCACCGATCCCTTGCTTGTGGGCCGCAGGGCAAAGCCGAGCAAGGAGAAACCGGGCCGGTTCTCGATATTGGACCCAGTCGAGCCTGCACCTGAGGAGTACGGGGTGAGGAGTACCTGTGCGTCAGGGCGAGCCAGTTCCGGCGCCGTCTTGAAGAAGGTCAACATGTCGTAGGCGGGTGTGGAAATCGGTCCTTTACGGGTCAGCATCCACTCAAGGCCGCTCAGCCCCTGCCTGGGCGGGGAGGAAAGCTTCTTGTTGTAACCGATGTTCTTGTTAAGGCGGACTTGGAGCGGCAGGCAGCGGTGTTCTCGTACGCCCTCGCCGATGTTCTCGCTTTCGACCCGGACATCGACGCCGGCAGCTGTAAGTACGTCACGCCGTCCGATGCCGGACAGCTCAAGCAGCTGGGGTGTGGCGATGGAGCCCATGCTGAGGATGACTTCGCGTTTGGCGCTGAACGTCACGGCGGACTCCCCCGCCGACGCTGTTACTCCGGTCACCGTCTCGCCGTTAAAGATCAGCCCGGACACGGATGTGTTGGTGCGCAGGGTGAGGTTGGGCCGTTTCAGCGCCGGCCGGAGGAAGGCTTTGGCTGCGCTCACCCGCATTCCGTTGCGGATTGTCGCCGGCGCGTACCCGATCCGTTCGCCGTCGGAGGCATTAAGGTCCTGGACCGTCTCGATGCCCAGACCGCCGGCGGACTTCATCAGGGTTTCGCCGACTGTTTCGCTGTCTTTGCGCACCCCTACCTGAAGGGGGCCACCTGTGCCACGCATATCGGACTCACCGAGCGAGTGGTCTTCCATGCTCTTGAAAACGCGGAGCATTTCGTCCCATCCCCAGCCCGGGTTGCCCAACGCTTCAAGGCCGTCGTAGTCGGCCTGGGATCCCCGGTTGTAGACCATGCCGTTGACGGAACTGGAACCGCCGAGGACCTTTCCGCGGGCCCAGTACTCGACCTGGCCAACGGGTCCGAAGGGTTCGGTACGATAAAACCAGGCGTACTTGGGGTTGCTCAGCGTGAACGCAATTCCTTTGGGGATGGAGATCATGGGGTGAGAATCCGGGCCGCCTGCCTCCAGCAGGAGAACATTGATTTTTGGATCCTCGGTCAACCGGTTTGCGAGGACGCATCCGGCCGATCCCGCTCCGACGATGATGTAGTCATAAGGGCCTTCGTTCACAGCTCAACTCCAGTGTTGGTTTGATGGTTACTTGGGTACTGCGGATGATTCGTTGTGGTGCTGCGGGTCCTGGTTCCGCGCCGGCGCCGGCTTCCCGGGTATGGCTAGGGCTGCAAAGGCGGCGACCAGGGCCACGGCGCAGCCGATGAACAATCCGGTTGTGAAGCCGTCAGCTGTGGGCACCAGGTGCGAACCTGTTTGCGTGGACATCTGGGCAAGAACCACGCCGACGACCGCACCGGAGAACGAGGTACCGATGGCGCGCATCAACGCGTTGAAGCTGTTCGCCGACCCCGTTTCGGTGTTGGGGACGCCACCCATGATCAGGGCCGGCATGGCCCCGTAAGCGAAGCCGAGTCCGATGCCGGCGATCACATTAGCGGCCAGCAGGCCCCAGACGGTGTTCATCATGAACGCTGATACGGCATAGCTGGCAGCCGTTATCACTGCGCCTGCAATCAGCGTTGTCTTCGGTCCCCTGCTTGCGCTGAGCTTTGCCCCCAGTGGAGAGACAAGCATCATTGCCAGGCCTGCCGGTGCCATCCAAAAGCCCATTTGCAGCATCGATTGGCCCAGTCCGTATCCCGTCTCGGTAGGCAGCTGGAGGATCTGGGGGAGGATCAGCGACCGGGCATACATGGCGAAGCCCAGCAGGATCGATGCCACGTTCGTCAACAGCACGGCCCGGCGGATAGTCACCCGCAGGTCCACCAAGGCGTCACGGGTGCGCAACTCCCACCAGCCCCAGAGCCCAAAGAGAAATACTGCCGCGCCCAGAAGACCCACCACCAAGGGACTTCCCCAGCCCCAGTCCCCGCCCTTGGACACTGCCAGCAGTAGGCAGATCAGTGCCGCACTAAGACCAAGGGCCCCCGGCAAATCGAACCTTCCGGCTCGTTTCGGGGCGATAGCCGACGGAACAACCCTCCAGATCAATAGCAGGCACAGCAGACTGACCGCCGCTGTGGCCCAGAAGAGGATGCGCCAATCGGTGAACTGGACAACTGCGGCGGCGATCGGGAGCCCCAAGGCGCCGCCGATACCCAGCGATGAACTGACAAGGGCAATGGCCCCGCGCAGTTCGGCCGGCGGAAGCAGGTCTTTCAGGAGGCTGATACCCAAAGGAACCATGCCTGCTGCCAGGCCCTGCAGGCCTCGACCGATGATCATGGGGACCACGGAGTCTGCCACGGCGCAAAGGGCAGATCCGAGAATCAGGGGGACGAATGAGGCCAGGATGACCGGGCGTTTACCGTACATGTCCCCCAGCCGCCCCGCGACCGGGGTGATGACGGCCGACGCCAGGAGCGTCACCGTGATCACCCAGGACGTATTGGAAGGGGCGGTGTCGAAGATTTTTGGCAGCTCAACCAGAAGCGGGACCACCAAAGTCTGCGTCAGCGACGCAACAATCCCGGCGAACGCCAGTACTGCCACCAATGGTCCGGTCCTGGTGGTTGGGGGTTCAACGGGACTGCGTGCAGTCATGGGCATTCTCCTGTGAAGGGACGGTCTGGATCTGGGCCACACAACCGGTGGCGTAGTACTGGGCCACCCGTTGCGAATGGCCTGCACCGGTGTTCAGCGTGCAGACCCCTGCGGTGAAGTGGTCTGCTCAAGGGGAGCTTGAGGGGTCGGAGACTCCGTCTTCAGGGCTATCAGTTGGCGACCGATGGCATCGATCGTGCGGAAAACGGCAATCGTTTCGCTGGCCGGATGGAGGGCATGCTCACGTGCTCCCGAGTTGATCGCTTTCACGACCTCGCGCAGCATGGGGACGTAGCCGTTTCCTTCCTGGCCCAGTTCCACACGGTGTGGCTCCCTGAACATCACGTCCCAGCTGTCTGCGTGGATGTCGAGGGCTGTCCCTGCCCAGAATGGAGCCGGAATTGAGATCCAGCCCCTGCGGCCACTTACTGCGGCGGAGGGATCGCAAAACTCGGTCATCCCGCTGGCGCATTGTGCGAAGCGCCCGCCTTCAAATTCGAGCGTGAAGTGTTCGGCGAAGTCGATTCCGTCCTCGTTCAAACTGCCTGCGGCGTGAATTGAAACGGGCGGTCCAAAGATCGTTTGCGCGAGGGTGACGGGATAAATGCCCTGGTCAAGGAGAGACCCGGGGCTCCGAGCATGATCCCACCGGCTGCTGCCTAATTCCGCCGGGAAAGGGATACCGAATGAGGCACGCAGGCTCCTGACTTCGCCGATCCTGCCAGCGGCCAGTTCATCGTGGAGACGGCGAAATGCAGGGTTGAACTTCATCCACATGGCTTCCATCAGGAAAACCTGCATCCCGGAGGCAACAGCAAACAGATCGACAACCTGGGCTGCGTTCATGGCTATGGGTTTCTCAACCAGGACATGTTTGCCGGCAAGAAGCGCCCTTTTGGCCAGGGCATGGTGGGTAGCAAAGGGTGTCGCAATGTAGACAGCGTCAATCAGTGGGTCAGCAAGGAGTTCCCCGAAATCGCCGGTGGACCGGCCGATTCCGAACTCCTGGGCGAACGCGGCAGCCTTTCCCGCATCCCGGCTCTGCACGATGGAAACTTCGACACCCTGACAACTGGCAAGGTCCGGTACAACCGTTCTGGAAATACTTCCGGCGCCCACTATCCCCCACCGCTGCAGGGCACCGGCGCTCAAGCGATCTCCTTTTTGGGGAGCCTGCGACCAGGCAGGTCAATCACACTGGCCACGGTTTGATGCATGTCGCACATTACGCTTTCCTGTCCAAGTTTCCAGCTGCCGGCAGATCCTGAGGGTCTGCCGGCTTTGATCGGCGTTTGATGCCCGGTGGCGCCGAGGATTTCTTCTTGCGGCCACACCGCTGAACGTTTGTGTTGGTGGCAGTTATCAACGCTGGGCGCCGGGAGGGGGAATTTCCCGGGGTCCCGTCGAAAGACCGCCACCAATGACAGCTAAATCGCGGACCAGCCGCCGTCGGAGGCCAGAATGGCCCCGTTAAGGTTGGTCCCGTCGTCGCTGAGCAGGAAGGTGATGGAGGCGGCGAGATGTGCGGCGCTCACTGGTGCGGGGATGTTGGCCTTCATGAGCGGGACGAGACGTTCTGCTGCCAGCTGGGATCCGAAGTTCGCTACGATGCCGGTGATGGTGGGGCCGGGAGCCACCGCATTGAAGCGCAGGCCCTTGGGCCCGTACATCACTGCCGAGTTTTTGGTCAGGCCGACGACGGCGTGCTTGGAGGCCGTGTACGCAGCGCCGGCGGCCGAGCCGCGGATACCGGCCTCGGAGGAGACGTTCACTACCGATCCAGCTCCGGCTTTCAGCATCAGCGGCACCACGGCACGCGTAAGGCGCATGAGGGCGGTGACGTTGATCCGGAAGACCCGGTCCCAAAGATCATCGTCCACCTCGTGGATAGGCGCGAAGTTGTCCATAATTCCGGCGACGTTTGCCAAGGCATCGATCCGTCCGCCGGCGGCCGAAATGATTGCGGCCACGGTTTCTTCCGTGGAGATGTCACCGGCGACGGGCACCAGGTCCAGGCCGCTGTTTTCCTCCACCAGGGCATCAAGGCGTTCCTTGCTGATGTCCGCGGCGATGACCCTGCCGCCCTCCTTGGCGATGCGCAGGGCCGTCGCCTGCCCGATCCCTGAGGCTGCACCGGTGACGATCACCGTTTTTCCTGCAAAGCGGTTGTTGGTGATGGTTTCCTGCCACGTGGCTTCGTTGCCCATGATGTCCTTCCAGACTTTGATGAGGGTTATGCCAACCACCTTATGACACGCTGTGTCATTATGGAAGGGTGAATACTGGTGGGATGCTTTCGAATGACCTGACCACCACCGGCCGCCCAGCTGGACGGCCGGTGAGCATCGACCCCGAGGCGATTGCAGCTCTCGCCTTGAAGATGTTTGCCGAGCGCGGGTACGAGCAGACCTCGATGGAGGACATTGCGCGCGAGGCCGGGGTCGGGCGCAAAAGCCTGTACCGCCATTTCGCGAACAAAGCCGACCTCGTATGGGGCGGAATGGGACCCGTTATAGCAGCCTCAGGTACGGCGTTCGAGTCGGCCCCTGCTCCGCCGATGTCCCGCCACGAGACTTTGGACGGACTCCGCGAAGCGGTGCTTGCCGGCGTTGCCGCGCTCCCGGACCTCAGCGTCACTCGGGGAAGGCTCCGTCTGATCGCTGAGCACCCGGAGTTGATGAGCCGAAGCCAGGATTTTCTGGGAACCCGTCGTGAGCAGACCCGCTCCTACCTCACGGCCCGGGGCATTCCCGAAGACACCGCGCGGTACCTGTGCGCCGCCCTCATTGGGGCCACCTTCGAGGCCTGGCTGCTATGGGCAACCAGCGAAGACTCCGATCCCATCCCCTACATTCGGGCAGCACTGGCGGTGCTGACCGTGGGTGAAGGGTGACCTAGACCTAACATGCCAGCGCGGTGATCGCCGCGGCCGGGTCGGTCGTTTGCCACTCCAACGTGGTGGTCAGCTGACGACCACGCGCACCCGGGCAACATTCTGGACGCGACCGAAGGGCGTGCCAGCGTTTGCCTCGCGTTGGGAAGTGACCCGAACGGCCGGGAAGTAGATGCCTGGCCGAGGGAACGAGCACGTCCGGGACGTGTCCAACCTCGATCCGGGCGCAACGGCTTCCGTATGGGGAAAGTGCCCGTGTCCGTCCAGGTCCCACTCGACGGCGGTGATGCTGCCGGCCTGTGCGGGCAGTTCAGCGGCAACACTGAGAGTGACGTCCTCGCCGGTGGCCACGTCAGCGCGCGTATGGCCGTCAACTGTAAGGGAGAGCACGGGCTGCGGGCCGCCGCGTTCTGCTGCCGTCGGGGGGACAACGACCTGGCCGTCGATGACGTCGTAGCTCGTCGACGCCAGTGGTTCCACCCCTTGCTCAACCCAGGCGCTGAGATCGAGCAGTGCCTGCTCAAGAACGCCAAGGTAGCTGACGGTATGGGTGGGCCGCTCCTGCACCTCGCTGTCGCCGTGCAGGGCGTTGTCCACGTACCAGAGACGGAACTTGTCCGCTGTTTCCTCCCCGAGCTGCTCTTGCACTTTTGACCGGTACCAATCGGCCTGCCAGGGGAAGGCCTCCCGGTCCAGCAGGCACTCAACAACGATCATTTTCCCGTCGAATCGGCCGTTCTGCACCGTACCGGCGGTGGCCGCTGCGAAGAGCGGCCCCACCAGCATGGGCCGTTGCGGGTACCTGGGTGATCCGTCGGTGTCGCGGAACTGGTCCCAGACCGGGTAATCCGGGCCAGGCACCTGATGCCGGTGGTAGGTCTGCGAAGCCAGGAAACCGCTGTTATCCACCATCACTTCATCACCGGTCCGGAGCTGACGGAGGACCAAACTGTCGGTCGGTCCGAAGACGGCAAGATCATCCGCCACTGTCAGCAGCGCAATCCTCGCGCCCTCCGCCGCCCCTGAATTGACCAGCAACTCCGCGCCGAGGAGTTCTTTCCCTGGACCATGCTCCAGCCGCACAGCGACAGGAACATCGTTGCGGCCCGAGGACCCAACCCAGGCATCATCAACCCCGCCCTGGGACTGCCCCGCCAGTGGCTCAACCACATGACCCCGTGCCGCCAGGTCTGCTGCCGTAAGAAGGCCCCCGATCCGGCAGCGGTGCTGTACCCGGTCGCGCGTCAATGATGGGGGCGCCTCAAATCCCAGATAACCAGGTTTGGTCCAGAAATCCTCAAAGTAGCCCGGGTCTGCCATGGTCAACCCGCCGTACAGGGCTGAAAAGCCGTGCATGCCCATGGTGCGGTGGCCAAACCAGGACCGGGGCGGGAACCCCATCCGGGTGACCTCAAGGAGCGCTTCGCGCTCCTCCGGGTCCAGACCTGCGAACATGTCACCGCTGCCACCAGGTTCCACCGCGTCAACGATCCTGTCCAGGGAGTTCCGCAGGACGCGTTGGGCGTGCATCCGGACCGTGAATACGTTGGGAATGGCCGTCGGGGAGCCGATCACGTAGGGCACCACCCCGTCCCAGACGCCGGTCGTGTTTTCGGCACCACCGATGGTGCGGAACCCGCCGCCGCTTCCCCCGAACGCGTAACCATACGGACGGTGGTCCCCGTAGGACTCCATTGCGAGGACCCTTGAGTATCGTGCGGCTGCCGCGTTGGCCCGGTACGCGGCGATCGTGGGATCCGCCCCGGACCCTGGCGTGCCGGCGGTTCCGCCGCCGTTGGTTTCGAGGAAGTAGGCGCCGCTGGAGATAGCGAAGGCGATCTTGTTGTGCGGGCCCGTGTCCAGCTGCGCCAGGTACTCGCTGTCAGGTACAGGGGTGATGTGTTGGAAGAACCGCCCCTGGTACTGTTCCGCCGGGGGCAGGTAAACGGAGAATCTGGTGTCTGTACCGTTAAATCCGCCGTGGAGGTAGCGGTGGCGGACAGGGGTCTCGCGCCATTCGTCGATGTCCACGTAGGGATCCTTGAAGAATCCGTCAACGTCGAGGGTGGTACCGCGCCGACCAGGGTGAGTGTCAGCAACGGGAGCGCCGTCCGGAGCTGCTGTGTGGATGGCGTTGTTCGCAGCAGCCTCAGTCATAGTCCTCGACCCGCCACTCGTCGTGCCAATCGATAACGGGGTGCTTGTCGGCAAAGCGGATGGGAAGCCACACGTAGTCCGCGATCGCGGTGTTCTCACCCAGTCCTGCTGCCATCGCCGCCCGGCCATCGCCGGCCTCCGCCCCGCCACTGTCTGGACTGCCGCTGTTTTCGCTCGTTGGCGGCGCGTCCGGGACCCCGCCAGTCTGCGTCATGGACGCTACGACGTCATAAACGTTTGGCATGTTATCCGGCAGCTGGGGCAGCCACCGGTCCGCGAGGGCAATATAAAGGTCCTTCTTATGCGGATGCTTAAACACGCAGCTGACCTGGGAACGGAACGAGGTCCGGGACAGGTCATCAGGATGTGGGTCGCCGAGGACCGTCCAAGGGCCGTGGAAGGTGGGCGCCGATGCCACTTCGGAGAAGTTCGGGAAGTACCCGGTGGAGCCGGAGGTGATGAGATAGTGCACGCCGCCCCGTTCAAAGTGCGCCGGCGCCTCCCTGGTGAACGGCGGTCCCGGGTGCGGAAAGTGGCTGGAAAACTCCCCGGTGACATCCGTGTAGTCGTCCGTCAGCTCTGCACAGATCAGGTCGGTATGGACCTTCTCGAAGTAGTAGTACGCCTTCCTGGTGACCGGATCGACGACGAGATCGAAGTCACCGGCGCTCATGCCGAGCGGTTCGAGGCCGGCACGCACGATCTCGTAGGGCCCCAAGAGGGAGTCGGCGGTGAGCACCGAGGAGCGCTGCGTCCCGTGGCTCCCCTCCCCCATCACCTTGACCCAGTAGACGTACTTTCCCGTGGCCTCATTGAAGAGGATGTGCGGGCGGTCCATCTTCTGTGCCGGGTGCAACGGCGATGACGGGTCATCAAGTACCGGCGGGATGATCAACCCCCGGTCGTCCCAGTTGTAAAGGTCGGTGGAGGAGTAGGCGCGAACACCCCAGTGCCAGTTGCCACTGCCGGGAGTGGTTTTCTCCTTGTTTTCCCCGTACCAGTAGAAGACGCCCTCTTCATAGTGGATGGAACCGCCGTGGGCCTGAATGCGATTGCCGGCAGTGTCCAGCCAGGTCTTGCCGGGGCATATGGATGAGTAGGTCACGTGCGAACGACTCCTTTGACCAACATGAAGCATGAGTACGGGCGGGCGTCGCTTGTGATGACGGTAGCGAAGGAGGAACGGGCGAGGTCGTAAAATCTGGTACGCGGGACACGGGCGAGCTCCACAGGCCTGCCCTCAGCCCTGCTGATCAGTTGCGCGGCCGACTGGTGTGATTCATACGCCTCTTCAGCCCCTTCGTCGGGGACCATGGCGAACGCCTCGGGAGAAACAAAATCGTCCACGGGAAACAACTGAAGAAGGCTTTCGATGAAGGTCGTTGTGTCGACGCCGAGAGCTTCGAGGGTTCGGGACGGGCCTGAGTGGGCGGGGTAGTTGCGGTCCGCGATGACCAACCGGTCACCGTGGCCCATTGCTGCGATGGCCCATAGGAGGTCGGGACCGAGTACCGGCGGGATAGTTTTCAGCACGTTTATCCTCTGGATGTGGCGTGGGCCAGGGTCACTTCGCGTGCTCCCTGCCACGTGACGGCGCGGGCACCGGCCTCATTGGCGCAGGTTGCTGCCTTTTCCAGCGGGTCCCCCAAAGCCAGGCGTGCCGCGAGGGTACCCACAAAGACATCACCTGCCCCGGTGGTGTCCACAACGGGTGCTGGCTCACCCGGGACAAGGCATTGCTTGTCGGCAACAAGGACGATGCACCCTTTCGCGCCGAGTGTCACAACCACCGACCGCGCCCCCGACACCTTCCTGACCGCCTCAGCGAGAATTGATGGGTCCAGAACAAACGAGTCAACGCCGGCAATTTCCCTGGCCTCGTGTTCGTTCACCACCAGGGGGTCGCAGGCGCTGTAGGTCTCCCTGGCCAGCGGGATGACCGGTGCTGCATTCAACACAATCCGGGCGCCGTTGCGGGACGCCAGTTCCGCTGCCGCGTCAGCGCCAGCCGAACCTATTTCCGTCTGCACAATGACAACGTCGGTTGCGGACAGTGCGGGCTGTAGCTGGCTGAGCAGCTTCCCGTCCACTGCATGGTTGGCGCCCGGCACGACGACGATAGAGTTTTCACCGTCCGGGGTGACGTTCACGTACGCCGTGCCTGTGGGCGCATCCTTCAGTGTGGCGACCAAATCGGTCTTTACACCTGCGGCTGCCAGCGCCTGGATAGCCCGGTCGCCTGCTCCGTCGGCACCCACGGCACCGACCATCCGGACATCCACTCCGGCGGCGGCCGCCGCTGCCGCCTGGTTCGCACCTTTACCACCTTGGCCCAAAGTCACCTTTGAGCCGAGCACCGTTTCCCCGGCCGCGGGGCGCCGCTCCAGCGCAATGAGTACGTCTTCATTTATCGAGCCAAAAACGAGGATTGACATATTATTTTCTCCAGCCTTGAGTTAGGCGTTAGCGCGGCTGAGAACATCCCGCAGGTCGCGTTCCAGTTCCTTGGTGTCGGGTGCCCGCTCTACCACTGCACTCAGGGGCATGGCGGCCAGGTGTGTGGCGGCTGCGTCGAGCGGGACACCCGGAAGGTGCTCCCGGAAGACATCCAGAACCGCTGCCCATACCTCGGAGTTGGTGAAGATCTCGCCCAGGACGGTGTCCAGGGTGTATTCGACGGGCGCACCGTACTTCTCGGAAAGCGCGTAGCGCCACGAGTGCGGCCCAGGTCCCACTTCCAGTTCGGGTTTGTCAGGGTGCAGGGGAAGGATGACCTCTGCGGAGGAGCCGGGGGGAACGATAACGTCGAGGACCATCTCGTTGTCCTCGACACGCCAGGAAACCTCAACCTTCCCGCCCGGAGTATGGTGCGCGGCTTTGGCGGACATGATGCCGCCGCCTGGTTTGGGGGCGATCCGAATTCGTGTCCATCCGGCTTCGACCCGATTGAGGCCACCGACAACGCGCTGCAGCCAGTCACCGATGGCGCCAAGCGCGTAGTGGTTCAGTGAGGTCATTCCTGTCGCGTGAACCGTGCCGTCGGGGAGTAGTGAGTCCCAGCGCTCCCACATCGTAGTTGCACCCATCGTGACCGGATACAGGAAGGAAGGAGGAGCGGTGTTGAGCAGGAGTTTGTAGGCCTGCTCAAGATGCCCTGTGCTGCTGAGCGCGTGGGTTAAGACGTGGGTGCCGGCAAAACCTGTCGAAATCGTGAAATCGGTCTTCTCGACGATCTGTGCGAGCCGATCACCGGCTTTCCGCCTTTGGTCCTCATCCAGGATGCCGAACATGATGACCAGTGCATAGGCTGTCGCCGATTCATTGGTGACCCGGCCGTTCGCCGAGACGTATTCGTCGCGGAACGCGCCACGCACCTTCTCGTGCAAAGCGCGGAACCGGGCGGCATCATCCTTTTCGCCGAGTAGACGGGAAGTCTCGGCCATTTCCCGGGTGGTCTTGCACAGGTAGGCGGCGGCGATGAGGTGATTGTCAGTCTTCCCGTCCCATGGGCGGTCTGCGGGGGCATCAGGATCGAGCCAGTCGCCGAACTGGAATCCTGTGTCCCATAGGCAGCTTTCGTTGAGCAGCGGCTCCACTTGCCGGATGAATGCGGTCATGGAGTCGTAGCTGCGGCGTAGGATGTCCAGGTCGCCGTACTCCTGGTACAGGGTCCAGGGGAGGCTGACGGCGACGTCGCTCCAAATAGCGGTGGGGGTTGACGGGACGGGGACCATGTTGGCGGCCACATATGGGACCACCCACGGGACGCTGCCGGTTTCCTCCTGCTCGGCGGCGAGGTCCTGCAGCCAGGAGCCGAGGACCCCGCGGACGTCGTAGAGGAAGGTGGCCGTCGGGGCAAAAACGTTGAGATCGCCTGCCCAGCCGAGACGTTCGTCGCGTTGCGGGCAGTCGGTGGGCACGCCGACAAAGTTGCCGCGCATGGACCAGACAACGTTCTTGTGCAACTGGTTAACGAGCTCGTTCGAGGTTTCGAACCAGCCGGTGCGGGGCATGTCGCTGTGGACCACAACTGCCCTAAAGGCGTCCTTTTCCGGGCTACCCGGCCACCCGCTGACCTCGACGTAACGGAACCCGTGGAAGGTAAAGCCGGGTTCCCAAGTCTCTCCGCCCCCACGGAGCGTGTACCGGTCCGTGGTCTCGGCACCGCGGTTGGTTTCCGTCTCCAGCTCACCGTCCGGGGTAAGCACTTCGGCGTAGCGGAGGGTTACCGTTTTGCCGGCTTCGCCGGACACGGTCAACCGCACCCAGCCGGAGACAATCTGTCCGAAGTCGACGATCGTTTTGCCTTGCGGGCTGGTGAGGATATCGACCGGCACGATTTCCTCGATCCGCCGGATAGGCGGCGCAGTCGGAAGTTCCAGAGTCTCCAGGCTCCAATCAAACAGCTGTGCTGAAGCCCAGCCGGTGTCGTCGAACGCTGGCTGGTGCCAGCCGTCCGGCTCCAGCCGTGCATCGTAGGTCTCGCCTGAATAGATGCCGTTCCCGCGGACTGCCCCTTCGCCTACCCGGAACTGCTCATCAGTGGCGATGATCTCCGTGCGCTCGGCGTATTCCAGCTCCAACTGCGCGAACAGGGCCGGCCTGTCGGTGTAGTTGTGGCGTTTCTTCTCCCACGTCAGGTCTCCGACCGCCCAGCCCTCCCCCACGATGGCACCCAGGGCATTGTGTCCTGCCACCAGCTGGTCCGTTACGTCATAGCTGCTGACCATCACCCGGTGCCGGTACGAGGTCCAGCCTGGTGCCAGCACCTCATCGCCTACGCGGACGCCATTGAGGTATGGCTCCACGATGCCGAGCGCCGTGATGCGCAGCGTTGCCCGCTGCAGCCGATCGTCGACGTCGAACTCCCTGCGGAAGTAGACCGCGGGGTCTCCTGCATTGGAGGCACTGCTGCTGCTAATGAATGAGCCCTGGGGTTCAAAAGTCATGGTGGATGTCCTTCCGACCGAAGTGGTGTTGCGTGGAGAAGCGTTTAGGGACGGTGTTGTCAGCTGACAGGTTTGTTGCGGTACCGGGTCACGAGTTCGGGCGCGGCAATTTGCAGCCTCGAGGGCGGCAGGCCGGCTTTGAGAAGTTCCAGGTCGTCGCAGACCATATCGCCGATGCTGTAGAAGGCCTCCGGAATTCCTCCCGCCCGATGCGCGGACAGGACGATGTTCTCCTGGTTCCGGAAAGGGCTGTCCCCTGGCAACGGTTCAGTCGGCCACACGTCGATGGCGGCCAATATCTTTCCCTGAGCGAGACGTTCCAGCAAGGCGTCATAGTCAAGGACGTTGGCCCGGCTAACAAGGATCAGGCGCGCGCCCGGGGGCAGCAGATCAAGGGCATCAGCATTCAGGAAATGCAGGTTTTCCGCCGTTGCGGTGGCGAACACGAAAACGAACTGGCTTTCGGCGAGCGTTTCCTCCAGCGAGCTGGGAATCAGGTCTGCATCCTCAAGGACCGAGGTAGGCAGCCAGGGATCGTAGACCCGGATGGTGTTGTTGAAGGGCTCCAACAGGCGGTGCAGCGCACGGCCGAGGTTGCCGTAGCCGACAAACCCAACATTCGCTTTGCGGAGAAGAACGGAATCGTGGTTGCTCCCAGACACCCACCGCTCGGTACCCTCGCGCATCGCGCGGTCTTCGCGGCTGATGCCCCGGGCGAGGTCCAGGGCCAGGCCCAGGGTGTATTCGGCTACGGCCTGGGAATAGGCCGGTCCGCAGCCAAGCACGCGGATTCCCTGCCGGAACGCTGCAGCGTAATCGACGTTGGGGAAGAAGTTGCCTTCCACGTTGATGATGGCCTTGAGGTTTCCCGCTGCCTCTATGGTGTCTGCCGGCAGTTCGGGATGTCCCACGATGGCGAAAGCGTCCGGTAGGGCTGCCTGGAAGGATTCCTCGGACGGTGCGGCCTCAAGGTCCAGAACATCGAATTCCTGGTTGAGGCGGGCAAGCGTCCTTTCCCGGAAAATCCGGTCACGCAACTGGGGGGCAGGTTGGAGGATCACCAGCGGTTTGGATATTTGAGGCATTACTTTCCCTTGTTACGTTTTTGTCGCAGGGGCGGGGGCAGGGGTTAGCGGACGGCCTTCACCCGGAGGATGACGAGTCCGCCAAGAATGGTTAAAACGGCGCCGGCGATGTAGAGAAGGGGGTAGTTCTTCTCCATCACTGCGGAGGTCCCAATGGCCAGGATCAGCGATGCAACGATGGGGGCAAGGGCCTGCGGGATGGTCGTGGCGAACTGGGTGATGCTGACGAACCGGCCTGCGTCTGTTTCCCGCTCGGGCAGTACATCCAGCAGAAGGGCCTGATCCACTGCGGAGAAGATCCCGATGCCCAGGTTGGTGAGGAAGGACCCCGCGATCAGGAGGGGCATGTCCGGGGCGAAGGCCATGATGACGGCGCCGAGGGCGAACAGTGCGCCGCCGGCGAGCACGAACGGCTTCCGCCGCTGCAACTTGTCCGAGATGAAACCACTACCGAGGGCGCCACCCATCGTGCCGACGATGCCGACCAGCCCGACGATGGCCACAATGCCACCAACCTCAGTAACAGGCAGGCCCAGCCGGGAAGCAAAGAAGAACGCGGTGTAGGTGGTGTTGAGCGTGAGGCCGAAGTAGAACAGGAACCGCCCCAGCCAGTTCCAGGAGAAGTCCGGGTGACGGCGCGGGTTGAACAGGTATTTCGAGACGACGGTCTTGACCGTGAGGGGCTGGTCAAAGGTATTGCCGCGACTGTCGTCCTCATGCACAAGGATCACAAACAGCATCACCAATACCAGGGCGATGGCGCCGGGGATCAGGAACAGCAGCAAGGACTGGGACGCGAGCGTCCCGCCGATGATAGCGCCGAAGACAGGTGCCGCCATGGAGGCGAAGCCTGTCAGGCCGGCGACCTTGCCGCGCTGGAACTCCGGGAGCTTGTCAGCCTGGATGGTGGTGAGGTTGTTCAGAACCTGGCTGAAGCCGATCTGGGCGACGACCCAGCCGATACCAAGGATAAGGATCGAGGGGGCTGTGCCCATGATGGCCAGGGCCACCAGCCCCAGGAGGGTACCGCCGATCAGCCAGGGACGGCGACGGCCCCAGCGGGTGCGGGTGCGGTCGCTGAGTTGACCGCCCAGGGGGCCAAAGATCAGTGCGGCCACCGAACCTGCACCAAGGATGAAGCCCAGGTACTCCTCGTTGTCAGGAGCCAGGTCCTTGACCCGGATGGCCAGAGAGATGGCGATGGGTGTAACAAAGGCAATGTATGCGCCGAATACAGCCAGGACCAGCAGCAGGATCCACCGGCCACTGACGCGGGGAAGATCCTTACCTGCGTTGTCCGCCCCAAGGGCCGCCTTCAGTTCCTCTGCTTCTACTTCGCTCAGGGCCCCGGCAAGCGGGAAAGCCGAACTGGGGGGAGGTGAGTTGTGAGTGTGGGATTCACTCATGAGGGGGACTCCTTTGTCATGCCGGCGGTATTCAGGGTCAGCATCTCTCAGCCAAGCTGCGAGGTAGCCGTGATCTTCCACGGCCCCTGCCTTTGAAACGTTTCGGCGAAATGTCTTTTCTAAAAGATAGAACCGCAAGTATCACGTGTCAATAGAAATGCGGTTTCGCTGCAGTCGCGGGACGGAAGTCTTACGTCCCTATTTACACCGCCCTGTTTTGCCACTAGCTTAAGTGACGCGTGATACCGTACGCTGCATATCACGTGATACTAGATGTGATGTGGCTCATGCCCGAGTTGCGGTTGTTGGCGCTCGGCTTTTTAGGGCCCTTTCCAACGCCCACGCGTCCTCGCCCCTAGACAAGGAAGTCCTCAGTGCAAAAGATTCTTAGAAAATTCGCAGCGGTAGCAGCCGTTGCGACGACAGCGCTGGCTCTGGCCAGCTGCAGCCCTGGGTCGCAGGCCGGCGGTGAAGAACCCCAGAACCTGACCCTTCATTTGGCTGCTGCTTCCCCACCCGGAAACTTCACGATCGGCAACTGGACCGGCGGGGACGCAACGCTTTTCCTCTCCGTGTATGACACGTTGATCCACCAGACCCTGGACGGGAAACTTGAAGGTGGAGTCGCCGAGAAGTGGGAGTACTCGGACGACAAGAAGACGTTGACCTTGTCAATCAGGGACGGCATGAAGTTCACGGACAGCACCCCGGTTAATGCCGAGGCCGTCGTTGCATCGCTGCAGGCGGCCATGGCCGGGTCATCAACGAAGGCAAACCTGACCTCCATTGCGTCAGTGGAAGCTACGGACAGCTCCACCGTCGAGGTCAGCTTGTCCCGGCCGGATGCGTCTCTTGTTCCGGTGCTGACAAGCGTCGCCGGTGCCGTCGGAGCACCCGCAGTACTCACCGCTGAGAGTTCAAAGCTCGAGCCCGTAGGTTCCGGTGCCTATGTCCTTGACAAGGCAAAGACGACAGCCGGCTCGGTCTACACGCTGACCAAGAACCCGGACCACTGGAACGCAAACGCCTACCCCTATGGGACAGTCGAAACCAAGATCATCGCCGATGCAACGGCCGTGCAGAACGCGATGTTGAGCGGTCAGCTCGACGCAACTTCCGTCTCAAGCGCAGAAGAAGCAAAACAGTATCCTGAAAGCCAGTTCTCGAGCGGCCCCACTCCCCCCGCTGCCGTCGGTGGACTATTCCTCGTCGACCGTGCGGGAACCGTTGTGCCCGCTCTCGCCGATGTCCGCGTACGCAAGGCCATCAACCTGGCTATCGACCGCGAGGCGATTCAGAAGAACCTCATTGGCGCCGAACGTGGCGCGACGAATCAGATGGTCAGCCCCAACGGAGAGACTTTCGACAAGGACCTCCTGGACGCCTACCCGTTTGACGTTGATGAGGCCAAGTCGCTCATGGCGGAGGCAGGATACGCCGACGGATTTGAAGTGACGATGCCGAGCACCCCTATCTCTCTGCGCTTCGAATCCGTGCTCTCCCAGCAACTCGGTGCCATTGGCATTACGGTGAAGTGGGAAACGGTTCCGTTCCAGGACTTCTACGCCAAGGTCCTTGGCCGGTCGTATGGCATGTTCTTCATGTTCAACGGTCTGAGCGGCTCGGACGCGCTGGATCTGAACAATAACCTCACCGGTGTCTTCAATCCGTTCAATGCGACCACACCTGAGCTTGACGCTCTTCGTGCAGCGGCGGACGCCGCCCCTGACGCCGAGCAGGTCAGCAAATTCAAGGAGATCAACAAGTACCTCGTTGAGCAGGCGTTCTATGCACCGATTATCGCCGGTGAGGGTGTCTATGTGGTCAAGAAGGACATCGAATTCACGCCGCCGGTCGCACGGGGACAGAACGTCCTCCCTTTCAATCCTGTTTCCAAATAGTCGGCACGGCTATTAGCTAGAAACTACTGATGCTGTGCGGGGCCCCGCCCCGCACAGCATCACAAGGAGCATTCTGTGATCCCCTTTCTTCTCCGCCGGATCGGCGGCGGACTCGTACTCATCGCCGTCGTCACCGCCATCACGTTTTTTCTGACCTACGGCGCAAACATCCCGGTTGCCCGCAACATCCTCGGCCCGACAGCATCCCCGGAACAGATTGACATCCTCAACCGGCAACTGGGCCTGAACCGTCCCATCCTGGAACAGTATTTCGCCTGGATTACAGGCGTTTTTCAGGGAAATCTGGGCACGTCCTACTACACCAGCGAGCCCGTCGTGCAGGCCTTGGCCAGCCGTCTTCCCGTCACGCTTTCCGTTGTGCTCCTCTCGGCTGCCATCACGTTGGCTATCAGCACCTGGCTGGGCGTCGTTGGCGCCGCTCGAGGCGGCGTTGTTGATGCCATCCTGCAGGCAATCTCGACTGTCACTTTTGTCTTCCCGGCGATCATTCTGGCCATTGCCATGGTCTACGTTTTTGCCATCTCGCTGAAACTGGTTCCGGCCGTAGGTTACACACCGTTCGGGGAGTCACCCGGGCAGTGGTTCGCATCAGTGATTCTGCCGGCGATCATCCTCTCCATCGGGGGCATCGCGGCTCTCGCGGCCCAGATCCGGGGCTCCCTGGTCGACGAACTCAGCAAGGATTACGTTCGCACACTGCGCAGCCGCGGAGTATCAGAAACGTCCATTCTCCTCAAGCACGCCCTGCGCAACGCGTCCGGGCCGGGATTTACCACGTTTTCTCTGCAGTTCATTTCGCTGTTCGGAGCTTCCCTGTTCATCGAGAAGATTTTCGCCCTGCCCGGCTACGGGACCTATGGCTTCAACGCCACCATCCAGTTCGATCTGCCGGCCATGCTCGGAGTCACACTTTTTGGCGTCGGCCTCGTCGTCGTCATGAATCTCGTCATCGATATAGCCAGCGGGTGGCTCAACCCGAAAGTCAGGATGTCATGACCACGCCCTCCATCGACCAGGTCACAGACGTAAGTGCCCTCAACACCGCCAAACGGGCAGGGGCCTTCCGCCGCATCACCAGCACTCCACTCGGGCTATTCTCAGTCATCGTTCTCATCAGCATCGTCATGCTGGGCCTACTGGAACCGGTGCTGCGAGGCCATGATCCGAACACCGCCGACCTTTCAGCCATCAACGCGCCTCCGGGAACCCCGGGCTATCTCCTGGGCGCGGACCAGAACGGCCGAGACATCTGGTCCCGTGTCCTTGTCTCCATCAATGTTTCTGTCACCTCCGCGCTGATCGGCTCCGGCGTCGCGGTGGCCATCGGAAGCATGTTTGGCCTAATCTCCGGTTATATCGGAAAGCGCGTGGATGGCGTGCTGGCGTGGATCTTCAGCCTTCTCATGACATTCCCGGCCCTGATCCTGATCATGGTGCTGCAACCCATCACGGGCGGGACCTACCAGACCATGATGGCGCTCTTTGGCGTCTTCATATCACCTGGCATCTTCTGGCTGGTACGAAACCTCGTCATCGGTGTCAAGAATGAGCTGTACGTCGATGCTGCCAAAGTCTCGGGACTATCGAACCGGAGAATCCTCTCCCGGCACGTGCTGTATGTGGTGCGCGGCCCGATCATCATTTCAGCTGCATTCATGGCCACCGCTGCCATCGGAATTCAGGCCGGCCTCGCCTTCCTCGGCTTCGGCTCAGGACAGGACGCGAACTTCGGGACAATGACCGCCGACGCGTTCCTGAACATCTACAGGGCACCGCTTCAGCTCCTCTGGCCTTCCCTGTTCCTTGCCCTGATGAACGCAGCGCTCGTCCTGCTCGGCAATGCATACCGGGACGCACTCGCTGGGCCGCAGGCGGTCACGCGGCGCCAAAAGAAGAAGCAGGCCGCGACCAAGCTTAAAGTCACCAAGCCTTCTGCAATGAAACCGCAGGCAGCGGAGGCTCCGGCTCCGGCTCATGGGGAGTTGCTTTCGGTGCGCAATCTTCGCGTCTCCTACCCAAATCCGGATGGGACCCGAAAGGAGGTCGTGAAAGGAATCTCCCTCGACATCCATCCCGGCGAGATCGTGGGTCTTGTCGGGGAATCGGGGTCCGGCAAGTCGCAGACCGCTTTCTCAATCCTGGGGCTCCTTCCCAAACAAGCCGAAGTTTCCGCCGACGCGATGAACCTCGCCGGCGATTCACTCCTCCAACAGGATGGGAAGCTGTTGCGGCGCATGCGTGGCAGCGTAATCTCCTACATCCCACAGGAACCGATGTCGAACCTGGACCCGTCTTTCACCATCGGCAACCAACTGGTCGAAGGGCTCAAAGCGTCGATGTCCAAGAAGGAAGCCAAGGCAACAGCACTGGCCCTTTTGGCCCGGGTCGGAATCACCGACCCGGAGCGCACCTTCAATTCCTACCCGCACCAAATATCGGGAGGAATGGCCCAGCGCGTACTCATCGCCGGCGCAGTTGCACCGAGGCCCAAACTGCTGATTGCCGACGAGCCCACCACCGCTCTCGATGTGACCGTGCAGGCGGAAATCCTCGACCTGCTCCGCGATCTTCAGGGTGAGCTTGGCATGGGGGTCCTCCTCGTCACACACAACTTCGGAGTGGTCGCCGACCTCTGCGATCGGGTCCTCGTAATGCGAGACGGTGAAATTGTCGAAGGAGGGGACGTCAGAACCATCTTCCGTAACCCCTCCCACCCCTACACACAGGAACTTATCTCTTCGATCCTGGACGAGGCTACTGTCCGGACCGATCCTGAACTGGCCGGCGCCAAGGAGCAGAAGTGAACCCTTTATTGCAAGTTTCAAATTTGCGGCTGAGCTATCCGGGGCGAGGGTTCCGCTCTGCTGCCCCGGAAGTGCTCCGAGGCGTTTCCCTGGACATAGCCCCTGGCGAGACGCTCGGGCTTGTGGGAGAGTCCGGGTCTGGCAAGACCACCCTTGGGCGGGCGGTGCTCGGTTTGGCCGCCCCCACATCAGGGTCAATCACCTTTGACGGCAACGACATCACGGCAGCCAGCCAGCGAGAACGCAGGAAACTCGCTCGCGATATCCAAGTTGTGTTCCAGGACCCCTACACCTCACTGAACCCTGCACTCCAAATCGCGGACATCCTCTCCGAACCCCTGATCGCTCAGGGGCAAAAGCCAGCCGATGCACGACGATCCGTAACGACCCTCCTCGACCAAGTGGGACTGCCAGCAGATTCGGCTGCCCGCTACCCGCGAGAATTCAGCGGGGGGCAACGGCAGCGCGTAGCCATTGCCCGTGCGCTTGCCTTGCAGCCCCGGCTGATCGTCTGCGACGAGCCTGTCTCAGCCCTAGACCTTACTACCCAGGCCCGGGTCCTGGACCTTCTCATCGAGCTGCAACGGCAAACCGGGGTTGCCTACCTGTTCATCACCCACGACCTCTCCGTCGTGCGCCATATCAGCCACCGGATAGCCGTCATGTACCGCGGTGAGCTGGTCGAGACAGGTCCGACGGCTCAGGTTACCGAGGAACCGGAAAGCGACTACACACGCAGACTTGTGCTGGCCTCACCCACGGCCGACCCCGATCGGCAGCGTGAACGCAGGGAGGCCAGACGAATGCTCAGCTACAGCTCCGCTTCGACAGCGGGATAGCCAACATGTACGGGCGGAGACGTGGGCCTGAGGCAAACTGCATGATGCTATCGGACGTTGAGATCGGAGTATCACGTGTCAAGGGCTTCTATGAGATGATCGATCTGTGGTAGCGGAGACAGCACAGACGCGGCGGCCAACGAGCTTTGATGTCGCCAAGAGGGCCGGCGTGTCCCGAGCCACGGTCAGTCACATCTTGAACGGGCAGGGTTCGCGTTTCCCCGAGGAAACCCGCAACCGCGTCCTAAATGCCGCAACCGAGCTGAAGTACCGGCCATCGCCGGCCGGGAGGGCGCTTGTTACAGGGCGAAGTGACGTTGTTGTGGTCGTCATGCCGAACACAACATTCGGGAGTAACCTTCAGGATCTGGTTGATGAAATCACCAGACTCGCGGACATCCACGGGCTTAGCGTTGTAGTGCGTTTTGCTGGCCGGGACTTTGCCGAGACCCTGGCCGCCGTGATGAACTTCCGCCCCGTTGCGGTTGTGAATCTCGGTGGCCTGAACCAAGAAGACCAAGCAACTCTGGCAACTTCCGGCGTAGTCACCAGCCCCAGCGTTGGATGGACAGCCGGGTCCGGAGCGGACCCGAACTTTCTGATCGGCCAGAAAATGGCCGAAGAGCTACTCCGCGGCGGTTCGCGCCCACTCGTCTACGCCGCCCTGCTGGACCAAAGGACAGACCCTTACGGTCCTGGCCGTTTCGCGGGGCTGGAAGCTGTGGCAGATGCCTACGGGTTGCCGCGGCCGGCACGCATCGAAGTTCCCCTGGACATCGTTGGCGCAACCCTCGCCCTGGCTACCGTCTCCGAAGAGGGATCTTCCCTTGGAGTGGCCTGCTACAACGACGATGTTGCCATCGCTGTGCTGGCTGCAGGACGCACGCTGGGTCTCGAAACGCCACGGGATCTGGCCGTGATGGGCATGGATGCAACCGAAGTCGGCCAACTCGTCTCCCCCCGCCTGACCACAATGGAAGTCGACACTACCGCGCTGATGAGACAGATCGCCGCGGACCTTGAAGCCGTCAGCAAAAATTCTGCTCCCACCCCCATATCCGATGGCGACCAGGATTTCCTGACAGTCATAGAGGGAGAAACCACCTGATCCCGATCCAGGGATGGGGGTGCCGGCTCGCAGGGTTCTGAGTGACAATCCGGCGAACAGGCTTAAGCCCTCGGGGGGCAACAGCCAAGACAACGACGGCATCCAGATGACCGCCGTCGACACCGGCTGCATTACCGGCGAGTGGCTGATTGTGTCAAGTATTTTTGGCCCCAGAGGGGCGATTGAAAGTGGCCCCAGGTTCACGGGACGTTGTTGTGGCTCTCGGGCTCGCGGGACGGTTTTCGCACCGGTTGGCTAAGGGTTCCTGTATCGCCCGGGGAACGGCAGATGCCGGTCGGGGGTATGGAGTCGGGGCGCCGTCGTTGCTAGCATGTCAGATCTCTTGAGTGGGAGAAATCCATTCTGGAATGGAAAAGGTCCGACCTGGCGTGCGCCGGGCCGGACCTTTTCAGTGAGACGCGCTAACAGTCCAGACCCACTACCCGACCTTGCCGGAGAGTGCGACCAGTACACCTGCCGTAGCGAAGTATTTATTGCTTCCCAGATCGCGGATGGTTTTGATTCCCATACCGGCAAGCAGTTCGTCGTGCTTTTCGGTCAGGCCGGCAAGAGTCGAGGGCGGGGCCGACAGGACCTCGTCCAGAGTCGAGTTCTCGTAGGCCTTGTCCAATGCCTTGCCCAATTCAATCGAAACAGCCACTTTTCATGTCCTTTCATCGATGACGGAAAACAAGCACAGCCAGCCTGCGGCTGCACGAACGCCGGGATTTATCCCTGCGCCGCTGGGAGACACGCTATCGGAGCATCGCTCTGCGGAACGTAAGCGTGCCGAAGCGATTGGGCGGCGGTTTAGCCCTGAAAGCGGATTTTGGTGGGTTTGGGTCCGCCGACTTGATTAGGCCCTGCGGTCTTGCCGTAGGGAATCCCGGATTTCCGTGAGCAGGGCAATCTGGGGGTCTTCGGCCGCTTCTTCCTTGACGTCCGGGTTGATGCCGAGGCGCCGGTTGCGGCGCTCGATCATGTGGTTCATGGGCACGACGATGACGAAGTAAATGGCTGCCGCCACGAGCACGAAGTTAACAATTGCTGTGAGCAGGACACCGAATTTAATGTCGTTTCCGTTGAGGGTCACGACGGCGAAGCTATCGAAGTTCGGAGATCCGACCAAGGCCGCGATGAACGGCATGAGAACGCTTTGGACTAGGGCCGTGACTACGGCACCAAAGGCGGCACCAATCACGACGGCGACGGCAAGGTCTACGACGTTGCCCTTCATGATGAAATTCTTGAATCCGGTCAACATAGGGATCAAACTACCCCACGCGGACGCCGTATCGGATACTTTTGGGGAAAGTTTCGTGGTGAGTTATCCAGTGCCTGCCGGCGCCCGTGGCATGAGGTCGGATTCACCTCTGCGGGGACCTCGGGTTCCTGCAGCGGGGTTGTTCGCCTGTTCCGAACTTTTACGCGCGATGCCATGGGCCAGGCGATAGGAGTCGGTGCCGGTTTCGATGATGGTGCCCTTGAAGGTGAGGCGGTCCACGATGGCTGCACAGAGGCGCGGGTCGGTGAAGGTTTTGGTCCAGCCGGAGAATGACTCGTTCGAGGCGATCGCGATGGAATTCATTTCCTCGCGTTCGGTGAGGACCTGGAACAGTAGTTCGGCGCCCCGCCGGTCCAGTTCCATGTAACCAAGCTCGTCGATGCAGAGCAGGTCCACCCGGCCGTACCGGGCGATGGTCTTGGCCAGGACCTTCTCGTCGGCGGCTTCGACAAGTTCGTTTACGAGCCGGGTGGCGAGGGTGTATTTGACTCGGTAGCCCTTCTCTGCGGCGGCGGTGCCGAGTCCGATGAGCAGGTGGGATTTGCCGGTCCCGGAGTCCCCAATCAGGCAGAGGGGTTGTCCTTTGCGGATCCATTCCCCGGTGGCCAGGGTGTGGATGGTGGCGGGGTTGATGTTCGGGTTCGCGTCGAAGTCAAAGTCCCCGAGCCACTTGTCCCGGGGAAAGTTCGCGGCTTTCACGCGCCGGATCGAGGAGCGCCGGTCCCTGTCGTCGCACTCGGCCAGCAGCAATTCGGCCAGGAAGCCTTGGTAGGAGAGTTGTTCCTTCCCCGCGACGGCGAGGGCTTCATCGAGGACTGCCCGGATGGTGGGCAGGCGCAGCCGGCGGCAGGCCTGGTTCACGGCGGCAACCGCTGCCTGTTCGGTCAGGCCTCGCCGCCGGCGCAAGGCCGGGGTGATGGTGGTCGCCGGTGCGGTGGGGCTCATGAGATGTTCTCCTTTGACGCGGTTCCTGCGGGGTGTTCCGAACGTTTGGCCAGCAGCTCGTCATAGGCGCGGACCGACGGCAGGGGCCGGCTATCAGGTGGCAGCCCGGCGATGACGGCGACGGGGTCCATGAGGCGGCGCTGGGTGAGACTGACAACCCGTTGCACCTTCTCTTCAGCATGAACACCGGGATGACGGTCCGAACTGGCCCCACCCCGGCAGGATGTCGTGGCGTGTCTGCGGGCTTCGACCGCGACGACGTCGGCGCTGACCGCGCCCACTACGAGGGCCGCGGTGATGCCTGCGTGGATGTCGCAGGCGTCCATGGACCGGTGGAGGAGCAGGACGTCGATGAGTTCACGGGTCCCGTCGGCGTCGCCGTTGACCCGGCGGGAGGCGGCCCAGAATGCCTCGTGCGCGCTGCTGAACGTCCCGGACTCTCTCGCCCGGGCCAAAGCGGTGGAGCCTGGAAGGGCGCCGGGCTTGGTTTTGAGGACCTCGAGATAGTGGTCCAGCTGGACCGACTGTCCGGACCGGGCGGCGAGCCGCTGATGCCTGGCGACCACGGTGCGGCCATCGAACACCACGACCTCGGACGCCCGCAATGAGACCCGGACTCTCCGGCCGATGAACCGGGCCGGGACGGAATACTTCACCATCCGGACGGTGACCATCGAGGACCTGTCGACCCTCGGGTTCAGCGCCAGACCCGGATCAAATTCCTCTGCCGGCAACCTGGCCAGGAACGGCCGTTCGATCTCGAAGTCCTGGCCTATGGTGCGGATCCTGTCATTGATCCTCCTGTCCTCGTCCTGGGCTTCCCATTTGCGGATCCGGTCGTTGAGCTCGTCCAGGGAGTCAGCAACCGGCATCGGTGAAAGCCGGTTGCGGCGGAACCAGCCCACCTCACCTTCAACGCCGCCCTTTTCGTGGGCCCCGGCGATGCCGGGCTGGCAATAGAAGGGGTCGAAGCCGTAGTGGGAACGGAACAACACCCATCTGTCGTTCTCCCGGCGCTGCCGGCCCTGACCGAACACCACAGCGGTGACAGCACTGGTGAGGTTGTCATAGCGGATGTGTTTAGTCGGGATGCCGCCCAGAACCTTGAAGGCCTCGATGTGCCCTTCAAGGAAGGCCTCCTGGGCCTGGGTCGGGTAGATCCGATGGATGGCCCTGCCCGAATGCGATAACCGGAAAATGAACAGGTGACACTTCGTCTTCACCCCGTTCAGCACGACATAGACCTCGCCGAAGTCCACCTCAGCCTCAGCACCCGGAGCGTGTTCCTGAGGAACGAACACCTCAACCCGGCGGCCGGCCTCCACATCAATCTGGGCCCGACGGACCCTTACGTAATCACGGACCGTCGAATACGACAGCTCCTGCGCTCCGTGCTCTTCTATGAGCCGGGCCAAAATCCTGCGTGCAGTACGGCGCTGCTTCCGCGGCGCCGTCGTGTCCTCGATCAGCATCGCATCGATCGCGCCCTTAAAAGGCTCCAGCCTCCAGGACACGCCTTGCCTCTGTTTACGCTCCGGAGGGGCAGCCGAATCCAGTGCCTGCCTTACCGTTCGCCTGTGAACCCCGTACCGGACCGCCAACGCACGAACCGACAGGCCCTCAACCCGGGCGTCCCTTCGAATCCGCGCGAACAACTCCACTCTCGACTCCATCCAGACCAGCCTTCCGCCGCATCCATCCAGTGATGAATCCAACGTTGAAGGTGGGGCCACAAATAACCGCCACAGGTGCCCGGCGAGTCATGAAGGGGGGCCAGAAATAACCGTCCTGCCGGGGCCATATAAACCTGTCACAGCCAAGTGGCCGCACTTCACCAAAGTCCGGCTGATGGAGGAAGGCTTCCACGCGCCCCGGGACCTGGTGGACGGGTGGCACGGGTCTACGATCCGATCGTGATGGGTGAGAACGGCGAGGACCCACCAATCAGCCATGCTCGTAAGACGCCTCAAGCAATCTAGTTCGAACCTGCGGCTGGGTTGGTATCACGTGTCAACCGCTGGTACCAAGTAGAGCATTACTGCCGCGCCCCCTGTTGACAGAGGGGGAGAAACAGTGGTTTCCTTCTTGTGACACGTGATACCGTCCGGCCATCACGGAATACCCTTTTGGATGCTGCAGCCCCTCGCGCAGCGCAGTCCGCCCATCGCTTA
The DNA here is from genome assembly GCF_040224115.2 of Pseudarthrobacter sp. WHRI 8279. Classification (NCBI taxonomy): domain Bacteria; kingdom Bacillati; phylum Actinomycetota; class Actinomycetes; order Micrococcales; family Micrococcaceae; genus Pseudarthrobacter; species Pseudarthrobacter sp. WHRI 8279. The sequence continues at coordinate 3,539,674 of NZ_CP168162.1, read as the reverse complement.
CAAGGGAGAAATCGATGACCCGCACCTCGTTCAATGACGGCTGGGCAGTACGTCCTAAAAAAAGCCTCTTCGCTGAATTGTCGGCACCGGCCTCACCGGCCGAACCAATCACCCTCCCGCACGATGCCTTGATCGCGCTGCCACGGTCGGCGGACTCGGTGCAGGGCTCACACACCGGCTACTTCCCGGACGGTGCCTTTGAGTACAGCAAAACCTTTGAAGTTCCCGAGGAATACCGCGGCCAGCGCGTCTCGCTGGAGTTCCAGGGCATATACCGGGACGCCATGGTCTACGTCAACGGCGACTTCGCCGGCCAGCGCCCGTTTGGCTATTCAACCTTCACCGTCCGGCTGGACCCATTCCTCAAATACGGGCAGCCGAACAGCATCAAAGTGGATGCCCGCGTCCATGAGGACTCCCGCTGGTACACGGGCGCCGGAATCTACCGCGACACCATCCTCTCCGTCACCGAACTGGTCCACCTCGGTCCTAACGGCGTTCGGGTCACAACACCGGACATCGACGACCGCCGCGCCGTCGTCGATGTCGCCACCACGGTTGAGAACGAGGGCCTGGAGACAGCAACGGTGACCGTTGCCACGGAGTTGCGCGACGCCGTCGGCAATGTTGTAGCCCGAGGCTCGGCACCGGCGACGCTTAGGGCGGGCTCCAACGCTGTTGTCCGCCAGCGCCTCTACGTCACCGACCCCCAGCTATGGGGCGTGGACAGCCCCTACCTCTACACCGCGAAGACGGAACTGACCAACCTCACGGAGGTCCTCCAAGAGCACGAGACCACTTTCGGCATCCGCTCCCTCCAGCTCGACCCCTACCGCGGCCTGCAGATCAACGGAGAGACCGTGAAACTCCGGGGCGCCTGCATTCACCACGACAACGGCATCCTGGGCGCGGCCACCATCGGCCGGGCCGAAGAACGCCGCATCCAGCTGCTCAAAGAAGCTGGCTTCAACTCCATCCGCAGCTCCCACAACCCCATCAGCCAGGCCATGCTCGACGCCTGCGACAAGCACGGCATGTTGGTCATGGACGAAACCTTCGACGTCTGGACCGACGCGAAATCCTCCTTCGACTACTCCCTGTCCTTCCCGGAATGGTGGGAACGCGACGTCGAAGCCATGGTCACGAAAGACTTCAACCACCCCAGCGTCATCCTCTACTCCACCGGCAATGAAATCCCCGAAACAGGCAGCGGCCTCGGCTCGGACTGGGGCCGAAAGATCGCCGAAAAAATCCGCTCCCTCGACGGCACCCGCTACATCACCAACGGCATTAACGGCTTCGTCTCCGCCATCACCGAAGTCTCCGAAATGATGCGCCAACGCGCCTCCTCAGCCGACTCCGACGAGCAGGGCAAGGGCGTCAACGCCATGATGAGCCAGGCCGGCGAATTCATGAACCGCATCAGCGCCTCACCCCTTGTCACCGAGAAAACAGCCGAATCGCACGCCGTGGTGGACGTCGCCGGGATCAACTACGGCGACGGCCGCTACGTCCAGGACAAAGAGCTGTTCCCCAACCGCATCATCGTCGGCACCGAAACGTTCCCCACCCACATCGACGTGAGCTGGAAACTCGTCGAAGAGAACCCCCACGTCATCGGCGACTACACCTGGACCGGCTGGGACTACCTCGGCGAAGCCGGCATCGGCCGCGTGCACTACGCGGACGAAACCGGCGGCAAACCCAGCTTCGGCGCACCCTACCCCTGGCTGCTCGCCTGGTGCGGCGACATCGACATCACCGGCTACCGCCGCCCGGCGTCCTACTACCGCGAAACCGTGTTCGGACTCCGCCACGAACCCTACATCGCCGTGCAGCGGCCCGAAAACCATGACCGGGAATGCAGTACCGGCCAATGGAGCTGGAGTGATTCGATCTCCAGTTGGAGCTGGAATGTCCCAGCCGGTTCACCCGTCAAAGTGGAGGTTTACAGCGACGCCGATGAAGTGGAGCTGCAGCTCAACGGTCACACCATCGGCCGCCAGCCAGCCGGCCGGGAGCACAGATTCCGCGCGGACTTCGACCTCACCTACCACCCCGGCGAGCTCGTCGCCATCGGTTACACCGGAGGCGTGGAGCAGGCCCGGACAGTGCTTCGTTCCGCCACCGGGGACATCAGGCTGGCGGCTGAAGCAGACCGCGCGGAAATCACCGCCGACCATACCGACCTCAGCCACATCACCATCGAGTTCCGCGACGCCGAAGGAAACCTCGCAACGAACGTGGAGCGAACGGTCGCCGTGACAGTCGAAGGCGCCGGCGTCCTTCAAGGCCTGGGCAGCGCACGGCCCGCGACGGAAGAAAGCTACCATGCACCCAGCCACACCTCCTTCGACGGCCGCCTGCTCGCCGTCGTCCGCCCCACCGGCACCGGAGAAATCATCCTGACCGCGACCGCCGAAGGATTCGCCCCGGCCACAGTCATTCTCAAGTCCCTGCCGGCAGGCTCCCCCGTCCTGCTGCCAGCCACTACCGAAGGCGTATCCGCATGACTCAGACAACAGAACCCATCGATCGTCAGGCCGTCGTCGCCCGGCACGCAGTGACCCTCACGGCAGCGGACCCACAGCATGCCCTCACGGTGGGCAACGGCGACTTCGCCTACACAGCCGACATCACCGGCATGCAGACCTTCAGGGACTACCACGACGCCAAAACTGCCATGAAGCGCGGCCAGGTCGCAGTGAACACCGCCACCATGAGTTCCTGGGGATGGCATGAGATGCCCAACCCGGAAGGCTACGTCCTCGACGACGCCATGTCCCGGTACGACACCGCCCGCGGTCCCGTCTCCTACCCTGACCGCTACGACATGGAACAGGCCATGCGCGGCAACGTGACGGACGAAAACAAACCCGGGGCATGGCTTCACGCCAACCCCCAACGCATCGACCTGGGCCGGATAGGACTGCAACTGCGCAGCACCCCCGGGGGAGACATCGAAACCGACCCGGCGGCGTTGTCAGGTATCCACCAAACGCTCGACTTGTGGACCGGAATCATCGAGACCTCGTTCCGATATGCCGGGGAACTGGTCCGCGTCCAGACCGCTGCCGCGCCCGACAGCTCCCGCGTGGGCTTCCGGATCAGCTCACAACTCCTCCTTGACGCCCGGCTCACAGTATCAGTGCTGTTCCCCTACGCCTCTGAAGGGTTCTTCCAGACTTCCGACTGGGACTCCCCCACCCGGCACACCTCCGTTTTGACCTCCGGCACCTCCGGTAGTGCCAGCATCCTTCGCCAACTCGACGGAACCAGCTACCGGGTAGATCTGGACACCAACGGCGCCGACATCACGGCTTCCGTTGAGCCGCACCACTTCACCGTCACCGCCGCACAGCCGACCCTGGAACTCGTCGCCGCGTTCATACCCGATCCCACCGCTCCCCGCGAACAGGGCGCCGCCACTGGGGGGTTCCCAATGGTCCGGGACGCCTCCACCCGGTCCTGGAAAGCCTTCTGGACCTCCGGCGCCGCACTCGATTTCCAAGGCAGCAGCGACCCCCGGGCGCACGAACTCGAACGCCGCACCGTGCTCTCGCAATACCTCACGGCAGTGAATTCCGCCGGGGTGACCCCGCCGCAGGAAACTGGCCTGATCACCAACTCCTGGCAGGGCAAGTTCCACCTCGAAATGCACCTTTGGCACGCAGCGCACTTCGCTACGTGGGGCCGGCCCGGACTGTTGGAACGCAGCATGCCCTGGTACCTGTCCATCCTCGACCAGGCCCGCGCCACGGCGGCACGCCAGGGCTATCCAGGCGCACGCTGGCCTAAACACGTCGGCCCCGACGGCAGGGAAAGCCCAAGCCCTATCGGGTCCCTGCTGATCTGGCAGCAGCCCCACCCGCTGTACCTGCTCGAACTGCTCTGGCGCGCCTCAGACGCGGATAAACAGTTCACCCTCGTCAACGACTACACCGAACTGGTCCACGAAACCGCGACATTCATGGCTGCCTTCACCGAGGAACGAAAAGGCATCTTCCACCTTCCAGCCCCCGTCATGCCAGCCCAGGAATTCTACGACGCCGCCACCACCGAAGACCCGACCTTTGAACTCACCTACTGGTGGTGGGGTCTGGAAATAGCCCAGCTATGGCGCGAACGCACAGGATGCAACCGCAAGGAAGACTGGACCAAGATTCAGGACAACCTCGTACCGCCCCACAGCGATGGCGGCCGCTACACCGCCGTTGCCACCGAACCCCACCTGCGACGCGACGACCACCCCTCTCTTCTCGCTGCATTCGGGCTCGTGCCGCCCACCCCACTCATCGACCCGGACCAGATGGAAAAAACGCTTTTGAACGTCCTCGAAACCTGGGATTGGCCTACCGCTTGGGGCTGGGACTTCCCCGTCATGGCCATGACGGCAGCACGACTCGGTAACCCTGCCCTCGCCATCGACTGCCTGCTCAAAGACGAAGCCAAAAACCAGTACTCTCTCGTGGGCCACAACGCCCAAATGGGCGGAATCCTGCCCCTCTACCTACCCGGCAATGGCTCCCTTCTCGCCGCTGTATCCCTCATCGCAGCCGGCTCTGACAAGACCCCCGGTGGGTTCCCCGAAACCGGCTGGACAGTCAAAGCAGAAGGCTTTATTCCATGGCCTTCCACTGAGCACGCTGTAGGACATTCCGCAGCACGGTAGATGACCCCGTGTCTGGTTGTGCGAACGAGAGGGGCTAGGCCGTGAACGAAAATGATGGGCTCACTGACGCTGGAGCAAAACCAAGGTACCCATCCGGTTCCGGCGTGAAAATGCGCGATGTCGCTACCGCGGCAGGCGTATCCGTTGCGACAGTCTCTAATGTCATGAACCATCCACACCTTGTGGCAGCGCGGACGAGAGATCGGGTCCGCGGAGTCGTCCGAGAACTAGACTTTCAGCCCGATCCACATGCCAAGGCGCTGCGGGGGCTGGGCGTCAACGCGTCCAATCCTAGACGAGACACTGTTCCGGGTCCCACATTAAGAAGCCAGGAGGAACCGTTGAAAACTCCCGATCACATCCACACCCAGACACCCTCGTCCCCTGAAGGCCTAGACCCCAATCTCCTTGAACCCGGAGTACATATCATTTTCCGCGTCGGGCCAGAATTTCTGAGTGGTACCGTAGATGCCGTTATGCCGGACAAATCCTGCTTCTGGATCTGGACAGATTGCGGGATGGGGCGACGCATGATCGATGCCCGGGATGCGGCATCCGTCGGAGGTGAAACCAACGAATGAACCATACAATCGCACTTCTGCTGGCTCCCGGCACGATGGCTTACATCCCAAACTGAGGCCTTAGGCAATACGCCCAGCTGCAAACGAGTATCCTTCTTTGCAGTCGTCTCGTCATGATCCTTCCCGTCTGCCGGAAAACCTCGGATCTTCAGTGCGGAGAGGCGGCTTGCCCCGCCCTCAGTTGGGGACAATTCTCATAGGTTATCCACCGCTACTACTGCCCGGGAGCTACGCACCGGCTCCAAAGTCCAGCCGTGGATAACCCGAATCGATCCCAACCATGCAGGGTGCACCGTGCCCGAGTATAAGCAGCGAGAGGCGCATCAGCTCCCAGCGGGTACTGCGCTGACTTTTGGCCCTCAGGCACCGTTTTTCTTGGATGCCCGGCACCGAAGAATCCGATTCACTTACCAGGACCTTGTTCATCGATGTCACAAGGCCCGTTACGAGGGAGAACCTCTATTACAGCAAGTTGGACGGTTGTGTCGGGGGTGCCGGGAAACTGTACGTGGAAGTCATCCATGGCAACGCTCATGGAATGCTCTGTGGAACGCATGCGAAAGAGCGCCACGGCGGAAATGAGGAACCAAGCGATATTGGTGACTACTGAAGGCCATGCCTCGTGAAATATGCCGTTAATTATGAAGGCGCAGGCGCCTAGGAGGTTGGCCGTCTGGAAGCGCTTTCCGGCCTTCAGCCATCCCATGGAGACAGATAGATAGGCACCGAGGATCGCAACCGCACCCAGCCAGCCGGTAGTTTCCCACAGCAGCTCCATATAGTGTCCTTTCGAAATTTGACGCTGTGCAGAAGCGGCGGGGAGGTGCGGACGGATTCACGTCTATCTAGGAACAGACTCGTGGCCCTGTTGGACGGGCGGGATAGTGCCGTCCAAGAGGGCCACGGTTGTCAACGTTAGTGTGAGTATCCGGCTGCTGCTTCGGTCAGGGTCTTTCCTTTGGTTTCCGGGGCGAGCCACTGGGAGAGGGCGGCACCGGCGAAGGCAACACCGGCGGCGAACAACATGGTCGGACCGGGGCCAAGGTTCTCCATCGACACCGGCAGGAGGAATGTGCCGATGCCGGCCCCTACCCGGCTGACGGCGGCTGCAAAGCCCGTTCCGATCCCCCGGATTTCCGTTGGAAGGACTTCACCTGGGTAGACGTTCGTCAAGGTGTTGTAGCCGGCGTTGAAGAAAGAGAAGACGAGGAACAGGATCAGCACAATGATGGCAGGCGCACCGGCCCACAGCCCGATGACTGCCAAGACGACGGCGCACAGCCACTGCGGGGGAACGGTCAGCGCGCGCCGCCCAATCTTTTCAATCAGCAGGAAAGTGACTACGACCCCGGCCAGCGCGACGGCTGAAAGCCCGACTCCGCCGGCAAGTCCGCCGGCCAGCCCGTATTGGTTCAACACGCTGTCGGCAAACGTTGCGATCGCGAAATAGGGTGTCACTGCGCAGAACCAGAAACCCGAGATGAACAACGTGGAGCGCCAGTACTCTTTGGAGAACAGCATCCCGAAGCTGCCTTTGCGGACGTCCTCGTGCTGGAGGTCGTCGAGTGCGTCGTCGGGCATGTACTTTGCGGCGAGGGCGCGGGCTTCGTCCTTGCGGCCCACGCTCCACAGCCAGCGCGGTGACTCTGGCATGCCGAGCCGGGCGAGGAAGATCGCCACCGCGATGAAGGTGCTGGTGCCCAGGATGAAGTTCCAGCTCAAATCCGTGTATTCGTTGAGCAGGTGGCCGGTCAGGAACGCGAGCATGAAGCCGCCGTACCAGGCGATTCCCATGGCTGCCATGAGCCGGCCGCGGAGGTGGGTGGGCGAGAACTCGGCCATGAGGGGCCAGCCGACGGCATATTCCGTGCCGATCGCGATGCCCATCAGCAGGCGCACCACGACTAGCCAAACGGGTGAGTCGATGAAGAATTGCATGCCGGATGCTATGGCGAACAGGCCGATATCGAACATGAAGATTGGCTTTCGCCCCCACTTGTCGGCGGCCCAGCCACCGATAGGTGAGCCGATCAGGATGCCGACAAGGGCTGCTGCGGCAATCATTCCCTGCCAGACAGCAGTGAGTTGCAGGTCCTCCGCCATGGTCCCTGACACAGGTCCGATGATGCCAAGGACGTAGCCGTCCAGGACCATGCCGCCGATCAGGACGGTGACCATTCTGATCAGGAAGCGTCGTTTGCTTGCCGCAGAGGGACTCCCCTTGCTGATATGAGTATTCTTTATCGCTGACACGTGGTGCTCCTGATGTATGGGGTGCATGACGTGGATACCGCCTTGTTCACTGCAGTGGGAAGTTGGCGCTTTCGCATGATGTGACCTTCGGGGTCAGTAGGGTGGGAAATTGTGGTTCGAATCGAGCGGGCGGCTGTTTAGGCCGGTTCGCTCATTACGGTGGGCGATGTCTATCAACTGGTCAGGCCAGCCGTGACTTCGTAGTGGAAGCCGGTGCGGTCTTCAGCCGCCCAGGCTTCGTAAAACTCATCTTTTTCAAAGAGCCTACGGTCGTGCTCCGGGGACTGGACCCACAGAATCTTTCCGTCGGCGGTGACAGCGTCGACATGTCCGCTGCAAACGTAGCTTCCCTGCTGCCTGATCTCGACGCGCGCACCAGGAAGCTGACTCCAGTCCTTGATGTACCTCAAGTCCATAAGCACGTTATCCCTTCAAAAGTGGCTGTGTACCCCGGGATATCCGGGGTACACAACGCCGGGCATCAATCAATAAGGCTGGTCTCAGCCACGGTTGTACATGACGTGTTTGGTCCGTGAGAAGTCGTCCAGGGCGTAGCTGGAAAGGTCGCGGCCGTAGCCGGAGCCCTTGAAGCCGCCCCAAGGCATTTCGGTGGCGATGACCAGATGGGAGTTGACCCAGACCGTGCCGAAGTCCAGCTTCCGGGGCACCGTGAGCGAGCGTGCGGAATCCTTGGTCCATGCCGAGGCCGCCAGCCCGTAGATGGTTTCGTTGGCGCGGGTGATGGCTTCCTCGTCGGTGCTGAAGGTCTCCACGGACACCACAGGGCCGAAGATCTCGTTGCTGGTGATCGCGGCACCGGCCGGGACGTTGGTGACCACAGTGGGCTCGATGAAGTAACCGGGACCTTCGATGGCGCGGCCGCCCACAGCGATGGTCAGGCCGTCTTTCCGGATGTCGTCGAGTGCGGCCAGGACCCGCTCGTAGTGCGGCTTGGAGATCATGGAGCCGATTTCGGCGTCGCCGGCGCCGGGGGTGCCGACGGTGATCTCGCTGATCTCCCGGACCAGCAGCTCAGTGAACTTGTCCGCCACCGATTCGTGAACCAGGACGCGGCACGCCGCACCGCACTCCTGGCCGCCGTTCCAGAACCCGGCACTGCGGACACCCTTGGCAGCGGCCTCAAGGTCGGCGTCGGCAAAGACGACGACGGGTGCCTTGCCGCCCAGCTCAAGGTGCACGCGCTTGACGGAACCGGCGGCGGCAGCGGCCACCTTCTGGCCGCTCCCCACGCTGCCCGTGATGGCCACCAGGTCCACGTCATGGTGCTCGGAGAGGCGGTTGCCCACCACCCGGCCCGGTCCCGTGACGATGTTCAGGACACCTGAGGGAACCTCGCCGGCGATGAGTTCGGCCAGCTTGAGGGTGGTCAGCGGGGTCTGCTCGGATGGCTTGAGCACCAGCGTGTTGCCGGCGCCGAGGACAGGGGCGATCTTCCATGCGGCCATCAGCAGCGGGTAGTTCCAGGGGGTGATCACCCCGACGACGCCAACCGGCTCGCGGTGGATCACCGAGGTGTGGTTCTCTGCGTAGTCGTCAGCGCCGAGCGTGCTGTAGGCACGGGCGGCGCCGGCCGAGAAACGGAAGGTGTCGATGGCGCTGGAGATATCGTCTTCCGCCACCGCCGAGGGCTTGCCGGTGTTGGCAGCTTCGAGGGTTTCGAACAGCTCACGGTTCGCCTCGATGGTGTCCGCGATCTTCAGCAGGACAGCGGAACGGTCCCGGGGCGTCTTCGCCGCCCACGCGTCCTTGGCTGCCACGGCAGCTGCGACGGCGGCATCCACATCCTCAACGGTGCCGGCAGGGACCTGCGTCAGCACTTCCTCCGTGGCCGGATTGACGATCTCCACCGTGGAAGTGGACGTGGAGGGCACGAATGTCCCGCCGATGAACTGCCCGAAAGGAGGAAAGGAAGGTGTCAGTGACGCGTCTGCCCGGCGGACGGTGAACAGTGCAGTTTCTGTTGTCATGGTGTTATCCCACGTTCTGGTAGAGGGCGGACACGGCCTGCTGTACGCGAGCGAGGTCGTCGACGCCAAGGTCGGCGGTCGGGCGGCGCGGGGAGCCGGCCGGGAGTCCCTGCTGCGTGAGGCCTGCTTTCACGGCAGGGATGAACGGCACGGAGAGGAGCGCATCGATGACCGGGTACACCTTCTTCCACAGTTCCAGCGCCCCCGCCAGGTCGCCTTCGGCGATGCGGCGGCTGACGGCAACGATCTCGTTGGGGACCACGTTGGCGGTGCCTGCCATGACGCCGGCTGCGCCTTCGACCAGGGCGCTGTAGAGGTAGACGTCCCAGCCGATGAAGGTGCCGATGACGTCCGAGTGGTGGTGGATCAGTTGCAGCGCCTGTTCCCAGTTGGCGCTGGAGTCCTTGATGTAGCGGATGTTGTCCACTTCCTCGGCCAGCGCACGGACGGTGGCCGGGTCCAGGTTCACGCCGGTGACGGCCGGGATGTTGTAGAGCATCACGGGGATGTTGACGGAGGTGGCAACGTCCTTGATGTAGGTCACCGTTTCTTCCAGGGACAGCGGTTCGTAGTAGGGCGTGATCAGCATGAGCACGTCTGCGCCCAGCTCCTCGGCAGCCTGGGACAGCCGGATTGCTTCAGCGGTGGAAGTGGCGCCGGTGTTGGCGATGACCGGCACGCGTCCGTTCGCCTGCTTGATGACGGTCTCGATCAGGAGCAGCCGCTCCTCCGAGGACAGGGCACCCACCTCACCGGTGGAGCCTGCGGCCACAACGCCGTCGACGCCGGCCTCGATGGAGCGGTCAACGATTTTCCGCAGGGTTTCGACGTCGATGGTCTCGTCTTTGTTGAAAGGCGTGGAGAGCGCGGTGAGGACACCGCGGAGGTTGTTGGACATGAGTCGTTCCTTCTTAAGTTCGGCGGGTGGTGCAGATTGTTCAGGCAGGTCTTGCTAGGCCACGACCGACAGCCCGGTGTTCGACGGTGCCTGCCGGTGGGTGGCCAGCACGCTTGCGGCTTCCTGGGCTGCGGAGAACCCGGTGGTGATGGAGCTTTCGGTGTACAGGGTTCCCAGGTAGTCGCCCGCCAGGAAGACCCGGTCGGTGCCGCGCATCAGGGTGGACTGGATCTTGGCCCGGCCGGGGAAGCAGTAAGGCGAAGCATTCTTCCACCGGTCGACCTTGGCCTCGACAACGCTGTCCGCGAAACCGTGGCCGAGGACCTGGTCCAGGTCGGTGAGGTGGGTCTTGATGACTTCCTCCTCACTCTTTTCCAGCAGGGCACGGCCCAGGCTCGCCGGGGAGAACGTCATGAAGCTGCCGCCGGGCTTGCGCACGGACTCGGTGCCGCGGACGATGCTCGCCTGGTTCAGCGCGATGGCGAACGAGCGCTTGGGAGCGGCGATGGCGTAGATGTCATCCCAGGGCCGGGCTGTGGTCTCGTTGGTCAGGAAGGCGGTGCTGACGTGCGGGCCGTACTTGATCTGGCCGAGTGCACCGCGCAGCTCCTCGGGAAGGTCCACCCCGATCTTGTGCGACACGTCGGCGGTGGTAGCCAGGACCACGGTGCGGGCCTCCACCTCGCGGTCGACGCCGTCCTGCCGGTACCGGACCACGACGGAGTCCTTCTTGTGGACTACTTCATAAACGGCGGCCCCGAGCTGGACGCGCTCACCCAGCGCCACTGCGATTGATTCGGTGAGGGTGGACGGACCGCCCACAATGCCCTGGCTGAGCCCCTGCCCAAAACCGAGGACCAGGCTGAAGTAGCCGATGCCGGCCCCGGCGGAAATTTCGTCCATGTCACCTGCGGAGCGTGTGACAGTGGTCTTGAACAAAGCTGCCGCGTCCTCGGACAGGTTCCCGATGAAGTCCTGGAACGAGGTGTCGTTCGCGAAGTCGTAAATCCGCTGCTGACGCATCGCGCCGGACTCCCCCGAGCGTTTGCGCACCACACCGGTGTACTTGGCCACGCCGCTCACGACTTTCATGCCGGCGCGAAGCGTGTCTACGCGGGATGCCAGGGACATCGGGATACGGAATGGATAGGTGGCGATGTGCCCCTTTTTGATGAACTTTCCGTTCATGGACAGGCCCTGCAGGGACCCGGGGATCTGAACTGCCATGACGCCTACCTCGTTGAGCAAAGCGTCGGTAGAGGATCCCGCGCCGGCAAAGACATGTCCGCCCCAGTTCAGCCAGTAGTCACCACGGCGTTCGGAGCGGATCCGCCCACCCACGCGGTCCCCGGATTCCAGGACAACCGTGTCCCAGTGCCGGAGCCGCCATGCTGACGAAAGTCCGGCGAGTCCGCCGCCGACGATTACTGCGTCTTTCATGATTCCCATTCCTAGATGTTGTTGCTCGTCTTCTGGTGCCGAGGGAGCCGCGGCGGCTCCCCGGAAGTTTTGTGGGGCTTAGCCGACTGTGTGCTTCCTGAATCGCTGCCGGGTTCCTGCGTGTTGGCTGCCCTTCCCAGAAACCGCTGGGGTTGCACTGGAGCCGGTGTGACACAAACCACCATAGGATGTGATCACAGATCACACAAGTTTTTCAGTGAAAGTTTCTTCTATCCGGGAAGGGCCGCAGCCGCTTGCGAATTGTGTGGGACAAGCGGCCGTATATTTGACTCGTGGTCATCTCCAAGCGCGCCGAACCCACCCTGCTGACCGACCAGGTTTATGCGGTGATCCATGCTGCGATCCTGAGCGGGGACCTCCCCGCCGGTTCGCGGCTTAAGGTGCGCGATCTCGCCGAGCAGGTGGGCACGAGCGTGATGCCGGTCCGGGAGGCGATCCGGCGGCTCGAGGAGACCGGCCTGGCAGAGCGCGAACCCCATAAGGGGGCAGTGGTCAAGAGCCTGACCTTCGAGGAGCTGATCCACGTCTATGACGTCCGTCGGCTTCTGGAAACCGAAGCCGCACGGCTGGGCAGCGAGAAGATCACGCCCCAGGACTGCGACAGGATGCAGTCAGAATATGAACTGATGCGCAAGGCCATCGATGAGCGCCAGGTCATTCCCCTGCTTGACCACGACGAGGCCATGCTGGCCATCCTGTACGAGGCTGCCGGCAACCCGGTCCTCCTCCAGATGATCAGGGCGCTATGGCAGCAGTGCCGGGCCTACAAGATTGTCGGCGCCCAGGGTTCCCTTGATGACGAAAAAGACGACTCGTTGTGGAGGTACCAGCAGGACCTGGTGACCGCCGCCCGCAACGGAGACCCGGCAGCCGCCGCGGCGACGAACGAGGCATCCCTCCTTGACGCCAGCGAGCGGATTAAGAGCCGGCTGGCTGATCAGGGCACTCCCTAGCGGCTCGATGCCCCATGGTCGGCGGCTAAAAATCCCTTCTGCCGACCGCACCCACTTTCACCGCGGGCGATTCCATCAACTCCAACCGCTGAGAAGCCTCCATTCCTTCCCTGCTCCTTTGTGACTGGAAAAATTTCGTGATCTGTGATCACAGATCTAGACATCGCGTCGATCGATGGCTAAGGTGACATGCAGCACACGGTGACGCAAGCCACAGCTTGCCCCACTTGAGCACATCGCCCCACCCCCTTTAGCAACGCCCTGTCAGGGACCAGCGGGCTATATGCGTCATTTATGCAAAGGAACCAAGAATGAGCTTCAGTTTTGGCACGAAGACTCCCCCGATCGCGCTGTCCGGCGAGGTTGTGGTTTCGGGGCTCGGCAAGAGCTACGGAGCCAGCCGCGTCTTGTCAGATGTAAATCTGGCAATGAGCGAAGGTGAGGTGGTCTCCATCATCGGCCCCTCAGGGGCAGGCAAAAGCACCTTTTTGCGGTGTTTGAACTACCTCGAAACGCCCACCGAGGGCACGATCGAAATTGGCGGCGCCCGCGTTGTTGCTGGCGGAAAGCTCCCGGACAAGTCGAGCCTGGACCGCCTCCGGCGCGTGACCGGGATGGTCTTCCAGAGCTTCAACCTGTTTCCCCACCTCACCGTGATGGAGAACATCACCCTGCCGCAGCGGAAAGTGCTGGGATCCAGCAAGGAACAAGCGGAGGAGGTCGCCAACAGCCTGCTCAGGCGTGTTGGCCTTCCTGAAAAGGCCAAGGCGTATCCGGCCCGCCTTTCCGGAGGCCAGCAGCAGCGCATCGCCATTGCCCGTGCTCTCGCACTGTCGCCGAAGGTGATGCTCTTCGACGAGCCGACGTCCGCCCTCGATCCCGAAATCGGACTTGAGGTCCTGGCAGTCATGCGCGACCTCGCGGACGAAGGCATGACCATGCTCGTCGTCACCCACGAGATGCACTTCGCGCGTGACGTCTCCAATCGCATCATGGTGATGGGCAACGGCGGCGTACTGGAAATCGGCCCGAGCGAGCAGGTGATGTCGGAGCCGCGAAACGAGCGCACCCGGCAATTCCTCAAAGCCGTACTGGACCGGTGAGACGACAATGATTATGGAACTCCTGCCCGCAATCGCCCGGGGCGTCGGACTCACACTGTACGTGACGGGCGCGTCGCTGCTAATCGGCGGCATCATAGGCCTGGTGCTTGTCGGGGCCACCCGGTCACCGGTCGCGATCGTGCGCGGTGCCGCTACCCTGTACATCAACGTGGTCCGGGTCATCCCGCCGATTACTTGGTTGTTCCTGATCTACTTCGGCCTGCCCCAGTTCGCGCTGCGGCTGACAACGATTCAAGCCGCGATCATCGGGTTTTCCGTTATTGCCTCTGCGTTCATGGCCGAGATCTACCGCTCAGGCCTTCTGAGCATCCCGGATGGCCAACGCGAGGCTGCCCACGCACTCGGGCTGAGCACGGTGACTACCGTCGGCCACATCATCACCCCGCAGGCATTCCGTGTCGCGCTGCCCGCTATCGCCACCTACGGCATCGGTCTGCTGAAGGACTCCGCCCTGGCGTCCACGATCGGGGTGCGTGAAATCACCTACTACGCGCAGCAGAGCGCGAAGCAGACGCATGAAGGCCTTATGTCATTCATCGTTGCCGGGGCGCTCTACATCGTGATCAGCCTCGTGGTTGCCCTCGTCGCCCGGCAGGTCGACCTCAGGTTGCGCAAGAAGATCGGAGTGGCGTGATGGACATGCTCACACAGTGGCTTGGATGGCTGCCCAACCTCACCCCCGGACTGCTCGTCAGCCTCCAGCTGACCGGTCTCTCGCTGCTCTTCGGCTTCCCTCTAGGCCTGCTGTTCGCCGTGATGGCAGCGTCGAAACTCGCACCGCTGCAGTGGATTTCGTTCCTGTTCGTAGAGGTCGGGCGGGGTTTGCCGGCTCTGGTGCTGTTGTACCTGCTGTATTTCAGCCTCCCCGATGCCGGCATCACCCTGACATCGCTGACCACAGCGATCATCGCCCTGACCTGGAACACCGGCGCCTACGCCTCGGAGTACTTCCGCGCTGGACTGGCCGCGGTACCCCTGGGACAAAAGGAAGCCGCACTTACCTCCGGACTCCGTGGCTGGACCGGGTTCCGCATGATCATCCTGCCGCAGGCACTGCGGATCTCCACCCCGCCCCTGGCCGGACTCGCCGTCCTGGTCTTCCAAGGCAGCGCACTCGCATTCGTGATCGCCGTACCGGAACTGATGTCCAAAGCCTTCGAAATCGGATCCATCACCTTCGAATACCTCAGCGTCTACACACTCACAGCAGTGATCTACGGATCCCTCACCCTCGTCTTCCTCGGCCTCGTCCGGGTGCTCGAACAGCGCCTCGGACGCCACCTGCAACGCAACTGAATCCCCTCTACCCTCCAGGGCAACCCGCCCACCCCACAACAAAGGACACACCATGACGCCAAACCGTCGTACCCTCGTGCGCGCACTTTCCGCCGGCACCGCCGCCGGACTGCTTGCCATCTCCCTTACCGCCTGCGGCGGCAGCGATACCGCAGGCACCGCGTCCGACTGCACCCCGGCACATGAGGGCCTCACAACCATCACCGAAGGCGAGCTCACAGTCGCGAGCTATGACTATGCCCCCGCCACCATCCTGGACGGCGAAAACGTCACCGGCATGGAAGGCGACCTGATCAACGAGATCGCCAAGCTCGAATGCCTCAAGGTCACGGTGACCACCTCCGGCGGCACTGGCGCGGTCATCCCGTCCGTGCAGTCAGGACGCGCCGACATCGGTTCCGGAAACTGGCTGCGCACCAAGGAGCGGACGAAGATCGTCTACATGAGCACACCGCTGTGGAGCGACCCGCAGGCCATCGTCTCCACGACCGGCCTGACCAGCGACAACCTCGAAGGCAAAATCATCGGCTCGGTCGCCGGCAACCTCTGGAACGACAGCATGCAAAAGTGGCTGGGAGACAACTTCAAGATCTACCAGGACGACGAATCCATCTACGGAGACCTCAAAGCAGGCCGCATCGATGCCCTCGTAGCATCCTCCGCATCCGCCAACTACCGATTCCAAGACGCCCCCATCGAGGGCGCCACAGTGGTAGACGTTAAGCCGAACCCCAACGTCCCCCAGTTCGCCGCGGTAGGCCAGGTCATGCTGCCCTCCAGCCTCGAGAACGACACCCTCGGCAAAGCCCTGGACGAAGACATCCAAAAGCTCCGCGAAGACGGCACCATCAAGAAGCTCCTCGAAAAGTACGGGATCGACCCCTCCGTCGGCGAGCCGGGCGCACCCAGCGAACTCTGACCGCAAAGTCGTTCCACGTTAGGGCGACGTCGGACATCCGTCCGGCGTCGCCCTGGCAGTAATCGACGGGCGCGCCAATTCTTACGGGCGCGCCAATTCTTAAGTGTTTCAAAGCAGGCAAAGGAGCATGCACATGAGCGGGACCATTGTTGTAGGGGTCGACGGCAGCGCAACAGCCAGAAAGGCCGCGGAGGCCGCCAGAGACCTGGCCACGGCACTAGGTGCGACCCTCCACGTAGTGTCAGCCTTCGATGCCGAGCGTTCAGAATTCTTCAGCAGCGGCAGCGACAAATGGCTGGTATCAGATGCTGACAAAGCCGAACACGTCGCAAGGACCGTGGCGGACACCTTGGGCGGTGACATCAAAATCACCCACCCCGCAGCTGCCGGCAGGCCGGCGGACGCTCTGATCAGGGAAGCAATCAGCAAGGAAGCCCGCGTCATCGTGGTGGGCAACCGCCGAATGCGGGGAATCGGACGCGTCCTTGGCAGTGTCGCCAACAGCGTGGCACACAGCGCGCCCTGCGATGTCTACATCGCCAACACGTACGACGCAGACTAACTACCTTTCAAGGAACCCACAGTGCATGACGTGATAATTGTCGGAGCCGGCGCCGCAGGACTCGGGACTGCATACTATCTGCGCGACACGGGCCTGGACGTCCTCATCCTGGAATCAGGCCAGGACATCGGCGGCCGGTCGCACACCGTCAAACTGGCCGGAACGTCGGCGAACTCCGGAGCGATGTTCGTTTACAAGGGAACAAAATCAGAAGAACTTGTCACCGAACTCGGCATCGAGACTGTGCCCTTCCACCCCGAAACGTACGGTATCCACGTCAACGGTAAGACCGTAGTAGCCGAAACCAACGAGGACGTGGTCGCCGGACTCAACCTCACAGAGTCCGAAAAGACCGAGCTGATCAAATTCATCGACACCTCGCTCACCGAGTACCAGGACTACGTCACTAACCGGACTTCCGCTGCCGGGCTCGACAAGCTTTCCGGTGAAACAGTGGCCGATCGGATCGCCGACCTGCAGCCGGCAGTCCGGAGCATCATTACCACCGCTATCCGCGGAGGCGCCGTAGGCGATCCTGCCAATCTGTCAGCAAAGTATGCGCTTCGCTATTTCGCCAGCTACCTGGCACGGGAAAAGAACAACCGCCTGTTCGCCCTGGAAGGAATGCAGGCCATTCCACGCGCCATCCTGAAACGCCTGCCCGAACACACCGTCCGCTGCAACACCCGGGTAACAGAAGTAGCCCTACTCGAGGAAGAGGGCGTCTACGAAGTGGCTGTTACGGGCGAGGGCGGTGAAGAGAAACTGACGGCAAAGCACGTGGTGCTGGCAGTTCCTGGGCCCGTGGTCCCGGACATCGTCAGGAACCTGCCGGAGTGGAAGAGGACAGCGCTTAATAAGGTGGCCAGCCCCGGCAGCACCACCCTGAACATTGTTGTTGATATCAAAGGGCTTTCGGAGTTCAAGGACTGGGCCTTCGTCGTCACCGCCGGCATGCCCTTCGACGCCATCATCAACCCCGTCCCGGGCGGCACTGACAAGACCTCCGGCGCGGACATTATCCAACTCACCTGCTACGGAAACTCCTCTGGCTACCTCCCGGGGTTCCCTGACGACGAGCAGCGGGTCGCGCAGTGGATGGAGGACGTATACACGGTGGCGCCCGAGCTCCGCGGCCGAGTCCTGGGTATACACGCCCAAACCTGGCAGCACTGCTTCGCTTTGCTCAGTCCCGAGCGGGCAGAAGCCCTCCCGGAACTTCAGCGCTCGATCGGATTGCTGCACTTCGCCGGCGACTACACCTCGGAGACCGCCGGCACGCACGGAGCATACTCAGAAGCGGAACGGGTCGCACTCCTGATAATTGCGTCCCTGAAGCCTTCCAACCAGTTGTACTGATCGGGGGCTTGGTTAGTCGGCTGACGCGGTCAGCAACTGGCTGGGGGTACACCTCAACCTGCCAACGGCGGGACGTCTTGACCTTCTTCTACGTCGGAGCGTCATCGGGAAAGATTTGCCTTGGCTAAGCTGCTCAATGCATACAAACCGGCTGACAGTTACCCCTCCACCGGCACGGCGGACAGCTGGTTCAGCGCCGGCGGCGGTGTACCGAAAGCCGCCCTGCCTGTGATTATCGGATCAGCAGAGAGACTGTCTACCAGTCTCTGCGCCATTCACGCCGGACTGAACCCCTTGCCTGTCGGCGGGGAGGAACGCATGAAGCTTCGGATCGCCTTGTTCGTTGGCAGGCCCAGCGACGGAGGGCTGTACCAGCACCAGTCCTTGTCCGCTGGCACCTAGGGTTAAGCCTCGGAGCAGTCCCCGTATGCTTCGGACTCTTAGGGATGTTTTCAAAATGAATTCACTTCCTCGTGCACGTAGTAGGGGGAACTGGGGCACGGCAATTCCAGGCAAGTTTTGCGCCAAAATCGGCGCGACCAAATGTGCGTTTGAAGTCAAACTGGGAAACAAGCCCCAGGGGTCTTCAGGGGCAGACCGTGCCGAAAGCTTCCGAAGCAACTAATGGTGGAGTAGGCGTAGTTCAGACGGCCACGGTCTCCGCCAGGTCTAGCTGAGCGTCCAGGTTGAAGACTTCTTCGAGGACGTGGAAGCCTTGGTCGGGGGCCTGGTCCGGGTTCTCGAACATTGTGACCATTTCGGCCTGCCATCGCGCGTTGACTTCGGTCAAGGCCATCCGCGCCCGAACGTCGTCGTAATCGTCGCATTCAAGGTAGCCCACGAGCAGGCCGTCGGTGCCCAGGAACAGCGAGTAGTTGCGCCAGCCAGCGTCCCTGAGCGCACGGAGCATTTCGGGCCACACGGCGGCATGCCGTCGTCGGTATTCGTCAATCAGCCCTTGCTGGACGGATGAGCGGAAACATACCCTCATCTGCGATTCTCCTGACCATCGGCAACTTTGGAGGGGTTCATGTGCGCCTGCTTTCTGTTGGATTTGAGTGCTGTTGGGGTCTGCGGGTTGTCAGTCCACGACATTGATTTCGTAGCCTTCCCACTGTGCGATGATTTTCCTTCTGTCATTTCCGTGGAAGCGCAGCCACAGCATGGACGCATCAACACTGACGTCTTCCACTTCAGCCGTCCGGACAAGCCTGCCGCCGCGCCTGAGCTCGATGGTGCGTCCGGCGAGTGCGCTCCACTTCTCGTCAAATTCGGCCATGACATTTTCCTTGTCTGCTCGTCGTTCAGGCGCCAGGTGCCATGGTGTGAAGGATCCAGGAGTCGTTACCGGAGGGAAAAGGCGAGAGCCACGGGTATCTCGTGACCCGATGTATCGGACGGTTTTATTCGAACTCTTCAGGTGACCATGCGTCGCGCCAGTCGATTCGCGGCACGTCGCCATCGAAGTTGATGGGGAGCCAGACGTACTCGGCCATGCGAAGGTCGGATTGATGCTGGACCGATTCATCGGCTTTTTTAGTGTGTGGATCCTCGCCGCTGAAAAGCTGACGGTATCGCTCGGTCTGGTTGGATTCCTCCGGTGAGAGGCCAGGCAGCCACCGGTCGGCGATCGCGATATAGAGGTCGCGCTTGAGCGGGTGCCGGAAGACGGAACTGATCTGTGACCTAAATGAAGTCTTACTGGTGTCGCCCGGATGCGGGTCGCCCAGGACGGTCCAAGGCCCATGGTAGGTGTCGGCGACAGCTACCTCCGAGGCGTTAGGGAAATATCCTGACGTTCCCGACGTGATGAGATAGTGCTTGGAGCCTCTCCGGAAGTAGGCGGGAGCCTCTCGCACGTCCGGCGGCCCTGGCTGTGGAAAGTGGGTCGAGTAGTAGCCGGTGACACCGGTGTAGTCGGGTGTGAGATCTGCGCAGATCAGCTCGCTGTGGACACGTTCGTAGTAGTAGTACGCCTTGCCATCGGTAGGATCGACAACCAAATCGAAATCACCGGCGTTCATTCCGAGGGGTTTGAGGCCGGTGGTGACGATTTCGTATGGCCCGAGGAGTTGATCGGCGACTAGCACAGTGGCGCGCTGGCTGAAGCCCTCTCCCATGATTTTCACCCAGCACACGTATTTGCCGGTTTCGGGGTTCTTGATGATGTGGGGACGGTCAAGCAGCTTCGTGGGGTGAAGCGGCGAGTCAGCGTCGTCGGGGGTCGGAGGGATGATCAGGCCGCGGTCTTCCCAATTGACGAGGTCGGTCGAGGAATAGCATCGGATTCCCCAGTGCCAGATGTCGGACCCGGGTGCCGTCCGTTCCTTGTTCTCGCCATACCAGTAGAAGACTCCATCCTCGAAAAAGATGTAGCCTGAGTGCGCTTGGATCCGGTTGCCGTTGGTGTCGAGCCAGGGCTGTCCGGGAAAGATTTTTGACATGTTTCGTCTTTCGGGACGTGGTCTAGATACAGGGCCTTGCTAGGCGCCTACCTGTTCGGGAACATCTGGTCACTCTGTTCCTGTCTGAAGTGGCCTCGGATTCAGGGAGAAAGCCCGCCTTGTGTTGAGGGTTGAGCAGCGTCTGTTGCCTGCGATAACAGAGAGTGCCCGGCCAGGCGGGGGCGTTCGACAGGGGATCCTTCACTTAGGGATGTAGCCAGGTGTTCATGCGGCGTGGCCGCGGAGTCCTCAGCCTTTGAGGCCCTGGGTGGAGACGCCTTCGACGATGTAGCGCTGGAAGACCAGGAAGAAGATCAGCACCGGGAGGAGGGCCAGGACGGACATGGCGATCATGGCGCCGTAGTCCGAGCTCTGGGTCTGGTCCACGAAGAGTCGCAGGGCCAGCGGCAGCGGGTACTTGTCCGGGGTGTTCAGGTAGAGCAGCGGGCCCAGGAAGTCGTTCCAGCTCCAGATGAAGGAGAAGATCGACGTCGAGATCAGGGCCGGCTTCATCAGCGGCAGCATGATGGAGGTGAAGATCCGGACGTGGCCGGCGCCGTCGATCCTGGCGGCCTCGTCCAGCTCACCGGGAAGGTTGCGCATGAACTGGACCATCAGGAAGACGAAGAACGCGTCGGCGGCCAGGAACTTGCCAATCAGCAGCGGCACGTACGTGTCTATCAGGCCCAGCTGCTGGAACACGATGTACTGCGGGATGATCACCACGTGGAACGGCAGGAGCAGGGTTGCGATCATCATGCCGAAGAAGATGCTGCGGCCCGGGAACTTGATCCTGGCGAACGCGTACGCTGACACGCTGGCCGAGAGGACGGTACCCACCACTGCACCAACAGCCAGGACCAGGGAGTTGGTGAAGAACTGCAGGGTGGACACGCCACCGATGCCGTCCATCGCCGTGACGAAGTTGTCGAAGCTGAAGTTGTTGGACCACAGCGAGGTATTGGTGCCGCCGATTTCGGAGTTCGGCTTGAAAGACGAAGCGATCATCCACAGGCCCGGGTACAGGACCACGGCCGTCAGTGCGAGGGCCACGATATGGAAGACGCCGCTCTTGACGCGTTTGGCCGTTGGAGACTCAGACTTGGGGTTGTAGTGCGCCAGCTCTGCGTCCGGGAGGGATCGGGTGGGGGTTGCCGTGCTTGTCATTTTGCATCACCGCTGTAGTGGACCCAGCCCTTGGACGTGCGGAAGATAATCAGGGTAAGGATGCCCACGACGATCAGGAGGAGCCAGGCCATGGCCGAGGCGTAGCCCATCCGGAAGTCGCTGAAGCCCCGCAGGTACAGGTAGAGGGTGTAGAAGAGGGTGGAACCGGCCGGGCCGCCTTCACCGTTGGAGATGATGTAGGCCGAGCTGAAGATCTGGAATGCGTGGATGGTTTCCATCAGCAGGTTGAAGAAAACCACTGGGGAAAGCATGGGCCAGGTGATGTTGAAGAACTTCCGCACCGGGCCGGCACCGTCCATGGACGCTGCTTCGTAGAGATCGGCCGGGATCTGCTTGAGGCCGGCGAGGAAGATCACCATCGGGGCGCCGAACTGCCAGACGGTCAGCAGGATGAACATCGGCATGGTCATGGCCGGGTTGCCCACCCAGCCGCCGAGGTTGATCCCGAAGAAGGACAAGCCCTGGTCCACCGGGCCGGCGTCGCCGAACATCGCCTTCCAGACGATGGCGATGGACACTGACGCGCCGATCAGCGACGGGGCATAGAACGCGGACCGGTAGAAACCCTGGCCCTTGCGTGCGCTGTTCAGCAGCATCGCCACCGCCAATGCCGCCGCGAGCTTCAGCGGGGTACCGAACACCACATAGCCCACGGTGACGCCGACGGACTGCAGGAACCGTTCGTCCTGGAACATGGTGGTGTAGTTGTCCAGGCCGATCCACTTGGGCGGTTCGAACAGGTTGTAGTTGGTGAAGGACAGGTAGAGCGAGGAAATCATCGGCCCAACAGTGAGGACAATGAATCCCAGCAGCCAGGGCAGCAGGAAGGTATAGCCGGCGCGGGAGTCAACGCCCCGCTGCCGCGACTTGCGCGGCAACGGGGGGCCGGACTGTGCCGAACGCCTGCTCAATGTTGGGCTTTGAGTCACGAGTTCAATCCGTCAGTTATGAGAGTCGGAAGCAGACAATGTGCTTGCTCAGGCGTTCTGCTTGATGAGGTCTTCGGCTTCCTTGAACCATGCGTCGGCGGCGCCGTCGACGGTCAACTTGCCGTAGTTCAGGTCCGAGGCAACGCGCCGGAAGGCAGTTTCAAGCGTGCCGAAGCCCACGATGGGCGGCTCGGGAGCGTCCTTGAGGTACTGCTCGATGGACTTTTCGTAGTCCACCACGAGCTTGTCGGTGCCTTCGAAGGTGGTGCCGTCGCGCTGGGTCTTCGATGCCGGAACGCCGCGGGAGGTCTTGAAGATCTGGCCGACCTCGGGGTCGTTGACCATGAAGTCGATGAAGCGGGCCGCCTGCTCCTTGTACTTGGTCTTGGCGCTGGCGGACATCAGCATGGAGGGCTTCAGGAATAGGCCCAGGTTGTCTGGGTTGTCAGACGGGACCGGAACGAGCTTGAGTTCCTTCGCGCCACTGTCCGCAAGGTAGCCGGCCATGAAGTTGTCCCAGGTGACTTCTGTGGCGGTGACGTTCGACCCGAACGGAGACTTCGGGGCGAGCTGGGTGACACGCTCCTCGGGAACGATGGCCGGGGTGCCGCGCAGGACTGCCGTCTGGTTCCACCACTTCTTCAGGTCATCCTTGGTGAAGCCGAGCTTGCCGTCCTCGGTGAAGGCCTCGATGTTGTTCTGGCGGAGCCAGACGTTGTACATCCACCAAACACCGGTGTAGTCCGTTCCACCGAAAAGTGCACCGTTACTCTTGGTGCCAACCTCGGTCAGGAAGTCGTTGAACTCGTTATAGGTCCACTTACCGGTGGGCTCGGCGATCCCTAGGGACGCCAGTTTGGCCGGATCGTAGTAGACGGCGAACGCGTTGGTGCTGGTGGGAATACCGTAGGTCTTGCCCTTGATCTGCCCTGAGGGCAGGAGGGACTTCTCAAAGGCGTCCGTGTTGATGTTCACGGTGCCCAGGTCCAGGAGCTGGTTGCGCTGGCCGTAATCGCGCAAGTAGGACAGATCGAACTGCATGACGTCCGGAAGGCCGCCGCCCGCCGCCTCGGTGGCACGCTTTGGCCAGTACCCGCCGAAGTCGGTGAAGTTCCCGGCGATTTTGATGTCCGGGTTCTTTGACTCGAACAGGGCGATCGCCTTGCGGGTACGCTCGGCGCGGTCGTCGTTGCCCCACCAGGTGTAGTTAAGGGTTACCGGGTTTTCGGCTGAGCCGGTTTCACCGCCGGTGCCGGAGCCTGTTCCGCAGGCCGCCAGTGCCGCGGCAGATGCGGTACCGACGGCTACGGTGGTGAGGAAATTCCTTCTGTTAATCATTCGAGCCTCCTTGCTCCAGCCGTGTCCCCTGGGACCCTCGACTGTTTTGATGAGTGAATTTTTCGCTGCGCTCTGCGGCGAGAGTCGGTACCCCTCCCCCTGAAGTCCGAGCCACGTTTTGTTTTTGTTGGGAAAGTCCTATGTGACCGGTCACGGAGCGCCGTGACCGGTCACGTAATGGTAGGTAGCGCTAAGCGGCAATGTCAATGATGAATCTTGTGGACAGCGGAGATCAGGCAGATTCCCGCCAGAGCGCGACGGGCTTGACGATGCGTGTGATCGATGCCGAGGGCATGGGCTCGCTGGCGAAGAGTTCCGCGAGAATGGATGCCGCCTCAGCCGCGACGGTGTGTGTCTCCAGAGAGAGCGTTGTGAGCGTTGGGCTGATGGCTTCGCCCAGTGATATTCCATCAATACCGACTATCCGGACCTGCCCTGGCACGTCGACTCCCAACGTATGGGCGCCCTGAACGGCGCCCATCGCCATCAGGTCGTTGAACGCAAGGACCGTGTCGATCTTAGGATCTTGGGCAAGCAACTTTCTGAGGCCATCGACGCCGCCGGCGATCGTCTCGGGTTCTGCGACCACGAGGCATTGGGTACCGACGGCCTCCTCGAAGAACTGACGGCGCGGTGACCCGACTGCCAATCCTTCGGAAGTGCGTTTGGAAGAGTCGATCATGGCGAATCGGCGGGCACCTTTTGTCCGGAGTGCATCGACTAGGTCCCTGATGCCTGTCCGAAAGTCGAGTTCGACTGAATGCACCCCGGGTAGTGTCGCCCGTTCTTCCAGTTGGACGATTGGTATGCCGCGGGCTGCTGGGGCGAACTCTGCTGGCGGCTCCAGGAAGTAGCCGATGATGGCATCTGTCTGGGCCGCCATCGAACGGACCGCTTCAGCCTCACCTTGATCTGCCGTACCTACCACCACCTGCCAGTCACGCCTTCTTAGCTCGGTGACGAAGGCGTCGGCGAGTTGCGCGTAGTAGGGATTGCGGAACGTCCCGACAATCAGCCCGACCGCGTGTGTCCTTTGCCGGGAGAGGTCGATCGCGAACCGGTTCGGTCGGTATCCGAGTTCCTCAACGGTCCGCATTACGCGCTGCCGGGTTTCCTCGCTGATCTCCGTCATGTTGTTGATGGCGCGGGTGACAGTCTGGCGCGACACACCAGCTGCCCGGGCGACGTCTCTAATCGTCACCCGACCTGACGGCGCCGCGCCTTCTATGGATCCGGGTATGGGACGGTCGTCGTCTGGTCGCATCGAAAGAACCGGTGAGTTTGTCATCGAAGCCCGGGCTTACAGGAATTGCGCATGCCCAAACTATAGTCCCGCGCGATTTTCCTGGGGACGCGTAGGCGGAGTGGGAATCCAAACCCTGCCATCTCGATTCCCGCCCGGCGCGCACGGGGCTCCTCGCTCTATGCATTGCAAGCTGCGCCTATTTCGCAGACCAATGGTTTTGCCTCGGTCATTGACATTGTCTCCGGGTGCTACCTAACATTACGTGACCGGTCACGGAGTCACGTGAGCAGGTACCGGGGCGCATTCGAGCCCGCACGGAACCCCCTATCCCCCATGGCAAGAGCCAGAGATGGATTCGAAGATGAATCGTGCAAGAAAACTGATCCCTGCGGTACTGACGGCGGGGGTGATGCTGGCCGGCGTGGCCCTACCCGCCACTCCTGCGAACTCCTCACCGTCTGGTGGACCAGCATCCGATGCCCGCGGCCACGACGTTGGTGCACCATTCCAGCTTGAGCAGCTTGATCGGGGCCTGGTAGCTGTGAGCACTGACGAAGGAGTCTTCCTGAGCTGGCGTTTGCTCGGATCGGAGGCGACGGGTGCCACGGCGACCGGCCTGGCCGGCCCCGGCTTCACCGTATATCGCGACGGTCAGGCAATCGCGACCGTGACCGACAGTACCAACTTCGCAGACACCGAGGGAACGCCGACCTCGCGCTACACCGTCGCCCCGGTTGTGAACGGTGTCGAGCTGGAGGCAAGCGCCCCCGTCACCGCCTGGCAGAACGGCTACCAGGACGTGCCGCTGCAGAAGCCCGCCGATGGCATCACACCAACGGGCGAGGCCTTCACTTACCACGCCTTCGACGCCTCAGCGGCCGACGTCGACGGGGACGGCGCCTACGAACTCGTGGTGCTCTGGAACCCCTCGAACCAAAAGGATGTATCCCAAAAGGGCTACACCGGCACCGTCTACGTCGATACCTACGAACTCGACGGCACCCTGCTCAACCGCCTCGACCTCGGCCCGAACATCCGGGCGGGCCAGCACTACACCCAGTTCATGGTCTATGACTTTGACGGCGACGGTCGCTCCGAAACCATGTTGAAGACCGCGCCCGGCACGAAGTCCACCGGTTACAACGCCGATGGATCGGTCGCGAATGAAGGCTACGTGACGATGCCCCAATCCGACATCGACGCGGGCTACGCCCACACCGATGACTACCGCCTCAGCGCAGACGGCTACCACGCCCACCTGGTATCCATGCTGCAGGGCTGGAGCGAGCATCCTGAGGTGAAGGCCGGAAACTGGCCCGCCACCGTTGAGGACGCGCTCGGCATCCCGGTAACCCACCAGTACCCGCTTTCGGAGCAGAGCGCCGTTGAGCTCGCCGATTACTTCATCGACGTCTACGCCCCCTCGCGCAGCCCGAGGAACCTGCTGCGTCAGTTCGAGGGCTTCATCCTCGACGGCCCCGAGTACCTGACCGTGTTCGACAGCGCCTCCGGCAAGGAACTGCAGACCATCCCGTACAAGCCGGGCCGGGGCGACGACGGCGTGTTGTGGGGCGACTACGCGTACGGCGTCATCGAACCGGGCAACCGGGTTGACCGCTTCATCGCCGGTGTGGCGTACCTGGACGGCAAGCGCCCTTCGGCTGTCTTTGCCCGCGGTTACTACACCCGGATGACCATGGTGACGTACGACTGGGACGGCAAATCGCTGAAGGAGCGCTGGTTCGTTGACAGCGGCCACGTGCCTCTGACCAATCCGTTCAACGACACACCGCACGGCCGTGAGGGGACCGATCCGGAGTGGGGAACGATGTCCTCCCAGGGCTTCCACTCACTCAGCGCCGCGGACGTTGACGGTGACGGGAAACACGAGATCGTTTATGGCTCCGCCACCCTTGACGACGACGGGAGCGTTCTCTACAGCTCCTACGCGACACTGCCTGAAGGAAGCGCCGCCCCGGGAACCCGCGCGAAACTGGGCCACGGTGATGGCATGTACGTGACAGACATCGACCCGAAGCGTCCGGGACTGGAAATCTTCTCCGTGCACGAAAGCGCCCGCAACGCCCCCTACGGCGCAGCCATGCGCGACGCTGCCACCGGCGAGATCCTGTTCGGAGCATACTCCGGCAAGGACACCGGAAACGGCCTGGTCGGCGACGTCCGGACGGACATTCCCGGACTCGAGGTATGGGCATCGATGCCTGCCGGCACGTCCGCCAGCGGCCTGCTCAGCGCACGAGGTGAAATCCTCTCGACCAAGAAGCCGGACCTGGTGGACGCCACCATTCATTTCGCCGCGGAACCCACCACCCAGACAATCTCGGGAGACAGGGACGGCGCAAAGCGCATCGTCGACTGGGAGCGGGGCACCCTGCTGACCGAGGAGGACACCGCGGGCAATCCGCCACTGGTCGCTGACATCCTCGGCGACTGGCGCGAAGAGCTCCTCATCCGCACCAAGGACTCAACGAAGATGCGCATTTACACGAGCACCGAGGTCACAACGCACAAGCTCACGACACTCATGCACGATAAGCAGTACCGCGCCGAGATCGCCCGCCAGAACACCGTCTACAACTACCCGACCCAGCCGGGCTTTTACCTGGCGAGCGACACCGACTGGTCAACCGTGCCCATCCTCACCACACCGGTAACACCGAAGGAACCACAGTTCGTTGACCGCAAGGGAAGCCCGCTGGGCCTGATCGTGGTGCCCCAGAGCAACGACGTTGATTACTACGTCGACGGCGAGAAAGTCGACGCCGGCCCGCATGATGCTCCCCGCGAGAACGTGAGCGTGGCCGCCGTACCCAAGCCCTACCGCGCGGTAGCCACCGACGTGGACGCTACTTGGACGCACGACTTCAGTACGCGCTAAAGCCGGGCATCAGCCCTTCAATCGACCGCTCCGGACGCTGCACCTCCTTGCCGGCGTTCGGAGCGGTTTTCCCTTCTGAATCAATGGAGATCACTAAGCAATGAAACGAAGAAGCAGAATTGCCAGGTCAGGCAGCGCATGCCTCACCGCTGCCGCTCTGGGAGCCGCGTTCATCTCGGTCCCGGCGGCAGCATATGCCGCCGAAGCCAACCTCAAGTTCGATTTCGGCGGGCCAGCCTCACCTGTGGAGGCTGGATGGACACAGATGGCTGCCGGGAGCACGTACTCGTCCGCCCTTGGCTACGGTTTCCTCTCGGGCGGCACGAGCTTCCGCGACCGCACCGGCACGGGTTCATCGATGGAGCGGGACTTCGTCAACGGCGCGTGGGAGTTCGCGGTCAACCTGCCCAACGGAACGTATGAGGTAACAACGTGGAGCGGTGACCTCATCGCCGGCAACACGACCGACTTCACTGTCGAGGGCGTGAAGTACACGAGCAAGACCGCCGTCGGAGCCTTGGACAAGCACGTGAGCACTGTGCAGGTATCTGACGGCCGGTTGAACATCCTGGGAGCGCGCGACGGCCGGATCAACGGCCTTCTGGTGCAGGCACCCGTCGCCGTCCCCGCTTCGCTGGACGCCGCCGTCGACACCTCTAAGCCGGCTGTCTCCTTGACCTGGGGATCGGTTGGGGGCGCGACGAGTTATGAGGTCTTCCGGTCGACCGAAACGACCGAACTCGAACCTGTGGGCACGACGACCGAGCCGCTCTACCTCGATGAGAACGTGGAAGTCGGTGAGACGTACAGCTACGCCGTTCGCGCGATATCGGGGGAACGCCAGTCCGAACGGAGCGAAGCCCTCGCAGTGACCGTGATCGATGCGGGCGTTCCGGCGCCCGCGGCACCGACCGGCCTTTCGGTCCCGTCGATCGCGGAACGCGAGCTGACGATCACCTGGAACGATGACGACGCTGCGCAGCGATGGCGCGTCTACCGGACCACCCGTGAAGACATCCCGTTCACGCTCGTGGCAACCACCACCGAGCCGACGTGGACCGATTCGGATGTGTTGACGACCCGGTCCTACCTCTACCGAATCGTGGCCGTGAACAATGGTGGCTACTCGGCCCCCTCGGAGACGCTGAGCACCGCAGTGACCACAACGCTCGTCCGTAACATGGAATATCTCGACCGGGCTCCCGTTGGTGTCGTCGTTGACGGTGGCGTCTACCTCGGCTGGCGTCTCCTTGGCGGAGATGACCGGCAGCTTGGGTTCAACGTCTACCGCGATGACGTTCGCCTCACGCAGGAACCCATCGTCGGTGCGACAAACTTCGTCGACCCGGATGGCAACGCCGATTCTCGCTATGTCGTGACCGCTATCGACGGCGACCGGGAGATCTCAGTCACCGAGGAGTTCCAGCCGCGGGCGGAGCAGTACATTGACATTCCAATCAAGTCGCCGGGCGAGGGTTACCGCGCAGCCGACGCGAGCGTCGGTGACCTCGACGGGGATGGAACCTACGAGATCGTGTTCTCCTGGAACCCTGCCAACTTCCCGGACAATTCGGTCGCCGGCTTCACGCAAAGCCAGTACCTCGACGCCTACAAACTCGACGGCACGCAGCTCTGGCGCATTGACCTGGGCCGCAACATCCGCGCTGGCGCGCACTACACGCAGTTCCAGGTCTTCGACTACGACAGTGACGGACGCGCCGAGATTGCCTTCAAGACGAGCGACGGTGTTATCGACGGGACCGGGCATGTACTGGGCGACCCGAACGCCGATCACCGCGACGCCACCGGCCGCGTCCTCTCCGGACCCGAGTGGCTCTCGGTCTTCGACGGTCGCACCGGCGCCGAAATCGACACCGTTGAGTTCATACCCCAGCGGGGCGAGGTGGCCTCCTGGGGCGACGCCTACGGCAACCGCGTGGACCGCTTCCTCGGTGCCACAGCATACCTGGACGGCGTGAACCCCAGTCTCATCATGAGCCGCGGTTACTACACCCGCACGGTCATCGGGGCCTGGGACCTGGTGGATGGAAAACTCCAGTCCCGCTGGGTCTTCGACAGCAACGACTGGGGCAAGGAGTACGAAGGCCAGGGCAATCACAACCTCGCCCCGGCCGACGTCGACCGCGACGGCCAGGATGAGATCGTCTTCGGCGCGATGACCATCGACGACGACGGAAAGCCCCTTTACAACATCGGGCTACGTCACGGTGACGCGCTCCACGTGGCCGATCACAACCCGGCGCGGCCGGGCCTGGAAGTCTTCAGCCCCTTCGAGGACCCCGGTCACAATGGTGGTGTGGGAGCCGCGATGCGCGACGCCGAGACAGGCGAAGTGCTCTGGTCGACACCGGCCACCGAGGATGTCGGACGCGGTTCCGCCGGGGACATCGACCCGAGCCACCCCGGGAACGAGTCATGGAGCATTGGCGGTGACTACAGCTACAACTCGCCGACTGGCACGATGAAGAACGCCGCCGGTGAGATCATCTCCGAATCGATCCCGCCAGCGCTCTTCACCTCGTGGTGGGACGGGGACCTCCTCCGCGAAATCCCCGATGTTGCCGACTTCAACACGACGACGCAAACGGGCGTCCCCGTAATCCGCAAGTGGAATCCTGCCACCAAGACCACAGATGTCATCCTTCGTGATGACGAGTTGTTCTCGATCGACGGGACCAAGGCGGCGCCCATGGTCCAGGCGGATCTGCTCGGCGACTGGCGTGAGGAACTGCTCTGGCCGCATCAGGACTACAGCGCGATGCGGCTGTACACGACAGTAGACGTCACCGAAACGCGCCTGCCGACCCTCATGCATGACTCCCAATACCGGACTGGTGTGGCATGGCAGAACACGTCCTACAACCAGCCACCATGGCCGAGTTTCTTCCTCGGCACCGACATGAAAACGCCGCCGGTAGCGAGCATTAAATACGTTGCTGAGGACCGATGGACCGCAGAAACGTACTACCCGAAACCGACGACCACACCTGCAGCTGCACAGAAGCCGGCACTCACCGAAAACAACGAACTCGACTTCGGACTGGGCAGCGACAAGTTCCCCCGTGGCTCATCGCAGGTGACCCTCAAAAACCTTGAGCCCAGCGAGTGGTTCTACGTCTACCTCAACGAAAACGGCCTCGGATGGCACCAAGCATCACAGGAGGGCACCATCCAGGTAACGACGCCGGAGGGCACACGACCTGGAGACAACCGCATGGTCCTGTTCAACGCCGGCGGCGACCTCCGCGGATGGGACCGCCTGGAGGTAACGGGCCCGCCCCTGAAGGAAGGCTAGCGCTGTAGGCACGGGCCGCTTCGACTCATCGCCCACGAATTGATAGACGGAGGAAGACCTGGAGAGTGATCTCCAGGTCTTCCTCCGCTTTTATGAGCCTTTGCGCGCGTAGCAGAACGCCGCATCGGGCTGCCCGTGTGCCCTCATGCTGTCCTGATAGCCGGGCATCCTACGTCCCGGCGAACCTGGTTCAGAGCAGAGTGATCCTTCATTGACGTACACCCCAAGCTGGCACACGGGTTCTTGCTTGGTCCTCGGAACAACCGGAATTGGTCCGCGTTTGAACGAGAAGCCAGGGCAGCCCGCCCACATTCGGGACGCTCCTCATATCCACCGCTACTGCTGTCAGCGATGGTCGAAAAGTGAGCCATTTCGTGGGCTGAAAAGTGAGCCACTTTGACGTTGGTTATTCTGCCGTATTTTCGGGTCTTGTCGAGGGCAGCGAGTCGATCTGGGTGTGTTTGAGGCGGTAGCTGGAGCCTTTGAGGGTGATGACTTCGGCGTGGTGGACGATGCGGTCGATCATGGCCGAGGCGACGACCTGATCGCCGAAGACGTCGCCCCAGCGGGCAAAGGGCAGGTTCGAGGTCAGGATCAGCGAGGCGTGCTCGTAGCGTGATGAGACCAGTTGGAAGAACAGGTTCGCGGCGTCTTGTTCGAACGGGATGTAGCCGACTTCGTCCACGATGATCAGTCCGTAGCGGCGCAGCTTGACCAGTTCCTGGGGCAGCCGTCCGTTCTGGTGGGCTGCTTGGAGCCGTGCGACCCAGTCGATGGCGGTGGCGAACAGGACCCGGTGACCGAGCTGGGTGGCCCGTAAGCCCAGCCCGGTGGCGAGGTGGGTTTTGCCGGTGCCGGGCGGCCCGAGCAGGACGATGTTGGACGCTTCGGTGAGGAACGCCCCGGTGGCCAGGTGCGCGATGGTGTCGCGTTTGAGGCCGGGCTGGTGATCGAAGTTGAAGTCTTCAAGTGATTTCCGGGCCGGGAACCCTGCGGCCCGGGCCCTGATCTCGGCGCCGGAGGCTTCCCTGGCTGCGACTTCCCGGGACAGGACAGCGGCGAGGTACTCCTCATGGGTCCAGCCTCCTTCACGGGCCTGATCCGCGAGCCGGGTTGCTGCTTCACGGACCCGCGGTGCTTTCATCGCCCGAGAGTAGTACTCGATCTGGCCGATGGTTTCCTTAGCGGCCGGCATCAGGCGACCTGCCCGTCATCGAAGACAACACCGAACGCCCGGTCGTAGTCCGCCAGGTCCCTCAGCCCGGTTGTTTCGCCCACCGGGTGCGGGGTTTGGAAGGCCTTCCGCAGTGCCCGTGCCGCCTCAACGTGGTCCGGGTCGGTGATCGTCAGACCGGTGCCCCAGGACCGGGGGTGGGTCCCGACCGGTCTGCCGTCCATGCTGATCGTGACGGTTTCGAGGTCGGCGGTGACATCGACGAACCGGCCGATGGCCTGCGGGTGGACGGAGTAGTCGTTAGATCCCATCCGGACGTAGTAGTCCCTCGGCAGCCGAACCCTTGAGGTGAAGCCGGTAACCGGTGGAACCGGTGGCAGCGCCAGCATGGCCGCCTTGTCCGCAGCGAGCAGGTCCATCGGGCGTGAGCCAGTCCGCCTGACCAGCCGGGTGTTGGCCTTCGGCAGCCACTGGCCGAGCTGGGTGTTGAAGTCCTCCGGTGAGGTGAAGACCCGGCCCGGCAGGAAGGAAGTCTCCAGGAACTGGTTGGCCCGCTCCACCACGCCCTTGCTCTCAGGATCGTAGGGTTTGACTTGCACGACCCTGGTCGCCAAGACCCCGGCGAATGCCGCGACTCCGGCGGCGTAGCTGTTCCGCCGGCCGATGCCGGCTTCGTTGTCCCAGATCAACCGCCGCGGAACCGCGCCCAGGGATCCGAGCAGCTCCCACATTCCGGCCAGCAGGTCCCCGGTCATTCGGGACGGGATCATCCTGGCCTTGATGAACCGTGAATGCGAAGACACCATCACCAGGACCGGCAACACCCTGGCCTTGCCGGCACCGACAGGTATCCGGACCTCCGGGAACCACAGATCACACTGCGCCTGATCCCCGGGATCGTAAGAGATCCGGTCAGCAGGATCAGCCGGGGCATACTCGGGCCGGATCCTGGCAACGTTCTCCCGGAACCAGGCCGGGGACCCCGACCACCCCACCCGTTCAGCCAACACCGTCGCCGGCATCCGCGGGTTCTCCAGCAGCAGCGCACGAATTGCCGGTTCCACAGCCTTGATCCCGGAGTCCTGCGGCGACCGGACGTAAGTTGGCGGACTCTCAGCACTGACTGCCTTCGCAACCGTGTTCCTGGAGATCCCCAACCGCACCGCTATCGACCTCATCGACTCACCCTCGGCCAGATGCAACCGCCGAATAAGCGCCCAATCCTCCACTGTGATCACCCACCCAATCGTTTGGAACGGGTGGCTCAGTTTTCAACCGTCACAATGGCTCACTTTTCGACCGTCACCGACAACTGCTGCCAGGGAGCGACCCCAACGGCTCCCAATTTCCAGCCGTGGATAACAGGAATTGACCCTAACCATGGACGGATTGGGCGTTTTCTGGCGGGCTTGCTCGCCGTCGAACCGCCGCAGAAGGAACTCCGATAGCCCACCGGTCAGGAAAGCACTCCGGTCGCTCCGCAGTGGGAAAGGCTAATGTTCCGCGGCGGTCTTGAGCGGGACGGGCACCAGTTCCTGCAGTTCTTCGAGAGTGCAGCCGAAGGTCTCACGGACGGTGACGCCGTCAGGTCCGGTCAGGAAGACGGCCTTGTCGGTGTAGACGCGGGTGACACAGCCGACGCCGGTGAGCGGGTAGGTGCAGGACTCCACGATCTTGGAGGCGCCTTCCCGGGTGAGGAGGGTCATCATGACGAAGACGTCCTTGGCGCCGGTTGCGAGGTCCATGGCGCCGCCGACGGCGGGGATGGCGCCGGGAGCGCCGGTGTGCCAGTTGGCCAGGTCACCGGTCACGGATACCTGGAACGCGCCCAGCACGCAGATGTCCAGGTGCCCGCCGCGCATCATGGCGAACGAGTCGGCGTGGTGGAAGTAGGAGGCGCCGGGGAGTTCGGTGACCGGGATCTTGCCGGCGTTGATGAGGTCCTCATCAACCTGGTCCCCCTTGGCTTCCGGGCCCATGCCGAGCATCCCGTTCTCCGTGTGGAGCGTGATGTCCTGGTCCTCGGTGAGGTAGTTGGACACCAGGGTGGGCTGGCCGATGCCCAGGTTCACAAACGAGCCCGGGGCGATGTCCCTGGCCACCAGCCGTGCCAAGTCGTCCCGGCCCAGCGGGCTTGCGGAGGTTTGGAGGGTTGTTGCGGTGCTCATCTTAAGCCACCTTCTCTTCGGTGCCGGCCGTGGCGGCGGCCGCGGGAACGCGGACCACAGTGTTGACGTAGATTCCGGGGGTCACCACGTTTTCCGGATCCAACGCCCCGATAGGCACGATCTCAGAGACCTGGACGATGGTGTGCTTGGCCGCCGCGGCCATGATGGGGCCGAAGTTCCGGGCTGTCTTGCGGTAGACCAGGTTGCCCTTGCCGTCCGCCTTGAGGGCTTTGATCAGTGCGACGTCGGCGTGGATGGGGGTTTCGAACACCTGGCCGCGGCCGTCGATGATCCGGGTTTCCTTGCCTTCGGCCAGCATGGTCCCGTACCCGGTGGGCGTAAAGAACCCGCCAATACCGGCCCCGGCGGCGCGGATACGCTCGGCAAGGTTGCCCTGCGGCACGAGTTCCAGTTCGATTTCGCCCGCCTTGTATTTGGCGTCGAAGTGCCAGGAATCGGACTGGCGCGGGAAGGAGCAGATCATCTTCCTCACCCGGCCTTCCTTGATGAGCAGCGCCAGGCCCTGGTCGCCCTGGCCGGCGTTGTTGTTCACGACGGTGAGGTCCTTGGCGCCGCAGTCCATCAACGCGTCGATCAGTTCGAAGGGCTGCCCGGCGTTGCCGAACCCGCCGATCATCACCGTGGAACCGTCCTTGATGCCGGCCACCGCCTCCTGGACCGAATCTACGAAGTTCAACATGGCTTAGGCCTTTCCGGTGTTGGAAGCAGTGACGTTTTCGAGCACCACGGCCAGGCCCTGCCCGACGCCGATGCAGATCGCCGCGACACCCCAGCGCTCACCCGAGGCCTGCAGGGACCGCGCGAGGGTGCCCAGGATCCGGGTTCCGGAGGCACCGAGCGGGTGGCCCATCGCGATGGCCCCGCCGTGCCGGTTCACGATCGAGGGATCGATGCCCCAGGCGCTGATGCACGCCAGGGACTGCGCGGCGAACGCTTCGTTAAGTTCGACGGCGCCCACCTGGTCCCAGCCGATCCCCGCCTTCGCGAGGGCCTTGTTTGCTGCCTCCACCGGGGCGTAGCCGAAGAACTGCGGATCGTTCGCATGCGCCCCGCGCCCGGCGATGCGGGCCAAAGGGTCCAGCCCCAGCAGCCCGGCGGCGCTTTCGCTGCCGATCCACGCCGCGGAGGCGCCGTCGGACAGCGGTGAAGCGTTGCCCGCCGTGACGGTGCCGCCTACTTCGGCGCCCTCGGGCTCGTTTCGGAACACGGTCTTCAAGGCGGCGAGCTTCTCGGCGGTGGAACCGGGACGGATGCCCTCGTCCCGCACCAGGTCAGTTCCCGGCACCGGGGCCACGAGGTTGTCGTAAAACCCTTCGTCCCACGCCGCGGCGGACAGGTTGTGCGAGTTAGCGGCGAACTCATCCTGCGCCTGCCGGCTCACCCCGTACTTTTCACGGAGCCGCTCGGTGGCCTCGCCCAGGGAAATGGTCCATTCCTTCGGCATGGCCTTGTTCACCAGGCGCCAGCCCAGGGTGGTGGAAGCCAGGGTCATGTCCCCGGCCGGGTAGGGCTTCTCCGTCTTCGGCAGCACCCACGGCGCGCGGGACATCGACTCCGCCCCGCCCACCAGCATCAGCTCGGCATCGCCGGCATTGATCTGGCGGGACGCGATAATGGCGGCATCCAGCGACGACCCGCAGAGGCGGTTCACGGTGGTGCCGGGGATGGACACCGGGAGGCCGGCCAGCAGGGTGCCCATCCGGGCGATGTTGCGGTTCTCCTCACCGGCGCCGTTGGCGTTGCCGAACACCACCTCATCGATCCGCTCCGGGTCCAGCGCCGGAGCACGCTTCACGGACTCCCTGATCACATGCGCCGAAAGGTCATCCGGACGGACGGCGGCAAGGCCGGAGCCGAACTTACCGAACGGGGTGCGCACAGCGTCGTACACAAAAGCCTGGTTCATGGGGTGGTGTCCGTTTCGTTGTCCATGGTGGATAGGGTCCTGCTGGCGGTAGCAGGGCGGTTTTGGCGGAGAGTTCGATCCGGTGTCGGGGCGGCCCGCGTGGTTGAGGGTGCGGTTGACCTTCCGGCCGGGGAAGACTGTCGTTACTGTGCGGGGGCCGTTGGCAGTTCCAGCCTCGTTTGTACATAGGCTGTCTGGGCCGGTGCGGAGGTGAGGAAGTTTACGAAGGCTTGCGCTTGGGCCGGGTCGCTGGATTGGGCACTGACCGCTGCTGAGAACTCGGTGTAGTGCTGGAGCTCTGCCGGAAAGGGACCCACGATCTGGGCCTGGGGAACGAACAGCAGTTCGCTCAGCTGTTGGATAGCGACGTCGGCGTTGCCTGTGACGACAGCCTGGGCCACGTAGCCTTTATCGACGACGGTAGCGCGGGCGCCGACGTCCTCTGACAGACCAAGTTTGTCCAGGAGAGCCGTGAAGTAAGCGCCGCTTGCGCCGACGCCGGAGTAGGCAACTGATCTTGCCGCGCGCAGGGTCTGGACGAATGCTTCAGCCGTGGAGATGTCGGGCTCAGGGGTGCCGCGCTTTACGGCGACGCCGATACCGGCGCGTGCTACCGATGTCAGGGTGTGTGGGTCGACGATAGGGGTGAGGGAGCCGAAGGATTCGGTAACGGCGATCATCACGTCGAAGGATTCGCCGGCGTCGATGCGCCGAAGAAGTTGGCCTGTTGGTTCGAAGACAACGTCGATGCTGACTCCTGTTTCCTGCCGGAACATGATGATGACCTCATCAAGGGCTTTCTTAACAGCCGGTGAGCTAAAGACTTTCACTGGGGTTCGTTCCTTCTCGTTGTGCTTTTCAGCGGGGCGAAGTGCCGGAGGACCCCGAGCTCACTGCGTAAGAGCCGGGTTACGACGCCCGAAACTGAGAGAGGGGCACCGCGACGCCTCGTGTCGGGGTGTCGGGGACGAGGTCTTGCATCATGAGCATGCGGCGTTCGCCGTAGATGTTGTCTCTGATCCATACGACGCCGATTTCGGGGGCGGCTTCCACGACTGTTCCGCGGATATGGCCGTGCCGGGCGGCGCACGCGACCAGATCGCCTTCACGGACATTCCATGCCCATTTGCCGGTTGACATGTTGTCTCCTCAATCGTCGGTGCCAGCCGTGCACACCGCCGTTTTTGCATGGTGGAAGGGAGGCCGGGGGCCGATAAAAATGAAGGGAACTCATGGTTGGGCTGGGGCTTCCCTGGTTTGCAGGGAAGTCCCAGCCCAGAGGGGTTAGAACTCGACGACGCTCACGGTCTTGCCGGTGACGGCGGATTCGGCTGCCGCGTTGGCCAGGACCAGGGCCGATACTCCATCAGCGAAGTTCGGTGAGGTGGGCGTTCCGGTGCGGATGGACCGGGCGAAGGCCTCAAGTTCGGCGTAGTAGGCCTGGGGGTAGCGTTCGAGGAAGAACGGCAGGTATGCGTCTGACTCTTCTGTTCCTGCCGCACCGGACTTGCGCACTGTTGTGGGAGCAACGTTGCCGGCGGAGAGCATTCCGCTCGGGCCGAAGGCTTCCAGTCGCTGGTCGTAGCCGAAGGCGCAGTGGCGGGAGTTGGTGATGGTGATGAGTTCACCGTCGCTGCCGCGGAGGGTTACCACGGCGGAGTCGAAGTCGTTGAGCTCGGCGATGTCTTTGCTGAAGACGTTCGATGCCACTGCGGTCACTTCGACGATGTTCGGGACGAAGGAGCGTGCCATGTCGAGGTCGTGGATCGTCATGTCGCGGAAGATGCCGCCGGATCCGGCGATGTAGTCGCGCGGGGCGGGCTCGGGATCGCGGCTTGTAATGGTGAGCTGTTCGAGCTTGCCGATTTCCCCGGCTTCGACCCGGGTGCGTACCGCAGCGAAGGACGGGTCGAAGCGGCGGTTGAATCCGAGCATGATCGGGACGGTGGTGTCCTTGATCTGCTCACGGCATGCGAGGACGTTGTCGATGTCGAGGTCGATGGGCTTTTCGCACAGGACGGCGAGGTTGTGGGCGACTGAGCGGGAGATGAGGTCCACATGGGTGCTGGTGGGCGAGCCGATGATGACGCCGTCGAGGCTGGTGTCCGCGAAGACTTCTTCGGGGTCCTGCACGGCGCGTGCGCCGGTGCTTTCGGCCAGCCGGCGTGCCCCGTCGATGAACGGGTCTGCGATCAGGACGAGATCGATGTCCGGGTGGGCGGCAATGTTGCGGGCGTGTACCTGCCCGATGCGGCCCGAGCCGAAGAGTGCCAGGCGCAGGCGTTTGTCGTTGGACATAGGGTGTGGCCTTTCAGGAAAATGGAGAAGGAGGTGAGTCGCGTTGCCGGAGAGGGCAGGGGCGGTGCGGAGCTTGGCCGATCAGGGTGAGAGGGAGACTCCGGGGAAGCAGTTGATTGCTGTTTCGTAGGCGCGCTTAAGGCCCTCGGCAACGGGCAGGCTGCGGTGTTCGGCGGAAATGATTTCAACCCCCCAGGGGCCTTTGTATCCGGCATCGAGAGTTCTCTGGATGAACGTGCGGGTGTCGAAGTCGCCCTGACCGCAGTAGGCGCGGTTGTTGATGGTGTCTTCGAAGATGGTGCCAACGACGTCCTTGTAACCGTCGTCGATTTCTACGGCGAAGACCCTGTCCATGGGCACAACGTCCCAGAGGTCGTCGTGGGAAAGACCGGACCTGTGAGTGTGCCAGATGTCGATCATCAGGCCCGCGGCGGGACTGTCGGAGTAGGTCACGACCTTGACCGCTTCCTGCGCCGTGCGCAGGTGGGAGAACGGTGTCGCTTCGAGGGCAAGCCGGACGCCGGATTCAGCGGCCTCCTCTGCCAGGTCGGAGAATGCGCTGGCCATCGTCGACAGCGGCAGGGGGTTGTCCGTCATGCCGGCTCCGACCTTGATGTGCCGGGCACCCAGGGCCTTTGCGGCTTCGAACAGTTCGGCGCGTTGGATGTCAGATTCGGTGCGCTCGGCTCCGGTGGCCCACCAGCCGTTAAGGAATTCGACTTCGATGATGCCGATTCCTGCCTCGCGGATCATACGCCCCAGCTCGGCGTAGCCAATGGTGCGGCGTGCATGCAGCAGATCGTGGTGTACCAACCCGATGCCTGACCACCCGGTCTGGGCAATGAGGTTGATGCGCTCCTGGATCGGGATGGGGCTGGTTTCGTCCGGGCGTCCGGGGGCGGTATCGCCGGCGCTCACCCAGCAGGTTGCGATCAGCTGCGGGGCTGCGCTGGTTTCGCTGGTCATGCGGTCTCGACCTCCATGGATGCTCCCTGTTCCTTCTCGGAGCGGTAGCAGGCGTCGACAATCCGAGCGACGGCCAGGGCATCGGCGACCGGTGCGACTACCGGGGCGCCGGTGCGGATGCTGTCGACCCAGCCACGCATTTCAGGGTGGAAGTTGCTGATGTTTCCGAGTTCGGGCAGTTCCGAGAACTTGTTCAGTTCGGTCCTGGCGAAGGGCGGGGTGAAGTGGCTTTGGGTCCACTCGGTCCAGCCGGCGCGCCAGCCGGCACGGTCCTGGTCCACGTAGACGCGCAGCTTCTGGGGCAGGATGCCGATTTCCAGCATGCCGCCGGTTCCGTAGACGGAGATACGGGAGCTTTCGAACCACTCAAGGTGGTCGTGTCCGTCGAAGCTGAAGGTCACGGACTTGTCAGGGTAGTTCAGCAGGACGGCGGCGGAATCTTCCCGGCTCGACTCGTCGGACAGGCGTCCGGACTTGTGGACGCGGGCGTTGACGGTATCGGGTGCGCCGAACATGTGCACCAGGGAGTCAAGCATGTGGCATCCGATGATCCACAGTGCCCCTCCCATGTCGGCGGGCTGGTTCAGGTGCGCGGTCAGGTGTTCACCGACGAGGGCAGCACCGCGGGCTGAGACGGAAACCACCTCACCAATGACGCCGGCGTCGATGAGTTCCTTGGCCTCTGCGATGGACTGGGCGAGGCGAACGTTGTAGCCGACCTGCACCACCAACCCGGGGGCTGCCTTGGATTCGGCTTCGGCCAGCTGGACCAGATCCTCAACGGTTCCCCCGCCCGGCTTTTCGACGACAACGGACTTGCCGGCGGCCAGTGCACGCAGGGCGTGGGGAACCATGTCCTTGCTCTTGGAGTGGACCATAATCGCGTTGATGCGCTCATCCTGGAGCAACGCGTCAATGGAGCGGGGCTCCATATCGTACTTATCGGTGAAGTACTGCAGCCGGGGATCGTCGTCCGCGGCCGCAACCACTTCCACCCCTTCAATTTCGCGCAGGGCGCGAACCCGGGCAGAGGCGTGCGGGTGAGTGATTCCCAGAAGTCCTACGACAATCGGTTCCAACGCATTGTCTCCTTCGACTGAGCACCTGATCGGTGCGTTTGATGGATGTTTGATGGGGCGGGCAGCGACGCCCGGCCGGATCAATAAAATTCAGTATGCAGTGTCACCTAGCGGACAGCTTGTCCAAAGCATTTCATGGAGGCGGCTGTCGGTCAAGCTATGACCTGTGACACGTCCGCGTCCTTCTTTGACGCAGAGTGCGGTGCCCCGAGGTAGTCCGACAAAACTTTGGTTCCCCGCAGGAGGAGATCGACGATGGGCTCTTCGCCCTCGGGCCGGTTCAGGATGCCCTCGCGCAGTCCACTGATGGACAGGGAAGCCGCAACTTCGCCGCGGTGGTCGAAGATGGGTGCCCCGATGGCGGCGATGCCCGGGGTGACGTTGTTGTCACTGACCACGAACCCCTGGTTCCTGATGTGCTCAAGTCCGGAATAGAACTCTGAACGGGACCGAACGTCGCGCCAGGGCTCGCCGCTGCTCGCGACGATCGCGGCATATTCATCCCAGGAGGCCCGGTCTTCGAACGCGAGCAGCGCACGGGGCGCGGCGCCGACATGGAGGGGAAGGGA
This sequence comes from Pseudarthrobacter sp. WHRI 8279, assembly GCF_040224115.2. NCBI lineage: Bacteria > Bacillati > Actinomycetota > Actinomycetes > Micrococcales > Micrococcaceae > Pseudarthrobacter > Pseudarthrobacter sp. WHRI 8279. The sequence goes on along the minus strand of NZ_CP168162.1, from coordinate 3,498,067 downwards.
CTCCCCCAGTTTCAGGACCCGGCTGTTGACCCGTATCCCGTCAATGCGCTCGATGCAGACCGCCCGGGTGCCGCGGCGGATGCACAAGAAGGTCGTTTCCCCCGTTGCTGCGTGGATTTCGCGCAGGATGGGGGCGGCGGCCCGGCGTATATCGAGGCGGCGTGTGAGGTCGCCGGAAAGGGCGATCATTTTGCTTCCCACCCGGTATGCGCCGCGATGGCCGATCTGTTCCACCCATCCGGCTTCGGCCAAGGTGGCCAGCATCCGGTAAATGGAACTGGCGGGTTCTTCGAGCATCTCGGTCAGCCGGGTCGACGTCGCGATGCGTTCTTCAGCCAGGGCCGACATCAGTGCGGATGCTTTCGCGATGACGGCAGGGGCGCGGGGGGAGTCACGCTCGGATCCTTCCGGAGGATCGAGTCGGGTGGCTTCTTTTCCCTCGTTCGGGTCTTCCTGGGACATGGAAGCGGCGATGGCCTGGGCGGCGGTGTCCAGGATCTTCCGTGCCGCGTCCTCCTGGCCGAGGACCGTTGCCCGCAGGCCCGCGACCGAGATGGCACCGAGCAGGCTGCCATCCTGCCGGAAGACCGGAACGGCGATTGATGCGACGCCTTCGATGACCTCGCTGTCTTCAACGCTCCATCCGCGGTTGGCGGTCTGCTCGACCCTCTCCCTCAACTGCTCTCCGGTGACCGGTGTCCGGGAAGCGATACCGGGGTATGGGCCCGAGGCCAATACGCTCTCCCGGAACTCGGGGGCGCCGAAGGCCAGGAGAGCCTGGGATGCAGCCCCGGCATTGAGCGGAAGGGTGCGCCCGGGGGCCAGGTCGTGCAGGTCGACGTCGGCGCCCTGGATCTGGTCCAGGCATACGGCTCCGTTTTCGCGCAGGACGCAGAAGTAGGGGCTCATGCCCAGCTGGCCACGGATCCAGCGCAACTGTTCGCGCAGCTCTGTGCGGTCCACGAGTGCGTCGGCCGCGGCGTCGCCCAGTTTAAGTATTCCGGTCCCCAGCTCAAGCTTGCCGTCACCGCTCGAGCGGACGAGCTTCTCCTGCTCCAGCGCAGCGACAATCCGGTACACCGTCGGCCGCGGTTCGGACACGACTTTCGCCAGTTCCGCCGGCGTTGACTGGCCAATCCGGGCCAATTCATCGATCACCTGGCTGGCTTTTTTCAACAGCTGAATGGTGTTCACCAACCGCCTCTTTTCTGACCCGAAGGGGCCTCTAGCATCCGCGTAACTACCGTCGCGCAGATGCGCTGCACATGAGCACCTCTGCCATTGTCGTCCGCCCGGCCCACTGTGCCCTGGGAGGCGCGACTTGTGGTGCGCGCAAATGTAATTTGGAACACCACTAGCTTCATGTGCTGGTACTGTGCGAACATAGTGTCCATTGTACGGCACTAAGTGCTCGCAATCACATCTAAATTTTAGTCGCGGTGGTCATGCCGACGCAGAACTGACGCCTTCAGCGTCACGCGGCTCTCCAAAGGAGGAGAACGGTGTTTAAGAAAATTGTCATGTTCGCTGCAACAGCAGCCACGTCACTGGTACTTGCTGGTTGTGCAGGAGGGGGTGCAGGCAGCGGCAACGGGGCCGGCGGAGGGACACAGGCTCCCGCCGACACCCGCATCGGAGTTTCACTGCCCAGCCAGGATGAAGAGCGGTGGATCACCGACGGTAAGGCCATCAAGGAAGGGCTGGAAAAGGTCGGCTACCAGGTGGACCTCCAGTACGCCAATAACGACATCCCCACCCAGCAGCAACAGGTAGACCAGATGCTGACTCAAGGTGCCGATCTGCTGATCCTGGCACCGCTGGACGGAACGGCCCTGTCCCCCCAGTTGCAGCAGGCGGCAAGCTCGAACATCCCCATCGTTTCCTACGACCGGTTCGTCAGGAACAGCGCTGACGTTGACGTTTACGTCACCTTCGACAACTTCAAGGTCGGCGCCCAGCAGGCCACCTCTCTGCTGATCGGGCTCGGTGTCCTGAACAAGGACGGCTCCGAAGGCACCGCCAAGGGTCCGTTCAATATCGAACTGTTCGGCGGGTCGCTGGATGACAACAACGCCACCTTCGTCTTCAACGGCGGCATGTCGGTCCTGCAGAAGTACATCGACAACGGCACCCTGCTGATCAAGTCGGGACAGAACAAGCTCTCGCAGGTGGCAACCGAGAACTGGTCGCAGCAAAAGGCGCAGGAGCGCATGGATAACCTGCTTACCGCCAGCTACAGCGGCGGAGCAGCCAAGCTCGACGGTGTCCTTACCCCCAACGACAGCGTCGCCCGCGGTGTCATCACCTCACTGGGCAACGCCGGCTACGGCCCGACCCTGTCCTCACAGCCCAAGCCGATGCCGGTCACGACCGGCCAGGACGCCGAGGTTGCCTCCGTGAAGTTCGTCAACGACGATGTGCAGTTCTCCACCGTGTTCAAGGACACCCGCGCCTTGGCTGCACAGACTGTCAAGGCGTCCCAGGACCTGCTGGCAGGAAAAGACCCCGAGGTCAACGACACCAAGTCTTATGACAACGGATCCAAGGTCGTCCCCTCGTTCCTCGTGCCGATCCAGCCGATCTACAAGGACAACATCAAGTCCGCCCTGATCGATTCCGGCTACTACACCGCTGACGAGGTCGCAGCCGGCCGCCTTCAGTAAGTGCCCTTCAGGGAGGGGCACACAGTGCCCCTCCCCTCCCCCTCTCCCCTACAAGACCGATAGGACGGCGGGCCAATGGCCGACCACATCCTGGAAATGCAATCCATCACCAAGACCTTCCCCGGCGTCAAAGCGCTCTCCGGCGTTTCGCTGGAGGTGGAACGCGGTGAGGTCCACGCGATCTGCGGCGAGAACGGCGCAGGGAAGTCCACCCTCATGAAAGTCCTCTCCGGCGTCTACCCCGCCGGAAGTTACGGGGGTGACATCCTGTTCAAGGGGCAGACGTGTTCTTTCTCCGGCATCCGGGATTCAGAGCACGCCGGCATCGTGATCATCCACCAGGAACTTGCCCTCGTGCCGCACCTGTCGATCGCCGAGAACATCTTCCTGGGCAACGAGCGCCGCGGAGCATCAGGACTGATCGACTGGCATAAGACGAACGCTGAGGCCGCCGAACTCCTCGCATCCGTCGGTCTGCGGGAAGAGCCCACTACCCCGGTCGGGCAGCTTGGCGTCGGCAAGCAGCAGCTGGTCGAAATCGCCAAAGCCCTATCCAAGGAAGTGCAGCTGCTCATCCTCGATGAGCCGACCGCCGCGCTTAACGACAATGACTCGGCCCACCTTCTCGACCTGGTCCGGGCCCTTCGTGACCGCGGCATCACCTCGATCATCATTTCCCACAAACTCAATGAGATCGAAGCCATTGCTGACCACACCACCGTCATCCGCGACGGAACGACGGTGGAAACCCTGAACATGGCGGATCCCGACGTGAACGTCGACCGCATCATCCGCGGGATGGTCGGCAGGGACCTCGAGGCGTTCTATCCCGACCGTGAGTCGAACCCGGGCGAGGTCGTTCTCCGGGTGGAGGACTGGACGGTCAAGCACCCCACCCAGGACCGCCTGGTCGTCGACGGTGCGAGCTTTGAAGTCCGCGCCGGGGAGGTCATCGGCGTCGCCGGACTCATGGGTGCCGGACGCACAGAATTGATGATGAGCCTGTTCGGCCGCTCCTACGGCAAGTTCGTATCAGGCAAAATCTTCATGCACGGCAAGGAGATCCACACCCGCTCCGTCGCCGCAGCCATCGAAGCACGGATCGCCTATGCCACCGAAGACCGCAAGGCCTTTGGCCTCAACCTCATTGATGACATCGCCCGCAACATCTCGGCCGCAGCACTGGGCAAACTTGCGAGCTGGGGCTTCGTCAACCACCACGAAGAGGCTCGTGCAGCCGAGTTTGCGATGAAATCAATGAACATCAAAGCCCCCAACGTCAAATCGATCGTCGGCAAACTCTCCGGCGGGAACCAGCAGAAGGTCGTCCTCTCGAAGTGGTTGCTCACCGACCCGGAAGTACTGATCCTGGACGAACCCACCCGCGGCATTGATGTCGGCGCGAAATACGAGATCTACACCCTCATCAACAGCTTCGTGGACGCCGGAAAGGCAGTCGTGGTCATCTCCTCGGACCTGCTCGAACTGCTCGGCACCTGCGACCGCATCTACGCGCTTTCTGCAGGCCGGATCACCGGGCAGCTGCCCGCGGCTGAAGCATCCGAGGAACGCCTCATGACACTCATGACCAAAGAGAAGGAACTCACAGCATGACCGTGACAGCCCCCCGGGGATCCCAAAGGAAAGACGCGCCGGCCGCAGCAGCGGTCGTCAAGACCGGAACCAGCGAAATCCGCGAGCTCTTCACCCGCAACCTGCGCACCAGCGGCATCTACATAGCCCTTGTGGCCATCGTGGCGCTGTTCGCAGGACTCACCGGCGGCGCCTCACTCGGTCCCGGAAACATCACGAACATCGTCCTGCAGTACTCCTACATTCTGATCCTGGCCATTGGCATGGTCATCGTGATCATCGCCGGTCACATCGACCTCTCCGTGGGCTCCGTAGTCGCCTTGACCGGCGCAGTGTCGGCAGTAGTCGTCATCCAATACGGACAGCCGTGGTGGGTCGGCGTCCTCGCAGCCCTCGCCACCGGCCTCGCTATTGGAGCCTGGCACGGATACTGGGTCGCCTACGTCGGGATTCCCGCGTTCATCGTCACCCTCGCCGGCATGCTCCTCTTCCGCGGCCTGACCCTGGTCGTACTCGACAACGTATCCCTCTCCCCCTTCCCGGCTGACTACGGCACCATCGCATCCGGCTTCCTCAACGGCCTCCTCGGAGGCCAAGGATACGACCTCTTCACGCTCCTCATCTTCGCCATCGCCGTGATCGGCTACGCCTTCAACCAATACCGGACCCGCAAGACCCTGATCAGCTACAACCAACTCGTCCCGTCATTTCCGCTGTTCATCGCCAAAATCCTCGTTGTCGCCATCGCAGTCATGGTCTTCGCCTGGCAGCTGGCCATCGCCCGCGGTATGCCGCTTGTCCTGATCATGCTGGCCATCCTCATCATGGTCTACAGCGTCCTCATGCAGCGAAGCGTCTTCGGCCGCCAGGTCTACGCCATCGGCGGCAACGTCGTCGCAGCAGCCCTCTCAGGTGTCAAGGTCCGCACCGTCAACTTCTGGATCTTCGTCAACATGGGCTTCCTCTCCGCAGTGGCCGGTATCGTCTTCTCCTCCCGCTCCAACGGCGCCCAGCCCGGCGCGGGCAACATGTTCGAACTCGACGCGATCGCCGCAGCCTTCATCGGCGGCGCGGCCGTTACCGGCGGCGTCGGAAAAGTCGTGGGAGCCATGGCCGGCGGCCTCATCATGGCCGTCATGAGCAACGGCATGCAGCTGATGGGCATCGACCAGTCCGTCCAGTCCGTCGTCAAGGGCCTCGTCCTGATGCTTGCCGTCGCCTTCGACATCTACAACAAGCGCCGCGCCGGTTCCCGCTAACCGCTTCCCGCACTAAGAAGCCCCCGCGTGAATAAGAACAATCACGCGGACAGTAACCCTTCACAAGGAGTCCCTCTGATGACCCACCAGTTTGTATACGAAGCCCTCCCCATGCGGGTGCGTTTCGGCGTCAACTCCCTCTCGACCCTGCCCGAAGAACTCGACCAGATCGGCCTAAAGCGCGTCCTGGTCCTCTGCTCTCCCGAACAGGAAGAGACCGGCAACCGGGTAGCCGAGGCCCTGGGTGAGCGCTGCGTCGGTGTTCTCCCGGAAGCCGTCATGCACGTGCCCAACGAGGTTGCGCAGCGGGCAAGCGACGAAGCTGCCAGGGTCGGGGCCGACGGCTGCGTCGCCGTCGGCGGCGGCTCAGCAATCGGCCTCGGCAAAGCCATCGCGCTCAAGCACGGGCTGCCGATCGTTGCCGTCCCCACCACCTACGCCGGCTCGGAAATGACACCCGTGTGGGGGCTGACGACCGACGGACGCAAGGAAACCGGCAAGGACCCCCGGGTGCTGCCCCGGAGCGTCGTCTACGATCCCGAGCTCACCATGACACTGCCGGCCGCCATGTCCGTGACCAGCGGCATCAACGCCATCGCCCACGCCGTGGAAGCCCTCTATGCCCCGGACGCAACGCCGATCATCTCGCTGATGGCCGAAGAAGGCGTCAGGGCCCTCGCCGCAGCGCTGCCCGCCATCGTGGCCGACAGCTCCGACCCCGAAGCACGCAGCAACGCCCTCTACGGATCGTGGCTGTGCGGTGCCTGCCTGGGCGCCACCACCATGTCGCTGCACCACAAGCTCTGCCACGCACTCGGCGGAACCCTGAACCTGCCGCACGCCCAAACCCACACCGTCGTCCTCCCCCACGCACTGGCCTTCAACCAGCCCGCCGCTCCCGAGGCGACGGCTGCCCTGTCACGGGCACTCGGTGGCGCCGCAGATCCCGCCGAGAGGCTGTGGCAGATCGCCGGAGAACTCAATGCCCCCCGGTCCCTGGCCGAGCTGGGCATGAAGGAAGAAGACATCGACCGCATCGCCGAAGAAGTAACCAGCCGCTCCTATGGCAACCCCCGCCCGATCACCTACGATGACGTCCGCGGCATCCTGCACGCGGCATGGGCCGGCAAGCCACCGAGCGCCAACCCCGCCGTCTAGCCCAAAAGGTCTACGCCCTGCCATCAGGTGAGGGTGTGGCGCCTCGCGAAAGCCACGCGGAGTAGGACCCTCCCTCACGGGTACACCCACAGGAGGGTCCTACTCCACCCCGTCCCACACATAAAAGATCAACTAGGAGGCAGACCTTGGTCGCCAAGCGGACCATCGCCCCAGGAATCGCCGTATCCCCACTCGCACTCGGCACGAACGTCTTCGGCTGGACCGCCGACACCGAAACATCGCATGCAGTCCTCGACGGCTACGTCGCTGCTGGTGGGAACTTCCTGGACACCGCCGACTCCTACTCGTTCTGGGCCGAGGGCAACACCGGCGGCGAGTCGGAAACAATCATCGGCAAATGGCTGGCCGGCAGATCTGACCGCGACGACCTCGTCATCGCCACCAAAGTAAGTCACCACCCGCAATTCGCCGGCATGGCCCCCGAAACGATCCGGGCCGCCATCGACGCCTCGCTGACCCGCCTCGACATCGACACCGTTGACATTTATTACGCGCACTTCGACGACCCCACGACGCCCCTCATCGAGAGCATCACGACACTGTCCGAACTCGTCGACCAAGGCAAGATCCGCTCAATCGGCATCTCGAACTACACAGCCGAACGAATCAAAGAATGGCTCGACATCACCGCCCGCGAAGGCTTTCACGCGCCCGTGGTCATAGAGCCCCAATACAACCTCGTCGAACGAGGAATTGAAGCCGATATCCTCCCCCTGGCGCGCACCCACGGCCTCGCCGTCGTGCCCTACTACTCCCTCGCCCACGGCTTCCTGACCGGAAAATACGACGACGGCGAGGAAATCGAAAGCCCCCGCGCCCCAGACGCGGCAAAGTACCTTAACGCCCACGGCCGGAAAGTCATCGAAGCCGTCAAAAACGTCGCCGATGAGCACTCCACCCAGCCCGCTCCCATCGCCCTTGCATGGCTCGCAGCGCAAAACGGTGTCGCGGCCCCCATCGCCAGCGCCCGCACAACCGACCAACTCTCGCCCCTCGTTGAATCAATGCAGATCCAGTTGACCACCAAGGATCTGCAGCTCCTCGACGAGGCATCGCAACTCTGAGTCCCTGCGCACATACTCGACACCACAAACAACAGCGAGGAAACGACAATGACCCAGCAGACCCGCGTCCCCGAAACCGAAAGCCTTCCCGGCAAGCACAACGTGTCGGAAGCACAACAAAACGTTGAGGAACAACTGGTCCGCAACGTGCTGCGCTCCTTCGACGAATGCCAGGACCCTCGGCTGAAGCAACTGATGCAGTCACTCGTAACCCACCTGCACAACTTCATCCGCGACGTCCGGCTCACCGAAGCCGAATGGAACAAAGCCATTGAGTTCCTCACCGCCGTCGGCCACATCACCGACGACCGCCGACAGGAATTCATCCTCCTCTCCGATGTCTTCGGCGCCTCAATGCAGACCATCAACGTCAACAACGAAGCCCAGGGCGACGCAACCGAAGCCACCGTCTTCGGCCCCTTCTTCGTCGACGACGCCCCCCGCATCGAAAACGGCGGAGACATAGCCGGAGCCGCACCAGGAGAACCCTGCTGGATCGAAGGAAGCGTCAAGGACACGGACGGAAACCCGGTCCCCAACGCCCGCATCGAAGTCTGGGAAGCAGACGAAGACGGCTTCTACGACGTCCAGTACGATGACCAGCGCGTCTCCGGCCGCGCCCACCTCTACAGCGACGATGACGGAAACTACCGCTTCTGGGGCCTCACCCCTACCCCCTACCCGATCCCCCATGACGGACCAGTCGGAAAAATGCTGGAAGCCGTAGGACGCTCACCCATGCGCGCTTCCCACCTGCACTTTATGGTCACCAAACCCGGTCTCAGGACACTGGTCACCCACATCTTCGTCCGCGGGGACGAACTGCTGAAATACGACACCGTATTTGGTGTCAAGGAGTCCCTCATCAAGGACTTCGTCCAGCAGGACGCCGGAACTCCTACTCCCGACGGGCGCGACCTCGGGGATCGCACCTGGGCCCGGACCCGCTTCGACATCGTCCTGCCACCCGCCGCTGACTAGGTGAAATGCCGAACCACCTCTACGAGTTTCCGGTGGATGCAATAACTGCATCCACCGGAAACTCTGCGGGACTGTCTGAATAACGGTGTGTGGGATCCGGCCTGATCCGAAAGGAGACGGCCGTGTCAGAGCCCACGACCGAGATGACAGGGGTGATGATCGATCCTGTGACCGGAGAGATCATCGATCAGAAGGAGCTCGCGGAGCGGTTGCTCGCGCAGGCAAAGGAACAGGGCGTGAGCTTGGTAGGCCCCGGTGGGCTGCTGAACCAGCTCACGAGGAATGTGCTGGAGACCGCGCTGGAAGCGGAGCTGACCGAGCACCTCGGCCACGAGCATGGCCAGACACCGATCGCAGCCAACATGCGCAACGGCACCAGGACAAAAACCGTGCTGACCGAGATCGGTCCGGTCGAAATTGAGGTGCCCCGGGATCGGGACGGCTCGTTCGAGCCGGTGATCGTGCCCAAGCGGAAACGGCGGCTGGACGGGATCGATCAGATCGTGCTCTCGCTGTCTGCCCGGGGGCTGACCACCGGGGAAATCGCCGCGCACTTCGAGGAGGTCTACGGGGCCAAGGTCTCTAAAGACACCATCAGCCGCATCACGGAGAAAGTCACCGGGGAACTGGCCGAATGGTCGGCCCGTCCTTTGGATCCGGTCTATCCGGTGCTGTTCGTTGACGCGGTCGTGGTCAAGGTCCGTGACGGGCAGGTGCGCAACACCCCGTTCTACGTCGTCATGGGAGTCACCACAAGCGGGGAGCGGGAGATTCTGGGCATCTGGGTCGGCGACGGTGGCGAGGGTGCACGTTTCTGGCTGCAAGTATTCTCCGAGCTGAAGAACCGGGGCGTAGAGGATGTGCTGATCGCCGTCTGCGACGGGCTCAAGGGCCTGCCCGAGGCAATCACCACCACGTGGGAGCGAACAGTCGTGCAGCAGTGCATCGTGCACCTGATTCGCAACAGCTTCCGCTACGCCGGACGCCAGCACCGCGACGGCATCGTCAAGGCGCTCAAGCCTGTCTACACGGCCCCGTCCGAGCATGCGGCGAAGGACCGGTTCGCCGAGTTCACGGCCGAATGGGGCCAGCGATATCCGGCCATCGTGCGGCTTTGGGAATCCTCCTGGGCCGAGTTCGTGCCGTTCCTGGAGTACGACGTGGAGATCCGCCGGGTGATCTGCACGACGAACGCGATCGAGTCGATCAACGCGCGCTACCGAAGGGCAGTAAGGGCCCGCGGGCACTTTCCAAACGAGACCGCGGCCCTGAAATGCCTATACCTCGTCACCAGATCTCTTGATCCCACCGGCGGCGGTCGGGCACGCTGGGTGATGAGGTGGAAGCCTGCACTGAACGCGTTCGCGATCACCTTCGCTGGCCGGTTCGAAAGAACCACTCAATAATGAAAACCAGCCGGACTCCACACACCGTTTATCGGACAGTCCCAACTCTGCTTTCAACGGATGTCAGATTTACCCTTGGGCCTTCCTGCTGGCAAAGCTGGATGGAGGAGACGGGGTTGGGTTAGCGACGCTAGATGCGGGACTCTGGGGCACCAAAATAGGTTGAAAGCCGTCGTGCCGCCCTCGCGGGCTAAGTCGATGATGCTGGATGAAGAATCCGGTTGGTGGAGGATGGCGTCTCGGAGGCCGCTGACCGGTAGGGATGCCATCACATCGCCGCGGTGATCAAAAATTGGAGCGCTTACGGCGGCCATTCGCAGGGTTACTTCGTCATCGCTCAGAGCGAAGCCGGCATCGCGGATCTCTTTGATCTTTTGCATAGAATTCCGCTCTGGATCGAACGCCGAGGCCAAAGTCGGAGCTTTGGCCCATGACCGCTGCATACTCCGCCCGGGACTGGGGGTGTCGAAAGCCAACAATGTGCGGGGTGCAGCACCGGTATGTAACGGCAGCGAGCTTCCAAGGGCCAAGCGGCGACTGCTGGCGCGCTTGCCGTCAAAGCGCTCGATGCATACAGCACGGGGACCGCTCCTGATGCACAGGAATACCGTTTCCCTTGTGGCGTCGTGAATGTCTCGAAGCACGGGAAGCGCAGCCCGCCGCAAGTCCTGTTGGTTCAACAGACTCCCTGCGAGGGAAACGGAATGTTGAAGGGCGTGATGACTTCGATTTGGGAGGCGTGGCCGGCGTCGGCCTCCGGTAGGGCGCCGTGGGCGTGCATGATGATTCGACAGCAGCGCTGGATGTCCTGCTTGAGGTCGTGATGCAGCAGGGCCGACATGGTGCCTGCGCGCAGCAGGGCGACGTTGTCAGGGGCAAGGTCATGGCCGATGTACACATGCGGTTTCCGGCCTGTCGCTTCAAATGCCTGGCTGATGCCGGCGTTGCCTCCCCCGATCGAGTAGACAGCACTGATGTCGGGGTGCGCGTCCAGGGCTTCGCCCATCAGCCGCAGGGTCGTCTGATCGAGTCCGTCGCTGCCGGCCAGATACAGGACCTCCCGTCCGGGATCCACGGCCCGGATGGCTGAGCGGAAACCCATCTCCCGTTCCTCCTCCCCGCGGAAAAAGTCGTTGCTCACCGTGACGGCAACCGCTCCCGGGCCGGTCCCCAACCACTGGTGGATCAGGTAAGCCGCCGTGGCCCCGGCGGACCGGTTGTCCATGCCCACATATGCCACCCGGCTGCTGGCGGGAAGGTCGGTAACCAGAGTGATGACTGGGATCCCGGCCTCGGCAAGCCGGCTCACGGCAGCTCTAACCACGGGGACGTCCGGCGCCTTGAGGACAATACCGTGGCTGCCCCGTTTGCCGATCCTGTCCAGCTCGGCCGCGCATTCCTCGGCGTTCCACCGCTCGTGCAGGTGGAACCGTGCCCTGAACACCGCAGGCCGCAACAACGGCAGCACCGCTTCCAGCGCCTCCTTCACCGAGGCGGTGAACCTAACTGGGGCGTCAGCAACGACGTCGATCATGAACCGCCGCCCGGTCAGCTCCAGCTGGAGTTGCTGGGCCTCAAGATCCCTGATCGCCTGGCGCACCTGGCCGACGGTACTTTGCCGAACACCCGGACGATTATGAAGGACGCGGTCAACCGTCGCGTCACTGACCCCTGCCTGACGGGCGATTTCCCTGACCGAGTAAGGGTGCGCCATCGAAGTCCTCGCGATCAATCCATGATGTTTTCCTGAGGGGTTCAGGGCTACGCAAGACTTTCGCACCGATTCAGGTGGAATGGCAAGAGATTTTCGGGAAAGGACCCCCGTCGCCCACAGCTGATGGATTCCTGATGGATTTCAGCGTTGCGGAGGAGCGATCAATTGGAAGAAGCTGGAAACCGCACCGCCACGCACTGCAGGAACACTGTTCCAAGCCCAATCACAGTTTCAAGGAGGAAACACCATGACCACCACCGCATCGTCGCACGCACCCGGGACCCACGCTCCACAGTGGTTCGGGGAGGACAGCTGCCGGCTGGAGGATTTCGTTGCCGTCGTCGGCGAAAAGACGAAGCTGGAGGACTATGCATACGCCGACGCCGTAGAGCAGGACGTGCTCATCTACGGCAAGCGCCTGCACAGCTATCTGGAGTCCCCCGAAGAGCGCGCCGACGTTCAGGCTGAACTGATCCGGGCCCTGACCGCCGGGCCGGGTATCGTCGTGTTCAAGGGCGCCTTCGCCGACACCGCCGTCGTGGACCGCGCCACCGAGGCGTTCAAGAGCATCATCGCCGAGCAGAAGGCCTCCGGCGCCGCCGCCGGCGACCACTTTGCCAAACCGGGCGCAAATGACCGCATCTGGGGCGCGCTCGACAAACTTGCCGTGCGCGACCCGCAGGTGTTCGCCGATTACTATTCCAACGACATCCTGGCTCTCATTTCCGAAGCGTGGCTGGGCCCCAACTACCAGGTCACTTCCCAAGTCAACGTCGTGAACCCCGGCGGTGCCGCGCAGACCGCCCACCGCGACTACCACCTCGGCTTCATGTCCAGCGAGCAGGCCGCCCGCTACCCGGCCCACATCCACCTGCTCTCCCCTGCGCTGACGCTACAGGGAGCCGTGGCCCACTGCGACATGCCGGTGGAGTCGGGGCCCACCCTTTACCTGCCTCACTCCCACAAGTACGACGCCGGTTATCTCGCCTTCCACCGTCCCGAATTCACCCGCTACTTCGAGGAGAACTACGTGCAGCTGCCGCTTGAGACGGGCGATGCTGCATTCTTCAACCCCGCACTGTTCCACGGCGCCGGCCACAACAAATCCACCGACATCCGCCGCATGGCCAACCTGCTGCAGGTCTCCTCCGCTTTCGGCCGGGCCATGGAATCGGTGGACCGCACGGCCATGTCCGTGGCCCTGTACCCGACACTGCGGCAGCTCAAGGCGGACGGCACCAGCGACAGGTTCCTGCGCAACGTCATTGCCGCGTCCGCTGAAGGCTACGGCTTCCCCACTAATCTTGACCGTGACCAGCCGGTGGGAGGCATCGCCCCTGAGTCCCAGGCTGAGCTGGTCTGGCGGAGCCTGCAGGAAGACGCCGAACCTGCTGCCATGCTTCGTGATCTGGAAGCCGCCGCCAGGCGCCGTCTCACCGATGGCCAGTAAGACAGCAGGGCTTGCCGTGAAGAAACTGAACGTCGCCCTGTGCAAATCGGGCCGCATCGCCGCGTGCACGCTGCCAACCTCGCGGCCCATCCCGGCATCAACCTGGCCTGGATTGCCGATCCAATGACCGAGAGCGCGGAAGAAGTCGCCGCGCGCCACCCACTTGCGTCTTCAACAGCTGCCCGGTTAGGGCACACCCCAGCCTGACGTAAAGGCGGTCTCGTAAGGGAGGATTCACCTGCCGGCTGGGCTTCGCTCTTGTTCTCAGACACCTGTCGAGCCGCACCAGGGGAATTCGTCCGCTCCTGCTCCTGCCGCACGCGAGTCTCATCAGGTCCCGATTTTTTGGCCTGTTTTGATGATTCTCGGGCTACTGCACCTCGGTTTCCTGCCCCTCGACTGTCAGGGTGGGGTTTGAGAACATCATGAGCCCTGTCCATAAACGGAAATTTCGCCCTATTCTGACGCTACGGCTGATCGTTGCTCCCTTTGGCCTTCCTTTGGCCTGACCGGACTCGCGACTTTAGCGGGCACACGAAAGGCCCCGGACCATGGTCCGGGGCTTTTGGGGCCGGGCTATCGCTCGATCTTGACGCTGAGGTCCAGATGGATGTCAACAGTGGCGAGACGGTCCTGGAGGAAGCGTGCGAGACTCGCATCAGTCGCGGTGTGTGCGCCCTTGGGGACGGCACCGCGGAAAACAGCTTGGGTATTCGTGGACCTGAGCACGTCAAGGGGCGCCCAGTGCCGGTGTCCGGCGCTCAGTCGTTCAATGTCAGTGCGGAAGGTGCCGCGGTGGTCATTACGGGCTGAGGCGCGCATGGTGAAGGGAATGAAAGCTGTGGGCAAGAGGGTCCTTTCGAATGAGGCAGCCAGCGGTCAGCGGCCCCATCAGCAACAAGGCACGGGAAGGCTTCCCTATTCCTTTTTCGCTCTAAGAGAGTTGAGCCTCACGTGGCACGGCTGAAGATCAGAACCCTAAACCGGCTGAAGACCTGGAATCATGCACCCGCGGCCAAGAGAGTCGCCATTAAGGCGTCAGCGTCGTTTTTCGACCGGGCGGTATCTGTCTGCGAAAGCAGCGAGGGAGCTTTGGAGCAGCGTCATGCTGTCCAGCATGTCCACGGGTCTGGAGCACGCCCCGGCTGACAGCGGGCTGACCATCCACGCGGCGAACACGTTGTGCGGGACCTTCAGCGCCATGGCGTGGTCGAAGAGCCGCAGTACGGGTTCGTGGAGAGCCCCGTCTTTGAGCTGGAAGCCCGGACAGCAGGTTTCCTCGCCGATAAATACCCGGACGGTGCGGCGCATCCCGTCGGGCTCGCCAAGAGAGAGCAAGTGCGTCTCCATGCTGCCGCGGTTGGCAGGGTGAATTCTTCGCGGATGCTGTCCCAGACCCGCTCCGGGACAGCCGGCCAGTAGCGGGGCTCAGCCCTCACATTCGACACAATAGGCATGGCCGTCCTTCTCGCGCGCCTTCTGCGAACGGTGGCGGACCAGGAAGCACGAGTAACAGGTGAACTCATCATCAGCCTGCGGAATGACCTGGACAACGAGCTCTTCGGCAATGAACTCGCCGCCCGGGGTGAGGCCGTCGAGGGTGTCAGCCTCGTCGAGTTCCTGAACCACGGACTTCGCATCCGGTGCTTTGGCGGACTTCAGGGCCTCCAGCGAATTTTCTTGGGACTCCTTAATGTCGGTGCGCAGTTCGTCGTAATCGGTTGCCACGGCGGTGCATCTCTTCTCTGTTGGGGTGGGTTACCGGTCCTGCAACGTACAGGACACGGGAAGAATTCCCCAAAAAGCGGTGCTGTTCCTCCCCCTCCCCTATCAATCGGGGAGAGGAAAGGCCTCTGCCAACTCCCGCGCGACGTCGTCGCCGGCCGACGTGGCCGAGAGAGACAAGTTTACGGAATATCCGTTATCGGCCTTTCAAAACCAGTCGGGGAGTCTCTGCAATGCCCCGGATTCTGGTCGGAATTCGCGGCGGCTCCGGGCTGCCAGTAGTGCAGATAGGAGTCGGAGCCGCTTAAGCCTCCGTAGGCGATTGGAGTGACCGCCTCGTGCGGTGGGGGCGCTGGCTCGCCGGCTTCTGGAGGCGAACGGCGCCCTTGAGGGCAAAGTGGCTGAAGCCTCTTTGTGGGGGCTGAGATTGGTTTTTCCTATTAGGTCAGTAGGGATTTCGTCTTGGACGTGATTCGGGTCACGGATGCACAGTAGGTCCAACCCCTATGACGAAAGGACGACGATGTCCAGCAATTTGACTGAGTCTTCAGCGGCCACCTCACCACCGCCGCGGACTGATGTTCGGGCCGCCTTACTGGGCGGCAAGACGTTCAGGAGTTTGAGCGAGCAGAAGCTGACTCCGCGGGAGGAGAAGTTCGAGCGGGCCCGGCAGACACTGGGATTCTTTCTGGCGCCGGCGGTATCGATTATTTTCGCGCTTCTCCCGACCGGGATGGATCACACGCAGCAGCTGCTCGCAGCTGTTCTGCTGGGTGTCATTATTCTGTGGATTTGCGAACCGGTACCCATCCCGGTGGGTGGGCTCATCGGTGTTGCTGCTGTCGTCCTGCTCGGCGTGGCACCAGCCAATGAGGTGCTGCGCCCCTTTGGCTCGACAACCATCTTCACCTTCATCGGCGCCTTCATACTCGCGGCGGCCATGCTGAAACACGGCATAGCCCAGCGGTTGGCATTCGCCGTTTTGTCCATTCCCGGTGTCGCCAAGTCCACCTACCGCGTCATCATCGCCTTCGGCGTAATCACCTGCGTCCTCTCCGCGTTCGTTTCAAACACAGCCACCGTGGCCATGCTGATGCCCACCGCCCTGGGCATCCTGGCCGTGATCGCAAAACTGATGCAGGACCGCGGCGTCGTCAAGGCAGACTTCGACCCGCTGCGTCTCCGTGTGGGCGCAGCCCTGATGCTGATGCTCGCCTACGGGGCCAGTGTTGGTGGCCTCCTGACCCCTGTAGGAGCGCCCCCGAACCTGATCGGCCGCGGCCTCATCGAGGAAGCAACCGGTACTAAGATTTCCTTCGTTCAATGGACAGCCACAGTGGCTCCGGTCTGCGTAGCAATGTTCGTCGTGCTGGCGCTCATCATGTTCCTTTTGAACAAGCCGGAAATCCGCCGCATCGAAGGCGTGGACAAATTCATCCGCGAGCAGAAGGCCGAGCAGGGAAAGATGTCCCGGGCCGAAATCAACACGCTGATCGCTTTCGGCCTGACCGTCACGCTGTGGCTCCTTCCGGCAATCGCAAGCCTCATCACCGGTCCGGATTCCGATCTCTATGCGTTCCTTGACGACCGGCTGGACGAAGGCATCGTTGCTGTGATCGGCGCATCCCTGCTCTTTATCCTTCCTACCAACTGGAAGGAACGCCGCGCGACCATGACTTGGTCCGACGCTGCGAAGATCGACTGGGGAACGATCATCCTTTTCGGTACGGGCATCATCTTCGGCGCCCTCCTTTCGGCCACCGGCCTCGCCCAAACGATCGGGAACGCTGCCGCTCAGAACCTTGGCGTCACCAATATCGTGGCGATCACCGCATTCGCGGCAATCCTGGCGATCCTCATCTCGGAGACAACCAGCAACACCGCGTCCGCGGCCGTCGTTGTCCCCATCGTCATACCGTTGTGTGTCGCCATGGGAGTGGACCCCCTCGTTCCCGCGTTGGCAGCAACGTTCGCCGCATCCTTCGGGTTCATGCTGCCGGTCTCAACGCCGCAGAACGCCATCGTCTACGGCTCCGGCGCCGTTCCCATCACCCGCATGGTCCGCACCGGATTCACCTTCGATATCCTCGGCGCAATCCTCATCATCAGCATCGTCCCGATCATGGTCGGTATCACGGGCATCGGCAGATAATCAAAACCCAACCGGTCAGATCCACAGTCACCTCAACGGCAGGCTGTGGATCTGGCCGGTTTCTCCCGCAGGTTGTCCTGGAAACCGGGGCGCTTAGCATGACTGTTAACGCCCGGTCGGCCGATAGGCGGGCGACGCCGCGCAAGAGGACAGGGACCCGCAACGAGTTTCAGCTTGCTCCAGGAGAGGCCCCTCCAGTGGGAACCCTTGAAGCGATAGTTCTCCCGGCGCGGGCACGCGGAACCGCAACACGCACCCGAAACTCGGGGCCCGCGCCGGGTTTTATCTTCCTTCCCGCCAGGAAAACGGCACATCAAACACTCTCGCCGGTCACTTGAGCATTGACCTTGAAACGGAGGGCACGCATGTACATCTCGAATCCCCGCACTCACCACCCCATGCTCTCCAGCCGCATGCGTAAGGAAATAGGCAACTGGCGCGAGCTGACCCCCGGTGACACCGTCGTGCTCCTGACATCAGATAAGCGAAACCCGCGCATCATGGGACGTGTGGACGACATCTCCGATGACGGGCGGTACTTGTGGTTGTTGCAGGACAGCGGCGCCGGGCGTCGCCTGTTGGACCGGGCCGAGGGATACACCACATTTTTGGACTCAAAACTTTAAAAGCGACTCTGCCGCTGTTGATCTCGTGCCGGGGAGCCCCGGCCCTGGTAAAGGCTGAACCCCGCACCGCCCCAAGTCTCTCTGAGCGGACACTTGGGCCGGCCGCGCAGACTTGGCAGCACCAGCAGACGGCGGGTCACGCCGGCCATTTCTTCCGGACAGGGACCAGCTGGCAGCCGCCACCGAACTCGCTGCCGTAGCAGACGTAGAGCACCAGATTCTTCTCGTTTCAGATCGTGGCGCGGCCGTTCGCGTACGCGGATCCCGGCCGCCTGATGGCGCCCAGCGGGCGAGCCGACCCAACCTTCCGGCGGCTGCGGCCCCTGAAGTGGTCGCTATATCGTCCATGAGAGCCAATGCTTGCCAATGCGTCCAAGACATAGAAGCAATCCGGCTGATAGGCGTAGGCTATTTAGGCCCTGCCCGTCGTCCCGGAGAGGGCTTCTCAAGGGCGTTGCTGCAAAACCCAAAGGTTCGAAAACGCGTTAAGGAGCTGCGTGGATACGCGAAAGCTGAAGTACTTTCTGGCCGTGGTAGATCACGACGGGTTCAACCGGGCTGCCGAGCATTTGCTGATCGCCCAGCCCTCCCTCTCGCAGACCATCGCGAGTCTGGAGAAGGACCTGGGCGTCCCACTGTTCCACCGCATCGGCCGCCGCGCCGTCCTCAGCGAAGCAGGCAAAGAACTCGTCGGCCCGGCCAGACTGGTCATGCGTGATCTTGATGCGGCGGCCTCGGCAGTCCAGGCCCTGCGCGGGATCCGAAGCGGGCGGTTGGACATCATTTCGATGCCCTCCCCCGGCATTGAGCCGCTGACATCCATGATCGCCGGCTTCACCCGGCTGCACCCTTCGGTCCGGCTGAATGTCAGTGCCGCCTTCACACCGGAAGAAGTTATCGACTCCGTCCGGTCAGGCAGCACGGAGATCGGCCTCGCCGGCTCCCCCACACCCATAAGGGTGCCAGGAGTCCAGGTCCTTGAGCTGGAACGCCAGCCCCTGATTCTCATCGTCAATCCCCAGGCCGACACCTTCAACCCCGGAACGTCCATCCAACGGGAAGACCTGGGCGGCCACCGGCTGATCGCGAGCCAACGCGGCTCCCTGATGCGGTGGCTGGTCGATGACGCGCTGGCCCACGGCGTCGACACTGAAATCGTTGCCGAAGTCGCCCACCGGACCTCGATCCTGCCGCTCGTGCTCGCGGGCGTGGGCCACGCGGTCATGCCTTCATCCTGGGCACCGCTGGCCCAAAGATCAGGACTCAGAACCCTGCTCATCGAACCCGTCTCCCACCTGGACGTTGCGGTCCTCAGCCGGAAAGAGGACCTCACGCCCGCTGCCCGTGCCTTCCTGGCAGTGGCAAAACTCCATGCCTCTCCGGACCCGGAAACCGCGGACCTATCTGCGTCGATAGGCTGAGCCTATATGCCGTATCGAATCTTAGTCTTGGACGCGGTATAGGAGCAGGCCGTCTACTTGAAGAGGAAGAACAGTGTGACCCCGCTAACAGGCTCACTGCTAAATACTCAACGAGGAGGTAGGCACATGAGCGCCACCCAGAAATTCACCATCGCAGCAATCCCCGCAGACGGTGTGGGCAAGGAAGTTGTCTCCGCAGGCCGCCGCGTCCTGGACGCCCTGGCCAAGGACTCCAACGGCAAGTTCGCCTTCGACTGGACCGAGTTCCCCTGGGGCTGCGGCTACTACGCAGAAACCGGCAAGATGATGGCCGACGATGGCCTGGAGACCCTGAAGAACTTCGATGCGATCTACTTCGGCGCCGTCGGCTGGGAGAACGTCCCGGACCACATCAGCCTCTGGGGCCTGCGCCTGAACATCACCCAGAACTTCGACCAGTGGGCCAACATCCGCCCCGTGAAGTTCCTCCCCGGTGTCCAGTCCCCGCTGCGCAAGGCCGACAACACCGAGCTCGACTGGGTCGTGGTCCGCGAAAACAGCGAAGGCGAATACGCCGGCCTGGGCGGACGGAACCTGAGCGGCCGCGGCCCCGGCAACGAGGTAGCCCTGCAGACTGCACTGTTTACCGAAAAGGGCTGTGAGCGCATCATGCGCTTCGCCTTCGACCTTGCCCGCACCCGCACCGTGAAAAAGGTTTCCTCCGTCACCAAGTCCAACGCCCAGCAGTACGGCATGGTCCTCTGGGATGAAGTCTTCAACCGCGTGGCCCTGGACTACCCGGACGTGCAGACCGAAAGCGTCCTCGTGGACGCCATGAGTGCCAAGTTCATCCTCAAGCCCGAGGACCTGTCCGTCGTCGTGGCGTCCAACCTGAACGCCGACATCCTCTCGGACCTGGGCTCGGCGCTTGCCGGCAGCCTGGGCCTGGCCGCCAGCGCGAACCTGAACCCGGAGCGCCGTTTCCCCTCCATGTTTGAACCGGTCCACGGTTCGGCTCCGGACATCGCCGGGCAGGGCATCAGCAACCCGATCGGTGCCATCGCCTCCGCCGCCCTGATGCTGGACCACTTCGGCCTCCACGAGGAAGCACGCAAGGTTGAAGCTGCCATCGAAGCTGCCACCGGTTCCGGCCACCTGACCCGCGACGTCGGCGGGAACGCCAACACCGACGACGTCACCGAGGCCATCATCAAGGCCCTGACCAACACCCTGGCCGCCGTCTAGCCAGAACGCGCGACCGGCCAGGGACGATCCCGGCGGTCAGTACATAGCCCGGAGTGGACGGCGGCAGAACACCGCCGCCGTCCACTCCGTCATGCCCACCTTCATCGAGCACCCTCCAGCTACATTCCACAACGAGGTAGGAATCATGGACCACATCACTACCGCCGGTACAGCTTCGGCGGCCCGCAAAACACCTTTGTACCGCCAACTGTATTTCTGGGTACTGACCGCCATCGTCGTCGGCATCCTCGTCGGCTGGCTCGCGCCCAGTGTCGGCATCGCCATGGAACCCATCGGGACCACCTTCGTTGATGCGATGAAGATGCTCATCGGCCCCATCGTGTTCCTGACCATCGTGGGCGGCATCGCCAGCGTCGCTGACCTCAAGAAGGTCGGCATGACGGGCCTGAAGGCCCTGACCTACTTCCAGGTCGGCACCATCCTGGCCAT
Organism: Pseudarthrobacter sp. WHRI 8279; assembly: GCF_040224115.2. NCBI lineage: Bacteria > Bacillati > Actinomycetota > Actinomycetes > Micrococcales > Micrococcaceae > Pseudarthrobacter > Pseudarthrobacter sp. WHRI 8279. The sequence continues at coordinate 3,477,160 of NZ_CP168162.1, read as the reverse complement.
GATCTTCGGCCTGGTGGCCATCAACATTTTCCGGCTGGGCGATGGCGTCAACGCAGATGCTGGCAGCATCGAGACCTCCGAGTCCGCCGCGAAGCTGATCGACGCCGGGGCGAACCAGGAATGGTGGCAGTTCCTCACCCACATCATCCCGGAAAGCATGGTCTCCCCCTTCGTCGAGGGCAACATCCTGCAGATCATCTTCATCGCCGTCATCTTCGGTATCGCCCTGAACGCCATGGGCAAGGTCGGCGCCCCCGTCCTGGACGGTGTGCAGCGCCTCACCGGCGTGATGTTCAAGATCCTCAGCTTCATCATGAAGGCCGCCCCCATTGGTGCTTTCGGCGCCATGGCCTACGCCGTCGGCAAGTTCGGCGTCTCATCATTGACCAGCATGGGCGGGCTCATCGCCCTGTTCTACATCACCTCCATCCTCTTCGTGGTGATCGTGCTCGGCTCCATCATGCTTTTCCTGAAGCTGAACATCTTCACGATGATCCGGCACCTCAAAGAGGAATACATGCTCATCCTCGGCACCTCCACCGCCGAACCGGCCCTGCCGGGCCTGATGCGCAAGCTCGAGCACGCCGGCGTCAAGAAAGAGACCGTAGGCCTGGTCGTCCCCACCGGCTACAGCTTCAACCTCGACGGCGCAGCCATCTACCTCTCCCTCGCCGCCCTCTACATCGCCCAAGCCACCAACACGGACCTGACCCTGGGCGAACAGCTGGGCCTTCTCGCCGTCATGCTCCTGACCTCAAAGGGCGCCGCGGGTGTCGCCGGCGGCGGCTTCATCGCCCTCACCGCCACCCTCACCACCCTGGGCACCATCCCCGCCGCCGGCATCATGCTCATCTTCGGCATCGACAAATTCATGTCCGAATGCCGCGCCCTGGTCAACTTCACCGGCAACGCCGTCGCCACCCTCTTCATCGCCTGGTGGGACCGCACCCTGGACGCAGACCGCGCCCGCCGGGTCTTCGCCGGCGAAACCGTGGAGCCCATGCCGTCCGAGGACCCGATCCACTTGGACGAGGTCACTGACATTGATGACGACCTGACCGAGTACGGCCACCATGGGCCCAAGGAAACCACCGCCAAGCACGCAGGACCGGGCCCGGATCTCGTAGCGCCAGCTGACCGACGCCCCGCCTACTCGGAAACCGTCTGACATGACCGCAACGACCGCCACCAAAACCGTGCGTACACTTATCGCCCCCGACAAGTTCAAGGGCAGCCTCACGGCCAGCGAGGTAGCGCAGGCTCTGGCAACAGGGCTTCGCTCCGCCGCTGACGTCCCGGGCACGGCCGGAGCGGTTCAGTGCGAACTGCTTCCCCTGGCGGACGGAGGTGACGGCAGCGTCGACGCCGCCGTCACCTCCGGCTTCACCCGCCACAGCTACACCGTTGCCGGCCCCACCGGCCAGCCCGTACAGTCCAGCATCGCTTTCGACGGCACCACCGCCGTCGTCGAGGTGGCCAACACCTGCGGACTCGGACTGCTGCCCGAAGGCAAACTGGAGGCATTGAACTCCTCCAGCCGTGGGTTCGGCGAAGCCGTCCTGTTCGCGCTCAGCCTTAACCCTGCAAGGATCGTCCTGGCACTGGGCGGTAGCGCCAGTACCGACGGCGGAATGGGAATGCTCACCGCCCTTGGCTACAGCTTCCACGACTCCGAAGGGCGCCAGCTCTACGGCAGCGGAGGAGCGTTGGGACAGATCCGGTCCGTTCACCGCACCGCGCTTCCGGAACTTCAGGACACCGAACTTGTCGTCGCGAGCGACGTCCACAACCCCCTCCGCGGCCCCAACGGTGCACCGGCGGTCTTCGCCCCACAAAAGGGGGCCACAGCGGAGGAGGTCGCATTCCTCGATGACAGTCTGGGGCACTTCGTAACCAAAATGGCCGAAGCCGGATTCGCGGACGCGGAATCACTGGCAGCACATGAAGGCGCTGGAAGCGCCGGAGGCATCGGCTACGCCTGCCTGCTGCTCGGCGCCAAACAGGTATCCGGTGCCGACTACTTCCTGGACCTGCTGGACTTCAACACCCGCAAGGACAGCTGCGATGTGGTGATCACCGGCGAAGGCAGCATCGACGAACAAACCCTGGCAGGGAAACTGCCCGCCGCTGTTGCGCGGCGCTCCGGTTCCCGTCCCATCATCGCTGTCGCCGGCCGCTCGCTGCTTCCCAAGGAGCGATGGTCTGAAATGGCCCTCACCCGGGTTTACACCTTGGCGGACTACACCGATATGGACTCCTCCAAAGACCCTCACCTCTCCGCCACGTTGCTCCGACAGATCGGCAGAGAAATCGGAACAAGCCTCCTGTAGCTGAACTCCACAGCGCGGGAAACAGCAGCGCCCGCCCGGGATTAAACACGGGCGGGCGTTTCTGTATCGGAAATCCACACAACAGAATACAAAGGCAGGTATATGAGACGCGCGAAAATTGTGGCTACGTTCGGCCCGGCAGTTGCCAGCTACGATAACACCCTCGCGGTGCTGGAGGCCGGCGTTGATGTCGCCCGCATGAACATGAGCCACGGCGACTACACCGTGCATGACAACACCTACGAGAACGTCCGGAAGGCAGCGGCCGAGCTGACCAAGCCGGTGGCCATCATGGCTGACCTGCAGGGTCCGAAGATCCGCCTGGGCCGGTTCGTTGACGGCCCGCACGCCCTTGCTGTGGGTGACACCTTCACCATCACCACCGAGGACGTTCCCGGCACCAAGGACATCTGCTCCACCACGCTGAAGAGCCTCACCGAGGACGTCAACGTGGGCGACGCCCTGCTGATCGACGACGGCAAGGTGGCGCTCCGTGCCATCGAGGTTGATGACGTCAAGGTTGTCGCTGAGGTGACTGTGGGCGGGATGGTGTCCAACAACAAGGGCATCAACTTGCCCGGTGTTGCTGTCAACGTTCCGGCGCTGAGTGAAAAGGACGAGGATGATCTCCGCTGGGCGATGCGCCGCGGTGTTGACCTGGTGGCCCTGTCCTTCGTGCGCGATGCGTCCGACATTGTCCGCGTGCACGAGATCATGGACGAGGAAGGCCGCCGCGTGCCGGTCATCGCCAAGATCGAAAAGCCGCAGGCCGTGGAGCAGCTTCCCGAGATCATCGATGCGTTCGATGCCATCATGGTGGCCCGTGGCGACCTTGGCGTGGAGCTTCCGCTGGAGGAAGTGCCGATCGTCCAGAAGCGTGCCATCGAACTGGCCCGCCGCTGGGCGAAGCCGGTCATCGTGGCCACCCAGGTCCTGGAATCCATGATCGACAACCCCCGCCCCACCCGCGCCGAGGCCTCAGACTGCGCCAACGCAGTGCTGGACGGTGCGGACGCTGCCATGCTCTCCGGTGAGACCAGCGTGGGCAAGTACCCGATCGAGACCGTCAAGGTGATGGCCCGGATCATCGAATCCACCGAGGTCCACGGGCTCGAGCGCGTTCCTCCGCTGGGCACCAAGCCCAAGACCCGTGGCGGCGCCATCACCCGTGCCGCCGTCGAGATCGCCGACCAGCTGGACGCCAAGTACATCTGTGCTTTCACCCAGTCCGGCGACTCCGCACGCCGTCTTTCGCGCCTGCGCCCCATCAAGCCGGTCTTCGCCTTCACCCCGGTGGAGCAGGTCTGGAACCAGCTGGCGCTGACCTGGGGCATCCAGCCGGTGCTGGTCCAGATGGTGGACCACACTGACGAGATGACCGCACAGGTTGACCGCAGCCTCCTGGAGATGGGCCTCGTGGACGACGGCGAGCTGGTGGTTATTGCCGCCGGTTCGCCTCCCGGAAAGGCCGGCTCTACCAACTCCCTCAAAGTGCACAAGGTGGGCGACCTCGCCGACACCGCCCGTGTTGGCGAAGCCGTCAGCAACAAGGAAAAGCTCGGCCCCTGGCCAGAAAAAAAGAAACAAGCCTGATACGCCCAGAGGCCGACCCATACGCACCGGGCGGTGGTGCGTATGGGTCGTCGACGTGTGGGTCGTCGAACACGGCCTTATGCAGCACACACAAAGCTGACACACGGCTCCTCGTTGGTCCTGGGGAACAACCGAAATTGATCTACATTTGAAGGAAAAGTCCGGTCCGCCCGCCCACAACCGGGGACAGTCCTAAGGGGTTATCCACCGCTGCTGCTGTCAGGGAGCTACCCGCGGCTCCGATCTCTAGCCGTGGACGACCCGGATTGACCCCAGCCGTGGACGGCCCGAAAGTCATGCTTGTGCCTGCAGCCAGGTTTGGAGCGTAGGCTGTCCAAGCTCCTGCAGGTTGACGGAATAACCGTTGTCGGCGATCCGTCTCACGGGTTCCAGAACCAGCGCAGCCCGTTGTAGGTGTACTCCATCGCGGCGACCCCATCGTGGGAGTATCCGTCCTTGACGTGAAAGGCGAAGTTCCCGTCCTGCTCATTACCGGTCTCCGTGAAGTGCGGGGAGCTCCGCATGAGCCCCACTCTGCGGTCGTCGTAGGGATTGGCGAAGTCGTTAGTTCCGGTCATGACCCAGACGAAGTATCCGGCTTCATCGTGGTTCTGAGCCGCGTTGAGGATGGTGTCCATGTCCAGCGAGGTCCCGCAGCTCATGGGCAGGAAGTAGCGGAAGTAGTCCAGACCGTGCTGAAAGGTCCGCCACGTGGCGACGGCGCCCATCGAGAATCCACCGAAACCGCGGTGGTAGCGCGAGGCCATGAGGCCTTCCGGTGTGACGCTCTCGGCGTAGCTCGAGTATCTGCTCTCCACGGCCGGAAGAAGGTCGTTCAAGAGCTCATTATGGTAGTTCTGGTTGAGAGTGAGGGCCAAGCTGAAGTTTCCACTGTCGTCCGGGCTGGTGTTGTTATAGGTGGGGCACACGATGATCAAAGGTTGTACCTCGCCTGAAGCAATCGCGTGGTCAAACACGTTCTTGAGATCAGAGGGATTGCCGGGTGTTCCGAGGGTGGAGGTCTCATTGCCCCATCCACCGTGCATCAGATAAAAGACGTTGTACTGCTTATCCGCGTTGTAGCCGTACGGGAGGTAGACGATCGCGCGCTTGGACAGCTTCTGGGTCTTCTCCTCATATGTCATCGACTCGTAAGTCTCATAATCCAGCTCGACAAGCTGTCCTTGCTGTGGGGCTGGAGAAGTGAATTCCTGCGGGATGACCGCCAGCTCTTGAGGAAGCGGATGCGTGCCCGAAGCAGTCCCGGAGGGGGGCCGACTTGCCGCCGCCGAAGGAGACTGGCTCCTATTGCTGGCCGCGGTCTCCGGAGCTGATCCTCTCGGGGTGCAGGCTGCAAGCACCGCGGTGAGAGCCGCGCCGGCGCTTACGGTGAGGACGCCGCACAGCAGTGCGCGTCGGGTTGATAACGGCTCGTCCGATTGCATAGTGTCCCTGTGCTTTCTGTTCTGCTCAGCGGTGAAGGTTTGCGGCTATGGTGGCCGCGAGGACGTCATCGGTGATGGTTGGCTTGACCCCGGAGAACGAACATGGGGGCAAAGGAGACTGAATTGCAGGAACTGTTCGGTATGGCTAGCTCTCAAACGCCAGGGCTGCGGCCACGCGGGCCAGGGCCAAATCGCTGACGCGTCTTTTTATCGGGTTGAGCCTTTTGATGCGGTGGTGGTGCCAGCTTCTGCGATCCAGCTTTGGAGCATGGCCATGGCGTCTGCCGAGGGCGATCCCGGCTCTGGGAGGTAGGTGGTGAGGTTGAGCCCGGGCGTGGACTGCAGGCCGAGGACGTCATATCCGACAGCAAGTTCGCCGACGATCGGGTGGTTGATCCGTTTGGTGCCGCTGGTGTGGATTCTGACGGTGTGTCCTCCCCACCAGGTACGGAAATCTTCGCTGCGGGTGGCGAGTTCCCCCACCAGAGATGCCAGTGCCCGGTCCGTTGGGTCCTGTCCGGAAAGTAGGCGCAGGGAGGACACTGATTCGCGTGCGCTGGTCTCCCAGTCCGGGTAGAAAGTCTGCGATCGCTCGTCCAGGAACAGGTACCGGGCGTGGTTCAACGGTGGCGGGCCGTCGGGGAAAAGGTGTGGAAACAGGGCGCGGCCGAGGGCGTTGGAGGCGACAGGGGTGCCCAGACGGGTGAGGGCAAGCGCCGGCACGTCACGCATGGTGTCAAGCAATTGGGCGAGGCGTGGCGGAATCCGGGGTTCGGGCTTGGCCCGTGATGCGCGGCGGGGTCCGGTGGCGGCTCGGGCCAGGTCGAACAGGTGAGTCTTCTCCGCTTCGTCCAGTTGGAGTGCGCGTACGAGGGCGAACAAGACGCTTTCGGAGACGCCGCTCAGGTCGCCGCGTTCCATTCTGGTGTAGTAGGCCGTACTCACTCCGGCGAGCTGGGCGACTTCCTCGCGGCGCAGGCCCGGCACGCGGCGTTCCCCGCTGTACCAGGTGAGTCCCGCCGTGTCAGGGGTGATGCGGGCGCGCAGTGCGGTGAGGAACTGCTGTACGTCGTCGCGGGTGCTCATACCTTCAAGGCTAGGTTCGCTTTGGCCTGGAGTGGGAGTCCCTGACAGTTACCCCCAGCAAGGTGGATCACCGCGGACGAAACCAGCCCGTAAGGGCCCGGTGATGCGTCGTGGGGGATAACACCAGTGACTCTCACCCGCCCTGGATTCCTGCCTAACGTGGAAGACATGACAAACAACATCATCACTTTGAACAACGGCGTGGAGCTTCCCGCCATCGGCCTCGGCGTCTTCCAGACCCCGCCTGATGTAACAACCACCGCGGTGGAGGAAGCCCTGCGGACCGGCTACCGGCACATCGATACCGCTGCCGCTTACATGAACGAGCGTGAGGTCGGCGAGGGCATCCGCCTGTCCGGCGTCCCGCGTGAGGAAATCTTCATCGAGACCAAGCTGTGGATCAGCGATTACGGCTATGAGGCCGCCCTGCACGGGTTCGAGAAGAGCGCGAAGAAACTCGGCGTCGAGCAGATCGACCTGCTCCTGCTCCACCAGCCCCTCACCACCCGGTTCGACCTCACGCTGGACGCCTACCGTGCGTTGGAGAAGCTCCTTGCCGACGGCAAGGTCCGTGCGATCGGCGTCAGCAACTTCATGCCCGAATACCTGGAACGGCTGCTGGCCGAAACCTCTGTCGTTCCTGCCGTAAACCAGATCGAGCTGCACCCCTACTACCAGCAGAAGGAAGTCCAAAGCCTGCACGCGCAGCACGGCATCCTGACTCAGGCTTGGTCGCCCATCGGCGGCATCACCTCCTACGGCGGCGCGGAGAAGAGCGCCTTCGAGGACCCCACGCTCCTCGAAATCGGCCGTGAGCACGGAAAGTCAGCAGCCCAGGTCATGCTCCGATGGCACCTGCAGCAGGGACGCTCCGCGATCCCGAAGTCCACCAGGGCCGAGCGCATCGCCGAGAACTTCGATGTCTTCGACTTCGAACTCACCAACGGCCAGCTCGCCGCAATTGACGCACTCGACACCGGAGTACGTGGCGGACCGGATCCGGACAGCATCACGCTCGAAACCTTCGGAATGCCGATCCCCGAGGCCTAAAACGCCCAAGGGCGGCTGGCCCCAATCAGCCACCGCAGTCAGAGGGATGTCCGAAGAAGGAATGCCAAGGGTGGCAGCCTGCAGCTGACCGGCTGCCACCCCATAAGGGGACTGACTGCCGCTTCGGTGCCTGAGAATACTGGATCGGTGAGATGAACGCAGGTGCTGGGAATGCCGTTTCCCCTCCGTGAAGGAGGACTTGCGGGGACTTATCTGCCCCGAACGGTTGCCGTGTTCGCAATGCTGGCTGCTGAATACAGGTTTGCAACTCAAGACGCCTCGGTCTGGTGAGCCGGGATGCGTCGTTCTGCCTGACTCCGCGGTTGCTTTGGAGTCCTTGATGACAGTTCGATGATTATTAGGGCCGCGGCCGTGAGGATCGCACAGGCGGCAAAGACGCCTTGGTATCCGAGCGCTGTCATCGATCCAATGGCAATAATCGGACCAGAGGCGATTGCGCCAAGCCGCCGTGTGTTGGTGAACAGGCCTGAGGCCAGGCCCGGACGCGGGATGATCTGCTGGAACAATGTCAGGCCCACGCCGGCCACTACTCCGAAGAACCACGCATGGAGCAGCTGAAGCCCGATGAGGGTGATCGGATCGGCGACAAGGGTCATTCCAGCGTAGTAAGCGAATCCGGCAAGGCATCCCGAAGCGATGAGTGCTTTACCGGAATATTTTCGGTTCAGGCGCGCAATGATGAGGAGCGCCGGAATCTCGAGGGCTGCTGAGGCGCCCAGAGCGATGCCGGCCCAGATGAGCCCCTCCCCCATTCGTTCGCTGACGAACAGTGCCATGATGGTCACTGCCGCGCTGTCGGTGGCCTGAAGCACGACAAAGCCGGTGACCACCCCGGCGACGACCATCTTCGGCGGAACAGGTCCCTCTTCAGCCGTCCGGTCGGCGGGGATGCCACGCTTCGGGTGGGTACCTTTGTGCCGGAATGCCGTTGCACCTGTCGCCAGGAGATTGAGGAGCGCGATCGCGGCGAGGGCCAGCAGGATCGCACGGCTGCCGAACGCGCCGACGATGAACACGGCCAGCGGCGGCCCCGCCACCCACGCGAACGAGACGATCGCACGCGTGTTGACCACATCCGCTGGGCCTGCCCCGGAGTGTTTGAGGTGGGCGAAGAGAAGCGACATGCCGACGCCGGCCGGGCCACCTATCCCGATCAGCGCGGCCACGGCGGCCGGGAGTGTCGTGGCGACTGTCAGTACGCCGGGCAGGGCCAGGGACAAGGCACCGCAAAGCAGCATGGGCCGCAGGTAGTCATTCTTTCGGTCCGCCCATGCCGGTATGAGCAGCGCGGCGACAAAGCCGCCGGCGTTGTAAACCGCAAGAACCCAGCCCACATCGGCGGGGGTGGCGTCGTACAGATCGACCAGGAGGAGCGCCAACGCCGGAGTGAGGAAGGCAAACTGCAGCCCCCACAGCAGCGCCATCGATGAGATGAGCAAATACCTACCTCCAGGATTTCACGGTGATGTACTCTTCCGGCCCGGCGTTGTCCGAGCCGTTCATTGCTGTATCCCGTTTCGGCAGAACGGTCGAAGCAGGCCAGCGCCATATAGCTGCCCGATATGCACGGAGGCACTGGCCATAGCTTTGCTTCCTTTTGTTTGTCCTAGGCGAGGCCGTCGAGCCAGGAACCCACTTCGGATTCCGCCTGGTCCATGTCATCCCTTGAAATGGTGAAGCCGTCCTGGTTCACGGATGCTCCGGCAAGCCTGTCGGTGATGGTTTCGACCGTGTCTGCCAGCCCGTTTCCGCCATGGGTGCTGAACAGCACGATGTTTTTGCCGGTGAAATCATGCTGGTCAAGGAAGGTATCCATCGGTGAGGGCAGTAAATAGTTCCAAATCGGGTAACCGATGAATACGGTGTCGAAAGCACTCAGGTCCGTGACGAGCGCTTTGAGTTCGGGCCGTGCGTTTTCTTCCTGTTCCCGAATGGACTGTTCGATGAGCGTGTCATGGTCGAGCGGCATCGGCTCGGCGGTTTCGATGCGGAAGATCTCGGCGCCGAGGCGGGCTTGGATGAGCTGGGCGACGTACTGCGTGTTGCCGAGTACTGTGCCATCGACGACATGGGTGCTGTTCGCCTCGTCTTCGGTCATGCCGTTCGGATCATCGGTTTCCGGCATCGAAAAGTAGGCGACAAGTGTGCGCGGACCGTCCAATGACAGCGCAGGCCCGGAATTTGAGCCGCCGTCGTTTTGGCCTCCTCCGGGAGTGCAGGCAGCGATACCGATTCCGGTCGCTGCTGCCCCGAGCAACCCTAGAAATGCGCGGCGTCCTGTGTCTGTCATGTCATGTCGCTTTCGTAGCTAAGGTGGCGGGTTTTCGCATTCATCCCTTACGAGCCAAACAGGAAACACAACCGGCTGAAAGGAACTGCTGAAAGGTGTACTGACAGTTCCCCTTTCAGCGGTGGGTCGGCGCGGTCTACATCGTGAGTCGTTCCTGATGGATCCGCCGTGCCGATACGCCGATCCGCCGGAGCAGGCGCTGGGTGGAGAGGACCGCGATGTTCGGGCCAACGATGAAGAACGCGCCCTTCGCCACGACTTCGGCGGGCAGTACGGCGGTGAGGTCGTCCTTGCGGAAGCGCCCGATCCGGGTGGAGATCTGCAGGCGGCCCCCGGACGCTGCCCGGTACTCCTCGAGCTTGTCGCGGTAATAAATGTCTCCTTTGCGGCGTACTGACCACAGCAGGTGGATCTGCCGCGTTGGGTGGTGGGCGGCAGTGAGGCTCAGAAGTGGTGCCACACCGGCGCCCATCCCGATCAGAACCAGCGGGGCGTCGGAGTCCTGTCCCTGAGCAATCGAGTCAAACCGGCCAAAGGGCCCTTCCAGCCGTACGCGGGTTCCCGTCTCGAGGTTGCCCAGCCGGCGGGTGAAGTTGCCGTGTTGGCGGATCGTGAAGGTCAGCGTCTTGCGGTCGTCGTCGGTTACCGAGAAGGGGTGCCATTCCCGGCTCACGGCTGTGGAGCCTTCGAAGCTGAGGAAGAAAAAGTCCCCTGGCTGCAGTTTTGCCGCTTCGTGGTCGAGCGCTACTGATACCCGGCGGGTTGTTTCGCCCCGGGAATCGTTCCTTTGAACTGTCCCGAGCAGGTAGCTGTCGGGCGCGATCCACTTCTTCCACGCATAGATGCCCAGCGCTGTCACCGTGTACAGGTCGAAGAGGGTCATGAAGATGAAGTGCTGGCTCACTCGTTCGAGCAGGTGGGCGTGCAGCCAGATCATCGCAACGATGACGAGGTTGAGCCTGTGGATCCAGACCGACAGCTGGTGACGGAAGACGATCTCCAGGAAGCGTTTGATCCTCAGCAGCAGCATCGACCTGTCGACCAGCCACCCGCTCAGGAAGAACACCGCAAAGCAAAGAGTAGTGACGGCGCCGTAGAACCCCCAGTCCCCTAGGAACCGGGCCACACGGTTAGGTGCGTAGCCGTTCTCACTGTGGATATACGCCGCGACAACGGCCAGCACGCCAAGCATGCCGTGCAGCCCATAAATGGACGCCAGCCCCACAAGCCGGTCCAGCCAGGGCGGCCTGACACTGAGCACGATGGACAACAGCCACCACGTGTAGGCAATAAGCCCGAGCAGGATGTAGTACTTCAGGCGCCACGGGTCCGAGGATTGAAAGTAATACGTGAGCACCAGTGGCAGAGGAAACACCACCGCGACGGACCAGAACAGCAACTTACGAATCATGGCTACGACACCGTCCAGCGGTCGTAACCCGGGGCCGAGATGGCAGGCCTGCGTGGGCCGGTGTCCTGTGAGGCCTGCCAGTTCACTAGGGTGAGCGCTGTCATGGCCAGGGCGGCAACGGCGAGCAGGACGACCAGCTTGGGTCTACGTGTCATACGGAGTCTTTTCCTTCGGCACTGAGGCAGGTTGAGGCATACCGCCTGCCGGCCGCAGCTTTACCGGTCCGGGGTTCCGGCCGGTACCTGCTGCGGCCGGTTTCAGCTTCAGCTTGTTCTGGCGGGTGCTTCAACGCCGGTCATCGCGAGGGCCGGCGCCGGGAGGCGGCCGCCCTGGATGGTGATGTTTGCGACGGCGTTGTTCAGTTCCTGGAGTTCGCCGCTGCTGAACTCAACTTCTTCCGCGCCGAGGTTTTCCAGCAGGTGGGGGAGCCTTGTTGTGCTGGGGATCGGCACAATCCATTCCCGCTGGGCCATCAGCCAGGCGAGGGAGATCTGGGCCGGGGTGGAGCCTTTTCGGACTGCCCAGTCCTGCAGCAGATGCAGCAGCGGCATGTTTGCAGCGAGTGCTTCGGGTGCGTTGCGGGGGACGACGGCACGGAAGTCATTTTCCGCGAACCGGGTAGAGGGGGTGATGGCACCAGCGGTGAATCCCATGCCCAGGGGTGCCCAGGGCACAAATCCGATGCCGAGTTCTTCGCACAGCGGCAGGATCTCCTGCTCCGGTCCCCGCCAGAGCATGGAATACTCGTTTTGAATTGCGGTGAGGGGCTGGACCGCGTGGGCCCTGCGGACGGTCTCCGGTCCGGGCTCCGAAAGGCCGAAATGGAGCACCTTGCCTTCTGCGATCAGGTCCTTCACGGTGCCCGCCACGTCCTCAATCGGGACGTTGGGGTCCACTCGGTGCTGGTACATGAGGTCAATCCGGTCTGTCCTGAGGCGCTGCAGCATGCCGTCGACGGCTTGACGGATGCTCTCGGGGCGGCTGTTGAGCCCTCCTGTTCTTTCTCCGGTGGCCGGGTCGATGGCCCAGCCGAACTTTGACGCGATCACTACACGGTCACGGACCGGCTCCAGGGCCTCACCGAGGATGCGCTCAGACTCGAAAGGGCCATATGCTTCGGCGGTGTCGAAGAAGGTCACGCCCTGCTCGGCGGCCGTGCGGATCAGACCAACCATGTCTTCGCGGCTGCTGACCGGCCCGTACAGGTTTCCCGGCATGGTCTGGGTGCCCAACCCGATACTGGAAACCTCCAGTGATCCGAGCGTCCGGCGGCCAGTTGCCGTCGTCGCCGCCGCCACTGCACCGGAGCCGGATGGTGCGTTGGTTGCACTGCCCGCAGACTGTGGCGTTTCCGAGCCCGGTGTGCAGGCGGCCAGGCCTGCCACCAGCGGAATGGACGCGAAGGCTGCACCACCCTTGAGGAACCCGCGGCGACGCAAGTCAATCGAGTTGCCGGTGGCCGTGCTGTCGTCAGTGCGCATAGGTTTTGTCCTCGTTATCGGGGTTGGTTCGTTTACTTTTGGCAGCAAAAGTTCCTTGGACCGGCAGTGGTTTCGCCGTCCAGCTACGTGGAAGTTGTAGGGACCTGTGTGGGGGTTATTCAGCTGTGCTGGTCGTTGCGGTGGGCCGTGTCGCTGGAGGCGACCCTTTCGGGTGCCTGCTGGGTGATGCTCCAGCTGGTGAGGAAGTCCAGTTGTTCCTGGGCATGGCTGCCCGGCTCTGCGGTGTAGGCGATGAGCATCAGGTCTTCGCCGCGGAGGTCAAGGGCGTCTCCTGTCAGTTCCACCTCACCAACCAGGGGACAGCGAAGTGTCTTCCGGGCGGTGCGGTGGAACCGGACGTTATGCCTTGCCCAGCGGACCGAGAACTCCGTGCTTCCCGTGGCGAGGTCACCGATCAGGGCGTTCAGGGCCCGGTCATGCGGATGCCTGCCCGCTTCCAGCCTGAGCGTCGCGGCCGTATCGTCCGCCATGATCTCCCACTCGACAAAGAAATCCGGGGCGCGTTCGTCGAGGAACATGAACCGTGCGAGGTTCAGGGGCAGGGTGTCAGGAGAGAGGATCCCGTTGTACAGGGCGTGGCACACCGGGTTCGCGGCCAGAATGTCCATGCGGTAGTTCCGGACGTATGCGGGCGTGCCTGTCATCCCGTTCAGGATTCGTTGAACGCTGGGACGCAGTTCTGCCTTGGCCCGCCGCGTCCCTGGCCCCGTTGACGGGGTTGCCGCCTTTGCCAGTTCAAAAAGGTGGGCACGTTCCGCCTCGTCGAGCTGAAGAGTGCGCGCAAGGGAGTCAAGGACCGAATCGGACACTCCCCGCAGGTTTCCCCGTTCCAGCCGGGCGTAGTACTCGGTACTGACGCCGGCGAGCATGGCCACTTCCTCGCGTTTGAGTCCGGCCACCCGTCTCGTACCGCCGTAGGCGGGCAACCCCGCCTGGGCCGGGGTGATGCGGGACCGCCGGCTCGTCAGGAACTCGCGGACGTCTGTGCTGTTGTCCATGACTTCAACGCTACGGGGCTCTGGAGCGGTCTAACAGGAACTGGCAGTACACCTCACAGCAGGCACTCCCACATAAAGAAGGGGACTGGTTTTATTGAATCAAATCCATTCCCCAGCTTTGGAAGGACACCATGCCTGTCCCTGCCGTCAGCACCCCGGCAGTTGCTGCCCGGCCCCGGCTGTCGTTGACGGTCGCCATGCTCGGCTTCTTTGTCGTCGCCCTGGACGCCCAGATCGTCAACGTCGCCCTGCCGGAAATCCGGAGTGACCTTGGCGGCGGCTTAGCAGGCCTGCAGTGGGTGGTCACCGGCTACACGCTGATGTTTTCAGCCCTCCAACTCTTTGCCGGGACGTTCTCCGACCGGACCGGCGCCCGGCGGGCCTACGGCCTGGGCATAATCCTGTTCACCGTGGCCTCCGCCGCCTGCGCGTTCAGCCCCACCCTGCCGACACTCATCGCCGGACGAATCCTGCAGGGCATCGGAGCGGCCATGATCACCCCTGCTTCCCTGGCCCTGATCCGGGAGGCCTACCACGACGCCGCCGCCCGTGGCCGCGCCATTGTCTACTGGGGATTGGGAGGTTCGGTCGCCGCGGCAGCAGGGCCGGTACTCGGCGGCCTTCTCACGCAGATCGACTGGCGGCTGATCTTCTTCGTCAACCTGCCCGTCGGCGCGGCAGCGCTTGCGGTCCTGTCTCGTGTTGCCCCGTCACCCCGCCGCCCGGCACCGTTCGATTGGGCCGGACAGATCACCGCTGTGCTGGCGCTGGCAAGCCTGACCTACGGCATCATCGAAGGTGCCGAGGCGGGTTACGGAAGTCCCGGGATCCTCCTGATGTTCGCCGTCTGTGCGGTGTCGGTCGTCGCGTTCATCAGGGTTCAGGCCAAGGGCCGGCACCCGATGATCCCGCTGGACCTGTTCCGCTCACGGGCTGTGTCCACCGTGCTGATCATTGCCGTGGTCACCATGGCCGCGTTCTACGGCATCGTGTTCCTTCAAAGCCTCTACTTCCAGCAGGAACGCGGTTCCTCGGCCCTGGAAACCGGGCTGTTGTTCCTGCCGATGACAGCCCTTGTGGCCATCCTGAACCCCTGGGTTGCCCGTCTTATGGTCCGTTACGGGCACGCGGCCATGATCGCCGCCGGCCAGGTAGTCATGGCCGCGGGCCTCGCCGGACTGTGTTTCCTGCCGCCGGATGCGCCGGTCTTGCTCGTCGCAGCGCTCATGATTCCGGTCGGCGTCGGGGGCTCATTCACTGTCCCGTCGATCATCGCCGTGGTCCTGGACCAGGTTCCCGCGGAACGGGCCGGTACGGCCAGCGGAGTAGTCAACACCGCGCGGCAAGTCGGCGGGTCCCTCGGTGTGGCCATCTTCGGCGCGGTACTGGCCAGTGGGGAATTCATGGCCGGCATGCGCGCCAGCCTCGGGGTGACCGCAGCTGTGCTCATCATCCTGGTGGTGGTGTCCATGGCGCTGCGCCCTGGGCGCCAGCAGCAGGACACGCACTAGCCCTCACGAAGCCGTCGATCAAAGGAGTAATTATGCGCCTCGCCGTTCCGGGCCCCACATCCAAGGGGCCTGCCGAAAATTTCACAGGCGACGTCTACGTCAACATGCTGCATGCCGGTGAGGAGCCCTCACGACTGGTATCCGCCATGGTCCGTTTCACGCCCGGAGCCCGCACACACTGGCACTCCCACCCATTTGGCCAGACTTTGCACTGCACCGACGGTATGGGACTCGTCGGAAACCGTGACGGGGAGGTCATCCTCCTGCGGGCTGGAGACACCGTCCACACCCCGGCCGGGGAGGAACACTGGCACGGTGCGACGAGGGACAGCTTGATGTGCCATCTGGCCCTGGTCGAACACGACGACGGCGGGCAGACCGCAACGTGGCTCGAAGCGGTCAACGAGCACGACTACCAGGCAGCCCATGCCAAAACTCATCCGACCACGCAAGAACAACGATAAGGAAACCCCTATGAAGAATGTCATCCTCAACAACGGGGTCGAAATGCCGATCCTTGGTTTTGGTGTCTTCCAGATCCCCGACGAGGAAACCCAGGCCGCTGTCGAGGCGGCCCTGGCCGCCGGATACCGGCACCTGGACACAGCCGCGTCCTACGGCAACGAGGCCGCCGTTGGTGCGGCGATCAAGGCCAGCGGCATCGCCCGCGAGGAACTTTTCATCACCACCAAGCTCTGGATCCAGCATGCACCCACGGGCAGCGTCTACGACGACAGTCGGCGGGCCTTTCAGAATTCCCTGACCCGGCTGGGACTGGATTACCTGGACCTCTACCTGATCCACCAGCCGCTCGGGGACTACTACAGCGAATGGCGCGCCATGCAGGACCTCTACAAGGAAGGCCTGACCCGGGCGATCGGTGTCTCGAACTTCCACCAGGACCGGCTGGTAGACCTCATCCACCACAACGAGATCGTCCCCGCCGTGAACCAGATCGAGACGCACCCGTTCCATCAACGAGCAGCCGACCAGGAACTGATGCGCGAACATGGCGTCCAGATCGAATCCTGGGGGCCGTTCGCCGAAGGCAAAAACAACCTGTTCACCGACCCGGTCCTCAGCGCTATCGCCGACGCGCACGGCAAGTCCGTCGCCCAGGTGGTGCTGCGCTGGCTCATTCAGCGCGACATCGTCGTCATTCCCAAGTCCGTCCGGCCCGAACGGATGGCCCAAAACTTCGACGTCTTCGGCTTCACCCTGACCGAGGAGCAGATGAACCAAATCACGGTGCTGGACACCGACGCCAGCCTTTTCTTCGACCACCGCGACCCCGCCATGGTCAGCTGGCTCGGTGCCCGCCGGTACAGCTGAACCCCGGGACCTCAGGGACAACCATGACCAATAAAGTGCAAGTCGTTAGCCGGCGGTCCGCTCTTCGCGGGGCGGCCGCCGGCCTGACCGGAGCACTCCTGACCGCAGCCACAACAGCCTGCACACCGGAAGGAACAGGCACAGTGCCCTCACCGGATCCAAGCCCGTCGCGGAGCAATGACGGCGGCAGCCAAGACGGCGGGCGGGTTCTGCTGGCCTATTTCTCCCGTGCCGGAGAGAACTACTACTACGGTGGCCGGACAAACCTCGATGTCGGCAACACCGAAGTGCTCGCCGGCATGATCAGCGCACTGGTCCCCTGCGATGTCCACCGCATCGAGGCCGCTGACCCGTATCCGGACAGTTATGACGCAACGGTGGCGCGCAACGTCCGTGAACAGGACACGGACGCCCGTCCGGCAATCGCCAACCCGCTGCCCGCCATCGACCAGTACGACACCGTGCTCCTGGCCAGCGGCATCTGGAACGTCAGGGCACCGATGATCATGACCACCTTCACCGAAAGCTACGACTTCACCGGTAAAACCGTCCACCCCGTCACCACCCATGCAATGAGCGGGCTCGGCACAACAGCCCGGGACTACGAAGACTCCTGCCCAGGCGCCGCCATCGGGGAAGGCCTCGCTGTCAAAGGCGAGGAAGTCCGCGACGCAGGAGCAGACATCGAATCCTGGCTCCGCCGCACCGGTCTCCTTCCTAAATAAGGAACGGTACGGGCAGCATGTCAACGCAACCAGATTGAGAGGAAACCCAATGACAGCCAGGATCAAGAAACTCGGGTCAGCCGCCGCCAGCCTCGCCGTCACAGCGGCCCTCGCCTCGTGCACCGCACCCACCGGCACTCTCCCAACCGACGCTTTCCCGGCCACAAACGGGACCCCGAGCACAGCCAGGCCCAGCGGAGAATTGGATTACACCGACGGCCAGTACACGGCCGACGGCCCCTACGGCACCCGCGGATCCTCCATCGGAGTAACCGTCACCCTGGCTGACGACATCATCACCGCCGTCAGCGTCACCCCCCACGCCACAGACCCCACCTCACTGGATTATCAGAACCGCTTCGCAGCCGCAGTCCCGGCAGTTGTCGTGGGCCGGAACATCAACGAAATAAAAGTGGATCGGCTTGCCGGCTCCAGCAGCACACCCCCAGGATTCAACGCCGCACTGGAGCAAATAAAGGAACAAGCCAGCTAACCGGGGTAGGTATTTCACCAAGCCCGGGTAGCCCTGGACACCTACTCCCATAGCCATTCTCCAAACTCCAAAGGCCCTGCATCACCGCAGTTCACTAGACCTCTCCCCTACCTGCAGGCCCACCTTCAGTGCCGAGATCCTAGTGGCGTAGGAGCTGGAAGGCTTCGCGTATTCCCCCTATACGCGAAGCCTCCCTGCTCCTACGCATCCGAAATGCTAACAACCCCGGGTTCCAGGTGGAGGCGCACCACCGAGCACTACAGATTCCAAACGAAAGAAGGATCATCATGACAGACCAGCCCAGGCAGCTCGGAGGCGGCCGGAAGATGTTCGGTGACTTCGCTCCTAAGCTTGCCGAGCTCACCGACGACGTGCTCTTCGAGGACGTCTGGAACCGGCCCGAACTTTCGGCCCGGGACCGCAGCCTCATCACCGTGGCCGTACTCACCGCTGGCGGGAACACCGACCAGCTGGGCTTCCACCTCGGCCGCGCAATCGAGAACGGCGTGACCCAGGAGGAGCTCATCGAAGCCATCACCCACGTCACGCTCTACGCCGGCTGGCCCAAGGGCATGGGTGCGATGAGCGTAGCCAAGCAGCTGTTCACGGACAACAAGTAAGGCACATCATGAATATCGAACCCTCCGCGCCCACCTCGAAAAACCCGGCGGCCCAGTTCGCCGGCGACGTGTGGCTCGACCCGATCGCGTTGCCCCACGAACCCGGCCAGACAATGGTCGTCGCGACCGTCCGGTTCGCTCCCGGTGCCCGCACCGCCTGGCATTCCCACGAGCACGGCCAGTACCTTCGGGTCACTCAGGGTGTCGCACGGTTCGGCGGCCGCGACGGCACGATCATAGAGGTCCACCCCGGCCAGACGCTCTACACCCCTCCCGGCGAGGAGCACTGGCACGCTGCCGCCCCCGGCTGCTTCATGGAACACATCGCCATGCTCCAGAACGGCGAGGACCCCGCGAAGACCACTACCTGGGGCGCCCACATCACCGACGACGAATATAACGGCCGCTAATATCCGCCTCCAGGAACCGGGCCGGTGCGCCCCTCCGGCGCACCGGCCCGGTTCCTCACGCACGCGGAACGTACACCCCAACCTGACGTCAGGCTTGCTCGCAAAATGCGTCAGATTGGGATGCCTTACGCACATTCCGGACATGACCTGCCGAAGGCCTTAGATTCCAATCTGACACATAGGCTCTGACTAGGCCGGGCGCCGCCCGTTTCCTGGGAGGGAGAGAAGGTGTGGCACCTATCCGGATCGGCAGGGTAGTCAGCTGCGCCTACATTGGTTTTTCCTATCGGAGTAGTAGGGAACTCATCTTGGACGTGACCGCGGTCACGGAGGCACAGTGAGTTCAACCCATTACGACGAAAGGACGACGATGTCCAGCAATCTAACTGCATCCACCGCTGCCAGTTCTGCCCCTCAACGGACTGATGTCCGCGCCGCCTTACTGGGCGGCAAGACGTTCAAGAGTCTGAGCGAGCAGAAGCTCTCTCCACGGGAGGAAAAGTTCGAGCGTGCCCGGCAGACCCTTGGATTCTTTCTGGCACCGGCAGTTTCAATCATCTTCGCGCTTCTCCCCACCGGGATGGAACACACCCAGCAACTGCTCGCGGCAGTCCTGCTGGGCGTCATCATCCTCTGGATCTGCGAACCGGTGCCCATCCCCGTAGGCGGGCTGATCGGGGTCGCCGCCATCGTCCTGCTCGGAGTGGCACCCGCCAGTGATGTGCTGAGGCCCTTCGGCTCCACAACCATCTTCACGTTTATCGGTGCCTTCATTCTCGCCGCAGCCATGCTCAAGCACGGCATAGCCCAACGGCTGGCCTTCGCTGTCCTGTCCATTCCCGGCGTCGCCAAATCCACCTACCGCGTCATCGTCACCTTCGGGTTGATCACGTGCATCCTGTCCGCGTTCGTCTCGAACACCGCCACCGTTGCCATGCTGATGCCCACAGCCCTGGGCATCCTGGCCGTCATCGCAAAACTGATGCAGGACCGCGGCGTGGTCAAGGCAGACTTCGACCCGCTGCGCCTCCGGGTGGGAGCGGCGCTGATGCTGATGCTCGCCTACGGCGCCAGCGTCGGCGGTCTCCTGACGCCTGTCGGTTCACCTCCCAACCTGATCGGCCGCGGCCTCATCGAGGAAGCAACCGGTATCCAGATTTCCTTCGTCCAATGGACAGCCACTGTCGCTCCTATCTGCGCAGCCATGTTCGTGGTGCTGGCACTCACCATGTTCCTGCTCAACAAGCCGGAGATCCGCCGGATCGAAGGCGTGGACGAGTTCATCCGCGAGCAAAAGGCCCAACAGGGAAAAATGTCCCGGGCCGAGGTCAACACCCTCATCGCTTTCGGGCTGACCGTCACCCTGTGGCTGCTCCCGGCCTTCGCAAGCCTCATCGCCGGACCGGACTCGGAACTGTACACGTTCCTGGATGACCGCCTGGACGAAGGCATCGTTGCCGTGATCGGCGCGTCACTGCTGTTCATCCTTCCCACCAACTGGAAGGAACGCCGCGCAACCTTGACCTGGGGGGACGCCGCCAAGATCGACTGGGGAACCATCATCCTGTTCGGTACGGGCATCATCTTCGGGGCCCTTCTCTCCTCCACCGGCCTGGCCGAAACCATCGGAAACGCCGCGGCCGCAAACCTCGGCGTTACCAACATCGTGGCGATCACCGCATTCTCGGCGGTCCTTGCCATCCTCATCTCGGAGACAACCAGCAACACCGCGTCCGCCGCCGTCGTGGTGCCCATTGTCATCCCGCTGTGCGTCGCCATGGGAGTGGACCCCCTTATTCCCGCCCTGGCAGCGACCTTCGCTGCATCGTTCGGGTTCATGTTGCCGGTCTCCACACCGCAGAATGCCATCGTCTACGGCTCAGGCACCGTTCCCATCACCCGCATGGTCCGCACCGGATTCGCCTTTGACATCCTCGGTGCCATCCTGATCATCAGCATCGTTCCGGTCATGGTGGGCGTTGTAGGGATAGGAGGCTAGCGCACCATTCACCCGTCAGGCCCACAGCCACGCAAGACGCGCGGCTGTGGGCCTCACCGCGTCCTGCGTGCGGGAGGAAACGTGCGGCCTGCCGCGCCTGATAGGCATAGGCTATCTGCGGATTGCAGCACGGAAGCCCAACCACTGAAGGAGCCGGCGTGGATACACGAAAGCTGAAGTATTTCCTCGCCGTTGTGGACCACGACGGCTTCAACAGGGCAGCGGAGCATTTGCTGATCGCGCAACCCTCCCTGTCCCAGACGATTGCGGGCCTGGAAAAAGAGCTGGGCGTGCCCCTGTTCCACCGCGTCGGCCGCAGGGCCGTCCTCAGCGAAGCAGGCAAGGAGCTTGTGGGCCCGGCCAGACTGGTCATGCGGGACCTTGATGCTGCGCAGTCGGCGGTGCAGGCCCTTCGGGGCATCCGCAGCGGGCGTTTGGACATCATCACCATGCCCTCCCCCGGCATCGAGCCGCTCACGTCCATGATCGCGGACTTCACCAAGCTCCACCCCTCCGTTGTGCTGAATGTCAGTGCCGCCTTTACTCCTGAGGAAGTGGTTGAATCCGTCCGCTCCGGCAGTTCGGAGATTGGCCTGGCCGGCTCCCCTACGCCCGTGCGGGTGCCGGGAGTCCAGGTCCTTGAGCTGGAGCGCCAGCCCCTGATCCTCATCGTCAACCCCCAGGCGGACAGCTTCACCTCCGGCGATTCGATCCAACGGGAGGACCTGGGCGGGCATCGCTTGATTGCCAGCCAGCGCGGGTCCCTGATGCGCTGGCTGGTTGACGATGCACTGGCACACGGCGTCAAAACCGAAATCGTTGTGGAGGTCGCCCACCGGACGTCCATCCTGCCGCTGGTTCTCGCCGGGGTGGGCCACGCCGTCATGCCCTCATCCTGGGCTCCCCTTGCCCACAAGTCCGGGCTCAGGACCCTGCTGATTGAACCGGTCTCCCACCTGGACGTTGCGATCCTCAGCCGCAAGGAAGACCTGACGCCGGCAGCCCAGGCCTTCCTTGCCGTGGCGCAGCGCCACGCCTCGCCCGGCCCGGAAAGCGAAACCACTTCCCGGCATCGATAGGCCAAGCCTATGTGGCGTATCGAAACCTGGTCTTGGACGCCCCGCAGGAGCAGGCCGTCTACTTGAAGAGGAAGAACAGTGTGACTCGAGCAACAGAGCACTGCCAACACTCAACGAGGAGGTAGGCATATGAGCGCCACCCAGAAATTCAGCATCGCTTCAATCCCCGCAGACGGTGTGGGCAAGGAAGTCGTTTCTGCAGGACGCCGCGTCCTGGACGCCCTGGCCGAGAACTCCAACGGAAAGTTCGCGTTTGAATGGACAGAGTTCCCCTGGGGCTGCGGGTACTACGCCGAAACCGGCAAAATGATGGCCGACGACGGCCTGGAGACTTTGAAGAACTTCGACGCCATTTACTTCGGCGCAGTGGGCTGGGAAAACGTTCCGGACCACATCAGCCTCTGGGGATTGCGCCTGAACATCACCCAGAACTTCGACCAGTGGGCCAACATCCGCCCCGTGAGGTTCCTTCCCGGCATCGAGTCCCCGCTCCGCAAGGCCGACAACACCGAGCTCGACTGGGTGGTTGTGCGCGAGAACAGCGAGGGTGAATACGCGGGCCTCGGCGGCCGGAACCTGAGCGGCCGCGGACCGGGCAACGAGGTGGCCCTGCAGACGGCACTGTTCACCGAGAAGGGCTGCGAGCGCATCATGCGCTTCGCGTTCGACCTTGCCCGGACCCGCACCGTGAAGAAGGTTTCCTCGGTCACCAAGTCCAACGCCCAGCAGTACGGCATGGTCCTGTGGGACGAAGTCTTCAACCGCGTGGCCCTGGATTACCCTGACGTGCAGACGGAGAGCGTCCTGGTAGACGCGATGAGCGCGAAGTTCATCCTCAAGCCGGAGGAACTGTCCGTCGTTGTCGCCTCAAACCTGAACGCTGACATCCTTTCGGACCTGGGTTCCGCACTGGCCGGCAGCCTGGGCCTCGCTGCGAGCGCCAACCTGAACCCGGAGCGCCGCTTCCCGTCCATGTTCGAACCCGTGCACGGCTCTGCGCCGGACATCGCCGGCCAGGGCATCAGCAACCCGATCGGCGCAATCGCCAGTGCCGCCCTGATGCTGGACCACTTCGGCCTCCACGAGGAAGCCCGCAAGGTTGAAGCCGCCATTGAGCAGACCACCGCCGCCGGCTACCTGACGCGCGACGTCGGCGGTAACGCCAACACCGCTGACCTCACCGATGCAATCATCAAGGCGCTGACGAACACCCTGGCGACGGTCTAGCCAGGACACAGGCAGCCGGGGACATCCGGCGGAAGCAAACGCCCGGAGTGGGCGGCGGTGTGCAGCATTTCGCCGCCCACTCCGCCATGCCCATCTACATCAGAAACTTCCACTACAACGAGGTAGGAATATGGATCACATCACCACCGCCGGCAGCGCCACAGGAGCCAAGAACGCGGCCCCCAAAACGCCCCTGTACCGGCAACTGTACTTCTGGGTCCTGACGGCGATCGTCGTCGGTATCCTCGTCGGCTGGCTCGCACCCAGTGTCGGCGTCGCCATGGAACCGATCGGCACCACCTTCGTGGACGCGATGAAGATGCTCATCGGCCCCATCGTGTTCCTGACCATCGTCGGCGGCATCGCCAGCGTCGCGGACCTGAAAAAGGTGGGCATGACAGGCCTGAAGGCCCTGACCTACTTCCAGGTGGGCACAATCCTGGCAATGATTTTCGGCCTGGTGGCCATCAACCTCTTCCGGCTGGGCGACGGCGTGAATGCGGACGCGGACAGCATCGAGACCTCCGAATCCGCCGCAAAGCTGATCGATGCCGGCGCGAACCAGGAGTGGTGGCAGTTCCTGACCAAGATCATTCCGGAAAGCATGGCTGCCCCGTTCGTCGAGGGCAACATCCTCCAGATCATCTTCATCGCCGTGATTTTCGGCATCGCCCTGAACGCCATGGGCAAGGTGGGCGCACCCGTCCTCGACGGTGTGCAGCGCCTGACCGGGGTGATGTTCAAGATCCTGGGCTTCATCATGAAGGCCGCTCCCATCGGCGCGTTCGGCGCCATGGCGTACGCCGTGGGCAAGTTCGGCGTCTCGTCGCTGACCAGCATGGGCGGGCTGATCGCACTCTTCTACATCACCTCCATCCTCTTCGTGGTGATCGTGCTCGGCTCCATCATGGCCTTCCTGAAGCTGAACATCTTCAAGATGATCCGCCACCTCAAAGAGGAATACATGCTCATCCTGGGCACCTCCACCGCCGAACCTGCCCTCCCGGGCCTGATGCGCAAGCTTGAGCACGCCGGGGTCAAGAAAGAGACTGTGGGCCTGGTGGTTCCCACGGGCTACAGCTTCAACCTTGACGGCGCGGCGATCTACCTTTCCCTGGCCGCCCTGTACATCGCCCAGGCAACCAACACGGACCTGACCATCGGTGAGCAGCTGGGTCTCCTGGCCGTCATGCTCCTGACCTCCAAGGGCGCAGCAGGCGTTGCCGGCGGCGGGTTCATCGCCCTAACCGCTACGCTGACCACCCTCGGCACCATCCCGGCCGCCGGCATCATGCTCATCTTCGGCATCGACAAGTTCATGTCCGAGTGCCGCGCCCTGGTGAACTTCACCGGCAACGCCGTCGCCACCCTGTTCATCGCTTGGTGGGACCGCACCCTGGATGCAGACCGCGCCCGCCGCGTCTTCAATGGCGAAACGGTTGAACCCATGCCGTCGGAGGACCCTGTCCACCTCGACGACGTCACGGACATCGACGCTGAGCTGGCCGCCGTCGCCGAACCCTCTCCCGCCGCTGACCGCCGTCCCGCCTACTCGGAATCCATCTGACATGACGCAGACCACCGCCCCGAAAACCGTTCGGGCGCTCATCGCGCCGGACAAATTCAAAGGCAGCCTCACCGCCGGCGAAGTGGCGGACGCCCTGGCGGCAGGGCTCCGCGCCGCAACCGGACCCGGGTCGGTCCACTGCGAGCTCCTTCCACTCGCAGACGGAGGTGACGGCAGTGTTGACGCGGCCGTCGCCTCCGGCTTTGCCCGGCGGGCCTGCACGGTGGCCGGGCCCACCGGACAGCCGGTCCAGGCAAGCATCGCGTTCGACGGCGTCACGGCAGTTGTGGAGGTGGCCAACACCTGCGGCCTTGGGCAGCTTCCGGGCGGAAAGCCCGAGCCGCTGAAGGCCTCAAGCCGCGGTTTCGGAGAGGCCGTCCTGTTCGCGCTGAGCCTGAACCCGGCCCGGATCGTCATGGCCCTCGGCGGCAGCGCCAGCACTGACGGGGGCATGGGCATGCTCACGGCGCTGGGCTACAGCTTCCTGGAC
This sequence comes from Pseudarthrobacter sp. WHRI 8279, assembly GCF_040224115.2. Taxonomy (NCBI): domain Bacteria; kingdom Bacillati; phylum Actinomycetota; class Actinomycetes; order Micrococcales; family Micrococcaceae; genus Pseudarthrobacter; species Pseudarthrobacter sp. WHRI 8279. The sequence continues at coordinate 3,451,981 of NZ_CP168162.1, read as the reverse complement.
GCTGAAGGCCGGGAACTCCCCGGCAACGGCAGCGCCCTGGGCCACATCCACGAAGTGCAGCGGACTCCGCTGCCCTTACTGGCCGGCACCGAACTCATCGTCGCCAGCGATGTCCACAATCCCCTGCTCGGAATCCACGGTGCTCCCGCAATCTTCGGACCCCAAAAGGGCGCCGGGCCGGAGGACGTGGCAACACTCGACAAGGGGCTCGCGCACTATGTCAGCAAGATGGCCGAAGCCGGGCTTGCCGGCGCCGCAGCAATGGCAGAAAACGAGGGCGCAGGCAGCGCCGGCGGCATCGGCTACGCCTGCCTGCTGCTGGGCGCCACCCAGGTCTCCGGCGCCGGCTACTTCCTGGATCTGCTGGACTTCAACGCACGCAAGGAAACCTGCGACGTCGTCATCACCGGCGAAGGCAGCATCGACGAACAAACCTTGGCCGGGAAGCTGCCAGCCGCCGTCGCCCGGCGTTCCGGCCCCAGGCCCATCATCGCCGTCGCCGGCCGCTCACTCCTCCCGAGGGAGCGGTGGTCCGAGATGCCCCTGGCGCGGGTCTACACCTTGACCGAGTACACGGACCAGGACTCCTCCAAAGACCCCGGCCTTTCGGCTGCCCTCCTCCGGAGGATCGGGCAGGACATCGGCGAACGCCTCCTTCGCTCACCTGCGGCCGATGAAAGAAGCACATCCTCAGTGACCGCTGCCATCCCTGCACCCCGCTAATTTGCTGAACATGTCCTGGAACATGAGCCGGGTATCGATGCGGGTGCAGACCCGGATGGGGCGCGGCACGCGGACCGCCTGCTCTGCATAGCCCCCCGAATCGGTGATGAACGGGGTGGGGCGCACCCGATGCCCGGTGGAGGAAAAGTCGGGCTCCCACGGCGTTTGCAGTGATGCGAGCAGGACCAGGGGGTTGTCGCCCATGACGTGCGTCTCCCCCATCCGGTGGCCGTTCTGCTCATTGGCGGCAATGACCCGGCTGAGTGCATTGCCAAGGTAGCTGCCAAGTTCCCCGGCGGTTTCCATTGCCGCCGCAAGTTCGGCCATGGACACGATGCACTGCCGGTAGGCGTCCCTGGGCACCTGGATGATCGGGATCGCGGACTCGTTGAAGACTACCTGCGCGGCGGGGATGTCGATGTTGATGTTGTACTCCGGGCCCTCTGCGAAGGGAGGAGCATCCGGTCCTTCAGGGTATTCCTCCCCGCCGATCCAGATCGCGGTTAGCCTGGATTCAATGCTGGGGTCGTGTTTCCAGGCTGCGGCGAGTTCTGTGAGTCCGCCTCCAAAGGTGGCCAGAAGAGGCAGCGTGGGATCCCCATGGATTGCCTCGTGGACAATCAGGGCAGCGGCGTCGGACAACTCCCCCGCTTCGAGGCTGCCCAGGGCTGTGTTTGATCCTTTTGCCACCGTGATGTCCGGGCGGCCCAACAGCGCGAGAAGACCAGCTGCGATTTCCGCTGCGTTGTCCGCCTGCCGGTCGGATGGGTCGAAAAAGTCGCCGGGCGCAAGGTGCGATCCGATCACACCGCGAATGTCGGCGGACGGCGAAAGGACCTGGTGGGCCAACGCAAAGAGATCATCAGGATCTCCGGAGAAGTCGTTGTCAACGATGACTCGGTGACGGGGTTTCACATCAGGCGTCCACGCCATGGGGATTCCTCATTTCTCTGGGTTGAATGGTGGCCGCCTCACCCCTTCCGGTCCGCCCGGTACGCGCTGGGGCTTACCCCGTGCAGACGGCGGAACTGGCGGGAGAAGTAGAACTGGTCGGAGAGCCCGATCTCCCGTCCCACCTCCGCAATCGTCAGGTCTGTTGTGTCGAGCAGGAGCCTGGCCCGTGCCATCTTCAGGGCCGTGTGGTGGGCCAGCACTCCGCCTCCCGTCGCCTCCCGGAACAGCTTGCTCAAGTGCGACGGCGAAACACCCACCACCCTGGCCAGGTCCGGCAGGCGGATGGCGCCGTCCACCCGGTCCTCGAGGAATTTCATGGCCTGCTGCAGCGGCGTTCCCTGTTCCGGGAGGCGGCGGTCCACCGCCAGGGTGGCCAGCAGCTTCCAGGCCATCCCGGCCGTAGCCACCAGGCGGGCCGGTGACTGGTCCTGCTCCAGGGCAGTAATGATCTCGTCCAGCATGGCGGTCAGCCGGTCCACGGCCACCAGCGGGATGATGGGCCGGCCGGCGCGGACCTCGGATTCTTCAACAAGTTCGGCAACATCGGAGCCGCGGATGTGGCACCACCAGATGGTCCAGGGGTCCTCAGCAGAGGCACCGTAGGCATGCGCCTCACCGGTGTTGCCGGGAAGCACGACGGCGGTTGCCTTGCCTACGTCGTAACGGTTACCGCCGGTTTCCACCCACCCCGCCCCCGCGACGCAGAGGATGACAATGGTTTCGTCCGCGCCCTGGGGCCGGTACCGCCCATGCTCCCCGGCGGCGGGAAAAACGCCGGCGTCGGTCACCACCAGCCGGCGCGTGACGGGACGTTCCAGCGCGTCACGGACCAGGGGCCGGGGAACCACCACCAGGCGCTGGTTCGGAAACCCCGTTGCCCGCTCCACCCCGCACTCCTTCCGCCACGAAGTGTCCATGCTATGGCACAACTCTGCAGCTCAGGCGGGCTCCTCCGACCACCTGGCCCACTGGAGGAGATCCAGGCTGTCCAGCGAAACCAGGTCACCGGCAACCGCGTCCCGCCGGCGCTGCGCCTCGGCCGGCAGCCCAACCTGCGCATCCTTGGCGAGCGGCAGGATCTGGAGCCGGACGTCCGAGCCCGGGCGTATCCCGGCGTCGTTGGTTTCGATAATCCAGGGGGAACCGTCCCAGAACCTGTCCCCCACTACCGTCCCGTCAACCACCAGGCAGGCCACGTCCCCGGCCCAGGCAACCTCCAGTTCCGTGTGCTCCCCGGACAGTACCGTCGCGCCCAGATCCACCGCATAAACGGCGGCCAGGTCATCGATGGAAGAGCCGGTGGGTGCGGCAGCGCGGCCGGCGAGGGAGCCGAAGGACGCCGGGACCGGCTTCGCGGCGCGGATCCGCTCGGCAGGCAGCGTCCGGCGAAGGGGTTCAGGCTTCGTTCTGCCGATCCGCACGTTCTCGAACCCACCGGCCGCTGCGGAGTAGCGCCGGACAGCGGGTTCCCCCTGCGACCTGCCGGCCAGGCGGCCGTCCGCACCAACCCAGAGCGGGTCTGCGGACAGGAGCAGCTGCCGCCCGTGCGGAGTCTCCAACGCCCACGCCTGGTCAGCCAGGTGGGAGGGCAGGACCAGGATAGCCAGGGAGCCTTCGGGCGAGCTCGTCGTCAGGGTCACGGGGTGGGCCGCGTCGATGGCGTACACGTTGTCATCCAGCGCGGTTGCCGGACCGTCCAGAACGGTTCCTTCCGGCAGGCACAGCTGCGGCACTATCCCTTCCTCGGCAGCGAGGACCAGCGTGGGCGCACCGTCCGGGTCCAGCAGTGTAAAGGCCGACGCCGTTGCCCAGCGAAGGCGGACACCTGCCACTTCCAGATTTACTGGCAAGCGCGCGATGGTTCCGGCAGGAATGGTGAGGCCCCCGCGCGAAAAAATGAGTGTTTCCCCGTCCAGGAGGAGCCTGAACTGGGCTCCCGGGTAATCCGGCAGGGGAATGTGCGGCTGGTGCCAGGTGACGAACAGGAACCCGGACCGGCCGTCCGATCGCATGGCCCAGCGCAGCGTCTCCCTGTCATCAATGCTTGCAGGAAGGTTGTCCGGCAAGGTGGACGGCATAGGGGCAAGCCGGGCACCGAAAGCCGCCAGGAAGGCGTGCTGCTTCCGCAGTTCGGCGAAGCCCGGCGCCAGCCTTCCGGCCGCACCAATGGGCGCGTGGAAGTCATAGTCAAACACCGGAAGATCGTTGGGGTAGCCCGTTGCCTGCGATTCCTGCAGACCGCCGGGCGGATTCGTTCCGCCCGTGAACATGTAATAACCCTGCCACCCGGAGCCGCTACCGATCTTGTTGTTGGCAACCGCCGCAACATCCTTGCCGCTCGGCCACGGCCGCCGCTGGTAGGCCGTTGCCATGCCGCCGGTGAGTTCGCAGGTTGCCGGGGGATACAGCGTGGACGGGGAACGGGATGGTGCCGCGCCGTTGCCCGAGAAGTGTTCACGCAGGTCCGCGCCGATCCCGGGGTCATCCCACTCGTGGCTGAAGAAGTAATGCTCCCGGAAGGTGGGGTCCCACGGGGCGTCGGCATCAACCCAAAAACCGTCGCCGTAGCCACCGAACACCGGCATGACGTCATCCTCCGGGATGTCGGCGGCGCCCCAGGCCGTGGCCGTCCAAATTGGTGCGCTCAGCCCTGCTGCCCTGGCCAGCTTCTTGAGCTCCGTGATGTGCCGCGGCTGGTCGTAGAGCTCATTTTCCAGCTGGATGCCGATGACGTTGCTGTCCGGGCCGCTGAGGCCGTCCAGCTCGGTGCCAACGCGGTTGAACCAGCGCTCCACCATGGCCAGGTAGGCGGGGTCATTGGTCCGGTGTGCCACCGGCGCCGCCTGCACCCAGTCCGGGAAGCCGCCGTTGCGGACCTCGCCGTGGCACCAGGGGCCCAGCCGCAGCACCACGTCCAGGCCAACGTCAGCGCAGAGCCGGACAAACGCGGCAACGTCGAGGTTGCCGTCAAAGCATGCCTCGCCCTCGGCCGGCTCGTGATGGATCCAGAAGACGTAGCACGCCACCACGGTGATACCGCCGGCCTTCATCAGCCGCAGCCGCTCTTCCCAGCGGGACCGGGGCAGGCGGCTGTAGTGCAGCTCCCCGGAGACCGGCACCGCAGGGACGCCGTCGTGTTCCATGTACTGGCTGGTGAGCCGCCACCTTTTGTGGCGGTCCTCTGTGTTGCTCATGGGCGGGAACTGCAGTGCCAGCTCGTGCGGCCGGTGGGCGGCGCTGAGCACCCCGGCGCTGGGCATCCCAACGGTCCCTTGTTCGTTCTGCATGGAGATTCTTTCAGCTAGTGGGGGCGGTAAGGATGAGGCGGTTCATGCGGAGTTGCCACGCTTCGTCAGCCCACATCGGGTGGTGCGGCGCCGCGTTGGAACACAGCACCATCCCCCACACCCCGTTGTCGAGCGCTGCCCCGATGCCGCGTTCGGCGAGGTCGCGCCCGATCGGTCCCTCCTCGAACTTGCCGTGCAGGGGCGTGTAACCGATCCATCCTTCACCGACGACGGCCGGGACGTTCTTCCAGCGCGCCCAGGCGGCGATGGCAATGACCCGGGATTCGATTTCCCGCCGCATGACCTCCCTGAACTCGCCAAACCTGTTGTAGAGCCAGGTGTCCCACGCCTCCGGATCAATCCAGTCGTAGCCGTAGAACATCTGGTCCGTGACAACTGTTGCCCGGTATTTCCACTCGGCCAGCCGTCCGTACTCTGCCACAGAGGATGCCCCGGGCCGCAGCAGGGCGGCAAGGTCAGGGTTGGGAAAGGCGGGGTTGGGAAAGCCGGCGCCGCCCTCGGACCTGATATCGATCTGCTGCTGGAGGGCATCCAGCACGCCGTAGCTGTAGACGTGGAACTGGGCTGCTCCCAGTCCGTCCGGGACGGTGTGCATGGCCAGGTGGGGAGGTTTGCCATAGCTTGCGGTGACCAGAAGGTCGGGGTGGAGTTCCCGGAGGCGCTCCAGCTGTTCGGCGCCGCCTTCCGCGAGCGCGGGCAGGATAGAGAAGTCCACCTCGTTATGCAGTTCCACCATGGCGATCCGGTCCCGATGGCCCGCAGTTGTCGGCCCGCCGATGAGCCGGTCCCACGCGTCCGCAAGGACCTTGTACCTGTCCTGCAGCGGGACGGCGTCGATCGCCTCGAACCATCGCGGGGAACGGGCGAAGGCCGGTGACTGCTGGTACTCCCAGCTGGCGAGGATGACAACCAGGCCGTGGCGGGCGGCGGCGTCGAAGAGTTCCAGCAGCCGCTCGCGCAGGTTGAGGCGGTAGCCGCCGGGAGCGTCGTACCAGCGGGTGCCGCGGCCGTAGAAGCCGCCGTCCGGCGCGGTTCCGAGCCCCTCGATCTCCAAGTCAGCGGCAAGGTCGTCGAGGCCGAGCGCCCCGAAAAGGAGCAGCGGCGCGGCGCAGATGCGGATGGTGTTGTACCCCAGCTGTGCCGCCTTCGCGCAGGCAGCATCCAGGCTGGCGTACGGGCCGCCTTCTTCAGCCCGCGTGTACCAGGAGAAGTCCCAGAGGCTGATGGTCAGCCGGGAGGGAAGGTGCGACGGCGGCGCTCCCGTCAGGGATGCAGCGCTGCCGCGTTCCATGGTTCCGGAGCCGAGGTATCTCGGTGCGTCGGTCAAGAGTGTGCCTTTTCTATGAGGTGGGAGCGGCCTTCTGCGGCCAGCCTGCGCAGCAGTGCCGCCGTTTCAAGGCGGGCTCCGGCCGTGTCAGTGCTGAACAGCAGGAGTTCGGGCAGGGAGGTTGCAAAGTAGTCAGGCACTGCGGGAGCGGTTTCCAGTTCATCGGCGCCGGCATCGAGTCGCCGCCAGATCCGTTCGGCGTCAGCGTGCCTGCCAAGCCTGCTGCAGGCAACACCTTTCCAGTACTCAGCGGGGCCGGCCGGAGCGGGGCCGGCGGCAAGCGGGGAGCCTTCCCGGCAGGCATGGTTCCATGCCCCGGCTGCCGCATCAGCGTCCCCGGCCCGGGTGAGGGCGTCCCCCAGCGCCACCAGCCGCTCGGCCAGGCTCCCGGCAGGGTGCCGCCCTTCGCCCAGGTTCGCCGGTGCCTCCATGCCTTCGCGCAGGAGGGCGGCGGCCGCCGTCGGACTCTGCTCAGTAAGCGCGCCCGCAACCGCCAGGGACGCCCGGTCATAGGCCGCCAGGGCCAGTCCTTCGCCGCCCTCAAACGGCTGGAAGTTGCGGGTGGCCATGATGCCCAGGGCTTCGTCCGCCCGGCCGGCGTCAACCAGCAGGTTGGCATACAGAACGGTCAGGTCGTCGCGCCGGAACACAGCGGAGCCGTGCCTTTCCAGGTCGTCGATGCGCTCCTTGACTGGCACGCCCCGGAGGCCGGCCAGGACGGCACGCTCGAACACCAGCCGGGCATCATCCGGACTCAGCTCCAGGGCACGCTCAAAGAAGGAGTCCGCAGCTGCCGCGTCCCCACCGGTGTTGATGTGGGCGATCGCGGCGTTCCGCCAGACCACGGGGTCCTCCGACCCGTTGGCCATGGAGGCCTGCAGGTGGGCAAGCGCTTCCGTGGTGCGCCCCGCGTCCAGCAGCCAGCAGCCCAGCAGTCCGTGCGCCACCGCGTCCTTGGGATAAGCCTGGAGGACGCGCTGCAACGCGTCATAGTGGTCCAGTCCATAGGGGAAGGCATAGGTGGTGTCGCTCCGCCGGGCAGCCGCCCGTTCCCGCGACGCCGCTTCCGGGTCCAGCAGCTCGTCCAGCCAGCCGGCACGGAGGTAGCGGCGGAGGGGCTCCGGGTTGCCGAACCCCTTGTCGCCGGACCGGGCCGGCTGCTCCGTCAGGTCCAGGGCAAGCTGCCACTGGCCCGCGCTGGCCAGCCAGCACGCCACGGTCAGCGGTGTCTTGGGGTCCGAAACGTCAAGGGAGCCGTCCAGCGCCAGGGCCACCGGGTCCAGCGGGTCGGCCTTGAGGATGCCCTGCAGCAGGCGTGCGGCCTCGTCCCCGCGACCCATCTGGCGCAGCGCAAGGCAGAGCAGATGCTTGGCCGCAGGGCTGGCCGGGTCCAGTCCCAGGGCCGCTTCGGCCTGCCGGAGGGCCTCAGCTGGCTGCCCCGACCGGAGGGCCAGGCGCGCCATCGCAAGGCGGGCCGGATGCGCCCAGGCCCTGTCCCAGGCGGCTTTCGCAAAGTGTTCGGCAGCCCTGTCCGGTTGACCGGTCCGTTCCAGCACCAAGCCAAGCCGATAGCTGGCCTCGCCGCTGGGCGGATTCAGGTTTCGGCGGGTCAGCCGGGCCAGTGCGTTTTCCAGCAGCCTCCGCGCTTCCGAGTACTGGCCGGTGGCGTATTTCGCTGCACCAAGCGCGATGGACGCGCGTGAATCGTGGGGATCCCGCCGGAGCATCTCCTCGAAATAGGGCAGGGGCGACCTTGTGGGGTGCCGGTTCTGGGCCAGGTGTGTGGCGGTGACGTAGAGCTCGTCCTGGCTTTCGATCTCCGCCGGCCGGCCAGGCTCGGTAGCCACCCACGGCTCCTCCCCGGCACCGCCGGCCCGGGCCGGGGACCATGACAACAGCTCCGCTCCCCCGTCAAGGACCCGGAGGGTGAGGTCAGCAGCCTCAACCGGGCCATCAAGCCCGCACGCTTCCGTGAAGGGGTGGGCCGGGGAGATCCGGGTATTCCAGGACCGGATGGCCTGCCCGCGGTGTTGAAGCACCACCGTGGCATTGGCCCGGTCCGCCGTGCTGGAGACACCCACTGCGGCGTTGCGTCCGGCGTCGTCCAGCTCGAGTGAGACGGCGACGTCGAGGTTCGCCTGGTGCGCCGGGCCGATCTTGCGGATCGGGAACCAGAACTCGCTGAAGGTGCGGGTCTCGCCGGGGGCGAGGTAGCTGAAGTCGGGCTGGTTGTCCGTGAAGACGCCGGACATCAGCTCAACGTAAGGGCCGTCGTCGTCCGTTAAGTGTGCGTCCCATGCCTTGCCCACCGGACCGTTGCCCCACGTCCACTGCTTCTTGCCCGGGGAGATGCCGCGGTCCGCCCAGTGGACGAACCCGGCTCCCGCCTTATGGTCGTAGCCGCCGAAGAAGCTGTCCTTGGTGTCGGTGACCATGTAGGAGGTGGGGACCGGAATGTTGGCATAGAAGTCGATGCGGTCCGCATCCGGACGGTCTTCCCCTGCCAGGGCGGGATAGTCCACGCCGTAGTAGGGGCGGTCCGCGCGCGGAAAAGCCGTGACGGCCCGGCGGGCATGGTCCGCCACGTAGCGGACATCCGCCGGGAAGAACGACTGGTACTTTTCGTGGACGCGGGCAGCGGCGTTCGCCCACCAAAGGAAAGTCTGCGGCACGTCCGTGCAGTTGTAGAGCCGGGCCTCCACCTCGATCAGCGAACTGCCCGGGCGGAGGCGGACACCGTGGGTCCCCCGCATCCGCTGCAGGGGGTCAAGGTCGCTGTGCCACACCACCACCGCCCCGTCAGCGCCGCGTTCGATGGATGTTTCCACGGGAAGGAACGTTGCCGGGCGGTGGTGCTGGGGCCAGTTGAACTCCACGCCCCCGGAGATCCAGGGCCCGGCAAGGCCCACCAGCCCCGGCTTGATCACGTTGTTCCGGTAGAAGAAGTCGTACCCGGCCGTCTTGTCGAAGCCGATGTGGATGCGGCCTCCGATTTCCGGCAGCAGCATGAGCCTCAGGTATTCGTTCTCCAGATGGGTTGCCTGCCAAAGCCGGGGTTCCTTCGAGCCGGCGATGCTGTCAATGAACGGCATGGGGTAGACCTTGCCGCTGGACCCCTGGTACACGCGGCGGTCCAGGAACATCGGGTACCGGTCCGGCACGCCGGGAGCGTAGGTGTCGATGGAGACCGGCTCGCTCCAGCAGGCAACACCTCCGGCCTCCAGGACAGCCCGCTGGTCCGGCGGCGCATCGGGCAGATGAATCTGGCTCTTGAAGTGGTTGGCGTCCGTCACCACTTCAGGCTATGGACAAACGCCGCGGCTGCCCATGGCAGAAAAGTGCAACTATATGGACGATCTTCTTCGAGTGCCCACCGGGATCATGTGACGGTTCAGTGCGCCAGCCGCTGCCCGTCAGCCATGGCAGGCATGGAGACCACTGGCATGGAACCGGTGAGAACCTCGATGACGGCCATCTGGCCCGTGGAGTCCGGGACACCCGGGAACTGGACCTGCGGATCCGCGGCCACTACCGGCGGGGTGCTTTCGGAGCGCATGCGGACAAGCGCGACGGCGGAGATGAGGAACCAGGCCACGTTCGTCACCACGGAAGGCCAGGCCCCGTGGAAGGTGCCGTTGATGATGAAGGCGACGGCGCCCACAAGATTCGCGGTCTGGAAGCCTTTGCCGGCCTTCAGCCAGCCCATGGAAACGGCCAGGTATGCACTGAGAATTGCAGCCGCGCCGGCCCAGCCGGCGGTTTCCCACAGCAGTTCCATGGGGTCCTTTCAAGGTGCTGCCCGCGCAGTATTCGGGCAGGGTCTTTGACAGTGGTGAAAAGGGTTTGGTTTCGCCGGATGCCACTGCTCAAATGAACGGACATCATCCAGCACTGCGTTGACTCGAGCCCTGTTCGGGCGAGGACCTCATGCCGGCCGGCGGCACAATCATACCCCGCTGAAAAGGGCCGTTTTACACAGCAGCTGCGCCGTCAAAAGTCTGGACAACTCCCCCGCCAGGGAGCACCATCTGAAAGGTGACTACCAGCCCCGCCACCAGCCCCTACCTGTGCGAGCTGATGCTCCTGCGCCGGGTCAAGGACAGGATCGACCGGGAGTACGCGCAGCCCCTCGACGTCGAAGCACTGGCCCGCGGTGTCCACATGTCCGCTGGCCACCTCAGCCGCCGCTTCAAGGCCGCGTACCAGGAATCGCCCTACAGCTACCTCATGACCCGGCGCATCGAACGGGCCATGGCGCTGCTGCGCCGAGGTGACCTTTCCGTCACGGAGGTGTGCTTCGCCGTCGGCTGTTCCTCGCTGGGCACCTTCAGCACCCGCTTCAGTGAGCTGGTGGGCATGCCGCCCAGCGTCTACAAGCAGGAGGCAAAAGGCACGACGGCGGGCATCCCCGCCTGCGTGGCGAAACAGGTCACCAGACCGGTCAGGAATCGAGAAGCGCCCGCTCCGGAGCCGCAACTAGCATGACTGCCATGGACAACATCACCATTTCCTCAACCTTTCTTCCGCACACCGATCCCGACGCTTCCCTGGCGTTCTACCGCGACGCGCTCGGCTTTGAGGTCCGCAACGATGTGGGGCGCGGCACCATGCGCTGGATCACCGTCGGCCCCGCGGGCCAGCCCGGCGTTTCCATCGTCCTGCACCCGCCGGGCGTGGACCCGGGCATCACCGATGACGAGCGCCGCACCATCGCCGAGATGATGGCCAAGGGCACCTACGCCACCGTGATCCTCTCCGCCCCGGACGTCGACGCCGCCTTCGCCAAGGTTGAGGCGAGCGGGGCCGACGTGGTGCAGGAACCGGTGGACCAGCCCTACGGCATCCGCGACTGCGCCTTCCGCGACCCCGCCGGGAACACCGTACGGATCAACCAGCAGGCCTAGGCTGATACCAACGACGGCGGCCCGCGGCTGGCGCACGCGGCTTCCGGTCAGCGCAGCCCAACAGACAGTGCAGCCCAACAGATGGAGACCCGATGAGCACGGACACCGGTACCGACACCCAGGCCAGCGGGCTGCACGTCGCCGACACGCACGACCTGATCCGCGTGCAGGGCGCGCGGGAGAACAACCTCAAGAACATCAACGTCGAACTGCCCAAGCGCCGGCTAACCGTGTTCACCGGGGTCTCCGGCTCGGGCAAGAGCTCGCTGGTGTTCGCCACCATCGCTGCCGAGTCGCAGCGGATGATCAACGAGACCTACAGCGCGTTCGTCCAGGGCTTTATGCCGAACCTCGCCCGCCCCGAGGTGGACTTCCTGGAAGGCCTGACGACCGCGATCATCGTGGACCAGGAGCGCATGGGCGCCAACCCGCGGTCCACGGTGGGCACCGCCACCGATGCCAACGCCATGCTCCGCATCCTCTTCAGCCGTCTGGGCACGCCGTACGCCGGCCCGCCCACGGCATTCTCCTTCAACGTCCCCACCCGCAAGGCCAGCGGCGTCATGTCCACGGACAAGGGCGGGCGGGTGGAGAAGTCGGTGGTCAACCACGCCGTGTACCTCGGCGGCATGTGCCCGCGCTGCGAGGGCATGGGCAACGTCAGCGACATTGACCGCACCGCACTGTACGACGACGCCAAGTCCCTGAACGAGGGAGCGCTGACAGTTCCGGGGTACTCCATGGACGGGTGGTACGGGCGATTGTTCGAGGGCATGGGCCTGTCGATGGACAAACCCATCGCCAAGTTCACCGCCAAGCAACTGGACACCATGCTCTACGCGGAGCCCACCAAGATCAAGGTGGAGGGCATCAACCTGACCTTCGAGGGGATCATCCCCAAAATCCAGAAGTCCATGCTGTCCAAGGACCCGGAGGCCATGCAGCCGCACGTGCGCCGGTTCGTGGAGCGGGCCGTCACGTTCCAGACCTGCCCCGAGTGCAAGGGCACCCGGCTGACGCAGCAGGCCCTCTCCTCCAGGATCAACGGCAAGAACATCGCGGAACTGTGCCAGATGCAGATCAGCGACCTCGCCGGGTGGGTCCGGAACCTCAAGGACCCTTCCGTGGCTCCCCTGCTCAAAGGCCTCCAGCACCTGCTCGACTCCTTTTCGGATATCGGCCTCGGCTACCTCAGCCTGGACCGGCCGGCCGGCACCCTGTCCGGCGGCGAGGCCCAGCGCACCAAGATGATCCGGCACCTCGGCTCCTCGCTCACGGACGTCACCTATGTCTTCGACGAGCCCTCCATCGGCCTGCATCCGCACGACATCGAACGGATGAACCAGCTCCTGCTGCAGCTGCGGGACAAAGGCAACACCGTCCTGGTGGTGGAGCACAAGCCGGAGATGATCACCATCGCGGACCACGTCGTCGACCTCGGCCCCGGGGCCGGCACCAACGGCGGCGAGGTCTGCTTCGAGGGCACCGTGGAGGGCCTGCGGAGCAGCGACACCACCACGGGGCACCACCTGGAGGACCGCGCGGCCTTGAAGGAGTCCGTCCGGAAGGCGTCCGGAGCGCTCGAGGTCCGCGGCGCGTCCACGCACAACCTCCAAGACGTCGACGTCGATATTCCCCTGGGTGTCCTGACCGTCGTCACCGGGGTAGCCGGCTCCGGGAAGAGCTCCCTCATCCACGGTTCCGTGGCCAAGCGCGAGGGCGTGGTGGTGATCGACCAGGGCGCCATCCGCGGTTCGCGCCGCAGCAATCCGGCCACCTACACCGGGCTGCTGGAACCCATCCGCAAGACGTTCGCCAAGGTCAACGGGGTGAAGCCGGCACTGTTCAGCTCCAACTCCGAGGGCGCGTGCCCCACCTGCAACGGCGCGGGCGTCATCTTCACCGAGCTCGGCGTGATGGCCACCGTGGAGTCCCCGTGCGAGGACTGCGAGGGCCGCCGCTTCCAGGCAGCCGTGCTGGAATACACCGTGGGCGGGCAGAACATCGCCGAGGTGCTGGCCATGTCCGTGACCGAGGCCGCCGCGTTCTTTGCCGAGGGTGAGGCCAAGACACCGGCCGCGCGGACCATCCTGGCCCGGCTCGAGGACGTTGGCCTGGGCTACCTCAGCCTCGGCCAGCCGCTCACCACGCTGTCCGGCGGCGAGCGCCAGCGGCTCAAGCTCGCCACCCAGATGGCCGAGAAGGGCGACGTGTACGTCCTGGACGAGCCCACCACCGGCCTGCACCTGGCCGACGTGGAGAACCTGCTGGGCCTGCTGGACCGGCTGGTCGAGTCCGGCAAGTCCGTAATTGTGATCGAGCACCACCAGGCCGTGATGGCGCACGCGGACTGGATCATCGACCTCGGCCCGGGGGCGGGGCACGACGGCGGCCGGATCGTTTTCGAGGGAACGCCCGCTGAGCTGGTGGCCGGCTCCCCGACGCTCACCGGCAAGCACCTGGCCGCGTACGTGGGTGCCTGAATCCGTGCGTATGGTGGGGGCATGACGGAGGAGTACAGGTACGGCGTCGAAATCCTGCACCTGCTGGTGTCCCCCTCCCACGCCTACTTCGGCCGGGCGCGGGACGGGGCAGCAGATGTGCCCACCACGGATGCCGATGTTGCCGAGGTGGTGGCGGGCAAGGGCATCGTGGGCGACCGCTTCTTCGGCAAGGCGGCGCACATGGACGCCGCGGTGACCCTGTTCGCCGTCGAATCCCTGGAGGCCATCGCGACCGAGCTGGGCGCCGGCCCGTTCGATCCGCTGGCCACCCGGCGGAACGTGATCCTCCGCGGAGCCCACCTGGCCCCGCTGCTCAGCCAGGACTTCGTGCTCGAATCACGCGGTTCCCGGGTCCAGTTCTACGGCGGCAGGCCTGCCCACCCCTGCGCGTGGATGAATGAGGTGCTTGCCCCGGGAGCCCACCCGGCCATGCGGGGCCGCGGCGGTATCCGGTGCCGTGCCCTCTCAAGCGGAACGCTCCATCGCGGCCCGGCAGTGCTGGTCAGTCCCGTGCCGCTGGACCCGGAACAGGCGGGCATGCCAACGCTGCTCCGCCCGTCGCGGTTGCCGTAATCAGTCGTCCAGCCGCACACCCCGGAGGAGCAGGAGCGTCCCGCCCACTGCAGCCGCGGACGCCAGGAAAACCCCCATCGCGCCAACGCCTGCCGCTGCCACACCGATAACACTGGGAAGCACCACCTGGCCCACCCGGTTCCCGGCGAGCCGGAGGGCAAGGGCACGGCCTCGCTGCCCGGCGGGTGCCTGCGCCGAGAGCCAGGACATGGTGAGGGGCTGGCCAATGCCAAGGCCCAGTCCGAGCACGGCCATGACCGCAAAGAGCAGCAGCACCGGCATGGGAACCGCCATGGCGGCCAAAGCGACGGTGGACAGCGCCAGGCTGGCCACGAGGAGCCGCTTGCGCCCCAGCTTCCGTGATACCTGCCCCAGCAGGATGCGGGACACCATTGAGAACACGGCGCGGACGGCGAGCAGGGCGCCCACTGTTGCCGCCGTGAGCCCCCGTTCGGAGCCAAGCACCGGAAGGTAGACCATGGTCAGGTCCACCACGGCAAGGACAGTGGCGCTGGTGGCCAGGGCCCGCGCCACGCCGGGAGTCTTCAGCAGCGAGGCCACATTGCCTTTGCCGCTGTTCGCCGGGGCTGCCGTTGCCTTCCTGGCGCTGACACTTGCGGAGATGCCGAAGGTGGTCAGCAGGAGCACCAGGCCCATGCAGGCCGAGAGGAGGAAGATCGCCTGGGTGTCGGGGCGGACGGCCGCGCCTCCCACCAGGGAGATGGCCAATGGCCCCACGGCCTGCCCAAGGGAGGCAGCGAAGGTGAGGTAGCCGAAGGCGGAATCCATCCGGGAGGCAGCCGCGTTGTTGGCCACCACCGCCTGTTGCCCAACCACGCAGGTCAGCTGGCCGACGCCCAGGAGGGCGGTTCCGATGATCAGTGCAGCAATTGACGAACCCCACAGCAGCAGGAACAAGGCGCTGGCCAGTACGACGGCGGCTCCGGCCGCCATGAGGCGGCGTTCACCCAGGCGGTCCACCAGGGCGCCCGTGGGGACGGCGAGCAGCAGCGGGAAGACGGCGTAGCTCGCCGCCAGCAGCCCCAGGGCAAAACCGGGAACGTCCAGTTCCAGCGCGCGGTAGGTGGCAGCGGGCCGCAGCAGGAAAGTCAGGGCCTGGATCAGTGTGGAATGGACCAGGAGGGCTGCAGTGGACCGGCGGCCCAGTTCGCCGATCATGCAGGGTTGCCGGACATGGCCCGCACCGCCGCGTCGCGGGCACCCATGACGTGGTCGAACGCGATCCTTGCGGCCCGGTCCGGGCTGCCGGCGGCCACGGCCGCCACCAGGGTCCGGTGCTGGGCAAGGGCCTGGTCCCGCCGCTCCTGGGTGCTGTTGGTGAAGTGCCGGTACCGCTCCATCTGGTTTGATATCTGGTCATGGAACCGCCGCGCCCACGCATTGCCAGCGATCGCGGCGATTTTCCCGTGCAGCGACATCCCCTGCTTCATCGCCTCATCCGCGAAGCCCACCATGGCAGCGTTGCGCTCAAGGATGCCCTCGAGTGCGTCGATGTCAGCCAGCGTGGCTTTTAGGCAGGCATTGCGCGCCATCAGCGATTCCATGGCCGCGCGGACTTCATACAGCTCGGATATTTCCGCCTCGTCCAGGGCGGGCACCAGCACGCCGCCGGTCCGTTGCTGTTCCAGGAGGCTCTCCGAGATCAGCCGCCTGATGGCTTCCCTCAGCGGCGTGCGGCTCACCTGCAGCGCAGAGGCCATGGCGGGTTCGTAGACGCGTTCCCCCGGCTTCAGCTCCAGGCTGATGATCTGCCGCTTCAGCTCGGCATAGACGAAATCCGCCCCTGTATTGCGGGTGGTTGCACCAGACATGTCGTTACCTCCTCGGCTACTCTAGCCTTTGCTGCATACTTGTATACAACTCGAGGAGGACCAGTGGCGCGCATCCTTATCACCGGCTCCGCGGACGGGCTGGGACGGTACACAGCCGAAACGCTTCTGCAGGAGGGTCACCGCGTCGTCGTGCATGCCCGCAGTGCGAAACGCCTGGCTTCCGCCCAGGAACTGCTGGACCGCGGTGCGGACGGCGTTGTTGGCGACCTGGCGGACATGGACCAGGTCCGCGATATCGCCCGCCCAGGTGAACCGGCTGGGCCAGATGGACGCCGTCATCCACAACGCCGGGGTGCTCCACGGCCCGGACATTTTCCAGGTCAACGTCGCCGCCCCCTACCTCCTCACCGCAATCATGCAACGGCCGCGGCGGCGAATATATGTCAGCAGCGGCATGCATCGCGGCGGCCACGCACACATCCAAAACCACGCCCAGGTGACCTATTCGGACAGCAAGCTCTACCTCACGGCCCTGGCAGCCGCCGTCGCGCGTTTGTGGCCGGACGTCCTCAGCAACGCCGTCGATCCCGGCTGGGTGCCCACCAGGATGGGCGGCGCACGCGCGCCGGACGACCTCCGGCTCGGCCACCGCACGCAGGAATGGCTGGCCGCCAGCGATGACCCGGAGGCCCTGACCAGCGGCGGCTACTGGTACCACCAGCACCGGGAAAAGCCACACCCCGCCGTCCGCGATGAGCGGTTCCAGAACGAACTCCTGGACCACCTGGCCGGCGTGACCGGCGAGCGCCTGGGCTGATCCAACAAGGACACAACAAGCCCGCCGGGCAGGCCTCAGTAGAGGGCGTAGCTGGTACCGCTAACTGGCTTCCGCGCGCTGAAGTCCGCCGGCAGCCAGGAGTGCATCCAGCTGAGCGGACTGATGAGCCTGGAAGGCCTTCTCGGCGCTTGCGTTCGTGCTGGCGAGAAGCGGTATGTCGATGCTCGCGTTACAGCCCCGGCAGCGGATCTCGTCCGTCCACACCCAGCTGTACGCCGCGTGCCGTTCCCGCACCCTCTGCATCGCTGAGGTGATTGCTTCCGTCTTGGCCGCAAAGTGCGCTGCGTCCTCATTGCTGAGGCTTGTACCAATCTCGATGTCGATGCTCATCGTGCCTCTTCCGTCGTCCCCGATGGTGCTGTCGACAGTAGTGGGCGTTGCACCGGGAAGGAACGACCTGAAGGTCACGGTTGCCTAACCCTTCACACCGCCCTGCCGGCTCACGGAACTGCGGAATGTCAGCGCCGGACCCTAGACTCTCTGCATGGACAACAACAAAGAACAGGAAACACTCGGCAGCCCCACACCGGAACCGGACGCAGGCCTGGACCGGGACCCGGAAGACTGGGTGACCGGTGATGAACCCATGACGGCAGCGCAGCGGAGCTACCTGGATACGCTGGCCCGTGAAGCAGGGGAAGAACTGCCGGCTGACCTCAGCAAGGCGGAGGCGTCCAAGCACATTGACCGGCTGCAGCAGCGTAGCGGAAGGGTCTCCGGAAACGGTTCCGGCACACCCGCAGACAGCTAAGGCTCCGGTTCCCGACGGCCCCTCGAACTAGAGGCGCCGTCGAGCTAGGGCCGTCCTGGACTACCAGGCCTGCTGTTCGCGCGTCAGTCCGAAGGGAACAGCCTCGCTGAGTGCCACGGTGAACTTGTCCACGCCGTGCCGTGTCACCAGGATGCCGTGGCGCTTCTCGGCGAGCGCGTGGGCCTTGGCGGCGGTGACGGCGGCATCGAGCTCGCTGTCCATGCTTGCGCGGTCGGCAACGGTCAGGGTCAAGGGGAAGTCAGCGGTCATGGGTGGGGCCTTAGTTTTTTAGGGGTGGGAGACGCGCCTTTCACTCCCCCAAGCTGCCGGCGCGGCAGGGCATCCTACTGCCCACCTCATGATGCCCCAGCATCGGCCCGCCAGCAACTTGAAAAATCAAGTAACAAAGAACCGCAGGTCAGCGCTCTGCGCTTCGCGGTGCAGGCGCAGCAATTACGGCCGTTTCGGGCTGGTCAATTACAGTTGGTGGGGAGTGGAAGCTGTTTTTGAACGCCTCCAATGCCCCCGGAGAAGCCTCCCGGCAAGACCCGTGCACCACTGCGCAACACACGGCTGTGCAACGACCTGATAAGGATCCCGCCATCTCTACGGACGCTTTCTTCGGCAGACTCACCCGGATCCGCAACGCCGTCCTCCCCGCGCCCGCCCGGGCCCGGCTCAACAGCGGCCGCGGGCTGCTGGGCGGTTTCATCGTGGTGCACCTGGTCTTCCTGGTCTTCGCGGCCTCGCTATCGCTTCGCGGGGAGGCCTTCAGCGATACCTTCATTTACCGCGACTGGGCCATTGCAGGGTTCAACGACGCAAACCTCACCGGCGGGCCCAGCCCCTGGGTCTACCCGATCCTGGCGCTCATCCCGATGGCCATCGCAGGCATCGCCGGCCCAGGACCCTTCTTTTTCCTGTGGGTCCTCATGACCACGGTCCTGAACGGCTGGGCGCTGCTGAAACTCACCAACCGCGGCCGTGACCGCCAGGCCATCCCCGCCGGCTGGTGGTGGCTGGTGTTCACCTTCCTCATGGGCTGGCTGGGATTCGCCCGCGTGGACGGCCTCACCGCCCCGCTGGTCCTGGTGGCCCTTGCGTATGGCGTCGGCCGGCCGTTCATCGCATCCGTCCTGCTGGCCATCGGCACCTGGGTGAAGGTCTGGCCCGCGGCCGTCATGTTGGCCCTGTTCGCCGTCGTCAAAAACCGTGTCCTGGTGGTGCTCGCCGGACTTGCGACGACGGCAGGGGTGGTTGCGCTGGCCGCTGCGGTGGGCAGCGTCCCCAAGCTTCTGAACTTCCTCACCCAGCAGGGTGACCGCGGCATGCAGCTGGAGGCCACCTTCACCACGCCGTGGCTCTGGCTGTCCGTCCTGAACATCGGCGACTCCCGCATGTACATGAACACGGACATCAACTCCATGCAGGTGGACGGCCCCGGAACGGCAGTGATGTCAGTACTGATGCAGCCCCTCCTGATCCTGGCCGCACTGCTGGTGGCCGGCCTGACCTTCTGGGCACTGCACAACGGGAAGCAGCACAAGGGCCAGCTCAACGGCGGCGTGGACCGCACCGAGCTGCTCCTCGCCGGGGCCCTGACCCTGGCCACCGCGTTCGTGGTGTTCAACAAGGTGGGATCGCCGCAGTTCATGGTGTGGCTCGCGCCGGCCGTCGCCGTCGGCCTCGCCCACAGCTGGCGCGACTGGCGGGTACCGGCCGCCATGCTGATCGTCATCGCCGTGGCAACGTACTTCATCTACCCCCTGTTCTACGACGCCCTCAGCCACAACAACCCGTGGATGGCCCTGGTGCTCACCATCCGCAACGTCCTCCTGGTGGTCCTGTTCATCTGGAGCGTCCGGCGCCTGTACCTGTTGGGCAAGAAGGCTCCCGCAGCCGCCCCCGCGCTCAAGGAGTCCTAAGATTTCCACGAGGTTCTTTGACCGCCTGGTCTCCGTCCGCAGCAAACTCCTGCCGGCAAAGGCGGTTGACTGGTTCGCCCGCCCTTCCAGCGTGTGGTGGGGATTCGCCGTCGTCCATCTCTACTTCCTTGGCTGGATGGCGTCCTTCTTCCTGCACGGTGACACGTTCAGCGACACAGAGCAGTACCGCCAGTGGGCCACGGACGGCTACAACCCCCAGGACCTCGACGGGAAAATCAGCCCGTGGGTGTACCCCGTGCTGGCGCAGATCCCCATCTTCCTGGCCAACATCGCCGGGCCAAGCCTCTACCTGCTGGCCTGGTTCCTGATCATCGCAGCCCTCAACGCCGTCGGACTCGCCTTCCTCACCCGCGGGCCGCGGAAGGTGGCCGGCATCGCCCCTGCCTGGTGGTGGCTGTTCTTCACCGTCTTCATGGGCTACCTCAGCTTCGCCCGCGTTGAGGGCATCACCGCGCCCATCGTGCTCATCGCCCTGCTCTATGCGGCGCAGCGGCCGGTGGTGGCCGGCGTCCTGCTCAGCATCGCCACCTGGATCAAGGTGTGGCCGGCGGCCGTGCTCGTGCCCATCGTGATTGCCAGCCGGAAGCGGGTCCAGGTGGTCCTTTCCGGCGTGGCGGTAACAGCGGTTGTCACCTTGGGCACCTGGCTCTCCGGCGGGCTGCCCCACATCATGGACTTCCTCCTGAACCAGGGCGAGCGCGGGATGCAGCTCGAAGCCACGTTCTCCACGCCGTGGGTATGGCTGAGCGTCTTCAACATTGCGGGTTCGAAGATGGCGGACAATACCGCCATCAACTCCACGGAGGTCTACGGCCCCGGAGCGGACACCGCAGCCTTCCTGATGCAGCCCCTGCTGATCCTCGCTGCCATCACCGCTGCAGTGCTGCTGGTCCGCGCCCTGAACCGCGGCGCCGAACGGGAGGAACTGTTCCTTGAGGGCTCCCTGATGATGGTCACCGCGTTCATCGTGTTCAACAAGGTGGGTTCCCCGCAGTTCATCATCTGGCTGGCGCCGGTGATCATCGCCGGGCTCACGCATGACTGGGAGCGGTGGAAGGTTCCTGCGGCGCTGCTGATGGGCATCGCAATGACCACCTTCGTCATCTACCCCCTGTTTTACACGCCCCTGATCCACGCCCATCCGGTGATGGCAGCCATCCTCACCACCCGGAACGTCCTCCTGGTGGTGCTGCTCTGGTGGTCCGTGAAACGCACTGCCGAACTGGGCCGGAAACCTGCGGCGGTGCCCGCGGGCGCGTAGCTGGCAGCTCAGGAAACCCCTGGTGCATCTTCCGCCACGCCCTCCGGCACCAGGTGGCGCGAGAACCATTCGGTGGCCAGGGCCGCGACCCGGGCGAGCGTGCCCGGCTCCTCGAAAAGGTGGGTGGCTCCAGGGATGACCTCCAGGTGTACCGGCGCCCGCATCAGGTCCATGGCCTGCCGGTTCAGTGCCAGGACCTGGGTGTCCGCACCCCCCACAAGCAGCAGGGTGGGTGCGCGCACCGCCGCAAGTCGCGGCCCGGCAAGGTCCGGCCTGCCGCCGCGGGAAACCACGGCGTCCACCTGCGCGCCCGGTTCGGCCGCCGCCCACAGCGCGGCGCCCGCCCCGGTACTGGCCCCGAAGTAGCCAACCCGGCATGCTGCAGTCTCATCCCTGCCCTTGAGCCAGCGGGTTGCTGCGCTGAGCCGCTGTGCCAGCAGGGGAATGTCAAAGACGTTTCCGCGGTCCACTTCCTCTTCGGGGGTGAGCAGATCCAAGAGCAGGGTGCCCAACCCCGCTTCCTCCAGGACGGAAGCAACGTAGCGGTTGCGCGGGCTGTGCCGGCTGCTGCCGCTGCCATGGGCGAAGACCACCACCGCCCGGCACTGGTCCGGAAGATGCAGGTCCCCATTGATTAACACCCCGTCCACTGCGATGCGGACGTCCTGGCCGACGGCAACCTGCCCTGGGCGGCCAATGTGCTCCCGCCGCGCCGCAGAGTCGAGCAGGTGGATCACTTCCTCATCATCCGTGGGTGAAAAGTCGCGGTAGTAGTAGCCCACCGCCTCGAAGTCGCGCGGGGAGACCAGAGAGAGGAACTGGTCCGCCTCGGGCAGGGAGTCCATGGCCCGTTCCGGCGCCACCGGGACGGCCAGGACCACCCGTGCTGCCCCCAGCTGGCGCGCCACCTTGCATGCCACCCGGGCCGTTGACCCGGTAGCGATGCCATCGTCCACAATGACGGCCGTACGGCCCTTGAGGTCCATGGGCGCCTTTCCCTGCCGGTACCGTTCCAGCCTGGAATCCAGCAGCGCACGCTCGCGCGCCTCAACCGTCCGGAGATCACCGTCCGTGACGCGGGCAAGGGACACCACCCGCCGGTCCAGTACCCGGGCCCCGCCTTCCCCGATGGCCCCCATGGCCACCTCCGGCTGGAACGGAACCCCCAGTTTGCGCACCACAATGATGTCCAAGGGAGCATCCAGGGCGTTCGCAACCTCGGCCGCCACGGGAACACCGCCGCGGGGCAGCCCCAGGACCACCACGTCCTCCCCGCGCAGCCCGGCCAGGGCGAGCCCCAGCTTCCGGCCCGCTTCAACCCGGTCCCGGAACTTATACATCCGGCCACCTCCTCGTGGGGAGACCAGTCATGCTCCGCTGCAGCGTGGAAGGCCTCCAGTTCCTGCAGGCGGGCTTACTCTTCCTCGGCCACGACATCCGGGGACGCCGACCAGGACATTCTCAGGACGAAGTGCCCGTCCGCAGTGTTCCGGGCGATCACCGCCCCCGCGGTTCCCGCGAGTTTCACGCCGAATTCCACTTCCATGTGTTCGGGTGCGATTTCCCGCATGGCGTCGACGACGGCCGCTGCTGCGGGGCGGACGGCGGCCAGGGCATCCTCCAGGCGCCGGCCCGCATCCAGGATGCCCTGCTCGTTCCTCGCAGGGTGTTCCACGCCGTAGCTGTTGGCCGCCACTTCAACCAGGACAGTCCCGGAGCCCACCTCGTACCGGACTACCTCAGTCATGCCAAGCACCCTTCTCCTCTGCTCCGGCCGGGGCGGGCAAGAGCCACGGGCGCGGGGGCCAATACCCCTTCACTAGACACCTGCCCCTGCTGGCGCAACAGGGTCAAAAGGCCCGGACGGCTCAGCGGCTTCCCAGCTTCTCCCGGCCTGGCTCCTCCGCCCGGCCACGCCTGGCATCCCGCATAGCCAGCAGCCACCTCCAGCCCCGCCTGGCGAGGTCCAGAGGCCTGCCTTCGATCAGCAGCTTGCGTGTATGCACGTCAAGGAATAGAAGGTAGAACGTAAATGCCAGCGCCGTGATGAATGCCAGCGACGACGCATCGATGGGCAGCTCCACGAAGGACCAGACGGAGAGCTGGTCCTGCGCCCCGAACACCACGAAGAACGTCACGCCGACGTACAGCGACCTGATCTGCCAGTCGTCGCGGATACCCGTAACGGCCAGGAACGGCAGGAACCACAGGATGTACCACGGCTGGATGATGGGCGAAAGCATCACGACGGCGGTGAACGCCAGGGCCATCCGGCGCACCGCCAGCGAATAGTCGCCCCGGAACATCAGCAGCAGGACAAGTCCGATCGCGGCCCATTTCATGCCCGTCCGCAACAGGGTGGCGAAGGTCCCGCCGGGGAGTCCCAGGACGTTGGCGAGGAACTCCACCTGCTGGCCCAGGAAGCCGGACGGCGAGTAGCCGGTGTACCCCGGCGTGGGGTCCATGATGGCCCATGTCCAGCCGATGCCGAGGTTGTAGGGGATGCCGCTCAGGACCAGCACGCCGAAGCTGATGCCCGCCGTCGCAGCCCAGATCAGGAACTTCCGCGTCCAGGACGCGGACGGGCCCGCCCACATTACCCCGATGAACGGCAGGAGGAGAACGGTAATGGGTTTGATGCCGATGGACGCGGTGACCAGGAGGATGCCCACCAGGTAGCGGCGGGTGGCGGCGAAGTAGACGCCGGCGACGGCGAGGCCCACCATGAGGGCGTCGTTATGGGCACTGGCAATGAAGCTGATCAGGAACAGCGGGTTGGCCACCGAGATCCAGAGCGCCCGGGCGCCGTTGATGCCATGGAGTTCCGCCAGTTTGGGGACGTAGATGACGCACAGCAGGACGCCGACGCCGGCCAGGAGGCGGAAGAGCAGCACGGACACGTCAGGCTGGGCACCGGTCAGCCCCACCACCCCGCGTGCCAGCCAGAGGAAGTAGGGCCCGTAGGGTGTCCGGTTTTCCGCCCATGCCGGGTCCGCTCCCAGCGAAAACCAGTTGCTGAGGCTGGAGATGCCCACTTCGTAGGGATTCTGGCCCTCCATCACCAGCCTGCCCTGGCCTGTGTAGGCGTACACGTCCCGCGAGAACACCGGGACGCAGAAGAGCAGCGGCAGTGACCAGGCGGAGATGGCGACCACCACGGACCGCAGCGAGGACTGGCCCCAGTCCGCCAGCCGCTGGCCCAGCCGAAGCCAGGAACGCATCAACACCATCGCACCCACGGTGAGCAGCACGGTGGACACCGTGACTCCCCAGCCCTCGGTGCGGAGGGCGATGACCACCGGCTGGCGGATCATGGGTGAGCCGTTGGCGATCCAGCCCGTGCCGATGGAGCCGATAAACATCATGAGGGCTCCGATGAAGCCCTCAATGGTGGCAAGGTAGGCGCGGCCTGTAGCCGGGCCGGAGGCTTTGGCCGGCGCGCCCGGCTGAGTCTCCGAAGTCCCGGGGTGTGACCCGCCTGCCGTCATGAGTGTCTGGTCCCTTACTTGGTTACGGCGCTGGTTGGACCAGCAAAAAGGCCGCCCTGCAACCCCGCCATTTTATCAGCAGGGGTTCCCGCTCCCCTTGGGTTACGGACCGCCCGGAAGCCACAGTTTGGCAACAGGCCCGGGAGCATGGCCTGCACAGCCCCCACTTCCGCTGGCCCCTGCTAGCGCATCCGGTCGCTGCGGGCGGTCTGGTTCCGGCCCAGCGACTTGGCCATGTACAGTGCGGCATCGGCTGAGGCGATCAGGCGCTCCACGTCCGTCGCGGCGCCGTCGTACGTTGAAATGCCGTAGCTGACGGTGGGCATTTCCATCCCGTCCGCGGTGGTCGCGGCGGCAAGGCGGTTGCTGATCGACGAGGCGATGAGTTCCGCCCGCTCGGCGCTGGCGCCGGGAACGAGGAGGACGAATTCCTCCCCGCCGTAGCGGCCCACCAGGTCGGTGGGACGGACAGTGGCCGTGCACGCATCGGCGAAGGTCTGGAGGGCGAGGTCCCCGGCGGCATGCCCGTAGGTGTCGTTGACGGACTTGAAGTGGTCCAGGTCCGCCAGGACCAGGGCGCCCGATCCCCTGGTGATGGACAGGTCCGCCAGCTGTTCCGCCGCCATTTCCAGGAAGGCCTTGCGGTTCAGCAGCCCCGTGAGGTCGTCGCGTGAGGCCACCATCCGCAGGGCCCGGGTCTGCTGCTCGCTGCTGAGGGCCGCCATGCTGAAGGAAACCACCACCAGCAGGACCATGGTCACCAGGGTGGTGACCGCAGAGCCGAACACGCTCTGGAAGATCGGCCCGTTTTGGCCCTCCAGCATGAAGGCAAACCAGCGCAGGAGGTAGAACACGGAGAGCCCGCCGGCGGCAACGGCCATGGGAATCCGGACCCGGGTGTATCCCGGTTCCAGGCGCCAGAGCTCGCGGGACGCAAGTCCGATGGTGAGGCTCATCGCCGCCAGGAACACCGGCCCGCCGGACCAGGTGTTGGTGGCCGGATTATCGAGGGCGGAGGCCACCAGCGTGACCAGGGGGATGCCGGTGAAGGCCCACTTTGGCGGCGCCACGGTCCGCAGCGACCGGGCACCCGCCCACACTGCCACCCCGCCGTGCACCAGCAGCACATTCCCCAGCGGATTGGCCCAGACCTGGTGGGCCGTGCCGTCCAGCAGGAAGCAGGCCGATCCTGCAAGGAAAAACAGCAATGCCAGGCACCACCAGCCGCTGTATGGCGAGCGCGTCACCCGGTAGGCGGAGAAGTAGAAAAGGAACACCAGCACCAGCGCCATCAGGCCGAACGCAATGCGAAGGGTCGCCGTATCCAGGACCATGTTTGCCGAAATCCCCCTGATAACGAACATTGCGCGGACCCCCAGTATCGCACCGCTCCGGGAGGCTGTCAGGATGGGCTATCGGCTGGTCCAGGGCCTAATGTTGTCAGGACAGCCAGCAGGACTGCCCCGAAAGGCCAGACCCATGTTCCTCCTCTTTGGTTTCAAGACGGTACTGACGGCGCTGCCCGGCAAACCGGCCACCTGCCAGTACTGCCGCTCCTTCGCCCACCACCGCCTTGAAGAGCGTGCCACCAAGTTCACGCTCTTCTTTATTCCGGTGTTCACCACGTCCCGGAAATACAACATCACGTGCACCAACTGCGGGTACGTTTCGAGCATCTCGGCGCGGCAGAAGCGGGCGCTGGAACTGCAGCGGTAGCCAATTAGCCTTGGTTAGAGGCAACAGCCGTCAGCCGCCGAAGAGCGGCGAAAGGGAAGTCCAGAACTGCCGGATGCCCAGGACGATGAACAGCAGGGCGCAGAGCCCCAGCGCGATGTTGGAGTGGAGCTTGTTGGCCCAGGCCTTGGGGATCCGCCTGCCGTTGAGCAGCCCCAGCAGGGTCAGCGCCAGGAACGGCATGAACAGCGAACCCAGGGCCCCGTACAGCAGGATCAGGCCGATCGGCTGGCCCAGCGCGAAGAGGACCATGGGCGGGAAAGTAAGCCACAGGATGTAGAACCTGAAGTATTTTCCACCCACGCGGGTATCCGGGTGGCCGGACTCCTTGCCGCGCATGTTGCCCCAGAAGTCGGCGAACATCAGGGAGACGCCGTTCCAGACGCCGATGATGGAGGAGAAGGACGCGGCCCAGAAACCCACCAGGAACCCGGTGCCCACAATGTCTCCGTATTCCGCCTTCAGCACACCGTAGAGATCCAGCAGCCCTTCGTCGCTGGCGCTGAGGGATACCCCTGCCGAGCGCACGACCTCCGCACCCACAATGAGCATGGCGATGACGAAGATGCCGGTCATTACGTAAGCCATGGAGTTGTCGATCCGCATGACCTTCATCCACTTGGGCGTGTACCAGCCCTTCTCGCGAAGCCAGTAGCCGTAGGCGGCGAGCGTAATGGTGCCGCCCACCCCGCCGGCCAGCGCCAGCGTGTAGAAGATGCCGCCGTCCGTGGAGGGAATCATCGGGATCAGACCGGCAAGCATTTCCGGAATGTTCGGGGCGGCAATCACGGCCAGCCCCACCACGGTCACGAACATCAGGCCCACCAGCACGGCGGTGATCTTCTCGAAGGTAGCGTATTTTCCCCACCAGACCATCGCGAAACCGGCGAGTCCCATCAGGATGGCCCACGCCCACAGCGGCAGGAACGGAAACACTGCAGCCAGGGGCAGCGCCGCAGAGGACATGGCTGTGGCCCCGTACACGAACCCCCAGATCATGATGTAAGGACCGAAGTACCAGGTGGTCCACTTGCCCAGGGAGCGCCAGCCCTCAAAGATGGTCTTTCCGGTTGCCAGCGTGTACCGGCCGGCCCCCTCGACGAGGATGATCTTCAGGACCACACCCACAATGACTGCCCAGAAAAGGCCGTAGCCGTAGCGGGAGCCCGCCACCAGGGTGGCCACCATGTCAGCGGCACCCACGCCGGTGGCAGCCACCACCAGGCCGGGACCGACGATGCGCCACTTCGCCGGACGGCCGCCGTCGTCATCGATCCTGTCCGCGTGGCTGCTTCCGGGCCCGCTCTCCTTGCCCGCGTTCAACACGGCATCGTTCCTTGCAGCGGCCCGGTCCATGGCGTCATCGCCCATGGTTCCTCCTCAATTCGTGCTGCGTCCCTGGAAAACACAACTGCAGCCAACCTATGCCCGAACCGGCGCCCCATCAAAGAACAACGTGCTGGTCCGGGGCACATTCCGGGATTTACGGGTTGGGTTCAGGGCTCTGGTGGATTCCGGCGGCCGGGGCTAAAGTGGGTTCCGCCGGATGCTGCCGGCGGAACCCACGGGACCTGACGCCGGTCCCCACGGCTCGAGAGGGAGGTGGTTTTGATGACTGTTGCAGCCCTGCGCCTTGAGCGCTCCGCACCCATCATCCAGACTCTTCCCCTGTACCGCACCGACCCCGCCTGACCTCACCGCGGAGCGCCAACACCCCCAGGCCAATGACGGCCGGAGCGCAGGGGCCTTCCCTGAGGTATCACAGTGAAATCATCATCAGGCCACGGCCTGGACAGCATCACCACGTCAAGCAGCACCACTCCGGACACCAGCCCTGCCAGCAGCAATGGCCCAGGCAACAACGGGCCGGTTGCCTACGGCTACACCGCGGCGGTTGCCCGGCATTTCAGCAGCCACCCCCTGCCGGGGGCAACGGAGCGCGGCCGCGTGGTCCGCGTGGACCGGTCCCGGCTGCTGGTGGCGGCTGGACCAGACCTGCTCCACCTTCCGTATCCGCTGACCGGTGAAGCGGCCGTCACCGGCGACTGGGTGTGGATGGGGCCCAACAGGGGCGGGGAACGCCAGATCCTCGGCGTCCTTCCACGGCTCTCGGAGCTCAGCCGGAAACGCGCCTTCGAGGACTCCTCCGCCGCGCAGGTCCTGGCCGCCAACATGGACACTATTGGCGTGGTGGTGCCGGTGGACCGGCCGTTGACGCACAACCGGCTGGAGCGCACCCTGGTGGCCGCGTGGGACTCCGGCGCCGCTCCGCTGGTGATCGTCACCAAGGCGGACCTCGCCGGGGTGGCGGACGACGTCGTCGGGAAAGTCATCCTGCAGGCGGCGGGCGTGGAGGTGGTCACCACATCGGCGGAAACCGGCGACGGCGTCCCCGAACTGCTGGCGCACATCCCGGCGGGCGGCACCATCGTCCTCCTGGGGCCGTCCGGCGCCGGAAAGTCCACGCTCATCAACGCCCTGGTGGGCCGCGAAGTCCAGCACACCGGGGAGGTGCGGTCCGGCGACTTCAGGGGAAAGCACACCACCACCTCCCGGGAACTCGTGCCCCTACCCAACGGGACTGTCCTCATGGACACCCCCGGCGTGCGGGGTTTCGGGTTGTTCGACGCCGAGGACGGCATGGGCGGGATGTTCGATGACATCGAGGCGCTGGCCGGCCGGTGCAGGTTCTCGGACTGCGCCCACCAGGGCGAGCCCGGCTGCGCAGTGCAGGAGGCCATTGCGGTCGGTGCGCTGGAGGAACGCCGCTGGCACAACTACCTGAAGCTGCAGCGGGAGCTGGCCGCACTGGCCCGCCGGCACGACGCCGCAGCGCAGCGTGCCTACCAGCGCGAATGGCACCAGAAAGTGGTCATGGCCGGCAGGTCCCAGCGTTCCGCCGAGCGCGGGCTCCATGAGCAGCAGGACCGGCAGGACCGGGCCGGGCGCAAGCGGCGTTGAATGACGGCGGTGCCCTGCAGGGGCGGGCACCACCGTCGCAGGGCATCGCCGTGCCCTCCAACCGGTTGAGTCGATTCAACGTTGTAAAGTGGGCGGTACTGGCCTGCGGGCCGCGGTTAAACCTAAGGGACTGGGATGGCGGCAACTCTTCACGATGTGGCGCGCGTGGCGGGCGTGTCCTTCAAGACCGTCTCCAACGTGATCAACAACCACCCGCACGTCCGCGACACCACCCGCGCCAAGGTGGAGAAGGCCATCGCGGAGCTGGGCTACCGCCCCAACCTCACCGCCCGCAGCCTCCGCTCCGGACACACCGGCGCCATCACCCTGGCCCTGCCGCAACTGAGCCTGCCGTACTTCGCCGAACTTGCGGACGCGGTCATCGAGGCTGCCGCCAAGCACGGGCTGGTGGTGCTGGTTGAGCAGACCGGCGCTGACCGGAAGCGCGAGCTTGAGGTAATGGCCAGTCCGCGGCTCAAGATGTCCGACGGCCTGATCTTTAGCCCGCTGGCGCTCGGCCAGGAGGACGCCGGCCTGATCAAGGCGGACGTTCCGGTAGTCCTCCTCGGCGAGCGCATCTTCGGCAGTTCCTCGGACCACGTCACCATGCAGAACGTGACGGCCGCCCGGGCCGCCACCGAACACCTGCTGGACCTGGGGAAGAAGCGCATCGCCGTCGTCGGCGCCCACGAGGGCGAGGTCATCGGCTCGGCCGGCCTCCGCCTGCGCGGATACAAAGAGGCGCTGGAAGGTCGCGGCATTCCGTACGACGACGGGATCGTCGCCTACGTGGTGGACTGGCACCGGTCCAACGGCGCGGCGGCCATGCACGACCTGCTGGACCGCGGCGCCTCCTTCGACGCCGTCTTTGGCCTGAACGACACCTTGGCCCAGGGCGCCGTGCGTGTCCTGCAGGAAGCCGGATACCGGGTCCCGGACGACGTCGCGGTGATCGGCTTCGATGACCTTGACGAAACCCGGTACTCCCTCCCCACCCTGAGCACGGTGGACCCCGGCCGGACCGAGATCGCCGAGACCGCCATCCGGATGCTGATGGAACGGATCAAGGACCCGGACGGAATGCCGCCCCGCGAAGTGGAAACGGCGTTCCGTGTAGTGCCGCGGGAATCCACCGTGGGCGCCGGTGCACGGCCCACCTGACGGTCCAGGCTGACCACTCCGCCCTGCCGGAGCGGAACTATCCGCCGTGCGCCACGGTGCTGCCGCGGACAACCAGCTCGGCCGGGTAGATGACCGGATCGAGCTGCTCTTCCGGGTTTTCGATCACGCGGATCAGGAGCTTCCCGGCGGTCACGGCCATGTCCACCATGGGCTGGGTCACCGTGGTGAGGCCCATGCCGTTGGCGGCCAGGAGGGAATGGTTGTCGAACCCCACAACGGCAACATCCTCCGGAACCTTCCGGCCGCCGCCCCGCACCACGTCAATGACGCCCAGCGCCATCAGGTCAGAGGCGGCGAAAACACCGTCCAGCTCCGGCGACCCGGAGAAAAGGTCCCGTGCCGCTTCAGTGCCGCCCGCCGTCGTAAAGTCACCGTGGATGACCGGGCCGGGCTGCAGCCCGGCCTCCCGGACACCCTGCATCCAGCCTTCCAGACGGTCAACTGCCGCCGTCATGTCCGCGGGTCCTGCCACGGTTCCCAACCGGGTGCGCCCGGCGTCCGCCAGGTGGCGGGCGGCAAGCCGGCCGCCCTCGAAGTTGTCCAGGTCCACATAGGGGACCCCGAACCCCATCGCCCAGGGCCTGCCGATGAAAACGGTGGGCAGGCCCGTTGTGCCGAGGGTCTCCGCCCAGTCGTCCGCCTTGTGGAACGAGACCACGATCGCGCCGTCCACGTGCCCGCCCCGCAGGTAGCGCAGGGTCCGGGCGGAGTCATCCCCCGCCCGGGACATCAGCAGCACCAGCTGCATGTCGGTGCCCCGGAGGGCTTCGTTGACGCCGGTGATGACGGCGGCGAAGAAGGGGTCCATCATCACCCGTGCGTCCGGCTCCGGAATGACCAGCGCAATGGACCCGGTGCGCCTGGTCACCAAGGACCGGGCCGCACGGTTCGGCGTGTAGCCGAGTGCCACGATGGCGGCGTCGACGGCGGCCTGGGCTTCCGGGCTGACCTTCAGCCCCCCGTTGATCGCACGGGAGGCGGTGGAGCGGGACACTCCGGCGGCCGTGGCAAGATCTTCAAGCGTCGGGCTGGGCCTCCCGGCTTGCAGGAGGCCGGGCCGGCGGGACTTTTCGTTCATTACACAGACAATACGACACCCGGCTCCGCAGGCGACACGGGGCTGCTGCCGGCCGGAATCGCGTTCGAGGCCGCCACCGCCGAGTACCACAACACACTGGCTTTCGGGATGCGCTCCTGGGTTGAATAATCCACCCGGACCAGGCCGAAGCGCTGGTGGTAGCCGAAGGACCACTCGAAGTTGTCCAGCAGGGACCAGGCCAGGTAACCGCGAACATCCACACCGTCCGCGATGGCCTCGTGCACTGCCCGGAGGTGCGCCGCGAAGAACCCCAGCCGGTCCTGGTCGTCCACAAAGCCCGCCTCGTCAGGGACGTCCTCGTAGGCTGCACCGTTTTCGGTGATGTAGACGGGGATCCCGGCCGGGCCGGTGTACTCCGCCTGCAGCCGGTTGAGCAGGCGCCGCAGCCCCTCTGGCTGGACCTCCCAGCCCATTCCCGTCACCGGCAGGCCGCGGGGCACCGAGCGGACGCCGTCGGCTGCCACGAACGGGGAGGACACCGGGCGGTCCGCCTGGCCTGGAGCCGACGTGGTCTCCTGTCCTGCCCGTTCCCCGGGATCCACCGGGTCCTTCGTGAGGGATTCCCCGTGGTAGTAGTTGACGCCGAGGAGGTCCAGCGGCGTGGAGATGATGTCCAGGTCCCCGTCCTGCACGAGCTCGGCCAGGCCAAGGTGTGCCACGTCTGCCAGAAGGTCGGCCGGGTATTCGCCCCTGAACAGCGGATCCAGGAAGATCCTGTTGAACTGGCCGTCGATCCGCCTGGCCGCGTCCCGGTCCCCCTCGCTGCCGGGATCCCGCGGATCCGGGACCGTCAGGTTCAGGGTGATGCCCAGGGTGGCGTCCGGGTCCTCGCGGCGGAGGCCGCGGGCTGCCAGGCCGTGGCCGAGCAGGAGGTGGTGGGCGGCAGCCAAAGCTGCCCGCGGGTCCTGCCGTCCCGGCGCATGGACGCCCGCCGCATAGCCCAGGAAGGCCGAGCACCACGGTTCGTTGAGGGTGGTCCAGATCCGGACCCGGTCGCCCAGGACGCCGTGCATGAGTGCCGCGTATTCGGCGAAACGGTAGGCGGTGTCCCGGTTGGCCCAGCCGCCCTTGTCCTCAAGTGCCTGCGGCAGGTCCCAGTGGTAGAGGGTCAGCCACGGCGTGATTCCGGCAGCCAGCAGTTCATCCACCAGGCGGGAGTAGAAGGCGATCCCCTCAGGATTGGGCGTCACGCCGTCCGGCATGCAGCGGGCCCAGGACGTGGAGAACCGGTAGGCCTTCATGTGCAGCTGGTCCATCAGCGCCACGTCCTCCTTGTAGCGCCGGTAGTGGTCGCAGGCCACGTTCCCATTGTGGCCGTCCGCCACGGCACCGGGCAGCCGGGCGAACACGTCCCAGATGGAGTCCTGCCGCCCCCCGGTGTGTGCTGCGCCTTCGATCTGGTACGCAGCTGTTGCCGCGCCCCAGAGAAAGCCCTCCGGAAACGGAAGTTGGGTGGAACTCATCCTTTTACTGCTCCTTGCATAATTCCAGATACGAGTTGACGGCCTGCCGCGATAAACAGGAGCAGGAGCGGGACGGTGGCCAGGACGGCTCCGGCCAGGACCACGGAGTAGTCCACGAAGTGGGCGGCCTGCAGCAGCTGCAGCGCCACCGGGAGGGTGGGGTTGGACGGGTCAAGGACAATGAACGGCCAGAAAAAGTTCGTCCAGGTGGCCACGAAAGTGAACAGGGCGAGCATGGCGGCCGCAGGGCGGGCTGCGGGGAATCCGATGTACCAGAAGGCCTGGATCATGGAGGCCCCGTCCATCCGCACGGCCTCGATGAGCTCATCGGGGAGGGCGTCACGGAGGTATTGGGTCATCCAAAAGACGCCGAAGGCGGTGACCACGCCCGGGATGATGACGGCCCACAGCGAGCCGGTCCACCCCAGCCTGGACATCACGATGAACAGCGGGACCACGCCCAGCTGGGTGGGAACCGCCATGGTTGCGATGACGAACACCAGCAGCCCCTTGCTGCCGCGGAAGCGCAGCTTGGCAAAGGCGAATCCGGCAAGGGTGGAAAATACGACGACGGACGCCGCGGTCACGCACGACACGAGAAGGCTGTTGCCCATTGCCTTCCAGAACGGGATGCTGTCAAAGACTTTCGCGGCGTTGGCCAGGAAGTTTCCGCCGGGCAGCAGCGGGATGCCGCGGCTCAGGACCGTATTGTCGTGGCTGCCCACCAGGAAGGACCAATAGAGCGGAAAGAGGGACGCCAGCAGGACGGCACCCAGGAAGCCGTAGGTGAGAAAACCCGGCCGGCGGGCGCCGCCGTGGCCGCCCCCCGAGCGCCTGGCCCCTGGTCCGCGGCGCGCTGCTGCCCGGGCGGCCCCCTTCCCGGCGGTCTGTTCGATCATGGGGATGGAGCTCACTTGCGGCCTCCCTGGCTTGCAATGCGCTTGGTGATGAGGAAGTTGAGCAGGGCGATCAGCACAATGATCAGGAAGAGCAGCCAGGCCACGGCAGAGGCCCTGCCGAAGTTGCGCTGGCCCCAGCCGAGTTCCCAGATATACATCGTCAGCGTCTGCCACTGCCTGTCCGCACCGCCCAGGCCGGACTGGTCAAAGACCCGCGGCTCGTCGAAGATCTGCAGTCCGCCGATGGTGGAGGTGATCACCACGAAGATCACCGTTGGCCGCAGCATGGGCACTGTTACGGAGAAGAACTGCCGGAGCCTGCCGGCGCCGTCGATGGTTGCCGCTTCGAAGACGTCGCGCGGGATCGCCTGCATGGCCGCGAGGAAGATCAGCGCGTTGTAACCGGTCCAGCGGAAGTTCACCATGGTGGCAATAGCCAGATGGCTGGCAACGGAATCGGAATGCCACCGGACCGGGTCCAGCCCTACCGCCGTCAACATCCCGTTAATCAGCCCAAACTGGTCCGCGAAGAGGTTGTTGAAGATCAGGCCCACCGCCACCGGCGCCACGACGAACGGCACCAGGACCCCCATCCGCCAGAACGTCCGGGCCCGCAGGTTCGCGTCCAGCACCGCCGCTATGACCAGGGCGATGACAACCTGGGGCACGGAGGACAGGATGAAGATGCTGAAGGTGTTGCCTACGGCGTTCCAGAAGTAGGGCTGGGCCACAACGAAGGCGTAGTTTTCCAGGCCCGTGAACTTCCCCTGCCCACCAATGAGGTTCCAGTTGTGCAGGGAAACCCAGGCGGTGTACACCAGCGGAAAGAACCCGGTGACGGCAAACAGGATAAAGAACGGTGAGATGTAGAGGTAGGGGGACAGCTTGACGTCCCACTTGGAGACCTGCTGCGAGAAGGCCAGGCGCCGGACACCCTTCGTGTCATCAGGCGGGACCTGCCCCGCAGCGCTCCGTGGCCGGACCCGGTCGGTGACAGCCATGCCTAGAGGGACTTCACTGCGGTGACGAACTTCTCCCAGGAGGAGGCGGCGTCGTCCGACTTGTCAACGTCCACGCGGGTGAGGGCCTGCTGCATGGCGTCGTTGATGGCGAAGTACTTGGTTCCCTTGAAGGGCGTGACCTCAACGGCCTTGGCGCGTTCGGCAAAGATCTGGCCGGTGGGCGCACCGTTGAAGAACTCGTTCGTCTGGCCCAGCAGTTCGCTGCTTTCCAGCGCCTCCTTCTGGCTCGGGAAGGTGCCCTTGGCGGTGAAGGCCTTGATCTGCTGCTCAGGGGCGGTCAGCCAGCCTGCCAGCTTCTTGGCCTCGGCCTGGTGTTCGCCCTGGGTGGGGACTGTCAGGTAGGAGCCGCCCCAGTTTCCGCCGCCGCCGGGGAAGACGTTGGCAACATCCCAGCCGGTGACGCCTGCCGCGTTGCCCTCGATAACTCCGAGCATCCAGCCCGGGCAGAGGGTTGTTGCGAAGGCACCTGTCTGGAAGCCGGAGGCCCAGTCATCGCTCCACTGGCTGAGGTGGGCGGACAGCCCGTCCTCGGTGGAGGCCTTCAGGACCTGGTTGTAGGTGTCCTTGACCTTCTGGTTCTCCGTGGCGATGACGGTGCCGTCCTCTTCCTCGTAGACCTTTTCAAGCTGGTTGCTCATGCCCTGGTAGATGGCCCCCGCTGAGTCGAACCAGGCGGAATCCGGGTTGGCGGCCTTGTAGGCCTTGCCGGCTTCGAAGTAGCTGTCCCAGGTGGTTCCCAGCATTTTGGCAACTTCCCCGCGTTCGCTGGGCATGCCGGCCTTCTTGAGCAGCTCCGCGTTGTAGCAGACAGCTTCGGGGCCGGAGTCCGTCCCGTAGCCAAGGAGCTTTCCGTCGGCGGTGGTGGCGGCCTCGGCCTTCCAGTCCAGCCAGCGTCCTTCCACGGCGGGGTCGGCAAGGTCGGCAAACCGGTCCGGGTACTGCAGGAGTTCCGGAAGCCAGTCCACCTCAACGGCCTCAATATCGGACAAACCGGAGCCGGCTGCCAGGCGCGTGGTGAGGTTGTCCCGTGCTTCGTTGGTGGTTGCCGCCTTCTTGTGCTCGATGGTCACGTTGGGATTCAGCGTTTCGTACTCTTCAAAAAGCTCCTCGTAGCCGAACTCGTTGAAGGTGCCCACAGTAAGCGTCACGGGCTCTGAGCCGGTGGCGTCGTTGACGCCGCCCTTCTCGGGGGCTGCTGATCCGCAGGCCGTCAGCGACAGCGCCAGGGAGGCGGCCGCAGCGGACAGCACGGTGAACGTGGTTGGGTTTTTCACGGGGAAGACTCCTTCGTCAGAAAAATGCCTTGCCGGTCCGCGTGGACGGCCGGAGGCGGAGAAGTGGTGAGCGACTGGCCGGGATGATGCTGTGGTGGGAGCGCTCTCACCACATGGTGTCCCACCTCACAGCTCCTTGTCAAGAAGTAGTAGGAGCGCTTCCACGCAACCCTTGCCCACACCACTGGGCGGTGTTACGCTTCCCCGACGAGAGCGCTCCCACGGCCGCCCCGATCAAGCCGCCTGCAGTCAGCCTCGACGAATCCCACCAAAGAACAGGACCAGCAATGCCGCTAGCCCATCTCCCCCATCCGCCGCGCTCCGGCAGGCCGCAAGACCCGCCGCTGCGGCGCACGCAGGGCAGGGGCCGGCATGTCGCCGGCGCCGTTGCCCTCCTGGTCGGCCTGATCGGCAGTGGCGGAGGCATGGCCACCGCTGCCGGGACCGCCACGCCGGCCGCACCGCAAGCGCCGGCACCCCAGGCCCCTGCACCGGCCGCTCCCCCGGCCCTTCCCCAAAGCGTGGAACCGGACTTCGGCCCCAACGTCCGCATCTTCGATCCCAGCATGCCGGTGGCTGAAATCCAGGCCACGGTTGATTCCATCGCCGCCGAACAGGTGGACGACGAGATGGGGTCCAAACGCTACTCACTGCTGTTCAAGCCGGGAACTTACGGTAGTGCTGAGGAGCCGCTCATTGTCCAGGTGGGCTACTCCACCGAGGTGGCGGGCCTGGGCGCTTCCCCCACTGATGTCACCATCAACGGGCACGTGGACGTCTACAACCGGTGCCTCACTGCGGACAACTGCATTGCCTTGAACAACTTCTGGCGGTCCCTGTCCAACCTCACCATCAACGTCACCGGCCTCGAGGGCTGCCGCAGCTCCGCCAATTTCTGGGCAGCCTCACAGGCATCACCCATGCGGCGGATCAACATCACGGGCGGCAACCTCTCCCTCATGGACTACTGCACCGCGGGGCCGCAGTATGCCAGCGGCGGATTTATCTCCGATTCGAAGACCGGCGACGTCATCAATGGCTCGCAGCAGCAGTACTTCGTGCGGGACAGCAGCATTGGCAACTGGTCCAACGGGGTCTGGAACCAGGTCTTCTCCGGAGTGGATGGCGCACCGACGCAGTCCTTCCCCAACCCGCCGTACACCACCCTGGCGGATACCCCGATCAGCCGCGAAAAGCCTTACCTCACGCTGGATCCTGCCGGCCAGTACAGCGTGTTCGTTCCCGCCGTCCGCATGGATTCCTCCGGGACCACCTGGGAAAACGGCCCAACGCCGGGCCGCAGCATCCCGCTGGCCGAGTTCTATGTGGCCAGCCCCTCGGACTCCGCCAAGACCATCAACTCCCA
Source organism: Pseudarthrobacter sp. WHRI 8279 (assembly GCF_040224115.2). Lineage (NCBI taxonomy): Bacteria > Bacillati > Actinomycetota > Actinomycetes > Micrococcales > Micrococcaceae > Pseudarthrobacter > Pseudarthrobacter sp. WHRI 8279. The sequence continues at coordinate 3,414,611 of NZ_CP168162.1, read as the reverse complement.
GCTGGCACGCGGCAAGAACCTGCTGCTCACCCCCGGCGTTTACGGCATCGATGAGAGCATCGAGGTCAAAAGGGCCAACACGGTAGTCCTGGGGCTGGGCATCGCCACCCTCACCGCCGTCAACGGCGCCGTCCCGCTGACGGTTGCGGATGTGCCCGGCGTGGACATCGCCGCCGTCACTATCGACGCCGGTGAAGTGAATTCACCGGCTTTGATGCGGATCGGAAAGGCCCGGCAGGGCGAGGGCAGCGGGTCCGCCAACTCGGATATACACACCGATCCCGCCAACCCCACCACGCTCCACGACGTGTTCTTCCGGATCGGCGGACCGCACGTGGGCAAAGCCTCCGTCAGCCTGGAGGTCAACAGCGACAACGTCCTCCTGGACCACATCTGGGCCTGGCGCGCCGACCACGGCAACGGGGTGGGCTGGACCACCAATACCGGCAGGAACGGCGTGATCATCAACGGGGACAATGTCACCGCCACGGGCCTGTTCGTGGAGCACTACCAGGAGTACAACGTCATCTGGAACGGTGAGAACGGCAGGACCATCTTCTTCCAGAATGAGTTGCCCTACGACGCGCCAAACCAGGCCGCCTGGCAGCACGACGGGGTCCTGGGCTGGGCCGGCTACAAGATTGCAGACTCCGTCAAGACCCACGAACTCTGGGGCGGCGGCAGCTACGTTTACAACAACGTGGATCCCACCATCCACGCCACCCGGGGCTTTGAGGTACCCGTAACGCCGGGCGTGAAGCTGCACAGCCTGCTCACGGTCAATCTGGGCGCCGGCACGCTGGACCACGTCATCAATGACACCGGCGCACCGGTGTCAACGGACGCCGTCGGGGTCCCCAGCTACGTCCCCAGCTTCCCCTAACGAAGCTTCCTGACGAGTTTTTGTCCAGATACGGGGAGATAATCGCCCCGGAAGTCCTCGTATCTGGACAAAAACTCGCGGGTCAGCCCCACCGCACGGCAGGCCAGCCGTCCTTCCATTCCAGCCCGGCGAGGCCAAGCCGGAAGGCGCCGTCAAGCTCTTCCGCGTAGTAGTGGAAGGCGAGGACATTACCGGAAACCGACTGTCCGCCCGGTCCCACCCGGCCGCCGTCCGAGGAAAGCAAAGGGGTGCCGCCGCCGTCGAGCAGTTCCTTGCCCTCCGCGTCAATGTAGGGACCGGTGATACTGTCCGCCCTCCCCACGGCGATGTTGTACGTGCTCTCCAGCCCCTGGCAGCAGAAGTCCCGGGAGAAGAACAGGTAGTACTTTCCGCCGTGCGGCAGGATGTACGGCGCCTCTATGGCATTGGGCGGCGCCTTGCGGTCCGCGATGGCCGCCGGTTCAGCAGAGTCAGCACGCAGGCCCGCGGGCCAGGCGAGTTCCACGAGCTGCAGGCCGGTCCAGAACGATCCGAAAGACATCCAGGGCGTGCCGTTCTCGTCCTCCGCGATGCCAGGATCAATGGCGTTGAACCGTTCCCCTTTGGAGGAGATGACCTGCCCCCGGTCCACCCATTCGTACGCGGGGTCCGCCGGGTCCAGCGTGCTGTTGGTAGCCAGCGCAATCACGGAAAGGTTCTTCCCGAACGTGGACGCCGAGTAGTACAGGTACCAGGTCCCGTCATGCTCATACAGCTCGGGAGCCCAGAGGTTGTCCACCCCTGGCACCGCTTCGTTCAGCCACGCCGGCTTTTCCTGCCAGACCTCGCCGGCATATTCCCAGTGCACCCCGTCGCTGGAGCGGCGCACCTGGATATTGCCGTCCGCCACCTGCCCGTTGCCGGTTGAATAGATGAACCAGGGTTCCCCGGCTTCCCCTTTGACCAGCGCGGGGTCGTGGGTGAAGAAGTCGCCGGTCAAATCGGCGGCGCTTGCCTCCGGTGCCGCGGCGGGCGGGGCGCCGCAGCCGGCCAGGACAAGGACGACGACAGCGGACAGCACCGCCGCCAGCCGCACCACCAAGGTTGGAACAGCAGTGCGGCCGGCAGCGTCGCCTTGCGCCTGGACGGGCACGTCAGCCAAGCGCGACGGCGGACCAGGACACCGGCGGCAGGGTGACGGTGAGCGTGCCCTCCTCCAGGACGGCGCCGTCGAGCTGCTTCAAACCCACCCGATCCTGGTCCTGGAGGGTGTTCTTGGCGTAGACATCCTCGTCGTGCAGGGTGACGGCCTCGGTGATCACCGTTGCGTTGAGCTCGGAAACGTTGATAGTGATATCGATCGCCTCGGTCTGGCTGCGGTTCACCAGGAAGATGGCCGACTCTCCGGTGGCTGCGTCCGTGGTGGCCACGGAGTCCACCAGCGGTGCCTCACCGTACACCGCCGTCGTGTAGGTTCCTGCTTCAATGCGGGGACAGAGCACCTCGCCCTTCGCGAGCCGTGACGTGACGGAGAACGGGAAGAACGTGGTCTGCCGCCAGGTGTCCCCGCCCGGTTCGGTCATGATGGGCGCGATCACGTTCACCAGCTGGGCGAGGGAAGCGGCGGCAACGCGGTCGTGGTTCTTCAGGAGTGTCATGAGCAGGTTGCCGAACACCACGGCGTCAGCCACGGAGTAGGTGTCCTCCAGCTGGCGGGGTGCGTGCGTCCATTCCTCGTTGACCTCGTCGGAGGCCTGGTGCTCGTCCAGGTACCAGATGTTCCATTCGTCAAAGGACAGCTGGATGGTCTTTTTGCTCTTGAGCTTGTGTTTGACGTGGTCAGCGGTGGCCACCACGGTCTCGATGAAGTACTGCATGTCCAGCGAGGACGCCAGGTAGGAGCCGAGGTCGCCGTTGCGCTCCTGGTAGTAGGCGTGGCAGGAAATGTAGTCCACGTAGTTGTAGCTGTGTTCCAGGACCACGCGCTCCCACTCGCCGAAGGTGGGCATGGCGGATCCGGACGAGCCGCAAACCACCAGCTCCAGGTTCTTGTCCGCCGTCTTCATGGCGGAGGCGGTGCGGGCGGCGAGCTTTCCGTAGTCCTCTGCCGACATGTGGCCGATCTGCCAGGGACCGTCCATCTCGTTCCCCAGGCACCACATGCGGATGTTGTAGGGATCCTTGGCGCCGTTGGCGATGCGCTGCTCGCTGAGTGCGGTGCCGGAGGGGTGGTTGGTGTACTCCAGCAGGTCAAGGGCCGCCTCGATGCCCCGCGTGCCCAGGTTCACGGCCATCATCAGTTCGGAGCCGGTGAGCTTGCACCAGCGGGCGAACTCGTCCAGGCCAACCTGGTTGGATTCAAGCGAGTGCCACGCAAGGTCCCGGCGTACGGGACGCTGCTCCCGCGGCCCGACGCCGTCCTCCCAGCGGTAGCCGGAGACAAAGTTGCCGCCGGGGTAGCGGATGGTACTGGACCCAAGCTCCTTGACCAGTTCGATGACGTCCAGGCGGAAGCCGTCCTCATTGGCTGTGGGGTGGCCGGGTTCGTAGATGCCGTCATAGACGCAGCGGCCCAGGTGCTCCACGAAGGAGCCGAAGATGCGGCGGTTGACGGGGGCCACAACGGCGGAGCGGTCCACGGTGATGACGGTGGGTGCCACGACAGCCAGGTCGGTCTGTTCAGAAGCGGCGGAAGTGATGGTCACGGTGTGTATTCCTGTTCTATCTAACGTTGTAAAAAGAGGGTGGGTCTCATTGGAGTGGTGATGGGAAAGTTAGGCGGGGGAAGGTCCTGCGACTTCCAGCCGGGCGAGCCGGTGGCCCACCACCCATCCGGAGATGAGCAGCGGGACCGAGGCGCCGATGAGGGGCACCAGCACCGTCATTCCGGAGAAGACGACGGCGGCGGCCGCCAAGGTGGCCAGCAGGGAAAGGCTCATGGCGGGCGATACGAGCGGAAGCATAAACGCGGTCCGCCATGTCCTGGCCGCGGAATCCCGGTAGCGGCTGCACAGGCCCACCGCGGTGGCGGCAGCGGCCAGCGTGACTCCTACGGCAACCATGGAAAGCACCAGGAGGACGGCGTGTACGGTTGCCGGCATCGCTGTCGCGGCAGGCCCCAACAGGACTGTGAAGTCCAGGACAAGGACGACGCCGGCAATCCAGAAGACGCTTCCCACCTGGTTGGCGTGCCGGAACTGGAAGCGGTAGGCAGTGATGAAGTCCCGCACCAGGCTTTCCCCGGCCGAACCGTTCCGCAGCCTGCCCAGGACAGTGGTGGCAGCCACCGCGGCAGGAAAGACGCCCAGGACCACCAGCCCTGCCAGGGCTCCGGCCACGAAGAGCACGTTGACCAGGACCAGCCGGGTGGAAAAGCGGAGCCAGTCCATCAGCCGCCCGGCCCACCCCAGTGGAGCATCGGTCATAGCAGCCCCTCCCGGGTTCCGGACCAGGCCACACCGCGCTGGTCGATGCCGCTAAAGGAAAGGGCCGGGCGGTTGCGGGACCAGTCCCATGAGCCGAAGACCACGGCGTCAATCTCCGTGCCCGGTTCGCGATCGGGGCCCGTGGGACGCAGCCGGACAGCCGCCGGACGTCCCCGGAACTCCGCGGAGCGTGGCTCAACGCACTCGAGGTCCATCCGGACAGCAGGGGCAATGTCGGTGGTTTCGGGGTCGAAGCGCAGGACCTGCCAGGTTCCGGCCACCTCGGCAGGAGCGGGAACAGCCTCGCTCCGGAGCCCGGCGAACGGCTGGGGTGAGATAACGGGCCAGCCGGCGGCAGTGAAGAAGAGCCGGCGCACCTGGACCACGTGCTGGCTGGGTTCGGCCGCAAACCGGACATGGTGGACCACAAAGTGCTCGTCGGATCCGTCCGGTCCTTTCTGCGTGAGGACCGAATTGTGTCCGGGCCCCAGCCAGGCCGTCCCGCCGTCGAACTGGTAGCTGCCCAGCACCTTGGTGCCTACGGCAGCCGGCGGCGCGTCGACGTCGGTCATTTCAATCCCCCGGAAATCCCGATAGGGGCCGGTGATGTGGTCCGCTACAGCCACCCTCACGTTGTAGGTGCTGAACAGCGAATCATAGGAGGTGAACAGGATGTAGCGGCCATCCTGCGGACTGCGGAGAATGAAGGCGCCTTCCACCGCCCCCTCCACCGACCGCGGACGGCAGGCAATGACGGAGCCTAGGTCACCTGCCACCTTGGGCAGCCCCGAGCCGGGGTCCAGGGGAAGGATGTAGATGCCGGAGAAGAAGGAGCCGTAGGTCAGCCAGGGGTTACCGTCGGCGTCGAAGGCAACCGCTGCGTCTATGGCGTTTTGGGAATGTTCACCTTTGCGGGTTGCCACCACCAGGCCGCGGTCCTCCCACGGACCGTTGGGAGACGGCGCCACGGCAAGGCCAATCGCGGAGGTGTTGGAGCCGAAAGTGGACGCCGAGTAGTACATATGCCATCCACCGCCCGGCCAGCGCACCACGTCCGGCGCCCACAAGCCTTGGGCGCCGGACCACGTGGCAGCCGCTTCGGGGACGCCGTCGAACGCTGTTCCCTGGTATTTCCACTGGACCAGGTCAGTGGAGGTACGGATATGTACTCCTGCGGGTATATCTTTCGAGTTGGCTACGGCGTCGGTGGAGAACATGTAGTAGGTGCCGTCATCGTCCTGCACCACGGTGGGGTCGTGGGCGTGGCGTGCTCCCCAGGAGGACGGCCCCTGCCCCGCACCTGAGGGGAGCGGAAGCAGCTCCTGCGCAAGGGGCATGGCTGTCTCAGCGGTCTTCACGGCTCAGCCCTTGGATCCGGAAAGCGCGATGGACTCAATGATCTGGCGCTGGAAGACCACGAAGACGATCAGTACCGGCAGGAGTGCCACGAAGGATGCGGCCATGATCAGCGGGTAATCCGTCTGGATGGCGTACTGGGCGTTGAAGTTGGCGATGACCAGCTGCAGGGTCTGGGTGCCCGGGGAGTTCAGGTAGATGATGGGCGCCAGGTAGTCGTTCCACATGGCCATGAACCAGAGGATGAACTGGGCAGCAAGCGCCGGGCGGATGGCGGGCAGGATCAGGGTCCAGAAGATCTGCAGGTAGGAGGCGCCGTCAATCCGCGCGGCTTCCACGATGGAGTCCGGGATGCTGTTCAGGAACTGGCGCAGGAAGAAGATCATGATGATGTTGCCGAAGAGTCCCGGCACGATCAGCGGCAGCAGCGTATCAACCCAACCGATGCTGGCGAAGATGGTGAACTGCGGAATCATCAGGGTGGGGAACGGGATCATCAGTCCGGACAAAAGCCCCAGGAACAGGACGTTCTTGAAGGGCATCCGCATCTTGGCGAACGCGAAGGCTGCGAGCGCCGACGCCAGCGAGCCCACGATGGTCACCGAGCAGGCCACGATCAGGCTGTTCTGGATGCCGGTCAGCAGCGGGCCTGCAGTCCAGATGCGGGCGTAGTTCTCCCAGACGAAAGGGTCCGGGATCCACTGGGGCGGAAGCTCGAAAACGCCGTCCTTCGTTTTGAGCGAGGTGGAGAAGGTCCAGGCCAGCGGGGCGATCATCACGATCGCACCGATGCTCAGGATCAGTGTGGTGATGATGTTGCCCAGGCGGAGGGTTTCCATGGTGGACCGGGGCCCCCTGCCTGCCCTCGCCTGGCCGGCAGGTTTGCCGCCCCGCGCGCCGCCGGGAATTTCCTGGCTGGGTTCCAACGGAGAGGTGGTGATGACGTTCTGTGCGGACATGGCTGCCTGCCTCAATCGATCGAAAACTGGTTGCGGCGGTTGAGCCGGAACTGAATGAAGGTAATGACGAAGACCAGCAGCCCCAGAACCACGGACATCGCGGACGCATACCCCATCTGGAGGTTGTCGAACGCTTTTTGCCAGATGTACCAAACGATGGAGGCGGACTCGAATTCAGGGCCGCCGGTGGGCGTCATGATGTTGATTTCGACGAAGATCTGGGATCCGGCGATGACGCTGGTGACAATCAGGAAAAACGTGACTGGCGCGACCATCGGAACAGTGATGTGCCGGAACTGCTGCCAGGCGGTGGCGCCGTCCAGCGCCGCGGCCTCGTACAGGTAGCGGGGCACCGACTGCAGGGCAGCCAGGTAGAGCAGCATGGAATAGCCCAGGCCTTTCCAGACAGCCATGATGATCAGGGCCGGCTTCACCGTAGCGGTGTCCTGCAGCCAGTTGGGGCCATCGATTCCCACCAGTGCCAGGCCCTGGTTGATCAGGCCGAAGTCGCCGTTGAAGGCCCACTGCCAAAGGATGGCCACGGCGGCAATGGACGAGATGACGGGCAGGTAGTACACGGTGCGGAAGAACGTTGTGCCGCGCATCTTCCGGTTCATCGCGAGCGCCAGCGCCAGCGAGATGACCAGCCCGATCGGGATGCCGATCATCATGTACAGCGTGTTCCACAGCGACTTCAGGAAGTAGCGGTCACCGAACATCTTGGTGTAGTTGTCCAGGCCCTTGAAGACCGGAGCGGAGATGCCGTTCCAGTTGGTGAATGACGCGTAAACCGAGAAAAGCAGTGGAAAGAGCGTAAAGAGGAGGAACCCGATCACCGGTATGGCAACAAATGCAAGGGCGGCCTGGTGTTCCTTCCGGTGAAGCCGCGAGCGGCGGGGGCGCGTGATGGTGGACATCGCTGGATCCTCTTTGATTCGTGATGGTGGCGCTCAGGAAGTGCACCGGCAAGGTGCGTGGGACAGGTGCCGCGGCCGCGCTGGCCGGAGCCGCGGCACCTGGTTCTTGAAGGGCTGGTGGCAGCCCTGCTCATGGACCGGAGCTAGTTGCCGGCCTGCTGGTTGGCGGCGTCCAGGAATTCCTGCATCCTGGGCTGGGCTTCCTTCAGGTAGTCGGCAGCGCTCTGCTTGCCGTCCAGGACCGGCTGGATGTTGGTGAAAAGCTCGTCGTACCACTCGGCGTTGAAGGTGTTGCCGCCCGGAAGCGCCCGGCCGTAGTCCTTGACGATCTGCAGGAACTCGGCCTTGTTGGCCGGCTTCGTCGTGGTGTCGGCAGCCCAGGTCTCGGCCATGTCCTTCAGGTTTGGAATTTGGATGCCTGCATCCACCAGGCTCTGCTGGGCTTCCTTGTTGGCCGTGAGGTACTCCACCAGTTTGACGGCCTCCTCGGGGTACTTGGTGCTTTCGGATACCGCGACGCCGAGTGTTCCGATCCAGCTGGCCGTCTCGCCCGTGTCTCCTGCCGGGTACGGGATAACGTCCCATTCGAAGCCAAGTTTCTGGTACGTGGAGAGGTCCCAGGGAGCGATGGGGAAGAAGCCGATTTCGCCCTTCATCCACCGCTGGTAGGTGTCCAGGGTCTGGGCTTCGGCGACCGAAGGGGTTACGCCGTGGACGTTTTGCAGGTCGGCGAACCACTGCAGGGACTCGGCGAATTCGGGGGTGTCCACTGTGACTTTGGTCCGGTCTTCGTTGAGCCAGTCCCCGCCGTTGGACCAGACGAACGGCTGCAGGTTCCACTGGACGTTCAGGCCCGTGCCCCACTGGTCCAGGCTTCCATCGCCGTTGGTGTCCGCCGTCAGTTTCTTGGCTGCGGCCACGAACTCGTCGAAGGTGTAGGGCTTGTCCTTGTCCGGGAGCGGAATTCCGGCTTTCTCCAGCATGGTCTTGTTGTAGCCGAAGGAGAAAGGGCCCACGTCCTTGGGCAGGGCGTAGATGGAACCTTCGCCCACCCGCTTGCCGTCGTAGCGGTAGCTGTCCACTCCGTATTCCCAGATGTTCTCCAGGTCGATCGTGTCCGAGCCTTCCACGTATTCGGTGATGTCCTTGACGATGCCGTTCTGGACGTACGCCTGGACGTCGCCGGGGCCGATGTAGAAGACGTCAGGGACCTGCTTGCCGGCAATGGCAGCCTTCAGCTTGGTGGCGTACTGGTCTGCGGTGGTAACAATGATGTCAACGTCCACGCCGTTCGCGGCTTCAAACTGCTCCACGGCCTTTTCGTAAGCCTTCTTCTCGTCCTCACCTCCGCGGAACATGAAGGTGAGCTTCTTTTCACCGCCGGCGTCCCCGCCAGAGGGGGCGGAGCATCCGCCGAGCATGAGGCCGGCGGCAGTAAAAAATGCCAGGGTTGCGGCCATGGGACGTGACTTCATCATCACGCAGTCCTTCCGGGTTGGGGGAGCAAACAGTTCAGGTGGCGGTACCGGGCTCCGGGTCCTGCGGTGGCGGAACCTCTGTGAGCGCTTTGCAACGTTGTAAGAAACCTTCACACAGCAGGCGAAGAATCGTCAAGGGGCCGTGGGCAATTAGTTTTTGCATCCACGAGGCACCATTGACGTGATCCACATCGCATGCCATATTCTTTCTTTACAACGTTGCAAGTTTCAGCCCTTCGGACCCCCCTCGCGCGCCGCCCCGGCGCCGCCCCACCCCTTGGAAGGACCCTGTGTGATGACGACGTCACGTTCATGGGCGATCCGTGCTGCAGGATTGGCTGCAGCGCTGGGCATCGCCTTCTCAACTGCAGCGCTCCCGACGGCGGCCAGTCCCCAGCCCGGCGCAGTTGCCCCGGTTTCAGCGGTACTGGATGCGAAAGCACCGCTCAGCAGGGACGCTGAGCCCCGGCTCGCCGATTTCCCCGGAGGCAAGACCGTTGTGGGGCAGACGTCCCCTGTCCACGATCCCGCCCTGATCATTGCCGACGACGGGACGTGGTACGTCTATTCAACGGGCCTGGTGAACCGTGAGAACGGCGGCACCATCCAAATGTGGTCCTCCCACGACCAGGGAACCACCTGGGAATACAGCGGTACTGTCTGGGACCGGATTCCTGCCTGGATTGATGAGCACTTCTCGGACGGGGAGCTGCCGGGCAACCTCTGGGCGCCGGAAATCACCGAACATGACGGCACCTACTACCTGTACTACTCGGCGTCGCGCTTTGGCGGCAACAAGTCCCTGACAGCCCTCGCCACCAACACCACCCTGGATCCCGCCGACCCGGACTACCAGTGGGTGGACCAGGGCATGGTGGTTTCCTCCCCCGCCACGGACCTCGACCCGAACAACCCCGGCAAGACGTTCAACGCGATCGACGCCGGCATCATCGAGGACGCGGACGGCACCCCTTACATGGCCATCGGATCGTTCTGGTACGGCATCTTCCTGGTGCCCATCGAATGGCCAAGCGGCAAGCCGGTGGCGGACTGGCAGTCGAAAACCGTGAACATCGCGGACCGGTTCATGCCCGGCAACCCGGTCGAGGCGCCCTACATCACCAGGCACGATGGCTACTACTACCTGTTTGTCTCGTTCGATTCGTGTTGCCGCGGCGCCGACTCCACCTACAAGGTGACCGTTGGCCGCTCCACCTCAGTGAAGGGGCCATACCTGGACAAGAACGGCCGCGACATGTTCGGCGGCGGCGGATCAGTTGTCCTGGATTCGCACGGCGCCGTCACGGGTCCGGGCGGGCAGTCCGTCTTCGGCGATTACCTGGCGTTCCACTACTACGACGGCTCCAACCAGGACATCCCCTACTTCCCCACCCTCGGCATCCAGAAAGTCCAGTGGGTGGACGGCTGGCCAGCCTTCGACCAGACAGTAGAACTGCCTTCAGTCACAAAGCAGCCCAAGGCAAGGACAGCCGGCAGCACGGCCAGCATCACAGCCACCGCCGTGGGCACGCCGGGCCCGGTAGCCGTCTGGGAAACGTCCTCCGACGGCGGTGCAAGCTGGCAGAAGGCCATCCGCCAACCGGTCACCAAACGGACGGATGAGCGTACCTACACCTCAGCCCTCGAACTGCCTGCCTCCACACCCGGACAGCCGAACCTCCTGGTGCGCGCCGTGTTCCACAACGCCCACGGCAAGGCAGCCACCGACGCCGTCGTCCTGCCCGCCCCCGAAACCGGCAGCAGCGGCAAGGGACAACCCAGCCCGTGAGAGCGGCAAGGCTGCAGCCGCGCTCACAGTCGGGTCAGAGCTCGGGCGCGTGCTCTTCGGGCAGGGCGCCTTCGTCCTCGGGGTGCCTCTTGAGGTTGACCAGCGCGAGCGCCAGCCCGCCCCATACGGTGAGGATCGCAATGATCATCATGGTGATGGCGATAGGTGTCATGGTGCCGTCTCCCGTGCATCCTCTTTGACCACGTCGTCGTATTCGGGGTCATGGTGGGCTTTGGAACTGCGGCTCCAAGGGATGGCCGTCAGTATGAGGGCCAGGACCACAAGCGCGCCGGCCATACCCCAGCCAAACAGCCCCACGAACCACTCTGGGTACCCCTCGTACGTGGTGCTGATCTTGCTGATGAATTCGTTGGCCACCATGTAGATCAGGGCGAGGGGCACCACGCCGGCCACCAGCACTATCCATGATCGCCCCATCCTGATGGTTGAGACGCGGTTCAGGTGGGCCGAGAGCAGCGGCAGCTTGCGGAGGAACCACGCCAGCACCACCACGGTAACCAGCGCGCCCAGGGTGATCCCGAAACTGTTCACGAAGGCATCCGAAGTGTCCAGCAGGTACAGGCCTGTTGCGGTGGGGAACAAGCCCAAGGAGACAGCTGCCACCAGCACGCTGACCACCACCGACGCCTTCACCCGGCCCCAGCCGAGCTTGTCCTGGACGGCGGCCACGATCACCTCCAGCACGGAAATCAGGGAAGTGATCCCGGCGAATACCAGCGATCCGAAGAACAGCACGCCCATCAGCCCGCCGAACGGGGCCTGGGACACGATGGTGGGAAACGCGACGAACGCAAGCCCGATGCCCTGGGTCACGACCTCGTTCACGCCGGTACCTGCCGCCTGGGCCATGAATCCAAGCGCCGCGAAAACACCGATGCCGGCGAGGATCTCGAATCCCGAGTTGGAAAAGGCAACCACCATGCCCGAACCCGTGAGGTCCGTCCGGCGCTCGAGGTAGGACGAATACGTGACCATGATGCCGTAGCCCACGGAGAGCGAGAAGAAGATGTGTCCGTAGGCCGCAGCCCAGACCGACGGGTCCGCAAGCGCGGCCCAGTCCGGCGTGAAGAAGGCGTTCAGGCCTTCCGCTGCGCCGGGCAGGAAGAGCGACTGGACCACCAGGAGCAGGAACATCACCATCAGGAGGGGCAGGAGGATGGAGTTGGCGCGGGAGATGCCTTTGCGGATTCCGGCCACCATGATGGCGATGACCGTGACCCAGACCAGCAGGAGCGGAAAGAAAACGGACGGCACGTAGGTGAAGCCGATGCCCGGCGCCTCAGCGACGGCCAGGAAGTTGCCGAAGAAGTAGCCCTCGGCGTCGTCACCCCACGCCTCCGTAAAGGAAAAGATGGTGTACATCAGCGACCAGGCGATGATCACTGCGTAATAAGCGGCAATGACGAAGCACACCAGCACCTGCCACCACCCCAGCGGCTCGGCGGCCCGGTGGAGCCGGCGGTAAGCCAGCGGCGCCGACCCGCGGAACTTATGGCCCACGGCGTAGTCGAGGAACAGCAGCGGAATACCGGCCGTCAGCAATGCCACAAGGTACGGAATCAGGAAGGCCCCGCCGCCGTTGTCGTAGGCAATGTAGGGGAAGCGCCAGATATTGCCCAGGCCCACCGCCGAGCCGATGGCCGAGAGGATAAAGAGCCGGCGGGAGGAGAAGGTCTCACGTTTCGCCGGTGCTGCCTGGCCCGGCGACGTTGCGCCGCTCATTCCGCCGCACCCCCCGCGCTGGCCGGGCCCGGCACGGGGCCGGCGGGTCCGCAAAAGCATTCTGGCCGTTTCATGAGGGCTACCTCTCAGTTCACGTCGGAGAAACGCAGGCTACTCCGGGGACTTTACTGCCCGCCAAGGCTCCGCGAAAGCCCTGGTGCTCCGCCTGCCCCGCGCCCTGCCCGGGATCAGGCGCCACCTCCTTCTCCGGGAGTAGGGTTCCATCATGGACATCATCCTGGTTCCCGGTTTCTGGTTGGATGCCTCCTCGTGGGAGGAGGTAACGCCTGCGCTGGAGGCGGCCGGTCACCGCCCACATCCGCTCACCCTTCCGGGAATGCAATCCGTTGACGCAGACCGCTCCGGTATTGGCCTGCGGGACCACATCGACGCCGTGGTTGCCGCCATTGACGCCCTGGACACCAAGGTGGTCCTGGTAGGCCATTCCGGTGGCGGCGCCATCATCCATGGCGCCTTGGACGCCCGCCCGGACCGGGTGGAGCGGGCGGTCTATGTGGACAGCGGACCGCTGGGTGAGGGCGGCGTCATCAACGATGAACTGCCGTCCGACGGCGACGACGTTCCGCTGCCGCCGTGGGAAGCGTTCGAGGACGCCGACCTGGTGGACCTCCACGACGGCCTTCGCAAGGCTTTCCGGGCACGTGCCATTCCGGAACCCAAGGGCGTTGCCCACGGCCGGCAGCATCTGCATGACGAGCGGCGGTACGACGTGCCCGCCACCGTCATTGCGTGCGAGTTCCCTGCCTCGCTGCTGCAGGAGTGGATCCAGGCCGGCCATCCCTTTGTGGCGGAGCTGTCCAAGATGCGGGACGTGGAGTACGTGGACCTGCCCACGGGCCACTGGCCCCAGTTCACCAAGCCGGCGGAGCTTGCCCAGGCCATCCTTGCTGCGGTTGAGAGGACAGTCGCCGGCGTCCACTAGCCAGCGGGTAAATTTTTCCCCGATCCCTTGCCTGGGGGCACCGTCGTCTCCATAATAAATGAATGTCATTCATTTATTCCTCCCCTACGCCTTCTCCGGGCATCGTTGCCACCGCCGAAGCTGCCAGCCGCATGCCTGCCGAATGGGACACCCACCAGGGCACCTGGATGGCCTTTCCCCCGCCCAACGACACCTTCGGCGAAGCGGGAAGTTCAACCTTGGACCAAGCCCGCGCCGCCTGGACCAAGGTGGCTCTGACCATCGCCCGCTACGAACCCGTCACGGTGGTGGCCGACCCACGCGACGCCTCCACCGCACGGCAATGGCTCGGTGACGGCATCTCGGTCCTCGAAGTCCCCCTCGACGACGCCTGGATCAGGGACAGCGGCCCCACCTTCGTGCACCAACCGGACGGCTCGCTGGCTGCCGTGGACTGGATCTTCAACGGGTGGGGTGCCCAGGAGTGGGCCGCGTGGGACAAGGACCGGGACGTGGCCCGCGCAGTTGCCGGACAGGCCGGAGTTCCGGCAATGTCCAGCGCCCTGATTAACGAGGGCGGCGGGTTCCATGTGGACGGCGAGGGAACGGTGCTGTTAACAGAGACGGTCCAACTCGATCCTGGCCGCAACCCGGGCGCCACAAAGGAATCTGTCGAAGCCGAAATCCACGCTGCCCTGGGCACCACCAAGGCGATCTGGCTGCCGCGGGGCCTTACCCGCGACTACGGTGAATTCGGCACCCGCGGACATGTGGACATTGTGGCGGCCTTTGCCGGGCCCGGCACCATCCTCCTCCACCGGCAGGACGACCCCGCGCACCCCGACCATAAGGTCTACCAAGAGCTCCGGGCAGCCCTCGCGGGACAGACCGACGCGCAGGGCCGGCCGCTGCGCATTATCGACGTCCCAGCCCCCACCGCGTTGAAGGACGACGAGGGATTCGTGGACTGGTCCTACATCAACCACTACGTGGCTAACAATGTGGTGGTGCTGTGCGCCTTCGACGATCCCAATGACGCCATCGCCGCCGGCATCCTGGAGCGCGCCTACCCCGGCCGCACCGTGGAACTGGTGGACGCACGCAACATCTTCGCCTTCGGCGGCGGCATCCACTGCATCACCCAGCAGCAGCCGGCAGCGAAGGGAGATGCGGCATGAGGCTCGCCGAGACAGCCGGCAGGCGGGTCCCGAAGGGCAATTTCGACGTCGTCGAGGCCTCCATCAGCGAACTCCGAACGGCGCTGGAGGCGGGCGAGGTCACCAGCGAGGAACTGGTCCACCTGTACTTGGCGCGGATCGAGAAGTATGACTTAACCGGAATACATCTAAATTCGCTGGTGGTGATGAACCCGGACGCCCTGGCGGAAGCGAGGGCTTCGGACCAACGCCGGGCCCTGCGCGCGACGCTCGGTCCCCTCGACGGCATTCCGTACACCGCCAAGGACAGCTACCAGGTCCGGGGCCTTACCGTGGCAGCGGGATCACCGGCCTTCAAGGACCTCGTGGCACAGAAGGATGCCTTCACCATAGAACGGCTGCGCGCGGGCGGAGCAGTCCTGATTGGACTGACCAACATGCCTCCTATGGCCAATGGAGGTATGCAGCACGGCGTATACGGCCGTGCCGAAAGCCCGTACAACGCCGGTTACCTTACCGCGGCCTTCGCCTCCGGGTCCTCGAATGGTTCCGGTACTGCCACCGCAGCGAGCTTCGCCGCATTCGGGCTCGCCGAGGAAACCTGGTCATCCGGCCGGGCGCCGGCGTCGAACAACGCGCTCTGTGCATACACCCCGTCCCGGGGCGTGATCTCGGTCCGCGGCAACTGGCCTCTGGTGCCCACCATGGACGTGGTGGTGCCGCACGCCCGCATCATGGCGGACCTCCTCGAGGTCCTGGATGTTGTGGTGGCCGATGACGCCGAAACCCGGGGCGACTTCTGGCGGGTGCAGCCTTGGGTCGAGCTGCCCAAGGCATCCGAGGTGCGTCCTGGTTCCTACGTGGAGCTGGCCGCACCGGACCGGGCTGCCGCTGTTCGCGTCCTGGCCGGCAAACGCTTTGGGGTGCCGCGGATGTACATCAACGCGGATCCGAATGCCGGAACGACCCCTGCCCCGGGGATTGGCGGACCCACCGGGCAGCGCATATATACCAGGGACTCGATCATCAGGCTCTGGGAGGCAGCACGGCGCGACCTCGAGGCCGCGGGAGCCCATGTCATCGAGGTGGACTTCCCCGTGGTGTCCAACTACGAAGGCGACCGCCCCGGAACCCCCAGCATTTCAACCAGGGGCTTGGTGTCCCCCGGCTACCTTCGCAGGGAAATCGTTGACCTCTCGGCCTGGGCCTGGAACGACTTCCTGGACGCCAACGGGGACCCGCACCTCAACCGGCTGGCCGACGTCGACGGCGCAGCCATCTTCCCCGCGCCGGACGGTTCCCTGCCGGACCGGTACCACGGGTTCGACGACGACATCAGCGACTACCCCGGCTGGATCCGGGAGAACGGCGTGCCCGAACTGGCCGCGATACCCCACCTGGCTGAGGGGCTGCGCGGGCTGGAGGAAACACGCCGGGTTGACCTTGAACAGTGGATGGACGGCCTGGGCCTCGACGCAGTGGTCTTCCCCGCCGCTGCCGACATTGGTCCCGCCGATGCGGACCGCAACGAGCACTCGGCAGACCTGGCGTGGCGCAACGGTGTCTGGGTGTCCAACGGCAACCTGGTTCCGCGGCATCTCGGCATTCCCACGGTGACGGTACCCATGGGACTTGCCGCGGACATCGCCATGCCCGTGGGCCTGACCTTCGCCGGCAGGGCCTACAGCGACACAGCCCTGCTGCGACTCGCTGCCGCGTTTGAAGCCACCGGCAGGCGCAGGGTCCCGCCGCCCCGCACAGGTCCCACCGGCACCGGGAGCTAAGCCCGGGTGCGGGAGAAACGGTAGAACTGCACGCCGTGGGCAGGGGGATCCACCGCGAGGGCCGGGGCACCATGTAGACGGGTAAGCCTGGCCCCGGCGCCGCTCCACGCCTCCCGGGCTGTCCAGCTGCCCGGCCCCGGCAGGCCGAGGTCAGCGAGCGGCAGCGTCCGGGCCAAGGCAACCGTCCCGGTGTTGAACACTGCCGCGAACCTGTCCTCCGTCGTCGTACTTTCCGCTGCCCACAGCACCAGGTGCCCGTCCCGCAGCAGTTCGCGGTTGTTGCGGCTCGCCGCGAGCACGTCAAGGACATCGCGGTTGGTCAGCAGATCGAGGGTTTCCGGCGGTGACGACGGCAGGTCGCAGCCGAGCATAAGAGGGGAACGGCTAATGGACCAGAGGGAGAGCATGGTCCTTTGCTCGTCGGGCGTCAGGCGCGTGAGCCGCGCAGGCCCCCGCTCTGCCCGCAGCGCGATCCGCCCCACCGGCAGCATGTCCGCATCCGCCCAGCTCCCGGGCCGCTGGTGGGGAGCCCAGCGTGCCATCCGGGCAAACTGCGCCTCCACATCCTCCCAGCTGTCCCAGAGGTCGTCCGAAACCCGCCACATGTCAGCATTGGTGCGCAAATGCTCAAGGTGTGCCAGGGACAGGGCCCTGCCAGGCGACAGGCTGAGGACCATGTCCCTGCCGCTGCGGTCGATCGCGCGGCGGTAGGCCGCGATCTCCTCGGCGAAGTAGGGGCCCAGCATGTCATCTGCCTTGATGAAATCCACGCCCCAGGACGCGAAGAGCCGCAGCTGGGAATCGTAGTAGGCCTGGGCGCCGGGGTGGCCGTGGTCCAGGCCGAAATTGTCCGTATTCCACTCGCAGACGGAGGACGTGTCTGCAACCTGGTCCGCGGTGGCATTCGTCCCTTCAATTGGGAGGGCATCCCGCACCGCCTGGCGGGGGATGCCGCGCATGATGTGCAGGCCGAATTTGAGGCCCAGGCCGTGGATCCGGTCCGCGAGCGGTTTGAAGCCGAGGCCACTGGCGGCCGACGGGAACCTGTTAGGCGCCGGGAGCTGCCGGCCGTACGGGTCCAGTTCCAGTTCTGCGCCGTCGTTATACCCTCCGGCCCGGGCGCCGGGCTCGTACCACTGGATGTCCACCACCACGGTGTCCCAGCCAAAGGGCAGCAGGTGCCTGGCCATGAACGCGGCGTTTGCCAGAACCTCCTCCTCGGTTACGGACGTGCCGTAGCAGTCCCAGCTGTTCCAGCCCATGGGAGGGGTGCCCGCACGCGTCATCCTGCAAATTTACAACGATAGAAAGAGATGCACCAGCGCGCCGCGGCATGCGTGGGCCCAGCACGTCCGGCACCGTGAACGCGCCTTGACAGCCCGATTGTTAGCGCTGACAGTTGAGGGAGCCAATTTGCACCTCCAACCGGAAAGCCGACTCAATGAAGAACTGGGCAGGGAACCTTGACTACGCCTCCGCGGAGGTCCGGCGGCCAACTTCCGTGGAAGAACTTGCCGGCATCGTTGCCGCCGCCAGCCGGGTCAAGGCCCTTGGGTCACGGCACTCGTTCAACCGCGTGGGGGACACGGAGGGCGTACACGTGCTCCTGGACGCGCTGCCCCAGCGAATCGAACTGGCCCCGGACCGGGCAACGGTGCGGGTCAGCGGCGGCGTCAGCTACGGTGAACTGTGCCGCGCCCTGGAGCAGTCCGGCGTTGCCATCCACAATCTGGCCTCGCTTCCGCATATATCGGTGGCGGGGGCGGTCCAGACCGGAACGCACGGCTCGGGCGTGGACAACCAGTCCCTGGCCGGAGCTGTCCAGTCCATCGACCTGGTGCGTCCCTCCGGCGAATGCGTCTCCCTCTCCCGCACTGATGGCGACGAATTCCTGGCCAGCGTGGTGGGACTCGGTGCCTTGGGGGTCGTGACCGGCCTGGAACTCGCCGTCCAGCCTAGCTTCAAGATGCGCCAGCGAGTCCTGGAGAACCTGCCGTGGAACCGGGCACTCACGGGCTTCCGGGAACTGGCATCCAGCGCCTACAGCGTCAGCCTTTTTACGGACTATGCCGGTGATTCCATCAGCCAGGTCTGGCTCAAGGCCTTGGACTCCGAGCCTCCCCTAGAGGATCTGTTCGGCGCCACCGCCGCCGCGAGCCCGCGGCACCCGCTGCCGGATATGTCCGCGGAAAACTGCACCCTCCAATTGGACGAACCCGGCCAGTGGCTGGACCGCCTTCCCCACTTCCGCCACGAGTTCACGCCAAGCAAGGGCGAGGAACTGCAGAGCGAGTTCATCCTGCCGCTGGAGCACGCCCCGGCCGCAATTGAGGCAGTCCGCGGACTTGCGGACAGGCTCGCGCCCCTGCTGTTTGTGTCGGAGATCCGGACCGGCGCCGCGGACGAGTTCTGGCTCAGCCCTTTCTACCGGCAGCAGAGCGTTGCCCTGCACTTCACGTGGCGGCCCCTGCAGCCCGAAGTGGAGGCGGTCCTGCCGGAACTCGAGGGCCTGCTGCGGCCCTTCGGTGCGCGTCCGCACTGGGGCAAGCTGTTCTCCGCTGCGGAATACGACTGGGAGGCGCTGTATCCCCGGTTCGCCGCCTTCCGCTCGCTGGCCTCAGCCCACGATCCGGAGGGAAAGTTCCGGAACGGAATGCTGGACAGCATCCTGGGCGTTCCGGCGGCAAGCGCCAGGTAACACTTGGGCGCACCCGATAGGCTGGACTGATGAACCGCCGCCTCGCAGCACTGTCCGCCGCTCCCCTGCTCCTGCTCCTTGCCGGCTGTGGTGCCGTTGAGGAGGCTGCGGGCAACGCCGTCAGTGACGCCGCCTCGAAGGTGGCATCTGCGGGCGCCGCCGAGGTGAACCGCCAGATCTGCGCGGTGGTCCAGGACGGGCTGGTCAGCGTTGAGGACAAGCAGCTGCTGGCGGGCCTCGTCTCGGCAGCGTCCACTGCAGGCGTCCCGGCGGAAATTACGACGCCGTTGGGCCAGATTGCAGAGGCCGGAGACGAAGTGCCGGCAGAGTCCGTCCAAGCACTCAAGGATGCCTGCGCGGCTTAGCAGGCCAGCATAGGCTGACTATGCCGGCTGGCGACTTTAGCGCCAGCCCAAGCGTCCGGAGCAGCCCAAGCCTCAGTGGCCGGACTCGTCCATGCCGCGAAAGGCGGATCCCCGGGTGTCCTGGGGGCGCCTCGCACTGCGGTGCTCAGGCGGAGCGAACGGGACCACCTCATGGCTTCGGCCTGCAGGGAGGGCGCTCACGAATTTTGCCAGCTCCTCGCTCAGGACTTTCCAGCCGATGCTCGGATCATCAGGGTAGGCGTTGATCTCTTCCCGGCGGGCAGCCTCCAAAATGGCTGCCCCGGATTCCGTAAGCTCCACCTTGAACTGCCTGCGGTCGGCGGACTGGCGCGTCCTGGTGATGTAGCCCGCGCCCTCCAACCGAAGCAGCACACGTCCCAGAGTCTGGCTCTGGACCCGTATGGCTTCGGCGAGCTGCTCCTGGTTCAGGGGCCCGCCGGCGAGGCCTTCAAGGGCTATCACTGCCGCGCGGGTAAGGCCCAAGTGCGCCAGGGCGTCGTCCTGGCGCCGTTGCACCAGCCTGGCCGCCACGGAAATCAGGCGGTAGCTGGTGTGGGCATCTGGATCGAGGTTGCTGGTCATCGGGCCGTGGCCTTCCTGTGGGTGGCGAAGTGCAGGGTGTTGATCACCTCTTGTTGCGTCGCTACGTTCTCTACAATAAGCATGCTTAGCATCCGGTTCGCAAGTAGGCTTACTATCCGCCGGGCCGCCAAGGCCGCCCGGACCGTTTCGTCGGAGGCCTCCCGCCCTTTTCCACACGGCTTATTGGATGGCGCCCTTGCGCATCAAAAGGGAAGTGTGCTTAGTATCTAATTAGTAACCATGCTTACTACTAGCCAGCGTTGCTGGTTCTTGATCGCCAGCTGACCCTTACAGGAAAGAGAGCCCGATGACAGAGAACCAATGGCCCCAGACCCCCGGCACTGCAACCACCGATCCCTATGGTGCGAACACCGCAGGCGCCGAGACTTTCGGCACGGCACCCGCTGCGGGTTCTGCCGGCACCTCCAAGAGCCAGGCGGCAAAGGAGGAGGCTTCGAACGTCGCCGGCCACGCCGCATCGTCAGCCCAGAACGTGGCGCAGACCGCCAAGGAAGAAGCCGCCCACGTGGCTTCCGAGGCGAAGTCCAGCGCGCAGGATCTCCTGCACCAGGCGAAGTCCGGCCTCACCAGCCAGGCCGGAACCCAGCAGCAGAAGGCCGCTGAAGGCATCCGCACTATCTCCAGCCAGCTGCACAGCATGGCGGACGCACCGGACCAGCAGGGCATGGCCAGCGACCTGATCCGCCAGGCCGCCGGCACCACCGACTCCGTGGCCTCCTGGCTGGAAAACAAGCAGCCCGGAGACATTCTCGGTGAAGTCCAGAGGTTCGCGCGCAACAACCCCGGCACCTTCCTGCTGCTGGCAGCAGGCGCCGGAGTCCTGGCCGGCCGCCTCACCCGTGGCCTGACGGCAGGCGCACCGGATTCGCACGGCGCGGTCCAGGGCTCGCCGGCACAGCGGTCCGTGCAGCCCCAGCCGGTTGCGCCGCTCCGCCAGGAGACCGTGTACGCAGCCGGGAACGACGACCTCTACAGCGAGCCCGTTGTAGGCGGCGGCGCTCCGGTATCCACAACCTCCCTGCCTTCAGGCACTGCTGAGGACACCCCGCTCCGGTACGAGGATGACCCCTACCGCGACGAGGACGGCTCCTACCGGAGCACCGACGGCGGTTACCGCTCATCGGAAGGACGCCAGCTGTGAGTAGTTCTATTCCGGAACCCGCTCCGAGTGAGGCGCACCAGAGGGCTGATAGTGCCTCACTCGGTGAGCTGCTTGGGGATGTGACCCGTGACCTGTCCACGCTCATGCGCCAGGAAGTCGAGCTGGCCAAGGCTGAGCTGAAGCAGTCGGCCACGAAGGCCGGCAAGGGCTCGGGCATGCTCGCCGGGGCAGGCGTGGCAGGACACTTCGTCCTGCTCTTCCTGTCCCTGGGCCTGATGTTCGCCCTGGGCGCCCTGATGCCCCTGGGCTGGGCCGCCGTGATCGTCGCCGTGATCTGGGGCATCATCGCCGCGGTCCTGGCCTCGATCGGCCGCAAGGAACTCAAACAGATCAAGGGCCTGCCCCAGACCGGCGAAACCCTGTCCGAAATACCCCCAACCCTAAAACCAGGTGAGGTAAACCGATGAGCGATAACCCGGACGCAATCCGTTCAGACATAGAAGCCACCCGCGCACGCCTGGGCACCAACGTCGACGCCGTGGCGGACAAAGTCACCCCCTCAAACATCGTCCACCGCCAGACCGACAAGCTCAAAGACACTGTCAGCGGGGTCAAGGAGAAAATCATGGGCGCAGCAGACCACACCACCACCCGTGTTCAGGACACCATGCACAGCGGAGCCGGACACACCGGCAACGCCCTGCACTCCACCGGGGACACCCTGCACGGAGCCAAGGACACCGCCGCCGCGAAACTCGGCGACGCCGGAACAGCGATCTCCAACGCGCCCGACCAGGTCAAAGCCAAAACCCAGGGCAACCCCCTGGCCGCGGGCCTGATCGCCTTCGGCGCCGGCATGCTGATCTCCTCGCTGATCCCGGCCAGCCAGAAGGAACGCGAAGCCGCGGACCAGCTCAAAACCGCAGCCCAGCCCCTGGCCACCCAGGTCACCGACGCCGCCAAGGACATGGTCCAGGACCTCAAGGAACCAGCCCAGGAAGCCATGGAAAACGTCAAGGCCACCGCCACCGACGCCGCCCAGAACGTCAAAACCGAAGGCCAGCACGCCGCCACCGACGTCAAAGACCACGCCACCGACGCCGCAGGCAACGTCAAAAACACCTAGGAGCACCTAGGAATATCCAGGCAACAGGCCGGCTCCGTTTGGAGCCGGCCTGTTGCCGTTAACGCTGTTATTCCTGCTTGTGCGGCACGCGCTGGCTTTAGCCGCCATAAAGCATGGGAACTAAGCCAGCAGCACCAAGCGTCCGGCACTAAATGTCCGGGCACGAACCAGCTAGCGTTTGCCCTTCTTCCGCGAGCCCTTGCCCCGCCCCTTGTCCGGGTTCGGGGCGTACCGTTGGGCAACCTTGGGCGCCTTCTTGGCTCCGGTGCCCCGGCGGTCCGGTTTGGGTTCCTTTTTGGTTTTCACCGGCTGGGCCGAGGGCTGCCGGGAGCTCTGCGCCGTCCGTCCGCGGACAATCCCGATGAACTCCTCAATTACTTCATCCGTTGAATCCGAGGCCCACGCCACGGCGATTTCCGTGCCCGGAGCGCCGGTGAGCCGCCGCGCCACCGTGTCCTTGACGTTGAAGTGCCGGGCAACGGACATGGGGAGGATGGCCAGCCCGGCGCCCGTGGCCACCACCTGCAGGGCGGCCTCCGGGCCTCCGAGTGCAGCCACGTCGAGGAAGGATTCCTGTTCCAGGTCCGCCAGGGCCACCTCCTCGAATACGGAAATCTCGTGCCCCTTGGGTGCCACCACCACCGGCTGCTCCTCGTACAGCGGAATGACGCTGAGGCCTTCGCGCTCCACGGGGAGCCGGACGAAGCTGAGGTCCGCGGAACCCTCGCGGAGCACCGCAACCTGGGCGCCGTCGTCGGACATGAACGCCTGCAGCGGAACGTCCGGCATCCGCTCTTCCCACCGCCGGATCCATTTGCCCGGGGTTACCCCGGCCACATACGCGATGCGGAGCGTGCGGGGCGCGGCGTCGTCCGCCTGCCCGGCAGGCTGGTCCTGGTCACCGGGACTGGTTGTCTGGGGGATGTCGTGGGAGGGCACGTCTTCACAGTACCGTCCGCCCGGATACCCTTGAAGCATGACCTCTGCAAACTCCCAGTCCATGAAGCCGGCCACTGTTGCCAAGAAACTTGGCATCTACCTGCCCGCAACACCCCAGGAGTTCCAGGATTCAACCATCACCCGCGCCGAGTTCGCCGAACTGCAGGCCAACCCGCCGGAGTGGCTTGCCGAGCTCCGCCGCAACGGCCCGCACCCCCGCCCGGTGGTGGCCCAGAAACTGAACGTTTCCATCAGCGGCCTGGCGCGCGGCGGCGTGGAGGAAGCGCTGACGACGGCGGAGATCACCGCGCTGCTGCAGGCGCCCCCGCAGTGGCTGGTCACTGAGCGGGCAACGCACGCCGCCGTCCGGGCCGAGGCGCAGCGCGTCAAGGAAGAATCCGCGAAGAAGGACGCCAAGAAGGCCCGCGCCAAAGCCGAGTAGGCCCGACCCGGTCTCATCAGGGGCCTGTTCGCGGACCCCTCAGTCCTGGTGCAGCTGGATGAAGTTGCCGCAGCCGTCGTCGAACACCGCGCTGATCCCGGACGGGTCCTCAGCGGGCTCTCCCTTGAAACTGACCCCCGCCGCTACCAGCCGCTCGTACTCCGCGCGCACGTCCGGCACGCCGAAGACGATAGCCGGGAGACCGGCGTCGTGCACGGCGTTCATGTAGGCGGCGCCGATCGGGTTGTCGCTGGGCTCCAGGAGCAGCCCCACTGAACCGGCGTCGGAGCCCGGGTCCTTGATGATGTACAGGTTGTGCTCGGGCATGGCCATCAGCGTCTCGAAGCCCAGGGTTCCTGTGTAGAAGGCGTGGGCGGCGGCGGGGTCCTTGACGTGGATGCTGCACATTTTGAGTCTCATGGACCCCAACATACCCCCCTCAACTCACCAGGACCTGGGTTGCGGATTCCTTGAGCTTCCCGTTGGCCCACTTCATCTGCCGGAGGTTCTGCGGATGGCAGCGCTGGGCCACCTCCAGCAGGTCCGTGTGCTTGATCCCCTGAGCCGCCTGCGCCAGCAGTTCCCAGTCCGCGGACACTCCGCAGGCTTTGATGTACACCTCGCGCAGGTCCCGCAGGAGTACCAGCCCGGCCTCGCCTTCCCGGCCGATCAGTCGGCTGCCCTTTTCCCGGAGCCGCTCCGTCAACGTGTTTTCGCTCCGCGGCTCGGGGTCAAGATCCTGGCCATACCGGGTGGCGATGGCGGCGATCTCACGGACGTGCTGCTGAGACCACTTCGCCAGGTCGCGGCCAAGGTGGTAGATCTCGTGGTCCACCTTGTGCCGTTCGGAGATGTGGAAGAGCTCCTGCGCCAGGTCGTTTTCGTCCCGGTGCAGCTGTTCGAGTACCAGTCCGATCTTCATCGCGGTTCCTCCCCTGCGGTGGTGTCTTCCTCGGCAAACGCTGTCGGGATGCCCCTGGTCCCTGCGCCGGAAAGTTCGACCGCGGGTGCGGACGCCGTGTTCGTCGGCGCCGGCGCCGGTCCCTTGCCTGCGCCCACGCGGCGGATGCGGGCTGCGGCGGTCTTGAAGATGGGCTGCTTGGACGCGGCGTCCCAGTCGGTCATGGTCAACTCGTTGGCGGCGCGGCCCATGTCACCTGGTTCGTGCCCGGCGCCGGTGTCCCAGTACCCGTAGTGGAAGGGCAGGAACAGCACACCCTCGCGGATGCCGCCAACGCGCACCTGCGCGCGTACCGACCCCCGTGGAGTCTCCACCTCCGCAACGTCACCTTCGGCAATCCCGTACGTGCCGGCGTCGTGCGCCGACATCTCAACCCACACCTCCGGGGCCGTCGCCTGCAGTTCCGGCGCGCGAGCGGTCTTGGTGCGGGTATGGAAGTGGAAGAGGGTGCGGCCGGTGATGAGCTGCAGCGGGAACTTCTGGCTGGGCAGCTCGTGGGGCGGGACATACTCAGCGGCCTTGATGATGGCCCGCCCGTCCGGGTTCAGGGCCTTGTACTCCTCCGGTTCCACGGGAGCGCCGGTGACCAGGTCGCGGCCGTACGTTTCGCAATACTCGGGATGCGCCCAGAACTTCCCGTCCACATAGATGCGTTCCGTGCCGTCCGGGTTTTCGTCGTTGCACGGCCACTGGATGCCGGAACCGCCGCGGAGCTTGGCGTAGGTGATGCCGGTGTAGTCGCAGGGGCGGCCGCGGCTGCATTCCTTCCAGGCCTCGAAGGCGGACTCGGCGTCGTGCCACTTGATCAGCGGCTGGCCGTCCTTGTCCTTCAGGTCCATCCGGTGGGCGTAATCGAGAAAGATGTCTAGGTCCGGGCGGGCTTCGCCGGGCGGCTCCACCGCCTTTTCGGACAGGTGCACCGTGCGGTCCACGTTGGTGAACGTCCCCGTTTTCTCGCCCCAGGTGGCGGCGGGCAGGACGACGTCGGCCAGCTGGGCGGTCTCGGACAGGAAGATGTCCTGCACCACCAGGAAGAGGCGGTCCTGCTTCAGGATGGAGCGCACGCGGGCCAGTTCCGGCAGCGATACAGCCGGGTTGGTGCCGCTGACCCACAGCATCCTGATGGAACCCTCCTCCACATACCGGATCATCTGCATGACGTGGGTGGGCGGCGAGTAGTGCGGGATGGACATGGGATCGATGTTCCACACCCGGGCCAGGTCCTGGACGTGGGCGTCGTTGGACCAGTTCCGGAAAGCCGCGAGGTCCCCGTCGGCGCCGCACTCCCGCGTGTTCTCCGCCGTCGGCTGGCCGTTCATCTGCAGGATCCCGCAGCCGGGCTTGCCCAGCATGCCCCGGATGATGTTGATGTTGTTGACCTGCACCGCGGCGGCCGTGGCCTGGTTCGACTGGTAGAAGCCCTGCAGAACGGTGGACAGCAGCCGCTCGGCCTGGCCGATGATCCGGGCTGCCTCCTGGATCTTCTCTGCCGGGACCCCACAGATTTCGGCGACGAGCGCCGGCGGGTACTTCTTGACTTCCTTCTCCAGCTCCTCGAGCCCCACCGTGTGGGCTTTGACGTACTCTTGGTCCACCCAGCCGTTGGCGATGATCTCGTGCAGGAGCGCATTCATCAGGGCAACGTTCGTGCCCGGCCGCGGGGCGAGGTGGACCGTTGCAGCCTTGGCCACCGGAGTAAGTCTCGGGTCCACGCAGATGAGCCTGGGCGGGTTGGGCCCGGCCAGCCGGTCCAGCATGCGGCTCCAGAGGACTGTCTGGGTTTCGGCGACATTGTGCCCGTAGAGTGCGATCACGTCGGCGTGGTCCACGTCCGTGTAGGAGCCGGGCTGACCGTCGCAGCCAAAGGATTCTTTGAGGGCCTCCGCCGCGGTGGCGGTGCACAGGCGCGTGTTGCCATCCACGTGGTTGGTGCCGATACCGCCGTGGGCGATGGTGCCCAGCGTGTAGTACTCCTCGGCGAACAGCTGTCCCGTGGTGTAGAAGCCGATGCCGCTGGCGCCCTGCTTCGCCAGCAGCGCCTTGGACTGCGCCACAACCCTGCCCATGGCGGTATCCCAGTCGGTCTCGACCAGTTTCCCGTTTTCGCGGACCAGGGGCCTGGTCAGCCGGTCCGGGGAGGCATTGGCCTGCCAGCCGTAAAGGTCCTTGGGCCCCAGCCGGCCGTGGTTGACGCGGTCTTCCGCCCGCCCGCGTACACCCACAATCCGGTTGTCCTTCACGGCGATATCCATGGCATCGCCGTTGGAGTGGAGGATGGAGGCCGTCTGCACCCATCGGTCAACATCCTCCGGGACGACGCCTTCGGCCAGATGCGAGTCAACCCGCACCGGCCACGTTCCTCCGCTGGGATACGGGGTCCTGCTGCCCCAGGGTTCGGCGATCCGGTCTATCCGAGCCATCAGTCCATCTCCTGTCCCGAAATCGGGCACGGCAGCGACGCCGGTCCCCGTACGGCAAACCTACCCGCCTTCCACCTGCCGAAACAGGACCTGACCGGGAGTTACTGTCCCCCACCGCGGCGGAGCCATTGACCCGCTCCCGGGAACGGGGTGGAATGGAATGACCAGCCCGGGATTCCGCGGCCCGGGCATGCGCTGGAAGTCAGGTGTCCGCCATGGGGGAAGGATTCTTCGAAGGACTGGTCCAGGGAGCCTGGGCCCTGTTGCTCTGCGGCCCGGTGCTGGTTGCCAGCGTTGCGGCCACCATCTTCGTGGTCCGGCGGCGCGCGCTTGCCGGCGGGAGCGGCCCGACCGGGCGTTCAGACCAGCTGTTCTGGGATCTGTTCCTGGGCTCAGCCGTTGCTGTTCCCGCCCTGCTCATTCCCACCTTGATCTCACCGTGGACGGGACTGTTCCTGGGAGCCGCGGGCGTTGCCGCCAGCGTGGCCGCCTACCTCTGGACGCCGAAATATCTCGCGCGGCGTACTGCGCGGCATGACTTCCGGGCGCTGGAGTCCGCCCACCTTGCAGCGCAGGCGCGGCATGACGAACTGATCGCCCGGTGGCGGCGCTATGAGCTGGATCCGGCCTGCTCCATTGACTATCCGGCCCTGACGGACGTCCGGACCCCCGAAACCTCGGCCCTTATCAAGGCCATGAGGCAGGCTGACGAGCTGCGCGGCGCGCCCCACCAGGGATATCCCGACGCCGTCACCAGCCTGGGTGCCACCCTTGCCGCTGCCGAGCGGGCAGCAGGCGTCCCGGCGGAGCAGGCCTAGACGTTACCCGCTGTTTCGCCTGCCATGGAAAAGGGAACCCTGCGGCGATAGCATCCAACGATGGATCCCCAGGAGTTGCCAACCCATGACCAGTTCGGCCGGAGGCTTGAGGACCGCGGCGTCTGGCGGCAGGCCACCACCCTGGCTGCGGCCGGAGAACTGACCGCCCGCTGGCTGGAAGGGGCGAGCCAGTACCAGCCTGGAACCTTCGCCCCCGGCTTTGACAGTGAAACCAGGCCACTCGCGGCCTCCCTAGCGGAGTTGAACCGTCACGGTCTCTTCACCAAGGAGTCCCAGCCCGGCCTCCGCCTGGGCCCGGCGGCACAACGGCAGTACGTGACGGGGTTTTGCTCCGCAGCCGCTGCCTCAGCCCTTATCGGCTTGTCCGCCCGCACGGAACTGGTCACGGTGGTCCACGCCCCCGGCGAGGCCAGCAGCGCCGCAATCCCGGTGACGCTGGCAGGAACCGAAGTCACCACGGTGCTGGGCTCCAGCGAGAATCCGGTTGACGAGGAACAGATCCGGGATTGGGCGGACGAAACCAACGAATCCCTGGCCCTGCTGCTCGCCGACTCCTGGTATGTGGAGGTTTTCGACCCCGTCTGGGGCCGGAACGAGATGCTGCTGCCGGAGGTCCAGGCCGCCCTCTCAGCGGTCGAGCCCGGCTAACGGCACAACGCCAGGGGCGGGGCGGCCCAGCCGCCCCGCCCCTGCAATTCCATCCGGCCGGCAGACCCTACAGGTCCACCGTGCCGCTCTCGCCGACGCTCATCCGGCTGTTGGTGACCTTGGACTTGACCCACTGGAGCACCGTGGCAGCGGTACCGCCGGGGCTGGTCCAGTATTCCGCCGAGTCCGAGTCGATGCGGAGCAGGCACACCTCGGGGGTATCCGGCCCATCCGGGAACCAGGCTTCAACCGCCTGGTTCCACATCTCGCGGATCTTGTCCCGGTCCGTGACAACCTGCGCCGTTCCCGCGACGGAAACCCATTCGGTGTTCTTGCCGAAGGAGACGTTCACGCGGGGGTCCGCCCGGACATGGGCCACCTGTGAGGTGCCAAGGCCCGTGAAGAACCACATGTCGCCGTCGTCCTTTACCTCCTGGACAGCCAGCGGCCGGCTCACGAGGGCGCCTTCTTCGTTGATGGTGGTCAACATTCCGATGCGGGAATCATTGATGATGTCCGTAACCTTGCTGATGCTCTCAGTGTCAGTCATATCTCACCTCGTTGGTCTGCTTGCGGGGAAACTCCCCTCCGGCCAGCCTATTGGTAAGCATGCTTATTTTCCAGCCCGCGACGTCCTGTCCGCCGTGCGCTGAAACCCGCTCAGGCTCCGGCAGGCACAGCAACACGCGCCACTTCCATGATCCGGGCCGCGGTGTGCCGGCCCATCCGGATGGCGCCGTCAACGTGCTGGTAGCCTTCGGCGGCCAGATCCGATGAGGACCAGTAGATGGGGCCCACCGGGGCGTGCTGGTCCTTGCCGTAGCGGTGCAGGCCGCCGAGGTCGTAACTGGAGGCATACGCACCGCGGGTCCATTCCTCCGAACCCCAGTCCGACTCGTAGTAGACCTCAGGCTCCAGTGCCTCGGCACCCAGGAACCCGGCGATGGACCCCAGGATGGCGCGCTTGCGTTCCTCGGCACCCAACTCGAAGACGGCGTCGGCCTTTTCATCCGAGACGAACCCCACCAGGGTGCCCCTGGCGTCCTCGAAGTTGGTGTTGTCGTACACCTCCTGGACCAGGGATCCGGCACCGAAGCAGGTGCCGGACAGTCCGGAGTTCCGCCAGAACGGGCGGCTGTAGACGGCGTGGACCTTAATGACCAGGCCCAGTGACTGGTGCTGGTGCATCTGGTGCTGGCGGCGCGGCAACGGCGGGTTGAAGGAGACGCGTGAGTAGAGGTTGGGAGGCACGGCCATGATCACGTAGCGCGCGTTGACGGTTGCCCCGTCCGAGACCACGGTGACGCGGTGCCCTTCGGCATCCGGCTCCCAGTTGATGGTACGCACCGGGGAATTAAGGACGACGTCGTCGCCCAGCTCCTGCGCGAGCAACAGGGACACCTGCTGCATTCCGCCCACCACGCGCCGGTCCAGGATGAAGTCCTCGTCCGTGAGGTGGGTGAAGGACCCCGCCGAGGCCGCCATCAGCACGGCCTGCAGGGCGGAAAAAGCGTGGGCCGGCTTGGTGAGCATGCCGCCGGCAATGAAGAGGCCGATGTTGTTGCACGCTTCCTCGTTGGACGAGTACTGCCGCAGCCAGTGGTGGAAGGAGATAGTGTCCAGCTCACGCGCCTTCGGGTGCGCCCACGGCTCGGTGGCACCGATTTCTGCTGCCAGCCCGTCCAGCAGTGCGGTCAGCTTATCCATTTCGGCCTGCGTATCAGGGTCCACGGGGAACGAATCTCCGGCGTAGCGCACAGGGACCCCGTCCGCGCCGATGTACATCGACTCACCCTCGCGGTACCTGGGGTACGTCTGGAGGCCCAATTCGTCCAGGAGTTCCAGGAGCACGGTTTGATCCGGCGAGACCCACTGGCCGCCGATCTCCAGCATTGCACCGTCAACCGTGCCGGTCCAGGTGCGGCCGCCCACGCGGTCCCGCGCCTCAAGCACGGCAACGGTGAGGCCGGCCTTCTTCAGTTCACGGGCTGCAGTGAGCCCGGACGGCCCGGCTCCGACGACCACGACGTCGCGGTTCAGGTTCTGCATGATGTCCTCTCTTTGGTCCTGCCAAGTGACGGGACCACTAAATGAACGGCATTCATTTATTAGAACTATAGCCGGTCCTGGCAGGGACGGGAAGGGCCCGGTGGAATAATGCTGGAGACCACCAACGAAAGGGCAGGCATGCCGGCAGTATCAGCCACTCAGGGGCGCCCCTCGGGGAGTGCCGGCACCCAGAGGCGGAGGGCCGGCAGGCCGTCCGCCGCCGTCCTGGACAAGGCCGGCATCACGGCGGCGGCACTGGAGCTGATCAACCGCAAGGGGTATGACGGCCTCACCATGGCCGCGCTGGCCAGGGAACTGGACGTGGCGCCGTCGGCCCTTTACAACCACGTAGCCTCCAAGCAGGATGTGCTGCTCCTGGTGGAGGACCACCTGATGTCCCTGGTTGACGTCTCAGGATTCGGCTCCGGAGCCTGGGAAGCCGGGGTCCGCACGTGGGCCTGGAGCTACCGGGACGTCTTTGCCGCCCACACGCCACTGATTCCAGTCATCGCTGTCCTGCCCGTCACTGATGCGCCCCAGACCCTGGCCATGTACGAGACCGTAAGCAAGGGATTCGCCGACGCCGGGTTCCCCCAGGAGCACATCATTCCCGCCATCGTGGCACTGGAGTCCTTCATCTTTGGCTCCGCTTACGACGTCACGGCGCCGGAGGACATCTTCGAATCCGGATCAATGGCGGAGTCCACCCCCTACTTCACGGCTGCCGTGCGGAGCTCGGCGTCGCGCCGGGACGCGCCGGCCGGGCAGGAACGGGGCCGCCCGGCCGACACCGCGTTCCATCGCGGACTCGAGGCCCTGATCACGGGATTCGGGGCGATCAGGAAGTAGCGTCCGCCCCAGGAATCAGGCGGACTGGTCCACTGCCACAACAATCTTGCCGCGGGTATGCCCCTCCATGTTGAGCCGGAATGCATCCGCCGCCTGGGCCAGGGGGAACACCTTGGCAACCTCCACCCGCATCTTCCTCTCGTCCACCAGGTCGGCAAGCTCCTGCAGCTGGGCGCCGACGGGGCTTACCCACATCCAGGCGCCGCCATGTTCCTCAACGTCACTGTCGGCAATGGAGGCATGCCTGCCGCCTTCTGCAAGGACCGCCAGGGTGGCCTCAAGGTTCCCGCCAACAAAATCGGCAACCACCTCCACCCCGCCCGGGCGGAGCGACCTGACCCGGCCGGCAAGGCCCTCGCCGTAGGCGATGGGATGCGCGCCCAGGGAGCGAAGGAATTCGTGGTTCTTTTCCGACGCGGTCGCAATGACGTCGGCGCCCAGGGCCATGGCAATCTGGATGCCCAGGGATCCCACACCGCCGGCTCCGCCGTGGATCAGCACGGTTTCGCCGGACGCGAGGCCCAGGCGGTTCAGGACCTGGTAGGCGGTCAAACCCGCCAAGGGAAGCCCCGCCGACTCGTGCCATTCAAGGGTTGCCGGCTTTCGCGCCAGGAGCCTCTCCGGAAGGGCAATGTATTCGGCAAAGCTGCCGCCATGGACATAATCTTTGCGTCCGTAGGAGATCACTTCGTCTCCGGGCTTGAACTGCCGGGAATCAATTCCCACGGATTCCACCACGCCGGCCACATCCCACCCCGGGATCGCCGGGAACTGCAGGTCCATTGCCGCATCCAGGTAGCCCGCCATGATTTTCCAGTCGACCGGGTTGACCGACGCCGCCTTCACCTTGACCAGGACCATTCCAGGCCCCACTTTCGGCATGGGTTGCTCGGTAAGCCCAAGAACGTCGGGGCTGCCATATTCGCTGTAGGTGATTGCCTTCATTCCTGCGTCAACAGCGTCCCGGCCCGCCGCTATTCCTGCCGCGTGCCGGGAGTGGCCGATCACACGGAGACAGTATGGCACTTGTAATACAAGTGCCATACTTATATCCTAAGAGGGCGGGCGAAGGAGCCCGGCCCCGCCCGAAGGAGAACCCGTGAGTACCGTCGACCTGATCCGGCACGTCAAGCTGTCCACCGCCCGCCTGCCCCTCCCTGTTCCCATCAGCGACGCGAAAGTCTTCACGGGACGCCAGAGGCCCATGACCGAGGTCATCTTCCTCTTCGCTGAAATCACCACGGAACTTGGGCACACGGGCGTCGGCTTCAGCTACTCCAAGCGCGCCGGCGGTCCGGCGCAGTACGCACACGCCAAGGAAGTCGCCGCGGGCATTATCGGCGAGGATCCCAACGACATCGCGAAGATCTACACCAAACTGCTGTGGGCCGGCGCGTCGGTGGGCCGCTCCGGGGTGGCCACCCAGGCCCTGGCGGCGATCGATATTGCCCTCTATGACCTCAAAGCCAAGCGGGCCGGCCTGCCACTGGCCAAGTTCCTGGGCACGTACCGCGACTCCGTACAGACCTATAACACCTCCGGCGGCTTCCTCAACGCCAGCCTTGAGGAGGTCAAGGCCCGCGCCACGCAGTCAATTGAGGAGGGCATCGGCGGCATTAAGATCAAGGTCGGCCTGCCGGACAGCAAGGAGGACCTCCGCCGTGTCGCCGGGGTTCGCGAGCATATTGGCTGGGACGTTCCGCTGATGGTGGACGCCAACCAGCAATGGGACCGGGCCACCGCCCTTCGGATGGGACGCCAGCTCGAAGAGTTCAACCTGATCTGGATTGAAGAACCCCTCGACGCCTACGACTTCGAGGGCCACGCGCACCTGGCGCAGGTCCTGGACACTCCCATTGCCACCGGCGAAATGCTCGCCTCCGTCGCTGAACACAAGGGCCTGATCAACGCCAACAGCTGCGACATCATCCAGCCGGACGCGCCCCGGGTGGGCGGCATTACCCAGTTCCTCCGCCTCGCCGCCCTGGCGGACGAGCGCGGGCTGGGCCTGGCCCCGCATTTCGCCATGGAGATCCACCTGCACCTGGCCGCTGCCTACCCGCGCGAACCCTGGGTTGAGCACTTCGACTGGCTGGATCCGCTGTTCAACGAACGCCTCGAGACCAAAAACGGCCGGATGATCGTGCCGGACCGCCCCGGCCTCGGCATCACCCTGAGCGACCAGGCGCGTGCGTGGACCACCGAATCAGTGGAGTTCGGCGCGTAACCTAGTTGCCATGAGCCGGAACCTCACCGCGGACCTCGCCGCCGACCTTCGCACGCGCATTGTGGACGGCGTCATCCAGCCGGGCGAGAAGCTTCCCAGTGAAAACACCCTGATCAGCGACTTTGGCGTCAGCCGTACCGTCGTGCGGGCCGCACTGACCCGGCTCCAGGCCGAGGGACTGGTGGAAACCGAACGGGGGCGGGGAAGCTTTGCCCTGACACCGCCGTCGGACGGGCCCTCTCCCGGGCCGGGGGCGCGCCCGGTAGCCACGATGGAGGACCGGCTGCATCTGCTGGAGTTCCGCATGGGCGTGGAGACGGAAGCCGCTGCGCTGGCAGCGCGCAACCACACTGAGCGGCAACTGCGGGCCGTCACCACAGCGCTTGAGGAGTTCACCGCCAGTGCGGGGCACCCGGCGCACGCCATGAAGTCGGACTTTGAGTTCCACCGGGCTGTGGCCGCCGCCTCCGGCAACCCCTATTACTCCGACTGCCTTGCAGCGCTGGGCCAGACGATGATCGCGATGCCGCGCACCCGGCTGATGACCGGCGTCGAACACTACGCCCGGGACCACTTTGACCAGGTGGTGCAGGAGCACCGCTCCATCTCGGAGGCGATCGCGGACGGGGATGAGGCCGCCGCCGCAGCCGCCATGCGCAGCCACCTGGCAAATTCACGACGCCGGTTCAAGGCCTCAGCGCGCCCCTAGCGGGCGGGAATATCGCCACCGCATTGGCACCAACCGGCTCCCGTCGTCGAACCAGGCCTTGAGGCACCCGGGTTTGGACATAACACCCGGAAACCCCAGGGTGAAAAGTCCAAACAGCGGTGCAATCGGCTTTACGTAAACCCAGTGAACGCAGAAGAGCCCCGGTCCTAAGACCGGGGCTCTTCCAATTGCGTGCGCGAGGGGGGATTTGAACCCCCACACCCTTTCGGATACTGGCACCTGAAGCCAGCGCGTCTGCCGTTCCGCCACTCGCGCGCAACTTCTTCCACTCAGCAGGGCCCCGTTTCCAGGATCCGCAACCTTGTAAAAGCAGCGAGATCAAGCATAACGGACACTGCACGGAAATTACCAATTGGGGTCCGCACGCCTGCCCGGGCCCGGCGGAACCAGCACATTCGCGCCTCCGTCCAGGCAGGGAACTGCTGCCGGATCCGGCCTTCCCGCGCCAGGGAAGCGAACTTTTGCAGGCGGCGGGCCGTTGTGGATTAAGGTCATTCACAGGCCTGCCCAGTAGTATCGGATGTAGGAGTGGCTGCCGCACGCGCGCACGCTCCTGAGTTGTGAACTGCACGGCGGGTGAAGTTCCGGAACGGAAGCAGCCCCGCAGCCGGGGGGAAAGGAGAAGGATCATGGGTCTGCTGGACAAGGTTGAACGCGGCATTGAAAAGGCTGTCCGAGGCGTCTTCTCCACCGGCTCGCGGGCCCAGGTTGAACCCGTGGAAATCGCCAGCAGGCTCCGCCGCGAGGTGGACCACAAGGCCCTGACAGTATCGGCCGGCCGCACCCTGGCACCCAATGTTTTCGACGTCCAGCTCAGTGACGACGACTTCAAGAGGGCCCAGGAATGGGGCACCCCGCTGGCGGAAGAATTGTGCGATGTGGTGATCAACCACGTTCGCAGCCAGGGCTATACGCTTCAGGGTTCAGTGCGGATTTCCTTCCGCCGGGACAGCGAATTGCGGGCCGGCGACTTTGAAATCATCTCCTCCACCGAGAAGTCCCAGGGTTCCCCCACCGGCGCCCCAGCGCGGTCCAACGTGCCGGCCGCTCCCAGTCGCCAGCCGGTCCGGCTCCAGCCCGTCCTGGACATCGACGGGCAGCGGTACTCCCTGAACGCGCCCTCGATTGTGCTGGGCAGGTCTTCGGATGCCGACATCCATGTCGAGGACACCGGGGTTTCGCGCCGCCACCTGGAAATCCGCACGGCGAACGGAGTGACCAGCGCCGTGGACATGGGTTCCACCAACGGCAGCTACGTCAACGGGCAGAAGGTGTCAGGGAGCACCGAACTCACTGACGGCTCCACCATCACTATGGGACGGACAAAAATCATCTTCCGCCTTCTGCCTGCCGGCCCTGGCGGCCGCGCATGAGCGACCTGACCATCACGGCCCTGCGCTTTGGCTTCCTCCTGCTCCTTTGGGTGCTGATTTTCAGCATCGTCTCGGCGATGAGACGGGACCTCATGGTGGGACGCAAGGCAGCTTCCGGAGCCCCGACCCAACGCCAGGTCCGCAAGAATCCTGATCTGGCGGAAGCCGCACCTCAGCCGGTGAAGCAGCAGGCCCACCAGCTCGTTGTCATCGAGGGGCCGCTCAAGGGAACCACCCTTCCGCTGGCCGCCAGCCCCATCCTCCTGGGACGGGCCCAGGAGGCCACGCTGGTCCTGGAGGACGACTACGCCTCGGGCCGCCATGCCAGGCTTTTCCCCCAAGGAAGCCGCTGGTTCATCGAGGATCTCGGCTCAACGAACGGAACGTACCTGGCGGACCAGCAACTTACCCGTGCCCTGCCGGTTGAGCCAGGGGTACCCGTGAGAATCGGCAAGACGGTCATCGAATTGAGGCCATAGCCGTGGCCGCAATGCAGTCCCCCGCAAACGGGCACCAGCCCCCGGAGCGGCCCCTCATCATGCGCTTTGCCGCGCGCTCCGACGTCGGCCGCATCCGCTCCAAGAATGACGATTCCGCCTACGCGGGCCGGCACCTAGCCGTTGTCGCGGACGGTATGGGCGGCCATGCCGGCGGCGATGTCGCCTCCGCCGCCACCGTCCTGGACATGATCCACCTGGACCGCGGCGGCTACCACGGTGACGCAGGCACTGTCCTTGCCGACGAAATCCAGACTGCCAACTCGCTGCTGTCCGAACTGGTGCACCAGAACCCCAAGCTGGCGGGAATGGGCACCACGGTCACGGCACTCCTGCTGGCGGAGGGAAAGCTCCACTTCGCACACATCGGTGATTCCCGTGCCTACCGCCTGCGCAAGGGCGAATTCAAGCAGGTGAGCGTGGACCACACGTTCGTCCAGCGGCTCATTGACGAAGGCAGGCTCCGCCCGGAAGAGGCCGAAAGCCACCCGCACAAGAATGTCCTGATGCGGGTCCTGGGAGACGTCGACGCCAGTCCCGAACTTGATCTCGACACCCTGGACGTACTGCCGGGAGACCGCTGGCTGCTTTGCTCCGACGGGCTGAACTACGTTGCCGGCCACGCCGTGGAACGGACAGTGCGGGAAACCAAGGACCTCCGCGAATGCGTGGAAACCCTGGTGGACCTGACCCTGGAAGCCGGTTCCCCGGACAACGTCACGGTGATCATGGTGGAAATTGTCGAAGAAACGCCCGACGACGTCAGTACAGCCGCCGTCGAAGTCATTCCTTCCACAGGTGCAGCCTTGGCCGCTGCCGCGGCAGCGCGGAAAAGCACCCCACCGGAGGGCAGCACCACCCCCGCCGGGAACAACGGGGACCCTGACTCCGAGGAAGCGAAAGACGCGGCGGGCGGCAAGGACACCAGCGCTGCGCCGTCCGTGCAGGAGGGCTCCACCGATCCGCACCTGGGCGAGCACCTTTCAGCAGAAGTACTCAGGGAGGAACTTGCCTCCCGGCCTCACGAACTTGTGGGTGCTGCAGCTGCGGCGGCGGAGTCCGGCTCCATCCCAACTATTGCCGGACGTACTGTGGCGCGCCGGGCAGCAACCCTCCTCACCCACAGGGCCGAACAGCCGGGCAACGACCCGGAGGACAACCTGGTCCCGCTCAAGCCGCGCCGGTGGGTTACGTGGGCGGTTTCCGCCGTAGTGCTGGTTGCCCTGACCGCAGGGCTGTGGCTGGGTTACGCCTGGACGCAGACCCGGTATTACGTAGGCGAGCATGATTCCCGGGTTGCGATCTTCAACGGGGTTTCGCAGCGCCTTGGACCCATCGGACTGTCCAGCCTGGAGACCGTTACCGAGATCCGGATGGATTCGCTGCCGCCCTTTTCACAGCAGCGCGTCCGCCAGACCGTGCCCGCCAATGACCTCTACGACGCGCAGCGGATCGTAAAGAACCTTGAGCTCACCGGGACAACGTCTCCTGAGCAGGACTGCGTACCGCCCTCACCTTCGCCGGCTGCGACCAGCCCGTCCCCGGCTCCCACGGAGTCTCCAACTCCAGCCCCGGAGGCAGCTCCCGCGCCAGCCGGCCCATCGCCGTCACCCAGCCCCTCCGTCACCTGTGAGGCGGTCCAATGAGCCAGCCCAGCACCATGCCCAAACCACGCCGCAACGTCGAACTGGTGCTGCTCCTGCTCGCCCTCGCCGTGGGCATCGGTGCCAGCATGCTGGTGGGGATCGACCGGGAAAACGCCTTCGATTCCGACTTCTGGTTCCAGTCCGGGCTCCTGGCCGTCGCTGCCCTGGTGTTCCACGGGGTCCTGCGCTTCCGCGCAAAGTATGCTGACCCAGTAATACTTCCTCTCGTGGTGGCACTGAACGGGCTCGGGCTCGCCATGATCCACCGGCTGGACGCACCCGGTGACGACACCGGAAACAACCAGCTGCGCTGGACCCTGATCGCCATGGCTGTTGCCATTGCGGTCATCTGGTTCCTCAAGGACCACCGGGTCCTTCGCCGTTTCACCTTCATCTCCCTTGCTGCCAGCGCGCTGCTCCTCATCCTGCCCCTGGTTCCGGGCATCACGGCCGGCGAGATCCTTGGTGCGAGGGTCTGGATCCGCCTTGGCCCCATGACCTTCCAGCCTGGTGAGGTCGCCAAGATCACCCTGGCCATATTCTTCGCTGGTTATCTTTCCTCCAACCGCGACCTGATCCTGCTGGCGGGCCGGAAGGTGGGGCCGCTGCAGTTCCCGCGGTTCAAGGACATGGGCCCGATGATCACCGCCTGGCTGGTCAGCATCGGCGTCCTGATCTTCCAGCGGGACCTTGGATCCTCGATCCTGTTCTTCGGCCTGTTCATTGTGATGATCTACGTGGCCACCAGCCGGATCAGCTGGGTAGTCATAGGCCTGGCGCTCATCGCCGGCGGCGGATTCCTGGCCGCCCAGGTGTTCTCCCACGTGCAGCTCCGCATCGACGGCTGGCTCAATGCCTTCACACCCGAGGTCTACGACCGGTTTCCTGGTGGAAGCCGGCAAATCATCCAGGGGCTCTTCGGCATGGCCAATGGCGGCCTGGTGGGCACCGGACTGGGCCAGGGGCGCCCCGACCTGGTTCCCTTCGCCAACAGCGACATGATCATCGCTTCCCTGGGCGAGGAGTTGGGGCTCATTGGCCTGTTCGCCATCGTCCTTATGTACCTGCTGCTGTTCACCCGTGGCTTCCGCGCCGCCCTGGGCACACGCGACGCTTTCGGAAAGCTGCTTGCCTGCGGTTTGTCCTTCGCCGTGGCACTGCAGTGCTTTGTGGTGATCGGCGGCGTGACCCGCCTGATCCCGCTGACGGGCCTGACCACGCCTTTCCTGGCGGC
Source organism: Pseudarthrobacter sp. WHRI 8279 (assembly GCF_040224115.2). NCBI lineage: Bacteria > Bacillati > Actinomycetota > Actinomycetes > Micrococcales > Micrococcaceae > Pseudarthrobacter > Pseudarthrobacter sp. WHRI 8279. Next base: position 3,375,450 of record NZ_CP168162.1, on the reverse strand, counting down.
CGGCGGCTCGTCCCTGCTGGCCAACTGGATCATTGTTGGCCTGCTCCTGATGATCTCGCATACGGCACGCGGCCCCGTAGACACCACTCCCCTGCCGCCGGGCAAAGGCTCGGAAGCACCCGGCATTGATACTCCTACCGAGGCGGTGAAGCACCTGTGAACCAGGCAATACGGCATTCATGGGTGGCGGCCATCGCCATGTTCGCTCTGATCTTCGGTGCCATCAGCTACGTCCAGGTGATCGGGGCGGACGAACTCAAGGCCAACCCCTGGAACCAGCGCGCTGTCCTGCAAAGCTTCTGCAACGATCGTGGCGCCATCATCGTGGACGGAACACCCGTGGCGGAGTCCGTGGAGACCGGTTCGGAGACCTGTGCCTTCCAGCGCACGTACCCGCAGCCGGAACTCTATGCAGGAATTACCGGCTACTTCTCACAGAACTTTGGCGCCACCGCCCTGGAGCAGTCCATGGGAGCCGAGCTGGCCGGCAACTCGGACCAGCTGTTCCTGGACCGGGTGGGCCAGCTGTTCCTCGGCAACCAGCCCAAGGGTGCGTCCGTGGAACTCACCATCGATCCTGAAATCCAGCAGCTTGCCTACAGCCTGATCCCAGACGGCCAGCGTGGCTCCATTGTGGTTACCAACCCCAAGACGGGAGCCATCCTGGCCATGGTCTCCAAACCCTCCTATGACCCGAACCTGGTAGCTACCCAGGACCTCGCCGCGGCAGATGCCAGCATGAACGAGCTGGTCAAGGTGCCCGGGATCAACCTGAACCCCAACGTGAGCGGACCCACCGGGGAGCTCCTGGCCCCTGGCTCCGTGTTCAAGCTGGTGGATACCGCAGCGGCTCTGGCATCCGGGAAGTACAACAAGGACAGTGAACTCCCCAACCCCGCGGAGCTGCCGTTCGAGGGCATCCAGTACCGCCTGCCCAACTACGCGGGCGGCAACTGCTACACGCGGGACACAGCCAGCTTCGCCTTCGCGCTCCAGCAGTCCTGCAACACCCCCTTCGCCAGCATCGCCCTTGACCTTGGCCGCGACGCCATTGCCGAACAGGCCAATAAGTTTGGTTTCGGCCAGGACATGGGCGACCAGCTCAAGCTTGACTACGCCAGCGGAAACACCTTCCCTGACGACCTCGACGGCCCCGGCCTGGCGCAGTCCGTCATCGGGCAGAAGGACGTCAGGGCCACGCCCTTGCAGGTGGCGCTGATGACCGCCGCAATCGCGAATGACGGCGTCCAGATGCAGCCCACGCTCATCAAAACCCTGCGCTCCCCAGACCTCAGGGTGATTGATGAACCGCAGCCAAAGCCGCTGCGGACCTCCACCACCCCGGAGATCGCCAACCAGATTACGGAGTGGATGGTGAGTGCGGTCAGCGAGGGCATCGCCAATCGGGCGGCGGTTCCCGGCGTCCAGGTGGCAGGAAAAACAGGAACGGCCGAGCTCGGCAACGGAGCCAACAACTCGTGGTTCACCGGTTTTGCCCCCGCAAACAACCCGCAGGTTGGTGTCACGATCGTCATGGAAGGCGTGGACATCACCACCGGAGCACAGCTGACCAGTCCGAACGCGAAGAGAATTTTTGAGGCGGTGTTGAATAAGTGAGGCCTACAACCGGAATCACCCTCGGCGGGCGGTTCCAGCTGACCACGCGGATCGCGATTGGTGGCATGGGCGAGGTGTGGAAGGCCAAAGACCTCGTCCTGGGCCGCATCGTCGCGATTAAGGTGCTGAAAGAGGAGTACACGGGCGATCCCGGATTCCTCCAGCGTTTCCGCGCTGAGGCCCGCCACACCGCGCTCCTGAACCACGTGGGCATCGCCAACGTCTTCGACTACGGCGAGGAGGAAGGTTCCGCCTACCTGGTCATGGAACTGGTCCCAGGCCAGCCGCTGAGCAGCATCATCGAACACGAGCAGGTCCTCTCGCCGGACCGTACGCTGTCCATCATCGCCCAGACCGCCCGTGCCCTCTCCGTTGCCCACACCCAGGGCCTGGTGCACCGCGACGTGAAACCGGGCAACCTCCTGATCACCCCTGACGGACGGGTCAAAGTCACGGACTTCGGCATTGCCCGCCTCGCCAACCAGGTGCCGCTCACCCAGACCGGCCAGGTGATGGGCACCGCGCAATACCTGGCACCCGAGCAGGCCACGGGCCAGACGGCCACCGGGTCGTCGGACATCTACGCTCTCGGCGTCATCGGCTATGAGTGCCTGACCGGCCACCGCCCCTTCTCCGGCGAATCCCAGATCGCGATTGCCCTCGCCCAGGTCAATGATGCTCCGCCGCCCCTTCCGGAATCACTGCCCACCCCGGTACGCGCCCTCCTGATGTCCATGCTGGCCAAGGACCCCAAGGACCGGCCGGAGAACGCCATCAAGCTGGCCGAGGCAGCCGAAGCCATCCGCAACGGTGACATCAGCGCCGCCCGCGCAGCCGTCCCTGGGATGCTCCTCTTTGACGCTGACACCGGTCCCATCACGGCTCCGGTGGACACCGCCACGGCGCCCACCGGGGTCATCGGCGCGCAGCGGGATGATTCCCCAAGCCGGACGTCCGCATTGCCGGTGCTCGGCGCGGGTGCTGCGGGTGCAGCCGCGGGAGCGGCCGCCGGCGCCGCCGGTGCAGCCGCCGATGCCGACGCCCCCCAGGGGACGCTGGCCCGGGCCAACGCCCTCGCCGCGGAGCGCAAGTGGATTCCGGAAGAGACAACGTACGACGACGAGCCCGCCGATGAGCCCCAGCGCAAGGGCCGCAGCCCCTGGACCTGGCCGCTGATCGCACTGATCCTGCTGCTTTTGTTTGCCCTTGTTGGGTTCTTCCTCAGCCAGCGGGGAATCCTCTTCCCCTCCGAGGACCCCACGTCCGCGGTGACCACAAGCAGCGCGGCGCCGAGCAGCGCCAGCCCCACCCGGACAAGCCAGTCCGCCACCCCCACGCAGACCCGCTCGACGCCCACGGCGACTCAAGAACCCACGCCGGAACTGGTCAACGTGATACCGGCCGCTTATCTTGGCAAGGACTACCGGCAGGTGCAGGCGGATCTTGCTGCCTTGGGCCTCGCAGTAACCGTTGTGCCGCAGGAAAGCACCGACGACGCCCCGGGGAGGGTCATCGAACTGAACCCGACGGGAGCAGTGCCGGAGGGCACCGCAATCACCGTCGTCTACGCCGTGGCACCCGAGCCGGAACCCACAACATCCGCCCCAGCTCCAGCTCCACCTTCGGCTCCTACGGCGGCACCCACCACCTCGGCGGTGGCGGCGCCCACCGTCGAGTCAGCACTGCCCGACTGCACGGACGGCCAGCAGCCGGGCACGCCCCCAACCTGCAACCCGTAGCCGCCAGGACATCCCATGAATGAGTCACCGCGCACCCCGTTGCACCGTGAGGACAGCCTCCCGGTGGATAACCGCCGTGTCCTTAGCGGCCGCTACGAGCTGGGCGGCCTGATCGGGCGCGGCGGCATGGCGGACGTGTACCGCGGTGTGGATACCCGCCTGGGGCGGACGGTGGCCATCAAGCTGCTGCGGCCGGACCTGGCCCGTGATCCGCAGTTCCAGGCCAGGTTCAAGCGCGAGGCACAGGCGGTGGCGGCGCTCAACCACTCCTCCATCGTCGCCATATACGACACCGGGGAGCACCTCGTCCACGATGGCTCCGAGGACGTCCGGGTGCCCTACATCGTGATGGAGTTCGTGGAAGGAAAGACCCTCCGCGAACTGATCCGCGGCCACGACGTCACCATCGGCCAGGCCATCGACTACTGCATGGGCGTCCTGGGCGCGCTCGAATACAGCCATAAGGCCGGGATCGTCCACCGGGACATCAAACCGGCCAACGTGATGTACTGCGAAAGCACCAACTCGGTCAAGGTGATGGACTTCGGGATAGCCCGCGCCATCGCGGATTCTTCGGCCACCATGACCCAGACACAAGCCGTGGTGGGCACTGCCCAGTACCTGTCTCCCGAGCAGGCCCGCGGCGAAGCCGTTGACGCGCGCAGCGACCTCTACTCCGCTGCCTGCCTGCTGTACGAAATGCTCACGTCACGTCCGCCGTTCGTCGGTGACAGCCCCGTTTCGGTGGCCTACCAGCATGTCCGCGAAATACCGGAGCCGGCCAGTACCCTCAATCCGGACGTCACTCCGGCCCTGGACAGTGTGCTGTCCAAGGCCCTGCAAAAGAACCGCGACGACAGGTTCCAGGACGCCGCAGCCTTCCGCCGTGCCCTCCGCGCCGCCCGGTCGGGGGTGCCGGTACCGGCGCTGCCGGCCTCCGAAGCGCCGACGGATCCAAATGACCACGTCCCCGTTCCGTCTGCTCCGGCCACCGAAGCTTTCGGTGTCACAGGCGCCGGGTTCCTGGACGATGCTCCCACCGGCAGGCTGGCCGCAACGCACGCCTCTTCCGGTGAAAAAGGCGCCAACATGCCCCTCGCAGCCGTTGCGGATGACCATAACGAGGCCGGGGTGCTGCCGCTTGGCCTCCCGCCTGAACGTGAGCCGAGCCCCCGGCAGAAGTCCCGCCGTCGTGCGTGGATCGCGACCCTTGTGGTCTTCACGTTGCTGGTCCTCGCCGGCGGGGCGCTGTGGCTGTACACCACCGTCAACCGGCCTGCCCCGGAAGTGCCCAAAGTCCAGATTCCGGTGGTGGCTGCCATGACCGAGTCAGCGGCGCTGCAGGAACTGTACAACGCGGACCTCAAGCCCAGGATTGTCCGCTCGCAGCACGATTCCGTTCCCAAGGGCACGGCGATCGGCACCGAGCCGGAGTCCGGCGCATCCATGGATCCGGGCGCGGAGGTAGTCCTGAACATCTCCGAGGGCCCCAGCGCCGTCATGATTCCTGAAAGCCTGCCAGGGAAGACAGAAGCAGCGGCCAGGGATATCCTGCGTCAAAGCGGCCTGGCTGGAGCCCCCTCAACCACCACGGCCAACAGCGCCACGGTTCCTGCCGGAATCGTGATCACCACCAGCCCCGCGCCCGGCCAGATGGTGGGCGTGGGAACCAGCGTGGAGCTGATTGTGTCCACCGGCAAGGTGGCGCTTCCGGAACTGCGGGGACGTACCCGCGAAGAGGCTGAGGCTGCGCTGAAGGAGCTGAGCCTGGTTCCTGCGGTGATCGAGGTGGAGAATGCCCAGGTGGAGGCTGGCAGGGTGACGGATCAGAGCGATCCGGTCAACGCGACGGTGGAACAGGGCAAGACCGTCACGATCGTGGTGGCCAAGGCCCCGCCGCCGCCCCCGCCAAGCCCCGAGCCCACGCCAACTCCCACTCCCAAGCCGACCTCCACCAAGGATGACGACTGACCGGGGCAGCAGGCAGGTCAGTGCTGGATCAGCGGGCTTAGTTTGGCTGCCCGGGCGGCCGCGCCCTTCATTCCCAGCGACTCCAGCCAGTTGCCCAGCATCTGGTAGCCGCCCTCGGTGAGCACCGATTCCGGGTGGAACTGCACGCCGCACAGCGGCGCAGTGCGGTGCTGGAGCCCCATCACCACGCCTGAGGCGGTCTCTGCGGTGACTTCCAGGACGTCGGGGATTGATTCGCGGACGGCTGCCAGCGAGTGGTAGCGCGTGGCGGTGACGGGGGAGGGCAGTCCGGAAAAGACGCTGGTGCCAATGTGCTGGACCAGGGACGTCTTGCCGTGCATCAACTCCGGGGCGTGGGTGACCTTCCCCCCGAAGGCCTCGGCGAGGGCCTGGTGCCCCAGGCATACGCCGAACATGGGCACACTGTTCTCGCCGCACCACTTGATCAGTTCAATGCATACCCCGGCTTCAGCGGGGTTGCCGGGGCCGGGTGAAATGAGCACACCGTCCCGGGTGCTGGCCAGTTCAATGGCCTCTGCCAGGGTTACATCGTCATTGCGGACAACCGTGGTCTCGGCGCCGAGTTCCTGGAGGTAGCCCACCAGGGTGTAGACGAAGCTGTCGTAGTTATCCACCACGAGGATTTTGGTTGTGGTCACTGGCTTGCTGAACCAATCGTTGAGTCGGTGAATTGGGTGTATTCGGACATCCAGGGGAAAAGGAACTGAACCATCAATACCAGTGCCGCCGCAATGAGCACCAATGAGGTGAAGATCCGCAGCCAGAGGGGTCCGGGAAGATGCCGGAAGATCCAGCCGTACATAGTCAGCCCTTTCCGATCGCTGCAGCCACCTGGTCCGCGATTTCAGCGGGAGGCCCTGCCGAGGCGGGGCGCCAACTGTCCAGGAGCGAGTAGGCAATGATGCGCTCTTCCGCCCCAAAGCGGGGGTTGCAGCTTGTCATGGTCAGGTATCTTTCGGTGGGGACAGTTCCCGGGAGGGTGGGCACCGGTTCCAGGACGTCGGTGCGCGATGGCATGACGATCTGGTTGTTGCGGAAGACATAGACGTAATAACCGTCCTTGGTCTGGACATAGATCTTGTCCCCGGGTACCAGGGTGTGGATGTTGTCCAGGACGGCGCCGTGGGTCTGGCGGTGCCCGGCAACGGCGAAATTTCCCACCGCTCCGGGCATGGCAGTGGTTCCGTAGTGCCCCAGCCCCAGGGTGTCCAGCACATCGCTGGTGGTGCCCTCCACGATGGGCCGGGTGTAGTTCGCTCCGAACCGCGGGATATACATAATGCCGATAGTGCCGGCGTGGCCGGGAGCGGCGGACACCACCGGCTCACCGAAGTCTTCCCCGGCGGCAGGTGCAGAAGCATCCGGGGCTGCCGGCGCGGCCGGGGCAGCGCCGCCAAGATCCTGCGCGAATTCCTTGATCACTTCGCTTTGCCTGGCGTCCGATTCGACGTTGGTCCACCACAGCTGCCAGGCAACGAACAACAGGAGGACGATGCCGGCGGTGATGAGCAGCTCGCCAACCACCTGGACTGCTCCACGCAGAATTACGACGCCGGCAGGCGCCGCAGCGGCTCGGCCCGCCTTTTCCTGCAACACCACGCGTTCTCCTTGGGGCGGTCCGTCGGGCACCGGCGGCCCATGAACTACGGCTAGAATTGGCTGCTAGTAAGAATCCAGATTTGACCAAGATCGCGCAGACCGCTGGCAATTTCCTTCTTGCAGGATATCAAGCCCGGAACGCCGAGCTTGCCTCAGCCCGCCAAGGAGAGCCAGTGCCCGAGTCAAAGCCGCGCAAGAAAACTGCCAGCAGCGCCCCACAGGCTTCGTCCCAGACGTACAAGCCGAACCCGGTGTGGTTCAAGCCCGTGATGTTCGGCCTCATGATCATCGGCCTGTTCTGGATCATCACGTTCTACATCAGCGAAGGACGCTTTCCCGTCCAGGCATGGGAGTCGTGGAACATCGTGGCTGGCTTCGGGATCGCCATCGTCGGATTCCTGATGACCACCCGCTGGCGCTCATAGGTTTTTGGACGGCTGTGAGGCCGGAACTTACCCCGGGGAAACGCATGCCTCCTGACGATCACGCCGTCCTGCTGGGCAGCGATGGCTTGGCCCGGCCTGCATGGGCGTCCTCGGACCCGCTGTTGCGGGAGTACTACGACCATGAATGGGGCATGCCCGTCAGGGATGAGCAGGGCCTTTACGAGCGCATATGCCTGGAGGGGTTCCAGGCCGGGCTCTCCTGGGCCACCATCCTCCGCAAGCGCCCAGCGTTCCGGGCTGCTTTTGCCGGCTTCAACCCCGACGCCGTCGCACAGTTTACGGAGGCCGACGTCGAGCGGCTGCTGCAGGACGCGGGGATCGTCCGGAACCGGCTGAAGATACGTGCAGCTGTCACCAATGCCCACGCGACCCTGTTGTTGCGGCAGGACGGCGGCCTGGCGGATTTTGTGTGGCAGTTCCAGCCCGGGTCAACCCCCCGCCCCCGGACCCATGCGGACATCCCCACCCAGTCCGCGGAATCCGTCGCCCTTTCCAAGGCCCTCCGCAAAAGGGGCTTCGCCTTCGTAGGTCCCACCACCATGTTCGCCCTCATGGAAGCCATCGGAATGGTGGACACCCATTTGCTGGGAAGCCACCGTCGGGGATCCTCGGGAATCTGGCTGGACGCAAGGTAGGACGGAGACGCCGGGGGCCGGGCAGACGGGCCCAGGAAGTGCGCCGCTGGCCGCACTGCGTGGCGCCCTCCGCGGTTTCCCCAACTGTTGGCAACCTTATCCACAGCCAAGGGCCCTTCACCGGCTGCCCGACGTGCCGATCCTTGGCGCGGAGGCGCCAGAGGCTAAACCTGTATTTGGGACGCAGTTATTAACAGTGTGGAATACCTGTGGATAACGTACAGCGCTAAGCCTTGTCCGGGCTCAGCGCTCTTTGCGGACCGGGTGGTGGCTGGTGATCGACACCCGGTTGAAGGCGTTCATGGCAATCGCCAGCCAGCTGACCACGGAGAATTCCTCCTCTGTCAGGTGCTCCCTGGCAAAGGCCTCCTCCTGCTCCTGTGAGTGGTGGCCGGGGAGTTGGGTGATGCTCTCGGCCAGTGCCAGGGCCGCACGCTCCTTTTCGGTGAACAGAGAGGTATCCCGCCAGGCCGGGAGGACGGCCAGCCTCTGGGGAGACTCTCCTGCCTGCACCGCATCCCGCACGTGGAGGTCCAGGCAGTAGGCACAGCCGTTTAGCTGTGAGATCCGCACGTGCAGGAGTTCCATCGTCCTGGGCTCCATCCCCGCTTCCTGCGCCGCCTCCTTGACCTTTAGCCCCAGGCCATTAAGCGCCCGCCATACCGCGGGGTGCTGCTTGTCGAGGAAAACGTGCTTGGTGGTCGCGTTCATGGACCCTCCTGTGGGAAAAGTGACGTCAAAGCAAGGCTAGGCGCTCGTTGCTTATCCACTTACCAACAAGACGATACCCACAAGTTATCCACAGTTGTGGATACTACGTGGGCAACCCTGGACCGCAGAGGCCCGCACGCTGCGAAGCGGGCACATGCGGGCAGGGGAACTACAGACGTGTTGTTTATTGACAGTGTGAATAACTGTGTTGATAGACGCGTGCTTGAAGGCGATACGAGGCGCGTAGGAAGAGAATTTTCCACTGTTATCCACAGAACGACCTCCGGAGGCGGGTTTTTCCACTTAAGCACATCCATATCCCCAGAGGTTATCCACAGCTGTGGAGAAAAACGCCCAAGTTCTGGGGAAAACCGCCGCAGATCAGGGGTGTGGGAGGGTCTTGGGGATGAACTACAAGGCTGTAAGTTACCAACAGTGTGGATAAGGGCTGTGGAAAACAAAAAGATCCCGCCGTCCTGCAGGACGGCGGGATTTTTGGATAATGCGATTGATCTCCCCGCTGGCGGAGGCGCTTAGAGGGAAATCCTCACCCAACTGACGGCTATCAGCAGGGCCAGTACTGCTGCCAGTCCTGCGGCCTGGAGGAGCCGCTGCCGCGGGCCGCGGGGTGTGTAGGCCAGCACGGCCGCGCAGAGACCGCCGGTGATGAGTCCGCCAAGGTGCGCCTGCCAGGCGATCTGGGGAATGAGGAAACCGATCACTCCGTTGATGGCGATCAGAACCCAGAGCTGGCGGGTCTCGCCGCCGCGGTGGCGCTGCACCAGCAGCATGGCCCCGAAGAGGCCGAAGATGGCGCCGGATGCACCCACCACGCCCACCAGTCCCTGGCCCGGAACAAGGACCGGGTTGAGGAGGAGGTATCCCACGGAACCGCCCACGGCGGAAATCAGATAAAGCGCCAGGAAGCGGGCGCGGCCCAGGAGGGGCTCCAATGCCTGGCCAAAGATCCACAGCGTGTACATGTTGAGGATGATGTGCAGGAGCGAGTCCGGCGAGTGCAGGAACGCAGCGGTAAGCATGCGCCACGGTTCGAACGCTCCGTACCGGGGTGTGGCGAACACGTTGTTGTAGGCGAACTGTTCGTAGACCACCTGGCCTGGAATCAGCCACTGCAGGGCATATACAAGGACGCACACGGCGATGATTCCGAACGTCACCCGTGGTTTGCCCGCAGCTACGGTGCCGCCGTAGACGGTCCGCACCTCCGGCGTCGTACGTTTTGTTTCGTTGACGCAGTCAACGCATTGGAATCCGACGGCGGCCGCCCGCTGGCAGTCGGGGCAGGCCGGTCGTCCGCAGCGCTGGCAGCGGACATAGGAGGGCCGGTCCGGGTGCCGCGGGCACACCGGAACCTGGGCGGACGGCTCAGCCGCCGGAATTCCGTAACTCATGGTGCGGTATTACAGCTGTTCGATGTCGATGCTGTTGATGGTGACGTCCTCTACCGGACGGTCGCCCATTCCGGTGCGAACACCTTCGATGGCGTCAACGACCTTCTTGGAGTCGTCGTCCGCCACCTCGCCGAAGATGGTGTGCTTGCCCTGCAGCCAGTCCGTGGGGATGGTGGTGATGAAGAATTGCGAGCCGTTGGTGCCCTTGCCCATCTGGATGCCGGCGTTGGCCATGGCCAGCTTGTAAGGCTGGTTGAAGCTGAGTTCGGGGTGGATCTCGTCATCGAAACGGTAACCGGGTCCGCCCGTTCCGCGGCCCAGCGGATCGCCGGCCTGGATCATGAAGTCCTTGATGATGCGGTGGAAGATGGTGTCGTTGTACAGCGGCGTCCCGTTCTTCTCTTCGCCTGTCTCCGGGTGGGTCCATGCCTGCTCACCCGTGGCGAGGCCAACGAAGTTCTTGACCGTCTTGGGGGCGTGGTTGCCGAAGAGGTTGACGACAATGTCGCCGAGGCTGGTGTGGATGGTTGCTTTTGCAGTTGCGATGGCAGTCATAGGGCCTATTCTTCCACGGCGGTCTATGGAGGGAACGGCTGCCGCCGCAGTTCCGCGCTGGGTGAAATCCTCCTAAAATCCGCTGGGGGAATAGCAGGTGAACACCAAGCCACGTAGGCTAACCACAGAACCGTCACATTAATCGGGAGGTAGTTGTGAAGAAGTCGGACCGTATTGCCCGTGACCTTGAACTGTCAGTCACCAGCGCAATGGAGAATGCCAAGGATTGGGCAACCCCCCGTGTGGAAGCAGCCATTGACCGCCTCCAGCATGGCCTGGACACCGCGTCCCCGAAGGTCCAGGAGGGCCTGAAGTCCGCGGCCTACAACCTGGCCGATGGTGTTGCTACGGTGACCCCGCGCATCCAGGACGGCTTGGCCCAGCTGGCTCCGAAGATCAACGACGCCGTGGACAGTGCGTCGCCCCGGCTGCACGAGGCGCTGGACAAGGCCACCCCGGTGATCCTCAATGCCCGTGACCGTGTGGTTGTGGAATACCTGCCGCGCCTTTCGGACCAGATCGGCTCCGCATCCGTGGCCGTGCACCGCACCTTGGAAAATGCTCCGGCGCGGGTCGATGCCGTGGCCCACAAACTCGGCGACGTGGGAATCATCCATGCCATCCAGGAGCAGGCACAGACCACCGGCACGCAGCTGAAGGCAGCCGCAACCGAGGCCGGCCGCACGGTGGGCATCCAGCTTGCACAGCCGGAACCCCCCAAGAAGAAGCGCGGCTGGCTGGTTTTCGGTGTGATCGCTGCCGCGGTCGCCGCCGGCGTCGCAGCCTGGAAGGCCTCCAAACCGGTCGAAGACCCCTGGAAGACTCCTTCACCGGTAACACCCACGCCCGCACCCGTACCGGCCACCACGGTGAACGAGGTCCAGGAGGCACCGGCTACGGTCACGCCTGCCGCGGCAGCTCCGGCAACCGCCGGGTCCGCCACCGAGGACAAGGCTGAGGAGACCGGCGAGAAGGCAAAGCACGTTGCCGAGGACGCTGAGGACAGCGCAACGAAGACCGCCACGGACGCGAAGACCGCCACCAAGAACATCGCCTCCAACATGGGCAACGGTGACAAGGGCGCTTCGCAGTCCTGATTCAGTAGTCCTGATGTGACCGGTCCGCGTTTGGGGGGCCGGAGCAGCAGCCGGAAAGGGCTCCGCCGCAAGGCGGGGCCTTTTTCCTGTCTGCGATGGCTACTGTGTCCGGGGCAGGGCACCGGTTCGGTGCTAGATTTGAACCGATGCCAGCCGAACAATCCTCTGGGGATGCCTTGAACGACGCAGCAGACCTGCCCCGCGTGTCCATTGTCATTCCGGCGTACAACGAGGAAAGCGTCATCCGGCAATGCCTCATAGCCGCTATCTACCAGTCCGTCCCGGCCCACGAGATCCTGGTTGTGGACAACCTGTCCAAGGATCGCACGGCCCGCATTGTGCAGCAGATGCAGCTTGAATACCCGGAAAGCCCCATTATCCTGCTCAGCCAGGACAAGGAGCAGGGGCTCATCCCCACCCGGAACTTCGGGCTGGACCACGCCACCGGGGACGTCCTGGGCAGGATCGACGCCGATTCGGTGGTGGAGCCGGACTGGGTGGAGCAGGTGCAGAAAGCCTTCCTCGACCCCTCCGTGCAGGCAGCCACCGGCCCGGTGGTGTACTACGACATGCCGATGCGCCGGTTCGGGCTCAAAGCAGACGACAAGATGCGCCAGCTCATGTTGAAACTGGCCAAGCACCAGTACCACTTCCTCTTCGGCTCCAACATGGCCCTGCGTTCCACGGCGTGGCAAATCATCCGGGCCGAAACCTGCCGCGACGAGAGGGACGAGATGCACGAGGACATCGACCTGTCCCTGCATCTGGCCGAGAACGATCTTAAGATCCAGTACTGCCCGCAGATGGTGTCCGGGATGTCTGCCCGCAGGCTTGAGGATTCACCGCGGGACTACCGCTACTACGTCACCCGCTTTGACCGGACCTACAAAGCGCACAACGTCAAGAAGATGGCCCTGAAGGCTCCCATGGTGGTGTTCTTTTCGGTGTATTTCCCGGCCAAGCTCCTCCGGGCCATCCACACCGTGAACACCGCCCAGCCTGTACGCCGCGGCGGCCAGTAAAGGGCCCCCGAGGCGGCGGCGTCAGTCAGTCCCGAGCTCAGCGAGCGGACGGTCCGACGGCGGTTCCTCCCGCCCGCCTGCTGCTTCCCTTCCACGGCGCGCGGTTTTCCCGGACCGCTGGCCCAGCACCACCACGGCAAGTCCCGCCAGAATGAGGCCGAGGCCGGCGTAGGTACCGGCGGGTAGGGTTTCGTGGAGGAAGACCGCGGCAAGCAGCGCGGCGCCCGGGATTTCCAGGAGGATGATCATTGAGACCAGGAGCGGGCTCATGGTGGCCAGCAGGTGGTTGAACGCGGTATGCCCCACCAGTTGCGCGCAGACCGTGATGGCCAGGATTCCCAGCCAACCTCCGGCTTCAAAGCCCACTAGGGGTTGCCCGCCCAGGACCGCGAGGACGGCGACCAGGGCTGCGCACATGCCGTAGCAGAGCGTGGTGTAGGTGCCCGTCGTCATGCTTTGCCGGGCCTTTCCTCCTGCCAAGGTGTAGAGGCCGGCCAGCGCCCCGCCGGCTACAGCCAGCAGGTCACCCAGCAGGGCATCCGGCGACGACCCCATGTCGAATCCGGTGATGGCAACCACGCCGCCGAAGGCGATGCCCAGTCCAGCCAGCACCTGCCACCGGTGGCGGGTGCCGCGGAAGAGCTGGAAGACAGCTATCCAAGCCGACTGCAGGCAGACCAGTGCTGTAGCGGCAGCAACAGAGGTCAGCTGCAGGGAGGTGATAAAGCAGGCGAAGTGCAGGGCCAGCGCGACGGCGGCCAGCAGGCACCAGCGGAACTCGCGCCGTGTGATCCTGCCAAACTGCCGGGGCTCGCGGATGAGGGTGGGGGAGGCCATCACGGCTGCGCCGATGGCGTTACGCCAGAAGGCTATGGCCAGGGCACTGACGGTTGTGGCCCCAAGGGTGGCAGCAATCAGGGGGCCGGATGAGGCGACACCCAACACGCCGACGGCCGCGAGAAAGAAGTTCACTGGACTACCCTAATGCGCAGCCGGCCCGGACATTTCCGCAGTCCGGCTGCCAAAGCAAAAGTCCCGGCCAGCGTTTCCGCTGACCGGGACTTTCCTATGGTGGAGGCACGGGGACTCGAACCCCGAACCCCCTGCTTGCAAAGCAGGTGCGCTACCAATTGCGCCATGCCCCCATAAGAAGCAACCCGTCAATCATACCCTAGAACCGAGGAGCCTTTGACCAGCTCCGTTCCGGGCACCAGGGCTAGTCCACCGTGTCGGTTGACTTGCTCCAGACATCTTTCCGGGCCTCGGATTCCTGTGCTTTCCGGTAGACCAGGACGCCTGCGATTGCCGCTGCCAATACAAGCAACTTCTTCACATGCTCCCCGTTCCGGTCCGGCTGCGGGTTGCGCAATCCGAACCTACACTTGAACCTGCACAGGTTCCGTGGGCGTACCAGGACTTGAACCTGGGACCTCTTCGTTATCAGCGAAGCGCTCTAACCGCCTGAGCTATACGCCCCGATGCCTCATCGGGCCGAGACATGACTTTACAGCACATCCCGGCCCGATCTCAAATCGGGCCTTTCCGCAGCTGTCAGGCCTGCGGAAACTGGACCTTAGTCGTCCGTGAGGGTAACGCCAATGCCGCCCACCAGGGTGGCAGAGATGTTGTAAAGAACAGCGGAAAGCATGGAAAGCGCGGTCAGCAGGACCACGTTCACCACAGCGATGATGGTGGCGAACGATGCCACCTGGCCCAGGGAAGCGACCTTCTTCAGCTCAAAGCCGCCGCCCTCGGAGCCGGCCAGGGTGCCCAACAGGCTGTCCACCTGGTCGAAGATGCCCGTCAGGTCAAGGACGGTCCACAGGACGATGGCGGCCACGACCGTAACGATTCCCAGCGCCACGGACAGCAGGAAGGCCATCTTCAGGACAGACCACGGGTCCACCTTGCTGATGAGCAGCCGGGCGCGCCGTACCTTAGCTTTCGGAGCAGGCTTCACAAGGCCTGGATTTCCCTGCCCCGGAGCACCTGCGGGACGCTGGCCGGCTGCCGCGGGCCTCTGGCCGGGCTGTCCCTGGACCGGGCGCTGGCCGGGCTGGCCTGCCGGACGTTCGTTCTGGCCCTGCCCGGGACGCTGGCCGGGAACGGCGGGGCGCTGCCCGGGGGCGGCGGCGGGTGCGGCCGGGCGCTGCTGCGGACGAACGGGGGCGTTTACCCGGGGTGCGGCCGAAGGCCGGTTGCCGTCGGGAACGGTACTGTTCGACTTGGGAAATGAGTCGGGATTACTCACTCGTTACCTCCGTGTAGTCTTCGTTCGGCTCAGCGTCGCCCGAGGCGTCCTCTGACTCAACGGCCGGTGATTCTTCTGCCACTGCTGGGCTGGTGGAATCCTCGGGGGATCCGCCATCTTCAGCCAACGTTACGTCATCCTCCAGCGATTCCTCGCCCTCAAGACCCCGTTCGCTGTTGCGTGCCACCTCGATAATCCGGTCATTTTTGTCCGGCTTGGCGAAGATGACGCCCATGGTGTCACGTCCCTTGGCGGGGACTCCGGCAACCGAGGAGCGGACCACCTTGCCGCCCTCCATGACCACCAGGACCTCGTCCTCCTCCTGGACAATCAGTGCCCCCACCAGGTCACCGCGTTCTTCGGCGAGCTTGGCTACCTTGATGCCCAGCCCGCCACGGCCCTGGAGCCGGTATTCCTCCACAGCCGTCCGCTTGGCGTAACCGCCCTCGGTGACGATGAAGACGTAGGAGCCGTCGGTCACCACATTGGCGGCGAGAAGCTCATCCTCTTCACGGAATTTCATGCCGGTAACGCCGGAGGTTGCCCGTCCCATGGGGCGCAGCGCATCCTCCGTTGCGGTGAAGCGGATGGACTGGCCCTTGCGGGACACCAGCAGGAGGTCGTCCGTTTCGGACACCAGCTGCGCGGACACCAGTTCGTCCCCGTCGCGGAGGTTGATGGCAATAACGCCCGCGGAGCGATTGGTGTCGTAATCCTCCAGCCGGGTCTTCTTGACCAGCCCGCGCTTGGTTGCAAGCACCAGGTAGGGAGCCTGCTGGTAGTCCTTCAGGTCCAGGACCTGGGCGATGTGCTCGTCCGGCTGGAATGCCATCAGGTTTGCCACGTGCTGGCCCTTAGCGTCGCGGCCAGCTTCCATCAGTTCGTACGCCTTGGCCCGGTACACCCGGCCCAGGTTCGTGAAGAAGAGGAGCCAGTGGTGCGTTGTGGTGACGAAGAAGTGCTCCACCACGTCATCACCACGGAGCTGGGCACCCTTGATGCCCTTGCCGCCGCGCTGCTGGGACCGGTAGTTGTCGCTGCGGGTCCGCTTGACGTAGCCGCCCCGGGTGATGGTGACCACCATTTCCTCTTCGGGAATGAGGTCCTCCATGGACATGTCGCCGTCAAAGCCCATGAGGATCTTGGTGCGGCGGTCATCCCCGTGCTTGTCCACGATCTCGCCCAGCTCGGTGCTGATGATCTCGCGCTGGCGCTGCTCCGAGCCAAGGATCTGGTTGTACTCGGCGATCAGGGCTTCGAGTTCGGCGTGCCGGTCCTGGATCTTCTGGCGTTCAAGGGCCGCAAGGCGGCGCAGCTGCATGTCCAGGATGGCCCGGGCCTGCAGCTCGTCGATGTCCAGCAGCTCCATCAGACCATCACGCGCGGCCTCGGTGGTGTTGGAGGCCCGGATGAGGGCGATCACTTCATCCAGCATGTCCAGTGCCTTCAGCAGTGCCCGCAGGATGTGGGCTTCTTCCTCGGCCTTGCGCAGCCGGTACCGGGTACGGCGCGCGATGACGTCCAGCTGGTGGGTGACCCAGTGCCGGATAAAGGCGTCCAGGCTCAGCGTCCGGGGAACGCCGTCAACGATGGCCAGCATGTTCGCGGAGAAGTTGCTCTGCAGTTCTGTGTGCTTGTAGAGGTTGTTCAGCACCACCTTGGGCACGGCGTCGCGCTTCAGCACGATCACCAGCCGCTGCCCGGTGCGGCCCGAGGTTTCGTCCCGGAGGTCGGCAATGCCCTGGATCTTGCCGTCCTTGACAAGTTCGGCGATCTTGATGGCCAGGTTGTCCGGGTTGGCCTGGTACGGGAGCTCAGTGACCACCAGGCAGGTGCGGCCCTGGAGTTCCTCCACGTTCACCACAGCGCGCATGGTGACCGAACCGCGGCCGGTCCGGTAGGCGTCCTCAATGCCCTTGTGGCCCAGAATGGTGGCGCCGGTGGGGAAATCGGGGCCCTTGACCCGCAGCAGGAGTTCCTCCAGCAGTTCCTCACGGCTGGCCGTGGGGTTGGACAGGTACCACTGCACGCCGTCGGCTACTTCGCGGAGGTTGTGCGGCGGGATGTTGGTGGCCATGCCGACGGCGATGCCTGAGGAGCCGTTCACCAGGAGGTTGGGGAAACGGGCGGGCAGGATGGTGGGTTCCTGGTTCTTGCCGTCGTAGTTGTCCTGGAAGTCGACGGTTTCCTCGTCGATGTCACGGACCATCTCCATGGCCAGCGGAGCCATCTTTGTTTCGGTGTACCGCGGGGCAGCAGCGCCGTCGTTGCCCGGGGAGCCGAAGTTGCCCTGGCCCAGCGCCAGGGGGTAGCGCATGGTCCAGTCCTGGATGAGGCGGACCAGTGCATCGTAGATCGCTGTGTCGCCGTGGGGGTGGTACTGGCCCATGACCTCGCCCACCACGCGGGCGCACTTGTTGAAGGAACGGTCCGGACGGTATCCGCCGTCGAACATTGCGTAAAGGACCCGGCGGTGCACGGGCTTCAGTCCGTCGCGGACATCGGGAAGGGCACGGCCAACAATGACGGCCATTGCATAGTCCAGGTAGGACCGCTGCATTTCAGTCTGCAGGTCCACCTGCTCCACGCGGTCTATCAGCACATCGCCTTCAAGAACGGTGTCCGGAATGCCGTCCTCGGAGGCCGGGTTCTCGGGTGTTTCGTCGCTCATATTAAATTCCGTTTCAGGTATATGTCAGTAACCGAATATCTGCCGGACTCTGTCCTAGATATCGAGGAACCTGACGTCCTTGGCGTTCTGCTGGATGAAGTTGCGGCGTGATTCGACGTCCTCGCCCATCAGGACAGAGAAAATCTGGTCGGCCGCGAGGGCGTCGTCCATCGTCACCTGCAGCAGCGTGCGGTGGTCCGGGTCCATGGTGGTGTCCCACAGCTCGGTGTAATCCATTTCGCCGAGGCCCTTGTAGCGCTGGATGCCGTTGTCCTTGGGGATGCGGCGCCCGGCGGCCTGGCCGGCCACGAGCTTGGCGTCGCGTTCGCGGTCGCTGTAGACGTAATCGTGCGCGGCGTTGGACCACTTGATGCGGTACAGCGGCGGCTGGGCCAGGTAGACGTAGCCGTTTTCGATCAGGGGCCGCATGTAGCGGAACAGCAGGGTCATCAGCAGGGTTGTGATGTGCTGGCCGTCCACGTCGGCATCGGCCATCAGGACGATCTTGTGGTACCGCAGCTTGGAGAGGTCGAAGTCCTCGCCGATACCCGTGCCGAAGGCAGTGATCATGGACTGGACTTCGGCGTTTCCCAGTGCCTTGTCCAGGCGTGCGCGTTCCACGTTCAGGATTTTGCCCCGGAGGGGAAGGATGGCCTGGGTCTCCGGATTGCGGCCGCGCTTGGCGGAACCGCCTGCGGAGTCGCCCTCCACAATGTAGACCTCGCATTTCTCCGGGTTCTTCGAGGAGCAGTCGGAGAGCTTGCCGGGCATGCCGAAGGATTCCAGGGGGCTCTTGCGGCGCGCATTGTCCCTGGCCTTGCGTGCGGCCATGCGGGCTTGCGCTGCGGAGATCGCCTTCCGGATGACATCGCGGGCAGGGCCAGGGTTGCGCTCCAGCCAGTCGCCCAGGCCGTCAGTGACCACGCGCTGCACAAAGCCCTTGACCTCAGAGTTGCCGAGCTTGGTTTTGGTCTGGCCTTCGAACTGGGGTTCGGCAAGTTTCACGGAGATGACAGCAGTGAGGCCTTCACGGATGTCATCACCGGTCAGGTTGTCGTCCTTTTCCTTGATGATTCCCTTTTCGCGCGCGTAGCGGTTGATCAGGGACGTCATCGCGGCCCGGAAGCCCTCTTCGTGGGTTCCGCCCTCGTGGGTGTTGATGGTGTTGGCGTACGTGTGCACGCTCTCCGAGTATGCATTGGTCCACTGCATGGCCATTTCGAGGGCGATCTTCCGATCTTTGTCCTCGGTTTCAAAGGCGATGACGTCCTCATGGACCACATCCACCTTCTTGCCCGAGTTCAGGTGCTTGACGTAGTCCAGCAGGCCGTCGTCGTACTGGTACACCACGGTGCGATGCTCCGCGCTGACCTCGCCCTCTGTCGCGACGGCGTCCAGGTCAAGGTCGGCGTCGCCGTCGGCTTCGGCGGAGGTGCGCTCGTCCGTGAGCGTGATGCGGAGTCCCTTGTTGAGGAAGGCCATCTGCTGGAAGCGGGCGCGGAGCGTCTCGAAGTCGAACTCGGTGATTTCGAAGATGGCGGGATCCGGGTAGAACGTCTGGGTGGTGCCGGTGCGGTCTGTCTCCTCGCCCTTGACCAGGCTGCCCTGCGGCTTGCCGCCCTCCGCAAAGGACATGCGCCAGACGTGCCCCTGGCGCCGTACTTCAGTATCCACGCGGCTGGACAGGGCATTCACTACGGAAATGCCGACGCCGTGGAGCCCGCCGGAGACGGCGTATCCGCCGCCGCCGAATTTTCCGCCGGCGTGCAGGATGGTCATGACCACTTCAACCGTGGGTTTGTGTTCCGTGGGGTGCATGTCCACGGGGATACCGCGGCCGTCGTCCACAACCTTCACGCCGCCGTCGGCCTGAAGGACAACCTCGATGTGCGTGCAGTAGCCGGCCAGGGCCTCGTCAACGGAGTTGTCAACAACTTCATAGACAAGGTGGTGGAGTCCGCGCGGTCCCGTGGAGCCGATGTACATGCCTGGCCGTTTCCGGACGGCTTCCAGGCCTTCAAGGACAGTGATGTCGCTGGCGCCGTATTCACGCTGCGTCCCTGGAGCGGCCGGGGTGTCAGGCGTGCGGGCATCCTCGACTGCGGGTTCAGCTGCCAGAATATCTGTATTGTCGTTAGCCACAGGCGCTGTCGACTCCTCTGTTCTCGATGATGGCCGGCCGACTCCTTCCCCGGTCACCGCAGGAAGTCATCCGCCAACAGGCACAAACTTGTAGCGCCGATGTATGGCTGACGGTTGACCCGCGTTCCGCGGGCTTAAAACACGCGGAAAACGGACCCAGTCAACGTTCACCCGCGCCCAGTTATCTACAACGATTCTACCGTGCTGACGGCTATTTCCCCGCATTCCGGGGCCTTCCGCGGGCAGTGGTGTGCCTGCGGGAGGCCGTTGGCCACGCCTAGGGCGCGCTGGCAGGACGGCCTCCGGGTGCCTATACACCCTCCCGCCCTTTCAGGGCTCTACACGCCGCTACGTCGATTTTCAAGACTCCGCCGCCGGCGCTACCCGTAGGTGTCGCGGGGACCCCGTCCGTTGACGGACCGGCCGCCCTTGCGCCAGCTCGGTGCGGAGGGGCCCAAAACCTGGATCTTCGTCACCACTCCGTCGCCCAGCTCCACCCGGAACTTCTCCAGCAGGCTGGTGCTGAGGAGCCGGAGCTGGGTGGCCCAGGCGGTTGAGTCGCAGCGGACGTGGAGGGTGGTGTCGGTAAAGCTTTCGGGCGTGCAGTGGGCCGAGATTTCGGGGCCAACCAACGTGGCCCATTCCGCCATGACGGATCCCACTGCCACGGGCGAGGTCCAGCCGCGTTCGGCCACAAGCCGCCCCACCACCTTGCCCAATCCGAGGGGGTCGCGGCCGCTGGCGTGGAACTGGCTGAAGCCGCGGGTGTCCCGGATGCCCTTCTTGGCTTTGGCGGAACCCGGGCGGGATGCCGTCCTGCGGATCTCGCCCCGCGCCGCGGCGGCGTCCCGCATCCTGTTCAGGGCAACCTGGGGAGCATCGATGTTGTCGGGGTCGCGGCCGGGCTGGAGCCCGCCGCCTTTTTCACTGTCCCTGCTCATCAATACCTCCCGGGATGACTTTCACCCGCCGTCCGGAGAGCTCTTCCGGGATGTCGGCGTCGACGGCGGCGGTCACCAGGACCTGTTCCGCGCCGGAGACTATTGCGGCCAGTTTACGCCGACGCTGGACGTCCAGCTCGGCAAAAACGTCGTCCAGGATCAGGATGGGAGCAGACCCTCCCGTCCTGGTGTCATCCAGCATCACGTAATAGGAGGCGAGCCGAAGGGACAGGCACATGGACCAGGTTTCGCCGTGGGATGCGTAGCCCTTAGCCGGGGCCTGGCCCAGGATGAGTTCCAGTTCGTCACGGTGCGGACCCACCAGCGAAATGCCCCGCTCTATCTCCTTGCGGCGCGATTCTGCGAAGGCCTTGATGTACCGGTCAGCGAGCTGTTCCATAGAGAACTGCCGCAGGTCCTCCATGTCAGCCGAAGTACCCCCGGCACTGGTGCCGGCGGCACTTCGCTGCGGGGCGCCGTCGTCGTCCATCTGGTTCTGGAGGCTGGAACGGTAGACGGCGTCGGCCGGTTTTGACGCATCAGTCAGCTGCGCATACGCGCGGCCCAGGTGCGGCCGCAGGCGTTCAACCAGCTCAAGGCGCGCGTGGAGCAGTTCGGCCCCGGCCTTGGCCATGTGCTGGTCCCACACATCCAGGGTTGCCTCATGGGCGGGCGTGAATTTGCCGGCGCGGGCGGATTTCAGCAGGGCGTTGCGCTGCTTCAGGACGCGGTCGTAATCGCTGCGGGTGGCCGCGTGGTGTGGAATGAGGCTGGCCAACAGCTCGTCGAGGAAACGGCGGCGGTTGGAAGGATCGCCCTTGACCAGCGCCAGGTCCTCCGGCGCGAATAAAACTGTCTGGCAAATCCCCAGGAGATCGCGTGCCCGCACCGGGTTGCTGCGGTTGATGCGTCCGCGGTTGGCCCGCCCCGCGTTGATTTCCAGTTCCAGGACAGTGATCTGTTCCCCGCGGACCAGCCTTGCCCTGACCAGCGCGCGCTCCGTCCCAAACCGCAGGAGCGGAGCATCCGAGCTGACGCGGTGTGAGCTGAGGGTGGCCAGGTAGCCGATGGCTTCCATCAGGTTGGTTTTGCCGATGCCGTTGTATCCGACCAGGACGGTGACACCCGGCCCCAGGGCAAGGTCAACCTGGGCATAACTGCGGAAGTCAGTCAGGGAGAGGTGTTCTAGGTACACGCGGCTTTTCGGCAATTCCGGGAACTCGCGGTTCCCTGCTGGGCATTACTTGGCGGGACGGGTGGCGTGGCCGCCGAACTGGTGGCGCAGCGCGGACACCATCTTCATGGCCGGAGAACTGTCCTCGCGGGACTCGAACCGGGCGAACAGCGCCGCAGTGATGGCCGGAGCCGGAATGGCGTTGGCAATGGCTTCTTCCACTGTCCACCTGCCCTCACCGGAATCCTCGACGTAGTCGTCGATGTTCTGCAGGCCCGGATCCTCATCGAGGGCCTTGACCAGGAGGTCCAGCAGCCAGGACCGGACCACGGTGCCCTTTTGCCAGGCACGGAACGTTCCGGGCAGGTCACTGATGATGTCCTTGGACGCCAGCAGCTGGTAGCCCTCGGCATATGCCTGCATCAGGCCGTATTCGATCCCGTTGTGGACCATCTTGGCGTAGTGGCCCGCGCCGATTCCGCCCACGTGGACAAAGCTGTCCGCGCGGTCCCCCTCGGGGCGCAGGGCGTCGAAGACAGGAAGTGCCCGCTCAATGTCCGCGGCGTCTCCGCCAGCCATGAGACCGTAGCCGTTTTGCAGTCCCCAGACTCCGCCGGAAACTCCGCAGTCCGCGAAATGGATCCCCTTGGCGGCCAGGAGTTCACCGTGCTTCTGGTCTTCGGTGAAGCGGGAGTTGCCGCCGTCAATCACAAGGTCGCCCTCGCTGAGCTTCTCGCCCAACTCCTTGATGACGGCATCGGTGATGTCGCCGGCGGGAACCATCACCCAGATGAGCCGCGGAGTGGGAACTGCCGCCAGGAGCTCATCGATGGAGCCGGCGTCGGTCACCTCCGGGTTGCGGTCGTATCCGGTGACCTCAACCCCGCCCTTGCGCAGCCGTTCGCGCATGTTGAATCCCATTTTGCCAAGGCCAATCAGTCCAATGTGCATGGTGGCACTCTTTTCTGCGCTAGGGGGTGGGAACAATTCGTGGGCAGCCCAACTGTGTGGGGCCCCCGCCGCCAGGGTTCCCTGGCCGATGGGGACTTGCGAAGCGAGGGTGGCGGTGGGGATTAGTTGGGCAGGCGGACGGGCATCACCAGGTAACGGTAGTCATCCTGGTCCTCGCCGTCGGCGTCAGCCTGGGCCGTGATCATGGCGGGCTTGGGAGCGGTGGTGAAGGAGAACCGGACGAACTTGGTTTCGATCACGCTCAGTCCCTCCACCAGGTAATGGGGGTTGAAAGCCACCGTGATGTCCTCACCGGAAAGCTGGGCTTCCAGCTCTTCGGAGGCCTGGGCGTCCTCTCCCGTGCCGGCATCCAGGTTCAGCTGGCCCTGGGTGAAGGCCAGGCGGACCGGGGTGTTGCGTTCTGCCACGAGGGAGACGCGCCGGACTGCTTCCACGAGTTCCTGGGTCTGCACGGTGGCGTGAATAGGGGTGGAGTCCGGGAAGAGTGAGCGGATCTTGGGGTAGTCGCCATCAACCAGCAGCGAGGTGGTGGTGCGTCCGCCGCTTTCGAATCCGATCAGCCGGCTTTCGTCATCGGCCAGGGCGAGGTGGATGTCGCCACTGTTGCCGAGGGTTTTGGCCACTTCGTTCAACGTTTTGGCCTTGACCAGTGCACTGGTCGAGATGCCGGGAGTGACCGGCTTCCACGGAACTTCGCGCATGGCCAGCCGGTAGCGGTCGGTGGCGAGGAGCGTAATGAGGTCGTCCTCGATTTCCATCCGCACCCCGGTGAGGATGGGCAGGGTGTCGTCCTTGCTCGCGGCGATGATCACCTGCGATACCGCCTGGGCGAAAGCATCGCCGGGAACGGTGCCGCTGATGGGCGGAAGTGCGGGAAGCGGCGGGTACTCGGCCTCCGGCATGGTGGCCAGGTGGAAGCTGCTGCGTCGGCAGGTCAGGGTCACCTTGTTGCCGTCGGTTTCAACGTCGACTGGAGCAGAGGGCAGGCTGCGGCAGATGTCGGCCAGGAGCCGGCCGGAAACCAGGATGGTGCCCTCGTCCCTGATGTCCGCTGCGATTTCCAGCCGGGCAGAGGTCTCGTAGTCAAAGCTCGAGAGGCTCACGGTGCCGGCTTCGGCCTTCAACAGCAATCCGGACAGGACCGGTACGGGCGGCCGCGGAGACAACGAGCGGGCTGTCCAGGTGACGGCTTCTGCCAGGACGTCCCGATCGACTCTGAACTTCACGGAAGGGTGCCGCCTTTCATTGCTGCTGCGTTGATGTTCCTGAAACGTCCCGCCGGGAGTTCCGAGGAGTTGTTGCCCCGCCCGTGCTGGTGCATGGTCCGTGCTGTGGGAACCACACAAAAACCCGGGGATGGGAGCGCTGCTGACAGCTTAGCCGGAAGATCCGGGATTAACCCATCCCCCAAGTCGGCCAGGCCCCCTTTGGGCCGCTTGGCCTGGAGAGGTTCGGGAGGGTGGACGGGTTTTGTTGTTTGAGGGATTTCAATTTCTTGGGATTAGTAGTGTTAATAACTGCTGTGGAAACTGTGGATAACTCCCGCTCACCGCAAGATCCGGCGGTTAAGCCCTGTTCATGGACTGTGGGTGGCGGAGGTTTTAAACAGGGTGTGGATGGGGACAACATTTTTCGCGATTTTTCGAATCCACAGGCGCCTTAAGGGTTTTAAGCCCATTAACCGCGGTTGTCCCCTTAAGTATCCACAGGCTTATCCACATGCACCTGTTAATAAGGTATAGATGCGGGGGCTACGAGTCGCGCTGCTGCTGCTTGATCCGGTTGGTCAGCTCGGTCACCTGGTTGTAGATCACACGGCGCTCGGCCATCAGCTCGCGGATCTTCCTGTCGGCATGGATCACCGTGGTGTGGTCGCGGCCGCCAAGTTCCTGGCCAATCTTCGGCAGCGACATGTCCGTGAGCTCACGGCAGAGGTACATGGCGATCTGGCGTGCAGTCACCAGCGTCCTGGTGCGCGATTTGCTGCACAGCTCTTCCATGCTCAGCTTGAAGTACTCGGCGGTCTGCTGCAGGATCTGGCTGGACGTGATCTCCTGGGCGCCGTCGTCGGTGATGAGGTCCTTGAGGACCATCTCGGCAAGGGCCACATCGACGGGCTGGCGGTTGAGGCTGGCGAACGCGGTGACGCGGATCAGCGCGCCCTCGAGCTCCCGGATGTTGCTGGAAATCTTGGAGGCGATGTACTCGAGGGCGTCGTCCGGTGCGGACAGGCCTTCGCTCAGTGCCTTCTTGCGGAGAATGGCGATTCGGGTTTCGAGTTCAGGCGGCTGGATATCGGTGAGCAGGCCCCACTCGAACCGTGACTTCATGCGGTCCTCGAACCCTGCCAGCAGCTTGGGCGGCTGGTCCGAGGTGATCACCACCTGCTTGTTGTTGTTGTGCAGCGAGTTGAACGTGTGAAAGAACTCCTCGAGCGTCCGGTCCTTGCCCGCGAGGAACTGGATGTCGTCGATGAGCAGTACGTCGACGTTGCGGTAGGTGGTCTTGAAGCTGGCGCCTTCATCGTCACGGATGGAGTTGATGAAGTCGTTGGTGAACTCTTCCGAGTTCACGTAGCGGACGCGGATGCCGCTGTAGAGCCGGCGGGCATAGTGGCCGATTGCGTGCAGGAGGTGTGTCTTCCCCAGTCCCGAATCGCCGTAGATGAAGAGCGGGTTGTACGCCTTCGCGGGCGCTTCAGCCACTGCGACGGCGGCGGCGTGGGCAAAGCGGTTGGACGAACCAATGACGAAGGTATCGAACACATACTTCGGGTTCAGCCGGCCGAACTCGTGCGACGTGCTGGGCAGCATGGGCTGCGGCTTCTGCTCAATGAGCTGGTCCGGGGAGAAGGACGGCTCGACGACGACGGGTTCAGGCTCCGTGTGGATAGGAACGAGGTCGGTATCGACGTCGATGGCGCAGCGGATGTCCTCGGAGAACACGTTGTGCAACGCATCGTCCAGGGCGTCCTTGACCTGGGTCTGGAGAACTTCGCGGGTGAGTTCGTTCGGGACGGCCACCAGGAGCGTGGAACCGATCAGGCCTTGGGCCTGGGCAAGGATGACAAAGCCCCGCTGCCGTGGTGAAACGCGGTGGTCCTGCTCCAGCAGGCTGATGACGCGCCGCCAGGAACTTCCGACAGTATTGGCGTGGTTGGCTTCGTCTACTGTCATCAATCGGTTCCCTCAAAACTTGCTTTGCCTGCATTGCCTGCAGCCGCGAGTCATGAACCAGGATGGATTCAGCTTCATCCACAGGGTTATGCACAGTCCGTGGATAATCGGCTACTGGGCCACTCTAGGGGATGAAAAGCCTAGAAGATAGCTGGCAAGTAGCTTGTGGATAATTACACCGGTGTGGTTCGGAAAACGGGTCTGTGAGCCACTTCATCCACAGGCTGCGGGGGCAGGTTAGGCACAGCTGGGGATAGCCGCCCAGGGCGCTCCCGGTTTGACTCCGGCCCTTGGATTGCCCTAACGTTGTGAAGTCCTTTGTGTCCGCTTTTTGGCCCCATCTGAATCTCTTAGGCGCAGTGCGCTTGAGCAGCCGGGGGAAGCGTACATATACAAAACTTAGCGTCGGCCAGTTCTTCCCCATATTGATCGGGTGGGCGCACCTTTGATCCACTGGAGTAACTAACGTGAGCAAGCGGACTTTTCAGCCGAATAACCGCCGTCGAGCCAAGAAGCACGGCTTCCGCCTTCGTATGCGTACCCGTGCCGGCCGTGCCATCCTGGCAGCCCGTCGTGGCAAGGGTCGCACCGAGCTGTCGGCCTAAATACTGACTCGTCGGTAGACATTTCTTTGCGAGTTTAAGGTGCTGGCCACCCGTAACCGTTTGAGGACTGCAACCGATTTTTCAACAACTGTACGTTCCGGTGTCCGCAATGGACGCCGGAACGTAGTGTTATATACGGCAGCCATTGCTGCTGACGAACCCAGCCGGATCGGGTTCATCGTTTCCAAGAGTGTAGGGAACGCTGTGGTCAGGAACCTCGTTAAGAGGAGACTGAGAGAAGCAGGTGCTGCCTCGCTGCGCGAGTACGGTACCGGGTTTGCCATAGTGGTCCGGGCGCTTCCGGCGTCCGCAACTGCCAGCTGGGACCAGCTGCTGTCGGATTACAATGCCGCATTGGAATCGACGATGGTCCGGTTGGCCAGCCGCCCGGCAAGGGCTGCTGCCAAGGATTCGGCCGGTACAACACAGGAGGGGACACCGCGTGCGTAACGCCACCGCCGTCGTCGTTACTTCTCTCCAACGTGGTGCCGCAGCCGTGGGGCTGTTCCTCTGGAACCTGCCCCGGAACCTTCTCATTCTTTTTCTCACGGCCTACCGCAAGGTGATTTCACCCTTGTACGGCCAGGTGTGCCGGTTTTTCCCCTCCTGCTCGGCCTATGCGCTGGAAGCTGTCACCGTCCATGGCGCCGTCAAGGGAAGCTGGCTCGCTGTCCGGCGCCTCAGCCGCTGCCACCCTTGGAATGCCGGCGGTGTGGACCACGTCCCCGCCGGCCACCGGGAATGGCCGGAACACCAGACCCCCACAATTGTTGTGCTGAACAACCCGGACAAGTACCTGGCTGCTCGGACTGATGGAGAAGGCCGCAGTGCGGCCTGACGAATAGGGATAAGTATGGACTTCTTTGAAACAATCATGTTTCCGTTCAAATGGCTTGTGTCCATCATCATGGTGGGATTCCATGAGGGACTGACTGCCATTGGCCTGCCGGAAGCCTCCGGCTGGACGTGGACGCTGTCCATCATCGGCCTGGTGCTGGTGATCCGTGCCGCCCTGATTCCCGTGTTCGTCAAGCAGATCAAGGCCCAGCGCGGCATGCAGCTGCTGCAGCCGGACCTGAAGAAGCTTCAGGACAAGTACAAGGGCAAGACGGACCAGCTGTCCCGCCAGGCAATGGCGCAGGAACAGATGGCCATGTACAAGAAGCACGGGACCAACCCGTTCTCGGCCTGCCTTCCCATGCTGATCCAGATGCCGTTCTTCTTCGCACTGTTCACCGTGTTGTCGGGCATCTCGACGGCGAGCCGCGAGGGCGAGGGCATCGGCGCGATGAGTCACGAGCAGGTGGTGCAGTTCGATCAGTCCACAATCTTCGGTGCTCCGCTTTCCGCGACCTTGCTTCACGGCACGCCCCCCGGCGGCAACGTCGTCGCCGTTTGGATCCTCTCCATCCTCATGATCCTCGCCATGACGGCTTCGCAGTTCATCACGCAGAAGCAGATCATGGCCAAGAACATGTCCGAAGAAGCCATGGCCAGCCCGTTCATGCGCCAGCAGAAGATGATGCTCTACATCCTGCCGATTGTCTTCGGCGTGGGCGGTATCAACTTCCCCATCGGCGTCCTCATCTACTGGACCACCACCAACCTGTGGACCATGGGCCAGCAGTTCTTTGTGATCCGCCGCATGCCGACGCCGGGATCCCCCGCTGCAAAGGCCCTCGCCGAACGCCGGGCTGCCAAGGGCCTTCCGGCGCTCCCCATCCTGGGCGGCAAGAAGGACGAGGCCGCCGAGGACGCTGATGCCGCCGCGGCCGTGGCCCAGGCAAAGGGCCAGCGCATCCAGCCACAACGCAAGAACAGGAAGAAGAAGTAATGTCTGCCGAGAGTACCGAACACGCCCTGTCCGAGGAGATCATCGACGATCAGGACGCGTCCGAGAACGGGGAGGCTTCCCTGCCCCGGGCCTCATCAGCCAGCCGCCTGGAGGAAGAGGGGGACGTTGCAGCGGACTACCTCGAGGAGCTCCTGGACATCGCCGACATCGATGGCGACATTGACATTGAGGTCCGTAACGGACGCACGTACATTTCCATCGTGACCGAAGAAGAGTCCGATGCCCTGGACAGCCTGGTGGGTGAGGACGGCGAAGTCCTCGAAGCCCTTCAGGAACTCACGCGCCTGTCAGTGCTGTCTGCAACGGAGAGCCGCTCCCGGCTGGTGCTTGATATCAACGGCTACCGCCAGGAGCGTACCGGCCACCTGCAGAAGATTGCCGAGGACGCCGCAGCTTCAGTGAAGGAAAGCGGCCAGCCGGTGGCACTGGAACCGATGAGCGCCTACGAGCGGAAAATCGTTCATGATGCTGTCGCCGACCTGGGACTGGTCAGCGAGTCCGAGGGCGAAGGCGCTGGACGCCACATCGTAGTATCCGCCGAGTAGAGAATGGCTGATCCGCTAATCATGGTTGACATCACGCAGGCTGAACTTGCCGCTGCTGAGAAGATCTTCGGCGACCGTTTGGACCTGGCTAAGCGCTATGTGGAACACCTGGCCACCTCCGGCACGGAGCGGGGCCTGATCGGTCCGCGTGAGATCCCCCGCTTGTGGAGCCGGCATGTCCTTAACTGCGCCGTCATTGAAAGTGAGATCCCTGAGGGGAGCCATGTTGCCGACGTCGGCAGCGGTGCCGGTCTGCCCGGGCTGTGTCTCGCGATTGCGCGACCCGACCTGGAGCTGACCCTCATCGAACCACTGGAACGCAGGGTGATTTGGCTCCAGGAAGTGGTTGACGACCTCGGGCTGGACAATGTGACGGTTATGCGGACCCGGGCTGAGCTGGCTGTGGGCCACGTGGAGGCGGATGTGGTGACGGCAAGGGCCGTATCCGCCCTTAGCAACCTCGCCGGCCTGACGATTCCCCTGCTTGCCGGCAAGGGTGAAGTGGTGGCCATCAAGGGCCGCAGTGCCGCAGAGGAGATCGAGAAAGCCGCCAAGACCATCCGTAAGCTTGGCGGCGTCGAGACATCAGTTCTCACTGTTGGTGAGAGCCTCCTGGAGGAACCCACCACCGTGGTCCGTATCGTTGTAAACAAGTCCCAAAAGAAGGCCTAGTTCGGGCCCGGTGGCCCAACTCTGCCGGGTCCAGCAGTTAGGCTAGACATCGGCAGCAAATTTGGCTGAACGAGAGTGAGTGTGCCCCAGTGACAAGTAGCGAACCCTCCACACAACGGATACCCCCGTTTGTGTCTTTGGGGTCAGCACGTTCTGTCGCTGGTCCTCTCGCGGCGCCGGGCAGGGGTGGAATTCACCCGCAGAAGGTTTCGAACGCTTCCAAGTCAGCAGCCGTTTCACGTGAAACAACCGCTGGCGGACGATCAAATGTAATCGATGCGATTGATGATTCAAGCCCCATAGCCCGGGAGCTTGCGCACGAAACGAAACGTCGTGAGCGGTTGGTAGGCCGCCAGCTGCCGCGGCCGGAGAACACCCGTGTCTTCACGGTCTCCAACCAGAAGGGTGGGGTGGGAAAGACCACCACCACTGTCAACATTGCCGCGGCCCTTGCGGCCGCCGGCCTTAACGTCCTGGTCATCGACATTGACCCCCAGGGCAATGCATCCACCGCCCTGGGGATCGAACACCACGCGGACGTGGACAGCATTTACGATGTCCTGATCAACGATGTCCCTCTCGCGGATGTGGTGGCACCATGCCCGGACATCGGGAACCTGATCTGCGCACCCGCAACCATCCACCTGGCAGGCGCGGAAATTGAGCTGGTCTCCCTGGTGGCCCGCGAGCAGCGGCTCCGGCGGGCGATTGACGTTTATGCCAAAACACGCGAGAAGAACGGCGAGCAGCGGCTCGACTACATCTTCATTGACTGCCCGCCGAGCCTTGGCCTGCTGACCGTTAACGCTTTCTGCGCAGCCAACGAGGTACTCATCCCCATCCAGTGCGAGTACTACGCACTGGAAGGACTAAGCCAGCTGCTCAAGAACATTGAGATGATCCAGAAGCACTTGAACGCTGACCTGGTTGTTTCGACGATCCTTTTGACCATGTACGACGGCCGCACCAATCTTGCAGCCCAAGTTGCGGCCGAGGTACGCCAGCACTTCCCGGACCAGGTCCTGTCTGCTGTCGTTCCGCGCTCGGTCCGCATATCTGAGGCGCCAAGCTACCAGCAGACGGTGATGACGTACGACCCTTCCTCCAGTGGAGCCCTGTCTTATCTGGAAGCCGCTGCTGAAATAGCAGAGCGCTAAAATCTTCAAACTGCAACGACCGGAGCCTGGCGATGCCCGGCTCTACCACTGGAGGGATTACCAATGAGCGAGAAACGACGCGGCCTGGGCCGCGGTCTGGGTGCGCTGATTCCAAGTTCCGCCGCCGCCAACGGGTCGGGCAATGCTGCAACCGTCTCGCGTCCGGTAGATCTCTTTTTCCCTGAGGGACGCAAGAAGACCGAGCCTCTGGATGAGGCAGCCGATACCCTGCCGTCGAAGCCGGCGGAAGAGAAGCGTGCCGCGGCTGCGTCCTCCAAATCCTCCTCAGCCAAACCTTCAGCCAAGTCTGCTGCAACCAAGGGGCCGCAAGCCGGTACGACGGCACCGAAGGCGAATGCTGCCGCTAAGGCCGAGACGGAAGCGCCGGCTACACCGGCAGACAGCGTCGACGATGCTGACAAAGCAGGGCAGGAGCAGGCGGGCACGCCGGAGGAGGCTGCTTCGGCAGGTACCACCGATGGACGCAGTGAAACCCCCGCATGGAACGACAACGGTGTTGATCTGGTGGAAGTGCCGGGTGTCCGCTTTGCAGAGATTCCAGTCTCTGACATCCATCCCAACCGCAAACAGCCGCGGTCTGTCTTTGATGAAGACGACATGGCTGAACTCGTTCACTCGGTACGCGAAATTGGCGTCCTCCAGCCAATTGTCGTGCGGAAGTCAACCGAAGAAGGTAGCGAACCATTTGAGCTCGTTATGGGTGAGCGCAGATGGAGGGCAGTTCAGGCCGCTGGCCTCGAAACCATCCCTGCAATCGTCCGGGACACCACCGACGACGACCTGCTTCGGGATGCACTGCTGGAAAACCTGCACCGCAGCCAGCTCAACCCCCTGGAAGAAGCTGCGGCCTACCAGCAGCTCCTGGAAGATTTTGGGACCACGCACGAACAGCTGGCCGACCGCATCGGCCGTTCGCGTCCGCAGGTGTCGAACACCCTGCGGCTCCTCAAGCTGCCCCCGCTGGTACAGCGGCGCGTAGCGGCCGGTGTTCTGTCTGCAGGCCACGCTCGCGCCCTCCTGGCCCTTCCTGACGCTGCCGCAATGGAGCGCCTGGCTCAGAAGATCGTTGCGGAGGGAATGTCGGTCCGCGCAACGGAAGAAGCTGTGACGCTGTACCAGGATCCGGCGAAACCCACGAAGAGCAACATTCCCCGTCCTGGAGCCCGCCATGAGCGGCTCGACTATTTGGCATCCTCGCTTTCCGACCGGCTTGATACCAACGTCAAGATCTCCCTTGGCGTCCGTAAGGGAAAAGTCAGCATTGAATTCGCGAGCGTAGAAGACCTTAACCGCATTATGGAGGTCCTGGCTCCCGGCCAGAGTAATTAACTAATTTTCACTGAGTAGGGCTCGGTTCACATCGAATCGGGCCCTACTTGTTTCTTGGGGGCGTCGCTATTAGGGACCATGCGCAGTAGCTACCGGGTTCTATATTGGGAGGACCTGCAACCGTTGTAGGGCTGGCACAATTGGGGGCTCACGTGGTCACGCTGAGCGCAACCGCGTGGCGCATCGCTGTTTGCGAAGCCCGTCACCTCCGTTACCTGCATCTATTGCGCAGTATCTGGGCGGAAGCGCTTAGGCCTGAGTACGTACTAGCCCATCTCAGGCCCGAAACTGAAACCGCACCTAGCAGCTGTAAGTCTTTCTGCAGGCCTAAGACGCCTACGTAACGGCTCCAGACACGATTGTGCGTGCTCCCTTAGGCGTAGTGAGTTTCACGTGAAACTCCTCGCCGGTCGGCACGGTTCGGAGTTTCCCTACTGTTCCTTCGGCAGACTGGCACTTAGGGGGTAGGTACGGGCCGCGAGGTAGAGGGCAGGGCTGGCTGGGGGGAAACGAGGCCTATTTTTTATGGGCTAGCCGGCCATTGGGGTAACCGTTATAGCGGCGAAGGTGGTCACTCGTGGCAGCACGCATCGTCCTCCCACATGGAGATGGAGTCACGCAGTGGGCAATGAGACCACGATAAATCAATGGTGCTGTTGTAAGGCACGGCTGTGTATGGATCTTTGAACCGTCCGATGAACACTTGTCCCCCAGCTGCAGCGGAATGCGTCGATGTTTCACGTGGAACATGCGGTGGTATGGACACGTCCGTGCCTTCCACATCCTAGTTCCGCTGGCTCCTCTTGCGCAGACCCAGTTTTGCCCCCCGTTGCTGGGTCCTTTTCGTCGCTAGCAAAGAAGCGAAGCAAGAGAGCTATAGTCCCCCTTGCCGCAGGTGGGCCGAGCAAACTATGGCTGCGGCAGGTGGAGTGCCGTCTCTAAGGTTGCCTTGTCCAGTCTTGGTGCCGGCGGTGTCCTCAGGTTAAGTCCTGGCGATGGCACGTGTGTTCCCATGGCAATTTCCTCCTCGGTCCCAGTCTGTCCAAACGCATTGCGTCCACGGCCGACAACCGGTGCCCGAAGTTGCTCGTCTCCGGTTAGGGACATTGTGCCCCGGCTCTTCCCTGGGCGGAGGACGGCACTATGTCGGTCACTTGTCCGAGAGGTCCCGCGGTCAACTTCTGGTGTACGCCCCGTTTCACGTGAAACAGGGGCACGTCGGTAGACCCGAACGGGGTCCTAACTGGTTAGAACGAGAGTCTAAGTCAGGGTCCATGCCGGAGTTAGCGTGGAAGCCCCTTCCATGGTTTGGGTCAGCGAACTCACGACCTCGGAGTGCGGTGGGCGTGGGCGGAGTCCGAGCGGAAGGAGAGGCGCAGGGTAACTGCTTCAGCATGGATAGCACCGTTATCGAACAGCGGCGCAGGCCCCCCGATCGGCTGGTACTTATTCTGAGCTTGGAGCCTACGAATCCCGCTATTTCCCTGGACCTCATACATCGACGGGTCGTCTGGCGCCTATTACTGCATATCCAATGTTGCCAGTGCCGCGATCGGTCTGGCTTCCCTCGGGTTTGGACCGGGGACGCGCGCTGCACATCGTACACGTGCCGCTCGAAGCTCGGTTTCGTTAGCCAGTGACTCGCGTCCAGAGTCCGCTCCCCTGCTCGGAGCTACTTTAGTCCTCGTTGGCTCCTGCACGGCCTCTCTGACTCCGACAATGACTTCGTTCCGGAGCGCGGCCCTTGTCCGCGTTCAGGGCTGCGACAGGCGCTGCAAGGGTTCACTATCGTGTGCCAGCCTGGCAGATCATAAGCCTGGACTTGATCGATAGTGGTTCACCGGCTCCTGACCTCGCTGATGCAGGGGTAAGACGGCGCTCTCTCCCCCTGTCTCTTTCCTTCTCGGGTCATTCTAGGCTGGTATTGCAGGCCGTGGAAATCGCTGTGGATAACTTTGTGGATAAGGAGGTGTCGGAAGGAAGCGCGTTTTACGGCCCTGTTGTTGCACGGCGTTGCCGGGCTGGCGGCAGGGTCTTGGGCCCCACGCAGGTGACCGATAGTGGGGCCCTCGGTGTTTCACGTGAAACACTCAGCCGGCTGCTGTGCTCGGCGCATCCAAGGCGGCATAAACAGCCCGGATACGTGTATTTCAAGCGACTTTCCCGCCCCGTAAGAGCCGCACAGCTCGAGAGCCTTGAGTCGTGAGCTACGACACTAGTTGCAGTCTGTGCTTGGTAGCCACATATCTTTCGATCTTCGTCAGATAGGTGGCGATGCCAAAGGCCTTTAGCCCTGTGGATATTGCTGTGAATACCCGCCGGTAGCTCTGTGGAAAACGCTGTGGATATCGGTCATGGTCCAGAACACCTGTTGGCTCTCTGGCGCTGTAGGAAGGTTAGCGTTGGTCATCATCGGCGTAGGCGCCTCAGGCCCTTCGCTTCTTTTGACGCGGGTGTGGCTTCCAAGTCAACGCCTACCTCAACGCTGCGCTCAGCAGTTGGGCCGGTGAGCTGAAACTGCACGTTTCCCCGGAAACGCCTGGATTCTTTCCTTTCGTACTCCTGCTGATGTCGTACACGCGGTTGGGGTCAGCAACTCCGCGTGCGCCTTTGCTGGGATCGGCCAGAGAAAGGGGCGGTCCTTTTGAGCAGCACGCCAGGTCGTGCGCGATGAGAACACATTGCACACAAGCCCCTTCTACGCGTCCCTGGCGCAGGCGAGAGGATCACGCTATGCAGAGCTGGCCCCTATATCGCTAGCGATATTGGGCTACCATCGGCGATTCTCGAGCTCACGTCCGATCAGTAGAATCGTACTGCCGGGTGCGGCGCCGTGTCTTTAAGGGGAGCATCGCGGTTTGAGGAGCACGGACCGCCGGCCGCGCATTCTGTTTCACGTGAAACATGGCCGCCCCCGTCTGGCCGCGCGCAGGTCAGTACTGCTGCGTGAACGCCGGGCCTGACTCCCAAGGGTCGGAAAGCGCACTTCTGTCCTGGCGTTGCACTGATGGAGTCCGCATCAGCGAGCGACTGCTGCCGTGACACACAATGTATTCGCACTACTGCAGGTCCACAGCAGCTGTCCCCTGGGCCTGAGCTCGCTTGAAGTCCATGGCTCTCTGATACCCGTATGGAGCGACGTGCATTTACGGGAAAACGTGGGGAGATCGCCCGGTGACCGCTAGCGTGGACAAAAGACTCAGTTCTGCAGCCGAGGGGCAACTGACCGCAGGGGGAACGTGCGTCTGCAAGTGACGTGGTTGACTGAAACCGTGGCACGTTGGGTCGCGGCTGCCCTCCAAGTCTGGTGAACAGCTCCCCTGTGCTTCTGACGCATGCGGCAGGGTGCACTGGGCATGCAGCCGAACCCAAAAGGTGCGCAGCCCGCCAATTCTGCCAGTGACATATGGGCATCAGGCTCTCGCCACGCACTTTCCCAGGGGCAGGGCGGGTAGGTTAGCGCTGGTTGCTTGCTATCCGTACCAACGTGCGCGCAGACGGTAACAGACCAAGGCAATTGTTCTAGCTTGTTCCTGTGGGCTCTGAAAAGAAGACAACATGTGATTGGGTCCGAGCTCTGCGTGTCAGTTGCTCAGCGGACACGATGTTTCACGTGAAACGCGGCACGGTCCGGCAGTGGCGACCGCGTTCTCCATACCACCGCAGAAGCTGCCCGGGTCTACTTCGTTTACCTCGCTAGAGTTCCTCCGGAGGACGATGGGCAGCCGGTTCCGCCTACGGGAGCCTATTCCGTCCAAGCAAGCGCTCTTGCTTGCCGTCGATTCTGAAGTGAGCGTATACGGGGCCCGGTGTCTTCGGGACTCTTAGCGCTATAGATCATCGTGTAAAGCGACTGGTTCCCCAGATGGCATCTGTTGAATGTTTTTGTGGATTTTCAGGACGTGCACCGAGGGCATGGAATCCCTCCGCTAGTTGTGAGGGCACACTACGCTTGGGCATCAGAATTGAGCCGAGAAGCGCGTAGCATTTGTGCTCGAGCCGCGAGCAGGCGAACCCAGAGTCACGTTTCACGTGAAACAGGCACCACCGTTACTCAGTGAAGGCCCTGCAGCGGGCAAGACATGGCTACGTTGCAGGCAATGTGGGGACAAAAAAGTGGCCACCGCTGTGCAGTGGCCACTATTCTGTTCAATTCAGGCGAAATAAAATCCTTAGGACAGTACGTCTGCGAATTCCTTTTCGAAGAACTGCTTGGGCTTGGCGCCGATGACTGTGCTCTTCACTTCCCCACCCTGGAAGAGGTAAACAGCGGGGATTGAGGTGATGCCGTATTCCGCAGCGATAGCCGGGTTATCGTCGACGTTTACCTTGACCACGTCCACCTTTTCGCTGTACTCGACAGAGATCTCATCGAGGATCGGGCCCAGTTTGCGGCAGGGACCGCACCACTCAGCCCAGAAATCAACGATTACCGGCTTTTCTGAGGACAGTACGTCCGTGCTGAAGCTGGCGTCTGTTACGTCTTTGGCGTTACTCATTAACCTGATCTCTCTCTTCGGATATCGTGACGGTACTTACGCGGGCAAGTCTGCGAGGTAGTGCTCAACGTCGATCGCCGCAACACAGCCGGAGCCTGAAGCAGTGATCGCCTGGCGGTAGGTGGGATCCACCACGTCGCCGGCAGCAAAGACGCCGGGAATGCTGGTCCTGGAGCTGCGGCCTTCCACGGCGATGGTGCCCTCCGGGGTGAGGTCCAAGACATCCTTGACTAAATCGGTTCGGGGGTCGTTGCCGATCGCTACGAACACGCCCGTAACTGCAAGATCTGAAATGCTTCCGTCAAGAAGATTTTTCACCTCTAAACCGGTCACCTTTTCGTCGCCGATGACGTCATCCACTGTGCTGTTCCAGACGAAGCTGATCTTCTCGTGGGCAAGGGCGCGGTCAGCCATGATCTTCGAAGCTTTCAGGGAGTCCCTGCGGTGAACGACGGTTACCGACCTGGCGAACTTGGTGAGGAACAGGGCCTCCTCCATCGCGGAGTCACCGCCGCCGATCACGGCAATGTCCTGATCCTTGAAAAAGAAACCGTCGCAGGTTGCACACCAGCTAACACCATGCCCGGACAGGCGCTTCTCGTTCGGAAGGCCCAACTCACGGTATGCCGAGCCTGTTGAGAGGATAACCGCCTTCGCCTTGAAGCTTTCGCCCGTTGCAATGGTGACCGTCTTTACCGGGCCTTCAAGGTCAAGGCTGGTGACATCCTCGAACTGGATCTCTGTGCCAAAGCGGACAGCCTGCTTTTCGAAGTTTTCCATCAGGTCTGGGCCCATGATCCCTTCCGGGAAGCCCGGATAGTTTTCAACATCCGTTGTGTTCATGAGTTCACCGCCGGCAGTGACGGAGCCGGCCAGCAGCAGCGGCTTCAGGTTGGCACGGGCCGTGTAGACAGCAGCCGTGTAGCCCGCCGGGCCGGAGCCGACAATAATGACATCACGTACGTCGGACGCGGTGTTTTCTGCGATGGTCACTGAACGGTGAACCTCTTCCTTGGTTGACGCGCCCCTCGTGGAGGCCGGCCACATGGCACAACTGCTACTTGTTGCTGATTATTCCGGCGCCCGGACACGGTGACATACCGGCAGACAGCGGGCCGCCGTCACCGTAGGCGCTCTTCCAAGGTTACCGCCCCCACGGCAGCGCGCCTTGTGTTCCTCCGGTCCGCGGCCTTAGTCCCCCGGGTACTTCCGGTGGGGGTGAAGGCCGAACCCTGGACCGGAGGAAATTGGCTACTGGACCTTGATCTCCGCCAGCCTGATGCCGAATCCGTAGCGTGTCTTGGGAGCAGCCAGCCGGGGCAGGGAGTTGATGGAGACAATGACGTACTCGGCTTCTACCGGCTCCGCCAACGGCATGGTGAGGTCTGTCGAGGTGAAGCTGTTGGTGCCAACTGCTTTGGCGCCATCGAGTGAAGGACGGTCGTTGGTGTACACGGTGATGTTGCCACCGGAGCCGCCCAGCTGCGAAAGGGTGATGGAGGATACCTGGGCGGGCTGCTCGAGCTTCACCACGAGGGGGACGCCCTGTGGGGCCAGTCCGCCCCAGTTCTCGGTGGCAAACTCCATATCGGACCAGAAGCTCGCGGCGTTCCCGTCGTATGCCCTCACGAGGTCCCCATCAAAGGTGGCAGCAAAATCGAAGTTGCCCTGCCTGGTGATGCTCTCGATGGCTGGCGGCACAGCGGGAGGGGCGGTTGTGGGCGCCTGCGTGGCAGCTGCCGTGTCTTCGGGCGCGCTGCTGTTGGTGCTGGCTGCCGTGGGCCCTGCCTGTGGCTGGGTGGAAAACAGGCTGCCCAGGTTGGTCACGGCAAACACAAGCCCGGCAATAAGCACTACGGCCAGCAGTCCGCCAACCAACCAACGCATGGACCGGGGCTCGCGGGCAGGCTCGTCACGGTCGTCGTCGTCATAGCGGCCCTGATCGGGGAAGGACGCACCAGCGGCAGCGGCCGGCGCAGCCGAACGCGCAAAAACGGAAGACTTCTTCTTTGCAGGTCCAGGATTGTCGTCGGTGGACGGGCCAGCCGGGGAATGCTCTTCAGCATTCGCATAATCGTCGTCGGACCACAGGGACACTTTCGGCTTCCCGCCAGGCGAGCCGGGAGATCCTTGCGCAGGTCCTACAGCGGGACGGGGCGCAGTCTGGTGATCCTCCGGGTGTCCGGATCGATCGGAACCGGAGCCTGTGGCGGCACCGGCCGCCAGAGCTCCCCCTGCTGCAGCTGCCCTGCCAACCGGGGACGCACCGTTGGACGTCCGGCCGGTGGACGGCGCGCCAGCAGGACGGACTGGCGGTTTCGGCGGTACAGCCGGTGCTGCGCGGTAGGGATCGACCTGGCTGGGGTGGTTGTCCGAGTAGTTGATGTAGCCGGCTTCTACATGGTCCTCATCGTCGTAGGGTTCCGGCTCGTTCGAGCGTGGCTGCCCAAAGATTTCGCTTCCCAGGGTGTCCGTGAAGAACGGCTCTACGTAGGGAGGGTTGGAGGCGACCACCAGGTCCAGCAGATCCGCTGCCGAGGTGTGGTTGGTGATGAGGTAGGTGGCTGCCTCGCTCATGCCGAGGTCCAGGACCTGGACGGTGCCGGGGCGTTCGCCGGTGGCTACTTCGCGGGCACTCTGGGCAACCTGTTCGGTGTTGCCGGGGCCGGCCACCAGTATGCTGACGGGACGGTTCAGGACCTGATCCACACCGTCCAGCACCAGATCGTGGTCGTGCGAGGCCAGTACCGTGGCAGTGACCTTGTAGCGGCCGCCCAGTACTGATCCGACATCGATCGGGTTGGACACGTGTTCCTCCTAGACTGTCCGGGATTGCCGGCTTGAATGATGCAACCATCGTCCAGGAGCAGGCGGGCGCCTGACCCCTGGATGCAACTACCCTGTACCTTTTCGATCCTAGCCGATTGCGTCCCTTGCACCTTGGACAAAGGCGGCCGGGAACCGCTGGAACATCACTTTTTCCGGGGGTGCCTTGACTTGAAATGTGGGTTCTCGCCGGGCTTCCCCTGGAAGGTGCGGCGCCCTGGCAGGGGGATCTGCTCCCGCAGCAATCCTCCCCGCGCGGTGCTGGGCTGGTCCTCCCCGGGGAGGTAGCCGCCGTCGGGCCTTGGCGTGCCATCACCGTCGAGGGGCTCCTTCCGCTCCCCGTGCTCCGGAGCCGGTCCGGCCCTGAAGGAGACAGCATCGAACTCGCCGGAAATCCTTGGGATGAGGCCCGTGTCCACAGAGGTGGTGGCGCGCTCCGGGTCTGGACGCCCCCGCGAGCCGGACGGCGCATCAGAAGGCGAACCGGATGGGGAGTCCGACGGCGTGGTCCCTCCTCCGGCGGGAGGCGCGGCCGGTCCGCCGCGCCCCAGGCGGCCGAGGAGGGGCCGGAGCAGGTCGCGCAGCTCGGAGACACGGAACAGCTTGAGCAGGAAGAAATAGACGACCAGCATCACCGGGCCCACCACGATGAGGGTGATAAGGGCTGTGAGCCTGTCGCGCCAGGCAAACCCGTCAGGACTGTAGCTCCCCAGCAGCCAGAGGGCGCCGGCTCCGGCGATGGCTGAACCCAGCGCTGCATACCCCATGCGGATATAGGAGTTGGCGATCCGTGGCCCGTCCAAATGCCCCAGGAGGCGCCGCAGGAACCAGGCGCTGATGACCACCGAAAGGATGTTGCCCACCATGTAGAGGACCGCGATGGCGTAAATGATCTGGGTGACGGGCAGGAACTGGATGGCAAAGGCACCTGCCACATAGACAATTGCCAGGAGCAGCTGGACGTAGAAGGGCGTCCGCGCGTCCTCGTTCGCGTAGAACACCCGCGACATCATGAAGTTCGCGCTCATGAACGGCGTGCTCAGCGCCAGGATGGTGAGCGTCTGGGCCAGCATCACGCCGTCCTGCCGGAGCCCGCCCGAGAAGAACATTCCCAAGGGACCCGCCAAGGCGAAGAGCGCCAGGGCACCAAACACGGTTGCCACCGCCATGGTCCGCAGGCCGTGCGAGAGGGCATCGCGCAGCTCGTCGCGGTTGCCGTCCTGGGAAGCCCGGGTCATGCGGTTGAACAGCACCGTGGCCAGCGACAGGGCAATGATGGAGTGCGGCAACAGGTAGAGCTGGCTGGCCACCTCCAGCACGGCGTTGCCGGGCAGCATGTAAGCCGCGGGGTCCCCCGCCTGCTGCAGCCTGATGCGTTCAGCGCCGGGAATGGTGGCGATACGCATGACGTACAGGAAGGCGAGTTGGCCGACGGCGGCGGTCAGCAGGGTCCAGACGCTCAGCCTGGCTGCCTGGCCCAGTCCCACCCCGCGCCAGCCGAAGCGCGGCCGGATGCCCAGCTTGAGCCGCATCACGGGGATCATCAGGATGGCTGTCTGGGAGATGACGCCGATGGTGGAGAACCCGGCTACCAGCAGGGTCTGGGTCTCGCCCCAGTTGTCCAGGGTGTGCGGATTCAGTTCGTTGGCACCGAAAATCCAGATGAACATTCCCAGCCCGGCAATGGCCACCAGGTTGTTAAGGATGGGCGCCCACATGGCGGGCCCGAAGGCTCCGTTGGCGTTCAGGACCTGGGTCAGGAGGGCGTAGAGGCCGTAGAAGAAGATCTGCGGCAAGCACCAGAAGGCGAAGGCCACGGCCAGCGCTTTCTGCTGCGGCGTGTAGCCCTGGGTGGTCAGTTCAATGACCCAGGGGGCAGCCAGCGTCACCAGCGCCGTCAGACCCAGCAGGAGCAGCACAGCCAGCGTCAGCAGCCGGCTGATGTAGTCCGCTCCCCTGTCCGGAGCCTTGCTTGCCTTGATGATCTGCGGCACCAGGACGGCGTTGAATACCCCGCCTGCTACCAGCAGGAAGATCAGGTTGGGCAGGTTGTTGGCGTTGATGAACGTGTCATTGACGGTGGAACCCAGGCCGAGCGCCGTACCCAGCATCCAGGTCTTGCCAAAGCCCAGGAACCGGGACACGAGCGTCCCGGCGGCCATGACGGCGCTGGACCGGGTTTCACTGGCAGCCACAGCGCCAGGGCTGCTGTCCGCGGCGGCCGGTTCGGGGGGAACGCCGTCCGGGACGGAATTGCCGGGCCGGCCGGCTTTATCGGAAGGAAAGTTGGTTGCTGACATCGACTTCATCGTCTCACCCGAAGGCGGTTAAAGCCGCAACGCCGGCACCCTGCGCCCGGATACCAGCAGTCCTACAGGTGCTCCGGCAGGACCTCGCGGGCGAGGTCGGCGATCCGGCGCTCATTGGGGAAGGACAGCTTCCGGGCCAGCTCCTGGATGGGAACCCATGCCACGTCCACGGCTTCCTGGTCCGGATCGTTCTCGATGGTCAGTTCGCCGCCCGTTGCGCGCAGTAGGTAATGGTGGACCGTTTTGTGGACCCGGTGGCCGCTGACCGTAAACCAGTAGTCAATGCTTCCGAGGGGCGCGAGGATGTCCCCCTCGATGCCGGTTTCCTCGGCGATTTCCCTTACCGCGGCCTGCTCGTTGTTTTCCTTGCCCTCCGGATGGCCCTTGGGCAGGCACCATTCCAAACGTCCGCCGCGGTTAAGGCGGGCAATAATCGCAACCCTCATCTCGGCGTCGGACGTGTCCACTACAACGCCGCCGGCTGAGACTTCCTCAACCGTAGGCAGCGATGCCGGTGCCGCATGCTGGGCGGGCGCAACGTGCGCACCGATTGCCGAGGGCAATGGTGCGTTCGTCCTCCTGCCTGGAGCGCTCGGTACTGGTTGGGCCATGGAGTCCACTCTAACGACTGTTGCCCGCTCGTGATGACCGGAACATGACACCAACATGGACTGCATATGACGCACTTTGCCGGCGGTGGAGTGATTCCGCACGATCTTGACCGTATTTTGGCCTGCCGACGCGCTGGTTTCTGACAAGCTTAAGTAACTATGGCTCACGCACATCACAAGACTGATTCCCAGACCGTCGATTTCCAGGTGGACCCGGTGGTCCTGGAGCTCGGCCAGCGCTTCGTGGACGCCGGCCACGAGCTGTCGCTGGTGGGCGGGCCGGTGCGCGACCTCTTCCTGGGCCGGACCTCCCCCGACCTGGACTTCACCACCGACGCCACCCCGGACCAGACGGTGGCCCTCATCAAGAAGTGGGCGGACAACTACTGGGAGATCGGCCGCGCCTTCGGCACCATCGGCATGCGCAAGGCAGGCTTCCAGATCGAAATCACCACCTACCGGGCAGAGGCGTACGATCCCGATTCCCGCAAGCCCGTGGTGGCCTTCGGTTCCTCCTTGACTGATGACCTGCTCCGGCGGGACTTCACCATCAACGCCATGGCCCTGAAACTGCCCTCCCTGGAACTGGTGGATCCCTTCGGAGGCGTACGCGACCTGCATGCCTCCGTGCTGGCTACCCCCAGGGCACCGGAAGCCTCCTTCTCGGATGATCCGCTGCGGATGATGCGCGCGGCGCGCTTCGCTGCCCAGCTGGGTGTTTCCGTCCACGACGACGTCCGGCAGGCCATGACGCAGATGGCCGAACGGATCACCATCATTTCCGCCGAACGGGTACGGGACGAACTGGTCAAGCTCATCTGCGGCGCCCGTCCGCGGGTCGGCGTGGATCTGCTCGTGGACACGGGCCTCGCCGAGTTCGTGCTGCCGGAGGTTTCCGCCCTGCGGCTGGAATCGGACGAGCACCACCGGCACAAGGACGTCTACCAGCATTCCCTCCAGGTACTGGAACAGGCAGCGGAGCTGGAGACGGACAGCGAGGGCCCGGTGCCCGGTCCGGACTTTGTGCTGCGCTTCGCAGCATTGATGCACGACGTCGGGAAGCCGGCAACGCGCCGCTTCGAACCGGGCGGCGCGGTGAGCTTCCGTCACCACGACATGGTGGGAGCAAAGCTCACCTCCAAACGCATGAAGGCGCTGCGTTTCGATAACGACACCACCAAAGCCGTGGCCCGCCTCGTGGAACTCCACATGCGCTTCTACGGCTACGGGGATGCAGACTGGAGCGACTCTGCAGTCCGCCGCTACGTGACCGATGCCGGGCCCCTGCTGGAACGGCTGCACCGGCTCACCCGATCGGACGTCACCACCCGCAACCAGCGGAAAGCCGAACGCCTCGCCTTCGCCTATGACGACCTCGAAGCCCGCATCGCCGCCCTTCGGGAGCAGGAATCGCTGGATGCCGTGCGCCCGGATCTTGACGGCGCCCGGATCATGGCCCTGCTGGGCATCAAACCCGGTCCGGTAGTGGGCCGTGCCTACAAGTTCCTGCTGAATGAGCGGATGGAGAACGGTCCCCTGCCG
The DNA here is from genome assembly GCF_040224115.2 of Pseudarthrobacter sp. WHRI 8279. Taxonomy (NCBI): domain Bacteria; kingdom Bacillati; phylum Actinomycetota; class Actinomycetes; order Micrococcales; family Micrococcaceae; genus Pseudarthrobacter; species Pseudarthrobacter sp. WHRI 8279. Next base: position 3,331,327 of record NZ_CP168162.1, on the reverse strand, counting down.
GCGGAGGAAGCGGAAGCACGGCTGCTCCGCTGGTGGGCAAGGCAGCCGGAATCGGCGCCTGCCGAACCCACACCTCCTGCGCCTGGCGCTGGAACGTCCCCCGCCGCCGTCGAGCCGTCCCCTTCTGAGGAGTCCAAGTGACCATTCCTGCCCTTGCCCCCCGGCCCCAGCTCTGGATACTGCGCCACGGCGAGACCGAATGGTCCAAGAGCGGCCAGTACACCGGGCTTACGGATCTTCCACTGACCGTCGAGGGTGAACAGCAGGCCGTGGAGGCCCGGAAGGTGTTGGACCCCGTGGACTTCGACCTCGTGCTCACCTCGCCGTTGAGGCGCGCACGGCGTACGGCCGAGCTTGCCGGCTTTCCCGACGCCCAGCACGAACCCTTGGCGGTGGAGTGGAACTACGGCGATTACGAAGGGATCAGCTCGGACCTGATCCGCAAAGACAATCCCGACTACCTCATCTGGACCCACGGCGTTCCCAACGGCGAAACGCTGGATGAAGTTGCGGCCAGGGCGGACAAAATTATCGGCCGCGTGCTCGAGTCCGGCATGGACAATGTGCTGATTGTGGCCCACGGCCACTTTTCACGGATCCTTACCGCGCGCTGGCTGGAATTGCCGCCTGCCGAGGGCCGCCATTTCATTCTGGGTACTGCAAAGGTGTGCACACTCGGGTGGGATAAAAAGACGCCCGCGATCGTCCGCTGGGGCCTTTAGCAGCGAAAACCAAAAATTAATTGGATAAATTCCAGCTATCTAGTAGCGAATCATCCAACCAGTAGTGTAATTTTATTCCTGTTCCCAGGGCGTCCTGCCGGGATCACGGCGCACGCTGCCCGGGCCTTAGCCCCAGCCGCGGCAGAGCAGAAAAGGAGGTTGGGACAATGATTACTTTGACTAGCGGACGGAAGCTGACCATCACCGCTGCCCCGGCCACTGATGCTTTTGTGCGCCCCCTCTGGGATTACGCCGGCTCCTAGCCGCTACTCCCGCCTGGATCTCCGGGCAGCAGCGTCCTTTCCCCGGGCCTTGGATCGGCAGGGCACCAACCTGCGCATTGCAGGTGCGGCCACTGTGACCGATTTTCCCGGAACACGGAATCTTCCTGCCTATTCTTTTGCCTATTGCCCTGATCATCGGCAGCTTTAGTGCCCATTTTCGGGTAATTGGCGTCTAATTCTTTCTGCCAATATTCGCACCGCCATAATTCCCTGCCTCAATTTTATCCGGCTAGGAGGGGCCTAATTGCCGTGCCCAAATGTAGGCGCACGCCCTCAACTGAAGGAGGTGATTGCCATGAAGAAGTTCAGAAAACTCCTGCTTCCCGCCCAAGGACGGCGCAGCATCCGGAGGAAGTTCAATGAGACGCTGCTGGAAAAGCAACGCGAGGACGTGTTCGTCCTGATGCACCAGCAGATCGGCGGAACCCGCTAAGGAACCTGCGGGGGCGGTCCGGGACAGCTGCGAAAAGAACTGCCTCAGCCAGGAGCTGCCGTGGATATCAGCGAACCTGTGGCCGGAGCCCACGCGGCGGCGCGTGGGCTCCCCGCCCGGGCGTCCAAACGGCTTCGGGGTGCGGCGGTAAGCTCGAAGACATGGAGGACACCCAGCCGCCCGAGCATCGAGGAAGGCTGCGCCTTGTTGTTCCAAGCCGCAGCGATGTCCTGCTGAGGAACTTCACGGAAGTGGTGGGCGGACCCCTCGGATCCCGGACCGCTCCAGGGATCGTTTCCCCCGGCGTCTTCAGCGTGGAACGGGTACTTGTCCTGCTGACCGTTTTGGCGGCACTGGCGGGCATCCTGCTGAAGGGATACTGCCGCGCCAACGGGTGGGAATCCCCCACCCAGTTTTACGCCACCTGCTACTCCGACTTCCCTGAACTGTTCCGCAACCGCGGACTGGCAGACGGCAACTTCCCCATCCTGGGAACAGGGAGCCAGTTTGAATACCCTGTCCTGACGGCCCTTATCGCCGGGGTTACGGCGTGGCTGGTCCCCGGCACCGGAACCCCGGATGCCCGGATACTTGCCTACTTCGATATCAATGCCGCTCTTCTGGCCGCCGCCGCGGCGGTCACGGTGCTAACCACCGCCCGGATGAGCGCCCGCCGGCCCTGGGACGCGGCCATGGTGGCTTTGGCGCCGGGCATCATCCTGGCCGGCACAATCAACTGGGACCTCTGGGCGGTGGCCCTCCTTGCCGTGGGCATGTACTTCTTCTCCCGCGAGCGACTGGTGCTGGCCGGCGTCTTTATCGGTCTTGCCACGGCAGCAAAGCTGTATCCGCTGCTTATTCTGGGCGCCATCCTCCTGCTCGCCATCCGGACCGGACGCTTCCAGCCCTTCCTCAAGACCGCTGGGGCTGCCGCTGCCTCGTGGGCCCTTGTCAACCTCCCCTTCGCCGTCACAAATTTCCCTGGCTGGGCCTACTTCTTCCAGTTCTCGGCGGACCGCGGCGCCGGATACAGCTCACCCTGGTTTGCCTACAACCTGGTGCTGGGCAGGCTGAGGGGGCAGGAGCTCAGCGGTGCAGCCGTAGACCTGCTGTCCCTCGGCCTGTTCGTGGTGGGGTGCGCCCTCATCGCCGTGATTGCCCTGACCGCGCCGCGCCGCCCGCGCCTGGCCCAGCTTGTCTTCCTGGTTGTGGCGGCCTTCATCCTGACGAACAAGGTCTACTCGCCGCAGTTTGTCGTGTGGCTGATTCCTCTCCTGGCGCTGGCCAGGCCGCGGTGGCGCGATTTCGTGGTCTGGCAGGGCATCGAAGGCCTGCACTGGGCCGCAGTATGGATGTACCTTGGACAGGTGACCAGCGCCGGCTCCTCGCAGCACAACCTGGATATGCCCTACTACGTCCTTGCCGTGGCAGCGCACATGCTGGCCGTCGCCTACCTGATGGCACGGGTTGTCTGGGACATCTACGACCCCACCTACGATCCCATCCGCCGGCACCACCTCGACGATCCGCATGGCGGGCCGTTCACCGGCGCGCCGGACCGGTTCCGGCTGAACCTGCGCCGCCGGACAGGCACCACGCTCCCGCGGAAGGCAGCATCAGATGCCTGACGTAACGGTGGTGGGCGCAGGACCCAACGGGCTGGCCGCCGCGGCAGTGATGGCAAGGGCAGGGCTTGCCGTGGAGGTCTTCGAAGCCGCGCCTGTGGTCGGCGGCGGAACCCGCACTGCCGAACTTATGCAGCCGGGCCATTTCCATGACGTCTGCTCCGCGGTTCATCCAATGGCCTTGGCCTCGCCCTTCTTCCGGGCTTTCGAGCTCTCACAGCGGATGGAACTTGTTACTCCCGAGCTTTCCTTTGGATCACCGCTGGACGGCGGCCGGTCAGCCCTCGCCTACCGGTCGCTGGACCGGACAGCGGCTGGACTCGGCAGGGACGGCGCGGCGTACCGGCGGCTGATGGGCCCCATCGTGCGGAATATCGACGACGTCATGGACTTCACGCAGAACCAGCTCTTCCGCCTTCCCCGCAATCCTGTGGCCGCGGGCATTTTCGGCCTGCGGACCCTGGAGCAAGGTTCGGGACTCTGGAATGCCCGGTTCCGGGAGGAAGCCGCTCCTGCGCTCCTCAGCGGTGTTGCGGCCCACGCCGTGTCCCACCTTCCGTCCCTGGCCGCTTCCGGGGCAGGGCTGATGCTCGGAGCACTGGGCCACGCGGAAGGGTGGCCCATTCCCCTGGGTGGTTCTGCTGCCATCGCCGCCGCCCTGGCAACGGACATAGAGGCACATGGCGGCATCCTCCACACCAACGCCCCGATAAACCGGTTGACTGACCTTCCGCCCGCGCGTGCCACCCTCCTCGATGTTGCGCCGCGTGGACTGGTGGACATGGCCGGCGACTCCCTTCCCGGGCGCTACCGCAGAGCCCTGGAGGCCTTCCGCTACGGGAACGGCTCGTGCAAGGTGGACTTCATCCTCTCCGGCCCCGTGCCGTGGGAGGCTGCGGAACTGGCTGACGCCGGAACAGTCCATGTTGGCGGGACCAGGGCGGAACTCGCGCACGCGGAAAACGAGGTCAGCATGGGCCGGCACCCCGAGCGCCCTTACGTGCTGGTGGCCCAGCCCTCCCGTTTCGATCCGCGGCGTGCTCCCGCCGGGCGCCACACCCTGTGGACCTACTGCCACGTGCCGGCTGGGTCAACCAGGGACATGGCGGAAGCCATCACCGCACAGCTGGAGAGGTTCGCCCCCGGTTTCAGGGACCTCGTGGTGGACACCAACGTGGTGACCGCGGCCCAGCTGGCCGAGTACAACCGGAACTACATCGGCGGGGACTTCAGCGCGGGCACCATGGACCTCCGCGGCCTGGTCCAGCGGCCAGTGGTGTCCCGGCACCCTTGGCGCACCCCCATGCGCGGCGTCTACCTTTGTTCCTCCTCCACGCCGCCCGGTCCCGGTGTTACCGGTATGCCCGGGCTGCACGCGGCAACCCATGCGCTGAAGGACATATTCCAGCTGCCCGTTCCGGCGTTGGGCCTGGGCGCGCCGTAGCCAAAACGCAACACTTCCAGGCCCTCCCGGTGGCCAATTCCACCTGCTGTGCGGGGTGATAATGGCCGGATGGGGAAATCAACAAAACTTTCTGTTGCCGTAGCTGCGCTCATCCTGGGAACTTCGCTGGTGGCCTGCGACGACGGCAGGAGCGGCGCAGAAGCCGCAGCACAGCAGTTTGCCACAGCAGTTTCGGGACTCGATGTGGCGGGGGTGGCCTTCGACGGCAAGGACGCCGCTGCCGCCAACGATCAACTGCGCGGCGTCTTCAAAGCACTGGATCCACAGAAGCCCGAGGTTGAAGCAGGCGCCGTCACCCTGGACGGGGACAACGCCTCAGCTCCCTTGAACTACACCTGGAAGTTCGGGGAGGCCGAGTGGAAATACACCGTCCCGGCCAACTTCAAGAAGTCCGGGGACAAATGGCTCACGGTCTGGAACCCGGCAACCCTGGCACCCGGCCTCGCGGACAGCGAGATCCTGGCCAAGGGGTCCCAGTCCCCGCCGCGCGCGGACATCCTTGGGGCCGGGGACGTGCCCCTGGTCACCTACCGTCCGGTGGTGAACGTCGGCATAGACAAACCGCAGCTGGGCGCTGCCGATCCCGCCGACTCCGCCACCAGGCTTGCTTCCCTCGTGGGGGTCGACCCTGCCGGCTACGTCCAGCAGGTGCAGGCTTCCGGTGCTGAAGCCTTTGTTTCGGCGATCACCCTGCGTGAAGAGGGCCGGACCATCACCAATGAGCAGATCGCAGCCATCCCTGGTGCCCGTGCCATACCTGCCTCTGTGCCGCTGGCACCCAGCCGGACCTTCGCCCGCGCCGTGCTCGGCACCGTGGGAGAGGCCACTGCTGAACAGATCGAAGCCTCGGAGGGCGCCCTGGCGGCGGGCGATGTCACCGGCATCGGCGGGTTGCAGCAGCAGTACGACGAACAGCTCAGGGGGACGGACGCCGTCGTGATCCGCGCGCAGCGCGCCGACCTGACCCGCGAACAGATCCAGTCCGCGGCAACGGACCCCCGGCGGGTGCTCTTTGAAGTCGCGCCGGAGCCCGGTACTCCGCTGAAGACAACCATCGACCCGGCCCTGCAGGCACTGGCGGAGACCACCCTGGAGGACGTGAGACCGGCATCGGCAATCGTGGCGCTGCGCCCTTCCAGCGGTGCCGTGCTGGCCGTGGCATCGGGTCCCGGCAGCAACGGCTACAACACGGCCATGCTGGGCCAGTACGCCCCGGGATCGATCTTCAAGATGGTGGATTCCCTGGCCATGTTCCGCAACGGGCTGACCCCCGATTCCAAGGTTGAGTGCACGCCGACCCTCACGGTTGACGGGCGCACCTTCAAGAATGCCGACGGTTATCCCGAGGGCTCCCTGGGTTCCGTCAGCCTCCGGGACGCTTTTGCACATTCCTGCAACACGGCGTTCATCGCCGCCCGGGACACCGTGTCACAGGGACAGCTCGAGGCCGCCGCCCTGGCCATGGGCATCGCTGTCGAAGCACCTTCACTGGGCGCCGACGCGTTCCTCGGATCGGTCCCCGGCGAGGCGGCCGGGACGGAGCATGCCGCCTCCATGATCGGGCAGGGCAAGGTGCTGCTTTCTCCCTTGGCGGCGGCCATGATGGCCGGTTCCGTGGCCAAGGGCGCACCGGTGTCACCACAGCTGGTCCTGAATCCCGACGGCGGTGCTGCCGCGGCCGGCACGACGAGCGGTTCCACGGCACCGGCAGCCCAGCCTTCCGCGTCCGCTACGGCGGAACCGCCGTCGACGGCGTCGGGCGAGCCGATTACCGCTGCCGAGGCCACTGCCCTCGGTGACATGATGCGCGCCGTGGTCACCTCCGGCCACGCAGGATTCCTTTCGAGCGTTCCCGGGGCACCCGTGGGGGCAAAGACCGGCACCGCTGAATACGGCAAAGAAAACCCGCCGAAGACGCATGCCTGGATCGTGGCTGTCCACGGCGACCTGGCAGTCGCCGTGTTCGTGGAGGACGGCGGACTGGGAGCGACGACGTCCGGGCCGCTGCTGAAGGAGTTCCTCACCGCAGCCGGGTAGTTTTTGTCCATGTATGGCGACTTCGCTGCCGGCAGATTCATATGGTGGTTGCAACGTTCTGATTGATGGAGCGTTTGATGCCGAAGTTGTTTCCTGTCCATGTTCGTGATGATTTTCTTGATTTGGTGTGCTCCGGCGCGTCCGTCAGTGAGGCTGCACGGCGTGTCGGAGCCTCGCGCGGGACCGGGAAGAAGTGGTGGGCCGAGTCTGGTCAGATGACGCTGAGCATCTCGGCCCATGGCGGCCTGGCAGATCCTGCCCCGTCCGTGGAGGTCTCCTGCGGGCGGGCACTAAGCGAAGCCGAGAGGGGGATGATCCAGATGGGCCGGCAAGCCGGGATGAGCTACGCGAAGATCGGTGCGGCCATCGGACGGGACAAGTCCGTCATCTGGCGGGAGGTCAACCGCAACTGTGACGCCGAGGGCAGGTACAACGCTAAAGTCGCGCACACCAGAGCCCATCAGGCACGCCGCCGGCCCAAGCCCTTCAAGCTCATCGAGGACGAGGATTTGTGCCGGCTGATCGCGGTGTGGATGGACGATGGGTGGAGTCCGAAGCTGATCTCGTCGATGCTGGCGTTTTACTTTGCCGGTGACCAGACTATGCAGGTGAGCCACGAGACGATCTACCAGGCCCTGTATGTCCAAACCCGCGGAAGCCTGCGGAAAGACCTGGCCGAAAACCTCAGCCTGAAACGTAAACAACGCATCCCCCACACCGCCGACCGGCTCAAGAGCAGCCCCTACAAGGAGGCGTTCAAGATCAGCGAACGCCCCGCCGAGGTCCAGGACCGGGCGGTCCCCGGGCACTGGGAAGGTGACTTGATCATCGGTTCTGACGGGACCGCGATCGGCACTCTCGTGGAGCGCTCAACCCGGTTCACGATCCTGCTGCACCTGCCCGGGGACCATACCGCCGAAACCGTCGCCGCCGCGATGATCCGGGAAATGGCGAACCTCCCGGAGCACCTGCGCCGCTCGATCACCTGGGACCGCGGCACAGAACTCGCCGGCTACGCGAAGATCCAGACCGCGCTGGAAACCACGCTCTATTTCTGCGACCCGCACTCGCCCTGGCAGCGCGGCACCAATGAAAACACCAACCGGCTCCTGCGGTTCTGGTTCGAAAAAGGCTCCGACCTCTCGGCCCATACCCCTGAGGACCTCAACCGCATCGCGGCAAAGCTCAACCGCCGCCCCCGACCGACCCTCAACCTCGATACCCCAGCCAACCGGCTAAACCAGCTGCTGCAAGCGGCCTAACCACCCCGCGTTGCTCCCACCACTTGACATTGCCGCCGGCAAAGTCGCCATAAGTGGACAAAAACTCTCCGTCGTGGCCGTGGGAAGATGGAGTACGTGGCCCATATTGACGTTTCCGGCATAGATTACTTCCTCTCCGATGGCACCCAGCTGCTCAACGGGGTCACCTTCAAGGTCCCGGACGGCACCAAGACCGCCCTGATCGGCCCCAACGGCACCGGGAAGACCACCCTTTTCCGCATCATCGCCGGTGACCTGGTCCCGGATGAAGGCGTGATCGGGCGTTCGGGGAACATGGGCATCATGCGGCAGTTCGTGGGCCAGGTCCGGGACGATTCCACCGTCCGGGACCTGCTGGTATCCGCTGCCCCGCCTGCGCTGGCGGCAGCGGCGCGTGAGGTGGACGACGCCGAGCTGGCCATGGTGGAGCACGACGACGAGCCCAGCCAGATGCGGTACGCCCAGGCCATCGTGGACTGGGGAGACGCAGGGGGCTACGACGTCGAAACCGTCTGGGACGAGGTGTGCATGGCCGCGCTGGGACTTCCCTTTGACCGCGCGCAGCACCGCCCGGCGTCGAGCCTTTCCGGAGGCGAGCAGAAGCGGCTGGTTCTCGAAGCGCTTTTTGCCGGGCCGGACGACCTCCTTTTGCTGGACGAACCGGACAACTACCTCGACGTTCCGGGCAAGCGGTGGCTTGAGGAGAAGCTGAATGAATCCAGGAAAACAGTCTTCTTCATCAGCCACGACCGTGAGCTGCTGAACAACGCCGCGGGGCGCATCGTCACGCTGGAACCAGGCATCAACGGTGCCGGCGCCTGGATCCACGGCGGCGGGTTCGGCTCCTACGTGGAGGCGCGGGCAGACCGGAACGCCCGTTTCGAGGAACTGCGGAAGCGGTGGGACGAGGAGCACGTCAAGCTCAAGGAACTCGTCAACATGTACAAAAACAAGGCTGCATTCCGCTCGGACATGGCCAACCGGTACCACGCTGCCCAGACCCGCCTGGCGAAGTTCCTGGAAATTGGGCCCCCAGAGGCCCTGCCCATCGAGCAGAATGTGCAGATGCGCCTCAAGGGCGGGCGGACCGCCAAGCGTGCCATCGTGGCGGAGAAACTGGAACTGACCGGGCTCATGAAGCCCTTCTCCACCGAAGTATGGTTCGGTGACCGCGTCGGCGTCCTGGGCTCCAACGGCTCGGGCAAGTCGCACTTTCTCCGGCTGCTGGCAACGGGAGGGACCGATCCTGAGCGGGAGCACCTGCCCGTTTCCGACGTCGAAATCGCCGAAGTGCCGCACGAGGGCACGGTGAAACTTGGCGCCAGGATCCGTCCCGGGTTCTTTGCCCAGACCCACGTCCGGCCTGACCTCCTTGGCAAGACGCTGCTGGAAATCCTGCACCGTGGTGATGAGCACCGTTCGGGACTCGGACGCGAAGCAGCGGCCGGGGCTCTGGACGGTTATGGACTGGCGGGGCAGTCGGAGCAGAAGTACGAGTCCCTCTCCGGCGGGCAGCAGGCACGGTTCCAGATCCTGCTGCTGCAGCTGAGTGGTGCCACTTTGCTGCTCCTTGACGAACCGACGGACAACCTGGACCTTCACTCGGCCGAGGCACTTGAGAAGGCCATTGACCATTTCGAAGGCACCGTCCTCGCAGTGACCCACGACCGCTGGTTCGCGCGCACCTTCGACCGCTTCCTGGTGTTCGGATCCGACGGCAAGGTGTACGAATCTGCCGAGCCGGTATGGGACGAAAAGCGCGTGGAGCGCGTCCGCTAACCCAGCATGATCAAATGATCAGAAGTTGCTATCATTTGATCATGAAGACTGACGAGCGGCACCGCGCTATTGCCGGGCTGCTCCGCAAGCGCCATGAGGTGACCGTGGAGGAGCTGACGGTGGCCTGCGACGCCTCGGGCGCCACCATCCGGCGGGACCTCGAGGTCCTGGCAGCGAACGGCGTCCTCCGCCGCGTCCACGGCGGGGCGCGGAGCCTGATCGGCCGCGGCGAAAATCCGGGCTACGGCCAGCGCGAGCTGGAGGACCAGGACGCCAAACGGCGCATCGCGGCTGCGGTGGCAGGACTATTGGCGCACCGTGAACACGTCTGGCTGGATAGCGGCAGCACAGCTGCGGAGGTGGCGCGCGCGTTGGGCGGCAGGGACCTGACCGTCATGCCGATGTCCCTCAGGTCGCTGACCATCCTCGCGGGCGAAGAACCCACCGCGGGCACCCGTCCTGCCCTGCTGCTGCCGGGCGGCAGCCTTGTCCCCGGCGAGCTGTGCTTCCGCGGCCCGCTCGCCGAATCCAACATCCGGTCACTGCGCTTCGATACCGCCGTTGTTACACCGTGCTCTGTGGACCTCGACGCCGGCCTCCTGGCCCACGACATCGATGATGCGGCAGTGAAACGTGCCGGGCTGGAATCCGCCGGCCGGGTAGTGGTGGCAGCCGCCGCCTCCAAATGGGATGCACAGGCCCGGGCACTGGTTGCCGGGCTGGAACGGGTGGACGTCCTGGTGACCGATAAGAGCTTCAGCGCCCAAGACCGCGCGCAACTCGACAAATACTCCCTGGAAGTAGTGACTGTATGAGCATCAACACCGGAACAGAGCAGCACGCTGGACTGAACGCCGCTGCCGCAGCCACCTTTGTGGTATTTGGCATCAACGGCCTGGTCTTTGCCAGCTGGGCCGCGAGGATTCCCGCCGTCACCGAGACCCTGGAGATCACCTCCGGCCAGATGGGCACGCTGCTGCTGTGCACCGCCGTGGGTTCGCTTCTCGCCCTCCCCACTGCGGGCCTCGTGGTGGGCAGGATCGGGACCGCCAACACCGCACGTTTCGGCGGCAGCCTGGCGGCCCTTGCGGGGGTAGGAATCGCGGCGTCGCTCTCTGTTGCCTCCATTCCGGGGACGGCGGTTTCCCTGTTCTTCTTCGGGATAGCCATCGGCCTCTGGGACGTAGCCCAAAACATCGAAGGCGCCGACGTGGAACACAAGCTGCGGCGCACCATCATGCCCCAGTTCCACGCAGCCTTCAGCGGCGGTGCCTTCGTCGGCGCTCTGATCGGCGCCGGACTCTCGAACCTGGGCGTCGGCCTTCCCCTGCACCTGCTGGTCATCGCCGGCGTGGTGGTACTGGTAATGCTGACCGCCCCGCGCTACTTCCTCCCGCACATCTCCAACGCCACACCTGATGGAGAACCAAAGGCAGCAAAAGGCCCGTCAGCCTGGCGCGACAGCCGCACCCTGCTCATCGGCATCGTGGTCCTGGGGGCAACACTGACGGAAGGGGCGGGCAATGACTGGATCGCCAAAGCCTCCGTAGACGGCCTGGGCACCTCAGAATCCACCGGCGCCCTGATGTTCGCGCTCTTCGTCCTTGCCATGACGGCAATGCGCTTCCTTGGCGGCCGCGTCATCGACAAGTACGGCCGCGTTGCCGTCCTGCGGGCAAGCATGGCTGCCGCAGCGGCCGGGCTCTGCCTCTTCGTGCTGGCAGGAAACGTGTGGCTTGCCGCCGTTGGAGCTGCCTTGTGGGGAGTTGGCGCAGCGCTGGCCTTCCCCATGGGCATGTCCGCCGCTGCGGACGATCCCAGGCATGCCGCCGCAAGGGTGTCTGTTGTATCCACGCTGGGTTATATATCGTTCCTCGCCGGGCCTCCGCTCCTGGGGTACCTGGGCGACCTCACCGGAATCCACCTGGCGCTCCTGGCCATCCTCGCCCCGATCCTCCTGGCGCTCCTGCTCGCAGGAGTGGCTAAGCCCCTTAAGGCCGGTTAACGCCGCGCACGGGCTGGTCCGGCAGACAGGAAAATTCGCTTTGCGTGCGCGGTAGGGTGATGGAATGCAGAGCAAATGGCGCCGGGGCCATCGATGGATCAGCCGCCTGGACAGATACCTGGTGCGGCATGTTTCGGATCTCCCGGGAGGGAACCATGATGCCTTCTTCCGCCGGCTCTCCGCCTCTGCCAATCACGGCAAGCTTTGGATCGCCGCTGCTGCAGCGATGGCTGCCTTTCCGGGACGGCCGCGCCGTGCGGCGCTGCACGGCCTTATAGCCCAGGCAGTGGCTTCGGCGGTTACGAACGTTGTCTTCAAAACGCTGCTCCCCCGGACGCGGCCGCTGCCGGAACATCTTCCGGTCTTCCGGTTCGTCCACCCCCAGCCGACGAGTTCCTCAATGCCATCAGGCCACTCCGCGTCTGCCGTCGCCTTCGCGGTTGGAACGGGACTCGTCCAGCCCGGGATTGGGGCCGCATTGGCACCGGTGGCGGCGGGGGTCGCCTACTCACGCGTCCACACCGGAGCGCACTGGCCTTCCGATGTGTTGTTCGGCTCCGCCTTGGGCGCCGGCGCTGCCCTCGTGACGCGGAAGTGGTGGCCGGTACGCCCCCCTTTTCCCCAGGTGGCGCGCAGCAGGACGCCGGCGCCCGAACTCCCCGGCGGCACGGGTCTGAGCATCGTGGTTAACACCCTCGGCGGATCCTTCACGGAGGAAACGGCCGCGGCCCTGCAGGAAGTATTCCCAAACGCCCATATTAATTCCGTCCATCCCGACCAGGACCTGCTGCAGGAAATCCGGCTTACCGCGGAACATCCCGGCACCCGTGCGCTCGGGGTATGGGGCGGTGACGGTACGGTCGGCGCTGCGGCCGCCGCGGCCGTCGAGCATTCCCTTCCCCTCCTGGTACTCCCCGGCGGCACCCTGAACCACTTTGCCCGGGACGCCGGCACCGGAAGCCTCAAGGAGGCTGTGGCCGCCGCATCCAGGGGAGAAGCGGCGCTGGCGGACCTGGGGATCGTCACGGTGGAGCGCGGACTGGCTGGCAGCCCGGAAAAGGCACAGTTGACCATGCTGAACACCTCCAGCGTTGGCCTGTACCCGAATTTCGTGCGCCGCAGGGAACAACTGCAGCCTGCGCTGGGAAAGCCCTTGGCCGGCGTAGTGGCGATGCTCCGCACGTTCGCGGCAGGAACCCCGCTCACCCTCACTGTCGACGGCAGGCGGCACAAAGTGTGGATCGCATACGTTGGAAGGGGCCGGTTCTACCCGCGCGACCACGCGCCCTTGTTCCGGCCCGTCATGGACGACGGCGTGCTCGACGTCCGCATGATCACGGCCGACGAATCCTTCGCCCGGATGCGGCTTCTGTGGTCCGTGCTGACGGGCACGGTGTCCACCTCGCGGATTACCCACCTCTCAGAGGCAACACGGGTGCGGATCGATGCCGGCGGGTCACCGATGGCTTTGGCAGTGGACGGTGAGGCACTGGCCGGCGTCCGCAGCGTTGAGTACACAGTGCGCCGCCGGGCCCTTTCCTACTACTCGCCGCAGCCCCAGTGACTTCCCGGTCATCCAAGGGGACTACCCTGAGCTGTCCCTGAATCATCCCTGAGACCGGCGCAATCCATCCCGGCCGTGGGTAGCGTGGTGCGTACCAGTCTTCTGCAGGACATCCCGCAGTCCACAGCTTTCGTTCGAAGGAACATTCCATGATTGAGGCAACAGGGCTGACCAAGGTCTACGGCGATAAAACCGCCGTGGACGGGGTCAGTTTCACCGTCCAGGCAGGCCGCGTCACCGGTTTCCTGGGACCCAACGGCGCAGGAAAATCCACCACCATGAGGATGATCATGGGACTGGATCGGCCGACGTCAGGTTCGGTCACCGTGAACGGGGTGCCGTTTGCGCAGCATGCCGCACCCCTGCGTGAAGTGGGCTCCCTCCTCGATGCCAAGGCCGTCCACACCGGCCGCACGGCGTACAACCATCTCCTGGCCATGGCCGCGACCCACAGTATTCCAAGGAAACGGGTCCAGGAGGTCATCGAGATGACCGGACTGGGGGAAGTGGCGAAGAAAAAGGTGAAGGGGTTCTCCCTTGGCATGGGACAGCGGCTGGGCATTGCCGCCGCACTGCTGGGCGACCCGCAGACCATCATCCTCGACGAACCGGTCAACGGCCTGGACCCGGAGGGCGTGGTCTGGGTGCGGAACCTGGTGAAGTACCTGGCCTCGGAAGGGCGGACAGTATTCCTGTCCAGCCACCTGATGAGCGAGATGGCCATGACCGCAGACCACCTGATTGTCATTGGCCGGGGCAGGATCATTGCCGATGCCCCCATTGGTGAAATCATCACCGGCAAGGGCCAGTCCCGCGCCCGGGTCCGGACGGACCAGCCGGAGCAGCTCATGCGCCTGCTGGCGGCCGACGGCGTCTCCGTGAAAATCCAGGACCACGAACTCCTTGAGGTTGCCGGCCTGCCCGCCAGGGACATCGCCCGGACAGCGCTGGACAACCGGATCATGGTCTACGAGCTCACGCCGCTCCAGGCAAGCCTCGAAGAGGCGTACATGGAACTGACCAAGGACGAGGTGGAGTACCACTCCCTCATCACCACGGGAGCTGCGGCGCCCACCCAGACCGGAGGACAGCAATGAGCACAGCAGCACTTCAATCCCGCCGGCAGCAGGGCACGCCCGGGCCCGGTTTCCTGCGCGTCCTCAACTCGGAGTTCATCAAGTTCCGGACCCTGCTCTCCACGCTGATCCTGGTGGCATCCACCGTGCTGGTGATGGTGGGCTTTGCGGCCCTGAACGCGTGGGGCATCGGACAGTTTTCGGAGGCAGCCCGGAACGACCCCCAGGCAGCCGCCGCCTTCGCTGCCCAGGGCGGCGACCTTACGGCGGGAATCCCCACGTCTGGCATCGCCTTCGCCCAGCTCATCATCGGATCGCTGGCGGTTCTGCTCATGAGCTCGGAATTCACCACCGGGATGGCACGGTCCACCTTCACGGCGGTTCCCAAACGTACGCCGGCCTTCATTGCGAAGCTGATGGTGGTGACGGCGTGCGCATTCGTGGTGACCGTGGTGTCATCCCTCCTGGCCTACGTGGCGGCAACCCCCATCCTGGACAACTACGGCTTTGACATAGACCTGGGCTCCGAACACTCCCGCCGCCTCCTGCTGGTCAGCGGCCTGTATGTGGCTGCAGTAGCGGCAATCGGCCTGTCCCTTGGAACTCTCCTGCGCAACTCAGCAGGAGGCATCATGTCCCTGGTGGGGCTGTTCTTCGTCGTCCCCATCGCCTTCCAGCTCATCCCCGGGGAGTTCTTCGAGGAAGCGCGGAAGTACCTGCCGGACAGCCTTTTCGAGCGGATCGTGACAGCTGCCCCCGCTGAGGACGCCCTGCAGGTCTGGCAGGCCTGGACATGGCTGGGCGTGTGGGTGGTTGTTCCGGTGGCGGCAGCCATGATCGTGCTGAAGAAGCGCGACGTCTAGCACCCCCACGAAACGCGCAGCCTCAGATATGAACCAAACGGCATATACAAGGGACGCGCCGGCCGGGCAGGCCGACGCGTCCTTTGCCGAACTCACGGCGAGGCGCAAAGGGCGGCTTCGCCGATACCTGCAGGGGCGCCCGCTGGTCATGGATTCAGTTGTGGCTGCCAGCTACAGCCTGCTGGTGGCACCCACCGCGGTGGATGCCGCCTCCTCGGGCAACTGGCCCGCAGCCGGCCTGTTGGTCCTGGTGGCCGGATCGCTGTTCCTGCGCCGGTTCTACCCCGTAGGACTGGTGGCCTTCGTCGCGGTGGCGGAAGTGGCAGTCACCCTGCTGCACCCCTGGGGCTCCAACGTGTCCGCGGGGCTGTGGTTCTCGCTGTATGCCGTGGCCGTGGCGCACACCCGCCGCTTCGCCCTCATCACCATGGCCGCCGGCACCGCTCCGCTGGCGTTGCTCTACCTCCTGGCAGCCGTGGGACCCATGGAAAACTCCTTCGTCCACGATCCCGGAGTCAACCCGGGCGACTTCCACCTCCTGACCAGCATCGCCACCGGCGCCACGATAACCCTGTCCAACATCGTGGCCACGGGCATTGGAATCGGCGTCCGTCAACGCCGTGAGCATGAGCAGGAAGTCGCCGCCTGGGCCGCCCGGGCCG
Organism: Pseudarthrobacter sp. WHRI 8279; assembly: GCF_040224115.2. NCBI lineage: Bacteria > Bacillati > Actinomycetota > Actinomycetes > Micrococcales > Micrococcaceae > Pseudarthrobacter > Pseudarthrobacter sp. WHRI 8279. The sequence goes on along the minus strand of NZ_CP168162.1, from coordinate 3,315,550 downwards.
CAAGTCTCGCCTCCGTCAACGAGCGGAACCGGATCGCGCGCGAAATGCACGACGTCGTGGCCCACTCGCTGACGGTAATGATCAGCCTGTCCGACGGTGCCGCCGTCGTGGTCCGGAAAAGCCCGGAGCGCGCCGGCGAGGTACTCGGCGAATTGTCCAGGACGGGACGGACCGCCCTCGCTGACATGCGCCGGGTCCTCGGCGTGCTCCGCGATGACACCGGAACAGCCGCCCCCAGGCTGCCCCTTACGGCGGGGGACAGCCTGGCCAGCCTGCTGGAAGGCTTCCGCATAGCGGGCCTGCCGCTGCACTACTCCCACACCGGGCCGGCCTTGCCCGATGATGCGGCGTTCCAGCTCACGGTGTACCGGATCGTGCAGGAATCGCTCACCAACGTGCTCCGCTACGGCCGCGCCCTCACCCGGGTGGACGTCACCGTTGTCCGCTCCGGCTCCACCGTCACCATCGACGTGCTCGACGACGGTGCCGGGGTGGCCGGACATCCCGCCACGGAGGGGGCTGCTTCTCCGCCCGGCGCTGGCGGTTCCCATGGGTCCGGCCAGGGGCTCGCGGGGATGGCCGAGCGGTCCAGGATCTACTCCGGCTCGGTGGAAGCTGGGCCCAGCGGCCGGGGCTGGCGCGTGCACGCTGTACTGTCCTGGCCCGGCGAGGAGTCCGCTGGATCGATCCGCCCCTACGAACTGCAAGGCAACCCATGACCGGCAACGCACCCATCAACGTCCTGCTGGCCGATGACCAGCCGCTGCTGCGGATGGGATTCCGCCTGATCCTGGAGGGCGAAGAGGACCTGAGGATTGTTGGCGAAGCCTCGGACGGAGCCGACGCCGTGCGCCAGGTCCGGGAGCTCAACCCGGACGTGGTGCTGATGGACGTCCGCATGCCCGTGCTGGACGGCATCGAGGCCACCCGGGCCATCACCGCGGCCGGTTCCTGTGCCCGGATCATCATCCTGACCACCTTCGACGTGGACGAGTATGCCTTTGCCGGCCTCCAGGCAGGGGCCTCGGCCTTCCTCCTAAAGGACGTGGCGCCGTCGGAACTGGTCAGCGCCGTCCGGGTGGTGGCCAGCGGCGACGCCGTGGTGGCGCCGCGCGTAACGCAGCGCCTGCTGGAAACGTATGTCCGCGGTGCCGCCCGGCCGGCCCCGGCCGTTCCCGCGCCGGACCCCCTGCTGGCTGACCTGACCCCGCGGGAAACGGAGATGCTGGAGGCGATGGCCGAAGGGCTGTCCAATGCCGAAATCGCCCACCGGTACTACCTCTCGGAAGCGACCGTGAAGACCCACGTGCGCCGCATCCTCACCAAGCTCCACCTCCGGGACCGGGTCCAGGCCGTTGTCTACGCCTACGAAACCGGCCTGGTGGTGCCGAGCAACCCGGACTACTGAGCCCGCGGCCCAACGCCGTCTAGACTCGAGACCATGCCTTCCCTTGCCTCCGCCGCAGACCACATCCAGGACCTTGGCGCCTACGTCAGCGCCTCGCCGTCGAGCTTCCACGCCGTGCACGAAGCAGCGCGGCGGCTGGAAGACGCGGGCTTTGTGCGCCTGGACGAACTGCAGCCCTGGGAAGGCGGGCCGGGCCGGTCCTTCATCATCCGGGACGGGGCGCTGATCGCGTGGGTCGTTCCCGAAGGGGCGGGGCCGGCCACGGGCTTCAACATCCTGGGCGCGCACACCGATTCGCCCACCTTCAAGCTCAAGCCCAAGCCCACCACGGGTGCCCACGGCTGGCTCCAGGCCGGTGTGGAGGTGTACGGCGGGCCGCTGCTGAACTCGTGGCTTGACCGGGAACTGCAGCTGGCCGGCCGCCTGGTCATGCTGGACGGCACCGAGCACCTGACCGCCACCGGGCCAATGCTCCGTTTCCCGCAGCTTGCCATCCACCTGGACCGCGCTGTCAACGACGGCCTGGCCCTGGACAAGCAGCGCCACATGAATCCGGTGTGGGGGCTCGGCAATCCTGCCGATGCCGACCTGCTGGCCGTGCTGGCCTCCCACGTTTCCGGGGCTTCCGTGGACCCTGCCAAAATTGGCGGGTACGACGTCGTCCTTGCGGACACGCAGGCACCTTCGGTTTTTGGGGGCAACAGCGAATTCTTTGCCTCCGGACGGCTGGACAACCTGTCCTCGACCCATGCGGGGCTGGCGGCCCTGATCGCGCACGCCTCCGGTGCTGTGTCCGGTGCTGTTTCCGGTACCGGCAGCCCGATCGCCGTCCTGGCGGCGTTCGACCATGAGGAGATCGGCTCCAACTCCCGTTCGGGTGCCTGCGGACCCATCCTCGAGGATGTCCTGGTGCGGATCTCTGACGGCCTCGGCGCCACGGTCAGCCAGCGGCGCCAGGCGCTGGCGGCGTCGTTCTGTGTTTCTGCCGACGCAGGCCACGCAGTACACCCCAACTACGCGGAGCGGCACGACCCCGCCAACCATCCGGTGCTGAACGGCGGCCCGCTGTTGAAGATCAACGCAAACCAGCGCTACGCCACTGACGCCCCCGGCGCGGCACTGTGGGCCCGGCTGTGTGCCGATGCCGGCGTGCCGTACCAGGAGTTCGTGTCCAACAACGCGATTCCGTGTGGCTCCACCATCGGTCCGCTGACCGCCACCCGCCTGGGAATCCGGACGGTGGACGTGGGTGTTCCGCTGCTCTCCATGCATTCCGCGCGGGAGTTGTGCGGGGTGGAGGACCCCTGGCGGTTGGCCGCGGTGGCCGAGTTGTTCTTCCGCACTGCCGCCTAGCGGGACGGTTCCTTTCCGAAGGCGAACAGGTGCTGGTCGATTTCGTGGGCGGGGACTCCAACCCACGTTTCTCCGGCGGGCACGTTACTGAGGACGGCAGCACCCATGCCCACCGTGGCATAGTCACCCACCGACGTCCTGTCCCGGACACTCGAATTCATGCCGAGGTAGGCAGCCTTCCCTACCCGGACGCCGCCGCCCAACGACACGCCGGCGCCGAACGTCGCAAAGTCCGCCACGTCGTCGTCATGCGTGAAAGTCACCGAGGGCATCGCCACCACATGCGAGCCCAGCGTGACGGCGGCTGTCAGGGTGACATTGCGCAACAGGATGCTTCCCCGCCCGATCCGGCAGCCCTCGGGATACTGGACCGAGGGGTCCACTGCTGTTGCATACCGCGATTCATGGATGCCCAGCGAGGTGAGCCGGTCCACCACGGCCTCCCGTGCCTTCCCTGACCCCAGGCACACCAGCAAAAATGCGTGGGTGTAGTTGGCGGCATCATCGATGCTTCCCAGGACAGGCGCACCGTCAACGGTGACCCCCGCCATCTCCTTGTCGTCGTCCAGCAGGCCCACGACGTCGTACTGGCCACTGCTTCGCACCATCGCCAGGACTTCACGGGCAAGGCCGCTCACTGAAATAAGGATCAGTTCACTCACGTGCCCACCGGGTGCGCTGCGTTCCGGATCGCATTGATGACGCGGTTGATGCTGGACGAGTCGATCTCGTGGAAGACAGGGAGGACCAGGGTGCGGTCGCTCAGCCGCTCCGTGGATTGCAGCCTGGCGTTGCCGTTGTCGCGCCAGCGGTACGCCGGCTGGCGGTGCGCGGCATACGCCCCGCGCCGTGCGGTGATGCCGGCCTCGGCCAGCCTTTCCAGCAGCGCTTCGCGGGTCATGGGGAATCCCGGGAGGACTTCCATCCACAGGGATTGGTAGTTCGTGGTGCCATAGGGGGGATCGGACACGATCCTCAGCCCTTTGAGGCTTTTGAGGGCCTCCACGTACAGGCCCGCGATGTTCCGCCGCCGTTCCACCATCTGCGGCAGCCGCCGCAGCTGGATGATTCCGACGGCGGCCTGCAGGTCGGTCATGCGGTAGTCGAAGCCAACTTCAAGGCAGACCTCGCGGGGGGACAGGAACAGTTCTTCCCGGTTGAGGGCTGCCAGGCTGCTTGAATGTTCCCGCAGGGCCCGGGCGCGGGCCGCCCAGTCCGCCCGACGGGTTGTGAGCATGCCCCCTTCGCCGGTGGTGAGGATGTGGTTGGGATGAAAGGACCACACGCTGATGTGGGCGCCGGCGCCCACCGGCTTGCCCTTGTACTGCGAGCCCACTGCACAGGCTGCGTCTTCGATGACCGTGAGTTCGTGGCGGTCGCAAAGATCGCGGATGGGGTCCAGGTCCACGGGCACCCCGCCCTGGTCCACCACTATCACCGCCCGGGTGTCCAAGGTCAGGGCGGCGTGGATCGTCTCTGCGGTGACGTTGCCGGTGGCAGGATCCACATCGCAGAAGACGGGGCGCGCTCCGACGTACGTCACGGCGTTGGCCGTGGCGATATAGGACAGGGAAGGCACAACAACGTCGTCGCCGGGACCGATTCCCGCCACCACGAGGGCCAGATGCAGCGCGGTGGTGCCGCTCGACGTCGCCACGGCGAACCGGGCCCCCTGTGCGGCTGCGAAGTCGGCCTCGAATTCCTTGACTTTCGGACCCTGGGTAACGCATCCGGAGAAGACCACCTCGGCCAGCGCGTGGGCTTCCTCCTGCCCCAGCCAGGGCTTCATTACTTCGATGCGTGCAACAGCTGATTCGGTGGCCACGAGGCACCATCTTTCCTAGGAGGAACGGAACGAAGACGGGCGGCTTGTCTCACCTGGACCACAGGACGCTTTCAAGCCACGATCCTGCGGCATACTGCTGGTAATCCTCGGGCCCTGGTACCTGGATGCTTGACGCCTGGCCTTCAAGGCCCCTGCTGCGGGTGACGGCCTCCAGCATGCCGAGTACCCGCAGGCCGGATGTGTTGGTGGACGGTGCCCTCTGCTGGCCGCGCGCCCGGCGCGCAAACTCGGCAGCCGCGCGATTCCGCGCCTCCTGGCCGAAGGCGGTCACCGGTCCATCTTCGGCCGGCACCTGAAGTGCGCCGGGCTCCGCCCAGTATGGGGACCGCCGCCGCTGCTGGGTGGATGAATCAGAGTCGAAGATGCCCAGTTGCTCCTCTTGCAGCATGGCATCCCACACCAGGACGAGCTGTGAACCTGCGATGACCAGCTGGTTGCTCTTCACGCGGCTCAGGTTGTTGACATGCAGGTGCACCGTAGCGTCGTTGGGAAGTCTGAAGTTCACGTGGCCAACACAGTCGCGGCCGGTACCCAGCGGGTCCCCGCCGAGGGCCGAAACACCCTGGGGGTTGAGGCGCCCGGCAAAAACAAAGTCAAGGAGGGCGAGGCTGTCCGGGGCAAGGTCCCAGAAAACGTCCCGGTCAGTCCGGGACAGGTTGCTTTCGGTGCGCACGGCTTCGACGAAGAGGATATCGCCCAGGGACCCGCTGGCCACCAGCTTCCGCATCTTTTGCACAGCAGGCTCAAAACACTGCGCCTTGTTTGCCATCAGGACAACGTCCCTGGCGTCCGCCTCCGCCGCCATCTCCTGCCCGAGTTCCAGGCTGTCCGCCAGCGGCTGTTCCACCAGAACGTGCTTGCCCGCCCGCAGCGCAGTCATTCCTGTTCCGAACAGGGCCCGGAGGGGGGTGGCGATTGCCACCGCATCCACCTCCACACTGTCCAGCAATTCGTCGATGGCCTCAAACCAGGGCGTACCGCCAAGTTTTTCCGAGACCTTGGCGGCCCGGCGGGAGTCCACGTCGCAAATGGCCGCCAGGTCCCAGTCCGGGCTGTCCTGGAGGGTTTCGGCCATGCCCGCTCCCCGGGAACCTGCGCCAACCACAGCGATACGCAACCTGTCCGCGTTCACGCCGTCCCTGCCGTGGCCGGAGTCCTTAGCGAAAGCTTCCATTCTCATCCTCTTTGTCAGTAGGCACTGTCAGTAGGCGCTGTCAGTAGGGGCTGTCAGTAGGCGCCGGAAGGCTGGATAACGGCACGGAAAGTCCGCCACAAGATCAGCAGGTCACCTGGGATGGACCAGTTTTCGACGTAGTAGAGGTCCAGGCGCACGGCCTCGTCCCAGGACAGGTCCGAGCGCCCGTTGATCTGCCACAGGCCAGTGAGGCCCGGCTTGATGAGGAGGCGCCGGTGGGTATGCCGTTCGTATCCGCTGACCTCGCGGGCAAGCGGAGGGCGTGGCCCCACCATGCTCATATCGCCAAGCACCACATTCCAGAGCTGCGGGAGTTCGTCCAGCGAGTACTTCCGCATCCACCGCCCGCAGCGGGTGACCCTGGGATCATTGCGCATCTTGAACAGGACACCGGCGCCTTCATTGGTATCGTGCAGCACGGCCTGGCGCTCCTCCGCATCGACCACCATGGAGCGGAACTTGTACATGCCGAACGTCTGGCCACCCTTGCCGATGCGGTCCTGGCGGAACAGGATGGGCCCCGGGCTGTCCATCCGGACGATGACGGCGAGGAGCAGCAGCAGGGGTGAAAGCACCGTCAGCGCGGCACCCGCAAGCGTCACATCCATGACCCGCTTGAGGATGTGCTTGCCGCCGGAGTACTGGGGAATGTCCACGTGCATCAGCGGAAGCCCTTCCACCGGACGCCAGTGAATCCGGGGTCCCGCGACGTTCGTGAGGGTGGCTGCCAGCACCATTTCGGCAGAGCACTCCTCCAGTCTCCACCCCAGTTCACGGATGAACTTGTTGCCGCCCGGGAGGGGTCCGGCAATGATCACGGAATCTGCCTGGGAGAGGCGTGCCGTCCGGGCAATGTCATCCGTGGAAGAAAGCACGGGCACCAGCTGCTCGCCCACGCGGAGCCTGGCCCCGCGGCGGGAACCGGGGAGGCATACGCCGAGGATCTTGTAGACGGGGCCGGACTTTTTTTCGATCTGCTGGACGACGTAGCGGACATCCTCGGGCTCACCGACGACGATGGCCCGTGACAGGTGCCGCCCCTTGGCCTTTTCCGTCGCCAGCCGGCGGCGGAAAAGCCAGCGGTTCGCGGTCAGTGAGAGGATGCCCACCGGCAATGAAACGGCAAACATGGTGGCGCCGCTCTCGATGGAGAACACGACCGACGCAATTGCAATGAATCCGAAGAGACGGAAGGTGGCCGATATGACCCGCTTGTATTCGTCAGCGCCGACCCCAAGGACTTTCGGATCGCGTGTCTTGTAGATTTCCAGTGCAGCGATCCAGATCAGTGCCAGCGCAACGCTGGCCGCGATGCCCGCGGCCGTTGATGTCCTGTCCAGAAGTCCTGGACTCGAGCGGTGGTAGCCAAGAGCTACTGCCCCGGCGATCAGCAGCGAGTCGGTGACACGCAACAGGTTGATGTGGACTGAAATCCAGTCGGCGGAGGACGCCTTGCGTCCCAGCGCTGAAGGAACCAGGCTGACGGCCGGCCGGTAGCCGGGAGCTGCCGCCGGGACGGGACCGTCGCCCGCCAGGGCAGGACGCTCACCTGCCAGGCCGCCGGTGAGCGCTGAGCGTTTGGTCCCGTAAAGCATGGGACGCCGCTGTCCGGTGACGGGTGCTTCTGCCATGGTGACCCCTTCCGGTATGTCCGCTTGTGCTCTGGCCGTGAAGCAAAACTAGTCACGGAAAGCCCGCTGCGGAGGATTTGCGCGGGCCCTTTGTGGGTCCCGCGAAGGAACTTTGTGGATAATGCGGGTAGCTGCAGCAGCAGCGGTTGGCGCTAAAGGACCGGCAGGATGTACGGCTCCGGAGCTGCCTTTTCCTTGCTGGCCGCCAGGGCAGTCAGCTGGGCGCGTGACTCAACCCCGAGCTTGCGGTAGATGGCGGTCAGCCTCACTTCCACGGTCCTCACGGAGACGAAGAGTGTTGAAGCGATTTCCTTGTTGCGCATCCCCCGGGCAACCATCCTCGCCAGGACGCGTTCGTGGTCAGCAAGCAGCAGCATGGCCGGGTTTCCCTGCGGGCCTGGTGCTTCCACCCGTTCGTCCAGCAGGAGTGCGTCCACGTGCTGGATCCACGCGTTGGCGCCCACCTCGTCGAACATGACCTTGGCCCGCAGGAGACCGTCGCGGGCGTCCCGCAGCCGGCCAAGTGCCTTCAGCCTTTCTGCGTAGCACAGCATGGTCCTTGCCCGTTCGAGCAACGAATCCCGCGAGTTCCTGCTGTCCAAGGCCTGGCCGAACAACTGCAGCGACTGCTCGCCGTCGGCCAGGATGGCACGGCTGCGCGCAACCGCCATCATCAGCCACGGTGAGCGCAATCCCACCGACCGGCTCTCCAGGCTGAGGAGGGCCTGGGTGGCTTCCCGGTGGCGTCCCAGCCGGACCAGTACCTCCACGAGGTCCGCATCGCACCGCAGCAACGTGGGATTGGTGAAACCTGTGCCAATTTCAGCGGCACGCGAGAGCTGGGCCAGGGATTCTGCAAGGTCACCCCGAAGCAGTGCAAAATGGCCCTGCCATGCAGCAAGCTGCGCAGTGATGGCAGGGTGGCTTTCAGCGCCGGCAAACCGTTGTGCCTCGGCCGCGTAGCTGTGGGCGAGGGCTTCATCCCCCAGGGCATGGGCGCGCCAGACCCTGAAAACGTGGCGGAGGCCGCGGTGGTACTTGAACTCGGGTTCAAAAAGCTCAAGGTCGTCCATGAGCTTGCTCGCCGTCCGGACGTTTCCTGCCCTGATCTCGTTGTCCACGGCCAGGAACAGGGCCGTTTCCCGCCAGTTCACGTGGGCGTCCCGTGTGGAGGTCCGCACCATGGCAAAGAGCTCCTGCGCCTGGTCATAGCGCTCCGCGTAGCTGTAGGCGCGGCCCTGGATCAGGAGGCCGGCCACGGATCCGCCCTCAAGGCTGTACTTGCGTCCGGGCTGCACTCCGTCGCCACTGGTGGACTCCGTGAGCAGCCGGGCACGTTCCATGAGCTCAAGGCACTCGGCCGATGCCGATTCCTGGAACTTGCCGGCGTACTGGAGAAGCTCGCACGCATCCTGGAATTCCCAGCGTTCCGCGTAGTACACGGCGGCGACGGCAAGGAGGTTGGCGGCGAAGCCAGGATCATGCTGGCCAAATTCCTTGACCAGGCGCAGCACCATGCTGGAACGGACTGCTCCGCCCTGGATGAAGTCGATTTCGAAGGAGAGCCCTGTCAGCCGGAGGATCAAGGCAGGATTCCGGGTCACCCGCTGCGCCCACTCCAGGTAGCGCCTGGCGTAGACGAACTCACCCCGGTTGAACAGGAGTTCAGCGATTGCCGCCAGACGCGCCGCGGTTTCCGCTTCCCACGGGTTGATGGTCAGGGCGCGTTCGACGTACTCCACCGCGAAGGACAGCTCCCCGCCCCGGATTAGGTCGACTGCATGGCGGAGCAGGCCGAAGGGGGTCTGCCGTTCCAATGCAGTGAAGCTAAGGTGCCACCTGCGGGCGTAAGGGTCGGTGTCCTGGCACGCTTCCGCCAGCGCCCGGTGGTTGGCGGTGCGTACTGCAGGGGTCATGGCACCAAAAACGTAGCCGCGAAGCAGCTGGTCCCGGATTGCAAGATGCGGGCCTGTGCGGTGGACGATCCCGCTGGCCAGCAGCTCGTCCACGCCGGTCCATACGTCCTTGCTGATCTTTTCCAGCGTGGTGATGTCGCTTCGGCACGAGAGGGACAGCAGATCCAGGACATTCCGTGCGGGCACCGTCAGGCCGCCCACCACCAAGGCGAATTCCGCCTCGAAGCTGCCGTTGCCGGGAAGGGGAACCGGGAGGGCGAACTTTCCCTCCGCCTGCCGTTCCAGCAGCCGGCCGTAGAGTTCGACGGCGGCAAGCGGGTTTCCACGGGTAGCTGCGGCAACTGCGTGGGCAGCCGCCGTCGTGGTTTGCCTTGCGGGGATCGCCTCAAGCATCCGCACCGTGTCGCTGTAGCTCAGCGTTTGCAGGTGCAGCACGGCCAGGCCGCTGAACGGGCTCTCAGGCATCTCATCACGGAGGCAGACGAACATGGCAATGTCGGTCCCGGACAGGCGGCGGGCCAGGAAGCCAATAACGGCCTGGCTGCTCGGGTCCAGCTGGTCTGCGTCGTCAATGACGATGACCGTCCGGGAGGATGCGCGCTGGTGAAGGCCGTTGAGGAGCATTGAGGAGATGGCCGGCACGTCCAGGGCCCCGGCAGTATCGCGCAGGAGCTCGTCAGCGATCCTGTTGAGGACGGGATCATCCATGGCGTTGAGGAGGGCCGTGACGCCGGACAACGGCCAGTCCGATTCGAACGCGCTTGCTCCGAGGAAGACGGTCTTGTAGTCGGAAAGTGTGGGGATCTCTGAGAGCAAGGCCGACTTTCCAACCCCGTGGCCGCCGATCACCGCCAGGGCCGTGTCCTTGGGACCGCGGATCACAGAAAGAAGCCTGTCCAGCTCCTTGTTTCGCCCTAACAATGACATGGGTCCCCAATCCTCGAAGAAGGAGACCACATTCTTTCGTTAGTAGTTGTTCCAATAATTGCGCGCCGCCATCAGGTTACGGATAACCATTAGGTCGGCAGGCTGTCGGTTTGCACCTCCAGCACGGTTCCCAGCCGTTAAGCGAATATAGCCCTGAATTTATGCAAAGCGCCATATATAGTTCACTTAGTATTGGCTCAAGATCACCCCTGCTTTTCCTCAAGGAGGCAGCGGAAGCCCTACCTACCTAATCGCCCGCAGTCCACCTCCTCCCCTACCTAATGACCGCAGGGGCCAGTCGGCTACCTATGCCCGGCGGAGGCAGCAGCAGGATGCCCTTTACCTACGTACTACAGGGAGCCAGGGCGGAAAAATGTGAGTACCCACTACTCGTGCCACCCCATTAGGTAGGGGGTAGGCTCTCGGGACTGCCATCGGATCAGCGGTGCCTGCCGGCGTGCGGCGGGCAGGCGCGGCTGAAATTCCAACCTATCAAGAAGTGGTGAGCGAATTGCCGAATTCCCCCCAACTTCCGGTTTCCTATTCCGGGCCGGAATTTGCCAGAGAATATGCAAGCGGCAAAAACGCGGGTGCAATTCCAGAGGTTAATTCGGTGCTGATTACCGTGTTCCGGGAGCTCGACAAGTCCGGGGTGCCGTGGGTTCTGTTGAGGGGTGAGGATGACCTGGTCCGCCCGGCGGGGGATGTTGACCTGCTCGTTTCCGCTGAACTGGTCCCGGAACTGGACCGCCTTGTTGCCGGCGTGGGATTCCGGCGCGTCATAGCCCTGGGTCACGGGAGCCACCGCTTCTACTTCCGCTACCTCTCCGACGAGGATCTGTGGATGAAACTGGACGTGGTTTCGGACATCAGTTTTGGGCAGTTCCAGGAGCTTGGGACTGCCCTCGCAGCCGATTGCCTGCGGCGGCGCGTGGCTGTGGGGCCCTTGTGGCTGCCGGAAGCCCAGGACCAGGCCTGGCTGCACATCCTGCACCTGGTGCTGGACAAGGGTGAGATTGCTCCAGCCAAGGTCCCGGCAGCCCGCTCCGCAGCTGCCGTGGCTACGGTGGAAAATCCCGTGGCACTGTTCCTGGACCGGAAGTTCGGGGCCGGAACAGCGGGGAAGCTCCTCGGCCTGCTGCAGTCCGGAAATTTCGAAGACATCCCTGCCGCCGCGGCTGGCCTGAAAAGCCGTTGGACGGGCACCCTGGTTCCGCCCCGGTTCATCAGCTCGGCCAACAGGGTGCTGAGGCGGGTGGGTCCAAAGCTAAAGGGCCGGGGGCCGGTGGCCGGAGTGCTGGCCCCGGACGGCGCAGGCAAGACCACCCTGCTGCACGGCCTCCGCTCTACCTGTCCCCTGCCTTCTGCCTACGTCTACATGGGCCTGTGGTCCGCCGGCCCCATGGACCGGTGGCTTCGGAAGATCCGGGGCGGATTCCTGGCCGGGAAGGTCTTCAGGATATTCCGGGCCGGACTTGCCGCCAGGTACTACTCCCTCCGCGGCCGGGTGGTGCTGATGGACCGCCTCGCCTTCGACGTCCTCCTCCCCGGCCCGCGGACGGAAAGCCGTTTGGCTGCGTTGACGGATGCGCTGGCCCTGCGGTTCCAGCCGCGCCCTGACCTCGTCCTGGTGCTTGATGTCCCCGGCGAGGTCATGTTTGCCAGGAAGGGCGAACACACTCCCCAAAAGCTTGAGGAATGGCGCAAAGCGTATCTGGAGCTTGCCGAGGAGATTCCCTCGGCCCACGTCCTGGATGCCAGCCAAACAGAGTCCGAGGTCCGGGTGAAAGCTAGCAGGCTCCTGTGGAAGGTTACCGCACCCAAGGGGGTGGACGTGGATGGTGCAGCGGAACCGCTCCCCCTGCACCTGTGGATGCTGCTGGACTGGCGTTTCCTGCTTCCCGTAAGCCAGCCCGAACAACTTGGCTACGGCGGCCGGCTCAGCAGCGATGCGGTGGCGGCGATCAGCCTGCTGGACCCGTCCGCCCGCCGCATAGAGCCGTCTTCCCGAGCCGCCCCGGAACATGAATTCGACGTCGTCCTGCTCTCCGAACCGGACGAACCGCTGTTTACCAGCGCTGCAGCCTCCCTCCGTCTGGGCGGCTGGATGTGCCTGCAGGTACGGCGCACACTCGGTTCCCGTCCCGGCCCGCACACCCTCGCAGGGTGGAAGCGCACGCTGCAGCGGTCAGGCTTCGATGATGTGGCGGTCTATTGGCATGTGCCCTCACTTGAACGGCCGGCCCGTTTTGTACCCACGGCCTCGAGGACCGCAGTCCTCGATACCCTCTCCCATTATTCGGGCGTACGCTTTGGAAAAGCCAAGGCTGCAATCGGGAGGCTGGCATTGAACCTGGGCTTGTTCAATGTGGCCGCCGCAGAAGGCACCGTGGTTGGCCGGCGGTCACTGGAAGCCGGCCGGCAGGAGTCGTTGTGAAATATATCGACCAGATCCTCCGCGATAACTACCGGGCGCTCGAGCTCAGGAAGTACGGCCTCACCGGCCAGTGGGACACGCTTCTGCTGACGCCGCAGTTTGTCACCTCGCGCCATGTGGTTGCCCTCATTTTCTCCACGGACGCCCAAGTTCCCCGGCTTGTGGTGAAGATCCCCCGCCAGCCTGGAGACAACGACAGCGTGCGCAAGGAAGCCGATGTACTGCTGCAACTCAAGTCGCTCGGGGTGGGGTCCGAACAGGGTGCTCCTGAGGTTGTGGGAGTGCTGGACGTCGGGGGCCAGACAATACTGATTGAGACTGCCGTGGTGGGCAGCCTGCTGGAGCCCCACCTCGTGGTGCAGGACTTCCCCCGCGCCCTGGACGCCGGCCTGAACTTCGTCGCGGCGCTGCCCTGCACCAGGCCGGTGCCGGAAAATGCGGACTGGTACCAGCGGACCATCACCAGCCCTTTGGCCGAGCTGGCCTCGCTGTTGCCGGCTGACACGGAAGTGGCCCGGCTGATCGAGCGCACCCACAAGGTATTGGCGCCAATGAGCACCGAGCAGCTTCCGGCAGTGGTGGAACACGGAGACCTCAGCTACCAGAACCTCTTCCTCCAGCCAAACGGACGCCTCCAGGTGGTGGACTGGGAACGTTCGCGCATCGATGGCCTGCCTGCCCATGACCTCATCTTCTACCTGCAGTACATCGGCCAGTCCCAGGAGGATGCGTTGTCTTCCCGCCGGCTGCAGCTTCGCGCCTTCGAGAACGCCTTCAGTCCCGGGGGATGGGCCCTGGCGCCCCTGGCACAACACCTGCGGCTGCGCAACGTGGAGCCGGAACTGCTTCCCTACCTGGTGATCGCAACCTGGGCGCGGTCTGCGGCAACAATGGCCTACCGGCTGGCCGGCCAGTCCGTGCATGACGGGGACACCGGCCACGTCCAGGCCGCCGTAACGGCGGACCGCGACTTCTGGCTCTGGCGCCATGCGGTCACCACCTGGGCAGCGGTTCCTGCCTAGGGCTGTGACAGCCGCCTAATTGCCTGCAAGTTCGACAGTCTGGGGAGAAGATGTACACCAAGGAAACGGCCTCCGGGTTCTCGCCCAGGCTGGACATCGTCCCTTTTCTGCTGTTCGGCGGCGGGCTGGTGCTCATCACCATCGCCGCCGGCCTCGGTTCGATGGCGATCCTTGCGGCAGTGGCGGCAGTCGTCTTCTTCTCCGTCATAGCGCAATTGATTCACCGCCTGGCTGAGCGCAAGGCCGAGATTTCGTTTTTCCTCATCATTCCCACAATCATGTCAGCGACGCAGAACGTCTATCTGACGACCGTTGCGGGTGCCCTGGACAGCGGACGGCTTCAATTTGCCATCATCCTGAACTTCCTTTTCTCGGTTGCGCTGTATGTGGTCCTGATCGCGACCAGGAAGCCAACTTCCGGGCCTGCCCTTCGGAAGCTGATCAAAGCCGTGACAACCTGCCTGGCCATCCTTGTTGTCTACGGGGCTGCGACCGTTGTCTTGTTCCAGCATGACCTGGTGGCGGCAGCGGCCTCCTCCAGGAACATCGTGGCTCCCTTCCTGTTCCTCCTCATCGGGCTGCATGCCAGCGTTTGGGCCAGGCATGCCGTCTACCTCCGCTACCTGGTAATGCTGGGTTTCGTGGCGGTTGTCTTCGGCTTCATTGAAGCGAATACGCCTGATTTCTGGCAGTCCCTCGACCTCCGGACCCTGTGGGAGAAAAAGGGAATCTCTGTCCAGCAAGACTCCGGCCTGCCTAAAAACTTCTTTGCTTCAGAGCAGGTGGTTCCCGGAGAGTTCCTGCGGCGCATGGCAGGCCCCTTCGCGGACCCGGTAAATTTTGGCACCTTCCTCTTCGCCGTGTTCATGGCGGCGTGGTATCTCCGCGGGCTGTTATGCCAGATCGCAACCGTGGCAGCGATGGTCCTGGCCGTCAGCAAGGGTGCACTTCTTGGCCTGATCGTTTTTTTCGCCTTCTGGACCCGCTACTATGCATCGAGAACCAGCCACCTTATTGCCCTGGTGCTGCTGGCTGCCGGTGCATATAACTTCTATTTGTTTACCGTTTCCAGTTCAACAGGCAGTACTGCGGCACACATCGGCGGGTTCACCGCGGCCTTTGTTGAGTTCCCGCAGCATCCCCTCGGGCGCGGACTGGGCAGCTCCGGAGTCCTTGCCGGCCTGTTTTCGGAAGGGTCCGAGTCCACGTCGGCCGTGACAGAGAGCGGACTGGGCATGGTGATCGGCCAACTCGGAATAGTGGGCCTGGCCGTGTACCTGGTGTTCTTTTTCCAGTTGTCGAAATACGTCCTGCAGATCAAAAACCTGCGCGACAAGACTTTGGCGGCAGGCCTCCTGGGCGGTTTCCTCCTGAATGCCGCCTTCAATGAGGTAGCGCTCAGTCCCAACTCGGCAGCGCCGTATTTCATCATCCTGGGCCTGGTCATCGGCTCAGACCTGGCGGCGAAAGAGGAACTGGACGCCATACCTTCCCTCCAGTTCGAGGAGGACGCCCCCTCTCTACGGGACCTGGGCCGGGAAGGGCCCCTCCGGACCAAGCAGGCTTAGGCGGGCAGGTGCAGGCCGGCGGGCCTGCGCCCTTCCTGGGGGGACCGCCGTCGTGCTCTGCGCTCCTGTATCAGCGCCGGCGATGAGGTAGGTGACCGGGCCTGGCCGGCGTTTCAGCTGAACCAGCGGCTCTTCGCGGATCCCCTGTCCCGCGAACCTTCATCCAGCTGCCGACAGGGCTGCCAGTGGGCAATGCCGGCAAGCCATATCCCGCCAGCAATGGACCCGACCGCCTGTCCCCCTGGTGGTGGTGGCGTGTCGCAGCACTTCTATTCGGCGGTGGCATCCTGCCGTCGGCGGACGAGGTGTAGCAGCTCATTGTGCAGCGTTGGGAATCCAAACCGGAGGACGCCGTACACGGCCGCTATGGCGGTCACAAAGACCAGCGCCGCTGTGAGGGGAGCCCCCAAATAGAGTTGCAGGAAGATGATGGATCCGGCCCCGGCCACGGCGAGACTGCAGGCAAAGGCCGGCAGAACAGCACGCAGCATTGCCTTTGGTCCGATGTGGAGCACCCTGGCAGCTACCGTTTGCATCCCGACGGCGAAGAGCAGCGCTGTTGCCATCTGGGCGCACGCGACGGCAATGATCCCCCACTGGGCCGCCACCAGCAGGACGGGCACCAGCACGGCCAGCCGAATGAGCGAGAACGTGATGGAGATGCCGGGGCGGCCTATCGCCTTGTAGACGTCGTTTGCGCCTGCGCCAAGGGACCGTGCTGCCGCATACAGGGCCAGGAACACGAGCGGAATGACAGACTCGGACCATTGGCCGCCAAAGACCAGCGGGACGAGGATCGGTGCCAGCACTGCCAGCCCAACGCCGGCCGTCATGCCGTAAAGGGACTGCACGCGGACACCCTTCAGGTAGCCGTCGCGCAACCGTTCGGGCTGATGCTGCACCTGGGTGTACAGCGGGAACAGGACCGTGGAGAGCACAAAAAAGACGTTGATGATCAGGGCTTCGGGAAGCCTGAAGGCCAGCGTGTAATAGCCCAGGGCCTGGGCCCCAAGGATTACGCCGATGATCACATAGTCGATGTCGAAGATGAGCCGCGCAAGGAGGTTGCTGCCTGCCACCGGAACGCCGAACTTGAGGTTTGCCCGGAGGGCGTCCTTGGCCACGCGCCAGATCTGCCAGGGAGCGCCCTTGCGGACAAGCCACCAGCACGTCGCTGCGTACGCAACCGCCCCTGCCGCGGTACCCGCCGCGAGCGAGAAAGCACCATACCCAGCGAAGGCGAGGACCAGGCTGAGTACTCCTGTGACGAGCGCCCGGATAATCGGGGCCACAGCCAGTCTCCTGAACAGCAGGTCCCGCCGCAGCAGGGCTTCCGGAACCGCGCCCAGTGACGTTGCCAGTACGGCAATGGACAGCACCTGCACCAGGGGGCCCACGTCCGGCAGCTGGAAAAGCCCGGCGATCCATGGCGCCGAAAAGAACGTCAAGAGTGAAAGGGATGTGCCAAGGAGCACGGAAACCAGCAGCGCCGAGCGGGCCGCGACGCCGGAGGCAGGCAGATAGACCAGCGCCTGCGCGACGCCGGCATCGGCCACGGTTTCAACGTAGGCCATGAGGACCAGCGCCGCGGCCACAAGGCCGTACTGTTCAGGCGACAGGAGGCGTGCGAGCACGATGGTGGTGATGAGGACGATCGCCTTCCCGCCCACCAGGGCAAGCCCCTGCCACACCGCGCCCCGGAAGCCGACACGGGCAAGTCCACCAGCAACGTTTGTCATGGGTTGGAGCCTTCCTGTGGCCTCATTAAAAAAGTTTACTGTCTGGGTGTGGCCCATTGGGAGGAAATAACAGTAATTGAGCAGTTATTGAGCTAAATGCTGTTCCGCGGCGTCGGAAGCCTCAAGCTTTGCGTCATTCCGGCTGCCCGTGGCTGGAAAACGAATTGTTTGCTCAATTTCCAGGTTCTTATCACGGCTGCTGGTGCATACTGTTGTCAAGGCCGGACGAATCCATTATGTGGGGATGTACGGCCCGATTTTTCGTCCCTCTGGTGCAAAAGCGGAGTAACGTGGCAAATTCAGACGCAGTTCCTGTTCCTAATACTTCTCCGATTCCCGCAACGCTGATTCTGGTGGCACCCCGTGTGGGTTCCGGGGGAGTCGGCGACTATGCGGAAGAGTTCATCGCCGCGGCCGTGCCCAGCTTCGCCGGCTTCCGGGAAATCAGGACAGCGGGACCGGGCAACGTGGGGCTCCTTGATGTGTTACGTGACCGGCGAAGGCTCTCCAGGGCAGTAAAGGAAGCCCTCGCTGAGGGCCAGGTGGTTGTTCACTTTGAGTTGTCAGCGGCGTCACTGGGACCATTTTGGCTGCTTGCCGGCCGACCCCGGGAGATAGCCACAACGGCTACCGTGCATGACCCGCCGCTGGCCGCGTGGTGGCCTTTCCGCTTCAAATGGGTGGCCAGGAGCAAGCTGTTCCACCACGGCATCCATCTTCCGCTGCGGCCGTTCAGCGCCTGGCTGGAACGGCGGCTGTTGCGGGACACCACCTTGTTTGCACTCAGTGAAGTCGGCGCGGCAGCGCTTCGGGAGAGCTTTCCCGCCTGCAAGGTGCTGAGCACCTGGCACTTTGTGCCGCCCAGGCCTGCCCTGAAGCCTGCCTCCCAGCGCCCGGTGGCAGTAGGACTTTACGGTCACGCATCCAAAGGCAAAGGATTCGACAGGCTCGTCGAGCTCCGCCGCGAACTCCCGCCGGAGGTCGAAATCCGGGTCGCGGGCAGGGGAACCGAACAGCTGCCGCCGATACCCGGAGTCACCATCCTGGGTGCAGTCGAAGGGCGGCAGGAGGATGAATTCTTTGAGTCGGTGAGGGCCATCCTCCTGCCCTACGACAAGACGAGCCGGTTCTACGGCAACATTTTGCCTGCCTCCGGGGTAGCCTCCCGGGCCTTCGCCTACCGTACGCCCGTGATCGGATTTGACTCCGGAACCTTGGGGGAAGCCTCCAGGGCCGGCGGGCTGATCGTAGTCCCCGCTTCCGTCCGCGAACTGGCAGGGGTTGCCCACAGGACAATCACCGCGACATCCGAGCTTGAGCACCTGGATAGTCAGATAACGGATCTGCAGAACGGGCGGACAGTCGCATTGGCCGCCGCGCCGTTCCTGGCTTACTGGAAGGACGCGGTCAGCAGGTTCGTGACGATCTGACGTCGTTCAGGGGGTTGCAGGCAGCTTTAGGCCCGCGGTTTGGTGTGGGTTCCCACAAACTCCGGACATTGCCCTTGTTGCGGGATGTTGGCCCGCCTAGCGTGGGGAGGGACGGATGCCGTCACGCCGTAGTGCATCGCATACTGCGGGTGTAGGCAGCCTGACCGGATGATTCCGGTGCTTGACCCGGCATTGCAGCGATTCTGGAGGCGTTGCAGCAATCTCGAGAGGGACGACCAACTCGTGCTACTGCCCTTCGTTGTTACCGCTTCCGCCGTCATCAGCCTGGTGCTGATCCTGGGGCGCTCCTACCACGTACTAATCCTGCTGGTCATTGCGGCCGGCTGGTCGCAGGCGCCGCTCATCACCCTCACCCGGTCTGATGCGTTCCAGTACCTGGATGACGTGCCTGCTGCGGTTCTTGTTGCAGCCGCCGTCATCAGGGCATTCAGCTCCCAGGACAAGCGCCTGCACAAGGCACTTGGGCTGATGGTGATCCTGGTGATCCTGGTGGGTATCGGCTTTATCCGCTCACCGGATATGGACATCGGCATTGCCCAGGCACGGCAGGTACTCATGCCGCTTGGCCTGGTGTTCGCCGGTTTCGTCTTCCGGGATGACATCAAATGGCGAAAGGTCAGCACCTACCTGCTTCTGCTGGCCGCGCTGACCGTGGCATGGGCCCTGGCCGAGGAAATCATGCAGGCGCCCCTCCTGGACCCGGCCTGGTACCACGTGAACGTTGTTGGCGGAAACCCGCGCAGCATGCGCATGGGACTGCCGCCCGCCTACTTCGCTGACGGGGTGTCCGACGGCGAACTCACCTTCCGTCCCGGCGGCCCCTTTATGAACCCCCCGGTCATGGGCTTCCTGTTGGGCCTCGGAGCCTTTGCTGCCGTTGCCAGGCTGCGGAGCTTCGCGCGGCTGGGGATGCTTGCCGCCATCGGCCTGACCCTCTACTTCGCCTACGCCCGGGCGGGCATCCTGCTCTTCCTGATGGTCACGGTGATCTATTTCATCTGGACCAAGGTGGGGAAGTATGCCGGCATACTTGTAGCCCTTGGCCTTGGCGGCTACCTGTTTACCACCTTCATTGAGCAGGGCAACACCGCCAGCCATTCGGATGGCCTTTTCTCCGGGTTCATGCTTGGCCTCCAGTCGCCCGCAGGCCTGGGCTTCGGCACAACCGGATATCAGGCGGCGCTTGAAGGAGCGTCCACCGGTGTGGGCAGCGAGAGCCTGCTGGGGCTGTATTTCGCGTGGATCGGCTGGCCCATGATTGCTGCCGCCCTTGTGCTCCTGGTGCACCTCGTAAAACTCCTGCGCCGTGTTCCGAGGTCCCGGAGCCTGCCCGTGTGGCTGGCCGTGGGCTTCGTGCTCACTGTCGCTTCATCAGAGTCCGCCTCCTCCATGGCATCCACCCCGGTCCTATGGTTGACGTTGGGGTCCGTAGTTGCCATGACGGTGCCCCTGAAGCTGCAGGCCGGGCCCGTGCCGGCGGCTACGGGCTTACACTTCCCGCAACGGCCGATGTTGCAGCGGTCCACCCCGCGCCGGTGAAGCCGGCGGGGCTGGGTCACGCCAGGCGGCACCTGGCCCTGGGGCCCGGCAGCGCAGGGGCGCGCGCGAGGAGAGTCCAACCCTCCGTTTGAAAGGCCGCCGCTGCACACCAGCAGGGCTGCTTCGCGCGCCTTGAGGCTTATTGCGCGTCTTCAGGATGGGTGCCCCTGCCCACGGTACTTGCCGGGTTAGGCCGGGGTCAGCTGTCCGGATCGTACTGGAACTGCCGGACCTCTTGCGGGCACCGGCAGGCGACGGCGATCTTGGCCGCCCACCCTAGTGCTGCTTCCCTGGAGGGCAGCTCCAGAACCGTATAGCCGCCGTCGGGCACTGTATGGCCTGGATAAGTCCCCTCGGTAACGGTGCCGTCAGCGGCCACAAGTACCGGGTCCACGTCCTCATCGATTCCGCCGCCGAACACATAAACGCCCGCTGCCTTGGCCTCAGCTATAACGGCGTGCGCGGCTTCGACCACCGCATCGAACTCCCCGGCGGGGACCACCATGGCGTCACTGGGGAACGAAATGAGGAACTTCGTCATGCGAGGGCTCTCCTGGGCTTGGACCTTTTGAGACCGGATCAGCCCTTGGGAAGACGGGCGGATCCCTGGGCCAGCATGCTGCGGCCGAACAGGCGCCAGCTCTCGGACGCCTCCTCATGGAAGAGTTTGGCAGCGAGGACTGTTTCGGTTCTTCCTTGGCCCATCGCATACTCGATGGCCGATACCCACGCCCCGACCTCCTGGCCGGGCAGTACGTGGTCAGCTGCGACCAAGAGCCGTGATTGCGGTCCGTACAGCTTCTCAAGGCTCGTCCCGGTGCGCCCGACGATCGGCACTCCATGCTCAAGCGCGCGCATGGCTATGCCGCTTTGGTAGAAGCGCTTATAGGGGATGACTATGGTGTCGCTGGAGACGATCAGCTCCTCCAGCTCCTCCTCCGGGACAAAGCGGGCATCCACATGCCACCCCTCGATGGACGGCCAGCCACGGCCCACGATATCGAGGTCGAACTTCGTGCCAAGCCTGTTGGCCAATGACTTCAAAAGGTCGAGATCCCTGTCGGCTTTGTACTGTCCCAGCACCCGAATCCGCGGCCTTTTACCGGATCGTCCGCTGAGATGGGGGTCCTTGGCGGCGCCGGCAGGGGGCATCATTGGATGCGGTACCTGCGCCAGGCCCGCCGCCAGCCCGACGGCGGCCATGGCTTGGGCAGCTTCGTCGCTGTGCACCAGGGTTCCGGGCCGCTTCTTCATGCGTCCGGCAAAGCGCGCCACCAGGGGGCTGCTGCCCACGGACCGGACGAGGGGTTGCGGATCGTGGTAGATAACGACTGCCGAATTTCCACAAAGGACTTTTACTATTAGAAGGTCCAGGAAACCCAATACCGGCCAGGTGAGGAGCACCCTTTCAAATGAATTCGGCTTTCGCGTCCGTTGTCCGACTGAATATAGCATTGCGGTATATTCGCCGAGCCATTTAAGGCGGCTTTTACCTGATTGCGAAGGTTCGGTGATGGAAAACAGTTCTGCTTCTATTCCCACATCCGAAAATTGATGCAGAAGCGCCCCGGTGTAATGGCGTAATGCCACGCCAAGGGGATTCACTACCAGTATTCGGGGGGTTCCGCCGCGATCCTGCGCTGCCGAATCGGGCGGGCTGGTGCGCAATCCAAAAGTCATTGCCGCACCCCCATGCCTACTCTGGCGGCCTTTTCCCCCAGGACAGCGTCCTGAAGAGTCAGTTCGTACCTCCGGCACACATCTTCCCAGTCGTAATGGGTAGCTGCGCGCGCCCTGTTTGCCGCCCGCGCTTTCGCCCGCAGGTCGTGGTCAGTCAGCATGCGGCGCAAAGCACTCTCGATAGCCAGCGGATCAGGGGCCACAAGGTGCTCATCCGCCCGCAGGACCTCCGCGTTGTATGGCGTCTGCCGGGCAACCACAGGTGCTCCACAGGCCATCGCCTGGACCAGGGCCGGGTTGGTCCCGCCCACGCTGTGGCCGTGGAAGTATGCGCCGGCATGATGCCAGAGTGAGAGGAGCTTCTTGTCATCACTGACATGGCCGAGCCATTGGACGTTCGGATGTTCAGCCAACCGCTGCGCGGCCTCGTCCAACGGCCCCCCATAGCCGCTGGATCCGACGATCACCACTGGATGTTGCTCCGCCAGGCGTTCAGCTGCCTGGAAAAACTCTGAGACCGTGTTCTCGGGAACGAACCGGGCCACCATGAGTACATAAGACTGAGGCTGGAGTCCGGGGACAACCTCACTGGGGCTGGCAAGGTTGGCGCCGTACGGAATGAAGACACTCTTGCGCCCAAAGTCCCGTTTCCAGCGCCGCTGGATCTCAAGGGAGTCGCTGATCAGGATGGTGCCGTAGCGGGCCGTGAGCCGTGCGCCCAGCCGGAAGACGAACTTGGCGAACCGGTTCCACTTTGCGCGTTCCCACTCGATCCCGTCCACGTTCACCACGGTTGGTATTCCGCGGAGCTTCAGCAGCGGCAGGAAGAAACCGTTGGCAACATTCATGACCAGCGCCACCTGGGGCTTATGCCACAGCGCGTGAAGGACGGAAGTCAGCCCGAAAGAGAGGGTGCTCAGTGACTTGCTCTCAAGCCCGACTGTGTTGGTGGTTCGGATGCGCGGGTCGCGTGCTTCGTCGTCGTCCTTGGTTTGGCCTGCCCGGCAGTAGACGTTGACGTCCCAGCCGGCGTCGGCGAGGAATGGGGCGAGGCGCCGGACTGCAGTCTCAAAGCCGCCGTAGTAACTTGGGTAGCCGCGTGTCCCGATGACGACGACAGACTTGGACATGGGTTCTCCTAGATGAGTTTGTGGGCCACGTGCGCCGCTGCCCTGATTGGCCCGGTTGCGGCGCACGTGGCAGCTGCAGGCGTTGATGCCTAGAAGGACGTGACGCTCCGTGAGGTCTGTTCCCTGCTGGAACCTCGGAACGCAGGGGGGCTTTCGGGCTCAACCACTGCCGGTGAGTCGTCCGCGTCCCCGGAGGGGTCGCTGTCCGCAGAGTCCGGATCCGAGGAGTAGTACGAGTAGCCGTCAAATTCCTTCGCCGGCACGCAGTTCAGAAGCGTGCCAAGAACGGCTCCGTGCACCTTCCGGATGTTTCCAAGCGACTTGGTCAGCTGGTCCTTGGTGGTCCGGCCAGCCCGGACAACCACAATGGCACCGTCCGCGATCCTGGCAAGGAGTACCGCGTCGGTCACCGGGAGCAACGGCGGGGCATCGATGATCACGATGCCTTTCTCGGACAGGGATTCGATCAGCTGCTTCATGGCGTGGGAGCCAAGGAGCTCGGTGGGATTGGGCGGGATCCGGCCGGAGCCCAGGATCGACAGGTTGGGCAGGTCGCTCCGCTGCTGGAGAACGTCATCCACCTCTGCTTTTCCGGTGAGGACGTCGGTGATGCCTATTCCGGGGATGACGTCGAAGATCTTGGCCATGCTGGGGTGCCGCAGGTCTCCGTCAACAACGATGACCTGTTCCCCTCCGGCCGACATCGCCGAGGCCAGGTTGGCCGCAATAGTCGATTTGCCTTCCCCGCTCACCGAGCTCGTCACGACGATGATCCGGGGAGGGTTGTCCACGTCAAGGAATGTCAGGTTGGTGCGGAGTTCCCGGAGCGCCTCGGCGAAGGCCGGGCTCTGTGCCCGCGACCCTGGCGTTGGAGCTGCGGGTACGCCGCCCAGCACCTTGTTCTCACCCGTGAGCCGGAGATCCACCGGAAGGGCGCCGATGACCGGTACGGAGAACAGGTGTTCCACTTCAGCTGCGTTGTGCAGGCGGCGGTCCAGCCGGTCCCGGAGGAGCGCGGAAGCATAGGCCAGGAGGAGGCCCAGTGCTGCCCCGTACAGAGCTGTCATTGCCACGCCGGGAGAGACGGGTTTTGTTGGCAAAGCCGCTGGATCCAGGGGTACCAGGGAGAGGGGTGGTGTAACGGCTTCGAGGGCCTCACCTGAAGCGGCGGTGGCGGCCCTCTCCCTGTCCTGGACCTGCTTGCTCAGCTCGACGATCCAGGCGTCTGCCACCCGCTGGGCAATGGTGGGATCCGGGGACTGGGCCGTTATCCGGATTTCAGCTGTGTCGCGGGGGACGGTCACGGAGATGGCGCCCAGCAGGGCATCACTGGACATGTTCAGTCCGGTGGACAGGCGCACGTTGTCGGCTACAAGCCGGGATTCAGCCAGCGACTTGTAGTTTTTTGCCCTTGCTTTGGCCAGGGTGTCGCCGGCCAGCAGGCTGCTGACGTTGTCGGTCCCCACCGCAATAACAACTGCGCTGGCTTCCGCTGCGTAGATACGGGGGCGGAAAATGCTCCACGCCGTGGCCAGCAGGGTGACGATCAGGGTCACAACCACAATGTGCTTCCAGTACGTCCTGGCGACCCGGGCGTAGTCCCTCAGTCCCATCCCTGAGGCTGAAGCCTCGCTGCCGCCAATATCCTGATTACTCAAGAATCCGATCCCTCCTGCAGGTATACGTGCTGAATGGGCAGGTCCGGCGGAAGGGCCTGGTGCGGCCGGGTCGTTTCGAAAGACCTTTTCTTCTGCCATGATTGCCCCTTTTCCGGCGGGTTTCCTGTGTCTCTGTGCCGCTTTGGCGTGTTGCAAAGCTAGTACGAGGCCGGACGCCGCGGTCCGATAAGCAGCGGGGCTTGTGGCTGCCCGGGGGTAAGAATGTGGAAATTGCGGTTACCTGCAGCCTGGCCTCCGCACCCTGACCTAGCGCAGGGTGAGGACCAGTTTGGGCGCGGTGGTGCTGCCGGCTTCCTTGGAGTTGAGGTCCAGGCCGTCGGTGCTGGTGGCGTCCAGGCCGAGGGAGAGCAGTTGGCCGAGCTCGCTGGCCAAAGCGCTGGCAGTGAGCGGGACGCTGTAGTTGTTGTTGGCTGTGGTGGGGCCGAGCGTGCCGAGGATGGTGCCGGGGGTGGGGCGGTTGGTGTAGGTGAGTGTGCTTTCGCTCCAGCTGTCATCGGCCACGAGTTTGATGTTCTGTTTTCCTATTGACCCGCTGCCGGCGCTGCGCAGCTGCAGTGTTGCGCTTTCCAGGGTCCGGCCGGCGTAGGCAGAGAGGTCGAACTTCAGGTAGGTGATCTCAACCGGGCTGTTGTCAACGCTCAGGGTGGTGGAGGTGCCGTAGTTCGTGGCCGCTGCTCCGCCTGCTGCCCAGCTGTCCGCGGTGGCGGTGAGGGTAACGGTCTCGGACGTGCCGCCTCCGGTTTCCGCTGCCGTGGTGAAGGTCCAGGTCTTGTCCGTTGCCAGCGCATTGCCGGCCACGTCCTTCGCTCCAGTGGAGCCGCCCTTGACTGTTGCCGTATAGGTGGTGCCGGCCGCCAGGTCGGTACTTGGGTTGAGCGTCGCACTGTTACCGCTGCTGCTGTACGTCACGGCGGCCGGCACCGTCGTCGTCCCTGTGGTCAACGTGAACGTGTTGGACGTGATGGTCGTAGCGTTCATCGCTTCGGAGAACGTGGCCGTCACGTTTGCCGTGACAGCCACACCGGTGGCACCAGCGGACGGGGACGTGGCTGTCACCGTCGGAGCCGCCGTATCACTGCTACCACCGCCGCTGCCGCTGGACAGGGTGAGGACGAGTTTGGGTGCGGTGGTGCTGCCGGCTTCCTTGGAGTTGAGGTCCAGGCCGTCGGTGCTCGTGGCGTCCAGGCCAAGGGAGAGCTGTTGGCCGAGCTCACCGGCGAGGCCCGTGATGGTGAGCGGGACGCTGTAGTTGTTGTTGGCTGTGGTGGGGCCGAGCGTGCCGAGGATGGTGCCGGGGGTGGGGCGGTTGGTGTAAGTGATGGTGCTTTCGCTCCAGTTGTCATCGGCCACGAGTTTGATGTTCTGTTTTCCTATTGACCCGCTGCCGGCGCTGCGCAGCTGCAGTGTTGCGCTTTCCAGCGTCCGGCCGGCGTAGGCCGAGAGGTCGAACTTCAGGTAGGTGGCCTCAACCGGGGTGTTGTCGACGCTGAGCGTGGTGGAGGTGCCGTAGTTCGTGGCTGCCGCTCCGCCTGCTACCCAGCTGTCCGCGGTGGCGGTGAGGGTAACGGTCTCGGACGTGCCCCCGCCGCTTGCCGCCGCTGTGGTGAAGGTCCAGGTCTTGTCCGTTGCCAGCGCATTGCCGGCCACGTCCTTCGCTCCAGTGGAGCCGCCCTTGACTGTTGCCGTATAGGTGGTGCCGGCCGCCAGGTCGGTACTTGGGTTGAGCGTCGCACTGTTACCGCTGCTGCTGTACGTCACGGCGGCCGGCACCGTCGTCGTCCCTGTGGTCAACGTGAACGTGTTGGACGTGATGGTCGTAGCGTTCATCGCTTCGGAGAACGTGGCCGTCACGTTTGCCGTGACAGCCACACCGGTGGCACCAGCGGACGGGGACGTGGCTGTCACCGTCGGAGCCGCCGTATCACCCGGTGCGGGCGCTGTTCCAAGCGGCCGGTCCGAGAACCAGTAGCGCTGGGTGGCCTTGTTGCTGGCCATGACCACTACGCCCGTGGTGGCGTTGACGCCCTGTTTGGTGGTGGTGACGTCATTGATATTGGCAGATGCCCCGTCCTGGATCACCGGGGTGCCGCGGCCGCTGCTGAAGACCGGATTGTCCATGGAGGCAGTCTTCTCATAGATACTGCCTGGGACTCCTGAATAGGCACATCCCGAGGCCGATGTGGAGGGTGCGGTATGGAACGCCCTCACCACATTGTTGGTCGTGTCCAGCAGGATCTGGGGACGGGTCACGCAGTCGGCCAGAGTGGCGATGGTGGATCTGGTGAAGGAGCCGGTTCCCGGTCGGAAGACCAGCAGCTGCAACTGCGGAAGCGTCTTGTCGGTCGAAGAATCCAGGCTGGTCTTCACCGCCGCGTACACGCGCCCTGAAGGATCAGCCAGGAGCGCCTTGATGTTCAAATGGTCATCCGCCTGGCCTTTGCCCTGCACGGCGGGCTGGACTTTCCAGGATGATGCTGCGGACGGCGAGGTTCCGTCCGTGCGGGTGGCCCAGTACACGGTTCCTGCGGGAGCATCGCTCCACAGCACACCGATTTTATTGCTTCCATAGGACACGATTGCCGAGATGTCATCCGGTGCCGGGTTCGGATCGGCGACCGGCAGGACAAAGGGTGTCCCCCAGCTTGCCCCGCCCGCGGCGGAAGAGTTCACGTAGACGCTGCTGGTGTATCCGGAGGTTGAGCTTCCGGAAACCTGCGTCCAGGTGGCCCACACGGCACCCGTAGTGTCCTTGTCGATCGTCATGGACTCGCTGCTGTTGTTGTTGATGTTGGTGGGAAAACCGGCGTCGAGCGTGTACTTACCGGCAGCGTAGCTGTACCTGTACAACTTGGCGGGCTGACCCGGGACCGAAGCTTTTGTACTGGAGTCCCCTGACACCGTCACCACGTGCGAGGCGATGTACAGCTTGTTGCCGTCCCACAAAGTGTCCGCCAATGTGTTGCTGCGGGAGTCGATCGAGACCCCCGTGTTCACCCAGGTCTTTGCAGCCCTGTCCAGCCGGTAGATTTGCCAGCCGGTTCCCGTGGTCCACATATCAGCCCACCAGGACCCGTCGTTCCACCACAGCTTGCTCTGCGGTTTGTCCGAGGTGGGGGTGTTGGCCACTCCCGTGTAGCTGATGCTTTGGTAACCGTAATTCTCTGCGGCCTGGGCTGTGCCGCCGGCAGCAACAAGGCCCAGGACAAGCGCTACGGCCAGGGCAAGGGCTTGCGGAACGAGATGGCGAACTTTTGCTCTTTGCATATTCAGGTCCTTGGTGGCGCAGGTAGTCCTTGACGGCGTACCGCTGCTCTGGCGTCCCCTGCTTGAGTGCGGGTGGAAGCCAATGTAGACCTCCAAAATTGCCGGGGGCAATGGGGGAAACGGGACTGAAGGCCACTAGGGGATACGGGGCCTGATGACTATTTCCTCCGTGTTTCCTTGTTGTCCTGCAGGCATCTTCTGATGCTAAGAGGTACTCTCACTTGGGCCATGGCCAAAATTCGCCAGCCCAAGGCTGTGCCGATGCACAGAGCTTCCGCTTCACAGCGCGAATTACAGTGAGAGCAAGATGTGACCGGCCCCACTGATTGGTGCGGTCCTCGATCTTTCCGGCAAGCTTCTGCCTGCCAATCCCATTTGCATAACCACCGAAGGACGGCGCTCCCATGCCCGCTGACCAGCAGTTAGCCAAGTCGCTTAAGCCACGGCACCTTTCCATGATCGCGATTGCCGGCGTCATTGGTGCCGGTCTCTTTGTCGGCTCCGGCGCCGCCATCCAGCAGGCGGGCCCGGGAATCCTGCTGGCCTACATGGCCGCCGGTGTGGTGGTGATCCTGGTGATGCGGATGCTCGGTGAAATGGCCGCGGCCAACCCGGAGACCGGCTCCTTTTCCACGTATGCAGACAAGGCTTTGGGACGCTGGGCCGGATTCAGCATCGGCTGGCTCTATGCCTGGTTCTGGATCATCGTGCTGGGCATTGAGGCGACGGCCGGCGCAGCCATTATGCACCGCTGGGTTCCAGGCATCGACCAGTGGGTCTGGGCATTGATCCTCATGGTGCTTCTGACGCTGACCAACCTTGGTTCCGTGAAGTCCTACGGTGAATTCGAGTTCTGGTTCGCTTCCATCAAGGTCGCTGCCATCGTGCTGTTCCTGCTGTTCGGCGCGGCTGCCATCCTGGGCTTTGTCCCCGGCGTGCCCGCTCCGGGACTCAGCAACCTGATCGACAACGGCGGGTTCCTCCCGAACGGGCCTGGTGCGGTACTGGCCGGCATCCTGGTTGTGGTCTTCTCCTTCTTCGGAGCCGAGATCGCCACCATCGCCGCAGGCGAATCGGAGAACCCCGTGGACGCGGTCAAGAAGGCCGTCAAGTCCACTGTGTGGCGCATCCTGGTTTTCTACATCGGCTCCATCGCCATCGTCGTCACCCTGCTGCCCTGGAATGACGCCAGCGTTGCCAAGAGCCCCTACGTTGCGGTCATTGAACTGTTCGGTATTCCCGGCGCCGGCACCATCATGGACATCGTGGTCCTCACGTCCGTCCTGTCGTGCCTCAACTCCGGCCTGTACACCGCCAGCCGCATGCTCTTCTCGCTGTCCAAGCGGGGGGACGCCCCGGCGGCCTGGACCAGGATCTCCCGACGGGGCGTTCCCGCGGCGGCCGTGCTTGCCTCCACCGTGGTGGGCTTCGTGACAGTAGGACTGAACTACATTGCACCCGACACCGTGTTCCTCTTCCTGGTCAACACCTCCGGTGCCATTGCCCTGTTCGTATGGCTGGTTATCGCGTCCTCCCAGTTGATCCTGCGCAAGCGCATGGGTGCCGCAGGCAAGGACCTTGAACTGAAGATGTGGCTCTTCCCCTACCTGACGTGGCTCTCAATCGTCAGCATCGTGGCACTGCTGATCGGCATGGTCATCCTGGAGTCCACCCGCGAGTCCCTCCTGCTGTCCGTGGCCCTTGCCGCTGTCGTGGTTGGCGTCGGGGTGTGGCGCTACCGCAAGTCCGCCGGGCGCCCGGGTGGCGGGGAACTGCAGGCCGGCGAACGCCGTGAGGCTGCTGCGGAGGCAACTTCGGCGTCCTAATTCTCCAGTCTTTTCGCTTGGCAGAGAACCGCCCGTACCGGCAGCCGCACCTGGCGCGCCGGTGCGGGCGGTTCTCTCTTTGGGGCAGGACTCCGCGTGTGCGTTTTCCACATAGGAGCAGTTGGTGATGCAGTCCTCGCCAGTACGGCCGTAGCCTTGAGTCAAGCGCGAATCGCCTATCCGCTCCATATGCACTAAGATATTGAAGTCTGTGCTGCGTCCTGCCTCCCTTCCGGCGGCGGGGCCTTGCACGGCATCGCAAATGAACCTCCTGTTACGGAAATGCCGTAACCGCTTAGCCCAAAGGAGGTGGGTTCACATATGCGTCCTTACGAATTGATGGTAATCATCGACCCCGAGGTCGAAGAGCGTACCGTTGAGCCGTCGCTTCAGAAGTTCCTGAACGTCATCACAAACGATGGTGGAACCATCGAAAAGGTTGACATCTGGGGCCGTCGCCGTCTGGCTTACGACATCAAGAAGAAGTCTGAAGGTATCTACGCCGTGGTGAACTTCACCGCCAAGCCGGACACCGCCAAGGAACTTGACCGCCAGCTGTCTCTTAACGAGACCATCATGCGCACCAAGATCACCCGCCCCGAAGAGCAGAAGGTTGTTGCTGAGTAATTTCGGCACCGACTTTCATTCTTCACCGCAGGAACGCACTCTTCACCCAGGATCAACAAGGAGGCAGTAGATGGCAGGCGAGACCACCATTACGGTCATCGGTAATCTCACCAATGATCCGGAATTGCGGTTCACACCGTCCGGTTCAGCAGTAGCGAACTTCACCATCGCTTCCACCCCGCGTACCTTTGACCGCCAGTCCAACGAGTGGAAGGACGGGGAAACCCTGTTCCTCCGCGCCGCTGTCTGGCGTGAAGCAGCCGAGAACGTCGCCGAGTCCCTAACCAAGGGCATGCGCGTGATTGTGACCGGCCGCCTGAAGAGCCGTTCCTACGAAACCAAAGAAGGCGAAAAGCGCACCGTTATCGAGCTTGAGGTCGATGAAATCGGCCCCAGCCTGCGATACGCCAATGCCAAGGTCAACCGCACCCAGCGCTCCGGCGCTGGGGGTGCCGGAAGCGGCGCCCAGGGCGGCTTCGGCGGCGGCAACAGCGGCGGTGGCTTCGGAGGCGGCAACTCTGGTGGAAACCAGGGCGGCAACTCCGGTGGAGGCTGGGGCGGCGGCAACCAGCAGGCTGCGCAGGACGACCCCTGGGCAACGCCCGGCGTCTCCAACGCAGGCGGCTGGGGCAACGGCCCCGATTCCGAACCTCCCTTCTAAACACCCATTAAGGCCCGACGCCGGGACAGCCGAAAGTGCCTTCAGGCACCCAGGTGAATGCCGCCGTCGGACCACCACCATCCCGTGGATCAACATCCACGGGCTCCCTAGAATAGGAGCTCCACGATGGCTAAGGCTGAACTCCGTAAGCCCAAACCAAAGTCCAACCCCTTGAAGGCCGCTGACATCACTGTCATCGACTACAAGGACGTAGCATTGCTGCGCAAGTTCATCTCCGACCGCGGAAAGATCCGCGCCCGTCGCGTCACTGGCGTCACGGTGCAGGAACAGCGCAAGATCGCCCAGGCAATCAAGAACGCCCGCGAAGTTGCTCTGCTGCCTTACTCCGGCGCTGGCCGCGGCTAAGGAAGGGATTAACTAACATGGCAAAGCTCATTCTGACCCACGAAGTAACCGGTCTCGGTGCTGCTGGCGACGTTGTCGAGGTCAAGGACGGTTACGCACGTAACTACCTGCTGCCCCGCAACTTCGCCCTGACCTGGTCGAAGGGCGGCGAAAAGCAGGTTGAGTCCATCAAGGCTGCCCGCGCTGCCCGCGAGCACGCTTCCCTGGAAGATGCTCAGAAGCAGGCCGCCGCACTGTCCTCCAAGCCGGTCAAGCTTGTTGTCAAGGCTGGCGAGACCGGACGCCTGTTCGGCACCGTCAAGCAGGGCGACGTCGCCGACGCTGTTGAGGCCGCTGGCCTCGGCCGCATCGACAAGCGCAAGGTTGAACTGCCGACGCACATCAAGTCGGTTGGTTCCTACCAGGCCAACGTCCGTCTGCACGAGGATGTTGCCGCTGTCATCGAACTCGATGTAGTAGCTGGCAAGTAGTCCCTGACTGCTTAAAAGACCCCCGCTGCCGGATTCCGGCGGCGGGGGTCTTTTGCTTGATAGCTTCATACGGTGAACAGCACCGTACCTCCCACCCGCAGCCGCCCGTTCCACCAGGTTGATGTCTTCTCCCGCGAGGCTTACCGTGGAAACCCGCTCGCCGTCGTCGTTGATGCCGAGGGGCTGACGCCGAAGCAGATGCAGCAGTTCGCCAACTGGACCAACCTGTCGGAGACCACGTTCCTGCTGCCCCCTACCGATCCGCGTGCAGACTACCGGGTCCGCATCTTTACCGGCAGTGAGGAATTCCCCTTTGCCGGCCACCCCACGCTGGGTTCCGCCCACACCTGGCTCGAGTGCGGAGGAACTCCGCAGTCCGAGGGTTTCGTTGTCCAGGAGTGCGGCGCTGGCCTGATCCGTATCAAGCGCGACGACGGGAGGCTCGCCTTCGCAGCGCCGCCCATGTCCCGTTTTGGTCCGGTGGACGGCACGATCCGGAGCCGTATTGCGGCGGGGCTCCGCCTCGCCGAAGCCGACCTGCTGGATGCATCCTGGCTGGTGAATGGTCCCGAATGGATCGGTGTGCTGCTTGGTTCGGCGGAACAGGTCAGGGCCGTGGAGCCTGACTTCGCGGCGCTGGGCAACCTCAAGGTCGGGATTGTCGGGCCAGGGTGGGGGGAGGGCGGCACAGACTTTGAGGTCCGCACATTCATCCCTGGCGACGCCATGATGGAGGATCCCGTCACTGGCAGCTTCAACGCGGCGGCTGCGCAATGGCTGATCGGCAGCAACAGGGCCCCTCAGGAGTACGTGGCGGCCCAGGGGGCGGCACTGGGCCGTGCGGGCCGCCTCCACATCAAAGCCGAAGACGGCCGCATCTGGGTGGGAGGACACTCCACCACCTGCATCCGGGGATCAGTTGTCCTCTAGCACCGGGAATACTCCGTAAGCCCGTACCGTTCACAAGGTAGATGCATATGCATATATGCTGGAATGAACGAGTAACAGGAGAAGTGCCATGGAGACCCGCCGCATTACAGTCCTTTCCGCCGGGCTTGGCGTACCGTCGTCGAGCAGGCTGCTGGCTGACCAGTTGTCGGCCGCAGCAGAGCGGCAACTGAACGGTGCAAGCTTCAGTGTGCAGGTGGACGTCGTCGAACTCCGCGACCTCGCTGTGGACATCGCCAACAATTTTGTCACCGGCTACGCCGCGCCCCGGCTGGCAGGGGTGATAGCCGGCGTGGAAGCCTCTGACGGGATCATCGCGGTGACGCCGGTCTTCAGTGCGTCCTACAGCGGCCTGTTCAAATCCTTCATCGACGTCCTCGACCCCAAATCACTGGATGGCAAGGCCGTCCTGCTGGGCGCTACCGGCGGCACGGACCGCCACCAGATGGTCCTGGATTACGCCCTGCGCCCGCTGTTCAGCTATTTGCGCACCAGGACCGCGCCTACGGGCGTCTTTGCCGGCCCCCAGGACTGGGGCACCACGGACGACGGCGGCTCCTCGCTTTCGGACCGGATCGACCGGGCGGCAGGGGAGTTCACGCGGCTCCTCGAGGGGCCGCAGCCGGGCCGGAAGCCCGCTCCGATGGAGTCCCTTCCCTTCGAGCAGCTGCTCGCCGGGATCTCCGGAAACGGCTGACCGCCCGCCGCAAGGACCCGGCAGCGTCAATTTCCAAATTAGGGGTTGCAATTATGGTCTCCGCGGTTGACACTGAACGGGCGTGGGGACCGACGTTTAACTCCGGGGAGCGCACATGGGCGGACATGGGACAGGCCGGCGTATTCATGCTGTAAACCGGGGAGGTGATAGCCCGAGGGATGGCCGTCCGCGCCGGCCGCTGACCCCATTGCCCACCGCACTGCTTGCAGCGTTGATGCTCGTCCTAGGTTTTGTGGTGCTGCCCGTGGGGGCGTCTGCTGCCGAGGGTGACGTCGGGATCGAAGGCCCATCGCACTCGGGGACGGGAACGCCAACGGGTACTAAGCGCGCGACGAGTGCGTTGTGGTTCAACGATGGGCTCTGGTGGGGAAACCTTTGGGACACTGACAGCTCGGATTTCCATATCTTCCGGTTCAATGCCGCCAACAGCACGTGGTCAGATACCGGCGTCGCAACCGATACCCGGTCCAACACGCATCATGACGTGCTCTGGGACGGGGCGACGCTGTATGTGGCCAGCTACCGCTTCGTCAATGACGGACTGCCGGCGGAGCCCAACTTCCCTTCGACGATGCGGCGTTACAGCTACGATCCGGGGACAAAGACGTACTCGCTGCAAAGCTCCTCAAACATCAACAACTACCGCGTTGAGACCCTGTCCATCGACAAGGACTCGACCGGCCGGGTGTGGGCCACGTGGCAGCAGGGAAACCGCATCTACCTCAACGTCACAGCCACGGATGGTACGACCTGGGGGACGCCGTTCCCGCATCCTGCGTCGCTGAGCAACGTCTCTGTAGACGACTCGTCAGCGGTGATAGCGTTCGGGCCGGGCAAGATTGGTGTGATGTGGAGCCGGCAGGTCGATGATTCCTCCGACGGGATGTATTGGAGCTACCACGTCGACGGAGCGTCAAACGCCGACTGGACCGCGGCCGTGCCGGCGGTCTCGGGGCAGCGCAGCGGTGATGACCACATGAACCTGAAATGGCTGGACTCCTCGGGTGGCCAGGTCTTCGCCGCCATCAAGACATCCTTCACATCGGCGGCCCAGCCGCTGATCCAGCTCTTGGCGTTGAACGGAACCACCTGGTCGGCGCACACGATCGCGACTGTGTCCGAGTGCCCGAACCGGGTGATCGTCCTGATCGACGAGAGCACCCAAAGACTGCGTACTTTCGCTACCTACCCCAAGCCGGGCGGGACCACGAACGCCGGTAGCTGCACCAGTTCGGGCGGCGCAATCTACGAGAAGTCGACGCCACTGGACAACATCAGCTTCAGCACCGCTAAGACCGCCCGAATCGTCGATGCCGACCAGTATGTCCACAACGTGACGTCAACGAAGCAGAACCTCAACAGCGCGGCGCGCGGCACGGCGAGCAGCGGACTGCTGCTGCTCGCGGATGTGAACGCCACCAGCCGGTACTGGCACTTCTACGATTCGAGCAGCGGTGGTGGCGGCGGTGGCAGTGACACGATCGCTCCGACTGTGACGGGCACATCCCCGCTCGAGGATGCCACCGGGGTGGCGGTGACGGCGGACGTGGCTTCCACATTCTCTGAAGCCATGGACCCCTCGACCGTTGGGCCGGGCACGTTCACCCTAGAGGCAGGGACGACGGCGGTGACGGCCACGGTAAGCCTCGACAGCACAGGTAAAGTCGCGACGCTCAACCCTGGCGCCGACCTGGCGGCCAACACCACGTACACCGCGACGATCGAGGCCGGTTCCAGTGGCGTGAAGGACGTGGCCGGCAACGCCTTGGCATCGGACAAGACCTGGAGCTTCACCACAGCGGCGGCAGGTGGCGGCGGGACACCAGAAACCGTCACCCTGACGGCCACCGCGGACAGTTATGTGGCGGGCACAGCGACGGCGACGAACTATGGGTCGAGTACCCTGCTGGGTGTTGATAAGAGCCCGATTGAGATCACGTACCTGAAGTTCGACCTCTCGGCCTACGCCGGCCGGACCCTGGAGAGCGCGACACTGCAGCTGCGCAGCGCCGGCAGCGGCTCCAAGGGTACGCAGAACGTCAAGCTCGTTGCGGATGACAGCTGGACCGAGGGCGGAATCACCTACAATAACCGCCCCGCTCTGGGGGCCAGCGTCGCCACGCTCGGCCCCACAACAGCCAACACCAACTACAGCGTGCCGCTTACCGTGGCCAGCCTGGCCGGTGAGCTCGGCCAGGAGCTTTCGCTGGGGCTGGATTCCACCAACAGCGACGGCCTGGACCTCAGTTCCAAGGAAACAAGCAGCGCCGCCGCACCCAAGCTCGTCCTTACGCTCAGGTAGGCCGGTCAGGGGGGTGGGTCCGGCAGGGCTTACTCGTCCAGCAGCTCGATGAATTCCCGCGCCTGCTTCATGGAGATATCGGAGTGCCGCGTGAGCGCCGTTGCAGCAGCTTCTGTGTCACCGTTCCGGGCCAGGGTGCGTATCCGGCCATAGATTTCGTCATTGAGCATGTTGCTGCTGACCTCGCGAGTTACGTCGCCCTTGCTGGCGATGGCCCGGTAGCGGTACGGGAACCGCTGCGGCTCGTCATCGTCGTCTTCAACCTCGGCATGCGCCGCCTCCGCGCCCCGGTAGGGCTGCGGATGTGCTGCCAGCGCGCCCACGGCGTCGCGTGACGCGCGCAGGCCGTCGCCGCTGACTTCGTAGTACAGCTTGATCGCGGCCATGGCCTGGCCCTGCGCGATCAGGGCATAGAGCCGCCGGTGTTCGTCCTCGGAAAGTTTGGCGGCGGCAGTGCGGGCCAGATCGGCGGAGTTGGGTGCAGGCGCCGGCGGCTGGGCGGCGGCAGTGGCCTTTCGCCTGCTGATGGCGCGGGCAACCAGGATGACTCCGGCAGCCACGGCCAGGAGGATGAGGACAGGGACCACAAGCGATTCCATTTTTTCTAACGCCGTTCTGTGTACTTCCTGGCAGGGGCCAGATCTGAATGCATCGCCTGGGTGTTCTGACTGGGCCGCGTGATGGACTCCAGGCGTGCCCGGGCCGCCGTGGCAGCCTGGACCTGGGCCGCATAGTGCTGCGCTGAACGCTCGGCCAGGTCACGCTGGTACCTTTCGGCATCGGACAGGCCCGAATCACGCGGACTGAGGGCCGTGGCAAGCCCCCAAATGAGCGCCACCAACACAATTGCCGGCAGCAGAACCAGCAGCAGTTCGCCCATGTATAGAGCTTATGCCAGATCCGGTTTATCCACAGCAATATTCACCTCTGCGCATACCGCACGCATCTCACGCGACCTACTCCCTGACCCGGGCCTGCACCACCCGCGGCGGAGGCACATGAAGTGCGTCACTGCCACGGACGGGGCGGTTTTGCTCCGTGCACGCCATCAGAGGCTGTGGATGAAAATATCTGGAAAAAACATCTACTCCACAAGGTGTCAGCCACGTTTCCGCAGGTCAGACTGACATTTGGCGCGAAAGTTTTTTGCTGTCCACAGTCTTTCCCACAGGCTGTGCACAAGCTATGCCCCTTAGTGCACAGGTTTTCCACAGGGCCTGGTGCCCGTTGACTTTGCCGCTGGGGCACGGGGGACTAGCGTAGCGGGGTACCTGTTTTTCAGGGCTCCTGCGGTTCCGGACGGACGCCGATGACAGCAGCCGTAGAACCTCTGGAACCCTAAAAAGAGGCCCATTGTGGAAAACCTGTGGATACTGGGGATAACTCTCGAACTCCCCATCCGCAGCGCTGGATCCCCAGCATTGTCACACCCCGCTGGTACACCTGGACAGGTAGCGGAGCCCAGTTTTCGGGCAACGCCCTAGCAGGACGGTTAACCACCGGTGCCACCAAGGCGCCGGCTCACATGGAGGACGGCAGCTTTGTCAATCGCGCATCTGGATCCGGTCGAGACAACCCGCGGATCTGACGCCAGCCGCAAGCCGCCGCAGGACATCCCCGCCGAGCAATCGGTGCTGGGCGGCATGATGCTGTCCAAGGATGCCATCGCCGATGTCGTGGAAATCCTCCGCGGCCAGGACTTCTACCGCCCGGCACACGAAACCATCTATGAGGCAATCATCGACCTCTATGGCCGCGGCGAGCCCGCGGACGCCGTCACTGTCTCCGATGAGCTCACCAAGCGCGCAGAGATCAACAGGATCGGCGGCCCCGCCTACCTGCACGAGCTGATCCAGACCGTTCCCACCGCCGCCAACGCGGGGTACTACGCGGAAATCGTTGCTGAACGTGCCGTGCTCAGGCGCCTCGTAAACGCGGGCACCAAGATCGTCCAGCTCGGCTACGGTTCGGACGGCGAGGTGGAGGACCTGGTGAACCAGGCCCAGGCCGAGGTCTATGCCGTGGCAGAACGGCGTACCGCGGAGGACTACGTGGTCCTCAAAGACGTCATGGAGTCCACGGTGGACGAAATCGAGGCGTCCGGCCACCGCGGGGAGGGCATGACCGGCGTGCCCACCGGCTTCTACGAGCTGGATGAGCTCACCCACGGGCTCCACCCCGGCCAGATGATCGTCATCGCAGCCCGTCCGGCCGTGGGTAAGTCCACGTTCGCCCTGGACTTTGCCCGGTCCGCCGCCATCAAGAACAACCTGGCCACGGTCATGTTCTCGCTCGAAATGGGCAGGAACGAGATCGCCATGCGCCTCCTCTCCGCAGAGGCAACCATTGGACTGCAGGACCTCCGCAAGGGAACCATCAAGGACGAGCAATGGTCCAAAATCGCCACCACCATGGGCCGGATGAATGATGCCCCGCTGTTCATCGATGACAGCCCCAACATGTCGCTGATGGAGATCCGGGCAAAGTGCCGGCGCCTGAAGCAGCAGCACGATCTCAAACTGGTGATCCTGGACTACCTGCAGCTCATGAGCTCCGGCAAAAAAGTCGAGTCCCGCCAGCAGGAGGTCTCCGAGTTCTCTCGTGCACTGAAGCTCCTGGCCAAGGAACTCCAGGTCCCCGTGATCGCGCTGTCCCAGCTCAACCGCGGTTCCGAGCAGCGCCAGGACAAGCGGCCCATGGTTTCCGACCTCCGCGAATCGGGCTCCATCGAGCAGGACGCCGACATGGTGATCCTGCTCCACCGTGAGGACGTCTACGACAAAGAATCACCCCGCGCCGGAGAGGCTGACATCCTGGTGGCCAAACACCGTAACGGCCCCACCAAAGACATCGTGGTCGCCTTCCAGGGCCATTACTCCCGGTTCGCCAATATGGCGGCCGACGCCGGAGGCGGCGGCTTCTAGGACCTGCCGCCACCGGGACTCCGGACTTAGCCCTGCCCCAGCAGGTGGTTGGGCAGGCGGTTGCCCGGTGCCGTGCCCCTGATCTCAAGCAGCTCGCGGGCATGGGCGTGCAGCCTTCTGTCCTCTTCGCTGACCGGCACCCAAGGGGGTACGGGCACGGAGTTGCCATCGGCGTCGCGGGCCACCATCACTGTCAGGCAGTAGGTGGTCAGGTTCATCTCCCGGCTCTTCGGATCGCCCGAGCGGACGTGGACCGCAACGTGCATGCCCTTGGTCCCCGTGTAAACCAGCCGCGCTTCCACCTCCACCACGTGGCCAATGAGCAGCGGACGGTAGAAACGGACCCCGCCGGAGAAGACGGCGACGGTGTCCATGCCGCAATACCTGGAGGCGCATACGTAGGCCGCCTCGTCGATCCACTTCATGACAATTCCGCCGTGGACCTTGCCGCCCCAGTTCACGTCGGTGGGTGCTGCCATGAATCGCAGGGTCACCCGCTCGGCCGTTCCTGCATCCGTATATTCCTGCCGGTTCATGGCTTCGACGATCTGCTCGCGGACCTTGATCCGTGCCAGCGCATGGTCCCGCTGTTCGATCTCGTCGGCGGTGACGGGCTCGAACTGCTGCACCGGGACCGGTTTTCCACCCTCGCCCACCGCCACGAAAATCACCATGCACTGGCTTCGCATGGTGGCCGGACCGCCCTTGGGGTCCCCGGAGGAAACCACCGTGCGGATGTGCATGGAAGAGCGTCCGGTGTAGACGATGGTGGCCTCCACCTCCACCATGTCACCGCTGTTGACCGGATCGGCGAAGTGGATGTTTCCCACGTACGCGGTGACGCAGTAGGACTTCGACCACCCCACGGCTGCGGCATAGGCGGCCTTGTCCACCCACTCCAGGACGGTGCCAGCGTCCACGGAGCCGCTGTGGCCAACGTCTGTGGGAGCGGCCAGGAAACGGAGGGTCACTGAGTTGGAGGCACGGATCTCGGTCATGCTGCGATCATACTGACGCCGGGGGTTACCCACCGGTCGGGTCCCGCAACAAAGCTGTTGCGGGAACACCGCCGGCAAACGCGGCTGCCCCGCCCGCCAGGTTTGGCGGACGGGGCAGCGCACCTGCGGCCTGAACGCAGCTAGCCTGCGCGGGTGTAAACGATGTCCGGCTGGGCTGGCAGTTCCATGCCTTCACCGATATAGAAGCCCGGGTGCGGCGGCTGGTTGTACGAGACGTTCTCGCGGGCAACCGAGAGCCGGTACACAGGATCGTGCATCAGCGTCCGGAGCCGGACCTCCGTCCCGGCAGTAGTGGTGTAGATCCGCAGCTCCGTGCTGTCCGACGACGGCCACGCAATTTCCTCCCGCCAGTCACCGAGGAGGTCGGCCTGGATGGCCGGGGTTCCCTTGGTGCCGTTGTTGGACTTCGCGCCGGTGGCCGTGAGCAGCCGGTCGCTGGATTCCGTTTCCCAGTTCCACTTGGCGATGCTGGGCGTACCCGTGGTGGTGGCCGCATCCCAGTCATGGTCAACGATCTCGCGCAACAGGTCGCCGTCCCACCAAGCCAGGAAGTTGGCCGCAGGAATGCTGTTGGCAATCAGCTGGCCCTTGGCGGACCGCAGCTCGCCCACCGGAGAGTTCCAGGCAGCGTCGCCGCCGATGGCCCAGCCCTCGGCCCCTGCATGCCGCGGATCAATGTCACCCGCCGCAGCGCGTCCCGTGTCCTTGGCAGCAGGAATGCTCCAGAGGATCTCCCCGGTGCGGGAATCCCGGAAGGTGGCTCCCCTGTTGCCGCTGGACCCCATGTCCTCGTGGGCGGCGAATGTCTCCAGGCCCGGGCGGGACGGGTCAAGATCGCTGGTGTGGATGGCGTCACCGTGCCCGAGGCCGGTGTTGTAGAGCGGCTTGCCGTTATCGTCGATGGTCATGGAACCGAAGACGAACTCGTCCTTTCCGTCGGCATCCACGTCCGCCACGGACAGGTTGTGGTTGCCCTGGCTGCGGTACTGGGCACCGGCGGTGTCAGAGTCGAACATCCAGCGCTTGCTGATCTTGCCGCCCACCAGGTCGTAGGCGGCAAGCACCGTGCGCGTGTAATAGCCGCGGCTGAACATCATGGACGGGCGCTCCCCATCCAGGTACGCCACGGCGCCGAGGAAACGGTCCACGCGGTTGCCGTAGCCGTCGCCCCAGGCTGCCACGTCACCGCGGGGAGGGTCGTAGGCCACGGTATCCATGATGGTGCCGGTTGCTCCATGGAAGACGGTGAGGAACTCCGGACCCGTCAGTACATAGCCGCTGCTGTTGCGGTAATCCGCCCCCGCGTTGCCGACCACCGTCCCGGCAGCGTCCCGGGTGCCGTCCGCCGTCTTCATGGCAACTTCGGCCTTGCCGTCGCCGTCAAAATCATAGGCGAGCAGCTGGGTGTAGTGGGCACCGGCGCGAATGTTCGGTCCCATGTTGATCCGCCAGAGCCTGGTGCCGTCCATGCGGTAGGCGTCAACGTACACCAGCCCTGTGTAGCCTCCCTGGGAGTTGTCTTTGGAGTTGGACGGGGACCACATCTGGAGGATCTCGTACGTTCCGTCGCCGTCCAGGTCCGCCACGCTGGAGTCACCGGCGGAGTAGCTGTAGGGCTGGCCGTCCTTGGTGTAGTCATCGGCGGGCTTGTCCAGTTTCACAGCCAGGTAGTTCTGTGCCAGCGGCACGAACTCGGCGGTGAGCTCCTCCCCGCCGTTGCCCACGGTTTTGATGGCGTACCGGGACGAAGCCGTCCCGGAGGGGTCCAGGAAAGTGGTGCTGCCGCGGATCGGCTCTTCGGTGAGCTGGACGCCGTCGCGGATGACATGGAAGCCGATCTGCTCAGGGTCCAGGCCAAGCATGCGCCAGCCCACCCGCACGCCTTCGCCGGTCAGCAGAGCCACCGGTGCGCGGTCCAGGTCTTCCATCTGCCGGTTCACCACCGTGACCTTTTCAGTTCCAATCACGGGGGAGGGAGCAGATTCGCCGCCCTTGTTCACCGTGGTGACCCGGTAGTAGTACTTGATGGTGGTCAGGACCGTGTAGTCGGTGTAGTTAACCTCGGTGGCACGTCCCACGTACCCGAAGGGGCCGTCGGGAGAGGTGGACCGGTAGACGAGGTAGGCGGCAGCGTCGGAAACCTTCTGCCACTTGAGCGTGACGCTTGTTTTCTCCACGGCCTTGATGTCCACCTTGCCGGTGGCGGCGGGCGCTGGAGTGTTGGGGTCAACCAGGGCGGTCTCCACCGTGTTGGACGGAACCGACTCGAGTCCGGTGCTGTCCAATGCCGTGACGAAGTACTTGTATTTGAGGCCGGCGAAGGCTGTGGCGTCCGTGAAGGACGCTGCTGTCACATCCCCGGCGATCAGCTGCGGTTCGGTCTCAAAGGAGGCCTGGCGGAACACCTTGTAGCTGGCCGCGTCCGCCACGGCATCCCAAGCGAGGTCCACGGTTGGCGGTTCGGCTGCGGCATCGACGGCGGTGGTGTGCAGGTTGGTGGGTCCCACCAGCAGCGGGGTGACCTCCAGGCCGTTGAGCCGCTGGCCGGAGCCGCTGATGGCCAGGTTCAGCTGGCCGTCGGACACCAGTACCTGGCTGATGATCTTGGTGGCGGAGGATTCCCTGCCGGAGGACACCTGGCCGTAGGGCGTGCCCTCGGCGGCGACGTCTGTCCGGGTAGAGCCGATCCAGTCGCTGTGGTAGGTCTTCAGCGCGTAAGTGCCGTTGGGGACGTCCAGCTGGAACTCGAAGCTGGAGCCGCTGAGCACGAAATCCCGCAGCAGGTTGCTGGTCACCGCGCCCCGGTCCCTGTCGGCGAGTACCGAGATGTCCTTGAACCCAAAGCCGCGCTCGGCAGTGTAGCCCATGGTCCGGTTGACTTCGGTGTAGCCCGCCTCGAGCGGAGCTCCCACGGGGCCAAAATCGAACTTGTATTTGGCCTTCTTGGTGGTGACGGCGAGTGCGTCGCTTGGCTCGGAGAGTCCCCTGCCGTTCATGGCCGCCACCCGGACGCTGTAAGCGGTGCCTTCTGCGAGTCCGGTGAGGTTGGCTGTGGGAACCGTTGCCGTGGTGGTCAGTTTGTAGGCACTGTCCGGTTCGGAAGCGAGCTTGCGGTACACCTTGTAGATGTCAGCCCCTTCAACGGGCTGCCACTTTAACAGTGCCCCGGCATTGGAGACGCTTCCGGCAACCAGTCCCTGCGGCTTGGCGGGAACGGACGACGGCGGCGCGATTTCCTTCACTCGGGAGGCCAGCGGGACGCTGAGCTGCTTCACGCCGCCCGCCACGAGCCGGGCAATCTGGATGGCCCCGTATTCCTGGAAGTGGGTGTTGTCCACGGTCCCGGTTGGGCGGTTGGGATACACGCCGGCATCAACGTGGAGGAAGACGGATTTGGTGTCCTCAGGGCCGATCTGGTCATAGTAGGCGCGGCTCGAGGCGGACAAGTCCACCAGGGCCACGTTTTCCTCGGCAGCGAGTTCCTGCATCTTGGCCACGTATTCCGGAAAGCTGACGCGGAACTTGCCGGTGGCTTCGTCGTAGTCCCGGCGCCCCACGGGGGTCACCAGCACGGGCGTTGCACCGCGCTGCCGGGCACCGTTGACGTACGTGCGGAGGTACTCCTTGTAATCGGTGGGGGAGGCGTAGCGGTCATCCACGCCGATGGTGGCGTCGTTGTGGCCGAACTGGACCATCAGGTAGTCGCCCGGGTTGATGACGCGGAGGATCTCGTCCAGCCGTCCCTGGGTGATGAAGTTCTTGGAGCTCCGGCCGCCGATGGCATGGTTCTTAAAAGAGACACTGCTGTCAAAGTAGCGGTCGATCATTTGTCCCCAGCCCGCCTGGGGCACGTACCCGGGATCGTAGGTCTGGACGGTGGAGTCGCCGGCGAGGTAGACGCCGGGGTCGGTGGTGGCGGTCCGCGGTGCCCGTGCGGCGATGAC
This sequence comes from Pseudarthrobacter sp. WHRI 8279, assembly GCF_040224115.2. NCBI lineage: Bacteria > Bacillati > Actinomycetota > Actinomycetes > Micrococcales > Micrococcaceae > Pseudarthrobacter > Pseudarthrobacter sp. WHRI 8279. Next base: position 3,271,960 of record NZ_CP168162.1, on the reverse strand, counting down.
CAGGGAGTTGATTTTGGCCGCCGTGCCGCTGAAATCGAGGTTGAGCTGTCCGTCCACCAGGGAGATGGGGAATTCCATTTCCAGGTACTGGCTGGCCGGTTTATCCGTAACCTGGACCTTGGCCATTTTCTCGGCGGTGATGGCGATGTTCGTGGCCTCGGCGGCGTCGCCGGCAATGAGCTTGACGGTGTAGTCGCCATTGGGCAGGTCCACCAGGAAGGAGCTTCCCTGGACCTGCACAAAGTCAGACCGCAGGGGGTCTCCCGTGCCCCGGTCAACTCCGGAGGTGACTGCCGTGTCCGTGAAGCCGAATTTTCCGGCGGCGGAGTACGGGGTCGCGGCGTCCACGTGAGTATAGCCGTCTGCCGTTACTCCGGGTCCGAAGTCGAACTTGAAGCCGCTTCCCACTGCCGGGAGGGCAGTGTCGGCCTGAACGGCCGGGAGCCCTGTGAAGGCGATGGCGGCTGAGGCCACCGCGGCGGTGACGGCTTTTGCTCCTGCCGGCAGCCTGCGGCGGGGCGGCGGCCCCTCCTGGGGAACCGGGGTCACTTGCGGGGGTTTGTTCACGAACATCTCCTTCGATGAGCAATGGCAAGGCAGGCCCAGGATTGGAACGATTCAAAGACGCGCGGGAGGCGTCCTGCGGGAAAACCGCGAAGGGTTCCGGGTGATGACTCGGAAAGGGCTGAGACCTGGAAGGGTGACGCAGCTCTCGCTGCGGCACTCAATGGTCTATCAGTCGGGGAGCATGCGTGGCAAGCGTTTTCCCAACTTTCCCGTGACTTTGTGGTGCTGAATGTTCGGGATTGTGAGCAGGATGCGGACTGTTCGAAGGACCATCGGCGGCGGAATCGCCGGAAAGCCCCCGCTTCGCCGTTCCGGAACGGCGAGCCTGCAGTCTTCCGGCGATCCGGCGGTTCCGGCGGCGGGCTGGGCAAGTTAACGGCCGACGGCGGATGCGCACCCGGGTGCCCATCCGCCGTCGCGGTTTCCGGGCTGAGCCGGCGGTGCAGGGTCAGGCCAGAATGGCAAGCTTTGAGTTGCTGCGGCCGAAGAGGGCGCGGTCCACTGAGGCGCGGCCGGCGCCGGTCAGGGCCAGGGCGAAGGCTGCGGCGGCGAGGAGCAGCACCAGTTCATACCCGCCGTTGGCGGCAAAAACGCCGGCCGGTGCGTGGACCAGGAAAAGGGCGCCCAGCATGTCCAGTGCCAGGAGTGCAGCCGCCACGCGGGTAAGTATGCCCAGGATCAGCGCGATGCCGCCGGCAAGTTCCAGGATGGCAACGGCCGGGGCGGCTATTTCCGCTGCCGGAACGCCCATCTTGGCGAACGAGGCCTGTGTGCCCGCGATGGTCCATTCGTTGAACTTCTGCCAGCCGTGCGCTGCAAAAAGGAAGCCCAGGACAATCCGGAGGGCGGTAATGGCGGTCGTGGTGAGTCGTGACTGGTTCATGGCTCCAGTGTCCCTGAGAAATAGTTGAAGAGTCAACTGTTTACGTCACAATGTGTCCCTTGTCATGTGAGGCTGTCTGCCTGCGGCCAGCCGATTAGGCTGGCATCGTGCCCTACCTATCTGCCCCTGCTACCGCTGCACCGCGCAAGGGGCAGGCCCGCGAAATCCTCCGGCTGGCCGTGCCGGCGTTCGGTGCGCTCGTGGCAGAACCGCTGTTCCTGCTTGCCGATTCCGCGATTATCGGCCACCTGGGCGTGGCACAGTTGGCTGGGGTGGGGCTGGCCTCGGCCGTGCTGCATACCGCGGTGGGCCTGATGGTTTTCCTGGCCTACTCCACCACACCCGCAGTGGCCAGGGCCATCGGCGACGGCCAGCTTGGGAAGGCCCTGGCAGCCGGGCGCGACGGCGTGTGGCTGGCACTGCTGCTCGGCGTGCTCCTCGCCGTTGCCGGTTTCCTGGCGGCGGATCCCCTGATTGGACTCCTGGGCGCGGAAGGCGAGGTTCGCGCCTTCGCCGTCGATTACCTTCGCTGGTCCATGCCCGGGCTGGTGGCCATGCTGCTGATCTTTGCCGGAACAGGCCTCCTCCGCGGACTTCAGGACACCCGGACGCCGCTTCTGGTGGCCACTGCCGGGTTCACCCTGAACATCATCCTGAACCTGTGGCTTGTGTACGGTCTGGGCTGGTCGGTGGCAGGCTCCGCGGTGGGCACAAGCGTGGCGCAATGGGCCATGGCCGGCGTCTACCTGGCCATCGTCAGGCGGAATGCCCTACGCAACGGCGTGGGACTCCTCCCCAGCTGGCGGGGCATCCGCAGCATGGCCCGCGTGGGGTCCTGGCTGATGCTGCGCACCCTGACCCTAAGGATCGCCATCCTGGCAACGGTCCTCGTGGCCACAGCCCAAGGCACAGCCAACCTTGCCGCCCACCAGCTGGCAATGACCATCTTTTCCTTCCTCGCCTTTGCCCTGGACGCGCTGGCCATTGCCGCCCAAGCCCTGATCGGCAAGGAGTTGGGAGCCTCGAATGCCGTCAAAGCGCGGCTTTTGACCGGAACCATGGTCCGGTGGGGCCTTGGATTCGGCGCGGTGACGGGCCTGCTCCTTGCGCTGGCGGCTCCGTGGGCCGGAGCCCTGTTCACCTCCGATCCCGAGGTGCAGCGGATGCTGGCCCTGGCTCTGTGGGTCCTCGCTGCGGGCCAACCCCTCGCCGGCTACGTCTTTGTGCTGGACGGCGTGCTGATAGGAGCCGGGGACGCGAAGTACCTTGCCCTGGCGGGCGTGGTGAATCTCGCCGCCTACGTGCCGATGCTCGCGGCCGTTGCGCTGCTGGGAGTTCCGGGCGGCGCTGGCCTGGGCTGGCTGTGGGCAGCCTTTGCCCTGGGCTACATGGCGGCCCGCGCAATGACGCTCGGCCTCCGCGCCCGGTCAGGCCGGTGGATGGTGCTCGGTTCCGCGTAAGCTCCGGCCGGAATGGGGGAAAGTTCGGCCGGCGGCGCACCGCTACTAAACTGGACCGGTGACGCAACCAAGGACCCCTGCAGGCACCACTCCCGGAACCGACGCCAGGCCCGAGCTCTGGCAGCCGGTCCTGCTCCGCTCTGCGGCAGCCCTGGTGTTTGGTGCCCTCACCATTTTCTGGGCGGCGCCCTCCGTTGAGGTCATGGGGTGGGCCGGCGGGCTGTACCTTCTGGCCACCGGAGTGCTGATGCTCAGGAGTGTTCCCGCCACGGGGCTTCCCCAGGGTGCCGCGCCGGGCAAGATGCTGGCGGCCGCCGGTGCGGTCATGGCCGGCTCGGGATTTTCCCTGGTGGTCCTGCATGGCGACCTGCTGTTTGGTGTGGTTGCTGCCGTGGGCCTGGGCCTGGCGGGGGCGCTGGAGCTGGCCTGCGGGTTGAAGCTCCGTGGCAGCCATGTCCTGGCCCGCGACTGGATCACCTCCGGAGTCGTTGGCCTGGGCACCGCGGCACTCCTGCCGTTCTTCATCGGGTTGGGCGCCCACGCCTTGCTGGGAGTGGCGGGCGGAGGAGCGATCATCTCGGGAGTCCTGTGGGTCCTCTCAGCCCTGACCCTGCGGCACGATGCCCGCAGCGCCGCCGGAAAGCCGTAAACTAGGAAAGCGCGGTTCTACTTCTTGTAGAAATATTGCCGGGCAAAACACCGCAACACTTAAACCAGGCCGGCCTGCGTGCCGCCTGCAGGGAGGAATCACCGTGGCAGACCAGCATCCAGGAAAACCGCGCAAGGTGCGGACCTCGGTGAAGGGCCCGCTGATGTTCTCCGCGTTCTGGGCGGTGGTGGCTTTCCTTGCCGTAGTGGTCTTCGCCTCCGGCGGCAGCGCACGCGCCCCCCGGTTTGACCTGGCCTTCACTGCGGCCGGCATCGCCTTCATTGTCACTTTGGTTGTGGCCGCAATGCTCTCCATGAGCCACAAGGAGAATGCCGAGCACCTGGGCAAGGGATCCGGCGTGAATCTCAGTTCAGCACGCAGGCCGTCCCACGGCTCCGGCTCGGCTCCAGGCCCGCAGGACCCGCCCGCGCCGGCTGACGGCACGGACACCCGGGACAGCCACTAGCCGGTGGCCGCCTGCCGTGCCCGGTAGGCGGCGACGTGCGCACGGTTGGCGCAGTTGCCGGTATCGCAGTAGCGCTTTGACCTGTTCCGACTGAGGTCCAGGACTGCGGCATCACAATCCTCCGCCTCGCAGGTCCGCATCCGGTCCATCTCCTTGCCGCGGATAACATCCGCCAGGGCCATCGCAGCCTCCGTGCTCATCCTGTACACCAGCGGAGCTTCCGGCGTGGTGGCGTGCAGGTGCCAGTCCCAGGCGTCGTGCTTGACCAGTTGGGGCAGTGCGCGGGCCTCGCGCAGCAGGCGGTTTATGGTTTCCACCGCGGCGTCTTCATCCGCCGTCCACAGCTCGGAAAGCTCGCGGCGCAAGCGGCGGACGCTTTCGAGTTCATCCCCGTCCCTGGTGCGGGACCCGCTGAAGCCCTCGGCCGCCAGGAAGCGGTCCAGATCCGCCTGGCTGGCAAGGCCCTCACTCCCGTTCGCAGCTGAATTGACGAGGTTCACCACGGTCCGCAGGGCCACCTCAGTGTCAGGGGCAAAAACCATCTTGACTCCTTACAGTGCTGTCCCGTACTGTCATGACCATAAGCCCACTTTACTCCTGACGAGAGGCGACCCATGTCCGCTGCACGCCGCGCGCCCGGCCGTCTGCCCGCAGCCCGGCGCAGCTTCCTCGCCTCCGGCCTGGGCATTGCTCTGTTCTCCTCCGCTGTCTTTGGACTTTCCGGGTCCTTCGCCAAGGCGCTGCTGGAAGCGGGGTGGAGCCCCGGGGCGGCCGTCACGGCCCGGCTTACCGGTGCAGCCCTGATCCTCGCCGTGCCCGCCATTCCCGCCCTCCGGGGCCGCTGGCACCAGCTGCGGGACAACTGGGTGACCATCGGGCTGTTCGGGCTGATCGGCGTGGCGGCCTGCCAGCTCTTCTATTTCAATGCCGTCGCAAGGCTGTCGGTAGGCGTGGCGCTGCTGCTCGAATACCTCGCCCCGGTGATCATTGTGCTCTGGCTGTGGGCCGCCAGCCGCAGACGGCCGCGGCTGCTGACCTTCGGCGGGACGTTGCTGTCCCTGGCCGGCCTGGTCCTGGTCCTTGACCTGACCGGAGCGGTCAAGATCGATGTTGTTGGCGTCCTTTGGGGAATGGCCGCCGCCGTGTGCCTTGCCATCTACTTCTTCATCACCGCGAAGGAAAATGACACACTGCCGCCGATCGTGCTGGCCTCGGGCGGGCTGTTCGTAGGTGCCGCCGTGATGTGGCTTGCTGCCGCCACCGGCCTGCTGCCCATGGCATTCAGCGCTGCCGACACCAGACTCGGACCCTGGATCACGCCCTGGTGGGTGCCGCTGGCGGGGCTCGTGGTCCTGGCGACAGTGCTGGCCTACGTCTCCGGCATCATGGCCGCACGGGCGCTGGGTTCCAAGGTGGCGTCCTTCGTGTCGCTGACCGAGGTCCTCTTCGCTGTGGTCTGGGCGTGGCTGCTGCTCGGTGAACTCCCGGGGGCCATCCAACTCTTGGGCGGCGTCCTGATCGTGGGCGGCGTGGTCCTGGTCCGGCTCGATGAGCTGCGGGGGCCGGCTGCCGGCGGCACAGCGGGCGGGGAGGAGCAGCACGGCCGGGAACTGCCCGGGGCGGCGTCACCGCTGGAACACGCCAACGACGTCGAGCCCGTCCCTTAGGTGCCGAGGCCTTCCTCAGGCGGGCAGCCACCGGGACTCCCAGGCTTTAAACGCAGCGGGCCCGGACACCCATAGGTGTCCGGGCCCGCCTTGCGGAGCTTGCGCAGCCGCAGGGATCAGTTGGAGGCCTGCTCCTGCTGCTCGGCGTTGCGCTTGGCCTTGTTGCCGGCTTCCCTGAGAGCGTCGGCCACCTTGGTCAGCATGGTGGTGTGGGTACCGGACCATTCGTCGCGGAACTTGTCCGCGTCCGGTCCCTTCCAGTCGGTGCTGTTGAGAAGGCTGTTGAGATTCGACTTCTGGTTGTCGATCTCGCTTGCGCCCGCCTGAAGCTTGCTGCCCAGCTGACGAAGCTGCTGAACGTCTGCACCCCAAATAGCCATCAGTTTCTCCTCATAGAATCGTGGATCCGAACCAGTCGGCATCCCCCTCGGCCTCCCGGCTCATCCGGAAGATCCATTGCCTAAAACCTACCCCGGCTGCTGAGACGGCGTCGATGGGCAGCCCTGCCCATGCTGGCCTCCCCATGGCCGGCGCCTGCGCAAACCGTTCGGGGAGGGGGTCGATCCCAGGCGTTCCAGAGCCTAGCATGGCTGTATGTGCCGGAATATCCGAACCCTCCACAACTTTGAACCGCACGCCACGTCGGAGGAAGTGCACGCCGCCGCCCTGCAGTACGTGCGCAAGATCAGCGGCAGCACCAAGCCCTCCAAGGCCAACCAGGAAGCCTTTGACGAGGCCGTCCACGAGATTGCCCACATCACCCAGCACCTCCTGGAGTCCCTGGTTTCGCAAGCGCCGCCCAAGGACCGGGAAGCCGAGGCAGCCAAGGCCAGGGCCAGGGCGGCCGTGCGGTACGGCGCCGCCTGAGCCGTCAGCTGCCGTGTCCGCTGCTGCCGTGCCCGGTGCCTAGCTAGCCTGCGGCTGTTTGCCGAAGCTTCGCAGCCGCAGCGAGTTGGCCACCACCAGGACGGAGCTGGCAGCCATGGCGGCACCGGCGATCATCGGGTTGAGTAGGCCCAGGGCAGCCACCGGGATGCCCACGGCGTTGTAGAAGAAGGCCCAGAAGAGGTTGGTCTTGATGGTGGCCAGGGTCCGGCGCGAGAGTTCGATGGCCAGCGCCACCTGGGCCAGGTTGTTGCCCATCACCGTCAGGTCCGCCGCTTCGATGGCCACGTCCGTGCCGGAGCCCATCGCAATGCCCAGGTCCGCCTGGGCCAGGGCGGCAGCGTCATTGACGCCGTCGCCGGCCATGGCCACGGTGGCGCCGCTGGCCTGGAGCCTGCGCACCGCCTCCACTTTCCCTTCGGGCAGGACCCCTGCGTAGACATCTTCCTTAGCTATGCCGACGGCGGCCGCCACCTGGGCGGCAACGGCGGCGTTGTCGCCGGTGAGCAGGATGGGGCGCAGGCCCAGCCGCTTCAGGTGTGCCACGGCGGCGGCCGAACCTTCCTTGAGGGTGTCGCGGAGGCTGATGATGCCGGCAACACCACCGTCCACGGCAACCCAGATCGCCGTGGCGCCGGAGGCTTCCGCAGCTGCCAGTGTTGCGTGCTGTTCCTCCGAGATGGTGATGTTGTTCTGCTCCAGCCAACCTGTCCGGCCCGCCGTGACCACCCTGCCCTCGACGGTTCCGGTAACGCCGCCGCCGGGCGCGGAACGGAACCGTTCCACGGCAGGGAGGGCGCCGCCGTCGTCCGCTATTGGCAACTTCCTGGCGTCCGCCTGGGCGGCGGCAGCGATGGCCCTGGCCACCGGATGCTCTGAGGCTGCCTCCACAGCCCCGGCGAGGCGAAGTACCTCGTCCTCGCTGAAGCCCTTAAAGGCAAGGGTCGTATCCACGGCAAGGACTCCGGTGGTCACTGTCCCGGTCTTGTCCAGCAGGATGGTGTCAACGGTGCGGGTGTCCTCCAAAACCTGCGGCCCCTTGATGAGGATGCCCAGCTGGGCACCGCGGCCGGTTCCGGTCAGCAGGCCAACAGGGGTGGCGAGGCCCAGCGCGCACGGGCAGGCAATCACCAGGACGGCGACGGCGGCAGTAAAGGCCGAGCGCAGGTCATCGCTGGTCACATCCGGTCCCGTAAAGAGAAGCCACAGGACGAACGTGAGCGCCGCGACGGCCAGCACCACGGGGACGAAGACGGAACTGATGCGGTCCGCGAGGCGGGCGATGGGTGCCTTGCCGGTCTGCGCCTGGGAGACGAGCCGTGCCATCTGGGCAAGGGTTGTTTCGGAACCGACGCGCGTTGCCCGCACCAGCAGGCGGCCGGAAGTGTTGATGGTGGCGCCCGTGACCCGGCTGCCGGGGCCCACCTCCACCGGAACCGACTCGCCGGTCACCAGGGAAGCGTCCACCGCCGAGTCCCCGCTGGTCACCACGCCGTCGGTGGCAATCTTTTCGCCGGGACGGACCACCAGGACGTCGTCCACCTGCAGGTGGTCGGCCCGGATCCGTTGTTCCTTGCCGTCACGGAGGATTGTGGCATCCTTGGCGCCCAGGTTCAGGAGTGCCTGCAGGGCGTCGCCGGCCTTCTGTTTGGCGTTGGCCTCCAGGTAGCGGCCCAGGAGCAGGAAGGTGGTGACCACCGCTGCCACCTCAAAATAGAGGCCGCCGGTCTCCATGCCTTCCATTCCCGGGTGTTCAGTCATGCGGGGATCCGCGAACAGCTGCCAGGCAGAGAACAGGTACGCCGCTGTCACGCCGATGGACACCAGCGTGTCCATGGTGGACGCGAAGTGCCGGGCGTTGATGGCCGCAGCCCGGTGGAACGGCCAGGCCGCCCAGGTCACCACCGGCAGGGCCAGGAGGGCCGCCGCCCAGCCCCAGTGCGGGAACTGGGCTCCCGGCACCATCGAAATGATGAAAACGGGGACGGTAAGGATCGCCGCGAGGATCAGGCGTGGGCGGAGCTTCGCTGCGGGCAGGTCCACGGCTTCGCCGGCCGGGCTCGCGTCCTGCCTGTCCGGCCGGCGGATTGTTGCCTTGTAGCCCGCGGCTTCCACTGTTGCCTTGATCTGCTCGTCAGTGATCCCTGCCGGGACCGTAACGTGGGCTGATTCCAGGGGCAGGTTCACCGAGGCCTGCACGCCGTCGAGCTTGCCAAGTTTCTTCTCCACCCGGTTGACGCAGGAGGCGCAGGTCATGCCCTCGATGTCGAGTTCCACCACGCGGGTGGCGGCCTGGTGGAGGAGTTCCTGGTTGCTCATTGGCGCTTCCCTGCTTCTGTGGGGTCTTTAGGCTTCGTTGGCGACGACGAGGTAACCGGCCTCGGCTACCGCTTCCCCGATCTCGGAAGGTGACAGCTCCGTGCTGGAGGTAATGGTCACCGTGGAGATGCCTCCGGCGTTCAGTTCCACGCTCACTTCTTCGACGCCGGCCAGTGCTTCGAGTTCCTCGCTGACTGCCGAAACGCAGTGGCCGCAGGTCATTCCCGAGACGCTGACCCGTGTAGTGGTGGGGGAAGTGGTGCTCATGGCTGCTCCTTCAGGTTTGCCGGCGTCAGCCGGCGCTGGTTTGGTCTTTATTCGTCAGCGAAGCAGCCGGCCGATGGCGTCGGCGGCTTCCTTGACTTTGGCGTCGATTGCGTCGGCGCGGGCCGCCGGGTCTGGTTCGGAGGCGGCTCCCACGACGCAGTGGCCGATGTGCTCTTCCACCAGTCCAAGGCTGACTGCGTGCAGGGCCTTGGTGACCGCGGCAACCTGGGTGAGGATGTCGATGCAGTACTTGTCCTCATCCACCATGCGGGCGATCCCGCGGACCTGCCCCTCGATGCGCTTGAGCCGGCGGAGGTAAGCCTCTTTGTTGCCGGTGTATCCGTGCGGCGGCTGCAGGTCCACCGCGTGCCCGCTGACTGCTTCTTCGATTCCGCTCATAACGACAGCCTATACCCCAGTGGGGTATCTTTCAAGTACCCCCAGGGGGTATTGAGAGAAGCGCGTGCGGCCCCTTGCCGGGGCACAAAAAAGCTCCGGAGTGCGTTATTGGGGGATACGCACTCCGGAGCAGCTTTTGAGCAATTCACGGCTTCCATCCTGCTGGAACCCGCCTTGCTTGAATCAGCTTACTGGCTGGTACTCCGCTCCGCCAGCACCCCGAATAACTACTTTCGCTTTAGTTTCACGGCCGGTCGTCATGGGCGGGCATCCGGTAGGGAACTATGAGGACAGGCCTGCTCTGGTGGTGCGAAAGCCAGGCACCTACCGACCCGCTGAGGGCTTCCGCGAGGCGGTGGGAGAAGCCACGTTCGGAAGTGCCCACGATGATCATCGGCGCGTCGGTTTCGGCGGCCAGCCGGGCCAGTGCGCGGGCAGGATCTCCGGCGAGGGTCTGCAGGGTCCACTCGGCGGCCGCGGTTCCGGGCGGAACGCCGGCCACAGCGGCTTCTATCGCCGACTTAAGCTCCAGTGCCACGGCGCCGATGTTGGGGTCGTCCGTATCGGGGTGCAGGGAGAGCCGGTGGGCGGGCCGCGCAGGGTCCCAGTCAACCAGGAAGCTGGCCTCATCCACATAGGCGCACAGCAGCCGTGTCTCCAGTCGGGCGGCGAGGGCGACGGCGGTTTGCAGGACTTCCGCATGCTGTCCGGGCGCGATCCCCACCACCAGGGGCGGGCTGCTGCTCATCTGTTCCGGGCTCATAACCTATTTTCAGCCTCCTTGAATGCTCTTGGATAGGGCGGGTGGAGAGAACGGGACTTCCGCGCCGTCAGGGAAGTGCGGGCGAAGCCATGACAACCACGTTCTTTCCCCACGGGTCCTCCGTGTAGCAGCTGATCAGGACCAGGCGGTTGGGCACGATCTCCCAGATGGGACTGTCCTTGAGGGTGGCTTTGAGGTACGTGGTGACGGTGTCCACCTGGTAGGAGATGGTGCCGGTTGCGGTGTCCACCTCAAACCTGTCACCCACTGTTGCCGCTGAACTCAGGTGGTTGAAGGGTGCCTCCGCCCCTTCCCAGCTGTGGCCGATGACGTAGGTGGTGTTGGCCGAACCGTGGCCGGGGGTGCCGAAGGGAGCCAGCCAGTAGCCATCCTTGGTTTCGGGCGGCACGATGGTCTGGTTGGCCTGGGCGTCGCTGTCCAGCTCCAGGCGGTGGACAGGGACGTCGAAGCCGGCAGACGGATACCGGACACGGCGGGGCTCGGCGGCAGCGGGCAGCGCGGGTGCCGGGGCGGGGCTGGCGGAGGATTCCAAAGGTGCGGAGGTTTCTTCTGCTGTACCCGTCGCCGCGATGGGTGCCGGGTCCGTGGGCGGGATGCCGGCGGTGACTGGCGCATCAGCCGTGAATGACCCCTGCGAGCTGCCATCCGAGGCGGTGTGCGTCAGCAGTGGCCCGCCAAAGGTGATGGACAGGAAAGCCAGGACGCCGCAGAGGAGGATGGCCAGGTCCCCACGGTTCCAGCGCCGCCGCACGCGCTTCCCGTCCGCTGCCTGCGGGCTGTGGACCTTGGCCATGGTGCTCCTCGATGCTTCGACGAAAAAGAGGGAAGGCGCCCCGCCGGGCACTGGAGGGACGCCTTCCCCGTCAAGGGCCGCAGCCAGGTCCGTGTTCACGAACCACGGGACGGGGCTGCGGTTATGCCGTTCCTGGCTGTGTCAGCCGGCGGGGGTGAACGGGCGGGACCGGCGGCGGAAAGCCACTGCCGCTCCTGCTGCCGCCAGTGCTCCCAGTCCGGCCAGCCATGACGGGGTGCTTTCAGGACCACCGACGGCGGTCTGGGCGTTGTACCCCTGGTTGGTGCCGAGGCTGGTGGCCCCCGTGGCGGCGACCGGCCGCTGGACGGTTGCCTGCGGGGCAGGCGCAGCCGGTGCGGCGGCTTGCGGGACGACGCCGGATGCCTCCGCCGGAACTGCCGCGGGCTGTTCAGCAGCAGGCGTCAGCGCGGGTGTCTCCGCCGACGGCGTCTCGGCCACCGGTGTTTCCGCGGCCGGCTTCTCTTCGGCCGGTGTCTCCACTACCGGATTCTCTTCAGCCGGCGGCTCCTCGACAGGCTCCTCTTCAGGTTCCTCGCCCGGCACCTCCGGCATCGTTTCGCCTGGCGGCAACGGCGCGCACTTGTCGACGTAGAGCAGCTTTCCGGCGTCCGTCCAGTTCTTGCCAGGCGACTTGGACGTGGGCGGAATAATGTCCAGCGGGTGCTGTTCGTGGCCTTCGAGGCCGTTGATGTTGAATTCGAGCGGCGACCAGCTGCCTCCGTCGTTGTGGCAGACGGTGACTCTCTCAGGCGCTGCCATGGCCGGTGCCGTCACGCCAAGCAGCCCCAGCCCGACGACCCCCAAAGTCACAAAGGTACGTTTCATTGTTTTCTCCCCAGTTCGCTGTGTGAAACGGACCATGAAGAGGAGGCCCAGCACTTGCGCCGAATGCCCCAGCAACACGGTCAGCTTGCTTGAGTTTTCAGGCTAGGGGGAGGGCTAAAGGCAGTCCTGAGTAGGGGGTACTCGTCTTTTCCGGCGGCCGGACCATGCGGTTACTTGCGGGTACCCGCATCATCGGGGGACTCCCTGCACTGGCTACCTGCCCGTCACGGGTGTACCTTGTCCGCGCATCCGCCCGGGCCTAACGTTGGAACATACGAAAGGTGCATGGCGTCATGGAAATCTACATGTGGTGGCTTGACCTGGACCTGGCCAGCAAGGAATGGCTGCGGGAAAACCTTCGGGCGGAGGAGTTGCCCCTGCCGGTGCTCCAGGGAATCGCGGAAGCCGGCGGCCCCCATCCGGGCAATCCGGCGGCCGTCCTGACCGCGGCGGACTGGGACTTCATCGAGACCCAGTCGGAGTTTGTGGACTAGCTGGCCCGGGAGGCCCGGCCGGGACACAAAATAACCGTTGCGGGCTGCAGTGCGCGGTGGTTGCATGGTGGGCATGGCAACCGCAGAGAGTTTTGTCTTAGCGATAGGGACCAAAAAGGGCCTCTGGCTGGCCACCAGCCAGGACAGGCGCCAGTGGTCTTTCACCGGCCCGCATTTCCTGATGAGCGAGATCCCCAGCATTGGAATAGACACCAGGGACGGCCGCACCCGGACCATGGTGGGCGTCCGCAGCGAGCACTGGGGTCCCACCGTTGCGCACTCCGATGACCTGGGCGCCACCTGGTCCGAGCCGGAGCAGGGCGCCGTCAGGTTTCCGGAGGACACGGGTGCCGCGCTGGAGCGCATCTGGCAGATCCATCCGGACGCCGAGTCGCGTCCCGGGGTTGTATGGGCGGGAGCTGAACCCATCTCGGTCTGGAAGTCCACCGACGGCGGAGAACACTTTGAACTGAACCGCGGGCTCTGGGACCATCCACACCGCAGTGAGTGGGGCGCGGGTTACGGCGGAGCCGCCGCGCACTCCATCGTGGTCCATCCGGCCGGGGAAACGGTCCACGTGGCAATGAGTACCGGAGGCGTGTACCGGTCGCTGGACGGCGGCACGTCCTGGGAGCCGCGCAACCACGGCATCTCCGCCTACTTCATGCCGGATCCAAACCCCGAGTTTGGGCAGTGCGTGCACAAGATCGCAGCGGATGCCGCCGTCGACGGCCGCCTCTATGCCCAGAACCACCACGGCGTCTACCGCACCGATGACAATGCGGACAGCTGGAATTCCATCGCGGAGGGGCTTCCCGCGGATTTCGGCTTCGTGATGCTGACCCATCCGCGCCGGGAGGGCACGGCATGGGTCATCCCGCTCAAAGCGGACGGGGAACGCATTCCGCCGAACGGCGAGCTGGCCGTCCACAGGACGGACGACGCCGGGTCCACCTGGAAGAGGCTCAGCAACGGCCTGCCCACTGGGGAGTACAACAGCGTGCTGCGCGACGCTGCCTGCGTGGATGCAGCGGAACCCACCGGCGTCTATTTTGGGACGCGCGGCGGAACGGTCTATGCCAGTGCGGATGAAGGCGGGACCTTCCAGGAGGTGGTGTCCCACCTTCCGGATGTGCTCTGTGTCCGGGCGGCCGTGATAGCCGGTGCCTGAGGGCAGCATGCAGGAAATCAGGGTGGTGCTTCCCAGCGTCCTGCAGCCGCTGGCCGGCGGGCAGTCCATCCTGACTGCACCCGCCGACGGGCCTGTAACGGTGGGAAAGCTCCTCGATTCGGTGACCTCGGACTTCGCAGTGCTGGCCCGGCGGCTCCGGGACGAGACCGGCGCGCTGCGGCGCTTCGTGAATGTGTACGTCGGCGGGGACGAGGTGCGGCGGTTGCAGGGCCTGGACACCGAGGTGTCGCCAGGCCAGGAGGTGCTGGTCATTCAGTCGGTGGCCGGCGGCTGAGCGGCGGCCCCTGGGTCGAAGATTCCGGTGCGGCGGGCAGCCCTTGCTGGCTACACCCGGGCCGCGGATCCCGAGAGTTTCAGGCGAGCCGCCAGACGCTGCACTCGTCCGTATTGATGGCTTTGCGCAGGCCGGTAAGCCGGTCCTGGATCCAGACGACACCGATGCCCGGAGCCGTTTCCTGGACGCTTCCGCGGCGGATCACAACGTCGTCGTAGGAAGGACCCACCGAGAGGCGGGCTTCAATTTCGTCGCCGCGGTGGAGCTGGTCCAGGGCGCGGACCCGGGTCACATGTGGTGTCGCTTTCTGCTTCATGGCGGGGCCTCCTGGCTGGGGCTGTTGCCGGCTCTTGCCTGCAGAATCCAGTTTGCCGGGACAATGTTGCGCCCGCGTTTCCCCGCGGTTAGGCGCCGGTTAGTTCTTCGCGCCGGTGCTGTTTCCCCGGCACGGGTTCATGCGCGGCAGCGGAACAGGCCGGCAATGCCCGACGGCGGCCGCGGCCCCTGCAGGCTACGGCAGTTCCACGCTGGCGCGGTACGCCGCAAGGAACGTGGAAATGCGGTGCACAGCCTCCCGGATATCCAGGACCGACGGAAGGATCACAAACCGGAAGTGGTCCGGCGTGGGCCAGTTGAAGGCGGAACCATGCGAAATGAGGATCTTCTGGTCCCTCAGCAGGTCAAGGACAAACTGCTCGTCACTGCTGATGGGGTAGAGCTCCGGATCGAGGCGGGGGAACAGGTACATGGCTCCCGCCGCGGGAACACAGGTCACACCTGGGATTTCCGTCAGGAGCTGGTAGGCGAGATCGCGCTGTTCGCGGAGCCTGCCGCCGGGCCGCACCAGGGCGTCGATGCTCTGGTACCCGCCCAGGCAGGTCTGGATGGCATGCTGCGCCGGAACGTTGGGGCAGAGGCGCAGCGACGCCAGCAGCTCCAGCCCTTCACGGTAGGCGGCAGTGGCGGCGAGCGGTCCGGTGACGGCAACCCAGCCTGCGCGGTAGCCGGGCATGCGGTAGGCCTTGGACAGCCCGCTGAACGTCAGGCAGCAGACGTCGTCGGCCACGGCAGCGGTGTGGATATGCTGGGCCTCCTCATACAGCACTTTCTCGTAGATCTCGTCGGAGAACAGGACCAGGTGGTGCTTCCGGGCCAGTGCCGCAAACTGCTCCAGGATGTGCCGCGGGTAGACGGCGCCCGTGGGGTTGTTGGGGTTGATGATCACGATCCCCTTGGTGCGGCTGGTGATCTTTGCCTCGACGTCGGCCATGTCCGGCCACCAGTTCTCCCCCTCATCGCAGAGGTAGTGCACCGGCTTGCCACCGGTCAGCGTGACCGCGGCAGTCCACAGCGGGTAATCCGGAGCGGGTACCAGGATCTCGTCGCCGTTTTCCATGAAAGCCTGTAGGCACATCGAGATGAGCTCGCTGACGCCGTTGCCGATGAAGATGTCCTCCACGCCGATCTGCATCAGGCCGCGCGTCTGGTAGTACTGCGAGATGGCCGTACGCGCGGAGAAGATCCCTTTCGAATCGCTGTACCCCTGGGCGCCCCGCAGGTGGTGGATCATGTCCACCACCACGGACTCCGGCGTTTCCAGGCCGAACGGGGCAGTGTCCCCGAGATTCATCTTGAGGATCCGGTGCCCCTCCGCCTCCATGGCCTTGGCGGCCTGGAGGATGGGTCCGCGGAGTTCGTACCGGACGTTCTGGAGCTTGCTGGAGTGCTGCATGGGGCGCATGGTTGATTTTTTCACACCAAAACGACGACGGCGCGCCGGTTGCAGATCCGCTGCAGGCGACGGCGGGCCGCGGGTAACAAACGAAGCTCACCGGCAGAAATATTGGCGACACCCACCAGGCATTTCTGGGCCGGTGCCCCCTCTGAAGTGATGCCCATGCGGGCAGGGCGCCGGCATCCACCGTTCAAAGTACGGCGCACGTTGCGCCGCCGTGGACCTGCGCGTCGCCGTATGAACCGCCATGAACCTCCGGTACCTGATTGCCTTACGTCCCGATGCGCCGTGTGTCCCCCGGCGGCACAACGTGCAGCGGAGTGTCCGAACACTACGCCGCGAGGACTTCTGTTACTCCCGTTTTCCCGCAGTTGCTTGCCGTTTCGCGCTGTTAAGCCGCCGCTTCTGCCGGTGATTCTTCTCTGTTCTAGTGGTTGCCACGAGCCAGATGGTCCGGATCGACACCCGAACTGCAGAAAGACCCACCACCATGAAAAACCGACTCCTGCCCGCACGAACTATCCGCACCACAGGCACGGCATTCGCCATGGCTGCAGTCGTGGCAGTCACGCTGGCGCTGTCCGGTTGCGGGGGTCCCGCTACGGCACAACAGGCCGGGAGCGACGGCGGCGCTGAGGTGAAAACCGTCCGGTACCAGGGTTCGCCCAACACAGTAGCCCTGGTGGAAGTGGCGGAAGACCTCGGCTATCTGGGCGACGTCAAGCTCGAATGGGTCAGCAACACTACCAGCGGGCCGCAGAGCATCCAATCCGTGGCCACCGACCAGACGGACATCGGAGGAGCGTTCACCGGCGCCGTGATCAAGCTGATCGAGGCCGGTGCGCCCGTCAAAGCCGTCATCAACTACTACGGGGAGGACAACGAGACCTTCACGGGGTACTACGTGGAGGAAGGCAGCCCCATCCGCACCGCCAGGGACCTGATCGGCAAGAAGATCGCCGTAAATACCCTTGGCGCCCACCACGAGGCCGTGATCACCACGCACCTCAAGAACAGCGGCCTGACTCCCGAGGAGATCAAGCAGGTGCAGCTGGTGGTGGTTCCGCCGAACGAAACCGAAGTTGCCCTGCGCAAGAAGCAGGTCGACGTCGGAACACTGGGCGGGGTGCTGCAGGACCGTGCGCTCGCGGAGGGAGGCGTCCGTGCCCTCTTCACCGACGTGGGCGTCATCGGAGGACCGTTCGACGCAGGGCAGTACGTCCTTCGCAATGACTTCCTGGCGAAGAACCCGGAGACCAGCCGGACGCTGGTCACCGGGGTGGCCAAGGCCATCGAGTGGCAGCGGAGCACCCCACGGGAGCAGGTGATCGCCAAATTCGAGGAAATCATCGCCAAACGGGGCCGCAACGAGAGCACCGAGGCGCTGAAGTACTGGAAGAGCGTGGGCGTTGCCTCGCCGGGTGGCCGGATCCAGGACACCGATTTCACCCGCTGGGCCGACTACCTGAAGTCGGCCGGGATCATCACCGGCGACCTAGATACCTCCACGCTCTACACCAACGAATTCAACCTGCTGGAAACCCCGGCGCCGGCCGCAACCCCGAAAGGATAGACGATGACCCCCAAAATCAGCCTCCGAAACGTCACCAAGGAATTCAGTATCCGGGCAGGCAAGGGCGCCGGCAGCCGCCGCCAGGAGGAGCCCTTAGTCCTCACCGCCATCGACAGCCTCAGCCTGGACGTCGCCGCCGGCGAGTTCCTCACCCTCGTGGGCCCCAGCGGCTCAGGCAAGACCACGCTCCTGGACCTGCTGGCCGGGCTCTCCCGTCCCACAGCGGGAGAGGTCCTGGTGGACGGCAAGGAGGTGACCGGACCGGGCCAGGACCGGGCAGTCGTCTTCCAGCAGTACGCGCTGTTTCCCTGGCGGACGGCGTCGGCCAACGTTTCAATAGGCCTGGAGAACGCTGGCCTGTCCAAAAAGGAAAGGGCGGCGAAGGCCAGCGAATTCCTGGACCTGGTGGGCCTTGCCGGGTTCGGGGACCGCTATCCTCACGAACTGTCCGGCGGTATGAAGCAGCGCGTGGCCATCGCAAGGAGCCTCGCCTATGAGCCGGACGTTCTGCTGATGGACGAGCCCTTCGCCGCCCTTGACGCCCAGACCCGTGAACAGCTCCAGGACGAGCTCCTGCGGATCTGGAAGGCGACCGGGAAGACCATCGTCTTCATCACCCACGGGATCGACGAAGCGGTGTACCTCGGCCAGCGGGTGGCGGTGCTGAGCGCCCGGCCGGGAAAACTCAAGGAAATCGTGGACATCAACATCCCCGAGGGTGATGGCGACGCGGACATCCGCTCGCACCCCGCCTTTGTGGAACACCGCCACCAGGTGTGGTCACTGCTGCACGACGAAGTCCGCCTCGCCCGGGACTCCGGCCACCGGAAGATCCTGCCTGACGGCACGGCCCCCGATGAACAGCCGCTCGAAAGGAGCGCAGCCTGATGAGTACAGTGTTGACCCGTCCCCCGGAGGCGCCTGCCGCCGTCGACCCCTCTCCAGCCCTGCCTGCGCCGGAACGCCAGAAGGCGGGCAGGCTCTCCTATGTGGCACACCAGGCAGCACGCGCCGGCTGGAAATCCCTTGCCGTGGTGCTCTTCCTGGCACTCTGGGAAGTGGGGCCGCTGTATCTGGCCAGCCCCTCCACCCGCGTGTTCCTGCCGCCGCTGCACGAGGTCCTCGCCGCCGGTGCCAGGCTCGTGGAAGCCGGGCAGCTGCAGAGCCATCTGCAGGCGAGCCTCACCCGCTCGGTATCCGGATTCGGGATTGCAGTGGTCACGGCCGTGGTGCTTGGGCTCCTGATCGCCTGGTATGGCTGGCTGAATTCGTTCCTGAACCCGCTCCTGGAGCTTTTCCGGAACACGGCCACCCTGGCACTGCTGCCGGTGTTCACCCTGCTGCTGGGCATCGGCGAGGAATCCAAGATCACCATCGTGGCCTACGCCGCCTTCTTCCCGGTCCTGCTGAACACCATCGCCGGCGTCCGGACCGTGGACCCGCTGCTCATCCGTGCCGCCAAATCCTTGGGGCTGAACAGTTTCCGGCTCTTCCAGAAGGTGATCCTGCCGTCTGCGGTCCCCACGATCTTCACCGGGATCAGGATGGCCGGAACATCGTCCATCCTGGTCCTGATCGCCGCCGAAATGGTGGGCGCCAAGGCCGGGCTCGGCTACCTGATCGTCAATTCGCAAATGAGCTTCCTGATCCCGGACATGTACGCCGGCATCCTGAGCGTCTCCGTGCTGGGCCTCGCCGTCAACGCTCTGCTCGTGGCCCTGGAACGGCACTTCTCCCGCTGGCGCACCGCCGTCGGCTCCACATCCTGAACCCCACCCAACCGAACTGCACTGAACCGTCCGACTGAACTGCAAAGGAAGATCCAATGACCGTCATTACCGAAACCAAACTCCAGTTCACCAAGCTGGGTGCCCGCATCGGCGCGGAAATCCGCGGCCTTGACCTCAGCAGGGACCTGCCGCCGGACACTGTGGCGCAGATCCGTGCCGCCCTGAACACCCACAAAGCCCTCGTCTTCCGGGAAGCCAACATCGGCACCGACGAGGACCAGGTGCGGTTCGCCAGCCACTTCGGCCCGCTCACCAAAGCCCACCCCACGGTGGCCTCGGTGGACGGCAAACCGGCCGTCCTGCCGGTGGACAGCGAAAACGGGAGTGCCAACAACTGGCACACGGATGTCACGTTCGTCGTGAACCCGCCCCAGGCCTCGACCCTGCGAAGCATCACCCTGCCGGCTTACGGCGGCGAAACCCTGATCGCATCCTCGGCCGGTGCCTACCAGGACCTGCCCGAGGAACTGCGGAAATTCGCCGACACCCTTTGGGCAATCCACACCAACGACTACGACTACTCCGTCCCAAAGAACCTCGAGCATGCCAACGCGGACGAGCGGCGCAGGGAATTCACGCGCATCCACTTCGAATCGGCCCATCCCGTTGTCCGTATCCATCCGCTGACCGGTGAGCGCGGGCTCTTTATTGGCGGGTTTGCCCAGCGGCTGCGGATTGTTGGCCTGTCCAACACCGAATCCAAGGACATCCTGCGCCTCCTGCAGGCGTACGTGACCAGGCCGGAGAACGTGGTCCGGGTGAACTGGGAGCCGGACCAGCTGGTCCTGTTCGACAACCGCATCACCCAGCACTACGCCCCGGACAACTACGACGGCCAGCCCCGCCAGCTGAACCGCGTCACCATCGCCGGCGACGTCCCCCGCGGAGTGGACGGCCGCAGCAGCACCTCCATCACGGGCGACTCGTCCGCCTACTCCGAGACCGTCGTCGTGCCTGGAATCTCCCAGGCGCCGGCCTTCACAGCAGCCGGGGAAAACCAGTGAGCGCGCCGGAAAGCGGACCCCGGCAGCTGCACCTGAACGCTTTCCTGATGAGCACAGGCCACCACGAGGCCTCGTGGCGGCTGCCGGAAAGCAACAGTTTCGCCAGCACGGACGTGAGGCATTTCCAACGGCTGGCCCAGGTTGCGGAGCGCGGAAAGCTCGATTCGATCTTCTTCGCCGATTCACCGGTGCTGCACGGGAACGTGGCCCAGCGGCCGTACACCAGCCTGGAACCGACCGTCCTGCTCGCGGCCATAGCGGCCGTCACCGAGCGGATCGGACTGATTGCCACCGCCTCCACGACGTACAACGAGCCGTACAACCTGGCGCGGCGCTTCGCCTCGGTGGACCACATCAGCGGAGGCAGGGCCGGCTGGAACGTCGTGACCACAGCTGGCGACGCTGCAGCCCGAAACTTCTCACTGGCCGGCCAGCCGGCCCACTCGCAGCGGTATGAGCGGGCCGCGGAATTCCTGGACGTGGCGCAAAAACTCTGGGACAGCTGGGAAGACGACGCCATAGTGGCGGACAAGGGCGCCGGAGTGTGGGCAGACAGTTCCCGGGTGCATGCGGCCAACCACGAAGGGAAGCATTTCCGGGTGGAAGGCGCCCTGGATGTCCCCAGGTCCGTCCAGGGCCGCCCCGTCATTATCCAGGCCGGCTCCTCCGAGGACGGCAAGGAGTTCGCATCGCGGTACGCGGAGGCCGTATTCACTGCCCACCAGGCCCTCTCCGATGCGCAGGACTTTTACGCCGACCTTAAGGGACGGACGACGGCGGCTGGCCGGGACCCGGGATCCCTGAAGATCCTGCCGGGCATTGTTCCCGTCATCGCCGCGTCCGAGGCCGAGGCCCTGAAACTGGAGCGGGAGCTGGACGAACTGATCCTGCCCGAACACGCCCGCCGGCAGCTCGCCAACGTGCTGCGGGTGGCACCTGAATCCCTGGAGCTGGACGCCCGGCTTCCGGCGGACCTCCCCCCGGAGGACGAGATCGAGGGCGCCAAAAGCCGGTACACGCTGATCGTGAACCTCGCGCGCCGTGAACACCTCACGGTGCGCCAGCTCATCGGCCGGCTGGGCGGCGGCCGTGGGCACCGGACGTTCGCCGGCACCCCGGAGCAGGTGGCTGACGCCATCCAGGGCTGGTTCCAGTCGGGCGCGGCCGACGGATTCAACATCATGCCACCGGTGTTGCCCTCCGGGTTGGAGATTTTCGTGGACCAGGTGGTCCCGATCCTGCAGGACCGTGGCCTGTTCCGGAGCGAATATACGGGACGCACACTGCGGGACCACTACGGGCTGGCCATACCGGCCAACTCCCACAACCGGGTGCTACTGCCTGCGTAATCCCGGCCAAAAGGTGCCCCGCCATTGCTGATCCAGCAATGGCGGGGCACTTTCCTTTGTGCACAGCATGGTGCTGGGGCCCCTGCAGCGGGCGGACGCCTCCAGTGCGCGGCCGCCGCGCTAGGCCTCGCTGGCGTCCGCACCTGCCGAGTGCTGCTGCACCAGCAGGCTCAGGCGCTCCGAACTCAGGCGCAGCGCTTCCAGCTCGCGACGGCTGTATTCATCAATCGTGCGGTGCATCAGCTCCGGGAGGTCCCCGGCTGCTGTCCCATCCACCTCGAACTCGTGGGTGAGGGTCACCTCCGAGTTGCCATCCGCACGGAGGATCACCCAGCTGCCGCCGAGCCTCAACAGGGGGTGCTCCAAACCGACCTGCCGGAATTCGGCGCGGTGTGCAGCCGCATCGAAGAGGCGGTGGCAGCGGCTGGAGTTCAGGGCACCGTTGGCCACGATGGACGTGCGGAGTTCATGGTCGGCGTCATCGCCGCTGACCCGTTCGGAGTAGACGGTCAGCCCGTCCAGGAACGGCCAGTGGGAGGAATCCCGCAGTACGGTGAAGACCAGGTCGGCCGGGGCCTCGATGGTAAGCCGGTGAGTAGTCCGCTGCGTAGTCAACGACACGTGGTACACCTCCTGTAATGTGCTGGGCTTTTTAGCAATCTAGGCCAGCCCGGGCATGGCAGGGAGGATTTCCGTCCTCCTGCGTCACGGCACGAAACCAGGGGTAACACTTGGTCCGGTCAGGGGGCATTCCTGGTCGCCGGATGAAGCCCGGCGGCCCCGCGTTGCGCAAGGGGTCGGCAGGTTTCAGCCGAAGTTGAGGTCTGGATGCCGGGGTGGTTGATTGAGGTCATCCCCCTTGAAAGGACACCCATGACGGACCAATATGACCTCAGTCCCCGGCGCCTGCGCCATATTATGGGGCACTTCGCCACAGGGCTGACGGTGATCACCGCCTCGGCCGAGACCGGGCCCGCCGGCATGACCTGCCAGTCGTTTTCGTCCCTTTCGCTGGAACCGGCGCTGGTGTCCTTCAGCCCGGCGCGGACCTCCGCCACCTGGCCCCTGCTGCGGGCAACGG
Source organism: Pseudarthrobacter sp. WHRI 8279 (assembly GCF_040224115.2). NCBI lineage: Bacteria > Bacillati > Actinomycetota > Actinomycetes > Micrococcales > Micrococcaceae > Pseudarthrobacter > Pseudarthrobacter sp. WHRI 8279. The sequence goes on along the minus strand of NZ_CP168162.1, from coordinate 3,249,483 downwards.
GCAGGTTCGCCGTCAACATCCTCCCTGCTGAACACCAGCACCTGGCAGCCCAGTTTGCGCGCTCCGCAACGGACAAATTCGCTGGAGTCAGCCACTCACCGTCGCCGCTTGGAAGCCCGATCCTGGACCAGGCCCTGGCGTGGGTGGATTGCGAGCTTGAGCAGGAGTACGACGGCGGCGACCACACCATCGTTGTGGGCGCAGTCCGTGCCTTGAGTGCCCGGGCTGGAGCAGAGCCCCTTGTCTTTTTCAAGGGTGCCTACGTGGGCCTCGGCTCCCGGCCGGGCACACTGGAGAGCGTGGCATGAGCTGACCGGAACGTCCTGGCTCCGCCGCGCGGCTAAGGCGACAGCCGGTCGCCTTTGCGGTGGAGGCGGTACCAGCGGTAGCCGTAGCGTTCCAGCTCAACGGTGAAACCGCCGTCGGGCTCCAGCGGTATGTTGTCGCCGTCGAACAGGTCAAGCAGGATGGCGTCCCTGAAGGCATTGCGCGGCCCATCTTCCGGGGCCAGGGTGCCGCTGGCCTTCACCGGCTCCTCCCCGAAGTTGTGCAGGAGCACCAGCGCTCCGGTGTCCGTGCTGCAGGTGTGCGCGAAGACCGCCGGCTCGGATTGCTCAATGACCGCGAATTCCCCCCAGCCAAGCTCCGCGGACTCGCGGTAGCGGCGGATCAGCGTGACCATGAAGTTGAACAGCGAGTCCGGGTCGCGTTTGGCGGCCGCGGCGTTGACGTGCTCCGGGCCGTATTCCCCCCGGGCGAGGGGCACCACCAGGTCCGCGGCCTTGGCCGTGGAGAATCCGCCGTTCTTCTCGTCGGTCCACTGCATGGGGGTGCGCACCGCTGCCCGGCTCTTTTGCCGGAGGTCCTCGCCCATGCCGATTTCCTCACCGTAGAACAGCACCGGTGTGCCGGGCAGGGCGAACATCAGCGAATAGACCATGCGGAGGCGCTCAGGATCGCCGTCCAGCATCGGCGGCAGCCTCCGGCGCAGGCCCCGTCCGTAGATCTGCATGTTTTTCTTGGGGCCGAAAGCTGCGAAGACCTCTTCGCGCTCGCCGTCACTGAGCTTGTCCAGGGTCAGCTCGTCATGGTTGCGCACGAACATGGCCCACTGGTTGTCCGGGTGCAGCGGCGGGCGGCTCTTGAGCGTTTCAGCCAGGGGCCGGGCATCCCCGCGGGCCAGGGACAGGTAGATGTACTGCATGGACATGAAATCGAACTGCATGTTCAGTTCGTTGCCGTCCGGTCCGCCGAAGAACTCCACCTGTTCCTTGTAGGGCAGGTTGACCTCGCCCAGCAGCACGGCGCTGCCGTTGCGGCGGCTCACGAAACTGCGCAGGGCGGCGAGGAAGCCGTGCGGATCCAGGTTGGCGGCCTCGTCCCTGGGCTGCCCGCGGGTTTCCAGGAAGAAGGGCACTGCGTCCAGCCGGAATCCGTCCAGGCCCAGTTCCAGCCACAGCCCCATCGCCTTGGCGATCTCATTGCGCACGTCGGGATTGGTGACATTGAGGTCCGGCTGGTGCTTGGCGAACATGTGGAGGTACCACTCCCCGGTGGCGTCATCCTTTTCCCATAGCGAGTCCTCTTCGCCCGGGAACACCACCTCGGAGGACGTGTCCGGGGGAGTATCGCTGCGCCACACATAGTAGTCCCGGTATTTGTTGTCCTTGGATTTGCGGGCTTCGACGAACCAGGGGTGCTGGTCAGAGGTGTGGTTCACCACGAAGTCGGCGATGACCCGCATGCCCCGGTCCCTGGCCGCCCGCATGAACTCCACCAGGTCGCCCATGGTGCCAAGCCGGGGGTCCACGGTGAAGAAGTCCGTTACGTCATACCCGTCGTCCCGGTCCGGGGAGGGGTAGAACGGCATCAGCCAGATGCAGGTCACGCCCAGTGCGGCCAGGTAGTCCACGCGCTGGGTGAGGCCGGCGAAGTCCCCGGTGCCGTCGCCGTCGTCGTCGAAAAAGGTCTCAACGTCCAGGCAGTAGATCACCGCGTTCTTCCACCAGAGGTCCGAGGTTTCGGCGAGCCTCATGCCGGTGCCTGCGCCCGTGCCTGCGCCCGCGAGCCGCGCAGCTGCGGAAGGACGTCGGTGGCAAACGCATCGATAAAGGGGGCCTGCTCCTGCCCCACGAAGTGGAGGTAGATGTCATCGAAGCCCAGGTCCGCGTAACCTGCCAGCCACTCTGCGTGCTGCTCCAGGCTTGCCGAGACGTTGACCGCCGTGCGGACCTGTTCCTCGCCGATATGCCCGCTGACGCCGTCGAAATGCCCGGCCGTGGGAAGGTCCCATGGGACCGGCGGGGCGAACGTGTTGGTCCGCCACTGGTCCAGGGCAATGGCCGCGGCGTCCTGTTCGCGGGGAGCCCAGGACAGGTGCACCTGCAGCACCGCCTTGCCACGGCCGCCGTTGTCCCGGTAGGCCGCCAGCATGTCCCTCAACTTGTCGGCGGGCTGGTTGACGGTTACCAGGCCGTCCGCCCAGGTGGCAGAGCGGCGTGCGGTCTCCACGCTGATGGCCGGGGCTATCAGCGGCGGCGGGGAGTCCGGAACGTCCCAGATCCGGGCCTGTTCCACGGTGACAAGCCCGTGGTGGGTCACCTCTTCGCCCCGGTGCAGCCGGCGGATCACTTCCACACACTCTTCAAGCCGGCGCTGCCGCACCTCTTTGGGCGGCCAGGCGTCGCCGGTGACGTGCTCGTTCATGTTCTCGCCGCTGCCGGGCGCCATCCAGAAGCGGTCCGGAAACATGCTTGCCAGGGTGGCGGAGGCGTGGGCGATGATGGCCGGGTGGTAGCGCTGGCCCGGTGCGGTCACCACGCCGAAGCGCAGGCTGGTGGTGGCCAGCGCCGCCCCCAGCCAGGACCAGGCGAAGCCGGAGTGGCCCTGCCGGGCGGACCACGGCTCAATATGGTCGGAGCACATGGCGGCATCGAATCCTGCCCGTTCCGCGTGCTGGACGTCCTTGAGCAGTTGGGCAGGACTGATTTGTTCGTGTGAGGCGTGGAAGCCGACGGTAACCATCGTTAACCTCTACCGTCCGGAAGGGTGCCGTGTCGAGGGCTGGGCTGGCCGGCGCCACTTGTCCGATAAGTTTTAGGCTTGTAGTACTGCGCTTCCCGGAACTCCTGCGCAGGCGGCGGAGCTGGAAGGAAGTACCACGCGTGGGCGGTGTGCTGGTGGGGCTTGCTGTGATCGGCGCCGTCATCGCTGTCGGGTACATTGCGGCGCGCTGCGGGCTGGGCGGGGAGCCGACGGTCTCAGCGCTCACCCGTACAGCCTTCTTCATCACCAACCCCGTCCTGCTGTTCACGGTGGTTTTGGAATCTGACCTCACCGTGGTTTTTTCCGCCTACGTTCCGCTCGCCCTGGTCACAGCGTCCGCCACGGCGCTGCTGTACGTGCTGGCCAGCCGGCTGTGGTTCCGGCGGCCGCTGGCCGAGACAGCCGTCGGTGCGATGGCCAGTTCCTACGTCAATGCCAACAACATCGGCATCCCCATCACGCTGTACGCCCTGGGTGACGCCACCCCGGTGGCACCGGTGCTGCTGGTCCAGCTGCTCCTGTTCGCGCCCCTGATCCTTACCCTGCTGGATTTCTCCGCGGCCGGCCGGGTGTCACCCCGGCTGCTGCTCTCCCAGCCGTTCCGCAACCCGATGATCATCGCCTCCCTGCTCGGCGTGGTCCTGGCCGCGATCAAGGTGCAGCTTCCCGCCCCTGTGATGGCGCCGCTGGAGCTCCTGGGCGGGGCAGCCGTTCCGGTGGTGCTGCTGGCCTTCGGCATGTCCCTGCACGGCACCCGGATGCTGCAAAGCGGCAGGAACACGGCGGAAATCCTAACGGCCACCGCGCTGAAGACCGCCGTGATGCCGGCGGTGGCGTACGCCGTCGGCCGCTTTGTCTTCAACCTGGACCAGCCGATGCTCCTTGGCGTGGTGCTGATGGCGGCGCTGCCGTCGGCGCAGAACGTGTTCCTGTTTGCCAGCAAGTACGGGCGGGGAGTGGCGGTGGCACGCGAAACCATCCTGCTGTCGACGGCGGCGGCGGCCCCGGCGCTGGTCCTCATCGTCTGGCTGCTGGCGGGCTAGCCTGAGCCTTGTGTGCGGTGGTCTTACGCCGAAGCCCGTCGCCGGGCAAGAATGGGCAGCATGGAACTTCCCGTGATGCCGCCCGTCCCGCCCATGCTCGCCAAGGCCGTCAGCGGTGTCCCGGACGGGGAGCTCAGCTACGAACCCAAGTGGGACGGCTTCCGGTCCATCATTTTCCGCGACGGCGACGAGCTGGAGATCGGCAGCCGCAACGAAAAACCCATGACAAGGTATTTCCCCGAGCTTGTGGAGGCACTGAAGGAAAACCTGCCGCCACGCTGCGTGGTGGACGGAGAGATCATCCTGGTGGGCTCCTCCGGGGACCGCCTCGACTTCGACGCCCTGCAACAGCGGATCCACCCCGCGGCAAGCCGGGTCAAGCTGCTTGCTTCCCAGACGCCGGCCTCCTTCGTGGCGTTCGACCTTCTTGCCCTGGGCGATCACGACTACACCGGCCGGCCCTTCACCGAGCGGCGGGCAGCGCTGGAAAAGGCGCTCGCGGAAAGCAAAGCCCCGGTCCACCTCACCGCCGCCACAACAGACAAGGACACCGCGGAACAGTGGTTTGAGCAGTTCGAGGGCGCCGGCCTGGACGGGATCGTGGCCAAGCGCCTGGACGGCCGGTACGAGCCGGACAAGCGGGTGATGTTCAAGACCAAGCACGAGCGCACTGCCGACTGCGTGGTGGCCGGCTACCGCCTCCACAAGAGCGGGCCGGATGCCATCGGCTCGCTGCTGCTGGGGCTGTACAAGGACGACGGCAGCCTGGCCAGCGTGGGCGTCATCGGTGCCTTCCCCATGAAGCGCCGCAAGGAACTGTTTGAACAGCTCCAGCCGCTGGTGACGGATTTCGATAACCACCCCTGGGCCTGGGCCAAGCAGGAGGCGGGGGAACGGACGCCCCGCAACGCCGAGGGCAGCCGCTGGAGCGCCGGCAAGGACCTGTCCTTCGTCCCGCTCCGCCCGGAACTGGTGGTGGAGGTGCGGTACGACCATATGGAGGGGGACCGGTTCCGGCACACGGCCCAGTTCAACCGCTGGCGCCCGGACCGGGACCCGGAGTCATGCACCTACGCCCAGCTGGAGGAGCCGGTCAGCTTCGACCTGGGGTCGGTACTGGAGACCGGCCGGCCGTAGCCACGCTTGCCGGCCACCCGCCCGTCGTGCGTTCCCGCCCAGTTGCTGCGCCCCGGCTCAAAGTTTCGAACGCAAAAAGCCCGCCATTCCGGGGAGGAATGGCGGGCTGTCGTGGAGTAACCGGGCAGGAGCGCGCAGCCCCGGAGCTACTTCAGGCCGAGCTGCGTGGTGGGAACCTTGAAGGTTTCCTTGGCCGTCAGTGCCGAGATGGCCGCGACGCCGCAGATAAGGGCGGTGAAGATGCTGATCTGCACCCAGCCGCCGGGCTTGATGCCGCCCATGGCTGCAACGATGGCCGGCGCGAACCCTGCCATCAGGAAGCCGAGCTGCGTGCCGATGGCCAGGCCGGAGAAGCGGACTTTGGTGCTGAACATTTCGGCGTAGAAGGACGGCCAGACGGCGTTGGAGGCCGCATAGCCGCAGGAGAAGAAGCCGATTGCGGCCAGGAACATCAGCGGCACGCTGCCGGATTCCAGGCTGAGCAGGAACACGGGAGTCAGCGCGGCGCTGGCCACGGCGCCGTAGATGAACACGGGCTTGCGGCCGATCTTGTCAGCGAGCATGCCAAACAGGGGCTGGGTGCCGAGTGCCACGAGGTTGGCGCCGACCACGAGCCACAGGGTGGTGGTGCCGTCCACGCCGGCGACGGTCTTGGCGTAGCTGATGGCCAGGGTGCCGAACACGGTGGAGACGGCGGCAATGAAGGCGCAGCAGATGACGCGGAGGACGTCGCGCCAGTGGCCCTTGAGCAGATCGGCAACCGGCAGCTTGGAGATCTGGGCGGTCTTCTGGGCTTCCTCGAAGGCGGGCGGCTCGTGCAGGGTGCGGCGGATGATGAACGCGACAACAACGACGACGGCGCTCAGCCAGAACGGGATGCGCCAGCCGATGCCGTACTTGATCTCGTCCGGAAGGGCCAGGACGGGGATGAAGACGAGGGCGGCAAGGATCTGGCCGCCCTGGGTGCCGGTGAGGGTCCAGGAGGTGAAGAAGGAGCGGCGGTTATCCGGGGCGTGCTCCAGCGTCATGGAGGAGGCGCCGGCCTGCTCTCCGGCCGCGGAAAGGCCCTGGCAGAGCCGGGCCAGCACCAGCAGGGCGGGAGCCCACCAGCCGACGGTGTTGAAGTCCGGGAGGCAGCCGATCAGGAAGGTGGAGGCGCCCATCAGCAGGAGGGTGAACATCAGGACCTTCCGGCGGCCCACCCTGTCACCGAAGTGCCCCAGGATGACGGCGCCCACGGGACGGGCCACGTAGGCGAAGCCGAAGGTTGCGAAAGACATGATGGCGGCGTTGGCATCGGCGTCGGGGAAGAAGACCGTGGGGAAGATCAGCGCAGCGGCGGAGCCGAAGATGAAGAAGTCGTAGTATTCGACTGCGCTGCCCAGGAAGCTGGCGACGGCTGCTTTCTTGGGGGTGCGGCCCTGGGTGTCAGTGTCCGTTCCGGCGGACGGAAGTGTCTGGCTCATGGAGTTCCTTTGTGTGACGACATTGTCGCGGGATGGATCTGGGGGTCGCAGCCGCCGCTGCCTTGGTGCGGGCGGGGCGCGATGCGGCTGAGTCCGAAAGAAGACCCGGCGAGTAGCCACATGGTGAGAGCTACTTGTGCGATACAGCAATGATGGCTGTGAGGGCAGTCACCTGTCAAGAAAATAATCACCATCTAGAAATAGCTCTCACATTGTGGCAACATCGAGGTATGAGTGTGAACCGAACCACAGCTGACGATGACGCAGCTGGCGATATCAAGGCCGACGCCAGGCAGGCCAGGGCAGACCGTACTGACATGGTGGGCAAAGCCCTGGGCCTCCTGGTCCTCCTGGGGGATGAGCCCCGCGGTGCGAGTGCCGCGGAAATCTCCCGGCGGGCGGACCTGCCCTTCAGTACCACGTACCGCCTGCTGGGTTCCCTGACGCGGGACGGGTTCGTGGACTACGAGCCGGACGGCCGCCGGTACCACCTGGGCCTGCGGATCTTTCAGCTGGGCCAGCGGGTCTCGAACCACCACGGCTTCGCGGGCGCGGCCCTGCCGGTCCTCCGGCGCGTGACGGAACAGACTGGCGAGGCCACCATCCTCAGTGTCCGCGACGGCGACCACTACCTCACCGTGAACAAAGTGGACGGTCCCCAAACGTTCCGCGTCACCAGCGATCCGGGGCATCTTGGCGCGCTCCACACCACCTCCGTAGGCAAGGCGTTGGTGGCATTCGCAGAGGACGGCGAGCGGCAGCGCCTGGTGGAGGAGTTGGAGCTTGCGCCGCTGACGGAATTCTCCATCACGGACAGGGACGCCTTCCGGGCTGAAATTGAGCAGGTCCGGAGCAGCGGCTACGCCGTGATGGATGAGGAGAACGAACTGGGCATGCGTGCTGTCGCTGTTCCGGTCTTCAACTCACAGGGCCATGCGTTTGCCTCGCTGGCAACGGCCGTGCCGGTCTTTCGCCTCAGCGTGGAGCAGCTGGTTGCACATGTGCCGTTGCTGAAGGAGGCCGCTGCCGAGTTGTCGGCGAGGCTGCCGCAGCGCTGATTTCTTCCACCATTCCACTCATGTTCGCATTACGAACATGAGTGCGAATCGAGAACATATGTTGTATCGTAATTTCCAGCACCGGAACTGCCGCCCAGCGCGGTGGGCGGTGCCGTACCAAAGGAGCTGCACGGATGAGTAATCGAACTGAGTCCTACCTGGTGGGACTGGTCGGCGATGGCGTGATGCCGTCACTCACCCCGCCCATGCACGAACGCGAAGGGGATGTGCAGGGCCTGCGCTACCTTTACCGGCCCATCGACCTCCTGGAACTGGGCCTTCCCGGCGAATCCGTGGGTGACCTCCTGAAGAGTGCCCGCACCCTCGGCTTCAACGGCCTGAACATCACCCACCCCTGCAAGCAACTGGTCCTGCAGCACCTGAATGAAGTGTCACCGGACGCGCAGCGGCTTGGAGCCGTGAACACGGTGGTGATCGAGGACGGCCGGTTCATAGGACACAACACCGACTTCTCCGGTTTTGCCGCCGCGCTGGCTTCCGGCCTCCCCGCCGCAAAGCTGGACCGCGTGGTCCAGCTGGGCGCCGGCGGGGCGGGTTCCGCCGTCGCCTACGCCCTCCTTACCGCCGGTGTCCGCCACCTGGACCTCGTGGACATGGACGCCGCCCGCGGCGCCGCCCGCGCGGCTGAACTGGCCGGTTTCTTCCCGGGCAGCACCGTGGCGGCACGGACGACGGCGGAGCTGCCGCAGCTGATGCGGCTGGCTGACGGGCTGGTGCACTGCACTCCCGTGGGCATGGCCGCGCACCCCGGCGTCCCGCTGGACCTGGACCTCTTGGAGTCCCGCCACTGGGTGGCGGACATTGTCTACCGCCCCATCGACACCGAACTGGTCCGCGCCGCCCGCGCCAAAGGCTGCCAGGTGCTGGACGGCGGCCGGATGGCGGTGGGCCAGGCGGCCGACGCCTTCCGCATCTTCACCGGCCTCGAAGCGGACCCGGACCGCATGCGCAGCCACTTCCTGGAGCTTGTGGCCGCCGAGGAGGTGGCCGCCTGATGCGCACCGGAATCGCCACGGTGTGCCTCTCCGGCACGCTGAAGGAAAAGATGCAGGCCTGCGCCATTGCGGGCTTTGACGGCATTGAGATTTTCGAGCAGGACCTGGTCACCTCGCCGCTGACCCCCGAGGACGTGCGGAAAATGGCTGCCGACCTGGGCCTGGGGCTGGACCTCTACCAGCCGTTCCGGGACTTCGACGGCGTCACGCCGGACCTGCTCACAGCCAACCTCCGCCGGGCCGAGGCAAAGTTCAAGCTGATGTCCCGCCTGGGCATGGACACCATCCTGGTCTGCTCCAACGTGGCCACGGCAACAATCGACGACGACGGCCTCCGCGCCTCCCAGCTCTCCGAACTTGCGGAGCTGGCCGGGAACCACGGCGTCAAGGTGGCCTACGAGGCCCTGGCGTGGGGCAAGTACGTCAACGACTACGAGCATGCGTACAAGCTGGTGGAGATGGTGGACCACCCCAACTTCGGCACCTGCCTGGACTCCTTCCACATCCTCTCCCGCGACTGGGACACCGCGCCCATCGAGGCGTTCAACCCCGAAAAGATCTTCTTTGTCCAGGTGGCGGACGCCCCCAAGCTCTCCATGGACGTCCTCTCCTGGAGCCGCCACTACCGCGTCTTCCCGGGCGAGGGCCAGTTCGAGCTCGGGAAATTCATGGGCCACGTGGTCCGGGCCGGCTACTCCGGTCCCGTGTCCCTCGAAGTCTTCAACGACGTCTTCCGCCAGTCGGATGTGGACCGCACCGCGGTGGACGCCATGCGTTCGCTGATCTGGCTGGAGGAACAGAGCGCAACATGGCTGGCAAGCACCTCCGCAAGTGGTGCAGCCGGCTCCGGTGCCGCGTCCCGCCGTCGTTATCCCATGGAACTGGCCACGCTGCCCAAGGTGAGTGAACCCGCAGGCTTCAACTTCGCCGAGGTCAAGGCGGACGACACCGCGCAGCTGGAAAAGCTCCTGGGGCAGCTCGGCTTCGGGTTCGAGGGCAGGCACCGCACCAAGGATGTCCAGCTGTGGACCATGGGCCAGGCCCGCGTGATCATCAACGAGCAGGCAGCCGTCCATGCCGAACCCGCCATCGCCGCCCTGGGCTTCGACGTCGATTCGCCCGTCATCGCCTCAGCCCGGGCCCAGCAGCTCAAGGCGCCCGTGGTGGCCCGCAAGGTCCAGGCCGATGAGGAAGTCTTCCAGGGCATCTCCGCGCCGGACTCCACCGAGATCTTCCTGTGCCAGGGCAGCCCCGACGGCACCGCCGCCTGGACACGTGAATTCGGGGAGGGCCTGGAGCACCCCTCGAGCGGCGCCAGCGCCGTCATTGACCACGTCAACCTCGCCCAGCCCTGGCAGCACTTTGACGAAGCTGTCCTCTTCTACACCAGCGCCCTGGCCCTGGAACCGCAGCCCTTCGCCGAAGTGCCCAGCCCCAGCGGACTGGTGCGCTCCCAGGTCATGCAGACCTCCGACGGCGCGGTGCGGCTGGTGCTGAACCTGGCGCCGGTGCAGCAGGCGCAGAACGAAGCCCGGAAGACGTACCAGGAGCACATCGCGTTCGCCGTGGCGGACCTTGTGGCCACCGCCCGGGCCGCCCGGGACCGGGGACTCGAGTTCCTGCAGATCCCGGCGAACTACTACGAGGACCTGGACGCCCGGTTCGACCTCGAACCCGGGTTCCTGGCCACCCTCAAGGAGCTCAACCTCCTCTACGACCGGGATGCCGACGGTGAATTCCTCCACTTCTACACCGCCACGGTAGGCAGTGTGTTCTTTGAAATGGTGGAGCGCCGCGGCGGCTATGACGGGTACGGGGCGCCCAACGCACCAGTCCGGCACGCGGTCCAGTACGACTCGCTGCACCGGACCTGAAAAGCCCGCAAGGCACCACCCACCGATTAAACGAAAACCAGAAAGGAGCCAGCCGTGCCGGAAGAAACCAACGCCCATCTTGATACCGACGAGTCTGTGCCGCCCGCCGAGCCGAAGGCAGCCCACATGCCCCTGGACCGCGCCATTGAAACCCAGGCTGACCTCAGCGCAGAGATCAACGCGCTGGGCGAAGCGTACGCACGGGCCCTCAAAGAGGGTTCCCCCGCCGAGATCCAGCCGCGGCTGGACTACCCGCCCTACCGCTCCAGCATCCTGCGGCACCCCACCAAGAGCCTGCACCACGCGGACCCGGAGACCATCGAGCTGTACTCGCCGGCCTTCGGCCACCAGGATGTGCACGCCCTCGAATCCGACCTCACCATCCAGCACAACGGCGAGCCCCAGGGCGAGCGGATCATCGTGGCAGGCCGGGTCCTGGACGGCGAAGGCCGCCCCGTTGCCGGCCAGCTGGTGGAGATCTGGCAGGCCAACTCCTCCGGCCGGTACATCCACAAACGCGACCAGCACCCGGCGCCAATCGACCCGAACTTCACGGGTATCGGCCGCTGCATCACCGGCCCGGACGGGTCCTACCGGTTCACCACCATCAAGCCCGGCGCGTACCCGTGGAAGAACCACCTGAACGCCTGGCGCCCGGCGCACATCCACTTCTCCCTGTTCGGCACCGAATTCACCCAGCGGATCATCACCCAGATGTACTTCCCGGGCGACCAGCTGTTCCCGCTGGACCCGATCTACCAGACCATCGTGGACCAGGATGCCCGCGACCGCCTGGTGGCCACGTACGACCACAGCCTCACCGAACCCGAGTGGGCCCTTGGCTACAACTGGGACATCGTCCTGACCGGCCCCAAGCGGACGTGGACGGAAAACGAGGCGTTCGGTCCGGCAGGCGACAGCAACGAAGAGGCAGGCGAATAGGGATATGAGCAACCAGGCCAAACTTGTCCCCACCCCGGGGCAGACCGTCGGACCGTTTTACGGCTACGCCCTGCCGTTCGAGAAGGACAACGAACTCCTCGCCCCCGGCTCGCCGGGCTCCATCCGCCTGCAGGGAACCGTCTACGACGGCTCCGGCCAGCCCATTCCGGACGCCATCCTGGAAATCTGGCAGCCCGACGCCGAGGGCAACATTGTCCAGAAGACCGGGTCCCTGGTCCGCGACGGCTACACCTTTACCGGGTGGGGCCGCGGCGCCGTGGGCAACTCCGGAGTTTTCACCTTCACCACGGTGAACCCGGGCCCCGCCAAACCGGTCCCTGGCAAACCGGCGGCGGCGCCCTTTATCTCCGTGGCCATCTTCGCCCGCGGCCTGACCAACCGCCTCTTCACCCGCATCTACCTCCCCGAGGACACGGAGGCGCTCGCCAACGACCCGCTGCTCAGCTCCCTGGATCCCGAGCGCCGCAAGACGCTGATCGCCCGCCGCGACGCAGACGGGGGCCTCACCTGGGACGTCCGCCTCCAGGGTGAGGGCGAGACAGTCTTCCTGGACTTCCAGTGACCGGGTCCGCCGGCCTGGGAGATGCGGGCGTCTTCGGGGGAGAGGGCGACGCCGGCCTGCTTAGTCCCGTCTCGGCCTCGCCCCTGGTGGGTGCGCTGACGGGTGACCAGGCTGTGCTGGCGGCGATCCTCGCCGTCGAGTCTGGCTGGGCCGCCGTGCTGGAAAAGGCGGGCCTGGCGCCCGCCGGTTCCGCCGCCGTCGTCTCCGCCGCGGCCGAGCCCGGCAGGTACAGCGTGGCAGGCATAGCCCGCCGTGCCCAGGGCGGCGGCAACCCGGTGATCCCGCTGCTGGCGGACCTGCGGAAGAATGTCCAGGCGCTGGATGGTGCCGGCATCGGCGCAGGGAAGGCAGTCCACACCTCCCTCACCAGCCAGGACGTGCTGGATACCGCCCTGATGCTGCTGGCCCGCAATACCGTGGAGGCGCTGATGGGCGACCTGAAGCGCACCGCGGCGGCGCTCGCCAGTTTGGCGGAAGAGCACGCGGACACGCTGTGCGTGGGCAGGAGCCTGACCCAGCATTCCCTGCCCTTCACGTTCGGCCTGCGGGCTGCGCAGTGGTTCCACGGCGTCGCCGCCGCGGGCCGCCAGCTCGAAGGCCTGGCGTTTCCGGTCCAGTTCGGCGGCGCGGCGGGGACCCTGGCCGCAGGAACCGTCCTGGCCTCCGGGTCATCAAGCACCCCCTTCAGCCTGGCCGATGCCCTGGCGGCACAGCTGGGCCTGGCCCCGGCGGCAGCGCCTTGGCACACCAACCGGCTGGTGGTCACGTCCCTGGGCAACGCCCTGGCGGCAGTGCTGGACGCATTCGGAAAGATCGCCGCGGACGTCCTGTTCCTGAGCAGGCCCGAGGTCGGCGAGCTGGCCGAGCCGCGCGCTGCCGGCCGCGGCGTCTCCTCTGCCATGCCGCAGAAGCAGAACCCCGTGCTGTCCGTCCTGGTCCGCAGCGCTGCGCTGCAGGCGCCCGGTCTTGCCGCGCAGCTGCACCTGGCGGCAGCCAACTTCAACGATGAGCGCCCGGACGCTGCGTGGCATACCGAGTGGCCCGCCCTCCGGCAGCTCCTGGCCCTGGCGCTGGGGGCGGCCGGGCACGTCCGCGAGCTCGCCGAGGGCCTGCAGGCCTTCCCCGACGCCATGCGCCGCAACCTGGACCTCGCCGGCCCGCTGCTCCTGGCCGAGGGGGTGGGTGCGGCGGTGTCGCCCCTGCTGGAGGAGAAGGACGGCCTCACCGGGAAGGAGCAGCTGCAGGCCATCGTGGACCAGACCCTGCAGGCACCAGCCGGGGCGCAGGGGGCCACCTACCGCAAGCTGCTCCGGGGCGCCGTGCCGCCCGGGGTGCTTACCGACCTCCGCCTCGAAGAACTCCTCGATCCCGCCAACTACCTGGGCGAGGCGGCAGCCATTTCCCGCCGCATCCTGGCCGCCTTCCCGGAATTTGCGGCACCCACTGCACTTCCCGATACCGATCCGAACGGAGGCCCCCGTGGCTAAACCTGCCCTGAAAGCCGCCCTGCTCTCTCCCCAGCGGCCGCTGGGTGAGCATCCCCTGCTGGTGGTGGGTCCGTCCCTGGGTACCTCCACCATCCTGTGGAACCGCACCGCCTCCGTACTGGGCAACGACTACGACGTGGTGGCCTGGGACCTGCCCGGCCACGGCGTCTCGCCCGCCGCCACCGAAACGTTCGACGTCGCCGCGCTGGCTGATGCGGTCGTGGAGCTCGTGGATTCCATCGCCCCCGGGGAGGCCTTCCATTACGCCGGCGTTTCCCTGGGCGGTGCCACCGGCCTGCAGCTGGGCATCAAGCACGGGGAGCGCCTCAAGAGCCTGTCCGTGCAGTGCAGCGGCGCCAAGCTGGGCACGCCCGAAGGGTGGCTGGAACGGGCGGAAACGGTCCGCAGCCAGGGTACCCCGGTGATGATCCAGGGCTCCGCGGAACGCTGGTTTGCCCCTGGTTTCATGGAACGCGAGCCCGAGCTCAGCAGCAGGCTCCTGCATGCCCTGCGCGACGCCGACCGGTTCAGCTACGCCTTCTGCTGTGAAGCGCTGGCGGCCTTCGACGTCCGGGAGGACCTGGGCAGCATCCGGGTGCCAACCCAGGTCATCGCCGGGGCGCTGGACGGGGTGGCGCCGCCGTCGTTCGCTGAAGACGTGGCGGCCGGGATCACGGCCGGCGGCGGAACCGCCACCGCTGTCACCCTAGAAGGCGTGGCGCACCTTGCCCCCGCCGAAGCCCCCGCCCACGTGGCCGAGCTGATGCGCAGCCTCATCACCTGGGCCGAATCGCGGGGAGCAGCCAAGTGAGCGGCAGCGAGGGGAAGAACCCCGAACGCAACGGCGTCGTCCAGCCGGCCGCCACCAGCCAGGACATTTACGACGGCGGAATGAAGGTCCGGCGCGAGGTCCTGGGTGACGCCCACGTGGACCGGGCCAACACCACCAAGGACGAATTCACCGACGACTTCCAGGACATGATCACGCGGATCGCATGGGGCGGGATCTGGACCCGGCCCGGCCTTACGCGCCAGATGCGCTCCGCCGTCACCATCACCGCCATGGTGGCGCACGGGCACTGGGAGGAGCTGGCCATGCACATCCGGGCCGCCCTCACCAACGGCCTCAGCAGGGACGAGATCAAGGAGATCCTGCTGCAAACCGCAATCTACTGCGGAGTGCCCTCCGCCAACACCGCCTTCAAGACCGCCCAGCAGGTTTTTCGAGAAATGGATGCAACCCCATGAACCAGGCTTTTGTGTACGACGCCGTGCGCACCCCGTTCGGTAAATTCGGTTCCGGCCTCGCCGGGGTCCGTCCGGATGACCTTGCCGCGCACGTGATCAGGGAGTCCGTGAAGCGGGCGCCGGGGCTGGATCCGGAGCGGATCGATGAGGTTGTTTTCGGCAACGCCAACGGTGCGGGCGAGGAGAACCGGAACATCGCCCGGATGGGGACGCTGCTGGCCGGGCTTCCGGTCTCGATTCCGGGGACCACGGTCAACCGGCTCTGCGGCTCGTCCCTTGATGCCGCGATTATCGCCTCGCGGCAGATCAACGCCGGTGACGCCGAGCTGATGCTGGTGGGCGGGGCGGAGTCGATGTCCCGCGCGCCCTGGGTGCTGCCGAAAACGGAGAAGCCCTACCCGGCCGGGGACATGACCCTGGCTTCCACCACCCTGGGCTGGCGCCTGGTGAACAAGGCCATGCCGAAGGAATGGACGATCTCCCTGGGCGAGGCCACCGAACGGCTCCGCGAGAAATACGGAGTCACCCGCGAGCAGCAGGACGAGTTCGCCGCTGCCTCCCACAACCTGTCCGCCGCGGCGTGGGACGAGGGGTTCTACGACAACCTGGTGGCACCGGTGCCCGGCACCGACCTGGTCCGGGACGAGGGCATCCGTCCCGGCTCCACCGCCGAGAAGCTCGCCGCCTTGAAGACCGTGTTCCGTAACGAGCCCGAGGGCGCCGAAGCAGGCGGCACCGTCACGGCGGGCAACGCATCCCCGCTGTCTGACGGCGCCTCCGCGGCCTGGATCGGATCCGAGGCTGCCGCCGGGCTGCTGGGCCTGGACCCACTGGCCCGCATCGCCGGGCGCGGGGCGCACGCGAACGATCCCCAGTTTTTCGGGTACGCCCCGGTGGAGGCGGCAAACAAAGCCCTCGCGAAGGCGGGCATCGGCTGGGACCAGGTAGGCGCCGTCGAACTTAACGAAGCGTTCGCCGCGCAGTCCCTGGCGTGCATCAACGCCTGGGGCATCGACCCCTCCATTGTGAACCGTCACGGCGGGGCCATCGCCATGGGCCACCCGCTCGGTGCCTCCGGCACCCGCATCCTCGGCACCCTCGCCCGGTCCCTCCAGGCCTCCGGTGAACGCTGGGGCGTTGCCGCGATCTGCATCGGCGTCGGGCAGGGCCTGGCCGTGGTGCTTGAAAACGTCACCGCCTCCGCAGGCACCAACACAGGAAAGGCCTAAGGCAATGCTGAACTTTGTAGAGTCGGTCCAGGAGGCCGTCTCCGGAATCAAGGACGGTTCCACCGTGATGATCGGCGGGTTCGGCAACGCCGGGCAGCCGTTCGAGCTGATCGATGCGCTGCTGGACTGCGGCGCCACGGACCTGACGGTGGTGAACAACAACGCGGGCCAGGGAGACCAGGGCCTGGCGCTGCTGATCAAGGAAGGCCGGGTGAGGAAGATGATCTGTTCCTTCCCGCGCCAGTCCGATTCCTGGCACTTTGACGCCAGGTACAAGGCAGGGCAGATCGAGCTGGAACTGGTGCCGCAGGGCAACCTGGCCGAGCGCATCCGGGCCGCCGGCGCGGGGATCGGCGGATTCTTCACGCCCACCGGGTACGGGACCATGCTGGCCGAAGGCAAGGAAACCCGGATCATCGACGGCCGCGGCCAGGTGTTTGAAACCCCCATCCATGCCGACGTCGCCCTCATCAAGGCACTCAAGGCCGACGGCAAGGGCAACCTGGTGTACCGCAAGACTGCCCGGAACTTCGGTCCGATCATGGCCGCGGCCGCAAAGCACACCATCGTCCAGGTCTCCGAGATCGTTCCCACCGGGGCGCTGGACCCGGAAAACGTGGTCACTCCCGGGATCTACGTCAATACTGTGGTCCGCGTCCCCGCGGATGCTGGCTCGAGCGAGAAGGTGGCCTGACATGGGCGTTATGGAATCGAGCATCAGAACCTCCGAGGCCCCGCTGAGCCGGGACGACCTCGCCCGCCTGGTGGCCAGGGACATCGCCCCAGGATCGTTCGTGAACCTTGGCATCGGCCAGCCCACCCTCGTGTCCAACTACCTCACCGCGGAACAGGGCATCACGCTTCACACGGAGAACGGGATGCTGGGCATGGGCCCGGAAGCCAAGGGTGATGAGATCGACGAGGACCTCATCAACGCCGGCAAGATCCCCGTCACCGAACTCCCCGGCGCCTCGTACTTCCACCACGCCGACTCCTTCGCGATGATGCGCGGCGGGCACCTGGACATCTGCGTGCTCGGCGCATTCCAGGTATCAGTCACCGGTGACCTCGCCAACTGGCACACCGGGGCACCCGGGGCGATTCCCGCCGTCGGAGGCGCCATGGACCTGGCCACCGGCGCCAAGGACGTCTTCGTCATGATGACCCTCCTCACCCGCGAGGGTGCCTCCAAGATCGTGGAGTCCTGCACCTACCCGCTCACCGGCGTCGGCTGCGTTACCCGCGTCTACACCGACAAAGCCGTCTTCCTCACCGGACCCGGCGGCATCACCGTCCGCGAAACCTTCGGCTGCACCCTTGAAGAGCTCCAGGAACTGGTTCCCGTCCCGCTGAAGGCGGCTGCCGCGGCCTGAACCGGCCCTAGGATTGGTAACCATGACCGACGCAGCATCAGCGGGGGCCCCGCAGGCCAGCGACCAGTATGTCCAGTCCCTGGCCCGCGGGCTCGCCGTGATCCGTTCCTTCGATACGGACCACCCGGTGATGACCCTGACGGAGGTGGCAGCCCGCACCGGGCTGACGCGCGCCACTGCCCGGCGGTTCCTGCATACCCTAGTGGAACTGGGCTACGTGCGGACCGACGGTAAAACATTCGCGCTCACGGCCAAGGTGCTCCAGCTGGGCTACGCGTACCTGTCCGGGCTGTCGCTGCCGCAGATGGCGCAGCCGCACCTTGAGGAACTGTCCCTGAAGCTGGGGGAATCCACTTCTGCCGCAGTGCTCGACGGGACTGACATCGCCTACATCGCCCGGGTGACCACCCGCCGGATCATGAATGTGGGCATCACCGTGGGCACCCGCTTCCCGGCGTACGCCACGTCGATGGGCCGCGTCCTGCTCGCGGGACTGCCGCCGGCGGACCTGAAGTCCTATCTGGCCGCCGCCGAGATCAAACCGCTGACCCCGCGCGCCCTGGGCACCGTCAAGGACCTTCTGTCAGTCCTGGAGACAGTCCGGGCGCAGGGCTGGTGCCTGCTGGACCAGGAGCTGGAGCTTGGCCTGATGTCCGTGGCCGCCCCTGTGTACGACCGCTCCAAGGTGGTTGCCGCTGTCAACGTGTCCCTGCAGGCCCAGTCCGTCGCTGCCAAGCCGGACCCGGACGCCTTCCTGGCTTCGGTGGCACAGGAGATCATTGCGACGGCGAAACTCATCTCCGCCGACCTCAGCGCACGGGGTTAGCCGGTCCAGGGGGCGCATACTGTTGATGCTTAGGCCCCCCGCCGGAGCATGGACAGGAAATGCTCCCTCATGCGTGAGCGGTCCGGTTCCACGCCCGTGATGAGGCGGAAGGCGTCCACTGCCTGGCCCACGGCCATGTGGCCGCCGTCCAGCACGCGGCACCCTTTGGCAGCGGCTGCCTTGAGCAGCCCAGTTTCGATCGGGCGGTAGACAATATCGGCCACCCAGTGCCGGGATTGGAGCAGGTCCCCGTCCAGGGGCATGCCCGGATGGGCGTGCATCCCCACAGGGGTGGCATGCACCAGCCCGTCGGCGTCGGACATCACATCGGCCACCTCACTCATCGGCCGCCATTCGATGTTCCTGTCCGGGAAGTGCCGCGCCAGGGCCTCGGCCCGCTCCCGGGAACGGGCGGGATCAAGGTCCAGGACGCACAGGTGCTCAGCTCCTGCTGCCAGGAGCGCGTAGGCCGTAGCGGCGCCGGCGCCGCCAGCGCCCAGCTGCACAACACGTCCAAGGGACGCGCCTGGAAGGCCTTCCTCAAGGGCGGAGCCAAATCCGGAGTAATCGGTGTTGTGGCCGATGAACTTGCCATCACGGATAAGGACGGTGTTGACGGCCCCCAGCCGCGCCGCATCATCCGAGAGATCGTCAAGGTACCCAAGGACAACCTGTTTGGCGGGAACGGTGATGTTGAAGGCATTGAAGCCGAGGTCGCGTCCGGCCGAGAGCAGGGCCCCCACGTCTCCGGCCGGACGTGCCAGGACAGTCAGGTCCACGGTCCGGTAGATGTACCGCAGTCCGTGATGGTCGGCTTCCCGCTCGTGGAGGGCAGGGGTCAGGGAGTGCGTGGTTCCTTCGCCGATCAACCCCACCAGGTATGACTCCGCCGGAGTACTCATTCTGTCCACCTTCCGGCCCCGCCAGTGCGAAGCGTCCATGGGTCGGATTGCTTGGTCACAATTTCGGCCGCGGCCTTGTTCCGGGCCTCGATGTGAACTAGATTACAACTACTGTACGTTTTATGCACACATGTTCGTGATGCGTACAAAATCCCAGATGAGGTGCACTGTCGGAGATGATAGCCGGCAGCCTTGTCGGATTACGGGTATCAAAGGAGAAAACCGTAGTGAAAACCCTTCTAAAATCACTCGCAGTGGGCACGGCGGGGTTGCTTGCGCTGACTGGTTGCGCCTCGGGCAGCAACAGCAGTTCCGAAGCCGACTTCCCCGCGCAGGACATCCGGCTGACCGTTCCTTGGGCCGCAGGCGGCTCGGGGGACCTGACGGCCCGTACCATTGCACCGCTGCTGGAAAAAGAGCTGGGCGTCGAGGTCATCGTCGAAAACAAGCCGGGGGCCAACGGGTCGGTGGCCTACAACTGGCTGAAGGACCAAAAGCCGGACGGCTACAACCTTTCGATGATGGGCGTAGAGGTAGCCACCCTGCAGTTCCAGGATTACGACATTGACCCGTCCAACTACGCGCCGATTGGCCAGGGCCTGGCCGGACCCGGTGCCATCGCTGTCCCGGTGGACAGCCCCTATCAGTCGCTCAAGGACCTCGTCGCGGACGCCAAGGCCAATCCCGGAAAGGTCACCTACTCCAGCCCGGGTGTTGGCTCGGTCTGGGATTCCCCCGCCCAGGGCTTCCAGGAACTTGCCGGAATCGAGCTCACATCTGTACCGTTTGACGGCTCCGCCCCGGCCGTTGCCGCTGCGGCGGCCGGTGACGTCGACTTCTCGATCGATGCGATCGGCACGCAGAAGAACCAGGTGGACGCAGGCAAGCTCCGCTACCTGGCCATGCTGACGGAGGAACGGGATCCAAAGAACCCGGACGTCCCCACCGCCAAGGAAGAAGGGATTGACCTGCAGAATGCTTCATGGGTGGGGATCATGGCTCCGGCCGGTACACCCGAGGAAGTTGTCAGCAAGCTCTCCGACGCCATGGGCAAGGCTGTTGAGGACCCGGAGTACAAGAAGGTCATCGAAGGTTCCAACCTTGTACCCACTTTCAAGGACGCGGAGGAGATGAAGGCGTTCCTTGACGAGGAAGCCGACCGCTACGGACCGTGGATCAAGCTCGCGCAGGGCAAGTAGCGCCAGGCACACACTTCGAGGCAGACGGGCCGGCCAGCCTTCCGCTGGCCGGCCCCTACTGAGGAACCGCAATGAACGATCACACAGCAACAGGGCCGCCGGCAGGCCTCAACCCAACAGACCCTGAGCAGGACCACGCCGAAGCCCATATCCACCCGGCGTCCGAGGTGCTGGTTACGGACCGCGCGCACCGGCTCAGGGAACTGGTTCCAGCTGCGGTCACCATAGGCCTCGGCATCCTGGTCCTGGTGCTCGCCCAGGGCATCCGTTCAGGGGTCCGGGTGGAACTCGGGCCTCCCTTCTGGCCCACCATGCTCGCATGGAGTCTTATCGTTTTCGGCGTCCTGCAGGTGGTGATCAACGTGCTGCGCGGGGTCAGCCGGGCCAACCTCCCTGATCCGCTCAGCGGGTGGGGCATCGGCAGGATGCTGCTGACGGCGGTAATCCTGGTGGGCTACCTCCTGCTGTGGAACGTCCTCCAGTTCTGGTTGATTACGTTCGCAACGTGCGTCGCGCTGACGGCTCTGTACGGCGGCCGGGGCTGGAGGCCACTGATCGTGTTCCCGGCCATCGTTACGGCCCTCCTCCATTTCCTTTTCGTCGTCGCATTGCGGGTGAACCTATGATCCAGATCGCTGCCTCACCCGTTACGGACGGCATCGTGACCGTCCTCCAGGTCGATACCCTCCTGTACATCGGCCTGGGCATCCTGGTGGGCATGCTCGTGGGTGCATTCCCGGGTGTGACCGCCACCATGGCCGTGGCCCTGGCCAGCGGGTTCACACTGACGCTGGAACCTATCCAGGGCCTCGCCGTCCTGCTGACCATCTATGTGGCGGCCCAGTTCGGGGACCGGGTGCCGGCCATCCTCATCAACACCCCGGGCACTCCTGCCTCCATCTCCACAACCTTTGACGGCTACCCGCTTGCCCTGAAAGGACAAGCGGGGCTGGCCCTGACAACGTCCGCCTTCGGCTCGGCCTTCGGCATGCTTTTTGGCATCCTCATCCTGGCGGTTGCCGCGGTACCCCTTTCGGAGTTCGCCCGGCAGTTCGGGCCGCCGGAAATGTTCGCGCTGGTGGTTTTCGGCCTGACGATGATGGTGGGTGTTTCCTCGGGACGAATCCTCAAGGGCCTTGCCGCCGGAGCCTTCGGTCTGCTGCTGGCCACCGTGGGCCGTGATCCCATCACCGGTGACGCGCGCTTCACCCTGAATGTCCTGGAACTGAACGGCGGCATACCGTTCATTCCGGTCATCATCGGGTTCTTCGGCGTAGCGGAAGTCCTCAACCAGATCCTCACCAGGCGCAGGCACCTGCACCACGTCAAGCCCGTCACCCAGCTGGGCCAGTGGATGCCCGGACGGAAACTGATGCAGCGGCTGTTCAAACCGATGGGAATCGGCGCGGTGACCGGATCCGTCGTCGGCCTTGTCCCGGCAGTGGGCGGCGACATCGCAGGCATCATCGCGTGGGACAACGCCAGGAAAGTCTCCAAGCACCCGGAGGAGTTCGGCAAGGGCTCCCTGGAGGGTCTGACTGCCGGCGATACCTCCAGCACGGCAACCCTTGGCGGCAGCGTGACCACCACCATGGCGCTCGGCGTCCCCGGCGATTCCGTCATGGCCGTCATGATCGGGTCCATGATGATCTGGGGCATCCAGCCGGGGCCCAGCCTTTTCAGCAGCCGGCCGGACCTCGTCTCCTCGCTGGTGACCATCATGCTGATCGCCACCATCCTGACCCTCGGGCTGAGCCTGCTGCGCATGCGCGGCATGGTCAAACTGCTGGAACTGCCCAGCCACTACCTGTGGGTCATCATCCTGATCTTCTGCATGGTGGGGACGTACTCCATCAACAACAGCGTCTTCGATGTGTTCATGATGATGATTTTCGGCGCCGTGGGGCTGTTCATGCTGCGCTTCGGTTTCCCTGCAGGACCCGCCGTTCTGGGCCTGATCCTGGGGCCTCTGGCGGAGGCAAACCTGCGCCGCGCCCTCATCACTGACGGGTGGGCATCCGTCTTCACCAGTCCCATTGCGCTGGTGCTCCTTGCCATCTCTGCCGCGGCGCTGGTTGTCCCTCCCCTCCGCGCCCAGCTGAAGCGGCGCAAGGCAGAGGGTGCCAGAGCGGACCAGGCGAAGGTTTCCAGCTAGATACGCTCAAGGATGCCGGGTCCACCCAGGTGGACCCGGTGTCCCGTATTTCTCGGAAGGGCAAGAAGTTCATGGAAGAACATCCGGCGTACTTTGTGAAGTCGGTGGGGAAGGCCTTTGACGTCCTCAGGGCGTTCACCTCGGAAACCCCCCGCCTGACCGTCTCCCAGATCGCGGCGGCGACGGACATAACGCGCGCTTCTGCCCGGCGGTTCCTGCTAACGCTGGCGGACCTTGGTTACCTGCGGACCGACGGACAATCTTTTGAATTGACCGCCCGCTCCCTGGAGCTGGGTTCCTCCTTCCTCTCCATCCTGTCCCTTCCCCGTGTTGCCGAGCCGCACCTCAAATTGCTGGCGTCCGAGCTCGGCGAGACGGCGTCGCTTTGCGTGCTTGATGGGGCGGACGTCGCCTATGTCGCCTGTGTCCCGTCCCCGCGCCTGCTCAACGTATCCATCAGCGTGGGCACCAGGTTTCCGGCGTGGGCGACGTCCATGGGCCGGGTGCTCCTCGCTGCCCTGCCGGCCGGCAGCCTGGATGCGTACTACGAATCAGTCCACCTGCAGCGTTATACCGAGCACTCCGTCGGCAGCCTGGAGGCCCTCAAGGACGAGGTCAGCCTTGCCCGGAGCCAGGGGTGGTCCATGGTCTCCCAGGAACTGGAGAACGGCCTCCGCGGCGTTGCCGTTCCCATCTGGTGCGGAGACGAGGCTGTCGGCGCCGTCAACGTCTCCTTGCAGACGCACCGCTCCAGCCAGGATGTGATTGAACAGACTGTTGTCCCGCTCCTGCAGGAAACAGCGCGTGACATAGGGCTGGACTACCAGGGCCGCCCCGCAAGACGCTTCGGCGGGATGGATGTACTGCGGCCTGCAATGGCGGGTGCAACTGTGGTTCATGGCCACTGAAGCCGAGGTCCGCAGGATTGCCCTGGCGATGCCGGGCGTCACGGAGCGGCTGAGCTGGGGCCAGCCCGCCTGGTTCGCCAGGACCTTAATGGCCCGCATCTGGGAACCCGGAGTCCTCGCCGTCAAGACCGAAGAACGCGAGGCGTTGGCGGGAACGGAGCCGGACACCTTCTTCTGGACCCCGCACCACGAGCGCTCTCCCCAGCTGGTACTGGTGCGGCTGGACCGGATCGACGCGAAGCTGCTGGCGGAACTGCTGCAGGACTCCTACCGGCTGGCGGGCGGGGAACACAGCAGCCGCGGACGTCCAAGCGATACGTAAGGTAACTGTTTGCCACCCAAGCACGCCGCCCTACTCCCGCACCGGCGGTGCGGGCCATAGACTCAAGCCAACTACGTGCAGCAGCGCCGCTCCGCGAAGCCCCCTGGCCCACCTGGACCAGGGACGGCCCAGCAGGGCGGCGCTCCCGCATACATGCAGCGAGGGGAGTCGGCGGGTGAAACTGGGCATACCGCGGGAACGCCGGGAGGGTGAACGGCGCGTGGCCGCCACACCGGAAACGGTCAAGCAGTTGGTGGCGCTCGGCGTCGAGATACTCCTCGAGGAAGACGCCGGCGCGGCGGCCGGGTACCCGGACCTCGCCTACAGCCAGGCGGGCGCACATATTGTCCCCGGCCTTGATCCCGCCCAGCTGGACGTCCTCGCCCACGTCCGGCCCCTCGACCCGGACACTGCCCGGTCCCTGAAAAGGGGCGCCGTCTCCGTGGGCCTGGCGTCGCCGTCGTCCGAACTGCCAACCGTCCATGCGCTCGCCGAGGCCGGCGTGACATCCTTCGCCCTGGAACTCGTGCCCCGCATCTCCCGGGCCCAGTCCATGGACGCACTCAGCTCCCAGGCCCTCGTGGCCGGGTACCGCTGCGTCCTTGAGGCAGCCATCCGGCTGCCCCGGTTCTTCCCGCTGTACATGACAGCCGCCGGCACCGTCCCGCCCGCCCGGGTCCTGGTCCTGGGGGCGGGGGTGGCGGGCCTGCAGGCCATCGGTACGGCAAAGCGGCTCGGCGCGCGGGTCTTCGCCAACGACATCCGCCCCGCTTCCGCGGACGAGGTAGCCTCCATGGGCGGCACCTTCATCCGGCTGGACCTCGAAACGGCAGAGGCCGCCGGCGGCTACGCCCGCCAGCTCAGTTCCGACGCCGGCACCCGGCAACGCCAGCTGCTGGCACCGCACGTGGCACAGGCGGATGTACTGATCACGACGGCGGCCGTCCCCGGAAGGCGGGCACCGCTCCTGGTCACACGCGAGATGGTGCAGGGTATGCGGGCCGGTTCGGTCGTCGTCGACCTCGCTGCGGACTCGGGCGGCAACGTGGAAGGCGCCGTGCCAGGCCAGGATGTGCCCATCCCCACCGCGGACGGCTCCGGCCACGTTACGCTGGTCGGCCTGAAGGACGCACCCTCCGCCATGGCGTCGGACGCCTCCCGCCTGTACGCCAAGAACGTCGCCAACCTGCTGGTGCTGATGGTCCGGGACGGTGCGCTGGTCCCCGACTTCAGCGACGAGGTCATCGCCGGGGCTTGCCTCACCCACGACGGCACGGTGCGGCACCAGCCGACGGCGGACCTGCTTGCCGAGCGGGCCGCCACCTCGCGGGAAGGAGCACTCTGATGGACGGAATGAGCCTGCTGACCATCACGGTCCTGGCCGTCTTCGTCGGCTTCGAGGTGGTGTCCAAGGTCTCCAGCACCCTGCACACGCCGCTGATGTCCGGAGCTAATGCCATCCACGGCATCATCCTGGTGGGTGCCATCATTGTGGCCGGCCAGGCAGCGGACCCATGGGTGCTCGCGGTGGCGCTCCTCGCCGTCGTCCTTGCCACCGCCAACCTGGTGGGCGGCTTCGTGGTGACCGACCGCATGCTGCACATGTTCCATGCCAGGAAACAGGTTGCCAGGACCCCGTCGACGAAGGCGGACAGCAAGTGAGCCTCCTTAATCCGGTCTGGACGTCACTGCTGTACCTCGTCGCCGCGGTTTTCTTCATTCTGGCGCTGCGCGGGCTCAGTTCCCCGCGGACTGCCCGCCGCGGCAACCTGATCGGTGCGCTGGGTGCGTTGATCGGCGTCGTCACCGTGTTCCTGTCCGCGCAGCTGGACAACGTCCCGTGGATCCTTGGTTCCATCGCCGTGGGCACGGTGGTGGCGGCGCCCGTGGCCCGGGGCGTGAAGATGACGCAGATGCCGCAGCTGGTTGCGGCCTTCAACGGCGTTGGCGGCGGAGCGGCTGCCCTCGTTGCGCTTCTCGAACTGAGCCACGCAGCCGATCCCTGGGTGCGGCTGGCCATCGTGTTCACGCTCCTGGTGGGTGCCGTGTCCTTCGCAGGCTCGGGGGTCACGTTCGCCAAGCTGCAGGAACTGATGACCACGCGGCCGGTGGTGTTCCGCGGGCTCCCCGTGGTGATGGCGGCGGTGCTGCTTGCCGCTGTGGCGGCCGCCGCCGTCGTCGTATTTACCGGTTCCCTTCCGCTTGGGGTGCTGCTGCTGGTCCTGGGCCTGGCGGCTGGCATCCTGCTGGTCCTGCCCGTGGGCGGCGCCGACGTCCCCATCGTCATCTCCCTGCTGAACGCATTCACCGGCCTGGCCGTCGCCGCCTCCGGCGTGGTGCTTGGCAACGTGCTGCTGGTGGTGGCCGGCACCCTGGTGGGTGCCTCGGGCACTATCCTCACCCGGGCCATGGCGGCTGCGATGGGCCGCAGCGTGGCGGGCATCCTGTTCGGAGCGTTCCGGGGAGGTTCGACGGCGGGATCCACCACCGTGAGTGAGCGTCCCGTCCGGTCTTCCAGCGCCGAGGACGTTGCGGTCCTGCTCGGCTACGCGCAGCGCGTCATCATTGTTCCCGGTTATGGGCTGGCCGTGGCCCAGGGCCAGCACACTGCGGCCGAGCTGGCCCTGGCGCTGGAAAGCCGCGGGATCGAGGTGGACTTCGCCATCCATCCCGTGGCCGGTCGGATGCCCGGACATATGAACGTGCTGCTGGCCGAGGCCAACGTGCCGTACGAGTCCCTCAAGGAAATGGGGGAGATCAACCCCGAGTTCAAGACGGCGGATGTGGCGCTGGTGGTGGGCGCGAACGACGTCGTGAACCCGGCAGCCAAGACGTCCACCGGCTCACCCATCTACGGCATGCCCATCCTGGAAGTGGCGGACGCCCGGCAGGTGGTTTTCCTCAAGCGTTCCATGCGGCCAGGGTTCGCCGGGATCGAGAACGACCTGCTGTACGAGCCGCAGACGTCGCTGCTGTTCGGCGATGCCAAGGACTCGCTGGCGCAGGTGCTCGGCGCCGTGAAGGCCTTGTAGCCGCGCCCTCGCGGCGAAGCTCCTGCCAACCTGCTTCGAAGCCCGCGCGGGGCAGGCTAGTCTTCTTTCAGAAGTAGCCTTTCCACTTGCCACCAGAGGACACCATGACTGCCAACAGCTCCACCTCTCTCCAGCGCGCTGCAATCATCGTCAATCCCGCCAAGCCGGTGGACATCGACGTGCGCGGCCTGGTGGCAAAGCACTGCGTGGAAAACGGCTGGGGCGAGCCGATGTGGTTCGAAACCACCAAGGAGGACCCCGGTGTCGGCCAGGCCAAGGAAGCTCTCGCGCAGGGGGCGGACATCGTCATCGCCGCCGGCGGTGACGGAACGGTCCGGTGCGTCGCTGAAGTGCTGTCCGGAGGAGACGTGCCGATGGGGCTGCTTCCGCTGGGCACCGGAAACCTCCTGGCCCGCAACCTCGGCATGGACGTCACCGATTACGACGGCGCCATGGCCGGGGCCCTGACCGGCATCGAGCGGAAGATCGACGTGGTCCGTGCCCGCCGCAGCGATCCGGACATGGAGCAGCTGTTCCTGGTCATGGCCGGCGTGGGGTACGACGCCACCATCATGGCTGATACCAACGAGGACCTGAAGGACAAAGTGGGCTGGCTGGCCTACGTGGACGCTGGCATCCGGAACCTGCCTGGCAAGCCGGTCAAGGCCACCATTGTGATCGATGGCCAGACCGCGGTTCACCGCGGAGTCCGCAGCGTTATGGTGGGCAACTGTGGCAAGGTCCAGGGCGGCCTGGAGATCTTCCCGGAGGCCAAGATGGACGACGGCCTGCTGGACGTGGCCGTGCTGGCGCCCCACCACGGGAAGCTGGGCTGGCTTTCAGTGGTGGCCGGGATGATCGGCAAGGGCCGGAGCAAGGACACCGCTGTTGAATACTTCCAAGGCAAGACCGTGGAGATCGCCCTGGAGCACAACGACGACTACCAGCTGGACGGCGATCACGAAGGGCAGGGCAAGCACGTCGTCATGACCATGGACCCGTCCGCCCTGACCCTCCGGATGTAGCTCTTCCTAGGCGAGTAGCCTCCCCCACCGCGGGTTCAGCAGCGGTGCGCCGGCGAGCCGCAGCGCATGCCAGAGGGTCACGGCCACGGAATCGAGCACCGGCACTCCCGTACCCTCCTCGATTTCCGCCGTGATATTGGCGCCATAGAGGTTGGTGCACAGATACACCAGGGCGTCCGGCGCCGCGGCTGCGAGTTCCAGTGAGCCTGGACGCATCTCATCGTCTGTTACCCGGGCGAAGGACTCGTTGTCGCTCAGGCCCAAGGCGCGGTGGTCCACGGTCTTGATGCCCTCCCGCTCGTAGGAAGCGATCACCTGGTGGTTCACATCCTCCGTGTAGGGGGTGAACAGCGCTATCCGCTCTGTGCCAAAAGTCCGGAAGGCCTCAAGGTAGGCCAGGGTGGACGTAGTGGCGGGTACTCCGGTGGCTTCGGTGATCTCCTGGACCAGGTCCTGGTCGTGCGCGGAACCAAGCCAGGAACCGGAGGTGCCGTTCCAGGCAATAACGTCCACGTCCGCCGTCGTCAGCAGCTTGGCGGCCTCCCGCATGACCGCCGGATCGAACTGGCGGTCGGAGGAGTTGTCCAAGGCGATCCTGGTGACCGGAATGCGGGTGAAATGGACGGTGACGTCGGTGCGGCCGCCCAGGATCCGGTAGGTCTGCGGCTCCAGGCAGGTGTTGGAGGACGGCACGATCATGCCGATCCTGCGGGGACGCGTTGTTGATGGCATTGGTGCTCCTAGAGTGCTGCGGCGTGTGTGGCGCCGGTGGAGGTGGCGGACTGGTGCTGGCGGAAGCCGTTGCGGGCCAGGAAGCGACCGGCCGCGCCGGGATCGTGGAAACCATTGGCATCCAGCACTACGCGGCCATGGGAAACGACGACGCCGGGCCAGCCGGTCAGTGCCTTCCCGTCGAAGGGTGAGAAGTCCGTCCCCATGTGCAGGGCGGCGCCGTCTACGGTGCGTTCCTCAGCGGGGTCGAAGATCACAAGGTCGGCGTCGAATCCTTCGGCGATGCGGCCTTTGCCGGGCAGGGCGTTGATCCGGGCCGGGCCCGCAGAAAACGCCTCTACAAAGTCCTCCACGCCGGCACCGGCGGACGTCATGACGGTAAACGCGACGGGCATTCGGGTTTCCACTCCCGGCAGGCCGTGCGGCATGGCCCGGACGTCATCGGTGCGCTCGCGCTTCTGGGACAGGTCGTAGCAGGAGTGGTCCGAGGACACGGTATGGATGGCTCCTGAGGCCATGCGCTCCTTCAGTGCCGCCACCGTTTCGGGGCTGCGCATGGGCGGGCAGCAGGCGAACCATTCGGGGAATTGTGAGCCGTAGACGGTGTCATCCAGGGTGACGTAGTGCGGGCAGGTTTCCGAGAAGGCCTCCAGGCCACGTGCGCGGGCTTCCGTGACCAGGTCCACTGCCCCGGGTGTTGACTGGTGGACGAAGTACACGGGAGCGCCGGTGTATTCAGCCAGCGCCAGCGTTTCCTTGACCGAGATCTCTTCAGCCAGTTCCGGCCGGGTCCTGTGCAGGTGCTCGATGCCGATCCTGCCGTCCTGGGCGTGCTGCTCCGTGCAGTCGCTGATGA
This sequence comes from Pseudarthrobacter sp. WHRI 8279, assembly GCF_040224115.2. Classification (NCBI taxonomy): domain Bacteria; kingdom Bacillati; phylum Actinomycetota; class Actinomycetes; order Micrococcales; family Micrococcaceae; genus Pseudarthrobacter; species Pseudarthrobacter sp. WHRI 8279. The sequence continues at coordinate 3,220,025 of NZ_CP168162.1, read as the reverse complement.
TGGGATCGTGCTCGGCGTGGATGTACGTGAGCCCGTCCAGCCGGACCATCTCGCGCATGACCTTGAGGATCGTGTCCCCGTCCGCCATGGTGGTGCCACGGTTCGTGGTGTACATCTTCACCGAGCGCACACCTTCGGCGGCAAGCTGTTCCAGCTGCCACGGCACCGTTTCGTCCCAGCTGACCACAGCACCGTGGAGGGCGATGTCGCACCTGGATTCAGTGGCCAGTTCCTTCTTGTGCAGGACGGCGGCAAGCGGTGTCTCCTGGGCATCCCGGGGAATGCCGAAGTCGATGATGGTGGTGGTGCCGCCCCACAGGGCCGCGGTGGAGGTGGTGCGGTAGTCGTCCAGGGTGCGGAAGCGTCCGGTCACCTGGGCAACGTGGCAGTGGCCGTCCACGCCGCCGGGAATCACCAGGCGGCCGCCGGCGTCGATGGTCCGGGCGGCGGCGGGCACCGCTTCCGTGACATCAAGGAGCTGGACGACCAGGCCGTCCTGGATCACGATATGGGAGTTCTGCCGCCCGTAACTGTTGACTACGGTGGCGTTGGCAATGACAAGGTCAGGCTGGCGGGACATCGGTGTCCTCCTTCTGGCGAAAGCTTCGTGGTCTAGGTGGCGGGCACAGCGGAGGCGGTACCCGCCTGGGCGGCGGTAAGGGCGGCGTCGAGGTTTCCGCTCAGTCCCTTGCGGTTTTTGGGGGGCGGCGGGGCGAAAGCACCTGCGCGGTGCGGGCCGGACTGAAGCCCCGCCACGGCTTCGGCCATCCGGATCCCGGCGGAGATGCCGTCCACTACCGGCACGGGGATCTGCCCTTTGAGCTCGCGGGCCAGGCCCGCGAGCGGGGCTCCGGCCAGGATAACGACGTCGGCCCCGTCCTCCGCGACGGCCTGCCGGCTCAGTGCCAGGAGGGTTTCCTTGAAATCCTCCTGGACCGAGCCGATGCTGTTGAGGGACTCGTTGATGGAGCGGATGGAGGCCAGCCTTCCGGCCAGGCCGAACCGTTCCACGCAGTCGTGGTACCAGGGCTTGATCCGGTCCGAGATGGCGATGATGGAAAAGCGGTGGCCCTGCAGGGCGGCGGCGCAGAGCGCAGCTTCGGTGATGCCGACCACAGGCACATCGGCCAGTTCCTTGAGCGCGGGCAGGCCCGGATCACCGAAGGCTGCCACCACCACGGCATCCACAGGCTCAGCGCCGGGGCGGGTGTGTTCGGCAATGATTTCGGCAACGGCGCCAGCCGCGACGAGGGACTCAAAACGGGTCTCGATGTATTCCACCCCGTGGCCGGCGGTGCGGACCACCAGATCGGTGCCGGATCCAGCGGAGCGGAGTGCTTCGGATTCGATCAGGGCGGTGACATCGTCGCTGATGTTGGGGTTGATGACCAGGAGTCTCATAGTTTCTTCCGGTGAAGTTGGGGTTCGGTTTTCTGGAAGTCCTCGGGGAACTGCTCGCGGTACTTGCCGATGTGTGAGGCGGACTGGGCCGCCGCCGCATCCGGGTCTCCGCTGGCAATCGCTGCATAGAGGTCGCGGTGTTCCTGGATGAGCTCGGGCAGGTCGCTGACGTGGCGGAACAGCCAGTGCATGCGGCCCTGGAGCGGCTCCAGTGCGGACTTGAGGAAGCTGTTGTCCGCAATGCGGGTGATGGCGTCGTGGAATTCGCTGTTGGCGCGGTGGGCCTCCATGACGGCGCCCTTGGCGAGGAAGCCAGCGGCGTCGTCCAGCAGGCCTTTCAGGTAGGCAAGGTCCTTTGTGGTTGCCCGTACGGCAGCGAGCCGGCATGCCAGGACTTCAAGGGACTGGCGCACATCGAAGAGGTCTTCCACATCCTTGGGGCTCAGTGTGCTTACTTCTGCGCCCCGCGCGCCGCGGTCGCTGATGAGTCCTTCCTGGCGGAGCATGCGCAGTGCTTCGCGCACGGGCAGCCTCGAGACGGAGAACTCCGCCGCCAGGTCCCTCTCCACCAGCCGCGTGCCGGGAGCGTAGTGTCCTTCGAAAATCCGGGTGCGGAGGGTATCCCGGACGGCCTCGCGCAGCGGGCGTTCCTTGTCCTGGGTATCTTCTGCGGTAAGCATGGTGCTCCATTCGGATTTTCTTGTGGCACGGCTCCCGGCGGCGGGGCGTGGATCGGGTGATGCCTTGGATGGCTAGCTTAGACAGGAAGCCGCTTGTTGTAGTTCAGGGTCAGGACCGAGGCGCCCATCACTATTGCCGAGCCTACGAAGTAGAGCAGTGCCCAGGTGTAGGAACCCGTGGCGCCAACGATCAGGCCGACGGCGATGGGAGTGACGAAGCCGGAGATGTTGCCGCTGAAGTTCATGGCACCACCCAGCACGCCGGCGTTGGTGCGTCCGCCCAGGATGGACGGGATGCTCCAGAAGAGGCCCACCCAGCGGAGGAAGAACATCACCATGGAGAGCAGGACAACGGCGGTGGTGGGGTCGGGGACCACGGTAACGCCGATGAGGCCGCCGATCACCACCGCGCTGGAGATGCCCAGGAGGGTGCGCATCACGCGGTTGGCCGAGGCGCCGGAAGCCCGCCACTTGTCGGCGAGGGTGCCGCCGATGATCTCACCGACGAATCCTGCTCCGAAGATCACGAACGTGGACCAGCCGATGGTCTTGAGGTCGAAGCCCTTGGCCTGGGCGAGGTAGAGCGGGCCCCAGGTCAGCAGGCCGTAGAACACGCCGTTGAATCCCAGCCACCCGAAGCACATGGCCCAGAAGGAACGGAACCTGAGGTAGGGGAGGAGTGCCCGCTTGCCTTGGCTGCCGTCGAGCTCGGCCTCGGCGTCCTCTGCGGCGTGTGAGGCTTCGAGGTAGGCCGCTTCGGCCTCATTGACGCCGCGGTGGTCGCGTGGATTGTCCCGGACGTACCACCACACGGCCAGGCCCATGAGGACCGTGGCTGCGCCGGCGATAACGAAGGCCATGCGCCAGCTGCCCGTTGAGGCGATCAGGCCGGCGATGATGATGCCGCCGAGCCCAGCACCCAGGGGAGCGCCTGCATCCAGGATGGTCGCACCGCGGCCGCGTTCAGACTTGTGCATCCAGATCGCGTTGAGTTTTCCGCCGGCCGGCATAACGCCGGCCTCGGTGACGCCAATGCCCATGCGGGCGATGAACATGCTCAGGAAGCCGCCCGCCATGCCGGAAGCGGCAGTTGCAGCGCCCCAGCCCACGCAGGATGCGGTCATCACCTTGCGGGGCCCGAACTTGTCGATCAGCCAGCCGACTGGAATCTGCATCAGGGCGTACGTCCAGAAGAAGGCCGAGAGGAGCAGGCCCACCAGTTCGGGGGCCAGGTTGAATTCTTCCTGGATGATGGGAAGGGCCACGGAGATGGAGCCGCGGTCGATGTAGTTGACTGCCACCAGGACCAACAGGAGCAGGAAGAGCTTCCAGCGGACGGTGGTGCGCCGTTGCCCACCGTCCTTCTGAGGTTCATTTGCGGTGGACGGGTCCAGGGTGCCGTCAGCGGCGGCTGTTTCAGTATTGGGGATGGACACAGCTTCTCCTTCACGGGGAAGTTTACGGATGGGGATTAAGAGTGCGAGTGCGCCTGCCCGCAGGAGGAGGGGCCGGTTGGCTTCAATACAAGGAGGTGGCGATCCGGAGCGCCGGGTTGATTCCTCCAGCTTTGGGATCCCAAATTGGGATCCCAAAATCAAAGGTAGAAGTGACCCGTGCCACTGTCAAGGGTTTTCCCTGCCAGGGGCTTGCTGTGCCCATAAATTACGTTTGTGACTGCCGCGAACCCCAACTAGGTAGCAGTAGGTGTCGTTATGCGGCCCCAAAACGACATCTGCTGCTACCTAGTTGGGCGAAGACGCGGCGGGCCGGTGCGCCAGGATCTCGGCCAGCTCAGCAAGCCGGTGGGCCCGGGCGGATTCCGCCGGCGTGAACGGTTCACCCGGCCGGACAAAGGTGATGGGGCCATGCCAGGCCGTGGGGATCTTAAGCCGCGTGCCGGCGTCGTACCTTTCCAAGGCTGCCTCGGCAGGGGAAAGGATCCGTGCACGCAGCAGCTCCGCCACGGCCAGCGGAAGCTCATCCGGCGCATCAGCGATCCGCGCAGCCAGGCTCAACGCTTTGGTCTGTCCGTCCGCCATCGCCAGGGCGGTGGTGGGCCAGACGTGGGAGTGTGTGCCGCCCGCCAGATGCAGTGCGTCCAGAAGCTGGTGCTCGCTCACCTCTCCGGGCGAGGACAGGACGAACTCGTCCAGCACGCCGCCGGCCACGGGGTGGACGTGGATGCCCAGGATGTTGGTGTCCAGGCGGGCCAGGGCCTTGGTGATTTTCTGCAGCGCCCCCGGCTCATCCTGCAGGACGGTGCGCGCCCGCCACAAAGCCGGTGCGCCGGCAAGCCGCCGCCGGTGCCGCAGGGCCGGCGCATGCAACCACCCGCGAAGCACCCGCGCCGCGGAAGGTTCAGCCACCCAGATCACCAGGACGGTGGCGGTAACGGTCAGCACAAGGACCTTGGCCAGGTAGGGAAGCTGAGTGTCCACCACCAGGGCGTGGACCAGGAGCTCAATCGGCAGCATCACGGCTACGTTGGCCAGGGTCAGCCGGGTCCTTGTTGGTTCGGGCATCAGGCCGCAGACTTCGCAGCTCAGTTCAGACGCGGGGGTTTTGCTTGCACCGGGCTTCATGGTCCAAGGATCGCGTGGTGCTGTTTCGTCGGTGTTGCCCGGCCGTTCCGATCGTGCGAAGCATGCCGGGCGTAGGATTTTTGAGGAACGTCAGCGCGGCCGCCCGTCTCAACCGGACAATGAATCCACCCAGACGCCCCGGACCGCAGGAAGGCCCAATTCCACGTGAAGATGCTCACCGAGATGTTCAGCATTGCCCCCGCCAACAAGGACCACCACCCGGCCCTGAGGTGCGCGGTGGGTGTCTTCGTGCCACTCTTCACGCTTGTGCTGCTGGGCCGGCTGGACCTTGCCATCTTCGCCTCGTTCGGGGCTTTCACCGGTATCTACGGCCGCGGCGAACCCCACGGGACCCGCTTCGCACTGCAGCTGCGGGCCGGCCTGCTGATGCTGCTGGTCATTTTCCTTGCAGCGCTCGCTGCCCGGGCCGGCGGGGCCTGGGGACTGGACGGGGCCCGAACCACGTGGCTCCTGGTGCTGGCCACCACCCTGGTGGCAGGCGGCTGTTCCGTGGCCATCTCGTGGTTCCGGCTGCGCCCGGCAGGATCGTTGTTCCACATCTTCGCCTTCGCTGCCATCGCCTCCATCCCCAACCAGCCACCGCTCTGGGAGGCCATGCTGGTGGCTGCCCTGACCACCGCTTTGTCCCTGCTGATCGGTTTCTCATCACGGGTCCTCCCCAGCCACCGGACAGCATGGACCTGGCCGCGCCCCATCCGCCGCACCCCGGACGAGAAGCGTGCCGCCGTGCTTGAAGGCTTGGGCTACCTGGTAGCTGCAGGACTGGCCGGCGCGCTGGCAACCTGGGCTGGCAGCCGCCTCGGCTTCGGCCATAATTACTGGGCTATGGTGGCCGCCGTCGTTCCGCTGGTGGGCCACACCACCCGCCACCGGGTCCGCCGCGGAATGCAAAGAATCATAGGCACCGTGCTTGGACTGGGCGTGATGGCGGGCATCCTGCTGCTGGGCTTGCCGCCCTGGCAGACCGTCCTGGTCATGGCGCTGTGCCAGTTCGGCGCGGAACTGTTCATCATCAGGCAGTACCTGCTGGCCCAGATTTTCGTTACGCCGCTGGCGCTGGTATCCACCCTCCTCGTGGTCCCCGCCTCCCCGGCCGTCCTGCTCCGGGACCGCATCATAGAAACGGTGATCGGCGCCGCCGTCGGCATCACTGTGGTCCTGGCTCCGGAGGCGTGGCGCCGTTACCGCGGACGTACGACGCCGGCACCCGCCCAGGTGCCTTCGCCGCGGCAGCAGCCGCGAAGGTAGGGTGGTCCCATTCAACGGAAGCGGGGGTGAAGTGGCGAATTCTTCCTCGGGGGACTCGATGGTGGACAGGATTGTCCGGCTGCTCTCCGCCTTCCCGGAGGATGTCAGTGCCCTGCAGTTGTCCGAGCTGGCGGAGCGCTCGGGCCTGCCCCTCACCACTGCCCACCGGCTGGTCCGCCAGCTTGCGGACCACGGACTCCTGGACGCCGCTCCCGGCGGCTTGGTGCGGCCCGGCCTGCGGCTCTGGGAACTGGTCAACCGCACCGCCCCCACGCTTGCCCTGCGCCAGGCGGCGATGCCGTTCATGGAGGACATCCAGCAGGTGCTCAACCAGAATGTGAACCTGGCCGTGCTGGACGGCTGGGACGCGCTTTTTGTTGAACGGCTGTCCCGCCGCGGATCCGTGGCCAACCGGGCCAGGGTGGCCGGCCGGATGCCTGTCCATACCTCGTCCGCGGGGCTGGCACTGATGGCCCACCAGGACAGGCTGCTGCAAGGCGACTACCTGGACCAATTCGCGGATCCGGATGGAAAGATCACCACCGATATTCTCCGGGTGCTGCTCAGCGAGACCTTCCACCAAGGCTTTGCCCAGCTGAAGGGCGTGGTGGACCCGGACACGTGGGGCATCGCCGTCCCCGTGCTGGACACCCGCCAGCGCGCGGTGGCTTCGCTCGGCGTCGTAGTCCCTTTGCGCGAAATGCGGCTGCAGGCACTGGTGCCCGCACTGCAGACGGCAGCCCGGGGGATAGCGCGCCGGCTGAACAACGCGTAGTCCGGCACCCTTCTTCCGTTGAACGGAATTCATGTGCCGCCCCTTACCTGCCGGAGCGCACACTGTTGGCAGAAGCCATACACGGCCGCAGCTGCGGCCCCGCAACGAAGCGAGAACGCCATGCCCCGCACAATCATCACCACCCAGGTGGCCATCATGGGCGCAGGCCCGGCCGGCCTGATGCTGTCCCACCTGCTGGCCAAGGCTGGCATTGAGTCCACCGTCATAGAAGTCCGCAGCCACAAGGACATCTCGGAGACCGTCCGCGCCGGCATCCTTGAACACGGCACCGTCAACATGCTCGTGGACAGCGGGGTCTCGGACCGGGTGCTGCGCGACGGCGACCGGCACGACGGCATCGAGCTGCGCTTCAACGGGGAGAGCCACCGCGTGGACTTCAAGGACCTGGTGGGGGAGTCCGTATGGCTCTACCCGCAGACGGATGTGTTCCTGGACCTCGCCGCCCGCAGGAAGGCCGACGGCGGAGACGTGCGCTACAGCGTCACGGACACTACCGTGCATGACCTCGAGGGCTCGCCGAAGGTCTGGTTCACGGACGCCGAAGGGACGGAGTTTGAGATCCAGGCCGACTTCCTGGTGGGCGCCGACGGGTCCCGGAGCCACTGCCGCTTCCAGATTCCCGAGGCCAGCCGCAAGTGGTACTTCCACGAATACCCCTTTGCCTGGTTCGGGATCCTGGCTGAGGCTCCGCGCAGTGCCGACGAGCTGATCTACGCCAACTCCGCCAACGGTTTTGCCCTGATCAGCCAGCGGACCGAAACCGTCCAGCGCATGTACTTCCAGTGCGATCCCAAGGAGAACGTGGCGGAGTGGAACGATGACCGGATCTGGGCGGAGTTCCGCAGCCGGGTCAACGGCAACGGCTTTGAGCTCAAGGAGGGCCCGGTGATCGACAAGATGGTCCTGCCGTTCCGCAGCTTCGTCCATACACCAATGCGCCACGGCAACCTGTTCCTCGCCGGCGATGCCGCGCACACCGTCCCGCCCACCGGCGCCAAAGGCCTCAACCTGGCCATCCACGACGTCAAGATGCTCTTCGAGGGGCTGGACACCCACTACAACTCAGGCTCGGACCACCTCCTGGACTCCTTCAGCGACCGCGCCCTGGCCCGGGTGTGGAAGGCGCAGCAGTTCTCCTACTGGATGACCACCATGCTGCACACCCCCGCCGATGCGGACGACTTCTCCCGCGCCCGCCAGCTCGGCGAACTGAACTCGGTGGTGTCTTCCAGGCACGGCATGGCCTACCTCGCCGAGGCCTACACCGGCTGGCCGGGCCAGGCCTGACACGCAGAGTTTTTGTCCAGATATGCAGGGTGAAAGGGCACTTAACCCTGCATATCTGGACAAAAACTCCGGGAGGTACGACGGCGGGAAGCGCGCCTTAGGGGGCGAGCAGCCGCCGGACTGCGGCGGCAATGGCTGCGGCATCGGGCTGCTCGTCGCGCCTGACCGTGAGCAGGTGGAGCAGCACGCCGTCCCCGTAATCTGCCAGGTCCCGGGCGCGCGCGGCGGCATCAGCAACCCCTAAAGCGGTGAGGGCCGGCACCAGGCCGCCCACCAGTCGGAAATGTCCTGCAGTCACCGCTTCGGGCCGGTCCAGGGAGAGGGCCAACCGGGCGCGGGTCAGGCCAGCGTGCTCGCCGGCCAGCGCCAGCACCATTCCGGCCAGCTGGCCCGCAAGTTCGTCAAGGGTGCGCGGCGGACCGGCCATGCCCTGGTCACGGAGCAGCTGGCCGTCCAAATGTTCCAAGCGGTCCAGCACCGCTTCCACGAGGGCGGCGCGGCTGCGGAAGTAGTTCGAGGTTGTCCCTTCCGCCACCTGGGCGGCGGCGTCCACAGCCCGGTGTGTGAGGCCCTTCATGCCCTTGTCCGCCACAACGGCCAGGGCGGCATCGAGGAGCTGGGTCCGGCGGTCAGGCATGGGCCCAGTGTAATTGACCCCTTCCGGTTCACTACAAAAGTAGTAAAATCACCAGCATGGAAACAATTTCGATTGTTGGCGGCGGCATTGCCGGCCTGGCGCTGGCCTCCGCCCTGGACTCCAGCCGGTTCCAGGTGACGGTGTACGAGAAGCGGCCCGAACTTCCGGCCGTGGGCACCGCGCTGGGAATGTGGCCCAACGCCCAACGTGCCCTTGCGCGGCTGGGAATCCTTGAAGAGGCGCGGGCGGTCAGCCCGGTGCTCGGCAGCGGATCGGTCCGTGACGCCCAGGGAGAGCCCTGGGTCACCGTGAACGCGGGGGAGATGTTCGGCATTTCCCGGGCTGACCTGCTGCGGTTGCTGGACGGTGCCGTCCCGGGAACCGTCCGCCGGATCACCAGCACCGTCAGGTCACTTCCCGACGACGGAAGCCTGGCGGTCGGGGCCGACGGCGTGCACAGCGCAGTCCGCCGGGAGGCCTGGGGCGCCGGAACGGAAGCCCGCCTCACCCCGGACCTCGCCCTCCGTGGGACTTTGCCTACAACGGTCAGCCACGACGAGGTGGGCGAGTACTGGGGCCGCGGCGACCTGTTCGGCATGGCCGCCGCCCGGGGAGGATCCTTCTGGTGGGCCAGCTACCGGTCCGGCATGGGTCCGTACGGGATTGACGCAGCGTCAGCCCTGGAATACGCCCGGGAGCGCTATGCCACCCATGCCCCCGCCATCCGCCGCACGCTGGCCGCAGCCACTCCCGAAGCATGCCTGGTCCAGCGGCTCTGGACCGTTCCGCATCTGGGCTCCTACGTCCGCGGGCGGACCGTGCTCATCGGCGATGCCGCCCACGCCATGCTGCCCACCCTGGGGCGCGGCGCCTGCGAGTCGCTGGTGGACGCCGTGACACTGGCGGACCTTCTCAACACTCTGCCCGAAGGCCAGGCGCTGCACGCCTACGACCGTCAGCGGCGCCTGCGGACCCGTGCCCTCAGCCTGGCGTCCTCGGCAATGGGGCGCGTCGCCCTCGCGGACGGCGCCCAGCCGCTGCGGGATGGCCTCCTCAAGCTGGCCCGACGGCGGAACGGCCGCGCCGCCGTCGTCAGCGGTTCCGCGGGCTGATCAGCGGACTGGTGCTGCAGGCTGCGCCGCGTCCTCTCCGGAAACGGGTGTTCCGGGAAGCCCCGGACCGGGGACCGCGGACGCGGGGGGAACGGCCGGCAGCCGCTTCTTGCGGGACCTTTCCCTGCTGGAGCGGCCGTAGACGAGATACATGGTCACTCCGGTGATGACCATCAGCAGCACCGTGTAGACGAACGTGTTGGCTACGCCGTCAACCCCCTCCGCGCCGTCCGTGTTGGCTTTGATGACGAGGCCCAGCGGCTGGACCAGGGGATGCGCCAGGAAGATTGCCGTGTCGTAGTCGTCCAGCAGGCTGTTGAAATTCAGCGCCGTAATCGCCGCGGCCGCGGGGAGCACCAAAGGCAGCAGGATCCGCCGGAACACGTACAGGGTCTTCGCGCCCATGATGGCCGCCGCCTCCTCCAGCGAGGAGTTGACCGAGGCGAAGGACGCCTTGAGCATGCGCAGCGTGAAGGGAATCTTGACCGTGACAAAAGCGATCAGCAGGATCACGGTGGTCCCGGTGAGGACCGCCCCGCCCACCAGGGGGTTGGGGTGGTCGTAGCTGATGATGAGGCCCAGGGCCAGCAGCGCGGACGGCAGGATCCAGGGAATGTGGAGCAGGTACTCGAAGACTGAAGCCACCCAGTTCTTGTACTTCTGCAGCAGCCTGGCCACAAACAGCAGACCGCCCACGGCGATCAGTGCCGCCAGTGCGCTGTAGACCACGCTCACGATGAACGGCCGCAGCCCGGACTGCTGGGTCAGGACCCGCTCGTAGTTCTCCAGCGTGAGGCTGCCAAACGCCAGCTCGCCGGTCTGGATGGCGGCGCCGTCGGCGAAGGAGTACAGCACAATCAGCACCACCGGCAGCGTGTACACCGCAAACAGCAGGTAAGCCACCGCATGGATCACGACGTTGGCCACCGGGTTGGTGATGTCCTGCTTCTGCAGCGCCGAGGACACCTTGGACACCGAAAAGTAGGTGCCGCCCTTTTCCAGCCGGGACATCACGGCGAGCATGAGGATGGTGGCCAGGCCCAGGATCACGGCCAGCAGCGCTGCCAGGTCCCGCGAGGTGGGGCTGTTGGTGAACGTCAGGATCATCGGGGTGATGGTCTGGAAGTCCCGCCCGCCCAGCACCTGGGGAGCGCTCAGGGCGCCGAGGCCGGTCAGGAAGGACAGGATGGTGACGGCGAACAGGGTGGGCTTGAGCATGGGCAGCACGATGCGCCGCAGGATGGTCCACGTGGAGGCCCCCAGGTTCCGGGCCGCTTCGATGGTCTGGTAGTCAACGCCTTTGAGGGCGTTGGCCACGAACAGCATGTGGTTGGTGGTGGTGGCGAAGGTCATCACCACCAGGACGGCGAAGAATCCGGAGAACCATGCCGGGTCCATGCCGGGAAACACCTTGACCAGCAGGGACGTAACGATTCCCTTGTCCCCGTATATGAACTTGTACCCGGCAGCGAGGACGATGCCGCCATAGATAAACGTGGACGCGTAGCCCAGGAAAAGGATTTTGGAACCGCGGATCCGGAAGTAGTGCGTTACAAGGACAATGAACACGCCCACCAGGTTCACCGTGATGGACAGGGCCACCGCCAGCAGGAAGCTGTTGCCCAGCGCTTTCATGGCGCGCTGGGACGAAAAGAGCTTTTCCGCAGCGCGCCCCGAGAAGCTGCCGTCCGGGAAGAAGGTGGCCATCAGGACGTTGATGTTGGGCCAGACCAGGAACGCGGCAATGAACCAGGTAAGGACGGCCCCCACGATCAGCACGAAGGGCGAGCGGACCATGGTGCGAACGGCCGTGCCGCTCATGGCAGGACTGCTGCCGGGTCCCGCTGCCGGAGGGCGGCACCTGTGTCCGGATGGTACTGCAGGACGTGCGCAGGCTGAAGGTACACAGTGGTTTCCGTGCCGGGGTCGTGGTGGGCGCCGCCTTCCTCCTTCACCAGCAGGCGGATGTCGGCACCGTGGCTGCGGACCACGTAGCGGCTGTGCAGGCCGTGATAGGTGCGGGACAGCACTGTGCCGGCGAGGCCGACGGCGGTGCCTCCTTCGGGAGCGGGGGCCAGGGACGCCTTTTCCACCCGCAGGTAGGATTTGGCGTCCGTGCTGAGCCCCACCCCTGAGAGCCGGTTCAGCTCGGCCACGAATCCAGGAGTCAGGGCCGAGCTGTCCCCGATGAAGTTGCACACGAACTCGGTGGCCGAATGGTCGTAGATCTCCTGCGGCGTTCCCACCTGCTCCACCACGCCCTTGTTGAACACGGCTACACGGTCGCTCATGGCCAGGGCCTCATCCTGGTCATGGGTGACGTACACCGTGGTGATCCCGAATTCGCTTTGCAGGTCCTTGAGCTGCTGGCGGAGTTGGTGGCGCAGCTTGGCGTCCAGGTTGGACAGCGGCTCATCCAGCAGCAGGATCTTGGGCCGCAGCACCAGGGCCCGTGCCACCGCCACGCGCTGCTGCTGCCCGCCGGAGAGCTCGGCGACGTTCTTGGACAGCTGCTCGTCACTGAGCTCCACCCGCCGTGCAATGTCCCGGACCAGGCGGTCGCTGTCTGCGGGTTTCTCCTTCCGGACCCGCAGCCCGAAAGCGATGTTTTCCCACACGCTCATGCTGGGGAAGAGGGCATAGTTCTGGAACACCATGCCCACCTGCCTCTTGTCGCTGGGAAGCCGGGTCACGTCCTTGCCGTCAACCTGCACCGTCCCGGAGGAAGGCTGGATGAAGCCGGCCAGGGTGCGCAACGCCGTCGTTTTCCCGCAGCCTGAAGGCCCCAGGAGGGTGAAGAACTCTCCCGGGAGCACGTGCAGGTCAAGGTTCGGGATGGCGGTGAAATCACCAAAGGAAACTTCGATGTTGTCCAAGCGGATCATGGCAAGCCTGTCTGATGAAGCAAGCGGGTGGGTGGACGGGGACCGGCAGCGTGCCGGGTTACGTCATGTACTCCAGTTCGATCTTTTCCACCCAGGCGCCCATGTTCTCCTGCACGAAGTCCCAGTCGATGTCCTGCTGCTTGAGGTCCGCGAAGAAGTCCACCACCTCGGGATTGGCCTGGGCTTCGGCTTCCTTGTTGACCGGCATCGAGTTGAACTGCTTGGCGAACTCGCCCTGGACCTCGGCGCTGCCGAACCAGTCGATGAACTTCTGCGCCTGTTCCTTCTTCTCCGTGCCCTTCACCAGCGCGATCTGTTCCACGGCCAGCGGGACGCCAACAGAGGGGATCACTGTTTCCACGTTGACGTTGAAGGACTTTTCGCGTTCGGCGATGATTGAGGACGGCATCTGGCCCATGTCCACTTCACCGGAGGCGATCCGGGCAAAGAGATCGGTCTTCGCAACGGCGGGGCTGCCGTTCTGGAAGTACTGCTCCACCTGCTTCCAGCCTTCGTCCGAGACGCCAAGGTCTCCGGAGTCGTCCTGGTAGCGGCTGAGGATTCCGGCGAAGACCAGCTGTGCCGTGGCCGTGCCCAGGCCGGTTACCCGCTCGTAGCGGTCCTTGAACTCGTCCTTGGTCCACAGGTCGGTCCAGTCCTGTGGCGCCTTGTCCGCGGGGATCTTGTCCGAGTTGTAGCCCAGGAGGATGGCCTGCTTGACCAGCGGCCAGTATGTCTCGCCGTCGCCCAGTTCCTTGTCCACCTGTCCCGCCCACGAGGGTTCGTACGCCTCCAGTGCGTCCTCGGCCTGGATCTGCGAGAAGTACATGTTGTTGAGCCCGAAAGCGACGTCGGCGATGGGGTTGTTCTTCTCCGCGATCAGCTTGTTGGTCGCATCCGCACCGCCCGCACCGACTATCTCGATCTTGAAGCCGGCCTCGGCGGCCTTGGCGGTCCACCATTCCCCGCGGCCCTCACCGTTGGAGTTGGTGTAAACCACCAGCGTGTCTCCGGAACCGCCGGCCGGGGCTGAGGAGGCATCACCCGATGCGCCGGGTGATGCCTCACCTCCGCCGCAGCCGGCAAGGAGGGTGGCGGCGACGGCGGCGGCAACCAAAGTCTTCAAAGTACGCACGATCTGGACTCATTTCTGGACTGGAATCGGAGCATGTCCGGCAAGCCTAATGCCGGGCAGGGAGAATTTACGGCTGTTATGGCTATCGATTCGATAAACAGCCCGGCTGGTTACTCTGGTCCAGTCAAAGGAACGGCCGGGGGCGGGCGGGTAAACAGGGGGTAAAACGTCAGCCTTTGCTAGGCAGCCCCACTATGCGTCGCCGCTGTGAGTCTCCGTGAGGTGGTGGGTGGGGATCCTGTCCCGGTCGTAGGTGATGTCGGTGTAGCCGTGCGGTTCCGGCCTGCCGGAGGGGCTCAGGTTCACGAAGACGATTTCCTCGATGGTGAGGATGCTCTGGCGGGTGATCATGTTCCGGACCTCTGCGCGCATGGTCAGGGAGGTCCGGCCGAAGCGCGTGGCTGTCAGCCCCATCTCGATCAAATCGCCCTGCACTGCGGAGCTGACGAAATTGATCTCTGAGATGTATTTGGTGACGGCGCGCCCGTTGCCCAGCTGGAGGATCGCGTAGATGGCGGCTTCCTCGTCGATCCACTTCAGCAGGCTCCCGCCGAACAGCGTCCCGTTGGCGTTCAGGTCCTCGGGCCGGACCCACTTGCGGGTGCGGAAGGTGATGTCTGCGGTTTCCATAGGCCGAGGTTAGCTGAGGCGCTGCAGCCACACCCACTGTGACGGAGCCCGCCCTGATACGGGATGCCTGACTAGGCCATGGCGGTCTGGGCGGCGCTGCGGGCATTGATGCTTTTCGCATAGCAGTAGGAGTGCGCCAATCCGATGTAGGGGCCAAAGTTGGGTACGGCCTCGAAGCCCGAGTTTTCGTAGAAGTTCCGGCCGTCAGGCTGGGCGGATCCCGCTTCGGCCTTGATGCGGGTGTACCCAAGCTTGAACGCTTCAGCCTCGAGGGACGCCAGGATGGAGCTGGCCACGCCCGAGCCCCGGGTGTACGGGATGACGTACAGACGCTTGATCTCTGCGGTGGTGGCGTCGATCATCCGCAGCCCGCCGCAGCCCACGGGCTGGCCCGAGCCTTTGTCGTAGGCCACCAGGAAGACGGCGCAGTCCGCGCTCGACGGCGGTGGGCCGGGTTCGTGGTCAGGGGTGCCAAAGCGGGCGTCGAGTTCGGCCTGCTGGGCGCGCCGCAGATCGGCGCCGACGGGGTTTGACCAGGGCACCTGCCTGATGTTCAGCCGGGGGTTGGTCTGCATTCTGCCTCGCTTCGCCGAAGGGTTATGCATACCTAGGCTAGGAGGAGGCGGTTACGCCGGTGTTTCCTGCCGGTAAGCACCCGGATAACGTACTGGGCCCCACCGCCCGCAACTTACTTGGCCGTCTAGTTATCAGCTGGTCTAATATGATTGCATGCGTTCTACGGGTAATGAGGGGTCCGGATATTGGTACGGGCCCGACGGTCAGTTGGATTACAGCGCCGCGGTGTTGAAGTCCCTCCGCGACTACCGGACAGCCGAAACGGCGGTGCGCCGCTCCACCCGTGACTCCATGGGCATGGGTGAGACGGACATCCTGGCCCTCCGTTACCTGTTGCGGGCCCAAGCCTCTGGAAAATCCGTGGTTCCCAAGGACATCAGCCAATTCCTGGGCATCACCAGCGCTTCAACGACGTCCCTCATTGACAGGCTCGTAGCCAGCGGCCATGTCCGCCGGGAGGCCCATCCCACGGACCGCCGGTCGGTGGTGGTGGTCCCCACCGTGGAATCCGACCGGGAGGTCCGCCTGACCCTCGGCAACATGCACCGGGAGATGATGGCAGTCGCCGAAGGCCTTTCGGCCGAGGAGGCCCGGGTTGTGGTGGAATTCCTGACGCGCATGACGGAAGCACTGCAGAAATCGCACGCTGAGGAAAAAAGTAACTAGCCCGACTAGCTAGATTGACTAGCAATATGTATGCTTACGAATAATCCCGAAACTTTACAGCCGGAGTCGTGAGCGTGTTGGTTACCTTTACTGAGCTTTTACCCCTGGAGTCCGCAGCCGACCGTGCGGATTCCAGCGTCTCGTTGATTTTGGAGGACAAAGGGACTGGCCGGGCTTTCCATTGCGGCGCACCCATGGATCTCGTTACTCCCGCGGTGGGGCCGGCCGCCGTCGGCTATTCCTTTGAACCCGAGGACGGCGCTCCTGTCCAGCTTCCACCCGTATGGCGCTGCGGCTGCGGATTCCAGCTCGACGCCTGGATCCGGTCGCCGTACGCCCGCGCCTCCCAGGCTGAAGCCGCGCTGCCATACTCCGCCGCCCTCTCCGCATGAGCATCGCGTCCCCCGAGGGCGGGCACCTTCCTGCCACTCCCGCCGCTGGCGGGCCCGTCGTCGCGGGCCGCTACCAGCTCAAGGACCTCCTGGGCCGAGGCACCCTGGCGCAGGTTTTCCGGGCCGCCGACCTTGATGGCGGGCCGGATGTAGCCGTCAAGGTGGCCGTGGACGATTCCGCGAAGCACTTCGAGAGGATCAGCAACGAGGCTGCCGTGCTGGCATCCCTCCAGCACCCCTCCATTGTCAGGTTCATCGGATTGGGCGTTGTTCCCGGCGGAACGGCGCTGGCCGGGCGGCCGTTCCTGGTGGAGGAGCTGGCCCTGGGCCCGAGCCTCTCGGAGGCCGCCCGGACCGGCCGGCACCACCCGGATGTTATAGCCGGCTGGGCGCGCGGGCTCTTCGAGGCCCTGGCCCATCTCCATGGGGAAGGGCTGGTCCACCGGGACATCAAACCGGCCAACCTGATGCTGAGCGGGCTGCGGCGAAGCCCGGTGCGCATCGTGGATTTCGGCATCGCGGCGGCTGCCGGCTCACCTGCCGAACCAGGTGTCTCCTCAGGTACCGTGCACTACATGAGCCCGGAACAGGCTTCGCGCGGTCCCGTCCTTCCTTCCTGGGACGTCTATGCGATGGGGCTGGTCCTCCTGGAGCTCCTCACCGGATCCAAGGCATTTCCCGGGACGGCCATCGAGTCGCTCGTGGCCAGGACACTTCGCAGCCCGCATGTGCCGGACTCCCTGGGGCCCGGCTGGTCTGCCTTCCTCCGGTCCCTGACTGCCATGGACAGCGCGGAACGGCCGACGGCGGCGGAGGCCGCGGGCATGGCCGCGCGGCTCATGCCCGTACCCGTCGACGAAGCCACTACCCCTTGCCGCAGAATGGCTGTGTTTCCCGCCCGCCGGATCCGGCAGCTGGCCTAAGCGCCCGCGACGTCCTGCCCAGCGACGTCCTGCCCGGTGGGATCCTCCGCGGTTGGATCAGCCAAAGCCAGTCCACCCACCGGGCTTCCGTCCCAGTGGAGCAGTTTCCAGCCACGGTCCGGGTCGCCTTCCAGTGCAACGATCCCGGTATTGGCCAGCACATGGCGGGCTGCAAACTCGTGATCCGCGTCCTCCGCCCGGCGTCCCGCCCACGTTCGAATGGCGGCGCCGTGGCTCACAACAGCCGCCGCCTCATGCCGCTGGTCGAGCGCCCGCTCCACCACCTGGCGGATGGCGGCGTCAAACCTGTCGAAGAAAGTATGGCCGTCAGGTCCGGCGGGCATCCTCCGGTCCAGGTCCCCCGCCGCCCAGGAGAAGACCGTTCCCATGTAGCGCTTGTGGGACTCCTGGTCCGTCAGTTTCTCCAGGGACCCGGCTTCAATCTCGTGCAGACCCTCCAACACCTCGACCTCCAGGCTGTGTACCCGGCCAAGCGGCGCGGCCGTTATTTGGGTCCGGATAAGCGTGGACGCGTAGAGGGCGCCGATGGGCTCATTCGCCAGCGAGCGGGCCATCGCCTCTGCCTGGCGTTCGCCGAGTTCCGTGAGGCCGGGCCCCGGGTGCTCGGTGTCCAGCTGGCCGAGCACGTTGCCCGGGCTTTGTCCGTGGCGGATGAGCAGCAACTTCATGCTTCCAGTTTCGCACTCCCGGGCCCGGCCGGGTGACCCGCAACAAAAGGCGCCGGACCCTTTGTGAGCCCGGCGCCGCCGTCGTACTTTGTTGCCGTACCGTCTTTGCTGCTGTGCCGTCCGCGGAATGGCAGCAGGAGCTACTTAAGGTGGTTTACCAGCTGGTCCGCGATGCCGGTGTACCTGCCGGGCGTCAGCGCCAGCAGCCGGGCCTCGGCTTCAGGTGAAAGGCCGAGGCTTTGCACGAATTCCTGCATGCGGGCAGCGTCCACCCGCTGGCCGCGCGTGAGGTCCTTGAGGCGCTCGTAGGGGTTCTCCATGCCTTCGACGCCGGCAATCGCCTCGGCGCGCATGACCATCTGGATCGCCTCACCCAGCACTTCCCAGTTAGTGTCCAGGTCTCCGGCCAGCACATCCTCGGCCACGTCCAGGCGCTCCAGGCCCTTGGCCACGTTCGAAATTGCCAGCAGTGAGTGGCCGAACGCCACGCCGATGTTGCGCTGGCTGGAGGAGTCGGTCAGGTCGCGCTGCCAGCGGGACGTCACCAGGGTGGCGCCGAGGGTGTCCAGCAGGCCGTTGGAGATCTCCAGGTTGGCTTCCGCGTTCTCGAATCGGATCGGGTTGACCTTGTGCGGCATGGTGGAGGAGCCTGTTGCGCCGGCCACCGGGATCTGCGCGAAGTAGCCGATGGAGATGTAGCTCCAGATGTCCGTGCAGACGTTGTGGAGGATGCGGTTGAACCGCGCGACGTCGGCGTACAGTTCCGCCTGCCAGTCGTGGCTTTCGATCTGCGTGGTCAGCGGGTTCCAGGTCAGCCCCAGCCCCTCCACGAAGGACTTGGCCACCTGCTGCCAGTCAGCGCCGGGAACGGAAGCGACGTGGGCGGCGTAGGTGCCGGTGGCGCCGTTGATCTTGCCCAGGTACTCCGTCCGGGCGATCCGGTCCAGCTGGCGGGTCAGGCGGTGGGCGATGACCGCAAGTTCCTTGCCCAGGGTGGTGGGCGTGGCGGGCTGGCCGTGCGTGCGCGACAGCATGGGGACGGCGCGGTTGTCCTCCGCCATCCTGCTGATCTGGGCCACCAGGGCGCGGGCGGCGGGCAGCCATACGTCCTCCACGGCGCCCTTGACGCCGAGCGCGTACGAGAGGTTGTTGATGTCCTCCGAGGTGCAGCCGAAGTGCACCATGGCGGTCAGGTTTTCGATGCCGATGGCGGGCAGTCGGCGGCCAATGTAGTACTCCACGGCCTTGACGTCGTGGACCGTAACGGCTTCGATGTCCGCGAGTTCGGCCACCGAGGCGGCGTTGAATTCGGTGACGATGGCGCGGAGTTGGTCCTGCTGCGCGGCGGTCAGCGGGCCCGCGCCCGGAAGGACGTTGTTGCTGGTGAGGTGGATCAGCCATTCGACTTCCACGGCCACGCGGTCACGGTTGAGGGCCGCCTCGGAGAGGTAGTCCACCAGGGGGGCGATGGCTGACTGGTAGCGGCCGTCCAGCGGGCCGAGCGCGATCTTTTCCGGGGACGCGGCAAGGGCCAGGCGTCCTGAGGGCGTACGGGTGTCAGCTGTGGCGGCAGTTTCAGGCATGTGCTGATTCTTTCACGAACTCCCGCGGCCCCTTAAGCGGCGGCCGTCCACGTTACTTGTCCACATAGCCGACGGCGGCCCTGTAGTCCGGGGGAGTCCTCTCGTAGCGTCTGGGTGAAGGAAGAGTGGCCAGGCGGTGGGTGTCCTGGCCGGGCATTACGGAAGTGGGGCGGTATGGAAGGGCCAGTTGCGGGATGCGGACGGGACTTTTGGCGGCGGTTCTGGGTGTCCGTGGGGTGGGAAGGTGCGCAGTGAGCTGGCAGGGGTGGACCTGCGGGCCGACATGCACCGCGTTACCCAGGTGGACCAATTGGCTGCACGCGTGGCGGCCTGCATGGTTCGGGGAGAGGAGGTGCTTGCAGGATTCAGGGACATCCAGCTGCTGCAGTGGGAATCACCGGCAGGGCGGGCGTACCGGGACACCGTGGCTCTGCAGGCGGCGGCCCTGCGGCGCGCCCTCGACTCACTGACCGAAGCAAAGGCTGCCGTGGAACGGCACAGCAGGGAGACGCTGGTTGCCGGCTGCTCCAACGGCGGCAGGTTCTAGGGATGGCCGAGGCCACGCCTTCTGGCACCGGCGGCCCGCTCAGGCTCACGGGCCCGGCGCAGGACGGTCACCTCGAAATCCGGGGCGGTGTGGGTGGCATCAGCTTCCAGCTGGAGGAGCTGGCGGCAGGTGCAGAAAAGGTGGATGCCCTGGCGGGAAAGCTCGCGGCCATCGAGGTTGAGGCCCGCCGCATCTGGGAAGACCTCATTCCGTTCCAGGACCTGCCCCGATGGACCGGAACCATGGCACTGGATGCGGTGGGCGAGTCCGGGCGGAGCCTCCAGGCCGTTCGAACCGAACTCCAGCGCATCAGCAGCCAGGTCCGGGCGTGCCGGCAGGAGTACGAGGTGGCGGAGGCGGTGGCAGCGACTGCGCGCGCCCTCGGAATTCCGGACACCGCAGGTGAGCTGGACCGCCATACGGATTTCTGGAGGACAGGGTTTCTCAACCGCAGCGCCGCAGAGAACATCCTCGGCAATGCCGCGTTTGCCTCTCCCTTCCTCAAGACCCTGGCGGACGTCGTGCTTCCAGCGATAAGGCCTCGCCCGGTGGAAGCCACGAAGGAAGAGAGTGTTCCGATTGTCCTGGATGCTTCCCCGTCGGGCCTGCTGGAACGTGTCCGGGTCATTGATGAACGCGGCACCGGATATATCGAAGTTATCGAAGTCGATAACGACGGACGCAGGGCCTACGTGGTGGTGATTCCTGGAACCCAACTGCACGCGCCACCGGGGGGCACAAATCCTTTTGACCTGAGCGGAATAGTCGAAGGCGTGGGAGACAACTCAGAAAGCGTCAACAAGGCAGTCCGCGACGCGCTTCAAGCGGCCGGCGCCAGAAGGGGCGACCCCGTGGTGGGAGTTGGTTACAGCCAAGGAGGTATCCACGCCATGAACCTGGCAGCAAGCGAGGACTTCATTAGTGAGTACAACTTGAAGTACGTTTTGACCGCAGGCTCGCCCGTTGCCCACATCGCGTCGAAGCCGGACGTCACCAGCCTCCACCTGGAGCACCGGACGGACTGGGTCCCCGGGGCCGATGGCGCACCTAACCGGGACACCAGAAACCAAGTCACGGTCACCATGACCAATGACTTGTACGTTCAGACAGGGGAGGACGTAGGCATTGGCCCTGGCCACCAGCTACACAGTTACCAACACGGTGCCCGGCTGGTCGCAGCAAGCAGCGACCCCTCGCTGGTGCAATCCACTGCGGCGCTGGGCGCCATCCTGGGCGTCGGCGGCACCGCGAAAGCCACGCGGTTTTCCCTGTCGAGGGCGAAGACCGCCGCCCCTCATCTCCCGGCCGCTGATCCCCGCAGGCAGGAGCGCGGACATGGCACGCGGTAGTCCTGCTGTTTGGTCGGCCAGCCATGGCCAGCGGCGGTCGGTAGCCCGGCCTGCTAGCGGCGGACTCCAGTAACCCGGCCGGCCACCAGCGAGATGAGGGTGATGATGATGGCAGCGAGCACCGCCGTCCAGAAGAACGAATCGATGGTGAACTGCACCGGCGTGAAACTGCTGATCCATGAGGTCAGGTACAGCATCGCTGCGCTGATGACGATGGTGAAGAGGCCCAGCGTGAGGATGGTGATCGGAAGGGACAGGAAGCTCACCAGGGGGCGGATGAATGCATTGACCAAGCCGAAGATGAGGCCGATGAACACGTAAGCCAGGGCAGTGCCCGCTACATCCGTTCCCTGGGAAATGCCCGTCTGGGCTACCGCGTCTGTTGTTGCCGAGGTGGAGATGTCGAGTCCGGGAAGGATCCAGCTGGCAACCCAGAGGGCCAACCCATTGATGAGGACCCGGCCAATGAAGGAGCGCATGTGCCAATGCTTTCACACCTGCCTGAAAGCGGGCTGCAGGCACGGTGCACCGAGCATTACGGCCTTCAGGCACTGGCGCTGGCGGAGGTCATGCACGGGCAGCGCGGTATGACATTCAGGAAAAGACTCCTGTCAAATTTCGACTGAGCTCTTGACATTCGGAAAGCGGTTTCTCATAGTAGAGAAATCGCTTTCCGACCCGCAGGCTTCGCCTGCGCCGAAGCGTGGTTCATTCCAATGGAGGAAGAGAGATCATGCGTCACAAAAAGCCCCTCACACCCGTGTCTCTGGCGGCGGCCCTTGCCGTCTCGCTGCTCGCAGCACCCGTCCCCGCGTTCGCAACAGCCGCGCCACAGGCGGACCCAACAGCCCAGACCGCACGACAGCTGCTCGAACGCCAGGTGCTTCCGGAGAACGACGGCTGGGCGGCGGCGGGTGCCGGCACCACGGGCGGGTCCGCTGCCGGTCCTGACCGCGTGTACGACGTGTCCAGCAGAAGCGAACTGCTGGCTGCGTTTTCAAGTGGCGGCACGGACCCGAAGATCATCCGGATACACGGGGATATCGCGGCAAATACAGATGCGAACGGCGCTCCGCTCAGCTGCGAAGACTATGCTGCCGGCACCGGCTACTCCCTGGCCCAGTACCTCTACGATTTCGATCCCGCCCGGTATGGAACAACCAGGGAACCCGAGGGGCCCCAGGAAACTGCGCGGCGCGCAGCCGCGGCACAACAGGCCGCCACCATCCGCTGGGATATCCCCAGCAACACCACCATCGTGGGAGCCGGGCCGGACAGCAGCATCACCGGCGCAGCCCTGAGGATCAACCGGGCAGAAAACGTGATCTTCCGGAACCTCACGGTGCGGGACGCTGCCGACTGCTTCCCGGCCTGGGACCCGACCGATGGCGCCACCGGCAACTGGAACAGCGAGTATGACCTGCTGCAGATCATCAATGGCTCCACCCGCGTATGGGTTGACCATAACCACTTCACCGATGCCCCCAACCTGGACAGCGCCCAGCCCACCTACTTCGGCCGGCCGCACCAGGTGCACGACGGTGCCGTTGACGTCACCAACGGCTCGGACCTTGTCACCATGTCCTACAACCGGTTCTCCGAGCACGACAAGCTCCTGCTCATCGGATCCACGGACTCCACCACCAGGGGCGACGTGGGAAAGCTGCGCGTAACGATCCACCACAACGTGTTCCAGAACGTTGGCCAGCGCGCACCCCGGGTCCGGTACGGCCAGGTGGACGTCTACAACAACCACTTCAGGACCTCCGCCGACTCCGAGGTCCCCTACGGATACACCTTCGGGGCAGGCGTGGAATCACACCTGTACGCGGAAGCCAACGCGTTCACTATTCCTGTCGATGTCCCGGTTTCCTCGATCATCGCGTATTTCAAGGGGAAGGTCATCGCCACCAGCGGAAACGCCGTCAACGGCAAGGTCGTCGATCTTCGGGCAGCGTACAACGCGGAGGCTCCGGCTGACCGGCAGCTGGGTTCCGATGACAGCTGGAGGCCGGTGCTGCGGACCCAGGTGAACGCGGCCCAGGCCATTCCCGCCCTCCTCGCGGACGCCGTCGGGCCAGTCTTTACGGCAGGGGAGGCCAACTGATGCGCCGCCTCAAACCCAGCCGCCGTTCCATCCTGGCCGCTGTGGCAGCAGGAGCGGCAAGCGCCGCCGCAGGACTCTCCGGACCTGGTGCTGCGCGCTCGCAGGCCGCGGTCCGCCCCGTCACCGCGCAGAACAGGACCCACCCGGTGATTTTCGTGGTGGGGGACTCGACCTCGTCCGCCTACCAGCAGTCCGAACGTCCCCGCGCAGGCTGGGGCCAGGCGCTCCCCCTGCTGCTGGGGCCGCAGGCCGAGGTAGTGGACTACGCGTGGTCCGGCGCTTCGTCAAAGAGCTTCGCCGATGCCGGCCTCCTGGACGAAGTTGCGGCCATGCTCCAGCCCGGGGATTACCTGCTCATCTCCTTCGGGCACAACGACGAAAAGGTGCAGGATCCGGCCAGGGGTACCGACCCCCAGACCACGTTTAAGGAATACCTGCAGAAATATATCGACAGTGCCGTTGGCCGCGGCGCGACCGCCGTGCTGGTCACTCCGGTGGAGCGCCGCCGGTTCAACGCCCTTGGCGTCGCCCAGGACTCACACGGCGCCTACCCCCAGGCTGTCCGCGAGCTCGCTGCAGCGACCGGAACGCCCCTCGTGGATCTCACCGCGTCCTCCAAGGGCCTGTGGCAGAAGCTTGGTGCAGAAGGGACAAAGACGCACTTCCTTTACGCGGCGCCCGGCCAATATCCGCAGTATCCGGAAGGGGTGGAGGACAACACGCACTTCCAGGCCGAAGGCGCCCTTGCCGTGGCCAGGCTGGTGGCCTCGGAGTTGCAAGCACAGCAGGCAGTACCGCCGGGGTACTTCCAGCATGTTGACGCACCACTGGATGCCCTTGCCGGCATCTTCTGGCCCAGCGAACGCCCCATTGAGAAGCCCGTTGTCCTGGAGGTCGGGGCAGGATCGGCGTTCCGGACGGTGCAGGCGGCCGTGGACGCAGTCCCGGCCGGAAGCATACGGCGCACCCAGATACGCATCGCGCCCGGAACCTACCGGGAACTCATCAGGGTTCCGGCCAATAAGCCCAGGATCTCCTTTATTGGGCTGGGGGAGAAGGCGGACGACGTTGTACTGGTCTACAACAACGCCTCCGGCACTCCAAAACCTGACGGCACCGGGCCTTACGGCACGGGCGGAAGCGCCAGCGTGCGGATTGACGGACCGGACTTCACGGCCGCGAACCTCACGTTCAGCAACGACTTCGACGAAGCCGCCAACCAGGAGATGAAGAACCGGCAGGCGGTGGCACTCTTCCTGACAGGCGACCGGGCCGTCCTCCGCAATGTCCGTTGCCTGGGCAACCAGGACACCCTGCTGGTCGATTCGCCTTCCCGCGGAGTGCAGTCACGGTTCTTCTTCACCGGCTGCTACGTGGAAGGGGATGTGGATTTCATCTTCGGCCGGGGAACGGCGGTCTTCGCCGGCTGCGAGATCCGGTCCCTGGACCGGGGATCCGGGAGCAACAACGGATACGTGTCGGCCGGCAGCCTCAACATCCAGATCAAGCACGGCTACCTGTTCGCCGGCTGCCGGTTCGTCTCCGATGCCGCGGCCGGCACTGTGCACCTGGGCCGCCCCTGGCACCCCAGCGGAGACGTTGACGCGATTGCCCAGGTGCTCGTCAGGGACTCCTGGCTGGGCGCCCACATCTCCAGTGCGCCCTGGACGGACATGAGCGGATTCTCCTGGCAGGAAGCGCGCTTCCACGAATTCAACAACAATGGTCCGGGCTCCCAAGTAACCCCCACCCGGCCCCAGCTTGATCCTGGCCTGGCCGGGGAGTACACGGTGGACGCCTACCTCCGCGGAGCTGACGGCTGGGCGCCGCAGCTGGCGGGCACGAGGGCGGACACCACCGGAGCGGCGTCCGGCAGCCGGGCCTGATCGCGCTGGACCAGCCTGCTTCCCTCCCGGAGACGGGGAAGTAGGCTGGTCTGCATGACGTCTTCTGAGACCCTCAAAGGCGGTGTCCAGCCCCGTCCCGTTGTGGCCAGCCTGCCCCGCTACGCCGCCGGGAAGCCCCCCGCCACCGTTGACGGGATGGCCAGCTACAAGCTGTCATCCAACGAAAATCCGTTGCCCCCGCTTCCCGCCGTGCTTGAAGCCATAGCGCACCAGACCGACTTCAACCGCTACCCAGATCCGCTCAGCAGCAAACTGCGTGCGGAGCTCTCCGGCTTCCTGGACGTTCCCATGGAGGACATCGTCACCGGTGCGGGCAGCCTGGGCGCACTGAACCAGCTGCTGGCCACCTTTGCCGGCGGGAACGATGACGGCATGCCGGATGAGGTGGTCTACGCCTGGCGGTCCTTCGAGGCGTACCCCATCAGCGTTGGCCTCTCCGGAGCCAGCAGCGTGCGCGTTCCCGTGGCTGCTGATGGCAGGCATGACCTGCGGGCCATGGCGGAAGCCGTGACTGCCCGAACCAAAATGGTCCTCCTGTGCACGCCCAACAATCCCACCGGGCCCGCCCTGGGCGCAGCCGAAACCGAGGAATTCATCAGGCGCATCCCCCCGCACGTGGTGGTGGTGATTGACGAGGCCTACCAGGAGTTCGTCAGGGCCGAAGGCTCGGTGGACGGCATTGCCCTGTACCGCAAGTACCCCAACGTGGTGGTGCTCCGGACGTTCTCGAAGGCGCACGGCCTGGCAGGGCTCAGGGTGGGCTACAGCGTGTCCAACCCCGCGCTGACGCAGCACATCAGGGTGGCAGCAACCCCCTTCGCCGTGTCGCAGATCGCTGAGGCGGCGGCGATTGTTTCTCTGCGGAACCACCCCCAGGTTGTAGAAAGGGTACAAAGCCTGGTGGATGAACGGGAGCGTGTCACCGCAGGGCTGCGGAGCCTGGGCTGGGCTGTTCCCGACGCGCAGGGAAACTTTATCTGGCTGGACCTGGGCGAGCACAGCGCCGGATTTGCCGAGCTTGCGGGCAGTCACGCACTCTCCGTCCGGGCATTCCCGGGCGAAGGGGTCAGGGTGAGTATCGGCGAAGCGGAGGCCAACACCAGGTTCCTCCAGTTGTGTGCGGACTATACAAACGCGCCACGGGGTTCCTAGCGCTTAACAAGTGGCCCGGCGCCTACCTACTGAAGATAAAGTTAGGATCAGTAAAGCAATATATATGCCGCGCCGGGAATCTATTCCTCTTGAGGCATATATCCCAGCGACATTTGCACTGCATCCGCATGCGGCAAGCGAGGAGACGGTATGGGCACACATCTGCCTTCCACCGAGTTCGACGGAACAGCGGTAGACGACCAGCGTGAGGCTGATGCCGAAGCGGTTATGGGCGAGCCCCCCGCGCAGATGGTCCAACTCCTGGGCCCGGACGGAAAGCTTGGCTTCGACCCCGTCTTCAGCGAGTACGCCCGGAAGGTCACTCCGGAGGTTCTTCGCGGCCTGTATGCGGACATGGCCGCCATCCGGCGCTTCGACGTGGAAGCTACTGCCCTGCAGCGCCAGGGACAGTTGGCGCTCTGGGTCCCGCTGACCGGGCAGGAGGCCGCACAGATCGGCTCCGGCAGGGCCAGCCGGCCGCAGGACTATATCTTCCCCACCTACCGCGAGCACGGCGTCGCTTACACCCGCAACGTGGACCTTGCCGAACTCCTCCGGCAGTTCCGCGGCGTATCCAACGGCGGCTGGAACCCCAAGGACACGAACTTCCACCTTTACACCCTGGTCCTGGCGGCCCAGACGCTTCATGCCGTCGGCTACGCCATGGGCATCCAGCGCGACCAGAAGCTGGCAGCGCCGGCCGACGGGGAGGACGCAGCGGTGATCGCCTACTTTGGCGACGGTGCCAGCTCCGAGGGCGACGTCCACGAGTCGATGGTGTTCGCCTCGTCCTACAACGCCCCCGTTGTGTTTTTCTGCCAGAACAACCACTGGGCCATCTCCGTGCCCACCAACGTCCAGACCCGCGTGCCGCTGTCCAATCGTGCCAAGGGCTACGGCTTTCCGGGGATCAGGGTGGACGGCAACGACGTCATCGCCGTCCACGCCGTCACCGAATGGGCTCTGGAACACGCCCGCCAGGGCAAGGGCCCGGTCCTGATCGAAGCTTTCACGTACCGGGTGGGCGCCCACACCACCGCGGACGATCCCACCAAGTACCGGCCGTCCGCCGAGGAAGATGCCTGGCGGGCGAAGGACCCCCTGGCCCGGGTGGAAAAATACCTGCGCGCCGAAGGCCTGGCTGACGACGACTTCTTCGCCAAGGTGAAGGCCGACGGCGATGAACTCGCCGCGTATGTCCGCCGCACCACCCATGACCTTGAGACCCCGGACATCCGCTCCGCCTTCGCCAACACCTACGCCGAAGCGCATCCCCTGGTGGCGGAGGAGCTTGCATGGTTTGAGGAATACACCGCAGGGTTCGCAGGCGGGGAGCAGCCGGCCGATGCCGGACAGCCCGCAGCAAAGGCAGGCCACTGATGACAACCATGACCATCGCCAAGGCCATCAACGAAGGCCTGCGTGAAACACTCGCCCGCAACCCAAAGTCCCTGCTGATGGGTGAGGACATTGGTCCGCTGGGCGGCGTCTACCGGGTGACGGACGGTCTGATCGGCGAGTTCGGTCCCGACCGCGTGGTGGACACGCCGCTGGCCGAATCGGGGATTATTGGAACCGCCATTGGCCTCGCGCTGCGCGGGTACCGGCCGGTCTGCGAAATCCAGTTCGACGGCTTTGTTTTCCCCGGCTTCAACCAGATCACCACGCAGCTCGCCAAGATGCATGCCCGCAGCAATGGGAACCTCACAGTTCCCGTCGTCATCCGCATCCCCTATGGCGGCGGCATCGGGTCCGTCGAGCACCACTCCGAATCCCCGGAGGCGCTGTTCGCCCACACTGCCGGCCTGCGCATCATCACCCCCTCCAACGCCCATGACGCCTACTGGATGATCCAGCAGGCCGTGGAATGCCAGGACCCGGTGATCATTTTCGAGCCAAAGCGCCGCTACTGGCTCAAAGGCGAGGTGGACATTGCCGCACCGGGCCTGGCCGGGGATCCCTTCAAGGCCCATGTGCTGCGCGAAGGGACGGACGCCACCGTTGTGGCGTACGGCCCCCTGGTGCCGGTTGCGCTGGCAGCCGCCAACGCCGCTGAGGAGGACGGCCGGAGCGTGGAGGTGATCGACCTGCGGTCCATCTCCCCGCTGGATTTCGACACCGTCACGGCCTCTGTGCAGAAAACCGGGCGGCTGGTCGTGGCGCATGAGGCGCCCACCTTCGGCGGAATCGGCGGCGAGATCGCTGCCCGGATCAGTGAGCGGGCCTTCCACTCGCTTGAGGCGCCGGTCATCAGGGTGGGTGGCTTCCACATGCCCTACCCGGTTGCCAAGGTGGAGGAAGACTACCTTCCGGACATCGACCGCATCCTGGAGGCGCTGGACCGCGCCCTCTCCTACTGAGGCTTCCCAACCGAGGACACCATGACTCTCAACAAGTTCAACCTGCCTGACGTCGGCGAAGGCCTCACCGAGGCGGAAATCGTCTCCTGGAAGGTCAAGCCGGGCGACGCCGTCGCCATCAACGACGTCCTCTGCGAGATCGAAACGGCCAAGTCCCTCGTGGAACTGCCCTCACCCTTCGCAGGGACCGTTACTGAACTGCTGGTCCCGGAAGGGGTGACCATCGACGTCGGCACCGCCATCATCAGTGTCAGCGACGACGTGTCCGGAGACCCCACCCCCGCGGATGTCCGCGCCCCTGAGGCTCCCGGGCAGCCGCTCTACGGCAAGCTTCCAGCGTCCGACGGCGGCGCAGCAGACAGTGCGCAGGCCACGGAGAGTGCTCCGGCCGGCGGGCCCCTCGTCGGCTCCGGCCCCAAGGCCGACGCCGTGAAACGGCGGCCGCGGAAGACATCGCCCGCCTCCGCCTTGTCGCCCAATGCCCCTGAAGTGGAGCCCGTCCAGCCCCATTCGCCGGCCGAAGTGATTCAGGCGCCGGGCCAGGCAACCAGCCCGGCCGCCACCGTCGACAACCGTCCCACCCTGGGCGGCACCATCACCGGCCTGGTCAACCGGGTCCTCGCGAAGCCTCCTGTCCGCAAGATCGCGCGGGACCTTGGCATCGACCTGGCGGATGTGGTGGCCACAGGATCCCGCGGCGAGGTGACCCGCGAGGACCTGGTGAGCTACCAGGCCCAGCGGGACGCGGAACTGGACAAGGCTGACGGCTTCTGGGGCAAGGCGGGCAAGCCGCAGGACCAGCGCATCGAGCGGATTCCCGTCAAGGGCGTCCGGAAGGCCACGGCAAAGGCCATGGTGGATTCCGCCTTCGCGGCACCGCACGTCAGCATCTTCGTGGATGTGGACGCCAGCCGCACCATGGAATTCGTCAAAAGGCTCAAGTCGTCACGGGACTTCGAGGGCATCAAGGTTTCGCCGCTGCTTATCCTTGCCAAGGCGGTGATCTGGGCTGCCGCCCGGAACCCCAGCGTCAACGCCACGTGGGTGGACAATGCCGACGGGACCGACGCCGCCGAGATCCAGGTCAAGCACTACATGAACCTGGGCATTGCGGCGGCCACACCGCGGGGGCTGATGGTGCCGAACATCAAGAACGCCCAGGACCTTTCCCTGAAGGAACTGGCACTGGCGCTCAATAACCTGGCCGTCACGGCCCGGTCCGGAAAGACGAAGCCCGCCGAAATGCAGGGCGGCACGCTTACCATCACCAACATCGGAGCCCTCGGGATCGATACCGGCACACCCATCATCAATCCCGGTGAGGTTGCCATCGTGGCGTTCGGAACCATCAAGCAGAAGCCGTGGGTCCTCGACGGGGAAGTCATCCCGCGCTGGATCACCACCCTGGGCGGATCGTTTGACCACCGCGTGGTGGACGGCGACCTGTCCGCCCGCTTCATGGCCGACGTCGCCGCGATCCTGGAGGAGCCTGCGCTCCTCCTCGACTAGGACAGGACACTGGCAATCAACGGCCCCGCCCTCCGGACCAAGAACAGGACCGCGCGGTGGCTGACGGAGGTGTTCCAGCCTCCGGTGGTGGTCACCGTCCAGCTGCTGATCAGCCCCATATCGCAGCCCGGCTTCCCGGGAACCATGGGATATGGTGCGTTGGCGGCCCTGTTTGTCTGCGTGTTTCCGCTGCTGTTGCTGCTCGTGCTGGTGCGGCGGGGCAAGGTCACCGACCACCACGTCAGTGACCGCCGGCAGCGCGCTCCCGTGCTGCTGATGGCGCTGGCCTCCATCACGGCCGGGCTCCTGGTGCTGGCGTCAGTGGGCGCCCCGCAAAGTGTGGTGGTGATGGTCCTCGCCGTGGTGGCGGGCGTTGTGGTGCTCGCGGGAGTCAGCCCGTTCTGGAAGATCAGCGGGCACGCAGCGGCCATGTCCTCGGCGGCAGTGATCAGCGTACTGGTGCTGGGGCCGGCGTGGCTTCCGCTGCTGCTCCTGGTGCCCGCTGTCGGTTGGTCCAGGGTGGTGCTTCGCGCCCACACTCTCGCCCAGGTGGTTGCCGGTTCGCTGTTCGGCGGCGTGGTGATGGCCGGGATCTGGTGGGCCCTGCAGGGCCGGATGGTGGCGTAGCCGGCCTCAGTAGGCGGTGTAGGCGGTAAGCATCTCAAGCGTGGCCGGATCCGCGGTGGTACCCAGGGCCACGGCAGCGCCCGTCATGAGGACAGCCATGGCCGTCGCCATGCCGGCCCAGGCCGTCAGGAGCTTCCAGTCCTCCCGCAGCACGCTGCCCACGGTCTCGGGGAGCCTGATCCCGGGCGCAATCAGGTTGGGGGCGCTGTCCACGCTGCCGTCGTCCAGCAACGCCACGACGCGGTCGTTGCTCCGGTCAACGCGCATGGAGCAGATGTGGTTGCCATGGCGGGCGAGGAGGATGTCGTGGCCGGCAAGCTGGCGGCGCTGGAGGGTAATCAATGGGGCCCCTTAGTGGTGGTGGATGCTAGGTGTCCGCACCGTTGGGGGCTGCTTCAATTTTATCGCCGGGTTGACGCCGGACAGGCGCTTTTGGGCGTGAGAACGGACACCATGCGGGGCGCGCCTTCCGCATGGTGTCCGTAAAGTCTGCTATTCGGCGTCGTACGTATTGGCGATGTAGACGTCGCAGGGCGCGTTGTGGGCCACGCTGTTGGCTACGCTGCCAAGCACGCGCCCGATGCCGTGCATCCTGCGGTTTCCCACCACGATGATGCGGGCGTCCATCCTCAGGGCTTCCTTGATGAGGGCGTCGGCCGGCCTGCCGCGGGCGGCGGAGTAGGTCACCTTGATGGCCCTGCCCAGCGAGTCCGCAACCGTCCGCGCCACATGTTCCGCTGCGTCGGCATCGGAGACGATCCACCGGTCGCTGCCGCTGCCAAACACCTCGGTGCGGTCGCTGTCGAAGGCCGACACCACGTGGAGGGAGGCGCCAAGGGCTGTTGCGAGGTCGCGGGCCGATTCGGCGGCCTTCCTGGCAGTTGCGCTGCCGTCCACCCCTACAACGATGATTCCGCTCATGTGTGCTCCTTTGCTTGGTTTCTGTGGCGCTGGTCACGCCAAGGCTACAGCGCGGCGATGGCTTGCTGAAGCACCGGCGCCAGGCGGCGGACGCCTTCGGCAATGGCCTCGGGCGGCACGGCGCTGAAAGCGAGGCGCAGCTTGTTGGACGGATCGTCCGACGGCGTGAAGGCGGCTCCCGGGATGAACACAACGCCGGCGTCGATCGCCTTGTGCAGCAGGGGGTAGGTGTCCACGCCTTCGGGGAGCGTCACCCACACGAAGAAGCCGCCTTCCGGCTGTGTCCAGGTGGTCCCCGCGGGCATGTAGTCCTCGAGGGCTGCCAGCAGCGCCCTGCAGCGCTCGGCGTACAGCACGCGGTACGTCCCGATCTGGCCCTTCCAGTCGTAGTCGCGGAGGTAGGCCGAGACCAGCATCTGGTTGAAGGCCGGCGGGCAGAGCGTCACGGCTTCGGCTGCCAGGTAGTAGCGGCGCTGAAGGTGTTCCGGGACCAGTGCCCAGCCGATCCTGAGGCCAGGAGCGAAGATCTTGGAGAAGGACCCCATGTAGATGACGTCGTCCGGATTTGCTGCCCGCAGCGGCGCCAGGGGTTCCCCGCTGAAGCGGAGCAGGCCGTAGGGGTTGTCCTCCACAACGAGGATATTCGCCTTGCGGCATATGTCCACGATCTCCTGGCGCCGGTCCGCCGCCATGGTGATGCCCGAGGGGTTGTTGAAGTTGGGGATGGTGTAGAGGAATTTGATGTTCTTGCCGGCCAACTGAAGGGCGGCAATCCGGGCCTCCAACTGCTCCGGGACCAGGCCTGAAGCGTCCATTTCCACCGTTTCCACCTGGACCTGGTACGCCTCGAAGGTGTTGAGTGCTCCCACGTACGTGGGATCCTCCACCAGGACCACATCGCCGGGGTTGCAGAAAACCTTGGTGGCCACGTCCTGCGCGGACTGCGAGCCTGCGGTGATGACCACATTCTGCGGCAGCGCGTCGGTGATTCCTTCAGCTGCCATCACCTCGCAGATCTGGGTGCGGAGTTCCTCCGATCCCTGCCCGCTTCCGTACTGCAGGGCGGTAAGGCCGTCTTCCGCAATGATCTTCGCGGCCGTGGCGGCAAGGCGGTCCAGCGGGAGGGACTGCAGGTAGGGGCTTCCTCCGGCGAGCGAAACGAGGCCGGGCCGCAGGGAGATGTCGAAGACGTCCCTCACTGCCGACTGGCGGATATTCGCGGCCCGCTCCGAGAAGAGTTCTTCGTGGCGGTGTGCGGAGGTAGCCGCCCGCTCGATGGCATCAATGGCTTCTGCTGGCAGCGTCCCTGCTGCGGCGTCGAGTGTTTCGTGGCTCACACCCACAGGATACAGCGATGTGTTGCCCTAAAAGCAACAGGTGTTTCTAAATAAGCTCCTGTTGGGGATTGGCAACTTTCATACCCGGGCAGTTAATCGAGGCTCAGAACTTCATTGAGGGTGAGGCCATTGACGTAAATCTCCGCCCTGATGGCGCCCACGGCAGCAACGGCCGTCTGCGTCAGTTGCGCTTCCATCCGGGGCAGGTCGCAAGCGCCACCGGGGCGCATCGTGCCGGCAAGGTAGACGGTGACCGTGGTCCCGTCGAAGCTTCCCGAGAGGAACTTCAGGCGCGAACCGGCAAGGGCGTTGTAGAACTCCGGTTCGTGCGTCCCCACAGCGGCGCTTCCCGGCGTGTCCAGCAGCGCCCCGACCGCGGCAGGAAGGACCTCCCCGCCAGTGGGACTTGCGTGGGAAATGCCCACCAGGCTGTCGTTGCAACCGAAACGCACACCGTTCCGGCCGCCGTCGTCCAGGAGCACGTAGTAGGCCGTCACCACAGGCGCGGCGGCCGGACTGCCGGCGGGAAGGGGGCGGGCGGAAGGCCGCAGCGCCGCAGCATCGCCGGTGTCCCGGGGAGCTGAGGTGCCGGGTTCCTCACTGCCCGGATCGTCACTTCCCGGATCCTCACTGCCCGGATCCGGAGTGCTTGGCGCGGAAGTGCCTGCCAGCGGAGCGCCTGGCCCTCCGGCCGCTGCCGAAAGTCCGGCAGATGCCTGGTTCAGCGATCGGGCCGGGGGAGCGGCCGCCTCCGTGCGGGCAGGACCCTGCGGCTGCGGGCCTGGGGTAAGGGGGCGCGGGACGGCCGGTGTGCTTTTGCTGAGGGCAAGCGGAGCCGCAGGTGCCGGCGTGGATTCCGGGGGTGCCGCTGCCACGCATCCGCCGAGCCACAGCGGAAGAGCCAGGAAGGCCGCTGCCGCCGTCCACAGCCCTGCCCTGTGTCTTCCTGCACTCCCTGCCTGCATGCCTCCACCGCCATCCCGGTCCGGTTTGGTGGATTAACGTTACGGCGGGCAGCCAGGCCCGGGAATGCCGGGAAGGTACCGGTTGGGACAAGAGTTGATCACGGTGCGCTGCCTGACAGGCCCGCGCCAAGTTCCCGCCGGGAACCCGTCAGGACCCTGGCCGGCCAGGCCACTCCCTGCCCGCCCAAGGGTCGTAGTCGGCAATGAGTTCTTCTTGCGGCGGACGTTCCGGCTCGGGGACGTGCTGCAGGTTCACCCGCACCCGGTACCAGAGGGAGCTCGATCCACGCATCCCGTCCACCAGCACATCGGCCGGATGCAGGGCCGGGACAAGGTCCGCGTGCCGGGCCTTCCATTCGTCGAGGGCGGCCTGCGCTTCGGGCCTGGTCCTGGTCCGGGCAACTTCAATGAGCGGCATCACCGACTGCCGGCGGCCGGAGCCGTCACCGCTGCGCGGCGCCTTTTCGGCGGGTCCGAGCTCCGCCGCCAGTGCCAGGAGCCCGTCAAGGCTGCCCGCCGCGTCATCAATACCGGCGTGCGGGTCACCCTTGTCCGCAAAGCGCCGGGGCACTGTGAGCACCGTGAACTGGTCCGGCCTGGCGGTCCGGACCTCGTCCCACGTCAAGGGGGTGGAAACCCGGGCGTCGGGCAAGGGCCGCACGGAGTACGCGGACGCCACGGTGCGGTCCTTGGCGTTCTGGTTGAAGTCCACGAACACGCTCTCACCCCGTTCCTCCTTCCACCACCGTGCGGTGGCAAGGCCGGGCGCGCGGTTCTCCACCTCGCGGGCAAGGGTCTCGGCGGCAAGCCGCACGTACCGGTAGGACCACCGCGGTGCGATGCGCACAAGGATGTGAAGCCCCCGCGAGCCGCTGGTCTTCGGCCATCCCACCAGGCCGGCGTCGCCGAGCACATCCCGCGCCACAAAGGCGGCGTCCACAATCTGGGACCAGTCCACGCCCGGCATTGGATCGAGGTCCACCCGGAGTTCGTCGGGGTGCTCCAGGTCCTCCGCGCGCACGGGGTGGGGATTCAGGTCAAGGCAGCCGAGGTTCACCACCCATGCCAAGCCGGCGGCGTCCCGGATGACGGCTTCCTCCGCCGACGTCCCCGACGCGTAGTGCAGGGTGGCGGTGTCCACGTAGGCAGGGTGGTTTTCGGGCACGCGCTTTTGGAAAAACGGCTCGGCGTCAATGCCCTTGGGGAAGCGCTTGAGGACCATCGGCCGGCCCCCGGCGCCGCGGAGTGCACCGTCCGCGACCGCCAGGTAATACTTCACCAGGTCGAGCTTCGTCAGCCCGGGTTCGGGGAACAGCACCTTGTCCGGACTCGAGATGCGGACCTCGGCTCCGGCGATGGTGAGGATCTCGGCCGGGGTCTTTGAGGGACTCATGCGGTCACGGTAGCAATGATCAGGTGCAGCAGCCAGAGTTCCACTGTGTCGGCCGGGCGGCTGGATCCGCAGGGTGGGCGGGCTTAAAAAGCAGTACCCGGCGCGTTGGCTGCGCCGGGTACCGGGGGCGGCGGCTAAGCCGCGGGCTGTGACGCGGTGATTGCGTCGAACACGCCCTTGATCTGCTCCACAACCTCTGCGTCGTCTTTCGGGTGGACCTCGGCGAAGCGGACCATGGATCCCGGCACGGCGAGCTTGACGTCCTCGAGGATCTGCGCACCGGCGATGCCTGCTGCCTTGCGGGCCTCGTCCTGGGCCCAGACCCCGCCGTACTGGCCGAACGCGGTGCCGACGACGGCGGTGGGCTTGCCGGCGAGGGCGCCGGCGCCGAACGGGCGGGACAGCCAGTCGATGGCGTTCTTCAGTGCGGCGGGAACGGTGCCGTTGTGCTCCGGAGTGACGAGCAGCAGCGTGTCTGCCTCATTGGCCGCAGCGCGCAGAGCAGCCGCTGCCTCGGGGACCTGGCCCTCGACGTCGATGTCCTCGTTGTAGAACGGGATGTTGCCAAGGTTCCCGTGGATCACCACGTCAACCTGCTCCGGCGCGTTCAGCTGGATGGCTTCCGCCAGCTTCTGGTTGGTGGACTCGGCGCGGAGGCTGCCTACAAGGGTAAGGACGGTGCTCTTGGTCATGGGAACTCCTGGGGTCTGGGTCCGCGGGAGGGCCGCGGGCCGGTCTAAGCTGAGGCTTGTTAGTGCCTTCACCCATCTAAACGGACTGCGGTCCGCTTATTATTCCCGAGGTCTGGAATGTCGGATGTGAGCTTCATCCCACCGCGGCCGGGCCTGCCGGCGGGAACGGCGGCAGAACGCCGGGACGCCGCACGGAACCGGGAACGCCTCCTTGCTGCTGCCCGGGAGCTCATCGCTGACTGCGGGGCGGAGGGCCTGACCATGGACCGGCTGGCCGAGCATGCCGGGGTGGGCAAGGGGACGGTCTTCCGCCGGTTCGGCAGCCGGGCAGGGCTGATGCTGACGCTGCTGAGCGAGTCCGAGGCCGATTTCCAGTCCCGGTTCATGTTCGGGCCGCCACCGCTGGGTCCTGGCGCGCCCGGGCTGGAACGCCTCATCGCCTTCGGCGCGGAGCGGATCTCCTACGTCATGGAGTTCGGGGACCTGGTGCTGGCCGCCGAGCATGCCTCGCGCGGGCGCTTTGAAGCCCCCGCCGCCGTCCTGTGGCACCGCCATATCGAGATCCTCCTGCGGGAAGAAGGCTTTGGGCCCGACCCCTGGCTGATGGCCGGGTCCCTGGCGGCCACCCTCGATCCGGAGCGGCTGTTAAGCCTTGTCAAAGTCCATGGGATTGCGCCTGACAGGCTTGCCGCTTCCTGGCGGGATCTTGTCACACGGGTGGTCCGCGAAGCGTAGAGTAGGCCACAGGCCGAATGTGTGTCCAGTCACACCAACTTCACAGAACTATTCATAACGATCTGATACGGGCGGGTAGCTTTCGGGGCATTGGCCCGCATTTTCGGTTCCGGCTTGTGATAGTTTCCTCTGGAATGTGACCCGCGACATAGTCCACCAGGGCTAAGCCTGAAAGGCTGCGGGACGCCAGCTACCCGCTGGCAAGGACCCGGTGAAGCGGCGCAACCCCCCCCGCTGATCAGGGGAAAACGGAAGGATCCAGCACGTGATTGTTGATTTGCCCAACAGCCTGGCCCGCCTGCGGATGACGCGGTGTCTGACCGTCCAGCTGCCGGCGGCGACGATCCAGAAGTAGCTGCGGCATGCTCAGGTACCTCGCCAAGCGCGGCATCACGTACGTCTTCATGATCTTCCTGACAACGTCAGCGGGATATTTCCTTGCGGTCAGTTCCCTCAAGCCCGCGCTGCTGGAACAGGAACGGATTCCCCGTCCCACCCCGGAGCAGGTGGCAAACTCGATGCGCCTGAAGGGCCTGGACCCTGACCTCAGCCCCTGGGAACGCTATGTCGAATGGCTTACTGCCATTCTCACGCGCTGGGACTGGGGCCGCAGCCCCAACGGCGCCTACATCAACGCGGAGTTCGGGGACCGCGTCTGGATCTCCACCCGCCTTTTCCTGGCTTCCATCATCCTGACCCTGGTCATCGGCGTTGCCCTCGGCGTCTATTCCGCCGCCCGGCAGTACAAGTTCCAGGACCGCGTCATCACGTCGTACAGCTACCTTGCGTACATCGTGCCGGCCCCCATTGCCTACTTCCTGGTGCAGTTGGGTGCCATCAACATCAACGAGACCGTGGGCGAACGCATCTTTTTTGTCACCGGCATTTCCACCCCGGGGATGGAACCGGGCTGGGCGCAGTTCATCGACATGCTGGCGCACTACGCCGTCCCCACGGTTGCCATCACCCTGGTGGGCTGGGGGTCCTACCAGATTGCCCAGCGCCAGTACCTCCTGGACAACGTCAACGCCGACTTCGTCCGGACCGCCCGCGCCAAGGGCCTCACCCGAAACCAGGCCATCTCGCGGCACGCGCTGCGGGTCTCGTTCATACCGGTGGCCCAAAGCATCGCCTTCACCATCCCGGCCATCTTCGCCGGCGGTTTCTTCGCGGAGAAAATCTTCGCCTGGCCCGGCGTGGGTTCGTGGAGCATCGACGCCATCTCACTCCAGGACGTCAACGCCGCCACGGCCACGCTGGCCTACGGTTCCGTAATTTTCGCCCTGGGAGCCATCCTGGCGGATTTCGCCACCACCCTTGTTGACCCGAGAGTGCGGGTGCAGTAACCGTGACCAACCTCAATGCAGTAGACCCCGCCGCCGTCGCCCAGGACGCCCACCTGGAGGGCGCCGACGTCGTGATCGGCAAAAACACCATCATCTTCCGCCGCTTCATGCGGAACAAGACAGCTGTCGCAGGGCTTGCCATCTTCCTTGCCCTGACCGTTTTCTCCTTCGTGGGCGGATACTTCACCCCGTGGGACAAGCAGACCATCGACCCCTTCAACATTGGAATGCCGCCCTCGGCCGAACACTACCTGGGCACGTCCCAGGCCGGGATCGACCTCTACGCAATGACCGTGGAGGGCACCCGGATTTCCATCCTGATCGGACTGATCGTTGGGCTGGTGTCGGTCCTCGTTGCCGCCGTCTACGGATGCACCATGGCCTATTTCGGCGGCAAGGTGGACAAGGTGATGCTCTTCATCCTTGAGGCGCTCATCATGATGCCGGCCCTGCTGGTCGTGGCCGTGGCCACCAGCGGCGGAGGTGAAGGGCTCCGGCGGGACCTGCCGTCCTGGCTGCTGCTGATCATTGTGCTGCTCGTCTTCAGCTGGATGGGAACAGCGCGGCTCATCCGGTCCCTCTCCATGTCCCTAATGCAGCGTGACTTCGTCAAGGCCGCACAGTACATGGGTGTTCCGGCCCGCAGGATCGTGTGGCGCCACCTGGTGCCCAACATCGGGTCGCTGCTGGTCCTGGACATCACCCGGGGCGTCACCGGTGCCATCCTCGCGGAAGTTGCCTTCTCCTTCATCGGCATCGGCATCAAGGTTCCGGATGTGAGCCTCGGCGTGCTGATCGGCGGAGCCACCTCCCAGGTGCAGACGTTCCCCTGGATGTTCTGGGTGCCGCTGACCGTAATGTTCCTGCTCACCGGATCACTGGCCATGATGAACGACGGACTGCGTGACGCCTTCGATCCAAGCTCAAGCTCCTCCGGCAGCGCCAAGAAACGCGCCCTGAAAACCCGCGTGAAGGGGAATGCCTCATGAGCAGCGAAATTGCCGCAGGACCGGTGAAACAGCCGCAGTCAGCAGTGGAACGGCTGCACGTTGCGGGCCTTCACGCCCCCGCGGACGCAATCCTTTCCGTCCGGGACCTGAACGTACGCTTCAACACAGAAAACGGTGTGGTTCACGCGGTCCGGGGCGTCGACTTCGACCTCATGCCCGGAAAAACGCTCGGCATCGTGGGGGAGTCCGGCTCGGGCAAATCGGTGACCTCCCTTGCCATCATGGGCCTACTGCCCTCCACGGCGGAGGTCACCGGCTCCGTACGGCTCAAGGGCAAGGAACTGCTGGGCCTGAGCGACAAGGCCATGTGCGGGTACCGCGGCAATGAGCTGGCCATGGTCTTCCAGGACCCGCTGTCCTCGCTGACGCCTGTTTATACCGTGGGCAACCAGATCATCGAAGCACTGACCATCCACAACCCCGGCATGAGCAAGCAGGCGAAAGAAGCCCGCGCCGTCGAACTTCTTGCCATGGTGGGCATCCCCAGCCCCAGGGAACGGCTCAGGGCCTTCCCGCACGAGTTTTCCGGCGGCATGCGCCAGCGCGTGATGATCGCCATTGCGATCGCCAACAATCCGCGGGTCCTCATCGCAGATGAGCCGACGACGGCGCTGGACGTCACCATCCAGGCGCAGGTGCTGGAGGTGCTGCATACGGCGCAGGAGGAGACCGGAGCCGCCGTCGTGATGATCACCCACGACCTCGGCGTTGTGGCGGGCATGGCGGACGACATCGTGGTGATGTACGCCGGCAGGCCGGTGGAGACCGGGGCGGTGGATGACATCTACTACAACCCGCGGATGCCGTACACCATGGGCCTGCTCGGAGCCGTTCCGCGCGTCGATGTTGCGGAGAAGTCCTCGCTGGTGCCCATCGAGGGCATGCCGCCCAACCTGGTCCACACGCCCACCGGCTGCTCGTTCGCGCCCCGCTGCCCCCTCGTTACGGACGCCTGCCTGGAGGGTGAACCGGCGCTCGCACCTGTTCCGGGGCCGTCCGCCCACCGCGCCGCCTGCATCAAATCCGGTTCGCTGGGCGGCGACGTGGATGTCCATGACGTGTTCGCCGCACCGCCGGTACCGGTATCCCGCTTCGACGCCATCCCTAGGGAGGAACGCTCCGCCGTCCTGCAGCTGAAGGACGTCCGCAAGCACTTCCCGCTCACCAAGGGCGCACTGCTGAAGCGCCGCATCGGGACCGTCAAAGCCGTGGACGGAGTGAGTTTCGATATCCGCGAAGGGGAATGCTTCTCCATCGTGGGGGAATCGGGCTCAGGCAAGACCACCACCCTGCTGGAAATCATGGAGTTCCACAAGGACCAGGACGGCGAGGTGGTGATCGGCGGCATCAGCAACAAGCAGGCCGCCGACGCCAAGACCAGGAGCGCGATGCGCCGGGAGCTCCAAATGGTGTTCCAGGACCCGACCGGCGCTCTTGATCCCCGGTTCACCGTGTTTGAGGTCCTCGCCGAACCGCTCCAGAACGCGGGCATGAACAAGGCCGACACCAAAAAGCGCATCATGGAACTGATGAAGCTGGTGGGCCTGCAGCCTGACCACGTCAACCGCTTCCCCAACCAGTTCTCCGGCGGGCAGCGCCAGCGCATTGGCATAGCCCGCGCACTGGCCGTCAACCCGAAACTGGTGGTCCTGGACGAGCCTGTCTCGGCCCTGGACGTCTCCGTGCAGGCCGGAGTCATCAACCTCCTGGACAAGCTGCGCGCCGAACTGGGCCTCAGCTACCTGCTGGTGGCGCACGATCTTTCCGTGGTCCGGCACATCTCCAACCGGGTGGCGGTGATGTACCTGGGGAAGATCGTGGAAATCGGCGAAGTGGACCGGGTATTCGACAACCCCCGCCACCCCTACACCCGGGCTCTGCTCTCCGCCATCCCCGTGCCGGACCCCCAGCTGGAGCGCACGCGGGAACGCATCATCCTCCAGGGTGACCTGCCCTCCCCGCTTGATGCCCCCAAGGGATGCAATTTCGCCACCCGCTGCCCTGTTTTCGCAGCGTTGCCGGCGGCGAAGCAGGAAAAGTGCCTGACCCTCGAACCGCCGCTGGAGCATGTAGCACCGTCCCCGGCGGCCCAAACCCTGGCGGCAGATTTCCTGCCCGCCCTGGACCAACGCTTCGCCTGCTTCTTCCCTGACGGAGAACTGGACGAGGACATGCTGGTAGTCCACGAATCGGCGGACCACCATGCGCCCTAGGTTTCTTCGACCCATCACAAGCACCACCACTCGCACCAACGAAGGGAACACCATGAGGAATCTGAACAGGATCGGCGGAGCGGCGGCCATCACCGCAGCTCTGGCGCTGACGGCCTGCGGCGGCGGTGGCGGGTCCACCGGCCCGGAAACGGCCAAGGGCCAGGAGGCAGGCAGCGATCTGTCCAAACTCATCAGCATCAACGAGAAGCCGGCAGCCGATCTTGAACAGGGCGGCAAGGTCACCCTTCCGCTGGGCAACATCGGCCCGGACTTCAATGGCTTCTCCAACAACGGCAACAGCGCAGACAACACCGCGCTGCACCGTCCCATCGACCAGGCGGGAACCTGGGGCTGCTGGGACATTGCGTTCGACGGCGAAGTGACCCCGAACAAGGACTTCTGCGAGTCTGTGGAAAACGAAGTGCAGGACGGCAAGCAGACCATCACCATCAAGGTCAACGAGAAGGCCACCTACAACGACGGCACCCCGATCGACGTCAAGGCCTTCCAGAACACCTGGAACATCCTCAAGAGCCCGGACGCAGGCTACGACATCGTCAGCTCCGGCAACTACGAGTTCGTTGAATCCGTGGAAGCCGGCAGCAACGACAAGGAAGTGGTGGTCAAGACGACCCAGCCGGTCTACCCGCTGGATTCCCTCTTCACAGGCCTCATCCACCCCGCCGTCAACTCTCCTGAAATTTTCAACGAGGGGTTCAACGGCGACATGCACCCCGAATGGATGGCCGGGCCCTTCAAGCTGGACCAGTACGACACTGCCGCCAAGACGGTATCCCTGGTTCCCAACGAGAAGTGGTGGGGCAACAAGCCGGTGCTGGAGAGCGTCGTCTTCCGTCAGCTGGAGACCAGTGCCCAGATCGCTGCCTTCAAGAACGGCGAGATCGACGCCATGTCCGCCAACACCATCTCCCTGTACAAGCAGCTTGAGGGCACCAACAACTCAGAGGTCCGCCGCGGCCAGCGCCTGTTCGCCGGCGGCATGAACCTCAACGCCCAGCGCATCACCGATGTTGCCGTCCGCGAGGCCATCTTCGCCGCGGTTGACCGTGAAGCCCTCCGCAAGGTGCGCTTCAACGGCCTGAACTGGGAAGAGCCCAGCTCCGGTTCCATGATGCTCCTGCCGTTCTCCGAGTACTACCAGGACAACTACCCCGTGAAGGAAACCGGTCCGGATGCCGCCAAGAAGGTACTGACGGACGCCGGCTACACCGAGAACGCAAACGGCATCATGGAGAAGGACGGCAAGCCCGCAGCCTTCAAGATCAGCAACTTCGGCGACGATCCCACCACCCTCGCCTTCACCCAGACCCTGCAGCAGCAGCTCCAGGCCGGCGGCATGGACGTGGGCATTGACCAGCGCGCTTCGGCCGACTTCGGCAAGGTCCTCGGTGCTCGTGAGTTCGACATGAGCGTCTCCGGCTACACCGTGGGCGCGGACGCAACTGAAGCCGTCAAGCAGTACTACGACTCCAAGACCAACGAGAACCAGCTGGGCGACGCCGAACTGGATAAGAAGATCGCCGACCTGGCGTCCATCGAGGACAACGCCGAGCGCAACAAGGCGGCCATGGAAGTGGAGAAGGAGCACATGGCGAAGTACTTCTCCATGGGTGTGGTCATGAACGGCCCGCAGATCTCCTTCGTCCGCACCGGACTGGCCAACTACGGCCCGTCCCTGTTCCGCAGCCTGTCCCAGGTTCCGGACTGGACCACCCTCGGCTGGGAAAAGAAGTAACCCCACCTGCCCCGCGGGGCACAACTGAATAGCAGCAGCGCGGCAGGGCCGGCAGCTCCTGGAACATCCAGGGCCTGCCGGCCTTCGCCGTCCCACACGCTCTCCCATTTGATGCGGCTTTTTCCGTAACCATCTCTCACATAACGTGGGGATTTCCGTAACCATCTCTCACCGATGTGGAGGAGTAGCCTAGCCACTATGACCGGAACTGCAGCGACCCCGCGCACCATCCGTACCGCCGTCGTGGGTTTCGGGCTGTCCGGAAGCGTGTTCCACGCCCCCCTGATAGCTGCGGACCCGCGCTACTCGCTCAGCATGATTGCCACGTCCAACGCCGGGAGGGAAGCCGCCGCGGCCGCTCAGTACCAGGGTGTGCAGACCGTGCCGGACGGCAAGGCAGTCCTCGAGCGCGCCGGGGACGTGGACCTGGTGGTACTGGGGACCCCGCCCGCCACCCACTACCCGCTGGCAAAGGCAGCCCTGGAAGCAGGCCTTGATGTGGTGGTGGACAAACCCTTCGCCGTGACAAGCGGGCAGGGCCAGGAACTCATCGCGCTGGCACGGCAACTGGGCAGGGTGCTGACGGTGTTCCAGAACCGCCGCTGGGACGGGGACTTCCTGACCCTGCGAAAGCTCTTGGCGGCCGATGCCCTGGGCCGGGTGACCCGGTTTGAATCGCGTTTCGAGCGGTGGTCGCCCGCCATCTCGAAGGCATGGAAGGCCCGCGCCACTGCGGCCGAGGGCGGCGGA
This sequence comes from Pseudarthrobacter sp. WHRI 8279, assembly GCF_040224115.2. Lineage (NCBI taxonomy): Bacteria > Bacillati > Actinomycetota > Actinomycetes > Micrococcales > Micrococcaceae > Pseudarthrobacter > Pseudarthrobacter sp. WHRI 8279. The sequence goes on along the minus strand of NZ_CP168162.1, from coordinate 3,176,106 downwards.
ACGCTGTTCGACCTCGGCAGCCACCTGATCGACCAGGCCCTCCAGCTCTTCGGACCGGCCGCAGTGGTCCACGCGGAACTGAAGGCCCGGCGTTCGGACGAACGGGCGGACGACGACGTTTTCCTGGTCCTGAGGCATGACTCCGGCGTGATCAGCCACCTCACCATGAACATGCTCTGCGCGCAGCAGGCCCCGCGGTTCCGCGTGCTGGGTTCCGTGGGCGGATTCACCAAGCACGGGGTGGACCCGCAGGAACCATACGTCGCAGCGGGCGGCAGCCCCCTGGATGCGGAATACGGGCAGGAGGCGCCGGAGTGGGCCGGGTTCCTGGGCCGTGACGGACACCTGGACGCCCTGCCCACCGAACGCGGCGCCTACCCCGAGTTCTACCGGCTCCTGGCAGACAAAATCCTGGACGGCGGCGCAACCTCAGCCCTGCCCCTCCCAGTAGACCCAGAGGACGCCGTCGAGTCCCTCAAATTAATAGAAGAAGCACGGGAACTGGCGAGCGGCAGGTCTTAAACGGAAACGCTGGACGAGTAAGACCTACGCAGAAACCAGTTCGTGCCAGTCCGCTACGAGGGGCAGGTTGTGGGCCTCGGACACGGAGTGGTGCGCCACGTGGCCGGCGGCGATGTTGAGGCCGGCTGCGAGGGCGGGGTCGCGGTCGAAGGCTCCCCTGACACCCAGGTTGGCGAGGGACACCGCGTGCCGCAGCGTGACGTTGGTCAGCGCGTAGGTGGAGGTGTTCGGCACGGCGCCGGGCATGTTGGCCACGCAGTAGAAGATGGTGTTATGCACCTTATACGTGGGCTCCTGGTGGGTGGTGGTGTGGGTGTCCTCGAAGCAGCCGCCCTGGTCCACAGCGATGTCCACCAGGACTGAGCCCGGCTTCATGCGGGCCACGAGGTCGTTGGTGACCAGCTTGGGGGCCTTGGCGCCGGGGATGAGGACGGAACCGATCACCAGGTCCGCGTCCACCACGGACTTTTCGATCTCGTACTTGTTGGACGCCACGGTCTTGAGCCGGCCCTGGTACTGGGCGTCCAGTTCGCGCAGCCGGTTGATGTTGATGTCCAGGATGGTGACGTCGGCACCCAGGCCGAGGGCCATGGCAGCGGCGTTGGTGCCTGCCACGCCGGCGCCGAGCACAACTACCTTGGCGGGACGGACGCCGGGAACGCCGCCCAGCAGGACGCCCTTTCCGCCCGCAGGCGCCATAAGCGAGGACGCGCCAACCTGCACGGAAAGCCGGCCCGCAACCTCTGACATCGGGGCCAGCAGGGGAAGGGTGCGGCCCTCCTGGACGGTCTCGTAGGCGATGGCGGTGACGCCGGAGTTGATGAGTTCGCGGGTGAGTTCGGGCTCGGCCGCAAGGTGGAGGTAGGTGAAGAGGACCAGGTCCTTGCGGAAGCGGTGGTACTCGGCCTTGACGGGCTCCTTGACCTTCAAGACCATGTCGGCGCGTGCCCAGACGTCGTCGGCCTCGTTGACGATCTCGGCACCGGCAATGGCGTATTCCTCATCGGTGATGCCGGAGCCCAGGCCCGCGCCGCGCTCCACCAGCACAGTGTGCCCGTTGCTGCGGAACTCGTGGACACCGGCGGCGGTGATGGCCACCCGGAACTCGTTGTTCTTGATTTCTTTGGGGACGCCGATGATCATTGCGGGCTCCATATTCTCGGCCTGAACAGCCGGAAAGTGCGGAAGGATTTCGTGTATCAACGATAAATCCGGTTGTGAGCCAGCCGACATCAGTGCCGAATGGCAGCGGAGCGGAAACCGCGCAATTCCGGGGGGCTAAAGCTTCCATACTCGACGATTGTCGAGTCCGGGGGCGGCAGGTGTCGCCTCGTGTCCGTTCGTGACGGGGGACTTCCGGGCAGTAGTGTTGGCGCATGCAGCAGCAGGGTGTGGAACAACTGGTTGAGCAGGTGGCGCAGAAGCTGGGCCGTGGCCTGTCGCTTGAGGACCTGGACGGCGTGCTGCTTGCGTACAGCTCCAACCAGTCCCACGCGGACAGGGTCCGGGTGAACTTCCTGCTGAGCAAGAAAGTCCCGGCAGATGTCAGCGCATGGCAGCTCTCGCACGGTATTGCCACGGCGGTTCGGCCCGTGGTGGTTCCCGCCAACCAGGACCTGGGCATGCTGGGCCGCGTCTGTGTTCCGTTGATGGTGCGTGGGTTCCGTGTGGGCTATCTGTGGGTGCAGCAGGATTCGGCAGATGAGAGTCCGACGGCGATCCTCACCCAGTTGCCGGCTGTGAACCATGAGGTCGAGATGCTTTCGGGGCTCCTGCTCGACTCGAACACGGCGGAGTCGGAGTTCCGGCGCGGGCGCGAGCGGGAGTTCCTAACCGCCTGCGCCGGCGAAGCCAATGCCGTGGCTGCCGTGGCGGGCTGGAAGGAGATCCAGGGCCGCGGTCCCTGGCAGGTGGTTACGGTGCTTGATGCTGACGGCTGGTCCGGTGGGCCGGACCCCATCGCGTCTACCCTGATCCACAGGTCTGCCGCGCTGCAGGCCACCATCGGCGTGGATTCCGCCCTGTTCAGTGCCGGCACGGAGACGCATGCCGTGGTCCTGTTCCGTGAATTGTCCGGCAGGGCCAGTCACGCCCAGGTGCTGGTGCACTACCAGCTTGAACTCGCCAAGCGCTCCGGCCGTCCGGTCCACCGCATCATCCTGGGTATCAGCGAGGGCTTCGCCCGGCCACGGGAGCTTGCCGCGGCCTACCGGCAGTCGAAGGTGGCGGCCCAGGCCGCAGCCGTGGACCCCCAGCTCGGTGAACTCGTTGACTGCCGGGCCACCGGCGTGTACCAGCTCCTCGCGTCCGCAGGGGGAGGTGCCAGCGCCTGGGCTGACTCGGGTTCGGTCTATTTCCGGATGCTCGAGGACCACGACCGGAACGGGGAGCTTCTGCCAGTCCTGGAACTCCTCTACGACAACGACGGCTCCGTCCAGGACGTGGCCACCAGGCTCCACCTGCACCGCAGCAGCATCTACAACAGGCTGGGCCGGATCCGGCAGCTGCTCGGCGTGGATCCGCTCAAGGGAATGCCCCGCCTGGAGCTCCACGCCGCCCTGAAGATGCGCCGCTGGGCGGGCCGGCCCAGGATCTGACACACAGCCGATCTAGGCGCCCGCCCCAGGGTCCGTCCCCACCTCGCGAAGCTCGCCTTTTTTCTGCCCCTCCAGCCAGGCCATGATGGCGGCCCGCGGAATCCGGCGGTGGGTGCCGCGGTACTCCACCGGGATCTCGCCGCGGTCCGTCATGTTGCGCAGGTATGTATGGGAGATGCCAGCCAGCTCTGCTGCCTTGGACGTGGTGAGCATGTCCTCGACGCTGCTGACGGTCACCGCCTCACCGCGGCTGAACCGGTGCAGGAGATCCACGACGGCGTCCCTCGCCTGGGGCGGCAGCCTGTGGACGGTGCCGTCCACGAACACCGTGATGTCGTTGCTGCCAGCCAGTGCCCGGCCCAGCTTCTCTGCATCCTCCGACGGGAGCGGGCCGGTGATCCGGGGAGCTATCAGTGCCATGCACCCAGCCTACCGGCGGCCGCCGCGGCCGGGGCGGTAAGCTCGGCTGATGGAACTCAGTGGCGGCCGGGACGTCGAGGCGGGCGGACTCCGGGGCACGCTTTATGCCTCGGTAATGCCCGCAGGGGCTCCGCCAAGGCCCGCGTACGTCCTGCTGCACGGTATTGGTGTGTCCCACCGGTACCTTGCCCGGCTGCATCTTGAACTGGCCAAGGAAGCGGACGTTTACACATTCGACCTCCCGGGCTTCGGAAAGGCCTCGCGGCCCCCGCGCCAACTACAGATTGGTGACTTCGCGGCGTTCGTGGGCACTGTCCTGGCGGAGGCCGGGGTTTCCAGCTATGTGGTGGTGGGGCACTCCATGGGGGCGCAGTCCGCGGTGGAACTGGCGCTCCAGGAACCTGGCCGGGTGGCGGGCGCAGTGCTGATGGGGCCGGTGGTGGATTCCCCCAGGAAGACGGTCACCAGGCAGGCGCTGGCACTGACGCGCGATGCACTGTTCAGGGAAAGCCTGACCTCAAACGCCCTCGTGTTCAGCGACTACTTCAGGGCCGGCCCGCGCTGGTACCTTACCGAGCTGCCCGTGATGATGGACTACCCCATGGAGGAAAGGGTGGCTGCGGTGAGCCAGCCCGTCCTTGTCCTTCGCGGCGCCCGGGACCCCATCGCGCGCCGCCCCTGGTGCCAACGCCTTGCTGCTGCCGCCCGGCAGGGCACCATTGCCGAAATCCCGGGGCAGGGCCACGTCCTGCAGCACACCGCCCCGGGTGCGGCGGCCGAGGCCATCAGCAGCTGGGTCCGTGCCCTGGATGGCTTCGGCGTCACCGCCTAGGAGGGGAGCAGGGCCTGACCGGCCGGACCGCGCCCCTACAGTCCGAGTTCGTCCAGGACCGGCAGCTTCTCCCGGACCCAGGCGCGCGCTTCCGTGGCGCTGGGAGCGGACAGGGCGAGCTTGGCCAGCTGCTGGGCTTCTTCCAGCGTGACGGTCTTCAGCACCGCGGCCACGGCAGCCAGGGAGCGCGCCGTCATGGACAGGGTGCTTACGCCCAGGCCGGTAAGGACGACGGCGAGGGCCGGGTCTGCAGCCGCTTCGCCACAGACGCCCACGGGTTTGTTGTTCCCCTCCGCCCTGGAGCCTTCAACTGTCAGCCCAACGAGGCGCAGGACGGCCGGCTGCCACGGGGTGTTGAGGTTGGCCAGCGGGCCGAGCTGGCGGTCTGCGGCCATGGCGTACTGGGTGAGGTCGTTGGTGCCGAGGCTGGCGAAGCCCACCTCCCGGAGGATGGCTTCGGCCGTGAGGGCGGCGGACGGAACCTCCACCATGACCCCGGGCGTCTTGATGCCGGCGTCCGCGCACATGGAGGCAAAGCGTGCGGCTTCTTCGGCGGTGGAGATCATGGGCGCCATGACCCAGACGTCTGCCTGGGACTGCTTCTCCGCCAGGGCGATTGCCTCCAGCTGGCGGTCCAGGACACCCGGGGTGGTGAAGTCGGTGCGGTAGCCACGGACGCCCAGCGCCGGATTGGGCTCGGTGGAGTCAGTCAGGAACGGAAGGGGCTTGTCTGCGCCGGCGTCAAGGGTGCGCAGCACTACCTTCTTCCCGGGGAAGGCGTCAAAAACACTCTTGTAGGCTGCGGCCTGTTCTTCAACGCTCGGCTCGGTGTCCCGTTCAAGGAAGCAGAACTCGGTACGGAACAGGCCCACACCCTGCGCGCCCAGCTTCGCGGCCGCCTCGGCGTCCTTGCCGCCGCCCACGTTGGCGAGCAACGGCACCAGGTGGCCGTCCGCCGTCGAGCCCGTTCCGCTGAACTCCGCCAGCAGGGACGCCGTGGCAGCCCACGCTTCCGCTGCTGCGCGTAGGGACTCGTCGGGTTCGGAGGTGATGCTGCCTGCGGCACCGTCCACATAGACTTCCGTGCCGTCCGGGAGCTCGTCCACGCCCACCGCCGCAACAACGGCGGGAAGGCCCAGGGACCGGGCGATGATGGCGGTGTGGGACTGCGGGCCTCCGCCGGCCGTGACCAGTGCCAGGACCTTGTTGGGGTCAAGGGTGGCGGTGTCTGCCGGGGCCAGGTCCTCCGCCACCAGGACGAACGGGATGCTGGATGAGGGGATCCCGGGCGCGGGCACGCCCCGCAGTTCGGCGACGATCCGGGCGCGGACGTCCAGGACGTCGGTGGCGCGTTCGGCCATGTAGCCGCCCAGGTTGTGGAGCATCTCGGACACCGAGGAGCCCGACTCCCAGATGGCACGTTCCGCAGAGGTTCCGCGGGCAACCAGCTTGGCCGCGCCCTTGATCAGCATGGTGTCCTTGGCCATCAGTGCAGTGGCTTCCAGCACGGCCTTGCCGTCACCGGTGGCGTGGGCGGCGCGTGCCTTCAGTTCATCGTGCACCGCCTGGGATGCCGCCTTGAGGGCTGCAGTTGCTTCCTCAGCGGTGGTGCCGGGTGCAAGTTGCTCGCCGGCAGGAGGTTCGCTGATGGGTTTGGGCATCTGCCGGACGGTGCCGATGACGCGGCCTGGGCTGACGCCTACTCCTGGGAAGTTCTGCACTGAAGGTCCTCATTCTCTGCCGGTTGCCAGGCCCGCCCGATATGTCCGGCGCCATGCCGTTCCGCCGGAAGACTGCTGCGTCCGGAGGCGGGAAACGTGCCTGAAAAAAATTGTATGTGATTCAGTTCATATAGCAATGCTATAGGTGCTAGGGTAGCGGTTATGAGTTTGGATGGCCAGCTTCCCCCCAAAATGCGGCTGCTTCGTGCTGCCGCGGAATTGCTGGCAAACTCCGGGGGCGCTCCCGTCTCCACCCGCCAGATCACCCAGCTGGCGGGGGTTACAGCCCCCACGCTGTACCACCACTTCGGTGACAAGGAAGGTCTGTTCGACGCCGTCGTCGCCGCAGGGTTTGAAGAGTATGTCGCGGGCGAAAGGGATTTCGCCCCCTCCGGACAGCCGCTCGAGGATATCCGGAGAATGTGGGACAACCACGTCCAGTTCGGGCTTAACCAGCCGGAGCTGTACCTGGTGATGTTCGGCAACATCCGCCCGGAAAGCCGCCCGGCAATCGTCGCAGATGCCGAGGCGCTGATGGAGGAGATGCTGAACAAGGCAGCGGCGGCGGGCCAGCTGAACGTCCAGCCCCGGGAGGCGGCCAGGTCCATCCTGGCGGCCAACGTGGGCGTGACGCTGATGCTGATTGCGGAGCCCGCCTCCGAACGGAACCTCGAACTGTCCACCATGACCCGGGATGCCATGATCTTTGCGGTGTCCGCCGAGCCCGCCAGCGGCGCGGCCCCGGGCGGTGCCGGGAAATCCTCGGTGGTGGTGGCAGCGATTGCCCTGAACGCCGCACTTCAGGCCTCGCACTCTGACCAGCTTTCAAGCTCGGAACTCAAGCTTTTCCTTGAATGGCTCCACCGCATCTCCACCAGCCCGGCGGGCTGAACCCGCAATTCCGGCAGAACGTCGTCGTAAGTATCGGACCACCCTGCGAAGCCGCAGGAATGACGGTTAGGAAATCACATGGCAACAGAGACAGTTGCAAAACCCCGCACCAGCGCGCGCGTGCACGTCCAAAAGTTCGGGACGTTCCTGTCCGGCATGATCATGCCAAACATCGGCGCCTTTATTGCTTGGGGACTCATTACCGCGCTGTTCATCGAGAAGGGCTGGCTGCCTGTTCCGCAGCTGGGCGGCTTCGGCGAGACGGACGGCGTGGCAAACACTGGCCTGGTAGGCCCGATGATCACCTACCTCCTGCCGCTCCTGATCGCCTACACCGGCGGCAGGATGGTCTATGACGTCCGCGGCGGCGTTGTCGGCGCCATCGGCACCATGGGCGTGATTGTGGGTGCCGGCATCCCCATGTTCATCGGTGCCATGATCATGGGCCCGCTGGGCGGCTGGACCATGAAGAAGATCGATTCGATCTGGGACGGCAAAATCCGGCCCGGGTTCGAGATGCTCATCAACAACTTTTCGGCGGGCATCTGGGGAGCGCTGCTGGCACTGCTCGGTTTCTACGGCATTGCCCCGGTGGTTACGGCCTTCAGTGAGGGCGCCGGCAGGGTGGTCCAGTTCCTGGTGGACAACGGCCTGCTGCCGCTCACCAGCATCTTCATCGAGCCGGCCAAGGTGCTCTTCCTGAATAACGCCATCAACCACGGCGTGCTCACCCCCTTGGGCGTCCAGCAGTCATTGGAGCAGGGCAAGTCCATCCTGTTCCTGCTTGAGGCCAACCCGGGCCCCGGCCTGGGCATCCTGCTCGCCTATATGTTCTTTGGCCGCGGCGCCGCCAAGGCATCCGCTCCCGGTGCCGCCATTATCCACTTCCTGGGCGGCATCCACGAGATCTACTTCCCCTACGTTTTGATGCGCCCGCTCCTGATCCTCGCCGCCATCGCCGGCGGCATGACGGGCATCGCCACCCTGGCCATCACCGGTTCGGGCCTGGTGGCGCCGGCCGCCCCCGGTTCCATCTTCGCCGTGCTCGCCCAGACCTCCAGGGACAGCTACATCGGAGTGATCCTCGCAGTCCTGCTGGCGACGGCCGCATCGTTTGTTGTGGCCTCGATCATCATGAAGACCACCAAACACAGCGATGAGGGCGACTTGAGCGCTGCCACTTCCAGGATGGAGCAGATGAAGGGCAAGAAGAGCTCCGTCTCCTCCACCCTGACGGGTGCAGGTGCAGGTGCTGCCGCCGCGGGCGGCGGTGTTGGCGTCCTGGCAGGACCGGTCCGCAACATCGTCTTCGCGTGCGACGCCGGCATGGGCTCCAGTGCCATGGGCGCCTCAGTGCTGCGCAACAAGATCAAGGCTGCCGGGTTCCCGGAGGTCAAGGTCACCAACGCGGCCATCGCCAACCTTCGCGACGACTACGACGTCGTCATTACCCACCAGGACCTGACGGAACGGGCCAAGCCCGCCACATCCAGCGCCGTCCACTACTCCGTTGACAACTTCATGAGCAGCCCCCGCTACGACGAAATCGTGGAACTGGTCAGGGAGAGCAACACCGAGGGTGCCGTGGCAGCGGAAGGTCCGGACGCCGGTGCGGGAACGCCCGGCGGCGCATCCGCTGCCGGCCCGGCAACGGCGGCTGCGGCAGGAGCTTCTGCCGGTGCCGCCGCTTCCCGCGGCGCCCACGCTGCGGACGCTCCCGCGGACGCGGCTCCAGCAGCCGGCACGGCCGGTACGCAGGGAACTGCCGGCGCACCCGAGATCCTGGCGCGTGAAAGCGTGGTGCTGGACGGTTCCGCGACAACCCGCGATGCCGCGATCGACGAGGCCGGCAGGCTGCTGCTGGCGCGCGGCGCCGTGGACGAGGGCTACATTGCCGCCATGCACGAGCGCGAGGAATCAGTGTCTACGTACATGGGCAGCTTCCTGGCCATCCCGCACGGAACAAATGCCGCCAAGGACCACATCCGGAAGTCCGCGGTATCCGTGATCCGTTACCCCCAGGGGATCGACTGGAACGGCAAGCAGGTCAAGTTCGTGGTGGGCGTTGCAGGGGTCAACAACGAGCACCTGCACATCCTGTCCTCCATCGCCAAGGTCTTCACCAGCAAGGAGCAGGTTGCCCGGCTGGAGGCGGCCACCTCGGTGGATGAAGTCCTGGAACTCTTCGGAAAGGTCAACTCATAGTGAAGGCTGTTCATTTCGGGGCCGGGAACATCGGACGTGGCTTTGTGGGACTGCTCCTGCACGATGCCGGGTATGAGGTGGTGTTCGCCGACGTGGCGGAGGACCTCATTGCCCGCCTTGCAGCGGCGGACAGCTACGCCGTGCATGAGGTGGGGGAGAACCCTGCGGTCCGGACGGTCAATAATTTCCGGGCGCTGAATTCCACCACGCAGGAAGAGGAGCTCATCGCAGAGATTGCGACGGCGGACATCGTCACCACGGCCGTGGGGCCCCACATCCTGAAGTTCGTTGCCCCTGCCATCGCCAAGGGCATTGCGGCGAGGGACACGAACCTGGCCCCGCTGCAGGTCATGGCCTGCGAGAACGCCATCAACGCCACGGACATCCTGGCCAAGGAGGTGGCCTCCCAGCCGGGGGCTGCCGCCAGTGCGCTGGACGGGAAAGCCGTGTTCGCCAACACCGCCGTGGACCGGATCGTGCCCAACCAGGAGCCCGGGCAGGGCCTGGACGTCACCGTGGAGACGTTCTACGAATGGGTCATCGACCGCACCGCCTTTGCGGGGGCGGAACCGGTCATCCCGGGTGCCACGTTCGTTGACGACCTCTCGCCGTACATTGAGCGGAAGCTGTTCACGGTGAACACCGGCCATGCGTCTGCGGCCTACTTCGGGTTCGAGGCGGGCCTGGAGAAGATCTCCGAGGCCATGGCAGACCAGGACGTGGCCGAGGACGTGCGGGCGGTGCTGGAGGAGACCAAGCAGCTGCTGGTCACCAAGCATGGTTTCAGTAATGACGAACAGGAAGCCTATGTCCAGAAGATCCTGGTCCGGTTCTCCAACCCGTACCTGCCTGACACGGTGAACCGGGTGGGCCGCGCGCCCCTGCGGAAGCTGAGCCGGCATGAGCGGTTCATCGGGCCGGCCGCCGAGCTGGCGGAGCGGGGCATTGTGCCGGAGGCGCTCCTGGGCGCCATCGCCGCGGCCCTGCGCTTCACCGATCCGGCGGACGCCGAGGCAACCGAGCTGGCCGGGATCCTGGCCTCCTCCAGCCCCGCGGACGCCACGGCCCGCATCACCGGCCTGGAACCGGACCACCCGCTGTTCAACGCGCTGGCCACCCTGGTGGAGGAGCGGCAGGCGGAGGTGGCCAAAGCCCCGGCCTAAACGCTCTCGCACATCCTGCGGCTTTTTTGGCAGCGCTCCCGAAGTTGAGGCGGTTTTTCCCCAGCCCCTCCTGCAACCACGACGCCGGCACTCACCGTAGTGCCGGCGTCGTGCGTTGTGATGTCCCCCACTTGTGACGGAATACGGCCCCTCCCGCTTTGAAGTTAGCCTTCCCTTACTTATAGGCTCTGGGCTATTAGACAACGAAGTTGTGACGTATTATCCGAGCGGAGAAAAAAGTGAAGAAAAGGCTGTCGAGCTACCTGGGGGCACTTGCGGCGGGAGCGGCGCTGCTGGCCGTCACCGCATGCGGCGGAAGCGCGACGGCAACGCCTGCTGACGAGGCAGCCACCATCACCGTGGAGCACGCCCAGGGCACCACGGACAACGTACCGGTCAACCCGGAGAAGGTCTTCACGTTCGATCTCGGCGTCCTGGACACCCTGGACGCGCTGGGCGTTGAACCTGCTGGCGTGCCGGAGGCGGCATACCCGGAGGCACTCAGCAAGTACGCCGACGAGAAGTACACCAAGATCGGTTCCCTGAAGGAGCCGGACTTCGAGGCCGTCAGCGCCGGCGACCCGGACCTCATCATCATCTCCGGCCGGACCGCCGGCGCCTATGAGGAACTAAGCAAGATCGCCCCCACCATCGACCTGTCCATCGATGCGGCCGCGCCGATGGAAAGCTTCAAGGAGCAGACCGGGAAGCTGGGAACCATCTTCGGCAAGTCAACCGAGGTGGAGGAGAAGCTGGCCGCCGTGGACTTGACCGTCACTGAAACCAAGGCGAAGGCAGCCAGCGCCGGCAAGGGCCTCATTGTCCTGACCTCGGGAGGGGAAGTCACCGCGTACGGCGCGGGTTCCCGGTTCGGCATCATTCACGATGTCCTGGGCGTCCCCACCGCGGCTGATGTCAAGGTCGAAGGCAGCCACGGCGAGGCTGTGTCCTTTGAGTACATCAAGCAGGTCAATCCGGACATCCTGTACGTCATCAACCGCGACACCGCGGTGGGCACCGAAGGCTCGGCCGCCAACCCCATCCTGGACAACGAACTCGTCCAGTCCACCAACGCCGCAAAGAACAACAAAGTCATCAACCTCGACCCTGCCGGCTGGTACATCGTGGGCTACGGCCTGAACAACGTCAAGGCCATGGTTGACGCCGTCGCCGGCTCCGTGGCCTAACACAGCCCGCCAGGCTCCAAGCCCATGACCCTCACCGCCGTACACCCGCTTGCGCCGGCCGTCCGCAGCCAGGCCCGGCGCGGTGCAGGCCTGGCTGCGGCCGGAGTTGCCGTCCTTGCCCTCGCGGCAGCCAGCATGTTTGTTGGGGTTAGCGACGTCTCGCTTCCGGCCCTGCTGGCCGGGGACGCTGCCGCCAGGGATGTCTTCTGGATCTCCCGCGTTCCCCGGACCCTCGCTGTGGTCCTGGCCGGGATGGCGGTGGCGGTGGCCGGCCTCATCATGCAGCTCATGGCCCGCAACCGCTTTGTGGAGCCGTCCACCGTAGGGACGGTCGAATCGGCCACCCTGGGGATCCTGGTGGTCACGGTCTTTGCCCCGCAGGCACCGGTGCTGGTGAAGATGCTGGTGGCCAGCGCCTTCGCGCTGCTGGGGACTGCGCTGTTCCTGGCCATCCTGCGGCGCCTGCCGGCCCGCAACACCCTGCTGATCCCACTGGTTGGCATCATGCTGGGCGGTGTGATTGCGGCTGTCACCACCTTCTTTGCCTACCGCTATGATCTGCTGCAGACCCTGGGCAACTGGATGATCGGCGACTTCTCAGGTGTCCTCCGCGGCCGCTACGAACTGCTGTGGATTGTCGCCGGCCTGATGCTGCTGGGACTGCTGGCCGCGGACCGTTTCACAGTGGCCGGGATGGGACAGGACTTCACCACCAACCTGGGCCTGAACTATGGCCGGACGATGCGGCTGGGACTCATCATCGTCTCGCTGATCTCAGCCGTGGTGGTCACAACGGTGGGCGCAGTGCCTTTCCTTGGACTCGTGGTGCCCAACATCGTGTCCCTCATCTTCGGGGACAACCTGCGCCGCGCGGTTCCCTGGACAGCTTTGTTCGGCGCCGCGTTCGTGCTTGTCTGCGACATCCTCGGCCGCACCATCCGCTACCCCTACGAGGTCCCCGTGGGCATGGTGATGTCCGTGCTGGGCGCTGTCCTCTTCCTCGTCCTGATCCTGAGGAAACGCAATGCCTGACAGCACAGCGCTTTGGCCGCAGGTGGAGCGACCGCCCGCCCGCCAGCGGCTGTCCGCGCTTCCCTGGAAGCTCAAAACCGCCGTCCGCAGCGCCCCGCCACAGCTGGTGGCGGGCATCCTGCTCGCGGTGACTGCCGCCGTCGTCTGCTTCTTCCTGTTCTTCGACCTGAAGGGCAGCGTGGGCTACATCCTGCCGCGCCGCGCCATCAAGGTGGCTGCCATGCTGCTGGTGGCCGTTGCCGTGGGCGTATCCACGCTCCTGTTCCAGACCGTTACCGCCAACCGCATCCTGACGCCGTCCATCATGGGCTTCGACTCGCTGTACATCCTGGTGCAGACAGTCCTGGCGTTCGCCCTGGGAGCCGCCGCCGTGGTGGCCGCCCCTCCCACGCTGCAGTTCGGCGTCGAAGTGCTGCTGATGGTGGTGTTCAGCGCACTGCTGTACCGCTGGATGTTCACGGGTGCCACCAGGTCGCTGCACCTGCTCCTGCTGGTGGGGGTGGTCCTCGGCAGCCTCTTCCGCGGCCTGTCCTCCCTGCTGCAACGGCTCATGGAGCCCAGCGAGTTCATCATCCTCCAGGACCTGTTCTTTGCAAGCTTCAACAACGTGGACCCGGCGCTGCTGGGCGTCTCGGCAGGGATCGTGGCGGTTGTCTGTGCCGTGGTGTGGCGCGCCCGGCACACCCTGGATGTGCTGGCGCTGGGACGGGACGTTGCCATCAACGTGGGCGTGGACCACCGGAAGGTGGTGATGCGCGTGCTGCTGGGATGCTCGCTGCTCGTGGCAGTGTCCACCGCGCTGGTGGGTCCCGTCACCTTCTTCGGGCTGCTGGTGGTGAGCCTGGGCTACCAGGTGTGCCGCGGGTTCAGCCATTCCTGGCTGCTGCCCATCGTAGTGCTGATCGGCGCCGTTGCCCTGGTGGGCGGGCAGCTGCTCCTGGAGCAGGTGTTCGGCTTCAGCACCGCCCTCAGCGTGGTCATCGAGTTCACAGGCGGCATCCTGTTCCTCTACCTCCTTTTGAAAGGCTCCCTGAAATGACCCGTCCCCATCCCGGCGCCGCGGGGGCCCCGCAATGATTGAGGTCCGGAACGTCTCCAAGAGCTACGGCGGCCAGCCCGTCCTGGAGGCCGTCAGCTGCGTCATCCCCGCGGGCGGGATCACCTCCATCATCGGCCCCAACGGAGCCGGAAAGTCCACCCTGCTCTCGCTGATCAGTAGGCTCCAGCCGCTCGAATCCGGTTCCGTATCCGTGGCAGGCCTGGACATCGCCGCAACGGACAGCCGGGAACTCGCCCGAACCATGGCCATCCTGCGGCAGGAGAACCACCTCACCATGCGCCTCACAGTCCGGGACCTCGTGGCCTTCGGCCGGTTCCCGCACTCCGGCGGCCGGCCCACGGTAGAGGACCTTGCCAAGGTGGAAGAGGCCATCGCGCACCTTGACCTGACGCCCATGGCGGACAAGTTCGTGGACGAACTCTCGGGCGGCCAGCGCCAGCGGGCCTTCATTGCGATGGTGCTCGCGCAGGACACCCGCTACCTGCTGCTTGATGAGCCTCTAAACAACCTGGACATGAAGCACTCGGTGGAGATGATGCGGCTCCTGCGCCGGCTGGCCGATGAGTTCGGGAAGACAATCGTCCTGGTGGTCCACGACATCAACTTCGCGTCCTGCTACTCGGACACCATCCTGGCCATGAAGGACGGGCGGCTGGTCCACCAGGGCAGCCCCCGCCAGATCATGCAGCAGGCCATGCTCCGCGACGTCTACGACATCGACATCCGCATCGAGGACATCGACGGCAACCGGATCGGCGTCTACTTCGCCTGACCAGGCGCTGCCGTCCCGCTGAGCACTGAGGCCAGGTGCCGCATCACCAGGGAGGCGGCTATCAACGCCGCGGACAACGGCAGGAAGAACAGCGTGACCAGCTGGAATGCCACGCTGAGGCCCGCGCCCACAGCCTGCGAGTAGGACGGACCCAACTGCAGCGACTGCATGATCTGGGGTGCGAGGATGACCGCGAAGGCGCCAACCACTCCAACAATGATTCCCGCCCGCAGGGTTTTCCCCGGCAAGCCTGACGCTGTCTTCTGATCCATCACGGACCTCCCCCAATTAGGCCATGCACTCCAACACTGGTCCCCAGCCAAGCATGGGGCGCGGCGGATCACAAGGAATCCACGCTCCCGGCCCCGGGCAGCCGGCGTGGAATGCTGGAGGGATGATCCGCAACCCTGGTGCACCGCCCTTTTTGATGACGGCCGACGTCGACGGCGGGACTTTCCGGCTCCGCCCCGCCGTGCGCGGGGACCTGCCTGCCATCGTGCGGCTCCTCGCGGATGATTCCATGGGTGCCGGGCGGGAGCGCCAAGGGGATATGGAACCCTACAAGCGGGCCTTTGAAGCGATCGACGCCGACCCCTGCCACCTGCTCGTCGTGGGGGAGGTGGCGCCGCAAGGAGCAGTTGACGGTCCTGTGGTGGCTACCTTCCAGCTCAGCTTCCTGCCCGGCATCTCGCGGCACGGTGCGTGGCGCTCGCAGATCGAAGGAGTGCGGGTGGCGGCCAGTGTCCGGGGCCAGGGCATTGGCAACCGCATGATGCAGTGGGCCATCGACGAGTCCCGCCGCCGCGGCTGCACGCTGATGCAGCTGACCACCCACAAATCGCGGACTGCGGCGCACCGCTTCTACGAGCGGCTCGGCTTCGCCGCGGACCATGAAGGCATGAAGCTTCCGCTCTGATTGCGCTGCCGCGCCCTGTGCCCGGGAATGCGTAAACCCTCCCGCACAAGAACAAGTGAAGGAGGGCTTACGGTTTACCGGCAGTAAGTGAAGGAGCGTCGGGGAAATCCGGCAGTAAGTGAAGGAGCGTTGCCCTACGCGGCGGAGCCCTTGCGCACGAACAGCGTTTCGGCCTGCTCCAGGGACATCCCGTTGGTCTCGGGGACCTTGAACATCACGAAGAAGAAGGACGCCGCGGCAAACAGGGCGTACATGGCGTAGGTCAGCGGCAGCGAGCCGGCGGCCATCACGGGGAAGCTGAGCGTGATCACGAAGTTCGCCACCCACTGGGCCGCCGCAGCCAGGCCCAGGGCGCGGGCGCGGATACGGGACGGGAAGATCTCACCCAGCAGGACCCACACCAGCGGACCCCACGAGGCGCCAAAGCTGACCACAAAGACGTTGGCCGCCACCAGCGCCACCGGACCCCACACGCCGGGCAGGGAAATCTCGTCACCGGAACCCACGGCCGTGGAGAAGGCCAGGGCCATGGCACCCAGGGATACCGCCATGCCCACGGAACCGGCAAGCAGGATGGGCCGGCGGCCGATGCGGTCCACCAGGGCAATCGCCACCAGCGTGACCAGGATGTTGGTGACGGACGTGGCCACGGAGATGGTGAGGGAGTCCTTCTCCTGGAAGCCCACGGCCTTCCAGAGGGTGGTGGAGTAGTAGAAGATCACGTTGATGCCCACGAATTGCTGCAGGACGGACAGGGTGATGCCCACCCATACCACTGCCTGCAGGCCGAACGTCTTGCCGCGCACCGAGCCTTTCTGGCCGGCCAGTTTGTCCTCTTCGATGGCGTCCCGGATCTCGCGGATGTGCCGGTCCGTTTCGCCGGCGGGGACGATGGAATCGAACACTTTCCGGGCTTCGTCTTCCTTGCCCTGGAACACCAGGAACCGCGGAGACTCGGGAAGGGTAAAAGCGATCCAGCCGTACACCACCGCGGGCAGGGCTCCGGCCAGGAACATCCAGCGCCAGGCCTCGATCCCCAGCCAGTAGGCCTGGTCGGCGCCGCCGGCGCCGGTTGCCAGGAGCGCGTCGGAGAGCAGCGCCGCAAAGATACCGGTGGTGATGGCCAGCTGCTGCAGCGAGGCCAGCCGGCCGCGGACGTGCCGCGGCGAAATCTCGGAGATGTAGGCCGGGGCAATGACCGAGGCGAGGCCGATCCCCAGGCCGCCCACCAGGCGCCAGAAGACCAGGTCCCAGACGCCGAAGGCGAAGCCCGTGCCCAGGGCGCTCACCAGGAAGAGCAGCGCGCCCAGCTTCATGGCGGGGATGCGCCCGTAGTGGTCTGCCACCTTGCCCGCGAGGTAGGCGCCCGCAGCGCAGCCAAGCAGCGCGACGGCCACCGCGAAGCCGGTTACGGCCTCGGAGAGTGCGAACTCGTCCTTCATCGCGTCCACGGCGCCGTTGACCACCGACGAGTCAAAGCCGAACAGGAATCCGCCCACCGCGCCCGCGAGCGCCAGCCAGATCACGCGCTGCGGTATTTGGGCGGTTGTCTGCTCCTGTGCAGTGGGCATGGGTCTCCCTTGGTCTGGGTTTTGGTGGATGCGGTGCGGACGTCGTCGGCTGCGGAACCGGCCCTGGGCCGGCGCACACGCGTTACACAGTGTTCCATGCCACGGGGCGCCATTCCAGTCGGGTGCTGGCTGCGGGGCCGCTTGTCCGCAAACAGGGGACGACGGCGGCGTAGCGGGCCGCCGTCGTCGTCCTTCAGGGGTGGCGGGGCGGCTTAGTGGGCCGGCACCGTTTCCTGGGAGGCCGCCTTGGGATCCGTGAGCTTCTTGTTGGGCAGCGCGAAACTGATCAGGAACGCGATGCCGGTGAGCACGGCCGCGGTGAGCATGACGGCGTCGATGGCGTAGGCGAAGCCCTCCGTGATGGGGCGCGTCAGGGTGCTGTTGGCGGTGTGGAGCCAGCTGGTGTCATTAAGGGAATCATTGGACGCGCCGTTCTGGAAGAACTCGTACAGCTTGGCGTTGGCGGGGTCCGTTGCCACAGCCGGGTCCTGCAGGACCGCCTGGTACTCCGGACTTCCCATCGCAGCCGTCATGGTGTCGGCAATCCGGGCGGCCGCCAGGCTGAACAGCATGGAAATGAACACTGCGGTGCCAACGGCGCCGCCCATGGAGCGGAAGAATGCGGCCGATGACGTGCCCACGCCCATGTCCCGGCGTGGCACGGACACCTGCATGGCCAGGGTGAGCGGCTGCATGCAGAAGCCCAGGCCCATTCCGAAGAACACCGCGATCACGCCGGGAACCCAGAGGCCAGTGTCCACGCCCAGGGACAGCCCCATGGCGGTGGCGGCCGCGGTGAGGATGGCCGTGCCCATGATGGGGAAGATCCGGTACGTGCCGGACGCCGAGATGGTGCGGCCTGCCGTGATGGAGCCGGTGAGGATTCCTACGGTGAAGGTGATCATCATCAGGCCTGCTTCCGTGGGCGTGAGGCCCTTGACCAGCTGCAGGTACAGCGGGAGCATGGCAATGGCACCGAACATGCCGATGCCGATGATGAAGTTCAGCAGCGAGGACAGGCCGAACGTCATATTCCGGAAGAGGCGCAGGGGAATGAGGGCGTAGTCGCCGGCCCGCTTCTCGGCCAGCAGGAACCAGGCGATGCCCGCCACGCCCAGGCCGTAGCAGAGGAAGGAGTTGAAGGACGTCCAGCCCCAGCTGCGGCCCTGCTCCGCCACCAGCAGCAGCGGAACGATGGCCAGCGTGATGGCCGCGGCGCCGAAGTAGTCGATCTTCTGCTTCACGTGCTTGGCCGGCAGGTGCAGGAACAGGAACACCACGGCGAGCGCGGCCAGGCCGATGGGCAGGTTGATGAAGAACACCCAGCGCCAGCCCTCAAAACCCAGGATGTTGGCGGAACCGGCGAACGCGCCGCCCACCACGGGGCCCAATACGGAGGAGATGCCGAATACGGACATGAAGTAGCCCTGGTACTTCGCCCGGTCCTTGAGCGAGACGATGTCGCCGATGATGGTCAGCGCGAGTGCGAGCAGGCCGCCCGCCCCAAGCCCCTGGACGCCGCGGGCCAGCGCCAGTTCGGTCATGGAGTGGACCGACCCTGCGTACAGGGAGCCCACCAGGAAGATCACGATGGCGGTCAGGTACAGCGGGCGGCGGCCGAAGATGTCGCTTAGCTTGCCATACAGCGGTGTGCTGACCGTTGAGGTGATCAGGTAGGCAGTGGTTGCCCAGGCCTGGAGCGAGAGCCCGTCCAGGTCGTTGGCGATGGTGTAGATGGACGTGGACACAATGGTCTGGTCCAGCGATGCCAGGAACATGCCCAGCATCAGGCCCACCATCACGGTGACAATCTGGCGCCGTGTCAGGGTTTCTCCGGCGGCGCGCGCGGCAGGTGCGGTGGGCATGGGTACTCCAGGGGAAGGAAAGGGATCACGCAATGATAGTTGCTTTCAGTAACTATCGCATGCCCAGTCCTATTCCTCCCGCGGGGAAACTTTTCCCGCCCGAGGCTACCGCTCCACGAGGATCCCGTCCGGGTCGCACCAGATCATGCACCCGGGACGGATGGCCACGCCGTCGATCAGCACATCCACATCCACCTCGCCGGCGCCGGCCTTGGCGCTCTTGCGGGGGTTGCTGCCCAGGGCCTTCACGCCAAGGTCCAGGGCGGCAATTGCCTCGCGGTCGCGGATCGCCCCGTTGATAACGACGCCGGCCCAGCCGTTTGCCACGGCGCTCTCCGCGATCATGTCCCCCATCAGGGCCGTGCCCAGGGAACCGCCGCCGTCCACCACCAGTACCTTGCCGTTGCCGGGCGTGGCCAGCGTGGACTTCACCAGGGCGTTGTCCTGGAAGCAGCGGATGGTACGTGCCTGTCCGCTGAAATGGGAGCGGCCACCCAGGGACTGGAACTGCAGTGATACGGACGCCAGTTCGTCTCCGCGTTCGTCATACAGGTCCGCCGTGTTGACGGCGGCGATGCCCTCCGCCGGCGTTGACGCTGCGCTCATGGTGTTCTCCTCGATGCTCGTGGCCGTCCTGATGCCCGCCGCCGTCATACCCGGCGGGGCGGTACCGCCCACGATAGTCTGACTCCGTCGCCATTTAGCCGCAGCCGGGGGAACACGTCATGAGTCTGTCCGATACGCCCGCACCCCTTGACCCCGCACGCCAGGGCCACGGGGCCAGTCTGCAGGGCGGTGCGACGGCGGCACTCGCCGAACCAACGCGGAAGGTCACCGCACGGTGGGTGACCGGGCTGGTCCTGGTGAACGTGGGCATCAACGCCGCGTTCTTCGGCCCCATCCAAATCTTCATCGGGCTGCAGGCCATCAGCTTCGATGAAGCGAACAAAGAAGCCATCCTGTCCCTCGCCACCGCCTGCGGAGCCGCGGTATCACTGGTGGCAAACCCGCTCTTCGGCGCCCTCTCGGACCGCACCACGTCCCGCTTTGGCCGCCGTTCGCCCTGGATACTGGCGGGTGCGGTGCTGGCAACGGCGGCCCTCCTGGGCATGTCCGGAGCGGGCACGGTGGCCCTCATGGTGCTGTTCTGGTGCCTGGTCCAGTTGGGGGCCAACGCTGCCTACGCTGCCATCACCGCCGCCGTCCCGGACAGGGTGCCTGTGCCTCAACGCGGAAAGGTGGGCGGACTGGCAGCCATGGGCCAGACGCTGGGTATCCTCTTCGGCGCGGTCTTCGGCGCAGTGGTGTCTGGCAACTTCATGGTGGGCTACTGGCTCTGCGCAGCAGCCCTTCTCCTGTCTGTGCTGCCATACCTCTTCCACCGCGATGATCCCGTGCTCCCCAAGGGCGTCCTGCCGCGCTTCCGCCTTGGGGTGTTCCTTCGGGGGTTCTGGATCAGCCCGCGGCATTACCCGGACTTTGCCTGGGCTTGGCTTACCCGCTTCCTGGTCAACGTCGGCAACCAGCTGACCATCGTCTACCTGCTCTTTTTCCTCCGGGACATCCTGAAGCATGAGAACCCGCCAGCTGGCTATTTGGTGCTCACCGGCACCTACACGCTGATGGTGATGATCACGGCCGTGGTGGCCGGTCCCTGGAGCGACAGGGTTGGCAGGCGCAAGCCGTTCGTCATCGGCTCCTCGGCCATCATCGCCATGGCGGCCCTGATCCTGGCGCTCTTCCCCGTGTGGCCTGCAGCCCTGGCGGGCGCCGCAATCCTGGGGATCGGGTTCGGGGCGTACCTGGCGGTGGACTTCGCCCTCCTGACGCAGGTCCTGCCCCTCGCATCGGACCGCGGCAAGGACATGGGCATCATCAACGTGGCCAATTCCCTACCGCAGGTGGTGGCCCCGGTGCTGGCCCTGGTTGCTGTCACATCATGGGGAGGCTACCGCTCCCTGTTCGTT
The DNA here is from genome assembly GCF_040224115.2 of Pseudarthrobacter sp. WHRI 8279. NCBI lineage: Bacteria > Bacillati > Actinomycetota > Actinomycetes > Micrococcales > Micrococcaceae > Pseudarthrobacter > Pseudarthrobacter sp. WHRI 8279. The sequence continues at coordinate 3,155,385 of NZ_CP168162.1, read as the reverse complement.
ACCGCTGCCGTCATCGGCCTCCTTGGCGCCGTTTTCGTGGTGAAAATCAAGAGCGTCCGCTGACTTGCGGAGGGGCAAGAACTAAGGCCGCTGACTAATTACGGCACACTGCCGTGCCGTATAGTTGAACGGGATTTGCCGGCGGTCCGGTAGGGGATGACCGTGGCTGCTGCACCATAGAAACACAACCCGGAAATGCTGATGCCAGACACCATTTCAGACCATCCGCCCATGGCCCCGAGGCCTTCAGCGCCGCGCCAGAGGCACCGCTATACCAAGATCCTGGAAGCTGCAGGCGGGTTTGCACGCAAGGGCCTGGAGTCTGTGGACATGGGTGAAGTGGCGGCGAGGGCAGACGTGCCGATGGGTACCCTCTACCGGTACTTTCCCTCCCCGGCGCACCTGATGCTCGCGCTCTACCGCCACCAGCTGGAGGAGCTCCAGGGAACCGGCCGGACCACGGCGGCCCGCTTCCGCGGCCGGGCCCTCAGCAACCTGGTGATGGAGATTTTCCATATGCGGGTGATGCAACCCGCGGTGGAGCAGTGCCTTAGCCGCGGCGTCTACCTTCCGGAGCGGGATACCACCGCCCTCCTGCGTGACATCGACTCGCTGAGCGAGGAGGCGGTTGCCGCAGCCTCCGGCGATGCCACCGCCGCACGCGTGCTGCTGCTGGCCATCACTGGTCTGGTCCACTCCGTCCGCAACCGCCGGTTGTCCCTCTTTGAGGCGGAAGAGGACCTCAAAAAGGCGTGCGCCCGTCTGGCACCGGGCCGTGAGCCCGGCTACACACTCCATCAAAGCGCGTAACAGGTCTAGACCAATTCGGCCTTAAATCAGCCATAATGCCGTGACGTGGGCCACATGCTGCGCGGATAAAACGCTTAGGCAGCAGTTTAGTGGTGTCAAGTCGCGCGCCGTCCGCTTTGGCGGGCCCTACGATTGTCCAAACGGAGCAGCGGGGACCAATCCCCCAAGCTTCCACGGGCCCGCCACCCCTGGGTATCCTGCCGCACCCTAGCCACCGCCGAGCCAACGGCTCATGCCCCACGAGCCGTGCGCCCACGGCCAGCACCAGGAGACAACGACGTGTCCATTGACGCACTTGCAGCAACCGACAATTCCGCAGCCACCGCCCTGACCGAAGCCGAGATCTTCGACGCCCACCAGGGTGGCAAGCTCTCCATCGCCAGCACCGTTCCGCTGTCCAACAAGCGGGACCTGTCCATCGCCTACACCCCCGGAGTGGCTGAGGTGAGCCGCGCCATCCATGCCAAGCCCGAACTCGCGCGCACGCTCACCTGGGCCCAGCGGCTTGTGGTGGTGGTCAGCGACGGGACAGCCGTCCTTGGCCTCGGCAACATCGGAGCCAGCGCCTCACTCCCTGTTATGGAGGGCAAGTCCGCCCTGTTCAAGACCTTCGGCGACCTCGACTCGATCCCCCTGGTCCTCAACACCACCGACGTGGACGAGATCGTGGAGACCCTGGTCCGCCTGCGACCCAGCTTCGGCGCCGTGAACCTCGAGGACATCTCCGCACCCCGCTGCTTCGAGCTCGAGGAAAAGCTCATCGAGGCGCTGGACTGCCCCGTCATGCACGATGACCAGCACGGCACTGCCGTGGTTGCCCTCGCCGCCCTGACCAACGCCGCCAAGGTAACCGGCCGCGGCCTTGAAAGCCTTCGCGTGGTGGTTTCCGGCGCAGGAGCGGCCGGCATCGCCGTCGCCGAAATCCTGCTGGCCGCCGGCATCACCGACGTCGTCCTGCTGGACTCCCGCGGCGTCATCAACAGCGCCCGCAAAGACCTTGCAGCGGACACCGCCAGCAAGAAGGCTGACATCGCCGGCCGCAGCAACCCCCGCGGCATAGAAGGCGGCCCAGCCGAGGCCCTCGCCGGAGCCGACGTCTTCATCGGCGTTTCCTCCTCCAAGCTGGACGAGGAGCACCTGAAGCTCATGAACCAGGACGCCATCGTCTTCGCGCTCTCCAACCCGGATCCTGAAGTGCTCCCCGAGGTCGCCGTGAAGTACGCCGCCGTGGTGGCCACCGGCCGCAGCGACTTCCCCAACCAGATCAACAACGTCCTGGCCTTCCCGGGGATCTTCCGCGGTGCCCTGGATGCCGGAGCCCGCCGCATCACCCCGGCCATGAAGCTCGCCGCAGCCTACGCCATCGCCGATCTTGCGGCGGAGGACCTCTCGGCGGACTACATCGTGCCCAGCCCCCTGGATCCGCGGGTTGCCCCTGCCGTGACGGCGGCGGTCGCGGCCGCCGTGGAAGCCGAGTAGCTTCCCTTCCCTGAAGGAACGTACGACGGCGGTGCCTCCCCTGCACGGGAGGCACCGCCGTCGGGGTTAAGCGGGCGCCAACCCTAGACTGGGACCCATGAACTCGGAAACCGTGGTGACCATCCTGTGCGGCCTGGCAATCCTTGTGGGCGTGGCCGGCACCGTGATTCCGGTCCTCCCCGGCAGCATCCTGATCGGCGCGGGACTGCTCGCCTGGGCCATCTGGGGCGGGGCCGGCACTGCGGGCTGGGTGGTGTTCGCGGTGGCCATGGTGTTCGTGGTGGCAGGCATGGCCGCCAGCGCTGTCCTCACCGGCAGGAAGCTCAAGGAGCACGCCATTCCGAGCCGAAGCATCGCCGTTGCCCTGATGGCGGGCGTGGTGGGCATGTTCATCATTCCCGTGGTGGGGCTTTTTGTGGGCTTTGCCGCGGGCCTGCTGCTGAGCGAATTCCTGCGCACCCGGAACATCGGCTCCGCGACAACCTCCAGCTGGGCCGCCCTCAAAGCCACCGGGCTGGGCATGCTTGCCGAGTTCGGCCTGGCCTGCCTCGCGGCCAGCACCTGGGTGATCGGCGTCTGGGTCGCCGCCGCCAACGGCTGAAAGAACTTGCGGCCTGGATGCCGCAGGGCGTAGAACGGCACCATGACGGACCAGACTTCAGCCCGGGACCACGTGCACGCCTGGATGGAAAAATACCAAACCGCCTGGGCCAGCAATCTGCCCGGCGACATTAGGGACCTCTTTACCGAGGACGCGCGGTACGAGACGCGGCCGGGCGATCCGGACCCGTGGCTGGGCCGGGATGGCATCGTGGACCGCTGGCTTGCGGCCCGGGACGAACCGGCAGACTGGACCTTTTCGTGGCAGCTCCTGGGTGCGGACGGTGACACCGCCTTCGTCCAGGGCGTGACTACCTACTCCGCCGGGAGGCCCTCCTACGACAACCTGTGGGTCATCCGGTTCGACGGTGAAGGCCGCGCCGCCGCCTTCACCGAATGGTTCATGGAGCGGGCCTAAGCCTGTCTGTGCTGTCGGGCCGGCCGCCGGGCCTCGGCGTGGGCGGCCGTGCACGGTTAGCATGGAAAGATGACCGCCGGGGACACTGCACCGATCTATTGGGACAGCCGCGACCTCACACCGTTCGGCGCGCCGCAGCTGCGCACCCCCGTCCATGACCTCGCCGGGGGAGTGGGCGAACTGCTTACCGGCGTGCTCGGCGGACGCCACCCCTCGCTGCTCTCGGTGGACGGTGAAATCCCCCGGCTGAAGCGCATGATGCCCAAGCCGGCCAAGGCCGTGCACGACGCCGTGTTCGCCAGCCGCCAGCCCGAGCAGCTGATCACGCTCGCACGGGCCTATCCCGGATGGGCCGGTCTCTGCTACCTCATGTCCGGGCTGCTGGTCTACAAGCAGGGCGGCTACCTGCGCGCTTCGGAGCTTCTCCAGCGCGGCCTCACCACCAGGAACGAGGACGAGGCCAACCGCTACTCTTCGACCTACCTCACGCGGATCGTTACCCGGATCGAGCTGGCGGAGCGGGTGGAAATCCCTGTCCTGTTCAGCGAGGAGTCGGTGTTCCTGGCACTTGCGCACTCGCTGCGGGAGACGGGCCGCACGGAAGCTGCGCTGGACGCCCTCTCGGGGCTGCCGCCGTCGCTCCCCATGGCCCTGGCGCGCTGTTCCCTGGCCCTGACCTTGGGCAGGAGCCGGACAGTGATCGACTGGACCGACGGGCTGCTCAACGCGGACGACCTCTCGGCCGCGCTGCTGCTGGTACGGGCCCGGGCCCTGCGGCGGGAGGGGCGGCTGGAGGCTGCGAACCAGACCCTCACCGAGGTGCTGCGCCGCCGCAAAACCCACATGACGCTGCGCAATGACGCCCTCACTGACCGGGCCCTGCTGCTGCTTGACTCCAGCCGGAGGTCGCTCAATCCGCGGGACTGGGGGCGGCGGCACGAGGACCCGGTGCCGCAGCGGGAGATTGCCGCCCCGGTGCCCATCCGCAAGGATGAGGAGATGCGCCGGATCTGGGAACAGGACTGGCAGAAGCTCAGCGGCGACTAGGGCTGCCTACCCGGCTGCGCCCGTGCCGGCCATCACCGGCAGTAGTTGCTCGGCAAGCAGCACCAGCGCCAGGGCAACCATAATGATTCCGCTGGCCAGCGTCACCGCCCGGGCGGCGCCGGGCCGGGTCTGCAGCAGGGTGCGGGACAGCAGGGCAACAGCGGTGTACACCAGCCCCGCGAGCAGCACGAACGTCATGCCCAGCAGGCCTGACTGCACCGGGACCGGCAGGGGAGCGTCGGCGCTGACGAACTGGGGAACGAGCGCCACGTAGAACAGCAGGCCCTTGGGATTGATGCCGCTGGTTCCCATCCCCTGAAGGAAGGTGCGGAGCCCCGTGCCGCCCCCGCTGCCGCCGCCGGCCGTGAAGCTTGCTGCCCGCCACGAGCGGAGGGTACTGACGCCAAGCCACATCAGGTACGCGGCGCCGGCCAGGGTGATCCATCCCAGGACCCCGGGCGCACCCGCCAGGACTGCCGCCAGCCCCGCCACCAGCAGGACCGTGTGAAGGACGTATCCGCCGCAGAGCCCCGCCACGGCCGGCACAAAGCTGCGCTGCCTGAGGCCGGCAGCAATGGAGTACGCCCAGTCCACCCCGGGGGTGCAGGCCAGGGCGGCGGCCACCAGCACAAAGGCCATAAAAAGCTCGGGGTTCATCGTTTCTCCTGCGGTGCGATCCAACAGGAGAAACACTAGATACTTTGGACGCGGAAGTGCTGTCCCTTTTCGCTGACAAAGCAGCGCTGGAGGTAAGATTCTTGCGTGATCGACCATATTGACAGAAACATCTTGCGCCACCTGAAAGAGGACGGCCGCATGACGGCCACGGCGCTCGCTGCAAAGGTGGGCCTGACGGTTGCGCCCTGCCACCGCCGGCTCCGTGACCTGGAACGGTCGGGCGTCATCCGGGGCTACAAGGCGGACATCGACCCCTCCGCCGTTGGCCTGGGATTCGAAGCGATTGTTTTTGTCACGCTCCGCCAGGTGGACCAGGCAACCATGGAGATCTTCGAGAACCGCGTGGCGGACAACCCCAACATTGTGGAGGCCCAGCGGCTCTTCGGTTCTCCCGACTACCTGCTGAAGGTCATCGCGGAGGACCTGCCCGCGTACCAGCGCTTCTACGACGCAGTTCTCACGTCCCTGCCCGGCGTGGAGCGGCTCACGTCCACGCTGGTGATGAAGAACCTGAAGTCCAACGCGGGCCCTCCGGTGTAAGGGTCAGTCCCTAAGCAGCCCTGTGGTGCGGTACGGAATGACTTCACGCAGGAACATGCTGGTGGACGTCCGCACGATCCCCGGGCAGAGCCTGATCTCCTCCGACACCCGGTAGAGGTCGTCCGGGCTGGTGGCCACCACGCGGATCAGCAGGTCCGTATCACCGGCGGGAGCATGGCATTCAAGGACTTCCGGAATGTCCCGGAGCGCCGCAATGGCCTCGTTGAGGTGGCTCTGGTCCAGCTCCGCGCTCACGGAAGCGGCTACTCCCCGTCCCAGCGCGGCGGGAAGCACCCTGCTGCTGTTGGGGCGGAGGGCGCCCGAGGACGTCATGCGCTCCAGCCGCGACTGGACCGTGCCGCGGGCCAGCCCCAGCCGCTGGGCCAACACCATGATGGGAACCCGTGGATCCTCATCCAGCGCCCCCAGGATCCGCTTGTCGGTGGAGTCCAGTTCCTGCAATCTGATCACTTCCTGTCCCTCTGCGCCGCGGAGAGTGGTCAGACTGTTCAACGGCGGCCGCGCCTGTTGCACCAACTGTACGGATGCTGGTGAAATGTTGGCAATGAGGGCAAAGCTACCGCTGATCCCCGCAGGCTCACAGGCTGCCGGCACACCACCCGGACACTGGACACCGCTTCCCGCAAGGAGGCTGCCCTGATTGACTCTTGTTCACACCATGGTCTTTCTGTAAACACGGCAAGGGCCCCTGAACTACCGGCGTCGGATCTCCGAAGTCATCGGTAGCTGAGGGGTCCTTGTGTTGTCCCCGGGCACCGCGTCCCGCGCCTAGTGTTGAACCATGACCTCCGCCGGCCGCTTCGCCCCCAGCCCTTCCGGGGAACTGCACGTAGGAAATCTGCGCACCGCAATCCTGGCCTGGCTGTTTGCCCGTTCCGGCGGGCGCAGGTTCCTGCTCCGCGTGGAGGACCTTGACCGGGCCCGCGCCGGCTCGGAGGCCGGGCAGCTGCGGGACCTGCAGGCTGTAGGGGTCACCTGGGACGGCGGCGTGGTGCGCCAGACCGCCCGCGGCCCGCTGTACGCCGAAGCGATCTCACGGCTGGAGGCGGCGGGCCTCACCTATGAGTGCTTCTGCACCCGGCGCGAAATCCAGGAGGCGCCCTCGGCTCCCCACGCACCGCAGGGAGCGTACCCGGGAACCTGCCGGAACCTCGATCCCGCTGAGCTGGAGTTCAAGCGCTCAACCAGGCCGGCCGCCATCAGGCTTCGCGCCGGCGCCGCCGAGTACACCGTGCGGGACCTCCTGCACGGGGAGTTCACTGGAGTGGTGGATGACTTCGTGCTGCGCCGCAATGACGGCGTGACCGCCTACAACCTGGCGGTGGTGGTGGACGACGCGGAACAGGGCATCGACCAGGTGGTGCGCGGCGACGACCTCCTGCCGTCCACCCCGCGCCAGGCCTACCTGGCGTCCCTCCTGGATATTCCTTCTCCGGAATATGCGCATGTTCCCCTGGTGGTGAACAACGACGGTGCCCGGCTGGCCAAGCGTGACGGGGCAGTAACCCTGCAGGACCTCGCCGACGCCGGAACTCCCCCCGCTGCCGTACGGGACCGGCTGCTGGAATCGCTGGGGCTGCCGGCAGGACCGCTCGCTAAAGCTTTGGCTGCTTTCGATCCGAACTCCCTGCCGCGGAAGCCCTGGGTCTGGAGCGGCCCGTAGGCTTAGGGCATGTCAGACCAGCATGCTGCGGAGCAGACCCCGGCACCCACATTCACCGTAGAAACAGCGAAGGTCCTCGCCGAGGTGGCCCACAACCGCCAGAAGGACAAACTGAAGAGGCCGTACAAGGACCACGTTCTCGCGGTGGGGGACGCGCTGGCCGACTTCGACGACGACATCCGCATCGCCGGCTACCTGCATGACATCGCCGAGGACACCCCCATGACCAGGCAGGCCCTGCTGGACATGGGCGTATCTGAGCGGGCCGTGGAAATCATTGAACGGGTCACCACCCGGTTGCACAGCAACCCGGACGACTACCAGGCAGGGATCCGCGAGATCGCCGAACACCACGATGCCGCCCTGGTCAAAATCGCGGACAACGCGCACAACTCGCTGCCGGAGCGCGTCCGGGCCCTGGCGGAAAAGTGGCCGGACAGGCCGCCCGTCACCAAGTACAGGGATGCCCGTCCCGTGCTGTACGCCGCAGTGGAGGTTGAGGAGATCCGGAAAATCCTCGCGCGCGTGAATCCGTGGCTGCTGGAAGAACTGGATGACCGCCTGGATGAGGAGGACACCACGGATTACGAGAACCTGTCCTACGGTGACGCCGGGCCGGAGGCTGTGCGGGAGCCGAACGCTGCGGAAAGTGATGCTTCCGGCGCTACGTCGCCCGGGGACCGGTAGTTCCTGCTTCCAGCTTTTGAAGGGCAAGATGCAGCCGGCCGGACCCGCGGCGTTCGTCGACCACGATCGAGGCGCCGAGTGCCAGCACAATGACCAGCAGGCAGACGGGGACCGAAACGCCAGCTACCGCCAGGCCGACTGAAACGGCCATCGCCGCCAGCACACCGCCGGCAACCGTGATCACCGTGCGGTCCGGGCCCACCATGATGCTGTACAGCCACGTCACGGAACCCTTGAACAGCGCCACCGGAATGGCGATGCTGGCCACGGCGGCAGCGCCGCTGATATGGGCTTCGTGGTCAATGTAGTAGGCAGCGACGTGCAGGCCCGCGCCGGTGGCGGCAATGGCGGCGAAGATGGGGATGTGGCCGTAGCCGAAGAGGAAGGACCGGTTCCGGCGCAGGTGCAGGGCTCGTCCGGCCGGCAACATGAAGTAGATCCACCACATGGCAAACGCCAGCGCCGTCCCGCCAAAACCGACCAGCGCCGCATCAACGCTCCAGCCGTGGTTGGCCACGATGGCCCGAAGTGTCTCGATGGCACCGATCAGGCATTCACCCAGGGCGATGATGGCCAGCAGGCCGTAGCGTTCGGCGATGTGGTGCGCATGCCAGGGCGTCCTGGTCTTCCGCTCGGCGGCGAAGGGGGTGAACATTTCCAGGACGATCAGCGGCACAATCATCAGCAGTGTTGTGGGAACGTCAGCCTCGATCACGGCTACCGCAATCCACCCCAACTGCACCAGCGCCAGGTATCGCGCGTAACGCAGGCACGTTTCGCGGCGGGCCGGGTCCTGCCGCGCCGCCCTGAGCCACTGGGACACCAGGGCCAGCCGCATGATCACGTAGCCGCCCACCATCACCGCGTTGTCCACATGCTCGCCCTCCACCAGCGAATGGAACATGGGCTCGATCCCCATGGCCAGGATCAGGACGCCCACAATCTGGAGCATGGTGACCACGCGGAAGATCCAGTCGTCCGTGTCATAGGCGCTGGCAAACCACGTGAAGTTGATCCACGCCCAGATCACTGCGAACATCGCGAAGCAGAAGCCCAGCAGCCCGGCCAGGACGTGGGCTTCCGCCATCTCATGGGCGAACTGGCTGCCGGCAACCCCAAAGGCGATGACGAAGGTCAGGTCGAAGAAGAGTTCAAGGGGAGTGGCGGCCCGGTGCGTCTCGTGCGGGTCCCGGCCGCCCATGCGCGCCATGGCATGGCGGAGGGGATTGGAGGACATGGGTCAAAGATTACGCCCCGCCGTTCCCGCTCCGGAACTTGTGTCCTAAACGCGGCCCAGGGCGTCGATGTCCTCCAGGAACTCCTGGTGCGCTTCGGCGCTGACCGTGGTCCGAGTGTCGCCGATGGCGTCCAGGTAGTCCTGGGTGGATGGACCCTTCCGCACCGCCTCCCGGACGGACAGGCTGCCTCCGGAAGCGAGCCCGCCGTCGTCGTACACTGCTTTCTCCAGCGCACGCTGGGAGGCACTGCGCGCGGCATATTCAATGTCCGCCGGGGAAAAGCCCTCGGTGCGTTCCACCAGCAGCTCCACGTCCACCGAGTCCACCACGGGCGCGGGGATGAAGCGCTGCCACATGGCTTCGCGGGCCTGCCGGTCCGGCAGGCCGATGGGGATGACGTAGTCGAACCGGCCATGGCGCAGGAAGGCCGAGTCCAGGGCGCGGATGAAGTTGGTGGCGCAGACCAGCAGGCGGCCGGGCTGTTCGCGGAAGGCCGGGATGATCTTGAGCAGCTCGTTGGTGACGCCCTGCAGGGGCGACGGCGGCTCGCCGGAGCGCTGGGAGGCGATCTCCTCCACCTCATCGATGAACACCACCGCGTGCTCAAGCTCGGCGATCTCCAGGAACGTCTCCCGGAGCGCGCCGGCCAGGCCCTGGGGATCAGCGGCGAGCCGGGAGGGGAAGACCTCCACGAACGGCCATTCCAGCCGGGACGCGATGGCCTTGGCGAAGGTGGTCTTGCCGGTGCCGGGCGGGCCGAAGAGGACCACGGCGCGCGGCGGGACCACGCCGAACTCGTCGGCGAGGTCTGCTTCGGCAAGGGGAAGGACCAGGCGGCGTTCCAGCAGTTCCTTTTCCTTGCGCATGCCGGCCACGTTTTCCCAGAGGTCCCGGGCCAGGACGCGTCCGCCGAGCTGGCCGAGCGCACCGAGTTCCTGCCGCTGGACGGGGATGGTGCGTTCGAAGTAGCGCAGGTTCTTCTTCAACGCGAAACCGCGGCTGAGGAACGCCTCCACCCGCGTTTCGGACTCCGGCATGAGGGCTGAGAGCTTATTGAGGCCGTGGGGCGCCATCCGGTTCTCGACGGCGGCGAGCAGGGAGGTGCCGATTCCCCGGCCGCGGTACTCAGGCAGCGTTGCCAGGAAGACAATCCAGCCCTGGTCATGGGCGGCGCGTCCGACGGCGGCGCCCACCACCTGCTCGCCCTGCACCGCCACCACGGCATGGTCCTTCTCGCAGGAGGCCAGCACCTCGGACAGGGCATAGACCGGTTCCACGTTGCTCGCCTTGAGGCTTTCCCAGAGATGCAGGATCCCGTCCAGGTCCGCCGAATGGAAATCCCTGATGCGCCAGTTGGTCATGGGTCTACTCCTGAGGTGGTTCGTCGTTGAACTGTTTAAACGGTGTGCAGCGCTGTGCCGAGCATATGCGACCCGCCGCGGACGGGGGGTTGCGGGAGCGTTGCATGACGGCCGGCCAGGCCGGCGGTGGCGGTCAGACGCCCAGGGTGTCCAGCGAATGCCGCAGGGTGTCCGCGGAATGCTGCAGGGCCGCCAGCTCGCCGTCGTCCATGGGCATCTCCAGGACGGTGTGGACGCCGCCCCGCCCCACAACGCTCGGCAGGGAGAGGGCAACGCCGGAGATGCCGTGCTGTCCGTCCAGCACCGTGGACACCGGCAGCACCGCCTTGTCGTCGCGGAGCAGGGCTTCCACGATGCGCGCACCGGAGAGGCCGATCGCGTAGTTGGTTGCGCCCTTGCCTGCGATGACCTTGTACGCCGCCTGCGTCACTTCGCGTGCCGTCTCGGCCAGGTACTCGGGGGTGAAGACGCGTTCCCCGTCCACCATCCAATCGCGGACCGGGATGGGGCCAATGGTGGCGGTGGACCAAACCGGGAACTCGGTGTCCCCGTGCTCGCCCACAATGCTGGCGTGGACGCTGGGGACGGCCACCCCCGCCCTCCGGGCCAGCAGCCAGCGCAGCCGCGAGGTGTCCAGGACGGTTCCGGAAGAAAAGATGCGCCCCGCCGGCAGCCCCGAAATTTTCTGGGCTGCCACGGTGAGGACGTCGCAGGGGTTGGTGACCAGGACGTAGACAGCGTCGGGGGAGTGCTTGAGGAGCCGCGGCATGAGTTCTTCCAGGATCCGCACGTTGGTGCCCGCGAGGTCCAGCCGGGTCTGGCCGGGCGCCTGCTTGGCTCCGGCCGTGATAACGACGACGTCGGCCCCTTCCGTCGCTGCGATGTCCCCGCCGCCGGTCATGGACGCGGCGGCGGCAGCGAACTGGGTGCCGTGGGCGAGGTCCAGCACCTCGGCTTCAGCCTTGGCGGCATTGACGTCGAACAGGGCGATGTTGCTGGCCGAACCGCGGATCAGGGCAGCGTACGCAAGGGAGGTTCCCACGCTCCCGGCTCCCACAACCGCAAGTTTGGATCCTGACATGGGGTACCTCGTTTCCCCGGCCCGAACGGGGACCGTGTTGGTGGTGCAACTGCCGGCAGTGGCTTCATGCTACCGAGGCAGCAAGGGTAGGCGGGAGCGTTGAGTGTCCATTACGGGAGGAGTAGCGTGTGATCCACCTCACCCGCACCCCTTCAGGAGCAACCATGCCATATCTGGGACGCCGGCTCGCTGCGGTCACTGCAGCGCTGGCGATGAGCGTGACAACCTGTGCCTTGACCAGTCCGGCATCTGCCGATTCCGGGCAGGCCGATAAGGCCAAGAAAACCCCGGTAGCCACGGGCTACGGCGGCGCCGTCAGCACCGTCGACCTGGACGCCTCCGAGGCCGCCATCAAAATCCTGCGCAGGGGAGGCAACGCCGTGGACGCAGCCGTGGCCGCGGCCGCAACCCTGGGCGTTACCGAGCCGTACAGCGCCGGGATCGGGGGTGGCGGCTACTTTGTGTACTACGACGCGGAGTCGGAGGAAGTCAGCACGATTGACGGCCGTGAGACTGCCCCGGCCGAAATGCCGGAGGATGCCTTTATCAACCCGGAAGACAACAAGCCGTATTCGTTCAAGAAGCAGGCCACCAGCGGGATCTCCGTGGGTGTTCCCGGCACGCCGGCCACGTGGGAGCGGGCGCTGGAGCGCTGGGGGCGGCTCAGTCTCGACGATGTGCTGAAACCCGCCATAACGGTGGCCACCGCCGGGTTTACGGTGGACGAGACGTTCCGCCAGCAAACGGCGGACAACCAGGAACGCTTTGCTCCGTTTGAGGCAACAAGGGAGCTGTTCCTGCCCGGTGGTGCCCCTCCGGCCGTCGGAACGACCTTCAAGAACCCGGACCTGGCCGATACATACAAACTCCTGGCCCGTCACGGCATGGACGCCTTTTACGAGGGCAAGGTGGCCGAGGACATCGTGCGGACAGTCCGTAATGCTCCTTCAGCACCGGGAACCGAGGAGTTGCCCGGTCCCGCAGGCGTGATGACCACCGAGGACCTGGACGACTACGAAGCGCTGGACCAGGACCCTACCCACGTGAACTACCGGGGCTACGACGTCTACGGCATGGCGCCCTCCAGCAGCGGCGGCACCACCGTGGGCGAGGCACTGAACATCCTGGAGGAGTTCGACCTTCCCGGGCTGAAGGAGGACCGCCCTGCCGCCCTGCACCACTACCTTGAGGCGACTGCGCTGGCGTTCGCGGACCGCGCCAAGTACGTGGGGGACCCGGCATTTGTGGATGTCCCCACAAAGGAACTCCTTGACCCGGTCTTCGGCAAGGAACGGGCCTGCGAGCTTGATCCGCTGCGGGCAGCAACGAAGCCAGTGGCGGCAGGTGACGCAGCGGACTACAACGGCACCTGCGACGTTGAGCCGGCAGCGCGCGCCGATGACAAGGACACGGAGAACATCAACACCACCAACCTGACGGTCTCGGACAAGTGGGGCAACGTGGTGGAATATACGCTCACCATCGAACAAACCGGCGGGTCGGGGATCGTTGTGCCGGACCGGGGGTTCATCCTGAACAACGAGCTCACCGATTTTTCCCCCGTGTTCAGCAAAACCGATCCCAACCGTATCCAGCCCGGCAAGCGGCCGCGGTCGTCCATGTCGCCCACCATTGTGCTCAAGGATGACGAGCCGTTCCTGGCCCTGGGCTCGCCGGGCGGCTCCACCATCATCACCACCGTGCTGCAGACATTGATCAACCGCATCGACCTCGGCATGACCATCGGGGAGGCGCTGGCCGCCCCGCGGGCGTCCCAGCGGAACACCGTGAACGTAACGGCTGAGCCAGCGTTTATTGAGGCCTTCCCCTCCCTGGACACGCAGTACGGCCACAAGCTCGTGCCGGCCGGTGACGCCTTCACCTCTGCGGCGGAGATCGGTGCAGCAACGGCCATCGAGTTCAGCGACGACGGAAAGAAAGCCACCGCCGCGGCCGAGCCGACGCGCCGCGGCGGGGGCGCGGCGATCGTGGTCAAACCCTCACATGAGCCACGCGAGTAATGCGGTAAACCCTGCGTAAATCACGACGGCGGCACCGCAGGTTCCATGATTCAGGAACCTGGGGTGCCGCCGTCGGGCGTTAAGGCAGGTGTTTACTTCTTGAACGTGGCCGCGGGTGGGTTGGCGATGACGGGGGAGAGACCGGTGTGGCCTTCGCGGGTTTGGGCGATTTCGCGGATGCGGGCCCGGCAGGCGTACCAGCCGAACACCATCAGGATTGAGGCGATGGCGGTGACGAGCATGGTCAGGGGGGATTCGATGAAGACCATGATGAGCACGCCCACCAGGAAGAGGAGGGAAAGGTAGCCGGTGTAGGGGGCGCCGATCATGCGGAAGGAGGGGCGTTCGAGCCAGCCTTTGTTGGCCCAGCGGTGGAGTTGGATCTGGCACAGGACGATGGTGGCCCAGGTCATGATGATGCCGACGGAGGCGACGTTGAGGACGATTTCGAAGGCCTGGGCGGGGACGAGGTAGTTCAGGGGGACGCCGAGGAGGGACACGGCGGCGGTGATCGCGATCCCGCCGTAGGGGACGCCGGCTTTGTTCATGCGGGAGGCGAAGCGGGGGGCGGAGCCGTTGACGGACATGGAGCGCAGGATCCGGCCGGTGGAGTAGAGCCCGGCGTTCAGGGAGGACAGGGCTGCGGTGAGGACCACGAGGTTCATGATGACGTCCACGCCCTGGATGCCGATGGAGCCGAAGAAGGTCACGAAGGGGCTGACGCCCTTTTCATAGGAGGTGTAGGGCAGCAGCAGGGCCAGCAGGATCACGGAGCCGACGTAGAACACCGCGATGCGGAAGACCACGGAGTTGATGGCCTTGGGCATGATTTTTTCGGGGTTTTCGGTTTCGCCGGCGGCGGTGCCGACGAGTTCGATGGAGGCGTAGGCGAACAGGACGCCCTGCATCAGGATGATCATGGGCAGCAGGCCGTTGGGGAAGATCCCGCCGTTGTCCGAGAGCAGGCTCAGGCCGACCTGTTGGCCGTCGACGGGGGTGCCGAAGATGACGAAGTAGGTGCCGACGATGAGGAAGATGACCAGGGCTGCGACCTTGATCAGGGCGAACCAGAATTCCATTTCGCCGAAGACCTTGACCGAGACGAGGTTCAGGGCCAGGACCACGACGAGTGCGGTGAGGGCCCAGGCCCATTGCGGGACCGCTGCCATCCAGGGGATGTAGTTGCCGAAGAAGTTCATGTAGAGGGCGGCGGCGGTGATGTCCACGATGGTGGTGGTGGCCCAGTTGATCCAGTAGAACCAGCCGGAAACGAACGCGGCCTTCTCGCCGAAGAATTCCCGGGCGTAGGAGACGAACGAGCCCGAGGAGGGGCGGTGCAGGACCAGTTCGCCCAGGGCGCGGAGGATCAGGAAGGCGAAGAACCCGCACACCGCGTAGGCGATGACCAGGGACGGGCCTGCTGCGTTCAGGCGGCCGCCGGCGCCCAGGAACAGGCCGGTGCCGATCGCGCCGCCGATCGCGATCATCTGGATCTGCCGGGGCTTCAAATTCTTGTGGTAGCCCTGGTCCTCGGCATGCAGCGCCGACTCGGAAGCATGGGCATGACCACCATCAATCACGTGGTCCGGGAGTGGGGAATTCGGCATGGGGGTCCTTGGGGTATCCGTTGGCATGGGGATCACTTGCTCAGGTTGGCGAGGCGCTCGGGGCTGAGGAGTTCCTGGAGCTGGGTATTGGTGAGGAGTCCGTGTTCCAGGACGAGTTCGGCCACGCCCTTGCCGGTTGCCAGGGCTTCCTTGGCGATGGCGGTGGCGGTGGCGTAGCCCAGGTGCGGATTGAGGGCTGTGACCAGGCCGATTGACTGCTCCACGGTGCGGCGGAGATGCTCGGTGTTCGCGGTGATGCCCCGGATGCAGCGCGCCGTAAGGGTGCGGCAGGCGGCTTCCAGATGGGAGATGCTCTTGTGGAGGCTGTGGACGATGACCGGCTCGAACGCGTTCAGCTGCAGCTGTCCGGCTTCGGCCGCCATGGTGATGGTGACGTCATTGCCGATGACCTCGTAGGCCACCTGGCTGACCACTTCCGGGATCACCGGGTTGATCTTGCCGGGCATGATGGACGAGCCGGACTGGACGGCCGGCAGGTTGATTTCGCCGAAGCCGGCGCGCGGCCCGGACGAGAGCAGGCGGAGGTCGTTGCAGATCTTCGAGAGCTTGACGGCCACGCGCTTGAGCACGCCGGACAGGTGCACGAAGGCCCCGACGTCCTGGGTGGCTTCGATCAGGTCCGGGGCGGTCACCAGCGGCAGGCCGGTCACTTCGGCGAGGTGCCGGCAGGCCGCTTCTGCGTAGCCCGCGGGTGCATTCAGGCCCGTGCCGATGGCTGTGGCGCCCAAGTTGATCTCGTGGATGAGGAGATCGGCTTCGGCAAGTCGGAGCCGGTCTTCGCCAATGGTGATGGCGTAGCTGCCGAACTCCTGGCCGAGCGTCATCGGTACGGCGTCCTGGAGCTGGGTGCGGCCCATTTTCACCACCGTGCGGAACTCGAGCGCCTTGGAGGCGCAGGCCTCTTCCAGTTCAGCCAGTGCGTCCAGCAGTTCCCGTGCGGCGAAAATGGTGCCGAGCTTCACCGCTGTGGGGTAGACATCATTCGTGGACTGGCTGAGGTTCACATGGTCGTTGGGGTGCAGGCGGGCGTAGTCGCCCTTGGGGCGGCCCAGGATTTCGAGGGCGCGGTTGGCAATGACCTCGTTGGCGTTCATGTTCGACGACGTCCCGGCACCGCCCTGGATGACGTCCACCACGAACTGGTCGGCCAGCTTGCCGTCGAGCACGTCCTGGCAGGCCTGCTCAATGGCGTCCGAGCGTTCGGCATCCAGCAGGCCCAGTTCCCGGTTGGTGCGGGCGGCAGCCAGTTTGACCGCAGCGAGGCCCCGGACCAGGTGCATGTTGGAGGAGAGCTTCTGGCCGGTGATGGGAAAGTTCTCCACGGCCCTGAGCGTGTGCACGCCCCAGTAGGCGCCGGCCGGGATGTCGCGGTCCCCGAGCAGGTCGTGCTCGGACCGGGTGTGCTCAGGTGGGATCGCGGAGGCGGGGGTATCGATGATGGTCATGTGTCCTTACGGGGCTTCGTTGACGGGTGTGGACAGGGAACGTTCGGCCAGGAAATCGGTGGCCTGCAGGAGGCCCACCTGGAGACCGCCGCCCATCACGGGGGCGGTTCCGAGGGCGGCAAGCCCGGTGGTGTCCAGGCCCAGCGCCTCAAGCAGCTTGAGGGTGGCAGGCATGCGGGCACGGTCGCCGCCGTCGGAAATCTTTACGGCTGCCGAGCGGCCGTCCGCCAGGCCCACCAGCTGGACGCCTTCAAAGCCGTCCTTCGCCACCGCTCCCGGAAGCAGGCGCATCAGTTCGGTGACGTCGCGGCCCTCCCCGGCCACCATGTCCGGATGCTGCTGCATGGCGAGGCCGACGGCGGCTTCCGCACTGCCGTCGTCGTCCGCGGCGGCGCGGGCAATAGTTCCGAAAGCGCGGGCCATGCCCGGCAGGGTGAGGCCGTACAGGGGCGTTCCGCAGCCGTCTGTGCTGAGGGCGCGGGGCTCCTCGCCGGTTAGTTCGGTGACGGTGGCGGCCACAAGCCGCTGCAGCGGGTGCGAAGGATCCAGGTAGCCCTTGACCGGCCAGCCGTTGATGGTGCAGGTGGCGGCCATAGCGGCGTGCTTGCCGGAGCAGTTCTGGGTGAGCTGGGTGGCGCGGCCCCCGTTCCGCAGCCACTCCTCCCGTTCAGCTGGGCCGTAGGGGAGGTCCCTGCTGTTGCCAAAATCGCTGACACTGAGGCCGTGCTGCTCAAGGATCCGCAGGGCCCCCTGGCGGTGCTTTGCGCCGCCAGAGTGGCTTGCGGCAGCCAGGGCGAGGAGGTCGGCGGGAAGTTCGAGTCCGGCGCGGACCATGGCGACGGCCTGCAGCGGCTTGAGCGAGGACCGGGGGTAGAACGGTGCAAGGGGATCGCCCGCCGCCGCGGCTGTGGTGCCGTCAGCTTCCAGCGCAATGGCTGAGCCGTAGTGGACGCTTTCCACCAGTCCGTCACGGGTGGCAGCGACCAGGGCGGTGTGCTGCGGGAGGGCGGCAGCACTGAGGGCAGGTGAAAGGGCAGGGGAAAGCATGGATTCCTTGGCTGATTGGATTATTTACTGAGAATGGATTCGAGGGCCAGGCCCACGGCATGCAGGTGGTGGGCCATTGCGGCGCGTGCGTCCCCGGCGGAGCCTGCCTCGATGGCTGCCAGGATGTCCTGGTGTTCGGCATCCGAGGCGTGCTGCCTGTCCGCCACCATGTTCAGGGTTTCGGACTGGTGGGCCAGGGCGTCACGGATGTCCGCCACTACGCTGGCGAACACCCTGTTCCCGCTGGCGCGGGCGATGGCTGCGTGGAAGCTGGAGTCCAAGGCAACCCAGGACTCGGGGTCGGTCTCGGTGCGCATGGCGGCCACGAGGTGGCGGAGTGTTTCCAGTTCCTCGTCGCTGCGCCGCTCCGCGGCCAGGCCGGCAGCGGGCACCTCGATGTGCGGCCGGGCTTCCGTGAGGTCCCGCGCCGAGTACTGGCCGAGGGTGAGGTCGTTGGCCACCTTGTCTGCCATAACGAAGGTGCCTTTGCCCGTTTTAGTAACGGTCAGGCCCAGGGCCGTGCAGGAGCGGAGGGCCTCGCGGATCACCGAGCGGCTTACACCGTACTGCTGGGAGAGGGTGGCCTCGGAGCTGAGCTTGCTGCCTACCGGAACAGCTCCGGACTCGATGTCCTGCCGGATCGCGTTGAAGACCGCTTCGGCAGCGCTGAGCCGGGCAAGGGGTGCAGGCTGTCCTGCTGTCCGGCTGTCTGACAGGTTCACGCTTTAAATATGGCAGGGGTCACACGTAGTGTCAACATGGGCCGCCTCCGGAAGCGCGGAAAGCGGTGTGCGAGACTGTGCGGCATGACTGATGCCGTGCGCAGATACTGGGACAGCCAGGCTGGGAACTTCGATGTTGAAGCGGACCACGGCTTAGCTGACCCTGCCGTCCGGCAGGCATGGGAGGACTTGCTGCTGCCGCTGATGCCTATGCCGGGATGCGACGTGGCGGATCTTGGCTGTGGGACCGGCAGCCTTTCTCTTCTGCTGGGCGAGGCCGGGCACCAGGTCTGGGGTGTGGACCTGTCCGAGCAGATGGTGGCCAGGGCGCGGACCAAGCTGGCGGATGCGGGCGTGTCCGCTGACTTCGTGGTGGGCGATGCGTCGGCACCACCGCGCGCGCATGGCTCTGTTGACGTTGTCCTTGCCCGGCATGTGTTGTGGGCCCTCCCGGATCCTGACGCCGCGCTGGCTCGGTGGGCCGGACTGCTGCGGGGAGCGGGCACCATGATTCTGGTGGAAGGGCTGTGGGGAACTGGTGAGGGGATTCCCGCGGACCGCTGCCTCGAACTGGTCCGCTCCCATCGGAGGGAAGCCACTGTGACAATGCTGACGGATCCAGCCTTGTGGGGCCGGGAGATCACGGACGAACGCTACGTAATTGTCAGTACGGCCTAGCAAACGCTTCGCCCGCCCGGCCCGCCCTTCGCCTGCGCGAGGCCAGCTCCACCGGCATGTTCGTGCCGATTCTCCCACTTCTGGTGGATGGCAGCTCGCGTTACACTGGCAATGAGTGCGTGAACGGAACGATCGTACCTATGGGGAGTGCCATGACCCAGAGCTTTGCGGCGATGCTCGCAGGAGAAGTGCGTGCCCGCCGCGCAGTCCTCCGGCTGACACAGCACGACCTCGCCCAGCTGGCCGGCGTCTCCGAGCGCTTTGTCCGGTTCGTCGAACAGGGCAAGCCGAGCGTCCAGCTGGATTCCCTGGTCACCGTCCTTGAAACCTTGGGCCTGGAACTGCAGGTTGCCGCCCGGACCAGCCCGGCTGCCCGCGCGCTGGCCGGGCCGCCAGCTGAGAACAGCGCTGAACAATGAGGCATCGTATTGCGGACATCTATAAGGCGGGTGTCCTTGCAGCGCGGCTGGAAAGGCATGACGGCGGTACCCGCTTCAGCTACCTGCCCGCCTACCTCCAAACGGGCGCGCCCGCCGTCGCGACTTCCCTGCCGCTCAGCAGCGAACCGGTGCTGTCCGCGGCCGGCGCCGCCCCGCCCTATTTCACCGGGCTCCTGCCCGAGGGCCGCCGCCTCAATGCGCTGAGGCGCTCCATCAAGACCAGCGCGGATGACGACCTGTCCCTGCTCATTGCAGCCGGCGCGAATCCCGTAGGCGACGTGCAGATCGTCGGCCACGGGGAGCAGTTGGACCCGGATGACCATGCAGTCCGCCTCGACCCGAAGAAGCCGGTGGACTTCGACCAGCTGCTGGGGGACCCGGACCTGATCGACCCCGTAGCCTTGGCAGGCGTGCAGGACAAGCTCTCCGCCGGCATGATCTCGGTTCCGGTGACCGGTACCGGGCGGCAGTTCATCCTCAAACTCAACGCCCCCGAATTTCCGCATGTGGTGGAGAACGAGCTGGTGATGTTCCGTTACGCCTCCAAGTTAAGGATCCCCCTAAGCAAAGTCAGGTTGATCCGGGACGTTGCCGGAAGGCCAGGGTTGCTGGTTGAGCGCTTCGACCGGGTTCCCGGACCGGCTGGCCAGCGGGGCGGTGTTCAGCGGCTGGCGGTCGAGGACGGGGCGCAGGTGCTGAAGCTCTATCCTGCGGACAAGTACAACGTGGGCTACGGGCAGGTCTGCCATGCGCTGGCGGACCACTGCGCTGCGCCACTTCCCGCCCTGAGGAACCTGGCCATCCAGTGCGCCTATGCATGGCTGGCAGGCAACGGAGATCTGCATGCCAAGAACGTCTCAGTGGTCCAGCAGCCTTCGGGCGAGTGGACCATCGCGCCGGTCTACGACATCCCCTCCACAGTGGTCTACGGGGACAAGACCCTTGCCTTGACCATCAACGGCAAGCGCACCGGTGTCTCACGCCGTCACTTCCTCGGCTGGGCCACCGGGCTTGGGTTGACGGGGCGTGCCGCAGCCCAGGTGGTGGAGATTGCCCTGAAAGCGGCCGGGCCGCTGCTTGCGGACCTGGAGTCCGGGTCCGCCTTCCGGGGACTGAACGGACATCCGGTACAGAACTTCGATGACGGCGGCTCCCCGTTTCCGGATATGGTCACCAGGGCCTGGGTCAAGGAGTTGAAGCATCGGCGGCGGCTGCTTGAGGGGTAGGCCTGGTGCTGCAGGTCCCGTCTATCTCCCCTCTTGCCACCTCAGCGCCCGCAGTGCGCGGAGGGTGTTCCACCGGCTGGGTTTCCCGTCGCCGTCCTCCAGTGTGAAGTGCACCTTTCCGGGGTGGGTGTTCTCCAGCAGCCACGTGCCGTCCGGCTGCTGCCCGGCGCGGACCACCTCTGCGGCTTCTCCCAGTCGTTCATCGGGCGTGCCTCCGGCGGAGCGGAAGTAGTCCAGCCCGCGGAGCACGTCGTAGAACCAGCGGGTTGGGTAGGAGAACTGCAGCCATCCGGGATCCACTTCGGAGCCTGTGCTTTTGCGCCTGTGCAGCCTTCGATCAAGCAGGTATTCCTCGCCGCGGTGCCGGGCCGCCCGGGATGCACCGGACCCGCCGGTGGCGTGTTCGTGCTGAAGCAGCCCTTCCAGCACGCAGATGGTGGTGTGGAATGAAGAGCGGGTAGATCCGCGCCCTGCTTCGCAGTTCCATCCGCCGTCCGGAAGCTGTTCACTGACCAGCCGCTCCACCACGGTGTCGACGTTCTCCCCGAAGTAGGCGCCAAGCCCCACCACCATGCCGTTGATGCAGGGCTCGGTCTCGCCCTCGAAGAAGGGCTGGTTGCCCTCCTCCCAACGGCTCTTCTCCCTGACCAGGCTGACAGCCCGTCGAGCTTCCTCGCTGGCAGGGTTCAAGCCGAAGTCACGCAGGAGCAGAAGGCTGTAGGTGGTTGCGGTCCAGGGCTGGCCTTGAGGGTCGTCGTCGTGGTCCGGCCAGTAGGTGTCGCCGTCCCATTGTCCGTCCCCACCCTGCAGAGCAAGCATGCGCGCGCCCCAGCCGCGGGTGGCAACCAGGTCCCGCTCGGCACGCACTTGTTCAGGCAGGGCACCGGTGAGGTCCCTCATGACCTGCCAGCGGAGGGCCGGATCGGACTCGAGCAGCCAGGCGATGAGATCCATGCCTTGAGGGGAATATTAGAGGTGCTGGATTCCTGCCCGTTGCATGGCGTCCTTGTAGATGTCCACGTTTTTGGCCAGAAGCTCTTCCTGCTTTGCTTCCGAGACGGCGAAGGCCCGTCCTCCCAGGGCTGTGGCCTTGTAGACCTTGATGCCGCTGTTCTTCAGGGACTGGTGGTAAGTCTTCTCGAAGAGGGTGAGGAACGTGGAGGCGTCGGTGCCGTGGGCGATGACGGCCGAGACCCTCGAGTTGATCTTCAGGAACTGCCGGAACGGGCGGAGTCCGTCAGTTTTCTCCTGCACGTTCAGGGCTGACGGCATATCCGCGTCGCGGACCCAGGGATAGGCGTGCCAGGGCATGACATAGCGGGGATCAAGTTCTGCCAACTCGTAGATCTGGGTGGCGCGGCGGGCAGCCTCATCGTCGTTGTTGTGCGAGACAAAGCCGGACTCGGTCCCCTTGCCGGGGCTGACCTGCAGGCTGACGATCCGGCACTCGTCCTCATCGTGCACAGGGTCGATGTAAGGGACGACAGACCCTGGCTTCTTCTCCATCAGTTCATCGCAAAGCTGGGTTACCTTCGCAATGTTCGGTTCCTGTAGCAGGGCCTTTTTCTCGTCCCAATCAATCGTCACGATTTCTCCCTCAGCAGCAAGGCGTCCAGAATCAGGCGTCTTAGGCCACTCTACGCTTCCGCGCTAATGGGTGGGCAGGTGAAGTGCTCTCTCCCTTCTGCTGGACCCGGCCTTGAGCTGCCACACGTGCTGTTGAATAAGGGAATGCAGTTCACCCAAAACGGCCTGAAAGCCGATGGTTTCGCCGGCTTCCGTCCCATCGGCTCGCTTGAGGTCATGCGGGTCCCGCAGGGAACCGGCGTCTTCGCCGTCCTGGCGCCGGAAGGGTTCCAGCCCCGCTTCCTCAGGAAAAGCACCGCAGGCGTCTTCAAGAAGAAGGACCCGTCGCTGCCCGAGCCCGCCCTCGCCACCGAATGGGTGGACACCGCCGTCGTCCTCTACCTGGGCAAGGCAGGCCCGGGCAGCAAAGGCAACCGCGGCCTCCGGCGGCAGATCCAGGAGTTCCTGGACTTCGGGCAGGGGAAGCCGCCGGGGCACTGGGACGGCCGCCTGGTCTGGCAGCTCGCCGACGCCGAAAAGCTACTCATCGCCTGGAAGGAACTGCCCGCCGAAAACCTCGGAAAGGCGGAAGCTGACTACCACACAGCCTTCGTTGAAGAACACGGTAAGCTCCCCTTCGCCAACCTGGTGAGGGCGCGCACCAGGGGGTAAGCCAGGCCTAGGCCAAGCCGGCGTCGTACGTAAAACGCCCAGCAACCAGCGTCGCGGCCACCGGCATCGCAGCGAACACCCCGTCCGGCGCAGCCAAAGGATCGGCGTCCAGGAGCACCAGGTCAGCAGGATCCCCCTCCCGGACCCGCGCACGCCCCCGGGTTGAGGCCAGGAGTGCCTGCCCGCGCGTGATGGCTTCCTTGGGATGCCACGGCCCGCGCCCGTCATCGCGTGCCCGCACGGTGGCCGCCGCCATGGCAGCCCAAGGATCGAGCGGCGCCACCGGGGCATCCGAGCCCAGCAGCAGCGAGGCCCCCTCATCGAGCAGGGAGCGCAGCGGGAAAGCGCGGTCAGTCCGTCCGGGCCAGTTGGTTTCTGCCGCATCTCGGTCATCCAGCGCATGGACAGGCTGAACACTGGCCAGCACGCCCAACGAGCCAAAACGCGCCAAATCCCCACGGCGCACAAACTGGGCGTGCTCGATCCGCCCGCCAATACCCGCGCGCTCAAACGCGTCAAGGGCCACCTGGTTTGCCGCGTCCCCAATCGCGTGGACGGCGGGGAGAAATCCGGTGTCCCTTGCCCGCCCCAGCAGCGCCAGCAGCTCCTCCGGCTCCACGGTCAGGAGCCCATGCCCGCCGAAGGGGTAGGGATCCACGCAATAGGCGGTGCGTGTATTTAATGCCCCGTCAATAAGCACCTTAAGGGGTCCCATCCGGAGCAATCCCTTGCCGCCGTCGACCACCTGCCCGGTCCGCATGCCGGCCGCCACGGCGCGTTCGAGGTCGGCCGGGTAAACACCGGCGTCCACGCGGAGGACGTCGAAACCGCCGGCAATGCGCCTAAGCCACGGGTCCCGGTTCCAAGTCATTTCGAAATCCACGACGCCCACCACACCGCGGGCAGCAGCCGCCCGGGCGGCCCCGGCCACCCAGGTATCCACGACGGCGTCCGGCAGGCGGCCCAGCTCCCGGGTCAGGGCGAAGGCCGGGTCCTCGCGGAGCAGCCCGGAGGCGTCCACCCGCACCCCATATCGGCGGGCGGCAGCGGAGTTGAGCCACACGCAGTGCAGGTCGTGGCTGACCAGCGCGGCGGGCTGGCTGCCGGTTGCGGAATCCAGCAGCGCCACGGAGGGCGTGTCAGCCCACAGCGCGTCACGGAAGCCGACGCCAACGGCGGTCACCGCTAGATCTGCGCCGGGCATGGAAGAACGTACGACGGCGGCAGCATCCTGGGCGCTGACGGCGCCGGAGAGATCAATGCGGTTCGCATGCAGCGCCCACTGGGTCATGTGGACGTGCTCGTCCCACAGACCCGGAATCAGCCAGCGCCCGCCGGCGTCGATAACCCGCGCGGCGCCCGGGGACCCGACACCTGCACCGAGCCGGCTTACGCGGCCGGCGCTGATGTGGACGCTGTACAGTGCGGCGTCCCCCGGCATTCGCACGTCTGCGAGGACCAGGCCTGTCACGCCGGACCGCGCAGCCGTTCCATCTCGCGGCGGTCCTTCTTGGTTGGCCGGCCGGCTCCCCGGTCGCGCTGCGGCAGGCCAAGCGCTGGGGCAACCGGGCGCGGCGGTGTGTGGTCGGTGAAACAGTGCGAGGCCGGCTCAGCCCCCACGCGCTTGTTGATCAGCCGGCGCACTTCCAGGATGCGTTCGTAGCCGGACATCCGGACGGTTACGGTATCGCCGGTGACCAGCGTGGCTGATGCCTTGGCCGGGCTGCCGTTGAGCCGGATGTGGCCCGCACGGCAGGCAGCCGTGGCCGCGGAGCGGGTCTTGTAGGCACGGACGGCCCACAGCCACGCGTCGATGCGGACACTGGCGGGGGAAGAAGGAAGGCTGGTCATGGCTGGCACCGAGTATAGCCCGGCCCGCCTTTCCCGGCGGGCCGGGCGGCGGTCCAGCCAGCCCAGCTACCCCACGGTCACACTGATGCGCTGGACCACGTTGTTGCCCATCCCCTGGTAGTTCCAGTTCTGTTCCAGGGGCTGGGTGGCGCCGGTTGCGTCCGTGGCCCGGCAGGACAGCACGTGCGCGCCCGGATCCGCCACCCACGGCACGGTCCACTTCCGCCACGCGTATCCGCCGGCGGGCTTGTCGAGCTGGGCCGGCAGCCACGCGCCATCAATGCCTACCTCCACGGACGTGACCGCCCCTTCGCCGGACCAGGCCCTGCCCTGCAGCAGCACCGGGCCCGGTTTCAGCATCCGGTTGCGGGTAAGGAAGTCCGGAATGCCCGGCGGAACCATCAGCGAACGCACCCTGATCCGCGATACCGGAGTGCCGGCGTCGTCCTCTGACGCCTGGTAGCGGTAGGCAACGTCCTGCTGGAAGCCCTTGAACGGCGTGGTGACCACCTCGATGGATTCCAGCCATTTCACGCTGGCCATGCCGTACCAGCCGGGCACCACCAGCCGGAGCGGGTATCCGTGCTGGGGCGGCAGTTCGCTGCCGTTCATGGCGTAGGCAAGGACGACGTCGGGGCGCAGGGCCTCATGGATCGGCAGGCTCCGCGCGTAGCGGTGGGGGACGCCGCCCTGGACGCCCTCGTCCACTCCGGTGAACACCACCTCAACTGCGTGGGGCTGGACGCCCGCCTTTCCCAGGAGATAGGCCAGCGGCACTCCGGTCCACTCCGCGGTGCCGACGCCTTCGAGCAGCCACGGCTGGCTGACGGGCCGCGGATCCAGGAGCGACCGCCCGTTCCCGGCGCATTCCAGGGTGACGGGCACGGTGATGAAGGGGTCCCTGCGCAGGGCGGCCATGGTCAGTTCCATGGCCATGTCCACCGCGCCGCTGATCCGCAGGTGCCAGGAGGACTCATCAATGTCCGGGATGTCGAAGTGGGTCAGGACGTAATGCAGCCCCGGGGGAGTGATGTCCCGGCGGAGGGCCTCCAAAGGCATGGAGTGGTTGCGGGCCCCCAGCCGGAGTTCCTCCCGGGTAATCGGGCCGGTGGTGGGCCCGGCCATGGGCGGAGCCTGACTTTCCACCGCTGCGGCCGGACCGGCGGACTGCTGGTGCGTGAAGATCTGTTTCATGGTGGTGCCACTCCTGCTTGGCCGGCTGGGACGTCCCCCCTTTCCACAGGTCTACGCCAGCCCCGCAGCCCCGTCAACGCCCCACCCAATTGGAGTTTTTGTCCAGATACGCGCACCTGGAGGCCCCGGAAGTCGGCATATCTGGACAAAAACTCTGGGAATTTACAGGACTGGCCGTGCCAGGAACTCGCGCAGGCTGATGGGGTCCTCGCCGGTAAGCCCGTGGACATCCGGCGATATCCCCGCCATCTCTCCGGACGCGATGGCTGTATACGTGCTTACCCAGGCGTCCACCTGCCAGGGCGGGGCGCCGTAGGAAGCCCGCGAAGCGTACGCCTCCTCCACCGTCTCCGGCTGGTAGGTGATGGTGCGGCCGGTGCTCTCGGTGATGATGCCCGCGGCCTGCTCCAGGGTTAGCTCCTCCGGCCCGGTCAGGTTGTACGTGGCGCCCTTGTGGATGGCGGGGTCCCGCAGGACGGCGACGGCACAGCGGGCGATGTCCTCGCGAGCCACCCCTGAGAAGGCACCGTCGCCCGCCGGTCCGCGGATCACGCCGTCCTCCCCGGCCAGGAGCGGCAGGAAGTCCAGGTAGAAATTGTCCCGCAGGAACGTGAAGTCCATGCCGGACGCCCTAATGTGCTCCTCGGTGGCGTGATGGTCCCGGGCCAGGGTAAAGGTGGCATCGGGCGCCGCGCCGTAGAAGGACGTGTACACCACATGCTCCACCCCAGCGCCGGCCGCGGCATCAACGAAGGCGGTATGCTGCTGCACCCGGTCCTGCGTTTCCGCGGCGGACACCATGAACAGTACTTTCACGCCGTCCAGCGCCTGCCGGGCAGCCGCGGAATCCGCGTAGCTGCACACGGCCGGCGTGGCGCCTTCCACCACGGGGGCGCGGGCAGGATCGCGGACCAGCAGCCGCTGGGCGGAACCCAGTTCAGCGAGCTGCCGCGCCACCATTCCGCCCAGCCCGCCGGTGGAACCCGTGACGCCGAGGGCAAGGACGTCAGCAGGCAGTTCCGCTGCGGAAGTCACGGGCCGCCCTATGCTTCCCGCGCGGCGGGTGACTTGGTCTGGGCGGGGTCCCGCTCAGCCAGCGATCCGATGGCGTCGTCGATCTTCTTCAGGACCTCCGGTTCAAGCTTCACCCCTGCCGCCGCCACGCTGTCCGCGATCTGCTCCGGCCGCGAGGCGCCGACGATGGCCGAGGCAACGTTCGGGTTCTGCAGCACCCAGGCCACGGCCAGCTGCGGCATGGACAGGCCGGCTTCCTCGGCGATGGGCTTGAGTTCCTGCACGCCGGCCAGGACGTCGTCGCGCATCCAGCGCTCGATCATCTTCGCACCGCCCTTTTCATCCGTGGCGCGGCTTCCTTCCGGAGCAGGCTGGCCGGGCAGGTATTTTCCGCTGAGCACGCCCTGGGCCATGGGCGACCAGACGATCTGCGATACGCCCAGCTCTTCCGACGCCGGGAGAACCTCAGCCTCGATGACCCGCCACAGCATGGAGTACTGGGGCTGGTTGGAGATCAGCTGGAAGCCCAGTTCCTTGGACAGCGCGTGGCCTTCGCGCAGCTGCTCGGCGGTCCATTCGCTGACGCCGATGTACAGGGCCTTGCCCTGCCGGACGATGTCCGCAAAGGCCTGCATGGTTTCTTCCAGCGGCGTTTCGAAGTCGTAGCGGTGGGCCTGGTAGAGGTCCACGTAGTCCGTCTGCAACCGGCGCAGCGAGCCGTTGATGGACTCCATGATGTGCTTGCGGGACAGGCCAAGATCGTTCTTGCCCTTGGGCCCGGTGGGTCCATAGACCTTGGTGAAGATCTCCAGCGACTCGCGCCGCTCATTCTTCAGCGCGGCGCCCAGGACCGTTTCCGCGGCCGTATTGGCGTAGACGTCGGCTGTGTCGAAGGTGCTGATGCCGGCGTCGAGTGCTGCCCGCACGCACTGGGTGGCGACGTCGTTCTCCACCTGCGAGCCGTGGGTCAGCCAGTTGCCGAACGTGATTTCCGAGACTTTGAATCCGCTGTTTCCGAGGTATCTGAATTCCATGGGTTTCACGCTAACCCAGATGGTTGCTCAGGGTAAGGGCTGTCTGCCCTTCGAAGCGGAGCCTTTGGAACCTGCGTCCTTGGCGGCCTCCGCCGCGGCCCTGCTGATGTGCGCCGGGCCGGACAGGGACACCAGCGATCCGGTGTCCAGCGGCCCCAGGGCGTGGGGAACCTGCGGCTTCTTGAAGGACCGGGGCAGTTCCCGGGAGGGGCGGCTGTTATCCAGCGCGGACTCAACCAGGGGCGCCACTGCCGCCACCTCTTCTGCCGGCACCTGGGGATCGGGCAAGTCCCGCACTGAAACTTTGATGTCCGGAGTGGCGGCCCGCGCCTTGGCCGCTGCCCGGGCGTCTGCGTCGGCGACGGCCGCGGCCCAGTCATCCGCGAGGACCGGCGGTTCGCGGCGGGCGGCAGTGAGTGCCGGGTGATGGCCGACGGCGGTGCGCAGCGACGCCTTCACGTGTGCAGGCTTCAGCGCGGCGCGCCAGTGGCGGCGCGCTTTCCGCGGCACTGGGCCGGCGGCAGCATCGCCGTCGGAATCGCCTCCGCGGTGCTGGAGCCGCGTCCCGTAGAGCTGTACCAGCGGGAGGGATTCTTTCCTGGAGCGCCGGCCGAACAAGGCCATCAGCACCGCAGCCGCAAGGCGGCCAAGTCCAGCCAGGACCAGGGTGATGACCCCCAGCAGAAAAAGGACCAGGAACATCAGGAAGGCGACGCCCACGGTGCCCAGGAACGTCAGGTTGAGGATGAGCGTATCCGGATTTTCCACGTCATCTCTCCTCTCTGCCTGGGCAACAGCTCCCTCTCCACCTTACGGATTTTTGGGGTGCCGTGCCGTCGGACGCAGGGGCGCGCCCCCGGTTGTAGCAAAGCTGTTACCGCGTGTGACAGCATCTGGTGCATGACGGTATCCACCGACCAGGAAAACTGCCCGTGCCTGTCCGGGGAGCAGTACGGGCAGCTGCGGACGCTTCCACCGGGGCGCCGCCGAGGCTGCCACCGCTGAGCAACTGATGCGTTCCCGCTACTGTGCGTTCGCCCTGCTGGACACGGACTACCTGCTGCGCACCTGGCACCCCCGGACAGCACCTGCCGAGCTGGAGCTGGACCCGGGGATGCAGTGGCGCCGCCTGGACATCCTCTCCACGTCCCGCGGCGGACCGCTGGATACCGAGGGAATGGTGGAGTTCAAGGCGTACTACCGGCACGGCAGCGAGCGCGGCGTCCTCCACGAGGCCAGCCGGTTCCTGCGGGAAAACCGCCGTTGGCTCTACCTGGACGGGGACGTCCAACCCTGACTACTCGTTGTCGTAGGCGCTGTCCGGCGTGAAGCCGGCCCGGTCCACCTTGCGGTGGAACCGCATGCCGGCGAGTCCACCCAGGACGGCGCCAACCAGGGCAACCGCGGCCACCACGACGGCGGCGATGATGCTGGTGGTGGTCAGCTGGCCTTCGTTGATGGGGATCCGCGGGAAGCTGTTGAGGTTGGCCAGCACGTTGAACTGCTGCCCTGCCACCAGGCCCAGGATGGACACGAGGATCGCTACGATCAGCGCCCAGATCCACACCATGAGGCCCTGTTTGGCACCATTGAAGCGCGCCATCCTGCCTGCCACGTAACCACCGGAGTAGTAGGACAAGAACAGGATCACCAGCAGGACGATGATGCCCACCAGGCCCACCGTGCCCTGGTTCCGGGCTGCCTGGCTGACAGCCTCATTCACATCAGTGTTGGTGGCAAGGCCAACAGCAGTTCCTGCCGCTGCCACAAAGGCGGTGAGCAGGACGGCCATGCCGGTGGCGGTCAGCCAGCCGAAGAACGCGGATCCCACCTTGATGCCGCCGAACTGCTCCTTCTCCCGGGCCACGGCCGTCTGCCGGTCGGTCAGGTTGGGATCGGCAGCCGGCGCAGGAGCCGCGGAAACGTACTCCCGTTCGGCGGAGGCGCCGGCCGGTCCGGTACGGTCAGGCACCCGGTCGTAGGTGGAGGTGGGTGTGGCATCGCTGGCCGGCACCTGCGGGTAGGAGCGGGTGGGCTCGCCGCCCACGGTATCGCCGCGGCGGCTCCCGTTTCGGTCAACATCCTCGCGGGCGCGCCTCGGGGGCAGGTTCTCTGGGTCTGTTGAGCTGCTCATGGCACCACTCAAGCATCACCCACCAGTGATAGCAAGGATGCTTACTATTTCGTGACCTGTGGCGTCACCGGTATTTACGGTGCAGGTTTTCCCGCCGGGAGGCTCCGGGGGAGGCGTCAGCGATCCACGGACCGGTCCCTTCGGACTGGTCCAGGACGCCCTCCTCCAGCCAGGTGTAATCCCCGGCGAGGACCTTCCGCGTGAGGGCGTGGTCGGCGTCGTCCGTATTCCGCCACAGCTGGTCGAAGTACTCATCCACCCGCACCCTGGCCTGCTCGCAGTAGGCCTCCGCGAGCTCATAGGCGCTGGCGGCCTTTTCGGGGGCGGTGTGCAGCAGCATTTCCGCCCTGGCGCAGCACGCCGTCATGGCGAACAGCTCGGCCCCGATGTCCACCACCCTGCCCAGGAACGCCTGCTTGCGTTCGAGCTTCGCCTGCCAGCGACCCATTCCGTAAAACGTCTGGCGTGCCAGGCGCCGCGACGAGCGCTCCACGAAGCGCAGCTGCTTGGCCAGCCGCCCGAATTCGCTGTACGAGCGCGGGTCCATGCCGGCGCCCGCCACCAGCTTGGGGAGCCATCTGGCATAAAAGCCGGAAGCGCCGACGGCGGCCCTCGCCTTCTCGGACAGGCTCGCGTCCAGCGACGCAAGGTCGCCGGCGGCAGCCAGGTGCGCATCCACCGCCTCCCGGGCGATCAGCAGCCGCATGATTTCCGACGAACCCTCGAAGATCCGGTTGATCCTCAGGTCCCTCAGCTGCTGCTCCGCGGGAACGGCGCGCTCGCCGCGTGCCGCCAGGGATTCCGCGGTCTCAAAGCCGCGGCCGCCCCGGATCTGGACCAGTTCATCGGCAACCCGGCAGCTGATCTCCGTGGCCCAGAGCTTGGCCAGGGCGGCCTCGATCCGGACGTCCTTCTGGCCGGCGCCCGCGAGTTCGGCGGAGAGCTCGAACACCGCATCAAGGGCGAAGGCGGAGGCGGCGATGAACGCGATTTTCTTGCCCACTGCCTCGTGCTCGCCTACCGGCCTGCCCCACTGGGTCCGGGCGTTGGACCATTCCCGGGCGATCTTCAGGCTCCAGCGGCCGGATGCCACACACAGCGCCGGAATGGATAGCCGGCCGGTGTTCAGGGTGGTGAGCGCAATCTTCAGGCCCTGCCCCTCGCGGCCCAGCCGGTTGGCGGCGGGCACCCGGACCTGGTGGAACCGGGTCACGCCGTTTTCAATGCCCCGCAGCCCCATGAACGCATTCCGGTTTTCCACGGTGATGCCGGGCGAATCCATCTCCACCACGAAGGCGCTGATGCCGCCCTTGTGCCGGGTGCCGTCAGCATCCGTGTGTGCCGGCACCACGGCCATCACCACCACCAGTTCCGCAATCACCCCGTTGGTGGTCCAGAGCTTCACGCCGTCCAGAAGGTACGCATCGCCGTCGTCCGTGGGCGTTGCAGTGCTGCCCAGCCGGGCAGGATCGCTGCCCACATCAGGTTCTGTCAGGAGGAAGGCAGTGATGGCGCCGGCCGCGCAGCGCGGCAGGTACTCCCGCTTTTGTTCGGGCGTGCCGAAAACCTTCACGGGCTCCGGCACGCCAATGGACTGGTGCGCCGAGAGGAGTGCGCCGAGGCTCGGGTGCACGCTGCCCAGCAAGGCCAGGGCACGGCCGTAGTACACCAGGGACAGTCCCAGGCCGCCATATTCCCGGGGGATCTTCATCCCGAAAACGCCCAGGCCGGCAAGGCCCCGGATGTATTCGTCGGGAATTTTGGCATCGCGCTCGATCACCCGGCCGTCCATGGTGCCGGCGTATTCCAGCAGCCGGGCCATGAATTCCTCGCCCCGTTGCACGGACTCCGGGTCCGGGGTGGGCCAGGGGTGGACCAGGCTGAGGTCGAAGCTGCCCAGGTAGAGGCCTTTGGCGAAGCTGGGACGCTCCCAGCCGGATTCCCGCGCGGCTTCTGCAACGGCACGGGCCTCATCAGCCGTGACGCCGGCGCCGATCTTGCCGGCAGGTACGGGAGTCTCCTCCGCGGGGGAGTCTGTTGCCGGTCCTGTGGAGGTGGGGAGGCCGGTGGCAGGGCTTGTTGCGGGGCTGTCAGTGGCGGAGCTCATGGGTCATCTCCTTGGCCGGATTGGCCGGTGTAGCCACGGATCCGCCGGGTTGGAGAACCCTTCAGCTGTCCCTCAAGATTACCCGCGGGTAGGTTCCGGTGCTAGGGGAGGCCTGGGCCTGGAAATCGCCTGCAACATCCACCGTGGAGGCGTGGTGCACCAGCTTGTCCCAGCCGGTATTGATCCCGTGGACCACTGCCACAAGCACGGTGGAGGCCAGCGTCCAGCCCAGCTTTCCCGCCCCCAGGAGCAGCAGGGCGATCAGCCCCGCCGTCAGGACAAATACGGCGAGGATGGCGCCAAGCATCAAGGTTCCCATAAAGACCAAGGTGGCGTTTTCCACTGAACTGAGATCAAACTGCATGAGTCCCCCTGCTGCGTCGTTGCATGTGTTGAGAGTTTGGTTGAGACCAGTAGCACGAGCGTAGGGGGAGACCTCCCGCCCAGCCAGAGCTTCAACCGGCGCAGACCCTGTTGATATGGGATCGAAACACTACCGCCCGGTAGGTCACGGAGTGGTCGCGGCGCCTGCGTTAACCTTGTAGTTGGCGGTTTTCCGATCCCGGCCGCCGCCCCGCCCCCGCAAACAGTCCAAGGAGAGTGTGTGCCCCGCTCCGCCAGGTCATCCGCTGATGCCATCAGCGCCCGGCTTCGGGACCTCGAACTCCTCACCAAGGGACCTGCCTGGGCGCTGACGCGCTCGGCGCCCTGGGTGATCGCGGTGCTGCAGGCATCCTTCACCCGCACCCGGCCGCAGCTGCCGCTGGAAGAGTTCCATGCCGACGTCGACTCCTTCCTTGAGGAGCTCCGCCGCCAGGAGCCCGGGCTGGGTGGAGGGGCGAACGGAAAGTCCTTCGGCGACGAGTGGACGCGCCGCCAGTTCCTGACGCGGCGGAACCAGTCAGGCCAGATCGTCTACGAGGTGACCGAACCTGCGGCACGCGTGCTGGCGTTCCTGGACAGCCTCTCCAGCGAACGGTCCACGCTCAACGGGTCCCGCCTGGGCACGCTGCTCGGTGACGTCGAAAAGCTTGCCAACGAGACCAACCCGGACCAGAGCGCCCGGCTGGAGTCCCTGGAAGAGGAGATCGACGAACGCCAGCAGCTGATCCAGGACATCAGCAGCGGCGAGTTCGACGGCCTGCTGGATGATGACGAGGCGGTGGAGGCCGCGGGAAACATCCTGGACCTGGCTGCAAGCCTGCCCGCAGACTACAAGAAGATGCGTGACAGGATCGAGGAACTGGTAGGCGAGCTGCGCAACCAGATCATCGAGGAGTCGTTGACCAAGGGCGCCACCATGGCCCAGGTGCTGGAAGCGGACAAACGCCTCCGCCAAAGCCCGGAGGGCCGGACCTTCCGGTCCTTTACGGCGTTCCTGGAGGACCCCCAGCAGCAGCTGCGGTTCCGCTCCGCCATCGGCGAGGTCCTCGGCCGGCAGTTCGCGGACGATCTCTCTCCGGAGGACAGGGAAACCCTGAAGAACCTGGTGGCGGAACTGCGCCAGCAGCACAGCCAGATCCAGCGGATCTACGGCAAGCTCAGCGAAAGCCTGAACACCTACGTCCAGAGCGATGACTTCCGCCAGTCCGTCCGGCTCCGGCAGGTCCTTCGGGAGGCGGAGCAGGCCATCAGGTCCCTTCCCTATGAGCGGGAACGCCCCGGCCTGGTCCCCGGGCCGGTCCTCTTCAATGCGGGGTTCGAGTCACTGTCCATGGTGAAGCTCTTCGATCCCGACGAGTTCGCCGCCCCGCCCAAACTTGCCGATCCCATCGCCTTCAGCGACTCTGACCGCGTGCGCTCGCCGAGGACCGGGAAAGCCAAGCCGGAGGTGGTGCGGGCGGCCCTGGCCGGCGCTGCCACCCTTTCCGAGGCGTGGCAGCAACTGCCGCCCGGGGAGCAGCACATCAACACCATCCGCGCGCTCCTCTCGCACGCGCTCCACGCCGGCGCCGGCTTCGACAACCAGGGCCTCGAAGCCCTGGATTACGAACAGATAGACGGCACCACGCGCAGGGCCTACCTGCCGCTGGTTACGCTTCCAAAGGATCCTGATGACTGAAGAGACAACCACGACGACGGCGGAGCGGCCTTTCGCCGTCACGCCCCGCGACACTTTCGTTGACGGTGCCGCGCTCTTCCCCGGCGATACCGGGGTCCTGTCCATGAAGGTGCGGCAGGCGCTGGTGAAGCTCCTCAAGGGCCCCTATGTGGACGGCGGCCGGGACGAAAAGCTCTGGACCGTCCTGCTGGACAACCAGGTGATCCTGCGGAGCCGGCTCTCCGAGCTGTTCCTCACCCTGGAGCTGGACCACGAGCGCAAGATCGCCGTCCTGCGCCCGGTGGACCCCGACGCAATCGGCGGCAGCACCCGCTCCAGCATCCTGCGGCAGCAGCGTGCCCTCAGCCGGGTGGAGACCATCGTGCTGCTCCGCCTGCGCCTGCTCCTGGACCGCCACGTCACCGCGCAGACGGACCCCACGATCACCCGCGAGGAGATTGCCGACCTGGTGGCGCACTACCAGCCCGCGGGCCAGCAGGACGCCCTGCGGGACTCGGACGTGGTGAACCGGGCCATCACCAAGCTCCTGGCCCGGCAGCTCCTCCTCCCCACTGGACTGGACGACGTCTACACCATCTCCAACGCCCTGCCCCTGGCCCTGCCGTTCGAGAACATCGGCGACATCCCCGCCCAGATAGAAGCCCTGAAGTCAGCAACCACGGATCCGGCGGGAACAGAGGCGCTCCTGGAGTTCGACGACGGACCAGCCACTTCCCCGGACGGCGACCCTGACACGGAGGACGCACAGTGAGCATCGCTTCCATGCTCCCGATGGGGGAGCTGACAAACCCCGGCCAGATGCGCCTTGCCCTGGTGCAGGTGGTCAACTGGGGCACGTTCCACGGAGCCCACACGATGCACGTGGACCGCAACGGCACGCTGCTTACGGGTAATTCGGGTGTGGGCAAGTCGACGCTGTTCGATGCCATGCTGCGGGTGTTTGATGCCCGGCCCAGGTCCAACGAGGCCGCTGCCCAGCGTTCGGGCGGCGCTGTTGAGGACAAAAGGACCACGTTCACCTACATGCGGGGCAAGGTCGGCGACAAGGCCGTGGGGGAGGGCTCGGCGAGTGCCTTCCAGCGGCCCGGCGCCACATGGTCCGCCGTCGCCCTGACGTTCGATAACGCGGCCGGCACGCGGGTGACCGTCTCGGCCCTGTTCGACCTGCCCAAGAACGGCACGGAGTCGAGCGTCGGGCGTTTCTACGTCATCGACCACGAACCGCTGGACCTGGAAGCGCTCGAAGGCATCGCGGACAAGCGGTTCACCAAGGCTGCCCTGGAGACGATCTTCCCCGATGCCCAGGTTTTCGACGTCCACAAAGCGTTCGCCGAGCGGTTCCGGCGGCTGCTGGGCATCAACTCGGACCAGGCCCTGCCGCTGCTGCGCGTCATCCAGGCCGGCAAGGGCCTGGGCGGCAGCGTCAACACGTTCTTTCGGGACCAGGTCCTGGACGCCCCGGCCACCCTTGCCGCGGCGGACGACGTCGTGGAGGAATTCAGCAACCTGATGTCCATCCGGCAGCGGCTGGAGGACGTCCGGCAGCAGCGGGACCAGCTGGCCCCGGTTCCCGGGCTGAACCGGGAGTATGCGCAGGCGCTGTTGGACGCAAACCGGCTGCGGGACCTCGCCGGTGAAGAGTTCGAAGCCTACCGGCAGAAACTTGCCGTCACGGTCCACCAGGGAATGCTTGAGCGCTTCAGGGGGCTTGCGCAGGGCAAGGCCAAAGAGCTTGGTGCTGAGCGGACTGTCCGGGACGGGCTGGCCAAGGACCTGCGCCAGCTGGAAGCGGATTACAACAACCAGGGCGGCAACGCCATCTCCGCCATCGAGCAGTCCCTGGAAAACGCCCGCGTCGGGCTGAAGCTGCGCCAGCAGGTGGAGGAGACCGCGCGGCAGGCGCTGGCCGACGCCGGCCTGCAGCTCGAGTGGACGGAGGAGGGCTGGGAGCAGGCGCACGAACAGGCGGCGGCAAGGTCCGCCGAGCTCAAGGACGATTCCCAGGCCCTGCAGGAGCTCCGCTTTGAAGCGTTCGACGCCCACGCAACGAAGAAGCGCGAACTTGCCGCGGCTGAGCAGGAACTCGTGTCGCTGAAGACGCGCAAATCGCTGCTGCCGCCGTCGAGCATTGAAAACCGGGCCGCAATTGCCGCCGCAACCGGCATCCCGGAGGACCGGATGCCGTTCGCCGGCGAACTGATGGACCTCGCCGAGGGGCAGGAGAAGTGGCGCCCCGCCGCCGAACGGGCGCTCCGCAACCTGGCCACCACGCTGCTGGTGCCGGGCGAGCACTTCGCCGCGGTCACCCGGTACCTCAACGATCACGCGGTGCGCGGCGCGCTGCGGGCCGTGGACGTATCCAAGCCGCTTTCCGGCGGCGCGCTGGCGCTTGAGGACGTGCGCGACGGCGACCTGCTGACCAAGCTGGACATCCTCGCCACGGGCGTCGCGGCCGAAGCAGGCTCCTGGATCCGTGAGCGCATCGCACTGGATTTCGCTTACCCCTGCGTGGAGGACCCGGACGAGCTGGCGTCACTGGACCGCGGCCTCAGCCTGGGCGGCGTGGTGAAGCGCAACCGCCACACCGTGGAAAAGGACGACCGTTTCACCAGCCGGCAGGATTACGTCCTCGGGTTCGACAACGCCGCCAAGCTGGAGCTTGTGGCCGGCCAGGTGGAGGACTTGCGGCAGGAGGTGGCCAAGGCGGCGGAGCTGGCGCAGAGCCGGGAAGACTCGCACCAGGGCATGGCCCGGCAGCTCGAGGCCCTGCGCCGCATCGCCGAGGACCAGCGCTCCTGGGAACAGGTGTCGGCGGCAGTCGCGGCCGAGGAGCTCGTGCGGCTCGAGCAGCGGCTGAAAGACGCCCTCGCAGCCCAGGCGGACCTGGAGCCGCTGCGGGCCAGCATCGAGGAAGTGCGCCAGAAACACCAGTCCAGCACCGAGGCCGCCGCCGTCCTGCAGAGCGAGTACAAGGCCCTGGACAGGCAACTGACCGCTGCCGCTTCCCTGCTGGAAGCTGCCCGCCAGCGCCTGGCCCAGGCGCCGCCGTCGGACGCCACCGTCACTGCCCTGGAACCGTACTTTGCCGATTTCGGCGACGTGACGGAAATGCACGAGCTGGACAACCTCGCCAACCGGGTGCGCACAGCCCTGCTGGGGGAGCTGCACACCGCTGAGTCCCGCGGGCAGGCTACTGCCGAGCGGCTCACCCGTATCTTCGAGGCCTTCGTCCGTGACTGGGGGAGCGCCATCTCCGCGGACCACGGCACCACCATCGGCGCGGCCGGCGAGTTTGAAACCCGCTACCACGCGATTGTGAGCGACGGGCTCCCTGCCCAGGAAGCGGAGTTCCGCCAGTTCTTCAACCAGCGCACGCATGAATCCTTCAGCACCCTGCTGCACCTGCTGGATGAGGAGCGGCGCTCCATCACCAGCCGCATCCTGCCGCTGAACGGCATCCTCTCGCAGGTCAACTTCCACGAGGGGAGCTTCCTGGAGCTGGACATCAAGCAGACGCTGCCTCCCACGGCCAAGCAGTTTAAGGACGCGATCCAGAACGCCCTGAAGGCCCGGCACACCCGCCCCGCCAAATCCGACGCGTCCAGGACAGTCGCCGCAGGCGGGGAGACACGCGGGGAAAGGGACGACGAGGCCGAGCTCACCGCCCGCTACAAGTCGCTGGAGACGCTGGTGAAGCGGCTGGGCTCGCAGGCGCCGGAGGACCGGCGCTGGAGGGCCGAGGTGCTGGACGTGCGCGGCCACCTGTTCATCCAGTGCAAGGAGCACCGTGAAGTTGCCGGGCCGGCGTCGGGCAAGAAGGGCGGAGCGAAGAAATCCGAGGTGTTCATGCACGCGGACACCGGATCCATGTCCGGCGGGGAGCGACAGCGCTTCACCGCCTTCATCATGGCTGCTGCGCTGAGCTACCAGCTGGGCATCGCGGAGCAGGGCTTCACCACGTACGGCACCGTGATGATGGACGAGGCCTTTGTGCTGGCTTCCGAGGAGTTCGCCGGCGCCGGGATCAAGGCGCTGCACGAATTCGGGTTCCAGCTGCTGCTGGCCGCCCCCGAAAACGTCATTGACCTCTCCCGGCACCTTGGCTCCGTCACCGAAATCCTCCGCGACAAGCGCACCAACCGGTCCGGAGTGCTCACGGCTCCGGTCATTGCACCGCGGCGTGGCCAGGAGGGCGGGTGGCGGTCCGAAGCGAATCCCGTGGACATCGTTCTGCGCTGATGCCCCTGGCGTGACCTATATAACAAATTGGTGGAATTATTATGGAAGCTCTGGTGAGGGTATTTCCCGTGTGTCAATCTGGGCTTTACCAACTCACCCCGCCTGAGTAAATCCCATAGGTACTGCGGAATGCTGGGTTCCGCCCTGTTCCCCAAGAGAACGATGGCGTCCTCTTGAAAGGCCCTCGCATGCGCCCATCACAACGTGCGGCTTTCTTCCCGGCAGCAATCGCTGCGGCGCTGCTGTCCCTCGCGGGCTGTGCGGCCGATACCTTGGTGGAGCCGGCTCCGCCTGCCTTCCACCCCGACAGCCTGGTGACCGTCACCTTTCCTGACGGCGGGCTGTCGTTTCAGCACCCAAAGGAATGGCACGTTGAGTTCTTCCATGCATCCGAATCGCCTTATGTAGGCACAGCAACGGTGTCCGATCCCACCAGCCAGGCCAAAATCAGCATCTACACCGGCCAGATTGCTGACGTCGTAGCCAGCTCTGCTGCCCGGACCGTCCTGGAGGCGGAGCCGGTGCCGGGATTGGTGGGGCAGTCTGTTCCAACGCCCCATTCGTCGTTCTTTGTCGACCGCAGCGGCGACGCCGCACAATACCGCATGGGGCTCACTCCAGGGCTGCCCGTCTCGCCGGACGGGAAGGCGCAGGACGGGCTGGTCATGCTGGGCGACCGGGTTTTGACCGCGGATGTGGAGTTCACGGGTCAGCCGTTCGCCAACGACGAGGAG
This sequence comes from Pseudarthrobacter sp. WHRI 8279, assembly GCF_040224115.2. Classification (NCBI taxonomy): domain Bacteria; kingdom Bacillati; phylum Actinomycetota; class Actinomycetes; order Micrococcales; family Micrococcaceae; genus Pseudarthrobacter; species Pseudarthrobacter sp. WHRI 8279. Next base: position 3,115,948 of record NZ_CP168162.1, on the reverse strand, counting down.
GCGAAAGCCTGGTACTGGGGAACGGAAGGCCAAGCTTTGAAGGCCCTGCTCATGAGCTTCTCCTACCCGGCCATCGCTCCCGCTGCCACCTCTTCCCCCGTTCCCGCGGGACCGGTGACCTTCACGTTCGCAGACGGCCGCCTTTCCTTTGCCCATCCGGAGGGCTGGCGCGTGGAGCATGAGGAGGTTTCTGCGTCCCCGGCTGTGGAGACGGCCACCGTCTACGATGCCGGCGGCAACGAGCAGATCAACATCTACTACAGCCAGGTCGATGATGTCACGGCGGGGCCTGCTACCAGGTTCGTGCTCGAGACGGACCCGGTGCCCGGATTGATCGGGCACTCTGTTCCGACCCCCAGTTCGTCGTTCTTCGTTGACCACGCTCATGGCGCCACCCAATACCGGATGGGACTGACGCCAGGATCGCCCATCTCGCCCGACGGAAAAGTTCAGTACGGGCTCATACAGATCGGTGACCGCATCCTGACCGCGGACGTGCTGTTCACCGGGGAGCCGTTTGCGGACGATGTGGCGGCGAAGGCCTGGTACTGGGGTGACGAGGGCCGGACCCTTAAATCCGTCTTGATGAGTTTTTCCTACCGCTGACCCTCCAGGCGGAAGCCCTCCTCCACTTTCGGTGGGGGAGGGCTTCCGCTTTACTGTCCGTACGATGTGTGGCGGTTACTTCGCCTGTACCCGGGCCAGGAACTGGGCAGTCCGCTCCTTCAGCCCTTCAACCTGGCGGAGGACGACGGCGGCGGGGTCCGGATTGATCTCATTGGCCGGCGGTTCCTTGCGGACGTTGCCGCAGCAGAGAAAATCGGCGCAGATCAAGGTGCCCACGGTGTTGCCGTTGCGGCCGGATTGCCCGGCGCGCCTGGCCACCCAGAGGAGCACATCCTCCTTGGAAAACACGTCGCGGCACAGCTCGCAAAGGACTGGGCGGTTCTTCCGGGCCCCGCCTTCGGGCGCCCGGAGCATGATGCCTGTGACTCCCTTCGGACCAGGGACCACTAGGTAGCCGCGGAGGGGCATCTTTTCGTCCCGCCAGCCCAGGAAGTCAAGGGTGCCCCAGTCGAGGGCGTCGAAATCCTTGGGCAGGGTGAGTTTAGCCGCTTCGGAGCGGCTGGCATTGATAAACGATGAGCGGATTTGCTGAGGCGTGATGGATTGCATGGCTGCCTTCGTCTCCCCATCCGTCGCCGGCTGCGGCCGGCGGTCCAGCCGGTGCGTTCCGGCAGGAACATCCTGCCAAACCGCATCTTCCCTGTCCAAGGCCGCCCAACCCCGCGGAACTGTGTCCTTCGTCACGAACGGGAATAAGATACAGAAACGTTGCGTAATGAGCGGGAGGGTAGGCTAGCCTTACTTAAGTTCGCTTCATGACTTAAGGAGTTCCGTGACTTCCCCCCTCTTCTCCGGGCCCAGCGCCACGCGCCGCACGCTGTTCAAATCAGCCGGCAAAGCCACTGCCGTCCTGGCCGCTGCGGCGCTTACCCTGTCCGCCTGCTCCACGGGGCCCGCCTCCTCCGCCGGCGACGCCAGCGCTTCCAGCTCCAGCAGCTCGCAGTTCCCCGTCACCATCGAGCACGTCTACGGCGAAACCACCATCGAGAAGCAGCCCGCCCGGGTGGCCACTGTCTCCTGGGTTAATGACGACGTCGCCATCGCCCTGGGTGTTGTGCCCGTGGGCGTGCCCAAGAACGAGTGGGGCGGCAACGAGCAGGGCTCCACCCCGTGGAAGGACGCGGCGCTGGAGGAACTCGGCGCCGGATTCGGCTCGGACAAAGCCCCGGTGCAGTACTCCGAGGCGGACGGCATCAATTTTACCGAGATCGCCAAGCTCACCCCGGACGTCATCCTGGCCGCCTACTCGGGCCTCACCGAGGAGGACTACAAGAAGCTCACAGAGATCGCGCCAGTGGTGGCACACCCCGAACTGGCCTACGGAACCTCCTGGCAGGACTCCACCTCAATCATCGGAAAGGCTCTCGGCAAGGATGCCGAAGCCGCCAAGCTGGTCTCCGACACCGAGGCCACCATCAAGGAAAAGGTTGCCGAGTACCCGCAGATCACCGGCAAGAGCTTCATCTACGGCAACCTGGAGCCCGCCTCTGCTGACGGCGTCAACGTGTACACCGCCAATGACAACCGCCCCCGCTTCCTCTCCGAGATCGGCATGAAGCTGGCGCCCGTGGTGGAGGAGAACTCCAAGGGTTCCAAGGAATTCTTTATCCCCTGGTCAGCCGAGAAGGCCAACGAGCTTGAGTCCGATATCTTCGTGACCTGGGTTCCGGACGCGGCCACCACTGATTCCATCAAGTCCGACCCCCTGCTGGGCCAGATCCCCGCCATCAAGAACGGCGCCCTGGTGGCCGACTCGGACAACACGTTGACCCTGTCCATCTCCGCCTCCTCCCCGCTGAGCCTGCCGTGGTCGCTGGACACGTTCCTGCCGCAGCTTGCCAGCGCAGCGGACGCGGTGAAGTAGGCACATTTCCATGACGGACAGTACGACGACGGCGGCGCGCCGTGAGCCCGGTCCCGGCACCCTGGTGCCGGGACCGGCACGTGCCGGCGGAACCCCCGGCCGCGCGTTCGGCGGAACGCGGGCCGCCTGGCTGCTGGCCGCCGTCGTCGTACTTGCCCTTCTGGCCGGGGCCTCCCTGGCCATCGGCGCGCGTGGCCTTCCCCTGGCCACCGTCTGGCAGGCGCTCACCGCGTTCGATCCTGCCAACGGCGACTACGCCGTGGTCCACGCCCGCATCCCGCGCACCGTCCTCGGCCTGCTGGCGGGCGGCGCGCTGGGCCTCGCAGGCGCAGCAATGCAAGGTGTGGCCCGCAACCCGCTGGCCGACCCCGGCATCATGGGCGTCAACGCCGGAGCCGCCCTCGCGGTGGTCACCGGCATCTACGTCTTCGGGGTCGGTTCGCTCTCAGGCTACATCTGGTTCGCCTTCGTCGGGGCCGCTGCCGCCGCCGTCGTGGTGTACCTCATTGCCTCCCTCGGCAGGGACGGGGCCACCCCGGTGAAGCTCGCCCTGGCAGGTGCCGCGCTGAATGCCGGCCTGTACTCCCTGATGAATGTCATCCTGGTCTCCAGCCAGGACACCCTGGACCGGTTCCGCTTCTGGCAGGTGGGCGGCATCGCTGGACGGGACTGGTCCGTGGTGCTGTCCGGGCTGCCCTTCCTCGCAGCGGGCGCCGTCATCGTGCTCCTGACCGGCCGAATCCTCAACAGCCTGGCCCTGGGTGACGACATCGCCAGGGGCCTGGGCCAGCGGGTGGGCCTGGCCCGCGCCGTCACTGCACTCGGCATCGTGCTGCTGTGCGGATCGGCCACCGCGCTTGCGGGACCCATCGCCTTCGTTGGCCTGGTCATCCCGCACGCCGTCCGTTTCCTCACCGGCCCGGACTACCGCTGGATCCTGCCCTTCTCCCTGGTCCTTGCCCCGGCACTGCTGCTTGGCGCGGACATCATCGGCCGCGTGGTGCTCCTGCCCGGCGAAGTTCCGGCCGGCATCATGACCGCCCTCGTCGGCGCACCCGTCTTCGTCTGGCTGATCCGCCGCGGCAAGGGGGCCGGCCTGTGACCCTCCTCCACCCCCGCGAGATGGCACTTGACGGCAGTCCGGCGCGCAAATACCCCCGTTTTCTGCCATTTCGGGTGCTGAACCGGACCGCCCTCCTGGCTGCCGCCGTCGTGGTCCTGTTCGCCGTGTCCGTCCTGCTGGGCAGCTACACGGTGACCATCCCGGACTTCTTCAAGATCCTCATCGCGCACCTGACTGGCGGCGAAAAGATCCCCGGCGCCAGCTTCATCGTGATGGAGAACAAGCTGCCGCGGGCCGTCATCGGCACCATGATCGGCGTCGCGTTCGGGCTGGCGGGCGCCCTGTTCCAGACCATGCTCCGCAACCCGCTGGCAAGTCCGGACGTCATCGGTATCAGCTACGGTGCCAGCGCTGCCGCGGTCCTGGCCATCGTGGTTTTCGGGGCCTCCGGGGCCGCGGTTTCCGGTGCTGCCCTGGGAGGTGCGCTGGTTGTTGCGGCCATCATTTACGCCATCTCCAGCAGCGGTACCCTGCGCGGAAGCGGCCGCGGTGATGCTGCCGGCAACCGGCTCATCCTGGCCGGGGTGGGCATCGCCGCAGCGCTGCACGCGGTGGTCAACTTCCTGATGACCCGCGCAGACATCCGCACTGCCGCGGATGTCCTCGTCTGGCTCAACGGCTCCCTGAACTCCGCCAGCTGGGACCGCGCCGGCGTCCTGGCCCTGGCCCTCGCCGTCCTGCTCCCCGCGGTGGTGGTGATTGCCGGTCCGCTGCGCATCCTGGAGCTCGGCCCCGATGCCGCCGCCGGACTGGGGATCAGGGTAGGCGCCACCCGGCTGGCGCTGGTGATCACCGCCGTGGCGCTGGCAGCGGTGGCGACGGCGGCAGCCGGCCCCGTTTCGTTCGTCGCCTTCCTGGCCGGTCCCATCGCCCGGCGGTTCACCGGCAAAGCCAGCCTCCCGGCGTCGGCCCTTGTGGGCGCCGTGATTGTCCTCGCGGCCGACTATGTGGCCGCCAACGTGGCCCCCCTGCTGCTGGACGGCACGGTGCTGCCGGTGGGAGTTATTACCGGAGCGCTCGGTGCCCCGTTCCTGCTGTGGCTCCTGGTCACGGCCAACCGAAAGGATGCCTGAGGTGGCAGTTCTCAACGCCAAGGACCTGACGCTGAAATACGACCAGCGCTGCGTGGTGGACGGCCTCAGTGCCGAGATTCCCGAGGGCAAGGTGACCATGATCGTGGGCGCCAACGCCTGCGGGAAGTCAACCCTCCTCCGCGGACTGTCCCGGCTCCTCAAGCCGGCGGCCGGCGCCGTTACCCTTGACGGCAAGGACATCCACTCCCTTCCCGCCCGGGAACTGGCCCGCACCCTGGGGCTCCTGCCGCAGCACCCCACCGCCCCGGACGGCATTACCGTCCGGGACCTGGTGGGCCGGGGACGCTACCCGCACCAGGGCTTCTTCCGTAGCTGGAGCGAGCGTGACGATGCTGCCGTGCACCGCGCGCTCGAGGCCACGGAGACGCTGGGCCTCGCCGGGCGGAACGTGGACGAACTCTCCGGCGGGCAGCGGCAGCGCGTCTGGATCGCCATGGCCCTGGCCCAGGAAACCGACGTGCTCCTCCTGGACGAGCCCACCACCTACCTGGACCTCGCGCACCAGGTGGAGGTCCTGGACCTCGTGACGGACCTGAACCGCCAGCGCGGCACCACCGTGGCCATCGTTCTGCACGACCTCAACCTTGCAGCCCGGTATGCGGACAACGTGATCGCCATGAAGGATGGCGCCGTGGTGGCAGTGGGTTCGCCGATCGAGGTAGTCACGGAGGAACTGGTCCGCAGCGTGTTCGGACTCGAATCCCGTGTCATCCCGGACCCCGTCTCCGGCACGCCCCTGATCATTCCCATCGGCCGCCACCACGTCCCCGCCAACGAACTGGAGCTCGTCTCATGAAAACCCGCGACATCTCCTCCACTGAGCCCATGACCCTGGCGTTCGAAGTCACTGTCACGTCGGTCCAGGAACTCAGCCCCAACTTCCGCCGGATCACGTTCGGCGGGTATGCCCTGCGGGACTTCGGCGTCCACGGCGACACCCTGGACCTCCGGATCAAGCTGATGATCCCATCCCTCGCAGCAGACGGCACCCCGCTGCCGCTTCCCGTTTTCGAAATGGGCCAGGCCGGCTGGTACCGGGAATGGCTGGCCATGGACCCTGCCGTGCGCGGGTCCATGCGCACCTACACCGTCCGGCAGGCCCGCCTGGACGCGGTGTACCCGGAGATCGACGTGGACTTCGTGATGCACTTCGATGACTCCGGCAACGGCGGGCCGGCGGCCAACTGGGCGCTCAACGCCCAGCCCGGTGACGCCATCACCATCATCGGGCCCAATAACAGGGCTGCGCACTGTGTCACGGCCGAAACCTACTCGGGCATCGAATGGCGGCCCGGGCTGGCGCAGCGCATCCTGCTCGCCGGCGACGAAACCTCCGTTCCCGCCATCTCCGCCATCCTGGAAAGCCTGCCCGAATACATGACGGGGCACGCCTTCCTGGAGGTCCCCGAAGCCGGCGATTTCATGGAGCTGACCTCACCCGCCGACGTCGAGATCACCTGGCTGGCACGCGGTGCGTCCATCGGGCGGTCCCGCCCGCACGGCGAACTGCTCCAGGACGCCGTGCGCAAGGCCGTGCCCGTGCCCGGCTGGGTGGGAATCAAAGCGGCCGACGGCGGCGCGGGCCCCGAGCCGGAGGACGTCAACGTGGACGTGGACATCCTATGGGAGACCCCGGCACGGATGGAGACTTGCGAGATCCAGGCATCCAAGAACCCGGGCATGCCCGCCGGAGCCATGCCCTTCTACGCCTGGATCGCCGGCGAAGCCGCCGTCATCAAGGACATGCGGCGGTACCTGGTGCGGGATGTAGGGATTGACCGGAAACAGGTGGCGTTCATGGGCTACTGGCGGCAGGGTAAAGCCGAGGGGTAGGTCTCGCTGAGCGGCGGGAGCTGGGTGCGCCGCCGGCTCGATGTGTCGCAGACGTTTGCCGCCCTCAGAACGCTCTCGCACTTAATGCGGGTTTTTCGGTGACGCTCCCGCACTTACTGTTCATCCCGCCGTCGTTCTTCCTTTCCTTTTGGCGGCTAGGTTGTGCTGGTGCCTGCTCAACCTTTGCTTCCGGACTCCGGGCGGCGGGTGTTTGTTGCGCTGGGGGACTCTTTTACCGAGGGGGTCGGGGACCGGGACGAGCGGTTGCCCAATGGGGTCCGCGGCTGGGCGGACCGGGTGGCGGAGAGGTTAGCCAAGGCCCAGCCGGGGTGGCGCTACGCAAACCTTGCCATCCGCAGCAAAAGGCTTCGGCACATCGTCAACGAGCAGCTGGAACCGGCGCTGCGGATGAGGCCCACGCTGGTCACGCTGTATGCAGGCGGCAACGACATCCTGGACCTCACAACGGACATGCCGGCGCTCATGGCGGACTACGAAAAGCTCGTGGCGCAGCTGGCGGAAACCGGTGCAACGGTGGTCCTCTTCACGGGGTTCGACGTCAAGGTCTCCGCAGTGCTGGAGCCGTTGAAGAAGCGCAACACCTACTACAACCAGCAAGTGCGGGCCATTGCCGAAAAGTACGGCGCCGTGCTGGTGGACTACTGGTGCCTGGATGCGTTCCACGACCGGCGCATGTGGGACTCGGACCGGCTGCACATGTCCAAGGCGGGACACAAGTACCTTGCGGGGCAGGTGCTGGACCAGTTGGGTGTGCCGCACAAGATTGCGCTGAAGGACTGGGAGCCGCCGGCGCGGCACAGCCTGCGGGAATGGGAGCGGCAGCAGCGGCGCTGGATCCGCGACTGGGTGCTGCCGCTCTTCGGCCGTAAGCTGCGCGGCGTTACGTTGGGGGACGCGCTTGGGCCGCGCTGGCCGGATCCGGTCAAGGTGCCGCGGAAGGGCGGACTGAAGAAACTGGCGGGCGCATCCAACGGCCCGAGTGGGTCCTAGCTGTCCAGCAGGATCTCGTAGCCCGGTGCCACCCTCGCGGCGTGGAACTCCATGACCTCGAAATCCGCAACGCCATTCGTGTAGAACGGGTCCTGCGCTAGGCAGGCATCCAGGGTGGCGCGGTCAGCCTGGGAGAGCAGCAGGCCGCCGGTCCTGGGCACCTTGCGGCCGGCCGCAATAAAGACGCCGTCGTCGAAAGCCTGCTGCAGCCAGGCGATGTGGCCGGCGTTATGGAAATCCACGATGTCCTGCGGAACCCGGTAGCTCAGGGAGACAACATACATGGCCCCAGCCTACCGGCCGCCAGAGAGTCTAGTTGAAGAATCAACCACGCTGCCCTCGTAGAATGGGGATATGACCGAACCGCGCTGGCTCAACGCCGACGAACGCCGTGCCTGGCTGGCCCTGGTGAGCATCAACACCCTTTTGCCCGCAGCCCTGGACACCAAACTCCACACTGCGGGAAAGCTGTCCCTCTTCGACTACACCGTCCTGGCAATGCTTTCCGAGGCTGAGGGCCGGTTCCTCCCCATGAGCGAGCTCGCTGCCCGCAGCAGTGCTTCCCTTTCCCGGCTTTCGCACGTGGTGACCAAGCTGCAGAAGCGCGGGTGGGTTGAGCGCCGCCCCCATCCCCACGATGCCCGTGTCACCACCGCCCATCTGACCGAAGAGGGTATGGCCACCATCGTGGGGCTGGCGCCCGGGCACGTCGAGGACGTTCGTGGCCTGTTCCTTGACGCACTCACAGAGCAGGACGTCCTGGACCTGGCAAGGATTGGTGAAAAGGTAGTGGGCCGGCTGGACTCCGACCACTGGATCCTCCGGGAGAACTGACTCCACCGGCTGGTTGGTTGCTCCCGGCAACGGGTGGCAAACTAACCGGATGGACTTTACTTCCCGGTTTGTCGCGCTCGGAGATTCCTTTACTGAAGGCGTGGGCGACGACGATCCCACCCGCCCCAACGGTGTCCGCGGCTGGGCAGACCGTGTGGCCGAGCAGCTGGCCGCCGCTGACCCTGGCCTCGGTTACGCCAACCTCGCCATCCGCGGCAGGAAACTGCGCCACATCCTGGCTGAGCAGGTGGATGCCGCCGTCGAACTTAAACCAACCCTGGTGACCATCTACGCCGGCGCCAATGACATCCTCCGGCCCAGGATCGACATTGACGACCTCCTGGTGGAGTACGACGACGCCATCGCCAAACTGCGCGCCACCGGCGCCACCGTGGTCATGTTCACAGGCTTCGACGCGCGGGGCTCGAAGGTGTTCAGCACCATGAGGGGCCGCACGGCGATCTACAACGAACTGGTCCGCGGTATCGCTGGAGACCACGGTGCTCTCCTGGTGGACTACTGGCGCTTCAGCGAGTACTACGACTGGGGAATGTGGGCGCAGGACCGGATGCACATGTCCGCGGCCGGCCATGCCAATATGGCCAAGCGGGTGCTGGATGTCCTGGAACACGACCACTCCATCGACATCCCGACCATGACCCCCGTGCCCGAACTCAGCGGGGTGGATGCCCTCCGCGCCAACGCCCGTTGGTTCCGCGAGTATGCCGGTCCCTGGGTGGTCCGCAGGGTGACCGGAAAGTCCTCCGGGGACGGGCTGAAGCCGAAGTATCCCGAGCTCACGCGCCTCTAGCTGCACGGACCGCTTATACACCTTCCAGCGCCGGATTGGTCTTTAATTGCGTGAACTCGTAGACTTGGTAGGCGCTAAGTGCGCGGAGCGTGCGCAATTGCTCCGGTTGCCCGGTAATTTCTCCAGGGCGGCCGGTAGTTAGGGGCTCAAGTTGCGTGACTAACCGTTGCCCTTCTTCACTTTTGGGTCGCCCTTAGCAGCATGGTCCAGCAGCAGATATGCGGATCATTACTTTCAATTCTTGAGGAGAAGTCATGGCAGCACACTGCCAAGTGACCGGAGCCGAGCCGGGCTTTGGGCACAGCATTTCGCACTCGCACCGCCGCAACAAGCGTCGGTTCGATCCAAACATTCAGAAGAAGCGCTACTGGGTTCCGTCCCTGCGCCGTAACGTCACGCTGCAGGTTTCCGCACGTGGCATCAAGACCATCGACGTACGCGGCATCGACGTAGTCGTCGCCCAGATCCTGGCTCGTGGGGTGAAGCTCTAGTGGCTAAGGACAAGGACGTACGTCCGATCATCAAGCTCAAGTCGACCGCGGGCACGGGTTACACCTACGTAACCCGCAAGAACCGTCGTAACGATCCGGACCGCATGGTCCTGAAGAAGTACGACCCCAAGATCCGCCAGCACGTCGAATTCCGAGAGGAGCGCTAAACATGGCTAAGAAGTCCAAGATTGCTCGCAACGAGCAGCGCAAGGTCATCGTAGAGCGTTACGCTGCAAAGCGCCTCGAGCTGAAGAAGACCCTGGTTGACGAAAACGCAACCGACGAAGCACGCGAAGCAGCCCGCCTGGGCCTGCAGAAGCTGCCCCGCAACGCGTCCCCGATCCGTCTGCGTAACCGCGACATCATCGACGGCCGCCCCCGCGGTACCTTCCAGAAGTTCGGCATCTCCCGTGTCCGCTTCCGCGACATGGCCCACAAGGGCGAACTCCCGGGCATCACCAAGTCTTCCTGGTAATCCAGCACTGCTGCTACCAGCTGCTTGAGAAGAGCCGGCAACCTTATGGTTGCCGGCTCTTCTGCATTAAACCTGCACCTCACCCCGGGCTTCCGCGACGGCTCCACGACTGTGCCGCAGCACACAAAACAAAAGTACGACGGCGGAGGCCCCTCCCAGGGTGCCAATGGCCCGTACTTCCGCGGAACGGCGGGGATCGGACCCTCCTGGCAGGGGGATTTGCGGTGGCGCGGGAGCAGGTGTATTGTTTTCTAAGTCGCCGCGAGGGAGACAGCGAAGAGCTGGTAACCACGGCGGCCAAACCCCCAAAAATCAACACCAATTCTGGTAGGGCTTTAGAGCGCTCCTGAAGAGGTTGGGAACGGTTCTCCTCAGATGGAAATCCTGAAACACGGATTTGCTTCGGAGTGAATGATCCGGTAAGTTTGAGAAGTTGCTCCGGAGCGATCCACGGCTGAGAAGTGCTGGTGGTGGTGCCGGGTGTGTCTGTTGTTTGAGAACTCAATAGTGTGCCAAGTTTGTTGATACCAATTGTTTTATTGATTGGTTGTTTTGGCCAGGTCCGCCACCCCGTGGTGTGGTCTGGTTTTTACAGCTGGTTTCAAATTTTGTGCAGCCTTTTGGTCCCGTTTTCCCGGGGCTTGGGGTTGTGTCTGTTTTACTTCAACGGAGAGTTTGATCCTGGCTCAGGATGAACGCTGGCGGCGTGCTTAACACATGCAAGTCGAACGATGATCCCAGCTTGCTGGGGGATTAGTGGCGAACGGGTGAGTAACACGTGAGTAACCTGCCCTTAACTCTGGGATAAGCCTGGGAAACTGGGTCTAATACCGGATATGACTCCTCATCGCATGGTGGGGGGTGGAAAGCTTTTTGTGGTTTTGGATGGACTCGCGGCCTATCAGCTTGTTGGTGAGGTAATGGCTTACCAAGGCGACGACGGGTAGCCGGCCTGAGAGGGTGACCGGCCACACTGGGACTGAGACACGGCCCAGACTCCTACGGGAGGCAGCAGTGGGGAATATTGCACAATGGGCGCAAGCCTGATGCAGCGACGCCGCGTGAGGGATGACGGCCTTCGGGTTGTAAACCTCTTTCAGTAGGGAAGAAGCGAAAGTGACGGTACCTGCAGAAGAAGCGCCGGCTAACTACGTGCCAGCAGCCGCGGTAATACGTAGGGCGCAAGCGTTATCCGGAATTATTGGGCGTAAAGAGCTCGTAGGCGGTTTGTCGCGTCTGCCGTGAAAGTCCGGGGCTCAACTCCGGATCTGCGGTGGGTACGGGCAGACTAGAGTGATGTAGGGGAGACTGGAATTCCTGGTGTAGCGGTGAAATGCGCAGATATCAGGAGGAACACCGATGGCGAAGGCAGGTCTCTGGGCATTAACTGACGCTGAGGAGCGAAAGCATGGGGAGCGAACAGGATTAGATACCCTGGTAGTCCATGCCGTAAACGTTGGGCACTAGGTGTGGGGGACATTCCACGTTTTCCGCGCCGTAGCTAACGCATTAAGTGCCCCGCCTGGGGAGTACGGCCGCAAGGCTAAAACTCAAAGGAATTGACGGGGGCCCGCACAAGCGGCGGAGCATGCGGATTAATTCGATGCAACGCGAAGAACCTTACCAAGGCTTGACATGAACCGGAAACACCTGGAGACAGGTGCCCCGCTTGCGGTCGGTTTACAGGTGGTGCATGGTTGTCGTCAGCTCGTGTCGTGAGATGTTGGGTTAAGTCCCGCAACGAGCGCAACCCTCGTTCTATGTTGCCAGCACGTGATGGTGGGGACTCATAGGAGACTGCCGGGGTCAACTCGGAGGAAGGTGGGGACGACGTCAAATCATCATGCCCCTTATGTCTTGGGCTTCACGCATGCTACAATGGCCGGTACAAAGGGTTGCGATACTGTGAGGTGGAGCTAATCCCAAAAAGCCGGTCTCAGTTCGGATTGGGGTCTGCAACTCGACCCCATGAAGTCGGAGTCGCTAGTAATCGCAGATCAGCAACGCTGCGGTGAATACGTTCCCGGGCCTTGTACACACCGCCCGTCAAGTCACGAAAGTTGGTAACACCCGAAGCCGGTGGCCTAACCCCTTGTGGGAGGGAGCTGTCGAAGGTGGGACTGGCGATTGGGACTAAGTCGTAACAAGGTAGCCGTACCGGAAGGTGCGGCTGGATCACCTCCTTTCTAAGGAGCACCTACAAATTTTCATGCCGCGTATGTGGTGGTGGGGGTTTGTCAGGAGTATATGCCCGTTGCGCAGACGCTAGTTCTGCGGCGGGTGCTCAAGGGTGGAATATCAACAAATAGCGGCTGCCGGTTCTGTCCGGTGCTGAGTACGGTTCTCCCTTTGTGGGGTTCCTGGAAAGGTGCTGGGGGGTGTTGGTGGTTTAGTGTTTGGCACACTGTTGGGTCCTGAGGCAACAGGGCCGCGGGTTCTGCCCCCTTTTTTGTGGGGTGGGGTTTGCGGGTTTGTGTGTTTCTGGTTTCCTGGCTGCACCGATCATGCGTGTGATCCTTTCGGGGGTTGTGTGTGGGGTGTGTGGTTTGGGGTTGTTGTTTGAGAACTACATAGTGGACGCGAGCATCTTTTATAAGAAGCAATTTCCAAGAATATGAACCTGGATCTGTTGTTCTGTCTTTCGGGATGGAGCGGTGGTTTTCATGGTTCTCTCGAAAATTACTGATTGATCTTTTGTGGTCAAGTTTTTAAGAGCACACGGTGGATGCCTTGGCATTAGGAGCCGAAGAAGGACGTAGGAATCTGCGATAAGCCTGGGGGAGTCGATAACCGGACTGTGATCCCAGGGTGTCCGAATGGGGAAACCCCGCCAGGGGCGCGAGTTGCCTGGTGACCCGCATCTGAACACATAGGGTGCGTGGAGGGAACGCGGGGAAGTGAAACATCTCAGTACCCGCAGGAAGAGAAAACAATAGTGATTCCGTTAGTAGTGGCGAGCGAACGCGGATCAGGCTAAACCGTTCCATGTGTGATAGCCGGCGGGCGTTGCATGGTCGGGGTTGTGGGACTTTCCATACCAGTTCTGCCGGGCTGGTGGGGTGTGATGTGCAGGCATAGGTGAACGGTTTTGAAAGGCCGGCCAGAGAGGGTGTTAGCCCCGTAACCGTAATGTTGTGTACCGCCCGGATGAGTATCCCAAGTAGTACGGGGCCCGAGAAATCCCGTGCGAATCTGTCAGGACCACCTGATAAGCCTAAATACTCCCTAATGACCGATAGCGGACCAGTACCGTGAGGGAAAGGTGAAAAGTACCCCGGGAGGGGAGTGAAACAGTACCTGAAACCGTGTGCTTACAATCCGTCGGAGCAACCTTGTAGTTGTGACGGCGTGCCTTTTGAAGAATGAGCCTGCGAGTTAGTGTTACGTCGCGAGGTTAACCCGTGTGGGGCAGCCGTAGCGAAAGCGAGTCTGAATAGGGCGTTGCAGTGGCGTGATCTAGACCCGAAGCGAAGTGATCTACCCATGGCCAGGTTGAAGCGACGGTAAGACGTCGTGGAGGACCGAACCCACTTCAGTTGAAAATGGAGGGGATGAGCTGTGGGTAGGGGTGAAAGGCCAATCAAACTTCGTGATAGCTGGTTCTCCCCGAAATGCATTTAGGTGCAGCGTTGCGTGTTTCTTGCTGGAGGTAGAGCTACTGGATGGCTAATGGGCCCTACAAGGTTACTGACGTCAGCCAAACTCCGAATGCCGGTAAGTGAGAGCGCAGCAGTGAGACTGTGGGGGATAAGCTTCATAGTCGAGAGGGAAACAGCCCAGACCACCAACTAAGGCCCCTAAGCGTGTGCTAAGTGGGAAAGGATGTGGAGTTGCGAAGACAACCAGGAGGTTGGCTTAGAAGCAGCCATCCTTAAAAGAGTGCGTAATAGCTCACTGGTCAAGTGATTCCGCGCCGACAATGTAGCGGGGCTCAAGTACACCGCCGAAGTTGTGGCATTCAGATATTAGCTAAGCCCTTGTGGTTCAGGCGTCTGGATGGGTAGGGGAGCGTCGTGTGGGCGGTGAAGTCGCGGTGTAAACCAGCGGTGGAGCCTACACGAGTGAGAATGCAGGCATGAGTAGCGAAAGACGGGTGAGAAACCCGTCCGCCGAATGATCAAGGGTTCCAGGGTCAAGCTAATCTGCCCTGGGTAAGTCGGGACCTAAGGCGAGGCCGACAGGCGTAGTCGATGGACAACGGGTTGATATTCCCGTACCGGCGAAAAACCGCCCATGCTGAACAGGGGATACTAACTGCCCGAGACCTGCCCGATCGCCCTTGTGGTGTGAGGGTTTTGGTGGAGCGCAGGACCTGATCCTGGGAGGCAAGCGTATTAACAGGTGTGACGCAGGAAGGTAGCCAAGCCGGGCGATGGTTGTCCCGGTCTAAGGATGTAGGGCGAACGGTAGGCAAATCCGCTGTTCATGATGCCTGAGATCTGATGGGACCCCCGTTTGGGGGGATTTGGTGATCCTATGCTGCCGAGAAAAGCATCGACGCGAGGTTTTAGCCGCCCGTACCCCAAACCGACACAGGTGATCAGGTAGAGAATACTAAGGCGATCGAGAGAATTATGGTTAAGGAACTCGGCAAAATGCCCCCGTAACTTCGGGAGAAGGGGGGCCCCAACCTTGATACACCCACGCGGTGTGGAGGGGATCGGGGCCGCAGAGACCAGGGGGAAGCGACTGTTTACTAAAAACACAGGTCCGTGCGAAGTCGCAAGACGATGTATACGGACTGACTCCTGCCCGGTGCTGGAAGGTTAAGAGGACCGGTTAGCCGCAAGGCGAAGCTGAGAATTTAAGCCCCAGTAAACGGCGGTGGTAACTATAACCATCCTAAGGTAGCGAAATTCCTTGTCGGGTAAGTTCCGACCTGCACGAATGGAGTAACGACTTCCCCGCTGTCTCAACCATAAACTCGGCGAAATTGCAGTACGAGTAAAGATGCTCGTTACGCGCAGCAGGACGGAAAGACCCCGAGACCTTTACTATAGTTTGGTATTGGTGTTCGGAGTGGCTTGTGTAGGATAGGTGGGAGACGTTGAAGCCCGGACGCCAGTTCGGGTGGAGTCATCGTTGAAATACCACTCTGGTCACTTTGGACATCTAACTTCGGCCCGTAATCCGGGTCAGGGACAGTGCCTGATGGGTAGTTTAACTGGGGCGGTTGCCTCCTAAAAAGTAACGGAGGCGCCCAAAGGTTCCCTCAGCCTGGTTGGCAATCAGGTGTCGAGTGTAAGTGCACAAGGGAGCTTGACTGTGAGAGAGACATCTCGAGCAGGGACGAAAGTCGGGACTAGTGATCCGGCGGTACATTGTGGAATGGCCGTCGCTCAACGGATAAAAGGTACCTCGGGGATAACAGGCTGATCTTGCCCAAGAGTCCATATCGACGGCATGGTTTGGCACCTCGATGTCGGCTCGTCGCATCCTGGGGCTGGAGTAGGTCCCAAGGGTTGGGCTGTTCGCCCATTAAAGCGGTACGCGAGCTGGGTTTAGAACGTCGTGAGACAGTTCGGTCCCTATCCGCTGCGCGCGCAGGAAATTTGAGAAGGGCTGTCCTTAGTACGAGAGGACCGGGACGGACGAACCTCTGGTGTGTCAGTTGTACTGCCAAGTGCACCGCTGATTAGCTACGTTCGGATGGGATAACCGCTGAAAGCATCTAAGCGGGAAGCTCGCTTCAAGATGAGATTTCCATACACCTTGTGTGTGAGAGGCCCCCAGCCAGACCACTGGGTTGATAGGCCGGATGTGGAAGCGAGGACTAACGACTCGTGAAGCTGACCGGTACTAATAGGCCGATAACTTACACCACACACCCTCTTCCGTGAACGGATTCAAAAGACGTTCACACCAGGAAAGGGTAAAAAGATAACAAGACTGCTTGCGTCCACTATGTGGTTCCCAACCAACAAACCCACCCGGTTTGCTGGCAAGGAACCAACAACTGAATATCAACACCACAATGTTGTAACCACACAAGACTTCCCACACCACCCCCACGGGGTTGGTGGCGGGTAACAGGGTTACGGCGGTCATAGCGTGGGGGAAACGCCCGGTCCCATTCCGAACCCGGAAGCTAAGACCCACAGCGCCGATGGTACTGCACCCGGGAGGGTGTGGGAGAGTAGGTCACCGCCGGACACACATTAACGGTCGAGGCCCCAACCACCATGGTTGGGGCCTCCCACATTTAACACACCACACCCGCCTCGAAATCGGCGGACCACCAGGCAGTTGGCGGCCCCCTAGACTTACGGTCATGACCCCGACTTCCAGCGGCCCACAGGTACACCGCGCGACTATCCTGGACGTTGCGGCGGCTGCAGGGGTATCCCGGCAGACCGTCACCCGTGCCATGAATGACATGCCCGGTATCAGCGCTTCCACGCGGGAGCGCGTCCAGCGGTTGGCGGCAGAACTGGGGTATTCACCAAGCAGGTTCGCCAAAGCCCTGGTACAGGGTGCCCGGACATCCCTGGGACTCGCTATCCCTGATCTGACCAACCCCTACTTCCCGGAGTTTGCTTCCAGTGTGGTTGAAGAAGCCACGCAGCGGGGCTGGAACGTGGTGGTTGATGATTTTGGCCACGGCAGCGGAACCGGCCTGGACGCCGTCGAGCGGCTGGGGCCCCAGGTTGATGCCCTCGTGGGCTACCTCGGTCCCAGCTCAGATGCGGCCCAATCACTGATGGGCCGCCGGCCCGTGGTGGTTCTCGACTACCCTTCAAGCCAGGCAGCCGGCGGCATCTCCTTTGACTACGCCCATGCCGCCCGGATCGCCCTGGAACGGCTGCAGTCCAGGCAGCGCCGGCGGATCGCCTACCTTGACGCGGACCAGGAGCGGCCCGCCACCACCCGTGGGCGGGCTGTTGCAGCAGCGGCAGCAGAAGCCGGCATTTCGCTCACTGTCCGGCAGGCAGGGGAGTCGGCCCAATCAGCCCGGGCGGCAGTTCGCGCCCTGATCCAGGACGAAGGCGGGATAGACGGGCTCGTGGCGTACAACGACCTTATGGCGGCAGGGGCGCTGAAGGCCTTGCGGGACGCCGGGCGGAGGGTTCCGGAGGATTGCGCCGTGATCGGGATGGACGGCATACCCCTTGGCGAGCTGGTGACACCGGAGCTGACCACCCTCTCACTTGACCTCAAGGCGGTAGGCCGGGCCGCCGTCGACCTCGTGGATGATCTCCTGTCCGGCAGGATCAGGGCGGGAAGCCCCGATAGCTCGCTAACCCTGAACCACCAGCTCGTCCTTCGCCAATCGGCCTGACCCCTACTCAACGTGGGCACAAACGGTTAGGCTTATTCACGGCCCGTGAACGTTCACGCTTTTTAGCAGCGACTCCCTGAAGCAAGGAAGCCCATGTCAGTCGAAACACCATCCGCCCTGGCGGACAGCACCCCGCAAAGCAGCCCTGGTTCAGCAGGCATGGACCTGCAGCTTGGCTCCGCCGATATCCAGGACCTCGAATCCCTTGCCGCGGGCCGGGGCACCCTGCCCGCACGGGCCTACTTGAAGAGCGATGCCCCGCGGTTGTCCCTGAACGGGGACTGGCAGTTTCGCCTTAGCCCCGGCGTCCGGACGGCCCCCAGCGATGACTGGCAAGCGGGCAAGGACCTGTGCGGATTCACGAGCCTGCCCGTGCCCTCCAGCTGGCCGATGCACGGACACGGCGCCCCCGCCTACACCAACGTTCAGTTCCCGTTCGCAGTGGAGCCGCCGCACGTTCCGGAAGCCAACCCCATCGGGGACCATCTGGTGGTGTTTGAGGCCGGGCCGGAGTTCTTTCCGCATGCCCTCCTGCGGTTCGACGGCATCGAGTCGGCAGGGACCGTATGGCTGAATGGCGTGGAGCTCGGGACCACCCGTGGAAGCAGGCTCGCCCACGAATTCGATGTCTCCGGGATCCTGGAGCAGGGAGAAAACACCCTCGCTGTCCGCGTCGCCCAGTTCTCGGCCGCCAGCTACGTTGAAGACCAGGACATGTGGTGGCTCCCAGGTATTTTCCGCGATGTCACCCTGCAGGCCAGGCCCGATGCCGGCATTGACGACGTCTTCGTCCACGCAGACTACGACCACGTCACCGGCGAAGGCACGCTCAAGATCGAGGCGAGCCGTGGCGGCCAGGCGATTGACGCCGTCGTCCGCGTTCCCGAACTGAATTTGGAACTGCCCGCCGGCACCGAGGTGCGTGTTCCCGCCGTCGAGCCCTGGTCCGCGGAGGTCCCGAAGCTCTACGAGGCCACCGTTGGCACCCTTGGAGAGAACGTCGCACTCCAGATTGGCTTCCGCAGTATCACCATCGAGGATGCGCAGTTCAAAATCAATGGACGGCGGATCTTGCTGCGCGGCGTGAACCGCCACGAGCACCATCCACGGCTTGGCCGGGTGGTGCCCCGGGATGTCGTGGAGGCGGAGCTGCGGCTCATGAAGCAGCACAACATCAACGCGATCCGGACCTCGCACTACCCGCCCCATCCGGAATTCCTCGCCCTGGCGGACCAGCTGGGCTTCTACGTTGTGCTCGAGTGCGACCTGGAAACGCACGGCTTTGAGAGTGCCGGATGGGCACAGAACCCCAGCGACGACCCCCGGTGGAAAGACGCCTTGGTGGATCGCATGCGCCGCACGGTTGAGCGGGACAAGAACCACGCGTCGGTGGTCATGTGGTCCCTGGGCAATGAGGCGGGTACCGGCAGGAACCTGGCCGCCATGGCGCGCTGGGCCAAGGACCGGGATCCGTCCCGTCCCATCCACTACGAGGGAGACTGGTCCTCCGCGCACGTGGACGTCTACTCCCGGATGTACGCCAGCCAGGCGGAAACGGCACTGATCGGCCAAGGGATAGAGCCTGCCCTGGAAGATGCCGCACTGGACTCCCGACGCAGGACCATGCCCTTTGTGCTCTGCGAATACGTGCACGCCATGGGTAACGGCCCGGGCGGCATGAGCGAGTACCAGGAGCTTTTTGAGAAGTACCCGCGCCTGATGGGCGGGTTTGTGTGGGAATGGCTGGAGCACGGCATCACGGTTGCCACGCATGACGGCGTTGAGCACTACGGCTACGGAGGCGACTTCGGCGAGGAAGTCCATGACGGCAACTTCGTCACTGATGGGCTTGTTGACGCGGACCGCAATCCCCGGCCCGGTCTGCTGGACTTCAAGAAGGTCATCGCGCCGCTGCGCATTGATGTCGCCCGCGACTGGTCCGGCTTCACCCTCCGTAACGGCCAGGACTTTGCGGACACTTCCGCATTCAGCTTCCGCTACGAGGTGGCGGCCGACGGCGGCACGGTCGACGCCGGCTCCGTAGAGGTTGCGCACGTCGCACCCCAGTCCGAAACGGTTGTGGAGTTGCCCGCCAGTGTCGCCGCCTTGGCAGCAGGGCTGCCTGATGGCCAGCCGGCCGTCCTCACTGTTCAGGCGGTTCTCGGTGCGGATTCCGACTGGGCGGATGCGGGGCATGAAGTTGCGTGGGGGCAGTCTGTCCGGGAGCCTGCGGCGCCTGTGGCGCCGGCGCCGGTCGAGTCCGTCCAGGTCCAGGGAAATGTGCTCACACTGGGGCCGGTTGTCTTCGACCGGGCCACCGGCATGCCTGCCTCGATTGGCGGCATTCCGGTGGAGAAGCTGGCGCTGAACTTGTGGTGGGCTCCGACCGACAATGATCTCGGCCGGGAGTGGGGCGGTGCCGACGAGCGGCCGCTGGCAACCCAGTGGCAGGACGCAAGGCTGGACCGGCTGCACACCCGGTTGCTCAGCATCTCTGCAGCTGCAGGACCCGACGGCGGCGAGGCCCTCACGGTGTGTACGCGGGTGAGTGCGGCAGACAAACAGTACGGCGTGCTTGTGGACTACACCTGGACCACCGACGGGGAGGCTGTTGGGCTCCGGACCCGGGTCCGGCGTGACGGCTCCTGGGTCAATCGCGGCTCTGAGGTGGAGTGGGCGCGGATAGGGCTGGAACTCGTGTTGGGCGAAGATACCGGGGCGGTGAGCTGGTTCGGCCAGGGTCCCCACCAGAGCTACCCGGACACCGGGCAGGGGGCTCGGGCCGGCTGGTTCTCGCTTCCCCTGGAGGATATGGATGTGGACTACGTGCGGCCGCAGGAATGCGGTGCCCGGTCCGGTACCAGGTCCGCCGCGCTGCAGCTGGGTGGCAGGATGCTCGAGATCAGCGGTGACGCCTTTGCCCTGACCGTCCGGCCCTACAGCCAGCATTCCCTGGACGCGGCGGCACACCGGCCGGACTTGAAGGCGGACGGGCGGACCTACCTGTACCTCGACCATGCGCTGCGAGGGGTGGGTACTGCTGCCTGCGGTCCCGGGGTCCTGGAGCAGTACCGCCTCAAGCCGCGGGATGCAGACTTCAGCCTGACCCTGAAGGTGGGCAGCTGACGGTAAAGGGATATGTGAGCCAGTACATACTGGGCCACGTCCTCCTGCAAAGGGCTTGAATCGGGCTCCACGCCTCCGAAAGTCCCAGAATTCCGGGGTTTTTGGAGGCATGGGGCCTGTCCAGGGCGGATTTGCGGAGCAGCCGTCAGCCGTGTATTGTTTTCTGAGTCGCCGCCGCTGAAGCGGAAAAATAGCGACCAACCCCCTTACAAACAGCCTGAAAATGGTTCGCCTGCTGGCGCGCCGGATAAGGGTGGGGACGGTTGAGAGGAACGCAAAGCGCCGGAAACGCCGATTTGCAAAGCTTCTCGAAAGCCGGTAAGTTTGAGAAGTTGCTCCGGAGCGATCCACGGCTGAGAAGTGCTGGTGGTGGTGCCGGGTGTGTCTGTTGTTTGAGAACTCAATAGTGTGCCAAGTTTGTTGATACCAATTGTTTTATTGATTGGTTGTTTTGGCCAGGTCCGCCACCCCGTGGTGTGGTCTGGTTTTTACAGCTGGTTTCAAATTTTGCAGTGTGGTGGCCGCGTTTTCCCGTGGTGCCATGTTGTGTTCGTTTTTGTTTTTCTTCAACGGAGAGTTTGATCCTGGCTCAGGATGAACGCTGGCGGCGTGCTTAACACATGCAAGTCGAACGATGATCCCAGCTTGCTGGGGGATTAGTGGCGAACGGGTGAGTAACACGTGAGTAACCTGCCCTTAACTCTGGGATAAGCCTGGGAAACTGGGTCTAATACCGGATATGACTCCTCATCGCATGGTGGGGGGTGGAAAGCTTTTTGTGGTTTTGGATGGACTCGCGGCCTATCAGCTTGTTGGTGAGGTAATGGCTTACCAAGGCGACGACGGGTAGCCGGCCTGAGAGGGTGACCGGCCACACTGGGACTGAGACACGGCCCAGACTCCTACGGGAGGCAGCAGTGGGGAATATTGCACAATGGGCGCAAGCCTGATGCAGCGACGCCGCGTGAGGGATGACGGCCTTCGGGTTGTAAACCTCTTTCAGTAGGGAAGAAGCGAAAGTGACGGTACCTGCAGAAGAAGCGCCGGCTAACTACGTGCCAGCAGCCGCGGTAATACGTAGGGCGCAAGCGTTATCCGGAATTATTGGGCGTAAAGAGCTCGTAGGCGGTTTGTCGCGTCTGCCGTGAAAGTCCGGGGCTCAACTCCGGATCTGCGGTGGGTACGGGCAGACTAGAGTGATGTAGGGGAGACTGGAATTCCTGGTGTAGCGGTGAAATGCGCAGATATCAGGAGGAACACCGATGGCGAAGGCAGGTCTCTGGGCATTAACTGACGCTGAGGAGCGAAAGCATGGGGAGCGAACAGGATTAGATACCCTGGTAGTCCATGCCGTAAACGTTGGGCACTAGGTGTGGGGGACATTCCACGTTTTCCGCGCCGTAGCTAACGCATTAAGTGCCCCGCCTGGGGAGTACGGCCGCAAGGCTAAAACTCAAAGGAATTGACGGGGGCCCGCACAAGCGGCGGAGCATGCGGATTAATTCGATGCAACGCGAAGAACCTTACCAAGGCTTGACATGAACCGGAAACACCTGGAGACAGGTGCCCCGCTTGCGGTCGGTTTACAGGTGGTGCATGGTTGTCGTCAGCTCGTGTCGTGAGATGTTGGGTTAAGTCCCGCAACGAGCGCAACCCTCGTTCTATGTTGCCAGCACGTGATGGTGGGGACTCATAGGAGACTGCCGGGGTCAACTCGGAGGAAGGTGGGGACGACGTCAAATCATCATGCCCCTTATGTCTTGGGCTTCACGCATGCTACAATGGCCGGTACAAAGGGTTGCGATACTGTGAGGTGGAGCTAATCCCAAAAAGCCGGTCTCAGTTCGGATTGGGGTCTGCAACTCGACCCCATGAAGTCGGAGTCGCTAGTAATCGCAGATCAGCAACGCTGCGGTGAATACGTTCCCGGGCCTTGTACACACCGCCCGTCAAGTCACGAAAGTTGGTAACACCCGAAGCCGGTGGCCTAACCCCTTGTGGGAGGGAGCTGTCGAAGGTGGGACTGGCGATTGGGACTAAGTCGTAACAAGGTAGCCGTACCGGAAGGTGCGGCTGGATCACCTCCTTTCTAAGGAGCACCTACAAATTTTCATGCCGCGTATGTGGTGGTGGGGGTTTGTCAGGAGTATATGCCCGTTGCGCAGACGCTAGTTCTGCGGCGGGTGCTCAAGGGTGGAATATCAACAAATAGCGGCTGCCGGTTCTGTCCGGTGCTGAGTACGGTTCTCCCTTTGTGGGGTTCCTGGAAAGGTGCTGGGGGGTGTTGGTGGTTTAGTGTTTGGCACACTGTTGGGTCCTGAGGCAACAGGGCCGCGGGTTCTGCCCCCTTTTTTGTGGGGTGGGGTTTGCGGGTTTGTGTGTTTCTGGTTTCCTGGCTGCACCGATCATGCGTGTGATCCTTTCGGGGGTTGTGTGTGGGGTGTGTGGTTTGGGGTTGTTGTTTGAGAACTACATAGTGGACGCGAGCATCTTTTATAAGAAGCAATTTCCAAGAATATGAACCTGGATCTGTTGTTCTGTCTTTCGGGATGGAGCGGTGGTTTTCATGGTTCTCTCGAAAATTACTGATTGATCTTTTGTGGTCAAGTTTTTAAGAGCACACGGTGGATGCCTTGGCATTAGGAGCCGAAGAAGGACGTAGGAATCTGCGATAAGCCTGGGGGAGTCGATAACCGGACTGTGATCCCAGGGTGTCCGAATGGGGAAACCCCGCCAGGGGCGCGAGTTGCCTGGTGACCCGCATCTGAACACATAGGGTGCGTGGAGGGAACGCGGGGAAGTGAAACATCTCAGTACCCGCAGGAAGAGAAAACAATAGTGATTCCGTTAGTAGTGGCGAGCGAACGCGGATCAGGCTAAACCGTTCCATGTGTGATAGCCGGCGGGCGTTGCATGGTCGGGGTTGTGGGACTTTCCATACCAGTTCTGCCGGGCTGGTGGGGTGTGATGTGCAGGCATAGGTGAACGGTTTTGAAAGGCCGGCCAGAGAGGGTGTTAGCCCCGTAACCGTAATGTTGTGTACCGCCCGGATGAGTATCCCAAGTAGTACGGGGCCCGAGAAATCCCGTGCGAATCTGTCAGGACCACCTGATAAGCCTAAATACTCCCTAATGACCGATAGCGGACCAGTACCGTGAGGGAAAGGTGAAAAGTACCCCGGGAGGGGAGTGAAACAGTACCTGAAACCGTGTGCTTACAATCCGTCGGAGCAACCTTGTAGTTGTGACGGCGTGCCTTTTGAAGAATGAGCCTGCGAGTTAGTGTTACGTCGCGAGGTTAACCCGTGTGGGGCAGCCGTAGCGAAAGCGAGTCTGAATAGGGCGTTGCAGTGGCGTGATCTAGACCCGAAGCGAAGTGATCTACCCATGGCCAGGTTGAAGCGACGGTAAGACGTCGTGGAGGACCGAACCCACTTCAGTTGAAAATGGAGGGGATGAGCTGTGGGTAGGGGTGAAAGGCCAATCAAACTTCGTGATAGCTGGTTCTCCCCGAAATGCATTTAGGTGCAGCGTTGCGTGTTTCTTGCTGGAGGTAGAGCTACTGGATGGCTAATGGGCCCTACAAGGTTACTGACGTCAGCCAAACTCCGAATGCCGGTAAGTGAGAGCGCAGCAGTGAGACTGTGGGGGATAAGCTTCATAGTCGAGAGGGAAACAGCCCAGACCACCAACTAAGGCCCCTAAGCGTGTGCTAAGTGGGAAAGGATGTGGAGTTGCGAAGACAACCAGGAGGTTGGCTTAGAAGCAGCCATCCTTAAAAGAGTGCGTAATAGCTCACTGGTCAAGTGATTCCGCGCCGACAATGTAGCGGGGCTCAAGTACACCGCCGAAGTTGTGGCATTCAGATATTAGCTAAGCCCTTGTGGTTCAGGCGTCTGGATGGGTAGGGGAGCGTCGTGTGGGCGGTGAAGTCGCGGTGTAAACCAGCGGTGGAGCCTACACGAGTGAGAATGCAGGCATGAGTAGCGAAAGACGGGTGAGAAACCCGTCCGCCGAATGATCAAGGGTTCCAGGGTCAAGCTAATCTGCCCTGGGTAAGTCGGGACCTAAGGCGAGGCCGACAGGCGTAGTCGATGGACAACGGGTTGATATTCCCGTACCGGCGAAAAACCGCCCATGCTGAACAGGGGATACTAACTGCCCGAGACCTGCCCGATCGCCCTTGTGGTGTGAGGGTTTTGGTGGAGCGCAGGACCTGATCCTGGGAGGCAAGCGTATTAACAGGTGTGACGCAGGAAGGTAGCCAAGCCGGGCGATGGTTGTCCCGGTCTAAGGATGTAGGGCGAACGGTAGGCAAATCCGCTGTTCATGATGCCTGAGATCTGATGGGACCCCCGTTTGGGGGGATTTGGTGATCCTATGCTGCCGAGAAAAGCATCGACGCGAGGTTTTAGCCGCCCGTACCCCAAACCGACACAGGTGATCAGGTAGAGAATACTAAGGCGATCGAGAGAATTATGGTTAAGGAACTCGGCAAAATGCCCCCGTAACTTCGGGAGAAGGGGGGCCCCAACCTTGATACACCCACGCGGTGTGGAGGGGATCGGGGCCGCAGAGACCAGGGGGAAGCGACTGTTTACTAAAAACACAGGTCCGTGCGAAGTCGCAAGACGATGTATACGGACTGACTCCTGCCCGGTGCTGGAAGGTTAAGAGGACCGGTTAGCCGCAAGGCGAAGCTGAGAATTTAAGCCCCAGTAAACGGCGGTGGTAACTATAACCATCCTAAGGTAGCGAAATTCCTTGTCGGGTAAGTTCCGACCTGCACGAATGGAGTAACGACTTCCCCGCTGTCTCAACCATAAACTCGGCGAAATTGCAGTACGAGTAAAGATGCTCGTTACGCGCAGCAGGACGGAAAGACCCCGAGACCTTTACTATAGTTTGGTATTGGTGTTCGGAGTGGCTTGTGTAGGATAGGTGGGAGACGTTGAAGCCCGGACGCCAGTTCGGGTGGAGTCATCGTTGAAATACCACTCTGGTCACTTTGGACATCTAACTTCGGCCCGTAATCCGGGTCAGGGACAGTGCCTGATGGGTAGTTTAACTGGGGCGGTTGCCTCCTAAAAAGTAACGGAGGCGCCCAAAGGTTCCCTCAGCCTGGTTGGCAATCAGGTGTCGAGTGTAAGTGCACAAGGGAGCTTGACTGTGAGAGAGACATCTCGAGCAGGGACGAAAGTCGGGACTAGTGATCCGGCGGTACATTGTGGAATGGCCGTCGCTCAACGGATAAAAGGTACCTCGGGGATAACAGGCTGATCTTGCCCAAGAGTCCATATCGACGGCATGGTTTGGCACCTCGATGTCGGCTCGTCGCATCCTGGGGCTGGAGTAGGTCCCAAGGGTTGGGCTGTTCGCCCATTAAAGCGGTACGCGAGCTGGGTTTAGAACGTCGTGAGACAGTTCGGTCCCTATCCGCTGCGCGCGCAGGAAATTTGAGAAGGGCTGTCCTTAGTACGAGAGGACCGGGACGGACGAACCTCTGGTGTGTCAGTTGTACTGCCAAGTGCACCGCTGATTAGCTACGTTCGGATGGGATAACCGCTGAAAGCATCTAAGCGGGAAGCTCGCTTCAAGATGAGATTTCCATACACCTTGTGTGTGAGAGGCCCCCAGCCAGACCACTGGGTTGATAGGCCGGATGTGGAAGCGAGGACTAACGACTCGTGAAGCTGACCGGTACTAATAGGCCGATAACTTACACCACACACCCTCTTCCGTGAACGGATTCAAAAGACGTTCACACCAGGAAAGGGTAAAAAGATAACAAGACTGCTTGCGTCCACTATGTGGTTCCCAACCAACAAACCCACCCGGTTTGCTGGCAAGGAACCAACAACTGAATATCAACACCACAATGTTGTAACCACACAAGACTTCCCACACCACCCCCACGGGGTTGGTGGCGGGTAACAGGGTTACGGCGGTCATAGCGTGGGGGAAACGCCCGGTCCCATTCCGAACCCGGAAGCTAAGACCCACAGCGCCGATGGTACTGCACCCGGGAGGGTGTGGGAGAGTAGGTCACCGCCGGACACACATTGGTCGAGGCCCCAACCACCATGGTTGGGGCCTCCCACATTTAACACACACACACCACAGGGACCAGACCCGGACGACCACCCCAGGACCCACCTCCGACGCTCTCAAAGAACTCCGGCTCCCCGGGGATCCTCTCTCACTTAACGCTGGTTTCCGGGGTGATCCACTCTCACATGATGCCGGTTCCCCCGGGGCATGCAATTCCACCTCCTGCCGGCCCCCCACCACCCACACCGACTGAGAGAGCGTCCCGGGAAAACCGACATCGACTGAGAGAGCGTCCCGGGAAACCCGACATCGACTGAGAGAGCGTCCCGGGAAACCCGACCTTAAGTGAGAGAGCGTCGCAGGGGTGGAGCGGGAATTGCGTCGAGGAGCGTCCGCTGGTGGCTGAATCCGGGGCTCAAAACCCCTCGAACCCGGTGATTAACCTCAAAAAGTGGCGGAAACACGCGGAATTTGCGGAACGGAGGGGTCCAAGCTGGTAAGTTTTCGAACAGTGGCTTGTGCGCATGCCGCGTTCAGGCTCCAGAATCATGACCGTCCAGGAGGACATAAATGGCTAAGAACCGTAGTGAACTTGTTGCAGAGGTAGCAGGCAAGGCCGGCACCAGCCAGGCAGCCGTCAACTCCGTCCTCGACGCACTGTTCGAGGTTTTCGAGACTTCTGTCGCCGCGGGCGAGAAGATCACCATCCCGGGCTGGCTCGCCGTCGAGCGCACCGACCGTGCAGCACGCACCGGCCGCAACCCGCAGACCGGCGAGACCATCCAGATCGCGGCAGGCCACAGCGTCAAGCTGACCGCCGGCTCCAAGCTGAAGGCTGCAGTCTCCAACAAGAAGTAAGCTTCTTCCTCCCCGGCACTGAGCCGGCGCGGAAAAGGAGCGGCAACCACAAGGTTGCCGCTCCTTTTGCTTTTAAGCCCGATTCGCGGGCCGGGCAGGCGTAGCGGACAATGGAATGGTGTCTTCTGCCGCAAAACCACGTTCCACCCACCCCCAGTCCGTTCCTGCCAAGGGAGCGCCGGGCAAGGGTGCGCCGGGCAAGGACAGCAGTTCCCTGGGGATTCCCCGGGGGTGGCAGATGGCCGGGCTGGCTGCCCTGTTCATGGGCCTTGCAGCGGCGCTGATCTTCTCCGGCGCTGCTGCCGCCCGGGCGGTCTCCGACCCCGGGGCGTTTGTCCGCTGGGGCCTCCCCGTCAGCAAGGCCATCCACAACGTCTCGTTGGCGACCGTCATCGGCGGGCTGCTCTTCGCCGTCGGGATCCTTCCCCGGGGTGCGGGCCCCCGCAGCCGGGCCAAAGACGCTGCCGGCAGTGAGGCACCTGAGCATCCCGCCTTCAGCCGCGCCCTGGCCGTGGCGTCCGTGGCAGGTGCCGCGTGGACACTGTCCGCAATTGCCGTCCTGGTCCTTACCTACTCCGATGTCGCAGGGCAGGCGCTCTCCGGCGACGCTGAGTTTACCCAGGCCCTGGTCTTCTTCATGACGGACATCGAGACCGGGCGCGCCTGGCTGGCCGTCACCATCATCGCGGCAATAGTGACGACGGCGTTGTTCGGCGTGAGGTCCCTCGGGGGACTCGCTCTGACGCTGGTCCTGGCCCTGGTGGGGCTGGTGCCCACCGCCCTGATCGGCCACTCGTCGAGTTCCGCAGACCACGAAGGCGCCATCAACTCCCTGGGCCTGCACCTGGTGGGTGTCAGCACCTGGGTCGGTGGCATCATCATGTTGGCCCTGCTCTCCGGAATCCTGACCGGCCCCAAAGCCGCAGCGTCCGCCGACATTACGGAACCCACGCTCCGCCGGTTCTCGTCCGTCGCCGGCTTCGCCTTCGTCCTGGTGTTCGCCTCCGGTGTCATCAACGCGAGCATCAGGATCACCAACTGGGGGGACCTCTTCGGCTCCCCCTACGGCCAGCTGATCCTGGCCAAGTCCGCGGCCACCGTGGTCCTGGGCGGGGTTGGATTCATGCACCGGCAGTGGGTCATCCCGCAGCTGGGCCGCAAGGGCTCCACCCTGTCCTCGCGGCGTGTGCTCTGGCAGCTGGTCCTGGCGGAATTCCTGGTGATGGGCGCAACTTCCGGTGTCGCCGTCGCCCTGGGCCGTTCCGCCCCGCCGGAGCCCACCACCTTCGCCCCCGACGCCTCGCCCGCCTTCATCCTCACAGGCTACGAGCTTCCGCCTGAGCTCACACCGGAGCGCTGGCTCACCGAGTGGCGCCTGGACTGGCTCTGGATCGCCGCAGCGCTGTTCGGCCTCGTCGCCTACTTCCTGGGCGTGGCCAAGGTCTACCGGCGCGGTGACAAGTGGCAGTGGTTCCGTTCCGTGAACTGGGTCATAGGACTCCTGGTGCTGACCTACATCACGTCGGGACCGCCGTCGGTCTATGGCCGCATACTGTTCTCGGCGCACATGGTGGACCACATGGCACTGACCATGGTGGCCCCGATCTTCCTGGTGCTCGGGGCGCCGGTGACGCTCGCCCTGCGGGCCCTGCCCGCCCGGGGTGACGGCTCCCGTGGAACCCGGGAGTGGCTGCTGGTGTTCATCCACTCCAAGTTCTCGCAGCTGGTCACCCACCCGCTTTTCGCGGCAGCCAACTTTGCCGGGTCCATTGTGCTCTTCTACTACTCGGACCTGTTCGGCTTCGCCATGCGGGAACACGTGGGCCACGAGCTGATGATTGTGCACTTCCTGCTCACGGGGTACATCTTTGTGCTGACCATGATCGGCACCGACCCGCTTCCGCGCCGGGCGCCGTACCCCATGCGGCTCCTGCTGCTCCTGGCCACAATGGGCTTCCACGCCTTCTTCGGCGTCGCCATTATGGGCGGGACCAACCTCCTCGCCGCGGACTACTTCGGCAACCTGGGCAGGGAGTGGGGCCCCTCGGCCCTCCTGGACCAGCAGATGGGCGGCGCGGTGGCCTGGGGCATCGGCGAGGTGCCCACCCTGCTGGTGGCCATCGGTGTGGCCATCATGTGGTCCCGCTCGGACCAGCGGGAGACCAAACGCGTGGACAGGGCGGCGGACAGGAATAACGACGCCGATCTCACCGCTTACAACGATATGTTTGCCAAATTGGCCGAACGCGACGCCAGGCTGGCTGAACGCAACAAGCTGGAAGGACGCTGATGAGCGAAACCGTACGCACGCATGCCCGGGTCCGGGCCTCCGAACTGGTGGGCCGCAACTGGTTGAACACGGGCGGCAAGACCCTGGACCTTGAAGCCCTGCGCGGCAAGATCGTGCTGCTGGATTTCTGGACCTTCTGCTGCATCAATTGCCTGCATGTGCTGGACGAACTCCGGCCGCTGGAGGAACAGTACTCCGACGTCCTCGTCACGGTGGGCGTCCACTCGCCCAAGTTCGAGCACGAGGCAGATCCGGTGGCGCTGGCCGCCGCTGTTGAGCGCTACGAGATCCATCACCCGGTCCTGGACGATCCCGAGCTGGAGACCTGGAAGGCGTACACCGCCCGCGCCTGGCCCACCCTTGTGGTCATCGACCCCGAGGGCTACATCGTGGCGCACCTCTCCGGCGAAGGCCACGCGGACGGCCTGGCCGTGCTGATTCCTGAGCTTATCGCCGAACATGAGGCCAAGGGCACGCTTCACCGCGGTTCCGGCCCGTACGTCGCCCCGGAGCCCACCTCCGGCACCCTGCGCTTCCCCGGCAAGGCCCTCTTCCTGCCGCCGGGCCGCGGATCCACCGCCGTGAATGGAACCTCCGACGGCGGCACAGGGGCAGGTGCCGCAGCAGACGGTGATGCCGGCAAGGGTTCCTGGCTGGTCACCGACACCGGCCACCACCGCCTGGTGGAACTCGGCACGGACTTCCATACCGTCTTGGGCACCTTCGGCTCCGGCGTGAGGGGCCACGCGGACGGCCCGGCCGCGGGGGATTCCGCCGTGGCACAGTTCAACGAGCCCCAAGGCCTGGTTCTGCTGCCGGAAGACGTGGCAGCCAAGGCGGGGTACGACGTCGTGATTGCCGACTCCGTCAACCACCGGCTCCGTGGGCTGTCCCTCGCGGACGGCAAGGCCTCCACCCTTGCCGGCAGCGGCGTCCAGCGCCTGCTGGAGTCCGGACCGGCGCGCGTGGACGAGGACGCGGCGGGATTCACGGGCCAGCTCGGCGGGCACCCGCTGGATGTGGCCCTGAGCTCGCCCTGGGACGTCGTATGGTCCAGGAAGCTTAACGCCGTGGTGGTGGCCATGGCCGGCGTGCACCAGATCTTCAGTTTCGACCCCCTCACCGGGACGGTGGCCATCGTGGCCGGCAACGGCCTGGAAGGCCTGCTAGACGGCCCCGCGCACGAGGCCTGGTTCGCCCAGCCTTCCGGCCTGGCCGAGGACGCCGAGGGCAACATCTGGGTGGCTGATTCCGAAACGTCCGCCCTCCGCAAGCTGGCCATTGACGACGCCGGCACGGTTACCGTGGAGTCCGCGATCGGCAAGGGGCTGTTCGACTTCGGCTTCCGGGACGGCGCGGCAGCGGAAGCCCGGCTGCAGCACCCCCTGGGTGTTACCGTCCTGCCGGACGGCTCCGTGGCGGTGGCCGACACCTACAACGGCGCCGTGCGGCGGTACGATCCCGCCACCCGCACAGTGTCCACCCTGGCGCGCGGCCTCCTGGAGCCGTCCGACGTGATTGTGGACCACACGCACTCGGCCGGTTCTGAGCCGCTGCTGGTGGTGGTGGAGGCGAACAAGCACCAGGTGGTGTTCGTCCCCATCCCCAAGGAAGCACAGCAGGTGGACGAAGGCGCGGTCCAGACGCACCGGCCCAAGAGCCCCGTTGCCCCCGGCCCCCTGGAGCTGACAGTCCGCTTCACCGCCCCCACAGGGCAGAAGCTGGATGACCGCTGGGGTGATCCCACCCAGCTGAAGATCTCCTCCACGCCGCCGGAGCTGCTGGCATCCGGCGGCGGAACCTCGGTGGGGCTGCTCCGCACACTGGAGCTCTCACCGGACGTGCCGGAGGGCATCCTGCACATCACCGCCCGGGCTGCCGCCTGCGACGGGCCCGAGACCGAGGACGGCGAGATCCCGGACCACGCTGCCTGCCACCTGTACCAGCAGGACTGGGGCATCCCCGTGGTGCTCCAAGGCGATGGTGATACCGAGCTGGTGCTGGACCTGCGCGGCATGGACTGACGCGCCGCCGTAATCCTGAGCCTGCTTAAGTGGCCCGGTTTTCCACCCCATGAGGAGTGGGAACCGGGCCTCTTTGTTGCTGCTTCCCCCAAAAAGTGGGCCAACTTGGGGCCGTCTTGTTCACATAGCACGGCTCGAGGCTGACGCCGGGCCAGGATGGCACACATTCTGGCCTGATGGACCCGACGGAAATCCTTAGATCAGCTGGTGGAGTGTTGCTGCGGCGGGATGTGCTGGCCGCCGGTGCCACGGACACGGACCTTCGCCGTGCGGTCCGCAGCGGCCAGGTGCTTCGGCTGGACCGGGGACTCCTGGCCGTGGCTGACGCAGACCCTGAACTGGTGGCTGCGGGGCGCGCCCGCGGTCTGGTCACCTGCGTTTCCGCAGCCCCTGCATACAGCCTCTGGCGGCTCCACCCTCCTGTCAGGCCCCACTACTGGCAGAGCAACGGCCGAAGCGCAGTACGGTGTATCAGCCACCGCACCGGCTTGACGCAGCCGCCCCGCCACCGGACGCTTGCAGCCCTGCCTGATGTCCTGCTTCATGCCCTGCTGTGCCTGCCGGAACTCGAGTCCCTGGTGATGGTGGAGTGTGCATACAACCGCGGAGACATCGATACGCCATACCTGCTCCGCCACTTGGACGGACCCCGGTGCGGCAAAGCGCGGAATGTAGTGTCCAAGGTGGACCGGGGCGCGGATTCCCTCCTGGAGACCCTGGCCCGGGTGCTGCTCCGGGATGCAGGCATTCTTACCGAAACCCAAGTGTGGATCGATGGCATCGGCCGTGTTGACTTCCTGTTGGAGGGGTTCCTCATCGTGGAGATTGACGGGCTGGCCTTCCATCTCGAAGCCAGGCAGTTCAAGAAGGACCGCCGCAGGGACAACTCCGCAATACTGCAGGGCCTTCCCGTGCTGCGATTCTTCTACGACGACGTGGTTCATTCACCCGAAGCTGTCCTGGCGCAGGTCCGCGAGGTTCTTGCCCGGGGCTCGCTGCGGTGGCCGCAACCAAACCGGCCCGGTTATTCGCCCGGCTGGCGCCACAACGGCTGGTAGACCTGCTGTTTGGCCACCAAAACTGGGCCAGCGTGGCGGACCGGCCCTAGAAGCTCAGTACCGGCGTGACCTTGACCGTGTCCCCGCTGACGTCCAGGCGGGTGGTGAAACTGAAGTCCACTTCCTCGCTGAGCGGGTACCAGGCACCGGTGAACAGGTTCTGCTGGAGGGCTTCCACCTTGGCTTTTCCGTCGAGGGGAGCCACCACCCAGCGCCCGTCGAAGGGCTCAATGGACACGTTGGGGTATTCCGTCACGGTCCACTTGATGCTGCCGTCCTGCACCGTGTTGTTGCTGGCGTAGTAAAAGGGGCAGTCCGGCTGGAGTTTCTGTTCCTTGGCTGCAACAGCGGCGCAGCCGTCCAGGAATTCCCGAACCTTCGCGGACACGTCCTTCTTCAGGTCGTCCGTGGCCTGGGTGAGGAGGTTGAGCGGGGCCACCGGGGCGTCCCGTGCCGTGACCGTGGCCCGGGTGGGGGCCGCCGAGAAGTACTCCCCGTTCACGGATGCCTCGTATTCGCCGGGGTAGAAGACCGCAAAGGAGTTCCGGCCGTTGGGCATGTTGACGGGCACCCCGTTGACGGTGGCCTCACTGGAGTTAACCACCGTGATGTCCACCGTGGGCAGCCTGGACGGAACGAAAGCCCAGGTGTTGAAGAAGATCCACTCAGTTCCGGTCTTTCGCAGCAGGAATTCGGTGCGGAGCCTGCTGCCGTCAATGGTGTACTCCAGGGGCACCATGACCTGGTTGTCCGGGCGTTCCTCCGGATCGCCGATCTCCACATTCGTGAACCGGGACGTAGCGGTCTGCAGGGCCGTGCCGTCGAGCATGGCGGCGTTGCTGGGCGGGACCGTGGCCCGGAGGAGCCCCAGCGCCTTGCCGCCGTCACCGCTTTGCAGCGCGTCCAGATACTCGCGTACGGGCTGCTGCGGGCTGGCCACTGTGTTGTTGACCAGGTTCACCGCAACCACGGCGCCGGCGACGGCAAGCATGAGTCCCAGCAGCCATCCGGCCGCGATCCTCACCAACGCTTGACTCATCTGCACGTTCCATACGTTACCTGCCATGCGTCCGACGGCGGCAGTTGAGTCAGCCGGATGCGGTACCTTTCAACGGCGGCGGCGCCGGGACGACGTGCCGAACACGCCGCGCAGCAGCTCCCGTCCGAGCTGTGTGCCGATGGACCTGGCCATGCTCTTCAGCCCGCCGCCCAGGGCGCCGCCGAGCATTCCGCCGATGTCGCCCGCCATCGAGTCTCCCGCACCCGGCCGCGGGGCAGGGGCGTTTTCGGCGGGCATGCGCCGTCCCGCTGTGGGGGACGGAGCGGGCCTGCTGCTGGGCCGCCCAAGGATCTCCTCCTCGATCCGGCGCGCCTCGGCGTCGACATCGTCCTGGCCTGCCCCGCCCGAAACAGCCCCGCCCGAACCCGATCCGGCGGGCGCTGCGGCCTTCCCTGACAGTTTTTCGAAAGCCGAGTGGTTGTCCACGGCCGTCCCGTACTTTGCCAGCAGGGCCGAGCCCGCAACGGTGCTGCGCACCAGGGCTTCGTCGCTGGGTCCCATGACGGACTCGGGGGCGCGGAGCCTGGTGAGCGCCACAGGCGTAGGGGCGCCTTTCTCGTTCATCACCGTGATGACTGCCTCGCCAATGCCTGCAGACGTGAGCGTCTCCTCGAGGTCGTAGTCGCTCATGGGGAACGTGGACACCGTGGCCTTGAGGGCCTTGGCGTCCTCGGGGGTGAACGCGCGGAGGGCATGCTGCACCCGGTTGGCCAGCTGGCCGAGGACCTCCGCCGGAACGTCCTTGGGGGTCTGGGTGACGAAGAAGATCCCCACGCCCTTGGACCGGATGAGCCGGACCGTGGTGGTGATGGCCTCTAGGAAGGCTTTGGAGGCGTCGTTGAAGAGGAGGTGGGCTTCGTCGAGGAAGAACACCAGCTTGGGCTTGTCCAGGTCGCCGGCCTCGGGCAGGTCCTCGAAAAGGTCGGCCAGCAGCCACATCAGGAAGGTGGAGAACAGCATGGGCTTTGTCTGCAGGGTGGGCAGCTCCAGGCAGGTGATCACCCCTCGTCCGTCCGGGGCGGTCCGAAGCAGCTCCGCGGTGTCGAACTCCGGCTCGCCGAAGAACTTCTCCAGTCCCTGCGCCTCGAGACTCACCAGTTCCCGCAAAATGACGCCGGCCGTGGCCTTGGACAGCCCGCCGAGTTCCTCCAGCTGGTCCTTGCCTTCTGCCGAGGTGAGGAACTGGATCACCGCGCGGAGGTCCTTCAGGTCGATGAGCTCCAGGCCGTTCTTGTCTGCGAAGTAGAACACCAGTTGGAGGCTGGATTCCTGCGTGTCGTTCAGCTCCATGATCCGCGAGAGCAGGATGGGCCCGAACGAGGACACCGTTGCCCGCACCGGGACGCCGTTGCCGTCGCCGCCTAGGGCCAGGAACTCCACCGGGAACGTCCGGCCCTGCCAGGACTGCCCGATGCCCTCGGTGCGCGCGGTGAGCTTCTCACTGCCCGTGGCGGCGGTGGCCAGCCCAGACAGGTCGCCTTTGATGTCCGCCAGGAAGACCGGCACTCCGGCGGTGGAAAGTTGTTCGGCCATCATGTGCAGCGTGACGGTCTTGCCCGTGCCGGTGGCACCGGCCACCAGTCCGTGCCGGTTCATCATGGAAAGCGGCAGCCGCACCGGCGCATCCTTATGGAGCTCGCCGTCGATAATGGCGGCCCCCAGCTCTATGGTGGCGCCTTCCAGCGTGTAGCCCTTCTGGAGGGTGGCGAGCTTCTCTGCTGTGGTTTTGTTGGCCATGGCGCTAGCTTAGCGGCGGCCGCCCTTCAGGAGCGGCAGGACCACCCCTCGTTCCCCTCCATGGGGAAAGGCCGACGACGGCACTGGGGTGGGTGCCGTCATCGACCTTTCCGCTGGGGACCGCCAGCCCCGCAGCTGATGTGTGGGAACAGGTGCGGTAAGGCACCTTGGCGTCCACCACGTCCAGCGCAGCGGGAGTGGCCTGCTGTGCGGCGCCCGATGACGGATGGGCCGCGACGGCCGCAGCATGCTCGGCCAGCACGCCCGTCTGATGGCGGATCTTCAGCCGGTACAGCAGGGCCCCGCCCACCGTGACGGCGGCCACGAAGATCACCCCGCCCCACTGCAGGTACCACTCAAACGGCGGCACCGAGTTGTAGATCTCCGGGCGCGGCCACACCAGGTTCAGCGTCATGGCACCGCCCCACAGGACCGCCAGGATGTTCACCGGCAGCCCCCACTTGCCCAGGGAAAAACCGGGCTCGGAACCGTCAGCGGCGAGCGGCCACTTTTTCAGGAGCCGGTTGCGCAGCATGGGCACGGTGACCAGGAGGTAGGAAAGGTAGATCAGGACGATGCTGATGCTGGACATGATGGTGAAAATCGCAGGCTGCGTGACGTTGATGAGCAGTGGCATCACGGCCAGGATGCCGATCACGATAGCCGCAACAGTCGGGGTCCTGCGGACCGGATCCACTTTGCTGAGCTGCCGGCTGAAGGGCAGGTTGTTGTC
Organism: Pseudarthrobacter sp. WHRI 8279; assembly: GCF_040224115.2. Lineage (NCBI taxonomy): Bacteria > Bacillati > Actinomycetota > Actinomycetes > Micrococcales > Micrococcaceae > Pseudarthrobacter > Pseudarthrobacter sp. WHRI 8279. The sequence continues at coordinate 3,079,570 of NZ_CP168162.1, read as the reverse complement.
CCGGGCCATGGCGAACATCATGCGGATGGCGGCGGCATGGACAGCCAGGGTGCACACCACCACGGCCACGACGATGCACGCCAGGAAGGCCTTGCCAAACGGTCCGCCCAGGACGGACAGCACGATGTACTGCAGGCCGCCGTCGGCCGATCCCACCTTGGGATCCGCCAGGTCCGGGGCGGCCAGGATGCCGAACAGCAGGATCAGGCCGCCCAGTACGAATGAGGCCGTGATGGCCCGCAGGATGGCCCTGGGTGCCGTACGTTTCGGGTCCTTGGTCTCCTCCCCAAGCGAGCTGGCGGTGTCAAAGCCGTACATAACGTAGCCCGAAGCCATGGCACCGATCAGGAACACGCCGAAGAAGCCGAGGTCGTGGCCTTCCCCGAAGCCGGCGGTGTCGAAGAGGACCTCCGGCCCACGCACCACGTGCCAGCCCAGCGCGAGGATGAGAAGCACGGCTGCGGTCAGCTCCACGAACACGCCGATGCTGTTGATCCGCGTCATGAGCTTTACGCCGAACGCGTTGATGAGGGTGGAGATGGTGATCATGATGCTGGCCAGCACCACGCCGTTCATGGCGAAATCGTAGGGGCCGGTGCCGTCACCGACGAACTGGAAGCCGGACCAAAGCTGGGGCAGGGTGAGCTGCAAAGCCAGTGCCACGGAGCCCAGCGCCACGATGGACGAGAGCATCAGCAGCCAGCCGGCCAGCCAGGCCGAGGTGCCGGAGGCGAGTCTTTTGGCCCAGTTGTACACCGATCCCGCAACGGGGTAGCGGCCCGCCAGTTCGGCAAAACACAGGGCCACCATCAGCTGGCCGGCGAAGACGAGGGGCCAGGACCATGCGTAGGCGGGTCCGGCCATGGAAAAGCCAAAGTAGAACAGTTGGAAGACACCGGTGAGGATGGAGATGTAGCTGACGCCGGCTGCGAAGCTGGCAAACTTGCCGATGCTCCGGTCCAGGGTCTGCGCGTAGCCAAACTCGTCCATGCCGCTTGAATCAATACTCTTGCTGGGTTCCGCCATGTGGACTCCTCAATCAAAAAAGCACGATAGTGGTGGCCGTCCGCACTGCGGCGCACGGACGGCCGGTGGCCTGGAAGTCAGGCGAGGGAGGCGGCGAGTTCCCGCTCCGACGTCGTGGTTTCGCCGTTTCGGCTGGCGCGGGTGAGGCCCGCACGGATCAAATCGGCACAGCGCTCGCCGATCATCATCACGGTGATGTTGGGGTTGACGGTGACGTGCTCCGGCATGACGGACGCATCGGCGACGCGCAGGCCGGTGACGCCCTTGACCCGCAGCTCGGGGTCCAGTGGCGACATGTCGTCGTCGGACGGTCCCATCCGGACGGTGCCCACGGGGTGGTACACGGTGTTGTGGGTCTTGCGGATGTAGTCCTGCAGTTCCTCGTCCGTCTGCGCCTCGATCCCGGGTGAAAGCTCCCGGCCGGTCCATTCCGCCATGGCCGGCTGGGCCGCGATTTCGCGGGCCTTGCGGATCCCTGCCACCATGACGCGCATGTCGTGGCCGTCCGGATCGGTGAAGTAGCGCGGGTCCACCATGGGCTTGTCGCGGAAGTCGCGGCTGCGCAGGCGCACGGTGCCGCGCGAGCGGGCGTGGGTGACGTTCGGCGTGAGGCTGAAGCCGTTCTCCGTGGTGGGGTAGCCGTGCCGCAGGGTGTTCATGTCGAACGGGACCGAGCCGTAGTGCATCATCAGGTCCGGGCGGTCCAGGCCCTCCTCCGTGGGGGTGAAGATGCCGATTTCCCACCACTGCGTCGACGTCTGGACCATGGGCTGCCTGGCTTCGAACTGGACCACGCCTTCGGGGTGGTCCTGCAGGTTTTCGCCCACGCCGGGGGAGTCCACCAGCACATCGATCCCGTGCTGGGCGAGGTGCGCTGCCGGGCCGATGCCGGAGAGCATGAGCAGCTTGGGGGAGTCGATGGCGCCGGTTGACAGGATGACCTCGCGGTTCGCGGAAAGCCGGTGGGTCCGGCCGAACGCGGAGTCCACCACGTCCACGCCGGTGCAGCGCTTGTCCGCGTCGAACACCAGCTGGCGGGCGCGGAGGCCGGTCAGCAGGGTGAAGTTGGGGCGGCTGATGATCGGGTGGATGTAGGAGACCGAGCTGGAGGACCGGGTACCGTCCGCGCGGCGGTTGATCTGGAAGAAGTTGGCGCCGTTGATCACGGTGGTGCCGGAGTTGAACTTGGCGCGGGAGATGCCGGCCTGTTCGCAGGCGTCCAGGAGCGCAACGCCGGCAGGATCCGCCGGGGGCACGTTCATCAGGTGCACGGGGCCCGAGTCGCCGTGGTGCGGCGCGTCCGGGCCGGCGTCCTCGTTGGTTTCCAGCCGCTTGTACAGCGGCCAGGCGGCGTCTGCGTTCCAGCCGGTGGCGCCGTACTTGGACTCCCACTCATCCAGGTCCTCGCGCGGTGCCCAGAAGGCGATGCACGAGTTGTGGCTGGAGCAGCCGCCCATCACCCTGGCCCGGGCGTGCCGCATAAAGGAGTTGCCATTCTCCTGCGGTTCCACCGGGTAGTCCCAGTCGTAGCCGGATTCGAGCAGTTCCATCCAGCGGTCCAGCTGCAGGATCTCGGGAAGGTTACGGTCATCGGGCCCGGCTTCCACCAGGGCCACGGTCACGTCCGGATCCTCGCTCAGCCTCGCGGCCACGGCGGCCCCCGCGGATCCGCCCCCCACGACGATGTAATCGAACGAGCGCTCGCTGAGGTCCTCGATGTTGTCGAAGTGCATCTAGTTCTCCTTGCCGTGGTCAGCGAACCAGCCAGTGACCTGCGGGCTGGTGTTCTGGTAGATGTGCTTGGCTTCCTGGTATTCCGCCAGGCCGGTGGGGCCGAGCTCGCGGCCGACGCCGGACTGGCCGAAGCCGCCCCACTCGGCCTGGGGGAGGTAGGGGTGGTAGTCGTTGATCCAGACCGTGCCGTGCCGCAGCCGGCCGGCCACGCGCTGGGCCTTGCCGGCGTCCTGGGTCCAGACCGCGCCGGCCAGTCCGTAGATAGTGTCGTTGGCCGTCGCCACGGCTTCGTCCTCGGTGCGGAAGGTTTCCACCGTCACCACCGGGCCGAACGCCTCGTCGATGACCACGGACATGCCGCGCTGCACCTGGTCCAGGACGGTGGGCTGGTAGTAGAAGCCGCCGTCGTACTTCTCCCCTTGCGGCGCGGAGCCGCCGGTCCGCAGCCGCGCACCCTCCTGGATGCCCCGCTGGACGTAGGCGTGGACCTTCTCACGGTGGGCCGCGGAAATCAGCGGGCCCGTTTCGGCGTCGTCATCAAACGGGCCGCCGAGGCGGATGCCCTGCGCGCGCCGGACCAGCTCGTCCACGAAGCGTTCGGCGATCGATTCCTCCACCACCAGCCGCGCCCCGGCGGAGCAGACCTGCCCGGAGTGGACGAACGCGCCGTTCAGGGCGTTGTCGACGGCGGCGTCGAAGTCCGCGTCGGCGAACACCACGTTGGGGTTCTTGCCGCCCAGCTCCAGCGCCACCTTCTTGACGGTGCCGGCGGCGGCCGCTGCAATGCGCTTGCCGGTTTCCAGGCCGCCCGTGAAGGAGACGAGGTCGACGTTGGGATGTTCAGAGAGCGGTGCGCCCGCCTGGGCACCGGCGCCGGTGACGAGATTGGCCACCCCGTCCGGCAGGCCGAGATCCTGCAGCAGCTGCATGGCCAGGATGGCGGTGGACGGGGTCAGCTCGGACGGCTTGAGGACGAAGGTGCAGCCTGCGGCCAGCGCCGGCGCGATCTTCCACGCGGCCTGGAGCAGCGGGTAGTTCCAGGGCGTGATAAGGCCGCAGACGCCTACGGGTTCGTGGACGATCCTGCTGACGACGGCGGAGTTACCGGCGTCGACCATGCGGCCGGCCTGCTGCCCGGCGAGCCTGCCGAAGTATTCGAAGCAGGCGGCAATGTCGTCCATGTCGATCCGGCTTTCGGCGATCCGCTTTCCGGTGTCCAGCGACTCGGCGCGGGCAAACTTTTCCCTGCGCTCGCGCAGTTCCGCGGCGACCCTGAGCAGGAAGCTGCCCCGCGCAGGTGCCGGGACGGAGGACCAGACGCCCGAGTCGAAGGCTGCACGCGCAGCGGCGATGGCCCGCACCGCGTCCTCCCGGCCGGCCTCGGACACGGTGGCAGCCAGCTCGCCGTCGGCGGGGTTGCGGATCTCGCGGACAGCGCCGGAAGCTGCCGGCTCCCATGAACCGTTGATGAAAAGGGTTGATGCTGTCCCGTCCTGGGACGGTGTGGCGTAAGTCATACGGAGGACAGTAGCCGAGGTTGAACGGACGTTCAATAGATTTCTTGAACAGATGTTCAATGTGAAGCTGCGAGGAGTTCACCGTGAAAGTTCACGCTTATTGCCTGGCGGGTGCCGGGGAGCTACGTGTTCCGCGGCGGGGCAAACGCAATCTGCTCGGTGCGGGCGATCCCCCTTTGGATCGCTGCGTTGTCCACCCCCAGGAGCGCCGTCAGCCACATGCCGTTCTGTACAACGACGATGTCGGCCGCACGTTCCTTGCATTCTTCCGGAGGCAGCGCTGGGTTGGCGTTGGAGACCAGTGCTGCGAGCCCATCGAGGTACCGGTCGAAGGCTGCGGCATTGATGTGGGCAAAATCCTCGTGGGCCTGCGCAAGGGCCCAAAGGTGAAGGCGCAGGGACAGGTACCGGGTGGTCAGCAGGTCTGGGCCGGCAACCCGCCGCAGGGCTTTGCGGAGCTGTTCATCCGGGGCCGACGACGGGTCAGGCGCCACCAGGGCCAGGTCATGTTCATCCACGCTGCGCAGGGCGGCCCGGATCAGGCTCATCTTGTCGTCGTAGTAGTAGTTGACGAGGCCCAGTGCGACGCCGGCTTCACGGGCCACGGCCCGCATGCTGACGCCCGAGATGCCGTGCCGCGACAGCAGGTCGAGCGCCGCCTCGAGAATGCGCGACTGCCGGTCAATCTGTTCGCCGGAGTTCACGGCACTGGTCCCCATCTGGCCAGACTATTGCCAAACCGGCCGTGAGCGCACTTTATGCAGGGGATCCGCCTGGCCAGGTACACCAAGTAGTGCCGGTTTCGGCTGGCATGGGAAAACGAGTACTCACGCCGAAAGTCGGGTGGGGGAGTACGCGTGTGCTCCGCTCCGTTGCCACCTACGGTTAGTCCAGGCAGCGGCCAGAGTGGGCCGCCCGATGGTCTCAACAGGAGCTTTCATGCGCACTTCCCCGTCCAAGTCTGTCCTTTCGCGCCGGCTCGCGGCCGCCGTCGTCCTGCCGGGCCTGCTTACCAGCAGCCTTGTGCTGATCCAGCCTGCTGCCGCAGCAGGAACAACGTCCAATTCCTCAATCTGCAACGGCGTGGTGAACCAGCAGGCGCACCGGGGCGGCGTCCAGGAGAACCTGCTGAAGGCAGCGTCCAAGAGGAATGCTGATGCCATCGCCGCGTTGCAGGGGGAGAAGGAAAAGCTCCAGAGCCAGGAGGCGGTTCTGGCAACGGAAATCGAGGCCATAGACAAAACGCTGGCGGACCTTGATGCACAAGGGCAGCAACTGGACAAGGAATTCGCCGATGCGGAGTCCGCTCTTGCAGCACTGGAATTGAAAGTGGCCGAAACAAACTCCGCCATTGCCGGTGGGGAGGAGGCGCTCGCCGTGCTGCAGGGCCAGTATGCGGACGTTGCCAGCAGGCTGGCACCACTTGAGGAAGACCTTGCAGCAGCCCTGGCAGCGTCGGAGGTGTTGAAGGGCGAGGCTGCATTGTTGGCAGCAGACCAGGATGCAAACAATGCAGCCATTGCCGTGGCCCAAGGTGAACTTGAAACGCTGCAGCAGACAGCGGCTGACGCAGCCGACGCCGTGGCCGGCAAGGAAGCGCAGACCGGGCAGGCGCAAGGTGAACTGGCAGAACTGGCTACCCAGGCAGGGCAGGCTGCTGATGCCGTCACCGCAGCGGAGGCGGCTGTGGCTGAAGCTGAGACTCAACTCGCCTCGATGGTGGCCGCCGGTACCGCCGCAGATGAGGAGTTCAAGGCGCAGAAGGACCTGGTGAGTGCCGCCCAGGAGGCGCTTGCAGGTCTGGAAACCCAGGTCAAGGAAGCGGACGCTGCTGTTACTGACAAGGCAGCCGAGATCGCCACTGCCGAGGGCGAGTTGGCAGCGCTGGAGTCCGCTGCCGCAGATGCGAAAGCAGCACTCGATGCCGCGAATGCCGCGATTGCAGCGGCACAGGCCGAGCTGGCCACACTCCAGCCCGAGGCGGCAGAAGCGGCCGCGGCAGTGACGGCAAACGACGAGATGATCGCTGCGGTCGCCGCTGAAATCAGCGCCCTGGAGGGTGAGATTTCGGCTACCGGCGCGGCCATCACGGCCAAGCAGGCAGAGATCAGCAAAGCCCAGGCGGAGCTCGAGGCGCTCGAGGGCCAAGCAACCGCGCTTGACGCTGAAATTAAAGAATTAACGAAGCAAATCAGTGCTATCCGGGGTAACACGGACGAGAAGAAGACTTTGCTTGACCTGCGCCAAAGCAAGCAGGCCGAGCTGGCGTTGGTGGACCAGCAGATCACCGACAAAGCAGCCCACATCTCGGGCCTGCACGGTGACTTGGCGGCGCTCAACACCCAGGTCAACACGTTGAACACCCAACTGCTGGCCAAGCAGCAGGAAAGCAGCACGCTGCAGCAGAACGCTGCGCCGCTCCAGGCGGCATTGACGGCAGCCAATGCCGGGGTCACCGCAAAAGAATCTGACATTGCCGACCTTGAGGCCCAGGTTCCCGGCCTTGAGGACGCGCTCAACGAGGCGGAATCGGCGCTGAGTGCCAAGCAGACAGAGCTGTCAGCGTTGGAGGAACAGCGTGCCGTGGCTGAGCAGGCGGCCGCGGACGCAGCAGCTGCGGTCGCGGCCCAAGAGGAAATCGTGGCAAACCTTGAGGCCGCCCTCCAGGGGCTGGAGTCCGACGCGCAGAACGCCCAGCAGGCTATCGCCGACCAGGAAGCGGTCCTGGCCACCCGGAACTTGGAGTTGACCCAGGCCCAGGTCGACCTTGCGGCGGCGGACACTGCAGTTGACGGCAAGGAGTCCGAGATCCGGGCGCTGCAGGACGAACTTTCCGTGCTCCAGGCAGCCCTGGATGACGCGGACAAGGCCGCCGCGGCAAAGGAAGCCGAGGTTGCTTCGCTGAACACACTGGCTGAGAGCCTGGCCGCGCAAGTCACCGCCGCGAACGCCAGGATCACGGCCAAGGAGGCTGAAATCGTTTCCCTGCAGGAGCGGGTGGCGCCACTGGCGGATCAGCTTAGCAAGCTGAACGGCGAGATCAGCGCCGTCGAGGCAAACCTGACGTCGCTGCAGTTGCAGCTGACCACCCTGGACAAGCAGGTCACCGACGCCCAGGCCACGCTGCGTACGCTGGAGGCCCAAAAGAAGCAGAACAAGGACGCGATCACTGCGCAGAAGTCGACGGTCACGGCTTTGATAACCAGCGTGGGCGAGATTCAGGTCCAGATAAGGGCTATCGACGGAACGATCGCGCTCGGAGGCTGCGCCATCTGATGGCACAGCGGAGGGGCCAGGTCATCATGACCTGGCCCCTCTGCGTGTCAGCAGCGTGTGGCCAGAATCAGCCCAGTGCCTTGATGACTTCCTTGGCCACGTCCTCGCTGGACTGCGGGTTCTGGCCGGTGATGAGGTTGCCGTCCCGGACCACATTGGAGGTCCAGGCAGCCCCGTTCTCGATCACAGCGCCCTTCTCCTTCAGCGCGTCCTCCACCAGCCACGGGGTGTTCTCGCCCGTGCCGCCGCCCAGCTCTTCCTCGTTGGTGAACACGGTGAGGCGGCGTCCGGCGAAAACGAACGAGCCATCGTCGTCCGTTGCGCTGAGCAGCCCGGCGGGACCATGGCAGAAGGGGGCAATGACCTTGCCCGCTTTGTCCGCCGCCGTCAGCAGCCGGCCCAGGTCGGCGTCCTTGTACAGGTCGGCCATGGGTCCATGTCCGCCGGGCATCACCACGGCGTCATAGGCGGAAGGGTCGACGTCGGCAAGCACCAGCGGGTTGGAGAGCTCGCCGTCGATGGACGCCAGGTAGTCCTGGAAGCCTTTCGCGCGGTCCTCGCCGCCCGCGGATTCCGCCGCCAGGCTGACCTGGTCCACTGTGGGTTTCGCCCCGCCGGGGGTGGCGAGGTGGACGGTGTGGCCAGCGCCGAGCAGGGTCTGGTGCGCCACCACCAGCTCCTCGGCCCAGAAGCCGGTGGGGTGTTCGCTGCCGTCCTTCATGGTGAGGGAATCGGCTGCTGATACAACCATCAGAATGTTTGCCATGGGTGTTGCTCCTGTCGTTGTTGACTGTCTTCCAGGCTGCTTCTTAAGGGGCCGGTTATCCGGCCGCGGCTTCAAGTTCAGCGTAGGTCTCCTCGTCCAGGCTGACGCCGGCCGCGGCCAGGTTTTCTTCCAGGTGATGCACTGAACCGGTGCCGGGGATGGGCATCATCACGGGGGACCGGCGCAGCAGCCACGCCAGCGCCACTTGGGAGGTGGTGGCGCCAAGCCGCTTGGCGGCTTCGTCCAGCGGCCCGCCCGGCCGGGCAAGTTCGCCGGCAGAAATGGGGGCCCACGGAATGAATCCGATGCCGTTTTCCTCGGAGTAGCGCAGGACGTCCTCGGAGCTGCGGTCCGTCAGGTTGTACCGGTTCTGGACCGTGGACACGGTGAAGTGCTTTCCGGCGGCCTCCAGCTCTTCCACACTGACCTGCGAGAGCCCCAGGGCCTTGACCTTGCCCTCGTCCTGGAGCTCGCGCAGCACGCCGAACTGTTCCTCGGCGTCCACCTTGGGGTCAATCCGGTGGAGCTGCAGCAGGTCCAGGGTGTCCACCTTGAGCTTGCGCAGGCTCAGCTCGGTCTGCTGGCGCAGGTACTCGGGGCGGCCCACGGGAATCCACTGGTTGGGCCCGGTGCGGGTGAAGCCCACCTTCGTGGCGATCTTCAGCCCGTCCTTGTACGGGTGCAGGGCCTCGGCCAGGATTTCCTCGCTGATGTTGGGGCCGTAGGAGTCCGCCGTGTCGATGAAGTCCACCCCGAGTTCGACGGCGCGTCGCACCACCTGGACCGCGGCGTGCCGGTCAGCAGGCTCGCCCCACACACCGTCACCCACGATGCGCATGGCACCAAAGCCAAGCCGGTGCACGGTTCCCAGGTCCTTCAGCTCAATCGTTGCGGACAGTTCCAACTGCTTCGACGTATTTAGGCTCATAGGGGCGGCAACATCATAAGCTTGCTGAGTATTCCTGGACGCCCTGAAATAAGCCGGGCCCCGCCGTCGTTATGCCTCAAGTGCCTGCCGTGATCCGGCGGGCCGGAATCCCATGAACAGCTTTGAAAGGCCGGCACCCGACGTGACTCTCCCCCTCTCCATCCTTGACCTGGCAACCATCGGCAAGGGCCAGACGGCGGCGGAGAGCTTCGCGGGCAGCGTGGCCATGGCACAGAGCGCGGAAAAGCTGGGGTACCGCCGCGTCTGGTACGCCGAGCACCACAACATGTCCTCCATCGCCTCCTCGGCCACCAGTGTGCTCATCGCCCATGTCGCCGCCCATACCGAAAGCATCCGGCTCGGCGCCGGCGGCGTGATGCTGCCCAACCACTCACCGCTGACCATCGCCGAGCAGTTCGGCACCCTGGAAACCCTGCATCCGGGCCGCATCGATCTTGGCCTGGGCCGCGCGCCTGGCAGTGACCAGAACACCATGCGTGCCTTGCGGCGGGACCCGATGTCCGCGGACAGTTTCCCGCAGGATGTCCTGGAACTGCAGGGCTACCTCACCGGGCCCACCCGCATCCAAGGCGTGGAAGCCACCCCGGGCAAGGGCACGAACGTACCGCTCTACATCCTGGGCTCGTCCCTGTTCGGCGCACGCCTGGCCGCCCAGCTGGGGCTGCCGTACGCGTTTGCCTCCCATTTCGCCCCCAACGCCCTGCAGGACGCCGTGGCCCTCTACCGCCGGGAGTTCAAGCCCTCGGCGCAGCTGGATGCCCCGCACGTCATTGCCGGCGTGAACGTCATTGCAGCGGATTCGGCCTCCGAAGCGCAAGCCATGATGCAGGCCACCAAGCGTGCGCGGGTGTCGCTGTTCTTCGGCGGCGGCCGCGAGTTCACCGACGACGAGGCGGACATGATCCTCGATTCGCCGCAGGGCCAGCACGTCTCGCAGATGATGACCTACTCCGCGGTGGGCACGCCTGACGTGGTGATGGATTACCTGGACAGTTTCGGCCGGCACGCCGATGCCGACGAACTGATTGTGGCGCACCAGAGCACCGGCACGGACGCCCGGCTGCGCTCCGTGGAGCTCCTGGCTGAAGCCGCGGGGCTCGCGCGGGTCTAGGCGCCGGGGTCCGGGCGTCACGCCTGGCACCCTTTTGGGAAAGCACGACGGCGGGTTCCCCGGTTTCATGAGGCGGGCGCCGCCGTCGTGGTCCAAAACGCTGCCGTGCGTGCCACGGGCCCTGACACAGCCGAAACCGTGCTGCCGGACTTTTACACATACGCAATACAGGGGACTTTCGGGGGAAACTCCGGAGGCTCACCATGGGAGTGCCCCCTCCGGAGTTCTGTGAACCCCGGGGAGGGGCACCATCCGGTAGCCCGCAGGAGATCCAGCGGCTGTAGTCCCGGCCCGGTCCTGCCTCAAAGGGGTACATGGATGCCAACGCCGTTGAACCAAAGCGTCGCGGATTCCGCACTGCTCACCAGGTCCCTTCCCCTGGGCATGCTCCGGGCATTCGTCCAGTCCGACGCCGCCGACGAAGGGCTCACGCCTGCGCTCCTTGCGGAACTGAAGGTGCTGGCCCGGGTGCCGGGGCTGCTGGTGGCCTGCAATTACGGCGGAACCCTGTGCGACGCCGAGGGGATTTCCACGGAGACGCTCCCGCTGGGCAGCGCCGCCATCGCGCTGCGTGCCCTGGCGGCGCTGCCCAATACCCACGCGGCTGTCATCTCCGGCCGTTCCCTGCGTGACCTTGCCGCAGTATCGCGCCTGCCGGCGGAGGTGCACCTGGTGGGCTCGCACGGCGCCGAGTTCGACATGGGGTTCGCGCACCAGCAGACCCTTGCCACCGAGTCCGTCCTGCAAAAAGTCCATGCCGCGCTCAACGAGGCCGTCGGGTTCCAGAAGGGCATCTGGATAGAACGCAAACCCGTAGCCGTTTCGGTACACACCCGGCCCGCGGCGCCGGACATCGTGGCGGCGGTGACGGACACCGCAAGGGATGTGGCGCGCACCCACGGACTGCACTTCATTGTGGACGGCTCCGTGCTGGACCTGTCCGTCGTGGAACCGTCAAAGGCGGAGGCCCTGGAAAGCCTGCGGTCCCGGCTGGGAGCCAGTGCGGCCATGTATGCGGGCGACGCTGACAGCGATGAACTCGCCATGGCCACGTTGCGCGGCCCGGACATGGGGCTGCGGGTGGGCCCGGGGGAGAGCTCTGCCTCCTACCGGCTCCGCGACCCGGAATCGTTCGCCCGGGTGCTGGCAATCCTGTTCGAGCTGCGCCGTGCCTGGCTGTTCGGCGAGGACGCCGTGGGCCTGGAACGGCACAGCCTGATCGGCAATGGAACCTCCACTGCCCTCGTGACGCCGGACGCGAAGATCTGCTGGATGAGCCACCCGCTGCCGGACTCCGGCTCGCTGTTTGCGCACATCCTGGGCGGTGACGCCGCGGGCCACTTCTCGGTGGAGCCGGTCAAGGCCTCGCAGGTGCTGGGGCAGCGTTACGTGGACAGCACCATGATCGTTGAAACCCGGTGGGCGGACGTGACGGTAACGGACTACCTGGAGCCCGCCCCGGACGGCATCACCAGCCTGGTCCGGGTGCTCTCCGGCAACGGGGCGGCCAGGATCACCTTCGCCCCGCGGCCGGACTACGCCAACGCCCCGTTCAGCATGGAGGCCCGCGGCGATGAACTGCACGTCATGGGAACCTCGGAGCCCTTCATCCTGCTCGCGCCCGGCGTCACCTTCAGCATCACCTCGGACGGGCGCCATGCCACGGCCACTGCCGCCGTCAACCTGCAGGACGGCCCGGTGGTGCTCAACCTGCGCTGCGGCGACACGGAACACCGGCCCGCGGTTCCCGAAAATGAGGCGGAGAGGCGCTCCGCGGTGGCGCTGCACTCGCGGCAATGGGTGCAGGGCCTCGCGCTGCCGGGCGTTAAGCCCTCCCTGGTCCGGCGGTCTGCCCTGGTGCTGCGCGCCCTGGTGCACGAGCCCACCGGCGCGGTCCTGGCGGCGCCCACCACCTCCCTGCCCGAAGGGATCGGCGGGACGAGGAACTGGGATTACCGCTATTGCTGGCTGCGGGACGGCTCCATGACCGTCAATGCGCTGGTGGACCTGGGCTCCACCGGCGAGGCAACCGGCTTCCTGGCATGGCTGGGACGGATCCTCGAACATGCCCCCGGCCCCGAATGGCTGCATCCCCTGTATTCGGTGACGGGTGCGCCGCTCTCCACTGAAGCCGTCATCGACAGCCTGCCCGGGTATGCCGGCTCCCGCCCGGTGAGGATCGGAAACGCCGCTGACCACCAGGTCCAGCTGGACGTCTTTGGTCCCATTGCCGAGCTGATCCACAGCCTGAGCGAACGGGAAGGGGCGCTGGCCGAGGACCATTGGGAACTGATGATCCAGATGGCGTCAGCCGTCCTGGCCCGCTGGCACGAACCCGACCATGGCATCTGGGAGGCCCGGCGGGCACCGCGGCACCACATCTACACGAAAGTGATGTGCTGGGTCACCCTTGACCGGGCACTCCGCACGGCGTCCCGCCACGGCCGGACTCCCGGGGCAGCCTGGGCGCCGGTGGCCGCCACCATCAGGGACGAAGTCCTGCGGGAAGGCTGGGACGAGTCCGCAAAGTCCTACACGGTGGCCTATGACAGCCCGGACCTGGACGCCGCCGTCCTGCACATCGGGCTTTCCGGGCTGCTGGACGTCACGGACCAGCGGTTCCTGGATACCGTCACCGCCGTGGAGCGGGAACTCCGGGTGGGTCCCACCGTGTTTAGGTACCGGTACGACGACGGCCTGCCGGGGCTGGAGGGTGGCTTCCACATCTGCACCACCTGGCTGATCGAAGCGTACGTTGCCACGGGCCGGATCGAGGAGGCCTGGGACCTCTTCGACCAGCTGGTGAACCTCTTCGGGCCCACCGGGCTGCTGCCGGAGGAGTACGACCCCGGCACGGAAACCCACCTGGGGAACCACCCGCAGGCTTACTCCCACCTTGGCTTCATCCGCTGCGCCCGGATCCTGGACGAACACCAGGGCAAACGGTAGTCGGCATTCCTAGTGGGTACCTAGAGTGGAGGTGACACCACCCGGAAACCGAAACGAGGCCCATGCCAACCGCCCGCGCCCAGGGAGTGGGCTTCCGTTCTGAACGGGGCCCCATCCTTATTTCCCTGATGCTCGCCACCGGGCTGGTGGCGATCGATTCCACCATCGTGGCCACGGCCGTCCCGTCGATTGTCCGCGACATCGGCGGGTTCGAATCGTTCCCGTGGCTGTTTTCGGCGTATCTGCTGGCGCAGGCCGTCTCCGTCCCCATCTATGGCAAACTCTCCGACATGGTGGGCCGGAAACCCATCATCCTTGCGGGTATCGGGCTGTTCCTCCTCGGGTCCGTGCTCTGCGGCATTGCGTGGAGCATGCCCGCCCTGATCGGCTTCCGTGCCCTGCAGGGCCTCGGCGCCGGCGCAGTACTGCCTGTCTCCATCACCATCGCAGGTGACATCTACTCACTGGAGGAACGCGCGAAGGTCCAGGGCTACCTCGCGAGCGTGTGGGCGGTCTCCTCCGTGGTGGGACCAAGCCTCGGCGGCATTTTCGCAGCACTGGGGTTCTGGCGGGGGATCTTCCTGGTCAACATCCCGCTGTGCATGCTGGCGGGATGGATGCTGGTCCGGACGCTGCACGAGAACGTGGACCGTGCCAAGCACCGGGTGGACTACGCCGGGGCAGCCCTCCTGGCGGCTTCGCTTGGCCTGCTGATCCTTGGCGCCCTCGAAGGCGGCCAGGGCTGGGCCTGGAATTCACCCGTCAGTATTGGCATCTTTGCCGTGGGCGGGGTGCTGCTGGTCCTGTTCCTCATGGTGGAAAGGCGCGCGGCGGAGCCCGTGCTGCCGTCCTGGGTGGTGTCGCGCCGTCTCCTCGGAACCACAGCCCTTGTGTCCTTCGGCGTTGGTGCCGTCTTGATCGGGCTGACGTCCTATGTGCCCACGTTCCTGGAGGGTGCGCTGGCCAGCTCACCGCTGGTCGCCGGGCTGGCCTTGGCGGCACTCACCGTGGGCTGGCCGATCAGCGCCTCCCAGGCCGGGCGCTTCTACCTGCGGATCGGGTTCAAGGCCACAGCGCTCATCGGCATCTCCATCACCGTGGCCGGCCTCGCGGTCCTTGCACTTACCTCAGCTGGTCCCAGCGTAACGCTGGTCGCCGTCAGCTGTTTCGTCGTCGGACTCGGCCTGGGGCTGGTTGCCACCCCCACGCTGATCGCCGCCCAGTCCAGCGTTTCCTGGAATGAGCGGGGTGTGGTCACCAGCACCAACATGTTCGCCCGGTCCATCGGGAGCGCACTGGGCGTGGCCGTTTTCGGTGCGGTGGCCAACGCCATTTATGGGGGAGCCGCCGGAGGAGGCGGCAACGGACCCGCAGTAGTGGCGGCTTCCGGCGCAGTCTTCGTGGCCGCCCTTGCCGCGGGGGTCCTCACGGTGGCGGCGGTCCTGGCGATGCCTGCCGTGCGGGCGGCCAACACGGACGCCGCGGGCGGGGACGGCGGGGAACCGGTCCTTACCGATGCCGAGGACAGCTCCCGCTAACTGTCCCCTGCATGACGGCAGGCAATCAGCGGCCGGCGCGGAAGATTTCCGGGGCAGGCCTGGCGCCGGTGGCCAGGTCCGCAAGCATCCGCCCGATGACCGGCGTGAACTTGAAGCCGTGCCCCGAGAATCCGGCACCGATCACCACGGGGCCGATCCGGTCCAGGACGAAGTCCTCGTCCGGCGTGGTGGTGTAGGTGCAGCTGACCGCCTCGAAAGAGTCAGCGTCCACCCCGGGCAGCCAGGTCCGGGCGTACTCCTGCAGGGCGGCGAGCTGCACCGGCTCCGGCAGGAAGGACCGCCGGTCCGGATCCACAACCGGACCCACTCCATGCCAGCCGGCCTTAATTCCCTCGCCCGGTGTCTGCATCCCGTACACAGGGGAATACCAGCCCCGGTACGCAGCGCCCGCCCCCGGGTAGTGGTTGAAGCCGGGCCATTCTGCCCCCGGATCCGTGACCCTGAAGTGCACCGGCTGCTCCTGGGTGACGCGCAGCTGTGGAATCCGCAGCCCTGAACCGGTGCTGTTGCCAGGCAGTCCGCCGAGGAGCGTCTCCGTCCAGCCGCCGGCCGTGACAACAGCCTGTGCAGCGGTGACCACCTCCGTGCCGGCAGCGGACTCCAAAACCAGCCGGACGCCGTCGTCCATCACCTGGAAGTCCACCACTTTGGTGTGGTGCCGCATCTCGGCGCCGCGGGCTACGGCCAGCCGCTGCATGGTAGGGAGGGCCGCGTCAGGGTTGAGCTGGCCGCCGTCGGGCAGGTGGAGCACCTGCTGGTCGAAGCGGATGCCGCGCCAGCGCTCTGCCGCCTCTGCGGGGTGAAGGAATCCAGCGCGGATCCCGGCCTGCTCCAGGGCGGCGGCAACATCGGCAAACAGCGGCTCCGGCCCGTGGTTGACCACCCCCGTGCGCGCCAGCAGCTGTTCGCCGCTTTCCTGCTCCAGCTCATCCCACAGGGCCAGCCCCTCCGCCAGCATGGCCACGTACTCGGGCCGGTGGTAGCCCGGGTTGAGGTTGCGGGTGGTGCCGTGCGAAGCCCCGATCCGGTGCCCGGGCCCAAACTGCTCCACCAGCGTCACCTGCCGGCCGCGGCGCGACAAAGCCCACGCGGCGGCCGAGCCCATCGCTCCGCCGCCGATCACCACGGTGTCCAGAACAGTATTCATGCAGCCCTCCAGGCTCAGGTCAGCAGCAGTGCCACGCCGATCATGGCCGGCACAGCCACCACGGTGGTAATCAGTACGGTGTCCTTGGCAACGGTGAGGCCGGTGTTGTAGCGGCTGGCGGCCACAAAGACATTCTGCGCGGTTGGCAGCGCAGCGGTCACGACGACGGCGAACAGGACATGGCCGTCCAGCCCCAGCAGGAAGCGGGCAAAGAGATAGGCAAGCGCCGGCTGGACCGCGAGTTTGAACGCGCTGGCCAGCAGCGTATCCACGCGTCGGGCAGCGGCGGCCTGGAGCGGGCGGGTGCCGTTCAGGCTCATGCCGAACGCAATCAGCATGGCGGGGATCGCCGCGCCGCCGATCAGGTGGATCGGCTCCATGACAAGGTCGGGCACCTTCCATCCGGTGCCCGCCACCAGCAGGCCCAGCGCGGAGCCGACGATCATGGGATTCCGCAGGATCATCACAGCGAAGTTCAGCGGCGTGGTGCGGTGTTTGCTGGTGCTCGAGTCCAGGAGCATCAGGAACAGCGGCGTGAAGAAGGCGAGCTGGAAGATCAGCAGCGGTGCCACGTAACTGGCATCGCCCAGGACGTAGACCGCGATGGGAATGCCCAGGTTGGCCGAGTTGACCAGCGACGCCGCCATGGAGGACATCAGCGATTCCGGAAGCGAACGCCTGAGCCAGAACTTGGCAATGACAAAAAAGAGGAGGGCGGTGGCGACGGCTGAGACAGCCGCCACCAGCAGGGGTGCTGCGAAGACTTCGGCGAGGCGCGCTTTGCTGAGGGTCTCAAAGAGCAGGGCCGGGCTGGCCACGAAAAACGTGAGGGAGCTCAGCACCTGCCGGGCGTTGTCACCCAGGATTTTCTGCCGGCCCACGAACCAGCCCACCAGGATGATGCACCACACGACGAAGAAGCCGGCCAGCACGCCTAGCATGGGACGGCCCGCCAGGCGCGGCAGGGCAGGGGAGCGGGGCTCACGCTCCGCTTACAGGGCGGCGTTGTTAAGCGCGAAAGGGGGGCGCAGCAAACCCGGGGTAAGGCCCTCGGCGGGGTCGTTGCCCAGTTGGATCACGCGGTTGTTCTCGTCCACGTGGACCACCTTGGGCTCGTAGCTCTTGGCTTCCTCGGTGGTCATCTGCGCGTAGGTAATCAGGATGACAATGTCGTTTTCCTGCATCAGGTGGGCCGCTGCCCCGTTGATGCCGATAACGCCGGAGCCGCGCTCGCCGGCGATCGTGTACGTCTCCAGGCGCGAGCCGTTGGTCACGTCCACGATGGACACCAGCTCACCCGGCAGGATGTCGGCCGCCTCGAGCAGGTCCAGGTCAACGGTGACTGAACCTACGTAGTGCAGGTCAGCGTGCGTGACGGTGGCCCGGTGGATTTTGGACTTGAACATTGTTCGATTCATAACGGGTTCAGTCTAGCGGCGGGGGCCCTGCGGCGCAGTGACGCAGGAAACAGTTGCCCGGGAGCGGTAGCGGCGCGGTGATGCCCCGCGTCACGGCGCGGGGAAGAGCGCAGGCACCCAGGTTGGAAGCCATGTCCGACGCCGGCTGCTCACCCGGCGACATTCTCCGCCACGGCTTCTGCCGTGGCCGCCAGGGTTTCCCGGGCAGCCAGGATGGCCGGCCGCGTGGCACTGGAGCGGCGGACCGAGGTGAAGACTGTCCGCCGCGGCTTCCCCGGCAGGTCCAGGAGCCGCGCATTGGTGCCGCGGCCGGTCCACACCAGGTCCGGCATCAGCGCCACGGCGTTGCCCGACTCGATCAGCCGGATCTGGGCCTGAAGGTCGGCGGTCTCAAAGCGCACGTCGGGTTCGAACCCGGCGCTCCGGCACGCCTGCTCAGCCCAGTGCCTTGATGCGGCACCCCGCGGCTCCATCACCCACGCGAGTTCCGCCGTGTCCTCGATCGAAGCGATGGCGGGGCCGCCGTCGGACGCCGGCGGAATGGCCAGCCGGATGGCGTCGGTGGTCAGCTTGACCCTGTCCAGTTCGGGATAGCGGGGGGCGGCATGGCCCGGATACTGCTCGGCAATGACGAGGTCAAAATCGCGGGCCCAGGTTTCGTGCAGGGCGGTCTCAGGCTCGCGCTGGATCATCTCGATGCGGACTTCAGGATAGGTGCGGGACATGCGCGTGAGCGTTTCAGGCATGAGGGCAAGGGCTGCAGACTGGAAGACGGCGATCCGGACGGTGCCCGTGACCGTTGTCAACGATGCGGCCAGGTCCGCCTCAGCCTGCTCCATGGTCTCCAGCAGGCTCGCAGTGTGCGCCACCAGGACTTCGGCCTGCGGTGTGAGCTGAACCCGGCGCCCGGTCTTGCGGAGCAGCTCGACGCCCACTTCCTTTTCCAGCAGGGCAAGCTGCTGGGATACCGACGACGGGCTGTACTGCAGTGCCTCTGCCACCTCCGCGAGCGTGCCCCGGATGCTGAGTTCACGCAGGAGACGGAGCCGGCGGACATCAAGCATGAGGAAATCCTTACCGAAACTAACGAATATAGGTTAGAAGTAGTCACTTTATCTAACGCAAGCACGCTTGCATACTGTTGGGACCGAGTTACCCCCGTCACAAGCGATTCTTCGCGCGCCGTGACGGGGTCGCACCCCAAGCAGGAGTTCCTGATGAGCACTAGAGATATGACCCAGTCGATCATGCGGCGCAAGCCCATTGACGACATTGAGGAAGAGAACAAACATAGTGGCCTCTTTAAGTCACTCGGGCTTTGGCAGCTTACGGCGATCGGCGTAGGCGGCATCATCGGCGTCGGCATCTTTTCCCTCGCGGGACTGGTGGCCGCCGGCAGCGAGAGCACGCCCGGGGTGGGGCCCGCGGTACTGATCTCCTTCCTGGTGGCTGGCCTTGCGTCCGCCGCCGCTGCTTTGTCCTATGCGGAATTCGCGGGCATGATTCCCCGCGCCGGTTCCGCCTACACCTACGGATACGTAGCACTCGGCGAGATCATCGGCTGGTTCATCGGCTGGGACCTCCTGCTGGAGTACATCGCCATCGTGGCGGTGGTTGCCATCGGCATCTCCGGCTACTTCGATGCCTTCCTATCGGGAATCGGCATCAACATGCCTATCTGGATGACCTCCACTGCGGACGAGGGCAGGGGCGGCGTCGTCAACATCCCGGCCATCGCGGTCTGCCTGATCGTGACCTGGATTCTGTCCCGCGGCACCAAGGCCTTCGGACGGTTCGAACTCGTAGCCGTTGCCATCAAGGTCATCCTGATCCTCTTCATCATCGGGCTGGGCGTCTTCTACATCGACACCAACAACTACAACCCGTTCATGCCCAGCGGCTTCGGTCCGGTCCTGGCCGGCGCAGCCACTGTCTTCTTCGCCGTCTTCGGCTATGACGCCATGAGCACCGCGGCGGAAGAGGCAAAGGACGGCAAGAAGCACATGCCCAAGGCCATCATCCTGTCGCTGATCATTGCGATGCTGCTCTACGTGGCGGCCACCCTGGTGCTCACCGGCATGCAGAACTATAAGGACATTGACCCCACGGCGGGCTTTGCCTCGGCCTTCACGGGTGTTGGCCTGCCGGTGATCGCCACCATCATCTCGGTGTTCGCCGTTCTGTCCATCCTTACCGTGATGCTGACCTTCCTCCTGGGTGTCACCCGCGTCTGGTTCTCCATGAGCCGCGATGGCCTGCTGCCCGGCTGGTTCTCCAAGACAGACCGCCACGGCACCCCGCAGCGCGTCACGTGGATCGCCGGCGTCGCCTCCGCCCTGCTTGCCGGGGTGTTCCCCATCAAGGCTGTTGCCGACCTGACCAACATTGGCATCCTGGCCGCGTTTGTCGTCGTCTGCTTCTCGGTGATCGTGTTCCGCTACAAGAAGCCGGACGCACCCCGGACCTTCCGCCTGCCGTTCATGCCGTTCATCCCGGCGTTCGGCGTGCTGGCGTCGGCATTCCTGATGTTCCAGCTGCACTGGGAAACCTGGGCCCGGTTCGGCGTCTGGCTCCTTGTTGGCCTGGCCATCTACTTCTTTTACGGAAAGAAGCACTCGCTGATGAATCCCAACAGCCCCCGGCATGACGAGATCGTGGAGATGCACCGCCCCCTGGTCTGACCCCCGGACGCTCTCTCACTCAAAGTCGCTTTACCCCGGACGCTCTATCACCTTGAACTGCTCCCCGGAAGTTGGACTGGCTAAATAGGATCCTAAGCTGCGAGGGCCTGGGCACGGTATTGGACCGGGCTCAGGCCCTTGAGCTTTGTTGAGATTCTTTTGGTGTTGTACCAGTGGATGTATTCCTCGACGGCGGCGGCCAGTGCGTCGGTGTTGAGGAATCGGACGCGGTGGAAGAGTTCTTCCTTGAGGTGGCCGAAGAAGTTTTCCATGACGGCGTTGTCGTAGCAGTTGCCCTTGCGGGACATTGACTGGACCGCACCGGCGCCCGCGATCAGGGTGCGCCAGGAGGGGTGGCGGTATTGGAAACCTTGGTCCGAATGCACCAGCGGCTGCTCGCCGGGCTGCAGGCAGGTCAGGGCCTCACGCAGGGAATCGTTGGTGAGCGCCAGGTTCGGGGATGAGCCCAGCGAGTAGGAAATGATCTGCCGGTCAAAGAGGTCCATGACCGGTGAGAGGTAAAGTTTCCGGTCCCCGACGCTGAACTCCGTCACATCGGTAACCCACTTCTGGTTCGGTGCATCGGCGTCGAACTCCCGGTTCAGCACGTTGGGCGCTACCGCGCCCTGTTCGCCCTGGTAGGAGTTGTAGCGCTTCCGGCGCCGGACTCTGCAGACCAGCCCGAGTTCCTGCATCAGCTTCAGCACAGTCTTCTTCGCGACCGTCCACCCTTGCTTGGACAGCTCAGTATGGACCCGCCGGTGCCCGTACCGGCCATGGTTCGTTTCGAAAATCTCCGTGACCGCGGCTTTGAGTTTCTCTTCCGGGTCCGGCGCCTGCAGCCGGGGCTGGTGATAGAAGAACGTCGACCTGGCCAGCCCGGCGACGTTCAACAGGACACCAAGCGGATAGTCAGCCTTGAGGGAAACGACGGCTTGAACCTTTACCGTCGTCCCTGTTCCCTCAAGGCCCGCAGTTTTCCCAGGTACGCCACCTCAGCGCGCAGCCGTTCGTTCTCCCGCCGCAACCGCTCAAGCTCGGACAAATCCGCAGGCGGCGGCGAATCGGGTTTCCGCGGCCGGCCTTTGGGCTTGGGCCGCAACCCGTCCTCGCCTTCGCGCCGGTACGCCAGGACCCACTTTTGCAGCAGCTCACGCGAGGCCAGACCTGCCTCGACTGCCAGATCCGGGCCGGACTCGCCCGCGAGGAACCGCTCGACCAGGGCACGCTTGAACTCAAACGAGTACGACCTCACCGGCCTGGCCACCAGCACTCCTTGCCCATGAATCCTCCACCGCCCATACAGCGCCCTGACCGGCACACGAGGCGCATCCAGCGACCGAGCCGCCGACCCATACCCGACACCCTTCTCAAACAACGCTACAGCCGCCTCGCGCTGCGCTTCAGACAATGAACTACGTGTATGCATAAAACTGCTCCCCGGAAGTCGGAACTGAATTTCTCAGTCCAACTTCCGGGGAGCAGTTCACCTTTCCTCTGGAGGGTGATAGAGCGTTTTCCGTTTTTCCTGCATCAAGTGAGAGAGCGTCCGCAAAGTTCCTGCATCAAGTGGGAGAGCGTGCGGAAATTTGCACCGTTAAATGCGGGAGCGTGGTGGGTGAATCGCTGAGTGGCGGGGCACGGGGCCGGGGGCTCAAAGCTTCATCTTTTCTAACTTGTATTGCTTAGAAAAGATCGCTTTATCTTATGTGAGCGGAAGCTCATACTGGTGGATAAGACCTCCTTGAAACCCCAGGAAAGAACGAGAAACGCCATGACCCACATTGCAATGGAACCGGCAGCCGCCACCGGAACTGCGCCCCGGACTGTCGACGTTGACGTGCCCCAGGCCAAGGCATTGGCCAGTGAAGCGGTGGCACTGGTCCGCCACTGGCTGACCGAGGCGTCGAAGGTTCCCGTGGACGCTTCCGCCCAGCAGCTGGCCGGAGTCCTTAAGGACCCCAACGGCCTGGAATTCACCGTTGGCTTCGTGGACGGCGTGGTCCGCCCCGAGGACCTGAACGTTGCCGCCCGCAACCTCGCCGCGCTGGCCCCCAAAGTCCCCACCTTCCTGCCCTGGTACATGCGCAGCGCCGTGGCGCTGGGCGGGACCATGGCCCCGATGATGCCCCAGGTGGTCATCCCCATCGCCCGCAAGGTTCTGCGCGAGATGGTGGGCCACCTGATCGTTGACGCCACCGACGCCAAGCTGGGCCCCGCCATCGCGAAGATCCGCAAGGACGGCATCAAGCTGAACGTCAACCTCCTTGGGGAAGCAGTCCTGGGGGAGCACGAGGCCTCACGCCGGCTCGAAGGCACGCACACGCTGCTGGCGCGTCCCGACGTCGACTACGTCTCCATCAAGGTCTCCTCCACCGTGGCCCCGCACTCGCCGTGGGCCTTCGACGAAGCCGTTGAGCACGTCGTCGAGAAGCTCACCCCGCTGTTCGAGCGCGCAGCTTCATTTCCGAAGGCCAAGTTCATCAACCTGGACATGGAGGAGTACAAGGACCTGGACATGACCATCGCGGTCTTCACCAGGATCCTGGACAAGCCCGAGTTCAAGAACCTTGAAGCCGGCATCGTGCTCCAGGCCTACCTGCCGGACGCGCTGTCAGCCATGATCCGCCTGCAGGACTGGGCTGCCGAGCGGCGCGCCGACGGCGGAGCCGCCATCAAGGTCCGCGTGGTGAAGGGCGCCAACCTCCCCATGGAGCAGGTGGAGTCCTCGCTGCACGACTGGCCGCTTGCCACGTGGGGAACCAAGCAGGACTCGGACACCAGCTACAAGAGCGTCATCAACTATTCCCTGCACCCGGAGCGGATCAAGAACATCCGGATCGGCGTTGCCGGCCACAACCTGTTCGACATCGCCTTTGCCTGGCTCCTGGCCAAGCAGCGCGGCGTTGAGTCCGGGATGGAATTTGAAATGCTGCTGGGCATGGCGCAGGGCCAGGCCGAAGCGGTCAAGAAGGACGTGGGCTCGCTCCTGCTCTACACCCCGGTGGTGCACCCTGCCGAGTTCGACGTCGCGATCGCCTACCTGATCCGCCGCCTTGAGGAGGGCGCGAGCCAGGACAACTTCATGTCTGCGGTGTTCGAGCTGAGCGAGAATGAGGTGTTGTTCGAGCGCGAAAAGCAGCGTTTCCTTGCCTCACTGGAGGCACTGGACAACAGCGTTCCGGCGCCCAACCGGCAGCAGAACCGCAACCTCCCGCCGCAGTCCCTGCCGCACGATTCGTTCAAGGACACCCCGGACACGGACCCGTCACTGCCTGCCAACCGTGACTGGGGCCGGGCCATCCTGGAGCGCGTCCCGTCTTCCACCCTGGGCAACGCGTCCGTGAAAGCTGCCTTCATCAACGAAGAAGCAAAGCTGAACGAGGCCATCAGCACCGCCGTCGAAAAGGGCAAGGCCTGGGGTGCCCTGTCCGGCGCCGAGCGTGCCGAGATCCTGCACCGCGCCGGAGATGTCCTGGAGGCCCGCCGCGCCGACCTGCTCGAGGTCATGGCAAGTGAAACCGGCAAGACCATCGACCAGGGCGACCCCGAGGTCAGCGAAGCCGTTGACTTCGCCCACTATTACGCTGAGTCCGCCCGGAAGCTGGGCACGGTCGACGGCGCCACGTTTGTCCCTGCCAAGCTCACCGTGGTCACGCCGCCGTGGAACTTCCCGGTCGCCATTCCGGCCGGGTCCACCCTCGCGGCACTCGCCGCCGGCTCCGCCGTCGTCCTCAAGCCTGCCAAGCAGGCCGCCCGCAGCGGTGCCGTGATGGTCGAGGCCCTCTGGGAAGCCGGCGTGCCGCGTGACGTGCTGACCATGGTGCAGCTGGGTGAGCGGGAGCTCGGCAAGCAGCTCATCAGCCACCCGGCAGTTGACCGCGTGATCCTCACCGGCGGCTACGAGACCGCCGAGCTGTTCCGCTCCTTCCGCCAGGACCTGCCATTGCTGGCCGAAACCAGCGGCAAGAACGCCATCATCGTCACTCCCAGCGCGGACCTGGACCTGGCAGCCAAGGACGTGGCGTACTCCGCGTTCGGCCACGCCGGCCAGAAGTGCTCCGCCGCGTCTCTGGTGATCCTGGTGGGTTCGGTAGCCAAGTCCAAGCGCTTCCACAACCAGCTGGTCGATGCGGTCACCTCCCTGAAGGTGGGCTACCCCGAGGATCCCACCAGCCAGATGGGACCGATCATCGAGCCCGCCAACGGCAAGCTCCTCAACGCCCTCACTACCCTTGGCGAGGGCGAGAACTGGGCGGTGGAACCGAAGAAGCTGGACAACACCGGCCGGCTCTGGAGCCCGGGCGTGCGGTACGGCGTCAAGCGCGGCTCCTACTTCCACCTGACCGAATTCTTCGGGCCGGTCCTGGGCGTGATGACCGCAGAGACCCTGGAAGAGGCCATCGCCATCCAGAACCAGATCGAGTACGGCCTCACCGCCGGCCTGCACTCCCTGAACTCCGAGGAACTCGGTACCTGGCTGGACAGCATCCAGGCCGGAAACCTCTACGTGAACCGCGGCATCACGGGTGCCATCGTGCAGCGCCAGCCGTTCGGGGGCTGGAAGAAGTCCGCGGTCGGCGCAGGGACCAAGGCCGGCGGACCCAACTACCTGGCCGGCCTGGGTGATTGGACCCCAGCCAAGAGCGCCGCGAACGCTGAGATCACCCACCCGGGCGTGCGCCGCATCATCGATGCAGCCGAAGCCGCGCTGAAACCTGAAGGCCTCGCGTCCGTCCAGCGCGCACTTGCCTCCGACGCGCAGGCCTGGGCTGATGAATTCGGTACCGCCAAGGACGTCTCCGGACTCACTGCGGAACGAAACATCTTCCGCTACCGCAGCCTTCCCGTGACGGTGCGGCTGTCCGAGGGTGCACCGCTGGCGCACCTGGTGCGGACCGTGGCGGCCGGCGTGCTGGCCGGATCGGAACTGACGGTGTCCACTGCCATCGAGCTTCCCGCCCAGCTGCGCCCGGTACTGATCGCGCTGGACATCGAGGTGACCGTGGAGTCCGACGCCGACTGGCTGGCTTCCGCAGGACGCCTCGCCGCGGCAGGCAAGCTGTCCAACGGACGCATCCGCCTGATCGGCGGGGATTCCACCGAGCTGGCCAAGGCCACAGGCGGCCGCCCCGACCTCGCCGTCTACGCCCACCCGGTCACGGAAGCGGGACGCGTTGAACTGCTTCCCTTCCTGCATGAGCAGGCCGTCAGCATCACCGCCCACCGTTTCGGAACCCCGAACCATCTCTCGGACGCGCTGATCTAGCTCCGCGGGGCGCTGGCCCTGGCTGGAGGCGCGCTTGCCCGTTCCGCGGACGACGTGGCGCGTGCAAGCAGAAGGCCGGGGGACACCTTATGGTGGCTCCCGGCCTTCTTTGCCGTCATGAGTCCGCGCCTGTTGCGCGGGTGGAGACCTCGCGGTAGCTAACCCAAGTACCACCCGGGCGGCGTCCATGTCACTGGAACGCTGTGGGCGGAGAAATCCTCGCACCGGGTGCACGTGTACGCGACCTCGCCCAACGAAGCGACCGTTCCATCACGCCGGTAGGTTGGCGGGATGTAGGACTCCAGATAGACGAACTCGTCCGTCCGGCAGGTGTCGCAGGTGGGTTTTCCTACATAGCCGGTATCGGTTGTTGCGATCCCGGCGCCTAGATTGGAGCGGCGGGTGGCCGGCGTCCGCGCAGTGTTAAGCGGCCGCGCGTGGGCCGAACTGGCATGGGTGTTCCTGGCTGTCGTCATTGGCTGCCTGTCTCGGGCGGAATTCCTGACATGCAGGAGGCCCCCCGTACTTGAGAACCGGCCAGCTGCTTGACCTAGAAAGTCAGCATAGGGGATGCAACCTTCCGCAATCAATGGAAACGGGCGAATGGCTGCGCCCAAAGGGGCGGTAACGGCGTTATGCTTGCCGGTTAATCGTCCTGCCCACAATGGACTGCGTCAGTGCGTCGATGACCTCTGCGTTAGCCAGCGGGTTGCGGATCAGGGTAAAGTCCACGTCGCCCACCGCCGGCAGGTCGAACCGCCGGGTGATGATTTTCAGGTCCTCGGGAACGAGCGACGACGGCATGACCGCCACGCCGATTCCTGCCCTCACGGCCGCCAGCACCCCACTGATCTGCCGCGTAGTGCAGGTGATCCGCCAGGTCCTGCCATGGGACTCGAGGGCGTCGATGGCCAGTTTCCGGCTCAGGCTGGGGGACGGGTAGGCGATGAGCGGGACCGGCGCTGCCGGATCCAGTGTGGTCTGCTCCAGGCCCACCCAGGAAAAGGAATCGTGCTGGACCACCGTTCCGTCCTTGGCTCCCGCCACCCACTTGACGAAAACCAGGTCCAGCTGCCCCGCGTTAAGCTTCCGGTACAGCTGGTCGCTTTGGCCCACTGTCAGCTCCAGGTTGATCTGCGGGTAGATCTGCCGGAACTCCCGCAGGATCCGGGGCAGGCCGGTGATGGCGAGGTCATCAGCCGTGCCGAAGCGCAGCCGTCCGCGCATGGCGGAGCCGGAAAAGTAGCGGGAGGCCGAGTCGTGGGCTGCCAGGATGTTCCGGGCGAAGCCTGCCATCGCGTCCCCGTTGTCCGTCAGCCTGACATCCCGCGTATCCCGGCTGACCAGGACCCTTTTGGCAGCTGCCTCCAGTTTGCGGACGTGCTGACTGACCGTGGGCTGGGCCAGGCCCAGCCGCTCGGCTGCCTTGGTGAAGCTCAGTGTTTCTGCGACGGCAAGGAAGGAGCGCAGCTGGGCCGGTTCGAACACGTGGACTCCGGGGGCATCGGGCGGACAACGAGGGCATTGCGGTCTGCAATACGAGTTATAGGGACGATACGCCTCCATAATCACGTGTCCCAGCCTAGCGTTAAGGACATCCCGGACCGCACGCACTTGAGGACACACCTGTGGCACCCCCACCGCCGTCATCGGCAACCGTCACCCAGCCCATCATCGATAACGCCAACCCGGCACCCCCTGACCACCAGACCCAGCCCCTCGCCGTCGTCAGCGAACGCCTGCCCTGGAAGCACACCTTCATCTCCCTGCGCGTCCCCAACTTCCGTATTTTCGCAGCAGGCCACTTCATCGCCGTCGTTGCCATCTGGATGCAGCGGATCGCCCAGGACTGGATGGTGCTGGAACTCTCCGGTTCCGTCACCGCCGTGGGCATCACCGTGGCGCTGCAGTTCCTGCCATCCCTGCTCCTGGGGCCGTGGGGCGGGATGATCGCCGACAGGTTCGCCAAGCGGAAGATCCTGATTCTCTGCCAGGGCATGGCGGCGGTCCTGGCGGCCGCGCTTGCGGTCCTCGCGCTGACCGGGGCCGTTGAGGTGTGGCATGTCTACGTCATTGCACTGGTGCTTGGCCTGGTGACGGTCCTCGACCAGCCGGCCCGGCAGGTCTTCGTCAACGAACTCGTTGGGCCCAAATACCTGCGCAACGCCATCAACGTCAACTCCACAACCTTCCAGCTGGGCGGCCTCATTGGTCCTGCCCTGGCCGGGTGGATGCTTACTGCCGTGGGGGCGGGATGGGCCTTCGCCGGCAACGCGCTCGCGTGCTGTTCCACCGTGGCCATGCTGCTTCTTTTGCGCAAGGACCAGTTGTTCGTGAGTGAGCCTGCCCCGAAGACCAAGGGGATGCTGCGCGAGGGACTGCGTTACGCGCTGGGCAAGCCCACTATCTATTGGCCCTGGCTGATGGCAGGTTTCATCGCGGTCTTCGCCATGAGCCTGCCCGTGGTGCTCGCCGCCTTCGCGGACAACGTATTCAACGCCGGTGCCGCCGGGTACGGGCTCCTCAACGCCCTGGTGGCGCTTGGCGCGCTGGCCGGTGCGGTGGCGTCCACCCGGCGCCGCCAGCTCCGCCTGCGCTCGGTGGTGTTCTGCGCGGGAATGTACGGGGCCATGCTGTGCCTGGCCGCGCTGGCACCATCCATGCCGGTGTTCGGCGCGGTGATGGTGCTTTCAGGGTTCTGGTGCCTGATGTTCCTCACCGGGTCCAACCAGCTGGTACAGGTCAGCTCCAACATGGGGATCAGGGGCCGGGTCATGAGCCTGTACATCATGGTCCTGATCGGCGGCCAGGCAATCGGCGGGCCCATGCTGGGCTGGATCGCCGAGCACGCCGACCCGCATGTGGCACTGCTGGTGTCCGGCGGCGTGCCCGCCCTCGCGGCGCTGACTGTCGCGGTGATCCTGGCGCGCAAGGGTTCGCTGTTGCTGAGGGTGGACTTCAAGGACCGGCGGCAGCCCGTGCGGATTGTCCGGCGGGCCGCCGCATAGCCAGGATTACAGCGCGAGGTGCGGGTATGCCTCTTCGCGTTTCTGGAATTCCAGCACATCCTTGTTGCGGATGACGCCGTCGCGGATCTCGATGGCACGGGAGATGGTCTCGTTGCCGTCCCACGCCCCGGGGCCGCTGACCACGGTTTCCAGGAAAGGCAGCAGGGCCTGGCTGATTTCCCAGCTGGCGGAGTTCCAGAGGTAGGACGGGCTGTGGTCCACGGCGTAGTAGTTAATGTGGCCGCCCACCGTGAACATGGGGTCGGCGAAGGTGGTGGACCGGGCCCAGCTGAAACCCATGCCTTCGTCGCATGAAACATCCACAATGAGGCTCCCCGGACTGAACGCTGCCAGGTCCTCCACCCGCAGGTACGTCAACGGGTTGTTGGGGTCCTGCAGGGTGCAGTTGACTACGATGTCGCTCTCGGCCAGGAACGGCGCCAGCGGTACCCGGCCGCGCTCGCTGATGACCTGGCTCAGGAACGGGGCTTCGTCGTCGTGGTCAAACTGGACGATGTTCACCGAGTGGATGGGCGCGCCGACGGCGGCCACGCCACGGTTGGTCAGCACCTGGACGTCGTGGATCCCGTGGGCGTTCAGGGCAGTGACGGCGCCCCGGGCTGTTGCGCCAAAGCCGATGACCGTGGCGCTCAGCCTTCGGCCGTAGTCGCCGGTGGACCCGGTCAGGGCGAGGGCGTGCAGCACGGAGCAGTACCCCGCGAGTTCGTTGTTCTTGTGGAACACGTGCAGCCCGAAGCCGCCATCGCTGGCCCAGTGGTTCATGGCCTCAAAGGCGATCAGCGTCAGCTTCTTGTCGATGGCCAGCTGGGTGATGGCGCGGTCCTGGACACAGTGCGGCCAGCCCCAGAGGACCTGGCCGTCCCGCATATCCTGAAGGTCTTCCGGCTGCGGCTTGGGCAGGAGGACGACGTCGGCCTCCGCCAGCAGCGCCTCCCTGCCGGCCATCCTGCCCACCAAGGGTGAGAGGTGTTCGTCCGAGACGCCCAGCCGCTCGCCGTAGCCGGTTTCGAGGATGATGTGCTCGCGGATTTCGGGTGCGATGCGCTCGACGTGCAGCGGGTGGATGGGGAGCCGGCGCTCGTCGGGCTTCTTTGTTGATGCCAGGACGCCGAGGGTGAGTCTGTTCCGGGGCCCCGTCACTTCTTTTTGGCGGCCTTGCCGGGCGTCACGTCCAGGGAGCTGGCCGGGGCGGAAGCGGCTTTTTTGTCGGCCCGCTTTTCCTTGATGGACTTGCCGGATTTTTTGGATGCTGTTTGACGCGGGGACTTGTCAGCCATGAATTGCTCCTGTAGCGGAACCGAAGAGGTTCCTGACTTCTGACCATACACGCCGGTACCTAATGGTCCCGGGGTGGTTTGTCTTCTGTCCCGCTGCGAGCGTGGAGCGGCTGACGGGAATCGAACCCGCGTATCAAGCTTGGGAAGCTAGCGCTCTACCATTGAGCTACAGCCGCGCTGCCCCGCCGTGGAGGGGCAGAACATAGCTTAGCGCAGAAGTTTGCCTGCTCTGCCCACCCGGCCTGCGGACCGCCCGTGTCCCGGTTGCAGGCGCGTCATCCAGTAACTCTTCAATAACGCCGCCTGCCGTAGCTAGGTGCGCCTGCCGCGCGCTGGCTAACCTGTTCCGGGTAGCTGCGGGGCCGGGGGGATTGCAGCTATGAGCCACGCCGACGTTACCCACAGAAAGATCCCCATGGCATTCGCAGAACACGAGGTCCTCATCCGGCGGGACGCCATGGCCGTGTATCTGTACCTTCTTGATGCGACCAACCTGCCCGTGTGGAGTGATTCGGTGCGCAGCGTCAAACTGCTGCAGGGCGCATCGGCATCCCAGGGAGCGGTGTACCGGAAGATGGTGGCCGGCCGGTCCGGGCTGAGCATCCCGGCGGAGCTGGAGATCACCCACGCCAGGCCCGGCGCCGAAATCCGGTTCCAGGCCATCTCCGGCCCCGCCCACCGTTCGGGCGGTTACTACCTCAGTACGGAGGCGGCGGGAACGCGCGTCAGGTTTGCCCTTGAGGCCCGGGCGGAGGGGGCGGCCGGCATCCTGCACAGGCTCAGGTTCCTCGACCGGATCGGATTCCTCAACAGGATGCTTCAGCGGAGCCTCTGCTCCGAGGTGGCGCAGCTGGAACGGCTCAAGGACGTCCTGGAACTGCAACCGGCCAGGTAGCCCCGTTCCGCCCCGCCACACCGCCAGCGCACCAGCCGCTTCAGTCCCGTGGGCCTGCACAGCACGCCAGCCGCCTCAGTGCCGTCGGCCCGCACCAGCACGCCAGCCCCGCCAGCCGCGGGCAGGCTTCGCTGCACGATGTGCGTACCCGCGTCCACCGCGGCGGCGCGCCTACTGGGCCAGGCGTTGCCCGGCCCACGGGCCAGGGATGTTCGACGGCGACGCGAGGCTTCCGGAGGTCAGGTCCCAGTACTGCACAACGTCGGATGCCCGTCGCAGGGCCAGCCCGGTGGAGTTCAGGCCGGTTACGTTGCGCAGCGGCCTGATGCCCGTGACGTCACCCCAGCCGGTAGCCACGGTGGCCCTGGCTTCGGCGCGCAGCGCGGTGGTGCCCCAGCCGCGGTGCAGCTGGACTGAGCCGTCAGCCCGGAGCGCCAGGATGTCCTGGAACCCGTCGGCGTCGTAATCCACCATGGACAGCTTCCGGGCGGCACCGATGGAGGCTACGAAGGTCCGTGCGGAGAGGTCGCCCAGGCCCTTATTGGGGTACAGGTAGAGGTTCCCCGCCCCGTCCAGGGCAAGGATCTGGGGGAGCCTGTTGTTGGCACACCACCCGCCCACGGCGAGGGTAAGGGTTTCCCACCCGCCGCTTCCGAGGGTGGCGGGTGGCTGGAATCCGCCGGCGGCAATGCCGCGGTGGAGGGTCAGGGTGCCGCTGCTCCACTGCGTGAGCAGGTCATAGGCGCCGTCCCGGTCCCAGTCGATAGTGAACACTTCCTTGGCGCCGGCAAAACCTGAGCCGATGACCTTGGCCGCGGCGTAGGTGCGCGCGCCCGTGGCTGCACGTGCCAGGAGCTGGCCGGAAGAATCGACGGTCACCAGGTCTGCGGGCCCCTTGATGGCCGCGGCCGAGAGGTCAAGCGTGGGTGGCATGTGCCGTACGGGTGCGTCGCACATGGTGGGCGGCGGTGCCGGGAAGGGTGTGCCCGACCCGGTCCCACCGGGGGAGTCGGTAGTGCCGGCGGGAAGGGTGGTGTAGCCGAAGAAGTTCACCACGCCCCAGATCTTGTACGTGCGGTCCGTATAGCTGATCCCGGCCCCCATGACATTGAAGCGAGGATCGAGCAGCATGGCGTTGTGGCCGGGGGAGCCTTTCCACCATTCCACCAGCAGCGCCGCGTCGCGGTCCGTTCGGATTGCGATGACCTCACCGGCACCGTTGTTCGGGCTCAGGGCGCGCTGATCGGTCCAGAAACTGGCGCGGTGCTCGATAACCTCGCGGGAGGCGATGCTGTCCGACCATTCCTGTGCCAGTGCTGCCACTGTTGCGTGGTACTTCACGGGGTTCAGGCCCTTGGACGCCCGGTACTCATTGATCCGGTTGAACACCGTGAGGATGGCCGCTGCGTTGCTGTCGGGAATGAGGGCTTCGGGCGCCGGAGCAGCCAGGGATTCCGGGGCCGCAAGGCCGGACGCCGATGGCGAGGAAAGTTCAGCGTCCGGCGCCCAGAGGGGAGGAATGGAAGGAACCTCGGGGGAAGGTTCTTCTTCGGAGGCTGGAACGGGTGCCGGTGCCGCAGGCCCGACCGAATCATCAAGGGTGCCGGTGGACGGACTGGTGGCGGGTGGGGGTGCTATAGGTTCCGCCGCCTCAGATTCCGTCGGCAAAGGTTCCGGCATCACAGGTTCCGGCAGCGGGTCCGTAGCCATGGGCCCCGTGGGTGAGGCCGGGCGGATATCCGGTTCAACCGCGGGGGCGAGCAGGGATCCGCCGGAGCCCGCGCCGGAGGGGGCCCCGGCGCCGTCGGTCATGGCCGGAGCGCCCAGGCTGACGCTGCTGGGCCCCGTTGCAGCCGCCGGCGGCCCTGCGGCCGGTACCGGCGGCGTTCCCGCCGACGAGGAGAGCAGCGCTAAAGCCAAGAGCACCCCGGTAAAAGAGGGCGCGGCCAATCTATTCACAACATCCCCAGCTCTGTTGGGCCATCCGGGAGACCATCCGGCGCCTGAATCACTGCTGTAACAGTAGCCCCACGAGCGCTCTGCAACAACGAAAAAATGTTGCTGTGGATAACTGTCCAGGACGGGCCATACGGTAATTTGGGACCGTGCTGATCTCTGACCGCGATATACGTGCCGAAATAGACTCCCAGCGGATCGTGCTGGAGCCGTACGATCCGGCGATGGTCCAGCCGTCGTCCGTGGATGTCCGGATCGACAAATTCTTCCGCCTGTTTGATAACCACAAGTACGCCCACATCGACCCGGCCGAGGAACAGCCGGAGCTTACGCGCCTTGTGGAAGTGGAGCCGAACGAGGCATTCATCCTGCACCCGGGCGAGTTCGTCCTGGGGTCCACGTACGAGACCGTCACGCTGCCGGACGATATCGCTGCGCGCCTGGAAGGCAAGTCATCCCTGGGCCGGCTGGGCCTCCTGACCCACTCCACCGCCGGCTTTATCGACCCCGGCTTCTCAGGCCACGTAACGCTCGAACTGTCCAACATGGCCACCCTGCCCATCAAGCTGTGGCCGGGCATGAAGATTGGCCAGCTGTGCTTCTTCCGGCTCACGTCCGCCGCGGAACACCCCTACGGCTCGGGCGACTACGGCAACCGCTACCAGGGCCAGCGCGGCCCTACCGCGAGCCGCAGCCACCTGAACTTCCACCGCACGGGGATGTAGAAACAGCGGAGCGCCTGCCACGGAGCCCCCACGCGGGGCAGCGTGTAGGAGCAGCATGTGGGGGCAGCGCGTTCTCAGGCTTTGGCAGCCACGCCTGCGGGCGGCAGTGCTGCCGTCAGGGGTCCTGCGAAACGGGCCGCGAGCGGGCCAATGACCGCCATCAGCAGCACATACGCGGTGGCAAGGGCGGCCAGTTCGCCGGGGACCGCCCCGGAGGCGACTGCCAGTCCCGCGATGACGATGGAGAATTCCCCGCGTGCGATCAGCGTGGCTCCGGCACGCAGGCGGCCGGGCCGGGCAATCCCTGCGCGCTTGGCCGCCCACATGCCGGTGGCCATTTTGGTGGCGGCCGTGATGACGGCCAGCACCAGGGCCCAGCCAAGGACCGGCGGGATGGACGTGGGGTCTGTGTTGAGCCCAAAGGCCACAAAGAAGATGGCGGCAAAAAGGTCCCGCAGCGGCTCCAGGATGCGGGTGGCATTGTGCGCCGTGGCCCCTGAAATTGCGATGCCGAGCAGGAATGCTCCCACCGCGGCGGAAACCTGCATGGCGGAGGCGATGCCGGCCACCAGCAGCGCGGCGCCCAGCACGTTCAGGAGGAATACCTCCGAGTTTTCGCTGTGAACGGCCTTGGACACGTGATGGCCGTGCCGCAGTGCCACCATCAGCACCACACTCACCACTGCCAAGGCGATGCCCACGCTGGTGAGGCCGCCCAGGAAACTGACGCCGGCCAGGATGGTTGTCAGAACGGGAAGATAGACGGCCATGGCAAGGTCCTCGAAGACCAGGATGGACAGCACCACCGGTGTTTCCCGGTTGCCTATCCGGCCCAGGTCGGTGATGACCTTGGCCGCGATTCCGGACGACGAAATGTACGTGACGCCGCCCAGAACCATGGCACCCACCCCGCCCCAGCCCAGCAGGTAGGCAAGTGCGGCCCCGGGCAGGAAGTTCAGGACCAGGTCCAGCACGCCGCCCTGCCAGGACCTGCGCAGGCCGGTGAAGAGCTCCGTCGCCGTATATTCCAGCCCGAGCATAAGCAGCAGCAGGATGACCCCGATTTCACCGGAGACGTGCGCAAATTCCTTCATGCCGTCGAGCTTGACGATGCCGCCTGCTCCGAAAGCGAGCCCGCCCAGGAGGTAGAGCGGGATGGGGGACATTCCGACCCGTCCGGCCAGCCTGGCCAGCAGGCCAAGGCAGAACACAACGGCCCCCAGTTCAATGAGGGTCAGGGCCAGCGGGTCCATGCCGTCTTATCCGCGACGCAGAATATCGGCCGCCGCGTCGAGGCCTTCCTGGGTACCCACTGCCACCAGCAGGTCACCGGAGTGAAGCACGACGTCGGGTCCCGGCGACGGGAGCACCTCGCCTTCGCGCATGATCGCCACGATCGAGACGCCGCACCGGGTACGGATGCACGCCTTGCCCATGGGCTGGTTCTGGAAGGGGGAGCCCGGAGCGATGGAGAACTGCCGGGTAACGATTCCCGGGACGTCCTTGTGCTCCTCTGTAAGCTTCATGGCCAGGTGCTGCCCGCCAAGGAGGTTGCCAAGGGTGGCTGCTTCCTCGGTGGTGAGGGGGATGGATGCCTGGCAGGTGTCCGGATCATCCCAGGCCGAGACAATGAGCTCGGTCTGGCCCTCGCGCCGCTCCACCACGCCGATCCGGCGGCCCGAGGCGGTCATGAAATCCTTGCGCCGGCCCAGACCGGGAAGGTTGGTTTCGTCCACGTTCATAGTTCCAGACTAGTCTGCCTGGCCTTGGTTGGGTGCGGGTCCCGAGGATTCCCGCAGCACCAGCCGCATGCCGGTGGGACCGGGCTCCGCGGCGGGCATGCCGCCCGGGTTCAACGCTGCGAGCAACTGCCCCATGGCGCTGCTGCCCTGGGCCTCCAGGTCCATGTGGACAGTGGTCAGGGACGGGACCAGGAACGCCGATTCCGGATGGTCGTCCCAGCCAACCACACTTACATCACCGGGAACACGGAGTCCTTGATCGTGCAGCGCCCGGATGGCGCCGATGGCCAGCTGGTCGTTCGCGGCAAAGATGGCAGTGAAGGAAGGATTGGCCAGGAGGGCCCGCGCGGCGTCATATCCGGCGGCTGCACTCCACTGGGCCTCGGCCACCCCGCCGTCCTCCAGCCCGGCGTCGCGGACGGCTTTTCGGTAGACAGCCAAGCGGTTGCGTGCTGCCGGCCACTCCTGTGGCCCGGCAATATGGGCGATCCGCCGGTGGCCGAGGGCAGCGAGGTGCGCCACGATGGCCTGCGCGGCAGAACCTTCTGAAATGCGGCCCTGGCCGCGCATCTTGTCGTCATACTCGCCGGCCACCACCACGGGAATCCGTTCCTGCGCCTGCAGGAGGTC
The DNA here is from genome assembly GCF_040224115.2 of Pseudarthrobacter sp. WHRI 8279. Taxonomy (NCBI): domain Bacteria; kingdom Bacillati; phylum Actinomycetota; class Actinomycetes; order Micrococcales; family Micrococcaceae; genus Pseudarthrobacter; species Pseudarthrobacter sp. WHRI 8279. Next base: position 3,043,914 of record NZ_CP168162.1, on the reverse strand, counting down.
CGTCCCGGAGATGGGAACAAAGGACAGTGCCCCCGCGAACGGCCCGCCCTCCAGGATCCGGCGCAGCCGTTCGGTCCGATCCGGGCCGGTCCCTTCCAGGGCAACGACGTCCAGGTGGTAGCCGGCTTCCTGGGCTGTTGCGGCCGCGCCGTTGAGCATCCGGGACGGAAAGTACGGCGAGGATCCGGGGACCAGGGCCAGGAGCCGGTAGGCAGCCCTGGTCCGCAGCGAGCGGGCGGTGAGGTTGGGCGAGTAGTTCAGTTCCGCCATGGCCCGTTCCACCTTCTCCGAGGTGGCGGCCTTCAGCTTGGACCGGTCAGCCATGTACCGGGAGACCGTCTGGTGGGAGACGCCGGCCAGCCGCGCCACCTCGTAGATCGTGGCTGCACGGGCAGGCTGCGGGGCATCGGCGGGTGTTTGCGTCACGGCCTGGAATCCTCCCAGGTGGTGAGGCGTCCGCACATGCCGAACCCCTCACCCGCGCGCTGTTCGGCGCTGGCTACCGCTGCGCCCGCCAGGGAAGCGGCCGAGCCCTCTGCCAATTCACGGAGTGCTTGCTCCGTTGCCGTCACCTGGTTCTGGACGGTGGCTGCCCAGAGCTCCTTCCAGTGCCCGACGCGCGGGCGGACCAGCCGCGCCGCCGCACGGTGGAACTCCTGCAGCGCCGGAATGCCCTCCCGCAGCACGGAGGTATGCAGTTCGGCGTATCCTTCCAGTGCGAGGTCGCGCCGCCTCCGCGCTGCCGCCGCCACTTCGTTTTCCGCTGCTTCCCGCGGCAGGGCGGCATGGTTGGCGTAGAGTTCCGGTTCCTGGAGGATGCGGTGCGGAAAGGTCAGGACGGCGTCTCCGGCCTCCGGCAGGCCCGCGTTGGACATAATCACGTTGAGGGTAAGCCCGCCCGTGTTCACCAGGCGGTGGACGGTACCGGGGCTGAACCACACCAATGATCCGGCTGCCAGGCCGTGCACCTGGACACCTGCCATCGAGATGGTGTGCACCTCTCCGGTGCCGGCCGTGACCACGTACGCCTCGGAAGAGACGGTATGGAGGTGCGGCGAGCCGCCGCACAGCCCGTCTCCGGACTCCCAGTCATACACCCGCAGCGCGGTCACTGCGGTGCCGCCGGGAAAGCCCGGAGCCGGAGGGGGCTGGCTGTTCACGGGCTGGCCGTTCATTTCCCGGCCGGGGACACCGGCGCAGCCGCAAGGACGCCGCGGGCGGCGGCTGCCAGGGCTTCCGCCCGGCCCAGGCCCGACGGGCCGTCCGCAACCACAACGCCGTACCGGAAACGGAGGGTGGCTCCTGGCTGGAACAGGACTTCCTTGCTGAAGAACGGGGCGGGGCCCATGCAGGCAAACGGTTCGGACCGCGCGAACCACTCCGGCTCCGGATGCGCGCTGCCGGGATCGTCAACCATCACCAGCGTTGAGAAGCGGCAGGTCCCATCATGCTGCCCCACGAAGGAAAGCCACGGGGCCCGCTGGCCGCGGAGCTCCTCGCCGGTGGCGCCGCCGGGTCCCATGATGGTTCCGCCGGCAAAGGACCGGGGGCCGCGCCAGAACAGCCCGCCATAGCCTGCGTTTTCACGGCCCTCCGTGGTGGGGGAGCCGATGTGGATGTCGTCTCCGGAAACGTTGGTCATGGCGGTGTCGAACACCAGCGTGTAGCTGGCGTCCGTCCCCGGCACTACCCGGAAGGACCTCTCCTCCTCCACCACGGGTGATCCCTGCTGGGTGATCCACTGCAGCCTGTGGGCGAAACTGAACGTGCCGTCGTCGTCCGTTGCCTTGGTGGTTTCCCGGTGCCGCATGGCGCCGTTGTTGGGCAGCCATTGGTAGTCCTTGCCGCGCCGGTAGCTGGGGCCGCCCCAGAAGTTGTCCGGGCCAAGGTGCGGCAGGGACCAGGCGATGCCTTTGTGCCAGACGTGGTCGTGCGGGCGGTAGGCGCTCACCAGGTCACCTCCCGGCGTGCGGACCGGATGGAAGTACGGCCGGGGCGATTCGGCCTGGGGATCGTCGGCCGCGTAGGTGTAGGTAAGCACAGACACGCCATCAATTGAGATTTCGACGGCGGCGCCATCGTCCGTCCAGCCGAGCTGACGTGCGGGGGCTGGGGCGGTTGTTCCGGCGGTGGTGCTCATGCGTGACTCTTTTCCAGTTTCCAGGGTTCCAGCCGGCCATCGGCGCGGTCGAAGAAAGGGCTTCCTTCAGTGATTTCACCGCGCCGGACGGTCTTGCCGGTGATGGCGGAGGCGTAGAGGGCGGCGGCGAGCTCCATGGTGGGGTAGGCGTCGGCAAGCGTGACCGGGGGAACGGTCCCGGCGCGGAAGGCCTCGATGATCCGGGCATATTGTGCGGGATGGCCGCTGGCTGTGCCGGCCTGGCCATCCGCCCACATCGCGGCAAGGTGCTCCTGGCCGGGTGCAGGGGTAAAGCGCCAGTTCGAATCGTCGTAGCCGTAGAGGTGCTCCAGTTCCACAGTGGCATGTTCATAGTCGAACCGCAGCTGTGAGGTTTCCCGGGGCGAGATCACCGAGTTGATGACGGTGCTTAGGGCGCCTGACTCGAACCGCACGATGGCAGTGGAGACGTCCTCCGTCTCGGTCCGGCGGGCAAGCCTTCCGGCGAAAGCCGTTACTTCCTGCCATGGCCCCCAGAGGTGGAGGAGGAGGTCGAACTGGTGGATGCCGTGCCCCATGGTGGGACCGCCGCCCTCAACGTCCCACTGGCCGCGCCACGGAACGTCGAAGTATGCCTGGTCGCGGAACCAAAGGGTGTTGCAGAACCCGGTGAGCGGGTTGCCCAGGGCTCCGGACTCCTGCAGGTCCGCAAGCTTCCGGGCGCCGGTGCCGAAGCGGTGCTGGAAGATGCAGCTCACCCGTTTGCCGGTGGCGCGTTCCGCTTCCTGCAGCTCCCGGAGCTGCCGGAGCGAGAGTGCGGGGGGCTTCTCCAGGACCACGTCCATGCCCAGGGCCAGGGCTTCCAGTGCCAACGGGGCGTGCGACGACGGCGGGGTGCAGACGGCAACAAGGTCCAGTCCGGCTTCCGCTGCCGCTGCCAGGGTGGAAGCGGTCTGTGCAACACCCACCTTTTGCGCAAATTCCGTTGCCCTATTTGGGTCGACATCCACCGCCGCTACGAGCTCGGCGCCCGCCAGCTTCAGGGCTTCTGCGTGCGCGTGGGCGATGCCGCCCGTGCCGATGATTCCCGCGCGGGGCTGCTGTGGGGAGTTCGTCATGGTGCTCCTCCTCATTGAAAGGATTCATGTTATCGATCACCATTATGTGATCGATAACATCCGGCGTCAAGAGGTGTGTGGCAGAACTCGAGGAAAAACCCGCACGGCGTCAGGCAGCAGGAACCGTGGCGATGGGTGCCTTGTCCGGCGACTTCACCGGCAACAGGACCAGCAGCCCCGCCAGCAGAACCACCATGATGCCCAGGATGCCCCAGCGCTGGGCCTCGCCCGGTGCCACCAGCGGAGCCGCGAGGGTGATGCTGAGGGTGAAAAGCGCTGGCGCCAGGAAGCTGACGGCGCGGCCGGTGGTGGCGTAGAGGCCGAAGAGTTCACCCGACTCGTCGTGCGGGGCCAGCCTGGCCAGGTAGGCGCGCGATGAGGCCTGGGCGGGCCCCACGAACAGGCACAGGAAAAGCCCGAACACCCAGAAGGTGGTGCTGCCAGCCCAGTCCACCCCAAGGAAGGTGTAGTCCCCGTTGCCGAGCACCAGGATGGCGCTCCCTGCAACCAGAAGGCCCACCAGCGAGCCGATAATCACCCGTTTGGGGCCTATCCGGTCATCCAGCAGGCCACCCAAGACTGCACCCACGGCGGCCACGACGTTGCCGAAAATGGCGAAGAAAATAACCTGGGACAGCTCAAAGCCGAAGGTTCCCGCAGCGATGATCCCGCCGAACGTAAAGACGGCGGCCAGCCCATCCCGGAAGACAGCACTGGCCAGCAGGAAGTAGATGGTGTGGGGGCTGGTGGCGTAGATGGCCTTGATCCGCCGGATAAGCAGGCCGTAGCTGGCCAGGAGGCCCAGCCGCTTCGCTTGGGCGGAGCGGGGAAGCTCGGGCACGGCAAACAGCACGGGAAGGGCGAAAACAAGGAACCAGAGGGCCGAGAAAACCGCCACCAGCCGGATGTTCAGGCTGTCCTCGGTGGACGCCCCGAACCAGTCGAAGCTGGGCTGGACGAACAGCTGGAGGACGATCAGCAAGGCAACGATGCCGCCAAGATAGCCGGCTCCCCAGCCGAATCCGCTGACCCTGCCGATGTTCCGCGGCGTGGAGATCTGGGCGAGCATGGCGTTGTAGTTGACACCCGCGAACTCGAAAAACACATTGCCCAGGGCTATCAGGGACACTCCGAGCAGCAGGAACTCAGGCCGCGGGAAAACGAAGAAGCACAGCGCGGTGAGGAGGGCGACAGCCCCTGTGTTGACCCCCAGCCACAGCTTCCGCCGGCCGCCCGCGTCGGAGCGCTGGCCGGTGACCGGAGCCAACAGTGCAATGGCCAGGCCTGCAACTGCCAGCGCACCTCCCAGGACCGCCGAGGCCTGGTCTTCGCCGCCGAAGGCATTGGAGGTGAGGTAGACGGTGAAGACGAAGGTGGTCATCACGGCATTGAAGGCTGCGGACCCCCAGTCCCATGAAGCCCACGCCAGGATGCGGCCCTTGCTGGTGCGCTGGTTCCCGGAGTCAAGTTCCGAGGACGGCTGCGTTGCCCCTGGAGCGCTGGCGCTGTTCATAGGTGCATCGTATCCGCCCGTGGCGAACGGGGGCCGGAGCGAACCCCCGGGGATACCGGGCCGCGCGCCTGGCAGGGCGTAGGGACGGAGGGACGGCCACCTATGCCTTGATAAACTGGATCCTCCCGGACCTAACGAATGAACCGCCTGCTCCAACTTTTGACAATCGAATCCCTGACGACGCGGAGATACCAGTGATAACAGTCCTTGCCGTGCACTTTTCGGTGGCTGTCCTGGCGCCGTTCCTCTTCAGGTCCTGGGGCCGCAACGCGTTCTATGCACTGGCAGCTGTTCCCGGCGCATCCTTCATTTGGCTGCTGCTGCAGCACGGCCCGGTGTACACCGGAATGGGATGGGTCAGCGAAACCGTCCCCTGGATCCCCGGGCTCAAACTCGAGCTTGCCTTCCGCATGGACGCGCTCGCCTGGGTCATGTCACTTCTGGTGCTGGGCGTCGGCTCGCTGGTGCTGGTCTACTGCGCCAGGTATTTCAAGAAAAAAGACCAGGACCTTGGTGCCTTCGGTGCCCAGCTGCTGGCCTTTGCGGGCGCCATGTTCGGGCTGGTGGTGGCCGATGACCTGCTGCTGCTGTTCATCTTCTGGGAACTCACCACCATCCTCTCCTACCTCCTGATCGGGTTCGCCCGCACCAGGCTGGCTGCGCGGCGGTCCGCGTTGCAGGCCCTGATGGTCACCACCGCGGGCGGGCTGGCCATGCTGGTGGGCCTCATCATGCTGGGCCACACGGCCGGCACCTACCGCATCTCCAGCATCCTGGAGCAGGCCCCCGCCCTGGCAGGCGGAGCCTCCGGCTCCATGGTGAGCGCCGCCGTCGTACTCATCCTGGCGGGCGCCATCACCAAGTCCGCCCTGGTCCCTTTCCACTTCTGGCTTCCCGGCGCCATGGCCGCACCCACGCCGGTCAGCGCCTACCTGCACGCCGCTGCGATGGTGAAAGCCGGCATCTACCTGGTGGCCAGGCTTGCGCCCGGATTCTCCGAAACGGCGTACTGGCAGCCGGTGGTGCTGGGCCTCGGCCTGGCCACCATGCTGGTGGGCGGCTACCGTGCGCTGCGGCAGACCGACATCAAGCTCATCCTGGCATACGGCACCGTCAGCCAGCTGGGCTTCCTCACCATGGTGGTGGGCCTGGGCACGCCGGACGCGGCGCTCGCAGGGCTCGCGATGCTCCTGGCCCACGGACTCTTCAAGGCCACGCTGTTCCTGGTGGTGGGCATCATCGACCACCAGTCCGGCACCCGCGACGTCCGCAAGCTGTCCGGCGTGTTCCGCTCCTCCCGTGCGCTCGCCGTGGTTGCCGCCATTGGCGCCGCATCGATGGCCGGAGTTCCCCCGCTGGCCGGGTTCGTGGCCAAGGAATCCGTGCTGGAGTCCTTCGTCCACCACGCGGGAGACGATGCAGCCGGCCCGTGGGGCATGGTGGTCCTGGCCGGGCTGGTCCTGGGATCCATCCTCACCTTCGCCTACAGTGCGCGCTTCATGTGGGGCGCCTTTGCCGTCAAGCCCGGCGTGGAGCCCACCCCGTTCAAGGCCATCAGGCCCTCCTTCCTCGCCGCGCCCGCCATCCTCAGCCTCCTGACCATCGCGTACGGGCTGTGGCCAGCCCCTGTTGACGCGTGGATCCAGCCTTACGCCGCACTGTTCGCGTCCAACGCGCCCGACGCCGGAACAGCCGCCGAGCAGGCCGGTTACCTTGCGCTGTGGCACGGCTTCACGCCGGCGCTGGGCCTGACGGCCCTCACGTTCGCGCTGGGCCTGGCGATGAACTTTGGCCGCGACGCGGTGGCGCGGGTCCAGTCCCTGGTGCCGCCATGGGTGGACGGGGACAAAGCGTACCAGTACACCATCGGCGGGCTGGATGACGCAGCGGTGTGGATTACCGGACGCACGCAGCGCGGTTCCCTGTACTACTACCTGGCTGTCATCCTGAGCGTGGCCTTTGTGCTGCCCCTGTCCGTCATCCTGGTGGCCGGCAAGCCGCTTCCGGACGGGATCTACCTGGTGGACCCCGGATCCCCGCTCCAGCTCGTCGTGGGTGCCGGCATCGTGATCGGCGCCCTGGCGGCCGTCAAAGCCAACAAGCGGTTCCTGGCTGTCCTGATGGTTTCCGTCACCGGTTACGGCATTGCCCTGATGTTCGCCCTCCAGGGTGCCCCGGACCTGGCACTGACGCAGATGCTGGTGGAAACCATCATCCTGGTGGCTTTCGTGCTTGCCATGCGCAGCCTGCCGCCCGAGCTCCGCGACCGGACCGGCGGCAAATACCGGGTGGTGCGCGTGATCATCGGCCTGGCATTCGGCGTCACCATGGTGTTCGCCGCGATCTACGCCATGGGAGCACGGATAGCAACGCCGGTCTCCCTGGAATATCCGCGGCTCGCGTATGAGGGCGGCGGGGGATTGAACATCGTCAACGTGACGCTCGTGGACATCCGCGCCTGGGATACCTTCGGCGAAATCACCGTCCTGGCGCTGGCAGCCACGGGCGTGGCGAGCCTCATTTTCGTCCGCGGCCGCGGTGACAAAATCCTGAACTCCGCCACTGTGGCGGAGGGGACCGTGGGACGCCACCGGGGGGTCGACCCCGGCACCCGGGACGCGGCGGCGCTGGCCGTCAGCCGGAAGTTCGCGGCGTCTGCCCGGGATGCCTGGATCGTGGCCGGCCGGACACTGGCCCCCGAACGCCGGTCCATCATTTTCGAGGTGGTCACCCGGCTGATCTTCCACTCCATGATCATGTTCTCGCTGTACCTCCTGCTGGCTGGCCACAACCTGCCCGGCGGCGGCTTCGCCGGCGGCCTGACAGCCGGCCTCGCCCTGACTATCCGGTACCTGGCCGGAGGCCGGTTTGAACTCCGCGAGGCCACACCTGTCAGCGCCGGCGCTTTGCTGGGAATCGGGCTGGCTGTGGCCGCAACTTCCGGCGCAGTGCCGCTGCTGCTGGGCGGCCAGGTGTTCCAGAGCGCGATCATCGAACTGTGGCTCCCGGTGTTCGGGGACATCAAGTTCGTCACCTCCACCATCTTCGACATCGGCGTCTACATCGTGGTGGTGGGCCTGGTGCTGGACGTCCTGCGAAGCCTCGGCGCCGAAATCGACGAACACTTCGAAGAGCGTTCAGCTGTGGGTGGCCGGACTCCCGGCGAGGAGCAGGAATTTGCGGGCGAAGCCTCCGCCACAACGTCCGCGCCGGAGCAAGAGCCTGAAGGCGTAGCTTCCGAGACCACCGCAAGGGGCCAAGCATGAGCGTAAACCTGACCCTGCTGATCGTCATGGGGGCCCTGTACGCCTGTGGCATCTACCTGGTGCTGGAACGCAGCCTCACGCGCGTCCTGCTGGGACTGATGCTCCTGGCCAATTCAACCAACCTGCTGATCCTGGCCACCGGCGGGTACGCGGGGCTTGCGCCCCTGTACTCAAAGGACACTGCGGCCGGGGATTACAGCGATCCCCTTCCCCAGGCCCTGATCCTGACGTCCATCGTGATTTCCTTTGCCGTCACCGCCTTTATGCTCGGCATCATCTACCGCACCTGGGTGCTGGCCCGCCGGGACGAGATCCAGGACGACGTGGAAGACCTTCGTGTTGCAGTAACGCCAAGCTTCGACGCCGAGGACGACGCCGAGGTCCCTGCCGAGACCTCGGAGTTTCCGCTCACCATGCTGGGCACGGACGGCCGCAGTGTCTCCAACCACGGCGTCTCCAACCACAGTGCCTCCAACGACGGCGGCACGGGCCAGGGCGGCCCAGGCGGCTCTGCCCTGAATGACGGCGCTGCCGGGACAACGCTGGTAGCCGGCGGCCGCGAGATTCCCGTCGAACAGGCAGCCTCTGAAGAGAAACCCGGCTCCACCAATGTGGCCCCTGGCCCGGAAGGAGGCGGAAAGTGAACCTTGCAAGCCTTGCCCCGCTCGCCGTCGTACTTCCCATCCTGGGCGCCGCCCTGACCTTCATGCTGATCCGGCATTCACGGGCCCAGCGCGCGGTGAGCATCGCCCTGCTGTCCCTCACACTCCTGCTGGAGTGCCTCCTGCTGGCCTCCGTCTGGGACGGCGGCACGTTCGCCGTAACCCTGGGCGGCTGGCTGCCGCCATGGGGCATCGTGCTGGTGGTGGACCAGTTCTCGTCCCTGATGCTGGTGGTCTCCTCGGCGGTGAGCCTCGCTGTGCTGGTGTACGCAACAGGGCAGGGCATGGCCGACGGCGACCAGGACGCGCCCGTCTCGATCTTCCACCCGACCTACCTGATCCTGGTGGCCGGCGTCTCCAACGCATTCCTTTCTGGGGACCTCTTCAACCTCTACGTCGGGTTCGAGATCCTGTTGACGGCAAGCTACGTGCTGATGACGCTTGGCGGCACGGGACCCCGCATCCGGGCAGGCGTCACCTACGTGGTGGTGTCCGTGGTGTCCTCGGTGCTGTTCCTCATCTCGATTGCCATGGTCTACGGCGCCACCGGAACAATCACCATGGCGGACCTGGCCATCAAGCTCGGCGAGCTGGACCAGGGCACCAGGACGCTGCTGCACGTGATGCTGCTGGTGGCCTTCGGCATCAAGGCAGCTGTTTTCCCGCTGTCCTTCTGGCTGCCGGACTCCTACCCCACGGCGCCGGCCCCGGTCACTGCGGTGTTCGCCGGCCTGCTTACCAAAGTGGGCGTCTACGCCATGGTGCGCACCGAGACGCTGCTGTTCCCCGGGGACTCGCTGAACACTCCGCTGATGATTGCCGCGTTACTGACCATGGTGGTGGGAATCCTGGGCGCCCTGGCGCAGAGCGACATCAAACGCCTGCTCTCGTTCACCCTGGTGAGCCATATCGGCTACATGGTCTTCGGCCTGGCCATGTCCTCCGTGGCGGGGCTTGGCGCGGCGGTCTTCTACGTGGTGCACCACATCACCATCCAAACCTCCCTCTTCCTGGTGACGGGACTGATCGAACGCCGGGGCGGCAGCTCGTCCGTGGACCGGCTGGGCGGCCTGGCCAAGCTGTCGCCGCTGCTGGCGCTGCTCTTCTTCGTGCCCGCCATGAACCTGGCCGGCATCCCGCCCTTCTCCGGGTTCCTGGGCAAGGTGGGGCTTATGCAGGCGGGCGTTGAACTCGGAACACCGCTGGCCTACGTGCTGGTGATCGGCGGCGTGCTGACCAGCCTGCTGACCCTCCTGGCCGTTGCCAGGGTGTGGAACCGCGCGTTCTGGCGCCGGCCCTCGGACGCCGAACATCCGGATCCCGTGCTGCTGGCCACGCCCGCCGCGCGCGTTACCGGGCCGGGAGCCAAGCCGAACACCGTCACCCTCCTGCCGCGGACCATGGTGGGCTCCACTGTTGGGCTGGTGGGCCTGGGCGTGGGCCTGACTGTGTTTGCAGGACCGCTGTTCATGGTTTCGGACCAGGCCGCGCACGACATGCTGGACAGGTCCTCCTACGTCCAGGCTGTCCTGGGGGAGGACACCGACGTTCCGCTGGTCCTTACCGCAGGAGGAGGGAAATGAGCCGCCGGCGCATTTCGCTGCGCCAGGAGCTTCCGCTCCTGGTGTGGCTGGTCATCGTCTGGGGTGCCCTGTGGCAAGACTTCAGCCCAGGCAACCTGCTGTTCGGAGCCCTGCTGTCGGTGGCCGTGGCACGACTGTTCTATCTTCCCCCGGTGGAGCTCAGCGGACGCTTCAATATCCTGTATGCCGTTCCGTTCGCACTGGTGTTCCTGGCCAAGGTGGTGATGGCCAGCATGCAGCTCCTGTACCTCGCCGTAGCCCGGGGTCCCAAGGTGAAGAACGCCGTTGTGGCGGTGACCCTGCGCAGCCACCAGGACCTCCTGGTCACAGCCACGGGCCACGTGATTTCACTGATTCCCGGGTCGCTGGTGGTTGAGGTGGACCGGTCAACATCCACCCTCTACCTGCATGCGCTGAACATCAGCTCTCCGCAGGAAGTCGAAAACTTGAAGAACGAGGTGCTGTCCATCGAAGCGGGGCTGATCAGGATTATGGGTACCAGGGAAGAACTCGAGATTTTGCGGACGGAGTCGGCCGCATGATGCAGATCGTCCTGGCAGTTACCGCCGTGATCTTTTCGCTTGCGGCCGTCGGCGCCATCATCAGGATCTCCCGCGGACCGTCCCTCCTGGACCGGGTGCTGGCCACGGACGTCCTGCTGGCCATCCTGGGCGGGGCCCTGTGCGTGGACATGGCCGTCAACAGGCACCTGAACAACCTGATGCTGGTGGTGGCCATCTCGATCATCGGCTTCATCGGGTCCGTGACCGTAGCAAGGTTTGTCGCAGACCGGAGGGAACAGCCGAATGAGTCCTGATTCCACTGCCCTGGATTCCTGGGTGGACGTGTTGTCCGCGGTGTTCATGATTGTTGGGGCCACTATGTCGCTGGGAGCGGCAATCGGCCTGCTGCGGTTCCCGGATCTCCTGAGCCGTATGCATTCCGCCACCAAGCCCCAGGTTCTGGGGCTGTTCCTGCTCCTGGCGTCCATTGGACTGCAGATGCGCACCTGGTGGGTGTGGCCCGTGCTGCTGGTGGCGTGGATCTTCCAGCTGCTTACCGTACCGGTCTCCGCGCACATGGTGGGCCGCGCCGGCTACCGCACCAAGCACCTGCACCGCGAGCTCCTCACCTCGGATGAGCTGGAGGCCGTGGTGCAAAAAGCCGCCGCCAAAGCCGCTCGTGAGGACGGTTCCGGCGACGGCACATCCCGCACCTAAGAGTTTTTGTCCAGTTACAGGGACTTCCCGCGTGAGGAACCCGCCTTATCTGGACAAAAACTAGTGGGGAGGGGTCAGACGATGTCCTTGCTCTTGGCGAACCGGGTGATGGCGCGCTGGGTGCCGCGGTTGGCCAGGACCTGGATGATGGTGCTGACCGAGGCTGAGATCAGTGCGAACGTCAGGGCAGACTGCAGGCTCGTGGGAACGTCCTCGTCCTTCCCGGTGGGCGGCTTGCGCCCGGTGGACTTTTCCCAGATGGTGTTGACCAGCTTGGTGCCGACGAAGCCGGCGCCGAGGCTCACGCCGGTGCCGAGCAGCTTAATGAAAAGGTTCATTCCTTGATACTCCTTGCGGGCGGAAAACGGGCTGTCCCTAGCCTATCTGGCGTTTGCAGGGTCTTTTGCTCAGCTTGACGGGGGTTCCGTGCGGAACTTGATCATCTTGTGCGTCCCGTCGCAATAGGGCTTGATGGCGGAGGCACCGCACCGGCACAGCGCCACGGTTTTGCGGTCACGGGGCACCGGTTCGCCGGACGGCGTGACGATCTCGAAGTCGCCGCGCACAATAAGCGGCCCGTCGGGGCAGACCACAATGGAGCTCTCGGCTGGTTCCTGGTTCATTTGTGCTCCTGCTCTGGGTTGCTGTGGTCATCTATACGGTCCTGGCGCCGGGTTCCTGCTCGTCTGCTGTGCCGCAGCCGAAGGTCGGCCTCCGAATGCGCGGCTGTCTTGAGGCGGGTCCCTGCGTAGGGCATGCCTCCGCTCAGCCGGAAGCCAAGCGCGATCCAGATGCAGACCGCGCGCTCCACACCCCACAGCGGGGCAAACCACACCGTGCTGAAGGGGAAGACCGTTGTGCCCCCGTTCCGCCGCCGTCCGGTCCCGGCGGCAACGGCGGATGCGGCTGCCAGCGAAAGAAGGGCGGCCACGCGGAGCCGCCCGGGCAGGCGCGCAGCGGCGAGAATTGCCGGAAGCAGCGCCAGTTCCGCGCCGAGCCTCCGCGGCTGGGCGAAATCGTCGTAGGCGTGGCGGACGCGTTGCTTCAGGAAATGCCGCGCCTTCGGCGGCCTCCGTGCCACGAACAGGTCCGGGACAACCTTCTCGCAGCCTCCTGCGGCCTTGATGGTCCGGATCAGCTCGAGGTTTTCGAACAGGACCCCGTCGTACCCCTCTGCCGCCACAAGGGTGCTGCGGCGCAGTGCCAGGGTTCCGGGAAAGTCTGCGGACCAGGCGCGGTTGATCAGGGTCCTCGCCGTATCCCACCGCGCGTGCCACGGCAGGCGGTCGAAGTAGTTCTGCGGCCTCACCACGTCTGCTGAGCTGAGGTGCTGGACGACGGCGGCGAGGGACTCGCGCGTGTAGCGGACGTCGTCGTCGGCAATGACCAGCAGGTCCGCCGTCGAGGCCCTTACTCCTGTCATCACCCCCGCCACCTTGCCGTTTCCGCCGCGGCCGGCGCCGGCTTTACCAGGGCGGTCATTGCCGATTGCGGCCATCGGCCGGAGATGCCGGACGGTGGGCGGAAACACCCTGCGGTGTTGCTCGAACAGGTCCGGCGCGGAGCCGTCCACCACCGTGACGGCAATCCAGTTCGTGAGGCGGCGGAGGTAGGCGGCCAGGTCCGGCAGGTCCGAATCATCCGTCCAGCGCAGGGGCAGGATGTACTCAGCCGTCTTGCCTGGCGCCGGGGCGTTCATGCCGCATCCAGCACTTCCGCCCGCAGCGAGGACACGCCGTTTTCCCAGGATTGCAGGATGTGCGAAGACAACCTGCCGTCCACAGCCATGACCGCAGTGGCGCCGAACAGGACATCCGCCAGGAGATGGGGTTCCGCCTCAACCAGCCCGCCCGCAAGGTCCCGGCCGGCGATCTGCTCGTGGACGGCGTCGGCCTCCACATGCTCGTCGAAGTAATGGGTGACCTCCGTATCGAAACCGTGCCGGCGGAAGCCCCTGCCGTAGAGGCGGTTGGGCTGGGACGAGGTCATCTCATAGATGGCCAGGTGTCCGGTGATGGCACCGCGCAGCCGACGGTTCAGGCCGAACAGCGACATCAGGTTCACGGCCGCGAGGGAGACCGCCGGGACGGCGTCCACGTAGGACCCGTACCCGTCATCCATTCCCAGGCCCCGCATGGTGCGGGCAAAAAGGGCGCTGTGCATACGCTCGGGCCGTCCGCCGCCGTACTCATCCGCCTGGATTTCCACCAGTGCCGCTTTGGCCCGCCCCGAGAGCCTCGGGATGGCGAAGGTGTGCGGGTCCGCTTCCTTCAGCTGGTAGATGGACTTGTGGATCAGGAATTCCTTGAGCTGGCCAAGGCTGGCCTGCTTGGCCACATACCGGGAGAGGCTGGGGCCGCTGTCGCGCCCGGCCAGGCCGAACAAAATGTCTGCCACTTCGTCGCTGGTGACACGGGACTGGGCAGGGAGTTCCAGATCCCCGGCGGCCGCCGCGGCAGCTTCCCGGAGCGCGGCTTCGAACGGCTTTTCAAGGAGCTGGCGCACCCGGACCAGTTCCGGCACCCACTCCCAGTCGTCGCTTACGCCCTCAAGCCCGGAGTAATGGAGCTCGTAGAGGCAGAAGAGCGTCAGCTGGAGGTCATCGTCGCCAATGATGTCCAGAGTTGCCGGAAGGTGGCCTTCCACCGTCCGCTGCAGCGCCGCCAGGGCGCCCTCATCGGTGCCCGGCAGCTCCGAGAGGGCGCTGAACAAAGCGGTGCTGACGGGACCCCTTGCTGTTGGGACTTTCATGATGCTCCTTCGGGTCTGGCGTGTAGCGGGTCCGTGCCCCCGGCGCTGGGGGCCCGGCAGGAGATGATGGTCAGCGGCGGCGGGTCCCGGGTGCTGACGAACTGGCGGTGCTGCTGGTGTCCGCTGCGGGAGCCGGCCCCCGGGCGAACATGATGGCCAGGGCAATCATCGCCAGGCCAAGAACCAGGTGGAGCCAGTTGTCCGCATGGTTCGCGGGGATGAAGTTCGCAGGGATGGGATCTCCCACCAGGAGCCCGTACAGCCAAAGGACCAGGTAGATGACGCCGCCGTAAATGAGAAAGTTCCGTGCCTGCGGGTGGGAGCGCGACATCAGGATGCCGGCAGCCCCAAAGAGCAGGTGGACGGCGTTGTGGAGGACGGACACCTGGAAGACCCCGAGCAGCAGCGCTTCCGATGCGTGGCCGGCCAGGCGGAGCGAGCCATGATTGGAGGTAACGCCGGGAATGAATCCCAGGATGCCGGCCAGGCTGAAAACGGCGCCCGTTCCGAGGGCAGCGTTCTGCAGGCCTGTGCGGGCGCCTTTCATGCGGATGCTGGCTGCCATGTGCTGTACTCCTCAAACGCTGGAGACAACATAGTAAGCATGATTACTAATAAATGCTAAGCAGCCTTTGTATTCTGCTGGGGCCGGGCGCCGGCGCGCTGAACCCAGGCTGCGCAGTGAACGCAGGCTGCTATCCTCCCGCGCCGTTCCACGCGTACGGGTTTGTGGGCGGGCCTCCGCGGCGGCCGTGCTCGTAGCCTTGTTGCCAGGATTTCCCGACGACGGCCACCAGTTCCGCAAGCAGCGGATAGTAGGGGTGGTCCGGGCCGATGAAAAGCATCTCGTCCGAGGCTTTGTCCAGCGCCGCCCGGACCTGGTTCTCGGATGCTGGACCGGTCACGACGCCCTCCTGGATGGAATACCCGCCACTCGGCTCGAATGTACTCCCGCCGCCCCGGGGGTGTCCATGCACGCGGGGGCGGCGACGGCGTACCCGTCAGTCCGCGCCGGCCTGCCCGAGGATGTCACGGAGGGCCTCGACAACCAGGTCATGGTCCTGCACTTGCGGTAAACCGGACACGGTGACGGTTGCCACGGCACCCACTCCGGTGACATACAGGGGGAAGGAGCCGCCGTGCGCGGCGTAGCGGGTCTGGTCGAACCAGGCGTTGTCTTCGATCCGTCCTCCTTGGAGCCTGGCGCGCAGCCCCACCAGCAGGGAAGGGGCCTCGTACCGGGCGGCGGTCCGCTTCTTGGCCCCGATCCAGTGCATGTTGTCCGGCGTTGCCCCCGGCAGGGCAACGTGGAAGAGGGCCTGCTCGCCCCTGCTGATGTCGATGGCGATGGGCAGCCCGCGTTCCTTGCCCAACTCCACCAGGAGCAGCCCCAGGTTCAGGGCGTCATCCATGGAAAAGCCGGGAAACTGCAACTCCCGGACCTCCGCCTCAATCCGGGCAATCAGTGCTTCCAGGGATCCCTCCGGCTGGGCAGCCTGGGAATCTGGATCGTACCCGGTCATATCTGGTGGATTCGCAGTCATGGCCCACAATCTACCCCTCCCTGCGGTAAACTGAACCACGCCCAACAGGGCGGATATTTCACCAAACAGAATCATTCAACGACAGGGGAGCGCCGCCGTCGGCATCACTGGCCATGCCAGGGACCGCAGGTGGGCGCTGAGAGTGCGGACAGCCGCAGACCCTCGAACCTGATCCGGTTAGTACCGGCGCAAGGGAGTCGAGTTCTCGAAGTGCGCGCAGCGGCAGCAGTGCCGGAAACC
The DNA here is from genome assembly GCF_040224115.2 of Pseudarthrobacter sp. WHRI 8279. NCBI lineage: Bacteria > Bacillati > Actinomycetota > Actinomycetes > Micrococcales > Micrococcaceae > Pseudarthrobacter > Pseudarthrobacter sp. WHRI 8279. The sequence goes on along the minus strand of NZ_CP168162.1, from coordinate 3,027,898 downwards.
GCGCCCACTTTCCCCTCCTGTTCCTCAGGAGGACTACATGGCAACAACAGCAATCAAGAAGCCCGCCGGCAAGTCCTGGCGCGTCGTGGACATCGTGGTGGCGGCCCTCATCGCCGTCGCCGGCGGCGTCATCTTCTGGGCCTGGTCCCAGGGTGCCGCCGCGGTCTCCGGGCCCATGAATGCCGTCTACCCGCCCCTGACCGGCCTGATCGCCGGAGGCTGGATGATTCCGGCTGTCCTGGGCATGCTTATCATCCGCAAGCCCGGCGCTGCGCTCTTCTGCGAGACGGTGGCAGCCACCGGTGAACTGCTCATGGGCTCCCAGTACGGGGCGTCCGTACTGTTCTCCGGGTTCGTTCAGGGCCTTGGCGCGGAGATCATCTTCGCCATTTTCGTGTACCGGAAGTTCAACCTGCCCGTAGCCCTGCTGGCAGGCGCTGCCGCCGGTCTTTTCTGCGGCCTGAACGACTCGTTCGCACCGTGGGGCTGGAACATTGCCTACGCCGCCGGCGACAAGCTGGCGTACATCATCTTCACCGCCATCTCCGGCGCCATCATCGCCGGGGCGCTGTCCTGGGTTGCCACCCGCGGCCTGGCCAGGACTGGTGTCCTGAGCTCCTTTGCATCACGCAAGGCGGCAACGGAGCCTGTCTTCTCCTGATGGGCGCCCCTTCGCGGCATGAGGCATCGACCCCGGTGCGTCCGGCTGCCGTCACGGCCCGTGGCTGGGGCTGGCGCCATGCAGGGCGCACCAGGCCGGCCGTGCGTGCCCTCGACCTGGAGGTCCGCCCGGGGGAGCGGGTGCTTCTCCTGGGACCTTCCGGTGCCGGCAAGTCCACGCTCCTCCACGCCCTGGCAGGGGTGCTGGGGGACATAAACGACGACGGCGGCGACACCGGGGACTCCGACGAGACGGGCTCACTGCTGGTTGACGGCGCCGTGCCCCGGGAGCAGCGCGGCCGGGCGGGACTGATGCAGCAGGACCCGGAGACGCAGGTGGTCCTTTCCCGCGTTGGCGACGACGTCGCCTTCGGCGCCGAAAACCTTGCCGTGCCCCGCGACGCCATCTGGGCCCGCGTGCACGAAGCGCTGGACGACGTCGGACTTTCCCACCTGCCGCTGGACCATCCGACGTCGGCCCTGTCCGGCGGACAGAAACAGCGCCTTGCGCTGGCAGGGATCCTTGCCATGCGGCCGGGCCTGATCCTGCTTGACGAGCCCACAGCGAACCTGGACCCGGCCGGTGTGCTGGAAGTCCGCGACGCCGTGGGCCGCTGCCTGGACAAAACCGGTGCCACGCTGGTTGTGGTGGAGCACCGGGTGGCTGTGTGGAAGGACCTGGTGGACCGGATCGTGGTGCTGCAGCCGGGCAGCGCCACCGATGATGCCGTGCTGCTTGACGGCCCTCCGGACCAGGTGCTCGCCGAAGCCCGGACCATGCTGGCCGCGGCAGGCGTGTGGGTGCCCGGGTACGTTCCGCAGACGCGGGCCCGGTCAGCAAGCCCGGCCGCCCCCTCCGGAGCCCTGCTGCTGGCGGCCGAGAAACTTGCGGTCTCTCGCGAACGCCCCCGCCGCAGCGGCTTTCGGAAAATACCCCCGGTCCCCGTCCAGCAGGACATTTCCGCGCAGGTCCGGGCCGGGCAGGCGCTGGCCATCACGGGTCCCAACGGTGCGGGCAAGTCAACGTTTGCGCTGACCCTCGCGGGGCTCCTGGAGCCGGTGGCAGGCAAGGTTTCCGCAACCCTGGAGCTCAGCCGCGGCGCCGGGATTGACCCTTACGCCTGGAAGGCCGAGGCGCTCATTGAGCGGATCGGTACCGTGTTCCAGGAACCCGAGCACCAGTTCGTCACCGGGAGGGTGCTGGATGAGCTGCTCTTCGGCCCGCGGCACCTTGGACACGGGGAAGAACGCGTTGACGAGCTGCTGGAGCGTTTGCGGCTGACCCACCTCGTGGACGCAAACCCCTATACGCTCTCCGGCGGGGAGAAACGGCGTCTCTCCGTGGCCACCGTGCTGGCAGCGCATCCCCAGGTGCTGGTGCTGGACGAGCCGACGTTCGGCCAGGATGCGAACACCTGGGCGGAGCTGGCCTCGTTCCTGTCCGAGCTTTTGGATGCCGGCACCGCAGTGGTGTCCGTAACCCACGACGCCGAGTTCACGGCCGCGCTGGGTGGCACTGAGCTGCGCATGGCTGCCCCGGAACCGGTGGCGCCATGAGGCAGGAGCTGAACCTGCGCGGCAACCAGGCCCTGCTGGCCCGGGCCAATCCCCTGAGCAAGTTCGCCGCCGTCTTCCTCATCACCGCCGTACTGGCCCTTTCGATCGACTGGGTTTCCGCATCGGTGGCGCTGGCTTTCGAATTCCTGCTGTTCCCTCTCGCTGGCCTGACGGTGACGCTGCTGTGGCAGCGCGGCTGGCCGCTGATCCTTGCCGCGGCCGTGGGAGGCTGGAGTACCTCCATCCTGGCTCCGGACAGCGGAAGGACGCTGATCGACGTCGGCATCTGGACCATGAGCGAAGGCTCGCTGGAGCTGGGGGTGGGCTTCACCCTGCGCGGGCTGGCCATCGCCCTTCCGGCCGTGCTGCTGATGAGCTGCACGGACCCCACGGACCTCGCCGATGCGCTGGCGCAGAAGGCGCGCCTTCCGCACCGCTTCGTGCTGGGCACGCTCGCGGCCATGCGGCTGGTGGGCCTGATGGCGGAAGAGTGGCAGACCATAGGAATGGCCCGGCGGGCCCGGGGTGTGGGTTCCCGGGGCAGCGCAATGCAGCGGTTGAAGGCGACGTTGGGGCAGAGCTTCGGGCTCCTGGTCCAGGCAATCCGCCGGGCGTCACGGCTGGCCGTGACCATGGAGGCCCGCGGTTTCGGCGGCGGACGCCGGACGTGGGCGCGTGAATCCACCTTCAGCGCGCTGGATGCCTGGGTGCTAGCCGGGGGCGTGGTGATGGCGGGAACAGCCGTGATTGCAGCCGTGTCCCTCGGAACATGGAACATGGTGTGGCTGGGAAGCTGACACCTGCACCGGTCTAAAGGCAGGAATAGTTGTAGTCGAACCCCCTGGATCCGAACTGGGCCAGCACCACCTTGCCGCCGGCGGTCAGGGGCTCCTTGGAGCAGGCGTCCGCCGCGCCGGAGGCGTTCAGCGATCCCGCCAGCCAGCTGGGCAGCACATAGAGATTGCTCGAGCTGCTGACCGTTCCAACAATCCGCTCCCACTGTTGGCCGGTCGAGTAGATACCCACCTTGGCCCCGATGCTGTGGAAGAAGTCCGTCATGCCTTCCAGGACTGTCCGGTTGGCGTCTTTGTCGGTGCGGGACCAGCTGTTCTCCGTTTCGACGTCCAGCCACCAGAAGTAGCTGGCGGGGTGGCTGATCCCGCGGAGGTACGCGTCGTCGTAGGCCTTGGCATAGCCGTACATGTAGGCGCAGGCCTTGCCGTAATCCCCGTCTTTGCAGGGACCGTAAGGGTTATGGACCACCTGCCCGGCCGGGTATTCGTCGCTTTCGGGCCACCAGGAGCCGGCGGTGCCTGGATTGGCGGTATTGACGTACAGGGAGACGGTGGGCTGGCCGGGGTGGCCTGCGGAATCCTCTGCCCACCTGAGCTGCTCGTCCAGGCAGGGATTCGTGGTGTTGGCCAGGCCGTTGTTGACGCCCACAATGGCAAAAGCCTGGTCCATGGGAAAATCGCCGTTGCACTGCGGCCAGGAGATGTCATTCCCCAGAAGCGACTGCTGCCCCTCGCCGGGTGAGGGCGCGGCGTGGGCGGGAGTGCCGGCCATCAGGAGCAGCGCGGCCAGAAGGAAGCCCAACATGACCGGCAGGGCCCGTGTATTCCTGGCGGGTGATGCCCAGTGCGGCTGTGCCCTGCCCCGCAGTCTTCTGCTTGGCGACGCCTCGCTGGCTGGTGTGCGGCGCATGTTGCCTCCGTTGCCGCTGGACGAAGGGATCCTCCTCCAGTGTCCCGCCGGGGGCCGGGGAGGTCAAGGTGACCAGGAGTCCGCTTCTATCGCATGAAACGGGTAAGGCTTCGCCCATTGCTCCTGTCAATTGCCTGCGAATCCTCCCCTCTAGCTCATTTATGATATAAAATTGACTATGACGCAGGAAACCGCCGAACACGTTGCCGCCATGTTGAGAGACGCCCGCAGTGAGAAGGGCTGGACCCAGGGCCAGTTGGCTTCCGAACTGGGCACGAGCCAGAGCGCCGTTGCCCGGATGGAGCAGGGCAAGCAGAACCTGAGCCTCAAAATGATCCACCGCCTCGAGGCGATCTTCGACAGGAGCATCGTAAACGTGGGCAAGCCGCAGATGACCCACCTGCGGGTTGAGGGCGGCCACACCCTTTCCGGTTCCGTGGATGTCAACAGCAGCAAGAATGCCGGGGTGGCACTGCTTTGTGCCAGCCTGATCAATCGGGGAACCACCATCCTTCGCCGCCTGGCGCGCATCGAAGAAGTGAACCGGATTGTTGAGGTCCTGACCAGCATCGGCGTGGAGTGCACCTGGCTTAACGACACCGACCTGCAGCTCCGGCGGCCGGCCGTGCTGAACCTGGAAGCCATGGATGTTGACGCTGCGCGCCGCACGCGGAGCGTGATCATGCTTCTGGGCCCGCTGCTGGACGAGTCGGCCAGGTACCGTCTCCCGTATGCGGGCGGCTGCGACCTCGGCACCCGTACGGTTGAGCCGCACATGCAGGCGTTGCGGCAGTTCGGCCTCTCAGTGGAGGCCACCGCGGGCTTTTACAGTGTGCAGGCCCCGCCCGCAGACAGCCGGGACCGGTCATTCGTGCTTACAGAGCGCGGCGATACTGTCACCGAAAACGCCATCATGGCAGCAGCCCACCGTGAGGGTACAACCGTCATCCGGAACGCCAGCCCCAACTACATGGTGCAGGACCTTTGCTTCTACCTGCAGATGCTGGGCGTGGAGATCGAGGGGGTGGGCACCACCACCCTGAAGATCACGGGGCGCCTGTCCATCGACGCCGAGATCGAATATTTCCCGTCAGAGGACCCCATCGAGGCCATGAGCCTGATCACCGCAGGCATTGTCACCAATTCAGAGGTGACCATCCGGCGCGTGCCCATTGAGTTCATGGAGATTGAACTCGCAACCCTGGGCCAGATGGGCCAGGAGCTGGAGATCTCCGGCGAGTATATGGCCCGGAACGGCCGGACGCGCCTGGTGGACGTCACCACCAAGCCTTCGGAGCTGCACGCTCCGGAGGACAAGATCCACCCCATGCCGTTCCCCGGACTCAACATCGATAACCTGCCCTTCTTCGCCGTCATCGCAGCCAACGCCCAGGGCCAGACCATGATCCACGACTGGGTCTACGAAAACCGGGCCATCTACCTTACGGAACTCAACCGGCTGGGCGCCCAGGTGCAGCTGCTGGACCCGCACCGGATCTATGTCAACGGACCCACAAAATGGCGTGCGGCCGAGGTGGGCTGCCCGCCTGCGCTGCGTCCGGCAGCCTGCCTGCTGCTGTCGATGCTTGCTGCGCGGGGAGTGTCAGAGCTGCGGAACATCTACGTCATTGAGCGCGGCTATGAGGACCTGGCGGAGCGGCTGAACGCCATCGGTGCGAAGGTGGAGTACTTCCAGGACTGACCTTTCACGGTTCGTCATGAAAGGCGGATCAACTCCAAAATCTTCCTGCCTGCCGCAGAATGACAGTATGCGTACATTCGGCGTCGAGGAAGAGCTCCTGATTGTTGACCCGGCAACGGGGGAGCCGCTTGCACTGGCCGATGCCCTGCTGTCCGGGCACAGGATGGCCGCCGATGATGCACCGGATGCCCATGCGCTGGAAACCGAAGATAAGACCGTTTACGACGACGACGAGATGGGTTTGAGTGCCGAGCTTAAGCTTGAGCAGATCGAGACCCAGACGCGGCCCTGCCTGGAGTACGGCGTACTGCTGGACCAGATCCGTGCCGGCCGGACGCTTGCTGACCGGGCTGCCCAAAAGAACGGTGCCCGGGTTGCGGCGCTTGCCACCTCCCCCTTGGCTTCCACCAGCCATACGACGCCGGACCCCCGGTATGCCCTGATGCTGGAGCGCTTCGGCCTCACGGCGCAGGAGCAGCTCACGTGTGGCTTCCATGTGCACACGTATATCGAATCGCCGGAGGAGGGCGTGGCGGTCCTGGACCGGATCCGGGACAAGCTTGCCGTGTTGACCGCGTTGAGCGCGAACTCCCCGTTTTGGAACGCTATGGCGACGGGCTTCGAGAGTTACCGGACGCAGGCCTGGAACCGCTGGCCCACGTCCGGACCCGCGGGGATCTACGGGACCTACCCCGCGTACCGTCGGGTTGTCACGCGGTTGCTGGACAGCGGAGTGATGCTGGACGAGGGGATGCTCTACTTCGACGCCAGGCTTTCCCGGAATCACCCCACTGTGGAAGTGCGCGTGGCCGATGTCTGCCTCCGGGCCGAGGACGCTGCGCTCATCGCGCTCCTGGTCCGCGCACTGGTGGAGTCGGCCAGCCGGGAGTGGCGGGACGGCGTGGACCCTGCGCCGGTGCCCACTGTGCTGCTGCGGATGGCTGCATGGCAGGCAAGCAGCAGCGGGCTCAGCGGGGAGCTTTTGGATTTCGGCACGTTCCGGCCGGCCAGGGCCACGGATGTGGTTCGTTCGCTGGTGGATTATCTCGCGCCCGTCCTGGACGAGCAGGGAGAGCTCGCGATCGTCCGCCAGGGTGTGGAGGACATCATCGCCCGTGGCACCGGGGCAGCTGAGCAACGCCGGGTCCGGGACAAGGCCATGGCAGGTCCTCCGCCCGAAGATCTCGGCCTGGGCGCCGTTGTGAACCACGCAGTCAACATCACCATGCGGGGTGCCCCCGACCTCGCGGAAGTGGAAGCTGCTCCGGACCTGCTGCGCGTCCGGCAGTCCTAGGCAGCCCTGGGCAACCTTGTGCAGCCCTGGGCGTCAGCCGATTCTGGTCTGTCCTGCAGCCCTGGTCTGTCCTACACCGTGGCCTGACCTAAAGAGCCGAAAGGGACGCTTCCAGCCATAGGTGCCACTTCGGGAACGGGTCGTTGGGGAGTTCATCCTCCGTGGGTCCGGGGTCTTCCGGCAGGTCCACGTCTGGCGGATCGAAGTCATCGGGCGGGTCCACGTCCTGAGGCATCCCAAAATGCTCAACAAAGCCCTGGAGGTCCCTGCCTTCGAACGCAGACAAAACCGGTTGTCCTGGATCCGGCTGCTTTGCAGCACTCCACATGTCAGTAACCCAGCCTGGCCAGTGGGGTGGTTCCCAGTCCTGGTGTTCGCTTTTGTAGTGCCGGCCGGTGGGTGAGGTCCAGCCGGGCGGTTCATTTTTGGTGGCCGGTGTTGGTATCCATCCGCTGGAATGCCGAAGTTTGTGGTGCTTCGGGCAGGGCTGTCCGAGGTTGCTGATGCCGGTGGTCCCGCCGTGCTGCCAGGCCAAAAGGTGGTCTGCCTCGTTATCCAACGAGTTGTTGTTGCAGCCGGGGAAGGAGCATTTGCCGTCCCGCATTCGCAGCCAGTCACGCATGGCTTTGGTGACCCGGTAGCTGGTCCGGCCGATCTCCAACGGGGCCCCGTCCCTCGGATCAACCAGGACCCGATGGAACGAGGCGGCACCATTCGCGACGAGTTCCCGGGCCATGGACGCCGGTACCGGACCGTGCCCGTCCAGCATCGCGGGCTCATCCGTCAGTCCCATGAGGGAGAATACCGGCACGGTGACGAGGACCTGCGCCCGGATGGACGTGCCCTGGTCTGTGCCCGAGCCTGTGCTGCTGTCGCCAGGGCCGGTGCCGGAGCCTGTGCTGTCTTTGCCGTGGGTGCAGTCTATGTGGCCAGCGCCGCTGGTGAGGCCCGCGGTGGCGAGGACGTCTGCGCGGAGCAGGGTGAGAGTGCGCGCCTCGTTGGGGCTTTGCATTCCCCGGGAGAGGGCGGTGAGCCGGTTCCAGATCGCCAAGCCCTGGTCAGCGGGTAGGTAGGCCGAGAGCCAGGCCTTGCCATCCTGGCCAGGTGCGTACCCCACCCGGCGCTCCGCCACGCCCTTGGCGTGGCGCTTCTCCAATGATTCGGGATGGTGGCGTTCCCGCCAGGTCCTGGCTTTGGCCCTGAACCGGTACGCCGGCATCTCCCCGATCGTTGCCGCTCCGGGCGGTCTGGGTGTGTCCGGATCCAGGAAGTGGGCCTCCAGGGCCGCGGCGCCTGCGGGGTCAAGCGTGGCAGCCTCCTCCGCCATCCCCCGGGCATGCGCCCAGGAAATCGTCCCGGACCCTAACGCGGCAAGGGTCCGGGGCAGGGACGTGGTCAGGGCGTGGGACTCGGCCAACAGCGCACTGGCGGCCCGGTCACCGATCACCAGTGCACATCCCACCTCGGCCACCAGGCTCCGCTCCTGTGCCGCGGCCTCATGCGGCGAGGACGGCGGACCGTTCAACAGGCCCGTGGCGGCAGCGAGCACCTGAACCGCCTGCGCCTTCAACGCCGCCAGCCTCGCCTCCGATCGCGCCACTCCCGCCAGAACCCACAGTGCCCGGTCAGCAACCCGCTGCAACGGATCATCCAAAGCAGCAGCAGGACTTGGGGTGGCTTCGGGGCTAAGCCCTCCGGCGTCAACCGCAGCGTCCCTGCCATCCAATACAGCAGCTAACGCAGCGACGGCAGCCACAACGGCTGCCTCCGCCTGCTCAACCGCCGGGTCCGTTTCCATAAGGACATCATCCTGCGGGGGTCTGACAAAAAGGACCATACGGCAGGGGCTGTGGATAACTAGTGGCCTGCTGGATATCCACGGCCCTGGCGGCACCCCCGCAGGCATGCAATACTCGGCGCGTGACGTCGTCGTACTCGTTCAAAGCGGAACTCTGGCTGTACCCCGGCGAGGCTGGCTGGCATTTCCTCACCCTGCCCCCGGACGTCGCGGACGATGTCCGCGCACAAAATGCAGGGCGCAGCAAAGCGTTCGGCTCAGTCCAGGTGAGTGCGGAAATCGCCGGCCAAACCTGGCAGACCTCGCTCTTCCCGGACACCACAACAGGGACGTACCTTTTGCCGGTCAAGAAGGCTATCAGGGCCAGGGCGCGAATCAGCGAAGGCGACTCCGTGGAAGTGAACCTGTCCGTTCAAGGCGCCTGATTCCCGGTGCAACCCTAGATCTGCTTGAGCGCCTGCTCCAGATCGCCAATCAGGTCGTCCACATCCTCCAAGCCAACGGAAAGCCGCACAACGCCGTCGCTCAGGCCAATAGCGGCCCGCCCCTCCGGCCCCATGGCGCGGTGCGTGGTGGTGGCCGGGTGGGTGATGAGGGACTTGGCGTCCCCGAGGTTGTTGGAGATGTCGATGATCCGCAGGCCGTCCAGCAGCGCGAAGGCGGCTTCCTTCCCCGAGCGGCCCCCGGAGGGAGCCAGCTCCAGGGTGAGGACCGTGCCGCCGGCACTCATCTGCTTTGCTGCCAGCTCATACTGCGGGTGGGACTTCAGCAGCGGGTACTTCACCCAGCTGACGGCCGGCTGTTCCTCCAGCCACTCCGCGAGCCGCAGCGCGGTGGCCGAGGAATGGTTAACACGCAGCGCCATGGTTTCCAGGCCCTTGGTGAGGACCCAGGCGTTGAAGGCGGACAATGCCGGGCCGGTGTGCCGCATCAGCTGCTTCACGGGGCCCTCGATGAACTCCTTGGTGCCCAGGATTGCCCCGCCGAGCACCCGGCCCTGGCCGTCGATGTGCTTGGTCCCGGAGTAGACAATGACGTCCGCGCCAAACTGCCCGCAGCGCTGCAGCAGGGGAGTGGCAAAAACGTTGTCGACGACGACGGTCGCCCCGGCCGCGTGAGCCAGTTCGCTGACCGCCGCGATGTCCACGATCTCCTGCATGGGATTGGACGGCGATTCGAAGAAGACGGCGGTAGTGGGCTGGGACAGGGCCTCGCGCCACTGCTCCAGGTCCGGTCCGTCAACGAAGACCGTCTCCACGCCCCACCGCGGCAGGATTTCGTTCAGGATCACGAAGCAGGACCCGAACAGCGAACGGGCGGCCACTACACGGTCGCCGGCACCGAGCAGGGCACCCAGGGCGGTGAACACGGCCGACATTCCGGACGCGGTCGCAAAGCACGCCTCTGTTCCTTCCAGGAGGCGGAGCCGCTCCTGGAACGTTGCCACGGAAGGGTTGCCGTAGCGGGAGTAGACAAAACGCTCGTCCTCGCCCGTGAAGGCGCGCTCGGCGGCGGCGGCAGATTCGTACACGAACCCTGAATTCAGGAAAATGGCCTCACTGGTTTCCTGGAAGTTGGTGCGGTCCAGGCCGCCGCGCACGGCCTGGGTATCGGGGCTCCAGCCGGCGGCGTCTTCGTTGAAGGTCACTTAGATCTTTCCCAGGTTTGTTGGCAGGCCGCGGTTCTTCCAGCCGTTGACGGTGCGTTCGCCGAAGCGGTCGGGGTCGCCTTCAAAGCCCTCCAGCACGTTGTAGGAGGTGAAGCCGGCCTGGGTGGCCGCTATGGCCGCCGCGATGGACCGCTGACCGGAGCGGCACAGGAACACCAGTTCTGTTTTGCGGTCTTCGGGCGCCTGCTGGTTGAGGTCGTTGATGAAGTCCGGGTTTGGAATGCCCCCGGGGAAGGTCCACTGGATGAACAGTGGATCGTTCTCTGTTGCCTTGGTGTCCGGGATCCCGATGTGGGCCCATTCGCCCTCGGTGCGTACGTCCACCAGGATGGCGCCCTGTTCCAGCTTGTCCCAGGCCTCCTGTGGCGTCAGATCTCCTGCGTAGCTCATGCGTGGCCCTCGCCGTCGAACTCAAGGTCTTCGCCTGACGACTCCAGGTCGTCCACGGCATCCGCCACTGCGGCGTCTGCCGAGGCGATGGCTGCCGGCAGGACCACGGCCTGTGCCACGATCACGCTGGTGCCGTTGAAGGTTGCGGCGGGGCTGCCGTGCAGCACATAGCCTTCCGCCAGGGCGTTCGAGATCCGCTCGCAGAATTCACGGTTGTCCGGGCCGCTGATGAGGCGGTAGGACAGTTTTTCTTCAGGGGCAGGTGCGTCAGACACGACGGATCTCCTTCTCTCACGCTTGCAGCTCGAATGGTCGATATGCCGAGTATTCACCTGAGGCACCCCGCCGTGGAAGGAGGGTTGCCGACCGGCCAGTCAGGGCTTGGCGCCGGTACTCATTACTCCCCAAAAACGTAACACTTGCCGCCCGGGGCTGCACCGCCGTCGTCGTCATGTTGCGTAACTGAAGGATGCTGCGCGGAGGCGCGGCACCAAAGATGCATGCGCCACGTCCGTTCAACGCACGACGGCGGCGCCACCTTGGGCATGCAGGTGCCAGGTGCCTGCCGCCAGCGCCAGCCCGGATAAAGTTTGTCCAGGGGCGCCGCCCCGTCACTTGAGGAATAAGTCCCTGGGGGGTCTCATCAGCACGCTATCCGCTCCCGCACGTCCCGCCCCGAGCGGCCGCCCGCGGCCCCTCCACCGGATGGCTGCCGTCCTCGCCGCCGCGCTGATGGCCGTCCTGGCCGTGGTGGTGCCCGCCGGGCCGGCGCAGGCGGCCCGAAACCTCCCGGAGGAAGGCAAGCCGCTGCTGGGCGCAGTCCTCGAATGGGGAGAGGACACCGCCGGGGGCTTCTCCGAGCGGCTCGGGGCATCCCCCGCGATCTTCGGACACGACATCGCCTTCCCCTTCCGCGCCTCGGAAGAGGGCGACATCCGGGGCTTCCTGGAGCAATCCGCCGGACAGGGCGCCGATGCGATGCTCACGGTAAGGCCTGTTGTCCCGCTGGACCAGGTCACCCCTGACGCCGCTGCAGCTTTTGCCGGGGAAGTGCGCCGGATAAAAGGTGACTCTAAAAGCCAGCTGCTCATCCGCTTCGCTCCGGACATGAATGCCAGCTGGGTGGAGTGGGGCCAGCAGCCGGCCGCCTACCGGCAGTCATTCCAGGCGGTGACAGCGGCTTTCCGGGCGGCCGGGACCGCCGGCGGTTATGCCATGGTGTGGGAACCGTATTTGGGCAGGGACTATCCCTTCGAACGGAACCGGAACGCGCCCGCGCCCGGAACCGAAGGGTTCTCCCTGTTGGACACCAACGGCGACGGCGCCTGGAACAGCTCGGACAAAGCCTACGAACCCTACTACCCCGGGGACGACGCCGTGGACTGGGTGGGCTTGACGGCCTACCACGATGACACTGCAGGGGGTACCGCGGTCAATACCGTTCCCCGCGCCGGTGAGCTGCAGGAGATGCTGACGGCCTCCGGCGGGGAAAACTTCTACGGGACGTATGCGGCGGGGCGGGACAAGCCCTTGATGCTGCAGACTTCGGCCTTTTACAGCCCGTCCGCCGGAGGTGCCGCGGAAGCGGAGATCAAGGACAGCTGGTGGGGCCAGGTCCTGGGAGCTGCCGGATCAGCCGGTTTCGCGATGACGGGCGCAGTGGTCTGGGACGAACGCACCAGTACACGGGACACGGGTGTGGCCAGCATCGACTGGCGCCTCACCGGAAACGCGGGGATTGCCGAGGCTGCCCGCACCCGGCTTGAGGGATCCCCGGTGGTGACGGGGCCGGTTACCGATGTCACCCCTGGTGCATCGTTCGTCAGGTCCAACACGCTGTCCGGGGCGGCCGCCTGGAGCGTGGGGGCGGCCCTCCTCATCCTCCTGGTGGCACTGTGGCAACTCCCCGCCAAAGTCGGTGCGGTCACGGCCTGGGGCTACAGCGACAGGTCCAGCAGGGACTCCCGCGTGGACCTGCTCCGTGGCCTTGCCATCGTCTTTGTGGTGGTGAACCACCTGGGCCTGGTGTCGCTGTTCCAGCTCCTGACCCAGGAGGCGGTGGGCTTTGTTTCGGGCGCCGAGCTGTTTGTCCTGTTCTCCGGGCTGGTGGTGGGCATGGTCTATGGGCCCAGGGCGAAGGACGACTTTGGAACGGTGGTGGACCTTACTTCGCGCCGGGCAGGAAAGCTCTACCTGACGGCGCTGGTGGTGCTGGTGGGCGTCTTCCTCTTGTCGCTGCTGCCGGTGTTCCGGACAGATGCGCTCACGACCTTCGTGGACCAGGGCACGGGCGGTGCAGGGCATGAAGGTGCCGGCCGCAGCTACGACCTCTATGCAGGCATGGAAACGCTGTTCCAGTTCCCCGTGCCGCCACAGGTTCTTCCCGCCATCCTGCTGCTCCAGTTCGGGCCGTGGCAGTTCAACGTGATGGGCCTGTACGTGGTGCTGCTGCTGGCCAGCCCCCTGATCCTCGCGGCCCTCAACCGCGGTAAAGCCGTGTGGGTGCTGGCGGCATCGCTGGCCGTGTACGCGGCGGGTACGGTGACGCGCTTCCGGATCCTGCCGTCGCAGTTCGAGGATTCATTTCCCCTGCTGGTGTGGCAGGTGCTGTTCGTCGTCGGCCTGGCGGCCGGGTTCCACCGGCGGAGGATCGTGGCCTGGCTTTCAGCGCACCCCTGGGCGGTGGCGGCCTGCACCGCCCTGGCCTTCGCGTTTGCCTTCCTGTCATGGGGCAATCCGTACCTGGCCAACGGGTTTGACGTCCGCCTGGCGATCATGCCGGACACCGCGTACCGGGCCATGTATGACCTGTTCTTCGGACGCACCTACCTCGCTCCGGGCCGGCTGTTAAACGTCCTGGTCCTGGTGGTGGCGGCCTATGCCTTCCTCACCGCGTACTGGAAGCCGGTGCAGCGCGCCTTGGGCTGGTTCCTGGTCCCCCTGGGCCGCGCCACCCTCTATGTGTTCATCATGCACGTGGTTCTCATAGCCGTCGTTGCCAATATTCCTGCCCTCCAGCAGGGAAACATCTTGGTCAACACCCTCGCCTATGCCGTAGTCCTCGGGCTCCTCTGGGTGATGGTGCGGACCCGGTTCCTCTTCAAAATCATCCCCACCTAAGGACGCGACCTCCGCGGAGGCTTATCTGAACTCACTCATGGCTGCGGCAGGATCAGCTGGTGGAGCAGATGGTCCTGCCACCGGCCTGCGATCTTCAGGTATTGCGGCGCAACCCCAATCTCCCGGAACCCTGCCCGCTGCAGGATCCGCTTGGACGCTGTGTTGTGCAGCAGGGTGGCAGCTTGGATGCGGTGCAGGCCAAGCCCGGTGCGGGCGTAGTCGACCGCGTGCAGAACGGCGGCCGTGCCAATCCCTTGCCCGGTGAGTTTGTGGTCCACCCAGTAGCCGAGGTTCGCGCTGAGGAAGGGGCCGCGGACGATCCCCGTCAGCGTGACTGTCCCAGCCACGCGCCCGCCCGCCCGGCCGGTGCGCGGCGTGCCCCCGCCGTCGTCCTCTTCCTGTACCAGTACCCACGGAACTTCCGAGCCCAGCGCGTACTGGCCGAGCTTGGCGCGGATTATGTCCGACTGGTGCCCGCCGGTAAAGAACGCATCCGAGCGTTTCGGCTCCCATGGAGCCAGGTGCTCTCGATTGCGCGTGTAGGCCTCGGACAGCGCGACGGCGTCCGCGGCCGTGAGCAACCTGATGCGTAGTCCTGCGCGCAGGTCAGCGCTGCTGTCAATCATGTACGGATCCTTTCGGGCGGGGCGCTGTGGATGCAGCGTATCCGGCCGCCGCCAAGAAGAGATCCGCAGGAACAGGAATGGCGTGGACCCCGTGCCCGAAGGCACGTGGTCCACGCCATTGTCCGTCTACTGCGGCTTTGCTATACGAGCCCGGGGTAGCTCGCCAGGATGTAGTCGGCGGCAGCGGGGCCCTTCATGCGCAGCCCGTTGTGGCCGGAGGCAATCCTGCGGTGGCTCATGGCTGCCCAAAAGTCCGATTCAGGTCCCGGTTTCTGCTGGTTGATAAAGCACCAGCTGGTGTACAGGCCGTACAGGCGGTCACGGTCCAGCGTGGATTCCGAGGCCTGGTCGAGGTAGGTGGCTTCTTTGAGAAAGAGGTCGAACTGCGAATGTGCCAAGACGGCTTCCCTTCGCTAAGTGCGGTGGTACTGCCGTTCGGCTACAGCAGCGAACCTCAATGCCGTGCACAGGGCAATGGAGTGTGGATGAAGCCGCAAAACAGGTGGGCTGCTGAACAGCGGCACTACGAATTTGCTGACTACCGAATTGTTGGTTCCGGGCGGTGTCACTGCCGCATCTACACTGTAGACTTTAGCCGTAGACAACCAATCAGGCAAGCGCATGGAATTTCCCTCCCCATCAGGGCTTGCCGCCATCCAGGACGGAAACAATGGCCTCCGCGAAAGTCCCCGCGAACTTCACCGGGCCAGCCCAAAAGCAGCGCCTGAGCCGGGAGCTCGTACTGGCGAAAGCGCTCGAAGTGGTTGACGCCGAAGGCCTGGACGCACTGACCATGCGCCGCCTCGGCCAGGAACTGGGCAGGGACCCGATGAGCCTCTACCGCTATGCGGAGAACCGCGCCGCGCTGCTGGACGGGGTCACCGAGCTGGTGCTCAATGAACTCACCATCCACCCCCAGGATCCCGACTGGAAAGCCCAGCTGCGCCAGATCGCGCACGATCTACGCCGCCTGGCCCTGCAGCACCCCAACGTGGTGCCACTGCTCGTGACCAGGCCGCTCTCCACCCCGCTGGGACTGCGGCCGCTGGGCACCCTGCGTCCCCTCGAGCAGATCCTCTCCCTCCTGATCGGGGCAGGCTTCAGCCCGGCCGACGCCCTCCACGTCTACCGCGCCTACTACGGCTTCCTCTATGGCCATATCCTGAACGAACTCCAGGAATTCGTGGTGGACCCGGAGGAGAACGAAGCCCTGCTGCGGCTCGGCCTGCACCGGTTGCCCGCCAAGGAGTTTCCGCGGCTGCGGGCACTGGCCCCCGCCCTGGCCGAGTACGAGGGCTCGGCCGAGCTGGACCAGGGCGTCACCATCCTGCTGTCCGGGCTCGAAGCGCAGCTTTCACTGCGCCTGGGCAGCTCGGCCGGCTAACCGCCGTCCGCAAGTGCCAAGCCGCGATCGGCAAGCGCCAAGCCGCCGTTGAAAACTCCCTGCGGACGCCGGACCGGGAACGGAACTACTCGAAGGAAGCGCGGCGCTTGTCCTGGGCGCGGGTGGCCCAGACGTCGGGGCGGTTCACCTTGAAGCGGCGGCCCGTCAGCGCGCGGGCCGACAGCCGGATGTAGTTCGCCTTCTCGCCCGGCTGCCATGGTTCAAGTCCCAGGCTGTCCACGGCATCCTTGTCTGCCTGGTCCTCGATGAGCTGGGTATCCCCGCGCAGCACCACGCTCCACGCCTCTTCGGTGTGGGGATCGTAGCCGTCGATTTCCAGGGCCGCAGGCCGTTCGGACAGTGCGCTCCAGAGTTTGGTGACGCCGGCCGTCCGGAACGCGATGCTTCGGCGGTGCACCACGTAGTTGATCGGGAAGATCTCCGGGTGGCCGTCCACTACCACTGCAAGGCGGCCGACTGTGTCATTAGCCAGGAGTTCCCAGCATTCGTCAAAGGTCAGGGTGCCATCCGGCTGCGTCTGCGAGTCCATGAACCACACCTTACGGCCACTGTCCCTGCGGAACCTAGAGTGCGACGGCCCGAATCGCAGGCCGAGCTACTGGATGCCCGCAAACAGTTCGTTGAGTTCCGCGGTGAGTTCCTTCTGGACTGACGGCGTGCCCACCTGCTTGCCGTCGATGTGGTTGACCGGGGCCAGCAGCCGGACACTGGAGATCAACCACACAGCATCGGCGTCCAGCAGGTCCTGCGGCTCCAGCGGGCCGTAGCCCAGTTCCCATCCTGCTGCCTTGGCGGCGGTGAACAGCGCCCCTTGCGACGTTCCGGGCAGGATCCCTCTGTCCAGCTGGGGCGTGATCAGCCGCTTCACGGATGTGCCGTCGTCGGTCTTTTCCACGTGGGCCAGCAGCACAGTGGAGGTGGGACCCTCCAGGACCCGGCCGTCCGTGGAAATGAAGATGACGTCGTCCGCGCCCTGTTTGTGGGCGTGGCGCAGGGCAGCCATGTTGACGGCGTAGGAGAGTGTCTTGGCGCCGAGCAGCAGCCACGGTGCGCGCTCGGCGGCGTCGCTGTCATAGCCGCGGTCAAGGAGGATGACGTCGATCCCGGTTTCGCGCTGGCGCCGGGCGCCTGCGCCCACGGGCGAGACCTGCACCCAGCAGGTGGGGGCAGCCGCGCCCTCCACACCGCGGGTCACCACAAGCTTCACCACCAGTTCGTCCCCGGCCCCGGCGGCGGGAGGGTTCTGGACCCGGTGCTCGGACAGTGCGGTGGCAATGGCCCGGCGCCACTCGTCCTGACCGGGGATGGCGAGGTCAAGCGCGTCTGCGGAGCCGGCAAGACGGTCCAGGTGGGCCTGGATCTTCCGGACGTTTCCGCCCACGGCCAGCATGGTCTCGAAGACACCGTCACCGCGGGTGGCGCCCTGGTCTGTCACCATCAGCTGCGGCTGGGAAGCGTCGGCCAGCCGGCCGTCAGGGTAAGTGGGGTCGAGGAAAACGAGAACCACGGGCGCTGGAGAGGTCATGGCTCCAGCTTAGTGCGGCGTCCCACCGATAAGCTGGGCGAAGTGCCCTGGCTGGAAACCGTCCGCCGGGAGCTCATTTTCCGGGGGTTCATCTCACGTGTTGTGGCCATTTTCGCTTGCCGGCACCGCTCCAGGGTGGGTGGTTGTGGTGCTGGGCATCGCCGACCTGGTGATCAGGGTGCTGGCTGTGGGCATCATTCCCGGCAACAGGCGGCCCACTACGGCCATGGCCTGGCTGCTGGGCATCTTCTTCGTTCCGTTCGTGGGCATCATCCTGTTCCTCCTGTTCGGCAACTTCAAGCTCTCCAGCCGCCGCCGGGAGCAGCAGCAGCAGGTCAACGAACGGGTGCGGGCCGGGATCTCCTCGCTTGCCGACGTCGAAAGCGACTACCCGGGACCCGAATGGGTCAAGTCCGCCGGGGAACTGAACCGCAGGCTGGGGTCCCTGCCCATGGTGGACGGCAACTCCGTGGACCTGATCCCCGGCTACCCGGACTCCCTGCTGGAGATGACAAACGCGGTCCGCAAGGCGAAGAAGTTCGTCAACGCCGAGTTCTACATCATGAGCACGGACCACATCACCGACGACCTCCTCACGGCCATGGAGGAGGCAGCCGAGCGTGGCGTGGAAGTGCGCGTGCTGTTCGACCATATCGGCACGCTCCGGGTGCAGGGCTACCGGAAACTGCTGAAGCGGCTGCGCGCCGGCAAGATCCAGTGGAAGCGGATGCTGCCGCTGCTGCCCATCCACGGCCAGTGGCGCCGGCCGGACCTGCGCAACCACCGCAAGATCATGGTGATCGACGGCGAAATCGCCTTCACGGGTTCACAGAACCTGATCGAGCCCTCCTACAACAACCCCCGGCACCGCAAGGCAGGCCGCGAATGGGTGGAGCTGATGGCCTGCCTCCGCGGGCCCATCGTCACCACGCTGAACGTTGTTTTCGCCACCGACTGGCTCAGCGAAACCGATGAATCGCTGGAGCACCAGCTGCAGCTTCCGGCCAATCCGGAACCGGGGAACGTCACCGCCCAGGTGGTTCCCAGCGGCCCCGGGTTCATCACCGAGAACAACCTGCGGCTGTTCAACACCCTGATCTACTCGGCCCAGCACCGGATTTCCATCTGCAGCCCCTACTTTGTTCCGGACGACTCGCTGCTCTACGCCATCACCACAGCCGCCCAGCGCGGGGTGGACGTGGAGCTTTTCGTATCTGAGAAGGGTGACCAGTTCCTGGTGCACCACGCCCAGCGGTCCTACTACGAGGCCCTGCTGGAAGCCGGCGTCCGGATCTACCTCTACAAGGCCCCGTTCGTGCTCCACGCCAAGCACTTCACCATCGACGACGAGGTGGCGGTCCTCGGCTCCAGCAACATGGACATGCGCTCCTTCTCCCTGAACATGGAGGTTTCCGTCATGCTGTTGGGCGAGGACATCGTCACCAAGATGCGGGCCGTGGAGGACACCTACCGGGACATATCCCACGAGCTCAAGCTGACGGATTGGATCAACCGGCCCCTGGCGGCCCGCTACGTGGACAACGTGGCGAGGCTGACGGCAACGGTCCAGTAAACCCTGGGAGTTTTTGTCCACTTATGTAGGGTTTAGGGGACCTGAAGTCTGCATATCTGGACAAAAACTCCAGGGGTCAGGTGTGGGGGAAGTCCGCGCCGAGCGTTGAGAGGACGCCGAACGCCTTGGTGCGGATTTCCTCGTATTCGTCCTCCGGATCCGAATCCGCGGTGATGGCACCGCCGACGCCGAGCGTCAGTTCCGCCGTTCCGTCGCCGCGGGTGCTGGTCACCAGGGTCCGGATGGCGACGGCGAGGTCCGTGGCCCCGTCCAACGAAAAATAGCCGATGGCTCCCGAGTAGACCCCGCGGGGTCCGCCTTCCAGGCTGTCCAGGATGGCCATGGTGCTGATTTTGGGCGCGCCGGTCATGGATCCGGCGGGGAAGCAGGCGGCCACGGCTTCGGCCCGGGGTGAACCGGGTTTCAGCTGCGCATCGATGGTGCTCACCATCTGGTGCACCGTGGCGTAGCTTTCGATGGCGCAGAGCCTGCTGACGGTCACCGAGCCGGGCACGGCGAAATGGCTCAGGTCGTTGCGCAGCAGGTCCACGATCATGATGTTTTCGGCGCGGTCCTTCAGCGCCGTGGCAAGGTCTGTGCGAAGTTTGGCGTCCTCGGCAGGGTCTGCACCCCGGCGGCGGGTTCCCTTAATCGGCTCTGCCCGCATGCCGCCGTCGGCCGCGATTTTCAGGAACCGCTCGGGCGAAGTGCTGGCTACCGTGAGGCTGCCAAAGCGCAGGTAACTGGCAAAGGGGGCGGGATTCCTGCGGCGCAGCGCCAGGTAGGTGGTCCACGGATCCAGGGCATCCGCCGGAATGTCCGCGGACAGGGCGGTGGTCAGGCAGACCTCGTAGGAGTTCCCCTCCCCGATCTGGTGCTGTGCTGCAGAGATTTTCGCCAGGTATTCAGCGCGCGTGTCCCGGCTGCGGAATTCCGGCGCTGCCGGGAGGACGACGCCGGTGCTGCCGCCGGCCCTAGCGGCCGGCCCTGCGTTTTCCACGGCGGCCCGCGCCCGGTCCAGCCAGTCATCCGCGTCGGGAGCGTCCAGTGCCAGGAGCCAGGCGGTTCCTTCGGCGTGGTCCAGGACCACGGCCCTGCCGGCAAAGATGAGCGCCGCGTCGGCGGTGGGGGAGGGAACGTCGGTGCCGCCCGTCTCGCGCTTGAGCTCGTACCCCAGGCACCCGAGCCAGCCGAGCGTGAACCCGCCGGGGTACGCCTTGGGACTCTCGACGGCGGGGAGGCCCCACAATGTGTCCAGCCAACGGAAAAACGGGCCCTGTACGGTGGCGGTGGCGCATCCCGCGCTCATCAGGCTCTGGCCCGAACGGTGCGTTACAGACTGGCCGAACGTGCCGCCGTCGTCCGCCATGATGCTAAAGCGGCTGCGCTCCGCAGCCGCCGCTTCCCCTCCGTCCTGCTCCGGCAGGGCCCCCGCGTTGGAGGAGTCCAGCCAGACGGCGTTGGCCGAGCGGCCGTATAGGGAACGGAAAAGTCCTGGGCCGTCCGGGCGGACGTCCAGCCGTTCCGCGCGGAGGCGCAGCCCCCGCCGTGCTGACAGTTCCGGTGCCAGGGCCGGGGCCAGCGCCGGAAGGTAGGGGAGGACCTGCAGCACGTCCGCCGGTGCTGATCCGTCCGCGGGGTTCCGGACGCGGATATCGGCAATGCTGGGGACGTTGTCCGCCGCGAGCCACGCCTCTTCCTGCGCTGCCCACTGGTCCCAGAACGGCTCATAGGTTTCGCCATCCCGGTCCAGCGCCCGGATCCGGCGCACGTCATCCGGCGCTTCGGCCCAGATCACCGCGTTCAGCAGCGGCCGGGCCTCTGCCGCGGCGGCCCCGACGCCCTCCACAATGACGATCTCGGCCGGAAGCGTCACCCGGGATTCGCCGTCGTAATGCTTCTCCCAGTTCCAGCAGACCCAGGAGGCTGCCTCCCCGCGGCTCAGGGGAGCGAGCACCGTGGAGACATACCTCTCGATGCCCGCCGCCAGCCCATTCCAGCCGGGGTATATGTCCTCAAGGTGGAACAGCGACACCCTGTGGTGCGCGCGCAGCCTGGCGGCCAGTTCGACGGCGAGCGTGGTCTTCCCAGCGCCGGAGCGTCCGTCAATGGCGATGATGACGGGGGCTGGGCTCATGGAGTAGAGCGTACCTTTACGGCCGCCGGCCTTGCACAACGGGCAGGGAGCTAACGGGCCTGCCGCTGGAGTTCCGCGCCCCGGAGGACGGCCGACTTGATGTGCTCCACGATCCCCGGGAGTGCAGCGTGGATCTGGTGCCAGACGGCGTCGAAGTCCGCGTGGCCGCCGTACCAGGGGTCCTCGATGCCCTGGTCCAGCAGGTCCAGGCCTGCCGTGGCGGGATCGAAGCTGCGGAACATGCGGATCTTGTCCAGTGACTCCTGGTCCGGAGCGGCTTCGCTGAGCCAGGCATAGTGGTCGATGTCCAGCGCAAGGATCAGGTCCCTTGAATGGAACCAGTCCAGCTCCCACTCGCGTGCCACGTGCTGCTCTGAGCCAAGCTGGGTGGCGGCGAGCCGGCGGGCGGCCCGGGGGTCAATGGGGCGTCCGGCCTCGTAGCCGGTGGTTCCTGCGGAGTCCACGGCCACCAGGCCGTCCAGGCCTTCGCGTTCAAGGGCCGCGGCGAGCATGAGCTCAGCCATGGGGGACCGGCAGATGTTTCCGGTGCAGACGGCGATGACGCGGTATGGGCTCGACGCTGAGTTCATGAAACTAAGCATGCGCGCTATTGGACGGATTGGCTAGAGAAGTCATTCACATTGCTTGACAGCCTTGTAAAGAAACTTTCTTTCCGTGTCACGAACGCTGGATGGTTGAGTCTAGTGAAGGACGGCGAGGAGGATGCCCACGCCGATGAAGAGCACGCCAAAAACCTTGCTGAGGACCAGCTGCCCACGGGTGGAGCGCGTAAAGCGGTGGAAGGACCGGGCGGCTGCCGCAAAGAAGAACCACATCACCAGGATGTCAATGGCAATAATCGTGGCAGTCAGCACAATGTACTGGGGGAGCAGCGCCTGTTCGGGCCTGATGAACTGGGGCATGAAGGCCAAAAAGAAGATGATGGCCTTGGGGTTGAGCAGATTGACCCACAGCCCCCGGCGGAAGATGGACCAGGCGGGCTCATTCCGGAGGGCGGCGGTTTGCTGCTCTTCGAGAACCGGCTTGCTCAGGAACTGCCTGATGCCCAGGTACACCAGGTAGGCGGCGCCTGCGAAGCGGATGATGTTGAAGGCGACGGGAGAGCTTGCCACCAGCACTCCGACGCCGAGCGCCACGATCACCACGTGGATCACCAGGGCTGCCTGTTGTCCCAGGATGCCCCAGATGGACCGGCGGAACCCGGCGTTCAGGGAGTTGCTCATGGTGTTGATGGCTCCGGCGCCGGGCGTGAAGCTGATCAGGGTTCCGGCGCCCACCAGGGCGAGCCAAAGGGAGAATTGCACCATTCGAGTTTAGTGGTCGTTGGCGCCACCTAATCACCTGTTTGCCCTGATGGCGGGCCGCAACTGCCGTACAGCAGGTGCACCCGGTGAGACCTGTGGGCAAGCCACGTATCAAAGCGCCGCAAGGTCAGGCCCGGGCGATGACCTCGCCGTTGGGGATCAGGAACCACCCGTCGTCGGTGGAACCCCAACGGTGCCACCCGGCCGAGATCCGGGCCAGGTCCGCAGGGTTGGCGAAGCCGTACTCCAGTGCCTGCTCCGCGAAGGCGGAATGGAGCACGCGTTCGCCCCACACGCGCGCCTGCCACCGGCGCTGCTGGCTGGTGGCATAGAGCCAGTTGCTGCTGGAGGGCGCCACGTCGGTAAACCCGGCCGCCTGAGCCCAACTCACCAGCCGCCGGCCGGCGTCGGGTTCCGCCCCGTTCCGCCGCGCGATGCGCTGGTAGAGCTCCATCCACTCGTCCAGTTCCGGAATGGCGGGGTACCAGCTCATGCCGTGGAAATCGGCGTCGCGCACGGCAACGATGCCGCCGGGCTTGGCCACCCGCCGCATCTCACGCAACGCCTCCACCGGGTCCGTAAGGTGCTGGAGCACCTGGTGGGCGTGGACGACGTCGAACGTCTCATCCTCAAAGTCCAGGTCATAGATATTGCCGGCCACGAACTCCACGTTGGGAACCTCGCGCTCCATGGCGAGCGCCTTTGCCTGGGCGATGATGTCCGGGGACCGGTCCAGCCCCGTCACCTTCCCCGGTGCCACCAGGGCGGCGAAGTCGCACGTGATGGTGCCCGGTCCGCAGCCGACATCAAGCACGCCGGACCCAGGTGTGAGGTGCGGCAGGACGAACGCTGCCGAATTCTCGGCGGTCCTGGCGGCATGGGCGCGGACCACGGATTCATGGTGGCCGTGCGTGTAAACGTCGTCTTCAGGCTGCTGCGCACTCATAACCAAACGCTACCCCCAACTGCTACTTACTTGGGTGGTGGGGATTGCCGGGCGGGGTGGGGCGGGGGAGTTGGTTGGGTCAGGCAGGGTTGTCCGGCTGGCTGGCGGAGGACTCTTCGCGCGCCGCAACCGTGGCCTCCACCATGGCAGTCATGAATCGGGTGACGGTATCCAGCTCCTCGGCCGAGAATCCGGCCATGGCACTGCCCATCTGGCGGGCCAGCGGAGCGAAAATTGCACCGCCCTCCTGGAAAGCCTTGGGCGTCATCCTGAGCTGGACCTGACGGCGGTCCGAGCCGTGCCGCTCACGGGTCACGTGCCCGGAATGGTCCAGCCGGTCGATCAGGGCAGTGGTGGCGGGGGAGCTGAGGTGCAGTTCCTTGCGCAGGAGTCCGGGAGTAACCACATTTCCCTTGGCGGTGTGGCGCATGATCACGGCCAGGGCGTTGAGGTCTGTCCGGTGCATGTCCTTGCGGCCGCCTGCCGTGTCCACGTAGCGGTTGGCCTCCAGCGTGAACTCCTGCAGGAGGCGCACCAGGGGATGGGGTCCGCCGGCAGGCTGCGGAGGCCCTCCCTGCGGTGCCGGGTCGGTGCCGTATGCCATGTCCACCTCCTGGTCCTTGGCCGCCTGCAGAGCATTTGTGCTTTGCGTACTGACGGATATTACTTGAGCGGCCCAAGCGCCCCAGTATCCGGGAAATCCAGAAAAAGCTAGCCAGACGCTTATCTCCATGGTGGAGATACTCTAATATGGAAACAATGCTACTCCCGCCCGTCGTCCGGAAGGCGTCATGAAACACAAATCGGAAAGAACGGAACGCGTGCCGTTCTGGCTGCGCTGGCTGGTCCCCGTCATCCTGGTTCTGACGTGGCTGGCACTCGCCGGCGTCGGAG
The DNA here is from genome assembly GCF_040224115.2 of Pseudarthrobacter sp. WHRI 8279. NCBI lineage: Bacteria > Bacillati > Actinomycetota > Actinomycetes > Micrococcales > Micrococcaceae > Pseudarthrobacter > Pseudarthrobacter sp. WHRI 8279. The sequence goes on along the minus strand of NZ_CP168162.1, from coordinate 3,003,573 downwards.
GCCCCACTTTCGGACGCCTCGAAGAAGTCTCATCCAATGACCAGGCTTCCTTCCTGCCCGCCAGCGCTGAGGCTACGGCCGCACAGGACTGGCAGGCGAAGTTCCGGGATTCGGACGAGGTGCCCGGCGTGATCGTGATCGAGAGCGATGAAGCCTTCACTCCCGCGCAGCTGGGTGAGGTGGCAGGCCTGAAGGAAGAACTGGAGGGGCTGCAGCTTGGCAGCGCCGTCATCGGCCCGATCCCGTCCGAGGACGGCAAAGCGGTCCAGTTCATCGCGCCGATCGATTCGTCCGCTGAGGTCAAAGAGGCTGTACAGGAGCTGAGGGACACCGTTGCCGAGGCCGCCCCCGAAGGGATGCAGACCTTCGTGACCGGACCTGCCGGACTCGCCGCGGACCTCACGGCCGCCTTCGCCGGCATTGACGGAATCCTCCTCCTGGTGGCCCTCGCCGCAGTATTTGTGATCCTCCTGATTGTTTACCGCTCCCTCCTGCTGCCCATCATGGTGCTCCTGACGTCCGTCTTTGCGTTGTGCGCAGCCATCCTGCTGGTCTTCGGAATGGCAAAGGCCGGATGGATCCAGCTGAACGGCCAAAGCCAGGGAATCCTGTCCATCCTGGTGATTGGTGCCGCAACGGACTACGCCCTGCTCTACGTGGCAAGGTTCCGCGAGGCCCTGACCCACACCACCAACCGCACCGCAGCCGTCCTGACCGCGTGGAAGGCATCGTTCGAGCCCATCCTGGCCTCTGGCGCCACCGTGATCATTGCCCTGCTGTGCCTGCTTTTCTCCGACCTGAACTCCAACAAGGCCCTGGGCCCCGTGGCTGCTGCCGGAATTCTCTGCTCCCTGTTCGCGGCCCTCACGCTGCTCCCGGCACTGATGGCTCTACTGGGCCGGGCGGCCTTCTGGCCGTTCCGCCCCAAGCTGGTCCCGGAGGACGAGCGCGAGCCCGAACTGGTGACCGGGCTGGAGGGGCAGAAGGGCCTGTGGCGCGCCACCGGATCCCTGGTCTCCAGGCGTCCTCGCGCGGTCTGGATCGCCTCGGTCCTCCTGCTGCTGGTGGCGTCCGCGGGCGTCCTGCAGCTCAAGGCCAACGGCGTCCCGCAGACGGACGTGATCCTCACAGCCTCCAACGCCGTCGACGGCCAGGACGCCCTGGCCCGGCACTTCGACGCCGGCAGCGGCAGCCCCGCCGTCGTGGTTGCGGACCAAGGCAAGGCGCAGGAGGTGCTGGATGCGGTGAAAGCCGCCGACGGCGTGGGGGAGGCTTACCTGCTGGCGCAGGGCAGCGTACCAATCACCGGAGCCCCCGGCGCTCCCAGCGCCCCCGACGTCCGCGACGGCAGGGTGCTCATCAACGCCACCCTGAACTCTGCCGCGGACTCCCTGGAGGCCGAGGAAGCGGTCAAGGCCCTGCGCGAAGACGTCAAGGCCGTGGACCCGGAGGCCCTGGTGGGCGGGGTGACGGCGACCGCGCTGGATACCAACACCACCGCCCAGCGCGACCTGGTGATCATCATCCCCGTGGTCCTGGTGGTTATCCTCTTCATCCTGATGCTGCTGCTCCGCTCAGTCCTCGCGCCGGTGCTGCTGGTGCTCTCGGTGGTGCTGTCCTACGCGGCAGCCATGGGGGTTTCGGCGTTCGTCTTCAACAACATCCTGGGTTTCCCCGGCGCTGATGCCACCGTTCCGTTGTTCGGTTTCGTATTCCTGGTGGCACTTGGGGTGGACTACAACATCTTCCTGATGAGCCGGGTCCGGGAGGAGTCGCTGAAACACGGTACCCGGCCCGGCATCCTTCGCGGCCTGGGCGTCACCGGCGGCGTGATCACCTCCGCCGGCGTGGTCCTGGCCGCCACCTTCGCCGCCCTGGGCGTCATCCCCATCATGTTCCTGGTGCAGCTGGCCTTCATTGTGGCCTTCGGCGTGCTGCTGGACACCGTACTGGTGAGGTCGCTGCTGGTGCCGGCCCTGGCCTACGACATCGGCCCGCGCATCTGGTGGCCCAGCAAGCTGGGGCGGCAGGCGGTTGGGGAGCGTCCGGGCCGGGCTGAGGCCCTGTTGGAGGAAACGCCGGCTCGATAGACTGCCTCTGCGCCCGCATGGACGCGGAACTCAAAGGAGAGATGCACCATGACCGAGAACCAGGAATCCCCGGCCGAGCAGCCCCGCAAGGGAAGCACTGCCCCCGGGCTGGAAGGCGAGGGCGGGCAGTACGTGGAGGGCGACTATGGCGATGCCGGTGCCGTGGGGGAGCCGGCCGGGAACCTTGAGGACGGGGAATACCCGGACGGGGACTACGGCGAAGCCGGCACGTCCGGCACGGCCCGCGAAGCGGACGCAGCCCGGGAAGAGCGGGACCCCCTGCACGGCCGGCGCGACAGCGAGCGGTAGCACCTCAACACAAGCAGTACGGCGGTAGGTTCTCCAACAGCGAAAGCGGAGAGCCGCCGTCGTCCGCGTTTAAGCGCCAAATCCGCGCCAGTGCTGGCGGCTGCACGGATCCCTGCGCCGAAGTTGAGCGTACCCCGCTCAACTTGGGATTGACATCAATCGCGTGCTGAGTAAAGTTGAGTGCAGAACGCTCAATAGCGGGCGCCAACCAGTTTCCAAGGAAAGAAGGAAGCAACACATGTCACGTGCAGTAGGTATCGACCTCGGAACCACCAACTCCGTCGTCTCCGTTCTCGAAGGTGGCGAGCCCACCGTTATTGCCAACGCCGAGGGTGGCCGCACCACGCCGTCCGTCGTTGCATTCTCCAAGTCCGGCGAAGTCCTGGTGGGCGAGATCGCCAAGCGCCAGGCCGTCAACAACATTGACCGCACCATCGCCTCGGTGAAGCGCCACATGGGCACGGACTGGACCGTCAACATTGACGAGAAGAAGTACACCCCGCAGGAAATTTCCGCGCGTATCCTCATGAAGCTGAAGAACGACGCCGAGTCCTACCTGGGTGAAAAGGTCACCGACGCCGTCATCACCGTCCCGGCCTACTTCAACGATGCCGAGCGCCAGGCAACCAAGGAAGCCGGCGAAATCGCAGGCCTGAACGTCCTGCGCATCGTCAACGAGCCCACCGCGGCAGCCCTGGCCTACGGCCTGGACAAGGGCAAGGAAGACGAACTCATCCTGGTCTTCGACCTCGGCGGCGGTACCTTCGACGTCTCGCTGCTGGAAGTCGGCAAGGACGAGGACAACTTCTCCACCATCCAGGTCCGCGCCACCGCCGGTGACAACCGCCTGGGCGGCGACGACTGGGACCAGCGCGTCGTTGACTACCTGCTCAACCAGCTCAAAGTCAAGGGCATCGACCTGTCCAAGGACAAGATCGCCCTGCAGCGCCTCCGCGAGGCAGCCGAGCAGGCCAAGAAGGAACTCTCCTCCTCCTCCAGCACCAACGTCTCCCTCCAGTACCTGTCCGTCACCCCCGACGGCCCGGTCCACCTGGACGAGCAGCTGACCCGCGCCAAGTTCCAGGACCTCACCAAGGACCTGCTGGAGCGCACCAAGAAGCCGTTCCACGACGTCATCAAGGAAGCCGGCATCAAGCTCTCCGACATCGACCACATCGTGCTCGTCGGCGGTTCCACGCGTATGCCCGCCGTCTCCGAACTGGTCAAGGAACTGGCCGGCGGCAAGGAGCCCAACAAGGGTGTGAACCCGGATGAGGTTGTAGCCGTTGGTGCCGCCCTGCAGGCCGGTGTGCTGAAAGGTGAGCGCAAGGACGTCCTGCTGATCGACGTCACCCCGCTGTCCCTCGGCATCGAAACCAAGGGTGGCGTGATGACGCACCTGATCGAGCGCAACACCGCCATCCCCACCAAGCGGTCCGAGACCTTCACCACGGCGGACGACAACCAGCCCTCCGTTGCCATCCAGGTCTTCCAGGGCGAGCGCGAGTTCACCCGCGACAACAAGCCGCTGGGCACGTTCGAGCTGACCGGTATTGCTCCGGCTCCGCGCGGCGTCCCGCAGGTTGAGGTCACCTTCGACATCGACGCCAACGGTATTGTCCACGTCTCCGCGAAGGACAAGGGCACCGGCAAGGAACAGTCCATGACCATCACGGGCGGTTCCAGCCTCTCCAAGGAAGACATCGACCGCATGGTCAAGGATGCCGAGGAGCACGCAGCCGAGGACAAGGCCCGCCGCGAGGCAACCGACACCCGCAACACCGCCGAGCAGCTCGCCTACTCCGTGGACAAGCTGATCGCCGACAACGCCGACAAGCTGCCTGAAGAGGTCAAGACCGAGGTCCAGGCCGACGTCGACGACCTCAAGAAGGCACTCGAAGGCACCGATGACGCCGCGGTGAAGGCAGCCTTCGAGAAGCTGCAGGCTTCCCAGGGCAAGCTGGGCGAGGCCATCTACTCCCAGGCCGGCTCACCCGACGGCGCCACCGGCGCTGCAGGTGCTGAAGGCGCTGCGGGTTCCGCTGCCGGTGACAAGGCTGGCGACGAGGACATCGTTGACGCCGAGATCATCGACGAAGACGAAGCGAAGAAGTAATCATGCCCCATCACGGTAACGAGGAAGAACACAACGCCTCCACCGGCCAGGGCGGGCACGACGGCGAGCCGGTCATCCGGGACAACCGCAAGGTTGACCCGGTGACCGGGCAGGCCCGGCACCCGGAGGGCGGCCACCATGAAGGCGGCCAGGGCGCAGGTTCGGCTTCCGCCGGGCAGGATTCCGCTGGGCAGGATTCCGACGGCGACGCCCTTGCCCAGGCCGAGGAAATCCTCAACGGCGTGGAGGTGCCGGCGGAGGAATCCGTGGCGCAGGGCGCGGCTGCAACGGGCTCGGCGAACGCAGAGGCAGCCGAGCTGCGGAACGACCTCCTCCGGCTGCAGGCCGAGTACGTCAACTACCGCAAGCGCGTTGAACGGGACCGCGCGGTGGCAGGGGAGATGGCCGTCATCGGCGTCCTGAACTCCCTGCTTCCGGTCCTGGACGACGTGGACGCGGCGCGCCAGCACGGCGACCTGGCCGACGGACCGTTCGCCGCGATCGCCACCAAGCTGGAGAACGCGTTGAAGACCTATGGCCTGGTCCGCATCGACCAGACCGGCGTGGAGTTCGATCCCACGATCCACGAGGCCCTGATCCAGCAGCCCGGCGAGGACATCGAGGTTGACACCGTCAGCCAGGTGCTCCGCTCCGGCTACAAGTCAGGCGACCGGGTCCTCCGCGCAGCCCAGGTGATTGTGGCCGTTCCGGCTTAGCATTACTCCCATCGAGATGACAGTTCGCGGCAGTGATTCGACAGAACATTGGCGCGAACTGTCATCTCGGCACAATTCTTGAAAGGAAACGCCATTGGCTAGCCAGGATTGGGTGGACAAGGACTTTTACGCGATCCTTGGTATCGCCAAGGACGCTTCCGACGCCGACATCAAGAAGGCGTACCGGAAGCTCGCGCGGCAGCACCACCCGGATACCAATGCGGGCAATGCTGCCTCGGAGAAGAAGTTCAAGGACATCTCCGAGGCCTACTCCGTGCTCTCGGACCCCGATGAGCGCCAGCAGTATGACGCCATCCGGGCCATGGGCGGCGGTGCCCGGTTCGCACCTGGCGGAGCCGGGGCGGGCAGCGCCGGCTTCGAGGACATGTTCGGCGGCCTGTTCACGGGCAACACCGGGCGGCATGCGGGCGGGTTCAACCCCTCCGCCGGCGGCATCCCGCCGGAGTTCGCCGACCTCTTCGGCGGTGGCTTCGGCCAGAGCGGATTCCAGCGGACCCCGCAGAAGGGTGCGGACCGCACAGCTTCCACGAGTATTTCCTTCGCCGGTGCCATCCGCGGCACCACCATCGGCCTTCGGGAGCCCAGCGGCGAAGTGATCGACGTCCGGGTGCCCGCGGGCATCAAGGACGGCCAGAAGGTCCGCGTGCGGGGGAAGGGCCAGCCTGGCGCCGCCGGTTACGGGGACCTGGTGGTGTCCGTCGCCGTCCAGCCGCATGCGTTTTACACGCGCGACGGCGACAACCTGCGGATCCACGTTCCCGTCACCTTCCCCGAAGCTGCTTTGGGAGCAGACATCGAGGTGCCCACGATCGACGGCGAAAAGGTGCGGGTCCGCGTTCCGGCCGGCACGCCGTCGGGCCGCACCCTGCGGGTCAAGGGCAAAGGCGTGAAGACGTCCAAGGGAACCGGCGACCTGCTGGTGACCATCGACGTCGCCGTCCCCAAGAACCTGAACAAGGAAGCCGAAGCCGCGGTCAAGGCGTTTGCCGAGGCCACGTCCGGAGCCGATGTCCGTGAGGGCCTGGCCGCCAAGGCCCGGTTGTAGCAGGGGAGGTGTGCTGTGGACGTCAGTGCTGACCAGCCTATCTTCGTGATTTCGGTCGCGGCTGAACTTGCGGACATGCACCCCCAGACGCTCCGGCAGTACGACCGCCTGGGCATCGTCTCGCCCAGCCGTGCCCCCGGCAAGTCCCGCCGCTACTCCCAGCGGGACATCAACATGCTCCGTGAGGTGCAGCGGTTGTCCCAGGAAGGCGTCTCGCTGGAGGGGATCAAGCGGATCCTGGAGCTGGAGAACCAGGTGGCCGCCCTGCAGAGCAGGGTTGCGGAACTGACCGAGGAACTCGGCCGGCGCCGGCAGCCGCTGGACACCCGGATCTTCGCTGCGGGCGCTGCGGGCGACGTCGTGAGCCTGGCACGCGGCCAGCGTCCACGCCCGCGCTCTCAGGCTGTGGTGCTGTGGCGGCCTCGCGCCATCGGCAGGTAAGTACAACACCACGGGTACGGGCAGGAAATAGAGTACCCACTACTCGTGACCCCTGGAGCCCCCGGAAACTTCAATGGAACCATTGCTGGATCAGCAGCAGTGGTTCCAAAGTTTCTGGGGGTTTTTCCATGTGTGGTTTCGCTTTTTGCAGCCCTGCCGTTGGGGTTCACCGATGAGCCCGGGGATGGAGTCGGTGGCAGCGTTCAGCGGCTCGCTTCCCGGCCAGATGCTGCTGGCACTCGGACAGACGGTGGTGGTGGTGTGCGTTTGCTTTGACATGGTGCGGGCACTGTCCGTCCCGAGGTCCCACCGGCGCTACCTGGCCAGCACGGTATTCCGCTCCCTGGCCATTCCGTCCATCGTGGTGAATGGCCTGACGGTGCTCATCGCGCTGGTGCTGTGGTCCTGGATCGATGTGGTTATGGGCATGTTCGTGCTGGTGGCCATCATCTTCCGCCTCCACCACGACAAGGACGAGGACAACTGGTGGAAGGGCAAGGGCAAGAAGTTGGCCCGCTGGGCGCGCCGGCAGTTTGCCGGCCGCACTTCCGCCGCTCCTGCGATGGGGTAGGCGGCATCGCGGCTAACCGCGGGAAAGATCCTCATAAAGGTCCCGGACACGGGACCTGATGTCGTCCCGCACCAGGCGCATGCGCTCCATGCCCTCAATGCCGCGCTCGGAGGGCTCGTCGGTCTCCCACACCTCAAAGCGCGTTCCCTCGCGGGGCTCGAGCTTCGCTTCCGTTCCCAGCACGATCACCGCATCCACAACGTCCAGGACGTCCTCCGTGACCGGCTTGGGGTGTTCGCTGCTGATGTCGATGCCCAGTTCGGTGAGCGACTCCACGGCCTGGGGGTTCAGGGACTTCCCGGGTTTGGTGCCGGCCGAGTACACGGTGACGTTCCCGTTGGCCAGCTGGTTCATCAGGCCGGCGGCGAGCTGGGATTTTCCGCCGTTCTTGCTGCAGACAAAGAGGACGGCCGGTTTCTTGGACGCGGGTGGCTGGTGGCTGGGGTTGGACATGGTGCTGCTCCGGAGGTCGGTGTTCAGTGTCTGGATCTAGTTGCTGCCGGAGCGGCCGTGGGAAAGCCCCGTGGGAAAGCCCACCAGGACAGGCTCGGGGGATGCACAGCAGCCGGCATCGGGCTGGGCGGCGGATGCGGCGGGGACGTCGCAGCTGGTGCCGGCGTCCGTGGAGCAGACGCCGGTCTCAGGCAGTTCCAGCTGGACGGTGTCAGCCGCCTCGCGGTCCCCGGCCAGGGCGGCCACCACCGAGCGGACCTGCTCATAGCCTGTGGCCAGGAGGAACGTGGGTGCCCGGCCGTAGGACTTCATGCCCACGATGTAGAAGTCCTTGTCCGGGTGGGCAAGGAGCTTGGCGCCGTGAGGGGGGACGGTGCCGCAGGAGTGGAATTCCGGGTCGATCAGCGGGCCGAGCTCGCGGGGAGCTTCGACGGCGGGATCGAGCTCCAGCCGGAGCTCGCGCAGGATGTCCAGGTCGGGGCCGAACCCGGTGCAGGGGACCACAACGTCGGCATCAAGGGTGCGGCCATCGGCGGCTTCGACTGTGACATGGGAGTCGAGGGTCTTCAGTGAGCTGATGCCGAAGCCGGTGTGGAGCTCAATTTTCCCGGCCTCCACGAGGCGCCGGACGCGGCCGCCGAGCTGTCCCCGGGCAGGAAGCCCGTCGGCGTCGCCGCCGCCGTAGACTTTGGCGGCCGAGGCGCCGCGGACGGCCCAAAGGATCCGGGTGTCGGGCTCATCCTTGGCGAGGTCTGCGAGGCCGGTCAGCGTGTTGGCGGCGGAGTGGCCGGCACCCACCACCAGGACCCGGCGTCCTGCGAAGGCTGCCCGGTCACGGCCCGTAACGTCCGGCAGCGGTGCGGAGATCCGGTCCGCTGCGGTGTCCTCGCCGATGGCGGGTAGGCCTGAGGTGCCCAAGGGGTTGCGGCGGGACCAGGTGCCGGATGCGTCGATGACGGCGGCAACGGTGTGGTCCCGGGTTTCCCCGTCCGCGTGCTCTGCCCGGACAGTAAAGGGTGTGGTGTCCCGGTTGCGGGTGTGGGTCTTATCCAGCCCCGCCCGGGTCACGGCGGTGACCCGGGCGCCGGTCCGCAGCCGGGAGGCTATGGCGGGCAGCGCAGCCAGCGGCGCAAGGTAATTGTCCACGAGTTCCCCGCCGTATGGCAGCGCGGTGGGCCGGGGGGCTTCCCACCCGGCGGACTCCAGGAGGCGCACCGCGGCGGCGTCAAGGTTGAACCGCCAAGGGGAGAACAGCCGGATGTGCCGCCATTGCTCAATGGCCGCCCCCGCCGTCGTGCCTGCCTCGAAGATGAGCGGCTCGAGGCCGCGCTCCAGCAGGTGGGCCGCCGCGGCCAGCCCCACGGGACCGGCGCCGATCACGGCAACGGGAAGAGCTTGTGCTGCAAGGTTCTGTGCTGCATCCATGGTGTCCTCTGTTTCATCCGTAGGTGTGCGCGGTGGGCGGCCCAACCAGGTAGCAGTAGATGTCGTTTGGGGGCTCATAACGACACTTGCTGCTACCTGGTTGGGGGAGGGGGCGTGCTGGGGTTAGCAGCAGTCCTCGTCAGTGCAGGAACCGTCGTCGCAGCAACCGGAATCGCCGCAGCATCCTCTATCCATTCAGCTCACCCCCTCCCCTAGCAGGGTTTCTAGGCGTGGGTTGGTTCCTCCACCAGGGCGGTGGCGATGCTGTCCGCGTCCTCGAGGGCTGCGAGGTAGCGTTCGGCGTCGAGTGCTGCGGCACAGCCGGTGCCGGCAGCGGTGATGGCCTGCCGGTAGCGGTGGTCCACGGCGTCCCCGCAGGCAAAGACGCCCGAGAGGTTAGTGACGGTGGTGGGGGCGTCCACCTTGATGTAGCCCTCGTCGTCCAGGTCCACCTGCCCGGCAACCAGTTCGGTGCGCGGGACGTGGCCGATCGCTACGAAAATACCGGTGGCCGACTGTTCCCGGGTCTCCCCGGTGCGGGTGTCGGTGAGCGTGACGCCGGTGACTTTGCTGTCGCCGTGGATGGCGGTGATGGCAGAGTTCCATGCGAAGCTGATCTTGGGATGGTCCTTGGCACGCTGCGCCATGATGCGGGAGGCGCGCAGCTCCTCGCGGCGGACGACGACGGTCACCGACTTGCCGAAGCGGGTCAGGAACATCGCTTCCTCCATGGCCGAATCACCGCCGCCGACCACGATGATGTCCTGCTCGCGGAAGAAGAAGCCGTCGCAGGTGGCGCACCAGGACACGCCGTGGCCGCTGAGCTTCTTCTCCTCGGGCAGCCCGAGTTCCTTGTAGGCGGAACCCGTGGCGAGGATGACGGCGGGGGCCTCGTGCACGTCGCCGCCGCCCGTGACCACGCGCTTGAGGTGGCCCGCCAGCGCCACCTCCGTGACGTCGTCGAACACTACCTTGGCGCCGAACTTTTCCGCCTGCTGCTGCAGCCCGTCCATCAGTTCAGGGCCCTGGATGCCGCCCGGGAAGCCGGGGAAGTTCTCCACTTCCGTGGTGTTCATCAGTGCCCCGCCTGCGGTGACCGAGCCGGCCAGGACCAGGGGCTCCAGCCCGGCGCGGGCGGCGTAAATGGCGGCGGTGTAGCCGGCAGGGCCGGAACCGATGATGATCAGCTGTTCTTTGTTGACGCTCTCTGCGGTCGCGGTTTCAGTCACGGGAGTCTCCTGATGCTCTTGGGAAGTTACTTGGCGGCGGGGGTCAGGGAAGCGATCAGGTCCTCGATCCGGCCCCTGATCTCGTCACGAATGGGGCGGACGGACTCCACGCCCTTGCCGGCCGGGTCCTCCAGGACCCAGTCCTCGTAGCGCTTGCCCGGGAAGTAGGGGCATTCGTCGCCGCAGCCCATGGTGATGACGACGTCGGATTCCTTCACGGCCTCCGTGGTCAGGACCTTGGGGACCTCCGCGGACATGTCAATGCCTACCTCGGCCATTGCCTCCACGGCGGAGGGGTTGATCTTGTCCGCGGGCTGGGAGCCTGCGGAGCGTACCTCGATCGCACCCTTGGAGAGGCTGGTGAGGAAGGCGGCAGCCATCTGGGAGCGGCCGGCGTTGTGGACGCAGACGAACAGGACGGAGGGCTTCTTGGCAGATTCGGTGGTCATGGTGTTCTCCCGGGGTATGGCGGTGGTCAGAGTGAAGCGGTGGCGGAGCTGAAGAAGCGCTTTCGCGCCCACAGTGCGGCGTATACAAGTGCAACAAGTGCCGGCACTTCAATCAAGGGGCCGACGACGCCGGCAAGGGCTTGGCCGGACGTCACACCGAAGGTGCCAATCGCCACGGCGATGGCCAGTTCGAAGTTGTTGCCCGCGGCCGTGAAGGCCAGCGTGGTGGTCTTGGCGTAGCCAAGGTCCAGCCACTTGCCGATCAGCATGCCGGCACCGAACACCACCACGAAGTAGACCAGCAGCGGAAGCGCGATCCGGGCTACGTCCAGCGGGCGGGCGGTGATGGTTCCGCCCTGCAGGGCGAAGAGGAGGGTGATGGTGAACAGCAGGCCGTAGAGCGCCCACGGGTCGAGCTTGGGAAGGAAGGTGCCTTCGTACCAGTCGCGGCCCTTGGCCTTTTCGCCGAGGGTGCGGGTGAGGAAGCCGGCGAGCAGCGGGATGCCCAGGAAGATCAGCACCGAAAGCGTGATGGCCCAGAAGGAGAAATCCGCGCTGGTGGTGGGCGGGCCAAGCCAAGACGGCAGGAGCTGCAGGTAGAACCAGCCCAGTGCACCGAAGGCCACCACCTGGAAAACGGAGTTGATGGCCACCAGGACTGCGGCGGATTCCCTGTCCCCGCAGGCGAGGTCGTTCCAGATCATCACCATGGCGATGCAGCGGGCCAGGCCCACGATGATCAGGCCGGTCCGGTATTCGGGAAGGTCCGCGAGGAAGACCCAGGCCAGGACGAACATGAAAGCGGGGGCCAGGAGCCAGTTGATCACCAGGGAGGAGACCATGAGTTTCTTGTCACCGATCACGCGGCGGGCCTGGTCGTAGCGGACCTTCGCCAGGACCGGGTACATCATGACCAGCAGGCCGACGGCAATGGGCAGCGACACTTCGCCTACCTTCACCGCTTCCAGGGCTGTGTTGAGGCCCGGGACCAGGTTGCCGAGCAGCAGGCCGAGGGCCATGGCGGCGATGATCCATACAGGGAGGAAACGGTCCAGGGTGGAAAGTTTGCCGACGACGGCCTCTTCCCCTTGGGTGGGCGGTATCTGGGTCCGGGTGCTCACGGGTCTCCTGCGCTGCTCGGTAATAGATTGATGAAAGTCGATATAGGAAGTATTGCCAGCTATATCGATGGATGTCAATCTATGTGCATAATGGGTGTCATGAACCTCCTGCAGACTGCTGCTCCCGCCGTCGACGCTTCTTGCTGCGTTCCCTCGGACAAGCCGGCGCTGGGCGTTGAAGAGGCTCAGCGGAAAGCGCTGGTCTTCAAGGCCCTGGCCGATCCCAACCGCCTGCGCCTGCTGTCCATCGTCAAGGCGGAGGAATCGGGGGAGTCCTGCGTCTGCGATCTGACGGAGCCTTTGGACCTGGGGCAGCCCACTGTTTCCCACCACCTGAAGATCCTGGTGGAAGCCGGGATCCTGCACCGGGAAAAACGCGGCACGTGGGCCTACTATTCACTGGTGCCCGGCGTCATGGACGATATCGCCGGGATCCTTTCGGCGCTGTGACGGCTCCCTGCCGGATGAGCTGCACTGGGCTCAGCCGCGCCGGTGATGGTCCGTCCGGCGCATCCGGACGGCCACCAGCACGCCGGATGCTGCGGTGATGGCGGCAACCACAAGCACCGCCGCCGGGATGCCGTAAGCATCGGCAAGGACCCCGGAAAGCAGGGCTCCCACAGCAAAGCCCCCGTCCCGCCACAGCCGGTAGATCCCCACGGAACGTGCCCGCCAGAGTGGATGGGCGACGTCGCCGATCGCTGCGAGGAGGGTGGGGTAGACCATCGCCGTGCCGGCGCCGAGCAGGACCAGCGCTGCGAGCCAGGTTCCAAAATCCTGCCCGACGGCGACGATGGCCAGCGCAGCGGCCTGGACCAGCATGCCTCCGGCGATGAGCGGTTTGCGGCCGATCCGGTCGGAGAGCGGGCCCGTAATCATTTGCCCCGCACCCCAGACGGCCGGGTAGACCGCGGCGAGGATTCCGATGCGTTCGATGCTCAATCCCGCAGCGGCGAACAGGACGGGAAAAAGCCCCCAGGCGAGGCCGTCGTTGAGGTTGTTCACCAGCCCGGCCTGGCTGACGGAGGAAAGCGACCTGTCGCGGAAGCTGGTGAGCGTAAAGACTTCGCGGCTGCTCAGGCCGGCCCGGGCTCCTGCGTGGACGGAGACGTGGCTGGCAGCCTCGGTTTTTGCGTGGTGGTGTGTCTCGCGCACTGCCAGCACGGACAGCCCCAGGCCTATGGCGATGAACGCTGCCCCGAGCAGGAAGGGCCAGGGCCGCAGCCCGTAGGTTGAGGCGATGTAGCCGGTGGCCAGCGCCGTGCCCGCAACGCCGAGGTAGCCGGCAGCTTCGTTGAGTCCCATTGCCAGGCCCCGGCGTTCGGGGCCCACGAGGTCCATCTTCATCATCACGGTGGTGGACCAGGTGAGGCCCTGGCTGATGCCCAGCACCACGTTGGCAGCCACGATCACCCCCCAGGAATCGCCGAAGATCAGCAGGAGCGGGACCGGGAGGGCAATGAGCCAGCCGGCAATGAGTACCGGTTTCCGGCCGTAGCGGTCCGAGAGTGTTCCGGCGAAGTAGTTGGTGGCAGCCTTGGCCAGCCCGAACGCCACGATGTACGTCAGGGCGGTGGTGTACTGGTCCAGGCCAAAGACATCTTCCGCAAGCAGCGGCAGCACGGTGCGCTCCTGGCCCAGTGTGCCGCCCACCAGGGCGTTGACCGCCACCAGCAGCATGAACTGTGCCAGGTTTTGCCGAAGCCCCAGCACGGTACCGCCTGATCCCCGCCCATGGCGTGGGATTGTCCTGCCCTGCATGCGGAGTTCTCCGTTCGAGGTGGGATATAAGGATGCCCGGACGCGCGGGGGCGCGCCCGGGCTGCCCGGGCAGGAGGGGGGTCCTGCCCGGGCGGTCTTAGGGGGTTTACTTTGCTGAGACGGCGTTCTGTCGGGTCTGCTGGAAGGCGTCCCAGGCGGCGTAGCTGCCGTCGAGTTCGACGACGTCGTACCCGGCCCGGCGCAGGGCGCTGGCTGCTACGGAGTTCCGGACGCCGGACTGGCAGTAGGTGATGATGGTGCCGTTGACGGGGAGTTCGTCCAGGTGCCACATGACGCGGCCGCCGCTGAGCTGGTGGGAGCCGGGGATGTGTCCGGCGGTGTGCTCGGTTTTGTTGCGGACGTCCAGGATCATGGCGGCGTCGAAGCCGTCGAGTTCCTCGGGCTGGATGAGTTTCGGGGTGGCGGTGGGGAGCCCTTCGATGCTGGTGAGGTAGCCGGCGACGTTGTCGATGCCGACGCGGACCAGGTGGTCCCACATGTCCATGGCGGCTTCCTGGTCCGGTGCTAGCAGCACCAAGGGGTTCTTGTCGGTCTCAGGGTTGACTACCCAGGCGCCGTAGCTGGCCACGGACTTGCCGGCCGGGACGTTCAGGGATCGGGCAACCGTGGCTTCGTGGACGTCGCTGTTGGGGCGGGTGTCGATGAAGGTCAGGGTGTCTGCTGCCAGGCCTGCTGCGACGGTGCCCGGGGCGAGCTCGGGCAGCGGGGTGCGCTCGCCCATGATGGCGGGGCCTTCACGGTTTTCGCGCTTCATCCGGCCGAAGTAGGCGTGGGCGTCGGGCTGGCCGTCGAGGAGTTCGTTGATGAAGCCCTGTTCGTCGTTGGCGGCGAGGTAGGGGCCCCACCAGGCGTAGAGCCGCTCGTAGCCCACGGTGGAGGAGGGGATGGCACCCAGGGCCTTGCCGCAGGCGCTGCCGGCGCCGTGGGCGGGGTGGACCTGCACGTAGTCCGGCAGGGTGAGGAACTTGTCCCGCAGGCTGGCGAAGAGCTGCTTGGCGCCTTCGAAGCGGGTGTCGATGCCGCCGGCGGCCTCGTCCAGCAGGTCCGGGCGGCCGAGGTCGCCGGAGAAGACGAAGTCGCCCGAGAGCAGGTAGCCGGGGTGGTCGCTGAACGCGCCGTCGGTGACCAGGAAGGACAGGTGCTCGGGGGTGTGGCCCGGGGTGTGGACGGCCTGGATGCTGATGTTGCCGATGGTGATCTTGTCACCGTCGTAAAGGCGTTCGCCGTCGAATTCGTACTGCCAGTCCGGTCCGCCCTCGCCGGAGACGTAGATCTTCGCGCCGGTGGCTGCAGCCAGTTCGCGCGTGCCGGAGAGGTAGTCGGCGTGGATGTGGGTTTCGGTGACGGCGATGATCTTCATGCCGTTCTTTTCAGCCAGTTCCTGGTAGACCGCGATGTCGCGGCGGCCGTCGACGACAACGGCGGTGCCGTTGGCCTGGCAGCCGATCAGGTAGCTGGCCTGGGCGAGGTCTTCATCGTAAATGCGCTCGATAAGCATCTGGTGATCTCCTTTGGTTGAAAGGGGTTTGGGGGTTTGTTCTGAATCCAGTATAGATACCCCGGGGGGTATCCTGCAAGTGGACTGCGGCCTAGGCCGTTTTTCTGTGGAACAGCTTGTGCAGGAGCCGGCGCAGGCCTGCCGGGGCGTGGCCAGGTTGTTGCTGTGACGGGTTTTCCGGGGTGGGTTGATAGGTGACGGGGTGGCCGTTGCGGTACCACTCGGTGATCCCGCCGGCCACGTTGACGGTCTGGTATCCGCGGTCGGTAAGGATCCGGGCGGCCTGGCTGCTGCGTTTTCCTGACCCGCACATGAGGTACAGCGTGCCGCCGGGCAGGTCGGCAAGCCGGGAGGGCAATTCGTCCAGGGGGATGTTCCGGCTGCCCGGGATGAAAGCGGTTGAATGCTCCTCCCGGCTCCTGACGTCCACTACCGTGGCGGCGGGCCAGATTTCGGCGAGGCCGTCCGCGGTGATGGTGCGCAATGGTTCCCGTGGTGCTCCCGCGTCAGGCGGGCTGGCCGGCTGCATCTGCCCGGAGCTTGTCCAAGTCCAGGTTCTTGACGGCCTGGATGACTTCTTCGAGGCCGGTGGCGTTGAGGGCTCCGGGCTGGGAGAAGACGAGGGTTTTGTCCTTGAAGGCCATGAGGGTGGGGATGGAGGTGATGTTCGCTGCTGCGGCGAGGGCCTGTTCTGCTTCGGTGTCCACCTTGGCGAAGGTGATGTCCGGGTGCCGTTCTGCGGCCTTCCCGTAGGTGGGGGCGAACATGCGGCAGGGGCCGCACCATGCTGCCCAGAAGTCAACGAGGACGATCTCGTTGCTCTCCAGGGTCTGGGCGAAGCTCTGTTCGGTGACGTCGATGGTTGCCATCGTCTTTCGTTCCTTTCGGGCGTTGTGTGGGGTGGAGGTTGGCGGAACTGCAGGGGTCAGGTGGTGGGGAGGCCCGCGCGGGTCCAGGCAATCATGCCGCCGGCCATGGTGTCGGCGGTGTAGCCGGCTCCGTTGAGGGCGTCGGCCACGCGGGCTGAACGGTTGCCGCTGCGGCAGACCGCAATGACGGGCACTGCGGGGTCCAGTTCGGACAGGCGTGCCTGCAGCTGGCCCATGGGGATATGCAGGGCGCCGGGGATGATGCCTTCGGCGACCTCGAAGTCCTCGCGGACATCGAGGATGCGGGCGCTGGTGCGCCGCTGGTCGGCTTCGGTGATGGTGATTTCAGCCATTGGATTCTCCTTCGAAAAATTGTGTGCTGGTGTTAGCGGACGGGCTCGCCGGCCGAGCGCCAGGCGCCCATGCCGCCGCGCAGGGAGTAGGCCTGGTACCCCTGGGAGGCAAGGAGCCGTGCCGCTGACGCGGAGCGAACCCCGGAGGCACAGACAGCGATCACGGGCTTGTTCTTGTTGATTCCCGTCGTGTTGGTTCCGGCGAAGCCGGATTGCAGCCGGTCCAGCGGGATGTGCTTCGCCTGGGGAGCTCGTCCGGAGCGCCATTCCTGGGCAGAGCGGACATCGATCAGCGCGGCGCCTGAGGACAGGAGATCCTTGGCCTCAGCTACTGAGACCGTTGTGTAGGGCTTGCTGAACGCTTTTTTCAGGGAGCTGATGAGGTCCATGGTGTTCTCCTTGGTGGTGATGGGTTCAGGCGGGTGAGGGGATTTTGCTGCGGCGGCCGGTGCGGTTGCGCAGGGGGCAGGAGCTGATGAAGAACCAGCAGATGCCGGCGGTGGCTGCGGTGAGGGCTGCGATTCCGGCGGCGATGAACCAGCGCAGGTCGGCCGGGGCCTGCTGGATGAGGACGAAGGTTCCCATGGCCAGGACGAACCAGCCGAAGGCCTTCCGCAGTGCCGCTTCGGGGATCCGGCCGGCCAGCTTCGAGCCAATGAGCGAGCCAACGATGGCGGCGGCGGTCACGCTGAGGGTGATGCCCCAGTCGAGCTGGACGGTGGTGAGGTATCCGGCGAGTCCGGCGAAGGACTTCATGGCGATGACCACCAGGGAGGTGCCCACGGCAACGGACATCGGCAGGCCGCCGAGCAGTGCCAGGGCCGGGACCACGAGGAATCCGCCGCCCGCGCCGACCAGGCCGGTGATGAGCCCGACGACAGCCCCGTCCAGCAGGACCCTGCCCAGGGGCAGTTCATGCTTGACCGGTGCGGCACCGTCGTCGTTCTTTTTCTTCCGGCCGCGGAGCATGGCCACCGAGGTGGCCACCATCATGATGGCGAAGGCGATGAGCAGGATCTGGCCGGGGATGTGCCCGCCCAGCAGGCCCCCGACGAACGCGCCGGCCATGCCGGCGGCGCCGAAGATCAGGCCGGTCCGCCACATCACCCTGCCGCCGCGGGCGTGACTGATCACGCTGACCGCGGAGGTGACGCCGACGACGAACAGGGAGGCAGCGATGGCTTCCTTGGCCTCAAACCCGGCCACATAGACCAGGATCGGGACCGTCAGGATAGATCCACCGCCCCCCAGGACGCCGAGCGAGAGTCCGATGACTACCGACAGGGCGAGAACCAGGACGAGGGTGAGGGTCATTAGGCTGCGGCTTCCGTGCTCTTGTTGCTGACTGCGGGCAGGGTAAGGATGGCGCTTTCGCGGGTGGGTTCCTTGGCGGCCTTGTTCCACGGCATCGCCGAGATGGCCTTGCCCATGGCGCAGGTGTTGGTGGCTGCGGAGAAGGTCAGGCCAGTACCGATGACCCCGGCGAGCGTCCGGATCTTCGGGGAGACGAACTTGCCGCCGGCCAGGCCCAGGACCACCAGGGAGCCGGCCACAAGGCGGACCTGGCGCTCTAGGTCCCAGCGGTCCTTGCCCTTGACCACGTCACCGCCGGCGGCGGCGAAGCCGGGTGCGCCGCCGGTCAGGACGTAGGCGGTGTCGATTCCGGCCTTGGCAAGGCGCTGGCGGGCCTGCTCGGCGCGCACGCCGGACTGGCAGACCAGGACCACACGGGAACCCAGCCGGGCAGCGAGCTCGTCAGTGTGCTCGGACAAAAGCGGCAGCGGCACGTTGTAGGAGCCGCGGATGTGCATGGACTCGAACTCAGCAGCCGAACGGACATCGAGCACCACGAGGTCCTGGTGCTCTTTGAACCAGGACTGGAGGGTTTCAGGGGCGAGTGCGGTAACGGTGGTTGCCGTGGAAGGGGAAGTCATTGCTGGCCTCTCGATAGGGGAAGGATGAATACCCCACCGAGTATCACAGATACCCCCGGGGGTAGTCAAAACACCCCGAGGGGTATATAGTTGAAGGCAAGAACCCACCTACGGAGACCTCATGGAACTCGACTCGACTGAACTGGCCCCAGTGGTCAACCGCCTCAAGCGCGCCCAGGGCCAGCTCGCCGCTGTCACGCGGATGCTGGAGGAGGGCAGGGACTGCAAGGACATCGTCACGCAGCTCGCTGCCGTATCCAAGGCGCTGGACAGGGCAGGCTTCGCGATCATCGCCAGCGGCCTGGAACAGTGCATTGTCCGCGAGGACAACACCATGGACAGGAAAGAGCTGGAGAAGCTCTTCCTCTCCCTCGCCTAGCCAGGCGGAACAACAGACCCCGCGCCGCGGGCAGGTCCCCCAAACTGCCCCGGCGCTGTCCTTTGTGTTTAAGTCAGTAGCTGGCGGGGGCGCCGCCGTCGGCCGGCTTGGTGTTCGCCGCCGGGACGTACCGAGCGGCGAGGGCTTCGGAACCCCTCGCCAGGAGCGCGACGTCGGCGCCCACCAGGATGAAGTTGGCCCCGGCGTCGAGATAGTGCCGGGCAGTATCCGGGTTGAAGGCGTTGACGCCGGCGGGCTTGCCGGCCGCTTTGGCGGCGGCCAGGCAGTGTTCGACGGCGGCGCGCACCTCGGGGTGTTCCTGCTGTCCCAGCAGGCCCATGGAAGCGGCGAGGTCCGACGGGCCGACAAAGATGGCGTCCACGCCGCCCACCTTCAGGATGTCCTCCACCGCGTCCACCGCCGCAGTCGATTCGATCTGCACCGTGACGCTGATGGTCTCACTGGCGCGAGCCAGGTAGTCCGGGACCCGGTTCCAACGCGCGGCCCGGGCCAGCGCAGAACCCACGCCCCGCACGCCGTGCGGCGGGTAGCGCGTTGCCGCCACCGCCGCCTCCGCCTCGGCAACCGAGTTCACCATGGGGACGAGCAGGTTCTGCACGCCAAGGTCCAGGTACTGCTTGATCACCACGGGGTCATTCACGGGCGGGCGGACCATCACCTGGACCGGGTAGCCGTGGATGGCCTGCAGCTGGGACAGGATGGATTCGAGCCCGTTGGGGCTGTGCTCGGCATCCACCAGCAGCCAGTCCAGCCCGGATCCGGCGCAGAGTTCGGCAATCAGCGGGCTGCCGGAGCAGACCCACATTCCTGCCAGCGGCCGGCCTGCTTCACCCTTTTGCGCAGCAAGTGCATCCCGGAAGGTGTCCCCTAGTCGAAACGGCATGTCACACTCCCCAGGGGCCCATAGTCGGCGTGCACGGTGTCGCCCTTGTACACCCAGAGCGGGCGGGTGAAGGATCCGGCCAGGATGATGTCGCCGGCCTGCAGTGAATCCCCGTGGGCGGCGATCTTGTTGGCCAACCAGTGCACGCCGTTGGCCGGGTGGTCCAGGACGCCGGCGGCGACGCCGGTTTCCTCCACTGTCTGGTTCTTGTAGAGGATCGCGGATACCCAGCGCAGGTCCACGGCGTCGGGCTTGACGGGGCGGCCGCCCACCACCATGGCGCCCATGGCGGCGTTGTCCGAGATGGTGTCCACGATGGTCCGGCCCTCCATCTCAATCCGCGAATCAAGGATCTCCAGGGCTGGAACCACGTAGTCGGTGGCATTCAGGACATCGAAGATCGTGACACCGGGGCCTTTCAGCCCGTCCTTCAACACGAACGCCAGCTCCACCTCCACCCGCGGATGGGTATATTTGTCCCACTCCACGGAACACCCGGTTTCCAGCACCATGTCATCAAAGATGGCGCCGTAATCCGGTTCGGTGATGCCGGTAGCGGCCTGCATGGCCTTGGACGTGAGGCCGATCTTGCGCCCCACCAGGGTCCGGCCGGCTTCCTCGTTCCGGCGCCGCCACAACTGCTGGACCGCGTAGGAGTCCTCCACGGTCATGTCCGGGTACCGGGCAGTCAGTCGCGGAACAGGCTTCCGGTTCCGGCCTGCCTCCACCAGCTCGTCCGCGATGGCCTCGATCGTCTTGTCATCCAGCATGGCTACAGCTGCGCCCCAAGCTTGAAACCGGTCCGGTCCTCTTCAGGAGCTCCATCCTTGCGGGTGTAGGAGAAGCCGTCGGCGCCCACCGTGACGGCCATCTCCGATTTTTCCTCGCGCTCGATGACGGGCTGCGGGTTGCCGTCCAGGTCCAGGACCAGGGAGGCCTCGGTGTACCAGGACGGGACCACCGGGTTGCCCCACCAGTCGCGGCGCTGGTTGTCGTGCACATCCCAGGTGATGGTGGGGTTGTCCGGATCGCCGGTGTAGTAGTCCTGGGTGTAGATCTCCACACGGTGGCCGTCAGGGTCCAGGATGTACAGGTAGAACGCGTTGGACACCCCGTGCCGGCCGGGCCCGCGCTCAATCCTGTCGCTGATGCGCAGGGCGCCCATCTTGTCGCAGATCTGGATGATGTTGTGCTTCTCATGCGTGGCAAACGCGATGTGGTGCATCCGGGGGCCGTTGCCGCCGGTCAGGGCGGTGTCGTGGACCGTCTGCTTGCGGTGCATCCACGCGGCGTACGTGACGCCGTCGGAATCCTGGATGTCCTCGGAGACGCGGAAGCCCAGGTCCTCCAGGTACTTGCGGCCGCGGGGGACGTCCGGGGTGACCTGGTTAAAGTGGTCCAGGCGGACCAGTTCGCCGGCGGAGTAGAGATCGTAGCGCTGGGTGAGGCGCTCCACGTGCTCCACCTCGTAGAAGAACTCATATGGGAAGCCCAGCGGATCCTCGACGCGGACGGAGTCGCCCACCCCCTTGGTGAAGCCTTCCTTGCGGCGCTCGGTGCGGCAGCCCAGTTCCTTGTAATACGCCTCGGCGGCGTCCACCTCGGTGGGGGACTTCACCCGGTAGGCGAATGCTGCCACGGCGGCGACTGGTCCCTTGCGCAGCACCAGGTTGTGGTGGATGAACTCCTCGAGGGTCCGTAGGTAGATCGCGTTGTCGTCCTCCTCGGTGACGTGCAGGCCGAGCATGTCCACGTAGAAGGCGCGGGACTTGGCGAGGTCGGTGACCACGATTTCCATGTAGGCGCAGCGGACGATGTCCGGCGCCGGGACGGATGGGGTGGGAACGAAGTTGGTCATGATGGTCTCTCTTCTTTGAAAGGTTTTTGGAAAGAACGACGCCGGCGGGCTGGCGTGGGTGCGGGCGCTCAGCCTTCGTTGGCGGCGGAGTCCCCAATGCTGCCGAACTTGGGGGTGTGGACGGTGCCAAGGGTGATGTGCACGGCCTGCTGGTCGGTGTAGAAGTCGATGGAGCGGTAGCCGCCCTCGTGGCCCAGGCCTGAGGCCTTGACGCCGCCGAACGGGGTGCGCAGGTCACGGACGTTGTGGCTGTTCAGCCACACCATGCCGGCTTCGACGTTCTGGGAGAAGTTGTGCGCCCGGGTCAGGTTCTGCGTCCAGATGTAGGCCGCCAGCCCGTACTTGGTGTTGTTGGCCAGGGCGAGGGCTTCGTCGTCGGTGTCGAACGGGGTGATGGCCACGACGGGTCCGAAGATTTCCTCCTGGAAGATCCGCGCATCGGGTGCGACGTCGGCAAACACGGTGGGTGCGATGTAGTTGCCTTCGGGCAGGTGGTCGGGGCGGCCGCCGCCCGCCAGGAGACGGCCTTCGGACTTGCCGATCTCCACGTACGAGGCCACCTTTTCGTAGTGCTCCGGGTGGACCAGGGCACCCACCTCGGTTTTGGGGTCGTGCGGATCGCCCACCACGATGTTCTTGGCACGGGCGGCGTACTTTTCGCAGAATTCGTCGTAGATCGCGCGCTCCACCAGGATGCGGGAGCCGGCGGTGCAGCGCTCGCCGTTGAGGGAGAAGACGCCGAACAACGCGGAATCAATGGCAGCGTCCAGGTCGGCGTCGGCAAACACCACGCAGGGGGACTTGCCGCCGAGCTCCATGGACAGGCCCTTGAGGTTGGCGGCGGCGTTCCGGAAGATGGTCTGGCCGGTGGTGGTCTCGCCGGTGAAGGAGATCAGCGGGACGTCCGGGTGTTTCACCAGCGCGTCGCCGGCTTCCTCGCCCAGGCCGTTGACCAGGTTGAACACGCCGTCCGGCAGTCCGGCGTCCTTGAAGATCGTGGCCCACAGGGACGCGGACAGCGGAGTCAACTCGGCGGGTTTGAGGACCACGGTGTTGCCGGTGGCCAGGGCCGGTGCCAGCTTCCAGGATTCGAGCATGAACGGCGTGTTCCACGGGGTGATCAGCCCGGCGACGCCGATCGGCTTGCGGTTCACGTAATTGATCTGCGAGCCGGGGACCTTCATGGCGTCGTCGAACTGGGCAACTATCAGGTCCGCGAAGAAGCGGAAGTTCTCCGCGGCCCGGAGGGCCTGGCCCTTGGCCTGGGTGATGGGCAAGCCAGTGTCAAAGGTTTCGAGCTCCGCAAGCCGGGCTTCCTGGGCCTCGACGGCGTCGGCGATCCTGTTCAGCACGCGGGCGCGTTCGCGGGGCTTCATCCGGGGCCACGGGCCGTTGACGAAGGCCTCGCGGGCGGCGGCGACGGCGAGGTCGATGTCCTCCTTCTGGCCGGCTGCCGCGGTGGCGTAGTTCCTGTTGGACACCGGGTCCAGGACGTCGAAGGTCGCCCCGCCCACGGAGTCAACGAACTTGCCGTTGATGTAGTGCTGGATGGAGGTGGGCAGGTCCTGCGGCACGTAATGGGTACTGGGCGTTTCTACGGGAGAGGTCATCATTGAGTCCTGACTTGTAGGTTTACTGCTTGCTTTGTGCCAGGTAGGCATCCAGGGTGGCGGAGCGGTGGCGCCGCGCGGCTTTCTCGATCTCGTCGGCGGTGGCTCCGGACTCGATGAGCTGGAGCAGCGCCTCGTGCTCATTCACAGATTCATGGGCGCGGCCGGGGACAAAACGGAACGTGGAGGACCGCAGTGCTGCCAGCCGGTTCCAGCCCCGGTGGACCAGATCCAGGATGTGCGGGTTGGGGCAGTGCTCGAACAGAATGCCGTGGAAGTCCTGGTTCAGCTGGGTAAACCGGACGGGATCAAAGTGCTGGAGGCATTCCCGCATCTCCTCATTCACGGCCCGGGCGCGGGCAATCGCCACCGCATCGATCAGCGGCGCGGACAAGGCCGTGGCGGCACCCTCCACAATGCTCAGGGTCTGCATCGTGTAGAGGTATTCGGTGGGATCGATCCCGGCCACCGTGGCGCCGACGTTCCGTTCGAACGTCACCAGACCCTCCGCTTCAAGCCGCCGGATGGCTTCCCGGACCGGAACCACGCTGACCCCGAGGTCCCTGGCGATGCTCCCCAGGACCAGCCTGTAGCCGGGGGAGTAGGTGCCCTCCACGATCCTGGCCTTCACCACTTCGTAAGCCTGCTGGGACTTGCTGCCCGCGGCCAACACTGTTTCAGTCATTGGCCTTGCCTGCCTTCCACTCCTCATACCGTGCCTGCCAGGCGGCATTCATCGGGTAGAGGCCGTCCACGCTGTTGCCCTGCTTGACCATCTCGAAGATGAAGGTCTCCTCCCTCTCCTGGGCGATGCAGTCCTCCACGAGTTCCTCCGCGATGGCCGGCGGGATCACCAGGATGCCGTCGGAGTCGGCCACGATGATGTCCCCGGGCTGGACGGTGGCACCGCCGCAGGCGATGGTGATGTCCGTGTCCCACGGGATATGGCGGCGGCCCAGCACGGCGGGGTGCGGGTTGGCGAAGTAGGTGGGCATCTCCAGCCCGGCCACGGCGGCATAGTCGCGGACGCCGCCGTCCGTGATGATCGCTGCGGCGCCGCGGACCTGGGCACGCAGGGCCAGGATGTCGCCCACGGTTCCGGTGCCCTTTTCGCCGCGCGCCTCCATCACCAGGATCTCGCCCTCGTTCACGGAGTCGATGGCCCGTTTCTGGGCATTGAAGCCGCCGCCGTGGGTCTTGAAGAGGTCCTCCCGGTTGGGCACGTACCGCAGGGTCCGGGCCAGGCCCACCACGCGGCGGTCAGGCCGGGTGGCCTGCAGGCCGTCAATGCTCACGTTGTTGAGGCCGCGCTTGCGCAGCTGCGAGGACAGGGTGGCCGTGGCCACGGACTCCAGCTTGGCTTTCAGCTCAGGGGTAAGGACGCTGGCAGGGGCAGCCAGCCCCGCAGCCTCGCGCGAACCCCACGCCTCCTCCCTTTGCAGGTCATCAACTTTGGGTCCGGCACCAAAGTCCGCGAACGGCGTCGTGCCTTCCTCCACCCGGGTGACCAGCCGGCCGGTGGTGAGGCTGCCGTCAGCGGTGCCCACCTCCACCTCCAGCACATCGCCGGGCCTGGCCACGGACGCGCCCGCCGGAGTGCCGGTGAGGATGATGTCCCCTTCTTCGAGCGTGAGCAGCTGCGAAAGGTCCGCCACCAGCCGGCCGAACGGGAAGAGCAGGTCCTCCGTGGTGTCATCCTGGACCAGCTGGCCGTTGTGCCAGGTGCGGATGCGCAGGCGGGAGGGGTCGACGGCGTCTGCCGGGATCAGTGCCGGGCCCACCGGCGTGAAGCCGTCACCGCCCTTGGAACGCAGGTTGGAACCCTTGTCCGCGTAGCGAAGGTCGTAGACGCCGAGGTCGTTGCTGGCGGTCACGGCGGCAACGTGGGTCCAGGCGTCCTCCAGGCTGACACGCCGGGCGGCCTTGCCGATGACCAGGGCAATCTCGCCCTCGTAGCCGAGCAGTTCACAGCCCGCCGGCCGTTCAACAGCGCTGCCGCTGAGGGCGAGCGACGACGACGGCTTCAGGAAGTAGGACGGCTGCGCCGGAGTGCGCCCCCGCTGGGCTGCCCGGCTGGGGTAGTTGATGTGCACCGCGATCACCTTGCGGGCCCCTGCCAGGGTGTCTCCGTTGACGTGCTCCAATGCATCTCCTTGCGAGGTACGAAATCGTATACGATCACTATCGCGCTCGCCGGGCCGTCCGTCAACCCCGAATTTTGGCGCATCCGGGCACCCTTGTCGTCCGCGTCACAGGTGGCGTACTGTGGTGCTCAGTCGCACAGCTTTCTTATATGGAAACTGAAATTCTATTATCGAACACCAATTCGCCTGAACCCACACAACGAAGTGAGGAAACCCGTGCAGTTCCACCACCACGGCTATGTATCCGGAGACCCGCGCGTCAGGCCGGCAGCCGGCGTCGGCATCAACCGACCAGCTGAGCTCCCGGACGAGGTTGACGTGCTCATTGTGGGCACCGGGCCCGCCGGCATGCTCGCCGCCGCGCAGCTCTCACAGTTCCCCAACGTGACCACCCGCATTATCGAGCGCCGGGCGGGACGGCTTCCCATCGGCCAGGCCGACGGGATCCAGGCCCGCAGCGTTGAGACCTTCCAGGCGTTCGGGTTCGCCGAGCGCATCATTGCCGAGGCCTACCGGATCACCGAGATGGCCTTCTGGAAGCCGGACCCCGCGGACCACTCCCGCATCGTCCGGGCCGCCCGCGCCGTGGACGACGAAATGGGAATCAGCGAATTCCCGCACCTGATAGTCAACCAGGCCCGGGTCCTTGACTACTTCGCGGAGTTCATGGCCAACTCGCCCACCCGCATGGTGCCGGACTACGGCTACGAGTTCCGCGGCCTTGA
Source organism: Pseudarthrobacter sp. WHRI 8279 (assembly GCF_040224115.2). Taxonomy (NCBI): domain Bacteria; kingdom Bacillati; phylum Actinomycetota; class Actinomycetes; order Micrococcales; family Micrococcaceae; genus Pseudarthrobacter; species Pseudarthrobacter sp. WHRI 8279. Next base: position 2,977,531 of record NZ_CP168162.1, on the reverse strand, counting down.
GGTCACCGGACAGGGGGAGTATCCCGTCACCGTGACCCTGGCGCACGCCGACGGTGCCAGCGAAGGCCAGGAACGGGTTGTCCACGCCAAGTACGTCATCGGTGCGGACGGCGCGCGGAGCAAGGTCCGGGACGCGATCGGCTGCCACCTTGCAGGCGATGCCGCCAACCATGCCTGGGGCGTCATGGACGTCCTGGCTGTTACGGACTTCCCGGACATCCGCACCAAGTGCGCCATCCAGGGCGAAAAGGGCAGCATCCTGCTGATCCCCCGTGAGGGCGGCTTCCTTTTCCGCATGTATGTGGACCTTGGCGTGGTGGATCCGGACAACAAGGGCGCCGTGCGCGCCACCACCATTGAGCAGATCATCCACCAGGCCAACGAGATCCTCCACCCCTACACCCTTGATGTCCGGAATGTGGCGTGGCACAGCGTGTACGAGGTGGGCCACCGCCTGACGGACAGGTTCGACGACGTCCTTCCGGACCAGCGCGGCAAGCAGACGCCGCGGGTGTTCATCACGGGCGACGCCTGCCACACGCACAGTGCGAAGGCTGGGCAGGGCATGAACGTCTCGATGCAGGACGGTTTCAACCTGGCCTGGAAGCTGGGGCACGTGCTGGAAGGCCGCAGCCCGGAAAGCCTGCTGTCCACCTACTCGGAGGAGCGCCAGGTGGTGGCGAAAAACCTCATCGACTTCGACAAAGAGTGGTCCACCATGATGGCCAAGAAGCCCGAGGAGTTCGCCAACCCTTCGGATCTGGAGGACTTCTACGTCAGTACCGCCGAGTTTCCGGCCGGCTTCATGACCCAGTACACGCCCTCGCTGATCGTTGGCAGCTCCGACCACCAGGACCTGGCCACAGGTTTTCCGGTGGGCAAGCGCTTCAAGTCCGCCCCCGTGGTGCGGGTGGGCGACACCAACCCCATCCACTTGGGCCACCACGCCACGGCGGACGGCCGGTGGCGGATCTACGTCTTCGCCGATCCCGCCCTTCCGGGCACAGGGTCCGCCACGGACAAGCTGGCCGCATGGCTCGCGTCCTCACCCCAATCGCCGCTGGCCGCAACGCCGTCGGATGCTGATCCTGACGCCTGGTTCGATGTGAAGGTGGTTTACCAGCAGCCGCACACAGAGCTGGACATCAATGCGGTGCCGGCGGTCTTCAAGCCGCAGGTGGGCCCGTTCAAGCTGACGGACTACGAGAAGGTTTACGGCACCGACCCCAAAGCTGACATCTTCGAGCTGCGGGGCCTGGACCGCGGGGGTGTTGTGGTGGTGGTGCGGCCGGACCAGTACGTGGCCAACATCCTGCCGCTGACGGCCACCACTGAGCTGGCGGAGTTCTTCGGGCCGCTCCTGAAGCGGCAGCGGGCAGGTCAGCCGCTGACCGTCTGACCCGTCCGGTACTCCGCGGCCGCATAGACGCCGAGGATCCGCACCTCCGTGGTGAAGAAGTCCAGTTCCTCCAGGGCAAGCTTGAGCGGCATGTCCTCGGGGTGGCCTTCGACGTCGGCCATGAACATGGTGGCAGCGAACTCGTTCCCCACCATGTAGCTCTCAAGCCTAGTCATGTTCACGCCGTTGGTGGCGAAGCCGCCCAGTGCCTTGTATAGGGCGGAGGGGACGTTGCGGACGCGGAACACGAAGCTGGTGACTGCCGGTCCGGAGAGTTCATCCCGGGCCGGCAGCTCCTTTTCGCGGGCCAGGACCACGAAGCGGGTGGTGTTGGAGGGATCGTCCTCGACCCGTGAGGCCAGGACTTCCAAGCCGTAGATCTGCGCGGCGAGCGGCGGCGCCAGGGACAGCTTGCGCGGATCGTTCCACTCGGCCACTTCCCGGGCGGAACCTGCGGTGTCGCCGGCGATAACGGGTTTGAGGCCGTGCTCGCGGATGAGCTTCCGGCACTGGCCCAGGGCGTGGATGTGGCTGTGGACCTCGGTGGCGTCCTCGATGGTGCTGCCAGGGATGCCCAGCAGGTCGAAGTGGATGGGCAGGAAGAACTCCCCCACGATCTGCAGGTTGGACTGGGGCAGCAGGATATGGATGTCCGCCACCCGCCCCGCAATGGAGTTCTCGATGGGGATCATGGCCAGCTCCGCCTCGCCGCTGGCTACGAGTTCAAACGCGTCCTCGAAGCTCGCGCAGGGCACGCTTTCCATGTCCGGGAACATCTGCTTGCACGCGATATTGGAGTTGGCGCCGGGCTCACCCTGGTACGCAATCTTCTGGGCCATGATCCGTATGGTTTCACGACCCGTGCCCGTGGGCCGAATCAATACTGGGGAATGACGCGCAGCCAGAGGTACTGGCGGGGGAGGAGCATGACGCCCTCGTCCAGCTGCAGCGCTGCTTCGGAGAGAAGGTCGACGGCGGCGGGATGGAATCCGCTGAAGGTTTCCCTTGGCAGGGACTGGGGTTCGTCGCTGAAGTTCGCGAGGGCCAGGACCCGCGTTTCGCCGCCGTCGGCTGCACTTGCCGGCCGCTGGTAGGCCAGGACGCTCCGGTTGTGGGTATCGAAATCGAGGAGCGTTGTTCCTGCCAGTTCGGGAGCGGACGCGCGGACCTCGATCATCCGCTTCAGGCCCGCGTAGACGGCGCCTTCGGGCGTGGCGGCATCGTGCCGCCGGGCGTACTGCTCCTCCGGATAGTGGGGCCGGTGCACCCAGCGGCTGTCGGCGTCGTGCCCTTCCTCCTTCGCATACCCGTAGTCGTTCAGCTGGCCCACTTCGTCGCCCAGGTACAGCAGGGGGATGCCGCCGGTGCTGAAGGCAACCGAGTGGGCCAGGAGGATCCGCTCCACGGCCTCCGCCGGGTCCACCTCCATGCCGCACAGCGACGCCGTCGTCCCTGAAATCCGGCAGTCACCGGTCTTGGGGTTGTCCTGGAACGGCACCCCGCGGGCGAAGCTGCCGGGGAAGCGGTTGACATAGAAGGAGTTCAGGAAGCGGCGGTGGTCGAAGCCGTTGATTCCCAGTTCCGCCGCGTCCTCGTCGGCGAACGTCCAGCCGATGTCGTCATGGCTGCGGACGTAGTTCACCCACGAGGTGCCGGCGGGGATGTTGTGCCGCCGTTCCAGTGCTTGGGCCAGGAGCGAAACGTCCCGGGTGGCCAGGGATTCCCAGATGAGCGCCATCTGCAACGGGTTGTAGGAGAGCTGGCATTCGGCGGGGTCAATGTAGAGTGCCACCTCGTCCGGATGCACGATTGCCTCGGACTTGAACAGCAGCGACGGCGCGGCCAGCCGGCACACTGCATTGAAGGCCTGGAGGAGGACGTGCGCCTCGGGCAGGTTTTCGCAGGGCGTGCCCAGCTGCTTCCAGATGAAGGCCACCGCATCCATCCGCAGGATGTCCACGCCCTGATTGGCCAGGAACAGCATCTCCCCGGCCATGGCCCGGAACACGTCCGGGTTGGAGTAGTTCAGGTCCCACTGGTACGTGTGGAAAGTGGCCCACACCCAGCGGCCGTCCTCCATCCGGATGAAGGACCCCGCATGGTTCTCCGGGAAGATCTCGCGAACGTTCTGCTCGAAGGCGTCCGGCATGGTCCGGTCAGGGTAGATCCAGTAGTAGTCGCTGTACTTGGGGTCGCCTGCGGCCGCCCGCCGGGCCCACTCGTGCTCGTCCGAGGTGTGGTTGAAGATGAAGTCCACCACCAGGCTGATGCCGTGGCTGCGGAATTCGGCGGCAAGGCCGCGGAGCTGCTCCATGGTGCCCAGCTTCGGGTTCACCTCGCGGTAGCTCGAAACCGCGTATCCGCCATCGGAGTGCGGCTCCGGTGCCAGGAACAGCGGCATGAGGTGCAGGTAGGTCAGGCCCAGTTCCTTGAAATACGGGATGTGGGTGCGGAGCCCCTCCAGGCTTTCCGCGTACCTGTCCACGTAACAGACCCCGCCCAGCATGGTGCTGGACAGGAACCAGCCGCTGTCCGCCTCGCGCTGTGCGTCCAGGACCTTCAGCTCGGCGGGCCGCTCCTGCCAGGAGCGTGCGCTTTCCACCACCAGGGCGGTCAGCTGGTCCAGCCAGTCCTGCCGGGATCCGTAGAGGGACCGGAAGAGGCGGCACAGGTCCGGGAAGTGAGCCTCGAACCTCCGCCGGAAGTCAGGATCTGCGGAGTCGCCCGCCCGCGCCAGGGCGTCAAGGACATGCTGCCGCACCGTTTCGTCCACCATGACGAATTCCTGCATCGAAACCCCTTCCGGCCGTCAGCCGGCGGATCCGGCAGGCACTGGTTACGGCAGTATGCCACGGCGCCCAGTTCCGTGCCGCCCAGTGCCGCGCTTCCCAGTGCGGTGCTTCCCAGTCCCGTGCCTCTCAGCGCCGTGCCCTCCGGGGCAGGGCAGCAAGGGTTCCGGGATTCTCCGGTGCGGGCCATTCCCCTGGCGGCCGGCGCCGGGCCAATACGCCTGCGGCAAGGAAAAGAAGGCCCAGCAGGCCGGCGGCGGCCGCGGCAACCTGGGCACTGTACGGCCAGAGCCCGGCGATCCCCAGGAAGGCCGGTACCGTGGCCGTCACCTGGCTGGCCAGGACCAGCGCCCAGCCGATGAAGGGGTCCAACCGGCTCCGGCCCAGCGCCAGGGAGGCGAACATCAGGCCCCAGAGCACCGCCCACGCCAGCCACAGCACGGCCAAGAGGGGATCGGCAGGGAACCAGAAGAAAGCAAGGAGCACGGCAACAAAGGCAACCATCCCGCAGAACCAGCCCAGCCCCTTCGATCCAAGGTCCAGCAGGGTATCCAGGCCCACGTAGGCGTAGGTCAGCCCAAACAGGAGGATCCCGGCGGCCGCCGGCGCTGAGCCGGCGGCACCGTCGAGGGACAGTACGACGACGCCGAGCACCAGTTGCAGGGTTCCCACCAGCATGCCCAAAACTGCTGCGTCGCGGCGGGGTAGGTGCCCTAGGGCAGCGAGCCCGTTGACCAGGAGGGCGGCGCCGGAGAGGAGGAGGCAGACGTGCGGCATCAGCGGGATCCTGTCGGCATCGTCCTGGCAATTATCACTAAGCGGAATATTTCTGTCACAATACGGACATTAGGGCATTGCTTTCGTGCGACTTAACGGTGCCCGGTCATAATCGGTTAGGTTGAAACGTAAACTGTTCGGGGATAATGCCGCCCTTCCTGGCAGTCCGCAGTACGCCCACGGTAAGGAAAAGTTCATGGATTCACGGCTGGAGGCCATCAGGGACACCGTCCTGGCCAGGAACCCCGGCGAAACGGAGTTCCATCAGGCAGTAATTGAGGTCTTCGAAAGCCTGGGGCCCGTCCATGACAGGCACCCCGAATTCCTTGAGGCGGCCATCCTTGAGCGGCTTTGCGAGCCCGAGCGCCAGATCATTTTCCGTGTCCCCTGGACCGACGACTCCGGCCGGGTGCAGATCAACCGTGGTTTCCGTGTGGAATTCAACTCGGCACTGGGTCCATACAAGGGCGGGCTGCGCTTCCACCCCTCGGTATACCTGGGCATCGTCAAGTTCCTCGGTTTTGAACAGATCTTCAAGAACGCCCTCACCGGCATGCCGATCGGCGGCGGCAAGGGCGGCTCGGACTTCGACCCCCGCGGCCGCAGCGACGCCGAGGTCATGCGGTTCTGCCAGTCCTTCATGACCGAGCTGTACCGGCACATTGGCGAATACACGGACGTTCCGGCCGGTGACATCGGCGTGGGCGGCCGCGAAATCGGATACCTGTTTGGCCAGTACAAGCGCATCACCAACCGCTACGAATCCGGCGTCCTCACCGGAAAGGGCATTTCCTGGGGCGGATCCCTGGTCCGGCCGGAAGCCACGGGTTTTGGAACGGTCATCTTCACGCAGGAGATGCTGAAGACCCGCGGGGCGTCCTTCGACGGCCAGCGCGTGGTGGTCTCCGGCTCCGGCAACGTGGCCATCAACGCGATCGCCAAGGCCCAGTCCCTGGGTGCCACCGCGGTGGCCTGTTCCGATTCCTCAGGCTACGTGGTTGATGAGGCGGGCATTGACGTCGCGCTTCTCCGTGAGGTCAAGGAAGTGGAACGCGGACGCCTTAAGGACTACGCCGAACGCCGCGCCGGCGTCTCCTACGTGGAAGGCGGCTCCGTCTGGGACGTGGACGCCACAGTGGCGCTGCCCTGCGCCACGCAGAACGAGCTCGACGGCGATGCTGCCGCCCGGCTGGTGCGCAACGGGCTCCTTGCGGTCGGTGAAGGCGCCAACATGCCGTCCACCCGCGACGCCGTAGCAGTGTTCCAGGACGCCGGCGTGCTCTTTGGACCCGGCAAGGCGGCAAATGCCGGCGGGGTGGCCACCTCGGCGCTGGAAATGCAGCAGAACGCCAGCCGTGATTCGTGGTCCTTCGAGCACACGGAGGAACGGCTCACCGAGATCATGGTGGGCATCCACGACCGCTGCGCCTCCACTGCCGATGAGTACGGCGATCCGGGCAACTACGTGCTCGGCGCCAACATCGGCGGGTTCGTGAAGGTTGCCGATGCCATGCTGGCCCAGGGCCTGATCTAAGAGGGTGTAACGGCAGCACGCCCCGCCCTGCGGGACGCGACGGTAATTTCGGCCACGCGTTCCAGGCGCGGATTGAGGTTGTTGCCTTCCTCCACGACGCCCCGCTGCCACCACAGCTTCAGGCCTTCCGGCACCACTTCAAGGCAGGCAAGGTTGTTGTCGAACCATGGGCCCTTGATCCCGGACCAGCGGAACGGCGGGTCCGGGACCTTCGCCGACCGTGCGGCCAGGGCTCCCACCGGGGCGGCCAGGCCGTAGGACATCACGGCGCCGAAGGACCGCATCAGCCGCGGCAGCGGATTGCGGATAGGTGAGCAGACCGCCTGGATGATGCGGCTGCCCGCAGTCCGCTCCACCTCGGAGACGTAGGAGAAATGCACGTCCCCGGACAGGAAGGTCACGCTGTCCGGGGCAGGTCCGCGCCCGCCGTCGGCCACTTCCTTGGCCATCGCAGCGACACGCCGGAAGCTCTGCTGGAAAGCGCCCCAATGCTCCAGATCCGCGGCCTGGCGGAGTTTTTCGCCGATCCGCGCCGGGAATCTGCCCCAGGCGCCCTCGGAGACTGCCTCGTCCCAGGCCTCCAGGTGATGGAGGCCCATGGGCAGGAGGAACGGCAGGGATGTTGCCACCAGCAGATGTCGGAAACCGCCGTGCATCCGGGCATCCAGCCAGTCCATCTCGGCCTCATCGAGCAGGGCGCGGTGGTCCGGATCCAGGTTCCGGGCGGCACGGGAATCAACCACGAGCAGCCGGGTGTCGCCAAAATCGCGGCAAAAGCTCCACCGGTAGGCTTCCGGATCCTGGTCGGCCCTCGCGGCGAAACGGTCCAGCTCCGCGGTGATGTCCGGCTCTCCCTCCCCGGGGTGGGCGGCAATCTGTTGCCAGATCACATCCGAGGCGCGCTCCTTCGGGGACAGGTTCCCCAGATGCTGGTACACCCAATAGGACGCGAGCCCCGCCACGATCCGCCCCTGCCACCACGTGGTTTTTGACATCGCCTCCCGCCAGCTCCGCGACGCATTCCAGTCGTCACGGATGTCATGGTCGTCGAAGATCATGGCACTGGGCAGCGTGGACAGCAGCCAGCGGTTGGCGGGGTCGGACCAGGCCAGATAGTAGAGGTGCGCGTACTCCTCGAAGTCCTTGAGCTCCTCGCCCGGAGGCGCCGTGATGTCCCGCCGGGCTCTGATGAATTCCTGCATCTGGTCGCTGGTGGAATCGGCGTACACCTGGTCCCCCAGGAACGCCACCAGGTCCGGCCAGGGCTCCTTGCCCCCGGAACCCATTTCCAGGGCGTAGGCCCGCAAGGCGTCCACGCCGTGGCTGCGGTTTCCGGACTCGTCGTGGGGGACGCTGGTGCGGCAGGAACCGAAGGCCAGGCGCAGCGGCTTGCCGGGTTTGAGGGTAGCGATCACCGGCGGCAGGAACCGCGTACCGGGCTCGGGCCACACCGGGATTCCGTTGACTGCCACTGTGTAGGGCGTCACCGTTCCAGGCTCCAGGCCGTCCACTTCCACCAGGGCGTAGTGGTGGCCGTGGACGGCGAAGGTCCGCGCTTCCCACTCCCCGGCTCCGGCGCTGACAGTCACGCGGGCGGTGTCCCGGGTCTCCACCCAGATGCTCGCCGAGGTCTGGTCCACGTACCGCATCATGGGGCCTAGCACCAGCTCTGGGGTAGTCATCTCTCAGTTTTACCCGCTGGAACCCGCCCCGGCTATGGGGAAATCCGCAGCTAGGGAGTACGGAGCGCTGCGTGGAAGGCGTAGGCCGAGTTGCTCCACACCACGAACAGCAGAGGGGCCGGTGCCAGGGCCACACCAAGCACCGGTTGCAGCAGCCCGGCGGAGGCGATGATGCCCAGCAGGACAAGCGCGGAAAGGCTCAGGTACCAGCGCTGCACGCACAGGTAGAGGGCTGCCTTGAGCAGGACCCTGAGTCCCGCTTCGGGAAAGAGCACCACGCCGGCGCTCGCCGTTACGGTGACGGCCACGGTGACGGCGGCGGCCACCCCGATGATAGGTACCAGCACGGCCGCTGCCGGCATGGAACGGGTGATAGCCAGGTCCACGCCGAGGAACAGCAGCACCGCCACGGCGGCCAGCCCCAGCGGGGCGGTCCGCCGGAAACCGCCGAAGTAGCCCCTGAGGAAGGATGCAACCGGCTTAACCGCGGCGCCGTCGTCGTTCAAAGCCTGGAAGGAGGCAAACAGGCCTGCGAGGGACGGCGGAACAGTCACCGAAAGCCCAAGGAAGAACGGCCAGGCGGCGATGGGGTCCGCCACCAGGGCCAGGCACAGCACCAGCGGCGCGTTGGCCAGGGCCAGCAAGACGTTCCCGGCCAGGAAGGTGTAGACGAAGCCGAAGATGCCGCCGAAGGTCTCAAACCCGGGGCTGGGAAGGCGTCCGGCCAGGCCACGCCGCCGGGAGGGGGTTGGGTGCTGCGCGGTGGTCATCCTTTCATGCCGCTCGTGGCGATGCCCTGGATGAAGTAGCGCTGGCCTACCAGGAAGATGGCCAGGATGGGGATCACCGAGATGACGGAGCCGGTCATGATCATGGCGTACTCGGCGTCGAACTGGCCCACGAAGGAGCGCAGGCCCAGCTGGACGGTCCAAAGCCGGTTGGACGTCAGGTAGATGAACGGGCCCATGTAGTCGTTCCAGGTGTTCACGAACGTCAGCAGCGCCAGGCTGGCCAGCGCCGGTTTGGACAGCGGCAGGATGACCCGCGCCCAGATGCCATACTCGCTCAGGCCGTCGATCCGGGCGGCCTCGCAGAGTTCATCCGGAATGGTCATGTAGTACTGCCGCATCAGGAACACGCCGAACGCGCCGAAGGCCTGCAGCAGGATCAGGGCGTTGAAGCTGTTGGTCAGGCCCAGGTTCTGCATCATGATGTACTGCGGCACCATGTAGGCCTGCCACGGAACGGCGATGGTGCCGATGTACGCCAGGAACAGCACGTCCCGTCCCGGGAAGCGCACCTTGGAGAAGCCGTAGGCAGCCAGTGAACCGGTGAGGACCTGCAGGCACGTGATGATCACCGCGAGGTACAGCGAGTTCTGCAGGTACCCCATCATGGGGATCCGGGTCCAGATGTCCGTGTAGTTGCTCCAGACGAACTCCGTAGGGATCCACTGGATCGGAACGGTGAGGACCTGGTTGTTCTCCTTCAGCGAGGAGGACACCATCCAGATGAACGGCACCATCAGCGCCACCACCAGCACCACCAGTGCGCCGTAGATGACGGCGTCGGTGGTGCGCTTCTTCCGTTCCCGCGGGGAGTCGCGCTGCGTACGACGGCGGTCTTCCGCCGCGGGTGCCAGGCCCGCCCCGGCGAAGGGCGCCTCGGCCTTGAGGTCTTCGGCCATGTTGGTCATCAGCGTTCCCTCCGCTGTTGGATCTTGAACTGCAGGACGGTGACCGTCAGGACGATGACGAACAGCACCAGCGAAATGGCGGACGAGTATCCGAACTTCCCTTCGCCAATGCCCTCCTGGTAGATGAGCTGGGACAGCACCGTGGTGGAGCGTCCCGGCCCGCCGTTGGTCATGACCACGATCAGGTCGAATACCTTGAAGCTGGAGACCGTCAGCATCACCACCACAAAGAAGGTGGTGGGCCGCAGGGACGGGATGGTGACGTTCCAGAAACGCTGCCATGCGCTGGCACCGTCCACCTCCGCGGCCTCGTACAGCTCGCTGGGGATGGCCTGCAGGCCTGCCAGGTAGAGGACCATGTAGTACCCCATGTCCCGCCAGACGCTGGTGATGATGACGGCGGGCATGGCCCAGTCGGAGCTGGACGTCCAGCCGGGGGGTTCCGCGATCCCGATCGAGTTCAGGAACTGGTTGATGGGGCCCGTGTCCGGGCTGAAGAGCATGTTCCAGACCACGGCCACAGCCACCAGCGACGTGATGTACGGGAAGAAGATGGCCACCCGGAAGAAGCCGATCCCTTTCAGTTTGCGGTTCAGCAGCATGGCCAGGAGAAGGGCCAGGGCCATGGTGAGGGGGACGTGCCCCAGGGCGTAGACCACGGTGTTGCGCAGCGCCACCCAGAAGGTGTCGCTCTGGAACATGCGCTGGAAGTTCTCCAGTCCAACCCAGCGGGGGGCCGTGAACGAGGTCCACTCCATGAAGGAGAGGGCGAAAGCTGCGGTTACGGGGATCAGGGTGAAAGCCAGGAAGCCCAGGAAGTTCGGAAGGATGAACGTCCAGCCGATCAGGGTGTTGCGCCGCGCCTGCTTCCGGTTGCCCCGGCTGTGGACAGGTGCTGGAGCCGGGGCAACCGAAGGAACTGTTTCAGTAGTCATGGCTGCCTGTTACTGACCGAGGACTTCGCTCTTGACGCGCTTGCCCATCTCGGTGATGCCGTCGGCCACGGAGCGCTCGCCCACCATGATCAGGTCGTGCTCCTGGTTGAGGATCTTGTCCGTGGCGGCAGACTTGTCGCTGACCGGCATTTCCAGCGCGGTTTCGTCGGGGGAGAACGCCTTCTTGGACAGCTCATCGGTGGGCAGGCCCTCGAGCTGGAAGTAGGTGTCCGTCACGGCATCGTTCTGCAGGGCCGGGACCACGCCGATCTTGGAGATGGCCTTGGCGCCTTCTTCGCCGGCAGCCCATTCGATGAACTTCCTGGCTTCCTCGGAGTGCGCGGCGTTCTTGTTGACGGCGAAAGCCGTGGGCGAGCCGAACGTCGATACCTTGCCGTTGGAGTCCTTCTGCGGCAGCGGGGCCAGGCCCCAGTCCACGCTGGTCTTGCCGTCCTTCTTGGCCTGCAGGACACCGGCGATGTACCACGTTCCCATGGGCATCATGGCGGCCTGGCCGGTTTCGAACATGGTCCTGTAGCTCGTCTTCTGGCTCTTGGCCGTTCCGAAGTCCAGGGTGGCACCGCTCTTCTGCAGCTCCAGTGCGGTGTTGTACTGGTCTTCGAAGAAGCTGTACTCGCCGCTGATCTGGTCACCGTTGTTCTGTGCCGCCGCTATGGCCTGCACAACCGAGCGCCAGATGTGGTGGTAGGTGCCGTAGACCTTCTTGCCGCCCTCTTCATTGGTGAGCTTCTGGGCCAGCGCGGTGTACTCATCCCAGGTCAGGTCCTTGGGCTCTTCGACGCCGGCGGCCTTGAGCAGCTCCTTGTTGTAGTAGAGCAGCCAGAAGTCCTGCCGGTACGGCGCCGCGTAGTACTTGCCGTCAATGTCGAATGCGTCCAGCCCGGCAAGGTCGTCCTTGCCTACGGCGTCCACCACACCGTTGATTTCCTGGAGCTGGCCATTGTTGGCGTAGCGGGCGTAGTCGATGACGTTCTTCATGGTCAGGACGTCGGTGGTGTCGCCGCCGGCCAGCATGGTGGTCACCTTCTGCGGGTAGTCGTCCGCGAGGATGTCCACCGGCTCGATGTCCACATCCGGGTTTGCGGCCTCGTAGCCGTCAAACAGGGCCTTGAATTCCGGTGTGCCTTCGTAGTTCCACACGGATACCGTCAGGCGGGTTTTGCCGTCCTGGCTTTGGGGTTCCGCGGGACCGGCGGCGCCGGCGCAGCCGGTCAGGCCAAGTCCTGCTGTCACTGCCAGGGCGATGGCGGCGAGGGTTGTGCGCTTCATTGCGTTCTCCTTACTAGGGATTCGGGTTTGCCGCGGCTGCGGCGAGGTTTGCGGTTGCGGTTGCCCGGATACCGGACTGCTCAGGCGCTGAGGGAAAGGTCGTCAGAGACCACTTGCGCCAGCAGTTTCTGTCCGGTCAGGTACCGTTCCAGGTCGTTCAGGGCGGCGTCGGACATCCTGCGGGTTTCAGTTCCCAGGGAACCGGCGATGTGCGGAGTGATCACCACGTTCGGAAGGTCATAGAGGACGGAGGTTGCCGGCAGCGGTTCGGGTTCCGTGACGTCAAGGAGCGCGTGGATGCGGCCGGTGGCGCATTCGGCTTCCAGCGCGCTGGTGTCCACCAGTGAACCGCGGGCAGTGTTGATCAGGGTGGCGTGGTCCTTCATCGCCGCCAGTTCGGCTGCGCCCAGCATATGCCGGGTTTCCGGAAGTGCCGGGGCGTGTACGGTGACGATGTCCGACGCCGCGAGGAGCTCCGGCAGGGACACCAGTCGCCCCCCTGCTGCGGCCACGGCTGAAGGATCGGCATGGGGATCGCTCACCAGGCAGGTGACGTCCTGGAGCTGCTGGACCAGCTGGACCACCCTGCGTCCAATGCGGGAAAAGCCGATGACCCCGATGGTCCGACCGATGTTGCCCAGCTCGCCGCGCAAGGAGCTGTAGCTCCAGTCCTCCCTGTGGATCCGGGCATCGTTGGACAGCACCTGGGCCTTTTTGCCGGCCAGGACGATGGAGGCAAAGGTGAACTCGGCTACCGGTATGGCGTTCGCGTCGGCGCCGTTGGTCACCAGGATGCCGCGGTCCCACAGTTCCTGGCTGACGAAGCTGCGGACAGTCCCGGCGCAGTGGAAGACGGCGCGGAGCCTCGGCATGTGTGCCAGCGCGGCGGCATCCAGCCGGGGGACGCCCCAGCTGGTGAGGAGGATTTCCACCTCCGCAAGGCGCGGTGCCAGTCCGGGGTGTTCCTTGACGTCGAGTGAAGCGGTCCACGGCTGGGCGCCGAGATCCACCAGGTGTGCGAGGCGCTCCAGCCGCGAGGTATCGAACTGGTCCGCAAAAGTGCCGCGGTTCATGACGAGCAGGGCCTTGGGTTTTCGGGACACGGGGCCTCCTTTCGGGTTGTGGCGGTGCCCTGCGGCGGGCTTGATTCCATGTCTTGCATCACATCTAACAATCAGTAGATACTCATAAACAAGACAGTTCATCCAAGCTGATCGTATTCATTCAGAAACATTCACAGTCGAACATTGAGGCTTTCGCGAATGACACCACCCCTCCGAGTTGCGGCCCATCCCACGGCCAGGGCCGCGCAACCCCTCGCAACCGCATGGGGTTCCGCCGCCGGCGCCTCCGGGCTCGTGAGCCTGCTGTACGGCGCACGGGCACGGCTTCAGTTGCCCCGTGAAGGTGGCCCCCGGTGGCTCGCCGCGGACAGCGCTGTCCTTGAGCCGCTGCGGAAGCAGGCCTGCGACGAGCGGGGAAACCCGTGGCCGCAGCCGCTGGTCTCCCACTATGCGCGGTACTTCCGCGACGGAAACCGCACCGCCTACGAGGGGCTGGTGGCCGCCCGCCAGCAACGGCTGACCCGCGCCGTGGTGATGGCCCTGGTGTCAGGACACGCTGGAGCAGCTTCCGGGACGGATGCCGGGCCGGCGCCCTGGCTGGATGAAGTGATCGACGGCGCCTACCTCCTCTGTGAGCAGAGCTCCTGGAGCTGGGCTGCCCACGACGACGTGTTTGCCCGCAGCAGGGAAGTGGTGCCGGACCCAGACCGTCCCTTCCTGGACCTGGGTGCCGGTGAAGTGGCAGCACAACTGGCGTGGATTGACCACGTCCTGGGCGGACAGCTGGACGAAAGGGCGCCGGGCCTGCGCACGCGGATCCGAGGGGAGGCCGCCCGGCGCGTTGTCCGGCCCTTCCTGGACCGGATGGACTGGCATTGGCTGGGGTTGGACGGGGACGTCCACAACTGGAATCCCTGGATCCACTCCAATCTCATAGCCACGGCGCTCTTCCTGGTGGACGATCCCGACACCCAGGCGCGCACAATTTCCCGGTGCATCGAGGGCCTGGACCGTTTCCTCGCCTCCCTTCCTGCCGACGGTGCCATAGACGAGGGCTTTGCCTACTGGTGGAACGGTGCCGGACGTGCGCTCGAGGGCCTGGCCCTGCTGGAGCAGGCCACCGGGGGAAGGCTCGACGCCGGCCTGCCCGTGGTCCGCGAAGTGGTGGCTTTTCCGCACCGGATGCACATCGGCGCCAACTGGTTCCTGAACGTGGCCGACGGTCCAGCGCAGGCAGCGGCCGCCCTGCCCTGGGACATGCTCCATGGCTGGGCGGAACGCCTTGGCGACCAGGATGCCGCCCGTCACGCAGCGGCCATGATGGCCTCCCAACTTGAGCCTTCAGCAGGGCTCGGACGTGTGCTTCATTCGCTACTGGGCAGCCCGGAGAAAACGGAGGTGGAGACACCGGAAAAGGTGCACAGCGCGGGCACAGCGGACCGGACCGGCCCGCCCCTGGTTCCCTTCACCTACCTTCCGTCCGTCCAGATCATGGTTGCCCGCGAGACAGCCGGAACGTCCCGGGGCCTGCTCCTGGCAGCCAAAGGCGGGCACAACGGCGAACACCACAACCACCGGGATGTCGGTTCCGTAGTTGTCGCCGTGGACGGAGTTCCCCTGCTGGTTGATGCCGGCCAGCCCACCTATACCGCCAAGACGTTCGGACCGGACCGCTACGGTATCCGCGCCATGCAGAGCGCCTGGCACAGCGTCCCCGCCCCCTTCGGACTGGAGCAAGGCACCGGCGCGGAGTACGCGGCCGGAGTGCTTGCGGAACCCACGGCCGACGAGCCCTCCCTGGCGCTGGCCCTCGGCGCGGCGTACGGGCTGCAGCCGGATGCGTGGATCCGCTCCTCATCCCTGGACCGCAGGGCCTCAAGGATCGTCGTGGCCGACCGCTGGGACCTTGACGGGGCGGCAGGAAACGGAACGTCCGACGTCGACATCACCTACCTGGCGGCAGGCACCGTCAGCGCCGGGCACGGCTACGCCTCAGTGGTTCCAGAGGGGATCCCCGGCGCAGGAGGCAGCAGGGGACTTGCCCTGCGCTGGGAGCCGGCCTCCGCCGTCGTGCTGGTAGACGACTGGCCGCTGGACGACCCCCTCCTCGCCGGTGTCTGGGGCGGCAAGCTGACCCGGCTGCGGTTCCGCCTGCCTTTGACGGAAGAGTCCCGCGCCGCCGGCGCATTCACCCTCACCGCGGAGGTAACGCCATGAGCCCGGAACAACCCGCTGACGCTGCAGGGAAATCCCTGTTTTCCCTTCAGCGCCGGGAACGGCTGATGGAGGAACTCCGCGCCCACGGAGCCATTACTGTCCGCGGCATTGCGGCGAAACTGGGGGTCAGCGAGTTGACCATCCGCCGGGACGTCAACATCCTTGCGGATGAAGGGCTGGTGTCCCGGGTGCACGGCGGGGCCACGCTGCCCAGCAAGTTGGACCGTTCGGCGGCGGCGGGCCGGCTGGCGCAGCACAGCTACTCCATCGGCATGGTGGTGCCGTCGCTGGACTACTACTGGCCGCAGGTCATCAGCGGAGCGCGGGCGGAAGCCGAAGAGCAGAACCTGCGCATCCTGGTGCGGGGATCCGCCTACGATGCCGCGGACAACCGCCGCCAGGTGCAGGCCCTGCTGGACACGCAGAACATCGACGGGCTGATCGTGGCGCCGGACATGACCGGGGACCAGGGCCAGGAACTGCTGCGCTGGCTCAACGCCCTCCCCATCCCCGTGGTGCTCGCGGAGCGGCGCTCGCCGATCGAGATTCCCGCCCACCGGCTGGAGTGGGTGGCCACGGACCATGCCTTCGGCGCGGGGATGGCCGTCCGGCACCTGTGGCAGGAGGGGCACCGCAGGATCGGCTGCCTCACCGATTCCTCCAGCCCCACAAGCCCGCACGTGGTGCGGGGCTGGCAGCAGGCTCTGGCGGCACTGAAGATTCCCCTGGAAGGCTCCGTGTACGAGGATTCAGCGAAACAGGAGAACGGAGAGCGCGCCACGCATTTTGACCACGTCCTGGAGCTGTGCCGGAACGCCGGGACCACCGCGATGCTGGTCCACTCCGATACCCAGGCAGTGGCGTTCGTGCAGCACTGCGTGGACAAGGGGCTCAAGGTGCCCGGGGATATCGCCATCGTGGGGTACGACGACGAAGTGGCCTACCTCGCCGAGCCGGCCATCTCCGCGGTGCGGCCACCCAAGCAGTACGTGGGCAAGGTGGCGGTGCAGCTTATGGCGGCACGGCTGGCGGAAGGGCGGATGCGTCCGGTGCACCGGATCGAACTGAACCCGGAACTGATCCTGCGCGAGTCCTCGGTGGGCGCCCCCCAAGCCCCGGCAACCGGCATGGTGGAGGTCCCGCAGTGACCGCCGCGCCAGTCAGCGGGGACACTGCAGCGGCCCCGAAGGCCCTGCTGCTCAGCGGCGTGGGCCGTTATGCGGACCCGTGGCATCCGTTCGCCGAGACGTCCGACGCCCTGGCCGGCCTGCTGCGGGAGGCGGGGTTCGCCGTCGAAATTCCCGCTGACGTGGACGGCGCGCTGGAGCAACTCGCCGGGACCGCGGACGCTGACCTGCCGGATCTGCTGGTGGTCAATGTCGGGCTGCCCCGCGACGGGCAGCAGTCGCCCGGAACTCCTGCCGCCTCCTCCGGGCTGGTGCGGTGGCTTGGCTCGGGGCGCCCCATGCTGGTGAGCCACTCCAGCGCCACAAGTTTTGTGGACTGCCCGGAATGGGAAGGCGGACTCGGGGGACGCTGGGTACGCGGAACTTCCATGCACCCCGACTACGGACCGGCCACCGTCCGGATCCGGCCCGCGTCCGGCCCCGTTGTTGAGGGGATGCAGGACTTTACGCTGCCCGATGAGCGCTACAGCTTTCTCCGAACCTCGCCCCGCATCACCGTCCATGCCACCCACACCCACGAAGGCACTGAGCACCCGCTGATGTGGTCCCTGCTCCGCCAGCCATCGGACGGACGCCCCGCCGGCCGCACGTTTTATGACGCCCTGGGCCACGACGCCGCCTCCTATGAATCGCCCGAACACCGGGAACTGCTGGGGCGGGCCATTTCCTGGCTGAGCCGCTGACCCGTTGACCTGCTTCGCCCGCCAGACCCGCTTGTTTGCCCGACCCGCCACCACCTGACCTTTGGGGAATCCATGCCCGCCACAGCTCCTCCCGTTTCCTTGACCCTGCCCCCGCTGGACCGGCAGCTCTCGCCGTTCACCGGCCTGACCCGCGAGCACTGGTGCGCCTACGCGGACTATTTGCTGCGCTCGGCACACCGGCACGCCACTGAGGACCACGCGAACCTCCACCTCCCTGGCGCCAACAGCGCCTATGGCCCGCGCAGCGATTCCCTGGAAGCGTTTGCACGGACGTTCCTGCTGGCTTCTTTCCGGATGGCGGGCGACCCAGGCGGCACCGGCTGGATCGCCGACTGGTATGCCAAGGGGCTCGACGCCGGCACCAACCCGGCCAACCCGGACCGCTGGCCTACGCCGGGGGAGCTCGGCCAGGCGAAAGTGGAGGCGGCCTCGCTGGCCGTTGGCCTGGCCCTCACGCGGGACATGCTCTGGGACAAGCTGCCGCAGCGCGTCCAGGAACAGCTCATCGCGTGGTTCGAGACCGTGATCGGGGAGGAATACCCGCCCATCAACTGGGTGTGGTTCCAGATCGTCGTCGAGACTTTCCTGGCCTCGGTGGGCGGCAGGTACTCGGACCAGGACATCGACGCCGGCCTGGCCATCCACGACTCCCTGTACCGGGGCCACGGCTGGTTCGCGGACGGGACCGAGCGGGCCTATGACCATTACGTTGGCTGGGCCTTCCAGGTCTACCCGCAACTGTGGGAGCTGATGGCGCCCGGCGATCCGCGGGTCAAGGCCCGGGCAAAGCTCGACGGCGGGCGGCTGGCCGATTTCCTGGACGACGCCGTCCATCTGGTGGGGGCCAACGGCGCCCCGCTGATCCAGGGCCGCAGCCTGATCTACCGGTTCGCCGCGGCCGCGCCGTTCTGGACCGGTGAGCTGTCCGGTCACACGCGGCTGAGTCCGGGTGTCACGCGGCGGGCGGCGTCGGGAATCCTGGACTACTTTGTCCGCCGGGGCGCCATCACCGGGGACGGGCTGCTCTCCATCGGCTGGCACGGCGAGTTCCCGGGGATGAAGCAGTCCTACTCCGGCGCCGGTTCACCGTACTGGGCGGCCAAGGGCATGCTGGGCCTTGCGTTGCCGGCGGACCACCGCGTCTGGACAGCCGTTGAGGAACCGCTGCCCGTGGAAACCGGAGACACCCGGCGCCTCATCCAGGCCCCGGGCTGGCAGGTGGACGGGACGGTGGCCGACGGCGTGGTGCGGATCCGGAACCACGGCACGGACCACGCCAACGCCGGTGTGAAGGTGGCGGATTCGCCACTTTATGCCCGGCTTGGCTACTCCACGCACACGTTTCCGGACCTTGAGCCGGAGTCCCTGGACAACGCCGTCGTCCTGGTGGACAGCGCAGGGCGGACCACCCACAGGACCGGCTTTGAATACCTCGGGCAGCAGGACCTGGGCGGGGTGCTGGCGGGCGCCTCGCGGAGCACCGTCAACTGGATTGCCGTGGATCCCGATGCCGGGCCGGACCATGGCAGCGGTGCCCGCGGCACGGCCACTCCGGGACCGGAGGTGACGGTAGTGTCCCTGACGCAGGGCGCCGCTGAGCTGCGGCTGGTCCGGGTGCGGGGCACGGACCAGGACCAGGAGGCGAAGCTCCGGATCGGCGGCTGGCCGGTGGACGCGGCGTCCGGCATGGCCAGTGCGGTACGTCCCGTGCCCGGTTTCGGCACTCGCCTTGACGACGCCGGCACCTGGCGACGGGACGCACCGCACCCCATGGGGGAGAGCCTTGTTATCCCCTGGATTGGCACCTCAGATGCCGTTGGCGACGGCGACTACGCCGCCGTCGTCGTCCTCGCCGGGGAGGACGCTGTGGAAGCTTATGCCGTCCGCCTTGTCCCCGGCGAAGGATTCGGCTTCCCTGACGGCACCGTCATTCCATTCGCCGCGGCAATGGAGTTTTTGTCCAGATAAGACGACTTAAAGGCCTTGGAAGCCTGCATACCTGGACAAAAACTCCTAGGCGTCGCCGAACCAGTTCCGCGCGGGGTTGGTGACCTCCGGAACGGCACGGTGCAGCTCCGGCTGGGCCGCCCACTTCACGCCGTTGGCCAGGACCCGCTGGATCTGCGGGTGGTGGTACACCGGGTACTCCTGGTCGCCCGGGCTGAAGTAGAAGATGCGTCCCTTGCCGCGGGTGAAGGTCACGCCGGAACGGAACACCTCGCCGCCGGCGAACGAGCTGATGAAGATCAGGTCGTCCGGGTCAGGGATGTCGAACAGTTCCCCGTACATCTCCTGCTCGGGGATGACAATGGGGCTGTCCACGCCTTCGGCAATGGGGTGTGACGGCTTTACGGTCCACACGAGCTCGCGCTCGCCGTCGTTCCGCCATGCCAGCGAGCAGGTGGTGCCCAGCAGCTTGGTGAAGACCTTGGCGAAGTGCCCGGAGTGGAGCACGATGAGTCCCATCCCGCCCAGCACATGCCGGTGGACGCGTTCGACGACGGCGTCGCTCACCTCGTGGTGGGCCATGTGTCCCCACCAGAGCAGGACGTCCGTCTCGGCGAGCACCTCCTCGTCCAGGCCGTGCTCGTCGTCGGTGGCCAGCACCGCCGTCGTGATTTCCGCCTCGGGGTAGTGGGAGCGGAGCCCTGCGGCGATGGCGCCGTGGATACCGTCGGGGTAGATCTCCCCGATGTGCGAGGGCTCGTTGATGGCCTCGTGGACGCCCTCGTTCCAGACGCGGATTCTCAGCTTGTCGGTCATTAGAGACGAACCTCCCTCTGTTCGCGTGCCGACTGGTAGCACGCATCGATGATCTGTGCCCGGTACAGCGCCAGGGAGCCGTCGTGCTCGCCCCAGGCCTGCTCGCCGCCGCGCACTGCCGTTACGAAGTCTTCCACCACTGCGTCATGGGCGCGGCCCGGAAGCACCGGCGGCACATAGTCGGCGGATTCGCCCTCCTTGTCGGTGAAGACCCGGAGCTGGCCCACGGGCGGGAAGGGTGCGCCCTGCACCTTGAGCTCGGCTCCGCCGTCGGTGCCGTAGACGGTGAAGTCCAGGAGGTCATCCGTTTCCCGGTACGTTGCCCAGCTGGCCTCGATCACCAGTGTTCCGCCGCCCTCCAGCCGGAGGAACGCCGACGCGAAGTCCTCAACCTCGAATGCGTGGCTGGTGGCCTGCGCTGAGTACCTGCTTCCACCGCCCCGCCCCTGGGGGCCCAGCTCCGAGTGCGTGGCGGCGGAGACCGCCACCACCTTTGGCTCACCGAGAAGGTGCAGGGCGTAGTCCAGCGCGTGGACGCCGATGTCCGCCAGCGGTCCGCCGCCGGCGAGCTCCGGGTTGGTGAACCAGCTGCCCAGCGTGGGGATGCCGGAGCGGCGGAGCCAGGAGGCCTTGGCATAATACGGCCGGCCCAGCCCGCCGTCTTCAATGACACCTTTGAGCGCCTTGATGTCGCCGCGGCGGCGGTGGTTGAAGGCGACGTCCAGGACGCGCCCCGCCTTGCGCGCGGCATCCACCATGGCCTGGCCTTCGACGGCGTTGCGCGCGATTGGCTTCTCGCTCAGCACGTGGATTCCCCGTTCCAGGGCGGCAATGGCGATGGGCGCGTGCAGGAAGGTGGGCACTGCCACGCTGATCGCGTCCAGCCCGCCGTGCTCCAGCATGTCTTTCCAGTCGGCGAACGCGTTGGGAATGGAGTATTCGGCCTGCAGCGAGTTGCGGAGTTCCTCCTCCATTCCCGCCAGCGCCACGATTCGGACACCTTCCAGGGCGTTGTAGGCCATGAGGTGCTGCTGTCCGGCCCAGCCGATGCCGACAACGCCTACCCTCAGTTCCTTGGAGTGTGGTTCTTGCAGGGCAGAAGCCTGCAGGCTGGGGGACTGCTCGTTACTCACGGGGTTTTCCTTTTTCTTGTGGGTGTGAACTTAGGGGGGGCTAGCCCTTGACGGCACCGGCGGTCATGCCGGAGACAATGCGCTTCTGGCACAGGAGCACCAGGACCACCAGCGGGACCGTGATGATCACCGACGCTGCACTGATGGTGCCCAGCGGCTGGTCAAACTCGCTGGTCCCGCTGAAGAACGCTATGGCCACCGGGACCGGACGGGCTTCCGGGGACGTGGTCAGGGTGACGGCAAGCAGGAATTCGTTCCATACCGAGATGAACACGAGGATCGCCGTCGTGGCAAGGCCCGGGACGGCCAGGGGCAGGATGACTTTGCGGAAGGCGGTGAACGGCGTGGCCCCGTCCATGTAGGCCGATTCCTCCAGTTCGCGCGGGATCTCCCGGAAGAAGGAGGTCAGCGTGTAAATAGCCAGGGGCAACGCGAAAGTCAGTTTCGGGATGATCAGGCCCAGGAGCGTGTCGTACAAACCTATTTCCCGCCAGATGGAGAACAACGGGGCCGCGATGGCAATGGCCGGGAAGGTGGTGACAGACAGGATGAGGGTAAGGATCAGCGCCTTGCGGCGCATTTTGAGCCTGGCCAGGGCATAGGCGGCGAAGGATGCCAGCACCAGGGCCACCGTGGTGGTGACGACGGCGATGATCACCGAGTTGCGCAGGGCCAGGAGGAACTCCGCGTTCTGGAACACGGCCGCATAGTTCTCGAAGGTCGGCTGGCTTGGGAAGAGTTCCCCCTGGGACAGGCTCACGCCTTTCTTGAGCGAGGTATTGACCAGCCAGTAGAACGGTATGAGTGAGAAGCCCATCACTGCGATGACGAATACCCACACCACCGGATGAAGCTGTGCCCTGCCGCGCGTCCTGCGCCTGGTTGTCCGTGCGCCCGGGGCCGCGGGTTCCGCCGCCGTGCGCTGTGGGGTCAGCGTGCTCATTGTTCCTCCTTGGCAACTTCACGGATGTTGCCCCCTGCGAAGCGGATGTACACCACTGAGACCACCATGACCGTGAGGAAGGTGAGGATGGACAGGGCCGATCCTTCACCCACCAAACGGTTTTCGCGCAACTCGGTGTAGGCCAGCATGGACATCGACTCGGTGCCGTTCGCGCCGCGGGTCAGCACGAACGGCAGGTCGAAGACGCGCAGGGCATCCATGGTGCGGAAGATCGCCGCCAGCACAATCGCCGGACGGAGCAGGGGCAGGGTGACGTAAAGGAAGGCCTGCCACTTGCTGGCGCCGTCCAGTTCCGCGGCCTCGTAGGTCTCGGACGAAATGACCTGCAGCCCGGCCAGGATGATGAGGGCCGCGAACGGCGTCGTCTTCCAGACATCGGCAAGGACAATCACCGCCATCGCGTAGCCGTGCTCGCCGAGCCAGACGACGTCCCCGCCAGGAAGGCCCAGCGTTGACAGGACATTCGTGACCAGGCCCAGGTTGGGCTGGAACATCGTTTCCCAGGTGATGGCACTGACCACCGTTACCACCGCATAGGGCAGCAGCACCACGGTGCGCAGGAGGGCGCGGCCCTTGAAGGCAAGGTTGAGCAGCAGCGCCATGCCTGTCCCGAGCACCAGCTCGAGCGAGACCGAGAGCCCCGCGAACAGGAACGTCTGGCCGAACGCAGCCCACCAGTGCGGCCCGGTGAGGGCTGCGATGTAGTTGTCCAGCCCGACGAAGCGTGACAGTCCGGCGGTACGGACGCTGTACTGGTTGAGGGACAGCCAGAGGGCATAGCCGATGGGGACAGCCGCCACCAGGGCCATGAGGACCAGGGACGGAGCGGTCATCCGGAACGCCAGGCGCCGCTCCTCCCGGTCACGGCCGCTGACGCCGCGGCTGGATCCCCGGCGGGCGGGGGACAGGGACTTGGTTGCCATGCTCAGAAGCTCGCCTTTGCGGCCGTAAGCTCGTCGGCCATGGTCTTCACCGCATCCTCGGTTGTGGCGGTGCCGGACAGCACGGCGTAGACGTTCTTGTAGATCGCCTGGGAGATCTGCGGGTAGACCGGGGAGATCGGGCGCGGCTTGGCACCCTTCACCGAGGCGAGCAGTTCGGTGGCAAACGGCATCTTGGCCAGGACTTCGGGGTCTGCGTACGCTGCCTCGTTGACGGGGGCCTGCGAGAAGTCCATCGCCACGTGCTTCTGCCAGTCCGGGGTGGTGGCGAAATCAATGAAGGCCACAGCGCCGGCCTGGTTTGCCGAGTGGGCCGAGATGGCCAGGTTCCAGCCGCCCAGGACGCCGGAGGCCTTGCCGCCTTCCCAGGCCGGAAGCGGGGCAACGCCGAAGGTGCCCGCCAGTGGGGTGGCGTTGAGCAGGCGGTAGACGTGCGGCCAGTTGCGCTGGTAGCCAAAGTTGCCGGACTCGTAGGCCAGGCGTGCCGGGTCCTCGTTGTAGGTCAGCACAGCGCGGTCCGCCGCGCCGTCCTTGAGGCCCTGCACCATGAAGTCCAGGACTTCACGTGTTTCCGGTGAATCGATCTTGACGTCGCCGTTTTCGTCCAGCACCTCTCCGCCGGCGCTGTAGAGCATTTCAAGGAAGTTCACCGTGAGGCCCTCGTACTGCTTGCCCTGGTAGACGAAGCTGTTCCCCTCAGCCCCGGCCGCTTCAGCATAGAGCTGCTGCCAGGTTTCGGGTTTGGCTACCTTGTCCTTTTGGTAGTAGACCAGTCCGGCGTTGGTGAAGAACGGGGAAGCCCAGTACTTGTCCTCGTATTTGGCGGTCTCCACCGTGGAGGGGATAAAGCGGTCCTTGCTGGCCTCCACGAGCTCGGTTTGGTCAAGGATCCAGCCCTGGGATGCGAACTCGGAGGTCCAGATGACGTCCGTGACGAAGATGTCGCACTCCGAGGACTTGCCTTCGAGCCGCTGCACAGCCTGTGTGCGGGCCTCATCGGTGGTGGCCCCGATTTCGGTGTATTTGGCGGTGACCTTGCCATTGGCCTTGGTGAAAGCCTCAACCGTGCCCTTGTAGATGCCGGAGGCGTCCTTGCCGCCGCAGACATTGAGGCTGCCGGTGGCATTGGCGGCCGACGCCGGATCCGCTGCGGGTGCCTCCGTTGCCTGGGTTGCAGCTCCGCCACCGCACGCGGTCAGCAGCAGGCCGGCAGCCATGGCCGCAGCCGCGGCCGCGGTGATGCGCGTGCGCCGCCGGGACGCGCCGCCCGTTCCGCTCTTGCGCGTGTTGGGCACGGATGCGGTGGTGTCCTCCGGCGACAGAGAGGTAGGTCGAATCAAGTCCACGAGTGGCTCCTTTGCCTGGCTGGCTTCTTTTTCCGGGTCGTTTTGGAATCGATTCCACAAAGGAGGAAAAGTAATGTCCGCCGTGTTTGGAATCGATTCCAAAGAAGTGTGACAGGAGCCACGTTGGACTGTCAACCCTTGGCCTCAGCCGTTGGTGGAGTCCCGGACCACCAGCTCGTGGGGGAGGAAGGTCCGCCCGCGGCGGTACCCTTCCGGCTCGGTCATCCGCGCCAGGAGTGCTTCAAAGGCCAGCTGTCCCATGGCGTAGGCCGGCTGCCTGATGGTGGTGAGCTCCGGGACGCACATCTCCGCCTGGATGGAGTCGTCAAACCCTGCGACGGCAATGTCGCCGGGTACCCGCAACCCCGCGTCGGTAATTTCGCGGACGCATCCGGCAGCCACTGTGTCGCTGCCGCAGAACACGGCGTCGGGCAGGGGGCGCAAGCCGAGAAGCTCCCGGGCGAGGCGCCGGCCGGCATGGAAATCGAAGTCCCCGTCCGTGAAAAGCATGTGGTCGGGAGACAGCCCCGCTTCGGCAACAGCCCTGCGGAAGCCTTCCTCGCGGAGCCGGCCGGACCGGGCCACCCTGGTGCCGATCATCGCCATCCGCCGGCCGCCGGTCCTGATGAGGTGCCTTGTGATATCGAAGGCCGCCTGCCGGTCGTCGATGGATACGCCGAATGCCGCCTCGGCGTCAGCGATCTCGCAGACCTGGACCACACTCAGCTGCTCAGCCATCTCCTCGACGTCTTCGTCCGGCATTGTTGGCGAAAACATGATCAGTCCGTCCACCGAGCCGTTGCGCAGCATGTCCACCAGCTGCTGTTCGCGTTCCCTGTCCCCGGCTGTCGGTGCGATGAGGGTGACGTAGCCGGACAGGGCGGCAGCATCCCCGGCGCCGCGGAAGACTTCGCTGATGACCGGCGAGTACAAGTTCTTGGCCAGGGCGAGGATCCGCATGGTGCGGTCGCGGCGCAGGTCGCGGGCGGAGGCGAGGGGCCGGTAGTTGAGCTGGCGGATGGCTGCGGCCACCTTTGCCTTGCTCGACTCACTGACGGCCGGGCTGCCATTGAGGACGCGGGAGACGGTCCCCACGGAGACGCCAGCCGTCCTGGCGACGTCCTGGACTGTCGCTCGCGCCATTACGCATTCCTTCCGCGGCCAGTGGCAAGGATCCTCACTGCCGGACCCGCTTAACCCGTGCCGTGCACTCGCCGTGCTGCCGGGTTTTCCCAGCTTAGCTGTCCGGTGCTGGCCGGTTGGCATGGGCGGGAGGTGCTGCGGCCCTCCGGGATCCGTCCAGTGACCGCGAGCCCGCTGCGAAACATCGAATTAACATTGCCGGCGATCCGGCGAAACACCACTTTGGATACTCTGGTGCAACAAGGTTTACTGATAGCTAACCCAATGAACAGGAACGTTTCGATGACCAGTGTCGCAACCCCTGCTGTAACCGCTCCGCCCTTCGCCGAAGAACGCGAAGTATCCGGGGCGCCCACGATTTCCCTGGCGGACATCGCCCAGGCCCACGGCGTCCGCTTCCTGCTGGCCACCTTCGTGGACATGACCGGCAAGCCCTGCGCCAAGCTGGTCCCCGTTGAAGCCGCCGACGAACTCGAAGACGGTGCCATGGGCTTCGCCGGCTACGCTGCGGGCCTGATGGGCCAGAAGCCGCAGGACCCGGACCTGATCGCCGTGCCGGATCTCGCCTCCTTCACCCCGGTCCCCTTCATCAAGGAGGGCCTGGCCATCATCCACTGCGACCCGCACGTCAACGGCAAGCCCTGGCCCTACGCCCCGCGGGTGATCCTGAAGAACACCCTTGCCCGCCTGGCGGAGAAGGGCATGCAGGCAAAGGTGGGAGCCGAGGTGGAGTACTTCCTGGTGAAGAAGAACGACGACGGGACGCTGAGTACCGCCGATGGCCGGGACGATTCGCCCCGCCCCTGCTACGACGCCCGCGGCGTCACCCGCATGTATGACCACCTCACCGGCATTTCCGAGGCGATGAACGGCCTGGGCTGGGGCAACTATGCCAATGACCACGAGGACGCCGCCGGCCAGTTCGAGCAGAACTTCAACTACGCCGATGCCCTCACCACGGCGGACCGGGTGGTCACCCTCCGCTACATCCTGAACATCCTGGCCGAACAGCGCGGCATGACGGCCACCTTCATGCCCAAGCCCTTCACCGACCGCACCGGCACCGGCCTGCACTTCCACCTGTCCCTGTGGTCCGGCGCGGAGGCGCTGTTTCCGGCAGCGGGCAGCGGTGCAGGCGACGGCGGCGCAACCGGCGGGGGAAGTAACGACGACGGCAGGGGCCTTGGGATTTCCAGCCTCGCCTACTCCTTCATCGCCGGCATCCTGGAGCACGCTCCGGCACTTCAGGCGTTCCTCGCCCCGACAGTGAATTCCTACAAAAGGACAGGCGCCACCACCAGTTCCTCGGGTGCCACGTGGTCACCCCGCAAGGCATCCTTCGGCGGCAACGACCGCACCCACATGATCCGTGTCCCGGACAACAAGCGGATCGAGCTGCGCTCCGGGGACGGCTCAGCCAACCCGTACCTGGCCATTGCCACCGCGATTTCCGCCGGGCTGGACGGCGTGGAGAAAGCCTCCGATCCGGGTGCCCCGTCCGGTCCCGGCGAGTCCAGGCCGGACGCGCACCAGCTGCCGGCCACCCTTCTCCACGCCGTGGAAGCCCTGCGGCAGGACCCCGTCATCCTGGCCAGCCTCAGCGGCAACCCGGAGATCGGCAGGTACTACGCGGACGCCAAGGAAGAGGAATTCCTGAGCTGGCACAACCAGGTCAGCGACTGGGAAATACGCACGTATTTGACGTCGATCTGACCAGTCCTCCATCCAGTCACACCACCAGACGCTATTGAGTAAGGACCCCACCATGTGCGGAATCGCCGCGCTGCAGCTGCGCAACCCCTCGCTGCACCCCCAAATGGGCAGCCTGCTGTCCTCCATGCTGTGCCAGATCGTGGACCGCGGACCGGACTCCGCCGGCCTGGCCGTCTACAACACCCCCGGCCTGGTTTCCCCGGGTACGTCCACCCTCAGCCTGCTGGGCAAGGACCAGGGAATGACGACGGCGGACATCACCGCCGGCGTCGCGGCTCTCCTTGCCGGCGCGCTTCCGGCCGGTGCGGCAGCAGCCGTCCAAGTGGTGGGCGATACCACCCTGGTGAGCGCCGCCGTCGGGACTGATCTGCTGGTGAAAGCGGTCAGCGAAACCCTGCCCGGCGCCACCATCATTGGCCGCGGCGAGCATGTAGCGGTCATGAAAAGCGTGGGCCACCCCATGGAAATCGCCGCCGAGCACGGACTGGAGGCGATGGCGGGAAGCCAGGGACTGTCCCACACCCGGATGGCCACCGAGTCCGCTGTTACCGCCGGCGGCTCCCACCCGTTCTCGGTTGCCGACGACCTCTGCCTGGTCCACAACGGCTCCTTCTCCAACCACGCCACTGTCCGCCGCGAGCTCAGGCGCGAAGGCGTGGTGTTCGACTCCGAAAACGACACCGAAGTGGGCGCCCGCTACGTCGCCTCCCGGCTGAAGCAGGGCGACACCCTGGAGGAAGCCCTGGTGAACCTCGGCAAGGTCCTGGACGGTTTCTACACCCTGGTGGTCACCACCGCGGACAGCATGGCCGTGGTCCGCGACCCCATCGCCTGTAAACCGGCCATCATCGCCGAAACGGACGACTACGTGGCCATGGCCTCCGAATACCGCGCCCTGGCCGGCCTTCCCGGCATCAGCAACGCCCTCATCTTTGAACCGGAACCCGGAAAGGTCTACACATGGTCACTCTGACAGCCCCCGAAAGCACGGCAACCGCCGCCCCGGAAGCCCGGGAGCCGGAGGCCGCCACCGTGGACCTGGCCGCCACCAGCGTCCGGGAACTGAACCAGGCCGTCCACAACGCGGTTGACGGTCAATCCTGGGCCGTGGCCAGCCCCGGCGGCAAGCACAGCCTCGCCGTCGGCATCGACGCGGACATTCAGGTGACCATCGACGGCCACGCCGGCTACTACGCAGCCGGGATGCACCAAAAAGGCGACGTCACCATCAACGGCAACGCCGGCGTCGGCCTTGCGGAGAACATCATGTCCGGCCGCGTCCACGTCAAGGGAGATGCTTCCCAGTCAGCAGCCGCCACCGGCCACGGTGGTCTGGTGGTCATCGACGGTAACGCCGGCGCCCGCTGCGGGATCTCCATGAAGGGCGTGGACATCGTGGTGGGCGGCAACATCGGCCACATGTCCGCGTTCATGGCGCAGGCCGGGCGGCTGGTGGTCTGCGGCGACGCCGGGGACGCCCTGGGCGACTCCATCTACGAGGCACGGATCTACGTCAAAGGCACGGTGGCCTCCCTCGGCGCGGACTGCGTCGAAAAACCGGTGATGCCAGAGCACCTCGCCGAGCTCGCGGAGCTGCTCGCCGCCGCCGGCCGCACGGACAACCCTGCCGACTTCAAGCGCTACGGCTCAGCCCGGAACCTCTACCACTTCCACGTCGACAACTCGACGCAGTACTAGGAGCCCACCATGACCATCACCTCCGTTCCGCAGCAGGCGCCCACCCAGAACATTGCTGAACTGGGCCTCCGCGAATCCGCCACGTTCGACCGCGCCACCATCGCGGACATCCAGCGCGCTGCGGCCACCGGCGTCTACGACATCCGCGGCTGGGGCGCCAAGCGCAAGGTCCCGCACTTTGATGACCTGCTGTTCCTCGGCGCCTCCATGTCCCGCTATCCGCTGGAGGGCTACCGCGAAAAGTGCGATACCGACGTCGTCCTCGGCGACCGGCACGCCACCCGCCCGCTGCACCTGCAGACCCCGGTGACCATAGCCGGCATGAGCTTCGGCGCCCTCTCCGCCAACGCCAAGGAGGCGCTGGGCCGCGGCGCTTCGGAGGTGGGAACCTCCACAACAACGGGCGACGGCGGCATGACGCCTGAGGAGCGAGGCCAGTCCAAGCACCTGGTGTACCAGTACCTCCCGTCCCGTTACGGCATGAACCCGGACGACCTCCGCAAGGCCGACGCCATCGAGATCGTGCTTGGCCAGGGCGCCAAGCCCGGCGGCGGCGGCATGCTGCTGGGCCAGAAGATTACCGAACGCGTCGCCGGGATGCGCACCCTGCCGGTCGGGATCGACCAGCGGTCGGCCAGCCGCCACCCGGACTGGACCGGCCCGGACGACCTTGAAATCAAGATCGGCGAACTGCGCGAAATCACCGACTGGAAGACCCCCATCTACGTCAAGATCGGCGCTTCCCGGCCGTACTACGACACCGCCCTCGCGGTGAAGTCCGGCGCCGACGTTGTTGTGGTGGATGGCATGCAGGGCGGGACGGCGGCGACGCAGCAGGTGTTTATCGAAAACGTCGGGATCCCCACCCTTGCCGCCATCCCGCAGGCCGTCCAGGCACTGCAGGAGCTCGGTGTGCACCGGAAAGTCCAGCTCATCGTCTCCGGCGGCATCCGTACCGGGGCGGACGTCGCCAAGGCCATGGCCCTCGGCGCTGACGCCGTGGCCATTGGCACGGCTGCGCTGATCGCCCTCGGCGACAACGATCCCCGTTTTGCCGCCGAGTACTCCGCGCTCGGCTCCGCCGCCGGTTTCTACGATGACTTCCAGGACGGCCGCGACCCCGCCGGCATCACCACCCAGGACCCGGAGCTGTCCTCCCGGCTGGACCCGGTGGCTGCCGGCAAGCGGCTGGCAAACTACCTGCGCGTCCTCACCATGGAGGCCCAGACCATTGCCCGGGCCTGCGGGAAGTCGCACCTGCACAACCTGGAGCCCGAGGACCTGGTGGCGCTCACCATCGAGGCGTCCGCCATGGCCCGCGTGCCGCTGGCCGGCACCTCGTGGATCCCCGGAGTGCAGGGAAGCTTCTGATGCCTGAGGCTTTTTCCGGCGGGTCAGATTTTGTGGTGGTGGGCGCCGGGCTGGCCGGTGCCGCCACCGCCTGGCAGCTGGCCGCCCGCGGGCACCAGGTGACCATCCTGGAGCGCAACGTCCCGGCCAGCCACGACGGCAGTTCCCACGGCTCCGCCAGGATCTTCCGCTACGCCTACTCCGACCCCTTCTACACCCGCGCGGTGGTGGAATCGAAGGGCCTGTGGGACGGACTCTCTGCCGCATGCGGCACGCCCCTGATCACCCCTTTCGGCGCCGTGGACTACGGGCCGGAGCGCAATCCCCGGCTGCTGGCCTCGGTGCTGGCTGGGGAAGGGATCGAGCACGAACTCCTGTCCGCGGCCGACGCCCGCGCACGCTGGCCGCAGATCGCCTTCGACACCGACGTCCTCTGGCACCCCGGCGCGGGGGTGATCGACGCGGAAGGCGCCGTCACCGCGATGGTAAGCCTCGCCGTCGAGCACGGCGCCCGGCTGCTGGCCGGCTGGGAGCTGCAAAGCGTGGAGCGGACGGGTGCCGGTTACCGGCTGCACTCCACCACCGGGCAAACGCACGACGCCGGCAACGTGGTGATCAGCGCCGGCGGGTGGCTCCCGGCGCTGCTGGGGCGTCTGTCCCTTCCAGCAGGTTTCCTGGCCGGGCTCCCGGAGGTCACCGTCCGGCAGGAGCAGGCCTTCCACTTCAAGTACCGGGACCACGCCCCTGCGGACCACGCCTCCAAGGATTACGCCCCTGCGGATTACGACGGCGGCGCTGCTCCGGGTGCCGGCGGCTGGCCTACCTTCATCCACAAGGCTGCGGACATCCAGGCCTATGGCCTTCCCGGCGGGCGGGATGCCGGCTTCGCCGGGCAGAAAGTGGCGGAGTACAACGGCGGCAAGCTGATTCCTTCCGCGGCACGGCAGACCGGCGAAGTGGACCCCGCCAACCGCCGCCGGGTGGTGGAGTACGTGCAGCGCTACCTGCCCGGCCTGGACCCGAAGCCCTACGCCGAAACAACCTGCCTGTTCACCAACACACCCAACGAGGATTTCCTCATCGACCGCGTGGACAACCTGACAATCATCTCCCCCTGTTCCGGCCACGGCGCCAAATTCGCACCGCTGATCGGGCAGTGGGCGGCGGACCTGGCCGACGGCTCCGGCGGTGTTCCGGACCGGTTCCGGACCGCGTCCCCAGCAGCTGTGACCACCTAGAACGGATACCAGTGAGCCTTCCACAGACAATACCCACGGCGGACCCCACGGCGGATGCCCTGCCTTCGGGCCGGACAAGCACCCCCACTGTTGCCGGCCTCCTTCGTGACATCTCCACCATCGGCAGGGACGCCTCACGGGGCGGGTACTCGCGTCCGGTGTTCTCCACCGCCGAGACGGACCTCCGCGGCTGGTTCGTTGAGCAGGCAGAACGGCGCGGCCTGGATGTCCACACGGACCACAACGGCATCATCTGGGCCTGGTGGGATACCGCAGCACGCACCCGGAAGGACGCCGTCGTCACCGGAAGCCACTTGGATTCCGTTCCCGGCGGCGGCGAGTACGACGGCCCGCTCGGCGTCACATCGGCGCTGGTCGCCGTCGACATCCTCAAAACCCGCGGACTCCGGCCCCGGCGCCCGCTGGCCATCGCGGTCTTCCCGGAAGAGGAAGGCTCCCGGTTTGGCGTTGCCTGCCTGGGTTCCCGACTCCTCACCGGAGCCCTGGACCCGGACAAGGCGCGCCGGCTTAAGGACCCCGACGGCAACACCTATGCTGACGTCGCCGCTGCGAACAGCCAGGACCCGCGCCTGGTCGGAGCGGACTACGGGACGCTCCAGCAGTTGGGCGTTTTTGTGGAACTGCACGTGGAACAGGGCAGGGGACTGATTGACCTGGACCAGCCCGTGGCAATCGGCTCCTCCATCCTGGGCCACGGCCGCTGGAAGCTGAGCATCAGCGGCCAGGGCAACCACGCCGGCACCACCCTGATGAAGGACCGCAGGGATCCGATGATTGCGGCAGCCAAAGTGGTGGTCGGCATCCGAGATACCGCCCGGAAGTACCGCGACGCCAGGGCCACCGTGGGCAGGGTCCAGCCGGTGCCCTGTGGCACCAATGTGATCGCCTCCCGCGTGGACCTGTGGATCGATGCCCGGCACCCTGACGACTCCGTCACCGCGGCACTGGTGGAAGCCATCGGGCTGACTGCGCAGGTGTTCGCCGCGGAGGAGGGCTGCACCGCGGACCTGACCATGGAATCGCTCAGCCCCACCGTGCATTTCGACGGCGGGCTGCGCGACCGGCTGCGGGAACTGCTTCCGGCTGCGCCAATTCTGGCCACTGGTGCAGGGCACGACGCCGGCGTCCTCAGCTCACACCTGCCGACGGCCATGATCTTCGTCCGCAATCCCACGGGCATCTCGCATTCCCCCGAAGAGCTGGTGGAGGACCGGGATGCCGAGGCCGGCGCACATGCGCTGGCGGACTCCCTCGCGGGGCTGGCAGGCGACACCCGCGCACCCAGGTAGCGCCGCCGTCGTCGTCCTCCCTCCCGGTTCCGTGCCTAAGATGGCTGCTATGACCGACCACGCAGCCGAACAGGCAGCCGATTCCGCCAGCGGGCAGGAAGAGGAGCCGGAAGCGGCGCACGAAGAGGCGCAGGCTGACGGGCAGGCCGCAGGCCGGCTGGAGCAGGTCATCGCAGCCCAGGTGCGCCACTACCGCACGGCGGCCGGGCTGTCCTCGGCGGAACTGGCCGCCCGGACAGGCCTCTCCAAGGCAATGATTTCGCGCGTGGAAACCGCCACCACCTCATGTTCCCTGACCACGCTGCAGCGCCTTGCTGACGGACTGAAAGTGCCGGTCACCGCATTGTTCCGTGGCGCGGACACGGACCGCGACGCCACCTTCACCAAGAGCGGCCAGGGGAGCCTCACCGTCCGCAGCGGCACCCAGCACGGCCACGAATACCGCGTCCTGGGCACGATCAAGGGCCGGACCGATGCCCTGGAACCCACGCTGGTGACGCTCACGGACGCCTCCGACGTGTTCCCGCTGTTCCAGCACCCCGGCACGGAGTTCATCTACATGCTCGCCGGCAGGATGGTGTACGGCCACGGCTCCTACGAGTACGCCATGGAGCCCGGCGATTCCCTGCTGCTGGACGGCGAAGGGCCGCACGGGCCGCTCAAGCTGCTGGACCTTCCCATCACGTTCCTGGCCATCTCCGCCAAGTAGGGTCCTTCAGGCCCAGCACTCCGGCTTCAGCACTGCTGGCCAGCACTCCTGCGGTCAGCGGGACGGCTGAAACTCGCGTGTGGATGACCGAAACGATCATTTAACACACCGGAAACCCAGCCCATTCCTGCCGCCATACAGTTGGAACCAGACGGCAATAGCTGCCCTCCGATGAACGTGGTACTGACTCCGCGTCCCTCCTCCGGAGTGGCTCCAACGGGCGATTTGGCGTTCTCTCCTCGCATCACGAAAGGGGTTTCCCATGGATTCGGGAAATGTCGCTTGGATTTTGGCCAGCGCAGCGCTGGTCTGCATGATGATCCCCGCCCTTGCCCTGTTCTACGGGGGCATGGTGGGCTCGCGCCGCATTCTCAACATGATGATGATGTGCTTCGGCGGCGCCAGCCTGGTGGCCGTCCTCTGGGCACTGTTCGGATACTCGCTGGCCTTTGGCAATTCAGTGGGCGGCCTGGGCCTGATCGGTGACGTCACAGAGTTCCCCGGCCTGGGGCAGCTGATGGCTGAGGACGCAGAGGCGTCCATTCCGGTGGCCCTGTTCGCGGCCTTCCAGCTGTTCTTCGCCTGCGTCACCACCGCGCTGGTGGCCGGCGCGGCTGCCGGACGCATGAAGTTCGGCGCGTGGATGCTGTTCGCCGGCATCTGGGCCACCATCGTCTACTTCCCGGTGGCGCACTGGGTGTTCGCCTTCTCCTCCGAGGACGGCAGCGTGACCGGCGGCTGGATTGCCAGCGGCATCGAGGCCATCGACTTTGCCGGCGGCACCGCGGTGCACATGAACGCCGGCGCGGCCGCCCTGGCCCTGGCACTGGTCCTGGGCAAGAGCTCGGGCTGGCCCAAGGTGGAGCACGCGAAGCCGCACAGCCGGCCGCTGGTGCTGGTGGGTGCAGGCCTCCTGTGGGTCGGCTGGTTCGGCTTCAACGCCGGCTCAGCGCTGTCTGCCGGCCACTCGGCGTCGGTGGTGTTCCTCAACACTGCTGTGGCTGCCTCGGCCGGCCTCCTGGCCTGGGCCCTCGTGGAACGGCTCCGCCGCGGCGCAGCCACCAGCATGGGTGCAGCCTCCGGCCTGATCTCAGCGCTCGTGGCCATTACCCCCGCCTGCGGTGCGGTAAGCCCGCTGGGCGCGGTGGCCATCGGCGCGATCGCCGGGGCCGTCTGCTCGCTGGCCATTGAACTGAAGTACCGCCTGGGCTATGACGACTCGCTCGACGTCGTGGGTGTCCACCTGGTAGGCGGCATCCTGGGCACGCTGCTGATCGGCTTCTTTGCCACCGACGCGGCGCCGAACGGAGTCAGCGGACTCTTCTATGGCGGCGGCGTGGAACTGCTCGGCGTCCAGTCCCTGGCAACGGTGACCGTGCTGGTCTACTCCTTCGGCATCACCTGGGTGCTCGCCAAGATCCTGGACAAGACGATCGGCCTGCGGATCAACCCGGAGGACGAGATGCGCGGCATCGACCTGGCGGCACACTCCGAGCTCGCTTACCTTACGGACGAGGATCCGGTGGAGCTGGGCTCTCCGCAGCGCGCTTAGGTTTCCCAAAGATTCCGGATGGGCGTTATCCGGAGCACGAGTCAGGCAGAGGGCCACCCCTGGACCGGTGCCGGCAGCAGCCGGCTTATAGTTCCAGGGCTGGCCCTTTGTCATGTTGTGAAGCGCCTGGTTAGTCCAGAACTCAGTGTTCAGTGCTCGCTGCAGACGACGTTCCCGTCCCGGACCTCCAAAACGGCACCGCGGACGTGGCTCAGGCGGGTCTTGGGGTCCGGGGCCATGGTGTCGATGTCCTCGCCGCCCCAATGCGAATGGGTGAAGTAGGCCAGAAGGGCCCGCTCTTTACCGTCATCACCCGGTTCGAGGGGCACCACGTCCGCGTGGCGTCCGACGACGGGCCGCCCGTCCACGTGCTCCGGCTGGGTGAGGATCAGGCCGTCGAGGTGCTCCTGCCGGACCCAGCTGCCCGTGCCGTCCGCCGAACGGTAAATGCCCTGGCCCCGCCACTCGTCCACGATCATCCAGTACGTTCCCTCAAGCGCAAAGACCTTGGGCCCTTCGTGCGGACGGCCGGGAATGGTGAGGCCTTCCAGCGTCCAGGACGAGGGGTCGCGCGGCGTATCGCTCACCGCGCTGTAGGTGTTGGAGCCGCGTGCCTCGTCCTTGTACCAGAGCCGGTAGCGGCCATCCCCGCAGCGTGCGACGGCGGCGTCAATCACTCGTGGCGAATCGAGGTTGATGGGGCCGAGATGCTCCCAGTGCACCAGGTCCCTGCTGGCGAACTGCACGATTTCTGCCTTGCCGGTCCAGTCCTTCCGCACCCCGCCCAGGACGCTGATGTACATCAGCCACTCGTCGCCGATGCGTACGACTTCGGGCGCCCAGAGGGTTGCCGGAAGTTCAGTTTCCGGCGGCACCAGTCCGCCCACGGTGCCCTGGTACTCCCAGGTTGCGCCGCCGTCGGATGAGCGGGCCGCGCCGATGGCCGTGCCGTGCACCCACTCCACGCCTGACAACCCCGGCGCCGTGGCCCGGCGCTGGGTGTAGAAAAGCACCCAGTCGCCGGTGAGGTGGTCGGGAACCAGGATGGGATCCGTTGGGCCGTCCCAAACGGGGTCAGCATAGGGCGTCCCGAAGGCGTCCGGGCGCAGGGGAGTGAGGGGCTCTTGCACTGGTTCTCCAACGTTGTAGTTCCTTGGAGCCTTCAGCTTAGCCGTGCGCCTTGCCGTGGCCGCCATGAAGGGCGCGGTAAGCGTAGACCAACAAAGCTATGCCCGCCATGATCATGAGGGTCAGGACCAGGATGTCCGCGGCGATGAGCAGTGCCGTAGACTGCAGGGCGAAGATCACGCCCAGCACGCCCAGGACGGCCGCCGGGATCAGGGGCCACTTCATCCGCCCGGCGGGACCGGCGTCGGGAACGGGAACCAGGGACAGCACACCGAAGGTGGCCGCCAGGCCCAGGAACAGGACGGCCGCCACGGGCATGCCCTGCAGATCCTGCGGAAGGGTAACAATGACGGCCAGCGTCAGCATCACGCCGGTGGGGATCACAGCCCACCAGTTGCCCCGCTGGCGCAGGTAGACCGCGGCGAACCCGGCGGCCATGAAGAGGAACAGGAAACTCGCGCCGGCGCCGCCGTCCGTGAACTGGGAGGCGGCGATCACGGCTGCCAGGCCGAGGAACACCGAGCCGGGGATCGCGGCCCACCAGTTCTCCGGGCTTCGGATGAAAACGGACAGGAACACGGCCCCTATGGCGGCGAAGATCAGCATCGGCACATAGGCGGCGCTCTCGATGACATTGAGCAGGTCCAGCAGCAGCAGTACGCCCGCCGAGATCAGGACGATGCCGGCGATGATGCTCGCGTTGGCCGATTTCACGGTTTGCCTCCCGGGATTCGGCAGGCGCCCGCCAGTCGCTCTGCTGGTCCCACACTACGGTCCGCTCGGATACGGATGTAGGGCCCAAAGCCCCGCCTTCACCGCTACTCCTTGAACAGCCCCGCCAGGTCCTCCGCCGTGATGGCGCCGCCGGCCAGGGCATCGCCTTCCATGACATCGGAAAACAGCTGCGACTTCCGGGCCTTGAGCGCCATGACCTTTTCCTCGATGGTGTCCTTGGCCACCAGCCGGTAGACCATCACGTTCCGTGCCTGGCCAATGCGGTGGGTCCGGTCCACGGCCTGCGCTTCGGAAGCCGGGTTCCACCACGGGTCCAGCAGGAACACGTAGTCGGCCTCCGTGAGGTTCAGCCCAAACCCGCCGGCCTTCAGCGAAATCAGGAACACCGGAGCGCTGCCGTTCTTGAACTCGTTGACCACGTCCGCACGGTTGCGGGTGCCGCCGTCGAGGTAGCAGTACTCGATTTTTTCCTCGTCCAGCCGCTCCCGGACCTTCCCCAGGAACCCGGTGAACTGGCTGAAGATCAGTGCCCGGTGCCCCTCTGCCACGAGGTCCTCCAGCTGCTCGAACAGCACGTCCAGCTTGCTTGACCGCACCGCAGAAAGCGCCGGGTCCACCAGGGACGCGTCCAGGCTGAGCTGCCGCAGCAGGGTCAGTGACTGGAAGATTGTGAACCGGTTCTTGTTCACGTCCTCGATCAGCCCCAGGATCTTCTGCCGTTCGCGCTGCAGGTGCGTCTGGTACACCTTCTGGTGGCGCGGGTTGAGCACCACTTCCAGGATCTGCTCCTGCTTGGGCGGCAGGTCCTTGATCACCTGGTCCTTGGTGCGGCGCATCATCAGCGGACGGACCCGACGGCGGAGCTTGTCCAGCTGCCCCTTGTCACCGTTCTTCTCCACGGGCTTCTGGTAGTACTCGGCAAAGCGCTTGGGGCTGGAGAACAGTCCGGGCGCAACGATCGAGGTAAGCGCCCAGAACTCCATCAGGTTGTTCTCCAGCGGCGTGCCCGTGATGGCCAGCTTGAAAGCCGCCGGGAGTTTGCGGGCGCACTGGTACGCCTTGGACTGGTGGTTCTTCACGAACTGCGCCTCGTCCAGCACCAGGCCGGACCAGGTGCGGGAGGCGTAGGCCTCGTAGTCGATCCGGAACAGGGCGTAGGAGGTGATCACAATATCGGCGCCGGCCAGTGCCTCAGCCGGGGCCTGGTTGCTCTTGGCGAACGTCTCGCTGACGGCGTGGACTTTCAGGCCCGGGGCGAAACGCGCCGCTTCCGCTGCCCAGTTGCCCACCACGCTGGTGGGGGCAACCACCAAAAAGGGAGCACCGGCGTCGGACGCCGCATTCTGCCCGGCTGCCGCCAGCGAGAGCTCCTTTGCCGCGCACATCAGGGCGAGCGCCTGCACCGTCTTGCCCAGGCCCATGTCGTCGGCGAGGATTCCACCCAGGCTGTGCCGGTACAGGAACGTGAGCCAGTTGAAGCCCTCCAGCTGGTACGGCCGGAGCTCTGCATTAAGGGTGGCGGGCAACGGCAGGCCGTCCACGCCGCCTTCAAGCAGGCCGCCCACCGCTGAACGCCACGCGGCCGCCTGCTCATCCACGATTCCCAACTGGGCAAGCTCGTCCCACAGCCCGGCCTGGAACCGGCTGATCTGCAGGGGTGCGTCCTTGTTGTCCTGCAGGGAGCGCGCCTCCTCGATCAGTGCGCGCAGCTGGTGCAGCTCGGGCAGGTCCAGGGAGAAGTAGGCGCCGCTGGGCAGCAGCATCTTGGTCTGGCCGGACGCCAGCGCGGAGAAGACTGCCGCGAAGGAGACCGGCTGCCCCTCCAGGGTGATCTGGATGCCGAGGTCGAACCAGTCGCGCTGCTCGGTGGCCTTGGTGGAAATGGATACCACCGGCGCTTCCTCGGCCTCACGGTACTCAGCAATCTCGCCGACGGTATCCACCTCGACGTCCGGGGCTTCGCGCAGCCGGGGCAGGACTTCCTCGGTGAACGCCAGGGTGTCCAGGCCCTTCAGTTCCGCGGACGCCGCCAGCCGTGGCGTGCCCCAGCCGCCGGTGGCGGACTCACCCAGGGCATGGACCACGTCCCACGGCTGGCCCAGGCCTTCGAGGATCCGGGCCTCGGCGGTGTCGTCGCGGTAGCCGTGGTCGCCGGGGTGCCGCCAGAGGGGCTGCGCCGTGACCAGGTTTCCGCTCTTGTAGTGCCACTCCCAGTGCAGCCGCACCCGGTGGTCCGCGCCGTAGTTGGCCAGCAGGGACAGGGTGGGGACGGCCAGCGCCGGGAGCTCCACGGACTCGTCCCGGGCGGTGACCCGGGCCGTCTGCTTCAGCTTCGGGTAGAAGCCCGTCAGGAAGCGGGACTCGTCCTTGGCCGGAATATGCAGCGTGCTGCCCGCGGTCACGAACGTCAGAAGTTCCTCGCTCAGGCCACCTTCCAGGGCAGCCAGCGTAATCACGTTTTCGCCCGCAGTGGCCTCGCCAACGCCGGGCAGCGCACCGCCGTCGGTGGCCAGGGCATCGGTGGTGAAGAAAATCCCGTGGGCGGGGCGGCCGATGGTTCCCACTGACGCCGGATCAATCTCCACGCCCTCAACGGCGATAGTGGGCGAAAGTTCCAGCCCGCCGTCGGACGACTGGTCCTTGGCCGCTGCAGCGGGTGCCGTCTCGTCCGCTGCGGAAGGGGCGGCCAACGGCGAGCCGTAACGGCTCAGATTAAGGCCGACGGCGGCGGGCGACGCTGCGAGGCGCACCGGCTCAGTGCCGCGCGAGTGGACCAGTGCGAGGCCGATTTTGCCGGCGTCTTCCAGCAGGCTCCACAGGTTCTTCCCTGCGAAGGAGTTCAGCCCCAGCCAGAAGCCGGAGGAGTTGTACGTCCGGTTGGCCGCGGCGGAATGGGCAGCCAGGAACTCCTGCAGCCATTCCACGTGCGCGGGGTTGCACTCGCGCCGGAAGTTCAGGTAGTTCAGCGTGGTCCAGGAGACATCGCCGCGGATCCACTTGCCCTTGGCGCCCATGATGACGGGCCGGGCCTTGAGCTGGCGGACGCTGCGCTGCGGATCACGCCGGCCGGTGTAGGAAAAGTGCGGCGCCGGTTCTTCCACCTCGAACTGGAGCGCCAGCGGAACCCCGGCGTTGGACGGGGTGGCTCCCGGCTGGGAGATCAGCGGGCTGAGGGCCTGCTCCCAGTCGGACAGCGCAGAAACGGAGGGGTTGCGGGACACCTGGGTGGATGTTGACGGCGTGAGCAGCTGGACCCGGATGGCCGGGTTGTCCTCGGCGGCGAAGAGCAGCGCCGCCACGTGCTTGCAGTCCTTGCGGACCGGGCAGCTGCACACGCCCACGGTGCAGCTCCAGCCACCGCCCTTGCGGACCAGCTTGGCCGTGGTGGAGTAGGGCAGGTCCGCGCCGCCGCGGACCTTGCCCAGCATGAGCCCGGTGGCGGCGTCGAACGAGATGCCCGAGACGCGGCTTCCCATGGCATACGCCAGCCCGGCCGCCAGGGAGCGGTCGTTGATGGCGGGAGTCTGTATTGCCAGTGCCGCACTCTCGTCCGGTTGGGATGGCATGGTGCGCGCTACTTTCAGCAGGCCACGGCGGGGCCGGGCCGGTGGTTGGTCATCTGATCCATCTTAGTTCGCCGGCGGGGCGGGGAGCGCCGCCGGCTCTTTGAGGGCGCAGGATGGGATCAGACAGACAACCAGGGATGCAACTGCAAGCCGGAGTGCCGCAACCGGCCGGGGAGGGGTGGGGCACAGGCCCGCACCACCTCCCGGCTTCTAGCTCTGGTGCACCGGCGCCCAGGCACCCGTCCCTACGGCGTCCCGGTCCGGGGCGCTGCCGTCGAACCGGTCAAGCCGGAAGGCGGCGAGCACGGGAGAGGGGGTTCCGGTCAGGATTTCCCCCGCGAGGAGCTCACCGAGGATCAGCCCCAGCGTCGCGCCCGAATGTGTGAACACCGTGTGCAGTCCCGGTATCGAAGGCACCGGACCCACCACCGGTTCACCGTCGCCGGGAATGGGTTTCAGGCCGGCAGCCACCCGCTGGGCGGTCAGCCGGGGATTCCCCGCGAGTACCTTCGAGGCCTCCTCAAGCAGGCCCTGGACGGACTCCTCGGGAACCGTGAAGGATCCGTCATCTTCGATGATCACAGATTGCTCTGCCCAGTCCGCATCAAGTACCAGCCTGCCGTCAGGCATGGGCCGCACGGCGACGCGCGGGGTGTTCAGCACGGTCTGCACCTTTACGTCGAGCGGTTCGGTGAACACCACGAAGGCGGCCGGCGTGGCATCTGGAACCGTTACACCAAGGGCTGCGAGCTGGGCCGGGACCTCACCGCCGGTTGCCAGCACCACCTGGTCGGCTTCCAGCCGCGTCCCGTCACCGAGGATGACGCCGGCCGCGGCGCCGTCCCGCACATCCACCCGGACATCCCCGGCATTCTGGATGATGACCGCCCCGTTGTCCGCCGCCTCGGAAGCCAATGCCGCGATGAAGTCGGGCATGTTGACCCAGCCTTCACCTGGGTTGTAGATGGCACCCTCGCTGGCCACGGCAGCGGCGTCCACATCCGGGGCGACACGGGCCACGTCACTGCTGTCCACCCAGACGGAGTGGTATCCGCCCGAACGCTCGAAGGCGAAGGTTTCGCGGAAGGTTTCGTCCGGGCCGGCCCATTTCAGTGCACCATCGAACTTCAGGTAGCCGCGGCTTTCGGGATGGTGTGCGCTCCAGGTGCGGTAGCGGTCGATCGCAAGCATCCGCAGGTAGTGGTACTCGGCGGAGCGGGCACCGGAGGAGTTGAGCCATGCAATCGAGCGGCCGGAGGCTCCGCTCGCCAGCGGGCCGGACGTGGCAAGCGTTACCTGGGCGCCTCCCTTTGCCAGATGGACGGCGGTGGAAACGCCCAGGATTCCGCCGCCGATGACGGCGACTTTCCTGGCGGGGCTCGTGAAGGACATGGTGGCTCGCTTTCCTGGTGTGGAAGATTGGTGGTGTGAAGATGTGCCGTGGCGACGTACGTCAGGCGAGGGCATGGACTTCTTCGATGACTTTGAGGACCGCGACGGCGTCCGCCGGGTCAACAGGGACCGGCCCGCCGTGCAGGAGGGCTCCGGCGAGGAGCCGGTAGAACTGGGGATACGCGCCCCGCTCGGCGGGCACGGCGCGCGTTGCGCCGTCGACTCCCAGGAGCCCCCAAGACTCCTGGGGTTCAACGCCGTATGCCGGGTCCGACGGCGGCAGTCCGGCGTCGAGCGCGGGCTCCTGGCCGTCCAGTCCCCACTTTGTGTAGCCGGCGTGTGAGCCCAGGACGTGGAAGCGCGGGCCTGCCTGGGCAGCCATGCCGTTCATCCACAGCCGGGAGCGCACCCCCGAATCGTGCAGCAGGGACACGAAGGCTTCCGTGTCGGCCGCGTCCGGGGCCAGCCCCCGGTGTGCTGTTTCGCCGTAGCTGTGCGCCACGGGTCCGAAGAGCTGGACCGCCTGGTCAAGGAGGTGGGCGCCAAGGTCGTGGAGGATCCCGCCGCCTTCGGCTGTGGTGGCGGAGTCGCGCCAGTTCCCGAAGCCTTCGGGGCGCCACCACTCGAAGCGGGATTCGAAGGTCCGGACCTCGCCCAGCGCGCCTGCATCCAGGAGCTTCCTGAGGGTGAGGAAATCAGCGTCCCAGCGGCGGTTCTGGAAAACCGTCAGCTGCACGCCGGCCTCGGCCGCCTGGGCCATGAGTTCCTCCCCATGGGCCGAGGTGGTGACGAACGGCTTGTCCACCACCACATGCAGCCTGTGGGCGATCGCCGTCGAAGCCATCCCAAAATGTGTGGCCGGAGGGGTTCCCAGGACCACCAGGTCCAGGTCTGCCGCCAGCGCGAACATGGCCTCCGCCGTGGGCACGATGCGCGCCTTCGGGTAGCGGGCGGCCGCTGCGGCGGCGCGGTCCGGGTCCGCGGTGACAATGACATCGAGCGAAAAGGACGGGTCTGCCTCAATGAGGGGTGCATGGAAGACCCGTCCCGAGATGCCAAAGCCGACGACGGCGGTACGGATAGGTTCCTGTCCTGCGGTGCCCATCAGAGGACCTCGGAGAGGAAGCGCTGCAGGCGTTC
The DNA here is from genome assembly GCF_040224115.2 of Pseudarthrobacter sp. WHRI 8279. Classification (NCBI taxonomy): domain Bacteria; kingdom Bacillati; phylum Actinomycetota; class Actinomycetes; order Micrococcales; family Micrococcaceae; genus Pseudarthrobacter; species Pseudarthrobacter sp. WHRI 8279. Next base: position 2,934,436 of record NZ_CP168162.1, on the reverse strand, counting down.
GCTGCGCGGGTTGTCGAAGATCTCCGCGGGCGTGCCCGATTCCACCACTTCGCCTTCATCCATGAAGACCACCTGGTCGGCAACCTTCCGGGCGAAGCCCATCTCATGCGTCACCACCACCATGGTCATTCCCCGTTTGGCGAGCGAGGCCATGAGGGTCAGGACTCCTTTGACGAGCTCGGGGTCCAGGGCGCTGGTGGCTTCGTCGAAGAGCATCACTTCCGGTTCCATGGCGAGGGCGCGGGCAATGGCGACGCGCTGCTGCTGCCCGCCCGAAAGGTCCCGGGGGCGGTGGTCGGCGCGTTCGGCGAGTCCCACTTCGGCCAGCCGGCGGCGTGCACGTTCCCTTGCCTCCGCCTTGGACATCTTCTTGACGCTCCAGAGTGCGAGGGCCACGTTCTCCAGGGCGGTGTGGTCCGGGAAGAGGTTGAAGTGCTGGAACACCATCCCGATCCGGCTGCGCAGGATGTCCGGGTTGACCTTCAGTGCGCTGTCCCCGGCCAGGACAACATCCCCGCTTTTGGGTTCATGCAGCCTGTTGACGCCACGGAGGAGGGTGGACTTGCCGGAACCGGACGGGCCGATGATGCAGGTGGTGGTGCCGGGTGCCACGGTAAGGCTGACGTTGCGGAGGACCTCGATGTCCCCGTAGGCCATGGTCAGGTTCTTCAGCTCCAGGCTGGAGCCGTGGAAGGTGTCGATGTCAGCGGTGGGGTTGGCGCTGGTGGTGGTGATCATGTGTTGCTCCCGGTAGTGAGCGGCGATGCCGCGTCGAGTTCCTTGACTTCGTTGAGGCCGCTGGTGGGGGCCGAGGGGCGGCGTTTTCCTGCGCGGAAGCGGCTGTCGAAGTAGTTGACAAGGTGGGTGAGCGGCACGGTGATGATGAGGTAGAAGACGCCCGCCATCACCAGGGGGGAGAGGTTCCCGGAGAGTACCGCGGCATCCTGGCCAACACGGAAGAGTTCGCGTTCGCTGACCAGCAGCCCCAGAAAGTAGACCAGCGAGGAGTCCTTGACGATGGCGATGAACTGGTTTACCAGCGCCGGCAGTACGCGGCGGATGCCCTGGGGGATGACCACCAGTGCCATGGATTTGCCGTAGCTCATTCCCAGCGCGCGGCATGCTTCGCCCTGGCCCTTGTCCACGCTCTGGATGCCGGCGCGGAAGATTTCGCCGATGTAGGCGCTGGCAATCAGGCTGAGGGCGATGATGCCCAGGGGGTAGGGAGAGGGGCCAAAGATCGACTGGCTGAGCCGGGCAAAGCCCTGGCCGATCAGGAGGATGGTCAGGATGGCCGGCAGGCCGCGGAAGAGGTCCGTGTAGATGCGGGCCGGGATGCGCAGCCACCTGGACGGTGAGATGCCCATGACGGCCACCACCATGCCCAGGACCACGCCAATAACGGTGGCGGCGACGGAGATGATGAGGGTGTTAAGGAGGCCTACCGCCAGAAGCTGGGGCAGGACTTCAGCCATGGCGCCGAAGTCGAAGAAGGTGCGGATGATGGTGTTGAGCCAGTCCATTGAATGCTCTCAGGTGTTAGTTGTGTCGGTGGCAGCCGGGCGGGCCTTGGTGTGGAAACGTTCGGCCCGCCCGGGCATACCCGTGGTCTACTTGCTTGCTGTCGGGGCCGGGGTTGCGGTCTGTTCTGCCTTCGGGAGGTACTGCTCGGGCATTGGGGAACCCGGGAACCACTTCTCGTAGAGCTTCTTCCAGGTGCCGTCCTCCATGGCCTCGGCCAGGCCCTTGTTCAGCGCTTCCTTGAGGGCGGTCTTGCCCTTGGCAACGGCGAACCCGGCCGGCGCGTCGAAGGACGGGATGTCCGCGGCACTGACAAGGCCGAACTGTTCCTGGTAGGACTTTGCGGCCTCGTAGTCCAGGAAGTGGGCATCAACTGAACCGCTGTTGACGGCGGAGACGGCCGTGTTGTTGTCCGGGAACCGCACCAGGCTGGCGGAGGTGAAATTCTTCACCGCGTAGGCTTCCTGCAGCGTTCCCTGCACCACGCCAAGGCGTTTGCCGGACAGTCCGTCGGCGTTGCTGATGCCGGAGGTCTTGGTGGTGATGACGGTCAGGTATCCGGCCAGGTAGCCGTCAGAGAAGTCGACCGTTTCCTTGCGCTTGTCCGTGATGCCGATGGCGGCCACGCCGGCGTCGAACTGACCGTTTGCGACGGCGGCCAGCAGGCCCGAGAAGTCCTGTCCGGTGAAGACCACATTATCCACGCCGGCGCGGGCGGCAACGTCCGTGAAGAGCTCCACGTCGAAGCCGGTGAACTTACCCTGGGCGTCCGTGAAGGTGTAGGGCTTCGAATCGCCGAGGCTCGCAACGCGGATGGACCCGGGCTCAATCAGGCCGTAAGGGTTTTCGGCCGGTGAGGAAGAGGCCGAAGAGGAGCCTCCGCAACCGGAGAGTGCCAGGACGGCGGCAACAGCCGCGGCAATGAGCGCCATGGGGCGCACAGTGGTTCGAGTAATCACAGCGAGTTTTCCAATCGTGAGGATGCGGGGAGATGGAGGATCGAGATCCGCCGTGGCGGGTTTGCCGGAAACCCTTGCTGAGTCCGGTCTCAATGCCTACGATTGAGACCGGACTCACATCGATGGATAGAAATGTAATCGACGCCACTAAGGGCGTCAAGGGTCCATTACGAAAGGCCGACATGAGTACTGATGCTTCACGTCGACGCGACGTCACTGTTGCGGACGTCGCCAAAGCCGCGCAGGTGTCCAAAGCCCAGGCCGCCCGAGCCCTGGGCAACTACGGGGCTGTGAGCGACGATGTGCGGGAGCGTGTGCTGGCTGCCGCGGAAGAACTGAACTACCGGCCCAACGAGCTTGCCCGCAGCATGAACACGGGAAAATCAAACACCATCGGCGTGGTGGTGGGCGATATCGAAAACCCGCATTTCGGGTTGGCCACCCGGGGAATCACGGACACCGCAAAGAAGAGCGGTTTCAACGTCATCCTGGTCAATACGGATGAAGACTGGGCGGCGGAAGTGGACGCCGTCAGGGTGCTGCTGGACAAGCGTGTTGACGGCCTGATCGTCGCCCCCGCTTCCTCCGTTGAGACCCGGCACCTGCAGGACGTCCACCACTCGGGAAGGCCGCTGGTCCTGCTGGACCGCACGGCCAGGGGCCTGGACGTGGACACGGTGGCCGTGGACATGGAAAGCATTTCCCATGAATCAACCCGCTATTTGATTGAGTCGGGACACAGCCGGATCGCCTTCATTTCCACGCTTCGAACGGATGACTTCTACGCCACGGGCCTGTCCCTGGGCTCTTCCCAGATCTCGGACCGGCGGGACGGAATCATGCGGGCATTCCGGGAAGCGGGACTCAAGGAACCCGACGATCTGGTGCGCTTCAACGCCGACGGGCCGGAAACCATCAAGAAGATCACGCGTGAACTCTTGCAGCAGCCGGACCCTGCAACGGCCATCATCGCCTCCGACGGCCTGATCGGACTCAGTGTTGTTGAGGCCATCCAGGACCTCGGCCTCACTATCCCGGATGACGTCTCGTTCCTCATGTACGACGATTTCGCGTGGACCCGACTCACCAGGCCGCCATTGACGGTGATCGCGCAGCCTGTGTACGAGATGGGCGTCGCAGCCGCCGAGGCCCTCATCCGGCAGATCCAAGGCAGGAAGGCGCCAGCGGCCAAACCCGAATTCGCCGCGACCCTCGTCAAGCGCGGCTCGGTGGGTGGGCCGTCCGGCGGCAGGCCGAACGGTTAGCCGTTGTGCAGTTGCTGAAGCTGCGAGGCGCTGTCCCGGAATGCATCGATGCACTTCTGGTACGAGCTGCGCGGGTCCAGCGAGTATGAGCCGTCTCCGAAGAGTTCAAAAGAGAATGATTTCAAGTAGTCCAACTGCCCAAAGTCACGCAGGATTGCCGTTAGGTCCAGATATCCATCTCCCCACGCCAGATGGCCGGCGGGTGAGCCGTCTACCAGGTGTACGTGGCGGACCTTCCCGCCAAAGGACTTGCCGTATTCACTGATCGCGTCTCCTGCCACTGCCAACGCTACGGTGTCGATTACCACTCCAAGGTCAGGGTGACCGACGTCCTCGACCATGCGTTCAAGCGATGACAGGCCCGTAACCAGGTTCGACTCCACCCGTTGAAGGGGTTCCAAGACGCAGGAAACGCCCAGTTCCGAGGCCCGTTCCGTGATCGCACGCAGGGCGAGGACGCTTCGTTCCCAGGCTGGCTCCAACGTCTCGTCCTCATAGCCGCGGCCGGAGGTCAGGAACAGCAGGGAGGATTCCAGGTCGCTGCAGATCTCGGCTGCGCGAAGGAAAAGCTGTACGCTGCCTTCCCGCAGCCACGTCTCACCCGACGCGATGTTGATCGGGTAGGCAACCTGTTCAGGCGTCAGGCAGGCCACTGTGAGCTCACGTTCACGCAGCAGCTTCCGGACATTCTTGACCCCGTGCCCGTCTATGTCCGGAATGTGCAGGTGGGGAGCTATGCCCCACAGCTCCATCGTCGTGCGTCCCAGTTCCACCATGTCGTCAAGGCACCGCTCGAGAGTGTGGTGCTGGTAGGCGAAGTTGGAGCCGCATACCTGGTCCAGACCGGGGACGGCCATCGTCACTTCCCCATGCCGTCTGCCAGGCCGCGGATGAAGTACCGCTGGCCCGCGAAGAAGAGCACGATCACGGGGACGGCGGCGATGGCCATCCCCGCGAAGACCACGGGGTAGTCCGTGCCATGTTTGGCCATGAGGTTCGTGAGCCCCACCGGCAGCGTCTGCAGCGCCCCGCCGCTCGTGAAAATCATGGCGAACAAGTATTCGTTCCATGTGAAGAGAACGTTCAGCAGGATGGTGGAGATGATGATTGGGCGGCACATCGGAAGGATGACCTGCCAGAATGCCCGTGCTTTCGAGGCCCCGTCCACTGCAGCGGCTTCGTCCACCTCGTGGGGCAAATCCATCATGTAGGCGCGAATCAGGAAGGTAGTGAAGGGAACGCGGAAGGCTGTGTAAAGAATCAGCAGCGCCCAAAAGCTGTTGTAGAGACCCAGGGCCTGGAACATCTTCACCAGGGGGATCAGGGCCACGGTCGGCGCCAGCATCAAGCCGGCCAGGATCAGAATCAGGATAGTTCGGTTGAACGGAATCTTGACCCTGGTCAGACCGTAGGCTGCCCAGGCACTGATCATCACCGTGGCGACGGTGGAAGCCACTGTGACGAGGACGCTCGCGGTGAGGTAGTCGCCAACACCCCGGTTCCAGGCGGTCGCGTAGTTTTCCCACCGCCAGGTTTCCGGGAGCGCAAACGGGTTGGCGAACAGTTCCGCATTCGACTTCACACCGTTCAGCAACATCCACAGCAGGGGATAGATCACAACGATGGCCAAGGCCGCCAGGAAGGCCTGGACAAAAACCCGTCCCAGGAGAATCAGTACTGAAGTGCGCGTCACCATTCCACCCTCCTGCGCTTGGCCAGACGGAGCTGGAGCACCGCGAGGACCAGCGTGATGACAAAAACAGCGGTGGCAATGGCCGCAGCGTAACCGAAGTCGTTGCGGACAAATCCACTGCGGTAGAGCCACGTTCCCAGCACTTGGCTGGAGTTGTTGGGGCCACCTGTGGTCATAACCATCACCTCATTGAAAACCTGGAACGCCCCTGAAACCGTGACGATCATCATCAGGCTGCTCATTTCGCGGACAAGGGGCAGGGAAATAGAAAAGAAACGGCGGACGGGGCCGACGCCGTCGATTGATGCCGCTTCGAAAAGTTCGGAGGGAATCCGTTGCAGTGCTACCGCGAAGAGCAGGGTGCAGTAGCCGAAACCCTGCCACTGGCTCATAGCGATGATGCCGAAAATTGCGGTGTTTTCCTGGCCGAGCCAGGCTTGTGTGAAGTCCCCTAGCCCCAGGGTTTCAAGTGCTGCGTTGAGGATGCCCATACGCGGTTCATAGATGAAATAGAACAGGAGTCCGGCCACCGTGAGGGATATCGCGGAGGGCACGAAGTAGATGGCACGGAGGGCACCCCGCCAGCGCGGACTGGGAAGTCCCTCAACGAGGGCGGCCAAAACGAGGGCTCCGAACACCTGGAAGACGATTGAGATTGCGGCATAGAGGGTGTTGTTGAGGAGTGACTTCCAGAAGATTGGGTCATTGACCATCTTGAGGTAGTTGTCGGCACCAATGAAGGTCTGCCTGCCGCTGTAGATATCCCACTTCAGAAGGCTGAAGCCCAGATTCTGCACGAGGGGCAGGTAGCAGAAGGCACACAGCAACAGCACCGCGGGCAGGACCCAGATTATGTTGCGCCACCGGCGGGGCGTACTCCTGGCCGCTTGCCGGCCGTTGGGGAGACCTTTGGCGTCGGATCCGGAGGCCGAAGGCGCGGGCCTCCGGATCGCGTTTGAAACAGTCATGGCAGATCTGCTACTTGGCTGCGTTGGAAGCGGAGCGCACAGCGTCAAGGACCTGCTGCGGGGAACGGGTCCCGGAAACAAGGGCTTCGCCGCCTGCCAGCCAAGCGTCGGCCACATCCGGAACGGTAACTGAATCCAGCCAGATGATGGCCGCGGACGCTTCATTCACCTGCTTGATGCCTTCAACAACAGGTCCGCTTGAGTTCTGTTCCGAGACCACGCCCCTGACTGCGCTGGGCTGACCGTACGGCGGCGATGACAGCTTCGTGGCATTCTCCTTGCTCGTGGCGAACTTCATGAAGTCAACCGCCAGTGCTGCATTCTCCGAATTCGGATTGATCAGGTATCCCTCCGGAGAACCTTCGATTGCCTTGGTGTCGCCCTTCGCCGCGGCTGAGGCGGGCAGCTTGAAGATGCCCAGGCCATCGTTCTTGAGCTGGGATCCCTCTGACGCCGTCGTGTCGAATTCGAGGACCTCCTGGTAGTACATTCCTGCGCTACCCGTGGCCAGTGCCTGCTGTGCCGTGGTGTAGAGGACCCCGTTTGAGTCTTTGCCGCTGCCGGTGCATGTGTTGATCAGCTCAGTGAACTGTTCCATGGCCCGGACGTAACCCGGATTCTCGAGCTTCGCCGTACGGGGGTCGAAGTCGGCTTCCAGTTCTTCAGCAGGCACCTCGTAGGCGAACAACTGCTGCAGGTAGTGCAGGCCCGGCCAGCCGTCTTTATTGCCAAAGGCAATTGGCTCGTAGCCAGCATTCTTGAGCACCGAGCAGGAGGAAATGAGCTCCTCGAAGGTGGAGGGCGGAGTGAGGCCCAACTCCTTGAACACCTTCTGGTTGTAGCCCATGAATTTTCCGTTGTTGTAAAGGGGAACGGCAAAGAACTTGCCGTCTCTTTCGAAGGCTTTGAGTGAAGATTCGCCAAAAGTGCTTCCCCAGTCAGTGCCAGGGGCGATAACCGCCGTCAGGTCCGCGGCGAGGCCGCCGTCGATGAAATTGTTTGCCCAGTTGCCCGCCCAGGTGAAATAGATGTCCGGCAGGGCTTGGGATGCGGTGAGGGTCTTGGTTTTATCCTTGATGCTTTGGTCGGTCTCCTGAATGAGCTCGAAGGAGACATCCGGGTGGAGTTTTGTGTACTCCTCGGCCAGATCCTCGAAGTAGGGCTCAAGGGGATCGCCGCCGAACTTGGTGAGGATACTCAGGGTCCCGGAGTATTGGGGCTCTTTCTGCAGATCCAACTGGGCAACAGGCCTGCTGCCGCCGGCGCAGCCGGTCAGGGCAAGGGCTGTGCCCGCCAGCAGGGCTGTCAAGAGGTGAGTGCTTTTCCGCATCGATTTCTACTTTCGCTCGGATGGCTGAATAGCCGAGGTCCACAGGACGAAGGGTGCTGCCCTCCGTTGGATAGCACCTGCGCAAAGTGGGAGTTTTGGGAATTGTGATACCGGTACCACAGTGAATCACGATTGGCGGTCCCGGGGGAAGGGTTTCAGAAAGAAATAGTTGCCGGCGTCTTATTTGGCTGCGCGTGAAGGCGCTGGGCCATCGGAAGAGCGCGCAATGAGGGTGGAGGGGAGGACGTGCTGCCTGGGTGCGGAGGTATCTCCCCCGATACGATCCAGGAGCTGTTGTGCTGCAGCGACGCCCAGTTCGCGCATAGGTTGCTCGATCATGGTCAGGGGTGGTTCCATGACTGCGGCCCAGGGGCTGTCATCGAAGCCGATCAGGGACACGTCCTTGAGGATCCGGCGGTTGTGCGCCCGCAGTGCATGGAGGGCGCCCACTGTTGCCTCGGTTTCCGTCGTGAAAACGGCAGTGGGGGGATCCGCCAGGGCGAGCATCCCTCCGATGGCCCTGGCCGCCTGTCTTTGATTTTTCAGGACGTGGGTTACCAGGGCGGTATCGAACGGTATCCCGGCTTCTTCAAGGGCGTCCAGATATCCGCGAAGGCGTTCGCCGTCACTCCAGAGTGCGTCATCGAGGATGCTGTGCATCTGCTGAAGGTCGGTTGCGGGGCTGAGGGTCACCGGGCCCCAGGCGAAGGCAATCCGCTGATGACCGTGTGCAATTAAGGACGCGACGGCGGAGCGGGCGGCTTCCCGGTTGTCGATGACCACCGAGTCCGTATCCAGGCCGTCCACCAGGCGGTCAATAAGGACCACCGGTATTCCACGTTCCATCGCGGTGGATATATGGGAGACGTCGTCGTTCCTTCCGGCTGCCGAAGCGACCACAAGACCATCAACCTGTTTGGCCAGCAGGACCCGTATGGCGTCCCGCTCCAGTTCGAGCTTCTCGTCCGTGCTCAAAATGACGGCATCGTAACCGGCTTGCTTGGCCGTTTCGGAGATGCCCCTAAGGACCCCCGAAAAGAAGGGATTGGCGACGTCCGCAAGAACAATTCCCAGCGTTTTGGTGATGCCGGTACTCATGCTGCGTGCCAGGGTGTTGGCTTGGTAGCCCAACCGTTCGGCAGCCAACAGGACCTTTGCCCGCGTGGCATCACTGACGGACCCATAATTTCCCAGGGTACGGGCGACGGTGGCCCTGCCAACCCCAGCTGCAGCGGCAACTTCCGAAATGGTCGGAGCGCCCCCGTGCTGATGATCCGGCGACATCCGGTTCCCTTCTTTGGTCTTGGAATCGTCCTGGTGCGGTTCCGATGAGGACAAGCCCTGCTTCAGATCCTAGTTGCTGCAGCGACGGGACGGCCGTACCCGAACGCAGCTTCAACGTAGCACTGCTCCGCGGCCATTTGCGCGGCAAAAGCAAGGGCAGGGGATAGGGATGCCGGAGTTGGCGGGACGTCCCGCGCCCACCCTGATCGCAGGAGGCTCACGACCAGTCCGGTGAGGAACGCGTCTCCGCAGCCCATGGTGTCGGCGAACCTTTGCGCGTCGGTAGGCGCCGCTTGTTGAATAAGGAACCGCGCGCCGTCGTACAGTATTGCTCCGGCGGCCCCCCTGGTGGCAACTGCGAGGGAGGCGCCCGCCCCCGTTACCAGGGCAAGCTCATGCTTGACGGTTTCCACAGGCGCGTCTCCCAGCGACAGCAGGGCTAAATCAACATACGGGGCCGTTTGCTGCAGATAGCTGTCAGTCCGGCGTTCCGGTTCCCAGGAATAGTCGAAGCTCACAAGGGGGCCGGCCGCGCGGACTGACGGGAGCTGGTCTTCGGATGCCGAGTAGACGCTCGAGTGGACAAGGGCTGCGGTGGCCAGGTAGCTCCGGTCCTCAGGTCCCAGCAAGAACGGTTGGCTGATGGTGACACCTCCTTGATTCCAGCCCAGGAAGATGCGGTCACCGTCCATAACCTTGATCTCAGTGACGCCGTTGGCGCCCTGCCGGGTCTGGCACCTGCTGGCGTCTACTCCTTCCGCTTCTATCGCCGAGCGGACAAAGTCGCCCAACGGATCGGAACCGAAGACGCCCATGTAGGCGGACTCCAGGCCGAGGCGGCGTGCCAGGACAGCAAAGTTAACGCAGTTTCCACCCGGGTACATCACTCCCCGGTCCAGGAAGCGGTCCACGATGTTGTCCCCGAACCCTATGACTTTCATGCTCATCCTGTCTTGGCGGCGGTGTCCCCGGCTTGCCGCCGGGTGAAGGCGCCGCGCCCCAGGCGGGGCGCGGCCAACGGATATGTCAGTACTCAACGACCCGGTAGTACCGGCGCAGGTCCAGCGAGTGGTTGCGGACCCGTTCCAGGTGCTTGCTGATCCGGTCCGCCACGGTGTCCAGGACCAACGGCGCCAACAGCCCCCGGAACCGTGCACTGATCCCGGCGAGCTCGTAGTCCTTGGTGTCCAGAATGGTGGTGTTCTTGTTGTAGTTCTCCGCGAATTTGACCACCCTTTCCATCAGCGGCCGGCTTTCGTCTTCGCCGAGGAAAAGTACCAGGCTGGTGTCCTCCTCGATAAGTTCGAGGGAGCCGTGGAAGAACTCGGCGCCGTGGACACGCGTGGTGCGCAGCCACTGCATTTCCTCGAGGATGCACATGGAGTACAAGTACGTGAAGCCCCAGAGGTTGCCGGCCCCTACGAGGAAGTGGTAATCCGCATCCTTGTTTCGTTCCGCGAACGCTTCCGCCAACGGCTCTGCCTGGCGGGCCACCTCAAGGAGGACCTCGGGGACGGTCTGGAGTTCACGCGCAAACTCTGCGTACCCCTCGAACTCTCCCCGTGCAGTCATCAGGCGGGTGGACAGGAGCAACATCGGGATGTCGAACGGCCAGGTTTTCGGCTCGGTGATCAGGGCGACGTCCAGGGCTTTGGCGAAAGGACTGTCGCCGAAGCCGGTGAAGCCGACAGTGTAAGCACCTTTGGCTTTGGCGAATTCGATCGCCTCGATGATGTCCTCCGTTGTTCCGGAAACAGAAGCAAAAACCGCGATGGAACCTGGCCCGAACGCCGGGTCGCCGGTCAGCATCAACTCCTTGCCGATGGCTGCCCGCACGGGCAGGGTGGAGCGCGAGCGGATGAAGTGTTCGTAGGGCAGCATGGCGGCGTACGTGCCGCCCGCGCCGATGAGGAAGAGATTGTCGAAACCCCGCTCCTGGATGGAGTCCACGAACTGTTCGATCTGTCCCTGCAGCGCGAGTGCACTGCGGGTCTGGGCGAGGAATTCCTCTTCTTTGAAGCCGAGCACGGGCTGTCCTTTCGTCTTATGGATTGTTGCTGTTGGTACATCTTGATACCGGTATCAACAACTGAGCAATATGTTGTCATGGCACTGGCGGGCGGTCAATAGGCTGCTGCAGGTAGTCCAGGAGAGCAGCCATCTTCTGTGCAGGGGGAGTGACCCGAGGGACAGGGGCGGCAAAACTTCGCCGGACGTTCATTTCCCCCTCAACGGTGAGCATGCCCGGTCCGCGTAGCGTGAAAAACGTTCCGAGAACCATCCGCCAAAGCCGTGAGGATTGCCATGATCACCAGCCAGCAGCCCGTCGTCCTGACCAGCAGCAGCATCGACTCGAGTGACGAGGACGTGGTGGAGGCCAACGTCGGCATCGTGGATGCCATGCACGCCGCCCTGCTCCGGACCGAGGAGATGTCGCCTGTCGCCGTCCGCAGCTACTACGTGGATTTCTATCTGGCCCAGGCACTGGAGGGAGGCTTCGCGCAGTACGTGTTCACCGCCGTCGACCGCTCCGAAACGGACACCCTGGTCCGGGAAGGCATGGCAGGCATGGGCGCCCCTGCCCATCTTGACCTGTTCAACCGGGCAGTGGAGGCATTTGATGACTTGTCCGAGGAGGACGAGGAGCGCTACCTGGACGGCGGCCTGGATGAGGACTCCGAGGAAGTTCCCGACGGCGTCCTCCGGATGGAGGAGCTCGACGGCGAGTTCGAGGAGCTGCTGGAACGGGAGAACATTACGGCACTCAACGCCGCCTGGCTCCGCGGCCAGGCCGAGCTACTGGTGCTGGACGACGAAGAGGTCGGCGCGTACATCGAGCGGCTTGCGTCAATGATTCCCGATCTGCCGGAGCGCCAGGCACAGGCGGACGCCGAGGCCCTGGAGCACGCGCCCGACTTCGAAATCATCATCCGTGAACTGTGCAGCATTGCCGGGTATGAACTCCTGAAGATCACCATGGGCGATCCCAACTACGTCCACAACGGCGAACGTGCCCTGGCTTGGCACTTCTCAACCGACCACGGCGGGTTCCTGATGGTCGAGGAGGAGGACGAGGCCTTCATGATCAACCCCGAAACACAGGAAATCGTGGCAGCCGTGGAGTTCGAAGAAGCAGACGCTGAGATGGCCGACGCCTAAGACGGCCGTCCCGGCCAGGCCTACGCCAGCTGCACCCGGGCCACCGTAACGGCGCCTTCCAGCACCAGCCGGAAGGCGCCGCTGCCGTGGCCGAATGCTGTGCCGGAACGAAGCTGAACCACAAGCTCTCCGCTGCAGCCCGGGGCAACCTTGGCGCTCCCCACGGTGTTCCAGGTGTCCGCTGGTCCGGGTACTTGGATGCGCGCCAGGCCGGCAGAGCCTGCGGGTTCGCTGGAAACTACATCAAGCAGCACCTTGCTGCCGTCGGCAGGGGCCGGCTCCCAGCCGCGGTAGAGCGCCCAGCCGGGCCGGGTGGTGTCCGCCGGAGCTACCGCCGTGCCGGCCAGTGGTGTCTCGGGCACCAGAGCCAGGTTGTGGCAGGAGTCGAAGTTCGCCGCCCGAAACCACCGCCCGGAGCGGCGCCCGGGGCCGGCATGTGCGGCTACGTTGAGCGGCACTGCCAGCGGAAGGTCCTCCGCGGACGCACCCACCAGAAGCTGGTACGTACCGGGTTCCACCAGCATCCGCTCCTCCACCACGCTGTAGGTTGCCAGCCTCCCGAGCGGAACCCGGATCCTTGCCATGGCCGCGCCTCCCGCCGGAACCTCCACGCGCTGGTGGCCCACCAGCAGGCGGCGGGGGAACTCGAAGCGGTGGCCGGGAGCCGACGCGTAAACCTGCACCAGTTCCGACACCGGGCGCGTGCCGGTGTTGCGCAGCTCCACCGCCAGTTCCGCCTGGTCCGCGCCCTGGGGGCTTTCGCCCGGCAGTTCGCGCAGGGCCACAGATTCGTAGTGCACCTCGCCGTACGTCAGGCCATGCCCCAGCGCGTACAAGGGTTCCGCGCGGCTGTACAGGTAGGTGGAGCGCGAGGTGATGATGTCGTAGTCCAGGATGTCGGCCAGGTCACCGTCCCGGCGGAACCAGGTCTGCGGCAGCCGTCCGGACGGCTCGGTATCGCCGCTCAGGACATCCGCCACGCCGTTGCCCAGCTCCTGCCCGCCGTGGGACGTCCAGACAATGGCCGGCGTATCCGCGAGCGCCCCGAGCGCATAAGGGTAGGAGGACACAATCACCAGCACCGTGCGCGGGTTGGCCTCGCGCACTATGCGGACCAGTTCCTGCTCTGCCAGCGGAAGGTCCAGCGTGGTGCGGTCCAGCGTCTCCCGGCCCCCGAGGTGGGGGTCGTTTCCCACCACCACGACGGCGGTGCGGGCAGCGGAGGCGGCCTGCCGGGCGGCCTCGTGGCCGGACTTGAGCGTACGGAGAACAAAGCGGTCGGCTGTGCCGGCGCCGGGAACAAGGGCTGCGCTCGCGGTGCCGGCTTCAATCCGCAGCCATTTCCCGGTCCCCACATGCTGCAGCGCGGCAGTGCCGTCCGTGCCGCGGTCCAGCCGGAACGTCTCCTGCACCACCCAGCCGCCCACACGCTCGGCCGTGGCGCGCAGGTACCCGTCCCCGGTGTCGGTCACGAACTTTCCGGTCAGTTCGGACTGGAGGGTCAGCTCTCCCTTGCCCCAGTCCTTGACGATAAAACGCTCCGCCGCGCCCGGAACAGCGGCCTTTGCGGTCAGGACAGCAGTGCCGTCCCCGCCCAGGTAGCCGCCGGTCCGGACGCTCCGAAGGGCCACGACGTCGGCACCCTCCTCGGCAACGACGCTGGCTCCCGTGCTTCCGCCGTAGCGGCGGGCCAGCCCGTCAATGATGCTGACCTCGTCCTGCAGGGCTCCGCTGTACCAGTCGCTCAGCACCCGTGACCCCAGCGTCCCGATGACGGAGATGGTTCCGGGGTGGCTGCCCAGCGGGAGCAGGCCGGTGCCGGCGTCGGAGGCGTCCCCGGTCCCGGCATCGTTGCGCAGCACCACCACGGACTTTGCGGCTGCTTCCCGTGCCAGCTGCACGTGCGCGGGCGCGCCGATGGCGTCCGTCCCGATGGCGGCATAGGGATCACTTTCCGGCGTGAACTCGCCAGTCCTGGCACGCAGCGTGAGGAGCCGCAGCACCGCCCGGTCAACGTCCGCCTCGCTGATGAGGCCCTTCTCAAGCGCCTCATTGAGGTAGGCGATGGACGGCGCCGGGTTGTCGCCGTCGTCCGTGAAGCTGTCCACTCCTGCGTGGAGGGCGGCCGCATAGGCTGCCGGGCCGTCGTCGAAATACTTCTCCGCCCGGAAGAGGGAGCCGGGCGCGCCGGCGTCCGTCACGATGGTGACCGACTCCCCGTTGTGCCACTGCCGCAGCTCGGACTTCACCAGGTCCGAGACGTGCGCGGGCCTGCCGTTCACCAGGTTGTAGGAGAGCATCACCGCCCCTGCCACGCCCTCCTCGATGGGGGAGCGGTAGGCGGGGAGCTCGTACTCGTGCAGGACCCGGGGGCTGAGGTTGCTGGAGGTGACGTTCCTGTCCAGCTCGTTGTTGTAGCCGAGGAAATGCTTGAGGGTGGGAACCGTCAGCCACGTGTGTGAGTTTTGCCTTTGAGGCCGCGGCAGTAGGCGCCGGCCAGCTCCGCCGTGAGGTGCGGGTCCTCGGAGAAGCCTTCCTCGTTCCGCCCCCACAAGGGGTGCCTGAGCGGGTTCACCACCGGCGCCCAGGCGTTCAGGCCCACGGACGGATCCTCCGCCTTCTTCCCGCGGAGCTCACGGCCCGTGGCCTCGCCGAGCCGTTCGATCAGGCCGACATCCCAGGTGGCGGCCATGCCCACCGGCTGCGGAAAGACGGTGGCCGGTCCGAGCCAGGCAACACCGTGCGCTGCCTCCGCGCCCGTGTGGAAAGGCGCCAGCCCCAGCTCCGGAACAGCCGGAGCGTGCTGGTGCAGCATGGCCACCTTCTGCTCGAGGGACAGCGTGTTGAGGATCTGGTGGGCCAGTTCTGCAGCGTTTCCAGTCCCGGGGTCAGCGGCCGGGGAGGCGAGGGTGGCGGGTTGATTGCGCACGGCAGTCCAATCAGCGGGGTATCGAATCGCTTATACAAATTCGGGCGACACCCAGTGTTGCACTCCCGCTTGTGAGTCGCAACACATTTCACCCTTGCCGGATCCATGACTGGTGTCATACCCTGATCCAAGTCGAATCGGTTCGATGAATCGTTGAATCCTTCCCTCATTGGCTCACACAAAGGAGTGCTGTCATGCTCGGTTCCCAGGTAGACCCGTCAAGGGGACGCCCCCATAAATCCGCCAGCCGCCTGCTCAACGAGGCCTCCGCCAGCGTCAACCGCCGCTCCTTCCTCGGCATCCTCAGCGGCGCAGTATTCCTCGCCGCTGCGCCGGCTGCGTTGACGGCCTGCTCCAGCGGTGCCGCGCCGCAGGCAACAACCTCCGGCAGCCTGTCGGAAACGGTGGCCAAACTGGTCCCCGCATACAAGCCGCTGGAGCTGGTCAAACCGGATATCCCTTCCGTGAACGGCTCCACGCCGGGCTTCACCAGCATCCCCTCGTCCCCGGTCAAGTCCGTCCCCACCCCTCCCGGGAGCGGCGGAACCTATACCGCCATGACGCCCGCCTGGTGGGCTGTCCCGCCCGCGCTGCCGCAAAACAGCTACTACCAGGCGGTCAACGAAAAGCTCGGCGCCACCATCAACTTCCAGGTCAACGACGGCAACGCCTACGCGGACAAGGTGCAGACAGTCCTGGCCTCGCCCAAGGACGTGCCGGACTGGATGGTCATCCCGGGATGGAACCTGCCGCCGCGTTTCGGGCAGGCGGCCGCGGGCGTCTTCCAGGACCTCTCCGAGTTCATCGCCGGGGACAAGGTCAATAAGTACCCCAACCTGGCGAACATTCCGACGGCGGCGTGGAAGATGGGCTGCTTCGAAGGCGGACTGTACGGATTGCCTTATCCCGGCGCCCTGATCTCGGATGCCATCTTCTACCGCGCGGACCTCTTCGAGGAACTGGGAGTTAAGCCGCCCACATCCGCCGACGAATACCGCACGCTGGCCAAGGAACTCACGGACGAATCCAAGAACCGCTGGGGTTCCGAGGACGTCTGGACCGGCGCGCAGATCATGCACGGCGTTGTCCCCAAGTGGAAGCAGATGGACGGCAAGCTGCAGAACAAGGTGGAAACGGACGAGTACCGCGCTGCGCTTGAGTGGACGGCGAAACTGTTCGCCGACGGCTCGGTCCACCCGGACGCCGTGGCCGGCAACGCGCAGCAGTCCAAGCAGCGCTTCGAATCCGGCGCCTCCCTGATGGCCTCGGACGGCATGGGCTCCTGGCACGAGGCCCTGGCCCGCGTCCTTCCCTCCAACCCGAAGTTCAACATGCAGCCCATGGACTACTTCGCACCGGACGGCGGCAAACCCACCCTGTTCCGGGCCCAGCCGGCAGCGATCTTCAGCTTCATCAAGAAGACGGACCCCGCCAAGGTGGAGGAGATGCTGGCCCTGGCCAACTTCATGGCAGCCCCGTTCGGCACCGAGGAGAACGTGCTGATCAACAACGGCGTGGAGGGCGTGCACTTCACCAGGGACGCACAGGGCATCCCGAAGGCCACGGCCAAGGGCACAGAGGAGGTCACCAGCACCTACGCGTTCCTGGTGAACGCCCCGATCGTGAACTCCATGGTCCAGTACCCGGGGCTGGTGCAGTCCCAGTCCGAGTGGGAAGCACGCCAGGCACCCAACGTTGTGGAGGACGCCTTCTTCGGCATGCAGATCCAGGAACCGGCCAAGTTCGGCTCGCTGTCCAAGCCGTTCGACGACCTTGCCAAGGACATCATCCGCGGACGCAAGAGCATGAAGGACCTCGACGCAGAACTCGCCACCTGGAAGAGCAAGGGCGGCGACGAACTCCGGGACTTCTACGCCGGATTCCTGGCCTAGGCGATGGCACGGATGAGCACCGGAACAGAGCGCACAGCAGCGCCGCGGCAGGAGGTCGCCGCGGCGCAGGACGGTGGGCACTCGGCAGGAAGTACGACGGCGGCTGGCGGGTTGGGTGCTGCGGCGCAGGATGCCGGGCCGCGGGGTGACGGCGGCTCAGGTGGCGGCAGCACGGCCGCGCCTGCGCTGAGGCCTAAGGCCAACCTCAAACTGCGGTTTAACAGGGACCGTTCCCTGGTGTTCATGGCACTGCCCGCCGTGATCCTGTTGGCGATCTTCGCCTACCTTCCCATGCTGGGCAACGTGGTGGCCTTCCAGGACTACTCCCCGTATGTGGGGATTCCGGCCAGCCCCTGGGTGGGGATGGACAACTTCGCGCGGGTGCTGGCAGACCCCGACTTCTGGCACGCCGTCAAGAACACCCTGGTGATCACGGCGTTCCAGCTGGTGTTCTTCTTCCCCATCCCCATCGCCCTGGCCATGCTGCTCAACTCCCTGGTCAACCCGCGGCTCAGGGCGGCCATCCAGGCCGTGGTGTACCTGCCGCACTTCTTTTCCTGGGTCCTGGTGGTCTCCGTCTTCCAGCAGATCTTCGGCGGGGCAGGGCTGCTGAACCAGTCGCTGCGCGCCAACGGCTGGCAGGCCGTGGACATCATGACCAACCCGGACACGTTCCTGTTCCTGCTCACCTCCCAGGCCGTCTGGAAGGACGCCGGCTGGGGCATCATCGTGTTCCTCGCAGCCCTCAGCGCCATCGATCCCGCCCAGTACGAGGCAGCGGCGGTGGACGGGGCCGGCCGGTGGAAGCGGATGTGGCATGTCACCCTTCCCGGACTCCGCAGCGTCATTGTGCTGCTGCTGATCCTGCGGCTGGGGGACTCGCTGACCGTTGGCTTCGAGCAGATGATCCTGCAGCGGGACGCCGTGGGCGCCGAAGCCTCCGAGGTCCTGGACACCTTCGTGTACTACACCGGCGTGCAGAACGGCGACTGGAGCTACGCGGCCGCCGCCGGCCTCATCAAGGGCCTGGTGAGCCTGGCCCTGATCCTGACTGCCAACAAAGTTGCCCACATCTTCGGTGAGAGCGGTGTCTATTCCAAATGAGCACACTAACCAATAAGGCGCCCATTCCAACCGGAGCCGCCAAGCCACCCAGGCAGCCGCGCACCAAACCGGAACGCCCCATCTGGGATGAAGAACCCGGAGCGGCGGCGAAGGCCGGCAAGGTTGTGGTGCTCGCCGTCGTCGTCCTTGCGGTCCTGGGGCCGCTGTACACGATCGTCCTCACCAGCATCTCCTCCCAGGCCACCATCACCCAGGCCGGCGGGCTGGTCCTGGTCCCCGGGGAAATCTCCTTCGCCGCCTACCAGCAGATCCTCAGCGGCGGGGTGGTCACCAGGGCGGTGCTGGTCAGCGTGGGCGTCACGGCCACCGGAACGGCGCTGAGCATGGTGGTGTCCATCCTCTGCGCGTACGGACTGTCCCGGCCGGGGTCCTTCGCCCACACGCCCATCCTGTTCACCCTGCTGATCACCATGTTCTTCAGTGCAGGCATCATCCCGGCCTACCTGCTGGTGTCCGGCCTGGGCCTGATCAACACCTACTGGGCGCTGATCCTGCCCAGCAGCATCTCGGTGTTCAACATCATCATCCTGCGCGGCTTCTTCATGGGCATTGACCGGGGGATCCTGGACAGCGCCCGGATTGACGGCGCCAGCGAATGGCGCACCCTGACGCAGATCGTGCTGCCGATGTCCAAGGCCGTCACCGCCGTCATCGCGCTGTTCTACGGGGTGGGCTACTGGAATGCGTTCTTCAACGCCATCCTCTACATCAATGACAGCTCCATGAACCCGCTGCAGGTGGTGCTCCGGTCCTACGTCCTCCAGGGCGTTTCGGTGCCCGGCCAGGTGGATGTTGGCACGGGAGCGGCGGCGGGTCCGGCGCTGCAGATGGCCGTGATCGTGCTCGCCATGATCCCGATCCTGATCGTCTACCCCTTCGTGCAGAAGCACTTCACCAAAGGCGTGATGATCGGCGCGGTCAAGGGATGACCGGCCCGGCTTCGGGGTCCTTCATGTTGCCCTCAACGGACCGCCGCGGTGCTTGCCCCCTCGGAAAGGGAGGGGGCAATGAGCCGCAGCTCGGCGGGCTTGGCCAGGCTCAGCCGGTCCATGACCATCTCCACGGCGGCGCGGCCGATGTCCATCGCCGGGATGGACACCGCCGTCCAGGGCAGGAAGGCAGCCGTGGCCACATCGGCCGGGGCAATGACGACGACGGAGATGTTTTCCGGGACGGACCGGCCGTGCGCGGCAAGGTTCTCCCGCAGGATGGGCAGCAACCCCTCGTTGTGCACCAGGAGGGCAGTGATGGCCTCCGGGCCGGCGAAGACCTTCTCCAGCGCCCGGGCCAGGTCCTTGGAGTTTGCCTCGCAGGCCACCGAAACATTGGTGACCTCGAGTTCCCGGCACGCCTCCTCGAAACCGCGCAGGGCCCGGTCCGCGTAGGTTGCGTGCCGGCGCAGCGAGGCGGGCGGGGAGCCGATGAAGGCGATGCCGCGGTGGCCCAGCTCGGCCAGGTGACGGACGGCGGTGCGGGAGGCTCCGGCGAAGTCGAAGTCAACGCAGCTGAGGCCGCGCGGATCGTCCGGCATGCCGATCAGCACAGCAGGCTTGTCCAGCTTGGCCAGCACGGGGATGCGCGGATCCCGGGCCTCGATGTCCATCATCACCAGGCCGTCCACCATGGACTGGGACGTCACCCGCTCTATGCTGCCGGCATCGTCCTGGGTCAGGAGCAGGACGTCCTGGTTGAACGTCCGGGCAGTGGTCACCACGGCGGTGACGAACTGCATCACCACACCCACGTTGACGTCCGCGCGCAGGGGCACCACCAGGCCCAGCACATTGGAGCGGCTGGAGGCCAGGGCCCGGGCACTGGACCGGGGGCTGTACTTCAGCCGGCGCATCGCCGCTTCGACGATTTCGCGGGTTTCTTTCGATATGGGACGGTTCCCGCTCATCACGTAGGACACGGTACTCGTGGAAACCCCCGCTTCTTTGGCCACGTCACTGATGGTCGCCGCCGTTGAAGCCTTTCGATTACTCATATCCATCATTTAACCAAGGAATTCCATGCATCCTCGAAGCCACGGCCTGAGCGCCGTGACAGAGCGGGCCGGGCTGCTCTTCGGCGCCGACTACAACCCCGAGCAGTGGCCGGAGGAAAGCTGGCCGGAGGACATCCGGCTGATGCAGGAGGCCGGCATCAACCTGGTCACCCTGGGCGTCTTCAGCTGGGCACGCCTGCAGCCCACCGAGGGCACCTGGGACTTCGGCTGGCTGGACCGGATCCTTGCCCTGCTGGAGGAGGCAAACATCCAGGTCTGCCTGGCCACGCCCACCGCATCGCCGCCGCCCTGGCTGGGACACCGCTACCCCAGCACACTGCCCACGGACGCAGCCGGGACGACGCTCTGGTACGGATCCCGCAACCAGTTCTCGCCGTCGTCGGCCGTGTACCGCAGCGCCGCACGGCAGGTCACCGCGGCACTCGCCGAGCGGTACGGCAAGCACCCCGCCGTGGTGATGTGGCACGTGGGGAACGAGCTGGGACAGATCAGTTACGACGACGAGACCGCAGCCGCGTTCCGCACCTGGCTGCTGCGCCGCTACGGCTCCCTGGAACACCTGAACTCCGCGTGGGGCACCACCTTCTGGAGCCAGGGCTACAGCACCTGGGAGGAAATCCTGCCCCCGCGCACGGCCCCGTACCTGCACAACCCCACGCAGGTCCTGGACTTCAAGCGCTTCACCTCGGAATCGCTGCTCAAACTCTTCACCGCTGAACGGGACATCATCCGCCAGTACTCACCGGATGTCCCGGTCACCACCAACCTCATGGGGTTCTTCCGCGGCGCGGACTACTTCA
Source organism: Pseudarthrobacter sp. WHRI 8279 (assembly GCF_040224115.2). Taxonomy (NCBI): domain Bacteria; kingdom Bacillati; phylum Actinomycetota; class Actinomycetes; order Micrococcales; family Micrococcaceae; genus Pseudarthrobacter; species Pseudarthrobacter sp. WHRI 8279. The sequence continues at coordinate 2,913,503 of NZ_CP168162.1, read as the reverse complement.
GCTTCGCCGGGGAGACGGACCTGGTGGGCAACAACTGGTACACCGATCCCGGGCAGCCGCAGACCTGGGAACTGGGCGCCCTCACCCACGACCTCTGCCGCGGACTGGCCGGCGGCACACCCTGGCTCCTGATGGAATCCGCAGCCTCCGCCGTGAACTGGCGGCCCCACAACAGCGCCAAGGAACCCGGCGCCCTCCGCGCGGACTCGTTTTCCGCCCTGGCCCGCGGTTCCGACGGCATCTGCTTCTTCCAGTTCCGGCAGTCGGCCTTCGGCGCCGAACGCTTCCACTCCGCCGTGGTGCCGCTGGCAGGAGAGGACACCCGCGTTTTCCGCGAAGTCGCCCAGCTCGGCTCCCAGCTTCAAGACCTGCGGCTCCTCGCCGGCACCCCGGCGCAGTCCCGGATAGCCATCCTCTTCGACTGGGACAGCTGGTGGGCGGCGGAGTCCCCGGACTGCCCCACGGACCGGCTCGGCGTCCTGGACCAGCTCCAGGCCTACTACCGGCCGCTGCTGCGCCGTGGCCTGTCCGTGGAAGTGGTGTACCCCTCCACGGCGCTGGGCCGGTTCGACCTGGTAATCGTTCCCAGCCTCTTCCTCCTGGCGGAGGACCATGCCGCGGCCCTGACGGAATGGGTGCACCGGGGCGGGACCGCCGTTGTGGGGCCCTTCACCGGGGTGGCGGACAGCAACGGCCACCTCCGGCAGGGACGCTTCCCGGCGGTCCTGGTGGACCTGCTCGGCGCCAGCGGCGAGGAATGGCGACCCCTGGCGGAAGGCATTGGACTCGATTTCGCGGAGCCCGGACCGGGCAGCGTCTCTGCAGACGCACCCGCCGGCCTCGAGGCAACCGTCTGGTCCGAGGACCTGCGCCTGGACGGTGCGGGAGCCTCGGCGGCGGCCACGTTTGCCTCCGGCGCCCTGGCCGGAAAGCCGGCGGTAGTCCGCAACAGCCACGGCCGCGGCACCGCTTGGTACGCCGGGTGCGACCTGCCCGAGGCAGCCCTGGGCCACATCGTGGGGGAGGCCCTGGCGGCAGCCCGCATTTCCTCGCCGGTGGCAGGAATGCTGCCGGACGACGTCGAACTCGCCACCCGCGGCGGCCACCATTTCCTGCTGAACCACAGCCCGGAACCGCGCACCGTGACGCTCACCGGGCAGTCTGTGGACCTGCTCACAGGGAACGCCTGCGGGCCCCACCTGACCCTGGAACCGTATGGCGCCCTGGTCCTCAAAGACAGCACTGCACCTCTTGAGAACGGAAACTGACATCCCATGAAATTCACCGACGGCTACTGGCTGTACCGTAAAGGCTTCTCGGCGCTGCACCCGCGCGACGTCTCGGACGTGGTGGAGGACGAGCGGAGCCTGACGGTTTACGCACCCACCAAGCGCATCAACTCCCGCGGCGATGCCCTCAACCTTCCGCAGCTGACGGTCACCTTTGATGCGCCCCTGCAGGACGTCATCGGCGTGACCATCGAGCACTTCCAGGGCGGGCTGGACAACGGCCCCCACTTTGACGTGAACCGGACAGGACCGGCGCCGCAGTTCAGCCGGGACGGGGACACGGCCAGCATCACCTCCGGCGGGCTCACGGCACGGATCAGCACGGCCGGGGACTGGGGGGTTGATTTCCTGGGGAACGGCAGGCTGCTGACCACCTCAACGCCGCGGAGCGTCGGCGTGATCACGGACGACGGCGGGCGGACGTTTGTGCACGAACAGCTCAGCCTGGGCGTGGGCACCAATGTGTACGGCCTGGGCGAACGGTTCGGCGCGTTCGTCAAGAACGGCCAGTCGGTGGACATCTGGAACGAGGACGGCGGCACCTCCAGCGACCTCGCGTACAAGAACGTGCCGTTCTTCATCACCAACGACGGCTACGGGGTGTTCGTGAACCACCCGGAGAAGGTGTCCTTCGAGGTGGGGTCCGAGGTGGTGTCCCGCACCCAGTTCAGCGTGGAAGGCCAGAAGCTCCAGTACTTCGTCATCCACGGGCCCTCACCGAAGGACATCATCCGGCGGTATACCGAGCTGACCGGACGGCCATCACGGATTCCGGCCTGGTCCTACGGCCTGTGGCTCTCCACCTCCTTCACCACGGACTACGACGAAAAGACCGTGAACTCGTTCATTGACGGGATGGAGGAGCGCAGCCTGCCCCTGTCCGTCTTCCACTTCGACTGCCACTGGATGCGGTCCTTCCACTGGAGCGACTTCGTCTGGGACCCCGCCACTTTCCCGGACCCTGAGGGCATGCTGGCCCGGCTTCACGACCGCGGGCTCAAGGTCTGCGTGTGGATCAACCCGTACATCGCCCAGCGCTCGCACCTGTTCCGTGAGGGGCTGGAGCGGGGCTTCCTGGTCAAGCGGGCGGACGGGTCCGTGTGGCAGTGGGACATGTGGCAGGCGGGCATGGGGCTGGTGGACTTCACCAACCCCGAGGCCGTGCTCTGGTACCAGGACAAGCTCCGCGGCCTGCTGGGCCAGGGCGTCGACTCGTTCAAGACGGACTTCGGCGAGCGCATCCCCACGGATGTGGTGTGGCACGACGGGTCCGATCCGGACAGGATGCACAACTACTACGCGCAGCTGTACAACAGGACGGTTTTCGACCTGCTGTCCAAGGAGCTGGGTGAAGGCGAAGCGGTGGTGTTTGCCCGCTCAGCCACGGCCGGCGGCCAGACCATGCCGGTGCACTGGGGCGGCGACTGTGAGTCCACGTTCGCTGCCATGGCTGAATCGCTGCGCGGCGGGCTGTCCCTGGCGGCATCCGGCTTCTCCTTCTGGAGCCACGACATCGGCGGTTTTGAGGGCACGCCCGAGCCGGAGATCTTCAAGCGGTGGATTGCGTTCGGCCTGCTGTCCTCGCACTCGAGGCTGCATGGGTCCAACTCCTACCGTGTGCCGTGGCTGGTGGACGAGGAGTCCGTGGATGTGCTCCGGCACTTTACGGAGCAGAAGATGCGGCTCATGCCGTACCTGCAGATGGCAGCCGAGCAGGCTTACGCGGAGGGTATTCCCCTGATGCGCCCGCTGTTCATGGAGTTCCCGGAGGATCCGGGCTGCGCGCACCTGGACCGGCAGTACATGCTGGGGCCGGACATCCTGGTGGCGCCGGTCATGGACCCGTCCGGGAGCGTGTCCTTCTACCTGCCCGAGGGCACCTGGACGCACCTGGAAACGGGGGAGCAGCTGGCGGGCCCGCGCTGGCACCGCAAGGAGTATTCGGTGATGCAGGCTGCCACCTGGGTACGGGAAGGCGCCGTGCTGCCCATCGGCACAGTGTCGGACCGGCCGGACTACGACTGGGCCCGGGAGGTGGAGTTCCGGGCGTTCGCCGCGGCGGACGGGACACGGCGTATCGGGGTGCCCTCGCCGGACGGTTCCGCCACGGCCTTCGAGGTGACGGTCAGCGGCGGCGACGTCTCCGCCGTCGTAGTCTGATGGAACCTGTCACCGAGGCGAGGATACCCACAGCCATGAAGACCCTGGGCCGCACCGGCCTCCCTGTCACCGATGTGTGCGTCGGCACGAGTTCGCTGGGAAACCACCCGCGGAACGGCAGCTACGCGGAGCGGACGGCAACGGCAGTGGCCGCCGTCCGCGCCGCCCTGGCCGGGCCTTTCAACTTCCTGGACACCTCCAACGAATACGGGCACGACGGCGGCAGCGAGCGCTGGATCGGGCAGGCCATCCGGGAAGCGGGCGGGCTGCCGGAGGGCTTTGTCCTGTCCACGAAGGTGGATCCCATCGTGGGGACGGCGGACTACTCCGGCGACCGCGTCCGGCGCAGCGTGGAGGAAAGCCTTGAGCGGCTGGGGCTGGACAGGCTTCCGCTGGTCCATCTCCACGATCCGGAGAAGATCAGCTTTGGGGAGGGGGTGGCCGCTGGCGGGCCGCTGGAGGCGCTCGTTGACCTGCGGGACCAGGGGGTGATTGGTCACCTCGGCGTGGCCGGCGGACCCATTGACCTGGAGCTGAAGTACCTGGCCCTGGACGTGTTCGATGTTGTCATCAGCCACAACCGGTACACCCTGGTGGACCAGACGGCGGAGCCGCTCATCGAGGACGCACGACGGCGGGGCGTCGCCTTCATCAATGCCGCGCCTTTTGGCGGCGGCCTGCTGGTGAAGGGACCCGATGCCACCGCCAACTACTGCTACCGGCCGGCCAGCGCGGAACTGCTGGGCCGTGTCCGGGAAATGCAGGAGCTCTGCCGCGAGTACTCGGTGCCGCTTGCCGCCGCGGCGCTGCAGTTCTCCACCCGCGATCCCCGCATCACGTCCACCATCGTGGGGATGGCGGAGCCCGGGCGGGTAGCCGAAGCCGCCCGCCTGGCCCAGTGGAGCATCCCGGAGGACTTCTGGGAACGCATGCTGCCTCTGGCTTCGGCCGGGAACGCGGATTTGGGTTAGGGGTTCCGAGGTCCGTCATAACTAAAGAGTCGGTCCACCGAATCGAGCTGGAGTTGACGGTTTATAAGGTGCCGCCACGGTCCTCACCTGGTCCCCGAGACGTGACCGCATCCCAAGGGTTTCGAGACGATTTGATGTGTAGCGTTTAGGGCACCTTCTCCGGGCAGTCTTGCGGGCGGGTCTTATGGGAATCATCGGGCACCGGGATGCCGCGCTCCTCAATGGAAATGATCTGTCTGTCGCACTGACCCGCCTGGGGACCCTCCAAAGGACACCCAGCTGGCCTAACTAAAGCGCGCCTTTGGAACCAAGAATTCGGGTCGGCCAGGCCCGGCTGACCCACCGGCGGTATTTTGGTGACGGAAGAAGGTTGGTTTCACCGTTCTAGCTGGTCAGGCTCAAAGGAGTTGCATAGATGGATGAACGTCAGAAGCTGACTGTTCCCGACCTGGTTGGGCAGCCTGTGCACATTGCCCAAGAGATGGCGGCGAACATTGGGTTTGGTCTCGCCGCCGGGGACCCTGACGGGCCGGGGCTCCGTTCGCGTACATGGCCAGGGCTGTTCTGGGTGACCTCCCAAGATCCGTCCGCCGGGTCGGTCCTTGAGCGCGGGAGCCAAATTAGGATTACTTTCGTTCAGGACGGTCAAGCCCGAAGCGACGTGCCGGAGCAGACAGGCGGGCCGACCCCCTCACTTAAGAGTCATGCGGAGGCTGAGAAGGACGAGTGAGCGATGTCCGGTGAGGGATCGTGTGGCGGCCGCTGGTCAGCGATCCGTTGGCTTGGCGGATGTCGGCGCTGTGGTTGAAGAGCCGTAGGTCAGCGGAGACGGATGCGTTTAAGGCGGGCTGTTGGGGCCGGGCTGGAGGCGGGCGGGCATGGGTAGTGGACTGCGTTTGCAAGCCGCCCCTTGAAGGTCTCCGCGCCTGAAGCGTAACCTGCACGCAAGAAGCGGAGATTGCAAGATTGGCCTAGGAGCGGCATGAATGTGCTGAGCCAGATACTCGCCGGATCCACCGGCCTGGCGCTGATAAGCGTTGGCATCCTGGAGATCTTCTTCCATGGCGATCAACGGTTCCACCGGATCTTCCTGATTAGGCCGGAAGACGTGCGCGCAGTGCGGATGTGGGCGATGAATGTTGGCGCCTACAACATCACCTTCGGCTTGGGCATCGCAGTGGGCCTGTGGCTGGTGAACTTCTCAGGCAATCCCGCCAGCGGGTCGGCCATAGTTATCTTCTGCTGCTCGTGCCACGTCTTCCTTGGTTTCTGGCTGTGGGTCACAGAGAAGCGCCTTTTGGTCAGCGCAATCGGCCAGGCGCTCTTCCCGGCGCTGGCAATCGTCTTCTACGTTCTCTTTCACTAGGGGGTGGTGGTTGGCGAATGCTAGTGGCGGCGTTTTTGGTTGCTACGCGTCACAGCAGCGCCCGTAGGGGGATCCCCTATTGACGCAGGAGCGCCCGTTAGGCCACCCGGCTTACGGGCGGATGTTCTTAGTCCAAGCAGGCACATCAGGATCAGCTCGGACGGCGACTGCAACGCGCAACACTCCTATGACAACAGGGGCGGGACAGGATCTGGAAAGGTAGAACCATGACCTTACGCATCCGGCTCATCAACCCCGGTGACTGTGAAACCCTGGCTGAACTGCAAGTACGCAACCGCGATTTCCTGTCACCGTGGGGTCCCACGCGGGCTGAGGACTATTTCACGGTGGAAGGTCAGCGCGCCGACGTTGAGGCAGCACTGGCACGTCACGGGCGCGGTGATGCAATGCCCTGGGTCATCTTGGACGACGACGGTGCGGTAGCTGGGCGCTTGACGCTCAGCGGCATCACCCGCGGCCCCTTCCAATCCTGCAACATGGGGTACTGGCTGTCGGAGGACCGAACAGGCATGGGTCTGGCGACGGAGGCCGTCCAAGCAGCACTCGTCTCCGCCTACACCGAGCTGGAACTTCATCGAGTGCAAGCCGAAACTTTGATTGCCAATGTCGCTTCTCAAAACGTCCTAGCCAAGACAGGCTTTCAGCAGTACGGACTCGCCCCGAAGTATTTGAAGATCGCAGGCACATGGCAGGACCACCTTATGTTCCAGCACTTGAACGACAGCGTCGGGTGAGGATCCCCAGTCGGGCGCCTAAAACGTCCGGCGAGCCACCGGCTAACGGACAGTGGGATTGCTTGGCTACAGCCGGAACTCAATAAATTTGTGTTCGTATCTGTCGGGTTTCATGTAATCGGACACAAATTCCAGCTCCAGCCCTTCGTCGGTCCACACCGCACGGTATGCCCCGTCGCCGAACGGATCGTGCGCGTTATTGGTAGTCAGCGACCCTACCTCCACATAAGTGGGCCAGTTTCGGGGTTCGTAGACCGTGAAGCCGCCCGCGAGGAGGACAGTCCTGTTGACGATCAGCACGCTTCGTCCATCATTCGGAGATTGCAACGTGTACGCAGTAACCGGGGTGAGCAGAAACATCGCTAATGCCGAGTATGCGGAAACTAAGCCGACGCAGATTCCTGCTACCCAACCGGATGCTTTCACGAGGCGAGCTACCCAACGACTTCGAGTACTGGCAACTGCATATCGGGTTAATAGGTAGATCCCAGTGATGGCGGGCACCATCGCCAGGAGGGAAAGGAGGGTTCCCACAGTTATGGTGTTAATGTCCGGAGCGAGAAGAATATAGATGTCTGCCGAATCTAGCTGAAGCAGCGTCCATGACATCAGCCCTAGACAGGCCGCCACCAGAAGCCATGCGATTCCCAGCCATATGGATGTTCGCGGACGATCTCGTGCCACGGGCAACATGGCTTCCTCATCGACGGTCATTCTTGGGGCGTCACTCCTGGCATCGTTAAATTGTTGGGTGGCAGAACCATCCTTCACCGGACGGCGGACTCAAGTATGACTTGAACCAGAGGCCTAACGGCACACAGCCGGAATTTCATCAGGCGGGCGAATGTCGGCGTTGCCTCTGCCGCCGGGTTGATATTCGCACTACTCCTCGGTGAAGATCTGGGCGGCTACCCAAACAATAGGGGCGGATGCTGCTACAACGAGGATGATGGCCAGGCCTGCCCATACCCAGGTCCTACGGGCGGTGACACTACGTCGCATCATCACGAATGCCACTAAGCCGGCTATAGAGGTTGCCAGCACGACGCTGACTTGCAGGGCCTGGTTCGACGTAGCCCCGGTCCCGGTGAGTATGGACAGGATGGTGGCCCTAGCGATAAGAGCGGCTGGAATCGCGGGCAGGCAGAACTGCTAGTGAGCAGAAAGTCGTAGCCAAGACCACGGCTAAACGTGGTCGATCAGCGGTTAACCCGGCAAAACCGTTGTTCAATATTCCCCCAAAGTGCTCGTTGCCCGACGTTACCAGAGCACCGCCCCACTCAATTCTGGGTTAGGCAGCTCGAGCCGCCCCGTCAGCCGGTGGTCACCAGCTCACCAACAAAAAGCCCAACCCCCGGGGTACGCTCGACCAGACGATTGTCGATGCCTACCAGGAGGCATCGAAATAGCGGGAGGTTTCGCGACCAAATGGTCGCAATGGGGGAACAAACATGAGGACTTTGCGGCATGGACTCAGGCCCGGATGGATCCTGCTCGGAATCTTTTCCGCGTTCATGGTTCCGATCCTTTTGTTCATCGGGATCTTTGCCGGAGGCCTCGACGACGAGGAGTCCTGCGAGATATCTCGTCATCAAGCCTATGACCGGGAGTACAGGATGACGCACCCTGAACATGCGGGCAGGACCATCTTCCCGTTGAGCAATAAGTGCAACGCCGACTACGACATGGTTCCCTTCTGGATGAACCCCGCGGTCGTCGGATTCGCACTACTTGCTGTCGGCGCCTTCATAGTGCCACCACTGATAACCCGGACTGCCCTGCAACGTCCGAACGGTCCTCAGTCAGCGGCCCCGTAGCTGTCCGGAATCTCCACGCCCGCGAGGTGCAATCATTTTGAGCCGGCCGAACTTCCGTAACCCATGCCTGACACTGCATCGGCCGCCACCTTTTCGAGGCCGCCCAGGAGATCTGCCAAACCGGGTTCTTCGAGGGGAAAGTGGCCGCAGCCACGGAGAAGTTGGCTGGTGGTGGGGCCGTGCAGGGTTTGGAGAGTGTCCTCACTGAGCGACACCGGAGTCCACTCGTCGAGTTCGGGATGCATCAGGTGCACTGGGAAGTGGGCCGTGCGGGCCTCGCAATGTGAATGCTGCATGTAGCTGGCGAGGAACCCCAAAGGGACACACGCGCCACCTCCGCGCGAATCTTTGGCGCAGAGCCGCCCCAGTCTGGGGTCGCGCCCCATGTTCCTGAGATCGGCAATCCAGGAGACCTTGACGGGGATCCTGGCGATCGGCCCGCGGACCAGCTTGAGCAGAGGCATGAAACCAGCGCCAGAGAATGGAACCGGGTCATCGCTGAGCGGGCGGACCTCTTCCGCGGGTCGAGCAGGCAGGTAGCGACCACGGCCGCGACGCGGTGTGAGCGGGCTCCGGATTCCACGGTTAGCAGACCACCGATGCTGGCACCGAGGAGGATAACGGGGCGGCCGTCGTCCTCAGCCGCAATGAGGTCGACCAGTAGGTCGACCCAGTCCTGGTAGGTCACTGTTCCGCGCGAGGCTGTTACCGTTCGGCCGTAGAGGGGCAAGTCCACGGCAGCCAGATCGAAGCCGCGCCCTGCCAGGAGGGACGCAACAGGCCAGAGCGCCGACGCATGGGCTCCGGCGCCGTGGACGACGAGTAGCCGAACCGGGGCGCTGGCATCCCGCAACCGAAGGAGGTGGATGCGATGCTTCCTCCAGGGCCACCACCCAGAGGCCGCGGGCATTACTGCCTCCCTTCGGGCCGGCGGCAGGAAACCCGCGTAGTCCTCCATACCGATCTCGCTGGACATGTATCGATCGTAGTGCGGACGGGCCAGGCCTAAGGCGCGCAAGAAAGTTTCTGCACACCCGTAACCTTTCCGCCGTCCCCTGCGATGTAGGAGGTGATGGGCTCGCCCGGCGGGCCCGAAGCAAAAAGTGTTGTCTAGGTTTTGGAGTGTCTTTATGTCGTTGTTCACCGTCCTCGCCACCAGCAAAGTCGCTGCCGGAGTCCTGGCCGCCGGCACCATCGCCGTCGGCGGAACTGGCGCCGCAGCCGTTTCCGGCGTCCTCCCCGCCCAGGCGCAGCAGACCGCCCACAACCTCTTCGGCGCACCCGCCCCGGAGTTCGCCGCGGAAGCAGCCGCTGAAGGCCAGGCAACCGCCGCAGCCGCTGTCGAGACTGCTGCTGACGCTGCAAAGACTGACGCCGACGCCGACGCCGACATTGCTGCCGACGCAGAGGCAACAGCGGCAGCCGACGCCAAGGTCACCAACGAGAACGCCTCCGCCAAGGCTTCTGCCTCCGCTGCCGCGGACACCGCCGTTGACGCAGCCGGAGCCGCAGCGTTCGGCCTGTGCACCGCCTTCACCAACGGCGGCCTGAACGCTTCCTCCGAAGCTTTCTCCTCCCTGGTAATCGCCGCGGAAGGCGAAGCAAACGTCGAAAGCTACTGCGCCGACGTCGTGACCGAAGCTGGCGCCGCCGCCGAGGCCGGCGCTGCAGCCAACGGTTCTGCAGCTGTTGAGGTTGAGCGCCCTGAAATGCCGGCCGTTCCGGCAGTGCCCGCCGTTCCCGGCGTTGACGGCGAACCCGCCGTTCCTGCCGTCCCCGCTGTTCCCGCCCAGGGCGGCAACGTAGTGGACACCCCCGCCGTTTCGGTCCGCTAAGGACTGATCGCTAGTCTGTACTGCGGGAACCGGCCAGAAGGTCTGTTCCCGCAGTACAGACAGCCCCGGCTGCCCGGACGCACCGCCGTTCGGAACGCGCCGGGAGCGCCTGCCGAGAGGCAGCAGGAAACACAGGGGACTGGCTGTCCGCTCCGGAGACCGGGACAGCTGCACCCCGCATCCTGGGATGGAGGAGCCGCTGGTGCTCAGCACTTTGGCCCAAGAAGAGACGGACATATTCGAGAGTGCGGCCGGAACAGACCCGGCCGTGCTCTTCGGTGCTGCCTACCGGTCCTTCGCCGGGCCGGTGCAGGGATACCTCAAGGCCCGGGGCGTGGATGATCCGGAAGCAGTCACCCAGGACGTGTTCCTGGCCTTCTACCCGAAGATCGGTGAACTTACCGGCGGACTCCAGGGCGCCAAGTCCCTGATCTTCTCCATTGCCCACGCACGGATGGTGGATTACTACCGCCGGGTGGATCGTAGGCCCCAGCTCGGCCCCTACGATCCACAACAGGATTACAGGACCGCACCGTCAGCAGAGGACCACGCCATTGAACTCAACGGCGGGGCGGCAGCCCTGCTGGACGGGCTCAGCGAGGAACACCAGGAAGTGCTGGCCCTTCGCGTGGTGGCCGATCTGTCCATCGAGCAGGTTGCCCGGATTATGGGCAAAAGCCCCGGAGCCATCAAGCAGCTCCAGCGCAGGGCCCTTCAGCACCTCAAGGCACAAACGCTCCAGAGAAACCAGGCGAATCATGAGTGACACGGCAGGAACCCGCAGCGACGCCTTCGTCGATCAGCTTCTGCTCGAGGCAGGCATGGACGACGACGGCCGCCTCCGCCCCGCGCTGGTGGAACTTCGTGCCCTCGCGGACACGGCGCCCGAGCCCTCCGCCGCGACCGCGGCGCTGATGGCTCCCGCCGGAGCGGCTGGTCCTGCCGCATCCGATGCTGCACCCGCCGCCGCCGAAGAGGCCCCGCGGGTGGACGAGCTGGCCGCCCGCCGCAAAGTTAAGCGCCGGATCGCCCTCACCACGCTCTCCGTGGCTGTTTCGCTGAGTGCCGGCGGGGCTGTCGCCGCAGCATCGGACCAGGGAATCCGCGACTCCTTCAAACAGCTGAACCACACCATCACCGCCTTCGTGACGGGTGCCGCCCCATCCCCGGCCGGGCACCAGACCGGACAGCCCGGCGCGCCGCTGCCCACGGCACCTGCCGGAACCGCACCCGCCGGAACTGTGCCGGCTCGCACTGCACCAGGCGGACCAGCCCCGGTCCCCGCGGACCCCGCCGAGGCGACGCAACCGGCCGCCGTCCCGCCGTCGGACAGTGCAGTTGCAGGGGAGACGCCCGCCGGGCAGCCAACGTCCCCGGGAAAGCCAGCGGAAGTCCCCGCTCCCGGGACCTTGCCCGACGCTGTCCCCGGTCACGTTGCCGATGGGCTGGGCAAGCCGCCTGAAGTCCCGGTCCCCTCAGAGCTTCCGCTGCCCGGGAACCTTCCGTCCGTCCCGCTCCCGTGACGCCCGCGCACTGCAGTAGGGCTCAGCGCAGGAATGCCGCGTACTAGCCGGACGCACCCATCCTGATCATTTCGCCAGACGGATCCGCCAGGTACCAGACGCCGTTCACGCCCTGGCCCAGGATGTCGCCCGCCTTGGTGTCCTTGGCGAAGTAGTACAGCGGCAGGCCGTTGAGCGTCACCTGCTTCGCGCCGTCCGGCGTCGCAATGGTGCCCACAGTCCCGGTGACCCCTTCCACCTGGGGCGTCTCAGCGGCAGTGGTGACCGGCGGCCACGCTGCCAGGCAGGCGTCCGTGCAGGCACTGGTCCCGGAGTCCTTCACGTCCTTCGTGAAGAAGTAGACGCTCATCCCCTCGGCATCCACCACGATCTCCCCGGCGCTCGAGGCAGCGGTCTTAAGGTCGACGGCGGCACTTGCTGGCGGGGCCGACGTTGCGGACGGCGGGGTGACAGACGCGGCGGGGGCTGTTGCGGAGGCCGGAGGTGACCCCTCCGTGACGGCGGGACTGGTGGCCGGCGCCGTTCCGGTGCCGCCGCCGCAGGCAGACAGTGCTGCGGAAAGGGCAAGGATGGCGAGTCCTGCGCCCACGTTGAGTTTCATGGTGTTGCTCCTTGTTGACTGGCCCGGCGTCGGACCACCGGACGCTAACCCTTACGACGTACCGGGGTGAACAATGGTTCATATGGGCGGCCGCCGGTGGTTGAACCTTCTGTCCGTTCGCGGCGTCTTTACGGAGTAAGCAGGAATGGGGGACGGGGCCCGGGCAGGAGGAACGCATGCCGCTGGATGAGGACGTGGTGGCGTCCATCTACCGCGACCACGGCGCCGCCCTGCGCCGCTTCGTGCTCAGCGCCTCCCACGACCCCCAGCTTGCCGAGGACGTGGTCCAGGAAACCGTGCTGCGCGTCTGGCAGCGCACCCCTGAGATCACCGGCAGTCTCCGCAGCTACCTGTACCGGACGGCCAGGAACATCATGATCGACAACTACCGCAGGGCAAGGCGCCGTCCCGCGGAGACCCTGGAAAGCGGCCTGGCAGAGCCGGCGGCCGCTGTTCCGGAGAGGGTGGACGAACTGCTCAACCGGGTGCTGGTGGAGGAGGCCCTGCTGCGGCTGAGCAAGGAACACCGGGACGTCCTGGTGGCGCTGCATTACCGCAGGTTCACGGTGAACGAGGCCGCCGTCCAGCTCAACATCCCCAGCGGGACCGTCAAATCGCGCGCCTATTATGCCGTGCGGGCGTTGCGTACCATTCTGGACGAGATGGGGGTGGAGCGGTGAACACCGAAGCGCACCACCTGCTGGGCGCCTACCTCCTGGGCGGGCTGGACGCAGGGGACCTGCAGGCCTTCGAGGCCCATCTGCAGGAGTGCGGGCAGTGCCGGAGGGAGCTTTCCGTCCTGGAGAAGGTGCCCGTGGTGCTGGATACCCTTCCGGTGCCGGACGCCGTTGCACTGACGGTCGCTCCGGGAGGGCCGGACCGCCTGCCTGCCGCCGATCCCGCGCCGCTGCTGCGTAAGCTTGCCCGCCGCCGTCGGACATTACGACGGCGGTGGGCGGCGCTGGCGGGCACGGCAGCCGCCGCTTGCCTTGCCTTGGGCCTGGCCGCGGGGCCACTGCTGGCCCGGCCGCCGCAGCCGGACGCCACCTACTCGGTGCAGGCCGCGAACGGCCTCCAGTTCAGCATCGACCTCGCCCGGAAGACGTGGGGAACGGAGCTGGCCGTGAACGGAAGCAGCCTGCCGCAGGACGGGACGCTGTCCCTGTGGGTCCGGGACCGTGCCGGCGGCGAGGACCGTGCCTGCGCCTGGACCGCCACCCCCAGCGGCAGGGTCAGGATCACGGGGGCCACGCCCGTCCAGCTGGGAAGCATTTCAAGCGTGGAACTGCGGGACGGCACCCAGCGCGCCGTGGCAGTGGTCTCCGTGCCCTGAAGTGCTGTGCGGACAGTCTTCCCTGCCCTGGATTACCGGTTCATTTTGGACAGTTTGGCCCGCACCATCATGAACACGCCGTAACAGATGAGCCCGGCACCCACCGCGGCCAGGAGGTAGACGCCGAAGGGCTGGTCGCGCAGGGCCCGCAGACCGCCGTCGAGCCCGGTGGAGTCCTCCGGATGCGCCTGAAGGGTTGCGATGGCGATCAGCAGGCCCGTCAGCAGCAGGACTATTCCCTTGGCCACGTACCCGGTAACGCCCAGGACGGTCACCGCGGTCCGCGCCGAGGGTGATGCGGGCATGACCAGGTGCTTTTCGAACGATTTCCTCAGCCCGCGGATGCCGTACACCACCCCGGTCACCGCGATGCCCACACCCAGCAGGACCAGCAGGGCCACGCCGCCGGGGGCCTTCATGAGCGATATGGTCAGGTCGCTGGCGGTCCGTTGGTTGTCCCCGCCCGAGCCCGTTCCCGTGGCGAAGGACATCAGGGTCAGGGCGAGCCCGGTGAACACCAGAGCCTGGGCCCCCGCCTTGGCCTTTTTGCCGGCTTTTTCCTTGGTGGGCAGGTGGTTGTAGTCGAAAATGGCATCGCTGGCCTGCCAGAGCGCAAGCGCAGCGCAGGCTGCGAAACTTGCCCAAAGAAGGAACGGCCCTGCCGGCTGGGTGGCAAGCTCGGACACCGCGCCGCTGAAGTCCGCGTTCCCCGTACCCCCGAATGCCAGCCGGATGGCGATTGCCCCCACCAGCAGGTGGAGGATCCCGCTCGCCGCGAACCCCGCCCTCGCCAGCAGTTCCAGCGTCCGGGAGTTGGTGACATTCTCCGCCGCGTCGGCGGCCTGCTTCAGTTCTCTTTTGATGGCGGGTCCTTTGTGCAAGTGCTCTTCCGGTGTGCGCCCCTGCACACTAGGGCAATCGTGCCACGCCCTGGCAGTCCTGGAACAGTGGGGGCCTTTCGTGGCCTTGCCGCGGGGTTTGGGCCGGGGCCGGCCGGTGCCCGGCTGCCCAAGACACAACAGGGATGGGGAGGGATCCCCATCGCCCGGCCGCGGACGCTGTGCAACGATATGGACCAGCGATTGAACACGCACCGCGAACTTCTCCCGGGGGAACACCATGACTTTTTACGGCGCTGACGTCAGCCAGCTGCGGGCCCTGGCCAAAGCCGCCGACCGGGCAGCGGCATCGCTGAGTACCCAGGCAAGCTCACTGCACAGCCAGATCCAGTCGGCACCGTGGAAGGGCAGCGACGGCGACCGGTTCCGGCAGGAGTGGAGCGGAAACCACCGCCCGGGCCTGGACAAAGTGGTGAACAGCTTGCGGGAGAACTCCAGGATCCTGTTGCAGCACGCTGAGGAACAGGAAAAATCATCGACGTCCTCCCCGGCCGGCAGCGGCGGAAACAGCGCCTGGGACCGGATCACATCACTGGCCGACCAGGCCCGGGAATGGCTGAGGGAACAGGCCGCCGCAGCCGCAGCAGCTGCTGAGCACCGCCGCGAACTGCAGTCGGACCTGGAGCGCATGCTTGAGGCGGGCCCGGAAGAGCAGGCCGCCTGGTGGGAGAGCCTTTCCGCGGCGGACCGGCAGTACCTGATCGAAGGCGGCAACGACGACGGCCCGTTCGCCCGGGACCTCATGCGCATGGACGGCGGGGTCCCCGCCTCCGTGCAGGAGCAGGCCAGGGAACACCTCCAGGATCTCGCCAAGGCGGACATCCCCGTCTACTCCGAGACCGGCAAGGCTTCCATCGAGGCGCGGGTCGCGTGGGTGCACGGCGGAGCCGAAGTGGGGACGGAAGTGGTGGAGAACGCTGACGGCTCCGCCACCATGAAGGTGTACGGAAACATGGGCCTGGGCGTGAACGACACCACGGGCGCTGCCGGGGTCACGCTCAGCGGCGAGGTTTCGCGCGAGTACACGTTCGGGAGCGTGGAGGAGGCCATGGAGGCCCGGGAGCAGATGTACCGGGACCTGCCGCCGGACAGCGTGGGCGAAATCAAGGACGTGGCCGGCAACCCGCCGGGGTACATCCTGGACACCATCAACGAGGCCGCCGGCGACAACGGCTCCACGGGCCAGACGGACAAGGCCAAGGGAACCCTGTCCCTGGAGGCGACAGGGGAGGCAGGCGCCGCGTCCGGCTCGGCGAAGCTGGACCTGGCCTACGAACGGAACCTGACGGACGGGACCGCGACGGCGGGCGGCGAGGTTTCTGCCCAGGGCAAGCTCAACCTGGACGGCCGGGTGTTCGAAGCCTCCGGCAAGGGCGGTCTGCAGGTCAGCCTGGACAAAGACAGCAACATCGATTCCGTGACGGTGTCGATGGACGGAACGGTGGCCCAGGGCGCGACGGCAGGAACGGATGTCAAGGCGGCCAAAGTGGAATCATCCGTCAGCGTGGGCACCCAGGGCACCGTGAAGATCAACGTCGACTACACCCCGGAAAACAGGGGCGTGATCGACAGCTACCTGCGGAACGTGGCACTGGGCAACGACTATGGCGCGGCCCGGGACGCTGCGAAGCTTTACGAGGCAGGGTCTGCCACCGTCCAGGTCAACAGTGTTGTCACCGCCTCGCATGAGGCGGGACTTGACGTGAAGGTGGGCGAGGTGGAGGTCAAGACCGAAAACCAGTCCACCACCAACGTGTCCACGTACTATAAGGTGCCCAACGACACCAAGCTCGAGAGGCTGTGACCCATGTCAGTGCACATCGAATCCCCGCTGGGCTTCAACGCAGAATTTCCCGAGCACACCCAAGTCCTGGACGATTCCACCGCCGGGCCGAACACCGAACAGTACGGACTCCTGGGCGATGTCCTGGTGACCATCATCAAGGACGACGCCTCCGTGCAGGGGGCCCCGCAGGCGAACGGGTGGGCGCACCTGATGTCCGAGTTCTACCGGGACGAGCGGGGCGGAACCCTCCTGGCCGAAGGCGAACTGGACCTTCCGGGGAAAGCCGCGTACGCCGTCGTGGTGGGTTACAACGACGCCGGGGGCTTGGCGAAGGTTGCAGCCACAGTGGGTGTCTGGGAGAACGGGCGGTTCATCGGCGTGGTGGTCCTCTGGCCTTACACGGACCCGTCCATTGAACCGAGGCTTGGCATGCTGAAGGAGATTGTGGCCGCCATCAGCATCACCTGACCTGCGCTGGGCCTTCCCTTGGCTGCTGTCTGGCCCCTGCCCCTGCCCCTGCCTGCTGCCTGTCCTGCGCTGGTTAGCGCCGGCGGTAGCAGAGGTCGAAGATCAGCCGCCCGGCTTCATGGGCCTTCGCCTCGAAACTGGTCCGGATCCTTCCGTCGAAACGGGGCGCCCAGCCTCCCGTTTCGTCGATGCCCTCATTTGGTCCTGTGTGCGCAGTGCTGACCGGGGCGCGGCCCTCCCTGACCGGTGCCCCGCCAACCACGGACTCGACGCCCGACTGCCACACCTGCGTCAGCGGACTTTCCGGCCCGCGGCGCTCGCCGGTGTGGAGGTTTTCGAAATCCTTGGAGTCCGCCAGGACATCGCGGACGTGGACGGCATAGTTCGACCAGTCGGTGGCAATGCGCCACAACCCCCCCGGCTTCAGCGCCCTCGCCGCCAGGTCGGCGAACTCGGGCTGGATGAGGCGGCGCTTGTGGTGCCGGGACTTGTGCCACGGATCGGGAAAAAAGACCCAGAGCTCACTGACTGAGCCGGGCGGAAGCATGGTGGCCAGAACTTCGGGCGCATTGGCCTCAACCACGCGGACGTTGCGGAGGCCGCGGCTGTTGATCTTGATGATGGTGTTGGCCAGGCCCGGGGTATAAACCTCCACTGCTAGGAAATCGGTGTCCGGGTTCTGCTCGGCTGCGTGGCACACGGCATCGCCCAGGCCGGAGCCGATCTCCACGATGAGGGGAGCCGTGCGGCCAAACTCGGCTTCGGCATCGAAGGTGTAATCCGGGTGGACGGAGGTGTTGGCAACGTGCCGCGGAACCTCTACGGCCCACCGTTCCGCATGCTCCTCCCACGCCGCCTGCCGCCGGCCCTGCAGGCGCGTGCCGCGGCGGACAAAGCTCACCGGCCGTCCGCCATACGTGCCGAAGGAAGCCTGCGTGCCGGGCGTGACGGGCCTCGGGACATGCGGCTGCTGGGGGTTTTCTGGGGATTCGCTCATCCCTTCCAGAATAGCGGCGCAGGGCGATGCGCTGGAACGCGGGACGCCGGAGCGAAATGGCCTTCCGGCCGTGGAAACGGATGAGTGCACGTCAGCCGAGCTGCATCAGGTACATGAACCGCAACGTGAAAATCAGACCAAGCACGAAGATCACGCCGGATATCCAGAGGGCAGCTATCGCCAGGCCCGACCGCTCGAAAGAGGTGCCCCACTTCCGCAAAGCCGCCAGAGCCAAAGCGGTTGATATTGAACCGAAAATGAATGGCATGCTCCAGAAAACCAGTGGGGCCAGCCATGGGGCTGCCGAAGGTCCCTCATACGGAAAGGTCAGCAACATGGCAAAACTGGCAAAAGGAGCACTTAGTGCAAGGCTGAATGGCGCCACGATTGCAAGCACCAGGCTGGCAACAGCTCTTGCCGCGAGCCCGGGGGGAGGCCCCTGGCCCTGATGGGGAAGGCCGGAAGGGCATTCCGGATCAAAACACCGGTTGCCGGTGGAGCCGCGGCCCCGTTCCGGTCCGCGGTTGGAAACCGGTCCGGGATCAGTCGCCCGTCCGGCACCGATGTCCGCGCGGGCGACCATGGCATGGTCAACCGCCGGTCCAGCAACGACGGCGACCCCAGGGTCGACGCTCGGTTGGGGGCGCGGATTTCCAGCCGCGGCTGTCATGAATGGCTGTGGTGTGCTCAATTTTCTCCCGGTTGTCCTACTTCTCCCCGTCTTCCCTCAGGGTTGAACAGGAAGGCTCAATCAGTTCGTATGGCTGGACTGCTTCCTTCCTTCACCGTAGGCAAGCGGCATGGGAAGCAGCAGGACCAAGTGCCCCTATGTGGATAACCCGGGAAACAAGTCCTGCAAGAATGGGCGGGTGAGGGAAGCGACGAACGCCGGGGCAAGGAAGCAGCGGGCACTTGAACCTGCGGCGAAGGAGCAGCCGGGCACTTTGGTTGACGCCGAGGTTGATGAGGCGCCCGCACCCGGGCCCACCCACGTGGGGAGCCGGCGGCAGCTCGCCTACCTGGGCCTGTGCCTGGTCCTGATCGGGCTCAACCTGCGTACAGTTTTCTCCAGCTTCTCGGCGGTCCTGCCCGAGGTGACGGCCCAGGCCGCCCTTCCCGGCTGGGCCGTGGTGGTGTTGACCACGGTGCCCGTTACCCTGCTGGGCGTGTTCGCGCCGCTTGCCCCGGTCCTTGCAAGGCGGTTCGGTGCTGAACGCGTGCTCCTGTTTGCCATGGCGGTACTCACAGCCGGACTGCTGCTCCGCCCGGTTGAGCTGCCGGGAGCCAGCCACCTGCCCGCGCTGCTTGCCGGGACGGCAGCCTGTGGAGCCGCGATCGCCCTGTGCAACGTCCTGCTGCCCGGTCTGGTCAAGCGGGACTTCCCGCACCGGCTGGGCCTGATGGGAGGGCTTTACACCACAGCCATCTGCGCCTCGGCGGCACTCGGGGCAGGCTTCACCTATCCGGTGTACGCGGCCTCGGGGGAGTGGACCCTGGCGCTGTGGTCCTGGGCGGTGCCTGCCGCCGTCGTACTTCTGCTGTTCCTGCCGGTGGCACTCCGCCAGCCCCGCATCCGGCACCAGGCCGTCAGGGACGGCGTCAACGTGTGGCGCTCCCCGGTTGCCTGGCAGGTGACCATCTTCATGGTGCTGCAGGCCATGATGTCCTTCAGCGTGTTCGCCTGGCTGGCGCCCATCCTGCGGGAACGGGGCGTGGACGGGGCAACCGCCGGGCTGATCGTCTCCATGTGCATCGTCCTGCAGATGCTCGGTTCGCTGTTCGCGCCCGCGCTCGCAGCCAGGCTCCGCGACCAGCGTGCCGTTAACACTGTGGTGGCCCTGATGACCGGCGGCGGCTTCGCTCTCAGTATCTTCGGTCCCCTTGACCTGGTCTGGGTGTGGGCGGGGCTGCTGGGCCTTGGGCAGGGAAGCCTCACGGCCGTCGCGCTCACCATGATCATGCTCCGGACCCGTGACGGGCACACTGCGGCGCACCTGTCTGGCATGATGCAGGGCGTCGGCTACGGCCTGGGCTCCACGGGGACGCTGATGGTGGGCCAGCTGCACCAGGCCACCGGGTCCTTCGCCGCCGCAGGAGTCCTGTTCCTGGTGGTCGGCCTGCTGGCGGGGATCTTCGGGTACCGCGCAGGCCGCAACCGGTACGTCAGCTGAGGGGATAAGGTGCAGGACTCCGTTGTTCCAGCCACCCGTCCGGCGGCGGGCATCCTCCGGGGACCGTACCTCTGGGTGACGGTTGGGACGTGCGCCCTGGTGTTCCTGGCCGCGTTCGAATCCCTCGCCGTGACCACCATCATGCCCCTCGTCAGCCGCGAACTCGACGGCGCTGCCCTCTACGCCCTCGCTTTCGCCGGTCCGCTGGCAACCGGGGTGATCGGCATGGTTGCAGCGGGAAACTGGTCCGACCGGCGCGGACCCACCGCCCCGCTGTACACCTCCGTGGCGTTGTTTGTGCTGGGTCTTCTCATTGCGGGAACATCCGTATCCATGCCGGTGCTCGTGGCGGGACGCCTGGTGCAGGGCCTCGGCGGGGGCGCCCTGACCGTCTCGCTGTATGTGCTGGTGGCACGTATTTATCCCGGCGCGCTGCACCCCAAAATCTTCGCGGCGTTCTCAGCCGCGTGGGTGGTCCCTTCGCTGGTAGGGCCGTTCGCTGCCGGGATCGTGGCGCAGGTCTTCAGCTGGCACTGGGTGTTCCTGGGCGTGGTGGGCCTGGTCATCCCTGCGCTGCTGATGATCGCACCGGTCCTTCGGGGGCTGGACAGAAAACCCGCGCAGCTCGCCACACCCGCGCAGCCCGCCACACCGTGGGCGGCAGGCCGGCTGGGCTGGGCGGCGCTGGCCGCCGCCGCGGTGCTCGGGCTGAACCTCTCCGCCGGGGTGCGCGTCCCCGGCATCCCCGCAGCTTCAGCCGCCCTCGCCGTCGCGGCCGTGGGTGTGGCGCTGCTGGCCGTCCGGCCCCTGGTTCCCCGGGGCACCCTCGCGGCCCGCCCCGGGTTACCCAGCGTCATCCTTACCCGGGGGCTCGCCTCGGCCGGGTTCTTCGGCGCCGAGGTTTACCTGCCCTACCTGCTGATCGAGCAGTACGCCTTTTCACCCACCTTCGCGGGGCTGACCCTCACCGCCGGAGCACTGTCCTGGGCCGGTGCGGCTGCCGTCCAGGGCCGGCTGGGTGCCAGCCTGCCGCACCGCCGCGCCGTGAGCATCGGGGCGCTGATGGTCCTTGCAGCGGTGATCCTCGCACTGGCCACCACCGCACTTCACTGGCCCGCCGCCGTCGTTATTGCAGGCTGGATCTCTGCGGGCGGAGGCATGGGACTGCTGTATCCGCGGCTCAGCGTGCTCACCCTGGCGCTGTCCACCAAGGAGAACGAGGGCTTCAACAGTTCCGCCATGTCCATTGCGGACTCCCTGGGCGGGGCGCTGGCGCTCGCCACCACGGGCATCGTGTTCGCGGCCTTTACGACGACGACGGGTTCTCTCGCCGGGGTCTTCGGCCTTGCCGCCGTGCTCGCCGCAGCCGCGGCCGCCGTGGCACCCCGGGTCACCGCCGCCATAACCCCTTAACGTACAGAGTTTTTGTCCAGATATGGCGAGTTCCCGGGCGGCAGATTCATATGGTGGTTGCAACGTTCTGATTGATGGAGCGTTTGATGCCGAAGTTGTTTCCTGTCCATGTTCGTGATGATTTTCTTGATTTGGTGTGCTCCGGCGCGTCCGTCAGTGAGGCTGCACGGCGTGTCGGAGCCTCGCGCGGGACCGGGAAGAAGTGGTGGGCCGAGTCTGGTCAGATGACGCTGAGCATCTCGGCCCATGGCGGCCTGGCAGATCCTGCCCCGTCCGTGGAGGTCTCCTGCGGGCGGGCACTAAGCGAAGCCGAGAGGGGGATGATCCAGATGGGCCGGCAAGCCGGGATGAGCTACGCGAAGATCGGTGCGGCCATCGGACGGGACAAGTCCGTCATCTGGCGGGAGGTCAACCGCAACTGTGACGCCGAGGGCAGGTACAACGCTAAAGTCGCGCACACCAGAGCCCATCAGGCACGCCGCCGGCCCAAGCCCTTCAAGCTCATCGAGGACGAGGATTTGTGCCGGCTGATCGCGGTGTGGATGGACGATGGGTGGAGTCCGAAGCTGATCTCGTCGATGCTGGCGTTTTACTTTGCCGGTGACCAGACTATGCAGGTGAGCCACGAGACGATCTACCAGGCCCTGTATGTCCAAACCCGCGGAAGCCTGCGGAAAGACCTGGCCGAAAACCTCAGCCTGAAACGTAAACAACGCATCCCCCACACCGCCGACCGGCTCAAGAGCAGCCCCTACAAGGAGGCGTTCAAGATCAGCGAACGCCCCGCCGAGGTCCAGGACCGGGCGGTCCCCGGGCACTGGGAAGGTGACTTGATCATCGGTTCTGACGGGACCGCGATCGGCACTCTCGTGGAGCGCTCAACCCGGTTCACGATCCTGCTGCACCTGCCCGGGGACCATACCGCCGAAACCGTCGCCGCCGCGATGATCCGGGAAATGGCGAACCTCCCGGAGCACCTGCGCCGCTCGATCACCTGGGACCGCGGCACAGAACTCGCCGGCTACGCGAAGATCCAGACCGCGCTGGAAACCACGCTCTATTTCTGCGACCCGCACTCGCCCTGGCAGCGCGGCACCAATGAAAACACCAACCGGCTCCTGCGGTTCTGGTTCGAAAAAGGCTCCGACCTCTCGGCCCATACCCCTGAGGACCTCAACCGCATCGCGGCAAAGCTCAACCGCCGCCCCCGACCGACCCTCAACCTCGATACCCCAGCCAACCGGCTAAACCAGCTGCTGCAAGCGGCCTAACCACCCCGCGTTGCTCCCACCACTTGACATTGCCGGCTCCGAAGGCTCCATACCTGGACAAAAACTCTCAGTGAGTCAGGGGAGCCGGGTTGCCCGCACCACGACGTCGGCGATTGTTGCGTGCTGGCCCTCCGGGCCGGTCACCGGACGCTCCCGGCTGGTCTGGACCTCCAGCTGCCACTCCGGTCCGTCCAGTCCCAGTTCCTGGACCAGCTCATCGCCCGTGTAGAACATCCCGCGGTGGTGGTGGCTGGCGCCGCCCCACGGCGGCAGCCGGTCCGGGTGGTGGCCCACCACCAGCAGTGTGCCGCCGGGCTTGACCGCGGCCGCAGCCGTGCGCAGCGGGCCCTGCCAGGCGAGCTCCTGGGAGTGCAGGAACTGCGTGGTCACCAGATCGAACGAGTTCCCCGGCTGCCACTGCTCCAGGTCCGCCTGCTGCCAGGTGATCCGGCTGGCGATGGCGCCTTCCGCGGCGTGGACGCTTTCCCGGGCCAGGGCCGCCTTCTCGTGCGAGCGGGCACGGTCCAGGGCCACCGCGGAAACGTCGACGGCGGTGACGGTCCAGCCCTGCTGGGCGAGCCAGATGGCGTCCGCGCCTTCACCGCAGCCCAGGTCCAGCGCCTTTCCCGGCCGCAGGCCCCCGGCTTCCCGGACCAGCTGCGGGTTGGGCTTGCCGCTCCACATCTGGGGTTTGCTCCGGTACCGCTCATCCCAGGTGACCGCGGCGTCCGCTGGCGTTCCGTGCGGAAGGCCCGGGCCGCCGTCGTTCTTGTCATGCTGCGTCTCGTGCTGGTGGGCCGCGTGTTCGCTCATGCCACAAGCCTGCCCCGCAGCGCCAACGAAGGCAACGCCCCCAACCAGGTAGCAGCACATGTCGTTATGGGTGCTCGAAGCGACATATGCTGCTACCTACTTGGGGGTCGGACGCAGCCGGGGAACGGGCCGGCTGCGGCGGGATGCTAGACTGGTGGAACTTGATGTGCAGTGATGCCCAGGTTTTCCTGTTCGGAGGTACCCCTCCAGCCAGGGACTGGGCTTTTTTCATGTGAGAGGCACATCCTGCGTCGATGAACGCGTTCCATTTGGTCCCGTCTGACTGCCACAATTTGCAGCGGCCCGGTTGATCACCTGACTTTTCTTCGGCGAACCCCTGGTCCAACCGGCACCGGGGGCCGATATCCGCCTGGATACCGCCTGAAAGACCGTATAAATACATGACTACTTTTTCTGCCCTCGGTACACCCAAGGCCCTTGCAGACACCCTCACCGCACAGGGAATTGTTGAACCGTTCCCCATCCAGGTCAAGACCCTCCCGGACACGCTGTCCGGGCGTGACGTCCTGGGCCGCGGCCGGACAGGATCCGGTAAAACCATCGCTTTCGCCATCCCGCTTGTAGCAAGACTCGCTGAGCGGGAAGCCAAGCACTTCCGCAAGCCCGGACGCCCCATGGGCCTGGTCCTGGCACCCACCCGTGAACTGGCCACCCAGATCAACGCCACCATCGAGCCGCTGGCCAAGGCTGCCGGCCTGAACACCACCGTGATCTACGGCGGCATCTCCCAGGCGCGCCAGGAAAAGGCGCTGCGTGCCGGCGTCGACATTGTGATCGCCTGCCCCGGCCGCCTGGAGGACCTCATCCGCCAGCGCGTCCTCACCCTTGAGGCCGTGGAAATCACCGTGCTGGACGAGGCGGACCACATGGCCGACCTCGGCTTCCTGCCCGTGGTGAAGAAGCTCATGGACATGACCCCCAGCCAGGGCCAGCGCCTGCTCTTCTCTGCAACGCTGGACAACGGCGTGGACAAGATCGTCCAGCGCTACCTGTCCAACCCGCTGACCCACTCCGTGGACGATCCGCAGGCAGCGGTGACCACCATGGAGCACCACGTGCTGGTGGTCAACGACCAGACCGTCAAGAAGCAGCTGATCGTTGAGCTTGCCTCCGGTGCCGGCCGCCGCGTACTTTTCATGCGGACCAAGCACCACGCCCGCAAGCTCGCCAAGACCCTGACCGACGCCGGGATCCCCGCCGTGGACCTGCACGGCAACCTGTCGCAGAATGCCCGCGACCGCAACCTGGCCGAGTTCTCCTCCGGTGACGTCCGCGTCCTGGTGGCCACCGACGTCGCAGCCCGCGGCGTGCACGTGGACGACGTCGAACTGGTCATCCACGTTGACCCGCCCACCGAGCACAAGGCGTACCTGCACCGTTCAGGCCGTACCGCCCGCGCCGGTTCCGACGGCACCGTGGTCACGCTGACCCTCCCCGAGCAGCAGACCGACGTCAAGAAGCTGATGAAGGCTGCCGGCGTGGAGGTCAACTTCGAGCGCGTCACCGCCAACTCCCCGCTGGTTGCGGAGCTGGTGGGCGAAATGGCCGAGAAGATCGATCCCCGCACCCGCGCTGCGCTGCTGGCCAAGAAGGCCGCACAGCAGGGCGGCGGCACCTCCACCGGTGCCAACGCCGAGCGCAAGCGGGCCCGCCGCCAGGCTGCACCCACTGCAGGCGGGCGTGGCGGCCGCGGTGGACGCGGCCGGGTTTCGGCTGAGCCCACCCGCACCGACATCCCGCGCGCCGAGCGCCGTGCCGTCGCTTTCGAAGGCCGGACCGAAGCCCGGGCAGCCTTCGACCGCGTGGCTGAGCAGAACGAGGACCGCGCGGTAGCGGCAGCAGCCGCCCGCCGCAACAACCGCGGACGCGGCACGGCCTCCACGCACCGCAACGACGTCCCCGCGGCAGGTGGCCGTGCATCGGCTGGCCGCGGTTCGGACGGGCGTGCAGAATCACGCGTCACCCGCACTGACGCCCCGCGTGGCGGCACCGGACGTCCGGCCAGCTCGGGCCGTCCGGCTTCCTCAGGCGGCCAGCGCAGCGGCCGCCCGGCAACCGGCCAGCGTGCCGCAGCCGGCGCGGGAACGGGTGCCCGGACCGGCGGACAGCGCTCGGCAGGGGCCGGCGCAGCCAGCGGCGGCAACAAGGCCGTATGGTCCTCCAACACCGGTGGCACCTCTGGCGGGTCCTACGCCGGCAACGGCGGCGGTTCCGGCCGTCCCGCGCGCAGCGGCCCCCGCCGCGCCTCGGCTCCGGCGTCCAACGAACGGCGCAGCCGCTAGGCACCAGCAACGTCCGAAGGGCCCAACCAGGGATGGTTGGGCCCTTCGCCTTTTAACTGGAGTATTCCGGCGGTTGACGCGGAGCTGTCAGTCGCGCCCGGTCACCAGCCGCGTGCGCGCCACTCCTCCAGGTGGGGCCGCTCGGCCCCCAGGGTTGTCGGCTTGCCGTGGCCCGGGTGGACCACGGTGTCATCCGAGTAGGCCCCGAACAGCCGCTGGGCTACATCGTCCAAAAGCTGTGTGAAACGCTCGGGATCGTTCTGGGTGTTGCCCACGCCGCCGGGGAACAACGAATCGCCGGAGAAAATATGCGCGGGTCCTTCGGGGTCCTCATAAACAAAGGCAATCGAGCCGGGCGTGTGCCCGCGCAGGTGGACCGCCGTAAGCGTAAAGCCGTCCACGGCCACCGTGTCCCCGTGCTCCAGGTTCCGGTCCGGCGCAACCGGCAGCGCATCGGCGTCGTCAGTTCCTGCGGCAGTGGGGGCGCCGGTTGCCCCCACCATCTCCTTCAGTGCCCGGACGTGGTCCCAGTGCTGGT
Organism: Pseudarthrobacter sp. WHRI 8279; assembly: GCF_040224115.2. Classification (NCBI taxonomy): domain Bacteria; kingdom Bacillati; phylum Actinomycetota; class Actinomycetes; order Micrococcales; family Micrococcaceae; genus Pseudarthrobacter; species Pseudarthrobacter sp. WHRI 8279. The sequence continues at coordinate 2,887,194 of NZ_CP168162.1, read as the reverse complement.
GGGTGGTGGCAATGGCAGCGAGCTTCGGCGTCGCGGATGTGTCCGCGGCGGCGTCCCGCAGCAGCTGCCGGATGGCCGGCGCATCATCCGCGGCGTCGATCAGCACCTGTTCGCCGCTGGCTTTGGCAGTCAGCAGGTACACGTTGTTGTCCATCCCGCTGACCGAAATCCGGCGGATGGTGATGTCACGCAGGTCATGAATGAGTGAGTCCATGGGCTTGAGTTTATTCGCGCCCCTCCGAGACCCAGGCGGGATCGGCGGAACGGGAGCCGACGACGGCCTCCGAGGCTTCGCCAAGCGCGTCGAGGTGCGCCGGGGTCAGTTCCCGGTCCAGGGCGCCCAGGTTCTCGTCGATCCGGTGCGCTTTGCGGGTGCCCGGGATGGGGACGACCGGCAGCCCCAGCCTTCTGCCCTGGGCGAGCAGCCAGGCGAGGGCGACCTGTGCCGGCGTCGCGTCCAGCTGGTCCGCGACGGACTGCACCGTGTCCACCACCGCCTGGTTGGCGCCGGCGGCATCCGGGGCGAAACGGGGGATCCGGCGCCGGAAGTCGTTGTCCCCCAGGCTTGAGGCGTCGACGGTGCCGGTGAGGAATCCCCGGCCCAGCGGCGAGTACGGCACGAAGCCCACCCCCAGGGCGGCAGCGGCGGGGACAACGTTGCGTTCGACGTCGCGGCTCCAGATGGACCATTCGCTCTGGACAGCGGCTATGGGATGCACGGCACTGGCTTCCTCCAGTTCCTGGGCCGTCACCTCGGACAGCCCCAGGTGCCGGACCTTGCCCCGCTGCACAAGCTCCGCCATGGCTCCCACGGTTTCCGCCATGGGAACGCGGAGGTCGCGGCGGTGCATGTAGTAAAGGTCGATCACGTCGGTGCCCAGCCGGCGCAGGCTGCGGTCCACGGCCTTGCGGATGTAGGCAGTATCGCCGCGGATGTCCGTGTAGCCGTCCGCCGGCGTGCCCACCAGCCCGAACTTGGTGGCCAGCTGGACCTCGTTCCGCCGCGCCTTCAGCAGCTGAGCGATCAGTTCCTCGTTGCTGCCGCCGCCGTAGATGTCCGCGGTGTCGATGAAGCTGACACCGGAGTCCACGGCGTGGTGCAGCGTGCGGAGCGCGTCCTCCTGGTCCACCTCCCCGTAGACGGGCGTCAGGGCCATGCCGCCGAAGCCGAGCCGGCTGACGTCGAGTCCGTCGCCGAGGGTTACCGCGTGTGCCATGAGTTCTCCTGTTTCTTTGCCATTGCCAGCGCTGTTTTCGGATGCTGCTGGTAGTGGTAACCCCCTAGTGCCAGGGAATAATCCTGCTGGCCGCCGGACGGGTGGCCTCGATCAGCACGGCGTTGGCCTGGTCCGGGCCGGCTGCCCACGCTTCTGCCGCGGCCCGCTCCATCCCGAACGAGATGTGCCGCTCCACCAAGCGGTTCAGCCGCAGTGCCGGGGGTACATCAACAAACCAGACCTCGTCCAGCTGCGACCGGATGTCCTTCCAGGGTTCCTGTTCAAACAACAGGTAGTTGCCTTCCGTGATCACCAGGGGCACCTCCGCAGGGATGGCGATGGAGGCCGCCACCGGTTCATCAAGGGTGCGGTTGAACTCCGGGGCGTACACCACTGCCTCGTCCCGCCGAACCAGGCGGCGCAGCAGCGACAGGTACCCGCCGGCGTCGAACGTGTCGATGGCCCCCTTGCGCTGCCGCAGCGGCGTGCCCTCAATGATGGCGTTGCCCAGGTGGAAGCCGTCCATCGGCACCACCACAGCCTGCCCGGGCCCGAACTGCTGCTGCAGCCAGGCAGCGAAGGTGGACTTGCCGGCGCCCGGCGCGCCCGCGATGCCCAGCAGCATCCGCCGCCCGCCGTGCGGGGCGCCGTTCAAGGCGCCGCGCAGCGCAGCGACGGCCTCGGCGATCTCGGGGGAGTCCATGGCAAAAGCCTAGACTGCCGAAGCTCAGCGGCGGGCCGTTGGCTCCGGCGTGGAGCTGCGGGGTGCGTGTTCGGCCGGCAGAGCCTTGAGGCCGGCTGCGCAGCCGACGATCCCCGCAATGAACACAACCTTCAGCACGCTGAATGGCTCCACGCCGGTGGCCATCGCCCAGCCCACAGTCAGCGCGGCGCCCAGGCCCACCCATACCGCGTAGGCGCTGCCCAGCGGAATGGTGCGGATAGCCCAGCCCAGGCCCAGCATGCTCAGGGTGGCTGTCACGGCGAAAACAAGGGTTGGGCCGGGCCGGCTGAAGCCGTCGGACAGTCCGAGGGCCGTGGCCCATACGGCTTCGAGGACAGCGGAGGCCAGGAGCACCAGCCAGGGAAGTGAACGCCGCAGCATTACGCCACCACCTTCAGGCCAACCACGCACACGGCGATGCCGGAGAGCAAAAGGAGCCGCGCCGCCGTCGGACGTTCCACCCTGGTGACCATGGCATAAGCGGAGGTCAGCACTACGCCTACCCCAACCCAGACCGCGTAGGCGGTGCCGGTGGGGATGGACTGCATCGCGATGGCAAGGCCGCCCGTGCTCGCGGCGACGGAGACCAGGAAGAGGGCCGCGGGGGCCAGGCGCTGCCGTCCGGAGGCCTGGAAGGCGCGGTGCAGGGAGGCGGCCCAGACGGCCTCGAGCGCTCCGGAGAGAAGAAGTATTAGCCACGACATGGCAGATCCTTTGGCCAGTCTTGTCGCGTTCCGGGTACTGAACCGTCGTCCGGAGGCTCAGGTGCGGAGCCTTGGTTTCCAGCGTAGCAACGCCCGACGGCGGCGGGCACTTTTGGTGCCCAACCTCACCAGGGGTGCCTGCCGGGCGGGGCTAGAGGGTGCCGCCGGCTGCCTCGGGGGCAGAGGCGTCACGGCCGCCGTCGCCGATGGTTTCCCGGGCAATGAAGTTTTCGATGTCGAACAGGTTGTCCGCGCGCTCTGCGATGTTCAGCAGGGTGGTCATGGAGGCCACCTCCTCCACCTGCTCCTTGAGGAACCACAGCATGAACTGCTCGCCCAGGGCATCGTTTTCGCCGCGGGCAGCCCGGAACAGGTCCTCGATGTTGCGGGTGACTTCCTTCTCCTGCTGCAGCGCCAGGGCCAGCGGCTCGGTGACGGAATTGAAGTCGTTGCGGACGGCCGGAACGCCGGGGATGGTGAAGGCAATGTCCCGGTCAAGCATGTACTGCACCATCATCATGGCGTGGTTCCGTTCCTCCACGGACTGGCGGTAGAAGTAGCGTGCCAGCTGGGGGAGGTCCTGGTTGGCGAACCAGGTGGCCACGGCAATGTACTGCTGCGATGCGGTGAACTCGTTGCCGATCTGGGTGGACAGGAGCGCATTAAAGGATGAAGTGGTCATAGCCCGAGTCTAGGGACGGCCCGGGGGCGCCACCAGTGTGGAAAGGCTCTGCTTCTCCAAGGCAAGGCTGCCCTCTGGCCAAGGCAAGGCTGCCCTCTGGCACCCGGGTCAGCCGGCCCGCTGCGCCAGCAGCTGTTCCACCCTTTCCGGGGCGTAGAGGCTCTCCTCCACGAGCTTGCACAGTCCAACAGCCGTGGCCGTCCGGCTGTCAGCGGAGACCACCTCAAGGTCCACCAGGGAGGGTTCAAAAGCGTCCTCGAGGATCTGCTGCCGGCAGGCCCGCAGGAAGTCCGGTAGTACGCCCACGAGCCCGCCCACGGCAATCCGGCCGGGGTTCAGCGTCCCCACGGTGGCTGCGAGCGCCCGTCCCAGTACCCGCCCGGCTTCGGTGACGGCGGAGCGCACGGCGGGATCGCTGCCGCATGCATCAACGAGCTGCCGCAGGGTGCGGTAGCCGGTCAGTTCCGGTTCCGCGAGGAGCGCGCGGCCCGACGCCGCCGCCGCAAGGCAGCCGTCCCTGCCGCACCGGCAGCGGCGGCCCGCGGCTTCGGGAATCCGCACGTGCCCGATGTCCCCGGCGGCTCCGTGGGCACCGCGGACCAGGGCTCCCCGCACGATGATGCCGGAGCCGACGCCGGTACTGACCTTTACTGCCACAAGGGACTCAAGCGGCTCCCGGACCTCGCCCACGGCCATCGACCGGGCGTCATTTTCCAGCAGGACCGGGCAGTCGAGCTTCGCCTCCATGACGTCCTGCAGGCTTTGCAGGTCCCAGTGGGCAAGGACTGTGCGTTCCAGGCCGAGCCGGTGGAGAGGGTCCACCGGGGCCGGCAGTCCCACCCCGGCTCCCACAGGCTGGCGCCCGTCAAGGAGCCGGAGGGACTCCTCGATGACGCTGCCGGCCACGCCTTCCTGGGACTGGCTGATCTCGATGGGCAGCCGTGCGGAGGCCAGGATGTCCCGGCCTAGGGAGAGGAGATGGATGCTGGCGTGGGTGTGCCCGATCTCGATCGCGAGGACCAGCTTGCCGCGGTCATCGAAGCGCAGGGCCCGGGGCGGCCTGCCTCGCTGTGAGCGCAGTGCTGTGGATTCATAGACCAGGCCGGCAGTAAAGAGCGCATCCAGCCGCTCATAAAGGGTGGACCGGGCCATGCCCGTAATGTCCAGCAGGTCCGCGCGGCTGTATCCGGCAGGGCTTGAACGCAAGAGCTGGAGGACATGGCCGGCGCTCGTGGCAGGCCCTGCCGGAGGCTGGCCCGAGCCTCCGATGAGGGTCCTCTGCTGGGTCATGCTGTCCGCTCCCTTTGCCGTGCGCGGCGCACCTGTGCCGCGGTGTGATCATTGACGTGGTCTGGATCACACAATTATGATCGATCATCAGACAAAAATACTATCTGCCCTTGCAGCAGGAGGTTCCAATGTCGGATCTTGCCCATGACGTCAGCCGGCGGGCCTTGCTGAAGGGAGGGCTGATGGCTCTGGCCACCGGCCCCCTGCTTGCAGCCTGCGGCGTGAACACCAGCGGGAGCGGAGGCGAAGGCTCCGTCAACTTCCTTTCCACCCAGTTCTCCCCGGTGGAAGAGCGGCAGCGGTATGAAGCCACGCTGAAGAAGTTCTCCGGGGACATCCAAGTGGCCTACAACCCCGTTGACACCGGCGTCTTCAACACCACGCTGAAGTCCCAGCTTGCCGCCGGGAAGGTTGAGATAGGCATCGCGGCGGGCCTGCACAGCGACCTCATTCCCTTCGCGTCGCAGTTCGAGGACCTCAGCTCGCTCACCAGCGACCTTTCATCTGCCGGCTACTCCGAAGACCTGCTGGAGCTGGCGAAGCTCGGCACCGATACTCCCCGGTACATCCCCTGGATCCAGGCGACGTACGTGGTGGCGGTCAACAAGAAGGCGCTGGACTGGCTGCCGTCAGGTGCCGACGTCAACAACCTCACCTATGAGGACTTCCTGGCGTGGGCGCAGGCGGCCAAGGCGGCGAACGGGGGGCGCCCGGTGTTCGGTATTCCTGCCGGGCCGAAGGGCCTCCACCACCGCTTCTACCAGGGTTTCCTGTTCCCCAGCTTCACGGGCGGGCAGATCACCACGTTCCGCAATGCCGATGCCGTCACCGCCTGGACCTACATGCGCGACCTCTGGGCCAACATGAACCCGGCCTCGGCGAATTACGACTTCATGCAGGAACCGCTGGGCAACGGGGAAGTCCTGGTGGCGTGGGACCACGTGGCACGCCTTATCAACGCGGTCCAGGACAAGCCTGACGACTGGCTGATGGTGCCCGCCCCGTCAGGCCCGAAGGGCAAGGGCTACCTGCTGGTCGTCGGCGGCATGGCCGTGCCCCAGGGTTCACCGGAAAAGGACAAGGCCTTCGAGCTGATCAAGGCACTGTCAAAGCCGGAGGCGCAACTCGAGACGCTGAAGTCCAACGCCTTCTTCCCGGTGGTGAAGGCGGATATCGGAAGCGACCTCCCGGGCGGCATCGCACTGGAGGCCAAGGCGGTCAAGGCGCAGCAGGAAGCCCCGGACGCCATCCTTGCGCTCCCGCCGGTGGGCCTGGGCGACAAGGACCCGCAGGTCTCGCAGCTGTTCAAGAACTGCTTCCAGGAGATCTGCCTGAACAACGCGGACGTCAAGGCGACGCTGGACCGCCAGGGCGCGGAGCTGGCCGGCATCATGGACACGCTGAATGTTCCCTGCTGGGCCCCGGATCCCGACGCTGACCAGTGCAGGGTTGCGTGATGGCTTCCCCCGACGCACCCGCTGCCGCCAGGCCGCGGCCACGGCCCGCCAGGCCCCGCGGCCGGCCGCCGCGGAGGAGTGGAACCTCGGCGGCGATGCTGCTGATTGCCCCGTCGATTGTCTTCATGACCCTGCTGTTCGGCTGGCCCATGGTCAGCGGCATCCTCCAGGCGTTCGGCGGCCCGGAGGGGCTGACCACCGCGAACTTCACCCGGATGGCGCAGGACCCCTACTTCTGGTCTTCCGTGGGCAACACCCTGCTGCTGATCGTGGTGATGATTCCCATCCAGTTTGTCCTGGCGCTGGCCATGGCCCTGCTGATCCGGGCCAAACCGCGCGGATCCTCGGTGTACTTCTATATCTGGGCCATCCCCCTGGCGGTCAGCGATCTCGCCGCCGGCCTGGTCTGGCTGACGGTGTTCACGGACCGCGGCTACCTCAATTCCGTCCTGGCCTCGGTGGGCCTTGAACCGGTCTCCTGGCTGGCCTATGACAACTACGCCTCAATGTTCATGGCCGTGCTGATCGCGGAAGTCTGGCGGGCAACGTCGCTGGTGTTCGTGATCGTCGTCGCCGGGCTGCAGTCCATCCCCAAGGACTATGAGGAAGCGGCCGGCGTTTTCGGGGCCGGCTTCTGGGACAGGCTGTGGCACGTGACCCTGCCGCTGCTGCGGCCCAGCCTCCAGACCGCCCTGATCCTGCGGACCATCCTGGCCTTCCAGACCTTCGCCGTGGCCCTGGCCCTCACCGGGCAGAACTTCCCGCTGGTGGTCGGCGAGACCTACCGCTGGTACACCGGGCTCCAGGACGCCAACGTGGCGTCGGCCCTGGCCCTGGTGGTCATGGCGGTGTCCATGGTCACCGCCGTCGGCTACCTCAAGCTCCTGAAAGACCAGTCGGAGGCACCGCGATGAGCCACGCCACCACCAACAAGGCAGCCGCCCCGGCGGGGCGCCCGGAGCCGGAGGTTGACCGCAGGCCGCTGGCGAAGCGGCGCCGGAACCGGATTCTGTTGCAGCTTGGCTGCATCCTGATCACGCTCTTCATGGCACTGCCCATCTACCTGATCGCGCTGTCCGCCACCTCCAGCAGGGCGGCCCTGCAGGAATTCCCGCTGAGCTTCATCCCGAACAATTTCTCCCTTGAGACCATGCAGACGTTCCTGCAGTCCACGGGCATCCTGGGCGGGCTCATCAACTCCGTCCAGGTGGGCATCTTCACCCTCCTGCTGTCCCTGATCATCGGCGTCCCGGCGGGTTACGCCGTGGCGCGTTTCGCCTTCCCCGGGAGGGACCCGTACCAGCTTTTCCTGCTGTTCACCCGGGCACTGCCGATCGTGGTGCTGTCCGTGCCGCTGGCCCAGCTCTTCCTGCAGACCGGGCTGTACGACAGTGTCCTGGCCGTCGTCCTGCTCCACACCGCGCTGGCACTGCCCACCACCATCCTCATCACCTCCTCGGTGTTCCTGGGCGTGCCGCGGGACGTTGAGGAAGCTGCCCGGATCTTCGGCTGCAGCCCCGTGCAGGCCTTCCTCAAGGTGGTCATGCCCATGGCCATCCCCGGCATTGCCGCGGCCTCGATCTTCACCTTCGTGATGTCCTGGAACGAGGTGCTGGGCGCGTCGATCCTTACCCTGAACCAGCGCACCCTGCCGGCCCAGGTCCTCAGTTCCCTCGCCGAGTCACCGCTGGCCTACCGGTTCGCCGGCGGCTTCCTGCTGGTGATCCCGGCACTGATCTTCATCTTCTTCATGCGCCGCTACCTCACCAACATGTGGGGCTCCACCATCCGCTGAGCGTGTTTCCAGAGAGGCTGTTCCATGGCTGACATCTCGATCAAGGGTCTCAAAAAGACCTACCCCGGCAGCACCGAGCTGGCCACCAACAACGTTTCCCTCGATGTTGCCGAGGGCGAGTTCATGGTGCTCCTGGGGCCTTCGGGCTGCGGAAAGACCACCCTGCTGCGCATGGTGGCGGGGCTGGACTTCCCGGACGAGGGAAGCATCTCCATTGGGGGCAGGGACGTGACCTACCTGCCGCCGCAGGACCGGAACCTGTCCATGGTGTTCCAGTCCTACGCCGTCTTCCCGCACCGGAAAGTCCGCACCAATATCGGGTTCGGGCTGGTGATGAAGAAGATGCCGCGGGACGAGGTGGAAAAGAAGGTCGCGTGGGCCGCGGACCTGCTCCAGCTCACCCCCTACCTGGACCGGTACCCCGCCCAGCTGTCGGGCGGGCAGCGGCAGCGCGTCGCCGTCGCACGCGCCATCGTCATGGACGCCGACGTGCTGCTCATGGACGAGCCGCTGTCCAACCTCGATGCGCTGCTGCGGCTGGACTTCCGGGCGGAGCTGAAGAAGATCGTCCAGCAGCTGGGCTCTACCACGCTGTACGTGACCCACGACCAGGTGGAGGCCATGAGCCTCTCAGACCGGGTGGCCGTGATGAAGAAGGGGCAGATCGCCCAGCTTGGCCACCCCATCACCGTCTACGAGGAACCCGCTGACCGGTTCGTGGGAGGTTTTATCGGCTCGCCGCCCATGAACTTCCTGGAGGGGCGCGTCACCCAGCAGGGTGCCCTGGAAGTGGCCGGGCAAAGCACTGAGGCCCCCGAATTCCTGGCCCACTCAGCGGCCCGGTCCGGAGGCCTCCCCGTGATGGTCGGAATCCGGGCGGAGAACATCTACCTCGAACAGCGGGGAACTCCGGGGACCCTGGACGCCACCGTGGAAGTGGTGGAACCGCTGGGCCACGCCACGCTGCTGACCGTGGACCTGGGCGGGCAGACCATCAAAGTGCAGGTCGCTTCCACGGTGCGGGTCTCCTCGGGAGAGAAGGTTGGCCTGCGCTTTGACCAGGCCGCCATCCGGTTCTTCGACACGGAAACCCAGCTGGGACTCACGGCATGAGCCCGGCGCCGGACTGGGGCACGTTTCCGATACGAACCCTTGAGGAGCTGGGGAGCCGGGCGAAGGACGTCCTGGCAGCGAACGACATCGGCACCATGGTGACGGCGGCGCCGAACCTGTACCCGCACATGTGGAGCTGGGATGCCGCTTTCGTGGCCACCGGCCTTTCCACCGTGAGTGTGGCCCGTGCACTCCAGGAGCTGGACTACCTGGTGGCCGCACAGTGGAAAAGCGGGATGATCCCGCACATCGTCTTCTCCGACGTCCCGGGCTACTTCCCCGACGTGGACCGGTGGGGGACCCGCGGCGTTTCGCCGGAGGGCGTGCAGTCCAGCGGCATCTGCCAGCCGCCGGTCCACGCCACCATGCTGCGCCGCATCGTGGAAAGGGCGACGGCGGCCGGCGGCGAGGATGCCAGGCTCGCGGAGGAATTCACGCGGCGGACGCTGCCGCAATGGATCGACTGGCACGGCTGGCTGCGGAGCGCACGCGGCGGGGACGGCACGGGCCTGCTCACCATTTACCACGGCTGGGAATCCGGGATGGACAACTCGCCGCGCTTCGACGGCCCGTACTCCCGGGTCCAGCCGGGGCAGATGGAGCCGTTCGTCCGGACCGACACCCTGAAGGTCACGGACCACAGCCAGCGCCCCAGCGACGAGGAGTACAGCCGCTACCTGTGGCTGGTGCAGCAGATGGCCGGCGTTGGGTTCGACGACGCCCGGCTGCCGGGGGTGATGTCCTTCCAGGTCAAGGATGTTTTTATGTCTGCGATCTTTGCCGCGGCCAGCGAGGACCTCGCGGTGCTGGCCGAACAGTTCGGCCTGCCGGAGGAAGCTCCCCAGCTGCGGCAGTGGGCGCAGGAATTCCGCGACGGCGTGGACGCCACCGTGGATGCGCAGACAGGCCTTGCGCGGGACCGGGACGTACTGACGGGCGAATGGATCGGGCCGCCCACCATCGCCGGTTTCGCGCCCCTGGTTTCCACCGCGGACCAGGCCCTCCTGGACCGGCAGCTGGAGATTTTCGAGGGGCCGGACTGGACCGGTGATCCGCGGCTGGCCTTCCCGCTGCCCGCCTCCACGTCCACCACGTCTGAGGGGTTGAAGCCGCGTCAGTACTGGCGTGGACCGGTGTGGCCGGTGATGAACTGGTACCTGGCCCACTGCCTGCGCAGGCGGGGCGACGGCAAGCGCTACCGGCAGCTGCGCGAGGCTTCCCTCGCCCAGCTGATGGAAGGCCATTTCGGTGAGTACTATGAGCCGTTCACCGGTGAGCCGCTGGGCAGCATGGACCAGTCGTGGACAGCGGCCGTAGCGCTGGAGTGGCTCGCCGATCCTGAGAACGGCTGACCCGTGGGTGCCCTGCCGCCGGCCTTTCCCACAGACGACGACGGCGCGCGCCGGCACACGCGCCCGGTGCGCCTGCTCATTGCCGGCGCCGGGGCCAGGGGTGCGGCCTACGCCCGGCTTGCTGCTGCCACCGGCCTGGCCACCGTGGTGGGCGTTGCCGAACCCCGCGCTGAGCTGCGCGGCCGGCTCGCAAACGAGCTCGGGGTACCGGACGGCGGGGTGTTCGATACCTGGCAGGCAATGCTGGAATCCAGGCTGCCGGCCGACGGCATCATCATCGCCACGCCGGACCGTGACCACGCAGGTCCCTTTGCGGCGGCCGCAGCCCACGGCTACCCGATCCTCCTGGAAAAGCCGGTCGCCGTCGACCCCTCCGGCTGTGCGGACCTTGACCGCATCAGCCGGGAAACCGGCACCCGGGCAACGGTCTGCCATGTGCTTCGATACACCCCGCTGACGGTCCTGCTCAAGCGGCTCCTGGCCGGCGGTGCAGTGGGCCGGATCATCTCCGTCCAGCACCTGGAACCAGTTGGCTTCTGGCACTTCGCGCATTCCTACGTCCGCGGGAACTGGCGCCGCGAGGAAAACTCCAGTCCATTCCTGCTGGCCAAGTGCACGCACGACGTCGACTGGCTCTCCTTCATCATCGGCAGCAGGCCCATGCGGGTGTCCTCCTTCGGGCGGCTGGCACACTTCCGTCCCGAGGGGGCGCCGGAGGGAGCAGGCCGCCGCTGCACCGACTGCCCGGCTGAGCCGCGCTGCCCGTACTCCGCGCTGAAGATCTACGGCGCCGGGCGGCCGGCGAACGGCGGCAGGCCGGACCCCGCACGGGCGTACTTCGCCGACGTCGTGGATCCCGGAGGCACCCCGGAATCACTGCTGCAGGCCCTGGCCACCGGCCCCTACGGCCGCTGCGTCTACTTCTCGGACAACGACGCCGTTGACCACCAGGTGGTGAACATCGAATACGAGGACGGCACAACCGCCGCGTTCACCGCCACCGCGTTCACAGCCGCGGGCCCCCGGCGGACCCGCATTTTCGGGAGCCACGGCGAGATCACCATCGAGGCCGGAGCCATCTCCGTCTACGACTTCCTGACGGGAACAACCACGGTCCACCCTGTTCCGGCCGCTATTGCGCAGGTCCGGGGCGAAAAACACGAGGGCGGCGACCGCGGCCTCATCGCCGCCTGGGTTGCCGCGCTCGCCGGCGGCGACTGGTCCGGGGTGGTGTCCGGGCTGGACGAGTCCCTGGTCAGCCACGCCGCCGTGTTCGCCGCCGAGGAAGCACGCCGTAACAGTGCCGTTGTGGACGTCGGGCGCTTCAGCCTTAGCCAGTGACCTCATCGATGGACACGACGGCCAGGAAGCCGCGGCCCAGGATCTCGGGGGAGCCGCTGTCCGAGCCCACCACGGTGTCATAGCGGTCCAGGGCCACCGGCCCTGGTCCTTCGGTCCCTGTTGCGGTCCCTGCCTCAGCCCCGTCGGTGGCTGTGGCCTGGCCCTGCAGCAGGACACCCAGCTGGCCGGCGAAAAGGGGATGGGCCCGTTTCTTCGAGAGTTCGATGATGGACGTAAAACCCTTGAACTTCCCCGCCCGGGTGATGACGTTCAGGTTCCGCACGTCTCCTGTGGGAAGAGCGCAGGTGGTGCTGGCTTCGCCGGAAAACCGGAACGCACGGTACTTTTCGAGGGGATGTTCAGCACCGTCCACGGTGAGCAGCAGGAGCTCGCCCTCAACCACGGTGAGCACCCGTTCCATGCCGGGGAATGGCGAGAAGTCCCCGGCTTTGCTCACCTCGGCGATGCTGACCCGCCAGTCCCAACCGCCGTTGTGTCCGGTGCCGGGTCCGGACCCGGCACCGGAGTTGCCGGCAATCTCACGGGTCACCCCGCCACCGTTGCGCCAGGGTTCGGGTTTGAGGTCGGCAAAGCGGATGATCTCCATTCGCCCAGCCTAGTTGCCCGGCCCGGGGGAAGGAGCAGGCAGCCGCTGTCGGCAGCTCACATCCTTCCCTGCTACTCTCCTCCGGGGGGACAACACGAAAACAGCCTGAAGGAGCCGGGAATGTTCGTCAAAGTGTGTGGTCTCAGCACGCCAGAAACTGTTCGCGAAGCTGTGGACGCCGGAGCGGATGCGGTGGGTTTCGTCCTCACCGCCAGCCCCCGCGTCGTCTCGCCCTCGCAGGCATCGGCCCTGCTGGCTGAGGTGCCGGAACAGGTTTTGCCGATCGGAGTGTTCCGCGACGAGCCCGTTGTTGACGCCGTGGCCATCGCCCGCGCCGCCGGGCTGGAATGGATCCAGCTGCACGGCACGCGCACCCCCGGGGATGTTGCCACCGTGCACGACGCCGGCATGAAGCTGGTCAGGGCCGTCACCTTGGGTGCCACGCCCGAGGAGCTGGCGGACTGGGGTGAGGACCTGCTCCTGATCGACGCCGCCGTTCCCGGCTCGGGTGAGGCGTGGGACTACGCCTCCGTGGCCGAACTGCCCGTCCTCCAGGGCCGCAGCTGGCTGCTGGCCGGCGGCCTAAACCCGGAAAACGTTGGGACAGCGTCAACTGCGGCCCACGCCTGGGGAGTGGACGTTTCTTCCGGTGTTGAGGTTTCCCGCGGCGTCAAGGACCTGGCCCAGGTCCGAGCTTTCGTGCAGGCAGCGAAAGCCGAGTCCCGGGTCTAGCCCAGCACTCCTCCAGCCTGCCTTCCTGCGACTCATGTTTTCGTTTTCGACGCGCATGTTCACAAGCGCGGCCCGTATTCCGGGTGCGCCAACGAATATGCGGCTCGAAACTGAATGTGCGCGTCGCCCCGACGGTGCAGAGTTCAGGGGCAGCTCAGGGAAGCCCCTGAGCTGCCTGCCGGAGACTCCGGGTCACAATGGATAGATGAAGACACTGCTCAACATCATCTGGCTTGTTTTTGGCGGGTTCTGGCTCGCGCTGGGTTATTTCGCGGCCGGTGTCATCTGCTGCCTGCTGATCATCACCATTCCCTGGGGCATTGCCTCGTTCCGGATCGCCGCATACACGCTCTGGCCCTTCGGCCGGACGGTGGTGGACAAGCCGGGCGGTACCGGCGTCTTCCCGCTGCTGGGCAACGTGATCTGGTTGCTGGTGGCAGGCATCTGGATCGCGATCGGGCATGTGGTCACCGCTTTCGCCATGGCGGTGACCATCATCGGCATCCCGCTGGCCATCGCCAACCTGAAGCTCATTCCGGTGTCCCTGATGCCGCTGGGCAAGCAGATCGTGCCCACCAGCCAGCCGTTCGTCTCCACCTACCGGTAGGCAGGAGCTGCGAAATATGTACAGCGTCAGCGGGGACTGAAGACCCCGTTGACCAGCAGGGCCACGGCGTCGCTGCAGTCCAGTTCGGCGGCGATATCGACGTCGGCCCCGTAACCCCCGCCGGCGAGTTCACGGCCGCTGGAACAGCCGTGGAGCATCTCGCGCAGGCGCGGCTCCGCTGCTTCAAAGGCGGCCATGGCAGCCACCGCCTCCGGGGAATAGCCGTGCCGGCCGTCTTCGGGTTCATACCCGCCCTTGCCCGCGGCCACCAGGCCGGCGATGAACGCGCCTGCGCCGATCTGGTCTTCCACGGCGGGGCGGAGGCAGCCGCCGGGCCAGCGCTCCCCGGCGGCGACCACCGCGATGACGGCATCCGCGGGGAGGTTCGCGGCCACCCACTCCGCGGTGGCAGCGGCGTTGCGGAGGCTCACGGCGGCGACCAGCGGGACGTCGCCGGCCAGGTCGTGGCACAGTGCGGAACCGTTCGGTGACGGCAGGACCACCCGCTCCAGTGATTCCGCGGCCCGGAAGCTCGCGGGGGAGAGGCTGAGGCCGCCCCCGTCGCGGGGACCGGCCAGCTGGGCGCCGTGGTGTGCGGCGAAGTCCTCGGCACTGGTGTCCTTCCAGGGAAAAGGGAATACCTCCGCGCCCCGGTCCAGGGCAACGCTGACGCACGTGCTGAAGGACAGGACGTCCACCACTACGGCAAGGTCGGCGCCGGGCGCTACTGTCCTGGCGCCGTCGAGCCCCCACTCCATCCGGACCGTGAAGGGCAGTTGCCGGTGCGCTGCGCTTGCTGTCACTGTGTGGCGGGGGTTGGAGGGGGACGCGTTCACGCCAGTTCGCCTTTCAAGTTGCGGTGCGCGGCGTCCAGCCACAGCTCCTTTGCCCTGCCGCTGTGGAACAGCGGATCCAGTTCCAGCAGGCGGCGCACGGCGGCGGCGCGTCCGGCTGCGAAGTCGGCGTCGCCGATGTGCGCGTAATCCTGGCGGACGGCGGCAACGTAGCGCGCGTACTCCGCAGGTTCCCCGCCCAGGACGGAAAGGTCGGCGTCGCAGAGGAGGGCGCCGTCGTCGTCCCCTTGTTCCGGCCGGTGGTCCGAGGTCAGCCGGACAAGCCGACCCACCTCATACGCCTCCTCCTCCGGAAGCCCTGCCGCCAGCAGGCGCTCTTCGGCGAGGCGGGCGGACTCCTCCTCATCCTGGCCGGCCACCCCGCGGTAGACGGCGTCGTGGAACCAGGCCGCCAGCAGGACCGTGCGCGGCGGGTCGGCGGGATCGGTGAGCAGGTCGAGGGATTCGAGGACCGAGAGCAGGTGGGTGCAGCCGTGATAGCGGCGGTGCGGTTCGCTCCAGCGGTCCAGGAGGTCCAGGAAAAGGGCGTCGTGGCCGGGCATGACCGTGTTCCAGCGGTTCAGCAGCGGAACCTTCAACGATTTGTTGCGCCGGCGGGCGGGGATGCGGAGGCCGCTGGCGATCAGCTTGCGGACCAGGATCCGGGCTTCGACGGGAACAGCACCGGCCGCCACCAGATCCTCGAAGCGGCGCTCCGGGACGTCGTAGTGGTCGCCGTCGAACGCCCGCTCCGGGATGCCGGCCGCAGCTGCAAACACGTGCAGCTCCTCCAGGGACTCATCCGAAACGAGGTGGGAGAAGTGGGTTCCGTGCGCAGGCCACAACGGCGGGTCGATGAAGATGGCCATGGGGGAAGTCTAGTGGGGCTATGCCGTGCGGCGGCGGTGCGCTCCTGCCCGGTTACGTGTTGGCGACAGCCGGTTTACGCACCGGCCCGCCGTCTGATCCGGCGTGTCGGGGCAGGCAACTGGGCGGGAACGCACGCCGGGTCAGGAAGCGCACCGGCCGAGGAAGGGCAGCGGCCCAACAGTCCGTGGAGGTCACCAGTACGAAGAACGTGCATCCGGAGCTGCGGCAATAAACTCCTGCATCTTCCGCAACTGCGGACTAGAGTTGCCCCATGACTATTATTCGCGTGGCCGAGGCCGCCCGGTTCCTGGGCGTCAGTGACGATACCGTCCGCCGCTGGACGGAGAACGGGAGCCTGACACCACGCAGGGACGACGCCGGCCGGCTGGCGGTTGACGGCCTGGAGCTGGCCCGGCACGCGCAGAAGCTCGCGCAGCTTCCGGACGATCCCCACCGCACGGGCAGCTCCGCCCGCAACCGGTTCGTGGGCCTGGTCACCAGCATCACCGCAGACAAGGTCATGGCCCAGGTGGAACTGCAGTGCGGGCCTTTCCGGGTGGTGTCGCTGATGAGCAGCGAGGCCGTGCGGGAGATGGGGCTGGAGCCCGGCTCCGTGGCCACCGCGGTGGTCAAGGCCACCACGGTCATCATCGAAACGCCGCGGGGCAAGGCGCTGTGACGGGGAAACAACAACTGACGGCGCTGCTGCTGGCGGTACTCATGGCCGGCACGCTGGCCGGGTGCACCGGCAGTGGCGGCAGTACGCTCACTGTGTTCGCGGCGGCCTCGCTCAAGGGCAGCTTCACCGAGATCGCCGAACGCTTCGAAGGGGAGAACCCGGGCACCACCGTCACCCTCAGCTTCGCGGGGTCAGCGGACCTGGCCGCCCAGGTCAGCCAGGGGGCGCCCGCGGATGTTTTCGCAGCGGCGGATGCCGGCACCATGGAAATGGTGCAGGACGCTGGCCTGGTGCACGGCGAACCCCGCGTTTTGGCCACCAACACCCTGGCCATCGCCGTCCCGGCAGGAAACCCGGCCGGCATCAGCTCCTTCGCGGACCTGGCCAGGACCGGAACCAAGCTTGTGGCCTGCGCCAGGCAGGTGCCGTGCGGGGCAGCTGCGGCCCGGGTGGCAGCCAGCACCGGGACTGCGCTCAGCCCGGTCAGCGAGGAAAATTCGGTGACGGACGTCCTGGGCAAGGTCATCTCCGGGGAAGCGGATGCAGGGCTGGTTTACGTCACGGACGTCCGGTCAGCCGGCGGCAGGGTGGAGAGCGTCCCGTTCCCCGAGGCTGCCGCTGCCGTGAACCCCTATCCGGCGGCCGTGCTGGCCGGCAGCGGCAACAAAGCCGCGGCCACTAAGTTCCTGGAATTTGTAGCCGGACCCGAAGGCCAGGAGGTCCTGGCGGCGGCCGGCTTCGGACCGGGGACCACATAATGCGTACTGCACCAAGGGGCGGCAGATGAATGGCTGGCAGCCGGCCCGCAACGGGTATACCGGCGTTCCCCGCTGGCTGTATGCCCTTGCAGTCCTGGCGGCACTGGTGGTGGTCCTCCCGCTCGTGGCCATCGTGGCACGGGTCAACTGGGCCAACTTCATCCAGCTGGTCACCTCCGGTCCAGCCCTGGCAGCGCTGGGCCTGAGCCTCCGCACGGCAGCGGCCAGCACCGCCCTTTGCATCGTGCTTGGGGTTCCGCTTGCGGTGGTCCTGGCCCGCGGCAGGTTTCCCCTGCTGGGGATCCTGCGCGCGCTGGTGCTGCTCCCTTTGGTCCTGCCGCCGGTGGTGGGCGGCATCGCACTCCTGTACACGTTCGGCCGGCAGGGGCTCCTGGGCGGGGCGATCGAGGTGCTGGGACTGCAGATCGCGTTTTCAACCACTGCCGTGGTGCTGGCCCAGACATTCGTGGCCCTGCCGTTCCTGGTGGTCAGCCTCGAAGGCGCCCTCCGGACCGGCGGTCAGCGCTATGAGGCGGTGGCAGCGACGCTCGGGGCATCGCCCGGGACCGTGTTCCGGCGCGTCACGCTCCCGCTGGTCCTGCCGGGGCTAGCCTCCGGGGCGGTCCTCTCCTTCGCCCGGAGCCTCGGGGAATTCGGTGCCACGCTGACGTTCGCGGGCAGCCTGCAGGGGGTGACCCGGACCCTGCCCCTCGAAATCTACCTGCAGCGCGAAACAGACCCGGACGCCGCCGTCGCGCTTTCCCTGGTGCTGGTGGCCGTAGCCATCGCGGTGGTGGCCCTGGCCTACCGGCGCCCGGGCGGGAAGGTGCGAAACCAGCAGGCTTCGGGGGAGCGGCCGACGACGGCTGCCGGCGCAGGCGGTGGCGTCCAGTGACGTTCTCGTTCAAGGCAGCCGTGGAAACGCGCGGTTTCGACGCCGCCCTTTCGCTCGGCCCCGCGGAGACCGTGGCAGTGATGGGTCCCAACGGCGCCGGCAAGTCCACCCTGCTCTCGGTCATCGCCGGGCTGGTGCGGCCGGACAGGGGTGAGGCCCAGCTGGACGGCCGGACCTTGTTCCGCCTGGGCGAAGGGCAGCCGCGGTGGACCGCTCCCCATCGCCGCGGGACGGCGCTGCTGGCCCAGGAGCCGCTGCTGTTCCCGCACCTTACCGCCGCCGAGAACGTGGCCTTCGGCCCGCGGAGCGCGGGGACGCCGAAACGCCAGGCAATGCAGCAGGCGGTGCGGTGGCTCGCCGACGTTGAAGCCGGGGACCTTGCGGACCGCCGTCCCGCCGAACTCTCCGGCGGACAGGCGCAGCGCGTGGCGGTGGCCCGTGCGCTCGCGGCGGATCCCGGGCTTCTCCTCCTGGACGAACCGATGGCCGCGCTGGACATCCATTCGGCCCCGCTGCTCCGGCGCCTGCTCAAGCGCATCCTGGCGGACCGGCCGGCCATCATCATCACCCACGATGTCCTGGACGCCCTGATGCTCGCCGACCGGGTGGTCATCCTGGAAAACGGCCGGATTGCAGAGGAAGGCCCCACCCGGCAGGTCCTGCAGAAGCCGCGCAGCGCGTTCGCGGCCGGGCTGGCCGGCCTCAATTTCGTCATCGGAACGGCTGCAGGGGACGGCATCCTGACCGGCCAGGGCCTGCACATTGCCGGGCACAGCGAGGACCCGGTCCCCGCCGGCCGGCCCGCCGTGGCCGTGTTCCCGCCGTCGGCCGTTTCGGTGTTCCTCACCGCCGCCCACGGCAGCCCCCGGAACTCCTTCCCGGTGTGCATCACGGACCTGGAGCCGCATGGGGACCAGGTCCGCGTGCGGGCCGGCGGGCTGGCGGCTGACATCACGCCGGCCGCCTTGACGGACCTGGGGCTGCTGCCGGGAATGACGGTGCACCTGGTGGTCAAGGCCGCGGCAGTGTCCGTCTACCCGTTGTAAGGGCCGAGCCTAGGGCCAAACCGCCGCCATACAGGACTAGGGTCTGTCGCCTCTGTCGGCCGCCGCGTGGAGCTGTTTCGCTGTAGGCAAACAGTCGTCAGGAACGGCACAAAACCAAAGTTGAGCGTAGTAGACTCAAGTTAATAAAAACTGCCCCCGGAAGGAGCTCTCTTTGGACGTCAAATTCACCACCAAGAGCCAGGAGGCTCTCTCGGCTGCGGCCATGAACGCCTCCACGGCCGGAAACCCGCAGGTTGAGCCGGCCCACCTGCTCAAGGCGCTGATGGACCAGCGTGAAGGCGTCGCCGTGGCGCTGCTCCGCGCCACGGGCGCGGACCCGGACTCCGTCAGCGTGCAGGCGAGCAGCGCCATCAAGGCGCTTCCGGCCACTTCGGGCGGGTCCAGCCAGCAGGCGCAGCTCTCGCGCCCGGCACTGCAGGCAATCCAGAATGCCAAGGAGGAAGCGGACCGGCTGGGCGATACCTTCGTCTCCACCGAGGTCCTCCTCCTGGGGATCTCGGCCGGCAACGATGCCGCGGCCCGCCTGCTGCGCGACGCCGGCGCCTCCCACGAGGCGCTGCTCGCCGCCCTGCCGGGTGTCCGCGGCGACGGCAAGGTCACCAGCCCGGATCCGGAAAACACCTTCCAGTCACTGGAAAAGTTCGGTACGGACCTGACCGCCATGGCCCGCTCCGGCAAGCTTGATCCCGTGATCGGCCGGGACGCGGAAATCCGAAGGATCGTCCAGGTCCTGAGCCGCCGCACCAAGAACAACCCCGTGATCATCGGCGAGCCCGGCGTCGGCAAAACCGCCGTGGTGGAGGGCCTGGCCCAGCGGATCGTCGCCGGGGACGTGCCGGAGAGCCTGCGCGGCAAGACCCTCATTGCCCTGGACCTGGCATCCATGGTGGCGGGCGCCAAGTACCGCGGCGAGTTCGAGGAGCGGCTCAAGGCAGTCCTGGAGGAGATCAAGAACTCCGAGGGCCAGATCGTGACGTTCATCGACGAGATCCACACCGTGGTGGGCGCCGGCGCCACCGGCGACTCATCCATGGACGCCGGCAACATGCTCAAGCCCATGCTGGCCCGCGGCGAGCTGCGGCTGATCGGTGCAACCACCCTGGACGAGTACCGGGAAAACATTGAAAAGGACCCCGCCCTGGAGCGCAGGTTCCAGCAGGTGTACGTGGGCGAGCCGAGCGTGGAGGACACCATCGGCATCCTCCGCGGCCTGAAGGAGCGGTACGAGGCACACCACAAGGTGACCATCGCGGACGCCGCCCTGGTGGCAGCCGCGACGCTCTCCAACCGCTACATTTCCGGCCGCCAGCTGCCGGACAAGGCCATCGACCTGGTGGATGAGGCAGCGTCCCGGCTCCGCATGGAAATCGACTCGGCGCCCGAGGAAATCGACCAGCTGCAGCGGCTGGTGGACCGGCTCACCATGGAGGAGCTGGCCCTCCAGGACGAAAAGGACGCCGCGTCTGTTGAACGGCTGGCGGCGCTCCGGGCGGACAAAGCGGACAAGGAAGAGGAGCTGAACGCCCTCAAGGCCCGCTGGGAAGCCGAAAAGGCGGGACTGAACCGCGTGGGCGACCTCAAGGCAAAGCTGGATGAACTGCGCAGCGCCTACGACAAGGCCGCCCGCGAAGGCGACCTGGAAACAGCCTCCCGCATCCTCTACGGCGAGATTCCCGCCCTGGAGCGCGAGCTGAACGCTGCCGCGGAGGCCGAGGCCGCCGTCGTGGACAAATCCACGCAGATGGTTGCCGAACAGGTGACCGCTGACGACATCGCCGAGGTCATCTCCGCCTGGACCGGCATTCCGGCCGGGCGCATGCTGCAGGGCGAGAGTCAGAAGCTGCTCCACATGGAGGAGGAACTGGGCAGGCGGCTGATCGGCCAGGCGAAGGCCGTCACGGCAGTCTCGGACGCCGTCCGGCGCGCACGGGCCGGCATCAGCGACCCCAACCGCCCCACCGGATCATTCCTCTTCCTGGGGCCCACCGGCGTCGGTAAGACCGAGCTGGCCAAGGCGCTGGCGGACTTCCTGTTCGACGACGAACGCGCCATGGTGCGCATCGACATGTCCGAGTACGGCGAGAAGCACTCCGTGGCCCGGCTGGTGGGTGCGCCTCCGGGGTACGTAGGGTACGAGGAAGGCGGCCAGCTCACCGAAGCCGTCCGCCGTCGACCCTACTCGGTGGTGCTGCTGGACGAGGTGGAGAAGGCCCACCCGGAAGTCTTCGACATCCTCCTGCAGGTGCTCGACGACGGCCGGCTCACCGACGGGCAGGGCCGCACAGTGGACTTCCGCAACGTGATCCTGGTGCTGACCTCCAACCTGGGCAGCCAGTTCCTGGTGGACCAGACCCTCGAAGCGGACGCCAAGCGCAACGCCGTCATGGCCACCGTCAACGCATCCTTCAAGCCGGAGTTCCTGAACCGGCTGGACGAGGTGGTGCTGTTCGATGCCCTCACTGTCGAAGAGTTGGCGCACATTGTGGAGCTGCACGTGGACGAACTGGGCCGCCGCCTCCACGACCGCCGCCTGACGCTCGAGGTGACGGAGGGCGCGCGGGCCTGGCTCGCCCTCTCCGGGTTCGATCCCGCCTACGGTGCCCGCCCGCTGCGCCGCCTGGTGCAGCGCGAGATCGGCGACCGCCTGGCGAAGGCCATCCTGGCCGGCGACATCAGCGACGGCGACACGGTGCTGGTGGACACGGCAGCGGACGTCGGGGAACTCACCGCAGCCGGAACCGACCTCCCGGCCGCGGAAGGGCGCAGCAGCGGCCTCTCCGTCCGCCGCAAGGACTAGGCCGGCCGGAAGGACAAGAAGGCAGGCGTGCTGCCCTGGCGGTGTGGCCGCTAGGGCAGCACGCTTGCGTTGATCACGTTGCCGCCGGGCGCCGTCACGTAGCAGTCCACCCTGCGGTCCCCGGATTCCCAGCTGGTGGTGCTCGGGAAGCTGCGCTCGTAGTTGAGGTCGTAGTCGTTCGCGGCCGGTCCCAGCCGGGCAGCCTGGCACGCTTCGAGCGCCTTGGCCTTCAGTGCCTCGGCGCCGGGATACGAATCATCCTCCGGGTACCGGAACAGCGCCACGAGCTGGGCCGAGTGGCCGGTGTCGCAGGCCACCACGGTGGATGCCAGCGCCTCTGGATCGAAATCCTTGAAGCAGTCGCCCAGCGCGAATTCTGCGGGCGGAACTCCCTCGCGGGGCAGGGGCAGCGCTGTGGCGGGAGGCGTCACTGCATTTTCCAGCACGCCCGTGGCGCCGCTCCCGGAAGTTTCCGGATCCTGGTTGGAGTTCAGCCACAGGGCAAGCCACACCAGGGAGCCGATGACCGCCAGCAGCACAACGACGAACACTGCTATCCACAGCATCCGCCCGTTGACCCTCCCGGGGCGCCCTGCAGGTCCGGCCTGCGGTTCCATGCGCGGGTGCAGGACCGGTTCGGCTGCGGGTGCAGGCACGCGCGGCAGGCCAGCCGTGGGCGGCGAGGCCGGCTTGGGCGGGACGTCCTGGTGGTTCACGTAGTGCATCCTCCTGGTTCTCTGCGCAGCGGCCGGACAGCCCGCTGCCCGGATATCAACAGATGTTTTAGCGACTCTACCGAAGAAAAAAGCGGGAAACCCGCGGTTTGGCGCCCTGATGGTAACCCACGCCACCTTTGGGGGCCGCGCGTGGCAAGCGGGGGCAGTCGAAAGCATGTAATCTAGGTGTACGACAAATTGACCAAACATTCCGGGGCCTCACCTACGCCAAGGTGACCACCTCCGGTCCAAGTACAAAAGGGGGTCACGCCATGGGGCGCGGCCGTCAAAAGGCAAAAGCTACCAAGCAGGCTCGGGACATCAAGTACTACTCCCCGAACACTGACTACTCGGCACTTCAGCGTGAGCTGACGGGCCCGGGCAGTCGTGCGACGAGCCATTATGCGAATGAGCCAGTCGAACCTGACTATTCGGCTTATGTGGATAAGTACGCGGATGATTTGGAAGAAGACGACGACGAGGTGGACACCCGTCGGATCGGCTAGTTGTCGCAAGGTGCTGTTGCCGTAACGGGGCAGCCCTGGTGACGCCGCAGCACCAGTGGACCCAGTACATGGATCCTTGTCTTTGGACCAGTGCAGCGCTTCTTTTCGGCTCCCCGGTCCCGTTGGACCGCAGGGGTTGACTTCAGTTATTGGGCCCGCTGCCCGCACCGGAAACGGAGCAGGCAGCGGGCTTTCTGCTGCTATTTGGCATCAGGGGTATCCGCACGGCGTAGCCCGTTCCCGGAAACGCCGGCTGGGACCTCTCGCGCCGGGGCCGCACGCGGCCGGGCAGGCCTGACATCCCGGCCGGTACCGGCCAGGCTGACGGCGAGCACCGAGGCGAGGACCAGCGCTGACGCCGGGGCCAGCACAGCCCACGGTGCCCGCTCGACGTAATTGATGCCTTCGGCCAGGATCAGTCCCCACTCCGGTGACGGCTGCTGGGGACCCAGGCCCAGGAAACCCAGCGCGGCCAGGGCGAGCGCGATGCCCGGCAGGCGGAGCATTGCGTGGCGGAGCAGTGGTTGCGCAACGGCAGGCAGGATGTAGCGCAGCATAATCCGGGCACGTCCCACCCCAAGCACCGGCAGGATCTGCACATAAGGCTGTGCCCTGGCCTCCTGCGCCAGCGCTGCCGTATGGGCCGCCAGCGGAGCCCAGCTGACTGCCGCGACGGCAAGGGCAGCCCCGTGTGCTGAAGGGCCCATGAGCGCCGCCACCACCAGGCCGGCCAGGATGGGCGGCGCGGCATTGGTGACCTCCAGGGGGCCGGCGGCAGCAAGCGGGAACAGCCCGACGGCGATCCCCACTGCCAGGCACACCAGGACCACCAGGAGCGCGGTACCCAGGGTTCCCACCGCACCGTGCCCCACCCGTGCCAGCAAATCGCGTCCGCTTGCATCGGCTCCAAAGGGAAGCGACCACCCGGGTACTGCCAGCCTGCTGTGGGCGGAGGTGTAGGGATCACGCAGCAGTCCCGCCCCGATGATCAGCAGCAGGGCGCTGGCGGCTGCGGCCGGCACAACCAGCGCTCTCCGGTTCCGTGCGCGGGAGGGCGCAGGCAGGGGGAGCGTGCCAAAGCGGACGGCGGGTCCCAGCAGCAGGTAACGCAATGCTGTGGACAGTGTCCCCACCGCGAGCGCCAGGCCCATCAGTGCCAGCATGCCTGCCTGCAGGGTGGGAATGTCCTGGGCGCTGGCAGCACCAAGCAGGGCGCGTCCCAGCCCGGGTATGGCATAGACCTTTTCCACGGCCACCGCACCGCCGGTCAGGCCGATCAGGACCAGCCCGATCTGCGGCAGGACTGCGGGCAGCGAACGCCGGAGGACGGCGGCAGTGAGGCGGGCAGGACCGGCACCGGCGAGCCGCCAGGTTGCCACCCAGCTTTCGCTGAACCCTGCGCGAAGGGCATCGGAGAGCAGCAGGCCTGTCAGGCCTCCGGCGGGAATGCCGAGCGCGAGTGCCGGCAGCACGGCATATTCCGGGCCCTTCCACCCGAAGGGCGGGAACCACTGGAGCCAGATGCTCCCCGCCACCAGCAGCACGGCTGCGAGCAGGAACTCGGGAAGCGAGGTGAGGGCAGCAGAGAAAGCTCCGGATGCCGGTCTGCGCCGCTGGCGTATACCGTCCGTGACGGCGGGGAGGCACGTCAACAGGGTAATCAGCACTGCAACGGCGATGGCAAAACCCATCAGCGTGACTGAAACGGCCAAGGCAGCCGCAATACCGGGGCCCACCGCGGTGTTGCTGATCCAGGACGTCCCCAGGTCACCGGAGAATACGCCGCGGGCCCACGCAGACAGGATCGCCACCGGGCCCTGGTCCAGGCCCAGTTCGGCGCGGATGGCAGCCAGCGCCTCAGGGGTGGGTTCCCGGTCCGAGTACCGGGCGCGGAGGATGGTGTATTCAGCCCCGCGTCCGGAGAGCCACGGCAGCAGGCCGACCAGGCCCACCAGCCCCACCAGGGCGGCCATCCGGGACGCGGTGACTTTGATGAAGGCGGCGGCGGGCATTACTTCGGGGATTCGCCGGTGAGGCCTGTTCGGCTGGAGAGCAGCGCACGTTCGCGCGGATCCCGCTCCACTCCGCGGATCCGGCTGGACTCGCCTTGGATGACACGCTCGTGGAGCAGCGGGATGGCGGCATCGCGGGCCAGGATAAGGCTCTCTGCCGCTGCAATGGCTGAGCGGCGTTCCGGTCCTGCGGGAATGCCAGCAGCCTTTGCCAGTGCATCGTCCACCGCCGGATCGCAGAACTGCGAGATGTTGAACGAACCGGAGCAGGAGAAGTCGCTGTACAGGTAGGCCACGGGATCACCGGAATCAAGGACGGTGGCGCGCGAGAGGATAAACGCGTCGAATGCGCCCGCCAGGGCATCCGACTCGATGTGCTGGTACTCCCGGACATCCTGTTCCACGGTGAAGCCGGCAGCCTCCAGCTGCTGCTCCAGCTGGACGGCTACTTCCGGGAGTTCGGCGCGGTCCGTGAAGGTGCCCAGCCGGATGGGAGTCCCCTTCACTGCGGTGGCGGCAACCCTGCCGGCCAGCGCCTCCACGTAGGAGTCGCTGGTGCGTTCCCCGGCAGCCCAGGGCAGGGCAGGCCCCAGGAGCCCGGCCGCCTGGTCCGCACGCCCCTCATAAACCCTGTCCACGATTGTGCCGGCGTCGATAGCGCTGCGTGCCGCGGCGCGGACGGCGGGGTCGGCGAAGGGTCCGGACTTGGTGTTGAGGTACAGGGTGTTGGTACGTGGCATAGGGACCTCATGCACCAGGGCAGGATCAATCCGGGCCACCTGGCCTACCGGAATAGCTTCCACCACGTCGGCGCTTCCGGTCCGGAGCGCCGCAGCCCTCGCGGTGCCGTCCGGGACGAACTGGACATCCACGCCCGGCGCCTCCGCCTTTTCGCCCCAGTAGTCCTCGAAGCGGTCCAGCCGGGCCGAGGAGGTCCCGTTCACCGACACCAGGCGGTAGGGGCCGGTTCCGGCATTCACCGGGTCAATGACGCCGCCCTCCTTGTACGCCGCGGCCGCAAAGACTGCCAGCTGCGGGCTGGAGAGCCGCTGGGGGAGCAGTGGATCGGGCGTTGCGGTCCTGACGATCACGGCGTCCTTTCCATCGGTCTCGACGGTGAGTTCCACGCCGTCGAGGATCCTCGGTTTGGGGCTGGCCTGGGTTGCGGCCCTGATGGACGCGGCCACCTCCGCCGGGGTCAGGTTCGTGCCGTCGTGGAACACGACGCCCTCCCGGACGGCGAACCTCCAGGCTGTCCCGTCCACTTGTTCCCACCCGGTAGCCAGCGCCGGCTGGGCCTCACCCAGCTCATCCAGGACCACCAGCGTCTCGGCGGTCTTCCAGCGCGCGTGCTTAAAGGCATCATCGCTCAGCGGCGTCAGCCCGGACCGGGGCGGCTGCATCATGGCCAGCTGGATCCGGGCAGACGCTGCGCCGGACCCGGCCGCCTGGCCTGTTCCGGCCGCGAAACATCCGGTCAGGCTTGTTGCCAGCAGCACGGCGGAGAGCGCGACGATGCCTGATTGGGGTCGTGAAAGTGGCACGGAAGATACCTGTTCTCTTGTTGTTTGGTTAGCTCGGTGGGGCGCAGTGCCCTGCTTAGGGTTTGGCGGGAAGCAGCCTGGAAAGTCCGACGGCGGGAAGCGCCGTGAGTGCCGCCAGCAGCACCCAGGGCCAGGCGGCGGCAGGTCCCGGCTGGGCGGCTCCCGCGTACAGCGGTCCCAGGGCAACGTTGCCCAGCAGCACGGCACAGCCGCCCATGCTTGCGAGGAGGCCGTAGTAGATTCCGGTCCGGCGGCCGCGGGCAAAGTCCAGGACCAGGGGCATGGCCACAGGGCCGATGCACATGTGGGCCAGGCATAGCCCCACCACGAGCAGCAGTGGCGGCAGGAGCTGCAGGGTGCCCGTGGCCTGGAACTGGGCGAGCACGGCCATCGTGCCGAAGGAAAGGCCCTTGAGGACGAATCCGGCCGTGAGGGCCCGCCCTGCGCCCAACCTTGTTGTCAGCCGGGAGATGGGCCATTGCAGTGCAACGGTCATGAGGGAGGCGACGGCGAACAGCCCGGCCAGCGCCCCGGGGCCCGCGCCGGTTCTGCCCAGCTCAATGGGAAGGCCGAAGTAGAGCTGGTTGTAGGCAAGGAGGTTCACGCTGTAGAGGGCGGCGAACGCGACGAAGCGCCTGTCCTGCAGCATGGCAGCGATTCCTTCGGTCCGCCGGGCGGCTGGCTTTGGCGGGACGGCGGGTTCCCCCATGGCCGGCGTGTGCCGTGGAGGTTCCGCAGGCACGCCGTGCCACAACACGCCGGTCATGACGGCGAAGACCGCCGCCCCGGCCAGGGCTGCCCAGCTGAAGGAAATGCCCAGCAGCAGCGCACCCAGCAGGGGCCCCGCCACGGCTCCGATTTCGCCGCAGATGGCGAGCAGCGCAAAAAGCGCCGGTGCCTTCCCGCTGGTGCCCCGCCGTCGTTCTTCCGCCTTCCCAACCAGCGATTCCAGCGCCGGGGAGAACAGGGCGCCACCCATGCCGGTGAGGACGGCACCGAGGAGGAACAGCGGAAAGCTGCCCGCCATGGCCAGCGTGAGGTAGCCCGAAACCCGGACCAGGCAACCCGTCAGCATGGCCCTCCGCGGTCCCCACCGGTCCGTGATCATGCCGCCCACCAAAAATAGGCCCTGCTGGCTGAAGACGCGCGCGCCCAGGACGATTCCCACGGCTGTTGCCGCCAGGCCGAAGTCGCGGGTCATCACCAGGGCCAGGAACGGCACCACGGCATAGAAGCCGATGTTGAAGACCAGTTGGCTGGCCAGGAGCAAGGCGGGGGCGGGATGCTGCGCCGCAGCCGTACGCCCTGCCATCCCTACCGCCATCATGGGGTCCCGGCCGGGACGTCGCGGGAAATCTGGATCGCTTCTGAGGCCTGCACCAGCTCAGCCCCCTCCGGGCTTTCCGGGCTGTCCAGTACCCGGCGGGTGGGCCCGTGCTCCACGATGCGGCCCTGCGAGAGGACGGCGGTTGTGCCGCAGATCCGGGCGGCGGTGGCGAGATCGTGGGTGACCAGGAGCAGGCCCAGCCCGTCCTCGCGCACCAGGCCGCTGAGCAGTGACAGGACGGTGTCCCGCAGGGGAAGGTCCAGGCCGCTGACGGGCTCGTCCGCCAGCAGGTAGTCGGGCCGCACTGCCAGCGCCCTGGCGATGGCCACCCGCTGGTTCTGTCCGCCGGACAGCTCGCCGGGCCGGCGGTCCAGCAGCCCTGCCGGCAGCTGGACGCGTTCCAGCGCCTCGCGCAGAAGGGCCCGATGGTTTCCTTCCACCCGGAGCTGGCGCAGCGGTTCCCCCAGCAGCTGGGAAACAGTCATGCGCGGGTCAAGGCTGCCGGCCGGGTTTTGCGGGATGTACTGCACGGCCTGCCGGTACCAGCGCAGGGACCGCGCATTGCCGGACTTTACCTCGCGCCCGCCCAAGGCCACGGTCCCGGCGCTCGGCCTTGCCAGAGCCAGGAGGATGCGGACCAGGGTGGATTTGCCGGAGCCCGAGCTTCCCACCAGTGCAGTTCCGGTGCCCGGTGCCAGGTGGACGCTGACGTTGTGGAGTAAGTTCAGGGGCGTGGTGTTGCGGAAGCGGGCGGCAGGATAGGCGAAGGAAATGCCGTCCGCCGCGAGTGCCCCGGTCACGCTGCCACTGCCGTTCCTGTTGCTGAACGTGTCGCCGTGGTTGCCGCCGGCGGCAGCTCCGTTGGCTGTAAGGCGGCCTGCACCAGGCGCACGGTGTACGGATGCTGGGGGTTCCGCAGCAGTTCCGCCAGTGGAGCCTGCTCCACGATCCGCCCGGCCTCCATCACCAGGGCGCGCGTGCAGAGTGAGGCGGCTGCGGTGAGGTCATGGGTGATGAAAAGGAGGCCGCGGCCCTCCGCCCCCCATGCCCGGAGGGTTGCAAGTACTTTCAGCTGGGTAACGGCGTCCAGGGCAGTGGTGGGCTCGTCCGCTAGCAGGACGGAACTGCCGCACGCCAGCGCGAGGGCGATGCAGATCCGCTGCAGCTGTCCGCCGGACAGCTGGCCCGTACACCGCGAAAGGATCAGGGCGGGTTCGGCGATGCCCGCCCGCGCCAGCAGCCGGCCGGCTTCAGCCCTCGCTTCCGCCCGGCCGAGTCCAGCCGTGCGCAGGGGGATGGCGATCTGCTTCCCCACCGGCACCAGGGGATTGAGGGCGGTTGCCGGGTCCTGGCGGATGAGTGCGGCGTGGCCTCTGCCGGATCCTGCCGCGAAGTTGATACTGCCACTGGCGCTGATTCCGTCGGGAAGTGAGCCGGCCACGGCTGCGGCCGTGAGCGACTTGCCCGATCCCGAGGCTCCCAGCAGGGCAACGCGCTCACCAGCCCCTACAGAGAACGTCAGGGGATGCACAAGCTGCCGGCCGCCGATAGAGAGCGCGAGATCCGTCACGGAGAGGGCGGGTGCAGGCATGGCAACGTCGTTTCATGTGAGGACGGGTGGGTCGACTCACATGCTATCAATAATCATTCGCATTAAAGAACCGGGGTCGAAACGCCGAATGTTTGTGGGCGGGGCACCGTGACCATTGCGGTTCACGCGGGCGCAAAAAGAGCCCCGGCCGTGGCCGGGGCTCTTTCGCTCGGAACTCTGCAGGGGAGGCGGCTGCTGCGTTGCCTCCTGTTCCCTGGAGAACCTTGCGCTACTTGTTGTTGACGATAGTGACCGGTCCGGTCACGGTGTCGCAGACGGTCCGCTCGGTGCCGGTGGCGTCTACTGCTTCGCCGAGAACGGCGATTGATCCGATGTCAGCGACGTCGCAAAGCGTTGCCGCGACGCTGGCGGCCACGTTGACGTCCACCGCATCCTCGATGGTGATATCTCCCACCGTGACGCTCACGAGGCCATCATTCAGTGTGGTGTTATCTGCCGCCTGCGAGGGTCCGGCAACGGCGCCCAGCAGGAACAGGCTTCCAGCGGCTGCGGCGGTGGTCTTCTTAAGAACTGACATAGTTTTCGCTCCCTTGATATCTGCCCGCGTGCCCCTGTTCAGTGGTCCGTACGTGCTCCTGGACCACCTGGCTGCCGCGCTGATGCACGGTGCAGGGGCGGGCTTCTCTGTGGTTGCTTCTTCTGGCTTCCGCCGGTTCGGCGGGGAAGGCGGTTCGGCCGGGTGGGCGCCCAGGCGCCGGTGGTTTCCGGCGGGGCATCAGGCCTTGGAATGGCCCGGCTGACTGTCTCTCATGCACTTCCAGATTCAAACCTAAAACTAAGTATGCTTAGTAGTCAAGGGAAGGGTGCCTAGAGCGGCCCCTGTTAAACGCATCGAGTGCTCCGTATCTGCCGTTCTGAAGCGTCAAAACGGCTGATACGGAGCACTCGAAAAAAATCTAGGCGTAGGCGTTAACCAGGCTGACTGCGCCGCCGTCCACGCCCTTGGCCCCCTGGACGTAATCGGGGCCGGACTTCAGGATCGAATCCGAATCATGGGTGACCGTGCCCATAACCCAGGACGGCAGGCCGCGATCGTTGAGGCGGGCAACTGCCGCATCTGCCGCTTCGGGGGAGACGATGGCCACCATGCCCACGCCCAGGTTCAGCGTGCGCTCAAGGTCGGCCAGCG
Organism: Pseudarthrobacter sp. WHRI 8279; assembly: GCF_040224115.2. Lineage (NCBI taxonomy): Bacteria > Bacillati > Actinomycetota > Actinomycetes > Micrococcales > Micrococcaceae > Pseudarthrobacter > Pseudarthrobacter sp. WHRI 8279. Next base: position 2,856,828 of record NZ_CP168162.1, on the reverse strand, counting down.
GAACGTTGCCCAGTTCGGACACCAGTTTGAAGATGGCCGGCAGTTCCCAGGTGGAGCGGTCCACGGTGGCCACGAGGCTCTGGGGGAGAACGCGGGCCAGGTTGGCGGCGAGGCCGCCGCCGGTGACGTGGCTGAAGCCATGCACCGCGGACGAGCCCGTAACGGGGAACGTGCGTGCAAGGTCCAGGCAGTCCGCTGCGTAAACGCGGGTGGGTTCAAGGAGTTCCTCGCCCAGCGTGCGGCCCAGCTCCGAGACCTGGCGGTCCAGTGCCCAGCCGGCGTGGTTGATGACACGGCGGACCAGGGAGTAGCCGTTGGAGTGGAGGCCCGACGAGGCCATGCCGATCACGACGTCGCCGGCACGGACGCGGTCCGGTCCCAGCAGGTGGTCTGCCTCGATAACGCCGGTGGCAGCTCCCGCGACGTCATACTCGTGCTCGCCCAGCAGGCCGGGGTGCTCAGCAGTTTCGCCGCCCACCAGGGCGGTTCCGGCCACGGAGCAGGCGGCGGCAATGCCACGGACAATGTCGGCGATGCGCTCGGGCACCACCTTGCCGCAGGCGATGTAGTCCGTCATGAACAGCGGCTCTGCGCCCACAACCACGATGTCGTCCACCACCATGCCCACAAGGTCGAACCCGATGGTGTCGTGGATGTCCATGGCCTGCGCGATGGCTACCTTGGTGCCCACGCCGTCCGTGGAGGTAGCCAGCAGCGGCTTCTTGAAGGTAAGCAGCCTGGAGACGTCGTAGAGGCCGGCGAAGCCGCCCACCCCGCCGATCACCGAGGAGTTATGGGTGGCCTTGATGGCACCCTTCATAAGCTCGACGGCGCGGTCGCCGGCTTCAACATCGACGCCCGCGGACGCGTAGGTGATGCCGGCAGTGTTCCCGGAGGTGTTGCCGGAGGCGGGGGCAGCGGAAGTCATACGGACTCTTTCTTGTCGGCGCCGGGGGTGGTGGCTACGTGGTGGGTCTCTGGCACGAGGTCGGCTTCGGTGAGCAGGTTTTCAAACTCGGAGTCCGGCCCGGGATCGCAGCCGGTGGCGCCGGCCTTCTCTGCCGGGTCTTCGTGGGAGTCGACGGAGAGGGCGGCGGTGGAGCCGGGAAGGGCCGACGGCGAGGGCTTCAGTCCGCCGAGGTCCTTGCGTTCCAGCAGGTTCTTGCCCAGCTTGTCCGAGCCCGGAAGCTCGATGGGGTACTTGCCCGTGAAGCAGGCGGTGCAGAGGCGCTCACGCGGCTGGCGGGTTGCACCGATCATGCCGTCTTCGGAGATGTAGGCCAGCGAGTCGGCGCCGATGGCCTGGGAAATTTCCTCGATGGTGGCGCCGTTGGCAATCAGCTCGGCGCGGGAGGCGAAGTCGATGCCGTAGAAGCAGGGCCACTTCACGGGCGGGGAGGAAATCTTGACGTGGACGGCGGCGGCGCCGGCCTCCCGGAGCATCCGGACAATGGCGCGCTGGGTGTTGCCACGGACGATCGAATCATCCACCACCACCACGCGCTTGCCGCGGATGACGGATTCGAGGGCGTTGAGCTTGAGCCGGATGCCGAGCTGGCGGAGGGTCTGCGAGGGCTGGATGAAGGTGCGGCCCACGTAGGAGTTCTTGACGAAGCCGTGCGCGAACGGAATGCCGGATTCCTCGGCGTAGCCCACGGCTGCGGGTGTTCCCGATTCCGGAACGGGGATGACGATGTCCGCCACCTGGGTGTTTTCGCGGGCCAGCTGGCGGCCCATCTCCACGCGGGACTCGTACACGGAACGGCCGGCGATAGCGGCGTCCGGGCGGGCAAGGTAGACGTACTCGAAAACGCAACCGGCCGGCGTCGGCTCTGCAAACTTCTGGGAACGCACACCCTGCTCGTCGATGGCGATGAACTCGCCGGGTTCGATTTCGCGGATGAAGCTTGCGCCCACAGTGGCCAGGGCGGACTGCTCGGAGGCCACAACCCAGCCACGCTCCAGGCGGCCCAGCACCAGCGGGCGGATGCCGTAGGTGTCGCGCGCCGCGTAGAGGGTGCCTTCATCCATGAACACGAAGCAGAAGCCGCCCTTGATCTTGGGCAGCAGCTCGGTGGCGGTTTCCTCGAGGCTCTTGCCCGGTTCGCCTTCCAGGAGGGCGGTGACCAGGGCGGTGTCGGAGGTGTTGCCCTGCTTCATTTCGCCGGTGAGCTGGCCGCCGTTCCGTTCCTGGATCATGGCGTTCAGCTCGGCGGTGTTGGTGAGGTTGCCGTTGTGCGCCAGGGCCACGGTTCCGGTGCTTGTTGCGCCGAGGGTGGGCTGGGCGTTGGCCCAGTGGCTGGCTCCGGTGGTGGAGTAGCGGCAGTGTCCCACCGCCAGGTGCCCGGTCAGGGTGTTCAGCGTGGTCTCGTCGAAGACCTGGGAAACGAGCCCCATGTCCTTGTAGACATTGATCCGCTTGCCGTCGCTGGTGGCAATACCAGCCGACTCCTGACCGCGGTGCTGCAGTGCATACAGCCCGTAATAGGTAAGTTTTGCTACTTCTTCACCTGGTGCCCAGACGCCGAAGACGCCACAAGCGTCCTGCGGGCCTTTTTCGCCAGGGAGAAGATCATGGGAAAGTTTTCCATCGCCGCGTGCCACTGGTCGATTATCTCACGACATGGGGTATGACTTTTCCGGCCGCCGGTTTGTGACCGTGCTAGGGCTGGAGGTCGGTGTCCGGCTCGGAATCCGGCACCGCTTCCACTGTGGCCCGCTGCTGCCGCCTGATGCTCCGGCGGTCCAGGACCAGGGCCAGCACCGCGCCGAGGATCGCACCGCCGCCGGCGAACAGCACAAGGAAGAAGCCAAAGACGGCGCCGGCGTCGAAACTGGGATTGGCGGGAACCGCGTAGGCCACCACAGCCGCCGCCGCGATGCCCACCAGCGCGCCGAGGATGAGGAACGGCACATACTTGGGCGCGCGGCGGACGTTGACTTCGCGGCGCTCGGCGGGGGGTTGTTCAGAAGGCATGCGTTAAGCCTACTGCCGGAGTTTTTGTCCACGTAACGGCCGTTGCAGAGCGGGCTTCGGCTCGATAAACGGACAAAAACTCCAGTGCCAGTTCAGCTGCCGCGGTAGGTGGAGTAGGCAAACGGGCTGAGCAGGAGGGGCACGTGGTAGTGCTCGGGGCCGGTCACCTCGAACACCAGGTCCACCTCGGGGAAGAACGTGGCCGTCTGCAGGCCTGCGTAATAGTCCCCGGTGGCGAAGTTGAGCTTGTAGTGCCCGGGTTCCAGCTGCTCCGGGCCAAGGTCCTTGGCGCGGCCGTCGGCGTCGGTGGTGGAGTCGGCAAGGTGGCGCCAGGTGCCGCCGTCGTTTTGGTAAAGCACGACGGCGACCCCCGCCGCCGGGCGTCCGGCACCTGTGTCGAGGATGTGGGTGGTGACGTGGGAGACGCTCATTCGGTGATCAGTCCTTCCAGCCGCAGTACGGCGATTTCGCGCAGCTGCTGCGCCACGATGGTGTCTTCCTCGGCCGGCGTGTTGGTGAGCCGTTCATTCAGGACCCGGAGGATTTCGGGGGCGGTGCGGCCGGCGGCGCGGATCAGGAAGACCCTGCCGAACTTGTCCTCGTAGTCCCGGTTGCCCCGGGCCAGGGCCTCGGTGAGGGCGCTGTCCGTGGGATCCACCCCGGCCTGCTCGGAACGCGACATGGACGCCTCGGTGGTGGCCGCCGTCGGGCGTTCCCCGATGCGCGGATGGTGTGCCATGGCTGACTCCACCTCGGCGGACGTAAAAGGGCTCGCAGCCTGGGATGCAAAGGCCAGGAGCGAGTCCTTGCTGGCGAACGGGCGGGCGGCGGCGACGGCCTCCACCCAGCGGGCGACGTCGATGCAGGGGCGGAGGGTCTCGGCGGCCCTGATGGGTTCCGCGGAGTTGAATTCGGCGAGCTTCATGCTGGCTGGTCCCTTGGTGAGGTTCTGCTGGCATCCATGGTGACGGCTATGCGGAGGCCGGACTTCCCGGCACCCGGGCGGCGCAACTTTCCGCCACCAAGGCTTCCGCATCATGGAACTGTTATTTCAGCATACGTAATATTCAAAAGCAGGACGCGAGTGGTGTCAAGAAGACTACAACAGCGCTCAGGGCAAGCCGGTATCATCACGGGAGAGCCGGAGGCTCAAGTGGATGATGCTGGGGGGCTCAAAAGAATATGGACGGGACGGCTATGCAAATGCTGACCGATCAGGACGCTGTACGCGAGGCTGGACTACGGGAGTATGGGCTGGTCCCTTCCGCTGCGGATGAGCTGCCGGTACTGGTGGACGCCTGGACCCGGAGTGCCCTGGACAACCTGGTCCAGCTCGCAGCTTCCCTGTGCGGCGTCCCCTACAGCGTGGTCAATATCATCACCGCGGAGCACCAGCTGCAGATTGCGGCTTTCGGCATTGACCCCGGCATCTGCTTCCGCGAGGACTCGATGTGCGCCAGCGTCTTCCTGAGCCGCAGCACAACAGTGGTTGACGACGCCTCGCAGGATTCCCGCTTCGCCGCCAACCCGTTCGTGACCGGGGAGATCGCCGACGTCCGCTTCTACGCCTCCGTGCCACTGGAGACCCCGTCCGGGCTTGTGCTCGGTTCGTTGTGCGTCTTCTCCAATGAGCCCGGACGCCCCGGCCCCGGGCAGGTAACGATGCTGGAAATGCTGGCCCAGCAGGTGGTGGAGCTCCTGGAACTGCAGCACCGCACCCTGCAGCTCTCCGACGCCCTGTCCGAGCTGAAGCGCAGCAATGCACTTCTCTCCGAGTTTGCCGGCCGCGTCAGCCACGACCTCCGTGCCCCGCTCACCGCCATCCTCGGGTATGTGGAGCTGGCGGAGGACGATCCGGACATTGCGGCGGACCACCCTTCCGTGGAATATCTGGGGTACGTCGGCAGCAGCGGGCGCCGCATGCTGGGAATGCTGGAGGACGTGCTGGACTATGCCAAGGCGGACGGAGCGCTGAACCGGGAGCGCGTGTCCCTGCTGTCAGTCACGGCGGAGGCTGCGCGGGACCTGGGGGTGGGTTTGGGGGCCGGCAGCGGAATTTCCTGCGAGGACGCGGAACTGTTCGCGGACCGGTCCCAGCTGCGGACCCTGGTGCAAAACCTCCTGGCGAACTCCCTTAACTACCGGAGCGGCTCCCGCCAGGTCCGGGTGGCCGTCAGCGCCGACCCCGGGCCACTGGGCGTCACCGTTCACGTGGCAGACAACGGCAAGGGCATGCTGCCGTCAGAGCGGCAGCGGGCCGTGGAACCGCTGGCCAGGCTGAACCGGCCCGGGGACGGCCCCGGAACAGGGCTTGGATTGTCCACCTGCCAGCGCATCGCCCAAGCGCACGGGGGAGAGCTGTCCATCACGGACACCCCCGGCGGCGGAGCTACCGTCTCAGTGCTGTTCCCCTCTAGTGGGCCGATCTCCTAGCGTGCCGGTTACCAAGGAGTTTTTGTCCAGATATGCAGGGTTCCGGCGCCCGAAACCCTGCATATCTGGACAAAAACTCTTATTGGGTTAGCCGTGTTGTGAGGTGCGGGTGAGCACCCAGGTGTTGGTGCCGTCCTGGCGCTCGAACGTGACGGTGGTGACCAGCGCCTCGATTAGCGCCAGGCCGCGGCCCGACTCAGCGTCTTCATCCGGCGACCCCGGAACCATCGGTCCAAACGGCGGCGCGGCGTGATAGGCGCTGACGCGGGCCCGCAGCAGTGCGGGCTGCACCTCGATGTCCACACCGAGCTCCACCGGGTCCTGCCCCACAGGCTCCGCGTGCTGGACGATGTTCGACGCCGACTCGATCACCGCCGTCGTAAACGTCATCTGGTCCATGTCCCCCACGAAGGGGACATCGAGCCAAAGGCTGTCCAGGTCGTTGTGGACGGATTCGATGGCCTCTTCGGCAGCCGGTCCCCGGAAGCTGCGCGACGCCAGGACGTCAGTCATTGCTGAACGCCTCTTCGGCTGAACCGTAGGACGTCAACACCTTGTCCATGCTGGTCAGCTGCAGGACCATCTTCACCTGCGGCTGCACGGCGGCGATCCGGAGGTCCCCGCCGGCCTGGCGCGCAGCCTTGAGGCAGCCAATGAGCGCCCCGAGGCCTGAGGAGTCCATGAACGCCGTGTTTTCCAGGTTGACCACGATCCGGTTGGAACCGCCGGCAATCACATCGGTGACAAATTCCCGCAGCTTCGGTGCGGAGACCATGTTGAGCCGCCCGTCCGCCCTCACCTCGGCGTACGAGTCCTTGACCTCATAACTAAACTCCATCGGCGTTCCTTTCGTGTTGACCGGCTGACGGCGCGGCGGCCGGTTCGTAACCTTTGTAAAGCACTGCGCGGACCAGGATGCTCATGACCACCAGGTCGAAAATGACCCAGGCAACGTTCACCAGCGTGCCCAGGGGTTCCGCGAGTCCGGTGGCCAGGCGGATGATTCCGACGACGGCGGCCACCGCCAGCAGCACGGACACCACGATCTGCGGCTGGATCAGGCTCCAGCTGGGTCCGCCGCTCTGGCGCGCCTTGGGGGTGACGGCAAACCCAAGGGGACGGCCGAACCACACGTTGCGTGCCGCCGTCGAACACGCCTTGATCCAGGTGGGGAACAGCGCCAGGCTGTACTGCTGCCCGCGCCAGGTGGGGATGCCGCGGCCGGCGACCGCGAACAGCAGCTGGTTGACCACCATGAAGGGGATGAACCGAATGAAGAAGTCCCAGCTCAGGCTGGTGACTGGCAGGATGCCCAGCAGCAGGTAGATGATGGGCGCGGCGAAATAGATGACCGCTGCGTAGCCGCTCAGGTAGGTCCACATGGTGGCGAAGTACATGAGCCGCTGGCCGAGCTTGAGGCCCTTCTGGACCAGCGGGTTTTCCCGCAGCAGCACCTGGATGGTGCCCTGCGCCCAGCGGAGCCGCTGGGTGAGCATGGTCTTCAGGTCCTCCGGAGCCAGGCCGTAGGCCAGGACCTCGTGGTGGTAGACGCTCTCCCAACCCATGGCGTGCATGCGCATGGCGGTGGCCATGTCCTCGGTAACGGAGATGGTGGCCAGCGGCATGACCGGCTGGGCTTCGTCGTTGCGTTCCACGGACAGCGCGTCCAGGACGGCCTGCACGGATTCGAGGGCGCCCAGCGGCGACCAGTCGCGGGCGGACATCCGCTGCACGGCGTCGTCCGCCACCACCGGAACACCGGACTCGCCCACATGGGCCAGTTCCATGGCCGCGATCTCTTCAAGGTCCGCCTGGAGGGCTTCGACGTCGGCCATCACCAGGGTCTGCACGGCAGCGTCCACGCGGCGGCGGACCCGATAGGTGATCTCGCCCAGGGGCTGACCGGCGTCGAGTTCCTGCTGGGCCTCGCGGGTGGCGGCTTCAACCTCGTCCAGCACCTGGGCCACCAGCGGTGTTTCCGTGTCCGCTGACTTCCGGGCCTGCTTGATGGCGGAGCGCGAGGCGGCCAGCGCCCGGCGGATGCTCTTCTCGGTTTCCTTGACATAGCCCACCAGGCCCAGCTGCATCAGGGCCTCGCGGCGCAGGATGGCGTTGGAGCCGCAGAAGAAGGCCGCGTTCCAGCCGTCTTTGCCCTGCTGGATGGGGCCGTAGAACAGGGGAGCCTGGCTGCCCAGCGGATCGTCCGCCGGGACGTTGCTGAAGTACTGCGGCGTCTGGACCAGCGCCACCCGGCGGTTGTTGAAGTAGCCGAGGGTCTTTTCCAAAATGTCCGGTTCGGGGATCTGGTCCGCGTCCAGGATCAGGAGGAACTCGCCGTGCGTCTGCATCAGCGCGTTGTTGAGGTTGCCGGCCTTGGCATGCCGGGGCAAGTTGGAGGTCCAGTCCTCGCTCCGGGTGACGTACCCCAGGCCGTGCTGTTCGGCGAGGGCCTTCAGCTCGGGGCGGGCGCCGTCGTCCAGGATCCAGGTGCTGTGCGGGTGCCTGATTTTCTGCGCGGCCAGAGCGGTGGTCATCACCATGTCCAGGTCTTCGTTGTACGTGGTGATGAAGACGTCCACGGTGGCATCGGACGGGGGCGGCGGGGCGCCCTTGCGGATCTTCAGCTTCCACACGGTCATGCCGAAGAGCATGACGTCGATCAGGCTGTAGGTCTCGGCGATCACCAGCGGCAGCGCAATCCACCAGGCGTCCCAGTTCAGCGAGGCGGCCCAGCGCCAGGCGATGTAGTTGACGCCCGTGATGACGGTCAGGACAACAACAAGCCGGGTCCAGAAGCGGGTCATGCCGCGGGTTCCTGCGGCAGCCGGCGGACCACAACCACCGTGACATCATCCTCGGCCGTGGCGGCGGGGGCCAGGGCGAGGATGGCAGTGCTGGCGGCCTGCGCTGACTCCTGGTTGTGCGTTGCATGGAGTACGGCGTCGGTAAAGGCCTCCACGGAGTCGAAAACGTCCAGCACGCCGTCGCTCACAACCACCAGGGAATCACCCGGCTGCAGGTCCAGGGCAGACTGCGGCCATTCCGTTCCTGCCCACGCGCCCACCGGGGGACCGCCCGAAGGAAGCCGGTGCACCGTGCCGCCGGACTGCACGTGCAGCGCAAGCCCGTGGCCGGCGTCGACGTAGCTGACCCTTCCGGAAGCGGCGTCCAGGCGGGCATGGAAGAGGGTGACAAAGGAGTTTGAGGAGTCCAGGTCCGCGGCGATCGCCCTGCTGGCCGAGCCGAAGGCCGTGTCCAGGTCATGCCGCAGGCCAGTGGAGCGCATCACCGCGCGGACCGTTGCGGCGATTAGTGCGGCACCCATTCCCTTGCCCATGGCGTCGGCGAAGGTCAAGTGGAGCCCGTCCGGGGTCAGGTACCAGTCATAGAAGTCCCCGCCTACGTTCTGCGAGGGCCTGAACATCCCGGCGACATCGTAGCCCTCCACCTGGATGTTCTCCTGGGGCAGGAGGCTTTGCTGGACCTCCGTGGCCCGCTCCAGGTCGCTGCGCGCGGCAGAATCCGCGGCTGCGGACGGCCGGCGGCGGAACAGGGCATTGATCCTGGACTGGAGCTCGCGCGGGCTGAACGGTTTGCTGAGATACTCGTCCGCGCCGTTGTCCAGGCCGGTCAGCTTGTCCAGCTCATCGGCCCGGGCGGTCAGCATCACAATAAAGGCGTCGGAAAATTCACGGAGCAGTTTGCAGACTTCAAGGCCGTCAAGGTCCGGCAGGTTCAGGTCCAGCGTGACGAGGTCCGGCTGGACGCGGCGCACTTCCTCCACCCCTGCCAGGCCAGCTTCCGCCTGGGTGACATCGAATCCCTGCTTGGCAAGGACGCGGACCAGCAGCCCGCGGATGTCCGGGTCATCTTCGATGACAACGGCGCGACGGGATTCGGTGGGAGAGGCCATAGGTCTACTTCTACCGTATTAACCCCCGCGGGGCATGTCGCAGCACTTTACATGGGGTGCCAGGCCTCGGCCGCCGGTTCAGGATCTTGTGGAAATCCTTGGACCTGCTTGCCCGGACATTGAGGTCCGCCCGGGACACTCGAAGGCACGGAGCAGCTTTCATCGGAACCGGGCCAAGGACGGCCGGCCGGACGGCTGCACGGCTCGGAAAAGGTGCAGGTCATGGGGCAAAAAAGGATCATAGACCAGGCGGCGGTCCACGCGGCCGCCTTTGCGGCCTTGGACAAAGGCCGGGCGCTGCTGCGTGTGTATTTCCACAGGCGGAAGGTGCGCGCTGCCGCCACGGCGCTGGCGGCAGCTTTGGCTGAGTCCCGGGAGGTGTGGAGCTGGCCGGGAGACCGGCTTCCAGTGGGGGACGAGATGTCCCAGCAGGTGGAGAGGCTGACCCGGCGCCTCAAGCTGGAGACGGAGGCCCACGTGAGGCTGGAGGCACTTTTTAAGACTGCGGGTGGAGGGCGTTCCGTCCTGGCGCTTTAGGTGCCACACTTATGAGCAATCGAGTGGCTGGGGTTACCGGGTCAGGAGATTGTTATGGGTTGGTGGACAGGTTGGGCGTACCTCATTGCGGGACTCATGACAGTGGATGCACTGCTCCTGGCATTGTGGGCCATTGACGAGGACTGGCCCGGCAAATGGTGGAAGAAACCCTGACTGTTGTGTTTTCCTGTCCGCCCCCGACAGATAAATGACTGTGGGCAGTCCCGGAGGACCGCCCACAGTTTTAGTTGCTGGCTTGGAGCTTAGAGGCCAAGCAGGCGGTTGAGCAGGTTCGCCAGTCCGCTGGTGCCGCTGCCGTCCAGCAGGCCGGTGACGGCGCACAGGAGGTTGCCCACCAGGTTGCCGGCTCCAGGGACGGCAGTGATGTCCAGCTGGATCTGGTTGAGGTCGATGACAAGACCCAGGACGTTGAGGTTCAGTGGTCCCAAGTCGAGGTTGACCACATCGCAGGCGGCGCCGCCTGCAAGGGTCTTCTCAACGCCGCTTGTAACGGCTGTTGTGACCTCGGTTGCCGGGATGGCAGTCGCAGCGCCCGTGGCTGAGGTCAGGGTGCCTTCCACCAGGCCCGTTGCGGTCAGGACGCCATCCTGGACCTGGAAGCTGGTGGGCGTGAACGTACCTGCGAAAGCAGATCCATCGGTTGCGATGCCGGTGACCGTTGAGGTCACGTTGGCCGCATCTGCCGTGTTCGCCGAGGCGGCGGGCGCCGGTGCGGGCGGGGCAGCGGAGGCCGGGGCGCCCGCTCCGAAGATCATGGCTCCGGAAAGGGCTACTGCTGCCATAGGTGCAAGGACTCGTGTGCGCATATCTAATGTTCCTTTCAGTGCCGGTTTACGGCGCTTGAACCCCCGGCGTCCCAGCCCCCATGCGGAACTGCCGGCGGAACTCTTGATTTGCTGGATGAGGTGTTTACAAGCACCCCAACGGCTTTGCGTGATTGGCATCACCGTTACTACGAAACTAATAGTAAGTATGCTGATTAGTCAACTCCTCGACTTGATATGACAAGAGGATGAAGACGGCAGGCCTGAGTGCGGGTGCGTGAAAAGGCGTGCTGCAGCGCCCCCGGATCGAGGTTTGTTCTGCTGCTCAGGCCATGCCCGGGGACGTCCCGCCCAGCTCCAGCCGCATCAGCACCCGCGGGAATCCGTTGAGCACCGACCCGGTGTCCGCAACTTTGGTGAAACCCGCATTCTCGAATAGCTTGCGCGTGCCCACGTAGGCCATGGTGAGGTCCACCTTCCTGCCGCCGTTGTCCACCGGGTACCCCTCAACGGCGGGCGCCCCGAAGCTCCTGGCCATGGCCACCGCACCCGCCAGCAGATGGTGCGATATGCCCTTGCTCCGGTAGCCGGGCCGCACCCTGATGCACCACACGGACCACACCTCCGCATCGTCCACGTGCGGGATCTTGCGGTTACCCGCGAAACTGGTGTCCGCACGGGGGTGCACCGCTGCCCACCCAACTACCTCGCCGCCGTCGTACGCCAAAACCCCCGGGGGAGGACTCTGGGCCACCAACTGCTTCACCAGGTCCCCGCGCTCTGTCCCATGCAGTGCCTGGTTTTGTTTCGACGGGATGCGGTAGCTCAGGCACCAGCAGACGTTGGCGTCCGGCCGCTTGGGGCCCACCATGGTTTTGACGTCCTCGAAGCTGGTTGCGGGACGGACCTCGATCGCCATGCGGCCATCCTGTCACCGGGCAGTGCGGCTCGCAACGGAACTCGCAACTGCGCCCGCGGCGGCACCTGCATCGGCACCTGGATCTGCACCTGCAACGCCTGGCGACAGCACCGCTACACTGTACCGACACGGCAACTGCGGATAGACATGGCGGGCACAATGAACGACAAGCTGCACCTCACTCCGGATGACCAGTTCCCGGAGGACCTGGAAAACGTATCCGATAACGAACTGCAGGTCCTGGACAGCCGTGTCCAGCGCCAGCTCGACCACGAGATGGTGGTGGACGGCGAATCGGACCGTGAAACCGAGTTCCGCCACTACGAGCTGGACCAGGAGTTCAACGACCGCGACAAGCGCTGACGAAAGCCCGGTCCTGACCGTGTCCATGCTCCCGGGGTGTCATTACACTGGGACGCATGACCGACCAGGAACCGGTCCCGCCGCACGCCGCGGCGGCTTCCGACGGCGGGAAAAGATTTAGCGAAGACGCAGCTGTTACCTCTGCCGCGCTTGCGGACGGTGACGTTGAGGGCCTCACGGATCCGGACGCCGTCGACACCTCTTTGCGCACCCCGGCACAGCGGTCCCGCACCTTTGCCGGGATCCTGGTGAACACCGCCGCCGCCAACGTCACCACCAGCTATCTATGGTTCGCCCTGACGTTCTGGGTATACCTGGAGACGCGCAACGTGATCGCCACCGGGGTGGTGGGCGGGGCTTACATGCTTCTTATCGCCGTTTCCAGCATCAGCTTCGGCACGTTCGTGGACCGCTACCGCAAGCTGGCTGTGATGCGCTTTGCCGCCGCTTTCACCCTGGTGATGTTCGCGCTGTCCGGGGCCATGTTCCTGCTGACGCCCACCGCGTGGCTGCTGGACCTGGCCCGGCCGTGGTTCTGGGTTTTCACCTTGGTCATCCTGATCGGTGCGGTGGTGGAAAATATGCGCAACATCGCCCTCTCCACCACGGTGACCATCCTCATCGAGCCGGATCGCCGCGCCAACGCCAACGGGATGGTGGGCATGGTGCAGGGACTGATGTTCATCGTCACGTCCGTGCTTTCCGGACTCTCGGTGGGGCTGCTCGGCATGGGCTGGACCATCGCCGTCGCCCTGGCCCTCACCGCGCTCGCGTTCCTGCACCTGCTGACCCTGCGCATGCCCGAGGAAGTGCGGGCGGCAGCCACGGACGCCCATGGCAGCTTTGACCTGCGCGGTTCCCTCGCGGCCGTGCTGGCCATTTCCGGGCTTTTCGCCCTGATCCTGTTTTCCACGTTCAACAACTTCATTGGCGGCGTGTACATGGCCTTGATGGACCCGTACGGCCTGGAGATGTTCCCCGTGGAGCTCTGGGGAATTTTTTCGGCGGTCGGGTTCACGGGGATCCTTCTGGGCGGCGCGCTGATTGGCAAGTTCGGGCTGGGTTCCAACCCGTTGCGCACCCTGCTCCTTGCGGTCGCGTTGATGGGCGTCCTGGGAGCCGTGTTCACCGTGCGGGAGTGGGCGTGGCTGTATATCGCGGGTATCTGGGCCTACCTGGTCCTGGTGCCCTTTGTTGAAGCCGCGGAGCAGACAGTGATCCAGCAGGTGGTGCCTTTGCAGCGGCAGGGCCGGGTGTTCGGGTTTGCCATGGCGTTCGAGTCGGCAGCTTCGCCCGTCACGGCGTTCCTGATCGCCCCGATCGCCCAGTTCTGGATCATTCCCTATGCACGGTCCGCCGAAGGAGCCGCCCGGTTGGCCCCGCTGCTGGGCGAGGGCACCTCCCGCGGCATCGCCCTGGTGTTCCTCGTGGCCGGAGTCATTATGGTCCTCGCCGCGCTGCTGGCTTTCCTCACACCGGTCTACCGCCGGGTCTCGGAAGAGTATGCCGCCGCGGCGGCAGAGGCGAAAGCGGCGGCCGGCGGCCCTTAACGCCGGACGCTCCTGCAGTTCAAACTGCAGGAGCGTCCGGGGAAAAGCGGCGTTAAGTGAAAGAGCGTTTGGGGATACCCGACTTTAAGTGCGGGGGCGTCAGAGCCCCAGGGCTTCCTTCAGGGCTGCCACGTGGCCGTCGGCCTTGACCTGGTACTGGGCCAGGACAACCTTGCCTTCGGGATCCACCACAACGGTGGAGCGGACCAGGCCCTCGGTGATTTCGCCGTTGACTAGCTTCTCGCCCCAGGCGCCGTAGGCCAGGGCGACTTGGTGGTCGGGGTCGGAGAGCAGGGGGAAGGTCAGGGAGAAGTCGCCCGTGAAGCCGGCCAGGGCCTCGGGCTCGTCGGGGGAGACGCCGATGACCTCGTAGCCCTTGCCCTGCAGGGAGGCCAGGCTGTCGCGGAAGTCGCAGGCCTCGGTGGTGCAGCCGGGGGTGGCGGCCTTCGGGTAGAAGTACACGATGACATTCTTGCCACGGTAGTCGGCCAAGGCAGTCTCGCGGCCCTGGGCATCCTGAAGGGTGAAGTCAGGGGCCGGGGTTCCGGGCTGGAGCTTGGTGGTCAGGGTGGGGCTCATGGTGTTCCTTTGGAAGACTTTGTCATTACTGGCAAAACATCAAGTGAAGCGGCTTCCCGCTCAGTGATACAACTCCGGCGTCATATGCAGTATTCCGCCGGCCCGCGGACGGTGGCGCAGGAACCGTGCACAAACTGGTAGCCGCCGCCCCTTACGGTGGCCACGGCATGGCGCGCATTCCCCAGCTTGCGGCGGATCCTGCCCACATATACGTCGATGGACCGTGCCGAGGCTCCGGGGGTTTCGAACGAGTCCAAAAACTCCTGCAGTTCCTCCCTGCCCACAGTGCGGGACAGGTGCGTGACCAGGTACCGGAGGACCTTGAATTCGACGCCGGTCAGCGGCACGCGCCGACCGTCCAGCAGGACCTGGTCAGCTGCGAGGTCTACGGCCATGCGGCTGACGGGGCCGGCCGACGGCGGCAGCCGCGTGCCGCCGTCGTCCTCCCCTGGTGCCCCGGATGGGGCGCCGGAAGGGGCCTCCGCCGCGGAGGGAGGCTGAGAGGAGTCGTCTGCTGTGCCTCCCCCCGCGCAAGCGGAGGACCCAGTTGTGGGAGCTCCGGCGGCGGGCCAGTGGACTTCCGCCTCCGGAGCAGTCTGAAGGGCCCTGGCCAGGACCAGTTGGGCGGCGCGGGCCAGGAGTTCCGGGCTGGTGCCTTCCTCCGGGACCACCCACACGGCGAGGCCGCGGGCAGCTGCCCCGGTGAAGGCGGGCCTGGCGATGGTTCCGGGACGTGCCCCCGTCCTCGGATGGTGGGCTTCCACTGCCATGGCGCGTCCTTACACTCCGCCGCGGCGGATCAGCTTGCCCGTGGGGGTCTGCCCATCCACTACGGACCCGCGCAGGAAGGTCTTGCGGACCACCCCGGAGAGGGCCTTGCCGTCGTACGGGGTGATGGGGTTCTTGTGCTTGAGCTTGGAAACGTCCACCACGAACGCCTCGTCCGGGGCGAAGACGGCGAAGTCGGCGTCGTAGCCCAGCGCCAGCTGTCCCTTGTTGGAGAGGCGGGCCAGGGCAGCGGGCTTCTCGCCCATCCAGGACACCACCTGCTCCAGCGGGATGCCGCGGTGGCGGGCCTCGGTCCAGATCAGTGAGAGCCCCAGCTGCAGGGACGAGACGCCGCCCCAGGCCACGGCGAAGTCGCCGTTCTCCAGGTCCTTCAGGTCCAGGGTGGAGGGGGAGTGGTCCGAGACGATGCAGTCGATGGTGCCGTCCAGCAGGCCCTGCCACAGCAGCTCCCGGTTGGAGGCCTCACGGATGGGCGGGCAGCACTTGTACGCGGTGGCGCCGTCCGGGATTTCCTCGGCCATCAGCGTCAGGTAGTGCGGGCACGTTTCCACGGTCAGCTTCACGCCGTCGCGCTTTGCGCTGGCAATCATGGGCAGCGCGTCCGACGACGAGAGGTGCAGGATGTGCGCACGCGCACCGGTCCAGCGGGCCCGTTCAATGACTTCGGCAATGGCCTTGTTCTCCGCGCCGCGGGGGCGGGAGGCCAGGAAGGTCTGGTAGTGGTCGCCGCCGGGGTGCGGGGCGCGGTCGATCGCGTGGGAGTCCTCGGCGTGGACGATCATGAGGGAATCGAAGGACTTGAGCTCGGCCATGTCCTCCTCCATCTCGTCCGCGTCCAGGTGCGGGAACTCGTCCACGCCGGAGTGCAGCAGGAAGCACTTGAAGCCGAACACGCCCTCGTCATGCAGGGCGCGCAGGTCGCCCTTGTTGCCGGGGATCGCCCCGCCCCAGAATCCGACGTCGACGAACGCCTGGTCCTCGGCCACCTCGCGCTTGAGCTTGAGGTTCTCCACGGTGGTGGTGGGCGGGACGGAGTTCAGCGGCATGTCAATGATGGTGGTCACGCCGCCGGCCGCCGCTGCACGGGTGGCGGAGGCGAAGCCTTCCCACTCGGTGCGGCCGGGCTCATTGACATGGACGTGGGTGTCCACCAGGCCGGGGATCAGTGTTTCGTCGTCGGCCAGTTCGATGACCTCGGTGCCGGCCAGGTCGTTGCCCAGCGGCTCGAGGGCCACGATCTTGCCGCCGCGGACGCCCACTTCACGTGGAGCCAGGCCGGCGGTGGTGAGGATGCGCTGGCCGCGGATGACCAGGTCAAAACGTTCTTCAGACATGAAGGTCCTCCTTGGTGGTGGCGGAACGGGACAGCGTGGTGGCTGCCAGCCTTCCGCTGATCTGTGTGCCCAGCTGCTCCAGAAGCGGCGCTGCCTCTGCTATGCACCTGTCTACATTGCTTTCAAGCTCGGTCAAAGCGTAAACGTCTTCTAATCCTGCGGCGGCCGCCTGCCCCTGCGCCAGGGTGGTCCGCCCGCAGACGGCAATCACCGGGACGCCCTGCGCGGCGGCTGCCCGGGCAACACCCATGGGGGTCTTGCCCAGCAGGCTCTGCTCGTCCAGGCTGCCTTCGCCGGTGATGACCAGGTCGGCGCCGGCCAGCCGCTCGGCCAGCCCGGTGAATTCGAGCACCACGTCGATGCCCGGGCGCCGGGTCGCGGCCAGGACAGCGATGGCCGCATAGCCAACGCCTCCTGCCGCTCCGGAGCCCGGGGCTTCCGCCGCTTTGAAGGCCCTGTTGCTGGGGCCCTCGGGACCGATTTCCCTGGCCAGGACTTCGACAAACCTGGCCAGGGCGGCGTCGAGCATGTCGACGTCCTGTTGTGCTGCACCCTTCTGCGGGCCGAAAATCGCTGCGGCGCCCTGGGCGCCCAGCAGGGGATTGTCGACGTCGGATGCCAGCACAAAGCGTGTGTCCTTCAGCCGGGGTTCGAAGCCGCTGAAGTCGATCCGGTCCAGGCGGGCCAAAGCGGCGCCGCCGGCCGGAAGATCGTTGCCCCCGATGTCGAGGAACCTGGCGCCGAGCCCCTGCAGGACCCCGGCGCCACCGTCGGTGTTGGCGCTGCCGCCCACGCCGAGGATGATCCGGTTGCAGCCGGCATCCAGGGCGGCGCGGATGAGCTGGCCGGTGCCCAGGCTCGTGGCGGTGCGTGCCGCCGTCGGGCCCGGACGTCCGTCAACCAACGCTCCCGCGGGGAGCAAGGCCAAACCCGAGGCCGCCGCCATCTCAATAACCGCCTCATTGCCCCGGACGGCGAACTCGGCCGTGACCGGTTCTCCTGTTGGTCCGGCCACCACAGCGCTGCGGCGGGTGAAGCCGGAGCCGACGGCGGCGTCGAGGGTGCCCTCGCCGCCGTCGGCTACCGGGATGCGGACGACGTCAAGGTTCCCGCCCGCGCCGCGCTGCAGGCCCTTTTCCAGGTGCGCACAGACTTCGGGGGCGGACAGTGATCCTTTGAACTTGTCCGGGGCAATGACGATGCGCATAGCAGTGTGTCTTTCTTGTCAGGCCTGCAGGTTCTAGGGCTGCAGCGCCAGGATGGCGGTGGGGGCGTCCGCGGCTGACTCGGCCAGTTCCTCGAACTCGTTCACGGCGTTGATTTCCACGCCCATGGAGATGTTGGTGACCTTTTCCAGGATCACTTCCACCACCACGGGAACCCGGAATTCGCCCATCAGGGCCTTGGCCTTGTCGAAGGCGGCGGCGAGGTCGTTGGGGTCCTCCACGCGCACGGCCTTGCAGCCCAGGCCTTCGGCCACCTTCAGGTGGTCAACGCCGTAGCCGTTGGTCTCAGGCGAGTTGATGTTGTCGAACGCCAGGGACACGTTCTGTTCCATGTTGAACCCGCGCTGGGACTGGCGGATCAGGCCCAGGTAGGAGTTGTTCACCACCACGTGGATGTACGGCAGGTTGAACTGCGCACCCACGGCCAGTTCCTCGATCATGAACTGGAAGTCGTAGTCGCCGGACAGGGCAACCACGGTCTCATCCGGCTTGCCGCGGACCACGCCGAGCGCGGCCGGGGCAGTCCAGCCGAGGGGGCCTGCCTGGCCGGCGTTGATCCACTTGCGCGGGCCGAACACGTGGAGCATCTGGGCGCCGGCGATCTGGGACAGGCCGATGGTGGACACGTAGATGGTGTCGCGGCCGAAGGACTTGTTCATCTCCTCGTACACGCGCTGCGGCTTGATGGGGATGTTCTCGAAGTGCGTCTTGCGGTGCAGGGACGCCTTGCGTTCCTGGCACTCGGCAACCCAGGCGCTGTAGTCCGGCAGGGACCCTGCCGCCTTGCGCTCCCTGGCAAGCTCAACCAGCCCTGCCAGCGCCGCACCGGCGTCGGACGCGATGCCCAGGTCCGGCGAGAACACGCGGCCGATCTGGGTGGGCTCGATGTCGATGTGCACAAACTTGCGGCCGGCGGTGTAGGTCTCCAGGCCGCCGGTATGGCGGTTGGCCCAGCGGTTGCCGATGCCGATCACGAAGTCGCTCTGCAGGTAGTTCTCGTTGCCGTAGCGGTGGGAGGTCTGCAGGCCCACCATGCCGGCCATCAGCTGGTGGTCGTCCGGGATGGTACCCCAGCCCATCAGGGTGGGGATCACCGGAACGTTGAGGAGCTCGGCCAGTTCCACCAGCTGCGCGGAGGCGCCGGCGTTGATGATGCCGCCGCCGGCCACGATCAGCGGGTGCTTGGAGGCCGTCAGCATGTCCAGGGCCTTTTCCAGCTGCTTGCGGGAGGCCTTGGGCTTTTCAACGGGGAGGGGCTCGTAGGTGTCGATGTCGAACTCGATCTCGGCCAGCTGAACGTCGATGGGCAGGTCCAGCAGGACCGGTCCCGGTCGGCCGGAGCGCATCAGCTGGAAAGCCTTCTGGAAGGCGCCGGGAACCTGGCCCGGTTCCAGGATGGTCATGGCCATCTTAGTGACGGGCTTGGCGATGGACTCGATGTCCACGGCCTGGAAGTCTTCCTTGTGCAGCTTGGCGACAGGTGCCTGACCGGTGATGCAGAGCATGGGGATGGAGTCTGCCCAGGCTGCGTACAGGCCGGTGATCATGTCCGTACCGGCGGGACCGGACGTGCCAATGCAGATGCCGATGTTGCCGTCCTTGGCGCGGCTGAAGCCGTCGGCCATGTGGCTGGCGCCTTCAACGTGGCGGGCCAGCGTGTGGCGGATGCCGCCGTGGGCGCGCATTGCGGAATAGAAGGGGTTGATCGCGGCGCCTGGCAGGCCGAACGCCTCGATGGCGCCTTCCTTTTCCAGGATGGCAACCGCTGCATCAACGGTACGCATCTTGCTCATGGTGTGCTCCTACTTAAGTCTGTTTTTGGGTGTGCTGAAGTACCCCCACGAACCGTCGTGGGGCACTTTGGGGGTGGCCGCCGTCGTAATGGACGACGGCGGCCGGCGTGTCCGTGTCGAGGTGCCCCGTTTCGGGGCGGCCGGCTTCGCCGCGTGAGGGTTACTTGCGGCCGGAGAGCTGGAGGACCTGCTTGAAGAGTCCGGAGTGGTCCAGTGCGCCGTCGCCCTGGTTGACGGTGGCGGCGACGAGCTGGGCCACGACGGCGCCGAGGGGGACGGCGACGTTGGCTTCGCGGGCGGCGGAGGTGACGATACCCAGGTCCTTGTGGTGGAGGGCCAGGCGGAAGCCGGGGTCGAAGTTGCGGTCCAGCATCTTCTGGCCCTTCTGGTCCAGGACCTTGGAGCCGGCAAGGCCGCCGCCGAGGACCTTGAGGGCGGCGTCGGTGTCCACGCCGTAGGCTTCGAGGAAGGCGATGGCTTCGCCGAGGACCTCGATGTTGACGGCGACGATCAGCTGGTTGGCTGCCTTGACGGTCTGGCCGGAGCCGGAGGGGCCGACGTGGACGATGGTTTTGCCGACGGCGTTGAGGACGTCCGAGGCGGCGTCGAAGTCTTCCTTGTCACCGCCGACCATGATGGACAGGACGGCGTCGATGGCGCCCTGCTCGCCGCCGGAGACCGGGGCATCCAGCGGCCGGATGCCGGCTTCGCGGGCGTCGTCGGAGAGGCGCTTGGCGACGTCGGGGCGGATGCTGGAGGCGTCGATCCACAAGGCGCCCTGCTTGGCGTTGGCGAACACGCCGTCCTTGCCGCTGACCACGCCTTCGACGTCGGGGGAGTCCGGCACCATGGTGATGACGACGTCGGCATCCTTGACGGCGTCCGCGATGCTGGTTGCACCCTTGCCGCCTTCGGAGACGAGCTTGTCGATCTTGTCCTGGCTGCGGTTGAAGCCGGTGACGGTGTGGCCGGCCTTGACCAGGTTGATGGCCATGGGCAGGCCCATGATTCCGAGTCCGATAACTGCAACGTTGCTCATGGTGGTTCTCTTTCCTGAAGTCTGTGGGGGGCTGCCCAACTGGGTCGCAGTAGATGTCGTAATAGAGGGTCTAAGCGACATCTGCTGCTACTTAGTTGGGCGGGTGGGGATTACTGGCTGACGCGCTGGCGGATGGCCCAGCTGAAGGCCGTTTCCTGCGGTTCCTTGTACTCGAGGCCGATGTAGCCCTCGTAGCCGAGTTCGCGGCTGCGGGCGATCCACTCGCCGAGGGGGAGGGTGCCGGTGCCGGGGGCGCCACGGCCGGGGTTGTCCGCGATCTGGATGTGGCCGAAGTCCCTGGCGTGGTTTTCGATGACAGCTGCCACATCGTCGCCGTTGACTGCGAGGTGGTAGAAGTCGGCGAGGAGCTTGATGTTGCCGACGCCGGCCTCGGCCTTCACGCGGGCGATGACCTTGAGGGCGTCGGCAGCGGTGAGGAGCGGGTACTTGGGTGCACCGCTGACCGGCTCCAGGAGGACTGTCCCGCCGATTCGGGCGACGCCTTCGGCCGCTGCGGCGAGGTTCTTGACCGCCAGTTCGTCCTGCTCCTCGGGAGTGAACTCGTCCTGCCGGTTGCCGTAGAGGGCGTTGAAGGCTTTGCAGCCCAGGCGTTGGCCGATGCCGGCCACGACGTCGATGTTGTCCTTGAACTCGGAGCAGCGTCCCTTCCAGGAGACCAGTCCGCGGTCGCCGCCGGGCATGTTGCCCGCGTTGAAGTTCAGGCCGGTGAGCTGAACGCCGGCGTCCTGGATGGCGTTCTCGAATTCGGTGACCTGGGCGTCGGACGGGACGGAGCTCTCAAACGGCCACCAGAACTCGACAGCGTCAAAGCCGGCTGCCTTGGCTGCGGCAGGGCGCTCGAGCAGGGGCAGCTCCGTGAGGAGGATGGAGCAGTTCACTGTGTACGTCATCGTAGGTCCTTCCAAGGAGGGCTTTGATCCATCTTCCCCTGCTTCCAGTCTTTCAAACTTTCCGCTCTGTGGAATTTAGATTCTGCTTTATGAAAAGTGTAGGGAAGGAGGGGGTGGTGCGTCAAGGGGCGCAGCCTGCCCGGGTGCGCTGAGCTGGCGGAGCTGCACGCAGAAGAGCCAGGGGTGGCGGCCCCTGGCTCTTCTGCGTCATTTTGTCTGGAACGGTCTTGGTGCGTTTAGTGCCGCACCTCAACTTTCACTATTTCGCTCATCTCCCACTTGGTCCAGTCAGACCAGTCCCCGTTGCCCTTCTGCACACGGAAGGAGACCATGTGGTAGACCTCTTCGGCGCCACGGCGGTCCAGGTTGCGCACCTTGTCAACGCTGTGGATGATCCTGGCATCGTCGTGGTTCTTATTGAATTCCTCGTAGAAGTGTGAACGGCCCAGGAAGTCGTCCGTGCGCCGCGGACCTTTCTCGTCCTCGTAGCGGAGTTGGCGGATATGGACAGTCTTCTTGCTGTCCTTCTTGCCGTCCTTGTCGTCGCATTTGACTTCGATCTTGAAGTCGACCCTGTTGCCGCGGAGGTCCTTGGGATCCAGCGGCTTGACCTTACAGCCGTGCCGGTCGTCACGCCGGTCGTCATGCCCCAAGGCCGGGCCGGCGAACGCCACGGAGCTCCCGAGCAGGCCCAGTGAGAGAAGCGGGACCAGGGCGATCCTGGCCCGGGTTGAGCGGATTCCTGTTGATGGAGTGATGGACATTTGTGCTCCTGATAAGGATGCGGTTCACAATTTTGTAAGGGTGCGATTCCCCATGTGGGGCGAGCAGGCACGCGCCGGCTGAGCATCGCGATCAGCGTGGCGGCCGCAGCCTGCCCGCCCCAATTTCAAAGTGCGCCCTGCTAGTGGGGGCGTATGTCCGGCCTCATTGAATGTCGTGATCCGGTAGTTCAATCCTGCTCCTGCATTTCGGCCCGCGCTAGGGTGGTGTCTACCCTTTTTGGTTGCGCTCCCACCCGCGCCTAGTGCGTCAGGTCCTTGCCCTTCGTCTCGGGAATGGTGAACACGAAGGCCGCACTGACCACCAGCAGCACAACCGCGTAAATATTGAACAGCTGTGGCATGCCCATGGTGGTTCCGAGCCACTGCTGCAGGTAGGGGGCGGTGCCACCGAACACTGCCACGCAGATGGAGTACGGCACCCCCACGCCAACGGTGCGGATGGACGTCGGGAACAGTTCGGCGTAAACAGCCGGGACAATCGCGGCGCTCGCAGCGATGAAAATCAGCATCACGGACATGCCTACTGCCAGCTGCCAGGCTGAATCCTTGAGCAGCCAGGTCATGGGGAAGTGCATCAGCGCGGAGCCGATGGCCCCGGACCACAGGACCTTTTTGCGCCCGATGCGGTCGGACAGCTTCCCCCAGAAAGGAAGCGCTGCGATGAAGACGATGTTGGCGATGACGGCGGCCCAGAGTGCCTCGCCGCGGTCGATCTTCAGGGCGGTGGTGGCATAGCTGGGAGCCACGACTCCCCAGACGTAGTAGATGACGGTAAGTCCAACCGTGAGGCCGATGACCTGGAGCGCCTGCTTGCGGTGGCGGACAATCTGCGGCCAGAGCGGAGCCCGCTTTTCGGCCAGCGATTCGCCCTCGAACGCGTCGGTTTCGTGCAGCCGTGACCGCATGATCAGTGCATACAGCCCCATGGCCGCGCCCAGCAGGAAGGGGATGCGCCAGCCCCAGGCGTTCATGGCATCAGCAGTCAGGGCCATGTTGAGGACGGCGCCCAGCAGGGTGCCGAACAGGATGCCCACGGTTCCGGAGGTGTAGATCAGTGTGGCCCAGAATCCGCGGTGTTCCTTGGGGGCCATCTCGGACAGGTAGGTCTGCGACGACGGCAGTTCACCGCCGTGCGCCAGGCCCTGGATGAGCCGTGCCACGAGCAGCATGAGGGACGCCCAGGCGCCAATGCTGGCGAAGGTCGGCGCGATGCCGATCATCAGGCTGCCCAGCGACGCGAGTCCGACGGCGAGGGTCATCGACGTCTTGCGGCCCACCCTGTCGCCAATCCAGCCGAAAAGGAAGCCGCCGAAAGGCCGTGCTACGAAGCCGACGGCGAAAATCGCCAGGGTGGACAGCACGGCCGACGCGGGGTCGGCCTTGCTGAAGAGCTGGCTGGCGATGAAGGGCGTGAAGGTGGCGTAGATGGCCCAGTCGTACCATTCGACAGCGTTGCCGATGCCGGTTCCGACGATGGTCTTGGTAGTGGACACGCGTCCAGTCTGCTGCTTGGTTACTGCAATGGACATGCTTACTTCCTCGGGTTCGTGGTGAAGAGGATGGGGATGGGAAGGACGACGGCGGGTCAGGCCGCCGCCGCCAGCGCGGCAAGGCGCGAGGTGGCCAGTTCGGTGTAGAGCGCGGCTCCATCAGCCAGCACGCCGTCGTCGAACGTTGCGTACGGGGAGTGGTTGAACGGTGAGGTGGCCGGATCGCCGCCAGGGGCGACGGCGCTGAGGCCGACGAAGGTGCCCGGCACTTCAGCCAGTACCCGGGAGAAGTCTTCGGAACCGCTCAGGGGAGTGGCCCAGCGCGAAAGACGGCGCTCGCCGAACAATCCCGAAATGACCTTCTCGGCCGTGTGCGTTTCGTCCTCATTGGTGATGGTGAGCGGGTATTCCTCCTGGTAGTCCACGTGGACCTCCACGCCATGGGCTGCCGCTATTCCCTTGAGAAGGCGCGGCACGGCCTCCATCATCCTCAGCCGGGAAGCTTCGGAGAACGTGCGGACCGTCGCCTCGATGCGGGCGGTCTCTGGGATGATGTTCCGCTTGGTGCCGGCATGCAGCACCCCCACTGAGAGCACCACGGGATCGAACATGTTGAACTGCCGGGTCACCATGACCTGCAGGGCGGTGACCATTTCGGCAGCCACTGTGACGGGATCCTTTGCAGCATGCGGAGCGGAACCGTGGCCGCCTGCGCCAAGGATGGTGATTTCCAGTCCGTCCGAGGCGCTCAGCATCACGCCGGGCTTGGTGCAGAAGGTGCCGTGGGGCTCGAGGGAGGAAAACACATGCATCCCGTAGGCCGCCTGCACGCGGGTTCCGGCGGCATCCAGGACGCCTTCGCGGATCATGTAGCTGGCGCCGTCGCAGCCTTCTTCGCCGGGCTGGAACATGAGGACGACGTCGCCCTGCAGCTGGTGCTGCTTCTCGGCGAGGAGGTTGGCGGCTCCGGCGAGCATCGAGGTGTGCAGATCGTGGCCGCAGGCGTGCATGGCGCCGTCCGCCTGTGAAGAGAACTCCACGCCCGTCTTCTCCTGCACGGGAAGTCCGTCCATGTCCGCGCGGAGGAGCACCGCAGGCCGATGGGTGCCGGTGGTTCCTGCGGCGGCCTTGCCTCCGCGAAGCACCGCGGTGACGGAGGTGGTTTCCCTGCCCAGGGTGATCTCGAACGGAAGCCCGTCGAGGGCCTGGAGGACTTTCTCCTGGGTCCGCGGCAGGTGCAGCCCGATTTCGGGGTGCCGGTGAAGGTCGTGGCGGAGGCGGGTGAGGTCCCCCTGCAGTTCCTTGGCGTCTTCAATTGCGGGCACTTGTTACTCCTGGGCTCAGCTTTCCGGGTCTGTGGACTATTCTGGAGTGGCGCAACTCACATCAAGAGAAAGCGCTCGAAATATCCTCCTGGAAGCTACGTTTCGCAGGATTCATACGTTTGTTAGGGGGAAGCGATGGAACTCAGTGAGGAAGACCTGGCCCTTATCCAGGTGCTGCAGACGTACCCGAGGCTTGGCTGGGCGGACGCCTCCAAGGTGCTGGGGGTGCACGCCACCACCTTGGCCGCCCGCTGGGAACGGCTGACCTCAAGCGGTGCCGCGTGGGTGACGGCGCACCTGGCGGGGGATCCGAAACAGATGCTCCTCGCCTTTGTGGCGGTGGACTGTGACATGAACCTGAGGGACAGTGTGACGGGCCAGTTGGCGGGTATCCCGGGGATCGTGACCGTGGAGGAGGCTGCAAGCAACCGGGACCTT
The DNA here is from genome assembly GCF_040224115.2 of Pseudarthrobacter sp. WHRI 8279. Taxonomy (NCBI): domain Bacteria; kingdom Bacillati; phylum Actinomycetota; class Actinomycetes; order Micrococcales; family Micrococcaceae; genus Pseudarthrobacter; species Pseudarthrobacter sp. WHRI 8279. Next base: position 2,831,642 of record NZ_CP168162.1, on the reverse strand, counting down.
ATGCTGACTGTGATCACCAGGTCGCTGGAGGAGTTCAGCACAACGGTGGTCGCCCAGCTGAAGAACATCGAGGGGCTCATCAAGTACCAGGCTGCCCTGTGCACCCGGCTTCACACCAGCGCCGACGAGTGGCGGCTGAACATCCTGAGCAAGCCGCAGCTGGCACTGCTCAGGACGCTCGGGCACCAGGGCGGCCCGGATGCGCAGCAGGTGGAGGCGGGGCAGCTCCCGCAAAGCCACCTGGACCTGCTGCCGTTCCTGGCCCGCGACGGCAGGGCAACCGCGGCCCAGATAGCGCGGGAGTTGGGGCGGCGTCCGGCAACGGTGCAGCGGCAGCTCAACCGGGTGCTGGCCAGCGGGATCCTGTTGTTCCGGTGCGAAATCGCCCAGGCGTACTCCTCCTATCCGGTGACGTGCCAGTGGTTCGCCAACGTTCCGGCAGGGCAGCACGAGGAAGCGGCCGCCGCCATCCGGACCATAAAAAACGTGCGGCTGAGCGCGTCCACCACCGGGCACACCAACTTCGTGATCATCATGTGGCTGCAGTCCCTTGCGGACGTCATGACTGCCGAACTTGCCCTCCAGCAAAAGGTTCCGGGCATACACCTGGTGGAAAGCGTGGTGATGCTGCGGACGGTCAAGCGGGTGGGCTGGATGCTGAACGAGGACACCACGTCCAGCGGAACGGTCGTGGTCCAGCGCGCGGCGCTGCAGGCTGCGGACTGAACCGCCGTTGTTCGCGGCTGGGCCGCCGGATTACGAACAGCCGGCATACTTCCCGGCTCTTGGACCAGGAGGATTAATAGTTCCGCACTAGGGATTTATCTTCCCGGAAACATGCCGTCCTAATGTTGCTCGTGACCCTGCGGCATCCTTTGTGCCGCCGTCTCCAACGAACAGGCACCGGCATTTCCCCACCGGGTACTCCCTCAACCTCGATGGCCGCGCTGTACCTGTCCATCTCGCTGCTGTTCCTGGCTCAGGCCTTCGGATACAACCTGGACCTCGGCCAACAGTTGGCCGCTCTGGGCGTCCTCATACTGACGTCCAAGGGCATGGCCGGCGTCCCCGGATCGGCGTTCCTGGCCCTATCCGCCACGGCGGGTGCGTTGGGAATCTTCCCCGTGGCCGGCGTCGCGCTCCTCCTGGGCGCAGACCGGCTGATGGACTCCATGCGCGTGGTGGTGAACCTGTTGGGCAACTGCGTCGCCACCTTCGTCGTGGCCAAGTGGGAAGGCCAGTTTGACCGTGCGGCCATGCTCCGCGCCTTTGCCGGTGAAACCACGACGACGGATGCGGCCTTGGCGCCAGCAGGAGCCCCGGTGCCGGGCGGCTTGGCCGAGGGGACCGCCGTCGAAGCCTCACCTCTGGGGGCGTCAGCGCCGGCCGTGAGATAGCCTCCGGGTTTGCCGCCCCGGTGCTGCACACTGTCCCTATGACCTTTGCGAATGTGGGAAGCCTCGAAACCAAGCCGGGCCAGCGCGATGCCGTGCTCTCAATCCTGGTCCGGCCCATGGCCGGGCTGAAGGAAGCAGGCTGCCTGCTCTACGAAGTGGGCGTGAATGACGCCGTGCCGGACACCGTGTTTGTTTGTGAGCTGTGGGAATCGCCGGAGGCGCACCGGGCTTCCCTGGAGCTGGAGAGCGTGCAGGCGGCGATTGAAGAAGCCATGCCCCTGCTCACCGGTGAAATGGGCGGCAACCAGTTCACGGTGCTGGGTTCCCCGCTCCGTTAGCTCTCGCTCCGGTAGCTGTCTGCGCTTGCAGGGTTCTTAACTTGAGGCACTGTGCTGCGCCTGCCCCGGCAAGTAAGCTTCCCGGCATCGACTGGACATGGAGCAAAGGGGTAAGGGAGACACATGAAGCCGCTGCCTGCACTGGAACTTGTTACCCGCCTGGAAGACGCCGAGTGGCTGGACCCCGTTTCCAAAAAGATCCGGAAAGTGGTGAAACGGGCCATCCGTCCAAAGTGGGCGCGCGACGTCCTGCATGGAGTTCCCATTGGACATCCCGTCCATCCGCTTGCGGTCCAGGTGCCAATGGGCGCATGGATATCCGCTGCCGTGCTGGACGCCTTGCCAGGTAACGACAGGGCGTCCGCGCTCCTGATCGGCGTGGGCACCGGCGCCGCTGTGCCTTCCGCGGTGGCCGGCTTTACCGACTGGACGCAACTGCACCCTCAACAGCAGCGGGTGGGGCTGGTTCATGCTGCCGCCAACATCACGGCCACGGGCCTCTATGCTGCCTCCTTGGTTGCCCGAGCCCGGGGCAGCCGGGGAGGAGGCAAGATGCTTGCTTACCTTGGCCTTGCCGTTGTGGGTGCAGGCGGTTTCCTGGGCGGCCATCTCACGTACCGGCAGGCCGCGGGCGTGAACCACAGCGAGGACATCCCGCACCGCTTCCCGAGCGGATGGCATCCGCTGGCGCCGCTGGCTGAACTGCCCGATGGGAAGCTCCACAAGATTGTTGTGGCCGAGATTCCGCTGCTTGCCTATCGGGAGCGGGATGCCGTCAGCGTATTGTCCGATGTCTGCAGCCACCTCTCCGGGCCGCTGCACGAAGGCAAGATCAAGGGCGGCAGGCTCCAGGACAGGGTCAGCCAGAATGGCGGCCCTGGTGACGGTGGCGATCCGTGCGTTGTGTGCCCCTGGCACGGAAGCACCTTCTCGCTGCGGACGGGGGAAGTGCAGGCTGGCCCTGCCACCGCGAAACAGCCACTCTTTGAGACGCGCACGAGCGGCGGCATGGTGGAAGTTTGCCTGCCCGGGGCTGAGTAGACGCTCGTCTGAGGCGCTCGTCCGGCATGTGCTTGGGCCGCTGGGCAGGGTCTGTGTCCCTCCCGGGTGTAGGTCAGCCCTGCGCTCCTGACACGCGTTTCCTGGTTCGCGTCTGCTGGCTCGGGTTCCTGGGGTTTGGGGCGGTGCTTGGGCCGTCTTCCCGGCTTGGGGCTGTTGACCCCCGTCCCCGGCTGCCCGTGTCTGTGGGCATTTGCCGGCTAGGTCAGTGCCGGGTCCCGGTCCCTGATGGGGTCCCAGTTACTCTGAGGGTCCCAGTCACTCAGGGGGTATTGGGGCAGGACGGGCGGCAGGGCGTAGAAGTCCTCCCATAGGGGGTCGTCCGCGGGTATGTCGTCCAGGTCTATGAGGTTGTCATCTTCAGGTTCCTCCGGTGGTGGTTCCGGGTATGGGAGGTCTGCGGCAGGGCAGGCACACGCGCCGGGCATGGGCGGGTAGGGCAGTACGCCGGGGGCTTGCCCGGTGTGATGCTCCCCCGGATTCAACCCCGCCGGCAGGGCCGATATGACAGTTTCCGGCCAGTGGGGTGGTTCCCAGTCCTGGTGTTCGCTTTTGTAGTGGCGCCCGGACGGTGAGGTCCAGCCCGGTGGTTCGGTTTTGGTGGCTGGTGTTGGTGTCCAGCCGCTGGTGTGTCGGAGTTTGTGGTGTTTCGGGCAGGGTTGGCCCAGGTTTGTGCTGCCGCCTTTATGCCAAGCCAGGAGGTGGTCTGCCTCGTTGTCCAACGAGTTGTTGTTGCAGCCGGGGAAGGGGCATTTGCCGTCCCGCATTCGGAGCCAGTTCCGCATGGCTTTGGTGACCCGGTAGCTGGTCCGCCCGATCTCCAGCGGCGCCCCGTCCCGCGGGTCGACGAGGACGCGGTGGAACGAATCAGCACCGTTCGCAACGAGCTCCCGGGCCATGGACGCCGGGATGGGCCCGAAGCCGTCCAGCATGGCCGGCTCATCCGTCAGGCCCATCAGCGCGAATACCGGCACCATGACGAGGACCTGCGCCCGGACCGGCGACGACAGCCCGGCGGGATCCATCCCGGCACCCGCCCCGTCGTTGGTACCCAACCCGTCGCCGTTGCCTGTACTCACCCATTCGCTGTTGCCTGTATGAAGGCGGGAGCTGTCTCCATTACCGCGACCGGTGCCGCTGGTGAGGATCGCTTCGGCGAAATCGTCTGCCCGGATCTGGGTGAGGGTCCGGGGCTCGTCGGGTCCTTGTGCGGCCCGGGCGAGGGCGTTGAGCCGGTTCCAGCCCGCCATCGCCTGGTCCGCGGGGAGGTAGGCCGAAAGCCAGGCCATGCCGTCCTGGTCCGGCCTGCACTCCACCCGCCGGTCCGCCACACCCTTGGCGTGGCGCTTCTCGATCGATTCCGGGTGGTGGCGTTCGCGCCAGGTCCTGGCCTTGGCCTTGAACCGGTAGGCCGGCATCTCCCCCATCGCGGCCACATTGACGGGCCTGGGCGTGTCCGGATCCAGGAAGTGGGCCTCCAGGGCCGCGGCGCCGGCCGGGTCAAGCGTGGCAGCCTCCTCTGCCATCCCCCGGGCATGCGCCCAGGAAATCGAGCCGCCCTGCAACGCTGCGAGGGTCCGGGGCAGGGACGTGGTCAGGGCGTGGGACTCGGCCAACAGGGCACCGGCGGCCCGGTCACTGATCACCAGTGCGCACCCGACCTCCGCCACCAGGCTCCGCTGCTGGGCCGTGGCCTCATGTGGTGAGGACGGTGGTCCGTTCAGCAGGCCCGTGGCGGCAGCGAGCACCTGAACCGCCTGCGCCTTCAATGCCGCCAGCTTCGCCTCCGACCGGGCCACCCCGGCAAGAACATCCAACGCCCCATCAGCAACCCGCTGCAACGGATCATCATCAGCCCCGCCAGCGCTGGCATCAGGCCCAGCGGCGCCATGACCGGAAACAGCCGTGCCGGAAGCAGCAGTACCGCCGCCCGCGAGCACCGCCGCAAAAGCAGCCACAGAAGCGTCAACCGCCGCCTCAGCCTCCACCACCGCCGAATTGCCTTCCATGAATCCATCCTCATGGGAGGGTCTGACATTTAGGGTTCAGGCAACAAGGCGGCGCTACTCCAGCGGTGTGACTCAGTGATCCAGCGGTGTGACCCACTTACCACCGCGCAGGACTCCGGCAAGATCCAGGTCCCGGTCAACAATGACGACGTCCGCCCGCATGCCGGCGTGGAAATCGCCCACTTGCTGCGACAGTCCCAGTACGGAGGCAGGCACGGCCGTCGCCGCGCGGACCGCATCCTGCAGGGGGACACCTGCTGCCACCGTGGACCGGACAACGTCCAGCAGGGTAGCGGTTCCGCCGGCAATTGCCCCCGTGTTGTCCACCCTGGCCACGCCCTGGTCCACTGTGACAGCCAGCGTGCCCAGACGGTATTGGCCATCCTGCAGGCCTGTGGCGGCCATCGCGTCGGTCACCAGTGCGATGTTTTCCGCTCCCACCAGCTCGAACACCATCTTGACGGTTTCGGGCGCCAGATGAACTCCGTCTGCAATCAGCTCTACCACCGCCTTCCCGGCATGGGCCGCACTGATGCTGGCCGCTACCGGGCCGGGGGAGCGGTGATGCAGGCTGGGCATCGCGTTAAACAGGTGCGTGACAGTGGGGCGGGCCCGCCCGGTGGAATTCCCTGGCCCGGCCAGTCCTGCGGCTGACTGTTCCAGGAAGGAAACCGCGGTGCCGTGGTCCGCCGCAGTGTGGCCCAGGGATGGAATGGTTCCCCGCGCAGTGAGCATGTCCACCAGGCTCGCAGCGCCAGGAAGCTCAGCTGCCAGCGTCATGGACGCCAGCGAGGACCCGGCAGCCTCAAACAGGCGGGCCACCAGCCCGGAGTCGGGTTCACGCAGCAGCGCCGGATCATGGGCGCCGCACTGCCCCGAAGCGAGGAAGGGGCCCTCCAGATGGGAACCGGCGATCAGCCCGTCATCGGCCACATCGCGCAGGACTGTGAGGTTCCGGACCAGGTTTTCCGGCGATCCCGTGACCAGGCTGGCCAGCAGCGTGGTGGTTCCGCGGCTGTGCAGATACCGGGCCGCTGACCGGGCACCTTCGGCGGATCCTTCGGAGAAGTCCGACCCCAGCGCCCCATGGCAATGCAGGTCCACCAGCCCGGGCATCAGGATGCGCCCGGCCGCCCCGGCCAAGGTACGGTCCGTCCCGGCGCCCTTACCAACGTCCAAGCCAAGCCCAGCAAATCCCGACGCCGGTCCGGCATAGGTGATCACGCCGCCGTCGAACGCCACGATGCCGTCGGGGACGTCCATGCTTCCCGTGACGATGCGGCCACGAAGTATCGCATCAGTACTCATGGTTCCAGGCCTCCGATAGTCATTGCTGCCGCCAGCCGGGCTGCCAGCCCAGGATCGGCAGCATCTGCGCGGTCCATGCCCGAGCTCCCCGCCCGGCGCGGCCGCGCCGAGGCGTGCACGGCATGGACGCCGGCGCCGAGCAGCGACGGTACCAGCTCCAGCGTCACTCCTCCGCCCGCCATGATCTGTACCGACGGCGCGTGCGTGCGTCCCAACTCAACCAAACGGCCCAGCATGCTGAGGCCGGCAGAGCAGTCGGGACTGCCGCCGCTGGTCAGGACGCGGTCCACGCCTGCCTGCTGGAGCCGGGACAGCGCGTCAGCAGGGTCGGTGCCGGCCGCCAGGGCAGCATCGAATGCCCGGTGGAACGTGATTTCCGCTGACGGGTTGGAGCGGCGTGCCGCTGCAACGATGAGGCGGAGTGCAGGTACATCCGGCCCGCCGTCGGACCCGAGCACGCCTATCACCACGCCGGCCGCACCGGCGGCCAGGGCAGCGGCCACGTCGCGCTCAATGACGTCGAGTTCGCCACTGGAGTAGGTGAAGTTGCCAGGGCGCGGCCGCACCAGGACGTGGACGGGGAGCCCAATACGGCAGGCATGTTCAACCATGCCGATGCTGGGCGTGATGCCCTCGGTCTGGGCGAGGGCTGCGCAAAGTTCAACGCGGGCCGCGCCGACGGCGGCAGCCAGCCTGACGCCGTCGGCATTCTCCACGGCAAGCTCCAGCTGCGGCCGGCTGACAGCAGCTACCGGCGAGCCCTGGCCCGTGCTCAGAGCCCCTGCCACGCCGGCTTCCGTCCAAACGTGTCCGTGTAGTAGTCCCGGTGGCCCAGCCGCGAGGCCGCTGCCTCATCCACCAGGACCGAGACGTGCGGGTGCAGCTGGAGCGCGGACGCCGGGCAGATGGCGGCGACAGGGCCCTCGACGGCGGCTGCGATGGCCTGCGCCTTGGCCTCGCCCATGGCGAGCAGCAGCAGGTGCCGGGCCTCGCGGATGGTGCCCAGCCCCTGGGTCAGGACGTGGTCCGGGACATCGTCCGCGGAGTCGAAGAAGCGGGCGTTGTCCTGCCGCGTCTGCCGGGTGAGCGTCTTGATCCGGGTGCGGGAGCCCAGCGAGGACATGGGTTCATTGAAGCCCACATGCCCGTCCGTGCCGATGCCCAGGATCTGGATGTCCACCCCTCCCGCGGCGGCAATCCGCGCCTCGTACTGCTCAGCCTCGGCCTGCAGATCCTCCGACATGCCGTCCAGGCCGTGCACTGCGCCCGCACCGAAATCCACGCTGGCGGTGAACTCGTCCCGGATCACGGAATGGTAGGACTGCGGGTGCGCGCTGGGCAGGCCCACATATTCGTCGAGGAGGAACGCCTGGGCCTGGGCGAAGCTCAGTCCGCTGGTCCGGTGCCGTTCAATGAGCTCCTGGTAAGTGCCCAAAGGGGTGGACCCGGTGGCCAGTCCCAGGACGCACGGGCCGCGGCGGACCTGTTCCTCGATAGCGTCTGCAGCCGTGCGGGCTACGTCGGCCGGGGTGGGAAGGATGATGATTTCCATGCGGTGAAGCTGCTTTCGGTAGCTGGTGCTGGTGCTGTGCTTGGTGGAGAAAGGAGACGCCGTTTACTTGGCGGCGTCCGTCTCCACCGTGACCTCGTCATCCTCACGGCCCGGCGTCCGCAGGTTCCAGCGCTTGATGACGATGGAGAAGAGGAAGTAGTAGATCACCGCGTAGCCCAGGCCGATGGGGATCAGCAGCCAGCCATTCTCCGATTTGCCGAAGTTGAGGACGAAGTCGATCAGCCCGGCGGAGAACGTGAAGCCATGGTGGATGTCCAACGCGTTGACCAATGCCATGGAGGTGCCGGTGAGGACTGCGTGGACGATGTACAGCGGGAAGGCAACGAACATGAAGGAGTATTCAAGCGGTTCGGTGATGCCGGTGAAGAACGCGGTAAGGGCGGTGGAGAGCATGATGCCGCCCACGATCTTCTTCTGCGAGGGCTTGGCGTGGCGCCAGATGGCAAGGGCTGCCGCCGGCAGGCCGAACATCATGATGGGGAAGAATCCGGTCATGAAGATGCCTGCGCTGGGATCACCGGCAAAGAAGCGGTTGAGGTCGCCGCGGACCAGCTGGCCGGAAGCATCGGTGTAGTCGCCGATGAGGAACCACACGGCGGAGTTGAGGATGTGGTGCAGGCCTGCGGGGATGAGCATGCGGTTGGCGAAACCGTAGACGCCGCCACCGGCCACTGCGTTGCCCGCCACGGCTTCACCCACTGCAGAGAGGCCGGCGTTGAACAGCGGGTAGAACAGGGCAAGGACGACGCCGGCTGCCAGGCTGGTGACGGACGTCAGGATGGGCACCAGGCGGCGGCCGCTGAAGAAGCCCAGGAAGTCCGGCAGTTTGGTGCGGTAGAACCGCTGCCAAAGCATGGCGGACAGCAGGCCCACCACGATGCCGGCCAGGACGCCGTAGTTGATCATCGCTGGCTTGCCGGCGGGGTCAACCTGCCCGGCCAGGACCAGCGGGGACATGGCCTTGAAGACGCCGTCGATCACCATGTATCCCACTACCGCTGCCAGTGCGGTGGAACCGTCGGATTTCTTGGCCCAGCCGATTGCGATGCCGACCGCGAAGATGAGGGGCAGCCAGGTGAACACGGCATTGCCTGCTGCGGAGATGACTGCTGCGCCGCCCTCGAACCCGGGGATGGCGCCCAGCAGGTCGGCCTGGCCAATGCGCAGCAGGATGCCGGCTGCGGGGAGGACGGCTATGGGCAGCATCAGGCAGCGGCCCAGCCGCTGGAGGGTGGCGAAGGCCCTGTTCGGCTTCTTCTCTGGAGCCAGGGCGGCGGTCTCGGATGTTGACATGGTTTACACCTCTGCGGGGATCGGGTGGGGGCTTGTGAAGAAACGGTTCCAGCCGGTACTGTCTGGTTATGACCAGTTCAGTGTGATTCATCCCACGAGTGCCTGTCAAGGTAGAAGATCTTCCAGCAGGCGCTGACAGTTCCGATGAACCGGAACATAATTGGTCGCACTTGGGCCGCCGGTCCTGGTGCTGAAGCAGTGCTCCGCGGGGCACCGTCAGAAAGGGCAGCCATGTCCAAAGCAGAAAAGATCATTGAGGGCCTGGGCGGCGCCGCCAACATCGTTGAGGTCGAGGCATGCATCACTCGCCTGCGCACCGAGGTAAAGGATGGGTCGCTGGTTAACGAGGCCGCCCTGAAAGCAGCCGGAGCCCACGGTGTCCTTGCCGCCGGCACCGCAGTCCAGGTGATTGTTGGCCCGGAGGCGGACAACCTGGCCGAAGACATCGAGGACCTGCTCTGATGCCGGAAGCGCTGGTTGTCAACGCGCCCCTCAGCGGCAGCGTGGTTCCGTTGTCCGACGTCCCGGATCCGGTCTTTGCAGGCCAGATGGTGGGTTCAGGCGCGGCCGTTGAGCCGCCCGCAGGGGAGGCGTTCGACGTCGTGTCCCCCGTCGCCGGGAAAGTGGTCAAGCTCCTGCCGCACGCCTTCGTGGTGGTGGAGTCAGGCGGGAAGGGAGTGCTCACCCATGTGGGCATCGATACCGTCAAGCTCAAGGGCGAAGGCTTCAAGCTGCTGATTGCCCAGGGCGACACCGTGGGCGCGGGTGAGCCGGTGATGCATGTGGACCCGGCCGCCGCCCTGGCGGCCGGCTACTCGATGGTGAGTCCCGTCGTCGTGCTCGATACCAAGCCGGACGCCGCAACGCTCTTGGCAGCCGGTGCCGTGACTGCCGGCGCCAGCCTGTTTTCACTGGACTAGGCGCTCGCCCGGGTCCGCTTAGAGCCGGACTTCCATGGTGAGCGAGTAGCGGTCCGAGCGGTACCAGGAGCGCGAATGCTCGATGGCCAGGGGACCTGAATAGGACACCCGGTCGAAGGCCAGCACCGGCGCACCCGTTCCGGTTCCGAGGAGCGCCCCCACGTCGGCGGGGGCGCCCTCGGACCGTACGCTTTGCCGTGCCCGGTCAATCTGGTGGCCAAACTGCGCCGCCAGCGCCTTGTACACCGATCCGGTCAGGTCGATCTCCAGAAGTCCGGGGGCGTGCTCCGGGTTGTACCAGGCGTCATCCACGCTGACCGGCCGCCCGTCCGCCAGGCGGAGCCGCTTGAGGTGGACCACTTCGGATCCAGGGGCAAGGCCCAGCGCTTCGGCGGTGTCCTCAGGGGCGGTGGCAGCTTCCGCCACCAGTACCACGGTGCTGGGGACGTGGCCCATCGCCTCCATTTCCTGGGTGAAGGAGGCGAGGTGCAGCGTGGACTGCACGGGGGAATCTGCCACGAAGGTGCCCTTGGCGGGAACCCGGACCAGGTGCCCCTCGTTGACCAGGCGTCCGATCGCGGCACGCACCGTGATCCGGCTGACGCCATAGGAATCCATGAGGGTCCGCTCGCTGGGAAGCCTGGCGCCCGGTTCCAGTTCTTCCCTGGCGAGCTTGAGGATGATGGTCCGCAGTTGCTCGTGCTTGGGGATCTGGGAGTTGTTGATGGCCGTGCCCGCCGCCTCGGCGGTGCTCCTTGGTGTGGCGGACAATCCGGCTCCTCCTGCTCCTGGAGCGGTCCGGTAAGGACCACTTCCTCGGATTATTCCACAGCCAGGACGGCGGAGGTGCGGGCTTTTCATTCCGCCGGAAGTTCCGCTGGAAAGTTGCAGGGCCGTTATTGTTCCACCGGGCCCAAACCCCTAAGCTGATAAACACTAAGTATGCTTCCTATCTTCAAAGGGGTTGTACCAATGCGAAAAGTACCTGCGCTTGGATTGATGACGGCAGCAATGATGGCCCTCGCGGGCTGCACGGGCGGCGGCGGCGAAGCTGCGAGCCCGTCCGCCTCGGAAACGCCCTCCCCTACGGCCGAGGCCAAGGTTTACACCGAGGATGAGCTCCGCGAACTGATCTCCGGCATGACGGACGAGGACGGCAACGAACTCAAGCTGTACTCCAAGGAACAGGTGGACCAGGGCGGCAACATCGCCAACCTCCTCCTGAGCACGGCCACGGTGGATCCTGAAGACTGCAAGGACATTGCCACGGCGGGACTGCTGGATACCGTCGAAAGCGGCGAGATCGCCGTCGCGCTCTCCGAAGGAGACCAGCCGCGCACGCTGTCCGCGCAGTCGGGCAGCGAGGGGCCGGACGCCGTCGAGGTCCTGGATGAGATCAGCGGCAAAATGGACCAGTGCGCCACTTTCTCCGTGGAAGCGCTGGGACAGACCTACGAGGTGACCAGCGAGGAAGTCCAGGCGGACACGGACGCTGAAAAGACCTTCGCCACCCTCAGCTCCCGCAGCGGCGAAAACCAGCAGAAGCTGATGCAGGTCTCCGCTGCCGAGGGCCGGCTGCTGGTGGTTGCCACCAAGAGCGGCGCCGACCTCGGCGATCCGGACCAAAAGGAACTTGAGGACCTCATCAACGAGGTGCTGGAGAAGGCCGACGGCGGCAGCGCCACGTCCAGCCCGACGTCCACCAGCACATCCGGGTCCACCAGCACGTCCTCACCGGACAGCTCACCCTCGCCTTCTGTCACCGAGAGCGAACCCGAGGAAACAGAGATGACCTCGCCTTCGCCGACTGCGTCGAGCTAGGAACTTTCCTGCAACGGGAAGGCGGATGGACCCCTGGGTCCACCCGCCTTCCTGTGCGTTAATGCCTGGACACGGTCATATGGTGACCGGAGGTTGTCCTTTGTCGGGGATCCGTTCCAGTCCGTGCACCACTCCGGCAAGGCGCCGCGTCAACTCCGGAACGGGGACCGAAGCGTCCACTTTTTCGAAGCTCCAGTACTCGGGCAGTTGCCGGTAGGCGTGGGCGAAAGCCGCCAAATCCTCCAACGTCTCCGCGTCCGTACCGCGTGCGGCGATGCGCTGATGCGCAACGCCGGGGTCAACTTCCAGGTGCACCACGGCATCAGGGGCAGGAAGTTTGCCCAGCAGCCACGGAAGCAGGCGGCCCCGCGGCAGCCCCTTCGTGGCACGCAATGCCAGCTGGCAGTAGAGGTGCCGGTCCATCACCACCAAGCCGTCAGTACGGGCGGCGCGCAGATGGTTTACCAGCACGTTCCACACCCGGAATGTGGTCTCCAGGGCGTCGGAAAGGCGGTGGGGCAGCCGGAAGCCCAGCCTGGCGCCCAGGACTGACATGCTGCGCCTGCCCGCGTGGTTGTTCAACAGCGTTGCCATGCAGCCGTCGGCCCTGACGGCTGACACCAGGGCCTGGGCGGCCGTGGACTTCCCGGAACCGTCGATTCCGGTCAGGACAATAAGCAAGTGGCCTCCTTCCGCCATGGGGTTTAACGCAGGGTGTGCCGTGGAAGTCCCGGCTGAGTCCCAATTCACAGGTTCACGGCCCATTTCACAGGTTCGGGGAGTCTTTTCGCAGTCCCGGCTGGGGGAGCCGGCCAGACCACAGGCCGCCTCTTCCTGCTGCCGGGCAGGGCCAGCCCGTAGGCTGGAGGATGGTGCGGGGATAGGCCCGGCCGAACGCCGTAGTTCCCGAGCGAAAGGCAGAACCATGACTTCTAGCAATGACGAGCCGCAGAACACCGCAGACCTTCGGGGCCCAGGTGACCCGGACGCGGCCAAGGAGGGCACCCAGGCACCGCAGGCAGGCCAGCACCCGGAATTGCCCGGTGCCGGCAATATCCGCGAGGAGCAGCAGGCCCACGCTGCCGGGACCGTCCCCGCGTCCTACGCGGGCAGCGGCCAACCGTCCCAGGAGGACAAGCCCGAGGACGCCCTGCAGGAACCGGGAACCTGGGACGACGAGGTCTGACGCATTTATGATTACCCGCGCCGACGTGGAACAGGCAACGCGACGGACGGCAGGCCTGACCCGGCTGACGCCTGTCCTGGAAGCTGACCCCGGGGATTTCCCCGGTCCGGTGTGGTTCAAATGCGAGTTCATGCAGCACACCGGAACCTTCAAGGCCCGCGGCGCCCTCAACCGGGTCCTGGCCGCCAAGGAACGCGGTGAGCTGAAGCCGGACGTCGGCGTGGTGGTTGCCTCCGGCGGCAACGCCGGCCTGGCCAACGCCTACGCGGCTGCACAGCTTGGCGTACCCGCAACGGTGTTTGTCCCGGCCGCCGCCCCTGCAGTGAAGGTCCGCAAGCTCAAAGCCATCGGAGCGGCGGTGGTGCAGGGCGGCGCCGAGTACGCGGACGCATACCAGGCAGCCATCGAGCATGCCCGGGAAACCGGCGCCCTCTATTGCCATGCGTACGACCAGCCCGAAATTGCCGCCGGTGCCGGAACCGTGGGGCTGGAACTTCTCGACCAGGTGGGCGGGGTTGACACCGTCCTGGTAGCGGTCGGTGGAGGCGGGCTGATGGCGGGAATCGCCGCGGCTGTGGAGGGCCGGGCCAAAGTGGTGGCCGTGGAGCCGGAATCAGCCCCTACCTTGAACGCTGCGCTGGCGGCCGGAAAACCTGTCGACGTGCCAGTCTCGGGAGTTGCTGCGGACTCCCTGGGTGCACGCAGCATCGGTGATGTCGGCTTCTCCGTGGCGGTCCGCGCCGGCGTCGAAAGCGTCCTGGTGTCCGACGCCGCAATCATCGAAGCGCGCCTGAAACTGTGGGATGGCTACCGGATCATCGTGGAACACGGCGCGGCCGCAGCTTATGCAGCGCTCACGTCCGGCGCCTACGCGCCGGGCCTGGGCGACCGGGTTGCGGTCATACTGTGCGGTGCGAACACGGACCCGGCCACACTCACGTAGCCGGGTCAGGCGGCAGTGCGCCGTCAGCAGGAATCAGCTGCAGAACTGGCTGTACGTGCTGCCGGCTTCCTCGTAGCCTTCCGTGAGCTCGGCGAGCTTGTCCTCGTCCGGAGTCTCCTTCGCCTGCTCATCGGTGTACTCGATGATCGACTCAAGCGCACCCTTGAGGTCGTCCGAGGCGACGGCGTGGATGGGGCGGATCTGGTTTGCCAGGCGGTTCATGCCGGTCTTGCCGGCGTTGTTGGCCGGGTTCGACACAACGGACTGAATGCGCTCGCAGGTTTCCGCGGTGGTGAGCTGGTTCGAGGTGGTGCAGGCGGTTGCGGTGACAACGAGTCCGGCGGCGATCAGGGCTGTGGCGAATTTCTTCATGGATCCCTCAGTAGTTGATTGAGGCTTCGATTGTAAGCAGAATCCCGAACCACACGCCGGTCCCAGGCCCTGCCCCCTCGACTGTGAAGGGGGCACCAAGCTATGGCGGGGCCTCCATGGTGGAGCTTAAAATGGGATCACCATCGTGCGGAGCTGCCGCAGATTGGGCCCCGCGCACCAGCCCAATCCAGGAAATATCATGCGCAAAACAGTACGACGCCGTGCCGTTGGTGGATTTATCGCGATTTTGGCCTTGCTGTTGTCAACAGCAGTCCCGGCAGCCGCATCCACGTCTTCCGGGGACGATGTCATCGTCCTCCGCGGGGCCGGCTCGGCAGAAGGCATCGCGGCGGGTGGGGGAACAACCTTCTATGCCGGAGAACTGTTTACCGGCGATATCTTCCGCGGCGACATCCGTGACGGAAAGGCCAGGCGTTTCATCGATGCACCCGAGGGCCGGATGGCCGTCGGCATGAAGGCGGACACCCGCAACGACCTGCTGTTCGTGGCAGGCGGCACTTCCGGCAAGGCTTACGTGTACGACACCGACACCCGCAAGGCCCTCAAGGAATATGACCTTGGCCCCGGCTTCATCAATGACGTCACCCTCACCCGTGACGGCGCCTGGTTCACCAATTCGGCCACTCCCGAGCTCTATTTCCTCCCCATGAACGGACGGGGCGAGCTCGGAAAAGCGGAGGACGTGGAGACACTGGAAGTGGGCGGTGAGGCGGGCAGGCCGCTGCAACCCGGCCAGTTCGGGTTCAACGGCATCGCAGCAGGTGACGGCGACGTCCTGATTGTGGCCCACACCCAGAACCAGGCCCTCTACACCGTGGATCCGGGCACGGGAAAGAGCAAGAGGATCAAGGGGCCGGACCTGGAATTCATCGACGGCATCCTGGTGAAAGACCACACCGTATGGGCGGTCCAGAACATGGCCAACCAGGTCAGCCGCCTGAAACTGTCCAGTGACCTGACGTCCTTCAAGGTCAGGGACGTCATCACCAGCAAGCACTTCGACATCCCGACGACGGTGGCCAGGTTCGGGGATACGCTCGCCGCGGTTAATGCAAAGTTCGGGCAGCAGCCGCCGCCAACCCAGTATGAAGTAGTCCTGGTCCCGGCCTGGGACTAGGAGTGGATGCCCGTTGTTGCTGCCCGGGGTGCCGCCTTCAGCTCCCGGAGGGTAGCGGCCCGGGCGGTGGTTCAGGGCCAGGACGAAGTTCAGCAGCGTGGGCACACCGTAGACGGGCTCGATACGGACGGCGTTGGACGGTGACCCGCAGCATGCTGGCAATTGCCGGCGTCGTATGTACCAGCACAGCCACGCACGAATTGAACGCAAGGGAACAATATCTCCCATTTAGTTCCGTCAAACCCTTGACCAGACTTGTAAAGCGCTGATAAAAGTTAAGGGCAGAAAACGCTTTCCTTCCTGGCGCCGACCTCCCCTCCACAACATTCGGGCAGTGCTGCCACTGGAAGTGAAACGTTCCAAACTGTCGCGCGGCAGACTCAGCTGCCGCCGCATCAAAGGAGATGTTCTTTTGCCTTATCCCTCGAAATGTTCCCCCACGCCCCGTCCCGGTCTGCGGTTAGACCGCGCCTGGAAGGCCGCCCCGATGGCCGCGGCAGCATCACTCACGGCCGCTGCACTGGCGTTCACCGGCGTACCCCTGGCGCAGGCCAGCCCAAGCACCGCGCCCGGGCAGTCCGGCAAGGCAGAACTGAAGCGCCAGGTGGAGAACCTGGACCGGGCGCCCGTCGCCGTGCTCACGGACCAGGGCGTCACGCTGGGCTGGCGCATGCTGGGCCTGGACCAGGACAGCGTGGGCTTCCACGTGATCCGCGACGGCGTCCAGCTCACCGAAGAGCCCATCCGCAACACCACCACCTACGTTGACCCGTCCGGAAACGCGGCCTCCACCTACGTCATCAAGACCGTGGGCAACGGCAACGGGCAGGACAAGCTCAGCGCAGAATTCACGCCGCTGGCACAGGACTACCTGCCCATCAAGCTGGACAAGCCCGCCGACGGCATCAGCAAGGACGGGAAGCCGTACACCTACTCGGCCAACGATTCCAGTGTCGCGGACCTCGACGGGGACGGCAGCTACGAAATCATCCAGCTCTGGAACCCTTCCAATGCACAGGACAACTCCAGGCCCGGGTTTACGGGGAACGTCTACGTGGACGCCTACAAGATGGACGGCACCAGGCTGTGGCGCATCGACCTGGGCCACAACATCCGCGCCGGCGCCCACTACACCCAGCTCCTGGCGTACGATTTCGACGGCGACGGCAAGGCCGAAGTGTCCATGAAGACGGCGGACGGCACCACCGACGGGGTAGGAACCGTGATCGGGGACGCTGCGGCGGACTACCGGAACAGCGCCGGTTATGTCCTGTCCGGCCCGGAGTTCCTCACCGTGTTCAACGGCGCCACCGGCACCATCATGGACACAGTCGCCTACGATCCGCCGCGCGGCAACGTCTCCGCATGGGGCGACGGGTACGGCAACCGCGTGGACCGCTTCCTGGCCGGCGTCGCCTACCTCGACGGCGAAAAGCCATCCATGATGTTCAGCCGCGGCTACTACACCCGCACCGTCCTGGTCACCTATGACCTGGTGGACGGCAAGCTGGTGAAGCGCTGGACCTTCGACTCGGACATCGCCGGCGCCGAATACAAAGGCCAGGGCAACCACAACCTGTCCGTAGCTGACGTGGACCAGGATGGCAAGGACGAGTTCGTCTTCGGCTCCATGACCATCGACGACGACGGCTCGGTCCTCTACAACACCAGGCTGGGCCACGGCGATGCGATGCACACCAGCGATTTTGATCCTTCCCGCCCGGGCCTGGAGGTCTTCGCCGTCCACGAGAGCATGAGCCAGAGCGGCAACCGCGGCGCAACCTTCCGCGACGCCGCCACCGGCGAGGTGCTCTGGAGCATCCCCGCCATCCGGGACACCGGCCGCGGTGCCGCCGGGGACATCGATCCCCGCTACGCCGGCGCTGAGGGCTGGGCCGTGGGCGGAGATGCCTCCTGGAACTCCCCGCGGGGCCAGCTGATGTCCGCCAAGGGCGAGCTGATCGCCGAGAAGATCCCGGCCGCCAACTTCATGGCCTGGTGGGACGGCGACCTGCTGCGGGAGATCGTTGACCACGACTTCGACGCTGCCGCCGGCGTGGGCGTGCCCACCATTTCAAAGTGGAACTGGGAAACGGAATCGAGCGACAGGCTCCTGACTGTCACCGGCGCCCGGACCAACAACCACACCAAGGGCAACCCGTCCCTGCAGGCGGACCTGCTGGGTGACTGGCGCGAGGAACTGGCCTTCCCGTCGTCGGACAGCACCGAGCTGCGGATCTACACCAGCACCTCGCCCACCGAGGTCCGGCTCCGCACCCTGATGCACGACACCGTCTACCGGACCGCCGTGGCCCGCGAAAACGTGGCCTACAACCAGCCGCCGCACCCGGGCTTCTTCATCGGCGAAGGCATGGAAACCCCGGCCGCACCGTCGGTGGTTTACACGGTCGCCGACAAGTAGCACAAGCACAGGCAAAAGCGCCGCCCGCCTCGGGGGAGAGGCGGGCGGCGCTTTGTGCTGCGGCTGGACCCGGTTAGTGCGTGCCGAGGTTCCCGCCGACAGGCGGCAGGCCACCGTCGCGGCGGCGGTCGTCGCCTTCGCGCTCAGCGGCGCTCAGGTTCTCACCTTCGGCCGTCTCGTCGGACTCGCCGGTGGTGTCCACCAGGCCGTTGGTCTGGTCGAAGGCGTGGCCGATCCTGTCATTGCCCAGATCGGCGACCGACCCAGTGGAGCCCGCTGCCTCCGTCGTGCCCGTCGTGGCACCCGTGGTGGTCGTATCGGTGGGAATCGGGGTGACGGTGACCGGCTCTCCGGGAGTCACTGGAGTCACCGTTTCGTCGGCAACGGCAGTTGTCTCCTTGTTGCCGCCTGCTGCCATGGCCGCTGCTGCGCCCGCTGCCGCCGCAACGCCCAGCCCTGCGGCAACCTTGCCTGAAACGCCTGCCTTGCCGGAGTCACCGCGGGATGCGGCAGCGTGCTCAACGCCCGGGGTGCCAGCCGGTGCGCCTGTGCTGACGCGTCCGCGCCAGGCACCGCTGGCGTACCCCTCGTCCTCGATGAATTCCTTGAACCGCTGCAGGTCTGCCTCGGCCTGGCGGTCAACCACGTTGAGCTTGTCGCCAACCTTTTCGATGATGCCTTCGGGCTCGTACTCGAGCGTCAGCCGGAGGGAAGTCTGCCCGCCGCCCACGTCCTCGAACTCGACCGCGCCGGCGTTCGTGGCGCCCTCCGTAGCCGCCCAGGCGACCTTCCGGTCCGGAACCTGCTCCAGGATCTTCGCTTCCCACTGCCGGCGGATGCCGCCGATCTCGGCCACCCACTCAAGCCTGTCGTCGCTGAGCTGGGTCACGCTCTTGACCCCGCCCATGAAGTGGGGGAATTCCTCGAACTGGGTCCACTGGTTGTAAGCGGTGCTTACCGGTACGTTCACCAGAATGCGTTTTTCCACCTTCGTGCTCATAACGTCTCCTTCGCTGTGTTACCGGAAGCTGACGATTCGGTAAATCATCAGCATGCTTATCAATGTACCTGCTAGGCGCGCCGGTTTCCAGAGCGTGGTTTCAAACGTCTCGCCGGGCGGTGGGGAATCAGCCGGCCCAGGCAGCTGCCCGCCAAAGGGCCGGGGAACGGGCGACGGCGGCACCCGGCTCAGGGAATCAAGGCCGGGTGCCGCCGTCACAAGGGCGCAGCTACCGCAGGTGGTTACCGACCAGCGCCAGGTTCTGGATGACGGCGAGCCCGAACTGGGAGGCGTCATTGGTGGACACGGTGGGTGCCTCATCCACCGGCAGCAGCACGTGCGGCGGCTCGATCTTCCGCAGCGTGAAGGCCGACTCGTGGTTGAGGTGTTCGCCTCCTTCGGCGAAGCTCGTCCAGGCGCGGGCGGCCAGGTCCGGATCGTTCAGCCGGGCAGCCGCGTAGGCCGTAAGCCGGCTGTGCGCCTGGGTGAGGTAGATGCCTTCCAGCGGCTGTCCAACCGCTGCCACCTGTTCCTCCTTCGTGCCCAGGAAGAGCCGGCAGTACTGCAGCCAGGCACGCTCGAACTCCGGATCCGGAACCAGGTCCACCAGTTCGCTGCAGATCTCCACCAGGCCGAACACGGCGCTCAGGTGGGACACCTGGATCAGCTCCCGGCCGGTATCGAACCGCCCTTTGTCCAGGTCATAAAGCGCTTCGCCGGTGAGGAAGCCGTATTTGAGGGCGCCGATGTCCGCCATGGTGCCCAGGAGCCGGTCGCGTGAGCGGGGGTTGCCCGTACGCTCCCAGTCGGTGAGCCAGGTGGCGGCGAGCGAGCCCCAGTCCGTTCCGAGGCCAACGCCCAGGGCGCCCCGGTTGGGCCGATAGGTGTCGGCGTCGGGGCGGACCTTGCGCACGGGGTCCAGCCCCAGGAAGTTCTGGTCGCTGTCCACCAGCTCGGTCAGCAGGTCCCCGGTCCGTTCATCCGCCGTCAGGTAGTAGTAGAAGCGGCGGTAAGCGGGTGTGCTGATGCGGAGCTGCTTGGCGCTGCAGCCCCAGTGCTGGACGTTGTGCCGCGAACCCAGGCCGCGCCACGGGCCCAGGTGGTAGACGTCCACCTCGCCGGTGTGCCGCGTCATGGCCTCCGCGAACCGGAAGATGTCCGCCCGGCCGGAGCGCAGGTAGGAGTACCAGAGCCAGAGGTCGGGGGAGAGCTCGGAGTTGTCCCATGCGTAACCGCCTACGTCGTACCGCCACACATGCCGGTCATGGTCGTAAGTATGCATCACGTCGCCGTAGTTCCAGAACCCGTACCAGCGCCGCTGCTCCACCTGGCCGGCATAAAAATCGAAGAGGAAGTCCAGGTGGTCCTCCAGCTCGGCCCGGGCGGGGGTGCTGCGGTCCACCGGGTCCCAATCGCCGAACACGCCCACCGAGTGCAAGTACTCCGGGGTGGCCTGCAGCAGCGCAGGGGCTGAGGCGGCAGCGGCGTCTGCCGCCAGGCTTTCGGTTGCCGGTGTGCCGTCGTAGGCGAACAGAGTTAACTCATGTGTGCGGGAAATGCCGCGCGCGTTTCCGAAGCCCGGCTCGTAGTCCTCATACGTGATTTCGAGGCCCTCAAGCTGTTCCTCGAACGAGTCCTGGCCCAGGCCGTCATGGTAGAAACGCAGGTCCATGGGCTGGGCTTCGGGGGAGTACAGCCACGCAGTCAGGGAGGCCTGGTCCGTGGCGGCGTTGCGGATGTCCAGCTGGCCGGGGTGGGACTGCCAGAAGTCCTTGACGCCCACGCCGAAGCCTCCACGGGTGTCAGTCAGCGAGCAGAAGCCGGCCGACCTGGTGCCGCCGGAAATCCCCACCCAGGCGCGGCCGGGAGCAGTCCGCTTGCGCAGCTCGAAGCCGTCGGCGCTGAGCTGGCTGAGCGTGTAGTCGTTCCACGCCGGAATCAGGCGCAGCCGTTCGGACACCTCGGGGTTCCAGCCGGCCGCGGGCGAAGTGGCGCGGCCTTCCACCTGGGCGCGCCGGACGTCCTCGCCGGGGTCCCGGCGCAGGCCGGTCAGGCCGCGGACCGCTTCGGTGAGGAAGCCGCCGTCGGCCCCTGCTATCCGGACGTGCCTGTTGTGCAGCTCTGCCTGCAGCGGGACCGTGAAGCGCACGCCGAGCCCGGCTAGGAAGTCGCGGTCCGCGTCGCCGTCCCAGATGAAGGAGTGCACCATGCGGACGCTGCGGGCGTTGGCGTGGAAGTAGAACCTGACCACGAAGGGTAGCCAGCTTTCCCGGCCGCTGCCCGGCGCGTCCGGCCGGTGCTGGCCTTCCAGCCGCACCACGGCGCGCACGGGTCCGCTCTGTTCAAGCACCGCGGCGCTGACCACGCCGGTGAAGGCCTCCCGGCTGAAGGTTCCGGCGCCGTCGCCTCCCTGGTCATCAGCAAGGCCGTCCTGCAGGAGGCTGACCAGGCGGGCGTCCCGCGCCACCTCCACGCCGCCGCGGGTAAGGCTGCTGAAGAGGGTGGAGCCCCCGCGCTTGATCACCATCCGCAGCGTTCCGGTGTCCACTGTCAGGGCATCGCCGGTTTCGGTGGCAGTAACTCCGGCAAGGCCCGACGGCGGCTGGCCGGCTTCCCCTCGCGACGCGCCGCCGTCGGACGCCACGTGGTAAAAGTCCGACGGCGAGCTGGTGGCGGGGAGTGCGATGCCGGCCCACTTGAGGGAGCCGTCCGGCCAGGTGGCCAGGGGCCAGGCCTGGGTAGTAACGGCGTTGCCGCCGGCGTCGGTGACGGAGAGGGCCTCCGCCGAGGGCACCGCGCCGCGGGCGAAGGGCATGCCCCACGTGGTCCCGCCGCTGGATTCCGAAGGTGCCTGGCCGTCGATCCACCTGATGAGGGTGCTGTCCGTCATATCGTCCAATTCTGTTGTTTCGCGTCCGCCGGCTTGGCCGCGCCCCCGCCCAAGCTGGGACAAGATCGGCGGGAAAGCGGTTTCTGATTCGTTTCAAAATATGCGAGCCAAGGCAGGACCGCAAGGGGTGGCCGGGATTCGGAAAGTCTCCCGGAGCTCTTCAACACGCCGCCCCCTCTGGCCGCACCCCGGCTTCTGTGCTGGACTGTTGGGTGCAACGGGCACTACACGCCGCCCCCGCTGGGGCGGCACTCATTTCCGGAAATATGGCCTGCCGGCGCGGACCGGCTATTGGAAGGAACACTCATGGCACCGTACAAAATCGGCTACTTCGTGGGGAGCCTGGCAACCGGCTCCATCAACAGGGTCCTGGCCAAGGCGTTGATCAAACTCGCTCCCGAGGACCTGGAGTTCACGGAGATCCCCATCAAGGACCTCCCCCTCTACAGCTACGACTACGACGCCGACTTCCCGCCGGAAGGGCGCGCCCTCAAGGAAGCCATCGAGGCGGCCGACGGGCTCCTGTTCGTGTCCCCGGAATACAACCGCTCCATTCCCGGGGCGCTCAAGAATGCCATCGACTGGGGCTCCCGGCCCTGGGGAAGCAACTCCTTTGCCCGCAAGCCCACCGGAATTATCGGGGCTTCCGTGGGAAGCATTGGTACTGCGGTGATGCAATCGTCCATGCGCAGCGTCCTGAGCTTCCTTGACGCGCCGCAGCTCAACGCGCCGGAGGCCTACATCCACTTCGACGCCGCCGTATTTGGCGACGACGGCGAGGTCAAGAATGAGGGCACTGCCAAGTTCCTGCGCCACTACATGGAGGAGTACTGCGCCTTCGTCCAGCGGGTCCTGGCGGCCAACGCACCAGGCCACATCGGCGACCTTGAGCCCGATTCAGCCAAACTGACCCGTTAGGGTTTTCCGGATGCCCGCCGTCCCAGCAACGGCGGGCATCCGAGCCTTAATCCAGCGGCAGCGTAACCGTCACGCTGGTGCCCTGCCCGGGGGCGGAGCGGATGTCCACGGTGCCGCCGGCCTCATGGACGGCAACGGACATGAGCCGGAGGCCGTAGCCGTGGTGGCGCCCGCAGGTGGCAGCTTCACTGTCAAAGCCCGTGCCGTCGTCGGCCACCACCAGGCGGATGCCATGGTCCACGGCGGCGAGCTGGACGGCCAGGTGCGACGCCCCGGAGTGCTTGTAGACGTTGCTGAGCGCCTCGCGTGCCGACTGGTAAAGGAGGGACGCGCAGTCCTTCGGGATCTCGATGCCCCAGTGCGGGGTGTCCCAGCGGACGGCGGTTCCCCGGTGGCGGAGGGGCGCCGTGAGCCGGTCGATGCAGCCCGCCAGGCCCAGTGCGTAGAAGTCGAGCGGATGCTGATCCGTGAGCACGCCATCCACGGCGGTGACTTCCCCGTCTAAAACTGTCCTATTTCCCATTGCTTCCTGCTCCCCACAAGCTGGTTGGTCCATGACTTCAGCGTGGACCCGCAACTTCAGGGCACGGCAAGGTTTGCCGCAAGATCCGGTCAATTCTCCGTGGCGGGGGTTGCCCTGCAATTACTGCGCGCAAAGCCCCCGGGCCACCCGTGCTCACGCGCCGGTCAGCACCGGGGCGGCGAGGGCCCCGTCCCGCATGCTGGCCACCGCAGCGGTCAACGGAACAAACTCCATGTCATGCGTGACCAACACCGTGCCCACGTTGAACTCGGAGGTCACCTGGCACAGCAGCCGGATGATCGAGGCGCTGCGCTCGTGGTCAAGGGCGGCCGTCGGCTCATCCACCAGCAGGACTTTCGGGTTTCCCATCAGGGCCCTGGCGATGTTGACCCGCTGGCGCTGGCCGCCGGAGAGCTGGTGGGGGAGCTTCCCGGCGCTCGCGGACAGGCCAACGACGTCAAGGAGTCCGGCGGCCTTCTTCCGGGCGGCCTTCACGGGCTTGCCGCGTAGGTGGTCGCCGATGATGAGCTGTTCGGCGGCCGTGAGTGAGGGGAGGAGGTTGGGCTGCTGGAAGATGATGCCCACTTTGCTGCCGCGCAGTGCCGTGAGCGCCTTGTCCGGAAGGCCGGTTGTGTCGGTGCCGTCGATGATGACTTGGCCGCTGGTGGGGCGGACCAGGGTGGCGGCTGCGGCAAGGAGGCTCGATTTTCCCGAGCCGGACGGTCCGACGAGCGACACCACGTGCCCGGCCGGGACTGCCAGGCTGACGCGGTCCAGGGCGGTGGTGGTGCCGCCTCCGTCAGGGTATTCCAGGGTGACGTTGAGCAGTTCCAACGGAACCGGGGTGGAGTAGGCAGACATCATGTTTCCTTTCAAAGGATTGGAGTTTTTGGCGAGATATGCAGGGTTCAGGGCAGGCAATGTCAAGTGGTGGGAGCAACGCGGGGTGGTTAGGCCGCTTGCAGCAGCTGGTTTAGCCGGTTGGCTGGGGTATCGAGGTTGAGGGTCGGTCGGGGGCGGCGGTTGAGCTTTGCCGCGATGCGGTTGAGGTCCTCAGGGGTATGGGCCGAGAGGTCGGAGCCTTTTTCGAACCAGAACCGCAGGAGCCGGTTGGTGTTTTCATTGGTGCCGCGCTGCCAGGGCGAGTGCGGGTCGCAGAAATAGAGCGTGGTTTCCAGCGCGGTCTGGATCTTCGCGTAGCCGGCGAGTTCTGTGCCGCGGTCCCAGGTGATCGAGCGGCGCAGGTGCTCCGGGAGGTTCGCCATTTCCCGGATCATCGCGGCGGCGACGGTTTCGGCGGTATGGTCCCCGGGCAGGTGCAGCAGGATCGTGAACCGGGTTGAGCGCTCCACGAGAGTGCCGATCGCGGTCCCGTCAGAACCGATGATCAAGTCACCTTCCCAGTGCCCGGGGACCGCCCGGTCCTGGACCTCGGCGGGGCGTTCGCTGATCTTGAACGCCTCCTTGTAGGGGCTGCTCTTGAGCCGGTCGGCGGTGTGGGGGATGCGTTGTTTACGTTTCAGGCTGAGGTTTTCGGCCAGGTCTTTCCGCAGGCTTCCGCGGGTTTGGACATACAGGGCCTGGTAGATCGTCTCGTGGCTCACCTGCATAGTCTGGTCACCGGCAAAGTAAAACGCCAGCATCGACGAGATCAGCTTCGGACTCCACCCATCGTCCATCCACACCGCGATCAGCCGGCACAAATCCTCGTCCTCGATGAGCTTGAAGGGCTTGGGCCGGCGGCGTGCCTGATGGGCTCTGGTGTGCGCGACTTTAGCGTTGTACCTGCCCTCGGCGTCACAGTTGCGGTTGACCTCCCGCCAGATGACGGACTTGTCCCGTCCGATGGCCGCACCGATCTTCGCGTAGCTCATCCCGGCTTGCCGGCCCATCTGGATCATCCCCCTCTCGGCTTCGCTTAGTGCCCGCCCGCAGGAGACCTCCACGGACGGGGCAGGATCTGCCAGGCCGCCATGGGCCGAGATGCTCAGCGTCATCTGACCAGACTCGGCCCACCACTTCTTCCCGGTCCCGCGCGAGGCTCCGACACGCCGTGCAGCCTCACTGACGGACGCGCCGGAGCACACCAAATCAAGAAAATCATCACGAACATGGACAGGAAACAACTTCGGCATCAAACGCTCCATCAATCAGAACGTTGCAACCACCATATGAATCTGCCGCACATTAGGCCTGCGTATCTGGACAAAAACTCGGGGATGAAGGGGGAAGTGTGGGGGAGCGGGGTGTCAGTTCCCGCCGAGGGCCAGCAGGGCGTCGATTTTGGTGACGCGGCGGACGGCCAGCGCTGCCCCGGCCAGCCCCAGGGCAACAATCCCGACGACGGGAAGCAGCGTGGTGGCAGGGCTGAGGAGGAAGGGGGCTGCCTGGGCGGCCACCAGTCCGGCAAGGACACCGGCAAGCCCGCCCAGCCCGGCCCCCGCTGCCAGGACAATTGCTGCCTGCGTGATGGCATCCCGCAGGATGTAGGACCCCGGCGCCCCCATGGCCTTCAGGACGGCGATGTCGCGGGTCCGCTGGATGGTCCACACGGTCAGGAACGCCACAATCACCAGGGACGAGATGCCGTAGAGGAAAGCCTGCATCAGCGTCAGCGAGCCGTTCTCGCTCTTGAACGAGCCCAGTGCCTGGAAGGATTCTGTCCGTGAGACGCTCACAGTATTCGCCGCGGCATCCGCGGCGGCTTCATCAACTGCCGCGCGGTCTTGGTAGGTGACGGCAATGACGGTAGCCAGCTGGCCGCCGTCGGACACGTGGACAAGCCTGGACCAGGCCGGAAGGGCCGTCCACACAACGCTGGTGTGGGCGTACCACTGGTCCTCAACAACCGCGGCCACGATGAGTTCCACCCCGCTGATGGCCAACGCGTCCCCCTGCTGGAGGGACAGGGCCTCGGCCACGGAGGCGCCCACCACCGCGGTGCCGGCAGAAACGTCAACAGGCGCCAGCCCGCTGCCGGGGGCCACCCCGAACACGGCCACATTGTTGGTGCCCGAGCCCGCAGCCGCACCCTGGGCACGGGTCTGGGTGATCCCCACCGGCTCGGCAGCGCGGACGCCCGGCCGGCTCCGCCAGCTCTCCGCCTGGGCTGCCGTCACGGAGCTTTCCGTATAGGAGGCCTTGGGCGTACCGGAGCCGGGGGCGCCGAACACCACGGTGTCCACCGGTGCAGCGGCGGCAGCCCCCAGCTTGCCGATCGCGGAGGTTGACTGTTCAGCCAGCCCGGCGGTGAGGCCGGACAGCATGACCAGGAGCAGGGTAATCAGGGCCACCACGCCGCCCATCATGGCGAACCGGCCCTTGGCGAAACGGATGTCGCGGATTGCGAGGAACACGTTGTTCTTCTCTCGGTTGGTCCCACTGGATAAGGTCTCCATCCACTGTCCCGGCTGCCGGACCCCGGTCCATCGGGCAGGGAGTTGATACGCCAGGGATGAAAGGTTGAATGCAGAGTCAACCTTTTGATTGACCCGCCGCCGGGCGGGCGCGCATAAGCTGGTGGAATGTCCGCCACCCCTGCCCTGCACCCTTCCGGCGGACCCGGCACCCACGAACCAAAGAACCCCCTGAGCGCTGTGGAGACGGCGTCCTCCGAAGCGATCCTGCGGGTGCTGCGGGTGACGCTGCACACCGGCTTCGCCGCCCTGCTGGTGGTGGGCGTGGTCCGGCTGCTGGCATCAGGCTCCCGGGGATCCTTCCCGTTCCTCTGGACGGGCCTGGCCTTTGTCCTGGCCGCGGTCTACCTCACCGGGACAATCCTGGAACACCGCCATGCCGCGGGCCGGATCCGGTTCAATCCCCGCCGCTACGGCCTCCCCTGGCTGGCCGCGGTGACAGCGCTCTGGGTCCTCCTGCTGGCGGGCAGTGCCGATTTTGCCTGGCTGGCCTTCCCCCTGTTCTTCCTGCACCTGCACCTGCTGCCCAGACGTGCCGCGCTGCTGACCATTGCACTCATGACGGCCGCGGTCATCGCCTCCCAGTGGTCTGCCAGCGGTGACCCGGTCCCGCACGCGGCCGCCGTCGTCGGGCCGCTGTTTGGCGCCGCCTTCGCCGTCATCACCGGCCTTGCCTATGGTGCGCTCTACCGGGAGGCGGAGAACCAGCGGCGGGCCGCGGATGAACTGCGGCGCACCCGCCAGGAACTGGCGGCGTCCCAGCACGGCGCCGGGGTGCTGGCCGAGCGCGAGCGGCTGGCCCGGGAAATCCACGACACCCTGGCCCAGGGCCTGTCCAGCATTGTGCTGCTGGCCCGGGCCGCGGAACAGTCGCTGGCCCACGGTGATTCAGCCACCGCAGCGTCGCGGGTGGCGCTGATGCAGCAGACTGCGGCGGACAACCTGGCCGAGGCGCGGAGCTTTGTCCGCGGCCTGTCCTCTCCGCAGCTGCATGACACCACATTGGTGGAGGCCCTCCGCCGGCTCTGCGGGGAGACCGAATCGGGCGCCGCGGCTGCGGGAGCTGAGCTCCGCTGCCGGCTGGAGGTGGACGGCGAACCTGCCGAGCTGCCGCAACCGCACCAGGTGGCTCTGCTCCGCGCGGCACAGGCGAGCCTTGCCAACGTCCGCGATCACGCCCATGCCGGCAATGCCGTGGTGACGCTCACCTTCCTGGGCACGGAAGTCACCATGGACATTTACGACGACGGGGTGGGCTTTGGCGCGCCGCCCGCCGCCGGGACGTGCGTCTCAGGGACGGGCGTCCGCGGTACTGGGCACGACGGCGGCGCGGACGGCAGCGGATTCGGCCTCCGCTCACTGGAGGAAAGGGTAAGGGCCCTCAACGGCTCCCTGGAGTTGGAGACCGCCCCGGGCGAAGGGACCGTGGTGGCAATCCGGCTGCCGCTCGATGGTTTCGGGGGAGACACCCTTGGCTGACGTGCGCGTCCTGCTGGTGGACGACCATCCGGTGGTCCGCGCCGGCCTGAGGGCCATGCTCACCGAGTTCGAGGGCATTTCCATCACCGCTGAAGCTGCGGACGGGAAAGCCGCCCTGAAGGAACTCTCGCGGCTGGCGGTCCTGGGTGACGCGGTGGACGTGGTGCTGATGGACCTGCAGATGGGCGCGGGCATGGACGGGGTGGCGGCCACCGCCGCGATCAGGAAGCTGGCTGCGCCGCCGCCAGTCCTGATTTTGACCACCTACGACACCGACGCCGATATCCTCGCAGCCGTAGAAGCAGGCGCCAGCGGCTACATGCTCAAGGACGCGCCTCCGGAACAGATCCGCCAGGCCGTTTTTGCCGCAGCAGCCGGGGAGACGGTCCTGGCACCCAAGGCCGCCGCCCTGCTCATGAACCGCATCACCAACCCTGGCACCTCGCTCACCCCGCGGGAGGTCCAGCTGCTGGAGCTGCTCGCCACCGGGCTGTCCAACCGCGCCATCGCCAAGCAGGTCTTCATCTCTGAGGCAACGGTTAAGACGCACCTGGTCCACATCTACGGCAAGCTCGGGGTGGACAACAGGACGGCAGCCATCGCCGCCGCCACGCAGCGGCGGATCATCCGTCCGCCCGGGCAGGCGGGCTAAGCGGGATTTAGCTCACGGGAAGGAAGGCCCTACTCCCTCCGGCAGCCGGAGGCCTAGACTTCGGGCCATGGAGAACTCACCCTCGGGACCCAAGACTGAAGTACTTCCAGAAGCGGAGTGCTGGAAGTACTTGCGCTCCTCCTACATCGGCAGGCTGGCAGTCATCAACGGAACCACACCGGAAATCTTCCCCGTTAACTTTGTGCCGGCGGAAGGTGCCCTGTACTTCAGGACTGCCCCCGGCACCAAGCTGTACTCCCTGCTTGCCGGAACCCTGGTGGCCCTGGAGACCGACGGTTTGAATGCGTACAGCACCGAAGTGTGGAGCGTGGTGGTCAAGGGGATACCCGAGCCCGTGGCCGACGGCAATGTGCCCCTGGAACTGTCCGATCCGGACCGTGAACCGTGGGAGTCCGGCCTCAAGGAGCACCTGATCCGGATCAATCCCACGGAGGTTACCGGCCGCAGGTTCTACGTCCAGGCCCGCACCCGGTGGTGGCCGCCGCAGGATTTCTCCGCTGACTGGATCTAGGGCCGCTGGCCTAGAACCCTAGCTAGAAACCCTGCCCAGAGACCGTGCCCAGCAACCCTGCCTAGAGACCCTGGCGGGCAAGGTCCCCGGCCACCAGGCGCGCCAGTTCGGAGGCGCCGGCGCGGTTGGGGTGCAGCGTGTCGCCGGTCATGTACAGGGCCAGGGTGGCTTCCGGGCCAATCTCCGTGAAGTAGGCGGATGCCAGGACGTTCAAATCAACCAGGTGCACGCCCTCCTCCTGTGCAAGGGCAACGGTTGAGTTGCGGTACCAGCGGTTGACCGAGGTGTGCACGCCGTCCACGAAGTCCGTGGCGCGGCCCTGCGGGGTGACGAGCACCGGTGTGGCGCCGGTAGCTGCCACCTGGCGGACCATGTCACGCATGATCTCCTTGAACTCTGCCTCGGTGGTGGCGTTCTTGGCTGCAGTGTCGTTTATGCCCATCTCCAGCAGGAACAGGTCGCCCGGCTTGATGTACTGGAGGATGGCTTCGAGCTGGCCGTCATTGCGGAAGCCGCGGGCAATCTGTCCGCCGGTGGCCATGTTCCGGACATCGAACGCCTCGGGGTCGACATACTGCGGCAGCATCTGGCCCCAGCCGCCCTGGACGCTGTTCTCCAGGGGGTAGTAGCTGGCCACTGTGGAGTCGCCGCCCACCCAGATGGTGGGGTCCATCTCCGGATGGCGCGAGACCTTGTCGATGGCCAGCGAGCTCAGTGTGAAGGCCGTGCCAACTTTGCCCTCCGTGACCAGGAGGTTCAGCTGGCCATCGGTGACGGGAATTTCAAAGGAGGCCGTGGCGCCGTTTCCGGTCAGGTTCATTTCCTGGAAGACGCCTTCAGCCGCGATGCTGGCCCGGGAGGTGTCGCCAAGGGTGACTGTGACCTTGTAAAGGCCTTCCTTCAGGTCCACGTTGAACGTGTTGGCGCTCTTGGTCCCGAACTGGAGGAAGCGAACGGCATCGCTCCCGGCTCCTGTGCCTTTGGCCGAAACGTTGGCCATATGCTCCGGGGTGTTGAAGCCGTAGCGGGTTTCGGGGCTGTAGGCGTCGGTGGCGCTGACGCCGGTGTGCCCGTGTTCCACGGGCCCGTTGCCGAAGTCGAAGCGGTAGTTGCTCGGCTCGGCATTGGCGGCCGGCGCGGTAACGGCCACGCCCGCCCCGGACAGCAGGGCTGCCGCAGCGAGGCCAGCGGCCAGGTATGTCCTTGCCCGTCCGCGGCAGCGGGATACAGAAACCGGGCGGTTGGAGGGTTGGGCAGCAGCAGGCACAGTCATCTCCTTTGATGAGGACAAGAGTTTGTATCGTTTCAGAAAACGCTTTACACCATGTGTAACAGCGCTCGCTGTAACGAGTCAATAGATTTTGTGCGCTTTCTGTGCGCTTCTGCTTCTACTTGTTCACCCATGGACGGGGGCGCAGGCCGGCATCGGGAGGGCCAGCGCCTGCCCTTGAGCTCAGCGCCGCTGCTTCCTGAGCTTGAGGTACGTGCGGCCGTCTTGATTGAAGCTTGTAGTTTTGTTGCCGCTTCTGTGCAAACGATTTGAGTTCGCGTTGAAACACTCAAAGTCAATAGAACTTCAAATGGTTTCAGCGGGGAAAAATGTGCGCGGCGTCGCAATTATGGGCAATATTCAGGCCCGGGCTTATGGCAGGGGCAACCCTGTGATCACGGTCATCATCCCGGCCCACAACGAGGCCGCGGGAATCGGTGAAACCCTCTTGTCTCTGCAAAACCAGACAATTATCCCGGACCGGATAATTGTGGTCGCAGATAATTGCACGGACAAAACGGAAGCTATTTCCCTGGCGGCGGGCGCCGAGGTGGTGCCAACAGTGGGCAACACCGACAAGAAGGCCGGCGCCCTCAACTTCGTGCTCGCTGGCCTGCTGCCGGAGGCTGAGCCTGAGGACATGGTCCTGGTGCAGGATGCCGATTCGCAGCTTTCACGGGATTTCATTGAACGCTCGGTGGGGCACCTTCAGGCTGATTCGCGGCTCGGTGCCGTGGGTGGAGTGTTCCGGGGCGGCGAGGGCGGCGGATTCGTCGGCCACCTGCAAAGGAATGAATACGCCCGGTACGCCAGGGACGTGCGGCGGCTGCACGGTAAATGCCTGGTGGTCACCGGCACCGCCGCATTGTTCCGGGTCCGGACGCTCCGCGACGTGTCCGCGGCCAGGCTGGATGGCACGCTGCCTCCCGGAAATGGCAGGGGCGGCGTCTACGATACCTCGGTCCTGACGGAGGACAACGAGCTGTCCTTTGCCCTGCTGACGCTGAAGTACCGGATCAAATCCCCCGCCGATTGCACCCTGGTCACCGAGGTCATGCCCACCTGGCGGGAACTCTGGGCGCAGCGCCTGCGGTGGAAGCGCGGCGCGGTGGAGAACTGTGTCCAGTACGGCTGGACGCGGGTCACCAGGCCGTATTGGGGGAGGCAGGTTCTTTCGGTGGCGGGCGTCCTGGTGACGCTTGGCTACCTCAGCACGGTGGCGGTTGCACTGGGCACGGGGGCGGGGCTGCACATCCAGCCGTTCTGGCTTGCCGTGACCGGTGTCTTCGTGATCGAACGAGTGGTGACGGTGCGGCTCCGGGGATGGAGATACATGCTCGCGGCCGCCACCATGTACGAGCTGGTGATCGACCTTTTCCTCCAGTTGGTTCACGCGAAGGCGTACACAGACGCAGCCTTTAACAGAAAGAAAGCCTGGTAAGAACCATGTATAACAATCCAGCAGTTCCCGCAGCAGCCGGGGCCGGTTCCGGAACCCTCGCCATGACCGGCGCGGGGGACGTGTTCTGGTTCGCCCTCGCAGCCTTTGCGCTCCTGGCACTGGGCCTCGCCATCAAGAGGATCATCCCCGTCCGCGGCACCAAGTAGTTCCGGGCCAAGTAGTCCCCGGACCACAACTGCGCGGTCAGCAGGAACGCAGGGCATCGTTGATGGTGCCCTGCGTTCTGCTTGTGGCTATTACGACGGCGGGTCAAGTCACCACGCTGACCACGTTCGAACACCCGGCGGCATCGCAGACTTTATAGGAAGTGGTTTTTCCACCCTTGATTTTGTTGACGTAGGAGCCTGTATTGGCCACGGACTTCTGTGCCCCGTTGATCCACAGCGTCACGTTGGTGCCCGTGGCCCCTGTCCACGTCAGGGTGGTGGTGCTGACGGACTTCGCCTTGGTGGTGGCGGCAGCCAGCTTGATGGCGGAGACGGGTTGCGCCTGCACTGGGCCGGAAGCTGCGGTGAAGGAAAAATCCCTGATCACCACGCTTTCCGGTTGCACATGGGCAGGATCCCCGCCGCCGCCCCCGGTTACCCACAGGTTGAAGTGGATCTGTTCCTGGGCCGGCACCGGGACAGTGGCCCCTTCCAGAACCGTGCGCTTCAGGAGGCTGCCCGCAAACCCTTCCCCGGCGAAGGTTTCGAAAGTCATCTTCCCCGGCTCCCACACCATCCGGTGGGTGGTGACCGGGTCCGGCGTGACGCCGAAGACCGTGGTGTTGTTTCCTTCACCGGGAGGCTTGGTGGCATCAAACCAATAGCCGTGGCCTTGGGTCACCGGCCAGGACTCCCCGTATGCGGCTCCGCCGCCCCACGCCGAGGCCTCGCAGAGATCGATTTCGTTGTAGCCCGGTTCGGCTAGGGGGTCGTATGTGAACAGGCAGCCCCACACCACTTCTTTCTGCAGCGTTTCCAGGTTCTTTTCCACGGTGGTGGTGTAGGTCCCGAAACCGAACCCTTTCCGCGTTGACTGGAACTCCGCTCCCACGGGGGCTTCGCCGGTGGGGTTGGTCAGGTTCATGGTGATGTGGCCGTTGGCATCCGGATTGCTGACGTTCGCGGCCGCGAAAGCCTTGTTGTACTGCGGTGCACCACCCCAGAAGCGCTTCTCCCAGTTGAACCCCTTCCAGGCGAAGTTTCCTGCGGGCCCCGGGTTGGGGTCCAGCGGCGTGGTGTCCGCTGCCTGGGCGGACGGCACGCAGGCAAGCATTGCGACGGCGGCCGCTGCCAGCATTGCCAGCGGTTTCGTCCGGCGCTTGGGATGTGAGACAAAAAAGCGAAAATCAGCCATGAAACGCCCCTTTTCGGTTGCTCCCAGCGAGCAATTGCGCCCCTGTGGAGCGCACAGCTTGATCTTCAGCCAGGAACTCCGCCGAAGGCAATAGCTCAACGAACTTAATTTTTCGTGAGGCATATCTCAGGAAATACGCAATATTTGCCAAAGCTCAAGAAATGCTCAATTTAGACGAAGGAGATAAGTAACCTTTCAATCCATTGGGTTAGGCTTTTACGCGGCCCAGGTGCGGAATAACAAAAGCAATCCATATTGCCCGTTTCTCCGAATATTCCTTGAATGTGCTTGAGGAAAACCTGGGCGCAAAAGTGAAGAGAGCTTGGGGGAGTGAATGGTGGAGCGCGGTGTTGCCGTGGTGGTGGAGGACGACGACGACATCAGGACAACCCTGACGGAAGTGCTGCAGCAGTCGGGGTTCGCCGTCCATTCAACAGCCTCAGGCGTTGCGGGCGTGGATGCCGTCCGCGAGCATAACCCGGACATCGTCACCATGGACGTTGGCCTTCCGGACTTTGATGGCATCGAGGCGTCCCGGCGTATCCGGACCTTCAGCGACGCCTACCTCATCATCGTCAGCGGAAGGGTGGACGAAGCCGACACCCTGATGGGGTTTGAGGCTGGCGCGGATGACTACCTCACCAAGCCCTTCCGCCCCCGCGAGCTGCGGGCGCGGATTGCCGCCATGCTCCGGCGCCCGCGGACCCTGCGGGAGGCTCCGGCAGAACGGGCGCTTCCGCCACGAAGAGGCGAACGGCAACCGCCAAGGCAAACCCGGCAGGGTGCCACTGTGGGGCAGCAGCCCCACGAAAGCCCGGAGGGTGAGGCGGGTTCACCTGCGGCCCCGGGCTGCTGCGATTTCGCCCACCGCGGCCTGTCCCTCCACGAGGCGTCCCGCCAGGCATCCATCAACGGCGAGCCCGTGGACCTGACCCGCACCCAGTTCGACATCCTCCTGGTGCTCATGGAGAACGGACGGACCGTCCAGACCAAGGCGGACCTGGTGCGGCGGCTTCGCAACGAGCCGTACAACACAGGATCCTTTGTCACGGCGGGCGAGGAACGCGCCGTCGAGGTCCACGTGGGCAACCTGCGCAAGCGCCTGGGTGACAGCTCCCAGAATCCCCGCTGGGTGGAGACCGTCCGGGGCGTGGGCTACCGGATGACGCCGTAGCAGCACCGCCCCTTGGCGTACCCTCAGTCAGTAGCCGGCGTCCACCACCGGCCCTGCGGAGGAGGCGGAGGATGACCTGGGAAACCGTTGCCGGAGTTGTGGCCGGCCTGCTGCTGGCATACGCCGTGCTCCTCTTGCTCCTGTGGATCTACGCCCGGCGCCACCCCGAAACCGTCACTATGAAGGACGCGCTGCGCCTGCTCCCGGACCTGCTCCGGCTGGTCCGGAGGCTTGCCGCGGACCGGACCCTCCCCGCTGGTGTGCGGGTGCGGCTGGTCCTGTTGCTCGGCTACCTGCTCCTGCCCATCGACCTGGTGCCGGACTTTATTCCGGTGATCGGCTACGCGGATGACGCCGTCATCGTAGCGCTGGTACTGCGCTCTGTCCTCAAACGGGCGGGTCCCGGGGCGCTTGGGCGGCACTGGCCGGGCACACCTGCCGGGCTGGAAGTCATCCTCCGCGCAGCGGCGCCCGCCCGCCGTCGGCCGTAAAATCTTTGGCTGTATCCGCGCCTTTCCTGCCGGGGGCTGTTAGCGTGAAGGACCGGCCAATGAAGGAGGAGCGATGACTCTCAACTCACCAGATTCACTGCCTGAAGACGATCCGCAGGAGGGTGCAGCCAGTCCCCAGGGAAAGGGCGACGGCGGTGTTCCCGGCCAGGAGGATGGCGTCGGAATCGGTACGGATGCTGAACCCAACACCTTTGAGCCCGAGGAGGATCCGGACGCCACGGACGCGCCGGAGACGGACTAGGGCCGAAACCAGGGTCCCGCTGTGTCCCTCAATGTTTAATCAAGATTTGCGGCGACCCTGCGAAATGGACTTTCGGGCCGGTTACCAGCCGGTAAGTTGCTATCTGTTTCCACGTTATTCCCCAACACGGAAGCACCAAGGAGCCCCCGCGCTGGAGCCAGACTCGCGCGGGGGCTTCGCCGTTCCTACGCGCCGTCCTGCCTGCGGACCATCTCATTGATCCACGCCGGGGCGAACGGCGACGTGCAGCCCGGGGGCGTGGGATAGTCCTTGAGCACCTGCAGCCGCTCGCCGATCTCCAGCGCCCGCGCCCGGTACGCGGCATGTTCGATGCCGATGTGGGCAAGGCAGGTGTTCATGGCCCACTGCAGCCGGTCCGGAGCATCCTTCATCTCTGCCTCGATCACATCCAGCAGCCCCGGGAGGTCCAGGCCTTCGGGCGATTTCGCCACGCGTTCGCTAGTCAGGGCCCAGCCGGCACTGGCCACCGCTGGATCAGGATCGGCCAGCCAGGCTACCCGCAGCTCTTCGGCATGCGGGCCCTTCTTCACCACGTAGTTCACCAGCCAGTCCTGCACCTTGGGCGCCTGCGACTCCCGCAGCATCGTATCCAGTTCATCCCGCCCGAACGCCTTGGGCCGGCAGACCAGGAGCGCCAGCAGCCTGGCCGCGGTGTCCCCGGTGCCCCAGAGCTCCCGGGCAAGGTCCTGCTGGGTCTTCAGCCGCTTGGCGATGCTACGCAGCTTGCCGAGGTTCACGCCGTGGTCGTCCCCGTGCCGCTCGTTCACCTCGCGTGCCCGCGGGTCCTCGAGCGCAGCCAGTTCGGCCATCAGCCCCGCCACCTCCGTGCTGGTCGCTGCCGTTCCCGCCACTGTTGTCCCCGTCATTGCAGTTTCCGTCGCCTTCGTCTCGGCCACCGTCTGTCTCCTGTCCGTCGCCTGCGGATTTCAGCCTACGGCAGCCCCGAAACCTAGTCCTGCCCCTCCCAAAACGCAACGAGTCGAAAGACCCTACTCGTCCGGAAAGGCCGTGCCTACCGTGGCAGCATGGCAGAGGAGCGTTTTGTCCCGGGGGTAGACGGAGCAGCATCGGATGCAATGCTGAAGGTGGGCAGGTTCTTCACGAAGTGGGACCAGACCGACGACGGCAGGGCAGTCTTTCGGGAAGGCGGCCGCAAGGGGGACATCTTCTACCGCGACCGGTGGAGCCACGACAAGGTGGTCCGCTCCACCCACGGCGTGAACTGCACCGGCTCCTGCTCCTGGAAGGTGTACGTCAAGGACGGCATCATCACCTGGGAGTCGCAGCAGACGGACTATCCTTCGGTGGGGCCTGACAGTCCTGAATACGAACCAAGGGGCTGCCCGCGCGGGGCGGCCTTTTCCTGGTACACCTACTCGCCCACGCGGGTCCGCTTCCCCTACGCCCGCGGTGTCCTGGTTGAGATGTACCGTGAGGCGAAAGCCCGGCTGGGCGATCCGGTCCTCGCCTTCGCGGAGATCGCCGCGGACCCGGACAAGCGGCGCCGCTACCAGCAGGCACGCGGCAAGGGCGGACTGGTGCGCGTCTCCTGGCAGGAGGCGATCGAGATCGCGGCGGCCGCGCACGTGAACACCATCAAGACCTACGGCCCGGACCGCTGTGCGGGCTTCTCGCCCATCCCGGCGATGTCCATGGTCTCGCATGCCGTGGGCACACGCTTCATCCAGCTCATCGGCGGCGTGATGACCTCCTTCTACGACTGGTACGCGGACCTTCCCGTGGCCAGCCCGCAGGTGTTCGGCGACCAGACGGACGTCCCTGAATCCGGCGACTGGTGGGACGCCCGCTACCTCATGATGTGGGGCTCCAACGTCCCCGTCACCCGCACCCCGGACGCGCACTGGATGGCCGAGGTGCGGTACCGCGGCACCAAGGTGGTCACCGTCAGCCCGGACTATGCGGACAACACCAAGTTCGCGGACGAGTGGCTCCCCGCCCAGGCCGGCACCGATGCCGCGCTGGCCATGGCCATGGGCCACGTGATGCTCAAGGAATTCTTCGTGGACCGGCAGGTCCCCTTCTTCACTGACTACGTGAAGCAGTACACGGACCTGCCGTTCCTGGTCCGGCTGGAGAAGCGCGACGACGGCGCGTTGACGCCGTCGAAATTCCTCACCGCCCGTGACATCCCGGCGGAGTCCGGGGCTGAGGACGCTGCTTTCCGCACCGTCCTGTTCGACAAAAAAGCGGGCCGTCCCGCCGTCCCGAACGGGTCCATGGGCTTCCGCTACTCCGGCAGCGGCGAGGGCAAGTGGAATCTGGACCTGGAGGGGATGGAACCGGCGCTGTCCCTGCGGGAGGTCTCGGGGGAGAGCGCCGAGATCCTGCTTCCGTGCTTCGAGCAGGCGGACGGCACCGGCAGCGTGCTCCGGCGCGGGGTGCCCGTGATGGAAGTGGAGGGCCAGCTGGTCACCACGGTGTTCGACCTCATGCTGGCCCAGTACGGTGTGGGCCGCGAAGGGCTGCCGGGGGACTGGGCAGCGGGGTACGACGACGCCACCACCCCCTACACGCCGGCCTGGCAGGAGGAGATCACGTCCGTTCCCGCCCAGGCCTGCATCCGTGTGGCCCGCGAGTTTGCCCGCAATGCCGAGCAGTCCAAGGGCCGGTCCATGATCATCATGGGCGCCGGCATCTGCCAGTGGTTCCACGGCGACACCACCTACCGGG
Source organism: Pseudarthrobacter sp. WHRI 8279 (assembly GCF_040224115.2). Lineage (NCBI taxonomy): Bacteria > Bacillati > Actinomycetota > Actinomycetes > Micrococcales > Micrococcaceae > Pseudarthrobacter > Pseudarthrobacter sp. WHRI 8279. Next base: position 2,793,741 of record NZ_CP168162.1, on the reverse strand, counting down.
CCATCCTGGCGCTGGTGATGCTGACCGGCTGCATGGGCCGGAACGGCGGCGGCTGGGCCCATTACGTGGGGCAGGAGAAGACGCGCCCCATCACCGGGTGGGTGTCGCTGGCCAACGCCCTGGACTGGTCCCGGCCGCCGCGCACCATGATCGGCACCGGGTACTGGTACATGCACACGGACCAGTGGCGTCAGGACGGGTACTCCGCCGATGCGCTGAAGTCCCCGCTGTCCACCGGAGCCCTGGACGGCCTGCACACCGCGGACGCCATCGCCCAGTCCGCCCGGCTCGGGTGGATGCCGTTCTACCCCCAGTTCGACCGCAACCCGCTGGACCTCGCGGATGAGGCCGAGGCCGCCGTCGCCGCCGGGACCGCGAAGGACACCCCCACCTACATCGCGGACGCACTCAAGAACCGCACCCTGAACCCGGCCATCGAGGATGTGGACGCCCCGGAGAACTGGCCGCGCACGCTGGTCCTGTGGCGCTCCAACCTGTTCGGTTCCTCCGCAAAAGGCAATGAGTACTTCCTGCGGAACCTGCTGGGCACCCACAACAACGTCCTGGGCAAGGATGCCGAAGGGCTCAAGCCCACCTCCGTGAAGTGGCACGAGAAGGCGCCGGAAGGGAAGCTGGACCTCCTGGTCTCCGCCGACTTCCGGATGACCTCCACCACGCTGCTGTCCGACGTCGTGTTCCCCGCCGCCACCTGGTACGAGAAGCACGATCTCTCCTCCACGGACATGCACCCGTTCGTCCACGCGTTCACTCCGGCCATCGACCCGCCGTGGGAAACCAAGACGGACTTTGACACCTTCCACCTGCTGGCCCGGGAGTTCTCCAGGCTGGCCAAGACCCACCTGGGAGTCCGCCGCGACCTGGTCAGCGTGCCGCTGCAGCACGACACCCCGGGCCAGCTCGCCCAGCCCGGCGGAATCGTTCGCGACTGGCGGGCGCCGGACATCCCCGCCGTTCCGGGGCAAAACATGCCCGTTTTCTCCGTGGTGGAGCGGGACTACACAACCATCGCGGACAAGCTCGCCGCCGTCGGACCCCTTGCGGACAGGCTGGGCTTCACCGTCAAGAACATCACCTACAAACTGGAGGAGCCGCTGAAGCGGCTCAGCCACTCGAACGGCGTGATGCTCGGCGGCGCCGCGGACGGCCGCCCGGCCATGGACACGGACGCCAAAATGGCGGAAGCCATCCTGGCGTTCTCCGGCACCACCAACGGCGTGCTGTCCGTTCAGGGCTTCAAGGACCTCGAAGTCCGTACGGGCCGGAAACTGGCGGACCTCTCCGAGGGGTCCGAGGAAAAGTTCATCACCTTCGCCCAGACCCAGGCGGCTCCGGTCCCGGTGATCACCTCGCCGGAATGGTCGGGCTCGGAAACGGGCGGCCGCCGCTACGCCCCGTTCACCATCAACATCGAACGGCTCAAGCCCTTCCACACCCTCACCGGGCGCATGCACTTCTTCCTGGACCACGACTGGATCACGGACATCGGCGAGGGGCTCCCCATCTGCCGGCCGCCGCTGGACATGCACCGGCTGTTCGGCGAACCCAAACTCGGCCGGAACGGGCAGCTGGAGGTGGTGGTCCGGTACCTGACGCCGCACTCCAAGTGGTCCATCCACTCCGAATACCAGGACAACCTGCTGATGCTTTCCCTCTCCCGCGGCGGGCCGACGGTCTGGATGAGCCCGGCGGACGCCGACTCCATCGAGGTCAGGGACAACGACTGGGTGGAGTGCCTGAACATTAACGGCGTCCTGGTGGCGCGGGCCATCGTCAGCCACCGGATGCCCGCTGGCGTGGTCTACGTCCACCACGCGCAGGAACGCACCATCGACGTGCCGAAGTCGGAGGCCACCGGGCGGCGCGGCGGCATCCACAACTCGGTCACCAGGCTGCTGGTGAAACCCTCGCACCTGATCGGCGGCTACGCCCAGCTGGCATATGCGTTCAACTACCTCGGCCCCACCGGAAACCAGCGCGACATGGTGGCCACGGTCCGCCGCCGCTCACAGGAGGTGCAGTACTGATGCGAGTCATGGCGCAAATGGGCATGGTGATGAACCTGGACAAGTGCATCGGCTGCCACACGTGTTCGGTCACCTGCAAGCAGGCGTGGACCAACCGGGCGGGCACCGAGTACGTCTGGTTCAACAACGTGGAGACCCGCCCCGGGCAGGGGTATCCCCGCCGGTACGAGGACCAGGACAAGTGGCGCGGCGGCTGGGACCTGAACAAGCGGGGCAAGCTGGTGCTGAAGGCCGGCGGGCGGGTGAAGAAGATGTTCGGGCTGTTCGCCAGCCCGGTCCAGCCCGAGCTCAAGGACTACTACGAGCCCTGGACCTACGACTACAAAACCCTGGTGGACGCACCCCTGGGCGACGATTTTCCGGTGGCCCGGCCCAAATCCCTGATCACCGGCGAGGACACCAAGGTCACCTGGTCCGCCAACTGGGACGACAACCTGGGCGGGTCCGCCGAAAACGGCCACCTGGACCCGCTGGTGGAGAAGGTCCGGCGGGAGTCCGAGGACAAGATCAAGTTCGCCTACGAGCAGACGTTTATGTTCTACCTGCCCCGGATCTGCGAGCACTGCCTGAACCCGTCCTGCATGGCATCCTGCCCCTCCGGTGCCATCTACAAGCGGGTGGAGGACGGGATTGTGCTGGTGGACCAGGACAAATGCCGCGGCTGGCGGCAGTGCGTCACGGGCTGCCCGTACAAGAAGATCTACTTCAACCACAAGACCGGCAAGGCGGAGAAGTGCACCTTCTGCTACCCCCGGGTGGAGGTGGGGATTCCCACCGTGTGCTCGGAGACCTGCGTGGGCCGGCTGCGGTACCTGGGGCTGTTTTTGTACGACGCCGATGCGGTCACCGCGGCGGCGTCCGTCACCGATCCAAAGGAACTCTACGACGCCCAGATGGACGTGCTGCTGGATCCCAACGATCCCGTAGTCCAGGCCGAGGCGAGGGCGCAGGATATTCCGGAAGATTGGATCGATGCCGCCCGGCGCTCGCCGGTGTATGCCCTGGCGAAGGTTTACAAGGTGGCGCTGCCGCTGCACCCGGAGTACCGGACCATGCCGATGGTCTGGTACGTGCCGCCGCTGTCCCCGGTGGTGGACCTGCTGCGGGACCAGGGGCACGACGGCGAGGACCACGGAAACCTGTTCGGCGCAATCGACGCGCTGCGCATCCCGGTGGAATACCTGGCGGAGCTGTTCACAGCCGGGGACGCGGACCGGGTCACCGCGGTGCTGAGGAAGCTCGCTGCCATGCGTTCCTTTATGCGCGGCATCAGCCTGGGCAACGATCCGGACGAGTCCATCCCCGAATCCGTGGGCATGGACGGGCAGACCATGTACGAGATGTACCGGCTGATGGCCATCGCCAAGTACGACGAACGGTACGTCATCCCCAAGGCGCATGTGGAGCAGGCCCACGACCTGGAGGAGATGGGCTGCTCGCTGGATTTCGACGGCGGCCCGGGCATGCAGGATTCCTCGCCCTTCGGTGAGGCGAGCGGCAGGCCTGTCCCGGTAGCCGTGGACACCTTCAACGCCCTCAAGGACCGGCAGACCACCGACGAAATCGCGGCGGGCACCAGCCTCAAAGGCCGAGTAAACCTGCTGAACTGGGACGGCCGCGGGGCGCCGCCCGGACTCTTCCCGGACAAGGGGCCCGAGCCCGGCACCCTGGCCGCGGCGGAGGACCAGCCGTGAGCCGCCGCGACCAGGTGCTGTACATGGCCGGTGCATGGTGCCTGTCCTACCCGGATGAGGACCTCCTGGCCAAGGCACCGCTCATGCGCGCCGCGCTGGCGGAGTTCGCCGGCGCCGTCGAACCTTTCCAGGAGGTGCTGGATGCGCTGGAGGCAACACCGCTGATGGAAAGCCAGGCGCATTACGTGCGGGAGTTCGACCTCAGCCGGCGCCATGCCCTGCACCTGAGCTACTGGACGGACGGGGACACCCGGCGCCGGGGCGAGGTCCTGGGCAGCTTCAAGAAGGCCTACCGGCAAAGCGACATCCTGGTGGACACCCAGGGGGAGCTGCCGGACTACCTCCCCATGGTGCTCGAGTACACGGCCCTGGTGGACTTCGCGGCCGGGCGGGAGCTGCTCATGCAGTACCGCCCCAGCCTGGAGATGCTGAAGTTCGGGCTGCTTAAGGACAAGCTGCCGCATGCCCGGATCCTGCAGGCGATCTGCGCCACGCTCCCTGGAAAATCGCCGGCGGACGAGCAGGCCGTGATGCGGATGGCAGGCTACGGGCCGCCCAGCGAAGCCGTGGGCCTTGACCCGTACGATCCGCGCCTGCTGCCCGTGAAGGGGGCGTGACCATGCTGGCTTTCGCAAGCCCGAACTTTGAGACTGAGCCTGCTGCCGCCGTCGAACTTTCCGCCCTGGACATTGTGCTGTGGGGCGTCCTGCCCTACGTCATGGTGGTGGTCCTGGTGGGCGGGCTGGTCTGGCGGTACAAGTACGACCAGTTCGGCTGGACCACCAGGTCCTCGCAGCTGTACGAGTCCAGGCTGCTGCGGATCGCCTCTCCGCTGTTCCACTTCGGGCTGCTCGCCGTGGTTGCGGGGCACTTCTTCGGGCTGGTCATTCCGAAGTCCTGGACCGAGGCGGTAGGGATGAGCCAGGACTTCTACCACTTCAACGCCCTGTTCGTGGGCGGGATCGCGGGCATCGGCACACTGGGCGGGATCGTGCTGCTGATCTACCGGCGCCGCACCACCGGGCCGGTGTTCATGGCCACCACCAAGAACGACAAGGCCATGTACGTGGTGCTCACGGCGGCCATCGTGTTCGGTTTGTGGACCACCCTGGCCAGCGTGTTCGAGGGCGAGCACGGGCACAACTACCGCGAAACCGTGGCGCCGTGGTTCCGGTCCCTGTTCATCTTCCAGCCGGACATTGCCGCCATGGCTGCGGCACCGTTCTCCTTCCACCTGCACACGCTGGTGGGGATGGCGTTGTTTATCATCTGGCCCTTCACCCGGCTGGTCCACGCTTTCACCGCACCCTTCCACTACCTGTTCCGCCCGTACATCGTGTACCGCTCGCGGGACCGCGACGGCGGCAGGGCAGGACGGCGCGCGGGTGCACGGTCCGGAGGCGCACGGCCCGGGGGCAGGGCCGGGAACAAGTCCGGCGCCAGTTCCGTCCACAACCCGAATGCCCCCGGCGGCAAGCGCGGCTGGTCGGCTGTGGGGACCGAGGACCGGGACACCCGGAACCGGTGAGGGGAGCACACCATGACTGAAGCCGCACGTCCCGCCAATCCCGTACCGCCCACGGAAACCTCCCATCCCGGCAAGGGCCTGAACCTGGCGCTGGCCACCAGCGCATCGGTGATGGCCTTCTGGGCGTGGAACATCGTGGCGCCCCTCGGCGCCCGCTATACGCAGGAGATGGGGCTGGACTCCACCGCCACCGCCGTCCTGGTGGCCATGCCCATCTTCGTGGGATCGCTGGGCCGGATCGTCGTCGGAGCCATGACGGACCGGTTCGGTGGGCGGGTGATGTTCACGTTCGTGCTGCTCGGCAGCGTGCCTCCTGTCTTGCTGGTGGCCCTCGGCGGCGCGCTCGGTTCCTACGCGGTGGTGCTGGGCGCGGGCCTCCTGCTGGGCATCGCAGGCACCGTTTTCGCCGTCGGAATTCCCTTTGTGTCTGCCTGGTACGAGCCGTCCCGCCGCGGCTTTGCCACCGGCGTGTTCGGCGCCGGGATGGGCGGCACCGCGCTGGCGGCTTTCCTGACCCCGCGCCTGGTCACCTGGATCGGCTACTTGTCCACGCACCTGCTGATTGCCGGGCTCCTGGTGGTGATGGGGGCCGTAATCTGGTTCAACCTGAAGGAGTCGCCGGACTGGCACCGGAACACCGCGCCGGTGATTCCCAAGCTGAAGGACGCGGCCGGGCTCGCCGTCACCTGGAAACTGTGCTTCCTCTACGCGATTGTCTTCGGCGGGTTCGTCTCCTTTGCCACCTACCTGCCCACGTACCTCCGGGACATCTACCAGTTCGATCCGACCGCGGCCGGCACCCGCACGGCCGGGTTCGCTCTGGCGGCGGTGCTGTTCAGGCCTGTCGGGGGAGTGCTGGCGGACCGGATCGGGTCCAAGCCGGTGGTCCTCTCGTCCCTGGCGGGCATCGCGGTGCTGGCGTTTGTTGTGAACCTGCGGCCCGACGGCGAGATCCCGGCCGGCCTGACCTTTGTGGCGATGGCTGCCGCGCTCGGTTTGGGTACCGGCGGCGTGTTCGCGTGGGTGGGCCGGCTCTCGCCGCAGGGGAAGGTGGGCAGCATCAGCGGCATTGTCAGCGCGGCCGGCGGGATGGGCGGCTACTTCCCGCCGCTGGTCATGGGGGCCACGTACAACGCCGAGGACAACAGCTACTTCATCGGCCTGATGCTGCTGGTGGTTACGGCCACGGCCGCCTTCGTGTTCACGCTGGTTGCGATCCGCTCGCCCAAGCAGCCCGCACCGCAAAGTGCGTTGAGGGGGACGTAGACGTCCGACGGCGGGCGCCGGGGTCTTGAGATGGCTTTCGTTATGGGCTGCAACGGTTTGGCTCCAATCGGTTGACTAATGGATTCCGGCAGGCGCATCGGCGCCACAATTGAGGGATCACAACGGCTTCCGAGGAGGCGGACATGCGGCGGTCAGCGTGGCCCGGCGCGGCACTACTTCTTTCACTTTCGCTGCTCACCGCGTGCGGCGGGCCGGCCGCGGAGCCGCAAGGGACGCCGTCGGGCGCTTTCGCCTCAGCGACGGCAAGCACGACGAAAACAGCCGGTGCATCAGCGACGCCCAACCCGACAACCAGCGCCCCGGCGTCGGCCTCCTGGACCACGTACACGACGGCGGCGGGCGACTTGTCCTTCGACCTCCCGTCGTCCTGGAACATCAAGGATCCGGCTGGGGAGTTGGCGGAAGGCGGCGGAGCGTTTGCCGAGGTGACCAGCGAGGATGGGCGGCTGCTTGCGACGCTCCGCACCAACATGGCCACCGGTTCCACGTGCACGGAGAAGTACCCCTACTCCGTGTTGGAGTCGCAGGACCTGCCGCAGCTGGCCCAGTACGGCACCGTGCCCCGATACACGTTCGAGACCCGCGGCAACGACGCCGCTGCCGGTCCGCCGGACACCCCGGCGGCGGCCTACGGCATCACCACCGCGCCGCTGCCCGAAGGTGACTCGGCCTGCTACATGTTCCACTTCTTCAACTGGCCGCCCAACGCCGCCACGTTCGGGGCGTTCTACAACCCGGAGCTGAACCTGACGCCGGGCGACCCGTCGCTGCCGTACCTGGAGAAGGCGAAGCTGTACGCGGGGACGCCGGAGTATGCGGACATCAAGCGGATGATCACGTCGCTGCGGTCGGCGGGGTAGGCGATAGGTCTTCGTTAGGCGTTATCGATCCAGTAGCGGCGTTTGCCGTTGCGGCTGTCCTCATAGAGGCCGCCATTCTTTTCGATGGTGCCCCGGGAGGCGAAGTTGTCCTCATCGCAGGTCAGGAGCACCCGGCGGATTCCCAGTTCCCTGGCAATGGGCAGGGCGTCAGCCAGTGCCTGGGCAGCGTGGCCGCGGCGCCGGGCGGAGGGCCTGACGCTGTAGCCGATGTGGCCACCCTCGTTGAGGAGGAACTCGGTCAGTTCATGCCTGATGGCCAAAGACCCAAGGAACGTGTCATCTTCCACGATCCACAGGTAGGTGCAGGGCACGTGCTCCGGTTTCCGCGGGGTCTCCGGCAGTGCGTCCTTGACGAGCCAGTCGACAAAGCGGCTGAACCCCTGCGCATCCTTGAGCTCTTCCAGCTGCCAGCCCTCTGTGCCGGCGCCGTCCTGCCGGGCGCCGTCGAATTCCGCCGCTCCTTCCAGCCAGGAGGAGTGGTAACTTGCGTCGGGGGCGATGAGTCGGGCCATCAGACGAGCGTAGCCGAGGGCTTGCTGCATCCCTGTGATTCCGGCCGGTTATCGCCGGATGAGGGCCTGCTCCCACGCCGACTGGTGCTGCCGGACATACTGGGCCGCGCCGCGCCAGTGTTCGCCATGGCCGTTGATGTACATGTCCGCCCACGGCTGGAATCCGGTTCCGTGGGCAAACTCCAGGAGGTTGAGCATCGCTTCCGTCCGCCGGGCCATGGCCGCAGGCAACTGCGCGCGGAGAGTGTCATCGGCCTGGTAACCGTCAACGATGGCACCCAGTCTTGCGGCCGCTTCCGCCGCCGGCTGTCCGGCGACCAGCATGGCAAAGGACTGCGCTGCATAGGCAAGGTCCCACAGCCGGGTGCTGGGACCGGCACCGTCCCAATCGATGAAGACCCACCGATCACCCCTGACGAGGTTCCACGGCGCGAGGTCGTTATGGCACATCAGGTCTGGAGCCTCAGCAGGCAGGAGCATGTTCCAGCCGCCTGGATCAGGGATCACAAAAGCTTCGCTCGCGTCATGGATCTCGCGGATCATCCGCCCAACCCGCAGCAGATCGTCCTCGGTGAGCGGTAACTCCTCCAACGCCAGGACCCCGTCCACATACTCGAAAACATTCCGGCCGCCGTCGTCCCTTCCCAGGGGCCGGGGAACGTCGACGCCCGACGAGCGGAGCGCGGTGAGGTAGTCCTGCACCGCGGCGGAGTTCTCCAGCCAGGGTTTCCGTACGGTGTTGCCGATGCGCACAACCCTGCCGGACGCGTTGCCGCCTGTCAGTTCCTGCTCTTCCGGGACCATTCCAGCAGGCTAACGGGTGAAGCCCGGCAGCCAAAGGCTGAGCGGACGACGACGGGCCGCGGAATATCTCACTCGGCCGGCGGCTTGTCGCTAGAGGACTTGGCGCGCGACCGTGCGCGGACGTGTGCAGCAGGCGCGAAAAGGAGAAAGCATGACGATTGAGGCAGGAACAACAGCGGGCACCGGGCGTACAGCTCTTGTAGTGGGGGCGACCGGCATCGCTGGGTCCGCCCTCGTCGACACCCTGGCAGGTCAGGGGTGGACAGTGCTCGCCCTCTCCCGGAAGCCCGGGGAAGAAAGGCCCGGGGTCCGGTGGCTTTCAGCAGACCTGACCTCTGCTGCATCGCTGGCCGCCGTGCTCGGTCCGGAGAACCCCTCGCATGTCTTCTTCACGGCGTGGTCGCGGCGGGACACGGAGGAGGAGAACATCGCGGTCAATGCCGGCATGGTGCGGGACCTCCTCGCTGCGCTTCGCGGCAAGGACGTGGCCCACGTTGCACTGATGACCGGCCTCAAGCACTACCTCGGACCCTTCGAAGCGTATGCCGCCGGTGAAATGCCGGACACTCCCTTCCACGAGGAGGAACCGCGCCTTCCCGTGCGGAACTTCTACTACGCCCAGGAGGACGAACTCTGGGCCGCCGCGGCCAGGCAGGGGTTCACCTGGTCCGTGCACCGCGCGCACACGGTGATCGGGCACGCCGTCGGGAACGCCATGAACATGGGCCTCACGCTCGCCGCCCAGGCCACCCTGTGCCGCGAGAGCGGGGAGCCATTCGTCTTCCCGGGCTCCGAAACGCAGTGGAACGGACTGACAGACATGACGGACGCGGGCCTGCTCGCCGAGCACATGCTGTGGGCCTCCACCACACCCGCCGCCGCGAACGAAGCCTTCAACATCGTCAACGGCGACGTGTTCCGCTGGCGCTGGATGTGGCCGAAGCTCGCGGCCTACTTCGGTGTGGACTGGGAGGGGTACAAGGGAACGCCCCGCCCCCTCGAGCAGTCAATGGCGGGCCGGGAGGACCAGTGGCGGGACATCGCCGCGCGCCACAACCTCAGCGAACCCGACCTGAACCGCCTGGCATCCTGGTGGCACACGGACGGCGACCTGGGGCGCGGCATTGAGGTTGTGACGGACATGGGCAAGAGCCGGGACGCGGGATTCACCGGGTACCGGCGGACGCTCGACGCCTTTATTGCGCTCTTCGACCGTTACAAGGCCGAGAACCTGATTCCCTGAGCTGCTGTTGATGATGGGCAAACATCCGGGCCGGCTGCAAACGCAACCGGCCCGGACGCCTGAACCAATAAACGGTCTTCAGCTCACGTGCATCACTTGAGGTCGAAGCGGTCGAGTTCCATGACCTTCACCCAGGCCGCCACGAAGTCGTTGACGAACCTCTCCTTGCCGTCCCCGCTCGCGTAGACCTCGGACAGTGCCCGGAGCTGCGAGTTGGAGCCGAACACCAGGTCCACCGGGGTCGCGGTCCACTTCAGCTCACCGGTGGCGACGTCCGTGATCTCGTAAACGTTCTCCTCGTTCTCGGACGCCTTCCACTTGGTGCCGGGGGAGAGCAGGTTGACGAAGAAGTCGTTGGTCAGGACCCCCGGCTGGTTGGTGAGGACGCCGTGCTTGGAGCCGCCAACGTTGGTGCCAAGGGCGCGCATGCCACCCACCAGCGCCGTCATCTCCGGAGCGGAAAGGTCCAGCAGGTACGCCTTGTCCAGCAGGAGGGTCTCCGGCTGGAGCTTCTCGCCGGGGCGCACGTAGTTGCGGAATCCGTCAGCCCGCGGCTTCAGGTACTGGAACTGTTCGACGTCGGTCTGTTCCTGGGCGGCATCGGTGCGTCCTGGACGGAACGGCACGGTGACGGGGAAGCCGGCGTCGCCCGCTGCCTTCTCCACCGCCGCGCAGCCGCCGAGGACGATCAGGTCCGCCAGCGAGACCTTCTTGCCTCCCGCCTGGGACGAGTTGAACTCCTGCTGCACGCGCTCGATGGCCTGCAACGCCGTCGAAAGCTGCTCAGGTTCGTTGACCTCCCAGCCACGCTGCGGCTCCAGCCGGATCCGGGCACCGTTGGCGCCGCCCCGCCTGTCGGTCTTGCGGAAGGTGGAGGCGGCAGCCCATGCCGTCGTGGCCAGCTGGGAGACGGACAGGCCGGAGTCCAGGAGCCGGGCCTTCAGGGACGCGATGTCCTGCTCGCCGATCAGTTCATGGTCGACGACGGGAACGGGATCCTGCCACAGCTGGGCTTCCGGAACCCACGGCCCGAGCATGTGCGGGCCGACCGGGCCCATGTCGCGGTGCAGCAGTTTGTACCAGGCCTTGGCGAAGGCGAGCTGGAACTCGTCCGGGTTCTTCAGGAAGCGCTGCCCGATTTCTTCGTAGATAGGGTCGAAGCGCAGCGACAGGTCCGTGGTCAGCATGGTGGGCCGGTGCTTTTTGTTGGGATCGTGCGCGTCCGGGATGATCTCCGGGGCGTCCTTGGCCACCCACTGGTGGGCGCCGGCGGGGCTCTTGACCAGCTCCCACTCGTACTCGAACAGGATCTCCAGGAAGCGGTTGCTCCACTGGGTGGGCTTGTCGGTCCAGGTGACCTCGAGGCCGGAGGTGATCGTGTCCGCACCCTTGCCGCTGCCGTAGGTGCTGAGCCAGCCGAGGCCCTGCGCTTCAAGGTCGGCGCCTTCCGGCTCCGGGCCGACGTGCGCATCGGCGTCGCCCGCCCCGTGGGTCTTGCCGAAGGTGTGGCCGCCAGCGATCAGCGCAAACGTCTCTTCATCGTTCATGGCCATCCGCTTGAACGTCTCGCGGATGAACGCTGCCGCGAGCTTGGGATCCGGGTTGCCCATGGGTCCCTCGGGGTTGACGTAGATCAGCCCCATTTCCGTGGAACCGACCTCCTCGGACATCTGGCCTTCGCCGATATAGCGTTCGTCGCCCAGCCACGTGTCCTCAGGGCCCCAGAAGATCTCTTCGGGCTCCCACACATCCTCACGGCCGAAGGCGAAACCGAAGGTCTTGAAGCCCATGGACTCAAGCGCTACGTTGCCGGCGAGGACCAGCAGGTCTGCCCAGGAGAGCTTCTGGCCGTACTTCTGCTTGACCGGCCACAGCAGGCGCCGGGCCTTGTCCAGGTTGGCGTTGTCCGGCCAACTGTTGAGCGGCGCGAACCGCTGGCTGCCGTCCCCGGCGCCGCCACGCCCGTCGTGGACGCGGTAGGTGCCGGCGGCATGCCAGCTCAAGCGGATCATCAGGCCGCCATAGTGGCCGAAGTCCGCGGGCCACCAGTCCTGGGAGGTGGTGAGGACCTCGGTGATGTCCTGCTTCAGTGCCTCGACGTCGAGCTTCTGGAACTCGTCGCGGTAGCTGAAGTCCGGGCCGAGCGGATTGCCCTTGGGGTGGTTGGCGTGAAGCACCGAGAGGTCCAGCTGGTTGGGCCACCAGTCCGCCACAGTGCGTGGCCGGTGCCCCTTCGGCTCGGGTGAATCGATGGCCGGGTTTTCGCTCTCGCTGCCGTGCGAGGTCACGCTGCCGTGGTCCACCGGGCATCCGCCCCCGACCTTGGAGTCCAGGCCTTGGGCACTTCCGGGAGTGGGGATTGGAGGGTGTTCCGGGCGATCGGTCATGTGCTTCCTTCCATCGGTCCGAGGCCGTGGAGCGGACTCGGGCGGCCGGTTCAACCTTCCCATTTGAACATGGACGGAGCGCATGGGGGAGGGGCCGTCCGCGATGAGAGAACAGGCCCGATTTGCCACGGCGTCCGGCCGTGCCAGCCCACGGTGAGCGTCCTGCCTAGTGCGCCGCGCCCAGCTCGATCAGCAGGACACCGCCTATGATGAGGCCGAGCCCCAGCATCATGACCGGGGTGATTGTCTCCTTGAAGAAGACGCGGCTGGCCAGGGCTGTCAGTGCGACGCCGGCGGCGGCCCAGATCCCGTAGGCAACGCCGAGGTTCATGCCCTGTTCCAGGGTCAGCGTGAGGAGGGTGAAGGCAAGGAAGTATCCGACGGCGACAGGAACGTACCAGCGCCGCTTTCCGGTGGAGGCGACCCGCAGGAGCAGGGTGGCGGTCACCTCGGTGAGGATGGCTGCCGACAGCAGCAGCCACATCACGAGAGGACCATGTCTTCCGCGGGTTCATCTGCCCGCTCCTTGTGCGACCCGAGTTCCACGCAGAGGACTCCGCCGATCACCATGGCGACGCCGGCCATCATCACCGGCGTCAGGGCTTCGCCGAAAAGGACGGCGGCCAGCAGCACGGTGAGGGTCACACCCAGCGCAGCCCAGATGCCGTAGGCAACGCCGAGGCCAAGGCCCTTCCGGAGGACTCCTGCGAGGAAAGCGAAGGAAGCGGAATATCCGAGGACCACCAAAATGAAGAAGGCAGGATTATCAAGGGCCGCTTTCAGCGAGAGGGATGCTGTCACCTCGCTCAGGATCGCGCCGGCGAGAAGAAACCACTTCATGTGTTGAGTCCTTGTAATTCGTTGGGGCTTGTCCCCGTGGGTGCAACAGCGTGCGTGCTGCTGGTGTTCCCGGGCTTCCCGCCGGCGTGACCGGCGGGAAGCCCGGGCCGCCGGTCACGCCTGCGGGACCAGCTCCAAACCGGCGACGGCAGAACTGCCGAGGTCGCTCCCCGGCAGGGCCTGATCCGCAGCCAGGGCATTGGTCCAGGTGTCAGTATCCGCCACCGCTGCCCAGTTCGAGTTCAGCAGCGCGAGCAGGGTGGTGTGCACGGCCTTCGCGTCGGCGGAGCCTGCGGCGTTGGCGATGTTGATGGCGCCGGTGGCGTCGGAGAGGACTTCTGTGGTGAAGCCAAGGAACTCTGCCTCCACGGCCGAGGCGAGCACGCAGTTGTTGGTCATATAGCCCACCAGGGTGACCGTGTCGACGTCGTGCTTCCGCAGCCATTCGGCGAGGTCCGTGCCGGCGTAGACAGAGCCGTACTGCTTGACCAGCGACTTCCATTCACCGGTCTTGCGGCGTTCAATCTCGGGGTGCAGTTCGAATCCGGGCGTGCCGGGTGCAAACACGGGTGCGCCTTCGCCTGCAGAGTGCTGGATGACGGCAACCGGAATCCCGGCGGCGGTGGCCGCGTCAATTGCCCTGGCAATCGTGGGCAGCGACTCCTGGTGCGGCGGGTACTGGATTTCGAGCGGGCCACTGAAGTACTGCTGCTGCACGTCGATGAGGATGAGGGCGCGGCGGGGGGTGCTCATATTCGGGTTTCTCCCTGGTGGTTATTTTGGGGTGCCATGTGGCAACTGTTCCAGTTTTCCCGCTGTCGACGCGGGCCAACAGTGGCACGAAGGCAGATATACGATGGATTCGGGCCAAGCTGTTGGGAAGGGGCATGATGAAGATTGCGGTCTATGCGTTCGACGGGGCGACGATGTTCCACCTGGCCGTTCCACAGATGGTTTTTGACGAGGTTGCCCGCCAAGGCCTCGCCGGGTGGAAGACCGTTCTCTTTTCCGACCAGGCAGGCGAGGTAACCACCGCTGAGGGCTACCGGCTGGGCGAGGTGGAAGGGCCGGAAGCCGCGGAGGCGGCGGACGTGGTGGTGGTGCCTTCATGGTTCGACGACGGGCGGCTGCCGAGTGATTCGCTGCGGCAGGTGCTCCAAAGGGCGCATGGACGAAAGGTGCCCATCCTGGGCTTGTGCCTTGGTGCGATTCCCGTTGCCGACGCCGGCTTGCTCGCCGGGCGCCGGGCGGTCACGCACTGGCAGGCGTTTGATTCCCTGACGGCGCGGCATCCCGATATCGCCCTTGATCAGTCAGTGCTTTATATCGACCACGGCGACGTCTTGACCTCGGCCGGCACCGCCTCTGCCTTGGACGCCTGCCTGCACCTGGTCCGCGCCCGGCTCGGAGCGGAGGCGGCGAACCAGGTGGCACGCAGCCTGGTCATTGCACCGCACCGGGAGGGCGGGCAGGCGCAGTACATCGAGCGCCCGGTGCCTGAACGCGCCGCGGATGACCCGATCTCGCGCCTGCTTGAATGGGTCCTGGGCCGCCTGGGTGAACCGCTCACCGTCGACCTGCTGGCGACGCAGGCGCACCTGAGCCGCCGCACCTTTGTCCGCGCCTTCCGGGCCGCAACAGGAACGACGCCGGCCGCCTGGATCCGTGCCCGCCGCCTTGACGCAGCCCGGCGGCTGCTCGAAACCACGGACCTGTCCATCGAACAGGTGGCTACCGATTGCGGCTTCGGCAACGCCGTCACCCTCCGGCAGAACTTCGCCGCCGCCTTTTCGACGACGCCCACGGAGTACCGGCGGCGTTTTGATACGCGGGCTGGCTGACAGCATCTGCCTGTACCAGTGGCGCTAGGGTCCTTTTCGCAGTTCCACCGACAGCAAGTCCTCGGTGGTGGAGCCGGGCTCTGCGTGCACTGCGAACACGAGGGTGTGCGCGTCCTTGATCCGTGCTTCCGCCGGGATGGCGTACTCGGTTACTTCGCAGTCGTGGTCTGTTCCGGAGCGCAGTATCTTCGTCAGCGGTGAGCCGTTCAGGGCGAGCCGCTGGCGGCGTCCCGGACTTTGCCGGACCCTGACCCTGAGGACGGCTGCTACAGAGTTGGGATCCTTGAGGGTATAGGAGAACCAGCCTGTGGCGGTTCGCCAATGCAGCCCGTCCCGCCCTCCGGCCTTCGTGCCTTCGCCGGCGAAGAAGTGGTCAGCTTCCGGTTGCTGCTCGCCTGCCGTGACGGCATCGACGACGGCGTCCAGTTCCGCTGCGTCTGCGTCCATCGCGGCGAGTTCGGCAGTCCGCGCGGAGGGAACGGGGCCGGTTGGCCAGTAGACCGTATAGCGCTCGTCGTGGATCCCTGCGAACGGTTCAAGCCGGATCCGGATGGGCGAACCATCCTGGGTGGCGGCGAGTTCCGCGGAAAGCGCTTCGCGGTTGACTAGGACGACGGCGTCCGCCGGCTCTTGCGCGGAGATCACCGGGGTGGTTGCCAGGGCCAGTTGGCGGCCGCTGGCAACATGGCCCATGCGTTCGTCGGGTGCTTCGAAGTTTTCTATGCCTGCGTTCCCTTCCCTGGCGGCGAGGACCACGGGTCCGTAGAGGAATGACACCCAGGGCGAGCCGTCGGGAAGCGATTCGGCCCGGACTTCTGCGCGGAGCCGGACGGAAACCGTGGTGGTGCCCTCCCAGACGCGCTGGATGAGCACGGGATGGCCGTCGTCGGCAGTTCCAGTCTGTGGGGAGACGCCCGCGTCGCTCTGCGGCAGGCGGACTTCCACATCGGTGGCCCATGCGGGGCGCCGAAGCCGCAGGGCGAACTCTGTGGGTGTGTCCGCGGTGACGGTCAGTGTGGCGACGTCCGAGTGCGGGAAATCCGTCTCCAGTTGAACGTGTATCCCGCGCTCGGTCCAGTCCAGGGTGGATGGAATGTAAAGGTTGACCGCCAAAGTGTCGCCGCTGTGGCTGTAGATGAGTTCTCCGTAGGCCGCGTGGTTCTCCATTCCGGAGCCCACGCAGCACCACATTGATTCGTGGACTGTGGAGTACACGCGGTAGTGGGACGGCCGCATGGGCGTGAAGTACACAAAACCTCCCCGCTCGGGGTGCTGGGAGGAAAGGATGTGGTTGAAGGTGGCGCGCTCGTAGAACTCCACCGCTGCCGGATCACCCGTGCGCTCGAAGCGAAGCTTGGCGAGCTTCAGCATGTTGTACGTGTTGCAGGTTTCCGGGCCCTGGACGTCCAGGACCATGGGAGTGAAATTCCGCGACGGATGGAAATGCTCCCGGACGCTGTTGCCGCCGATCGACACGGTCCGTTGCCTGGTGACGACGTCCCAGAAGAAGTCTGATGCCTCGAAGTAGCGCGCGTCGCCGGTAGCTTGGGCAAACCGTTCGTAACCCACAACTTTGGGAATCTGCGTGTTGGCGTGGAGGCCGTCCAGCCGGTCGTCACCCGCAGCCAGCGGGTCGAGGAGTGCCCGGTGCGAGAAACGGCGGGCCTCGCGCAGGTAGTCTTCCCGGCCGGTCAGCCGGGCAAGGGACGTCCAGGTGTCGTTCATGCCGCCGAACTCCGTGCTGAGTACCTCCTCGAAGGATTCGTCGTCCAGGTGGCGCGAGACCGTGAGCCACCAGTCCGCCAGCCGGGTGAGTACGGTCAGGGCTTTTTCGGAACGGGCATGGTTGTAGGCGTCCAGGAGGCCGGCAAAGGTCTTGTGCAGGTTGTAGAGCGGGACCCATCGGCCGTTGAGCGTAAAGAGATCAGCGTCGATGTTCCCGGCCGCCAGCTCTTCGCCGAGCCGGCGTCCACCGGGAACGCCGCCAAGGTAGCCGTTTCCGGCTGCAGCCTGGCATCGCCCCAGGACCTCCACAACGTACTGCACCCGTTCCAGCAACCGGAGGTCGCCTGTGGCGGCGAAGAGCCGGGCGCACGCCGTCAGGTAGTGCCCGCCAATGTGTCCGCCCATGCCGTCGGATTCCCAGCCGCCGTAGGGTGCCGCCTCCGTCCCAAGTCCCGCTTCTTTCAGGTACGGCGCGCAGAGACGGTCGGCGTCGAGTTCGAGGACATACCGGACGTCCACGTCCTGCGCGGTCTTGAAGCGGCCGGGCAGCAGCCGGATCCGGTCCAGAGGAAAGGACGACGGCGGCAGTTGCGTGATTGCCAGGGGACTGGTGAGGTGCATGGTTGCTTTCTTGGGTTGCTTCGGCGGCGCAGGAGGATGTCTGCGCTTAGCCTTTGACGGCGCCGGCTACGAGGCCGCGCACGTAGTAGCGCTGGACCGCGGCGTACAGGATGATGCAGGGGAGCATGAGCAGGACGGCCCCTGCGATGACGTAGCCGTGGTTCACCACGCCGAACGCGCCGGAGGCGAGGTTCTGAACGGCGACGGGCAGGGTGAACAGTTCCTGTCTGGTGAGGAACGTCAACGCACCCAGGAAGTCCCCCCATCCGCCGAGGAAGGCGAAAAGGAACACCGTGACGGCGCCCGGGACAATCATGGGCCGCAGCACGGAAAGCAGGATCCTGAGCGGACCAGCACCGTCGATCCGTGCTGCCTCAACAACTTCCTTGGGGATCTGGGCGAAGGAGTTCCGCATCAGGAAGACACCGAAGGGCAGGTTGAAGGTGATGTGGAAAACGATGATCCCGGCCAGTGAGTCCGTGAGGCCAAGCGCGTTCATCTCCAGGAAGAGCGGCGTCAGGATGGCCTGGAACGGGACCATCATGGTCAGCAGGATGAGCGCGAACGCAATGTTGGACCCCTTGAACGGGAAGTTCACCAGCGCGTAGGCGGCCAGGGTGGTGGTGATGACGCTGAACGCGGCGGCGCCCAGGGCAATGGCCAGGCTGTTCCAGATGTAGGACCCTGCCCCGATGTTGGCAATGAGCCCCGTGTAGTTTTCGAAGGTCAGGTTGTCGAATGACTGCTCCGATGACGGGGCCGCGATCTGGGATCCTGGCTGCAGGGACCGGAGGAAGGACCACGCCACGGGGATGACAAAAGCGATGGACACTGCGGTGCCGATGACCGCGTAGATGGCGGTCCTCAACCGGGCAGCTGTCCGTGCCCGGGAGGCAGCGGGGGGTGTGGTGGGGCGGGGCTTGTGCTGCGTCACCTGCGGCGGCGCTTCGACGGACGTTGTCATGGCATCTCCTGTTCGGGGCTGGGCCAAAGAAGTGGGTGGGTCAGTCCTCGCGCATGACGCGGAACTGGATGAGCGTGAGGATCGCCGCGATGATGACCACCACGAAGGACAGGGCGGTTGCGTAACCCACCTGCAGGTCGCCGAAGGCTTTGTTGTAGACGTAGAGCATCACGGTCAGCGTGCCGGTTCCCGGGCCGCCGCCGGTGATGATGAAGAACTGCGTGAAGGCCAGGATGGCCCCGATGAATCCCATGACAGTCAGGAGCCCCAGGTAGCGCTTGACCAGCGGGACCGTGACCTGGAATTCCTGTTGCCACCGTCCCGCGCCGTCGATCTGCGCTGATTCGTACAGTTCGTCCGGGATGCCCTGCATGCCGGACATGAGGATGATCATGGCGAACCCGGACCCAACGTAGGCACCCAGCAGGACTATCAGGACCGTGGCGCTGGTTGCGTCCAGAAGCCAGGGAGTAGGCGCAGAGGTGATGCCGAGACCCAGCAGGACCTGGTCCAGCACGCCGCTGTCCGGCCGGAACTCCAGCAGGGCAACGAAGCTGAATGACGTGATGCCGATGACGTAGGGAAGGAATACGGCGGTACGGATGAGTCCGGCACCTCTCCGGTTGGAGCGGACCAGCACGGCGAGCAGGTAGCCGACCACCACCCCCAGCACGGTGGAGACCACCGCAAAAAGGAGCGTGTAGAGGATGGATCCCCAGAAGGTGGTGTCAGTGAAGGCAGTGAGGTAGTTTTCGACGCCGGTGAATTCAACGTCGCCAACGAGCGGCCAGTTGGTCATTGAGATGACCACCGCGAACAGCAGCGGAAAGATGACAAAGGCGACGACGAGGAGCATCGCCGGCGCGATCATGAGCATCCCGGTATAGGAATCGCGGCGCGAGGCAGGCCTCGGGGCGCGCGTGCGCTTGTTCCGGCTGAGGGAGGGGGTTGTGGTGGTCATGCCTGGTTCACCTTCAAAACTCGGGCGGTTTCCTGATGCCCGCGGTAGAGGATGTCCTCCATCGCCTCCTGGCCGAAGACTGCTTCGCGGAACATCGCAAGCCACGGTGACTGTACGGTGTTGGTGAGCTGTGTATAGAGCGTTGTGGGAGCGGCGAACCCGTCGTTCATCCGTTCCATGCCCGGGACCATCAGCGGGAATTTCTCGCTGAAATCCGTCTCCAGGATGTCGCTGCGGACTGGGTACCAGCCCAGCGCCGCCAGCTCCGACTGCTGTTCAAGTTCACCCACGAAGCGGATGAAGTCCCACGCCGCCCCAGGATTGGGGGCACCCCGGGGGATGGACAGCACCGCCCCGCCGGAAAACTGGGAAAAGTTTCCGTCCGGCCCGGGAAAGGCACTGACGCCGAGCTTGTCCAGGAACTCCGGCTTGGCGCTGCCCACTACCAGGTCGTAGGACCCGGGAAACAGTCCCACGGTTCCGGCCAGGAAGTCCTGGCCCCAGGCCGCTCCGGAATCTGCTGCTGCCCCTGGTTGCGAGAGGCCCTTCCTGTGGAATTCCCGGTAAAGTTCCAGGGTCCGGCGGAGCGGATCATTGCCCAGCACGGCAGCTTGTTGCCGGCCCAATGGCCCGTCGTAGAAAGGGCTTTGGTCTGCCCAGAAGTGCGGCTGGATGACGTAGCCCAGGATGCCGGCGGAGTTGCCGGTGAAGGTCACTCCGGAGACGCCGTCGATCCCCTGCAGGGCCGCGGCATGCTGCAGGTACTCCGCGAAATTACCGGGCCCTTGCTCAGGGTCCAGTCCGGCTTTGGCGTAGAGCTCTTTGTTCCAGAAAAGCTGGGAGACGTTGGAAAGGGCCGGGAGCCCGTAGATCTTTCCCTCGTAGGAGGCCACGTCAAGGAGTGGCTTGTTGAGGTGGGCGGCGTAGGGGAGTTCCGTCACCAGGGAGGTGAGGTCCGTGAAGGCTTCCCTGGTGGTGAATACCGGACTTGTGACGGAATCGGGGGCCACAACGTCCGGAACGGCGCCGCTCCGGATGGAGGTGGCGAGCTTTGTTGTCATCTGCCCCTCAGGCAGCACCGTGAGCTGGATCCGCACTGCCTGCTGGGCCTGGTGGTATTTGTCCACGATGAGCTGCGCCGGTTTGAACGCCGTGCTTCGGCACCAGAACCGGATGGTGCCGGAGGGGTTTCTTCCGAAGCCGGCGGCGGTGACGTTGGCTTCCGGCAGCACGGCCGAACATCCCGTCAGGCCAAGGGCCGCGGCCGCGGCTCCAAGGGTAAGAACGGAACGCCGGCTGGGGCCGCTGATGCCGTCGGCGCGGCGTTTTTGGGCGCGCTGAAGGGAGGGTGGTGGGTACATCATTGTTCCCTCGTGTTCTGTAGGGGGTGAGTGGAAGGGGCTAGGTGGAGTCGCGCACGATGAGCTGGCAGGGCAGCGCGTCTATTCCGGGCCTGGAATTTCCGGTGATGGCTTCGAGGACGCGTGCTCCTGCCGCGCGGCCCAGTTCTTCGAGGTTCATGTCGATGGTGGTCAGGGCTGGGCGGCTGTTCAGGGCCGCTGCTGCCCAGTTGTCAAAGCCGATGATTGAGACGTCATGGGGCACAACGATGTTTGCCTCGCGCAAGCCATCGGCTACGCCGCGGGCGATTTCGTCGCTGCCGCAGAGCACCATGTCCACGGGCTCCACCCGCTGGCGGAGCATCTGGGCTGCCTGCCTGCCCCACGCCTCGGACCAGTTTCCGTACAGTGCACGGTCGCCCACGAGGGTGAGCCCGAAGGTCGGGGCGTGTTCCTGTACGGCCTGGGCGCGGATCCGGGCAGAGTAGTCCTGGCGGGGGCCCGCCACGTAGGCGATGTTCTGGTGCCCCAGGTTGGCTGCATGCTCCAGGGCCAGGAGCATGCCCTGGACCTGGTCCACCACCACTGACATGTCTTCGGGGTCTGAAGACTGTCCCATGACATAGACGATTGGTACCGATGTCTTGGGCAGGGGGGCGCGCGGGCCCGTGTGGTTGGTCATGACGACGATGCCGTCGACATTCCGCGAGGCGAGCGTTTCAACACAGTGGCGCTCGCGGACCAGGTCACCCCGCGAATTGCTGATGAGCACCGAGGCCTGGTCAGGGCCGAATGAATCCTCGAGACCGTACATCACCGGAATGCTGAAGCGCCCGATGTCATCCGAGGTAACCAGGCCTATGGTGATCACCCCGCCGCTGCTGCTTTCGGTGGGCAGGGTTTCGAAGCCGAGCTTGTGTGCTGCAGCCAGGACCCTGTCCCGGGTATCTTCCCGGAGTTGGCCCCGGTTGTTCAGCGCCTTGGAGACCGTGCCAACTGACACGCCCGAGGCGTTGGCGACGTCGGCCAAGGTAACCCGGCGGGAAGGAAAGCTCACGGTGCTCCTGAAATGAAGGGATGTAATCGCGAACCAAGCCTATGTTGCTGCAATTTTCCTGTCAACGGAAATGTTTCTGGATATTTCCGGCAACGACTGATACGTTTCACAACGTGTAACCCACGTCACCTCACAGAGGAATGTCCGACCATCAGGCAACACATTGAGCAAGGAGGCTCCCATGATCAACCGAAGGCATTTCCTCACCACCGTGGCTGTCGGCACCGCATTTGCCGCAGCTTTGGCCGCGTGCGGCACGGGATCCAGCACCAGCGCTGGAGAGACGCGCTCCGCGGAGGACCCGGTCACCATTAACTACACCTGGTGGGGCAACGATGACCGGGCGGAGCGTACCCGCAAGGCCAAAACCCAAGACCTCATCAAGCAAAACGCCTGATCCAGCGCTGACCCCGGCGGCCGGAACGTGCCGCCGGGAGGATAGCGCTGCCCTCCCATATCCATCAGGCAGTTACCTCGCACTCGCTTACTGTCAGGTCGGCCAGGACATCGAGGTCCACGTCAACGCCCAGCCCCGGGCCCTCGCCCACGTGGACTTCGGGCAGGACGTAGGCCAAGTTGCCGGGTTCCCGGGCGAACTTCACCGGGCCTGAGAGTTCAGTGGACACAATGTTGGGGTGGGACAGGGCCAGGTGGAACCCGGCGGACGAGGCGATGCTGGTCTCCAGCATGGAACCGATCTGGACCTTCAGGCCGCCGAGTTCGGCCTGCGTGGCCAGGCGGTGGCAGGGCGTGATTCCCCCGCTCTTCATCAGTTTGAGGTTCACCATGTCCACTGAACGGTCCCGGACAAACCGGACCAGGTCGGCGGCGTCCACCACTGATTCATCGGCCATGAGCCGGGCACCGGTGGCCTGGCGCAGCAGCCTGAAACCGTCGATGTCGTCGGCGTGGAGCGGCTGTTCCACCCAGTCGATCCCGTACGGTTCCAAAGCCCGGATCATTTCCCTAGCGGTGGCGGGATCGGACCACCCCTGGTTGGCGTCCACCCGGATGGCCAGGTCCGTGCCGATTGCTGCCCGGACGGCCCGCACACGTTCAACATCCAGGCCGTCACCGCCGCCGAGCTTCATCTTGAGGTGGCGAAAACCCTGGCTCCGGGCCTGCACTGCCTGTTCGGCCAGGGCCTCCGGGGCGAGGATACTCATCACGCGGGCGATGGTGGGGTGTTCCGGACGGCGCCCGCCCAGCAGGCTGTAGATGGGGCGGTTGGCCGCCTTCCCGGCCAGGTCCCAGCAGGCAATGTCGACGGCGGCCTTCGCGGCTCCGCAGCCTTTAAGCGCCTTGTTGAGGTGCTGGTGGACGGCAGTGATGTCGCGGGGGTCCAGCCCCATCACCGCCGGAATCAGCTCCGTCCGCAGTGCTTCAACCGTCCCGGTGGGCGTCTCTCCGGTGATGTGCCCGTCCGGAACGCTTTCGCCGTAACCGGTCAGGCCGTCGTCGGTCTCCAACGTGAGGATGATGCTGGGCATGGAGGCGTAGCTGTCATAGGAAACCACGAACGGTTCCAGTAGTGGAAGGTCGATAAGGGTGATGGTGGCGCGGGATATCTTCACGGCAAGGCTCACAGTTCACAGAAGGCGGACGGTTCGTAGGGAAGGGCGGTTGAGGGGACAGGCGAAGCGGGGACTACATCACGCTTTCGAGGAAGGAGATGGTCCGGGGGTTTTGCGGGTTGTCCAGCACGTCTTCGGGGGCGCCGGACTCCACCACCACGCCGCCGTCCATGAACACCACGCTGTCGCCGGCCCCGCGTGCGAAGCCGATCTCGTGGGTGACAACGATCATGGTCATTCCGTCCGCTGCCAGGGTGCGCATCACGTCCAGGACATCTCCCACCAGTTCGGGGTCAAGGGCGCTGGTTGGCTCATCGAACAGGAGCAGCTGGGGGTCCATGGCAAGGGCGCGGGCTATGGCGACGCGCTGCTGCTGACCGCCCGAAAGCTGCGCCGGATAGGCCTTGGCCAGGTGGGCCAGCCCCACCCGGTCCAGCAGTTCCATCCCGCGCTTGACTGCCTCTGCCTTGGGGACCCTTTTGACGCCCACCGGGGCGGCCCAGATGTTCTCCAGGGCCGTCATGTGGGGGAAGAGGTTGAAGCGCTGGAACACCATTCCGATGCCGCGGCGCTGCCTGGCCACCTCGCGGGGGCTCATCTCGAAGATTTTGTCCTGGCGCTGCGCATAGCCGATCAGATCCCCCGCAACGGAGATCCGGCCGCCGTCGATCCTTTCCAGGTGGTTGATGCACCGGAGGAAGGTGGACTTGCCTGAACCGGAGGGGCCCAGGAGGCACATGACTTCGCCGCTGTTGACGGTCAGGGAGATGCCTTTGAGGACCTCGACGCCGCCGTAGTGCTTCCGGACGTTGCTGGCCACGAGGAGCGGCTGCGCTGCCGGGCGGTGGCCAGGCTTGGGAGAAACCAGTGCCTCGGTCATGACTGGTGTCCTTTCGATGCTGTGGGGGCCGAACCGGGGGCCGTTGCCGTATCCGGGGCCGGCTGTTTTCCGAGCATGGCCCTGATCCTGGCCAGGGGAGTGGGCGCCTGCTGCCGGGCGTTGCCGCGGCCGTAGTGGCGCTCCAGGTAGTACTGGGGGACAGACAATGCGGAGGTGAGGAAGAGGTACCAGCAGCTGACCACGATGAGGAGTTCCACCTGGCGCAGGTTCTGGGAAGAGATCTGGGTGGCCACGGTGTAGAGCTCCAGCACCGCGATGACGGAGAGCAGTGACGTGTTCTTGAGCATCGAGATGGTCTCGTTGCCCATCGGCGGGATGATGACCCGCATGGCCTGCGGCAGGACCACCCGGAACAGGGTGAACGTAGGAGACATTCCCAGGGAGGAGGCGGCTTCGTGCTGGCCGGAGTCGACGGACAGCATTCCCCCGCGGATGATTTCCGCGGAATAGGCGGCCTGGTTCAGGGTCATGGCCAGCAGTCCGGCCGTGAAGGCCGGAACCAGGGTGTTGGTGTCCACGGAGAAGACCGTGAAATCCGTAAAAGGGATGCCCAGCGAGATCTGTGAATAGAGCAGCCCGAGGTAGCCCCAGAACACCACCTGGATCAGCAGCGGAGTGCCCCGGAAAACCCAGACGTAGAACCAGGCGAAGGCGTTCATGACGGGATTCCTGGACAGCCGCATCACCGCGAGGAATACGCCCAGGACTGTGGACACCACCATGGAGACAACTGTGAGGACAATGGTCAGGCCCACGCCCCCGAGGATCCGGGGATGGAACAGGTAAGTGCCAATGGTGCCGTGGTCGATGTTCGGGTTGGTCCACAGCGAAGACGCCAGCGCGGCGGCGCTCAGGGCGAGCAGCGCTGCTCCCACCCAGCGCCAGGGGTGCCGGAGGGGAACGGCTACGACGTCGTCCTGGCCGCCGCCGCCGGCAGGCGCGGTACCGGGGGCAGCAGGCTGTCGAGGTGTTGTGACGGCGGGGGTCATGGCTTGGTACCGCCCAGGTTCAGCCCTGTTTCCTTGACCGTGTAGTCGGAGAGGTTGTATTTGGCCAGGATCTGGTCGTAGGTGCCGTCGGCGATAAGCGACTGGAGGGCGGCGAGCAACGCTTTCGAGAGCTCCGCGTCCTTCTTGAGCACGCCGATGCCGGTGTAGACGGGGTTGTATCCGGCCGGGTTGGCGGGGTCCTTGACGAGGTCAAAGATCTTCCCGTCGCCTGCGGTCGTGGCGGCATAGGCTGCCACGGCGGAATCGACGACGTCGGCCGCGGCCTTTCCGGACCGGACGGCTGTCTGGACATCCGTCTCCAGCGGGAGTTCGGAAACCCTGATGGGCTTGGATCCTTTGTCCAGGCACTGCTGCTCGTACGTGCGGAGGATTTCTGCCTGGACGGTGGCCTTCTGCACGGCGACGTCTTTGTCGCAGAGGTCCAGGACGGTGGTGATGTTCCCAGGGTTTCCTTCGGGAACCAGGATGGAGAATCCCGCGTGGAAGTAGTCCACGAAGTCCAGGGTTTCCTGGCGCTCGGGCGTATCGTTCATCCCGGACATGATGATGTCGTTCTTCCCTGACTGCAGCGAGGGGATGATGCTGTCGAACGCCTGGGTCTGGAGTTCCAGCCGCACGCCGAGCTTGGCTCCGAGGGCCTGGGCAAGATCGTAGTCCAGGCCCGTGAGCTGCTGGTTCTCGTCGAACATCTCCATGGGCGGATAGGGAATGTCGGAGGCGACGTTGATGACGCCGGCGCTCTTGTAGCGCTCGGGCAGGGCGGCGGCGGCCGCGGGATCCACGGCGCCTTCGGAGAAGGGGTTGGAGTTGCTGGCAGGTGTTGTCTCTGCCGAGCAGGCTGCCAGGCCTGTCGCCAGGGCGAGGCCGGCGGCCATGACGGCGGTGCGGGCCGTTACTGAACGGGGTGTGATGCGCATTGGTACTCCTCTTGGGGTGGGGTTAGGCCTGGCCGGCCGGGGCGAGCCGGTACCAGCCGCCGCGGGTGACGCCGGATGCCTGGCGTCCCGAGGCGAAAGCGGATTCGAAAATCTCCCTCAGCAGCACGCGCCACTGGGCGGCGGCGTCGGGGTTGGAGCTGCGGAGCGCCACGATGTCCTTGGGGGCGCGGCACCAGAGGGTTCCGTCGGATTGCAGGAGGACGGGCAGCGAGTCGGGGCCGTATTGGAGAACGTCGGCCAGGTGGGCAGGCGGAAGTTCGATCTCGGCCTGGATCCCCAGCCCGGCATCCGTGCTCCGCTGGGAGGACAGCGGCCAGACGGCCACCAGCCGGTCGCTTTCATCGTTGGCGTTGATGTCGTCCTGCATCTCGCCGTAGAAGTTGCGGGCGTACTCCGATGCGTGCGCTCCCAGCTTGGTGAGGTTGAAGCGGGCGTTCCGGCTGACCAGCGGGTCAAAGGTCCAGGTCATGGTCTCAATGCCCCGGGCCAGCGACCAGGCCCGCTGGTGTTGCTTGAGGGCGAAGCCGACGCCCTTGTCCCCGGTGCCGGGAAGCACGCCGGCAATCAGCGAGTATGTGGACCGTCCCCCCGGCGAGACGATGCCCACCGCGGCCCCGCACAGCTGGCCTGCCTGGTTGTAGGCGGCGGACACGTTGCAGCCGGCATGGGAGATGCTGCGCAGGAGGTCGAAGGGGATAGGTGCCCCGTGCGGCGACATGCCCCAGATGGCAATGAGCAGTGCTTCCACGTCCCGCAGCCGGTCGCGGTCGTGTTCGTCCACCACCAGGACACCGGCCCTGGAGGCTGCTGCGGTTGCTGATTCTGCGGCCTGAAGGGCGGCCGGGCCAGCATCAAGAGTAAGTGACATGCGTCAACTATCTGTTGTGCCAGCGGGCAGGGGCTTCAGTGCAGCCAACGAAGGTTCCATGCCTTTGTTGTGTTCCAGCACTACGAGTGGAAAGCTTTGGCGTTATGACCGAGGCCACGCAGCTCAACAGCAGCATCCACCTGCCCCACCTGCTGGAGATGCTCCAGGACACCGGGCTGGTCCTTGGCTCAAGGGCGGCGCCGCCCAGGGTGTCCCTGATGAGCCCTTCCCTCTATGACCCCTTCGGGCCGCTTGAAGGGCTGCCCGGCGGCATTTTGCTCGGGATTGGGCTGCACCCCGCGGAACCGGATACCGCCGGCGTGATCCGGGATGCAGCGGCAGCCGGCTTTGCTGCCGTGGTGGTCAAGAAGCTCCAGCAGGACGTCGGACACCTCGCAGGCGTGGCGGACGATGCCGGCATTGCCCTCCTGGTGGTGGACGACGACGTGCGGTGGCGGCATCTGAACGCGCTCCTGGACTCCGCGCTCAACGCCTCGGCGGATGCCGGCAGCACGGTCTCGCCGCTGGGAGTGGGGGATCTTTTCGCGCTGGCAAACGCCATCGCGGCGATGGTCGGAGGCGCCACCACCATTGAGAACCTGCAGGAACAGGTGCTGGCGTACTCCACGCTTGAGGACCAGCCGATCGATGAGGACCGCCGCAGGGGAATCCTTGGCCGGCAGGTTCCCTACCTGCCGGAGAACGCCGGCCAGTATGCCGCGGTGTTCCGGTCCTCCGGCGCAGTCCGGATCGAGGGCGTCCGCCCGGCCATGGACAGGCTGGCGATAGCGGTCCGGGCCGGGAAGGAGCCCCTGGGGTCAATCTGGGTTGTCGATGTGGATGGAGACCTGGACAGTGACGCCGAACAGGCCCTGGAACGTGCCGCGGACATCGCGGCGCTCCATATGCTCCGCGCCCGCAGCAGCCATGATCTTGCGCGCCAGCAGCGGGCGGAGTTGCTGCGCAGGCTCCTCGAAGGAGGGGACGACGCCGTCCTGGTTTCAGAACAGCTGGGGCTGCGGCACTCGGGCCCCTTCGCCGTCGTCGCATTCCAGCCGGAAGCTGGGCAGGCAGCCGAGACCACACTGGTCCGGATTGCGGACCTGGTGACCACGCAGTGTGAAGCCCACGGCCAGGGCGCCCAGTGTGTGCAGGTGGGTCCCACCATCTACGCGATATTTCCGGCGGCGGCCGGGCCTTCCCTGGGCTCGATCGAAGCCCTCGCCCGGCGGCTCAACGATCGTGCCCGCGCATCGCTGGGAGTGGAGATGCGGGCGGCGGCGGGTCCCGCCGTCGGCACCGTCTCGGAAATCAGCCGTTCACGGCATGACGCTGACCTTGTCCTGCTGATGCTCGCCTCGGACGGCTCCCCGGGCACCTACGCCAGTGCAGGGGAGGTCCGCAGCCGCCTCACCCTCCTGGAGTTGGCTGCGACGTTCCGGAAGTCGCCGCACCTTCTGTCCGCTGCCGCACGGAGGATCAAAGAGTACGACGCCGAGTACGGCACCGGATACGCGCTGACGCTGCGGACCTACCTGGACTGCTCCCGCGATTCCGCAAGGACGGCGGCAGCGTTGTCCCTGCACCAGAACACACTCCGGTACCGCCTCAAGCGCCTGCGAGACCTTTTCGGCGTGGATCTGGACCAGCCTGAGGACACGCTGGTGCTGTGGCTGGGCCTGCACGTGCTCGAGCTGAACTAGCCGGGCTAGCCAACCGGCGAGAGCGCGCCCACTAGGCCGAAAAGGTCTTTAGGGTCCTCCGGGCTGGCCACGAGGTCGATCTCCTCGAAGAAGTCGGACCCCTGCACGGCATCCCGCGCATAGCGGAGGGCGGAGAAGTCCTCAATGGCGAAGCCGACAGAGTCGAAGATGGTGACCTGATCAGGCGCTGTCCGGCCATCAGCTTTCCCGGCCAGGACCTGCCAGAACTCAGTCACGGGAAAGTCCGCCGGCATCTGCTGAATCTCGCCTTCGATCCGGGTCTGCGGGGTGAACTCAACGAACACCTCACCGAGTTCCAGGATGGCGGCGTCCAGTTCGGTCTTTCCCGGGCAGTCCCCGCCGATGGCGTTGATGTGGACCCCTGGACGGATCAGGTCGGCGCTGAGGATGGTGGCGTTGGCCTTGTCCGCGGTGCAGGTGGTGATGACGTCCGCACCCTGGACGGCGTCGGCTGCCGAGGACGCGGTGTAGACGTCAAAACCCAGCGGTGCCACGTTGCGGACGAGTTTCTCCATGGCGGCCTTGTCAGTGTCCCAGACCCTGACGGTGGTGATTCTGAGGGCTGCCTTGAACGCCAGTGCCTGGAACTCCGACTGGCTTCCCGTGCCGATCATTGCCATGACAGCGGAGCCGGGGCGCGCAAGCTTTCTGGCCACCATGCCGGAAGTAGCTGCCGTCCGCAGGGCTGTCAGCAGTGTCATCTCGGTCAGGAAGGTGGGGTAGCCGTTGTGGACGTCCGCCAGCACTCCGAAGGCGGTCACGGTCTGGAAGCCGCGGGAAGGGTTGGAGGGGTGGCCGTTGACGTATTTGAAGCCATAGGTTTCGTGGTCGCTGGTGGGCATGAGTTCGATGACGCCGAACGGAGTGTGGCTGGCCACCCGGGGAGCCTTATCGAAGGATTCCCAACGGCGGAAGTCGTCCTCCAGGTAGTCCATCAACTCCGAGATGATGGTTTCCGTTCCCGTGCGGGCGGCCCACCGCACCATGTTGCGAACATCGACAAAACGCGTCATTGCGCTCCTTTTTCCGTGTGAACAGTCTGATGTCCTCACGGTATTGGTCGCCAATATGCAACCGCAATGAGCGATACGCCTGCCTTTTGCTAAGAAGTTGCCCACTTTGTCGGGGCAGTTTTTGCACTTTGCAAGAACAGACGCCGCAGCGGGTTCTGCCGGGGCGGGTGCTACCTCAGGACGGAGCTGAGCAGCAGGCTTGTTTCGCTATTCACGATCCCGTCTACGTTGCGGATCCTGCCAAGGACGTTGTCGAAGCCGCCGAGGTCTTCGGTGGCCAGTTCGGCCACGAGGTCCCAGCCTCCGTTGGTGGTGTGGAGTGCCGTGATTTCAGGGAAACCCCGGAGTTCGCGGATTACTTTGTTGGCGGACCGGCCCTCCACCTCGATGAGGGTGACAGCGCGGATGGTGAGCGGATCCACTTCATCCCGGACCCTCGCGGTGAATCCCACGATGGTTCCGGAGGTGAGAAGCCGGTCCAGCCGGTGTTCACAGTTGCCCTGGCAACACCGAGCTGGCGCGCGAGGCTGGCAACGGAGGCGCGGCCATCCTCCCGGAGGGCAGAAAGAAGCTGGCGGTCCAGATCGGTGAGGGTGATCATGGACATAATGTATAACCGGGTTCAGCAATATGCGCTTTTCCTGCTGAAAAAGAAGGCGATTCCGTCATTGAGCTTGCATATCACTGGCCCGTAGTGTGAAGACACCCGCGGTAGCTACTCCAGAAACGCGGCGTGCAACGACGCCCTGCCGAACTCCCTATCCCGGAAATTTCCGCTACCGCAGGACTGGATGCCACTCAAGACGATCGGGAGCACGAGCTGGATGATGCCGTCGAGCTGCCTCCCGCGCAACAGTCTCAGGTGCCCGCGGAAGTGTTCCCCGGGTCAACTCCGAACAGCGGCAGCACCACCTGGTCCACGATCCCCACCAGGAAGTCATCTTCGATGGGTCCGGAGCCGAAGATAAACCGGTGCCGCAGCAGGGCGGGGCCGGCCTCGATCTTCAAGTCAGTCACAAGGGCCGGATCGCACTCGCCCCGTTTGATGGCGTTGGCAAGGATTTCCTGCATCATCCTGCTGGCGTTTCCATGCGTGAACTCACGGACTTCGGCGGCAACGTCGGGGTTCTGCAAGGCCTCACCCAACACCCCGCGAACGGCCTGTCCAACTGTCCCTTCCAGCAGCCGGGCAGCCTGCCGCATGACGGTCAAGGTGTCCAGGCGAAGGCTGCCGGTATCCGGGACCGAGTCCGGGCCATGCATCGACGCGTAGGCTGCGTCCAATACCAGGGCGGCGCGGCCAGGCCAGCGGCGGTAGAGCGAGGCTTTGCCTGCGCGTGCGCGTTCGGCTACGCGGTCCATGGTCAGCGCAAAGTAGCCGGATTCGGCGATCTCGGCCAGGACGGCATCGAAGATCGCGCTGTTCAGGACCGCCCCGCGCCGGCGCGGCAGTTTTCGATGGTCCGGGCGCGCCCCGGCTGTCACGGCGATGGCTCCGCGACGGCCGCCGTGACCTGCCCGCGGGTTCCGTCCACAAGTACCAGTTGGCCGTCCTGCAGGTCACTGGTCCCCGACCCTGTGGCCATGACGGCGGGAATCCCGTATTCCCGGGCGACGATGGCTGCATGCGACGCGATCCCGCCGGCGTCAACCACGACGGCGGCCGCACGCTGGAACAGTGGAGTCCAGGATGGGTTGGTGTAGGGGCAGACCAGGACTTCGCCGCTGCGGAGCAGGCCGAATTCGTCCGGCCCCCGGATGATCCTTACCCTCCCGGTGGCCTGGCCGCGGCTGGCGGGCATGCCGGACACCAGGGTCCCGGGTGCCCGGCGTTTATGCGCGAACAGCGCCGGATCCAGCAGCTGAATCCCCTCCAGTTCCCGGCGCTTCGCGGCCCTGGCCAGAACCAGCCGGCGGTAGCGTTCCCTCTCGCCGGCAGGCAGCGCGCCGCCGTCGTCCATTCCCACCAGTTCCTCAAAGCGCAGGTGGTGGACCTCGGCCGCATCAGCCAGCACCCCGCCGTCGGACAGCCGCCGGCCCAGTTCCGACAGGGCGCGCCGAAGCGGCGGCAGCACCATGGTGGCGTAGAAGTGGCTGTCCTCGCGGAAGGCGGTCCCGGACTTTGCGGCGTCGACGGCGGACAGCAGCTGCCGCCGCAGGGCCGCGATCCGCAGGGCGGGATGACGTTCCAGCTCCTCGAGTGCCTGGCCGGTCTGGTCTGCAGCCGGCCGCCGCTCACCCATCATGGACGTGATCAGCCCGAGAACCACCTCGGGGGCATCGGACCAGGTTGGTGAACTGCTCAACACCACGCTGACGGTTTCGCGGTGCCCGTATTCCGCCAGAAAGGCCTGGAAGCGTGTGCGGAACTCCTGGAAATCCGGGTCGTTCTCCACCCGGGAGAGTAGATCGCGCGGTGCCAGTTCGTTGAAGGCCCGGGCCAGCTTGCCCTGGGACCGGACTTGGTCGGCCAGCACTTCCAGTGCACGGTTGGCCTGGCTGGTGCGGGTTTCCGCACCGGCAATGAGTGACGCGCCAAGGTGCGCCTTGCCTAGCAGCCGGAGCATCAGGCGCAGCTTTAGCTGGGGGACAAAGGCCCCCGGCAGGTACGAGATCCGCAGCTCGGTGATCCCGCCCATCGTGGCGAAGGCGTCCTCCGCGAGACCCACAACCCCCTTCCAGGTCAAGGCCCGGGGGTCCTGCGCGTTCAGCCGCCGGACGTCCGTCAGGTACGTGGTGAACCTGCTGTCCTCAGTCCATCGGGTTGGATTGAACCGGCGGACACGGCGTGCCACGGAAACGGGTGCGCCGAGCGTGCGGACCGTAGGGTGTGGCACCGGCGGAACCAGCCTGATCACCACGCCGTCCTCTTCCGGCAGCAACTCCTTCACCGCGGGGAAAACCACGCCGACGCTTCCGGCCATGCGGTGGAGCATGGCCAGGATGCCGCGCTGCATCCAGCCCGACACGTCCAGGGGATAGGGACGGACATGGAACATCTCTGCAAAGAACGGACCCATCAACCGCTGGAACGGATTGAGGCGCAGCGGCTGCGGCGGCAGCGCCGTCATTGGCCGCGCCTGGAGCACGTAGAGGCGCCCGCCGGCGATGGCCCACTCCATGTCCTGCGGCCGGCCGAAATGCTCCTGGGCACGTACTGCCAGCCCCGCCAGTTCCGCCAGCTGCTCTGTGGCGAGGCCAGCCCGCGGGCTGCCTGTCCCGGCGATCTCCTGCGTGCCCCCTCCGGCAAGGGCCCGGATAACAACCTCGTGGGCGCCCGGGCTGAACGACCGTGTCCGGCCGGTACTGTCCAGCACATAGTGCTCCGGCGTGACCCGTCCGGACACCACAGCCTCACCGAGGCCGGGGCTGGCATCCACCACGATTTCACCCCGTTCGCCGGTCACCGGGTTCGCGCTGAACAGGACCCCCGCGATATCTGCCGGCACCATGTCATGGACGACGACGGCAATCGACACCTCCCGGGGGTCGATCCCTTGACGCCGCCGATAGGCGATGGCTCGCTCCGTCCACAACGAAGCCCAGCAGTCCACCACGGCGCGGATCACCGCCTGCTCGCCGACAACGTTCAGGAAGGTGTCCTGTTGCCCGGCAAACGTGGCGCCTGGCAGGTCTTCGGCGGTGGCGCTGGAACGCACCGCCACCGGACCGCCGCCCAGGGCGGCATAAGCTGCCACGATCTCAGCGGTGACGTCCGCCGGAATCTGCGCCCGGGTGAACAGCGCCCGGATTTCTGCTCCGGCGTCTCCGGCCTTCAGCAGCCTTTCCAGTTCGGCGCCCAGGCCGGTTTCCGCCATCAGGGCGGCGTAGGCGGCGGTTGTGACCACAAAGCCTGCCGGAACCATAAGGCCGAGGCGAACGAGTTCGCCAAGATTGGCGCCCTTTCCGCCAGCCGACGCCAGGTCACCGGCGCCGAAGTCGGCGAGCGTACCCGTAAATTTCTCAGCCATCGAAGGCTCCCTGGGGCCGGAGGGGCGTGCTATCCCTCATATAGAGAACTGCTGGTTCTCTATACGGTACGCGTGCTGTATGGGAGCCCGCAAGGGTTCCGCATTGGCCCAGCACCTTCGGTTTGCGGCCGGCTACGCCCTCCGAGAACCAGCCCAACTTCTCCTCCACAGGCAGGGACCGTTCGCAGCCGGCAGACGTAAACTGACCTTCGCACCACACCTTGTGGACACTGTGTCAGGAGCCGCCCATGCTCTGGAAGCTGCTTGTTGAATACCTGCGGCCGCACCGCAAGCTGCTGGCCGCCGTCGTAATTTTCCAGCTGGCGCAGTCCATCGCGTCCCTGTACCTGCCCACCCTGAACGCGGACATCATCGACGAGGGCGTGGCCAAGGGCAACGTCGGCTACATCCTCAGCCTGGGCGGGGTGATGCTGGGGATCACCCTGCTGCAGATCGTGTGCGCGGTGATCGCGGTGTATTTCGCGGCGAAGGCGGCGATGGGCGTGGGCCGGGACCTGCGGGACGCCATCTTCACAAGGGTGGGGGAGTTCTCCGAGCAGGAGGTCACCAGGTTCGGCGCACCCAGCCTCATCACCAGGTCCACCAATGACGTCCAGCAGGTCCAGCAGCTGGTGCTGATGTCCGCCACCATGCTGGTCACCGCGCCCATGCTCAGCATCGGCGGGGTGATCATGGCCGTGCGGCAGGACGCGCAGCTGTCCTGGCTGATCGCCGTCGCGGTCCCGGTGCTGCTGGTCGCCGTCGGCCTGATCACCGTCCGGATGGTGCCGCTGTTCCGCAAGATGCAGACGCGGATCGACACCGTGAACCGGGTCCTCCGCGAGCAGCTCACCGGCATCCGCGTGGTCCGCGCCTTCGTCCGCGAGGACATCGAGACCGAGCGCTTCGCCCGCGCCAACGAGGACGTCACGGACACCGCCCTGCGCGCCGGCCGGCTCATGGCGCTCGCGTTCCCCGTGGTGATGCTGGTGCTGAACGTCTCCAGCGTGGCCGTGATCTGGTTCGGCTCGTTCCGCATCCAGGACGGCTCCATGCAGGTGGGCACGCTCATCGCGTTCCTGAGCTACCTGCTGCAGATCCTGATGTCCGTCATGATGGCCACGTTCATGGCCGTGATGATCCCGCGCGCCGCGGTGTCCGGGGACCGGATCGGGGAGGTGCTGCGGACGGAGTCGAGCGTCCGGCCGCCGCTTCATCCCATCAGTACGACGGCGGCACAGGACGGCCGCCGCGGCGAGCTGGAAATGCGCGACGTCGGATTCGCCTACCCGGGTGCCGACCAGCCCGTCCTCACCGGGATCAGCTTCACGGCCAGGGCAGGGCAGACGACGGCGATCATCGGCAGCACCGGCGCCGGCAAAACCACCCTGGTGAACCTCATGCCCCGGCTGTTCGACGCTACGGAAGGCTCGGTCCGGATGAACGGCGTGGACGTGCGCGAGCTGCACCCGGACCTGCTCTGGGGGCACATCGGCCTGGTCCCGCAGCGGCCCTACCTGTTCAGCGGCACCGTCCGCAGCAACCTCCAGTACGGCAAGCCGGACGCCACCGAGGACGAGCTCTGGACCGCGCTGGAGATTGCCCAGGCCCGCGACTTCGTGGAGCGGATGGACGGCGGGCTGGACGCGCCCATCAGCCAGGGCGGCACCAACGTCTCCGGCGGACAGCGGCAGCGGCTGGCCATCGCCCGGGCCCTGGTGAAGCGGCCCGAGCTGTACATCTTCGACGACTCGTTCTCCTCGCTGGACACCGGCACCGACGCCCGGCTGCGGCAGGCCCTCAAGCGCAGCACCGCCGGCGCCACGCTGGTGATCATCGCCCAGCGCGTCTCCAGCATCGTGGACGCGGACCAGATTTTAGTGCTCGACGACGGCAGGATCGTGGGGCGCGGAACGCACCGCGAGCTGCTGGAGACGTCGGAGACGTACCGCGAGATCGTCTCCTCGCAGCTGGCAGCGGAGGAGACGGTATGAGCGCGCCGCACCGCCCGCCGTCGTCCGCTTCTTCCGGAAGCGGCGCTCCAGGAACCAGCGCCGGAACCGCGCCCGGCGGCACAAAGGCAAGTCCCGACGTCGTCCGCATTCCCCGTCCGGCAGGCGGGCCGGGGCGCGGCGGACCGTTCGCGGGGATGAACGTCCCGGCGGAGAAGGCGATGAACTTCTGGCCGTCGGCCAAGCGGCTGATGGGGACGCTGCGGCCGGAGCGAGCGTGGCTGCTGCTGGTGTTCGTGACGGCGGTGGCCGGCGTGGCGCTGTCTGTGATCGGGCCGCGGCTGCTGGGGGAGGGCACCAACCTGATCTTCGCCGGCGTGGTGTCCCGCGAGCTGCAGGCTGGGGTGAGCAAGGAGCAGGTGATCGCGCAGCTGCGGGCGTCCGGGGAGGGGCAGCGCGCGGACATGCTCAGCGCGATGGACCTGGTGCCGGGGCAGGGGATCGACTTCGCGGCGCTGGGCAGTGTGCTGACGTGGGCGCTGGTGCTGTATGTGCTGTCGTCGGCGTTTATGTGGGTGCAGGCGTATGTGCTGAACGGGGTGGTGCAACGGACGGTGTTCGGGCTGCGGGAGCGGATCGAGGCGAAGATCAACCGGCTGCCGCTGCGGTATTTCGACTCGATCCAGCGCGGCGAGCTGCTCAGCCGGGTCACCAACGACGTGGACAACATTTCGCAAAGCCTGCAGCAGACCATCAGCCAGGCAGTCACGTCGGTGCTGACCGTGGTGGGCGTGCTGGTGATGATGGTGATCCTTTCGCCCACGCTGGCGCTGATCGCCCTGGTGACCATTCCGCTGACGCTGGGGCTGACGGCGCTGATCGCCAAGCGCTCGCAGAAGCTGTTTGTGGCGCAGTGGAAGCACACGGGGGAGCTGAACGGGCAGATCGAGGAGACGTACACCGGGCATGCGCTGGTGAAGGTGTTCGGCCGGCAGCAGGAGGTGGGGGAGCGGTTCCGGCAGAAGAACGCGGAGCTGTACTCGGCCAGTTTTGGCGCGCAGTTCATTTCCGGGCTGATCATGCCGGCCATGACGTTCATCGGAAACCTCGTGTACGTGGGGATCGCCGTGGTGGGCGGGCTGCAGGTGGCGTCCGGCGCGATGCAGCTGGGCGATGTGCAGGCGTTCATCCAGTATTCGCGGCAGTTCACCATGCCGCTGGCGCAGCTGGGGTCCATGGCGAACGTGCTGCAATCTGGGGTGGCGTCCGCGGAGCGGGTGTTCTCTTTACTGGATGAGGAGGAGGAGTCTGCTGAGCCTGCCCCTTCTGCCGGGCCGGTGTTTGGGCGGGGGCGGCTGGTGTTCTCGGATGTGTCGTTCTCGTATTCGCCGGAGCAGCCGCTGATTTCTTCTTTGTCTTTGGTGGCTGAGCCGGGGCAGACGGTGGCGATTGTGGGCCCCACCGGGGCGGGGAAGACCACGCTGGTGAACCTGATGATGAGGTTCTACGAGATTGATGCGGGGCGGATAACGCTCGACGGCGTGGACGTCACCTCGGTGCCGCGGCGCGAGCTGCGCTCAAGGATGGGGATGGTGCTGCAGGATACGTGGCTGTTCGCGGGGACCATCCGGGACAACATTGCGTACGGGCGGCCCGGTGCTACTGAGGACGAAATTCTTGAGGCTGCGCGGGCGACGTATGTGGACCGGTTCGTGCGGTCGCTGCCGGACGGGTACGACACTCTGCTGGAGGACGAAGGGTCCAACGTGTCCGCGGGGGAGAAGCAGCTGCTGACGATTGCGCGGGCGTTCCTGGCCCGGCCGTCTGTTTTGATCTTGGATGAGGCGACTTCTTCGGTGGATACCCGGACCGAGGTGCTGGTGCAGAAGGCGATGAGTGCGTTGCGGTCCGACCGGACCTCGTTCGTGATCGCCCATCGGCTGTCCACGATCCGCGACGCCGACCTCATTCTGGTGATGGAGGCCGGCCAGATCGTGGAGCAGGGCACGCACGCGTCGCTGCTTGCCGCCGGTGGGGCTTACGCACGGCTGTATGAGGCACAGTTCGCCGCTCCGGTGGCGGAGGTCTGAAGTTGTGCGATGTCGGGGTTCCCGAGAGCGGGCATACCTGACGTCAGGTTTGGGTGCACTCAAAACGGCCAGGCTCTTAATCACTGAAGGCAGCCGTCGACTCTAGGTGAACACTTCAACTCTGGGGAGGGAGCGGGTGGCTGACGCGGGTTTCTGGGCTAGGGACAGGGGGTAGACGGTCTAGCCACTCTGCCATCGTCTGCGCATTGCGGGAGACGTGAGCGCCGAAGCCGCGCAGGTCGGGAGAGGTGATGAGAGCGGCCCGTGCTTCTGCGTCGGTCAGGAGAGCGTCACAGTAGGCATACGCAATCGAGAGGGCATCAATGTCGGCTATGTGGTTGATTTTCCAACGATGTGCAGGATTGCGGTGGTAATGGGTCTTCATAGTGACGGCGACCTGGACCTGAGGCATCGCTGCCCAGAGGGCTACCAGATCTTCGGGGATATCGTGTCTAAAGCCGTCTTGTTTACGCTGTTGCAGGTGGCGGACGAAAGGTTCCATCCATTCGTGGGCGATCTCGCGTCCAAAGACAAGATCTCGCAGGCGTCCGCGTCGCCAAGAGGGATTGGTTTCGAGGAAGGTGGAGGTTGCGAGCTCGAAGTCCAGCCGATTCTCTGCACCGATCTCATACGTCTCAGGAGCATATCCGCGCTTGCGAAGGTCCGCGATCTCGGCATCCTGTGGACCTTCAAGGAGTTTTCGCTCACGGATGTAATCCATTTCTGCGAGACGCTCCTCGAACGTTTCCTCACCCCACTCCGTACGAAGCCGATTTTCGAGGTCTTCGCCGGTGTATTCGTTGACGAATCTGAACTCGCCGCTATAACCGAAGGCCCAGAGCGCAGTCTTCTGCAACAGTGGCGCTGACGCATAGCTGGCAGGCGTGCCGTAGAGCTTGTCCAGGCCAGCCGTGATTTCCAACTGCACCAAGAACGGACGACCGAGGATGTAGGTAAAGTCCGATAGCTCTTCCATTATGTCCGCGACGTGTTCGCGTTGGCGCGGGCTCGGGACTGCGTGTGCGACCTCCATGAAGTGCACGGAGGACAACGGGAAGAGTGCTCGACGCTCGAGTTTTGCACGGCGTGCCGATTCGAGGAGCGCGTCGTAGCCGGGCAGTACCTTAATGGCTTTGCCGCTTCCGGTGGTGTGACCAGCCGCGGCTCGGCTCGCTTTCGCTAATTGGATGTAGTGGTTTAGGTCCAGGTACACGAGCGGAACTGGCGGGCGCGTGATGCCCGCCCAGACCATCTCGCCAGCTGCTGGTGCACTCCTCATGACAGGACAGTTTAGAAGACAGCCCAACGATCCCTTACTTTCTGCGGACACCTTGTCAGTCGGGGGAGTCACGAGTCAAGGTGGTCACGCATCCGCCCCTGCGATGCACCATCGGCAAATGATCCGTCACGTCTGGTTCTTACAGTCTGAATAACACACAGTCCCAACTCCGCGAAGCCCCTAGGAGCATCTCAAGGCCACCATCCCAAGCCTGATCTGACCACCACCCAGGATGCGCCAGAGCCCGCCGCCAGAACAACGCGGGGAAGGAGGCAGTGGGCCGGCGCCTGCCGCGGGTTAGTAAATTCGCAGACGCGGCTAGCCTTCGGATGTGGGCGTTTCGCTGCCACTTCTTCCCGGCCGTTCCAAACGCCGATAGTGGATATTCCTTCAACTCAAGTGCTGTTGATCCATCTATCGCTGCGCGGGGGAGTGCGCCAGATATCCTCTTCCCTAGGGGCCTCACTGGTCCTAGCAGTAGGGCCGGATGGGGACTGATCGAAAACATGACGGACGGCATGGCGGAACCAAAACGCGTGAAATTTTATGGTGCTGGTGACTTTGCGTCGTATTGGCAGTTTGACCGCATTGCCGAAGTCATTGCCCAATTCGATCCCACCGAAGCGGCACTAACTGTTGTCGACGCCATTGAGCTATACAACGTTAGCCTGTACATCGAGGCCGGCCTTCTCCCTGTCGACTACAGCGAATCGCAGTGCGAGGCCGCGAAATCCCTAGCTCCAAGGCTGCGCGCTTCAGCCTTCAAATTCTTTCTCGCCATAAATGGAACGAACCTGGCCACTCAGCTGAATGGGATCCCGCACTACTACAGGTCAAATCTTCTCGAGCTTCTCTCCCGAAACAAGACCTTTGAGCGCGCCGATGCCCAGGTCATGCTTCCGGGACTAATGGGTGCAGGGATCAGTCTCGGAGAGATGCTTGGCAACAAGCAACTCTCCGCTGCCTACGACAGTCATATCCGTGGGGCACTGATTGCGGATGCCCGCCACGCAGAGCACCTCGTCCGGAAGTATCTTCAAAAAGATGCATCGACCGAAATTCATCTCCCAAGAAGCTTTACTGCCTCTGACGCCCGGAAGTTGTTCGCCGCTTATCTTGAGGATCCGCAGGCGAACCTGAACTACGTCAGGCTGATCTCCACCGCGCCCATCGAACCCCATACTGGGATCGATGCGAGACTAAAGCTCGAAGCCAAACGCCAGGTTGAACGGATGGTCGCGGAACTCTTCAAGGAAGAGTCGACGATGAAGTTCAAAACCGGTGCCAGCGTGAGTCTCTCCGATTCACAGGACGAGCCAGCCAAAATGGAACTGGACGACATGGTACCCACCTACACCTACAGCCAGAACTGGCTCGACGAGACGCTGGATAACCCGAGCATCCTCAATAACTTCCAGCACTTGTTCGAATTTGCCGATGACCATGCATTGCTAACGCTGCCGTCGTACCCCTCTGAGCTCGGTACATTTGAGAGGCTTGTGACGACTACGGGCCGCAAGCATTATCAGACCGGAGCCGCTTTTACCGCCAAAGACATAAGTTCCATGCTGCAGACGCACATGTATCGGAATTATCTGTCCTCAAAGGACATCGATCTCGAGTCTGTGATCGCCTGGTTCTGCGACGCTTATCTGACCGAGGAATTTGGAGTTATCAACTTCGCCTTTACACCGTCGGCACCAGCGTCGTCCTACTTGGAGAAGGCGCGGCATCTTTTCGCCGAGATGGAAGGCCTGGCCAACCAGTTCAGGCACTACGTCCAATACGGAGAGGTTGACAGGGAACTTCTCGCTATCACGTCCGACCCTGTGGCCTACAAGCAAATCCCTAGTTTGCTAGACGGTAAGTATGTCTACCCGGCTAACAACGAGGACATCCGCGGTGTCCTCCACGCGCTCTTCTCCGACCAGTCTGGGTTGATCTACATCAACGACGCGCTTCAGGACTCAAGCGCTGCTCGACTCCTTGTCCAAAATGACGTCTCATACTCAGATTTTCTAGAGCATCAGCGAGCAATCGTAGATGAGCTGATCGCCTTCGGGGTCCTGGAAGACACAGGCACGCATGTTCGGATCAGGAAGCCACAACAGTTCTTGCTTCTCCAGAGGCTCTTTCACAAAGAAGTAGCGACGTATCACCATCTCTCGGTTGATGGCCGCGCCCATGTCGCCGCTCTCGAAGGTCGCGGATTGCTGACCCGCAGGTCCTCGCTCCTTACCGAGGCGGAGTCCAGCTATTTCAATTACTTTCTCAACAAAGCTGAATTCAGCAATGGGCCAGAACTTCGCAATAAATATCTGCACGGGTCCCAACCGACTACCGCAAGCGAAGAGGAACACCTTCAGACCTACCTCACGGCTCTTAAACTGCTCGTGGCTCTGGTGATAAAGATCAATGACGAGTTCTATTTACAGGCTACGGACACGGTCGGTTCATGATCATCCGAGGCGCGCCTGGCGAAAATACTGGTAGACCGTTTCGCGGCTGATGCCATAATCCCGGGCGAGGACGACCTTGGAATGCCACTGCCGGCCCGCTCGACCAGCTCGACTGCCCGTTCCGGTGTCAGGGTCTTCTTCCGCCCTTTGTATATGCCGCGTCGCTGGGCCAGGGCGATACCCTCGCGCTGGCGCTACCTGATCAGGGCACGCTCAAATTCGGCGCAGGCGCCCATGACCGAGAGCATGAGACTAGACACGGGGAGTCCTCGCCGGTGAAGACGAGCTGTTCCTTGAAGAATTCCACCCGAACCCCGCGCCGGGTGAGACCCTGGACCAGCGCACGCAGGTCATCCTGATCGCGGACAAGACGCGGCGCCGGAGGAAGACTTGCCGAAGAATTGTTCCTCGGCAAGGCGATGAACCTTCTCCTTTGCAGGTCCATGAATTCTTCCCTGTCACCATAGTCAAGGAGGCTTTGACGGGAGATCCCAAGTGCTGAGCCAGGCCGGACATCGTGTAGGGACGCTGATCACTGATGGCTTCGTCTTCTGCCCAGTAGCCGGTGCCGTCAGCGCGTTCTTTCCGGACTTTTACCTTGATGATGTGCGCATCGCAGTTGCCGAAGTACTCTTCGATTTTGCGATAACTCTTCGACACTCTGAATCTTGAGTAGTCGGCCTACAGGTCTTTTGTCGTCTTGTGTGTCAGTTTCTGCCATATGTGCCCTTATTTATGCATACGAAGGCTGAAATTGAAAGAGCCGGGCGATGTCGGTGAGCACCGATAGAATTAGAGACGGTTGAAAATGAGGAGAATAACTTGGGTCGAAAATATGATCTTGAGTGCGCCGTTGATGACATCGTCTTTGCGGAGATGGACACACGCTTTGGGTCAAAGGTCCCTACATCAGACACGGTGAAGCTCAGTAACGGTGGCGTCTACATTGAAGCGGCGTACCTCTACACGGACATGGCTGACTCCACAGGACTTGCCCGCTGGCACACAGCAGAAACCTCAGCCAAGATCATCAAGGCCTTCCTATCGGCGGCTTCGCGCATCCTACGGCACCACGACGGTGAGATCAGAAGTTATGACGGTGACAGAGTTATGGCGATCTTCATTGGTGGCGACGGCTCAACGAGGGCTATCAGAGCCGCCCTGGAGATCAAGTGGGCGGTTGAGAACGTCGTTCGTCAGAGCCTGAGGCTTGCTCTTAGCGGCGAGTACAACGAGAACATATGGCAGCTGAGCCACCGGACGGGGATCGACTACGGGTTGGCTCTGATCGCTCGGGCGGGCGTCCGAAACCATAATGACCTTGTTTCTATCGGCGACGCACCCAACATCGCGGCGAAACTGAGCGACCTGAAGGGCTACCGCACGTTCATCAGTGAACGAGTATGGAAGGAAGCCTCCTATGACTCGTGCTTCTCAAGCAAAGGGGACGCCATATGGTCACAGCCAGAAACCCTCAACATCGGCGGCGGACGCTATGAGTCAGTCAGGCATTCAAACTGGGGATGGGTGATCGCCTAGTCAGCTGGCTGGTGGGTAGGATGCACGGCCCAGTCGTACTTGGATACGAGCTTTCGATACTATTTGCAGACCCTAGCTGCATGGATAGGTGCTGTGGCTTGTTCTCGCACGCTCTGAGGCGTCTCTGCCGTTTGAGCTGCAAGTTCTACCGTCTTTGGTTTTTGCTCGCTACTGACGGTCTTCAGCGGCTTTCTTCTTTTGACACGAGCTGCATGTCACGTACTGCGTTCTGACGAGCATCACCAATAACACTGATACTAATGAAGTAGCCGCCTACTACACCGGCGATAGCAGTTGCGAGGATAGATAACAATTGCCTGGTAGTGCTCGGTACGCGTGTACGTCTTAGCTGGCTTTGCCTCTTGTGTAGGTGCGACTGTTTTGACTTTCATGTTTTTGGTCTTTGCCCGAACTGGGCGTTAT
This sequence comes from Pseudarthrobacter sp. WHRI 8279, assembly GCF_040224115.2. Lineage (NCBI taxonomy): Bacteria > Bacillati > Actinomycetota > Actinomycetes > Micrococcales > Micrococcaceae > Pseudarthrobacter > Pseudarthrobacter sp. WHRI 8279. Next base: position 2,750,270 of record NZ_CP168162.1, on the reverse strand, counting down.
GTGTTTGTTTGACTTGATCAGCCAGTCCTGGCCCTCATTCAACCGCTCCGACCAGGCATCTTGATGCCAATTGCACTTACGTTTCGAGCTGTGGAGCGGATTACACGCTCAGCTAAATTGGTTGCTCAGTAGGAACGGTTGAATCAGTTATTATTTAGCTGTCCCTATTATTAGCAAATTACTTTATATGTCAATACATAAAACGAATATTAGAAGCAGTAGCAGGGGTGACGCTTACAAGTTTTGTCCTTGGCGCAGTCTAAGATTGTCTTCGCACAACTTACAAAACCTATGGGGGAAGAATGAGCGAGCAGTCCGACAAGCTCAGGGCACAAGCAATCGAGCTCTGGAATGTTGAGTGGAATGAGCGGACCGGGCAGGTGGTTCCGAGTACGGACAGCGTTGCTCACTCGAACGGGGCGGTGAAGGTAGAAGCCACCTACCTCTACGCTGACCTCGCGGACTCTACAGAGATGCAGAAGCTGTTTGATTCCGACTTTGCAGCACGCGTTCACAGGATGTATTTGGGTGCAGCGTCAGACATCATCAGGGAAGCTAACGGCTCGATCAAGAGCTTCGATGGCGACCGGGTAATGGGCATCTTCATGGGTAACAGCATGCGGACACAGGCTGCAGGGGCCGCGCTCAAGATCAACTGGGCAGTCGAGAAGATCCTGAACGAGCTGGCAAAGACCAGGAAGCGTCCTGACGGCAATTGGTGGACGGTGAAGCACGGCGTTGGCATAGACACCGGAGATGCGCTAATCGTGCGAGCCGGTGTTCGCAACAAGGCGGGCACCACGAGCCACAATGACTTGATCTCGATTGGTGCTGCGCCAGCTGTTGCGGCCAAGCTCAGCGGGGAAAGAAACGCCGGAGCTTCGATCCTGATAACCAGCAATGTCTATAGCCGACTGAACGAGTCCGTCAAGCTGAGTGCCCCTGATAAAAAGCCCATGTTTACAGGGCCAAAGCAAATGACTGTCGGACCTTACTCAGTGAACGTCTACACAAGTGACTGGATGCGTACGCCGTGAGCTGGTGGAAGAAGCCAGAACCTACTCCGCCGGCTAAAGAAGACGACAAAGCAGCACTTGAGACTGCCTGGAAGATTCACGCTGCAATGGTGGACTGGACCGGCAAGGTAGATACCAAGGCCGCCTTCGCCTTTGCCCTGGAGTCCGCCGGCATCGGCTTAGTCATCAATCTTTCTGCTAAGGATCGCATCTTTGCCACACTCACTGGGCCATGGCAGAACATTGCCTACTACCTCGGTGGGATTGCCCTAGTACTCGCTGCGGCTTGTGCAATGTGGGTGGTTATTCCGCGGCTTCGCATGTGGCAGGTCGGCAAAGAATGGCCGGATAACTTCATCTACTTCGGCCATGTCATGTTCTGGGAACCTGCTGCACTCATGCAGAAGATAAAGGACACGGATCTACTCCCGGTGCTGACTAAGCAGCTCGTAGGCATGAGCAAGATTGCTTGGCGGAAACACATGCTCGTGAAGCTGTCGATGATCTTCGCGTCTATTGGCGGCATTGCCTATGTCGCATGCGCCATGTTGGTACGGACAGGAGCAACACCTTGAGTGAGCAGAAGCTGGAAAAGGTGAAGCCCTGGCAATGGCCGGCTGAGTGGGTGAAGGATGAGAAGTTCTGGCGCGACGTAGCTACCAGGACGGCATCCGGCCTTTTTCGTTGTAGCTATCGGCTACTTGTTCGCCGTGTTTATGGGATATGTACAGAATCCCGGGCTTTGGGAAAGCGTAGGAGCTTTCTTTAGCTCGGTAGCTCTTACCGGCGGCTTTGGTGCTCTGGTTGGCTTTGGTGCTGCTGTCGTTGCATTCCTGGTCAATAGGGTCACCATGACTCAGTATGAGCGAGAGCTGCGAGAAGCAAAGCGTCGTGCTAGGAGAAAAGAGTAGAAGCCATAGAGGAGTCCTCCCCTACTACTTAGGAGGTGGACCAATCAAACCTTCTACAATCTATTCTTACGACTCAGGAACTACCGCAACGCTTCCGCCGTTAGTTCAGTCCTCTTCTGTTCCACCTGTTCGTTCAATAGTGCCTAGTCGGACGACACGCCCCTCAGAAAGCACGATTATTTCGAAATCGAATATGCACGCTAACGAATAAAGCCAATGACGGATATTCCGTAAAGCTGGGGGAGCGCTGCGCTTGACCGCGGCTCCACACAAACAACGGTGCTGGAAATGCCCACAGACTCGTGGAAGCCGAAGCACGAGCAATGTCGGTCGAGACTTCCCATCAGCGTGATGGCTATTGGCCGGATCAGCGCAGCAAAGGCCGGGCCGGAATACCTCCCCGCTGTCGATCTGCAGGCACTGAATGACCTTGGATTGCCGAGATCAGGGAGCGTACGAGAGTTCCCCGGGCCGAGCGCCCGCCTAGTGGTGCGCCACAGACATACTCACCCGCATATGAACCGCTGTCGTCAGGAACTGCAAGGATAGCTTTATGAATGACCGCGTTTGGGAGTCTGCCATTGCGATGGGGCTTCGCAACAAGGAGCTTATCGAACTGGCCAACCGCCATTGCACTCACATGCAATTCGTGCCTGCGGGAGGTCAAGGGATGGCTGAGATGGCTACCGGCCTGCCCATCAACATGCGCCAAGTTAGATGCCCGGTTGCCCATGGCGGTATGGCACCGAATCTAACGTTTGTAATTCCGGAGTTCTACCGGGCACATTGCGTTGGATGTGCCATGCGTCGGCCAACCGGGCAGGTGCCCAGGGACTGTCCGATAAACGGTGTGTGGAGTCCGGCTGGTTTTCATTATTGAGTGGTTCTTTCGAACCGGCCAGCGAAGGTGATCGCGAACGCGTTCAGTGCAGGCTTCCACCTCATCACCCAGCGTGCCCGACCGCCGCCGGTGGGATCAAGAGATCTGGTGACGAGGTATAGGCATTTCAGGGCCGCGGTCTCGTTTGGAAAGTGCCCGCGGGCCCTTACTGCCCTTCGGTAGCGCGCGTTGATCGACTCGATCGCGTTCGTCGTGCAGATCACCCGGCGGATCTCCACGTCGTACTCCAGGAACGGCACGAACTCGGCCCAGGAGGATTCCCAAAGCCGCACGATGGCCGGATATCGCTGGCCCCATTCGGCCGTGAACTCGGCGAACCGGTCCTTCGCCGCATGCTCGGACGGGGCCGTGTAGACAGGCTTGAGCGCCTTGACGATGCCGTCGCGGTGCTGGCGTCCGGCGTAGCGGAAGCTGTTGCGAATCAGGTGCACGATGCACTGCTGCACGACTGTTCGCTCCCACGTGGTGGTGATTGCCTCGGGCAGGCCCTTGAGCCCGTCGCAGACGGCGATCAGCACATCCTCTACGCCCCGGTTCTTCAGCTCGGAGAATACTTGCAGCCAGAAACGTGCACCCTCGCCACCGTCGCCGGCCCAGATGCCCAGAATCTCCCGCTCCCCGCTTGTGGTGACTCCCATGACGACGTAGAACGGGGTGTTGCGCACCTGCCCGTCACGGACCTTGACCACGACCGCGTCAACGAACAGCACCGGATAGACCGGATCCAAAGGACGGGCCGACCATTCGGCCAGTTCCCCGGTGACTTTCTCCGTGATGCGGCTGATGGTGTCTTTAGAGACCTTGGCCCCGTAGACCTCCTCGAAGTGCGCGGCGATTTCCCCGGTGGTCAGCCCCCGGGCAGACAGCGAGAGCACGATCTGATCGATCCCGTCCAGCCGCCGTTTCCGCTTGGGCACGATCACCGGCTCGAACGAGCCGTCCCGATCCCGGGGCACCTCAATTTCGACCGGACCGATCTCGGTCAGCACGGTTTTTGTCCTGGTGCCGTTGCGCATGTTGGCTGCGATCGGTGTCTGGCCATGCTCGTGGCCGAGGTGCTCGGTCAGCTCCGCTTCCAGCGCGGTCTCCAGCACATTCCTCGTGAGCTGGTTCAGCAGCCCACCGGGGCCTACCAAGCTCACGCCCTGTTCCTTTGCCTGCGCGAGCAACCGCTCCGCGAGCTCCTTCTGATCGATGATCTCTCCGGTCACAGGATCGATCATCACCCCTGTCATCTCGGTCGTGGGCTCTGACACGGCCGTCTCCTTTCGGATCAGGCCGGATCCCACACACCGTTATTCAGACAGTCCCGGTGCCCAACCTCGCCAGCTACGTGGAGGAACAAGACTTGGCTAAGTCGCAGGCTGAAGCCGAGACGGCCGCGCGCCTGGCGGCCTTGCGTGGGGAGTGGTTAGGGCGCTGCCAGACGCGGCAGGCGTTGGCTGCCCAGCTTGACGATGTAATGGCATCGGCTCTTCTTGATATCGGCCTATTAGACCCGGATCCGAGTGGTGTTCGCGACCTCGCCGTGGAAAGTGCGGCTTTGGCCCGCCTTCGTGCTCTCGCCGAGCGTGCACCTGCGACGTTAACTGAGGCCGTCGTAGCGCACGGAAATTCATTAGTTTCTGATGGTCTGGCTTCCCCGGCACTTCTGGATGTATTCAGATTAGTGTCCGGAGCGAGGCCCGAGTTCGCGGCTCGAACCGTCAATACTGCCTTGGAGGTCCTGGGGGGTTCGAGCTCGGTGCCAGCGGGACGGTGCATCGCGGACCTGATTGAATTTGTCCAGGACGAGGATATAGACGAGGCCGTCTGCCGTTCGTTGATAATTCTTGCGGGAGCACCGTCTGATGACACGTTCAGACAGCCGGGGGATGCCAATGACGCGGTTGGGCTAATTTCCGTTGCAGGTCTGGTTCCCGATCGCTTGGAGCGCGTCCTTCGACGGATGGCGCCTGGGCCGACGGCGGCCTCCGGACTTGTGCTACCGCCAAGTGCGACGACCAAAGGTGATGAGTCGCTGTTCGAAATTGCATCGGCGGCGGGTGCTGTTCGCGTCTTGGCGGCTACGCATCCGGAATTGGCTGCCAGGCTAGTGGCACCCTTGGTCCTCCAGCTGTCGTCGGATGTGTTTGGTACCACCGACAGCCACGGGCTGGTCGACATAGAAAGGTCGCTTGCCGTCATGATGGTGCTTGGTGTTGGTGACGTTTCGGCTGCGATGACTTCGGCCGGTGCTGCGGGGTCGCACGAGCTTGGCGAGCGGTTGGTGAGGGTCATGGCCTTGGCCCAGAACTTGGTGACGGCTAGTCCGCAACGGCGTGAGCCGGGTGATCCGGTTCTGTCTAGTGAGCGTGCGGCTCAGGTGAGGGACGAGCTGTTTGTTTTGGCGATGGGACGGCTTAGTGGCGACTGGGGCGGACCAGCCTTGTCGGGTGCGGGAGATTTGGTAGAGAACCTGGTCGAGGACGTGCCCGATTTTGCCTTGAACCGGTTGCCGGCGATCCTCGGCGGTGTCTTGACTCTGGTTGAAAAGTCCGACGAGGCGCCCCCGTCGTCTCTAGAGATAGTAGGCGGCGACTCGTCCGCATTGCGTGCGCTGGAGGCCGAGACCACAGGCGTGATGCGACGCAGTGCCATCCGGCACCTACTGGCAGCGGTAAGGGTTGCAGCCGTAAAAGACCCGGCTGCAGTCTGCGTTGCATTGGTCGATGCGATAACCGACGAGCGAGACACTGAACGCACTACCGACGTCGCGTGGTATCTCATGGATGCGATGGGTGAAGTTGGACAGGCGCACGGTGACCTTCCGGGAGTCCTGGGCAAGATCTTGCCGGTCCTGTATACGCATTTGGTTGGACCCGATGCCCGTCTGCGGGCGCGTTCCTTGGACGTGTGGGTGAAGATCGGGCGCAGCCACGAGTTGCCGTCCAGTCTTGTCGAGCTGCTGCCTGCCCTTGCTCGGGACAATTTCGTCGTTGTCGTGCGTTCGGTCCTCCGGGCAGCCGTTGTTTTGTCTTGGCCGGCCGAAGTTTTGCCTCAGCTGTTGTTACACGCCGCATCGTCGTTGAATGCATTGAGGAACGGCTCCTACCCAGAGGGGCTCAAGGAGGCCATCCATGCGGTGTTGATGCTAACGACGCGACTAAACAACAACAGTGACCTGCAACTGGCTGTGCAAGCCAGTGCACTGGCGGCCGCTGAGGTTCTCAGTTCGTTTGACCTTCGAGATGTGCTCCGGGCGAATGGGTGGGGGCAAGAGGCATCACGATCTGTGCAGATGGCGCAGCTCCGATTCAAACAGGCCGTTGATCCGCTGATCAACGACCGCTTTAACCAACGCGGCGAACCGGAACTCACTGCCCTACTCGACTGCGGTGCCGGCCTGCTGGCACTGGAAGCGCGGGAGTTGGCTGAGGCGGCACTCAGATTGGGATCCGACCGTCCAGTTGAGGCGGCGGAATTCATTGAGGTCGCCTGGCGGACTGGCCGCCTGACGGATGCAGTAACCATCATGAACGCACTTCTCGCGGCGACGCCTGACCAACCGGCGTATGCGGATCAAAAGCTGTTCTTCGACGTTGTCGCTGCAGTACTCCAAATGGATGCGGGCGCCATCGAGGGTCTCGAATGGAAGGGGTTTGCGGAGGCAGCGCTGGGCGGCGCCGCCGTCTTGACCCAAGAGCGCGATGCAGGGGTGATCAAGAAAGTCGCCGACAGTGCGGTAGCGTCCGTGACATTGCGGCGCCTCCTGATGGCTGCCAGGCCGGTCGACCCGGCAGATCCTCCGGCAGATCTTCGGGACCGTGCCCAGGCGCTGAAGTCTGCGGGTGAGGCGGTCGCGAAGGCGTCGGTAAGGGCGACCGCGACCGGTGCGTACTTGAGGGGGGTGGCGGCACTATGTGACGTGGTAGCACACCTGTTGCGTGCTGAAGCGGCCGCGTTCGACGCGCAGACCGAACAGATGTCGGCCCACAAGGGGGCGGCCGAGCGTCGCAGCGAACTCCTTGCATCGGCCCTCATTGAAACCCTCGGCAAGGATGACCCTCTCGGAGGTCCTCTGCTTGATGTTGTCGAAGCGGCTCGGTCCCATCCCGCCGGGTCATCGACAGCCGCCCTATTCGAAAAGTGGCGCTTGTTGCCGCTACCACTCCCTATCGTTGTCGGGCCGCGGCGTGCGGGCGTTCCTATTTCTGATGTTCGGGGGCGGACGAGTACGAATTCAGGAGAGGAAGTCCGCCCGGTTGCCGTTGCGCTGCTTTCACTTGACCACCATCTGGTAACTGGTCCTGAGGTGTTGCGCCGGGGCCGGGTGTATGAGCTGTCAGCACGCGTTCAAGCCGGGGAGTGGCCTACGTGGGCGACCCGTCTCGACGGTGAGCTGTTGAGTCATCTCACCCCAGCGGAAATCTCGACTCCGACGTTCAGTTGGTCTCGTGCTGATCATGTGGGTGACGGCGAGACATACGAGCAGGCCGGATCTATTGTGTTGCGCTTTTCGCTAGCGCCGGGAGCATCCGCGCCTCCACTTCTAATGCGCCTAATTTGGCGCGGAGAGACGGATGGAAAAACCCGGACTCAAAGCCTAGACGTCGCGGGACACCGCGAGCTTCGACTTAGACCATATGACGAAACTCGCGACCGCGCGACGAACTATCCCGTCTTCGACGAACGACTGCTTGAGATGTATGACCGATTGGCACGGGCCGGCTTTGATGAGGATCAACTTCAGGCATTCTGCCGGCTGTTCACTTCTATATGCCGAGTGGGCTTGGAGATCACCTGGGAGAAGAAGTATCGACGTGGAGCCAGAGTGACCGAAAAGGAGTTCCATGACGACATCCACAACCGTTTGCTCGCCGATGTCGAGCTTGGCGGAAGGGTGGAGCGTGGGAGTCCACTCGCGCTCGGGTTCCTTGATGTCCGCCACGACGGCATTACAGCTGAGCTGAAGGTTGAGCGGAAATCGTCCGTGACAAAAGATCGAGCGCCAAAATACATGGGTCAGCCGACACAGTATGCAGCTGCCAATGGGGCACGTCTGTCGATTCTTACCATCCTTGACATGAGCCCGAAGCAGCTCCCGATTGGAACACCAGAAAACTACCTTTTCGACCTGATACCAAAGCTCCACGGGCTGGAAAATCCTGAAGCGCCGAGTCTGGTTGCGGTTTTGGTGGTCAATGGAAACCTGCCGACTCCGAGTTCATGGTCTCGAAAGAAGACGCCCGTGCAATCGGCGTCCTGTAGTCCTGGGGAGGCGACTTCGGTCGTCACGGGTCAAAGTTGACGCCGCTGTTACGCAACGTCGGGTGTCGCCCGCCGACTTACGCAGCTTCACAGGGAATCCTCAGGTTCAGAGGCACATAGTGGACCGAAGCTTCGGTCAACTGCTATTCGACGGAAGCCTCGCCAATTACAGGCGCCAGGGCATGATTGAAACCGAAGCCGACAGGCGATGAATCACTGGCTGTTTACGCAGTCCTGGCTGGGCAGCTGAAGGATGTTCCCGGAAGCCTTTGGGGAGCCCCTCTCAGCTGCAGCTTTACATAACGTCGGCTTTCGGTTTGCGGGCAAAGGCTGCGACGGAGAAGGCTTTGGAAGCAGGCGCCTGTGGCGGCCCACCCGCCGTAGCATCCGGACACACAGCGCAACGTGTCAGCCCCGCCACGTAACCTGTTTAGATGCCCCGTTTTGCGCTCGACATCGAATCCGTCCCCCGTCCTGCCCGTTCGCAGGAGCTGCTGGACGCCGTGAACCACCGGGTCGTCATCGCCGACGGCGCGATGGGCACCATGCTGCAGGGCCGCGACTTGTCCCTGGAAACAGATTTCCAGGGCCTCGAAGGCTGCAACGAGATCCTCAACGACACCCGGCCGGACGTCCTCGCGGACATCCACGACGCCTATTTCGCAACGGGCATCGACGCTGTCGAAACCAACACCTTCGGCGCCAACTGGTCCAACCTCTCCGACTACGGCATCGACGACCGCATCGAAGAGCTCGCCCGCAAGGGCGCACAAATTGCCCGTGAACGCGCAGAAGCGGCAGAAAAAACAGACGGCCGGATGCGCTGGGTCCTGGGCTCCATGGGGCCGGGCACCAAGCTCCCCAGCCTCGGGCACACCAGCTACGACTACCTCAAGCAGACGTTCGCCCTGCAGGCCGAGGGCCTCATCGACGGGGGAGCGGACGCCTTCCTGATCGAAACCAGCCAGGACCTCCTGCAGACCAAAGCCGCGGTCAACGGCTGCAAGCAGGCCATCGTCACCCGCGGCATCCGCCTCCCCATCTTCGTCGAGGTGACCGTCGAAACCACCGGAACCATGCTGATGGGCTCCGAAATCGGCGCCGCCCTCACCGCCCTCGAACCCCTCGGCGTCGACGCCATCGGCCTGAACTGCGCCACCGGCCCGGACGAGATGAGCGAGCACCTCCGCCACCTCTCCAAGCAGTCCTCCGTGGCCATCGCCTGCATGCCCAACGCCGGACTGCCCGTCCTCGGCCCCAACGGCGCGCACTACCCGCTCTCACCCACCGAACTCGCCACCGCACACGAGCAGTTCGTACGCGAGTTCGGACTGGGCCTGGTGGGCGGCTGCTGCGGTACGACGCCGGAACACATGGCCGCCGTCGTCGAACGCCTTGCCCCCTTCCGCACCGCAGGCCCCGTCACCACGGACACGAAAGCCAGCAACGGCGCCGCCCGCACCCCCACCGAGCGCGAAGCAGGCATCGCTTCCCTCTACCACCACGTGCCGTTCGACCAGGATTCCGCGTACCTCGCCATCGGTGAGCGCACCAACGCGAACGGTTCCAAGGCGTTCCGCCAGGCGATGCTCGAGGAGCGCTGGGACGACTGCGTGGACATCGCCCGTGAGCAGGTCCGCGTCGGCGCGCACTTGCTGGACGTCTGCATCGACTACGTGGGGCGCGACGGCGTGGCCGACATCAAGGAGATCGTCTCGCGTTTCGCTTCGGCCTCCACCCTCCCGCTCGTCATCGACTCCACCGAACCGCCCGTGCTGCAAGCCGGGCTTGAGCTCATCGGCGGCCGCCCGGTGGTCAACTCCGTCAACTACGAGGACGGCGACGGCCCCAACAGCCGCTTCGCGCGCATCATGCCGCTCGTGAAGGAACACGGCACGGCCGTGATCGCCCTGACCATCGACGAACAGGGCCAGGCCCGCACCACCGAAGGCAAGGTGGCCATCGCCTCCCGCCTCGTCGACGCCCTGGTGGGCGAATGGGGCATGCGCGTCGAGGACATCATCGTGGACGCCCTGACATTCCCCATCGCCACCGGCCAGGAAGAAACCCGCCGGGACGCCATCGAAACCATCGAGGCCATCCGCCAGATCACTGCGAAGTACCCCGGCATCAACACCACACTTGGCGTCTCCAACGTGTCCTTCGGCCTGAACCCGGCAGCGCGCGTCGTCCTCAACTCCGTGTTCCTGCATGAGGCCGCGCAGGCCGGCCTGACCAGCGGCATCATCGACGCCGCCAAGATCGTGCCGCTCGCTTCCCTGCCGGAAGAGCAGCGCAAGGTGGCGCTGGACCTCGTCTGGGACCGCCGCGAATACGACGCCGACGGCAACACCACCTACGATCCTCTCGCCGTCATGCTCGACATGTTCGCCGGCGTCGACACCGCAGCGCTCAAGGACCAGCGCGCCGCCGAACTCGCGGCGTTGCCCACCGGCCAGCGCCTGGAGCGGCGCATCATCGACGGCGAAGGCAAGGGCCTCGAGGAGGACCTGGACCTGGCCCGCAGTGAGGGCATGACCCCGCTCGGCATCATCAACGATCACCTGCTCGAGGGCATGAAGGTGGTGGGTGAGCGCTTCGGCGCCGGCGAAATGCAGCTGCCGTTCGTGCTGCAGTCCGCCGAGGTGATGAAGAATGCCGTCGCCCTGCTCGAGCCGCACATGGAGAAGTCGGATTCCTCCGGCAAGGGCACCATGGTGATCGCCACCGTGCGCGGCGACGTGCATGACATCGGCAAGAACCTGGTGGACATCATCCTCACCAACAACGGCTACAAAGTCATCAACATCGGCATCAAGCAGGGCATCGCCGAGATCATGGCCGCGGCGGAGGAGCACAACGCCGACGTGATCGGCATGTCCGGGCTGCTGGTGAAGTCCACCGTGGTGATGAAGGAGAACCTCGCCGAGCTGCAGTCCCGCGGCCTGGCGAAGAAGTGGCCCATCATCCTGGGCGGCGCCGCCCTGACCCGCGCCTACGTGGAGCAGGACCTGGCGGAGCAGTTTGACGGCGTGGTCCGGTACGCCAAGGACGCCTTCGAGGGCCTTGCCCTCATGGAACCGCTGGTGAAGGTGGCCCGCGGCGCGTCCCCGGACGACGTCGGCCTGCCGCCTTTGAAGAAGCGCATCCACAAGGGCGGGGCGAAGTTCACGGTGACCGAGCCGGAAGCGATGCCCGGCCGGTCCGACGTCGTCACCGATAACCCGGTGCCCGCGCCGCCGTTCTGGGGCACGCGCATTGTGCGCGGCGTGGCGCTCCACGACTACGCGGCCTTGCTCGACGAGCGCGCCACGTTCATGGGGCAGTGGGGGCTCAAGCCCGGCCGCGGCGAAGACGGCGCCTCCTACGAGGAACTGGTGGAACGCGAGGGCCGGCCGCGCCTGCGCTACTGGCTGGACCGCATCCTCGCCGAGGGAATGCTTGATGCATCCGTCGCCTACGGCTACTTCCCGGTGGTTTCCGAGGGGGAGCAGGTGGTGGTGCTGCACCACGGGGAGGATCACGACGGCGTCCTGGGCGCCGCGGGCCTCCTCGCCCCCGACGGCGGTTCAGGCGGTCCGATCGGCACCGAGCGGCTGCGCTTCGACTTCCCGCGCCAGCGCCGCGACCGGCACCTGTGCCTGGCCGACTTCGTGAAGTCGCGCGAGTCCGGGCAGATCGACGTGCTGCCGGTCCAGCTGGTCACCGCCGGCTCGAAGATCGAGGAGTTCACGTCCAAGATGTTCGCCGCCAACCAGTACCGCGACTACTACGAGCTCAACGGCCTGGTCATGCAGCTCACCGAGGCGCTGGCGGAGTTCTGGCACGCGCGCATCCGCAAGGAGCTGGGCTTCGCATCCGAGGAGCCCAAGGACACGGCAGGGTATTTCAAGCTCGACTACCGCGGTGCACGGTTCTCGCTCGGCTACCCCGCGTGCCCGGACATGGAGGACCGCCGCAAGGTGACTGAGCTGCTGAAGCCCGAGCGGATGGGCGTGGTCCTCAGCGATGAGCTGATGCTGCACCCCGAACAGTCCACCGACGCGTTCGTGTTCCACCACCCGGAGGCGAAGTACTTCAAGGTGTGAGTTGGTGCCGGGGCAGGGCTGGGCTGGGCAGGGCTGTCAGGCAGGAACCTGCTGCCGCTTTTCCGAGCGGGCGGAAAGCTTCCTGACCACCAGGTAGGGGAGCCAGCACAAGGGCTGGAAGAAGACGGTGGCAAGGAAGAACGCTACTGCGACGTCCTGGTCGGCGGTGGACAGGCTGGTGCTGGCGACAACTGTCATGAATCCCGTCAGCAGCGCGCCGCCGGAGTAGATGAAGATATACGGCCACCGAAGGTAGCTGCGCAGGAGGAAGAAGAACAGCAGGCCGAAGAGCAGAACCACAGCGAAGCTGATGATGAGACTGGCCGGTTCCGCGGGTCGGCCGGCCCAGGCAAGCTGTTGGACGAAGACCGTCATGCCCAGCCAGACGAAGACCAGCATTTGGATGATCCAGGTGGTAACCGGGTGGCGCGCCCGGGCACGCTTCAGCGCCGGATCCCGGGCCTCCTCAGCCTGGCGCTCTGCGTGCTCAACATCAGACCATTGGGCCCGGAGACCTGGCTCGTCGGCCTGCCAGCCGTGGGCAAACCGGTACGGGACGAGGTTGGGGAGTTCGTCCAAAAGCCGGAGCCTGCCGGCGTCGTCCAGTACCTGCGTGTCGTGGCGGTACAGGACCTGGGGAGTGTAGAAAAGCGGGATGCCTTCGTCGCTGAGGTGGCTGAGCCACGTATCGACTCCCTGATCCCAGTGGGACGGGAAGGGAATGCTCATTAATTCGTCCCTGTTATCGGCCCGGTAGCGGATGTACAGGATGGGCGCGGTCTCGGTAAAACGCCTTCCATATCGGTTGAGAGTTTCCCGCACGATGCACAAGGACACTACTGCTGACGTGACCTGGGCCAGGTTCACGGAGCGCAGGGTGGGTGGGGTGTCCTTGCCTAAACGGACGCCCTTCTCCAGCGGATTGGGCCACTCCGCGGACTCCACCCGGTCTTCAAACAGCGTGTACTCGGGCAGGTGCCGGTACCGCAGCCGAAGTTTGCGGCCGGCGGATACCAGCCGGGCAACCATCCACAGGCCCAGGGGCACCGCGGCCAGCGTGACGAGGAACCAGGTGCCCGGGTACATGGCCGCCAGCACGAGCGGGGCGACGGCAAGCCCCGCGCCGATGAGGACACCCGTGCCCAAGATTAGGGCGTAGGCAGTCATCCAGAAAAGGTCCGGCCTGCGCACCGGGTTGAAGTGGACGAGGCCTGGCTGTTCCATGGATTCCTTTGTTCGCGGAGGTCAAGGGAACCGTGCGCCCCTTCAGCATCCTACGGGCCCTTCAGGGCCGCGGCATTCACCGAGTGACTGACTCTGTTTGGTGTAGCAGGGCAAGCTCTGCGCGTGTTGGGAGTCCCTCCCAGTCCCCGTAGGCAAGGCAGGCGAACGCTCCGGTTTTGGCGGCGAGCTCGAGCCGGTCCGAAGGGGCTTTCCCGGCCATCAGGTCCGCCAAGTAGCCAGCGACAAAGGCATCGCCGGCCCCGACGGTGTCCACGGGTTCGATCGCCACAGCGGGCTGGCGGTAGATCTCGCCGTCAATGGACGCCACGGCACCTTTGCTTCCCAGTTTGATGATCGCCTGTGAAGGGCCGAGCTCGGCCAGGCGTTGTGCCAGTTCGGTGGGCTCGTGTGCAGGTCCGATGGCAAGCGCCGCCTCCTCGTCGCCGGCGAAGACGATGTCGGTGAGGGGAATCAGCTCCTGGTAAGCGCGCCGGGCGTCCGCTGTGGTCCAGAGGTTCGCCCGGTAGTTAAGGTCGAACGAGACGGTCACGCCTTCTGACCGGGCGATGTCGATGGCCTCGCGAATAGTCGCAGCTGCGGTGGCTGACAACGCGGGCGTGATGCCGCTGACGTGGAGAACCGCGGCTCCCGAAATGAGCTTCGAATCCAGGTCCTCCGGCATCAGCCTTGAACCGGCACTGCCCCCGCGGTAATAGCTCACCTTTTGCGTGGACATCGTTCGCCGTTCCTTGAGCATGAGCCCTGTCGGCGCTGACGGATCCTCGATGCTTCGGACCGTGACACCTTCGGCACGAATTTCGCGCCGGACGAGCTGGCCGAGCGAATCGGCCCCTGTCCGGCCACACCACACCGCGTTGCCGCCGAGACGCTGGACGCCGATGGCCACGTTGGATTCGGAACCGCCGATGCCGAGGCCCATCGAGGAGACGTGGGCCAGCGGTCCAGGATGCTGGGCCGTGAGGAGAGCCATCGTCTCCCCGACTGTCACCAGATAAGGTGCCGCTATGGACGTGCTCACAGCGTTGCCCTGGCTTCGTCGACGACGTTCCGCAGGCGGCGCGCGCGCTCACTGAGCTTGCGCAAGTCTCCACCCTTGAAGGCGTCGCCGAGTAGCGGGCCACCCAAACTGACGGCCAACGCTCCCGCCGCCACCCATTCGGCGGCGTCGTCGATGCTTACCCCTCCGGAGGGAACCACGTCAATGCCCGGAAACGGTCCCCGCAGCATGGACACGTATCCGGGACCGACGACCGATGCAGGGAAAACCTTGACCGCCGTCGCCCCTGCCGTCCACCCCTTATACAGTTCCGTGGGAGTCAGCCCACCAGGGTAGATCGCGACGCCGCGTTGAACTGCTGCCGAAATAATGGCGCCATCGGTCACGGGAGTGACAAGGTATGTTGCTCCGGCGTCGATGGCCTGAACCGCTTCGTCGACCGTGGTTACAGTGCCCACACCGAACTCGGCCGCGCTGCCGAACCGGTCCTGCAGCAGCGGGAGTTCCTCAAAGACCCCGGGGGTGCTCAGGGTCAGCTCGATGCTGGACACCCCACCGTGAACCAGTGCTTCCACAACGGGGGCATAGGCACGTGCATGGGAAGCACGCAGGACCGCTATGGTTCCGGTGTCCAGCAGTATTTGGGAAGCGGGCGCGCGTTCGATGACGGCTGGCGGCTGTTCTGGTGGAGGCACGGCTATTCCTTCTATTGGCGCGCTGGTGTGGACGGAGGACCGCTGCAACGACGGTGCGGTGACGTCAACGGCCCAGCCACCCGCCGTCGACGGGGAGGATTATTCCGTTGACATAGTCTGACGCGGCGGAGGCGAGAAAGACGGTGGCACCACCCAGGTCTTCCGGCTGCCCCCACCTCGCGGCGGGAATGCGCCCGAGAATCGCCCGCTCACGATCCGGGTCTTCCTGCAATGCCTGCGTGTTGTCAGTGGCAATGTAGCCGGGTGCTATCGCATTGACGTTGACGCCGCGCACTGCCCACTCGTTGGCGAGGGCCTTTGTCAGACCCGCGATGCCGGACTTTGACGCAGTGTAGCCGGGGACGTTGATGCCGCCCTGGAAACTGAGGAGAGATGCGGTGAAGATGATCTTCCCGCTGCCCCTGGCGAGCATCTGCTGCCCGACGTCCCGGCTCAGGATGAACTGGCTGGAAAGGTTCACTTGGATGACCTGGTCCCACATGTCGTCCGGGTGCTCGGCCGCAGGCGTCCGGGCAATCGTGCCTCCGTTGTTGACCAGGATGTCTATGGGCCCCGCAGCAACCAGGTTGGCGGCGAGTTCGCGCACCGCGGCGCGATCTGCGAAGTCCGCGCTCATTGCCGTGAACTGGCGCCCAAGCGACGTGACGCCTTGCTCGACCGCGCTGCCTTCGGCTTCGAGGTTAGCGGAGACCCCGATGATGTCGGCTCCGGCTTCGGCGAGGGCTACGGCCATCGCCATGCCGATGCCTCTCCGGGCTCCGGTAACGACGGCGGTCTTTCCGGTCAGGTCAAACATCCCCGGAGTTCTCACGAGGCCGCCGCCCGGCAGTCGACCAGGACCTTCATGGCTCCGCCGCTTTCAAGGGCAAGGAACCCTTGCTCAACATCCTCAAGGGACACAACCCGGGAGATCATCTGGCGGGCGGGGATGGCACCGTCAGCCACAAGGCGAACAGCTTCCTCGAAATCCTCCCGCTGGTAGAGGCGGGCACCGAACATCTCCAGTTCCCGCCAGAAGAACCGGTGGAGGTCAACCTCCTTCGGTTTGGGGTGGATTGCAACCATGACGAGCCGTCCCCTGGTGGTCAGAACCTCAACTGCGGAGCTGACCCCTGCCGCCGCCCCGGAGACTTCGAAGGCCACGTCCGCTCCTGCACCGTCTGTCTCCCGCAGGACATAGTCCACGAGGTTCTCTTCGCGCGGATCGACCGTGGTGATGCCGAATCCCTTTGCTGTTTCCCTCCTGCCTGGATCGGGCTCTGCCAGCACCACACGGGCGCCCTGCCGGAGGGCTACGGAGGCAATGAGCTGACCCACGGGCCCACCGCCGATCACAACGACGAAGTCTGACGCGGTCAGTCTTGAACGCCGGACGTCGTGCACTGCGACCGCCGTCGGTTCAATGAGCGCTGCTTCATCGAGGGCGAGTCCCCCGGGCAGGGCAATAAGGACCTCGGCCGGGACGTTCCAGGTGCTCTGCATCGAGCCCTCGGAGTCGATGCCGATGAAGTTCAACTTGTGGCAGATATGGCTGTTCCCCCTGCGGCAGGCATGGCACGAACCACAGGAGAGGGTGGGCATGACCGTGACGGGTTGACCGACTGCCCATCCTGAAACCCCATCGCCTATTGCTGCGATGGTGCCTGACATCTCATGGCCGATTACCGCAGGCATGGCTACCCGCGCATCCATGTCTCCGTGGAAGATATGCAGGTCTGTGCCGCACAAGCCTGTGTAGGCAACGGCAATCTGCACCTGCCCGGCCTCAGGGGGCCCAATGGTGGGCGCCGCCGTCGTGAAGGTTCGTTCGCCGGTGTACATGGCAGCTGTCATGGTGTCGCTCCTGGTGGAAGATCTGGTTTCTGGCTGGCTTGGGGTGGATCACTTTGCCGTGAAGGCCGGCTATTGCGCCGTCACCTGTTGGTGCTGCTCGCCAAGCCTTTCGACGCCGATGGTCATGGTGTCCCCGGGGCGGAGATACGGGAACCGCCCCGAGAGCGCTACGCCCTGGGGCGTGCCCGTGTTCACGATGTCCCCTGGATCGAGGGCCATGTACTGGGAAAGGTCGCGGATGATCTCCGCGACGCTGAACACCATGTCCGCGGTGGTGGAGTTTTGCCTTTCCTCGCCGTTCACGCGGGAGTACAGCCGCAATTGCTGGGGGTCCGGTACATCGGCGGCTGGGACCAGCGCCGGGCCCAGCGGGTTAAAGGTGGGGGCGCATTTGCCCTTTGACCATTGTCCGCCGGAGTGTTGGAGCTGAAAGTCCCGCTCGGACACGTCATTGCTGATGGTGTACCCGGCGATGCAATCCAGCGCTTCCTCATGACTGCGCAAGTAGGAGGCACGCTTGCCGATGACCACCGCAAGCTCCACTTCCCAGTCGACCTTCTGGGCACCGGGCGGGAGAACGACGTTGTCGTTGGGGCCAACAACGGTGTTCGGGTGCTTGAAGAAGATGATGGGCGTGGCAGGTGGTGTGTCGCCGGTTTCGGCGGCATGCGCGGCGTAGTTCATACCGACGCAGACGACGGCACCGATCCCAGTGACCGGAGGCCCCACCCGCATGCTTCTGGCGTCTGCCAGCTCAGGCAGTGAGCCGGCTTGCAGGGCCGCGCGCGCCTGCTCGATCAAGCCGGCCCCGATGGCGGCACCGGTGATGTCCGCCGTTATCCCCCGCAAATCGTAGTAGGCGTCTCCTTCGCGGACAGCCGGTATTTCCTGTCCAGCCTCGCCCAGTCTCATCAAATCCATTGGCGTTCTCCTAGCTCAAGTGGGTTCAGGTGGTGGTTCAGGTGGGCGGACGCAGGAGGAGGCTGTGCATGCCGCCGTCGACCGCAAGAGAAACCCCGGAAGTGGACGCGTTTGCGGGATCAGCCAGGAACAGCACGGAGGCGGCGACTTCGTCCGGGGACACCAGGCGTCCGTGCGGTTGCCGGGCCTCCAAGGCCCGGCGTTCTGCTTCCGGATCGTCCGCTGCCCCGAGCAGCCGATTGACCCAGGGTGTGTCCGCCGTGCCGGGATTGACGCAGTTGACCCGGATTCCCTCCCGCAGGTGGTCCGCGGCCATAGCGCGCGTAAGGGCATCTACTGCTCCCTTGCTTGCCGAGTAGAGGGCGCGTTGCGGAAGCCCGTGCGTCGCCGCGATGGATCCGATATTGACGATCGCTGCGGCTTTTGAGCGTCTCAGGTGCGGCAGCGCGGCCGCTGATACCCGCACCATGCCCACGACGTTCACGTTCAGCACGCGAAGCCAGTCCTCATCATCGTTGTCGGCTACGGTGCCGGTGGCCCCGATGCCAGCGTTGTTAATGACGACGTCGATGCCGCCGAACGTGCGCGCTACGGCTTCCACGGCGGCCTCGACGGAGCCGCGGTCGCCCACGTCGCACTGCTGGCCCAATACGCCGTCGGGAAGGCCTGCGGGTTCCAGGTCAAGGACAGCGACGCGTGCGCCTTGGTCCAGGAGCGCGGCGGTGACGGCGGCACCGATGCCGGATGCCCCACCGGTGACAATGGCGCGGACGCCGGAAAATGAGCCCATAAAGCACTCCTAAAAGGTAATGAGTGAAGGCGGACTGTCAGCAGAGCTTGGCTGGTGGTGGCACCCGCAAACCCCTGCCGCCGTCCTGCGAAAAGGCCTCGGCGAAGCGGTGGTAAGCCCCGATCAGGTGGGCGCGCATGGCGGCTTCGGCTGCATCGGTGTCGCAGGCTGCAATCGCATTCACAATGCTGCGGTGCTCGTCCACCGTTTGCTTCCCCCTGTCGTCCGCCCGGTGAAGGCGGAAGAGGTGCAGGTGGCAGTGCGTGGCACGGTATGCGTGCAGTGCAAACTGGTTGCTGCTGGCGCTGAGGATACTGTCATGGAAGTGGGTATCGTGCGCCACAAGGAGGTGCCTGACGCTGGTTGAGTTCTCCGTCCCGGCTTCGAATGTCGAGAGTGACTTTTGCAGCATCCGGGCGGGGTTGCTTAAGCGGTTCAGTGCGGCCACCCCGGCCGCCCAAGGCTCCACCATCAGCCGAAATTCGAACAGCTCGCGGAGCTCAGCCATGTCCAGCAGTTGCGTTGTCCGGTAACCCTTGCCGGGCGTTTTGATGATGAGGTTGTCGCCCTCGAGCTGGCTCAGCGCTTCCCGCACGGGTGTTTGGGAAACTCCGAACTCCCGGGCGAGGGCATCGATGTTCACCTTCTCGTCGGGCGGCAGTTGAAGGTCAAGGATTCTGGCGCGCAACATCGCATAGACATCCACGGCAGGCCGCGCCCGGGATCCGGGTTCGGGGGATTGCTCAGCCATGGTGTACCGGCAGGTGGGGTCGGGCGGCAGGATTGTTCATCTTCAATACATACTCCAGCAGGTTGCCGATGCCGTAACTCCACGGTTCGAGTTTCTCGGTTGGTTTCACCGTGTTGGTGAGCGTTCCGAGGCGGCTGCTGCTGATCTGCACGGTGTCGCCGGATTCGTGGGTGAAACCCATGCCAGGCGCCTTTCGGTCCTCGTTCGGGGCAAAAAGGGTTCCAGTGAACAGTGCGAAGCCGTCCGGGTACTGGTGGTGCGGGCCGAAGGCCGCGCCCACGAGTTCCTCGAAGGGGCGGCTCAGCCGCTGCACGCTGTTGGTGCCGGTGAGGGTGTATCCGTCGGTTCCATGTACTGTCAGCCGGATCGTCTCCTGGCGGGCGTCGTCGAGGGTGTAGGAATGGTTGAACAGGCGGATGAAGGGGCCCAGCGCGGCTGACCCGTTGTTGTCCTTTGCCATGCCAAGCAGGAGTGCGCTCCGCCCCTCGACATCGCGCAGGTTGACGTCGTTGCCCAACGTGCAGCCACGCACGCGCCCCTGCCTATCCACCACCAGCACCAGCTCGGGTTCGGGGTTGTTCCAGGAGGAAAAGGAGGGAATGCCGATGTCCTCGCCGCATCCTACGGTCGAGAGGACAGGGGCTTTCGTGAACACCTCCGGGTCCGGTCCGATGCCAACCTCGAGATACTGGGACCAGAACCCCGCCCGGACCAGCACTTCCTTCACCCGTGCGGCTTCCTCCGAGCCCGGACGCACACCTGCCAGGCTTCCACCGATGGACTCCAACACCTGTGCGCGCATCTGCTCTGCCAGTGTCAGGTCACCGGCACAACGTTCTTCGATGACCCGCTCGATCATGCTGTCCACGAAGGTCACCCCGCAGGCTTTCACAGCCTGCAGGTCCACCGGTGAGAGAAGATGGGGTTCATCCTGGCTTCTTCCCCCGTTCAGGACGCTCTCCAGGTCCCAGCTGCGGGCCCCGTCATGCCGCGCATCCTCCAGGACGCCGTGAAGGTCCTCATGATTGAGCAGCGCGGACACAGTGTGCGCATGGTCGAAGAGATCGAGCAGCATGCCTTCGTGGAACAGGACGGGGCGTGGACCCTGGGTTTCCGGGTCCCACAGGCGGCCAACCAGCAGGGCGGCCGAGGCGTCCTGGGGAAGAATTGCTTCCGGTTCTAAACGTGTCATCGGGGTCCTCCTGCAGGTTCAAGGCTTCCGTCCACCCGGCGGGCTATGCCCCAGGGGTTCGCCTCCTGGAGCGCTGGCGGAAGTACGGAATCGGGAACGTTCTGATAGGCAACCGGGCGCATGAAACGCCTGATCGCCGCCGTGCCCACCGAGGTTGTGCCCGGTGCTGTCGTGGCCGGGTAGGGCCCGCCGTGATGCTGGGCGTAGGAGACCGTAACGCCGGTGGGCCAGCCGTTCCAGAGCACCCTGCCGGCGATACCCGTCAGGGTGGAGAGCAGCTCACCGGACGGATCGCCGTCGTCTGCTTGAACGGTGGCCGTCAGCTGGCCCTCCATCTGCGCAGCAAGCGCTGGCAGGTCGGCGACGTCGTTGTACCGGACCACCACAGTTGCCGGACCGAACATCTCACGGTGGAGCACTTCAGGATCTGACGCGACGGTTCGTGCATCGACCAGCAGGACTGTGGGTGCGGGCACCTCATCATCAGAACCCGGAACGAGGGCCTGGACGCCGTCGATCGAAGCGACCTCTCCGCGCGCCTTGCCGAACGACTCCCTGAGACCGGGAGTGAGGAGCTTGGTCAGCGGAACCTTTTTGAGTGCGGCGTCCAAAGTGCTGAGCAGCTGTTCCTCGGAGGCGGAAGCCGGGACAAAGAGCAAGCCAGGTTTCGTGCAGAACTGTCCCATGCCCGCCGTGAAGGATTCCGCGTAGCCAGTGAGGATCTCTTCAGCACGGGCGTCCCAGGCCTTGGGCATCACGAAGACCGGGTTGATGCTGCCCAGCTCCCCGTAGAAGGGGATCGGCACGGGGCGGGCACTGGCGCGATTGAAGAGCGCCCGGCCCCCAGCTGTGGAACCCGTGAATCCGATGGCCTTGACGAGCGGGTGATCCACCAGTGCCTCCGCTGCGGAGCGGCCGTCCACCAGCGCGAACAGCCCTGGAGGGGCACCGGCTTCGGCCAACGCTTCGGCCACGATTTCCCCCGTCCTGACCGCGAGTTTCTGATGCCCGGAGTGGCACTTGTGCAGGACAGCGCACCCGGCAGCGAGAGCCGAGGCGCTGTCCCCACCCATGACACTGAACGCAAAGGGGAAGTTGGAGGCCCCGAAGACGCCCACCACGCCCAGCGGCACGTTGGCCCTGCGGATATCCGGGCGGGGGCCCATGCCCCAGTCCGGATCGGCGTGGTCCACGGTGGCATCGAAGGCGATGCCCGTGCGCACCTCATCGGCGAACAGGTCCAGCTGGAAAGCTGACCGTTTCAGTTCTCCCTGAAGCCTGGCCTCAGCGAGATTCGTATCGGCGGCCGCTAACGCCACCAGTTCATCCGCGTTGGCACGAAGGGCATCGGCGATTGCATTGAGCCGGGCAGCGCGTGTTGCAGGCGACTCATCGGCAATGGTTAGGAACGCAGCGTGAGCTTCCTGCGCGGCCCGGTCCACCTGTTCGGGAGTGGTGGCGATGGTCAGGGTGGTCATGTGCATGGGAGATCCTTCCGGAAGCTCAGCGGGCATTCAGTTCCTGCCAGACGGCACCGTCCGGGTAGGACCAGCGTGAGGTGGACTCGGGCAGCATCCTGGCGCCGACACCGGGCAGCTTAGGTGCCTGGTAGCGCCCATTGGAGACTACTGCCGGTTCGGTGAAGTGCTCGTGGAGGTGGTCCACGAACTCGATGACGCGGTCCTCCATGGTGCCGGTAATGGCTGCATAGTCGAAGAAGGAGAAATGCTGCACCAGCTCGCACAGCCCGACGCCGCCGGCATGCGGGCACACGGGAGTCTCGAAGCGGGCCGCCAGCAGCAGGTTGGCGATGTTCTCGTTGACGCCGGCCACGCGGGTCGAATCAATCTGCATGATGTCGATTGCCCCCGCCTGGAGCATCTGCTTGAAGATGATGCGGTTATGGACGGCTTCGCCCGTTACCACCTTGATGGGGTGGACAGCCTTGCGGATGGCGGCGTGGGCCAGGATGTCGTCCGTGCTGGTGGGTTCCTCGATCCAGTAGGGCTCAAAGTCCTGAAGCTGATTGACCCAGTCGATGGCCTCCTGCTCCTCCCAGCGCTGGTTGGCGTCGATGGCGATGCGGACGTCCGGCCCTACCGCCTCGCGCGCCAGGGACAGGCGCCGTCGGTCGTCCTCGATACTGCCGGCGACCTTCAGCTTGATCATGCCGAAGCCGTCGGCCACCGCCTCCTTGGACAGGCGCACAAGCTTCTCGTCGCTGTAACCGAGCCAGCCTGGAGTGGTGGTGTAGGCCGGGTAACCGTGTTCCTTGAGTTCGGCGATCCGCGCTTCCTTGCCCACCTGGCCCTTTTTGAGGATGTCCGCGGCGTCTTCGGGGGTGAGGGCGTTGCGGATGTGGGTGAAGTCCACTGCGCTAATGATTTCTTCCACAGGCATTTCGCTCAGCAGCAGCCACAGCGGCTTCTGCTCCCGCCGTGCCCGGATGTCCCACAGCGCGTTGATGAGCCCGCCGGCCGCCATGTGGGACACTCCCTTTTCGGGGCCGAGCCAGCGCATCTGCGAGTCATGGATGAGCCGCCGGGAAGAGTCTCCAAGGTTGTTGACGAGTTCGTCGGTGTCACGCCCCACGAGGAGTTCACCGTAGCTGTCCATCGCGGCAGTGATGATCTCATTGCCGCGGCCGCAGGTGAACACGAGACCGTTGCCACTCTCGCCGTCGTCAGTGGTGATCTCGACATAGGCTGCCGAATAGTCCGGATCGACGTTGACGGCATCTGAGCCGTCAAGTTCGAGTGAGGTGGGAAAGCGGACGTCCGTAGTGCGGACGGATTGAATTTTTGACATGAGTGTTTTCCTAGCGGGTCAACGGCGGAAGGTTTAGAGGAAGCCGAGCAGCACGGGGAGGCCAAGCGTGACGGCGGGAACGAAGGTGATGAACAGCAGGGTGGTGACCATGGGGACGAAGAACGGCAGTATCCCCTTGATAACGACCGGTACCGGTGCCTTGGTAACGCTGGAAAGGACGAACAACACCAGCCCCACAGGTGGGGTGATCAGTCCAATCAGCAGGTTGAAGATGACCATGATTCCGAAGTGGACCGGGTCGATCCCGAACGTCTCTGCTACGGGCAGGAGGACCGGGACGAGGATCAGGATCGCCGCCGTCGGCTCCAACACGCACCCAACGAGAAGAAGCAGCACGTTGACGAGGATCAGGAAAACGATCGGCTGGTTGGTGATATCCAGAATCAGGTTCGCAGCTACCTGCGGAGCCTGTTCCCTGGCCAGTACCCAGCCGAAGAGTGCGGCCGCGGCAACGATGAGGAGCACTGAGCCGGAGGTCTCGACAGTCGTCAGCAGCGTGCGGTACGCCTTCCGCCACGTGAGTGCCTTGTAGACGACGGCGAGGACTGCGATGTAGACGACGCCGATCCCGCTGGCCTCGGTCGGGGTAAAGATGCCGCTAAGGATGCCGCCCAGGATGACCACTGCAGAACCGAGGGCCGGAACCGCACCGAGGGCCGTCTTGCCACGGGTGGCCCACGTCGCTTTGGGCAGGCGGAGCTGGTTCTTCTTCCGCATGAGCAGCCATACGGTGGCGCATAGTGCGGCGACAAGGATCAACGCGGGGACGATCCCTGCCATGAAGAGGGCACCGACGGAGACTCCAGCCGTGACCGCGTAGATGACTGCTGGAATGCTGGGCGGGATCATGGGTGCAATCAGGCTCGAGGCGCCTGTGACCCCGAGCGCGAACTCCTGCTTGTAGCCGCGCTTAACCATGGCCGGCACCTGAACCCGGCCCATCGCAGCGGCGTCGGCGATAGCGGCGCCGCTCATCCACGAGAAGCCGAAGCTGGTGGCGACGTTGACGTAGCCCAGGCTGCCCCGGAGGTGGCCGATGGCTGCCACCGCGGCGTCGTAAAGCTTGTCCGTAACACCGGACACGTTGGCCAGGTTGCCCAACAGAATGAACATCGGGACGGCGAGGATTGAGAAGCTGTCGACGCCGGACACCGTCTGCTGGACCGCCGTGCCGAGACGCACGGACGGGTCCATGAGGACATAGCCGAGGGACGGAATGAGCAGTGCGATTGAGACGGGGACGCGAAGGGCGAGCAGCAGCAGAAGGCTGATCACCATGATGAGGAGTGTCATATTGGTTCCTAGACCGCTTCCCGTTCGAGGTTTTCCATCGCATCCGGCACTAGTTCGGGATGGCGGATGTTGAGATACATGTGCACGAGGGCGTGGAAGCAGATCAGCGCGAATCCTGCTACGGCGGAGCTGTAGACAAGGCTCATGGGCAATGACGTCGCGGGGGCCTGGAGGCGCGCCGCGCCAGCTGCGAATTCTGCTCCCGCGAATGCCATCATCCCCGAGGCGATGATCACCATGGCCAAAGCGAAAGTATCCAGGACGATTGTCCCCTTCCGCCCCAGCTTGCTGGCGAGGAGGTCCACTGCGATGTGGATGCGGCGCGCCATGACGAAACCGGCGGACACGAACGTGAACCACAACAGGGCGAACCGCGCAAGCTCCTCAGTCCAGGTGAAGGGCGAATTGAAGATGTATCGGCTCACCACCTGAAGAACGATCAGACCGAGCGTACCCACGAGGAATGTGCACGCTGCGACCCTCTCCGTGACTACCAGGTACCGGTACGGGGCGCTCCGTTGTTCAGCGAAATCAGGGTCATCGGGTTCCTGCGGGACCCGCAGCCCCGTTGCAATGTTGTTTTCAGTTTCCCGGTATGTTTGCCCACCTACAGCTTCAGTCATCGGGCGGACTTGATCTGGTCGTAGAGGTCACCCCAAGGCTGCTGCCGCATGGCTTCGCCTGCAGCGGCGGCGAAGGACTCGCGGTCCACATCCTCATTGACTTGGATGCCGCTGCCGGTCTTCCATTCCTCGAGGATGGACTGCTCCTGCTCCTCGACGCAGGTACGCGTGGCCTCTGCACCGGCCTGCATCGCTTCCTCGAGTGCAGTGCGTTCTTCATCCGAGAGGCCCTCATAGACCGCCCGTCCGGTGTTCAGCTGAACGCCCTGGATCATGTGGCCGGTGAGGTTGATGTAGTCCTGCACCTCGTTGAATTTGGCGGTGGCGATGGTGGGAATGGGGTTTTCCTGGGCGTCGATAACGCCCTGCTGCAGGGCGAGATACACCTCGTCGAGCGCCATCGGAGTTGCGGTTCCACCCATCGCGCCGACGTTGGCCAAATAGAGGGGAGCGTTGGGGGTGCGGATCTTGAGGCCGGCAAAGTCCGCCGCGGTGCTGATCTTTTTGTTCGCCGTCACGTGGCGGGTGCCGTAGTACCAGCTGGAAAGTACCTTGATGTCCGAGGACTCATAGAGGTCGTCGAAAACGGTTTTCATCTGCTCGCCGTTTGCTGTGTCCACGAAGTGGTCCACGTCCTGGAACAGGTAGGCCGCATCGAGGACGGCTGCGTTCTGCTCCCAGACGCCCAGGAAGGACGGGCCTGCCACGGCCATGTCGAGGCTGCCCGAGGCGACCTGTTCGAGCAGCTCGGATTCGTTGCCCAGCTGCGCGGACGGAAAACTCTGGACCTGCAGGCCGCTTCCCTGCAATTCCTTCTTGATGGTGGCGATGCCGCACTCTTCCACAGGGTGGCCGGCGTCATAAACGTGGGCCAGGCGCAGGGTTTTCGCGTTAGCGTCAACGGACTCGACCTTGCTGCGGTCCACCGGTGCACCGACGCTGCAACCGGACAGCAGCAGAGCCGCCGCGGCGGCCACGCTTAGTACGAGCTTCCCTTTGCCACGGGGAGCTGCCACGTTGCTGGTGGGGTTAGTTTCAAGCTTCATTGCTGAATCCTTCCGAAAAACGAGTTGGTCGTTAGGTTGTTGAGTGGGTTTTGAGGGGCGAAAGGGACAGTTCCTTGGCCAGGGCGTCCAATTGGCTGATGGTCGATGCAGGCAGGGGGACGGCTTCCGCGGCGTCTGCTTGGCGACGACGCTCCGGGTCTCCGGGCGCATCGACAGGCTGGCCACCCGGACCCGATGAACGCACGCGGTTCTGCAGTGTTGCCACGCGCGATGCCGTATGGGCGCTTCCCCCGAAAGCAGCAGTATCAAGGCCGATGACCAGATGACCGTTGTTCATGCGGGATGCTGGATTGGACCAGATATCGATGGTTTCAAAAGCGTAAGTTGCGTCCGTCAGGGACGCTGCGAAGGCTTCGAGCAGAACGGCAACTGCTGAGCCCTTGTGTCCGCCGAAGGGGATCATCGATCCTTTTTCCGCTTCGAAAGGGTCAGTGGTTGGGTTTCCGTGTGCGTCAACGGCCCAGCCCTCCGGAAGTTGGGTGCCTTCGTTCTTCGCGGCGATCACCTTGCCGTAGGCGCCATTACTGGTGGCCAGGTCAGCGGTAAGGGGCCATCCTGAAGAGCTGGGAACACCAAGTGTCAGCGGGTTTGTACCGAGGACCTTTGCAGTTCCCCCATGAGGTGCGACGACCGGTCCCGTCGACGAGGTAATAAAGGACATAAAGCCTGCCTCGGCGAGCATGTCGCTCCAAAAGGCGCCGGCGCCGAAATGGCTGCTGTTGTGAACGGCGACAGCGGCGATGCCCTGCGCACGACCGACGCTGATGACCCTCTCCACAGCAGCCTGCATTGCTACCTGCCCCAGCGCAGCATCGGCGTCGAGTACTGCCACGCTGCCTTGATCCTTGGAGAACTTCAGGCTGGGCCGCGGATTAATCCCTCCGAGCCGCAGCGCTTCGCAATACAAGGGAAGGCGGAGCAGTCCGTGGGAGTAGATGCCGCGCTGATCCGCCTGCACAAGAGAGCGGGCCGTGAGGTCCGCATCCGTGCG
Source organism: Pseudarthrobacter sp. WHRI 8279 (assembly GCF_040224115.2). Lineage (NCBI taxonomy): Bacteria > Bacillati > Actinomycetota > Actinomycetes > Micrococcales > Micrococcaceae > Pseudarthrobacter > Pseudarthrobacter sp. WHRI 8279. Next base: position 2,722,856 of record NZ_CP168162.1, on the reverse strand, counting down.
CGGAACACCACGGGCAGCCAACGCTTCTGTAGCGAAGCGAACAAGATCCGGCTGTGGGAAGAGTTGCTGGGTACTCATCGTCGAACGCCCTTCATATAGGAATCTCTAGAATCCTATATGCATTGTGGGCCAGGCCACAAGTGCTCCTCAAGGGTTTTAGCGAACTCACGCAGTGCAGCGGGCTCATCAGTTCCGGTTGTTTCGAGGACCAAGGCAGGAAGCCGTGCGTCCGCTTGGAGTTGCCGTTGTGAAAGGCTGCAGTTATGGACAACTCACCGAGGGACCATGACCTCGTTCTCTTCGGAGTGACGGGTTTCGTTGGCCGGCTGATCGCCGGCTACGTTGCGGAGCATGCGCCGGCCGGTATGCGGGTTGGACTCGCGGGCCGGTCGAGGGCCAGGCTCGGGGCGGTTCGGTCCCGGTTGCCGGTTGCGGCGCACGGGTGGGCCCTCATCGAAGCCGACACGGAGGACGCGGACTCGCTGGCGGCCCTGGCCGCGGGCACACGTGTGCTCTTCACAACTGTCGGTCCGTACGCGAAACACGGACTACCTGTGGTCGAGGCATGCGCACGGGCCGGTACCCACTACGCCGACCTCGCCGGTGAGGTGTTCTTCATCCGGGAGGCGATCGATCGCTACGACGCTCTAGCCAGGACAAACGGGGCCAGGATCGTGCACTCTTGCGGCTATGACTCTGTGCCGTCCGACCTCGCCGTACTGCTGCTTCATCAGGCGGCGGAAGCCGATGGCGCTGGCGGTTTGGCCGAGGTCCAACTCGTTGCCAGGGCCAAGGCCGGCATCAGCGGAGGCACGCTCGAATCGATGCGGGGGCAGCTCGACGCGATGCGATCGAGCACCGCGCTGCGGTCATTAGTAGCTGACCCCTACGCTCTGAGCCCCGACCGCGCACGGGAACCGACAACACCACAGCCTCCCGATGCCGGTCCTGTGCGCCGTTCCGCTGACGGCACCTGGACCGCGCCATTCATCATGGCCCCTTTCAACACCCGGATAGTGCGCCGCAGCAACGCATTGCAGGGCTGGGCCTACGGCCGCTCCCTTCAGTACGGCGAGGTGATGGGGGTGGCCCCGGGACCGGCAGGAGCGGTCATCGCCAGGGCAATGACATTCGGGCTCCGGACATTCACCGGCGCGATGGCGTTCCCGCCCACCCGGAGGGTGCTCGACCGCTTTCTTCCGCCACCAGGTGCGGGACCGAGCACCAGCAGGCAGCGCGCGGGCTGGTTCCACTCCCAAGTCACCGCCCGCACCGAAGGCGGCCAGCGTTACCAGGCGATTGCTGCTGGCCCTGGTGATCCCGGCTATGCCGCCACCGCCGTGATGGCAGGGGAAACTGCCCTCGCTCTTGCCCTCGACGGTGACCTGCTGCCGACTGCGGCAGGGTCGCTGACACCGGCCACTGCGCTCGGCAACGTCCTCATCCAGCGACTCCGCGCTGCCGGCCACACTTACGAGGTAACCAAACTCGCCTGAACCAGTCCCTGCACGGCGCCTGTCAGGAATGGGTGTCGAGGTAGTGCAGAATCGCCCGGGCTGTTTCCTCCGGGGCGCTGACGTGGGGGCAGTGCCCGGTGGCCTGGAGCTGCACCAGGGTGCTGTGTTCCAGATTTTCGTGCAGGTAGGCGCCCACTTCCGGCGGGGCAAGCCGATCGTTGGAGCACTGCAGGATCAGGCAGCTGGTGTGCACCTTTTTCAGTTCAGGGCGGGTGTCGGAGAAAAAGGTTACCCCGGCGAAGTGCCGTGCGATGGTCGGATTTGTCCGGCAGAAGCTGACTCGCAGGTCCTCCGCTAATTCGGGCTCCTGCGGGTTGCCCATAACCACGGGGGCCAAGGCCGCGGCCCAGGCGAAATAGTCGCTGTCCAAAGCTGCCAGCAGGCCCTCGATATCTTCCCGCGAAAACCCGCCCACGTAGCCGTCGTACGGGTCATCGGTATGACGGGGCGAAGGAGCAAGCAGGACCAGTTGGGAGAAACGGTTGGGGTCCTGCACTGCGGCGATCACGGCGATCATCGTGCTGACACTGTGGCCCACCAGGATGACGTCCTCAAGTTCAAGGGCGGCGCAAATCTCCAGCAGGTCCGAGGCGTACCCCTTCAGGGACCCGTACTTCTCCCAGTCATAGGCGCTGATGTCGGAGTGTCCTGCACCGACATGGTCAAAAAGCACCAACCGGTAGTCATCAACGAAATAGGGCAGCAGCTTCCGCCACATAGCCTGATCACAGCCAAAACCGTGGGCAAACATCATCACAGGCCCATCATCCTGACCCGATATGGTGACATTGTTTCGGCCCATTACCGCCGCAACTGCTTCGCTCACGTCCTCACTGACCCTCCATCGGGTGGCGTCCTGTCCCAGACTATCCACGGGAAATAGCGAATCCTAGGGATCCTCCCACTATGACCTTCGTGGTGAGATAGGCAGGCTCCTTACTCGGCTACCAAGTCGGACGGCGACTGGGCTTCAGGTCCGGCCTCGCCACCCATTGCAGCGACCAGCCGTTCACGGGCGCGCCCCAAATGGACGTCAAGCAGACCGGCGGCTTCGTCGCCCCGGCCTTCCTCAATCAGTTCCAGCAGCCTCTGGTGCTCCGCCTGGATCAGGGCGGTGTCGAGGAGGTGCAGCGACTGTACACGGGACATGCACAGGCGGACTTCCCCAACGAGCGACCGGTACATCTTGCTGATGCGCGTATTGCCCACCGCATCGATCAGGCTGGTGTGGAACCTCATGTCTGGTTCCACCACGTCCAGCGGCGCACCGCTCTTGACGGCGGCAATGTCCTTGTTCGCCTGCACGGCACCGGCCGGAACGGTCCGGCCGGAGGCAAGCCGGCGGAGCACTTCGCTTTCCAGGTAGGCCCTGGCCAGGTAGATGTCCCGGACCGACTCTGGTCCCAGATCCACCACGCGTGCCGTCTTGTGCGTTCCCCTGTCCAGCAGCCCTTCGGCCACGAGCTTTTCAATGGACGCTTTGGCGGTGGGGCGGGCCACCTCGTAGGAGGAAGCGACGTCCGTCTCGGTGAGCGCCTCCCCGGAACCCAGCTCGCCGGAGAAGACGCGGCTCCGCAGATCTGCGGCGATCGCCTCCACGATGGAGACTGCTGCAATGCGACCGGGCACGTGCGTTCCCTCCCAAGGTACTTTTCCGAGTTACTTCATCTTGCCAGACAGAACGACACCAATACTTGACCAACATGTGTACTTGTTAGACAATCGAAGGGCGCCACGGTGTTGTGACGCCTAACACAATCTGGAGACACATGTTTCAGCAGATCCTCGACCCCATCGCCGGGTCCCTCGTGATTTCAGCCCTTTGCGCAGCTCTTCCCCTCGTCCTGCTTTTCGTCCTCCTTGGCGTCTTCAAGGTCAAAGCACCTTTCGCCGCCCTGGCCGGCCTGGTCCTGTCACTGGTGCTGGCCATCGTCGGCTGGCAGATGCCGGTCAACCAGGCCCTGAGCGCCACGGCGGCCGGCATCTTCTACGGGCTGTTCCCCATCCTGTGGATCCTGGTGAACGCGCTCTGGATCTACCGGCTCACCGTGGCCACGCCGTGGTTCGAGGTTCTGGGACGCACCATCCGTTCCATCTCCAACGACCTCCGGATCCTGGCCATCCTCATCGCCTTCTGCTTCGGTGCGCTGCTTGAGTCGCTCGCCGGCTTCGGCGCACCCGTGGCAATTTCCGCAGCCATGCTGATGGCCGCCGGCATGAAACCCCTGAAGTCCGCGATTGTCTCGCTGCTGGCCAACACCGCTCCCGTGGCGTTCGGCGCCATGGCCGCACCCATCATTGCCCTCAACGGCGTCACCGGCCTGCCGCTGAATGAGCTGTCCGCCATGGCCGGACGCCAGACGCCGTTCATCGCCCTGATCGTCCCGCTGCTGCTGGTGTTCATCGTGGACGGCCGCCGCGGCGTCAAGCAGACCTGGCCCGTGGCACTGGTGGCAGGTGCCGCCTTCGGCCTGGCCCAGTTCGTCACCTCCAACTACTTCGCCGTGGAACTCACGGACGTCGTCGCCGCCGTCGTCACCGTGGCCGCCGTCCTGCTCATGCTGAAGGTCTGGCAGCCGAAGGAAACCGTGGGCATGGGCGGTGCCGTGGAGGCTGCTGCAGTCCCCGCCGTCGTCAGCGCCGGCGGAACGGGCGGCTCCGCGGCACAGGAAGGTACGGCACAGGAAGGTATGACGGCGGCACGCGGCAGCGGCGGCAGCGCCCTGCCTGCAGACCCCGCCATCCCCACGGACAACTCCCGGCCCGAGCCGCGCCAGATCTGGATGGCGATCGCGCCTTACCTGATCATCATTGCGGTGTTCTCCGTGGCCCAGATCCCTGCTGTCAAGGCCTGGCTGACCCAGGTGGGCAGCGTGACGTTCGCCTGGCCCGGCCTGGAGATCACCGATTCGGCGGGCAAGCCCGTGGCGGCCACCAAGTTCAAACTGGACCACCTCAAGGCCACCGGCACCCTGCTGCTGTTCTCCGGCCTGCTCACCATGTTGCTGTACAAAATCAGTGCATCCCAGGGCCTGCGCATCTACCGCGACACCGTGGTGCAGCTGCGCTGGACCATCGTCACCGTCACCGCCGTGCTGGGCCTCTCCTTCGTGATGAACCTGTCCGGCCAGACCACCACCCTGGGCTTCGCCCTGGCCTCCGCCGGCGGCTTCTTCGCCCTGCTCTCGCCGCTGATCGGCTGGATCGGCGTGGCACTCACCGGCTCGGACACCTCCTCCAACTCGCTGTTCGGGCAGATGCAGGCCACCGCAGCGGAGCAGACCGGACTTTCACCCGTGCTGATGGCTGCGTCCAACTCCTCCGCCGGCGTGATGGGCAAGATGCTGTCCCTGCAGAACCTGGCCGTGGCCTCGGCTGCGGTGGGTCTTGACGGTGCCGAGGGAACCCTGTTCCGCAAGCTCATCGGCTGGAGCCTGGGCCTCCTGGCCCTCATCACGGTCCTGATCTTCCTGCAGTCAACGCCCGTCCTCGGCTGGATGGTTCCCTGATATGGCACCGCTGGACCTCGCAGCCCTCCGCTCCGCCGTCACCGACGCTGCCCAGGTCAAAACCCGGGCCATCGACCTGCACGCAAACGCCCACGACGCCTCCCACTTCCTGCTGATCCCGCAGGCCGTGGTCACTGCCGGAAGCGCAGCCGACGTGGGCGGGCTGCTCCGCGCGAGCGCCGCCCAGGGCGTCCCGCTCACGTTCCGCTCCGGCGGAACCAGCCTCAGCGGCCAGGCCGTCACCGACGGCGTGCTGGTGGACGTGCGGCGCAACTTCCGGGACGTTGAAGTGCTCGACGGCGGCGCACGCGTCCGGGTGCAGCCCGGCGTCACCGTGCGGGCGCTGAATGCCCGGCTGGCACCCTACGGCCGGAAGTTCGGCCCGGATCCGGCCAGCGAGGCCGCGTGCACTATTGGCGGGGTGGTGGCCAACAACTCGTCCGGCATGAACTGCGGCACCGTGGACAACGCCTACCGGACGCTTGAGTCCCTCACCGTCGTGCTCCCCTCCGGAACCGTCATTGACACCGGCGCCCCGGACGCGGGCACCAAGCTGCGCACGCTCGAGCCGGAGCTGTACCAGGGCCTTGCGCAGCTGGCGGACCGGGTGCGCGGGAACAGTGAGTCCGTCCGCCGGATCCGGCAGCAGTTCGCCATGAAGAACACCATGGGCTACGGCCTCAACACGCTGCTGGACTTCAGCAGCCCGGTGGATATCATGGCCCACCTGATCGTCGGCAGCGAGGGAACCCTAGGATTCGTGGCCGAGGCAGTCTTTCGCACCATCCCGCGGCTGCAGCACGCCGCCACCGGACTGCTGGTGTTCCCTGACCTGCAGGCGGCCAACGCCGCCCTGCCTGCGCTGGTGGAAACCGGCGCAGCCACGGTGGAGCTCATGGACGCGCTGTCCCTCAAGGTGGGCCAGGCGCTGAAGGGGACTCCCGCCGTCGTACGCGACCTGGTGGTGCGGGACCACGCAGCCCTGCTGGTTGAATACTCGGCCGAAGGGCAGGATCAGCTCGCGGAACTGCAGCAGGGCGGTGAAAGCATCCTCAAGGAGCTGAGCCTCTCCGCCGAAGCCCACTTCACGGGTGACGCCAAAGCACGTGCGGGGCTCTGGCACCTGCGCAAGGGCCTGTACGCCTCGGTGGCGGGCGCCCGGCCGCAGGGGACCACCGCCCTGCTGGAGGACATCGTGGTCCCGGTTCCCGTGCTGGGCCGCACCTGCCAGGACCTTATCGGGCTGTTCGACAAGTACAGCTACAGCAACAGCGTGATCTTCGGCCACGCCAAAGACGGGAACGTCCACTTCATGCTCACGGACGGGTTCACCACCGCCGAGGAGCTGGACAGGTACAGCTCGTTCACCGAGGACATGGTGGACCTGGTGCTGGGGGAGGGCGGCTCACTAAAAGCCGAGCACGGCACCGGACGGGTGATGGCGCCCTATGTGCGGCGGCAGTACGGGGATGAGCTGTACGGCGTGATGCGCAGGATCAAGGAGCTGTTCGATCCGCGCGGGATCCTCAACCCCGGCGTCATCCTGGACGACGATCCCGAGGCGCACCTCCGGCACATCAAAACGGCGCCGCCGGTGGCCGAAGAGGTGGACCGCTGCGTTTCCTGCGGCTACTGCGAGCCGGTGTGCCCCAGCAAGGACCTCACGCTGACGCCGCGGCAGCGCATCGTCACCCTGCGTGCCATCGAGGCCGCGCGCCTGGCCGGTGACAATGCGCTGGTGGAACAGCTGGAAAAGGACTACGACTACGAATCGGTGCAGACCTGCGCGGTCGATGGCATGTGCCAGACGGCCTGTCCCGTGGAGATCAACACGGGCCTCCTGGTCAAGCGGATCAGGCGTTCCGACGCCGGCCCCGTGGCCAACGGCGCCTGGAACGCGGCTGCCAAGCACTGGGAAGGGGTGACCCGCGGCGCCTCGCTGGCGCTGACCGTGGTCAACAAGCTGCCGGCCGCCGCGCTGGTCCCGCCCAACAAGGCCGCCAGGGCGGTCCTGGGCACCGACACCGTCCCGCTTTACTCGGCGGAGCTGCCGGGCGGCGGTTCCGTGCGGAAACGTCAGACGCCGGACCGGGCACCGGACGCCGTCTACTTCCCCGCGTGCGTGGGGACCATGTTCGGGCCGGCTGGTGCGGACCAGTCCGGCAACCCCGGGCCGGGAGTCCAGTACAGCTTCGAGCAGTTGTGCGAACGGGCCGGGATCACCCTGCTGGTGCCTCAGGGCATCGATGGCCTGTGCTGCGGCACCCCCTGGTCCTCCAAGGGCATGGTGGCAGGCCAGGCGACCATGCAGGAGAAGACCCTGGCCGCGCTGCGGGAAGCCACCCGGGACGGCGAACTGGCCATCATCTGCGACGCGTCGTCCTGCACGGAGGGCCTTCGCCAGGCGGTGGAGTCCGACGTTCCCCTGGTGGGCCAGCGTCCGCTGCGGATTGTGGATGCGGTGGATTTCGCGGCCGAACGCATCCTGCCCAGGCTCCCGGACCACAAGAAGCTGGATTCGCTGGCACTGCACCCCACCTGCTCGTCCACGCGTATGGGGATCAACGGTTCCCTGGATGCTGTGGCCGGTGCAGTGGCCGAGAAGGTGGATGTCCCCGTGAACTGGGGCTGCTGTGCCTTCGCGGGGGACCGCGGCATGCTCCACCCCGAGCTCACCGAGTCCGCAACCCGGAAGCAGGGGGAGGAGGTTGCAGAACTGGGTGCCGCCGCCCACGCGTCCTGCAACCGCACCTGCGAGCTGGGCATGACCCGGGCAACCGGGGCTGAATACCGGCACGTGCTGGAGCTGCTGGAGGAAGTGACGCGGCCCGGGCAGACGTCGTAACGATCCCCGGGCGTTGAAGGCCAGGCCAGGCAGAACCGTCTTTTCCTGAAACGGTCTTTGGCCTGGCCGGAGCGAGCATTAAGGCTTGCCCGCTTCGCCGTCGTATACCCACGTTCGTCACCCCGCCGCCAGCAGATTCTGCAACTCAATGGTGTCCAAACCGCTCCCGGGCATTTCGAGCGGACGTGCCGAGGGCGGCACCGATAACCTCCCACGAGTCTCCGTTCGCGCGGGCGACGCTGACGGCGGCGTCCAGCTCGGCTTCGGCCTTCGCAGCAACCGTACGGGCAGCGGAGATCCGGCGGAAGTCCGCAGCCCTCCTGTCCAAGTGAGGAGCCGGGCTCAGGCGAAGGAGCGTACCATCCACCCGCAGTGGCGCGGCTAAGTGCTCGACGTGCAGGACGTAACCTTCTTCGGGCCCGCGCTGAATGTAGAGGGTGAGGACCGATTTTCCCTCACTGTCATCAAAGTCCACTTTTCCATAGCTCTCACGTGGGCCAACAGGCCACGGGCGCGGCTTCAACCGCCACCCAGCTTCGTACTGCGTCCGCTCGTAGGCCGGTGTTTCGCGAGGGGTCATAGTGTCCGCTCTCCTTCAGTTGTCTTGCCACTGCGCCCCGACGCGTAGGGGCGCAGCACGGCCTCTCACCGAGAATGGAGCCGGCGGCGGCTGGGGGAGATGCACGTGGTCTCAGCCGTACACCTTCGCCGCCGGCTCCGCTGTCCACGGTACGGCCGCGGGCTGATGGGCACCCGGGTACCAGATACCCGAATCCGGCGAAGGCATTTACCTGCAGTGGGGGTAGGACGGTGGAAGCGGGGCCCTTCCGGTGGACAGGCCGGAAACGGCGGGTGGCCACTCCTGCTCGCTGCTATTGCGGGCAAGCAAAAGGACGCACCCCGTTCGCTGAGCGCGTCCTTCGCTGTGGCAAGCCCTCGGATTCATCGGGGTTTCGGGCGTCCTCAGACCTTGAGTTGAAGCCGGTCATCGGACTCGGCAGAGTGGGTCTGCACGGCTTTCGCGCCCACGCTGGAAACCGGCTTCACCCGCCGGAACGCGGCGAGGATGGCCCGGCCCACCACAACGATTCCGATGATCGTGGTGACGGCACGCAGGGTGTCCCAGCCCGCCGTCGACGTCACCAGCGAGTACAGCAGGAAGCTGCTCAGGTTGGTGGCCAGCGGCGCACCGGGCTCGTAGGAGATGCCGGTGCCGGCGCCCACCGCAAAGGGCCAGAACCACAGGTTGGTCAGCAGGCCGAACAGGTAGGACGCCACGGCGCCGTAGCCGCACAGCATCCACAGTTCTACCCGCCCGCGCACCCGGCGGGGGAGCAGGCCTGCACCCGCGCCCACCCACGCGCAGGCGAAGACCTGGAACGGCGTCCACGGCCCGATCCCGCCCCACAACGCACTTGAGAGGGCGATGGTGGCGGCGCCGAGGAGCATGCCGAACCGGGCGCCGAACGTCCGGCCGGCCAGGATCAGCAGGATAAAGACCGCTTCCACGCCCCCGACGCCGGTGCTCGCCAGCCGCACCGCGGAACCTACCGCGGCCAGGACGCCGAGCAGCGCCACCGTGTGTGCCGAGCGGACGGAACCGTCCAGGGACACGACGACGGCGACGGCGGCAATGGGTGCGATGGCCAGCGCAGCGTAGGGGAGGGCAGCCGCGGCATCCTGCGGGAGGGCTGCGGCGAGCAGCGGCCAGCAGAAGGCGCCGAGGGCCAGGAGGTTCGCCGCGGCGAGTATTGAGAGCTCGACGCCGCGCGGCAGCCGGATGTGGTGCGGCTTCTTCGCGCTGGTGATGTCCGTTGGCGCGTCGATGGGCGTTGGTACCGGGATCAGCAGTGGTGTTGCGGGCGGCGCCGTGGCAACAGCCGGGTCGGGTTCCGGCGACTTGTCCTCCAAAGCAGACGGCGCGACGCCGTCGCGCATCGGGAGGATCCGGGCGCCGAGGCCGTGGGCAAAGTCGTGGTCGTGGGTGGCGATGAGGACTGCCGCGCCGGAGTCCGCGGCGGCTTTTACGGCCGAGGCGACGGCGGTGCGTGCTGCCGGATCGAGCCCGCGGGTGGGCTCGTCGATCAGGAGGACCTGGGGGTTTTCCATGGTCTGCAGCGCGATGGCAAGGATCCTGCGCTCGCCCGCGGAGAGGTCCCGGGGATGCTCATGCCCGATGGGGATCGTGACGTCGCCCCGCAGCCGAGCCAGGTGTGACGCCGCATAGCCAGGCGCGAGCTGTCCGCCGTTCTTTCGGCGCGCAAGCCGCCGCTCGGCTGCGCGGAGCTCGCCCGCAACTGTATCCCGGGTGAAGAGGTCGTCCGAGGCGTCCGGCACTAGGGCGACGCGGCCGCCGTCGAACGTTGTTACAACGCCTCCGCTTTCGCCGCCTCTCCCGCCGCTGCCTTCACCGAGGGCGAGCGCGACCAAGAGGGATGACTTCCCGGCTCCGTTCGGTCCCACCAGGGCCACCACTTCGCCGCGGTGCAGGGTGAGGGATGCGTCGCGCACCAGCTGTGCGCCCTTGCGGTGCACGGCGAGGTTTGCGGCCGTCAGCACCGGAGCGAAGTCAGCTGGCGGAAGCGGGATCTGCAGCGCCTCAACAGTGGCGGAAGGCGACGGCGCGGCACCCGGAACCCCTGCAGTTGGGATCAATGTGCCGTCCTCGATGGTCCACCACGAGTCGGCTACCGGAGTCAGCGCTTCGGCGCGGTGCTCGGCCGCGATGACGCAGACGCCGGCGTCGCGGGCGAGGGCGTGGAGCACAGCGATGACGTGCCCGCGGGCCTTGGTGTCGAGGTCGGCCAGGGGCTCGTCAACCAGGAGCAGGGCCGGATTTTCCACCACCGCGGCGGCGATGGCCACAAGTGTTGCCTCGCCTGCCGAGAGCGTGCTGACGTTCCGGTCCAGCAGCGCTGCCACTCCGATGCGCTCGGCGACCTCCAGCACCCGGGCCTTGGCGACAGCGGATGCCACGCCGCGCAGTTCAAGGGCCAGGGAGATCTCGTCCCGGACCTTGGTGGTGGCGAAGGCTGCGCGGGGATTCTGCAGCACAACACCGACGCTGCGGGCAGTGTCCCGCGGCGGTGTGGTGCTGCGGTCCATGCCGGCGACGCTCACGGTGCCGGAAACCTCTCCACCGTCAAGATGCGAAAGGAGGCCGGCGATACCCCGCAGGATGGTGGACTTGCCGGAGCCCGTGGGCCCGGTGATCACAGTAATGGAGCCGTACGGCGGCGTGAATCCGGGGACATTCACCTGCGCGTCCCCAATGCGGAACTGGGCGTCCCGCACCAGAAGCGGGCCGTCGTCGTCGTTCTTGAAGCGGTGCTCCGCACGGCTGCCAAAACCGCGCAGCTCCAGGGCGGCGGCAACCCTGCCCGCATGCTCAAGGGTGTGCTCGAGGATGGGCACCAGGGCGCAGGGTCCGAACTTTTCGCCCCGCAGCCGGAACGCCAGGCGTACGGAGGTCACGGCGTCGGACAGCGCGGGGAGCGCCGCCCAGGCCACCACCAGCATCCGGCCAACACCCTGCATGGGGCCGCGTCGGGCCAGGTGGACAAAGCCGCGCGCCACATCCACAAACGCATTGAGCAGGCCGAAGCCGAGGAACATCCCGGCAATCGGCAGGGCGGACAGGACCGCCGCCCACAGCCCGGGACCAGTGACCGGGCCCAGAAGGACCACATGCGAGTATGGGGCAGGCAGGCGCGTCGCCGGCAGGTCCAGCAGGACCGGTTCGCCAATGCCCGCCCCGTTGAAGAGGATGCGGTAGATGACCCGCGCCGCGATGAACACGACGGCGAGGGCCGCCGCGGCGCGTAACGGCGCGGGTCGGAAGGTCATGCCGCGGGGGCGGCCGGTTCGCCGTCGACCGTGAAGAGCAGTTCCAGGCTCTCGCCCGGGCTCACCTTGAGGGTGGCGAGGCCTTCCTGGGCGTAGGCCCAGTCACCGAAGGCCGGCTTCACCCAGAGGGCCCAGTAGGCAAAGGCAGCCGGCATCTTGCCGCATTCTTCCCGGTAGGTGCCGCCCTTGTGGGTGATGTCGAAGTCCGCGGCGGGCACACCGTTGACGCGGCACACGAGTTCGTTGGGGTATTCGGTGGTGCCCTCGGTTTCCACGTCGGCCTCTTCGAGGATCTCGGCGGCGACGGTGGGCTCGTCCACGGGCACGCAGACGTTGGTGTCGGCGGCTTCCTGCTTCAGGGCGCCCGAGTCGACGATGACCTTCACGCCGTCGCAGGGCGCGTCGGCGGCGCTGGATGTCGCGGCGGTGGAGGAAGCTGCTGGCGTGGACGCCGGCTCAGAGGCAGCGGGCTGGGTTGCCGGCGCGGAACAGGCGGCGAGGGAAAACAGGAGACCGGCGGCGGCGAGTGAGCTCGCGGCGGCGGTGCGCATCTTAGTCAAAGTCACCTGTTAAGGGTAGGGCGTTGCCCGCCAGGATCCGGATGTGGCCGCGTTATGTGACGCCAGGCCACCTGCTGACATGGCGCACCGCCTAAAGCCAAGCGGACGACGGCGGGAGGTTCCGCCGTCGTCCGCTTGGTTCCTTGGGACGCGTTCCCGCAGCCGCAAGCCACAATGTCACACCCCACTGCAACACGGCGGAGTTACCGGGATCAGCAACCTTGGATAGGCATGCCCCAAACACCACAGGCTCAAACACTGGCAGGATTGGACACCAACGGCGGCTACGAAGGATGAGCCACCAGGCTGGATTTCACCGGCCGGACGGCACTATCCGGCCGAACACCCGAACCGGGAACCACCACTCATCCCACCAGAATGCCTCCCGGGTACTGTTCGCCCACTGGAACAGGCCACCAGCCCCCTTGAACAGGCCATCCTGGCGCGTCTCGCCGCCTGAGGCGACTGGACGCCTAATCCATTGAGGCCCGGCGCCTGGTTGCGTGACCGTTTCGCCGCCTGGCGCGCCATGCTGCCTGAGACCTGGTTGCCTGACCGCTTTGCCGCCCGACGCATCTCCCCCCGGGACGCTCCGGGCTGTCTCCGCGGTGCCCGCTGGAGCGGATCCTACAGACGGAGCTCCATGAAAACGCTATTGGGATCAAGGACGTAGCCGGCAAACGGCGGGCACTCTGTGAAGCCGTTCCGGGCGTAGAGGCGCCGGGCCGGAGCGAAGTAGTCCTCGGTTCCGGTCTCAAGGTAGAGGCGCTGAAGGTTCCGGGCGCGGACGTCGTCGACGATATGGCGGAGCATCAGGGTGGCTACGCCCCGTCCCCGTGCGCTTGCCGTGGTGCGCATGGACTTGATCTCGCCATGCACCGGCGGGCCGGAAGGGGAATCCAGGATCTTGAGCGCGCCGCACCCCATCAGCTTGCCGTCCTCACGGGCGGTCCAGAACGTAATTGCCGGCGACAAAAGCGCGGAGGGGTCCAGGGCATGGACGCTTTCGGCCGGCGAGGTGGCGTACATGTCCGCCAGGTGTTCGCTGAGGAGCAGATGGACGTCGCCGCGTGCGGGGTCGTCCCGGTCAATGGAAATCATCAGCTCAAATCTACCGGCTGACGCGGCGTGCCCCGTGACGCCCCAACCGGGTACGGTTCGCGGCAGGGCCCCTCCCTGCAGACCCCTTTTCTTTGGGTACCTATGGGGGCTCTGGCAGAACCAGCCTCAGCAGGGACTCCCGCTGGCCGTTTCGGCTGTGGTGTGCTCGAAAGGACGACGAAGTCCAACCACATACGTAACCGACGAATCACGAGGATGAAGACGATGAGCACGGACTGCAACGCAAACAACACCACTTCCCAGGGAATCCAGGCTGGCGTGTCGCGCCGCAACATCATCAAGCTGACAGGGGCAGGCGCGGCGGCCATCGGGCTCTCCAGCGCAGCCGGGCTGGCAGGAGCCGGGCCGGCTTTCGCAGCTCCCACCTCCCGCAAGGACCTCGAGCCGGGCGACACCTCCAACGGCGCAGACAACTTCTACACCAGCGACCAGGTCACGGTGAAGAAGATCTCGTTCAAGAACAAGTACGAGATGAAGGTTGTGGGCAACCTCTTCGTCCCCAACAACCTGGACCGGGGGACCACCCACCCGGCGCTGGTGGTAGGCCACCCCATGGGCGCCGTGAAGGAACAAAGCGCCAACCTCTACGCCACCAAGATGGCCGAGCAGGGCTACGTCACGCTCTCCTTCGACCTCTCCTTCTGGGGCGAGAGTGCCGGCAAGCCCGGAAACTCCGTTTCACCGGACATCTACGCCGAGGACTTCAGCGCCACCGTCGACTACCTGCGCGCCCAGCCCTTCGTCGATAGGGAGCGCGTCGGGGCCATCGGGATCTGCGGCAGCGGCAGCTTCGTGATCAGCGCGGCAAAGATCGATCCGCGAATCAAGGCGATCGCCACGGTGAGCATGTACGACATGGGCGCCGCCAACCGCGACGGGCTCAACAAGTCCGTGACGCTGGAACAGCGCAAGGCCTTCATCGCCACGGCAGCCGCCCAGCGCGACGTCGAGTTCGCCGGCGGCGCGATCCAGTACACCGGCGGCACACCGGAAGAACTCACCGCAGACTCCACTGCGGTGGACAGGGAGTTCTACGACTTCTACCGGACCGCCCGCGGCTACCACCCCAACACCACCACGCACCCGGCCCTGGCCACCAACACCAAGTTCATGAACTTCCACCCGTTCAACGACCTGGACCTGATCGCCCCGCGGCCGCTGCTGTTCATCGCCGGTGACCAGGCCCACTCGAGGGAATTCAGCGAAGAGGCCTACCGGCTCGCCACCGGACCCAAGGAACTCTTCTGGGTCCCCGGTGCCGGCCACGTGGACCTCTACGACCGCACCGGCCTCATCCCCTTCGACAAGCTCACGGACTTCTTCCGTACACAGCTCTAGGAAGGGGGATGCGGGGGAGGGGTACTGGAAGGGACTCCCTCCCCCGCAAGACTTGCCCTAGCGTGAAGCACATGGACAACCGAGCTGAAGTACGCGAATTCCTTGTCTCGCGGCGCGGCCAGGTGGCCCCGGAGCAGGTTGGATTGCCCGCCGGGACCAACAGGCGCGTCAAGGGTTTGCGCCGGAGCGAAGTGGCCACCCTCGCCGGCCTGAGCGTGGAGTACTACACACGCCTGGAACGCGGCGCGATCAGCGGTGCCTCCGGCCAGGTGCTGGAGAGCATCGCCAGGGCCTTGCGCCTGGACGACGCCGAGCGGGCGCACCTGTTCAACCTCGCCCAGGCTGCCAGCCCGGCTGCACGGCCGCCGCGGCGGCGCACCTCAAAGTCCTACATTCCGCACCAAAGCCTGCAATGGGTGCTCGACGCGATCACGGCCGGTCCCGCATTCGTTCGCAACGGCAGGATGGACCTGCTGGCCGTCAATCCTTTGGCCCGGGCGTTTTACAAGGACTGCTACGACATGCCCGGCCAGCCGCCGAACATCGCCCGCTTTACGTTCCTCGACGACCGTGCCCACCAGTTCTACCCTGACTGGGATGCCTTCGCGGAGGTGACCGTGTCCATCCTGCGGACGGAGGCAGGCCGGGACCCCCATAACAAGGAACTCCACGACCTCATCGGTGAGCTGGGAACCCGCAGCGAAGAGTTCCGCCGCCGCTGGGGTGCGCACAACGTCCGCCACCACGGCACGGGTTTCAAAACCTTCAACCACCCCGTCGTGGGCGAAATGACTCTCGCTTTCGAGGGGCTGGAAATGGCCGCCGAACCCGGACTGACCCTCACGATCTACACCGCGGAACCGGGGTCGCCGTCCGCTGAGCGCATGCAGCTGCTCGCCTCATGGGCGGCCAGCGAGTATGGAAATTCCGTCCAGGCTGCGCCCGAGAGGACCCGGACAGACGGTTGACGACGCCGGGCGGCAGCTGGGAAAGAACGGGCGACGCCGGGCATCACCGCCGGGGGCACCGAGGGGTCCCTGCCAGTACCCCTCACAACAGGGGCTCCTACACTTCTTCTCCAGCTGCTTTGCTGGAATGGACCGAACTTTCCTGACCGGAACGGATCAGCTCCCATGCACCTGAAGACATTGGCCCTGGCTTTGATTTGCGTGCTGGCGTTGCCCCTGGCCGGGTGCAGCACCCCCTCGAACGGCCCGGCCTCCACCACTGAGCCGCCCTCCTCCCCGTACCCGTCGCCGGCGCCGGAAACCTCGACGGCGGCCGAGGGGTCGGCGTCGCAAGCTGCACCGGTGCCGTCCTCGGCGGGGGCGGCAGACAACGCTTCGGTCACCATCGACATCGATGGCGAAACGGTGACAGGCACCCTTTCCGGCAACGCAACTGCACGCTCCCTGATCGCCCAGCTGCCCTTGACGCTCTCCTTCAGGGACTACGGCGGCCAGGAAAAGATCGCTGAGCTGCCGGAGGCGCTTTCGCTCGACGGCGTTCCCGCCGGTGACAGCGCAGAACCACTGACCATCGGCTACTACGCCCCCGATCAGGCCCTCGTGCTCTACTACGAGCACGTGGGGTATTCCCGCGGAATTGTACGGATCGGATCCTTCGATGACCTCGAGGCGGTCCGGGACCGGACAAGCGGTTTTACCGCCAGGCTGGCTCCCGCTAACTGAGCGGGATGACACGGCTGCTCCGACAATTTCCCCACAAAAGAATGGAACCGTTTTGACCCGAGCAACCCTTGAGGAAGGCGCCCGCGAAGCGCCCATCGACGTCCTGCACTCCGAAAACGTCAGCATCACTGAAAAAACAAAGGATTCGGCCCCGGCAAGCGGTCATTCCGCCCCCGCCGGGCGTTTTCCCTGGGCGGCCCTGCTGGTCATGGCCCTCATGGGCTTCCTCCTGATTGCCACCGAGACCATGCCCGCCGGCCTGTTGCCGCAGATCGCCTCAGGACTGGCAGTCACCGAGGGGACCGCGGGGCAGTTTGTCAGCGCCTATGCCCTGGGAACAATCATTGCGGCAATGCCAGCCATTGCCCTGACCCGGGGCCTGCGCCGGAAGCCCGTTTTCGTCGTCGGGATCCTCGGCTTCCTGGCCGCCAACCTCATCACGGCGTTCTCCACGGACATCGCCCTTTCCCTGGGAGCACGGCTCATTGCCGGTGCGTTCTCCGGCCTGCTGTGGGGAATGACTGCCGGCTATGCCCGGCGCATCACAGCTCCGCACCAGGCCGGCCGCGCCCTGTCCGTTGCGTCCGTTGGAACCCCGGTGGGCCTGGCAGTGGGGACGCCCTTCGGCTCCTGGCTGGGCACGACGCTCGACTGGCGCTGGTCCTTCGGTGTCCTCGCAATCCTCACGGCAGTCACCTTGGTATTGGCGGTCTTCCTGGTCCCGGACGCGCCCGGCCAACGGGCCGGGACGCGGGTACCCCTCGCACGGGTCTTCGCCATCCCGGGCGTGGCGGTTGTCCTCGGCGTCATCGTCAGCTGGATGCTTGGCCACAACATCATGTACACCTACATTGGCTCCTACCTCCGCGGGGCAAGCCTTGACCTCCCGGTGGACGCAGCGCTTGCAACGTTCGGCGCGGCCGCCATTGCGGGGATCGCCATCACCGGCGCCGTGATCGACAAGGGCCTCCGACGCCTGGTCCTGCTCAGCCTGGGGAGCTTCATGGTGGCCGGTGCGATCTTCATCGTCGGCCACGCGTCATTGGTGGCAGTCCTCGCCGCGATCGTCCTGTGGGGCATCGCCTTCGGCGGCGCGGCAGCACAGCTGCAAACGGCCATCAGCGCTGCCAGCGGTGAAAACGCGGACGTTGCCAACTCCATGCTCGGCGTCGCGTTCAACCTCGCGATTTTCGCTGCGGGGGTGGCGGGTGCGGTGGTGATCAGCAGCCTTGACGGGATGGTCCTGCCAGCCGCCCTGGTGGGACTGGCCGCCGTCGCGATTGTTGTTGCTGTTGCCGGACGCCGCACGGCCTTTCCCACATAGCCAGCAAAGCGGCGCCCGCAACAGCAGCACCGCAAAGCAATCATCCTCAAATGCATCAAGAGAAAGCCATGAAAGCCACCCGCACCCCAGCCCTGTTGGCAGCAACTCTCGGAGCGGGCCTGATGCTGTCCTCCTGCACCACCACGCCGGCAGCAACGCCAACGCCGGTTCCTGCGCCTGTTACGTCGTCGGCTCCGTCCCCCACTCCCTCCCCGACTCCCTCGTCAGCCGGGGCGTCGGCATCGGCGACGGCGGGGAACGCCACCCCGGCCGGCGCGCCCCAGGCCGTGGCCACCGGGCTGGAAGCTCCCTGGTCCGTGGTGTTCCGCAACGGCACCCCGCTGGTCAGCGAACGGGACAGCGGCCGGATCCTCGAACTCAGCCCTGACGGCACCACACGCACCATTGGCGACATTCCCGGTGTGACGGCTGCGGGGGAAGGCGGGCTGCTGGGCCTGGCCGTGGACAGCCAGGGCCGCCTGTACGTTTACTCCACCGGGACGGACGGAAACAGGCTCCAGCGCTTCGACGTCACCGGAGAACCAGGGGCGCTGGCGCTGGGACAGGCCGAAACAATCCTCGACGGGATTGGCTCCGCGAGCTACCACGACGGCGGCCGGATCGCCTTTGGGCCCGACGGCATGCTCTACGTCGCGATTGGCGATGCGGGCCGGCGCGACAGCTCCCAGGACCTCGATTCCCTGAACGGGAAGATCCTCAGGATGACCCCCGACGGCGGCGTCCCCGCCGACAACCCCTTCCCGGATTCGCTCGTCTACAGTTACGGGCACCGCAACCCCCAGGGCCTGGCCTGGGCGGAGGACGGCACCATGTTCGCCACCGAGTTCGGGCAGAACACGTGGGACGAGCTGAACATCATCAGCCCGGGGGCCAACTACGGCTGGCCTACCGTGGAAGGAATAGCGGCGACAGGGGACTTCGCGGACCCGGTGCAGCAGTGGGAGCCCACCGGGGCCAGCCCCAGCGGCATGGCGCACGTTGACGGGACACTGTTCATCGCCAACCTGCGCGGACAGGTCCTCCGGGCCGTTCCCGTCGCCGACCCCTCGACGTCGACCACGTACTACGATGGCGAATTCGGCCGCATCCGCGATGTTACGGAGGCTCCGGACGGCAGGCTCTGGTTCGTTACCAGCAACACCGACGGCCGGGGCAGGCCCGGCCCCGATGGTGACCGCATCCTCAGCGTGGAGCTGGCCCGGCAGTAAGCAGGTGCGGATGTGCCGCCGTGCCCCGCGCTCCCTGCCATGTCCCTCGCAGTTCACTTGCCAGCAACCCGCCGGCCCCGAAGCGTTCTCCCGCAACCAGCAGTCTTTTCACGCCCCCTTTCGCCCGGCACACCAGACAGCCGGGCGGACATCCCAGCAGTACGTAGGAGTACTCCGTGTTCGTGAAAAGCACCCTCGCCGCCGTCGCTGTCCTCGCCTCCCTGGCCGGAACCGCAGCAGCTGCACCCGCCCAAGCCGAGGCAACCAAGCCGGCTCCCGTCGTCGTCGGCCAGCCACTCGCCCAAGCCCATGCGCACAACGACTACGAGCATGAGCGTCCCCTGTTCGACGCGCTCGAGCACGGCTTCACCAGCGTCGAAGCCGACGTGTGGCTGGTGGACGGCGAACTGCTGGTGGCCCACGACCGGGAGGACGTCCAGCCCGGCGTCACGCTCGAAAGCCTCTACCTGGACCCGCTCCAGGACCTGGTCCGCAGCCAGCCCGGCCACAGCGTCTACCCGCACTGGGACGGCAGCCTGCAGCTCCTGATCGACATCAAGAGCGAAGGCGAGGCCACCTACGCTGCCATTGAGCAGGAACTGGCCGAACACCGCGACATCATGAGCCGCTACACCAACGGCAACGTCAAGACCGGGCCGGTCACCGCTGTCATCAGCGGCAACCGCCCCTTGGCCACGATGCAGGCACAGGAGAAGCGGTTCAGCTTCTACGACGGCCGCTCCGCCGACCTCGCCACCGGCAAGCCCGCCGGCCTGATGCCGCTGGTCAGCGACAACTGGACCAAGCTGTTCACCTGGCAGGGCGTCGGCCCCATGCCGGAAGCCGAGCGCGCCAAGCTCCACGCCTACGTGGCCGAGGCGCACGCCAGCGGCTACCGCGTCCGCTTCTGGGCCACCCCGGACCAGCCCGGCGCAGCACGGGAGGCCATCTGGACCGAACTTGCCGACGCTGGCGTGGACCACATCAACACCGATGACCTCGAGGCCCTCCAGCAGTTCCTCACCGCCCGCACGGCCTAAGCCACGTCCTCAGCCGCTCCCAGCAGAAACAGGTACCTCCCCATGCCTTCAAAAACCATAAAAACGACGACGGCGGCAGCCGTCCTGGCGCTCGGCCTCCTTGCGTCCCAGCCCGCCAATGCCGCTGAGGACACCCCCCACAAGCAGGCCTTCACCTTCGGCGTTATTGGCGATATTCCCTACGGCGACGCTGAGATCGCCAAGTTTCCCGCCCGCATCCAGGACATCAACGCGGACAAGGACCTGAAGTTCGTCACCCACGTGGGCGATATCAAAAACGGCTCCTCGGTCTGCTCAGACGAGTACTTCGCCAACATCCGGACACAGTTCGACACCTTCGAGCACCCGCTGGTCTTCACCCCGGGCGACAACGAGTGGGTGGACTGCCACCGCACCAACAACGGCGCCTACAATCCGTTGGAGCGGCTGGATCGGCTCCGGGAGGTGTTCTTCAACGAGCCCGGCAAGACCTTGGGGGCCACGATGCCGGTCAAGACCCAGGAGAACCTTGGGCTGCCGGAGAACGTCAGGTTCGCGCAGAACCGGGTGGCCTTCTCCGTGCTCAACGTCCAGGGCAGCAACAATTCACTGCAGCCGTGGACCGGTTTGGGCGAAACCAGCGCAACGCCGGAACAGGTGGCCGAGGTGGAGTACCGAACCGGCGCCGTCCTGGCCCAGATCCGCGAGACCTTTGCCGACGCCGAACGCCGCAATGACCGCGCGGTCGTCCTGATGACCCAGGCCGACATGTTCGATCCCTCGCTGCTCGCCGCGGCCACCACCAACCCGGAGATCATGTCCGGCTTCCGCGGGATCGTGGCGGCCATCGTCGAGGAGACCAACAGCTTCGACGCGCCGGTGTACCTCATCAATGGCGACAGCCACGTTTTCGCCGAGAACCAGCCGCTCGCCGCAGGCTCGCCTTGGCTGGAGATCTACGGCCAGGCGGAAGCCGATGACCTGCAGCGCATCACGGTGGACGGTTCCGCGAACGCCACCAACTACGTCAGGTTTTCTGTCGCCGGTAACAGTGCCGACGGCGGCGACGTCCTGAGCTGGGAAAAGGTCCCCTTCAGCTCGTAGGCACCAATGGTAAGCGGACGACGGCGGGTGCCTCCCGCCGTCGTCCGCTTCTGCCTTTCCAAGCTCCCATCTCCGTCCGGCGTGCCGGGAATCCCGAGGCTCTGGACACTGGCCGCCGCCGGATTTATGGTGCAAAGGTGGCGGCTGCCTGACTGGCAGGATGGCAAGCTCTGCCGGTCCGCCGTTGCGGCCGT
Organism: Pseudarthrobacter sp. WHRI 8279; assembly: GCF_040224115.2. Classification (NCBI taxonomy): domain Bacteria; kingdom Bacillati; phylum Actinomycetota; class Actinomycetes; order Micrococcales; family Micrococcaceae; genus Pseudarthrobacter; species Pseudarthrobacter sp. WHRI 8279. The sequence goes on along the minus strand of NZ_CP168162.1, from coordinate 2,701,558 downwards.
CCGTCATGAGGAGGAAGCAGATGGAACGCGTTGAACAGACCGTTGAAGTCGATGTCCCGGTGCGGACCGCGTACAACCAGTGGACCCAGTTCGAATCCTTTCCGCAGTTCATGTCCGGTGTGGAATCCGTAACCCAGCTGACTGACACCACCAACCATTGGGTGACCAACGTGGGTGGCGTCCACCGGGAATTCGATACCGAGATCGTTGACCAGGAGCCGGACGACCGGATTGCCTGGCGCAGCACCGACGGCAAGTCCCATGCCGGCATCATCAGGTTCACGCCGCTGGATGCCAACCACACGAAGGTCAAGGTCCATTTCGAGTGGGCGCCGGAAACCGTCACCGAAAAGGCAGGCGCGGCGCTGAAGATCGACGAGATGCAGGTCAGGGCCGACATGCGGAAGTTCAAGGACTTCATCGAATCGCGCGGGTCCGAAACCGGCGGCTGGCGTGGCGAAGTCAAGGACAGCGGCCCCACCGGGCAGCCCTAACAAAAAGAAAGCGGTCGACGGCGGGTGCCTCCCGCCGTCGCAGCCAGTCATGCGACAGCACACAGTGGAAACATCCGACGGCGGCCACCTTCGCGTTTTCAGCTTCGGGGACGGACCGGGTGTGGTGCTTGTGTGCGGGACGAATACCGTTGCGCCAACCTACTTCAAAACCGCGAGGCGGCTCAGCAAAGGCCTGCCCGTCCACGTGTACGACCGACGGGGCAGGCCTGGATCCAGCCTGCAGCCGCACGACTACTCCATGAACACCGAGGTGGCCGACCTCGGGCGCGTCCTGGACGCCACCGGCAGCACCATGGTTTTCGGTCATAGCTATGGCGGTGCAGTTGCTCTCGACGCCGGGCTTCAGCTGCCCGTCCGGCGGATCGCCGTCTACGATGCCGTTCCCAACATCGGCGGTGCAGTGCCAACCCATTTCCTGCCCGAGTTCGAATCGGCGGTGCAACGAGGTGACGTGCACCGGGCTGTGTCAATCCTGGGGAAGGGTATATCCGCCAAGCTCAACGCAAGCCCGCTTCCGGAACCTGCCTTCCAAGCGGTGGTCCGCTTGCTGGCAATTGCCACACGAAAAGGCCGGGCGTGGAAAGGAACGGTGCACAGTGCCGTCAATGAACTGGCATTCCTTGACGGCAACCGGCCTCCCGCAGAGCGCTACGCCGGCATTCCGGTTCCCGTGCTTGTGCTCTTCGGTTCCAGTAGCGATGAGTTCTACCGGGTGATAGCCCAAGCGCTTTCCGCACAGTTGCTTCACGGACGCTGCACGGCTGTGCCGGGAGCGGATCACGGTGCGCTGGACAGGGCACCTCGGACGCTGATTTCCCATCTTTTGGAGTTCTTCGCCAACGGGTAGTTGTTGTGGCGTTTTGTCAGTCATCAAGAAGCTGTCGCATGGCATCGCCGATCTGATCCGTTTCCGCGGCTCGGATTCCGGGCCGTCCGGCAACGTGCCCAAGATTTGATTCGAGCGGACGGAATTGGGCGCCCGGGACCAGGCCGGCCTCGATCCTGCTGTCCGCGGCTGGGAAGTAGAGGTCGGTGGTGCCCGGCATAACGATGCAGCGCGCGCCGATCTGGCCCAGGGCCGCCTCGAACCCGCCGCGCGTGGGCGTCCCGACATCGGCCCGCTGCCATGCGCCCAGCACCGTCAGTAGGTTGTTGGCATCCATCTGTTCATGGTCCTTCGCCCACTCGTCCAGAACATGCTCAACGCTCCTGTAACCGAGTTCCCGGTAAACCTCGTCCCGGAAAAACTCCTGGGAGTACGCCCAGCCGGCGTAGACGGTCCCAAACGCCCGCAGGCCGCTGACAGGCGGGGAACTGTACCGGCCGCCGTCGTACGCCTGGTCAGTAGTCAGCGCAGCTTTTACGCTTTCCAGGAACACGAAATTGTGCGGTGAACACCGGGCTGCCCCGGCAACCGGAAGGATGCCGGAAACCATCTCCGGATAGCGGACGGCCCACTCGTACGCCTGCAGCGCCCCCATGGACCAGCCGGCAACCATGCGGATGTGGCGGACTCCGAGGGCGGTGAGCAGGCGATGCTGCGCAATGACGTTGTCCGCGATGTCGACGTCCGGAAAAGCCGCACCCCTGGTCTCGGGAGAGGCGTAAGAGGGGGAGGTGGACAGGCCGTTGCCGAACATGTTCACGGCAACGATGAACCAGCGCTCCGGGTCCAGCATCCTGCCCGGGCCGATCCAGGGTTCGTAGCTGGCGTGCGTGCCGGTGTAGTAGGAGGGCAGAAGGATGCAATTGTCCCGGGCCTCGTTGAGTTCCCCGTATGTCTTATAGGCGAGCTTGGCGTCCGGCAGGTCCAGGCCGGAGACCAGCCCGAACCTGCCGAGTACGAATTCCTGGTGCACGGGACCGCTTAGAAGAACTTCAGGTAGCGCTTGGTCTCCCATTCGGAGACGTGGGCCTGGTACTCGTCCCATTCCTGTCCCTTGTAGTCGATGTAGGCGTTGTACATCGACTCGCCGAAGACATCGCGCGACAGGCTGTCCGCGGCGAACTCCTCGATAGCCTCGCCCAGGCTGCGGGGGAGAAGGCCCAGGCCGTTCTTCAGGATCTCGGATTCCGTGTAGTTGTACATGTTCTCGGTGTGCGGCGCCCCGGGATCGAGGTTTTCGCGGATGCCTTCGAGCCCTGCAGCGAGGATGATGGCCGCCCCCAGGTAGGGGTTGCAGCTGATATCCGCTGCCCGGCACTCCACCCGGCCGCCCGCCAGGGGCACGCGGACCATGTTGGTTCGGTTGTTGTTGCCGTAGCTGACGAACACGGGCGCCCAGGTGGAGCCTGACATGCTGCCCTTGCGGACCAGGCGCTTGTAGCTGTTGACGGTGGGGGCGATGACGGCACAGATGGCGGGTGCGTGCTTCAGGACGCCGGCGATGAACTTGTAACCCAGTTCCGAGATGCCGCAACCGCGCGGGTCGTCGTCGGTCTCGAAGAGGTTGACGCCCGTCTCCGCATCGGCGAGGGACATGTTGAAGTGGGCGCCGGAGCCGCTGCGGTCGGCGAAGGGCTTCGGCATGAACGTGGCGAAGTACCCGTGCTTGCGGACCATCTCGTTGGCCATGAGCCGGAAGAACACTGCCCGGTCTGCCATAGTGAGGGCGTCCGAGTATTTGAAGTCAATCTCGAACTGGCCCTGGGCATCCTCGTGGTCAAAGGAGTAGACGCCCCAGCCCATGTCGTTCATGGCCTCGACCATCTCGGTGAGCCAGTCGAAGTTGTCCAGGGCTGCCGGGGCGGTATAGCAAGGCTTGCTGAGGTTGTCCCGGTCGCTGACCTCCACAGGGCCGTCAGGGGTGTCCTTGAGGACGAAGAACTCGGTCTCGATGCCCAGGTTGAAGGTGAATCCCAGCTCCTTGGCGGCTTCAAGCTGCCGTTTCAGGATGTTCCGGGAGGCCGCCTCGAAGGGCTTGCCTGCGGTGTAGAGGTCGCTGGCGAAGTAGGCCACTTCCTTGCGCCAGGGCAGCTGCACGGCGCTGTCCAGATCAGGGATTGCTGAGAGTTCCTCGTCGCTGATGTCCTGGGGGAGCCCGTCCAGGGCGGCACCGGTGAACAGTTCGGAGCCGGCGGCCATCTGCGGCAGGTGGGACAGCGGGACAAACTTGGTTTTGATGTTCCCGTGCAGGTCAACGAAGCTCGACATTGCGTATTTGACCCCCGCTTCGCGGAGCTTTCGCTGCACTGTCTCAACTGCGGCTTGTGCTGTTTCCACACTCATGGTGTCTCCCTGTTCGGTGTGCTTGTGGCAACGCGGACGATGCCATTTCGATAAGTTATGGAAAGTCTCGCCGCCAGCAATTTCGATAGAGTGTCGAAATTGTTTCGTGCCCGTAAATCATTCGCCGATAGGCTCGTGGGTAAGTTCCGGACAGCGCGGCGGCAGGGGTAGGGCATGGCAAAGGATGCGGCATCATCAACGGCGGGGCGTCCGCGCCTGAGCGGCGCCCCCGCCGGTTCCCCGCGGCAGGAGATCATCCGTGAAGCCACCGCACTGTTCGTGGCAAAGGGGTACGCGGAAACCACCATGAGCGAGATCGCCCGCAGCGCCGGGCTGCGCCAGTCCTCGCTCTACTACTGGTTCGCGCGCAAGGAGCACATCCTTCAGGCGCTTCTGGAGGAGAACCGGGGTTCGCTTGCGCTTGCGGCGGCACTGGAGGTCCGGCCCGGTCCGGCCGGGGCCAGACTTTACGCCGTCCTGCACGCCGATGCCATGCAGTTGTGTTCCGCGCCCTTGGACTTCTACGAGTTTGAGCGGGTGGCACGCTCCCAGCCGCAGAATTTCGGCGCATTCTTTGACGACTACGCCGCCCTGCACCGGCTGACCGCGTCCATTGTGCGGCAGGGCGTCGAGGCCGGTGAGTTCCAGGCTGCTGATCCCGAGGATGCCGCCACGGCTGCTTTGGGTCTGAACGAGGGCCTTCAAAGGCACTACCGCCAGCCGCTTCCGGGGCTGCGGTCTTATACCGCGGAGCAGGTTTCCGGACTCAGCGCAGACACCACCCTTGCCCGGCTGCTGGTGATGCAAGCGGACTTGGCTGACATTAGGGCAGATGCAGCGGCCCTTACCGCCGCGTGGAACCCCACCGCCGAAAGTTAACTCACCCGAAACGAATTCGATATGGCATCGAAAACGTCGGCTCCAAGAATTTAGATAGCGTATCGAAACGCTGGTGCCCCGCTTCCGGGCGGCGTGCCCGTTATCTAGCCTTTGGAGATTCGAATGGACACTGCCACTATCGCGGGCAACACGGCGTGGGTTCTCACCGCCGTTATTGCCGTCGCGCTGATGTTGCCCGGCCTGGCGCTCTTCTATGGCGGGATGGTCAGCCGCAAAACCGCCATGAACATGATGCTCATGGTGTTCGGCTCCTTCTGCGTTGTGGGTGTTCTCTGGATCGTTTTCGGCTACTCCGCCGTCTTCGGCAATTCCATCGGCGGGCTGGGCCTGCTGGGCAACCCGCTGGAGTTCGCGGGGCTGGGCCAGCTTCTGACCGCCCCGGACGACGCCGCCCTGCCGCCACTCGCGCTCGCGGCACTGCACTTGATGTTCGCCGGCCTGACGGCCGGCATCGTAGCTGGTGCGGCGGCTGACCGGATGAAGTTTGGTGCCTGGCTTGCTTTTGCGGGCATCTGGGCCAGCCTGGTCTATTTCCCGGTTGCCCACTGGGTATTCGCCTTCGACTCGGCGGACGGTTCCGTCCAGGGAGGCTGGATCGCCAACACTCTCGGTGCCGTCGACTACGCCGGCAGCACAGCCATCCACGTCAACTCAGGTGTGGCCGCACTCGCCCTGGCTCTTGTGCTCGGCAGGCGCCGCACGTGGCCCGTGCAGCCCAAAGCTCACAGCCTCCCCCTGACGCTGCTGGGCGTCGGGCTACTCTTCACAGGCTGGATCGGATTCGACGGCAGCGGCCTGGGTGCTGCCGACAATAACGCAGCCGTCGCTGTTTTCAACACCGTCGCGGCCACTTGCGCCGGCGTCGTCGTGTGGCTCCTCGTGGAGAAGCTCCGGGACGGTCATCCCACCACCCTGGGCGCTTCCTCGGGTGCCATCGCCGCCCTCGTCGCCATCACCCCATCCTGCGGTGCCGTCACCCCGCTTGCTGCAATGGCCATCGGCGGTGCCGCCGGAGCCGTCTGCTACTTCGCCGTCGCACTCAAGTACAAACTCGGTTTCGACGATGCCCTCGACGTCACCGCGCTGCACTTCATCGGTGGCGTAGTTGGCGGCCTCCTGATCGGTGTCCTCTCCACTCCGGAGGCGCCCAGCGGAGCGGCAGGGCTGCTCTATGGCGGCGGCTTCGAACTCCTGGGCCGGCAGGCGCTCGCCATCCTGGCCGTCTTCGCCTACACCTTCTCGGTCACGTGGGTGATCGCAAAGGTCCTTGACCTGACCATGGGCATCCGGGTTGCGGCGCCGGTGGAGGCGAAGGGACTCGATATCAGCCTCCACGCCGAGAACGCCTATGAAAATGGTGAAGACAAGGCACATGCCCCGCGCGGCCACGCCGAACAGCTGCACCATCTGGTGGACGAAAATGCGGTTGAGGATGCACCGGCACGCACAGCCCGCTGAAGTCCGTTGGGGACCGGCAGATCAGCCGGCTGTCATATCTGCGGCACGCACTCGCCGGTCCCCAACAAAGCCAGGCCGGCTCGGTCCCCGGCACCGAAGTCGAGCTGCCCGCTGTTCTCTTCGTACATGAGCTGGGTGGGGTCGTTTATATGGTCCAGCCCGACCACATGCGCCAGCTCATGCATGATGACGGCCCGGACCAATGCGGGCCCGTCCGGATAGGCCAGCGTTTCCGCGAGGGCCGGTGCGTCAAGGAGGACCTGGCCGCTGACGTACACATAGGGCTGTCCTGGCACTTGGATGGATGTACTGCCGCCGGTCCCTGCGACGCTTCCCGCCAGCCCCGGCGCTGCCTCCGGCGTTGACCACGAGATGAGGATAGGCGCCCACTTCTTGCCGTACCTGTCAGGCTGGTATGCCTCGCGGTCCTGTGTCGGTGCTTCGTCCGTCGGGCCATCGTAGACGAACTGCAGCCCGGTCGCGGCGGAAGCCGCGGCCACGGCCTCCTTGATGAGCTGCTCGGTGCCTTCTGGCGCCAACTCCGGGCGGACAACGTAATGGACCGGGCGGCACGGGTCATATGCCACAAATGGCTGGCCCGGGTCAGGAGACTCCTGCAGGACAAACGCGGTGGATCCGGTCGTGGCAGGTGGGACGCCGAGTGGAGACGAAGCAGCTTCGAACCCCGGGGGAGGCACGTCTGATCCGGGCAGGTGCGGCAGCGCCGCGGACAGGACGAACCGGTCGAAGAGGGTGGGAGCGAAATAGAGCCCTACGACGAGTGCGAGGCCCAGTACCGTGGCCGACCTCGCCTTCCATTTCCGTTTGCGTGCTGGTCTAATTCGGCGATAGCCGCGTCTCTTGCCCGAACTTTGTACCGTGACTGTACGCCAGGGCTCGGGATCCTGCAGCTTGCCAAGGGCTTCATCAATTGCCCACTGTGGGATACGCCCGCTCGGCGAACGCCGTAGGCCGGGAATGTTTTGCTCGCCGGCAGGCATGCCTGAAAAATCCCTTTTGCCGAAATCCGGTACCACCGGCGCCCCCTTGTGCCCCCAAGCCCATCCTCTGAGACAGGTCCGCTCAGCATAATGGCTGTTTCCCGGGGCCGCCATGGGATGCCCCAGGCGCTCCGTTTGGGGGCCTTATCCGGAGGTGGGAAGATGCAAGGTTGCAATGTGATGACGCTTTTTTGGTTCGCCTTTCGCTGCAATGAAAAGGACTGCAGTAAAAGCCTGATTCGGAAAAATTGAATTTCTGCAGGCATCCGAGGCTGGACGACCCAGTCAGCCGAGCTTGCCCTCTCTAGGCCCGAAATGACGGTACTTTCCATGGACTGGCTTAAAAATTAAAAGTGGGTATGGTACTGGGTAACGCAAGCATAGAAAGGCGTGATTCCGATGTCCGGAAAATCCCCGAAAAGCGGCGCCATAAAAAAGGCGGGCAAGACAATTCTCGAGAAGCGGGCCGATAAAAGGGCTAAAAACGAGAACAGCGAACTGAATTTCGCAAAGCCGCGCAAGAACCAGCGCTAACAAGCCCGCGGGCAGCCGGGAACGGAACTCCTAGCCCGCCCGGCTGCCCGCGCTCCATCCCTGTTGCATATCCTCGTGCTCAGTTCCAAGGACACACCATGAACATTTCCTGCAACGCCCTGGTGGTTCCGGCGCGGCTGTCCCACCCGGTGCACCTCAAACCCCTTGACCTGGACGCCACGGCACTCCAGCGGGTGGCCGCCGGAGAAATCGGGTACATCGCCGGCCGCGGCTGGCGCGTCTACCTGAATAATGACGGAAGCCGTTCCTTCCCCAACCTGCGCGCGGAAGTCCTTATCCGGGAAGCGGGCGTGGAGCTGGACGAGCCCATCCACGGAACAGCCCTGCTGCTGGGCTACGTGGACCCGGGCGAAGAGACGGACGCGCCCCGTCACCTCATCAGCCTCGCTGAGCAGTTGTTCGACATCCCGCTGGCTGCGTGACCGCTCGAACAGCGCGTAACCGCCCTAACAAGAAAACAAGCAAGCGGACGACGGCGGGAGGTCCCGCCGTCGTCCGCGTCACCTTCCCGCTAAACGCGCTGGGTTGTGAAAGCCGTCAGCGCCGTCAGTTTCGCCTCTCCGATGGGCTCTTCCGGCAGCAGGGGGATCAGGGCAACCCGCTCCGCCATGGCCCGAACCTTTGTGATCTGGTCCGCCTCCTGGGCGGCGCGGGCGCGGAGGAACGGCGAGCGCGGGCGGGCGGCGGCGATGGAGTTGTTGATGACCCAGGCCCACGGATGGATCCCGGCCCGCTCCAGGTCAACCTTGAGTTCCTCCGCCTCCAGCACGGGCGTGGTCTCGGCCAGCGTCACCAAGATGACCTTCGTTCCCACCGGATCCTGGAGGCGCATCAGCGGCGTCACGAATCCCATCGAGTCCCCCACCTGCCGGGAGATCTCCCGGTGGTAGGAGCCCGTGGCATCCAGCAGCAGGAGCGTATGCCCGGTGGGCGCGGTGTCCATCACCACGAAGTGCCGCCTGGACTCCTGGACCACCCGGGAGAACTGCCGGAACACCGCAACCTCGTCCGTGCAGGGCGACATCAAGTCTTCCGCCAGCGCAGCCCGGCCTTCGTCGTCCATGCTCCGGCCCTTGGTGTCCATCACGTGGGCCCGGTATTCCTGGATGGCCGCCGCCGGGTCAATGCGGGACACCGTCAGCCCCGCGACGGACCCGTGCAGCGTCTCGGACAGGTGCGCCGCCGGATCGGTGGTGGTGAGGTGGACGGCGTGCCCCCGCCAGGCCAGGGCAACCGCAATCGCCGCAGCCACCGTCGTCTTTCCCACGCCGCCCTTGCCCATGCACATCACCAGCCCGTGTCCGTCGGCCTCAATGCCGTCCACCAGTGCGGCAAGCGGGGCGTCCTCGACGTCAAGGAACGACGGCGGTCCCTCGGCAGCGTCCGTCAGCAGCGAGGGAGCAAACAGGGATTCGAGCGCCGGAATCCCCACCATGTTGCCGGGCTTGAGCTCGAGCACGTCGCGGGGGAGCCCGGCAACCGCCCCGGGGACGGCCGCCAGGGCCGCAGCCTCCCGGGCACGCAGGGCCTTCGCAAGCTCCTCCCCGCCGGCTGCCTCGGGCAGCACACCATTAACCACCAGGTAACCGCCGCTGATGCCGATCTGGTTCAGCTCAAGGTAGGTCCGCTCAACCTCCTTAAGGGATGACGGCTGGGCCCGGGTCACCAGGACAAGCCGGGTACGCAGCGGATCGGCTAGGGCCTGGACCGCCCTGGCATACACCTCCTTGTGCTTGTCCAGCCCGGACAGCGGACCCAGGCAGGACGGTTCCCCTGCGCCGGTGGCAAGGAAATCCGTCCACGAGCCGGGCAGCTGCAGCAGGCGGATGGTGTGGCCGGTCGGGGCGGTGTCAAAGATGATGTGGTCATACTCCGCATAGGAAGCATCGTCTCCGAGCAGGCTGGTGAACTCGTCGAAGGAGGCCACCTCCGTGGTGCAGGAACCGGAAAGGCTCTCGGCGATGCCGGCCAGTTCCGTTTCCGGCAGGACTCCGCGGACTGGGGTGAGGATCCGCTCCCGGTAAGCCTCGGCGGCCTGCTCCGGGTCGATTTCCAGGGCAGCGAGGCCTGGCATCTCCGGAATTGCGGTGACGGTGTTTCCAACAGTGAGGCCGAAGACCTGCCCGATATTGGACGCGGGGTCCGTGCTGACCAGCAGCACCTTCCGGCCGGCCCGCGCCAGGAAGAGCGCCGACGCGCACGCCACCGACGTCTTGCCCACACCGCCTTTGCCGGTGAAGAACAGGAACCGGGGCGAGGCGGCAAGGAACTTCATGCAAGCCAGTCTTGCAACCGGCCGGGGACGGGTCCAGAGCCAAACGTCCCGGAGCCGGCCCGCCCGCAAGCGGCGGCCAGATTCAGAGGCGCGTCCCGCCGTCGTCCGCCTAAGCCTGTCCGTTCTCCAGCAGCCCGCCGCTTGCCCAGCGCCGCACCGCAAGCTTCTCGCCGGCGTCGAACTCCAGCAGCGCCACCCGGCAGAGTTCCTCCACGTTCGCCGTCCAGGCTGCCGCCAGCTCGGCCGCCGTCGACTTGTCACTGAGCTGGAAGTTGGCGTAGGCGAGGCCCTGCAGCACAAAGCTCACCGCATTCCGGGAGACCGGCTGGCCCGCGCTGACGCAGTCGTCACGCACCTGCCGGGACAGCTCCGTGCGGTTGAGCGGCGGATGCTCCCGGAGCCGGGCCGCCATGGACTGGAAAATCTGCCGGAACTGGGCAGTGGACAGTGCCGGCACGTCCGTCACCCGGGTGACCTGCTCCTCGATGCGCGGCTGGAGGTCCGCAGGCAGGGGAAGATCCTCGGTGGAAAACCGCTTCGCGTCCCAGACCCAGCCGCCCTGCGCTGCCGAATATTCCACGTCCTTGCCTATCTGCGAGACCCACGTCCCGAACTTTCCGAACCCGCCCCAGTCCGTCTTCAGCGATGGGTCGGCCGTGAGCGCCCGGTGTGCCACCATTGCACCCACCACAGGCCCAGGCGCGGACCGGACGAAGTCCAGCACCTCGCGGATGGCGGGGGAGCCGGCCTTGGTTTTCGGCTTGGCCACGGCAGGGGCCTGCGGCTGCTTCACTGCTGCCCCCGCATGGAGGGGCTCGGCGGTGGTGCCGTGGAGGATCGCCACGAAGTCGTGCGACTCCACCACATGGTCCGCCATTTCCCGGTAGGCGAAGGCCACGGCTCCGGCCGCGATCACGGTGGTCATCCGGTCGGCAGCCCGGAACCGCTGGATCAGGGACGTGAAGTCGGCATCAGCCGAGGCGATGAAGAACTCCTCGATCCCGCCGCTGCCGGACAGGGCATCCATCGCGTCAAGCACCAGGTTGATGTCCGTGCTGCTCTTGCCCCGCTGGGTCAGGGACGGGCAGTCGATCACACGGAAGCCGGCGCGGGTCCAGTAGGTCCGGTACTTCGAGTACACCATCGGGTTCAGGTAGCAGTTGCGGATCAGGAAGCGGCGGGCGCCCTCCCCGGATCCTCCGGCTGACAAGGCGTCCGCCCAGTGCTTGGGGTCCTCGGCAAACCGCTTAGCGGCCAGGGGGTCCAGGGCCTGCAGGCCTGTGAACACGTTGTCGAAGTCAACAAACATCGCTGCCCGGATGCCGGGCCGGCGGGAGGGGGAGAGTACCTCGTTCATTGGCCCAGTGTGCCAGCATCCAGCGGGGCGGGCAGCCCCTCCGGGTGCGACACGCAAGCGGACGACGGCGGGCGGCGGCCGCCGTCGTCCGCTTCCCCCTTGGCTGAGGTGCTGGGGTGCTGGGGTGCCGAGGTGCTGAGGTGCTCAAGTGCCGGGGCGCTTTAGGTGCTGAGGCTCCAATGGACGCTGATGGCCTCGGCGATGGGGGCGGCCTTGACGTCGACCCGGAACGCAACAGGTGCCGTTCCTGTTTCCTCGATGACGGCGTCACGGTAGACGCGGCCGCAGGAGGGGCACAGGGTATAGAGGTCCTCGTCCGCGGGCCATTCCGCAAGCTCCGGCGGGGCAGGGGCTTCACCCGAGTACACGGGGACGCCCTGCGCGTTGGCCTGGATCAGTCCGTCCTTGCTGACGGTGTTGCCGCACACACAGGTGATGGTGGTGACGTCGTGGCCAACCACGCCGGCAGTTTCGGTGTCCACGGCGGCCTCCGCGGCGCTGGAAGGGACGTTTGTGGTACTAGCTTAAGCCCGAAGATCCGCCGCAAAACAGGTACTTCGGCCGTAGCGGGCGCCGCATTGCGGGAGCAGCATGGTGCCATGAACGCGGAAACACCCCAAGCGGTTGAACTGAGCCTTCCCCAGGCTTTCCTCCTTCTGGCCACCAATGACAAGGACGGCAAACCCGAGGTTCCGGTGTTCGCTCTTCGGACCACGGTGGCCGGGGCAATCTTGGCCGAGCTGGACCTCCTCGGCGCCATCGGGCTGGAGGGCAAGCACATCCGGGCCACCGGCGCCACCCCTGAAACGGAGCTCCAGCACGAGCTGGAGCTCATTCGCGGCAAGTCACGGCCGCACAGCCCCCGGCGGTGGGTCTCCATGCTGGAAGGCCGCGCCCAGACGCAGCGCATCTACGAGCAGATGGCGGCGGCGGGCATCGTGGAGCACGTCGGCGAGAAGCACCTGGGCCGGTTCCGGGCCGTGAGGTATCCGGAAAAGGACCATGCCCCGGAGGCCGCGCTGCTTGAAAAGGTCCGGACAGCACTCAGGGCGGCCCCGTCCGGCCTCCAGCCGCCGGAATCCGGAGCGGCTGAGGCGGGCGCGGCTACAGGGCCGGAAGCCGCAACATCCGAAGCAACGCCAGCCACCGCGAAGCCCGCAACCACGGGGCCCGAGCCCCGGACCATAGCGCTGATCGCCCTGATGCAGGCGGCCGGGCTGCTCGGCAAGCTCTTTCCGGAGGCGGACAGGATCCGGGCCAGTGAACTGGCCAAGGACTACTGGCCGTCCCGGGCGGTGGAGGATGAACTCCGCATGATCAGGCTGGCGGAGGAAGAAGCCGCAAACCTCTAGGCGGGGCAAAAGCAGGCGGACGACGGCGGGAAGTCCCGCCGTCGTCCGCTCACCACTGCCGGTTCAGGCCAGCGTGAGGCCGGCCTTCTTCACGTCGCCGAAGCTCGCGTCAATGTGGACCACGTCCCGGCCGGTGCGCTGCAGGAGGCTCGCAGCCACGGCGGAGCGGTAGCCGGAGCCGCAGTGCACCCAGAGCCGGCCGGCGGGTACCTCGTCCATGCGCCGGAGCAGCTCGTGGAGCGGGATGTTCACCGCATCCTGGATGTGGGAATCTTCGAACTCGTCCGTGCGGCGGACATCGAGGATGGGATCCTCCTTGGGCTTCTGCAGCACTTCCTGCCAGCCGACGCTGTCATAGGAGGAGGTTTCCACCCGCGGCGCAACGTCCCCGGGTCCGGCGCCGATGGCCGCATCCGGGTTGTCGATGCCGATACGGGACAGGTCCCGGATGGCGTTCTCCACCTCCTGGCGTTCACCCACCAGCGTCAGCTGTTCGTCCCAGGGCAGGACCCAGCCCAGGAAGGCGGTGAACTGGGTGCCGTCGCCGTATTCGAAGCTGAGGCTGCCGTTCAGGTGGTTGCTGGCAAAGGCCACGCGGTTCCGCAGGTCCACCACACACTCTCCCCGCTCCAGCCGGGATGCCAGCTCGTCCTGGTCCAGCGAGCCGGGCAGGTCCAGGTCCGGTGCGGTGGGGCCCGCCATGTTGATGGGGGCCATGTGGGCGTAGTAGGACGGATAGGCCGTGAGGTTGTGGATCAGTTCGCGGACAAAGTGGTCCTCGTCCGGGTCCGTCAGGGCATGGTTGTCGTTCAGCTGCTCGCCGATGGTGGAGGACTCCGCACCGCTCGCCGGGCCCGAGGAGCAGAAGGAACCGAAACCGTGCGTGGGGTACAGCCCGGCGTCCCCAGCCGCCTCCTCCACCAGCCGCCGGACCGACCTGTACTGGTGGTGGGTCAGCGGCACGGTGTCTTCCTCGCTGACGAGGTCCGTGCGGCCCACGGAGCCGTACAGCAGGCTGCCGCCCGAGAACACCGCCTGGCGCTCGCCGTCGGTCACGATGTAGGAGAGGTGGTGGTGGGTGTGCCCCGGCGTGGCCACGGCCTTGAGGACCATCCGTCCCACCTGCACCGTTTCCCCGTCGGAGATCGGCTGGCGGGTGTACGGGACATCGTCCGCGGCGTTGACCAGGTAGGCAGCGTTGTGGTCCTGGGCCAGCTGCAGCCCGCCGGTGACGTAGTCGTTGTGGATGTGCGTCTCGGCCACGTGGGTGATCCTCACGCCGGCATCCGAGACGGCCTTTTCCACCCTGTCCGTGTCCCGCTGGGGATCGATGACCACGCCCACCGCGCCGTCATGCACTAGGTAGGTGCGGTCGCCCAGCTGCGGCGTTTCGATGGTGATGACTTCCATGCCGGATTCCTCCTTGAACGGTTATCAGCGTGATCGCCACGTTACCGCCCGGGGAGTTCCAGTCAGCCCTCGATGGTCACTCCGCGCCAGAAGGCGATCCGGTCCTCGATCTGCTTGGCACGGGGCTTGGGCTCAGGGTAGAACCAGGCGGCGTCCACGTTGAGCTTCCCGTCAACTTCCAGCGTGTGGTAGCTGGCCCGGCCCTTCCACGGGCACACCGAGTAAAGGTCGCTGTCCCTCAGGTAGCCGGCGTTGACGGCGTCGCGGGGAAAGTAGTGGTTGCCCTCCACCACCGTGTCCGTTGATTCGGCGATGACTTTTCCGTTCCAGATAGCCCTGGCCATGGGGTTCCGTTCTGTTGGGTGCCGCGTGGCGGCGGAACTGTCGTAGGTATCCCAACGCCGCGCCCGGCCGGCTTGTTCCCGGACGGAAGCGGACGACGGCGGGAGGTTCCGCCGTCGTCCGGCCTCCTTGGGAGCGCCGCGGCACCCGGCCTAGCGTCCGGCGCCGGCCGAACCTGCAGACCAGGCCTACTGCGGGTTATGGGCGACAACGCAGAAACGGTTCCCGTCGGGGTCGGCAAGGACAACGAAATCCGGGTCTTCCGGGTACAGGTCCCAGTCGACGCGGGAGGCCCCGAGCGAGATCAGCCGTTCCACCTCTGCCTCCTGGTTGTCCGCATACAAATCCAGGTGGATGCGCGGGTGGTCCTGGGCTGGCGTCTCGCTCAACATCAGTGCCAGTTGCGCGCCCGGGCCCGACGCCGGAACCAGGATGATCCAGGTCTCGTCACCGGGTTCACGCGGGACGTAGCCCAGGGCTGCGTGCCAGAAAGCGGTGGCGCGGGCAACGTCATTGACGCCGAGGACGGTGCTGCCGAGGGTCAACATGCGCCCAGCCTAATCCCGTCCTTGGAAGCCCGGCTAGACTCGCCTGCATGGGGGACAACAGCACGCCTGAAGAAGACAGCACGCCTGAAGAAGACAGCACGCCTGAAGAAGACAGCACGCCTGAAGAAGACAGCTCTGAAGAACGTGGGCCGCGGAAACCGGCCCGGATGCCGGGTGCCGTCCTGCCCCTGGCCGGGTTCGCCATCCTGCTTGCGGGGTGCGCGGTGGCCTGGCTCAACAGGAACACCTACATCGGCTGGTTCGCCTACGCGCCGCTGAGCAACCAGCCCTTCTCCGGCACAGGGATGGCCTTCCTCAGCCCGGGGACGCAGGCGGGCCTGGCAATCGCCGTCGTGGGCCTGCTTCTGCTCGCCTTTTGGGCCGGGTACAACATCGGCCGGAAAGCCAGCGGCCGGGAACAGTGACAAAGGGATGGCGACGGCGGCGCGTCCCGGCGTCGTAAGTCGCCTTAGGGGCCAGAAGTTTGGATCCCGCCACGGATCTTGGTATGGTGTGAGTCGTGTCACCCACCAGTGGCACACGCTTATGATCTGCGGCGGGAGAGTCCTGCCGGTACGTTCTGCAGGCGCCGTAGGAGCAAATCCTCCCCAGGAATCTCTCAGGCCCACGTACCGCCGCGGCAAGGCAACTCTGGAAAGCAGTCCGGGCAACCGGGCTCACCGACGGTGCAAGTGGCGCCCCGCTGAACAGCAGGGCAACGCAAAACTCTCAGGTCCAATACAGAGCGGGGAGGAACCCGAATCAAAGTGGCACCTTATGCCACCTGAATTATGGAGTTCCTCTCATGACGGTTCAATCGTCCCCAACCACCTTCGCTGACCGCCATATCGGCGCGCGCCGCCAGTCCGATATCGACACCATGCTCAAGGCCGTCGGCTACGACACCCTAGATGGCCTCGTGGACAGCGCGGTTCCGGATTCCATCCGCCAGGATAAGCCGCTCACCCTTGAGAGCGCCCTCAGCGAAGTCCAGGTCCTCGCCGAGCTCCGCAAGCTGGCCGGCAAAAACAAGATGGCCGTGCAGATGATCGGCCAGGGCTACTATGACACCGTGACCCCGCCGGTAATCCGCCGCAACATCCTTGAAGCCCCCGCCTGGTACACCGCCTACACCCCGTACCAGCCCGAGATTTCCCAGGGCCGGCTCGAGGCGCTGCTGAACTTCCAGACCATGGTCCAGGACCTGACGGCCCTCCCCGTGGCCAACGCCTCCCTCCTCGACGAAGCCACCGCTGTGGCCGAGGCCGTACTGTTGATGCGCCGCGCGAACAAGAACAAGGCTGCGAAAGACGGCAAGACCGTCCTGGATGCCGACCTCCTCCCGCAGACCATCGCCATCGTGCTGGGCCGCGCCGAAGCCCTGGGCTTTGAGGTGGAAATCGCCGATCTCACCACGGGCCTGCCCGAGGGCGACATCAACGGCGTAGTCCTGCAGCAGCCGGGCGTCTCCGGCCGGGTCTGGGACCAGTCAGCCGTCATCGCCGGGGCCAAGGAACGCGGCGCACTGGTCACCGTCGCCGCCGACCTCCTGGCCCTCACCCTGATCACCCCGCCGGGCGAGCAGGGCGCGGACATCGCCGTCGGCTCCACCCAGCGCTTTGGCGTGCCGCTGTTCTTTGGGGGGCCGCACGCCGCCTACATGGCCGTCCGCGACGGCATGGAGCGCACCTTGCCGGGCCGCATCGTGGGCGTCTCCAAGGACAACGCGGGCGTCCCCGCCTACCGCCTGGCCCTGCAGACCCGCGAGCAGCACATCCGCCGCGAAAAGGCCACCTCCAACATCTGCACCGCGCAGGCACTGCTGGCCATCGTCTCGTCCTTCTACGCCGTCTA
Source organism: Pseudarthrobacter sp. WHRI 8279 (assembly GCF_040224115.2). Classification (NCBI taxonomy): domain Bacteria; kingdom Bacillati; phylum Actinomycetota; class Actinomycetes; order Micrococcales; family Micrococcaceae; genus Pseudarthrobacter; species Pseudarthrobacter sp. WHRI 8279. The sequence goes on along the minus strand of NZ_CP168162.1, from coordinate 2,684,762 downwards.
CCACGGCCCCGACGGCCTGAAGGCGATCGCGGAATCCGTCCACAACAACGCCCGCTCCCTGGCCGCCACGCTGAAGCATGCCGGCCGCGAACTGGTGTCCGAGTCCTTCTTCGACACCCTCACCGTCCGCGTGCCCGGCAAGGCCGCCAAGGTGATCACCGCCGCAGAGGCCCGCGGCATCAACCTGCGCCTCGTCGACGCGGACACAGTTGGCGTGTCCGTTGACGAAACCACGACGCCGGAGGTCCTCTCCGCGGTGGCGGTCGCCTTTGGCGCCGGCCCGGTTGTGTCCGGTGAGGGCTTTGAGCTGCCGGAGCCGGTGCTGCGCACCTCCACCTACCTGCAGCACCCGGTGTTCAACACCCACCGCTCCGAAACCCAGCTCCTGCGCTACATCCGCCGGCTCTCAGACCGGGACCTGGCGCTGGACCGCACCATGATTCCGCTGGGCTCCTGCACCATGAAGCTGAACGCCACGGCTGAGATGGAAGCCATCTCCTGGCCGGAGTTCGCCTCCATCCACCCCTTTGCTCCGGATTCCCAGACGGCCGGCTGGCGCGAACTCATTGCCAGCCTGGAAGCTGATCTCGCGGAGATCACCGGGTACGACCAGGTGTCCATCCAGCCCAATGCCGGATCCCAGGGTGAACTGGCCGGCCTGCTGGCGATCCGCGGCTACCACCACTCCCGTGGCGACCAGCAGCGCAACGTCTGCCTGATCCCCGCTTCTGCGCACGGCACCAACGCCGCTTCGGCTGTCCTGGCCGGCATGAAGGTTGTTGTGGTGGCCACGGCGCCGGACGGCACCATCGACCACACCGACCTTGCCGCGAAGATCGAAGCCCACAAGGACGCCCTTTCGGCGATCATGATCACCTACCCGTCCACGCACGGTGTGTACGACGCTGACGTCCGCGAGGTGTGCGACGCCATCCACGCGGCAGGCGGCCAGGTGTACGTTGACGGCGCGAACCTCAACGCCCTCGTCGGGCTGGCACAGCCGGGCAAGTTCGGCGGAGACGTCTCGCACCTGAACCTGCACAAGACCTTCTGCATCCCGCACGGCGGCGGCGGACCCGGCGTCGGACCGGTTGCAGCCAAGGCGCACCTGGCACCGTTCATGCCGGGCGACGCCAACAAGGCGGCCCATGAAGCCGGGCACGGTGTCGCGATCTCCGCTTCCCGCTTTGGCTCCGCGGGCGTGCTGCCGATTTCCTGGGCCTACGTGAAGCTGATGGGCGGCCAGGGCCTGACCGAGGCGACCAAGTCCGCGCTGCTGGCGGCCAACTACGTTGCCGCCCGCCTGGACGAGCACTTCCCGGTCCTCTACACAGGCGAAACCGGGCTGGTGGCGCACGAGTGCATCCTGGACCTGCGCGACCTGACGGCCCAGACCGGCGTCACAGCCGAGGACGTCGCCAAGCGCCTGATCGACTTCGGCTTCCACGCCCCCACGCTGTCCTTCCCGGTAGCGGGCACCCTGATGGTGGAGCCCACCGAATCCGAGGACCTCGCGGAGATCGACCGCTTCATCGAAGCCATGATCACCATCCGCAAGGAAATCGACCAGGTGGCCAACGGCGATTTCACCGTGACCAGCAGCCCGCTGCGCAACGCACCCCACACGGCCGCCGCCGTCGTCTCCTCCGATTGGGACCGGACGTACCCGCGCGAGCAGGCCGCCTTCCCGGTGGCTTCGCTGCGGCAGGACAAGTACTTCCCGCCCGTCGGCCGCATCGACGGTGCAGCAGGTGACCGCAACCTGGTGTGCTCCTGCCCTCCGCTTTCCGAGTTTGAGAACTAAGGATTTTCTGATGACTGAGAACTACACCGCGCTCTACGAGCAGCACAAAATCGCCGGCGCCTCCTTTACCGATTTCGGCGGCTGGCAGATGCCCCTGAAGTACAGCTCCGAACTGGCTGAACACCATGCCGTCCGTAACGCTGCAGGCCTGTTCGATCTCTCCCACATGGGCGAAGTCTGGGTCACCGGACCGGACGCCGCAGCGTTCCTGGACTACGCCCTGGCCGGCAAGCTGTCCGCCGTCGCGGTTGGCAAGGCGAAGTACTCGCTGATCTGCCAGGAAGACGGGGGCATCATCGATGACCTGATCTCCTACCGGCGAGCGGAAGACAAGTACTTGGTGGTCCCCAACGCCGGCAACGCTGCGGTGGTCGCCGCCGCACTCGCCGAGCGGGCTGCGGGCTTCGACGTTGTTGTTGACGACGTCTCCGCCGAGACCTCCCTCATCGCGGTCCAGGGACCCAACGCCGAGGCCATCCTGCTGACGCTGGTTCCCGCCGACCAGCACTCCCTGGTGACCGAACTGAAGTACTACGCGGCCGTTGAGGTAGGTATCACCGTCAACGGTACCGTCCAGGACCTGCTCCTGGCCCGCACCGGCTACACAGGCGAGGACGGCTTCGAGATCTACATCCCGAACGAGGACGCTGCCAATTGGTGGGACGCGCTGCTGGAAGCCGGCGCCGGCCACGGGCTCATCCCCGCCGGCCTGGCCTGCCGTGACTCGCTTCGCCTGGAAGCCGGCATGCCGCTCTACGGCAACGAGCTCTCCCGCGGGGGCAACCCGTACGCCGCTGGGCTGGGCCCGGTTGTTTCGCTCAAGAAGGAGTCCGACTTTGTTGGCAAGGCCGTGCTGGCCGAACTCAAGGAACTGGGTGCCGGCTCCACTTCCGGCCGCAGGCTCGTGGGCCTCAAGGGCCTGGGCCGCCGCGCCGGCCGCAGCCACTACCCGGTCCTCAAGGACGGCGTCGTCGTGGGCGAGGTGACCTCCGGACAGCCTTCACCCAGCCTTGGCTACCCGATCGCCCTGGCCTATGTCGACGTCGAACACTCCGAACCCGGCACCGCCCTGGACATCGACCTCCGCGGCAAGCCCGAGCCCTTCGAAGTAGTAGAGCTCCCGTTCTACAAGCGCCAGAAGTAAGTTTCGGGGCCGGGTTCGGGCCGGCAGACCGGGCTTTTCACGCGTGCTGGCTCGTTCCTCGCCTTTGACGCACGCTTTCGAAAAGCCCGGCTCCGCCGGCCCTAGGACGCTCTCTCACTTGATGTCGGTTTTCTCCGGACGCTCTCTCACTTGATGCGCGGTTTGACCGGACGCTCTCTCACTTTTCACACACCAGATTGAAGGAAACACACCATGGCAAAAGTTGTTGCTGAACTGAAGTACTCCGCCGAGCACGAATGGGTTGCTGCTGACGGATCCGGACCTGCCAACATCGGCATCTCGGCCGTGGCCGCCGAAGCCCTGGGCGACATCGTCTACGTGGACCTGCCCGAGGTTGGCTCCACGGTCACCGCGGGCGAGACCTGCGGCGAAGTAGAGTCCACCAAGTCCGTCTCGGACCTCTATGCCCCCGTCACGGGCGAGGTTGTGGAGATCAACGACGACGTCGTCTCCGACCCCGCGCTGATCAACAACGATCCCTACGGCGCCGGCTGGCTTTTCAAGGTGGCCGTGGCCGAGGAAGGCCCGCTGCTGTCCGCCGAAGAGTACGCGGCAGCCAACGGCGGCGAACTGTGAGCGGCGCGGGCATGACTACAACAGCAGCCTTCGAGCAGGTGGTCTCCCCGTCCCTGGACGCGGACCTCTCCGCCCTGGACCCGGAGATCGCCGCGAAGATCGACGACGAGCTGACCCGCCAGCGCGACGGCCTGGAGATGATCGCCTCCGAGAACCACACCGCCGTCGCCGTTATGCAGGCCCAGGGTTCCGTGCTCACCAACAAGTACGCCGAGGGCTACCCGGGCAAGCGCTACTACGGCGGCTGCGAGCACGTTGACGTCATCGAACAGCTCGCCATTGACCGGATCAAGGCATTGTTCGGCGCTGGGTTCGCTAACGTGCAGCCGCACTCCGGCGCGCAGGCCAACGCCTCGGTGATGCATGCGCTGATCAAGCCGGGCGACACCATCATGGGCCTGAACCTGGCCCACGGCGGACACCTCACGCACGGGATGAAAATCAACTTCTCCGGCAAGCTCTACAACGTGGTGCCGTACGGCGTCCGCGAGGACACCCACACCGTGGACATGGCCGAGGTGGAGCGCCTTGCCCAGGAAACCAAGCCTGCACTGATCGTGGCCGGCTGGTCCGCCTACGCCCGGCAGCTGGACTTCGCCGAGTTCCGCCGCATCGCCGACTCCGTGGGCGCCTACCTGATGGTGGACATGGCGCACTTCGCCGGACTGGTTGCCGCCGGGCTGCACCCGTCACCGGTGCCGCATGCCCACGTCACCACGTCCACCACGCACAAGACCCTCGCCGGTCCGCGCGGCGGCATCATCCTGACGAACGACGCCGACATCGCCAAGAAGATCAATTCGGCTGTGTTTCCGGGCCAGCAGGGCGGCCCGCTGGAGCATGTCATTGCGGGCAAGGCCGTGGCGTTCAAGATCGCGGCGTCCGCCGAGTTCAAGGAGCGCCAGGAACGCGTCCTGGCCGGTGCCAGGATCCTGGCCGAACGCCTGGTCCAGCCGGACGTCACCGCCAAGGGGATCAGCGTGGTCTCCGGCGGCACCGACGTGCACCTGGTCCTGGTGGACCTGCGCAACTGTGAGCTGGACGGCCAGCAGGCCGAGGACCGGCTCGCGGAAATCGACATCACCGTCAACCGCAACGCCGTACCCTTCGACCCGCGCCCGCCCATGGTCACCTCCGGCCTGCGTATCGGCACCCCCGCCCTTGCCACCCGCGGGTTCGGCGAGGCTGCCTTCCGCGAGGTTGCGGACATCATCGCCGAGGCATTGACGGCCGACGCCGGCACGGACCTTTCCGGGCTGCGTCACCGCGTCGAGGCACTCGCCGCAGCCCACCCGCTCTACCCGGGCGTAGCACCACTGTCCTAAGCCGTGCTCACCTTTGCCCGGTGGGACCGGCATCCTCCGCGTGCTCGGTCGCGAAGACGCCCGCTGAGCGGACGCGACGCTCCCTTAGACGCACGCTTCCGGATACCGGTCCCACAAGGGCACCGTTTCTCACCTTCTCCATCCAGTTAGGAAATACGCGCATGGCTGTTGGCGTCTTTGACCTTTTTTCCATCGGAATCGGGCCTTCGAGTTCGCATACCGTGGGGCCGATGCGGGCTGCTGCTGTGTTCGCCGAGGAGTTGAAGGCTTCGGGGGTGTTGGCTGGGGTGGCGTCGTTGCGCGTGGATCTGTATGGGTCGTTGGCGGCGACGGGTCATGGGCATGGGACGATGACGGCCATTTTGTTGGGGTTGGAGGGGTTCCATCCGGAGCTGATCCTGCCCGATGAGGTGGAGGAACGCCTGGCCGCGATTGCGGAGACCGGGATGCTGCAGCTGGCCGGTGCGGTGGCCTTGCCGTACGGGGTGAAGGATATGGTGCTGCGGCCGTTGACCGTCCTGCCCAGGCACACCAACGGGATGACGTTCACGGTCTCCGACGCCGAAGGCCGGGTTCTGCACACCGCCACGTTTTTCTCGGTGGGTGGCGGGTTCATTGTCCGGGAGGGTGAGGAGGACGCGGCGCTGCAGGAGCTGGAGGAGTCCAAGAAGGAACTGCCGCTGCCGTTCCGGACTGCCGCCGAACTGCTGGAGCACTGCCGGGACACCGGTTTGGGCATCAGTGACGTGATGCGGGTCAACGAGGAGGACAGCCGCACCCCGGAGCAGATCCGGGAGGGCCTGCTGCACATCTACTCCGTGATGGAAGGGTGTGTGGCCACGTCCCTGAAGCGTGAGGGGGTGCTGCCGGGCGGGTTGAAGGTCCGACGGCGGGCGCCTGACTGGTATGACCGGCTGCGGAAGGAAAGCGCCCGGCCCGCCGGTGACAGCCAGGACGGTGAAGGCGCGGAGACCGAGTTCCATGACCCGAAGTATTGGCAGGAGTGGGTTAACTTGGTCGCCTTGGCGGTGAATGAGGAGAACGCCTCTGGCGGCCGGGTGGTCACGGCCCCGACGAACGGGGCGGCAGGGATCATCCCGGCGGTGCTGTATTACGCGCTGCATTTCGCGCCGGGGATGGAGAACGCCTCCCAGGAGGACCGGGATGACGTGGTGGTGAGTTTCCTGCTCGCCGCCGGTGCGGTGGGGGTGCTTTATAAGGAGCAGGCGTCTATTTCGGGGGCTGAGGTGGGCTGCCAGGGTGAGGTGGGCTCGGCGTCGTCGATGGCCGCCGCCGGGCTGGCTGAGGTGATGGGCGGGTCCCCGGCGCAGGTGGAGAACGCGGCGGAGATCGCGATGGAGCACAACCTGGGGTTGACGTGTGATCCGATCGGGGGTCTGGTCCAGGTTCCGTGCATCGAACGGAACGCGATTGCCGCGGCGAAGGCGATCAATGCCGCAAAGATGGCGCTCTGGGGAGACGGGTCCCACCGGGTCTCCCTGGACGAGGTCATCGTGACGATGCGCGAGACCGGCAAGGACATGAGCTCCAAATACAAGGAAACGGCCATGGGCGGCCTCGCCGTCAACGTCGTCGAATGCTGAAGGAAGTACAGAAATGACATTGGCACCTGAAGGCCGGAAGCTTTTGCGCGTTGAACAGCGTAATTCTGCTGTCCCGGTGGAGCGTAAGCCGGAGTGGATCAAGGCGAAGGTCCAGATGGGCCCGGAGTTCGTCCAGCTCAAGAACCTGGTCAAGAAAGAGGGCCTGCACACGGTGTGTGAGGAGGCCGGCTGCCCCAACATTTTCGAGTGCTGGGAGGACAAGGAAGCCACGTTCCTGATCGGCGGCTCGGAGTGCACCCGTAGGTGTGATTTCTGCCAGATCGATACCGGCAAGCCGTCCCCGGTGGACAGGTTCGAGCCCACCAAGGTGGCCCGCTCGGTGCAGGCGATGCAGCTGCGCTACGCCACGGTCACCGGGGTGGCCCGCGACGACCTCGAAGACGAGGGTGTGTGGCTGTACGCCGAGACGGTCCGGAAGATCCACGAGCTGAACCCCGGCACCGGCGTGGAACTGCTGATCCCGGATTTCTCCGGCAAACCCGAGCACATCGCCGCGATCTGCGATTCCAACCCCGAGGTCTTCGCGCACAACGTCGAGACCGTGCCGCGGATCTTCAAGCGGATCCGCCCGGCGTTCCGGTACGAGCGGTCCCTGGATGTGATCACGCAGGGCCGGAACCTGGGCATGGTGACCAAGTCCAACCTGATCCTGGGCATGGGCGAGACCCGAGAGGAGATCTCCGAGGCCCTGCGGGACCTGCACGAGGCCGGCTGCGACCTGATCACCATCACCCAGTACCTGCGCCCCAGTGAACGGCACCTGCCGGTGGACCGGTGGGTCAAGCCCCAGGAATTCGTGGACCTCCAGGACGAGGCCACCGAGATCGGGTTCCTCGGCGTGATGTCCGGGCCGCTGGTCCGTTCCTCCTACCGCGCCGGCCGGCTCTGGGCCACCGCGATGCGGAAGAAAGGCTGGGAAATCCCCGCCGAACTCGCCCACATCGAGTCCTCCGGCAGCACCCGCCAAGAAGCCAGCTCCCTGCTGGCCAACACTGCGTGAGGCGGAACAGCCAGCGCTGAAGCCCCCACACCCGAAGCAAAGACAGGACCAATGATGTTCCCCGTCAGAATCGAAATCATCCCTTCCGAGGGAATCGTTGAGCAGGTCCGGGCCCGGGTGTCCGCGGCCACGCCGCTCAGCGTCACCTGCCTGCCGCACCACGGCATCGAGCGGACCCTGCGCACCGCCGTGGAACTGAGCGACGCCGGCTCCCAGGTGATCCCGCACCTCGCCGCCCGGGGCATCCGCAGCCGCGCGGAGCTCACCGAGATCATCCGCGGCTGCGATGCTGCGGGAATCCGTGAAGTCTTCGTCATTGGGGGAGACCGGAAGCAGCCCGCCGGCACGTACGACTCGGCGCTTCCGGTCCTTGAAGACATTGCCCAGTACACCGGCGGAATGATGCGCGTGGGCGTGGCGGGCTACCCGGAGGGCCACCCTTTGGTCAGCCCCCTGGACCTGCTGGACGGGCTGCTGGCCAAGCAGCACCTCGCCTCACACGTGGTCACGCAGATGTGCTTCTCAGCCGAAAAAATCCAAGACTACGCCGCGCTCCTGCGCCGCGAAGGCGTCCACCTGCCCCTCTGGGCGGGAGTCGCGGGGTCCGTCCCGCGGACCAAGCTGGTGGCACTCGCCACGCAGATCGGCGTCGGAAGTTCCCTGAAATTCCTCAGCCGCAAAGGTCCGCTGGCCCGCAAACTCCTCAGCGGCGACCGGTACTCCCCGGACTCCCTGGTGGCCGGGCTCGCAAACACGCCCGGCACCATCGCCGGCATCCACCTTTACAGCTTCAACAGCCTAGATTCCCTGCCCGCCGGGCTTGAACAGGCTTCCCCTTCCGCACTCCAGACAGCTTTGATCCGAGGAGCAGCACGTGACAACTAACCCTGTAAAAACCCACCAGGAGCCGCACCTGGAGCGGCAGCTCACCAACAGGCACATCCAGCTGATCGCCATTGGCGGCGCCATCGGCACCGGCCTGTTCATGGGCTCGGGCAAGACAATTTCCGCAGCCGGACCGTCCGTCATTTTCGTCTACATGATCATCGGCTTCATGCTGTTCTTCGTTATGCGTGCCATGGGCGAGCTGCTGCTGAGCAACCTGAACTACAAGTCCTTCAGCGACTTCGCGGCGGACCTCCTGGGGCCCTGGGCGGGCTTCTTCACGGGCTGGACCTACTGGTTCTGCTGGGTGATCACCGGCATCGCAGACGTGATTGCTATTGCCGGCTATTCCAAGGAACTCTGGCCGGGCCTGCCGCTGTGGATCCCGGGCCTGGCCACCGTGGCCATCCTCCTGCTCCTGAACCTGGTCACGGTGAAGGCCTTCGGCGAGACCGAGTTCTGGTTTGCCCTGATCAAAATCATTGCCATCGCGGCGCTGATCATCGTGGGCATGTTCATGATCTTCACGGGTTTCCAGTCCGACGCCGGCCCTGCCACCTTCACGAATTTGTGGAGCCACGGCGGGATGTTCCCGAACGAGTTCATGGGTTTTGTGGCCGGCTTCCAGATCGCGGTGTTCGCGTTCGTGGGCATTGAGCTCGTGGGCACCACCGCCGCCGAGGCGAAGGACCCGGAGAAGAACCTGCCCCGCGCCATCAACTCCATCCCCATCCGCGTGCTGCTCTTCTACGTGGGCGCCCTTATCATCCTGATGTCCGTCACCCCGTGGACCCAGTTCCAGGCAGGCCACAGCCCGTTCATCGCCATGTTCTCCCTGGCCGGCCTCGGTGCCGCCGCCACCGTGGTGAACCTGGTGGTGCTCAGCTCGGCCATGTCCTCGGCCAACTCGGGCATCTACTCCACCTCCCGCATGGTCTACGGCCTGGCACAGGAGGGGGACGCGCCGTCGGTCTTCCGCCACCTGTCCGCCCGCAAGGTGCCGCAGAACGCGCTGTTCCTCTCCTGCGTCCTGCTGCTTTCCGGCGTCATCCTGATGTACGCGGGCCAGGACATCGGCAAGGCCTTCGAAATGGTCACCACCGTCTCCGCCGTTTGTTTCGTGTTCGTCTGGTCGATCATCCTGGCCAGCTACCTGGCGTTCCGGCGCCGGCGCTCCCACCTGCACCAGGCGTCCAAGTACCGGATGCCGGGCGGGGTGCCGATGGTGTGGGTGGTGTTCGCGTTCTTCGCCTTCGTCCTGTGGGCGCTGACCACGCAGCCGGACACCCTGCTGGCGCTGCTGGTCACGCCGGTGTGGTTCCTCATCCTCGGTGCCGCGTGGCTGGTGCTGCGCCGCCGCCCCGCGCACCTGGCCCGGTATGCCACGTTCAAGTCCGAGCTGGCGCAGGATTTGGATTCCGAAGCTTCGGCCATTGGCCGCGACCTTGATGGAGCCAAAAAGTGAGTACAACCGTGGAAACCACCCTGCCAACCCCCGCCGCTGGTGCCTTGACGCAGGAGCCGGCTGCCGCCGTCGAGCACGTCCTGACAGTTGACTGCGTGGAATCGCCCGGGATTGTGCACGCGGTCTCGGAATTCCTGCTGCAGCAGGGCTGCGACATCATCGACATCAAGCAGTACGGGGACAAGGCGCAGGGGCACTTCTTTATGCGCGTGCACTTTGCGTCAGCGCAGGAACGGCAGAGCACCGAAGACCTGCGCCGCGGCTTCACGCCTGTGGCGGAGAAGTGGAAGATGAACTGGCAGCTGGAGCCGCACGGCCGGAAACCCCGGGTCCTGGTGATGGTGTCCAAGATGGGCCACTGCCTCAACGACCTGCTGTTCCGCGCACGCACCGGAGATATCCCGGTGGAGATCGTCGCCGTCGTCTCCAACCACCGTGAGCAGGAGGGCCTGGTCCAGTGGCACGGCATCCCGTTCTTCCACGTGCCGGTCACCAAGGACACCAAGGCCGTCGCCGAAGCCCGGCTCCTGGAGCTGGTGGACGAGTTCGACGTGGAACTGGTGGTCCTGGCCCGGTACATGCAGGTGCTCAGCGACGAGCTGTCCGCCAGGCTCGCGGGCAAGACCATCAACATCCACCACTCGTTCCTGCCGAGCTTCAAGGGTGCCAAGCCCTACCACCAGGCCTACGAGCGCGGCGTGAAGACGGTCGGCGCCACGGCGCACTACGTCAACGCGGAGCTGGATGAGGGCCCGATCATCTCCCAGCAGGTCATCGAGGTGGACCACACGTATACGGCCGATGACCTGGTGGCCGTGGGCCGGGACGCGGAGTGCGTGGCACTCCGGAACGCCGTCCGCTGGCACTGCGAGGGCAGGATCCTGCTGCTGGGCAACCGGACCGTGGTCCTGCGGTAGGCGCCATGAAACCGAGCGAACCAGACAGCTGGCGGCGGGTGTCCTGGAACGCGCTGCCCGCGGGCCAGCCGGTGCGCCTCTCGCAGGACGGTCAGCCCATCGGCTGCGGCGTGGTGGACGGGACCACGCCGGACGGCTCCATCATCTGGGTGGTCCTGGACGGCTGGCGCGAGCGCCGGATGTTCCACCGGGAGGACTTCGTCAAGGTGGAGATCGAGGGCTAGGCACGGCTGTTGACCACTCCCGCGCAACCGGCAACGATGAAGTATGACTGACACCGGAGCTGAAACCGCAGGTGCCCCTTCTGGCAACGATGGCGCGGAGGAGGTTGCTGGCGTGGAGACGGCGGAGAGCATCGCGGACGAGATCCGTGACGAGATCCGGCTGGGCCACGTACAGGACGACGTAAGCCACGTGCTCGAGGAACGCTTCGACGAGGCGGGCATCAGGCTGCGTCCCGAGGCCGTGGATGACCTCGCCGAGGAAATCGAGAAGGACGCCTCAACCTAGGTTTCCCGGCGCGGAGGCGTGCGGGCCGGAAACGGCAGGCAACAACCTGGATCAGTGCGCTGGCCGTGTTGGGCGCATGGCTCCCAAACCCCTTGCCGGGGAGTCATACCGGTGATCCAGGTGGCCCGCACTTCGCAGCGGCCGGTCCTTGGAAATTCCTACGGCCAGTCGGCCAGCCTGAACGGGACGGGCTGCCGGATGCCGAGCAGGAGGTCGCCGGTCCACTCGGCCACTGTGCGCTGCCGGCCCTCCAGCGGATCCGAAATGTCAGGTTGCTGAACATCCTCGCGGGCCGTCTGCGTACCGTCGTCCGAGCGTTCCATAGATCCCCCTTGGTGTGCTTGTGGAGTCAACGGTAGGCAGGCCCGGGCGGCAACGGAAGAGGGTTTATCTATCGACGGGATAAACTTGGAAAATCTTGATCAAGAGGCGCATAAAGCAAGCGGACGACGGCGGGAGGTCCCGCCGTCGTCCGCTGTCCTTTTGCCCCGCCAGGGGAGGGGTATTTAGTCTTCGTACGTGTTGGCGATGTAGACATCGCACGGCGCGTTGTGCGCCACGCTGTTGGCCACGCTGCCGAGGAGCCGGCCGATACCGCGCATGCGCCGGTTGCCGACGACGATCAGCCGGGCGTCGAGGCGCATGGCTTCCTTGATGAGGGCGTCGGCGGGCTTCCCGCGGGCGGCGAAGTAGCTGATCTCCACTCCCGGCCGCGACTCGCCGAGGGACTTCGCGACTGTTTCGGCGGCTTCGGAATTCCAGACCTTCACTTCATCCGAGCCGACGCCGAAGGTCTCGGACCGGTCCACGTCGAACGCGGTGACGATGTGGAGGGAACCTCCCAGCGACTTCGCAAGTCCCAGCGCCACTTCCGCAGCCTTCCGTGCCGACGGGCTGCCGTCCACACCCACAACAACTACTCCGCTCATACTGTGCTCCTTCGCTCTGTGTCCGTGGTTCAACGTCCACTGGCCAGTCTAGAGAAGTCCGGGCTGAAGACCCCGCGTCATTTTGCGGATGTCCCCACTTTGTAGTGCGGTGAGCGCAGCGAGCTCGAAGTCATCCATGACGCCGAGGCGGCGCGCAGCCGCCAGGAGGCTAAGCCGCCGCTCCTCCAGGGCAGCTTTCGCTTCCTCCAGTTCAGCGAGCTCGGACTTCAGCCCTGCGATGACAGCCAACTGCTGCTCCGGGTGCGTCCCGGAGGGCAGCAGGTCATCAAAAGACAGACCGATGGTGCGGATGGTCCAGCGGGAAAGTCCGCTTGCCTCGGCCAGGCGCGTCACCTTCATCCCGTCGCGGAGGGCCTGCGCGATGTGCTGGTTCAGGCGCACAGACAGGGGGCGGCTGCTGCTGGCGTTGAAGGCGATCCGCTGCCGGTTCGCTTTGAGCAGCCTGCGGAGCTTGTCCGCCTGCCGGGCGGCCGGGTCGGGTTTCGGCGTTCCGCGGTAGCGGTAGTAACCGGAATCGTCCTGGTGCGTAATGCTCACGATCACTCCTCGGTTCGGTTTCCCGTTAAACGGGCCGGCGTACCTAGAAGGCTAGGCAGCCAGGCGTCCGCGCCGGAAATACCAATAGTGAGTGGACCCATAACCGGAAACTGTGGGTGCGCCAGCCATAAGGGACGCTTATCCGTCCACGCACTTTAGGTCTTATCCATGGCAGCGGGATTTCCCTAGTCTCGAAGGAAACGAGTGCCGCTCGCTCCTGACTCCCTAGGAAGAGACCATGTCTGAATTTGTACCTGCCTCGCGGGTTTCCCGCATCAAGTCCTCGGCCAGCGTGGCCGCTGCGGCCCGGGTGCGTGAGCTGAAGGCGGAAGGACGCCGCATCCTTGACCTGACAGTCGGCGAGCCGGACTTCGACACCCCGGAACACATCAAGGCGGCCGCCGTGGAGGCCATCACCCGCGGCGAAACCAAGTACACGTCCGTCACCGGAACTCCTGCACTGCAGCAGGCCATCCTCAAAACCCTCGAACTGCGCAGCGGCCTGCGTTACACCCCTGCTGAAATCACCATCGGCGGGGGAGCCAAGCAGGTCATCTTCACCGCTTTCATGGCCTCCCTCAACGCCGGTGACGAAGTGATTGTCCCCGCTCCCTACTGGGTTTCCTACCCGGACATGGTGCTTGCCAACGACGGCACTCCCGTCGTGGTTCCCTGCGGCGAGGACTCCGGATTCAAGCTCACACCCGAGGCGCTGGCCGGTGCCATCACCGGGCGGACCAAGTGGGTCATCCTGAACGCACCGTCCAACCCCACCGGCGCCGTCTACTCCCGGCCGGAACTGCGGGCGCTCGCCGATGTCCTTGTCGGCCACCCGCACGTCGCTGTCCTCGCGGATGAAATCTACGACCAGATCTATTTTGGCGACGGCAAGCTCGCCAGCCTGGTGGAGGTGGCACCGGAACTCAAGGACCGCGTCCTAGCCGTCAATGGCGTGTCCAAGGCCTACGCCATGACCGGCTGGCGGTTGGGCTACGCTGCCGGGCCGGCGCCGCTGATTGCCGCCATAAACAAGCTGCAGTCGCAGATTTCCTCCTGCCCGTCTTCGGTGAGCCAGGCCGCCGCTGCTGCTGCCCTAACGGGCAGCCAGGACTTCGTCCGGGACAGCGTGGAGACCTACCGCAAGCGGCGGGACACCGCCGTCGCTGCCCTGAACGCCGTTGACGGCCTGTCATGCACGACGCCGGAGGGTGCCTTCTACACGTACGTGAACTGTGCGGGGGTCATCGGCAAGACGACGCCCGAGGGCCAGGCCATCCACAACGACCAGGACTTCACCCTGTACCTGCTTGATGCCGCCTCCGTAGCCGTGATCCAGGGCTCTGCCTACGGCCTGGGCCCGTACTTCCGGATCTCCTACGCCACCAGCCTGGACATCATCGAGGAATCCATCGCCGCCATCGACAAGGCCGTCCAGGCCCTCAACTGATCCAACCCCACCGAAGGAAATTAAGCCGTGATCCACGTCAAAACCACCATCGACCGCCCCAGCGCCGACGCCGTCAGCCGGCTCGCGAAGTTCTCGTCAGCAACCATCCATGAGGCACAGGGCCGTAAGGGCGCACTGAGCTCCCGCATCAAGCCCATCGATAGGGCCATGTCCTTCTGCGGTCCAGCCACCACCGTCCGCTGCGCTCCCAGGGACAATCTGATGCTGCAGGTGGCGATCCACTACGCGCAGCCCGGGGACGTTATTTTGGCCTCCGCGGGGGAGTACGAAGAGGCCGGGACCTTTGGCGACGTCCTGGGGAACGCCATGAAGGCCAAGGGCCTGGCCGGGCTTGTGACGGACTCCGGTGTCCGCGACACCCAGGACCTTATTGAACTGGGGCTGCCCGTGTTCTCCGGCAGCGTGTCCATCAAGGGCACGGTTAAAGAGACCATCGGCCCCATCAACCACCCGGTGGTCTTTGGCGATGAGATCATCTATCCCGGTGACGTCCTGCGAGGCGACGCCGATGGTGTGGTGGTTGTCCGCAGGGACGAGATCGAGGAGGTCATCCGCCTCTCGCAGGAACGGGATGACGCCGAGCGTGAGCTCATTGGCCTGTACAAAGCCGGCGGCACCACCATCGACCTCTGCAACCTCACGGATGTTCTGAAGGCCAAGGGACTGCTGGTGGAACAGCCCTAGCAGCCCGATTGGAGCGGAGTCCACGCGCGAGCCGCCGGCCCGATTTGCGGCCTGCGGCTCGCGCTTCTCCGCCGCGACGGCTGCGAGAATGGACGAATGGCCCTCGACAGATATCCGATCCGCCGGCTGGAAGAGGACCCTTCCAACGTCCTGGACCGCCGGAAGTGGCCGGCAGTCCTGCCGCCCGTGGCGCAGGTACTGGAAGACGGGCTCGACCTGACGCCAGCCACCGTCCTGGTGGGCGAGAACGGGTCAGGGAAATCAACGATCGTGGAAGCTATAGCCCTGGCGTATGGCTTGTCTCCCGAAGGCGGCTCAACCGGCGCGCGACACAGCACCCGGGCCAGTGAATCGCTGCTGGCCGATCACCTGCAGCTTGTCAGGAACGCGGGCACCACCAGGCGCGGGTACTTCCTGCGGGCCGAAACAATGCACGGATTCTTTACGTACCTGGAGAAAAATCCCAGCACCTCGGGCCGCGACGACGTCCGCTTCCACGACATGTCCCACGGGGAGTCTTTCCTGGAACTTGCCGTCAACAGATTCCGTGGGCGGGGTCTTTGGGTGCTCGATGAGCCGGAGTCCGCGTTGTCCTTCAGCGGTTGCCTGAGCCTCCTCGGTGTCCTGAAGGATCTCCTGGCGTCCGGGGAATCCCAGGTCATCATGTCCACGCACTCGCCTCTTCTGGCGGCCCTTCCGGGGGCCCGGATCCTGGAGGTTGGGCCATGGGGATTGCGGCCCCAAAACTGGGAAGAGCTGAACCTGGTGGACAGTTGGCGCGCATTTCTTGATGCGCCGCAGCGGTACCTCCGGCACCTCTAGTCCTGGCCGCAGCAGAACCAGCATGGGGCCTACTGTGCTGGCAGCGGATACTCCGGGGGACCGAATGACGGATCCTCCAGGTACCACACGGTGGACCCCCTGCCGCCGGCTGGCATGATGCTGCCTTCGAACACAAAAACAGGCTCAACAGAGCGGTCCTCGGGCCGCCAAAAACCATTGGCGGGGCAGTGGAATCCGGTTTTTGCCATCAATCCCAGGCTTTTACCCGATTTTCTGCCCAAGGTTTTTATCTTTTTCACGGCGTGCTCCCATTGATCCGCATAAGAATTAATTCGCCGTAATTGCCCGGCTTTTCTTAGATTCTAGGATCGGGGGAGTGGGAATACTAAGACCAATGATGAGTGACGCGATAAGCGGAAGCTATGGACCCGCTACCGTGAATATGTGCTGCTGAGCATTTCCTGCAGCATTTCCTTCACAACCAGCAGGACCGCGGACGCCGCCTCGGACAGCGGATCATGGTCCGGGGTGCACAGCGCAATCTTGCACTGCAGTGCCGGATCCACAATGCGCAGCACCTGGAAGTCCTCCTCGTGGAACAGGGCGTCAGCAGCCGACTTCGGCATGATGGTGGCACCGAGATCGGCGCGCAGCAGCCGGGCAAGGGAGGGGACGGACTCCACCTCGCCCACCAGCCGGAGCGTCAGGCCCTTGCTCGCCAAACCGGCCTCCACTGCCTGGCGCAGGGTGTGGATCTGCTCGGGCAGGAACAGCCCGTGGCGGGCCACCTCCTCAAGGGTGATACCGCCGTCCGCCTGCTGCACCCCGGCGCGGTTTGCGTTGACCACGAAGTGCAGGTCCTCCACGATCATCGTGGTGAACTGCACGCCGCGAATGGGGCCGGGCTCGTAGATGAGGGCCATGTCCAGGCGGCCGTTCTTGATGGCTTCACTGAGCACTCCGCCGTAGATTTCCGTCACGTGCAGGACGATGTCCGGGTACCGGCTGGCCACCTCGCTGATGATCCGCGGCGTCAGGCTTGAGGCCATGCTGTAGGGCGCAATCGCAATGGACACGCGCCCGGACGGTGCTGCCCCTGACTTGGCGACGTCCTGCCGGGCCTGGTCCACCAGTCGCAGGATGGATTGGGCATGGCGGTACAGCGTGTGTCCGGCGGCGGTGGGCTTGACGCCCTGCTTGCTGCGGATCAACAGTCGCTGCTTGAGGTCATTCTCAAGGGCTGAAACCTGCTGGCTCAGGGCAGGCTGGGCCACGTGCAGCGCCGCCGCGGCCTTGGTGATGCTGCCGGAATCCACAATCTGCACGAAGTACGCAAGCTTCCGCGTATCCATGGCGCCTTCTCTCTTCGCCGCGTCCTGAACCATAACCGGATGCTATGGAGGGATATGCAACTGGTCTTTGTGTGATGCACATCTCTGACACTAGGTTGAATCCGGAACGCTATTTCATTAGCAATACATTCTACCCCGGCCAGGCATGCGATTTAACGATGACGTCAGACGCATTCTGCATAAATGCGGTGTTTACCGGGATAGGCGTTTTCTTTTACATATCCGAAATATGCACTCAATAGCTTCAGGGCATCCAAGAATCCGTCACCATCCCGGATTCTTCTTGAGAAAGAGACAGCAAATGCGAGCAACTATCAAAGGCAAAATGGCGGCCGTGGCCGCCCTTTCCGCAGCGGTTCTGGTCCTTTCCGGCTGCGGGGGCGGCAGCGAGGCAGCCGGCAGCGACGGCAGCGCCACCTCGGGGGAAGTGAACCTCATTGCCTACTCAGGCGTCTGGCAGGACCAGTACACCGCTGCAGTGATTGAACCCTTCCAGGCCAAGTACCCGGACATCAAGATCAACTACGCCTCCAAGCGGTCCTCCGCCGAGATGCTTAGCGCCCTCCAGGGCCAGAAGAACAACCCCGCCACCGACGTCGCCATCATGGACAACTCCGTGTCCACCACCGGCAACAAGCAGGGCCTGTTCGAGAAGGTAGACGAGGAAAGCGTCCCGAACCTTGCCAACGTCCCGGAAAAGTTCCGGGACAAGGAAGGGTACGGCCCCGTAGCCATGCTCGACGCCGTGGGCCTGGTGTACGACACTGCCACGTTCCCCGAGGCCCCGGACAGCTGGAAGGTCCTCTGGGACCCGGCCTACGCCGGCAAGATCAACGTCAACGCCCCGCCGTCGCTGCTGGGACTGTCCCTGACCGCCATCACCTCCAAGATGGAGGGCGAGGACTACACCCAGGGCATTGACTCCGCCGTGGCCCGCCTCAAGGAAATGGCGCCGGGCGTCCAGACGTTCGCACCCAATCCGGACGAATACCAGAACGTCATTACCGGCCAGACCGTCCTTGGCCTTGGCCAGAACGCCCGCGGCCAGTTCTACAGCGACCAGAGCAACAAGAAGATGGGCGTCACCTTCCCCAAGGAAGGCACCGTCTACCAGATCAACACCATCAACCTGGTGAAGGACGCCCCGCACTCCGAGGCTGCCAAGACCTTTGTTGACTACGCACTGTCCGCAGAGGCACAGACGGCCTTCGCCAAGGCACTGTTCTACGCACCCTCCGTCACCAATGCTGAACTGCCCGCCGATGTGAAGGACCGCGTGGTTCCCACCGACGGCTCCCTCAACATCGTCCCGCTGGACGTCGAATTCCTGTCCTCGGCCCGCGACAAGTGGACCGACACCTGGAAGCGCCAGATCATCACCAACTAGCGCCTGCCGGCGCCCCCTCCCCAACTTCCCTTCAGGAGAACTGAAACCGTGACTGAACCCAAACTGTCGATCGTTGATCTGACCAAAAGATACGCAGCAGATCTTGACCCCGCCGTCGACCGCCTGAACATGGAAGTTGAGGAGGGGCACCTGGTGGCACTCCTCGGTCCGTCCGGCTGCGGCAAGACCACCACCCTCCGGATGGTTGCCGGCCTCATGGATCCAACCGCCGGCTCCATCGTGGTGGACGGCAAGGAAATCACCCACACGCCGGTGAACAAGCGCGGGATGGGCATGGTGTTCCAGTCCTACGCCCTGTTCCCGCACATGAACGTGGAGCAGAACGTGGCCTTCGGGCTGGAAATGCGGCAGGTTTCCAAGACTGAGCAGAAGGCACGCGTTGCGGCCGCCCTGGACATGGTCCAGCTGGGCCACCTCGGCAAGCGCCAGACCAAAGAGCTTTCCGGCGGCCAGCAGCAGCGCATCGCCCTGGCCCGTGCCCTGGTGGTGGAGCCCACCCTGCTCCTTCTGGATGAACCGCTGTCCAACCTCGACGCCAAGCTCCGCGAAACCATGCGCACCGAAATCCGATCCATCCAGCAGCGCACCCGGGCAACCACGCTCTTCGTCACCCATGACCAGGACGAGGCCCTGGACATGGCGGACCGGATCGCCGTGATGAACGGCGGCCTGATCGAGCAGTTCGGCTCGCCCACCGAGGTGTATGAGCGGCCCCGCACGCACTTCGTCGCCAACTTCATTGGCCAGGCCAACTTCCTGGCCGCCCGCGTCGGCGCGGAGACGGGACGGGCGAACCTGGCAGGCGAAAGCCACTACAAGGTGGAGGTGGACGGCCTGGGCCAGTTCGGCGCCATCGGGTCCACCGGCCTGTCAGGCAGCAGCCACGAGCTGGTCATCCGCCCGCACCGGCTCAACGTGTCCCTGCATCCCGGGGCGGCGCAAGAACCCCTCGCAGGCACCATCGAAAGGGTGAGCTACACCGGTGACGCTCTGGCCGTCGCAGTCCGCGTCGGGGACCAGCAACTCAACGCGCAGATGCTGACCAGCAGCGGTGACCTGCCCCGCATCGGAGATGCCGCCTACCTCTCCTGGGCAGCCGGCGACGCCTACCTCCTCCCGGCAACCGCCCAACCGGAGAGGCTGGCAGCATGACGGTCCTGGAAGCCCCCGCCGTGCCGGAACGGCCCAGGGCCCGGAATGAAGGGCAGCTCGAACGGGCCACTGAACGGCGCAACCGGCGCACCTACCTGGCGCTGCTGCTGCCGGGCCTGCTCGGTCTGCTGGTCAGCTTCGTCTTCCCGCTGGCCTACATGGTCCGGATGTCCTTCAACCAGGGCGCACCGGACGGTGTCATCGTTGAGACGTTCACCCTGGACACCTACATCCAGCCCCTCACCGATCCGTACTACTGGCGGGTCACGCTGGATACCTTCCAGATGGGCGTCACCGTCGGCATCCTCTGCGTCATCGTGTCCTACCCGGTAGCCCTCTTCCTCGCACGGAGCACCAGCAAATGGCGCGGTCTGCTCATTGCCATCGCCATCGCCCCGCTGCTCACCTCCGCCGTGGTCCGCACCTACGGGTGGATGGTCATCCTGGGAACCAACGGGCTGATCAACTCCTCGCTTGACGGCCTGGGCCTGATCGACACGCCCCTGAAGCTGACTAACAACATGACCGGCGTGACCATCGGCCTGGTGGAGATTTTCATGCCGTACGCGATCCTGGCCATGATCTCCGGGTTCGGCAGGCTTAGCCCTCAACTGGAGGAGGCAGCCGGTTCCCTGGGAGCCAGCAAGTTCAAAGTCTTCTCCCGAGTCACGCTGCCGCTGTGCCTGCCAGGCCTCCTGACCGCCTTCCTGTTGGTCTTTGTCCTCTCCATTAGTACCTTCATCACCCCGCGGCTCCTGGGCGGCGGCAGCGTGCAGGTCCTGGCCACGGAGATCTACGACCAGACCACCGGCTTGCTCAACTGGCCGTTCGCCGCCGCCCTGTCCGTCATCCTGCTGGTGCTCTTCGGCCTGATCATCGCCGTCTACCAGCGCCTCACCAAGAAAATCGGAGGCTGACCGTGAGCAGTGCCAACGTAAGCAGTGCCAAAGTCTTCAAGCCGCGCTTCAATCCCGCCAAACCCGCCTTCGGCGCGCTGGTGTTCCTGCTGTACCTGTTCCTGCTGGCACCGCTGCTCATTGTCTTTGTGGTGTCCTTCGCATCCAACCAGTACCTGTCCTTCCCGCCGGAGGGGCTCACCCTGAAGTGGTACGAAATGCTGCCCCAGGAAAGCACGTTCATGGAGGGCATGAAGGTCAGCCTGATCGTGGCCGTCATCGTCACGCTCATCGTCCTTGTCCTGGGGGTGCCGGCCGCGCTGGCGCTGGACCGCTTCGAATTCAAGGCCAAGGCCGCTGTGCAGTCGTTCTTCCTCTCGCCGCTGCTGATCCCCAGCATCGTCCTGGCTCTGGGCATGGTGCTGCTCTTCGGTCCGCTGGAACTCAACAACACCTACGCCGGCATCATCATCGGGCACGTGGCCATCACCATCCCGTTTGTCATCAGGACCACCCTGATGAGCCTGGCCACGACGGACACGTCCTGCGAGGCGGCCGCACGCATCCTGGGCGCCG
Source organism: Pseudarthrobacter sp. WHRI 8279 (assembly GCF_040224115.2). NCBI lineage: Bacteria > Bacillati > Actinomycetota > Actinomycetes > Micrococcales > Micrococcaceae > Pseudarthrobacter > Pseudarthrobacter sp. WHRI 8279. The sequence goes on along the minus strand of NZ_CP168162.1, from coordinate 2,663,684 downwards.
ACTCCTGGACGGTGTTCCGGCGCGTGACCCTTCCCATCATCCAGCCGGGCGTGATCGCCGGCGGCGTCATCGCCTTCATCGTCTCCTTCGACGAAGCCGTCATCTCACTGTTCGTCGCTGAATCAGGCCTGCCAACCCTCCCCGTCCAGGTGCTGAGGTACGTGGAAAACTCTGCGGATGCCGCCGTCGCCGCTCTCTCCGTGATCCTCATCCTCATTTCGCTCGCCGTGGTGGTGGTCGTGGAGCGGGTCATGGGATTGCGCAAAGCCCTGCGCTGATTCGCCCGTCCTGTCCTGCCCGCACAACGAATCAGGCCTGCCCGGTCCGCACAAGCGGGCCGGGCAGGCCGCCGTCCACATAGTGCCGGGTCATAACCGGCACCTATCCCGTGACACCGATTACGTCTTTGTGTGATCAAAGTCCCGGTGTCAGACTTTTTCTACAAGCCCGGTAATCCGGGCCCCGGGACCCAAGCCACCTCCGGCGGGTCCACAGACTTCCACTTCCGGCAGCTGCCGCTTTCCCTGGACAGCGCCGCGCCACCACCCCCAAGGAGGGCTCTCATGGGACCCATCGTTGATCTCGTTGCAGATCTTGGAGAAGGCTTCGGCACGTACTCCATGGGCGACGACGCGGCCCTCCTGGAAATAGTGTCCAGCGCCAACATCGCCTGCGGCTTCCACGCGGGGGACCCTGACATCATGAACGCCACGGTCGCCGAGTGCGTGCGCCGCGGCGTCAGCATCGGGGCACACCCCAGCTTCCCGGATCTGCGCGGGTTTGGCCGCCGTGCCATGGACCTCACCGCTGACGAAGTCCGTAATGACGTCCTGTACCAGTTCGGAGCCCTGGCCGCCTTCGCCGCCTACCACGGCGCCGCCGTCGTACACCTCGCACCGCACGGACGCCTGGGCAACCTCGTGGCCACCCGTCCGGACTACGCCCGGGCAGTGGCTGACGCGGCCGCACGCATCAGCCCCGACCTCATTGTCCTTGCGCAGGACGGCGAACTCGCAGACGCCGCAAAAGCGCGCCAGCTGCCCGTGGGCATTGTGGGCATCGCGGACCGCGCCTACCAAGCAGACGGCACCCTGGTGCCGCGCAGCCAGCCGGGCGCCGTCATCCACGACCCCTCGGCCATCGTTGACCGCACTGTCCGCATGGTCTGCGAAGGCGTTATTCAAACCGTCGCCGGAACCGACCTGCCGATCGTCGCTGACACCATCCTGCTGCACGGGGACACCCCCGGCGCGGTCCAGTTGGCACGGCAGGTCCGCGGGGAAGTGGAGCGCGCCGGCGTCACCATCGCGCCGCTCGCCCAGGTCCTGGCCGCCAAAGTGGAAGCCGCTTGACATGCCCGCCACTTCCACGCCAGCGCTGCCTCCGGTGGAGGTCTTCGAATCCGGGGACGCTGCCCTGCGCGTCGTCGCCTCGTCAGCGGACCGGGAGGCCAACTGGGCCGCCGTCCATGCCCTTGCCGAGTGGCTGGACGCCGCCGGAGCCGACGGCGTCCACGGTGCGGTGCCGACATACGACTCCCTGCTCGTGGAATTCGACCCCGGCGCCACCTCCGCCCGCCAGGTCCGTGCCTTCGTGCAGCTGGGCCTGCGCCAGCTCGAATTTACCGGTGCCCCCGCCCGCGCACCCCGCGAGTTCAGCGTCCCGGTGGTTTACGGCGGCGAGTACGGGCCGGACCTTGAGCGTGTTGCCGAACAGCAGCAGCTCCCGGTGGAGGAGATCATCCGGCTGCACACCACCAAGGCGTACGTGATCCGCTGCCTGGGCGCTCCGGCCGGTTCGCCCATGATGGACGGGCCTGATTTCCCCTTCCCCGTCCCGCGGCTGAAGGATCCCCGGCTGTCCGTTCCCGCAGGTGCCGTCTCGGTGGCCGGCCGGCAGGCTGTCATCGCCCCTGCTGCCGCACCGGGCGGCTGGTGCGTCATCGGCCAGACCCCGCTCTCCATCCTCGACGCAACGGCCGAGCCGCTGGTTCCCTACGTGCCGGGCGACCTGCTGCGGTTCCACCGGATCCAACCCCAGGATTTCGCCACATACGCCGGCCGGAAACTGGAGGCAGCCCGATGAGCCTGGTCATCCAGCAGCCCGGCAACTCCGTGGTCACGGACCTTGGCCGCTTCCGGGGACCCCGGTTCGGGCTGCCCGTGAACGGCGCGCTGGACCAGTTCTCAGCCCGTGCAGCGAACATCCTCGCCGGCAACGCGGACAACTCCCCGCTCCTGGAAATCACTGCCCTCGACTTCCGGATGCGCGCCACCACGGACATCCTCATCGCTGTCACCGGCGCACCACTGCACCTCACAGTGGGCGGGCGCGAGTGCCAGCAGTGGGAGCCAGTATCCGTGCGGGCGGGGGAGACGGTGGCACTGCGCCGGATCGACGGCGGCCTCCGGGCCTACGTGGCGGTCCACGGCTCAGTGCACGCACCGGTCCTTCTGGGCAGCTGCGCGCCGGACACCGTCGTTGGATTCGGGCTGCGGCTCACGGAAGGCACTGAGCTTAGGACATTCAAGAGTGTCCCGCCCATCCGGCAGCCGTACTTCGACCTCCCACTGTTCCGTCTGGGCCTGACCCGGCCGGAGTTCCACAGCACCGCGGTGGTGGAAGTAACGGACGGTCCGGACGTGGAAGAGTTCGGGGATACCGCGGACCTGCTCTACAACAGCGAGTACACCGTCAGCGGCCGGAGCAACCACATCGGGCTGCGGCTTGGCGGGGCGCTTCCGGAACGCCAGTCCACCGCCGAGGTGCTCTCCCGCGGCGTTCCGGTGGGAGCAATCGAAGTGCCCTCCCGGGAGGAACTCCTAGTGCTGCACCGCGGGCGCGGCGTCACCGCCGGCTACCCTGTCCTGGCCGTGGTCACCAGCCGTTCACTCGATGTCCTGGCCCAAGCCAGGCCGGGCCATAAGATCCAGTTCAAAAAAACTTCCGTCCCGGAAGCTACAGCGAAACACCGCGCAGCGCTGAGGGAACTGGAAACCCTCCGCTCCACGGTGGGCACCGTGTTCTCCCTCCTCGGCGTGGGCGGACCTCCGGGCCCGCCCCGGCTCGCACCAGCCGCCGGAAGCTGAAGACCCTCGCTTCCCCCGAAAAGCATTGTTACCATCCCCTTAAGTAAGGAAAGCCATGTCCACCTCTACGCATGCGGCCCAGCCGCACCAGGAGCGGCTCAGCAGCAAGCAGACCCGCAAGGTCGTCACGGCCGGCTGCGTCGGCATCTTCGTGGAACTCTATGACAACGGCATCTTCGCCTTCATGGCCGGAACGCTTGCTCTCGTCTTCCTGGCGCCGGGGAACCCGGACAACGCCCTGCTCTTCGTCTTCGCCGGCTACGCCGTCTCCTTCTTCGTGCGGCCGCTCGGTGCCGTCGTCTGCGGGTACCTGGGTGACAGGATCGGGCGGCAAAAGCTGCTCGTCTTCGTCATCCTGCTCATCAGCGTGGCCACCGCAGGCATAGGCCTGCTGCCTCCTTACGCCGCCATCGGCGTCGCGGCCCCCATCCTGCTGGTGCTGCTCCGCATGCTGCAGGGCTTCTCCGTGGGCGGCGAAGCCGCGGGTGCCATGACGTTCCTGGCTGAACACGCCCCCGAAGGCAAGCGCGGCGTCATCACCTCCTACGCGCAGATCGCGTCCTTCGCAGCACTGTTGACCGGCACCCTGGTTGCCTACTCCATGTCCCCCTGGCTCACGCAGGAAGCGATCGACGGCGGCGGGTTCGGCTCGTTCGCGTGGCGTATCCCGTTCCTGGTGGCCATCCCCATGGGCATCATCGGCTGGTACATCCGCAAGGCCATCAGCGACACCCCCAACTTCGAAAAGCTCAAGGAAGAGGGCGGGCTGTCCGCCAACCCGCTCAAGGAAGCCTTCGCCTCCGCCGAGCACCGCCGTGCCATGCTGCTGGCACTCTTCATTCCGCTGATGAACGGCTCCGGCTACTACGTCCTGTTCTCCTACATGCCCACCTTCCTCAAGGGCAAGCAGCTGAATTTCACCATCGGCGAGGCGCTGCTGGTCACCGCCTGCAGCCTGGTGGTCATCTGCATCACCATCCCCTTCATGGGCGCACTCTCGGACCGCATCGGCCGCAAGAAGGTCATCGCCGGCTCCGCCATCGCCATGGCTGTCCTGGGCATCCCTTCGTACGCGCTGATTGCCACCGGCGAGATGGCACTGGCTATCCTGGGCGCCTCCATCATGGCTGTGGTCTTCGCCGGGCACACCGCGGTGATCCACATCCTGATCGTGGAGCTCTTCCCCACCCGCGTCCGGTACTCCGCATACGGCCTGGGCTACAACATCTCCTCCGCACTCTTTGGCGGCACCGCGCCGCTGCTGATGACCTGGCTGATCTCGTCCACCGGCAACATCTACATGCCAGCCTTCTACGCGGTCATCACAGCCTTGGGCACGCTGGCCGCCGTCAGCACGGTCAAGGACAGGGCGCACCTGCCCCTCCGCGACGCCTGACTCTTCCACTTTCCCGAATTTTCCACCACCTGCGCAGCACACCGCTGCACCTTCCTAGGAGACCTCCATTGTCCTTTTCCGATTACTCAACGGCCCTCGTCACCGGTGCCTCAACCGGCATGGGCGCCGCGATCGCCGAACGCCTGGCCAAGCGCGGACTCACCGTCCACGCCCTGGCCCGGAACGAGGACCGCCTGAAGGAACTCGCGGACAAGACCGGCGCGGTGCCCCACGTGGTTGACCTGACGGACACCGCAGCGCTGACCGCCGCCGTCGGAAACCTCCAGGTGGATGTCCTCGTCAACTGTGCCGGTGTCTCCCGGCCCGGCAACATCCTGGACTCCAGCGAAAGCGATATTGACGAACTCGTGGACGTCAACCTCCGCGGACTGCTCCAGCTGACCCGGCTGGTGCTGCCGGGCATGGTGGAGCGCGATCTGGGGCACGTCATCAACGTCAGCTCCATTGCAGGCACCTACAACTTCTACGGCCACACGGTTTACCACGCCACCAAGGCCGCGGTGCACCAGGTCTCCCGCCAGCTCCGCAACGACACCGTGGGCAAGCGCATCCGGGTCACCGAAATCTGCCCCGGACGCGTGGAGACTGAGATCTTCGGCCGGAACATGGGCGGTACCCCGGAGGCGATGGAGGAAGCGTGGAAGACTTACTACGAGGGCTACGAGTCGCTTACCACCGATGACATCGTCAACGCCATGGATTACGCCATCGAAACGCCCCGGCACGTGAATGTTGGCATGCTGGAGCTTATGCCCACGTTCCAGGTCCCCGGCGGCCTCACCTTCGACCGCCGCTAGCCCCAGCACTCCCGTCCCAGATTGATAGGTTTCCCGATGCAAACAGTCCGCACCGTCAGCTTCCCCGACCAGCAGCTCCTCGATGATCTCTCACCCCTGCCCGACGGGCTGCGGGGCGTCGTCTGGGACCTGCAGGAGGATCCCGACGGCGGGACGCTGGCCGGGATCGACGGCGTCATCCTGCCGTACATCAACGCCGGCGCGGTCCTGGGTTCCCTCGCCAAGGTTCCCGGGCTGAAGTTTGTACAGACGCAGTCCACCGGGTTCGACGGCGTCATTGAGGCTGCGGGCCCGGCGGCCGGCGTCGCGAATGCCTCGGGAGTGCACGCGGCGGCGACGGCGGAACTGGCCATCGGGCTCATTCTCGCCAAATTGCGCGGCATCGACCAGGCCGTCCGGGACCAGCAGTATGGGCTGTGGAGGCCGGAGCGGCGCCAGTCGCTGGCGGACCGGCGGGTACTGCTGGTGGGGGTCGGCGGGATCGGGCAGGAGGTCGCCCGCCGGCTTGAGCCGTTCGAAGTCAACATCACCCGGGTGGGCAGCTCGGCCCGCACCGACGAACACGGCGAAGTCCACGCGTCCTCGGACCTGACAGCGCTCGCCGCCACGCACGACATCCTGGTGTCGGTGCTGCCCTTGAATGATCACACGCACCAGCTGATCGGCGAGGAGGTCCTGGCTGCCCTGCCGGACGGCGCCCTGGTGGTGAATGTGGGCCGCGGCTCGGTGGTGGACACCGCCGCCCTGACCAAGGAGGTCCTCTCCGGCCGCCTGCAGTGCGCCATCGACGTCGTCGATCCCGAGCCGCTGCCGCAGGACCACCCGCTCTGGTCCACGCCCAACGCCCTGATCACGCCGCACGTGGGCGGCAACGCCTCTGCGTTCCAGCCCAGGATCCTGAAACTTCTCCGGAAGCAGCTCGAGGCGCTCGCCGCGGGCAAGGCCCCGGCCAACCTGGTACAGGCGGGTCCCTTCGCATGAGTTCGCTTTTTGACCTGACGGGCCGGGTAGCCCTGGTCACCGGTTCCAGCCGGGGGATTGGCAACGCGCTGGCCAGGGCATTGGCCGACGCCGGGGCAACAGTTGTGCTGAACGGCATCAACGGGGAGCGGCTCAAGGATGCCGCGGCAGCAATGGCTGCCGACTTCGCGCCCGGGCGCATCCATAGCGTCGCCTTCGACGTCACGAGCGACGCCGAGGCGGCGCGCGGCATCGCGTGGGTGGAAGAGCACGTGGGCCCGCTGGAAATCCTGGTGAACAACGCGGGCATCCAGCACCGGGTGCCCATGCTGGACCTGGATGTGAAGGACTGGGAACGGGTGATCTCCACGGACCTGACCAGTGCTTTCCTGGTGGGCCGCGAGGCGGCACGCTTCATGATTCCGCGCGGCCACGGCAAGATCATTAACATCTGTTCCGTGCAGACAGACCTCGCCCGCCCCACCATTGCGCCCTACATCGCGGCGAAGGGCGGGCTGCGCAACCTGACCCGTGCCATGACTGCTGAGTGGGCGGCCTCCGGCCTTCAGATCAACGGGATCGCGCCGGGGTACATCCACACCGAAATGACCCAGAACCTGGTGGACGACGAGCAATTCAACTCCTGGATCCTGGGCCGGACCCCGGCCAACCGTTGGGGAACCGTCCAGGATCTTGCCGGGCCCGCCGTGTGGCTGGCATCCAGCGGTTCGGACTTCGTTAACGGGCAGACCATTTTTATCGACGGCGGAATGACGGTGGTGGTCTGATGCTGACCAATAAAGACCTTTCCTCCCCGGTCCTTCCCGTCACAGGCCCGGCCGTGGTGGCCCATGCCGCCGGAGACCTGCGGATCGACGAACTCACCCTCGCCGCTCCCGCCCCGGATGAAGCGGTTATTGAGGTGCACTACGGAGGGATCTGCGGCTCCGACCTGCACTACTGGCTGCACGGCGCCGCCGGTGAATCCATCCTGAAGGCACCTCTGGTGCTCGGGCATGAGATTTCGGGGACGGTGGTCAGGGCCGCAACTGACGGAACCGGACCAGCCGCCGGTACTCCGGTGGCAGTCCACCCGGCAACACCCGGCCCCGGCGCTGCACGGTATCCGGCGGACCGGCCCAACCTCTCGCCAGGCTGCACCTACCTGGGCAGCGCCGCGCGGTTCCCGCACAAAGACGGCGCGTTCAGCCGCTACGTAAACCTCCCCACCCGGATGCTCCGGACGCTGCCGGAGGGCATCGGCCTGCGCACCGCAGCCCTGATCGAGCCCGCCGCCGTGGCCTGGCACGCAGTGTCGCGGGCAGGGGATGTTGCCGGGAAGTCCGCGCTGGTGATCGGCAGCGGCCCCATCGGCGCCCTTGCCGTCGCAGTCCTGAAGCGGGCGGGCGCAAGCCGTATCACCGCCGTCGACATGCATGAAAAGCCGCTGGACATCGCGAAAGCCGTGGGGGCGGACTCGGTACTCGCAGCCGGTGACGCCGAGGGGATCGCCGCCGTGGAGGCCGACGTCGTGATTGAATCATCCGGCAACCATCATGGCCTCGCCTCCGCCATCCAGGGCGCAACCCGCGGCGGCACCGTGGTGATGGTGGGACTGCTGCCCACTGGCCCGCAGCCGGTGCTGATCTCCCTGGCCATCACCCGGGAACTGGAACTCAAGGGTTCGTTCCGCTTCAATGACGAGATCGACGACGTTATTGCCGCCCTGGCGGACCGCTCACTGCAGATCGATCCCGTCATCACGCACGAATACCCGGTAGGGGAGGCCTTGGAAGCCTTCAGCGTGGCGCGCAACTCGGCCGAGTCCGGGAAGGTGCTGCTGAGTTTCGGCGAAAACCGCCCAGCCTCCGCCTAGAGTTTTTGTCCAGATATGCAGGGATAAGTGCCGGCAATGTCAAGTGGTGGGAGCAACGCGGGGTGGTTAGGCCGCTTGCAGCAGCTGGTTTAGCCGGTTGGCTGGGGTATCGAGGTTGAGGGTCGGTCGGGGGCGGCGGTTGAGCTTTGCCGCGATGCGGTTGAGGTCCTCAGGGGTATGGGCCGAGAGGTCGGAGCCTTTTTCGAACCAGAACCGCAGGAGCCGGTTGGTGTTTTCATTGGTGCCGCGCTGCCAGGGCGAGTGCGGGTCGCAGAAATAGAGCGTGGTTTCCAGCGCGGTCTGGATCTTCGCGTAGCCGGCGAGTTCTGTGCCGCGGTCCCAGGTGATCGAGCGGCGCAGGTGCTCCGGGAGGTTCGCCATTTCCCGGATCATCGCGGCGGCGACGGTTTCGGCGGTATGGTCCCCGGGCAGGTGCAGCAGGATCGTGAACCGGGTTGAGCGCTCCACGAGAGTGCCGATCGCGGTCCCGTCAGAACCGATGATCAAGTCACCTTCCCAGTGCCCGGGGACCGCCCGGTCCTGGACCTCGGCGGGGCGTTCGCTGATCTTGAACGCCTCCTTGTAGGGGCTGCTCTTGAGCCGGTCGGCGGTGTGGGGGATGCGTTGTTTACGTTTCAGGCTGAGGTTTTCGGCCAGGTCTTTCCGCAGGCTTCCGCGGGTTTGGACATACAGGGCCTGGTAGATCGTCTCGTGGCTCACCTGCATAGTCTGGTCACCGGCAAAGTAAAACGCCAGCATCGACGAGATCAGCTTCGGACTCCACCCATCGTCCATCCACACCGCGATCAGCCGGCACAAATCCTCGTCCTCGATGAGCTTGAAGGGCTTGGGCCGGCGGCGTGCCTGATGGGCTCTGGTGTGCGCGACTTTAGCGTTGTACCTGCCCTCGGCGTCACAGTTGCGGTTGACCTCCCGCCAGATGACGGACTTGTCCCGTCCGATGGCCGCACCGATCTTCGCGTAGCTCATCCCGGCTTGCCGGCCCATCTGGATCATCCCCCTCTCGGCTTCGCTTAGTGCCCGCCCGCAGGAGACCTCCACGGACGGGGCAGGATCTGCCAGGCCGCCATGGGCCGAGATGCTCAGCGTCATCTGACCAGACTCGGCCCACCACTTCTTCCCGGTCCCGCGCGAGGCTCCGACACGCCGTGCAGCCTCACTGACGGACGCGCCGGAGCACACCAAATCAAGAAAATCATCACGAACATGGACAGGAAACAACTTCGGCATCAAACGCTCCATCAATCAGAACGTTGCAACCACCATATGAATCTGCCGCCGCTGAAACCTGCATATCTGGACAAAAACTCCCGCTATTTTGGCGGGCTGTGCAGGGGTATGACTTCCAGCCTGCCGTGGCCCACGAGTACCAGTGCGTGCTGCGCCGTGACTCCGTCCAGGGCGGCCGCCACCTGACTCACCGTCTCAGCCGGCGCTTGGGAAGCTGCCCCCGGCAAAGCCGTGCCCGGCGCCGGAAGGCCCGGACCGCCGTCGTCCGCCCGAAGCCAGACGGTAACCCTGGCGCCACCCGTAGCCTCGGCAACGCCTCGTGCCAACGCGTCCGGGTCCGGATGCTGCCCGATGACCAGGGTGACCTGCTCGATGGTCCGTTTCCTGGCCGGCTCGGCGGCCGCAAGGAGGCCCCGGTCGTGCCGCCACAGGGCGAAGTGGTAGCCGGCCACAAGGGCGGCTGCCACCAGGAGCCCGAACGGGGCGCGGATGCGGTCCAGGAGACTGCCGCCCGTGACGTCTCCGAGCAGGAACTCGAAGACGCGGTAGCCGATCACCAGGAGCGTAATAAGTGCCACCACGGCGCTGACGCCGAAGAACGCGATGAGGTACACGCGGCGTCCGGGCGGGATGGCGTCGGCAGCCTGCGGCTGGTTCCGCGGCTTCCACGCCAGCCACCAGACCGGACCGCCCACCAGGAGGGAACTGATGCCGCCAAGGAGCAGGGTGCGTGTGGCCCCTCCCGCCAGCGGCGACACGGCGGCTGCCAGCAGCGCGTTCACCACAACGCCCACCCCGGAAGCGGATGCCGCCAGGGCAACCGCGGACGTCACCAGGAGGCTTGCCCGCGTGGTGGCGGAGGACCGGCGGATGGACGCGGTGCGGTGGTAGCGCCACACCACCGCCCCCACGAGTGTTGCGGCCACGGCCGGTGCCAGCGGCTCCAGCAGGTCGTTCAGGGGGTCGTCCCGGTCGAACGCCAGCCGCAGGAACACGAAAAGGACCACGCCGGCCCCGCCAAGGGCGGTGATGCCGGCCGCGAAAACGCCGACGATGATCATGATGCTGTCAACCAGGTTGGTCTGGAAGCGGCGCCCTCCCTCCCTGAACCAGTGCCACCACCAGATAACGGTTCCGCCCGCCGCCCACACCAGTGAACGGAGCACGGAGTACCACCAGGGCTCAACAGTCACCGTCAGGGGGAAGCCCCGGATGGCGACGTCGAGCAGGCCGCTGAGCGCGGCGATGCCGGCACCGGCGCCGAGCAGCAGGCCGAATACAGAGCCGACGACGGCGCGCACGTCGTCCAGGTGGACGGTGGGCTTCCGGGGGTGCTTCCACATCCACCGGTGCCATGCCCAAATGGCGGCCCAGGCGATGCTGTTGGCAAGCGCCGGCGCCCAGTCACCGTCCCGCTGCCCTATGAGCGAGGCCGCCATCCCCAGCAGCGAGGTGGTGAAGACAATGAGGGAAACGCCGTACATGGCGGTGATGTAAAGGCCCCACCCGGCGGATGTGCGCTCGGCCTCGTCGTCCAGCCTCCGCCACACAAACCACCACAGCAGCAGGGCGAGCGGGCCGCCGATCAGGGTGAAGGCCAGGGACCGGGCGAGCCCGGCCACATCGGTGGATGCCAGCACAGCGCCCGACGTGAACAGCCGCTCCAGCAGGCCGCTGAGGCCGCTGGCGGCAATCACCACCAGGGCAAACAACAGGGCGTACTGGATGAGCCGCCGCAGTGTCACCTGGGCGAGTCCCGCCGTCGAAACCGTCATGCCGGCCGGGGCGCTCATGGCTTGACCAGTGTTCCGGTGCATGCCATCAGCTGGTACGGCGCTTGGCTGATCTTCCAGTCTCCATCCGCCTTCACCAGGCTGAACATGTCCTCCGACTCGTACTCGGAGGGTCCGAAGGGCCCGTCCTGGGACGAATTGACGATTGAGACCCGCACGGTGGCCGACTGGTCCCGCTCCGACGTGGACACCAGGACCACGCGGGCGGGCCGGGGCTCACCGTAGTACGAGCCGCGGCAGATGGTGCGGGCAGAGTCCGTGAGGTAGGTTTCGGCCGTTTCGAGGTCGCCGTCGATGACCGCAGTGCTGTACCGCTGGACAACTCCCGCCGGGCTGGCCTCGTCCAGGGGTTCCGGCTCTCCCCGGGAAAACACCACGGCAAGGGCCACCACCACCAGCAGTCCGACGACCCCCAGCAGCACGAGGAGGAGCCGGTCCGGTTTTCGCGCTGCATCAGTCATGGCGCCAGTATGCACTGTCCCCAACACTTTTTTCTGGTGTCTTTAGGCCCAAAATAATTACTTGACACTTCAACTAAACGCGCGTACATTTAGTTGTAGCTTCAAGTAGTAATCCACAAACCGGCAGAACAGAACCCCATGAAAAACCTCCTGGCCCGCATCTTTGGAAAGAAGAATCCCATGACTGACATCACCATCATCGGCAACGGCAACATGGCCCGCGGCATCGCAACCCGGGCCCTGGCAGCAAACAAGACCGTCGAAATCCTCAGCCAGGACGCAGGCAAGGCCCAGGCCCTCGCCGCCGAACTGGGTGCCGGCGTCGCCTCCGGCACCACGGCGCAGGATCCCCGGGGCAGCATCGTTGTCCTCGCCGTGCCCTTTGGGGCCGCCAAGTCCGTCGTCAGCACCTACGGTGCAGCGCTGGCGGGGAAGACCATCGTGGACATCACCAACCCGGTGAACTTCGAAACCTTCGATTCTTTGGTGGTGGAGCCGGGCACGTCCGCCGCAGAGGAAATCGCCGCGCTGGCACCCGCCGGTGCAAGCGTGGTCAAGGCCTTCAACACCACCTTCGCAGGCACCTTGATGGTCGGGGAATCGGACGGCCAGCCACTCGACGTCTTCATCGCAGGCGACGACGACGCAGCCGCCCGCGCGGTCAGCGGTTTTGTCAGCGCCGCCGGGATGCGCCCCCTGGTCGTGGGGCCGCTCAAGCGCGCCCGTGAGCTCGAAGGCTTCCAGTTTGTCCTGATGACCCTGCAGGCCAACCCTGAATTCGCAGACTTCAACTGGGACACCGGGCTCAAGGTCACCAACTAATGAACATCCCGCACGTGGTGGCGACCGCCGGATCGTCGGATCCGGCGCAGCCGCTGGTGGTGTTGCTGCACGGCAGGGGTTCAAATGAACGCGAGATCATTGGTCTTGCAGAGCACCTGCCCACCGGCCCGGCCTACGCGGCTGTGCGGGCTCCGATAGCTGAAGGTGGCGGCTACGCCTGGTTCCGGAACCGTGGCATCGGCAGGCCTGTCGAGGAGTCGCTGACCGAGGCGATGGCCTGGTTCCGGAGCTGGCTTGACGCCGTTGCTCCGGCCGGCCGGCCCGTGGTGCTGGTGGGATTCAGCGGGGGAGCGGCGTTCGCCGGTGGCCTGCTTCTTTCCGACCCGCAGCGCTTTGCCGGCGCGGCGATCCTGTACGGCAGCCTGCCCTTCGACGCAGGGGTGCCACTCTCCGTGGCTCGCTTGGCCGGGGTGCCCGTCTTCGTTGCGCAGGGCGAGCGGGACCGGGTCATCCCGGCAGACCTGCTGCGGCGGACGTGGGATTACCTCCTCACGGAGTCCGCCGCCCCAGCCTATGCCCGCCGCGATCCGGGTGGTCACGGAATCACGGGTGAGACGCTGGCCGAGCTCGGCGGCTGGATCCGTGAACGGCTTGCGTTCCTTGCCCGGTCGCGCGCCAATGGCGGCACTGACGTAAAGGCCGTGTGGACCGGGATGCGGGACGAGAGCCTGCCGCTTCGTGTTGGACATCGTCCGCAGGTGTCATGGACTATTCCGCAGGAACAGCGAAGCGACAACGCGCCGCGGGAGTTGCAGGACAAACTGCTGTCCCGCATCAGCACACTGGCCGGTGTTTCCACCCGGCAGTCTGCCATTTCGGTCCCCGGAGCCACGGGACTCATGCTGGGCCCCGCTCCTTCTGCAACTCCGGACGGCTTCCTGGTGCCGTCCGTGGGGGAGTTCGCCCATCAGCATCCCGCCCACGACGGCTCACTCCACGTTGCCTTGCCCCCGGTACTGGCCGCGGAAGCGGTAGCGAAGGGCTGGGCGGTTGCCCATCCACTGGCCGGCGTCCGGCTCGCCAGTGGCATGGTCCTGGTTTATGGTCCCCGCGACGACAGCGAACTTGAGACGGTTGCAGCCATCGTCCAGACCAGCCACTACTACGCCACACTGCAGGTCTGACGGCCTTGGACCGGGCCGGCACCGGCAGGCCAGGCCCAACTGGAACGGACGACGGCGGGAGGTTCCGCCGACGTCCGTTGCTGTTCCGGGGCGCCGCGTTAGTTCGCGGGACATAGTGGCGTGCCGCCGGTTCAGGGCCCCTTCCTCAGGTGGTCCTGCAGGACATAGATGGTGCGCTGGGCGCACTGCTTGAGCCGCCGCAGGTGCTCCGCCGCAAGCCGGGGCAAAACAACGGCCGGGTCGGCGGTCCTGGCTTCCTCCCGCAGTGATCCTTCGAGATCCAGGGCGAGGGCGGCGAGCCTCTCCGCGCCCACCATCTGGCTGGAAGTCTTGAGGCTCAGGACCGCATCCATGGCACCCGGCAGATCGCCGGTAGTCAGGGCAAGCCGTACCTTTTGCAGCCTCTCGGGCATCTGCGCGATGAAGGCCTCCACGAAGACCTTCCACACGCCCTCGTCATCCTCGAGTTCGTTGCGCAGCCGCTCCAGCACTGCCGGGTCCAGGAGGGGAGGGACGTTCCCGTCGGGCTGGGTCATGTCGGTGCCTCGATGCAGCCCATGACCCCCCTCGCAGCAGAGATTCCCGCGGTGATGCCCGCGGGCTTTCGTAGGACGCTACGGGCAGCGACGATGGAGGGCACGAGTGGTGGGTACTCGATTTTCGGCGGGCGTTGCTCGTGCTGGCGATGTCAGGTTCGCTGGCCGGTCCAGGTAAGGAGGCTTCCCGGCCCGGCGCCATCCTTTGGACCCTCCGGTACCCTGATGGAATGGCGCAGCAACTTGCGGACCTAAACGCTGAGGTCATCCTGCTCGCGGGAGCGGGACGGGCCATTCTGCTGCAGCTTGCGGACCCGGGCGTGGGCCGCGGCGTTGCGGAGCACAGCACCTTCACGGACCGCCCGATCAACAGGCTCAAGGGCACCCTGACCTATGTATATGCCGTCACCTACGGGACGGACGAGCAGGTTAAAGAGGTCCGGCGCAGGGTGAACCGCGCCCACGTCCCTGTCCGCCGGGACGCTGATCACGAAACGCCCGGCTACAACGCCTACGACCCGCAGCTGCAGCTGTGGGTCACGGCGACGCTTTACGACACCGCGCTGGTCATCATCGAGAAAATCTACGGTCCGCTCGACGACGAGTCCGCCGATGCCATGTACCGGGACTACGCGAAGCTTGGGACAGCCCTGCAGCTTCCGCCCGACATGTGGCCGAAGGACCGTGCGGCGTTCAACCGGTACTATGACGAACGCATGGCCGGCCTCCGGGCGAGCGACGCCGCCATCCGCGTGGGCCGCGGGCTCCTGTACCCACAGCATGCCGCACTCTGGTACCGCGCCATCATGCCGTTCGCCAGGTTCCTGACGGCCGGCCTCCTCCCGGACCATCTGCGCGATGACTTCGGCCTGCCGTGGAGCGGACGCCATGAGCGCCGGTTCCACCGCACCATGAAAGCGCTCGCCGTGGCCTACCCCAAGCTGCCGCAGGGCCTCCGGCACTGGTTCAAGAACTACTGCCTCTCGGAGCTGGACACTTTCTCCCGCCGGGCAGGGCGCGTGAGTGCTTAGCTCCACGCCGCTGGAGGCGCGGCTTGACGAACGGGCGCGCCGCTTCCTGGCCAGCGCCGCTGCCGGCCGCATCCGGCCCAAGCTCACCGAATTCGTGGTGTTCGGCCTGAAACAGGCCTGGGCGTGCATCTTTGGTGCCGCCCTGCTCGCGGTGCTTATGGCGGCGCGGCTGTGGTACCCGGACGGGGCCGGACTGGCAAGGAACGACTTCCTGACCCTCGCCGCCATCGTAATCCAGATCCTCATGATCGTGTTCAGGCTGGAGACCCTGAAGGAATTGCGGGTCATCATCCTGTTCCACCTGGTGGGGACTGTCATGGAGCTTTTCAAGACCGACGCCGGCTCCTGGTCCTACGAGGCCGAGGGCTTCCTGCGGGTCGGCGCTGTTCCGCTCTTCAGCGGCTTTATGTACGCGGCCGTTGGCTCCTACATGGTCCGCGTCTACCGGCTGTTCGAGTTAAGGTTCGCCCACTATCCCCGGCGCTGGGTTACGGCGGCCGTGGCCGCGGCCATCTACGTCAACTTCTTCAGCCACCACTACATCTGGGACGCGCGCTGGGTGCTGCTCGCCGCCGTCGTGATTGTCTTTGGCCGATGCGTGATGCACTTCCGGGTGTTCCGGAAGCATCACAGGATGCCGCTGCTGGTCGCCTTCCTGCTGGTGGCGCTTTTTATCTGGGTGGCCGAGAACATCGCAACCTGGTCCGGCGCGTGGCTGTATCCCGGCCAGGTGGACGGCTGGGAGCCCGTGGGGTTGGAGAAACTCGTGGCCTGGTTCCTGCTGATGATCATCTCAGTGGTCCTGGTGGCCTGGGTCTACAAACCCCAGCCGCCCGGGGTGGAGACCCCGGATGGGTCCGCCGCGGCCAAGCACCCGAACCCTGCGGCCACCAGTAAACTCGCGGAATGAGTGAATCCGCACGGTTCCTGGCTGCCTACGATGACCAGTTGCGCACGGATGCCGAGACACCAGGCGCCGCCTCGGTGACAAAGCATGGCCCGTTGCACCTCGGAACATTCCGGGACGGCCGCGGATTTGTGACGTACCGGGACCTTGGGGATGCAGGCTCGGACGCCATCCGCCGGCTGGTCCGTGAAGCGGTGGACCACTTCCTGGCTGATCCCGGAGCCACCAGGGTGGAATGGAAAACGCGCGGCCACGACCACGCTCCCGGGCTGCATGGGGCGCTCCTGGAGCACGGCTTTGTTCCTGATCCGCCGGAATCCATCATGATCGGCAGCGCACAGGCACTCAGCGTTCCCGTACCGGTGCCCGACGCGGTGGTGGTGCGGCAGGTGGTGGATGAGCAGGACGTCCGGGCGATGAGCGCCATGCAGGATGAAGTTTTTGGCGATCCGGTCTCGGACGGGATGGCCGATGCCCTGCTGCACCGGCTCTCACTCGAGGACGGGATGGAGCTGTGGGTGGCCGAGGCGGACGGCCGGATTGTCAGTGCCGGCCGCCTCGAACCGGTGGAAGGCACCGCCTTCGCCGGGATCTGGGGCGGCGCCACTCGCCCGGAATGGCGCGGCCGCGGGATCTACCGGGCCCTGACCGCGCGCCGGGCACAGTCGGCACTCCGCTTGGGCAAGACCCTCATCCACAGCGACTCGACCGAATTCTCACGGCCCATCCTGGAACGCTCAGGACTGGTCAAGGTCTCCACCACCACTCCCTACCGCTGGCGGCGCGAGGGCAGCTGACCGCCACCGGCGCGCCAACCCAGCCGGCTGGCCTGCAGCCGGGAGTCGTCCCCAGGTGCACCGCGCGCCGTCTGTATGCTGGGCGAATGACGGCACCCCAGATCTATGTCAGCTTTCCCGGCACAGCCCGTGAAGCCTTGAGTTTCTACGCGGAGGTCTTCGGCGGGGAACTTTTCCTGCACAGCTATGAGGACTTCGGGCGCAAGGACGGGCCGCCGGACGCTATAGCCCACGGAGTGCTCAAAGGCGTGGTTGCCGTGGCGGGCTCGGACGCGGCGGAAGGGCAGAACAGCGTCCGCCTTGAAGGCGTCATGCTATCCCTGCTGGGGACAGCCGAACCGGAAGTCCTCCACGAGTGGTTCGACAAGCTTGCCGTGGACGGCAGGGTGGTGGACCCGCTCGGTCCCAAGCCCTGGGGCGCATCGGACGGGCAGGTGATCGACCAGCACGGCCTCCACTGGCTCATCGGCTATGAATCCGGGCTTGAGCCGGAGGAACCGGCGGAACCGGCCCAAGAGGGCACGCCCGCCTAGCCCGTATGGTGCCTAGCCCCGCGCGTTCGCCTGGGCCAGTTCCGCGATGTTCTCCGTCACCGCCCAGGAGGCGAGGAGTTTCAGCGCTTCCTCGGACGGGCTGCCCGGCGTGGCTGGATAGACCGTGAGCGAGTGCCCTGGGTCCTCTTCCAGCCCCAGCACCTGGTAGTTCAGTTCCAGCAGCCCCACCACGGGGTGCTGGAAAAACTTCGTGCCGGCGTAGTGCCGCCGGACGTTATGGGCGGCCCAACGGGTGCGGAACTCGTCGCTGCGCATGGACAGCTCGCCAATGAGCTCCGCAATGCCCTTGTCATGCGGATTCCGGCCTGCCTCACGCCGCAGGATGGCCACGTTGGTGCTCGCCGCCCGCTCCCAATCCGTGTAGAAGTTGTGCGCCCTCGGTTCCAGGAAGATAAACCGTGAATGGTTGGCCGGCCGGCCGGGCCCCCGGTACATGTCCGAGTACAAGGCGTAGCCCAAGGTGTTCGCGGCCACGATGTCCATCCGGTTGTTGCCGATGAAGGCCGGCGCCCCGGTGATGGTGTCCAGCAGGTACCGCAGTTCGGGCCGCACGCCTGACGGTGCGGGGGCAGCCGCACGCTTCCGGCCGGACATGTTGGCGGTCCTGGCGAGGTCGTAAAGGTGGTCATGTTCGGCGCGGTCCAGCTCCAGCGCACCGGCGATTGCGTCCAGGACGCTTTCCGAAACGCCAGAGAGGTTCCCGCGCTCCAGCCGCGTGTAGTAATCCACGCTGACTCCGGCGAGCCGGGCCACTTCCTCCCGGCGCAGCCCGGGCACGCGCCGCCGCCCGCCATACGGTTCAATGCCCGCCTGTTCCGGAGTGATGCGCCCCCGGCGCGTGGAGAGGAACTGCCGTACTTCGGCCCGGTTATCCATACAGGACACGTTACGACGAATCCCGGCGCCCAAAGGAGGGTCTGCCAAAACCCGGTTCAGCAGTGCCCTCGCTACCTTTCCACGCAGCCGGTTTGATGGAGGCACGCCCCGTCCGAAAGGAAACACCATGAACCTCGAGCCTGTCCGCGAAACCGTCAAGAACCCGCCCGAACAGTTCTCCGGCGATGTCTGGGTTGACATGATCGCGGTCCCCCACGGGCCGGAGCAGCGCGCCGTGGTTGCCAAGGTGCGCTTCGCGCCGGGAGCCCGCACGGCCTGGCACTCGCACGCCCGCGGACAGTACCTCCATGTGACTTCCGGCGTGGCACGCTTCGGCACCCGGGACGGAAACATCATCGACGTCCACCCCGGCCAGACCCTCTACACTCCGCCGGGCGAAGAACACTGGCATGCCTCAGCCAACGGAACCTTCATGGAACACCTGGCAATCCTCGAAAATCATGAAGACCCGGCAGCCACCACAGCCTGGGCGGAGCACATCACCGATGCTGAGTACGAGGGCCGGCAAGGGTAGGACTGCCAGAACCAGTTACAGCAGGGCCACCGCTACGGACCCCCGTATCCGGTTTGATGGCATCCGGCCCCTGTAGCATTTTAATAACCCCCAACAGAACCCCAGGAGACCCATGACTACCGTCAAGGCCTATGCATCCCCGTCCTCCACTGAGGACCTCATTCCCACCACCATCGAACGGCGCGAAGTCGGACCCCACGACGTCCTGATCGACATCAAGTTCGCCGGCATCTGCCACTCGGACATCCACACGGTCCGCGGCGACTGGGGCCCGCAGCAGTACCCGCTGGTTCCCGGCCACGAGATCGCCGGCGTCGTCACCCAGGTGGGCTCCGAGGTGACCAGGCACGCCGTGGGCGACCGCGTCGGCGTCGGCTGCATGGTCAACTCCTGCAAGGACTGCGAGAACTGCCTGAAGGGCGAAGAGCAGTACTGCCTCAAGGGCAACGTGGGCACCTACGGTGCCGTTGACCGCGACGGCACCATCACCCAGGGCGGCTACTCCACCCACGTTGTGGTGACCGAAGACTTCGTGGTCCGGATCCCCGAAGCACTCGAGCTCGACGTCGCCGCTCCGCTGCTGTGCGCCGGAATCACCACCTTCTCCCCGCTGCACCACTGGGGCGCCGGACCCGGCAAGAAGGTCGCCGTCGTCGGCCTGGGCGGACTCGGCCACATGGCCGTCAAGATCGCCCACGCCATGGGCGCCGAGGTCACCGTGCTGTCCCAGTCGCTCAAGAAGCAGGAAGACGGCCTGAAGCTGGGCGCCGACCACTACTACGCCACCAGCGACGAGAGCACCTTCAGCGACCTCGCCGGCACGTTCGATCTCATCATCAACACGGTCAGCGCCTCGATCGACATCAGCTCCTACCTGCAGCTGCTGAAACTCGACGGTGCACTGGTGAACGTTGGCGCCCCCGCTGAGCCGCTCCCCGTCAACGCGTTCGCACTGATCGGCGGCCGCCGGTCCTTCGCCGGCTCCATGATCGGCGGCATCCGCGAAACGCAGGAGATGCTGGACTTCTGCGCCGAGCACGGCATCGGTGCCGAGATCGAGGTCATCCCGGCCGAGAAGATCAACGAGGCCTACGAGCGCGTCCTCGCCTCGGACGTCCGCTACCGCTTCGTGATCGACACTTCCACCCTCTAGCAGCACAACGCGTTCGACGGCGGCCGGTCCCGTGAAGGGGCCGGCCGCCGTCGTGCGTGGAGGGGCAGTCCCACCATCCGCTGCTGCGGGCGCAACGAATAACCGGCATGAACTACTACACCCCGGCGGCGCAGGACCGGGCCCGGGACGCCGCATCTGATGCCATCGAGAAAGTGCTCAACGGCATGTCCGAACCGTTGAGCCGGCACGCCCTGAACGCCCGCTGGAAACGGGCCTGCGAAGCCATGGACAGGTTCCTGGAAGCGCAGGACACGGGCGAGGAATAGGCCAAGCCTAAAACTCCTCCGGACTACGGCGTAAGGGAAGCCAGGATGGCCGAGGCGGGACCCGCCGTCGTCCGCTGGAATCCGGTTCCGGCCCACAGGTTCAGCCAGTCCGCATCCCCCGCAGCGGCCGCTGCTGCGCGCAGGGGAGTGGTGAGGTGGTGGACCTCCGGATAGCCGTCGGGAGCCCCGCCGTCATGGCGGCGCATGAATTCGTTGAGGAGCCCCCGCGCGTTCCGTCCCGAGAAGGCCCGCGTGACCCCCGTGGTGGTGAAGCGTCCCGAGGACAGGGCAAGCCGGTGGGCCGCCTTGGTGCCGGCCTCGTCCGCGCGGAGGAACGCCGTGCCCGCCTGGACCGCCGCAGCTCCGCGGGAGAGGGCCTGACGGGTATCGGCGCCGGTGGCAATCCCGCCGGCAGCTATCAGCGGCACACCGAGGTCCGCCAGCTCTTCAAGCAGGCCGTGCAGGGATTCCCCCTCCGGGCGCGGCGCTGTGTCAAAGGTGCCGCGGTGGCCGCCGGCTTCCGGTCCCTGGACGCACAGCGCATCAACGCCTGCTTCCAGAGCGCGCACGGCTTCGGGCCGCGACGTTACCGTCGCAATGACGCACACGCCCCGTTGCTGCAGCGCGGCGATGACGGCGGGGTCCGGCAGGTCGAAGGTGAAGGAGACCGCCTCGGGGACCTGCTCCATCAGGACATCGATCTTGTTGTCCCAGTCGTCGTCGTCATGGCGCGGATCTCCCAGGGTGACGCCGAAACGCTGTGTATCCGGAGCCAGGGACAGGGCGTACTCTTCCAGCGCGCGGCGGCTGACCATTGAGGGTTGCGGGACGAAGACATTGACGCCCACGGGGGCACCGGTCAGCTTCCGCGTTGCCTCGATCTCCGCCTTCACCGCCGCCGCGGCCTTGTAGCCGGCGGCCAGGAAGCCCAGTCCTCCCCGGGAGCTCACCGCCGCGGCCAGCTCCGGAGTGGACGGCCCACCCGCCATGGGCGCCTGGATAACCGGCAACGGCAGGGAAGCGATGTCAAAACGGGTGTTGCCGCGGGCCGGAGTATCCAAGGTGGTGGTTCGCTTTCGTGCCGGGGGACTTCAGTACAGGAAGATATCTATCCACTCGCGGTTGTGGGAGTGGATCAGGACAAGGAACAGCACGAAGTCGAACAAGAGGTGGACGCTGACGATGTAGGACAGCGACTTGGTCACCGTGAACAGCCGGGCCTGCAACAGGGCGAAGGGGAAGATGAAGAAGGGAGCCCAGGAGTGGAAGCCCAGCTCCCAGAGGAACGAGGTGAACAGGACCGCCTGCAGCAGGTTGGCCTGCCAGTCCGGCAGGTGCCGGCGCAGCAGGGTGAACGCCGTGCAGATAAAGAAGAGCTCGTCCCAGATGCCCAGCACGTTGGTGCCGAGGAACAGCCGGGCGATGCCGTCCGGGTCGCTCACAGCCGGCCAGTTGGTGTAGACGCCGGTCCGGATCATGTAGACCGGCATCAGCGCATACCCGATCACCAGGACGGCGGGAAGGTACCACTTTTCGGCGCGCGTCCAGGGCTGGCCCGTCCTGATGGGGAACCGGATGGCGTGGTCCTTGGTGACGAACCTTGAGACGGAATAGGGAATGCCGACGGCGAGGATCATGGCGGTTCCCATCACCATCATGTGCTCGGTGCTGATGTCCGTGGTGATGGGGACCAGGCTCATGGCCGTCAGGCCCACGGCGATCAGGGCCAAGTCGATCAGGAGCCTGCGGCTGATGAATCCGGCCACAACCAGGGCGGCGGCCAGGAGCAGGAACCCGGACAGGCGGTCCTGCCATGCGAACAGCAGGAAGCCCGACGCCGAGACAAGGGCCGCGGGAACCAGTGAAAGTGACGCGGTGCCCGGCGGATTGGTGCCTTGCTGGCTGGTGCCCTGGTGTCCTGGGTCTGCCTGTGGTGTGCCCGGCGCGCCGGGTTCGGCGTGCGCACGTGGTTGCTGCCTCATGGTTACCTTTGATGCTCGGACGGCGCTTCTGCCTGGATTCCTCACATTTTACTTTGCCACGTGCCGGGGCGGGGCAAGGAAGCCCGCCCCGCTTAACGGAAGCGGACGACGCCGGGAGGTGCCGGCGTCGTCCGCTTGCCTTTCAGCGGTGGCACCCTAGGCGGAGGCCAGAGCCTTGCCTTCGCCGCGCAGGCTCAGGGTGAAGGTGTTGGGTCCGCTGCAGGTAACGGCGACACGGCAGGTAGTGGTGTTGTGCCGCGCGGACAGCTCGCTGACGGCGGAGTCAAGGGTGTGGTGCAGGGCGGAGCGGTCCCAGATTTTCAGGGTCACGGAGTCAGTGGCATCGAACGTCATTATTCAACTTCCATTTCTTGCGGTTGGCGGCCTGGAATCTTCTTTGACCGGGCCGTGGCCTCGTCTATGAGGCGGTACTGCATGGGAAAGCGCGTTCCCGTACTTCAATGGTGCAGGTTGCCGAAGGGGTTGGCAACCGGATCAAGCCCGATGTGACCAAGCACACCGGCCATTGGCAGTCCCGTGCTCCGCTGGGGAGGCGTTGCCTGCCGATCCCTTCCATAGTGCCCAGCAGGACTGGGCTGCCTCAAGAATGTTGCGCGTGAGTCTGATCACGTCCTTCCCGGACGGACCTTTGCTCCACGGCCCATCGGACACTACTCGTCGAAGTAGGTGTCGATCTCCTTCTCGCCGGAGATGGAGGCGATCACGGACGCCGCCACTTCGCGGAGCTTGACGTTGCGGGTGCTCGAAGCCTTGGTGAGGATGCCGAATGCGGTGTCCCTGGTGCACCGGTTCTCGGCCATGATCGCTCCCACAGCCATGTCAATGACAGTCCGGGACCTTAGGGCAGAGGAGAGGTCGCTGCGCGCCTCGCTGAGTTGGGTGATCCGGAGGACCAGCCGAATTGCACTGGCAGCCTGCTTTGTGAACGCTTCAACGGTGGCGATGTCATCCGTTGAAAAGCCGTGGCTTCGGCCGGCGTAGAGGTTCAGGACAGCTTCTGCCTCACCGTCAAGATCCAGCGGCATGGCAAGGATCGAGGCTACCCCCTGGGCCCTGGCAACCTTGGTGTAGGCGGGCCAGCGTTGTTCGACGCCCAGGTCCGGAACCAGCAGCCACGTCTTGCTGCGCAGCGCGGTGAGGCAGGGGCCGTCGCCGAATCCGTTTTGCAGTTCGTCCAGGGCGCGCGCTTCCGCATCGCTGCTGGCTACGGCCTCCGGCCTCTTGTGGCGGATCACGGTGACCCCGCAATGGACCGGATTCCCCGGAACGGAGAGCTGGGAGGCGGCAACAACCGCCAGATCCGTAAGGAACGCTGCGATATCGCCATTGTCCAGGACCATATCCAGCAGCCGCATGTCGACGTCAGGCAGGTCGCGCGCACCCGAGTTGAATCCGAAGCTGCCTGTGCTGTTTCCGTAGGCCGTCACAGTGCTTCCCCTTCCGACATTTCCGTCATGGCTGTGGCAATCAGGCTCACCTGCGCTGCCGGTATGTCCAGGGCGTCATGGAGGTACGCGTCCAGTGAGACCTCATCAATATCGCCGCCGATGCCGTAGTAGTAGACCCAAAGTTTGTCCAGGGCCAGGTCCGCGTCCCGGAATCGCCTGGCAGTTCCGTTGCGTTCTTCCCCTGTCCAGTCCGGCGGTTCGGGCCCGTCGGCCCCGTAGGGATACATCCCTACGCTCCGTCCTGCTGGGTTGCAGGGAGCTCAGCTCCCAGCACGATGTCATGGGCGATCGCGTGCATTCTACGGTTGCTGGACTTCGCCGCCAGGCGGAGGATTTGCAGGGCGCCGTCCCGACCGCCCCTGTGCTGGAGCATGATCAGGGACACGGCCGCATCCACAACGGCGCGGGATTTCAGGGCTGCCCTAAGGTGTTCGGGATGGACGTCCGCCCCATGCAGGCGCAGCGCGATCCGGAGGACCCTGGACATGGACGCTGCGTGCTGCTCCAGGAGCACCACGGATTCCTCGTTGAAGGCATCGATGGTCCGTGCATAGCAGTTCAGCCCCGCATGGGAGAAAGCGTCCGTGGGAATGGGGATGGCCAGCACGGAACGAACCCCCTCCTGGCTTGCCGCTCCGGTATATCCATTCCAGCGCTCGTCGCCCAGCAGGTCCGGAACCCGAACGAGGCGCTGCTGGCGCAGGGCGGTCAGGCAGGGGCCTTCGCCAAAGGCATACTGGGTCTCGTCCAGCCTCCGGCCCTCCTCGCTGCTGCTGGCGACCGTGGCCAGCCCGCCGTCGCGCTCCACCGTGATGGTGCACGTAATCTGGCCGTCTGAACCAAGCAGGGAGGCCGACAGGGTGGCCAGTCCCAGGAGGAATTCGGGGAACCCGGGACTTTCAAGCAGCAGGTCCTGCATCCTGTCCGATGTGGTGAGCGTGCTTTCCTTGGCCATGAGGCCTCGATCCCTGGATGCACCAGAAGGCTAACCCCTGGCTGGCGGCCGCTGCTCTCTACGCTGGCTGGCCCGAGTATTCAACCCCGGATGTCCCGCATCCCCGAAATCTCCTACTACCGACACTACGCCGGTCCCGGACCTATTGATACGGGGAGGGTTGCGGACTAATCGTCCGCTTGCCGCCCTGGCCCCTCTGCTCGGCCGCCCTGTCCCTCAGTAGGGGAGCCAGGGACATCGCCGGACTCGGGGAAGTCATCCGAGTAGGGTGCGCGCGGCCGGGGCAAGTCGTCAATGAGTTCGTTGGCCGCCAGGGCCAGCAGATCGCGCTGCACCGGCGGCAGCGAAAGAAGCCCCTGCAGGTAGGCTTCCACCTCATACTCCCCGGCGTCGCCCGAGAGACTGAAATACTTCAGCCACAGTTCGGACACAGGGATATCCGCCGCCTTGATGGCAGCGCGGAGCCGGCGGCGTTGTTCCGGTTCGTTCGGATCGAAACCCATGCGTTCCTAGGATCCGGCAGGCAGCGTCCCGGCCAGGACGCGTTCGCTGACGTGCTGCAGTGCAGCGTTCTCGTCGCGGGCAAGTTTTATCAGCCGCTGCAGTGCTGCCTCGTGGGGAATCCCGAACCGCTCCATCAGCGCTCCGCACGCCCTGTTCACCACATCGCGGCTGTACAGGGAGGCCTGCAGGCCCTCGGTCATCCTTTGGGGGGCCTCACTGGCCTGGATATGCGCGAGCAGGGTGGCCGCGGGGGCCGCAAAGAGCTGGAGCAGTCGGACACTCGTTTCGTCGTACACGCCAGGGGTAGCGGCATACAGTTTCAGGGCACCGAGGGTTTCGCGGCCGGCCATCAGGGGAGCGCTGACCACTGACGTTATTGGTAGCCCGGCGACGGCCTTGCGCCACTCCGGCCAGCGGGACTCATTCGCCAGGTCCTTGACCAGCACGGGCTCCTCGGCTGCCCATGCAGCCAGGCACGGTCCTTCCCCGCACTCATACTGGGTGGAATCGGCCTGTCTCACAATGCTGTCGGTATAGCCGCTGCTGGTGCGGCGTCCGCGGGCATCCAAAAGCGACACGCCTGCTCCGATGGTGCCTGGAACGGACTCCTTGGCGGCCTGGGCCAGGAGCCGGACGGCTGTGGTGACTTTTTCCTCCGTGAGGAGCAGCCCCTGGATCCGAGCTATGACAGTGCTGAGCTCATCAAGGGGAAGTTGCTGCGCCATGGTTTCAGCATAGGGCCAAGTCCGGAGGTCCGCCTTCAAAGACGGTTCGCGGCGTGGATCGGGCAAACATGGGAGGCTTCTCCACTGCCCTGCGGCAGGCGGGACAGTAAGATGGGCGCATGTCGAGTGCACCGGAGAAAGAACCAATAGAAGAGCTCCAGAGCATTCTGGTCGGCGCGGAAAACGTTGTTGAGTTTCTCACGGGGCTTGCCGGGCTTGCCGCTGCATCCGTTTCCGAGGTGGCGGGTGACCATATCGAGTGTGCCGTCACGCTCAAGCTCCGGCGCAAGCCCACCACGGTAGCCGGCAGCAGCCGGCGGGCGGTGGAGCTGGACCAGGTGGAGCAGGTGGTTGGAGACGGCCCCTGCATCAAAGCCCTGCGGGAAATGTCCCCGGTGATTATTGACGACGTCGCCACCGATGGCCGCTGGCCGGAGCTGACCCGGCAGCTTTCCGAGGCGAACATCCGCAGTTCCCTCGGAGTGCCGCTGGAGATTAACAGTGATGCCAGCGTCGCTTTGAATTTCTTTGCGCAGAAGCCTGGCATGTTCACCACCAATGTGTATGAGAAGGCCCTGGGTTTCGCCGCGGCCGCGCACAACACGCTTCATCTCTCGGTCCGTCTCGACACGGCGCAAAGCCGGGCGGACAACCTTGAAGCTGCCATGCAGAGCCGGACGGCCATCAACCTGGCGTGCGGTGTCATCATGGCCCAGAACAGGTGCACCCAGGCGGAGGCAATGGACATCCTCACCAAGGTCTCCAGCAACCGCAACCAGAAGCTGCGGGACGTCGCGGCGGAACTGATTGAGCAACTGACCGGGGACAGGGCCAAAACGCACTTCGACGCCTAAAGGAATGGTCTTGGCGCCGCTCCGTCCGGGCCCTTAATCCGCCCGCAGCACGGAGACGATGCAGGCCGTGCCGGACCGGCGGATGTCCCAGCAGTTGCCATGGCCCAGTACCTCGAAGGTGTCCTCGCCTGCCGCTGCCAGCACCAGTGCGGTGTCCTCGTCCACGGCCACAGCCCTCTCCACCAGCCCGGCAGCCACGGCTCCCACCGCGCGGCTGAGCGTGCCGGCCTGGGCTGCGTGGACATCAACTGCGAACGGGGCGAGGCCCAGGCCGTCCCGGATCTCGAGCTCAGCCAAGCCCTCAGAGCATTCTTCGCCGCAGACCTCAATGCCGCGGCTGAGGTAACCGCCCAGCAGCGCCCGCTTCGGTGCGATCATGGCCCCGGCGGAAAAGCCGAGGTAGGGCACCCCGCCGGCAACTGCCGCGGAAATGGCGCGTGCCGAGGCGGCGAGCCCTTCCCAGTACCCCGGCGTCAGTCCGCCGCCCACCACCAGCCCGTCGACGCCGTCGAACACGGAGGGATCGCAGGGTGCGCCCGCATCGAGCAGGACCGGCACCACCTCCACTTCAATCCGCGCGAGCAGCGGATCCACGTAAACCGGGAGGAGGCTTTCCGGGTTCCCGTGGCGGTCGTGGACCACCACCGCCACCCGGGCGGGCGCCTCCTGGCGGGAACGCGGGCTGACGGCCTCGGCGAAGCGGTCAAAGACCTCCGGAAAGGCCGCAGGGTCCGGCCCGGCGCCGGCGAGGAAGATGCTCATGGCCATCAAGATACCGCCCGGGACGCCCTGCCCGGGACAGCGGCAGGCCCATTTCCACAGGCCATTGACACTATGGGCGGGCAGGACTATCGTACAACCAAATGGTTGTAGATCAGCTTCGTGAAGCCGAATTGGACCGCCTCTTCCAGGCGTTCGCCGATTCCACCCGCCGCGATATTGTCCGCCGTGTGACAGTGGGCGAATATTCGGTGTCCGGCCTCGCTGCCCTCTATGCCATGAGCTTCGCCGCAGTCCAAAAGCATGTTGCGGTGTTGGAACGCGCGTCCCTGGTGACCAAGGAAAAGCGCGGACGGGAGCAGATCGTGCGGGGAAACCATGAAGGCCTGCAAAAAGCCCGGCGGCTGCTCGACGAGTATGAGGCGATCTGGCGGCAGCGCGTCGACCAGATCGCCAGCATTCTGGCTGAAGGATAAGGAAGGGTTCTGCAATGTCCGTTACTGGTACCACCAAGAATCTTGAGGCGCTCAGCTTCATCCTCACCGCTGAGTTCGACGCCGGCGTCGAGCGCGTCTGGCAGCTCTGGGAAGACCCGCGCCAGCTCGAGCGGTGGTGGGGGCCGCCCACCTGGCCCGCCACCTTCGAGAAGTTCGACTTCGAGCCAGGCGGGAGGGCCGGTTACTACATGACCGGTCCCCAGGGGGAGAAAGCCGGCGGGTGGTGGAGTTTCACCTCCATCCAGCCGCCTGCCAGGCTGGAGTTCGACGACGGTTTCGCGGACGACAACGGCGCGCCCGTGGAGGCCATGGGGAGCACCCACGTCACGGTCACGCTTGAGGAGAGCAGCGGCCGCACCACCATGACCGTTGCCACCATCTTCGAATCCGAAGAGCAGATGGAACAGATGGTTCAGATGGGCATGGAGGAGGGCATGACCGGGGCTGTAGGCCAGATTGACGCGATCCTCGCCGAACACGCTCACGCCTGAACGGCTTACTGCACCAGAAGCACAACGAAAGCGTACGACGGCGGGACGTCCCGCCGTCGTACGCTTCAGTCTTTCCCGGGCTCGCGGGGCTGGCTTGGACGCCCTACCGGGCCGGGGCCGGGGGCCAAAACCAGGAGCGAACTGGTGGCGGTGGCCAGGACTTCACCGGCCGGCCCGAAGATGCGTCCCTCAGCGAAGATCACCCTCGATCCCGGTTTGATCACGGTACCTTCGGCCCGGAGCACTCCGTGCTCGAGGGTGATGGGGCGGAGATAGCTGACCCCGGCTCAACCCCAACAAGGGCCAGGTTCATCAAGGACGCCATGGGCGGCCGAGGAATGGTCCCGTCCCGCATCCCGGTGAGGTAGTCCAGCCCGGACAAGCGGGACAGGTGCTCAAGGCCCACGCGCGGATCTGTCCAGCTGAAAGTTGCCGAACGCTCAGCTTCTCCGTTGGCATCCATGGCACTGCCTCCTCCTTGTGTGGCCCCCGCTTGCCCAGCTTAAGTGAAGCGAAGGCGGGCGTTGAACCCGGCCAAAGGCTTCTGAATACTGGAAGGGGGACGTTGGGAAAAAGGTGAGGCGGTGACGGCAATGGGGAGCGGTGCAGCAGAGTACCGGAAGCGCCTGGAGCGTGCTGCCGAAATGCGTTCCTACCGCGGGGCAGGCATCAGCGCAGAGGAAGAAGCGGAGCTGGACGCCCTTGAAGAGAAGGAGCGTGAGAAGCGCAAGAAGGTGAGCGACGCCGCCCGGGCCGAATACCTTGTCCGGGACGCCATGGCGCAGGGCAAGTTCGACAACCTCAAGTACGCCGGCAAGCCAATTCCGGGGCTGGGGGAGTCGTACGATCCCGACTGGTGGGTCAAGGGCCTCATCCAGCGGGAAAACATCAGCGGCCTCGGTCCGGCGGCCATCCTGCTCCGGAAGGAGGACGCCGAACTTGATGCCAGGCTCGACGCCCAGTACACGGAGCAGCAGGTCCGGGACATCCTGCAGGATTTCAACCGCCGCGTCATCGACGCCCGCCGCCAGCTGCAGGGCGGGCCGCCGGTTATCACCAAAACCAGGGATGTTGAGGACGAAGTGGGCCGGTGGCGCCAGCGCCGGGCGGCCCGCCCCGCCGAGCCTCCGGCGGAACCGCAGCCTGCGCGCCCCTGGTGGCAGCGGCTGTGGAAAGGTACGGCTTAGGCGGACGGACGACGGCGCTGCCTCCCGGCGTCGTACTCCCCGCCTTCGCCAGGTCCCCGCCTCAGCGTGGTCCTTGGCTTGTGCGGGGCTTTCGCTTCAAAGAGCTCACACAGCGCGTTGTAGTACCTGCGAGTTTGCCCGCAATGCCTCATCCCGATCCGCAAACAGACGCTCTGCGAGGCTATATTGGCTGGGGCGGTCACTGCCACCACCTTTTCCAGGCCGCTCGCAAACGCGTAGGACAGGACCGCTGCCGCAGCTTCAGTCGCATAGCCATGCCCCCAGTAATCCGGGTGGAAGTGCCAGCCAATTTCGGTGTCCCCTGAAGGCTCCAACGGCATGTCATCGCCCGAGGCCGGAATGGACTTGAGGAGCAGGGTGCCGGCAAGCGGGGCAGGAAGGTCTTGATCAGTGCCAGGGCTCGGGCCACCGCTGCTGCCATGGCCGCGCAGCCCGGCCTGTCCTTGCAGCTGTTCCTTTAACTGCACTGCCCAGACACCGTGGACGGGGTTGTCCATCTGCTGCCAGGCGCGGATGCGCTCGTCGGCCTGGGACCGGTCCCGCATCACCTGGGGATGGTTGCCAATGAAACGCTGTACCTCCCAGCGCGAGAAGAGGTCCAGTACAAAGCCGGCGTCCTCCGGCTTCCATTGCCGGAGGAATAGCCGATCGGTTTCAAGGCTCTTCACCACGCCAATGCTGCCAGACTGGTGGCGGCTTCTGCTGGTGCCTGGTTTTCCACATACAGCTCTTGGCAGCGGGTCAATGTCAGACCCTGCTGGAAGACTTTACTCATGGGAGCGGTTCAGGGGTTGGCAGGGGCACCGGCAAGGGTGCAGGCGGCGGGAAGCCCCGCTGCGCCTGCAGCCGGCGCGCACCTTGACTCTGGTGCGCCGCCGGTTCCTGGTGTCCTGTCCGTTGCTGATATCTCTCGCGCCCTGGCTTCGCTTACGGTCGCTGCTGACGGTCCGGGGATGATTGATCAGTTGCGGGAGCTTGAGGATCTGAAGTCGTTGGTCGCGGCTAAACAGGCCCGCATTACTGTGTCTTTTGATCTGTCCCAGCGGCGGGAGCAGGCCGCGGCCGGTGTCCCGGTCAAGGAACAAGGCGCTGGCGTTGCCGCGCAGGTCGCGTTGGCGCGCCGGGAGTCCCCGGCCCGCGGCGGCCGGCTCCTGGGCCTGGCCAAGGCCCTCGGCACCGAGATGCCCCACACCCTGGCCGCCCTGGAATCCGGGCAGCTGAACGAATGGCGCGCCACCCTCCTCGTGAAGGAAACAGCGTGCCTGTCCGCCGAAGACCGGTGCGCCGTGGACGAGGAACTCGCCGCCGACACCGGCACCCTGACAGGCGCAGGTGCACTGGCGGGTGCCGGGGACCGGGCCATTATTGCCGCGGTCCGGGCCGCGGCGTACCGGCGTGACCCGCATTCGGTGACACGACACGCAGCCCATGCGGTGAATGAGCGTACGGTCAGTCTTCGTCCGGCGCCGGACACCATGGCCCGCCTGACCGCACTGCTGCCCGTCGCCCAGGGGGTGGCCGCCTACGCGGCCCTGACCCGGCGCGCGGACACGTTGCGGTCCTCCGGGGACGAACGGTCCAAGGGCCAGATCATGGCCGACCAGCTCGTCGAAAACATCACGGGCACCCCGGGCGGGGTCTCCGGCATCGAGGTCCAGCTGGTCATGACAGACCGCACCCTCTTCCAGGGCGACAGCGAACCAGCCCGCCTCGCAGGCTACGGCACCGTCCCCGCCGAATGGGCCAGGCAAGCAGTCCTTGGCCAGCAGGAACGCCCCGGCACGGGAGCAGAATCGGCCCCTGCCGGCGCTCCTGAGACGGGCGTCAGGGGCAGCAGCGACATTGATGTCTGGCTCCGCCGGCTTTACACAGCGCCCGGCAGCGGAGAACTCCTCGCCATGGATTCGAAGGCCCGGCTCTTCCCGCCCGGGCTCCGCCGGTTCCTCCAGGTCCGCGACGATACCTGCCGCACCCCCTACTGCGACGCGCCCATCCGCCACCACGACCACATCATCCCCTGGCACCAGGACGGGCCCATCACCAGCACCAACGGCCAAGACCTCTGCGAAGCCTGCAACCACACCAAAGAAACACCCGGATTCTCCGCCACCCCAGCCCCCGGCCCCAGACACACAGTCGAACTCCAAACCCCCACCGGCCACACCTACCACTCCACAGCACCACCCCCACCCGGCACCGCACCCGATGCAGGCAGAGCGGGCGCACCAGCCGGTACTCCAACTGCAGTTGCCACACGCCCGCCAGGTGCGGTGGCTCCGTTGACCAAAACGGCCGGTGCCGTCGGCCCCGGAGCCCCAGCCCGCCGTCGTGATATCCGCCCGCAGCCATCAGCCGCGGGGACACAACGGCGTCACAACGAGCACGGGCCCAGGGCAAAACCCGCTGTGCAGGTACTCGGCCGCGTTGTCCCTGCTGGCTGGAGCCGGACCTAGGGGCGGGGGCTGGGTGACGGACTGGGGCCCATCATCGACGGCGGAGCAGGCGGGAACGGATTGGTGGGATACAGCGGCGCCGCCTGCAGCATGTAGTTGGCCCACTGCGGTCCGGCAATCATGTAGCCGTCAAGGCGGGGATAGAAGGTCCCGTTGATGGTGACGTTCTGCCCCGCCCGCTTCTGTCCCTCGAGGGCGTCGCCGAAGAAGGAAGCTGTGGCAATACCGGAGGTGTAGCCAACAATCCAGGTGGACCCGTTGTTGTTCGAGGTGCCGGTCTTGGCCGCCACCGGGAACTTGTCGTGGGTCTTGGGATTGATCCAGACACCCGAGCCCCTGACCAGCACATCCTGCAGCACATTGTTGACCCCCCGGGCCACGTCCGGCTTCACGGCGTCCCGGCATTCCACGGGCTGGGCGGGCAGGCTGCCCCCGGTCGCATCCTTGACGCCCACTAGGGCGATCGGTGTGCAGTAGCGGCCGTCATTGGCGAACGTGGCAAAAGCGTTGGCAAGGTGCACGGGAGCGACGCCGATAGCGCCGAGAAGGTTGCCCAGCTGGTGCATGTTGACCGGGGTTCCATCCAGCCCGCTGTGCAGCCCCACGGCGTCCACCATCTTCTGGATACCGCAGAAGTCCAGCTGTGCCGCCGAGGCGAACGTGGCCGTGTTGATGGAGTTGTACAGCCCGTAGTTGATGGGCATCTTCCGGTAGAAGCCCTCCTCTGCGTTTTGCAGGTCGTCAGCGGCGCCCAGCTCGGGGTTGTTCTGCGCGGTGCTGTAGGCACCCATCACCTTCCCGCAACTGGACCGCCACGGGAAGTTCAGCGGATAGACCCGTCGTGAAGCGTCCACCTCCGCGGTCAGGGACTTGCCCTCGTTCAGCCACTCGGCAAAGGTGAACGGCTTCATGGTGGACCCGGGCTGGAAACCGCCCGCTCCGTTGAGGTCGTTCCCCTGCGGGTCCTTGGCATCCACGTTGAAGTTCAGGTGCGTGTCGAACTTGCCCGGTTCCGGGAGGAACACCGTGTTCTGGGCCATCGCCAGGATCTTGCCGGTGCCGGGCTGGACAGTGACCAGGGCGGCGCCCCACCTGTCCGGGTTTGGACCGGCCGTGCCGTCCACCTGTGCCTGGGCGGCCGCCTGAAGCCTGCTGTCCAGGGTAGTGACGATGGTCAGGCCGCCGCGGTACAGCTTCCGCTGCCGTTCTATCAGGCTGTTCCCGTAGGCGGGGTTGTTCAGGATGAGATGGGAAATGTAGTCACAGAAGTACGGTGCCATGGACGCGTAGGCGCACCCTTGCCGTTCCGGACTGATCTTCAGCTCGATCGGCGTGGCCACGGCTTCATCGTGCTGAGCCTGTGTGATCTTGCCCTGCAGCATCATCTCCGACAGCACCTGGTTCCGGCGGACGATCGACTTGTCCGGGTTGATCGCCGGATTGTAGAACGTTGGGCTGTTGACGAGTCCGGCCAGCAGTGCGGCCTGCGGAAGGGTGAGGTCCTTCGCGGTGGTGCTGAAGAAGTAGCGCGAAGCTGCCTCGATGCCGTAGGCGTCGCTGTTGAAGAAGACGATGTTCAGGTACCCCTCAAGGATCTGCTCCTTGGTGAATTTCTTCTCCAGCGCGATGGCCAGCTTCATCTCCCGCAGCTTGTCACCAACGTCCTTCTGTCCGGAGAGGATCACCTCATCCGGCCTGTCCTGTGACAGCCGCGCTTCATTGATCACGTTGGTGACGTACTGCTGCGTGATGGTTGAGGCGCCCTGCTGCCCGCCCTTGGTCAGGTTGGAAACAACTGCCCGCACGATGCCCTGGGGATCGATGCCGGCATGTTCATAGAACCTGCTGTCCTCGATGGCGATGATCGCGTCCTTGACGTGCGGAGACATCTGGTCCAGCGGAATCCGCACGCGGTTTTCGGCGTAGAAAGTGGCAATCGGCTGGCCGTCGGAGGTGAGGACTTTGGTCGATTGCGACGGCGGCTGGACAGTAAGTTCCTCGGGTAGGCTGTCGAAGAAACCAATGGAACTGCTGACACCGTATCCAGCTGCCGCCACCGCCGGGACTACAAGGCTGGCTGCCAGGACGCCGCACATAACGCTCGCGGCCAGGAACCCCAGGAACCTTCCCAGGGCGGTGCCTAAACCGCGCCTGCGCTTCGTTTTCTTCGCCATCGTTCAGCCCTCGAGCTTGGAGGTCCCCAAAGAATACGCCCTTCTGTCGGCACGTTGCGGTGCTGGAAGGTCAGGATTTGGTCACGCTCCTGGTCTTGACGCAGTGATAGTTAACGACATATCGTTAACTATCGCTGAAGTTGTTGGCGACACTATATGAAAGGACAATGCCACCATGAACGGCATGCACGAAGAGAAATTTCCCCACACGGAATTCGGACGGGAGCCGTTCGGGCGGGGCAGGGGCCGCAGGGGTCCGCACGGGCACCGCGGTGGAGGCTTCGGGCCTGGCTTCGGACCCGGTTTTGGGTCAGGGTTCGGTCCCGGTTTCGGCCGCGGCCCGCGGCGGGCCAGCCGTGGGGACGTCCGGGCAGCGGTTCTCTCGCTCCTGGCCGAGGCGCCCTCCAACGGTTACGGGCTGATTAAGACGATCGCCGAGAGGACCGAAGGTGCCTGGCGGCCCAGCCCTGGATCCATCTACCCCACGTTGCAGCAGCTCGTTGACGAGGACCTGATCTCGGCACTCAGCGAGGGGCGCGGGACGGAGTTCACCCTCACGGACCGGGGCCGGGCCTATGTGGCCGAGCATGGGGAGGAAATGGAGAACGCCTGGAGTGCTGGGCCGGACAGTTCCGACCGCGAGTTCCACCAGAGCATCGGCAAGCTGATGGGAGCCATCCACCAGTTCCGCAGCGGTGTTACCGAGGAACAGCGCGCCGCCGCCATCGAAAAGATGGATGAGACCCGGCGGGCACTGTACAAGATCCTGGCTGACTGACCCTCCTGTCAGGGCCGGGCCCACCGGCCACAGACCCCGCCCCGTTCAGGCGAAGGAGTCTTCTTTAGTGCGCGTTGCAGTCCTGCTGGGTGCTTCTGCGGCCCCGGCGGCGCTGGCCGCGGGGGAGTGGGAAGCGGAGTGCAGCGGATTGAAGCCTGCCCCGATTTCACCGAAGGCATAGGCGCTCTCAGCGTGTTCAGCCAAATCCACTCCGGCAGTCTCTGCCTCATGGCTGACCCGGAAGCCGATGGTCTTGTTGATGGCGCGGCCAATGACAAAGGTCCCGGCGCCGGAGAGCAGCAGGGTGATCACCACGGCCGCCGTCTGGGCGATCAGCTGCTGCGCACCCCCGCCGTAGAGGAGTCCGCCGCCCTGGCCATCCACGGGAAGGGCGATGAAGCCAAGCGCAAGGGTGCCGATGAGTCCGGCGCCGAGGTGCACGCCCACAACATCGAGTGAGTCGTCCAGGCCGAACCGGTACTTGAGGTCAACGAAGACTGCGCAGGCAGCCCCGGCCACGAAGCCCAGGCCAATAGCGGCAACCGGGCTGATGTTGGCGCAGGACGGGGTGATGGCCACAAGGCCGGCAACTACGCCCGATGCCGCACCGAGCGACGTGGGATGTCCGTGGCGGAGCTTTTCGGTGACCAGCCAGCTGAGCATCGCTGCGGCGGGAGTCACCAGCGTGTTCACCCAGATCAGGCCGGCCTGTTCGGCTGTTGTTGCCGCGCCGCCATTGAAGCCGAACCAGCCAAACCACAGAATGGCGGCACCCAGCATGATGAAGGGGATGTTGTGCGGACGGTGGTTGGGGTCCTTGGCGAAACCGTGGCGCTGGCCCACGATCAGGGCAAGGACCAGGGCAGCCGTCCCGGAGCTGATCTCCACGACTGCGCCGCCGGCAAAATCGATGACCTGGCCGAACACGGCGGTGACTGCTCCGCCGGCGCTCATCAGCCCGCCGCCCCAGATCATGTAGGCGAGGGGGCAGTAAACCACGGTGATCCACAGCGGTACGAACAGCGCCCATGCGCCGAATTTTGCGCGGTCCGCGATGGCTCCGCTGATCAGCGCCACGGTGATGATCGCAAATGTGGCGCTGTAGCCGGCTTTGATCAGGTCGGGGGAGCCCATCAGGTTCTGCAGGCCGAAGTTGGCGAAGGGATTGCCGAAGATGCCCAGCACGCCGTCGCCCGTTGTCATGGAGTAGCCCCACAGGACCCACACCACACCAACAATCCCGGCGGAGATAAAGCTCATCATGATCATGTTGAGCGCGGCCTTGGCGCGGGTCATGCCGCCATAGAAGAGCCCCAGTCCGGGCGTCATCAGCAGTACCATCGCGGCCGAAATCATCAGCCAGACATGTTGGGCAGAAATCTCCACCTGCGGGTCCCTTCGCGTTGCGCCAGCGGGGCGCTATTGCCGGCCCTCGCACTTCCCCCGGCGTCTATGTTTCTCCGCTGGTGTTTCGGGAAAGGCGCGCAAAAGTTGCGGCTGCGTTACACAATCCGCCCTTACGTGAAGTTCGCGCGTCGACCATGTTTCAGGCTTGTTAACGGAGTTCCGCCATCCCACGAAGTGGAGGGACCGGCGGGTTCTCTAGGCCGTAAACGGCGCGGAACGTCCGGGCGGGAAAGGTGAGGACCGCCGTCGAACGCGGAAAGCCGTGCAGGTTTCGAGGCCGTGAACGGAAGCTCACTCCAGGGCCCGCTGAATTTCCGCAGCTTAAAAGGCAAGGCGACGACGGCGCGCGGCAGAAGAATGCCTCGCGCCGTCGTCGCTCGCTGTCAAAGGTGGGAGATGCGGCGAGGGCGGGCGGTGAATGGGTCAGAACTGCCGGGCGTTGGCCAGCACGGGGAGCGTGCTGCGGACCTCGTCAACAAAGGACGGATCGATATCGACGACGGCGAGTTCCGGCTTGCCGCCCAAGGCCACGACGGCCGAACCCAGGGGGGTGATCACTGCGCTGTGCCCGATGCCTGTGGGGGCGCTCCCTGCCGGGCCTGCGCCGGCGGTTTCCGGGTCTCCCTGGCCGCAGGCCACCACGAACGTGGTGCTGTCCAGGGCGCGCGCCCGCACCAGGAGGTCCCACTGCTCAGCCTTGCCCTCGCCGGCTCCCCAGGATGCGCACACGATGTTGACCTGCGCCCCGGCCCGGGCGTTGGCGGTGAACAGCGCCGGGAAGCGGACGTCGTAGCACGTGGCGAGGCCGAAGACTGTGCCGTTGAGCTCAAAGGTCACCGGAGTTTGGCCCGCGTCCACCGTTTTTGACTCCGCGAATCCGAAGGCGTCGAACAGGTGCACTTTGTCGTAGGACGTTTCCACGCCGGGGCCCGTGACAAGCAAGGTATTGCGGACCCGCCCGTCCTTCCCTGGAGTGAACATCCCGGCCACGATCGCAATATCCAGTTCCCGCGCGATGCCCCGGACTTCCCCAGCCCAGGGCCCGTCGAGCGGTTCTGCGATATCGCGGAGGGAATGGCCGAAAGCGCGCATGGCGGCCTCGGGAAACACCACCAGCTCTGCGCCGGCAGCTTTGGCCTGCCCAGCGTAGTCGCGGATCAGCTCCAGGTTCCCGGCGGGATCTGCACTGCTGATGATCTGGGCGACAGCCAGCCGCATGGATGCTCCAATCTGTGTGAAAGCTACTGCTTGTAGCCTTCGACTTCGCTGACGGGCCGGGCTTCGGCGTCGTTGGGGTCCGCACCGGATTCGGACTTTGCCCGGCGCTGCCGCAGCAGGTCCCAGCACTGGTCCAGGCTTTCCTCCACCTGCTTCAGCCGTGCCTTATCAGGCACCTGCCCGTCCTCTGGAGCCTCCCGTAAGGTGTGCTCCTCCTCAACGAGGGCCTGGATGCGGGTCAAAATATCCTGGTCATTCATGGCTTCCCCTTACTTTCCGGAACGGTTCCCCCAGCGTACGCCTGTACCATCTGAATCATGCCCACCGTGCTCGATATGGCAGGTCCGATCCTGGAAATGCTGACCTGGATGTGCCTGCCCGCCGGGCTCGCGCTGCTCTTCTACACAGGCTTCCTCCGCCGCTTCGTTCATCCGTGGGCCGTGGCTGAAGCCGTAGTGTACTCCGACAGCACAGGCGTGGGATTCCGCTGGTTCGACCGCAAATTCCAGGTGCACCACGCGCCCATGTCTCCCCACGACATCAGGGACCTCGCCGTGGGCGACACCCTCCCGGTCTACTACCACCCCAAGCGGCCTACCCAGTGGCAAACTGCTGCCCCGGAAGAGGTGGGCAGGACGGCAGCGCTGCTGGGCCGGTACCTGACAGGCATTGGCGCAGCCGCATTTCTTGCCGGCTTCTTCCTGCCGATGTTCTAATCCGGCGTTCTCACAGGCGGAGCAGTGCGGCGGCACTAGCCAACGAGCACCACGCCAATGCCAAGGGCGCCCAGGACCACCGCGGCAGAAGCCGTCCACAGCACGGCGGTGATATCGGCGTCGTGCTTTTCCTTACGGATGCCGTGCGAGCTGACGCGGTAGCGGCGCCGCTGCGTGAAGTAGATGCCGGCCGCCGTTCCGGCCGACACCGTGAACAGCAGCAGGATAGGCAGGCCATGCTGCGGCAGCCACCGCAGGAAAATCGCGCTGACTGTCACCAGGGCCAGCATGGTCCTGCCCCAGGCGAGCGTGGTCCGTTCGGGTTGAAGGCCGGGATCGCCGTGCATTGGTGTGGGGCCGCGGGATGGTGCCACCGGTCAGCGCCAGAGGATGAAGATCAGTACGACGGCGGCCGCCAGCGCGCCGGCGGCGGCCAGCAGCGGCACAATAAGCGGCAGCGGCAGCGGTGCCTTATTGCGCATGCTGCGTTCCACGCGGAGCCACCGGACAGCTGAGCCGGCGCTCAACAGCATGCCCAGCAGAAGCAGGACCGCCGCAAGGCCCTTGCGGACCGGCTCCAGGAAGAGGTCCGAGGTGAAGGCTTCAATGGCGATTCCGCCGGCCAGCAGGGCCAGGGATGTGCGGATCCAGGCAAGGAACGTGCGCTCGTTGGCCAGGGTGAACCGCGGGTCCGGCTCTTCGCCGCCAGGCAGCAGGCGTTCGGCGATTTTCCCGCGCGACGGCGGGACGGGGGCGCTGGCAGGCTGCTCGCGGTTGGTCACGGTGCCAGTTTAGCTACGCTGCTCCTTGCCGGGTTGTCCTGCGCTGCGCGCTGCGGTGCCTCCCTGTGCTAGCCACCGCTGCGCTTCCCTGGACTAGGCGCCGTTGCGCTTCCTTGGACTAGGCGCCGCTGCGCGGGGCAAACATGATCACGGCCACCCCCAGCAGGCAGATCAGTGAGCCGGCGATGTCCCAGCGGTCCGGCCGGAAACCGTCAAAGACCATTCCCCAGGCAAGCGATCCGGCCACGAACACCCCGCCATATGCCGCCAGGATCCGGCCGAAGTGCGCGTCAGGCTGGAAGGTGGCCACAAACCCGTAGGCCCCCAGGGCGATGACGCCCAAACCCGCCCACCACCAGTCCTTGCCTTCACGCACTGACTGCCACACCAGCCACGCGCCGCCAATTTCCGCCGCTGCGGCCAGGACAAACAGCACCACAGTTTTGGCGATGCTCACAGCTTCATCAGGGATACCCACGCCGCCATCATGCCAGCCGGGGGTTTGAGGGATGGGAATGCTGGACGCCGGGCCGGGGTTGGGCCAGGTATGGAGCGTATTGGATTTCTTTCATTTGGCCACTGGGGCCCCGGTCAGGGCTCCCGCACCAGGACCGCGGGTGATGCCCTCCTCCAGGCCATCGATCTGGCCGTGGCCGCGGAGGAGCTCGGAATGGACGGCGCGTTCTTCCGCGTGCACCACTTCGCCCGGCAGCAGGCCTCGCCGTTCCCGCTTCTGTCCGCCATCGCCGCCCGCACCACCAGGATTGAGATCGGCACGGGCGTCATAGACATGCGTTACGAAAACCCGCTTTATATGGCCGAAGAAGCAGCGGCTGCGGACCTTATCAGTGGGGGACGGCTGCAGCTGGGCATCAGCCGGGGGTCACCCGAGCCGGCCCGCCAAGGCGCGGCGGCGTTCGGTTACGTGCCGGAGCCCGGGGAAACCGACGCCGATATGGCCCGGCGCCACACCGCCCTCTTCCGGAAGGCAATCACCGGTGCGGGAGTAGCGGAAGCAGACCCGCGCTACGCGGGCGGGGCCAGCGGGCTCCTGCCGGTCCAGCCGCAGTCGCCCGGGCTCGCCAAACGCATCTGGTGGGGAGCCGGAACCAGGAAGACCGCGGTATGGGCAGCTGAACTCGGAATGAACCTCATGAGCTCCACCCTGCTGACCGAGGACACCGGCGTGCCCTTCCACGAACTGCAGGCGGAGCAGATCCACCTGTTCAATGACGCCTGGACGGCGGCAGGCCACCAACACGCGCCGCGGGTGTCGGTCAGCCGCAGCGTCCTGCCCATCGTGGATGAAGAAGACAGCCGCTATTTTGCCGGTGCCGCCCTTCGGGACGGCCGCGACCAGGTGGGCATCATCGACGGGCTGACTGCCAGGTTCGGGAAGAGCTACGCGGGTGCCCCGGATGTCCTGGCGGAGCAGCTGGCTGCTGACACCGCCGTCCAGGCGGCAGACACCGTCCTGCTGACCGTCCCCAACCAGTTGGGCGTGGACTTCAATGCGAAACTGCTGGGCAATATCACCCGGCACATCGCGCCGGCGCTGGGATGGAGCCCGGGCCCCTGAACAGGCGCAATACACCTTGGGCGGCAAAAGATCCTCCCCTGCAGGCCCCGTCCGCGATATACTAAGCAGGCTTATTGAACCATCACGGAACTTTCCGCGTTGCCGAACCGTTACTCTTAGAGTGCGGCTTGGGGGCTTAGCGCCATTACTACAGCGTGACTGCGGAACGGTCATATGACGGAGAGAGAGAAATATGGCTCGCGCCGCTCTAGGCTTAATCGCATGATCCGGTTACGTCAGCTGGCCCAGGCGGCCACTGTCCTCACCACGCCCTTGTCGCCGGAGGACATCTTAGCCCTGTTCAATCCCGTCTACTCTGCCCGCCAGCTCCGTGGCGTGGTCACCCGTGTGGTGCAGGAGA
This sequence comes from Pseudarthrobacter sp. WHRI 8279, assembly GCF_040224115.2. Taxonomy (NCBI): domain Bacteria; kingdom Bacillati; phylum Actinomycetota; class Actinomycetes; order Micrococcales; family Micrococcaceae; genus Pseudarthrobacter; species Pseudarthrobacter sp. WHRI 8279. Next base: position 2,622,524 of record NZ_CP168162.1, on the reverse strand, counting down.
CGGCACAGTCAGCCACCATTTTTTTCCGGCCCGGCCGCGGCTGGCACTCCCACTTGGCAGGCCAGTGGGCGCGCATCGGCGTCGAGCTGGACGGCGTCCGCCACTGGCGGTCCTATTCCCTCAGCACCCCCGCCGGCAAGGACCCCGCCATCACGGTTACTGATGTCGGGGCTGTGTCCGGCACCCTGGTGCGGACCACCAAGCCGGGCGACGTCCTCTTCCTGGCTCCTCCGCAGGGCGATTTCGTGCTCCCGGAGCACCCCCGCCCCCTGCTGATGGTCACCGCGGGCAGCGGCATCACTCCCGTCATGTCCATGATCCGCACCCTTGTCCCGCGGCGTCCGGATGCCGACGTCGTGCTGGTCCACTCGGCCCGCACCCCTGGCGACAGCCTCTTCCGCGAGGAACTCGCGGAGCTGGCGGACCAGTTCCCGAATTTCCGCCTCGCCCACTGGTTCACCGGCGAGCAGGGCCGCATGGACCTCACCAACACCTCCCAGCTGGACGAAATCTGCCCGGACTGGAAGGAACGCGCCGCCTACGCCTGCGGTCCGGACAGCTTCCTGGACGACGCCGAGGCGCTGTGGAAGCGCGCCGCACTGACGACGGCGGCTCCGGGCTCCGACGTGGCGGTGGCCGGCAGTGCCGGCAACCTCATGATCGAACGCTTCAACACCACCTTCGACGCCGGCGTGGGGCACGACGGCGGGCTGGTCACCTTTGAGGCCTCCGACCGTGAGGTGGAAGCCGACGGCGACACCCCCATCCTGGACGTGGGTGAGGACGCTGGGGTACTGATGCCCAGCGGTTGCCGCATGGGCATCTGCCACAGCTGCCTGACCCCACTCCTGTCCGGCCAGGTCCGCGACCTGCGCACCGGGGAAATCCACGGCGAACCCGGCCAACTGATCCAAACGTGTGTCTCGGCAGCCGCCGGACCCGTCAACCTCGAAATCTGAGGAGCATCACGGTATGACTGTAGTAACACCGAGCAAAACCACACCCGCCGAAGGCAAGCCGACCGGAGGGTCAAGGACGCGCCCCGGAAAGCTCGCCGAGTCCGGCAGCCCCACCGTCCGGCCGCCGGCCGCCGCCCACCTGAGTGATGAGCAGGTGGCGGAACTTGGGCGTGAACTCGACGCTATCCGTGACGAGGTCCTGGCCCAGCGCGGTTCAGCCGACGCCGCCTACATCCGCCGCGTGATCAAGATCCAGCGTGGCCTGGAAATTTCCGGCCGTGCCGCCCTGCTGGTCAGCAAGAACAAGGCGGCCTGGGTCACCGGAACCACGCTGCTGAGCCTGGCCAAGATCCTGGAAAACATGGAAATCGGGCACAACGTCCTGCATGGCCAGTGGGACTGGATGCGGGACCCGGACATCCACTCCACCACCTGGGAGTGGGACTTCGTCACGCCGTCGCGCTCGTGGCAGCACACCCACAACGACCTTCACCACCGCTGGACCAACGTGGTGGGCAAGGACAACGACGTCGGATACAACCTCCTGCGGATGGACGAACAGCAGCCGTGGAAGCCGATGAACCTCGGCAACCCGCTGTACAACGCCATCCTGGCACCCCTTTTCGAGTGGGGCATCGCCATCTACGACCTCGAACTGACGGAGTTCAAGGAAGGCAAGAAGTCCAAGGAAGCCCTGCTCAAGGACCTCAAGGCCCTGGGCAAGAAGGTGGTTACGCAGTTCACCAAGGACTACGCCGCAACCCCTGCCGTCGCCATGCTGACCGGTTCCGGAAAGCAGGCCCTCTACGGAACCCTGACCGCCAACGCCGTGCGCAACGTCTGGGCCCACGCGGTGATCTTCTGCGGCCACTTCCCCGAAGGCACGGACACCTTCACGGAGGAAATGGCGGAAGGCGAAACCCGCGGCGACTGGTACATCCGCCAGATGATCGGCTCTGCGAACATCTCCGGGTCCAAGTTCATGCACATCATGACCGGCAACCTCTCGCACCAGATCGAGCACCACCTCTTCCCGGACCTGCCCTCCAACCGGTACGCCGAGGTGGCACCCAAGGTCCGTGAAATCTGTGAGCGCTACGGTTTGAAGTACACCACCGGTCCGCTGCTGAAGCAGGTCGGATCCACCTGGGGCAAGATCTTCAAGCTGGCACTGCCCGGCAAGACGGCCAAGGCCTGACCCCAGCACCGCCGGTCCAAAGCACCAAAAGCACCTCCGGTTCCGGGACCATCCCGGGACCGGAGGTGCTTTTGTCCCCACGGACGCTCTCGCATTTGGTGCGTGCTTCCGGCTAACGCTCTCGCATTTGATGCGTGCTTTCGGCGAACGCTCTCGCACTCCCCGGGGCGGCGCGCATAATTGATCCCACAGCCGCCGCGGCGCCCAATGGAGGAATCATGCGGATTCTCGGAGCACTCATCGTTATCTGGCTCATTATCGGCGGCGTGGCCGCCTGGCAGCGGGGCTATTTCGGCGCCGCACCCGGCAACTGCGCGGAGGCCGGGACCATTGCCGTCACCATCGCCGCGGGGCCCTTGAACTACATGGGAGCGAATCCCAGGATTTCCTGCGAACTTCCGCAACCCTCCCAGTAGCCTGACCGGCCTGTAGGGAAACCCACGCGGCTGAAGGGAAACCCGTCTGTAGGGAAGGCACACGCGGGAAGGGCTGGACTGGACGGGGGACCGCCCTAGAGTAGGTACTGCGCGGCCGCGGCACCTTCTGCGGCCGCACCGATCCCACAGTCTCGAAAGGACCCGCCGCGATGGCCTTCATCACCGTTGGAACCGAAAACAGCACTGATATCGAGCTCTACTACGAAGACCACGGCTCCGGCCAGCCCGTCGTCCTGATTCACGGCTACCCCCTGGACGGGTCCTCCTGGGAAAAGCAGACCGTTGCGCTCCTTGACGCGGGCTACCGTGTCATCACCTACGACCGCCGCGGCTTCGGGAGATCAAGCAAGACCACCGAAGGCTACGACTACGACACCTTCGCTGCCGATCTCAACACAGTCCTGACAACCCTGGACCTGAACGACGTTGTACTGGTGGGCTTTTCCATGGGCACCGGCGAGGTGGGCCGCTACCTGGGCACCTACGGCTCAGCCCGGGTGGCGCGGGCAGCCTTCCTCGGCTCCCTCGAACCATTCCTGCTCAAGACCGATGACAACCCGGACGGCATCCCGCAGGAGGTCTTCGACGGGCTGAAGGAGGCCGTCACCGCGGACCGCTATGCCTTCTTCACTGAGTTCTTCAAGAACTTCTACAACTCGGACACGTTCCTGGGCACACCCCGCCTCAGCCAGGAGGCCGTGAACGCCAGCTGGAACCTCGCCGCCGGTGCGGGCGCCACAGCATCCGTTGCAGCGCAGCCCACGTGGCTCACGGACTTCCGGGACGACATCCCCAAGATCGACGTCCCGGCGCTCATCCTCCACGGGACCGCGGACAACATCCTGCCCATCGACTCCACCGGCAGGCTGTTCGCCAAGGCATTGCCCAGCGCCGAATATGTGGAAATCGAAGGCGCCCCGCACGGCCTGCTGTGGACGCACGCAGCCGAAGTAAACGAAGCGCTCCTGCGCTTCCTCGCCAAGTAGCAGCTGCCCGTACAGTACGTCCGCGCACACGGAAACGTCCGGCGGTGGCATGACTGCCACCGCCGGACGTGAGCGAGCGTTGGGGGAAATGCTGCGTTAAGTGATGGAGCGTCAGGGGAAATGCCGCGCTAAATGATAGAGCGTTGGGGCCTACCGGCGGGGGCCGCCGCCTCCGCCGGGGCCCTGCGCTGCCGTGTATTCGCCGGCGGTGGCCGTACCCTGTTCCGTGGCACCGTCGAGCGACCCTTCACCGACGCCCGCGCTGACCGTTGCCGTCCCGCCGGTGTAGACGGTGTATTCCTCGCCATCGCTGATGCCCGCGGAGGAGAACACGAGTGACGCCATGGCCTTGGTGGTGACGAAGGCAGCCACCACGTTGCCGGAGGAGTCGGCAATCTGGACTACCGTACCGGCGGGAACCGAGGACCCCAGGGTCACCTGCACTCCGGACTGCGTGGAGGAGGCACCCGGTGTGACCACCATGCCGGCACTGCCCGCAGCGGCAACGGTTCCGCCCGTGACGGCCAACTCACCGTTGACGTCCAGCGCCCCGTTGCCGTTGTTGGTGGGGCCATTGACGACGACGGTGCCGCCGGAGATGCTGGCGTTGCCGTTGGAGTCCAGGCCGTCGCCTTCGGAGTTGATGGTGAGCAGGCCACCGCTGATGTCCACGGTGTAGTCGCCCACGGCCATCTCTCCGCCGCCCATGCCCCCGCCCATTCCGCCTTCGGCGGTGGTGGCGGAACTGGTGCTGCCGCCTGAGGCGTTCACGCCGTCGTCGTTTGCGGTCACCGTGGCCGTGCCCCCGGACATGATGATGTGCTGGGCTTCGAGGCCTTCCTCCGATTCCTCAACCGTGGCGGTGCCGGCAGCGATGGTGAGCGTGTTGAAGGCCTTGATCCCATCGTCGCCGGCGTTGACGTTGAGGGTGCCGCCGTTGATCAGCACCCAGCCGCGGCCCTCGTCCTCCCCGTTATCCGACTTGAAGCCGTCGTCGCCCGCCGTCACCTGGTACGCGCCGTCCAGGAGAACCGCGTAGTCCTTGCCCACGATGCCGTCGTCCACAGCGTCCACGGTCACGGCACCGGCGGCCAGGACCAGGCCGTCCCTCGAGGAGATGCCGTCGTTGAAGTTGCCGTTCACTGTGAGGGACCCGGTGCCGGCGACGGTGAGGTCGGCCATGGAGTACAAGGCCGCGTTGGGGGCGTCCGTGCCCTGGTCGGCATAGGTTGAGGCGTCGCCCAGGGAGTTCGAGGATCCGTCCTCAAGGTAGACGATGGCTTCGTTCGCGCTTTGCACCACGAACGGGGAGCCCGTGGAGCTGGTGACGGCTGCTCCGTCGAGGATGATGCGGACCACGTCCTCCTCACCGGCAGCCACCACCACCTGCCCGTCGGACAGCGAGCCGCTGAGGCGGTAGGTGCCTGCCGCCGTGATGGTGGCGGTGCCGCCGCTGACCATTACAGCGTCCGACGACGTCCCGCCGGCGGCAGCGCTGGCACCGTCCGCCAGCGTCACGGCTACCTCGGCGGCCGCATCCCAGATCAGGTCGTCGGCGTCATAGTGGGTGTCTTCTGCGAGGGCGTCCAACGAGACTGCCTGGGCAGTGCCGGTGGCGGCAGCGGAGCTGGCGGTTCCGGCGCTGGCGGTGGATCCCGATGCGGTGACCGCCGAGACCCCGGTGGGAGTTGAGCCGGCAACGGAGCAGCTGGCCAGGCCGAGGGCGAGGGCCAGCGCGGTGACGGACAGGTGTGTGCGGAAGCGTTTCACGGTGTGTGTTCCTTTTGGTGAAGTTGGTGAAGTTGGTGAAGTTGGGGGAGGCAGGGTCAGGCTGCGGGTCGGAGGGCGAGGCTGCGGCGCAGCGTCCGGTTCCAGCGGTTTGCGGGCAGGTCCGGGCACAGGGCGGCCATGCCGGTGGCGAATTTTGAGATCCGGGACGGCCGGACGCCGTGGGCCCAAAGGTGCCGGTCCAGTGGCCCGGCCGTGGAGCCCGACTTGGTTTCCAGGATCAACGCATCATCGAGCACCCAAGGAGCCTGGCCGGGAAGCTGCCAGGTCACGTCCGTGTCGGTGGTGGCGCGGCTCCCGGACCCCGGCAGGTAGAGGGTGGTCCGGTGGTAGCGGGTTTCCAGGACCGGTTCCAGGCGACCTGCGGGCACCGAGCCCACCGCGGCAGAGAGTGTTTCGCGGACGTACTCCAGGCCTTCGGCAGTGAGCCGGGCCCGGTCCTCGGGAAGGTACGGGATGCGCTCCTTGACCGTGGCCTCCCGGGCGCCTTCAGTCTTCACTTCCAGGAAGCTCACCGCGCTGTCCACGTAGGTCCGGGTGCGGATCTTGTACCGGCGCCGGCGGCCGTGGGCGGCCAGCAGGTAGCTGTCCAGGCCGGCGGTGTCGAAGTACACGGAGTCGTAGGCGAAGCTGCGGGTGCCGTCCATCTCCAGGACGCGGACGTCGGCGCGGAAGGTGGTGAGGAGCTGGGCTGCCAGCCGGGCCGGGACCACGTACTTGCGGTCAACGCGGGTCTGGAGCGCGGCTTCGGAGTTGAGCTCCGCCAGCCCTACAGGCCGGAGGGAACCGAGGTTTCCGACGACGGCTGTTGCGGGAGCGTTCATGCGGCACCTGCCGGGGCTGACAGGCGGGCAGGGGCTGCTTCGCCGGGAACAGGCCCAACGCGGGCAGGTTCCGTGAGTGCAGGTTCAACGGGTGCCGGTTCGGCGTGGCGGGGCGCCGCTGCCGTCACGTCCGAAAGGTACGCCGGTGCAGGGAAGGCTGCGGGGGAGTAGGCGTAGCGGACATCGACGATGGTTTTGTCGTTCACCAGGTCCAGTTCCTGGATGGTGGCGGAATGGACCTTGCCGTGGAGGACCTCCTCAAGCCGGGCATGGAGCTCGCCGTCCTCGGCAATGGCGCGGTCCAAAATGACGGTCTGGTGGCGGTGGGCCGGTAGGACCCGCGGGTGGTCTCCTACGAACATCACCAGCAGGATCAGGGCCATCAGGGAACCGGTCAGCCAGAGTGGTTCAATGCCCAGGCCGGCGATCAGGCCAAGCGCCAGGGCTGAGAAGTAGTAGGCAACCTCGTGCTGGGCCAGCTCGGTGGAGCGGAGCCGGATGATGGACAGGACCCCGAACAGGCCCAGGCCCAGGCCGAGCCCGGCGGCGGAACCCGAGAGGGCCGTGGCCACGGCCAGGACGCCGACGTTCATGCCCAGGTAGGACACCACCAGGTCGCGGCGGCGGTGGCGGCGAAGGTAGAGGGCGAAAGTGAGGATGCTGATGGCTGCCAGGTCGGCGAGGATGAAAATAAGGGGGTTCATGGGATTCTCCGGGATGTTTTCGGTGGGCTGGTATTCACGATGCCCGGGCAAACTGTGCGGGTGCTGTGACGGAACCTAGCCGGGTATATGAGTGCTGGCTGACGGTTCCCTGGGCCCGTTGCGGGCGCTTTTGCCGGCTGCTGTTCCGCTTGCTTGCGCGGTGAACAGCAAGCGCTGCTGCACCACGAAACTGATGGCCAGCAGGATGGCTTCGGCCAGGATCTTGGCGGGAAGCGCCAGCAGCCCGGCGCCCTCCAGGGCCCAGATGAGGCCGAAGTTGGCGGCGAGCAGCAGGGCTGCAAGGCTGAAGTATCGGACTCCGGCGGCACCGGGCGGCCTGTCCCTGCCGTGTTCAAAGACGATGCGCCGGTTCACTATGAAGTTCATGGCGGAACTCACAGCCCGGGCGCCCAGCACAGCCAGGAGCAGGGAATCGACGAGCACCGTAAGCAGCACAAAAAAGGCGGTGTCCACCAGGAACGCCGCGAAGGATGAGGCCAGGAACTTCAGCAGGGGCGCGTAGATCCGCACCGAGTCCGCTACAGGCCGGAAGTGGGACCCGGAATTGTGGTTGAGGTAGACCGTGGCGATCTCCACCGAATGGATGGCGTAGCCGGCGTTCCGGGCTTCAAGCAACAGGTTCAGCTCGTACTCGTATCGGTCACCGTGAACGGACCGGAGCCAGGGGATCATGGCGGCGGGGTACCCTCGGAGGCCGGTCTGGGTATCGGGGATGCGCTCGCCGGTGGCCAGGGTGAAGAGCATCTTGGTTGCGGTGTTGCCGAACCGGCTGCGCGCCGGAACACCGCCGGTGAACTTCCGGCTGCCCAGCACCATCGTGGACCAGCCCTGTGCAGACTGGTTTTCCTGCAGGGTTCCGGCTACCCGAAGGATGTCCGCGGTCCGGTGCTGGCCGTCGCTGTCGGCACAGACCACATCGTGGCCGGGCAGGTTGTCCGCGATAAAGCCCAGGCCGGACTTGAGCGCGAAGCCCTTTCCCCGGTTCCGCCCGTAACTGACGACGTGGCAGCCAAGGGCCCGGACGGCGTCGAACACTTCCTCAAACTCCGGCCCGCTGCCGTCATCCACCACCACGATGGGAAGCCACGGCTCTGCCTGGCGGATGGACCGGATCAGGGCAGGCAAGTGCTGGTCCGGCTCGTAGGCCGGGATCAGGATGACCATGGCCGGCCCTACTGCCCGATGTAGAGGATGTCGGAGGTGCCGCGTTCCTTGTTTTCACCCAGCGGGTTGTTCACCAGTCCGCCGTTGAAGTACATGGTGGAGGAGCCGCCGCCGTCGATGTTGTAAGCGGTGGTGGCGCCGAGGCCCTGCATGATTTCCGCGAGTCCGGTCATGGTGACGCCGGCGCTGTAGCCGGGGCTGCGGCCGTCCACCACTACGAACACCAGGTGGTTTTGGTCGATAATGCCCACTGCGGTGCGGGGCTGTTCGCCCTGGATGGAGTGGTTGCCGAAGTTTGTGTCCACCTCCACGTCCTCGATGCCTTCGGCGATTTCGCCGTTGTCCAGCAGGGACGGGCCGAAAGAAAGGGTGTTCCAGACGCCCTCGGATACAAGTTGCTCCGCGGTGGTGGTGGTTTCGTCGTAGACCTTGACGGTGCCGTCACGGTAGAACGCCAGGCCCTGACGCGCGCCCTCGTCGCGGAACACCACGCCGTTGCGGATGACGATGCCCGTGTCGCGGAAGCCGTAGTAGTCACCGTTGATGGCGAAGATTGCGTTGTTGGCCTCAGCAATGGCGGACGTGGTTTCGGTGATGTTCTCGCCGAAGCTGTCGTTGGCGAAAGCGGACTGGAGGGTGGTGGCGTCTTCGAGGACGACGTCGGCAACGTAGTAGGTGACGGTATTGTCGCCGCTGCCGGTGGCTACCGCGGAGACATTGATGGTGGAAGAGCCGGAGACATAGGAGGTGTCCGTGGCGACGGCGGTGCCGCCCGGATCGCTGGTGCCGCCCGCCGTCGTGCCGGTGGCGGTGCCCGCCGAGGCTCCGGTGGAGGTACCCGCCTGGCTGGCTTCGTAGGCTGAGACGTCGGCGATCTCGACGTGCTGGACCACGAACCGGTCCAGCGCCCAGGCCGTGGCACCCCCGGCGGAAAGGGTGAGGGCCACGGCGCTGGCGATGACGGCCCGCCGGGCGCGGCCGGGTTTACGTTGTTTGGTCTGTTGCGGAGTCATGCCTCATTTGTAGGGAGGCAAGCTTGCAGGGGGATATGCCCGATATATGAGGGGCCTGTGAAAACTACCCGTCGTAGTGCGTCCGCGCCGGGCCTTGGCCCAGCGAATTCACCACGGCGGCGGCAACGTCATGCAGCTTGGAGTTGCGGGTGCTGGACGCCGTTTTCAGGATGTCGAAGGCGTCCTGCTGGCTGCAGCGGTTCTGCGCCATGATGATGCCCACAGCCATATCGATGACCGTGCGGGACTCCAGCGTGGCCCGGAGGTTCGCGGCAGTTTCGCTGTAGTGGGCAAAGCGCACGGCCAGCCGCAGGGCCAGGGAGGTCTGGCCCACAAAGTCCTCGGCGAATTCAAGGATCCGCGGTTCGAAACGGTTCGGCCGGCGGGAGTACAGCAGCAGGGCAGCTTTTGTCCCGCCCTCCACCTGGAAGGGCAGTGCGAGGACGGAGCGGATGCCCTGGGCAAGCACGGCCGAGGAGTATTCAGGCCAGCGGCCGTCGTGGCGGGCGTCGGGGACGTGGACGCTCTCAAGGGCGGCGGAGGCTGTCAGGCTGGGCGTCTCGCTGAATTCGTACTCGAGGTGCGCGATGGCTTTGGCATCCGGGCTGCTGCTCGCCACCGTTGCGGCCTTGCGCTGCCGCAGGAGGGTGATGGCGCACATGATTTCATCGCCGGGCTCGGAAAGGTTGCGTGCGGACACCTGTGCCAGTTCATTGAGGAAGTCCTCAACGTCAGAGCTGTTGAGGACCAGTTCATGAAGGTGCTCGGTAATGGATGTATCAGTTTTTGCTGTTGACTCGCTGGCCACGGTTCTTTGGTGCCATTCGCTCAGGACAACCCGGCGGCTTCCGGCGTTCCCCGGCGGTGCGGGCAGGCTGTGAAGGTCGCTGGATCGAGGAACTTTCCAACGGCCTGCTGCTAAACCGATATCCAGAAGTATATACATTCTCCGGCGGGGGACATGGTCACTTTGGCGCACGCGGGGACGGGCTCCCTGGCGCCGGCAGGGGAGTTACCGGCAGAATGAGGCAGGCGCCGATGCTCCCGGCTGCAGACCCCCGGGAAACCGGCGGCAGGAAGGCCCCGCAGGGGGTAGGAAGAGGGACAGGACATGACCAGGCTGCTCATCATTGGTCCGCCGGGCTCCGGCAAGGGAACTCAGGCAGAGCACCTGGCCCGGCACTTCGGCGTCCCCACCGTCTCCACTGGAGAGATCTTCCGGACCAACGTCAACCAGGAAACGGAGCTGGGAAACCAGGCTGCGGGCTATCTCGACGGCGGCGATTTTGTCCCGGACCACCTCACCAACGCCATGGTCAAGGACCGCCTGCTGGACAGCGACCTCCAGGAAGGCTTCCTGCTGGACGGCTATCCGCGGACAGCCCCGCAAGTCACGGAACTGGACAACATGCTTGTGTCCCGGGGGCTTGCGCTGGATGCGGTCATTGAACTCACTGCCCCCGACGCCGTCCTGGAGGGCCGGATGCTGCGGCGGGCCGCGGAGCAGGGGCGCACGGACGACACGGTGGACGTGTTCCGGCGCCGCCTGGATCTCTACCACCGCGAGACGCATGAAGTAGTCTCGGTCTACGCCGGCCGTGGAATGCTCGTCTCCGTGGACGGCAGCGGGGATCCCGGCGACATCACCGAACTGGCGATCGCCGCCGTCGAAAAGTTCCTGGCGTCCCCGCGCCCCGGCGCCTGAACGGGCGCACGCCAGCACTGAAGAACCGGCGCAAGCCACCACAGCAAAGGAAAACCTGATGAGAATTGCGGTCACCGGCGGAAGCGGAAAACTTGGGCGGCACGTGGTCCGCAGGCTGGTGGAGGACGGCCACCAGGTTCTCAACCTGGACCGTGCGGGCACCCGCAGTCCCGGCCTGGTTGTGGTGGATCTGCGCAACTACGGCCAGGTCCTGGACGTGCTGCTGGGGCTGGACGACAGGCACGAGGGTTTCGACGCCGTGGTGCACCTCGGTGCCATTCCTGCCCCGGGCATCATTCCCGATGCCGCCACCTTCGAGAACAACATGCTGTCCACCTACAACGTGTTCCAGGCGGCCCGCCGCGCGGGCATCAAGAAGGTGGTGTACGCCTCCAGCGAGACAGTGCTGGGACTGCCGTTCGACGTCGATCCGCCCTACATCCCCGTGGACGAGGAGTACCCGGCGCGGCCGGAAAGCACGTACTCGCTGGTGAAGCACCTGGAAGAGCAGATGGCCGTGGAACTGACGCGATGGGACCCGGAACTGAGCATCGTGGGGCTGCGGTTTTCCAACGTCATGGACGTGGAGGACTACGAAAAGTTCCCTTCCTTCGACTCCGACGCGACCCTCCGGAAATGGAACCTTTGGGGCTATATTGACGGCCGGGACGGCGCCCAGGCGGTGGCCCGCGCCCTCGAGAACGGTGCGCCGGGATTCGAGGCGTTCATCATTGCCAACGCGGATACCGTCATGAGCCGGTCAAGTGCCGGCCTGGCCGCGGAAGTGTTCCCCGGCGTCAAGGTGGTAAAGGAACTTGGCGAACACGAAACCATGCTGTCCATCGACAAGGCGCGCCGGCTGCTGGGCTTTGAGCCTGAGCACACCTGGCGGGACCACTGGCAGGACCCTGCGGGCAGCTCGCCGAGCTAGCCGCTAGGGGCCTTGCAACAGGAACTCGGCGCGCCCGTGGACCGCCCCGTTGATTTGCAGCTCCAGGGCGTGGAGGCCGGGGTGGTGCACCCTGGTGGTCATTTGCCGAAAGGCATGGCTTTTGGACAGGCTCCTGCTCTCGCCGGGGGCAAGGGTGAGGGTTGACACCTTGAACACCTTGGCGGACTGGCTGCCGTTGGCCTTGCGGTAGTGGACGAGATAGTCCACGGCCAGGCGCACATCCTGCGTGCCGGTATTGGCGATCTCGAAGGAGAACGTCAGTTCGCCGGGCAAAATGACCACATTCCGGTCGAGGCGGGGCCCGGCCACGTCTACCTGCGCCGGCGTAAAGCCCAGAAGTGCCAGGGCTTCCGGGTGCCCCTTCTTCACCAGGGTGCGGAGGCCGTGCCGGACCACCCAGCCGGTGTTGCCGTCAGGGGCGGACAGCCACTGCGCTGCCGTAGCCAGCACGGCGCCGGGGGAGTGCCGGGCAAGGTCGTTGAGGTGGTTGGCCACGGAGCGGCGAACGTACTCCGAGGGGTCCCGGTACAGTGCGTTCAGGACGGGAAGGGTGGCCTCGGGCCGCTCCACGAGGCCGGGCACACGCACTGCCCACGGCAGGTAGGGGCGGGTGCCCTCGCTCGCGAGGCGACGCACATGCTCATCCGGGTGGGACGTCCACTCCAAGGCGGCCACCAGTGCCCGGTCCAGGTCATGGCGCAGCAGGCGGCGGACCGCAAACTCGCTGGTCAGCCTGGGCGTCAGTTCCGCCAGCAGCGCCAGCGCGTCGTCAAAGTCCGCTGCTCCTCCGGACTCGACGGCGAGCGCAGCGGCAGCCTCCGAAACCGGCCAGAGGATCCAGCCCGTGAACTCCGGAAACCGCAGCGCGGCACGGAAGCAGCCCGCCGCCGTCGGATATCCCGCCCCGGGAACGCTCCGGATGTCCTCCTGCAGCGCCTCGGCCACAAGATCAGTCCTGGCGCGCAGGTTAAGGTCCCCCAGCAGGGAGGCGGCGGCGGCTGTCCTGGCCCACCCCACGCCGGGAGCAGCCTCTGTGAGGATGGCTGCGGCGGAATGAACCGCAGCAGCGTCTATCAGTTCATTCATGGCACCCATGGAGACAGGCTAGCGCCAGTGCGGAACGCGATACTCTTCCCGTAGGAAAAATCTCAACGGCGCAGGGACGGGCATCACAGTGGGACATCAGGATTCAGCAGGTTCCGGAACCACCAGCAAGAGCCAGGGCAGGTGGCGGGCCTTCCATGACAAGTTCGTGGTTGAGGAGCGCTACATGGACCCCGCCGACCGGCGCGGGCTGTACTGGGCGGCTATCATCCTGGTGGTAGCGGGGGTTGCGCTGTTCATTGCCACGCTGGTCAGTGTGCTGCAGGCCGATGGCCTGTCCGCCGCGGATGTCCCGGTGCGCGATTGGCTCCTGGGGACAAGGTCCGACGCCGGTACAGCCTTCATGATTTTCCTCGCCGTGGTCTTCGGTCCGGTCGCCCTGCCCATCATCGTCCTGGTGGTCATCCTGTGGTGGGGCTTCGCCGCGAAGCATGCCTGGCGGCCCATCCTGCTGGCGTCGGCGATGGTTACGGGGGTCATCATTTCCCAGATCATCCTGCGGATTGTCCAGCGCTCGCGTCCGCCCGTGGAGCAGATGCTCTTCGGGATCGACCACACGTTTTCGTTCCCGTCGGGGCATGTCCTGGGTGCCTGTGACTTCCTCCTGGTTGGCGCCTTCCTGGTGTTCTCCCGGCACAGCAACACCAAGGCGGCCGTTCTTGGTTTCGTGGGAGCGGGGATAGGCATCGTGCTTGCCGCCCTCAGCAGGTTGTACCTGGGTTACCACTGGCTCAGCGACGCCCTCGCATCGTTGTCCCTCTCCCTGGTCATCCTGGGCGGGGTTATCGCACTGGACACATGGCGCACAGCCCGTGTGCCCGGGGAACGCATCACCGGTGAACTGTCCAAGGCGGACTCGCCCCGGGACTGACCCTGCCCCGGGACTGACCCTGCCCCGGGACCGGCGCAACCTTCAGGCTGGCGGCCGGGACCTGGCCTTTTTTAGGGCGCGGTGCAGTTTGTTGTTGGCCGCCTCAAGTTCCAGCACCTTGGCCACGCCGGCGAGGTTGAGGCCCTGTTCCAGGAGTTCGCCGATCCGCAGCAGGACAGCGATGTCGTCATCACTGTACTGGCGGGTGCCCCCGGATGTCCGCGATGGCGTCAGCAGGCCCTTCGTCTCATAGAGCCGGATGTTCTGCTGCCCTGTTCCGGCCAGTTCCGCGGCCACGGAGATGGCGTACAGCGCGCGGCTGCTGCTGGGTCCGGAACTCCGGCCTGCGTCCTGGTTTGCCATCAGTTCTCCAAAATCCGTCCGGGGCCTTGCCTCAGTTTCCCACGGGTGCTATAAAAAATCTATATCCATCACCATAGATTAAGCGGTGGATATGGCACAGCTGGAACACCTACTGAAGCTGAAGGAGTGGGAAATGATGTTGATGCGCACGGACCCGTTCCGTGAGCTGGACCGGCTCACGCAGCAGGTCTTTGGAACCGCCGCCCGCCCGGCTGCCATGCCTATGGACGCCTGGCAGGAGGACGGCGAGTTTGTGGTGGCCTTCGACCTGCCTGGCGTGAAGATGGATTCCCTGGACCTGAACGTTGAACGCAACGTCCTCACGGTCCGGGCGGAGCGCAAGGACCCCACCCAGCCCAACGTGGAACTGGTGGCCTCCGAGCGCCCCCGCGGTGTCTTCAGCCGGCAATTGATCCTCGGGGACACGCTGGACACTGACAACATCAAGGCAAGCTATGACCAAGGCGTCCTGACCCTGCGGATCCCGGTGGCCGAGAAAGCCAAGCCGCGCAGGATCGAGATCCAGACACAGCAAAGCGAAAAGCACCAGATCGGAACCTAGCCACAACCGGCAGGCGCGGGGACCTTCTCACGGTTGCCCGCGCCCTGCCTTCTTTTCCGCACGGCGCCCCCGGAGGCGTCGCCCGCGGAGCGGAAAAGGGCACCATGACAAGCACCCCCGACTACTACGACACCCTGCGGGTCCAGCCCGAGGCCAGCCAACAGGAAATCTCGCGCGCCTACCGGGCACTGATGCGCAGCCACCACCCCGACATCGACGGCGGTACTTCCCCGGAAGGGGAGCTCCTCCAGATCATGCAGGCCTACGACGTCCTCAGGGATCCGGAGCGGCGCGCCGCCTATGACAAGCAGCGGGCCTCCGCCGGGCAGTCGATTCCCGTCCGGAAGGTGCGCAGCCCCCGCGGATCACCGGGTCCCGTCATCAGGGCCACCCCGGTGCGGTGGGAGAGCGGGCCCTGGGCCTGACGCTGGAACTTTGGGCCTGACCCTAAGCGGTCCCCCAGGAAATGGAACACGCGGGGTATGGAACGCATGGGGAATGGAACACACGGGGACCGGAACACAACAACAACACCGCGAGGAGGCGGAGAACCGGATGAGCGACTGGCGCCGATACGATTCACACCTGATCCCGGCATTCCACGAGCGCTTTGAACAACGCTGGGGTGCCGGCACTGCCCCCTTCCTGGACCCCGAAGCGCACGAGCAGCCGCTGCCCCGCGCGCAATGGATCAACCCTGCCACCGGCGCCGCGCTGGCCGTGGTGCCGGTGTGGACGGCCGATGAGATGCAGCAGCGGTCCTTTGGCGTGTTCTACCTGCCGCCGGCGGGCGACATCTGGGTATTGCGCCCCGGCTATACCGGCTACCTGGAACCAGCCGACGGAGACACGGAACAGCTGGCGACCCTCCGGAACGACGCCTTCCGCAAAGCGGTGGCGCATGCCAAGGAGTTCCTGTTCGGCTCCCAGTAGCAGCGCCATTGGGGACAGGCCCGGCGGAGGATACCGTTTTGCTCGTCAGGCGCCCGGAGCTGTGCCATCCTGAGACGTACTTTATTTACGCTCCGTTACAAAAGGCCCGCAGATGCATATCACCGCCAAAGAACTCGCTGCCCTGATTCCGTCCGGATTTACGTTGGGCGTGGCTACGGCAGCCTTCCAGATCGAAGGCGCGCTGGATGAGGACGGGCGGGGTCCGGCAGGCTGGGATGTCTTCGCGGCCAAGGACGGTGCCATCGTGGACAACGACAGCCCCGTGATTGCCACCGACCATTACCACCGCATGCCCCAGGACGTTGCGCTCATGAAGCAGTTGGGCGTGGACTCCTACCGGTTCTCCTTTGCGTGGCCGCGCATCCAGCCGACCGGGCGCGGGCCGGCCAACCGCGCCGGCCTGGCGTTCTACGACAGGCTGCTGGACGAACTGCTGGCCAACGGCATTTCCCCCATGGCAACCATCTACCACTGGGACACTCCGCTGGCGCTGGACGAAGCCGGCGGCTGGATGAACCGGGACACAGCTTACCGCCTGGGCGAGTACGCTGCCATCCTCGCAGAGGAATTCGGTGACAGGGTGGCGCGCTGGGTGACCATCAACGAACCTGCCACGGTCAGCACCAACGGCTACACGCTTGGACTGCATTCACCCGGCAAAGAACTGCTGCTGGGTGCCTTCCCCACGGTGCACCACCAGCTGCTGGGGCACGGCCTCGCTGTCCAGGCCCTGCGCGCCGCCAAGGTGCCGGGGGAGATCGGCATGACCAACGTCTACTCGCCCATGGTGCCGAACTCCATCAACCCGCTGGACAGGATCAGCGCCGGGCTGATGGACCTGGCTCAGAACCGGCTGTACGCGGACCCCGTGCTGACCGGAAAATACCCGGACCTGATCCGTGCGGCCAAGTTCTTCAGCTCCTTCGAACACCCGGACGAGGACATGGAGCTCATCTCCCAGCCCCTGGACTTCTACGGCCTCAACTACTACATGCCCACGAAAGTGGCAGTAGGGCCGGGCGGGGGAGCGGTGCCCGCCAGCATGGCCGAAGCCATGGGCAGCGACCTGAGCGCCGCCGGCAACGGCGGAACACCGTTCCACGTTGAAACCTGGCCTGAGGCGGACATCACCGCCTACGGCTGGCCGGTGAAGCCGGAGTACATGGCCGTGGCGCTGAAGGAGATGGGCGAACGGTACCCCAACCTTCCGCCCGTCATCCTCACCGAGGGCGGGGCCAGCTTCGAGGACATCATCGTCCGGGACAAGTCCACCAACACCAGGTTCATCCCGGACGAGCGGCGGCTCAAGTACCTCTCGGACCACCTCGAAGCCGCACTGAGGGCAACGGCCCCGGGCGGGGAGGCTGCCTCCGTGGACCTTCGGGGCTACTACGTCTGGTCGCTCCTGGACAACTTCGAATGGTCCGCAGGCTACAAACAGCCCTTCGGACTCCTGCACGTGGACTTCGAAACCCTGGAACGGACGCCGAAGGCCTCCTACTTCTGGCTCCAGGAACTCATCGAGGAGCGTGACCTCGCCGCCGCCGCGGGCAGTGCGATTGCCGAGGCCATGGTGGGTGACGGCATGGCCGCCGCGCCCAGGGACGCCGGAGCAGTTGTCAGTGAGATGCCCGACGACGACGTTCCCGCCGTGGGTGCCAGCGCCTAGAGAAGGTCCAGGGCCGTGAGCTGTTTGGCGATGCCGGCGCCGTCCGGTGAGTAGATCCACGGGACCTGGGACGCGGTATGGTCCCCGTCCTCGGAGTGGCCGCCGGCGAACACCGATTCGCTGACGGACAGCTGGCGGATGGCGATAGCGGCCACCTTGTCCGGGTGCTCCTGCGAGAAGCCGGAATAGATGGCTTCGTCATGCTGGCCGTTGTCGCCGATCAGGAGCCACTGCATGTCCGGGAATTCCTTGGCGAGCCGCTCAAGGTTGCGGTGCTTGTGGTCCTGGCCGCTGCGGAACCACCGGTCCTGGGTAAGGCCCCAGTCGGTGAGCAGCAGTGCCCCGGACGGATACATGTTCCGGGTCAGGAAGCGCGCCAGCGTGGGGGCGGCGTTCCACGGGCCGGTGGAAAGGTAGACCACCGGTGCGTCCGGGTGCTCCACCGTGAGCCGGTCCAGCAGGACAGCCATGCCCGGTGTTGCCATGCGGGCCCGCTCGCTCAACACGAACGTGTTCCACAGGGCCAGGAACGGCCGGGGCAGGGCCGTCACCATGACGGTGTCATCAATATCGGACACGATCCCGAACTTCACGTCCGGTGCGATGACCCGGATCCTGGCTTCGACGGGCTCGGTGCCCTCGGCGCGCAGGACCGCGGTGTGCCAGCCGGGCTCCAGCTGGACAGCCACTTCCGTGTCGATCAGCCCGCCCCTGTCCGCCCGGACGTGGGTGACAACATCGCCGATGGTGATTTCGACGTCGGTGAACTGCAGGGGAACGCTGGTGAAGGCCCGCCAGCCGCGCACGTTCTGGTTGCCGTTCTTGGCTGCGTGCTCTGCCTTGCTTCCCGGCAGGGGCTTCTGGGTCAGCAGGACCCGGCCCAGGACGCGCACCAGGCTGGTGGATCCGTAACCCTGGTAGGCAATGGTCTGCGGCACGAACTTCCAGCGTTTGGCCAGCTGGATGCGCACACCGTTGACGCCGTCGGAAATCCGGTGGGCAAGCTTGAACACCGTGTTGCCGGAAAGCTCGTCCTTCCTGTCCGGGTCCGGTGGTGTTGCTGCGTTCTGTGGCGGAGTCTGGGGGGCCGTGTCCATGGAACCACTCTGCCACAGGCTGAACCACGCGTAGCTACCCTGGTCCTTGCCGCTCCTCCGTGACGTCATCCCTCCCCAAGGATCCACCGCAGGGTCTCAGCGTTGCGCACGGCGTGGCCGCCGCCGTCGTTATTGAAATACGCATAGACGTCCAGGCCGCTGCCGGACCATTCGCGGATCCGGTCTGCCCACCAGTGCAGGTCGGCGTCCGAGTAGGAGCCTGCCGAGAGGTGCTGGTGGTCGGGGCCATGCAGCCGCACGTATGTGAACGGGGCCGTAGTACGCAGGATGCAGGGGAGGTTGGCGCCGCTCATGATGCAGTAGGCGGCCTGGTGCCGCTCCAGCAGGGTGTAGACATCGCCGCAATCCCAGCTGGCGTGCCGGAACTCCACAGCCACCCGGATCCACTCCGGAATCCTCGCCAGGAAATAGTCCAGCCGGGCGTCGTCCCGTTCCATGCCGGGCGGCAGCTGGACCAGGAGGACTGCCCGCTTGTCGCCGAGCTCGTGCCAGCACCGTTCAATGCGCTCCACCCATACCTCCGGCTGGTACAGCTTCCGGGCGTGCGTTAGGCCGCGCGGGGCCTTGACCGACATGCTGAAGCCGTCAGGCAAGCGCCGGTTCCAGCCCGCAAAGGTGGTGTCCCGCGGCCAGCGGTAGAAGCTGGCATTGAGCTCGACAGTGCTGAACCGCCCGACGTAATGCTGGAGCCTGTCCTTCGCCGGGAGCCCGGGCGGATAGAGGACGTTCTCCCAGTGGTCATAACTCCAGCCGGAGGTGCCGATGTGGATGGCCATGACTGCAGGCTACATCGAATTGTGCCCGTCACCGCCGGGCGGACTGTGGCAGGGTAAGGACATGGCGCGCATCGAGGATTATGCAGTTGTAGGCGACCTCCAAACCGGGGCCTTGATCAGCAAGGAAGGATCCATCGACTGGCTGTGCCTTCCCCGGTTCGATTCCCCGGCCTGCTTCAATGCCCTGCTGGACACCCCTGACGCGGGACGCTGGCTGCTGGCCCCCGAAGGCGCCGGGCAATGCACCCGGCGGGGCTACCGGGACGGCACCCTGGTGCTTGAGACGGAATGGGAAACACCCGAAGGAACGGTTCGCGTCATCGACTTCATGCCGCCCCGCGACTCCGTGGCGGACATCGTCCGCATTGTCGAGGGCGTCAGCGGGAGCGTCAGGATGCACAGCGAGCTGGTGCTCCGCTTTGACTACGGCCACATCATTCCCTGGGTCCGCAGCGACAGGCTGGGCCTGCACGCCATCGCCGGTCCGGACGCCGTCTATCTTGTGACACCTGCGCCGCTCCACGGAGAAAACATGCACACGGTCAGCGACTTCACCGTCAGCGCCGGGGAGCGGGTCCCGTTTGTCCTCACCTGGGCGCCCAGCCACGTGGGCCGGCCGCACAGCGTGGACGCGGAAGAAGTCCTTGGCACCACCTGTGCCTTCTGGCGCGGCTGGTCTTCCCAGTGCACGGTGAAGGGGAAGTACCAGGAAGCGGTGATGCGGTCCCTGGTGACCCTGAAGGCGCTGACCTACGCCCCCACCGGCGGCATCGTGGCGGCCGTGACCACGTCCCTGCCCGAGCAACTGGGCGGCCCCCGCAACTGGGACTACCGGTACTGCTGGCTGCGGGACGCCACCATGACGCTGCAGGCCCTCATGGCTGCCGGTTACACGGCCGAAGCGGCGGCGTGGCGGGACTGGCTGCTCCGCGCGGTGGCCGGCGACCCCGCCGACCTGCAGATTATGTACGGCATCCACGGGGAGCGCCGCCTGCCCGAGATGGAGCTGCCGTGGCTGAAGGGCTACGAAAATTCGTCCCCGGTGCGGATCGGCAACGGGGCTGCGGAGCAGCTGCAGCTCGATGTGTGGGGCGAGGTGCTGGACTGCCTGGCACTGACCCGGAACTCGCTGCTGACGCATCCGGATGAATCGTGGGACGTCCAGCTTTCCCTGATGGAGCACCTTGAGAAGATCTGGGACCAGCCGGATAACGGGCTGTGGGAGATGCGCGGGCCCCGCCGCCATTTCACGCACTCAAAGGTGATGGCCTGGGTAGCCGCGGACCGGATGGTCAAAGGCGTCCGCGAGTCCGGGCTGCCAGGACCGGTGGAACGCTGGGAGCGGCTGCGGGACACCATCCACCAGGACGTCATGGCCAACGGTTTTGACGCTGCCCGCAATACCTTCGTCCAGTCCTACGGACGGCCGGAGCTGGACGCCAGCCTCCTCCTGATACCGCGCGTCGGCTTCCTGCCGCCGGATGATCCCCGGGTGATCGGGACCATCGATGCGGTCCAGCGTGAGCTCACCGAGGACGGGTTTGTCCTGCGGTACCGTCCCGCGGAGAGCGACGACGGCCTGCCGGGGGATGAGGGCGTTTTCCTGGCCTGCTCCTTCTGGCTGGTGGAGGCACTCCTGGGTGCGGGCCGGCACGAGGAATCCCGGGAGCTTTTCGAGCGGCTGCTGGAATTGCGGAACGACGTGGGGCTGCTGAGTGAGGAATGGGCGGTGAAGGCGGGCCGGCAGCTGGGCAATACCCCGCAGGCTTTCAGCCACTTTGCCCTTGTGACTAGCGCCCTGGAGCTGCATCAGGATACGGTTCGCCGAAGTGACACCCCCATTCCGCCGGAGACGGCGGGACCGTGCTGAGGCGGCGCGGCCAGGGGTGGCTTCTCCTTCGCAGAAGAGATAAGTATACTTACTAACACCTCAGTGCTCCTGACAAAGCACAACGCGGTGACTGACGGAGGAGTGATACGAATGGCCGGATATTTTGAGCTCGTGGATGCGCCTGACGGCGGCTACAGGGTAAGGATGTTGGATGGAGCCGGGAGCCTGATGGCCATCTCGGTCACCTTTCCCACGAAAAGGGCTGCCGTTGCCGGTGTGGCCATGGCGCGGGAAATTGCAGGGACCGGCCTGATCCGGGACAAAAGCCACGGTGGCGCAGGAACGGTCCTCCGGGAACGCGTCCGCCCTGTGAGTTCCGCAAAGGAAGACGCCGCCCGCCAGAAGAAGGCGCCGGCGGCAAAGCGGGCAGCGGTCAGCTGATGGTGTCCCACAGCCTTGTACCCCCTGGCGGACGACGCCGGGGGGTTCTTTTTGATGTTGACGGCACCCTGATCGATTCGTCCTACATCCACACGGTTTCCTGGTGGGGCGCCTTCCGGGAGCAGGGCTATGACGTCCCGATGGCCTCCATCCACCGCCATGTGGGCATGGGCGGCGACCGCCTGGTGGACAGCCTCCTGCCCGGAGGGCGGGACCGCGCCCTCGACCCGGAGATCCTGGCCAGCCACGGGGCGCTTTATGCGTCCCACTGGCCCTCGCTCCGGGCCTTTGACGGGGTGAAGGACCTGCTTGCCCGATGCCACGCCGGAGGGCTGGCCGTTGCACTGGCCTCCTCGGCGCGCAGGAAGGACCTGGAGGTCATGAAGTCCATCCTGGACGCCGAAGCCTTCATCGACGCCGCCACCAGCGCCAATGATGCGAAGAACAGCAAGCCGGCCCCGGACATCCTCGTGGCGGCCCTGGAGGCCATCGACGTCCAGGCCGCGGACGCCGTCTATGTCGGGGACGCCGTCTGGGACATGCAGGCTGCGGCCGCCCTGGCAATCCCGGCGATCGGCGTGACGTGCGGGGGAGTCAGCGCCGGCGAACTCCGGGATGCGGGGGCGGTAGAGGTCTACGAAGGACCGCGGGACCTCCTGCGGAACCTGCCCTCAAGCGCCCTTGGCAGGCTGCTCGGAAGTACATAAAGACTGCCCTGAGTCCGGCTCAGACCGTTTGCCCGCCGGTGACGGCGTCCTCGTCGCCCGCATTGGCAGGCTTGTTCCACACCACGGCCACCTTGACGGACCCGTCGTCGTTCCGCTCAATGTCCGTGCTCACTTCCGCCATATTGGCGCCCATCTCCATGATCCGGGCGTGGTACGTGCCAACGAGCGCCTCCAGGCTCTCTTCCGTCCACTCGCCGGGCCGCATGCGGGTGGAGATCTCAACCGGTTCCGGCTGGTAGAGCGTCATGGCGTTCCTCTTTCGCGCGTTTCTCGGGATCTGGCCCTTCCTACGCTAGAAGCCCCGGGCCACAAGGACAAGACTTTAGTCAGCTTGCTTACTTTTTTCTGCCGAAGCCGATACCGTCGATCTATGGGCTCCGGCCCGGACAGAAGGCAACACCACCGGAAGGCGAATCGTGAAAGCACTGACCTGGCAAGGAAAACGCTCGGTAAGCGTGGAAGAAGTACCTGATCCCGTGATCCAGGAACCCACCGACGCGATTGTCCGCATTACCTCCACGGCCATCTGCGGCTCGGACCTGCACCTGTACGAGGTCCTGGGGCCGTACATGCACAAGGGCGATGTGATCGGCCATGAACCGATGGGCATCGTTGAAGAGGTGGGCAGCGCTGTCACCAACCTCCGCAAGGGCGACCGTGTGGTGGTTCCCTTCAACATCTCCTGCGGCCACTGCTTCATGTGCGGGCTGGGCCTGCAGTCCCAGTGCGAAACCACCCAGGTCAAGAGCAAGGGTTCCGGCGCAGCCCTCTTTGGCTTCTCGGAACTGTACGGTTCTGTTCCCGGCGGCCAGGCCGAGTACCTGCGCGTGCCGCACGCCGATTACGGTCCGGTGAAAGTGGGGAGTGATCTTCCGGACGAGCGGTACCTGTTCCTCTCGGACATCCTCCCCACAGCCTGGCAGGGCGTGGAATACGCGGACGTCCCGGCCGGAGGCACCCTGGCCGTGTTTGGGCTGGGACCGGTAGGCCAGTTCGCCACCCGGATCGGTGTGCAGCGGGGGCTCCGGGTCATCGGGGTGGACCCAGTCCCCGAACGCCGCGCAATGGCGGAACGGCACGGCGTCGAAACACTCGACTACGGCAAGGGCGTGGCGGACCAGCTGCGGGACATGACAGCCGGAAGGGGCCCGGACGCGGTGATTGACGCCGTCGGCATGGAAGCCCATGGTTCCCCTGTTGCCGGCTTCGCCCACCAGGCCCTCGGACTCCTGCCGGACAAGCTGGCGCAGAAGGCGATGGAGACGGCCGGCGTGGACCGCCTTGCCGTACTTCACACCTCGATTGACGCCGTCCGCCGCGGCGGGACTCTGTCCCTGAGCGGCGTGTACGGCGGCCAGGCCAGCCCCATGCCGTTGCTGACCATGTTCGACAAGCAGATCCAGGTCCGGATGGGGCAGTGCAACGTTCGCCGCTGGACTGATGACATTCTGCCGCTGGTGGAGGACGACGCCGATCCGCTGGGCGTGATGGACCTGGTCACCCACCGTTCGGGGCTGGAAGGCGCGCCCGCCCTGTACGAGAAGTTCCAGAAGAAAGAGGACGGCTGCATCAAGGTGGTCCTGAACCCGGGGGCTTAAGCCTCAAACGGACTCCCAAGCGGGAAGCCCGGCAGGAAGCCTTCAGCACAGGCTGTTGAGGGCTTCCTGTGCAACGTCCTGCATCTCCTGGATCAGCGGGTTGGCCTCCAGGGTGGGCGGCGCGGGAGGGTAGGCGACAGCTATCGCCAGCTGGCTCCTGCCGTCCTCGCTGGTCATGGCGACCATTCCGTAGCCGTCGGTGTCACCGGGAAGGCCGTAATAGAAGCGGTTGTTGCAGGTGTTGTTCCAGCGCCGCAGGGCAAAGCCGTAGTACTGGGAGTAGCCGCCCTTCATGGCCGTCACGCTGTCCGGGGGGAGAAGCCGGCCCTGCAGGAGCGCGGCGTAGAACCTGTTCACTTCCTCCACGGTGGAGACTGCGCCGGTGGAGGGGGACGCAGCCTGCCAGGCCGGCGTGCTCGCATCTGTACGCCTGCCCTCGAGGATGACGTACCCGTGGACCATGCCCGTGGGTGGGGGACCGCCCATCCGGGTCGCCGCCAGGCCCAGGGGGCGGGAGATGTCCGCGGCCAGGACGTCCTCGATCCTTTCGCCGCGGAGCCGCTCAACGATCAGGGCAAGGGCTGCGTAGTTGGTGCGGGAATAGTCGAAGATCCGCGCCAGCCGGCCGTCCCATGGCACGGTGGCCGCCAGGTCCAGTTGCTGTTCAAGGCTGAGCGGCCGGTTCATCGTCTGCGCCCAGCTTCCGGAGGCCAGCAGGGGGACCGTGAAGTCGGGGATTCCTGATTCGTGGGTCAGGAGCTGCCGGACGCTCACGGGGCCGGGCGGTTGGAGGACGCTTCCAAACTCCGGCAGGTAGCGGCTTGCCTGGCTGTCCAGGTCAAGCGTGCCCTCCGCAACAAGCTTCATCACCGAGGCTGCGATGAAGGATTCGGTGATGCCACCCACGCGGACGGGATCGGACACCGCGGCAGGCTCGCCCGAGTCCAGGCTCCGTACGCCGGCGGCATGGGTCCAGGTGGTGGTCCCGTTCCTCGCGGCGATCAGGACGGCAGGGGCTCCTTCGGCCAGCATCCGCGCGCTGAAAGCCTCCAGCAGCGCAAAGGCTGCGGGCGGCTCCGGCTCAGGCGGGTCCGGTACGCCGATGCAGCCGGCAGAGGATCCGGCCAGCAGGACCACGCACAGGGCTGCCGCAGCGACCCTCCATCCGCGGACCCGGTTTGTGCCCATGCCACCCATTTTCCCCCAACTGGGTAGCAGCACATGTCCTTTTGGGCGCCCAATACGACATGTGCTGCGACGCAGTTGGGAGGGACCCGGTGCTTAGGTGAGGCGGACCTGGCGGTTCATGTCCTTGTACAGCAGGTAGCGGAACTCGCCCGGTCCGCCGGCGTAACAGGCCTGCGGGCAGAAGGCGCGCAGCCACATGAAGTCGCCGGCCTCCACCTCCACCCAGTCGTTGTTGAGCAGGTACATGGCCTTGCCCTCAAGGACGTAGAGGCCGTGTTCCATGACGTGGGTTTCGGGGAACGGGATGACGCCGCCGGGCTGGAACGTCACGATGTTCACCTGCATGTCGTGGGCCAGGTCGCTGGAGTCCGTGAAGCGGGTGGTCTTCCAGGCGCCGTCGGTGTCCGGCATCGCGGTGGGCTCCACGTCCTTTTCGTTGGTGACGAAGGACTTGGCCTCGTAGCCCTCAAGGCGCTCGTAGGCCTTGCGGATCCAGTGGAAGGAGACGACGTCGTCGGAAACGTTCTCCAGGCCCCACTCGGAACCGGCAGCCAGGTAGGCGTAGCCGCCTTCCTCAAGCTGGTGCAGTTCACCGTGCAGGGTGAGGTTCACCTTGCCGCGGGTCACGAAAATGACGCCTTCAACACCGGCTTCGAATTCAGCTTTCGGGGCGCCGCCGCCCGGGCCGATCTCCACGATCAGCTGCGAGAACGTGGTGGCGAAGCCGGAGATGGGACGGGCGATGATCCAGGACCGGGTGTTCGAGAAACCGGGAAGGTTGGAGGTGACAATGTCCGTCATGACGCCCTTGGGGATCACCGTGTACGCCTCGGTGACGATGGCGCGCTCGGTGGTCAGGTGCGTCTGCGGCGGCAGTCCGCCGGTGGGGGAGTAGTACTTGCCCATGAAAAGTGATCCTTAACTAGGAGTTGGAAGTGGTGGCGAGCCGTGGGTGCGCCAGCGCAGTCAGCTGCGGAATTCCGACGCCGGCCAGCGCCTGGACTTCATCCGCACCGACGGCGCCGCACTGGACGCCGCGCAGGACGAACGCTGCCAGGGCGCGGGCTGTGGCGGGTTCGTCCATGACGCCGCCTTCGGTTTGTTCCACGTAGTTGCGCAGCCGGGCTGCGGCGGCCGGAAGGCCCTGCCGGTAGAAGGCGTAGGTGGCCGCGAACCTGCTGGGCAGCTGGGCGGGGTGCAGGTCCCAGCCCTGGTAAAAGCCGCGTTCCAGCGACCGCCGGACCAGCCGGCCGTGCAGCTGCCAGGCGTTCTCCACGTTGTCGCCCACCGGGATGATGTTGGTGGACCCGTCAGAGAGCCGGATGCCGGTGCCGGCAACCGCAAGCTGCATGACTTCCTTGGCGAAGTCCGCCACCGGGTGCTCCATGGACTGGTATTCGGCCGAGATCTGCAGTGATGCGGAGTAGTCGTACGTGCCGTAGTGCAGGCCGCTGATCCGGCCGGGCACGGCGTGCGGCAGTTGCGCCACCGGGGACGTGCCGTCCGGACCCAGGATGAGCTGGGGGGTCTCCACCTGGACTTCGAAGCGGAGCCGGCCGGCGGGGAGGGAATGGATCTCCTCCAGCCTGGAGACCGCGAAGTCCATGGCCTGGACCTGGGCCACCGTGGTGACCTTGGGCAGGGTCAGGACCAGGCCCTCGGGCAGTTCGCCGGCCGCGGCGAGTCCGGAGACGAAGAGGTCCAGCGTCCGGAGCCCGCGGGCCCTGGTGGGTGCCTCGAAGCACTTGAACCGGATGCCGATAAACGGGGGAGCGGACCCGGCCGCGACGGCGGTGGCCACCGCGGATGCTGCGGCAACTGCTGCAGCGTCCTCGGCGTCGTCGCCCCTGTCCCCAAAGCCGTCCTCGAAATCGAGCCGAAGGTCTTCGATCGGTTCGTTTGCCAGCTTGGCCTCGACACGGGGCGCCACGGCTTCCGCCAGCGCGTTGTCCTGGCCCAGCAGCGTACCGAGGCGTTCCAGCCCGCCGTGCGCGGCCGCCGTCGCCATCGCCTGCCCGCCCCAGTCAGCAGCCAACGACGCCGTGAAGCGGTCCGCGGGGACGTACACGGTATGGACGGGCTGGCGGGAGCCGTCGTCGCCCGGGTAGTTCCGCTCAAGCAGGCGGTCCGTGGCGGCGAGCTGCCCGTCGATGGTAGCCAGATCCCTCGCGGACAACGACGGCCGGGGTGTTTCCGCCATGCCTCAGCCCACCAGTTCGTAGGCCGGGGTGGTGAGGAAGTCCGTGTAGTCCTCCGAGAGGCAGATGTCCGCAATCAGTTCGCTGGCGGGCTGGTAGTAGCGGCGGAAGGCTTCGTCGCCGAATTCGGTGCGCAGCCGCTCGGTTTCCTCGCCCAGGATCCGCTCCACCAGCTCGCGGGTCACGGTATTGCCCGTGTCCGCAAGGACCGACTTGTTGCGGATCTGCTGCCATACCTGCGAGCGGGAGATTTCCGCCGTGGCGGCATCCTCCATGAGGTTGTGGATGGCAACAGCGCCGTTTCCGGACAGCCACACCGCGGTGTAGGCCACGGCGACGTCCAGGTTCAGCCGGAGTCCTGCCTCGGTGACCTGGCCGTCGGCAGAGGTGACGTCCAGCAGCTGCTCTGCCGTGACGGAAACCTCGGGGCGCTGCTTGTCCAGCTGGTTGGGCTTGTCGCCCAGGACGGAGTCGAATACTTCCCGGCAGGTGGGCACCAGGTCCGGGTGCGCAACCCAGGAGCCGTCGAACCCGTCGTTGGCCTCACGGGTCTTGTCCGCGCGGACCTTGGCGAACGCGGCCTCGGTCACCTCAGGGTGGCGGCGGTTGGGGATGACGGCGGCCATGCCGCCCATGGCGAAGGCACCGCGCTTGTGGCAGGTCTTGACCAGCAGCTCGGTGTAGGCGCGCATGAACGGAGCCGTCATTGCCACCGACGCGCGGTCCGGCAGCACAAACTCCTCCCCGGCGTCCCGGAAGTACTTGATGATGCTGAACAGGTAGTCCCAGCGGCCGGCGTTCAGGCCGGAGGCGTGGTCCCGCAGTTCGTAAAGGATCTCGTCCATTTCGAAAGCGGCCGGGATAGTCTCGATCAGGACGGTGGCGCGGACGGTCCCCTGGCCCAGGCCCAGGTAGTCCTGCGCGAAGACAAAGACGTCGTTCCACAGCCGCGCCTCGAGGTGGCTCTCCATTTTGGGCAGGTAGTAGTACGGGCCCTGGCCGTTGAGGACCAGCTGCTTGGCCACGTGGAAGAAGTGCAGGCCGAAGTCCACGAGGGCGCCCACCGCGGGTTGATCATTGATGAGCAGGTGCTTTTCGGGCATGTGCCAGCCGCGGGGGCGGGCCACCACGACGGCGAGCGGCGCGTCGGTGCGGAGCCTGTACTCCTTGCCCTCGTCCGAGGTGTAGCTGAGGGTGCCCTGGGCGGCGTCGCGGAGGTTGAGGATGGCGTCGATGACGTTGCCCCAGGTGGGGGTGCTGGCATCCTCGAGGTCCGCGAGCCACACACTGGCGCCGGAATTCAGGGCATTGATGGCCATCTTCGCCGGCGAGGCGGGCCCGGTCATTTCAACCCGGCGGTCCTGCAGCGGTGCGGGTGCGGGCGCAACTTTCCAGTCGCCGTCGCGCACGTCCTGGGTCTCCGGCAGGAAGTCCAGCTTTCCGGTCTCGGCCACCCGCTGGCGCTTGACGGCACGGGCCGCCAGGAGCTCGTTGCGGGTGCCGGCAAAGCGGGTGTGAAGTTCCTCAATGAAGGCCAGCGCCTTGGGGGTGAGGATCTCCTCCGCGCGGTCGATCGGCCGGGGATCTGTGACAGTGATGGCCATTTCTGGTCCTTTCCTTGTGGCTTGCAGTCAGGCAGTGAATCAGGCGCTGGCCAGGGCGGCTTCGGGAGCCGCGGCTTCAGCCGGTTCAACCGCGGTGGCCACGTTTGCTGCGTGGGCGGCCGCAGCAACAGCTGAGGCAACATCGGCGGCAACATGGGGGTCGAAGACGCTGGGGATAATGTAGCTGGCATTGAGCTCTTCGTCAGCTACCCGGTTGGCAATGGCGTCCGCGGCGGCCACCAGCATCTCCGGAGTGATGTCCGAGGCTCCGGCGTCGAGCAGCCCGCGGAAGAAGCCGGGGAACGCCAGCACGTTGTTGATCTGGTTGGGGAAGTCGCTGCGCCCGGTGGCCACCACGGCGGCATGGCGTGCCGCGACCACCGGATCGATCTCCGGCGTGGGGTTGGCCATGGCAAACACGATGGCATCCTGAGCCATCGCCGCCACCTGCTCCTCGCCGATCACGTGCGGGGCGCTGACGCCGATGAACACGTCCGCACCCACGAGGGCCTCGTGCAGGGTGCCGTCGAAGCCTTCCTGGTTGGTGTTCGCGGCGATCCAGCTGCGGTGTTCGTCCCCATATTCCTGCCCTGAGTGGATGGCGCCGGAGCGGCCGGCCGCAATGATGTGCTGGGCGCCCTGGGCCTTGAGGAGCTGGATGATGGCGGAACCGGCAGCGCCCACGCCGGAGACCACAATGCGGACCTCGGACAGCTTCTTGCCCACCACACGCAGGGCGTTGACAAGGGCGGCGAGGGTGACGATTGCGGTGCCGTGCTGGTCGTCGTGGAACACCGGGATGTCCAGTTCCTCGCGGAGGCGGTTCTCGATTTCGAAGCAGCGCGGGGCTGCGATGTCCTCAAGGTTCACGCCGCCGTAGACGGGGGCCAGGGCCTTGACGATGCTGATGATTTCCTCGGTGTCCTGGGTGTCCAGGCAGACCGGCCAGGCATCCACGTTGGCGAACTGCTTGAACAGCGCGGCCTTGCCCTCCATGACGGGCAGGGCGGCCGCCGGGCCGATGTTGCCCAGGCCCAGCACGGCCGAGCCGTCCGTGACGACGGCGATGGTGTTGCGCTTGACCGTCAGGTTGCGGGCTGCCGACGGATCTTCGGCAATGGCAAGGCAGACACGGGCGACGCCGGGAGTGTAGGCGCGGGAGAGGTCGTCGCGGTTGCGCAGGGCTACCTTGGGGACGACTTCGAGCTTGCCGCCCAGGTGCATCAGGAAGGTGCGGTCCGAGACGTGCTGGACCGTGACGCCGTCGAGCGCGTTAAGGGCGTCCTTGACCCGGCCGGCGTGCTCGTCGTCAGTGGTGTTGCAGGTGACGTCCACAACCAGGGTCTCGTGATGGGACTCGGTGACGTCCAGGGCAGTGATGGCAGCGCCGGCTGCACCTACTGCCGCAGCGAGCTCGCTTGTGGCGCTGAAGCTTGAGGGTGCTTCCACGCGCAGGGTGATGGAATTTCCGGGGCTCGGGTTCGCCATTGAATGTCCTCCTGTTGGGCCCAGTGGGCTTCTGTTCCAATCCGAATGTTTTCGTATTATGGATATTATTATCTACTTTGTGGAAATACAAGCCCGTGCTGCCATTCATCGCGCCTGCCCGGGTTGTGCTGTATCTTGGGACTTCTAGGGCAATTCTTTTCACGATGCGGATAAGACTTGTCGGAATCCGAGTCCACAGGAGACTGGTCATGGCTGAAAAAGCCGCTGGAGGCGTGCAGTCCGTTGAGCGCGTCTTCGAACTGCTGGAACTGATTACAGACGCCGGCGGCGACGTCACCCTCAGCGAGTTGTCGTCGTCCACCGACCTGCCGCTGCCCACCATCCACCGCCTGCTGCGCACCCTGGTATCGCTTGGCTATATCCGCCAGCTGCCCAACCGGCGCTACGCCCTGGGCCCGCGGCTCATCAGGCTCGGCGAGGGGGCCAACAAGCAGCTTGGCGCCGTGGCGCGGCCGCAGCTCAAAACCCTCGTGGACCGGCTGGGGGAGACGTCCAACATGGCGGTGCTCGACTCGGACATGGTCATCTACGTGGCGCAGGTGCCCTCGCTCCATGCCATGCGCATGTTCACTGAGGTGGGCCGGCGTGCCCATACCCATGCCACCGGCGTCGGCAAGGCCATCCTGGCCCAGTTGGACGACGACGTGGTCCGCGGCATCGTCACCCGTGCCGGGATGCCCACCCCCACGCCCAAGAGCATCGGCGACGTCGATGACCTCCTGGCCGATCTTAAGCTCATCCGGGAACGCGGCTACTCCATCGACGAGGAGGAGCAGGAACTGGGTGTCCGCTGCTTCGCCATGGCGGTGCCCAACGCCCCTACCCCCACTGCCATTTCGGTTTCCGGTCCCGTGTCCCGCGTTGACGAGCACTTCGCGGACAAAGCCGTGCCCGTCCTCCGCGAGGCGGCCGAAGCCATCTCCCTGGAGATGAACCGCACCTGACCCAAGAGTTTTTGTCCAGATATGCCGACTTAAACACTGGCAATGTCAAGTGGTGGGAGCAACGCGGGGTGGTTAGGCCGCTTGCAGCAGCTGGTTTAGCCGGTTGGCTGGGGTATCGAGGTTGAGGGTCGGTCGGGGGCGGCGGTTGAGCTTTGCCGCGATGCGGTTGAGGTCCTCAGGGGTATGGGCCGAGAGGTCGGAGCCTTTTTCGAACCAGAACCGCAGGAGCCGGTTGGTGTTTTCATTGGTGCCGCGCTGCCAGGGCGAGTGCGGGTCGCAGAAATAGAGCGTGGTTTCCAGCGCGGTCTGGATCTTCGCGTAGCCGGCGAGTTCTGTGCCGCGGTCCCAGGTGATCGAGCGGCGCAGGTGCTCCGGGAGGTTCGCCATTTCCCGGATCATCGCGGCGGCGACGGTTTCGGCGGTATGGTCCCCGGGCAGGTGCAGCAGGATCGTGAACCGGGTTGAGCGCTCCACGAGAGTGCCGATCGCGGTCCCGTCAGAACCGATGATCAAGTCACCTTCCCAGTGCCCGGGGACCGCCCGGTCCTGGACCTCGGCGGGGCGTTCGCTGATCTTGAACGCCTCCTTGTAGGGGCTGCTCTTGAGCCGGTCGGCGGTGTGGGGGATGCGTTGTTTACGTTTCAGGCTGAGGTTTTCGGCCAGGTCTTTCCGCAGGCTTCCGCGGGTTTGGACATACAGGGCCTGGTAGATCGTCTCGTGGCTCACCTGCATAGTCTGGTCACCGGCAAAGTAAAACGCCAGCATCGACGAGATCAGCTTCGGACTCCACCCATCGTCCATCCACACCGCGATCAGCCGGCACAAATCCTCGTCCTCGATGAGCTTGAAGGGCTTGGGCCGGCGGCGTGCCTGATGGGCTCTGGTGTGCGCGACTTTAGCGTTGTACCTGCCCTCGGCGTCACAGTTGCGGTTGACCTCCCGCCAGATGACGGACTTGTCCCGTCCGATGGCCGCACCGATCTTCGCGTAGCTCATCCCGGCTTGCCGGCCCATCTGGATCATCCCCCTCTCGGCTTCGCTTAGTGCCCGCCCGCAGGAGACCTCCACGGACGGGGCAGGATCTGCCAGGCCGCCATGGGCCGAGATGCTCAGCGTCATCTGACCAGACTCGGCCCACCACTTCTTCCCGGTCCCGCGCGAGGCTCCGACACGCCGTGCAGCCTCACTGACGGACGCGCCGGAGCACACCAAATCAAGAAAATCATCACGAACATGGACAGGAAACAACTTCGGCATCAAACGCTCCATCAATCAGAACGTTGCAACCACCATATGAATCTGCCACTCATTTGCCCTCCATACCTGGACAAAAACTCTGAGCTGAGCACGACGGCGGCCCCTCCTTCCTGGAGCGGGCCGCCGTCGTCGTTTGGCTGGTTAGCTAGTGGTCCGATGCCTTTTCGGACGACTGGACAGGCACTTCCTTGCCTTCGCAGTCGATGAGTTTGCCGTTTTCAAAGCGGTCCCCGTGCTCGAGGCACTTCAGGTCTTCTTCCCTGATGACCCGCCCCGTGCCCGCCACGAACACCGACTGGTTCTCCGAGTTGCCGGCCTTGAGGTGGTTGAACAGCAGATTCAGCAGGATGGCCATAACGGCGGCTGAGCTGATGCCGGAGTGGAAGATTGTGCTGAACCAGGACGGGAACTGGTCATAGAAGGTGGGAGCGGCGATGGGGATCATGCCGAAGCCGATGGACGCCGCCACGATGATCAGGTTCATGTTGTTCTTGTATTCCACCTTGGCCAGCGTCCGGATGCCGCTGGCGGCCACCGTGCCGAACAGGACAATTCCTGCACCGCCCAGAACCGCGGTGGGGACGGCTGCAACAACGCGGCCCATGACGGGCAGCAGGCCGAGAATGACCAGGATGACGCCGCCGGCAGCCACCACGTAACGGCTCTTGATCTTGGTGACAGCCACCAGGCCAACGTTCTGGGCGAACGCGCTCTGGGTGAATGAGCCGAAGATCGGGGCGACCAGGCTGGATCCCATGTCCGCACGGAGTCCGGCCGCGATCCGCTTGGAATCGACCTTGGTCCCTACGATTTCCCCGACTGCCAGAATGTCCGCCATTGTCTCGGTGAGGATGACCAGTACCACAATCACCATGGAGATGATGGCGGCGATTTCGAAGGTGGGTGCGCCGAGGTGGAAGGGAGTGGGGAAGGCTGCGATGGGTCCCTGGCCCACCTTGGAGAAATCCGCCATGCCGGTAACGACGGCGATGATGGTGCCGGCCACCATGGCCAGGAGGATGGACAGGCGGGAAATGGTGGCGCTGCCCACCTTGCTCAGGAGCAGGACGAGGACCAGGGTTACGGCCGCGAGGCCGATGTTGGCCATGCTGCCGTAGTTCTCTGCGGTGCGATTGCCGCCCATGGCCCAGTTAGCCGCAACGGGCATGAGCGTCAGGCCGATGGTGGTGATGACCGTGCCGGTCACCACCGGCGGGAAGAAACGCACGATCTTGAAGAAGACGGGTGCGATCAGCAGGCCGATGGCCGCCGATACGATGACCGCGCCAAACACGGCGGGCAATCCGCCGCCGCCGCTGACGATGGCCACCATGGTGGCCACGCTGGCGAAGGAAACACCCTGCACCAGGGGAAGCTGGGAGCCGAAGAACGGTACGCCGATGGTCTGCAGCAGCGTGGCCAGCCCGCCCATGAAGAGGGCGGCTGCAATCAGGATACCGATATCGGCCGGGGAGAGGCCGGCAGCCTGGCCCACAATCAGCGGGACCGCGATGATGCCGCCGTACATGGTGAGGACGTGCTGGAAGCCGTAGGCAAAGCTGCTCCCGATGGAAAGGCGTTCGTCCTCCGGCCGGTTTGAGGCGAGGCGCTTGCCCTGCTTTTTGGCGTCGGCTTTGAGGGTGTTCTTGATGTTCATGGCAGACTTTCTGGTTCATGGCAGACGTCATCGTCTGGCTAACGTTGTCTGGCTAACAAAGTGTGGGTGGGTGAGAGATTTCGGGGGTTGGTTTCCCGGAGTTTTTGGGCACGTATCGTGACTTCAGGGGTGCTGAGGTCCTTGTATCTGCCCAAAAACTCCGGGAGCCGGGGTTAGTGCGTTTGTGGTCTAGCAGAAACCGGCAATGCCGGACCAGGCGATGGCCGCCGGGGTGGCGTCCTCGCGCTGGACAGTGGCCTCGATCAGGCCGTAGGGACGGTCCGCGGCGAAGAAGACCTCGTTGGGGTTGTCGAGGCCGAAGGGGGAGAGGTCCACGAGGAAGTGGTGCTTGTTGGGCATCGAGAACTTGATCTCGTCGATCTCGCTGTGGGCTTCGAGCACCTTGGTGCCCATGTCGAAGAGGGTCTGCTGGAGGGCGTGGGAGTACTTCTCCGTGAAGCCTTCGAGCAGGAGTCCCTTGACGTCGTCGTAATTCTTGTTGAAGTCCAGGGCGCTGAAGTCCGTTCCGGTCTTGAAGCGCCAGCGGGCCGAGACGTCGGTGGCCAGGATGCGGTCCGTGGTTTCGGGAAGGGTTGTGTACTTGTCCTTCGGGTAGCCCACGAAGCCGGACTGGGTGGACTTGAGGACGGTCAGGTCCTTGAGTCCGGAGATAAGGTGCGTGGTGGCGCCGTCGCGGACCAGGACCGCCGTGCGTACCTCCTGGCCGTTGCGCACGAAGGAGTGGTCGTGTTCGGCGCCGTGGGCCTGGATGCGGTTCCAGCTGTAGGACTCGGCTTCCCAGCGTCCGCCGGTCACCCAGTCGAAGCTGGAGGTGAAGTGTTCGCCGAGGCGCAGGAGGAACGCTTCGGGTGAACCTACGCCATCGCGGGCGAAGGCGTAGATGGTGTTCTTCTGGGTGTCCGTGGCCACCACATGGGCGTTGTCGCCCTCGAGATGGGCCGCCGCGAAGTCTCCCCGCAGCTGCGAGGTGACGTTCAGGTCTTCGATCTCATGGCGGTCGCTGTCGCGGGTGATCTTGACTACCCGGACCTCGGCCTTTCCGTACTGGTTGTCGCCGAGGATGATGTTGCTGCTCATGGTCTGTTCCCAACTTCCGGTAAGTGGAACCTAGGCTCCATCACTGAAATTAAGCGCGCATTTCAAGCGCGTTTCCGGTGGAGCCGACCCAACAAAAAAGAGCCGGCATCCATTGATGCCAGCTCATTACGACCCTGCCTGCTGCTCCCAGGTTACGTGACTTGCGCCACGAGTTGACATTCAGCGTACCTCCGGAAACCGGTGGTGTACATCACAAGATGAAAATTCAGTTTGTGACCGGTGGGCCGGAGAACTGTTGACCTGCGGAACAACTGGCCTTTACTGTATTCCGTATAGCAAAACTTTATTTCCACTAAGCGGAAGTACTTCCATTGCACAAACTACCTCGGAGGAGGATCAGATGTACCAGCAGGACACAACGCCGGTTGCACCGACACAGGCGGCGGCGCAGGCCGTTCCGGAGTTCTACCTTCCCCTCGGAGGCGGTACGGATCCCGACTTCAATCTTCCGGCCGACCGCGAGCATGTACAGGGCAGGTTCTCCCGCTGGATCCATGCCCTGCCAAGCTTCGGCCGCAGGCGGCCTTAGGACGCTAATACCCGTTCACCAGGCGGCGGGCTGCGGCTGAGTGCTCGGCGATCAGGCCGGCGATGTCGAGTCCCGGAATCGCGCCGTCCACCACGCGCCACTGGCCGCCCACCATCACCCGGTCCGCACGGTCGGCGGCGCACAGCAGCAGCGCGGCGACGGGATCGTGGCTGCCGGAGAAGCGCAGGCCGTCCAGCCGGAAGAGGGCCAGGTCCGCCTGCATCCCTGGTGCCAGCTGTCCCAGTCCTGCGCGGCCCAGCACGGCGGCCGATCCGCGGGTTGCCCAGCCGAGCGCGCGCTCTACGGGAACATCCGCCCCGTACCGCAGGCGCTGGAGATACAGCGCCTGGCGTGCCTCCAGGACCATGTTCGAAGCATCATTCGACGCCGACCCGTCCACTCCCAGCCCCACCGGCACCCCTGCGTCCTCCAGTTCCAGGACCCGCGCGGTCCCGGAGGCCAGGCGCATGTTGGAAGTGGGGCAGTGCGCGACGGCGGTGCGCGCGGCTCCCAGCCGGCTGATCTCGGCGTCGCTGAAGTGGATGCCATGGCCAAGCCAGGTGCGGTCCGTCAGCCAGCCCACGCTGTCCAGGTAGTC
Organism: Pseudarthrobacter sp. WHRI 8279; assembly: GCF_040224115.2. Taxonomy (NCBI): domain Bacteria; kingdom Bacillati; phylum Actinomycetota; class Actinomycetes; order Micrococcales; family Micrococcaceae; genus Pseudarthrobacter; species Pseudarthrobacter sp. WHRI 8279. The sequence goes on along the minus strand of NZ_CP168162.1, from coordinate 2,586,155 downwards.
CACGGTGCGCAGCCCGAACATTTCCCGGCAGAACTCCTCCTCATCCAGGGTCTCCGCCAGGTGCGTGTGGAGGCGCACGTCCAGCCGCTCCGCAAGGGCTGCGCTCTCGGCCATGATTTCCTTCGTTACTGAAAAGGGGGAACACGGGGCGAGGGCAATCTGGATCACGGCGTCGTCACCACGCTCGTGGTACTGCCGCACCAGCCGTTCACTGTCCGCCAGCACCACCTCCGGTTCCTGCACGGTTGACTGGGGCGGCAGGCCGCCGTCGTCCGCTCCGAGGGTCATGGACCCGCGCGTCAGCGTGGCGCGCATTCCCAGCCGGCGAACCGCCGCCACTTCGATGTCGATGGCGTCCTCCAGGCCGGCTGGAAAGAGGTAGTGGTGGTCCGCGGCGGTGGTGCAGCCCGAAAGCAGGAGCTCGGCCAGCGCTACGGTCGATGCCAGCTCGAGGTCCCGTGGCGTCAGGCGGGCCCAGACCGGATACAGGTTCTTCAGCCACGGGAACAACGGGGCATTCGCTACGGGACCCCACGCCCGGGTGAGGGTCTGGTAGAAGTGGTGGTGCGTATTGATGAGGCCCGGGAGCAGCACGTGGCTGCCGGCGTCGAAGGTTTCCTGGCATGGTTCCGAGGGGTTTTGCCCGGCCGCCAGGACCTCGGCAATGACTCCGCCGCTGACCACCAGCCCGCCGGAGGCGTCCAGTCCGTTGGCGGTGAAGGCGGCCTGCGGGTTCCTGATCCACAGGTTGGTGGCTGGTGCAGTGGGGTGCGCCATGGTGTGTCCTTCTCTGAGCGTGGCGGTGGTCTTTCCAGCTCAGTGAGGCCCTGTCTGCTGATCCAGGTGGCGGCTGCTGCAGGGGCCAGTTGTAAACCGGGAGCAGCGCGGCTGGGACTCAGGCTAGGGCTGTTGCCGCGGCTGCTTCAACGCCCGGCAGATTGTGGCCGGCGGGGGTGAGCGGCCAGAAACATAGATTTCACATTGCGAAATTAAGTTTCCAGAAAACTATGGCGCCGGCCACAATCCGGTGCTAACCTCGATCTTGCCAAAGGCGGGCACCCGGTCACCGGGAAGCTATCTACCAGGCGCAACTTAACCTTCACAGCACATGCTGAAGCCTGGTAACCGTCGCACCTGGTTCTACTGGTCCTGCAAGCGGCATCAGGCTTCCCGGCAAAAGGAAGTCGCATCATGAGTACCACCGTCACGGCCGAACAGTTTCTGGCCAGATCCATCACATTGGCTACGGCCAACGTCCTTAACAGCGGCGGACCCTTCGGGGCCATGATCGTCACGGCCGACGGCCAGACGTTCGACGGCGTCAACCGCGTCACCGCGGACAACGATCCCACCGCCCACGCCGAAGTCACCGCCATCCGCACGGCCTGCCGCGAACTCGGCACGTTCGACCTCACCGGCGCCACCCTCTACACCAGCTGCGAGCCGTGCCCCATGTGCCTGGCCTCCGCGCTGTGGGCAAGGGTTGAGCGCGTTGTGTACGCCGCGGACCGGCATGATGCCGCCTCCGTGGGATTCGACGACGCCGTCTTCTATGAATACTTCGAGAACCAGGACAGGAACTCCCTGATGCCGGTCTCGAAACTTGAGCTGGACGATCCGCAGGCACCCGCCCCGCTGGAGCCGTTCACCACCTGGAACACGCTCGAGTCCAGGATTGACTACTAGGCGGCTGGGATGACCATCCTGGATAATTCCCACGAGGAGCATTCGGCTCCAAGCACCCGCAACCCGAAGCCCGCAGCGCGCACCCCCAGGCAGCCGGCGCCGGACTCCTTCCTTGACCGGTTTTTCCAGATCACCCAGCGCGGCTCCACGCTTGCCCGGGAGTTCCGCGGCGGCCTGGTCACCTTCTTCACCATGGCGTACATCGTCATCCTTAACCCCCTGATTTTGGGTGGCTTCAGCGCGGACAACGCCCCCACCGACGTCGCCGGGGGCTGGCTCTCCGCCGCGCAGGTGGGCGCCGTCACCGGCCTGACCGCCGGCGTCATGACCATCCTCTTCGGCTTCGTGGCAAACCTGCCGTTCGGCCTGGCCGCCGGTCTCGGCATCAACTCGTTCCTTGCCGTCTCGGTGATCCAGGAGGTCACCTGGGCAGAAGCCATGGGGCTGGTGGTGATCAACGGATTCCTGATCGTCCTGTTCGGCATCACCGGCGCCCGTACCGCCATCTTCCGGGCTGTGCCCAAGGAACTGAAAGCCGCCATCACGGTGGGAATCGGCCTGTTCATCGCCTTCATCGGCTTCGTGGACTCCGGTTTCGTCAAGGCAACGGCGGGCGGCCCGCCCGTCCAGCTGGGCAACGGCGGCTCCATCACCTCAGTTCCCACCCTGGTGTTCATCGTCGGCCTGCTGGCCATGGGCATCCTGGTGGCCCGCAAGGTCCAGGGCGGCCTGCTGATCGGCATCGTCGCCACCACAGTCCTCGCGGCCGTTGTGGAGGCTGTCCTGAAAATCGGTCCGGCCAGCGCCACCAACCCCGGCGGCTGGCACCTGAACACCCCCGTGCTCTCCGGCCAGCTGGTGTCCGCCCCGGACCTGGGCCTGGTAGGCCAGTTCGACCTGTTTGGGGCCTTCGGCCGGATCGGGGCGCTGGCCGCCACCATGCTGGTGTTCACCCTGGTGTTCACCAACTTCTTCGATGCCATGGGCACCATGACCGGCCTGGCCAAGAGCGCCGGCGTCGCCCATAAGGACGGAACGTTTCCCCGGCTGAAGTCCGCCTTCATCGTGGAAGGCTTCGGTGCCGTGGCCGGCGGTGCAACGTCCGGTTCCTCCAACACGGTGTACATCGACTCCGCGGCCGGCATCGGCGAAGGTGCCCGCACGGGCCTGGCGTCCGTGGTCACCGGCGTGCTGTTCCTGGGCTCGATGTTCCTCACCCCGCTCACCAGCGTGGTTCCGCTGGAGGTTGCCGCCGCTGCCCTGGTGGTGGTTGGCGCAATGATGATGGCGCAGATCCGCGAGATCAAATTCACCAGGTTCTCCGTGGCCCTGCCGGCATTCCTCACCATCGTGACCATGCCCCTGAGCTACTCGATCGCCAATGGCATCGGCGTGGGCTTCATCAGCTGGGCCATCATCGGCGCGGCGTCCGGGAAAGCGAAGAAGGTCCATCCGCTGATGTGGGTGGTCAGTGCCGGATTCCTGGTGTACTTCGCCCGCGGCCCCATCAACCTCCTGCTCGGCGCCTGAGCGCGCTGCGTCCGGACATCCGCGACCCGGAGGCGCGGATGTCCGGAACGGCAGCGCTTTTAGAACCACATGCTTTCAGAACCAGCCCGCAGCAACGACAATATGGACACCACCGCAGCGCGGAAGAAGGAGTGCCGCCATGCTTGACCTGATCCCTTCACTGGGCACCTGGGCACCTGCCCTGGCCGGCCAGCCCTTCGCAGTGGCCACCATCGTGCGCGCCAGCGGTTCCGTCCCCCGGCCGGTGGGCACCTCCATGCTGGTATCCGCGGACGGCGCGGTCCTGGGCAGCCTCTCCGGCGGCTGCGTGGAAGGCGCCGTGGTGGCGGCCGCCCTGGAGTCATTGGACGACGGCGCCACGCGCCTTGAGACGTTCGGCTTCAGCCCGGACGACGCCTTCGCCGCCGGCCTCACCTGCGGTGGAGAGCTGCAGGTGCACATAGAGCCTGCCAACAGGCGCCGCGGATGCCGGCTGGGGGCGGCAGTGCGGCAGTTGGCCAGGTACGGGCCGGACGAACCCGTGGCGCTGGTCCGCCGGCTGGACGGCCGCGCTGACGGCGGCGGCAGCGGCGCCGCCGTTCTTCCGGACCCTGGTGCAATCTCCCTGGACGTACACCCTGGCCTGGCCAGGCTGCTCGAGAGCAGCGACGGCACCGGTGGAACTGAAAGCACTGGCGAACGCGCCGTGCGGGCAAACGCCGCGCTGCTTGGGTCGTTTATCCGCTCCGGCACAACCGGTGTGCTCGCCCTAGCCGGAGCCGGCCTCTGCACCAGCGGGTCCGCCGTCCTGGTGGAAACCCGGCTCGCACCGCCGCGCCTGCTGGTCTTCGGCGCCAACGACTTCAGCGCCGCCCTGCTGCCTGCCGCCAAACTGCTGGGCTACCTGGTCACCCTGGTGGACGCGCGCCCGGCCTTTGCCGCGCAGGCCCGGTTTGCGGCAGCGGACCAGGTGGTCACGGCCTGGCCGCACCAGTACCTTGCAGCGGAAGCGGCTGCGGGACGGGTGGATGCCCGGACCGTGGTCTGCGTCCTGACGCATGACCCCAAGTTCGACATTCCGTTGCTGGAAGCCGCGCTGGCGCTGGATGTCGCCTTCATTGGGGCGCTCGGCTCACGCCGCAGCCACGCTCAGCGGGTGGGCGCCCTCCTGGACCGGGGGATACTCCCCGGACGGATCGCCCAGCTCCATTCACCGCTCGGCCTGGACCTTGGGGCAGCAAGCCCGGCGGAAGTGGCGGTTTCCGTCCTCGCCGAAGTCATCGCCGCCAGGAACCCTGCGGCCACCCACCAGCCGCTGAGGGAGACCTCCGGCCCCATCCACCAGCCGGCCGCATCATCGGCCAGCGCGCCGGCACCCACCAACGTTTTGCAGCAGGAGATCGCATGGACATGAACACCATCGAGGCGGTAGTCCCCACCACCGACCCCGCACAATGGCGGGACGGTGACGCCTGGCTGGCCGGCGGCACCGTGCTGTTCTCCTACGGCAGCCTGGCGTTCGGGCCGCAGCCGCTCAAGCGCCTGCTCGACCTTGGGAGCTCAGGCTGGACTCCCGTAACCGTCAGTGACGCGGGCATCGAACTCGCCGCTACCTGCACCATCGCCGACCTGTACAAGCTTCCCGGTGCAACAAAGCTTCCCGGTTCAACGCAGGCACCAGGCCGCGCCTGGCCGGCACTGGACCTCATACGGCCCTGCTGCGATTCCTTCGTGGCCTCCTTCAAGGTATGGAACATGTCCACTGTGGGCGGCAACCTGTGCACGTCCCTGCCCGCCGGTCCGGTCATTTCGCTTTGCGCGGGCCTGGAGGGAACGGCCACAGTGATCGCGCCCGCCGGGACCAGCCGCAGCGTGGCGGTGGCAGACTTCGTCACCGGCGACGCCCGGAACTGCCTGGCACCCGGCGAGCTCCTCCGCAGCATCTTCCTCCCGGCGTCGGCCCTTTCCTCCAGGGTGGCCTTTCGCCGCCTGTCCCTCAGTAACCTGGGCAGGTCCGGGGTACTGCTGATCGGAAGGCTCGACGACGGACACCGCCTGGTGCTCACCGTCACCGCTGCCACCAAGCGGCCCGTGCAGCTGCGCTTTGACGCCCTGCCGGACACCGACTCCCTGGCCCGGGCCCTCGACGAGGCGATCCCTGGCGACCTCTACCACAACGACATCCACGGACTGCCGGCCTGGCGCCGGGACATGACCTACCGCCTCGCGGAAGAGATCCGCGCGGAACTTGCCGCGCCGGACGGGGCACCCGGACTCCGGGTATCGGGCGACTTCTGGCCGCCGAACCACCGCGGGCTTGAAGCACAGCAGGAAGGGGCCTGAGCATGGCCATCGAGATCAACGGAAACGCGGCGAACGCCGCACCCCGGCCCGGCCAGTGCCTGCGGACTTTCCTGCGCGAGCAGGGCAACCTCGGCGTGAAGAAGGGCTGCGACGGCGGTGATTGCGGCGCCTGCACGGTCCACGTGGACGGAACCCCGGTGCACAGCTGCATCTACCCGGCGGTCCGCGCGGAGGGGCACTCGGTCACCACCATCGAGGGGCTGGCGGCAACTGCCGGCGGGGCTGCGGACCTGCATCCGGTGCAGCAGCAGTTCATGGAGCGGCAGGGGTTCCAGTGCGGCTTCTGCACGGCGGGTATGGTGATGACGGCCGCCACCTTCGACGACGGGCAGAAAGAGAACCTGCCCCGGAACCTCAAGGGAAACCTGTGCCGCTGCACCGGCTACCGTGCCATTTCAGACGCCGTCTGCGGCCACGCCGGACACCCGGATCCCCAAGGCCCGGGCTCCGGCATCGCCGGGGCAGGCCAGCCGGACCCAGAGCCCGGACGGCTCGGTGACGACGTTCCGGCCCCGGCCAGCCGCGCCGTGGTCACGGGCACCGCCCGCTACACCCTGGACGTTGCCGCAGACCAGCTGCAGGGCCTGCTGCACCTCAAGCTCCTGCGCTCGCCGCATGCCCATGCAAGGGTGCTGGCCATTGATACCGGGGCTGCCCTGAAGGTGCCTGGAGTGGTGGCGGTCTTCACCCACCGGGACGCGCCGGAGCAGCTGTTTTCCACCGCCCAGCATGAACTCTTCACGGATGACCCGGACGATACCCGGGTGCTGGATGACGTAGTGCGGTTCCGGGGCCAGCGCGTGGCCGCGGTGGTGGCCGAGACAGTGGCCGCCGCCGAGGCCGGGGTGCGGGCCCTGGAGGTGCAGTATGAGGAACGTCCGGCTGTTTTCTCCCCGCAGGACGCGCTGCTGCCCGGCGCGCCGCTGGTGCACGGGGACAAGGACGGGACGGTGTCCCGCATCTCCCGGCCCGGACAGAACGTGGTGGCCGAGCTCCATTCCGAACTGGGGAGCGTGGCCGAGGGGTTCGCCGCGGCGGACTTCATCCACGAACAGACCTACCGCACCCAGCGGGTGCAGCACGTGGCCCTGGAAACCCATGCGGCCATCGCCTCAGTTGACGGTGGAGGCCGCCTGCAGGTCCGGACCTCCAGCCAGGTTCCGTTCCTGGTCCGGCGCACTCTGTGCAGGGTCTTCGGGCTGCCGGAGGATCAGGTGCACGTGGTGGCAGGCCGGGTAGGCGGCGGCTTCGGCGGCAAGCAGGAGGTCCTGACCGAGGACATCGTGGCGCTGGCGGCCCTGAAACTGGGGCGACCCGTCCAGCTCGAACTGACCCGCACGGAACAGTTCACCGCCACCACCACCCGCCATCCCTTCACCATCAAGCTCAAGGCCGGCGCCAGCGTGGACGGCAGGCTGACGGCCCTGGAACTGGACGTCCTGACCAACACCGGCGCGTACGGCAACCACGGGCCCGGCGTGATGTTCCACGGCTGCGGGGAGTCCCTGGCGGTCTACAAGTGCGACAACAAAAAAGTGGACGCCCACGCGATGTACACCAACACCGTCCCGGCCGGGGCGTTCCGGGGGTACGGGTTGAGCCAGATAATCTTCGCCATTGAGTCCGCCATGGACGAGCTCGCGGCCGGCATCGGCATGGACCCCTTTGAGTTCCGCCGCCGGAACATGGTGCGCGAGGGCGACCTGATGCTTTCCACGCAGCCGGATCCCGAGGAGGACGTCCACTACGGCAGCTACGGTCTGGACCAGTGCCTGAGCCTGGTCCGCGATGCCCTGGCCCGCGGCCAGGAGCGCTACCGCGCCGCCGGCCTGGACGAGCTGGGCCCTGAGTGGCTGACTGGAGAGGGCACCGCCTTGTCCATGATCGACACCGTGCCCCCGCGCGGACATTTTGCCCACTCCCGGCTCCGGCTCCTGCCGGACGGAACGTACCAGGCCGACGTCGGCACCGCGGAGTTCGGCAACGGCACCACCACCGTCCATGCCCAGCTGGCTGCCACGGCACTGTCCACGGAGGCTGCAAAGGTCGTGGTGCGGCAGTCCGATACCGACCTGGTGGAGCACGATACCGGCGCCTTCGGCTCCGCCGGAACGGTGGTGGCCGGGAAGGCCACGCTCGCGGCGGCGGAGGAACTCGCCGTCCGGATCCGCGCCTTCGCCGCCGGCATCCGCCAGACCCAGGCCTCCGCGTGCATCCTTGCCGGGGACGCCGTGGTGATTGACGGTACCCCCGTGGCACTGGCTGAACTGGCCCGGGAAGCTGCGGAAGCCGGCGTCGAACTCGCAGCGGAGGGGCGCTGGGGCGGGACGCCGCGGTCCGTGGCCTTCAACGTGCACGGCTTCAGGGTTGCGGTGAACCGCGGCACCGGAGAGCTGAAGATCCTGCAGAGCGTTCAGGCAGCGGACGCTGGCGTGGTGGTTAACCCGCGCCAGTGCCGCGGCCAGATCGAAGGCGGCATTGCCCAGGCGATCGGCGCGGCACTGTATGAGGAGGTGGTGGTTGACGACGCCGGCCGGGTCACCACGGACATCCTGCGGCAGTACCACATCCCCACCTTCGCGGACGTGCCGCGCAGTGAGGTGTACTTCGCGGACACCAACGACAAACTCGGGCCGATGGGGGCGAAGTCCATGAGCGAGAGCCCTTTCAACCCGGTGGCTCCGGCGCTCGCGAACGCCATCCGCAACGCCACCGGCGTGCGGTTCGCCTCGCTGCCCATCGCACGGGACAAGGTGTACCTGGGACTGAGGGAAGCGGGCCTGGTTCCCAACCTGCAACGCTCGGCCACCTGAGGATCCGGCGCGGCGCGGCCGCGGCAGGGACCCGTAAAATTCCGGCCTCCCACGGGGCACCCCATATAGTCGAGGGATGGAACAGCGGATTTTAGGCAAGACCGGACGTAACGTCTCCGTCGTGGGACTCGGCACCTGGCAGCTTGGCGCAGACTGGGGCAACGTTGACCCGGCACAGGCCCAGGCCATCCTGGCGGCGTCCGCGGAGGCCGGCGTGAACTTCTTCGACACCGCGGACGTGTACGGCGACGGCAAGAGCGAGCAGGCCATCGGGAAGTTCCTCGCGGACAACCCCGGCCTGGACATCACGGTTGCCACCAAGATGGGCCGGCGCGTGGACCAGCGCCCGGAGAACTACACCCTGGCCAACTTCCGCCAGTGGGTGGACCGGTCCCGGAAGAACCTCGGCGCCGACACCCTGGACCTGGTCCAGCTGCACTGCCCGCCCACCCCGGTGTACAGCAACAATGAGGTCTACGACGCCCTGGATACCTTGGTGTCCGAAGGCGCCATCCGCAACTACGGCGTCAGCGTGGAGCGCACGGACGAGGCACTGGCAGCGATCCGCCATTCGGGCACGGCCTCCGTCCAGATCATCCTGAACGCCTTCCGGCTCAAGCCCCTGGACGAAGTCCTTCCCGCCGCGAAGGCAGCCAACGTGGGCATCATTGCCCGCGTGCCGCTCGCTTCCGGCCTGCTGTCCGGCAAGTACTCGAAGGAAACCACCTTTGCGGAGAACGACCACCGGAACTACAACCGCAACGGTGATTCGTTCGACGTCGGCGAGACCTTCTCCGGCGTGGACTACGAACTCGGGCTGAAGGCCGTGGCCGAGTTCGAGCAGCTTGTTCCTTCCGGTGCCACCACAGCCCAGGCGGCCATCGCCTGGATCGCGGCCCAGGACGGCGTCACTACGGTAATTCCCGGTGCGCGCAACGTGGACCAGGCAACGGCCAATGCAGCGGCTGCGTCCGTGCAGGTCAGTGAAGAGTTCGACGCCGGCGTCCGCTGGATCTACGACCACTACTTCCGCGAAGCCATCCACCCGCGCTGGTAACGTTCGCCGCCTGCCCCATGCCTCGCTACGCTCGCCACGGGGACCCCGGGCGGCTCTCTTGCGCACGCGGCTTAGGAACATGCCGGTGACTGCCTCCATTGCCGCCTTTGTGGAGCGGCTCGCGGCTGTGCCTACGGTCGAGGGCCGCACCAACTTCTTTGACCGCAGCCACCCGGGCAACGCCGTGCGCCGGCGCAACCTGGAGCTTTACCTCTCCGAGATGCTGGACCGCGCGCCGAAGGTGCTGCTGCTGGGCGAGGCCCCCGGCTTCAGGGGCATGCGGATCACCGGCGTTCCCTTCACCAACCGCACCATGTTCCAGGGACCGGCCAACGGTTTTGGACTGTTCGGGCCGGGCAAGGGCTATGCCCTGCCTGCCGGGGCGGAGGGAGTGGCCGCCGAGCCGACGGCAACGGTGATGTGGGAGGTCCTGGCGGAACTGGAGTTCCTGCCCTTGCTGTGGAGTGCCTGCCCGTGGCATACCCATGTGCCCGGAAAGCCGCAGTCCAACCGGACACCGCGGATCACCGAGGCCAGGCTGGGCGCACCGTTTTGGCACTCGTTGGTTGAACTTTTCCGCATTGAGGCAGTGGTGGCCGTAGGAAACATCGCGCACCGCAGCCTGCTGTCCAGCGGCGTGGTCGCGCCCAAGGTCCGGCATCCCTCCCACGGCGGACGCTCGGGCTTCAAGCGCGGGCTGGAGGAGTTGCTCCTCGCCGGGAGCATCACCACCTAGTCCAGCAGGTAAAGGTGCTCGGGCGCGTCAACGTCAAGGCCGCTGGACAGATCGCTGCAATCCACCTCATCCACCAGGTCCGGGTGGGCCCGCAGGAAGGCGCGCGCCCCGGCATCGCCCGCCACTGTATCCGCCACGGCCTGGCGCAGGGCGGAGTCGATCACCAGAGGGTGGCCGCGCCGGTGCCCGCCGCCACCCTCTGTTGCGGCAGCACCGCCGTCGTACGCCGCCGCGGTGACCCGGCCCGGACGGTGGGCCGCGAGGAGCCTCCGGACTGTTGCGGCAGTCACGCCGGGCTGGTCCACGAGCGAGACCATCAGGTGGTCCCGGGCATCAGCGGTGGCATTGCCGAGCAGGAGCGAGCTGCCCATTCCCGACCGCCAGTCCTGGTTCACCACGATGCGGCAGCGGTCCAGCCCGGCGGCAGCCTGGACGTCCCCGGCACCCGCGCCGAGCACCACCACAACCTCGCGGCAGCCGCCGTCGAGCAGTGCTGCCGCCACTGATTCAACCAAGGGCCGGCCACGGTAGGGGAGCAGCGCCTTAGGCCCCCGTCCCAGCCTGGTGCCCGCGCCGGCCGCGAGGACGACTCCCGTGGTCCTGGCCCCCTTCGTGTTCCGCATAGCTGCACCCTAGTGTAGTTTTTGTCCAGATATGCAGGGTTGCGAGGCCCGGAAGTCTGCATATCTGGACAAAAACTCGGTGGATGGGATCAGGCGTCGCCGCCGGTCGCGCCGGTGGTTCCGGCGTTGACGTCCAGGAGCTTGTAGCGGTCCATGGCGTACGACGGCGCCCCCTCCTCAACGTCGCCCCTCGCCGCGAGCATTTGCAGCGCTTTCACCACGATGGAGTGGGTGTCGTTCTTGAAGAAGCGGCGGGCTGCTGCGCGGGTGTCGGAGAATCCGAAGCCGTCTGCGCCGAGGGTGGCGAATTCGTTGGGGACGAACTGGCGGATCTGGTCCGGGACGGCTTTCATGTAGTCGGACACGGCGACGACGGGGCCTGTGGCTCCTTCGAGTTGCTGGGTGATGAAGGGGACGCGGGCGGGTTCGCCGGGGTTGAGGAAGGCTTCCTCTTCGGCGGCGAGGCCGTCGCGGCGCAGTTCGTTCCAGGAGGTCACGGACCAGACGTCGGCGGAGACGGACCAGTCCTCGGCGAGGATCCGCTGGGCTTCGAGGGCCCAGGGAACGGACACGCCGGAGGCGAGGATCTGGGTGCGGGGACCGTCAATCTTCGCCGGGGCGAGCAGGTAGATGCCCTTGATGACACCCTCGACGTCCAGTTCCTCGGGTTCGGCGGGCTGGGTGATGGGCTCGTTGTAGACCGTGAGGTAGTACATCAGGTTCCGGTCTTCCGAGTCCGGCCCGTACATGCGTTCGAGGCCGTCGCGGATGATGTGGCCCATTTCGTACCCGTAGGCGGGGTCGTAGGTGACCACGGCGGGGTTGGTGGAGGCGAGCAGCGGGGAGTGGCCGTCGGCGTGCTGGAGTCCTTCGCCGGTGAGGGTGGTCCGTCCTGCGGTGGCGCCGATGATGAACCCGCGGGTCATCTGGTCCGCGGCGGCCCAGAACGCGTCGCCGGTGCGCTGGAAGCCGAACATGGAGTAGAACACGTAGACCGGGACCAGGGGCACGCCGTGGGTGGCGTACGCGGTGCCGGCGGCGGTGAACGCTGCCACGGCGCCGGCTTCGTTGATGCCGGGGTGGATCAGCTGGCCCTGGGCGGATTCCTTGTAGGCCAGGACGAGGTCGCGGTCCACCGAGAGGTAGTTCTGGCCGCCGGGGTTGTAGATCTTCGCCGTGGGGAAGAATGCATCCATGCCAAAGGTCCGGGATTCGTCCGGCACGATGGGCACAATCCGGTGGCCAAACTTCTTGTCGCGGAGCAAGTCTTTGAGGAGCCGGACGAAGGCCATGGTGGTGGCGGCCTGCTGCTTGCCCGAGCCGCGTTTGGCCACCTCGTAGGATTTGGCGTCCGGCAGTTCAACAGCCTGATGGTGTGAACGCCGTTCGGGAGTAAAGCCGCCAAGTTCGCGCCGGCGGTCAAGCAGGTATGCGATCTCGGGTGCGTCCGCTCCCGGGTGGTAGTACGGCGGCCGGTAGGGATCCTCTTCAAGGCGGGCATCGGAAATGGGAATGCGGAGATAATCCCTGAATTCCTTCAGATCCTGAAGCGTGAGTTTTTTCATCTGGTGGGTCGCGTTGCGGCCCTCGAAGTGTGGTCCGAGGCCGTAGCCCTTGACGGTTTTGGCCAGGATGACGGTGGGTTTGCCCTTGAACTCGGTCGCTGCCTTGTACGCGGCGTAGACCTTGCGGTAGTCGTGGCCGCCGCGTTTGAGGTTCCAGATCTGGTCATCGCTCAGGTCCGCGACGAGGTCCTTGGTGGCCGGGTCTTTCCCGAAGAAGTGTTCGCGGACGAACCCGCCGGATTCGGCCTTGTAGGTCTGGTAGTCCCCGTCGGGGGTTTCGTTCATGATCTTCACCAGCGACCCGTCGGTGTCGCGGGCGAGCAGGTCATCCCATTCCCGGCCCCAGACGACCTTGATGACGTTCCAGCCGGCGCCGCGGAAGAACGCTTCGAGTTCCTGCATGATCTTGCCGTTGCCGCGGACCGGGCCGTCCAGGCGCTGGAGGTTGCAGTTGATGACGAAGTTCAGGTTGTCCAGGTTCTCGTTCGCGGCGAGCTGGAGCAGGCCGCGGGATTCGGGCTCGTCCATTTCCCCGTCGCCCAGGAACGCCCAGACCTGCTGGTCAGAGGTGTCTTTCAGGCCGCGGTTGTGCAGGTACCGGTTGGACTGGGCCTGGTAGATCGCGTTCATCGGCCCGATGCCCATGGACACGGTGGGGAATTCCCAGAAGTGCGGCATCAGCCGCGGGTGCGGGTAGGACGAGAGCGCGTGGCCTTCCTTGGACTTTTCCTGCCGGAACCCGTCCAGGTCCTCCTCCGAAAGGCGGCCTTCCATGAACGCGCGGGCGTACATGCCGGGGGAGGCGTGGCCCTGGAAGAAGACCTGGTCCCCGCCGCCGGGGTGGTCCTTGCCGCGGAAGAAGTGGTTGAACCCCACCTCGTACAGGGTCGCGGCGCCGGCGTAGGTGGAGATATGCCCGCCCACACCGATGTTCGCCCGCTGCGCACGGTGGACCATCACCGCGGCGTTCCACCGCATGTACGCCCGGTACCGGCGCTCGTACTCCTCGTTCCCGGGGAACTCGGCTTCCTGGTCCACCGGGATCGTGTTCACGTAATCGGTCGTGGTCACCATCGGCACCCCGACGCTCTGCGCACCCGCACGCTGCAGCAGGCTCCGCATGATGAATTGGGCACGCTCAGTGCCCTGTTCCCTGATCAACGAATCCAGGGACTCAACCCACTCGGCAGTCTCTTCCGGATCACGATCAGGCAGCTGGTTAGTCAACCCGCTGAGGATATGGGAGGTATCTTCTCCTGCAGCCACGTCAGCCTCTTTCATCTTTGAATGCTGGGCCAATGTTTTCGTAATGTGAGAAAACATTATTGTTATACGAGATTACGAGGAAGGGTGAAGAGAGGTCAAACGCAAGTGGTCGCCCATGGCAGCGTCGTGAGCCAGCTTGCGTCTGCAGGCCGATTGTGACCGGCCGCTCCTTTGCTTCCTTGACCACAGGTGATCCAGGTCATACTCTTATTCCACTAAGCAATATCTACTTTTCGCAATGTGGAATAACAGAACCGATCCTCCCGGACCAGCGCTCACCACTGCGAATCCTTCCAGAACCGGAGATCCCCATGCAGACCCCTCCACCGGTCGGCGTCGAAAAGGCTCCTGACCTGACAGCGCCGTCAGACTCTTCCGCCCACTCCGCCACAGGCGTCGAAGCTCTTTGTGAATCAGCCAGCGCAGCATCAGGCCAGGCCATCAGCCCCACCCTCTACAACGTCGATCTTGCCCCCACCAAACGCGCCGGCCGGAGCTGGTCCGGCTACAGCATCTTCACCCTCTGGGCCAACGATGTCCACAGCCTCGGCAATTACGCCTTCGCCATCGGACTCTTCGCCCTGGGGCTCGGCGGCTGGCAGATCCTGCTGGCCCTTGGGATCGGAGCTGCCCTGCTCTTCGGCCTCCTGAATCTCTCCGGATTCATGGGCGTCAAGACCGGCGTTCCCTTCCCGGTGATGAGCAGGATCAGTTTCGGCATCCGCGGCGCCCAGATCGCCAGCCTCCTCCGCGGCGCGGTCGCCGTCGCATGGTTCGGCATCCAGACCTACCTCGCGTCCGTCGTCTTCCGCGTGATGCTCGTGGCAATGTTCCCGGGCCTTGGAGAACTGGACAAGGACTCCATCCTGGGATTGTCCACCCTGGGCTGGATCGCCTTCGTCATCCTTTGGGTTGTCCAGCTGGTCATCGTGAGCTTCGGCATGGAGATGATCCGCAAGTACGAGGCCTTTGCCGGTCCCATCATCCTGGTCACCATGGCCGCCATCGCCGTCTGGATCTTCATGGAAGCGGGCGGCGCCATCGCCTGGTCCTCGGACAACGCCCTCGAAGGGCCCCAGATGTGGCTTACCATCTTCGCCGGCGGCGCCCTCTGGGTCTCCATCTACGGCACGTTCGTCCTGAACTTCTGCGACTTCACCCGCTCCGCCGTCTCCAAGAAGGCCGTGGTCCGCGGAAACTTCTGGGGCATCCCCATCAACATGCTCGTCTTCGGCGCGATCGTCGTGGTGATGGCCGGCGGGCAGTTCAAAATCAACGGAACCATCATCGAGAGCCCCTCGGACATCGTCCAGACCATCCCCAACACGCTTTTCCTGGTCTTGGCCTGCCTGGCGCTGCTGATCCTGACCATCGCGGTCAACCTCATGGCCAACTTCGTGGCCCCGGTCTACGCCCTCACCAACCTTTTCCCCAAGCACCTGGACTTCCGCAAGGCCGCCTTCGTCAGCGCCGTCATCGGCCTGGTCATCCTGCCCTGGAACCTCTACAACAATCCGCTGGTGATCGTGTACTTCCTGGGCGGCCTCGGCGCCCTCCTCGGCCCCCTGTTCGGCGTCGTCATGGCTGATTACTGGCTGATCCGCCGCGGCAAGGTCAACGTCCCCGAGCTGTACACCGCATCGCCGGACGGTGCCTACTACTACAAGAACGGCGTCAACCCCAGGGCCATCATCGCCATGGTGCCGGCCGCCGTCCTGGCGCTCCTCATCGCCTTCGTCCCGGCGCTGGCGGCAGCAGCACCGTTCGCCTGGTTCTTCGCCGCCGGCATCGCAGCCGCTGTGTACTTCTTTATTGCGGACCGCTCGCAGCGGCTCGAAGACCATGACGGCGAGGCCATCGCCGTCGCCAGCAAACACTAAGGAGCCCCTGATGCGCATACTCGTTGCGAACGTCAACACCACCCAATCCATGACGGACTCCATCGCCGCTTCGGCACGCAGCATCGCGGCACCGGGCACGGAGATCGTGGGAATCACACCCCGGTTCGGGGCGGACTCCTGCGAAGGAAACTTCGAAAGCTACCTGGCCGCCATCGCCGTGATGGACGCCGTCACTTCCTACGCCGAGCCGTTCGACGCCGTGGTGCAGGCCGGCTACGGCGAACACGGACGGGAGGGGCTGCAGGAACTCCTCGACGTCCCGGTGGTGGACATCACCGAGGCCGCCGCCAGCACCGCCATGTTCCTGGGCCACAAGTACTCGGTGGTCACCACCCTGGACCGCACAGTTCCGCTCATCGAGGACCGGCTGAAGCTGGCAGGACTGGACGCGCGCTGCGCCTCCGTCCGTGCCAGCGGCATGGCTGTCCTTGAACTTGAGGAGGAGCCGGAGCGCGCCGTGGAAGCCATTATCAACCAGGCGATGCTTGCTGTCAGCCAGGATAAGGCTGAGGTGATTGTGCTTGGCTGCGGCGGAATGGCCGGGCTAGATGAACAGATCAGGCAGCGTGCCGGAGTGCCGGTGGTGGACGGCGTTGCGTCTGCCGTGGCCATCGCCGAATCCCTGGTCCGCATGCGCCTGTCCACCTCGAAGGTGCGGACGTACGCTGCGCCGCGGCCCAAGACCGTCATAGGCTGGCCGCTGAACAGTACGGGCGTGCCGGCCGCCCTTTAGCACCACATCCCAAGGAGAACAGCGTGAACAATACCCCTTCCGCCGTACGGGTTGCCGTCGTTACCGGAGCAGGTTCCGGCATCGGGCGGGAGGTGGCCCGGCAGATGTTGGCCGCAGGATACCGGGTAGCGCTGGCGGGCCGCCGGGAAACGCAGTTAAAGGAGACGGCAGACGATCACCCCGAAGCGCTGGTGGTGCCTTGCGACGTCACCCGGCAGGACGACGTCGAGCATCTTTTCGACGCCGTCCGCCGCCGGTGGGGCCGGGTGGACGTCCTGTTCAACAACGCTGGCGTGTTTGGCCCGGCAGCCAGTGTGGATGAAATTTCCCTGGAGGACTGGAACGCCACCCTCGCGGTGAACCTGACAGGATCCATGCTGTGCGCCGCCGCCGCGGTCCGGGCCATGAAGGCGCAGGACCCGCAGGGCGGGCGGATCATCAACAACGGCTCCATCTCGGCGCACTCACCCCGTCCACGGACCGTGGCCTACGCCGTCACCAAGCACGCCATGACCGGCCTGACCAAAAGCATCGAGCTGGACGGGCGCGGCTTTGGGATCACGTGCGGGCAGATCGACATCGGCAACACGGCCACGGACATCATGGACACCATCGGCGTGGGCGCGGGGGCGCTGCAGGCAGATGGCAGCCGCCGGGTGGAGCCGACCTTCCCCGTGGAGGATGCCGCCCGCGCGGTCCTGATGATGGCCAACATGCCGCCGTCCGCCAGTGTTGGATCGGTGGTTGTCACCGCGGCAGGGATGCCATTCATCGGCCGCGGCTGACCCTTGAATTCCCAGATATGCAGGGTTCCAGGGCTCGGAAGCCTGCAGATCTGGACAAAAACTCGGGGGTTAGAGCGGGAGGAGTGCCGAGAGGTCCGCGCGGAGTCCGGAGGCGGCGACTTTGTGTGCGGCCACCGCGTCTGCCCAGCCCAACTGGCCTGTGACCATCGCAAGCCAGGTGGCGGCGTCGCACTCTATGACGTTGGGCGGGGTGCCGCGCGTGTGCCGCGGCCCTTCCACGCACTGGGTGACGCCGAAAGGCGGCACCCGCACCTCCACCGAATTGCCCGGCGCCCGCGCGGTGAGCTCCTCAAGTGTGTAGCGCACCGCAGTTGCCAGGACGGTTCGCGGAACAGGAACGTCCGACGACGGTTCGGCGGCTTCGCGCCACGCCTCCACCGCGGCGGCGCCTTCCCGGGGGTCGATCCGGCGACGGGCTACAGCCATGTTTAGGCCCCTTTCCTAGGGATGCAGCGGCAAAGGGAATCAGAGTACCGCGGATACTGAACAGGGAAGGAATTGGGTGGGGGAGTACGATCTGTAGCACCTCGTCACAAGGGAAAGGAACAGACCGTGCAGCTCGGCGCTTTCTCAGTAAGCCTCAACGTCAAGGACATCGCCGCTTCAACGGCCTTCTACGAAAAGCTTGGATTTACGCGTTTTGCCGGTGACATCACGCAGAACTGGTTGATCCTGAAAAATGGCCAGGCTGTAGTGGGTCTGTTCCAGGGAATGTTGGAGCGGAACGCCCTGACCTTCAACCCCGGCTGGGACCAGGACGCCCGGCCGCTGGAGTCCTTCACGGACGTGCGCGACCTCCAGCGCGAACTGCAGGGCAAGGGCGTCAATTTCGCCAGCGAAGCGGAGGAAGGAACAACCGGGCCGGCGAGCTTCATTGTTGTTGATCCGGACGGCAACCCGGTGATCGTGGACCAGCACGTGTGACACGTTAAGTCCAGGAGTCCCAACCGAAAAGCATCCAGCCCAGAAGCACCTAGTCCAGAAGTGCTGACACTGCCGGGCCAAGGCGGATCTTTCCCACCGGCCGGCCGCCGCCCAGTACGGGATCAACCACCCTCTCCAGGACGCCGGCAACGGCGGGGATATCCACCGCGCCCGCCGCGGCCAGGAGGGTCAGGGCCACCAATGAGGTGGCACGCACGTTTCCGTCCAGGATCTTCACGGCTACGGAGACTCCCTGCGCTGTGGCCATGGCCAGCACGCCCTCCGCGCCGATTTTGGCGATAATCTCCAGCTCATCCATGACCAGTGTGTTGGCCTCGCCGACGCCCTGGACGGCCCAGGGGTAGTCCAGCATGGAGGTGGCGATGGTGGCGGCGCGGGCGCTGAAGCTCTGGTCGCCCGGCGCCTTTGCCAGTTGCGAGTACCCCCGGGCAAGCCCCTTGAGGGATACCGCGGCAACCGGTGCGCCGCAGCCGTCAATGCCCAGGTGCGCAATTTTCTCGCCGGTGTATTCCTCCACCACGGTGCGGACGCGCTGCTGCAGGGGGTGGTTCGGTTCCAGGTAGCTGTGCGTGTCCCAGCCGTTTTCCGTGCAGGCCCAGAGGAACGCCGCGTGCTTTCCGGAGCAGTTAAACGCCAACCTGGACTTCCCCTTTTCAGAGCGGACCAGCCAGGTGCGGGCCGTCTCGTCCTGCGGCCAGGCCTCCGGACACTGGAGCTGGTCCTCCCGGACCCCGGCGGCTTTAAGCATTCCCGCCACCACGTCCATGTGGTCCAGGGAGCCGGTGTGGCTTCCGCAGGCAACAGCCACCTGCGCGCCCCGCAAAGGCACGCCGGACTGCATGGACGCAAGGGCCTGGAACGGCTTAAGCGTGGACCTGGCAAGGATGGGCGTGTTGATATCGCCCAGTTCGGTGACGACCGATCCGTCCGCCGCCAGGAGGACGGCCGAGCCGATGTGCCGGGATTCCACAAAGCCGCTGCGTTCGACGACGGCCAGTTCCACGGCGGAGTCCACGGTAAAGGTGGCATGGGGGTTGTGGGGCATGCTGCCAGTCTATGGGTCGCCCCACTGAATGCCGCGTTACTCCACGGTGACCATCACGGACTGCCAGCCGGACGCGCCGTCGGGTACGGGGTCCGCGCGCTGCTCCGTCTGGACCTCACCGGTGCCGTCGGTGGCCCGGACCTTGATGTAATGCTGCCCCGGAGCGGCGTTCCACTGGTAGGACCACTGCCGCCAGGTGACCAGGGACGCCTCTGTGGACAGCTCGGCCTCCATCCAGTCGCCGTCGTCCACCTGGATCTCCACCTTGGTGATCCCCCGGGTCTGTGCCCAGGCGGTGCCGCCCACGGCAACCTTCCCGGCTGGTACCTTGGCGAAGGACTTGGGCACGTCCACCCGGGCCATGGTCTTGATGGGGCCGCGTTCGGACCAGCCCCGCTCGGTCCAGTACGCCTTGCTGTCGGCGAACCGGGTGACCTCCAGGTCCACCACCCACTTGGTGGCGGACACGAATCCGTACAGGCCAGGGACCACCATCCGCACCGGGTAGCCGTGCTCCAGCGGCAGCGGCTCACCGTTCATGCCGATTGCCAGCATTGCGTCCCGGTCGTCCTGCAGTACCTCCAGCGGCGTTGAGGCGCTGAAGCCGTCGATGGAGGTGGAGAGGACCATGTCCGCGCCGTCCTTGGGCCGGGCGCGCTTGAGCACTTCCCGGAGGGGAAATCCCAGCCATTTGGCGTTGCCGGCGAGGTTGCCGCCCACGGGGTTGGACACGCAGGTGAGCGTCACATGGGATTCGATCAGGTCGGCGTCGAGCAGGTCCTGGAAGGTGAGCCGGACTTCCTCCTCAACCATGCCGTGGACGCGGAGCTCCCAGTCCGCCACGTCGATTTCCGGCACGCTGAGTGCGGTGTCGATGCGGTAGAAGTCGCCGTTCGGCGTTACCCAGGGCTGCACCCCGGGCACCGGAGACTGGACGCCGGCAGGAACGGGCGGCGCCGCCTTGGCAGGCACTGGCAGCTGCAGGGCATCCCGCGCCTGGAGGATATTGCTGCGTGCAGCACCCAGCAGCCGTCCGCCAGTTGCGGCCAGGCCGGCGGCGGCTGCGGTGATTCCAGCAGCCGCGAAAAACCTGCGGCGGCTGGTTGCGGCGCGGGGCGTCGCGCCCGGCGCGGCCCCTGCATCAGGGGAGTCTCCAACGGCGGAACCGGCCGCCGCTTCCGGCCACGCCTTCGTTGCCGGCACCCTGTTGACCAGGAACCGCAGCACCAGGAGGCCGGCGAAAGTTCCCACCACCGTAGGCAGCGCTTCATATGCCCCCACGCCGGCGCGGGTCACAACGCTGGCCACAATGACGGCGCCCATGAACAGGACGCCAAGGACACCCAGCGCCCATTTCCGGTGGGCCACCACCCCCAGCACGCATGCCAGCGCTGCAATGGTCAAGCCCATGCCCACGAAGAGCGCAACCTTGTCATTGGTGCCGAACGTGGCGATGGCGAAGTCCTTCAGCCAGGAGGGCGTGAAGTCGATGAAGGTTGAGCCCAGGGCGATCACCGGCGTTGCGCGGGCAGTGAAGAAAGCCCCGAGCAGTTCGGCCACGGCAAGGACGACGGCGGCCGCCACCACGCCTGCCAGCGCCGCCATAGCAGTGGGTCCCCGGAACCAGTTCTTCAGCTTCTCCATGAACGCTATTCGGAGCGGACCGGGTCCGGGATTGTCTCCTTCGCCGGGCGCGGCATCCACCGTGACACAGCTTAGGAGCCTGCAGGGTGCACAAAGTACCCTTGGAGACTGTGAAGGTACTCGTCATTGGCCCTGGAGGCCGCGAACACGCCATTGTCCGCTCCCTGCTCGCCGACCCCAACGTGTCCGAGGTCCACGCAGCTCCCGGCAACGCCGGTATCAGCAAACTGGTCCCCACGCACAAGATTGACGGCAATGATCCCGACGCCGTCGCCGCACTGGCCACCAGGCTGACGGTGGACCTGGTGGTGGTTGGCCCCGAGGCTCCGCTGGCCGCGGGTGTGTCCGACGCCGTTCGTGCGGCCGGCATCCCGGTGTTCGGTCCCAGCAAGGCCGCAGCACAGCTGGAGGCGTCCAAGGCGTTCGCCAAGGAAATCATGGCGGAAGCGGGAGTGCCCACCGCCATGGCCATGGTGGCCACCAACGCCGAGGAAGCCGAATCGGCCCTCGATACCTTCGGGGCACCCTACGTGGTGAAGGATGACGGGCTCGCCGCAGGAAAGGGTGTGGTGGTCACCAAGGACCGCGGGGAAGCACTGGCCCACGCACAGTCCTGCTTCGACGCCGGCGGCTCCGTGGTGATCGAGGAGTTCCTGGACGGTCCCGAGGTTTCGCTCTTTGTCCTCTGCGACGGCCACAACACCGTGGCGCTTTCACCCGCCCAGGACTTCAAACGGATTTTCGACCGGGACGAGGGCCCCAACACCGGCGGCATGGGCGCCTACACACCGCTCGAGTGGGCACCGGAAGGCCTGGTCCAGGAAGTCATTGAACGCGTGGCCCAGCCCACCGTCAACGAGATGGCCCGCCGCGGCACCCCGTTCGTGGGCGTGCTGTTCGTGGGGCTGGCCCTCACCTCCCGCGGCACCCGCGTCATCGAGTTCAATGTCCGCTTTGGTGATCCGGAAACACAGGCCGTGCTGGCACGGCTCAAGACCCCCCTCGGCGCCCTGCTGCTGGCGGCCGCCAAGGGCGAACTGGACAAGGCAGAGGAGCTGCGGTGGGCCAAGGAAACTGCCGTCGCCGTCGTCGTCGCGTCCGAAAACTATCCTGATACTCCCCGCACCGGGGACCGCATCCGCGGGCTCAAGAAGGTGGAGGAGCTCGACGGCGTCCACGTCATCCATGCCGGCACCGCCTTCGACGAGGAGGGCAAAGTGGTGTCCGCGGGCGGGCGAGTGCTCGCCGTCGTCGCCCTCGGCAGCGACCTCGTGGACGCGCGCGAAAAAGCGTACGACGGCGTGGAGCTGGTCCAGCTAGAAGGCTCGCAGTACCGCACGGATATTGGCGGCAAAGCCGCCCGCGGGGAGATAAAGGTCCCCTCCACTGCCAGCGCATCCCTCCACGGGACCAAGACGAAGGCCTGATATGAGCAACGATCCAGCACCCCGCGGTTTCAACACCAAGACCCTCGAACTTCCCGGATGGACGCACGTCTACTCGGGCAAGGTCAGGGACCTCTACGAGCCGGCTGACGAGGCCATCCTGCAGCGTATGGGCCAGGACTGCGTGCTGGTGGTGGCCAGCGACCGGATCAGCGCCTTTGACCACGTCCTGTCCTCCCTGATCCCGGACAAGGGACGCATCCTGACGCAGCTCAGCCTGTGGTGGTTCGACCAGCTGGACGTGGACCACCACGTCCTGGGCTCCACGGTGGAGGACGGCGTCCCGGCCGAGGTGGAGGGCCGGGCCATGATTTGCAAGAAGCTGGACATGTTCCCGGTGGAGTGCATCGCCCGCGGCTACCTCACAGGCACCGGCCTGCAGGAGTACAAAGCCTCCGGGACAGTGTGCAGCATTCCACTGCCGGAGGGGCTGGTTGACGGGTCGCGCCTGGACCGCCCGCTCTTCACGCCATCGGCCAAGGCCGAGGTTGGCGAGCATGACGAGAACATCAGCTACGATGCCGTGGTGGCCATGGTTGGCGACGATATTGCCGGGCGCCTGAGTGAGCTGACGCTCAAGATCTACAGCACCGCTGAGAAAATTGCCCGGGAGCGCGGAATCATCCTGGCGGACACAAAGGTCGAATTTGGCTATGACCCGGTCTCGGGGCTCATCACCCTGGGGGATGAGGTGCTGACGCCGGATTCGTCACGCTTCTGGGATGCCGCCACCTACCAGCCGGGACAGGCACAGCCGTCCTACGACAAACAGTATGTGCGCGATTGGCTGACGTCTGCTGAGTCGGGCTGGGACAAGTCCTCGGATACGCCGCCGCCGGCGCTGCCCAACGAGGTTGTGGACCGTACCCGCGGCCGCTACGTCGAGGCCTACGAGAAACTTACGGGGAAAACCTTCGCCTGACGGAGCCCCAGCTGCTCCCGGCGGATGTGGTGTGACTAGCTGGCCTTGGCAGCGGCTGCCGCGCGCTGCTGGGCCAGTTTTATTTCCAGGACCGCGTCCATGGCCTGCTGGACGCGGTCAGCTGCTCCTGCCGCGCTGAAGGCCTTCTGGGCTTCCTCGAGGTGCACCAGGGCTTCCTCGGATTCGCCTGCGGCCTTGAGTGACTTGCCCAGCAGCAGCGACACTTCACCGGCGGTGTGCTTTGCCAGGCTGGCGCGCTCCGCATGGATCTCGCGGAGCTTCTCGACGGCGGCAACGATGTCCCCGGTCAGGTACAGCCAGCGGGCGCGGATGAAGGCGACCTCCAGCTGGTCCGATTTGTTGCCGCCCACGATGGACAGGGCCAATTCGGCCCTCTCGATCGAGGACAGTGTTTCCGGTTCAACGATCCCTGAGGACAGGCGAACCGCCGCCGAGGCCTTGTTGAACCGGGCCCACAGTTCGATGTCGTTGGCGGGGGAGAGCAGCCGGGCTGCCCGTTCATGGTGCTTGATACCCTCCTGGTAATCGTGCCGCATGAAGGCGACGTTGCCGATCACCCACGCCACTTCGCCGGCGAGCTGGGACATGGAGTGCTCGTCCACGTGGTCGATCATGGCCTGGCAGTATTTCCACGCCTCGTCGAGCCGGCCGCTTTCGGCAAGCGCACCGATCAATGCCCGGTGGGCGCCGATAATGAGCGTGGAACCCTTCGGCAGCTGCGAACACAGCCGTACAGCTTCCATGGCGTGCTCCACCGCCGCGCTCAGCTGGCCCTGGCCCTGGGAGATGCCTGCAAGCATCTGGCGGGCCCGTACAGCGAGGCCCGCCGATTCGGTGGCCATGGGGTGCTCCAGCAGGTGCTGCATGATCCGCTGGCATTCCTGCCAGTTGCCCTGCTTGATGAGGCACTCCGCCTGCATGTACGTCATGTTCCACCAGGCGCTGGTGTTCCTGCCTTCGAGGGCTATCTTGGCGGCCGTGGCTGCGTGGCTGGCCGCCAGCTGATAGTCCCTCAGGTCCCACGCCTGCCGGGCATACAACCCGGCGAGGACGTACTCGGCATCGCTTACTGAGATGGGCTGGCTCCAAGCCTCCAGCGCCTTGGGTGCCAGTTCCAGCCTGCGTGCCAGTTCCTCGATGACCTCCGCCGTAGGTTCCCTGCGGCCGGTCTCAAGTAGTGAAATATAGCTAGGGGAGTACAGGTCCTTTCCCAGTTCCGCCTGTGTCAGCCCCCGTTCGAGACGCTCCGCGCGGAGCTTCTCCCCGAATCCGTTGCCCACGGGTTTTCCTCCTTTTCCGGACGGTCTTCGTACAAAATGCTTGACAGTCCCTGTGGAAAACATTTTACAATGTATGTCAACAAGGACAGTGCTGGCTTTGTAACGAATCCGACTCGTATTGAGGAACCCATTTATGTTGAAGAAGATCGCAACCGCGGCCGTACTGGCAGGCGCCCTTGCTTTTTCTGCGGCGGCTCCAGCTGTCCTGTCTGCCGGTTCCCTCGGGGACTCTGCCGGAACTTCGGTAGCCGTTGGAAACTGGCCTGACCCGATGTCCAAGAAGACCAAGGACAAGAGCATCGATACCTCGTACACCACGTACGTAGGCAACTGGCCTGACCCGATGTAAAAAGCTTCCTCACACCAGGAGGCGAGGATGGCCCCGGAGCGCAAGCTTCGGGGCTGTTTCCTTTAAGACAAGAAGAGGGCCTCCATAAGGAGACCCTCTTTCTTTTTGGTCGGGATGACAGGATTTGAACCTGCGACCTCTTCGTCCCGAACGAAGCGCGCTACCAAGCTGCGCTACATCCCGATCCGCTGCAAAAGCAACTTTACAAGGATAGCCGATGCCGGGGCCCGATGCGAAATCCCGCGAACTGCTGCAACGGAATCAGACCAGCGAGTCCTTCCAGGCTCCGTGGAGGTCGGCAAACCGCCCGCCCCCGCCAATGAGCTCGGCCGGGCTGCCGTCTTCCACGATCCGGCCGTCATGCACCACCAGCACCCGGTCTGCGGTCTCCACCGTGGACAGCCGGTGGGCAATGATCAGGGCCGTCCTGCGGGCTGCCTCCGTGCCCGCCAGGAGCCGTGCCAGGCCCTGCTGCACCAGCCTTTCGGAGGGAATGTCCAGGGAGGACGTGGCCTCGTCCAGGATCAGCACGGCCGGACGTGCCAGGAACGCCCGCGCAAAGCTGATGAGCTGCCGCTGCCCCGACGAGACCCGACCGCCGCGCTTGTTGACGTCGGTGTCGTAGCCTTCCGGAAGTTCCATGATGAAGTCGTGGGCGCCTACGGCTTTGGCCGCTTCCTCGATTTCTGCCCGGGACGCCTCGGGGCGGCCCAGGGCGATGTTGTCCGCCACCGAGCCGCTGAACAGGAATGCCTCCTGGGTGACCATGACAATGTTGCGGCGCAGGTCCGTGGTTCCCAGGTTGCGGACGTCGACGCCGTCGAGCGTGAGGGAACCGGAGGAGACGTCATAGAAGCGTGCAATGAGCTTTGCCAGCGTGGACTTGCCGGCGCCCGTCTGTCCCACCAGGGCAACAGTCTGGCCCGCGGGGATGTGGAGGTCCAGGGTGGGGACGATCAGCGGGCCCTCGCCGTAGCGGAACTCCACTCCGTTGAAGTCGATGGCTCCCTTGGCCTGCTTCAGGGGGACGGGATTCTTGGGCGGGCGGACCGTCGGCACCTCCTCCAGGAGCCCCGACACCTTCTCGAGCGCGGCCTGCGCGCTCTGGAAGGAGTTGTAGAACATGGCCATCTGGTCCACCGGCTGGAAGAACCGCTTGGTGGAAAGGATAAGTGCCAGGAGCACACCCACCTCCAGGTCACCGGCCAGGACGCGGAAGCCGCCAAAGAGCAGCACCACAGCCACGCAGACGTTGCCGATCAGTACCAGCCCCGGCTGGAAGATGCCGTTGAGGTTGATGGAGCGGACGGTGACCCGCCGGTAGTCCTCAGCGAGCTGGCCGTAACGGCCGGAGTTTTCCTGCTCCTTGCGGAAGGCCTTGACGGCGCGGATGCCGGTCATGGTTTCTACGAAGTGCACAATGAGCCGGGCGGAGACCACGCGGGATTCGCGGAAGGCGATCTGGGAGTGCTTCTGGTACCAGCGGGCCAGGAAGAACATGGGCACGCCGGCGGCCAGCACCAGCAGTCCGCTCCGCCAGTCCAGGGCGAACACGGTAATGGCGGTGAAGACCATGAACAGCATCCCTGACGCCAGCGAGCTGACGCCGGAGTCCAGGAGTTCGCGGAGGGCTTCGAGGTCCGAGGTCTGCCGGGCGATGATCCGGCCCGACGTGTATTTTTCGTGGAACTCGAGGCTCAGCCCCTGGGTCTGGCGGAAGACCCGCAGGCGCAGGTCCAGCAGCATCGCCTGGCTGAGCTTCGCGGTGGAGGTGACATACAGGGCCGTGAGCCCCGCCGTCGCAATTGCTGCAAGGAGGTAGGCGGCACCTGTGAACACCAGGGGTGCGTTGTCCCCTGCCTGCAGGGCGGGGAGGGCCCGGTCGATGCCAAAGGCGATCAACGCCGGCCCCGCCACCCTTGCGGCCTGGGAGAGGACCACCATGGCGATGGTCAGCCAGAACCGGAGCCGCACCGGGCGGATCAGTGACCGCAGCAGTGCCAGCGACCGCCGTCGGACTGCCCTGCTGTCACTCTTGCTGAGGTGGGCATTGTCTTCATTGGCAGTGCCGAAGGAGGCGGTGCTCATCGGGTGACCTCCGCTTCCTGGATCGCTGCTTCTTCCTTGAGGTCCGAAAGTTCCGAGTCCAGGTCCCGCGGTTCCTGGTCCAGGCTCGCAATGACGTAGCGGTAATGGTCATTGCCCGCCAGCAGTTCCGTATGGG
This sequence comes from Pseudarthrobacter sp. WHRI 8279, assembly GCF_040224115.2. Taxonomy (NCBI): domain Bacteria; kingdom Bacillati; phylum Actinomycetota; class Actinomycetes; order Micrococcales; family Micrococcaceae; genus Pseudarthrobacter; species Pseudarthrobacter sp. WHRI 8279. The sequence continues at coordinate 2,559,221 of NZ_CP168162.1, read as the reverse complement.
TTCCGACGGCGGTGATCCGGCCTTCCTCAAGCAGCGCCACCCTGTCCGCGAGGGCCACGGTGGACGGCCGGTGGGCAACGATCAGGGTGGTGGTGTCCTTCAGGACGGCGCGGAGCCGCGTCTCCACCAGTTCCTCCGTGTGGACGTCCAGGGCGGAGAGGGGGTCGTCCAGCACCAGCACGCGGGGCCGGGCCGCGATTGCCCGCGCCAGGGCGATCCGCTGGCGCTGACCGCCGGACAGGCTCAGGCCTTCCTCGCCGATCAGGGTGTCCAGGCCCTCCGGCAGGGAGTAGGCGAAGTGTGCCTGGGCCACATCCAGGGCTTCCTCCAGGACGGCCTCGCTGCGGTCCGGGGCGCCGAGCAGCACATTGTCACGGACGGAGTTTGAGAACAGGGTGGTGTCCTCGAAGGCCACGGCCACGATCCGGCGCAGTTCCTCCACATCAAAGTCCCGCAGGTCCACGCCGTCGATGCTGATGGAGCCGCCGGTGACGTCATACAGCCGGGGCACCAGTTGGATGAGTGCGCTCTTGCCGCTGCCCGTGATGCCCACCAGGGCCATGGTCTCACCGGGCCGGACGTCCAGGCTGATGTTCTCCAGGATGGGCTTGTCCGGGGCATCCTCGTAGGCAAAAGTGGCGTTATGGAATTCGAGGGAGCCCGCGAGGTTGTCCGGCCGGCGCGGTTCCGGGGGGCTGGTAATGGTGTTGGCGGAATCCATGACTTCGTAGTGGCGGTCGACGGCGGTCTTGGCAGTGAGTGCCATGGCCAGCAGCATGCCGGAAAATTCCACGGGTGAGGCAATGACGGCCGCCGTGGCAAAGAACGCCACCAGTGCGCCGATGCTCAGTTGCCCGCTGGCGCAGAGCATGATGCCCACCACCAGGCCTGCGCCCAGGGCAAGTTCCGGCAGGAGCGTGACCACCATGGTGAACAAGGCCTGGTGGCGCGCCTTGTCGATCTCTGTTTGGCGCAGTTCTTCGGCTTGTTCTTCGAAGTTTTCCAGTGCTTCCCGGCTGCGGCCGAAAGCCTTGAGCACCCTGATGCCGTGCACTGACTCCTCCACCGTGGTGGCCAGGTCACCGGCCTGGTCCTGGCTGCGGCGGGCCACCTTGCTGAAGCGGGTGCGGAAACGGAAGCTGTACGCCATGATGGGCACGGCTGCCGCCAGGAAGATCAGGGCGAGCTGCCAGCTCATGGCGAACATGACGGCAATGCCGATGATCACGGTCAGCGTGGTGACCACCAGCATGATGGCGCCAAAAGCCATCCAGCGGCGCAGGAAGTTGAGGTCCGTCATGGCGCGGGAGAGGAGCTGGCCTGAGCCCCAGCGGTCGTGGAAGGAGACCGTGAGCTCCTGCAGGTGGTCGTAGAGCGACACACGCATCCGGGTTTCCACGGTGGTGGCCGGGTTGATGACGAACTGGCGGCGGAGGGCCACCAGTCCCGCCTCGGCTATGCCCAGGACCAGGATGATTCCGGCTGACACCCAGATGGCCTCCGTGGCGCCGCCCGGCCGCAGCGACTCGTTGACCAGCACCCGCAGGACCTGGGGGATCGCCAGGGCAACGATACTGGCCAGCAGCGCACACACCAGTCCCAGCAGGAGCCGTGGAATGATGGGCCGGACATGGGGATAGAGACGACTGATCGATCGAAAAAATGATGATTGCTTGGCCATGCCCGCTTCTCAAGCTCTAAAACGAATGTAGTTTCCCGTAGCAACTACCCTATGCCATGGACGTGAGGCGGTTCACAGGAATTTCAGCGTGATAAACAGCTTGGCCAGTTATTGCGGCTTGTAATGCTTCGATCAGCCGGGTGACGTGAGGGTCAGCAGGACGGCCTCGGGTTTGCAGGCGATCCTTACCGGGGCGAAGCGGGAGGTGCCGATGCCGCCGGACACGTTGACCGGCGTCGTCCTTCCGTTGCTCTGCCAGTCATTAAGCCCTTTCGCCCGCCAGGTGGGAAGGTCGCAGTTGGCCACCAGCGCGCCATAGCCCGGGATGCAGATCTGGCCCCCGTGCGTATGGCCGGCGAGCAGGAGGTCGGCGCCGTCCTCGGTGAAGTGGTCCAGCACCCGCTGGTAGGGCGCATGGATGACGGCCACCTTGAGGTGGTCCGCGGCGTCCTGGCTCACGGTTCCCCGGGGCCACCCGGCGTACTTTTCGCGCTTCAGGTGGGGGTCGTCCACCCCGGAAAAGTCAAAGCGGATGCCGTTCAGCACCAGGGACTGGTGGCGGTTGGTCAGGTCAATCCAGCCCGCCATGCCAAAACCTGAGCGCAGCCGCGGCCAGTCAAGCATCTTGGGCTTGGGCTTTACCTTGGAAGGCCCCAGCAGGTACAGGGCAGGGTTCTTCGGGCTAGGGGCGAAGTAGTCGTTGGAGCCCGGAACAAAGACCCCGGGGAACTCCATGAGCGGGCGCAGGGCGGCCAGGACGGGGTCAACGGCTTTGGGGTGGCTGAGGTTGTCGCCGGTGTTGGCCACCAGGTCCGGCTTGAGGTCGGCCAGCGACTGAAGCCAGGCTGCCTTCTTCTTCTGGCCGGTGATGAAGTGGATATCGCTCAGGTGCAGGATGCGGAAGGGGGCATGCCCCGGCGGCAGGATGGCCAGCGTTTCCTCGCGGAGGACGAACTGGTCCTTTTCCCAGAGGCCATATCCGAAGGCGGCCGCCCCGGCGGCGGCACCGGCCCCGGCAGTGACGGCCAGGCCGCGCCCAAGGGTGCGGGCGCGGCTGGCCAGCGTAGTTGTCGAGGTCATCGGCGGCTAGCCGTTGCCGTTTCCATTGCCATTACCGTTGCCGCTGTTGGTCGGCTGCGGGGCAGGCTCGGTGGCGGCAGGTGCTTCCGGTGCCGGCGCTTGGGTGGCCGGGGCCTGGGTTGCCCGCGGTGCCGTAGTGGCGGGAGCGGTGTTCCGGGTTGTCCCGTTCAGCATGCTGCTGGGCGGGGCGGGGAACGGCTCAGTGCCGTATGCGGGCGCAATCCGGGACATGAAGTTCGAGAACATGGGCCCGGCAATCATGTATCCGTCGATGCCCTTGTAGAACTTTCCGTTCACGGTGATGTTCTGGCCCGGTCGGTTCTGGGCGCCCAGCGGATCACCAAACCAGGCCGCGGTGGCCAGGCCGGTGGTGTGGCCAACAACCCACGTCGATTCGTTCATGTTTGAGGTACCGGTCTTGGCGCCGATGGGGAAGCTGGTCCGGGTGGAGATCCGGGGCTGGATCAGTGAGCCGGAGCCGCGGTTCAGTACTTCCTGGAGGGCGTAGTTCACGCCGCGGGCAACCTCCGGCTTCACTGCATCCCGGCAGCTGCTGGACTGCGCCGGCAGTGTGGCGCCGGTCTGGTCAGTCACGGCAGTGATGGCGATGGGCTCGCAGTACTTGCCATCGTTGGCGAACGTTGCGAAGGCGCTGGCCATGGTCAGCGGAGCCGTCTGGGTGGAACCCAGCAGGTTGCCCAGCATGGACATGTTGATTTTCGGGTTGGGGTCGCCGTCGGCGGGCAGTCCGCCATGAAGTCCGGTCGCATCCACGATCTTCTGGATGCCGCAGAAGTCCAACTGCGCCGCCGAAGCGAAGGTGACGGTGTTGATGGAGTTGTACAGGCCTTCAAGGACGGACAGCGGACGGTACCACTGGGGTTCTGCGTTCTGGAGGTCGTCGGCGGCGCCGAGTGACTTTTCCGCAGTGTTGTAGGCGCCCGTCACCTGGCCGCAGGAGTTGCGCCACTTGAAGTTGAGCGGGTAGCGGCGCTGGGCGGCATTGACCACGGTGTTCATGGACTTGCCCTCCTCAAGCCACTGGGCGAAGGTAAACGGCTTCATGGTGGAGCCGGGCTGGGCGCCGCCCAGGCCGTTGAGGTCGTTGCCGTCCTTGTCCAGCTTGTCCACGTTGAAGTTCACCTGCGAGTCGAAGGCGCCTTCGGCGGGGAGGAAGGAGGTGTTCTGGGCCATTGAGATGATCTTGCCGGAGTTGGGCTGCACGGAAACCATGGCGGCTCCCCACTTGTCCGGGTTGGCGCCGGCGGAGGCGTTGACCTGCTCCTGGGCTACTGCCTGCGCGTTCGGGTCCAGCGTGGTGGTGATGGTCAGGCCGCCGCCGTAGATGAGGCGCTTGCGCTCATCAAGGTCAGCACCGTAGGCCGGGTTGTTTTCCAGCAGGTGCAGCACGTAGTCGCAGAAGTAGGGGGCGGTGGAAGCGTAGGCGCAACCCTGCCGGGCCGGGGTGACGTTGGTTTCCACGGGAGTGGCGACGGCGGCGTCGTAGTCTGCCTGCGTGATCTTGCCCTGGTCCCGCATCAGGCTCAGCACCAGGTCGCGGCGCTGCTTGGCGTTTTCCGGGTTGGTGATGGGGTCAAAGGCGGAAGGGCTGTTGACCAGGCCGGCCAGCAGCGCGGCCTGGGGAAGGGAGAGGTCCTTGGCGGTGGTGCTGAAGAAGAACCTGGATGCGGCTTCAATGCCGTAGGCGTCGCGGTTGAAGAACACGATGTTGAGGTAGCCCTCAAGGATCTGCTCCTTGCTGAACTCCTTCTCCAGTGCAATGGCGAGCTTCATCTCGCGGAGCTTGTCGCCCACGCCCTTGTTCACGCCGTTGAGCTTGATGTCCTCGTCCCTGCCCTCTGCGGCGAGGTTGGAGTTGAGGACGTTGTTGACGTACTGCTGGGTGATGGTGGAGGCGCCCTGCCTGTTGCCGCGCGCGGTGCTGACCAGCGCGCGCAGGATACCCGTGGTGTCCACGCCGCCATGCTCATAGAACCGGCTGTCCTCGACGGCGATGACGGCTTCCTTCATGAAGGGCGAAATCTGGTCCAGGGCAACCTTGGTGCGGTTCTCCTTGTAGACGCTGGCGATTTCACTGCCGTCCGCAGCCAGGATCCTGGTGGTCTGGTTGGGCGGGTCAACCTTAAGCTCGTCCGGGAGGGTGTCGAAGAACTCGATCGAACCGCTGGCCGCGCTGCCTGAAACGGCCGCCGCAGGAACCAGCAGGCCTGCTACCAGGACACCGCAGATAGCACTCACGCCAAGGAAAACGAGGATTTTTCCGAGGGTGGTGGCAGTGTCGAATAATGGGTTCGTACGAGTCGCCATGTTTTCCACTTTACCGGCAAGGACTAGTCTTTCTCTCATGACCAAATGGGAGTACGCGACGATTCCGCTCATTATTCACGCCACAAAGCAGATTCTTGACCAGTGGGGAGACGACGGCTGGGAGCTGGTCCAGGTTGTTCCCGGACCTGACGGCAACGGCCTGGTTGCCTACCTCAAGAGGGAGAAGCAGTAGCATGAGCACCTCCGCACAGGCCCAGCCCGGCGCAGCTGACGCCCCCGTTTCCGCTGTTGAGCAGCGGCTCGCCGACCTTGGGCTGACCCTTCCGGAAGTGGCCGCTCCCGTGGCCGCTTACGTTCCGGCGGTGGTCTCCGGCAGCTGCGTGTACACGTCCGGACAGCTGCCATTTGTTAATGGCAAGCTGCCGGCAACCGGCAAGGTGTCGGCAGGGACCGAGGGCTACGCAGACGAGCCCACCGTTTCCCCCGAGGATGCGCAGCGGTTCGCGGCCATTTGCGCCGTTAACGCCCTGGCGGCCGTCAAGAGCGTCATCGGCGACCTTGACCGCATCACCCGCATCGTCAAGGTTGTGGGGTTCGTCTCCTCCGATCCTTCGTTCACCGGCCAGCCCGGCGTCATCAATGGAGCCTCGGAACTGCTGGGACGCGTCCTGGGTGACGCCGGCCAGCACGCACGTTCCGCCGTCGGCGTTTCCGTGCTGCCCCTCGACTCTCCCGTTGAGGTCGAACTGATAGCCGAATTCAGCTAGGACCGGTCGTTTCCCTTGCCTCACCTCGCCCGACGGCTCTTTGCCCTTCCCCAGGACCTTGAAGGGGCGGCTCAGAGCTGGCTCGAACACGGCGAACGGACCCCGCGGGCAGCACGCCTTGCCTCCTCGGTCGTGCTGCTGCGGGACTCCCCAACCGGCTTGGAAACCTGGCTGGCCTACCGGCCGGGCTCCTCGCCGCTGGGGGTCCTGGCGTTTCCCGGAGGCTCGCTGGATGCGGCCGACGACGACCCCGTCCCGTGGCTGGGCCCGTCGCCGCAGCATTGGGCTGAGCAGATGGGAACGGACGACGTCGGGCTGGCGCGGCGGCACGTGCTGGGCGCCATCCGTGAACTCTTCGAGGAGACCGGCCTGCTGCTGGCGGGCCTCGACATGGCCAGCACCGTGGAAGCCACCTCCACCCCGGAATGGATGCGCGCCCGCGTGGCCGTCGCCGAGCAGGAGAAGACGTTCCCGGAGATTCTGGCCAAGCGGGGGCTCTCGGTGCGGACCGACCTGCTCAAGTCACTGGTCAACTGGCGCAGCCCCGATTTTGCCCACCGCCGGTTCGACACCCGGTACTTTGCGGCCACCGTCCCCCTGAACCAGCAGCCCACCCTGTTGGAGGGCAAAGGTGTGTGGGGCCGGTGGGTTAATGCCGCCGACGTCATTGCCGAACGCCACACCACAGCCCTGGGTGATGAAGTTGGCCAGGAAAATACCGTCGGCCGCACCCTGGGGGAGCTTCTGGTCCCCGGCTCCGAGATCATGCTTGAGAAGATGGCCGCGGCCAACGGCTGCATCGCCTACCTCAGCTACAAGCGCAAGGCCCACGTTTACCAGCCGGTCCTGGTCGAAGAAGACGGCAAGCTCATGCTTGAAGTCGAGGCCGCGAAGACCACGGCGGACGATCCCCAGCGCGAACGATAGCTTCGGTTGCCCCGGCTCCCGTCCCCGACGCTCTCGCATTTGATGTGGTTCTGGGCGGACGCTCTCGCATTTGATGTGGTTCTGGGCGGACGCTCGCGCATTTGATGTGGGTTCTGCGCGGACGCTCTTCCACTTGATGTGGGTTCTGGGCGGACGCTCGCGCACTTTCCGCAGGACGAGCGAGAGAGGGTTTCGGGGAAGCCCGCATTAAGGGAGAGAGGGTTTCGGGGAAGCACGCATCAAACGAGAGAGCGTCGGGGGTAACGAACAAAAGGCCCGAGGTCCGGCATCCGGAAGCGTGCGTCAAAGCGACGAAGGAGCAGCACGCGGAGGATGTCGGCCTCGGGCCAGAGACAGTCAGTTGCTAGCGGGAGCGCTGGCGGAGGCGCTGCATGTCCAGGATTACGACGGCGCGGGCTTCCAGCCGCAGCCAGCCGCGCTGGACGAACTCGGCGAGGGCCTTGTTGACGGTTTCGCGGGAAGCGCCAACCAGCTGGGCCAGCTCCTCCTGGGTGAGCTCGTGGGCGACCAGGACTCCGTCCGTTGCCGGGCGGCCGAAACGGTCGGCAAGGTCCAGGAGCGCCTTGGCTACGCGGCCCGGAACGTCGGAGAAGACGAGGTCGGAGAGCGAATCGTTGGTGCGGCGGAGCCGGCGGGCCAGCGCCTGCAGGAGCTGCGCAGAAACCTCCGGGCGGGTGCGGAGCAGCGTGTTCAGGCTCTCGTTCTTGAGGCCGGCCAGCCGGGTCTCCGACACTGCGGTTGCGGTTGCGGTGCGGGGGCTCGGATCGAAGAGGGCCATTTCGCCGAAGAGTTCACCCGGGCCCAGGATCGCCAGAAGGGATTCGCGTCCGTCAGGCGACGTCCGGCCGAGCTTCACCTTGCCGGAGACGATGAAGTAGAGCTGGTCACCTTGGTCGCCCTCGCGGAATACCGAAGCGCCGCGGGAAAGGTCCACCTCGGTGAGCTCGTCCGTCAGCAGACGGAATGCGTCGTCGTCGAGCGTGGCGAAAAGGGGTGCTCGGCGCAGTACCTCGATGTCCATGAAATCTCCTGAATAAAAGTGTCGGCTGTGGCGCTTGTGCCATTGTTTCAGAATTTTCAAGGTTCTGTGACGAACTTGGCAGTCGAAACGCCCTGATACGGGGCCGCAACGCCACCACCGGAGGCGTCACAGGACGTCGCAGGGGCGGCCGGGAGGTGGGGAGGGAGCCGCCCCAGGCGGGCCTGCCGCAAGGGGCTGGCTGTCCAGAGAACTGTCAGTGACCCCCACTAGAATGGGGATTCAACTGTTTAATAAGGAGCCTTAGTGGTCGGCTTGACTGTCCTGGACCTGATCCTGATCCTGGCGCTGCTGTCATACCTGGTTTACGGCCTGCGCAACGGTTTCCTGGTGACGGCGGGCGGCATCGCAGGGTTTGCGGCGGGTGCCGTGGCAGCCTTCTTCGCGGTCCCCCTGGTGAGCGGCTTCGTTGAGGACTCCGGATGGAGGCTGACCGCCATCGTGGCGGCCGCCGTCGTGCTGGTGGTCCTGGGGCACGGTTTGGGGACCATGGCAGGGCGGCAAATCCGCGGCGCCGTGCGGATCCGGCCCCTCCGGGCAGTGGACCGGCTGGTGGGCGGGGCCGTGAACGTCGTGGTGTCCGCGCTGGTGATGTCCATGCTGGCCTTCAGCGTCAGCTCCCTGGGTGTGCCGTTCGTGTCGCAGCAGCTGGCCGAGTCCAAGGTCATCCGCTTCATCGATGGACTGACGCCCGTTCCCGTCAAAGCCACCATGGCGCAGCTGCGCTCCACCGTGATCGGAAACGGCATCCCCACCCTGCTGGAGGGCCTTGAACAGGGGCCCGCAGTGCCGGTGCCGAACGCGAGCACGGACACTCCCGCGCTGAACCGGGCCGCGGAATCGGTGCTTAGGATCGCCGGGACCGCGTACCAGTGCGGACAGAACCAGACGGGTACCGGTTTTGTGGTGTCCGAGGACCGGGTGGTCACCAACGCGCATGTTGTGGCGGGCGTGTCGCAGCCGGTGGTGGAGATGCCCGACGGCGGAGCGATGCCAGGGCGGGTTGTCTACTTCGACACAAAACACGACCTTGCCGTGCTGGCTGTGGACGGCCTGCAGGCAAGCGCACTGCCGCTGAGCCAGGACCTTCCCGGCGGCAGTCCTGCCGCCTTCGCCGGCTATCCCCACGGCGGCCCCTTCCAGTCCAAGCCCGCCACAGTGCAGGACATCACCACGGTGCTGGTGCCGGACATCTACGGCAACAACGCCTCGCCCGAGGAGATCTACCGGCTTGCCGGGGACGTGCAGCCCGGAAATTCGGGCGGGCCGCTGCTGACCATGGACGGCCAGGTGGCAGGAGTGATTTTCGCCAAGGCGACGGCCGATACGGAGATGGGATTCGCCATCACCATGGATGACCTCACTCCCGTGGCATCGCAGGCGGCGTCCCTGTCAGCGCCGGTGTCGTCCGGCCAGTGCATCCAGAAGTAGCGGCTAGAGGACCTCTGCGAGGTAGTCGATGGCCAGCCGGTACCCCAGAACGCCTGCGCCCACTATGACGGCTGAGCACACGGGGGAGAGGTACGAGTGGTGCCGGAATTCTTCGCGCTGGTGCACGTTGGTGATGTGAACCTCGACGGCGGGAAGCTGCACGGCGGCGAGGGCGTCCCGGAGGGCCACGGAAGTGTGGGTAAAAGCGCCGGCGTTGATGACGATGCCCGCGGCGTTGTTCCGGGCTGCGTGGATGACGTCCAGCAGGACGCCTTCGTGGTTGGACTGCACGCATTCGACGCTGAAGCCGTGGGCTTCAGCTGCTGCTGCGGCCAGTTGCTCCACGTCGGCCAAGGTTGAGGTGCCGTATTTCTCCGGTTCACGGGTTCCCAGCAGGTTAAGGTTTGGCCCGTTGACCACCAGGATGGTGCGGCCGGCAGCAGAGTCTGTGGAGGCTTCAGTCATGCATGCCAATCTATCGGCTGGCGCCAGGGTGCCGCGCATTCTTACGCAATGCGCGGCACCCTGCCTGGACTCCGGGCCGGGGGCCTAGAGGGCCGTGAACTTCAGCAGCAGCGCGTGCTCGGGGTTGAGGTTGGGCATGGGCAGGCCCACCTCGGCCAGGAAGCGCCCGGTGGCCACCGCGCCGTCAGCCAGCCACGCCGGCGGCTGCACCTGGGTGTAGTTATGGACGTAATCGGCGTCTTCCGGGGTGGGGAAGACCGCCTCGACCCGATATCCTCGCGCTGCCTCCAGCCCGGGAATACCGATCCGGCCTGGTTCCTCCGCTGCGGAGGTGCGGGTGCTGACCAGGGCGAACAGGCCCGCCGTCGTGCCTGCCGCCACAGGTGTGCCTTCCGCCGCATCGGTGACGACGCCGTGCAGCAGCAGGGCATCGCCCGCCACGTCCGCGTGGACGCGGCGTCCGCTGTGGAGGAGTCCACGGTGTTCCTTGAACAGGTTGATGAAGCGCTTGAGTTCGTCCCTGTCCTTGCCCTGGACGCCGCGGATGTCCCACTCCATGCCGAAGTGGCCGAACAGCGCGGTGATGGCACGGAAGGACAGGTCGTGGGTGCGGGCGGTGGTGTGCGAGGTAGTCGGCCCGATGTGGCTGCCCACCAGCTCCGGCGGGACGACGGCCCCGGTCCAGCGCTGGATGGTCTGCCGTTCCAGCGCATCGTTGCAGTCCGAGCCCCAGATCCGGTCTGTGCGTTCCAGGATGCCCAGGTCCACGCGCGCGCCGCCGGATGAGCAGGATTCAATCTCGACGCCGGGATGGGCCTTGCGGAGTTCGTCGAACAGCCTGTACGCGGCAAGGGTTTGTTCGTGGACGGAGGAGCGGCCGGCATGGCCGTGCTCCAGCAGGTCCCGGTTCTGGTCCCACTTGAGGTAGCTGATGTTGTTCTGGCGCAGGAGCGCGTCAATCCGGCTGTAGATGTACTGCCACGCGTCAGGGTTGACCAGGTCGATGATGTGCTGGTTCCGCCATTCCAGGGGCAGGCGCCCGCCGTCCTTGTGCTGGACCGCTGACGGGCCAACAATCCAGTCCGGGTGCGCCCGCGCGATATCGGAATCCAGGTTGACCATTTCCGGCTCCACCCAGAGCCCGAACTCCATGCCGCGGGAGGTCACGGCTTCGATCAGCGGCGTCAGGCCGTTGGGCCACAGGGTCTCGTCGACGTACCAGTCGCCGAGGCCGGACTGGTCGTCCCGGCGGCCGCGGAACCATCCGTCGTCGAGCACGAAGCGCTCCACGCCAAGATCGGCCGCGGACTCAGCCAGCTCGATCAGCGTGTCCAGGTTGTGGTCGAAGTACACCGCCTCCCAGGTATTGAGCACAACGGGGCGCGGCTTCCCGGCGGGCAGGCCCGTGGAGGCAGCAGGCAGCACGTGGTGCTGGCGGGACCGGAACCAGCTGTAGAAGGCGTCGGTGATCCCGTCCAGGCCGTGGTCGGAGTAGGCGGCAAACAGTGCCGGGGTGGTGTAGCTGCCACCGGGCTCGAGGGTGACCTCGGCGGGGCCCAGGAGTTCCGAGCCGCCGATCATGGTCCTGCCGTCACCGATGGTGTCCGCGAACTGCTCGTGATTGCCGCTCCAGGCCAGGTGGGTGGCCCAGACTTTGCCGTGCCGGTTGCCGAAACCGGCGGTGCCGGCGGCGAACAGGAGGGAGGAGTCGTGTCCGGTGCGCCCGTGCCGGCCGGTCCGGACCCAGGTGCCCTGCTGGATGGCACGGCGCTGCGGGTGCCGTTCCCGGCACCAGCGGCCGGTGAGGTCAAGGAGTTCGACGGCGTCCGGCGCCACCGGGAGGACGGTCGCCAGTTCGTCGAGCCGGTACGGCGTGGTGCCGTCGTTGGTGACGGTGTGCCGCATTTCCAGCAGCCCGCCGTCGTGAAGTTTGAGGGTGGACTCGACCGTAAGCCCGGCGTCCGGGTCCGACTGGACGATGACTGCGGAGCCGCCGTCGGCGCCTGCTGTCACAACGCGGAGGCGGGCCGAGAAATCAAGGCCGGAGACGCCGTCGGCCGTCCGGGAACCGCGCAGGGCGGCCCGGCCGCGCCAGGAGGATGACGCCTGGGGGAGGAGGGCGGCGGGGACCCGTGCGTCGATGGCGGAGTGGGGGACCGGGGCGGCCAGGATGGCCAGGTCCGGCAGGGCCGGGCCCAGGTCAGCGCCCCAATGGACCACCTCGGCCTCTCCGCTGTCGAAGCTGATCACCAGGCTGGTACCGGCGGAACGGAGGTGGAGGGGGTCCATAGGATCTCTTTCGTCATCATGCTGTATGTCTGAAGGCGCTGGAGCGTCTGGCGCTTCAAGCCAAGGGAGGGGAGAGGGGCCGGATGCCGCCGCCGCGAGGAGGGGACGGCGGCATCCAGTCCAGTGGCTGCGACCACAAACGCAGCCACGTTGTGGGGGCCGGGGCCTACTTGAAGAGGGCGTTGACCTGTTCGTTGGCCTGGGTCAGCGAGCTGGCGGGTGCCTTGCCGGAGACGACGGCGTCCATGGCGGGCTCCATGATGCCCTTGACCTTTGCGGTGTTGTCCGTGATGGGGTACAGGAACGTGGTCTTGTTCTTGACGTGCTCGGTGAACGCGGTGACGTCAACACCCTTGGCCTGGAACGCTTCCGCTGCCTTGTCCGAGGACGCCTTGAGCGCGGGGAACACCACTGCCTGGGAGGCTACGACGTCCTGGCACTCGGCCGAGGCAAGGTACTCAACCCATTTGAGGGCGGCGTCCTTCTTCTCGGTTCCTGCCCAGATGGAATCCGCGAGGCCGTTGAACATGGAGGCGCGCTCGCCCTCGGGGCCCACCGGGGTGGGGGCGATGCCCACCTCGATGCCCTTGTAGCCGGTGTACTGGCCGATCATCCAGGAGCCGTGCGCGTTGATGGCGGACTTGCCGGCAGCAAAGGTGTCTGCCATGCTCGCGCCGACGGTGGTCTCAAGCTTGGGCATGTAGCCCTTGTCCGCCAGCCCGGCGAACCAGTCCATGCTTTCCTGGAATTTGGGATCGTCGTAGTTGTACTTGGTGCCCCACGGGTTCTTGTCCGTGTGGGACCAGCCGGTGGTGTTGGTGAGGTAGCTCCATTCGGTCTGGCCGGAGGAGTCGCCGCCGCCGTTCAGGCCCAGGCCGTAGACGTCCACGTTGTTCTTGTCGAAGCCTGGCTCGTCGCCGCGCTTGCCGTTCTTGTCCACGGTCAGGTGGGCGATGACCTTCTCGTAGCTGCCGCCGTCCTCGGGGTTCCAGGTGAGGTCCTTCATCTGGTCCTCGGTGATGCCGGCGGCGCTGAGCATTGCCTTGTTGTAGAACAGGCCGATGGTGTCCCAGTCCTTGGGCAGGCCGTAGCGCTTGCCGTCCTGGCCCACCCAGAGGTCCGCGAGGCCCTCGTTGTAGGCGGAGAGATCGATGTTGTCCTTTTCGACGGCCTCGTCGATGGCCAGGAGCTGCTTGTTCTCAGCCAGTTCGCCGTAGCGTCCCAGGTGGTTGGTGAAGACGTCCGGCGCGGTGCCGCCAACAAAGCCGTTGGTGAGGGTGCTCCAGTAGTCGTCCCAGCCGCGCTGGGTGATCTTGACCGTGATGTCCGGGTTGGCCTTTGCGAAGTCGTCGGCGCACTGCTGGTAGGCGGGGAGCTGGTTGGCGTCCCACAGCCAGTAGCTGATCTCGCCCGTGGCGCTTTCTTCGGAGGAGGAGGATCCGCTGCAGGCAGAGAGGGAGAGTGCCATAGCTGCGGCAACGGCAACGGCGCCGAGGGATTTCTTCATGGTTCTACTTTCCGTTCGTGGTGGAGTTCGCTGGGATGGATTGCTTATTTGATGCCGGAGAAACCGATGGAGTTGACGATCTTCTTGCCGAACGCGGCGAAGAGGATCAGGACCGGGAGGGCCGAGATGAGGGTTGCGGCCATCAGGCCGGACCAGTCCGGTGCCCCCTGCGGGGACTGGGACTTGAAGACGCCGAGGCCTACCTGCAGGACTCGGACGTCGTCCTGGGACGCCACCAGCAGGGGCCAGAAGTATTCGTTCCACTGGCCGATGAAGGTGAGCAGCGCCAGCGTGGCGATGGGGGCGGCGGCGTTGGGCAGCACGATCTGGAAGAAGATCCTCAGGTGCTTGGCGCCGTCGAGCATGGCAGCCTCCTCCACCTCCCGTGACATGTTCAGGAAGAACTGCCGGAGGAAGAAGATGGCGAAGGGGGTCATGAACACGTACGGCAGGACCAGGCCGAGCATGGTGTTGAGCAGGTCCAGGTTCTTGATGAGCAGGAAGTTGGGCAGGGCCGTGAAGATCGGCGGGACCAGCATGGTGCCGAGGAACAGGCTGAACACGGCGTTGCGGCCCTTCCAGCGCAGCCGGGAGAAGGCGTAGGCGGCCATGGCGCTGAAGAACACGGCGCCGGCGGTGGTGATGGAGGAGAAGATGACCGAGTTGCGCAGGTAAAGCCAGAAGTCGATGGCGGCGCCGGATCCGCCCTCGGCCACGGCTTCCGCCGGGGACTGCAGCCCGAAGACCCGTTTGAAGGCGCCCAGGGTGAACTCTGCCGGGAGCAGGCTGGTGGCGTTGGCGGCCAGCGCATTGTTGGTTGACAGCGCCGTGCGCAGCACCCACAGGAAGGGAAGGACGGAGACGGCGATGGCGAGGACCAGGAGTGCCCAGGCGCCGGCGCGGCGGGCATTGAAAGGACGACGGCGGCGGGTTGCGGCCGGCAGCGGTGCGCGGCTTGCGGTGGTGCTCATGCGGGACTCCTTAGTCCAGGTCCGATTCGTTGCCCTTGAGGAACTTCATCTGGATGAAGGCCACCAGGGCGAGGATGAGGAAGAGAATGACGGCGATGGCGGATCCGTAGCCGAAGTCAGACTCGGTGAACGCCCGCTGGTAGATGTAGTACTGGATGACGCGGGTGGCGTTGACCGGGCCGCCCGCGGTGGTCACGGCAACGGTGTCGAACACCTGGAAGGAGCCGATGACGGTTACCACGAGGACCAGGACAAGGACCGGGCGCAGCAGCGGAATGGTGATTTTCCGGAAGGTCTGGAACGCCGAGGCGCCGTCCAGTTTGGCCACTTCGTAGACGTGGCTGGGGATGGCCTGGAGGCCGGCGAAGATCAGCAGGGCCGTGTAGCCCATGTGGCGCCAGGTGTTGATCAGTGCCTGGGTGGGGATGGCCCATGCCTCGCTGCCGAAGAACGCGACGCGGGGCAGTCCGCTCCACTCGATGAACTGGTTCACCACGCCGATCTGGTAGTCCAGCATCCAGAACCACAGCAGTGCGGCGATGACGTTGGACATCAGGTACGGCAGGAGCAGCGTGCCCCGGATGATGGTGGACTTGGCCACGTTGTGCATCAGGAGGGCCAGGCCCAGGGCAAGGGCCGTCTGGAGGAGGATGTTGAGGAACACGTACTGCCCGGTGACGGCCAGCGAGTTCCAGAACAGCGGATCCTTGGCAATTGCTGTGTAGTTATCCAGCCCGATCCATTCCGGGTCGCCCAGGATGTTGTATTCCGTAAAGCTGAGGTAGATGCCCCGGATGGTGGGGACGACGTAGAAGGCGATGAATCCGATCATTGCCGGCGCGATGAACAGCAGTGCGATCTTGAGGTCCCCGAGGCGGCGGTGGCTTCCCTGCGGCTTCGGGGAGGCCGACGCCGCAGAGGCGGACCTGGAGTGTTTGGCAAGGGTGGTCATCTTCGACCCTTTCCTGACTGTGAAGGGGGTAACAACTGACCTGTAATCTACACGAGTAGATTCGAGAGGGCAAGAGGGGTACGTTTGCTCCTTATCGCAAGGGATTGCTAAGCCTGCTTGCTTGTTGACTCGAGTAGATGCAGCTGCAACACTGGAGCTCATGGGGGACAGCGCTTGCCCGCTGTCCTCTTTTCAGCCCCCAACGGAAGGCAAACAATGACGTTTTCAATCGGCGTAGTAGGAGCCGGCCAGTTCGGCAGCCAGTTCGCCCACCTGTTCAACCTCCACCCCGGCACCAGTGCCGTGTATGTGGCCGACGAGCTTCCGGAGCGGGCAGCAGAGGCAGCGGACCTTTACGGCCTTGCCGGGGTGAAGGGCAGCTTCGAGGAGCTGCTGGCCTCGGACGTTGACGCCGTGGCCATTTTCACCCAGCGCTGGACGCACGGTCCCCTGGTGGAGCGGGCCCTTCGCGCCGGCAAACACGTCTATTCAGCCGTCCCCATGGCCGTTTCGGAAGAAGAGATCGCCGCGATCATCCAGGCCGTCCGTGACACCGGGCTGGTGTACATGATGGGGGAGACCAGCTACTACAACCCCGCCACCGTCTATGCCCGCAAGCAGCTTGCCGACGGGAAGTTCGGCCGCATCTTCTACGCCGAAGGCGACTATGTCCACGACATGGATCTGGGCTTCTACGAGGCTTACCAGTACAGCGGCGGCGACCGCTGGAAGGAAACTGCCAGCTACCCGCCCATGCTGTACCCCACCCACGCCGTTGGCGGTGTGCTCGGTGCCGTGCCCGCCCACGCCGTGAGCGTCAGCTGCGTGGGCGTCAGGGATGACCGCAACGACGGCGTCTTTGACAAGGACGTCAGCATGTTCGGCAACGACTTCTCCAACGCCACGGCCCTTTTTGAACTGAACGACGGCGGCGTGATGCGCACCAACGAGATGCGCCGCGTGGGTTACCCCTCACATATCCGCGAGTCCAGGTTCCGGTTTTTCGGAACGGAGGCCAGCTTCGAGCAGCTCGCCAAGGTGTCCGTCTGGCAGGACAAGCAGAACGTCCACGACATCTCCGAACAGATGGAGACGCGGCCCAGCATCCCCCTCGATGACCCCTCCCTTGCGAACGTTGCACCGGAGCTGAGGGACGCCTTCGTGTCCGGCCTGGCCCCGGTCCATGATCCCGGGCGGCTTCCGGAGGAGTTCCTGGGCGCGCCCAACGGCCATGAGGGCAGCCACCACTTCCTGGTGGACGATTTCGTGACCGCCGTAAACAACGGCACCCTGCCTCCGGTGAACGCCTGGGTGGCCGCCCGCTTCACCCTTCCCGGCATCGTGGCCCACCAGTCCGCCCTCCAGAACGGCGAAAGGCTTGCCATCCGTGACTTTGGCGATGCGCCGGGTACAGACACTTAACATGGACAGCATGACTACTCCGGCAGTGCAGGTTGCAAGAGGCGGCCCCGTGACCCGCAAGGACGTTGCACGCTATGCCGGCGTCAGCACCGCCGTCGTCAGCTATGTTGTCAACGGCGGACCCAAGAAGGTGGCCCCGGCCACCGAGGCGAAGGTCCAGGACGCCATCCGCGTCCTGGGCTACCGCCCCAACGCCGCGGCCCGGGCGCTCAAGCTGGGCTCCAGCGAGACGCTGGGCCTCGTGGTCCCGGATATTTCCAACCCTTTCTTCGCGCTGTTCTCCCACGCAGTCGAGGACGCCGCCGCAGCCCTGGGCTACGCGCTGGTGCTGGGCAACTCGGACGGAAACCTGGCCAAGGAACGGCGCAACATCCGCAACCTCGCCGCCAGGCAGGTGGACGGCGTGCTGCTGGCCAGCGTCCTCTTTGAACCCGACCTCGAAGCCCTGGAAACCGCAGACATCCCGTCGGTCCTGCTCAACCAGGAACGCGATGCGCCAGGATTCAACAGCATCGGCGTGGACCTTGCCGCCGGCGCCCGGATCGCCGTCGAACACCTGATCGGCCATGGCCATACAAACATCGGTTTGGCCATGGGCACCAACGTTTCCGGCAGCACTGACGGCCGCGAAGTGGGCTGGCGGGAGGCACTGCAGGCCGCGGGCCTGCCGGAGGGCCCCATTGCGTACAGTTCCTTCACCCGCCCCGGGGGTTATGTTGCCGGCCAGCGGCTGCTGGCATCGGTGAACCGGCCCACGGCCATTTTCGCGACCTCCGACATGCAGGCGATCGGCCTGCTGCGCGCCGTGCACGAGGCGGGGCTGTCCGTCCCAGGCGAGATGGCGGTGGCATCCTTTGACGGTTCTGCCGAGTCCGAATATTCCTGGCCCCCGCTGACTACGGTCGAGCAGCCTGTGGCTGCCATGGCCGAGGCTGCGGTGGCGGCACTGGTGGGAGCCAGCCGCGGCGAGACGCCACGCCACCGCATTTTCCCCACCACACTGCACATCCGCCAGTCCTGCGGCTGCCCCTAGGGGCGCCTCCTAAACGGCGGCGAGCCGCAACCGGCCCACCTGTTCCTGCAGGACGCGCTGCGCTTCGGGACCGAGTCCGGAATCGCTGATCACCTCATCCGCCTCGTCCAGTGAGGCGATGGAACTGATGCCCAGCATGCCCCACTTCGTGTGGTCGGCGAGAACCACAGTCTTGCGTGCGGCGGCAACAAAGGCCCGGTCCGTTTCCGCCTCGAGCAGGTTGGGCGTGGTGAAACCGGCGTCGGCGTCCATGCCATGGACCCCCAGGAACAGCACGTCCAGGTGCAGTTGCTTGAGCGCGCCGGTGGCAATGGGGCCCACCAAGGCATCGGAAGGCGTGCGCTCGCCGCCGATGAGGATCACCGTGGAGGCGTACCGGGCGGAGCCGGCCGTTGCCGCGTGATGGAAGAGGTCTGCGATGCGGACCGAGTTGGTGACCACCGTGATCTGCGGGCCGTTCACCAGTTCCTTGGCCAGGGCCCAGGTGGTGGTTCCCGCGCTGAGCCCCACGGCCATGCCTTCCTGCACCAGCGAGGCCGCCTCCACAGCGATGGCTCGCTTTTCCACCGTCAGCTGCGTGGATTTGAGGTCGAAGCCGGGCTCGTGGGTGCTGGTATCGCCCGGGATTTTGGCGCCGCCGTGGATGCGCTCCAGGCGGCCGCCTTCCTCCAGCGCCTCGATGTCGCGGCGGACAGTCATCAGGGACACGCCCAGCTGCTGGGCCAGGTCGGAGACCCGGACAACCCTTTCGCGTTGAAGAGCGTCCAAAATGGCCTGGTGGCGTGCGACGGCGAGCATCAGGGCGATCCTTTAGGGCAGGGGGCGTGTCTGCTCCCAGCATACGACGACGGCGGCGCCCGGCTGTGAGCCAGGCGCCGCCGTCGTCGATTCCTCCTGTTCCCCTATTCCCTTAGGGACACGGCGATCTGCTGCATGATGGTGGGATCGGACAGGGTGGTGGCGTCGCCGGGGTCGCGGCCTTCGGCGACGTCCTTGAGCAGGCGGCGCATGATTTTGCCGGAGCGCGTCTTCGGCAGTTCCGGGACCACCAGGATGGCCTTCGGCTTGGCGATGGGCCCGATTTCCTTGCCCACGTGGTTCCGGAGTTCCTGGACGATTGCGTCCCCGGAATCCACGGCGTCACCACGAAGGATGACGAACGCGACGACGGCCTGGCCGGTGGTTTCGTCCGCGGCACCCACGACTGCGGCCTCGGCCACGGCGGGGTGGGACACCAGGGCGGACTCGATTTCGGTGGTGGAAAGCCGGTGCCCGGAGACGTTCATGACGTCATCCACGCGGCCCAGAAGCCAGATGTCGCCGTCCTCGTCCTTCTTTGCACCGTCGCCGGCGAAATACATGGTCTCGAACCGGGACCAGTAGGTGTCCTTAAAGCGTTCCGGATCGCCCCAGATGCCGCGGAGCATGGCCGGCCAGGGCTCCCGGATCACCAGGAAGCCGCCATGGCCGTTGGGCACGGATTCGCCCATTTCGTCCACGACGTCCACGGCGATGCCGGGCAGCGGGACCTGGGCTGAGCCCGGCTTGGTGGCGGTGACTCCGGGGAGCGGCGCGATCATCTGCGCGCCGGTCTCGGTCTGCCACCAGGTGTCCACGATGGGGGTCTTGTCCCCGCCGATGACCTTCCGGTACCACATCCAGGCCTCGGGATTGATGGATTCACCCACTGAGCCGAGGACCCGGAGGGAGGAAAGATCGTACTTGTCCGGGATCTCCCTGCCCCATTTCATGAACGTCCGGATTGCGGTGGGGGCGGTGTAGAGGATGGAAACCTTGTACTTCTCGATGATCTCCCACCAGCGGCCCTGGTGCGGGGAGTCCGGAGTGCCCTCGTACATGACCTGGGTGGCGCCGTTGATGAGGGGCGCGTAGGCGACGTAGGAGTGGCCGGTGACCCAGCCGACGTCGGCCGTGCACCAGTACACGTCCGTCTCGGGGTGCAGGTCGAACACTGCCTTGTGGGTGTAGGCGGTCTGGGTGAGGTACCCGCCGGTGGTGTGCAGGATGCCCTTGGGCTTTCCGGTGGTCCCGGAGGTGTAGAGGATGAACAGCGGGTGCTCGGAGTCGTGGCCCACGGCGGTGTGCTCGGCGGAGGCGGCGCCCACGGTGTCGGCCCACCAGTGGTCCCGGCCCTCGTGCCAGTCCACGTCCTGGCCGTTGCGCTTGACTACCACCACGTTCTGGACCGTGTGGCCGTCTCCGTCTCCCTGGTGGGCCAACGCTTCGTCGACGGCGGGCTTCAGGGCGCTGGGCTTGCCGCGCCGGTAGGTGCCGTCCGCGGTGACCACGAGCTTGGCTTCGGCATCGTCGATCCGTGAGCGGAGCGCCTCGGAGGAGAAACCGCCGAACACCACCGAATGCACGGCCCCGATCCGGGCGCAGGCCAGGAGCGTGATGACGGCCTCGGGGATCATCGGCAGGTACACAGCAACGCGGTCGCCCTTGGCCACACCCAGGGACTCGAAGGCGTTGGCGGCCTTCTTCACCTCTTCGGTCAGCTGTGCATAGGTGTAGGTGCTCGTGTCCCCGGGCTCACCCTCGAAATAGATGGCCACCCGGTCGCCGAGGCCGTTCTCCACGTGCCGGTCCAGCGCGTTGTACGCGGCGTTGACCTCCCCGCCCACGAACCACTTGGCAAACGGCGGGTTGGACCAGTCCAGCGCCTGGTCAAAGTCCTTGTTCCAGGTCAGGAGCTCACGGGCCTTCTTCGCCCAGAACGCGGGCCGGTCGGCGTTGGCCTCCTGGTACTCCGCGGCAGTGACGACGGCGTCAGCAGCGAACTCGGGCGAAGGCGCAAACTTGCGGGTCTCATGCAGCAGGTTTTCAAAGGCATCGCCCTTATCAGCTCCCGTGCCTAAACCGTGCCCTGCGCTTGCGGAAGCGTCTACGACGGCGCTTGTAGTGTCCTGGGACATGTGAACCTCATCATTCATCGATCTTTGCTGGGCGGGATGTCCACCGCCGGCCGGGCTCCGCCGCCTGCACGACGACGGGCCCCGGCTGGTCACGGACATTCCGCAAAGAGCTGTTCCGGAATCAAGACTAATGCTTTGGCTGGCGGTGATGTGGGCGGTGTCACATGGCAGCCCGTGAACGGCATTTATTAAGCGGTGAATGGTTTTCCATGGCTGCCTGGTCCCGGCCCCGCAGTACGTGCCCAGCTAGTGATCAGCGTGGCCCTTGACTAGGCTGGGATGGAATTGTGACTTCACTTCGGACCGTTTTGGCCGGGCGCTTCAAGGGCCCGGCCTGCCCGGAACGGCTGTCAAGACGGCACGATGTCGGGACCAGACAGGGCCCGGTGCCGCCACGCTAAGGAGAGCAGAATGAACCAGCAAAGCTTCGGCCAGAAGACCGGCCCCGACACGGCAGGTTCCGGCCACGGTACCGGAACCGCTGAAGGGCCAGGCTCCCAGGCCGCCGCGGGCAAGGCCCCCGCCGGAGGCAAGGCTTCCACCGCCAACGAGGCAGTGCTGGGTCCGTTCACCATCCGGGACCTGACAGTCTTCGGCGGCACGCTGATCCTTTTTGCTGCCTCCCTGCTGCCGATCTTCGGCGCACGGTACAACCTGTGGAACCTCAACAACCTGTTCTTCCTGGGCCTGGGCATCATCCTGCCCCTGATCGTCAGTGCGCTCTTTGCAGCCCGCAGGCTGTCCCCGGCCACGAAGATCCGGATCGGCTCCCTGTCCATCGACCAGTTCGGATCAGTGGTGGCCTCGTTTGCTGTTGCGTTCTTCTTTGTCTCCGTGGCGGGGGCGTACGTGCCCAGCCTCCTGGTGGGCCTGATCGGCTCCCTGGTCCTCTTCGCGGCGACGGTACTGGGCCGGTTCCTGCCGTATCTGTCCACTGATTTCCAGGACCGGGCCGAAGTGCCTGCGCACATAGTGGCCCGTGAGGCCGCTGTTCCTGTCCAGAAGCCCCGCGCCCCCAAGAAGCCGAAGGAAGAGGCCGCACCGGGTTCGAAAGACTCCAAATCCGGCTCGAAGATCCTGTCCGGCGCAGGGCTGTTCGGCGGTGCAGGCGCAGGATCCTCGGCGGTCCAGCCCGGATCAGCTGACAAGCCGGCATCACAGCGCCATCAGGATCCGGTGGTGCAGCAGGCTTCACAGCGTCCCGGCGGAGGGGCCGCGGCAGCCCATGCCCCCGCCACGGCAGCTGTCCCCACTGCTGCTGCGCCTGTCTCCACCGCTCCCGAGGTATCCGACTGGACACCTGCAGGCGACGCGGGCCCCGCAACCCAGGCGGCCGACGTCGTACGCCCCTCCTCCACGCCCGCCGCCGAGGAAACCCGGCTGGGGGATGTTCCGGCAGCCGCTGGCGCCTCTTCCGCAGCGCATCACAATGCCATGCCAAACAACGACGGCGGCACGCATCCGGCCGCCCCGTCCGGCCAGGGCGCTGCCGCCTCAGGGCAGGGCGCGCGCAGCGGCTGGGAGCCGACGCCTGCCACCGCGGTGCACCAGCAGGTCCGCACGGAGGAGCCCATCGGTGCCACGGTGGATCCCTCCACCCGTCCGGATGAATCGGAGGAACAGCCCATCCATGAGGCTTTCTGGTTTGCGGTCGCGCAGCACCGGACGGCCTACGATCCGCGCTCGGCGGCTCCGGCGTTCGTTATCGAACCCGGCGGCTGGGTCCTTGCCCTCGAAGACCGGGGGCATGAGTTCCTGGTGCAGCACACTGACGGGCGGCTGGGTGTCCTGCGGGACCTCAGCAACATCGAGCGCGGCTGACGTCCATGGCCGAGGCCCGGGCGCCCAGGGCCGGCGGAGCCACGGCATCCGCCGGCCAGTCTGCCGGCATGCCGGTGGTGTCCTCCGAATCCGTGCTCGCCCTAAAAAGGCGGGCACGGCGGATCAACAGAGCCCTGGCGGAGAAATACCCCTACGCCCACGCGGAGCTTGATTTCCGCAATCCGTTCGAACTGCTCGTGGCTACTGTCCTTTCGGCCCAGACTACGGACGTCACCGTCAACCAGGTCACCAGGGTGTTGTTCGGCCGCTACCCGGACGCGCGGTCCCTGGCGGAGGCCGATCCCGTGGAGCTTGAGACAATCCTCAAGCCCACCGGGTTCTTCCGGGCCAAATCCAGGAACGTCATTGCCCTCTGCACCCGCCTGGTGGACGAATACAACGGGGTGGTGCCGGGACGGCTGGAGGACCTGGTCACGCTGCCCGGCGTGGGACGCAAGACCGCCAACGTGGTGCTCGGCAACGGCTTCGGCATCCCCGGCATCTCGGTAGACACCCACTTTGCCCGGTTGGCCAACCGCTTCGGCTGGACGCAGTCGGACGATCCCGTCCAAATCGAGCATGACGTGGCCGAGCTTTTCGACCGCAAGGACTGGACCATGTTGTCCCACCGGGTGATTTTCCACGGACGGCGGGTGTGCCACGCACGGAAGCCGGCCTGCGGAGCTTGCCCCGTGGCCACCTGGTGCCCCAGCTTCGGGCTGGGCGAAACGGATCCGGCCAAGGCTGTGAAGCTGCTGAAGTACGAGCTCGCGCCTGGCCGCGAAGCGCTCCTGGAGCAGCTGCTGGCCGAGACCCACAGGGCAGCCGAAATCCGGATGGCCTCCCAGCAGGGGACTGCCCCGTGAGCGCGCGCGAGGACCTGCTGGAGCTGGCCCGCCGGGCGGAGTCCGGGACTGCTGCCGCACCGGATCCCCTCTGGGCGGCCCTGACGGTGGATGCCCAACAGGCCAGGAGGGCGGCGGTGCTGATGCTCTTCGGCACCCTTGACGACGTCCCTGCCGTCTCGGGCAAACCGCTGGCGCCGGCCGACCTTGATGTCCTCCTGCTGGAGCGCGCCCATACCCTGGGGTCCCATCCGGGGCAGGTGGCGTTCCCGGGCGGCGCCATTGACGCCCGGGAAACGCCGGTTCAGGCAGCTTTGCGCGAAGCCGAAGAGGAAACCGGCCTCGATTCAGGGGGTGTGGAGGTCCTTGGCACCCTGCAGGAGCTGGGCCTCGCCCACAGCAACTTCCTGGTCACCCCGGTGCTGGGCTGGTGGCGCTCGCCGTCACCTGTCCGTGTGGTGGACTACGCCGAATCAGCACAAGTGTTCCGGGTGCCCGTCCGTGACCTGCTGGACCCGGACAACCGCGTGATGGCAACCGTCCACCGTGCCGGGCGCAGCTTCGACAGCCCCGCCTTCACAGTGAACGGCGTGGTGGTGTGGGGTTTTACCGGGATTGTCCTGAACGGGTTGTTCGAACAGCTTGGGTGGGCCGTTCCGTGGGACCGGAGTCGGCTCCACCGGATGGGTGTCTAGCCTCAGGCCTGCTGCTGGCGGAGATCCACCACAATACCGGTGGCTGCGTTCTCCCGGACGGCTTTAATACCCTCAAGCAATGTGTTGACGGACTTGAATTTGGGTGAAACGGCAACGGTGTTGCCCTCTGCGTCAGTGAGCCGCAACCTGTACGACTCGTCGCCTACTCGGTGAATTTCAAACCTGCCCGCCATAAGCCGGGACCTCCCCTGGAATGCTTCGTTGCATCAGCTGGTGACCGATCTGCCTCAGTCGTCACAAAGACTGTAGCCTGCGTCACGAGCCTCTGGCGAGCTACTCCCGGGTAGGTTACCTTGCGGGTCGGTGCAGGGGGTGCGGCCGGAGCGGGCGGGCTGTCGCGGCAGCTATTTCGCGTTGTCGTAGGAATCTACGACGGCCACGCTGACGGGAAATTCCACCGGGATGGGCCCGAACAGCAGTTCCTTGGCTGCGCTGGCCGCCTCTTCAATGGCTGCGACGCAGGCGACCACAGCCTCCGCCGGCGCATGCACCATCACCTCGTCGTGCAGGAAAAAGACGAGCTCAGCGTTGATGTGGCCGTCGCTGCGGAGGGTGCGCAGCCGCCGTCGTAATTCCGCCAGCCAGCACGCCGCCCAGTCCGCAGCCGAACCCTGGACAACAAAATTGCGAGTGAAGCGGCCCCGTGAGCGGGCGATCGATTCCGCCCTCCGCTGCTCTTCGGCAGAAGCTGACCGCTGGCTCTGGAACCACCGCTCCGATGGCGGCGGGCTGCTCCGTCCCAGCCGGGTGGTTACCGTCCCTCCGGCTTCACCCGTGCGTGCCGCCTGCTCAACGAAGTCCACAGCCCTGGGAAAAGTCTTTGCTAGCTGCGGCATGAGGCGGCCGGCCTCTCCCGAGGTGGCGCCGTACATGGCCCCCAGCAAGGCCATCTTCGCTTTCGCCCGGTCTCCGCCGAATCCCTTCGCTGCAATGCCCGCGTACAGGTCCTGGTTCCTTGCAGCCTCGGCCATCGAAGGGTCACGTGCGAGGGCCACCAGGACGCGCGGTTCCAGTTGGGAGGCATCCGCCACGATGAGCTTGTGGCCGGGATCGGCGTGGACTGCGCCGCGGATCTGGCGCGGAATCTGCAGGGCGCCGCCGCCGCGTGAAGCCCAGCGGCCGGAAACCACGCCACCCACCACATACTCGGGCCGGAAACGGCCGCCGTCCACCCACGCGTCAAGCCATGCCCAGCCGTTGGCTGTATGCAGGCGGGAGAGCTGCTTGTAGGCGAGCAGCGGCCCGATCGCGGGGTGGGTGGATTCCCTCAGCTCCCACTTTCGGGTGGTCTTGACCTCGATCCCGTTGCGGTGCAGGGCGCGCATCAGGTCCTGCGGGGAGTCCGGATTCAGCGCGGGTGAGTTCAGGAGCCCGCGCAGTTCCTGGTTCAATGCTTCAAGCTTGGCGGGGCGGTGGCCCATGGGCGGGCGCGGGCCGAGGTGGTCTGCGAGGATCTGCCCGTGCAGGTCTTCGCGCCAAGGGACGCCGGCATGCTGCATCTCGGCGGCGATCATGGCAGCAGCGGACTCGGCTGCCAACAGCAGCTGCAGGCGGCTGCGCCGGTTCTCCTCCGGACTGACCGAGGCCAGGGCCACCTGCTGGGCAGCATATTCGGCACGAAGCTCTTCCGGGCTGCGGAGGATTTCCGGCCGGGACCCGGGGGCATCGAACAGGGCACCCTGGTCTGCCGGGGGAGGCGGCGGCTGCAGCGTCCTGGGCGGCAGGAGCGGATCCTCAACCACCACCCGTTCCGCGTTCCTGGCATAGTCCGTATGGGCGGTGAACGTGGAAACGGCCAGGATGTTGCCGCAGAGGCTGAGGTCATAGCACCGCTCCAGCTCGACGCCGGCCGCCAGCAGGACCGGATACCAGTCCTGGGTGCGGTGCCAGATCCAACGGGGCGGCTGCCCGTTTGGCCGGCGGTTTTCGAGGTCACGCACGACGGCGGCCAGCTCGCCGCTGCTGATCAGCCGCGGTTCCGGCGTGGCCGGGACTGGGTGTCCAGCCTGCGTGAGTTCCTGCAGTGCCGCGCCGTGGGGGTGGGCGGCGAGCAGCAGGTACATGGTCCCATTCTGCCTTGTTTCCGGGGTTGTCCCTGCCGGGATGCCTCGGCTTGCCCGCCTGGCTCAACCTTGTTTTCCACATACGGGCCCGGAACCCTTACCCGCTCTCTTCCGGGGGCGGAGAGTGGCTGTATGAGCAGGCACCAGCTGATTCCGGCCAACCCCGGCCCGTCCCACCCTGGCCCGGTTTACCCTGGCACGTCCCCGACGGATGCCGCCGGCAGCCCGGCCGGGGCAGGCCCGCCGGGACGCTCCCGGCATGGTGTCGCCGGGCCGTGGGGCGCTGCGGACGGCGACGGGGACGCATGGCTGCCGGATGGCGGTGAGGACATCCTGCTCGTGACGTCCTCCTCAGTCCTTCGCGCAGAGGTGGAGCGGATCGTGGCGGCTGCAGGGGCCCAGCTGCGTGTTGCAGCCACTGCAGCAGAGGGAGGCAGGTATTGGGACGGGGCGGCAGCCGTGCTGGTGGGAAGCGACATCCGGGAGCTTCCGCCGCGCCGCAGGGCGCCCGCTGTGCTGGTGGGGCTTGACGGTGAAGGCGACAGCCTGTGGCATCTCGCGGCTGTCCTCGGAGCGGAACGGGTGGCTGTCCTTCCCGATGCTGCAACCTGGCTTGCCGACCATCTCAGCCGCTCGCGGTCACCCGGTCCCGGCGGGGTAATCCTGGGCGTGACCGGCGGCTGCGGCGGAGCCGGGGCCACCACTGCAGCGATCTGGATCGCACAGGCGGCGGCCGGGCTTGGAGCCCGGGTACTGCTGGTGGACGGCGATCCCTGGGGCGGCGGGCTGGAACTTGCGCTCGCGGCCGAGGAGGACCCCGGCTTGCGCTGGCCCGACCTCTCCGAGGCCAGGGGCAGCATCGATCCCATACAGCTGGCGGACTCCCTGCCTGTTGCGGGCGGTTTCTCGTTCCTGTCGTGGCCTGCCAGCAGGGAGCAGCCGGTGCCCGTTGGCGCTGCCGCCACCGCGGGCATCCTTGATGCTGCCCGCCGCGGATATGAGTTGGTGGTGGTGGACATTGGCCGGGGATCCGATCCCATCCATACGTTCGCCTGGGACTGCGATCGGATCGCCATGGTGGTTCCGGCCCAGCTCAAGGCTGCCGTGGCCGCCGTGCGGCTGCTCCAGGAATTTCCCCCGGTCGAGGCGTCCCTCCTGGTCCGTGGCCGTCCAGGCGCAGCCCTGGATGGCTCCCTGATTGCCGGGGCCATCGGCATTCCGGTCCAGGCGCGGATCCCTGAGCTGCGGGGAGTCGTTGCTGCCATGGAATCGGGCCGCCTCCTTGAGCTGGGAAAGCGGCGGGCCGTCCGGCATTTTGCGGCTTCCGTGCTGGACCTCCTTGGCGACGGGCTTGCTTCTGGAGAGCCTGAATGAGCAACCAGGCCAGCGCCGGGGGACCGGGACCTGAGCCGGGGATGCGGCGGCGGGCGCGGATCCTGGAGACGCGCCCGGACAGTCCCCGGCCCGGGAGTGCGCGCCAAGACAATCTCCTGCACGACGGTCTTGTGCATGACGGTCTTGGGCGCGACGGTCGCCGGCATGACGGTCCGCGGCAGGAGGGCGGGCGCCCGGGTGAGCCCGGCCCCGGTGAATGGCGCCGCCGCGAGCGCCGCACAGGTGAACGCCAGGCTGTTGACCTGGGACTCCTTGAGTCTGTGCGGGAGTCCATGATGGCCGACGCAGCGGCGGTGACGCCCTCGCGGGTGGCGGCGGCGGTGCAGGCCACGGGGAAGCTCTTGGGTACGGCGGGGGCACTGGCCGCTGTGGAGCGGATCAGTGCAGAGTTGAACGGCCTGGGACCGCTGCAGGCCCTCACCCGGGACCCTGCCGTTACGGACATTTTTGTGAATGCTCCCGGGTCCGTGTGGGTGGACAGGGGCCGCGGCATCGAGCGTGTGCCGGTGGCCTTCGACAATGAGGCCCAGCTCCGGGCCTTGGCCTGCCGGCTCGTGGCAGCCGGCGGCAGGCGCCTTGATGACGGTTCACCCTGCGTGGACGTGCGGCTGGCCGGAGGTTACCGCGTCCACGCCGTGCTGCCGCCCGTTTCCACGGCAGGGACGCTGCTTAGCATCAGGATCCGGCGCGAACGTGTATTCACGATGGATGAGCTGCGGGAGGCCGGCATGTTCAACTCCGGTCTGCAGACCGTCCTGGAACAGGTGGTGGAGCGCAGGTTGAGCTTCCTCATCAGCGGGGCCACCGGGTCCGGCAAGACCACCCTGCTCTCCACGCTGCTCGGCCTGTGCAGCCCCGCAGAGCGGCTGGTCCTCATTGAGGATGCATCGGAACTGAACCCTGTCCATCCGCATGCCGTGTCCCTCGAGTCACGCCACGGAAACCTGGAAGGTGGCGGCGAAGTGGATCTGGGGGATCTCGTCCGGCAGGCGTTGCGGATGCGGCCGGACAGGCTGGTGGTGGGTGAATGCCGTGGTGCCGAAGTCCGGGAGCTGCTTGCTGCCATGAACACCGGACACAGCGGAGGGGGCGGAACCATCCATGCCAATACCGCCGCTGCCGTTCCGGCCCGGCTCACGGCGCTCGGTGCGCTCGCGGGGATGAACTCCGACGGCGTTCGGCTTCAGGCAGCGAGCGCGCTGGACGCTGTCATCCACGTTGACAGGACGCCCCGGGGCCGGGCTGTGGCGTGCGTGGGCCTGATCGGGGACGGGCCCGGCGGACTCACCGTCGAGCCTGCCCTGGAATGTGTTGACGGTGAAGTCTCCGCCGGCCCTGGTTGGACGGCCCTTGCGGCACGCTTGGGGCTTCGCCCGGGACTGCCAGTATGATCCCCCTTGTCGTTTGCCTGGGACTGGCTGCCGTGTTGCTGGCCGCACCGCCGCTGGGTGCCCCCGCCAGGTTGCGCCGAACCGGTGCCGCCTGCCCGGCTCCGGGCCCAGAAACGCCGAGGCGAAGCGTCTTGTCGTGGCGCCGCCGGGGTGCAGGGAAGGGAGCAGGACAGCCTGCGGCACGCATGACCCTTGTTGTGCAGCAACTCGCCGCACTACTCAAAGGCGGCCGCACGCCTGCGCGGCTCTGGGAGGAGATCTGGGATGTTTATGGTTCTTCCGGCTCCCCGGCGCAGGGCCTGTCCTCCGGATCCAGCGCCATGTTGGCCGCGGCTCGCGCTGCGGCATCCCGTGGCGTACCCGTCTCGGAAGCCATCCGCCGGGCCTCGCCGTCCGCCTTCCCCCGGAGGGACAGGGAGTCCCGCATCTGGGCGGAGCTCGCGGCCTGCTTCGATATCGCTGAAGCCAGCGGATGCCCGCTCGCAGACGTACTGACCAGGTTCGCCGCGCAGCTTGAAGTGGAGGATGACGCCGATGCCGCCCGCCAGACCGCCCTGGCCGGACCCAAGGCCACCGTCAGCCTGCTCACCTGGCTGCCGCTGATGGGCCTGGGCCTGGGAATCGCCCTGGGAGTGGACCCACTCGCCATCCTGCTTGGAACACCGTGGGGCCTCGCTGCGCTCGCAGCCGGCGCAGGCCTGACAGTGGCCGGACGGGTGTGGTCGGCACGGCTGGTGGCGGCGGCAGCAGGGGCTGGAGCGCCATGACCCAGCCCTCCGCCGCAGCGCTCGCGCTCTTCCTTGCACTCGCCGCGGCAGCAGCCCTTGCCGGCAGCGGGCGGGGCAGGCCACGGAAGCGGCTCCTCAACCTGTCCTCCGGGGCAACGGGCCGCAGTGCGAAGGCCTCCGCCGGCAACGGTGGGCACGTGCCCGGACCTGCGCCCGAAGGATTGAGGGATAGCGCCATGATGCTGGAGCTTGTGGCCGCCATGCTGGACGCCGGGTCGGGCATAGGCCGGTCACTCGAACTGGTGGCCGCCTCGGCTTCCGGAAAGTACAGCGGTGCCCTTCGGCCGGTTGTCGCGGCACTGGCAATCGGCGCCGACTGGGAAACCGCATGGCGCAGCAGTGCGGTCCGCCTCCCCGAGGTCCTGGAACTCCGGGACGCGCTGGGGTTCGCGGCGCTGACCGGCGCCCCGTCCTCGGCGATTCTCTATGCGCAGGCGGCGCGGCTCCGCCGGGAGAGGTTCCGTTCAGCAGAGAAACGCGCTGCGTCACTGGGCGTGAAGCTGGTGGTCCCGCTGGGCCTCTGTTCCCTTCCGGCCTTTATTTGCCTGGGAGTGGTCCCCGTGCTGTTGGCCCTGGTGCCTTCCGGGTCCTAGGCACCCGTATCTTCTCCTCCACAAGGGAGAACCATTAACGCTTTTCCACTTACGAACTTCCGGGGCTTACCGCTTCAGGCCAGGCCCGGAAGAGTCAGAACAGCCGGGAAAAGCACCGGCCCAAAGGAAGGAAAGACCACATGTCCACTCATTACCGCCGCCACTACGCTGGGGGAGCTGCGGCGCCCGCGGCTGCCCGTCCCGCCTCCCGGGAACACCGCAGCTTCTCCCGCCACGGCATCAGCTCCGGAGGCCGCAGCCCGTTGCCTGCCAATGCCATGGAACTGTATCCGAGCGCGGGCTCGCCAGGAACCGGTAAAAGCCGGGTCCGGCTCCTCGGGTCAGAGGCAGGGATGGCAACGGCCGAATACGCCATAGCCACCCTCGCCGCAGTGGGTTTTGCCGGTCTTTTGGTCTTCATCCTCCGCAGCGAGGAGGTCCGCGGCTTCCTGCTCACCCTGATCCGCACCGCGTTGGCTTTGCCGTGACAGGGGCGCCGGCAGCGCTCTGGGCCGCGGGTTTTTCCGACCCGGGTTTTTCCGGCACGGGTCCGTCCGGTACCCGTTTTTCCGGCACGGGTCCGTCCGCCACATGCCCGCCCGCCGTGACGGGCACGCGCCGGCCGGACCTGCGGGCCTGCAGCCGCTCTGGAGGCCGTGTGGCTCAGGGCCGGCGTCACGCTGTGACGGGCTCGTGCGGACCCGTGGCGGGTCCGCGTGACTGTACGGGTTCGCGCGGCGCGGTGACGGCGGAGTTTGCCGTCACCCTGCCTGCGGTCCTGCTGCTGCTGGCCATGCTGCTGGCAGGTGCCTCCGCCGGGGTCACGCAGTTGCGGCTGGAGGAGGGAGCGCGTGCCGGCGCCCGGGCACTTGCCCGCGGTGACGACTCCGCCACCGTGGAAAGGATCGTCCGGACCCTGTCCGGAGGGTCGGCCTCCGCGGCGGTTTCGGCTGACGGGGAGTGGCTGCATGTCACCGTTACCGACCGGGTGGGCGGTCCCCTCGGTGCATCCATCCCGTGGCTCCTGACGGCGCGGGCCTCCACCCGGAGCGAGGCTGCCGGATGACGCACGGCAAGGCACCTGGAACCGGCAGGCTTCGGACGCTCCACAGCAGGCGGTCCGGTCCGGGCCGGAGGAGAGGTCCAGCTGGCACCCACCGGGAACGTGGTTCGGGGACCGTCCTGGCGGTCGGCCTGGCCCTGGTGGTGATGATGGCCATGGCTCTGATGCTGTTGCTGGCGCAGTCAGCTGTCCTGGCCAGCAGGGCCGCAGCCGCTGCGGACCTTGCAGCACTGGCGGCGGCTGACGCCCTTCGGGGCCTTGCTGCCGGGGAACCCTGCACCGTCGCGGCCGAGGTGGCTGCCCGGCATGGGGCCGCCGTCTTGGGATGCACGGAAGGCGCGGGCCAGACTGTCGAGGTGAGGACCGAGCTGGTGGAAAGGACGGTGTTCGGGGCGGCCCACGGGCGCTCCCTGGCGGGTCCTCCACCGTAGCCCGTTCGGTTCAGTGCTGCACTTCCAGGCCCAAGACGCCGGCTTCGGTGGCGTTCTTGAGCAGGACGTCAAGGAGGGAGACAGCGGCCGACTTGTCCAGCGGGTTGTTTTTGTTTCCGCATTTGGGTGACTGGACGCAGGAAGGGCATCCGGAATCACATTCGCAGGCCTTGATGGCGTCACGGGTGGCTGTCAGCCAGACCTTCGCCTTGTCGAAACCGCGCTCGGCAAAGCCCGCGCCGCCGGGGTGCCCGTCGTACACAAAGATGGTGGGCACCCCGGTGTCAGCGTGCAGGGCGGTGGACACCCCGCCGATGTCCCACCGGTCGCTGGACGCCACCAGGGGCAACAGCCCAATGGCTGCATGCTCCGCCGCGTGAAGGGCTCCGGGGAACTGGGCTTCGATAAGGCCCGCGCCCGTAAGGGAGCGGTTGTCCACCACGAACCAGACCGCCTTGGTAAAGAGCTCGCGGGCGCCCAGTTCCAGCGGCTCTTCCCCAAGGATCTCGTTAGAGATCAGGGCCTTGCGCTGGAAGGAGACAACCTGGGTGGTCACTTTGACGTCGCCAAAGTGAACCGATACGTCACCCCACTCCACCGTCCGCTGGGTCTCCAGTACCTCAATCTGGGTCACGTCCCGGGCAGTGGTGTAGTAGTCGGGATTGGCCCGGCGCACCATCACGCAGTGGTCATCCTCGTTCAGGTCCTCCACCACATAGCTGTCACCCTGGTGGATGTAAACGGCGCCGGTGTGGGCCTGGTAGTGGGTCTGCGGGGAATCCATCGTTCCAAGGAGGGACCCGGTCTCTGAGTCCACGATGCTCACCGGCCCGCCTCCGTCGGCCCGCAGGTTCACCATGGCCGCCGCGCTCTGGGAGTGTGTCCAGAACCAGCCCGCCGGCCGCCGCCGGAGGTAGCCCTGCGCCACCAGCTTGTCCAGCAGGGACTCAGCGGTGGGGCCGAACAGGCCGAGTTCCGCGGGGCCGAGGGGAAGCTCCGCAGCCGCGGCACACAGATGGGGTCCCAGCACGTAGGGATTGGAGGGGTCGAAGACTGTTGCTTCCACGGACACGTCGAAGATCGCTTCCGGATGGTTGACCAGGAAGGTGTCCAGCGGGTCATCGCTGGCAACAAAAGCCGCGATCGCATCCTGGCCCGCCCTTCCGGCCCGTCCGATCTGCTGGAACAGGGAAGCCCGGGTGCCGGGCCATCCTGCCACCAGGACCGCATCGAGGCCGGAGATATCGATTCCCAGCTCCAGCGCTGACGTGCTCGAAACGCCCAGGAGCTCGCCGGAGCGCAGGGCCCGTTCCACCGCGCGGCGTTCTTCGGGCAGGTATCCGGAACGGTAGGCGGCAACCCGCTGGGGCAGGCTGGGGTCCACCTCATCCAGGAGGCGTTTGGTGATCGAGGAGATGGTTTCCGCCCCGCGCCGGGATTTGATGAAAGCTATGGTCCGGGTCCGGGCTGATACCAGGTTCGCCAGCAGGTCCGCGGTTTCAGCCACCGCAGTCCGCCGCTCCCTGGCACCATTCTCGCCCCGTACCTCGGTCAGCGCGGGTTCCCAGAAGGCGACGGTGGTGGAGCCGTGGGGAGAGCCGTCACGGGACACCGCCCTGACCGGGGCGCCGATGAGCCGGCCAAAGGAGATCTCAGGCTCCGAGGCTGTGGCGGAAGCCGCGATGAACACCGGCCCCGGATGGGCCGCGCCCGCTCCATAGTAGGCGCAGATCCTGCGCAGCCGGCGCATCAGGTTGGCCACGTGGGAGCCGAACACGCCGCGGTAGCTATGGGCCTCGTCAATGACCACGTAGCGCAGGCGGCGGAAGAACCCGGCCCACCAGGCATGGTTGGGAAGGATCCCGAAGTGCAGCATGTCCGGGTTGGCCAGGATGAAGTTGGCGTGGTCCCTGATCCAGCGCCGGGACGCGGGGTCGGTGTCGCCGTCGTAGGTTTCGGCCCGCACGGTGGGCAGCCTCAGCGCGCGGATGGCGTTGAGCTGATCCGCGGCGAGGGCTTTGGTGGGGGAGAGGTACAAGGTGACGGCGCCGTCGTCGTGGATTTTCCCCGGGTCAGCCAGGACGCGCAGCTCGGAGCGGTGGATGGCATCGAGAGCCGGCAGCTGATACGCCAGGGACTTCCCTGACGCGGTGCCGGTGGCCACCACAACGTGTTCCCCGCCGTGCGCAATGCCGGCGGCTTCCACCTGGTGCCGGTAGGGCTCCTGGATGCCCAGTGATCCGTACGCTGCAACCAGGTCGGGATGCACCCACGCGGGCCACGGCTCATGCTCGGCCTCGCGGGCCGGGATGGTGCGCACATGACGAAGCTGTTCCGGGTCCGGGCCGCGGCCCAGCAGGGGAATCAGGGAGTCATGGGGGTTCACCCCCACATTGTTTCACCCGGTGGGGCCTTGGCGGCCCCGGTTCGCCATGGGGGTAAACAGGAGGGATCAGCTCAGGGAAAGGTCCGAACCGTCATGGGACGCGGAGAGCATCAGCACACTGGAAACGGTGGTCCAGCCGAGATGGGAATACAGTTTCCGGCCATCAGCGGAGGCCAGGAGAAGGCCCTCCTGCACGTCGTGCTCGAAGGCCTGGGCTGCCAGGGCCCGCATGATGAAACTGCCCAGGCCGCGGCGCTGGAAAGCCGGTTCGGTGATGATCTTGTCGAACACCGCGGTTTCCCCCACCACGAACACGCGTCCGCTGGCCGCCAAAGCGTCGCCGGAGCGGACCTCGGCGTAATGCACGCCGTCCCGCTCCCAGGCTGTGTGCGTGAGGTCGTCGTCGGAGAGCCAGGGATCTTCGGCATCCTGGGTTTCCATGTCCACGATCATCATCGCCTGCGAGCTCGAGGTCACGTTCAGGCCGTGCCGCGCCGCCAGTGTGGAGTACCGGGCGATGTCATTGGTAAGGATGGTGAGGACCCGCGCGGGTGCCTGGGCCGTCTTCGCGGCGAGGGCTGCGAACTCGTCGTCCGTGGGCTCCGAGGCGAAGAATTCCCAGTCGCCGCTGGTATCTGCGCGGAGCACAGCGGGGAAGCGGCCCTCGGTGGATGTACGGTAGCCGCGACAACCGGCCCAGCCCGCCACCCACACCTCAAGAAGGCCAGTGATGTCTTCAATCATGGTTTCCGGGCTCATGGCATGAGACTATTCGAGCCCGGTCCCCAGCAACAGGGGGCGGCCAAGTGCTTATGCAATTGTGATGCTGCGAAAACACGCTGTGCACCGTGCCGGTACCCTTAAATACGTGGCTTTAAACCGAATTGTGCTTTTTTATGGCTTTACCCCCCTTGCCGACCCGGAGGCGGTACGGCTCTGGCAGCGCGCGCTCTGCGAGAAGCTCGGGCTGAGGGGCCGCATCCTGATTTCCAGGGACGGCATCAACGCCACGGTGGGCGGTGAGATCGCCGCCGTAAAGCAGTACGTGAAAACAACGCGCGAGTACAAGGGATTCAGGGACATCGACGTGAAGTGGTCCGACGGCGGTGCCGAGGACTTCCCGCGGCTCAGCGTCAAAGTGCGCGACGAGATTGTCTCCTTCGGAGCTCCCGGGGAACTCAAGGTCGATGCGAACGGTGTGGTGGGCGGGGGAACCCACCTCAAGCCCGAAGAACTGCACCAGCTCGTTGACGCCAAGAAGCAAAGCGGGGAGGACGTGGTTTTCTTCGACGGCCGGAACGCCTTCGAAGCGCAGATCGGCAGGTTCAAGGACGCCATCGTCCCTGATGTCGCCACCACCCATGACTTCATCCAGGAGCTCGAATCCGGGAAGTATGACGACCTCAAGGACAAACCGGTGGTCACGTACTGCACCGGCGGCATCCGCTGCGAGGTGCTCTCCAGCCTGATGGTGAACCGGGGCTTCAAGGAGGTGTACCAGCTCGATGGCGGCATTGTCCGCTACGGCGAAACCTTCAAGGACCAGGGCCTGTGGGAGGGCTCGCTCTACGTCTTCGACAAGCGCATGCACCTCGAGTTCAGCGACGACGCCAAGACCATCGGGCAGTGCGTCCGCTGCGCCGCGCCCACCAGCAAGTTCGAGAACTGTTCCAACCCCAGCTGCCGCACCCTCACCCTGTACTGCGCGGAGTGCGCCTCCAGCCCGGATACCCTGCGCTGCCCTGAGGGCTGCGCCGCCTGACAGGCAGACGCGTCAGAGAAGCCTCAGCCGGTAGGCGTAGTTGGCGCCCGTCCTGGCCTCCACCCTGATGGTGAGGGCTGTTTCCGACGAAAGATAGATGACGTTCTCCCGGTTGATCCCGCACCGGAGCCCCAGGTCCACCAGCGTCAGTGATTCGCTGCGGACCGTGAAGGTCACGCGGCGCTGGCTACGGCATGCCAGGGCCAGCGCGTAGGTTCCCGTTCCCAGTACCGGCGTGGATTCAGTCCGTACGTCCCCCGCGGCCAGGAGTCCTGCCCCGGCGGAGGCCACCGGCTGCCCGGTGTCGGGAAGTGTCCGGGCCGCCCAAGCTCCTACGTCTTCCGCCCCCACGGGATCGTTCTGCAGGGGATCGCGGGTGAACACCGGCCCTGGGAGGCGCGTCCCTTCCGCCTCGACGGGCCCGGGCAGGTTCCGCCCGTCGTCGTACGTATATTCACACCCGCCCAGCAGCATTGCGGCGGCCACCGCAGCGATGACGACGGCGGCCGGCTTCCGCGCCGGCGGCACCCGGGCTTCCTGCCGGGGGTCCGTATGGACGGTGGATGGCGCGGAGGCTATCCGCACACTGGGCATAGTCAGACTGTATGCCCGCCGGCGCCGGCGGGCCAGAGCACGGAGGGCGGCTATTCCCCGGGCGCCAGCCGGTAGGCGTAAATGAGGGGGGCGTCCACGCTGTACGTGCTGATGTCCAGCGTGCCGGCGTCCGGGAGGATGATTTTTGTGGTTTCCCGGCTGCCGTTGCACGCTGCCCCGGCGTCCGCCAGCATCTTCCCGTCCAGGGATACGGCGAAGAACGCCTTTCCGCCGCCCTCGCACGTGGCGGTGAGGATATAGCGGCCCGCCGGAACGTCAGCGGCTTCCCTGATGATGCGGTCCCGGTTGAGGATTTTGCCGGCGTCCTCAAGCACTGCACCCGGAGCCGGGGGCAGCGCCGTGGCCTGCCACTGCGGGACGTCCGCGTTCTCGATGGATACAACGGGGGAGCAACCGGCCAGGGCAAGGGCCGTGCCCGCGACTGCAGCGGACCACGGCAGCAGGCGGGCGCGCAGAAGGACGGAAGAACGCGAAGGCATGCCTCCACGCTACCCGTTGCAGCCGGGCCCGGGCTTCGGCGCCGGCCCGGACTAAACTTGGCCAGTGCCTAAATCCCCATACGAGTTCACCGCCGGCAACACCCCGGACGCACCCCGCAGCGACCTTCCGGAGCTGCTCACAGCCCTCGCCGCTGACCTGACGCGCCTGGACTATACGCCCGACGGCGTCGCCCGCCTCCTGGGCGCTGCCGCCTCCGCGGCCTTGAACCGGGACCAGATCATTCCGGCCCTGCTGGCAGTGGACCGGGCTGTGCGGCAGGACGAAGGGAACGCGGCGCTCGCCGCCGTCGTCCGCCTTTGGCTCCTGGCCGAGCCGCAGCCCAAGGAAACGCTCGACGCCGCCCTTCCGGACGTCCGCGCCGACGGGCTCGTTGAGCTGGGGCTAGTGCAACCCGTTCCCGGCTCGGGGCTATTGACGGCGAAAGCGGATCTGCGGCCCTACGGGTGGGAACCCAATGAGGACGGCAGCGGGGGTGCCGAACTGTGGGTGGCCAGCGACCTCGCCGCACACCAGCAGGCAGGGGTGCTGCGTCACGACCATGTGCTCGGCATCGGGCAGGCGTCCACCACCCTGGTGCAGACCACCATCCGCCGCCACACCGAACGCGCCCTGGACCTCGGCACGGGCTGCGGCATCCAGACCTTCCACCTGCTCCACCATTGCGAGCACGTCACCGCAACGGACATCTCCGAACGGGCGCTTGCCTTTACCCGGTTCAACATCCTGCTCAATGCCGGGGCCCTCTCCGTTGACCCTGACCGGCTCGAGGACCGTGTCAGCTTGCGCCTGGGGTCGCTGCTGGAGCCCGTGGCCGGTGAGGAGTTCGGGCTGGTGGTGTCCAATCCGCCATTCGTGATCACGCCGCGGAGCGCTGGCGAGGACGCCGCGGACCAGTTCACCTACCGCGACGGCGGACTTCCGGGCGATGAGATTGTCTCTTCCCTTGTCAGGGCGTTGCCGTCCGTCCTGGCTCCTGCCGGAACAGCCCAGCTTTTAGGCAACTGGGAAGTCATGGCGGGAATGTCATGGCAGGAACGGCCTCAAAGCTGGGCCGGTTCGGACATTGACGCGTGGTTCATCCAGCGGGAGCAGGTCGGTCCGGAGCAGTACGCGGAAACATGGCTGCAGGACGCCTCCGAAGGCCGGGACCGGCAGCACTACCGGGGCGCCTATGCCGCCTACCTGGCGGACTTCGAATCGAGGAACGTGGAGGGAATCGGCTTCGGCATGGTCTGGCTCCGGCGGCCGGCGGCACCCGGGCAGCCAGCGTTCACCCGGTTCGAGGAAATCACCTATCCCATCGAGCAGCCCATCGGCCCCCATCTGGGCTCCGCCGTCGAACGCATCGGTTGGCTGGCCACGCACAGCGTGGAGGACGCGCACCTGCTGGTGGCGGAGGACGTCACGGAGGAGCGCCACCAGCGGCCGGGTGCGGAGCACCCCGGCGTGATCCTGCTCCGGCAGGGGGCGGGCCTGCGCCGTACCAACCTGCTGAGCACCGAACTGGCAGGCTTCGTGTCGGCCTGCGACGGTGACTTGACGGCAGGGCAAATTGCCGGTGCGCTGGAGGCGCTGCTTGGCGGCGGTTTGGCCTCTGCTGGAAGCGGGCAGGATGACGGGTTCGACGCCGGTTCTTTCCGGGGCGGCCTGCTCACCGAGGTGGCCAACCTGGTGCGGGACGGCTTCCTGATCCCCGCCGTGGAACCAGGCCGGGACTGAGGAGGGGACGGCGCCTCCAGAACCCCCTTCTTTTCCACATGGATGCGCACATTTCTGCAAAATATGGTGAACTAGGCCAGTATGGGCGCATCTGCCCGAGCAACCTTTTTCTGTAGGAGCACCGTGCCAAGCAAGGCCAAAACCGGCAAGAAACTCGTGATTGTGGAGTCTCCGGCCAAGAGCAAGACCATCGCCAAGTACCTCGGCGAGGGCTTCATCGTAGAGGCCTCCATTGGTCACATCCGCGACCTGCCGCAGCCGTCCGAACTGCCTGCCGAGCTGAAGAAAACGTCGGTGGGCAAGTTCGCCGTGGACATCGATCACGACTTCAAGCCGTACTACGTGGTGTCCGCGGACAAGAAGAAAAAGGTGACTGAGCTCAAGGCAGCGCTCAAGGACGCCGACGAACTCTATCTCGCAACCGATGGGGACCGCGAGGGCGAGGCCATCGCGTGGCACCTGCTGGAAGTGCTCAAGCCCAAGGTCCCCGTGTACCGGATGACGTTCGGCGAAATCACCAAGGAAGCCATCCAGCGCGCCATGGGAAACCTGCGCGATGTGGACACAGCCTTGGTGGACGCCCAGGAGACCCGCCGCGTCCTGGACCGCCTGTACGGCTACGAGATCTCCCCGGTGCTGTGGCGCAAGGTGGCCCGCGGCCTGTCCGCCGGCCGCGTGCAGTCCGTGGTGACCCGCATGGTGGTGGACCGCGAACGCGAACGGATGGCGTTCAAGGCCGCCTCGTACTGGGACCTCACCGGCCAGTTCGGCGCCGACGCCGGCTCCTTCAAAGCCAAGCTCGCCGCCGTGGACGGCGCCAAGGTGGCCAGCGGCCGTGACTTTAACGACGACGGCGTCCTCACCTCGAAGAACGTCGCCCACCTGAACGAAGAGCTGGCCACGTCCCTGGCGGCCGGGCTGCAGGACGCTTCGTTCACCGTCCGGTCCGTGGACACCAAGCCGTACACGCGCCGTCCGGCTGCGCCGTTCACCACCTCCACGCTGCAGCAGGAGGCGGGCCGCAAGCTGCGCTTCTCTTCCAAGAGCACCATGCAGGTGGCCCAGCGGCTGTACGAAAACGGCTACATCACCTATATGCGTACGGACTCCTCGGCGCTGAGCGACGAAGCCCTCACCGCCGCGCGGCGCCAGGCGTCCGAGCTGTACGGCCCCGAGTACATTCCCCAGTCACCGCGCGTGTACACCGGCAAGGCAGCCAACGCGCAGGAAGCGCACGAGGCCATCCGCCCCGCCGGTGACTCGTTCCGCACCCCGGCCCAGGTGGCCAAACAGCTTTCCGGCGACGAGTTCCGCCTGTACGAGCTGATCTGGAAGCGCACCGTCGCCTCCCAGATGGCCGATGCTAAAGGCTCGACGGCGACCATCCGGCTGGGTGCCGTCGCTGCGGGCGGCCGGGATGCCGAGTTCTCGGCCTCCGGCACGGTCATCACTTTCCCTGGCTTCCTCGCCGCGTACGAGGAAGGCAAGGACGAGACCCGCGGGGACGACGAATCCGACGAAGCCCGCCGGCTGCCGAACGTGGCCAAGGGGGACGCGCTCAAGGCGTCCGAGATCCTCGCAGTGGGCCACGAGACCTCGCCGCCGCCGCGCTACACCGAAGCGTCCCTGACGGCCGAGCTGGAGAAGAGGGGCATCGGTCGTCCGTCAACGTACGCCTCCACCATTTCCACCATCCAGGACCGCGGGTATGTCCGTAAACAGGGTTCAGCCCTGGTTCCGAGCTGGATTGCCTTCTCGGTGATCCGCCTGCTGGAGCAGCACTTCAGCGACTACGTGGACTACGAGTTCACGGCCGATATGGAAGGCGACCTGGACAAGATTGCCAACGGCCAGGCCGTGGGCGCTTCCTGGCTGCGGCACTTTTACTTCGGCGAAGAGTCCGATCCCGGCCTGCTGAGCATCGTGAACAACCTGGGCGAGATCGACGCCCGCGAGATCAACTCCATCCCCATCACCGATGAGATCACGCTTCGGGTGGGCAAGTTCGGCCCGTACCTGGAAAGCTCGGCCGCCACTGTTGACCCGAAGACCGGGGAGATCGTGGAGTCAGCGCGCGCCAACGTGCCCGAGGACCTGGCACCTGACGAGCTGACCGCCGCCAAGGCCATTGAGCTGATGGAAACGGCTGCTCCGGAGGAGCGGGTGCTGGGCACCGACCCGCACACCGGGCACACGGTGGTTGCCAAGAACGGCCGCTATGGCGCGTACGTTACCGAGGTCATCCCCGAGATGACCGAGGAACAGATCGCTGCCCAGCCTGTGGAGTACTACAAGAACGGCAAGCCAAAGCCGCCGAAAAAACCGGTTAAGGCCAAGCCCCGCACCGGATCGCTGTTCAAGTCCATGACCGTTGAGTCGGTCACCCTGGACGAGGCACTGCAGCTCATGAGCCTGCCTCGCGCACTGGGTGAGGACGCCGAGGGCAACCTCATCACCGTGCAGAACGGCCGGTTCGGCCCGTACCTGAAGAAGGGGACGGACTCCCGGTCCATCGGCTCGGAAGAGGAGATCTTCACCATCACGCTGGAGCAGGCGCTGGAGATCTATTCCCAGCCGAAGCAGCGCGGTGCCCGGGCCGCCGTCCCGCCGCTGGCGGAGTTCGGTCCGGACCCGGTGTCGGAGAAGAACATCGTGGTGAAGGAAGGCCGGTTCGGCCCCTACATCACGGACGGGATCACCAACATCACCGTTCCGCGAGCAACCTCCCTGGAGGAGCTGACCCGCGAACAGGCCGTTGAGCTCCTGGCCGAGAAGCGCGCCAAGGGTCCCGTCAAGCGCACCGCCACCCGCAAGGCTCCGGCCAAGAAGAAGGCGACCGCCAAGAAGTAGCGGTGCCTGCGGGGTTTGCATGGGGCACTGGATCGTGATCGGGTAGGGGGATGACTGAACAGCCCGGAATTGACGACACCACTCCGCTTAACGACCTCGAGGAGAAGCTCGCCAAGGGCGGCCAGCCCGATGCCAGCCCGGTAGACGTCATCCTGTCCTTCCTGAACAGCGAGGTCTACATCATCAGTTCGGACGGCATCGAGGGCGAGGACTCCCAGGTGGAGCCCCTGGTCCTCGGCAATGCCGACGGCGACCCCGTCCTGGCCGTCTTCTCGCACCCCAGCCGGGTGGACCAGCAGTACCTTGAAGCTGCGCCCAACGTGCTGGGAACCCAGGGTGCGGCCATCATCGCCAACATCGGCGAAGAGCTGGGAATGGTCATCAACCCGGGCGCAGCCTACGGTTTCGAGATCAACCCGGAAGGCGTGGCCAACATCAAGCGCGACTTCAAGCGGGCTGACGAGGAATAATGGCACCATGCGTCTAGGCGTCCTCGATATCGGGTCCAATACTGTCCATCTCCTCTTGGTGGATG
Source organism: Pseudarthrobacter sp. WHRI 8279 (assembly GCF_040224115.2). NCBI lineage: Bacteria > Bacillati > Actinomycetota > Actinomycetes > Micrococcales > Micrococcaceae > Pseudarthrobacter > Pseudarthrobacter sp. WHRI 8279. The sequence goes on along the minus strand of NZ_CP168162.1, from coordinate 2,516,937 downwards.
CCCACCCTGGCGCGCGCCCGGTGCCCTTCGCCTCGCACAAGCGGCCGTTGTCCCTGGTCCAGTACCTGGAGCCGGACGGCAGCATCAACGACGCCGGCCAGCACGAGCTCACCGAGTTCGTCCTTGAGGCCTGGGAATTTGCGGCCAGGCACAAGGCCGAGGACCTCCTGGCCTTCTGTACGTCGGCGATCCGGGAGGCCACCAACGGCCCCGAGGTCCTGGCCCGCGTCAAGCACGAAACAACCGTCACGCTCCAGGAACTCACGGGCAGCGAAGAAGCATCCATGACCTTCTTCGCCGTCAGGCGCTGGCATGGCTGGGGCGCCGGACCCATCCTGAACCTGGACATCGGCGGCGGATCCTTCGAGATGGCCTTCGGCCAGGATGAGCTTCCTGAAGTGGCCACCTCCGTACCGCTGGGTGCCAGCCGGCTGACGCGTGACTGGCTGTCAGAAGACCCGCCATCTGCCAAAAGCGTCAAGGAGCTCCGCCGATACATCCGGGCCACCCTCAAGCCGGCGGTCCGGGAGTTCGACGGGCTGGGCCGGGCCAACGTGGTGGCAGGAACGTCCAAGACCTTCCGTTCCCTGGCACGGATCGCCGGGGCCGCTCCCAGTGCGGCAGGCCCCTACGTCAAACGCGAGCTGCACGCTTCGGACCTGGGGGTGTGGGCACAGCGCATCTCGGCCATGAAAGCCGAGGACCGGCTGCACCTGCCGGGCGTCTCCGAAGCCCGCGCCCACCAGCTGCTGGCCGGGGCGCTCGTGGCGGAGGCCGCGCTGGAACTCTTCAAATTCAAGAAGCTGAGGATCTGCCCCTGGGCTCTGCGCGAAGGCCTGATCCTCCGGAGGCTGGACCAGCTGGTGTTTTCCGGGCCACTGGAGCTGGCACCCCACCTGGCACCGCCGCAGGCTGTCGAAGCCGCCGTCTAGAACGCCTTAAAGCCGCTTAGACCGCCTTAAAGGGAGATACCGGCGCCGGCAACAGGAAAATGGGGGAAAACCTGTTGCCGGACGCCGGTACCCTGGCAGGGATCCCCATCCCTGCCGCATCACTCGCACCCTCAATGAGGTACTAACTACGTTAGGGCTGCAACTTGTGAGGGACCTGCACCCAACATGTGAGCCAGCTGTGAATGGGTTTCAGGGAGTTCCCGCCTTTTCTTTTCCGCCCCAAGTCATGTATTTCGGCGCCGGCCAGCCCGAACTGTAATGATGGAGCCATGAGCAACCGAATCGCATTCCTTGGCTGTGGATCCATGAACGAAGCAATTCTGAGTGGGCTGCTGGAAGCCGGAACGGATCCGGCGGACGTCGTCGCAACCGTCCGGCGGGCCGAACGCGCCGCCGAACTGGCCGAGCGGCACCACGGCGTTACCGCAATCGCCGGGGAAGAGGAACCGGACAACAACAAGCAGGCAACCAAGGGGTCCGGCGTCGTGATCCTGGGCGTCAAGCCCGTTGGTATTACCGAACTTGCGCGGGAAATCAGCAGCTCCCTCTCGCCCACCACGGTGGTGGTGAGCGTGGCCGCGGCGGTGTCCATTGCCCAGCTTGAGGCAGCACTGCCGGCAGGCCAGCCGGTCATCCGGTCCATGCCCAATACTCCTGCCAAGCTGGGCCGCGGCGTGGTGTCCGTTTCGCCGGGCACCAACTGCACCCCGGAGCAGCTCCAGAGGGTCAAGGACGTCCTGCACGGCGCAGGAACGGTGGTGGAGGTCCCCGAGGAACAGGTGGACGCGCTCTCGGCGATCAGCGGTTCCGGACCGGCCTACGCGTTCTACCTGGCCGAAGCGATGGCCGCAGCAGGCCGGGAACTGGGCCTGGACGCAGAACTGTCCCTGCTCCTGGCCCGGGAAACAGTGGCGGGAGCCGGCTTCATGCTGGCCGAGCCCGGCGCCGATCCCACCGCCCTGCGCAAGGCCGTGACCAGCCCGAACGGCACCACCGAGAGGGCCATCGCCACGTTCGACGAGCGCGGGATGCCCGCCATCATCGCTGCCGGAGCCCGCGCGGCTGCGGAGCGGGCAGCCGAAATCACCAAGCAGCTCGGATAGCGTGGGAGTTTTGTCCAGATATGGGGGCTTGACCACCCTTCAAGCCTGCATATCTGGACAAAAACTCGGGAACTACGGCCTGGCGGCGAAGCGTTCCAGCAGGTCCACGTGGCCGGAGACGATCAGCATGTCCCGGGAGGACACTTTGGTTTCCGGCCGGGCGTAGGTGAAGTCCTCACCGGGGGACTTAACCCCGACGATCGTGACGCCGTACTTGGAGCGGACTTTGGACTCGTCCAGCGTGAATCCCACCGTTTCACGCGGGGGATACATTTTCACGATGGCGAAGTCGTCGTCGAACTCGATGAAGTCCAGCATGCGCCCGGAGACCAGGTGCGCTGCGCGGACTCCGGCGTCGGCCTCAGGATATATCACGTGGTTGGCGCCGATCCGGGTGAGGATTTTGCCGTGGGAGGGCGTGATCGCCTTGACCCAGAGGTGCTCGATGCCAAGGTCTACCAGGTTGACGGTGATCAGCACCGAGGACTCAATCGACGTGCCCACGCCCACAACGGCGGAGCTGAACTCCTGCGCTCCCAATTGGCGAAGGGCGTCGATATTGGTGGCGTCGGCCTCCACCACGTGCGTCAGCAGCGGCGCCCACTTCTGCACCAGGGTACGGTCCCGCTCGATGGCAAGGACTTCGCGGCCCTGCTTGACCAGCTGCTCTGCCGTGGAGGAGCCAAAGCGTCCCAGGCCGATCACCAGGACTGGCGCGTTGTGGGCGGGCCGCCGCGGGGCGTCGGGTGAACTAGCCAATGATGGGCCTCTCTTCAGGGTAGTGGTACAGCTGGCTGCGCTGGCGGAGCGCCAGCGCAGCGGCGAGGGTTACGGTGCCCACGCGGCCGGCGAACATCAGGCCCGTGAGAACGTAAACGCCCGACGGCGGCACTTCAGCGCTGAGGTTGGTGCTGAGGCCGCAGGTGGCAAACGCGGAGATCGTTTCGAACAGCACCCGGTCAAGCGAGGCGCCGCTGATGTGGAGCAGGAGGAACGCGGATACGGAAACGAGGGTGGCTCCGGCAACAATCACCGAGATAGCCACCCGCATGGTGCCTTCGGGGATGGTCCTGCCGTATACCTTGACGTCGGAGTCGCCGCGGCCCTCGGCCACGATAGCCAGGAACATGACGGCGATGGTGGTGACCTTGATGCCGCCTGCGGTGGAGGCGGAACCGCCGCCGGCGAACATCAATGCATCCGTCAGCAGCATGGTGGTGGATTCCATCTGGTTTTGGTCCACCAGGTTGAACCCGCCGGACCGCATCATGACGGACGCGAACAGGGAATGGGTGACCTTGTCGCCCAGGTCCATGCTTCCTATGGTCCGCAGGTTGTCCCACTCCATCAAAGCCCACAGGAGGGTGCCCGCCACCAGGAGGATGAAGGAGACCTGGATGGTGAGTTTGGTGTGCAGGTTCCACTTTTTCCAGTTCAACCCGTTTTGCTGGAGGACCATCACCACGGGAAATCCCAGGCTGCCCAGGAAGACGCCGAGCATCAGGGGAACCAGGATCCAGAGGTCTGTTTCGTAGGGCACGATGCCGTCCGAGTGCGGGGTGAAGCCTGCATTGTTGAAGGAGGAGATGGCGTAGAAAATACCGTGCCAGACAGCCTGCCAGAACGGCTCACCCAAGGTCAGGAACCGGGGGATCAGGGCCAGTGCAAGGATGCTTTCAATTACTACTGACGTGGTAATAACGATCCGCAGCAGGGTACCGACCTCACCCAGGCGCCCTGCGTTGTTCATGGACTCGGCGGCAATGATCTTGCCGCGCACTCCCAGCCTCTTGCCCACCATCAGCGCCAGCAGCGAGGCCAGGGTCAGGGTGCCGAGTCCGCCGATGAAGATACCTATCAGGATCACCAGCTGCCCGAAGAAGGACCAGTGGACTGCCGTGGACACCACCGTAAGTCCGGTGACGCACACGGCGGAGACCGCGGTGAACAGCGCCTGGTGGACCGGGGTGACGGTGCCGGCGGCGGAGGAAACGGGAAGGGACAGCAGGAGGGCAAACAGCAGGCACACCGCGGCGAACACTGTCAGGGCAAGCCGGGCCGGCGAAGTGTTCGCAATGTCGTCGACGAAGTCCCGCAGCCGCGTAAGGATCCAGAGGCCTTCCCGCTCCTGCGCTGCGGGATGCCAGTTGGCCGGGGTACGGGGCCTCGACTGGCTTTGCGTCATGTGTGGCTTTTCCTCGGTAGAAACTGTTTCCCTCAGTAGTAAACCACTAATGGATGCGTCATGACCGGGCAGGAGGGGCGCCGCGCTCAGGTAGCCTGTGATTGATGACATACCTGCCGGGCCTCAGCTTGCCCGCGCCCCCAACGGTGGTGGCGTGGAGTTCTGACATGACCGCCTACAACTTCGGTCCAGGCCATCCCATGGCACCGGAGCGGATGGACCTCACAGCCCGGTTGGCATCCAGCCTGGGACTGTTCGGCCTGGACCATGTTGCGGTGGAAGCCCCGGACGTCGCGGACGACGCCGCCCTTGAGTCCGTGCATTCGCCCGAGTTTGTTGCCGCAGTCAAAAAGGTCAGCGCCGATCCCGGCCAGCCTGATGAGTCCCGGGGGCTGGGTACCGAGGACGACCCCGCTTTTGCAGGCATGCATGAGGCGGCGGCCCGCCTGGCCGGAGCCTCGCTGCTGTCCGCTTCCCGGATTCTGGACGGTTCAGCCCTGCGCGCCATCAACTTCGGCGGCGGCATGCACCACGCCTCCCGCGAGCGGGCCAGCGGATTCTGCATTTATAACGACGCTGCACTTGCCGTGCAGAAGCTGCTCGACGGCGGCATCCGCAGGGTGGCGTATATCGACGTCGATGCGCACCACGGTGACGGAACGGAAAGCATTTTCTGGGACGACCCCCGCGTGCTCACGGTCTCGCTGCACGAGAGCGGCCTGACGCTGTTCCCGGGCACCGGATTCGCGAACGAGATCGGCGGCCCGCAGGCCGAAGGGACCGCGGTGAACGTTGCGCTGCCCTCGGGAACAGGGGACGCCGGCTGGCTGCGCGCCTTCTACGCGGTGGTCCCGCAATTAGTGGCCGCCTTCCAGCCGGAAGTGATTGTCAGCCAGCACGGGTGCGACTCCCACCGTCTGGATCCCCTCACCCACCTCAACCTCAGCGTTGACGGGCAGCGGGAGGCCGCTTCCGCCGTCGGGAACCTTGCAGCCCGCCACTGCGACAACCGCTGGATAGCCACGGGAGGCGGCGGCTACAACGTCCTCCAGGTGGTGCCGCGGTCCTGGAGCCACCTTATTGCCATTGCAGCCGGACGGCCCGTACCGCTGCGTACGCCGGTCCCGCAGGACTGGCGCGACTACGTCGAGGAGAAGTTCGGCTCCTCGGCGCCGGCGCTGATGAGTGACGACGTGGAACTGTGGTGGCGGTCGTGGGAGGTCGGTTTCGACCCCAACGACGCCGTGGACCGTACGGTGATGGCAACCCGAAAGTCCGTCTTCCCGCTGCACGGACTGGACCCCTGGTTCGACTGACGCCGTGCCTGTCAGGTACTCCGCTTCTCCGTCTGGAAGACCACTCCCGCTGCGCCGATCAGCCAACCCAGCAGCGACAGGGCGAAGGCCCCGATCAGGTCCGTGGACGCGGTTCCCTTGGCGAGCCAGAGCAGCAGCACGGCCAGGCCCACTGCGAGGTAGACAATGATGGCGGCGATGATCCGCCCCGACAGCCTGGCGGTGACATCGGACGGGTTGATGACCGTGGGGCTTCCCTGCCCAGAGGGACCTGATGGCCGGCGGGCGTCCTGCTCCGACTCGTCACGGCGGACCTCTGCGATGGTAAATCCCAGGGCCGATGCCGTCAGGGAACTCAATGAGGTGGCCAGGACGCCGGCCGCCGTGACCAAGGCTCCATTGAGGGGCGGCGCCAGTGTCCTGCCGTCAGGCACCCAGAACCCCACACGCAGCAGCACGGAGCCCCACACGGCCACGAAGAGGCCCAGGAAAACGAACGCGATGATGTTGAACAGCTGCTGGCGGAGGAAATCCATACCACCCACTCCTCAGGTCACGCCGGCCGCTTCCCGGGAACCCGGGGCATCCCTGGAACCGTTCTAGCACTGCTGAGGAGCCCGGGCAATGGCGTCCGGCACGGCCGAAATAGTGGATGCCTTTCGGCGTATATGTCGCTAGGGTGGGAGGCATGGTGACAGACGACGTATTTGCCGTCATAGCGGAATCGACCCGGCGTGACATTTTGGTTTCCCTCCGCTCAGGAGACAAGGCCGTGGGCGAACTGGTGGAGGAACTGGCGGCGAGCCAGCCCACCATTTCCAAGCACCTCAAAGTCCTTCGCGAAGCCCAGCTTGTGAGCATGAGGGCCCAGGGCCAGAAGCGCTACTACGCACTCAACCGCAAGCCGCTCGAGGGCATTGCCACCTGGCTTGAAACCTTGGATGTGGGAGCAGCAGCCCCGGCGGTGGAAACCACTGCTGCGGCATCTGTTCCCGCCGCTGCCGCCGGCAGCAGCCAGGAACAGGCTTCCCGCACCGCCGGCAAGGCGGCTCCGGCGGACCAGGAAGCCGCCCCCGCCGGAGCAGTGGCAGCGGAAGCTGTGTCCGCCGGCGTCTTGGCGCGCGACGGCGCCGAGCTGAGTCCCGCCGTCGTCATTCCCGGCGGAACCACGGCGCCCCTGAGCGACGACACCGTTCCCCAGCAGATCGGCAGGACGGTGGGCCGGGCAGCCACCAAGGCTGCCGACCTCCTGGCGAACCTCCCCACCCTGCCGAAGTTCGGCCGCAAAAAGTAGGGGCCCCGGGCGATTACTTGTTGAGCAGGCGCACGTGGTCCGGGGTCAGCTCGGAGATCCTGCTGACACCCAGCAGGGCCATGGTGCGGGCCATGTCCTTCTCCAGGATCTGCAGTGTGCGGTCAACGCCTGCCCGGCCCCCGGCCATCAGGCCGTACAGGTAGGCGCGGCCGATCAGCGTGAAGTCGGCGCCCAGGGCAAGGGCAGCCACGATGTCCGCGCCGCTCATGATGCCGGTGTCCAGCATGATCGCGGCATCGCTGTTGTCCGCGGTGAAGGCCTGCTTGACCTCGGGGAGGAGGTGGAACGGGATGGGCGCACGGTCCAGCTGCCGGCCGCCGTGGTTGGAGAGGACCACGCCGTCGGCGCCATGGTCGACGACGCGGCGGGCATCCTCCACGGTCTGGATGCCCTTGACCACCAGCTTGCCCTTCCAGGTTTCGCGCAGCCAGTCCAGGTCCTCGAACGTCAGCGTGGGATCGAACATGGAATTGATGAGGTCGGCCACGGTCCCGGTGTAGCGGGACAGCGACGCGAACGTGAGCGGCTCGTGGGTGAGGAAGTTGAACCACCAGGCGGGGCGGTAGGAGGCATCCAGGACGGTTTTGACGGTCAGCGCCGGCGGGATGGTCATGCCGTTGCGGACATCGCGGAGGCGGGCGCCGGCCACAGCGGTGTCCACGGTGACCATGAGGGTGTCGTTGCCGGCCCTGGCGGCCCGCTCAATCAGTTCCAGCGAGCGTTCGCGGTCCGTCCAGAGGTACAACTGGAACCAGTTGCGGCCGTTCGGTGCCGCAGCCGCCACATCCTCGATGGACGCGGTGCCCATGGTGGAAAGGGTGTAGGGGATTCCGGCGGCTTCGGCGGCCTGGGAACCGGCGTATTCACCTTCGGACTGCATCATCCGGGTGAAGCCGGTGGGGGCGATGCCCACGGGCAGCCGGGAGGGCTTGCCCAGGATTTCGGTGCTCAGATCGATCTTGGAGACGTTGCGCAGGATGCCGGGCCGGAACTCGATGTCCAGGAACGCCTCCCGCGCGCGGCGGAGGGTGATCTCCCCTTCGGCAGCGCCGTCGGTGTAGTCAAAGGGTGCCTGCGGGGTGCGGCGCTTGGCGATGTCGCGGAGTTCCCAGATGGTACTGGCCCGCTTGAGCCGGGCTTCCTTGCTGAACTCGGGCTTCTTGAACTGCATCAGCGGCGCCAGGTCCGAGTACTTGGGGATCCGGCGCTTCAGGGCTGCCGGCACTCCGGAAACCGCCGAAGGGGAAGCGGGTGCGGCTGCCGGGATATCGGTGGCCTCCGGGGCAGGCGTTGTCTCCGGATTATTGGGCTGGATGGTGTGGGTCATGGCGTCCTCCAATGGGCGGCAGGTCCACGTTCGGGACCTCCTGTGGTCTAACCACACTGTAGGCCATGTGGTTGGACCACATCAAGTACCATGGCCTTATGCGTACGCACCAGCTTGTTTTGTCCTGGATCGAGGCCGAACTTTCCGAGGGCCGGCTGTCCGTGGGCGGCAGGCTGCCGGCTGAACGCACCCTCGCCGAGCAGCTGAAGGTCTCACGCACATCGGTCCGTGAAGCCATCCGGATCCTTGAAGCCATGGGCGTGGTCCGGGCCGGGGTGGGGTCGGGACCGGATGCAGGGACGGTGGTCATTTCGGATCCGACGGCGGCACTTGGCTCCGCGCTGCGCCTGCACGTTGCCACGCAGCACCTTCCGGTGGCGGACATCGTGGAAACCCGGGTCCTCCTGGAGTCCTGGGCGGCATCAAGGGCAAGTCCGGAGGCTCCGGAGCTGGAGGCAGCCGGCAGCCTGCTGGAGGAGATGGCCGCCGTGGGATTGGACGTTGACGAATTCCTGGCCCTGGATGTCCGGTTCCACCTGGCGCTGGCTGATGCCGCGGGGAATGCCGTGGTCAGCGCGATGATGGGGTCCCTGCGCGAGTCCATCCAACGGTACGCCGCGCAGCTGACGTCCAACCTTCCGGACTGGGAGGCAACAGCCTCGCGCCTGAAGGCCGAGCACCGCGAGATCCTTGCCGCCATCAGGAATGACGACGGCGACCGTGCGGCACAGCTGGTGGCAGCGCACATTGAGGGGTACTACCGGGAGGCGGGGCTGGCTTCCGGAGGAACTGTACCAATCCGTCCCTGAGTTTTTGGGCAGATATGAGGACTTGGAGCCCCTTCAAGTCGTCATACGTGACCAAAAACTCCGCTGGCAGGAGGGGGTGGTCAGCCGTGGACTGCCGTGCGGGCAGCCTTGGCGGGACCGGTGCTGGCCCGCACCTCGAGCTTCGGCTGGTAGCGGCTTCCGGGGGCGTCGCTTTCCTCGTTGCGGATAAGGGCCCGCAGCTGGTGCCAGGCCTGCTCGCCCAGCTCGGTGATGGGAACGGCTGCCGTGGTGAGCGCCGGCGTCGTGTACCTGGCGAAAGGGATGTCGTCGAACCCGGTGACGGAGATGTCGCCGGGGACGTCCAGGCCCCGTTCATGCAGTCCGCTCATCAGTCCCATCGCCACCAGGTCGTTGAAGGCAAGGATTCCCGTGGCGCCGCTCTCCAGTACCGCGTCCACCGCGCCGTGGCCGGTATCGAAGTCGGAGCCGCCCTCAAGCATGGTGACTTCCACCTGTGGATGGGCCGCCTTGAAGGCCTGCAGTCCCTGCAGGCGCAGGTTGTTGGAGGCGCTGCGGGGAGGGCCTGCCAGGAAGGCGAGCCGGGTATGGCCAAGTTCCACCAGGTGTTCGGCGATATCCTGCACGCCCTGGCCATAGTCGACCACCAGGCTGGGGACGCCTGCGGCTGCCGTGGTGCGGTTGATGAGGACAAGCGGCCGGAGGGACGGCGCAATCTCCTCCAGTTCGGCGTCGCTCATGCGGGGCGCGCAGAGGACCAGGCCGTCGCACCGCCGGCGTGCCTCGCCCGCCAGGATGGTTTCCTCGCTGGAGACCTCAAAGGAGTCGGCGATGAGCACGCGGTACCCGTCCTGGGCGGCAGCCCGGCTCAAGCCGCGGAGAATGGCCTGGAAGGTGGGGTTGGCGAGGTCCGGAACAACAATGCCGATGGTGTCCGTCTTGCCCAGCGCCAGGCTCCGGCCCACGGGGTTGGGCTGGTACTTCAGCTCCACCGCGGCAGCCCTGACCCGGGCTGCGATCTCGGGGTCAACCGTGAAGTTGCCGTTCATGACGCGCGAAACCGTTGCGTGGGAGACGCCCGCCTTCACGGCAACATCCGCGATGCCGATCCTGCCCGATGCCGATTTCCTGACCATGCGTGGTCCCTTCCTTCGCGCCGCTGGTACAGGTGGTGGCGCCGTTCCGTTGCAGGGCAGGATCCGAACCGACTGGCGGCGTATTCGTCAAAGCATGTAGTGACTGAAAGCATATAACGGGACGGGAAAGCGATTTCTCTTCTTTTCCCACTTTTCCCGGCCAATTTTCCCGTTCTTTCCCGCTTCGGAGCCTGCGCAGGGCAGAAAACGCTTTCTTCCTGCGTTGCCAATGCTTGACGAATGAGCGATGGGGTTGATACAACTCATATAGCAGCCTGAGAAAACGCTTTCTGAGGCGAGGTACCAAAAGCACCAGATCTTCACCGAACAGCGGCCCCTACCGGCCGGTTTTTGAGTCTTCGAAAGGGACCCCTCATGGTCAACACAGCCGAGTCGACTTCCGCCCCAGAGGCCCGGTCCGAAGCCGCGCACAGCACCGAGGCTGCAGCCGCCGCAGGTGCGCCCGCCCGCCAGGGCGGGAAAGCCCGGATTGCCCTGATTGGCACCGGCGGGCGTTCCGAGATGTACATCCGCGCCATTTTCGGCAAGCACGCGGACACCGCCGAGCTGGTGGCATTCTCGGACGTGAACCCCGGCCGTGTGGAGTTCTACCAGAAGCTCATCCAGGAACTCGGTGCGCCAGGGCCTGTCGCAGCCTTTGACCCTGCTGACCTCACCGCCTTCATCCAGGCCAACACCATCGACCGCGTCGTGGTGACCACGCCTGACTACACCCACGCCGACTACATCGTGGAGGCACTGCGCGCAGGCGCCGACGTCGTCGTCGAAAAGCCCCTGACCATTGATGCCGAAGGCTGCCGCCGCATCACCCAGGCCGTGCACGAGACCGGCCGCAACGTGGTGGTCACCTTCAACTACCGCTACTCGCCGCGCAACAGCGCGCTCAAGGAAATCATCCAGAGCGGCGTGATCGGCAAGGTCACCTCGATTGACTTCAGCTGGGTCCTGGACACCGTCCATGGCGCCGACTACTTCCGCCGCTGGCACCGTGAGAAGAAAAACTCCGGCGGCCTGCTGATCCACAAGGCCTCGCACCACTTCGACCTGGTCAACTGGTGGATTGACGACGTCCCGGAGCGCGTCTTCGCCTCCGGCGGCCTGAAGTTCTACGGAGACAAGAACGCCGCCGAGCGCGGCCTGGGTCCCCGCCCCGAGCGCGGGACGCCGGACGCCGATGCGCCTGCCACCGCTGAAAAAGATCCGTTCACCCTTGACCTTCGGGAGGACGAGCGCCTCAAGGCCCTTTTCCTGGACAACGAGCACTACGACGGCTACCGCCGCGATCAGGACGTCTTCACCGGCGGCATCACCATCGAGGACAATCTCGCACTCGTGGTGGAGTACCAGGGCGGGCCCCGCCTGAGCTACTCCCTGAACGCCCACAGCCCCTGGGAGGGCTACCGGGTAGCGGTCAACGGCACTGAAGGCCGCGCCGAGCTCGAAGTGGTGGAACGCGCCGCCGTCACGTCCAGCACGGACAAGAAGACCGTCGTGGACCCCAGCGCCACCCCCATTGAGGAAGACGACGCAATCCGGCGCAACGGCGAACGCCTGGTGGTCCAGCGCCACTGGGAAGCTGCCTACGAGGTGCCGATCGTCAATGGCGAAGGCGGCCACGGCGGCGGCGACGAACTCCTGCTCTCCGACCTCTTCAACGGCCCGGGCGAGGACCCGCTGGGCCGCCCCTCGGGCTACCTGGACGGGCTGCGCTCCGTCTCGGTGGGCATCGCCGGCAACCGCTCCCTTGAGTCCTCCCTGCCCGTACGCATCGAGGACCTGGACCTCGGCGTCGACCTCCGCCGCGGCAACTGACTCCTGCCCGGGAAACCAACCGAAGGAATAACCATGAGCAGGATCTTTGTCACGGGCGGCTCCGGCCGCCTGGGCCGCAGCGTTGTGGCGGGGCTCGCCCAAAAGGGCCACCACGTCATCTCCGTGGACCGCGACGCCGTTCCGGCGGACCAGCTGCCCGCCGGCGTCGTGCAGGAAACAGCTGACCTCCTGGCTCCGGGCGAGGCATTGCGCCTCCTCCGGGCCACCACGCCCGACGCCGTCATCCACCTTGCGGCGATAGCGGTACCGTTCAGTGCCCCTGAGGACGTCATCTTCGCCACGAACACGCGGCTCGCCTTCGCGGTGATCAGCGCGGCAACTGAAGTAGGAGTGCCGAAGATCGTCACGGCCAGCAGCCCCACCGTGCTGGGCTACGGCTCACCGGCGGGCTGGCTGCCGCCGTCGTTCCCGCTGGATGAGCGGACGCCGCCGCGGCCGTGGAACGCCTACGCGCTGTCCAAACTCATCGCGGAGCAGACAGTGCAGACGTTCGCTGCCGCCCAGGGCGAGAAGATCCGCTACGCGGCGTTCCGGCCCTGCTTCGTCATCTCTCCGGAGGAATGGGAAGGTGCCCCAACGCAGCAGGGCCACACCCTGGCCGAACGTCTGGCTGATCCCGCCCTGTCCGCGCCTGCCCTGTTCAACTACGTTGATGCCCGGGACGTGGCGGACTTCCTGGACCTGCTCCTGGAGAAGATGCCGTCGATCCCCAACGGGGAAACCTTTTTTGTGGGAGCCGCAGACGCACTGGCCACCGCACCCCTGGCGGAGCTCATGCCGGGATTCCTCCCCGGAAGCGAAGCCCTCAGCGCCGGACTCACCGGAACCAGCCCGGCCTTCTCCATCGCCAAGGCCCAGGAACTCCTGGGCTGGCAGCCCACGCGAAGCTGGCGCACCGAGCTCAAGTCCACCACACCCCTCAACGACGAGAACTCCGCGCTGGTCACTGCCGGCAGCGGAGCCAAGGAGACACCATGAAATTCGACGGCGTACTGTTCTTCCCCGTCACTCCGTTCACGGCCGAAGGCACTGTTGACGTAGCCCTGCTGAAGGATCACATCAGCTCCCGGCTTCCGTTCGGTCCGGGCGGTGTTTTCCCCGCCTGCGGCACCGGCGAATTCCACGCCCTCAGCATCGAGGAGGTCCGCACGGTGGTCGCGGCCGCCGTCGAGGCCGTTGCCGGAAAAGTCCCGGTAGTCGCCGGCGCCGGGGGGCCGCTGGGCCACGCGATTGCCGCGGCCCGCGCCGCAGAGGAAGCTGGGGCCGACGCCCTCCTGGTCCTCCCGCCGTACCTGGTGACCGGCCCCACCGACGGCCTTGTTGCCTACGTCGAGGCCGTGGCCAATGCCAGCAGCCTGCCGGTGATCGTCTACCACCGCGGCAACGCAAAGTTCACTGCCGCCTCGATGGCCACGCTGGCTGCCAACCCGAAGGTCATCGGCTTCAAGGACGGGCTGGGAGATGTTGGCCTGGCCCAGGAAATCGTCTCCGCGGTGCGTGCTACCGGCCGGGAGGACTTCGCCTTCTTCAACGGCCTGTTGACCGCAGAGCTGACCCAGGGCGCCTACCGCGGACTGGGGATCCCGTTGTACTCGTCGGCGGCGTTCGCCATGGCTCCCGAGATCGCCAAGGCCTACTACGACGCCTACGAGGCAGGCGACGAGGACCGCCGCAACGCCCTGCTGGAGGGCTTCTACGCACCGCTGGTCCGCCTCCGCGACCAGACTCCCGGTTTCGGCGTTTCGCTGATCAAAGCCGGACTGCGGCTGGGCGGACTTCCGGTCGGTTCCGTGCGCCCGCCGCTGGTGGACCCCACCGAGGAGCAGCTGGTGCAGCTGAAGGCTATCCTCGCCAAGGGCTACGAGCTGGCTGGCCGCTGATGAGCGCCCCCGCGGCTGTTGCCGTCCGCACGGAACCGCGCATCACCGGCCTTAGCACCCGGCTCATCACGGTTCCGCTGCGCCGCAGCTGGGGCGTGGAGGCACCGGAAAACCATGTGATCACCACGGAGATCCACACGGACGACGGCGGCGCGGGGCACGGTTTTTCCTGGACCCCCACCATTGGCCCGCAGGCGGTTAAGGCCCTGCTGGATTACGACATCGCCCCTTTTATCTCCGGACTGCCCGCCAACCCGGAGACGGTCTGGGACGCCGTGTGGAAACGGCTTCATGAGGCGGGTGGCGGGGGACTGACCACCATCGCCATGGCCGGCGTGGACCTGGCCCTGTGGGACCTCCGGGCATCGCGCGCCCAGACCTCCGTCGCCGGACTTTTGGGGCAGCGCCAGGAATCCGCCGAAGTCTACGGTTCCGGTGTGAACCTGCACTACACCCTTGAGGAGCTCGTAGCGCAGACCGAGCGCTGGGTTGCGGCCGGGCACCACGCGGTCAAGATCAAGGTGGGCAAGCCGGACATCCGCGAGGACGCGGAACGTGTGGCCGCTGTCCGCTCCGTCCTGGGGCCGGACCGGAAGCTGATGATCGATGCCAACCAGCGCTGGGACCTGCCCACCACCCTCAAAGCTTTGGACGTGCTGTCCGGCTACGGGCTGGAGTGGCTGGAAGAACCCATCCGCGCGGACGACCTGTGGGCCTACCGCAGGCTCCGCAAGCACTCACCGGTGCCGATCGCCCTCGGTGAAAACCTGCACACCATCTACCGCTTCCGGGATTTCATAGAAGCGGAAGCAGTGGACATCATCCAGCCGAACATCATCCGGGTGGGCGGCATCACCCCCTTCCGGCGCATCGTGGAACTTGCCCGGACCAACAGCATCAAGGTCATGCCGCACCTGCTCCCGGAACTATCCGGCCAGCTGGCGCTGACCCTCGCGGAGCCCACCCTGGTGGAGGACGTGGAGGAGGCATCCTTTGAGCAGCTGGGGATCCTGGCAGGGCCTTCGCCGGTCCGGTTCAGCAACAGCCGGGTGACGCTCACCAACCAGCCCGGACTTGGCTTCCGCTTTACCGACGCACGCTAAGCAGAGCTATCCAGACACGATGAATCCATACCCACAGAACAGGTAATCCACGTGAGAACTGCAACCCTTTCCCTGTCCGAGCTCACGGCCGCCGCAACGGAGGCAGCCAAGATTTCCGCGGCCGCTTCCGATGCTGAGCGCGCCGCCTGGCTCACGGCCGTGGCAGAAGCACTTGACGCGAACGCCGCCGAGCTGGTGGAGATCGCCGATTCCGAGACGAGCCTTGGCGCAGCCCGCCTGACCGGCGAGGTAGCCCGGACAACCGGCCAGCTGCGCCTGTTTGCGCGCGTCATCACCGAGGGGTCCTACCTGGAGGCCGTGATCGACCACGCAGACCCTGCCTCCACTCCGCCCAAGCCGGACCTGCGGCGCATCCTCCGGCCCATCGGACCGGTGGCGGTGTTCTCCGCCTCCAACTTCCCGTTCGCCTTCTCCGTTGCCGGCGGCGATACGGCCTCGGCCCTGGCCGTGGGTTGCTCCGTCATTGTCAAAGCCCACTCGGGCCACCTCCGCCTCTCCGAGCGGACGGCGGAAATCGTTGCCGAAGCCCTGCGCGCAGCGGGTGCTCCTGAAGGCCTGTTCGCGCTGGTGAGCGGCCGCGAGGTGGGAACGGCGCTGGTCCAGGATCCAGCCATCAAGGCGGTGGGCTTCACCGGCTCCATCCCGGGCGGCCGTGCCCTCTTTGACCTGGCGACATCCCGTCCGGATCCCATCCCGTTCTACGGGGAGCTGGGCAGCCTGAACCCGGTGGTGGTTACCGGGGCGGCGCTGGCAGAGCGTTCCGGGCAGCTTGCGGAAGGCCTGGCAGGGTCCTTCACCCTGGGCGCCGGACAGTTCTGCACCAAGCCCGGACTCGTATTTATCCCGGCCGGAACCGACTTCGCCGCGAAAGTGGCGGCGGCAAGCAAGGACAAGCCTGCCCTGGGCATGCTCACCAGTCGCATTGCCGAGGCCTACCCGGACGGCCTGCGCAGTTTCGCGTCGGTGGACGGCGTGGACGTGGTTAGCGGCACGGTGGACCAGGACGCGGTGTCCGACGGCGCCGCGCCGGTGGTCTTCTCCACCTCGGCTGCCAAGGCCCTGGAACGCCCTGAGGAGCTGCTGGAGGAGTGCTTCGGCCCCACCACCATGCTCATCGAGTACACGGACCAGGAAGAGCTGGCAGAGGTCCTGGCCAGGGTGCCTGGCAGCCTCACCGCCACCGTGCATGCCCAGCCGGGCGAGGACATTTCTGCCTTGGTGGAGCAGTTGTCAGAGCTTGCCGGCCGCGTCCTCTTTGACGGCTGGCCCACCGGAGTTGCCGTCAACTGGGCCCAGCAGCACGGTGGCCCGTACCCGGCCACCACGTCGCTGTTCACCTCCGTGGGCGCGACGGCGGTCCGCCGCTTCCAGCGTCCGGTTGCCTACCAGGATGCGCCGGAAGCGGTGCTGCACCCGGCCCTGCACGAAAGCAACCCACTCGGCATCCCGCGCCGGGTGGACGGGGAACTGCAGCTTCCCTGAAACGCTCTCTCACTTAACGACGCTTAAATCGAAACGCTCCCTCGGTTCCTGCCGATATTTCGGCCGGAACCGGGGGAGCGTTTTCGCGTTCGCGGGCGTCACGCAGTGCACGCCTTTGAGAAACGAACGACGGCGCCGGCCTGGTTTGGCGGGGGAGCGGCACCTGCGGCGGGCCAAAAGGCTGCCTGGCGTGACGCCGTCGTTCGTCAGCTGATAGAGCGTTTTGCCTAAAGCTGGAGCGTGTCCGGGCGCTTGAGGCCGTTCACGCAGGTGGAAGGCCAGCGGGGATCGACGGTGAGGATCTGCAGGCCGGACGCGGTGAGCTGGACGGTGTCCTCGATCTTGACGCCGGGACCGGACGGGTTCCAAGTGAAGGCCTGGCCCAGGACCACGGTGTCTGTGGCGGCGGCAGTAACGCGGGGGTCGCGGCCCGCGTAGCCGGCCGGCCCGCCCTGGTGGTGCTGCTCCCACTGGTCTGCGCCGAAGCCATGGCGGGTGTAGGCGGCCTGGATCTCGGCAAAGATCCGGTCCAGCCGGGCGCCGGGGACCGTGGCGTCGAAGATGTCCGCCTCCACCGCGGCGATGCGCGCCTCGGCGTCGCGCTCTTCTGCAGTGCCGGCGTCGAACCTTACCCAGCGGGTGATGTTGGCCACCATGCCGTCCCTGCGTGCGCACACCACAGCCATGGCGCGGCGTCCCAGGGGCGAGTGGGTGGCCAGCGGGTGCCGGAACCCGCTCCGGCTGCTGCCGTTGCACAGCAGCACCAGCGGCTCCGCACCGGCTGCAACCACCCGCGCCGCCAGGGCGGACACCAGCTCAAACTCGGTGGTTTCCGGGCGGGCGGTGGACAGCACGTCCGTCATCAGCGCCGCAACCTCGGCGCTGAGGCTGGCGTACCGGGCGCTCTCGTTGGGGAGCAGCTGCTGGCGGGCCGCGCGCAGCTCGGCGGCGACGTCCGCTTCGGCCAGCGGCGCGGCGTTCGTCCCGGGAAGGCCGACGGCGGCGGCGGCCTCATGCAGGTTGCCGTACCAGGGCACAGAATGCAGGGTGACGCCGGACGGCAGCTCTTCGGCCTCGATGCGTCCGGCTTCGTTGTTGAACGTGACCAGGTGGTCGCCCCCGCGGTCCACCAGGACAGCAGCAATGGGGTCACCGGCCAGGCTGATGTGCACCCGGCTGCCGTCCAGGTACCAGGTCAGGGCGGTGTTGGTGGTCAGCAGCAGTGAATCTTGGCCCTTTGCGTCAAGGATGTCCAGCACACGCTGGCGTTTGATGGCGCGGTCCTCCACGGAGGCGGGGGCCGCCCTGCCCGGAAGCAAGGAGGCGTCGGCTGTTGTCTGGGTCATGAACGGTTCCCCTGCTGGTTGATGAGTGCTTCGATGTCGGTTGTGCCCAGGATGCCGTCGGCCACAAAAACGGTGATGCTGCGCTGGACGGGGGCTCCCGGTTCGGCGATGACCGGGGCGTCCCAGGCCAGGGACTGGCCCACTCCCGGGTAGCCGTCCACCCGAACGAACCAGGGGTCCGTGGACCCCTCCGCGGCTACGAACACAAGGGTGGCGCTGCCGCCGTCGAACGTTCCTGCCCAGGCCAGCCACGGCGTGACTGATCCGTGCACTTCCGGCTCGCCCGAGCCGGACGGCGTCCATACGGTGGCGTCCGCACAGGCGGGCAGGCGCCAGAAAAACCCGCCGTAGCCGCCTTCAAAACGGCCGTTGGAACCGGGGCTGCCCAGGCTGACCGGCCGGTGGCCGGCGGGGGAGAGGGCGAAGTCCAGGGACAGCCGCCAGGCGGAGGAGCTGACCCCGGACCATGCCCAGGTGCGGTCCTCGCGGAGGACCGGGCCGCCGTCGGGCCCGTTCCAGCTCAAGGTTTCCTGCAGCCTGCCTGCCGCGCCCCCCGCCTGCACAGCCGTCTCTTCAATCCGGGTGTCTGTGGCTGCGATGCTGCCGTGGTCCGGGCGCCACACATACTGGGCGGCTTCGCGCGTGTAGGTCCGTCCGCCCCAGAAGTTGATGCCGTCCACGTCCTGCAGGGCCACGCCGGCGCCGAGGTGCCACACGTGGTCCAGCGGCTGGTGGTCTGTTACCACTGTGCCTGCGAGGGTCCGGACGGGGTGCAGGTAGGGCCGCGGCGAGGAGACCGCCCGGATCCGGCTGCCGTCGTGGTACTCGGCAACCGCCTTGCCGTCTAAGGTGAGGGTGCGGGCCGGCGGCAGTTTCCGGGCCCACGGGACTCCCAATTCAGCGAAGGTGGCCTGGGCTTTGATTGCCCTTGCGATCACGGCCGCGATGTTGTGGACCACCGGATGGGCGTCGTCGCCCGCGCCCTCCCACGTGATGTTGCCGGGGTCGATGGGGTGCGGCGCGGGCGCCGTCCGGATAGCCTCCAGCACCGTGGTGAAGGCGCCGGTGTCCGGCAGGGCGCACAGCAGCGGCGCCCCCGTGGAACGGGCGTCCAGCAGGTTCTCCAACAGGTCGGTCCGGCCGAACGTCTCGCGGCGCTCGCCGTCGGGGGTGCTGATGACCACCTCGTCCTCGGTGTAGAAGAGCGTGACCTCACCGCGGGTGCCGTGCACCGTGACCGAAGGCCGCTGCTGCTCCGGCGCGCACAGCGTCAGCCCGCACAGCAGCGTTGAGCCACCTGTGGTGCGGATGCGGATGATGGAGGTGTCATCACTTTCGGTGTCGTGGGCCCGGTAAAGGTCCGTCTCCACTGATGCGACGTCGGCCATGGTGTGGGCGCCGGACAAGTGGAGGCCCGTGGCCACTGCATGGGCAAGGGCGTTGGTTGCCACGCCGTCCACCACGTCGGTGCCATCGAGGCTGCGCTTGCCCGCCCATCGCGAGCGCTTGAAGTAGGCCCGGTTCCGCACCCACTGCCCGGTGGCGCTCAGGCCCAGGACATCGCCGATGCCGCCGGATTCCACAAGCTCCCGGATAGCCGGCAGCGCGTGCGAGCCCAGGCTTTGGAATCCCACCTGGACCAGCCGGTCTGCGGATTCCGCGGCGGCGAGGACCTCCCGGAACTGGCCGAGCGAGGCCACCGGCGGCTTCTCCACGTAGACGTCCTTGCCCGCTGCCAGCGCCGCGAGGGCCAGCGGAGCGTGCGTCTGGATAGGCGTCGCGAGGATAACGACGTCGACGCCCGGGTCCGCTGCCAGCAGTTGGGCCAGATCGCCGAACACGGCTACCGATTCCGGCAGGCGTCCCGGAGCCGGAGGATTGGGATCCGCCACGGCAGCGAGTTCAAGGGCGCCGGCTGCTTCCAGCCTGGCGAGGTTGGCGAGGTGCCGTTCACCGAAGCCGTGCACGCCCACCAGGGCGATGCGCGGCAGGGCTGCCGGGACGGCGCTTCCCCCGGAGTGGCTTACGCGTTCCGCGGTGGCGGATTGATCAATCATCAGGAGGGTCCTAGGTAGCTGAGGGGAGGGTTTTGGGATCATGGGCGCCGAGCGAGGCGGACAGGAAGCCGAGTGCTTCGTGCTGCATGTCAGCGGAGAAAACGTGGCCGCCGGGCCAGAAGCTTCCGGTGTAGGTCCCGGGGTTGTGGAGCGACTCCAGTACCCGGTGGGCGTCACGCATCCCGGCTTCGGGGAAGAGCTGGTCCGCCAGGGCATACTGCACCAGCAGCCTGCCTGCTCCGGACCTGGCTGTCAGCTCCGGCCAGTCACCCAGCTTCCAGAGACCGGGGGTCTGCAGCAGCCACGAGTGCGCGTCCAGGTAGGAGGGCAGCAGCGACTGGAAGGTCGTCATCATGCAGGTCACCACATAGCTTTTGATGCGGGGACTCAGCGCAGCGAGGGCCAGGGAACGGCCCCCGCCGCCCGAGAACCCGATGCAGCCCAGCCTGTCCTGGTCCACGTCCGGCAGCCCGGCGAGGATCTCGAGTGCGGCCAGGTCGTCGTGGGCCACCATGCCGGCGAGGCTCGTGCCCAGCAGGCCGGCGGTCTTGGCCACGGTCTCTTCATGGAAGCCTGCGGCGGCGTTGTAGACATCTGCGGCGGAAGGCACGACGCCGTCCTCCCGCCACTGCGCCTGCCTCGCCTCCAGCGCCGAGGCCGTCCGCCACGGCGGGACGGAGAGATCGAAGCGGCGGCTGCCCCAGGCGAACGAATCATGGGCCAAGACGGCGAAACCCCGCCGTGCGATGTCCGTGGCAAGGGCGCGGCCGTCGTAGTGGCCGGCTTTGGCAGCCTCCGCCGACGGGTGCTGCTCCGGAAGTTCCACCAGCCGGTCCGCCCCGCCAAACTTGTTTCCGCCGTGGCAGTGGAGTGCCAGGACGCCGGGCAGCGGCCCGGAACTGCCGGCCGGACGGAGCAGCCAGCTGGTGGTCCGGGGGCCGAACCCCAACTGCCAGCTGAGCTGGGAGGTGGTGACGCCGTCGTGCGTTTCCTCCCACTGGACCGCCACTTCAGGCTCCTGCTGCGCTCCTGGGACGCCCAGGGCGTCCGCGAGTTCCTGCGCCGCCGGCGTGGCTGCCTGGTAGCGGGGATGGTGCTGGACGTAGGCAGGCCAGTCCTCGTAGCCGGCGATGGCGCTGGGCCTGACGGGCCCGCTGCTTTCGGTCACTGGCCTGCCTCCTGTTCGAAATGTTGTTGTGATGGCTGAACCGGCCGTTGGGTCAGCCCAGGTTCGAGTTGACTTCCTGGATGAATCCCTTGGCAGCGTCCCGCGGCGAGATCTTGCCGAACAGGACATCCGTGTTGAACCGGTTCAGGACCTCCATGGTGGCCGAGGAGCCTGCAGGGAACGGCAGCGGCGGCTCGATGTCCATCTCTGCGATGCGGTCCAGGTACTCCGCTTCCTTCTGCTGGGATTCCTTCAGGAGCGGAGTGATGGCAGCCTTGAGCTCGGTGTTGGCGGGCATGCCGCGGTCACTCTTGATCTTGGTGGCAGCGTCCACGTTGTTCACCAGGTAGTTGATGAAGAGGGCGGCTTCCTTGGGGTGCGCGGACTTGGAGGAGATGGCGTACTCCATGGAGGAGCGCAGCCACGCGCCGGGCGTCTTGCTTTCGCCCGGCATCTTCATCATGACCAGCGGCGAACCGGAGTAGGAGTTCATCTGGTTGCTCCAGGAGATCTTCATGCCCTGTTTGCCCTGGCCCATCAGCGTCATTTCAGGCTGGGCAGAGCCATCCTCCACTGTCTGCGAGGCGGACGGCGCGCCGCCGGTTTCCATGAGCTTCTTGTTGAGCTCGAACCACTCGGTGGCGGTGTCCTCGCTGATGCCCAGCTTCGTGCCGTCATCGGTGTAGAGCTCCTCGCCGCTCTGGCGTGCCCACACTGCCAGGAAGGAGTCGTTGGACATGGGGGTGGTGCCGAAGGTTCCGGCCGGGGAGTTCTTGGTGATGTCCGCGGCTATCCGGGCGTAATCGTCCCAGGTCCACGTTTCGTCGTCCGGCAGCTCAACTCCGGCTGCCTCAAAAACCTTGGGATCGATCACCATGGACATGGAGTTCACGCCTGCGGTGATGGTGTACTGCTTGCCGTCGATCTTGCCCAGATCCACCGTGCCTTCGGCGAACTTGGAGGTATCCAGCTGGTCCTTGACGTCATCCAGGTCCAGCAGCACACCCCGGCTTGCGTACTCGCTGGGGTAGGCGCCGCTCATGGCGAACACGTCCGGAGTGGTGCCGCCGGCGATCTGGGTGGCCATCTTGTCCCAGTAGGAACTGAACTCGGTATTCTCGCCCTCCACCTTGATAGTGGGGTTCGCAGCCTCGAAGTCCTTGATCACTTCCAGCGTCGTTTTGGCGCGGGAATCGTTGCCCCACCAGGCGAAACGGATGGTCACTGGATCTTCAGCCGTCCCCACTTTCCCGGCCTCGGCGTTGCTGCCGCAACCCGTAAGTATCATGGCCAGGGCAGCTGTTGCGCCCGCAACCCCCATGACTGATTTCCTGAGACGTAACCGCATTGTCCTGCCCCTTAAGTGGTGTGGTTGTATTCCTAGTGACGTGTCTAACAGAAAGCGTTTTCTCAAAAACTAACAAAGGGCTATACAGGAGTCAAGAAACCGTTTACTTTGGTACGGAGCCGCTTTTTCAATCCGCACCTCCCGCAGGGTGGGAACCGCCGAAACTCCGGCGGACAGCCCTCCAGTAACGGGAGCGCACCTATCGCCCCGGCGATACCAAGAACGTGGAGGCCACGATGACCAAAGGAGACCACATGGCCGCTAAGCACATACCCAGGGCGTTGCGCCCGGCTGGAATGCCGGCAGCAGCGGGCCTGATGACACGAATGGGACGGCAACAGTGAGCGCCATCAGCGAACTCAGCTCCATAACCCGGCGCAAGGGCAAAGCCACCGCCGCTGAGAAGAAGGCCAACGGCCGGGACAACAAGGCAGCGTATATCTTCCTGTTGCCGTGGCTGGTGGGCCTCGTGGCCATCACCATCGGCCCCATGATCATGTCCCTCTACCTGTCCTTCACGGACTACAACCTGCTCCAGCCGCCGGAATGGGTGGGGCTGGACAACTTCACCCGGATGCTCAGCGACGCACGCCTGCACAACTCCCTGGGCGTGACCTTCACGTACGTTTTTGTTGGTGTTCCGCTCCAGCTCGCCGTGGCGCTCCTGATCGCCCTGGTCCTGGACAAGGGCCTGCGCGGATTGCCGTTCTACCGCTCGGTGTTCTACCTGCCGTCCCTCCTGGGCGGTTCGGTGGCAGTAGCCATCCTTTGGAAGCAGATCTTCGGTACTACGGGCCTGGTGAACCAGGTCCTGGCAATGTTCGGCATCCAGGGTCCGGGATGGATCTCGGACCCGAGCACGGCGCTTGGTTCCATCATCCTGCTCCACGTCTGGACCTTCGGCGCTCCCATGATCATCTTCCTGGCCGGCCTCCGGCAGATCCCGCACATGTATTACGAGGCGGCGAGGGTTGACGGCGCCACCACCCTCCAGCAGTTCTGGCGGATCACCCTGCCGATGCTGAGCCCGATCATCTTCTTCAACCTGGTGCTGCAGATCATCGGATCCTTCCAGTCGTTTACCCAGGCGTTCATCGTCTCGGGCGGCAACGGCGGCCCCTCGGACTCCACGATGTTCTTCACGCTGTACCTCTACCAGAAGGGCTTCGGCCAGTTCGACATGGGCTACGCGTCAGCCATGGCGTGGGTCCTGCTGGTGATCATCGGCGTATTCACCGCCATCAACTTCATCGCTTCTAAGTATTGGGTTTTCTATGACGACTAAGCTGGAGACGCTGCCCACCCCGGACAAGAAGTCCGGAGGCGCCGGCAAGCCTACGAACCACCGCAAGCCCCGCGAGTCCCGTGGAACCCTGGCGTTCAGCCGGGCCCAGCGCGGAAAGTCCCTGATGAAGCACGGCATCCTGATCCTTGCCGGCGGCCTGATGATCTACCCGCTGCTCTGGATGGTTGTTTCCTCGCTTCGCCCCAACGAGCTGATCTTCCGGGAACCCGGGCTCTGGCTCAACAGCCTGGAGATGAGCAACTACACCTCCGGCTGGTCGGCCCTGACCCACCCCTTCGGCCACTACATGATCAACTCGGCGATTGTGGTTATCGGCTCCATCCTGGGCAACCTGATCTCCTGCTCCATGGCGGCCTACGCATTCGCCCGGCTGCAGTTCACCGCCAAGAAGCTGCTGTTCGGCATCATGCTGCTGACCATCATGCTGCCGTTCCACGTGGTGATCGTTCCGCAGTACATCCTGTTCTCGCAGATCGGCTGGGTGAATACCTTCTGGCCGCTGATCGTGCCCAAGCTGCTGGCTACCGAAGCGTTCTTTGTCTTCCTGATGGTGCAGTTCATCCGCGGCATTCCCCGGGAGCTTGACGAGGCTGCGAGGATCGACGGCGCAGGCCACCCCCGCATCTTCCTGCGGGTCATCCTGCCGCTCATGGTTCCGGCCCTGGCCACCACCACCATCTTCACCTTCATCTGGACCTGGAACGACTTCTTCGGCGCCCTGATCTACCTGACGGACCCGGACATGTTTACCGTTCCGGTGGCACTAAGGGCCTTCGTTGATTCGCAGTCGGCCACGAGCTGGGGGTCGCTGTTCGCGATGTCCATCGTCTCGCTCCTGCCGGTCTTCCTGGTGTTCCTCTTTGGCCAGCGCTTCCTCATCAAGGGGATCGCGACCACCGGCATTAAGTAGGTCCACTTCCCTGGGCTTTTCCCCTGCCGGCCAGTACCGGCAGTACCAACCGAACGGCCCGTCCCTGTGGCGGGCCGTTCGGCTGTCCGGAAGCAGCTGTGTGCAGATTGCCCCGGCTAAACATCTTGTAATACAAGTCACGCACTTGTACTATTACATCTAGAAAGCGCTTTCGCGTTTCATCCCTTCAGTGCATCAGTCCCCAGCACCTAGATCAAAGAAGATCGGAGTTACCAGTGCAGCTCTTTTCCCGCCCTGCGTCTGCTGCCCGGCAACCGGCACGGTCGCCTTCCCCCGGCGCAGCACGCCGCATCCGCAAGACGGGCGTCGTTGCGGCCGCGGCCGCTGTCGTTATGGCCCTTAGCGCATGCGGCGGTGGATCATCGCCGCAGAACGCCGATGGCCCTGTTGAATTGCGGTTCTCCTGGTGGGGCGGCGACAAGCGCGCCCAGCTAACCCAGGAAGCCATCAAGCAGTTCGAGGCTGAGAACCCGAACATCAAGATCAAGCCGGAGTTCGGCGACTGGAGCGGTTACTGGGACAAGCTGGCCACCCAGGTTGCCGCCAACGACGCTCCGGACATCATCCAGATGGACGAAAAGTACATCACTGAATACTCCAGCCGGGGTGCCCTGCTGGACCTGTCCAAGTATGAGATCGACACCTCCAAGCTCGATGAGGCCGCACTGAACGCAGGCAAGAGCGAGGACGGCCTGACCGGTATTGCGGCCGGCATTAATGCAGCCACCATCCTGGCCAACCCCGCGGTGTTTGAGGCCGCGGGTGTTGAGATGCCGGACGATTCAACGTGGACCTGGGAGGACTTCGGCCGCATCGCTGCCGAGGTCACCGAGAAGTCCCCGGATGGCACTTACGGCGCCGCAGCGTACGGTACGGACGAAGCTTCCCTGGGCGTCTGGCTCCGGCAGAACGGCAAGTCGCTCTACACCTCGGACGGCAAGCTCGGCTTCGAGCCGAAGGACATCTCCGAATGGTGGGCGTTCCTCAAGGAGCTCAGCGCAAAGAAGGCAGTCCCATCCGCATCCGAGGTTATTGAGGCAGAGGCCGCGCCGCTGGACCAGAGCGGGCTGGCAACGGGCAAGAACGCCATGGCCTTCTGGTGGTCCAACCAGGCACCTGCCCTGGAAAAGGCCTCCGGCGGCGACCTGAAGATCATGCGGTTCCCCACCAAGACCGGTTCAGCCGAGGATGCCGGACTTTGGTACAAGGCCTCGCAGTTCTGGTCAGCTTCGTCCCGCACCAAGCACCCTGAGGAAACCGCCAAGTTCATTGACTTCCTGGCCAATAACGTCAAGGCAGGCGAGGCCCTCCTTGCAGACCGCGGTGTATATCCGAACTCGGAAGTCCGCGCAGCCATTGAGTCCAAGCTGACCCCGGCTGACGTCAAGGTGGTCAAGTTCATCGACCAGATCAAGGACGAGCTCGGCGAGGCACCCGCGCCGCCGCCGAAGGGCGCTGGCGCGATCCAGGAAATCATCAAGCGGTACACCTCCGAGGTTCTCTTCGAGCGGCTCTCCACTGACGAGGCAGGCAAGAAGGCCCACGACGAAATGAAGTCGGCAATCAGCAGTTAGTCCTCACACCGCCAACACGGCTCCGGACAGTTTGGGTGGACGCCTCCTCCACTCCGAGCGTCCGACGGCGGGTGGCAGCTCCGTCCCGGCGGGAACCATTGGTTCCTTCCGGGACGGAGCTGTTTAAGGCTGCGAAGGTTAAAGCTGCACCGGTAGGACTACGGCGGTGCAGCGGCTGCAGCCAGGGGCCGGACTCCCAGGGGCCGGTGCGGTACAACGGGCGGGTGAGCAACAACGCGGCCGAGGACCTGGATGCCGTGTTTCTTCGGCCTGGGACATTCTGCTGTTCCCCGCATTGTTGGGTCGGGATCGCCGCAGGACGGGTCCGCACTGGCGGGGGAAGCCGCATAAAGCGGCGGACCCGTGGCCACGGCAGCAGCACTACCGGCTGGTGCGCCCGCTCCGGCAACATCAAGACCGGTGCTGGGTGGGGGTGGGGCGGTGGAGTGGTAGGTGTGGCCGGTGGGGGTTTGGAGTTCTACCGTGTGTCTGGGTCCGGGGATTGGTGTGGCTGAAAACCCGGGTTTTTCTTTGGTGTGGTTGCAGGCTTCGCAAAGCCCTTGGCCGTTGGTGCTGGTGGTGGGGCCGTTCTGGTGCCAAGGGATGATGTGGTCGTGGTGGCGGATCGGTGCGTCGCAGTAGGGGGTGCGGCAGGTGTCGTCCCGGATTTGGAGGAAGCGGCGGAGCCCTGTGGGGAAGAGCCGGGCTGTGGAGTCCATGGCGAGCAGGTTGCCGGTGCCGGGGGCCGTGTAGAGCCGGCGGAGCCAGACATCAATGTCACTGCCATCCCTGACGCCGGCTGCTGCTGCCGCTTCTGTCAGGGCGCTATCCGCTGGTCCTGTGCCGGGGCGTTCCGGCTGGCTGAGGACTGTTTGGCGTGCCCATTCGGCGGGGACGGTTCCGTAGCCTGCGAGGCGGGCGGGTTCGCTGTCGCCCTGGAAGAGGGTGCGGTCGGTCATGACGAGCTGGACTTCGATGCCGGCGATCCCGCCAGGGGTGCCGGTGATGTTTTCGACGAGCTGGTCGGCCATGATCGCACCCCGGGACCGGTCATCACCGTGTGATCGGACAGTGTCCGCGTGGCGGGCCAGGGCGGCGTAGGCGGCCACGCCCTGGGCGACCGGGAGCAGTGCGGTCAGCCGGGCCATGGTGTCCGGCGCCGGACGAAGACTCACGGTCCGGTCGCTCACCGCGTGGGCCGCGCGTCGTGTCACCGAGTGTGGGTCACGCCGGTACGCGGCCGCGCGCACGGCGGCGATGATGGCCCGGTCCCCGCGGCCTGAAAGTGTTCCGGTGTCGGCGGCGAGTTCGTCGTCGACGGCGCACCGGTCTTCGGCGGACAGGCACGCGGTTTCCTTCACGATGAGGGTGGCGCGCCATTCGTTCAACTGCCCGGACTCCAGGGCGGCCAGGGCGTGGGGCATTTCGGTGCCGAGGGCTTTGGCAAGGCCCAGGAGCCGGCTGCCGCGGGCCGGGGACTCCCGGCGCGCCAGCGCAACCTGCGCGGCCACGCCGGCGCCTTGTTCCTTGGCCGGGACACCGGCGGCGGCCTGCTCCCGCCGCTGGGAGAGATCAAAAGCCACGGTAATCCGGGCCTGTTTAGCAGCGGTCAGCGACTTCAGATCCTCAAGCTCCCGCAACTGATCAATCATCCCCGGACCATCAGACGCGACCGTCACCGACGCCAGGGAGCGCGAGATGTCAGCAACCGACGTTGGGCTTGCAGAAGACGCGCCGCGATATTCTGCCTGCCCTGCTCCCGAAATCCCAGCCGTTGCCATAACCCAACTCTGCCAAAGACCACTGACAATGACCGGCCGCCAAGAACGCTATGTGGAAAATTCTGTCAGCCTACCTAATGCCCCTCTCCAGCAACTGTTCCTCCCCTATTTGGCGCTGCCGCATTCTGCGGCGCCCCTGCCAGACGTAAAATTATCCCGCTGGGAGGTGTGAACTGGCCTCCGTGTCGCCTGCCAGCGATGGTATGCACACCGCCATTAACTGGGAACCGGCGGATTCATAATTGCAGCGTTTGCACTGGAAGAACCCCATATCAGCCAGAAAAATTAGCCGTCTAACGGCCATCTTCTCCTGAGCGGCGGGGACAGCACACCCAATGGCGCTGCCGGTCGCTCGCCCGATGTGAAAGGCGCGGCCCAATCCTGTGCTGCGGCCGGGTGGCTTTGGGGACTTGAGAGGCCTCCAAAGCACAGAGGACCGGCGAGAGCCGGCCCGCCAATTCCTTTAATTGCTGCCTTCGGCATTGAGGCCAAAGGCATCTGCAGAAAGTCTGAAAAATGAAGCTATCACTCCGCCGCGTCCTGGCACTGTTCGCGGCACTACTGATCGCCTTCGCAACGGGCATGACAGCGGCGCAGGCGGTCGTCGACTTTAGTAATGCCCCTTCCGGAGCGCACTTCGCAAAGGGCTTCAGCGAGCCCGTCTGTACCATCACCGGCACGACCGTAACGTGTACTGAGACGCGAATTGAAGGTGTCGGAAACACGAATGCGACCGTAGTACTGGCAGTCACCAGCACAATCAGCGGCGTCTGCCACAACCCGGGCAATGACAGGATCGTTGAGCCGTTCTCGGAGTCGGTAACAGAGACGAGCTCCTCCGATCTCACCTCCACGAGGAACGGCAGGCTGATCGTGCCGGCGCAGACTACAGAGGGAACGAGCACCGCGGGCTTCCTGGCAACCTTCAGCTGCCCCAACCCCAACTGGCGGCCTGAGGTGACCAGCAACGTGCTCACCTACGTCTACACGTTGACCTTCGCAGGGTTCACCGAGCCGGCAATCGAGATCACTGGTTAGCCTATGCACTCATGCGGTAGAGCAGGACTCCCGTGAGGGTCCGCAGCATCCTCCAGCCAGCGGACTACACGACCCCGGGGACCCAGTTTGTGGTCTCCCGGGGCCATCCATGACCGGGGTCTGGACCCGGCGACGCCCCAGCCGGAGACTCAGTCCTCCGCGATCACCGCAACGCTGCCTGCTTCAACGGTGCCGCTGAACCGTTCGCCGGCGAGCAAGTCCGTGCCGGATGCCCGCACGGTTGCCGCAGTCCGGGTGTGGTTGATGGCGAACAGGAAGCTGCGGCCGTCGGCCGAGCGCCGGCGCGTGAGTTCCACTCCGGGATCGGCTTCCGCAACGGCGGAAACGTTCGATTCCGCCAGCAGCCGGTCCACGAGGGACTCGATGCCGTCCCGGTCCGGGAAGGTGGCCAGGTACCAGGCGGCACCGCTGCCCACAGCCCGCCGGGTCAGCGACGGTACGCCCTCCAGCGGGTACTCCGTGAACGTCTGGAGAGCTTCAGCACCCTCAAGGTGCACATGCTCGCTCCAGGTGGAAGACACAGTACCGTCGCTCAGCTTCAGCTGCGATCCGGCCAGCAGCGGGTGGAACTCCTCAACGCGGATGCCCAAAAGTTCGCGGAATGCCCCCGGGTAGCCGCCCAGCCGCACGTGGTCCTGCTCATCAGTAATTCCGCTGAAGTAGCTGATGAGGACTGTTGCGCCGCCGGCAGCGGCAGCCGCAATGTTGGCAGCAGCCTCATCAACCACCGAGTACAGCGTGCACACGAGGACCAGGTCGTAGCCCTCCAGCGGTGCCGACGGATGCACCAGGTCCACGGAGACGCCCCGCAGGAACAGTGAGCGGTGGAAAGCCCGCAGCAGGTCCAGGTACCGCACGTCGACGCTCGGCTTGGAGTCAATTTCGCTGGCCCACCAGGCTTCGTAGTCGAACACGATAGCCGCGCGCGACTCCACCCGCGAGCCGCGGACCGGCGCCAGCAGCTGGAGTGCAGCTCCCAGGTCAACCACCTCGCGCCACACCCGGGTGTCGCGGCCGCCGTGCGGGACCATGGCCGAGTGGAACTTCTCCGAGCCTGCAAAGCTCTGCCGCCACTGGAAGAACATCACCGCATCCGCGCCGCGTGACACGTGCGCCAGCGAGTTCCTCAGCATTTCGCCGGGCATCTTGGGCTGGTTGCGCGGCTGCCAGTTGACGGCCGACGTCGAATGTTCCATCAGGATCCACGGGTCACCTCCCGCAATGCCGCGGGTGAGGTCCGCGCTGAACGCGAGTTCGATGTGCCGTTCAGGATCTGCCGCCACCAGGTAGTGGTCATTGGCGATGACGTCCAGGTCCTTGGCCCAGTCAAAGTAGTCCATGGACTTGGTGGCGCTGGAGGCCATCAGGTTGGTGGTGCAGGGCACTGCGGGGGTGACTTCCCGGAGGACCGCAACCAGGCTGCGGTAGTAATCCATCAGCGCCCAGGAGTTGAACCGCTGGAAGTCCAGCTGCTGGCCGGGGTTCAGCGTGGAAGGTGCGGCGCCGGGAGGAAGAATCTCCTCGAACGAGCCGTAGTGCTGCGACCAGAACGCTGTGCCCCACGCGGCATTGAGCTCACCGATGGTGCCGTACCGACGTTCGAGCCACAGGCGGAACGCGGCGGCGTCCTCCTCACCGTAGAACTCCGAAATGTGGCAGCCCAGTTCGTTGTCCACGTGCCACAGGGCCAGGGCGGGGTGGTCCTTGTACCGCTCTGCCAGCACACGCGTGATGCCGGCGGCGTACTGGCGGTAAACGGCCGACGACGGCGTGTAGTGCCGCCGTGACCCCGGTCCCAGCGTGGTTCCGTCAGCCGTGACCGGCAAAATTTCCGGATGCTTGCGTACCAGCCACGCCGGGGGAGCGGCGGTGGCGGTGGCCAGTGCAACCTTGACGCCAATGCCGTGCAGGTTGTCCATCACCTCGTCCAGCCACCCAAAGTCGTACTGGCCCTCCGCCGGCTCCAGCAGCGCCCAGGAAAAGATGCCGACGCTGAGGAAGCTCACGCCGGCCTCCTGCATCAGCTCCAGGTCCTCCAGCCTCACGCTGACCGGCCACTGCTCCGGGTTGTAGTCGCCACCGAAAGCAATGCCTTCGATGTTGCTCCAAACGCTGGCAGGGGCCGGGTTTGCCTGGTTGGTCATGGGACTCCTTTGTCTTTGAGTGGATAAACGGGCGGTGGAAACCAGCCGCTTGGAAAACGCTTGCCCATTTCCGGGAATGGGGATATTGTATCGTTTCAGAAGCCGTGTAAGCCAGCTCACTACTTTCGTTGTAGGTGAGATCGGGGGTTGCACACACTGAGCAAGGAGGCTCCCATGATCAACAGAAGGCATTTCCTCACCACCGTGGCTGTCGGCACCGCATCTGCCGCAGCGCTGGCCGCGTGCGGCACGGGATCCAGCACCAGCGCTGGAGAGACGGGCTCCGCGGAGAACCCCGTCACCATCAACTACACCTGGTGGGGCAACGATGACCGGGCCGAGCGTACCCGCAAGGCCATTGCCCTGTTCGAGGAGAAGAACCCGGACATCAAGGTCAACGGCAACTTCACCGACTTCGCCGGGTACTGGCAGAAGCGTGCCACGGAGGCTGCCGGCGGCGGCCTGCCGGACGTCATGCAGTGGGACCTGTCCTACCTGCGCGATTACGGCCAGCGGAACCAGCTTCTTGACCTGGGCACCGTGAACATCAACACGGACGCGTTCGAGAAGTCCCTCCTGCCCTCGGGCCAGATCAAGGGCAAGACCTACGGCATTCCCACCAGCACCAACGCGTTCGCCGTCTACTACGACCCGGCCAAGCTGGCGTCGCTGGGCATCGCGGAGCCGGACGGAACGTGGACCTACAAGGAGTTCAACGACTTCCTGGCAGAGGTTGGCGCCAAGAGCAACGGCGAGATCTTCGGCGGCACGGACTACACCGGCGTCTGGTGGATGTTCAACATCTGGCTGCGCCAGAACAACATCGAGGCCTTTACCGAGGACGGCAAGCTCGGCTTCACCAAGGACGATATGAAGAAGTGGTGGAACCAGACTGCTGCCCTGCGCGGCACCCCGGCCATCGTCTCCGAAGAGCGCGTCACCCAGCTCGCCCCCAAGTCCCCGTTCGGCTCCAACGTCACTGCCACCGAGGTCACCTGGGACAACTTCATGGCCGGCTACCTCGCGGACAGCGGCGCCACGGAACTCAAGCTTGCTCCGGTCCCGTCGGATGACCCGGACAACCTGGGCCTCTTCCTAAAGCCCTCCATGCTGATGGTGGCCAGCGCCAAGACCAAGTTCAAGGATGCTGCGGCCCGTTTCATCGACTTCATGGTCAACGACCCCGAGGTAGGCCAGATCTTCAAGACCTCCCGCGGTGTCCCGGCGTCCAAGACCCAGCGTGACGGGACCACCTTCGAAGGTACGGACAAGCTCGTGGTGGATTACGAGAAGTCCATCGAGCAGTACCTCAAGGATGCGCCGGAGCCCCCGATCGTCGGCTTCGGCACCCTCGAGGCATCCTTCAAGCGCGTCAGCTCCGACCTCAACTACGGCAAGCTCACCATCGACGGCGCCGCCGACGCATGGTTCAAGGAAGCCGAAGACCTCATCAAGCAGAACGCCTGATCAGGCGTTGCCTGCCCAAGCTTTCATGACTGACGGAATGAACTCGTGACTCAAAGCCCAACACTGAGCAGGCGCTCGTCGTCGTCCGCCCCCTCGCAGCCGCGCAAATCGCGGCAGCGCGGGGCGGATGCCCGCGCCGGCTACACCTTCCTGCTGCCCTGGCTGCTGGGATTCATTGCCCTCACTGTTGGGCCCATGATTTCCTCGCTCTACCTCTCTTTCACCAACTACAACCTGTTCGAGCCTCCCAAGTGGATCGGCCTGGACAACTACACCACCCTCTTCCAGGACGAACGGTTCCTGCAGTCGGTGGGCGTGACCGTCAGCTACGTGGTCTTCGGTACGCCGCTCAAGCTCGCGGCCGCACTGGCAGTGGCCATGCTGCTGAACAGCAAGCGCCGCGGCCAGGGGTTCTACCGCTCGGCCTTCTACGCCCCGTCCCTGATCGGCGCGTCCGTCTCCATCGCGATCGTCTGGAAGGCCATGTTCGGCGACGCCGGCCCGGTGGACCAGGGCCTGTCCTTCTTCGGGATCAACCTGGGCGGCTGGGTGGGCAACCCGGCCATGACCATGCCCATGTTCATCCTGCTGACCGTGTGGCAGTTCGGCGCCCCCATGGTGATCTTCCTCGCCGGCCTCAAGCAGATCCCGGGCGAGCTCTACGAGGCCGCGTCCATGGACGGTGCCGGCCCGGTGCGGAAGTTCTTCAACATCACCTGGCCCATGCTTTCCCCAGTGGTTTTCTTCAACCTGCTGATGGAAACCATCCACGCATTCCAGATCTTCGCCTCGGCGTACATCATCTCCAACGGTGAAGGCGGCCCTGCCGGATCCACCCTCTTCTACACCCTCTACCTGTACCTGCGGGGCTTCAGCGACTTCCGGATGGGCTACGCCTCGGCCATGGCCTGGCTCCTGGTGATCGTCGTCGGCATCATCACCCTGATCTTCTTCCGCACGTCCAAGTCCTGGGTCCACTACAGCGGTGATGCAAAATGACAAGCACGGCAACCCCCACCCAGTCCCTCCCGGACGCAGAGCTGGCGCACTACAACCCCAAGTCTGAGTCTCCAACGGCCAAACGCGTCAAGAGCGGCGTCTTCCATATCGTGGCCCTCGCACTGACGGCCGTGGTCCTGTACCCGGGCCTGTGGATGATCGCTTCGTCTTTCAAGCCGAACTCCGAAATCGGCGGCACCAATACCTCGCTGTGGTCCAACAACTTCAGCTTCGACAACTTCGTCACGGCGATGGACGGCATCGGTGGCGTGTCCACCCTGCAGTTCTTCACCAACTCCCTGGTCCTGGCTGTTGGTGCAGTGGTGGGAACCATCCTCTCCGCATCCGTGTCAGCGTACGCGTTCGCCAGGATCAAGTTCCCCGGCCGCAGCATCTTCTTCGGCATGATGATCGCCACCCTGCTCCTGCCCTTCCACGTGGTGATCATCCCGCAGTACATCGTGTTCCAGCAGCTCGGCCTGGTGGATACGTATGTACCGCTGCTGATCGGCAAGTTCCTCGCCGCCGACGCGTTCTTCGTGTTCCTCATGGTCCAGTTCATGCGCAACCTTCCGGCAGAACTGGATGAAGCGGCAAGGATCGACGGCGCCGGCCACGTCCGGATCTTCACCTCCATCATGCTTCCGCTGATGAAACCGGCCCTGATCTCCACCTCGATCTTCTCCTTCATCTGGAGCTGGAACGACTTCCTGGGCCCGCTGCTCTACCTGAACACCCCGGACAAGTACCCGCTGCCGCTGGCCCTGCGCCTCTTTGTGGACCAGACCCAGTCCTCGGACTACGGCGCCATGATCGCCATGTCCGTACTGGCCCTGCTGCCGGTGCTGATCTTCTTCCTGGTGTTCCAGCGGTACATTGTTGAAGGCGTCTCCACCCAGGGCCTCAAGGGCTGACGGACAAACGAGACAGAAAATGAGCGTCATGGACAGCACCACACCCGCCCCCAACCACCACGAACCCGTTCCGGTGAACCGCTTCGCGCTGTTCTCCGAGACGCTGCTGGCAGGGGTGCTGGTGCTGGTGCTGTCCCTTCCGCTGGTGACGATCCCCGCCGCGTATGCGGCGGGGATCGCCCATCTTGAGCGCCACCTCTCAGGCCGGGACGATTCCGTCCGCGGCCTCTGGGGCACCTTCAAGGCTGCCCTGCCAGGCAGCTGGAAGCTTGGAATCACGACGGCGGCAGCCGCCGTCGTGATTGTCCTTAACCTTCTGCTCGCATGGGTGGGGCAGCTGCCGGGCCGGGACGTGGTGCTGCCAGCCACCTTGATCCTTGCCGCCGGCGCCGCGATTGTGCTCCTGCGCAGTGCCGCAGCGTGGTCCGATTTCGCCGTTGCCCCTAGGGATGCCCGCACCGCCTGGCGCTTGGCGCTCGAGACCGGACAGTCCCTGTCCCTCAAGGACTGGAGCGGGTCCCTGCTGCTGGCAGCCGCGCTCTTCGGAGCGGTGGTGTTCGTCTGGATGCTGGCTGCCCTCTTCGTGGTGGTTCCCGGCACCCTGATCCTGGCCGCTGCCGCCGTCAAACTGCGCGCCCGCCGCGCCTGAGGCACACCAGCAGTCCTATATATCCGCCCGCTATTGAGTTGAGTCCGCCGTGTCTTCCGAGCGCCAGCGTTCAGTGCAGTCCTTCCGCACTCTCAAAGACCAGCCGGCCTGGTATCAGCCCCTGACGCAACGGAACTACCGGCTCTTCCTGGCGCTGGTGTTCACCGGCAGCGTGGGGGTGTGGATGCAGCGGCTCGCGCAGGACTGGCTTGTGCTGCAGCTGACCGGCAGTCCCGCTGCCGTAGGAGTGGCCGTCGCCCTGCAGTTCCTCCCGATGCTGGTGGTGGGACCCCTGAGCGGCCTGCTGGTGGACATGTTTCCCAAACGCCGGATCATGCTGTGCTGCCAGGCCGTCATCGCCGTCCTTGCCCTGGGCCTGGCCGCATGGGCCGCGAGCGGAACCATCACCGTCTGGGCCGTCTATGCCAGCTGTGTGGCGCTGGGCGTCACATCGGCCATCAACCAGCCGGCCAGCCAGGTCTTCGTCAATGAAGTGGTGGGCGACGCGCACCTCCGGCCGGCCATCGGCCTCAACAACGCCATCGGCCAGCTTGGAGCGATGGCAGGCCCTGCCGTGGGCGGCGTGGTCATTGCCCAGGCGGGATCGGCCGCAGCGTTCGCTGCCAACTCCGCGTTGTGCCTGCTGGTGCTCGTGCTGATCGCCGCCATCCGCCCTGCCGAACTGCATCCCAGCGCCCGGGCGGTCCGCGGACGCGGCCAGCTCCTGGCCGGGTTCCGCTACGTCCGGGAACGGCCGTCGCTGCTGCTGGTCATCGCCCTGGCCGGACTCCTGGGCATGTTCGGCATGAACGGCCCCGTGGTGCTGGCCGCCTTTGCCGAACGGGTGTGGCACAACGGCGTGGAAGGCTTCGGCCTGTTCAATACCGTCAGCGCCATCGGGGCGCTGGCCGGTGCGCTGCTGGCCGCCCGGCTGCGCAGCCTGGGACGCAAAGGCATAGTGGCCGCTGCGGGGCTCTTTGGCCTGTCCCAGCTGGTGGCGGCCCTGATGCCCACCCTTGTCCTGTTCACCGTGATGCTGGTGGTGGTAGGTCTCATGACCCTCCTGTTCCTGACCAGTGCGGCAACCGCAGTCCAGCTGGAGGCCGGGCCGGAGATCCGCGGCCGCGTGATGGCCCTCTACCTTCCCCTCCTGCTGGGCGGGCACGCGCTGGGAGGCCTCCTGGCCGGCTGGCTCACGGAACAGTTCGGAGTGCGTACCGGGCTGGTGGCCACCGGCGGGCTGGGCATGCTCTCAGCACTTGTTATAGGGCTTTTGCTGTGGCGGCATGGGCGCAGGACGCGTAACAGCCAGGCCTGACTGCCGGCTTCCCCTGCAAGGTGCGGATTCACGAACAGGCGGCCCTCCGGAGGCCTTGACGCGTTCGCTGGCTCACACCTAGGCTGTGGGAAACCGGTTTCTTTCAGGTCCCAGCAACTTCGCGCCAAAGGACAAACAATGATGTTTCGCGCCCAAAAGTCCCTGCTGCCCAAAGCTGCCGCCGCAGCGGCCGCACTCTCACTGGTCCTCACCGGCTGCGGCAGTTCGCCGGAAGCCGCCTCGGACGGCCCGGTGACCCTGCGGTTCAGCTGGTGGGGCTCTGACGTGCGGCACAAGATGACCGAGAAGCTGATTGAAGCCTTCGAGGCGGAGAACCCCAACATCAATATTGAGGGTGAGTACGGCGACTGGTCCGGCTACTGGGACAAACTCGCCACGCAGGTGGCCTCGCAGGATGCCCCGGACATCATCCAGATGGACGCCGCCTATCTGGGTGAATACTCCGAGCGCGGCGCCCTGCTCGAGCTGAAGGATGTGGACCTGTCAAAGTTCGACCAGCCCGTGGCGGACTCCGGCAAAGTGGACGGCAAGCAGTACGCCGTGACCAGCGGCGTGAACGCCATGGTGGTGCTGGCGAACCCGGCCCTGGTGTCGGCTAGCGGCGTGGCCCTTCCCGATGACAAGACCTGGACCTGGGACGACCTGGACAGCACGGCCGCGGCTATCACCAAAGCCAGTGGCGAGAAGGTGTACGGCAGTGGCCAGGTCAATTCCGACGCCGCGGCCAACCTGTGGTTCCGGCAGCACGGCAAGTCATTGTTTACCAGCGACGGCAAGCTGGGGTTCGAGGAATCGGACCTGGCCGAGTGGTACGAATACCAGGCCAGGATGCGCGACTCCAAAGCCGTGCCGCCGGCGTCAGTCATCACCGAAGACGCGACCGCCTCGATCGACCAGCAGGGCCTGTCCACGGGAAAGTTCGCCATGAACATGTACTGGTCCAACCAGCTGGGCGCCCTGAGCAAGGCCTCCGGCCAGGACCTGGAGATCCGCCGCCCGCCGAGCGTGGAGGGCAAGGCCTCCGAAGCCCAGCAGTTCTACAAGTCCTCCATGTTCTGGTCCGCCAGCTCCCGGACCAAGCACCCCGTGGAGGCGCAGAAGTTCATTGACTTCGTGACCAACAACGCCACGGCCGGCGAGATCGGACTGGCCGACCGCGGCATCCCCGCCAACTCCGACATCCGTGCGGCTGTGGTCTCCAAGCTGACCCCGGCCGATGCCAAGACCGCCAGGTTCATTGACGAGATCTCCAGCGAACTGGGCGACGCCGCTCCGGTTCCGCCGGCGGGCGGCAGCGCAGCCGTTGAAGCCCTCACCCGCTACTCCCTGGAAGTCCACTTCGACAGGCTCTCCCCGCAGGAGGCTGCGAAGAAGGCCTTGGAAGAGGCCAGGAGCGCCATTCTCTGACCCACGGGCGTGACTCCGCGAGATGGCATTTCACGGCAATCTTCCCCGCAAACATTGCCGCGGAATGCCATCTCGCGTCTCCTGGGCCTACAGGCGGCTACGCCTGCGGCGTGAATATCCACGTGCCGGGGTGGATGCGGAAGTCGGCCTTAGCCGCGCTGCCAGCCGCGGCGCCGTCGGGATTCGTCCGGGCGGTCGCGGCACCTTCAGCGAAGGGCACGACGGCGGCCTCCGCCGTCGTGCCCTCATGCCCCGAAGCGACTGTGTACCTGCCGGCGGGCAGCCGGACGACTGCCGTAGTGCCGGGAGGGATTGTGCACTCGAGCCGCACCTGGCTGCCCTCCCGGACCCAGCTGGCTTCCACGCAGCCGTTGCTGACGGGCACCGTGCCGCGGGCATGGTTAAGCCGGCACAGCGGAGGCTCGATCAGCAGCTCCGAGCCTCCGGGGGAGCTGAACCGGACCCCGAGCAGGTGGTCCAGGATCTCCTTGGCCACCGACGCGGACCATGCGTGGGACTGGCTGTAGTCCGTTCCCTCCACCAGGTCCCAGGCCTCCCAGGTGAACGTGGCGCCGCGTTCCAGCAGGCGGGCCCAGCCGGGCTGGTCCTTGTTTGTCAGGAGGTCCAGCACGGCGTCCGTCAGTCCTTGGGAAAGCAGCGCCCGCACCAGCCGGTGGACGGTCAGCGGCCCCTGCTTCATCCCCAAGGAGGCGATCCGACGTGCATCGGCGGCGGCGAATTCCGGAGCGGTGATGCCCAGGGAGAGCGGGAAGGACGTGGCGTGCTGGGCGGCGTGGGAGCTGGGGGTGCCGTCCGCATGCAGGCCGTCCACCATCACCCCGTCCACGCGCAGGCGGGTGCGGATTGCGCCGGCCAGCCGACGGGCTGAAGAGGCATACCGGATGGCTGCATCGGGCTCGCCGGCAAGGCCGCAGAGCCGGGCCGTGGACACCAGCGCCGAATAGGCCTGGGCGTTGACGGTGGTCTTCGCGGCGCACTCCATGTCGTAGCCGAACCGGCCGGGTTCCGGCCAGTCCACGATGCCGTGCAGGTAGGGGCCGGAACCGCCGCCCAGCCGGGTGACCAGTCCCGCCGTCGGCCCTTCTGCCGGAATGTACCGCAGCGCGTAGTCCGCGGTGTTGCGAAGGTGCGGCAGCAGTTCCCGGACCAGGCCAAGATCGCCGGTGCGCAGGTGGTACTCCTCGGCCCATTCAGGAACCATGAGGGAGAAGTCCGGAATGTCGCGCTTGCCGTCGCCATTGGGGTACACGGCGTTGTAGCGGCCGCGGTCCTGACCCTCGGACCAGTAGCGGACGGCGGACCAGACGAACTCCCGCAGCGCCTGGGCCGTATAGGCATGCTCGCCGAAGAGGGCCATCGTTGCGTAGGAGATGTTCACCGCATCCGCCAGGAACTGGCCCTTCTCCCGGGTGGGCGTGTCCACGAACTGCTCCTGGACGCCGTAGAGGGCTGAATCGCGCAGCAACGTGAAGACGGAATTCAACGCCTCGTCCGAGGAGGTGAAACTTCCTTCAGCCGGATGGCGGCCATGGACCAGCACGGCCCC
Organism: Pseudarthrobacter sp. WHRI 8279; assembly: GCF_040224115.2. NCBI lineage: Bacteria > Bacillati > Actinomycetota > Actinomycetes > Micrococcales > Micrococcaceae > Pseudarthrobacter > Pseudarthrobacter sp. WHRI 8279. The sequence goes on along the minus strand of NZ_CP168162.1, from coordinate 2,477,439 downwards.
GACCCCGGAAACCTCGGCGGCCTCCACGCCGGGAAGCTCGAGGTAGCGGAAGCCCAGGTGCACCGTGGCACTGTACTGCTGGGGTCCGGCCGCCTGGGTGTACGGGAAGGACATGTCCGTGTTCTGGCTTGCTGTCTTTCCGGCATCAACCCGGCCGTCCGGCCGGAGGGCGTACCCCGCCCGCATCATCACGGTGCGGCCGGGAACCCCGTCCCTGAAGTCCACCTCCGGACGCCCGGGAAGGACCTGGCCGAAGTCAGCCACCATGGTGCCGTCGCCGGCCGTCAGGAAGGCCTTGGGAGCAACAAACCCGCCGGCCAGGAAGGTCCGGCGCGGGTGCAGCGCGGGGAACTCCGGTGCCGGGTGGCGGCCGCAGCTGATGGCGGGCGGCAGGTCCCCGGACGAAGAAGAGGCAGCAGAGGAGGAGGCAGGGGAGGAGGCTGGCGCGGCGGCCAGGGCACCGGCGGCCTGCCCGTCCAGGTGTTCCACGGGATCGCCCTCGTCATTGCGGTAGCCGGACTGCCGGTACGGCGCCTCGCCGGCTGACCACTCCGGCCCGGAACAGAAGGAGTCGCGGCGGCCGTCCGTGTACTGGACGCTGATGCGGACCAGGAGGCCGGGGAGCCCGGCGGCGCGGCCCTGGCCCGGGCCGTACCAGTGCAGCAGGGCGGTCAGGGGAACGGCTGTGCCCGGAGGCTGGGCGGCGAGCAGCCCGGTGATGTCTGCGGCGTCGTAATAGCCCTCGCCCGGGTAGCCGAAGGAGGTTGTTGCCAGGCAGGAGGTGCCGGCCAGGGAGATCTGCGCGTGGTGGTTTGCCGCAACGAACAGCCGCGCCCGGCGCACCGGGCCGGTGAGCTGGAGGGTGGTCCGGAACAGCGTCCACTCATCCGGCTGGCGGTGCACCGTGGTGCCGGCCCAGTGCGCCAGGCAGGCCCGGGCCTGGTCCGCGCCGGCGTCGAAGCGGTGGTCCAGCAGGACGGCGCCGGCACTGTCCTGGCTGGCACTGTCCTGGCAGGCGCTGCTTATGTGCAGCGACGCGTACTCCGCCTGGCTCCTGGGCCCCTGGTGCAGGGCAAGCTTCCCGGCAGCTCCGGGAGCTGCCGGCTCCTGCACTCCCAGCAGCTGCACGCCATCCAGGGACACGGTGATGGTGTGGCCGTCGTCGGTGACCAGCAGGTCCTGCCAGGACCCGGGCACCAGGTCCTTGCCGGGCAACCTGGCCTGGCGGACGTCCAGGCTACGCTCTGCCCGGGCCTTGGCCAGCACGGTGGTTTCCGGGACGGCCGCGGCGGGAATCTCCCACACCGGAGCGCGGCGGAGGACCACCTCCCCGGCCGTGTTGAGCTCCAGCAGCAGGCCGGTGCCGGGACCGCTGCTGCGAAGGATGAGCCCGGCCCACCCCATCACCGGCCGGACGCGGGCTTCGAGGCGGAAGGTGCGGGCAGGCGGGCAAGGGACCGGCAGGAAGGGTGAGCCTGCCACGCGGAGGGCGCCGCCGAGGATTTCCAGGGGTGCGCGGCCGCCGGGCGCGCGCCGGATCCAGTCGGCCTGCCAGGAAGCGTCCGAAAGCCCGGTGCTGAACATCTTTGGAGTAGACCATTGCCCGGGGATCCCTGCGGCGTCGCGGACCCGCACCCGCCACGCGTAGTCCGTGTCGTTGTCGAGCGCGGGCCCGCCATACGGCACGCCGCGCTGAGCGGGAGAGGGGACCGGCCCCGAGCTCCAGAACTTGAGCCCCTGTGAGTCCTCCACCGTGACCTCGTAGCCGGTCTGCAGGGCCCGCGCCGGATCAGCGCCGTCCGGCTGGGCCAGCTGCCAGCTGAAGGTTGGCCGTGCGGGTGCCGTAAGGCACTCGGCGAGGCCAACCGTCAGCAGGTTGACCGCGTGCAGCTGGCCCAGTGCTTCGGGGATTATGGTGGCGCGTGCCGCGGTCCCTGTGGCCTGCTGATGCATCAGGAAGCCGGCACGCTGAAGGTGCAGGGGGCCGATGTTGCCCACGGCAGGCCCAGTTCGCTGAACGTTGCGTGCTCCCGCCCCGCTCGGTCCAGCGCCGCCTCAATGCCAATCACGACGGCGTGGGCTGCTTCCCCGGATCCCTCCCACCGGATGTGGGCATCGCCGATGAGCGCGGGCAGTGGGGCGGTCCGGACCGCTTCCAGCACCAGCATGAAAGCACCGCTGTCCAGGAGGGGACTGATCAGCGGGGATCCGGAGCTGCGGTGGGCCAGCAGGTTGTCGGTGAGGTCCTCGCGGCCGTACGTCTGCTCAGTGGTGCCGGACGCCGTGGTGACGGTGAGGCGGTCCTCGGTGTAGTGGAACACGGCTGTTCCCGCCGAGCCCTGCAGCGTGATGTAGGGCTCCACGGATTCGGACGCGCAGATGGTCAGGGCGCAGGTGATGGGCAGGCCCGAGGCGGTGCGGATGCGGATCACGGAGGTGTCGTCCGACTCGATATCGTTGGCGCGGTACAGCTCGGTCTCCACGGACGCCACCTCGGCGGTGGTCCGGGCCCCGGCGATCCTCAGCGCCGTTGCCACGGCGTGCGCCAGAGGGTTGGTGGCCACGCCGTCAACGACGTCCACGCCGTTGATCCTGCGCTTCCCGGCCCACCGCGAGCGTTTGTAGTAGGCCCGGTCCCGGACCCAGCGGCCGGTTGCCGAAATGCCCTGAAGCGTACCGAGGGTGCCGTCCGCCACCAGGTTTTCGATGGCCTGCAGGGCGTGCGAGCCCAGGCTCTGGAAACCGATCTGCACACTCCTGCCGGACGCTGCGGCGGCATCGCAGAGCCGGTCGAAATCGGCCAGGGACGCCACCGGGGGCTTCTCCAGGTACAGGTCCGCGCCGGTGCCCAAAGCGGCCAGCGCCAGCGGGGCGTGCGTCTGGATGGGCGTCGCCACAATCACCAGGTCAAGGCCCTGTGTTGCGGACAGCAGTTCGTCTAGTCCCGGGAAGACCTTTGCGGACTCCGGGACTGAGCCCGGTGCCGGCGGCTGGGGGTCGGCCACCGCAACGAGTTCGACGGCGCCTGCCGCCTGGAGGCGGTCAAGGTTGCGGAGGTGGTGGGTGCCGAAGCCATGCACACCGACCAGGGCAACACGGGCAGCCGGGGCTGACGTGCCGACGGCGGTACCGGCGACAGCTTTTCCTGCTGCTGATCCGGCAGGGGCATCCGGGCTGTGGGTGCCGGTTGGCGTTGCCATGGTTCTCCGTTTCCGCCCCCGCTGGGCACAGTTGCATAGGGCGCGTGCGGACTCCAGCAAGCGCTTTCCAGGTCTCAGTCTGGGCCATGAAGCTCCCCAGAGTCCAGTTATGTAACGATTCAAAATTTTGCTTGACCTTGCTGGCGGTGTGAGTCTAGATTTTCGAGAAACCGATTACCGGCGTGATGCGGGACACTACCGCCTTCGCCTCTGCAACGATGGAGAAATGAAGGGAGCTGCGCCATGCTGTCTGGAACCTTCAGTGCCCGGGCCTACTCGTTCTTTGACACCCTCCTCTGGATTGCCTGCCTGAACCTGCTCTGGATCGTCTTTACGCTGCTGGGCCTGGGTGTCCTCGGCGCAGGCCCAGCAACGGCGGCCGCCCAGATCGCCGTGCGGAAGCGTGCCCGGGGTGACGCGGCGCCGTTATTCCGCAGCTTCGCCTCGGACTACTTCCGGAACTTCGTCCGGGCCAACGCGCTCGCGTTGCCGGTAATGGGAGTGGCGGTGGCGCTGTCCATGAACTGGAACTACTTCTCCGCATCAGGGGACCTGTTCTCGCAGCTGGTGGCGGCGGGCATTTTTGTGGCGGCCATCCTCCTGGCCGGCGCAGCCTGCTACCTCTTCCCGATGTATGCGCGGTATGAACTGCCCCTCGCGCAGTACCTGCTGATGTCTTCGCGCTTTGCCTTCCGCCACCTCGCCGGAACGGTCATCCTCCTGTTCATCTCCGCTGCGGCGCTCTACGCCAGTACCACGGTCCCGGGCCTGGTTCCGTTCTTCAGTATCGGCGCCTGGCTGTTTGCCACCGGCTGGCTGTGTGACCGGTTCTTCACCGCAAACGATGAATCGGTGGCAGGAGCCTCGGTGGCAGGGCCGGACAACCCTGGAGCGAAGGGCTCCCTGCCGGCGGCCTCCGTGGCCTGACGCCTGGAAGGGCGCGGCCCGCCCAGGTCCGGAAGGTGCCGTCGGCCTTCCCTGCGCGTGCACCCCTGCCTTTTGCCTCCCTAGCTTGAAACGTATCAACAACATCCTTATCAACCGTTTTGCCCAACAGAACCCCGAAGAAGTGGAAAAGGAAAACCATGATCCGCAGAAAACTCTCCCTGGCCGCCGCCGTTGTCACGGCAACGGCCATGTCCCTCACAGCCTGCAGCGGAGGGGAGGCCCCGGCAGCGGACCTCAGCACCGTGTCCATCATGGCGCCGTTCCTCGAGGCCCAGCCGCCCAGGGCTGACGGCGCCGTCCAGAAGAAGCTGGAGGAGCTCACCGGCAAGGACATCAACATCACGTGGACCCCCAACGCGTCCTACGAGGACAAGACCAACATCACCCTTGCCTCCTCCGAGATCCCGCACATCATGGTGATCCAGGGCAAGACCCCGGGGTTCGTCAAGAACGCCGAAGCCGGGGCATTCTGGGACCTCACGGACAAACTCGATGACTACCCGAACCTGAAGACCACCTTCCCGGACATCCAGCAGAACGCCAGCATCAACGGCAAGGTGTACGGCGTGTTCCGTGGCCGCGCCCCGATGCGCGCCGCCGTGATGTTCCGCCAGGACTGGCTGGACAAGCTGGGCCTCGAGGCGCCCAAGACCACCGAGGACCTGTACCAGGTGGCCAAGGCCTTCACCGAACAGGACCCGGACGGCAACGGCCAGGACGACACCTGGGGCATCACCATCCCCAAGTGGGGCGCGCTGGGCACCAACAGCCCCTACGACATCATCGAGGAATGGTACGGCACCGGGAACCGCTGGACCGAGAAGGACGGGAAGCTGATCCCCAGCTTCGAAACGGAGGAGTTCCTCGAGGCCAACCGGTTCGTCAAGAAGATGGTGGACGAAAAGCTCATCAACCCCGACTTCGCCACCTTTGACGGCACCAAGTGGAACGAACCGTTCTTTAACGGCAAGGGCGGCATCATCGTGGACGTCGACTCCCGCGTCAGCGTCCTGGTCAACCTGTTCAAGCAGGCGGACCCCAACAACTACGAGAACAAGGTGGGCTTCGTGGGCAACCTCGAAGGCCCCGACGGCGAACTGCACGCCCACCCCACCGACGGCTACTCCGGCTTCCTCGCAGTGCCCAAATCGAGCGTCCGCACCGAAGCTGAGCTGGACAAGGTGCTCGAAGTCCTCAACACCATGAACGGCAAGGAAGTGGCCATCCTGCTGAACAACGGCATCGAGGGCGTCAACTTCACCGTTGAGGACGGCAAGGCTGCCAGCATCAAGCCCGAAACCGAAGAATCCGAGGCTGTCAGCACGGACATCAAGAGCTACGCGCAGCTCGGCATGAACGTTGGGGGCAACACCTTCTACCCCGTCAAGCAGCCCACGGAGTATGAGCAGCAGGTCTTCGACAAGCGCACGGAAGTGATGGCCGAGGACCTCAAGAGTGCCGTCTACAACCCGGCAGCCCCGTACGTGTCCGCCACCTACGTCGCCAAGGGTGCGCAGCTGGACAACATTGTGGCCGATGCCCGGATCAAGTACCTTGCCGGCCAGATCGATGAGCAGGGGCTGAAGGACGCCATCAAGCTGTGGAACACCAGCGGCGGCGACAAGGTGAAGGAAGAGATCAACCAGCTCTGGCAGGACAACAAGTAACAGTCCCGCCCGCGCCGGCGGGCTCCGCACGTTCGCTGCGGAGCCCGCCGCCGCAGGACCCACTCACCACTTCCAGAAAGGAGGCCCTGAATGTCACAGCTGACAGACGCACTGGCCTCGAATATCGGCCACGGCCAGGGCCCCGGGACGGACGCGGGCAAGAGCACCAGGCCGCGCAAGCCGCCAAAGGTCCCGCGGGGTAAATTCTCCGTCCATTTCGCGCACTACAAGTGGCTCTACCTGCTGCTGGTGCCGGGAGTGGTGTACTTCGCGGTGTTCCGGTACGCCCCGATGTATGGCGTGTCCATCGCGTTCAAGGACTACGTCCCGTTCCTGGGCGTGAACGGCAGCCCGTGGGTGGGAACCCAGCACTTCCAGGACTTCTTCTCCAACCCGGACTTCCCGCGGCTGCTCGGCAACACCCTGATCCTGGCGTTCCTGAACCTGAGCATCGCCTTTCCGCTGACCATCGTCCTGGCGCTGCTGCTGAACGAAGTCCGGCTTTCCATCCTCAAGCGCACCGTCCAGACGCTTGTCTACATTCCGCACTTCCTGTCCTGGACCATCGTGGCGTCGCTGAGCTTCCTGCTGTTCGCCCTGGACTTTGGCCCGCTGTTCCTGTTCCTGAACAACGTGATGGGCACCAACATCGACTTCCTGTCCGATCCGAACTGGTTCCGGCCACTGATCGTGCTGCAGGAGATCTGGAAGAACACCGGCTGGGGCACCATCATTTTCCTCGCGGCACTGGCCACCGTGGACCAGGACCAGTACGAGGCCGCCATCATTGACGGCGCCGGCCGGTTCCGCAGGGTGTGGCACATCACCCTGCCTGGCATCCGCTCCACCATCATCGTGATGCTGATCCTGGCCATCGGGCAGATGCTCAACACCGGCTTCGAACAGATCTACCTGATGACCAACGCGCTGAATCGGTCCGTGGCTGACGTGTTCGACACCTACGTCTACTTCGTGGGCATCACCCAGGGCGCCTACAGCTACTCCACCGCCGTGGGGCTCTTCAAATCCCTGGTGGGCATCGTGCTGATCTTCGGCACCAACGCCCTGGCCAAGCGCTTCAACCAGAGCGGACTGTTCTAATGAAGATTCACAACACCACCGGCGGGCGGATCTTCGACGCCGCCAACTACGTTTTCCTGTCCCTGATCGGCATCATCACGCTGCTGCCGTTCATCTACGTGATCGCCGGATCCTTCGCAAACGAGGCCGAAATCACCCGGCGCGCGTTCTTCGTCTGGCCCGAACAGTTCACCCTGGGCTCCTACGAATACATCTTCTCCACCCCCGCATTCACCAGGGCGCTGGTGACCACCATCCTGGTCACGGCGGTGGGAACCCTGGTCCAGCTCGCGTTCACCGTGACCATGGCCTACCCGCTGGCCAAGAAGACCCTCCGCGGACGGCAAGTCATCCTGTCCCTGGTGGTCTTCGCCATGGTCTTCTCCGGCGGCATGATCCCCACCTTCCTGCTGGTCAAGGACCTGGGCCTGCTCAATTCCTACTGGGCCCTGATCCTGCCGGCGGCCATCAACCCGTTCAGCCTGATCATCATCAAGAACTTCTTCCAGGAACTCCCGCAGGAGCTGGAGGAATCGGCCAAGATGGACGGCGCCACCGAGATCGGCATCCTGTGGCGGATCCTGCTGCCCCTGTCCAAACCGGTCCTGGCCACGTTCGCCCTGTTCTACGCCGTGGGCATCTGGAACGACTTCATGTCGCCCCTGCTCTACCTCTCCGACAACTCCAAGTGGACCCTGCAGATGTACCTGCGCCAGGTCACGGCGTCCTCGGACCTGCTCGGCACCGGCAACGTGGACCCGAACTACATCCCGCCCGAACAGGGGATCAAGTTCGCGGTGATCGTGGTGGCAACCCTGCCCATCCTCATCTTCTACCCGTTCCTGCAGAAGCACTTCGCCAAGGGCATGCTCATCGGTTCCGTCAAGGGCTGAGCCTGCACCACGAGAGAAAGCACAGCATGAAAATCCTGCTCGCCGGAGATTCCACGGTGGCCAACTGCCCCACGCACGAGTACCCCATGAGCGGCTGGGGACCGCACCTTGCCCCTCATTCCTACACCTGGGCGGCCGTGCACAACTTCGCCAAGGGCGGGGCCAGCACGGAGTCCTTCCGGGACGAGGGGCTGTGGGCCAGCCTGCTGGCGGAAGCCGGGGAGGGTGACCTGGTCCTGATCCAGTTCGGCCATAACGACCAGAAGAGGCAACACCTTGCTGCCCGGACCGGTTACGCCGCCAACCTGCGCACCATGGCGGAGGAGGTGCGGAACCTGGGGGCGCTGCCTGTACTGTGCACCCCGGTGGAACGCAGGCACTTCCTGGACCGGCCGTCGTCGGGCGCTGCTGGCGGGCACAAAGACCTGGAACAGAGCCTGGAGGACTATCCGGAAGTGGTGCGGGAGATTGGCCTGGAGCTCGGGCTGGCGGTCATCGACCTGAACGCATGGACCCGCGGGCTGTACCTGCAGCTGGGCCGGGAGGAATCCGAGTCGCTGTTCTGCCACTTCGGGCCGGGCTCGCACGCGCACTGGCCGGACGGCCTGGCGGACAACACCCACTTCTCCCAGCAGGGGGCCGCGCTGGTGGCGGGGCACGTTGCCGCCCGGCTTCATGGGCTGGGGCTGGTACCGGGCGGCCTGGTAGGCACGACGGCGGGACGAGGCTAAGTGGGGACGTCCGGCGTGGAAACGAAGGTTCTGTACAGCAACGCCCTCAGGTCCCCGGCGGACGTGGTGGACTGGGTGGCGGAAGGGCCGCTGAGCCAGGGGACCCATCAAGGGGCCCTGGAGCTGTCCGGTTCCCTGGACGATGCGAAATTCGGGGACCACGCGCACTGGACGTTCTGGTGCCCGGTGCAGTTCCCGGACGGCATCAGGATCAGCTGGGAGTTCCTGCCGCTGGAGGAACCCGGCCTGGCCATGCTCTTCTTCTCCGCCCGGGGACACGGCGGGCAGGACCTGTTTTCCAGTGGCCTGGCACCGCGGACGGGGTACTACCCGCAGTACCATTCCGGGGACATCGATGCCCTGCACGTGTCCTACTTCCGGCACAAGTACGAGTCCGAGCGGGCCTTCCGGACCTGCAACCTGCGCAAGAGCGCCGGACTTGAACTGGTGGCGCAGGGAGCCGATCCGCTGCCCCCGGCTGGGGACGCTGTGGACTTCTACCGGATGGAGGTTGTAAAGGACGGGCCGCGGGTGGCTTTCGCCATCAACGGGCTGCCGCTTTTTGAGTGGCACGATCCGACCCCCACTGCCGCTACCGCGGCAGTGCTGGGCGGCGGATACCTGGGCTTCCGGCAGATGGCCCCGCTCCGGGCGGCGTACCGCAACCTGGTGGTGGAGGAGCTTTAGTCCGGTCAGGGAGCAGGATCCGCCTTGTGCTTCGTCGGCCGGTAGCCTGCAAGTTCGGCGCGGACGTCGCCTTCCTCGTGCTGGCCCTTCTCCTTGCCGAACGGCAGGGCCTTCAGCAGCGGATGCAGGACAGCCATCACGGCGAGGCCCCAGGCCAGTCCCAAAACGGCTGAGCAAAGGGTGTTCACGAGCCAGGCCAGGAGGCCGCCGATACCCGCGATTCCGGCGACCGGTGCTTCAAGGGCGTGGACCAGGTCATACGGCAGGTGCCAGCCGAGGTCGTAGGCTCCCTGCAGCATGATGTGGCCGCCAACCCACAGCATGGCGACCGTGCCGATCAGCGTGATGGCGGCCAGCACAGCGGGCATGCCCTTGACCAGCAGTTCGCCGAAGCGCTGGGAGGCAGCAGATTCCTTGGCTGCCAGGTGCAGGCCGATGTCATCCATCTTGACGATCAGTGCAACCGCCCCGTACACGAGCACCGTGATGGCGAGGGCCACGACCACCAGGATGACGGCCCGAGCCCAGATGGATTCCGCGGCCACCTCGTTCATGGAGATGACCATGATCTCGCAGGACAGGATGAAGTCTGTGGTGATGGCGCCCTTGACCACCTTGGCTTCCGCCTCCGGACCCCGCTCGACCGCCGGCGCTTTTTCGTCCGAGTGGTCCCGGCGGAGCTTGTGCCAGACCTTCTCGGCGCCTTCGAAGCACAGGTACGTGCCGCCCAGCATGAGGATGAACGGGATGGCCCACGGGAGGAAGGCGCTGATGAGCAGCAGTGCCGGCAGGATGATCAGCAGCTTGTTCCGGAGCGAGCCCCAGAAGATCCGCTTGATCATCGGCAGTTCGCGGGACGGGTCCGCTCCGGACACGTACTGCGGGGTGACTGCGGCGTCGTCGATGACCACGCCGGCGGCCTTGGCCCCGGCCTTGGCGGCTCCGGCTGCGACGTCGTCCACCGAGGCGGCCGCGATGCGGGCCAGGGCTGCGACGTCGTCCAGCAGGGCGACGAGGCCGCCGCTCACAGACCGCTCCTGTAGTGCTCGCGTGCGGACGGCTGGGCGTGGCTGCCTGGGTGCAGGCGCGTGATCGGCATGCTGCAAATTATACGGTGGCGGGCAGCCCTACCCGCCCTGCCCGGCCGTGTAGGGCGAGTATTCCTTCGGGTCCCGGCCGCAATTGCCGCAGGTCAGGCCGCGGTGACCGGGAGCACCAGCAGGTAGCCGGCCGGCAGTTCGCTGCTCCAGCGCCGCGGTTCGCGGACCACGAACTGGGTGGCCAGCTGCTCGGGGGTCAGCAGGCTGTTGGGCTGGGGCGACGGGCCCCATTTTTCGCTGCCGTGCGGGTAGAGCGGGTCCTGCACGCGGACGCCGGTGACAGTGAACTCCGGGAACTGGGCGGGATCGCCCACCGACTCGAACCCGCTCATCACCCATGCGTGGCGGCCGCTCCACATGACCAGCCCCACCGGGCGGCCCGTGTCGGCGATGGCGCGGGCCGCCGTCTGGAGGGCAGACCCGTAATCGGCGATGCTGACAACTTTGTACGGCCCCATGCCCGCTTCGGTCAGCACCTGCGCCCAGCCCAGGGGGTTGGCGCCGTTGAAGGAGTTGGAGGACCGGGCCCGTGCCATCTCCCACAGTTCGCCCTGCTGGGTGGAGTCCGCCCAGGTGCCGCCGCCGGTGTCGTCAATCAGGTTGTGTGCCATCTGGATGCTCGCCGCGACGCACCAGTCGAAGGTGTACTGCGGCACGAAGTCCCCCTCCTGGTAGAGGTTGAGCGCGTAAGGCTGGGGGACCGGAGGTGGTGCGGGGGCCGGCGGCGGTGCGGCTGTGACGGCGGGAGCCGGAGCGGCGGCTTCCTGGGGCGCGAGGGCAAGGCCGGTTGCGGAGGGCGGTGCAGGGGAGGCAGGGGCGGTGGACGCCGCGACCGCCTGCCCGGTGGGAGGATTATCGGTGCCGACGGCGGGCGTGCAGGCTCCGAGGCAGGTCGCCAGGGCGACGAGCCAGGCAAGAAGACGGGGGCGGGCGCCGGTCATGATGGAATCAGTCTAGCGCGGTGCCATGCCGGCGGGCCGGTGCCGGCCGGCAATCTCAGAACGCGTAGCGGATGCGGCAATATGGCGCGATCCTGTCGATCAGCGCGGTCAGTTGCTGCACGTAGCGTGCCTTGGTTCCCGAGCGGTAGCGGACGTTGGCGAAGCCGTTGGAGGAGACCTTGGACTCCTGGAGGTCCGGGCGCCACAGCACGTCCTCGGCTTGCGGATGCCAGCCGAGGTTGACCTCGTGCAGCCGCTCGTTATGTGTCAGGAAGATGACTTCCGCCGCGAGCTGGGCTTTTGCGGCCGGGCTGAGGGTTCGGTCCAGCTGGCGCAGCAGCTCCTCCCAGTCGCTGAGCCACGTATCAGTGATGATGACGGGGGAGAAGTTCACATGCACCTCGTACCCGGCATCAACGAAATCATTGATGGCAGCAATGCGGTCAGCCACGGGGGAGGTCCTGACGTCAACGGACTTCGCCAGCGCCGCGGGCATGAGCGAGAACCGGATCCGGGTGTGCCCGCCGTGGTCCCAGCCGAGCATCGCCGGGTTGACGTACTTGGTGGCAAAGGACAGCTTGGCGGTGGGCAGGTCGCGGAAGAGCGTTACCAGATCCTCCACGTTGTCGCTGATCAGGGCATCGACCGAGCAGTCGCTGTTCTCGCCGATGTCGTACACCCAGAGCTCGGGATCGCACTGGTTGGGCTCCAGTTTTATGCCCTGGCGGGTCACGTGCCGTTCAAGGGCCCTGGAAATCTGGTCGATGTTCGCGAACACGGTCACTGGGTTGCTGTAGCCCTTGTGCCGCGGAACGTAGCAGTAGGCACACGCCATGGCGCAGCCGTTAGCTGTTGAGGGGGCAATGAAGTCCGCTGACCGGCCGTTTGGTTTAACGGACAGTGCCGTTTTGACGCCCAGGACAAGCGCCTCCGTCTTGATCCGGGACCAGCGCGGCACGTTGGTTTCCTCACCGTGAAGCTCCGGGATGTTCCAGTGGCTGTCAACCAGCACGATGTCGGCGTCCGGCCAGCGCTGGACGATGTCCTTGCCCCGGGGCAGTTCCAGTGCAGCGGGTTGGGCATAGATGCGCCGGATCTGCAGCAGCCGGTTGAATTCCATGGCTCCATCCTCGCAGGATGTCCTAGCCCGCCACTATGCGTTCCAGCATGCGCACTCCGGACTGCTCGAAGGGGGCATCGCCGATTTTATGGGCCCACACCACGGTCCCCAGGGCCTGGTTCAGGTTCTCCAACTGCCACACCCCGGCGTCGGAGCTCCCGGGCTGTTTGCCTAACCCGCTGTAGAAAGCCTCCGCCAGGGCGGGCCGCCCAAGGAACTGCTGATGGGTGAGACGGACCAGGTCATGGACCCAGGGCCGGGCGTCCGCCCGGCCGAAGTCGATGACTTTGATCCTGTTCCCGTCTACCAGCCAGTTCCTGGGCTGGTAGTCACCGTGGGTGGTCACCAGCTCCACAGGGCCCGGCTTCAGTGCGGCCAGCTCCTGCTCTGCACGGGCGCACACCCCGGCGGCCACGAGCCCTTCGGCCGACCGGATGAGCAGCTGCGTCTGGTAGGCGAGCTTCTTCGCGTAATCTGCAGAGGTCCCGGCAGGGCGGTGCAGCTTGGCCAGGAGCGCTCCGGCCTGGCGGTACGTCCCGGGCTGGTACTCGGCTGCGGTTCCCTCCACGGACGTGCCGGGCAGGAACTCTGTGACCAGGATTCCGGCCTTCACCGAAGCCTGCCTGAGCACAGGGGCCGAACCGTGGAGGCCGGGCAAGCCCGGTGCCAGGGCGGCGATCTCCCGCCGGATGTGATGGCTGGTGGTGCTCGCCTTGACGATGAAGCTCCCGCCGTCGGGCGTGGAAACATGGAGCACGGAGGTGTCCTGCAAGGGCCAGGAATAGTCCTTGACCACCATGAAGGGGCCAAGCCAGGATCTCAGCAGCCGGTTCTGCTCAGCTGTAACTGAAGCGGGCATCCATCAGGCTATTCTCTCCAGTGACAGCTCCTCAACAGCAACCGCCAAAGCGTCCGCGTCGAACCAGTCAACAGGCAGAACCTCGTGGACAAAGGCATCAAATTCGAAGGGATGGCAGCGCCCGCCGTGGTTCCAGTACAGGATCCAAAGATCCATCAGGCCACGGTCCTTCCGCTGCAGCAGGTCCCTGGCAGCGCCCCGCACGTCATCCATAACCAATCCTTGCTTCTGCTACCGGCCGCCCACAAGGGCGGGTGCCATCTTTGCCGCAAGGACCACGCCTGCAAAGGAATCCGGGGCCGGAGCCGCCGCAGCTACGGCATGATAGGTCGTGCGGGTCTCTGTTCAGGTCATCGGGATTGTTCAAGTCATCGGAATTGTTCACGGAAGGAAAGCAGGATTGGAGCCTTTAACTTTCGACGGCGGCAAGGGGACGGTGGAGCTGCGTTCGGACGGCGTCATCCACCTGATCTGGGAACCGAGCGCACGGATAGAGCTTCAGGACGCGCAGGCTGCCATGGCGGCCGTGAACCGGATCGCGGGGGAGCAGACCTATCCCATGCTTGTGGACATGGCCACCACCGAGAACGTCACCCGGGCGGCACGCTCCGTGTTTTCCATCCCCTGCGCCGCGGACCGAATCGCGCTGCTGGGCGCCAGCCCGGTGGACCGGATCATGGCCAACTTCTTCCTGGGCGTGCATATCCCGCCGTGTCCCACGCGTTTCTTCACCTCCCGGACCGAGTCCATGAAGTGGCTGCAGGCCGGCAATTAGCCAGCGTTCGTGCTCTGCCGCACCACAAGCTCCGGTGTGAAGACCACCGAGCGGTGCGTCGGGTTCTGGGATTCCACCTCTTCGGCGAGGAGCTGGATGGCGGTGCGTCCCAACGCCTCCGTGGGCTGCCGGATGGAGGACAGCGGAACCACGGCGGAAACGGCAAAGTCGATGTCGTCGTAGCCAATCAGCGCCACATCCTCCGGTATGCGGAACGTGTGGGTCATGGTCAGCGACTGCATCACGCCCAGGGCCAGGAGGTCGTTGGCGCAGAAGATGCCGTCCGGCAGCCCTTCACGCCCCCGCTCCACCAGCGAATTGCCCACGCTGCGCCCGGCCAGGACAGTCTGCCCCTCGGACTCAAGCACCTCCAGCGTGGCGTCCGCCTCCTCCTTGACAGCCCGCCGGGCGCCCTGGAGGCGGTCGGCCACCTGCCGGATGGAGGTGGGGCCGCCCACAAAGGCGAGCCGGCGGCGGCCGGTGTCCAGCAGGTGCCGCGCTGCCAGGTATCCGCCGGCGTCGTCGTCCACTGCCACGGAACTGAACTTTGCCTCGTCAGCCAGCCGGTCCACCAGGACAGTGGGCACGCCGCGCTCGCGGAGGAGGTCCAGCCGTTCGGTGACATCGCCTACTGGCGAGATCAACAGGCCCTGGACACGCTGTTCCTGGAAAAGGTCGATGTAGTTTGCCTCGCGCGCGGCGTCGTGGCCGCTGTCCCCCAGCAGGACGGCGCTGCCGTGGAGGGCGGCGGCGTCCTCGGCCGCACGCACCACTGAGGTGAAGAACGGGTTGCCCACGTCCAGGACAATCAGGCCGATGGTGCGGCTGTGCCCCGCGCGCAGCTGGCGGGCGGCGTCGTTGCGGACGAAGCCAAGCTCGTCGATGGCCTTCAGTACCCGGTCCTTGGTCCGCTGGGAAACCCTGTCCGGGTAATTCAGCACATTGGACACCGTGCCCACCGCCACGCTGGCATGGTTGGCGACGTCCTTGATACTGGCTGAGCGATTCATGATTCTCCGTGCTGCTGCTCCATGTGGCAGGCATTGAGGCCCCGGTTACGTGGCCGCGGACAGAAATGCTTGACACCTACTCAAATTCAAGAGTACTTTGAATCGTAACAATGAAACGATTCAAAGATCAGCGATTTCAGGAGAACCAAAGATGAGGGTGTGTTTCCGCTCCTCGGTCCAGCCGGCCGTGATTGACGAGTACCGCCGCCGGCATGCCGCCGTGTGGCCGGAGATGCTCCGCGCGCTCAAGGATGCCGGGTGGAACAACTACTCGCTGTTCCTCTCCGGAGACGGGCTCTTGGTGGGCTACCTGGAATGTGACGACTTTGATGCCGCCCGGGCACGCATGGCACTGACGGACGTCAACGCCCGCTGGCAGGCGGAAATGGCCACTCTTTTTGAGAACCCGGACCAGGCTCCCGACGAAGGGTTCCAAGTCCTGGAAGAAGTATTCAACCTTGACCGCCAGCTGGCGGCGGCTGAACCCTCCACTGCATAACGCCGCCAAACAGGCGGGCACCAGCTCCAGCAGCGGGGCGACCACAGACCACAGCATGACAACATCGGAAAGAACCATCATGAATGACGTAGCAACGGCGCTGGGCAGGCTCGAGGAGCTTGCCATCGAGGTCCCTTCGTGGGCTTATGGAAATTCGGGGACGCGGTTCAGGGTGTTCGGCACTCCCGGCACCCCGCGGACCGTGCAGGAGAAGCTGGCGGATGCGGCGAAGGTCCACGAGCTGACCGGGCTGGCCCCCACCGTTGCGCTGCACATCCCGTGGGACAAGGTGGATGACTACGCCGCCCTGAAGGAGTACGCAGCCGGGCTGGGTGTTGGTTTGGGCACGATCAACTCGAACACGTTCCAGGATGATGAGTACAAGTTCGGCTCCCTGACCTCTTCCAATGAGGCGGTGCGGCGGCGGGCGATCAACCACCACCTGGACTGCATCGAGATCATGCACGCCACGGGGTCCAAGGACCTGAAGATCTGGCTGGCGGACGGCACCAACTACCCGGGCCAGGATGACATGCGCGGCCGCCAGGACCGACTGGCCGAATCCCTGCAGGAGATCTACGCCGCCCTGGGGGACGAGCAGCGGCTGGTGCTTGAGTACAAGTTCTTCGAGCCGGCTTTCTACCACACCGATGTTCCGGACTGGGGCACGTCCTACGCCCAGACCCTTGCCTTGGGCGAGAAGGCCTTCGTCTGCCTGGACACCGGCCACCACGCGCCGGGCACCAACATCGAGTTCATCGTGATGCAGCTGCTGCGCCTGGGCAAGCTGGGCTCCTTTGACTTCAACTCCCGCTTCTACGCCGACGACGACCTGATCGTGGGTGCCGCGGATCCGTTCCAGCTCTTCCGCATCATGCATGAGGTGATCCGCGGCGGCGGGTTTGGCAAGGAGTCGGGCGTAGCCCTCATGCTGGACCAGTGCCACAACCTGGAGGAAAAGATCCCGGGCCAGATCCGCTCTGTCCTGAACGTGCAGGAGATGACCGCCCGCGCCCTGCTGGTGGACACCGCCGCACTCACCGAAGCACAGCGCGCAGGGGACGTCCTGGCAGCGAACGCAGTTTTCAACGACGCGTTCTACACCGACGTCCGGCCGGTCCTGGCCGAGTGGCGTGAATCCCGCGGGCTGCCCGCGGACCCGCTGGCCGCCTTCAAGGCCAGCGGCTACCAGAAAAAGATCAACGAGGACCGCGTGGGCGGCCAGCAAGCCGGATGGGGCGCCTGATTAGTTATGAGCAACAAGACTGTTGAAGACCTGATTTCCCGTTCCAACCGCCTGGGCGCGGACAAGCGGAACACCAACTTTGCCGGAGGCAACACCTCCGCGAAGGGCACCGAGAAGGACCCGGTCACGGGCGAGGACGTCCAGCTCCTGTGGGTCAAGGGCTCCGGCGGGGACCTGGGCACGCTGAAGGCCGAGAACCTCGCGGTGCTGCGCCTGGACCGGCTGAACGCGCTGAAGAACGTCTACCCGGGTGTTGAACGTGAAGACGAGATGGTGGCCGCGTTCGATTACTGCCTGCACGGCAAAGGCGGCGCAGCCCCGTCGATCGACACCGCCATGCACGGCCTGGTGGACGCAGCGCACGTGGACCACCTGCACCCCGACTCCGGCATCGCCATTGCCACGGCCGTGGACGGCGAAGCGCTGACCACCAAGATCTTCGGCAGCAAGGTGGTCTGGGTTCCCTGGCGCCGCCCCGGGTTCCAGCTGGGCCTGGACATCGCCGCGATCAAGGACGCCAACCCGCAGGCCATCGGCACCATCCTGGGCGGCCACGGCATCACAGCCTGGGCCGCCACCAGCGAAGAAGCAGAGCAGAACTCGCTCTGGATCATCGAACAGGCCGAGAAGTACATCAGGGATAACGGCAAGGCGGAGCCCTTTGGGCCCAAGCTGCCCGGCTACGCAGCCCTGCCGGAAGCCGAGCGCCGTGCCAAAGCCGCGGCGCTGGCACCGGTGATCCGCGGCCTGGCCTCCACGGACAAGCCGCAGCTGGGGCACTTCAGCGATGACGCCGTCGTCCTGGACTTCCTGGAAGCTGCCGAGCACCCGCGGTTGGGCGCCCTGGGCACGTCCTGCCCGGACCACTTCCTGCGCACCAAGGTCAAGCCTCTGATCCTGGACCTTCCGGCCGGCGCCTCCGTTGAGGACTCCATCGCACGGCTGCACGAGCTGCACGCGGACTACCGTGAGGACTACCAGGCCTACTACAGCCGCCATGCGGACGAAAACAGCCCGGCACTGCGCGGCGCGGACCCGGCCATTGTGCTGGTTCCCGGCGTGGGCATGTTCTCCTTCGGCGCCAACAAGCAGACCGCCCGGGTGGCCGGCGAGTTCTATATCAACGCCATCAACGTGATGCGCGGCGCCGAGGCCATCTCCACCTATGCCCCGATCGAGGAATCCGAGAAGTTCCGGATCGAATACTGGGCGCTGGAGGAAGCCAAGCTGGCCCGGATGCCCAAGCCCAAGTCCCACGCCACCCGAATCGCCCTGGTCACCGGCGCCGCTTCCGGCATCGGCAAGGCCATCGCCACCCGCCTCGCCGCGGAAGGCGCCTGCGTTGTCATCGCCGACCTGAACCTCGAGAACGCCGAAAAGGTGGCCGAAGAGCTGGGCGGTCCGGACGTTGCCATCGGCGTGCAGGCAGACGTGACGGACGAAGCGCAGGTCGCAGCCGCGATCGACGCCGCTGTCCTGGCGTTCGGCGGCGTGGACCTGGTGGTCAACAACGCCGGCCTGTCCATCTCCAAGCCGCTGCTGGAAACCACCGAGAAGGACTGGGACCTGCAGCACAACGTCATGGCCAAGGGCTCCTTCCTGGTGGCCAAGGCCGCCGCGAAGGTGATGATTGCCCAGGGCCTGGGCGGGGACATCATCTACATCTCCTCCAAGAACTCCGTGTTCGCCGGCCCCAACAACATCGCCTACTCCGCCACCAAGGCCGACCAGGCCCACCAGGTACGGCTGCTCGCCGCGGAACTGGGTGAGCACGGGATCCGCGTCAACGGCATCAACCCCGACGGCGTGGTCCGCGGCTCCGGCATCTTCGCCGGCGGCTGGGGCGCCAAGCGCGCAGCCGTGTACGGCGTGGACGAGGAGAAACTGGGCGAGTACTACGCCCAGCGCACCCTGCTCAAGCGCGAAGTCCTGCCCGAGCACGTGGCCAACGCCGCCGCCGTGCTCACCAGCAACGAACTGTCCCACACCACCGGCCTGCACATCCCCGTGGACGCCGGAGTGGCCGCAGCCTTCCTCCGATGAGCGGGGACATTTCGACGGTCCACGGCGCGCATTCCGCTCCCGGTGTGTTTGCCGCCGTCGACATCGGCGCCTCCTCGGGCCGGGTCATCCTGGGCCGGATGGCCGGCGGGGCGGCCAGCAGTGAACGCCGCGTGGAACTGGAAGTGGTACACCGCTTCCCCAACGGTGTAGTGGAGATCGACGGCGGCCTCCGCTGGGACTTCGACGCCCTCTTCGCCGAGGTGCTGAAGGGCCTGGCGGCAGCAGCAACCGTCGCCGCTGCCCAGGGCGAGCAGGTAACCAGCATTGGCATTGACACATGGGCCGTGGACTACGGCCTGGTCAACGCCGCCGGGGAACTGACCGCCCAGCCGTTCAGCTACCGGGACGAGCGCAGCCGCGCCGCCGTGGAACCCGTGCACCGGAAACTCGATCCGGCCCGCCTCTACGGCACCACGGGGCTGCAGTTCCTGCAGTTCAACACCATTTACCAGTTGGCCAGCGAGCAGGACCTGGACGGGGTGCAGGCGCTCCTGATCCCGGACCTGATCGCGTTCCTCCTGACCGGGCAGCGCCGGACCGAGGCCACCAACGCCTCCACCACCGGGCTGTTCGACGCCGTGGCAGGGGAGTGGGCCACCGAGTTCCTCACCACCCTGGGCCTGCGGAAGGACCTGTTCCCGCCGCTGATCCAGCCCGGCGAGACGGTGGGCACCCTCCTGCCGGAAATTTCCGCGCAAGTGGGCCTGCCGCAGGACACCCGCGTGGTGGCTGTCGGCTCACACGACACCGCCTCGGCGGTCGCCGCAGTGCCTGCGACAGCAGACGACGGCGGGGAAAACTTCGCGTACATCTCCTCCGGCACCTGGTCCCTGGTGGGCCTCGAGCTGAAGCACCCCGTCCTTACCGAAGCCAGCCGCGAGGCCAACTTCACCAACGAACGCGGCGTGGACGGCACCATCCGTTACCTGCGGAACATGGGCGGGCTGTGGCTCCTCAGCGAATGCCAGCGGACCTGGGCGCAGGAGGGGTTCCGGCCCGAGCTGACGGCCCTGCTCACGGCGGCGGCCGCGCTCCCGCCGGGCGGGCCGCAGATCAACCCGGACGATTCCTATTTCATCGCACCGGACAACATGCCTGAACGCATCCGGGCGGCAGTGCGGCGCACCGGAGAGGTACTGCCTGACGATCCCGCCGCCATCACCCGATGCATCATGGACAGCCTCGCCGCCGGCTACGCCCGCACCATCCGGGACGCCGAACGCCTGGCTGACCGGACGGTGGACGTGGTGCACGTGGTGGGCGGCGGTTCCCAGAACAGGCTGCTCTGCCAGCTCACGGCGGACGTCACCGGGAAGAAAGTGGTGGCAGGGCCCGTGGAAGCAACTGCGCTGGGCAACGTCCTGGTGCAGGCGCGCGCCGCGGGGGCAGCCTCCGGGGGACTGGGCGAACTCCGTGCACTGGTGGTGCAAAGCCACAACCTGCAGGTGTTCGTCCCGGAACTCTCGCGGCTGTAGCCGCTGTTCAGTGTGTGGCCTGACCTTCCCTTGTTCCCCGGCCGGCCCTAGGATCTGAACCCATGCCCCCAGAACACCTCCTCGCCTACGACGCCCCTGCCACCCAATGGCTGGAAGCCCTTCCCCTGGGAAACGGCAGGCTGGGGGCCATGGTGTTCGGTGGCAGCCAGGCGGGCGGCGCAGTGGAACACCGGTTCCAGCTCAACGATTCGTCCGCCTGGTCCGGATCACCGCACAGCCAGGACCGGGAGCCCGTCTTCAGCCGGGAGGAAGCGGACCGGATCCTTGGTGAAAGCCGGCACCTGATCGGTTCCGGCGACTTCGCCGGCGCCGCCGAAACCCTCAGAGGGCTGCAGCACCGGCACTCGCAGGCGTACCTTCCGTTCGCCGACCTCCACTTCACGGCGTCACTCGCCGCATCAGACCCGGCAGCAGGCGAAAGGGGAGATGGCGGCGCTCCCGCACGGCCGCCGTCGGATTATCACCGCAGCCTGGACCTGGCCCGCGCCCTCAGCACCAACACGTACAGCCTGGACGGCCACGCCGTCCGCGTGGAAGCATTCATCAGCCACCACCCCTCGGTGCTTGTGGTCTCCCTGCGGACGGGCGCGCCGCAGGGGCTGGACCTCGCGGTGCGCCTGGACTCTTCGCTCCGCATCCTCCGCCGCGAAGGCGAAGGCGGAAGCCTGTCGCTCCAGCTAAAACTGCCCTCCGACGCTGCCCCCGCGCACGACGGCGGCGTGGTGGAGTACTCGGAGGACGGTTCCCTCAGCATGCAGGGGGCAGTGGCAGCCACCTGGGAGCATGACGGACGGTCCGTGGCAGGGCACGACGACGGGACAGGGCACGACGACGGCCTGGCCGCCACCGGCGTCCGTCGAGCCGACATCTACCTCACCACCGAGACGACCTTCGCTGGGCTGGCCCGCCAGCCGCAGGGCACTGCTGCCACCGCAGCGGCCGCCGCCCGCGCCGTGGTGGACCAGGCCCGCGCGTCGGGGCGTGCTGCCCTCCAGGAATGCCATGAGGAGAGCCATTCACGGCTTTACCGGGCCGCCTGGCTGGAGCTCGATGTTCCGGTATGGGAGGGCGGGGACACGGCACGGCGCCTGTTGGCGGCCAACGCCGACCCTGATGGCCCGCTGGCGGCCGACCCGGGCCTGGCTGCCCTGTTGTTCAATTACGGCCGGTACCTGCTGATTTCAAGTTCGCGGTCCGGCCCCGCCGGCTCCCGGCAGGGGACAGCATGGCAGGGAGTGCCGGCCAACCTCCAGGGCATCTGGAACGCCGAACTGCCGGCCCCCTGGAGTTCCAACTACACCACCAACATCAACCTCCAGATGAACTACTGGGGCTCGGAACCCACAGGCCTGGCTGAGTGCGCCCAACCGCTCTTTGCCCTCATCGGGGCCATGCAGGAAACCGGGGCCGCCGTTGCCAGGGAGTACTATGGCGCCCGCGGTTGGGCCGTGCACCACAACTCGGACCTGTGGGCCTACGCGAAACCGGTGGGCCACGGGTCCCATTCGCCGGAGTGGGCGTACTGGCCCCTGGCGGGCCTGTGGCTGGTGCGGCACCTGTGGGAGCACCTGCAGTTTGGCAGCACCGACAGTTCCGCGGACGCGGACACTTTCGACCCGGACACTTTTGCCCGCGGCACTGC
The DNA here is from genome assembly GCF_040224115.2 of Pseudarthrobacter sp. WHRI 8279. Classification (NCBI taxonomy): domain Bacteria; kingdom Bacillati; phylum Actinomycetota; class Actinomycetes; order Micrococcales; family Micrococcaceae; genus Pseudarthrobacter; species Pseudarthrobacter sp. WHRI 8279. Next base: position 2,455,481 of record NZ_CP168162.1, on the reverse strand, counting down.
CTGGCCCGCCATTCGCGGTGCCGCGGAATTTGCCCTGGACCTCCTGGTTGAGTTCCCCGACGGCTCGCTGGGAACGGTCCCCTCCACCTCCCCGGAAAACACGTTCGCCGCACCTGGCCCGTCCTCCGGCGCCCGGGTTCAGGGGTCCGCCGCACGGTCCTCCACCATGGACCTGACCCTCATCGGCGATGTCTTCAGGATGCTGGACATGCTTGCCCGCCAGCTCGGCATGGAGGACCACCCCGTGGCCTCCGCAGCCCGCAGGGCCCTGCCCCGGATTCCGGAACCGGCACCGGGACGCGGCGGAAAGCTCCGCGAGTGGCTTGACGATCCGGAGGAGTGGGAGCCCGGGCACCGGCACGTCAGCCATCTCTACCTCGCCTTTCCCGGGGACACTCCACTCACCCCCGGGCTTGAAGCGGCCGTCCGGGCCAGCCTGGACGCCCGGGGCGATGAGGCCACCGGCTGGTCCCTGGCGTGGAAGATCCTGTTGCGCGCCCGGCTCCGCCAGCCCGGAAAAGTCAGTGACCTCCTCCGGCTCTACTTCCGGGACATGGACACACCCCGCGGCGGTCAGAGCGGAGGCCTGTACCCCAACCTCTTCGGTGCGCACCCGCCGTTCCAGATCGACGGCAACCTGGGGTTTGTGGCCGGTATAGCCGAGTGCCTCGTCCAAAGCCACCGCATAGTGGACGGGCTGCACGAGATAGAGCTTCTTCCCGCCCTGCCCGCCGAACTGGCCGCAGGCAGGGCGGGCCGGCTCCGCGCACGGCCCGGGGTGGAAGTGGACCTGGACTGGCAGGGCGGGCAGCTGGTGCAGGCAACCCTGGCCGCGCGGACGCCGGTGAAAGTCCTGGTCCGGTACGGAACCGCCGTCCAGGAAGCCCATCTTGAACCAGGAAAGCCCGCAGTTCTCACCTACGGCGCCCGCCGCGGGGCGCCTGCCGAAAGGATTGGATAACCCATGCCGCTCTTCGACCTCCCGCTTGCGCAGCTCCGCTCGTACTCCTCGGACGTGACGCCCCCGGAGGACCTTCGCCAGTTCTGGGATGCCACCATCAGCGAAGCCCGCGCCTTCCCGCTGTATGCCGCTTTTGAACCGGTGGAAAACTACCTCTCCGTCATTGACACCTTTGACGTCACCTTCGCCGGGTACGGCGGCGCTCCGGTCCGGGGCTGGCTCCACCTCCCGGCGCACAGGGAACCGGGGGCTGCACTGCCGGTAGTGGTCCAGTACGTCGGCTACTCGGGCGGCCGCGGGCTGGTCAACCAGGACACCCGCTGGGCCCAGGCCGGGTACGCGCACTTCATCATGGACACCCGCGGCCAGGGCTACGGCGGCACACTCGGCGAAACGCCGGACCCGCACCCCTCCGCCGGGGACGTCGCCCACGCCGGACTCATGACCCGCGGCCTCGGAAGCCGTGAGGACTACTACTACCGCAGGGTGTACGTGGACGCATTCCGGGCCGTGGAAGCCGCCCAGTCCCACCCCGCCGTCGACCCCTCCAGGGTGGTGCTGGCAGGCGTCAGCCAGGGCGGCGGCATCGTGGTGGCCACTGCGGGCCTGGCGGCTGGAAGGCTCGACGGCGTCATCGCCGCGCTGCCCGACGTCCCGTTCCTCCAGGACTTTCCCCGGGCCATCGACATCACACCGCGCGGGCCGTACCCGGAAATCGCCCAGTTCCTGGCACGGCACCGGGACCGGTATGACGCCGCACTCGCCGTCCTGCGCTATTTCGACGGCGTGAACCTGGCCCGCTGGGCAACAGCGCCTGCGCTGTACTCCGCCGCCCAGATGGACGACATCTGCCCGCCGTCGACGGTCTTTGCGAGCTTCAACGCCTACGGTGCCGGAACAGCGGGCTCTTCCGGAACCGGTGCAGACAAGGAGATCGAGGTGTACCGGTTCAACAACCACGAGGGCGGCCAGGAACACCACTGGATCCGCCAGCTGCTGTTTTTGCGCAAGATTTTGGGGTAAGTTCCTTCTGCGGGTGGAGAAAACGGTTTCCCAGCCTGCGGAAACAGGAAGTGATGAAGAAACTCAGCAGGCTCAGCGTCTTTGCCTACGGCGCCGGCGATGCCGCCAACAGCATGATCATCAGCACAGGGAACATGTTCCTGCTCGTCTACTACACGGATGTTGCGGGGATCGGGGCGGCAGCAGCGGGAACCCTGCTGCTTGTCCTGCGGGTCTTCAATGCGTTCACGGACATCGCCGCCGGGCGCATCGTGGACCGCGTCCACAGCAGGCGGTGGGGCAAGTTCCGGCCGTTCCTGATGTTCGGCTTCATCCCGCTCCTGCTGAGCGTGGCCGTCTTCCATGTCCCGGATGTCGATCCGTCCCTGAAGCTGCTCTACGCCTACTGCACCTACGGCCTGGTGTGCATCGCCTACAGCACGGTCAATGTTCCCTACGGCTGCCTGGTGGGGGCCATGACGCAGGACGCCACGCAGCGTGCCCGGCTGGGCGGTGCACGGACCCTTGGCGGACTCTCCGTTGGAGCCACGCTGGGCTTCTTCATCGCGCCGCTCCTGGGGGCCGGGCAGGACATGCAGCAGGTCTTCACCTGGCTGACCATCACGTTCGCCGTGGTGGGCTCTGCCCTCTACGCCTTTACGGGTGCCGCCTGTGCCGAGCAAGTTCCCGGCAGCGTCCCCAAAATCACCCTCAGCCAGAGCATGGCGGCGCTGAAGGCCAACTCGCCGCTGGTCATCCTCTGCGTCAGCTCGGTGCTTTTTGTCACCGGAACATCGGCCACGGGAGCATCCCAGTTCTACTACCTCCGCGATGTCCTGTCCCGGGTGGACCTCTTTCCCCTCATGGCCGCCGCGCAGGTGGCCATCACGCTCACCCTGGCGGTCCTCATTCCGCGTCCGGTGGCGCGCTGGGGCAAGCGTGCCGTGTACAGCGCCGGCGCCGGCCTGGGTGCCGTTGGCGGTGTGCTGGTTTTCCTGGCCCCCGCGGAGGTGCCCCTGCTTGGCGTGGCAGGCCTGGTGCTCGGACTGCTTGCGTCCGCGTCGGTCAGTATCGTCACCTGGGCACTGATCGCGGACACCGTGGAATACGGCGAGTGGAAGACCGGGGTCCGGGTGCAGGGCATCAATTACGCGCTCCTGGCCGCCACCAGGAAGCTGGGCATGGGCTTCGGCGCCGGCGTGGTGGCCTTTTCCCTGGCCTGGGGCGGCTACGCCTCGGGTGCGGCAGGGCAGCCGGAATCCGCAACCCTTGCCATCCGGGCAGCCGCGGGGCTGCTTCCCGGCGCCCTGGTACTGGCAGCCGTGGGCATCATGTACTGGTACCGCCTCACGGACGGGAAGCATGCCGAGCTGGTGGCAAGCCTGTCCCGTGACGCGACGTAACTGTTTTGGCAATGAGCGGAACCTGCGGTTATGGTTCATGGCATGACAAACCGTTGGTATGCGTATTTTTCGTTGGCTCTGGAGGGGCCTGCGTCTAACTGACACGCATCCAACTTTCCTTCAGAGCCAACAGGGCAGAGATCATTCTCTGCCCTTCGCCGTTTCTCCGGCGGGTTCTGATCCGGGCCCGCTTCCCATCTGGAACAGGACCCCACCATGAGCACCGCAACAGCCCCCGCAAGCACCAACGCCGGCATCTCCCGCACGGAAGACGCGGCGAAGTCGACCTCGAACCTGCGTGTCAGCGAATTCACGGCGCTGCCCACCCCGTCCGAACTCATCGCGGAACTGCCCCTGGACGCCCGGGTGGCGGACGTCGTCGAACGCGGACGCGATGAAGTCCGCGCCATCATGGACGGCGTGGACGACCGCCTGCTGGTCATCGTGGGCCCCTGCTCCATCCACGATCCCAAAGCCGGGCTGGAGTACGCCCGCCGGCTGGTCAGCCAGGCCGAGAAGCACAGGGAAGACCTGCTGATCGTGATGCGGACCTACTTCGAAAAGCCCCGTACCACTGTGGGCTGGAAGGGCCTGATCAACGATCCCCGGCTGGACGGCAGCCACGACATGGTCACCGGCCTGCGGATCGCCCGGCAGTTCCTGCAGCAGGTGACCGCCCTGGGCCTCCCCACCGCAACTGAGTTCCTCGAGCCCATCAGCCCGCAGTACATGGCCGACCTGATCTCCTGGGGCGCCATCGGGGCGCGCACCACCGAAAGCCAGATCCACCGGCAGCTCGCGTCCGGACTGTCCATGCCCATCGGCTTCAAGAACGGGACCGACGGCGACCTCCAGGTGGCCATCGACGCCTGCGGTGCAGCGGCCGCAGCCCAGGCGTTCCTCGGCATTGACGGTGACGGCCGGGCGGCACTGGTGTCCACCGCCGGAAACCCGGACACCCATGTGATCCTCCGCGGCGGACGCAAGGGACCCAACTACTCTGCTGCCGACGTCGGGGCGGCTTCTGCCACGCTGGCCGGCAAGCAGCTGAACCCGCGCCTGATTGTGGACGCCAGCCACGCCAACAGCGGCAAGAGCCACCACCGGCAGGCGGAGGTGGCGCTGGAGATCGGTGCGCAGCTGGAGGACGGCGGCACGTCCGCCCAGGCGGTTGCCGGCGTCATGCTCGAAAGCTTCCTGGTGGGCGGAGCACAGAATCTGGATGTTGCAGAGCACGCGGCCGGCCGGGCTGGGCTCGTCTACGGGCAGAGCGTTACAGATGCCTGCATGGACTGGGACGTTTCGGTATCTGTCCTGGACCAGCTGGCGGCCTCCGCGCGCAAGCGCCGGGAAGCGAATTAGGGGGATCTACTACTTTCACTTCTGCCACAGGAACATCTAGAGTATCTAGATAGGTGGTTGGTGGATGGCTCAGCATCGGAACACCGCATTGGCACGTACCTGGGGTCACTGTTGTCCATCCGTCAGCAAAGGAATATAGGGAAATGTCGGCAGAACAGAACTTCTCCAACGCGAAGTTCCTGACCGTGGCTGAAGTAGCCCAGGTCATGCGCGTCTCCAAAATGACCGTGTACCGGCTGGTGCACTCCGGCGAGATGCCGGCAGTGCGCTTCGGCCGCTCCTACCGGGTTCCGGAACAAGCCGTCGAACAGTACCTCAAAGGTGCGGTTGTGGACGGTCACACCGAGACAGCCTGAGCAGCTGTCCGTAGCCGCCTCCCGGAAGCGGTACCCTGTTAAGGAACGTTTTACGTCATTGTAAGAATCTGTCAGTTGTTCAGTTCGTAGCTCTGTCCACGAACAATTTCCATCAGACAGGTACTGCATCTAGTTTGTAAGGAACTTACGTGGGTTCAGTTATTAAGAAGCGTCGCAAGCGTATGGCCAAGAAGAAGCACCGCAAGCTGCTTCGCAAGACCCGTCACCAGCGCCGCAACAAGAAGTAGAGATACTTCGAACAGCGCGGAAATGCCCGTCGCCTTCCGAGGCGGCGGGCATTTCTTTGTGCTGGCACCCCAACCTAGATGCGCGGGCCGCGGATGCGGGCGAAGCCCTTCCAGAGCCCGTAGACGGCGCCGCCGGCCGTTGCGGCTTTGAGCCCGAAGGTGGCCGCGCGCCGGCCGGACCGGAAATCGTAGACCGGCCAGTTGTTGTCCCGGGCGTGCCGGCGCAGGCGGGCATCCGGGTTGATGGCCACCGGGTGGCCCACCAGCGTCAGCAGCGGAATGTCGTTGTAGGAGTCGCTGTACGCCCAGCAGCGCTTGAGGTCCAGGTCCTCGGCGTCGGCCACGGCCTGGACGGCAACCGCCTTGGCCGAGCCGTGCAGGATGTCACCCACCAGCCGCCCGGTGTACATGCCTTCGGAAATTTCGCCTACGGTCCCCAGGGCGCCGGTCAGTCCCAGGCGGGTGGAGATCACCGTGGCCACCTCGATGGGGGTGGCCGTCACCAGCCACACCCGCCGGCCCACGCGCAGGTGCTGCTCCGCCAGCGCTTTGGCGCCGGGCCAGATGCGGGAGGCGATCATCTCGTCGTAGACCTCTTCGCCGAGCGCCTTGATGTCATCCACCGTAATCCCTGCGGCCAGCGTCAGTGCGGAGTCACGGACGGCATGGACATCGTCCATGTTTTCCCCGCGGGCCACGAACTTGAACTGCTTCCACGCGAAGCCGGCGGCCTGGGCCATGGTGAACGCCCCGCGCTGGTGCATCTTCCTGGCAACGTGGAAGAGGCTCGCGCCGCGCATCAGGGTGTTGTCCACATCGAAGAACGCCGCCTCGCCCGGTTGCGGCGCAGCAACCGGCTTGGTGACTACGGCAACGTACTTCTCCTCGGGCATGCAGTCGAGTCTAGTCAATCCGCTGTTCAATCCCGGTTTAGCCTTGTTCCCACAGGCCCGGCGTCGCGGGTGCCGTGGGAACGGGGCTACGGTTAAGGCATGGCCACACCCCGCGTTGTCCTGATCACCAAGGCAGACTGCCACCTTTGCGAAGACGCGCGCGACGCCGTCAGCCGGGTTACGTCCTCGCTGGGACTTCAGTGGTCCGAGGAGTTGGTGGACAACCAGCCGGAACTCCGTGAACGCTACGCGGAAGAAATCCCGGTGGTTCTGGTGGACGGGGTGCAGCGCGATTTCTGGAAAATCGACGAAGCCCGGCTGGAACGCGTGCTCCAGCGGGCCATGGCACAGTAGGGGAGCAGCACCCGGCATGGCGCGGTCCAGAGTCTTCCCTGCATCGGTGGCACCTGCTTTGATGGCATTGCCGGTTGGGCCCTAGAGTGGAGTCACAACGCGATGCGAGGGAGGGGCTGGTGGCTTCGCTGGATTCAACCCCCCAGGCTGTCCCGGACCTGCCGGAACCTGCGGGCACGGCAGCCAAACAGATTCCGCCCGCTGCAGTGGCCCGGCTGACCCTCTATCTTCGTGCCCTCAATACACTCCTGGCAGAGGGAGTGGAACGGGTCTCCTCAGAATCCCTTGCCGAAGCCTCAGGCGTCAGCTCCGCAACGCTCCGCAAGGACCTCTCCCACGTGGGCTCCTACGGCACCCGCGGAGTCGGTTACGAGGTGCAGTACCTGAGCCGGCACATCGCCGCTGCCTTGGGACTCACCCATGACTGGAAAGTGGCCATCGTCGGCGCCGGCAACCTGGGCAAGGCCCTCGCACGGTATGGAGGCTTCGAATCCCGGGGCTTCGACGTCGTGGCCATCTTTGATGCGGACCAGATGGTGGTGGGCAACGAGGTGGGCTGGCTGCGCGTCAGCGACGTGGCGGATCTGGAAACGGTGCTGCACCGCACCGGGGCCAATATGGTGGTCCTTGCCCTTCCCGCCTCGGTTGCCCAGGATGTGTGCGACCGTGTGGTGGCGGCCGGGGTCCGCAGCGTCCTGAGTTTCGCCCCGATCATGCTCCAGGTCCCGGAGGGCGTGAACCTCCGCAAGGTGGACATGGCAACGGAACTGCAGATCCTGGCCTATCACGCACAACGGGCGCAGGCCCCGGGGCAGACCGCCTAGATTCCGTCAGCGGCTGGTCCCGGTGCCCACGCCCGAAGGGTGGGAGTGCTTGGGGTTACCGGCCGTACGGGTTCCCCATGTTGCCGCCGTATGGGTTGGCGAACGGCTGCTGGCGGCGGAAATACGGAGCCGAGGCCGGCAGGTAGAGCAACACAATGGCCGCAATCCCCAGCAGGGTGCCGATGGTTGCGAAGCTGGGCGGGCCAAAGAGGCCGAAGATGGACAGTGCCGCGAAGACCGTGCCCAGGATCCGTGCCCAGTTCTTGCCCTTGCGGACGAAGAACGCCACCAGCAGGTAGAGGGCAAGGCCGATGATGGCAAACACCACCAAGGTTCCGGCGATGACGCCCTTCATATCCTCGTACGTGACTCCCGCCCCGCTGCCCTCGATCTGGGTCTCAAAGGCGTCGCGGAACATGGGATCGTCCAGCGTGGTCAGGCCGGTCAGCATCGAAATGACGAAGATCGCGGCGGAAGCGATCATCAACCAGAAGGAGATGTTGACCATCTGGGGAACGCCGGTGCTGCCGGTCGGCTGCGGCTGCTCGGAGGGATACTGCGCATAGGGGGACTGGCCATACGGCTGCTGGCCGTAGCCGGGGGCCGCGGGCGGGTTCTGCCCGTACTGCGGCGGGTTCTGGCCGTACTGGGGAGCGCCGGACTGGCCGTACTGCGGCGGGTTCTGCCCGTACTGCGGTGCGTTCTGTCCATACTGCGGGGTTCCGGACTGCTGCCCGTACTGGGGCTGGTTTTGGCCATACTGCGGTGCGTTCTGGCCGTAGCGCGGAGCCTCGCCGCCGGACTCGGGATCGTTCGGAACGGGAGGCGGGACGGGGGGAGTGCTCATGGGCGGTCCTTTTGCGTGTCGGGTTCCAGGTAGGTCGCCGGGCTCGGTCCTGTCCCCTACCCCCAGCATCACTTAAGTCCACCGTACCCCCGGGCGGGCTCCTTGTGGGTCATTCGGAAGAGGTATTCCGGCCCGCAACCGCTGCGAACCATGCCTGGGAATTCGGCAGCCACAGAAGGACCGTTGCCGCCAGGCTGACAAGGAAGGCTGTCCAGTTTCCGGCACCCTGCCCCATGCCTGCCGCCGTATTAACCGCGGCCAGGACCAGGGTGATCCCGGCCAGTACCGTCAGGGCCACCCTGGCCCACTGCCGGCCGGCCTTCATCTTGACCGCTAGAACCATCTGCGCGGCCCCCACGGCAGCGCCCAGCAGCATCAGTGCGACGACGGCTGCAGCGGCCGCGGGCGCTACGGCAAAGAGCACCAGGGACGCCAGCATCCCCAGGAGTCCGCCCAGCAGGGCAAGGACCCCTCCCACAAACCAGATCCAGAACGAGACCTTAATCTCGGTGGGCCGGGCGGTAACGGAAAACAGCTCGGCGAAACCGTTCCGGGGTCCGCTGGGAGAGTTGCTCATGGCGTTCACTGTAGTCCCGTCCCTGGACACCCGCGGCGTGACGGTACTGCGCGCTGGCGGTGAAGAGCGGCGCCCTTAAAGGACGGCACCCCGGCGCCGGACTGCGGGAGTCCAGGGCCGGGGTGCCAATGCGGGAAAGAATTATGCCGCGGGAGCGATGAAGGCGAGCTCGAGGTTGATGGCAACCTTGTCGCTGACCAGGACGCCGCCGGTCTCCAGGATGGCGTTCCAGGTCAGGCCGAAGTCCTTGCGGCTGATGGTGGTCTCGGCGGAAACGCCTGCCCGGGTGTTGCCGAAGGGATCAACAGCCACGCCGTTGAACTCGGTGTCCAGGGTCACGGGGCGGGTGACGCCCTTGATGGTGAGGTCGCCGGTCAGTTCGTAGCTGTTGCCCTTGGCCACCAGGCCGTTGGAGACGAAGGAAATCTCGGGGAACTTCTCCACGTCGAAGAAGTCCTCGCCCTTGACGTGTCCATCGCGGTTGGCGTCGCCTGAATCGAAGCTGGCGGTGTTGATGGTGGCGTTGATCCTGGCGCCGGTGACGTCCTCGGGGAGGTCCAGGGTGGCGGCGGCTTCGGTGAACTGTCCGCGGACCTTGCTGATGCCTGCGTGGCGGACCGTGAAGCCGATCTCGCTGTGTGAGTTGTCGAGGGTCCAGGTGCCGGTGGTGATGTCTGCGGGAAGTGCCATGGTGATTGCTCCTTGGATAGGCGTGCTGTCGGGGATGCTGTTGAAACTTCATCTGTTGAAGTATCAACTAACTGCTGCATCCAGTATAAACATGCATTTGCATGTTTTGTTCCCGGCTTCGGAACATTTCTTCAAAAACTTCAGTTCTACTCTTTGTAGAAGCTTCGCCGGGAGATTTCGGATCGCACGCCATCTTTGAGAAACTGGTAAACATGCCCCAAGCCACTGTCCATTTGCTCCGCCACGGCGAGGTCCACAATCCCGACGGCGTTCTCTACGGACGGCTGCCCGAATTCCACCTCTCCGAACTGGGGCAGGAGATGGCGCGCACGCTCGCCGAGCACTTCAGCTGCCGCGCCGCCGGCGGGGCCCGGATCACCTACCTCGCCGCCTCGCCGCTGGACCGTGCGCAGGAAACTGCCCGGCCGACTTCGGACGCCCTGAAGCTGCAGATCCACACGGACGAGCGGATCATCGAGGCAGAGAACTACTTTGAGGGCATGAGGGTCACCAAGGCCGAGCTGCGCCGTCCGAAGCACTGGCCGCGGCTGGTCAACCCCCTGCGGCCCTCCTGGGGCGAGCCTTACAAGACCCAGGCGTCCCGTGTCATGGAAGCTGTCCAGGACGCCCGGGTGCGCGCCATCGAGCTGGCAGCCGGGGACTTTGGAACGGACGGGCCCGAAGCCATCATGGTCAGCCACCAGCTCCCCATTTGGGCCACCCGCCTCAGCGCCGAGGGCAAGCCGCTGTGGCATGACCCGCGGAAACGCGAATGCACCCTGACGTCCATCACGTCCCTGGTGTTCGACGACGCCGGCACGCTCCTGCGCGTGCAGTACAGCGAACCGGCCGCTTCCCTTCTTCCGGGTGCGTCCAGCACCCCTGGAGCCTAGTTGTGACCGACAGTAATTTCGTGACTTCCCGCCGCGGCCTGCTGGCTGCCGGCGGCCTGGCCCTGGCCGCCGTGACCGTGGGCCTGTCCGGCTGTGCCCAGGAGGACGCCCTGGCGCAGCAGGCCAAGGCGGGGGACAACAAGAACTATGTTGCCGGCGATGGGTCCGTGACGGAGTTCGCCGCAGGGGACCGAAAGTCCGCCATCCAGGTCAACGGCACGCTGTTCAACGGCACAGCCGTGGCGCCGGCCGACTTCCAGGGCAGGGTGACGGTGCTGAATTTCTGGTTCGCCGCCTGCGCCCCGTGCCGGGTGGAGGCCCCCATCCTCGAAGAGCTGCACCAGGAGTTCAAGGACCAGGGCGTGCAGTTCTTCGGCGTCAACCTGCGGGACGAGAAAGCCACCGCCGAGGCCTTCGAGAAGACCTTCAACCTGACCTACCCAAGTTTTGACGACAAGGACGGCGGTGTCCTCCTGGCGGTTTCCGGCCTGGTCCCGCCGGGCGCGGTCCCCACAACCCTGGTGCTGGATAAGCAGGGCCGGGTGGCCTCCCGGGTCCTGGGCGAAGTCCAAAAAGGCACCCTGAAGGCCCTCATCGCTGCCGCCGTGGCAGAGTAGCGGTGGTCCGGACCGTGAACAGCCCCTTTGCCGAAGCCATCCTGAACGGCTCGCTCCTGCTTGCCATCCCGGTGGCCCTGCTGGCCGGACTGGTTTCCTTCCTTTCTCCGTGCGTGCTGCCCCTGGTGCCCGGATATCTGGGCTATGTCACGGGACTCAGCGGCGTGGACCTGCAGAAGCAGAAGCGCGGCCGGATGCTGGTGGGGATCGGGCTGTTCGTCCTCGGCTTCTCGGTCATTTTCGTCCTCCTGGGCGGAGCTTTTGGCCAGTTGGGGACCCTCATCACGGGTTCCCAGAACGCCTGGATCACCCAGCTCCTGGGCATCCTGGTCATTGTCATGGGCGTGGTGTTCATGGGCGGCTTCAGCTGGCTGCAGCGGGATGCCAAAATCTCGGCCAGGCCGCCGGCCGGGCTCTGGGGAGCGCCGCTGCTGGGCCTGACCTTCGGGCTGGGCTGGGCCCCCTGCATCGGGCCCACCTACTCGGCCGTGCAGCTGCTGAGCCTTTCCGGGGGATCCTCCGCTGCCAAGGGCGCCTTCCTGGCCTTCGTCTACAGCCTGGGCCTGGGCATTCCCTTCCTGCTGATCGCATTGGCGGTCCGGCGCGGCATGGGCGTGATGGCGTTCTTCCGCAAGCACCGGCTGGCCATCCAGCGCACCGGCGGGGGCATCCTGGTGGTGCTGGGCCTGCTGATGGCCAGCGGCGTCTGGGGCACCTGGGTGACCGAGCTGCAGTACTGGTTCCAAACCGATGTGAAGTTGCCGATCTGATGAGCGAGCGCGTGAACGCAGAGAAAAAGCCCTCCACCCCCGCCGCCGGCAAGGTCTCAGAGGCCAAGGCCGACGCCGCGCTGCCCGCCCTGGGCCCCAAGGAGATGCTGCGCTGGGCCTGGACCCAGCTGACCAGCATGCGCACGGCGCTCTTCCTGCTGCTGCTCCTGGCTGTTGCCGCCGTTCCCGGCTCGCTGTTCCCGCAGCGTCCGGCAAACCCGTCGGTGGTCACGCAATACATCAAGGACAACCCGGACTACGGCAAGCTGCTGGACACCCTGCAGCTGTACGACGTCTACTCCTCGGCCTGGTTCTCCGCCATCTACCTACTGCTGTTCATTTCCCTGATTGGCTGCGTGGTACCCCGCGCCATCGCCCACTACAAGGCGATGCGGTCCCAGCCGCCGCGCACCCCCAAGCGGCTTTCCCGCCTTCCTGAGTACGGCACACTGGTCATTCCCGCCGGCGCCGGGATCCCGGCGTCGGACGCCATCCACAGCGCCGCCGGGCTGCTGAAGAAGCGCGGCTACCGCGTTGAGGTCAGGGACGACGACGGCGCGCGGCCGTCTTTGGGTGCCGAGCGCGGCTTCCTGAAGGAAGTGGGCAACCTTGTCTTCCACACGTCCCTCATTGGCGTACTGGTGTCCGTGGCCATCGGCGGCCTGTTCGGCTACAGCGGCCAGCGGATCCTGGTGGAGGGCGACACCTTCGTGAACACCCTGGTGGGCTATGACCAGTTCACGCCCGGCACCAATTTCCAGTCCAGCCAGCTGCAGCCCTACTCCATCCAGCTGGACAAGTTCGACATCACGTTCGACCGCGAGTCCGAGGGCAAGTTTGGCCAGCCCATCGACTTCTCGGCCGCAGTGACCACCAAGGAAAACCCGGACGCCCCGGCGCAGCAGGAAACCCTCAAGGTCAACGATCCCGTCACCCTGGGCGGCACCAGCATCTACCTCACCGGCAACGGCTACGCCCCGGTGGTGACCATCCGGGACGGCGCGGGCAACGTGGCCATGCAGGGTCCCGTGGTGGCCAAGCTGCAGGGGGACAACTACTACTCCTCCGTGGTCATCAAGGTCCCGGACGCCGCGCCCGACCAGCTCGGTTTCGCCGGGTTCTTCCTGCCCACTGCGTTCGTCAGCGATGAAGGGGTGTCCTTCAGCGGCGACCCGGAACTCTTCAACCCGCAGCTGACCCTTAACTCGTACTACGGGGACCTGGGCCTGGACGACGGAGCGCCGCAGAACGTCTTCGAACTGGACGTCAAGGACCTGACCCCGCTGAACGCCCGCAACCTGGACGCCGGCGGCATCACCCTTTCTCCCGGGACCAGCTATACCCTCCCCGACGGGAAGGGCACCATCAGCTTCGACGGCGTCAAGCGGTACATCGGCGTGGACATCCACCACAATCCCGGCCAGCTCTACGCCCTGATCTTCGCGCTGCTGGCAGTGGCCGGCCTGGTCCTGTCGCTTTACGTCAACCGCCGCCGCGTGTGGGTCCGTACGGGCACCCACGAGGACGGCCAGACCATGGTTGAGTACGGGCTCCTGGCCCGCGGCGAGGACCACCGGCTGGCCGGCGAAGCGGCAGCCCTCCGCAAGCTGCTGACCACGGAGTGGCAGCTGGATCCCGGCCAGGACCCGCCCCGGACCTCACAGGAAACTCCCGGCAGCCCGGGGGACAATAGCACCCGAACTGCCGCAACCACCGGCCCAGTCACCACCCCAGCCGGCCCCACCGGGCCCGAAAAGGACCAGTAATGCCGTACGGAATCAACGAAACCATGGGCCAGTACAGCGAGCTCTTTATGCTGCTGGCGGCCGGCACGTACACCATCGCGTTCATCGCTTTTGCCTGGGATCTGGCCAAGAGCAGCAGGGCGCTCCGCGCGATCGACCTCAAAGCGGCCCAGGCCTCGGAAGCAGCCAAGGCCCAGGACGGGTCCAGGATTCCGGTGGCAGCCGGGGTGGGGGAACGCGCTGCGTCAGCTGAAGGCTCCCGTGCCGACGCCGGGACGCACCTGGGCGGGCCGGCCGGCAGGGCCGAGCGGCCGTCGTCGTCCACCACTAAGGCCTCAAGCGCGGGTGCCGGGGGAGTCATCACCGCCGACGCCGACATGCGCTATTCCTCGGAACGCCGCGCTCCCGCGCGGGTGGCAGTGGCCCTGACCATCCTTGGCGCCCTGATCCACGCCGCCGGCGTGGTGACCCGTGCACTGGGTGCCGGCCGGGTGCCCTGGGGCAACATGTACGAGTTCCTCACCACCGGCGCGTTCGTGGCGGTGGCGGTGTTCCTGCTGGTGCTGGTCCGCCGCGACCTCCGCTTCCTGGGAACGTTCGTGGTGGGCCTGGCCATCATCATGCTGGTGGCCGCCTCCGTGGCCTACTGGACCCCCGTGGGGCACCTGGTTCCCGCCCTCCAGAGCTACTGGCTGATCATCCATGTGTCCATCGCAGTGCTGTCCTCCGCCCTCTTCACCCTGACCTTCGCGATGTCCGCCCTGCAGCTGGTCCAGTCCCACCGCCAGAAGACGGCCGCCGCCGGCGGTGCGGACAAGCTTGGCTTCATGCGCCTGGTGCCGTCCGCGCTGAGCCTGGAGAACCTGTCCTACCGCATTAACGCCATCGCGTTCATCGGCTGGACGTTCACCCTCATGTTCGGCGCCATCTGGGCAGAAAAGGCCTGGGGGCGGTTCTGGGGCTGGGACACCAAAGAGGTGTGGACCTTCGTGATTTGGGTTGTCTACGCCGGATATCTCCACGCGCGCGCAACGCGTGGCTGGACCGGCACGCGGGCTGCCTGGCTTTCGATCGTGGGCTACCTCTGCGTGGTTTTCAACTTCACCATCGTCAACCAGTTCTTCAACGGGCTGCACTCGTATTCAGGCCTCTGAGCAGGGAACCCGGAAGGTCTCCGCGGGCAGGGGGACATCTGTAAAATCGATGTAGCAACAGGGCTGTTCCCGGTCAGCCGGTAATGCTACTTTGGTTTCGTGCGCCCGTGATGAAGTTTGCTGGCGGAACAACAGTTTTTCCTGAGGTACCCATGAGCTACGTTCTCGCCGTTGATGTGGGAACCAGCTTCACAGCTGCTGCCATAGCCCGTTTTGACCAGGGAGCTTCTTCTCCCGAGTGCCTGCCGCTGGGACTGCGTGGAACCTCGGTACCCTCTGTTCTTTTTTACCCCGACGACGGGCCCGTCCTGGTAGGGGAAGCCGCCGAACGCCGCGGCCTGGATTCCCCGGGGCAGGTTGTGCGGGAGTTCAAGCGCCGGGTGGGCGACGCCGTGCCGATCTCCGTGGGCACGCTGTCCCTCGCCGCCGAGGACGTGTTCGCAACCATGGCCCGCTGGGTGGCAGACCGGGCGGAGGAACGCCAGGGGGCGCCGCCGTCGGAAATCATCCTCACGTACCCCGCCGCCTGGGGCTTCCACCGCACGTCCCTCATCAAGGACGCCCTCGCCGCCAAGGGGCTAGGGAACGTCACGCTCCTGACGGAGCCGGAAGCGGCAGCCCTCCATTATGCGTCGCAGGTGCGGGTGGAGGACGGCAGCATCATTGCCGTCTACGATCTTGGCGGCGGAACCTTCGATACCGCTGTCCTCCGCAAAGAGGCCAGCAACCGGTTTCAACTGCTGGGGCAACCGGAAGGCTTTGAACACATGGGCGGCGCCGATTTCGATGCCGCCCTTTTCCGCTATGTGGCTGACCACACCGACGGCGCCCTGGCCGGGCTGGACCCGGCCGCCCCCGGAGTGCTCGCCGCACTCTCCCGGCTGCGGCGGGAATGCGTTGAAGCCAAAGAAGCGCTGTCCAGCGACAGCGAGGCCAACATCTCCGTGCTCCTGCCCGGGATCCAGCAGCAGATACGCCTGGTCCGTCCCGAGTTTGAGTCCCTGATCGAGGACGCCGTCCGGGACACCGTGGATGCCCTGGAGCAATCGCTGGGACAGCTCGGGCTGGAGCCGGCGGAGCTCACTGCCGTGCTGCTGATTGGCGGATCCTCCCGGATTCCCCTTGTTGCCCAGTTGATCTCGGAACAACTTGACCGTCCCATCGCCGTGGACGCAGACCCCAAGTCCTCCATCTGCCTGGGCGCCGCGGTGTCCGCGGTGTTGGGACGGGCGGCCATTGCTGCTGCGGCGGAGGCCACGCCAGCTGAAGATTCCGGTGACGTTGTTCCCATCGGGGCCCCGGAAGGTGCGCAGGTGCCGCTGAGGCTGGCCAGCTGGTCCCGGAGCCCCACACCTGCCCCGGGCTCCCTGGCGGCAGCAGCCCTCAGCCAGGGCCAGGGGGACAAGGGCGGAGCACACGGCCCGAAACCGCGGGTACGGCTTACTGCCGTGGCTGCCACCGCCGTCCTCTTGACCGTTCTTACTGCCACCGCCGCCCAAAGCCCGGCAGGATTCGACAGCCTGACCTCGGTGTTCGTCCCGCCGGCCGGGGCTGCCAACGACCGGCCCGCAGTCCCCGCCACCGGGGCCGCAGGAGGCGGCAACAGCGGCGGCAGCGGGGCAGGCGCCGCGGGAGATGTCCAGATCCCGGTGGCAGGCGGCGATTCGGGCATGCAGCGGGCCGCTGCCTCCCAGGCACCCGGCCCTCTGGCGGACGGGAAGGTGGCGTCCATCCGGGCCATCGAGAAGGGCGCCTCCGAAGGGCCCTCCACCAGCGCTGCCGCGGCAGGCGGCACCGGCAGCACGGCGCCAGGGGATACGGCGACTACTGGTGAGCCGACTGATACAGCCACGTCCACCGGGACGCCGGCCACTGGCGAAACAACAAGCCCGTCCCCCACGGATACCGGCGATCAGTCCGGCACGGCAAGCCCTTCCCCCACGGAATCCGGCGGCGAATCCGAAACGCCGACGCCGTCTGCAACGGATACCAGCGCGCCGGAACCTACCCGCCACTCCAGCACGGCGGAGCCCACGCCGACGGACACGGCCACCCCGACCGAATCCGGCCGATGGCTCAAACCGGTGAAGGGTTCGAAGTTGCGGGACCGCACGGCTTCGCCTTCGCCGACGGTCCAGGTATCGGCGTCACCTACAGGAACCAGCGGGTTCACGTCCACAGCGGAGGAGTCCCTTGACTCCGGTTTGTCCGGCACGGAGACGGCGACGGACACCGCCACCACCACCAGCCCGGCGGCCTGACATGGTCAGCTACCAGCCGCACACCCAAAACACCGCTTTCCGCCATCCGGAGCCAAACCATCAAGGGCCCTCGCTGCCGGGTGCAGAACTCATGGCAAGCCAGCTCAACGGCGAGAACGCGGCAGTACGGGAACTGCTGCTGGCGTTGTCCGTTGGTTTTGCCCTGCCCGGACCGCTGCCTTCGGACCTGCAGCGCAAGATCGATGGAAACGGGGCGGAGGGCCTTGACGCCCTGGTGCACAGGGCAGAATCATCGGGCCTGTTGACTCCTGACGGTGCCGTGGTGGGACCGGCCCGGCACGCACTGCTCTCGGTCGCCCCTACGACCAAGGTGCATGCGCTCCAGCGGGAACTGGTGGGCGTCTACACGGCCAACGGCCAGCCGCTGGGCGATCTTGCCCGGGAACTGGCACGCACCGGACTTGCCGATCCGCGCGTTGCAACTGAGCTGGAGAAGGCGGCGGACAAGGCGCTTGAACGCGATCCCGGCCTGGCGTACCAGCTCTACGACGAGGCCCTGCTGGCCGGCGCCGGCGAGAAGGCCACAGCGGCCCGGCGGGCCCAGGCCGCGGCGGCCAACGGGGACCTTGATACGGCCACCCGCGTTGTGGACACCCTGTTGGGGCAGGACGATCCGCCGGACGTCCGCCGGGCCGCGGACGTGGCGGCGGCGGTGTGGGCCCAGCGGGGCATGCTGGCCCACGGAGCCGAGGTCTACAGTTGGCTGGGGCCCTCACGTGTTGGCCACTCCGCGCCCCTTGCCGCCGTCACCCTGATCGGATGCGGGGACCGTTCCGGGGCGGAAAACATCTTCGGTGCCGACGCGCCGCCCGCGTCCCCCACGCTGCTTGCCGCCACCCTTGCCCACATCGGGAAAGGCATCCTCAAGTCCCTGGCGGGAGACCCGAACCAGGGACTCCAGATCCTGATCCACGCCTCTGACCTGCTCAATTCAGCAGGTACGGCGCTTCCCCTGCCGGAGACTCCGGCGGCACTGGCGGCACTGGTGGCGCTGCACAGCGGAGAACCGAACCTGGCGGAAACCATCTGCCGGTCTGCGGCGGCCGCCGGCCAGGGAGGAGATACAGCCAAACCGCGGCTCTTCCTGCTGCAGGCATGGTCAGCGATGATGCAGGACAGGCTCGAGGACGCCCGGCTGGCGATCAATGAGGCTTCCAAGGCGAACCACTGGCCGCTGGTGCCGCGGGACGAGTTCCTCTGCTCGGCCCTCGAAGTGGGCCTTGCCCGGCGCAACGGCGATTTCCCCGAGCTCATCAAAGCCTGGGAACGGGCGCGCGAAGCGACGCTCCACACCGCCGTGGACCTGTACAGCCTCCTGCCATGGGGCGAACTCATGATTGCTGCCGCCCGCCTTCGGGAGGGCCGCAGGGTAGCCCCGTACCTCGATGACGCATGGGACCTGCTGGAGCGCCTGGGCAATCCGCCGCTGTGGGCCGTGCCGCTGCACTGGGCAGCGGTCCAGGCCGCCCTGTTGAATGAAAGCCCCGCGGACCTGGCACCGCACGCAGCGGCGCTCGCGCGGGCAGCAGGGCAAAGCCACCTGGCGGCCGTGCTCGCGGCGGCCGGTAAAGCGTGGGTCACGGTTCTTGCCGAGAGGTTCCGTCCCGATGACGTCGAGGCGGCGGCCAGGGGCCTGGGGCTGGTGGGCATGCCCTGGGAAGGGGCACGGCTTGCCGGCCACGCTGCAGCCCGGGCGGACGAGCGCAAGGATATGGTGCGCCTGCTCTCCTGCGCCCGGGACCTCCACCCGCAGGCCAATTCGGCGGGCCAGGGAACGACGGCGTCACCCGAGTCCCGCAATGCTCCCCCCACCGAGGCAGGTAATGGCATGCAACCAGACGGCGCAGGGCTGAGCGAGCGGGAAAAGGAAGTGGCCCGGCTGGTGCTCGACGGCAAAACCTACCGGGAAATTGGCGAAGCCATCTACATCTCCCCGCGCACCGCCGAGCACCACATTGCCCGGATGCGGCGACGGCTCGGCGCGGAAAACCGGTCGGACCTCATGGCCAAGCTGCGTCTTGCGCTGGGCCCGGAAAGCCAGGCGCATGACCAGTCCCCCTAACACCCCTAACGGGAAAGCCGGCGGTTCCCCACCGGGGGCACCGCGGGTAAGGGGGACCGGCCCGATGCCGGTTCCCGGCAGGAACAATACCTTTGATCCAAGGCATCAGGACCCGCATACCGCACAGAACACGATCTGAGGACCAGCACATGACAGTCGCAAAGGAAGTGGTCCAGTTCCTGATGGGCATCTTCGCTGACCGCCAGGCGGCCCAGGGCTTCCTGGATGATCCCGAAGGCGTCCTGGAGAAGCACGGCCTTGCCGGTGTCAGCTCCGCCGATGTCGATGCCGCCATGCCGGTTGTCCTGGACTATGCCCCCCTCAGCGTCACGGCCTCCGCGGCCGACCGGGACTTCAACTCCGGAACCGGCGCCGGTACCGGGCACGCCGGGGGCGGCGGAAACCCCCTTGCCGGCGGGGGGGAGCCCGACGACCACGGACGAGCTGTGGAGCAGCTGGCCCACGTGGTGGCCAACTACTCCTACTCCTCCACGCCCGATGACCGCGGCACCCTCCCGGATCAATCCCAGGGCCTCAACATCTGGGCGGACGGCGACGTTGAGCAGTGGTTCGACAACGACTCCGTGCCGGAATTCGGCGACCCCGCCATCAGTGCGGGAGCCGGAACGGGTTTCGCTGATATCCGGATCGACGGCTTCTTCGACCTTGACGCTGACAGCGACACCGCGACCGTCAGCGCCGGCCAGGCCGGCCACCCGGCCACGCTCATCGGTGCACCCCTTTCCGATGAGCACCAACCATACGTTGACATAGATGTTGATGCAGAGGCCGCTGCCCCCCACGCCGGGCTCCAGTTCGCTGAGGACGAGGCAGCCACCATTGACATCGGCAATGACATCGACGACGCTGGCGCTGGGGAGGCGGCAGACTCCATGGACTTTGGTGCCTAGCAGCCGGCCCATCGTCCCGGAACGATCTTTGAGGCGTAGTGCAGAGGACAGGCTGTGGCAGAAGCAGGACCGGCAAACCCAGCAACTCCGGTGACGGCCGGCCAGCTTACCCAGCTTGTGGAGCACGGACTGGAGCTCGTCGGCGCCGGAGGCCGGGATGACCTCCGGAAACGCCTGGACCTTGCATTGGGGCGGCTCAGGGATCCCAGTATCCGGGTCATCGTGGTGGGCGAATTCAAGCAGGGCAAAAGCAAGTTCATCAATGCACTGGTGGGTGCGCCCGCCTGCCCTGTCGACGACGACGTCGCCACGTCTGTTCCCACACTTGTCCGGTACGGGGATCCGGCCTCGGCCGCGATCCTGGTTCCCACCTCCGGGGCCGACGCCGGCGATGCCATTGACCGCCAGCCGATCCCCGTCGCCGACCTCGCGGCTTACGTTTCCGAGCAGGGAAATCCCGGGAACAGCAAGAAACTCCTGGCTGCCGAGGTGTGCCTGCCCCGCAGGATCCTGTCAGGCGGGCTCATTGTCATCGATTCGCCCGGCGTCGGGGGCCTGGGGTCGGCGCACACCCTGGCCACCCTCACGGCACTGCCCACCGCCGATGCGATGCTCCTGGTTTCGGACGCCTCCCAGGAATACACCGAACCGGAGATGCGCTTCCTGCGGCAGGCCATGCGGATCACCCCTAACGTCGTGGGCGTCCTGACCAAGACCGACCTCTACCCGGAATGGCGGCGGGTGGAGGAGATGGACCGCTCCCATCTCGGCAGGGTAGCGGCGGATATTCCATTGTTTCCCGTTTCCTCGGACCTCCGCCTCGAGGCAGCACGCCTGCAGGACAGCGGGCTGAATGAGGAATCCGGCTTCCCCGCCCTGATCGCCCACCTCCGCAGCGGAATCGTGGAAGGCGCCCAGCGGCTCCAGGGTCGCGCTGTCAGCCAGGACCTGCTTGCCGTCACCGAGAACCTCCGCCTCTCCCTGCAATCGGAGCTTGAGGCACTTGAAAACCCTGACGGCACGCCCCGGATGCTTGCGGACCTGGAGGCGGCCAGGGCAGAGGCCGACGAGCTGCGGAAACGGTCTGCACGCTGGCAGGTCACCCTCAGCGACGGCATCAGCGACCTCATCGCCGACATGGAATACGACCTCCGCAACCGGCTCCGCCACATCCAGCGGGAAGCTGAAGCCGCCATTGACCAGGAGGACCCGGGCCCGGCCTGGACTGATTTTTCGAAGTGGCTGGAGACATCCGCCGCGTCCGCCATCTCGGACACCTTCGTCCTCACCAGTGAGCGGGCGCAGTGGCTGGCCGGACAGGTGGCTGACAACTTCGTCGCGGACGAAGTTCCGTTGCCGGTGATGCAGGTTTCACATTCCGCTGACGTGCTGGATCCCGTGGACGAGATGCCGGGGATGGACGCCGGGCACGTCAACCCGGTGCAAAAGGTGCTGATCGGCATGCGTGGCTCCTACGGCGGGGTGCTGATGTTTGGACTCATCACCGGCATCTTCGGCATGGCGCTGATTAACCCGTTCTCCCTGGGTGCCGGGTTCCTGCTGGGACGCAAGGCCTACCGGGAAGACAAGGATGCACGGCTCAAGCGCCGGCAGGGGGAGGCCAAGGCCCTCGTGAGGCGGCAGCTCGACGACGTTGCCTTCCAGGTGGGCAAGCAACTGAAGGACCGGCTGCGGCTGGTTCAGCGTTCAATCCGCGACCACTTCACGGAAATCGCGGACGAACACCACCGCTCCCTGGCCGATTCTGTGTCCGCTGCGCAGGAAGCAGCAAATGCCTACGCCCTGGAAAAGGACGCCCGCATCAGGGACATCAAGGCCCAGCTCAAGAAGGTGGACGCGCTCCACCGCGCCGCGCAGGCAGTTGCCGCCGAAGTAGCCAGCGCAGGCACCATGATGCCTGCGGGCGGACCGCGATGACTAATTCCACGCTTGCCGGAGCCGCGGGCCTGGTCCAGGAGGCGTTGAAGACCTATGGGGATGATCCTGCCGGTGCGGCCGCCCTCCAGGTAATTGCACGGAGGCTCGCGGAGCCACTCCGGGTAGCCGTAGCGGGCATGGTCAAGGCCGGGAAGTCCACGCTCCTGAACGCGATCATCGGCGAGGAGATAGCGCCCACCGACACGGGGGAGTGCACCCGGATCATCACCTGGTACCGGCATGGGCACACTCCCCGCATTACCCTCCACCCCACCGATGGCGAGCCCCGGACCTTGCCGCTTAAACGCGTGGACGGCCGCCTTGTGTTCGTGCTGGGGGACGTGGACGCGGGGGACGTGGACCGGCTGGAGGTGGAGTGGCCGTCGCCGGCGCTGCGGAGCATGACCCTGATCGATACCCCCGGCATCGCCTCGCTCTCCCGCGGGGTATCTGCCCGCTCCGCCGCTTTCCTGGCCCCGGCGGACACAGAGTCCGAAGCGGACGCCATCATCTACCTCATGCGCCACATGCACGCAGCGGATGTGCGGTTCCTCGAATCCTTCCGGGACACGGAAGCTGGACGCTCGGGTACCGTCAATGCAATCGCGGTGCTTTCAAGGGCAGATGAGGTGGGCGGCGGCCGCATCGATTCGCTGCTGTCCGCCGGGGAAATCGCGGAAAGGTACCGCCATGACCCCAACCTCCGGAAACTCGCCCTGGGCGTCGTTCCGGTGGCAGGGCTCCTTGCCCAGGGTGCACGGACCATGCGCCAGCAGGAATTCGCTGCCCTCCAGCTGCTGGCAAGCCTGGACCGCGGCGACCGCGAGAAATCACTGCTCTCAGCCGACAGGTTCCTCCGGTCCACCATCCCGGAAGGGCTGACGGCGGAGGCCAGGGCCTCGCTGCTGGCACGGTTTGGCCTGTTCGGGATCCGGCTGGCTGTGGTCCTGGTCTCCAACGGATTCAACGAACCCACCCCGCTGGCCCACGAGCTTGCCCGCCGCAGTGGCCTGGACCCGTTGCTGGACCTGCTGGACCGCCAGTTCCAGGCCCGGGCCGGGGCGCTGAAGGCACGCACGGCACTGGTGGCGGTGGAGGCCCTGCTGCGCACCTCGCCCCGCCCGGGAACCGCGCACCTGGCTGCCGCCCTTGAGCGGCTGCAGGCCAACGCCCACGAGTTCCGCGAACTGCGCCTGCTGGCCGCCCTGCGGACCACGGGCGTGCCGCTCAGCCCTGAACTCGCGGCGGAAGCAGAGGGGCTGATCGGCGGCCGGGGCGCCGCGCCGCACGTGAGGCTGGGGCTGGACGCGGATACGGCGCCCGGGGACATGGCTGATGAAGCCCGCCGCTACCTGCTGCGCTGGCGCGCTGTGGCGGAGAGCCCGCTGACGGACGGGCCGGCACTGGACGCCTGCCGGGTTGTGGTCCGCAGCTGCGAGGGCGTGCTGGCAGAAGCGTTCTCCCGCCAGCGCCAAACGGCCTGAGCACCATCCGGGGGAGTGCCCTTCCGGGGTGGGACTATTTCAATCCGTCGTTGTCGTGTTCGTCGGTCTCGTGCTTGTCTTTCCCGCCGTCGCCGTCCTTTGCCTTGGCATCCAGCTCATCCTTGAGCTTCTTGAGGCGGGCGGCTTCCGCCTCCTGGCGGCGGCGGACCTCCAGGTTGCGGAGGAAGTCCGGATCATCGTCCGGGGCGGTGGGGTGGCGGTAGTCCTGCCGCTGCGGGGGAGTACCGCGCGGCCGGCCGATCAGGAGCCAGAGGATGGCGCCCAGTACCGGCAGGACGATCATGACCACGATCCAGGCGGGTTTGGAAATTCCGCGGGTGAGGCGCCCGTCGGTTCGGATCACGTCGACGAGGCCATACACGAAGATGGCGAGGATTGCGACGGCCAAAGCCACACGGAGGAGCATGCCATTAAGTCTATCGTCAGGAGGCGCAGGGGCCGCGGGCGGGAGGCGGCTAAACTTGAATAGTGGCCTTTTTGAAATATTCCCTGATCCGCCTGGCTCTCTTCGCGCCCCTGTTCGTGCTCTTTAGCTTCCTGGGGCTGGGTGCCTTCATGTCCGTTATCTGCGCGGCCCTGATCGCCTTCGCCGTGAGCTACCTGTTTTTCCAGAAGCAGCGGGACGAAGCCGCGGCGGCCCTGCAGCACCGTTTCTCCGGCAAAGCCAAGCCGTTGCGCTCCGCCGGCGAAGTCCAGGACGCACACGCCGAGGATGCCCTGCTCGACGCCAACCCCGGCGTTACCATCAACAATGACGCGAAGGGCCGCGAGCGCCAGTAACCCTGCCCGCCCCAGGCGGGTTGGCTAGAAACCGCGGCTGAGCACCAGTCCCAGTGAAAACAGCAGGCTGTAGCCGAGGTTGATCAGGCCGGTCTGCTTGAGGACCGGGATGAGGCTCTTGCGCTTGCGCCCGTTGATCATCAGCCATGCGGGCATCAGGCAGGCCGGAATCAGCAGCAGCACAATCAGCATCCACGGCCGGCCGGGAGCCAGGATCACCACCAGCAGGATGGCCACGGCCAGCATCAGGACATAGCTTTCGCGGGCGTGCTTGTCGCCCAGCCGGACCGCCAGGGTCTTCTTGCCGGCCTGCATGTCCGTGGGAATGTCCCGGACGTTGTTGGCCATGAGCAGGGCGGTGGCGATCAGCCCGGTGCCGATCGCGCCAATGATGGCGGGCAGGTTGATCTGTCCGGCCTGCGTGTACGTGGTGCCCAGGGTGGCCACCAGCCCGAAGAACACAAAGACGAACACGTCGCCCAGGCCCATGTAGCCGTAGGGGTTCTTGCCCCCGGTGTAGCCCCAGGCGGCCATGACGCAGCCCAGCCCCACAAGGATCAGCCACCAGCTCTGGGTGATCACCACCAGCACCAGGCCAAACACCATGGCGGCCGCGAACGCGCCGAACGCCGCCCGCTTTACGTGTTCAGGGCTGGCCGCCCCGGATCCCACCAGGCGCAGCGGGCCCACGCGGTCATCATCGGTCCCCCTGATGCCGTCCGAGTAGTCGTTGGCAAAGTTCACCCCCACCTGGAGCAGGAGGGCCACCAGCGCCGCGAGGATGGCGTTGAACAGGAGGAACGAACCCATCTCGTAGGCTGCGGCGGAGCCGATCAGCACCGGCGCAATCGCGGCGGGCAGCGTCCGGAGCCGGGCGCCTTGGATCCATTGTGCGGCTGTAGCCACGTTAAGTACCTCGCGTGTGTCGGGGGCGGCAGGAGGGGAGCCCGGCCGGGTGGTGCAGGTCTACTTTACTTTCCCTGGTGCCGGGCTTTGAGCTCGGCGGTCATGGCCAGGCGGTCCGGTTTGCCATTGGGCAGCATCAGCAGTTCGGAGGCCGCGAGGACGGTTTTGGGTGCAAGGACCCCCAGCGTCCGGTGCCATTGCTGTTCAAGGACGACGGCGGTGTCCCCGGCTTCCGCCCCTGGCGCCGGGCCCGGCGCGGGGTCCGCCAACGCAACGTAGGCCGCCACGGCCTGCCCCCACTCGGTGGAAGGTACGCCGGCCACGAAAGCAGCTGCAACGGCGTCGGACTTCTCCAGCTCTTCCTGGACGTGCGCGGCGGAAACCTTCACGCCGCCGGTGATGATCACGTCGTCCGCCCTGCCCAGCACGGTCAGCCGGCCGTCGTCGTCAATGCTGCCGAGGTCGCTGGTGCGGTACCAGCGCACACCGTCCTCCTCGAAGAACGTGTCAGTGCTCTCCGGCGACTCAAGGTAGCCGGCGGCGATGGTGTCCCCGCCCAGCAGGATCCTGCCGTCCTCCTCCACCCGGACCGAGACGCCCTCCAGCGGAAAACCGTCGTAGACGCACCCGCCACAGGATTCGGCGGACCCGTAGGTGGTGATCACCCGGACACCGGCCTCGCGGGCAGCGGCCAGCAGGGACGCCGGGGCGGGGGCGCCGCCCAGCAGGACGGCGTTGAAGCGGCGGAGCACGGCCAGGGTCTCCGGCGACGGTGCGTCGAGGAGCCGCTGAAGCTGGGTGGGGACCAGCGAGGTGAACCGGATTTTGTCCGTCAGTTCCTGGGCGGCGGCGGTGAAGGCCTCAGGGGTAAAGCCGTGGGACATGTCCATGACCCAGGGGCGGGTTCCTGCGAACAGGGAGCGGACCAGGACCTGGATGCCCGCGACGTACTGCACAGGCAGCGCCAGGAGCCACTGGCCCTCGCCCTTGAGCGCCAGTGCGGTAGCCATCGAGGACGCGGCGAGCGACTCCACGGTCAGCACCGTGGCTTTGGGGGCGCCGGTGGAGCCGGACGTGCGGACCACGGCCACGGCGTCGTCGCAGCCCGGCGTTTCCACATGCCCCACCACCAGGGCGCCGTCGTCGCCGATGGAGAGTTCGACGGCGGGACCCTCGCCGTGGAGGGCGGCCGCCAGGGCCGTCAGAGCCGGCTCGATGTTGACGGGGCCGGCGGCTTTCGCTGGAGTATTCATGTTCCGCTCCTGCCTAGAAATAGTGCGGGAAGGTGGACCAGTCGGGTTCGCGTTTTTGCAGGAAGGCTTCCTTGCCCTCCACCGCCTCGTCCGTCATGTATGCCAGCCGCGTGGCCTCGCCCGCAAACACCTGCTGCCCGGCAAGGCCGTCATCCGCGAGGTTGAAGGCGAACTTGAGCATCCGGATGGCCTGGGGCGACTGGCGGGCGATGTCCGCCGCGTACTCCAGGGCAACCTCTTCGAGGCGGTGATGGTCCACGGCCTCGTTCACGGCACCCATCCGAACCATGTCCTCAGCGGAATATTCGCGGGCAAGGAAGAAGATCTCGCGCGCTGCCTTCTGCCCGATCTGGCGGGCCAGCAGGGCCGAGCCGTATCCGGCATCAAAGCTGCCCACCGTGGCGTCGGTCTGCTTGAACTTGCCGTGCTGGCGGGAGGCGATGGTGAGGTCCGCCACCACGTGCAGGGAGTGGCCGCCGCCGGCTGCCCAGCCGTTGACGACGGCGATGACCACCTTGGGCATGGTCCGCATGAGCCGCTGGACCTCCAGGATGTGGAGCCTGCCGGCGCGGGCAGGATCGATGGTTTCCTGGGTTTCCCCGTTCGCATAGCGATACCCGTCCCTGCCCCTGATCCGCTGGTCTCCACCCGAGCAGAACGAGTGCCCGCCGTCCTTGGCGGAGGGGCCGTTGCCGGTGAGCAGGACGGTGGCGACGTCCGGGGACATCCGGGCGTGGTCCATGGCTCGGTACAGCTCGTCCACGGTGCCTGGCCGGAACGCGTTGCGCACCTCGGGCCGGTTGAACGCAATCCGGACCGTGGGCAGGTCACGCAGCCATTCGCCGTCGGAATCCCGCTCCACCTGCCGGTGGTAGGTCATGTCCTGGAAGTCCTCGAAGCCGGACACGGTGCGCCAGCGGGAGGGGTCGAAGACGTCGGACACCTGGGCGGGAATCTGTTTGCTCACCGTCCAAGTCTAGTAATCGGCCTCAGCTGATGCAGAACTCGTTGCCCTCGGGGTCCGCCATGGTGTGCCAGGAGTGCGGGCCCTGGCTGGCCGTCCACAGGAACGTGGCGCCCCGGCCCTCGAGTTCCCGGCGGACCTCGTCCTTGTCCCGGCCTGCCAGGTTGATGTCCCAGTGCACGCGGTTTTTCACCGTCTTGGCCTCCGGCGCCGTCTGGAAGAGGAGGCGGCGTGCCGGCGCCTTGGACTCCAGCTCCTCGGTAGGGCGAATTGCGCAGCCTTCGCGCCACGCCAGGTTGCCCCGGTGGGTCATGGTCTGGTCCTCCGTGGCGAAGCCCTGCTCGATCATGGACCGGATGAAGGCGGCGTCCTGCGGTTCCACGGACCACCCGAGGGTTTCAGCCCACCAGTCGGCTAGCTCATGCGGCCCGGTGCAGTCGATGACTATCTGGATGTTCAGTCCCATCCCACCAAGGTACGGTGGCACGTGCTGCCGGGGAAGGTCCTGACGAGGATTATATAACGATAGAAAGTTCTCTTGACACATTGTCATGACATACGTCACAGTTGGGCGGAAAGGCTTTTCCCTCCAGGTTGTTCACCGGCGGGCAGCGCCACCACATTCATCCAGGGCCGCGAATACAGGGCCTGGAGCCCAGCGAGAGACAGGACAGACCATTGTCAGAGAAGACAAGAATCTCCAGCATCAGCCGCCGCCAGTTCGGGCTCACGGCGTTCGGCCTCTCGGCCCTGGCAGCGGGGCTTACGGCCTGCGGCAGCAGCGGCGGAGGCGGGTCCGAGGGTGGCGCCAAGACCCTGCAGCTGGTCCTCTCCGGGGATACGAACCAGGGCGGCGCCTTTGCAGCTGCCGCCGAGAAGTACAAGGAAATAACCGGCATCACCATTGAGGTGGTGGATGTGCCCACGGCGGACATCGTCACCAAGCTCAAGAACGCCGCGACGGCCAACGACCTCCCGGCCCTGGCCCGCGTTACCAGCATCGATCCGCTCTGGGTCAACCAGCTCCAGGACCTCTCGGACATCGCCGCGTCCCGGGGGATCGACCAGAATTTCCTCGAGAAATCCCCGGACGGCATCATCCCCGCCATTCCCTCCGACCTCACGGCCGTTGGCCTGTTCGTCAACAAGAGCCTGTTCGACAAAGCCGGCGTCAGCTACCCCACCGACCTTGAGCAGGCGTGGACCTGGGACGAGTTCGTGGCCGCGGTCAACGAGGTCCGCGAGAAAGCCGGCGCCAAGTACGGGTTTGTGATGGACCGTTCCGGCCACCGCCTGCGCGCCATGATGTACGAGTTCGGCAGCACCGCCTTCGCCAAGGAAGGCGACAAGTACGCTGCCGACGACGAGGCCGTGGAAACCCTCGAGTACTTCCAGAAGATCAACGATGACCAGACCATGCCCAAGTCGGTCTGGCTCAGCGGCGAGGACGGCAACGCGATGTTCAAGAGCGGCCAGGTTGCCGCGTACTACTCCGGCAGCTGGCAGGTAGCGGACTTCAACAAGAACATCAAGGACTTCGAGTGGCTCTCCGTGCCGCTGCCCAAGAAGGAAGTCAGTGCCACCAACCTCGGCGGCGGCTTCATGGTCGCGTTCAAGGACACCGGCGCCGATGAGGAGGCCAGGAAGTTCATCGACTGGTTCTACGAGGACGCAAACTACACCGAGTTCGCCAAGCTGGGCGGCTACCTGCCGGTCAAGGACCTGCAGGTGGAGTATCCGTTCCAGCAGGCCTCCTTCGAGCTGTACCAGAAGCAGATTGCCGGCAATGAGGCCAAGGGGGACAACGCCATCAAACGCGTGGTGGCCGAGGCCTACGCGGAAACCCCGTTCTCCGGCGACCCCCTGCGCGAAGAGACCGTCAAGATGCTCTCCGGCAGCCAGGATGCCAGGACCACGGTGGACAACATCGTGAAGCTCTACAACGGGGCCTGATCCGTGGCAAACCCAACCTTGAGCACCACGGTGGCGCCGCCGGCGCCCGGGCCGGGAACGGTCCGGAGCAAGTCCCAGCAGAAGCGCCGGAACCGCTACGTCATTGCACCGCTGGTCCTCATCGGCGTCAACGTGGTGCTCTTCCTGGTCTTCTTCGTCTGGCCCGGAGCACTGGGGCTGCTGTATTCCTTCACGGACTACCGCGGCGTGGGCAAGCTGAATTTCATTGGCCTGGCCAACTTCCAGAAACTTTTCGCGGACAGCACCTTCTACGCCGCGCTCGGCCGGACCTTTGTGTACACGGTCCTGTCCGTGCCGCTGATATACGTCTGCTCCCTTGGGGTAGCCGCGCTGCTGGTCAGCAAGGCTGTCCGGGGACGGACTGCAGCGAAGATCGTCATCTTCCTTCCGTGGCTGATCTCACCCATCGTGGTCGGCGTGATCTGGAAGTGGATGTTCGGCCAGGATTTCGGGTTCGTGAACTTCCTGATTACCAGCGCCGGGGGCAGCGCGGTCCCATGGTCCAGCAACGGCAACCTGGCGCTCGCGGTGGTCATTTTCGCCTCAGCGTGGGGCGGGACGGCCTTCAACATGCTGCTCTTCATCGCGGCGCTGAAGAACATCCCGGAGGCCCTGCTGGAGGCAGCGGAGCTGGACGGCGCCAACGCATGGCAGCGGTTCCTGAACGTCACCCTCCCAGGCATCGCGCCGACGTCGTTCATGGTCATCCTGCTCTCCACCATCCATGCGATGAAGGAATTCGCCATGATCCAGGCCCTGACCAACGGCGGCCCCGGAACGGAGAACACCCTGATCGTGCAGTACATCTACAAGACCGGCTTTGAGCAGTCCAAAGTGGGGTACGCCAGTGCCGCCTCCATGGTGCTGATGGTGGTCCTGCTGGCAATCGCCCTCATCCAGCTGCGCTTCAACCGGAAGAAGGCCTGACCATGGCAACAGCAGCCAACCTCCCTCCCGCCATCGCGGAGGAATCCGCGCTCGGAGCCGAGAAGGCGGACGCCGCCAAGGGCAGGCGCGGACCCCGGGGCAACCGTGAAGGCCGGGCCCGGCTGTCCGTCCCCCTCACCGTGCTCATGTGGGCCATCGCCGCGATCTACGCCCTGCCGCTGCTCTGGTTCCTCCTCAGCTCCTTCAAGCCGGGCAGCGAGCTCTTCAGCTATCCGCTGTCCATGATTCCCCGGGAATGGACCTTCCAGGGCTTCATCGACGCGTGGGAGCGGGTGGACTTCGCCCAGTACTTCCTGAACACGGCAACGGTGGCCATTGTCACCACGGTGCTCACGGTGTTCTTCAGCGCCTGCACCGGTTATGCGCTGGCCAAGTACAACAACAAGGGCACCCGGCTGTTCTTCGTGTGCATCCTGGTCACCACCATGCTGCCCACCGAGGTGATCCTGAACCCCACGTTCACGGTGATCCGCGATCTGGGCCTCTACAACTCGCTGGCCGGCATCATTGTTCCGTCCGTCCTGACGGCCACGGGTGTGTTTATGTTCCGGCAGTTCTTCCTCACGGTGCCGGATGACCTGCTGCACTCGGCCCGGATTGACGGCGCCAGCGAGCTGGCCATCTTCTTCCGGATCATGCTGCCGCTGTCCCGGCCCATCCTGTTCACGCTCGCCATTTTCTCGTTCCAGTGGCGGTGGAACGACTACATCTGGCCCCTGATCGTCCTCAACGATCCCAAGTGGTACACGCTCCAGGTTGCCCTGCGCAGCATAGTGGGTGCGGAAAACATCGACTGGCCGGTGCTGCTGGGCGCCTCCGTAATCTCCATCCTGCCGCTGGTCTTGGTGTTCTTCGTCTTCCAGAAATACGTGCTCAACGCCGACGTCAGTGCGGGCCTGAAGGACTAGGGTCCTGCCCCGAAGCGCTACCCCACCAGCCTGCTCCGGGACAGGACCCCGGGCAGACCCATGAAAGGCAACATCTTGCAGACAGCTTCCGTGGACGCAGCATTCCTCAACCGTGTGGGGGAGGCGGCGGACCAGTCCGTGCAGGCCCTGCTGGCAACGCACGACGCCGACGTGGCGGCCCTGGCGCACCGGCCCGCCATGGGCAGGCTGCTGGCGATGGTCACGGTGTTCACCGAGCCCGGCTCCCGCTTTTACGGCGCTGGCTTTCACGGGGCAGGCGGGCTGCGGAAGCCGATGGCCGGGTGCCTTGACCGGTTGGAACAGCTCCAGGGCCCCACCGGCCTGTTCGACGGCACCAACCTGTGTTCACCTCCGGACTCGGCCTTCACGCTCAATGACGTGTGCCTTGCGCTGGGCCTGATCCGGGCCCTGGACACCCCGTCGGACCCGGTGCTGGCGGAGGTGGACGCCAGGCTCAGCGGCATCGTCTCGCGGGCCACGGATGCCATGGTTGCGGGCGGGGTCCACACGCCCAACCACCGGTGGGAGCTGTGCGCGGCGCTGGCGCAGATGGACCGGCTGCAGCCGCGGCCGGGCATTGCGGAGAGGATCTCGGAGTGGCTGGCGGAGGGGATCGACCAGCTGCCGGACGGGATGTACTCCGAGCGCAGTCCGCTGTATGCCACCGCCGTCACCAATCCGTCCCTGCTGGCCATCGCGGACAGTTCGGGACGGCCGGACCTGCTGGACCACGTCCGCCGGAACCTCACCGCGTTCCTGCCGTGGTTCAGCCCGGATGGCAGCGTGGAGTCGGTGTTCTCGCGCCGCCAGGACCAGTGGATGACCTTCGACGCCGCCCCTTTCCTGCACCTGTACCGGCGGCTGGCCAACCAGGACGGCCGGCAGGACTTCGCCGCCGCGGCCACCTGGCTGGAGGGGCTGCCCCTGCATGAGCCGGCCAAGCTGCTGGCGCTGGCCCGGCTGGATCCCTGGCTGCGGGAGGCGCTGCCCGGAACCCGCCCTGCCGAAGGCGCGCCGCCGTCGTCGGGCCTTCCCTTCCATGCCGCCATGGCACCCGCGGACGCCGCGCTGGAGAGCTGCGGCGCGTACCGCTTCCGGGGCGGCGGATCGGTGGTCACCGTGTTTGGCGGCTGCGACGCCCTGGTGCCCGGTGTGGTGTCCGGGCTTGCCGCAAATCCCACCTTCCTGCGCTTTGCGCATGGAGCGGCGGTGCTCACGGACATGAGGTTGTCCCGCAGCTTCTTTGACCTTGGTCCCTTCCGCAGCCAGCACACGGTGGCGAATGGAACCGCCGTGACCCTGTCCGAGGAGCTGGAGGCCAACTTCTACCTGCCGCTGCCGGCACAGAAGCGGCGGGCGGACGGCATTTACGCGCTGGAGCACGAGGGCCGGTTCAGCGCGGGCATGGACTTCGGCAGCCGGCCCACCGTGGTCCACAAGCTTGCCACGGACATTGCCGTGCAGGCTGACAGCGGCCAGGCGGTGCTGGACATCAGTTTCGAGGGCGCAGACACGGCCTTCGCCCTAGAGCTGACCTTCCGGCCGGGCGGAACGCTCGACGGCGCCATCCCGCTGGGTGGGACCGGCGCCTTCCAGCTGGTGGAGGGGACGAGCCGCTACCGGGTAGGCGGGGACGCCATTGAGTTCGGACCCGGTTCACCTGCCAGCCCGGACACCCCGGCTGCCTACAACCCCGGTGAAAGCTACCGGTACCTGGCCGGGACCAACGCGTCCGGCGGCCTGAAGGTGTACATCACCGGGCGCACCCGCGGCAGCCACCGCTTCACATTGCGCGGCCTGCCCCTGGATTCCTAGGGCTGGACCTGCTGGAGCTGTTCGAAGACCTCCGGCGGGATGGCGTAGATAAACACCACGGCCAGCAGGTTCTTGGCGGCGTGCACAAAATAGGCGAACATCAGGTTCTTGCCGGTCCACACATAGACAAACACCAGCGTGGCGCCCATGGCCAGGTAGGGGAGCAGCGCGGTGAAGGTGACCGCTTCCTGGCCCACGATGTGAAGGGCCGCGAAAAGCACCACGGACAGGGCGCAGCAGATCCAGATGTTCACCCGCCGGCTCAGCTTGCCGATCAGCAGGTGGCGGAAGATGTACTCCTCCACGAACGGTCCCACCACCACCAGCAGCGGAACCATCAGCCAGGCCGGAATCTGCTGTGCCAGCTCCTGCAGTCCAGCCTGGTTCTGTGACGTTTGGGCCTCGCCGCTGAGGGCCACCACCACGGCGGTCAGGATCATCATGGCAATCACCGCGGCCGGGACCATCAGCAGCGTGAACCACGGCCGGGTGGCCAGGACCTTCACGTCGCGACCCACAACCTTCCTGGCCGCGAGGAATGCGAGTATGCCCACGGAGGCATAGAAGAGCAGGTTGATCGCGTAGGAGGCTGCCGCCGGGCTGGGAGCTATCTGGCGCAGGAAGGGAGCCAGCAGCTCACCGGCGACGGCAAAGAACCCGGCGATGGCCACATAGGTGACGAGGGTGGCGAAGTCCAGGGGCTTGAAGCGGTACAGCTCGGGCTGCGGTGCGGGCGGTATGCGGTGGGCGGTGGCCATAGATTCAGCCTAGCCTCCCAACTGGGTCGCAGCAGATGTCGGTTTCAGGCGTCAAAAGGACATCTGCTGCGACTGGGTTGGGCCCGGGAGCGTTGCTGGCGGAAACGTGCTTCCCGTAGAATCTTCGGTATGCCTAAATTTATGTTTCGGTGCGCCAAAGTAGCCGCCCGAACCCGCCCCGGGCGGACGGCGCGCTTCCGTGCCGCGGCCGCTGCCGCCGTCGTGCTGTCCATGATGCTGACCGCCTGCGGTGGCGGCGCTGCCGGGAACGGGGACGGCAAGCCCGTGGTCCTGACCACCTTCACCGTGCTGGCGGACATCGGCCGGAACGTCGCGGGGGACAAGCTCACGGTCGAGTCCATTACCAAGGCCGGCGCTGAGATCCACGGCTATGAGCCCACCCCGGGCGACATCAGGAAGGCCTCAAAAGCCGACCTCATCCTGGACAACGGACTCAACCTGGAGGCCTGGTTCGGGCAGTTCGTTGAGGGGCTCGACGTGCCGCATGCCGTGGTCAGCGAGGGCGTGGAGGTGATGTCCATCAGTGAGGACTCCTACCAGGGCAAACCGAATCCCCACGCATGGATGTCGCCGGTGAACGTGCAGGCCTACGTGGACAACATGGTCCGGGCGTTCAGCGAACTGGACCCGGACAACGCGGCCGCCTTCGCCGCGAACGGGGACGCCTACAAGGCCGAACTCCAGGCCGTGCAGGACGAGATGACCTCCAGCCTGGCCGCCGTGCCGGAGAACCAGCGGGCACTGGTCACGTGCGAGGGCGCGTTTTCCTACCTGGCACGCGACGCCGGGCTGAAGGAGGTCTACATCTGGGCTGTCAATGCCGAGCAGCAGGCCACTCCGCAGCAGATCACCCGGGCCATCGAATACGTCAAAACCAACAATGTCCCCGCGGTGTTCTGTGAATCCACGGTGTCCGATGCCCCCATGCAGCAGGTGGTGGAAGCCACGGGCGCCAGCTTCGGCGGCACGCTCTACGTGGACTCCCTCTCGGAAGCGGACGGACCGGTCCCCACCTACCTGGACCTGATCCGGCACGACGCCGGGGTCATTACCAGCGCCCTCACGGCCGGTGCGGGGTCATGAGTACCCCGGCCATCGCCGTCGAGAACGTCACGGTGCATTACGGCGAAGTCCTGGCCCTCGATGCTGCCTCCCTGACGGTGGAACCGGCACGGATCTGCGGCCTGGTGGGCATGAACGGGTCCGGTAAATCCACGCTGTTCAAAGTGATCATGGGAATGGTCAAGCCCGACGCCGGCACGGTGCGGATTGGAGGCCAGCCGCCTTCCAAGGCACGCAGGGAAGGGGGGATCGGCTACGTTCCGCAAAGCGAGGAAGTGGACTGGCAGTTCCCGCTGTCCGTTCGCGACGTGGTGATGATGGGCCGGTACGGCCACCAGGGCTTCACCCGCCGGGCATCCAAGGCCGACCGCGCTGCCGTTGACGAGGCACTGGACCGGGTGGAACTCGGGGAATATGCCGGCAGGCAGATCGGCCAGCTCTCCGGCGGGCAGAAAAAGCGCGCGTTCGTGGCCCGCGGCATCGCACAGGGCGCCACCATCATGCTGCTGGACGAGCCCTTCGCGGGCGTGGACAAGCGGTCCGAGGCCACCATCACCCGCCTGCTGCGCGAGCTCGCCTCGGACGGCTGCACCATCCTTGTGTCCACCCATGACCTGCACGCACTGCCCCAGCTCTGCGATGAAGCCGTGCTGCTGATGCACAAGGTCCTCATGCACGGCCCGCCCGAACTGGTGCTGCAGCCGGAAAACCTCGCCATGGCCTTTGGGCTGGACGTGCTCAACCGGAAGGAAGCGGGCTGACGATGGAACTCCTCCTCGAACCCCTCAGCTACGACTTCATGGTCCGTGCCATCGTGACCACGGCCCTCGCCGCCGTCGTCTGCGCCGTACTCAGCTGCTGGCTGGTACTGATCGGCTGGTCCCTGATGGGCGACGCCGTCTCGCATGCCGTCCTGCCCGGCGTCGTGCTCGCCTACATCGTGGGCGCACCGTTTGCACTGGGTGCGCTGGTGTTCGCGCTGATTGCGGTGACCCTGATCGGGGTGGTCCGCAATACCAGCCGGGTAAAGGAGGACGCCGCGATCGGCATCGTGTTCTCCTCCCTGTTTGCCCTGGGCCTGGTGCTGATCTCCGTCACTCCCAGCCAGACGGACCTGAACCACATCATCTTCGGCAACCTTCTGGGCGTCAGCATCCCGGACCTGATCCAGGTCCTGGTGCTGGGCGTGGTGGCTTTTGCCATCCTGATCCTCAAGCGGCGGGACCTCACGCTTTATGCCTTCGATCCCACCCACGCCCACGCGATCGGGCTCTCGCCCCAAAGGCTCGGGGCACTCCTGCTGGGCCTGCTTGCCCTGACCTCCGTGGTGGCGCTGCAGACCGTGGGCGTGGTGCTGGTGGTGGCCATGCTAATCATTCCCGGCGCCACGGCCTACCTGCTGACGGACCGGTTCTCCCGGATGCTGGTCATCGCGCCGGTGGTTTCGGCGCTCTGCTCGATCACCGGCATCTACCTCAGCTACTACCTGGACACGGCTTCCGGGGCCATGGTGGTGCTCACTCAGGGTGTGGTCTTCGCCGTCGTCTACCTCTTCAGCCCGCGGCAGGGCCTGATCGGAACGCGGCTGGCGAAGGCACGGCGCAGGAAGGCTGCCGTGCTCGCCGCTGCCTGACTGCCGGTACGTGACCGCTTGACTCGGCCACCGCCGGCGGGCAGGCTGGAGCGATGAAGTCCTAGCCAGCAGCCGGCCACGCCGGGCTGCTTTCCCGAATCCAGGGCCGCCGTCGAGGACCGAAATCCCGGTCCAGCCTGCGGCCACACTGCGGAACTTTGCGAGGACTTCCTTTGACTGAACACCTGACCCTTTCCGGCGTCTCCCACGGCTATGGGGACCGGCTGCTGCTGGACCGCATCAACCTGGCCATCACGCCCGGGGAACACGTGGCCGTCGTCGGCGAAAACGGTGCCGGCAAATCCACCCTGCTGCGGCTCCTGGCCGGCCTCGAGACCCCCGACGAAGGCACGGCTGGGATCCAGGGCCGGGTGGGTTATCTCGCCCAGGCCCATGGCCTGCCGGAATCCTTCACAGTAGGCTCCGCCATCGACGCTTCCCTGGCCGCCCTGCGGGCCATCGAAGCGGAGCTTGACCGGCTGGAGGCAGGGCTCGCCGACGCCGACGACGACGAGCTGGAAACCTACGGCAGGCTCCAGACGGAGTACCAGCTGCGCGAAGGCTACGCAGCCGAGTCGCGGGTGGAGGCAGCGCTGGACCGGCTGGGCCTGGGCGGCCTGGACCGGAACCGGCTCCTGGGATCGCTGTCCGGCGGGGAACAGGAACGGGTGGCCCTGGCGTGTGTCCTGGCCGATCCAGCGGACATCCTGCTCCTGGACGAACCCACCAATCACCTGGACGCGCGCGGAACGGCTTGGCTGGAGGACCGGCTGGCAGCCCACCGCGGCACCGTTGTGGTGGTGTCCCATGACCGGGTGCTCCTCCGCAAGGTGGCCAGCACCATCATTGAAGTGGATGCCGAGCGCCGCGCCGTGACCCGCTACGGCAACGGCTACGACGGCTACCTCCGGGAGAAGGCAGCCGAACGCGCACGCTGGGTCCAGCAGTACCACACCTGGATTGATGCGATGGAGTCCGAGAAACGGCAGGCCGAGACTGTTGCAGGGACCATGGGGTACGGCCGCAAGCGCGACGGCGACAAAATGGGCTTCGACTTCAAGGCCGGAACCTGGCAGAAGGCCGCCAGCAGCCAGGTCCGGAACGCCCAGGAACGCCTGCGCCGCCTCGAAGCCAGCCCCGTGGACCGGCCGCCGGTACCCTTGCGGCTTAACGCCAGCCTGGACGTGGACCCGGGGGCTGCCGCCTCCCGGATGGATCCGTCCGGGATACCGGAGCCAGGTGCGCCGAAGGCTGGTGCGCCGAAGCCGGGTGGACCGGTGCTGGCTGTCCGGGGCGTGAGCGTGCCCGGCCGGCTGGGAACCACCGACTTCCAGGCCGGCGCCGGTGAGAAGATCCTGATCACCGGGCCCAACGGCGCGGGCAAGTCCACGCTGCTCTCCATCCTTGCCGGAACCCTGGAACCATCAGCCGGCTCCGTCACGCGGCCCGAACGCGTGGGCTACCTGCAGCAGGAGCTGGAGCTGCCGCAGCGTCCCTCACTGCGCCTGCTGCCGGCCTTCGCCGCAGGCCTGGGAGGCAATATCGACGAGCACGCGGAGGCACTCCTCCGCCTCGGACTCTTCCGCACCAGCGAGTTCCACGTGCCCGTAGGCAGCCTGTCCGCAGGTCAACAGCGCAGGCTGGCCCTGGCCCGGCTGCTGCTGGGCGGCTACGGCACCCTGATCGTGGACGAACCCACCAACCACCTGGCGCCCGTGCTGGTGGAACAGCTCGAGGCGGCCCTTGCAGGGTTCGCCGGGACCCTGGTGATGGTCAGCCACGACCGCGCCCTGCGGGAGTGGTTCGCGGCCTGCACGCGGCGAAGCCGTGGTGTGGCCGGCGGCGCGGAAGGCACCCTTGCCGGGAACACCGCCGTCGGGCGCTGGACGCGCTATTCCATGGACAAGGGTGTGCTCGCGCCGGTCTAGCGGCAGGTTCGGAGGAATGCAGGCCCTTCACCCGGTGAGGTTTGCGTTAAGCACTCTTTACCGGGGGACCGGCGGGCGGAAACATCGGCGGCGGAAGATAGGGCCATGCTCGTCGTTCCGCCGGCCGAAAGGATCTGCCCGTGATCACCAAGAACCTTTTCCTGCAGGGCATCTACCACTTCCAAGGCTTGGGGATGGAGAAACCCGTGCCCCTGCACAGCGAGCTCTCGCACTATGTCCCGGACGGCGTCGTCAACCAGGCGCTGTACTTCCGCGGCGGAAACTCCAGCGGGGAACTCATCGCCGTGGTGCTGATGCGCAACGGCGTGCCCATGCGGTACTTTCCCATCGGTGCCAAGAGCGACGTCCATGTCCCGCTGCGGGTGGTGGAGGACATCGAAGGCGGCTCCGCCGTGGAGCTGTACCTGGCCGCGCCGGAGGGCGTCAACGGCACCGTGGTCATCGACCTGGGCATGGTGGAGCACTGATGACCAGCGTGGCCGAACGGGCACAAACCCGGCCCGGCAGCCGGGCACGCAGCCGCGACGCCCGCCGGCGCCTGGTGGTCATCGGAAACGGAATGGCCGGAGCCCGTGCCGTGGAGGAAATCCTGGCCAGGGGCGGAGCGGACCAGTTCACAATCACCATGTTCGGGGACGAGCCCTACGGAAACTACAACCGGATCATGCTCAGCCACGTCCTGTCGGGCGAGGAAAGCGATGCGGACATCTTCCTCAACCCGCTGTCCTGGTATGAGGACAACGGCATCACACTGCATGCAGGGGTCCGGGCGGACAGGATCGACCGGTTCGCCAAACACGTGTTTTCCAGCGACGGCCGGGTGACGCCCTACGACACCCTGATCATCGCCACGGGCAGCCGCCCGCACCTGCCGCCGATGGACGGGCTCTACACGCCAGGCGGCTCGGTCAAACCGGGCGTCTTCGGCTTCCGCACCATCGACGACACCCGCAAAATGGCAGAGCACGCCCGGAATGACCACCACCGGCATGCGGTGGTGGTCGGCGGCGGCCTCCTGGGGCTGGAGGCGGCCGCGGGGCTGCGCAGCTTTGGGCTGGGGGTGGACGTGGTCCACTCGGGGAGCCACCTGATGAGCGCGCAGATGGGGCCCGACGGCGGTGCGGTGCTCCGCCGGAGCGTTGAGGCCCTGGGCATCGGGGTGCTGACGGGTTGCCGGACCACAGCCGTGCTCGGCAGGGACAGGGTGGCCGGCGTCAGCCTCCGCGACCGCCCGGACATTCCATGCGACATGGTGGTGGTGGCGGCCGGGATCCGGCCCAACGTGGACCTGGCCGTCCTGAGCGGACTTCCGGTGGAGCGGGCCATCGTGGTGGATGACCGGCTGCGCGTGCAGGACGAGGACCACATCTACGCCGTGGGGGAGTGCGTCCAGCACCGCGGTGAGGTGTACGGCCTGGTGGCACCGCTGTGGGAGCAGGCGGTGGTGCTCGCCAACCATGTCACCGGTGCGGACACCAGCGCCGCGTACCTGGGGTCGCGGACTGCCACCAAGCTCAAGGTGGCGGGGGTTGAGGTCGCCTCCATGGGCTTGCAGGGACCGGAGCTGGACACCGACGAGCACATCGTTTTCTCCGAACCCAGCCGCGGGGTCTTCAAATCCATCGTGGTCCGTGACAACAAGATGGTGGGTGCCACCCTGCTCGGCGACAGCCGCAAGGTGGCTTTCCTGACCCAGGCCTACGACCGCGGCACGCCCTTGCCCGAGGAACGGATCGGCCTGATGTTCGATCTCGGGACCCCCGGGGAGGACGTGGGCGTGGCCGAGCTCGACGACGACGCCCAGGTCTGCAACTGCAACGGCGTCAGCAAGAAGGACCTGGCCGCGGCCGTGAAAGGCGGCTGCACGTCGGTGGCCGGGGCCATGGACGCCACCCGGGCCGGAAAGGGCTGCGGCTCCTGCAAGCTGCTGGTGAAGCAGGTGGTGGAGTGGGCGGCGGACGGGGCCGTGGAGGAGGACCCTTCTGCCACGTACTACGTTCCGGGCATCCCGCTGGACAAGGCCGCGCTCATGGCCGAGATCCGGCAACGCGGGCTCCGGTCCGTCTCGGCCGTGTTCCAGGCGCTCGCCCCGGGCGGCGCCGAGGACGCGAAGTCCAAGATGGGCCTGGCCTCCCTGCTCAAGATGATGCTGGCGGACCAGTACATCGACGAACGCGACGCCCGCTTCATCAACGACAGGGTGCACGCCAACATCCAGCGGGACGGCACGTTCTCCGTGGTGCCGCAGATGAAGGGCGGCGTCACCTCTGTGCAGCAGCTGCGCCGGATCGCGGATGTGGCGGAGAAACACAACGTTCCGCTGATCAAGCTCACCGGCGGCCAGCGGATCGACCTGCTGGGCATCCCCAAGGAGGACCTGCCGCAGGTCTGGGCGGATCTGGAGATGCCGTCCGGGTACGCCTACGGCAAGAGCTTCCGGACCGTGAAGACCTGTGTTGGGAAGGACTTCTGCCGTTACGGCACGGGGGACTCCACCAAGCTGGGCATCGAGATCGAATCCCGGTTCCAGGGCATCGAGTCGCCGGCCAAGCTGAAGCTGGCCGTCTCCGGCTGCCCCCGCAACTGCGCTGAATCCCTGGTGAAGGACGTGGGCGTGGTGGCCGTGGAAGGAGGCCGCTGGGAAATCTACGTTGGCGGAGCGGCCGGTGCCCACATCCGCAAAGGCGACCTCCTGGCCACTGTTGACGATCCCGAAGAGGTGAAGGTCCTCACTGGGCGCTTCATGCAGTACTACCGCGAACACGCCAACTGGCTGGAGCGGACCTACGCGTTTGTGCCCCGGGTGGGCATAGCGCACCTCCGCGCGGTGATCGTCGATGACGCCCACGGAATCGCGGCGCAGCTGGATGCCTCGATGCAGGCGTCCGTGGACAGCTACGTGGATCCGTGGAGCGAACGCGCGGATCCGCAGACGCCCGGCCAGTTCAGGACCTCCCTGCCGCTGACGGTCCTTCCGCAGGTGCCGGTCCAATGAACGCCGGCCCGATGAGTGTCCCCGGACCAGCCGCGACGTCCCACACCCTTGGCCCCGTGGACCAGATCCCACTGGGCGAGGGCAGGGCCTTCGCGGTGGGCGGCGAACAGGTGGCCGTGTTCCGGCTCCGGGACGGAACCGTGCGGGCGCTCGCAGCAGTCTGCCCGCACCGGCGTGGCCCCATCGCGGACGGCACCATCGACCGCCAGCAGGTGATCTGCCCGCTGCACCAGCACGCGTTCGACCTCGCCAGCGGCTGCTCCACCACCGGCGCCGAGCCGCTGCGGGCCTACCGCGTGAGCGTGGACAATGAGCTCAACCTGGTGATCGAAAAAGGGCAGGTGTAGTGCGGGTCACGTAGCACCCCGGCGGGTCTTGTAAGATAGACGAGCCGCGCGAAGCTTCGGCGCCACGAGAGATTCCGCTCACATTCGGATGCCCAAGGGGCAGATCGCCGAATTTTGGGGGCGGAATCATCGCAGTCCCGGATGCGGCCAACCCGCCAACCCACAAGGAACAGTTGTGCCTCAAAGTACCCCCGCAGAAGTCCGCAACCCCACGGCACCATCCACCGCCGTCGACCCCACCCTCAGCGCCGAGGGCTACAAGAAATCCCTGAGCGGGCGCCAGGTCACCATGATCGCCATGGGCGGCGCCATCGGCGTCGGCCTCTTCATGGGTGCCGGCGGACGCCTCGCCTCCACCGGCCCGGCCCTGATCTTTTCCTACGCCATTGCCGGCGTCATCGCCTACCTGCTGATGCGCGCCCTGGGCGAACTGATCATGTACCGGCAGACGTCGGGTTCGTTCGTGAGCTACGCCGGCGAGATGTTCGGCAAAAAGGGCGCCTACCTGTCCGGCTGGATGTACTTCATCAACTGGGCGATGACCGGCATCGCCGAGCTCATCGCGATCGGCCTGTACTTCCAGTTCTTCTTCCCCAACGTGCCCGTTGAGCTGTCCGCCATCGCCGCGCTGCTGCTCCTGGTGGGTGTCAACCTCATGAGCGTCAAGGCGTTCGGTGAGTTCGAGTTCTGGGCCTCCTGCCTCAAGGTGGGTGCCATCGTGATCTTCCTGGCCGTGGGCACCTTCATGGTCATCACCAACGCACAGGTGGGCGACGGCAACGCGTCGGTCAGCAACCTCTTCGCAGCCGAAGGCGGAATGTTCCCCAAGGGTGCCCTGGTGATGATCCTGGTCCTGAACGCCGTGATCTTCGCCTACAACGGCATTGAGCTGGTGGGCATCACCGCCGGCGAAATGCAGGACCCGGCCAAGGAAGTGCCCAAGGCCATCCGCGCCGTCGTGTTCCGCATTGTGGTGTTCTACGTCGGCTCCGTGACCCTGCTGGCCATGCTGCTGCCATCGGACCAGTACGTGGCCGGCACCTCGCCGTTCGTTACCGTGTTCGGGCAGATGGGCCTCGGCTGGATGGGCGATGTCATGAACATGATCGTCATTACCGCCGCGCTGTCCTCCTGCAACTCCGGCCTGTACTCGATCGGCCGCATCTTCCGGACCATGGCCAACAACGGGCATGCACCGGAATGGCTGACCAGGATGTCGAAGAACCACGTGCCGTACGCCGCCATCCTGGCCATCGGCGCGGTGTACCTGGCGGGCATCATGCTCAACATCTGGCTGGGCGGCTCGCACGCTTTCGACCTCGCGCTGAACTCGGCATCCATCGGCGTGATCTTCACCTGGGGCGCCATCTTTGCCAGCCAGATCGCCCTGCGCAAGAAGAAGGGCAATGTCTCCTCCCTGCCCGCGCCGGGCGGCGCTGCCAGCAGCTGGGTTGGCCTGGTTGCCCTCCTGGCCATCACGGTGCTGATCGGCTTCGACACCATGACCAGCAAGACCGGTGAGGTGTTCCACCTGGGCTTGTGGACCCTGGCCACCATCCCGTTCTTCGCCTTGCTCCTGTGGCTGGGATGGCAGAAGGTCAAGGCAAACGAACCGAAGAACGCCCTGTACAGCTGACGGTCCGCCCCAAGCAGTACGGACGACGGCGGGACGCCCCTTGGAAGGGGAGTCCCGCCGTCGGCGTCTCCCGGCCAGGCCAGCCCACTTTTGCCGGCCGGTCCCGCATATCTCCTGCCCTTTCATCGGCTTTACCGCGCAAAACCGGGCTGGAGCGTCTACAACGGGTGGTGCCGAGCGCGCCGGCGGGG
Organism: Pseudarthrobacter sp. WHRI 8279; assembly: GCF_040224115.2. Taxonomy (NCBI): domain Bacteria; kingdom Bacillati; phylum Actinomycetota; class Actinomycetes; order Micrococcales; family Micrococcaceae; genus Pseudarthrobacter; species Pseudarthrobacter sp. WHRI 8279. Next base: position 2,411,926 of record NZ_CP168162.1, on the reverse strand, counting down.
GCAGACTGGGCCTGTGGACGAACCGTGGGTGCTGCATGTGGATCTGGACCAGTTCATCGCCGCCGTCGAAGTGCTCCGGCGGCCGGAGCTCGCGGGCAAGGCGGTGATTGTCGGCGGGCGCGGGGATCCCACTGAGCGGGCGGTGGTGTCTACGGCATCTTACGAGGCGCGGGCCTTCGGCGTCGGCTCGGGAATGCCGCTGCGCATCGCCGCACGGAAAGTGCCGGACGCCGTCATCCTGCCCGTCGACCAGGAGGCCTACCTCGCGGCGTCCGAACAAGTCATGGCGGTGCTGCGCTCGCAACCGGGCGCCACGGTGCAGGTGCTCGGCTGGGACGAAGCGTTTGTTGGGATCCAGGCCGAAGATCCGGAAGCTTATGCCCGCCGGCTGCAGGGCGACGTCCTGAAGGAAACCCGGCTTCACTGCAGCGTGGGCATCGGCGACACATTGGTCCGCGCCAAGGTGGCCACGACGTTTGGCAAGCCGGCCGGGGTCTTCCGGCTGACGGAGGGCAACTGGCTGGAGGTCATGGGGAGCCGGCCGACGATCGAGCTGTGGGGCGTGGGGACGAAGGTGTCGGCCCGGCTTTCGAAGCTCGGCATCGGGACCGTCGCCCAGCTCGCAGCGGCCAATCCCGATGACCTGGTTCCGGAGTTCGGTCCGAAGATGGGGCCCTGGTATGCGCAGCTGGGGCGGGGTGACGGCTCGCGGACAGTCGATGACACTCCATGGGTGGCGCGCGGGCACAGCCGGGAAACCACCTTTCAGCAGGACCTGACCGGGTCCGGCCAGATTGAGGCCGCCGTCCGGGAACTGGCGGCACACGTCCTCACAGATGTCGCTGCCGAGGGGCGGCCGGTGATCGGGCTGACGCTCAAGGTCCGCTACGCGCCGTTCCTGACCAAGACCTACGCCCGGAAGATCCCGGAAACCTCGGACCCCGCCGAAGTGCTGGCGCGTGCCTTGGACCTTGCGGTGAAAATTGAGCCGGGCCGCCCTATCCGGCTCCTGGGGCTGCGCGCCGAAATGACGATGCCCGAGGATTCCCGGCAGGGGCACACACCCACCCGCAGCGGATGGTGACGCTCCATCGGTTGCTGGCTATCTGCCGTTGCCCCAAAACGGCAGTATTGGAGCAATCGATGAAGAATGGTGCGGAAGCCAGCGGACAAGCAGAACGGCGGCGGATCCAAAGGGATCCGCCGCCGTTCGCCCTGCTTACTGGAACCCGGCCAAGCCGGATGGCGCAGGAATACCTAGTCGCGCTTGAATTCGTCCTTGACGCTTTCGCCGACCTTTTTGGCGTCGGCCTTGACCTGGTCGGCCTGGCCTTCTGCCCTCAGCCGGTCGTTGTCCGTGGCATTGCCGGCCGCTTCCTTGGCCTTGCCGCCCATGTCTTCCGCTGCGTTGCTGATCTTGTCTCCGAGGCCCATGATGGTGGCTCCTTTCGTTTCCGGTGATCGAACATTTTCACACTAACACGAAGCATGCTTACTAATTCAAGTCCCCCACAAGTTGCCCTGTGGCACCGGGGTTCTGTCGATTGCACGGCTCCGCGGCTAGGCTCGAAGCCATGGACCACAGCATCAGCCTCAGCCAGCACATCCATGCGTCGCCGGAAAAAGTATGGTCCGTCATAACGGACATTCCCGGCTCCGCCACCACGCTGACCGGCGTGGAGTCCGTCCAGCTGCTGACGGACGGCCCGTACGGGGAAGGAATGCGCTGGAAGGAGACCCGGAAGATGATGGGAAGGTCTGAGACCGTGGAGATGTGGGTGGCAGAGGCTGAGCCGCCGCACGGCACCATCGTGAAGGCCGTCCAGGGCGGCGCCGACTACAGCACCCGGTTCAGCCTTTCCCCGCGCGACGGCGGCACAAACCTCAGCGTGACGTTCGGGGGAGAGATGCACAAGCCCAGCGCCGCAACCCGCATCATGATGGCAGTTTTCGGCAAGATGGCTATGGCAGCCACCCGGAAAGCGCTCCGCAGGGACCTGGCGGACATAGCGGCCAAGGCGGAATCCATCTAGTGGCCCCGCGCGCCCCACGGACAGCAGCTTCCGGCGTCACCGCACCACGCCTTACGCCCGTCCGGCTCGAGAACCTGACGGACGTGGCTGAGCCGGACTTCCAGCGCGGCGGGCGGTACGACGGCGCGCGGTACAGCCGCGTGGCGGCCGAGGGGCTGGACCTGGGCGGCGCCGACTTCATCGACTGCGAGTTTCAGGGAGCGGTCTTTAATGAAGCCCAGTTGCGCGGTTCCACGTTCCGCGACTGCATCCTGGAGGAACTGTACGCGCCGGTTTTCCTGGCCGCCCGTTCCACATGGCGGGAGGTCGAGATCCGCAATGCCCGCCTGGGTTCTGCCGAACTGCATGAGAGCGGATGGCAGTCGGTCCGCATCGACGGCGGCAAGCTGGACTTCCTTAACCTCCGGGGTTCCAAACTCACCGACGTCCTGATCAGCGACTGCATCATCAACGAACTGAACCTCGGCTCGGCCACTGGAACGCGGGTGGCATTAAAGAACTGCACCATCGGATCCCTGGACTTCACCGGGGCCAAGCTCCAGGACTTTGATATTCGCGGCACGGAACTGAGGGGGATCAGTGGACTCGGCAGTCTCGGCGGCGTGGTCATCGACGACGTCCAGCTTGCCCTCCTGGCGCCCCTGCTGGCAGCCCATCTGGGGCTCAAGGTCCTCTGAGTCCGCCCAGGGGACCCCGTACCCGGGAGGTCCCCGTATCCACGGCACACCCTCCCGTGTACTATTTACAGAACGAACGGTCGGTAAGTGGGTAATCTGCCGGCCGCTGATGACAGTGCTGTTTATCGCGTGAAGGGTGTTTCCATGGCTGCAACCGCAGGTCCGCAGGCTTTCCTTGTTGGCGGGGTACGAACGCCGGTGGGCAGGTACGGCGGGAGCCTCTCCTCCGTTCGTCCCGACGACCTCGCCGCCCTGGTGCTCCGGGAGGCCGTCAGCCGGGCGGGCCTGGACCCGGACAGCATCGACGAGGTCATCCTGGGCAACGCCAACGGTGCCGGCGAGGAAAACCGTAACGTGGCCCGCATGGCCACCCTGCTGGCCGGGCTGCCCCTCCACATCCCGGGGATCACCGTCAACAGGCTGTGCTCGTCCGGACTGAGCGCCATCATCATGGCCAGCCAGATGATCAAGTCGGGCGCCGCGGACATCGTCATAGCCGGCGGCGTGGAATCAATGAGCCGCGCGCCCTGGGTGCAGGAAAAACCCGCCACTGCCTTCGCAAAGCCCGGTGCCATCTTCGACACATCCATCGGCTGGCGGTTCGCCAACCCGCTGTTCCAGAAGGGAGAACTTTCCCGCGACGACAAAATGACCTACTCCATGCCGGAGACCGCCGAGGAAGTTGCCCGCGTGGACAACATCTCCCGCGAGGACGCCGACGCGTTCGCCGTCCGGTCGCACGAACGCTCGCTCGCGGCCATCGCCGCCGGGCGGTTCAAGGACGAGATCGTTCCCGTCACCGTCAGGACCCGCAAGTCCGAGACTGTGGTGGACACGGATGAGGGACCCCGCGAAGGTACCACCATGGACGTCCTGGCCGGACTGAGGCCCGTCACGCACGGAGGTTCCGTGGTCACCGCAGGCAACTCCTCAACGCTGAACGACGGCGCATCGGCCATCATCGTGGCCTCCGAAGCCGCCATTGAAAGGCTGGGCCTGACGCCCCGCGCACGCATTATCGACGGCGCCTCCGCCGGCTGCGAGCCGGAAATCATGGGTATCGGCCCCGTCCCCGCCACGCAGAAGGTGCTCAAGCGGAGCGGCTACAGCGTAGGCGACCTCGGCGCCGTCGAACTCAACGAAGCCTTCGCCACGCAATCCCTCGCCTGCGTCCGGCGTCTGGGCATTAACCCGGACGTTGTAAACAACGACGGCGGCGCCATCAGCCTGGGGCACCCGCTCGGTTCCAGCGGTTCACGGATTGCCATCACCCTGCTGGGCCGGATGGAGCGCGAGGACGCCAAGATGGGCCTGGCCACAATGTGCATCGGCGTCGGCCAGGGCACGGCCATGCTGCTGGAGAAGGTCTGATGGCCGGCCGCGTGGACCTGGCGGCAGAGAAGTTCCACACGCTCCTTGTGGAGGAACGCACCGACCGTGTGGTGGTGCTGCTGAACCGGCCCGAGGTGCGCAACGCCATTGACCAGCAGATGGTGGACGAGCTGCACGTGGTCTGCACCGCCCTGGAGCAGAACCCCAAGGTGCTGATCATCGGCGGAGTGGAGGGGGTGTTCGCCTCCGGCGCCGATATTGCGCAGCTGCGCGAACGGCGCCGCGACGACGCCCTGCAGGGCATCAATTCCACCATCTTCGTCCGCATCGCCAAGCTGCCCATGCCCGTCATTGCCGCGCTGGACGGGTACTGCCTGGGCGGAGGTGCAGAGCTGGCCTACGCGGCGGACTTCCGGATCGGGACGTCCAGCGTCCGCATCGGCAACCCCGAAACCGGGCTGGGAATCCTCGCCGCCGCCGGTGCCAGCTGGCGGCTGAAGGAACTGGTGGGGGAGCCCGTGGCCAAGCAGATCCTCCTGGCCGGCAGGGTACTCACCGCCGAGGAAGCGCTGGCCGTAAACCTCATTACCGGGATCCACGAAGCCGCGGAACTGATGGATGCGGCGCACAGCCTGGCGGACAGGATCGGGCGGCAGGATCCGTTGGCAGTACGGATCACCAAGTCCGTGTTCCACGCCCCTGCCGAAGCGCATCCCGTCATCGACCAGCTGGCACAGGGAATCCTCTTCGAGTCCCAGGCCAAGTTCGACAGGATGCAGGAGTTCCTGGACAGGAAGGCCGGCACGAAAGCCGGCGGCAAGGAAGGCGGCAACGCTGCCAAGAACGACGGCACCACGGCCGGCACCGAGAGCGGAGAGCAGAACCGATGACCACACCAGAACTTTCCTCCGGCATGCCCGCTGATCTTCCCCACTTCGTGGGTGTCCTCGGCGGCGGCCGCATGGGGGCCGGCATCGCCCACGCCTTCCTCATCAAGGGCGCAGACGTGCTGGTGGTGGAGCGCGACGACCAGTCCGCGGCAGCTGCCCGTGAGCGCGTGGAATCAGCGGCGGCCAAGAGCATCGAGCGCGGTATGACGGACGCCAATTTGGACGAAATGGTGTCCCGGCTCTCTGTCACCGTGGACTACGACGACTTCAAGGACCGCCAGCTGGTGGTGGAAGCGGTGCCGGAGGACTGGGACCTTAAAGTCACCTCACTGCGCGGCATCGAGGAGCGGCTGGCCGAGGACGCCTATCTGGCCTCCAACACCTCATCGCTGTCCGTGAACGGCCTCGCCGGAGAACTGAAGCGGCCCGGGAATTTCCTCGGGCTGCACTTCTTCAACCCCGTTCCGGCATCCACGCTCATCGAGGTGGTGCTCGGCGCGCAAACGTCACCGGACCTCGCCGCCGCAGCGAGAAGGTGGGTGGAGGCACTCGGCAAGACCGCCGTCGTCGTCAATGACGCGCCCGGCTTTGCTTCCTCACGCCTGGGCGTGGCCATCGCACTGGAGGCAATGCGGATGGTGGAGGAAGGCGTAGCCTCCGCCGAGGACATCGACAACGCCATGGTGCTTGGCTACAAGCACCCCACCGGGCCGCTGCGCACCACGGATATCGTGGGCCTGGACGTGCGGCTGGGCATCGCAGAATACCTGCACTCCACCCTGGGGGAGCGCTTTGCCCCGCCCCAGATCCTCAAGGACAAGGTGGCCCGGGGCGAACTGGGGCGGAAGACCGGCCAAGGCTTCTTCAGCTGGCCCGGCTAGGAACGCCGGTCAGTCGAAGAAACCGACGATGTAGCCGATGAAATAGAGGAGGAACAGCAGGACGCCGGCCCCGATGGCTCCGAGCCAAAAGATCTGCTGGCCCTTTCCGGACCCCTTCTGCCTGGGTTCCTGGCTGCCTGCCACCGACCCTTCGCCGGGAGGCGTTTCGCCTGGCGGCACACCGCCGCCGGGCTCCAGGCCTGTGATCTTGTCATCCTCAGGGTCCGGATTGGTTCCTGACACGTAAACTCCCTCGCTCGCCGTCCTGGTGCTGTCCCCAGCGTAACCGGCCCCGGTGGTGGTAGCACCTAGGCTGGTGCCGTGACTTTCCTAGAACCCCTTACCCTCACGGGCAGGTATGTAACCCTGGAACCATTGTCCGTGGAGCACCACGACGGCCTGGTGGACGCGGCACGGGACGGCGACCTGTGGCGGCTCTGGTACACCTCCGTGCCTGCCCCCGAGGAGATGGCCGCCGAGATCGGGCGGCGCCTCGCCCTGCAGGAGCAGGGATCCATGCTGCCGTTCACTGCCCGGCTGGTGGATCCCGCCACCGGCGCTCCCGGCCGGATCATCGGGATGACCACCTACATGAATATCGACGCCGGCACGCCCCGGGTGGAGATCGGCTCCACCTGGAACGCCGCGTCCGTGCAGGGAACCGGGACCAACCCCGACTCCAAGCTCCTGCTGCTGCGGCACGCGTTCGAGACGCTGGGCTGCCCGGCCGTGGAATTCCGGACGCACTGGCTGAACCACCAGTCGCGCGAGGCCATCGCCCGGCTGGGCGCCAAGCAGGACGGCGTGTTGCGCAACCACTCCCGGACCCGCGACGGGCTCCTCAGGGACACCGTGGTGTTCTCCATCCTGGAGCACGAGTGGCCCATGGTCCGGGCTGGCCTGGAGTACCGGCTGGCAAAGCGCGGCTAGCCGTGCCCTGCTACCCGGCGGAGTAGGCCCCGGCGGCGTTCAGGGCCTTGTAATACGCCTCATAGCCCTCGGCGTTCGGGTGGAAGCTATCGGGGTTTCCCGGGCCGCCGAGGTTGATCCACGGATCCGGGGACAGGGCGCCATGGCCGAGGAACGCCGACCTCACGTCAACGTAGGTTGCCCCGGCCTCGCCCGCGGCCTCGGCGATGGCGTCGTTCAGGTCGTCAGCCAACTCGGTGGCCTGATAGATGAACAGCGCCGCGGGGTCGGTCATGCCAGCCGGGATTGGGTCCAGGAGATACGGGTACCCGGTGACCACGATCCTGGCGTTGGGCGCGGCGGCCTGCACGCTCTCGATCATCGAGACCACGTCACGGTACAGCTGCCCGCTCTCGAGCTGGGCGGCTGCATAAGCGGTGGCAGCGTCACACTCCGCGCCCGGGGTCATGCCGGCCAGGGCCACACCGCAATAGGTGATAATGGCGCCGAAGCCGAGGTTGTTGCCGCCTGCGGTGACGGTCACCAGTTCGGTGCTCTTGTTCAGCTGGCTGAGCTGGGCGTCCACCACATCCTGGGTGGTCTTGCCGCTGCAGGCCTCGTTGACCACCAGTTTGACGGCCTTGGCCGCGTCAGCAAGGCCTGAATATGTGTTGTCACTGCGGTAGCAGTCATCCAGGTACGGCCCGGCTCCCTGCCCGGCGGCGAAGGAGTCTCCCAGGGCAATGTACTTGGTCTTGTCCGCAGCCTGTGCAGGAACAGTGGCCAGCCCTGCCGCCATGGCAAGGGTGGCGAGGCCGGCTGCAAAAGCCGAGTGGCGCCGTCGTGCAGTGATGTTTCCCAAGTGGCTCTCCTTGAATGGTGGAAGAAGGAACGGTGGAAGAAGGCAAGTACGAGCCACCGTACTACCTGCCTGTGACATGCGCCTCGTGTGGCGGGTGTGATTAGCTGTGCGAATGAAGAAACCGGGCAGGCCCATGGGCTGGGATGGTGCTGTCAACGCATGGCATGTGGCCGGCGGCGTGTACCGCATGGGCCGGCGCGAGTGGCTCACCGCGTCCGGCTGGCGGCAGGCTTACGACGACGGCATCCGCACCGTGATTGACCTCCGCAACGCGGCGGAGGCGCAGCGCCGGGACACGGATCCCGTGGTGGGCGGGGCAGCCTGGTCCGGGATGGTGGTGGTTTCAGCGCCGACCGAGGAGCCGGGCCACCCCCGCTTTACCGCGGTGACCGGCCCCTACCTCAATGATCCCGCCCACTACCCGGAGAACGCCCGGCTGTTCCCTGGGAAGCTGGTGGGCGTCTTCCACGAACTTGCGGCAGCCTCTGCCCGCGGTGCCGTGGTGCTCCACTGCGCGGCGGGGCGGGACCGCAGTGGCATGGTGGCGGCCATGGTCCAGGACCTCGCCGGGGACTCCGGGCAGGACATCGCCGACGGCTACCGGCGTGCAGCCCGCGGCATCAATGAGCGCTACCGCACCCACGGCCCACCCCATGCGCGGGAACGCCACCTCAGCGAGGCGGAGTTGGGCCCGCTGCTCGAGGCGCGCGGGGACGCCGTGGCGGACTTCGTGCGGAGCCTGGATACCCGCACATTCCTCTTGGACAACGGCCTCAGCGCGGCTGAGCTGGACGCCGTGCTGGCCCTTTGCGGAGCGGGGGTGGCCCGGTGACCGGGCAGGTACTCCGCCGGGTCCTTTCCCTGGGCGCAGCTGCGGGAATCCTCGCAACCTCCGCTGTTGCTGCTGCCCCGGGCTGGGCGGACACTGAAATTCCTCCGGCGGAGGGGGCTGTTGGTGGCCTGGGCTCTTCATCCCTGTCCGACGCTGCCCTTGCCGATGCCGTGCAGCGGGACCTTGGCTTGACCCCGGAACAGTTTGCTGCGGCAGGGGAACTTGGTTCCCGCGCCGCAGCCGCCGCCGGGCAGCTCCGGACTGTTCCCGGCTATGCGGGCACCCGCCTGCAGGATGGGCGGATCGTGGTGTCCGGAACGGGTGCCGAGCTCCAGGACGCGGTGGCTGCGCTCGCCGCCGGCATCCCTGGCCTTGTTGTTGAGGCGCCGGCCGGCGCCGTGGTGCCCGCTTCGCCGGACCCTGTTGCCCCGGACCCCGGTGCCGAGCTGGCGCTGAGCACCAAACAGCTGTTCCAGGCGTACGTGGCTGAGGTGGGGCTCCACGGACTGCAGGCGGTGGTCACCTCAGGAGGAAAGTTCGTCATCCGGACCGGTGGCGTCGGCGCTTTGGAAGCGGCCCCGGAAAGGGCCCCGCACGGCGCTGATGAGCAGTCCGCCGGGAACCCAGGCGCCCTTGCTGCCGGGCCGGATGGTCAGGCTACTGACGCCGCGGACTCCGTAGGTGTGGGCACCGGCAGGAAATCGCCGGCGGAATTTGTTGCCCGGTTCGCCAACGTGGAGCTCGACGACGGCACTCCGCTGGCGCCGGAAGAGGACCTCCGCGGGGGAGTCGGGTACATCGCGGACACGGGCTGGATCTGTTCCACGGGCTTTTCGGCGTTTGGCCCGTCCGGCCTGCCGGCCGTCCTTACGGCAGGCCACTGTGCTTCTGACGGGGCAGCGGAAACCGCAGAGCTCGAATTCCAGTTCAACCGGACAGGGCCGCTCGGGAAGTTCGGTTTCAGCCAGTTCGGCGGCCCGGGCAACAGCCCGGTCCTGCGGCCCGGGAGCGTGAACGACCCGCTGCAGCCGGGCGATCCGGGAAACGTGGGAACCGATATTGCTGTGGTCGAGTCCCTCCGCGCGGACCTTGACCCGCTGCCGGCCGCGAGCACCTGGGGGGACGTGTCCCAGCCGGAACCCGAGGTCAAGATCATCGGCACGGCCGAGCCCGTTGCGGGGATGCCGGTCTGCCGTTCGGGGCGGACTTCGGCCTGGTCCTGCGGCAGGGTGGACGCCGTGGGGATCTTTGTGGTTCCCGGGCCCGGCTACGCTGCGGACCCCAACGACCTGCGGGCGTTCAACGGATTCCTGTCCTATGGCGTCCAGTCCAGCGGCGGCGATTCCGGCGGCCCCTATCTCAGCGGCAACTACGCCGTGGGCACCCACGCTGCCGGAGACACCCCTGACGAACAGGGCAACGTGGTGGAGAATTTCGCGGTGGGGGCCACCCTGGCGGACAGCCTGGCCGTGCTGCCCGGCTACCAGCTGGAACTCTTCCTCAACAGGCCTGCAGTGTCCTCTCCCGCGCCCGGCGCCACCTATGAACCGGGGCAGGCCATCAGCGGCACAGTTTCGGCAGCCCCTGCCACCGCCGTCGCTGAGGGCTCCAGCGTCCGGATCACCATCCCGGGACAGGACGCTTTCGACGTCCCGGTCAACGCCGACGGGACCTGGAGCTTCCCGGCGCCGGAGGGCAAGGATGCACTCCGGTTTACCGCGGAGACTGTGAACGGTTTCAGTGCCTCCGGCGCTGCGGACTTTGAGTTCGCCCCCGCTGTCCCGGCCGGACCGGATCCAACTGAACCTGCTCCGCCGGCGCAGCCGGCTCCGGAAGAGCCCCCGGCAAGCCCGGCGCCTGTACCAGCTGACCCGGCCCCGGCTGACCTGGCCCCGTCCCCGGCGAGTTCCAAGCCGCCTGGCCAGGACGCCGTCGTCGTACCTTCGCCTGCAGCCACCCCGCCTGCTGCCACCCCTCCCGCTGACCCGCCAGGCGGCTACGCCCAGGACCGTGACAGCAGGGGCCTGGCGTATACCGGTGCCGGCGTGCTTCCCGCAGCGGGTGCTGCTGCGGGGGCGATCGCCGTCGGAACGCTGTTGACGGCACTCGTCCGCCGCCGGAGGCAGAACACCCCCGGATGACCCATCACCCAGTAAGGTCAGAGCCAGCGCATAACATCGCCGTCTGACAGATCAACGGGCTTATTTGTGGCGCCGCATCAGCAGGTTGGTGATGCGGAGGGTGCAGAGCCGCTGACCGGCCTCGTTGGTGATGAGCACCTCGTGGGTGGTGAGTGTGCCGCCCAGGTGGATGGGTGTGGCCGTGATGGTGATTTGGCCTTCCCGCGCTGAGCGGTGGTGGGTGGCGGAAACGTCCACGCCCACGGCAGTTTTGCCCAGCGTGCTCGCATGGATCACGGCCGCCCAGGAACCCACCGCTTCACCCACGGCCAGGGACGCCCCGCCGTGAAGCAGCCCGAAAGACTGCCTGTTCCCCTCCACAGGCATGGTGGCCACCACGCGCTGGACGGACTCCTCGACGATTTTGACGCCCATCTTCTCGTCCAGTTCGCCGAGGGTGATTTTCCACAACTCCTTGTCGCCGCCGGGGTGGCCCTCCGCTGCTGCATCTTTCGGTGATGGCGTGCTCATGTGTTCTCCTTCTGCGCGGCTGGCATTACTGTACGCGGCTTCCCGTGTGCACCAGACTCCTAGTGTGCAGCGGGGCACATTCATGTATGGTAAATATATTACCGAACGGACGGTCAGTAATCTTTGGCCGCTTCTGTCTGCCCCTTTGTTGGAAGGACCCGTCAACGATGACAACCACAGCCACAGCTCCCCAGGCCACGGTGGACACCGTGGAGACAGTGCCCAGCTTCATCATGGATTCGTGGTGGACGCCCGACGCCGGAGCGGCAGCTTCCGCAACGCCCGTCCGGGACGCGAGCACCGGGGAAGTCCTGGCCAAGGTGAGCACGGAGGGGCTGGACCTGGCCGCCGTCGTTGATTACGGCCGCACCACGGGCCAGCAGGAACTCGGCGGGTTTACCTTCCACCAGCGCGCCCTCAAGCTCAAGGAGCTGGCGCAGTACCTCAATGCCCGGCGCGAGCACTTCTACGCCTTCTCTGCCCAGACCGGAGCCACGAAGGTGGACTCGATGATTGATATCGACGGCGGCATCGGGGTCCTTTTCACGTTCGGGTCCAAGGGCCGCCGCGAGCTTCCCAACTCCCAGGTGGTGGTGGACGGGCCCATGGAGGTGCTGTCCAAGGACGGCTCCTTCGCCGGTGAGCACATCTACACCCGCATCCCGGGCGTGGCAGTACAGATCAACGCCTTCAATTTCCCCGTCTGGGGCATGCTGGAGAAGTTCGCCCCGGCGTTCCTCGCGGGCGTTCCCACCATCGTCAAGCCCGCCACTCCCACCGGGTACGTGGCGGCTGCGGTGGTCAAGGCCATCGTTGAATCGAACATCCTCCCCAAGGGCTCGCTGCAGCTCATTTCCGGCTCCGTCCGCGGCCTGCTGGATGTCCTGGACTACCGCGACCTGGTGGCCTTCACGGGCTCCGCGTCCACGGCCCTGTCCCTGAAGTCGCACCCCAATGTGGTGCAGGGCGGTGTCCGCTTCACGTCCGAGACCGACTCCCTCAACGCCGCCATCCTTGGTCCGGATGCCGTGGAGGGGACCCCCGAATTCGATGCCTTCGTGAAATCCGTGGTCACGGAGATGACGGCGAAGGCGGGCCAGAAATGCACAGCTATCCGCCGCGCCATCGTGCCGGCGGAGATGGTTCCGGCGGTATCTGCGGCCATCGGCAAGCGGATCCAGGAGCGTGTGGTCCTGGGCGATCCGCGTGCGGACGGCGTCACCATGGGAGCGCTAGCCTCCGTGGAGCAGCTGGAGGACGTGCGTGCGGCCGTCCAGTCAATGCTCGACGCCGGCGGTGAGCTTGCGTACGGAACGCTCGATTCGCCGTCGGTCACGTCCGCGGACGGATCCACGGGCGTGGTGGACGGCGGCGCGTTCATGGCACCCGTGCTGCTGAACTGGCAGGACCCCGAAGCGGAGGAAGTCCACTCCCTTGAGGCCTTCGGCCCCGTATCCTCGGTGATCGGGTACAAGGACCTTCCCGACGCCGTCCGCCTCGCAGCGCGCGGTGGCGGCTCCCTGGTGGCCTCGGTGTGCACCAACGATCCGTCCGTGGCCCGCGAACTGGTGACCGGCATCGCCGCCCACCACGGCCGCGTGCTGATGCTCAACCGCGAGGACGCCCGTTCGTCGACGGGCCACGGCTCACCCGTGCCGCACCTGGTCCACGGCGGGCCCGGGCGGGCCGGCGGCGGCGAGGAGCTCGGCGGTATCCGTTCGGTGATGCACCACATGCAGCGCACCGCCATCCAGGGCTCACCAAACATGCTTACCGCCGTCACGGGCGTGTGGCATGCCGGGGCCAGCCGGAACTTCACGGTTGAGACGGAGGGGACGCACCCGTTCCGGAAGTCCCTGGAGACGTTGCGGATCGGCGACGCCGTCCGGTCCGACCTTCGGCAGGTCACCCTGGAGGACATCACCGCCTTCGCAAACTCCACCGGTGACACCTTCTACGCCCACACCAACCACGAGGCCGCGGAGGCCAACCCGTTCTTCCCGGGAATCGTGGCGCACGGCTACCTCCTGCTGGCCTGGGGTGCCGGCCTGTTCGTGGAGCCTGCTCCGGGTCCGGTGCTGGCCAACTACGGGCTGGAGAACCTGCGGTTCATCACCCCCGTTGCGGCGGGTGACTCCATCCGGGTGACGCTCACGGCCAAGAAGATCACCCCGCGCGAGACCGACGAATACGGCGAGGTGGCCTGGGATGCCGTCCTGACCAACCAGAATGACGACATCGTGGCCACCTACGACGTCCTCACCCTCGTAGCCAAATAACCCGGGCACGCTCACTCACTTAACGTGCGTTTTGGCGTGACGCTCTCTCACTTAACGTGCGTTTTTCCCGAACGCTCGCTCACTCTCATAAGGAAAGTGAGCGAGCGTTCGGGGTTTTCCGGCATCGAGTGAGAGAGCGTTGGGGGTTTTCCCGCATGGAGTGATAGAGCGTTCGTCCTGGACCGGGCCGGGCAGTGGACAGATCTTTTGGGCGGGCGGAAGCGTAAAATTCTGTGTGTCCACGAAAGGCTCGGCATCCAGGCTGAGTACGAGCTGTAGCCAGACGGAGAAGTCCGTAAAACACAGGAGGGGCGTCCCGGTTGACCGGGACGCCCCTCCTGTTGTGCCGCCGAAAAATCAGGACTCGGCGCCGCCGTGCAGGCTGTCGTCGCTGCTGTCATCCTCGCGGCCGGTGCCGTGGCCGCTTTCGCTCTGGTCCGAGAGGTCCATGTTGCCCCGGGCCTCGTCCATCGTGGGGCCGCCGGAGGGGACGCTGTAGGTGTCCGGGCGGATGCCGTGCGACTGTTCCTCGATCAGGGCCTGCTCTTCGCTGAAGCGGATCACATTGGCTTCGTCGCCGGCGTCGCCGGGAATGTCCTCACGGACCTTCGAGGGGTCCGGAATGATGTATCCGGCGTCTGCTTCGTCTTTGGGGTGGCTCATTTTCTTACCTTCCTATCGGGTGTTACTTGTGGGCCGCGCGATCAGGTCCGCCTTGAGGTCAAGGCTCTGGTCCTGCCGCTTGACCTTGAAGCCTACGGTATCGCCGGGGTTGCGGTTCCGGAGTTCCGCCAGGAGCTTCTCCGGGGCGTTGAGGTCCACCCCTTCCACGGATTCCAGGACGTCACCGGGCCGGATGCCTGCGCGTCCGGCCGGGCCGTCCTCGTCCACTGCCAGAACCACGACGCCGGCGCTTGCGTCAATGCCCAGCTGTCCGGCGATCTGCGGCGTCAGTTCGCCCGGGGTGAGGCCCAGGTAGGCGTGCTCGGCGGTGCCGTCCGCCAGCAGTTCCTCGGCCACCTCCACGGCGGTCGCGGCCGGGATCGCGAACCCGAGGGCCACGGCCCCCGCGGACGGAGGAATGTAGGCTTCGCTGATGCCGATGATTTCCCCGCGCAGGTTGATGACGGCCCCGCCGGAGTTGCCCGGGCTGATGGGGGCGTCGGTCTGGATCAGGTCCACCAGGGACAGGCTGTTGGACGCCGAACCCGGAATGGACCGGTGCAGCCCCGAGATGATCCCGGCGGTTGCCGTGTTTTCGAAGCCTAGCGGCGAGCCGAGCACCACGGCCCCCTCACCCACCCGCGGCAGGTCTGTCTGGTACACGGGTTTGGGCAGGCCGGTGCGGTTGGCCTGCACCAGGGCGAGGTCTGTCACGGGGTCGGTGGCCTTGACGGTTCCCTCCACCCGCTGGCCGTCGGCGAAGGCGACCTCAACGAGGGTGTTGCCACGGACCACGTGCTCGTTCGTGAGGATCAGGCCGTCCTCGGAGTAGACCACGCCGCTGCCCAGGCCGCCCTCCGTAAAGATGGTGACCACGGACGGAGCGAGGTTCTCCACCAGCTGCGGGATATCGCCCTCCGCAGCCGGAGCCGGCGCGGGGGCCGGAGCAGCGGTGCGGTCAGGCGTGGTCGAGGACGTCGGGCCGGATGTGGAGGTGCTGCTGGGTTCCGGGGAGGGAGTGGAGCCGGTGCAGGCGGTGAGGGCCAGGGACGCCGTGAGGAGCGCTGCTCCCGCCGCTGACCGGAAGCGGGCCGGACGCGGCACGGCCAGGCGGATGACGGTGTTCATGGACGGCCTCCTCCGGGTCCTGGCTGGCTTTCTACCACCGTAGCCGGGGATCGGAGAAAATACCAAGCACCCTTAGTATTTGGCTCAGTGCTGGGCGGAGTGCAGTCCGTCGAACGCCATGGTGATCACGTCATCGGCGAGGCGTTGGGGGGAGAGGGGCCCGCCCGGCTTGTACCATTCCACGATCGAGTTGATCATGCCGAAGAGCAGCCTGGTGACGGTCCGCGGATCGATGTCCTGGCGCAGCGAGCCTTCGTCGCGTGCCGCGGAGATCAGTCCGGCCACCTTGTGGTCGAAGGCGCGGCGGCGCTCCAGGGCGTCGCGTTCGATCTCGGTGTTGCCCCGCAGGCGCAGGAGCAGTGTGACGAACGGCAGCCGGTCCACCAGGACGGCCACGGTTTCCCGGAGCACAAACTCGAGGCGGGCATCGGCCGCACCGGATGTGGCTGCGGGTTCTTCCAGGATGGCCTCAAGCCCGCCGAGCGCGTGCTCAAGCGCGAGCTTCAGGAGGTCGCCCTTGGATGGCACATGGTGGTAGATGGCGGACTTGGAGATGCCCAGGTTGTCCGCAAGGATCCCCATGGACGTGGCGTCGTAACCGTGCCGGTTGAAGACGTCGACGGCGATGCGCAGCACCGACTGCTGGTCGTATCCGGGGCGGCCGCGCTTGGCGGTGCTGGCTGTCTCAGTGCTGCTGGGCATAGTGGCTAGTTTCTCATGAACGGTCGGTAGGGTGGCGCAGCCCGGAGCCTGCGCCACCGCTGGATTTCCCTACGCCTTGGGGCGCATGTCGTAGATCCGGCGCAGTTTGCCGTTGGACCGCTCCAGCGAGCCCGGCTCCACCACGGCCACCGTGCACGAAGAACCCACGTGGATCTTGATCTGCTCCTTCAAGGCGCGCGCCGCCGTCGTGCTCTGCTCAACGGTGACGGTCTCCCGGCGCTCGATCTTCACCGTCATCTGGTCCATCCGCTGGCCCTCGGGGCGGGTGAGCTCAAGCTGGAAGTGCGGGCTGAGCTCGGGAATGCGGAGGGCGATCTCCTCGATCTGGGATGGGAAGACGTTCACGCCGCGGAGGATGATCATGTCATCGCTGCGGCCGGTGATGCGTCCCATCCGGCGGTGCGCGGGGCGGGCCGTGCCGGGGAGCAGGCGGGTGAGGTCCTTGGTGCGGTACCGGATGATGGGCAGCGCTTCCTTGGTCAGGGACGTGAACACCAGTTCGCCGTGTTCGCCGTCGCGCAGCACGTTCTCCTTGCCCACCACCGGGTTGAAGGCGTCGATGATTTCGGGGCGGAAGTGGTCCTCCCAGATGTGGCTGCCGTCCTGGGTCTCCACGGCCTCGCCGGCCACGCCGGGACCCATGACCTCGGAGAGCCCGTAGATGTCGCAGGCCTTGATGTTCATGGTGACCTCAAGCTCGTGCCGCATCTCCTCCGTCCACGGCTCGGCGCCCAGCACTGCGTACTTGAGGGACGTGGATGCAGGATCGATGCCCATGTGCGCCATGGCGTCCGCGATGGTGAGCAGGTAAGTGGGGGTGGCCAGGATGGCATCCGGCTTGAAGTCCTGGATCAGCTGGATCTGGCGTTCGGTCTGCCCGCCGGAGATGGGGATGACCGTGCAGCCCAGGGCTTCGGCGCCGGCGTGCGCGCCCAGGCCGCCGGTGAACAGGCCGTAGCCGTAGGCGTTGTGGACCTTCATGCCCGGGCGGATGCCGGAGGCGCGGAAGCTCCGGGCCACCAGCTTTGCCCAGTCCGCCAGGTCCTTCTTGGTGTACCCCACTACGGTGGGCCGGCCCGTGGTGCCCGAGCTGGCGTGCACCCGGGCTACTTCGTGCTGCGGGACGGCGAACATCCCGAACGGGTATTCCTCGCGCAGGTCGTCCTTGGTGGTGAAGGGGAAGTTGCCCAGGTCGCTGAGTTCGCGGAGGTCGTTCGGGTGGATGCCGGCGTCGTCGAACTTGCGCTTGTACAGGGGCACGCGCTCGTACGCGTAGGCAACGGTGTGCTGCAGGCGGCTGAGCTGCAGGGCCTCGAGCTTGTCGCGGGACATGGTCTCCTCGCGGTCCAGGATGACGTTAGTGCCTGCGGCCGTTGCTGCTGCAGCGGCGGGGGTTTCGGGGGCATGCAGGGTCATGGTTTTCCTACTTCTTGGGGATGGTGCGGCTGCGTCCGCGGAACTCGGCAATGAGCTCGCCGGGCTGGGCTGAACTGGACTGGGCTGAACTGGGCTGGGCTGAACTGGGTTGGGCCGGTGCAGACTGGCCGCTTGGGG
Organism: Pseudarthrobacter sp. WHRI 8279; assembly: GCF_040224115.2. Taxonomy (NCBI): domain Bacteria; kingdom Bacillati; phylum Actinomycetota; class Actinomycetes; order Micrococcales; family Micrococcaceae; genus Pseudarthrobacter; species Pseudarthrobacter sp. WHRI 8279. The sequence continues at coordinate 2,394,512 of NZ_CP168162.1, read as the reverse complement.
ACGGCGCGGCATCCGTGGCGAAAATCTGGATGTCATACAGGCCGCTGCGTCCGGCGCTGGAGCGGCGGTCCGCCACCGCGGTCAGCACCTGGCCGCGGAAGGCTGGCTTGAGGAAGTTGATGTCGACGCCGGAGGCCACGGTGATGCTGTTTTCCTCACCGGGTGCCTGGACAGCGGGGTTGCAGGCGAGGGCGAACGCGGTGTCGCCGAAGGCGAAGATCATTCCGCCGTGGGCCATGCCGAAGCCGTTGAGCATTTCCTGCCGGAGGGTCATCCGGATGGTTGCGTGGCCGTCGCTGATGGCGAGGACTTCGATGCCCATCCACTCGGAGGCGTAGTCGTTCTCCAGGATCTGGTGTGTGGGCCCGGAAAGGGTGGTTTCAGCCATGCGTCATTGCCTCCAGCTTTATTTACCGAATGTTCATTAGGTAATCCCATGGAGGGGTCCGGTGTCAAGGGCCGGGGCGTCTGCGGCCGCCGCTCCAGCCCGGTTTTCCGGCGCCAGACCCGCTTTCTGGCGGCTACCTCCGGGCGGGCCGGTCCAAAACCGGGCTGGAATGTACGTCGGCGGCCCCGCACCTCCCCGCGAGGTGGCACTTGACGGCGGTCCGGCGGCGGACATTGCTGTGAAGTGCCATCTCGCGGGGAGGGAAGTGCAAGGATGGAGGGACACCAGCACAGCAAAGGGCGGACCATGGCCAAAGGCATCTACGTCAGCGCAACCACCCCCGGATCGGGCAAGTCACTTGTGGCCCTGGGTCTGGCGGACACCCTCCACCGGCACGCGGACAGGATCGGCTTCTTCAAGCCCGTGGTCCATGGCCCGGACGCCGCGGCCGATCCCATGGTCGCGCTGATGAAGTCCCGCTTCGCGCTGGAGGACGAGCGCTGCCGCGGCGGCCTCACCCACGAGGAAGTCCGGTCCCTGCTGGCCCAGGGGAACCGGGCCGAGATTGATGCCCGCTGCGTGGAGATCTTTGCCGAGATCTCGCGGCACTGCGATGTGGTGATCGTGGAGGGGACGGACCTGGTGGGCCAGGACTCCGCCGTCGAATTCGACCTCAACGCCCGCCTGGCCAACAACTTGGCCGCCCCCATTGTTGCGGTGGTGGGCGCTAAGGGAAGGACCGTCGCCGAGGCCGCGGCTGCCGTCGAGGTTGCCCGGAAGGAACTCGCCGCCGAGCGGTGCACCCTGCTGGCCATCATGGTGAACCGCGCGGATCCGGAGGACCTGGACGCGATCGCCGCCGCGGTAAAGCCCGGGGCCTCCAAGCGGCCGGTGTACATCCTGCCCGAACTTGAGGCGATCGCGCGGCCCACCACCGGCGAGGTTGCCGCAGCGCTGGGCGTCCGCCAGATCGCCGGGCGGCCGGACATGGAACGCGACGTGAAGGACATCAAGGTGGCTGCCATGAACGTGGGCAACTTCCTGAACGTGCTGGACGACGGTGCCCTGGTGATCGTCCCCGGCGACCGGGCGGACGTGATGGTGGCATGCCTGGCAGCGTCCTTCTCGCCGGAGTTCCCGGTTGCCTCCGCGCTCATCCTCACCGGCGGGCTTGCCCCGGATGCAAACATTTACCCGCTCCTGGCGCAGGCCCCGTTCCCCGTGTTCGCCGCCAGGGAGGACACCTACACCACGGCCCGCCGGGTTTCCGAGGTCCGCAGCGAGATTTGGTCCGGGCACCGCCGCAAGGTGGCGTCGGCCCTGGGCCTCTGGTCCCGCCGGGTGGATGAGACCGAACTGGTGGAGCGGCTGCACCTGCCTCGGGCCGAGAGGATGACCCCGCTGCGCTTCCTGCACGATCTCATTGAACGCGCCAGGTCCCAGCGCCGCCACGTGGTGCTGCCGGAAGGGACCGACGTGCGGATCCTCCGGGCTGCCGAGATCCTGCACCGCCGCGACGTCTGTGACCTCACCGTGCTGGGCCCCGAGTCGGAAGTCCGCGAACTGGCGGCCGCCCGGGGTATCGACCTCTCCGGCATCAACATCGTGGACCCGGCCACCTCGGACCTGCGCCAGAAGTTTGCCGAGAAGTACGCGGAACTGCGGGCGCACAAGGGTGTGGACGTGGCGAAGGCGCTGGAAATCATGCAGGACGTCAGCTACTTCGGCACCATGATGGTCCAGCTCGGCGTGGTGGACGGCATGGTGTCCGGTGCGGCCCACACCACCGCCCACACCATCCGGCCGGCGCTGGAGTTCGTGAAGACGCGCGAAGGCGTGAAGATCGTGTCCTCGGTGTTCCTGATGCTCATGCCGGACCGGGTGCTGGTTTACGGCGACTGCGCCGTGAACCCGGACCCGAACGTTGAGCAGCTGGCGGACATCGCGCTGGCTTCGGCCGAGACCGCGGCGCAGTTCGGGGTGGATCCGCGGGTGGCCATGCTGTCCTACTCAACCGGCGGATCGGGCTCGGGGGAGGCAGTGGACGAAGTGCGGCAGGCCACCGAGCTGGTCCGTGAGCGCCGTCCGGACCTCGCCGTCGAAGGCCCCATCCAGTACGACGCCGCCGTGGACGCCTCCATTGCCGAGTCCAAAATGCCGGGATCCTCGGTGGCTGGGCAGGCCACCGTGTTCATCTTCCCGGACCTCAACACCGGCAACAACACGTACAAGGCGGTGCAGCAGAGCTCCGGGGCGGTGGCCGTCGGTCCGGTCCTGCAGGGGCTGCGGAAGCCGGTCAACGACCTCTCCCGCGGCTGCACCGTTGAGGACATCGTGAACACGGTGGCCATCACGGCCATCCAGGCGCAGGCGCCCGCCACGGCTTAAACGTCCGACGGCGCCACCTGGCCAGGTGCCGCCGTCGTCCTTTGCCTGCGCGGTGAATTGTCAGCTGTTGTCCGGCTTGGCCAGGCTGGCCGGGTCCTCCTGCTTGGCAGGCTCATCGGACAGGCCCTGCGGGGTGAGGTCCAGGTCCTCGGCGTTCTCGGGAGCTTCGGGTGCCTCGCCGGTCTCCCCGGCCTTCAGGGCGCCGGTGTCGTCCAGGGCGGGGTTGGCACCTTCCACGCCCGTGGGGTCCTTCTTCCCGGAACCGGAATCCGAATCCGCCTGGGGGTCCAAGGGCGCCGTGCTGCTGGATCCGGTGTTGGTGGGGTCGTTCTCGTCGATCGAATTCGGCTCGTTCGTCATGGAAGTGTCCTCTCGGGCGTGGTCCAGCTCGTGTTGCCGACTCTAGGCGCCGGTGGCGCCTGTCCGCAAGAAACCCGCGCCCCGGCCCGCCTATAGTGGGGTTTGAACCGCAGAAGCAAGGCTCAGGAGGCCCCACATGCTCGTGCTCGTCATCAACTCCGGCTCGTCCTCGCTCAAGTACCAGGTGCGCGACGTCGCCGCCGGGAGCGTCCTGACCGAGGGGCTGATCGAGAAGATCGGCATGGGCAACGGCGGCGACGGCGACGGCGAGATCGAGGGCCCGCGGGACCACGCCGAGGCGCTGGAGCAGGTGGACGCCGCCATCCACCAGGAACTTGGCGGCCTGGAGCTGGCCGCGGTGGGCCACCGGGTGGTGCACGGCGGGGAGCGCTTCGCGGAGCCTGTACTGATCGACAATGAGATCACCCGCGCCATCGAGCGCCTCAACCCGCTGGCGCCGCTGCACAATCCGGCCAACGTCCTGGGGATCCGTGCCATCACCAAAAAGTGGCCGGACATGCCGCAGGTGGCCGTGTTCGACACCGCCTTCCACCGCACGCTGCCCGAGCACGCCTGGCGCTACGCCGTCCCGGACGAGCTCTACACGAACCACGGCATCCGCCGCTACGGCTTTCACGGCACCTCGCACGAGTACGTGACCCGGCGCGCCGCTGGGCTGCTGGACCTCCCTGTGGAAGAGTTCGACGGCGTGATCGCCCACCTCGGGAACGGCGCCTCGGTCACGGCCATCCGGGGCGGCCACTCGGTGGACACCTCCATGGGCTTCACGCCGCTTGAGGGCCTGGTGATGGGAACCCGCTCGGGCGACCTGGACCCCTCCATCCTGGTGTTCCTGGGCCGGGCCGGCTGGACCCCTGAGGACCTGGACACCATGCTTAACCGCGATTCCGGGCTCAAGGGCCTGGCCGGCAACAACGACATGCGCTCGGTGGTGGAGGCCTCCGAGTCCGGCGACGCCAAGGCCGCCACGGCGCTCGCCGTCACGTCCTACCGGCTGGCCAAGTACATCGGCGGATACCACGTGGCCGTGGGCGGGGCGAAGGCCCTGGTGTTCACCGCCGGCATCGGCGAGAACTCGCACCAGTTCCGTGCGCTGGTGGCGGACCGGCTGGGCGCGCTGGGCGTAGAGCTCGACGCCGGCCTGAACGCCGAGCGGTCCAAGGAACCGCGCGTCATTTCCACGGCGGGCTCCGCCATCCCCGTCCTGGTGGTTCCCACCGACGAGGAGCGCGCCATCGCGGAGGCGACGGCCGCCGTCGTCAGCGGTTAAAATCCGCCCCGGGCAACCAACGCTCTCTCACTTATCGTCGGTTTTCGCGGGACGCTCTCTCACTTGAGGGCGGTTTTCCCGGGACGCTCCTTCACTCACGCCCGGCCCTTGAGGATCAGGTTCCAGTAGACCTGCGGGAAGATGTCCCGGTCCACCACCCAGGACAGCTTGCTCTCGTTCCACGTGGGCACCCGGGGAATGGTGGGCATGGGCCGGTAGCGGTCGTCGAATTCGGCGAACACCACGGTGTCCCGCGACACCGTGAACGGGCACACGGAGTAGCCGTTGTACTTCGCGTGCAGTGGCTTCCCCTTCCGGGCGGAGACCAGGTTCTGGGCCAGCACTTTGGTCTGTTTCCGGAGGGCGCCGCCGGATTTTGAGTTGGTGGTCCCTGCCGCGTCCCCTAGGGACCAGACGTTCGGGAACCGGATGTGGCGGAGCGTCTGGCGGTCCACCTCGACAAACCCGCCGGCGTCCCCGGCGGCAGGCAGGTCCGTGGCCTTGAGCCAGTCCGGTGCCGACTGCGGCGGAACAGCGTTCAGCACGTCGTAGTGGATGGTGTCCTCGGTGCCCGTGGAGATGTCCCGAATTGTGGCGTTCCGGCCCGCCGCGTCCACGGACACCAGTTCACTGTTGGTCCGCAGTTCAATGCCGTACTCGGCGATCTTGCGGTCAAGTTCCCGGTCTATCTCGGGAACCCCGAAAACTGTGGGGTAGGGCTGGACCATCACCACGCGGATCTGGTCCAGCACTCCCTGTTCCCGCCAGTAGTCGCAGGCAAGGTACATGGGCTTCTGGCTGGCGCCGCCGCATTTGATGGGGCCGGCGGGCATGGTGAACACGGCGGTTCCGGACGTGAGACTGCTCAGCAGGGTCCAGGCCTTGGGTGCCAGCTCGAACTCGTAATGCGACGCTCCATGCTGCGAATGCACGGCCTCGGCCATGCCCGGCACGCCGTCCCAGTCGTACTGAAGGCCCGGGCATACCACCAACTGCCCGTAGGACACGGACGAGCCCGAGGCCAGGCTGACGGTGTTCGTGTCCGTGTCCACGTCCACGGCGCCGTCATGAATCCACGTCACGCCCTGGGGCATCACCGACTCCTGGGAGCGGATGGCCTCCTGGGCCTGCGCCCGGCCGCCGGCAATGTGGGAGAACAGCGGCTGGTAGAGGTGGTGGTCCCTGGGCTCGATGACGGCCACGTCCTTGACCCCGTAGCGTTCCAGGCGGGCTGCCAGGGATACGCCGGCGTTGCCCCCGCCGATGATCACCACTTCATGCTGGGCGGCCACGGCGCTACTTCTTTTCGGTCAGGGCGGACGCCTTGTGCGCGGCCCGGGCGCCGGTCTTGGCGGATTCCACAACGTACTGCGGCTCGTCCTCGCTGGCACGGTGCGTGTGTCCGTCCAGCTCGAAGTCGCTGGTCTTCTTCTCAACGATTTTTCCGTGGGTCATGCCCTGCGACGTGTTCCATTCGACGGATGTTCCCTTGCGTAGCGGCATGACTGCTCCTTTGGTGGGGTCCGGGCCGTGGCGGTCTCCGGTGGAAATACGGATGCTCCACAATAGTAAGCACGGTTAGCTTTTCCGGATACTGCCGCGGCCTGAAGGTGGGCGGACGACGGCGGGAGGCGGCCGCCGTCGTCTCCTCACCTCCGTGCCACGTAGCGGGTTGCCGCCCCGGCGGCCCTGTTGCAAAGGGCCCAGTAGGCCACCCCGGCAGCCAGCGAGGCTGCCACGGCCAGGGGAACGCTGATGCCGGTGAGCAGGGGGTAGACCAGCCAGTGGACCAGGTAGATGTGCATCGACGCGCTGGCCAGCAGGACTGCCAGGCGGCTCATGGCGCGGGGCACCGGGAGGGTGGGCAGCCAGGCGAGCATCAGGATCCCGGCCATCACGGTGAGGTCCCGGTAGGGGTTCTCGAAGAACCCCGGGACGGTAAGGACCGTGAGGGCGGTGACCACGCAACGCTGGACAAGGGTGCGGGAGCGGGCCACCGCCCAGCCCAGGGCGAACAGCCACAGGGCCGGAACGGTATGGGGTACGCCCGGCTCCACAAGCTCAAAGCGGGTGAGCAGGCCGGCGCCGAACAGGACCAGCGGGAAGACGAACGGGAAACGGCGTTCAGCACGGTGGAGCCAGGGGACGCTGAGCAGGGCCGTCATTGCCAGCAGGATGTAGACCATCACCTCGATGAACCAGAAATGCCACTGCGTGGTCACCTGCTCCGGGCCGAGGACGGCGTTCAGGAGCACGATGTTCACCAGGCCGTACCGGTCCGTCACCAGGTAGGCGAAGGCTATGAACACCATGCTGGGAACCGCGATCCGGGCCACGCTGGTGAGCTGGCGCCGCAGGCGGGGCAGCCTGTCGCCGGAGAGCTGGAAGCGGGCGAAGTTGAATCCTGCCGCGGCGAACAGCACGTGCGCCATGCCCTGCCAGCTGAACAGGCCGATGTGGGTGCCGGCAATGAGGAAGATCCCCACGGCGCGGAGGACGAGGCTGGTGTCCATCGGGGCCAGCAGCCTGGCCGTCCACGCGCGGCCCGGATTTCCACCGCGGCGCCCGCCCGGATGCCCGCCGGCTTCACTGGCGGGATGCCGCTCCCGGCGCCGGTCGGGCCGCCGTTTGAGGTCCCGGACCGGCGTCACGTGCCAGTCCGGCGGCAGGTGGCCCAGCACCTGCTCCAGCCGGACGGAGGCGGCCACGAAGGACAGCGAGTCGCCGCCGAGCGTAACGAACGTGTCGTCGTCGGCAATGTCCGTCAGTTCCAGCGTGTCCTGGAAGATCCGCCTGACAGTGTCTGGCTGTACAGCGCTGCTGTGCCGGGCCGTTCCGCCGGAAACGTCCACCGCGGGCGGGACCGTTGCGGGGTGTTTTGCTGGCAGGGCAGCCACGGCCGGATAGTCCACTTTGCCCGTGCCCAGGCGGGGGAGCTCCTCCACGGCATGGAGGTCGACGGCGGCCCGCGGCAGTCCCAGCCCCTGGGCGAGGACCTTGGTGAGCAGGTGGGTGTCGTGGTCCCCTTCGACGGCGACGACGAGCCGCTGGTCCGTCCCGGCGCTGGCGGCGACCACGCCGAGGTCGGCGAGGAGGCGTTCCACCTGGCCCAGGTCCACCCGCAGCCCCACGATCTTGACGAACCGGCTCCGCCGTCCCGTCACCTCGTAGAGCCCGGCATTGTTCTTCCGGGCCAGGTCGCCGGTGCGCAGCTCGGTCACCGTGCGGCCCAACGCCAGGTCACCCGGGGCCTCCGCGTAGCCCAGCATCACGTTCGGCCCGGTGTACACCAGTTCGCCGTCTGCAAGTCCCGGGACTGGCTCGAGCCGGAAGGCTCCGCCGGGAACGGGAACACCGATGGCACCGGGATGGTCGGTTGCGAGGTCCGGCGGCAGGTAGGCCATGCGGGCGGTGGCTTCTGTCTGCCCGTACATCACAAAGAGGTCCCAGCCCTGCCGGCGGCCCAGTTCGGCGTAGTGCCGTACGGAGTCAGGGGCCAGCCGGCCGCCGGCCTGGGTGACGTAGCGCAGGCTGGGCAGGTCCAGGTCCGCGAAGCCCACGCGTTCCAGCAGTTCGAAGGTGTACGGGACGGCGGCGAACGCCGTGGCCCCCTCCCGCCGGAACAGCTCCCAGAAGCACGGATCGACGACGGACAGTCCGGTGAGCACCAGGGCTGCACCGCGCAGGAGGTGGCTGTTGATGACGGACAGCCCGTAGCAGTAGGACATGGGCAGCGTAGTGGCGGCGCGGTCGTCCCGGGTGATCTGCAGGTAGGTGGCGATGGATTCGGCATTGGCCTGGAGGTTGGCGTGGGAAAGCCTCACAAGCTTGGGGGAGCCGGTGGACCCTGAGGTGCTCAAGAGCAGGGCAAGGTCCGGATGCAGGGTGTGCCGGGTCCCCGGGCGGCGTTCGTCCAAGACACACTGCCCGTTGGCTGAACGCACCACAACGTCCGGATCGTAGGCGGCCACCAGGGAGTCAAGGGCGGCGGGTTTGTCCTCCGGGAGAAGGATCAGCGGGTGGCCGGAGGCGAGGGCTGCCAGGTACGCGACCACGGACTCCACTTCGTTGGAGGCGGCGAGGGCGACGAGGCGCCGTTCGGTGCCCAGGCTTCGGGCGAAACTGTCCACCCGGTCGGCGAGTTCGCCGTAGGTGAGGGTCAGTCCGTCGGTGATGATGGCAGGCCTGTTGCCGTAGCTCGAAAGATCGGCAGCGAAAGGTACCCGCGCGAAATCAAGCTGCGTGGTCATCCGACGATGGTATTAGCTAAGCCTCACCTAAGTAAAAAGCGCTGTTATAGACCATTGAGTGGAGAAATAATCGGCTGGCCGGCGCCCTCTTGACAGGGCTTGGCGGGCGGTCCACTCTGGCGCTGTGCCTGCCTATCGTGCCGGCAGAGCCGAGCCGGCATCAGGTGCCCTTTGAAGGAGGCTCCAATGCCTGTTGTGGAAGAAAGTGTTGTAGTTGCCCGACCGCCGCAGGAAGTTTTCGACTTCGTGTCGAAGTTCCAGAACGTTGCGGTCTTTGACTCCTCGGTTACCGCCTCGGAACAGGTGGGGGACGGCCCCCTCGGCGTCGGCACCCGCGGCCGCGGCACCAGCAAGGTCATGGGCCGGCAGTTCGACTGGACCGTGGAGGTCATCGAGTTCGATCCGCCCCGGCGCATGGTGTCCCGCTCCGTCGAGGGCAAGCTCGACTTCACCATCACCTTTACCCTTGAAGCGGCCGACGGCGGCACCCGCCTCACCCAGCGGATCGACGCCGCGTCCGGCCTGGGCGGCGTCTTCGGCAAGCTGGCAGACCCGCTCGTTGAGCGTGCCCAGGGCCGCACTGTCCGCGCCAACCTTGAAACGCTGGCCGAGTGGCTGGTGGAGCACCCGCAAACCTAAGGTCCGGCAGGCTGAAGCACCGCCAAAGCAAACGTACGACGGCGGGAAGCGCCCGCCGTCGTACGTTTGCTTTTGTTCCGCCGCTATTTCAGGCCGGCACCCGGGAGCAGCTCCGTGGCGCCGAGGGAATCCGCGATGAACGCATAGTCCCAGGCCCGCTCGCGCCACTGCACGTAGCGGCCGGAGGCACCCCCGTGGCCGCCGTCCATCTCAATCTTCATGACGATCGGCTCTGGGCCGGTGGTCTTGTTGCGCAGCTCCTGCACCCACTTCGCAGGCTCAACATAAAGGACCCGGGTGTCGTTGAAGGACGTGACGGCGGCGATCTTTGGATAGGCGGCCGGGCGCACGTTCTCGTAGGGGGAGTAGGACTTCATGTACTCGTAGACGTGGGGGTCGGTGATGGGGTTGCCCCATTCCTCCCACTCCAGGGCGGACAGCGGCAGCTCCGGATCCAGGATGCTGGTCAGCGGGTCCACGAACGGCACCTGGGCCACGATGACGGCGTACTTCTCGGGTGCCATGTTCGCCACGGCGCCCATCAGCAGGCCGCCGGCCGAACCGCCCAGGGCGGCGATCCTGGCCGGGTCCACCCAGCCCGAGGCCGCCAGCCAGTCGGTGGCGTCCACGAAGTCGGTGAAGGTGTTCTTCTTGGTGAGCTTCTTGCCGTTCTCGTACCAGTGCCGGCCAAGCTCGCCGCCACCGCGGATGTGGGCGATCACGAACACCACGCCGCGGTCCAGCAGCGACAGCCGCGCAATGCCGAAGCCGGGGTCCATGCTCATCTCGTAGGAGCCGTAGCCGTACACCAGGCCTGCCGCGGTCGAATCCTGCTTCACGGCCTTGTGCCGCAGAACGGACAGCGGGATCCGGGTGCCGTCGGCGGCGGTGGCCCATTCGCGGGTGGCCACATAGTCGTCGCCGTCGTAGCCGCCGAGGACCGGGCTTTCCTTCCGCAGCAGCAGCTCTCCCGCCGGCACCTCCGGCGTGGGCAGCACAAAGTCGTAGATGCGCGACGGCGTGAAGTAGGACGTGTAGCCCAGCCGGATCACGGGGGCTTCGTAGTCCGAGCCGCCCACGCCCGCGGTGTAGAGCTCTTCGTCGAAGGCGGGTTCAACAGGTGCCTCCTGCGCCGGGGTACCCAGCCCGTTCAGCCCGATGACCTGCACCCGCTCGATGGTGTCCTTGCGGATGGACACGATGAGGTGCGTGGAGGTGACGCCGGCTCCGTTGACGCGGACGTCATCGGAATGCGCGACGACGGTGGCCCAGTCCTGCTCGGACAGCGGCCTGGAAAGCTCAGCCGGGTCCGCCAGGGAGACCATGGAGTTAATGGCGCCGCGGTTGTGCGTGAGCAGGATGCGTTCGCTGGCGGTGCCGTCCGGGCCGGTGAGCAGGAACGGCTCGGCCTCGTACAGCACCCGCTCGTTGCGGGAAATGACGGTGGTCAGTTCCTGGGCGGGATCGTCAAAGCGGAGCAGGCGCGTCTCGCTGTATTCCGAGCATCCGATGCCCAGCACCAGGTACCGGCGGTCGGAGGAGAGCTCGAAGCCCAGCCACATGGCGGCGTCGTCCTCCTGGTAGATGACGACGTCCTCGGCCACGGGCGTTCCCAGCGTGTGGGCCTTGACCTGGTAGGGGCGCCAGGAGTCGTCCACCACGGTGTAGAAGATCCGGGTGCCGTCCGGGGAGAAAGTGACGCCGTAGAAGATGTTCTCGATGACGTCAGGCAGCAGCTCCCCGGTGCGGAGGTCCTTGATGCGGAGGGTGAAACGCTCATCTCCCGAGTTGTCCACGGCGTAGGCGTAGAGGTTGCCGTCCACAGTCACTGCCGATCCGCCCACGGAGAAGAACGGCTTGCCCTCGGCCTCGACGTTGCCGTCCAGGAGGATTTCCTCGCCCGGAATTTCGACGCCGGGCTGTACTGCCGGCGGAGTCCAGTCGGCGATCTTGTCCTCGGTATCCGCGGCCCTGACGCGGCACTGGATGCCGTACTCCTTGCCCTCGGCCGAGCGGCTGAAGTACCACCAGCCGTCCTTGCGGTGCGGCACGGAGAGGTCGGTTTCCTGGGTGCGGCCCTTGATCTCCTGGAAAATGGCCTCCCGCAGCGGCTCCTGGTGTGCGGTGACGGCTTCCTGGTAAGCGTTCTCGGCCTTCAGGTGCTCCACCACCTCGGCGGATTCCTTGTCCCGCAGCCACTCGTAGTTGTCCACGAAGGTGTCCCCGTGGTGGAGGCGTTCGGACGGGATTTTCTTGGCTGCCGGCGCGGTGGGAACGGCGGTGGCGGCGGAATCCTGCAGCGGCGTCTGGGTCATTCCTTCAATATATAGAGCCGCCCGGACAATTTTGCCGCCGTTCGCTACCGGGGGATTACACCGCCAAACCCGTCTCCTCCCACCCCCGGACGCTCTCTCACTTGACGTCGGTTTTCCCCGGACGCTCTCTCACCCGACCGCACAAGAAGACCGGGGCGGCCGATGGCAGGAGGTTCCGGTGGCAGAGAGGGAATGGCAACGCGAAGGCAACCGGCGGCGCCTAGTGGGCTTGAGGTGGCAGGCGTATCCTGTTCACGCCAAGGCACATCCGCCCAGCGTGAGAGGGGAAGTTCATGACCATCCCGCCAGTGCACGAGCCCGAGCCGTTCCCGCCGGAACCGGGCCCCACCCAGCCTGATCCAGCCCATCCCGGGCACCCCGGCCCGCCGGCGCCCAATCCGTTCCCTGCCCCCGAACCTCCAGGGCCCCTGCCTGTGCCGGACCCGGGACCCGCTCCGCTGCGGCCGGACCCCACCCGGGACTAGGCCGGCACCGGGGAACGTCGCCAAATTCCAACCCAACAGTCTCTCCGAAGGGGCCTTCCGCACAAAGCGGAGGGCCCCTTTTCCGCATTCCTGCGCGCGTCACACCAGCCAAAAAAAGGGTAAGAAATATCCCGCGAGACGCTTGCGGACCTGCCTCTCCAGTGATAAAAAATCTGTATCAGCCAATACAGATCGGCTGAAATCAAAAAGTGTTGGACCGTCTCTTACGAGGAGGGAAGCCATGTTGATGCGAACCGATCCGTTCCGCGAGCTGGACAGGCTGGCCCAGCAGGTCCTCGGCACCGCAGCGCGTCCGGCAGCAATGCCGATGGACGCATGGCGTGAGGACCAGGAATTTGTAGTCGCCTTTGATCTGCCCGGCGTCGATGTGGATTCAGTGGACCTGGATGTGGAACGGAACGTCCTCACGGTCAAGGCCGAGCGGCCTGATCCTGCGGGCAAGGACACCGAGTTGATCGCCTCCGAGCGGCCGCGCGGCGTGTTCAGCCGCCAGCTGATCCTCGGGGACACCCTGGATGCTGAGAAGGTTAAGGCTACGTACGACGCCGGTGTCCTGACGCTGCGGATTCCTGTCGCCGAAAAGGCCAAGCCGCGGAAGATCGAAATTGAGACGAAGGGGGCAAAGCAGGAAATCGCCGCCTAGTTTCAACACAGGATCGGGACGTCGGGCACTGATTGTGTACTGCCTCTTAGGGCGGATGGCCATTCTGAGCACGCCACAGCGCTTCTCGCGCATCGGCAGGTTGCGCCTGGACTTCCCGATACGGTGGCCCCCGGCTTCGGCCGGGGGTCGTCCCATGCCCGGACTCCTAGGCCCGGCCTCTTAGGCCCGTGGCCCGGCGCCCGTGGCCCGGCCCCGGAATCAGGTGTTCAGTTCCAGCATCAGGGCAGGCAGCTCGTCGGCCAGTTCGCGGGCCAGGAATCCCAAGGGTCCCAGCCTGCTGGCAAGCCGGTCAGCGGCAGCCGCGTGAAGATGCGTTCCCCAGCAGGCAGCCTGCGGGCCCGTGGTTCCACGGGCGCGCAGGCCGGTGATGGCACCCGCCAGAACATCCCCGCTGCCGGATGTGCCCAGCCCGCCGTAGCCGGTGGTGATCTTCCAGAGCTCTGATCCCTCGGGCACATCTAAACCGGACGGGCGGGCAATGAGCCCCTGGCAGCTCACCACGGCCTGGTACCTGTCGGAAATTTCCGCAACATCCGCCGGCAGGTCCTTCAGGTCCCGCCCCAGCAGGATCTCCGCCTCCTTTGGATTGGGAGTCAGGATCAGGCGGCCCTTCCACGGGCCGAACCGGTCCGCCACGTTTACCAGTGCACCCAATGCATAGGCATCGAGGACGACGGCGGGACCTCCGCCGTCGTTCTTCTCCCCGGCGCCTTCCTCCCGCTCCAGCAGGGCACGGAGCAGGTCCTCGGCGAGGTCCGGATCGTCCAGGCCCGGGCCCACAAGGATGGCGTCGGCGTTGTCGAGGTACGAGGAGATCCGGTCCAGTCCCTGGCCTGTCACGGACCCGCTGGACGTTTCCGCCAGTCCCATCGCCCCGCACTCAGGCAGCGCCACACCCAGCTGGACCGCCACGGATTCCGCCACCGCAAGGCTCAGCTTCCCGGCCCCGGCGCGCAGTGCTGCCGCACCGGCGAGCAGCGCCGCCCCCGGCGTGGCCCGCGCGCCGCCGATCACCAGGACCGAGCCGCGCGAATACTTGTCCTCCCCGGGTGCAGGCAGCGGCCAGTCGCGCAGCAGCGACGGCGTTACAAGGGTGGGCGAACCGGAATCACTTCGGGTGGACACTGGAATCCCCTCCGTGTTCGGTGACCGCAACGCCCTGTTCGGTCAGGTGGTCCGCCACGTTGAAGCTCTCCAGCGTCCACGGGCCTTCGCCGGCAGGCCGCACGAACCGGGTGATGGAGGCATTGAGTACGGAGGTGCTGGCGGCCAGGTCCAGGAGCTCCTTCTCGGTCATTCCCTCCAGCACGTACCGGAACAGCATGATCAGGGCGTCGTGGCACACCAGCATCACCCGGTGCCCGCTGCCGAGGTTGTTCAGTTCGTCCAGGACGGAGCGCAGCCGGAGCGCCACGTCCGCCCAGGATTCCCCGCCCGGCGGCCGGTAGTACATCTTGCCCAGCCACTCGCGGCGCTCGGCCTCTTCCGGGTAGCGCTTTTCCACGCCGAGCCGGGTCAGCCTGTCCAGGATGCCCAGTTCGCGGTCCCGGAGCCGCTCATCCAGTTGGACCTTCACCGGCCAGCCGGCAGCCTCCACAGCGATCTCGGCGGTCTGGAAGGCCCGCGCGTAGGGGGAGGAGACCACGGCGTCCGGCCGGAACTCCTCGGCGATCCGGGCCAGTGCCGCGCCGAGGGCCTTGGCCTGGTCCTGGCCGGTGCCCGAGAGGTTCACGTCGGCGTCCCGGGCAGGCACGGCGATGACTTCCGCCCCGGCCATCCGCGCATCGGTGGCAGCCACGTTCCCTTCGCTTTCACCGTGGCGGATCAGCAGCAGCTCCACCGCCCCGGCTTCCTGCACAGCTTCTGTCAGTCCGTCGTCTTTCACAAAGAATCACTCCGTCCGCGTGCCTTGCCGAATGCAGGAACACTACCAGCGGCGTACCCATGGGCCGGGGAAAATAACGGACGACGGCGGCTGGCGGCAGTGCGGCGACGCGACAGCCCTACCGCTCCGGCGTCAGCACCTTCGAGAACACCGTGGCGCCATTGGCGTTCCGCAGGCTCACCGTGAAAGTGTCGGAATCCAGCTGGACGTGTCCGAAGAACTGGTTCTCGCCGTCGCGCGGTGACTCCCCGGGGAAGCGCCCGGCCTTCGAGAACACCACCTCGGGGCCAAACGTCCCATCCATGGCGTTCGGGCCGAAAGATCCCGCGGCAATGGGGCCGGCCACGAACTCCCAGAACGGGTCGAAGTCGGTGAACGCCGCCCGCTCGGGGGAGTAGTGGTGAGCCGCGCAGTAATGCACGTCCGCGGTCAGCCACACCACGTTCTTCACCCGGTTGCGCTTGAAGGCGCTCAGCACCCCGGCAATTTCGAGCTCGCGGCCCAGCGGTGCGCCGGGATCGCGGTTGGCCAGGCTCTCCTGGTTCACGGCGCCGTCGGGCACGATGATCCCGAGCGGCAGGTCCGCTGCGATCACCTTCCACGTCGCCTTCGACTTCGAGACCTCGCGGATCAGCCAGTCCACCTGCTCCTGGCCCAGGAGGGCAGTGGCGTAAGGCTCCTTGCCGTCCGTGTTCGGGGACTTGAAGGTGCGCATGTCCAGGCAGAAGATGTCCAGCTGGGGGCCGCGGGAGATCTTGCGGTAGATGCGGGCGGGCTGGTACTGGCCGGCGTCGTCGAACGTTCCCGGCCGCCACAGCGCGGCGGACTCGGCGATGGGCATGTTCTCCTGCCACGCCTGCCGGCCGCGGGCGGCGAGGGTATTGACGTCGCGCACGGTGTAGCGGGGGTCCTCCAGGATTTCGCCGGGATACCAGTTGTTGGTGGTCTCGTGGTCGTCCCAGTTGGCGATCACCGGGACGTCGGCGAACATGGCTCGCATGTTGGCGTCCATCGAGTTGTAGCGGTGCCGGCCGCGGAACTCCGTGAGGGTTTCGGCCACCTTGGACACCTCCTCGGTGACCAGGTTCCGCCACACCTGCCCGTCCTTCTCAACCACCGTTTCAGTGAGCGGACCGTCCGCATACACGGTGTCTCCCGAGTGGATAAAGAAGTCCGGCCGCGTCTGGTGCATGGCCCGGTAGCCGCGCATACCGCCGATCTCCTCATTGATGCCCCAGCCCTGCCCGGCCGTGTCACCGGTCCATACAAAACTTTGGGCGGACGACGACGGCGCGTCGCCTCCGTTGCTTGAGTCGCCGGTGCGGCCCCGGCCGTTGTACGTCCCGGCGTCCGGAGCCGTGCGGAAGGTGCCGCGCACGCTCTCACCGGACGCGCCGCCGTCGTCCTCGAAGCTGATCTCCAGCGCAAAGCGGGTGTTGGAAGGCAGGTTGCCGGCGTGGATCTTGGCCGTGAAGTCGGACGCCGGGGTGGCACGCGGTCCCCGCAGGACGCGCTCGAAGGCGCCGCGCCCGCGCAACACCGCGCCGCCGTCGTTCACTGCCCGCAGGACCGCCGTCATCCGCCCGGCCCCCGAAGCGCGCGACCACAGCACCGCCGAGTCCGACGTAACGTCTCCGGTGGCGATGCCGCTGGGCAGCGTGAGCCGATTCCGGACCAGCGCAACCCCTCCTGTGTTGCGCGGGGCAGCCTGGACGGGGCCGGCCTGCGCTGCGGCGGGCACGGCGGCCAGCGCGGCGGCGAGGACGGATCCCCTGACGATGGTGCGGCGCGATACGTCGGCCGATGGAGTGGAAGTCATGCCCCTCAGGCTGCCGCCGCCGGGCGCACGGACGCTGGCCCGCGGGTGAACACGGGATGATTCGGTGATGAACAGCGGGAGGGCTGTGGCCAGGACGCCTGTTTTCGATGCTCCAATTCTTTGACGACGCGCAGGATCGCCGGCGCACCGGACATTTCACCCGCGCCAGCGAATGTGCGCGTCGCCCGCCACTATCCTGGTCGCCAGCGTCTACGCCGATGTGTCCGCGCTGACCCCCGGCCGGCTTACGGAACCGCGAACTCGCCGATCCGCCCCTCCCGCAGCGCCGCGCCAACAGCCGCGATGCCGCCGTAGTCCGGGAACAGCACGGACTGGCCTGCCACGAACCCGGCTCCGGCGGTGGGCAGCGTCATGGTGCCGATGGCGTTGGTGTCCAGGTTCCGCAGGCTGTAGGCCAGGATGGCGGCCTGGACTGGGTCGAAGCCCTTGTTCACGGTGAGGCAGCAGGAAGCGAAGTCCACCAGCCCGCGGACGGCATTGACATCGTTCAGGCCCCCGCCCGAGGTCAGCCGGGCCAGGACCGCCTTGAGCAGGATCTGCTGGTTGCGGACCCGCTGGAAGTCGCCGTCCGCGAAGGCGTACCGCTCCCGGGAAAACTCCAGCGCCGCCTGTCCGTCCAAGTGGTTCACGCCGGGGCCGAAGACGTGGCCGGTGTCATGCGTGGACTGGAAGGGAATGGGGACGTTGACGTCGATCCCGCCCAGCCCGTCCACCAGGACTTTGAGGCCGCCGAAGTCCAGCATCAGGGTGTGGTCGATGGTGATCCCGAGCAGCTGCTGCACCGTCTGGGTAGTCATATCGATCCCGCCGTACTGCAGCCCGGCGTTGATCTTTCCGCCGCCGAAGCCCGGGATGTCCACCCAGGTATCCCTGTTGATGGACACGATGTACAGGGTCCTGCGGTCGGCCGGGACGTGCACCACCATCAGGGTGTCCGAACGGTGGTCCATCGCTTCGCCGGTTGCTGCCGTGTGCGCCGCCGCGTCCTTCGCAACGCCGCGCATGTCACTGCCGATCACCAGCACGTTCATGGGCACAGCAGGCAGATCCGGGATGGGCTCCGGAGGCGGCGGGGGAGCCGGGGCCGGGGGAGGTGTTGCTGAAGGTGTCTCCGACGGCGAGGGGGACGGGGTCTCCGACGGCGAGGGCGACGGCGTTTCACTTTGCGTTGCGGCGGGCTGTGCCTCGGTGCCGGGCCGGTTGAGGCTGATGACGGCGACGGCGGCCACCGCCACCAGGACGAACGCCAGCAGCGCTGCGATCCACCGCCGCCGGCCGTGCGCCACCCAGCTGCCGCCGTGCGGACCGGACGCAGGGGGATCGGTTGGGCCTGTGCCTCCGGCCCCGGACGAACCGGCCCCGGACGAACCAGGACCCGGACCGGAGGAATCAGGACCGCCAGGTGTGCTCACGATGTCTCACCTCATTGTGGGTAGGTGGGATCAGTGTCAGCCCGCAAGGCCCCTGCTGGCTACAAACTTGTCCAAACTGTCATCTGCCAGCGCCCTTGAGAGCCCCGCAATGGCGTTGCGGTCCGGGATCACGATCGACTGTCCGTCCGCCGACGTTCCCGTTCCGAGGGTTGGGAGGGTGAACATTTCCATGTCGTCGGACCGGACGTTCCGGAGCTCCAGCCCCAGCCGTGCCAGGGTTCCGGCGTTCAGGCCGCTGTCCGCGCTAACGAACGGGGCCATGGAGCTGATGACGTTGTGGACCTTCACAGGATTCAGGAGCGTGTCCCGGCTGAGGTTCTTGGCCAGCAGCGCCTGCAGGAAGGCCTGCTGGTTGCGCACCCGCTGGTAGTCGCCGTCTGCGTAGGCGTAGCGCTCGCGGACGAAGTCAAGGGCGCCCTTGCCGTCCAGGACCGTGGGGCCCTTGGCGTACTTCTTGCTGCTGTGCGGCGACACGAACGGCTGCGTGACGTTCACTTCCACCCCGCCCAGGGCATCGGTCATGCCCACAAAGCCCTCGAAGTCGATCATGGCCACATGGTCGATGCGCTGGTTGAACAATGACTCGACCGTCTGCACCATCAGCGGGACGCCGCCGTACGCGAGGGCTGCGTTGATCTTGGCCTGGCCATTGCCCGGAATGTCCACCCACAGGTCCCGCATGAGTGAGACGGTGAAGATCTTGGACCTGTCCGCAGGAACGTGCACCAGCATGAGGGTGTCGGCGCGCTGGTTGGAGTTGCCGCCGGACAGCGCTTCCTCCGTTGTGGCGCCGCGGCTGTCGCTGCCCATCACCAGGATGTTCAGCATGCCGTCGGCCACGGCATTTTGGCTGCCCTCCGCCGTTCCGCCGCCGGTCTGGCTTCCGCCCGACCCCCCGGCGTCACCCGGTGCTGCTTCTCCCGCGGCCGCGCCCGGCTGCTGGCGCTGGGGCCGGGTGGATTCCGCCGGCCAGGGAGAGTCGATGGTGGTGATCTCGGACTCGTAGATCTGTCCCAGGCTGTACAGGTAGGCCCCGGCGGAGGCAGGAATGATGATTGCCACGGCCAGGAGCACCAGCAGGATGGTCCGCAACGGGTGGCGCCTGCGGCGTTTGGCCGGCTCGGACGCGTCGGCTGGCTGGGTGCTTGGATCGTGCAGCTGGATGCCCATTTGGGAAAATTAGCATCGGCAAATTTTCGTTACATCGGGGGAATCCGCAGAAAAACCACAGAGAAAACCACAGGTTGGAATGACGACGGCGGAGGCCGGCTCAGGCGGGAACGTTAAGTCGGGCATGGCGGAGGATGGAGACGATGGCCGGAGCCAGTTCGTCTTCCATCTGCCGGTACACCTCGGGCGAGCGCCGGTAGGGGTCGATGATGTCGTTATCCCCTGCGTTGGGCGGCAGGGACAAGTGCCGGACCCCCGCGGCGCGCGCTGCCAGGCTCTTCCAGAAGGCGGCGTTGGCAGCCAGCCGGTCGCCGTCGTCGGACGCTCCTGCAGGAGGTGTGCCCCCGTCCATTGCTGCCGCGCGCTCGTCCAGGACGTCGAGCATGCGGGCAAACTCGCGGATGGTGAAGGTCCGCTTGAGGAGCGAGGCGTCCAGCTGGAGCACTTCGCCGCGATGTGCCGTGGTCATGGTGAGCACCAGGTCCACGCCGCGCAGGATGGCCGGGGTCAGCTGGCGGGCCGCGAAGTTGTCCGGGTCCCCGCCAAAGGTGCGCACGATGTCAGCTGAGATGGGCTGCATGGGCTCACCCACCATGGCACGCGTCCCCGCGCTGGCAACCACGAAACCGCCCGGCACCGCCTGGTTCAGGCCTGCCTGCAGCAGCCTCTCGGCCACCGGCGAGCGGCAGATGTTGCCGGTGCAGACGGTGAGGATTCGTACTGGTGCGGATGTGTCCAAGGGGATTTTCTCTTTCCAGCCGGTGCGCGGACCGTCCGGCCCGCACGTTTCAACTTAACACGCAACACCCCCACGCTCTCTCACTTAACGCTGCTTTTCCCGTGACGCTCTCTCACTTGACGTTGCTTTTGACGTGACGCTCTCTCACCAGACGTCGGCGAAACCGGTGCGCGTCACTACCATTCCAGCGGCACTGCGGCCACCATTGAGGCAGGCACCGATGCGGAGGAGTGGCACCATGAGCCCAGGAGACCAGCCCGGACGCGACTGCGTGATTGCCGGCGGCGGCCCGGCCGGCATGGTGCTCGGCTACCTGCTCGCGCGCGCCGGCCTGAAAGTCACCGTGCTGGAGAAGCACGCAGACTTCCTGCGCGACTTCCGCGGCGACACGGTGCATCCTTCCACCGTGACCCTGCTCGGCGAGCTCGGGCTGCGTGAAAAATTCCTGCAACTGCCCCTCACACGGTTGCCCACCCTGGACGCCGTGGTGGAAGGGCAGCGCATCACCATGGCTGACTTCCGCAGCCTCGGGGGCCCGGACAACTTCCTGGTCCTGGCGCCGCAGTGGGACTTCCTGAACTTCCTGGCGCGCGAGGCCGCGGCGTTCCCCACGTTCGAGCTGCTTATGAACTCAGGGGCCACTGGACTGATCATTGAGCAGGACCAGGTGCGGGGCGTGCGGATTGAAACGCCCGACGGCGGACGGGAGGTCCGTGCCACGCTGACCGTCGCAGCCGACGGGCGGGCGTCGGTGCTGCGGGCTGCGGCCGGGCTGGTACCTGATGAATTCGGTGTGCCCATCGATGTGCTGTGGTTCAACCTTCCCAAACCGCCATCGCCGCCGCCCGTAACCCTCGGGTATATCTCCTCCCGCGGGATGGTCCTCACGCTTGACCGGGGCGACAGGTACCAGTCGGGCATGGCCATCCGAAAAGGAGGTCTGGACGAGCTGCGCGGAGCAGGGCTGGACGCCTTCCGTGAACGGCTTGCGCGCGCAGCTCCCGTGCTCCAGCCGGTGGTGGGCACCCTGCAGGACTGGGGCCAGGTCAAACTCCTCTCCGTCCAGATCAACCGGCTGCGGCGCTGGTACCGGCCCGGGTTCATGGCGATCGGCGATGCCGCCCACGCAATGTCACCGGTGTTCGGCGTGGGCGTGAACTTCGCCATCCAGGACGCGGTAGCGCTGTTCAACGCCATCTCCGGGGACCTGGCTGCCGGTGCGGTTCCGGTGGAGAAACTCGCAGCGGTGCAGCGGCGCCGCGAGCTGCCGGTGAAGGTTATGCAGCTGATCCAGCGCAACGGTCACAAGGCCATCTCCAGGGCAGCCACGGGCCGCCGCTTCGCACCGGGTTGGGTGGTTGCGCTGATCCGTCTCGCCTCGCCGCTGCTGCGCCGCTTCACCGCACGTTTCATCGGCGTCGGAATCCGCCCCGAGCACGTGAAACCGGCGGCACCTGCCTCCATGCGATCCAAGCCTCGGCCTGACGGCCAGACGGACGCTCTCCCACCTTCCCAAGGAAAGTGAAAGAGCGTCCGGGGAGAACCGACGTTAAGTGAGAGAGCGTCCGGGGAGAACCGACGTTAAGTGAGAGAGCGTCCGGGGGAGGGTTAGAGCCCGGCCAGCATCTCCTTCATCTCGGCGATCTCCGCCTCCTGGGCGGTGATGATGTCGCGGGCGAGCTGGATGCTTTCGGGGTGCTTGCCGGCGCCGATCTCCTGCTGCGCCATGTCCACGGCGCCTTCATGGTGTCCGATCATGTGCTCCAGGAAGAGCCGGACGGCGTTCATTCCCTGCGCATCCTTGAGCTTCTCCATGCCCTCCGAATCGACCATGCCGGTCATGCCGTGGCCGGAGTGGTCGGACATCATGGCGGGCACGTTCCAGCCCTCGAGCCACCCGGTCATGGTTTCGATCTCAGGAGCCTGCGCGTCCTTGATCTTGGTGGCCAGGGCGGTGACGTCCGCGGGCATGTCCGGTTTCGCCAGGATCATGTCGCTCATCTCAACGGCCTGCGCGTGGTGCGGGATCATCATCTGGGAAAAGGCGATGTCCGCCGGATTATGGTTGGCGCTTGCATCCGGCATCATGCTGGCAGCGGGGCCGGAGCTGTGGTTCATGGGCATGGTGCTTCCGCCGGTGCTGCCGGAATCGGCGGCGCATCCGGCCAGGCCGAGCGAGGCTGCCAGCGCAGCGGCGACGGACAGGGTTTTGATCGTGCTGTTCATTCTTGATGGTCCTTCAGGGAAGTAGGTGAACTGGACGTCTGGAGGCGTGGGTGGCCACGCCTCCGCAGTCTCTTTACGTTCGGCTGATGGACAATTCGCAGGGCGTTGGGCTTGGCGGAATGAAGGAGTAGCGGTTGGCCCCTAGGGTGCCGGCCGCCGGCGCCAGGAGTGCGGTCTGGCCGGCCGGGGGCGGGACGGCCGCCAGCGATCCGGCCTTTGCCAGCGGGGTGCAGGACGCGCCGGCTTCCCGCGCATCCGGGCAGCCCGCGCTGCAGGATGCGGAGGTGGTGAAGGATGCGCCCGCACCAGCTGCGTCTGCCGCGCTGGCTGGGTGGCCAGTTGCAGAATGTCCGACGGCGGCGTGCCCGGCCGTGTGCCCCACGGCCGCGTGTTCCTCCGCGGTATGGGCAACGGGAGCGTGCCCGACGGCGGGGTCCCCGGCCGTGAGGGTGACATCCGTGGGGGCTGCGTGGGACGAATGGTCCGCGGTCATGACGTGCATGCCGAAGATTCCGGCCACGATGGCCATCACCGCAGCCAGCAGCCCCGCGCGGAGGAGCGCTGCCGACAGGACGCTGGCGCGTGCGGTCATGCTGGTTCCTCCTTCTCGGGGCTGGACTGGACTGCTGCAGGGCAGGCGGTGCCCAGTTCTTTCAACGTACCTCCGACGGGTTGAGTTTCACCCGCCGCAGCAGCTGGGCATTCAAGGCCACCACAATAGTGGATGCGGACATCAGGACGGCTCCGGCTGCCGGCGAGAGCACCACCCCGGCGAACGCCAGGACACCCGCGGCCAGCGGCACGGACAGGACGTTGTAGCCCGTGGCCCACACCAGGTTCTGCCACATCTTGCGGTAGCTGGCGCGGGACAGATCCACCATGGACAGCACGGCACGCGGATCATTTCCGGCCAGCACCACCCCGGCGGACTCCATGGCCACATCCGTGCCGGCGCCGATCGCGATGCCCACCTCGGCACGTGCCAGCGCCGGGGAGTCGTTGACGCCGTCGCCCACCATGGCCACCTTCAGCCCGCGGGCCTGCAGTTCGGCAACCTTCTTGTCCTTGTCCGCCGGCAGGACTTCGGCGAACACCTCGTCGATATTCAGGTCCTCGGCCACGGCTTGGGCCACCTGCCGGGCGTCGCCGGTGATCATGCCCACCTTAACGCCGCGGTTCTGCAGCGCCGCCACGGCCTGGCGCGACTCTGCACGCACCGCGTCCTCCAGGCTGACGGCGCCCAGTACGCGGCCGTCGCCGTCAATCACATGCAGCACGGCCGCGCCGCGGTCCATCCAGGCCCGGGTGGACTGTGCCAGTGCGGAAGGTTCGACGGCGTCCAGCTCGCGCAGGAGCGCGGGCCCGCCCACGTGCACGGTGCGTCCGTCCACGCTGGCTTTGACGCCGCGTCCGGTGAGGGAGGTGGACCCGCTGGCGACCGGAAGGGTGAGGTTGCGTTCCCGGGCCGCGCGGACGATCGCCTTTGCCACGGGATGCTCGCTGTCCGCCTCGACGGCGGCGGCCAGGGCCAGCAGCTCATCGGGGTCCACTCCTTCGGCGGCCGCCACGTCCTTGAGCTGCGGTGCGCCCGTGGTGAGCGTGCCGGTCTTGTCGAAGAGGACAACGTCGATGGTGCGCATCCGCTCCAGCGCCATCCGGTTCTTGATCAGGACCCCGGCGCGCGCTGCCTGCTCGGTGGAAATAGCGATCACCAGCGGGATGGCCAGGCCCAGGGCGTGCGGGCAGGCGATGACCAGGACGGTGACGGTGCGGGTGACGGCTTCCGGGATGCTGCCCAGCAGGGTCCAGGCAATGAACGTCAGGACACCTGCGCCGGCGGCAAAGTAAAACAGGAAGGCTGCGGCACGGTCGGCCAAGGCCTGGGCGCGCGAGGACGACGACTGTGCCTCGGCCACCAGCCGCTGGATGCCTGCCAGGGCGGTGTCGTCGCCCACGGCCGTGACGCGGACGCGGACGCTGGTGTCAGTGGCCACGGTTCCGGCCACCACGGCGTCTCCGGGGCCGCGGGGAACGGTCTTGGATTCGCCGGTGATCATGGATTCGTCGACCTCGGCCTGCCCTTCCACCACTGTTCCGTCGGCGGGCATCCGGGCGCCCGAGCGGACCAGGACCAGGTCCTCAGGCTGGAGTTCGGACACGGGAACGGTTTCCGTGCCGGTGTCCGTAATGCGCTCGGCTTCGTCAGGCAACAGCGCGGCAAGGGCATCCAGGGCCCCTTGGGCAGATCCCAGGGCGCGCATCTCGATCCAGTGGCCCAGCAGCATGATGGCCACCAGCAGGGCGAGTTCCCACCAGAAGTCCAGGTCGAAGCCGCCCAGCCCTAGGCTGGTGACCCAGGAGGCGGCGAATGCCACGGTGATGGCCATGGCGATCAGCAGCATCATGCCCGGCCGGCGGTCCTTGAGCTCCTGCAGGCCGCCCTTGAGGAAGGGCTGGCCGCCGTAGAGGAAGATCACCGTGCCCAAAACGGGCGGGATCCAGGTTGAGCCGGGGAACATGGGGGCCATGTAGCCCAGGAGGTGCCCCACCATGGGGCTGAAATAGACCACGGGGATGGAGAGGGCCAGCGTCAGCCAGAACCTGTTCTTGAACATGGCCGTGCTGTGTCCGGCATGCTGCCCGTGGGTGTGGACAGTGTGGTCGTCGTCGTGGCGGGCGGTGGATTCGTCACCGTGGTGCCCCGGACCGTGGTGCCCGGGATGCTGGTGCCCGCCGTGGCCCGCGTGCCCGGCGCCGGCTGAGGCAGTTTCCGCTGCGGTGACTGTTCCGCCTGAGGGGCGGTCGTCGTCGTGATGGTGGTGCTGGTGGTCCTGCATCTGTTCCTCCTTGGAGGACGTCGCACCCGGGGCAGCAGCCCCGGTGCGGAAAAATCAGTTGGAAGCCAGGGAATACCCGGCTGCGGTGACGGCCTGGCGGACCGCCGCGTCTGTGGTGGAGCCGGCAACGGTAAGGCCGGAACGGCCGCCTGCCACCAGGTCAACGGACGCCGAGTCGACCCCGTCAAGGGCGGAGACGGCCTTCTCCACCGTCTGCACGCAGTGCCCGCAGGTGAGGCCCTCAACGGCGAACGTCCGCGGGGAGGGGGCATCGGCGTCGGAAATTACGACGGCGGCCGGCGCCTCCTGCGCGTGGCCGGCGGGGGAGCAGCAGCTGCAGCCGGCGCTGGAGGCCAGGGGGAGCTCGGTGCGGTTCTCAATGTCGAACATGTCAGTTCCATTCCTTGGTGAAGGGCTATTCCTTGCGGGGCAGGTGCTGGGGTTGAACGGCTGTGATGGCGGTGCGGGGCACCGGCCGGGACATACCACTTCACTGACAACACCTTGAATATACCCCTAGGGGGTATACGCGT
Source organism: Pseudarthrobacter sp. WHRI 8279 (assembly GCF_040224115.2). Lineage (NCBI taxonomy): Bacteria > Bacillati > Actinomycetota > Actinomycetes > Micrococcales > Micrococcaceae > Pseudarthrobacter > Pseudarthrobacter sp. WHRI 8279. Next base: position 2,369,048 of record NZ_CP168162.1, on the reverse strand, counting down.
CAACCCTTTCTCCCGTCATGCAACACCCCACAAGGGGGAAGGGGCCATTAGGCCTTACCAGCAGGGGCCATACCCGGCCATAATGGGAAATAGTGCGGACTGTGCCAACGGCCGGGGACGTGTTGGACGCTACATGGAGGTGGCCTTGTGTCAGAGCTGACCGGCCCTTATAGCTACTCGAGCGCGCTGGGGGACAACCAGTGCCTTGCGGGGACGTTCCTTGCCGATCTTGAAACCGGGAAGATCAGTTGGTCTGACGACATGTTCCAACTGCACGGATACCGCCGGGGCGAGGTGGTGCCCACCCTGGAGCTGCTCTACTCCCACAAGCATCCGGAGGACAGGCCCCGGTGCGAGGAAATTGTTGCCCAGGTTGTCCGGACCGGCGGCTATTTCTGTATGTACCACCGCATCATCGACGCCCAGGGGCGCACCCGCCGGGTCCTGACCTCCGGTGACGCCATTACCAAGGACGGTAAGGTCACCGCCCTCGAAGGTGTGATGGTGGACCTCACCACCACGCTCCAGCGCGAAACCGAGCAGACGGCCCGGGAAGCGGTCATTGGAGCCACGTCAACGCGGACTGTCATAGACCAGGCCCGGGGCATCCTCATGGGCCAGCTGGGTATGGGCTCCGAGGACGCTTTCCAGATGCTGGTGAGCACCAGCAGCCACCGGAACGTGAAGCTGGTGGTGGTGGCAGCGGAGCTGGTGCAACTGGCCAACGTGGCAGAGTCGCGCCAGTACCTGGACGCTGCCGTCAAGGCCATCCAGATGGATGGCCGGGGGGCTGCCGCGACGCGGAAGCGGGCTGTCTAGGGCCGGTTAGTGGTGCTCCACCCAGCACGCCAGGATGGTGGTGGACAACTGGTAGGCCAGGGCATTGCGGCTGATGCCGTCCGGTCCCATGGCCTCCGGCAAGTCCGAGGCGTCCACGTGCAGGATGAAGTTGTCCTTCTGGAACACTGCCGATCCGTCCGCGGTTTCGTAGGCCGGAAAGCCGAGGTTGGCGAGCCCTTCGATGGGCGCCGCGTCCACCGCCAGCGCCTGCATGGCGTCAAAGTAGGTCAGCGCGGCGGCCTTGTCCGGCGCCTCCCTGACGGAAATGTCCAAGGCACCCTCATTCAGGTGGTACGTGCACGTGAAGGTGCTGTCCGCCCAGCTGTCCACGGTGTGCGGATCCTGCCCAAGGTCCAGGATCTCGGTGAGCCTGTCCATTGGCTGTTCACCGCACACCATCTTGGCGGCTTCACTGGGTCCGCTGGCAGTAGTGCGCGGGGAGGGGGAGCCCCCGCCGTGGTGCCCCGCGTGGCCGCCCTGCGTTGAGGGGGACGCGGCTGACGGGGATTCGGCTTCCGGTACTCCGTCCGCAGGAGAGGAAATGTCCGACGACGGCGCTGGAACCGCTCCCACGGACCCGGCCGCAGCAGCGCAGCCGGAGAGCAGCAGGGCTGAGATAGCAAACGAAGCAAGCAGCGGGGTGCGGTGGGTCATGACTCGTCCGTCCTGGCCGCACCCCTGTACGGGTTCGCGGCCGTTTCTTCGGTTCCTGAGGGATTGGGCAGTGGCGGGGAAGGGCTTTGGCGGGTAACAGTTCAGGCTTTGAGCTTGGCGTAGATGACGTAGTTGTCGTCGAAGAGCCCCGTGGCGGGGTCGTAGCCGTCGCAGGTGATCAGCCGGAGTTCGGACCCTGCAGTGTTTCCGTAGACCTCAAGCGTGGGGAAATCGTTTTTGCTGTAGAGGGCTCCGCGGTCAACGGTGAACACAGCGGTGCTGCCGTCGGTTCGCGAGACGTTGATCTCGGTTCCAGGGGTGAGCTTGCGGAGGTCCGCGAACACTCCACGGCCGCTGGGGGAGTTGACGTGGCCCAGCATGACGGACGGTCCACGTTCGCCGGGGGTGGGGGAACCGTTGTACCAGCTGGCCGGAGCGCCGCTGCCGGAGTCCTGCGGTACCTCAAGTGAGCCGTTCTCCCGCAGGCCCAGCTTGAGCAGATCGGTCCGCACACCGATGGCGGGGATTTCAAGGACCACCGGCTCTGACCGGGACAGGACTGGCGGTTCTGCGGCTGCAGGCGCTGGAGTGGACGGGGCTGGTGCCGGCACCGCCGGGCCGGCCGCAGGCGGGGCAGGGGCCGTGGAAGGCGCACCGGAAGCGGAAGGTGCGGCACCGGCGTCGGACGGCCCGGCACCTGAGGTGCCGCAGCCGGTAAGGGCCAGAATGAGCAGAAGCCCGGCCGCCGTGGTGGCCCGAAGGCCCCCGCGGCGGCCGGATTTCATGAGTGTCACAGTATTGGTCCAGTCAGCCCGGGCTTAGGCTTCGGATCCGGCGCTGCGGCGGCGGACAACGTAGGCGCCGCCGGCAAGGGCAACCAGGGCCAGGCCGCCACCGAGGGCCAGGGCGCCGGTGTCAGTGCCGGTTTCCTGGGCGATGCCGGTGTCAGCGCCGCCCGCGGGCATCTTCATCTGTCCGGCGGTCAGGGTTCCGCAGAGGGCGGGGGAGGTGGCCGCCAGCGGAAGCTCGGGAACAAGGTCGCTCTTGGCTGCCTGGCCTGCTGCGCTCAGGGTTGCCAGGTCGAGGCCGTGGACCACAACCACGGCGGTTCCTGCTTCCAGGGCGGCCTTGGTTTCGGCGTTCACTTCAAAGGTGCGGTCCACGGTGTAGCTTGCACCCTGGCCGGCCACCTTGAGGTCAAGGCCGGCGGCGGGGCTGGTGTCACCGCTGGTGGACAGGGTGGTGACAATGCCGCCGTAGCGCGGTGCGCCTTCGGTGGTGGAGACAACCTGGTCGCCGTCCTTGTCCGCGGACGGTGCCGGGCACACGCCCTGGGCGCCGCCATGGATGTGCTGGACGTGGGGGTAGGGGGCGGCCATGAAGGTTGCGGCCAGGCCGGAGACCTTGAGGACGGCGTGCGCCTGGTTTCCCGTGACATCAACGGTGATGGTGCCGGAGGCCGAGCTGCCGTTGATCTGGCCCAGGGTGGACTGGTAGTGGTCGGCGCCGTCGTGGGCCATGGCGGGGGCGCCTGAAAGCGCAAGGGCGCCCAAAGCCAGGGTAGGTACGGCAAGGAAGCGAAGTGTCTTGTTCATCGGAAAGCAGTCTCCTCATACACGTGACGTTCGTCCCAGATGAGGGACAGGAGTACTTCGGAGCCACTGCTGTTACGGATGGGAAATAAGTGAAATGAACCACAGCGGCCGCTGCCGTGGGGTACGCAAAACCCGGCGGGGGCAAGGGCAACGCACCCCTGTAGGATGGAACGAAGGTGCGCCGGGAAGTCTGGTCGGCATAGTCTTGTAGACCCCAAATGCCAGGAGACTCCATGAACCAGCCCACGCCCACTACACCCCCGTCCAGGCCGGGCAAATCCGCAGTCCTTTCCCGTGGCAGTTACGCCGAGGCACTCCGGATCGGGGAGATTCTCCGCAAGGAAACCGTTGGCGGCGCCCTGCTGGTTGCCGCTGCGGTCATCGCCCTCATCTGGGCCAACTCGCCGGCGTCGGACAGCTACTTTGCCCTCAGGGATCTGAAGGTTGGCTACGAGCCCTGGCACCTTGAACTCAGCCTTGGGGCCTGGGCGGCGGACGGACTGCTGGCCATCTTCTTCTTCCTGGTTGGCCTGGAGCTCAAACGCGAGTTCGTGGCGGGGGACCTCCGCCAGATCAGCAAGTCGATCGTCCCCGTTGCCGCGGCCGCGGGCGGCGTGGTGGTTCCGGCGCTGATCTACGTTGCCATCAACCTCACCAGCCCCGAAACCCTGCGCGGATGGGCCATCCCCACGGCCACGGACATCGCGTTCGCGGTGGCGGTCCTGGCCATCATCGGGTCCCACCTGCCCAGCGCCCTGCGCATCTTCCTGCTGACGCTCGCTGTGGTGGACGACCTCATTGCGATCACCATCATCGCGTTCTTCTACACCAGCGACCTAGACGTCACGCCGCTGCTCCTGGCCCTCATTCCGCTGGCGCTCTACGCCTTCCTGGCGCACAAATACCGCCACTTCTTCGGCATGAAGGCCTCCGCTGCCTGGTTCATCCTGCTGCCGCTTGGCATGGTCACCTGGGCCCTTGTCCACGCGTCCGGCATCCACGCCACGGTGGCCGGCGTGCTGCTGGGCTTTGCCGTCCCCGTCTTCCGCTCCCAGGCTTCCGGCGGTCCGGATGCAGGGCCCGGCCTGGCGGAAATCTTCGAACACCGCTTCCGGCCCATCTCGGCGGGCGTGGCCGTTCCCATCTTCGCGTTCTTCTCCGCCGGCGTTGCGGTTGGAGGCTGGGAGGGGCTCGGTTCAGCCCTTGCGGATCCGGTGGCGCTGGGCATCATCGTGGGCCTGGTGGTGGGCAAGCCCATCGGCATCCTGGGCGTCACTTGGCTCCTGACCAAGGCCACCCGGGCGGAGCTGGACAAGTCCTTCAAGTGGATCGATATTTTCGGCGTGGCACTCCTGGCCGGGATCGGATTCACCGTGTCCCTGCTGGTGGCCGAGCTCAGCTTCGGCCAGGGCAGCCTGCACGACGACCACGCCAAGGTGGGCATCCTGGCCGCATCCGTCCTGGCGGCGCTGCTGGCCACTGCCGTGCTGAAGACCAGGAACCGGCAGTACCGGGAAGCCGAGGCGCTGGAGAAGGTGGACGCGGACCAGGACGGCATCCCGGACGTGTACCAGGAACGGAACTGACGGCGCACTCACCTAACAGCAACGCGGGGTCGTTCCGCGCCTTCCCGAAACCTCGGGAGGGTGCGGAACGACCCCGCGTTTTGGCGTAGCAGTGGGCGGTGCAGCCCGGACCGGCGAGGGCGCCTAGCGGCGCACCGACCTCCGGCGGCCCACGATGGCCTCGGCTGTTCCCACCAACAGCACCGCGGCGATGACGGCCACGATAAAGCCCAGGAAGTTCAGCTCGAAGATGTCGCCGGTGCCCAGTAGCGAAGCGATCACTCCGCCGATGACCGAGCCGGCCAGGCCGAGCAGGAGAGTGGCCAGCAGGCCCAGGTTCTGCTTGCCCGGCTTGATGAGGCGGGCTAATGCGCCAATGATCAGGCCGGCAACGATGAATCCAATCACGGTGTGCTCCTTAGTGGTGGTGGCGGGCGGATTGCGCCCGTACTGCCGCAGCGGTGCCGCAATGGGTTCATTCTATGCACGGCCGGCGCGCGCGCCTGAACGCTGGACGGCCTGAACGCTCTGAACGCTGGGAGCCCGGCAGGCCGCCGTCGTACGCCTGCTTTTCCTTAGGCCGGGGCGAGCGGCGTGGCCTGCTCCCCAACGTGCCGGATCTCCAGCGCCTCCGGGTCCAGCAGCTTCCGCGTGCCAGTCCTCGCGTCCAGGATCCAGAACAGTTCAAGGGCAGGCACCACGTCCATCACCCGTCCCCGGTGGAAAAGTTTGCCGTTGTGCCATGCCTCGATCTGGTCGCCGATCCGAAGCTGGCCGGTGAGCACTCCCTGTGCCTCCATGATGCGCCTCCTGCTGTTGTGTCCCCGTAAGAGACAGCATGCCGTGGCCAGGTTGCTGAATTGTTTCAATGTGGTGTTTTTTCTGTGACCAAGTGAATCGCAGGCTTCTGCCTCACGCGGACGGGGCAAGGGTTCCGCCGGAAGGAATCTTTGGTGAGTTTAGTGGTTACCGCGCACGACGGCGGGTAGGGACTTAAGCGATAGCCGAACGGCACAGAAGGAGGAACAGGCGTGACACGGGAAATCCCAAGTACGCCGGCCGGGGCAGCCCGCCGGTCGCTGTCACCGGCTGCCGCGCCCGCGTTTTTGTTCGGTATGGGCATGGGCGGTTTTGTTGACGGCATTGTGCTGCACCAGCTTCTGCAGTGGCACCACATGCTCAGCCACACCGCCGGCGGGAACACCAAAACGCTGGCAGGGCTGGAGCTGAACACCTTGGCTGACGGCCTCTTCCATGGCGCCATGTGGGTGCTGGTGGCAGCCGCCGCCGTCCTGGCCGTCCGCGCCCGAAGGCTGGGGCGCCTCTCGGCGAGCTGGCGGTTCCACACCGGCCTTGTCCTGGCCGGCTGGGGGGTGTTCAACATCGTGGAGGGCCTCATCAACCACCAGTTGCTGCAGATCCACCACGTCCGGGACGATCTGGGCGGACCGCTGGCCTGGGACCTTGGCTTCCTGGGGCTCAGCGTGGTCCTGGTGGCGGCCGGCTGGCTTTTGTACCGGGGTAGTCCAGGGTCTGGAAAAAGCACGGGTCCTGCCGCAGGATAGTAAGCACGCTGATTGAATTCGGCAGTCGCAACAGATCAGTTCCCAATGGCTTTGGGGGGACGGGTAACGTGTCCATACCCCTCCCGGATCAAGGCTGGCCACGCGGTGGGAGGGCAGTTTCGGCAGCATTTTCCGGTAGTACGCTGGAAGAGCCGCAGGAGTCTGCTGTGGTGCAGGTTAGCGTTTTCGGCGCCGGGCGGCAGGCGCAGGGCTACGAGGAGGAGGCCACGCCATGGCTCACGAAACAATCAGGCAACCCCTTGCCGTACCGCTGGATGATCTTGTCCTCAGCAGTTCCCACGTGGAGGAATTCCTTCATAATCTGGCCGTTGCGGCGGCCGCGGACCTTTCCTCACCCGGCCAGGACATCTCGTGTTCAGTGACCGTGCTGCGGCGGAAGAAGCCGACCACGGTGGCCAGCAGCGATGACAGGGCCCGGAGCCTGGACGAGGTGCAGTACGCCTTTGATGAAGGACCCTGCCTGTCGGCCATCCGGGAGGGCGGCACAATGCATGTTCCGGACGTGCGCAGTGAACACCGCTGGCCGCATTACATTGCCGCCGTGCACGAGTCGCCGCTCGAGTCCGTCCTGGCGGTTTCCATGCTGGAGGGGGCGAGGCGAGGGCGGCACTGAACCTGTACTCCACCCGGAAACACGCCTTTTCCGGGGAAGCGATCAGCGCTGCGGAGAAATTTGCCCGGGATGCCAGCACCTCCTTGGGGCTGGCGCTGCGCATCGCCCAGTTGACTGATTCCCGGGATGACCTCATAGCGGCCATGTCGTCCCGGACCGTTATCGACCTTGCAGCGGGTGTGATCATGGGACAGAACCGCTGCAGCCAGGACGCTGCAATGTCCGTGCTCAAGAGGGCATCGAGCAGCCGGAACATCAAGCTGCGTGAAGTGGCGGCCAGCGTGGTTGCCTCTGTTACCGACGATCCGTCCGTAATCACGCACTATGACGCCTGAGCGTTTCCACCAGGCCTAGGGGGCCCGGGGCAGCCAGCAGGGGTGTCAGGCCGTACCGTCCGGGCTGGAAAAGCCCCTCCCCGTATGGTTCCCTGGAATCCAGCCACGGGAGCCGTGCAGCCCTGGGCAGTGTCCTGCCCTCCGGCTTCAGCGCTGAAACTGTCGAGCTCGTCCGCGTAGGGCGCGCGGAGCTGCGGCTTTTCGTCAATGAGTTCGTTGGCCGCCATGGCCAGCAGGTCGCGCTGTGCCACGGGCAGGGAGATGAGGCCCTGGGCGTAGGCCTGCACCTCATACTCGCCTGCCGAGCCGCTCATGCTGAAATACCGCAGCCAGAGTTCCCCCACGCTGATGCCGGCCGCGCGGAGGGCATCGTTAAGCTTCCCGCGCTGCTCCGGTTCGTGAGGATCGAATCCCATTGTCCTTACTTCCCCCTCATCGCCCCTCGGGCGGCGGCACCTTACCGATCAGCTGCTCGCTCATCGAGATAAGGGGTACGCCGGCAACCCGGGCATTTTGAATGAGCTGCTGCATCGCCCTGTCCTGGCTGATGCCCTGGCGTTCCATCAGAATTCCGCAGGCACGGTTCACGGCATCCCGTCCAGCCAGTGCAGCCTTGAGGCTTTCACTCATCTGCAACGGCGTTTCCGTACCCTGGATGTGTGCCAGCAAAGTGGCTGCCGCCCCTGCGAACAGGGACAGGATGCGGCCGGTCGCGTCGTCGTACTGCCCTGGCAGGGCCGAATAGATCTTCAACGCGCCGATGGTTTCCTTTCCGTGGAGCAGCGGCGCGCTGATGACCGAGCGGACGGGGAGCTCCGCGACTTCGGATCTCCACGCCGGCCATCGCCCGTCTGTACTGACGTCGTCCACTATCACCACCTGTTCGGTGGCCCAGGCTGTCAGGCAGGGACCCTCCCCGAGCCGGTACTGGGCGTTATCGGCCTGCTGCACCAACGCATCGGTGAAGCCGCTGCTGGTCCTTCTGCCTCCCGCATCCATGAGGGAAACCCCGGTTCCCGAAGCTCCTGGAATGGACTCCTTGATGGCCTGGGCCAGGAGGTGGACCGCGCGGTCCACTTTTTCCTCCGTCAGGAGGATCCCACGGATGCGGGCCACCGCCAGCGTCAGATCATCCAGCGGAAGCCTGCTGGCGCCGCCTGCTGAGTAGTTCACGGCGCAGTGCTGACTGGCGGTCCGGCGCCACACCCGCCCGGCTGGCGGGACATCATGCCACGGCCGGGTAGCTGCGGAGGATGTAGTCAGCCGCGGCAGGACCCGTCATGTGCAGTCGGATATCGTGCAGGTCCACTCCGCAGCGCTGCATCCCTGCGCGGAAAGCCTGGTCCGGTTTGGGCTGGAGTCCGTGAAGCTCTGCCCAGCTGACGTAGAGGCCGTAAAGGCAGTCGGGCCCAAGGGTCGAATCGGTGGATGGATCAAGAACAGTTGCTTCGTCGAGGAACTGCTGAAAGTGCGAGGTTGCCAAGGTTTAGGCCCGTTCCGCTTCTGCATCCTTTGCCGCCGTTTTACTACAGCGGCTGCTCCGCCGGCTGTGCAGAGGGGCCGGGGAGGGGACGGGGCATGACCCCCGTCACACTTCCGAATGTACCCGGGCTGTGGCCGGAAGTACAGGGCAGCCGGATCTTGTACTGCGGCTGGCATCACCGTACCGTAAAACAAGTAAGGGTACTTACTAAGCCTGTGATCTACGGTAAGGAGTTCAACCACCATGAACGAAATGCCCCAGAGCGCCGACGTTCCGCAGCACGGAGATCTTCCGCTGCCGGACTACGACCACCTGCCGGCGGGAACTCTGCCCTCGCGGATCTCCGGCCTGGCAGAAGGGGACGTGGCACGGCTGGTTGGGTATGAGAAAGCGCACGGGAACCGGCTTCCCATCCTGCAGATCCTCGAGAAGAGACTCCAGGACCTGCAGGCCGGCGCCGTTCCCAGCGGACCGCTCAATCCGGGCACACCGGAGGTCAACACCGGCCAGCCTCTGACGCAGCAGCCGGCAAGCACTGCAGGGCCGCCGGTTAACCCGCCGTCCCAGGGCGTTCCCACGAACCCCGCGCAGCCGCGCCGGTAAGGCCGCGGTGCGGACATGGACGGGCCGGGGACGCACGCAGCCGCTGGTGCAGCGGATGGCGACGGCGTGGCGCCATTTCCCGGAGCAACTATTGGGGGCGCCCCCGGCCACACCCTGACCCCGGACGTGGCAAAGGCGCAACGGGCAAAGACGCACCGGGCAGAGACGCAACGGGCAGAGGACGACGGCGATGGCCAGCTTGGGCAATGACGGCACAGGCACCGGCACGGGCAATGACGGCACCGGCACCGGCAGCGAGAGCGGCGACCGGCAGGTCCGGACGTTCGGGATCGAGGAGGAGCTCCTCCTCGTTGATCCGGGCACGGGTGAGGCGGTGCCCATGGCCCGCGGACTATTGGACCTGTACGTCCGTCCCATGGATTCCAGCAAGGGCCCTGTGCTCACGGCCGAGTTCCAGCAGGAAATGATCGAGGTGGTTTCGCCGCCTCATCCCACCATGGATACGCTGAAGGCAGACATTGTCGCGGGACGCGCCATCGCGGACCGGGCGGCCCGGGATGTGGGGGTGCGCGCCGCTGCCTTGGGAACGTCGCCGATGCCCTGCGATCCGCATCCCGTCCAACTTCGCCGCTTCGCTGCCATGGCAGAGGAGTATGGGCTCACCGCACGGGAACAGCTCACCTGCGGCTGCCACATCCACGTTTCGGTGGAATCAGCGGAAGAGGCGGTGGCCGTCCTGGACCGGATCCGGATCTGGCTGCCGGTGCTGACCGCGCTGAGCGCCAACTCGCCCTTCTGGCATGGCGAGGACACCGGGTATGCGAGCTACCGTTCGCAGGTCTGGAACCGCTGGCCGTCCGCCGGTCCGCTGGAGATCCTCGGTTCACCCGAGGTGTACCACCAGCTCGTGCATGACATGGTGAGTACCGGCGTGGCGCTTGACGAGGGGATGATCTACTTCGACGCCCGGCTCTCCCGGCACTATCCCACCGTGGAATTCCGGGTCCCGGACGTGTGCCTGCGCCCGGAAAACACGGTGCTTCTTGCCGGGCTCGCGCGGGCACTGGTGGACACTGCCGCCCGGGAATGGCGCGAGGGGATCGAGCCGCTGGGCGTGCCTTCAGCGCTGCTGCGGCTGGCGGGGTGGAAGGCGGGCCGCTGGGGACTGCGCGGGGAACTTCTCGATCCGTACACGTCGCGCCCGGCCCCGGCGCTCGCCGTCGTCAATTCCCTCCTGATCCACATCCACGAAGCACTGGCGGGCACCGGGGACCTGGCGCCGGTGGAAAAGCTGGTCGATGACCTGCTGCGGGCCGGCACCGGCGCAACGCGGCAGCTCGAGGTGCTGCACCGCACCGGCGGCCTCAGGGATGTGGTGCAGGACGCCGTCGAGTGCACGGTGGGGAACGCCTGAACTGTCCGCCCGGCGGGGGCGGCAGGGCGGTCTGCTGTGGGCGTACAGGCACGATCGCACGCATCCTGTGCCCGTAGGATGGAATACATTATGGATGACCCTCCTTCACATATGCCCAAGCCCCTCCGCCTTCTGACCGGTTCGCCGGCCACCACGGGAGAGGGGCGCCTCAATGTATGAATGGATCATGCTCGGTATTGGCCTCGTCCTGACGGTTGGTACCGGTTTCTTTGTCGCTTCCGAGTTCGCGCTGGTCAACCTGGACCGCAATGACCTCGAAGCCCGCCAGGAGCGCGGCGAAAAGCGCCTCAAGCCCACCATCAAAGCACTGAAGATCACCTCGACGCACCTCTCGAGTGCGCAGCTGGGCATTACCCTGACCACGCTGCTCACGGGTTACACGTTCGAGCCGGCAATCAGCTCCCTCTTGCGTGGCCCCCTGCTCTCGACCGGCCTCCCCGAAGCTGTTGTGCCTGGTATCGGTGCAGTTGTTGGCATCTTCATCGCCACTGTCTTTTCCATGGTGATCGGCGAGCTGGTGCCCAAGAACTTCGCCCTGGCGCTTCCCCTGGCCACGGCCAAGTTCGTGGTCCCGTTCCAGGCTCTCTTCACCACCGTGTTCAAGCCCGTGATCCTGCTGTTCAACAACACGGCCAACAAGATCATCCGGTCCTTCGGCATCGAGCCGAAGGAAGAACTCTCCGGCGCCCGCAGTGCCGAGGAACTCAGCTCCCTGGTCCGCCGGTCAGCCCTCGAAGGTCTCCTGGACGCCGACCATGCCGTACTGCTGCACCGGACACTCCGGTTCTCGGAGCACTCCGCCGCCGACGTCATGACTCCCCGCGTGCGGATGACGGCAGTCAACGCTGACGACACGGCCGAAGAGATCGTGGCACTGGCAACCACCACCGGGTACTCCCGCTTTCCCGTCATCGGCGAGGACCGCGACGACGTGCAGGGCGTGCTCCACGTGAAGCAGGCCTTCGCCGTGGACCTGGCAGACCGGTCACGCGTACTCGCCTCGGAGCTGATGATCGAGCCGCTCCGGGTGCCTGAGTCCATGGGAGTGGATACGCTCCTGGTCCTGCTGCGGAAGCAGGGGCTGCAGGTGGCCATCGTCTCCGATGAGCACGGAGGTACCGCCGGCATCGTGACGCTGGAGGACCTGGTGGAGGAGATCGTCGGCGAGCTTGAAGACGAACACGACCGCGCGCGCACCGGCGTGGTGCGGACCGGGCGGTCCATCACCTTTGACGCGTCGCTGCGGCCCGACGAACTGCTGGACCGGACAGGCATCACCGTGCCCGACGGCGAGGAGTACGACACCCTGGCCGGGTTTGTCACGGACCAGCTGGACCGTATCCCGGAGCTGGGAGATGAAGTAGGGATCGACGGCGGCACGCTCCGGGTGGAGCGTGTCCTGGGTACGCACGTGGAGCGGATCCGGTTCACCCCCTACGCCTCGGAGGACGCGCCGAAGAGCGCCCATGACCGCATTATCGATGGCCTGACGCAGGAGCTGACCCATGAGTGAATACCTTCCCGGCATCATCTGGCTGGTGGTGCTCCTGGTGGTCAACGCCTTCTTCGTCGGTGCCGAGTTTGCCGTTATTTCCGCGCGCCGCTCGCAGATCGAGCCAAAAGCCGAGGCCGGCAGCAAGGCCGCCAAGACCACCCTGTGGGCCATGGAGCATGCCACGCTGATGCTGGCCACCAGCCAGCTGGGCATCACCGTCTGTTCCCTGGTGATCCTGAACGTCTCCGAACCTGCCATCCACCACCTGCTGGAAATCCCGCTGGGCCTGACATCCCTCTCCTACGAGGCGATCAGTATCATTGCCTTCATTACGGCGCTCCTGCTGGTCACCTTCCTGCACGTGGTGCTGGGGGAGATGGTCCCCAAGAACATCTCCTTCTCCGTCCCAACCCGGGCAGCCCTCATCCTGGCCCCGCCGCTGGTGATGGTCTCGCGCGTGGTCAGGCCGGTGATCTGGACGCTGAACGGCATCGCGAACTCCATCCTTCGCCTGTTCAAGGTGGAACCCAAGGATGAGGCCACCAGTGCCTACACCCTGGATGAGGTGGCCAGCATCGTGGAGCAGTCCACCCGGGACGGCATGCTGACAGACACCACCGGAACCCTGAGCGCCGCCTTCGAGTTCACGGCCAAGACCGTGGCGGACGTTGAAGTTCCCATCTCCGAGATGGTTCTCCTGCCGGAGTCCGCCACGCCGGCTGACATTCAGCGCGCGGTGGCCGGGCACGGGTTCTCCCGGTACATCCTCACCAATGACGACGGCGAGCCCTCCGGATACCTGCACCTCAAGGACGTCATGGACCTGACCACGCAGGAGAAGTTCACCCAGCGGGTGCCGGCGAAGCGGATCCGCCGCCTCGCCTCCGCCTACAGCGGCAGCGAGCTCGAGGACGCCCTGGCCGCGATGCGCCGCACGGGCGCCCACGTTGCCAGGGTGTTCGATGCGCACGGCAACACCACCGGCGTCCTGTTCCTGGAGGACATCATCGAGGAACTGGTGGGCGAGGTCCAGGACGCCACCAGCGCCTGACCCTCCCTGCTGCAGCCACGGCACCACAAGCCGGGAAGGCGCCGCCCCTACACGGGGCGGCGCCTTCCGCCATTTTGGCCTTATGTGATCTGACGGAGCAGCGGGTACTCTAATGAGTGCATATACGTGCACCTATGCACTTAAGGGGTGGGCTGGATGATCTCCGTTCTGCGGAACGCAACGTACCGGAGGCTTTTCGCTGCCCAGGTTGTGGCGCTGATCGGCACGGGCCTGCTGACGGTGGCCCTGGGGCTGCTGGCCTACGACCTGGCCGGCAGCAACGCCGGCGCCGTGCTGGGAACGGCACTGACCATCAAGATGCTTGCCTATGTGGGCCTGGCGCCGGTCATCAATGCCCTGGTGGCGCGCTGGCCGAAGAAGCCGGTCCTGATCGGTGCCGACCTGGTGCGCGCGGCGATGGCCCTGTCCCTGCCGTTCATCACCGAAGCCTGGCAGATCTACGTGGTGATCTTCCTGCTGCAGTCCGCCTCCGCCACGTTCACCCCGGCGTTCCAGTCGCTGATCCCCACCATCCTCACGGACGAGCGGGACTACACACGGGCGTTGTCCCTCTCCCGGCTGGCCTATGACATGGAGGCGCTGGCAAGTCCTGCGCTGGCGGCGCTGCTGCTGACCGTCATGAGCTACAACAAGGTGTTCCTTGGCACCGTGGCCGGGTTCCTGGTCTCGGCCTTCATGGTGGCCAGCTCGGTCCTGCCGGCAGTCTCCGCCGCTGAGGCACCGCAATCCCCGCTCTGGCACCGGACCACCCTTGGTGCCAGGATCTTCTGGCGGAACCGGCGGCTCCGGTCGCTGCTGGCACTGAACCTGGTGGTGGCAGCGCCCACCGCCCTGGTGCTGGTGAACACCGTGGTCTATGTCCGCGATGTGCTGCAGCGGCCGGATGCGGACCTTGCCGTAGCGCTGGCCTGCTTCGGCGTGGGATCCATGGCCGTGGCCCTGTCCGCCCCGCGGGTGCTGGAACGCCTGGGTGACCGGACGGTGATGCTCAGCGGGGCCGCCGTCGTTCCCTTTGCCATGGCGGGCGCCGCCTCCATGACGTGGGCCGCGCCGGACAGCGGGTGGTGGCTGCTGCTTCTCCTGTGGTTCCTGCTGGGCGCGGCGAACTCCACGATCCTCACGCCGTCGTCGAGGTTGCTGCGGGAAGCCTCAACGGAGGAAACCCGGCCGTATGTTTTTACGGCCCAGTTCTCGCTCTCGCACGCCTGCTACATCCTGGCCTATCCGCTGGCGGGCTGGGTGGGAGCGGCGGCCGGTTTGGGCTGGGCCGCAGCGGGGCTGACAATTGTTGCGATGATAGGCAGTGCAGGAGCATTCCTGTCCTGGCCCCGGCATGAGGCCGCGGGAGCCATGGGCCGTGCAGGGGAGGAACAGAAGAGTGACCAGCCAGCCCCGCAGCGAAGCCGTCCCCGCCGCTGACGTCCCGTCCCTGGTCCATCAGGTAACACCGGGCCCCGAGTTGTTGGAAGCAGCGTCCGCAACCTTGCGGATGCTGGCTGAACCCACGCGCCTGAACCTGCTCTGGCAACTGGCGCAGGGCCCCAAAACCGTAACGGAGCTGACGGCAGCCGTAGGAGTGCCGCGGACCGTGGCGAGCCAGCACTTGGCCAAACTGCGGCTCAGCGGGCTGGTGGACACCCGCAAGGACGGCCGCCACGTCATTTACTCCCTGCATGACGGGCACCTGGTGCGGCTGATCCGGGAAACCATCAACCACGCGGACCACCGCATCACGGGCGAACCCAGCCACGGCTAGGGCTGTCGGGGAGGTCCGCGCCGCAGCTCACCGCCCACAATGATCAGCACCCTTAGTGATTTGTGGTTACGATGGGAAGGTAAGCCGCTGGCGGCACGCCGGCGGGAGCCGACCGTAGGGAGCAACACCATGGGTTTGGACGACAAGATTGGCAACGCAGCCGAGAAGCTTGGCGGCAAGGGTAAGGAAGCCGCGGGCGAAGCAACCGGCGACGATCGCCTGAGGGCCGAAGGCCAGAACGACCAGGCCAAGGGCGACCTGAAGCAGGCCGGCGAAAAGGTCAAGGACGCTTTCAAGCAGGACTGACTTCCGGTCCACATGCACAGGGTGCGGTTCCACTGGAGCCGCACCCTTTGCTCTTCACAGGTCCGGTCCGGCCGGCCGCATGTCACGGAACAGGGGATCAGTTGCCCATGAACACCCGCAGTGCGCACTGGATCGATGCCCTGCGGACACAGCTGTGGCCGCTTCCGGTGCTGGCTGTTGCCCTTGCTGTCCTTCTGGGCATGGCGTTGCCTGCGCTTGACTCAGCCGTCGACGGCGAACTGCCGGACAGCGTGACCGTTTTCCTCTTCAGCGGGGGACCGGAGGCTGCGCGGGCCGTCCTGCAGGCCATTTCTGGTTCGCTCATCACTGTCACCTCGCTGACCTTTTCACTCACCGTGGTAACCCTCCAGCTGGCCAGCAGCCAGTTCTCACCCCGGCTGCTCCGGACTTTTACCTCGGACCGGTTCGTCCACGGAACGCTTGCCCTGTTCCTGGCCGCGTTCGCCTTCGCCCTGACGGTCCTGCGCAGCGTGCGGGATGAGGGCAGCGGCAATGCAGCTTTCGTCCCCGAGATCTCGGTGACGGTCGCCTTTGTGCTGGCCATTGCCAGCGTGGTTGGCCTGGTGCTCTTCCTGGCGCACCTTACGCGGGAAATCCGGGTGGAAACCATGCTGCGCAGGGTCAACGCGGAAACCCGGGAGACCATCGCCCGCGTCTTTCCGCAGGACCGTCCCGCACGCGGCCCGGAGCCGCTTCCGGCGCCCGGCAGTTTTCCCATCCTTGCCGCTTCGTCAGGGTTCCTGACCTCCTATGACGAAAGAGCCCTCCTGGAGGCCGCCCAAAATGCCGGTGCCGTTGTCCGCATCGACCGGGAAGCTGGCAGCTCCCTGGTAAAAGGCGTGCCCTTTGCCACTGCCTGGCCCGTGGCGCCGGGAGCAACACTCAGCGCCGAAGCCCGGGAGAAGCTGGCTGGAGACATCAACGCCGCCGTGGCAACCGGATTTGAACGGACCAACGTCCAGGACGTCGGGTTCGGGTTCCGGCAACTCGTGGATGTTGCGGCACGGGCTCTCTCCCCAGGCATCAACGATCCCACCACGGCAGTGCACGTCGTGGGGCACCTTTCGGCGCTCCTGTGCGGGCTGGCGGAGCGGGATCCGGGCCCTGAGCAGATGGTGGACGACGACGGTCGGGTCAGGGTGGTGCTTTCACTCCCCGGGCTCCCGGAACTCCTTAGCGTGGCGATGGACCAGCCCCGGCACTACGGCGCCGCGGACCCTGCCGTCGCAGCCCGCCTCCTCCGGCTCCTCCAGGAGCTTGCGTGGTGCGACCGGAAGGGCCGGTACCGGGCGGAGATCGCGGACCACCTTGGCCGGATGCGCAACGCCATCGGCTCGGCCCGCTATTCAACGCCGGAACGGAAAACCCTGATGGACCTGGCTGACTCAGTCCACGGGGGATAGGGTCATTGCCGGGGCGGCCTCCTACACCTCCGGCAGCCGCTACGCCCTGGTTCCCGGCCACGGCCCCGTGCAGTCAGCAGCCGAACAGGACGCGGCGGAAGTCCCGGCGCAGGCGGAAACATCGGCCGGTCCGGCAGAACCTGCAGCAACCGCCCAGCACTCCGTCCATGTCATCCACGAGGCCGGCCCGTCCGCAGAGCCTGCGGGGCTGGAGAGGGAAGGCGAGCGGAGCAAGGCCCCCCGCGGCGAACCGGTGCCCGTGCGCACCGGGGCCGTGGACCCGCCGTCGCTCATCCAGCGGCTGCCCGGGGGGACCTTGCATTCCGCCGGTGATGTGCCGCGGGAGCCTGAATTGCCCGCGCTCAGGGTCGTGGACCTTTCCATCAGCAGGACGTAGAACCGGTTCGCCGCTCCACGCCATCAAGACCTGCTGAAAGAACCTGGAAAAGAGATACCAATGACTTATGTACAGTCCATACTGGACGCCTACCCCAAGGACGTGGCGGGCGTCGACAAAGCCAAGCTCGCCGAATGCATCCAGGCGTGCTTCGACTGCGCCCAGACGTGCACCGCCTGCGCCGACGCATGCCTGAACGAGGATATGGTCGCCGAGCTCACCAAGTGCATCCGCACCAACCTCGACTGCGTAGACATCTGCGCCGCCACCGGAAAGATCCTCTCCCGCCACGGTAACTACGACGTCGGCATCACCCGGGCAGTGCTCGAAGCGTGCCGCACCGCCTGCCGTGCCTGCGCCGAGGAATGCGGCCAGCACGCCTCCATGCACCGGCACTGCGAGGTGTGTGCCGAGGCCTGCCGCCGCTGTGAGCAGGCCTGCGCCGACCTCCTGGCCTCGCTGGACTAGGCGGGGGTGGAAGCCATGGCACCTTCACAGATTCCGCCTGCGGTTCGCCGCCCCGGGCGCAGGGGACCGGCCCGTGCCAGGCGCGCGGAGGACCCGCAGCTGCGGCGGATGCTGGCCACGCACATCCACTGCGGTGAGCCGATGCGCCTGGTCAGTGCAGGGCCGCCGGCAGGGGCACGGCAGGAAAATTACGACGGCGGCCCGCTCACTTACCGGTGCGCCTGCGGGTTCAGCTTCGATCACAGCGAGGGCTGACAGGCCCGGATCCAACGGCAGGGTTGTCCTTGGCGCTTATTGGGGGCGCCGAGGGCAGCCCGGCCATGGACGTACCCGCCGAAACCTTGGTCAGTCCCGGCCGCCGAGCCTTGCGATGAGTTCGTCGGCCTGGGCCAGGTTGCGGGCCATTTTGGCGCGCTCAGCCATTGCCTTCTCCAGGTACGCTGCGAGTTTGGCCTGCCTGTCACCAGCGGTACCCGAGTCCTGCTGCGAGAAGAGCTCCAGGATGTCCGCCATTTCCTCCAGTGAGAACCCCAGCGGCTTCATCTGCTTGATCACCATGAGGCGTTCAAAGTCGTCCTCGGAGTAAACCCTGAAACCGCCATCGGTGCGGGCCGTGGCTGGAAGCAGCCCCACGTCGTCGTAATGGCGGATGGTGCGCAGGGACAAACCTGTCCGCTCCGCCAGCTCGCCGATATGCATGGTGGAAGTTCCGGTTCGTGCTGTCATGCGTGGGCCTCCGTAATGTCCGCGTGCAACTCTACCATCACGTTAGGGTAGAGTTGTGTGCGGTTGGTGAGCCGCCTGAGCGGGCTCCCGGCATCCCGGCGCGAGGTTGCGCCCCTTCATTCTTCGAAAGAGCGAGGGCGTCCCTATGCGTCTTCCTGACCATGAACGGAGCCAGCAATGGCCGTCAAAACCGCCGGGGAAGCCCCCGCCTACACTCCGGAACAGCTGCAGTCTGTCCGGGAAACCCTCAAGTCGCCCCGAAGGCTTAAGACCGAGGTCCTTGCGGGACTGGTTGTTGCCCTGGCCCTGATCCCGGAAGCGATCGCCTTCTCGATCATCGCCGGCGTGGATCCGCGGCTGGGCCTGTTCGCCTCCTTCACCATGGCCGTCACCATCGCCTTCGTGGGCGGCCGGCCGGCCATGATCTCCGCGGCCACCGGCGCGGTCGCCCTGGTGATCGCCCCACTGGTGAAGTCCCACGGCGTGGACTACTTCATTGCCGCCGTCATCCTGGGCGGCATCTTCCAGGTCATCCTGGGCCTCTCCGGGGTGGCGAAGCTGATGCGCTTCATTCCGCGCTCGGTGATGGTGGGCTTCGTGAACGCCCTGGCCATCCTGATCTTCATGTCCCAGGTTCCCGAACTGCTCGGCGTCCCCTGGCTCGTGTACCCGCTGGCGGCGCTTGCCCTGGTGATCGTGTTCGGGCTGCCGAAACTGACCAACGCGGTGCCCGCCCCGCTGGTGGCCATCGTGGTCCTCACCCTCATCACCGTCCTGGCATCCATCGCAGTCCCCACCGTGGGTGACAAAGGCGAGCTGCCGGAATCCCTGCCGTCGCTGTTCATTCCCAACGTTCCGTTCACCCTGGAAACCCTCCAGGTCATCTTCCCCTTCGGCCTGGCCGTGGCGTTTGTGGGGCTCCTCGAGTCGCTCATGACCGCCAAGCTGGTGGATGACATCACCGATACCCGCTCCCACAAGAGCCGCGAGGCCTGGGGCCAGGGCGTTGCCAACATCGTCACCGGCTTCACCGGCGGGATGGGCGGCTGCGCCATGATCGGCCAGACCATGATCAACGTCAAAGCCTCCGGCGCCCGCACCCGGATCTCCACCTTCCTGGCCGGCGTCTTCCTGCTGATCCTGGTGGCGGCGCTCGGAGGCGTGGTCTCGGTCATCCCCATGGCCGCCCTGGTTGCGGTGATGATCTTCGTTTCCTGGGCCACGTTCGACTGGCACAGCATCCACCCCCGCACGCTGAAGATGATGCCCAAGAGCGAAACGCTGGTGATGGTGGCCACGGTCATCGTCACGGTGGCCACGCACAACCTGGCCATCGGCGTCGGCGTTGGCGTGCTGGTGGCGATGGTGATGTTCGCCCGCCGGGTGGCCCACTTCGTGACCGTCGAACGCACCGTAACGAACGTGGAAGGCCACGAAACCGCCACCTACACGGTGAACGGCGAGCTGTTCTTCGCCTCGTCCAACGATCTCTACACCCAGTTCGAATACGCGCTGGACCCTGAGCAGGTGGTCATCGACATGCACGCCTCCCACCTCTGGGACGCCTCGACCATCGCAGCCCTGGACGCCATCACCGAAAAGTACCGACACCACGGCAAGGACGTGAAGATCATCGGCCTGAACGACGCCAGCACCACAATGCGCGAGCGGCTCGGCGGGAAGCTCGGCGCCGGGCACTAGGCAAGCCCAGAGGGCCTTCGGCCGAACGGTTCAGGGGCGGGTGCTGAACCGTTCGGCGAGGTTCTTGGGGCCCTGGACAATGATCTGGTCGTCGTCGTACAGCACGGTCTGGGCGGTGGTGTGCTGCCAGGTGCCGCCGGGCCTTTTGACCGCCACGATGGTGATCCCGTACTTGTCCCGCAGGCCCAGCACCCCCAGCGGCCGGTCCCGGGCGTCGGACGGCGGCTGGGTCCGGACCATCACAAAGTCGTCCTCGAATTCCACGTAGTCCAGGATGGCCCCGCGGACCAGGTGTGCCACGCGGCGGCCCATGTCGTGCTCGGGCCGGATGACGTGCTGCACCCCCAGCTGGGCCAGGATTTCCGCATGCGGCTCGCTGATGGCCTTGGCCCAGATTTCCGGGTGCTTGAAGGTAAGCAGCCGGGAGGTGGTGAGGATGCTCGCCTCCAGGTCGGAGCCGATGCCCACCACGGCCCGGTCGAACTCGTGGACGGACAACTGCCGCAGCACTTCTTCCTTGGTGGAGTCCGCACGGACCACATGGGCCAGCCGTCCGTTGTAGGACTGCACGATTTCCTCGCTGCTGTCGATTCCCAGTACCTCGGTGCCCTGTGCTTCGAGTTCCAGCGCCAGGGAGCCGCCGAACCGTCCCAGGCCGATCACGGCCACGGAATCGGGGTGCGCGGCGCGCTCGCCCCTGCGGGTGAAGATGTCCTTAGCCAATGAGGGGCCTTTCCTTCGGGTTTTCGTACAGTATGGGGCGCTTCCGCAGGGCCAGCGCCGTGCCGAGCGTGACGGGGCCGAGCCGGCCGATGAACATGAGCAGGATCAGCACCACCTGCCCCGCCGGAGGCATCGCGGCCGTGATGCCGGTGGACAGGCCCACGGTGGCAAACGCGGACACCACCTCGAACAGGATGCGTTCCTGGCCGAAGTCGGTGATGAGCATCAGGAACATGGTGGACGCCGTCACCAGGGCGATGGCCAGCAGCACCACGGTGATGGCCTGGCGGTGTACAGCCCGGGAGAGGCGCTTGCCGAAGATGTTTACGGCGGTGTCCCCCCGGAGTTCCGTGGCCAGGATGAAGAACAGCACGGCGAAGGTGGTGATTTTCAGTCCGCCCGCGGTGCCGGCCGGGCCGCCGCCGATGAACATCAGGATGTCCATGCCCAGCCAGGAGACGGGGTGCATCTGGCTGATGTCAACGCTGTTGAACCCGGCGGTGCGGGTGATCACGGACTGGAAGAACCCGCCCAGGATGCGGTCCCCAGGGGGCAGGGCGCCCAGCGTGGCGGGATTGGTCCACTCTGCGGCCGTAAGGAACACGGTCCCGCCGGCCAGGAGAACGGCGCTGCCGGCAAGGACGATTTTGGTGTGCATGCTCCAGTAGACGGGCCGGCGGTACTGGCGGCGCAGCTCGAACAGGACCGGAAAACCCAGGCTGCCGATGATCACCGCGCCCGCAATGGGCAGGCACACCCATGGATCGCCCACAAACCCCATCAGGCTGTCCGAGTACAGCGCAAACCCAGCGTTGTTGAAGGCGGACACTGAGTGGAACACCCCGTGCCACAGGGCCTCGCCGGGCGTGTAGCCGTAGCCCAGCAGGAAGCGGAGCATCAGCACCAGCGCCAGGATGGCCTCAACAATGACGGTGATCACCAGGACGCCGACCAGGACGCGGCGCACATCGCCGAACCCCGTGCTTTTGGTCTCCGTGGCGGCCAGCATCCGTGACCGCAGTCCCAGCCGCCGGGCGGTCAGCACGCCCAGGAGCCCGCCGAAGGACATTACGCCGAACCCGCCCACCTGGATCAGCACCAGGATGACCGCATGCCCGAAGCCGGTCCAGAACACCGGGGTATCCACGGTGATGAGTCCGGTGACGCAGACTGAGGACGTTGCGGTGAACAGTGCTTCCAGCAGTGTGGCCGGCCGCGTGCCTGTGGTGGCGGCCGGCAGCATCAGGAGCGCTGTTCCCGCGGCGATGGCAAGGACGAAGCCCAGGACGATCAGCTGCGCAGGGTGCCGCGGAACCAGCTTCCCGGCAACCCGCCGGAGGGTGGACACCTGCTGCCCCTGGAGTTCCGCCAGGGAGCGTCTGTACCCGGCCAGGACGGCCCTTGGTTTTTTCCTCCGGCGCTGGGGGTGGGGGCTTCGCTGGTAAGCCTTCAGGTGCATAGGCGCCACGGTACCACCGCAGCCCGGCGCCGCCTGCCGGATGCAACGGACCTCACATCCTCCGGGGTCAGGCGCGCGTTCCTGCCAGGTTGGTCCGGGCGGGCTGGCCTCACGGGCCGGGACACGCCGTCGTCTGCAGCGCGCCGCAAGGGTGCCCCGGGAAGTAACCGGGGAGGAACGCACGACGGCGGCACCTCACCCAGGTGGGCAGCTTGAGCAGGGGCGCGCGTTCCTGCCCGGTTCGTCAGGGCGGACTGCCCTCCCGGGCCGGGACACGCCGTCGTTCGGGGCGCGCCGCAAGGGTGCCCCGGGAAGTAACCGGGCAGGAACGAACGACGGCGGCGCTCACCCCGGGCGGTCAAAGCAGGGAGTGGGCCTGGCCTAGACCCGCCGCTTCATCCAGCCCCAGACGGCGGTGGCAGCGAACAGCACCAGGCCGATCAGGGCCAGCCACAGCAGCCCCTCGATAACGAAGCCCAAGATGGACAGAACGAGCCAAATGATAAGCAGTGTGATGATGAGTCCCATGCCCGGAAGCCTAGCCGCGATGGCCGGTGACAGGGCATATTGACACGGCCCACCCGCGGGCGCACGCTGATAGCGCTGGGTGCCGGTGGCTGGCGGGCAGCGGATCCGCCGCAGGCCCGCCAACCGAAACCCGGAGCTGTCTGGGCGCTCCGGATGCATTGTTGCCACACCCCTCCTGTCAGGAGAACGAAATGACCGTAAACGCCCTGGAAGCGAAATCATTCGACCAGCCCGACGAAAAACGCCGTCCGCCAAAGACCCAGGTGGATGTGGTGAACCTCGGTGACACAACGCTGGGCAGGTTCACCTTTGAACCGGGCTGGCGGTGGTCCGAGACCGTCAAGACCGTGGTCAACACGGACACGTGCCAGGTGAACCATGTGGGGATCTGCGCCGCCGGGACACTGACCGTGGAAATGGCGGACGGATCGCGGGCCACGGTCAGCCCCGGCCACGCGTACACCATTCCGGCCGGCCACGACGCCTGGGTCGAAGGGGACGAGGCGTTCGTGGGCTACGAGGTCATGAGCGCGGCCACCTTCGCCAAGCCGGCCTGAGCCCGGCAGCTGTGCGCGTCCTTCCTAGGAGGGCTTCGGGGCAGCGGGATCCCACGGATGCCGCGCCCCGGAGGCCCCGCTCCCGGAAGAAGCCCCGGCGCCGGTTGCGGCGTTTTGGTATCGCCGTGCTGGTGGTGCTGGGGCTGCTTCTGGTGTCGACGGCGGTCAACGCGGCCATGGAGCGGGCGGAGAAATCCGGCACCCCTGCCTACGGCGAGCGCGTCCAGGTGGACGGCGGAGCCCTGAACGTCTGGCGAAGCGGGGGAGAGGGGCAGCCGATCGTCCTCCTGAGCGGACTGGGCACCGCGGCTCCCGGCCTCGACTTTGCGCCGCTGGCCCGTGAGCTGGACGGCTTCGACGTCATTGTTGTTGAGGGGTTTGGGTACGGGTACAGCGACATGGAAGGTCCTCCGCGGACCAACGAAAACATCAGCACCGAACTGCACGAAGTCCTGGCTAGGCTCCAGGTCAGGCAGCCGTACGTCCTGGCAGGGCACTCGATAGCCGGCTTCTACATGCTGGACTACGCCAACAGGTACCCTTCGGAACTGTCCGCGGTTGTGGGCATTGACGCCACCATACCGAAACCCGGGCCGGAGGCCGTTGACGAGCCCGAACCAGGCATCAGCTGGGAGCGTGCACTGGCCGTTACGGGGATAGTGCGGGCCGTGACGTTCCTGGCCCCTGGGCTGGTGGACCCGGAGGGTGGTGCCTACACAGAGGATGAGCTACAGCGCATGCGCCTGATGGCCAACTGGAATTTCGGCAATCCCGCCGTGGCGGACGAAACAGCCAGGATCGCGAACAACGCGGCAGCCTTGAGGGGAGTCACCTACCCCGGGGACCTGCCCGTCCTGGCCTTCATTGCCGACGAAAGCGCGGACTCCACAGCCACCAAGGTGTCATCAGCCCGGAACCTGCTGGACAACGTCAGCAGGCATCAGGTTGTCACCGTTGAGGGCGGGCACTACCTGCACCACACGCAGTCCGCACGGATGGCAGGGGAGATCCGGGCGTTCATGGGGAGCGGAATAGGTGAGTGAAGCTGCTTTAGGGGCTTTTCTTCCTGCTTCTTGCAAGTAATACCTAATCGCAAGTTCGGGTACCCCCTCCCCATTCCCCGCCAATTACTCCGGGCGTACGGTGCGAGTCATGAGAGCAGACCGAAGAGTGTGGGTCAAGCCGATCGACGCGCAGCGGGTCGCGAGGGCAAAAGCAGCGTTTACAACCCGTCGAGTAGTGCCGGAAGCCATAGCCTCCCTGGTCTCGGGCGCAGTCCGGCCCCGGTCCGGTGACCTGGTACTGGCTCGAATCGTGCAGTTGGGGCATCACCGTCATATTGAGCAGCCGAACGGACGCCGGGCGGTGTTGCACGACGACGACGAAATTATCGTCACGTATGGAGACAGGTACGCCACTGACCAATTTGAATCACAGGTGCCGGCAACACTGGCCAACGCCCAGCTGGTTGCTTCGGGGGGAATCGCCTCCGAGGTGCTGAGCCGGAGCACGGCGGTTAGGAGGGCGACGGAAATAGAGCCCCTGGGACTTCTGGGCGATGCCAAAGGCCGGCCGCTGAATATCCAGGACTTTTCGCTGCAGCCGGTGTCCCCGCAGGTGCCCCGGCCCCGGACCATCGCAGTCCTTGGAACAGCGATGAATTCAGGTAAGACAACAGCTGTCCACTGCCTGGTAAACGGATTCAGCAAAGCGGGCGTCCGGGTGGGGGCTACCAAAGCAACCGGGACGGGGTCCGGCAACGACTACTGGTGCATGCTGGATGCCGGCGCCCACATCATGCTGGATTTCACGGACGTCGGGTTGGCCTCGACGTACCGGCAGCCCATGAACGTGGTGGAGGCTAAATTTGGCGAACTGGTGGACCACCTCACGGATTCAGGCGCGGCCTTGAACCTTGTGGAGATCGCGGACGGCATCTACCAGCATGAAACCTCGCATTTGTTGGAGTCAGCGGTTTTTCGGGCGAATGTTGACGCCGTCATTTTCGCTGCTCCGGACGCCATGGGGGCAGTGGCCGGGGTCTCCCACCTGCAGAAGGTGGGACACGATGTCCTGGCTGTGACGGGCTTGCTAACGCGGTCGCCCCTGGCAATGCGGGAAGCGGCGGCAGCTACGGGACTCCCTGTGGTGACCCGGGACGAACTCGCGGACCCTGAATTTGCCGCCTCGATCCTTCACGTACCGGATATCCTGGCCAACGCCGCCACCGCGGGCACCGAGGCCGCCGGCACGGTGCAGCCAGCCACCGTCACAAGCGATGTCCTGATCGGACCCTTCGTCGCTACGCCTGAGTGGGCTGAACCCAAGCGGGGGTTCCTCGGATTCCCTCGACCAGCCACCCCCTCTGGCAGCCCGGATGCGTGGTAAAACCAGTGCCCGGCAAGAATAGGCTGTACCATATTCCGCCAGCCGCCTTCGCAAAAATCATTGTCATCGGCCTGGCCCAAGTCCTCACTTTGGTGGCTTACATCCTGCTGCTGCGCAGCATCGTGGATAACCTGGCACCGGTCACAGTTGGGGAAGCTGCGGACCTGCAGTGGCGCTGGGCGCTGGCCCAGGCCGCCCTCCTGGGGGCAGTGGCATTGGTCCACGGTTGGCTCCGGGCCCTCGGCTTCAACGTGGCCGAGACCGCAGGCTACAACGTGGTCCGGGACCTGCGGATGAAGATGTACAAACACTTGCAGGGCATGACTCCGCGGCAGTTCCAGGGCAGGGCCCGGGGCGGCCTGCTCCTGCGTTTCCTGGGTGACCTCTCGATGACCAGAATGTGGATCAGCCGTGGAGTACTCGGCGGAATGATTGCCGCCATGGTGCTGGTTGGCACACTCACTGTGCTCTTCTTCTTCAGCTTCTGGATGTCACTTGCAATCGTTGCGGCAATATCCGCCGGAGCAGCCGCGTCCCTGGTGGCCGGACAGCGCATGCGCCAGGCAACCCGTGTTATGCGTCGGCGCCGCTCGCTGGTAATGAGCAACCTGGACGAGCAGCTCAATGCCCAACGTGTTGTCCAGGTCTTTGGACGCTCTGCCGGGGAGTATGCCCGTCTTTCACATCAAAATGACGAGCTCACTCGTGCCCTCATCAGGGTCGCCCGCCTGCGGGGCTACCTCCGCGGCGTCGCAACCGCTTTCTCCCTGCTTGCGCTGGGCGCTGTCCTGGCCGCGGGTCTGTTCGAAGTCCGGCAGGGAACAGCAAGCATAGGAACAGTGATTGCCTTCATCGTTGTCACCAGGCAGCTTTCCAGCCCGGTGCGCACCCTCGGCCTGGCCCATGACTACTGGCACCGTGCCCAGGTGTCCGTCGGCAAGATCAACGAATACCTTCGCAGTTCCAGCCGGGACTTGGACAGCGATGGCCACGGTCCCCTGCAAGTCCGGCACGGCGTTATCGAGTTTTCCTCGGTAACGGTGAACGGTTCCCTCCATGACGTCAATTTGCGGGTCAAACCGGGAGAACTGGTTGCAGTGACAGGAGATGGTGGAAGCGGCAAATCATCCCTTCTCGGGCTGGTTTCAAGAACCATTGACCCTGACCAGGGCTGCATCATCGTTGACCGGCAGGTTCTGGCGAATACCTCTTTGCGATCTGCGGCTCAGTGGATAGGGTGCGTGGGCCCTGAACTTCCACTGATGCGCGGAACCTTGTGGCGGAACCTTACGTACGCCGCCCCCAGTGCTTCAGAAGAAGACGTCGAGCGGGTTCTGGCTGCCACCGGAGTGGACGGCATGCTTGCCGACCTCCCCTTTGGGCTGCAAACCTGGGTTTCCGAAGGCGGGCTCAACTTGTCGCGGAGCCAGCGGCAACGCATAGCACTTGCCAGGGCGCTGATGGGAAACCCTCCCATCCTGCTCCTCGATGAGCCAACCACCGGATTGGACGCCGCAGCGAAGCAGGTCTTCGCCACGATGCTTAAGAGATTCGACGGCACGGTTCTCCTGGCCACGCAGGATCCCCAGGAACTCGCTTTGGCGGACAGGATTGTGGTTTTGTCCAAGGGCACAATCGCCGAGGTGATATCCGGCGAAGAATTCCGGGACCGCATATGGCTGGAAAGCAACCTGCCAGCGCTCCCCGCACCGTCGCCCAGGGCAACCCAAGGCGGCACGGCCAAAGCAGCACTCAGTCAAGCTTCCGGCGCAGAAAGCGATGCCTGATGAAACCGACAACACGCGACAGGCTGCTCATGGTGACGGCCCTGGCTGTTTCGCTCGGCGGTACCGGCGCAATTGCAGCCAACTATGGAGGGAAACAGGCTCCGGAAGTGCAGGCCATTGAAGTGTGGGCCGGCAACGACGCCGAGGGAAAGTGGTCGGTCCAGTTCGTGGGGGACACCATGCTGGGCAACGGAGAAATCCGAACCTTGGACCCTCTTGCACTCGATGCTGCCTTGTCGGGGGTGGCGCCTCTCTTTGATGGAGACCTTGTCATCGCCAACGCAGAAGGCCCTATGACCTTCAGCGAGCAACCCTTGATCCCGGGAAAAGCGTTTTCGCACCGTGTGGCCCCGCAGGCGGCCTGGGCGTTATCCAAGGCGGGCGTGGACGCGATCAGCCTGGGCAACAACCATTCCATGGACATGGGGCTCATTGGACTTCAGGACACCATCAGGTATGCCCGCAATGCCGGAATGGCCAGTTTTGGCGCCGGGAACAACCTCGCTGAGGCTGAGCGCCCGTTGATGCTTCGGACCGAAGCAGGCACGATCGGTGTGGTGGCAATCGGTGAGAACTTCGGCAAGTTATCAAAAGCGGACGAAGTCAACCCCGGCACTGTGGTTTTTAGCCCGGAAGCGGTGCAGCGCGGGTATGACCTTGCCCGCGCTGCTGGGGCCGATTGGGTCATCGGGTACGTGCATTGGGGTGACAACTACACCGACACAACACCGCAGCAGCGGTACTGGGCGCAAGTGCTGGTTGACGCCGGATATGACGTGATCGTTGGGGCAGGATCCCACATCGCGGAGAAGATCGAATTTATCGGTGACGTCCCGGTGGCCTACGGCCTGGGCAACTTTGTCTTTGGTACGCGTGGCCGCTACGAGTCGTTTGGAAAGCAGGGAGTCGGGCTCATGCTCAGCCTGGAACTGAGCCCCAGCGCTCCTACCCAAATGGCAGTCAGGTGCGTTGTCACCGATAACCGCATCAACGGGTTCCTCACTCAGGCATGCACTGCCCCCCAAATGGTGGGCGTCATGTCGGAAATTAACCCGGCGCTCCAAATCCAGGGCGATGTAGCGAGGATGCCTTGCCGCTGCCTTGAGCCGCCGGAATGACGGGACCCCCTGCCATGCCAGGGCCGCATAAGAGGGTTTCTTGGGTGTTGCTGTGGCTTGTGGCAGTACTGGCAGTGCTGGCATCCTGCACCGAGGTGGCAGGAGAACAGCGCCGGGAACCAACAGCGTCGGACCAGGGAGACGATATGCCGGGCGGCTCAGCTACAGAAACCCAGACAAAATTAATTACGCCAGGCACCATGGGAGATTTATCCTTTTCGTGGAAAGGCCCGCTGGCCAACCAGCCCATCCGGGTCTGGTACGACGCTCCGGACGATCCTTCCTCTGCCCAGATCCTGATGGTCATGACCGGGGCCCACCGCGACGGGGAGGGCTACCGGGAAGACTGGCTGCCCATTGTGCAGGACCACAATGCCCTGCTTTTGGTGCTGGAGTTTCCCAAAGACGATTACCCCGGATCTTCCTCCTACAACCAAGGCAACATCCTTGATGCCTCCGGGGATATAAATCCGCCGGAGGCATGGACCTTCAATATGGTCGAGGCCCTTTTCGAGGCCGTCGTCCGGGATACAAAGAGCGGGGAAAGGGACTATGCCCTTTTTGGGCACTCAGCTGGCGGCCAATTCGTGCACCGCTTCATGGAGTTCACCCAAGAAAACCATGTCCGGGTTGCGGTCGCAGCAAACGCCGGCTGGTACACGATGCCGGACCGGGACGTTGAGTACCCGCACGGCCTGAAGAACTCGCCCCTTTCCTCAAAAGAGTTAAGGGAGGCCTTCTCCAGGCGCCTGGTCATCCTTTTGGGTGCCGACGACATCGACCCGGACGACACGCTGCTTCAGCGTGACCGGAAAACGGATACCCAGGGGGACAACAGATTGAGCCGGGGGCTGAACTTCTACCAGGCGTCCCGGGATGCGGCCGGGGAGGGTGACGAGTTCAACTGGGGCCTGATGGTGGTTCCGGGTGCCGCCCACGAGCACAAGAAGATGGCCGAAGCAGCAGCACCGTTCCTCCTGTCCTCCCGCTGACCCGCCCACCCCAGCAAACGGCCGGCGCCGGCTGCCTACCCGGCGGGGTACTGCGAGGTGCGGAGGAAGCGGGCCAGGTGCGCGGCGTTGCGCGCGGCACCGGCGGTGGTGGCGGCAACCTTCTCCGGCACGGCCTTCAGGTCCTTGTAGTCCACGGTCTGCATGGCCTCGCCCACCCAGTACGTGGCGCCCTGGGCGGGGAGGGTGAAGCCGACGTCGTTCAGTCCCTGCTGCGTGTCTGCCACGGTCTTGTGGGCGCCATCCTCGTTGCCCACCACGGCCACGATGGCCACTTTCCCGTACATGATGGGCCGGCCTTCGTTGTCCGTTTCGGCGAGGTCCGCATCGAGCCGCTCCATGACCCGCTGGGTGATGCTGCTCGGGTGCCCCATCCAGATGGGGGTGGCGAGCACCAGGATGTCCGCCGCCAGGATCTTGTCCCGGATAGCGGGCCAGGCGTCGCCGTCGCCCATGTCCACCTGGACGCCGGGCATCACGTTGTGGTCCACCACCCGCAGCGACGTGCCGCTGACACCGTGGGCGGCCAGCTCATCCAGCACGTGGCGGGCCATGAGCTCGCTGCTGGACGCCGCCGGGGAGGGGGTCAGGGAGCAAATCAGGGCAAGCGCGGTGAGGTCGGCCATTGTTTCGTCCTTTGCTGTGGTTTGCTTTGGTCTGCGGTCAATGCCATTGGTGGTTCGGGGCCGGCGGCCGGATGGACTGCCCGGCCATCGACCGGCTGGACGTTAGTCGGTTCCGGATGCCGCCATCCTAACCATCATCACGTGTATCTGTGCCGGCTGCGGCAGGGCTTACGACGGCGGCCCTCACCATGTGTGCCCCGTCCCAAGTTGTGGGCCCGGGATGGTCGGGGCCTTGCGCAATGGATGTCCACTGTGCCTAGGATCTATTTAGTAACCATGCTTACTATCTCGATCTGCCGGTTTCCGACAGCGTCCCACAAGGGCCTGGAGGATCCGGCGGGCGGGACCGTGGAACACCAACGAAAGGACCGAAGTCATGAAGCGACTGTTCTTGTTCTTCCTGCCCACCATCATCAGCAAGGTACAGAAAGCCCGGAAGGCCAAGCAGCTCCGCGCCGCCCAGCAGGCGCAGCCCCCGCGCAACCGCCGCTAGTTAAATGCGCAGTCCGCCCTCTCCCAGGGAGGGCGGACTGCGCATTTAGGGGTGCGCCCCGCGCCGAAGGTGCTGGGCACGCGGCTGCGGTTGTCTTGTCTCCTAGTCCGACTCGTACCGGTCAAGGATGGACTGCATCTGGGAGATTTCTTCCCGCTGCGCCTCTACGATCTGCTCGCAAAGTTCCACGATTTCCGGGTCCGTAACGTTGGCCTCCTGGCATACCAAAATGGCCCGGGAATGGTGCGGGATCATGGATTTCAGGAACTCCTCGTCGCCCACGAAAGTTTCGGTGCGGCCAAGGGCGAACACGCCGCCGAAAAGGAGGGCGAAGCCCACCAGCATCGCAATGTTCGCTTTTGTGTTCTTGAACATGGACCACATGCCGACGACCATGACAATCGCCATGGCCGAAACCATAAGCAAAGCCATCCAGAAATTGCTCAGGTTGTAGTAGAAGTGGTCGATGGTCCGCACCATGGACATGGACAGCGTCCACATCAGTCCCAGGCTGACCAACAGGATGATGCCGAACTTCACGTACATCCGGACTGATCCGCCGTGTTCTTTGTGGTCCTGCCCCGCCTGCTTTCGCTCGGGTCGGGGAGGCCCGGCGTCGTGATGTCCTCGCATATTTTCCGTCGAGTCCATAATCTTCTCCTCACATCCCAGAGCCGGTTGTTAAGCGAGCGAGGACAGCAGCTCCGCGCAGGCCTGCTCGCAGCGGCGGCACGCTTCAGCGCAGACCCTGCAGTGTTCGTGCATCCCAGCATGCTGCCCACACTCGTCGCCGCACGCCTTGCAGGCCGTCCGGCATGCCTCCAGGAGGGCGCGGGTGATGTTCGCGTCGTAGCCGGTGTGGCGGGACAGGACGGTGCCCGTTGTGGCGCAAATATCGGCGCAGTCCAAGTTGGTCCGGATGCATTTGGTCAGCTCGGCCACCATGTCCTCGCTGAGGCAGGCGTCCGCGCAGGCTGTACAGGTTTGTGCGCACTCGAAGCACGCTGCGATGCAGTCAGCCAGCTTTTGGCGGTCCACGCCGCCCAGGTCTTTCGGGTAGGTTTCCAGCATTGACGTGATGTGGCTCATCGTTTCGCTCCTGGTCCATTGTCGAAAAAAGCGGGCCAGCGGGCCGCCGACCCATAAAACACAGTAGCCTTACTATTTTGCTTCTGGCCAGCACCCTTTTTTAAGATCAGGGCTTTTAGATCAGGGCGAGAGTAGGCGGCTGGACTTCCGTATAATGAGAATGGTTCGCATGTAATATCTCCGGTATGTCTTTGACCCTTGTCAGCTCCCTTGACGTTTTTAGCCGCCAGAAAGCCTGTGCCGCACTGGCCGCCGAGCAGCCGGGTGCCCTTGTTGTGTTCCATGAACGTCCGGGGGGTCCAGCTGATCCGCGAGTTGGCGCCGTATGCGGTGCTGGCCGAGAGCGACGGCGACGTGTGCACCGGAGTCCACAGCCTCGCGGAGGCCACCGCGCGCAGCATGCCCGGTTCGGTGCAGGCAGCCCCCGAATCCTCGGCTCCATTCGCAACCGTGGTGCACCGGGTGGAGCGGCCCCTGCACCCGGAGCGCTTCCGCCACGCCCTGGCTGCCCTAGCCGAGGCGTGCTGCTGGCTCCGCGGGCGGCTCTGGGTGGCATCGGCGCCGGATTGCAGGATCGCCGTCCAGGGCGTTGGGCCGCGGGTCTGGCTGGAGAACACCGGGCCCTGGCAGGCAAGCCGGAGTCCCTTCCGGTTGTGCCAAATATGCCGGGCGCTGGCCTGGAAGACTGGCATCCCGAGTACGGTGACCGCGGCACCATCGTGGCCTTTACGGGGGACGACCTGGACGCCGCCGAGGTCGCCGAATTGCTCAACGCCTGTGAACTGACCGAGGCGGAAATGGCCGCCAGCGAAGACTCGTTCCCGGACCCCTTTGGCCTGAACCAGACCGCCGAGACCCCAGAAAGGAGCAGTTCATGAAAGTTCGCAACTCACTGCGCGCCCTGAAAAAAATTCCGGGAGCCCAGATTGTCCGCCGCCGCGGCCGGACCTTCGTCATCAACAAGAAGAATCCCCGCATGAAAGCACGCCAGGGCTAAAACCCTGATGGCCATTAGGGCACCCGGCCGGCAGCGCCCCCTCAGCTCGGGCGCGGCTGGCCGGGTGCTGCCGTCTGCGAGGCGGTCTGCGCTGCGGCGTCTTGGCAGCAGCCGCACGCGTCGGCGCCATCGCCCGCCTTCTCCGGGATCAGCAGCCCGGCGGCAGGCGCGTCCACTCCGGAGGCCGGTGCCGCCGTCGTCGTTCGCTGGCCTGCACGCGTGGAGACCGGAGGGGCGGGCGCGCAGCATCCCTCGCCCTTCCAGGCATCCAGGCCTTCCTTGACGGCCACTGCCGCAATGACCAGCGCCGCCATGGGGTCGGCCCAGGACCAGCCCAGGGTGCTGTTCAGCACCAGGCCCAGCAGCAGGACGCCGGACAGGTACGTGCACAGGAGGGTCTGGCGGGAGTCGGCGACGGCGGACCGTGAGCCGAGCTCGCGGCCCGCCCTGCGCTGGGCCAGGGACAGGAACGGCATCACGGCCAGGCTGACAGCCGCCAGGACAATGCCCACCGTTGAATGCTCCGCCTCACCTGCCCCCAGCAGTGAGCGGACAGCGCCCACGGTGACGAAGGCGGCAAGGGCGAAAAAGGCTATGGCGATGAGCCGCAGTGTCTTCTTTTCGCGCGACTTCGGGTCTCGGCCGGAGAACTGCCAGGCGACGGCAGCCGCCGAGGACACTTCAATCACCGAATCCAGGCCGAAACCGATCAGGGCCGTGGAGGAGGCAATTGTTCCCGCGCTGAGGGCCACAATCGCCTCGATGACGTTGTAGGAGATGGTTGCCGCCACCAGGAGGCGGATCCGGCGGGCCAGGACGGCCTCGCGGTTCGCAGTTTTTGTGGTGTGCGGGGCGGCCATCAGCAGCACCCTTCCTCTGCGCTGACGCTGCAGTGCTCGGGGTCGACGGCCAGGACCACGCCCAGGAGGTTGGTCAGGGCAAGCCCAAGCCGCGGATCGGCCAGCTCATAGCGCATGCGCCGGCCCTCGGGGACGGCCGCCACCAGGCCGCAGCCCCGCAGGCAGGCGAGGTGGTTGGAGAGGCTCTGCCGGCTCACGCCGATCAGCTCGGCCAGATCGCTGGGGTACGACGCCGCATCCCGCAGCGCCAGCAGGATCCGGGCCCGGGTGGGATCGGACAGGGCGTACCCGAATCGGGCCAGGACAGAGGAATGGGTCAGCGTCTCCATGGTTTGAATAGTACAGCCTTGGATGTATTCATGACCTGATGTATCGATGACCCGTCAGAACGCAGCAGATGCACACCTCGGCCAGCCCTAAACATCGGGCAAAAATCATCCCGAAGACACCTGCAGTCAACCTGGCGGCGGCAGCATTGGAGCCGGGGGAGTCCTTGCAGCGAAAGGGGCGGCCAGGCAGCCGTGCCGATCACAACCAAACCAAGCGGAAGGAATAACGCAATGGACGCACCAGCTGTTGAGGCCGCCGTCGCGCTCCTTGTTATGGTCCTCGTGTCAGTCCCGCCGCTGGCCATCGTGGCCCTCGCGGCCGCCCGCGCCACGCCGCGCCAGCTGACCGAGATGCTCATGGCCCGGGACAGCCACTAGGCATGACAACGGGTGACGGCCCGGTTGCCGGCTCATTTAAGGAACTGCGTCCGGGCGATGCCGTGGAAGCGTACCGCAACGGCAGGATGGTTCACCGCGGACCGGTGGTGGAGGCGATTCCGCAGTGTGGCCTGTTTTGGATCCTGGACACCGTGACCGGTTCCAGGCGCCTTATCGACGTGTCAGAGATCGACATTGTCCGCCTGCCCCCGCCGGCGGTGGAGCCGCGGATGGAGCGCTTCCTTCCCAGGGGCCGCCGGCAGCCAGCTGAAGGCGCCCCACCGGCGGGCAACCCTGGCGCCCCACCGTCCAGCTGGCGTGACGCATCACCGCGGAGGTAAAGACCCAATCCCATCAGGCCAGCTGGCCCGGACGTCGCGGGGTTGCCAGGTGGCGATTGCGGCAGCGAAGCCCCCTGGCAGGCCCAGAGCGGCGGGGCTTAGATCTTCAACCTTCCACAGGGCGGCGGCGGGAGGCCCGCTTAGTCCTGCGGGAATTGGGCCGGACACATCAACCGCGGAGGGTGCCTTCGCCAGGCCCGTCCCGAGTGCTTTCAGGACTGCTTCCTTGCGGACCCAAAGCCGGGTCTGGAACTTGGCCTTCAGCGCGGGCGGCACTTCCTGCAGCTGGCCACGCTCGGTCGCGGTCAGCGCAAGTGACGGGAAACCGTCAAAGTCCGCCGCGGACCCGTCCTCAAGATCCACCCCGATACCGGCGAGGCCTTCATCCAGGCTGGCGGCCAGCAGGCACCAGTTCGCGGACCGGCTGAGGCTGGCACGGAGGTGGCCGGTACGGGAAGGGAGCCGGTATTGGGGGATCCCGTGGCCGGCGCGGTTACCACAGGTCGGGCAGAAATAGTCCGCCGTGAGCGACCCTGGGCTGTCCCCGGTCAGTGCGCTGATGTGGAGGCGCAACGCTATCCGGCCGGCTGTGAAGGTGTCCCGCAGGGCGGGGGAGCGGAAGGTTGCGGCCCTGGCCAGTTCCGCCTCGTCCAGGATGTGAGTCAGGCCCAGGTCCGCGTCGGACAGCCGGACGGCTGCCAGCGAGAGGCCCTGGAGCGGCGTCACGGGAGCGGGGGGAGTGCGGACTGGTAGAGCCAGGGGGCCAGGATGGCGCGGGCATCGAAACCGGGGAGTTCGCCGCACGCCTGGTTGGCAGTGTCCGCAAAGTCAGCTGTGCTGACGCCGCCAAAACGGTACCGGTGCGTCCACGTCCTCAGGAGCCCGAAGAACAGCACATCCCCGGTGGCACGCCGCAGGGCATGCAGGGCAAGGGCGCCGCGCTTGTACACCCGGTCATCGAACATCAGCTCCGGTGAGGGGTCGCCCACCAGCAGGTCCTGCGCCTGGGACGCGAGCAGCTGCCAGGCGCTGCCGGCCCGCTGCTCTGCGGTGGCGTTCCCGGACGCCTCGGACCAGATCCACTCGGCGTAACAGGCGAACCCCTCGTGCAACCAGATGTCAGCCCACGCGGTGGCGGTCAGGGAGTTTCCAAACCACTGATGGGCAAGCTCATGGGCAATAAGCCGCTGGTCCTCCCACTGCTGGGTGAGATGGTTTGGGCCGAACACGGACAGCGACTGGGCTTCCAGGGGGATCTCGAGGGCGTCGTCCGCCACCACCACCGTGTAACTCGCAAAGGGGTACGGGCCGAAGCAGGTCTCGAAAGTCTCCATCATCTGGCCCTGCCGGCCAAGGGCGGCAGTGGCGGCGGCCATGAGCGCCCGGGGTGCCGCAACGAACTGCGGGACGGGGCCTTGGCCGCCGTCGTGCTGTATGACGGCCCGGTGCGCCGGGAAAGAGGGCTGGATGGCCAGCGGAAGAAGCTCGTAGCGGCCTATCTGCACCGTGGCCAGATAGGTGGCCATGGGTTCGGCCTGTTCAAAGACCCAGGTTTCTCGGCTCGCCTTGGCATGGCGCGAGACCAGCACACCGTTGCAGACCACCCTGTAGTTGGCCTCCGTGGTGATGGTGTATCCGAAGCTGGCCTTCTGGCTGGGATGGTCGTTGCAGGGGAACCAGGACGGCGCACCGGTGGGCTGGCCGGCCACAAGCACGCCGTCGGTGAGCTCTTCCCAGCCCACTTCCCCCCAGTTGCCGCGCAGCGGACCCGGGGAGCCCTCGTACCGGATGTCCAGGCTGAAGTCGCTGCCGGCGGCCACCGGACGGGCGGGGGTGATAAAGAGCTGGTTTCCCCGCTGGCTGAACCGCTGTACTCGCTGCCCGTCCAGCTGGATTTTCAGCACCCGCAGCCCGGCCAGGTTCAGGGTTATTGTGGCCAGCTCCACGTGGGCGTGCGCTGTGATGGCGGCGTGGCCGGAGAGCCTGTTGGTGGAGACGCGGTAGTCCAGGTACAGCTCGTAGCGGGACACCCCATAGTCGGCGGATCCGTGCCCCGGCGTGTAGGAGTCCGGCAGGGAACGGGAGGGTGCTGCCGTCCGCGATCCGGCCGGCAGGTGCTCCTGGTGTGCGGTCACTGTGGCTGGGCCTCTCGGGCGGGAACGGCGGCGGCCGGGGATGTCCATGGGCTGACCGGATTTCCGATCCAGTAGCTGGCCGCCGGAACGGTCTCGCCACGCATCACAAGGGATGCCGGACCCACTGTACCGCCGGCACCAATCCGGGCTGCCGGCAGGATGACCCCGTGCGGGCCCATGGTTGCCCCGGCTTCAAGCGTAACGGTGTCGATGCTCATCACCCGGTCGTGGAAGAGGTGGGTCTGGATCACGCAGCCGCGGTTCACGGTGGAGTTCTCACCCAGCGTCACCAGGTCCGCCTCGGGCAGCCAGTAGCTTTCGCACCACGCACCGGAGCCAATCTTGGCCCCGAGCCCGCGCAGCCACCAGACCAGGGCAGGGGTGCCCGCGGCAGCACGCGCGAACCAGGGCGCCGTGACCATCTCGATAAAGGTGTCCACCACTTCATTGCGCCAGATGAATGAGCTCCACAGGGGGTGCTCCCGCGCATCGATCTTCCCCACCAGGAGCCACTTGGCCGCCACCGAGCTTGCCGCGGCCCCAGCCCCGGCCGCCAGCACCACCGGCGCCCCGAGCACAGCGGCGGCGGCATACCCGGCGGTGCCGGCTATCCAGTCCAGAACCGCAAGGAGGGCGACGGCGATAGCCGCGGTGAGGATGACGGGGACGGCGCGGCACAGTTCCCAGCAGGCGCGGTAGATCTTCAGCCGCAGGGGAGGGTCATAGGTGAGGCTCTGGTCAACCTCCATCCGTGCACGGCGCAGGCGCACCGGCGGGCTGCCCAGCCAGGACGTCCCCGATTTCGCTTTCGCCGGAGTCGCGGACAGCACAGCCACCAGCGAGTTCTTGGGCACGCTCCGGCCTGCCCCGGTCATGCCCGAATTCCCCAGGAACGCCCGTTTTCCGATCTTCGCCGGAGCGATCCTCATCCATCCGCCGCCGAGTTCGTAGGAGGCGATCATGGTGTCATCGGCCAGGAACGCGCCGTCGCCCACGGTGGTCATGGAGGGCAGCAGGAGTACGGTGGACGCCTCAACGTTGCGGCCCACCTTGGCCCCCAACAGCCGCAGCCAGACCGGCGTGAACAGGCTTGCGTAGAGGGGAAAGAGCAGGTCCCGGGCCATGTCCAGGACACGTTCGGTGGCCCACACCCGCCATCCCGTGAAGCTGCGCACGCGGTAGTGGCCTTCCCTGAGTCCAAGGCCCAGCAGACGGACGACGGCGGCCGTCAGGGCCATGTTGGACAGGAACCAGACGACGGCGGCAGCGGGCACGGCCCACAGCAGCTGCGGCCACGAGGAGAACAGGGTGTCCTGGCCCTGGACGGCGGCGATCACCGAAAGGGCGCCGAGCGCGGCGGAGGCGAAGGGGATGAGCGCCAGCGCCGCCGCGGCAAGCGCATAGGCACCAAACGCGAGCACCGACTTCAGGCCCGACGGCGGCCGGGCGGGCCAGTCCCGCTGTGCCTTGCCGAGGCGCTGGGCCGGCGAGCCGGCAAACCGCTGGTTCGCCTTGACCTTGCCCAGGACGGCCGAGCCCGGGGCAACTTCCGCCCCGGCACCGATGCGCGCACCGGGCATCAGGGTGCTCCGCGAACCGACCGTCGCCCCGGGGCCCACCCGGACATGCCCAATGTGGACCAGGTCGCCGTCGATCCACCAGCCCGAAAGGTCCACCTCGGGTTCGATCGAGCAGCCGGCCCCGAGGCTCAGCATGCCGGTCACGGGCGGGACAGAATGAAGGTCAACATCCTTGCCCACTTTGGCGCCCAGGGCCCGGGCGTAGTACGGAACCCAGGGGGCACCGGCCAGGCTCACAGCTCCGGACAGGTCCGCGATCTGTTCTGCCAGCCACAGCCTCAGGTGCACCTTCCCGGACCGGGGATAACTGCCGGGAACCACGCCGCGGAGCAGCAAGCGGGCTGCTGCGACGGAGATGGCCATCCGGCCCAGCGGATTCACGAAAACCAGCCAGGACGCCAGCACCCACCACCAGGACACGGTGGGGGCATTGGTCAGGACACCCCACGCGGCGAGGATGTTGTTGACGGCCATCAGGTAGGTCAGCCAGCGCATGGCCACCAGCACGTGCAGCGGCAGCCCGGCCAGGATCTGGAAGACCTGCGATTTCCGGGCGGTGGGCCGCACTGAACGTTCCATTTGCTCGGAAGCCGCCATGCCGCCGTCGGGCGATGAAAGCCGGGCGAGCTCAATCAGTGCGCCAAGCCGCGGGCGGGCGTAGACGTCTGCCACGGTGATGGTGGGGTAGCGCACCCGGAGGGCGGAGACCAGGCGGGCGGCCGCCAAGCTGCTGCCGCCGTAGGCGAAGAAATCGGCGTCCAGGCTGTCCGGTGGCGTCCCCAGGACGGCCGCCCACTGTTCAACGATCCACGCTGACTGGGGGTCCAGATCCAGGGCCGCGGTTTCCGTTGCAGACGCTTGCGCCAGCGGCCACGGCAACGCATGGCGGTCCACCTTCCCGCTGGTCTTCACCGGGAGGTTTTCGACGACGGCGAGCAGCGGAACGAGTGCCGCGGGGAGTTGGGCGGCCAGCAGGCGCCGTGACTCGTCCAGGTCAGGAGTGGTGCCTGGCGCCGGCGCCAGGTAGCCCACCAGGATCTGGTTCCCTGCAGCGGTGGCCTGGACCGCGGCGGCCGCGCCCTGGATGCCGGGCAGGGACTGCAGCGCGGCGTCGATTTCGCCCAGTTCGATCCGGCGCCCGCCGAGTTTCACCTGCTCATCGGCCCGGCCCACAAACACCAGGCCTTCAGCCTCGTACCGGACAAGGTCACCGCTGCGGTACGCGCGGTCCCATCCCAGCGTGTCCATGGGCGCATACTTTTCCGCGTCCTTGGCCGGGTCCAGGTAGCGGGCCAGGCCCACACCGCCGATGATCAGCTCACCGGTCTGGCCTTCGTCCACGGGAACGCCGGCGGCGTTCACCACGGCGAGGTCCCACCCGTCCAGCGGCAGCCCAATCCGGACCGGGCCGGATCCGTCCATCCGTGCGGCGCAAGCCACAACGGTGGCCTCGGTGGGCCCGTAGGTGTTCCAGACCTCGCGTTCGTCCACGGCAAGCCGGGCCGCCAGCTCGGGCGGGCAGGCTTCGCCGCCGAAGATCAGGAGCCTGACGGCTTCCAGCGACTCTGCCGGCCACAGGCCGGCAAGGGTGGGAACGGTGGAGACCACGGTGATCCCGTTCGTGATCAGCCACGGGCCCAGATCCATCCCGGTCCGCACCAGGGACCGCGGGGCGGGCACCAGGCAGGCGCCGTTCCGCCAGGCCAGCCACATTTCCTCGCAGGACGCATCGAAGGCCACCGAGAGCCCCGCCAGGACGCGGTCGGAGGAGTTCACGGGGTTCTCAGGAAGGAACAGCCTGGCTTCGGCGTCAACGAAGGCCGCGGCTGACCGGTGCGTCACCGCCACGCCCTTGGGTTTGCCCGTGGAGCCGGAGGTGAAAATGATCCAGGCGTCATCCTCAACCCCGGGCTGCCGGGGCGCCGGGAAGGGGCCCTGTCTGCCGGGAACGGTGAAGATCTCACCGGCGCGGAGGACCGCCGCCACCCCGGCTTCCTCGAAGACCAGGGCCGCCCGCTCTTCGGGGTCGTCCGCGTCCACCGGAACGTAGGCTGCACCCACCAGCAGGGTGGCGAGGATGGCTACGTAGAGTTCGTTGGTGCCCGACGGGATGCGGATCCCGACTTTGTCGCCGGCCCCGATCCCGTCCCGGTGCAGGCGCCGGGCATACGCCTTGGCCGCGGCGTGAAGGTCCGCGTAGCTGAGGGAGGCCCTGCCGTCGTCGAGCGCAGAGGCGTCAGGGAACTGCCGGGCCGTTTCCTCAAAAACCTGGACCAGGGTGCGCGGCGGTGCAGCCCTGCCGCCTCCGGCCAACTGGGGCAGGTATGCTGCCTGCTTCCCGGCCGGTTCAGTCAGATCAGAAACATTCACCGGCTGAAGTTACTCTGCGGGAGTGAACGGACGGTGAACAGTTGCGGCAGGTGTGAGGCGGAATGATCAGCCCGGCCGGTGGCCGGCCTCCCGGTGAAGCCGGTTCCAGGCGCTGCGTTCCACCAGGATCGGCAGGTAGCTGCGGATGCGGGCGTGGCCCAGGGTGCCGAATTCGGCAGCCACGATGTCCTCGATGTAGTCCCTGGGGGTGTCCGGATAGCTTGCAGCAAGCCGATCAACCACGCGCAGTACAAGGGGTTCCTCTGGGTCCTGGTCCATCCGACAAATTGTGGGGGTGGCATTGCCGGGCGTCAAGCATGCTTGAATTCGGTATGGCTTATGAAGGGCCGCTGATTCTCGGGGCCCCGTGGCCGGTTCCGCCGAGGCTTGTCTACTCTGCCGCAGAGCTGGCTGCCGCACTGGATGTCCACCTTGTCTGCGCCTACGTTGATCCGTCCAGTGTTCTCACCGAGTGGGAGCCCCAACGGATACGTACAGCGCTCTCGCTCGACCCCGTTGTCAATGAAGAAGCGCTTTACCCTGCCAAGGAAGTACGTTCACGCATCACGGGGCTTCTTGGGCCGGACGGAACAGCATGGTCCTTCCGGGAACTGCACGGCGACGTCAGCACCGCACTGGCGCGGCTGGCTGAAAGCACCGGTGCCTGCATGGTCATGGTGGGCAACGGCCGGCCCGGCGTTCTCGCCAAACTCGGCAGGAGCATGGAGGGTGCGGTGGCGGATAGGCTCACCCGGATACAGAATAGGCCGGTCGTCGTTGTCCGCGAATACTGAGCGTTTTTACCGCCAGGCAAGGGGACGAAATGTTTCCGCTTTTAATCTCCGGTCCCGGCCGGTCAGCCGTACACTGGCCACAACTACAAGGAGCCGGGGGGCGCTTAGTGGAAGAACAACACGTCTGCCTGGTCATTGAAGATGACCCTGACGTTCGCGGATTGATTACCGCCGTGTTGAGCCGTGCCGGATTCAAAGTGCTCGCCGTCGGCACAGGGGCCGAGGGCAAAGCAGCAGCCGCCGCAGCCGGTCCCACCCTGGCCCTGATCACCCTTGACCTGGGCCTGCCGGACATCGAAGGACGGGACCTTAGCCTTGAGCTGCGGAAGCTGAGCCCTGCACCTCTGCTGTTCCTTACGGCCAGGGCAGAAGACGACGACGTTCTTGCCGGGCTCTCGGCCGGAGCCGCCGCGTATCTCACAAAGCCCTTCCTTCCAAGCACGCTGCGGGAAACGGCACTGGAACTCTGCCGCCTGCAGCCCGGCGCCCGCCTCTGAACGCCGGTTATGGCGGCTGCGGGACTCAGCCGCCCTGGGTGACTCCCGTGTCTGGCAACGCCAGCGGGCGCCAGTCGGCAATGATCCCGGTGTCTTCGTAGGAAAGTTTGATGTTGACGTTGTAGCTGCCGGCTCGTCTGAGGTCCGGCACCCAGATCTCGGCCACCCCCGCATCGTGAGGGGTGCCTCCCACCACCCTGTAGGCGAGTTTTTCGGCCTGCCAGGTGAGCGGTACATCCAGGCCGTCAAGTGACCAGGTCAGGAGCAGGGGGACATCCGCGAGTCCCTGCAGGTCTACCCTGACGGCCACGGTCCAGCCCTGCGGATCCTCGCCCTGCGGGCCGGTGGTTGACTCCACCTCCTCCAGCGCCTTCGCCAGCTCCTTGGCCAGTTCGGCCGGGGGGAGCGTCTGGCCTTTTTCGTCCACCGGCTCGATGCTCAAGTACTGGATGGCGCGCTTGGCAGCCTCGGGGACGTAGATGGCGAGGACCTTCTGCTCCGCGATGACGTCCCTGACGTCCGCTGTCAACGGCTTAGGAACCCTGAGCTTTGTCATTGTCGGTCCGGGGGAGGGAGTCGGGCTGTCCGTCCCTGTAGAGGTGCCGGTGGGCGTGGGACTGGGCGTCGCCGTCGTACGCGTCGGCGTGGGCGTCGTGGGGGTGGGCGTTGGCGTGAATGTCCGGAAGGTGGGCCTCGGAACCGGCCGCACGGTGGGCAGGGGACGCATGGTGAACTGTTCCAGACCCGTGAATTGTGGCGTGGCCACTGCGTTCCGTACGGCTGCTGGCTCCGCCTCGGCGACAACCGCCCCGGCCAGCCCGCCGTCGTCGTAAATCCGCCCCGCGGAGGCAGCCTCAGGGACGGCGGTCAGGGGCAGGAGCCCGCCGATCCCTTCCGGGGCAAAGCCGGTCAGCGGTGTGCGCTTGATGATGTGGATTGCTTCGATGCGGGCCACGTCGTCGTCCGGCGGCGGGAAGATCCTGTCCCAGAGGTTCAGCACACCCAGGATCGCGGCCGCCAGAGCGCCCGCGGCGATGATGAACGTTGAGGTGCGTTTGTACCAGGGAGGTTTGTTTGTGCGCTTGGTCTTTCCCGCCCCTGCACCGCCGGCGGATGTTTTGGCCGGCCTGTACCGGGGGTTCCGTTTCTCCGGTTTGGCTTTCCTGGGCACGGCACAACCTCCCAACGCCAAGTAGAGCAAGGAGCCGTTACTGCCGCGTTACTGGTCAGCTGTTTCAGAAGTCCGGCCCGTTGTGTGCCCGCGTTCCCAGATCGGTCGGCTTGCAGAGGTGGGCCGCCGTGGGCCCTCGCTGCACATCTTCGGTTACGACACGCATATCCGGATACGACGCTCAAATACCCCTAGCGCCAACGAACGTGCACATCACATACGCACTTGCGCGTCGAGAATCGCAGAACGCGTACGACGACGGGGCACGCCC
This sequence comes from Pseudarthrobacter sp. WHRI 8279, assembly GCF_040224115.2. Classification (NCBI taxonomy): domain Bacteria; kingdom Bacillati; phylum Actinomycetota; class Actinomycetes; order Micrococcales; family Micrococcaceae; genus Pseudarthrobacter; species Pseudarthrobacter sp. WHRI 8279. Next base: position 2,325,532 of record NZ_CP168162.1, on the reverse strand, counting down.
GCCGCCGCCAGCTTGCGTTCCAGCGTCCTCGGATCCATGAGCTCGGCCCAGTCCCAGCGGACCACATTCAATCCTGTGGCCCGGATCCGGTTTTCGCGATTCTTCTCTCCCACCACGGCCTGGGACGGGGTCCGGCCGTTGAGGTGTTCGGGCTTGGCGTACTTCTCCTCGCCGTCGAATTCACCAACAACTCTTGCTTGCTTCCAGTAGAAGTCCGAGTAGCCCACCAGGCCATCGCGGTCGCGGATCTCACTTTGAAGGAGCGGGGTTTCGAAGCCGGCCACATGGATCAGTGCCCGGCTTAGCGATTCCCCAGGCGAGCCCGAAGCCGGATCGGCGAACTCAATAACCGCCCGGATCCTCCGGCCGGCCGCCGCGGAATAATTCGATCCGATTCCCGCCTCGAGCTCTGCCTTGGTCACCGCGGGCAACCGGCGCGCCCTGTCCGGCCGAAGCACATGGTCCACGGGAACCACAGCCTCGGCGAAAGGCGTGTACGCCGCCAGATCCAGGACGGTACGGATGCGGTCCGTGACCAGCAGGCCTTCACGACGGACCACGTTGAGGCCGGCGCGCGCGGCATAGTGCCGGCTGACTCCGGCACGCGACCTGCCGCCGTCGTTCGTGAAAGTGAGGGCCTGAACCGGGTGGTGCAGGCCAATGGTAGATATTCCCCACACGCTGGCCGAAGAGTGCCGTGAGAACACGGTGGGCTTCTCGAACGTTTCGGCCGCTGCCTGGACCCGGAGGCGGTACTGCTCCCAGGGCTTCAAGCTCCGCCAGGCAGCGCCATCGGTGTAGATGCCGTGCCGGATGCGGACCAGGGCACCCGCCTTCACGCGCTTGGTGAGCTCGTCCGGAGTGAGGCCATGCAGGAGGCGGTCGCGGGACAGCAGGAGCGGCGGAAGATCGGGCATGAACCGACGTTGCCAGCTGCGCGCCCGCCGGTGGTAGGGGCGGGTTCCACTATGTGGAGAAGTGCTGCCCGACGCGCATCTCCGTTTTCGACTCGCAGGATAGGTGGCGCACAGGCTATGTGGGCCGCGCGGGCGAACGAGCGCGTCGAAAACGAATCCGGGCGTCACGGCCTGCCGCACGGAAGCAGGGAGCAGGAACGCACGACGGCGGCCCGCACCACCCGCGGGCAGGGAGGCAGGGCAGGGGGCGGGGCGGACAAGAGGCAGGGGGCGGGGCCGGCAGGCGGGAGGGGGAAGGCCGGGGAGGGGTGGCCTTGACGGGCCCTCGGGCTTCCGCATATCCTGAACGAACGGTCGGTAAATAATTCCGCACGTCCCAGACGGTCTTTGCATAGGAGCAACCATGGCAGCCCAGAACTTGCAGTCAGTGCCGGTCGAGCTAACGGCTGGAACCAGCGAAACGGCAGAGGCGGACGGCCAGGCCAACTTTGACCGCGTCATCGCCGAGGACTCCCGCATCGAGCCCAAGGACTGGATGCCGGCGGCCTACCGTAAGACCCTCCTGCGCCAGATCTCCCAGCACGCCCACTCCGAGATCATCGGGATGCAGCCGGAAGCCAACTGGATCTCCCGCGCACCCAGCCTGAAGCGCAAGGCCATCCTCATGGCCAAGGTCCAGGACGAGGCCGGTCACGGGCTGTACCTCTACTCCGCCGCCGAGACCCTGGGCCAGAACCGGGACGAGATGACGGACGCGCTGATCGCCGGCAAGGCCCGCTATTCCAGCATCTTTAACTACCCGGCGCTGACCTGGGCGGACATGGGTGCCATCGGCTGGCTGGTTGACGGCGCCGCCATCTGTAACCAGGTCCCGCTGTGCCGCGCCTCCTACGGCCCCTACGGCCGGGCCATGGTGCGCATCTGCAAGGAGGAATCGTTCCACCAGCGCCAGGGTTTCGAGATCCTGCTGGAACTCTCCAACGGCACCCCCGCCCAGAAGCAGATGGCCCAGGACGCCGTGAACCGCTGGTACGCCCCGGCCCTGATGATGTTCGGCCCGCCGGATGACGATTCCCCCAACTCCAAGCAGTCCATGGCCTGGAACATCAAGCGCTTCAGCAACGATGAGCTCCGCAGCCGCTTCGTGGGCATGATGGTGGAGCAGGTCCGGGTCCTGGGCCTCAGCCTCCCGGATGACCAGATCCGCTTCAACGAGGACACCAAAAAGTGGGAGCACGGCCCGCTGGACTGGGACGAGTTCCACGATGTCCTGGCCGGCCGCGGCCCCTGCAACTCCCAGCGCCTTGAGCGCCGCAGGGAAGCGCACGACGACGGCGCCTGGGTCCGCGAGGCAGCCGCAGCCTATGCACAGAAACAGTCAATGACGACGAAGGAATACGCAGCATGAGCCCCCACGGCAACCCGGAAGCCCCCGCCAGTTCCGCCACCGAGATCAACCGCGAAGCCCCCAAGGCATCCCCCAAGCCGCAGGAACACACAGACCACGCCTGGGGCCTCTGGGAGGTGTTCGTCCGGTCCAGCCGCGGCCTGAGCCACGTGCACGCCGGCTCCCTGCATGCACCGGACGCCGCCATGGCCCTGCGCAACGCCCGGGACCTCTACACCCGCCGCAACGAGGGCGTGTCCATCTGGGTTGTCCCCGCGGACGCCATCGCCGCCAGCGATCCCGATTCCAAGGGCGCGTTCTTCGAGTCCCCCCAGGGCAAGGACTACCGCCACGCCACGTATTACACGAAGAGCGAAGGGGTGAAGCACCTGTGAGTGAAGCCAACGCCTCCGCAACAAGAATCACCCCCGGCAACGCCCTCCGCCCCGAGGACATCGCGCTGGAGGTCCGCACCGGCCTCGCGAAGCCAAGCGAGGACACCGCCGAGTATGCCCTCAGGCTGGGCGACGACGCCCTGATCCTGGCCCAGCGCCTGGGCCACTGGATCTCCCGCGCCCCCGAGTTGGAGGAGGACATCGCCCTGGGCAACATCGCCCTGGATGAACTGGGCCACGCCCGCTCCTTCCTCAGCTACGCCGGCGGCGCCATGACGAACGACGACGGCTCTGCCAAGTCTGAGGACGACCTCGCCTATTTCCGCCGCGAGCATGAGTTCCGCAGCGTGCAGCTGTTCGAGCAGCCCAACGGGGACTTCGCGGCCACCATCGCCCGCCAGTTCGTCGTCAGCTACTACCAGTTCCTGCTCTACAGCCGCCTCACCGAATCGAAGGACGCCACCCTGGCAGCCATCGCCGCCAAGGCCGTGAAGGAAGTGGACTACCACCGGGACCACGCCGCCCAGTGGGTCCTCCGACTGGCCGGCGGCACCGACGAATCCCGGAAGCGCATGATCCACGGCTTCCGCATCATGTGGCCCTACGTGGAGGAACTCTTCCGGGACGACGCCCTGACGGAACGGCTCGCGGAGGCGGGCATCGCCGTCGCGCCTTCCTCGCTCAGGGAGGACTTTGACCGGCTTACCGGCGAAATCCTCGATGAGGCAGAACTCGAGGTGCCGGACGTTCCCGCAGCCCCCGGCGGCGGCCGGCAGGGCAGGCACTCCGAGCACCTGGGCTACATCCTGGCCGAGATGCAGGTGCTGGCCCGCGAGTACCCCGGAGCGAAGTGGTGACCGCAGCCATGTACATCTCCGATTTCGAATCCCGGACAGCCACGCCGCGGCAGAAGGCCTGGGACATCGCCGCCACCGTGGTGGACCCGGAGATCCCCGTGCTGAGCATCGCGGACCTGGGGATCCTTCGGGACGTCGCAGTTGCAGGGGACCACGTAAAGGTCACCATCACCCCCACGTACTCGGGCTGCCCGGCCATGGACGCCATCCGGGACGACGTCAAAACGGCCTTCGCCAAGGAGGGCTACCAGGACGTGGAGGTGGACCTGGTGCTCTCCCCGGCCTGGACCACGGACTGGATGACCGAGCAAGGCAAGCAGAAGCTGCAGGAGTACGGCATCGCCCCGCCCACGGGGAAATCCCATGCAGCACGGCACGCCGGCCCCATCCGCCTCACCATGGCCGTCAAGTGCCCGCAGTGCGCCAGCCTGAACACCAAGGAACTCACCCGCTTCGGCTCCACCTCCTGCAAGGCGCTCTACGTCTGCCAGGACTGCAAGGAACCGTTCGACTACTTCAAAGTGCTGTAAGGAAGCCCCATGCCTGTTGTCCGCCAGACTGCCGCCGAGGAGGCGCAGGCCACCGGCCGCCGTCGTCCGTCCTTCCACACCCTGGCCGTGAAGGAGGTGCGCCGGCTCACCGATGACGCCATCGAGGTGTCCTTCCACGTGCCCGCGGAGCTCGCCGGCCAGTTCGACTACCTGCCCGGCCAGTACGTGGCGCTGCGCACCACGCTGCCGGACGAGTCCGGCGAGCCCAAGGAGATCCGCCGCAGCTACTCCATCTGCGCAGAGCCGCGCAGCTTCGAGGACGGCACCAGCGAGATCCGCGTGGCCATCAAGAAGGACCTGGGCGGGCTCTTCTCCACCTGGGCCAACGCCGAGCTGAAGGCCGGGGACACCCTGGACGTCATGAGCCCCATGGGCGCGTTCGTCTCCAAGTTCGGCCGCGACGGGCAGGCCGTGGAGCAGAACCGGATGAACTCCATGAACAACCCCGAGGAGCTGGCGGGGGACGTCGCCTCTCAGGGGGAAGCGAGCTTTGTGGCCATCGCCGCCGGCTCCGGCATCACTCCGGTGATCGCGATCGCCCGCACGCTGCTGGCCGCCAACCCGGAGTGCCGGTTCGATCTGATCTACGCCAACAAGGCCGCCATGGACGTGATGTTCCTGGAGGAGCTGGCGGACCTGAAGGACAAGTACCCGCAGCGGCTGGCCATCCACCACGTACTCTCCCGCGAGCAGCGGATCGCGCCGCTGCTCTCCGGAAGGATTGATTCGGAGAAGCTCCAGCAGCTGCTGGGCACCGCCATCCACGCGGACGATGTGGATGAGTGGTTCCTGTGCGGGCCGTTCGAGCTGGTGCAGCTGTGCCGGGACACCCTGGCCGAGCGCGGCGTGAAGCCGGAGAACGTCCGGTTCGAGCTGTTCACCTCCGGCAAGCCGGACAAGCCGGAGGGCAACGCCGGCCGTCCCGTGCTGGTGGACGAGTCCAAGGAGACGTACAAGATCACGTTCAAGCTGGACGGCCTGCAGGGCGAGGTGGCCAGCCCCACCCACGCCCGCGAGTCCATCCTCAACGCCGCGCTGCGGGTCCGCCCGGATGTGCCGTTCGCGTGCGCCGGGGGAGTGTGCGGCACCTGCCGCGCCAAGGTGGTCACCGGCAGCGTGACCATGGACGAGAACTACGCGCTGGAGCAGGATGAGCTGGACAAGGGCTACGTGCTGACCTGCCAGAGCCACCCCACCAGCAAGGAAGTCACCGTCGACTTCGACGTCTAAGTCTTTGCCCGGTCTTATCGAAGGAGCCCCATGATTTCGCTTTCCATCAACAACGCCGTTGCCGAGGTGGTGCTGGACGCCCCGCACAAGCTGAACTCGCTGGATGAGCAGGCGCTGAAGGATTTAGCACAGGCGTACGACGACGCTGCTGCCGCCGCCTCCCGTGGTGAGGTGCGGGCACTGCTGCTGAGAGGAGAGGGCCGCGCCTTCTGCGCGGGCCGGGACATCCAGAACGTGACGCCGGAGAGCGACGACGCCGCCGCATACCTGGGTGGGCTGGTGGAGCCGCTGCTGAAGAAGATGGCGGAGTTCCCGGCGCCCACCTTTGCCGCGGCGCACGGGGCGTGCCTGGGCGTGGGGCTGGGGCTGCTGCTGGCCACGGACGTGGTGTACGTGGCGGAGAACGCGAAGTTCGGCTCGCCGTTTGCCAAGCTGGGCGCCACGCTGGACTCCGGCGGTCACTGGTACTTCACCGAGCGGCTGGGCATGCACCGGACGCTGGACCTGATCTACACGGCGGACCTGATCTCCGGCGCCGAGGCCGTGGCGCAGGGGATGTTCAGCCGTGCCATGCCCGCGGATTCCTTGTTGGAAATCACGCGGGGGATCGTGGGCCGGGTCGCTTCCGGCGCTACCGGTGCGTTTGTGGCGAGCAAGGAGCTGGTGGCGCACATCCGGGACCAGCGCCTTGGCCTGTGGGAGGCCATGCAGCAGGAGAACGCCGAGCAGGCGCGCCTTTGCACCACGGACGATTACGCCGAGGGTTTCCGGGCTTTCCAGGAAAAGCGTGAGCCGAAATTCATCGGTTTCGCTGGGTGAGCCTGCCGCCAGCGGTGGTTGAGCTCGTCGAAACCGAAACCCGCTGACGGAGCTGTCTAAAGCCTCCACTCGTCCATTCAATCTGCCTGTCATCCTTCATAGATCTTGAGCCAATATTGGGCTACAGCTGCGGTGACCTTGATTCAACTTCGAAAGAGTGAGCGAGCCTGGATAAACCAGTTCACAGCACGCTGCACCGAGCCGGTAAGCAAAATCCGGCCGGGGCGAGCGGCAACCCGATGGGTGACGTGGGACTCGGCTCGTCACCGATTCAGCATTCATTCCGGCAGTTATATGCCGGTCGCTTCCACAGCAAATGGTGCTCTCTCACCTGTCGATGCGCCGTGGCAGCACGAATGAGAAAAGAATCAACATGGGGGCATCTCAGAGGCGGCTTCTCGCCGCCGCTGCTTCACTTGCCATCGCAACATGCAGCTTCGGATCTGTTGCACCGGCCATCGCAGCACCAACGACTGTAACCAACGAGCAGGTTACGGAACCAACAAATTCACCCGCCGAAACGGGAACGGCTCCCGCTGAAACCCTGGCGGCGACTCCCGCCACAGAGGCAAGCAAGCCAGCACCGACAGAAGGGCCCAGCGCTCCTGCAACTGTCCCCCCGGAACCGGCTCCGCATGTAACTTCGGAAGCACCCCAGGTGGCCTCGGCTGAAAGCCTGAACACCGCCAGCGAATCCGGCACCACGTTCGGCCAGGTCTTCGGGCTCCTGGGCTCGCTGAAGGTTCTGCCTGAGTCGACGGTGCAGTACGACCGGTCCCTGTTTGAGCATTGGATTGATGCTGATGGGGATGGCTGCCACACACGCAAAGAAGTCCTGATTGCAGAATCGCAGGTCCCGGCCACCGTCGGTGCAGGCTGCACAGTGACAGCAGGCCTCTGGACTGGATGGTACGGAGGAGGCACGGCACATGATGCCTCTGCCATCGAGATCGACCACTTTGTTGCCCTGTCGGAGGCGTGGGACTCGGGCGCTGCATATTGGACGCCGGAGCAGCGCCGTGCCTTCGCAAATGACATGGTGATCGGCGAATCGCTGGAGGCCGTCCCGTCGGCTGTCAACCAGAGCAAAAGCGATCATGACCCCACCGGCTGGCTGCCGGCGGACCCCTCAGTTTGGTGCAGGTACGCGACCTCCTGGCTGAAGGTTAAGTACCGCTGGAATCTGGCTGTGGATCAAGACGAATATTATGGGATCGAGCGGATCCTCTCCCTCGGAAGTTGCGGCTACGACACGTTGTACTACCCGGAGAAGGCCGGCACCACCGAACCGACTGCCGATAGAACGTACTTAGTGCAAGGCGCTATTGCCGACAAACATGCAGCAGCAGCGGGGGTGTTGGGTTCTCCCACCTCCCAGGAGTTCGTCAACCAGCGGTTCGGCGGGTCCTACCAGCTCTTTGAGCGTGGGACTATCGCTTACCTCCAGCAGTTCGGCGCATACGCTGTCATCGGCGGCATCAACGCCGTATGGCATTCAATCGGCGCCCAAGACAGCGATCTCGGCTACCCGACTTCTGATGAGTACGCGCCGATGGCCGGCGGCGTGATGCAGAACTTCCAGTTCGGCAAAATATCGTGGAACCCGGCCACCGGGTCCAGGATCACGAAGGGTGGCATCGGCGTCACGTGGGACAACGCGGGCGGCCCGCTCAGCGGTCTCGGTTATCCCACAACGGATGAATACGCTCCGATGCCCGGCGGCGTCATGCAGGGTTTCCAGTACGGAAAGATCTCCTGGAACGCTGCAACCGGGTCTCGCATCACAAAGGGTGGTATCGGTGCCACCTGGGACAAAGTAGGAGGTCCACTCAGTGGCCTTGGCTACCCCACCACGGACGAGTACGCCACCGCCAATGGAGGCGTGACGCAGGCGTTCCAGTACGGGCAGATCGTCTGGTCGCCTGCAACGGGCTCCCGGTTCATCAAGGGCGGTATCGGCCAGACGTGGATCAACGCTGGCGGGCCTAACAGCGGACTGGGTTACCCTACATCGGATGAGGTCGGTGGCCTTGTCGGCGGCGGTGCGAAGCAGTACTTCCAAGGCGGAGAGGTGGTTTGGTCTCCTGCTTCGGGCGCGCGCGTCATGACCGGTGGAATCAGGGCAGCGTGGGTCGGCCAGGGCTCCGAAGGAGGACGCCTGGGCTACCCGACCACCAATGAGTATGGTGCCAGCGGAGGCGGGTACTCGCAGGACTACCAGGGTGGCCGCATCACGTGGCGCTCCGGCAGTGTTGGCATCGAGTACGCGTCCGACGCCTACCAGCCCGCACCCGCACCCGCACCCGCACCCGCACCTGCGCCGGCACCCGCTCCGGCCCCGGTTTACTACGCGAACTGCGATGCAGTGCGTGCTGCAGGGAAAGCGCCCCTCTACAGCTGGCAGCCCGGCTACCGCTCCGCACTGGATGGCGACTCCGACGGCATCGCCTGCGAATAGGAACGGCGGAAAGCCCCACCCTCGATCATCGAGGGTGGGGCTTTTTCGGCTTGTTCCAGACAGGGAAAAGGCACCGAAGATTCAGTCATTTAGGAAGGTCCATGTGCTCCTTCAGGCAGGCGCAGGCCTGGAGCGGACCGGGCGGGACGCGGTAGCCGCGGCAATAATCCCCAGCAGGACGATGACCGCGGCAATCTGCTGCCACTCGCCGTCGAACACGTCAAGCTTCGTGGATGCGGAAGCGTTGAAGGACGCGTGTAGCAGCCCCACGATCAGGAGGGAGTAGCCCGTCCTAAAGTAAGCGATTCCCATGAGCAGGCGGAAGAACGGGGCGAAGAGGAACAGGACCGCCCAGGAGACGGCAACGTCGGTCCGGGGCGTGCCGGCGAAGCCCTTCTCGGCGAAGGCGAAGGGCAGATGGATGAGTGCGAACGGGATGGCGGTCAGCAGGGCAGCCATGACAGGTCCGTGCCGGTCCATGAGGCGGTGCTGCACCACGCCGGTCCAGGCGAGCTCCTCCCAGATATTGGCCAGCAGGGCGCCGATGATCACGGTGTTCAGCAGGTAGTTCCCTGCCAGGGGCGCCCAGCCGTCAGCCGGCGCGTGGAAGGTGCCCGTGAGCGCAGCCATGAGGGCCGTCAGCGCGGGAAGGGCCAGAACCGCCATCACGTACCAGGCTGTGCCTACCCGCCAGCGGAACGCCCGGCGGAAAAGCTCACGGACCGCTGGCCGGCCGTCCGCGGCGCCCGTGACCAGGATGGCCGTGCCCAGCAGTATCAGCAGTTCGGCGAGGATTCCGGGCTGGATGTTGCCCAGCAGCAGGAGGGACAGGATCTGGGCGGCCCAGGACAGCGTGACGGCTATGACCACGAAGGCTGCCACGGGATGCCGTTTGATGAGTGGCAGGGGACCGGCGGGAGGCGGGGTCATCAGCCAGCCCCGGACAACGGGCGGATGTGGTTGACCATCTCGTCCATAAACACGTTCTGGTTGTCGGCGCTGCCCAGGCCGTGCCCGCCCTCAAGCCAGACCAGCTTCTTGTCCGGGGCCGTCAGGGCGTTGTAGTACTCCTCCACCAGGGAGGCCATGGCGTTGACGTCGTGCCGGCCGACGAAGAAGTACAACGGCACCTGCAGTTCCGCCGCCTGTTCCTTGAAGTCCAGGCCTTCCAGCTGCGGGTACACCACGTTGAACGTTTCGATCAGCCCCCGTGTGTGGTTGATCTTGTCGATGTAGCCGTATTCGGGGACGAAGAACGGGATGAGGGGCACGATGACCGTGAACCGCGGGGTGCCCATGATTTCGTTGAGCACGTCCAGGAAGTCGACATAGGGGGCCACCACGTTGTCCCCGCGGTAGGGCGGCGGGCCGTTGCGGCGCAGCTCCTCCGCCCGCCCGGTGTCGCCCTGCTCTTCGAGATGCCGCAGGGCCAGCTCGTAGCCCATGCGGTCGTTCTGGGTGGTGTTCACCATCTGTCCGCTGCTGACGAACGCGTGGTACAGCTCCGGGTGTTCCTGGACGAGCCAGATGCCGATGATGCTGGACCAGGACACCCCGTAGATGAAGACTTTCTGCTGCCCGAACCTTTCGCGGAGCAGGTTGGTGAGGGCCACGGCGTCAGCCACGTACCGTTCCTTGTCCAGCTCGCTGAAGGGCACGGCGCCGTAGGATTTTCCGGTGCCCGGCTCGTCCCAGTTGACCACCGTGAAGTGCTCCTCGAGCGGCCGGAACTCCATGGAATTGAAGAACCCGCCGCCGCCCGGGCCGCCCATGCCCAGGTTGAGCAGCACGGGGTTGGAGGTGTCGCTGCCCCGGACCATGATCCACTGCTCGCTGCCGTTCAGCTCCACTTTCTCAACGCTCGCGATGCTGCCGGGCAGGGGGCGGCCGTCTGCGCCGATGATGGGCGCCGTCGTCGTGAATACGTGCGAGGCGAGGACGGCAGCGACGGCGATGAGCACCAGGACCCCCAGGCCGGCCGGCTGGGCGTAGGGCTGCCGGCGGCGGACCACCAGCCAGGCCACCGCAGCCAGCGCCACCAGCAGCAGGGGCAGCCAGGCCAGGACCGGAACCCCGTGGTAAGGGGCAGCAGCACCACCGGCAGGAGCAGGATGGAGGCGGCCACCAGTGCGAGGGCTGTCTTCCAGCCAATGGCCCGACGGCGCCGCGATGGGACTGGCGCGTCCGTGGCGGTGGCGCCGTGGGCTGGCATAGTCCGGTGGGAGTTCATGGCATAGGGAGGGATCGCTCGGGGAAGGATGGCAGGGGATGGAGCGGTGGACCCGGTGGGTCTTCTTCGAGGATCCGTCCAAAGGCGGCCGGCTTCTAGGGCTGAAGGTCCCGCTGTTCCAGGCGCTGACTTACCGGGACGAAATTGCCTTTGCCTGCCGCTGATTTGTAAGGTTCAGCTATGACAACGGGGAAAGCAATAACCAAAGCCGTCATTCCTGCTGCCGGATTGGGAACTCGCTTCCTGCCCGCCACCAAGGCAATGCCGAAGGAAATGCTGCCGGTGGTAGACCGGCCGGCTATCCAGTACGTCGTTGAGGAGGCCGTGAAGTCCGGCCTCACCGACCTGCTGATGATCACGGGTCGCAACAAGCGCTCCCTCGAGGACCACTTTGACCGCGAGCCCGGCCTGGAGCGCGCGCTGGAGCTCAAGGGGGACAAGGACAAACTGGAGTCCGTGCAGTACGCCTCCGAACTCGGCCCCATCCACTACGTCCGCCAGGGCGAGGCCAAGGGCCTGGGCCACGCGGTACTGTGCGCCAGCCAGCACGTGGGCAACGAGCCGTTTGCCGTGCTGCTGGGTGATGACCTCATTGACGAGGCCGAGGACCTGCTGACCACCATGATGGAGGTGCAGCAGAAGACCGGCGGTTCGGTGATCGCCCTGATTGAGGTGGATCCGGCCCAGATCAGCGCGTACGGCTGCGCGGACATCACCGCTGTGGACGGCGAGGACTACGTCCGCGTGAACAGCCTGGTGGAAAAGCCGGCCGTGGGGGATGCCCCGTCCAACCTGGCCGTGATCGGCCGGTACGTGCTGCACCCGGCCGTGTTCGGCATCCTTGAGGAGACCGAGCCGGGCCGCGGCAACGAAATCCAGCTGACGGATGCGCTGCAGACGTTGGCCGCCGGCGAGGGCGAAGGCTCTGGCGTGTACGGCGTGGTGTTCAAGGGCCGCCGCTTCGACACCGGTGACAAGCTCAGCTACCTCAAGGCCGTGATCACCCTCGCTTCAGAGCGTGTGGAGTTCGGCGAGGACCTGAAGACCTGGATGAAGGGCTTCGTCAACTAGGCGACGCTACAGCAAAACGAACTACGGGCCTCCCTCAGGAAGGGGTGGCCCGTAGTTCGTTAAGAGGGGGAGTGCTGGTTACCGACCTACCAGTTGTAGACGGTCTTCGGATAAGGCATCCTCAGCGAGCAATTCCAAAAGATATTTGCCGTATCCGCTCTTTGCGAGGGGCTCTGCCCGCTCCCGCAGTTCATCGTCCGTCAGGAAGCCAAGGCGCCAGGCGATTTCTTCCGGGCACCCAATGGACAGTCCCTGGCGGTGCTGTACAGTCCTCACGAACTCTGCGGCATCACTAAGGTCGTTGAACGTCCCGGTATCGAGCCAGGCGGTGCCGCGCGGCAGGATCTCCACCTGAAGCTTTCCGCGTTCCAGGTATACGCGGTTGACGTCAGTAATTTCGAGTTCGCCTCTTGGCGAGGGCTTAAGGTCCCGCGCAATTTGCACCACATCGTTGTTGTAGAAATATAGACCGGGAACGGCGTAATGGCTTTTGGGTCTTGCTGGTTTCTCCTCCAGCGAGATTGCCTTTCCGTTCTCATCGAATTCCACCACACCGTAAGCGGACGGGTCTGCCACCCGGTATCCAAAGACTGCTCCGCCGTCGATATTTTCGAAGCGGCGCAGCTGCGTGCCCATGCCTTGGCCATAGAAGATGTTGTCGCCAAGGACCAGCGCAACTGGCCCGTCGCCGATGTGGTCTGCCCCAAGGACGAAAGCCTGGGCTAAGCCGTCTGGTGACGGCTGCTCAGTGTAGGTGAGATTGATGCCGAAGCGGCTGCCATCGCCCAAGAGCCGCTGGAATTGGTCTGCGTCATGCGGCGTAGTGATGATGAGAATGTCCCGGATCCCCGCCAGCATGAGTGTGGAGAGCGGGTAATAGATCATGGGCTTGTCATACACCGGCACTAGCTGCTTGCTGATGCCGAGCGTAATTGGATGAAGACGTGAACCGGTTCCCCCGGCGAGGATTATTCCGCGCATACCGCCATTTTCCGGGGTGTTGCAAATTCAGCCAAATCGTGTGGGCATGGAACGATGTATAAATGCAAAAACTTCTCGTAACCGGCGGTGCCGGATTCATAGGCTCAAATTTTGTCCACTACGTTCTGGAAAGCACAGATGACCGGGTCACTGTGCTGGACAAGTTGACCTACGCCGGGAACCTGGAATCTTTGCGGGGCCTTCCTGAGGACCGCTTTACGTTTGTTCAGGGAGATATCGCCGATGCCGGGCTGGTGGACCGCCTGGTGGCTGAGACCGACGTCGTTGTCCATTACGCGGCGGAGTCACACAACGACAACTCGCTGCATGATCCTCGCCCCTTCCTGGACACCAACATTATTGGTACCTACACACTGATCGAGGCTGCACGGAAGCACAACAAGCGTTTCCACCACATCTCCACCGACGAGGTCTACGGCGACCTGGAACTGGATGACCCGGAGCGGTTCACGGAGCAGACCCCGTACAACCCCTCAAGCCCTTATTCCTCCACGAAGGCCGGCTCTGACCTGCTGGTCCGCGCCTGGGTCCGGTCCTTCGGCCTGCAGGCGACCATCAGCAACTGCTCCAACAACTACGGGCCCTACCAGCACGTGGAAAAGTTTATCCCGCGCCAGATCACCAACGTGATTGACGGGATCCGGCCCAAGCTTTACGGCAAGGGCGAGAACGTTCGCGACTGGATCCACGCCAACGACCATTCCTCGGCCGTGCTGGCGATCATCGCCAACGGCAGGATCGGTGAAACCTATCTGATCGGTGCCGACGGGGAGAAGAACAACAAGGACGTTGTTGAACTGATCCTGAAGCACATGGGCCAGGCCCCGGACGCGTACGACCACGTTGTCGACCGCCCGGGCCACGACCTGCGCTACGCCATCGACTCCACCAAGCTCCGCGACGAGCTCGGCTGGGAACCGAAGTTCTCCAACTTTGACGCCGGCATCGAGGACACCATCGCCTGGTACCGCGAGAACGAAAACTGGTGGCGCCCGCAGAAGGCGCAGACCGAAGCCAAGTACAAGGAACAAGGCCAGTAGACCCGCTAGACGATGTTTCCGGGGCCATGCGGGCTCGCAGCAGAAATACTGCGGGCCCACAGCTTTTCGAGGACTGCCGCAGCCAGAAGGGCGCCGATGACAGAACCTGACGTGTTTGTCACAAGATCAAGGGCGCTTGGAAAACGGTCGTGAAGAAACAACAGTTGGCCGAGCTCCATGCAGCAGGAAATCAGCAGTCCAAATAAGCCGATTCGCCACCAGGGCCAGCTGGGAAACGCCAGCGAGCTTACAAGTCCAATTGGGACAAAAAGGGCCACATTGGCGGACGCCTCCACAAATTTGTAATTGACCCACTTTGGAATTCCGTGGCGGTGAAGGAAGTTCAGGACGCTTGCAAGCTGGCCCTGTACGGGCTGGTCCACGGGGTTAGGCCAGAAGGCGATAAACGCCAGGGGGACCATTATGGCGATGAGGACCATACGCCACAGTCGGGAGTTCGCAAGTTGTTTCACGTGGCCGTCAGGAGGTCCATAGCAGGGCCAAGGCTGCGGTACCCAGGGCAGAGACCGCCAGCAGCGCTAGCAGAACGTAGGGGAGCATCTGGGGACCGGGGAGGGGAAACGCAAAGTCGTACTCCCGTGGTGCTTTGCGCCAATGTCTCCCCATAGCTCATATTGATACCACAGCCCGGCCGCCCGGCTGGTCAGCTTAGCTCGCTGAGACCTTAAACGAAGAAGGTGGGTGTTCTCCGTTTCCGGAGTACACCCACCTTCTTCGTTGGTTAAGGCGTGCAGTTATGCAGCGACCTCAGCCTTGGCGCGGCGGCGAACTACCACTACCGAGGTTGCGCCAGCGGCCAGTGCGCCTGCGCCCACAAGGGTCCAGAGGACCAGACCGGAATCGGCGCCGGTGTTGGCCAGTCCGCTGCCGGTGTTGGCCAGGGGAGCACCGCCAGCGTTGCCACCGGTGTTGGCCAGTGAGGCTGCCACGGTGACCGTGACGGGGCCAACGGTGACACCGGAGGTGTTGCCCGTTGCCGTCAGGCTGTAGGTGCCGGCTTCGCTGATTGAAATCGGCAGGGAGAATGCACCCTGTGCGTCAGCCGTTGCGGAAAGGGTCTGCGGAGCCGCGAACACAGGAATCTTGGCGGCGAATGACGTGCCACCGGCGATGTTGGCGCCACCGGC
Source organism: Pseudarthrobacter sp. WHRI 8279 (assembly GCF_040224115.2). Lineage (NCBI taxonomy): Bacteria > Bacillati > Actinomycetota > Actinomycetes > Micrococcales > Micrococcaceae > Pseudarthrobacter > Pseudarthrobacter sp. WHRI 8279. Next base: position 2,310,427 of record NZ_CP168162.1, on the reverse strand, counting down.
TGCCGGCGGATTGCCGGGAGTGACGGTAATGGTGAGAGATTCACCGGCCAGGAAGCCCTGGCCCCGGAAGACGAAGTTTTCGCCAGGGCCCACGGTGCCATCAGAAACCGCAGCCTGCGGCGGGAGTGCCGGGTATTCGGCTGCGACGGCCGGTGAACCAATAAGGGCGATTGAGCCAGCAAGTGCGAGTGCTGCGAGTGTTTTTTTCATGATTGTCCCCCCGGAGACGTTTAAGTTTTTGGTGTACCCGATCTTGAGGAAATTTTCCTCTCCACACGAGACCTATGCGGAACTTACGGATAATGATCCCAACAGAGACGCTACCATCTGCCGCCGTTTGTGAGCAACGTCAATCAAGACGGTTTACATAGTGTTAACGCGTCATCCCCACGTTCTAGTGGCAAGGTGCGTTTTCGGTGGGCAAAGTCACGTCCTTTACGTCTTGAACAGTAGGCGTGACAACTACGTTAGGTTCAGTATGCTGCACGATTTTTCCGAACGTGAACTCGACGGTCTTACTCTCGCCTGGTGACAGTCGTATGGCGAGAACCCCGACCGGCCTAGTGCCGTGCAAATGAGGTGCAAACTCGGTTTTCTGGCCGTCCACCTTCGCCATCTCGACATTGGACTGTACAGGGCCGTAAGCAACGATGTTTGTCTGCACGGACCCCGGTGGCACGCCGTAGATTCCACCACCCGTAACGTATGCGGGCAAGGAAGTGGCCGCATCCGCAGGCGCAGTATTGGTGTTGGTAATGCGCACGGTGGTTTGCTCGTAACCGTCGCGGGGGCATTCCTTCACCAATTGAACAGAGCGCTTCACGTAGTAGTCCATTTTCGCGCCAGTGCCGTCGTTGAAGTAAACACCGAACTGTGCTGGGGATACGCTCGGCCCTGCGACTGATCCGCTGAGAGGGTAGCGGTTAATTACGGATTGCTCTTCCGACCTGTTGGACCAGACCAAAACACGGCCTTCGGATATACCCTTTCCAATCCCATCCAGCAGCTTTTGGGGATCGGCACCACCGCTAGACAGTTTCGCGAAAACTTCTTTCGCTACCCCGGCGAAGTAGATGTCTTGGAGGTTGGGTTGCTCGATCTCTGCGTACACGTCGGACAGTAGCGTCGTAACTACATTCGAGCTGGTCAGTTCCGTGGGAAGGCCGCTGACCTCTAGGGCACTTAGCTCTTGGGTGGAAAGACTGATTGATCCCGTTCCCGCCATTATGTAGCTGAGTGCGACAGGGTCGATAGAGACGACTCCATCTACCCGATCCCCAGTCTTTCTTTCCCACATGGCTTGTGCAGTGCTGGCCGCTGTCGGGAAATCTGGAGTGAGATTCACGTCCTGCATGAACTTGCCGAGCCGTGCTGAGTAGATTTGTTGCTGCGCAGGGTCGACGGGCAGCGGGGGAGACAGGACTCCTAGTTCGCTTGCGCTGCTCTGAGAACCCAGAGTCATCCTGCCGCCGTCGACGCTTAGGATCGCAAGCGCGCCAGGAATACCTCCAGAAGTGCGAGATTCCGCGTTGTTTTGGATGATTAACAAGTAGTTTCGCGGCTCATTCGACCCCAGCATGGCGGGCAGGGTCTCTGACGCATGTGAAGCCGCATTCAGGGTTTCTGTGACGTCCAGTAATTCCCCGCGTGCGCGGTTCAAAGGATCTGCAATCTGCGGTAGCAACTGCGTATCGTCAATTTGCTGGAGCCTTTCAGCAGAAAGGCGTACCGCCTGCGCTGCGGAGGTAACAGCCGGTGCAGCAGATTCCAGGGAACGGAGATCGGCACCCGAACTACTGGGTAACAATTCATCCCAGTCCAGAGCGCTGAAAACTCCGACTAGGGGAGCTAGCCCTAGTGTGGCGACATCGTCTGCTGTACGGGAGACTTCTGATACGGCGCTAAAATTTGGACCGGCAACCGGAAGTGACGAAGCGAGAACCCAAACCGGGTCTTCAGCAGCTTCCTTCGCTGCGGAGGTGTGAAGGCGAAGTTCACCGGCCACGGCAATCGCTCGGTTTGAATCGTTAGCGGCGAGGGCGCCCTTTATTGAAGGGATTAGTTGAGAAGCCGCGCTTAATTCGGAGTTGATGCTTGTAGCTTTAGCGCCAAGCCAGGCAGTGGTCGCGACACAGAATATTGCCGCAGCTGATCCCAGACAGAGGACAGTGAAAATTCGACGGCTACGCGGTTTCGGTTGTCCACCCTTCAAAGCTTGCTGAGCGCTAGACCGGGTCTCCTGAGTGACTGTCTTCTTGAGCTCTTCGCTCATCGCTACTGGCGTCCAAGTCCACGGTAGGTCCAGCCGGCCGCCCGCCACTTCGCGGCGTCAAGAACGTTACGGCCGTCAAGTATACGGGGTGAGGCTACCACTCCAGCGATCGCATAGGGATCCAGGTCGCGGAACTGCTGCCATTCCGTTAGAAGAAGCAACGCATCCGCGCCCTTGATTGCCAAATCTAGGTCGGGTTCATAGTGGAGCTCCGGGAATCTGCGTGCCGCACTGGACAATGCCTTCGGGTCGGTGACCGTCACAACAGCACCTTGAAGCTGTAGCTGCGCAGCGATGCTCAGAGCAGGAGAGTCGCGGACATCATCGCTCTCTGGCTTGAAGGCCGCTCCCAAGACCGTAATCCTTTGACCGAGGAGCATGTCACCACAAACCTCGCGAGTCAGCTCCACGACTCTTGAGCGTCGGCGCATGTTGATAGCGTCAACCTCGCGCAGGAATGTAAGAGCCTGGTCGGCTCCAAGTTCCCCGGCGCGGGCCATGAACGCACGGATGTCCTTGGGTAGACAACCCCCTCCAAATCCAATACCGGCATTGAGAAATTTCCTGCCAATTCGATCATCCATTCCTATGGCGTCGGCTAGCTGTGTAACGTCGGCCCCCGCAGCCTCGCAAACCTCAGCCATCGCATTTATGAAAGATATCTTTGTAGCTAGGAAAGAATTGGCAGCAGTCTTTACCAGTTCAGAAGTCGGGTGATCTGTTACTAGGCGCGGAGTTCCGTTACTCAGGGACGAGGCATACACTTCGTCTAGAACTGCAACCGCAGGGTGGTCCTCTGAGCCATCAGCGACGCCGTAAACCAAACGATCGGGATTGAGGGTATCCGATACCGCGTGTCCTTCGCGAAGAAATTCGGGGTTCCAAACCAAATGCGCGGTCTCGTCTCGGGCCTTCACGAGCTCCGCGAGCCTGGACGCAGTTCCTACGGGGACTGTGGATTTACCAACAACAAGGTTACCGGGAGACAAATGGGGTAGTAGCCCATGCAGGGCGGCGTCGACGTACGTCATGTCGGCGCCGTTTTCGCCCTTCTTCTGTGGTGTACCCACACATATAAAGTGCACATCGCTGCCGGCTGCTTTGGACATGTCTCTTGAAAAGGTCAGCCGTCCCGTCTCTTGGACCTCCCTTAACAGCAGGTCCAGCCCAGGCTCATAAAAGGGCGCAACAGCCTGTGCTAGCTCCGTAATTTTTTTCTCGTCGACATCTATGCCAACAACCTCGTGACCAAGTTTGGCCATGCAAGCGGCGTGGACGGCACCCAAGTAACCGCAGCCTATTACGGATATACGCAATGTATCTTTCCTTCCCCAAGAGGGCATTCGTGCAAAATTGATATTAGTAAGCACCTGTGCTGTGAAAAACGGCACGTACGGTACGAAGAATGATGACGAGATCCCCCGCCAGAGACCAGTTCTCTACGTAGTAGAGATCTAATCGAACGGAATCCTGCCAAGATAGGTTAGACCGTCCGCTTACTTGCCATAGACCTGTAAGTCCGGGCTTGACCAGGAGTCGTCTCCTAACGTCATGTTCATACGCTTCAACTTCACGTGGTAGTGGAGGTCTCGGTCCGACCAAGCTCATCGAACCCATAAAAATGTTGATGAGCTGCGGGAGCTCGTCAAGACTGTACTTCCGAAGAAATCTGCCAATCCGCGTTATGCGGGGATCATTCCTGATTTTAAACAGCACACCATGACCCTCGTTCTGATTTGCGAGGGCATCAAGCTTTGATTCAGCATCAACGACCATAGACCGGAATTTCAGCATTCCAAATCGTTTACCTTGCATCCCAACACGCTCTTGGACAAAGAGCACAGGACCCGGGCTATCCAGCTTGACTGCGACAGCAATCAACAGCATGAGCGGACTCGACACAAGGATCATCCCCCCGGAGACGACGACATCGAATAGTCGTTTAGCGACCCGCTGCCCGCCCTCCAGAGTCGGAGTCGTGACATGTATAAGCGGCAGGCCCGCAACTTGCTGAGTGTGTATGCGAGGCCCTGCGATATCCGTTAGTGCAGGCGCCATGATGAGGCCAATATTTCGAGCGGCTAGTTCCCAACCCAAGTGACGGAGAGTTTGGGGATGGAGTTGAACGCCGGCTGAGACAGCAACTGCATCGGCCTGGCACACTTCAATCGCCGATAGTATCGAGGCTGTGTCCGCTTGAGAGCCGAGAATAGGTAGTCCTGAAGACTGCTCTTCTCGTGCATCATTTTGGGCGCCGGGAGTGTAAGCAGCCACAGGAAGATATCCAGAATGCTTTGCTCTTTCCAAGGATGCCGCCAGATGCGCCACAGCGCTTGGACCACCGAGCAAAAGCAGCCTCGACATACTTTCGCCTTTTTGCCGATCAACACTTAGGTGCTGACGAAGAAGCCATCGCGCTAAGAGAAGGCCAGCGAGACCTGTAGGGAGTGCGATACCGACATAGCCTCTCGCGGTATCGACACGAAATACGTACGAAAAGATCGCTACGAGTCCGAAAAGCCAAAGGGAAGAAGCTGCTACGCGCTTGTATTCATCAGGTCCCGAGCCGAGAATTCTGCTCTGGCGGCTGTTCCACGCGCCCAGCATTAGCCACCAAGAAGCGGCTAGGGCGATGGACAACCAGATGTAGCTTATGTCCTGGCCAACGACCGTGAGATCAGAATCCGCGCCGAAACGCACCACGAAGGCACCAGTCACTGCCCAAGTGATTACGAAAGCGTCGCTGACTTTCAAAAGTCTGGACATTCGAGTTCGCCAACTTTTCGAGTCTTGCCTAGTCAAAGTGCCCCCAACCGACTTCTTAGTCGTCTCAGCTGTCACTCAGACCGCGACTCTTGGTAAAAGGTTTCCGGAGTGGCGGAAGCCTTCGAGTTCCGGGCGTTACTGAGCCGTCTTGCAGGACGAGTCAAGTCCTGCTGAGGCTGTCCAGGCGTGGTCTGGTAGGTGGCATATCCGTAGGCGTAAGCGTCTGGCCCTTTAGAAGGGAGAAGATTCAATACGACTCCCAATAAATCTGCGTCAACCATTTCGAGTGCACGAAGAGACTTCTCCAACTCGGGTGACTTAACTTTGGACGACCCGATGACGAGGACGACGCCGCCGACTTGTTGTGCGAGTACAGCTGCATCCGTCACAGGTAGGAGCGGCGGGGCATCGATTATGACCGCGTCGAATGCAGCTTCAAGCCCCAAAATCAGTTGATTCATCGCTTCAGACCCCAGAAGCTCACTCGGATTTGGAGGAATCTGCCCCGATGTTAGGACGAAGAAGTCATCTTCTCCCCACGGCTGTAACAAGTCATTTACGTCCGCGGCGCCGACAAGTGCGGTCGTAAGACCAGCATTCCGGTCTAGACCTAAATAGTCGTCGACACGAGGACGCCGAAGGTCGGCGTCGACTAAGACAACGGACTGACCTGCCTGTGCCAATGCGATAGCGAGATTTGTTGCTGTAGTCGTTTTGCCCTCTCCTGGAAGAGACGAGGTGATGAGAACGGCTTTTGATTTGTGTCCTACGTGGGCAAACTGAAGGTTGGTTCGGATCTGTCGAAAGGATTCCGCACGGGGGCTCTGGGGGTGTACTTGCGTAAGCAATGTGTTCCTCGCCGCTTCATTGTCGAAAGCAATCCCTCCTAGCACCGGGGCTTGGGACAACCGACGTACGTCCTGTTCCCCCCGGACGCGCGTGTCCAACGTTGTCCGCAGAACTGCAACGGCCACACCCAGGCTTGCGCCAGCAATGAGTCCGACTAAAAGGTACAAGCGAGTGTTAGGCGCCGATGGAGCTACAGGCGCTGTAGCGGGCGTTACTACCGACAGTTTTACCGGCGAGAGTCCGTCGCTAGACGGACTCTCTAGTGTGTTGACTACTTCAATAAGGCTTGTGCCAACAGCCTGAGCAATCGCCGCTGCACTGACAGGAGAAGCGTCGCTGACTGAAATCGTGATTATGACCGTATTCAGATCGGCTCCGGCGTCGACTTTTTCTTGAAGTTCAGCGGCCGTGAGCTCCAATCCGAGCCTATCTATCGCTGGCTGAAGCACGGCCGGTGTGCTCACGGTCTCTACATAAGACCTGACTCGCGCTTGGCTGAACGTATTGCCCTGCTGCAACTCGGTTATAGACCCCGAGCCCTGGATAGCGACGAAAAGCTTGGTTTCCGCCACATAGCTTGGCTTAACGATGAGAGACGCAGCTCCAGCAATCAGTAGGCCCAAGAGGGCGGATGCGACGATAGTCAGCCAATTGCGCTTGGCTATCTTCAAGTACTCGTTGAGCTCCAATATCGAGACCTCTCATTGAACTGGTTTCAGACTGGAGCGTTTAAGCATGACCACGCCGGCCGCGGCAATCTGACATTTGATCAGGTAGCGCGGTGCCCCCGTCATGATTTTGCCATACTGCACAACTACCACTGAGACACGTGACGAGAGGCAAGGTCTTTTGACTAGCAAGCGATAGGTTGCCGTTCAAAGCACCGCCGACTCCTCTCGGACGTACCGCCGGTAGCTCAACTGTTTCAGTCAACCCTCGTAGCACCACTGGCACATCGCAAGCTCGTACTTAAAAGGCGAGGGACGCTGGGAGGGGTGCTATTGCTCCAATAGGGATTCGAGAGGCCTTCATCGGGCGCGCGTGGGTTTCGGTTCGGGCTGCTAAAATACTAGACGCGTAGATGTCTGTGTTTGCGCAGGTCTCATATCACATGGAGCGGCAAAGCGGTACGCGCCGGTTTTGCAGTATTAGTCATCGGGGACGGCACTAAACGCGGAGAACACTCGAAGGGGCCGACTGACTTCCGGTGACGACGGTGGTCTACCGGTTAGTGCTGTTCCAATGTCGGGGCGCGAGCATCGCTGTGCCGGTTGAGCTTAGGAAACTAGCGGGGGAGTCCTAAATTGAGGATATTGCACGTAACCGAGGCAATGGGTGGAGGGGTACTCACCTTAATGGATACCCTCAGCCGACGGCAGGCAGAACAGGGAGCAGAGGTTGAGGTTTGGTTCCTCCCCCGCCCTGAAACGCCACATGACTACGAGTTGGAAGACATGTTTGACGAGCATGTCGTTTTGCGGCGACTCTCAGAAGAATGTACTGGCGTTAGGCGCTACGGCGCGTTAGTTGGGGCGGTGCGGGAAGCAGCTCGAAGAGGCAACTTCGACGCCATACATCTGCATTCTTCCAAGGCCGGTGCTGTTGGTCGGCTTGCGACGCTATTCATTAAAAACCGCACCGGTGCGGTGGTTTACTCACCACACGGGTTTGCCTTCCTAAGAGAAGATACAAGTAAATTTGAACGGGGAGCCACACGGCTTGCCGAGGTTATGCTCGCAAAATACTGTGATGGCCTCGTTTTAACATCGAACTCTGAACGCAAGCTGGCGGAATCCAACATGCTGGGTGCTAGTACGCATCTTCTTAATACTGGTATCCCCAAGGAGAAGCTCCGCTTCCCGTCCGCTGCAGCTGAGACAAGGGGACATCGACCCTTGCGTGTCGGGATGATAGGTAGGGTTTGTTATCAGAAGGCACCTTGGCGATTCACTACGGTCGCGCGCGCACTGAAGAACAAGGCTGAGTTCGTGTGGATCGGCGGAGGTGCGCAAGATGATGTCGAGCGTTGGCTTGATGACACCGCTGTCTCCATAACTGGTTGGCTAACCCCGGAGGAACTCACTCGTCAAATCGATGAACTGGATATTCTCCTATTTCCGACCCTCTGGGAAGGGATGGCCTTGTCGCTCATGCAGGCACAGGCCCAAGGCGTTCCGGCGGTCGTATCGGACGTAGTCGGCAATGTAGATAGCGTCGTTCATGGCCGGACCGGTTTTGTATGTTCATCTGACGACGAACTAGTTTTGCGCGTTCACCAACTTCTCACCGACGACATACTCCGCGCTGAGATGTCTCATGCGGCGGTGGAATGGGCCGGGGACGCCCTCCTGGATACGCGGGTTGGCGCCGAGTCTATATCCATATACCGTGCACTTTCTGTGCCCGATACGTTGGCGGTCAGCCAACGGCCAAGTTCTTAAATGTCCGAAGCTGAGCATTGCACTGCCGCTGCGAACACCATGTTGCCTGTTGCCCGGCCTTTTATGGCCAGCCAGAGAGGAAAAGAAATGCGCTCTGTCTCCGTTGTTATTCCCACTGTGGGTAGGCCCGAGCTCGGACGTGCTATAGCATCGGCTTTGTCTCAGCAGGCTATGCCCTCTGAAATTCTGGTTGTTGCCGACACGCTAGCCCCTATCGACCTTCCGGATCATCCGTTGGTCAAGCTGCTGCGGGTGGGCCCTGGGGCCGGCGGAAACGTCGCTCGTCAGGCTGGCATTGTAGCAGCAAAAGGTGAGCTAATTGCGTTGTTAGATGACGACGATGAGTGGCTTCATGATCACTTAGCCAATCAGCATGACATTATTCCTCAAGACCCAGCTAATGTGCATTGGATCGCCAGCTCAAGGTTGTTTGCACAGGACGCAAAAGGAGATTCGGAAGTTTGGCCGCAACGTTTGATGAGCGCGTCCGAAACGCTTCCGCAGTACATATTCCGGAAGACATCGCTCGTAGGTGGTGTCGGCTTCATCCAGGCCTCAACGCTACTCTTTCCTCGGCAGCTCGCTCTAGAAGTTCCTTTCGACGAAGCCCTAAAGTTTCACCAGGATGTGAGTTGGCTCGTCGACTTATCGAAACTCGACGATGACATTGCCGTATATCAGGCCCCGAAACCATCAGTTATCTATTATATTGGCTCGGCTACCGTGTCTAGAAAAATAACTGCGTCCCAATCTATCTCATGGGCTGACAGGCTCGATCCCGCGGATCGCCGAACAATCGGCGATTTTGTCGTTGTTCATTCAATCCAGGGAGCAAAGAATTCAGGGTCTCTTATTGCGATGATTAGAACGCTCCGTACGGGCCTTAGGATAGGTAGACCTGGAGGTTGGGCAATAGCTTACGCCGCGAGTTTAATTCTACAGACCGCCGTGGCTAAACTCCTGATACGAATCCGCTGAGATGATAAACAATCGAGCGGTTCCATTAGCCTGCAATTGTATTATGAGTGAGTCGACAGTTTCCCGTTTGATTGTTGATGTACAATGATTGCGCTACCCATAGCAGCCGCATTAACCGGTATTATTCTGACGGCTTTCTGTAAAGCTTCGAGATCATCGCAATACGCTTTCTTTTTTGTTGTAGGACTAGCGGTGTTGGTCCCTTCCCACACTCCCTCGCGTGACATTCTCTTGGTTGCAGTCGGGGGGTCGGTTGCCATCCTATGCGTTGCAGTTAGCCGAGGTCATTCCTTGGTTGCCAGGGGTGTTCCCAATATTTTTTTGGTTCTTTTTATATTCTACTCGTCACTTGTATCGTTTCTCGAGTCGGACGGCCCTTATGCATCGTTCATCCTCCTTACATGCGTGTCTTACCTCCTCGTCGCCGTTCTCGCCTCGCAACGCCATATGTACCGGACTCCCGTTCCATTCCTTCTCGTTCCGGTCATCGTCATTGTCCAACTTGTGTTGTCCGGCACGGAGGAGTTCTTGGGTGTAAAAGCGCTGTGGCCGCTCACGAATGGAAGCGATGTCATTGCTCATAGGCTGAATCCAATCGCTCCATGGCTGGCCGGTCGTGCTCTTGGTTCGACCTCCCATCCGATTCCCTTGGGAATACTAATGGCAATCTGTGTAGTCCTTTGCTTGTGGGCGGCGATCAAGAAGGGGCGGACGAGCTATTGGATAATTGCCGTCGCTGCCGCGGTTGTCCTGCTCTTTTCCGGAACTCGTAGTGCTATTCTTGCTCTCATTGTTGCTATTGTTTTCTGGTTCAGCACTACTGGCGGGCCAAGAAGACTTCCCAGTTATGTATTAGCTACTATGGCTTTTCTGATAGTTATATCTTCCGTTGATCCGGAGACAATTCCGGGGATGTCCGGATTCTCTGCGTCCGAGTCATATACGCACCGCGCAAATGTTCTTGAGTTTTTTCCCCAACTGTGGCAGCGCGATCTTTTTGAGCTCTTTTTTGGTTCAGGCTTTACTTCGATTTCATCGCTGCTTCAGTCGTCCGTCTTTGCCGGGGGAAGTGGTATACAGGTTTTCGACCAGGAATATATCCGTACTCTTACGGCTACCGGTATTATCGGTTTCAGTTTGCTCGTCTTGGCACTACTCGAAGGCTTACGAAGAGGAAATGTCCCGTCCCGTCTGGTTCTAATTTGTCTTGCGGTAACGTTTTTCTCTTTTGATACGTTAAGTTGGAATCTTCTGATGACCTTGTTCGTGATTGCGGCCTCAGGGCCGCTTTTTGAGGTCAAAAAGATTGAGTCAGAGAACGTATACCCTGCAATCCGCGATTCGCTAAACGGTGGACGCATGGGACGACTCTTCTCCTCCCAGCAAGTGCGTCTCAATGCCGAACTGACACTAAACGATTCGAAGTAACTCCAAGCCGATGATTTTTTCTTTCTGGATGCAACTTACTGCAGAGCGTAGCCAGTTCGCGGTGGCTGATCTTCTTTCGTAGAGGACAGAAGAAATTATTTACCCTCCTGACATGAGTTCGCTAGGAGGAATTTATGAGTCAACGGGACAAGAGCCTTGACTGAACCGGCTCTTCGTGGACAGTACGGAATTGAGTTCGTGGCGTTGAAGACAAGGGGGCCTGTGGCCCCGTTGTGGGATGAGTGTGTTCAGTATTCCACCTGGAACAGGGCTACGAGCCTTTGATCGAGCGTACTCGGGCAGGCGACGCTGCCATTATCCTCCTCAACCAGCCCTACCAGCACGTCATCACCACCGCTGTGACGGCCGGCTGCAGGCAGGTCATTATCGAAGCGGACGAGCTGACAGGTGCCTGAGTCTGCGGTGTCACTCAACAGAGGGTGGACACGGTTCGAACCGTGTCCACGACCAACCGTCGCGGATTTGGCTACTGGTCCTGTCTCGGGCGTGGTCGACGGCCGGGACCAAAAGGGCGTTGGTGACTGGAACTTCAGGTCGTGGCGATCAACCCTCTGCTGCGTTCTGCAAAGCGTTGCGGACGTGGCCGAATACTAGGTCGGCTGGCACGGTTGATCGTTCCCACCTGATCTCCCTGGACAACCGGCAAATGAGTGAGAGCCTGCATGACCTCTCACAGCAGGTCAAGGGCATCCGCCCATTTTATCTATGTAAGCGGCAACTTTAAACTGACCGGAGACGGCAAAACTGGTTGACCGTTCGCGGCAGTTGTTTTGACCAGCGGCGGCAAGCATTTTTGGACAGCAGTAGGCCACGGTGTGTGGCTGGGCGTGCTGGGATTCCTCTTGTCCATCCCTCGTGTCGTTACGGGGAGAGCCCCTTCCTTCCGCGGTGAAATGGCGATGCCAATCGTCTGTATTTCACCCGTTGTGGGGAGGAAGGGGCTCGTTGTGAAGTCTCCAGGAGAGTTCATGGAAATTTTAGCTGCTTACGATTTAACCCGGTCGTACCGGGATGCCGCGAAGATCTGCGGCGTCTCACACAACACGGTGCGCGCTTATGTGAAAGCCCGCCAGGACGGTGCGCAGGCGCCGGTGGCCCGGCAGCGCGGCCGGATGACTGACCCGTTCCTGCCACAGATGATCTCCTGGGTCGAGCAGTCCCGCGGGAAGATCCGCGGCGACGTGGTGCATGAGAAACTCGTCGCTTTGGGGTTCACCGGGTGTGAGCGGACGACCAGGACCACGCTGGCTGAACTGAAGGCGAAATACCGTGCACGGAACGTGCGTGTGCACCGTCCTTGGACTCCTGAGCCGGGTCTGTGGTTGCAGTATGACTACGGCGACGGTCCCATCGTGGACGGGGTCAAGACTGTGCTGTTCGTGGCCTGGCTGGCGTTCTCCCGGTTCCGGATTGTGATTGCTTTGCGGGATAAGACCATGCCGAGCGTGTTCGCCGCCCTCGACCGGACGTTCCGCCTGATCGGCGGGGTCCCGACCTACATTTTGACCGATAACGAGAAGACCGTCACGGTCGAGCACGTCGCCGGGATCCCGGTCCGCAACCATCAGATCGTGGCCTTCGCGAGGCACTACTCAACCTCGCTGCAGACGTGTCTGCCGGCGGACCCGGCCTCGAAGGGCGGGGTGGAGAACGCGGTGAAGATCGCCAAAGCCGACATCGTCCCGAAAGAGACCAACCTCCTGCCCGAATACCGGTCCTTCTCCGAGCTGGAGGCTGCCTGCGAGGCGTTCATGGAGGAGGTGAATTCGCGGGTGCACCGGGCCACTCTCGAGATCCCGGAGGACATGCTCCGGGTTCTCGAACAGCCCCGGTTGCACCCGGTTCCGGCGACCCCGGTGACAGCGAGTTTCGGCCATACCCGGCAGGTCCCGCCGAACATGCCCATGATCACCTTTCAGCAGTCCCGGTACTCCGTCCCGCACACCCTGATGGGTCAGATGGTGTGGGTGCGGGGCACCGAGACCGAGGTGATCATCGTCCACGTTGGGGACTCCGGCCCGGTCGAGGTCGCCCGGCATAAGCTCACCCGCCCCGGCACCCCCGCGATCATCGAGACCCACTTCCCGCCGGCCCCTGCAGGGGCCCTGGAACGGGTGATCCGCCCGACGAACAAGGCAGAGGAGGAGTTCTTGGCCCTCGGCGCCGGAGCCGCGCTCTGGCTCAAGGAAGCCGCTGCCGCGGGTACCCAGAAGATCCGGCACAAAATGGAACGCGCTGTCACCCTCGCCAAGGTCCTTGGCGTCGACGAGGTCGACAAGGGCCTGGGAGCGGCAGCGGTGCACCAGCGCTTCACCCACGAGGACCTGATCTCCATCGTCAACACCGGCAACGGCAAAAGCCACACGACCGGCGCCACCCACACCGTTACCGACCAGGGCCGGTGGCTGAGTCAGGGCACCAGCGCCTGGGCCAACTTCGGCACCACCCCTAACACCACCACTGATCAAGACTTTGAAGGAGCCATCGATGAGCGCTAACACCATAACCCCGCCCCTGGCTGACGCGGCGGTGGAGAACGTGATCGCACTGATGCGCACGACCCGGATGCCACACGCCCGGGCCGTGGTCGCCGAGGTCCTTGCCACCGCCAAAGCCCAACGCTGGGACCCCACCGAAGTCGTCCGCGTCCTGCTCGAAGCCGAAGCCACCGGCCGGAACGCCTCGATGCTGGCCACCCGGCGCAAACGTGCCGGATTCCCCACAGGGAAGACCTTCGATGTCTGGGACGAAGCCCTCTCCACCCTGCCGGCTGCAACAACGTCGTTCCTGCGGACCCTGGAATGGGTCCGGCGGCGGGAGAACCTGATTGCCTGCGGGCCCTCCGGCACCGGCAAGACACTGCTCCTGGAAGCCCTCGGCCAACTGGCCATCGATCAGGGCATGTCCGTGTCCTGGCTCAGCATGGAAGACCTCGGCGCCCTGGTGCGCCGGCACCGCATCGACGACAGCGTCAACAAAGCCATCACCCGCGCCACCAACGTGGACCTGATCTGCATCGATGACATAGGCCTGCTGCCGGTCTCCGCGGACGCAGCCGAGGGCTTCTACCGCGTCGTGGAAGCCTCCTACGAAAAGCGGTCCCTGGCGATCAGCTCGAACATCCACCCCTCCGGGTTCGATGAACTCATGCCCAAAACCATCGCCACCGCGACCGTTGACCGGCTCCTCCACCACGCCCACCTCTGCCAAACCAGCGGCGAGTCCGTCAGGCTCATGCAAGCCCAAAACGGGAAAGGCACCCGCCCCATGAACTAACCCAAAACCCGGTCAGGCGCCCCAAAACCCGGCACGCCCGGGGCGCCTGACCCTGTCCAAAAATACTTGCCGTGACCGGTCAATCACCTGCCGCCAACGGGCAAACCAACCTGCCGCCACCGGTCATTCCTAGGTTGCCTTTGACATATCTACAAGGTGTTGGGCAAATCGCAAGATCCCGCTGATCGGTGGGCACATGCCCAACTGGCGGGCCGCCATCCGACTCGAGGAAGTCTCCTCCCGGACCGTTTAACCGGTGCCCTGCAAGCCGTCTGGAGAGGAAAGGGACAACTCCGGGCCCTGCTCCGCACCGGGCGCCCTGAAGACGCTGCAGCCAAGGCAAAACTCGAGGAACTGGGCAAGGCAGCGGGTAGCCCCCACCGAACAGGTTCTACCGCACCATTCGCCGGTGGTGGAGTGAAATCGGGTGCTGGTCATCACCGGCGCCTCCCCGCCAAAGGTTTCGGCCAACACACCGCGATCCAGAACATCAAGCGAATTGCCCGCAGCTACCGTAAGGCCGCCAACTACAGCTCACTTATCTTCTTGAGAAGTGTGGTAACGACGGCGGCAGGACCCTCATTCCTAAGATCCCTTTCCCCACGACTAGGAAGAGCCTCGAAACAGATAAGCCATTCGGAAGCCCTACCTGCGCCGCCCTCGCAGCCCCGCAGACAATGGCCGGGGCAGTCCCCCCGCTTCTAACGAATGCTGGACATTCCTAGGCATGCGTAGTGGCCGTGCTCCAACAGCGAAGGCACTGAAGATTGTCTTTCCGCGGTTCGTCCATAAAATTGAACAACCAGATAATGCGCTATGTACGGTCCGACCGGCAGGCACTTGGATCTTTTCGCTATCATCAGTTCTTCCCGACCGTTGCCGAGACAGCCGCAGCTAGCCAGCCCCTGGTCAATTGCCGCGCCGCATTGACTGGAGCCAGTGTCCCGCACCCTGGGCAATGGGTGCGCTCATTCCGCTGACGGCCTCATAGTGCTCGGATGGATGTCCGATCGTCACCGCAACCTTCGCCCGCATCTAGCATCAACAAACTGCCGCGGGCTAAGGCCTACCAAGCGGCGAATCAGTTCTGCTCCGAGAAATGCGCTTCGTCCCGTGACATCAAATTATCCGAATTTCCTTTCCCGGGAACCGCGAATGGCGGTGTAACTCCGCTACGCTTTGTGGCCGACTGGTGTTTCGACGGAGGGGCCTACACTGTCCGCTTGCTTCTTTGATCGGCTAAACGTCAGCACCTTGGAAAGACCTGCCAGATCTCCTTTGCGGATACCAAAAAAACTTGCTACGGAAAAGCCGAAGTACGCGCGCATGAAAATTACGCAAAGCATTCCGGCCGCGACATTTCCTACGACGGTCGCCCAAGCAGCACCAACAGCACCAAGGCGTGGAACTAGGAGGAAGACCATTGCTAAATTGCAGGCAAAGGCTACAGACAGCGCGACACTGCGCAGTCCCGGGCGGCCACGAGCAGATAACCCGGCCCCGGCTACCGACCCCGGATTTCCTAGAACAACGCCTATCAATAATATCTCAATAACGATCACGGCGTCAGCGAAGTCACGTCCAAATAAGAGGGGGACCAGCCAAATAGAAGTAATTCCTACTGCCACTGCACCTATAAATGTCAGAAATGTTGAGACTCTGGATGCTCTTGTCAGACGCGCGCTATTTGTTTTTCCGGATTCAGCGGAAAAAAGCACATCCCGGACGGCGCTATTGAATACCAGTGTTACTTCGCTGATGCTTACCGCTACCGCGTACAGCCCAATCTGGTAGACGTTTGAGAGGGGAATCATGAGTACTTGGTCGAGCCGGGACAGCAGAATCCCGGTGAGCGCCCCGATCCAGACCCTCATGCCGTAAGACATCAACGGTGTTTTTCTACGAACCCTGCTTCCCCTCAGATGCGTGGTCTTCTTCCGGAGTAACAGCAGGTAGACGGCGAGACCTGCGAAGCTAGAGGCCGAGATGGCAACCGAGGCGGAGATCACGGTTAGTGAGTCAAGAGCGACCAGGACAAGAAAAGCGGCTAGCCGTATTGTGGCACTGAAGAACCTTTCTACGCTGATTAGGGTCCACCGACCCTGGCCCGCCGCAAAGGCTCGTAAACCACCAAGTATTAGGCAGGGCGCCAAGGCCAGTGCCGACAGTGACATCGCCTCATAAACCGGTGATACCGGAGGGGCTAGGACGGGTGCTAGCAACCACAGTGCAAGGCTTCCGGCTAGACCGAGCGCGGTCAGATAGAGGGAACCTCGGACGATGACCTTGGTTGAATCCCGTTTGCCGGCTGCTGTGAAATAAGTTATCGCTTCGGGAAGCCCGAGCGTAAGTGCATTTACTGCAAGTAGCAACGGGGCTGTGGCCGCAGCAACTTCCCCTCGACTGGCGACACCAAGTGACTGGGCAAGGATGGGAGCACTGATTAAGGCTACGAGTGGGGCCCCGAGATTGCCGATCGTGCTGATTGCAATTCCGCGACCAACGTTAGGGGTGTGGTTCACTTCAACTTGACTTTACGGTGTCGTCGTAAAATTGTTCCAAGATGCTTGACTGTATTCGAATGTTGTACTCTGTCGCTACTTTCTGCCGAGCCCGTGAGGCGAGCGTATTCGCATACGCTTCATCTTTAAGAAGTTGCCGAATGTTGGCCGCTAGTGCTTCAATGTCCTTTTCCTCGGAAAGCAACCCTGAAACACCATGCGTTATAAACTCTGGAATTCCGCTATGACGCGTTGCTGCAATGGGCATATAACGTGCAGACGCCTCCAGGAGGATCATTGGTAGCCCCTCCCGGTCCCCGTTTCCAGCCGTCTTCGAAGGGACGGCCAGCACGCGTGAGCGATTCATTATAGATTCAACGTCGCTGGGGCTCTGCCCGCCAAGAAAATCTACGTGCACCCCCAAGAGAGTCGCCCGCTCCTCCAAGGACTGGCGTAGTGGTCCATCACCGATCACAGCGACTCGAACCCCGCTACCATCCGGTCGGGCAATAGAGGAAGCGGCCTCTATAAGGTCATCGATGCCCTTTTTTTCCACGAGTCGCCCTACAACCAATACATCCCAGTCCCAGACGCTCGTATCGCTTCTCGTGACGGCGTCTGGGACAGCGATTCCGAGGCGATGCACTACGACTTTATGGCGGGGTGCGCCAAGTTGGATGGCTGCATCAGCCAGATGCTTGGACACGGCCAAAATTTTCGATGCGCCTTTGAAAGTTGAAGCAAGGCGCCTCTTGTAGATGTACCCCCGCAGTCCGGACCGAGCAGCAAGTGCCGTTACGTCTATCCCATAGACGGACACTATTAGCGGTATGCCGAGTTGGCGACAAGTTGGCGCAATCAGAATGCCGTCCATCGCGAAGTGTGCATGTACGACATCCGGCTTGATCTGCCGAAGGCGCCGAACGAGCGTCCAGGACAATCGCGTGTACGTAAAGAGCCCCCTGCGCATGCGATCGGTGAAACTCTGTCCAAAGAGGACTTCATCTGTATCAGCCGCCAGAGGAGAGGGAACCTTGTCGAGGCCAAGAGCAAGACTCCGCCATGCGCACAAATTTTCTATCTGACTACGAACAAAAGTTTCAGATCCTGGCAGAAGTTCGCGTCGCCACATGACGACTTTCTTATTTCGAACTTCATTCATTAGTACTCCCCCAGATCGCAAGCGAAAGATGTCTGTCAAACGAGTGTGGACAGGTCAGGTCTTGTCAGCCGCAGCTGCTCTGCGACTTCCCTGAGCCATGCCTCTAGGCAAGCGTGAGTCCCACCTCGCATTCGTGGGTAACCAGCAGTAGGACGTATTCGGTATCGAATCACGTCGTATGCGGCATGAAGGTAAAGGCGCAAAACAGAGCGATTCCACAGTTTGTCGTCCGAGATCCACGCCCCGTACCTCTCATGAAGTCCCAAGCGATCAATCTCTGCAATGCCGGAGCTGACGTGTGTGGCGGTTGCATTCGCCTTGTGTGAGCGGTGAAAGGCAACCTCGGTGGATAAGCTCACAGCAGTTACTCCTGCCGACGCGAGGCGGAGCCAGAGTTCAAGATCAGCCGCGTGTCGAAAGTCGGGACTAAATCCCGTTGCATCTTCAAAGGCATCCCGTCGTATAAGGGTTGAACAAGGGTCGCCGAGGATATTTCCGAAGGATAGTCCGAGTGCAATCACGGCTGCTGACGACAGCTCCATGCCTTTTTCAGGTAGAACAGAATTCCGGGTTAGGCTGCGGCTAGGATTTGACACGCGTTGACCTTCGGGCCCGATATGGCCTTGGCCACCGAAGACTAAGCCGGCGCCACTGTGTGCTGCCGCCTCCACGAGCGTTGCAACCCCGGTTTCCTGAAGTAAGTCATCTTGTCCCACAACGAGTAGATAATCACCCTGGGCGGACCGGGCAGCCTCATTCCAATTTTGAGCCATTCCAAGGCGTCTATTCGCCCTTACGACGGTCCGACGGAATCTTGTATTCTGCAAGGTGGCGGCAAAATCGTCGAAGTTAGAGCTATTGTCGTCGGAAATTAATACTTCGATATTCGGCCATGTCTGGCGTTCGATTGATTCGAGCAATTCCTGTAAGTAGACGATGTCTGGGTTATACGTTGGTATGCACAGAGACACCATGGGTTGAGTCAACGAGAAGTCCATTCTAGAGCGCGTGAGTTGCCGTGATGGCTGGGATCTAGGCAGGCCAGAGATCCTCGAACCTTACCGAAGAGCCCAGGCTCTTCGTTCTTAGTGCTGAAGGAAGCGAAGTTGGCTTTGCGATAAATCGCCGAATCACGTCAAGGTGCTGTTGCTCGATAGTACCAACAGCAGACGTTGAACGAGCCGCTCTGGGTTTTCGTTGAGCCATGCGACTGTTATGAACACAACGATCACCTGTGCCGCGAGGATCAGTGAGGCTGTCTGACGGAACTTAACTTGTAATTGTTCGCTGCGGCATCCAGCTCGCGGCGAAGCTGCTCCAGAATGTCCCCGTAGGTTCTGCTTATACCTTCGTCCAGGGGAGTTAAGTCGTGAGGACCGAACTCACCTACATATCGAGAGGTGTCGAGCACCACACGATCAACGAAGGTCGGAGGCTTTGGTTGCTCAACGATATCGAAGTCCTTGCCCGTCACACGGTGCAAAGATTCAAGAACTTCCGCAACCGTATGCCCATGACCGCTCCCAAGGTTGTACACCGTGTGCTCCGGGGATTTGCCGACTACACGAGCGATCATACTCACCAAGTCATCAACGTAAATGTAGTCACGCACCATCTGACCGTCACCTAGCCGTACAACGGGCTCCCCCAACGCTATCTGTCGCAGAGCGATTGGGATAAGCCCTTGTTTACGGTTGGCTCGCTGGCGTCCGCCGTAAGGATTGGATATACGAAAAATTGTTGAATGGAGGCCGTGCTTGGCCTTAAAGTAACTCAAATAATTTTCGATCGTCAGCTTCCCAATTCCATAAGGTGATATGGGTAGGGCCCGGTCAGTCTCGAAATATTGGGACTGGCCTTGACTGCCGTATATAGCACCGCCGGTTGAGGCGAAGTAGAAGTGCTTTACCGAAGCCGCAACGCATGCCTCCAAGAGCTCCACCGTTTGCGCGACATTGGTTCGGAGATCGAAGGTCGGATCGTTTTCCGCCGTCGCTGGTGTCGTCGTGGAAAGAAAATGAAACACATAATCCTGTCCGGACACGGCACGTTCGATGTCGGAGCGGCTGAGGAAATCACCCGCGAGCGGACGTGCGTCACTTGCGAAGAGATTGGCTCGGTCCGATCGGAACCTGTCAAAGGCCGTAACCTCATGTCCGTCCAAGGATAAAGCGTCGACGAGGTGTGAACCGATGAATCCGTTTGCGCCAATAACTAGAGTTTTCGCCAACATCAGCCCTTCAGATCGTGTTGATCCAACATGAGGATCACGCCGCAAGCATTTCATGTTAGGGCCATAAATCAAAAAGAGAATGTCGGTTCTACGCCGGGAATGTAGGTGACGGCACGACTGCGCATATCGATGGGCCAAGCCGCTCCTAAGCCCCCGCAGGGACCATAAGTCCTCCTTTCACATCTCAGTGGAACCACGCGAGTCATGTTGTCCATGACTTGAGAGGTTCGCAAACCGGCGTCTGAGAGGCCTGCCACTCATGATTCCCCGTTTGGAAGCGGGATCGGTCGACAAATGCGTGCACCTGGTCAGCGCGTCCCGCCCATGAGAGTTGACATGACTTGTCAATGTCATGACCGGCCGGGTAACGTCCAAGCGATCTGACATGGGGGATCACTGCTCGCCAACGGAGGTCTGTTTTGGCTATTGCCGATTTTGTGCTGGGGCTCTGCATGCTGATGGGCACCCTGCTTATTCCTTTTGCTGTTCTGTACCAGATGCTTCGGCTCAAGCGCCGTACCATCCGGAGCGTTGATCTCGCATCATGCCGAGGTGGCCGCCGTTAGCTATGCCGTACGTCGACATCAATCCCCATAGACGCCGCCCCAAGTGGCAGGCTTACGCCGTTGTCGCGCTTCTTCTGGTCCTCACTACCGCAGTGGTTGCCGCTGCACTTGCTCGCATCTGACCGGGGGAAGATGCCACAACCTCTAGACTTGCTGTTAGAACAAGTGCTGCACAAGAGTTTGCCGAACGTCCTGGGGGGACAGAAATGCCCGATCCGGCGGATCAAAACGCACGCGCCCACGCAGAGGATGCAGGGCAGCCGCAGCGGCGCCGTCGCCGTGCCCTTCGTCGCGGCGACGGGGAGCTGGCGGATGCCCGGACAGGAACCATGCCAGCCGTAACCCCCAACTCTTCCAGCCAGCCGGAGCCGGGCGCGCCCCTGACGCGACGAACCTCTTGGGCGGAGGCGGCCGCGGCGGCTGATGCAGCCAAGCCGGACTCGCGCATCCCGGCACCCACCCGGCCGCCTGTATCTGCCCGGCCGGCTGGGGTGGACTCTACTACCTCTGTGCCTGCCGCAGCTGCTGCGGCAGCCCGGCCGACGCCGTCGGCCGCTCCTTCTGAAACTCCCACCTTCCGCCGGGCCCGCCCCACAGTTGCTGACACCATTGCTGAAAACCCCATGCCCGACTTCATCAGCTCCCCTGGACTGTTTGTAAAGGAACAGAAACCCCGGCCCGTCGGCGGCATCCGGGGTGCGATCTACAACATGACCGGCGGCGCCTGGAACGTGGGCCCGGGCCCCAAGCAGCGCCAGGAAGAGGAGCTGGGCCGCCGCATTTCCCGGCAGCTGCAGGGCAGCTACAACACCGCTGTGCTGAGCCTCAAGGGCGGCATCGGCAAGACATCGACCACCGTGGGCGTGGGTCTAACCCTCGCCGAATACCGCGGGGATGCTCCCTGCGCTATCGACGCCAACCCTGACTCTGGGGACCTGGTGGAGCGTGCACTGGGGGAGGGCATCTACCAGCAGTCCAGCCCGCGCACTATCTCAGATCTACTGGAGAACATCGAGTCCATCGATTCGCTGACCTCCTTGTCCAGGTATATGCACCACGCCGGCCGGCTTCATCTGATTGCGGGGGAGCAGGACCCTGAGGTCTCGGACTCGCTCACTGCCGAGGAGTACCTGCGGATCCGCAAGCTGATCTCCGCCTACTACTCCGTGGCCCTGACCGACTGTGGCACCGGAGTGACCCATAACGCTATGAGCGGGATCTTGCAGTCGGCAGATAACCTCGTGATCGCCGCCGGCTATGCGGTGAGCGGTGCCAAGCGTGCCCGCAGCACCCTGCAGTGGCTTGCCAGCCACGGGTACGAGGACCTGGCCCGGAACGCCATTGTGGTGATCACCGACAAGGACGAGGTTTCGTCGCGCGTGGACAAGGACGCCATCGAGGAGCACCTGGCTGGTATCTGCCGCGAGCTCATTGCTGTCCCACACGACCGTGGTGTGGCCGACGGGGACCTCGTCACCTTGGACGTGCTCAAACCTGAAACGCGCCGCGCCTATAAGGAAATTGCCGCGGCGATTGTGGACGGATATCGGTAGCACTACTGCGGCTACCTTCGCTCGTGAGAGGATGATGCCATGCCTATATCGAACGGACGTGAGGTTGGGAAGGTCCTGCGGATTAGCGATCTTACTGTCACTACTTCGGTCATAAGAGATCGCATATTTGAAGATTGCTTGATTCTCGGCCCTGCTGTTTTAGCGCTTGTTGGATCGACCCTTGAAGAGTGCATTTTCGATGGTGATGTGGACGCCCTTCTGTGGGAAATCCCTCCTGAGCGACTTCAAATTATTGGAGCGATTCAGATGGAGAATTGCACGTTCTTACGTTGCCGTTTCCAAATGATCGGTTTCGCGGGCCCCAAGGATTTTGCTGAACTCTTCCGCTCCCAGATTCAAATTGCGGCATCATGACCGAGGCGCACCATCGTAACCGCCTAGCCGGGGCGGAGGACCTTAAAATTTCACCGTCCACGATCGACGGACGGATTATCGCCGCCAAGATAGTTTTGCCACAGCTAGACCTGTCGAGGGTTGTTGTGCCGAAGCTAGACCTGTCGAGGGTTGTTGTGCCGAAGGTGGACCTGTCGAGGGTTGTTGTGCCGAAGGTGGACCTGTCGAGGGTTGTTGTGCCGAAGGTGGACC
The DNA here is from genome assembly GCF_040224115.2 of Pseudarthrobacter sp. WHRI 8279. Lineage (NCBI taxonomy): Bacteria > Bacillati > Actinomycetota > Actinomycetes > Micrococcales > Micrococcaceae > Pseudarthrobacter > Pseudarthrobacter sp. WHRI 8279. The sequence continues at coordinate 2,287,775 of NZ_CP168162.1, read as the reverse complement.
TGTCGAGGGTTGTTGTGCCGAAAATCAACATACCTGACGTAACGAGTGTGGCAGCTATCCAAGCCACGTTGAAGGGCGCCCCTGAATCGGTGAAGAAACTGCCGAGTTTTGTCGGCCAGGGCTCCAGATTTACTGAACGTCGGGATTTATCTAGCGTTTTCGACGAGGAGCGTCGAAGCGTCACATGACACTAGTTGTGGTAGATGCCAATGTCATTATCGCCGCCTATATTAACTCCGATGATCGGCACCTACAGGCCGCCGAAATTGTGACGGCAATAGGGGCACCACTGTACGTTCCGGTGCTGGCACTTGCTGAGGCGTCGTACTTCATCGACAGAGAGCTGGGGGCAGAAGCCGAACTTGGGCTACTAGAAGCCGTCGTAGACCGCGAGATAGTACCTGTCTATTTCGAGGACCAGTGGGAGCGCGTACTTGAACTCGCCCAGACCTATAAATCCCGTAGACTTGGGGCGTCGGATGCGGCGGTAGTGGCGGCGGCGGAACGGCTGCTGACGAGCAGGATTGCCAGTTTGGATCAGCGTGATCTTCAAGGCATACAGCTTGCGGACGGTAACTATGTCGATCTCATATCCCTTTCCAGCCAGCTCTAAGCGAGACTGCTGTTCGGCTGGCTGTCATTGCCAAGGCTCGGCGCTTACCAGGGGAGGGCCAGCCACTCAGGGACGCGACGCTATGTTGTGCCAACGTGACAGACCCTGGTAGGGACAAGGCCGAACGAATCTATGCCCCCTCTGAGCCGTGACAGAGCTGTGCAGGACCCATAGACCGATAAGAGCTCATCACGTCGCCGCATAGTGGCATCTTTTGCGGGCGGCTCTTCTGGCAGCATGGCTCACCCGGGCGAAAGCCCGCCACTGACCTACCGTGTATCCAAGTCCTCGAACACCAGGAACGTCTGCGTATCCAGCACGCCGGGCATGGACTGCAGCTGGTCGAAGATGACCCGGCGCAGGTCGATGTTGTCCACGGCACGGACCAGTAGGATCACGTCGAAGTCGCCGCCCACCAGGGCCACGTGGTGCACCTCGGGTATTGCGCCCAGCTGGTCCCGGAGTTCCCGCCACGCGTCCTGCTTCAGCTTCAGCGTCACGTAGGCGGAGGACCGGAGCCCGGCCTTGATCGGGTCCACCAGCGCGGTGAACCTGGACAGTACGCCTTCACCAGTGAGCCGGGCTATGCGCGTGTACGCGTGCGCCCGGGAGATGTGGACGTTCTCCGCCACCTGCGTCACGGACATGCGGCCGTCGCGGGTCAGCTCCGAAATGATTTTTCGGTCGATGTCGTCCAACGGGACAGGTTCAGTCCCGGCATCCCTTGCTGCCACGTTGCCCAAGGCCCCCGTCAGTAAGCTGTCTCACATTGCAATTCGTCTCCCAGTGTAGGGCGAACGGCACAGCTGTGAGCAGCCCGGGCAGCTGGGGGATACGAAACGCAGCCGGAGGTGCAGCTACGAGGACGTGCGGCTCTCAGTCTCCCGAAGCTCGGCCGCCCTGCGGATGAAGTCGCAGTCGCTGGAGGAAAGGCTGATTTCACCGTGCCTGTCCTGCTCCAGCTCGGTGCCGGTGGCCTTGGCAATCGACGCCACCACCGTCCGGGGAAGGATCCTGCAGCCGGGGTTCTCCACCAGCCACTGCCGCGTCTCTGGTTCCAGCCGGTCCCACAAGTTCTCAATGCCCATTACAGCTGCCCCGCCCTTTGTACTTTCCGCATGCATGATTCGGCGCCCCCGAGGTACGGGCGGCGCGAGATTCTCCGGTCCAGGGCAGCCGCAGGAAAGGCTGCTGGCCGATGGAAAATGATTCAGGGGCGGAGGGAACCGCACTGTCCCCTCCGCGTCCATCGCCGCACCATGCGCCCCCAACACGGGAAAACCCTGCCACCTGGTACGGAGTCTTCTCCCCGCCCGAGGCGTGGAAAAGATCCCTTGTGATGCAACGGAGAGACCGTTCCGTCAATCGCGTCCCCCTGAGTGTGTTCCCCCTGCGGATAGGGGTCAAGGGCCTTCCGTCCCTAGCCGACCAGCCAATTTGTCCACCACGCATATCCGTAACCTGGCTCACACTGCCAAATCGTCTTTCAGAAACGGCGTTATTGTGCAGCTTCTCCACGATTCCGTCAGGTGCTGGATACGAAACCGGCCACAGGACGATACTGGGAAGGAATAGTGGCAACAGAAGGACGGAACAATGACGATCTCCGCAGACCACACCGCGCACCCGGACGCAACCAGCCAGGCACTCGCCGAGGACGCCCTTACCGAGGCCGCCAAGAAGTTCGGCATCACGGCCGAGGACTACATGCTCCCCGCCCGGCACCAGATCGAGATGGTGGACCCGGACGGCCGGCTCAAGCCCCAAGGTGAGCAGGGCACCGAACCCGGCCATGAATACCCTTTGCCCGGCGATGACGAACTGCTGGCCGCGTACGAGCAGCTCGTCGTCGGGCGCCGCGTCAATGACCAGAACTCCGCCCTGGTCCGGCAGGGCCGCATGGCCGTGTACCCCTCCAGCCACGGCCAGGAGGCCTGCCAGGTGGCGGCCGCCCTGTGCCTCTCCCAGGGCGACTGGATGTTCCCCACCTACCGCGACGCCGTGGCCGTGATGACCCGCGGCGTGGACCCCGTGCAGGTGATGACCATCTTCCGCGGCGACTGGCACGGCGGGTTCGATCCCCTCAAGCAGGACTGGATCGCCGCTGAGCCCTTGCGTGTCACCAACCGACCCGTCAAGCCGCCGATCTGCGGTAACTAGTTGCGCACCACAATTTCTGGTTCCAGCGCATCAAATCCGCGTGGAACGGTGTGACCCCAATTGTCATCTCGCTCCTGTTCAATGCGAATATTTAGAAGGTCCCGCGCTGTCGATGAATCGGCCAGTCCAAGGTAGACGATGTATCGGCCCGGAGGAAGTTCATCGTTCCCCAGCTGCGAGAGCCCACAATTGAAGGCGGTGGAATCGTCGCTAACGTCACAGAGCTCTGAAACAGAGAACCCTGGCCCGCCGATGTCATCAGTTTCTTTATTGGGGCTCTGGCGCGTTGCCGTCCAGAGTTGTGTTCCGCTGGGAAGAGGATGCGAGAGCCGGCCTTTTATGGTGACACCCAGGTCGTCGGCCGCGATGGTATCGGGTAGGTCGTCGACGAGGACAACTGAACTTGCTGTCATTGCCTCGGTGGCCTCTGCGAGAGGGGCAGGCGACTCGTCGCCCCCAGGGAATACTTTGGGGGCAAAAGCGGTGACGAGCGCGGCAAGAATGGCCGCAGCCGCTGTGATGTACGCGGCAACCACGTGCCCGTTCGTACCTCTTGGTTCATTGTGATCAGGCACGTCTGATGGGGTTTTGCTCGGCGTCACTTGCTGCTCCGGTCTCCCGTAGGTATGTAGGGCTACCATAGGTCCCCGGTCTTTCTTGAACGCGTATTTCTCTCTGATGACGTGTCGAATAACCTTCCGCGCGATGCAACTGCCCATGCGCATGTGTGCGCGGATATTACGGTAGGGACGTTGCCCCACGTGGCCGGCAGGAAGTTACTGCCCAAGTGATCCCACTGCCGGGTTTCGGGCATGTTTCGTACGCCTCTCCGCGGCCCCGTCAATCCAAGTAGTGGGGTAGCAAAAAGACGGGTACACAAAAAGTTGTAGCGTCAAATGTCCACTCCGTACACTATTAGAAGCACCCTGAGCTTCCGGTCTCGAAGCGCACCGAGGGTGCTTCTGTATGTTCCGCAACTCCTCAGGGAGTTCCACGGCAAGGGAGAGGCTTCTCATGAGCGTCTCCTTTCGCCCTGCCTTCCTGCTGAACATCGGCGTCGCGTGAGCTGGGACGAACTCGCCGTCAGAGGAGCCCTTGGACTGGTGGTCTTTGCGCTCCTCTTTGCCCTCGCACATTTCCGATGGATCGGACGCAAAAAGCATGACCCTGGAGAACAACAACGGGACGAAACGGGCCTGGACTGACGGACTCACAACAATCCTCCTGATGGCGGTCCTCACCGCGGCCATCTCGGTTGTTGCCGTTATGGACGGTTCCCGCCTGGTGTGGGCGGAGCTCCTGGTGGTGGCTTTTGTGCTGGCGGCATCCCTGCGGGCGGGTGCAGCAGGCGGCCTGGTGGTGGGCCTGGCAGGAGCGGCGGCGCACATCGGACTCCACAGCGTGGACGGCGACTGGGGCCGTGGCAGTACGGCGTTCGCCGTCGTGGCGGTCTGCGCCTTCATCACCTACGGGTGGCTGTTTGGACTCACTGCCGCCTACCTGCGCCGCCAGCAGGCGGCCGGGTCCCAGCAGCCCGCGGCGGCGGGAGCCGGCGCGTCCCAGGGGCTGCTGTCAGCCGCCGAAGGCCGGGCCCTCCTGGACATGGAAGCTGAGCATGCCCGCAGGACCGGCGAGCACCTTGCCCTTGTCACGGTCCACGTGACGGTCCGGGAGGGCGTCGCCCCTAAACAGGCCGCCCACGCTTTCCGTGCTGCGGCAAGGACCTTCGAAGCCTCCGCTGCCGGACGGATGCACCCTGTGCTCCTGGCCGACAATCTGCTGGCCATGGTGGTGCCCGGCGGAGATCCATCCACTGTCCTCCACTTCGAACAGGCGGTTGTAGCGGCCATGGCCGGGGCCACCTATGCGGACCGCGCGGCCGGCACCCGCCCCCTGGCGTCAACTGCCCTGCGCCTCGAAGGCAACATTGTTGTCCTCACGGAATCCCCGGCGAAGGCGGAGTCACTCTTCAGCGTCCCCGGCCTGCGGCTGGACGACGCCGCCCGCCGTCGTTCCGCAGTTCCGGCCAGGACAGCAGCCTGATGTCGGCCAGCGAAGTGGGGCTGCTGGTCCTTGCCGCCGTCACCCTTGCCCTCATCATCTACTGGAAGTACACGGCGTCAGTCCACCACCGCAGGCTGGAACAGCTGGACGTTCGCATCCACGTCAACGGCATCCGCGGCAAATCCTCCGTCACCCGGCTGGTGGCAGGGGTCCTCCGCGAAGGCGGATTCATTACCGTGGCCAAAACCACCGGATCCGCCGCACGGGTCATCGGAACCACCGGTGAGGAGACGCCCATCCGGCGCCTCGGCGCCGCCACCATCATCGAACAGGTGGACATTGTCCGCGACCACGTCCGGCACGGCGTGGAAGCCCTGGTGATCGAGTGCATGGCCGTGCGGCCCCAGTACCAGCAGTACGCCCAGGACTACATGGTGCGCTCAGACATCACCATCATCACCAACGTCCGTGAAGACCACCAGGAGGAGATGGGCGAAACCCTCGAGGAGATCGCCGACTCCATGGCCCGGACCATTCCGTCCAACGGCGTCCTCATCACGGCCGAGGACAGGGACGGGATCCGCGAAAGGCTTCGCCGGACAGCCGAGGAGCGCGGCAGCTCAACGCTCTATGCGGACGCCTCCATTGTGCGGGACGAGGACATGCGCGGGTTCGGGCACATCGAGTTCAAGTCCAATGTTGCCGTGGGCCTCGCCGTTGCCGAATACCTGGGCATCAGCCGCGACAAAGCCATCACCGGCATGTGGAAAACCGTCCCCGACGTCGGCGTGGTACGGCTGAAGACCTACGACGTCCTGGGAAAGAAAATCACCTGGGTGCCGATGTTTGCCGCCAACGACCGCGAAAGCGTCATCCTCGCCCTGAAACAGCTCCAGACCACCCATGCCGAGTCGTCCTCCGTGATTGGCATCCTCAACAACCGCCAGGACCGGGGCAGGCGCGCGGAACTCTTCGGGGCCATGGTCCCCAACGACCTCAGCGGCTACCTGGACAAAGTGGTGACCATGGGCGCCTACGAGGACGCCGTCACGTCCATGATGACCGCCGGCGGGTTCCCCCGTGAACGGATCCTCAACCTCGGCGACACCGTCCGCCCCAGCCTGGACCAGATGCTGGAAGCGATCGCAGGACTGGTGGAAGGCGAGCACGGGGTGCTGATCGGAATGGTCAACATCCACACCGAGCAGGCGGAAATGCTGATCCACTACTTCAGCGAATGCGATGGCGACGACGGCGTCGACGAGCTTGCCGCCTCGCGGGAGCCCCACCGGGCACCGCTGGCGATGCTCCGGCTGCGGGCCGCGCAGCACGCCATTGCCTCGGCGGCGCCCAGGAGCCGCAACGTTGCGTGAGTACCTGCATTCGCCCGAACTGATCCGGCTGGCGATTGTCCTGGGCGTGGTGGTCAGCATGATCTTCTACGAGAAGGTCCAGCTGACCACGGGCGGGGCCATCGTCCCGGCGTACCTGGCCATCTCGCTGCCGCACCCGCTGCTCATCATCTCCACCGTGGCCGCAGGGCTGGCAGCCTGGTGCGTCACCCACGTGTGGCTTCCCAAACGCAAGATCCTGTACGGCCGCCGCAAATTCGACGTCGAACTGCTGGTGGGCCTGGGCTTTGTGGGGATCGGGACCCTGGCGGCCGGGATGCTGGGAAGTTTCTCGCCCATGCTGCTGTCCCTCTCCGGAATCGGCTTCCTGATCCCGGGAATCATCGCCCACGACATGGGCAGGCAGGGCCCCAAACGGACCCTCCAGGCCATCGCCGCCACCACCGCCATCCTTGCCCTCATTGTCTACGTCATGGAGGAAGTCCTCCTGCTCATTGACGCCGTCCCGCAGGGCGACTCCGCCCAGCTCGCCTCCGTGCTGGGGTACCCCCGCGAATTCATCATTGTGGGAGTGATGGCCAGCGTTGCCCTGGGCATGCTCATCTTCGAGAAACTGGACCTGCGGTCCGGCGGTTTCGTCACCGGCGGGTACCTCGCCCTGGTGGGCCCGCGGTGGACCGAGCTGGCGTTCGCCCTTGCCAGCGCGCTGCTCACCTACGTCATTGTGGTGCACCTGCTCATGCCCAGGCTCCTGCTCTTCGGCCGGCGCAAACTGGCCACCATGATCCTGGTTGCTGCCCTGGTGACCTGGTCCGGTGAAGTGGCCGTCATGCACCTGACGGACGAGTCCTTCGTCCCTTGGCGGGGACTGACAGTGGTCACCCTGATGGTTCCGGCGCTCCTCGCCAACGACGCCCAGCGGCAGGGATGGGAAAAAACCCTCTGGGGCTCGGCGCTTGCCGGCGTGGGCGCCTACGGACTGACCAACCTGGCCGCCGCCGCGGCCGTCCTGCTGGGATGGTTCCAGTGACGCCCGCGGGGCCAGGCCGACGTCGTCCCTCACTTGAACGGGGCACCGCGCCACGGCGCCGGCCCGGCACCCTGCCCATGCTCATGGCCGCCGCTGTTGCGGCCGTCCTGCTGGGCGCGGCCATTCCGCTCACCTCCTATGTCGCCGGACAACTCTCGGCCGGACAACTCCCGGCCGGACAGCCACAGGGCGGGACGGCAGGCCCGGTGCAGGGGACGGGCCTGGTGACGGATGAAACCGGGCAGCCGATCGCCGGCGCCGAGGTGGCCAGCGCCGCCGGGGAGACAGTCCGGACGGGCGCGGACGGAACGTTTCCCGTGGACCGGACCGCCGTGTACACGGCCAGGAAGGCCGGACACCTGAGCCGCGCCGCCGCCGGGACCGCCGGTGCTCCGCTCCGGCTGGTGCTGCGCGCGGAAGAAGGGGCAGTCTCCCTGCGCTTCGGCGGTGACGCCATGTTCGGGCGCCGCTTTTACGAGGCACCTCCGGGACAGGACCCGCACCTGAACCCCGGCGCATCCGTCAAAGACCACACCCGCCTGCTGGCCGGGGTGTCCCCGCTGCTGAGCGACAGCGACATCGCCATCGTGAACCTCGAATCCCCCCTGGTCCAAAACCCCTATTTCAGCGGCACCGAACGGCCGGCCGAATTCCATCCCACCAAGGACATCGCCTTCGCCAGCGCCCTGGAATCAGCCGAAGCGCTGAAGCGGTCCGGTGTGGACCTGGTGACGCTTGGGAACAACCATGCGGCAGACGCCCTGGGGCCCGGCATCACCAGTACCATGCAGGCGCTGGACGAGGCGGGCGTCCTGCACACCGGCGCCGGACTGACGGAGGACGAGGCCTGGAAGCCGGCGGTCATCACGGTCCGCGGACGCTCCCTTGCCTTCATCAGCTGCACCACCGTGGACGGCAAGCCCGGACAGATTCCGTACGTGGCCGGACCTGACACCCCCGGCGCAGCCGAATGCTCCACCAAGAGGCTGCAGGCCGCCGTCCGCGACGCGAAAGCGTCCGCTGACGTGGTGACCGTCATGATGCACGGCGACGTGGAGTACCAGCGCGCCCAGTCGCCCGTCATCCGGAAACTCACCCAAGCTGCCCAGGACGCCGGCGCCCGGGTGGTGGTCAACGGGCATCCCCACGTGGTGGGCGGCCTGGCATCAACCCAGGACGGGCTTGCCGCCGAAAGTATGGGAAACCTGCTGTTCGACCAGACACTGTGGTCCACCCTGCTGAGCTACCTGCTGCGTGTGGAGATCACACCGGACGGCACACCCGTGGCCAGCACCGACGCCCTGTCCCTGCAGGATTTCATTCCCCTGCCGGCTGTAGGGGACCTGGCGGATTCCAGCGCACGGATCGCTGCCGGAACCGTGCAGGGGTCAGCCCAGCTGGGGCAGCACGGCGCCACCGTAAGTCCGGGCACTCCTGGACCGGGAATGGCGTCCACGCATCCGGTGCCCGCCGGGGTTCAGCGGATCGCGCCGGGATGGTGGGTTTCCGGGCCAGGGCAGCAGGTCCGCGTGGGCCAGGACCTGCTCTGGGGAACCGGCAGCTTCACGGACCGGGACGCGCCCATGGTGGCCCAGCCCTCAGCACTGTGGACCCTCGGCCAGTTCGCCAAGATCTCCTCGGCCGGAGCCTGCGGCGACGGCTTGGGACTGCAGCTGCTGCGCAGCCCCGTCAGCCTCGAGGACGTGTACGTCAGCACCAGCCACCGGCAGCAGATCACCCCCGGGAGCAGCCTCACCCTGCTGGCCGAAGTCCGCGGCGCCTCCAAGGGCGGCAGCATAGAACTCAGCTGGTATGAGGGAAACAAGGGACCGAGCGCAGGAGGCGTCCAAGTGCCCATTCCCGAATCACCGGCGGACTCAACGTGCCAGCTGGTGCGGATCGACGCCGTGGCCCCGCCGGGCATCACCGCAGCGCAGCCCTATGTGCGGCTGGCGCCGCCAACCAGCCAGACGCTCTCATCCAGCCTCTACGTGGACAACATCCGGCTGATTGAATGGGCAGCCCCAGGCGCGGCCGGCCGGCTTTACGACTCAGTGGAAGGGGGACCCGACGTTTCAGCTGAATTCACGCTGGATCCGGAAGCGGGACCCGACGCGCCCGGACCGCTGCCTGCAATCCGCTGATCCGCAGGCCGCATGTCCGCCCGCCGAACGGAAGCCTGTTCGGTATCTTCAGGTCATGTTGCATATCTTCGCGCGCCTGGGGGGCGCCCTGGCAGTCTTCGGACTGCTGATCCCAACAACCACGTCCTTTTTCACGTCATCCGAGGAGTTCGTCGTCACAGAGAAATCCGGAACAAACAAAACGGAGGTATACGACAACACCGGGGGATGGTTAGCCACCTTCACCAACGGTGCGCGGACCGTGGCGCTCGCCGGCCCACAGCGGACCTTCTCCGAGCCCTCCGCCAGCGCGGCCGTGGTCTCCACGGTTCATGTCAGACTGCTGCCCCAGCCGTTCGCGGGCACGGTTGACCAGTCATGGCTGCGTTCCGCCGCTGCCGATACGTCTCCGGATCTGCTGGACATGGCGATGCAGTACACTACCGGGGCGCCAGCACTGTATGACCCGGCAGGGCTTCGAATTGCGGGCGACGCCGGATACGGCGCGGCATCAGCTGACGGAACACTCCAGGAAGGCGCCGACTTCAACGACTATCTGGGTATCAGGTGGGACTACGCCGGAAAGTCGGACGCCCCGGAAACCAGCGAGCTGAAGGCCCTGGACTGCTCCGGGTATATCCGGATGCTGTTTGGCTACCGTGCCGGCATGCCCATGACGCTCAACCCGGCACCCGGGCTGTTGCCACGGCGCTCCTTCCAGATGTTCGAGGATGCCCCCGGCGTGGTGGTAAGCAAGAGCACGGCCCAGGTGAAAACGTTCGACGGGATGCAGCCCGGAGACCTGGTGTTCTTTGACGCGGAAGCGGACAGCGCCGGACAGATTGACCACGTAGGCATATTCCTGGGCACCGACACCAACGGAAAGTATCGTTTTATCTCCAGCCGGAAATCTTCCAACGGGCCCACCCTGGGGGACGTTGCTGCACGCTCCGTCCTCGACGGCACGGGCTACTACGCCAAGGCTTTCCGGGGTGTGCGCCGCCTGTAAAACGGGCTTCCGCCGTGCCGCGGGCTGGAAGGCCCAGCCCGCGGCTATGCGGCAAGACTGCATCGAAGATGGCACCTGGATGACCGACATCCGGCCGTCCCGGCTTCTCTGCCTGCAATTTGTCCACGCGCCCTGTCCGTAACCTGGCTCACACTGCCAAATCGTCTTCCAAAAGCGACGTTATTGAGCAGCTTCTCCACGATTCCGTCAGGTGCTGGATACGAAACCGCCCGCAGGACGATACTGGGAAGGAATAGTGGCAACAGAAGGACGGAACAATGACGATCTCCGCAGACCACACCGCGCACCCGGACACATCCAGCCAGGCGCCCGCCGAGGACGCCCTCTCCGAGGCCGCCAAGAAGTTCGGCATAACGGCTGAGGACTACATGCTCCCCGCCCGGCACCAGATCGAGATGGTGGACCCGGACGGAAGGCTGAAGCCCCAGGGTGAGCAGGGCACCGAACCCGGCCACGAATACCCTTTGCCCGGCGATGAGGAACTGCTGGCAGCGTACGAGCAGCTCGTCGTCGGACGCCGCGTCAATGACCAGAACTCCGCCCTCGTCCGGCAGGGCCGCATGGCCGTCTACCCGTCCAGCCACGGCCAGGAGGCCTGCCAGGTGGCCGCCGCCCTCTGCCTCTCCAAGGGCGACTGGATGTTCCCCACCTACCGCGACGCCGTCGCCGTGATGACCCGCGGCGTGGACCCGGTCCAGGTGATGACCATTTTCCGCGGCGACTGGCACGGCGGGTTCGATCCGCTCAAGCACAAGGTGGGCATCCAGTGCACCCCGCTCACCACCCAGCTGCTGCACGCCGTGGGCGTGGCCCACGCCGCCAAGCTCCGCGGCGAGGACACCGTGGTGCTGGCCATGTGCGGCGACGGCGCCACCAGTGAAGGCGACTTCCACGAGGCCCTGAACTTCGCCGCCGTCTTCCACCTGCCCGTCATCTTCTTCGTCCAGAACAATAAGTACGCCATCTCCGTGCCGCTGGCACACCAGTCCGTGGCGCCGTCGCTCGCGCACAAGGCCGTGGGCTACGGCATGGCCGGCGAACGCGTGGACGGCAACGACGTGGTGGCGCTCCTCGCCGTCCTGGACCGCGCCGTTGCGCTGTGCCGCGGCGGCTCCGGCCCCCTGCTGGTGGAAGCCAACACCTACCGCATGCAGGCCCACACCAACGCCGACGACGACACCCGCTACCGGGAAAGCTCCGAGGTTGCGGAGTGGAGGGCCAAGGACCCCGTGAACCGGATGCGCACCTACCTCACGGACCGCGGTTTATTGGACGACGACGGCGAGGCACGGATCCGCGAGAAGGCGGAAGCGGTTGCCACGCAGCTGCGCGACGGCCTCAGCGAGGACGTGCCCGTGGACCCGCAGGAGCTCTTCCGCCACGTCTTTGAAAAGACGACGCCGCAGCTTCAGGAACAGTCCGCCCTGCTCGCCGACGAACTCGCGCGCGACGCAGCATCCACGTCTGATTCGAAGGAGGCCGGCAAGTGAGCCCCACCATCACCACTTCCTCCGAGGCCAACGGCAACGTTTCTGCTGCCACTGCCCGGGCGGCCGCCTCGGCCGCCGCTTTGTCCGAGGCGTCCGGCCCGCAGCCGGTCACCATGGCCAAGGCGCTGAACACGGCCCTGGCCGACGCGATGCACGCCGACCCCTCCGTCCTGGTGTTCGGTGAGGACGTGGGGCTCCTGGGCGGCGTCTTCCGCATCACCGACGGGCTCACCGCCACGTTCGGGGAGCAGCGCTGCTTTGACACCCCGCTGGCCGAGTCCGGCATTGTGGGCATGGCCGTGGGCATGGCCATCAACGGCATGCGTCCGGTGATCGAGATGCAGTTCGACGCGTTCGCCTACCCGGCGTTCGAGCAGATCGTCAGCCACGTGGCCAAGATGCACAACCGCACCAAGGGTGCTGTGAAGCTGCCCATGGTCATCCGGGTTCCCTACGGCGGCGGCATCGGGGGAGTGGAGCACCACTGCGACTCCTCCGAGTCCTACTACGCCCACACCGCCGGCCTGAAGGTGTTCACCCCCGCCACCGTGGCGGACGGGTACCGGATGCTCCGCGAAGCCATCGACTCGGACGATCCCGTCATCTTCATGGAGCCCAAGAAGCTCTACTGGTCCAAGGACCTGGTGGACCTTGCCGAGCTGCGGTCCGCCCACTCCGCTGCTGCCCAGGCGGGGGAATCCTCTGAGGGGCGCGCCGCCGTCGCCCGCCCCGGAACCGACGCCACGCTGATCGCCTACGGCCCGTCCGTCCCCACCGCGCTCGCCGCCGCCGAGGCCGCCGCGCTGGAGGGGCGCTCGCTGGAAGTCATCGACGTGCGCACCCTCGTGCCGTTCGACGACGCGACGGTGTGCGAGTCGGTGCGGAAGACCGGCCGGGCCGTGGTGATCGCCGAAGCCCACGGCTTCGCGTCCGTGTCCTCCGAGATCGTGGCCCGGGTGCAGGAGCGCTGCTTCCACCACCTGGCCGCCCCCATCCGCCGCGTCACCGGGTTCGACATCCCGTACCCGGCGCCGAAGCTTGAGAAGTACTACCTGCCCGGCGTGGACCGCATCCTCGACGCCGTTGACGACCTTCAGTGGGAGAACTGACCATGAGTGAGACACGCGTGTTCTTGTTGCCGGACCTGGGCGAAGGCCTCACCGAAGCCGAACTGGTGTCCTGGCACGTTGCCGTGGGGGACACCATTACCGTGGACCAGCCCATCGCCGAGGTGGAGACCGCCAAGTCCACCGTGGAGGTGCCTTCTCCCTATGCCGGGGTTGTTGCTGAGCTGCACGGGCAGCCGGGGGAGACCCTGGACGTGGGGAAGCCGCTGATCTCGGTGACGCCTGTTTCTGCTGTCGGGGCCGTGGATGCTGCCGCCCCCGCCCCTTCGCCGGACAACAATGCTGCAAGCAGCATGTCGTCCGGCTCCGACAGGCCCGATGCCACTCCCGGGGCGGCATCATCCGCGTCGACAGTCGCAGAGGCGGCAGCCGAAACCTATCGGGAAGAAGAAAAAGCCGGGTCCGGCAACGTGCTGATCGGCTACGGAACCCCGGGCGGCCACGGTGTTGCCCGGCGCACCCGCGCGCGGAAGGCTCCTGCGGCCTCCGGTTCCGGGTCTGTCAGCACCCTTCCGTTGGAGGATGGAGCGGCCGACGGCGGTCCCGCAGAAAGTGCCGATGTGGACCTTTCGCTCCTGCGCACCAGGGTCCCCGGCAAGCTCGGCGCGGTGATCTCCCCGCTGGTCCGGCGCATGGCCCGCGAGCACGGCGTGGACCTCGGCGAACTTCCCGGCTCCGGCGAGGGCGGCCTGATCATGCGCCGGGACGTGGAAAAGGCCATCAGCACGCCGCAGGTGGAGGAACGCGCCGTTGCTAAGCCCCGGCCGGTTGCTGAGCCTGCCCCGGTGGCTGCCCCCGCCGAACCCCGTCCGTCTGAAGCCCATGGCGTCGACGCCCGGACGGGATTGCCGATCTCCGCACGGACCCCGGTCAAGGGCGTCCGCAAGGTTGTGGCCACCAACATGGCCCGCAGCCGCTCCGAGATCCCCGAGGCGACCGTCTGGGTCGATGTGGACGCCACCGGGCTGATGGAGCTGCGTGAAGGACTCAAGTCCGGCAGTGACCAGGTGCCCGGCCTGCTCGCGTTCATCGCACGTTTTGTCACAGCCGGGCTAAAAAAATACCCGGAGTTGAACACCCGCATCGAAACCGCGGAGGACGGCTCGCAGGAGATCGTCTCATTTAGCGGGGTCAACCTCGGCATTGCCGCCCAGACCGACCGCGGCCTGGTGGTCCCGTCCGTCCGCGCCGCCGAAAAGCTGACCGCCCGCGAACTGGACGCCGAGATCCGCCGGCTCACCGACGTCGCACGCCAGGGCAAGGCGACCCCCACGGAACTGGGCAGCGGCACGTTCACGCTCAACAACTATGGGGTGTTCGGCGTGGACGGATCCGCGGCGATCATCAACCACCCCGAGGTGGCCATCCTGGGCGTGGGCCGGATCATCGACAAGCCGTGGGTGGTGAACGGAGAGTTGGCCGTCCGCAAGGTCACCGAGCTCACCCTGACCTTCGACCACCGGGTCTGCGACGGCGGCACCGCAGCAGGCTTCCTCCGCTTCGTAGCCGACGCAATAGAAAACCCAAAAGCCCTCCTCGCCGACCTCTAACCCAAACCCCCCCACCCCCACCCCCAACCGACGCTCTCTCACTTAACGTCGGTTTCCCTGGAACCCTCTCTCACTTAACGTCGATTTTCCTTAAACCCTCGCTCACTCGATGTGGGCCTACCTGGAACCCTCTATCGCTTGATGTGGGGTTTCTCTGGAACCCTCTATCGATCGTTTTCGACGTGCATAAGATTTCCTGACACTCAAAGAGGATGGCGCCACCCGGATATGGGCAGCGCCATCCTTTTTGCGTGTCGGAGGCGAGGATGCGCGCGTTCCCGGAGGGTGGCTAGTGCGACGGCGGCCGCGTGCCGCCGTCGCACTCCTTTAAGACGCGTCAATGCGGCAAAGCCTAAACAAAGGATGCTGGCGTGTTGATAGCGTGGCCGGCGCAAAAAGCATCCTTATAATGCAGGTTTGATGCAAGAATATAGCTTTCAATTATTGTTAGCGTCCGGGACATTTCTTATTTACCTGGAATCTACTTACTTATATTCCCCCGCACGTCTCGCGCAATTTAAAGGTAACCCTGCAATTACTTTTCGAGTACTACTTACTCGGGTTTAAGCTAAATCCGCTTTTTATAGTCGTTGTATCAATATCCCGGCTTTTCCCCATGGGCAGCCACATACATTGATCCTGCTGAGATCCGGGACCTGTGGCGGCTCATTCCGCAATTCCAGTGATTTCTGCAGGTGATGGGGCAGGGAACGGCCTTCGTCCGCGCGGGACGGCGGCATCCCGCTGCCTGTGACCACTGGATGACGGAACAACGACGAAGGACTGGTGCCCAAGTGCAGCTGATCCCATTTCCACTGGATTTATACACCGGTCGTTTGCCGGGTTCCGTCAGGCGTAAGAACCGCCTCCGTCCCAAGCTGCTTCGGGTGGCTGCCAGCGTCCTGCTGGCCGGCCTCGTTATGGGGGGCCTGGTCTCTGCCAGCGTCCCCACCTCGGCGGCAGAGAGTGTGGGCCCAAATCTGGTCCTCAATCCCTCCTTGGAAGCCGGTGCAGCATTTCCTGACTGCTTCCAGGCTTCCGGCTGGGGTACCCCTGGAGAGTGGAACTATTCGCCCGGGAGAACAGGGGGGCGGGCGCTCAGCGTGACCGTCAGCGGCCATACCACCGGTGACAGGAAGGCCATCCAGAAAGAGTCCGAGGCCTGCGCGCCCAAAGTCAGCCCCGGGGAAGCCTACAACTTGGGCATCTGGTACCAGTCGACGCTTCAGGTATCCATCACCACTTTCAGGCACACTGCCGGCGGCTGGACGTACTGGGGTGACCTGGGCCTGGCCCCCGCGTCCGCCGACTGGGCCGAAGCGAAGGTAACGTCACCGCCAGTCCCGGCAGGGACGGATCAGATCGCTTTTGGGCTTTCCATCAGCGCCGACGGAACGCTCACCACTGACGATTACTCGCTGTTTGCAACGTCCACCACCATCCCAACGCCGCCGCCTGCCGGCGGTGAACTCGTGGTCAACGGGACCCTTGCTGCCGGCAGTCCGCTGCCAACCTGCTTCGCAGCTGCGGGCTGGGGTACACGGGACATCTCGCAGACCCTATCGCCTGACACACCCACTACGGCTCCTGCAGGGTCGCGCTCATGGTCCATCACCGTCAGCAACTACGTCAGCGGTGACGCGAAACTCCTACCCTCCGGAACGCCCGCCTGCGCCCCGGGAGTGAAAGCCGGCAGCAAGTACAACCTCTCTGTCGACTACACATCCACGTCTTCCCGCAACTCCATCACTGTTTTTGCCCATACAGCGGCAGGATGGAATTACTGGACAGACCTCGCCCAGCCCGCCGCGACCTCCACCTGGGCCCTTGCTGTGGCCACAACCCCTGCTGTTCCGGACGGAGTGGACGCCATCTCGTTCGGAATGTCCATATCGGCGAACGGCACCTTGAAAACCACCAACTACTCGCTCAAGGAGGTCGTGGCACCGCCGCCACCCCCAGCCGCGACACCCGCAAGCGCCGGGTCCTGGGAAGTGCTGGAAGCTCCGTTGCCGCTGCGTTCCATCCACTCCACCCTGCTGAGTGATGGCAGGGTGCTGCTGATCGCCGGCTCCGGAAATGAGGGCAGCTCATTTGATGCGGGCTCCTTCAAGGGCTCCGTGTGGAACCCGGCCACCAACACGTTCACCGATGTACCCGTCCCGTATGACATGTTCTGCGCCGGGCATGTGACGCTGCCTGACGGGAAGGTCCTCATTGGCGGCGGAACGTTGTCATACCCCACGACGGAGGAGGGGCCCACAACCTTTAAGGGCTCCCGGAAAAGCTACTACTTCGACCCTGTTGACAACGCATTCCACCCCCTTGGCGATATGGCGGGCGGCCACTGGTACCCGACCATGACAAAACTCGGAAACGGCGATGTGTGGGCGGCCGGCGGCCTGGACGATAAGGCCGAAGGAACAGTCCTGACAGAGATGTTCCAATCCTCAACGCTGAGTTGGCTCCCATCGGGCAACGTTCCACAAACCTGGAGCTTCTGGGGCACGTACCCGCACATGTACCTGCTGCAGGACGGGCGGATGTTCTACTCCGGGGGCCACACTTTCGGCAACGGGCTGCCCGGGACCGGAGCGTCGCTGTACGACTGGAAAGCAGCGGAAATCTGGGACGTTCCAGGCTTGCGGCAAAAGGACATGCGGGACCAAGCCGGATCCGTGCTGCTGGGCCCGGCACAGGATCAGAAGGTCATGATTGTTGGCGGCGGAAACACCGACGCAAATACTCCAGCCATCAACCTGGTGGACATCATCGATCTGAAGCAACCGAACCCGTTATATGTGCCGGGCCCCGATCTCCCGGGCCCAGGGAAAAGCTACGTCAACCTCCTGAACCTCCCTGACAGGACGGTGCTTGCCGCCAATGGTGCCCGGCATAACCGTTCGGACGACGTCATGACGGCGGCCATCTACCAGCCCGCCACCAATTCGTGGATGGACATCGGCGCCGATCCGGTAGGCCGCAACTACCATTCCTCAGCCATCCTCCTCCCGGATGGCAGGGTGGCGGTCTTGGGATCAAACCCGCTGGACAACTCGTACGACACCCGCATCTCCATCTACTCCCCCAAATACATGTTCAACGGGACACGGCCCGCCATCACGGCAGCGCCCACTGCCGCGACGCGTGGACAACAGATCACCCTGCAGACCACGGGCACCATCAAGGCAGCCCAACTGATGTCCCCCATGTCGGCCACACACCAAACAGACACCAACGCCCGCCTGGTGGACCTGCCGCTGACCACCAGTGGCGACACGGTAAGCGCGACGGTCCCCGCCAACCCGAATTTGCTGCCGCCAGGGCCTTACCTGCTGACCGTCCTTGACACCAATAACCTTCCAAGCATTGCGAAATGGGTGTGGATATCGTGACTGAATACCGGAACAGGAGCCCGCGCGGCCGAGCAGCTAGATGGGTGCGCAACTGCATCGTGACACTGGGCCTAACGGCACTGCTGGCACTGTCCTACCACTCGGCAAACGGTGCAGTCGTAGGCGCTGCTTCGGCCCAAACCAGCAACCACAGCCATACCGGGGCCGAGCTGGCAGGCGCGCAGATACCTGCAGACGCGGGTGCAAGGCCCTCCGCACCAGGCCTGCCGCCCGCCGCGAACGGCGGCAGGGTACAGCCGGGACCGGCGGATGCAGCTGATCCGGCCAACAGGCAGCAGACTTCCCTGGAATCGGCTGCGGCACGGGAGCATCCGATAGGCACGGGCTCCGCCCCGCAGGGGCCACCGCCACAGCTCCGGGAAAAGACCTTACCGTCCCAGGTGTTCAAAGGAGCAACGGCGGGCGGCGGCGGGTGCCTTAAGGCATATGGCGACGACGGCCAATGTTTGCCGGTGATTCCTCCCAGCCTCTCCCAGCATGTGCATGAGATGAAAGCGGCCGGCAAGGACCCGAACGCCATGAAGCACAGCTGGTCCTGCAGCGAAGTCCGCAAATACTTCAAGGACGGGCTGGCAGTGCGCCAGGCAGGAAACGATCCCCAAAACCTGGATACAAACAGCGATGGAAAGGCCTGCGCCGCCGGAGACGGCTGAGCCATAAGCGCGAATCCCGTACTCCCCGCAGGAACACAAAAAGGCCGCGACCCAGCGGCCCTACTTCAGCTCGCCCAAAAACTGGTGCCGGCACAAGGCGTCAGCCACCTGCTACTGAACAGGCTC
This sequence comes from Pseudarthrobacter sp. WHRI 8279, assembly GCF_040224115.2. Classification (NCBI taxonomy): domain Bacteria; kingdom Bacillati; phylum Actinomycetota; class Actinomycetes; order Micrococcales; family Micrococcaceae; genus Pseudarthrobacter; species Pseudarthrobacter sp. WHRI 8279. The sequence continues at coordinate 2,269,101 of NZ_CP168162.1, read as the reverse complement.
ACAATGCTTACTGAAGTCCTCCCCGTTCTTCTCGGTGTGCTCATCACTGGAATATCGGCCGTACTGTTTGTCATCGCCTTATCCACGCTCTACGTCTCCACCCACGCCTGGTGGGACCCCAGAACCAAGGCGGCGACGTCTTACAGGCCGCTGCTTCCCACGCCAGGAGTCTCGTTTTCCCTCATCATGCCGTGCCGGCATGAAAGCGAAATGGTCATGCGCTCCACCCTGGACCACCTGTGCAACCAGAACCATCCAGATATCGAAGTGGTCATCTCCGTGGGCGACGACGACCCGCACACCCTAGCGGTGGCCCGGAAACTGGCCGCGGAGCGTCCAGGGCTGGTGCGTGTCAGTGTGGACGAAGGGGCCGTCAAGAACAAACCCAGGCAACTCAACACGGCACTGGCGATGTGCCGGAAAGACGTTGTGGGGATCTTCGACGCGGAGTCGATCGCCGCCCCTGACCTGCTCCTGCACGTGGACACCTGCTTCGTTGCCCGGAACGCCGACGTCGTCCAGGGAGCAGTCCAGCTGGTCAACTACCGGGACTCCTGGTACGCCCTCCGGAATTGCCTCGAATACTTCATGTGGTTCCGCTCCCGGCTCCACGCCTACGCGAAACAGGGATTCATCCCGCTCGGCGGCAACACCGTATTCGTCAGGCGTGATGTACTCAGCTCCATAAACGGCTGGGACGGCAACTGCCTTGCGGAAGACTGCGATCTTGGGGTTCGACTGTCGGTACTGAACCGCAAAATTGTTATCGCCTACGCACCCCACTTGGTCACCAAGGAAGAAACCCCGGATTCGATCCGTGCCCTGATCAAACAGCGGACGAGGTGGTCCCTCGGCTTCATGCAGGTCATTGCCAAGCGGGACTGGCGGGCACTCCCCACCTTGAGACAGCGGAGCGTCGCATGGTGGACGCTGATGCAACAGCACTTCATGGCGTTTGCAGGACTTTGCATCCCACTGTCCATACTCACCGCGCTCTTTGGGAAATTTCCCGTCCCTGTAGCCCTGCTGACATTCGTTCCGTTGGTTCCGGCCGTTGCCGCCGTCGCTTTCGACGTCTGCATGCTGCGCGAATTCGGCCGGGACCACGGGTACAAAATCCGGATCTATGACCACGTCAGGCTCGTCTTGGGGACCCCGTTTTACCAGGTCCTGCTCGCATATTCCGCCCTTCGTGCCCTCGCTAAGTTCCGGCAGGGCGACTTCGCCTGGGAAAAGACAATGCACTCAGGGGCACATCTTGGTTACCTGGCGGCGCAGCCATGATTACCCTGCTTCAACCTGTACGTAAGCGCTGGTTCCCGCCTGCCCCTGTTACCGGTGCCGGAGGCTTCCTCCGCGCGGCCAGCCGAATGTTCCTGCGCCGTACTGTGGACCAGAAAACAGGGTTCCTTGTTGCCTTGGTTGGGGCCGTCCTCGCCTGCTGGAATATTCTCGGCGCCCCCGGATACCAGGATGATGAAGGCACCTATACGGCCCAAGCGCTGTCCTCGCTTCACGGAAGCTTGGCGCCATATACCTATTGGTACGATCACCCGCCGCTGGGGTGGCTGCAGCTGGGCGTCCTGTCCTGGCTCCCCGGGCTGATCGGCCAGGGAGGCGAAGTCTATGTAGGGCAAATGCGCTATGTGGTTGCTGTGTTCTTCGTGGCCAGCACAGTATTGGTGTTCCTTATCGCGCGGCGGCTCCAGCTCCGCTTGCCGTTCGCGGTGCTGGCAGCGCTCCTCTACTGCACGTCACCGCTGTCCCTGGTGCTGGGCAGGCAGGTGTTCATCGACAACGTGGGCCTGCCTTGGCTGTTGATGGCGTTCTACCTGGTGCTGTCACCGAAATTGAAGCTGTGGGATCACGTCGGTGCAGGCGTCTGTTTCGCCGTCGCCGTGCTGTCCAAGGAAACGCTGGCCATCTTCGGACCGGCCCTGCTGTTGGCCCTTTTACACCGCCCCTCTTGGGAGACGCGGTTGTTTTCGCTCGTCGGGTTCCTCTCCGTGGGAGGTTTGGTACTCGGTTTCTTCCCGCTGCTGGCAATCCTGCAAGGGGAGCTCATAGCGGGCCCGGGCCACGTGTCCTTGCAGGATGCCCTGACGTACCAGTTCCTTTCCCGGCCGGGATCCGGCACCTTCCTGGACCCAGCCTCCGGCAGGCATGAACTCGTCATGGGCTGGGCGTACTACGACAGTCGCTTGATCCTTCTCGGCCTTGCGGCAGCATTGGTGTGCCTGGCGCTTCGCGAGTCACGCTGGATTCCCGTGGCTTTGCTGCTGTTCGCGGCACCCGTGATGATTGGCCAGGGCTATTTGCCCGCCATGTACGTCATCGGCGCCATCCCGTTCCTGGTGCTGGCCATCGCCGTTGCCGCCGATCTCACCGGGCGCACCCTGCCAAGGCTGTTCAGGCTTAGACCTTTCGGGAAAGGGCTGGCATCAAAAGCGGCACTGACGGCGCCGGGTGCGCGCCGCATCGCTTTGGCCGTATCAGGCACTGCCGTGATCTTCGGCCTGGCCGCGGTGGTAGTACCGCCCTGGATATCGATGAACCACAAATTGATGGTGAGTAATGACAATGCTGACTGGAACGAGGCCCTGCGGTGGTCCAAGGACAACCTGCCCAAGAATGACGTGGCCCTGGTTCCCTACTCCATGTGGCATGACCTTAACGCTGACGGGCGGCATGATCCATGGAAAGTGATAGCCCTGGAAAAAATGGATTTGGACTCCGATTTCGCTGTGCGGCACCCGGAAGGGTGGCGGAGCATCGACTGGATCGTTGAAGGCCCGCCTACGAAACGCAACATCACCAACCTTGGACTGGACAACGCGGGCCGGGCCTTGGAGAACTCAAGCGTAGTTGCGTCATTTGGGGACTGGAAGGTGCGGAAAGTACTCAAAGCGCCGGTGCCGTCCACTTCCACCGAGGACCAAAAATGACCTATCTGGTTCAACTCATTCTGGGCGCCAGAATTTCCCGTTTTGCCCTGATCGGGGCATTCGGCACCGTGCTGAACATCCTCATTATGATGGCCCTGACCGCTGTTGGTATTGACTACATCAGTGCCGCAATCATCGCCGGCGAAACCACCATCATCACCAACTTCCTGCTGCAGGAGAAGCTGGCCTTTGGTGACCTGGGAAACCGGCGAAGGCCGTTCCTCCACCGGTTCCTCCATGCGTTCACCTTCAATACCCTCGAGGCGATGGCCAGGGTTCCTCTCCTATGGGCGTTGGTTGAGTATGTCCACCTGCCCAGCCTGGTGGCACAGGTCGGGACGCTCTGCGCGTCGTTCTTTATCCGCTATGCCTACCACCTGAAGATCATCTACGCCCAGCAGGACAACTTCCCACCGGTTCCCGGCGACAGGCCCTCTGTTCTCCTCCCGGAGCCGGGGCCGGACAGGGAGTGACGTACGGCGGCGGCCGCGTGCCGCCGTCGTACGTTGCACAACCTCACGCCACCCGAATACCCGGATCGAGACGGGTCCCATGCCCCAACCCTCTATCACTTGATGTGGGTTCAAACCCGAACCCTCTCGCAGTCGTTTTCGACGCCCATAAGTATTCCTGACACGCAAAGACGGTGACGCTACCCGCATATGGGCCGCGCCATCGTCTTTGCGCGTCGAGGGCGAGGATGCGCGTCGCCCCCAACCGGGAATTTTTGTCCAGATATGCGGAGATAAACCGCGCACAACCCTGCATATCTGGACAAAAACTCACCCTGGGGGAGCGGGAGCTGAGAAGTACGACGGCGGCCGCGCGCCGCCGTCGTGCGCTGTCCTTCGCTGCCGGGAGCCCGCCGACAGTGACCTGCCGGGCCCTAAAGCGCCGCCTCAACCGCTCCCAGCGCGTCCAGGACCGGGCGCAGGGCCGTGACCGATTCGGCAGGCAGCTGGACCTGGGTCCGCAGCGGGATGTCCGCGGGCTCGCCGGGAAGGCTCGCCGCGGCGTTGGCGGGTTCGTCCGCCGGGAAAGCGATACGGCGAATGGCGTCGCCGTCCCGGACGGTGAGGACGGCAACCATGCTGTCCGGCAGGACTTCACCCTCAAGCTGCTGCTGGGGCACGGATGGGGCACCGTCATTGAGCAGGCCGGCGTCGGCCGCCGCCTGGAACACCCGGCCCGCCAGCTGACGGTCCACCCCGTGGGATGTCTCCTCATCGCCGCCCTGCTGCATCTCGTCCACCACGCTGCGCTGGGCGGCCCCGTCCCCGTGGACGCCCAGCCGGTACAAGTAGCGTTCGCCCGGTGCGCCGCCGCTGACCTCAAACGAGACCTCGGCGTCCTCCGCGCGCTCCGGGACTGCGCCGGCGCCGGCCATGCCGCGCAGCCTTTGCAGGACGGCGGTGCGCGGTTCCGGCCTCAGGTTGTCAATGTTTTTCAGCGTCATGGCGGCCTCTTCTGAAACCTCGGGCGGCTCGGATGCTCCGGCTGTGGGGGAGTGGCCGGAGCCGTGGAATCCGGTGATCCGATTGTAGTGGCGGGCCACGCTCTCGGTGTTGTCCGCCATGACGGTGCCGGTGTTCACCGGGCTCCTGGCGGGGCAGGCGGCGTCCGCGTATTCATCGGGATGCCCCAGCATGTGCCCGAACTCGTGGGCGGCCACATCGCCGGTATCGCTGGTGTCCCACAGCCGCATGTTGGACCGGGCGGGCCCCGGCTGGACGCGCACCACGTGGTGGGCTCCGGAGCTGACCCACTGCACATCGAAGGTGACGGACTGGCGGCCGCCGTTGGGGGCCAGGCAGCTGAAGCGGTCCGACCACGTGTTGATGATGCCGTTCCGCCACGTGGTCCGCAGGGTGTTCATGGTGGCGTCGCTGATGCCGGCGTCCGGGTTCAGCTGGATCCGCACGGTGACCCGGGTTCCGGACTGGTGGTAGGCCGCCGTCCAGCTGTAGACGCACTCGCTCACCCCGAAGGACACCTCGCCTGCCGGCTCCACCTCATGGACCCAGTATTTCTGCCACACGTTGCTGTCCGTGCCGCGGACGAAGACGTGTTCATGGTTGGGCCCCATGGAGCCGAGCGCAGGCTCGGAGGCCAGGACGCCGCCGTCGTTATGCCTTCCCCAGGGGTGCCAGCTGTTGGCGTAGTACGCACGCTGCCACAGCGCGTTGTCATTCCCGCGGACGTAGACGTTGCAGACGTCCCTGTTCCGGGAGATGGTGGCGGGCCCTGCGTTGAAGCCGCCGGCCGGCGCGCCGATGTTGAACCAGCCCTTCCACCCGCCGGCCTGCGTCCAGTACTTCTGCCAGACGCTCCCGTCCGTGCCGCGCACAAAGATGTGTTCATGGTCCGGCCCCATGGACCCGAGCGCAGGCTCCGACGCCAGGACGCCGCCGTCGTTGTGCCTTCCCCAGGGGTGCCAGCTGTTGGCGTAGTAGGCGCGCTGCCACAGGGCGCCGTCGTTGCCGCGGACGTAGACGTTGCAGACGTCCTTGTTCCGCGAAATGGTGGCGGGCCCGTTGCTGAAGCCGCCGGCGGGGGCGCCGATGTTGAACCAGCCGCTCCACCCGCCGCTCCGCGTCCAGTATTTCTGCCAGACGTTCCCGTCCGTTCCGCGCACAAAAACGTGCTCATGGTCCGGTCCCATCGATCCCAGCGCGGGCTCAGAGGCCAGGACGCCGCCGTCGTTGTGCCGGCCCCATGGGTGCCAGCTGTTGGAGAACCAGGCGCGCTGCCACAGTGCGTTGTCATTCCCGCGGACGTAGATGTTGCAGACGTCCTTGTTGCGGGAGATGGTGGCCGGGCCACCGTTGAACCCGCCCGCAGGCCCACCCAGATTGAACCAGCCGCTCCATCCCATGTCTGCGCTCCACTCCCTCGAAAGCTGTACCGGCAGACCCAGTGGACCCCGCTGCGCGTTACTGAGGCGTTACCGTCGCCGTTTGCTTCCATGCCGGGAAGGGAACGCGTACGACGGCGGCCGCGCGCCGCCGCCGTGCGTGGGCTTCCCTCTGCGCCCGCTCACCCCAGTCGTTTTCGACGGGCATGGACGTTCCCGACGCGCCGGTCCCTGCTTTCAGCCCTGACGTGGAAGGTGACGGCGGCAGCCGCGAGCAACACTCCGATGCCCTGGAGACCGGGGGAATCATCGGCTCCGCCGAGGACGAAGATGGCCGCTCCGAACGCCATGCCGAGGACCGTCACCAGCCACCTCACGGGTTTTCGGTCCCTTCGTCCTCAGCGGCGTCGTCGACCCACTCGAGAAGGTCGCCTACCTGGCAGTCCAGCACCCGGCACATGGCGTCCAGGGTACTGAAGCGGACCGCTTTGGCCCGGCCGTTCTTCAACACCGCCACATTGGCAGGGGTAATCCCCACCCGCTCGGCGAACTCCCCAACGCTCATCTTGCGCTTGGCCAGTTCAACATCGATCCGCACCACGATCGCCATCAGATCACCCCGTCCATATCGGCCCGCAGTGACGTTGCCTGCCGCAACAGGTCCCGCATCACTACAATCAGCAGGACCAGCACCGCGCCGATCAGCGTGATACCGACAAGCAGTGCAGGGGTCCCGGGGTCACGCAGCTCCGGGGTGAAATAGATGTAGGCGATGATTGAACCGGCCATCACCGCCAGCAGCAGCCACGCCACCACGAAGGCCCACACGATCACGTCCACCCAGCGCAGTGAAGCCGTGGTGAAGATCCGGTCGCGCTGGACCAGGGTCAGCAGCCGCCAGATGCAGACAATGACAACCTGCAGGCACAGGGCTTCCAACTCGGCGAACAGCAGCAAAGGCCAACTCCAAGGGTCCATCACCGGCCCGTCCCCGGTCTCGAAGAGAAATTCGCCGGGAAAGGACATCACTTGGGCAACCAGCAATCCGAGGAACACCAGTACCAGGAGGACCCGAAGGGGCAGGACCAATCGACTTACGATAGACATGCACTAATAGTTCAGGTCTTTCTATCGAAAGTCAATTGCTTTCTGGCCCGCATGACACCAGCCGCGTGCCGCCCTCGTGCCCGGCCGCCTCCCGGGATATCCAAGGCCCCGTGGGTACAATCGACGCCTAGACGAACGAACACTGCTTTTGCCGGAGGTACGGAGAAACAATGCGGGAATGGCTCGAAGTCGGCGCGGACAACTATGTGCTGGTCACCGAAGGATCGCTGCTCAACACCGGGCTGATTGTCGGCTCCGAACGGGCCATGGTGATCGACACCGGCTGCGGCCCCCGGCAGGCCCGGGAAATCCTGGACGCGGTCCGGGAGAAAACCCAGCTGCCGCTGGTGGTGGTGAACACCCACGCCCATTACGACCACTTCTTTGGCAACGCCGTGTTCGCGGAAGCCGGCGTCACCGAATTCTGGGCGCACCAGAACTGCGCCACCGAAATCGATGAGCGCGGGGACCTGCAGCGCCGGTTCGTGGGGACGCTGGAACCGGAAATGTCCACCGGCGAGGGCGCGAATGTGGAACTCGTGGTGCCCAACGCCGTGGTGGGGGACCAGCCCGTCCTGGTCAATCTCGGCGGGCTGACCGCCACCCTGTTCTACCTGGGCCGGGGCCACACCGACGGCGACCTCCTGGTGGGCACCCCCACCACCTTGTTCGTGGGCGACCTCGTGGAGCAGGGCGCGCACCCTTCCTTCGAGGACTCCTACCCGGAAGAGTGGGCGGACGCGCTCCGGCACATCTCAGCGCTGCGCCACCGCTACGAGTTCCTGGTTCCCGGGCACGGCAAGCCGTGCAGCGACCAGTTCGTCCGGACCATGGCGGACACCATGACCACCGCGGTCCGCCAGGCCCGCCAGTCCATCCGGGACACCCCGAACGATGCCACCAAGGCCATCCCGGTGCTGCCCTACGGGCCGGAACAGTCCCGCTGGTTCATCAAGCGGCTCCAGGAGACCCGCCGGGAGCACTAACGGCGTTGGCCAGCTGCATGGGCCTGGCAGGGGCAGGCTGCGCGGGGCTGGCAGGGGCGGGTTGCGCGGCGCTGGCAGGTTGCGGAGGCCCGGCGGGCTGCGGATGCCGTCCGGAAAGCCGGAGTTTCGCGGCCCTCTCAACCAGGATGGGGATGTAGTCCCGCACCCGGCCGTGAGCGAACAGGCTATGTTCGTGGGCAACCATGTCCTCGATGACGGAGCGCTCCACCGCCGGGAAACGCTCGGCGAGCCGGTCCACCACGGCCGCCACCGCCTGGGCTTCAGATTTCTTTGCCACTGCCGCTCCTGCCTGAAGAGCGGGGCAATGACCACCTGGACGTTCCTGAGCCGGTCTGCATCCTTGAATCATCACCACCGCGCGTGGTCGGGGGAAGGGTAACGCTGGAAGTCTGCGGAAATCCGCAGGGCGCCTTCAATCATCGAAGTGCGTCTGCACATCCCGGCTGCCAGACACGCGCCCCACCACTTCCTCGGCAACAGCAGCCAGTTTCACGTTGCGGTTGCTGGAAACCTTCATCAGGATCTTGAAGGCCTCATCCTGCGTGCACCGGTTTTGCCCCATGATGATGCCCGTGGCCAGGTCGATGACTGTCCGCTTTTCCATGGCCGCCCGCAGGTCGCTGGTGAGCTCGTCCTTGGCCGCCATCCTCACCGCCAAAGCCATGGCCTGGCCTGCTGCTTCAGCCAACGATGTGGCCCTGGCGACCATCGGTTCCGTAAGGGGGGCCGGCGGGGGAGGCAAAGAAGTTCAGTGCCGCCGCCGCGTTTTCTCCGGGATCCAGCGGGACACCCAGGCAGCTGCCGCATCCGGCCGCAGCCAGGGCGGTGCAGTACGTGGGCCAGCGGGTGTCGGTGGAGACATCCTCCAGCAGCACCGGCCTGCCGATCCTCAGGGCCTCGGTACACGGACCGCCGCCAACAGCCTGCTCGATCTCGTCCAGGCGAACGGCCAGCTCGCTGCTGCCTGCAATGGTGACCGGGCGTTTTTGCCTGAGGAGGGTGACAGCACACTCGACGTTTGCCCCCGCCGCTTCCGTCATTACCTCGGAGGCGAGGCCGGTCAGGCCGTTCAGGAAGCTCTTAAGATCCCCAACCTTGGACAGGAGGCCCTGGAGTTGATCGTAATCGCTCTGAACCTGGTGGAACGCCATGGGTACACCATAGGGACGGGGAACGGTGGAAGCAATGAACCCTGCTCCCTCCGCCGGACCGCGCATCCCAGTGGTGGGGTTTAGTAAATCGAGTAGGCATTACCCGGGTGCCGGCGGCCAAGGCTGCATAGGTTCGATGCATGGCAGAAGTAGTCAACCGCAAGCACGGGCGCCGCAGGATGCCCACCGAAACCAAGCGCGGCATCCAGCCGTACGTGATCCTCAACGTTGTCCTGGTGATCGGCCTGGTCATCGCAGCCTTCGCCCTCGCAGGGTAGGCGGAACGGGGCTTTGTGCCCATGCTGTTGCCAGCGCCGCAGTGGCAGGATAACTCCCAGGTGGACGGTACTGAGTCCGTCCTCCCCGGAGGCAGGAATTGATGGCGGCTGACAATCCCCGGAAACGGCCCCGCAATGGCGGGCGCCGGCGCGTTTCCTTTGTGCTGGCCTGCATCGCGGCGGTTGTCCTTGCAGGGTGCCAGGCCGCTCCAGGCCCGGCGCCCGGCCCGGCGTCCTCCGGCGGCGCGGAAGGAAAACTGGGGCACGTGTTTGTGATCAACCTTGAGAACAAGTCGTACGCCAAGGTGTGGGGCGCCGACTCGCCGGCGCCGTACCTCTCCAAGACCCTGCGGGCCCAGGGCGTGCTGCTGACGGAGTACTACGCGATCGGGCACGCATCGCTGCCCAACTACATTGCGCAGCTCTCCGGGCAGGGCCCCAACCCCATGACCAGCAGCGACTGCCACACGTACGAGGCCTTCACCGTCACCGGGACGGCCGTACCGGGCCAAGTGACGGGCAGCGGCTGCGTCTACCCCGATTCGGTGCCCACCCTGGCTGGCCAGCTCAGCGCGGCGGGGAAGTCCTGGAAGGGCTACATGGAGGACATGGGGACACCGTGCCGGCACCCGGAAGTCGGCGCGAAGGACACCAACCAGAACGCCAGCGCCGATAGCCAGTACGCCACCAGGCACAACCCGTTTGTGTACTTCTCGGCCATCACATCCTCGCCCGAATGCCAGGACAACGTGGTGGATTTCAGCAACCTGGACGCCGACCTCACGTCCCTGGACACCACTCCCAACCTGTCCTACATCAGCCCCAACCTGTGCAACGACGGCCATGACGACCCCTGCCACGACGGCTCAAAGGGCGGCCTGCCCAGGGCCGATGCATGGCTGAAGAAGCACGTCCCGGACATCCTGGCCTCCGCGGCGTTCAAGAAGGACGGGATCCTGGTCATCACCTTCGACGAGGCCAAAGGCAAGGAAAGCGCCGCTTCCTCGCTCCCGGGAGGAGCCGGGGGCGGCCGCGTGGGGGCACTGGTCCTGTCCCCGCACATCAAAGGCGGCACAGCAACAGAGAGGGCCTACAACCACTACAGCCTGCTGGGAAGCATCGAGGACATCTTCGGGCTGCCCTACCTCGGCTACGCCGCCGCGCCGGGGCTGAACCGCTTCAGCAACGATGTCTACACCAACCGTTCCTGACGGCCCGGCACCAAAGCGGCCATTACGACGGCGGCCGCGCACCGCCGTCGTACGCCTTCCGTTCCTCCGAGCGGGCCGAGGGGGACTACCCAGGGAGTTCCCAGCGCGCGGGGCCTAGGATGGTCCCCATGAAGGTTGCCCAAGAGGCGAAGTCCGCTGCCGTGGTGATCAACGCCGGGGCACGCCTCGGAGCTGCGGGGCCGGCGCTGGCGGTGGACCAACTGCGAAGTGCGGGCCTGTCCATCTCAAGCGTGCACCATGTGCTCTCCGGGGCCGAGCTGGCCGGGGTCCTGGACCGGGTGGTAGCCGGCGGGCACGACCTCGTGGTTGTTGGCGGCGGTGACGGGACGGTGTCCTTCGCCGCCGGACGCCTGGCCGGGACCGGAACCGTGCTGGGAGTCCTTCCGCTGGGAACGGCCAACGACCTTGCCCGCACGCTGGAAATTCCAAGCGACCTTGCCGGGGCCTGCGCCGCGCTCGCCGGCGGGAAAGTGGTGGACATCGACCTGGGGCGCGCCAACGGCCAGCCGTTCCTGAACGTTGCGTCCGTAGGCCTCTCGGTGGGTGTCACCGAAACCCTCAGCCCCCGCCTGAAAAAGTATCTCGGGCCGCTGGCCTACGGTGTTGCCGCCGTGCGCGCCTATGCCAGGCACCAGCCCTTCCGGGCCCGCCTCGAGTTCCCGGACGGGGACCACGAAACGCTGGAGCTTGAAAACCTGCTGCAGGTGGCTGTTGGCAACGGCCGGCATTACGGCGGCGGCAATGCTGTCTCGCCCACGGCGGGCATTGATGACCACCTGCTTGATGTCTATGCCATCCCGGGGGCGCCGCTCCGGGAGCACGTCAGGATCGCACGGATGCTCAAGGACGGCAGCTTCGTGGAGCGGGACGGCGTGTACCACTTGACCTGCCAGCGTGTCCGGCTGGTCACCGAGCCGCCCATGCCGGTGAACCTCGATGGCGAGATCGCCACAACCACGCCCGCCGACTTCACCATTGATCGCAATGCCGTGCACGTGGTGGTGCCGCACGGCAGCACCGCTGCGCGGTTTGACGGGTAGTTTTCCGCTTAAGGCGCCAGCGCGGGCGGGTAGAAGGCTCTGACCTCGGCTGATGCCCGGACTGCCCATTGACTGGACGTGCTCTTCTGGCCACGATGATATTCCCGTTGACATCATCGAAAGGGCCAGTCATGAAAACCACAAAAGCACTCGGTGCCGGCGCAGCCGCCTCTGCAGCAACAGCACTGCTGCTGCTGGCTGCCTCCGGCCCTGCAGCAGCTGACCACACCCACGTCAAGGTGGTGGGCAACGGCAACTGCGTGGTGATCGCGGAAGGCGCGGGGGAGGAAGAGGTGGAGCTTCCCGTCGCCGTCTTCGACCACAACCCGCACGCCGCGGACATCCCGCAAACAGACGGCAGGACGCATCCGCTCCATGTGCTGGTCCACCAGGGCGTCCCCGGGGACAACAACGGCATCTACGTGCTCGGCAGCGACGCCGAGGAGGCAGCCTGCGACGGCGAGTACGTCAACCGGTAGCTGACACGGTGCGGGGCGGCGTGCTGGCTCGTTTACGATGTTCTCATCCTTAAAGAATCCCGGCTGGGGGAAGCCAGGACAGAGCACATCGAATGGCCCTCCGTGACATCCAGCAACAACTTTCCAGCACCTGACTCAGCTGCGTTCCCGCACAAGGACTTTCTCGACTGCCCCACGGGACTTGTCGAGTTCTACTTCGAAGAAGGCGTCTTCCACTGGTCGGAAGGGCTGTACCGCATGTACGGATACGAACGCGGCGATGTGGTCCCTTCCATGGATATGGCCCTCGCCCACATTGAGCCTGCCGACCGTCCCGTGGTGCAGGCCTACTGGGAGCGTGTGTCATCGGTTGGAGGCCCGTCGTCCATCTACGTGTCCATCCGCGACCGGAAGGACCGTCAGCACAAACTGCTTTACTCCGCTGACTACATCCTTGAGGGCGGTGTTCCTGTTGGAGTGTGGGGTGTGGTGGTTGACCTCACCCAGTCCATCCATTCCGACCGCCACCAGCTGGCCACCGAGGCCGTGGCTGCGTCCGCCCGCAACCGGGCCGTCATCGAACAGGCCAAGGGCGTCCTGATGGGACGCACCGGCATCACCGCAGACGAGGCTTACGAACTGATGAGCCAGCAGAGCCAGGACACCAACAGGAAGGTTTACGCGATCGCCCACGAGATCGTGGAACGTGCCACACACCGCTGACGTCAACCGGCGGCTTACCCCCAGGGATCCACACGGGGAGTTCACCCCATCGCCCGTACCCCGTTCTTTTGGAAGGATTCGCAGTGGCCGCACAATGCCCGTGCTGCCGGCCGGGGTCTCCGGCTACAACCAATTGATTCGGGGGAATTATGAAAATGTCGCGAGCAACAGCAGGACTGGGCGCCGTGCTTGCAGTGGCGGGGTCTTTGTTTGCCGGTGTTCCTGCGGCCAGTGCGGCCGGAACCGGGACGGCCTGTCCGACGGACAGGTTCTGCCTGTACTTCAACAGCGACTTCGGCGGGGCGCGTGCCGACTATGCGCACAGTGATGCGGGCCTGGGCAACGAGCTCTTCACGGACGGTCCGCAGGGCCGGTCCGGGTGGGGTGTCCAGGTGAACAACAATGCGGCTTCTGCCATCAACCACACCGGAAAGAATGTTGCGGTGTACTACAACAACGACTGCTCAGGCACGGGGTTCATCATCTACCCGGGCGAGCGCTGGAACCTGGCCGCCTTCGGCATGAAGAACCAGGTGTCCTCGCTCCAGGTGGCGGGTTCCGAGTGCATCTACAGGGACCAGAGCTGGGCCTAAGGTGAGGCGTACGACGGCGGCGCGTGCCGCCGTCGTACGCTTTTACGTTGGGTGCGTGGAGCCTGCGTCCAGCTTCCTTCCAGCGCAGTTACCGAAACGTTATATATGCTTGACAGGTGGTTTGCAGGTCAAGCAGTGGAAATTCGCCGGCTCCGGAATGTCCGGCGCAGCCGGTCGGCGGGCTCATCTCCGGACGGAAGCACGCCCTGGACGGGCTCCGGACCATCGCCGTGGCGGGGGTCTTCCTCTTCCATACCGTCACTGAACTGGTCCCGGGCGGATCGATCGGCGTGGACGTCTTCTTTACCCTCAGCGGCTTTGTGATCACCCTCCTGATCATGAAGGAGTACTTGGCCACGGGCCGGCTGCGGCTGGGGATCTTCTACGCCAAGCGGCTGGCCAGGCTGTGGCCCGCCCTGCTGGCACTGTGCGGCGTGATCGTCACGGTGGGCGTGGTGTTCCCCGCGTCCAAGTGGGCCGGCCAGGAAGATTTTGTCCTGCCGGCCGCAGGCTACGTGATGAACCTGGCGCGGATCGGGGTGCTTGGCGAATCCATACCCGGTGAAACGCTTGGCCCCGCCTGGACCCTGGCCGTGGAGGAGCAGTTCTACCTGGTGTGGCCGCTGCTCCTGCTGGTCCTGCTGCGCTTCTGGAGGGTGCGCACGGTGGCCTGGATTACCGGAGGGCTGGCGGTGGCATTCCTGCTGGAACGGTTCCTCCTGGTGCTGGTCGGCGCTCCGTTGAACCGCCTTTACAACGGCCCGGACACGCGGGCCGACGAGCTGCTGATCGGCTGCACCCTGGCCCTCATCTTCACCACAGTCACCCCGGGATCCCGGTCCCACGCCGCCTTTCGGAACGCCGCGCGCTGGGCCGGGCCGCTTGCCGGGACCGCGCTGCTGGCCGCCATGTTCCTGCTGAAGGAACCGGACACCCCAGGCCTGTGGTTCAGCGCCTTCTGGACGGCCGGGCCCACGATGCTGTCGCTGTTGTCTGCCGTGCTGATCGGATCGCTGGTCCTGCAGCCGGCCGGCTTTGCGGGACGGCTCCTCAGCCACCCGTGGCTTGCCGGACCCGGCCGGGACCTGTCCTACGCCATGTATCTCTGGCACCTGCCGGTCTACCTGCTGCTGATGCCGCTCGTACCCGATCTGTGGCTCCGCGTGGGGCTGGCCGCGGCCCTGACGGTGCTGCTGGCCTGCGCGTCCCACCGCCTGGTGGAAACGCCTGTCCGCCGCTGGGCCAACGCACGGCTGGAGCCCGGCGTCGTGCCTTCTTCCCCGGGGCATTCCGCAGAATCCGGGCGTGAATTCGTGGCGGCCGGGCGCGCGCCGGCCGCCTGACCGGGAGCGATGGGGCGGAAGAAAATTCTTTGTCCCAGACCCCTTTACTTGACGGGAACCTGTTACTAAAGTCGGTTCTTGTCATAGTCCGGATGGATGCCAGGGGGCATCCGGGAAGGGGGAGTGCATCACCGCTGACCTAGACCGAAAGACAATTGACCACTACGTTGAAGGCCCCTCCTAGGAGGGGCTTTCCCTTTGCCCGGCGGAGAGCTGCCCAGAGGAGAGCTGCCCGGAGGAGAGCTGGCCGGCCAGGCCGGAGAGTAGGATGCTGAGCCCCTGGTCAAGCTCGGCGGCGCCGTCGTAGTCGGCCAGGACCGGGCCGAGTGCCCGGAGGTGCGGAAAGCTTTTCGCGGGCAGGCGGTGGAGGCCAAGGCGGAGGATGGCCTCGTTTTCGTCCGGGTCCACGATGTACTCCTGCAGTTCGTTCAGGATGTGGCCGTACAGGAAGCCGTAGTAGGCGCGGTAAACGTGCAGGGCCGCGGCCGGCGCGAATCCTGCCTCTATCAGCAGGGCAAGGATCTGCTCCAGCGGGCGGAGGGTTCCCAGCGGCCGCAGGCCCAGGGGAGTGGAGAGCGGGCGGGTGACCAGCAGGGGCACCACGTTGGGATGCCGCAGGGCCAGGAGCCGCAGGTCATGGGCGATTTTGCGGAGCTGCGCCTGCCAGTCCGGATCGTCGGGGAAGATTGCCAGTTCGTCCAGGACCAGCTCGGACACGCCGTCCAGCAGGGCTGCCCGGTTGGCCGCGTAGCGGTACAGGCTCATCGGATCCCGGTCCAGTTCCTGCCCCAGGCGCCGCATGGTCAGGGCGTCCAGTCCTTCAGCGTCCACCAGGGCAAGCGCGGTGGAGAGCACGAGCTCCTGGCTAAGCGGCGCCTTCCGGCGGCGTGTCCTGCTGCCGGTATTTTCGGGTGAGGCCACGGGGAATCCATCCTGTTGAACGCCGGGCGTCCCTGGATGGGTGGTTCCTCAGCTTGCTTAGTAGTCAGTCTACGTCCAAGGTCTACAATGTAGACAATCTCAGCGGCCCGGATCCTGTGCGACCGCCGCCGTGTCCGCCGTCGTTCCGGCCGCACTTCCCGCCGTTGTACCCACCGGCCAGGCATCAGGGAGCTCGGCCGGAGGCAGCGGCCGCGCGATGAGATAGCCCTGGGCGGTATCGCAGCCCAGGTCCCGCAGGACCTCCTGTTGGGTTTCCCGCTCCACGCCCTCGGCCGTGGTTCGCAGGCCCAGGGCCCTGGCGGAGGCCATGACGCTCGCCACCAGCACGGCAGATTTGGGGTCCGTGTCGATGGTGTCGATGAAGGACTTGTCCAGCTTCAGCCCTGTGAGGGGAAGCTCGCGCAGGAGGGAAAGGGACGAATACGCGGTCCCGTAGTCATCCAGGGCCACCCCGATGCCGGAGCCGATCAGTGTGCGCAGCTGGGCCACGGCGGAGGGCAGGTCCGTGATGGCGGCGCTCTCGGTGATCTCGATGTTCAGCAGGGAAGGAGGCAGCCCGTGCCGCTGCAGTGATTCATGAATGACCGTTACCAGGTTTCCGGCCGCCAGCTGCAGGGGCGAAATGTTGACCGAAACGGCCCGTGGCGTGCCGGCTTCCGCCCAGAGCCGGGCCTGCGCGCACGCTTGGTCGATGACCCACCGGCCCACAGCGTGGATCAGGCCGGTGTGTTCTGCCATGTGAATGAATTCGCTGGGTGAGACGGCGCCCAGCTCGGGGTCCTGCCAGCGCAGTAGCGCCTCCACCGCGGCGCACGCACCAGTGGGAATGTCCATCAGCGGCTGGTAGTGGAGGCTGAACGCTTTGCTGGCGAGTGCCTGCGGCAGGCGGCGGCGGATGAGGGCCTGGCGGGCGAACCGGCTGGCCGGCTGGGAAGGATCGATCCGGCCCAGCCTGCTTTTGCCTTCGTGTTGGCCTGCAGCATGGCCGCATCCGCCTGGCGCAGCAGGCCTGGTGCAGGCCTCGAGCCGCGCCGCGAAGGCGGTGAGTACCTTGTCACCGGCCCTGTGCCCAAAGGTGTTGTTGATGACCTTGAAATCGTCCAGGTCCACATAGAGTGCCGCCGTCCGGGCGGACGTGGTGCCGGCCAGCAGGGCGTGCCCGGACTCTTCCAGCCCCAGCCTGTTGGCCAGGCCGGTCAGCGGATCATGGAGGGCGGCATGCCGGAACACGTCGGACAGGCCCTCGAGGACCTGCGAGACGGGAACCACGCGTGGTGCCCCCAAGGCGGGCACCACCAAGACATCTTGGTACCTGCTCTCCTCGGGCCGGCCCAGCAG
Source organism: Pseudarthrobacter sp. WHRI 8279 (assembly GCF_040224115.2). Taxonomy (NCBI): domain Bacteria; kingdom Bacillati; phylum Actinomycetota; class Actinomycetes; order Micrococcales; family Micrococcaceae; genus Pseudarthrobacter; species Pseudarthrobacter sp. WHRI 8279. Next base: position 2,252,090 of record NZ_CP168162.1, on the reverse strand, counting down.
CGCGGCTGCGGCCGATCGAAGATCCAGCGACGGCGGCAGGCTGAAGGTGCTGCACGGCACCAGCGCCTCCGCGGTCACCCGGGCGTTCAGCGCCCGCCCGTAGCCCAGCCGCCCTGTCATCTTGTGGTCCAGCTGGTCCCGGGTCAGCAGGCACAAGTCTCCCCGGACCTCAACAACCACTGCCCGGAGCCCGCGGTCTTCCCGGAACAGCGCTTCAATCTGTCGCGAGGGCGTGCAGCCGCTCAGGACCATGGCCTCGAACCCGAGGTCACCCAGCGTGGGCGCGGACGGCTTCACAGCGCGGACGGGACGGAGGGCCGGGGGCCACCGGTCCTGCTTAGCAGGCGGAAACGAACGGAAGGTGAACGCCAGGCGAGATTACGACGACGGAGCGCCCCCGCCGTCGTGCATTCCCGCCTGACGCCCCCGTGGCCGGGACCCTGCACAGATCTTGACCAAACACGCGGGCGATCCTTCGCGGAATCCTGAGCCTGCGGGCGTAGCTTTGGCAGCCAGGCAGTAGGGAAGGGAGTGGAGACAATGACCATCACCGAATACGTTGCAGCCCTTGGCGGGATGCTGGCCTCACTAGGCGGAGTGGGCCTCCTGGCGGCAGGACTGATCCGGTTCAGGGCCCGCCACTAGGCGGGCAGCCCGGCGCGGTGCGCTAGTCCGCAGCTGAAGGGCGGAAGTTCGTGCCGCCGTCCGTGGACACGATGACCCCGTCCGCGGTGGCGGCCCAGATCCACGGCCGGCCGTCCTCGCCCTTTAGCGCGGCGATGGCCATGACCTCGGCATCGATGCGGCCCTTTTCGGTCCACGTTTCGCCGGCATCTGCGGAGTAATGGACAGTGCCGTCCGGTTCCACGCCCACGGCTTCTGCCGGGTGGGCGAACGCCGCGAACTGGATTACCGGGCCGTCATCCAGCGGCTTCCAGGTGCTGCCGGCGTCCGTGGACCGCTGGATCCCGTCCTGCGTGGTGGCCAGGACGGTGGTGCTGTGCGGGTGGCCGGCCAGGGCGGCCGGGGCGAAATCTGCGGCCACGGTGTTCCATGCCTTGCCGTCCGGGCTGGTTCGCAATACGCCGTCGAAGGCCACGATTCCCGCCTGCGTGGCGGTCAGCGCGTGGAAGTCGGATTCGCCCTGGCGCGAGAGCTGCTCCCAGGTCTTGCCGCCGTCGGACGATCTCAGCAGGCCCAGCGGGTTGGGCAGGTCCGAGCCGGGGCCCGGGTGGCCAGAGGCGTAGAAGACGCCGTCGGTGGGGCCGGGGGTGAACCCCATGAGGTCGTTGGTTCCGCCGATTTTGGTGGCCGGGCTGGTGGTGGCGTCGAACAGGCCCTCATGGGTGGCCAGGAGTACCTGGCTGGTCTCGCCGCTGACGGCGATTCCGTGCACGTGGGAACCGGGCAGGGTGTCCCCGGCGCTGGCGGTGCTTGCCGTGCCCGGTGCCGGCGTTGCCGCGGGGGCGCAGCCTGCAAGGGCAAGCAGGGCGGCCGCCGCGGCGGGGAGCACTGCAAAATATCCGGTCCTGCCGGCGGGTTTACGGCGCACTACTGGATCAGGTAGTGGCGTTCTTCAGCTTTGGGAGTCTTCGGGAAGAAGGACCGGCCCAGTGCTTTCAGGCCGATCGCGGGCAGCAGGACCAGGGCCACGCTGACGGAGAGAGCGGTCCAGCCCAGGTCCTCGAGCGGGCCAAGGTTGCTCCCCTGGGGAAGAGTAGTGTTCACGACTGCGCCTTATGTGAGACCGATGGGAAACGGATGCCTGCCCTGGTGCCCGGACGGAACCCTCCCAGGTGTCAGTCCGCCAGCGAAGCAGGAATCCCTTCAAGGTTACGGCACCCGTGTGGAGCCGCGGAAATGGCGGGCGCTTGCCGCCGCCGTCCGAGGACATCAGCCCTGGTCACCCCCCGCCAGCGGCCACTGGCGGGGATATTTGCCGTTGCCCCCTATCGTCCCCTTACCGCCGGTAGCTAGAATCGGGGCGGGGGTGAGTCTGTCCGCGCGCCGGCACCCAGCGCTTGGCGCCTGTCCTTGAAGGATGTCCGCCAATGACCCACCGCTTCAGCCCCCGCACCGCCGTCGCCATCGCATTGGCTGCCGTCCTGGCCAATACAACCCTGGCCCTTCCGGCCCGGGCCGACGGCGGACTGGACAACATCCGGCCAACCCCGCCGCAGGCGGCGCCCGCGGCGGCCCCCGCCACCGACCAGTTCATAGTGGGGATCCAGGGCGGCCCGGGCATCGCGTCCGAGGCGGCTGCGACCTCCCAGGCCGCGCGGATGGCCGCAGGCAGCGTGGGCATCGCTGCGCAAAACGTCAAAGGCACTGCTGCCGGAGCGCAGGTGGTGAAGACCAGTCGGCCCCTTCCCGGTGCCGAAGCCGAGGCGTTCCTGGCCGCACTCCGGGCAGCACCGGGCGTGGCCTACGCCGAGCCGGACATCAGAATGTACCCGGCCTCCGAGCTTCCCAGCCACGCCGACGCTCCCAACGATCCCGGCTACCCGGCCCAGTGGAACCTGTGGGACAGCACCGCCGGCCTCCGGATCTCCGGCGCCTGGAAGGTAAACCGCGGTGAGGGGGCCGTGGTGGCGGTGGTGGACACCGGAATCACCAGCCACTCTGAGCTGGACTCCCGGGTGCTGCCGGGCTACGACATGATCATTGACGCCGCCTCAGCCCGGGACGGCGACGGGCGCGACGCCAATCCGCAGGACGAAGGGGACTGGTTTACCGCGGAACTGTGCGGAATGGGCGGAGAGGACGGGATGTCCTCCTGGCACGGAACCCACGTGGCGGGAACCATCGCCGCGGTGGCCAACAACAATGACGGGATCGCGGGAGTGGCGCCCGAAGCCCGGCTGCTTCCCGTTCGCGCCCTCGGCGCCTGCGGCGGCTACGAGTCCGACGTGGCAGACTCCATTGTCTGGGCCGCAGGCGGGCAGGTGGCCGGGCTGCCGGTCAACCCCAACCCCGCCCGCGTCATCAACCTCAGCGTTGGCGGTGACGGGCCCTGCTCCGCCAGGATGCAGAACGCCATCAATGCCGCCAACAAGGCCGGTGCCGCAGTGGTGGTTGCTGCCGGCAATGCGAACCGCCCTGCCTCCGGCATGAGCCCGGCAAACTGCAGGAAGGTGATCACGGTGGCTGCTGCCGGACCCACCGGTGCTCGCGCGTCCTACTCAAACTACGGCTTTGACGTGGACGTGACCGCACCGGGCGGCGACATCACCAGCCAGTTCACCGAGGGCATCCTCTCCACCTCGAACTTCGGCGCCACGACTCCCGGGCTGGAGGCCTACGCCTTCATGCAGGGCACGTCCATGGCAACCCCCCATGTGGCTGGAATCGCCGCCCTGCTGATGTCCGAAAAGGGCAGCAGCTACACGCCCAAGATGGTGGAGGAACGCCTGGAGTCAACGGCCCGGCCGCTCCCCATTGACTGCTCCGAGGACTGCGGCCACGGACTGGTGGACGCCGCCAAGGCACTGGACTTCGGCGATAAGGACTAGGACCACGCCGGGGCGGACTGGATGACACGACGCCGGTGACCTGCACGGCGTGGACCAGCACCTGTCAGACTGCCGGGACGCCGCGGGAAGGCCAGTGCGGGGCGCACCTGTGGTGCTCGGCAGCAACTTCCGGGGGAGGGCACTCGGCGCAGCGTGCGCTGGCAACCAGCGTGCCGGCGTCGTCCTTGTGAAAGTGCGTCACATGGTTGGTGGTCCTGCCGCACGCGGGGCAAAAGCCCTGGCTCTGTTTAGTCCACATGCAGGCATCCTATGGAGCGGCGCTCCGCTATGGAGGCAAACGCGGGAAATATGTGGGTGCCCGCAGGGAATGTGTGCCAGTACGGGTTCATAGTGGCTGCGGATGGCCCGGCGAATCGGGCCTTGTTCCAGGGCTGCCGGCGGCCACCGACTTGACCACGTTCTCGGCAACGCTGCGCACCTTCAGGTTCCGCTGGCGTGAGGCGCCCGCCAGCTTGCTGAACGCCTCGGCATAAGTGCAGCTGTTCTGCGCCATGATCACTCCGCAGGCCACATCGATGGATGTGCGGCCCTCCAGCACGTTCTTCAGGTTGTCCCCGGCGGACCGGACGCTGCGCACCTCAAGCGCCAGCCGGAGGCTCTGGGCCGCCACTTCCGCGAACCACCGGGCCTCCGCCACCAGGTCCGGCGTCAGTCCGGTGCTGCCGCGGACAAGGAACAGCAGCGCGCAGGACGTTCTGTCCGCCATCCCCAGCGGGACAGCCAGCGCTGCGCCGAATCCGGAAGCCGAGAGCCGCCGTCGGTATGCCTGCCACCTGGTGGGCGCCGTGCGGTCAACCTTCAGCAGCTCCGCCGCGCTCATGGCATGGGCCAGGGGTCCTCCGCCGTTCCGGTCCTCGGAGGAGGCCAGGGCTGCGGCAGCCGGGCTGTTTCCGGCCGTGACGGGAGGGCCGCCTGCCCGCATCAGCAGCGCAGCGCAGTCCGCGGAGCCTGCGAGGGCCAGCGCGCCTGCCTCCGCCAGCCGCTGCACCAGGCCCTGGTCAGTCTCCGCGCCCGTGATGAGGTCCAGCAGGAACCCCGGGCGTTCTGTCCGCATGGTTCCGTCCGCCGGTTGTACTGCCACGCTTCTGCCCCCATAAGCCTCAGTCCCGCCCCGCACCCTCGCGGGCTTTCCCCGAATCTACGAGTACAGCCCGCGGAGGGCACGAGTAGCCGGTACTCTACTTTTCCGGCGCGGGGCGGGGACCACTTGTTTTTGGTTACCTGCGGGCGGCCAGTGCCTGCTTGAAGGCGCCGGCGGAGGAGGTGCTGCTGTTGATCCGCCAGTCGGTTTCCTTGTTGTAGTGGAACCAGGTCACGGCGGTGATGTCCGGCTGGGCGGCAAGGTAGCTGAACAGGGAAGTGATCCAGTCTGCCTTGTTGCCGCCCTGTTCCGCTGAGGACGTTTCGGCGATCAGGATCTGCTTGCCCGGGGCGAGTGTCCGGAGCTGGGACAGGCCGTCGCCGAAGAGCTGCGACGGGGACACCCAGGAGCTCCAGGACGCGGACGTGCCCCAGTTGTAGCCGTCCAGCGCCACGGCGTCCACGTACGCTGCCCCGGGGTACAGGCCGGCCAGCGGCACCGATCCCCAGTACGGCACGTTGGGGTTCCACACCCAGGTGACGTTGGTGGCGCCCGCCGCCGTCACTACGGCGTGCACGTGCTGCCACGCGGCCACGTAGTCACCGGAGCCGTTGCCGTTGAGCTGCTCCGACCACGGGTACCAGTTGCCGTTCATCTCGTGCCCGAACCGCAGCATCACCGGGTGGCCCCATGCGGCCAGCGACTCGCCCCACTGGCTCAGGTAGGGATCAAAGTCCCCGGCGGTGATCCGGTCCAGGGAGTACGCGGGCTGCGCTGTCCCGCCGCCCCACGCCCACGGTTCCCAGGTCAGCAGGGTGAGCGCGCCGCGGGCGCGGACAGCCTCCAGCTCCGTGATGGGCGGAGCCTGGTTGAAGTCCTTGTAGGACAGGATGATGGACGGCGCCTCGCCGGCGAGGGCGGTGACCTCGTCCAGTTCGGCCGCTGCGAGCGGGCCGCCGGGGGTGCCGACGCCGAAGCGCAGTGTTGCGGGGGCCGGCGCCGCCGGGGTGGCAGGCGCGGGAGCCGGCGCGGGCTCGGCCGGATCTTCCTCGGCGGTCGAGGGGGAGCTGTAGGTGAGGGTGAATGTTGCGGTGGCGCCCGCCGTCGCCGCTACGGCCCGGACGGTGACGGTGGGGTCGGCTGATTCGGGCATGACCAGCTCGGTGGTGAAGTAGCCGGAAGCGCTGGTTTTGAAAGGGACGCTGTTGGTTCCCGCGCTGAGCGTGCCCGAGGTCTTCTTGGGGAACCCCGTCCCAGTCACCGTAACGGAGGTGCCGGCAGGGCCGGTGGCCTGGCTCAGGGTGATGGCGGCCATCGCGGCGTGCGCCGGGGCCGCGCCGGCAGGCACTGCCCAGGCAAGCAGCACGGCGAAACACAGGATGTATCTGAACAGCTTCACTGGACCTCCAGGTGATGTGCGGCCGCATCCTGGATGAAAAGAGCGACGGCGGGGGCGGGCACGCTAAGGGGAGGAGACCGGAGCGATCCCCCCTTTCCAAGTCTGGGGGCTGCCAGGGCGGTGCAGCGGAGATTCCGGCTCAGGATCCGCCTAGTTTTGGCCGAGCATTGGCACAAGGCACGGCCTCTGCCGGTGCGCCTGGCCCACTGTGCAGTACGCAAGGAGGGAGCTGCCGGGCGCGTAGTCTCCGGCCCGGAAAACAGGTAGCATGCGCCGGCGGTTCCCCGTTTAAGCTTGACCATGGATGCGATACCGTCACTGGTCCTGGTCTTCGGTGTCGCCTTTATCTGGCTGGGGTTAACGGTATTTTTCCTCCTCCGGTTGCGCCGCCGACGGAGGGGATCGTCGCTGGTGGCCACCGCCAGCCCCGCGCCTGCAGCCAGCCGCGCCGGCAGCCATGCCCGCAAGCACTGGCGCCTGGCTCATCCGCTCACCGGCAGCGCCCCGGCCGGACGGCACAGGGGCATCAGGAAGCTTCGCGGGTAGCCTGTCCCCGCCACGGCCACCGGACGTCATGCGTCCGACGGCGGCACCCGGCGCCGTGCGCGTGCTGCGTGCTGCGTGCTGCGAGCTCCGTGCTATTGGGCGACGGCGAAGGAGGGAAGGGAAGCGTCCGCCTCCGGAAGGGTCAGGACTGCGGTGGTTCCTTTTCCGGGGCTGCTGGCCAGGCTGATGGTTCCGCGGTGGTTTTCCATAATCGATTTGGTGATTGCCAACCCCAGCCCTGCTCCGGGAATGGCGGAGGAGTGTGCATTGGCTGCCCGAAAGAAACGGGTATACGCCTGGCCCAGCTCATCGCCGGTCATACCGATCCCGGTGTCGGTGACTTCACACCTGAGGTTCTGTCCCGCGGCGCTGACCCGGACGGTGACCCTTCCGCCCTCCGGCGTGTACTTGATGGCGTTCGACACCAGGTTGTCGATGGCCTGGCCAAGGCGGTCAGGATCGAACCGTCCGGTGGCAGGACCTGCCGACTCCAGTTCGAGGGTGATGCCGGCGGCCACGGCGTGCGGCTCTGCAGCCTGGATGCTGGTGGCGGCAACGTCGTTAAGGTCCGCCGGCCGGGGTGCGATGGTCAACGATCCGGACGCGATGGTCAGCAGGTCACCTACGAGGGTCAGCAGCCGCCCGGCATTGCGTTTGGCAACCTTGAGGCATTCTTCCAGGCCGGGTTCAAGGTCCTCTTCGTCCAGGGCCAGATCCAGGTAACCCAGGATGGACGTCAGCGGCGTCCTCAGCTCGTGGGAGACGCTGGCCAGGAATTCGTCCTTGGCGGAAAGCGCCGTCACCAGGGCTGTGACATCCGTGAAGGCCAGGACCGCCCCTGAACGCCCTCCGGTGGAAGTCCTGATGAGCCGGCAGGTCACGGAGTAGGCGCGCTGGGCGGTTCCGCTGCCAACCCAGACCAGTTCGTCGGTGAAGGATTCACCGCGGGCAGCGCGTGTGCGGGGATGCCGTTCAGGGGGAAGCCGGTGTTTCCTGTCCACACCGTAGATGGGCATGTCCGTCACGTTGCCGGACGTCGCTTCAGCGCCGATGGCGTCCTCGAGGCGGCTGCCAAGATGCCGGTTCACCAGTACAGCCTGGCCCTGGCTGTCGAGGGCGCAGACACCCACGCTGACCGTGTCCATCACAGTGTTCAGCAGCTGTTCGCGGTCCTCGCTGGCCGCCAGCAGGTCCCGAAGGTCGGCTTCCTGTTTGGCCAGGAGGCGCCGCTGCATGGTGATGCCGTTGGCAACCCCGTAGGCCGTGAGCGCGACGGCCCCCAGGATGACAGGCAGGAGCACCATCCGGATGAGGGAGGCACTGGTAAAACCGGTGCCCAGGATTACCGGCGGAAGTGCCACGCTGAGGATGGTGGCCAGGATCGCCAAAGCAACACCGGCGTGGCGCAGGCCCACGGCCATCCAGACGACCGGAAATACGAGCAGGAAGCTCAGGGCTGTGAGGTGTTGCCCGCCTGATTCGCGGGACAACCCGATGGCCAGGCAGTCCAGGAACGGAATCAGGAAGACGGCCCAGGCTGGAAGGCGTTCCCATGGCACCACGGCACTGGCCGCAAGCAACATCAGGTGTGCCGCCAAGCTGTACAGGAACGGCTCCGACCACTCGAACCCGGGGTGCAGGAGTGCCACCAGGACCGTCACGAGCAGCACGGTGACGGACAGCGGAAGCTGGAACAGCACTGTCCGGCCGCGGGACCCCAAGGTCCGGAAATACCGGTCTGTCGATTCGAAAAGCATGGTTCCCCCTAAACCACTGGCCAGTTTGGCGCGTGAATCCCCGTTACTGATTCCGGCCGCCGCCGGCATCACGTGTTTCCAGCCATTCGCTGAACGTCTGGCGTCCGACGGCGGCCCCCGGCGCCGGGATCAGGGCGCCGCTGCGCATTGCCTTGCCCATGGAGCCTGGCAGCACTGCCTCAAGGATCCTCTTGCGCTGGCCAGTCCTGGCCAGATAGGCGCGGACCAGGTCCGCGAGTCGTTCGGTCCGCGGCCCGCCCAGGTCTGTGACGCTTCCCTGGGGTCCTGCCTCTGCGGCCGCCACCAGGGCCTCCGCCACCTCCCTGGCAGCCACGGGCTGGGTAAACATCTTGGGAACGTTCACCAGCGGACCCACGGCCCCGATCTTCACCGCCAGCGGCACGAACTCATGGAACTGCGTGGAACGCAGCAGAGTCCACGGGATACCGCCGTGCCGGACCTCGTCCTCCTGCACCAGCTTCCCGGCGTAGAGGCCGGAGGTCGAGCCGTCGATCCCCACAATGGAGAGGGCAACGTGGTGCTTCACCCCGGCCTGCTTTTCTGCTGCCAGCAGGTTCTGGGTGGCGTTGGTGAAGAAATCCACGGCCTTTTTGGTGGACGTGGTCTGGATGCCGGAGACGTCGATGACTGCCTCCACGCCCCCCTGGAGGGCCTGGGTAAGGCCGCGACCGTTCACCAGGTCCACGCCGTCGGCCCGGCTCATGCTCGAGACCTCGTGACCGCGTGCCTGTGCCACCTCCACCACGTGGCGGCCAACAGTACCGGTTCCCCCTGCGACGGCAATCCTCATGCAGCAAATCTTATGCCCGGCAGGGGCCCGTGTGTCAGCGGCTGGGTGGATGCAATGCCTAAAGTGCACCAGGGGTGGCCGTCGGCCTCTTGCTTTCCAATGCCGAATACCTGTGCCTATGTCTATGCCGATACCTGTGTCGCTGCCGGTGCCGAGGCCCCTTGCCAAGCGGCCGGGCTGGTGGCCGGAGCGAGGGGGAGGGCCGGCGACTATTTGCGGAACCACGCTGTTCCGCCGCCTCCGCCGCCGGCCCTGGCCTGTTGCCGGGCCCAGATCCCAGCTGCTGTTGCCTTATGCCTCAGGCCCCTCTACACCAGTGTGCGGTGGAGGGATCAAGGACCGGTGAGGATTGCCTCAAGATCAGCCAAGGACCGGCTGGACCCACCGGTAGTTCCCCTAGGGGCAGCCCCCTCATTTGGCCTGGAGGCCGAGAATTCGGAAAGATACTTCCGATATAGGGCCGCCTGTGCCGGCAATCAGGATGATGACCGCTTTTCCGCAATATATTGCGGTTTCGCCGCTGGTGGGGGATCCTCATAGGTGGTGGGCTGCTAATCAGCAATATTCTGCGGAAAGGCAATGATGGAAGACGTTCAGGCCATTGGAGCCAGCATCCGGAGTGCACGCAGGGAAGCCGGTATAACCCAGGGAACGCTGGCCGATCTGGTAGGCACGTCCGCCCGAACCATCCACGCCATTGAAACGGGAACGGGAAATCCGTCACTGGGCACTGTGGCCGCGGCCGCCAACGCGGTGGGGCTCCACCTCCGGGCCGCTGATGACTGAAGACCTGCAGCGCCTGAAGTTCGTCCGCGGCGCCGACGTCTACAAAGCTGGCGCACGGGCCGGGCACCTTTCGCGCACGGACCGCGGCAGTGTGGCCTTTTCCTACACTGGCGAATACCTTGCTGCCGGTGCCCGTCCCGTGGCAACAACACTGCCTCTTTCCAGCGAGCCGGTGGAATCGCCCAGCGGTGCGCTGCCGGCCTTCTTCTCCGGGCTCTTGCCGGAAGGCCACCGGCTGACCGTGCTCAAGGATGCCGTTAAAACCAGCCTGGGCGACGAGTTAAGCCTCCTCCTGGCCGTAGGCGCAGACATGCCGGGTGACGTGCAGGTTGTCCCGGCCGACGAACCGCTGGTGGAACAGCGGCCGCTGGCGGACACATCCCGCCCGGAGGACCTGGACTTCGCATACCTGGCGGACGCAGTGGACCCGCATGGGCTGCCCGGCGTGCAACACAAGGCAAGCGCCTCCATGATGACCACCCCGCTGGCACTCGCCAACCGCCGCTACCTGCTCAAGCTGGATCCCCCCAGCTATCCGCATCTGGTCCTGAACGAGGCAGCCCATCTCACCGCAGCCAAAGCCCTGAAGATTCCTGTGGCCAGGCACAGCGTGGTCACTGACAGGCGCGGCATGCCCGGGCTGCTGGTGGAGCGGTTCGACCGTGCCCATTCCGATGGCCTGGTGCGCCTGGCACTGGAGGACGGGGCGCAGGTGATGAACCTGCCGCCGGCGTCCAAATATGCAGTCACCTCCGAGCAGCTGGTCCTGGCGCTGGCCGGACTGTGCAAGGCCAAGGCCGTGGCCGTCCGCAACCTCTACCTGCAGTTCGTCTTTGCCTGGCTCACCGGAAACGGGGACCTGCACGCCAAGAACGCCGCCGTCCTCGCGGGCAGGAACGGCAGTTGGGCAGTGTCCCCCATGTACGACATCCCATGCACGCTGCTCTACGGTGACGACAGCATGGCGCTTCCCCTCGCCGGCAAGGTCAAGGGACTCAAGGCCAGGCACTGGCAGGAGTTCGCGGCTGCCATTGGACTGCCAGTTCGGGCCGCAGCAGCCGCCAACGCCCTGGCCCTCAAGGCGGCAGCGGACATCCATCTGGACGCCCTGCCCTTCAGCGGATCGCCCCTCAACGGCGCCCGCAGGGAGCTTCGGTTCCGCCGGGACCAGCTGGCCTCCTGACGGTTGCGCAATTATCAGCACGTATCGATTGACTTTCGATAGCTAGTAGTGAAGCTCGATATATGAAAATCACCCGTTTGGCAGTCACCGCGACCGCATTTTCAGCAACGGAGCCCTGGTGTGGGTGGATGCCATTGTCTGGGCCATCGCCGCCGGCTGGACGATGCTCGCGGCGCTCTCCGCCGTCGTCGTCCTTAGTGCGGACGATCCCGGGCTGCCGCTCCTGTTGTTCCTGGTCCTCGTGGCCGGGGCCGCCCTGGGCCTGGTGGTGGTGGTGCAGAACGGCCGAGCCAAGGCTGTGCGCTTCAGCACTCTGGAAGCCATGTGCCGGGTGCTGAAGTGCCAGCCCGGCGACCTGCTGGAGTTCGTGGAGGAATAGGGGAAAGTACGCATCCCCTATACGGGCCGCGGCGCGGACGGGCTGCCAAGTAGGGGAGTTGGACACCTTGACATGGCGTGCGTCCGGGATCCTACGCTGGAAGTGGTCTGGTAGTGGGCCATCCGGTCCTTGTGGGAGCGACATGGCGCACAACAAGATCGAATCCGAAGAACCCCAGCAGCCCGAGCCTGGGCAGGACGAGCCTCCGCAGCAGGAGTCCGGGACTGTAAACGGGCCCGAAAGCGGGCAGGAGCCCGGGCCTGAAAGCGCTCAGGAGCCCGGAGCTCCTTCCGGCCCATGGGAGAACCCGTCCAGGCCTCCGAGCCCCAGTGGCTTCAATCCGGACTACTGGCCAAAGTACTGACGCAGGGTTCGCCGCCTGCCGCTGGCCGCGGGAAAAGCTGTGCTCCCCGGCGGCGGGTCAAAGGGTTCCAGCAAACTGGGAGGGCAGCTACCCGTCTATTCGGATACAGCTGCACTCGCAGTCACTGGACGTCTGAAAGAAGAAAGTTTGCGGCTGGCACCCTGGCCCGACAATTGGGCTCTTCGGGTGCCGTTGCCTGGGTGCCTATGCGGCGATCAGTGCCGGCGCGTGGGTCCTGCGGGCCGCAGAGCGCGGAGCGAGGACGCTGATGGTGCACGGCGCCTGCTGCGGATCAATCCTGGCGGGCAGGTGGTGTGTTTCGGAGGACGCATGGAGCATTTCCAGCGCTTCCTGATCCACCCGGGCATGGGAGATATCCAGTTCCACGCCTAAGCCTTCGCGTAAGGAGTTGGCACGCTTGACTACTACATACAGTGCATTGACGCTGTGGACGGTGATATGCCCCTTTGCAATCACCTGGGCCCTGGCGTGGTCGAGATCTACACGGACAACAACGTTGAGCTTAGAGTTCAAAATGTAAAGCCTTCCCCGGCATTGGCTGCGACGCTGCAGCTTCTTGCTTGTGGCCGTTTGCATCAGCCTCATCCAGAGTAGGGACTGAATGTGATCCACGCAACATAAGGCCATTTATTACAACGTTTGGGCTTTGTGGTTCATGCGCACCGGAACAACCGGGCTGCACCCTCGGGCGGCCCTGCAGGAACTGCAGCTGCGGCACTACGGTGCGTGCCGCCGTCGTACTTAAGCCGCCGTCCGCCGCCGTATCCCGCGAACGGCGGCCGTCTCACCCCACGGATTCGGAGAGCCTTCCGGCTAACACCGTGACCGGCGCGGCAGACCAGCGCTCACGCTCGGGCTCATAGGAGATGACCACGGCGGTTTCGCTGTCCTTGGCCTCGTCCATGGCAAGCAGCAGGGCATCCTCCACATGCCGCGCATACTCCAGCCGGTCGGCCAGCGAGCCCTGCAGTTCGGCGTCGTCAATCAGCACGTGGCCCTTGCCGTCCACGATGACCTTCAGCGAATAGCCCTGGTCCTCCTGGAGGGACCCCCGGGTGGATGAAATTTCGGTGACCCTGTCTGCCCGGACCAGCCCGTTGCCGAGCGTTCGGATCCACACTTCACCCATCGAATGACCTCCCCTTTGGTACGGGCGCGGATCAGCGCCCCATAAGGCGAACGCTACTCCTCCGCGGGGCGTTTGTGACCCCCGGATTTACGTGGAGTACAAGGATTTAGAAGCGCGCCCGGTTCGGACTCGCGCGCCCGGGTCCGAGGGTGCCAGGGTCCGTATTGGGTGCGCGGAACCACACCGGGTGCGCGGCTAAACCTGGCCATCCTCACCCATAAAATAAATCTGATGACTTCCCCCGATGATCCCGAGCCCTTCAGCCTGCGCGGCATAGCTGTGGCCGCGTTCGGGCCGACGCTGCTGTACGGGATAGGAACGGGCGCCATCCTGCCGGTGGTGGCCCTGACTGCCCGCGATCTGGGTGCGTCGGTGGCCGTGGCTGCCCTGATTGTCACCCTGATCGGGCTGGGATCGTGGTTCTTCAACCTGCCGGCCTCCCTGGTGACCCTCAAATTCGGTGAGCGCTGGTCAATCGTGGGCGCCGCCGTCGCAGCCGGACTGGCGCTCGCCGCCGCCGGCCTGACGTCGCTGGTTCCCGAGGGGCTGTGGCTGCTCGCTGCGGCGATGGCCGTCGTCGGAATGTCCGGTGCCGTGTTTGGCCTGGCGCGGCAGAAGTACCTCACCGAGGCCGTCCCTGTGGAATTCCGCGCCCGCGCGCTGTCCACTCTGGGCGGGGTGAACCGGATCGGTGTGTTCATCGGCCCGTTCCTGGGCGCGGCGGTGATGCAGTTCGCCGGCATCAGCGGCGCCTACTGGGTGGGGGTGGTGGCCATGGCGGCCGCCGCGCTGCTGTCGCTCACCATTCCGGACCTGGCCGTTGCTCCAGCGCCCGACGGCGGGCACAAGGGTCCGGAGCCCACGCTGCGGAGCGTCGCGGTATCCCATGCGGGCGTGTTCCTTTCGCTGGGCATGGGGATCCTCCTGCTCAGCGCGCTCCGCTCGTCCCGGCAGGTGGTCATCCCGCTGTGGGCGGACCACCTGGGCATGGACGCCACCTCGGCTTCGCTGATTTACGGGCTGTCCGGGGCCATAGACATGCTGGTGTTTTATCCCGCGGGCAAACTCATGGACCGGAAAGGCCGGCAGTTCGTGGCCGTCCCCTCCACGCTGATCATGGGGACGGCCCTGCTGCTGATCCCGCTGACCGGCTCCTTTACGGGGCTGCTGCTGGCGGCACTGCTGATCGGGTTCGGCAACGGGATCAGCTCCGGGCTGGTGATGACCCTGGGGGCGGACTTCTCGCCGGACCGTGGCCGCGGGCAGTTCCTGGGGTTGTGGAGGTTCATGGCGGACGCCGGATCCACCGGCGGTCCCGTGCTCCTCTCCGGGGTGACGGCCCTTGCCACCCTGGGCGCGGGGGTCTCAGCCACGGGCATCCTGGGCTTCGCGGCGGCAGCCGTGTTCGCCGTCGTTATTCCACGGCTGAAGCACCGCCGGAACTACTGACGCGCTATCCTCGACAGATGGGTGAACGGGACGTGAGCACTCGGATCAGTCCGCTGCAGAAAGCCGTGTGGTGGGCGCAGGACTATGCCTACGCCGCGGTCTGCCAAATCCAAGGCCTGGTGTCGCGGGTACAGCCGGGCTCCTTCCACCAGGGCCACCGCACCCCGGTGCTCATCATTCCCGGTGTGTACGAAAACTGGCAGTTCATGATGCCGCTCATCAGGGCGATCCACGACGAAGGCCATCCTGTCCATGTGGTCACCGTGCTGCAGCGGAACAAACTGGACGTTCCCGTGGCGGCGCGGATGGTGGCGCAGCACCTTGAAGAAGCCGGGCTGCGGGACGCGGCGATCGTGGCGCACAGCAAGGGCGGGCTGATCGGCAAGTACGCCATGCTCAACCTTGACCCCGAGCACCGGATTTCGCGGATGGTCACGGTATGCACGCCGTTCTCCGGCTCGCGCTACGCCAGGTACATGCTGCTGCCCACCCTGCGGATTTTTTCGCCGCGCAACGCGCTGACCCTTGAGCTGGCCCGCGAGGAGACCATCAACAGCCGCATCACCTCCATCTACGGGCCGTTTGATCCGCACATTCCCGAGGGCAGCGTCCTTCCCGGCGCCACCAACATCGAACTGCCTACCGCAGGCCACTTCAGGATTCTGGGTGATTCTGAGACGGCGCGGATCATCGTTGAGCAGCTGAACCTTGACGAGCCGTGACCCGGTTGAGAGCGGCTCAGCTGGGCGCGGACTCCCGTGGCGCCGCACTGCCGGGGGCTGTTTCCGCTGACGTCTCCGGGGCGGCCGGTCTGCGGGCGGCAATATACCGGGCAACATAGGCCGCGTCCCGGCCTACTCCGTGGATCATCGAGGATGCCAGCGAGTGCTGGAAGAGTGATCCCAGGAAGTACAACCCCGGCTGGTTGCGGGCTACGCCGCGGTCCTGCTCCGGTTCGCCGCCCGCATCAAAGACCGGAAGGTGGATCCAGGCAGTCTCCGGGCGGAAGCCGGTGCACCACACCACGTTGGATACGGCGAGGGTCTGTCCGTCGGCCAGTTGCGGCTGGCCGTTCCGCGTCCCCTCCGTCCTGGGGACCCGCCGGACGCCGGCCGCCGTGAGGTCGCGGTCCTTCACGCGGATCAGCGGGCCGCTGTGGGCCAGCACCTGCGGCCGCGCTTTGCGCCCCACAGGAGTGCGCCTCGTCAGGAGATGGCGGAAAGCGAAGAAGACGGCGAGGGTCAGCGGCCTGGAAGCCGGAGCGTCGATCCGCCAGGGAAGCTCGCCGGGGTGCCTGCCGGAGAGGTACGTCTGGTGGGTTCGGGAGACTTCAAGTGCGATGTCCGCGCCGGAATTGCCGGCTCCGACTACCAGGACGGCGCCGGGGGAGAGCTGCGCAGGGTTTTTGTACTGGCCTGCATGCACCTGCCGGATGTCAGGGCTGAGCCCGGCGGCGAAGGACGGAACTTTCGGCTCCAGGTCCCAGCCGGTGGCGACCACCACGTTGGAGGCCTCGAGGCGCTGGCCATCTGCCTCGATCACGAAGCGCTGGCCATTATGGCGCAGCCCGGTGACGCGCACGGCGTTCCGTACGGGCAGGGAAAATTCAGCCGCATAGTCGCTGAGGTACTGGGAGAAGTCCTCCCTGCCCGGGAAGGACCAGGGTGTGGCAGGGTAGCGGCTGCCGGGCAGGGCATCGTACCGGGCTGGCGTGAACAGCCGGAGCGAGTCCCACCTGTTGCGCCAGCTGTCGCCCGTGCGCGGGTTTGCGTCCAGGATGACGAACGGTCGCTCAAGCCTTGCCAGGTGGTAGCCCATAGCCAGGCCCGCCTGTCCGCCACCAATTACAACAGTGTCGAAGCTTTCGGCCAGCATGATGCCCTGTCTTCCTGCCTTGAGCTGCCGCACCGCCGCTCCCGGCGTCCTGCTACAATTCATCCGAAACGGCTTCGGATGAATAAAGGGTAGGACCGGCTATGAGTGAAGTCAATGCCTCTTCCCGCCGCTACAACTCCCTTCGCAGGAAGGAGCAGGCGTCTGCCACCCGCGGCGCAGTACTGGCCGCAGCCCGGGAGCTGTTTGTGGGGGACGGGTACCGTTCCACCACCGTGAATGCCATCGCCCGGCGTGCGGGAGTCGCCGTCGATACCGTCTATGCCGCCATCGGGCGGAAGCCGGACCTGTTGCGTGAGGTTGTTGAAAGTGCCATCTCCGGTACCGGGCAGGCGGTCCCCGCTGAGCAGCGCGACTATGTCTTCCGCGTGCGTGAGGCAAAGATGGCCAGGGAGAAAATCAGCATCTATGCCCATGCCCTGGCCCTGATCCAGCCGCGGCTGGCGCCGGTTTATGTTGCCTTACGGGATGCTGCCGGCACGGACCGTGGCTGTGCCGAGCTATGGGAACAAATCTCCAACAGGCGGGCCGCGAACATGCGGAAATTTATTGAGGACCTTTCTTTGACCGGCGAGCTGCGCACGGACCGGCCCTCCGCGGAATTGGCGGACGCGGTGTGGAGCATGAACGGCCCTGAGTACTGGGTGCTGCTGGTGGACCAGCGCGGCTGGACGCCGGAGCAGTTCGCCGGCTGGCTCACCGATGCGTGGTGCAGGCTCCTGCTTGCCGACGGCGGCAGGTGAGGACCGCCGGCGCCGCCAGGATTCGCCGTGGCCGGGGAACGTATTATGGGCCGGTACTGATGTAGGCAGTGAAAATGCAAGGGCCGGGAGGACGTGGGCATGACATCTGGCGTGGACGGGAACCAGGCCGTTCCCCAGGAGCCGGACCATTCGCGCATCGAGAGTCAGGTGGAACGGCGGCAAAGCAGGTGGGCCACGGTCCTGGCGGTGCTGCAGCGGGTGCTGTACCTGGCGGTGACTGTCGCCGTCGGCTGGGCTGTGTGGTTTTTCCTGTTATCGCGGCTTTCGCGCGGGCCCGAGCAGGCGTGGGTATTCCTGCCCGTCTGGCTGGTCCTGGCGTATGCGCTGCTGCCGCGCGTCCATAAGATCCTGAGCAGCCTCTACATCCCGGACTACTTTATTGGCAGGGCCAGGACGGGCGACGGCGTCCTGGGCGATCCGGTGAACCTCGCCGTGGTGGGGACGGAGGAGGAGCTGCGGCGGGCCATGCGCACCGCCGGCTGGGTGGAGGCCCATCCCATTACCCCGGCCACCGCCTGGCACACCCTCACCTCCACGGTCCTGGGCCGCAGCTACCCGGCCGCGCCCGTCAGCTCGCTCTATGTGTTCGGCAACCGTCAGGACCTGGCGTTCCAGCGGGAGATCGACGGGAACCCGCGGAAGCGGCACCATGTCCGCTTCTGGAAGTGTCCGCCCGGATGGATGCTGCCCGGCGGCCTGTCTGTGGACTGGGTAGGCGCGGGTACGTACGACCGCAGCGTGGGCCTGTCCCTGTTCACGTTCCAGATCACGCACAAGATCGCCGACCGCACCGACGAGGAGCGGGACTTCATCATCGCCACGCTGGAGGCTGCCGACGCGGTGGAGTCCGTCCACGTCATCCTCAACTACTCCAGCGGCTACCACCACCGCAACGGCGGCGGAGATGCGATCCGTACCGACGGGCACCTGCCCATCATTGATCTCTATGAGCCGGGGCGGCCGGGCGTGGTGGCGTCCTAGTGTGCGTTGAAGGCGTTGCTGGTTGCTGGGACCAGTGTTCCGCTCGTGGCGGTCAGTGTGCAGCCGTTGGCTTTTCCTGCAACTTCAAGGTCGGGAAACGAAACAGCACCAGGGGATGCCGCCGGGGCTGTGCCCTTGATGCTGCAGTTTGACGCCAGCGCGACCTGGACAAGGGCATCAGTTGCGTTACCAAAGGCGTCCAGGACGTGCACTGTCACTGCAGGAGTGATGGGTCTGTTCTTTTCAACGTCCTGGCTGACGGCCGCGAAGAATAGTTTCGCTGGCGCCGCTGCGGTAATGGTTGCCGTCACTGGTTCCGGAGCTGCCAGCCCCGGCGCGGAAACGCTGAGGCTTGGCATGCCGGCTTTGGTGTCGCCGTAGAAGAACGACGCCGACGCTGAACCCGCCGGGATGGTCACCATGCCGGCGGGTGTGCCGTTGGCAGTGGCGGCAAAGACGCCTGTCTCTGCCGCGCTGGATGACAGGCTTACCGGAGTGGTCCCGGCTGTGACGGCGTTGCCGTAGGCGTCCTGGCGTTCCACCGTGACAGGGCCGAGGAGGGCGGCGGAGGACGCCGGCCCTGAGAGATGGCTCCCTGCTGTGAGTACAAGTTTGTCAGCAGCCGCAGGGATGACGGTGAAATTGCTGCTGACCGCACCGGCATAGCCGGCGCTGGAAGCGATGAGAGTGTAACCGGCTCCGGCCTTGTTGATAGAGAGTCCGCTGAAAGTTGCAGTGCCGGACCAGTCGGTCCTGGCCGTGGCTGTTCCCGAAAGCGTTCCACTCCCGGGATTGGAGCCGATGCTGATGGTGACGGGCACTCCGGCTTCCCACACTTCAAACCCGAAGATGGTCCGCAGCTGGACTTGGAAGGCGGCGATGGGTGACCCGGCTGTCACCGCGGCGGACGGCTGTGAGCTGAAGGTGAGGTCCCGCAAGCTGGCTACGGCCACGGTCCCGCTGACGGCACCGGCCGCGGTCCACGAGCGGTAGACGGCGGTGACCCTGTACTGGTGCGTGCCTTCCGGGACGGAGGTGTCCGTGCAAGTGCTGGCGGCGATGGGTGCAGCATAGCTGGAACCGCAGGCTGCGAAGGCATCAGTACCGGACAGCCGGGTGACGACGTAGCCGGTCGGGGTGAGCGCACCTGACGAAGGGGTCCAGCTGACAGTTACGTTGGAGTTACTGCTTGCTGGCACCGTTACGTTGGTGGGCGGAAGCAGTGTGGCGACTGGCGCCGTCGTGCTTCCCGTCCCGGAGGATCCCCAGTACGCGGCGGAGGGGGCTGCGCCCAGGAGAGCGCCCATGATGACAACGGCGGCGATCACCGCCGCGGAGCATACCGCACGTTGAAACGCCACCAGCTCCCGCCGAAGCCGGGGGCGGGCTTCGGGGGAGCTGGCGGGGGCAGGCATGGGACCTTCCGGACGTCGTCTTCGGGAGCAGTTAGGCGGGCTTGTTCACCAACGGGCCAGGATGCTGACGGTCTGTGTCAGGAATGACAGTCCGTGCCCTCTTCAGCTGGCGGAGAAGTACAGGGGAACAGAGACGCCCTTGCAGCCATTCTGGTTAATGCCTGGTCGGTCAATCATTTGCAGGGTCACGGTGCCTGTGGCGAATGCCCCGGGGGCAAGTTCAGCCTCTTCGAAGACCGGGTCGCCGACGACGAAGTCGTCCGCTGAGCAGCCGGCAGGAAGGCTCCAAGTGTTGCCGGCACTGTCAGCGACTTTGACGTTCACTGCGGTGACCTTTTGAACGCCGGCGTCGGCGGGGTTCGTGACCTTGAAGTTGAAAGTCTGCGTGGGACCGTTGGGGGAAAGGGCATCCCCGATCACTCCGGTTGACTCAATGGTGAAGCTTTTCGATTGCCCCGCCGTGGTGGTGGCACTCCCGGTGCCAGCGGCTGTCCAGTATGCGAAGGCGGCGCCGCCGCCGATGGCGACCAATGCCACAGTGGTTCCGATGATGCGTTTTTTACGTCCAGCCACCTTGGCCATGTGAATCCCCTTGAAAATGTGTGCGGTGTACGCAGAGACCTTGTGAGCCCTGAGCGGCTCCGATAGGAATACTTTCGCGGGGCAGGCTCAACTTACACCCGAGTAATTCCTCAAGGTTGAGTCAAGAGTTTTTAGGCGTTTCCGCAGGTCAGGAGCATATAGTGCCGTGGTGGCCTGCTAGCTTCCGGCGCTGTCCAGGGCGTCATCGGCGTCAGACCTGGCGTTGCCAAAGTCGCCCCTGAGGACTTTGAGGGCGTACTTCTCCAGGTCGATTTCCTTGCGGCTGCGGACTCCCATCCGCCGGAAAAGGGGGATGGGCGGGCACCAGCCCTGAATGGCGTGCTGGACAAGGAAGGTGAGGACAACAGCCGGCAGTGCCAGCCATTTCTTGTTGACTGCCGCAGCCAGCACGGTGCCGGTAAGGGCAAGGGAAGAGGCGTTGAGCTCCAGCAGGCGCTCGATGTCCCACTCGCTGTCAAGCTCCCGGATGCGCGCCGAAATCTCTGACTTTGACCGTGCTTCGTAGGACTTGATGTGCTCTTCGATTTCGTGGTCAAGGTGCGTCTGCACCGCGTCCGGGGTCGCCGCCCGCACCGGTTCTGGAATGTTGAACTGGGGTTCCTGGTCTGCCACGACATCTCCTTTGATCCGATGCCCTCATGCTACCGTCCATGTCCGTAGGCATTGTGGGTGCCCCGCAGCTGACAACTGACGCTACGAGTGCTGGCGGTTCGTAGCCCCCCATAGCCATAAACACCCCCGGGGGTATACGATGGGGCGTACCCATCAGTCGGAGCAACCGCCTAAGGAGGCAACATGAGCTACACGCACACCATCACTGTCCCGCTTGCCTGGGACGAGGCGCTGCAGCATGCGAAGGACGCCCTGGCCGAGCAGGGTTTCGGCATCCTTTCGGAGATCAACGTCCGCGCCACCTTCGAGGCCAAACTGGGGGCTGAAGCCGCCGCATCCCTTGGCGACTACGTCATCCTCGGCGCCTGCAACCCGAATCTTGCCAGCCGGGCCCTCGGTGCCGATCCGGACATGGGTGCCCTGCTGCCCTGCAACGTGGTGGTCCGCCGCGGCACCGACGCCGGGGAAACTACTATCCAGGCAATCGACCCGCAGACCATGGTGCAGTTGAGCGACAACCCTGCGGTCAAGGAAGTAGCGGACGACGCCGACACGCGCCTTCGCGCGGCCCTCGCCAGCCTTAGTGGCAGCGCCGGCCCGGCGAACTAAGCAGCATGACCGGCGGCAGCCAGGGAATGGATCCCGCGGGGGAGCGCGGGCCGGCGGAACTGCAGCATCCCCGCTTCGCCCGGGCCTACGCCCGGGTGGTCGGGGAGATGAACCGACGCGGCGCTACCGGACACCGCCGTGAGCTGCTGGCCGGGCTGCGCGGTTCCGTCGTGGAAATCGGTGCGGGCGACGGGTCCGGTTTCGCGCTCTACCCGCCGGCCGTAACCCACGTGCTGGCCATCGAGCCGGACGACTACCTCAGGAGTGTCGCCGCCGCCAAGGCAGCTTCCGCCGCGGTGCCCGTGACGGTCCGCGCCGGAGCGGCCGAGCACATACCGGCAGCGGATGCCAGCGTGGATGCCGTGGTGTCCAGCCTGGTCCTGTGCAGCGTCAGCCAGCAGGCCCCGGTGCTGGCCGAGATCCGGCGCATCTTGCGTCCCGGCGGAACCCTTGCCTTCTACGAACACGTCCGCTCGGATAACAGGCTGATCGCGGCGGTGGAAGACCTGCTGACGCCTGCCTGGCAGCGGTTCGCCGGCGGATGCCATCCCAACCGGGACACCGTGGCTGCCATTGGGGACGCTGGCTTTGCGGCGTTAAGCAGCCGGCGCTTCAATTTCGCCGTAGGCCCCTTGTCGCCCGCCTGGGCCCACGTGCTGGGCACGGCCGTCAATCCCGGGCACCCTGCCGGGGACTGACCCGGCACAAGCGTGGAAATCCCGGCGCCGCCATTGGGGGGAAGGGCGACGCCGGGACGCTTTAGGAGCGCGCGGTCCGGTTGCAGGGGGACCAACGCGCTCGCCGTCTCACGGCTGCCAGGAGCCGGGCGGAAGGCTGCTGATACCTGGCGGGGCCCACTTCAAAACTCCGCCAGGAGAGTGATGGGCTGCGGAACCATCCGGCTGGATGGCCTGCCGCCTGGCTGCTGCTGCCGCCCGTCTCCTGATAGCCACTACTATCTACCGGGCCCATCAAAATACTCACCAGTAATACGTCAAGGTTCGGTCAAGGTTTCGTGGGGTTCTGAGAGCCTGGTCGGCCCCGCCCAGGCCCGTGTAGGCGGCGGGGAATATCCCGTCTTCCCCGGGACAGGTGACGGTCAGCGCCTTGCCGGGACCCGTCGTCGTGCTGCGTACGCGAACAGGGACGTTGTGGCCACCGTGGCCAAATACCCGGCGATCACAATGAGTGAGATTCCGGCCCAGAAATAGTGGGTGGTGCTGGTCTCCTGCCAGGGGCTTGGGGCAATGCGCGCCAGCGAGTACAGCGCCACCGCAGCGGACGCCAGCCCGATGAAAACCGGCAACGTCAGCCAGACCCGGGCCGACCCTATGTGCCCGCCAAAGCCGTCCCAGGCATTCCACGTCCCGCGCCGGACGATGAGCCAGCCGGCAGGAATCATGAAGGCGCCCACCAGCAGGAACGCCGCCACCACGTCCGCGGGCCGGTGCCACTGGTTGATCAGCGTGGACACCCCTGATGCGATGGCGAATGTGCCGCCGACGAATCCGGCCATCGGACGCCACCGTGGCGAGGCCATGAGGAACACCGCAGCCGCCGCCGACGCCGCCAGCGTGGTGTGCCCGGACGGCAGCGAGTTGAATGCCAGGGTGACCACGCCCTTGTCCGGGCGGGCCGGCAGGAGGTCCTTCAGCACCTGCGTTGCTATGTTGGCCCCGATGCAGGCTGCCACGGCAATCCCGGCCTCCGCCCAGTGCTTCCGGATCACGGTCACAAACAGGACCACGACGGCGGCCATCACCAGGGAGACCGTAGGCAGCAGGTCCAGGAACTTGGTGGTCGCCTTGCCCGCCGGCCCGTGCAGCTCCACGGCTTCCACCAGCGCGGATTCATCAATGAACTGGCCCGTGGTGGTCTGGACAAAGTAGTAGTAGGTGGCCACCAGTCCGGCCACACACGCCAGCGTGGCGAGCATGAACAGGAAACCCGAACCCGTTGCGGGTTGGGCTGCGGTCCTGCTCGTTGCCTGGCGTTGAAGAGTCATCGGGTTAAGGGTGTCACAGAAAGCTGGGATCCCGCCGAAAGTCACGCATTGCCGCACGCTTGTACAGTTGGATCCATGCCTGCCTCCCCGCCGCACCTGCCCGCGCTCGAGGAGCTCCTGGCCGGCGCGCACGTGGTCAGCCTGCCTATGCGGGTCAAGTTCCGCGGCATCATGGAGCGGGAATCGCTGCTGCTGCGGGGCCCGGCAGGCTGGGGCGAGTTCTGCCCGTTCCCGGAATACGGCGATGCCGAGGCGTCCCGCTGGCTGGCCGCCGCCATCGAGGCCGCCTGGGAGGGGTTCCCCGCGCCGCTGCGTTCCGCTATCCCGGTCAACGCGACGGTCCCCGCCGTGCCCGCGGACCGCGTTTCCAACGTACTGGCGCGCTTCGGCCGCGTGGACGCCGTGAAGATCAAGGTTGCCGAGTCCGGCCAGACCCTCGACGATGACGTCGCCAGGGTTGCCGCCGTGCGCGCGGCGCTGCCGGACGCCGCCATCCGCGTGGATGCCAACGGGGGCTGGGACGTGCCCGGGGCGGTCGAGGCACTTACCCTACTTGCCGGCGTCGGGCTTGAATACGCCGAGCAGCCCGTGCCCACCATTGCCGGACTCGCTGAGGTGCGCCGCCGGCTGCGGGCCGCGGGCACCCCGGTGCTGATCGCTGCCGACGAAAGTGTCCGCAAGGAAACCGACCCCCTGCGGGTGGCGCGTGCCGGTGCGGCCGACCTCCTGGTGGTCAAGGTGGCACCGCTCGGGGGAGTGCGGCGCGCGCTGGACATCGTGGCACAGGCCGGGCTGCCCGCCGTCGTCAGCTCCGCGCTGGACACCTCGGTGGGCATCCGCGCCGGCCTTGCCCTGGCGGCCGCCCTGCCCGAGTTGCCGTATGCGTGCGGGCTGGGGACGGTGTCCCTGTTTGAATCGGACGTCACCACGGATCCGCTGGTGGCCGACGACGGCGCCATCCGCCTCCGCGACGTTTCCGCCGACGCCGGGCTGCTTGAGCGGTATGCGGCATCCGGGGAACGCCGGGACTGGTGGCTGGCACGCCTGCGCCGCGTCCACGCACTCCTGGAACCCTCTCTCACTTAACGTCGCCTTTCCCGGGACCCTCTCTCACTTAACGTCGCCTTTCCCGGGACCCTCTCTCAGTTGATGCGGGTTTTCCTGGCACGCTCTCTCACGTACGACGGTAATGACGACGCGCGTGACACATTTCTGCAGGTCATATTCGGTTCACCGGAACTTCACTTTCTGGATGACTCCGCGTAGAAACCGCTTGACAAGGTGAGTGAACCGCATCGATTTTCCCTGGAAGGCCCCCATGTCTGAAACGACTGCCCGCAAGTTCACCCTGCTGCCGATGCTCGGCCATACCAAGGGCAAGCGCAGCGCCGTCACCTGCGCGCTGAAGTGCGACAACGCCTGCGCCGGCGACGTCTGCAACACCAGCTCCAACAGCTACTTCCGTGACATCGCCTCCACCACCATGTCCCGCCGCGCCGCCCTGGGCTTCGGGGCCGCCGGTGCGCTCGCCGTCGTCCTCGGCTCTGCCGCAACCTCCCCTGACTCAGCACACGCCGCCGGCCTGTCCAAGGCTGCGAAGGAAGGCTTCGGCAAGTCCAAGCTGCAGTTCACCGCCATCCCGTCCATCGACGCCATGGTTGACGCCGTCACCGTCCCGGAGGGCTTCACCTGGCAGCCGGTCATCCGCTGGGGTGACCCCATTTTCAACGGTGCGCCGGAGTTCGACCTGAACAACCAGACGGCCGCCGCGCAGGAAAAGCAGTTCGGCTACAACAACGACTACACGGACATACTGGAGATCCCGGGCAGCAAGGGCCGCCGCGCTGTGCTCTTCGCCAACCACGAGTACACCAACGAGAACATCATGTTCCCGGCCACCATGTCCGCGGACCAGATGCGCGCTGTGGGGGCGGCCGCACACGGGCTGTCCGTGGTGGAGCTGGAGCGCAAAAACAAGAACAAGCCGTGGACGTACGTCAAGGGTGCGCCGCTCAACCGCCGCTTCCTCAACAACACGGTCTACGAACTGACCGGCCCGGCCGCCGGCTCGTCGCTTCTCAAAACGGTTGAGGATCCTGCCGGCCGCTTCATCAAGGGCACGCTGGGCAACTGCGCGGGCGGCACCACCCCGTGGGGCACCATCCTGTCCGGCGAGGAGAACTTCCAGAGCTACTTCGTTGCATCGGGAACTTCCGCAGGGGACAAGCGGTACGGCATCACCAGCAAGCCGACTGCCCGCCAGTGGGAGCTGGACGAACCGCGCTGGGACACCCGCAACCCCGGCTACGAGAACGAGGCGAACCGCTTCGGCTGGATCGTGGAAGTTGACCCGTTCGACCCCACCTCCACGCCCAAGAAGCACTCCTCGCTGGGCCGCTTCAAGCACGAGGGCGCCAACGTAATCATTGCCGAGTCCGGGCACGTTGTGGCCTACTCCGGCGACGACGAGCGCTTCGACTACCTGTACAAGTTCGTCTCGAAGGGCAAGTACCGCGAGGGCGACCGCAAGCACAACATGACCCTCCTGTCCGAGGGCAACCTCTACGTCGCCAGGTTCACGGGCAACTCGCCGGCCGCCGAAATCACCGGAACCGGGGCTGTCCCCGCCGACGGAGCCTTCGACGGCATCGGCGAGTGGCTGCCGCTGGTGGTGGACGGGGCTTCCGCTGTTCCGGGCATGACCGTCGAGGAGGTCCTGGTGTACACCCGCCTGGCCGCCGACAAGGTTGGCCCCACCAAGATGGACCGCTGCGAGGACGTGGAGCCCAGCCTGCACACCGGCAAGGTCTACGTGGCCTGCACCAACAACTCCAACCGCGGTGTCGGTTCGAACGAGGCCGCCACCGAGGTCAACCCGCGCAACCAGAACCGCGACGGCCACATCGTGGAGATCACCGAGACCGGCGGCCAAACCTCCACCACCTTCAGCTGGAACCTGCTCATGGTCTGCGGCGATCCGGCCCAGGGCGACGTCACCTACTTCTCCGGCTTCCCGGTGGACAAGGTTTCGCCCATCTCCTGCCCGGACAACCTCGCATTCGACTCCGTGGGCAACCTCTGGATCTCCACGGACGGCGCACCCTCCGGCATTGGCCGCGCCGACGGCCTGTTCAAGGTCACCCTGGACGGCGCCGAGCGCGGCAAGGTGGAGCAGTTCCTCGCCGTTCCCCGCGACGGCGAAACCTGCGGCCCCATCATCCACGACGAGGAGCGCACCGTGTTCGTCGCGGTGCAGCACCCGGGCGAGGACGGCACCTTTGACGCTCAGGTTTCCTTCTTCCCGGACTACGTCGCGGAGGGCACGACGCCGGCACCCGGCCAGGCGCGCGCACCCCGTCCGTCCGTGATCCAGGTGTTCCGCACGGACGCCTAAGCCCCACTGCGACGCTCTATCACTTAACAGCGGTTTTCTGGCGACGCTCTATCACCTGCCGTCCGGCCTTGGGCGGCAGGTGATAGAGCGTTCCGGTTAACCCCGCATCAGGTGATAGAGCGTTCCGGTTAACCCCGCATCAGGTGATAGAGCGTTCCGGTAAAACCCGCATCAAATGAGAGAGCGTCCGGGGTGGCAGACTGGTTTGGTGACTTCGCTGAACGAACCTTCCCCGGACACCACGCCTGACCCCGCTTCTGATACCGCGACTGACACCTCTTCTGAGGACGCACCTGACGGCACGCCCGGTGCCGGAACCCAGCTGAGCGCGTTGGCGGCGGCGCGGATTGCCGTCGGGGTGTTGGTCGACGGCGGCGTGCAGCACGTGGTGGTGTCGCCTGGGTCCCGCTCGGCCCCCATGGCGTACGCCCTTGCCGAGGCTTCGGCCGAGGGCAGGGTGGAGCTGCTTGTCAGGATCGATGAGCGTTCGGCCGGGTACACGGCGCTGGGACTGGCCCTGGCCACGGGATCTCCTGCGGCCGTGCTGACAACGTCCGGGACAGCCGTGGGGAACCTGATGCCTGCGGTGATGGAGGCCAATCATGCCGCTGTTCCCCTGGTGGTGCTGTCCGCCGACCGGCCGGACGAGCTGCGCGGAACCGGCGCCAATCAGACCACCGTCCAGCCTGACCTTTTCGGCGAGCAGGTGCGGTTCGCCGCGGACATAGCCGCCGGTACCGACCCCCGGCGCGCCATCCAAACGGGGCTTTCCGCCGCCACCGGCGCGTTCCCGGACCTTCCGCCGGGGCCCGTTCAGCTGAACCTGGCGTTCCGGGATCCGCTGGTTCCGTCGGCGGGGGAGGAGCTGCCGCCTGCAACGGAGCGGCCGCGCTATCGGATCGGCACTGAGCCGCTCATCATGAACCTGCCAGCGGCTTCAGCCGACCTGCCCGAGCGGCGCACCGTAGTCCTTGCCGGGCACGACGCCGGGCCCGTCGCCGAGGCGTTTGCCCGCGCCCATGGCCTGCCGCTGCTGGCAGAACCGTCCTCCAACGCCCGGTTCGGGCCGAATGCGGTAGGGCCCTACCGGCTGCTGCTGGAGCACTTCGGCCCAGGCGCGGCAACGCCCATTGAACGTGTGGTCCTGTTCGGCCGGCCCACGCTCTCCCGCCCGGTGGCAGCACTTCTGGCCAGGGCCGACGTTCAGACAGCCCTTTACCAGCCCGTTCCGGTGGCCTGGTATGAGCCCGGCCGGCGCACCGAGCTGCCGCTGGAAAGCCTCGCTGACCTTGCAGACTTCGCCGGCCGCGGGGCGGCAGACTGGTTGGATACCTGGCTGCTCGCGGGCTCGGCCGCCCAGCATGCCCTGGATGGCATACTTTCGGCCGAAGCTCCCGCGAGTGGCCCGGCAGTGGGCTCGCTGGTGTGGAAGAACACCCGTGGCCAGCTCCTCCTGGGTTCCTCCAACGGCATCCGCGACGTTGACCTCGCTGGCCTGCCCGCCCCCGAGCCCGCTGCCACGGTGTACGCCAACCGGGGCCTGGCTGGGATCGACGGCACCCTCTCCACCGCCACCGGCATCGCCATCGGGGGCCGGCAGGAAACCACCGTCCTGCTCGGTGACGTCACGTTCCTGCACGACGTCGGCGGCCTGCTCCTCGGCGCCGGGGAGGAGCAGCCTTCGCTGCGGATCGTTGTCCTCAACGACTCCGGGGGCGCCATCTTCGATCTCCTGGAACACGGTGCGGTGCGTGAGGCCGGAACGTACGGCGACGCCGTCGAACGCCTCTTTGGCACCCCCCACACAGTGGACATCGCGGCACTCGCCGCAGCGTACGGCGTCGGGCATTGCTCGGTGAGTACGACGGCGGCACTCGCCGAGGCCCTCGCACGGCCAGTTGAGGGCCGCAGCATCGTGGAAGTCCGCACTGACCGGCAGGGGCTCAGGGCCCTGCACGCCAGGATCAAAGAGGCCGTCGCCGCCGCAGTCGGGGGAGTATTGGCGCGCTAAGAGGGGGAGTCCGGCTCAAGTTTCGCCATGACACGGGAGGACAGCTCGACCAGCATGCGCCGCTCCTCAGGAGTCATCACCTCAAGGAAGTTCTCCCTGACCCACTCGATGTGCCCGGGACCTGCTGCACGCAGGGCTGCCCGGCCTGCCTGCTTTATATGAACCAGAATGCCGCGGGCATCATCGTGCGCCGGTTCCCGGCTGATAAGCCCACGTTCTTCCATCCGTCGCAATTGATGCGCAAGCCGGCTGCGGTCCCAGCCGGCACTGCGGCCGAGGTCCCGGGCCCGCATTCCGCCGGCGCCGGCCGCGGCAAGGGGAGCGAGCATCTGGTAGTCGGCGCCTGATACGCCGCTTCCGGCCAACTGCCTTTCCATCCCGGCTGCCAGTTGCCGGCTGAAGAGGATGTAGGCAAACCACACTTCCTCTTCGTCCCGGGTCAGGCGGCGATACTCAGGCAACGTGCATCCTATTCCTGGAGGAACCATATAGTTGTTGACACGTCAGCATAACAGGGGCAGTGTTGTTGACACATCAGCAATTTCCCGGCGCGGGGGAAGCGGGCCAAGCCCTAAGGAACAACGCCATGACCACGCAATCAGCCACAGACGTCCCCACGCTGCCGGACGCCGGCACGTACCGGGTTGACCCCCAACGCTCCAGCGTCACCTACGCCTGCCGGCACATGTTCGGCCTGGGAAGGGTCCGCGGCAACTTCACCATCTCCTCCGGGCTACTGAACATCTCCTCAACATTGGCAGGGAGCAGCGCCAGTGCCACCATCGACGCGGCCAGTTTCGACTCCGCCAATCAGCGGCGGGACCGCGACGTCAAAGGCCGGGGCCTGCTCGATGTGGCCGCCTTTCCGACCATCGCGTTCTCGTCAACGGGGATTCGCGAGGATGGAGGTGCCATACTTGCCGGCATTGTGGCCATGCACGGAGTGGAAGCTGCCGTGGAAGTGACGGCCCTGTGCTGGGAGTCCCCGGCTCCCGGCCAAATCCGCGTTACGGCGCGGGCCAACCATCTGGACCGTTATTTGTTCGGGATCACGGGTGCAAGGGGCTTCGTGGGCCGCTACTTCGACCTCGCCTTCCAGGTGGTTGCAGTACGCACCGGAAGATAAGCCCGCCGCGCTGCTGCGCGTCGATCCAGCACGGGACACCCTGCGGGTAGGTCCGTTGGTTCATGCCCCGGTCCTGTTCCTGCTTTCCTTCATCGCCGCTTCGAACGCAGGCAGGCTGCGTTCGATCATGTCATCGTTGGCCGTCAGGGAGATCCGGAAGAATCCAGGCGTCTCAAACAGCACACCAGGGAAAACAAAGACATTCCGGCGGGCAAGGGACTCTGTGAACGCCTCGTCGTCCCCAACGGGGGAAGTTACATACAGGTAGAACGTGCCCTCCGGCCGGTGGAGGTGGTAACCCATGCCGCTGAGGGCATCCACGAGCCGGTCCCGGCGCCGCTGCAGCTGGCCAACGTCGATGGTGAACTTCTCCAGTTCAGGCAGCGCATGCTGCAGCAGGGCGTTGGGATACACCCAGCCCATGGCCACCTGCAGGCCGATAATTGCGGGGCGCATCTCCTCCCGGTGCGGCATCGTGGGCGGCAGCGCGAGGTAGCCCACCCTCTGGCCGGGGGAAAGGTGGGTTTTACCGTAGGAGTACGCCAGCAGGGTGTGGGCATAAAACTCCACAGGACTGTGGAAGCGGAGGCCGTCGAACACTATCCGGTTGTAGGCCTCGTCCGACACCAGGTAGATCCGCCGGCCTATCCTTGCGGAGGCAGCCTCCAGCAGCTCCGACAGCCGACGCAGCAGCTCGGGGGGATAGACCCGTCCGGTGGGGTTGTTGGGCGAATTTACGATCACAACCCGGGTCCGGTCCGTAATGCCAGCCTCAATCGCGCCGAGATCCAGATCGAACGTGGTGGTGTTGACTTTCACCTTCACCGGAACCAGACCGGCTTCAAGGATGAGGGGCTCATACAGAAACCATGGCGGCAAACTGAAGATGACTTCATCGCCCGGATCGGCGACCGTCTTAAGCGCCAACGCTATTGCGGCGAAGCCCCCGGTAGTGAGGTAGATATCCTCTGCCCGGAATGGCAGGCCCAGCAGCTGCTCGAGGGACTCCGCCGCCGCCTGCCGGGCAGCCTCGCCGTTCGTCTGATAAGCGAACCACTGATCGTGCTGCGGAGTGAGGGCATCCCGCAGCGTGTTGACGTAGCGCTCGGCCGGCATTTGATGCGGGTTGCCGAACGTGAAATCACAGACTTCCGCCAACTGGCCCTTCCGGCGCACGTTCGCCGCCGTGATGTAGGCATCGACCCGCTGGAAGGAGGGGATGGACGCCAGCCGGGCAGCGCGATCCGATACTGCGGCGGGGGCCCGGGACGGGGTGGCAGAATCTGTCATGCCAGCGCTCCTCTAGCGGCCGCCGGTTGTGGCGGCAGGCGGATTTGCCAGCGCGCTGCTGAGCCAGTGGAGGCTGTAGAAGGACCCATTGTCGGCTCCACCATGCGGCGATGTAAAGGGCTCGCCGCAACGAACGTGCATCAGCCGGCGCCCCGCCGTCGTACGCGTCTTGTCTGATTTCGACGCGCTAATCACCTGCCGACGCGGAAATGCCCTGGCGCTACTGGAATACCAGCAGCGCCAGGGCATATGTGGGTCGAAAACGAACCAGCGGGTCGAAGAAGGGCCTACTCCTCGATGTCGATGTGCGTCGGGTCAAGGACGCGGCGCAGGAACTCCTTGGTGCGGGGCTGCGTGGGGGAGGAGATGACCTGCTCGGCCACGCCCTCTTCCACCACAACGCCGCCGTCCATGAACACAACGCGGTCGGCCACTTCACGGGCGAAGCCCATCTCGTGGGTGACCACCAGCATGGTCATGCCTTCCTTGGCGAGGTTCCGCATGACGGAGAGCACGTCGCCCACGGTCTCGGGGTCAAGCGCGGAGGTGGGCTCGTCGAAGAGCATCAGCTCCGGGTCCATGCTCAGCGCGCGGGCGATGGCCACGCGCTGCTGCTGGCCGCCGGAGAGCTGGTCCGGGAAACGGTCCGCGAGATGCCCGAGGCCCACGCGCTCCAGGTTGTGCATGGACACTTTGTCCGCCTCGGCCTGGGAACGCTTGAGGACCTTGGTCTGGGCGATGGAGCAGTTGCGCTTGGCGTCCAGGTGGGGGAACAGGTTGAACTGCTGGAACACCATGCCCACCTTGCGGCGCATCTTGTCGATGTCCACATCGGGGTCCGTGGCCTCGAAGCCGCCCACGTGGATGCTGCCCTCGTTGGGCTGCTCCAGCAGGTTGACGCAGCGCAGCAGGGTGGACTTGCCGGAGCCGGAAGGGCCGATCAGGCACACCACTTCGCCGGGAGCCACGTCCAGGCTGATGCCCTTGAGGACCTCGTTGGAACCGTAGGACTTGCGCAGGTCCTTGATGGCTACGCCGGCCGCGTGGATGGTGCTGGTGCTGCCGGAGGAATTTACGACGTCGTTCATGGTCTTCCCTGCCTATCGATTGTTCCGCGCGGTGCGGCTTTCGAACTTCCGGGCCAGGAAGCTCAGGGGAATGGTGATCACCAGGTAGAAGGCACCGGCCACCAGAAGCGGCGTGAGGCCTGCGCCCAGGCTGGAAATGCCGTCGCGGCCGAACTTTGTGAGCTCGTACTGCGAGGCCGTGAGGCCCAGGACGTAGATCAGCGAGGAATCCTTGGTCAGCAGGATGACCTCGTTGGTCAGCGGCGGCAGCACGATCTTGAAGGCCTGCGGGATGACGATGGTGATCATGGCCCGCCACTGCGGCATGCCCAGCGACCGGGCGGCTTCCAGCTGGCCCTTCGGTACCGCCTGCAGGCCGGCGCGGAGGGTTTCGGCGATGTAGGCCGAGGCCACCATGCCCAGCGAAACCATGACGATCACTGTGATGTTCCAGGAAACGCCGAAGGCCAGGGGCACGCCGTAGCCGAAGGCGATGAACACCAGCAGCGCCGGGATCCCGCGGAAGAACTCGATGTAACCAGAGGCGATCCAGCGGTACAGGGGGAAGCTGGAAAGCTTCATGAGGGCAAGCAGCAGGCCGCCGGAGAGGCCCACTATGAAGCCGAGGAACGTGTAGATCAGGGTGTTCGTCAGCCCGGTGACGAAGATGCCCGGGAACATGGGCCCGATTTTGCCGAAGTTGAAGACGCTGTTGCCGATGGTCTCCCAGTCGGTGGCGAGGATCAGCGCGGCGATGGCCACCACGAAGATTCCGGCCTGGACGTACAGGCTTACTCTGGCTCGCTGACGTGCGGTCATTGCCATGGGTTGCTCACATTCGTTGTGCGTGGCAGAGGCCCCGGACGGACTGCGGTACAGCTCGTCCGGGGCCCCGGCTGCGTAGTTCTCAGGGCCGTGACACGGCCGGGGCGGGGGAGCCCCAGGCCTGCGCGGCGACTACTTGGCGGTGGTTGGCTACTTGGCGGTCTCGCCGAACCAGGTGGTCTTGAACTTCTCCAGGGAGCCGTCCTCGGTCAGGCGCTCAAGCGTGCCGTTGACCTTCTCCAGCATTGCGGTGTTGCCCTTCTTGATGGAGATGCCCAGCTGCTCGCCGGTTGCGAAGTCCTCAACGCTCTTGAACTTGGGCTGGTCCTTGATGGCGTAGCCCAGCACTGACTGGTTGCCCAGGGCGGCGTCGATGGTACCGGCCTCAAGAGCCTGTACCAGGAGGCCCGTGTCCTCGAACTGCTGAGCGTCGATGCCCTGTTCCTCGGCGTAGTCGGCGCCGGTGGTGGCCTGCTGCACGCCAACCTTCTTGCCCTTGGCGTCTTCCAGGCCGCTGATGCCGGAGTCCTCGCTGGCCACCAGGGCCAGATCGTCATCAAGGTACGGGGTGGAGAAGTCCATGACGGACTTGCGGGTGTCGGTGATGGAGATCGAGGAGATGCCCAGGTCGCACTGGGTCAGCGCGGTGCCGGTCTCGATTGCCTCGAAGGAGCTGTCCACGATGCTCAGTTCGGCGCCGAAGTCCTTGGCGAGCTCCTTGGCGATGTCCACGTCGAAGCCGACGGTCTCGCCGTCCTTCTCGAACTCGAACGGCTCGTAGGGGATGTCCGAGCAGACCGTGAGCTTGCCGGCGTTGATGAGCTGGATGCCGCCTTCGGAGGCTGCAGGGGTGGAACTGCCGCCGCACGCCGTGAGGGTGAGGGCGCCGGCGGCGAAGACTGCTGCTGCCTTGGCGGTCATTTTGGCCGTAGCCAGGGACTTGAGCTGCATGTTTTCTTACCTTTTGTTGCGGGGAGTATGCGGTACTAAATCGGTTCATAGTGTAGCGCCGATTATGAGATGTGCATCACAGGAAACTAAGTTTCACTATTGGATAACTAAATCACAGGCGAAAGCAAGCCCGCAGGCGCACAACCTGTCTCCCATCCCGGACTGGTGCCCAACTGAGTAGCAGCAGATGCTCTTCTGGCGCTTCACAACGACATCAGCTGCCACCTAGTTGGCGATGCCCAGCGACTCCAGCATCGGCCGGAACTTGGCCCAGGTCTCCGCCAGCTCGGCTTCGGGCTGCGACCCGTCCACTATTCCGCAGCCGGCATACAACCGGACCGTGTCCGGAGACTCGATCACAGCTCCGCGCAGGGCGATGCCCCACTCGCCGTTGCCCGCCGCATCGAGCCAGCCCACGGGCCCGGCATACGGCCCTCGGTCCAGGTGCTCCAGCTTCCGGATCAGTGCACCGGCAACCTGCGTGGGTGTTCCACAGACCGCGGCCGTAGGGTGCAGCGCATTGATGAGTGCCAGGCAAGTGGGAACGTGGCCCTCGATCTCGGCCAGCTCGGCCTTAACGTCCGATGCCAGGTGCCACACGTTGGGCAGCTCCAGGATAAAAGGCTCGTCATGCGCATTCATCGCCTCGGAGAACGGCGCCAGCTGCGTGGTCAATG
The DNA here is from genome assembly GCF_040224115.2 of Pseudarthrobacter sp. WHRI 8279. Taxonomy (NCBI): domain Bacteria; kingdom Bacillati; phylum Actinomycetota; class Actinomycetes; order Micrococcales; family Micrococcaceae; genus Pseudarthrobacter; species Pseudarthrobacter sp. WHRI 8279. Next base: position 2,217,429 of record NZ_CP168162.1, on the reverse strand, counting down.
ACTGGATGGCGATCTCGTGCTCGTGCCGCTGCTTTTCGGACCCGGCCAGCACCCGGGTGGCGTAATCCATCGGGAGGCCGTCCTCGCCGTGCGCGTCGCGGCGGTCCAGTGTTCCCGCCAGCACCCGCGCCTGGGCCGTGCGTCCTTCCACCTGGATCAGCATCTCCGGCGTAGCCCCCACCAGCCCGTCCACCCCGTACGTCCAGCACTCGCGGTAGCGTGCGGCGAGTTCGCGCAGCACCGTGGCCGCGTGCACCCCCGACGGGATGGTGGCCACCACGTCCCGCGCCAGGACCAGCTTCTCCAGCGCCCCGGTCCGGATCTCGGCCACGCCCGCCTCCACGGCCGCCATCCAGGCTTCTTCGCTCAGGGAGCCCGTGTGCAGGGTTGCACCGGCGGCGAGCGGGAGGGGACGCACGACGGCGCCACCCCCCTTGGCGGGGACGGCAGCCAAGGTGCGGTCCCCGGCAGGGTCCCCTGCCGCCGTCGTACTTTCTGAAGGCTCTGCCGCCGGAACCGCAGCGCTCCGGAGCCAGCGGTCCAGTGCGGCGACTGCCGTGTCCTCGGTCAGGGGGCCGTCGTCGAACGTCAACTGTGTCAGCCAGACCTGCCCGTCCCGCACGCCCACCACGATCTCCGGGACGATCAGCCGGGACTCGTGGGCGGAGGTCTTGGAAAACGCGAAGGAGCCAAAAGCCACGGGGCCGGTGCCGGGGAGCTCAACGGAATCGGCGACGTCGGCCTCAAGGACAAGGTGCCGCCACCAGATGTCCGCCTCAAGGAACCGCTCCGGACCGGTGGCTGTGAAACGCGCAATCTCACCGAAGCCCGCCAGCCCGGCTTCCCGCCGGGTCCAGCAGAGGACGTCGTCCCGGACCAGAAACGCAGGAAGCCCCCCGGGGAAATCATTTCCATCCAGGGGGACTGTCAGGGTGCGGAACGTGCTCGTCATGATGAGACAACACTACTCCCGCGTACCCGATGGCCTTCCCCGGCCCGGGTGGAGCCGGAATGCGACGAATCGCGGCTGGTCAGCACCGCCGGGAACATTTGAGACAATGACATGGTGAACCGAGCATCCTTGGATAAGCGTCCGGACGAAGTAGCCACCATGTTTGACGATGTCGCACCGAAATACGACGTCGTCAACGATGTCCTGTCAATGGGACAGACGCGCCGCTGGCGCAAGGTTGTGGTGGAAGCCATGGAAGTCTCCAAGGGCCAGCGCGTGCTGGACCTGGCGGCCGGCACCGGAACGTCCAGCGAGCCGTATGCCGATGCAGGCATAGACGTTGTGGCCTGCGACTTCTCCCTTGGAATGCTCAAGGTTGGCAAACGCCGCCGCCCCGACATCAATTTTGTTGCCGGTGACGCCACCAACCTGCCGTTCGCTGACAACTCCTTCGACGCCACCACCATCTCCTTTGGCCTGCGCAACGTCAACGAGCCCAAGAAGGCGCTGCTGGAGATGCTTCGCGTCACCAAGCCCGGGGGCCGGCTGGTTATAGCCGAGTTCTCCCAGCCCGTGGTGCCGCTCTGGCGCACCATGTACACCGAATACCTCATGCGGGCGCTGCCGGCCATTGCCACCAAGGTCGCATCCAACCCGGACGCGTACGTCTACCTTGCCGAGTCCATCCGCGCCTGGCCGGACCAGGACCACCTGGCCGCCTGGCTGCAGGAATCCGGGTGGGAGAAGGTCACCTACCGCAACCTCACCGGCGGAATCGTCGCGGTGCACCGCGCGTTCAAAGCCGCAGAATCAACGCCGGACAACGCTGCTGCCGCCATCGCCGCGCACAAGGGCCCCGTGGCCAAGCTGCGCCGCAACATCACCCGCTGACCTGTGAAAGTACTGATAGTCGGCGCAGGGCCGGCCGGTTCCACCGCTGCGTACTACCTTGCCAAGGCAGGCCTGGACGTCACCGTCCTGGAGAAGACGAGCTTCCCGCGCGAAAAGGTCTGCGGCGACGGCCTGACACCCCGCGCGGTCCGGGAAATCCAGAAGCTGGGCCTGCCCCACCCCGAGGGCGACGGCTGGCGGCGGAACAAGGGCCTGCGCCTGATAGCCGGCGGGCGCACCATCGAGCTGCCGTGGCCCGAGGTTTCGGACTTCCCCCAGTACGGGCTGATCCGTACCCGGCTTGGTTTCGACGAGGAGCTCGCCCGCCACGCCGAATCCGCGGGTGCCACCATCCTTGAGCGGCACAGCGTCACCGAGGCCATCCGTAACGACGCCGGCCGCGTCAACGGCGTCCGCGCAGCGCTCCTTGACGAGTCCGGACGCAAGACGGGGGAGGAACGCGGGTTCAGCGCCGACGTCGTCCTCGCCGCCGACGGCAACTCTACCCGCACCGCCGTGTCCCTCGGCATCCAGAAGCGCGACGACCGCCCCCTCGGCGTGGCCGTGCGCACCTACTTCACGTCCCCGCGGACGGACGACGACTGGATGGAAGGCTGGCTGGAGCTCCCCGGCCGCGACGGAAAACTGCTCCCCGGCTACGGCTGGGTGTTCGGTGTGGGCGACGGTACCTCCAACGTGGGCCTGGGCATCCTGAACTCGTCCAAGGAATTCGGCAAGCTCGATTACAAGCAGGTCCTGCGCGAATGGACCGCCGGGATGCCCGCAGAGTGGGGCTTCACGCCGGAGAACCAAGTGGGCGAGATCCGCGGCGCCGCGCTGCCCATGGGCTTCAACCGCACACCGCACTACTCGCCGGGGCTGCTGCTGCTGGGCGACGCCGGAGGCATGGTGTCCCCGTTCAACGGCGAGGGCATCTCCTACGCCATGGAGTCCGCCAGGTTTGCCGCGGAGTTCATCATTGACGCCTCCTCGCGCTCGTCGGCAGCGGGCGGAACGTACGACGCCGATGCGCACCTTTCGCGGTACGCGGACTATGTGCGGGACCAGTGGGGGTCCCACTTCACCCTGGGCCGGGCGTTCGCTGCTTTGATTGGCAAGCCTGCGGTCATGAAGCTCGCACTCCGGACCGGCATGCCCATCCCGGTGCTGATGCGGTTCGTGGTCCGGCTCCTGGCAAACCTCACGGACCCGTCCGCGAAGGGCTTTGAGGACCGGGTGATCCGCGTACTGGAATCGCTGGTTCCGGCCACATCCAATACGCCGCCGGCCCCGAATCAGCGGTATCCGCAACAAAAAGTTAGGGTTAACCCGTGACCAACCCCGCAGACCACAGCTGGACCCGCGCCGGACACGGCGTGACCGCCGCTGAACCTTCGCTCAACACCAGCGCCATTGCCACCGGCCTCCAGCTGCCCGCCGGTTTCGCCGCCATCGCCGGAGACGCTGAGCTGGGGCCGGCCATCACCAACAACCTGGCCAAGGTGGAGAAGAAGCTCCGCGAAGCCATCGCCAACTCCGATCCGCTTGCTGACGCCACGTCGCGCCATCTGGTGGAAGCCGGCGGCAAGCGCATCCGTCCGCTGCTGACCCTGCTGTGTGCACACCTCGGCGACGCATCGCTGCCTGCCGTGGTGCAGGCCGCCGTCGTGGTGGAACTGACGCACCTCGCCACCCTCTATCACGACGACGTCATGGACTCGGCCCCGTTCCGCCGCGGTGCACCCACCGCCCACGAGGTCTGGGGCAACTCCGTGGCGGTCCTCACCGGCGACCTGATTTTCGCCCGCGCCTCAATCCTGGTATCCGAACTCGGTTCCCGGGCGCTCGGCATCCAGGCCCGTACCTTCGAGCGGCTGTGCCTGGGCCAGCTGCACGAAACCGTGGGGCCTCGTCCGGACGAGGATCCCGTGGAGCACTACCTGTCGGTGATCGCGGACAAGACCGGCTCGCTGGTGGCTGCTTCCGGCCAACTCGGCGCTATCTTCGCCGGAGCCGATCCCGCCTACGAATCCGTCCTGGTGGAGTACGGCGAGAAGGTGGGCGTGGCCTTCCAGCTTGCGGACGACGTCATCGATGTCACGGGCATCAAGGTCAAGTCCGGCAAGTCACCGGGCACGGACCTGCGCGAAGGGGTTCCCACCCTGCCGGTGCTGCTCCTGCGCAGGGCCGCCGCGGACGGTGACCAGTCCGCCGTCGAACTTCTCCGGCTGATTGACGGCGACCTCACCTCGGACGAAGCCCTTGCGGAGGCCGTGGCCGGCCTGCGCGAGCATACCGTTACTGCCGAGTCCTGGGTTGTGGCACGCCAGTGGGCCAACGAGGCGATCGACGCCCTGGCGCCGCTCCCCGAAGGCGTAGTCAAGGACTCGCTGTCCAGCTTCGCGCTGGCCGTGGTGGACCGCGCCAGCTAGACAAGCTTTCATGAAGCCCGGTTCCGTAAGGGGCCGGGCTTCTTGGTGCGCTGCGCAGGGGCAACATGCGTTTAAAACGGGATAGCCCCGGTCCGCAGCAACGATACGAGTCATACGTTGCTTTGAACCGAGGCTATCTCTCCGTTCGCATCAGACCCGCCGGAGGCGTTTAGCGGATCCGTGAACAGTCTATGACAGCTTTGTCACAAGATGCAACTACTAATTTACTACTGGTGTCACGGACTTGTCGGCGCTGAGTTTCCCCACCTTTCTCCCCCGAACTGGCAGGAAACCCGGCGAGTTGCCGGGACCCGCCGACAGGCAGCTCGAAAGCCGGGGAAATTCAGCAGGAGTTTTGTCCACATAGGCCTCCCCGGAACTGCATTTCCCGTCGAAGATTGGGTCTGCTGGCTCCATGGACCTCACCCGATTTCTCATGGGCGCAGGCTCAGTTGCCCGCACATCCACACTTCTGCAGGCTGGTTTCACCGACCGGAGCATTCGCAATGCGGTGGCGCTGGGCGACATCCGCCGTCTCCGGCACGGGGTGGTGGCACTGCCCGGGGCCCCGGCGGACATGACTGCGGCTGTCCTGGGCAATGGCCTGCTGACCTGTGCTTCTGCCGCAGTACATCGCCGACTTTGGCTGTTGAGGGAACCGTCAAGGGTTCACCTCCTCTGCCGGCACCGTGGGCCGGCGGACGCCATCGTGCACCGCGGGTCCCTGATTCCTCCGGATTCACCAAAACCGGTGGCGAGCACCGCTGACGTGTTGATTCACAGCCTGCGCTGCCTTCCGGCTATGGAAGCTGCCGTCATGGTGGAGAGTGCAGCGCGGCAGGGTCTTACCACCCTCGGCTACCTGCGGGGGCGGCTGCCCGGTAAGCGGAACGGTGCAGCCAGGCGCGTGCTCGAGCTCGTTGACGGTACCGCAGATTCGCCCATCGAGGTGGTTGCCCGGATTCTTTTCCGCGCGGCGGGCATTTTCACGGAGACACAGGTGGAGCTCCCCGGCATCGGCATCGTGGACTTCCTGTTGGAAGGATTCCTGATCGTCGAGCTCGACGGCGCCACCCACCTTGAGCCCCGGCAGGTAAAGAAGGACCGTGCCAGGAACAACGCCAGCACCCTCACCGGATATGCGGTACTACGTTACGGGTACGCCGACGTGGTTCATCACCCGGAAAGAATCATGGCCGAGGTGTGGCAGGTCCTCCGGGGCCGGGTTATCCGCTGAGATTCGCAAGGTTTTGCTGGCGAACCGGGGGAAACGCCGTCATCAGAGGGGGACACGCCGCCGCGCACCCCAAAAGGTGAGGAAACTCAGCGGGCGCCGGAGGATCTCGAAGCCACGCTGAAACGGAAGAGAGGGAAGCCCTAGTTGTCGTCGTCCTCGAAGGCCCACTCGAACATGTCGAACACGAACTCCGAGAAGGTGCCTTCCTCGGACTTCCACTGGCCGCGGGCGTTGTTGCGCCGGTACACAATGGGGTCCGGGACGCTGAGGTCGCCCACCCGGAAGCCCCAGGTGTATTCCTCTTCCTCGTCCTCAAGGAACATCAGGAAGCCTTCGTCGTCGACCTCGAGCTCGTCGGGATCCCAGAAGTAGTGGTACGCCTCCATCAGGTCCTCGCAGCCACCGACGGCCAAGTAGAACTCGCGGAGTACCAGGGGGATCTGGAACTGGTGGTCGGCCAGCGCCTTGTCCAGCTCCTCCGCGGTGAGCCCGTCTTCTGCCTGCCATTCGTCTTCGAGATACTTCGGAACAAGCGCACGGAATTTCTCGAGGAACATGTCAGTCATGCTTCATATCCTAGCCAATCCCGGCCCCTGCAAAGTGACAGCGGAGCACCGCGGGAACAGCTTCAAACCCCGGAGTCGCTGCCCCGCCGGTGCCACCCGTGGACGGCGAGCGGCGCCTGCCAGGAGCGCCGCCATGCCAGGATGCGGAAAGTGAAAACCACCGCCGCGATGGCCGATCCCGTCAGGACGTTGAAGACCCCCAGAACCCACAGCCCGGCGGTCATCGCGGCCCCCACGAATGCCGGCAGCGCGTAAATGTCCTTGGGGTTGAAAAGTTCCGGAACTTCGTTGGCAGTGATGTCGCGCAGCAGCCCGCCGCCCACCGCCGTCGTGACTCCCAGCAGCACCGACGCCACCGGGTTCATCCCCGCAGCCAGGGCCTTGAGCGTGCCGGTCATGCAGAAGAGGGCAAGGCCGCCGGCGTCAAACAGCGTCAGCAGGGACGTATAGCGCTGGACGCTGGGAAACAGGAAATACACCAGGGCGGTGGCCAGCAGCGGCGGCACCAGGTAGGCCGGGTTGGTGAACGCCGCCGGCGGCCCGCTGTTCAGGATGATGTCCCGGATTACGCCGCCGCCGAGTCCCACCAGGGAAGCCAGCAGCAGGGAGCCCACAATATCGATGTGCTTCCGCGCCGCCAGCAGGGATCCCGACACCGCGAAGAAGAAGACGCCCAGCAGATCCAGCCACACCGGCGAGTTGTCAAAGGCGAATGTCATGGAGCGTCCCGGCAATTCAAAAGAGGGCGGACAGGGCGGCTCCAACGTTACGCTAGCCGGTATGAACAGCCCCATCATGATCGCTTGCGCCCATGGGACGTCCAGCACGCAGGGAGCCGCCGAGGTCAACGCCCTGCGCGCCGCCATCGCCGGACTGCGCCCCGGCCTTGACGTCCGCGAGGCTTATGTGGACGTCCAGCAGCCGGACCTGGTGGACGTGGTGGCTGGCCTGCCCGAGGGGGAGGCCGCCGTCGTGGTTCCGCTGCTGCTCAGCGTGGGCTACCACGTGAAAGTGGACATTGCGCGGGCGGTGAAGAGCAGGCCGGGCAGTGCCGCGGCCGCGCCCCTGGGGCCCGATCCGCGCCTGGCCGCGCTGCTGGACCAGCGGCTGCGCGAGGCCGGCGTGACGGACAACGATGTGATCGTCCTGGCCGCGGCGGGTTCCTCCAACCCCAACGCCGCCGTCAGCGTCGAGGAACTGCTGGGCCAGCTCCGGGGTCTGCGGTCCAACCGGATAGTGGCCGCCTACGGTGCCTCCGCAAAGCCTTCCGTGCCCGACGCCGTCGCGATGCTTCGCGAGGAGCTGGAAGGCGGTGCCGGGGCGGGGGAGTCCGCGGGAGCGGTCGACGTCGGCGGGCGCGTGGTGATTGCCTCCTACCTCCTGGCGCCGGGCTTCTTCCACGACCAGCTCGCCAAGGCCGGGGCTGACGTCGTGACCGAACCCCTGCTGCCGTCCCCGGTGCTGGCCGAGATCGCCCTCGACAGGTATGACGCCGCCGTCGAAAAGGCCCGTGAAGCCGCCGCCCACCCGCCGGCCGAACCAACAGCGCAGGCCCCCCAAAAGGCCCCTGTGGAACCGGCCGCAAATGCACAGCAGGGTGGCTTGTTCAAGGCTGTCCGGCGTTTCGTGACGAAATATTTCCCTAGGTGACTTAGCGTTTCCAGGCCTTTGTGACGCTCTTCGGGCGGGACCTACAGTCGATGCATGACTGATACAGCTCTAGCCGGAGCAACGGCCGATTCCGCTGCCGCGAAGCGCCCGGCCCGCCCGTCCCGTCCCGCCGCGAAGCCGCACGGGCAGTGGAAAGTGGACGGCAAAACGCCCCTGAACGCCAACGAAACCTGGAAACAGGAAGACGACGGCCTGAACGTGCGCGAGCGTATCGAGACCATCTACTCCAAAGAGGGCTTTGACGCCATCCCCGGCCAGGACCTGCACGGCCGGTTCCGCTGGTGGGGCCTCTACACCCAGCGGAAGCCCGGGATCGACGGCGGCAAGACCGCAACCCTTGAGCCGCACGAGCTCGAGGACAAGTACTTCATGCTCCGGGTCCGGATCGACGGCGGTGCCCTCACCACCGAGCAGCTGCGCGTCATCGGCCAGATCTCCGTGGACTTCGCCCGCGATTCCGCCGACCTCACCGACCGCCAGAACATCCAGCTGCACTGGATCCGCGTGGAGGACATCCCGGAGATCTGGACCCGCCTGGAGGGTGTTGGCCTGTCCACCACCGAAGCCTGCGGCGACGTTCCCCGCGTGATCCTGGGTTCGCCCGTGGCCGGCATCGCCAAGGACGAGATCATCGACCCCACCCCGCTCATCGAGGAGCTGGGGGAGCGGTTCATCGGCAACCCGCTGCTGTCCAACCTGCCGCGCAAGTACAAGACCGCCATCACCGGCCACCCCAGCCAGGACGTGGTCCACGAGATCAACGACTTCGCCCTGGTGGGCGTGCGCCACCCCGAACTCGGGGTTGGCTATGACCTCTGGGCCGGCGGTGCGCTGTCCACCAACCCGATGCTCGGCAAGCGCCTGGGCGCGTTCGTGACGCCTGAGCAGGCTGCCGACGTGTGGCTCGGCGTCACCAGCATCTTCCGTGACTACGGCTACCGGCGCATGCGCACCAAGGCCCGCCTGAAGTTCCTGATGGCGGACTGGGGTCCGGAGAAGTTCCGCCAGATCCTGGAGGACGAATACCTGGGCTACAAGCTGGCTGACGGTCCGGCCGCGCCCAAGCCCAACACCCCCGGCGACCACATCGGCGTGCACGAACAGAAGGACGGCAAGTTCTTCATCGGCGCCACCCCGCTGGCCGGCAGGCTCTCCGGCGCCGCGCTGGTCAAGCTCGCCGACACCCTCGAGGCCCGCGGCTCCTACCGGCTGCGCACAACCCCGCACCAGAAGCTCGTTGTCCTGGACGTCGAGAAGGACCAGGTGGAGCCCTTCGTGGCAGAGCTGGACGCGCTGGGCCTGTCCGCCCGTCCGTCCGTGTTCCGCCGCGGCACCATCGCGTGCACCGGCATCGAGTACTGCAAGCTGGCCATCGTGGAGACCAAGTACACGGCCGCCACCGCAGTTGCCGAGCTGGAGCGCCGCCTGGCCGACCTCGCCGCCTCCGGCGAGCTGCCGCACGCGCTGTCCCTGCACATCAACGGCTGCCCCAACTCCTGCGCCCGCATCCAGACCGCGGACATCGGCCTCAAGGGCATGATGCTTCCAACGCCCGACGGCGACCCCTCCCCGGGTTTCCAGGTCCACCTGGGCGGCGGGCTGGCTTCCAACGAGCGCGAGGAAGCAGGCCTGGGACGCACCGTCCGCGGCCTCAAGGTGTACGTCGATGACCTGCCCGACTACGTGGAGCGCGTTGTGCGCACCTTCGTGGCCCAGCGCGCCGAGGGCCAGACGTTCGCCGAGTGGGCCCACGCGGCAGACGAGGAGGCACTCCAGTGAGTAAGCACGCACTTGGAGTGGATCCGGTGGCTGCCCCGGCTGAGGCCTCAGCCCAGGTTGAGGCTGTGGTGGCAACCGCCCCCAGGCTCCGCTCCCACGAAGAACTGAAGGCAATCGCCGAAGCCGGCGCCGCCGAGCTCGGCTGGGACGCCCCCGCCCGGGACGTCATCGCCTGGGTGGAGCGGAACTTCGAGCTGCCCGCCGTCGCCGTCGCCTGCTCCATGGCAGACGCCGTCCTCCCGGCCCTGGTCGCGGACCAGATGCCCGGCGTTGACGTGCTGTTCCTGGAGACCGGCTACCACTTCCCGGAAACCTACGCCACGCGCGACGAAGTGGCCGCTAACCTCCGCGTCAACGTGGTGGACGTGCTCCCGGAGAACACCGTGGAGCAGCAGGACCGCCTCCTGGGCAAGGACCTGTTTGCCCGCGACGCCGCCCAGTGCTGCGCGCTCCGCAAGGTGGCCCCGCTGCGGCGTACCCTCTCCGGCTATGAACTCTGGTTCACCGGCGTCCGCCGCGATGAAGCCCCCACCCGGACCAACACCCCGCTGGTCACCTGGGACGAGGCCAACGGCCTGGTCAAGGTGAATCCGGTGGCTGCGTGGACCTTCGACCAGCTGGTCCAGTACTCGGACGACAACCTCCTGCCCGTCAACCCGCTGCTTTCCCAGGGTTACCCCTCCATTGGCTGCCAGCCCTGCACCCGGAAGGTGGCGCCGGGCGACGACCCCCGCGCCGGCCGCTGGGCAGGGACCGACAAGACAGAATGCGGACTACACGTATGAGCACTTCACTGACCGAGGAGACCCCCCAGGTGACTGACGCCGCCGTTTCCACGCGCCTCTCCAGCCTGGACACCCTCGAATCCGAGGCGATCCATATCATCCGCGAGGTTGTTGCCGAGTTCGAGAAGCCCGCCCTGCTGTTCTCCGGCGGCAAGGATTCCGTGGTGATGCTGCACCTGGCCACCAAGGCCTTTTGGCCGGGCAAGGTTCCGTTCCCCGTGCTGCACGTGGACACCGGCCATAACTTTCCCGAGGTCATCGACTTCCGCGACCGCACCGTGGAGCGCCTGGGCCTGAAGCTCGTGGTGGGCTCCGTGCAGGAGTTCATCGACCGCGGCGAGCTGGCCGAGCGTGCCGACGGCACCCGCAACCCGCTGCAGACCGTCCCGCTGCTGGACGCCATCCAGCAGAACAAGTTCGACGCCGTGTTCGGCGGTGGCCGCCGCGACGAGGACAAGGCCCGCGCCAAGGAGCGCATCCTGAGCCTCCGCGACGAGTTCGGCCAGTGGGACCCGCGCAACCAGCGCCCCGAGCTGTGGAACCTCTACAACGGCCGCCACACCGTGGGCCAGCACGTCCGCGCGTTCCCCATCAGCAACTGGACCGAGCTGGACATCTGGCGCTATATCGAGCGCGAGAACATCGAGCTGCCCGGCCTGTACTACGCCCACGAGCGCGAGGTGTTCGCCCGCGACGGCATGTGGCGCGCAGTGGGCGAGGTGTCCCAGCCGCTGCCGCACGAGGAAGTCATCACCAAGACCGTCCGCTACCGCACGGTGGGGGACATGTCCTGCACAGGCGCCGTCGAGTCCGACGCCTACACGGTGTCCGACGTTGTGGTCGAAGTCGCCGCCTCCACCCTCACCGAACGTGGCGCCACCCGCGCAGATGACCGCATCTCCGAGGCAGCCATGGAAGACCGCAAGAAGGACGGGTATTTCTAATGAGCACGATTTCCGAGATTTCGACAGGCTCACTCACCGAAGGCCTGCCCACAACCCTTTTCCGGTTCGCCACCGCAGGATCGGTCGACGACGGCAAGTCCACTTTGGTGGGCCGCCTCCTTCACGATTCCAAGGCCATCCTGGCTGACACGCTCGACGCCGTTGCCCGCACCTCCGCGGACCGCGGCTTCGGCGGCGCTGCTGGCGGTATCGATCTGGCGCTGCTGACGGACGGCCTGCGTGCCGAGCGCGAGCAGGGCATCACCATCGACGTTGCCTACCGCTACTTTGCAACCGACCGGCGCAGCTTCATCCTGGCCGACTGCCCCGGGCATGTGCAGTACACCAAGAACACGGTGACCGGCGCATCCACTGCGGATGCCGTCGTCGTACTCATTGACGCCCGCAAGGGTGTGCTGGAGCAGACCCGCCGGCACCTGTCCGTGCTGCAGTTGCTGCGCGTGGCGCACGTGATCGTGGCCGTGAACAAGATCGACCTGGTGGACTTCAGCGAGTCCGTGTTCCGCGAGATCGAAGCCGACGTGCAGCAGGTGGGCCGCGAGCTGGGCCTGGGTTCCGATGGGATAACCGACCTGCTGGTGGTCCCCGTGTCCGCCCTGGACGGTGACAACGTGGTGGAGCGCTCCGAGCGGACCCCCTGGTACACCGGTCCGGCGCTGCTCGAGGTGCTCGAGACCCTGCCCGCCGCCGACGAGCTGGAAAGCCACCTGGAGAGCTTCCGGTTCCCGGTGCAGCTGGTCATCCGTCCCCAGGGTGCGCTGGCTCCCGACGCCGTGGCCGCCGGCCTGGACGTGGAGGCCTACCGCGACTACCGCGCGTATGCCGGCCAGATCACCGAAGGCTCGGTCAAGGTGGGGGACAAGGTCTCCGTCCTGACGCCCGGCCAGGACCCGCGCACCACCACTGTGGTTGGCATCGACTTCGCTGGCGCCTCGCTGGAGGAAGCCGCCGCCCCGCAGTCCGTGGCCATCCGCCTGGCGGAGGAATTCGACGTCGCCCGTGGTGACACCATTGCTGCTGCCGGCACCGTCCGTGAAGCCTCCGCCGACCTGTACGCCTCGCTGTGCTGGCTGTCCCCGAAGCCGCTGCGCGAGGGCCAGAAGGTGCTGGTTAAACACGGCACCCGAACAGTGCAGGCCCTGGTCCGCAACGTCGGCGGCAAGCTGGACCTCGCCTCCTTCAAGCTGGAGCCGGCGTCCACCCTGGAACTCAACGACATCGGCAACGCCCAGCTCCGGCTGGCCGCACCGCTGCCGCTCGAGAACTACCTGCACCATCGCCGCACCGGCGCGTTCCTGGTGATCGACCCGCTGGACGGCAACACCCTTGCTGCCGGCCTGGTCAAGGACCACCCGGGCGACCACGAGGACGAGCGCTACAGCATTTGATCTTTCCTTCGAAACCGCGGCTTGTTCGCGAAGCCTGGCCTTGATGGTCCGGATCCGTGAACAAGCCGCGGTTTTGTTGTCCCCGGCGGTGAGTACCGGAAGCAGCCATCAGTGCTGCCCTGTTCAAATCCAAGTACTGGCTACTCGTGCGGGGTGCTGCAACACCAAGACTTAATGGTCAGCGGGGGCACGAGCTTCCTTAGGGACGTGGACGCAACAGCTGAGGAGGCACCATGCCGGCCATCCAAGAGTGGAAAACCCTGGCGGCAGGGCACCTGCGGCGGGACTCCGAGGACTGGAAAATCTCCCCCCGCCACGAGCGGCTGTTCATACTGATCCCCTTCATCATCGCCGTGGTTGCCGCGGCAGCCCTCCCGTTCAAGGACTTCTACCTCTGGCTGGTCAACGAGGACTCCCTGATCGAATGGCTCCAGTTTGCCTGCCTGCTGGCGGCCAGCATCTTCCTGCCCCTTATCACCGTGTACCTGGTCCGGGCCAAACGCTGGGGCATTGCCGCGCTCTACGGGGTTGTGGCACTGGGGGTCTGGTTCCTCACGGGTGAGGAGATCTCCTGGGGCCAGCGCATCTTCGGCTGGGCCACGCCCGAATCCCTGAACGAGGTCAACCGCCAGGGCGAGACCACGGTGCACAACATCCGCGGCGTGCAGGAACTGGTCCCGGCGGCCATGCTCCTTGCGAGCCTCTATGGCGCCTGTGCCCCGCTGGTATGGGCAGGCATCGGAAAACGGTGGGAGAACCTGAAATCCAGGCGCCTGCTGGTCCCGCCGCTGTGCCTGGTGCCGGCCTTCGCGCTGGCCGCCGGCTACCGCCTGTTCCGCCTGCTGATCTGGCCGGAGCCCACCTTCGTTATCTCCGAGTATGCCGAGGCGATGGAGCTGTGCCTGTACTTCGCGCTGGCCATGTTCTGCTGGTTCAACCTGCGCCTGCTGCGCGAGCCGCAGCCGGGGCCGGGCCTGAGGCAGCAGCCCCGGGGCCTGCACCGCAGGACGGCGTAGGCTCCAAGCCCGCCCCAGCGTCCGGCGTTAGCTTTCCAGGACCGCTTTGAGTTTCTGCAGGTCCTTGCTGGTTTGGCGGCGGATCATCGGTGCCATGAACAGCCCTGCCAGCTTGGAGAAACCTGAGGGGCTCCCGGTGTTGCCGAGCGTCATCCGGGTCCCGCCGTCGTCGTCCGTCCACGTGTAGGTGGTCTGCATGGGGAACGGACCCTGGGCCGTCCGCATCACAAGCCGCTCGCCGGGGGCATAGTCGACAAACTCATAGGTGTAGTTGAGCTCGCGGCCCAAAAACCTGGCCATGAAGGCAACCTTGGTGCCAGTGCCCAGCGGCCCGGTGGTCAGGCGCTGCGACTTATGGATGTTCACGTACCATTTGGGCGCGTTGTCCGGGTTGGCTGCGTACTCGGCCACCTCTGTGCGGGGGCGGTTGATGAGGATGTCAGTCTGGACGTCCACCATGATGCGTCTCCTTAGGGGTGCTGTTGTATCGCCGGGGGTTAGCCTAGGAACCACGTTAGTCTTGGCGCGGCTGGAGGCGAAGCATGGAAACGATCAATCCGAAGCTCCTGAACTGGGCGTCCATACTGGATGACAAGACCCGTGAGCAGGCGGTGCAGGCCTCGCAGTTGCCGTTCATCTATCCGCACCTTGCCTTGATGCCCGACGCGCACCTGGGCAAGGGCGCTACCGTCGGCTCGGTCATCCCTACCCTGCACGCGATCATGCCGGCGGCCGTGGGGGTGGATATTGGCTGCGGCATGATCGCCGTCCGGACCCAGTACTCCCTGCAGGACCTTCCCAGGGACAGGAAGAAACTGCGCGAGGACATCGAACGGGCCATTCCACTGTCCGCAGGGCACAACAACAGAAAAGTGCAGGCCACCGCGGAACCACGCATCGCAGAGCTGAAGAGACTGGCCGCTGAAGCAGGTTTCAACCCCGGCCAGTACGTGGAGAAGTGGGACCTCCAGCTGGGATCCCTGGGCTCCGGCAACCACTTCATTGAAGTGTGCGCTGACGAGTCCGACGCCGTCTGGCTGTTCCTGCACTCCGGTTCGCGCGGCATCGGCAACAAGATCGCCCAGCACCACATCGGCGTCGCCCAGCGCGTGGTGACAAAAAGCAAAATCTACCTGCCGGACCCGGACCTCGCCTACCTGGAGGAGGGCACACCGCAGTTCGACCGGTACATCGCCGAGCTGCGCTGGGCCCAGCACTTCGCGCTCCTGAACCGCGAAGAAATGATGGACCGGGTCAGCGCACAGTTCGGCCGGTGGGTGGGCGGGCCCGTCACGGAACTCGAGCGGGTCAACTGCCACCACAACTTCACCCAGCAAGAGGTCCACTACGGCAAGTCCGTCTGGGTGTCACGCAAGGGCGCCATCAAAGCCGCTCCCGGCGATCCTGGACTTATCCCGGGGTCCATGGGGACGTCGTCGTACGTGGTGGAGGGCCTCGGCAACGTGGCGTCGCTGAACTCCTCGCCGCACGGGGCGGGCCGGGAATACTCACGCAACGCCGCCCGCAAAACGTTCTCCCTGGAGGAGCTGAAGAAGGCCATGCGGGGCATCGAGTTCCGGGCCTCGGAGGCGTTCATCGATGAGATACCCGCCGCTTACAAGCCCATCGACGTCGTCATGCAGGACGCCGCGGACCTGGTCACCGTCCGGCACAAGCTGCGGCAGCTGGTCAACGTCAAAGGAAACTGAGCGGTCAAGGGCTAAGGGGCGCCGCACGTTCGCCGGAACGCTGCCACCGCGCCGGAGCGGAACGGCGAGCGGGTACCGTTCCGGCGATCCGGCGGACAGCGTCCGAATATGACGCTAGATGAACCCGCGTGACCCCCCGTTTCCGCGTCATTGAACGGGTTTGGGGCACTCCCTATGGTGAAACAATGACTAGTTCCAAGCCCGGGATGACCCGCATCGTGGCAGGCGAGAGCGCGGTACCCAAGCGCAAGCGTGCCATTGAGGCTGCCCTGGCCATCGGGCTGGTCCTGCTGATCGCCGTTGGCGCCGTGGTGGCCTCGACTGTTTCACGCAACACGGAGGCGCAGGCCGCTGAACCCACGCCCGCCGCTGAGCTCAAACTGGGGTACTTCGGCAACGTCACCCACGCACCCGCGCTGGTGGGCATCAAGCAAGGCTTCCTGTCAGAGGCCCTGGGCAGCACCGCGCTCAGCAGCGAAACATTCAACGCCGGGCCCGCGGCTATCGAAGCGCTGAACGCCGGTGCTATCGACGCCGCCTACATCGGCCCCAACCCGGCCATTAATTCCTTCGTCAAGAGCCAGGGCCAGTCCGTGCGGATCATCGCCGGTGCCGCCGCCGGCGGTGCGCAGCTGGTGGTCAAGCCGGAGATCAACTCCGCCGCGGACCTTGAGGGCAAGACGCTTGCCTCCCCGCAGCTCGGCGGCACCCAGGACGTCGCCCTCCGCGCATGGCTTGCGTCCGAGGGATACCAGACCAACGTGGACGGCAGCGGCGACGTTGCCATCAACCCCACAGAGAACGCCCAGATACTCAAGCTGTTCCAGGACGGAAAGCTCGACGGCGCGTGGTTGCCTGAGCCGTGGGCCTCGCGGCTGGTGCTCCAGGCCGGAGCGGAGGTCCTGGTGGACGAAAAGGACCTCTGGGACGGGGCCGGCACGGGCAAACCCGGCGAGTTCCCCACCACCGTCCTGATCGTCAACCAGAAGTTTGCCGCCGACCATCCGGAGACCGTCAAGGCACTCCTGGCCGGCCACGCGGAGTCGGTGGCCTGGCTCAACGAGGCCCCTGCGGCGGAAAAGGCCACCGTCATCAACTCCGCCCTGCAGGAATCGGCAGGGGCAGCCCTCGCCGACGACGTCCTGGCCCGGTCCCTGGCCAACATCACCTTCACCCTGGACCCCCTCGCCGGAAGCTACCCGCGGCTCCTGGAGGACGGCGTAGAGGCCGGCACCACCAAGCAGGCGGACATCACCGGCCTTTTCGACCTCCGCCCGCTCAATGGAGCCGCAGCAACCAAGATTTCAGCAGCCGGCCTCGGCCGGGACTGATCCACCCCCCTACCTAAGGACGGCACCATGCCAGTCGTACTGGAACACCTGGGCAAGCGCTTCGGCGACGGCGCCCCGGTACTGGACGACGTCAACGCCACCATCGGGAAGGGCGAGTTCGTTGCCCTCCTCGGTGCCTCCGGCTGCGGCAAATCCACCCTGCTGAACATCATCGCGGGACTGGAACCGCCGTCGTCGGGCGCCCTGGAAGTGCCCAGCGACGGTGCCGCCTTCATGTTCCAGGACGCCGCGCTGTTCCCCTGGCTGACCGCCCGGGAAAACATCGAGCTCGCCCTGAAACTCCGCGGCGTGGGCAAGGCCGAGCGCAAGGCCAAGGCCCAGGAGCTCCTGGAACTGGTGCACCTGGGCGCGGCGGGGGACAAGCGCCCGCACGAGCTCTCCGGCGGCATGCGCCAGCGCGTGTCCCTGGCGAGGTCCCTGGCGCAGGACCGCCAGCTGCTGCTCATGGACGAGCCGTTCGCCGCGCTCGATGCGATCACCCGCGACCTGCTGCACGACGAGCTGGAGCGCATCTGGAAGGAAACCGGGCGGACCATCGTCTTTGTGACCCACAACGTCCGCGAGGCCGTGCGGCTGGGCCAGCGCGTCCTGCTGCTGTCCTCCCGCCCCGGCCGCGTGGTCCAGGAATGGGCCGTCACCGAGGAACACCGCACCGACGCCGGACTTGCCGGCCAGCTGACCGGGGTCATCACCGCCCGGCTCAGGGAGGAGATCCGCCGCCATGCCAAATAAGTCCCTGTCCGGCTCCGCGCCGGCGGCCAGCGAAGCCCCGCACATCCATGCCGCACTCACCCGGACCTCCACCGGCAACGAGGACCTGCGGGAACTCGAATCCGGGCTCGACTCCCTGCAGTCCGACGCCGCGCGCAAGAACCGCATCGACTGGAGCCGCATCCTGCTGCCCATCGCAGCTCTGGTGGTGCTGGTACTGATTTGGCAGTTCTATGTTTCGCTGGGCTTCAAGCGCCGCGACCAAGTCCCCGGGCCGCTGGATGTTCTGGGCCAGATGGGTGTCCTCTGGAGTGAGGGCAAAGTGCAGGAGTCCGTGTGGACCTCCCTGCAGCGCGGGCTGGTGGGCTTCGTCATTTCGGTGGCCATCGCCACTCCGGTTGGCCTCCTGCTGGCCCAGGTGGCGCCGCTGCGCCGCGCGTTCGGGCCGCTCATTTCGGGCCTTCAAGTCCTGCCCTCGGTGGCCTGGGTGCCGGCCGCGATCATCTGGTTCGGCCTCACCGACGCCACCGTGTACTTCGTGGTGTTCATGGGCGCCATTCCGTCCATCATCAACGGGCTGATCTCAGGCGTGGACCAGATCCCGCCGCAGTACCGGCGCGTGGGCACCGTCCTGGGCGCATCCCGGCTGGAGATGGCACTGCAGATCATCCTCCCGGCAGCCCTGCCCGGGTACCTTGGCGGGCTGAAGCAGGGCTGGGCCTTCTCCTGGCGTTCACTCATGGCCGCGGAAATCATCGCGGTGGGCGGCACCATCGGCTTCGGCCTGGGCTCGCTGCTGGACCAGGGCCGGCAGCTTTCCGACATGGCCGTGGTGATGTCGGCAATCCTGCTGATCCTCGCCGTCGGCATCCTGATCGAACTGCTGGTCTTCGGGCCCATCGAGAAGCGGCTCCTCCGCAGCCGCGGGCTCCTGGCCGGCAGCACCCGCTAAGCACCCCCGCTTTCCGTAACCCGCAGAGCCCGACGGCGACCTCCCGCCGTCGGGCTCTCTGCTTTTCTGCGTCTTGCTGGCGCAACTGGGGCACATTGACACGGACACGCCGGCAAACCCGACCGCCTGGTGCCAGACCGGGACCATAGTGCCCCACGACCGTGCCGGGCTCAGGCCCCGGAGTGGCAGACTGGCCCCATGACCGCCAGTTTTGTGTGCCGAACCGCGTCAGCCTTGCCCCCGGAGCGGCTGTTCGACCTGGCCCGCAGCGTTGACGCCCATGTGGAGTCCCAGAGGGGCTCGGGCGAGCGGGCGGTGGCAGGGGTGACGTCCGGGCTGATCGGTGCGGGGCAGGAGGTCACCTGGCGGGCCCGGCACTTCGGAATTCCGCTGACCATGACCAGCCGCGTCACCGCGTTCGACTTCCCCCGCAGCTTTACGGACGAACAAGTGAAAGGCCCATTCAGGTCCTTCCGCCACATCCACGAATTCGAGCCCACCCGCGGCGGCTGCATCATGACGGACCGGGTGGAGTTCACGGCGCCGTTCGGCCCGCTGGGGCGCGTGGTGGAGCGGCTGGTCCTGCGCCCGTACCTGCAGCGGCTCATCACGGACCGCGGAGACTTCCTGGCTGGCCCCGCAAGGGAGCACGACGGCGGGCGGCAGGCTTTGTGACGCAGCGTTACCTCACGTGAACTGGTGTTGCTGCCCCTTTGTTGGCATCTGTGACGCCGCCCTACCGTTGATTCATGGCAATTCAGGATATCTACCCCACGGCGCTCCGCCTCCTTGGCCGCCCCGTGCTGGTGGTCGGCGGCGGCCCCGTTGCGGCCCGCCGCGCCAAGGGGCTGCTGGACGCCGGTGCACGGGTCACCGTCGTGGCCCCCGTTGCCTCCGCCGCGCTCAAGGAACTGGCCGACGCCGGCCTCCTCACCTGGGAGCCGCGCCCTTACCTTTCCGAAGATGTCGACGGCGTGTGGTTCGTCCAGACCGCCACCGGCGATTCCGCCGTGGATGCGCAGGTGTCGGCCGACGCCGAGGCGCAGCGCGTCTGGTGCGTCAACGCCTCCGACCATGAAGCCTCCGCAGCCTGGACCCCGGCTGTTGCCGAAGTGGACGACGTCAAGATCGCCGTGAACGCCGGGGGAGACCCGCGGCGCGCCATGGCCGTCCGCGACGCCGTCGCCACCGCCCTGGAAACCGGCGACCTTCCGCTGCGCCGCCGCCGCGCGCACCGTGGTTCCGTGGCACTGGTTGGCGGCGGACCCGGCGACACCGGCCTCATCACCGTCCGCGGCCGCCGCCTCCTGGGCCAGGCCGACGTCGTGGTGGCAGACCGCCTGGGGCCCCGCGAACTCCTCAACGAACTGGCTCCGGACGTCCGTATCATCGAAGTGGGCAAAACCCCGGGCCACCACCCGGTGCCCCAGACCGACATCAACCGCATCCTCGTCGAGGAAGCCCAGAACGGCCACCGCGTGGTCCGGCTCAAAGGCGGGGACCCGTACGTGCTGGGCCGCGGCGGCGAAGAGGCCGAATACTGCAGGCAGCACGGCGTCGAGGTTGAAGTGGTTTCCGGCGTCACGTCTGCGATCTCCGTTCCAGCCGCCGCAGGTATTCCCGTAACGCACCGCGGCCTGGCGAAGGGCTTCAGCGTGGTCACCGGACACGAGGAACTCTCCGAAGTCCCGGCCCGGGCCGACCACACCATTGTCCTGCTGATGGGTGTTGGCCAGCTGCGCGAATCCGCGTCCGCCCTGGGCAAAGCCGGCCTGCCATCCGGTACGCCAGTTGGTATCGTGGAAAACGGCTACTTGCCGGACCAGCGCGTGACGATTGGCACGCTCGGTTCCATTGCAGACCAGGCGGAAGCCGCCGGCGTCGCAAATCCCGCAGTAATTGTCATCGGCGACGTTGTGCGCGTGAGCCCCTTCGCGCCGTCGCACTTCAAAACCGCTGACTACAGCACCACCACCCCGAACAGCCCCCGCACCAGCAAGCCCCGAGTCCTCACCACCTAGCCCCGCTGGACCGAAGAAAAAGGAACACAGCCGTGTCATCAAGCACCACCGTAGGTTCTGCCGAACGTCCGCTGCGCGTCGCCGTCGTGGGCTCCGGCCCGGCAGGCGTCTACGCCGCGGACATCCTCACCAAGAGCGAAGCCGTCAAGAGCGGCGAGCTGACCGTGAGCATCGACCTCTTTGACCGCTACCCGGCACCCTACGGCCTGATCCGCTACGGCGTTGCCCCGGACCACCCCCGCATCAAGGGCATCGTCAACGCCCTGCACAAGGTCCTGGACCGCGGCGACATCCGCTTCTTCGGCAACGTGGACTACGGCACCGACCTCACCATCGAGGACCTCCGCACCCACTACGACGCCGTCATCTTCGCCACCGGTGCCATCAAGGACGCGGACCTGAACATCCCCGGCGTCGAGCTGGAAGGCTCGTTCGGCGGCGCGGACTTCGTCTCCTGGTACGACGGCCACCCCGACGTGCCGCGCGAATGGCCGCTGGACGCCAAGGAAATCGCCGTGATCGGCAACGGCAACGTGGCACTGGACGTGGCCCGCGTCCTGTCCAAGCACGCGGACGACCTCCTGGTTTCCGAGATCCCCGACAACGTCTACGCCGGCCTGAAAAACTCCCCGGTCACCGACGTCCACGTGTTCGGCCGCCGCGGCCCCGCCCAAGTGAAGTTCACACCGCTGGAGCTGCGCGAGCTGTCCCACTCCAAGGACGTTGACATCATCCTGTACCCGGAGGACTTCGAGTTCGACGAGGAATCGGACCGCCAAATCCAGACCAACAACCAGACCAAGACCATGGTGGGCACGCTCACCAACTGGATCGCCGAGCAGCCCGAGGACCTTTCCGAGCTTAAGGCTTCCCGCCGCCTGCACCTGCACTTCCTGCACAGCCCGGTGGAGATCTACGACGACGCCGAGACGCCGGGCAAGGTTGCCGGCATGCGGTTCGAGCGCACCGAGCTGGACGGCACGGGCAACGCCCGCGGAACCGGGGAGTTCGTGGACTACCCGGTCCAGGCCGTGTACCGCGCGATCGGCTACTTCGGTTCCGCCCTGCCGGAGATCGAGTTCGACCACACCAAGGGCGTCATCCCAAACGACGGCGGCCGCGTCCTGGATGCCGCCGGCACCCACGTGCCGGGCATCTACGCCACGGGCTGGATCAAGCGCGGACCGGTCGGCCTGATCGGCCACACCAAGGGCGATGCCCTGGAGACCGTGACCTACCTGCTGGAAGACCGCGAAAACCTCCCCGTGGCGCAGGCACCCCAGGAAGAAGCCGTCGTTGAACTCCTGGATGCCCGCGGCGTGCAGTTCACCAGCTGGGAAGGCTGGCTGGCCCTGGACGCCCACGAACTGGCCCTCGGCGCAGCGGCCACCGAAGCCGGCGGATCGCATGGTGTGGAGGTCAAGCGTGAGCGCATCAAGGTGGTGCCGCGCGAGGACATGGTGAACATCTCCCGCGACGGCGTGGCAGCACAGGTCTGACGGACAAGGGTTCAGGCGTCAGGAAAGCCGGCAGCGTGGGATCATTCCCGCTGCCGGCTTTCCTGCGTTAACCCGGCCGCGCTACTTCCCGGCCCCGCCTGCGGCCATCAGCTCGAGCCGCCGGAGCGTTTCCCGGTTCCGGACAGCGATCAGGGGGTCGCGCAGGAATTTGGGGATCATCTTCCCCGGCCCGCGGACGGCGTCCTCGGAGATGGTGACCCGGCATTGCCCGTCCTGGTCTTCCAGCGTGATCACCACTTTGGCTTCACCCATGGGCCAGCCGCGGGCGGTGACTTCCAGCCGGCGGCCCGGCTCGACGGTTGTCACCTGCGTGCTGTCATCGATCACCAGCGGCCAGCCGCCCACGGAGTGGTGGAGCCGGGCGCCTTCTGCAGGCCATTGGTCGTCCACAGCCCGGATCCGGGAGGTTCCCACCACCCAGCCGGAGTAGAGCCATCCGTCGGCGATGACCCGCCACACGTCGGCGGCGGGGGAGTTGAACAGCTGCGACACGGTGGACATGGTGTTCCTTTCTGTAGCGGCGGGTGCGGCTGAAGCAGGGGCGGAGGTTGCGACGGCGGCTGGTGCGGGCCGCTGCGCCGCCCGGTAGGAGTGTTCCCTCAGCCTGCGGGTCCAGGCGTAAGCCTGGGCTCCGGGCGGCTGGTTCTCCAGGGGATTGAAGCGCAGGGGAGTGTCAGCCGGTGCCGGTTCCGCCCGCAGGCGGAGCTCGCCGCATTCGCGCCAGGGCCCCGCGGGTTTGGCCCAGTAAAAGTTGAGTACCCATTCCCCGGAGGCCAGCGGCCCGGCCGGCAGCTCGCTGGTCCGCAGCCCCAGCAACACCGGCCCTTTCGCGCCCCGGTACGGCATGAGTGTTGTGAAGGCGGCGCTGGCAACGTCCAGTTTCGGCTGGAGCAGGAACCTGCCGGGAAGCCGCCAGCCGGTGGAGGCGAACAGCACGTCCGTGATGCCGCCGGAGGATGGCGTGATGCGGAGGGCCAGGCCCAGGATGTCCGGAAGCTGCTGGGGCAGCCCTACCGATCGCGAGAACCGGGCTTTGACGGAGTCAATGCCCGGAGTATCGAGCCACTCCACCCCGCTGGTTGCCCCGGAACTGCCGGTCCGCGTCAGCCGTCCTGCCAGGCCGATGCCCTCCGGGTGGATGGGCCGGTCCGGCCTGGCCAGCTTCAGCATTCGGAACAGGCCGGCGAAGGCGCGGCCTGCCGTCTCCGTGACGGCGGGGGTCACATCCCCGGGTGCGGCAGGGCCGGCGCCGGGGGTTTGGTCTATGGCTGCGGAATGCTTCATGGTTCCTCCGTACCCCGAAACAGGCTGGAACTACATCCGGCCGAACCGTGACCGGACCAGGGCAAAAAACCCGTAGGCGATGAATCCGGCGCCGATGGCCACCAGCAGGGTTGGTCCGAACGGGTGGTCCCGGAGGGCTTTGAGGCTGCCGTCCAGTCCGGTGGACTCCTCGGCGTTGTGCTTGGCGGCGGCGATCACGAAAAGCAGCCCGGTGAGGAACAGCGCTATCCCTTTGGCGATGTGCCCGGCAACCCCAAGCGTGTCGATCAGCCGGCCGCGCCGGGTGCCGTCAAAGTGGAAGAGCTCCTCCTTGAACCCTCGCCGCACACCCTTGGCCACAAAGTAGATCCCGATCCCGATGATTGTCAGGCCCAGGGCCACCAGCGCCCACAGTCCCGCGGGCGTGGCCATCAAGGAGGCACTGAAATCCCGGGTGCTTTCGCTGGAGTCCCCCCGCATGCCCACGGCGAAGCCCGCGAAGCTGAGCCCCACGCTGGTGTAGGCGATGGCCAGGAAGCCCGAGGAGATGAGCTTGGAGAGCCGCTCCTTCCGCGGCAGCGGGCGGGCCCGCAGGGTCGCCTCGCTCGCCTGCCACAACCCCAGGCCGAAGCACGCCAGCACGCAGGACCACATAACTGCCGTGCCCCAGGGGTTCGCGGCCAGCTGCTCAATGGCGCCCGTGGGTTCCGCCTCGCCGGGCTGCCCGAAGGCCACAGCGATGGCAATGGCGCCGATGATGACGTGCAGCAGGGCCATGACGGCGAAGCCGGCCCGGGCCAGGACATCCAGGGTTTTGGTGTTGGACACCTGCTCGACGGCATCGGCGGCCTGGCTGATGGTGGAATCCCCGTCCGACATCGGTCAGCCGTTCATCGGCCCTTCGGCGCGCAGCTTTTCGGCACCCGGTCCCTCCACGTGCACGGTGCAGCGGACCACAAGCTTGCCCGGTGCATTGTCCAGCTCCACAAGTGAATCGTCCGCACTGAGGACCGTGAACACCTGGGAGTCCGCCACGACGGACACCCCCTTGGCCTTGGCGGTTTCCCGGGCGTTGGCCAGGGCCTCGTCCTGCAGGTTTCCTACGTATGCGTCTTCTTGTTCCCGCGCCGGGTCACCAAATGCCCAGCCGAACAGCGTCCCTGTGTTTCCCATGGCCACGATATTACGCGTTCCGCCCGTTGAAGACGGGCTTTCGTAACATTAGTAAGTGTGCTTACCATGGGCGGACCATGACCTTGATGGGACACGGCAACTGAAGTCCGCAGGCGCGGCATCTTAGGCACCTCAACGATAGGAATGCACACCATGGCAGGAAATCTTATTGCCCGTTCAGTTCACGATCTCACGGCCGCGGCCTGGTTTGGCGGTTCGCTTATGGGCGCCATCGGCCTGAACGGGGCGGCGGCGGAGGCGAAGGACCCGTCCGAGCGGACGCGGCTCTCCAGCGCCGGCTGGATGAAGTGGGCGCCGTTCCAGACGGCAGCGTTCGCCTCCCACCTGGTGGCGGACCTCGCCATCGCCTGGGAGAACAAGGGCCGCATCGCCAAGCAGGAAGGCGTGGCGAGGGACACTGTCATCAAGACCGCGGTCACCGTGGTGGGCGCTGCAGTGACACTGTACTCAGGCATCCTGGGGAAGAAGGTGGAGAAGCTCGCTGCCGAAGGCGCCGAGGGTGCCACGGAACCTCGCCCGGATGCCTCCGACGAGCTGAAGGCCGCCCAGCAGCAGCTGAAGATGCTGCAGTGGGTTATCCCGGCTTTCGCCGGAGCGGTCGTGGTCCTGGGCGCCAAGCACGGCGAGATGCAGCGTCCCAAGAACGTGTTTGCGGGGCTTCGCTCCTAGACGGTCCGGTGCCTGCCTGCAGGCGCCAAGGCGGCAACGCACGACGACGGCCCCGCACCCAGGTGCCGGGCCGTCGTCGTGCGTCCCCTCCCCTTAAAGGAGTTTTTGTCCAGATATGGCGGGTTTCAGGCCTTGGAAGCCTGCAGATCTGGACAAAAACTCCGGAGGTTAGATCGGTTTGGTGCCGGCCGGGGGGAGGTCCGGGTTCATGTCTTCGAGGTGCGGGTCCTCAGCCGTCCAGACCTGGATGATGGCCCAGGTGACGGCCGCCAACGGAACGGACAGGACCGCGCCCACGATGCCCGCCAGGATGGTGCCGGCTGTCAATGCCATCAGGATTACCAGGGCGTGGAGCTGGAGCGATTTGCCCATGACGATCGGCTGCAGGAGGTCGCCTTCGAGCTGGTTGACCGCGATCACCACGGCCACCACGATCAGGGCAACCACCGGGCCGTTCGCCACCAGGGCTACGAGGGCCGCAAGGATGCCGGCCACAGTGGCGCCCACCAGGGGGACGAAAGCGCCAATGAACACAATGATGGCCAACGGAACAGCCAAGGGAACCTGCAGGATGAGCAGCGCGGCCCCGATGGCTACGGTATCCACCAGCGCCACGATCGCGGTGCCGCGGACGTAGCCGCCGAGTACCTCCAGGGTGCGGCTGCCTACCCGGCGCAGCTTCGCCTCGCGGGTGCCGCTGAAGGGGCGGAGGAAGAAGTTCCAGATCTTGGCGCCGTCCTTGAGGAAGAAGAACAGGATCACAATCATCAGGGCGGCCCCGGCAAGGAATTCGGTAACCACCGAGAGCCCGGTGATGGCGCCGGAACGCACCTGGCTGCTGGCGGCAAAGTCAATGATTCCCTGCCGCGCCTGGTCGAGCTGATCCTGGTCGAGCGGAATTGGACCTGTCAGCAGGAACTGCTCCAGCTCGTCCAGGCCTGAGGACGCCTGGGCCGCCAGTTCGCCCCACTGGCTGCGGACCGAGAAGTAGATCACCGTGCCAACCCCGCCGAGGAGCAGCAGCAGCGCGATGAACGCGATGCCTGTGGCCAGTCCGCCGCGCATTCCCCGGCGCCGGAGCATGTTCACGAACGGGCCGATGGCGGCGGCCAGGATCAGCGCAATCAGGATGGGAATCACCAGGAGCTTGATCTGCATCAGCGCGTAGACGGACACCACCGCGACAGTAAGGATCAGCAGTATCTGGGCCGACCTGATGCCCACCCGGCCCAGGCCGTCACCCCACAGCTGGGAGGGGGACTTTATTTCCCTGGGAATCCGGGCCGCCGGACGCGCTTGCGGCGTCCCCGACAAGTCCGTCCCTGACAAGTCCGTCCCGGTTAACTCCGTCCCGGTTGAATCGGTCCCTGCCGGTTGCGAGGGCTCTTTGCCCAGCTCATGCTCGGTCAGGCGTGATGATCGCGCCATGGAAACTCCTCATCGTCAGCGGAGCCCGCCGCGCCGGAATAGACGGCGGACGGGACTACCTTCTTCAGATAGTAAGCCTACTGACCGATTAAGCCCTGACGAAACCCCGGATGCTGCACTATCCTGCCAGCCACTCCGCGCAGGAGTTCAGGTTCCGGTCAACGGTGGCGGCCGCGGCGTCCTCGTCCCCCGCTTCAATGGCGTCCGCCAGGAGGTCGTGGCCTTCGCGGGGTCGGCCGTCGAACCCGGGCCGGCGCTGCTGCTTGAGGAGGTCCTGGTGGAAGGCGCTGCCGAAACTGAGGTACAGCTCGTGCAGCAGGGGATTGCCGGAGGCCTGCGCCACCCGTTCGTGGAACCCCCAGTCCGCCCTGGCCCAGGCCTCGTAGTCTCCGCGGCTCCAGGCCTGGTCGCGGGCGGTGAGCAGCGCACGCAGGGCCGTAACGTCGTCGGCCGTTGCATTGCGGGCCGCCAGGCGGGCAGCCTGGGTGTCCAGGCCCAGCCGGACTTCAAGGATGTGCTGCTCGGTATGGTCCTGGTACATGCGCCGGGCGGCGCCGGAAAGTTCGCTGGTGGCGCGGACATAGGTGCCGTCGCCGCGCCGCACCTCCAGCATTCCGCTATGGGCGAGGGCCTTGATGCCCTCGCGGAGGGTGCCGCGCGAAACCCCCAGGCCGGCCATCAGTTCCGGTTCGGAGGGGATGCGCTGGTGGAGGGGCCATTCGCCGGACTGCACCATGGCGCGCAGTTTGGCAGTGACCTCGTCGGCGAGCGGCGGGCGGGCCGAAGGACTCAGGGCCATGGCTGTTACTTCCTTCCCACGGCGCTGGTCATGGCCTTGCCCGTGATCAGGTGCGCCACCACGATCTGGGCCAGCGCCAGGGCAAGGAGGAGCAGGAGGGGCAGGGTCCAGCCGCCAGTGGCGCTGTGAAGCAGCCCCATTCCGAACGGTCCCGCCGTAGCCAGCAGGTAGCCCGTGGACTGCGCCAGCGTGGACAGGGCCGTGGTCTCGGCCGTGCTCACACCGCTGCGGCTGATCATCACCATCACCAGCGGGAAGATGCCCAGGCCGAACCCCAGCAGCGCCGCCGGGACAGCGGCCAGCCCCACCGGCAGGACAAGCAGCGAAACCAGGCCCGCCACCATGGTGATGCTGACCAGGTAGAACGCGGGCCGCAGCATCCGCGGACGGGAACCGACGGCAATCAGCACCATGCCGGCCGGAACGGAGACAAGCTGCATCAGCCCGAACATCAGTCCGCTGTCCGCCGCGCCCAGTCCCATGGTGGTCAGCATGTACGGGAACCAGCTCAGCAGGGCATAGGCGAGCAGGGCCTGGAGCGTGAAAATCGCGGTGAGGAGCAACCCTTTGCGGGTCCGCAGCAGCGGCCAGGGGGAGATCCGCCCGCCGGCCGCCCGGGGACTGTTCCGGTGCGCATGCAGCGCCACGGGAAGGAATCCCAGGAGCGCCGCCACGGCGGTGATGCCGATGGCGCCGACGGCGGCCGAGGGCGAGCCGAGTGCCTGCGCCAGCGGAACCACCGCGACGGCGGTGACGGTGGCGCCGGTGGTCATGGTCACCGTGTAGACGGCGGTCATCAGGGACGTCCGCTGGGCAAAGTGTTCCCGGATGAAGGAGGGCATGGCCACGTTGCAGACGGCCAGGCCGGACATCCCCAGGACGCTGCCCGCCACCAGCATCCCGGTGGCGGGAATGCCGCGCAGGAGGAGCCCGCCGGCCAGCATGGCCAGGGCCACCAGGATCGCCTTCTCCACGCCGAGCCGCCCCGTCAGCCAGGACGTGCCTGCCCCTGCAAGCGCGAAGCACAGCGTGGGAATGGACGGGATGATGGCAGCCACCAGCGCCCCGTAGCCCAGCACCGCTTGGAGGTCGTGCAGCAGCGCGGACGCTCCGGTGATGCCCGCCCGCAGGTTTAGCCCGATCAGCACCAGAGCAATAACGCCGAACACGACGGCGGAGCGCGGCTTGGCATTCCCCGTTGCCGGGGTGGGGGCCGGGAATGGTGCTGCGGCCGCCGGAGCAGCGGCCGGCGCTTGGGTGGCGGGAGGATTCGGGGCGGACATCCCTCCACTCTAAAGGTTAGACGTTTGATGTCTGTGGTTCTGTGGCCAAGCTCTCCCGGCACCCCGGCCGGGGCAATAGACTGCCAGCGGGAGCCCGGACGCCTTGGTCCGGACCCTGGACGCGCGGATGCGGGAGGGACAGCTTGTGAAGGCTTCGCAGGGACTTGAGATCGAAAAGAAGTACGACGTCGGCAATGACGTCGCCGTGCCCGCGCTGGACAGGCTTCCCGGCGTGGCCAGGGTTGCAGCTCCCCATACCGATGTCCTGGAGGCCGTCTATTTCGACACCGACCGGCACATCCTCGCGTCCCGCCGGATCACCCTTCGCCGGCGGACAGGCGGGACCGACGCAGGCTGGCACCTGAAGCTGCCGCCGCTGGAAGTCGGGGCCACCGCCGCAGAACCCCAGCAGCGGCGGGAATTGCACGCACCGCTGGGGCAGCCCGGCGTGGTGCCGGACAGCCTGCTCGACCACATCCAGGCCTATCTTCGCGGAGAGCCCGTGGCGCCGGTGGTCCGGCTCGAAACCCGGCGCACCACGCACGCCCTTTATGGGGAGGACGGCGTGCACCTGGCGGACCTGGCCGACGACCGGGTGACGGCGGAGCGCCTACACCCGGGAGGGAGGGAAGGCTCCGCCGGGCGGCAGCAGTGGCGTGAGTGGGAACTGGAACTTGTCCATGGCGGGCCCGGGATCTTCCCCCCGGCTGAGGAACTGCTGGTGGAGGCCGGTGCACGACCCGCGGGCCACGCATCCAAGCTGGCGCGCGCGTTGGGCGGTAAAGAGGGCGGCACAGAAGGCGGCGAGCCGGGTAGCCAACCGGGCGGCGTGGCCGGCAGCCCTTCGGCGGACGCCGGCCCGTCCACGGACGGAAGCACCCGGGACGGAAGCATTCAGGCCCAAAGCACCCGGGACGGAAGCACCCCGTACCTTGCCGGCGGCAAGAAAGCGCCCGCGGCAGCCGTCGTCAGCGCGTACCTCGCCGTGCAGATCCAGGAGATCCTGGCCCAGGACCCCAAGGTCCGGCTGGAGGAACCCGAGTCCGTGCACAACATGAGGTCGGCCGTGCGCCGCATCCGTTCCGCGCTCGCGGCCTACCGCAAGCTCTATGCCGCCCGGCCCGTGCGGCATCTGCGGGACGAGCTGAAGTGGCTGGGCCAGTTACTGGGCGGACCCCGGGATGCCGAGGTCCTGCTGGACAGGCTGCGCGGACACCTGGCCGAACTGCCGCCGGGCGAAGGGGTTGACGCCGCCACGGACCTGGTGGAGGGCAAAGTGGGCGGCGCGTTCGATGAAGGGTACCGGCACCTGCAGGAGGCGCTGCGCTCGGACCGCTACTTCCGCCTGCTGGACGAACTGGAAGCCTTCCGGGACACCCCGCCGGTGCGGGCGCAAGCGGTGGCCCGCGGCCGCCGGGTGTCCGCAAAGGCAGTGGACAAGTCGGCCAGGCGCCTGCAGCGCTCGCACAGGGCGGCAACGCGTGCCAGGCGTGGGACGGACCACGAAATCGCCCTCCACCAGGTACGCAAGGATGCCAAGCGGCTCCGCCATGTGGCGGAAACGGCGGCCCTGGTGCGCGGCAAGCGCGCCCGGAAAGTGGCCAAGGCGGCGCAGCGGCAGCAGAAAATCCTGGGCAATTTCCACGACGCAGTGATAGCCCGCGACCTGTTGGGCGCCGTAAGTTCGGACACGGAAATGGCCGCCCCCGAGGCGGCGGCGCTGACCGCGCTGCGCACGCGCCAGGCCGAAGAGATGGGTGCAGCCGAGGCCAAGTACGGCAAAGCCCGCAGGAAATCCCGCGGGCTGCTCCGCCGCGGGGTTCTCTAGGGCCCGGGCAATCCCGGCGCTGGGGTTACTTGCCCTGCCGCGCGCCCAGCCGGGCCACGGCCAGGGCCAGCCAGAGCTGGACGCGGTCCGTGGTGACGGCGGGGTCGTACCCGGTCAGCTCGGTGATCTGCGCCAGCCGGTAGCGGACCGTGTTGCGGTGCAGCGTGAGTTCCTCCGCCACGGCTGCCACCGAGCCGTTGTTGTTGAGGTAGCTCTCCAGGGTGGCCATCAGTTCCGAACCGTGGGCGGCGTCGAAGGTCCGCAGCGGGTTCAGGGATTCATTGGCCATGTCCGCCAGCGGCACGTCCTCGCTGGCCAGCAGCAGCGACGTCAGGCTCAGCCGCTCCGGTTCATTGACGGGCAGGCCGTGGCTGGCGGCGTCCCGGGCCTCGAAGTAGCTCCACCGCAGGCCGTTGGGCTTGGTGTACGCCCCGCCGATGCCGATGGTCGCGTGCAGCCCCGCCTCGGCCAGGTGGTCGCTCAGTTTACGGGCTAGCGCAGGTGCGCCTGCGCCGTCGTCATTTATCACCAGGACCAGGTCCTTCCCCACGACGGCGGCCACCGCGTTCTCCAGCTCGCGCGGCACCGAGGTGCTCACCAGCGCCTTGTTGTGCGCGGCGGAGACAGCCAGCAGCACCACGTTCTTCCGGGTGCTGTTGACGCCCACGCCCGCCAGCCGCCGCTGGGCCTCGCTGGTTTCCAGGGCGCCGTGGATCACGTCCTCGAGGACCTGGCCGCACAGCGCCCGCTGTGCCTGGCGCTGCTTGACCATGTTGTTCAGCTCCACGCTGATCAGGTTCTGGGCGTAGCCGATAATGCCTGAGTCCTCGAAGGGCTGCCGGACCCACAGGGTGCAGGCGTCCCGCCGGCCGGTGGGGACGGGGTAGGAGGACCAGGTATCCGCCGTGGGGGATTCGCTGCTGCTGTTGTAGAGCTGGGCCGTGAACTGGCTCAGGGCAACATCGGTGCGCAGCATGCCCCCCAGGTGCTTGAGGAGTTCGGCAAGCCCGCCCCCGGTGAGCAGTGCCCGTGCCAGCACCTGGTGCCCGGCGATCAGCCGCTCAAGTTTTGCGTAGTGGTCCGCGGACTGGGCATCGGCCACCAGCTTGCCGATGGCGATGAAGGGCGTCTCGTAGGGGACCTCCACCACGGGCAGCCCCCAGCGGTTGGCTTCCGCCAGCAGGGCCGGGGGGACCGTCTCGTGGGAGAGCCCCACGCCGAAGCCGATCCCCACGGCGCCGGCCCGCTGCACCTGCCGGACAAAGCGCCGCTGCTCCGGTGCGGACCGCAGCCGCAGGCCCGTGGTGAGGATCAGTTCGCCGCCGTTGATGAAGCGGTGGGGATCCTCCAGTTCGGTCACTGCCACCCAGTTGATGTCCTGGTGCCAGGTGGTTTCCGCGAGCCCGGCTTTGGTCAGCTTCAGGGAGTTCACACCCAGGAGGGCGGCAAGGGAAATGGCCATGGATCAAGGATAAAGGGGTGCTGGGCAACCGCACTAAACAGGCTCAGGAAGGGTGTGCAGGTGGCTATTCACTGGGCAGGGGTGCTGGCATAGGCTCAAGGCAGTTCCATCCCTCCGCCCTGAACTCCGCCCGGGCGCGGACGGCCCCTACGAAAGAGGTTGCACACCGTGGTCCAAACCTTGCAGAACTTCATCAACGGAAAGTTCGTCACTCCTGCCGGCACCGCCCTGCTGGACATTGTGAACCCCACCAACGGCGAGGTTGTGGCGCAGTCGCCCGTCTCGGTGCAGGCCGATGTGGATGCTGCCATGACCGCGGCGAAGGACGCCTTCAAGACCTGGAAGCACGTCACCCCGGGCCAGCGCCAGCTCATGCTCCTCAAGCTCGCTGACGCCGTCGAGGCCAACAGCGATGAACTCGTGGAGGCACAGCACCGCAACACCGGCCAAGTGCGTTCCCTGATCGCGTCGGAGGAAGTGGCTGCCGGCGCCGACCAGCTCCGCTTCTTTGCCGGTGCCGCCCGCATCCTTGAAGGCAAGTCCGCCGGTGAATACTTCGAGGGGCACACCTCCTATGTCCGCCGCGAGCCTATCGGCGTCGTGGCGCAGGTGGCACCCTGGAACTACCCGTTCCTGATGGCCATCTGGAAGATCGGCCCCGCTCTGGCCGCCGGCAACACCGTGGTGCTGAAGCCCTCGGACACCACGCCGGAATCCACCCTGGTCCTGGCCCGCCTGGCCGGCGAGATCTTCCCGGCCGGCGTACTGAACGTGGTGCTGGGCACCGGCGAGACCGGCGCCATGATGGTGGACCACAAGGTCCCCGGCCTGGTGTCCATCACCGGCTCCGTCCGCGCCGGCATCGCCGTAGCCTCGGGTGCGGCCAAGGGCCTCAAGCGTGCGCACCTGGAGCTTGGCGGCAAGGCACCGGCGATTGTCTTCAAGGACGCCGACATCAAGAAGAGTGCAGCGGCGATTGCCGAGTTCGCGTTCTTCAACGCGGGGCAGGACTGCACGGCCATCACGCGGGTGCTGGTGGAGGACTCCGTGCACGACGACGTCGTGGCCGCCATGGTGGAGCACACCAGGACCCTGCGCACGGGCTCACAGAACGACGAGGACAACTATTTCGGCCCGCTCAACAACGTCAACCACTTCAACGCCGTCAGCTCGGTGGTGGAAAACCTGCCGGACAACTGCAAGATTGTCACTGGCGGCCACCGCGCAGGGGAGAAGGGCTACTTCTTCGAGCCCACCATCGTTACCGGCGCCAGGCAGACCGACGACATTGTCCAGAAGGAAACCTTTGGACCCGTTATCACGGTGCAGAAGTTCAGCACCGAGGAAGAGGCTGTTGAGCTGGCGAACGACGTGGACTACGCCCTCGCCTCAAGCGTCTGGACGTCCAACCACGGAACGGCCATGCGGCTCAGCCGGGACCTCGATTTCGGTGCCGTCTGGATCAACACCCACATCCTGCTCACCGCCGAAATGCCCCACGGCGGTTTCAAGCAGTCCGGCTACGGCAAGGACCTCTCCATGTACGGCGTGGAGGACTACACGCGGATCAAGCACGTCATGTCCGCACTCGACTCTTAATCCCCACCGCACCAACCCCAGGCTTCAAAGAAAGGCCTTCCCATGACCACCACAGCATCAGATATCACCTTCCGCCTGGAGCAGAAGCGCCGGGTCCAGGCTGACTTCCCCGGCCCCAAGTCCGTAGCCCTGACCGAGCGCCGCAAGGCAGTCGTCGCTGCCGGCGTCGCCTCCAGCGTCCCCGTCTACGTTGCGGACGCCGACGGCGGGATCATCCACGACGTCGATGGCAACTCCTTCATCGACCTCGGCTCGGGCATCGCCGTGACGAGCGTCGGCGCGTCCGATCCCGCCGTCGTCGGTGCCGTCAAGGAAGCCGTGGAGCACTTCACCCACACCTGCTTCATGGTGACCCCCTACGAAGGCTACGTGGCCGTGGCCGAGCAGCTGAACCGCCTCACCCCGGGCGACCACGAGAAGCGCACCGTCCTCTTCAACTCCGGCGCCGAGGCCGTGGAGAACGCCGTCAAGGTGGCCCGCCTCGCCACCGGACGCGACGCCGTCGTGGCCTTCGACCACGCCTACCACGGCCGGACCAACCTCACC
The DNA here is from genome assembly GCF_040224115.2 of Pseudarthrobacter sp. WHRI 8279. NCBI lineage: Bacteria > Bacillati > Actinomycetota > Actinomycetes > Micrococcales > Micrococcaceae > Pseudarthrobacter > Pseudarthrobacter sp. WHRI 8279. Next base: position 2,183,411 of record NZ_CP168162.1, on the reverse strand, counting down.
ATGGCGCTCACCGCGAAGGCCATGCCGTACAAGACCAACTTCGGCCCGTTCGCGCCCGAGGTCTACCGCATGCCCATGAGCTACCCCTACCGCGAGGAAAACCCGGAGATCACCGGTGCCGAGGCCGCCAAGCGCGCCATCACCATGATCGAAAAGCAGATCGGCGGGGACCAGGTTGCCGCGATCATCATCGAACCCATCCAGGGCGAGGGCGGCTTCATTGTCCCGGCCGAGGGCTTCCTCCCTGCACTGGCCGCATGGGCCAAGGACAAGGGCATCGTCTTCATCGCTGACGAGGTCCAGTCCGGCTTCTGCCGCACCGGTGAATGGTTCGCCGTCAACCATGAAGGTGTTGTCCCGGACATCCTGACCATGGCCAAGGGCATCGCCGGCGGCATGCCGCTGTCCGCCATCACCGGCCGGGCAGACCTGCTGGATGCGGTCCACCCGGGCGGCCTGGGCGGCACCTACGGCGGCAACCCGGTTGCCTGCGCCGCTGCCCTTGCCTCCATCGGATCCATGGAGGAGTACAACCTCAACGGGCGTGCCCGCCACATTGAGGAACTTGCCACCGGCCGGCTCCGCGAGCTCCAGGCCGAGCTGGCCGGTGCCGGGACTGCCGTGATCGGGGATATCCGCGGCCGCGGCGCCATGCTGGCCATTGAACTGGTCCAGGACGGCTCCAAGGAACCCAACCCGGAACTGACCAAGGCCGTTGCCGCTGCCTGCCTGAAGGAAGGCGTCATCATCCTGACCTGCGGAACCTACGGCAACGTGATCCGCCTGCTGCCGCCGCTGGTCATCACCGATGACCTGCTCAACGATGGCCTGGACGTCCTGGCGGCTGCCATCAGGGCCAACGCGTAACACCCCGCAGAGAGCCAGCGCCCCCTCGCAACGGCGCAACAAACCCCAGGCCCCGGAAGCAACGCTTCCGGGGCCTGGGGTTTGTTACTCCAAAACTGATGCAAGCGGAATGTACTTCAGGTTGGACGTTGCCCCGCCCTTGTTCTCTTCGTCGTGGACCACCAGGAGTCCTTGCTCAAACTGCGGCCCGGCGTTCAGAGCTGTCACGTCCAGGCCGTCGGTTCCGGACACGCCGTCGATATTCCCGTTCCCGCCCACCGCGAACTTCCTGATGAAGGCGTTGTCGCCGGAGCGGTCATAGACGGCGATGGTGGAGTCTCCCTGGCTGGACACGAACAAATGGCCTGAGCCGCCGGGGCCGTAGGTGATGCCCATTCCCTCCACGTCCGCCACAAGGCGCCCTGCGCCGGTTTTGTCCATGGCGGCCCGTTCCGTTCCGGCATCGGGTTCTGCGTTGTACTTCCACACGCCGACGTCCTCCTGTGCAACATAGAGGTGCCCCAGTTCGTCGTCCGCGACGCAGCCTTCCGTGATGCTGCCGATGGGAAGCTCCCTGACAAGCTCCGCCTCCACCCGGCCTTCGCCGTCGTCAACCAGCTCGAACTGTTGGATGGCCCCTTCCTCGTTCGGGGTGACAAAGGCGTAGAACTTGCCGCTGGCGCTGCTGCGGTACATGCAGAAGCCGTAGTTGGGTGCGAACGTCTTGATGCTGCCCGCGGCCACGGGGGCGAGGGTCCTGGTCCTGGGGTCCAGGGTCCACAGGGCAAGGGTGTCATCCGTCCGGTTGTTGCCGCCCACCAGTACGGCCGGCTTGCCGGACAGCGGGAACCCCGTCCTCAGGTCCACGTTGCCGATCTTTCCGTCCGGGCGGAACTGGACCAGTTTCCCGTCCATCCCAAAGACGCCGATGCCCCCGCCTTTGTCCGCCTTGTTGCCCGCGATCACCACGCTGTTGGCCGGGTTGGCAGGGTCCACCCAGATGGCAGCGTCGTCCGCCACGTCGCCGGATCCCGAAAAGCTGGACGTCTCCACCGCGGGTCCCTTGGCCGCCGGTGCCGATGTGGTGGGCAAGGACGGTTCAGGGCTGGCAGGTCCGGGCACCTGGTCCCCGGCCGGGAGGTTTGTGACCAGCACCAGCGCCCCCAGGACAGCAAGCGCAAGGAAGGCGGCGAGGGCGATACGGATGCGGGCACGCCTGGTGTTTCCCGGGAAAGGTGATGTCATGTGCCCCGCTTTGCGCGTTTGGCCACCGAGTTCCTGCGCGCCGTCCCCAGCATGTCCACGGTGAGGACAACAAGGGCCAGCCACACCACGCCGAACCCGATCCAGCGTTCCACGGTCATCGCTTCCCTGAACACCACGAGGGCAAGGATGAACTGCAGGACGGGAGCACAGTACTGGAGCAGGCCGATGGTGGTCATGGGCAGCCTGCGGGCCGAAGCGCCGAAGAACAGCAGCGGAACCGCGGTGATCACCCCGGACGCCACCAGGAGCCAGAAATGGCCCGGACCCTGCGTGGTGAGGGTATCGGTTCCGGTCGCGGCCAGGAAGATCATGGTGGCAGCGGCGAACGGGGCCAGCACCATGGTTTCCACACTGAGGCTCGTGACCGCGTCCACCCTGGGCCCCACCCGCTTCTTGACGAAGCCGTACAGGCCAAAGCTGAACGCCAGGGTGAGGGCGATCCAGGGGAGCTTGCCGTAGGAGTAGGTCAGGACGCCTACCGCAACAAACCCGATGCCGACGGCGGCCCACTGCAGCGGCCGCAGCTTCTCCTTCAGGACAAACACGCCCAGCAGCACGGACACCAGCGGGTTGATGAAGTAGCCAAGGGATGCTTCAACGGCCTGCCCGGTGGTGACTCCATAGGTGTAGGTGAGCCAGTTGACCGCGATCAGCAAGGCAGCCAGAGCCAGGGAGCCGAACACGGCGCGGTTGCGGAGCGCCCGGGCCAGGGCGGACCAGGCTCGGGTGACCGTAATGAGGAGTGCACAGAACAGCAGCGACCACACCACCCGGTTGGCCACGATTTCGACGGCGCCGGCCGGCATGAGCACAAAGAAGTACAGGGGGAGCAGCCCCCACAGCCCGTACGCGGCGATGCCAAAGAGGACTCCCGCCGTCGTCTCCTTGTCTACCGCTTTGGGGCCCCCTGCCTTGGGCCCCGCTGCCGGGGAAGAGACTGCGGAGGAACCGGCGGCAGCCGGGGCGGTAAGGGGGGAGGATCCGTGGGGAGAGGGCACGAAACCCATAACACCACCTCCGGGGCAGGTATTCCAGCGGGCAGGACATGCAATCCGGGAAATAGTCAGTAGGCTTGCTTTCATGACATTCGCGAAGCGGCCGGGCACGGCCCTGTGAGGCTCCGTCGCAGCAACGCCTCGGGCCGGGGCTACCGCCGTGTGGCCGCCGGCACGGGCTTCAGCTACCGCGACCTTGATGGTTCAACCCTGCCACCCGGCCCCATCCGGGACAGGCTGGAGAGCATTGGCATTCCCCCTGCCTGGACAGACGTCTGGATTGCCCCGTTCGAGAACGGGCACATCCAGGCAACCGGGCTGGACGCCGTAGGCCGGCGGCAGTACATCTACCATCCGGAATGGCGCCAACGGAAGGACCGGGTCAAGTTCGACCGTGCCCTGCAGCTGGCCGAGTCACTGCCCGCCGCACGGCGCCGGGTCACCATGGACCTGCGCGGGGAAGGGTTCACGCGGGATCGCGTCCTGGCCGGCGCCTTCCGGATGCTGGACAGCGGGTCGCTGAGGGTGGGGTCCGAACGGTACACGAACGAAAACGGCAGCCACGGGCTTGCAACCTTGCTGTGCGCCCACGTGCAGGTGCGCAAGGACCGGATCCACCTGAGGTTTCCGGCCAAGAGCGGCAAGGACTGGGAATCGGAAATCCGCGACGCCGACCTCGCCGCCCTGCTGCGCCAGCTCAAACGCCGCGGCGGGAATGCCAGGCTCCTGGCGTACAAGGAGGGCCGGCGCTGGCGTCCCGTCACCAGCGCGGACATCAACGCCTACGTGAAGGAGCGGACCGGCTCCGACTTCACGGCCAAGGACTTCCGGACCCTGCGCGGAACCGCGGCTGCTGCCGCCAGCCTGGCCCGGACCGGCCCGCAGCGGACTGCCGCCAAACGCAAGCGCGCCATCAGCCGGGCCATGATGGATGCCTCCGATGTGCTGGGCAACACCCCGTCCATCGCACGCAAGAGCTACGTGGACCCGCGCGTGCTGGACCATTACCACGAAGGCGAAACCATCGACCCCAAACGGCCGGACTCAGCCGAAGCCGAGCTGCGGGCGCTGCTGTACCGGGAGGGCGACGTGGTTCCGCTGGCGAAGAGCGGCTGAGGCCTAGAATAGGGGACTGTGCGCTACCTGTACGGCGCGACGTCATGCATCAGATGATCAGTTCAGAAGGGCTTGCGGTGTCCAACCACAGCGAAACCATTTCCTCCCGTCCCCTCCGCGTCGCCATTGTGGGCGCGGGACCGGCGGGCGTCTACGCTGCGGACATCCTGACCAAGTCCAGCGGGGTCAAGGACGGCGACTTCGAGGTCAGCATCGACCTGTTCGAGGCCTACCCGGCACCCTATGGCCTGATCCGCTACGGCGTTGCACCGGACCATCCGCGCATCAAGGGCATCGTCAACGCGCTCCACAAGGTCCTGGACCGCGGCGACATCCGGTTCCTGGGCAACGTGACCTACGGCCGGGACCTCACGCTCCACGACTTCCGCGCCTTCTACGACGCCGTGATCTTCTCCACCGGGGCCGTCAAGGACGCGGACCTGGAGATCCCCGGCATCGACCTGCAGGGCTCGTTCGGCGGCGCGGACTTTGTGTCCTGGTATGACGGCCACCCGGACGTTCCCCGCGAATGGCCGCTGGACGCGAAGGAAATCGCCGTGATCGGCAACGGCAACGTGGCACTGGACGTGGCGCGGATGCTGGTCAAGCACCCCGAGGAGCTGCTGAGCACCGAGATCCCGGACAACGTGTACGCCGGCCTGAAGTCCTCCCCCGTCACGGACGTGCACGTGTTCGGCCGGCGGGGCCCCGCCCAGGTGAAGTTCACGCCGCTGGAGCTACGCGAACTGAGCCACATGAACGACGTCGACATTGTCCTCTACCCGGAGGACTTCGAATTCGATGAGGCCTCCGATGAGGCGATCCGCAGCAACAACCAGACCAAGACCATGGTCAATACCCTCACCAACTGGCTGGTGGAGGAACACACTGAATCGGAAAACCCCTCATCCCGGCGGCTGCACCTGCATTTCCTGCACAGCCCGGTGGAAGTACTTGCCGACGGCGGCGAAGGCGGCACCGGCAAGGTGGCCGGGATCAAGTTTGAGCGCATGCAGCTTGACGGCACCGGCAACGTGAAAGGCACGGGGGAGTTCGTTGAGTACCCGGTCCAGGCGGTCTACCGGGCCATTGGCTACCATGGCTCCGCGCTGGACGAGCTGGAGTACGACGCCAAGCGCGGCGTTATTCCGAACGAGGGCGGCCGCGTGCTCGACGCCGGAGGCAATCCCGTTCCGGGCATCTACGCCACCGGCTGGATAAAGCGCGGCCCTGTTGGCCTGATTGGCCATACCAAGGGCGACGCCCTGGAGACCATCGGGTTCCTGCTTGAGGACAGGCTTTCCCTGCCGCCGGCCCAGAATCCCGATCCCCAGGCCATCATCGACCTTTTGAAAGAGCGCGGCATCGAATACACCACGTGGGAGGGCTGGAACCGGCTGGACGCCCACGAGGCACAGCTCGGGGCGGCCTGGACCGGTCCCGAGGGCCTGGACCACGTGGTCCGCGAACGCATCAAGGTGGTGCCGCGCGAGGAGATGATCCGCATCTCCCGCGGCTGACCCGTCCCGCCCCGCTCCCGCCCCGGAGTTTTTGTCCAGATATGCAGGTTTCAGCGGCGGCAGATTCATATGGTGGTTGCAACGTTCTGATTGATGGAGCGTTTGATGCCGAAGTTGTTTCCTGTCCATGTTCGTGATGATTTTCTTGATTTGGTGTGCTCCGGCGCGTCCGTCAGTGAGGCTGCACGGCGTGTCGGAGCCTCGCGCGGGACCGGGAAGAAGTGGTGGGCCGAGTCTGGTCAGATGACGCTGAGCATCTCGGCCCATGGCGGCCTGGCAGATCCTGCCCCGTCCGTGGAGGTCTCCTGCGGGCGGGCACTAAGCGAAGCCGAGAGGGGGATGATCCAGATGGGCCGGCAAGCCGGGATGAGCTACGCGAAGATCGGTGCGGCCATCGGACGGGACAAGTCCGTCATCTGGCGGGAGGTCAACCGCAACTGTGACGCCGAGGGCAGGTACAACGCTAAAGTCGCGCACACCAGAGCCCATCAGGCACGCCGCCGGCCCAAGCCCTTCAAGCTCATCGAGGACGAGGATTTGTGCCGGCTGATCGCGGTGTGGATGGACGATGGGTGGAGTCCGAAGCTGATCTCGTCGATGCTGGCGTTTTACTTTGCCGGTGACCAGACTATGCAGGTGAGCCACGAGACGATCTACCAGGCCCTGTATGTCCAAACCCGCGGAAGCCTGCGGAAAGACCTGGCCGAAAACCTCAGCCTGAAACGTAAACAACGCATCCCCCACACCGCCGACCGGCTCAAGAGCAGCCCCTACAAGGAGGCGTTCAAGATCAGCGAACGCCCCGCCGAGGTCCAGGACCGGGCGGTCCCCGGGCACTGGGAAGGTGACTTGATCATCGGTTCTGACGGGACCGCGATCGGCACTCTCGTGGAGCGCTCAACCCGGTTCACGATCCTGCTGCACCTGCCCGGGGACCATACCGCCGAAACCGTCGCCGCCGCGATGATCCGGGAAATGGCGAACCTCCCGGAGCACCTGCGCCGCTCGATCACCTGGGACCGCGGCACAGAACTCGCCGGCTACGCGAAGATCCAGACCGCGCTGGAAACCACGCTCTATTTCTGCGACCCGCACTCGCCCTGGCAGCGCGGCACCAATGAAAACACCAACCGGCTCCTGCGGTTCTGGTTCGAAAAAGGCTCCGACCTCTCGGCCCATACCCCTGAGGACCTCAACCGCATCGCGGCAAAGCTCAACCGCCGCCCCCGACCGACCCTCAACCTCGATACCCCAGCCAACCGGCTAAACCAGCTGCTGCAAGCGGCCTAACCACCCCGCGTTGCTCCCACCACTTGACATTGCCGCCCTTGAACCCTGCATAAGTGGACAAAAAACTCCAGAGCGTAGGTGGGCGAGGGGAGCCGCGCTACAATGGCGTCCACCCCTTGGCCGGCAGCATGCGGCCATGCCCTTGCAGACGTAGTGCAGCCACCAGGAGTTCGATGACGAACCTGACCCAGCCCGGCGCCGGCGCGGCGCTGCAGCTCCGCGCCCTGGCAGCACATGAAGAGCTCGACGGCGGCACGTTGGCGGATGCGCCGGAGCTGCCCGGCCTGCGTGCGCTGATCCGCGAATCCTGGCAGCGGTCGGCAGGCTTCAAGGCGAACCCGGACAACCCCGCGGCCCCGCTGGCCATGGACCTGGATGAGCTGGAGGACTACCGCAGGCAGCACCCGCTGGCCGCCATCATGCCGGTGATCAACAAGCTCCTGGTGCAGCCCAGCCACGACAGCGGCCTGCTGGTGGCGGTGGGCGACGAAGTGGGCAGACTGCTCTGGGTTGACGGGGACCCCGCCCTTCAGCGCCGTGCCGAGGGCATGATGTTCGTCCCCGGCGCTGACTGGTCCGAAGCCACCGTTGGCACCAGCGCGCCCGGAACCGCCCTGGCCCTGGGCCGCGGCATCCAGATTTCCGGCGCGGAGCACTACCAGCGGACGGTCCACCCCTGGAGCTGCACCGCCGTTCCCTTCCATGATCCGGATTCCGGTGCCGTCCTGGGCGTGGTGGACATTACCGGCACGGCCACGGCGGTAGCGCCCCACACGTTGTCGCTCGTCGAGGCCACCGTGGCCGCCGCGCAGGCGCAGCTTCGCGTTGAGCGCCTCCAGCTGGCGGCGTCGCTGGCCAGCAGGCCCGCACGACGGCGGAGCGCGGGCAGCGCTTCCCGGTCACCGAGGGTGGGGGCGAAGGAAGGCAGCCTGTACCGCAACAGCCTCCAGCTGTTGGGCCGTGACCAGGCCCTGCTCAGCCTCGAAGGCAAGAGCGTGGTGCTGTCCGCCCGGCACAGCGAGATCCTCGCCCTGCTGGGCTCGCATCCGGACGGGCTGAGCGCCGAGGAACTCAGCGTCCTCCTGTACCCGGGCGATGGCTCCACCATGACCCTCCGCGCCGAAATGGTCAGGCTGCGCAAGGTCCTGCAGCAGCTCAACCCGTCCGCCGTTCCGGAGTCCCGGCCCTACAAGCTCACCATGGACCTTGTTCCGGACAGCGGCCAGGTCCTGAACTGCCTGCAGCGCGGCGCCCACCGGATCGCACTCGAGATCTACCGCGGCGCCGTACTGCCGAAGTCCGAGGCGCCCGGCATCATCGAGCTCCGGGACAGGGTCTCGTCCCTGATGCGGGAAGCCGTCCTCACCGACGGCAGCGCCGAAACACTGCTCAAGTACGCGGAGCTGCCGGAGGCGAGGGACGACGTCGGGGTCCGCCGTGCCGCCCTGAAGCTGCTGCCTGCCCGCTCGCCCAAGCGGGCCGCCGTCGTGGCCGACCTCGAGCGGCTGGAAGCCGAACTCAGCGCCTAGCCATGTGGCGCCGTCGTTCCGTCCGGCTACCTCTGCTATGAGCTGGACCACTCCTGTGCAACCTGACTGCAACCTTTGCCCTCCTACGCTGGGAGCAACGGCGGAGGCCATGAACCGGCCCCCGCCCCATGCACAGCAAAGGAGCTAGCAATGACTGTTTACGCCCAGCCCGGTACCGAGGGTTCGAAGGTCACCTTCAAGGACCGCTACGAGAACTGGATCGGCGGCGAGTGGGTGGCCCCCGTCAAGGGCCAGTACTTCGAAAACGTCACCCCCGTCACGGGCAAGGCCTTCTGCGAGGTGGCCCGCGGGACGGCCGAGGACATTGAACTGGCGCTCGACGCCGCGCACAAGGTTGCGCCGTCCTGGGGCAAGACCTCCGTGGCCGAGCGCGCCGCGATCCTGAACAAGATCGCTGACCGGATCGATGAGAACCTGGAAATGCTGGCCGTCGCCGAGTCCTGGGACAACGGCAAACCGATCCGCGAAACCCTCAACGCCGACATGCCGCTTGCTGCGGACCACTTCCGGTACTTCGCTTCGGCCGTCCGCGCCCAGGAAGGCCGGCTCTCGCAGCTCGATGACGACACCACCGCCTACCACTACCACGAGCCGCTCGGCGTGGTCGGCCAGATCATCCCCTGGAACTTCCCCATCCTGATGGCCGTCTGGAAGCTCGCGCCCGCGCTTGCCGCCGGCAACGCCGTGGTGCTCAAGCCCGCCGAGCAGACGCCGTCGTCCATCCTGGTCCTGATGGAGCTCATCGGCGACCTGCTCCCCGCAGGCGTCCTGAATGTGGTGAACGGCTTCGGCGTCGAGGCCGGAAAGCCGCTCGCGTCCAGCCCCCGGATCCGGAAGATCGCCTTCACGGGCGAAACCACCACGGGCCGGCTGATCAGCCAGTACGCCAGCCAGAACCTCATTCCCGTCACCCTGGAACTCGGCGGCAAGAGCCCCAACATCTTCTTCAACGACGTCGCCCAGGAAAACGACGCCTTCTACGACAAGGCGCAGGAAGGCTTCGCGCTGTTCGCCTTCAACCAGGGCGAGGTGTGCACCTGCCCGTCCCGCGCACTGGTCCAGGAAGACATCTATGAGTCCTTCATGGCCGACGCCGTTGCCCGGGTGGAGAAGATGGTGCAGGGCAACCCGCTGGACACCGAGACGCAGGTGGGAGCCCAGGCCTCCAACGACCAGCTCGAGAAGATCCTCTCCTACATCGACATCGGAAAGCAGGAAGGTGCCAAGGTCCTCACCGGCGGCGCCCGCGCCGAACTGCCCGGCGACCTTGCCGGCGGCTTCTACGTCCAGCCCACGGTCTTCGAAGGCCACAACAAAATGCGGATCTTCCAGGAGGAGATCTTCGGCCCCGTAGTGGCCGTGACGAAGTTCAGCGACTACAACGACGCCATGGGCCTGGCCAACGACACCCTGTACGGCCTCGGCGCCGGCGTCTGGTCGCGCAACGGCAACGTCGCGTACCGGGCGGGCCGGGAAATCCAGGCCGGCCGTGTCTGGGTGAACAACTACCACGCCTACCCGGCCGGGGCCGCGTTTGGCGGCTACAAGTCCTCAGGCATCGGGCGTGAGAACCACGCCATGATGCTGGACCACTACCAGCAGACCAAGAACCTGCTGGTCAGCTACAACGAAAACAAGCTCGGCTTCTTCTAATCCCGCACCACCTCCGCTACAACGACGCAAGGATTTCGCCAATGACGACGACAATGCACGCAGCAGTAGTAACCGAATTCGGCAAGGACCTCCAGCTCCAGGACCTCGACATTCCTACCCCAGGCCCGGGGCAGGCCCTGGTCAAGGTGCTGACCACCGGGGTCTGCCACACCGACCTCCACGCGGCAGAAGGCGACTGGCCCGTCAAGCCCTCACCGCCCTTTATACCCGGCCACGAGGGCGTGGGGGAAGTGGTGGCCCTCGGCGAGGGCGTCACCGACCTTGCCGTCGGTGACCTGGTGGGCAACGCCTGGCTCTGGTCTGCTTGCGGCGACTGCCAGTACTGCCGCACCGGCTGGGAGACCTTGTGCGAGGTGCAGAAGAACGCCGGCTACAGCGTGGACGGCTCGTTCGGCGAATACATGCTGGTGGACTCGCGGTTCGCTGCCCGCATACCGGCGGGATCCGACCCCGTCGAGGTGGCGCCGGTGCTGTGCGCCGGCGTCACCGTCTACAAGGGCCTGAAGATGACCGAGGCCAAGCCCGGCCAGTGGGTCACCATCTCCGGCATAGGCGGCCTGGGACACATCGCCGTCCAGTACGCGGTGGCCATGGGCCTCCGGGTGGCGGCGGTGGACATCGCCGACGACAAGCTCGCCCTCGCGAAGGCACACGGCGCGGAGCTGACGGTCAACGCCCTGCACGAGGACCCGGTGGAAGTCATCCAGCGTGAAACCGGAGGTTGCCATGGAGTCCTGGTCACGGCCGTGCACCCGTCAGCTTTCGGCCAGGCGATCGGCATGGCACGCCGTGGCGGGACGATCGTGTTCAACGGGCTGCCGCCCGGCGACTTTCCGGCACCGATCTTCGAAATTGTGCTCAAGGGCCTGACGGTCCGGGGTTCCATCGTGGGGACCCGGCAGGACATGGAGGAAGCGCTGGACTTCTACGCGCAGGGCAAGATCCATCCCACCGTCTCTGTCCGTGAGCTTTCCGAGATCAACGCGGTGCTCGATGAGATGAAGCACGCCAAGATCGACGGCCGCGTGGTCCTGAGGTTCTGATGGCCGTGGACCGGCTGGACGCCGCGGTGACGCTGCCCGGGGAAGAATTTTCCCGGGTGGCGCTCACCCCGGCCGCCGTGCAGCTGCTGCGGAAGCTGTGGCTCCAGCACGGGCCGTTGATGTTCCACCAGTCAGGCGGCTGCTGCGACGGGTCCTCGCCCATGTGCTATCCGGCGGGCGACTTCATCACCGGGGAGGCAGACGTCCTGCTGGGCCTGTTCGACCTGGCCGAGGGCATTGAGCCCCAGGCGCTGGAATTCTGGATGTCCCGGGAACAGTTCAGCTACTGGAGCCACACCCACCTGACAGTGGACGTCGTGCAAGGGCGGGGGAGCGGGTTTTCCGTGGAGGCGCCGGAGGGCAAACGGTTCCTGATCCGCTCCACCCTCATGGACTGGCCTGCCTAGTAATTCGGCTCAAACGCACTTAGGGCCCTCCATCCGGAGGGTCCTAAGTGCGTTTGAAGGAACAAAGTTTGGTGCAGGGCCCGTCTCACCATTCGGGACAGTTCGGCCCGTCCAGTGGATGGACACTAGCGTTAACTGGTCTGTTTCCTTCGCAAACCAGGATTGTGATCCCCATGAACCTCCTCCGGACCAAATCCATCGAGCAGTCGATCGCCGACGCCGATGAGCCCGGACGCAAGCTCAAGCGTTCCCTCAGCACCTGGGACCTGATGATCATGGGCGTCGCCGTGGCTGTCGGCGCCGGCATCTTCTCCGTGGGTGCCAAAGCGGCAGCCAACTTCTCGGGACCGGCAGTGACCCTCTCCTTCGCCGTCGCCGCGGTCACCTGCGCGCTGGCCATCATGTGCTACGCCGAGTTCGCCACCGCGATCCCGGTGGCAGGCTCCGCCTACGTCTTCACCTACGCCACCATGGGCGAACTCCTCGCCTGGATTATCGGCTGGAACCTGATCCTGGAACTTTTCACCGCGGCAGCCGTCATCGCCAAGTACTGGGGCATCTACCTCAGCAAGGTGTTTGCACTCATGGGTGCCGACATTCCGGCTGCGGTCTCCCTGGGCGGGGTTGACCTTTACTGGGGAGCCTTCCTGATCGTCGCCGTCTTCACCGTGCTGCTGGTGCTTGGCACCAAACTGTCCGCCCGCGTAGGCAACATCTTCACCCTGATCAAGATCGGCGTCGTCCTCTTTGTCATCGTGGTGGGCTTCACCTACGTGAAGTTCGAAAACTACGCCCCGTTCATCCCCGCCGCTGAGCCCACCGGCGGCACCGGCACCGCAGACGTCCTCAAGCAGTCGTTCTTCGGCTTCCTCACCGGCGCCGCCCCGGCCCAGTACGGCACCCTGGGCATCTTTGCCGGCGCCGCGCTGGTGTTCTTCGCGTTCATCGGTTTTGACGTGGTGGCCACCTCTGCCGAAGAAGTGAAGAACCCGCAGAAGACCCTGCCGCGCGGGATCTTCGGCGGACTTGCCCTGGTGACCCTGCTCTACATCCTGGTCTCACTGGCCCTGACCGGCATGGTGTCCTACACACAGCTGGCCGAGGCGGAAAACCCCACCCTCACCACCGCCTTCGAGGCCGTGGGCGACACTTCAGCGGCCAAGGTCATCGCCTTCGGTTCACTGGTGGGCCTGACCACCGTGATCATGGTGCTCCTCATGGGCCTGTCCCGCGTGGTTCTCGCCATGAGCCGCGACGGCCTCCTGCCCCGGGCGTTGTCGCGGACCAGCGAGAAGCGTTCGACGCCGGTGCGCCTCCAGGTCATCTGCGGAGCCGCGGTCGCGCTGGTGGCCGGGCTGACCAACGTGGACCTGCTGGAAGAAATGATCAACATCGGAACCCTGTCCGCGTTCGTGGTGGTAAGCCTCGGCATTTTGGTGCTCCGCAAGAAGCGTCCTGACCTTAAGCCCGCCTTCCGCGTTCCGTTCGGGAAGGTCCTGCCCATCGTTTCCGCAGTGCTGTGCCTCTACCTCATGACCAACCTTGCGGTGGAGACGTGGATCTTCTTCGCCATCTGGCTGGCAATCGGCCTGGCGATCTACTTCGCCTACGGCCAGCGCCACTCCCGCCTCAACGAGCGGTTCGGCGACGCCAGCACCGAGGTCAACGGAACGGCGTCCAGCCAGGTGCGCGACGGCGGGGACGAGCTCACCCGCGTCTGACCATTCACCGAATGCCCGCCCAGGCCTGCCCGGGCGGGCATTCGCATGCCCGGCTGCCAGGATGGAGCCCCCACTTAGGATTGGACTTATGGCCCGCCCCACTCGAGACGAACGCAAGGCCGAGCTCCTCGCCGCCATCCTTGACTATCTGATGGACAAGACGCTGGCCGAGCTCACCTTCCGGAGCCTGGCCGAGGGCCTGGGGATGAGCGCCTACGTGCTGGTGTACCACTTCGGGAGCCGCGACCAGCTGATCAACGACATCGTTGTTTCCATCGAATCCCGGCTGGACCGGATGCGCAACACCGACGTGCGGGACATCGACCGTGCCGCCTGGCGGGAGTTCCTGCTGGACTCCTGGCAGTGGACCATGGCGCAGCGCAACCGGCACCTGACCCGGCTCGAATTTGAAGCCACGGCGCAGGACATCGTTGCCGCCGAGCCGCGGGGAACGTCGCAGGAGCACTTCCGGATGCTCCACCACAAGACCCGCGACTGGCTGATGGTCCAGGGGATACAGGAGGAATTCGCCGATACCGACGCGCGGCTCTTCACCTCCACCTTCTACGGACTCCAGTTCGACTTCGTGGTCATGAACGAGCCGGAGGCGGCCACGAAAGCCTTCGAGCTGATGCTGGCGGTTTTCTTCAACAACCTCGAGACGCGGCTGGCAGCCAACGGCCACAGCGGCTGAGCCGCTCGGCCCCGCCGGGCTCGCTGGTCCCGCGCCGGCTGCAGCGTGCTCCCCTGGGGCATCCCTTACGCCGCCGTCTCAGAGCTGTAACAATGAGCCGTATATGGATGGCCTGACCGCCGTACCATGGTTGAATCAGAGTAATCGAACGCTTGTTCGAATGGCGAACACTAGGCTTGGGGACGAAGTTGTCCCCGGTCATGGGCACGAAGGAGTGATCATGAAACGTCGTCTTATTTCCGTCCTGGCAGCAGCGTCCATCCTTGGGCTGGCGGCATGCGGAAGCGGCTCGCCCAGTTCCACGGGAGGCGGAACCGCACCCGCCACCGGGGGCGGGGAAGCAGGTTTGACCAAGGTCAGCGTGGGCGTCATCCCGATTGTCGACTGCGCGCCCATTTACCTCGGCGACAAGCAAGGCTTCTTCAAGGAAGAGGGCCTTGAGCTGGATATCCAGACGGCCACCGGCGGCGCGGCGATTGTCCCCGGCGTGGTGAGCGGCAGCTTTGACTTCGCCTTCTCCAACCTGATCTCTGTCATGGTGGCCAAGGACAAGGGACTGGACCTGAAGTTCGTGGCCAACGGCGCCTCCACTACGGGTGAAGAGGGCAAGGACATCGGCGGTGTGGTTGTCCCAGCCGGATCAGACATCCAGTCCGCCAAGGACCTCGCGGGCAAGACCGTTTCCGTGAACAACCTCTCCAACATCGGCGACACCACCATCAAATCTGTCATCGAGAAGGATGGCGGCGATCCCAACGGCGTGAAGTTCGTGGAAGTCGCCTTCCCGGACGCCCCCGCGGCGCTGGCCAACAAGCAGGTGGATGCCGCATGGATCCTGGAGCCGTTCCTGTCCAAGGCCGTGGATGAAGGTGGAACGGTGGTGTCGTCGAACTTCGTGGAGATGAGCCCGGAACTCGATATTGCCGGCTACTTCACCAAGGGCGACACCATCAGCGGCAAAGCCGACCTCACGGAGAAGTTCACCCGCGCCATGAACAAGTCGCTGGAATACGCCCAGGAGCACCCGGACGAAGTCCGCGAGATCGTGGGCACGTACACCAAGATCGATGAGGCAACGCGGGCGAAGATGATCCTCCCGCGGTACCGGGTTGAGTTCGACGAGGACGCGTTCAAGACGCTGGGCGACGCGGCAGCCAAGTACGGCACCCTCTCCAAAGCCCCCAGTGCGGACGACCTCCTCCCGTGAGTCCAGGAACCCTGGCCGCCGGCGGTGCCGCTCCAGCTAAGGGGCGGCAGCGCCGGAAGGCGGGCAAGGGGGCAGCGAAACAGCTGCTGGGGATTCTGGGCATCATCGGATTCCTGGCGACGTGGGAGCTCATTCCCCGGCTCGGCCTGATTGACGAACGGTTCCTTCCGCCCGCCAGCGAGGTCATAGCGGCGCTGGTTGTCGACTTCGGGCTGACGGCCTTCTGGGTTGCGGTGGGCGAGACCATGAAGGCGTGGTTCCTGGGGCTGCTGATGGCAGTGGCGGCAGCCGTCCTGCTGGGCTTCATTATCGGCTCCAGCGATTTCCTGCGGAAGGCCACCAACTCCACCATTGAGTTCCTCCGCCCCATCCCGTCGGTGGCCCTCATCCCGCTGGCCGTGCTGCTTTTCGGCGTGAAAATCGAGTCGTCCCTGCTCCTGATTGTGTACGCGTCCTTCTGGCAGGTCCTGATCCAGGTGCTGTACGGGGTGGCGGACGTCGACATGGTTGCCAACAACACCGCCAAGACCTACGGCCTGGGCAGGATGGCCCGGATCCGCTACGTCGTTTTTCCCACCGCACTGCCCTACCTGATGACGGGCGTGCGGCTGGCAGCCGCCGTGGCGCTGGTCCTGGCCATCACCGCGGAACTCGTCATCGGATCCCCGGGACTCGGCAGGGAAATCGCCCTGGCACAGTCCGGCGGCGCCATCTCCGGCATGTACGCCCTGGTGCTGGCCACAGGCCTGATCGGCGTCCTGATCAACATGCTGATGCGCCAGATCGAAAAAAGGATCCTGGGCTGGCACTCGTCCATCCGCTCGGAGGTGATCGTGTGAGGACGCTCAGGAACATCGGCTACATCCTGGGACTGCCCGTGCTGCTGGTCCTGGTCTGGTGGTTCTCCACCTTGGGCTCAGTCAACTTTTTTGTCCCCAAGCCGGCCGACCTCGTGGAGACATTCGGTGAGGTCTGGTTCGGTGACCGCTTCTTTTCCGATGTCCTGCCCAGCCTGGGCCGCCTGGTGGTGGGCGTTGCCGTCGCCATCATCATCGGGGTGATCGGCGGAATCCTGATCGGGTCCGTCCGCTGGCTGCGGGCCCTCCTGGAACCGACGCTCGAGTTTTTCCGCGCCATCCCGCCACCGGTCCTGGTGCCGGTCCTGATGCTGCTCATGGGCATCACCGATTCCATGAAGGTGATGGTGATCATTTCCGGCTGCGTCTGGCCGGTACTGCTGAACACCATCGAAGGCGTCCGCGCCGTGGACCCTGTCCTTTCCGACTCCGCCCACACGTACGGCATCGGCGGCTGGGCACGCGTCCGGTACCTGGTGCTTCCCTCCGCAAGCCCGCAGATCATGGCCGGCGTCCGCCAGTCGCTGTCCCTCGGGCTGATCCTGATGGTGATCTCCGAAATGTTCGCCTCGTCCTCCGGGCTGGGCTTCACGATCGTCCAGTTCCAGCGGTCCTTTGCCATCCCCGAGATGTGGTCCGGCATCGTGGTCCTGGGCCTGGTGGGCGTGGCCATGTCCTTCATCTTCCAGTGGGCCGAGCGGAACATCCTGCGCTGGTACCACGGCCAGAAAGAGGTAGAAAATGCAGCCTGACCCAACCCAGGCAGACACGGAGGCAACACTCTCCGTAAGGGCGCTGAAGAAGGTCTACCAGACCGACGGCGGCGACGTCGAGGCTGTCCGCAACCTCACCTTCGACCTGCGCGCAGGAGAGCTGGCCTGCCTCGTGGGGCCCTCGGGGTCAGGCAAGACCACGCTGCTCAAATGCATCTCCGGGCTGATGGCGCCCACCGAGGGCGAGGTGCTCCTTGACGGCAAGCGCGTGACCGGTCCGCCCAAGAAGATGGCGGTGGTATTCCAGGAATACGGGCGTTCGCTGTTCCCGTGGATGCGGGTGCGGGACAACGTGGAACTGCCGCTGAAGAACCAGGGTGTCCCCAAGGGTGAACGCGACCGTCTGGTGGACGACGCCCTCGAAGCGGTAGGCCTCTCCCACGTCCCGCGGTCCTACCCCTGGCAGCTTTCCGGCGGTATGCAGCAGCGCGTCGCAATCGCCCGGGCCATCGCCTACCAGCCTGAGGTCCTCCTGATGGATGAGCCCTTTGCCGCGGTGGATGCGCAGACCAGAGCCGATCTTGAGGACCTCATCCGGGTTGTCTGGAAGAAGCTCGGCGTGACGGTGCTGTTCGTCACCCACGACATTGACGAATCCGTCTACCTTGGCGAGCGGGTCATTATCCTTTCGAGCTCTCCGACGGTGATCCAGGAAGATATCCGGATTGACCTCCCGGCGGACCGCGACCAGCTGAACACCCGTTCCCTGCCGCGCTTCACCGAGCTGCGCCACCACGTCTACGAACAGATCCAGCTGGCCAAGAAGGGGCACCGGCCGGCTGCCGCATCATCGGGGGAGGAAACGCCGCTCAAGGGGCAGCATGCCGGCTGACCCAGTCCACCAAGGGGCGCAAGTCCTCCCACAGCTCCGCGATTTCGTGGGCCGCGCCGGCGGTGGAAAGCCACCCCGGCCGGCCCAGGTGGACGCCGGCTGAGAGGGATTTGTGCTTCAGGAGTTCTGCCCGCGGATGCCCGCGGTCATACCCCCGCGGCACTGTCTTCAGTTTCTCGCCCTCCACGGAAAAGCCGGCAGCGGCCACATTCTCCACAATGTGGCGCAGTGCCTCGCCGGTGCCTGAAGCATCCACCGAGTTGCGGTAGCGGGCCAGCTGCGCCGGGGTGTGCGAGTGGCAGCCGCCCCCACCAGCAGGCCGTCGGCGCTGATCTGCAGGTAGTAGCCAACGCCCTCCTGGACGGATGCCACCGCACCCTGGGCCGTCTTGTAC
The DNA here is from genome assembly GCF_040224115.2 of Pseudarthrobacter sp. WHRI 8279. NCBI lineage: Bacteria > Bacillati > Actinomycetota > Actinomycetes > Micrococcales > Micrococcaceae > Pseudarthrobacter > Pseudarthrobacter sp. WHRI 8279. Next base: position 2,165,226 of record NZ_CP168162.1, on the reverse strand, counting down.
GGGGACTTGTCCTCGGAAAACCGGATGTCCCTGTTGGGCCGGAAGAGCTTCGCCGGTCCGAACCGGGGCTCCAGCTCTGCGAGCAGCGATGCCAGGGGTTCCTTGACCAGCGACTGGTACCCGGCCTTGTGCTCCTGCCACCACTGCCGGTTGTTGTTGTCCCGAAGCTCTTCGTAGAACCCGAATGCGCCGGCCGGGATGCCCTGGAAAGTCGTCATGGTGTGAGCCTAGGGGCGGCCCGCAATGGGGGACAGTGCCTGCACGCCCTATGTGCAAACAGTCCTCTATGTGCAAAGAGTCCTTGGATGCACAAAGTCCCCTCTGCGGGGACGCGGAGAGGAAACCTGTACGGAAAAAGAACCACCCCGCCACGGAAACCGTGACGGGGTGGTTCTTTGGGGCAAGCCCCAGGAAAGGCTGGATCAGCCGATCTTGTTGGCCGATTCAGCGTCCGAAGTCGGAGCGGACGGTGCGTCAGCGGTACCGAGGTTGGCGCGCAGCTTGGCGCCGAGGTCGGCGTCGACGTTGGTCCAGTACTGGATGGCGCGTTCCTTGATGTCGGAGCGCTTGACGCCGCCCACGGCGCCGGTGATGGTCTCCAGGAAGCGTGCCTTGGCCGCTTCGTCGTAAACCTCGCGGTACAGGGCTCCGGCCTGGACAAAGTCGCTGTCCTCGGGGTGGAGGGAGTGCGCGGCGAGGGTCAGCTCGCCGTCGTTTTCCCAGCCGCCGGCCGGGTTCTGCGGCTCAAGCGCAGCCGGACCGCCGAAGGTGTTGGGGGCGTACACCGGAACGGACGGAGCGTTGAAGTGGTAACGCCCGGCGCCGTCCTGGCTGTAGTTGTTGACCTGGTTCTTGGGCTGGTTCACCGGGATCTGGGCGTGGTTGGTGCCCACGCGGTAGCGGTGTGCGTCGGCGTAGGAGAAGATGCGTGCCTGCAGCATCTTGTCCGGGGAAGCGGCGATGCCGGGCACGAAGTTCGACGGCGCGAAGGTGGCCTGCTCGATCTGCGCGAAGTAGTTCTCCGGGTTCCGGTTCAGCTCCATGGTGCCCACCTTGATCAGCGGGTAATCGCCGTGCGGCCACACCTTGGTCAGGTCGAACGGGTTGAAGCGGTAGGTCTTGGCGTCCTCGTACGGCATGACCTGGACGTGCAGGTCCCAGGACGGGAAGTTGCCGGCTTCGATGTTCTCGGACAGGTCGCGGATGTAGTAGTCCGCGTCCGAGCCTGCCAGCTGCTCGGCCTGCTCGCTGCTCATGGAGTTCACGCCCTGGTTGGACTTGAAGTGGTACTTGACCCAGAAGCGCTCGCCCTCGGCGTTGATCCACTGGTAGGTGTGCGAGCCGTAGCCCTGCATTTCACGCCAGGAGGCGGGCAGGCCGCGGTCACCCATCAGCCACGTGACCTGGTGGGCGGATTCGGGGGACAGGGTCCAGAAGTCCCACTGCATGTCGGCGTCACGCAGGTGCGTGCCTGGGAGGCGCTTCTGGGAGTGGATGAAGTCCGGGAACTTGATGCCGTCGCGGATGAAGAAGACGGGGGTGTTGTTGCCCACGAGGTCGTAGTTGCCCTCGGAAGTGTAGAACTTCACGGCGAAGCCGCGGGGATCGCGCCAGGTGTCCGGGGAGCCGTTTTCGCCGGCCACGGAGGAGAAGCGGATCAGCATGTCGGTTTCGACGCCGGGCTGGAGGAAGGCTGCCTTGGTGTACCTGGACACGTCCTCGGTGGCCTTGAACGTGCCGAATGCGCCGCCGCCCTTGGCGTGCACTACGCGCTCCGGAACCCGCTCGCGGTTGAACTGGGCGAGCTTTTCCACCAGGTAGTGGTCAGTCAGGATGATGGCACCGTCGGCGCCAACGGACTTGGAGTGCGCATCGGACGTGACGGGGGCACCTGACTGGGTTGTTGAAATGGCAGTCATTGTTCTCCTATTTCTTTTATTTCTGTGTTTCTTCAGAGGGACGATTGGAAGGAAGTTGTTGGGACTGCTGGCAGTCCTGGCAGATGCCCTGGTACATAACGTCGGCGATCTGGATGGTCATCGGCTTGGCGTTCTCATCCCAGTGGGGAGTGAGGCAGGGGGCATGGCCCACTGCGCAGTCGACGTCCTCCACGCGGCCGCAGCTGATGCAGATGGCGTGGTGGTGGTTGTCTCCCACCCGTGTTTCGTACAGGGCCGGGGAGTGCGGGGGTTCAAACCGGCGCAGCATATGCAGGTCCGTCAGATCGCCCAGCACCACATACACGGACTGGGCCGTCAGCTCGGGCAGCTCGGCGCGGGCTGCGCTCAGGATGCTTTCGGCGGGGGAGTGGGGGTGGCGTTCGACGGCGGCCAGGACCGCCAGCCGCTGTTTGGTCACCCTGCGGCCGTGGGCGCGCAGGGCGGCAGCCCATGCTTCGTGGCCGTCAAGGTGTTCCGTCATGACACCATTGAAACACTTATTATGAACATCTCACAATAAGGCTGGGCTAACCTCTCCGGAACCAGCAGCCTCATCCGCACCACTAGGGTGGCAGGGTGGGGAAACTGCTCGCTGATATCACGCCGCTCCGGGAGAGTCCCGCATTTCGCAGGCTCTGGCTGGGCTCCGCCGTGTCCGCCGTCGGAAGCCAGCTCACCCTGGTGGCCGTGAGCCTGGAGGTCTACCGCCTGACCCAGGACAGCTTCTACGTGGGCCTGCTGGCGGTCTTCGCCCTGGTGCCGCTGGTGATCGGCGGGCTGCTGGGCGGGTCCATCGCCGACGCCCACGACCGCCGCCTGGTGGCGCTGCTCGCCACCTCTGTCCTGTGGCTGACCACCGGCGCGATAGCCCTGCAGTCCTGGCTCCAGCTGGGCAACGTCTGGGTCCTGTACCTTCTCGTGGCTGCACAAAGCGGGGCGCAGGCGATCAACCAGCCGGCCCGCAGCGCCATCCTTCCCATGCTGGTACGCACGGAACTCCTGCCCGCTGCCAATGCCCTCAGCATGATGTCCTTCGGCCTTGCCATGACCGCAGGACCCTTGCTAGCCGGGGTACTGGTGGCCTGGGTGGGATTCGCCTGGACCTACACGCTCGATTTCGCGAGTTTCGGCTTTGTCCTGTGGGCCGTCTACCGGCTGCCGCCACTGCCGCCGTCGGGAACCCCCCGCCGGCCCGGACTCCGCTCCGTCGTCGAGGGCTTCCGCTTCCTGGGCACCCGGCCCAACCTGCGGATGACGTTCATCATTGACCTCATCGCCATGATCCTTGCGCAGCCGCGGGCGCTGATGCCGGCCATTGGCGCGGTCATGATCGGCGGCGGCGAGGCCACCGTTGGCGTACTGCTGGCTTCCACAGCCATAGGCGCCTTCCTGGCCGGGCTGTTCTCCGGCCCGCTCGGCAATGTCCGCCGGCAGGGGAGCGCCGTGGTCTTCTCGGTGATGGGGTGGGGAGCGTCCATCGCCGGGTTCGGGCTGGTGGTGCTCCTGGCAGGGCGCGCCCCGGACGGGGCGGTGACGCCCTGGCTGCTTCCTGCGGCACTGTGCTGCGCGCTGGCCGGGATTGCCGATTCCATCAGCGGCGTCTTCCGCCACACCATCCTGCAGGCAGCAACGCCCGACCATCTCCGCGGGCGCCTCCAGGGGGTGTTCATTGTGGTGGTGGCGGGAGGCCCCAGGGTCGGCGACCTGCTGGCCGGCGGTGCCACCAAAATCGTGGCCGAGGGATGGGTCCTGCTGATCGGCGGCTTCCTCTGTGTCGCCGGCGCATGGGCGGCCGCAAAGCTGCAGCCCGGCTTCAGGGAATACGACGCGCGGAACCCTGTTCCCTAGACAGCCGTTCCCATAGTGGGTAAGGAGGAAGCGTGCACAGACACTACAACGGCCTCAAGACGGCGGCGCTCTTCGGTGTGCTGTGGGCGGTGCTCCTTGGACTCGGGGCGCTGATCGGAACCAGTACCCGCAGCTCCGCACCCATCTGGATCATGGCCCTGGTGGGGGTGTTCACCACCGCCTACGGATATTGGAACAGCGACAAGATCGCCATCCGCTCAATGCAGGCAATTCCCGTGGCCGAGGCGCAGGCGCCGCAGCTCTACCAGATGGTCCGCGAGCTCTCCACCCGGGCCAACCAGCCCATGCCGCGCATCTACCTTTCGCCCACCCTGAACCCGAATGCCTTTGCCACTGGCCGCAATCCCCGCAACGCCGCCGTGTGCGTAACCCAGGGCATCCTGCAGCTGCTGGACGCGCGTGAGCTTCGCGGCGTCCTGGGGCACGAACTGATGCACGTCTATAACCGGGACATCCTCACCTCGTCAGTGGCCGCCGCCGTCGCAGGCGTGATCACCTCGGTGGGGCAGATGCTGCTGTTCTTCGCCGGCGGGGACCGCCGCAACTCCAATCCGCTGGCCATGATCGCCATGGCGCTGCTCGCCCCCTTCGCGGCGTCCCTGATCCAGCTCGCCATTTCGCGGACGCGGGAGTACGACGCCGACGAGGACGGTTCGCAGCTGACGGGCGATCCGCTGGCGCTCGCCTCAGCTTTGGCCAAGATTGAGCGCGGCGTCAGCTTAGCTCCGCTGCCTCAGGACCAGCGCCTGGTGAACGCCTCGCACCTGATGATCGCCAACCCGTTCCGCGGCGGCGCCATGAACAAGCTGTTCGCCACGCATCCGCCCATGCGGGACCGGATTGCGCGGCTGGAGCGGATGGCCGGCCGGCCGCCGGCGTAGTAAGGACGCCCGCGCGCACATTGCCCTGTGATCCGCAATTAAGCTGGCGCGGTCCATATCCGGGCCGCGCCGGCTTATTTGCGTGGCGGCATAGTTGCTGCGCGTCGCCAGACGACGGGAAGGGCTAGCTGCGGAAGTTCACGAACTGCAGGTCGGCTTCGTCGAAGTCCTTCAGCAGGGCCATGGTGGCCTGCAGGTCATCACGGGACTTGGAGGTCACGCGCAGTTCGTCGCCCTGGATCTGGGACTTGACGGACTTGGGAGCTTCGTCACGGATGAGCTTGTTGATCTTCTTCGCCAGGTCCTGCGCGATTCCCTCCTTGATGGAGGCCTCGAGCCGGAACTCCTTGCCGGAGGCGTACGGCTCGCCGGTGTCCAGGGACTTCAGCGAGATGCCGCGGCGGATCAGCTTGGACTGCAGGACATCCAGCACCGCCAGGACGCGTTCCTCCGAGTTCGCCTTCATGAGGATTTTTTCGCCGCTGAAGTCCACCTCGGCTCCCACGCCTTTGAAGTCGTAACGCTGCGCCAGTTCCTTCTGCGCCTGGTTCAGCGCGTTGGCCACTTCCTGCTTGTCCACTTTGCTTACGACGTCGAACGTTGACTCGCCTGCCATGACTCTCCTTATGCCGGTGGGACCCTGTGCGGGAACAGGGCTTGATCGCTGCCTAAAAGCCTAATACGGATGCCGGTGCTGGTGGGGGAGCCGGGTTTCACAGTTCCCTCTCAGCGGACACCCGGAGGGAACGAAGGAGGCCGCCGCAGAGTTGGAACGGTTGGGAAACTGCACGAAGGGAACACCATGCACCGCAAGGCCGTCCGGTACGCCACACGGACCACCACTGCAGCAGCCGGCGCGGTTGCGGGCGCCGCCAGCTCCGTCGCCGCCGCGGCCGTTGCAGCGGCCATCGTCTTCAGTCCCGTGCCGGAGGCCTCAGCACGGATGGAAGGTGTCCACGAGGACCTGCTTCGGGCCGTCCAGCTGAACCAGATCACGGAGGAGCAGGCTTCGAAGTTCGAAGAACGGCTCGCCGGCAGGATCCTCGGCGGCGCCTGATTCCGTTAGTTTTCCCTGCAATTGCGGGGGTTTTGGCTGCGTCCGCGGCCCGATTCGATTCTTCGGCGGAAGTTCTGTAAAGTTGTCTTGCCCGCGGTTACTGGAAGCGGAACGGCCCGGAAACGGACGGTTCGCAGACTGCATCGGCGGGTACTTCTTTTGAAGTTCGGCAGATTACCCGAGCGGCCAAAGGGGGCTGACTGTAAATCAGCTGGCAACGCCTACGGGGGTTCGAATCCCTCATCTGCCACCCAAGGAAAAGCCTCCGGAACCAAATGGTTCCGGAGGCTTTTTTGTGCCCTGCGCCGGATGCTGCCGTCCCGTCAGGGGCTTGTTCGCAGATCCGGCCCTTGATGGTTCTGAGCCGCGAAGAAGGCCAGGAGTGCCGGAAAGCGGGCCGGCACGCGGGCCGGAAGCCCTCCCTGAAGCCGTGGAAAACCGTCGTCGACATCAGCAGGAGCCCGGCGTAGGCTGGCAGCATCGGCGCATGTGCCCCGGTACCCTGCGTCGATATCCCCATCGATGAAGGAGGATCAATGAGTGCCGTACGTGAATTCATGACGACGGACGCGCAGTGCATTAAGGAAGACCAGTCCCTGGTGGATGCCGCCCGGATGATGATGGACCTGGACTGTGGGTCGCTGCCCATCTGCGGTGACGACGGCAAGCTGAAGGGCATGATCACCGACCGTGACATTGTGCTCAAGTGTGTGGCCGCGGGACGCGATCCCCGCGACATGATGGCCCGCGACCTCGCCTCGGGCAAGCCGCACTGGATCGACGCGGACGCAAACGTTGACGCGGCGATCGAGATGATGGAAGCCCACCAGGTCCGCCGGCTCCCGGTGATCGCCGACCACAAGCTGGTGGGCATCATCAGCCAAGGCGATATTGCCCGGAACTACTCCGAGCAGCGCGTGGGAGAGCTCGTGGAGCACATCTCGGAACGCAAACCGATGAACGCATAGGTGGGTTTCCCTGCCAGGGAGCTCCCGCCATCAACGCCACGGGGTCCCCTCCGTGGCGTTTCTTTGTCTGGCGGTCATGGCCTTGTCCGCGGCTCCCCGCCATCAAGGCTAGGAACCGCGGACAAGCTTGGGAAACCTGGGCGCCCCCTGAACCGCACCAGCCAGGGGCCACCAAGAGTGCCGGTCAGTTCAGCGCAATCAGGAGCATCTGGCTGGTGCCGGGGATGCAGGTCTGGAGGATCGCGCGGGGGAACCCGCCGAAGACAGCGATGACGTCGTTGGTGGTTCCCGGGTTGGGCACCTGCCCCCGTGCTGAGACCGTGTAGGTTCCGTAGCCCGGGATGCTGACTGTTTCCCCCACCCCTATACCGGAGAACCGGGCCCAGCCGCCGCAGAAATCGTGCTCGGTGATAAACAGCGAGTAGCCATCGTTGGGGGTGTAGTGGATGGGCCCGATGCAGGCGTCCACCATGGACTGCCCGCCGGCGCCCGCCACGTAGATGGTGCGGATGGCCGGGGCGGCAGGGACAAAGGCGGGGGCGGGCGCCGGAGCCGCGGCCGGTGCGGGGGCGGCCGGCGCTGGAGCAAAGGCCGGTGCGGGTGCCGGTGCCGGTTCAGCGGAAGCTACCGCCACCGGTGGTCCCGTGAGGACCAGCGTCTGGCCCGGAACGATGATGCTGTAGTGGCCCAGGCCGTTCGCCGCGAGCATGGCGTTCATGTCCACACCGTGGCTGGCAGCGATTGCCCCGACTGTATCGCCCGGAACCACGGTGTACAGGTTCGGGTCGCCCGCCGGAGCCGGGGCCGGAGCCGGTGCCGGCTCAGGTGCAGGCGCTGGTTCGGGTGCAGCTGGTGGCGCCGCTTCGGCCGCGGGTGCTGCCGGGGCCTCGGAAACAGCCTGGGCAGCAGGCAGTCCTGCTCCGGAAGCGGCCTCGGCAGCAGGCTGCGCGTCGGTGCCTGCTGCGGCGTTCGGCACCTCCGGCAACGCTGCGGCGGCAACCTGCCCCACCGTCGTCGTGCCCTGGTCCACTGACGCGGGAGGCCCCGCCAGGGCGCCGACGCCAACCGCCGCCACCACGGCGGCCGTTGCCATGCCGGCCCACAGCCTGTTGCTGATAACCGGCCGTCCAGTGGTGATCTCGGTGCGGGGTTCATCCGTGGCGAAGCTCCTGCTGGGGCCTTCGGGGATGGAAAGGTATGGCTGGTTCATGGGTAGCCCGTCCAGGCTCGGTCCAGCCAGGCCGATGCAGTATGCTCCGGCGGGCGGGACGGATCGAGGGGAACGCGCCATGCGCCTCCGCTAATGCGGGGCCGCAGGAAAGGCGCGGGATGGAGGCATCCGCATACCCAGAAGATACGGAGGCTCCGCGAGGGACGGGACCCCGGGAAGCAACCCCCGGGGGACCGCCGGCACATATGTTCGGTCCTAGGAATCCCGAGTCTAGGAAGGGCGCACGGCAGGCGGCACCAGTAGGAATTACCCGAATATTTGAGTGCGGTACTTGGCGAGCGCGGAGCAGGCTACTCAAACGACGGTGGCCCGGTACTTGCCCGCAGGCAACGCTTTTTGGGCAGCCCGTGAACGGGTGTCCGGCTAGGGCGTTCGCCGGTCCTGGAGCACAGCGATTTCACGCCGCAGGGAGGCAATTTCTGCTGCGAGGTCCGCCACTTCAGCGCGGACCGGCTCCTCGGCCTCGGACACGGCCTCGGCGGTATCCTCCACCCGCTGGACCAGCCACGAGGCGATGGAGGCCGTGACCACACCCAGGACGGCGATGCCGCTCATCATCAGGGCGGCCGCAACCATCCGCCCGATCGGCGTCACCGGGTACATGTCGCCGTAACCCACGGTGGTGATGGTGGTCATGGCCCACCACAAGGCATCGCCGAAAGTGACGATTTTCGCGTCCGGGGCCGACTGCTCCACGTCCAGGACCGCCAGGGCGCCCACAAACACCAGCATGGTGGCTGACCCCGCAACATAGGTGACCACCCGGCCCCTCAAGGTATCGCCGAGCGTCCGGTGCAGCACGGACAACAGCGTCACGAGCCGCAGGAGGCGCAGCGGCCGGAAGAACGGCAGCGCCACAATCACCAGCTCGTGCAGGTTCCGGACGAACCAGCTGCCCCGGCTGTCGGCCAGCCACAGATTGGCCAGGTAATCCACGGCAAAGATGCCCCAGGTTGCCCACATGACAGCCTCGAGCGGGAGGGCTGCGCTGCCCTCGATCCGGCCGACGACCTGCCATGCGTAGGCTCCCAGGAAGACGAGTGCCGTCACCGTCAGCGGCCAGTCGGCCAGGTCCCGGTAGCGTTGTTGGGTCATGCAGGAAATCCTACTGTCAGCGCCAGGGACCCCAATGTTACTGACGGGTAGCATGGGGGGATGCACCTGCTCCTGAGAACCCTCCTTATGCTGGTCCGTTCGTCGCGCCGCCCGCCCCTGACCGTCTGGGACAGCTCCTCGCTCCCGCTGCGGGTCCTGCCCACGGACATCGACATCGCCATGCACGTCAACAACGGAATGTACCTGTCCCTCATGGACCTGGGCCGGTTCGACCTGATGGTGCGCAGCGGCGTTTGGAAGCGGATGCGCCGGCGGGGCTGGGGCCCTGTGGTGGCAGCGGAGACGGTTGCTTTCCGGAAGTCCCTCCAGCTGTGGCAGCACTACACCATCGAGACCCGCATCATTGGGCTGGACGCTAAAGCCATCTTCTTTGAGCAGCGTATGGTGGCCGACGGCGAGGTGTACGCCCGCGCGTACATCGCCACCCGGCTGGTCAGCAAAGGACGCCCGGTCAGCCAGGCGGACATCCTGAAGGAGTTCGGCGAACCGCCGGCTGACCTGGTGCTTCCCGACTGGATCCACGAGTGGCGGGCGTCCAGCACCCTCCCCGGGAGCCGGACCCCGGCGCCGCACAGTTGGGCGTAGCGGCCTAAGCGCCCACGTCCCGCCGTTCCAGGGCGACGGCGGCGAGCACCACCAGCGCGGCCGAGATGGCCCACAGCCACGCCGCTGCCGGCCAGTCCGCCCCGTTCGCCACCGGCGAGTTTCCATACGCCCAGTGGTAGGGGCTCACAGCCAGCAGCCACTCCACATCCTTGCTCTGCCGGCCCACCGCGTTGAACACGTACCCGAGGACGGCGACGGCGGCGCCGGCGGCCAGTCCGTACGTGCGGCGGCCGGTGACAGCACCGACGCAGAGGGCCGCCGTTCCGCTGAGCAGTGCCAGTCCGGCGAACAGCACCGTGGCGCCCAGCAGGTTGCCCAGCTCGATGCCCAGCTGGGCAGGACCGTTCAGCAGCCACACCAGGACGCACACCACGGCGGCCAGCAGCACCACGCGCAGCAGCAGGGCAAGGGCCCGGTCCAGCACCACCTGCACCCGGCGCACCCCGTGCGCGAGGGTCAGCTCAAGCTGGCCCGATTCCTCGTCTCCGCCCACGGCAGCGGCGCCCCAGGAAACAGACGCGATGGTCATCAGGAGGAAGCCGAGGAGCCCGAACAGCGTTGCCTGCGTATAGCCCGGGCCGGTGGCTATCTGGTCATAGTTCAGTGCCTTGGTCATCTCCGGGGGGAGGGCGTCGATCATGTCCTGCATCTGCGCGCTGCCCCCAATGGACGGGTACAGCGGCAGGTAGAGGAAGATCGCCGCGGCCAGTCCCAGCGCCCAGCCCACGGTGGACCGCCACGTGTCAAAGAACGCCCGGCGGAACAGCGGCAGGGCCGTCACCGTGCCTCCTCCTGCGGGGCGGCGTACATCGTCAGCACTGCTTCCTCCAGGTCCGGCTCTTCCAGGACGAGGTCGGTCAGCCGGAGGGAAGCCAGCATGCGGACCAGCGGCTGGATGTCCCCGCCAATGGTGGCGGACAGCGTTGCCGTGCCGTCGGCCTCCAGTACCTCCACGTGTCCGACGCCGGGCACGCCAGTGAGCCGCGCAACGGCGTCGTGCACTGCAATGCCGGAGGTGGTGAAGCGGACGCGGCGCACGGCACCTTCGCGGAGGCCGCTGACGGATTCGACGGCGATGATCCTGCCGTCGCGGAGGATGGCCACCGTGTCCGCTGTCTGCTGGACCTCGCTCAGGACGTGCGAGCTGAGGAAGATCGTCTGCCCGCGGTGCTTCGCCTCCCGCACCATGGCGTGGAACTCCTGCTGGACCAGCGGGTCCAGGCCGCTGGTGGGCTCATCGAGGACCAGCAGTTCGGGCTGGTGCATAAACGCCTGCACCAGCCCCAGTTTCTGTTTGTTGCCCTTGGACAGTTTCCTGATGTGGCGGGTGAGGTCCAGTCCCAGGCGCTCCGCCAGCTGGTCCACCCGGCCCGGCGGCACCGGCCCGCTGATGGCCTCATAGTGGGCCAGCAGGGTGCGGCCCGTGACCCGGCCCGCCAGGAACAGCTCCCCGGGAAGGTAGCCGATGCGGCGCCGGAGTTCCGGACCGCCCGCCCGGGGATCCGTACCCAGCACCCGGATGGTCCCGCTGGTGGGGCGGATGATGTCCAGCAGGCAGCGCATGGTGGTGGTCTTTCCCGCACCGTTCGGGCCGATCACCCCAAACACGGAGCCGGTTTCCACCTCGAAATCGACGCCGTGCAGCACCTCGCGGCGCCCGAATTCCTTGGTCAGGGACTTCGCTGAGATAGCGGCTGCCATAAGACCTCCTGGATGCGCACGCGGGGCGATGACCCCAGACTAGGTGCCGCCGGCCGCGCTGTACATCGCGCCTGCCCGTGATATTCCCGATGACGCGCGGAGCGAACAAAGCGGCCCGGGCAGGACAGGCCGGGGGAGCGCCGCGTACCGTTGACACATGGCTACCCTAGACATCACAGGTGAACAGTTCGCATCCACCATCGAAGGCAACGACATTGTCCTGGTGGATTTCTGGGCGGAATGGTGCGGCCCCTGCAAGCAGTTCGGCCCCACGTACTCGGCCGTATCGGAGAAGCACCCGGATGTCCTCTTCACCAAGGTGGACACCGAGGCGGAGCAGCAGCTCGCCGCTGAGGCCGGCATCTCGTCCATCCCCACCCTGATGGCCTTCCGCGAAAAGGTGCTGGTGTTCTCCCAGCCCGGCGCGCTGAACGCCCAGCAGCTCGAACAGGTGGTGGACGCCGTGAAGGCGCTGGACATGGAAGAAGTCCACGCCCACGTGGCGCGCCAGCGGGAAGAGGCCGCCGCAGCCACGGGCAAGCCGGCCGGCCCCCAGGACGGCACGCAGATCCCGGACGCCTAAGGCTCAGGAAATCAACAAAAAGGCGGGACCTCCCACTGGGAGGTCCCGCATTTTCTGTTTCCGCGCCTTTTAGTCAGGCAGTCAGATCCGTTCCACCTTAACGGGCTCAGCCAGCAGCGCGCTCAGTGACTCGTTGAGGTCCTGCACTGCGATGCCCTTGGAATGCTTGGCCAAGTCCTCCTCCGACGCCCACTGCTCCGTCAGGACCAGCTTCTCTTCGCTGGCTTCCGTCAGCTCGTACCGGATGCAGCCGGGTTCGTTCACCACCTCGTCGATGGCGATTTCGAGGGCCAGCTTGACGCGGTGAAACTCGCCGTCGTTGGGGATGAACGTTGCCTGCAGGTCAATGGGTGAAGTCATGGATTTCACAATACCGGCACTTGCGGACGGCTTGCGTTCTGTCGGGCCGGACACCGCTTACGGTGGTGCTTTCATTGCCGGAAGCCACTTGGTAGCGTGCCAGCATGCGCGCCTACACAGCCGGGGACACTGACGTCCCGCTGCTCCATGAAACCATCGGCCGGAACTTTGAGCGGATGGCGGCCCGGTTTCCCTTCCACGACGCGCTGATCGAGGCCGCGCCTGTTCCGGGCGCCGACGCCCGCCGCTGGAGTTACACCAAGATGAACGACGACGTCGACAGGCTGGCGCGTGCGCTCCTCGCCCTGGGGGTTGCCAAGGGGGACAGGGTGGGAATCTGGAGTCCCAACTGCGCCGAGTGGACCCTTCTCCAGTACGCAACCGCCAAGGCCGGGGCCATCCTGGTCAACGTCAACCCCGCCTACCGCAGCCACGAACTGGAATTCGTGGTGAAGCAAAACGGCATGCGGACGCTGGTTACCGCACCGTCGGACACCAACAGCGACTACGTGGGGATGGCACGGAAGGCGCTCGCGGAGTGCCCGGACCTGCGCGAGCTGGTCTTCCTTCCCGCGCCCGGCGGCGAGGGGTCCGGCGAGGACGGGTTCGACGCCGGCGTTCCCCTCGGTGATGCGGAGCTGACGTACGCCGAGCTGCTTCGGCGGGCGGACGACGTCGGACATTCCGGACTGCAGGCCCGCATGGCGGAACTCAGCCCGCACGATCCCATCAACCTGCAGTACACCTCCGGGACCACGGGATTCCCCAAAGGGGCCACGCTGACCCACCACAACATCCTGAACAACGGGTTCTCGATCGGCGGACTGCTCGGATACACAGAGCACGACAGGGTGGTGATCCCGGTGCCGTTCTACCACTGCTTCGGCATGGTGATCGGCAACCTGAATGCCCTCAGCCACGGCGCAGCCACCATCATCCCCGGCCGCGGGTTCAGCCCGGCTGCAGCCCTGGAGGCCGTCCAGGATTTCGGCGGGACCTCCCTGTACGGCGTGCCCACCATGTTCATCGCCGAGCTGGCGCTGCCGGACTTTGCCTCCTACGACCTGTCCACCCTGCGCACGGGGGTCATGGCCGGTTCGCTGTGTCCCGTCGAGGTGATGAAGCGGGTGATATCGGAGATGAACATGTCGGACGTGGCCATCTGCTACGGCATGACCGAAACCTCGCCGGTGTCCACCATGACCCGGCAGGGCGACACCCTGCAGCAGCGCACGGAGACGGTGGGGCGCACCATGCTGCACCTGGAAAGCAAGATCGTTGATCCCGGATCAGGGGACGTCCTGGAGCAGGGGCAGATCGGGGAGTTGTGCACCCGGGGATATGCCGTGATGGAGGGGTACTGGAACCAGCCGGACAAGACGGCTGAAGCGGTCGACGCCGACGGCTGGATGCATACCGGGGACCTGGCCCGCATGGACAACGACGGCTATGTCGTCATCGAGGGCCGGATCAAGGACATGGTGATCAGGGGCGGCGAAAACATCTATCCGCGGGAAATCGAGGAGTTCCTCTTCGGCCACCCGTCCATCCAGGACGTACAGGTCATCGGGGTGCCGGATGCCAGGTACGGCGAGGAGCTGATGGCGTGCATCATCCTCAAGCCCGGTGCCCAGCCGCTGGACGCCGGCTCGCTTGCCGAGTTCTGCCGGGGGAAGCTGGCCCACTACAAGATTCCCCGCTACGTCGAGGTCCGGGAGCGGTTCCCCATGACCGTGTCCGGGAAGGTCCGCAAGGTGGAGATGCGCCAGGAAGCCGTGGCCAGGCTGGGGCTGTGAAGCCAGCAGCCGTACCTAGCGGATGTTACGGCTGATGGCCTTCACCCCCACAGCAAGGCCGACGACGGCTGTCACCAGGGCGGCGGCCAGGCCCAGGAGGGTGTCAGTCCCGACGCTGCCGGCGAACAGTTCGCGCTCGGCGTTCACCAGGTAGGTCAGGGGGTTGAACAGGCTGGCCGTCCGCATCCAGCTGGGTCCGGCCTCGATGGGAAGCATGATGCCGGAGAGGATCATCAGTGGGAACAGCAACGTCTGCTGGACACCCCAGAAGATCCACTCCTTGCTCTGGGAAACCAGCGCCAGCGCATACGACAGGGCTCCGAGTCCTATCCCGAAGATCCCCAGGATGACCAGCCCGAACAGCACGTGCAGGGGATAGAACACGAAGCCGAACGGGATGCAGACCAGTGCGATGAGAAGCCCCTGGACCACCAGTGGCGCCCACTCCTTCAAGGCCCGCCCGATCATCAGCGAGGACCGGGACAGCGGCGTTGCCAGGATGCGCTCGTACGAGCCCGTCATGAGCTCGTACTGCAGGTTTGAGCCGGTCATGGACGTTCCGAAGAGCGCGATCATCACCACCACGCCCGGGAGGAACCATTGGAGCGTGGACTGCCCGCCGAACGCCGGCGCGCCCACGGCCGCGCCCAGCAACGGGCCGAACAGTCCCAGGAAGACGAGGGGCTGGAGCAGCGAGAAAACCAGCGAGAACGGGTCCCGAAGCGGCAGCAGCATTTCCCGCCAGAACACGTACCGCGTGTCATGCAGGATCCTGGCCAGCCCGGGCTTCTCCCGGGTGCCGGCAGCGGTGCTGTGGGTGGCCATCAGCGGTTCGCCCCTTCCCGCAGGTTGCGCCCGGTCAGTTCCAGGAACACATCGTCCAGGGTGGGCGGCTTCAACTCCAGGGACTGGGCGGGAGCGCCGGCGTTGTGCATCTCCAGCAGCAGCGCAGGCGCCAGCCGTGCACCTTCGGGGAGCCGGAGGCGGAAGCGCACAACGCCGTCGTACGCATTCTCGCTGACCTCCCCGCCCGCCGCGGCGCGCCCTAACAGCCCCCGCACCCCGGCCGCGGAGGCCGCCGCCACTTCGACGGCCAGCAGGTCGCCGGCAAGGTTCGACTTCAGCCGCGCGGCGGTGTCATCGGCGATGATCCTGCCGTGGTCGATGATGATGACCCGTTCGGACATGGAGTCCGCCTCGTCCATGTAATGCGTGGTCAGCACAATGGTGGTGCCGTGTTCCTCGCGCATCCGCATGATGTGCTCCCACAGGTTGGCCCGATTTTGGGGATCCATCCCGGTGGACGGCTCGTCCAGGAAGAGCAGCCGCGGCGAGTGCATCAGTCCCAGCGCCACGTCCATCCGCCGCCGTTGCCCGCCGGAGAGCTTGATGACTGTCCGCTTGGCGAGGTCCGTGAGGTCCAGGGATTCCAGGAGTTCCCCGGCCCGGGCAAGGGCGTCCGCGGAGTTCATGCCGTAAAAGCGGCCCTGCATGACCAGCTCATCGATCACGCGGAAACTGTGGCCGCCGCCGTTGCCCTGGCCGATGTAGCCAATCCTTGCCCGCACGCCGGCCGGATCCGCGGTGACGTCCACGCCGGCAACCCTGGCTGTCCCCGAGGTGGGTGTCAGCAGGGTGGTGAGCATCCGCAAGGTGGTGGACTTGCCGGCCCCGTTCGGGCCAAGGAAGGCCACGAGCTCGCCGGGCGCAACGTCGATGTCGACGCCCTTCACGGCTTCCACTGTTTCTTTTTTCACCGTGAACGTCTTGGTCAGGCTGTCCGTGTGGATCATGGGTGACTCCAGAGGATGCGGCGGGCCGGGGCTCTGGAACGGGCTCCCTGGCGCCACGCTATACCCATCCCCGGCACGAGTCCACGGAAAGATCGTGCACGGGCGCCGGGCCGTGTGCCCGGCGGGCGTCAGTGCCGGCGGTGGTCCTGGATGGTCATCCGCGGGCCGAACGTGGGTTTGCGGAAGCCGCTGCTTTGGATCATCCGCACCACGCGCTGGCGGTGTCCCTGCCAAGGCTCCAGCAGCCGGAGCATGCCGGCGTCATCGGTCCGCCGGCCGGTCAGCGCGGCCCCGACGTAGGCGGCAAGGTGGTAGTCGCCCACCGAGATCGAGTCAGGGCAACCGTGCGTGCGCTGCACTACCTCGGCGACCGTCCAGATGCCGATGCCGGGGATCGTCTGCAGTTTTGCTGCCGCCTCCAGCGCCGGAAGCGCCGCCAGCCGTTCAAGCGCGACGGCGGAACGCAGCGCCCGCATCACCGTCGCGGAGCGCTGCGGGCCCACTCCGGCCTTGTGCCACTCCCAACTGGGAACCTGCAGCCACTGCGCCGCCGTGGGCGGCAGCACCAAACCGGCGGGAGCCAACGTGCCAGCCATCGGTGCGGGGGAACCGTAGCGGTGGAGGAGGTACCGGTAGCCGCGGCGGGCCTCGATGACCGTGACCTTCTGTTCCAGGATGATGGGCACCAGCTGGTCCACCATGCGGCCGCTGGAGGGAAGCCGGACGGCCAGGCTGCGCCGCCGCGCTTCCCTGACCATGCGGGGGAGGGTGGCATGGAACGCCGGCTCGTCGAATCCCGACCAATCGTCGTGCGCCCCCAGGAGGCGCGGAACTGCCGCTACCGCCGCCGCGGCGCCCGGACCCCAGGCCTGGACGTCCACCCGGTGCTCCATCTCCGGGCTGCCGGCCGGGCTTAGCCGGAGAGTCGCGGGGCCTTCCGCTGTTGTGAACGCGTTCCAGACGACGCCGCCTTCGGCCACGAAGGACGGATCGCTGTTGCCGCGCAGGAGGGGCCGGAGAGTCCGCGCAAGGTCGTAGGGGCCGCCCGGACACCAGCGGAGGGAGGCGTCCGCGGCGGCTGCCAGCCGTGCGGGAACCTCTGCGATCGTCATGCCACCATCGTCCCACGGTGCCCCGACAGTCCGCCCGCCGGGTCCGCCCGTGCCGGTTTCGGGAGCCGGAGTTTTTGTCCACGTATGGCGGGTTGCGCGGCTCGGAAGTCTCCAGATCTGGACCAAAACTCCGGCTCGTTCGTGGCTCTTACCGGGCAGCGGAGAGAGGACTAGACTCCCAGGTGTGGCGCGGGGCGTCCGCGCTGTTCCCTTCGAGATTCCAGAGATTCCAGGTGAGCGCAATGGGTGGATTAGTACATTTCGAAATCCCCGCGGACGATCAGGAGCGGGCCAGGAACTTTTACCAGCAGGCCCTCGGCTGGCGGATAGAACCTGTCCCTGGAATGGACTACAACATGGTGATCACCACGCCCATGGATGAGGCCACCGGCCAGCCCACAACCGCGGGTGCCATCAACGGCGGCATGATGGCCCGGGAGGACCAGATCACCAACCCCGTCATCACGGTGGACGTGCCGGACATTGATGCCACGCTGAAGACCATAGAGGAACTGGGCGGTTCTGTTGTTATGCCCAAGAACGAGATTCCCGGGATGGGCTACTTCGCCTACTTCAAGGATCCTGAAAACAACATCATGGGACTGTGGGAGAACCTTCCCGCGGACCAGCAGGCCCAGTCCGCCGGGTAGCATCACGGCATTCCGGACGCCGGCCACAGAGCCACAACAGCGAGGGGGACGGTCAGGGCTGCCACCAGCAGCCCGGCCAGGGCAATGCCGCTCCATTGGAGATCCGGTGCCCATGGCGGTGAAGCGGTAGCTTTGTATCCATGAAGTACGCCCAGTCCATCCTGGACCTCATTGGCAATACCCCGCTCATCAAACTCAACCACGTGACGGAGGGCATCAAAGCCACCGTCCTGGTCAAGCTGGAGTACCTGAACCCCGGCGGGTCCATCAAGGACCGCATTGCGGTGAAGATGATCGAGGACGCCGAGCGGGACGGCAAGCTGCAGCCCGGCGGGACCATTGTTGAGCCCACGTCCGGCAACACCGGGGTTGGCCTGGCCCTGGTGGCCCAGCAAAAGGGCTACAAGTGCGTCTTCGTGGTTCCGGACAAGGTGGGGGAGGACAAGCGCGCCGTCCTCCAGGCGTACGGGGCTGAGGTGGTGGTGACGCCCACCGCCGTGCCGCCGGACAGCCCGCAAAGCTACTACGGCGTCTCGGACCGGATTGTCCGGGAGACCCCCGGCGCGTACAAGCCGGACCAGTTCTCCAACCCCGCGGCACCCGGCAGCCACTACCAGACGACCGGCCCGGAGATCTGGCGCGATACGGACGGCAGGATCACCCATTGCGTCATCGGCGCGGGCACGGGCGGCACCATCACCGGCACCGGCCGCTACCTGAAGGAAGCATCGGCGCACCGGCCGGAGTCCGACGGCGGCGTGGTCCGGATCATCGGCGCGGACCCGGAAGGTTCGGTCTACTCCGGCGGCACCGGACGCCCCTACTTCGTGGAGGGCGTGGGGGAGGACATGTGGCCAGGGAACTATGACAAGTCCATCCCGGACCAGGTGATCGCGGTGAGCGACGCCGACTCCTTCGCCATGACCAGGCGCCTGGCCCGCGAGGAGGGCCTCCTGGTGGGGGGATCCTCCGGCATGGCCGTGGTGGCTGCCCTGAAGGCGGCGCGGGACCTGCCCGAGTCCGCCGTCGTCGTCGTGATCCTGCCGGACTCCGGCCGGGGTTACCTGGCGAAAATCTTCAACGACCAGTGGATGCGCTCCTACGGTTTCCTCTCCGGCGGCGAGGAAACCTCCGTGGGGGAAGTCATCAGCTCCAAGAACGGCGAACTGCCGGACCTGGTGCACATCCACCCGAACGAGTCCGTGCGCGACGTCATCAACATCATGAACGAGTTCGGCGTCAGCCATATCCCGGTCCTGTCCCAGGAGCCGCCGGTGGTGATGGGCGAGGTGCTCGGTGCCGTGGACGAACGCACCCTCACCGCCAAGCTGTTCCGCGGCGAAGCCAAACTGACGGACAAGATCTCCGAGCACATGGGCCCCAAACTGCCCGTCATCGGATCGCTGGAAACCATTTCGGCGGCCAGGGAACTGCTCTCGGACGTGGACACGGTCATGGTCACGTTCGTCGGCGCGCCGGTGGGCATCCTCACTCGGCACGACCTCCTGGCCTACCTCAGCAACTGACCTGCTTCACCCTGATACGGCTTCACCCAGACAAGGAGCATCATGACTGTCCCCGAAAACCAAGGTTTCAACACCCGCGCCGTCCACGCCGGACAGGCCTTCGAGCCCCGCACCGGCGCGGTGGTCCCGCCGCTGCACTTCAGTTCCACCTACGCCCAGGACGGCATCGGCGGGCTCCGCAGCGGTTATGAGTACGGCCGCGGCGGCAACCCCACCCGGGACGCCCTGCAGGAACAGCTCGCCGCGCTGGAAGGCGGCACCCACGCCTACAGCTTCAGCTCCGGGCTGGCCGCCGAGGATTCGCTCATCCGGGCACTGACCCGCCCGGGCGACCACATCGTGCTGGGCAACGACGCCTACGGCGGCACCTACCGGCTGATCAGCCGGGTCCTCGGCGGGTGGGGGATCGGCAACACGCCGGTGGACATGGCCGACCTCGACGCCGTCCGGGCCGCGGTGGCCGCCAGCAGGACGCGCTTCGTCTGGGTGGAGACTCCGTCCAACCCGCTGATGAAGATCACCGACATCGCGGCGCTCGCAGGAATAGCGCACGACGCCGGTGCCCTCCTGGTGGTGGACAACACCTTCGCGTCCCCCTACCTGCAGAACCCGCTCGCCCTGGGTGCCGACGTCGTGGTCCACTCCACGACGAAGTACATCGGCGGGCATTCGGATGTGGTGGGCGGCGCCGTGGTGGTCAATGACGCGGAACTCGCGGAGAAGATCGGCTTTGTACAGTTCGCCGTGGGCGCCGTCTCCGGTCCCATGGACGCTTTCCTCACCACCCGCGGCCTGAAGACCCTGGGCGTCCGCATGGACCGGCACAGCGTCAACGGCCAGGCCGTGGCGGAGTGGCTCCTGGCACGCCCCGAGGTGGAGGCCGTCCTGTATCCGGGCCTGCCGTCCCATCCGGGCCACGAGCTGGCGAAAAAGCAGATGCGGAGCTTCGGCGGCATGGTTTCGGTGCAGTTCAAGGGCGGCGAGGCTGCTGCCCGGAAGGTGGCCGAATCAACCTCCGTGTTCACGCTGGCGGAATCCCTTGGCGGCATCGAATCGCTGATGAACTACCCCTCGGAGATGACGCATGCCTCGGTCAAGGGCACCGAACTGGCGGTCCCGGTCAACCTCCTCCGCCTCTCCTGCGGCATCGAGGACGTGGAGGACCTGCTGGCGGACCTGGACCAGGCGTTCGCCTCCATCCCGTAGCCCGGCCGTTAAACCGGGGACGGCACGTCACGGCAGTCCCCGGGGCGGGGTTGCCGCGACGTGCCGTTCCGTTTTGGGAAGTTCCCTACTTCACGGAACCCTCGGTGAGGCCGCCGCGCCAGAAGCGCTGCAGGACCACCATCGCGATGCTGAGCGGGATGATCGACAGCAGCACGCCGCCGGTGGTCAGCTCGTAGAACTCGGGCAGCCGGTCCACCTGGCTCAGCCAGTTGTTCAGGCCGAGCGTGATCGGGTACAGCCCGGAGTCGGACAGCATCACGAGCGGCAGGAAGTAATTGTTCCAGATCCCCACCAGCTGGAAGAGGAACACGGTGACCAGGGCCGGGGTGAGGACGCGCAGCCCGATGGTGTGGAAGATCCTCAGTTCGCCGGCGCCGTCCAGCCGGGCAGCCTCAATGAGTGAGCTGTCCACCGTGGCCTGCGAATAGATCCGGCACAGGAACAAACCAAACGGCGACACCAGGGACGGCAGCAGGACGCTCCAGTAGGTGTTGGCCAGGCCGAGCTGGCTGAAGAGCAGGAAGAGCGGCAGGGCTGTGGCCGTGCCGGGCACCAGCACCCCGCCCAGGATGGTCCCGAACACCAGGTTCCGGCCGCGGAATTCGTACTTGGCCAGGGCATAGCCGCCTGCCGCCGCAAAGTAGGTGGCCACGAGGGCGCCGACGCCGGCGTACAGCACCGAGTTCAGGAACCACCTGATGAAGATGCCGTCGTCGTAGCTGAGGACCTGGGCAAGGTTGTCCCACAGTGCCACCGTGGGGGCAAACCAGAATCCGTTGGTGGAAAACAGGTCCTCCGTCGACTTGGTGGCAGCGACAACAACCCAGTAGACGGGAATAAGGAAGTACAGGGCCACCACCACCAGCAGCGCGGTGACGATGATGGTGGACGGGCCGCTCTTGCCGCCCGGACGCCTGGACGCGGCTGCGGAAGAGCGGGGCGCGGTAGCTGATGTCGACGGCGGTGTCACGGTTGCGGTCATGATGACTTCCTGTTCGTGAATTTGAGGAAGGCGAAGGACAGGACGAAGGCGGCCACAGCGATCAGCACAGCCTGGGCAGCGGCCACGTTGTAGTCGTTGTAGGCGAACGCGGTGGTATAGGCGCTGAGGTTGGGGGTGTACTGGCTGTCGATGGCGGGGGCGACAGTCTTCAGGACCTGGGCTTCGGCGAAGAGCTGCAGGGTGCCGATGATAGAGAACACCGTTGTAAGGACAAGGGCGGGCCGGATCAGCGGGAGCTGGATGCTGAGGGCCACCCGCCAGGTGGAGGCGCCATCCACCTTTGCCGCCTCGTACAGTTCCCCGGGGATGGCCTTCAGCTGGGCCACGATGATCAGCATGTTGTAGCCGGTGTAGCTCCAGGTGACGATGTTCGCAATTGACCACAGGACGGTGTTGGCGCCCAGGAAATCAGGGGTCAATCCCACCAGCGCCGCGACGTCGAACAGGGGACTCAGCCCGGGGACGTACAGGAACGACCACAGGATGGTGGCAATGACGCCGGGCACGCCGTAGGGGAGGAAGTAAGCGGCCCGGAAGAAACCCGGCCACTTGGCCGACGCTGATTCCAGCATCAGTGCCAGCACCGTGCAGAGGGCGATCATCAGGGGCACCTGCACTATGCCGAACAGCAGCATCCGCCCGATCGAGGCAACGAAACTCCCGTCTGCCAGCGCCTGGGCGTAATTGCTGAACCCGGCGAATTCGCTGGTAACCCCGGCCTCCCCGAAGAGCCCGCGCCGGGTCACTTTGGTAAAGCTCGATCCAACCGCAACGAAGATCGGCAGGATGAACGTGAGGATAAACAGCGCCAGGAAAGGAGCCAGCAGGATCCAGGGGGCGCGTGCCGCGGCTCCCGTTCGGCCGCCGGCCTTACGGGGGCCGGTGTCCTCGCGGGCGGGTGCCGGCGGACCGCTTGGGACTGTTCGTGACGGCGTTGTCATGACGCTTCCTTTCGAATGCTGAGGCCCTTGTTCCTGAAGACGGTCATAATCTGTTGTTCCGCCGTCGCCACCGAATCCACCAGGCTCGTTCCCGAGGCCTTCCTCCGGAAGCCATCGCTCAGGATGTTGAAGGACTGCTGGGTGACGGGCCACCAGGACCAGTCCTTGTTCTGCTGCTGTGCCGCCGGCACGAAGATCTCCTGGTGGTAGCTCTGGCCGCTGAAGAAGTCCGAGGGCGCCTGCCGCGAGGTTCCGATGAAGTCCGGCGTGGGGGACCAGCCGATGCCGCTGTTGGTGATTTCGGCGTCGATGCCTTCCCTGGACGTGGTCATCCACACCGCGAACTCGAGTGCTTCGCGGGGGTGCCTACTGTTGGCCAGTACCGCCGCGGTGGAGCCGCCAAGGTAGCTTGACCCGAACCCGGTGCCGCCCCACGTGGGCATGGGTGCCACCCGCCATTTGCCGCTGCCGCCGCTGACCCCTTCGATCAGGGCATCACCCCAGCTGCCCGTAACGACCGAAGCGATCGACCCTTTCGCAGCAGCCGCGAACCAGCCGGGGGAGTAGGCGCCAAAGGCAGTCTGGACAAGGTCCTCGTTGATGGCCTGGTCAAAGAAGCGGGCCACCTTCAGGGTGGCGTCGTCAGTCATGTTGATGACCCAGCCGTCCTCCTCCGGGTGCAGCCACCGCGCACCTGCCTGCGTGGCGAAAGCAGTGAACACGGACGCGTCAGCCAGCGGGAAGCAGTCCAGGTAGACATCCTTGCGGCGGAGCTCACGGGCCAGCGCTGCCCAGTCGTCCCAGGTGCCGGGGCTGGTGCCTCCCACCTGGTCGAGGATGGCCGGCTGGTAGAACATCGCCATAGGCCCGGAATCCTGCGGAATTCCGTAGACGCCGCCGGAGAAGCTGACCTGGCCCCACAGGGTCTGATCGTAGAGGTGGGCGTAGTCCTGGGCACCATAGCGGGCTACGTCGACAAGCCCGTTCACCAGCATGAATTCCGGAAGCGAACGCATCTCCACCTGGGCGAGGTCAGGTCCGCCGCCCGCTGCCAGGGCTGAGTAGAGCTTCTGGTAACCCCCTGAATTGCCGCCGGGGATCCATACCACCTCCACCTGCACCTGGGGGTGGGAGGCGTTCCAGATGTCCGCTACCTTCTGGGCGTCCTTGAGCCAGCACCAGTACGTGAGGGTGACTTTTTCCCCGCTGGCGGCTGGGGCGAGCACCGGTGCAGTGTTGACGGAGCGCGTGCCCGGGGTGGAGCAGCCGGACAGGAGACCCATCGCTGCGGTGCCCAGGCCGGCACCCAGGAGTTGTCTTCGCGTGAATTGGGACATTTGCCTTCACCTCGTTGTGTCGGTTATGTGCCTAAAAGTGTGAAGCATGGCACTTTTTGTTCGGTTCGAGACAGGCTAACACGAAAAGTCGAGTGAGCACTCGAGTTTTGATTCCCCGGGTAATACGGCGGGTACACTGGCTTGCCATGAGCACCAAGGAGGGGCCCCAGGCTTCCCGCCGGGGACCCTACGCGAAGTCCGCTGAGCGCCGCCAGGCCATCCTGACCGCAGCCCACGCCGTCTTCGCCGCCCGCGGATACCGCGGGGGCTCGCTGCAGGACGTTGCCGACCGCGCCGGCATGAGCCAGACGAGCCTCCTGCATTACTTTCCGTCCAAAAGCCAACTGCTGCTGGCGGTGCTTAACTGGCGCGACTCCATTACTGGAGACGGTACCGCGCCGCCGGACCCGGAGGAATCGCTTGTTGATGCCGTCCTCCGCCAGGCGCGATTCAATGAGGACGTGCCGGGAGTCCTGGAGCTCTACACCGTGCTGTGCGGGGAAGCAGTCACGGAGGGGCATCCCGGGCGCCCGTACTTCACCAACAGGTTTGAAGAGCTGCGCCGCAGCTACACCCGGCAGTTACGGGAGCTTGCGGGGGAAGGGCGGCTGCGCCCGGGCGTGGACCCGGAGGTCGCCGCAGCGTCCTTGATCGGGCTGTGGGACGGGATCCAGACCCAGTGGCTCCTGGCGCCGGACAAGGTGGACATGGCCGGGTGCCTGCGCGGGTACCTGGAGCTGATCCTGCTTCCCGACTAACGGGGGGCTGGGGGTTTCGCGGAAGGGGTGCGTGCGCTACTAGGCTGACTCCATGGAATCTCCCCAAGCAGCCGTCCGCCCCGTCGCCCTCATCACAGGCGCCGGCAGGCTGGCCTCCATCGGCGCCGGCATTGCCCGGCAACTCGCCGCCGAGGGCTGGGACCTGGTGCTGGCCTACTGGCAGGACTACGACGCCCGGATGCCGTGGGGGACTGAACCGGACGACGTCGTACGCCTTACTGCCGAGCTCGAGGCCATCGGCGCCCAGGTCCACGTGCTGTCCGCGGACCTGCAGGACCCCGCCGTGCCGGGCCAGCTGGTGGCGGAGTCCATGCGGCTGGCCGGCCCGCTGCAGGGCCTGGTCCTGAGCCATGCCGAGTCTGTGGACTCGGGCATCCTGGACACCAGCGTGGAATCCTTTGAGCGGCACTTTGCCGTGAATACGCGGGCCAGCTGGCAGCTGATTGCCGCGTTCGCGCGGCAGGCAACGGACGACGGCGGCGCAATCGTTGCGCTGACCAGTGACCACACAGCGTTCAACCTTCCTTATGGCGCCTCGAAGGGCGCGCTGGACAGGATCGTGATTGCCGCCGCGCGGGAGCTCGGACCGCAGGGCATCTCGGCGAACGTGCTGAACCCGGGCCCGGTGGACACGGGCTGGATGGACGATGAAATCCGGGAAGCGCTGACGGCCCAACAGCCTACCGGCCGGCTGGGAACACCGGCCGATGTCGCCGGGACTGTGGCGTTCCTGCTCTCGCCCGCAGGCCGCTGGGTCTCCGGCCAGCTCATCAAGTCCGACGGCGGCTTCTCGGCGTAGCCCACCTCAGCGCCCCCAGCCCAACTAGATAGCAGCAGATGCTGTTATGAGCCGCCAAAACGACATCAACTGCTACCCAGTTGGGAGGGGAAGCCAGGGTCAGCGGAACGCGTTGATGCCGGTGATGTGCTGGCCGAGGACCAGGGTGTGGACTTCGTCTGTGCCCTCATAGGTGCGCACCGATTCCAGGTTGGCCGCGTGGCGCAGCGGGGAGTAGTCCAGGGTGATGCCGTTTCCGCCGAGGATGGAGCGTGCCTCCCGGGCCACGGCGATGGCCTCGCGCACGTTGTTCAGCTTGCCCAGGGAAATCTGTTCCGGCCGCAGCCTGCCGGCGTCCTTGAGCCGTCCCAGGTGCAGCGCCAGGAGCGTGCCCTTCTGGATTTCCACCAGCATGTTGACCAGCTTCTCCTGGGTCAGCTGGTATCCGGCCAGCGGTTTGCCGAACTGCAGCCGCTCCTGCGAGTAGGACAGCGCCGCCTGGTACGAATCCCGGGCTGCGCCCATGGCTCCCCAGGCAATGCCGTACCGGGCCTCGTTCAGGCAGGTAAACGGGCCGCGCAGGCCGCGCGCCGCCGGCAACAGCGCCTCGGGTCCCAGCCTGACGTCGTCGAACACCACGTCGCACTGGATGGACGCACGCATCGACAGTTTCTGCGTGATGGGGACGGCAGTGACGCCGGGGGTCCCCGCCGGCACCAGGAACCCGTGCACGCCGTCGTCGGTCATGGCCCACACCACCATCACCCCGGCCGCCGAAGCGAGGCCAATCCAGCGCTTGGCACCGTTGAGCACCCAGCCGGCGTCATCTCCTGGGCCGTCGCGGCGGGCAAAGGTGGTCATGGCCGCGGGGTCGGACCCTGCAGTCGGCTCGGTCAGGGCGAAACAGCCAATGACTTCACCGGCCGCCATCCGGGGCAGCCACTCCTGCTTCTGGTCCTCGGAGCCCCACTTGTGGATGGCGGTCATGGCCAGCGAGCCCTGCACCGAAACAAACGTGCGGATCCCGGAATCGCCGGCCTCAAGTTCCATTGCAGCCAGGCCATATTCGACGGCGGTGCGGCCGGGGCAGCCGTAGCCCTCCAGGTGCATGCCGAGCACCCCCAGTTCACCCAGTTCCTGCGCGAGCTCCAGGGGAAAGACAGCTTGGTCGTACCAGCGCGCAATGTCCGGTTTGATCCGCTGGTCCGTGAAATCGCGGACGCGCTGCCGGATCCTCAGTTCTTCCGCGCCCAGGAGGCTGTCCAAGGCCAGGATGTCGGAGGGGTCGGCCGGGAATTCAGCCGCTGTAACAGGCGCGTTGGTCATGGCAGAACCCTAGCTGGACGTTCCCGGGGCTGCCGGGTGCGCAGGCTGCCGGCCGGTGAAGTAGCCGGAGGTTGCCGGCAGGAACCGGCAAACCACAGCCAGCACCACACCCAGGGCCAGCAGCAGCACGCCGCTGACAAATGCCCCGCCGATCCCGAAGATCTGGGTGTCGCCGTAGGCCGGGTCCCACATCTGCACCGCCGAGATGAAGAAGGCGGCTGTCAGCAGGAGGGCGCCCACGAGCGGCAGGATGCCCCGGAACCACAGGTCCCGTGCCGAATCCCGCAGGGTGCCGCGGAAGAACCAGAAGCACGCGAAGCCGGTGAGCGCGTAGTAGAAGGCGATGAACAGGCTGATGGCGCTGATGGAATCGGAGAGCAGGTTCTCGCTCAGGAAGCTCATGGCCACGTAATAGGCAATTGCCGCCGCGCCCATGACCTGGGTGGAGAACCCGGGGGTCTGGTTCTTCGGGTGCACCTGCCCGAACTTCGGCGGCAGGGCGCCATGGACGCCCATGGACAGGGTGCCGCGTGCCGTGGGGAGGATGGTGGTCTGGGTGGAGGACAGGACGGACGCGAGGACCGCGACGACGATCAGCCAGCCCCAGGGGCCCAGCACCACGTCCCGCATGGCCAGGAAGACGTCGTCCTGGTTGGCCTCGTTGCCCAGGCCGATGCCTTCCGTGCCCACGGTGGCATACATCATCACCAGCAGCGCCACGGAGACGTAGATGGCCACCAGGATGAAGGCGGAGATCACCGCGCCGCGGCCGGGAGTGGTTGAGGGGTTCTCCGTTTCCTCGTTGACTGCCAGGCACGTGTCCCAGCCCCAGTAGATGAAGAGTGCCAGGAGCGCGCCGTGCACCACGGCCCCGGGATCCGCAAAGGCACCCACCGGGTTGAACCACTCGAATGAGAAAGCCTGGATGGTTGTGTCTCCGGCGGCGGCACCTGCAACGATCCGGACCACGATCGCCAGGGCAAAGACGCCCAGGGCGATGTACTGCACGTACGTCAGCACCCGCTGGACGTGTTCACCCAACCGGATGCCCCGGTAGTTGACCAGTGTCATGACGGCTATGAACAGCACGCCCGTGGCGGTGACCACGGCCTTGTTTTCCGCCAGGGAGCCGTCGCCCGCCAGGAGCCACAGGTACTGGCCTGCCACCTGCGCCAGATTGGCGAGCACCACGATGCCGGCGAGCGCCACGCCCCAGCCTCCCAGCCAGCCCGCCCAGGGCCCGAACGCCCGGCGGGACCAGGTGAAGGTGGTGCCGCAGTCAGGAATGGCGCTGTTCAGCTCGCGGAACGCGTACGCGATGAACAGCACGGGGATGAAGCCGAGCAGCAGGACCAGGGGAGTGTAGTTGCCGTTCACGGCCACAATGAGGCCCAGGGTCGCAGCCAGCGAATACACTGGCGCCGTGGAGGCCAGCCCCAGCATCACGGAGTCTCCGAGGTCCAGGATCCCGGCCCGGAGCCCCTTGGCCGGGACGGTGGTGCCCGGCGCGCCGCCCGGGCCGCCCGTCGTCGTGGTTCCTGTGCTCATGCTGTCACCGGGTTCATACTGCAATACCTGCTTTGTTGGAGGAGGCCTCAGCCGAGAGCGGCGCCGGCGCGTCAATAGTGTTGGGCACAAACCGGCAGAAGTAGTCCGTCACCGGACCATCCGATTCCCGGATGCCGCAGCCGACAGACTCACCGTCCACCACCCACAGGCCCAGGACGGGATGGTTGCCGTCGAAGTCGGGCAGTTCCTGGTACTGCTGGTAGCACCAGCCCTCGCGGCCGTACCCGCCGGGTTGCTCAAGGCTGATGCCCTGGGCATGGATTTTGATGTTGTCGCCCTCGCGGCCGTGCAGCGGCTTGGCCACCCACTCCTTGAGGGGGCCCGGCTCGTTGAGGTAGGCCGGCAGCAGGTTGGGATGCTGCGGGTACAGGTGCCAGAGTGCGGCGAGGAGCGCCTTGTTGGAGAGGAGCATTTTCCAGGCCGGTTCAACCCAGCGCGGATTGTGGGCGCGTTCCAGGAGCCGGTGCCCGAAGGGTTCCTTCATCATCAGCTCCCAGGGGTAGAGCTTGAAGATGGTGCTGATCATGAAGTTGTCCAGGTCCACAAACCGGTTGAGGTTGGGGTCCCAACCTATGTCCGACATGTTGATGCCGATGGTGGTCCAGCCTGCCTGGCCCGCCACATCCCGCATGTACGCGGCCGTCATCCAGTCCTCGCCGGATTCCTCCACCTCCGAGTGCGCCACGTGAAGGGTGCTCATGCCGGTGCGGTACTGCACCTTTTTCCACTGCCGGATCAGGGCCTCATGGATTCCGTTCCACTGGTCCTTTTCCGGGAAGACGTCCTGCAGCCAGAACCACTGCGCCACGGCCGCCTCGATGAGTCCGGTGGGGGTGTCCGCGTTGTATTCGAGCATCTTGGCGGGACCGCCCTGCCCGTCATAGATGAAGTCGAAGCGGCCGTAGACCTCCACGTCCCCGGCCTGCAGGGACTCCGCGGCGAGCTCCAAAGCCTGCGGACCGATGCCAATGTCTCCCATGGCGCCGGTGGCAAGAAACTTGGCCGCTTCCAGGCACATCCGGTGCATGTCCTCGGCTGCCAGCTCGAGAACTTCCACCTCGTCAGCGGTGAATTCGTAGTACGCGGACTCGTTCCAGTACTCGATCCGCCGCCCGTCGTCCATGGTGGTGGTGGAAAAGACCAGGCCCTGTTCCTGGATTTTCTGCTTCCAGTCGGGCCTGGGCTCAGACAACAGCCGCTTCACGCTCAGCCCCCCACTTTGCTGCCGCCGCCGCTTGTGCCGCTCTTCGCGGTGGTACCGAAGCCGCCGCGGCTGACGGTGCCGCCCTTGGTGCTGTACCCGGTGGAGGCTTTTGCCCCGCTGGGCACGGTCCTGGTGTAGTTGGGGGCGGTTGACCGGTTCTGCCCGACGGCGGGGACGAACGCGCCGCGGGAGAAGAAGTACCAGGCGTAGATGCCGCCGCTACGGCCGGCGGAACTGTTGCAATTGGTGTCCTCCACCCGTTCGCCGGTTTCGTCGTTGAAGCACACCTGGGCGTACTCGGGGTCATCCTGGTTGCTGGCCACCACGGCCGTGATGGTGCCGGCGAGCAGCGCCGTCACACCGAGGCCCACCACCACGGTGCGCCGCTGCGAGCGTTTCTTCTTGGCCGCCGCCTCGTTGAGCTGCCTCTCCCGGTCGCGGGCAAACGGGTCCACCGGGGTGACGGGCTCGTTGAGGAGTTCAGGGCGCAGCTCCGGTTTGGGCACCTGCCAGGGAGGGGGCTTGGCGCCGGCCCCGCCGCCGGCATTCCGGCCGGTGTCCCCGGCAGTACCGTCACCGCCTGGCTGGTTGCCGCTTGCCCGCCCGTTATTTGGGTCTTGGTTCGGGTCCATGGCGTCCCCTTCAGTAGTCCACGTGAATTGGGCACAGCGCTGCACCCCCAATTGCAATCCTGAACTCAGCGTAGTGCCTGGCAGGGCCGGCTGCGAGTACCGCAGGGGATAGGGAATTGGGAGAAGTCCCCATGCCTGGAACCGCCGCCTGCGGGGGATCGGGGCCCCTACACTGGTGCCATGGAAACCGCCTCCGTTGTTGCCGTCTGCCGCGTCCACCAGCTCCTGCCGGATGCGTCCAACGTGGGCGTGACGGCCATCGACAAACGGCCGGCAGAGGGCCCCGTCAAGGTTCACCGCCTGGGACTCCAGGGCGACATCCAGGCGAACCGGGTACACCACGGCGGTCCGGACCAGGCCCTGTATGCCTATTCGCAGGAGGACGCGGAGTACTGGGCCGGCGAGCTGCAGCGGGACCTGCCGCCGGGAATCTTTGGCGAGAACCTGCGGGTGGCCGGCATCGACGCCACGGAAGCGGTGATTGGCGAACGGTGGAAGATCGGCCTCAACCTGGAAGTCGAAGTCACCTCGCCGCGAACGCCCTGCGCCACCTTCCAGCGCCGGATGCAGGAGCCGCACTTCGTCAAGAGGTTCACGGCGGAGGGCCGCGTGGGCACGTACCTGCGCGTCATCAAAACCGGCAGCGTCCAGGCCGGGGACCATATCCACCGGATCTACGTTCCGACGCACGGCGTTACCGTGGGCAGGTGGTTCAGCGAACCGGACCGGGAGTCGATGGAGGCGTTGCGGGACGCGGACGCCGACGGCGAGATCCGCCTGCAGCAGCCCGAGTTCAAGCAGAAGTTCGAGGCGCTGGAACGGCAACTGGGCCGGTAGCTGCAGGCTGAAGCGGCTGGAAGGGGAGTGGTGTGCGCAAGCTCACCGCCGTCGTCGTACGTTCAATTTCCGCTGCGGCAGGTGCGTACCTTACACTTGAAACATCCCCCACTCCGGAAATCCCTTATTCCTGCCCAATTTTTGAGGCAGGACTGGCAAGTGTTGGGGCCCGCACAAGCGATGCGGGCATTTTCATAGGGAGAGCCGGCTAAAGAAAACGCTGTACAGACTGCTGGGATAGCAGCCAAGAGATGCAGCGGGAAGTCCTGCCACGGGATTGCGAAAGCGCCGGACTTCTGTGACCGGCCGGTCAATGTTTGCCCGGCACCCACGGCACACGTACTGCGGCTCCGCTCACCTCGGGTAGTGCCGCCTGGCCCCCTATGGATGAGGAATACTTCCCTATGCCCGAAAATCACAACGACGCCAACGCTGAAGCAGCAACTGCCAGCATCGAGTTCACCGAGCCCGCTGCCCCCGCAGCCGAGGCCGCACCGGCACCCGCCGAAGCTCCTGAAGCCAAGGCCGACGAAGCGCCCGCCACCACGGCTGAGGAAGCGCCTGCCGCTCCCGCCGCCAAGGCTGAGGAAGACGAAGAAGAAGGCATCAAGTTCGCCGATCTCGGCATCGACGGCCGCGTCCTCGCCGCCCTGCAGGATGTCGGCTATGAAAAGCCTTCCCCCATCCAGGCAGCAACCATCCCGCTGCTGCTCGAAGGCCGCGACGTCGTGGGCCTCGCCCAGACCGGCACCGGTAAGACTGCAGCATTCGCAGTACCGGCATTGTCCCGCCTGGCCGAGCTCCACGACCTCAATGGCCCCTCCCGCAAGACCCAGGCCCTGGTTCTGGCTCCCACCCGCGAGCTGGCACTCCAGGTTGCCGAGGCCTTCACCTCGTACGCCAAGCACATCGACGACTTCACGGTCCTGCCCGTCTACGGCGGCTCCGCTTACGGCCCCCAGCTCGCCGGCCTGCGCCGCGGAGCCCAGGTTGTCGTCGGTACCCCCGGCCGCGTGATCGACCACATCTCCAAGGGTTCCCTGGACCTGTCCGAGCTCCAGTACCTGGTGCTGGACGAGGCCGACGAGATGCTGCGCATGGGCTTCGCCGAAGACGTGGAGCAGATCTTCCAGCAGACCCCGTCGGACCGCCAGGTCGCGCTTTTCTCCGCCACCATGCCGAGCCAGATCCGCCGCATGTCCAAGCAGTACCTGAACAACCCGGCCGAGATCTCCGTCAAGTCCAAGACCACCACCGGCGCCAACACCCGCCAGCGGTACCTGCAGGTCATGGGCCCGCACAAGCTCGATGCCATGACCCGCATCCTCGAGGTTGAAGAGTTCGACGGCGTCATTGCCTTCGTGCGCACCAAGATGGCCACCGAGGACCTGGCTGACAAGCTGAAGTCCCGCGGCTTCCAGGCCGCCGCCATCAACGGTGACATCCCGCAGCAGCAGCGTGAGCGCACTGTGGACGCGCTGAAGGAAGGCCGCATCGACATCCTCGTGGCCACCGACGTCGCGGCCCGTGGCCTTGACGTGGAGCGCATCAGCCACGTCATCAACTACGACATCCCGCACGACACCGAGTCCTACGTGCACCGCATCGGCCGCACCGGCCGTGCAGGCCGCTCGGGCGACGCCATCCTGTTCATGACGCCGCGCGAGAAGTACCTGCTGCGTTCCATCGAGAAGGCCACCCGCCAGCCGGTGGAGCAGATGCACCTGCCCACGGCCGAGACCGTAAACACGCTGCGCCTGGGCAAGTTCGCCGAGAAGATCACCGAGACCCTGGCCTCCGAGGACGTTGCCCCGTTCCGCGACCTGATCGCCTCCTACGAGGAAGAGCACAACGTGCCGGCGGCGGAGATCGCCGCAGCCCTTGCCGTGATGGCGCAGGGCGGGCAGCCGCTGCTGGTGAAGGAACTGCCTGCAGCTCCCGAGTTCCAGAAGCGCGAGCGCTCCAAGGACGGCTTCGGCTCCCGTGGCCCCACCCGTGCGCTCACCGAGGGCAACGCTACCTACCGGATCGCAGTCGGACGCCGCCAGCGCGTCATGCCGGGTTCCATCGTGGGTGCCATTGCCAACGAGGGCGGTATTTCCTCGGCCCAGATCGGCGGCATCGACATCCGTTCGGACCACTCCCTGGTGGAGCTCCCGGCGGACCTGAGCCCCGAGCAGCTGCGCGCCCTGTCCCGCACCCGGATCGGCGGCGAGCTGATCCACCTCGAGCTGGACAACGGCCGCAAGCCGTCCGGCGACCGCGGCTCCTACCAGGGCAACCGCGGCGGTGACCGGGGAGGCAACTTCAAGGGCAACGGCGGGTTCAAGAAGGAATTCCGCAAGAACGACGGCGAGCGCTCCTCCGCTGACCGCGGCGGCCGCTCCTACAGCGAGCGTTCCTTCAGCGCCGACAGCGGTGCCAACCGCGGCCAGGCCAGCGACTCCCGCTTCGGCGGCCACGGAGACGGCTCCCGCAAGCCCCGCCACGGCAACGAGGGCGGCCAGCGGGACTTCAACCGCAAGGGCAAGTGGTAAACCCGTCAGCTAGCTGACACGTTCCCCTGGTGGGCCGGCTTTCGAGCCGGCCCACCGGCGTTTAAGGCGTGCTTTCAGTGAACGTCCGACGGCGGCCGGCGGCGGGGGAGTCTCTGGAACCTCCGGCCCGCCCCCCCCTGCCTGCTCCGTCCTGTGAGTTTTTGTCTAGATATGCAGACTTCAGGTGCGGCAGATTCATATGGTGGTTGCAACGTTCTGATTGATGGAGCGTTTGATGCCGAAGTTGTTTCCTGTCCATGTTCGTGATGATTTTCTTGATTTGGTGTGCTCCGGCGCGTCCGTCAGTGAGGCTGCACGGCGTGTCGGAGCCTCGCGCGGGACCGGGAAGAAGTGGTGGGCCGAGTCTGGTCAGATGACGCTGAGCATCTCGGCCCATGGCGGCCTGGCAGATCCTG
Organism: Pseudarthrobacter sp. WHRI 8279; assembly: GCF_040224115.2. NCBI lineage: Bacteria > Bacillati > Actinomycetota > Actinomycetes > Micrococcales > Micrococcaceae > Pseudarthrobacter > Pseudarthrobacter sp. WHRI 8279. The sequence continues at coordinate 2,131,451 of NZ_CP168162.1, read as the reverse complement.
CCCCGTCCGTGGAGGTCTCCTGCGGGCGGGCACTAAGCGAAGCCGAGAGGGGGATGATCCAGATGGGCCGGCAAGCCGGGATGAGCTACGCGAAGATCGGTGCGGCCATCGGACGGGACAAGTCCGTCATCTGGCGGGAGGTCAACCGCAACTGTGACGCCGAGGGCAGGTACAACGCTAAAGTCGCGCACACCAGAGCCCATCAGGCACGCCGCCGGCCCAAGCCCTTCAAGCTCATCGAGGACGAGGATTTGTGCCGGCTGATCGCGGTGTGGATGGACGATGGGTGGAGTCCGAAGCTGATCTCGTCGATGCTGGCGTTTTACTTTGCCGGTGACCAGACTATGCAGGTGAGCCACGAGACGATCTACCAGGCCCTGTATGTCCAAACCCGCGGAAGCCTGCGGAAAGACCTGGCCGAAAACCTCAGCCTGAAACGTAAACAACGCATCCCCCACACCGCCGACCGGCTCAAGAGCAGCCCCTACAAGGAGGCGTTCAAGATCAGCGAACGCCCCGCCGAGGTCCAGGACCGGGCGGTCCCCGGGCACTGGGAAGGTGACTTGATCATCGGTTCTGACGGGACCGCGATCGGCACTCTCGTGGAGCGCTCAACCCGGTTCACGATCCTGCTGCACCTGCCCGGGGACCATACCGCCGAAACCGTCGCCGCCGCGATGATCCGGGAAATGGCGAACCTCCCGGAGCACCTGCGCCGCTCGATCACCTGGGACCGCGGCACAGAACTCGCCGGCTACGCGAAGATCCAGACCGCGCTGGAAACCACGCTCTATTTCTGCGACCCGCACTCGCCCTGGCAGCGCGGCACCAATGAAAACACCAACCGGCTCCTGCGGTTCTGGTTCGAAAAAGGCTCCGACCTCTCGGCCCATACCCCTGAGGACCTCAACCGCATCGCGGCAAAGCTCAACCGCCGCCCCCGACCGACCCTCAACCTCGATACCCCAGCCAACCGGCTAAACCAGCTGCTGCAAGCGGCCTAACCACCCCGCGTTGCTCCCACCACTTGACATTGCCTGCCTCGAAGCCTGCATATCTGGACAAAAACTCGACGGGGAGTGTGGGGATCGACACATCCTTGGCGCGGGTCCTTCGGAGAAGGCCCTGGCCCGGTCCGCCTGAAAGGGCTAAAGGGGTTGGATTTCCCTTGAGTTTCCGGCCTTTTCGGGCGGGTAGAGCACTTGTCGGAGGCTGTTCCAGCCCCTCCACGCCTGCCTGGACGCCGATTTGTTGGTGGGTAAATCTTCCGGTAGAGTATTTACTCGTTGCCCCCCTAGCTCAGTGGTAGAGCGCGTTCTTGGTAAGAACGAGGTCACCGGATCGATTCCGGTGGGGGGCTCTGGATGAGGGCCTGTGTCAAGGCGGTTTTGACCGGCTTGACGCAGGTTTTTCTCATTCGTGGCGGTGTAGCTCAGTTGGTTAGAGCGCACGACTCATAATCGTGAGGTCGGGAGATCGAGCCTCCCCACCGCTACCAAGTAAGACCCCCGAAATCCCTGTGATTCCGGGGGTCTTTAGCTTTAACTTCCTGGGTCCAGGCAAGCCGGCGCGCTCGATTACAGGATGGCGCCCCCAGGCAGCATCCACCCTGAGTCTCCTATCCGAGACTGCTGTGGCGTGCAGTCCATTGTTCCTGCCCGTGATTCACGGTGCGATGGATCTGTTCACAAAACGCCGGCCCGCACGGACCGGCCGCAGTCAGGAGACAGACCTTGGCCATCACCTCGCAAGCCCCGCGCACAGCGTCGCGCCACATGTGGAAGTTGTTTGTTTACAGCGGCATCGGTGCATTCATGTTCTTCGTGCCGGTAACGATAGCGGGCAAAAACACCATCATGCTGGACCACATCGTCTCGTTCCTCCAGGCGAACATCGGTCCGGTCCTGCCCTTCTATGCTCTCGCCGTGATTATTGCCGGTGCCGGGTACCCCTTCGTTGCGGGCACCTGGAAAAGGTCCGCGGTTGAGGTGGTCTTCTCCCTGCTGAAAGTCGTGGGGATGGTGGTGGGCTTCATGATGGTTTTCAAGGTAGGTCCCGCATGGCTGTTTGAACCGGGCATGGGGCCGTTCCTGTTCGAAAAGCTCGTCATTCCCGTGGGGCTGCTTGTCCCCATTGGCGCGGTTTTCCTGGCGCTCCTGGTCAGCTACGGCCTGCTGGAATTCATCGGAGTCATGGTCCAGCGCGTCATGCGCCCCATCTGGCGAACTCCCGGCCGGTCCGCGATCGACGCCGTCGCCTCCTTCGTGGGCAGCTACTCCCTTGGCCTGCTCATCACCAACCGCGTCTACAAGGAAGGCAAATACACCGCCCGCGAGTCGGCCATCATTGCCACCGGGTTTTCGACCGTTTCCGCCACGTTCATGGTGATCGTGGCCAAAACCCTGGACCTGATGGGCCAGTGGACCGCCTACTTCTGGATCACCTTCCTGGTCACGTTCGTTGTCACCGCCATCACCGTCCGGATCTGGCCCTTGAACAGCATCCCGGACGAGTACCACCCCGAGGCCGTGCCACAGCCGGAGGAGGACGTTACCGGCCGCAGGCTCGCCGTCGCCTGGCGTGAGGCCCGGCAGACTGTGGAAGCAGCGCCCTCGCTGGCAGTGAACGTGTGGACCAACGTCCGGGACGGCGTCCTGATGGCCATGGCCATTCTCCCGTCCATCCTTTCCATCGGCCTGCTGGGACTGGTCCTTGCCACTTACACTCCCGTGTTCGACTGGCTCGGCTTCCTCTTCTACCCCTTCACCTGGGCGCTGCAGCTGCCCGAACCCATGCTGGTGGCCAAAGCCAGCGCCGTTGGTGTTGCGGAGATGTTCCTTCCCGCGCTCCTTGCAGCGGAGGCAGCCCCGGTGGTCAAGTTCGTTGTGGCTGTTGTGTCCGTATCCGGGATCATCTTCTTCTCCGCGCTGGTGCCCTGCATCATGGCCACCGACATCCCCATTCCGGTCTGGAAGCTGGTGGTCATCTGGTTCCAGCGCGTGGTCCTTACGTTGGTCCTCGTGACGCCCATGGCGTTCCTGCTGTTTCCCTCCTAAAAACCCGGCCGGGGAGGCAGAATGGGCGCATGGCTGACCTCATCTACACCGGCATCACCTCCCTGGACGGCTACCTTGCGGACAGCAACGGGAACTTCGACTGGAGTGCGCCCGATGAGGAAGTGCACGCCTTCGTCAACGACCTGGAGCGCGACGCCGGGACCTACCTTCTGGGGCGGCGCATGTACGGCGTCATGTCCGTGTGGGAAACGCTCGGAGGGCCGGACGATCCGCCCGTGATCCAGGATTACGGCCGGATCTGGCGGGCGGCGGACAAGATTGTTTTCTCGGAAACCCTGCAGCTCCCGCCTGCTCCACGGACAACAGTCCGGCGCTCCTTCGATCCAGCGGCCGTCAGGGAATTGAAAGCGGACACGAGCGGCAGCATTGGTATCGGCGGCGCCACCCTGGCGGCCGCCGCGCTCCGGGCCGGGCTGGTGGACGAATGCCGAATCTTCCTCAACCCGGTGGCCGTGGGAGGCGGCCTGCGTTTTCTGCCGGACGGCCTGAACCTCCGGCTCGAACTCGTGGAGGAGCGCCGGTTCGGAAACGGTGTCATGTACCTGCGCTACCGCATTGCCGGCTAGGACGGGCAGCCGCCGACGCGCCGGTGGCGTGGCATCGGCGGGCCGGGGGAGCAGAATAGGGCCATGACCCGAATCGCAATCATTGGCGGCCACGGAAAAGTGGCCCTGCACCTGTCCAGCCTCCTCACGGACGAGGGACACGGCGTCACCTCGTTCATCCGCAACCCGGACCATGCCGGCGACGTTGCGGAAACCGGCGCAACGCCGTCGGTCCTCGATGTGGAGAATGCGACGACGGCGGAGATCGCCGCTGCGCTGAAGGGACACGACGCCCTGGTCTGGTCCGCAGGCGCAGGCGGCGGGGACCCGGAGCGGACCTACGCGGTGGACCGCGATGCTGCCATCAGGTCAATGGATGCCGCAGCGGAGGCCGGCGTGGGGCGCTACGTGATGGTCTCCTACCTGGGAGCCGGCAGGAACCATGGCGTGCCGGAAAGCAACAGCTTCTTTGCGTATGCCGAAGCGAAGGCCGCCGCCGACGACTATCTGCGCACCACAGGCCTCGCGTGGACCATCCTGGGCCCCGGAGCCTTGACGGACAAGCCGGGGAGCGGCCTGATCGACGTCGACCCCTCCCCGGAGGGCAGCCGCGAAACCTCCCGCAGCAACACCGCAAGCGTGGCCGTGGCCGTCCTGGAAATGCCGGAGACCGCGGGCAGGACCATCGAGTTCTGCGACGGCAGCCTGCCTATCGCCGCCGCCCTGCAGCCGCCCGCGTAACGTGAGGTTCTTCTAGGTAACGGGCTGGGCGGGTTTCGGGAACGAAGCGGGATACAGGTCCAGTGCGTGCTCTTCGACGTAATCCAGGGCCAGGCGGATGGCCCCGATGGAAACGATGCCGTCGCCAAGGGAGGAGGCCTCCACACGCGGCGGAGTGAAGGTAAAGTTCGGCAGCTGCTCTTCGATGGCGGGGATGAGGGTGCGCGCAGAGGCTGCGACGGCTCCCGCGAGGACGACGAGTTCAGGGTTTACCAGCGTGCTCACGGAACCGATCACACGGGCCATGCGGTGTGCCACCCGGCTGAGGACGTCCTGGGAGACCTCGTCACCGTCCCCGGCCGCGGCAAACACCATTTCGGCCGTGAGGCGTTCCGCTGCGCCGCCGCAGAGCTTGTCCAGCTGCGTTTTGGCGCCGGCGGCGAGCGCTTCCTGGCCCCACAGTGCCACGTAGTGCGCGATGCCGAGGGTGTCGCCAACCCCTTCGACATTGCCCAGGTAGCCCAGCTCGCCGAAGCCGCCAAGCTGCCCGTGCAGCAGGCGGCCGGATTCCAGGATGCCGGCGCCAAGACGGTCCCCGGCAAGCATAACGACGAGGTTGTCGACGCCCTGGGCCATGCCCCGCCAGCGTTCAGCCAGCGCGGCCAGATTGGCATCGTTCTCCAGCAGCACGTGCCAGCCGTGCCGCTCGGACACCAGCCGGCGGACATCAAAAGACTTCCAGAATTCCTGGACGGTGAGGACTTCGCCGTCGCGGCTTACCGGTGCGGCGACCCCCACGGATACAGCCAGCACGGAGTCCGCGGACACCGCCGCCTTCTCCAGGGCCTCCGAGGCGATGCGGTCCAGCACGTCGGCGCGCTCATCAGCGGGCACGTTGTAGGCGCGGAAAGGCGTGGTCACCCTGGAGAGGGCCTTGCCCGCCATGTCGGCGACGATGGTCGTGATTTTGTTGGCCCCGATGTCGATGCCGAGAACGCTGGCCGCTCGGTCGTCAAAAACGAACCTGCGCGCCGGCCTGCCTTTGACATATCCCTCGGCGCCCCGTTGGTTTTCCAGTTCCTGGAGCCATCCGAGCCGGACAAGCTCATCGCAAATCGAGATGACCGTGGCCCGGGAGAGCCCGGTGGCCGCCATGAGGTCCGTGCCCGTCATGATGCCGGCCCCGCGCATTGCCTTGAGCATCGCACTGGCGTTGACCCGCCGCACCAACTGTGTTGACGGTGCAGTATCAGTCATCATCGCGCGCTCCCAATTCGGCCTGCCACAGGATGTATCCGCAGGTGCTTCTAAATTTAGGTCATAAATATAGCCGAGGAAACATGTTGCGCAGTCCTTGACCTCTGCGCGGTCCGCCCGCCATACTAACGATAGGAGCTAAATTTACCTCTTATATCAACTCGCGGTGACGCATCAGCCGTCCCCGCCGTGATCATGCGGCGTTCTGCCGCACCACGAAAGGACGAGGGTGTCTTTGAAACTGACTCGCACACCACGCACAGCAGTGCTGGGGCTATGCCTGGCCTTGCTTGCGGGCCTCCTCTCAGGCTGCACGGGAGACTCCGGCAAGGAGACGATCCGCTTCACGTTCAGCAAGCGGGAGGCCATCGGCTTCATGACGAAACTGGTGGCCGATTACAACGCCTCGCAGGACAGCACGGAGGTCGTCCTGGATACCTCCGGCGTCGACGTCGTCTCAGCGAGTTTTGTGCGGGGCAATCCGCCGGACATCGCCCTGGCGAACTACAACATGGAAACGGCAAGGTTTGTGCAGCGCGGTGCGTTGAGCGACCTGTCCGGAACGCAGGCTGCCACCCGCATCCGGAAGGACCTGCAGCCGCTGATGGATCAGTACGGCTCTTATCCAGGCCGGACCAGCGCCCTGCCGTACTCAGTGATGGCGTCCTCGGTGATCTACAACAAAGAGATCTTCGCCGCCCACGGTATCGAGGTGCCCAAGACCTGGAGCGAGCTGCTCGCAGCGTGTGAGGCCCTCAAGGCCGCCGGTGTGACGCCGTTCTATGCCACTTGGAAGGACGACTGGACGGTTGCCCAGGGATGGTTTGACTACTCCGTGGGCGGCCAGGTGGACACCATCGACTTCTTTGGCAAACTTGCCGAGGCGGGCACGGATGTGGGACCGGACTCGACGGTGTCGTTTCAAAAGGACTTTGAACAGCCCGTCGAAAAGATGCTGAAGCTGGCGGGCAGCTATGTCAACAAAGACGCCGCGAGCAGGGGCTATGGCGACGGCAACCTCGCTTTTTCCCAGGGCAAGGCGGCCATGTACCTGCAGGGCCCGTGGGCATTCAGCGAGATCGCGAAGACCGCTCCCAATCTTCAGCTGGGAACCTTTCCGCTGCCGGTGACGGAGAACCCCGATGACCTGAGCGTGCGGGTCAATGTCGATCTCGCGGCGTGGATTCCGGAGGAATCCAAGCACAAGGACGCTGCGCGCGACTTCCTCGAGTATCTCTACCGGCCGGAAATCATTGAAGAGTACAACAAGTCGCAGCTGGGCTTCACGCCCACCATCGATGCCGCCGCGGCTCCGGACCCGCGAATCGAGGGCATGGTGGAGTACTACGAAAACGGCGATGTGTACCAAGGTCCGTCGGTGCTGGTGCCGCGCACCATCCCGATCATGAATTACACCCAGGCGCTCGTGTTGGGCGCAGATCCTGCAGCCACCTTCCGCACACTCGACGCAGACTGGGCGCGGCTGGCGTACCGCCAGTAGCGCAGAACAAGGGAGCCAGACACATGTCCACCACCACAGCAACCAGACGGGGGCAGGCCCGCCCCGAAAGCCGCCGCAGGCGGCGGGTCGAACCGATCTTCTACCTTTTCCTCTTGCCCAGCCTCGTTCTCTTTACCCTGGCGATCACGGTCCCCGGCATTGTTGGCATCTTCTTCAGCTTCACGGACTCCATCGGAATCGGCGACTGGGAGTTCGCCGGCCTGACGAACTACATAGCAATTTTCAGCGATCCGGCCATTCTGCAGAGCTACCTGTTCACCTTCGGCTTCTCCATAGTCACCGTGCTGGTGGTGAACGTCATCGCCTTCCTCCTGGCGGTGGGGCTCACTTCGCAGATCCGCATGAAGACAGCGCTGCGGACCATCTTCGTCATCCCCATGGTGGTCTCCGGCATCATCATCGCCTATGTTTTCAACTTCCTGTTTTCCAACTCGCTGCCCGCCACGGGTGCGGCGGCAGGCATCTCCTGGCTGGAAACGAGCCTCCTGGCAAATCCTGACCTTGCGTGGATTGCCATCGTGGTGGTTACCGCCTGGCAGGCAGTGCCCGGGGCGCTGCTGATCTACATCGCCGGCCTCGTCTCGATCCCGGGGGACGTGTACGAGGCTGCGGAGATCGATGGCGCGAGCAAGTTCCAGCAGCTCCTGAAGATCACCGCTCCGCTTGTGGCCGGGTACGTGGTGATCAACATCATTCTCGGATTCAAGGGCTTCCTCAACGCTTACGACATCATCGTTGGACTCACGAACGGTGGCCCGGGAACCTCAACAAGAAGCATTGCGATGACCGTCATCGCCGGCTTCAACGGTGGCGATTATGCCTACCAGATGGCCAACGCGACGATCTTCTTTGTCGTCGCTGTCCTCATCTCTCTCCTGCAGCTGTCGCTGACTCGCGGACGGAACACACTCTAATGACCACTCCATCAACCCTCACCGCCGAGGAACTCCACCACACCGAATCAACCCCCGCCGGGAACGGACGGCGACGCCCGGGCCTGAAGGTCGAGCGGGTGAACTGGCCGGGCACCACCATCCTGGTCCTCTGCGCTGTCACGGTCCTGCTTCCGCTCTACGTGACCGTGTCCATGGCCTTCAAAACCCAAGGGCAGGCTGTGGACGGCAACGCGTTCTCATTCCCTGCCCCCTTCAGCATCGACGGCTTCGTCCAGGCGTGGACGCTGACGAACTTTCCCGTCGGCGCCGCAATGTCGTTGCTGGTCACGGCAGGGACCGTTGTAGCGACGATCGTGCTGGCCGCATTTGCCTCGTATGCGATTGTGCGCAACTGGGAACGCAGGTTGTTCCGGTACTCCTTCTACTACCTGCTCGCGGCAATGTTCATTCCTTTCCCGGTCGTAGCGCTGCCGCAAATCCAGATGACCGGCCGCCTGGGCCTGGACAACCCGCTGGGCGTGATCCTGCTCGCCACCATGTTCCAGTTGAGCTTCAGCGTGCTGCTGTTTACGGCGTTCCTGCGGTCGATCCCCATGGAGCTTGAAGAGAGCGCACGTATTGACGGCGCCACCACCTGGCAGACGTTCTGGAAACTGATCTTTCCCCTGCTGGCGCCGATGAGCGCCACGGTCGGCATTTTTGCCTTCCTCTACGCCTGGAATGACTTCATGATGCCTTCGCTGATCATCTCCGACCCGGCACTGCAAACCCTTCCAGTGCGGCAGAACCTGTTCCAGACCCAGTTCAGCAACAACTACCACGTGTCCTTTGCGTCTTATCTGATGGCCATGGCTCCGGCTATCGTGGCTTATCTCTTTACCCAGCGGTGGGTCATGGCCGGCGTCACGCAGGGTGCCGTCAAAGGCTGAGTACCGCCAGCATGCACGCCATCAACAACTCCAGCACCCCGGAAAGGGGAAACCGCTTGTCCATCCTCGCCAGCCAGACGCACCACGCCGACAACGGTCCCGCGGACGCCACCAACTGGTGGCGCCAGGCCGCGGTTTACCAGATCTATCCACGCAGTTTCGCCGACTCGAACGGCGACGGGATTGGGGACCTCAAGGGCATTGCCGCGAAGGTGCCGTACTTGAAGGGCCTGGGGATCGACGCCGTGTGGCTGAGCCCGTTTTACCCCTCGGCCCTGGCCGACGGCGGCTACGACGTCGATGACTACCGCGACGTCGACCCCAAGATCGGCAGCCTGGCGGATTTCGATTCCATGGCCGCGGCTCTGCATGCGGCGGGCATCAAGGTAATCGTGGACATCGTCCCGAACCACTCCTCCAACCGGCACGCCTGGTTCCAGGAAGCCCTGGCCGCCCCCAAGGGGTCACCGGCCCGGCAGCGGTACCACTTCAGGGACGGCAAGGGCGAGCACGGCGAACTGCCGCCGTCGGACTGGACAGCCGCTTTCGGCGGCCCCGCCTGGTCCCGGGTGGACGACGGCCAGTGGTACCTGCACACCTTCACTCCCGAACAGCCGGACTGGAACTGGGACAACCCGGAGGTCCGTGCGGACTTCCTCACGACCCTGCGCTTCTGGGCTGACCGCGGCGTGGACGGCTTCCGCGTGGACGTGGCCAACCTTCTGGTCAAGGACCTCCCCGCCGAGCTTCCCAGCAAGCAGGAACTGGACGCGATGGACCGTACCGTGGGGACGCACCCGCTCATGGACCGTGATGAGGTCCACGAGATCTACGCAGAATGGCGCAAGGTCTTCAACGAATACGACCCGCCGCGGTTTGCCGTGGCGGAGGCATGGGTGGAGACCGCCGCCCGGCGGGCCAAGTACGCCTCTCCTGAGGGACTGGGCCAGGCTTTCAGCTTCGACCTGCTCCTGGCCGACTTCAACGCTCCCCAGTTCCGCACCATCATCACGGACAACCTAGAACAGGCCCGCCTCACCGGCTCCACCACCACCTGGGTCTTTTCCAACCATGACGTCACCCGCCACGCCACACGCTACGGTCTGGAACCGCTCAACGGCCGGCCGGGAAAACCGGGGGTGGACTGGGTCAAAGCGGGCGGCCCCCGCGAAGCGCTGGACGTGGAAGGCGGCATCCGCCGCGCCAAGGCCGCCACGTTGCTCATGCTCGCCCTTCCCGGCTCCGCGTACCTCTACCAGGGCGAGGAACTGGGGCTGCACGAGGTGGCGGACATCCCCGCTGACCAGCGCCAGGACCCGTCATTCTTCCGGGGCGCGGAGTACGACGGCCTGGGCCGGGACGGCTGCCGCGTGCCCCTGCCCTGGGATCCCTCGGGACCATCCTTCGGCTTCGGTGCCAACGGCGCCCACCTGCCCCAGCCCGACTGGTTCGCCGAATACGCAGCCAGCAGCCAGGACGCCAGCGACACCTCAACCCTGAACTTCTACCGGCAGGCACTGGCGCTGCGCCGCGAACTCCAGGGTGCAGAGACCCTGGAATGGAGCGGCAGCGGAGATGAACAGGTGCTGCACTTTGTGCGCCCGGGCGGCTGGCACGTCGTGGCCAACTTCGGTACCGCCGCCGTCGAACTGCCTGCCGGCAGGGTCCTGATCTCCAGCGGCGGGATCACAGACGGCAAGCTTCCAGGAGAATCAACCGCCTGGCTCAAGGCCTGAAGCGGCGTCCGGGGCGCGCAGCAGCCCTGCTGTTGACCTTCCGCGCCCGGCCGGAACATACTGGTCAAAAGAAAATTTAGATACTAAATAAAGGAGTGTTGTGAGCACCACCGCCACCCTGGCAACCCTGTCCGATTCCGGCCCACTGTCCGATCCGAACTGGTGGCGGCAGGCCGCCGTCTACCAGATCTACCCGCGCAGTTTCGCCGACTCCAACGGCGACGGCATCGGCGACCTCAAGGGCATCACCTCCAAGGTGCCGTACCTGAAGGCACTGGGTATCGACGCCGTGTGGCTGAGCCCCTTCTACCCCTCGGCGCTCGCCGACGGCGGCTACGACGTCGATGACTACCGCGACGTCGATCCCAAACTGGGCACCCTGGACGACTTCGACGAGATGGCCAAAACGCTGCACGGGGCCGGCATCAAGCTCATCGCCGACATCGTCCCCAACCACTCCTCCAACCGCCACGAGTGGTTCAAGGAAGCACTCGCCTCGCCCAAGGGCTCACCCGCCAGGGACCGCTACATCTTCCGTGACGGCAAGGGCCCGGACGGCGAGTTCCCGCCGTCGGACTGGGACTCCGTGTTCGGCGGCCCCGCCTGGGAGCGCATCACCGAACCGGACGGCACCCCCGGCCAGTGGTACATGCACATCTTCGCCAAGGAGCAGCCAGACCTGAACTGGTCCAACCGCGAGGTCCGCGACGACTTCCTCAAGACCCTGCGCTTCTGGTCCGACCGCGGTGTGGACGGCTTCCGGGTGGACGTGGCCCACGCCCTCACCAAGGACCTCACCGAACCGCTGCTGTCCAAGCTGGAACTGAGCGCCGCCAACACCGGTGTGGACGGTTTCGACGACGGCACCCACCCGTTCTGGGACCGCGACGAGGTCCACGAGGTGTACGCCGAGTGGCGTGAGGTCTTCAACGAGTACAACCCGCCGCGCACCGCCGTGGCCGAGGCCTGGGTGCACGCCACCCGCCGGGCCCGCTACGCCAGCCCGCAGGGGCTCGGCCAGGCCTTCAACTTCGACCTGCTGCAGGCAGATTTCGACGCCGACGAGTTCCGCGAGATCATCACCCGCAACCTGGCTGAGGCCGCCGCCACCGGGGCCTCCTCCACCTGGGTGTTCTCCAACCACGACGTCGTCCGGCACGCCACCCGCTACGGGCTGCCGCAGGTTTCCAAGACCAAGGCAGGAGCCAAGGGCCAGGACGGCAAGGACTGGCTGCTTGCCGGCGGCCCCAAGGACCAGCTGGATGTGGAGCTGGGTGAACGCCGTGCCCGCGCGGCAACCCTGCTGATGCTGGCAGTGCCGGGGTCTGCCTACCTTTACCAGGGTGAGGAACTGGGCCTGCAGGAAGTGGCGGAGATCCCTGAATCCGAACGCCAGGACCCCTCCTTCTTCCGGAACAGGGGAGTGGAAATCGGCCGCGACGGCTGCCGCGTGCCCTTGCCCTGGAAGGTGGAAGGCACCTCCTTCGGCTTCGGCGACGGCGGGGCGCACCTGCCGCAGCCGGACTGGTTCAGCAAGTACGCCGTGGAGGCGCAGGACGGCACCGAAGGCTCCACCCTGGAGCTGTACCGCACCGCCCTGAAGCTGCGGCACGAGCTGCAGGCGGATGAGGACCTGGAATGGGTGGAGAACGCCAACCCGGAGGTCCTGCACTTCCGCCGCCCCGGCGGCTGGCAGTCCGTGACCAACTTCGGGGACACCGCCGTCGAACTCCCCGCGGGGACCGTCCTGGTCAGCAGCGCAGCGCTGGAAGACGGCAAGCTGCCCGGCGGCACCACCGCATGGCTGCGCTGATGCCTGCACGCGTCCCGGAAGGGCGGCCAGCCTGATGCAGGAACTTATTTACGGGTGCATGGGCCTGGGCGGCAGCTGGTCTGACGAGCCGCATGGAACGGAACATGTGGACCAGGCCGCCGCCGCCGTCGAGGCCGCGCTGGATGCCGGGATCACGCTGTTCGACCACGCGGATATCTACCGCAGCGGCAAGTCCGAGGCAGTGTTTGGTGAAGTCCTGGCCGCCCAACCGGGGCTGCGGGACCGCATCAGGCTCCAGACCAAATGCGGCATCCGGCTCAACGAACGCGGGCTGCAGACGCACTACGACCTCAGCCGCGAGGCCATCCTGGACAGGGTTAACGGAAGCCTGAAGCGGCTGCGGACGGACTATGTGGACGTCCTGCTGCTGCACCGGCCGGACCCGCTGGCGGACCCGGCGGAGGTGGCCGCCGCCGTCGGGCAGCTGATGGCGGAAGGCAAAGTCAGGCAGCTGGGTGTGTCCAACATGTCCGGGGCGCAGATCGAGGCGCTGCAGGACCGGCTGGAAACCCCGGTTGTTGCCAACCAGCTGGAGATGAGCCTGCTCAAGCGGGCGTGGCTGGAGAGCCAGGTGCTGGTCAACCACGCCGAGCACCTGGACTACAGCTTTCCGCACGGCACGCTTGAGTACTGCGTGCGCAACTCCATCACGCTGCAGGCCTACGGCTCGCTGGCGCGCGGCCTGTACACGGGGGCGGAGCCGGAAGGCCCGGCATCGGCCGATGCCGCCACCGCCGAGCTCGTGGCCCGGCTGGCGGGGGAGTACGGCAGCTCCGGGGAGTCCGTCCTGCTGGGATGGCTGATGAAGCACCCGGCAGGCATCGCGCCGGTGATCGGGACGGTCAATTCGGAACGAATCCGTGCCTGTGCCGACGCCGCCCGCGTGGCCGGCACCATGTCCCGGGCCGACTGGTACAAACTCTGGGTGACGGCGCGGGGCAGCAACATCCCCTGACCCACCCCAACCAGGTAGCAGCAGGTGTCGTTTTGGGCCCCCAAAACGACACCTGCTGCTACTTGCTTTCCGGCAAGTCCGGTCATATGGGGTTTAGTTCGTATTGATCCCCACAAGCAGGCCATTTTCTTCGGCGTCCGGGTTGCGGGGCGGATACGGTAGATACATGACGTCTACCATCGCCACCGAGACCGTAAGGCCGGAACGCAATATCCCAGCAGAAATCGCCCGGTCCTGGCTTCTGGTCAATGCCATGAAGACAGAGCTGTTCGACCAGTCCGCGGTGTCGCGCGCTGACTCGATCATCCTGGATATTGAAGATGCCGTGGACCCGTCGCAGAAGGACCACGCACGGAACAACGTTGTGGACTGGCTGACCGCCGGCGGCAAGGCCTGGGTCCGCATCAACGATGCCACCAGCCGCTTCTGGGCGGACGACCTGGCGGGCCTGCGCGGCACCCCGGGCCTCCTGGGTGTCATGCTGGCCAAGACCGAATCCGCAGACCAGGTGACCGAGAGCTTTCACCGCATGGACGGCAAGACGCCCGTCATCCCGCTGGTTGAGTCCGCGCTGGGCATTGAGGAAGCGAACAACATCGCCAAGGCACAGGGCGCCTTCCGCCTGGCATTCGGCTCCGGCGACTTCCGCCGCGATACCGGCATGGCTGCCACGCCCGAGGCCATGGCTTACCCCCGCGCCAAGCTGGTCGTCGCCAGCCGGGTGGGCAACCTTCCCGGCCCCATCGACGGTCCCACTGTGGGCACCAACCACCCCATCCTGCGCGAGCAGACGGGCATCACCGTGATGATGGGCATGACCGGCAAGCTCTGCCTGGCCATCGACCAGACCCCTGTGATCAACGAGGTCATCAGCCCCACGCCGTCGGACGTCGCCTGGGCCACGGACTTCATGGCGGACTTCGAAGCCAACGGGCGCGTTATCCGCGACGGCTCCGACCTGCCCCGCCTGGGCCGCGCCGAGAAGATCATGAAGCTCGCGGTAGCCTTTGGGGTGCAGCCCGCGCTGTAACACCCGCTCTTTCACTTCAGGAGACCCCGTGACACGCGCTATCTGGTCCACGGGGTCTTCTGGCCTGCGCCTCCGGATGCAACCGTTGGCGCGGACGTCCAGACGCACCCGTTCCTCCGCCTCCAGGCGCCGGAGGGCACCTTCCACAACGTAACGCTCGACGCCGGCACGCGCCTGGGCTTCCGGCTCGCCGCCGAGGGGAAGTACTGCCTCGGCCACCACGTGGTGCACGGTCCGGCCCACCGGGACCACGTCCTCTGCGCCCAGCGGGCGCCCGCAGTCCGCGGACACCAGTGCGAACGGTGCTTTGTGGTGGACGAGTCCCGGCTCATCCACGACTTCCACCGGGACGGCCGGGTCCCGCCGGGGCTGCGCAGCTACCTGATGCAGCCACACTGGCTCTACGTCGCCACCTTCGCCAACGGCGCCAGCAAAGTGGGCACGGCCGCGGAGCTCCGCAAATGGCAACGGCTTGCCGAGCAGGGAGCCGTGGCTGCCAGCTACGTAGCGCATGCCGCCGACGGACGCGTGGTGCGGATCCTCGAGGACCTGGTCACGCGCGAGGCCGGTCTTCCGCAGCAGGTCCGGTCCGCAGCCAAGGCTGCCGCGCTGGCTGCCCCGGCCCCGGCCGGCCGGCTCAGCGGGCATAACGCGGCCCTCGCCGCTTCCGCCCGCGGAGTAGTCTCCCGGTCCGGGGCTGGGGGCTTCCAGGTGGTGGAGGAAGTGTGGAACAGGCCGGGACTGGCCGGCCCGCTGTGCTCTGCGAGCCCCCGGCACCCCTATCCGCACGCCCTCGGTGCCGGCTCGCACGGATTGACGCTTGGTTCCCTGTGCGGCAGCTTCGCCCTGGCAACCATCGACGGCACCGACCTGGAGTTCGTGGTGGATCTTGGCCAGCTCAAGGGCCGCAGCATCGAACTGGGCCACTTCACTTCCGAGGTCCCGGCCGTCCAGGAGGCGCTGTTCTGAGCCTGCGCCCCGGCAGCCGGCCCGTGCTGCAGGCGCACCCCCCGGTAGACTGGCAGGGTGCTGAACGAATTCTGGGCCACCGCGCCGACCCGCTATAAAGTCCTGGTTTTCAGTGCGATGGGGCTGATCGCCGTCGGGATTATCCTCAACCTGGTTGGCAACACCAGCGGCAACTCCGGCCTTGCCACTGCATCCCTTCCCGTGATCGGCCTGGGCCTTGTCCTGCACATCGCCGGAATTGTGGTCCGCGGCCAGGCTATCCGGAAGGGCTACAAGCGGTAGGCGGCGTTACGGCGGACGTGGCTGCGGGCGTGCTCCACAGCGTCACCGAGGTGCCCGAACAGGTGCTTGTGGTGCCGCAGGGAACGGATCACTCCAACGTTCGTCACCAGCTGCAGGTGGTCCGGCCGGACGCCCTTGAGCAGGACCGTGATGCCCCGCAGCTCGAGGGCGGAGACCACCTCCACCAGTGCATGCGCGCCCGTGGCGTCGAGCATCCGCAGCTGGGAAAGCCTGATGATGGCCACCTGGACGTCCTTGACCTGGCTGATCTCCTGCAGGATCCGTTCGGCGGCGCCGAAGAACATGGCCCCGTCCAGCCGGAGGACTGCGATGTGCTCGTCACCCTCGGCCCGGGGCCCGGGGATCTCCTCCCGCTGTACGCTGCTCAGCGAGGCGAACGTGCGGAGGGCAAAGAGGGCTGCGGCCGCGAGCCCGATCTGGATGGCAACGATCAGGTCGAACGCCACCGTAATGACCGCCGTCAGGATGAAGACGGCGGCGTCGGACCGGGTGGAGCGGAGGATCGCCGCAACGGTCCGCCGGGACACCATCCGCACCGCAGTGACCATCAGGACCCCGCCGAGGGCTGCCAGCGGAATACGGCTGACCATCCCTGACGCGAGGTAGACAATAGCCAGCAGCACCACAGCGTGGACAGCGGCAGCCAGGCGCGATTTTGCACCCGAGCGGACGTTCACTGCCGTCCGCGCGATGGCCCCGGTGGCGGGCATGCCGCCGAACAGGCCTGCAGCGATGGACGCCAGGCCCTGGCCCGTCAGTTCCCGGTCCGGGCTGTACGGGCCTCCCGGCCTGCCGTCGGGGCCGGTCATTCCTGCCGCGACCCGGGCAGAGAGCAAGGACTCGATGGCTGCAAGGCAGGCGATCGCCACGGCGGGCATGGCCAGGCTGCCCACCAGCTCCACGTCAAAGGCCGGCACTGCCGGGGCAGGAAGCGAATGGGGCAGGGGGCCGATCCTGGGGATGTCCAGCGCGAACAGCTCGGCGGCCGCTGCGGCGAGCAGCACCGCGATCAGACTGGCCGGCAGGGCCCGGAACAGCTTCTGCACCAGGACCATCACGACGGCGACGCCCGCCACGAGCCCGAGTGTCAGCAACGCCGTCGGAACAGTTGCGGCGGAGGCAGCTTCCACGGCAGCGACAAGGGTGTTGTGTCCCGGGACGCCGGACGTGCCGGTGGCGAGCGGAACCTGTTGGAGGAAAATAATGGCGGCGATCCCCAGGGTGAAGCCTTCCACCACAGGCCACGGGATAAACGCAACGGCCCGGCCCAGGCCGCTGAAGCCAAGGACGCAGACCAGCAGCCCCGCCATCAGCGACAACGGGGCCACGCTGCCGGTGCCATGGACTGCCACCACGGGGGCAAGGACCACAACCATGGCGCCGGTGGGGCCGGACACCTGAACGGGTGATCCGCCCATCACAGCTGCCACGAGGCCGGCGACAATCGCTGTGATGAGCCCGGCCTCCGCACCAACCCCTGAGCTGACGCCGAATGCGAGCGCCAGCGGCAGGGCCACAATGCCCACCGTGATGCCGGCCAGCAGGTCGGTCCGCCATGACGTTCCCAGCCCTGCGTAGTCCAGTTTCGTTGGCAGGAACCTGTTGAAGTGCCGCCTTGGGGTGGTTACGCCCGTGTTCACGAGGCAGTCCCGCCAGCCAGGTGCCCTGCAGGCAGTTGCCGGGCCAGCCGGAGCTGTTCGTTGGAGTCGGCAAGGTTGTCCAGGAGGAAAGTCCGCGCGATGGCAAGCAGTTGGGAAATCCCGGGGTGCGCCAGCCGGTAGGTCACGGCATTGGCCGTGCGCACAGAGGTCACCACTTTGTGCTTGCGCAACGTGGCCAGGTGCTGGGAGAGGTGCGAGGCTTCAAGCCCTGTCTCCGCCAGGAGGTAACTCACAGCCGCGGTTTCCTCCGGCGCCGCTGCCAGCAATTCAAGGATGCGGATCCTTGCCGGGTGCGCCAGGCCCTTGAAGAGGTTGGCCTTGATCTCGTACAACGGAGCCTGGGCGGAAGGCAGCATGGAAAGCTCCTGGAAGTGGCGTTGGTAGCCGATCGCACGATGAGTGATAGGCAAGCGGCATGATGGATTGATGAATTCATCATATCAGGGCGGCACAAGCCCCTGGCCGGTACGGCAAGGATAGGCTTGAGGCCATGACTATCAATCCGGACCTGCAGGGCCGAAGCTTCCCTGCCGCAGAGGTGTACGACGTTGGCCGTGAGAAGATCCGCGAGTTCGCCCGCGCCGTGAAGGCAACCCATCCCGCGCACTTCGACGTCGACGCAGCCAAGGCCCTGGGCCACGATGACCTGGTGGCACCGCCGACCTTCGCCATCATCATTGCGCAGCGTGCCGATGCCCAGCTCATCGAGGATCCGGACGCCGGCATCGACTTCTCCCGCGTGGTCCATGCAGACCAGCGCTTCACCCACCACCGGCCGATTTTCGCCGGAGACCGCCTCGTGGCGGAGCTGCACGTGGACGGTGTCCGGGCCATGGGCGGCGGTGCGATGATCACCACGCGTTCGGAAATCTTCGCCCTCGGCGCGGACGATTCCCGCGAGCCCGTCACCACCACGTCGTCGTCCATCCTGGTCCGCGGAGAGGGACAGTAACCATGAGCCTCAGCATCCATGACATCAGCGCCGGCCAGGAGATCGGCAGCCGCACCATTGAGGTCACCCGCACCGACCTCGTCAAGTACGCCGGCGCCTCCGGCGACTTCAACCCCATCCACTGGAACGAGGCCTTCGCCACCAGTGTGGAGCTGCCCGGCGTCATCGCCCACGGCATGTTCACCATGGGCTCCGCCGTCCAGCTGGTCACCGACTGGGTAGGCGACCCGGCCGCCGTCGTCGACTTCCAGACCCGGTTCACCAAGCCGGTCCTGGTCACCGACACCACCGGCACCCCTGGCGCCGGCGCCACCATCGAGGTCAGTGGCATTGTTGGAAAGCTCGACGCCGAGGCGAACACTGCGCGGGTGGATCTTACCGTTATGGCCGCCGGCCAGAAGGTCCTGATGAAGGCCCAGGCGGTCGTCCGGCTTTCCTGAAGCCCCGCCGGCATCACGCCCGGCTGCCTGGAAAGTTGAGGGAGGCCGCCCCAAGGGGAAGCCTCCCTCAACCTTCTTAGTGGGTTGCGGCCGGGTCAGTAGGACGAAGCGGCGGCGTTGTAGGTCGACTGGATGACGGAGCCCCAGTACGGGCCGTACATTTTGGTGGAATTGCTTCCGTACCCGTAGCTGTTGACCGAGTTCTGGTACCCGCCTGAGGAAGTGCCGATGAACCAGGGGCCACCGGAGGAACCGCCTGTCATGTTGCACGGGATTCCCTGGCTGTAGAACTGCGGGTTGTAGGGATCGTTCGTTGCTGTGCCTGTGCAGCTTTTGAGTGATTCTCCATTGAAGGGTGAAGCTGCCGGGTAGCCGAATGCCTTGTAGCTGAGGCCGCGGGCGGCGTTGAACCTTACGCCGGAGGAACCGACGACGTCGGCCAGGTTGCGGCCGTTCAGCTGGGACATGACGGCGAATCCTGTGTCGTACTGCATGCTGCCTGACGAGCTCCACTGGGTGGGGGCGTAAAGCGCTTTGGCTGTCCACTTGCCATAGGGTGCGGCGCCGTTAAGGTAGGCCGGCACAAAGGTAAACCTGGTCGCGAACGCCCCAGGGCCTTCATTGAGGCAGTGGCCTGCCGTCGAAACTGTATTCCTGTTGGTGGACGCG
The DNA here is from genome assembly GCF_040224115.2 of Pseudarthrobacter sp. WHRI 8279. NCBI lineage: Bacteria > Bacillati > Actinomycetota > Actinomycetes > Micrococcales > Micrococcaceae > Pseudarthrobacter > Pseudarthrobacter sp. WHRI 8279. The sequence continues at coordinate 2,111,956 of NZ_CP168162.1, read as the reverse complement.
ACGGAGTTCGCCGAGCAGACATAGTCCGCTCCGCCCAGGGTGAAGAACACCTTGCCGATGTGGGGTACCGGATTTTCGCTGGCATTCGCCAACGGCTGGATGAACGGATCCGAGCCCTTGATCCTGGTTTCAGCTCCCTTGCCCGCTTCCTCCCCGGCGTGCGGGGCGGTGGCTGCTTGCCGTTGCAGTGCTTTTTTTGCCAGAACCTCGCCGGGTGTGGCCGCCCGCATCCGTTCCGGCGTCCAGTAGCCGGCGTCAACGGTACCGGAAATCCTGGTGCTGCTGACTCCGCGAACGTCCGTGTCCTCCGGGGCAGGCGGTGCCGCCATGGATCCCCCTGCCGAGGCGAGGGTGAACAATGCGGCCGTGGATAGGCTCATCAGGCTTGTGGCCAGAGTCCTGGAAATGGTCATAGCTGTCCTATGCGTTTGCGGGGAAGCGGACCCATATGTGAGATCCGCTGGGGTTGAAGGTACGCATGTATGACAGATTTGTAAATATCTAAAACAAATTTTGTTAGTTTAATTGTCGAAGTTGTTAAATGCGGGTGGAGTGGCAGGTGGCGGCGGGCTCCGCCGGGCCCCTCTGGTTTCACTAGTAAGGTGGTCTGGTGACACCCACGATGCTTTCCGAACTGACCACGGCCGCCGTTGGAGGCCCCGCCGGCACGTATATCGAGGCTCGCACCGAGACTGAGATCATCGACGCCGTCCAGGCGGCCGACGCGGCGGGGGAGCCACTGTTGATCATTAGCGGTGGCTCCAACCTGCTGGTTTCCGACGACGGGTTCCCGGGAACGGTTGTCAGAATCGCCTCCGAGGGGTTCACGGTCAACGCGGAGGACTCCTGCGGCGGCGTGGCCGTGGTGGTGCAGGCCGGGCACAACTGGGACAGGCTGGTGGACCACGCTGTCCGCCATGCCTGGTCTGGCCTGGAGGCCCTCGCCGGGATCCCAGGGTCAACCGGGGCCACGCCGGTGCAGAACGTGGGCGCCTATGGAGCCGACGTGTCCCAGACCATCGCGGCAGTGCGCACCTGGGACCGGGAGCGCAGCGCTGTCAAAACCTTCACCAACTCGGAGCTGAAGTTCGGTTACCGGGACTCCATCCTGAAGCAGACCACCGTGAACGGCTCCCCCCGCTATGTGGTGCTGACTGTGGAGTTCCAGCTGCCTTTGGGGCGGATGAGCGCGCCAATCCGCTATGCGGAGCTCGCCCGTGCCCTCGGGGTCGAGGCGGGCAAGCGTGCCTACGCGAACGATGTGCGCCGCGAGGTGCTCCGGCTGCGAGCTTCGAAGGGCATGGTGTGGGACCCACAGGACCGGGACACGTACTCCACCGGATCCTTCTTCACCAACCCGATTGTTCCGGCCGAGGTGGCTGCGGCCCTGCCGGAAGGTGCGCCACGCTACCCGGCAGGCCAGGACGGGCTGGTGAAGCTGTCCGCCGCCTGGCTGATCGACCAGGCCGGCTTTGCCAAGGGTTTCGGGCTGGAACCGGGCAGCGTAAGCGGCGGAAGGGCCTCCCTGTCCACCAAGCACACCCTCGCCATCACCAACCGCGGCTCAGCCACCGCCCAGGACGTGGCGGCGGTGGCACGCGAGGTGCGCGCCGGCGTCGAACAGCGCTTTGGTATCCGGCTGCACCCGGAACCGCTGCTTATCGGCCTGGAGCTGTAGCACCGGCGGGATCGGCCGCCAGGCCCGGGGCGGCCCGGAAGGCGGCCGCCTGGCCCAGCAGCGCGGACGACCAGCCGGCGAGGACCAGGTAGATTCCCGTGAAAAGCCATACCAGCTGGCCCGGCAACAGGGGATTTGCGAGGCCTGCGAGGATGCAGGCCACCAGCCCGCCGAGGGCGACGGCGAGGGACAGGACCCAGAGGACCTTCGCCGCGGGCGGGTGGTACCGCCAGTCCCGGTACAGCCTGACTCCCTGGCGGCTGATGCTGATGCCCGGAAAAAGGACCGCATAGCCGCCGCCGAGGCTCAGGACGAGCGAGGGGAGCTGCAGCAGGGGATCGGACCGGCCATCCCCGAGGACGCTGGAGAACTGGAGCATCCCCAGGCCCGACCCTGCCAGGACGCAGGCCGTGCCGCCGGCCATCCACCACCTCGTTTTAAGCGCGAGCAACTGCCACAAACTCCCCAAAGTCATGGTTCTACCCTAGCGGTCTGTGACCGATGGGCAGTGGCGGCCCTAGGATAGGGCCATGGCTGCAGGCATGGGCCGTCCCGACGGCAGGATTGTGGGCAGGCTGAGGCTTGCCTCCCAAGGGCTTGCCGGTGGAACGGACGGCTTCGGATCCGTTGCGGAAGCTGTGCGCTGGATGACGGCGATGCAGGCCCAGGACCTGCAGGCAGCGATGTGGGCCGTGGGCGTGCGGGTGCCGGGATGCGGCCTCACCGGTGTCCGCTCCGCCCTTGACACCGGTGCCGTGGTGCGGTCGTGGCCCATGCGCGGCACGCTGCATCTGGTGGCCCCTGAGGATCTGCGCTGGATGCTTGACCTCACGGCTGAACGGCTCACCAAAAGCATCGCGGCCCGGCACCGGGAGCTCGGCATCACGTGGGCGGACATTGAGAAGTGCCGGGATATTGCGCTGGAGCACATTGCCGCCAGCGGTCCCGTAAGCCGTGCCGGACTGTTCGAGGTGTTTGACGCCGCCGGGCAGCGGACACAGGGGCAGCGCGGCATCCACATCCTGGGGACACTGTGCCGGCACGCGTGGCTGGTCCAAGGGCCGCTGGCAAAGAACCAGCAACTGCTGATGGCCTTTGACGACTGGATCCCGGTGTCACGGAACCTGGAACGGCAGGAGGCCCTGGCGGAGTTCATGTTCCGGTACTTCCGCAGCCACGGCCCGGCCACCCTTGCGGACTTCGCCTGGTGGACCCAGCTCCCGCTGACGGAGGTGCGGGCCGCGTTCGAAAACGTCCGCGGCCGGCTTGTGGAACACCAGTTCGGCGGCGCGGGGTACTGGATGTCGCCCGAGACCGCGGCCCTGCTTGATGGCGGGGTTCCTGGAGCCCGGTCCGTCCTGCTGCTGCCCGGGTTTGATGAGTTCCTGCTGGGGTACAAGGACCGGTCCGCCGTGCTGCCCCTGGAGCACTCGGACAGGATCGTGCCCGGCGGGAACGGGGTTTTCAAGAAGACCCTGGTGGCCGGGGGAGAGGTGATCGGCACCTGGGCCGTCGAGCGCGGGAGCGGGCCCGCCGCCGTCGTGCCCGAACTCTTTGAATCCGCCAGGCACCTTGGCCCCGCCGCCCAGGCCGCCTTGAGGAAGGCCGCAGGCCGGTACCTCAGCTTTCTGGAGAGCTGACATTGACGCTCCCTCAGTTAATGTCGGTTTTTCACGAACGCTCTTTCTCTTTGAACTGCTCCCCGGAAGTTGGACTGAGAAATTCAGTTCCGACTTCCGGGGAGCAGTTTTATGCATACACGTAGTTCATTGTCTGAAGCGCAGCGCGAGGCGGCTGTAGCGTTGTTTGAGAAGGGTGTCGGGTATGGGTCGGCGGCTCGGTCGCTGGATGCGCCTCGTGTGCCGGTCAGGGCGCTGTATGGGCGGTGGAGGATTCATGGGCAAGGAGTGCTGGTGGCCAGGCCGGTGAGGTCGTACTCGTTTGAGTTCAAGCGTGCCCTGGTCGAGCGGTTCCTCGCGGGCGAGTCCGGCCCGGATCTGGCAGTCGAGGCAGGTCTGGCCTCGCGTGAGCTGCTGCAAAAGTGGGTCCTGGCGTACCGGCGCGAAGGCGAGGACGGGTTGCGGCCCAAGCCCAAAGGCCGGCCGCGGAAACCCGATTCGCCGCCGCCTGCGGATTTGTCCGAGCTTGAGCGGTTGCGGCGGGAGAACGAACGGCTGCGCGCTGAGGTGGCGTACCTGGGAAAACTGCGGGCCTTGAGGGAACAGGGACGACGGTAAAGGTTCAAGCCGTCGTTTCCCTCAAGGCTGACTATCCGCTTGGTGTCCTGTTGAACGTCGCCGGGCTGGCCAGGTCGACGTTCTTCTATCACCAGCCCCGGCTGCAGGCGCCGGACCCGGAAGAGAAACTCAAAGCCGCGGTCACGGAGATTTTCGAAACGAACCATGGCCGGTACGGGCACCGGCGGGTCCATACTGAGCTGTCCAAGCAAGGGTGGACGGTCGCGAAGAAGACTGTGCTGAAGCTGATGCAGGAACTCGGGCTGGTCTGCAGAGTCCGGCGCCGGAAGCGCTACAACTCCTACCAGGGCGAACAGGGCGCGGTAGCGCCCAACGTGCTGAACCGGGAGTTCGACGCCGATGCACCGAACCAGAAGTGGGTTACCGATGTGACGGAGTTCAGCGTCGGGGACCGGAAACTTTACCTCTCACCGGTCATGGACCTCTTTGACCGGCAGATCATTTCCTACTCGCTGGGCTCATCCCCGAACCTGGCGCTCACCAACGATTCCCTGCGTGAGGCCCTGACCTGCCTGCAGCCCGGCGAGCAGCCGCTGGTGCATTCGGACCAAGGTTTCCAATACCGCCACCCCTCCTGGCGCACCCTGATCGCGGGCGCCGGTGCGGTCCAGTCAATGTCCCGCAAGGGCAACTGCTACGACAACGCCGTCATGGAAAACTTCTTCGGCCACCTCAAGGAAGAACTCTTCCACCGCGTCCGATTCCTCAACACCGACGCACTGGCCGCCGCCGTCGAGGAATACATCCACTGGTACAACACCAAAAGAATCTCAACAAAGCTCAAGGGCCTGAGCCCGGTCCAATACCGTGCCCAGGCCCTCGCAGCTTAGGATCCTATTTAGCCAGTCCAACTTCCGGGGAGCAGTTCACTTTCGCTGCTCAAGTGAAAGAGCGTCCCGGTTTAACCCGCATCAAGTGAGAGAGCGTCCGTGCCAAGCAAAACGGCCCCGGCCCGCATGGACGATGCGGGGCAGGGCCGTTCGTGCGGGGCAGGGCCGACGAAGTGAAAGCTGGCGGGTTACAGGTTCCCGGTGGCGATTTTCAGCATGCGGCGCAGCGGCTCGGCAGCACCCCACAGGAGCTGGTCACCTACGGTGAAGGCGCTGATGTACTCCGGGCCCATCTCCATCTTGCGGATGCGGCCCACGGGGATGTCCAGCGTGCCGGAGGCCGCCACCGGGGTCAGGTCCGCCATGGACGCTTCCTTGGTGTTGGGAACCACCTTGGCCCACTGGTTGTCTTCGGCCAGGAGCTTCTCGATCTCGGCCACGGACAGGTCCTCGCGAAGCTTGAGGGTCAGGGCCTGGGAGTGGGAGCGCATGGCACCGATGCGGACGCAGAGACCGTCCATGATCACGCGGTTTTCCGCGGAGGTGCCCAGGATTTTGTTGGTCTCCACCCCGGCCTTCCACTCTTCCTTGGACTGCCCGTTACCCAGGTCCGCGTCGATCCAGGGGATCAGGGACCCGGCCAGCGGCACGCCGAACTGTGTGGCATCGATGTCGGTGCGCTGGTGGGCCAGGACCTTGCGGTCGATGTCCAGGATGGCCGATGCGGGATCGTCCAGTTCCGTGCTGACCTCGGCATTGAGCGTGCCGAACTGGCTGAGCAGCTCGCGCATGTGCCGTGCCCCGCCGCCCGAGGCAGCCTGGTAGGTCATGGAGGTGCCCCACTCCACGAGGTTGTTCTTGAACAGCCCGCCGAGACCCATAAGCATGCAGGAGACTGTGCAGTTGCCGCCGATGAAGTCCTTGGTTCCGTTGACCAGGCCCTTATCGATGACGTCCCTGTTGATGGGATCCAGCACGATGATCGAATCGTCGTTCATGCGTAAAGTCGAGGCGGCATCGATCCACAGGCCGTCCCAGCCGCGGCCGCGGAGCTCGGTGTGCACGCGCTTGGTGTAGTCGCCGCCCTGGGCGGTGACAATAATGGGCAGCTTCGCCAGGGTGTCGACGTCGAACGCGTCCTCGAGCTTGCCGGCGTTGCCTCCTGCTGTTCCAGCAAAGGACGGCGCGGCACCTCCCGCGTTGGAGGTGGAGAAGAATACCGGGTTGATGTTGGCGAAGTCGCCCTCGTCCTGCATGCGCTGCATGAGGACGGAACCGACCATGCCGCGCCATCCGACCAGGCCGACGGAAGGGGTAGCTGCTGTAGTCATTCGACTATTTTAGACGGCGCGACGGGAAGGGCGCAGTCGGTTACGTCACGCTGGACGGGTTACGGAAGGTACGACGGCGGCACGCACCTGGGGCGTTTAGTCCACAGGCCGCGGGAGGTTCTTGGTCCTGCGGAGCTTTTCGGCTTTGCGTTCCTTGGCATAACCGGCCCAGGCCGCCAGGAAAGGAAACAAGGTGGCGGGGAACACCCACCACACTTCGCCGAGAATATGCCACTGGTCTGTGAGGGCTACCTGGACTAAGGCATAGACGAGCCCACCCACGCAGGCCGTCAACAGGATGGCGAGGAACAGGAGGCCGCGGGACGAATTGACGGGTTTGGTGATGCCCGCGCCGCCGTCCTTGCGGACGCCATACTCTTCGTCTGTGTATGGAGTAATTTCGCCGTTCTCCGCCAGCCGGTGAATCAACGGTTGTTCCGGCGGCCGGGAGGGGACGTAGCCCGGCTCCTGGGGCACGTCCCGGCTACGCCTGGTCATTATGGTCCTGACCCCCGTCGAGCTGACGGGCGCTGGGTTCAGGGATTCCACGTTCGGCGCGCAGACGTTTCGCCTTGGCTGCCACTGCGGCCATCCGCACGGCGTACACCGCGCCTCCCATTCCGGCGGCTGTCAGGAGCAGGGCAGCCCGCAACGGCTCATGACCACGGGTGGCCAATCCACCAGTTGCGTGCCCGGATCGCGGGTTGTTGGGGGATACCATTCGTTTCCTTTCTGCTGGCCCGGAAGTTGGATCTGATACCAGTCTTGGCTGCTCGAGCGGGCAAAAGTTCAAGGGTTCTTCCATTCGCTTTCCGAAGGCGCACGGCTTGCGTTCCTCTAGGTAGTAAGCCCATGAGCAGACCCAGTACAACCGCGCAGCCGAAAAAAGCTGCGGCCAGTTGGTGACCCGTTCGCCGGAACAGCTGAAGTGATCGGTTTGATGACGGGACCGTTTCCCATCATGATGGTTCGTCTGGGAACGAATGGCTGCTGTTCGGGAAGTTCTCCCGGGTGATCTCCACCGTTCCCGGACGTTCTTCGAACCAAGTGCGCGCCTGATCGTCCGTGACCGCGTACCAGGGCTTGGGCAGTCCACGGGCCCGCCTCAGCTTCCGTGCTCGAAGTTCCTGCCGAATGGTTTTCAGGATGAAAAACCAGCCACCTGTGAAGAGGATGGTGCAGAGCAGACACAGGAAGACAACGCCGATATTCAGCCGGATAGCCCCGATGACCAGCCAGATCGGGGCAAGAAGTGCCGGGACGGTGATGACGGCCCCAACAAGGATAAGAATCGCGAGGCTGTGGGTCGAGTTGCTGGCACTTGACGCCGACGAGCCTCCCAGGCCCCACTCTTCCGGGGTATAGGCATGAATGGCGTCTCCCTGCCCAAATCCGTAAAAGTAGGGACGCGACGGCGTGAAGGTCTTCTCAGTGGCTCTCATGGGCCAGGCCAGTCCTGTCGATGCAAAGTAAGAACTACTTCTTTGGGTCGAAACGGTGTCTGCTTCCGGAAACCTGTGTGGCGAACGAAGGCTTACGTGTCACTGGGAGACATGGCCAGCGCCAGGCTCAGGGGCACCCCGCGCTTTGCGCAATTGATTGGCGCGGTGCTCGTCACGGGCCAGGCCAAAGGTGTACCAGGCGCCGAAACCACCCAGCACGATGGCGAACAGTGCGCCCCACTCCGGGTCTGCGCCCTGCCCGAACGAGGCAAGAAACATCACCGAAGAACCAAGGAACAGGAGCCCCAAAAAGGCAGACACAATTCCCATGCCCCACCAGGACCGGACCTGTACCTGGCCTCGGCCGGGAGAAAAGCCGATTTCGTCACCAGGGTAGCTGTGTAGTTCGCCGGTGTCGGTTCGCCGTAGGACGCGCTTCTCTCCCCGGGCGAGCGCCGCCTTGTGCTCGGCATATACATCATCGTTGCGGCGTTCACGATCGCGATCGAATGTCATAGTCAGTCCTGACGGATGGTGCGGATCTGGTCAAGCAGGGCAGCGTCGTCAAGGCCTGTGGTTTCAACAATGTCCTTCTGCTGCGCGTTGGCGGTGCCGATGGTCCATGATCCGCCTCCGCCATTTTTCACGTAAAGGGTCTGCCCCGTGAGCTCCTCGCGGCGACGAATTGTTGCGCCCCCCTGCGGGTTATTGTGCAGGTGCTGCCTGATGACCGCGAAATTGGCCTCGGCAGCTGTGACGTCCGGTCTCTGCGCCATGGCCCACCAGGTGAAGTAGGAGCGCGGCTGGAACAGCAAGTGGATGTCCTCATTTTCCATGGCGATCACGCTGTCGCTCCCTTCTACGGTGAGCAGTGAGATCTCCATGCGGCGACTGGCTGAAGAGAGGACGGCGGCAACTGCCGCGGTGGGGCCTGCAACCGCGAGAAGCCCGTCGCTTTCGGCCGTTGCCAGGCCGCGGGCAACTAGGGAGGATGCCCCCGCGCTCACCATGTCCGTATCGCCAAGGTAGTTGCCCACCCGCAAGGCCTCCGCGCTGAGTACTGCTGCGTCACCGCCCCGCAAGCTCGCCAGGGCGGCCATCTCGGCAAATCCATAACCGATGGCGTCGGGGATGGATTGTGATGTTGTTTCAGTCATCGTGAGTACCTCTCGTTGTGTGCTCAGAATCCGAAGAAATCGCCGACGTTTTCGGCCGCGTCCCCGGCACTTTCCCAAGCCGCCTCGGCACTATCAGCGATGGATTCGCCGATAGCATTGACAGTCTCCTTGACGATGGGGACGTTGTCGTAGATGGCCAGCGCGCCCGATGCGACCATTGCAGCAGTTCCAACGGGCGGCGGCACGAAGCCTGCTACGCCCAGTCCCGCCTTAACCGCCGAATACCAAGCGCCGCCGTTGTCATCCGGGTTGCCGTTGGTGAAGTTGTTAAACGCGTCGAGGGTATCGAGTCCAACCCCCACCACTCCGAGGGCCTTGCCGCCGAACTCGAAGAACGTGGCGGCTTTCCCGCCGTCGACGAGGTTCAGGGCTGTATCCCACCTGCCGTCGAACAACTCCGAGGACGTGTTGAAATACTGGCTCAGCATGTTGGTGTCCTGAAATGCCTTTGCCACGTCTCGGAAGTCCTTGGAGAAGAACTCGGCGAAGCTGTCTGCCCTCTTGATGAAGTGTGGCAGATCGAAGAGACCAGCCCGGAGGTTGGGCAACGCCTTGGTGAGGTTGTAGATGTCCCAGCCGTCCCGGAAGGGCGAGTCTGGGTCAGCAAGCCAGTCGAGCCCCCAAGGATTGTTGAATGGCGGGCGGCCCGTGCCTTGGCCACCGAGGCTGCCGGGCACCCCCGTACCGGGTCCGCCCCTGCCAGGCCCGGCGCTCCCGCCAGCACCGCCGGTGCTGCTCGCCCTGTCCTGTTCATCAGCGTTGGCGAGCAGGAGCTTGGATTCCTGCTTAAGACGGGTAGCCGTCTGCTGCAGGAGGGTCCGATGGTTGCCGTTCCAGTCGGACCGGAAATGTTCGGCGTCGCGGCCTTTCCAGGCAGGGCTGTTGTTGATCTGACCACTCAGCTGCGTGGACTGCTGCTGCAGCAGGTCCGCCGTCTTGCTGAACTGCCGCGCCAAGGTGCGCAGCTGCTCGACGTCGGCGCCCCACAAAATTCCTGCCACCCGGCATCCCCCCCAATATTGTCCAAACAGCAGTCCGTCACGCTGCAGGCTTCAGCCTAGGCCAGGCCCCCGCCACGTCGCGATGGGGTGAGCTTCCCATCCAAACCACAGCGGGGCTAGCTCCGCTTGGACTCCTCCACTACAGCTGCCTTCCGGGCCCGCAGCGCAAAGAAGGCGCCGAAGGCGAAGACCTGCGTGACAACCACCAGCACAATGGCGCCCGCAATCTTGTTGCCGCCCAGGATCATCGTCAGCCCCACGATGGCGGACAGCAGCGCAAGCAGCGGCAGCAGCATGTACCCCAGCACAAAGAGGGTTTCCGGTTTCTTCAGCATCTTCCTAGCCCTCGGTCCTTGACCACTTGGTGAATCGGTAGCGTGTGCCATTGGCGGCGGTCAGCCAGCCGTCCGGCGGGACGGAGGCAGCCGCCTCCCAACTGGTGCCAAGCTCGGGAGCGAAGGTGTCGCCGTCGGCCTCCACATCAATGGTGGTAACCACCGCAACATTCGCCAGTTCGGTCGACTGGCGGAAAATCTCGCCGCCGCCCAGAATCCAGACAGTGTCACCGCCGTCCACGAACTGCGATTCGAGCAGGGCATCGTCCAAAGAGGGAACTACGACGGCGCCCTCCGCCTCAGGCGTATCGGCCCAGCTTTTCTGGCGGGTGATCACAATATTGGTCCGCCCCGGCAGGGGGCGGTACTTGTCCGGAAAGGACAGCCAGGTCTTCCGGCCCATGATGACCGGGTGCCCGGTGGTCAGCCGGGTAAAGTGCCTGAGGTCCTCGGGAAGGTGCCAGGGCATGTCCCCGTCCTTGCCGATGACGCCGTCCGGGGTCTGTGCCCAGATGAGGCCCACGCCGGTGATGGAGGCGGCAAGCTCTTCGGTGAAGGACTGTGGGTCTGTGGAGTTTTCGGTGCTCATACTGCGATCGGGGCCTTGATGGTGGGGTGGTGCCTGTAATCCACGACTTCGAAGTCTTCCAGCTTGTAGTCGAAGATGGACGCCGGCTTCCGGCTGATCCTCAGCTGCGGATACTCGTAGGGCTCGCGCTCCAGTTGCTTGAGGACCTGGTCCATGTGGTTCTCGTAAATGTGGACATCGCCGCCGGTCCAGACGAATTCGCCAGGCTCCAGCCCCACCTGCTGGGCCACCATGCAGGTGAGCAGCGCGTAGGAGGCAATGTTGAACGGGACGCCCAGGAACATGTCCGCGGAGCGCTGGTACAGCTGGCAGGACAGCTTGCCGTCGGCCACGTAGAACTGGAAGAAGGCATGGCACGGGGGGAGGGCCATGTCCTGCAGTTCGGAAACATTCCAGGCAGAGACCACGTGCCGGCGTGAGTCCGGGTTGGACTTCAGGTTGTCCACCAGCTCCGCGATCTGGTCGATGTGGCCGCCGTCCGGGGTGGGCCAGCTGCGCCACTGAACCCCGTAGACCGGCCCCAGGTCGCCGTCCGCGTCCGCCCACTCGTTCCAGATGGTGACACCCTGGTCCTGCATCCACTTCACGTTCGTTTCACCGCGCAGGAACCACAGGAGCTCCACGGCCACAGACTTGAAGTGGACCCGCTTGGTGGTGATCAGCGGGAAGCTCTTCGTCAGGTCAAAGCGGATCTGGCGTCCGAAAACGCTGGTGGTTCCGGTGCCCGTGCGGTCCGATTTGTGCGTGCCGGAAGCCAGGACATCGCGCAGGAGGTCTTCATAAGGCGTTGGGATGCTCACGGCTCAAGTCTACTGGGACAACGCCGGGAGGCTGGGGTCCTCATGACGATGCGTCCCGTGCCAGTTTGGCGCGCAGCACATCAAGCAGGACTTCGTCGCTCAGGCGAGCTGCCCGGCCGGCTGCAATGTAGTGGTCGACGGCGGCGTGCACCGCTGCAGGGACGGGAACCGTTCCACGGGCCCCCGGCGTGCCGGCGGCCGGGGCGGTGACCACCGTTCCGCCCCGCCGCCGGGAATCCACGAGCCCTGCGGCCTCCAGCTCCTTGTAGGCCCGGGCGACGGTGCCCGTTGCGATGCCGAGGTCGGCCGCGAGGCTGCGGACCGTAGGCAGGCGGGTTCCGGGGTCGAGTGCGCCCAAGGCGATCAGGGAGCTGATCTGGGAGCGTATCTGCTCGTAAGGAGGTATTGCGGAACGCAGGTCCACGGTAATCCCCGCACTCACGTGGCCGGTTCCTTTGCTGGCGTGCGGGCGGAGCCGGTGCTGCGGGCGAAGCTGCGCACGGGAATGACGGCGATGACGATCCCCGCGGCACACAGCAGCGCGCCGGTGAAGGGTGCGGCATCCCAGACCCAGGCCCAGGGGGCAGGTTCCAGTTCCAGTGCCCGGCGTATCTCCCGCCCCACCGCCAGCAACAGCACCCCGGCCTGCGCAGTGAAACAGGCCGCCAGCGTCCGGACCACCCTGTGCACGGTGATGGCGCGGAGCGCCGCGTCCAGGCCGGCGACCGCCGTCGAAATGCCCTTCCGGGCCTTCGCCGCACCCGCTGGAAGGACCGCGACGAGCACCACGGCAGCGCACGCCCAAAGAGTCGGGGACCACGAGGGCAGGATGCCGAGATCGGCCTGGACGGAAGAGATCACAATGACGGCTGCTGCCAGGATGGCGAGGGCTGCGATGCCGGTGGTGAGCATTGCCGGGCTGACCGGCTGGCGCGGCCATCCCCGCGGCGCTTCGGAGGTTCCGTAGTTGCGCTGGATGAGCAGTTCCCCCGCCGCGGTGACCAGCAGGACGCTTGCGGCGGCCAGCGCCACCACAAGGGCCGGATGGCCGGCCAAGGCCCCTGGAATGAACGCCGCCGCCATGGCTGGAACGAAAGCGGCGAGCCCCGAGGCGGCGCCCAAAGACACGGAAAGCCGGGTGGCGGGGTGGGATGCCGCGGACGGTCCACGGCGGCCACGGACGTCACCATCTGCCTGGACAGCAGGAAGCTTGGGCGGCGCCCACCACCACATGGCCAGCAGGACCGCGAGGTTTACCGCCCCGGCAGCGTTCACCCAGCCGCCGGCAATAAAGGACGGATCGGGCCGCGCTGCGTGGTTGCCCGCGATGGCCGCCAGGCCGGAGGCTATGGTGGCCACGGTTCGGAGCAACCTGTTCATGGCAATGGTCCTCAGGAGGTTGTTCTCCACGGAGTCCAACGCCTCAAGCCGGCGGCGCACGGTGATCAGCACCAGCACCAGCCAGGTTCCCACTACCAGGACAAGGAGGGCGGGGCCGAGGTAGGAAGCCAGCTCGATGCCGGGGACCCGGCCGTCGCCGCCGTACGGCACAAAGCCCGCGGCGGGGTCGGGGCGGGACCCGTAGGGGACTGGTTCGTAGCCGGGAAGGGTTGCCATCCAGCCGATTTGCAGGGCGGCACCCGCAAACACAGCAAGGACGGTCCAGGCGAGCGGCCGGGGCAGGAAGTCGCGCACCCGCCGCACCTCCAGGTCCGCCTGGCGCCGGGGGAGGCGGGGGCCGGGATAACTCACTTGGCCGATGGCATGCACGGCCAGGGACCCGAGTATCGGCCAAGCCAGGGCCGGCACGATTGCCGCGGTGCTGATGAGCGGCTGCGAATCCGGACTGGCGTAAAGGATGCCGGCGTTTCCGGCCGGCTGCAGGGAACTGGCCAGCCACCCCATGATTCCCACCCAGAATGCGTGCTGGGAGGCAGTGGCCGCGGAACCGCCGCCCGGTCCCCAGATGACCCAGCGCAGCAGGAGGTAGCTGCCCGCCGCCAGCAGGAACGGCCACACAACGGCCATGGGCGGAACGTTGCTAATAACAGCGGCATCGGTAAACGGCACTTCATCCCCCAGAATTGTGCATCAATGTACTAAGTGTTTGATACAAAAACTCTGGGGTCAAGCGCCCCGGCATAGCCGTTCCTAGTCGTCAAACGGCTTGAACTGCTCCACTGCCACGATCCGCCGCTTTCCGCCGGGAGCCACGTGGCACACCACCAGTTCGCCGGGCGAGAGGTAGGGCTCCTTTCCCGGCAGGAGCGCACGCAGGTGCTGCGGCATGTGCTCGGCCAGCTGGCCGAACACGGTGGGCAGGGCCGGGCGGTGCGTGCATACAGCCACCGCGCGCTGCTTATCGAACAGGCCTTCAATGACGGCGGCTGTCTTCTTCGGGCTGCGGCCATGCCGATGCTCGGTCAGCGCCTCCGCGAGCTTCACCTTGGCACCCGCCGCCTTGGCATAGGGTGCGACGGTTGCGGCGCACCGCAGCCAGGGGCTGGTCACCACCCGAAGCGGCTTCCAGGCGTGCAGGAGCCGGCTCACCGCCAGCGCCTGCCGCGTCCCCGTGGCGGCAAGCGGCCGCTCGCCCTCGGCCTTGCTCCAGGACGAGCGCGGTTTCGCTTTGGCGTGACGGAGCACCACGAGAGGCCACGTGTCCAGGTGCCCGCGCCCGTGGGCTTCCTGCAGGTACTGCAGGGGCACGACGTCGGAGGGGTTGGACAGCAGCGCAGCGGCCTTTTCGGGGGCGCACCACATGACGCTGTCCACCTCCTTGCCGTCAGGAAGAAGCTTTGCCCCGTTGGCCTTGACGGCCCAGTAATGGACCACTTTGAGGCCTGAGGCCACGTGGTAGTGGATGGGCGGCAGCGGGATGCCCAGCTGGGCGGTGAGGCCGATTTCCTCCTGGACCTCCCGGACCGCGCACTCCGGGATGGTCTCGCCGTCGTCGATCTTGCCCTTGGGCCAGGACCAGTCGTCATAGCGCGGCCGGTGGATCAGCAGGACTTCAAGCTTGTCCTTGACCACGCGCCATGGCACGGCACCGGCAGCCGTCACGGCTACTGGTTCCCCCGGGTGGTCTGTCTGGTCTGCTACGAGTGCATCGCTCGACAAAACAGGTGCCCTTAACGCCGGCTCAGGCTGCGCTGCCGGGGGCGGGAGGCCAGCAGCCAGGACTGTACGTCCTCAAGGGGCTTGCCGTCGTCGGACAGATGGTGCCGGGTCCAGACTCCCTCGTTGTCCAGGTGCCAGCTGGAGGTATCCGGGTCCATGTAGCGCCGCAGCAGGTCAAGGACATAGTTGATGTCATCTGTGCTGGACAGCTGGACCAGGGCCTCCACCCTGCGGTCAAGGTTACGGTGCATCATGTCCGCCGAGCCGATGTACACCACGGGGTCCCCGCCGTTGGCGAAGGCGAACACCCGGGAGTGCTCCAGGAACCTGCCCAGGATGGAACGGACGGTGATGTTGTCGCTGAGCCCGGGGACTCCGGGGCGGAGCGAGCAGATGCCGCGGACCACCACGTCAACCTTCACTCCGGCCTGCGAAGCGCGGTAGAGGGAATCGATGATTGCCTCGTCCACCATGGAGTTGACCTTGATCTGCACGCGGCCCGGGATTCCGGCGCGGGCGTTCCGGATCTCGGTCTCGATGCGGTCGATCAGCCCGGAACGGACGGAACGGGGCGCCACCAGCAGCCTCTTGAACGTGGACTTCGGCGCGTAGCCGGAGAGCTGGTTGAAGAGCTTGGACAGGTCCTCGCCCACCTGCTCGTTGGCGGTCAGCAAACCCAGGTCCTCGTAGTAGCGGGCGGTCCGGGGGTGGTAGTTGCCGGTGCCGATGTGGCAGTAGCGGCGGAGCCCGTCAACCTCCTGGCGCACCACCAGCGAAAGCTTGCAGTGCGTCTTGAGGCCAACGATGCCGTACACCACGTGCACGCCGGCCTGTTCCAGCTTGCGGGCCCAGGAGATGTTCGCCTGCTCGTCGAACCGGGCCTTGATTTCCACCAGGGCCAGGACCTGCTTGCCGGCCTCGGCCGCGTCGATCAGGGCGTCAACGATGGGGGAGTCCCCGGACGTGCGGTACAGGGTCTGCTTGATGGCCTGGACCTTGGGGTCGGCGGCGGCCTGTTCCAGGAACGCCTGCACCGAGGTGGAAAACGAATCGTAGGGGTGGTGGAGCAAGATGTCCCGGCGGCGCATGGCGGCGAACACGTTGGCGGCCTTGGACGTCTCTGACTCGTTCAGGTACCGGGACGTGTGCGGAACGTGCTTGGGGTAGTGGAGGTCCGCGCGGTCGATGCCGGCGATCACAGAGAGTCCGCGGAGGTCCAGCGGGGCAGGAACGGAATAGACCTCGGATTCCTCCACGCCGAGCTCGCGGATCAGCAGCGCGCGGATGTTCGGGTTGATGTCGTTGGTGACCTCAAGCCGGACGGGCGGGCCGAAGCGGCGGCGCAGGAGTTCCTTCTCGAGGGCCTGGAGGAGGTTTTCGGCGTCATCCTCTTCCACCTCCACGTCCTCGTTCCGGGTGACCCGGAAACTGTGGTGCTCCAGGACCTCCATCCCGGGGAACAGCTTGTCCAGGTGCACCGCGATGACTTCCTCCAGCGCAATGAAGCGCGCCACCCGTCCGGCCACGGCCCCGGCACGGGGGCCGTCGATGGAAATAAGGCGCGGAAGCTGGTCCGGCACCTTGACGCGGGCAAAGAGTTCCTTATCGCTGATCGGGTTGCGCACCACCACGGCAAGGTTGAGGGACAGGCCTGAAATGTAGGGGAAGGGGTGCGCCGGGTCCACCGCGAGGGGCGTGAGGATGGGGAACACCTTCTCGGCGAAGATCACGCTGAGCTGCTGCTGCGCTGCGTCGTCCAGCTCGTCCCAGTGCATCAGGTGGATGTGTTCGTAGGCCAGGGCCGGGCGGATCTGCTCCGCGTAGACCTGCGCATGCCGCTGCTGGAGCCGGTGGGCTTCCCCGCTGATCCTCTCCAGCACCTCAACAGGGCTGAGGCCTGCGGGGGAGGGGACTGCGAGGCCGGTGGCGATACGCCGTTTGAGCCCTGCCACCCGGACCATGAAGAACTCGTCCAGGTTGGAGGCAAAGATCGATAGGAAGCTGACACGTTCCAGCAGGTGGAGCGTGGGATCCTCGGCCAGTTCCAGGACGCGGGAGTTGAAGCTGAGCCAGCTCAGTTCACGGTCCAGGAACCGGTCCGGGCGGATATCGCCCTCGGGCTGCAGGTTCGGCGCGAACTCCGGGATGTCAATGCGGTCCTGGGTGGCGCGCGAGGCGGGAACCTCCGAGGAACCGAAACGGGCGCGTACCGGCACTGCGACGTCCTTGGACGTGACTGCTCCGGAAGGTTCCGGGTTCATGGCATCTCCTTTACCTGGCGGTTGATGCTGGCGCTTCCGGCCTGCGCGGGTTCTGCCTCAACCTTACAAGCATTCAGTGCGCCGAAGCCCGTGCATTTCCAGCCCGGGGGCCGTATGTCAGCCGGGTGGACTAGACGGTTGCCAGCTGTCCGTACATGACGTCCATATCCCAGCGCGTGAAGCCCAGGCTCCGGTACAGGGAAACAGCGGCTGCATTGTCGGCATCGGTATACAGCATGACGGCATGCAGCCCCAGGCCCTGGAGGTGCCGGATGCCCGCAACGGTGAGGGCCTTGCCAAGCCCCATGCCCTGCGCTTCCGGTGCCACGCCCACCGCGTAGACCTCTCCGATGGCCGGGTGCGGGCCGTGCTTCGGATGGACCTTGGTCCAGTGGAAGCCCAGCAGGCGGCCCTGCCGGTCCTCAGCCAGAAGGAAACCCGAGGGGTCGAACCAGTCCTCGGCCACCCGGGCGTCCAGGTCGGCCCTGGTGAGGCTGCCCTGTTCGGGGTGGTGGGCGAAAGCGGCCCGGTTCGCCGCCAGCCAGGCGTCCTCATCCTTGCCGGGCACGAACGTGCGGAGGGTCACGCCCTCCGGAAGCGTGGCCTCGGGAAGGTCCGCTCCCGCCGTCGTCATCCGCATTTTCCACAGCTCACGGACGGGGCCGAAGCCGTAGCGGGCCGCCAGGTCCGCGGCGGCCTCATGGTTGCCGTGGGACCAGGCCTTCAGTCCCTCCAGTCCGCGGCTGCCCTTGAGCTGGCCCACCAGGCGGTCTGCCACCCCCTGGTTCCGGTAGCTGGGATGGACGGCGATCTCCAGCACGCCAGTTCCATCGGGTTCCTCCACCACGACGGCGAACCCTGCTAAGTCCTGGCCGCTGGCGGGGTCGGAGTCCTCGTCCGGGGCGTACAGGGCCAGGGTCAACGGTGACTGCACGGCAGATCCGCCGGTCCGCATGGTCACCAGGGTCTGCTCCGATATGGAGGGGTTGCCGTCAGATTCTTCTGCCGCGGCCAGGAGGTCCCGGCAGTCCTTCAGGAGCTGCTGGTCAACCGCGCCCCGCTCCGTATGGACGGGCCACTTCTCAGGATGCGCTGGAGTCATGAGGCAAGGCTATACGGGAAGCGGCAAGGGCGCTCAGGCCTCGGTGAGCTCGTCTTCCTGCTGCCGCACCAGGGTAAGGCGGTATCCCACGTTGCGCACGGTGCTGATGAGGTTCTCGTGGTCAGCGCCCAGCTTGGCCCGCAGGCGCCTGACGTGGACGTCCACGGTGCGGGTGCCGCCGTAGTAGTCGTAGCCCCACACCTCGGTGAGCAGCTGCTGCCGGGTGAAGACGCGGCCGGGGTGCTGCGCCAGGTACTTCAGCAGCTCGAATTCCTTGAAGGTCAGGTTCAGCGGTGCGCCGTTCACGCGGGCGGTGTAGCTCGCCTCGTCGATCACCACGCCGGCTGCGCGGATCTCCGTCGGCGCATCCTCATGGTCCGGGACGGCGCGGGCAACTGAGAGCCTGATGCGGGCTTCCACCTCGGCCGGGCCCGCCGAATCGAGGACGATGTCATCCACGGCCCAGGCGGAGGAAACGGCCGCCATGCCGCCCTCGGTCAGGATCAGTACCAGGGGAGCGCTGAGGCCGGTGGCTTTGAGCAGCTGGGTGAGGGAACGGGCGCCCACCAGGTCTTTCCGGGCATCCAGCAGCACAATGTCGCAGGGATCGGTCTCCAGCAGGGCAGTCGGCTCGGCAGGAAGAATGTGGACCCGGTGGTTCAGCAGCTCCAAGGCAGGCAGGATGTCCACCGAAGAGCCAGTGCTGTTCGTCAAGAGCAGGATGTGCGACATTGTTCCTCCATGGGCCGTCCGCGCATCATTGGGCGACTGAACCGGGTTTTCACCGGCCGGTACTGGCTTCCTGCTCCGGCATTGGGCCAGCGGAAAAGGGCCGGCCTGCCACCTCAGCAGTGAGCTTAGCTGAGCTTTGAGTATACCCGCAGGCCTGTCCGGAGCCATGGATCCGGCCCGGATCAGGGGACGTTTTGCGACATATCCTGTTCACATAAGGCAGGATTGAGCCAGGGCCCCGACGCCCTCCGCGAAGGGCGGTCCCGCCCTTCCAGGTCGACGCCAGGATGGGATTGCAGCGCAGTGAGTGCAGAAACTAAATCCAGGCCGGGCTCCGCATGACGGCGGAGCTGCAGGCACCGGCGCGGTCGTTGGGCTCGTGGAGTATCGGCCTCGTGGGAATGGCCGGCCTCGCTGCGATCATCACCGGTGTCTACACCTCCCGCGAGGTGCTCGTGGCCGTCGCTGTTGCCATGGCCGCCGCCATCGGCATCGGGTGGCCGCACTTCCTCCGCATACCCGCCAAGAAGACACTCGCCGCGGTCATCGCCGTGCCGGGTGCCGGAGCCGCAGTTGCTGCCGGACTGGCACCTGCCCCCGGCTACCTCGACTGGACCCCGGCATTTATTGCCCTAGGCATGATGGCCGTCTTCATCGTGCAGCTGCTCCGCGGAACGGGACAGGCCCAGCGGCTTGAATCCACCCTGGGCTGTTGCGCCGGCGTGCTGCTCTCCTGCCTGGGCTCAGGCTGGATAGCCGGCGCACGGTTCAACGGCGTCCGCGAAATGCTCCTGGTGGCAGCCATCAGCGCCGCGGTTGCCCTGCTGGCCGGGCTGATCCGCTGGCCGGACAGCGTCGTGGCGCCTCTGGGGATCGTGCTGGCAGGCCTTGCAGGACCGCTCGCCGGGCTGGTGCTCTCGGACATCGCCGTCCTGCCGGCAGCCATCTTCGGCGTCGTGGTAGGGGCGGTGCTGGCGAGCTTCCGGCGCCTGGCCACCCTGCGGGGTGCGCCCCTGAACGTCCCCGCTGCCCTTAGCATGGGCCTTGCCCCCGTCTCGGCGGTGGGTTCCCTCGCCTACTTCATAGACAAACTACTCATCTACTAACGCGTTAGGATGGCATCATGTCCGTACTTGCTTTTGAAATCTTCTTCCTTGTCCTGCTCGGCGTCGCCAGCCTCGCCATGGCCTGGTTCGCCGGATTCGTGGTCTACCGCCTGTTCAAGGGCCAGAAGTAGACGTCTTTTTCCGGAGCTTGCCGATTTCCAGAGGTAGTCGCTGTGCCCATTGAGATTCCTACAGACCTGACTCCAGAACTCGTTCCGCTTTCCTGGCTCATTGGTGAATGGGAGGGCCGCGGCCGCCTCGGCAGCGGCGACGAGGACTCGGAGCACTTCCTGCAGCACGTGTCCTTCACGCACAACGGGCTGCCGTACCTTCAGTACCGCGCGGAGAGCTGGCTGACGGACGACGACGGCACGCGCCTGCGGCCGCTCACCGTCGAGACCGGCTTCTGGGCGCTGGAGCGCAAACAGCTTGATGCCGACGGCGGCCCGGGCCTGATCCCCGCGGACATCGTTCCGGCGCTGAAGAGTGCCGACGAGGTGGAGGCCCTGCGCAACAGCGAGGGAGGGTTCGACATCTCGGTGTCCATCTCCCACCCCGGCGGAATCTCCGAGCTGTACTACGGCCAAATCAAGGGTCCGCAGATCCAGCTCACCACGGATATGGTGATGCGCGGGAGCCATTCCAAGGACTACAGCGCCGCCACCCGCATCTTCGGGCTGGTGGACGGCAACCTCCTGTGGCGCTGGGATGTCGCTGTTGGCGGCAAGGAAGGCAAGGGCCTGGAAGCGCATGCCTCGGCCTTCCTGAAAAAGGTTTCCTGACTCCTCCCGGTCCTTCGGCATATAGATGCGGGCGGCCCGGATCCACTCCGGCCACAGCAATCCGGAATACCGCCGAGCCCCAAGGACTTCTACTACATATGACTACTCCCAGCCCCCTGCTGTCGCGCCCTGGCGCCGTTGAGGCGGCCGGCGCGGACGCCGGCGTTGCCGCCCACTATGGCGAGCCCCTGCGCGAGCAGCGCGCCCTCGCGGCCGGAACCGCCGTCGTCGACCTCTCCCACCGCGGTGTTGTTACGGTCACCGGTCCGGACCGCCTGAGCTGGCTCAACACCCTTTCCTCCCAGCAGGTTGCAGGCCTCCAGCCGAACGAATCCAGCGAACTCCTCCTCCTGAGCGTGCAGGGCAGGATCGATTTCGACGCCCGCGTGATCGACGACGGTGCCACCACATGGCTGATCGTCGAGGCTGCCGAGGCGGCGCCGCTGGCCGGATTCCTCAACAGGATGAAGTTCATGCTGCGGGTGGACATCGCCGATGTCTCCGCGGACTGGGCCGTTGTGGGCAGCACAAAGGCTGTCCCGGAGTGGTCCGGCCTGCTGTCGTGGCAGGACCCGTGGCCCAATGTGGGGGCCGGCGGCTACTCCTATGCGACGGTCCCGGAGGCCAGCCACCCGGGGCTCGACCGACCGTGGTTCGAATACCTCATTCCCGCCGGCGGCCTGGAGGAGAAGGTCGCTGGCAGGCCCCTTGCGGGCGTCTTGGCAGCCGAAGCACTGCGCGTCGCGGCCTGGCGTCCCAGGATCGGCGCGGAAACCGACGACAAAACCATCCCGCACGAGCTCGACCTGCTCCGGACCGCGGTGCACCTGGCCAAGGGCTGCTACAAGGGGCAAGAAACCGTAGCGCGGGTGCACAACCTGGGCCATCCGCCCCGCCGCCTTGTCTTCCTCCAGCTGGACGGGTCCCAGCACACCCTGCCGCAGGCAGGAAGCCCGGTCCTGGCGGGGGAGCGCAAAGTGGGAACGGTGACGTCCGTGGCGCAGCACTACGAGATGGGTCCGGTTGCGCTGGCAGTCATAAAGCGTTCCGTCGCGCCGGATGAAATACTGACGGTCCTGGACGGCGACGAGCCGTACCCTGCCGCCCAGGAACTCATCGTCGCCCCCGACGCCGGCCAGGTGGTGGGGCGCCAGACCGGATTCCTGAAAGGGCCCCGCCCATGACTGACAACGTCCAGCCCCATCCAGGGCCCGACGACGACGCCCTGGCTTTGGCGCACACGCTCTTCCAGGCTGCCAGGGAAGGGGACACGGCGCTGCTGCGTGCCTACCTGGACGCGGGCGCTCCCGCCACCCTGACCAATTCGGCAGGGGATTCGCTCCTGATGCTGGCCGCCTACCACGGCCATGCGGAAACCGTGCAGCTCATCCTGGAACACGGTGCCGAGCCCGGCACCGCCAATGACCGGGGCCAGACTCCGCTCGCGGGAGCTGCCTTCAAGGGCTACACCGATGTGGCCAGGGTCCTGCTGGATGCCGGCGCCGACCCCGATGCCGGTGCGCCGTCGGCCCGCGCCGCTGCCCAAATGTTCGCCCGCCAGGAGATCCTGGACCTCCTGGCGTAGCCGGGACGCAGCCGTTCACCCGGTCCCGCCCGGCAGCAACCACCTGACGAAGGATGACCGTGGAAAACGTAGCAAAACCCTGGCCGGCCCTGTGGTCCCTGGTGATCGGGTTCTTCATGATCCTGATCGACACCACCATCGTGTCCGTGGCGAACCCGCGGATCATGGAGGGCCTCGGCGCGGACATCAATTCGGTCATCTGGGTCACCAGCGCCTACCTTTTGGCCTACGCGGTCCCGCTGCTCATCACGGGCAGGCTGGGCGACCGCTTCGGGCCCAAGAAGCTCTACCTGTCAGGACTGGTCGTCTTTACGCTGGCTTCGCTGTGGTGCGGGCTGTCCGGCGATGTGGAGACGCTTATCGCGGCACGCGTGGTGCAGGGCCTCGGCGCCGCCATGATGACACCGCAGACCATGGCAGTCATCACCCGGATCTTCCCGCCGGACCGGCGGGGTGCAGCCATGGCCATCTGGGGCGCCACCGCCGGAATGGCCACCCTCGTGGGCCCTATCCTGGGCGGTGTCCTGGTGGACGGCCTCGGCTGGGAATGGATCTTCTTCATCAACGTCCCCATCGGTATTGCCGGTTTCATCCTTGCCCTGCGCAACGTGCCGGCCCTCAGCACCCACCCGCACCGGTTCGACATCCCCGGCGTGGTGCTCAGCGCCGTCGGACTTTTCCTCCTGGTGTTCGGCATTCAGGAAGGCGAAACCTACAACTGGGGCACCATCGCCGGACCCGTGACGGTGTGGGGCCTGATCATCGCCGGGCTTGCCGTGTTGGCTCTCTTTGTGCTCTGGCAGCGGTTCAACAAAGGCGAGCCGCTGCTGCCCTTGGCGCTTTTCCGGGACCGGAACTTCTCCCTGGCCAACATCGGAATCACCACCGTTGGCTTCACTGTGACCGCGTTCAGCCTGCCCCTGATCTTCTACTACCAGCTGGTCCGCGGCCTTACGCCCACCCAGTCCGCGCTGATGATGGTTCCCATGGCCCTGATCTCGGGCGGCCTGGCGCCGGTGGTGGGGAAAATCATCGACAAGGTCAATCCCAAGTTCATCACGGCAGCCGGTTTGGTGCTGATGGCCGTGGCCCTCGCCTGGAACTCGGCCCTGATGCAGCCGGACACGCCCATCCTGCTGTTCCTCCTGCCCAGCGCCATCCTGGGATTCGCCAACGCAGGAATCTGGGCTCCGCTCAGCACCACCGCCACCCGCAACCTGCCTCCGCGGCAGGCCGGGGCAGGGTCCGGCGTCTACAACACCACACGGCAGATCGGGGCCGTACTGGGCAGCGCAGCCATCGCGGTGCTGATCCAGGCGCGGCTCGCCGCCGAGCTTCCGTCCGGTGCGCCCGGCGGGGCTGCGGGTGAGGGCATGGGCCTGTCCGGAAGCCTCCCTGAGGCCCTCCACAGCGGATTTTCGACGGCGATGGGGCAGTCCATCCTGCTGCCGGCCGGGGTCATCCTGGTTGGCGCAGTTGTGGCGCTGTTCTTCGCCAAGCCGCAGCCGGTTCAGGGCTGGGGCGGAGGCGTTCCGGGGTCAGCCAAGGTGGACGCTGGTCTGGATTCCGCCGGCTGACAAGCCCAGCTTCCGGGCCAATGCCAGGGAACCCGTGTTGCTGACGTCCGTCCGCCACTGGAGCGTCAGGCCCGCTGCGAGGGCCTCGTGGGCGGCGATCGAGGCTGCCAGGGACCCCAGCCCGCGCCGGCGCCAATCAGGATCCACCAGGACGCCAAGATGAGCCAGCAGCCCTTCCCACTCGGAATACGCGCCGCAGGCAAGGGGCACCCGGCGTCCCTCCAGCTCATGGACGATGGTGTAGCGGTTCTCCAGGTCTGAGAGCCCCACCTCGTTGACGTCGTCCGGCGGGCAGCGGCCCTCAAGCTCGATCGCTTCGGCGTTGCCATGCGAGACCGTCATTTCCTCCGGCGGCTGCCTGAGGGGAAGGTCGTCCGCAAAAAAGAGTGCGGCCGCCCCCATGCCGTGCCCGCCGTGCTCCCTGGTGAGCGTCAGGAGGGTGACGTGCTGCGCCATTTCCTCGTCGGGGAGCTCAGCAGCGGCGTCGATGACCCATTGCGGACCCACCAGCGCCGAGCTGCCGAACAGCCGGACGAACTCGACGGTCCGCGCCGACTCGTCGGCACGGACTATGCGTTCCCCGGAGGCAAGGGCGGAACTGAAGGCACCATCATCCAGTCCCAGGCGCCGGGCCCATGCAAGCTGGATGATGGCGGCCGAACCGGGGTCGAGTGTCATGCTCCCAGCCTAGGACGGGCAGCCGGTCCAGCCGGACAGGACACTTCGGCGGCCAGCACAGTTCAGGGGAACGGCTTAGCCGAACAGGACCGCAGCTTCGTCGTAGCGGTTCTGGGGGACGGTCTTCAGCTTGCCCAGGGCTTCCTGGAAGCCCACGTGCTCGATGTCCGTTCCCTTGAGCGCCACCATGGTGCCCCAGTAACCCTCCACCACCGAGTCGATGGCTGCCATGCCCAGCCGGGTGGCCAGGACGCGGTCGAAGGCGGACGGCACACCGCCGCGCTGGATGTGGCCCAGGATGGTGGCGCGTGTTTCAATGCCGGTCCGGGCTTCAAGCTCCGGGGCAAGCTGGTCTGCGATGCCGCCCAGGCGGGGGCGGCCGAAGGTGTCCAGTCCGCGCTCCGAGTGCGGGGTTTCCATGTGCTCGGGCACGAACCCTTCAGCCACGACCACCAGGGGCGCCCGGCCGCGGGCATGGGCCTCGTTCACCCATTCGGTGATCTGTTCGATGCTGACTTTCTGTTCCGGAATGAGGATGGCGTGGGCGCCCGCGGCCATGCCGGCGTGCAGGGCGATCCAGCCGACGTGCCGGCCCATAACTTCGGCAATCATGCAGCGGTGGTGCGATTCCCCGGTGGTCCGGAGCCTGTCGATTGCCTCGGTGGCAATCTGCACGGCGGTGTCGAAACCGAAGGTGTAGTCGGTGGCGTCCAGGTCGTTGTCCACGGTCTTGGGAACACCGACGATTTTCAGCCCTGCGTCGGTGAGCCGCTTGGCCGCCGCGAGCGTGCCCTCACCACCGATCGCGATGATGGCATCGATGCCCAGGCGCTCCATGTGGGCCTTGATGACGTCGGGGCCGCCGCCGTTTTCGAACGGGTTGGTGCGGGAGGTACCCAGGATGGTGCCGCCCTGCTTGGCAATGCCGCGGACCATGGTCCGGGGGATGTCAATGATGTCGCCCTCAACAACGCCGCGCCAGCCGTCGAGGAAACCGACGAACTCGTGGCCGTGGATGGCAATTCCTTTAAGGACTGCACCGCGGATAACCGCATTCAGTCCGGGGCAGTCGCCACCGCTGGTAAGGATTCCAATTTTCATGTCTCGCTCAAATCCTGGGGAGAGGGTTTACAGGCAGAGCGCCACGCTGAGCTCACATAGAGTCTAGTGCGGTGTGTGCGGTACGACACAAACTGGTTACACGAAGGGCCCCGTTCCTTCGCGGAGGAACGGGGCCCTGTACGGCAGTGTTTACGGGCGGTTCAGTGACCGTCTGTCGAGGAACGCCTGCAGCGGGATGACGTTCCGCTGGTCCGGCAGGATTACCCAGGCCACAAGGTAGAAAACGAAGGCCGGGCCGGGGAGGAGCGCAAAGAGGAGGAAGGCAATCCGGACGTAGGCGACGTCCACGTTGAGCTTTGCTGCGATCCCTCCCAGCACGCCTCCGAGGATGCGCTGGGGTCCGCGTTTCAGGCCCAGGCCCCTGACGATGCTGAAGAATTTATCCATGGTTCAAGACTTCCGTGTTGCGGTGCTGTTGTCACCTTTCCGGGCGGAAAGGAGTCCTCCGACCACCAGGGCCGCACCCGCCCCGATCATGAGGCCGATCAGGACGTAGGTCCCGTTGAGGGTGACGATTCCGAGCTGGGCGATGATGATCAGGGCTGCGAGGGCCACCACGATCAGGCCCCACACGATGGTTCCCACCCGCGCCCCCGTGGGAGGCGCGGAATCGGTGTGCGCGGCCGGGGTGCTGCCCGGGATGTACGGGTCCGGTGCCGGTGTCTGGCTGCTCATGTCAGTTACCTTCCTCAATGGTGACGTTGCTGACGGTGCCGTCGATCTCGATGACCAGGTGGCTTCCGGGCTTGTCGGTGTTGTAGCTGCTTTCGCGTGTGGTTGTCCCGCCGCGCTGGTTCCCGCCTTCCGCGAGGTTGCCCAGCGTCATGTCGGCCCGGATGTCCACGGGGACGGAGTCCGGGATGACCACCGTGACGTTGCTGGCGGTGAAATCAAGGGGGACCAGCACCTCGGACTCAAGGGGTGCGTCCAGGTCGAGCGCGGTGAGGTCAACGGTGCCGCGTCCTGCCGTGATGTTCAGACCCTCGCTTGCCTGCTGGATGCTGGTGGGGGACCAGTCAACTTCCTGGAAGCGGACACGCTCGCCGTTGTTGCCCACCACGTTGAAGATTCCTCCCGTGATGAGGGCTGCCACCGCAAAGAACGACAGGATGCCCGAGGTCCGGCCGCGGAAGCCCAGGATGAGGATTCCGAGGCCCAGGACTGCAGCCGCGCTGGCCCAGGCGATGGCGTTTGTGGAGTCGCCGAGATCGATGATGTTGGTGACGTCCAGGGCTTTTAGTCCGGCGCCCACGATCAGCGCACTGCCGGCAGCGATCGCGACGGCGGGAGCGCCGGGACCTGCGGGACGCACCTTGGGTGCCGGTGGGGGTCCTTGCGGCTGCCAGGTGGTGCCCGCACCTCCGTTGTCCCATCCGCCGCTGCCGGATCCACCGGATCCGCCGGTGCCGTACGGGCTGCCAGTGAACGGTCCGGTCCCTGCAACGTCGGAGTATGGGGGAGCGGTTGCACCAGAGGGTGCGGCCTGGTGCGTGGTGGTTCCGGGATAGGTGTTGCCGGCATAGGGGGTGGTTCCGGCTGCCGCTGCGCCTGCCGGTGTTCCAACCGCTGCTTTGTTGCGCTGCGCGAGGTAGTAGACCAGGTAGATGGCACCGCCAACCCAGAAGAGGGTCCAGAGGAAGGCGCCGAAGCCGTGGTTGCTCCAGCCCCAAAAATCGCCTCCCAGTCCGCTGAAGCCGAGGATTACGGCGATCAGTGAACCGGTCATGCCGCTGGTCCAGCGCCCTGCGCCGGCTTCCTGGACATGGATCCTTCCATCGGGTTCCGGCAGGAAGGCCCACGCCAGGCCGTAGAAAAGTACACCAATGCCGGCGAACAGCGTCATCACGATGAAGACGCCGCGAACAATCAGCGGGTCGATGCCCAGGCGCTGGGCGATGCCGCTGGAGACACCGCCGATCCAGCGGTCCTGTCCGCGTGTGATCCCATGGCTGCGCACCCAGCGGAAAAAGTCGGACTGTTGGTTGGGTGCTCCGGCATGAGGGTAGCTGCGGGAGCCCTGGCCAGGATTGCCGCCAGCGGGATTGTCCTGGCCCGGGTAGTGTCCGGCCGGCTGTCCGGCATACGCCGCGCCGGCGCTGTCCTGCGCCCCCTGGCCCCGGGTGGATCCGTGGCTGAAGGCGTCCCGGTTTTCCTGTTCCTGCTTTTGTTCCTGTTTGGGGGACGGGCCCGAAACCGATGCAGGATCCGGTGAGCCGGAAGGCGCCTGCTGGTCAGGCGGCAGGAGGGGCAACGTGGGGTTTTCGTTGTCCCGCTTGGGGATGGGCTCGGTGGGGTGGCCGTCATCAGGGGTGGGGGTTTGCGAGTTCATGCTTCGATCCTTCCGCCTGCGGGTCTTCGGCTCTACTGGGGGACACCCTGAACGGCCCCTGAGCGGACCCCGGATCCGGCCGGATTACGGGCTCGGGAACCCTGATCCGTGCTTGGATTGATCCATGACAACCGTCCCCGCGCGCCTCCCGCTGGTCCGCCGCAGCGACCGCTTCATCGCGGGGGTCTGCTCAGGCCTTGCTGCCCACCTTGGGGTGCCGGTGGTTCACGTGCGGGTGGCAATGGTCCTGGCCTCGCTGGCCGGCGGGGCCGGCGTCGTCTTCTACGCCTGGCTGTGGATCATGGTTCCCACTGCTGACGAAAGCGAACGGCGGCAGGCCCGCCGGCCGCCGTCGCCCATTGCACCGGCCGTCAGCCGGGAGGGCGGGCCGGCCGCAGTTCCCTGGTCGGCGGGCCCATCCGGCGGAGTCATGGCTCCGTCCGTGACCGTTGCGCCCGCCGTTCCCGGCGGCGGCATTCGCGCAGATACTGCGGCGCCAGGAGGCCTTGGACACCCCGCCCCGGCGGACGCCGGAGAGCCCCTGTTCGAGGCCGTGCGGCCCCCCTGGTTCCGGTTCCGGGAGATGCGGTACGGCAAGGAAATTTTGCTTGGGGTCGGGCTGCTGCTGGTGGCGGGCATCCTGATCGCCCAACTGCTGGGCGTAAATGTGCCCCTGGGGACGCTTATACCGGCAGCGGCAGTGCTTGGCGGCGCCTCCATTGCATGGATGCAGCTGGACGAGACCCGGCGGGCGGGGCTGGTGGACAAAACCAAGGCGGACCAGGCAGGGGGCTGGGCACGGCTTGCGGCGGGCCTGGCGCTGGTGGTGGCCGGCGTCCTGGTGATGGTGTCCGGTTCCGGTTCCTGGGAGCAGACCTGGCTGGCGCTGCTGGCCTCGGTTGCCGTCCTCGGCGGGGTGGTGCTGGTCCTGCTGCCGTGGGCGCTGAAGTTCTGGCGCGACCTGGAATCCGAGCGGGCCGGCCGCATCCGGGAAACCGAACGGGCCGAGATCGCCGCCCACCTCCATGACTCGGTGCTGCAGACGCTGGCCCTGATCCAGCGGCGGGCGGCGAATGAGCACGATGTCCTCCGGCTGGCCCGTGCCCAGGAACGTGAGCTGCGGGGCTGGCTTTTCGCGGATCCCGGCAAGGACGCCGGGCAACTGTCGGACCGGATCAAGGCCGTGGCCGCCGAGGTGGAGGACCTGCTGGGCAACGCCGTCGAGGTGGTATGCGTAGGGGACACAGCCGTCACGGAAGGCCATGAGGCGCTGATCCAGGCCAGCCGGGAGGCAATGCTCAACGCGTCCCGCCACGGGGGAGGGACGGTCTCGGTCTATCTGGAGGTCTCCGGCGGCCGCACCGAAGTCTTCATCAAGGACCGCGGCCCTGGATTCGAGCTGCAGCATGTGCCGGAGGACAGGCTCGGGGTCAGGGAATCCATCATCGGACGCATGAACCGCCATGGCGGCACGGCCGCAATCACCAGCAGCAGCGACGGCACGGAGGTGCGGCTGGGCTTCCCCGCCACCACCCAGGACAGCACGGAAGGCAAGCCATGAATGCAACACAGGGACCGGGGTCGGCTCCGGCCGCAAGGTCCGCCCGGGTGGTCATTGTGGACGACCACGCGATCTTCCGCTCCGGCCTGAAAGCGGACCTGGACCCCAGTATCCAGGTGGTGGGTGAGGCGGCGACCGTGGAACAGGCCATCGCCGTCATTGCGCAGCAACGTCCGGACGTGGTGCTGCTGGACGTTCACCTGCCCGGCGGCCTTGGCGGCGGGGGCCGGGAGGTCATTGCCGGTTCCGCCGCCGTGCTGCCTGGCACCAAGTTCCTGGCCCTCAGTGTCTCGGACGCTGCCGATGACGTTGTGGCGGTGATCCGGGCGGGGGCCCGCGGCTACGTCACCAAGACCATCTCGGGAGCGGAAATCACTGACGCCGTGTACCGGGTTGCCGGCGGGGACGCGGTCTTCTCGCCGCGGCTGGCAGGCTTCGTCCTGGACGCTTTCGGTACCGCCCCCGCGGACATTGCCGACGACGAACTGGACAAGCTGTCCGCCCGGGAACTCGAGGTCATGCGCCTCATCGCCCGCGGCTACAGCTACAAGGAAGTGGCCAAGCAGCTGTTCATCAGCATCAAGACGGTGGAAACCCACGTCTCAGCGGTCCTGCGGAAGCTGCAGCTTTCCAGCCGGCATGAGCTTACCAAGTGGGCGGCCGAGCGCCGCCTCCTCTAGCCCGGTTCCCCCCGACGCTTATCACTTGATGCGCCTTAAACCGGAACGCTCCATCACCCTCCTGGTGGGAGTGAACTGCTCCCCGGAAGTCGGAACTGAATTTCTCAGTCCAACTTCCGGGGAGCAGTTCAGGGTGATAGAGCGTCCTCGGTTTTGCGGTGTGAAGTGATAGAGCGTCCGGAAATTTCTTGCGTTAAGTGAGAGAGCGTCCTACTGGGCCTTGCCCAGGAAGTCCTGCAGCCGCTGCACGCCGGTCGCGAGGTCGTCGTCGCCGAGGGCGTAGGAAAGGCGCAGGTAGCCGGAAGGGCCGAATGCCTCGCCCGGAACCACTGCCACCTCAACCTCATCCAGGATCAACGCCGCAAGCTCGGCAGAGGTCTGCGGCGTGGCGGTGCCGGACGCCGTCGGGAATTCCTTGCCCAGCAGCGCGCGGACGTCCGCGTAGACGTAGAAGGCGCCCTTCGGCGTCGGGCATTCCACTCCCTCAATCGCGTTCAGGCCGGCGACGATGGCCTTGCGGCGGCGGTCAAAGGCGACCTTCATCTCGTCAACGGCGGTCAGCGGCCCCGAAACAGCGGCCAGGGCAGCGATCTGCATGATGTTGGAGACGTTCGACGTGGCGTGCGACTGGAGGTTGGTGGCGGCCTTGATGACGTCGGCCGGACCGATCATCCAGCCCACTCGCCAGCCGGTCATGGCATAGGTCTTGGCAACGCCGTTGAGGATGACCACTTTGTCGCCCAGCTCCGGTGCGGCGGTGGCGATAGAGGTGAAGGGAACGCCGTCGTAGGTCAGGTGCTCATAGATCTCGTCGGTGACAACCCACAGGCCCTTCGCCGCGGCCCATTTGCCGATCTCCGCCACCTGCTCAGGCGAGTAGACAGAACCGGTGGGGTTCGACGGCGAGACAAACAGCAGGATCTTGGTCTTGTCCGTGACGGCTGCTTCAAGCTGTTCCACAGTCACCAGGTAGTCCTGTTCAGGGCCGGCGAAAACCTCGACGGGCACACCGCCGGCGAGGCGGATGGCCTCCGGGTAGGTGGTCCAGAACGGGGTGGGCACGATGACTTCGTCGCCCGGGTCAACAAGGGTGGCAAAGGTGTTGTAGACCGCCTGCTTGCCTCCGTTGGTGACCAGCACCTGGGAAGGGTCCACAGCATAGCCGGAGTCGCGCAGCGTCTTTTCCGCGATGGCCTTCTTCAGCTCCGGCAGCCCGCCCGCAGGGGAGTAGCGGTGGTACTTCGGCTGGCCGGCAGCCTCGATGGCAGCCTGGACAATGTAATCCGGGGTGGGGAAGTCCGGTTCACCGGCACCAAACCCAATAACCGGCCGGCCCGCTGCCTTCAGCGCCTTCGCCTTGGCGTCAACGGCAAGGGTTGCGGATTCGGCTATTGCGGAAATGCGCTGGGAAACGCGGGCGGCAGACATGGCAGGTCCGTTCTTCGCTTGCAGCCTGGCGGCTGGAATGTGGGATTCGACGAGTTCTACTCTATGCTGTTCACCGGACCCTCCGGGTTGCCGCTTTTGATTTGTGACTGTGTTCCGGTCAAACGTCAGGCAGGCCATCAGGGGAGGGCCGGAAACGGGCCGGTTCGACGAACACGAAGTTGTTGCGTAGACTGGTTCACCGGTGTTGAAAACACGGATGATGACGTGCGCCCCAGTGCAAGCTGGGCCTCGTAGTCAGAAAGTGGGATTCACTCCATAGGGTAGTGGCGCAATTGGTAGCGCAGCGGTCTCCAAAACCGCAGGTTGCAGGTTCGAGTCCTGTCTGCCCTGCGCAAGCGCCCCGGGCGAAAATCCGGGGCAAGCGCAGCAACCATGGTTCTGATCAGGGCCGGGTAATCCAACATTGCAAAGATGAGCGAGGACCAGGTGACCGAAACAGCTGCCAGCAGCTCCAAGGGCCGCCCAGCTAAGAAGGACGCCAAGGCAAACTTCTTCGCCCGCATTGCACTCTTCATCCGCCAGATCATCGGCGAACTGAAGAAGGTTGTTGCACCCACCCGCAAGGAACTGATCAATTACACGCTCGTGGTGCTGGTGTTCGTGGGCATCATGATGGTCATCGTCAGCCTGCTGGACATCGGTTTTGGAACCGCCGTCGGCTGGGTCTTCGGCGGGACCGGCACCACGGACAGCTAACGCTGCACAGTCCGCAGGCCGCGTGTTCCTCCGGGATTCCCGGACGGAACACCGGTGTGCGGAATTGAGCCATTTAAATAGGCATGTTAGGCAATGAGGAAGCAGGAGACCAAGTGTCTGAGCAGGAGCTCGAGGTAACCGAGACTGAGCTGGAAGAGTCCGCGGACGTCACGGCAGAAGCCGGTGACGAGTCTGAGGTTGAGTCCTCCGCGCCCGAATCCGATGACGCCGGTTCCGACTTTGACGCAGAGGCAGACGCCGGCTCCGAAGAGGAGTCCACTGACGCCCTCGCCGCTGCCGCCGCCAAAGCAGACGTTGACCCCGCAGAGGAGTTCAAGGCCAAGCTGCGCCGCCAGGAAGGTGACTGGTACGTCATCCACTCCTACGCCGGTTACGAAAACCGCGTGAAGGCCAACCTGGAAACCCGCATCCAGACCCTGGACATGGAAGATTACATCTTCGAAATCCAGGTGCCCATGGAAGAAGTCGTTGAGATCAAGAACGCTCAGCGCAAGGTCATCAACCGCGTCCGCATCCCCGGCTACGTACTGGTCCGCATGGACCTGACCGACGCCTCGTGGGGCGCCGTCCGCCACACCCCGGGTGTCACCGGCTTCGTGGGCAACGCCCACAACCCCGTGCCGCTGCGCCTGGACGAGGTCTTCTCCATGCTCGCCCCGGTCTTCGAGGAAGAGCAGGCCGAGAAGGGCAAGCCGGTCAACAAGCAGAACCAGGCCCCCGTGGACGTGGACTTCGAAGTTGGCGAGTCCGTCATCGTCAAGGAGGGCCCGTTCGAGACCCTTCCGGCCACCATCTCCGAGATCAAGGTCGAATCCCAGACCCTCGTGGTGCTGGTGTCCATCTTCGAGCGCGAAACGCCGGTTACCCTGGCGTTCAACCAGGTTACCAAGATCTGACCACCCAAGAATTCGTCCCGGGGCTGCCCGCTTAGCAGCACCGGAACGGCCGGCCGCCTCGCCATGGCGGCCACAAACCTGAGGCACGCTCCTGTGCCCCAGGACGTTATTGAGAGAAGGACCCTACATTGGCTCCCAAGAAGAAGGTCACCGGCCTCATCAAGCTGCAGATCCAGGCAGGTGCCGCTAACCCGGCCCCGCCGATCGGTCCTGCGCTTGGCCAGCACGGTGTCAACATCATGGAATTCTGCAAGGCGTACAACGCTGCGACGGAAGCCCAGCGCGGAAACGTCATCCCCGTGGAAATCACGGTCTACGAGGACCGTTCCTTCACGTTCATCACCAAGACCCCGCCGGCTGCAGAGCTCATCAAGAAGGCTGCAGGCGTCGCCAAGGGTTCAGCAACCCCGCACACCGTCAAGGTTGCGAAGCTGACCCAGGCCCAGGTCAACGAGATCGCCTCCACCAAGATGGAAGACCTCAACGCCACCAGCCTCGAAGGCGCAGCGAAGATCATCGCCGGCACCGCCCGCTCCATGGGCATCACCGTCGAAGGCTAATCGCCTTCGCTGCCTGCGCCGGGTCGGGTAACCGATCACGACGACGGGCGGCACCGCCGGGACACCGGCACCACCAAAACTGAGATGTTGGGAACCGGGCACGGATAACGAGCCCGTCCACCAACTGTGGCAGGGCCCAGCGCGGTCCGCAGACCACAACTGCACAAGGAGAAATAAGCAGCATGGCAAAGCGCAGCAAAGCATATGAGGCAGCAGCCGCCAAGATCGACGCGGAGAAGTTCTACGCGCCGTTCGAGGCAGTAACCCTCGCCAAGGACACCAACCCGTCCAAGTTCGACGCCACCGTTGAGGTTGCATTCCGCCTCGGCGTCGATCCCCGCAAGGCTGACCAGATGGTCCGCGGCACCGTCAACCTGCCCCACGGCACCGGTAAGACCGCCCGCGTCCTGGTTTTCGCCACCGGTGACAAGGCTGAGGCAGCAATCGCTGCCGGCGCCGACTTCGTTGGTTCCGACGACCTGATCGAAAAGATCGCCGCCGGCTGGACCGACTTCGATGCCGCCGTCGCCACCCCTGACCTCATGGGCAAGGTTGGCCGCCTCGGCAAGGTCCTGGGTCCGCGTAACCTGATGCCGAACCCCAAGACGGGCACCGTGACCCCCGACGTCACCAAGGCCGTCAACGACATCAAGGGTGGAAAGATCGACTTCCGCGTCGACAAGCACTCCAACCTGCACTTCATCATCGGCAAGGTCTCCTTTGACGCCATCAAGCTGGCGGAGAACTACGCAGCAGCACTGGAAGAGGTGCTTCGCCTGAAGCCGTCCGCTTCGAAGGGCCGCTACATCCAGAAGGCCACCGTTGCCACCACGTTCGGTCCCGGCATCTCCGTTGACCCGAACGTCACCAAGGTTCTCACCGAGGCCTAAATCCTCGTTTGAAGCCCCTGCAGCGGAATCTCCCGCCGCAATAAAACGCCCGGCACCCGTGCCGGGCGGTTTTGTTTAAGCTCCGAGGCCTATCCCCGCGGCTGGAGCTTCTGCCTAAGCTGTAGGAATGGCTGACCCGACGCCGGATACCTTCCCCGCGAACCCCGCCGCACCAGCACTTTCGGCCGTTAAAGTGCTGCATGAACCGGGCAGCGGCACCATCGCCGGTTCTGCCGGGTATACAGCAGACTTCGAGGAATGCCACGCCCTGCGGGTGGAGCACGAACTCACGATGTGGGGCAACCTGGACCGTTGCCCCACATTGCCGGAAGCTGCCGAGTTCTGGCGGGGCAACGAGTACGAAGCGCGCCAGCTCTACCTGGCAAGGCTGAACGGAAAGGCCGTTGGTACGTGCTCCGTGGAACTCCCGCTCCGGGAGAACACGCACACTGCCGGCATCGACGTACTGGTTGGGTCGGCCTACCGGCGCCAGGGACTGGGCAGCACTCTTCTGTGGCATGCCGAATCCATTGCGAGGTCAGGGGGCAGGACATCCCTCTACGGCTACCACGAGGTTCCGCTTGCCGCCGCGGATAGCTCCGCCCTGGTCCCGGCCAAGTCCGGTGCCGGAGGCCTTCCATTGGCTGAACCGGCGGTGGCCTTCGCTGCCGCGTCCGGCTACGAGCTGGAGCAGGTGGAACGCTCCAGCCGGCTGGAGCTTCCCGTGGCGCCGGAACTGCTGGACCGGCTGGAAGCGGAAGCGTCAGCCGGGGCGCGGGACTACGGCATCACGGGATGGGACGACGCCTGTCCTGAAGACCTGGTGGATGCGTACGCGCTTCTCAAAACACGGATGAGCACGGATGTCCCCATCGCCGGGATGGACTGGGAGGGGGAGGACTGGGACGCTGCCCGGGTGCGGGATGAGGAACGGACGACGGCCCGCGGCGGCGTCCAGTCCGCCGTGACCGCCGCAGTGCACCGCGCTACCGGGGAACTGGTTGCCTACACGGTCCTCAATTGGCGGCCCGGAGTGCCTGCCTCCATCGCCCAGCAGGACACCCTGGTGACGGCGAGACACCGCGGACACCGGCTCGGCTTGCTCATCAAGGTTGCAAATCTGCGCCGTGCCCAGGCCAAATGGCCTTCGGCGCATTCTGTGTTGACATGGAACGCCAGTGAAAACCAACATATGCTGGCCATTAATGTTGCCCTTGGATTCAGGCCTGCTGGTTATGAAGGTGAGTGGCAGAAACGGCTGGGATGATGCGCCAATGGCACAAGACGTGAAGATCGAGCAGCTCTGGATCCCTGATTCACTTGAGGCACCGGACGCAGCGGACTTCCTTGCCGCCGTCGAAGTGGGACGAAAAGTCCGCATGCAGACCTGGGGCAGCGACGACCTTGCCTACGGCCCCTTGGAAAAGCTTCTTGAGTTCGCGGATCCCTATGAGCGGCAGCTGATCCTCGTAGCCAAGGTGGACGGGGAGATCGTGGGCACCGTTGATATCGCGCTGCCCCTCACGGACAACCTGGACCTCGCGGAGTTCACGCTGGACATCCTGCCCGAGTTCCAGCGCCAGGGCGTCGGTAGGCGGTTGCTCCAGGCAGCGGAGCAACTGGCCCGCAATGAGGGCCGCACCATGATCCTGGTGGATACCAACCATCCGGGCGCATCCCTTCACGAATTCGAGCGCGCCCAGCTGGTCCCCGGATCGGGGCAGGGCTTCGTGCCGCTGGAGAGCCGCGAAGTGGAGTTCGCCCAGCGCACCGGCTACACCCTGCAGCACATTGAGCAGTTCAGTTCGTGCCTGCTGCCACTGGACTCGAAGCTGGTGGCGGACCTGCAGGCCGAAGCGGAGGAAGCAAACAACGGCAGGTACCGGCTGCACCATTGGACGGACCGGTGCCCGGACCGCTGGCTGGAGGCCGTAGCTGTCCTTGAAAACCAGGCCGGGGCCGACGTCGATCCGTCACTGCACGTGCCGGTGGAGCAGGACATGGTGTTCGACGGCGCCATCCTCCGGGAGGCCGAAGATGTGGCCATTGCGCAGGGCAGGCGGACGGTGGTCACCGCCGTCGAGCATCTCGCCAGCGGGGCGCTGGTGGGCCTGACCACCATCACGGTGCTTGCTCACCGCGCGGACGTGGTTTTCCAGGACGATACGCTGGTCCTGCAGGAGCACCGCGGGAACAAGCTGGGGCTCCTGATCAAGGTGGCGAACATGGAGCGGCTGACTGAGCAGTTTCCGGACGCCCGGGTCATCTACACCTGGAACGCCCCGGAAAACCGGTACCTCCTGACCGTCAACCAGCAGTTGGGATTCCGGACCGCGGGCGTGACGGGGATATGGCAAAAGGAGCTTCCGCACCTTGGCACCAGCAACAGCTGACTGCCGATTTGGCGCAGCGGCGGGACCTCCCGTAGACTGGGATGACCAAAGACCGTCGGTTGTTGGAAATCCACTCCCTTGAACATAGCTCAACTCTGTAGTTGTGCGCGGGGGACTGAAGCGGATTTCCGGACGAAGGACCCTCAACGCAGGGCGGCCGGCGCAGGTGAACGAAGCAAAGCTCCACGGGATACCTGTGTTGAGCCAAGCCCCGTGCATCTGCGCGGGGCGTTTTTAGTTTTAGCTCATCCGAGCGGGGACCGTCGAATACCGGCACTATCCCCGGAAGGAGGGTTATGGCAACGCCTATCAAGGTTTCAGCAGTAGCTGAGATCACCAACGATTTCAAGGAATCGAACGCCGCTGTCCTGACCGAATACCGCGGGCTCACCGTTGCACAGCTCAAGCAGCTGCGTGTTTCTCTCGGCCAGGACACCAAGTTCGCGGTCGTCAAGAACACCCTGACCGCCATTGCAGCCAAGGAAGCCGGCGTTGAAGCATTCAACGACCAGCTCTCCGGCCCCACTGCAATCGCGTTTATCAAGGGTGACGCAGTTGCCGCTGCCAAGAGCCTGACGGATTTTGCCAAGACCAACAAGCAGCTGGTCATCAAGACCGGTTACTTCGAGGGCAAGGCACTGAACGCCAGCGAGGTTGCCGCCCTGGCAGCACTCGAGTCCCGCGAGCTGCAGCTCGCCAAGGTTGCAGGCGTCCTCAAGGCCCCTGCTGCCGCCGCTGCACGCATCATCGATGCCCTGCGCCTCAAGCTTGAAGAAGAGAACGGTGCACCGGCAGCTGCCGCGGCGCCCGCCGCTGAAGAAGCTCCGGCCGCAGAAGCAGCAGAGACCGAAGCTCCGGCCGAAGCCGCAGCCACCGAAGAGAACTAATTCTCTTTTAGACCAGACTCCGGTGTGAAGCACGGCCGCGTGCCGCTGAGCACCACAACAGGAAGGACGCCTACCATGGCGAAGCTCACCAACGAAGAGCTCATTGAAGCTTTCAAGGAACTGACCATCATCGAGCTCTCCGAGTTCGTCAAGCTCTTCGAAGAGACCTTCGAAGTTACCGCTGCTGCTGTTGCTGTTGCTGGCCCCGCCGGCGCTGCTGCTGAAGAGGTTGAAGAGAAGACTGACTTCGACGTCGTCCTCGAAGCTGCCGGCGACAAGAAGATCGCAGTGATCAAGGAAGTTCGCGCCATCACTTCCCTGGGCCTCAAGGAAGCCAAGGACCTGGTTGACAGCGCTCCCAAGGCTGTCCTCGAAGGTGCAACCAAGGAAGCTGCCGAGAAGGCCAAGGAGCAGCTCGAGGCTGCAGGCGCAACCGTTACCCTCAAGTAGTAACGCGCTTTTTCCTCAGGAAGCCCCGTCCACCTTTGTGGGCGGGGCTTCTTGCGTTCCCGGCGAAAGCAGGTCGCTAAGTGCCGTTATGGGGCCCAAAACGGCACTTAGCGCTACCTGGTTGGGTGGGAAGTCAGGCGGGGTCGCTGATGTCCGCGACGACGGCGTCCAGGGCAGCGGTCAGGGCGTCCGCGTCTACGAAGGCGCTGTACCCGTGGGCACCGGCACCCATCGAGATCCGCCGCCCGGTGATGCTGGCGTCCGCGTAGACCGGCCAGCTGCTGGTGCTGCCCAGCGGCGTGATGGTTCCGCGTTCGTAGCCCGTCGCTTCCAGCGCCACGTCGGCGGGCGGCAGGGACAGCTTGTTGACACCGACCAGGGTCCGCAGCTTGGGCCAGGAAATCTGGCGGTCGCCGGGGATCAGTGCAAAAAGGAACGTACCGTCCTTGTGCTTGACCACCAGTGACTTGACGATGTCTGCAGGGCTGATTCCCAGAATGCCGGCTGCTTCTTCGAGGCTTTTGGCGGCCGGCCTTTCCACGATGTCCACCGCCAGGCCGCGGGCCTCGGCATCGGCCAGGAAGCGTCCGTGTCCGGCGCCATCGGCCCCGTTCACAGGTGAACCGGCCATCAGTCGCGGTAAAGCAGGAGCGCTTCGCCCTGCCCCCCGCCACCGCACAAGGATACGGCGGCTTTGCCCGTTCCGCGGCGCTTCAACTCATGTGCGGCATGGACGGCCAGCCGTGCACCCGAGGCACCGATGGGATGGCCAAGGGCGATGGCCCCGCCGTGGATGTTGCACTTTTCCAGTGGGTAGTCCAGGTCCTTGAGCGACTGGACGGCCACGGACCCGAATGCTTCGTTAATTTCGATGAAATCAAGGTCAGCAACGGTCCAGCCGGCCCGTCCCAGGGCATTCTTGATGGCGTTGGACGGCTGTGAATGCAGTGAGTTGTCCGGTCCTGCAACCTGCCCGGGCTTTCCCAGGACGGCCAGGTACTCCAGGCCATGTTCCTCGGCGTAGCCGCGGGATGCCAGCACCAGGGCTGCGGCCCCGTCCGACAGGGGAGAGGAGTTCCCGGCGGTGATGGTACCGTCCGTCACGAAAGCTGCACGGAGCCCGGCCAGGGAGTCCACCGAGGTGTTCGGGCGCACGCCCTCGTCAGCGGACACCACGATGGGATCGCCTTTGCGCTGCTTGACGCTGACCGGAACGATTTCATCGTCGAACGTTCCATTCTTGGCGGCCAGCGCAGCCCGCTGATGGGACTGGGCCGCCACGTTGTCCTGCGAGGTGCGGTCAATGCCCAGGGCAAGATTCCGGGTCTCGGTGGACAGGCCCATTGACTGGCCGTCGAAGGCGTCCGTCAGGCCATCGTGCGCCGCAGCGTCCAGCGCCTGGATCGAACCGTAGGTCCAGCCCTGCCGCGAGCCGGGAAGCAGATGCGGGGCCCGCGTCATGGACTCCTGGCCGCCGGCCACCACCACTTCCGCTTCGCCGCCGCGGATCATCCGTGCGGCATCGATCACCGCCGTAAGCCCCGACAGGCAAACCTTGTTGATTGTCATCGCGGGGACGTCCCAGCCGATACCGGCACCTATTGAACTTTGCCGGGCCGGGTTCTGGCCGGCACCCGCCTGCAGAACCTGGCCCATGATGACAGCCTGCACGTCACCGGCGTCCACACCGCTGGCGTCCAGGGCGCCCTTGATGGCCCGGGAACCCAGTTCCACTGCGG
Source organism: Pseudarthrobacter sp. WHRI 8279 (assembly GCF_040224115.2). Lineage (NCBI taxonomy): Bacteria > Bacillati > Actinomycetota > Actinomycetes > Micrococcales > Micrococcaceae > Pseudarthrobacter > Pseudarthrobacter sp. WHRI 8279. The sequence goes on along the minus strand of NZ_CP168162.1, from coordinate 2,071,898 downwards.
TGAAGCTTGCCAGCTGCCCATTGATCCGGCCCTGCGGGGTGCGCACTGCTGCGAGGATGACAACGTCAGTGTTGTCACGGGAGTTGCCCATGGTTATCTCTTCCATTCCGTTTTCCGGTGTGTGCCACCAAGGCTATCGTGACCCTGGTCACCTAAGTATTCAAACGCCTGGCGCGCTGTGTGCATTCCGTCGCCACGGTGAAGCCTGCCCGCCGCGGCAGCCATACGGCAGGAGAGGCGGGGGAGGGGAGAGGTCCCCATTCTCTGAGCGTGCACGACGACGGCGGCGTGCGTAGGCTGGACCGCGGACATTATTGCAGGGGGAGCAGGTCCCTGCCCCGGAACGGTTGGAGCAGCAGCGTGAAAAAGATCCTCGCCACGGCGGCAACCGCGGCCCTCGCAGCGCTTACCGCGTGTTCCGTATCCGTGCCCGCCTCGGAGGCACCCTCCGCGGTGTCAACCCAGCCGGAGCCAAGCTCCACCCGCACAAGTGGTTCCGCCGGCGGCAGCGCCGGGCCGCCGTCGTCGTCCCCTGCCAATGGCACCAAGGTAGCGTGCGAGCTCTTCAACTCCCTGGTCGAAAGCTACGCGGCCGTCCCGCCCAACGACTCCGAAGCCTATGAGGACATCTACCTGCGGGCCGAAGAGGCCAAGGAGACGGTGTCCGGTGACCTGCGCGGCCTGTTCGCCTCCTTGAGCCTGCTGGCCATTGACCATTCGGGTGCGGCCGGTTCCGGCGGCGGTCCCGCGCAGGAATCACAGGACGCGGTCCGGGACGCCGTCTTTGCCAACGCCGGGACCTGCACGGACGCGGGAGTCACCCTGCGGCTGTAGTCCCGCTGCCCACAGCCCCACCCGAGCGGATCACGGGAGCGGCGTTCCGGATCGGCGCAAAACCGGTGCTTGCATTCCGGGCGGACATGGGGTAGACATGTAGGTTATTTTGCCGTATCGTAGATATTTGCGTCTTCCCTGTTTACCTTCAGCCTTCATATAGCGGTGGGCTTTGCCTTGCAGCTGACTATCAACGTGCCGTCAACAACGTCACAGCATGGTCAGCGCGGGCCCCGGGTCATATAGCGGAACCGGATGGTAGCACTGCGGAGCATTCCGCAGGGTGCACAGCGGGGGAGATCTGAAAACGCCTGAAGGTCTGTGGAAGGATCCCTCTTGGTCGCCTCGAGCACCTCTAATAACGAAACCGCTAACACTGCCGACAGCACTGATGGTGCCACTCGCCGGCTCTCATTCGCAAAGATTCACGAACCTCTTGACGTTCCGAATCTGCTTGCCCTGCAGACTGACAGCTTTGACTGGCTGGTCGGTAACGAACGCTGGCAGGCACGCGTAGCGAAGGCTGTCGAAGAAAACGATCTCAGCGTCGCCACGACGTCCGGCCTGTCGGACATCTTTGAAGAGATCTCCCCGATCGAGGACTTCCAGGGCACCATGTCCCTGAGCTTCTCGGATCCGGAGTTCGCTGATCCCAAGTACACCATGGCCGAGTGCAAGGACCGGGACGCTACGTACTCCGCTCCGCTGTACGTCAAGGCCGAGTTCATGAACAACAACACGGGCGAAATCAAGCAGCAGACCGTGTTCATGGGCGACTTCCCGCTGATGACCGAGAAGGGCACCTTCGTGGTCAACGGCACGGAGCGTGTCGTCGTCTCCCAGCTGGTCCGTTCCCCGGGCGCCTACTTTGAGCGCGCCGCCGACAAGACCAGCGACAAGGACATCTTCACCGCGAAGATCATCCCGTCCCGCGGCGCCTGGTTCGAGCTCGAAATCGACAAGCGCGACCAGGTCGGCGTCCGCCTCGACCGCAAGCGCAAGCAGTCCGTCACCGTGCTGCTGAAGGCCCTCGGCTGGACCGAAGGCCAGATCCTCGAAGAGTTCGGCCAGTACGACTCCATGCGCGCAACGCTGGAGAAGGACGCCACCGAGACCCGCGAAGACGCGTTGCTGGACATCTACCGGAAGCTGCGCCCGGGCGAGCCGCCCACCGTCGAGGCTGCCCAGTCTCTGCTGGACAACCTGTACTTCAACTCCAAGCGCTACGATCTGGCCAAGGTTGGCCGCTACAAGATCAACCGCAAGCTCGGAATTGACCGCTCCCTTGGCGACAAGGAAGCCTCGGTCCTGCACGTTGAAGACATCGTTGCCATGATCAAGTTCCTCGTTGCGCTGCACGCCGGCGAGAAGACCATCAAGGGCACCCGTGACGGCCAGGAAGTTGACCTGCGCGTCGAAATCGACGACATCGACCACTTCGGCAACCGCCGCATCCGCGCCGTCGGCGAGCTCATCGAGAACCAGGTCCGTACCGGCCTGTCCCGCATGGAGCGCGTTGTCCGCGAGCGTATGACCACCCAGGACGTCGAGGCCATCACGCCGCAGACCCTGATCAACATCCGCCCCGTGGTTGCAGCGATCAAGGAGTTCTTCGGAACCTCCCAGCTGTCGCAGTTCATGGACCAGAACAACCCGCTTTCGGGTTTGACCCACAAGCGCCGCCTGTCGGCCCTTGGCCCGGGTGGTCTGTCCCGTGACCGCGCCGGCATGGAAGTCCGTGACGTGCACCCGTCCCACTACGGACGTATGTGCCCCATCGAAACCCCTGAAGGCCCCAACATTGGTCTGATCGGTTCGCTGGCATCCTACGGACGCATTAACCCGTTCGGCTTCATCGAGACGCCGTACCGCCTCGTCAAGGACGGCGTCGTTTCCGACGACGTCCAGTACCTGACGGCCGACGACGAGGCTGAGGTGCTGATCGCCCAGGCCAACGCGCCGCTGGACGAGAACAAGAAGTTCGCCGAAGAGACCGTCCTGGTCCGTGCCCGTGGTGGTGGAGGCGAGCCCGTGCTCGTGCCCGCCGAGGACGTCGAGTTCATGGACGTTTCCCCGCGCCAGATGGTGTCCGTGGCTACCGCCCTGATCCCGTTCCTTGAGCATGACGATGCAAACCGCGCACTCATGGGTGCCAACATGCAGCGCCAGGCCGTGCCGCTGGTCCGTTCCGAGGCCCCCTTCGTGGGCACCGGCATGGAGCGCGCCGCAGCCGTCGACGCCGGTGACGTTGTCATCGCCAAGAAGGCCGGTGTGGTCACCGAGGTTTCCGCCGAGCTCGTCATCATGCTTAACGACGACGGCACGGAGACCAACTACCGCATCAACAAGTTCGCCCGGTCCAACCAGGGCAACTGCTACAACCACCGTGTCCTGGTGAACGAAGGCCAGCGCCTGGAAGTTGGCGGCATCATCGCCGACGGCCCGGCAACGGACCAGGGCGAACTCGCCCTCGGCAAGAACCTGCTCGTGGCATTCATGTCATGGGAAGGCCACAACTTCGAGGACGCCATCATCCTCTCGCAGCGCATTGTTGCCGAGGACGTTCTTTCCTCCATCCACATCGAGGAGCACGAGATCGATGCCCGCGACACCAAGCTTGGTGCCGAGGAAATCACCCGTGACATCCCCAACGTGTCCGAGGAAGTCCTAGCGGGCCTGGACGAGCGCGGCATCATCCACATCGGTGCCGAGGTTGAAGCAGGGGACATCCTGGTCGGAAAGGTCACCCCGAAGGGTGAAACCGAGCTGACCCCGGAAGAGCGCCTGCTGCGCGCCATCTTCGGTGAGAAGTCCCGCGAAGTGCGCGACACCTCCCTGAAGGTTCCCCACGGCGAGTCCGGCACCGTCATCGGCGTGCGCGTCTTCGACCGCGACAACGACGACGAGCTGCCCCCGGGCGTCAACCAGCTGGTCCGCGTCTACGTCGCTGCCAAGCGCAAGATCACCGACGGTGACAAGCTCGCCGGACGCCACGGCAACAAGGGTGTTATCTCGAAGATCCTCCCCGTTGAGGACATGCCCTTCCTTGCCGACGGCACCCCCGTTGATATCGTCCTGAACCCGCTGGGTGTCCCGGGCCGTATGAACGTGGGCCAGGTGCTCGAAACGCACCTCGGCTGGGTTGCCAAGACCGGCTGGAAGATCGAAGGCGAGCCGGAGTGGGTCAAGCAGCTGCCGAACCTGCCGCGCGAAAGTGGCCAGACCACTGTTGCAACGCCGGTGTTCGATGGCGCCCGCGAAGAGGAAATCACGGGCCTGCTGGACTCCACCAACGTGACCCGCGACGGCGAACGCCTGATCAACTCCTCCGGCAAGACCCGCCTGTTTGACGGCCGCTCCGGCGAGCCGTTCCCGGATCCGATCTCGGTCGGCTACATGTACATCCTGAAGCTCCACCACCTGGTGGACGACAAGATCCACGCGCGCTCCACCGGCCCGTACTCCATGATCACGCAGCAGCCGCTGGGTGGTAAGGCACAGTTCGGTGGCCAGCGCTTCGGTGAAATGGAAGTGTGGGCGCTCGAAGCTTACGGCGCCGCCTACACGCTCCAGGAACTCCTCACCATCAAGTCTGATGACATCCATGGCCGCGTGAAGGTTTACGAAGCCATCGTCAAGGGCGAGAACATCCCGGAGCCGGGTGTTCCCGAGTCCTTCAAGGTCTTGATCAAGGAAATGCAGTCGCTGTGCCTGAACGTGGAAGTTCTTTCCACGGACGGAACCACAATTGAAATGCGTGACTCTGATGACGCAGTCTTCACGGCTGCGGAGGAACTGGGTATCGATCTGTCCCGTGCAGAGCCCAGTTCCGTAGAAGAGGTCTAGCAGGTGGGCGTACCGGGAAATGCGCCACCCGCGCTGTCTTATTCCGGTACGCTCCCTCCCTCATCCCGCACCCAAGACTTCAGAATTTAGAGAACAAGAGAGAACAGGGACCATATGTCCAGCGAATCCTCCTTCGGCCTCATGCAGATCGGCCTCGCCACCGCGGAAGACATCCGCGGCTGGTCTTACGGCGAGGTTAAGAAGCCGGAAACCATCAACTACCGCACGCTCAAGCCCGAGAAGGACGGCCTCTTCTGCGAGAAGATCTTCGGCCCGTCCCGGGACTGGGAATGCTACTGCGGCAAGTACAAGCGCGTGCGCTTCAAGGGCATCATCTGTGAGCGTTGTGGCGTTGAAGTCACCCGCGCAAAGGTCCGCCGCGAACGCATGGGACACATCGAGCTTGCCGCTCCCGTTACCCACATCTGGTACTTCAAGGGTGTTCCCTCCCGCCTGGGCTACCTCCTTGACCTGGCACCGAAGGACCTCGAGAAGGTCATCTACTTCGCTGCCTACATGATCACCAGCGTCGATGAAGCTGCCCGCCACGAGGAACTGCCCAACCTGCAGGTTGAGCACGACATCGAGAAGAAGCAGCTGATCGACAACCGCGACTCCGACATCGCTGCGATCGCCCGCGACCTTGAGGGCGAAATTGCCCGCCTTGAGGGTGAAGGCGCGAAGGCTGCCGACAAGAAGAAGGCACGCGACTCCGCCGACCGCCAGATGGCCAACGTGCGCAAGCGTGCCGACGCCGACATCGAGCGCCTCGAGCAGGTCTGGGACCGCTTCAAGAACCTCAAGGTCGCTGACCTCGAAGGTGACGAAGGCCTGTACCGCGAGCTGCGCGACCGTTACGGCATGTACTTCGAAGGCTCCATGGGTGCCGAGGCCATCAAGAAGCGTCTTGAAAGCTTCGACATGCAGGCCGAGTCGGACCTGCTGCGCGACATCATCGCCAACGGCAAGGGCCAGCGCAAGACCCGTGCCCTCAAGCGACTGAAGGTGGTCAACGCGTTCCTCACCACCAACAACAGCCCGCTTGGCATGGTCCTCGACGCCGTCCCGGTGATCCCGCCGGAACTGCGCCCCATGGTCCAGCTGGACGGTGGCCGCTTCGCGACCTCCGACCTCAACGACCTGTACCGCCGTGTGATCAACCGCAACAACCGCCTCAAGCGCCTGCTTGACCTGGGTGCTCCGGAGATCATCGTCAACAACGAGAAGCGCATGCTTCAGGAAGCTGTTGACAGCCTCTTCGACAACGGCCGCCGCGGCCGTCCGGTCACCGGACCGGGCAACCGTCCGCTGAAGTCCCTGAGCGACATGCTCAAGGGCAAGCAGGGCCGTTTCCGCCAGAACCTCCTCGGCAAGCGCGTCGACTACTCCGGCCGTTCGGTCATCGTCGTCGGCCCGCAGCTGAAGCTGCACCAGTGCGGCCTGCCCAAGCAGATGGCGCTGGAGCTCTTCAAGCCGTTCGTGATGAAGCGCCTGGTTGACCTCAACCACGCCCAGAACATCAAGTCGGCCAAGCGCATGGTTGAGCGTTACCGTCCGCAGGTCTGGGACGTGCTGGAAGAGATCATCACCGAACACCCGGTGCTGCTCAACCGTGCACCTACCCTGCACCGCCTGGGCATCCAGGCGTTCGAGCCGCAGCTTGTTGAAGGCAAGGCCATCCAGCTGCACCCGCTGGTTTGTGGCGCCTTCAACGCTGACTTCGACGGCGACCAGATGGCAGTCCACCTGCCGCTGAGCCCCGAAGCCCAGGCTGAGGCCCGCATCCTGATGCTGTCCTCGAACAACATCCTGAAGCCCTCTGACGGACGTCCGGTCACCCTGCCCTCGCAGGATATGATCATCGGCCTCTACCACCTGACCACCAAGCGCAAGGGTTCAGCTGGCGAAGGCCGCATCTTCGGTTCGGTTTCGGAAGCCATCATGGCGTTCGACGCCCGCGAGCTGCACCTGAACTCGCAGGTCAAGATCCGCCTCGAAGGCTTCGTGCCGTACGCCGGCTGGGAAGCTCCGGAAGGCTGGGAGCAGGGTCAGCCCGCGCTCGTCCAGACCTCCCTGGGCCAGGTCCTCTTCAACGAGACCCTGCCCGAGGACTACCCCTGGGTTGAAGCTGTTGCCGACAAGGGTGAACTGTCCCGCATCGTCAACGACCTCGCCGAGCGCTACCCGAAGGTCGTCACCGCGGCAACGCTGGACAACCTGAAGGATGCCGGTTTCTACTGGGCCACCCGTTCAGGCGTCACCGTCGCCATCTCCGACATCGAGGTTCCGGCTGCCAAGCCGGAGATCCTTGCCGGGTACGAGGAGCGGGCCGCCAAGATCCAGGGCCAGTACGACAAGGGCCTGATCGACGACGACGAGCGTCGCCAGGAACTGATCGAGATCTGGAACAAGGCAACCAACGAGATCGCCCAGGCAATGCGCGACAGCCTGTCTCCGATGAACACCATCAACCGCATGGTGTCCTCCGGTGCACGTGGTAACTGGATGCAGGTCCGCCAGATCGCGGGTATCCGTGGCCTGGTGGCCAACCCGAAGGGTGAAATTATTCCCCGTCCCATCAAGTCCTCCTACCGTGAGGGCCTGTCGGTTCTGGAATACTTCATCGCCACGCACGGTGCCCGTAAGGGTCTTGCTGACACCGCTCTGCGTACCGCCAACTCGGGTTACCTGACCCGCCGCCTGGTGGACGTCTCCCAGGATGTCATCGTCCGCGAAGAGGACTGCGGCACCGAGCGTGGCCTGGTCACGCCCATCGCCGTCGCCGATTCCAACGGTGAGCTGGTCCTGGACGAGAACGTCGAGAACAGTGCCTACGCACGTACGCTCGCCGTTGACGTCGTGGACTCCGAGGGCAAGGTCCTCGCAGCCGCCGGCACCGACTGCGGTGACGTGGTCATCGACGAGCTGTTCAAGGCAGGCATCACCGAGGTCAAGGTCCGCTCCGTACTCACCTGTGAGTCCAGCGTCGGCACCTGTGCACTCTGCTACGGCCGCTCGCTGGCCACCGGCAAGACCGTGGACATCGGCGAAGCCGTGGGCATTATCGCCGCACAGTCCATCGGTGAGCCCGGTACCCAGCTGACCATGCGTACGTTCCACACCGGTGGTGCTGTTTCCGCCAGCGGCGGCGACGACATCACCCAGGGTCTGCCCCGTATCCAGGAGCTCTTCGAAGCCCGTACTCCGAAGGGTGTCGCACCGATTGCTGAAGCAGCCGGCCGCATCACCATCGAAGAGTCCGAGCGCCAGATGCGCCTGGTCATCACCCCCGATGACGGAACCGAAGAGATCGCCTACCCGGTCCTGCGCCGTTCACGCCTGCTGATCGAGGATGGCGACCACGTCACCGTCGGCCAGAAGCTGATCAACGGACCGGTGGATCCCAAGCAGGTCCTGCGCATCATGGGTCCGCGTGCGGCACAGAAGTTCCTGGTGGACGAAGTCCAGGGCGTGTACCGCAGCCAGGGCATCGGTATCCACGACAAGCACGTCGAGGTTATCGTCCGCCAGATGCTGCGCCGCGTCACGGTCATCGAGTCCGGCGAATCGGACCTGCTGCCCGGCGAGCTCGCCGAGCGCAGCCGCTTCGAGGACGCCAACCGCCGTGTTGTGTCCGAGGGCAAGACTCCGGCTTCCGGACGTCCTGAGCTCATGGGCATCACCAAGGCGTCGCTGGCCACCGAGTCCTGGCTGTCCGCGGCTTCCTTCCAGGAGACCACCCGCGTCCTGACGCAGGCGGCCATGGAAGGCAAGAGCGACCCGCTGCTCGGCCTCAAGGAGAACGTCATCATCGGTAAGCTGATCCCGGCCGGCACGGGCCTCCCGCGCTACACCGAGGTCACCGTCGAGCCCACTGAGGAAGCAAAGGCCAACCTGTTCACCGGCCCCAGCGCATTCAGTGACTTCTCGTACGACACCCTGGGTGGGGACGGAGCTCCTGAGTTCCACGCCATCCCGCTGGATGACTACGACCTGGGCAACGACTTCCGGTAACAGGCAGTCTTAGCCACGGGATGGTCCTTCACCGCAAGGTGGGGGACCATCCCTGCTTAACCATCGGCTGCTCCGTAACTGTCGTTTAGGGCTGTCAAAACGACAGTTACGGAGCAATCGATGGGGAGTGCGGCTCCGATTAAGGGGCAGGGGCCGTCCATGCTAGACTTGTTACCAATTGTTATTGTGGCAGTGGATGAGTGCGCCGGTTCCAGCCTTAGGGCTTGAACCAGAGCGACGTTTCCGGTTTGCAGGGTTCTTGTGCAACGTATGCCACATTTTTGCATGCCTAGGGACCGTTGAAGACGCGAGTCAGGTCATTCCCTGCGTATGCGATCCGACTATTAAGGCTTCGCCTTCGCCGCCTTGGAGATCTTCTTCGAGGCCCAGGCGGCGGGGCAACGCAAAGGAGAGTGGCCGGAAGCGGCCACTCCGGATAAAACGGAGAACACGAGAGTGCCTACGATTAACCAGCTGGTCCGCAAGGGCCGCACGCCTAAGGTCTCAAAGACCAAGGCTCCCGCGCTTAAGGGCAGCCCCATGCGCCGCGGTGTTTGCACCCGCGTCTACACCACCACCCCGAAGAAGCCGAACTCGGCTCTGCGTAAGGTGGCGCGTGTACGCCTCAACGGCGGCGTGGAAGTAACCGCCTACATCCCCGGTGTTGGCCACAACCTGCAGGAGCACTCCATTGTGCTCGTCCGCGGTGGTCGTGTGAAGGACCTTCCGGGTGTCCGCTACAAGATCGTCCGTGGCGCCCTCGATACCCAGGGTGTCAAGAACCGTAAGCAGGCACGCAGCCGCTACGGCGCAAAGATGGAGAAGAAGTAATATGCCTCGCAAGGGTCCGGCCCCCAAGCGGCCGCTCGTACTAGATCCCGTTTACGGCTCCCCGCTGGTCACCCAGCTCATCAACAAGGTGCTCGTTGACGGCAAGAAGTCCACGGCAGAGCGCATTGTTTACGGTGCCCTCGAAGGCGCCCGCGCCAAGTCCGGCGGCGACCCCGTCGCAGCCCTCAAGAAGGCCATGGACAACGTCAAGCCTTCCCTTGAGGTCCGCTCACGCCGCGTCGGTGGCGCCACCTACCAGGTTCCGGTTGAGGTCAAGCCGGGCCGCTCCACCGCCCTCGCACTGCGCTGGCTGGTTGGCTACTCCAAGGCCCGCCGCGAAAAGACGATGACCGAGCGCCTCCAGAACGAAATCCTGGATGCATCCAACGGTCTCGGTGCCGCTGTGAAGCGTCGCGAAGACACCCACAAGATGGCCGAGTCCAACAAGGCCTTCGCACACTACCGCTGGTAATACTCCCGGGCGCCGCCGGCTCAACCGAGCCGGCGGCGAACGCGTAGTCAATCCCAAAAGGAGACCCCGTGGCACAGGACGTGCTTACCGACCTTAGTAAGGTCCGCAACATCGGCATCATGGCCCACATTGATGCCGGCAAGACCACCACCACCGAGCGCATCCTGTTCTACACGGGTGTGAACCACAAGATCGGCGAAACGCACGACGGCGCTTCGACCACTGACTGGATGGAACAGGAAAAGGAACGCGGCATCACCATCACGTCTGCCGCCGTGACCTGCTTCTGGGAAAACAACCAGATCAACATCATCGACACCCCTGGCCACGTTGACTTCACCGTTGAGGTTGAGCGCTCCCTGCGCGTCCTCGACGGTGCCGTTGCCGTCTTCGATGGCAAGGAAGGCGTTGAGCCGCAGTCCGAGACCGTTTGGCGCCAGGCTGACAAGTACAACGTTCCCCGCATCTGCTTCGTCAACAAGATGGACAAGCTGGGCGCTGACTTCTACTTCACCGTAGACACCATCATCAGCCGCCTCGGTGCCAAGCCGCTGGTCATGCAGCTCCCCATCGGCGCCGAGAACGACTTCATCGGCGTTGTGGACCTGCTCTACATGCGTGCACTCGTGTGGCCCGGCGACGCCAAGGGCGACGTGACCATGGGTGCGAAGTACGAGATCCGCGAGATCCCGGCTGACCTCCAGGAAAAGGCCGAGGAGTACCGCGCGAACCTCGTTGAGACCGTCGCCGAGTCCTCCGAGGAACTCATGGAGAAGTACCTCGAGGGTGAAGAGATCTCGATCGACGAGCTCAAGGCCGGCATCCGCAAGATGACGATCAACTCCGAGCTCTACCCGATCTTCTGCGGCTCCGCGTTCAAGAACCGTGGCGTTCAGCCGATGCTCGATGCAGTCGTCGACTACCTGCCGAACCCCCTCGACGTCCCCCCGATGGTCGGCCACGATCCTCGCGACGAAGAGAAGGAACTGACCCGCAAGCCTTCTTCCGAAGAGCCGTTCTCCGCACTGGCCTTCAAGATTGCCGCGCACCCCTTCTTCGGCCAGCTCACCTTCATCCGCGTGTACTCCGGTCACGTGGAAGCAGGCGCCCAGGTGGTCAACTCCACCAAGGGCAAGAAGGAGCGCATCGGCAAGCTGTTCCAGATGCACGCCAACAAGGAAATGCCTGTTGAAGGCGCTACCGCCGGCCACATCTACGCAGCCATCGGTCTGAAGGACACCACCACGGGCGACACCCTGTGCGACTCCGCCAACCAGATCGTCCTCGAGTCCATGAGCTTCCCGGAGCCCGTGATCTCGGTTGCCATCGAGCCGAACACCAAGGGTGACCAGGAGAAGCTCTCCACGGCCATCCAGAAGCTCTCCGCTGAGGATCCCACCTTCCAGGTGTCCCTCAACGAAGACACCGGCCAGACCATCATCGCCGGCATGGGCGAGCTCCACCTGGACATCCTGGTGGACCGCATGCGCCGCGAATTCAAGGTCGAGGCAAACGTGGGCAAGCCCCAGGTTGCCTACCGCGAAACCATCAAGCGCGCCGTCGAACGCCACGACTACACGCACAAGAAGCAGACCGGTGGTTCGGGCCAGTTCGCAAAGATCCAGATCGCGATCGAGCCGCTGGACACTGCCGAGGGCGAGCTGTACGAGTTCGAGAACAAGGTCACTGGTGGCCGCGTTCCCCGCGAGTACATCCCGTCGGTTGACGCGGGTATCCAGGATGCACTGAACGACGGCGTCCTGGCCGGTTACCCGGTTGTCGGCATCAAGGCGACGCTGGTTGACGGCGCCTACCACGATGTTGACTCCTCGGAAATGGCCTTCAAGATCGCCGGCCGTATGGCTTTCAAGGAAGCTGCACGCAAGGCAAACCCGGTCCTGCTCGAACCGCTGATGGATGTTGAGGTCCGCACCCCTGAGGAATACATGGGTGAAGTTATCGGTGACCTCAACTCCCGCCGTGGCCAGATGCAGTCCATGGAAGATGCACAGGGCGTCAAGGTCATCCGTGCGCACGTTCCGCTGTCCGGCATGTTCGGCTACATCGGTGACCTGCGCTCGAAGACCCAGGGCCGGGCTGTGTACTCCATGACGTTCAACAGCTACGCCGAGGTCCCGAAGGCAGTTGCCGACGAGATCATCCAGAAGACCCGCGGCGAATAGTCTTCCGGACTGTTCGCAGCGAACAACCTCGGGTGTGCTTTCCGATTCCGGCAAGCGCAGCCGGTGCAGGTGGCCGGGTCCCGGCCGGAGCCATCCGGCCAAGCCGGTTCCGGCCATCTGCACGAACAGGCTCGAGGGACTAGTATTAGTTCCTGAATCTGCAATTTCACCAATCCAAAGCCCCCCAAGTAGACTTACCTGAGTTTCCGCCGCGACAAGCGCGGCTGAAGGGTATGTCATTTGAAAACGTTCTAGGAGGAACCTGTGGCAAAGGCAAAGTTCGAGCGGACTAAGCCGCACGTCAACATCGGCACCATCGGTCACGTTGACCACGGTAAGACGACGCTGACGGCCGCCATTTCCAAGGTGCTGTACGACAAGTACCCGGATCTCAACGAGAAGCGCGACTTCGCGTCGATCGACTCTGCTCCCGAAGAGCGTCAGCGTGGCATTACCATCAACATCTCCCACGTGGAGTACCAGACCGAAAAGCGCCACTACGCACACGTAGACGCCCCGGGTCACGCTGACTACATCAAGAACATGATCACCGGTGCTGCCCAGATGGACGGCGCTATCCTCGTGGTCGCCGCTACTGACGGCCCCATGGCACAGACCCGCGAGCACGTCCTGCTCGCCCGCCAGGTTGGTGTTCCCTACCTGCTGGTCGCACTGAACAAGGCCGACATGGTTGACGATGAGGAACTGCTGGACCTCGTTGAAATGGAAGTTCGTGAGCTCCTGAGCTCGCAGGGCTTCGATGGTGACGAAGCACCCGTGGTTCGCGTTTCCGGCCTCAAGGCCCTGGAAGGCGACCCCGAGTGGGTCAAGTCCGTTGAGGACCTGATGGCCGCAGTCGACGAGTCCGTTCCGGACCCCGTACGTGATCGCGACAAGCCGTTCCTCATGCCCATCGAGGACGTCTTCACCATCACCGGCCGTGGCACCGTTGTTACGGGCCGCGCCGAGCGTGGCACCCTCGCCATCAACTCCGAGGTCGAGATCGTCGGCATCCGCCCGGTCCAGAAGACCACGGTTACCGGTATCGAGATGTTCCACAAGCAGCTCGACGAAGCATGGGCCGGCGAGAACTGTGGCCTCCTGCTCCGCGGTCTGAAGCGCGACGATGTCGAGCGTGGCCAGGTTGTCGTCAAGCCGGGATCCATCACCCCGCACACCGACTTCGAAGCCAACGTCTACATCCTCTCCAAGGACGAAGGCGGACGTCACAACCCGTTCTACTCCAACTATCGCCCGCAGTTCTACTTCCGTACCACGGACGTAACCGGCGTTATCACCCTGCCCGAGGGCACGGAAATGGTTATGCCTGGCGACAACACTGAGATGACCGTTGCGCTCATCCAGCCGATCGCAATGGAAGAGGGCCTCGGCTTCGCAATCCGCGAAGGCGGCCGCACCGTTGGTTCAGGACGCGTTACCAAGATCATCAAGTAATTCTTGTTGAACTGAAGAACAGCCCCGCTGCTACTGCAGCGGGGCTGTTCTTTTTGGTTAACCCGTCCCTGATACTGTTGCTTGACCGAAAGGAGCTCATCATGGGCTGGCTTATTTTCCTGATCATCGCAGTTGCCGTCGTCGCAGGGGTGTTCTGGGCCAAGAAGCACTTCCGCCACGAGATCGACCGCGCCAAGCGGATCAACCGGGCAAACAAGAACCTGTAGCTCGCGCCTCGCAGGACCGGAGCTATGCGTTGCGGGCTTTCCGCGCGCGGCTGAGGGACTGGTACCAGTAGAAGGACTCTTTCGGGGTTCTCTCCTGCGTCTTGAAGTCGACATGGATTAATCCGAATCGTTGGGAGTACCCGGCGGCCCATTCGAAGTTGTCCATCAGCGTCCACACGTAGTATCCGCGCAGGTCCACACCTTCTGCGATCCCGCAAGGGGCAGTTGCATCGAGGGCAGCTCCCAGATGCGTCGCCAGGTATTTCACCCTTTCCTCGTCGGCCAAAGTTCCGGAAACCGTGTCCGGTTCCGGGAAGCTGGCGCCTCCCTCGGTGATGTAGACCGGGGGCAGGGCCTGGCCGTAGCGGTCCTGGAGTTCCTTCAGGAGGACCCCCAAGTGATCCGGAGCCACAGGCCAGCCGAACCCGGTGCTGCTGTATTCCGGATAACCCACCTCGTGGAAAGGCAGCCTCGCGACGGCCTTATGTACGTCCGCCGGAATTGACGCTGTGCCGCGCCCCAGGGCAACCTTCACCGGGAAGTAGTAGTTGAGACCGTAGAAATCCAAGGGCTGGTGGATGGTGCGAAGGTCGGCGTCGGAAATTTTACCGATGGACCGGAGCCACGGCCGGGCGTACAGCGGAAGGGCAGGATAGCGGCCCAGCAGAACAGGATCTGCATAGATCCTGTTCATGAGCAGATCGTAGAGGTGCGCCACCAGCCGGTCGCCGAGCTTTCGGCTTGCCGGCCGGACTGGGGCATGCAGGTTGGTTACGCCGATGCCCCCGGCGACGCCGGCGGCGCGCAGGGCCTGCGCGCCAAGGCCATGAGCCAGCAGCTGGTGATGGATGGACGGAAGCGCATCGAACATCAGCGCATGGCCCGGGGCGTGGACGCCGAGGGCGTACCCGTTCAGGGTTACCGAGACCGGTTCGTTGAGCGTAACCCACTGGGCAACACGGTCCCCAAAACGCTCGCCTGCGGCGCTGGCGTAGTCGCCGAAGCGCTCGGCTGTCTCCCGGTTCAGCCAGCCGCCGCGGTGTTCCAGCGGCAGCGGCGTGTCCCAGTGGTACAGAGTGGCCATGGGAGAAACCCCGGCGGCAAGCAGCTGTTCCAGCAGCCGGTCGTAGAAATCGAGGCCCTCCTTGTTGAAAGCCCCACGCCCGTCGGGTTGGATCCGAGGCCAGGACAGCGAAAAGCGGTAGGAGTCCACGCCGAGCTCCCGGAGCAGCGCGACGTCCTCCGGCAGCCTGTTGTAGTGGTCGCACGCGACGGCGGGGGAGTGGCCATCCATGATGGTGCCGGGCTTCTCGGCGAAGGCGTCCCACCCTGACGGTCCGCGCCCGCCGTCGGCCAGTGCTCCCTCGATCTGGAAGGCCGCGGCCGCGACCCCCAGAGTGAACGACGGCGGCATGCGGCCCGCCAGTTCGGTCGCCGAATCGGTGCTCTCCAAAGTCATCCCCCTATCATCCATTCGGAAATCACCCGGGGCAATGGGGCCAGGCAGGACCGCGTGCAGGGGAGTGCCGGAGGTACCGATTCGCTTCTGTCGCTAAATTCCGGCATACTAGATGAGTTGTTCAAGCGCTTCTTCGTGTCCCGATCCGGATAATGCCGGGTGTCAGGGTCCAAGTGGAAGACCAAACATAACCCACTCCCCATGGAATAGCGGATGTGTATGCGTGCCAAGCGCGACACGCCCGACCGCGGGGGTCGGTTGCGCCGGCAAGGTGAGGAACCCGGATTCATCCGGATTCAGTTTGTGCGGCGGGTGGTAGTTACGACTTCAAATGCTTCGGCAGCCATACAACACGTAAGTAAACAGAGCAGCATTTACTGAAAGAGAGTCAGGCGACATGGCGGGACAAAAAATCCGCATCCGGCTGAAGTCATACGACCACGAGGTCATTGACGTTTCAGCACGGAAGATCGTTGAGACGGTCACGCGCGCAGGCGCAACGGTAGTGGGCCCCGTGCCGCTGCCTACGGAGAAGAACGTGTACTGCGTCATCCGCTCTCCGCACAAGTACAAGGACAGCCGCGAGCACTTTGAAATGCGCACGCACAAGCGTCTTATCGACATCATCGATCCCACGCCGAAGGCTGTTGACTCGCTTATGCGTCTCGACCTGCCGGCTGACGTGAACATCGAAATCAAGCTGTAGGGAGGTGCTGAGAGACTATGACCGCAACCCGTAACGTAAAGGGCCTGCTGGGCACGAAGCTCGGCATGACCCAGGTCTGGGACGAGAACAACAAGCTCATCCCCGTCACTGTGGTCCAGGCAGATTCGAACGTCATCACCCAGCTGCGCAACGCAGAAGCTGATGGCTACGTCGCCGTTCAGATCGGCTACGGCCAGATCGATCCCCGCAAGGTCACCAAGCCGCTGGCTGGTCACTTTGAAAAGGCAGGCGTCACGCCTCGCCGCCACGTCGTCGAACTCCGTACCGCAGATGCTGCTGAGTACGAGCTGGGCCAGGAGCTCTCCGTAGAGGTCTTCGAAGCCGGCCAGAAGATCGACGTCATCGGCACCACCAAGGGTAAGGGCTTCGCCGGTGTTATGAAGCGTCACGGCTTCCACGGCGTTGGAGCTTCCCACGGTGCCCACAAGAACCACCGTAAGCCCGGTTCAATCGGTGGCGCATCCACCCCGAGCCGCGTCTTCAAGGGCATGAAAATGGCCGGCCGCATGGGCGCCGTTCGTCACACCACGCTGAACCTCACGGTCCACGCGGTTGACGTCGAGAAGTCGCTGCTCCTTATCAAGGGTGCCGTCCCCGGCGCCCGCGGCCAGGTCGTCCTCGTACGCACCGCCGTGAAGGGAGCCTAGTCCAATGGCTAACACTGTCCAGGTTGACCTGCCTGCAGAGATCTTCGACGTTCAGACCAACGTGCCGCTGCTGCACCAGGTTGTCGTTGCCCAGCTCGCTGCTGCTCGCCAGGGTACCCACAAGACCAAGACCCGCGCCGAAGTTTCCGGTGCAGGACGCAAGCCGTTCAAGCAGAAGGGCACCGGCCGCGCCCGTCAGGGTTCCATCCGTGCTCCTCACATGACCGGCGGTGGCGTTGTCCACGGTCCCACCCCGCGTGACTACAGCCAGCGCACCCCCAAGAAGATGATTGCTGCTGCACTTCGCGGCGCTCTGTCTGACCGGGCACGCAACGGCCGTATCCACGTCGTCGCAGAGCTGGTTGAAGGCACCAAGCCCTCCGCCAAGGCTGCACTCGCAGCACTGCGCGGTGTTTCCGACCGCAAGAACCTGCTGGTCGTCATCGAGCGCGCCAACGATGTTGCTGCACTGTCCGTGCGCAACCTCGCCGGAGTTCACGTTCTGTACGCAGACCAGCTGAACACCTACGACGTTCTCGTCTCTGATGACGTTGTCTTCACCAAGGCTGCCTACGACGCATTCGTTGCCGGCAAGGCAGTGGCAAAGAATGAGGAGGATGCCAAGTGAGTGCAGCCACCATCAAGGATCCCCGCGACGTCGTGCTTGCACCCGTCGTGTCGGAAAAGAGCTACGGCCTGATCGACGAGGGCAAGTACACCTTCCTGGTGGACCCCCGTTCGAACAAGACCGAGATCAAGCTGGCCGTGGAGAAAATCTTCTCCGTCAAGGTCGACTCGATCAACACCATCAACCGTGCCGGTAAGCGCAAGCGCACCAAATTCGGATGGGGTACCCGCAAGAACACCAAGCGTGCGATTGTCACCCTCAAAGAAGGCACCATCGACATCTTCGGCGGTCCGCTCTCGTAGCGGAGACCACTTTAACGAGGAAATAAATTATGGGAATCCGTAAATACAAGCCGACTACCCCGGGCCGTCGTGGCTCGAGCGTAGCGGACTTCACCGAAATCACGCGGTCGACGCCGGAAAAGTCGTTGGTACGTCCGCTGCCCAAAAAGGGCGGCCGTAACAACACCGGTAAGATCACCACCCGTCACAAGGGTGGCGGACACAAGCGCCAGTACCGTCTGATCGACTTCCGTCGTCACGACAAGGACGGCGTGGACGCCCGCGTTGCTGAAATTGAGTACGATCCGAACCGTACGGCTCGCATCGCCCTCCTGCACTACGTTGATGGCACCAAGCGTTACATCATCGCCCCGAACAAGCTGTCCCAGGGTGACTTCGTAGAGGCCGGCGCCAACGCTGACATCAAGCCTGGCAACAACCTGCCCCTGCGCAACATCCCGGTGGGTACCGTTATCCACGCAGTTGAACTGCGTCCGGGTGGCGGCGCCAAGATGGGCCGCTCCGCCGGCGCATCGATCCAGCTCGTTGCAAAGGAAGGCCGTTTCGCCCAGCTGCGCCTGCCTTCCGGCGAAATCCGCAACGTTGACGTGCGCTGCCGCGCAACCGTCGGCGAGGTCGGCAACGCCGAGCAGTCGAACATCAACTGGGGCAAGGCCGGCCGCATGCGCTGGAAGGGCGTCCGCCCGACCGTCCGTGGTGTCGCCATGAACCCGGTTGACCACCCGCACGGTGGTGGTGAGGGTAAGACGTCCGGTGGACGTAACCCCGTCAACCCCAACGGTCAGCGGGAAGGCCGCACCCGCCGCCCCAACAAAGAGAGCGACAAGCTTATTGTTCGTCGCCGTCGTACTGGCAAGAACAAGCGATAGGAGCCTGGACACATGCCACGCAGCCTGAAAAAAGGTCCTTTCGTCGACCAGCACCTCTTTGTGAAGGTAGCCAGGGAAAACGAAAAGGGCACCAAGAACGTCATCAAGACCTGGTCCCGCCGTTCGATGATCATCCCCGACATGCTCGGACACACGATCGCCGTACACGACGGACGCAAGCACATCCCGGTGTTTGTCACTGAGTCGATGGTCGGGCACAAGCTCGGCGAATTCGCTCCCACGCGGACATTCCGCGGCCATGTCAAGGACGACCGTAAGGGCAAGCGCCGCTAGGCGCCTGCACTTACGTCAAAGACGAGAGAAGGAAAGCAATGGAAGCCAAGGCAATTGCGCGCCACATCCGCGTAACGCCTATGAAGGCCCGGCGCGTCGTCAACCTTGTTCGTGGATTGCAAGCGAATGAGGCTCTGGCAATTCTGAAGTTTGCCCCCCAGGCAGCTTCAGAGCCGGTATTCAAGGTAGTACAGTCGGCAATCTCCAACGCCCGGGTCCTCGCGGACCGCGACGGCGTGGCGTTTGACGAAGGTGACCTCATCATCAGCGAAGCGTTTGTTGATGAAGGCCCGACCATGAAGCGGTTCCAGCCGCGTGCCCAGGGTCGCGCATTTCAGATCAAGAAGCGCACGAGCCACATCACCGTGGTAGTCGCTACCCCGGAGAAAGAGGAGGCTCGCTAAGTGGGACAGAAAGTAAACCCGCACGGGTTCCGACTCGGCATCACCACCGATCACGTATCGCACTGGTTCGCTGACAGCACCAAGGCCGGCCAGCGGTACAAGGACTTCGTTCGCGAAGACATCCGCATCCGCCAGCTCATGTCCACGGGCATGGAGCGCGCCGGTATCGCCAAGGTTGAGATCGAGCGCACCCGTGACCGCGTCCGCGTGGATATCCACACGGCCCGTCCCGGCATCGTCATTGGCCGCCGTGGAGCAGAAGCAGACCGCATCCGCGGCGAGCTCGAAAAGCTCACCGGCAAGCAGGTCCAGCTGAACATCCTCGAGGTCAAGAACCCCGAGATGGAAGCACAGCTTGTTGCCCAGGGCGTTGCTGAGCAGCTGACTTCACGTGTGGCATTCCGCCGCGCCATGAAGAAGGCCATGCAGTCCGCGCAGCGTGCAGGTGCCAAGGGCATCCGTATCGCCTGCTCCGGTCGACTGGGTGGCGCTGAAATGTCCCGCTCGGAGTTCTACCGCGAAGGCCGTGTGCCCCTGCACACCCTCCGCGCGAACATCGACTACGGCTTCTACGAAGCCAAGACCACCTTCGGCCGCATCGGCGTGAAGGTCTGGATCTACAAGGGTGACGTCACCGCCAAGGAACTGGCCCAGCAGGCCGCTTCCGCCCCGTCCCGCGGACGCTCCGGCGACCGTCCGGGCCGCCCGGGTGGCGCTGACCGTGGTGACCGCCGCCGTCGCAACGACCGCCCGGCCGCTGACGCAGCTCCTGCTGCCGAAGCACCGGCAGTTGAGGCAGCACCTGCTGCTGCAGAAGGAGGACAGGCTTAAATGCTTATCCCACGTCGAGTCAAGCACCGTAAGCAGCACCACCCGGGTCGTTCCGGCGCTGCTACGGGCGGTACCAAGGTCTCCTTCGGTGAGTACGGCATCCAGGCCCTGAGCCCGGCATACGTCACCAACCGTCAGATCGAGTCTGCCCGTATTGCGATGACCCGCCACATCAAGCGTGGCGGCAAGGTCTGGATCAACATCTACCCGGACCGTCCCCTGACCAAGAAGCCTGCCGAAACCCGCATGGGTTCCGGTAAGGGTTCACCGGAATGGTGGGTCGCAAACGTCAAGCCGGGCCGGGTTCTCTTCGAGATCTCCGGTGTCGAGGAATCGGTAGCCCGCGAGGCACTGCGCCTGGCAATCCACAAGCTCCCGTTGAAGGCACGCATTCTGCGTCGCGAAGGTGGTGAATAGAAATGGCAGTAGGATCCAAGGATCTGGCTCCCGCACAGCTGGACGGTTTCGACAACGAGCGTCTCGTTGAAGAACTCCGCAAGGCCAAGGAAGAGCTGTTCAACCTGCGTTTCCAGTCCGCCACCGGTCAGCTGGAGAACCACGGTCGTCTGCGCGCGGTAAAGAAGGACATCGCCCGCATCTACACCGTTCTCCGCGAGCGCGAGCTGGGCATTCGTGCCGAGGTTGCCGCACCGGTTGTGGAAGCCAAGGAAGAAAAGAAGTCCAAGAAGGCAGCAACCAAGAAGGCCCCCAAGGCTGAAACGGTTGAGACCGAGGAGGATGCCAAGTGAGTGAAAAGGACGAGAACGTGACGGAAACTGCTACCGCAGCCACGGCTGAGCAGCGCGGTTACCGCAAGACGCGTCGCGGCTACGTGGTCTCTGACAAGATGGAAAAGACCATCGTTGTCCAGGTTGAGGACCGCGTGAAGCACGCCCTGTACGGCAAGGTCATCCGCCGTACCTCCAAGGTCAAGGCACACGATGAGAACAACACCGCCGGCATCGGCGACCTCGTTGTCATCGCCGAGACCCGTCCGCTGTCCGCCACCAAAAACTGGCGGCTCGTGGAAATCCTCGAGAAGGCCAAGTAGCACCTGCTGCTTTGGTATCCGGAAACCCCTGCTCCTTTCGGGAGCGGGGGTTTCCTCGCGTTAAAGGGCGGCCTGCCGTCACACTGGCCCGGTTTTTGGGGCTTGCACGACGGCGGCGCCGCGGTTTCGCGGGGAAGTGGCACCAAAAGTGGGCCAGAAGGCTGTCGTACGTGACGCCGTCGTTCCCCTCCCCGACGCTCTCTCACTTGATGTCGGTTTTCGGCGGACGCTCTCTCACCTCGCCGCCGAAAGTGAGAGAGCGTCGCCAGAAAACACGCATCAAGTGAGAGAGCGTCCGACGGCGGTGGGGCGGCTTCCGGGGGAGCGGCAGCAGACGCGGGACGGATGCCGTGCGTGACGCTGTCGTCCGTCTTGCGGGGAGCGGCGCCGGGTGATATTGGGACTGACCGGAACTGTGCTAGGATATTGAGTTTGTATGGCGCCGTTCGTGCGCCGTCATCAACCTCGTAAACAAGCGTGCCACGGCATAGTGCCCCCTTGCGCCCAGGACCTGTCCTGGACCGGATGGGAGCAACTGCTTCTGGCACGGGAGTTTAGGCCTGGTCTGGCAAAATCCAGGCAGGTCAAGAGACACCCCGATCAACCGTTCCGCAAGGCTCATTCCGTAGGAAGATTTTCGGTCTGAGAACCGGCGCGACGCAAGGAGTAAATAGTGATTCAGCAGGAGTCGCGACTCAAGGTCGCCGACAACACGGGTGCTAAGGAAATCCTTACCATTCGCGTTCTCGGTGGATCTGGCCGTCGCTACGCAGGCATCGGTGACGTCATTGTCGCCACCGTCAAGGATGCAATCCCGGGCGGCAACGTAAAGAAGGGCGATGTTGTCAAGGCAGTCATCGTCCGTACCAAGAAGGAACGCCGCCGTGCGGATGGTTCCTACATCAAGTTTGACGAGAACGCAGCTGTGATCCTGAAGGGCGACGGTGACCCCCGCGGTACCCGTATCTTCGGACCGGTTGGTCGTGAACTCCGTGACAAGAAGTTCATGAAGATCGTTTCTCTGGCTCCGGAGGTGCTCTAGTCCATGGCTGCAAAGATCAAGAAGGGTGACCTGGTTCAGGTCATCACTGGCGCCAAGGCTGAGCGCGGCGGCGACCGCGGCAAGCAGGGCAAGGTCCTGCGCGTCTTCACCGACACCAACCGCGTGTTGGTTGAAGGCATCAACCGCGTAACCAAGCACACCAAGGTCGGCCAGTCGCAGCGCGGCACCAAGACCGGTGGCATCGAGGTTGTTGAAGCCCCGATCCACATCTCCAACGTGGCTCTGGTTGACCCGTCCACCAAGAAGCCCACCCGCGTTGGCTTCCGCACTGAAACCGTTGAGCGTAACGGCAAGAAGCGCGAAGTCCGCATCCGCGTGGCCAAGAGCTCAGGGAAGGACATCTAATGACTGAGACTCTCGAGACTCCGGCAACGAAGATCGTTCCTCGTCTGAAGACCAAGTACGCAGAATCCATCAAGAGCACGCTCATTGAGGAATTCAAGTACCAGAACGTCAACCAGGTTCCCCGCCTCGTGAAGGTCGTTGTGAACATGGGTGTTGGAGATGCCGCCAAGGACTCCAAGCTGATCGACGGCGCCGTCCGCGACCTCACCCAGATCACCGGCCAGAAGCCGCAGGTAACCAAGGCCCGCAAGTCGATCGCACAGTTCAAGCTGCGCGAAGGCATGCCCATCGGTGCACACGCTACCCTGCGTGGCGACCGCATGTGGGAATTCCTGGATCGTCTTGTCACCCTGGCGCTGCCCCGAATCAGGGACTTCCGCGGTCTCTCCGGCAAGCAGTTCGATGGCAACGGCAACTACACCTTCGGTCTGACCGAGCAGGTTATGTTCCACGAAATCGACCAGGACAAGATCGACCGCGTCCGCGGTATGGACATCACGGTTGTTACCACTGCCAAGACCGATGACGAAGGCCGCGCGCTGCTCAAGGCGCTTGGTTTCCCGTTCAAGGCCGAAGACTAATCTAACTACGTAAAAGGTCCGGCGGCATGGCTTCTGACTCCGGTCAGCTGGCAGCACCGCGGAAACCGTTACGAGGAAGGGCACGAGCCCACCATGACAATGACAGATCCTGTCGCAGACATGCTCACGCGTCTGCGCAATGCAAACTCGGCATACCACGACACCGTGACCATGCCGTACAGCAAGCTCAAGGCACGCGTTGCTGACATCCTCAAGGCTGAAGGCTTCATTGCCGGCTGGAAGGAAGAGGACGCGGAGGTTGGCAAGAAGCTGACCATCGAGCTCAAGTTCGGACCGAACCGCGAGCGTTCAATCGCTGGCGTTCGCCGTATCTCCAAGCCGGGCCTGCGTGTTTACGCAAAGTCCACCAACCTGCCGCACGTGCTCGGTGGCCTGGGTGTCGCAATCCTGTCCACCTCTTCCGGCCTCCTGACTGACAAGCAGGCCGGCAAGAAGGGCGTGGGCGGCGAAGTCCTCGCGTACGTCTGGTAACGGGAAAGGAAGAGAATAATGTCACGTATTGGACGTCTCCCCATCACCGTTCCTGCCGGCGTTGAGGTCAAGGTTGACGGCTCTGTCGTCAGCGTCAAGGGCACCAAGGGCGAGCTGAACCACACTGTGGCCAGCCCGATCGAGGTCACCCTGGATGCAGACACCCTGACCGTCGCCCGCCCGAACGACGAGCGCGCCTCCCGTTCACTCCACGGCCTGACCCGCACCCTGATCTCCAACATGATCGAGGGCGTTACCAAGGGCTACGAGAAGAAGCTTGAAATCGTCGGTACCGGTTACCGCGTTCAGGCCAAGGGATCCGACCTGGAGTTCGCTCTTGGTTACAGCCACCCGGTCAACGTCACCGCACCGGACGGCATCACCTTTGCAGTTGAGACCCCGACCAAGCTCTCTGTTTCAGGTATCAACAAGCAGCAGGTCGGCGAGGTTGCTGCCAACATTCGCAAGCTGCGGAAGCCGGACCCCTACAAGGGCAAGGGCATCCGTTACGCCGGCGAAGTCATCCGCCGCAAGGTCGGAAAGGCTGGTAAGTAACCATGGCCATCTCAATTAACAAGAAGCGTACGAACAAGAGCAAGTCTGCTTCGCGCAGCCGCCGCCAGCTTCGTATCCGTAAGCGCATCTCCGGTACGGCTGTACGTCCGCGTCTGGTCGTCAACCGTTCCGCACGCCACGTATTCGTCCAGGTTGTCGATGACACCAAGGGCCTGACCGTAGCGAGCGCCTCCACTCTGGAAGCCGACCTTCGTGCATTCGACGGCGACAAGACCGCCAAGGCCAAGCGCGTTGGCGAACTGGTTGCCGAGCGTGCCAAGGCTGCCGGTATCGAAGCTGTTGTCTTCGACCGCGGTGGTAACAAGTACCACGGCCGGATCGCCGCCGTCGCTGACGGTGCACGTGAAGGTGGGCTGTCACTGTGACGGAAGCAAACAAGGAAAAGGACACTGTGTCTGCAGATCAGAAGGCTACTGAAGCCACAGCTGCCGCTGAGACCACTGCCCCCGCAGCTGCCGACGACCGCCGTGGCGGCGCTCGTCGCGGCGAGCGTGGCGACCGTGGCCAGGGCCGCGGCGACCGTGGTGGCCGAGGCGGCCGCGACGGCGGCCGTGAAGCCGAGAAGAGCCAGTTCGTAGAGCGCGTCGTTACCATCAACCGCGTTTCCAAGGTGGTCAAGGGTGGTCGTCGCTTCAGCTTCACCGCCCTGGTCGTCGTCGGTGACGGCAACGGCATGGTCGGCGTTGGCTACGGCAAGGCTAAGGAAGTTCCTGCCGCAATCGCGAAGGGCGTTGAAGAAGCTAAGAAGTCCTTCTTCCGCGTTCCCCGCGTTGGCAGCACCATCCCGCACCGCGTTCAGGGTGAGGCTGCGGCCGGCGTCGTAATGCTGCGTCCGGCTTCCGCCGGTACCGGTGTTATCGCCGGTGGCCCGGTCCGTGCAGTACTGGAGTGCGTGGGTATCCACGACATCCTCTCCAAGTCGCTCGGTTCCTCCAACGCCATCAACATCGTTCACGCGACCGTTGATGCCCTGAAGCGCCTCGAAGAGCCGGCAGCAGTGGCAGCACGCCGCGGCCTGCCCCTCGACGAGATCGCTCCGGCGGCCCTGGTGAAGGCACTCCTGAACCCGAAGGCAGGTGCCTAGTTATGGCTAAGAACCTGGTTCCCTCCGACGCTCAGTTGGAGATCACTCAGATCAAGTCCGCCATTGGCGGCAAGCAGAACCAGCGCGACACCCTCCGGTCCCTCGGCCTGAAGCGTATCGGACAGACCGTTGTCCGCACCGCCGATGCCGTGACCGTTGGAATGCTCAACACGGTTCCGCACCTGGTAAAGGTAGAGGAGGCGAAGTAAATGGCAGAGAAGAACACTGCTGACAAGGCACAGGCTGCTGAGAAGCAGAACGCCCTGAAGGTTCACCACCTGCGTCCCGCCCCGGGTGCCAAGACCGCCAAGACCCGTGTTGGTCGTGGTGAAGCATCCAAGGGTAAGACCGCTGGACGTGGCACGAAGGGTACTGCAGCCCGCTACCAGATCAAGGCTGGCTTTGCCGGCGGCCAGCTGCCGCTGCACATGCGCCTGCCGAAGCTGCGCGGCTTCAAGAACCCGTTCCGGGTTGAGTTCCAGGTTGTAAACCTGGACAAGCTCAACGAGCTGTTCCCCGAAGGTGGCGCAGTCACCGTGGAGAACCTGGTCGAAAAGGGCGCCGTTCGCAAGAACCAGCCCGTCAAGGTGCTGGGCACCGGCGACATCACCGTCAAGGTGGACGTCACCGCCCACGCATTCTCGGCCAGCGCCGCTGAGAAGATTGCCGCAGCAGGCGGAAGCACCACCGCTCTCTAGAGCCGGTGGGCGCCAAGCCCGTTGTTGAACTCCCGGTCCTGGGGCTACCGCCCCGGGGCCGGGAGTTTTTCCATCCGCCCGGCGTTTTTTCGATGCCATCCGGCGCAGCGGCGCCCGGGCGGATTGTTCGCAGGGCGCATCCACCCGTTAGACTCGGTTGTCGGGATTTATAGATCCCCATCACACCACTCTTATTCACACCACAGGAGGACGCTTGCTTAGCGCATTTGGCCGGGCCTTTCGCACGCCTGATCTGCGACGCAAGTTGTTGTTCACGCTGGGAATCATCACCATCTTCCGCTTGGGTGCCTTCATTCCCTCGCCTGGTGTGAACTACCAGAATGTCCAGCAATGCTTGCAGAACGGTCAGACGGCAGAGGGGCTGTACCAGCTCGTTAACCTGTTCAGCGGCGGCGCGTTGCTCCAGGTGTCCATCTTCGCGCTGGGCATCATGCCGTACATCACGGCCAGCATCATCGTCCAGCTGCTCCGGGTGGTCATTCCCCGGTTCCAGCAGCTCTACGAAGAGGGTGCTTCGGGCCAGTCCAAACTGACCCAGTACACCCGGTACCTCACCATCGCGCTGGGCCTCCTCAACGCCACCACGCTGGTATCCCTTGCACGTTCGGGGCAGCTGCTTCCGGGCTGCAACCTGCCGATCATTCCTGACAGCAGCGTCATCACCACCATCCTGCTCATCATCACCCTGACGGCCGGCACCGGCCTGATCATGTGGATGGGCGAGCTCGTGACCGAGAAGGGCGTGGGCAACGGCATGTCCCTGCTCATCTTCACGTCCATCGCCGCGACGTTCCCCACGTCCCTGGGCGCCATCTGGAGCTCGCAGGGCCCCGGAACCTTCTTCATTGTCCTCGCGGTCGGCCTGCTGACAGTGGCACTGGTTGTCTTTGTTGAGCAGTCGCAGCGCAGGGTACCGGTGCAGTACGCCAAGCGGATGATTGGCCGCCGCACCGTGGGCGGCACCAGCACCTACATCCCCATCAAGGTGAACATGGCCGGTGTTATCCCGGTGATCTTCGCCTCCTCGATGCTCTACCTGCCGGGCCTGATTGCCCAGTTCAACCAGCCTGCGCAGGGCGAGCAGCTCCAGCCGTGGGTCGAATGGATCAACAACAACCTGGTCCGCGGCGACCAGCCGATCTATATGGTGCTGTACTTCGCCATGATCGTGTTCTTTACCTACTTCTATGTCGCGATCACCTTCAACCCTGAAGAGGTCTCGGACAACATGAAGAAGTACGGCGGCTTCATCCCGGGTATCCGCGCGGGGAAGCCGACCGCTGACTATCTGCAGTACGTGCTCTCCAGGATCACCCTGCCCGGAGCCCTGTACCTGGGCTTCGTAGCGCTGATCCCGCTGGTGGCACTGGTGCTGATCAACGCAAACCAGAACTTCCCGTTCGGTGGCACCTCGATCTTGATCATGGTGGGCGTTGGTTTGGAGACCGTCAAGCAGATTGATGCGCAGCTACAACAACGTCACTACGAAGGGCTTTTGCGATGACGAGAATGCTGATTATTGGACCTCCAGGTTCCGGAAAAGGAACGCAGGCGGAGCGGATTTCAGAGCGCCTCGGCGTTGTGGCCATCTCCACCGGCGACATCTTCCGCGCCAACGTGAAGGGCGAAACGCCGCTTGGCATCGAAGCCAAGAAGTACATGGACAACGGCGACTTCGTCCCTGACAGCGTCACCAACAAAATGGTCCGGGACCGGCTCAGCGAGTCCGACGTCGAAAACGGCTTCCTGCTGGACGGCTACCCCCGCACCACGGCCCAGGTGGACTACCTGGACGAGATCCTTGCCAAGGGTGAGGAAAAGCTCGACGTCGTCCTGCAGCTGACTGCCGACGATGAGGAACTGGTCCACCGCCTCCTGGGCCGGGCCAAGGAAACGGGCCGGAGCGACGACAACGAAGCCGTCATCCGCCACCGCCTTGACCTCTACCACGAGCAGACCGAAGCCGTGGTGGCGAAGTATGCCGAGCGCGGCATCCTGACCCAGGTGGACGGCATCGGCGGCATCGACGAAGTCACCGACCGCGTCATGCAGGCCATCAAGGCGGCACAGGCAGCCTGATCCAGGCGAACGTATTCCGAGGCTCCTCCCGGCAACCGGGAGGAGCCTCAGCCATTTGAAAGAAGGAACACCATGGCCTTTGGCCAGCCCCGCATCGAATACAAGACCAACGCCCAGATGCGCACCATGCACGAGGCAGGCCTTGTCCTGAGCCGTGCACTGGACGCAGCCGTTGCCGCAGCAGTGCCCGGTGCCACCACCAAGCACCTCGACGACGTCTTCGCCGCTGTCCTGAACGAAGCGGGCGCAAAGTCCAACTTCCTTGGCTACCACGGCTTTCCGGCCACGATCTGCACCTCGGTCAACGAAGAAGTGGTCCACGGTATCCCGGGCAGCCGGATCCTCAATGACGGGGACATCATCTCGATCGACGGCGGCGCGATCGTGGACGGCTGGCACTCCGACTCGGCCAGGACCGTCATCGTGGGCACGGCTGACCCGGAGGACCAGCGCCTCTCGGACGTGACCCGGGCAGCAATGTGGCACGGCATTGCAGCGTTGGCCACCGGAAAGCACGTCGGCGATATCGGGGCCGCGATCGACGATTACGTTTCGTCCGTTCCCGGCAAACCGCTGGGGATCCTCGAGGACTATGTGGGACACGGCATCGGTTCGGAAATGCACATGGCTCCCGACGTGCTGAACTACCGCACCACGCACCGCGGTCCCAAGATCAAGCCAGGTCTTTGCCTGGCGATCGAGCCCATGCTGGTGCGCGGCGGCATTGAAACCGCGGTCCTGGAGGACGACTGGACAGTTGTCACCACGGACGGCAAGCGGTCGTGCCAGTGGGAGCACTCCGTGGCGGTCCATGAGAAGGGCATCTGGGTGCTGTCAGCGCCCGACGGCGGTGCGGAGCACCTTGTCCCGCTCGGCGTCACCCCGGTGCCCATCCCGTAGGCCCAGGGCGGCAGGCCCAGGGCCCACGGCTCAGCCCCAAGCAGCCCCAACAGAAGCGCCAGGTGCCGTTGTGATCCCACAACAACACCTGGCGCTTCTTGCATTCGGGAAAGCTACCCCAGCTTCGGCTTGACGTCCTTCTCGTAGATGCCTTCCAGCGTCTTCTTCAGGCTGGCCATGGTGGCCTTCACGTCCGCCTGCTGGGTGAGGATGGCAGCTGCCGCCTTGGCCAGTTCCTGGTCGGCGCCCGGGAGGAACACCCGGGCATTGTCCTGGACCCGGGTGACAGCCAGCTGGTCCACGGCGGTCTGGATCTGCGGCGTCTGGGCCAGGACCGCCTTCATGTCCGCCGACTCTCGGGTGGGCATGTAGCCGGTGGCCGCCGAGAAAGCTGCGCTGTTTTCCGGTTCGGTCATGAACTTCAGGAAGGTTCCGGCAGCCAGCTGCTCTTCCTTGCTGATGCCGCTCGGGATGCCCAGGCCGGCGCCGCCGGTGGGGCAGACGTTGGTCTCAGCCTTCGGTCCGCCGGGAAGGAAGCCCACGCCCACATTGAACGGTGCCGACTTCAGGACGCCAAGGAGGGACCCGGTGGAGGAGATCGTGGACGAGGTCAGACCGGCGGAGAAGTCGTCCGCAGCTTCCTTGGAGGAGACGCCGGCCCAGCCGTTCTTGTAGATGGAGTCCTGGGCCCACTGCAGCGCTTCGACCGCTTCGGGCGAATCGCAGGTGATTTCCCATTCCTTGGACCAGGAGCCGCCCCACCCCCACAGGTTGTTCTGCAGCGTCCAGCCCGCGTATCCGGCCAACGCCGGGTAGATGTAGGCGTACTGCGCTCCGGAGCTGGCCTTGAGCTTAGGTGCCCACTCACCGAATTCCTGCCAGGTTTTGGGTGCCCTGTCCGGCAGGCCGGCGGCCTGGAAGTGGTCCTTGTTGTAGTAGAACAGGGGAGTCGAGCGGCCATAGGGGAGGGCCCACTGCTTGTCGTTGTACTTGTAGTCGTCCACGAGCGACTGGCGGAAATCGTCCAGCTTGATGTCCAGCTGCTTGACGAGGGCATCCACCGGGATGATGCTGCCGTTGGTGAAGTACCGGAACCACCACACATCGGAGAGGACCACGACGCCCGGGAGGCCCGATTTTGCCGCCTGGGAGGTCTGGAACTTCTGCGCGATTTCCTCGTAGTTCGCTCCGGCCGTGACCAGGTTGACCCGGATGTCCGGGTACTTGGCATGGAACTTCTCAATAATGGCCTTTTCGACGTCCTGCGACTTGCCGGGGTGGTTGGACCAGAAGTCGATTTTCGCGGCCGGCTTCACTCCGCTGAAGTCGAGGTCGGCGGCTTCGCTGGCCACGGGGGTGCCGCTGGTGGACGGGCCGCCGCAGGCTGCCAGGGCAGCGGCGGACGCCGTGACCCCGGCGAGTCCCAGGAAGTGCCTCCGATCGAGGTGCTGTGTCATTGCAGGTCCTTTCGTTGGGTGCCACATTGAGGAGTTGGGTGCTTCTTCTGTGATGGACGACGGCGGCACGGGCTTACCCGGTGACGCTGCCCTGGGTGAGCCCCGCCACGATGTAACGCTGGAGGGCTGCGAAGACAATAAGGATGGGGACGATCACCAGGACGGCTCCGGCCATGAGGATGCCCCATCCGGAGGCATTGCTCTCTGAGTTCTGGAGCAGCGTCAGGCCCACCGGCAGGGTCATGGTGTCCGGGCGGTCTGTGATGATCAGCGGCCAGATGTATTCGTTCCATTCGCTGACGATGGTCACCAGCGCCACCGTGGCGATGGAGGGAACGGAGATGGGCACCACAATCCGCCACAGGCGGCGCCAGTGGCCCGCCCCGTCGATTTCAGCCGACTCAAGGATGGAGTTGGGCAGGGTGAGGAAGTGCTGCCGGAGGAGGAAGGTGCCGAAGGCGGTGCCGAGGCCCGGCAGGATGATGCCCCACAGGGTGTTCTTTCCGCCCATGCCCGAGATCAGGATGTAGTTGGGCAGGATGGACACCTGGGGCGGCACCATCAGCGCAACCAGGATGAGCATGAAAATGGCGTTCTTGAACGGGAAGCGCACGAACACCAGTGCGTAGGCGGTGAGGATGGCCAGGACCACCTTGACGCTGGCGCCCGCCGCCGTGACGATGGCGCTGTTGAGGAAGAACTGGCCGAACGGCACAGTGGTCATGGCGATCTGGTAGTTCTGCAGGTTGAGGCCTTCAGGCAGGATCTCAAGATCCATGGTGATGATTTCACCGGGCTGCTTGAACGAGCTGAGCACCATCCACAGCAGCGGCAGGAAAACCACCAGGGTGGCCAGGATCAGCGGGACGTACCCGCCCAGGACGGCCTGCACCAGGTTGCGCCGGGAGAAGGGCCGGTCCCGGGCAATGGCCTGTTCTGCCGCCTGCGCGGGCCGGGCTGTGGGGTCCGGATTGACCGGTGACAGGGAGCTCACGAGTAGTGCACCTTCCGTTCCACGAAGCGCAGTTGGAACACGGTGATCACCAGGAGGATCGCGAAGAGGATCACCGAGATGGCCGCGGAGTAGCCCGCCCGGTTGAAGGCGCCGAACGCCTGGAGGTAGGCCTCGTAGATGAGGGTGCTGGTGCCGGTTCCCAGCGGCGTCATGATCCTGATCAGGTCAAAGGCCTGCAGCGAACTGAGCATGCTGGTGATCAGCAGGAAGAATGTGGTGGGGGACAGGAGCGGCAGCGACATGGTGATGAAGCGCCGGAACCCGTTGGCGCCGTCGAGTGATGCTGCCTCCATGACATCCTGCGGCAGGGACTGCAGTCCTGCCAGGTACACCACCGCGCAGTATCCGAGGTTTTTCCAGACGTAGACCAGGATGACCATGACCAGGGAAAGCTGGGGGTCGTTAATCCACTGCGGGCTCTGCTGGCCGATGCCCCGGAGCAGCCAGGCGAGCACGCCGTAGCCGGGATCGAAAATGAAGAGCCACACCAGTCCCACGCCGACGCCGGACAAGACATAGGGAGCGAACACCGCGGAGCGGGCGAATGTGGTTCCCCGGACTTTCGCATTCAGTGCCAGGGCGATGAGCAGTCCGAGGATCATGGATCCGCCCACGGTCACCACCGTGAAGATTGCCGTGGTGCCCAGGACTTTGGAGGCGTCGTCGCTGGTGAAGAAGGTGACGTAGTTGTTGATGCCGACCACCGTGGCGGATGGCGACCCAAGGGTCCAGTCCAGCGTTGAGTAGTAGATGTTGCTGATCAGTGGCCGGTACGTGAAGACGGCGATCAGCACCAGGTTCGGTAAGGCGAGGGCGAGGAACACGAAGAAGTCACGCCGGGTTCTCTGCGTCCAGCGCCGGCGTCGGGGGATGGCTGCCGGCCCGGGCTTGGTGGGCTTGGTGGAAGGATGGGGTGCGAGTTGACGTGTCATGCGGTCTCTCACGGGATTCGTGCCTGCTCGTGGCTGGCCGTGGTCGGGGAAGTCTAGCCATTACTTCACCACAAGGTCAGCAGGCAGAAAGCCGCATTTGCCCTCGTCAGAGGACTGTTAGACGAGGCTTCGTTGCCCGTTAACGCTGTGTTGGATGCAGTCTTGCACAAAGTTTGGTTGAAAGGCAGGGACCCGCCCGTATTCATCCGTTTGATGGCCAAAAGGGGAGAATGGGTGCCATGGGAGCAATCACTGACGTACCCGGCCTGCGGGTGGGGCACCAGCAGAAGTCCGACGACGGTTGGCTGACTGGTGTCACGGTGGTCCTGCCGCCGCCGGGCACCTGCGGGTCGGTGGACGTGCAGGGCGGCGGACCTGCCACCCATGAAACTGATGCCCTGGATCCCACCACACTCGTCAGCACGGTGGACGCCGTTGTCCTCACCGGGGGCAGCGCCTACGGCCTCGCCTCCGCCGCCGGCGCCCAGCGGTGGTGCGAGGAGAACGGCCGCGGTTTTGCGGTGCCCGGGGGAGTAGTCCCTATCGTGCCGGCAGCCGCGATCTTCGACCTGGGCAGGGGCGGGAATTTTTCCGCGCGTCCGACGGCGGACATGGGCTACGCGGCCGCCGTCGCCGCTGCGGCACAGGCAGAAAGGCACGGCGTCGGACGCGGCAATGTGGGTGCCGGCACCGGGGCAGTCATGGCCCGCACGTACAAGGGCGGCGTGGGGACTGCCTCTGTGACGCTTGAGGACGGGGTGGTGGTGGGTGCAATTGCTGTTGTTAACGCCCTTGGCCTTCCAGTAACTCCGTCGGGGAATCGCGAACCCTCCGCGCGCTCGGTCGTGCCGCCCCACGAGCCCCCTAACCTCGCAAGCTCGGTCAGGGAACCCGGCTCGCGTGGGCCCACCTTAGACGCGCCGTTCAATACCACCCTTGTTGTGGTAGCTACCAACGCCATTCTGGATGTGGCCGAGTGCAAGCGGACTGCGGCTGCCTCCCATGCCGGGATTGCGAGGGCCCTGAATCCGTCGCATACGCTCGCCGACGGCGACACTGTTTTCTGCCTGGCTACCCAGGCCGTGGCACTGGACCGTTCGGACGAAGCTGCCCGCCAGCTCAGCCTCATAACGCTGCAGAGCGCGGCAGCCGACGTCGTACGTTTGGCCATCCTGGATGGCGTAGCCAGCGCGGAGGCCGTGAGCACTCCCGCCGGTGATTATGGTGTGTACGGCGCCCGGTAGGTTACCATTGCCGATTTAACTTTTCCGGTGATACCGAGTAGTGTTGTTTGTTGGTTGTCTGGACTGCCACGCCCTTTTGGGTCTGGAGCCGGCAATCGATCCAACCAAAACGTTCGTGGCCATGTCCGGTGCAATCCGGCGGGGCTGCGGCAACAACAGTTAGCGGAGGGTATGGCCAAGAAGGACGGGGTCATTGAGATCGAAGGCGTTGTGACCGAGGCGCTGCCTAACGCGATGTTTCGCGTTGAGCTCACCAACAAGCACATCGTTCTGGCACACATCTCTGGAAAGATGCGTCAGCACTACATCCGAATCCTCCCTGAGGACCGCGTAGTGGTGGAGCTGAGCCCGTACGACCTCACCCGTGGTCGTATCGTCTACCGCTACAAGTAAATTGCTGGGCGGCTTCAGTGCGAACTGACTGCCGCTCCAGTTGACCAACTGTTACACGCAAAGGAATGCCATGAAGGTCAAGCCGAGCGTCAAGCAGATCTGCGAAAAGTGCAAAGTGATCCGCCGTAATGGCCGGGTCATGGTGATCTGCGAGAACCCGCGCCACAAGCAGCGCCAGGGCTAATTCCCTTCATCGGGAAATCCTGGGTTGCTAACCCACGCAAGTAAATAAAAGGCAGCACAAGCTGATCTGGGACGTATGGAGCCCGGGCAGCTAACCCCCGGTCGGAGGCTGGGGCCGTACAGCACGTGCGGGTGTACTGCCTACGACCTCCGGTTTATCAAGGAGTACTGCCACTATGGCTCGTCTCGCTGGCGTAGACATTCCCCGCGAAAAGCGGCTGGAAATTGCGCTTACTTACATCTACGGCGTGGGCAAGACCCGTGCACACGAAACCCTGGCTGCCACTGGCATCAGCGCCGACGTTCGCGTCAAGGACCTGACTGATGCACAGCTGGTTGAGCTGCGTGACTACATTGAAGGCAACTACAAGGTTGAGGGTGACCTTCGCCGCGAAGTAGCAGCAGATATCCGCCGCAAGGTTGAAATCGGCAGCTACGAAGGCCTGCGCCACCGCAAGGGCCTGCCCGTACGCGGACAGCGTACGAAGACCAACGCCCGTACCCGCAAGGGCCCGAAGCGCACCGTCGCCGGCAAGAAGAAGGCCCGTTAAAATCCCCGCCGGGATTAACGGACTTTCCCCCAATAACTTTCTGTAGGAGAAATAATGCCCCCGAAGACTCGTGGCGCGGTTCGCAAGCCGCGTAAGAAGGACAAAAAGAATATCGCGCTGGGCCAGGCGCACATCAAGAGCACCTTTAACAACACCATCGTTTCCATCACGGATCCGAGCGGCGCTGTTATCTCTTGGGCTTCCTCAGGTGAGGTTGGCTTCAAGGGCTCGCGTAAGTCCACCCCGTTCGCAGCCCAGATGGCTGCCGAAGCTGCTGCCAAGCGTGCCCAGGAGCACGGCATGCGCAAGGTTGACGTTTTCGTCAAGGGACCGGGTTCCGGACGCGAGACCGCGATCCGTTCGCTGCAGGCCGCAGGCCTCGAGGTTGGCTCCATCCAGGACGTCACCCCCGCTGCGCACAACGGCTGCCGCCCGCCGAAGCGCCGCCGCGTCTAAGGCTGCCAACGCCGCATGAGCTTGCCCGGACCGCTGACGGTCCGGGCAAGCCCAGCACGTTAAGTCTTCAGACCGAATTTCCACCACCTGTGTTGCGTCATATAGCGGATGCTCGCCGAAAGGAAACCTAAGTGCTCATTGCACAGCGCCCCACCCTCTCCGAAGAGGTAGTCTCCGAAAACCGTTCGCGTTTCATCATTGAACCGCTGGAACCGGGCTTCGGCTACACCCTCGGAAACTCCCTCCGCCGTACCCTGCTCTCCTCCATCCCCGGTGCTGCCGTAACCAGCATCCGGATCGATGGCGTGCTGCACGAGTTCACCACGGTTCCGGGTGTCAAGGAAGATGTCACTGAGATCATCCTGAACATCAAGAGCCTCTCGGTTTCCTCCGAGCACGATGAGCCGGTTGTTGCCTACCTGCGCAAGCAGGGCCCCGGAGTCGTCACCGCCGCGGACATCGCTCCGCCGGCCGGCGTCGAATTCCACAACCCGGATCTGCACATCGCCACGCTGAACTCGAAGGGCAAGTTCGAACTCGAACTGACCATCGAGCGCGGCCGCGGCTACGTTTCGGCAGCTCAGAACAAGTCCGGCGACGCAGAGATCGGCCGTATCCCGGTCGACTCCATCTACTCGCCGGTGCTGAAGGTTACTTTCCGCGTGGAAGCAACCCGTGTTGAGCAGCGCACCGACTTCGACAAGCTGATTGTCGACGTCGAGACCAAGCAGGCCATCGCCCCGCGCGATGCCGTCGCTTCCGCAGGCACCACCCTGGTGGAGCTCTTCGGTCTGGCACGTGAGCTGAACACCGCAGCTGAAGGTATCGAGATCGGCCCGTCGCCCACCGACGCTGCCCTGGCAGCCGACATGGCACTGCCGATCGAGGATCTGGACCTCACCGTCCGTTCCTACAACTGCCTCAAGCGTGAGGGCATCCACACCGTGGGTGAACTCGTTGCCCGCTCCGAGGCTGACCTGATGGACATCCGCAACTTCGGTGCCAAGTCCATTGACGAGGTCAAGGCAAAGCTGGTTGAACTGGGCCTGTCCCTCAAGGACTCGCCTCCCGGTTTTGACCTCGCAGCACGCGCCGCAGCAATCGAAGAGGACGACGCCGCCTTCGGCGACGACGAACTCTAAACCAGACCTTGGCCGGCGGGCCGCACCACGGTGTGCAGCCCACGGCTTCCATTTGAGGAGAAACAACTATGCCTACCCCCACTAAGGGTCCGCGCCTCGGAGGCGGCCCGGCTCACGAGCGCCTCATGCTCGCGAACCTGGCAGCATCCCTGTTCGAGCACAAGCGGATCACCACCACGGTGACCAAGGCCAAGCGCCTGAAGCCGTACGCAGAGCGCCTGGTGACCTTCGCCAAGCGTGGCGACCTCGCTTCCCGCCGCCGGGTCCTCGGCCTGATCAGCAACAAGGGCGTCGTCCACGAGCTGTTCACTGACATCGCCCAGGCTGTGGAGAACCGCGACGGCGGCTACACCCGCATCACCAAGATCGGCAACCGCAAGGGCGACAACGCTCCCATGGCCGTCATCGAACTGGTGCTTGAGCCGGTTTCCGCCAAGCAGGCCGTTGTAGCCGAGGCTACTTCCGCCGCCAAGCGCGACGCCGACAAGAAGGAAGCCGCTGCTGCCCCGGTTGCAGAAGAGGCTCCCGAGGCTGAGGCCGCCGAGGCCCCCGCAGCTGACGAAGCTGCTGAGGCACCTGCTGCTGAAGAAGCTGCAACCGAAGAGGCCCCGGCCGCTGAGGAAGCACCCGAGGCTCCCGCAGCCGAGGAAAAGGACGCGAAGTAATTCGCTGATTTTCTTCGCATAGACTTGAGTCTATGAACGACCAAAAACCCGCGGCCCCCGTATTGGGGGGCGGCGGGTTTTTGCGTGTCCGGCTTGATGTGTCCTACGACGGCGGCCCCTTCAGCGGGTGGGCGCTTCAGCCGGGCCGGAAGACCGTGCAGGGCGTCCTTGAGGAAGCCCTGCACCTGCTGGTCCGCCGGCCCATCCGCGTGACGGTCGCCGGCCGCACAGACGCCGGGGTGCATGCCCGCGGTCAGGTGGTCCACCTGGACCTGACGGAAGCCGAGTGGCAGGGACTGCCGCGGGGGCACGAACTCGATCCCGCCGTCGCCATGCTGCGCCGCATCCGGGGCGCGCTGAGCCGGATCCTGGGGGACTTGACAGGCGCCGTGGAGGTGCACAGCATCTCGCTGGCGCCGGAGGGCTTCGACGCCCGCTTCTCAGCCCTCTGGCGGCGGTACAGCTACCGGAT
This sequence comes from Pseudarthrobacter sp. WHRI 8279, assembly GCF_040224115.2. Taxonomy (NCBI): domain Bacteria; kingdom Bacillati; phylum Actinomycetota; class Actinomycetes; order Micrococcales; family Micrococcaceae; genus Pseudarthrobacter; species Pseudarthrobacter sp. WHRI 8279. Next base: position 2,034,475 of record NZ_CP168162.1, on the reverse strand, counting down.
CGCGGACGGCCCGGCCCTCTGGGACCCGCTGGAACGCTACTTCACCCTGTGGCACAAGAACCCGCTGGATGTGGTGCTGCTGAACGAGGGCGCGTCAAAGCTGCTGGGGCTCCAGAACTTCCTGTCCTTCTGCAAACCCCGCGAAGGCGCCACCACCATCCGTGAGCTCCAGCGCTTCGAGTTCGCGCGGGGGGAGGACGGCGTCATTGTGGCCACGGTGCAGGCCGATGCGTTCTGCCACAACATGGTGCGCGCCCTGATCGGTTCTGCCCTTTACGTGGGGGAGGGCGTGGAGGGACCCGGCTGGCTGCATGAGCGGCTCCTGGCGAAGAAGCGGGACGCGAAATCGGTGCTGGCCGCGCCGCATCCCCTCGTGCTGGAAGAGGTCGCCTATCCCTCGAACGACGAGCTGCTGGCCCGGGCGGAGCTGACCAGGGCGCTGCGCGAGCACTAATCCCCACCCGCACCCTAGCCTCGCAAGCTCGGCCAGGGAACCCTGCGGGCGTGGGCCCAGCCTTCAGAACGACGGCGGCGGCCCGTCCGCAGGCAGGGTCACGGTGAAGGTGCTGCCCTTCCCCTGGCCGCTCTCGCAGCTGATGGTGCCGCCGTGGCCCTCCACGATCATCTTGGTAATGGACAGGCCCAGCCCCGCCCCCGAGATGGAGGCTTTCTGCGCTGCTTCAGTGCGGAAGAACCGTTTGAAGACCCTGGCGCTGTCCTCCAGGGAGATCCCCATTCCGGTATCGCTGACGCTGAGTTGGACCCAGTCCCCACCGGCACGGGCGCTGATGCTGACCGTGCCGCCGTCGGGAGAGTACTTAATGGCGTTGGAAACCAGGTTGTCCAGGGCCTGGCCGATCCGGAGCGGATCCGCGTAGGCCCACAGCGGCGAGGGAACGTCCGCAGTGAGCTGGATATGGGCCCGCTCGGCCAGGGCCTGCGCCGACCCCAGGGTGGTTTCCACCAGGCTGGCGAGGTCCGTCCTTTTCGGGTGCACGTTCAAGGCAGCCGACGCCGATGCCGACAGGTCCGCAACCAGCGCCAGCAGCCGCTCCGCGTTGCGCTGGACCACCCGCAAACGGTGGGCAAGCTGCGGCGGCAGGCCGGCGGCGTCGTCCAGCGCCAGGTCTATGTTGCCGATGATGGAGTTCAGGGGCGTCTTGAACTCGTGGGACACGTTGGAGACGAGCTCCTGGTTCGCGGCCAGCGCCTCCACCCAGCCGGTGACGTCCGTGTACACCACCACGGCGCCGTTGAAGCCGCCGTCCTCGTCCACCAAAGGCCTGGCCGCCGTCGACACCGCGCGCTGTTCCGCGCCCTCTCCGGCCCACACCAGGTAGTCCGCGAAGGATTCTCCTGCGATGGCGCGGCTGATGGGACGTTTCTCCGGCGGCAGCAGGGTCCGCCGGTCCTGCCCGAAGATCAGCTGGTGCCCCTGTCCGGGCACGGCGCCGTCCGCCCTGGTGGACTTGCGGAAATGCCGCTGCTGAATATTGGACACCAGGAAATGCCCGTAACGGTCGACGGCCGCAATTCCTACGTCTGTGGCGTCAAGGACCGTCTGGAGCAGCTTCTCCCGTTCCCGGCTTTCGTGCAGCAGTTTCCGCAGCTCCCTGTCCTTCTGCGCCAGTTCCTGCTGCTGGAGCCGGAGGTGCACGCTGGCGAAGCGGATGGCGAGGGAGACCGAGAGCATCATGAGGGGAAAGAGGAGCGTTGTGGTGACGTCCGAGGCAGTCAGATTGGGGAAACGCCCGGCCAGGGACGGGACCATGATGAGCATGGTGCCGAAAAAGCTCAGGACCAGGCTGCTGCGGGCCAGCATGCCCGAGGCAGAGAGCCAGATCACCGGGAAGACCGCCAGGACCGCCAAGCCAGGGAGCAGGGGAGCGGCGCCGTTCCGGAGCAGCCCGATGGCCAGGAAATCCAGGACCGGGATCAGCAGGTAGGGCCGGTGGGCCAGGCGCTCCCAGGGCACCAGGAGGCAGCCGAGGAAGAGGGCACCGTGAAGGAGGATGCCGGACAGGTAGAGGGGGCTGTGGACCAGTGTTGGCCAAGCGAAGGGAGTGGCCACAGCCAATGCCGCCACGATCAGTGTCAGCGGCAGCTGGCACAGGGCCACCTGCGCCCTAGGTCCGAGGCCACGGAAGAAGCGGGAAGGTCCGCGCTGGAACAGGTGCTCAGCCATAAAAGGGTTTCAGGCCCCGCTGGCTGGACCGGATGACAGGTCCGTAGGGGCACTGGAATTGCTGCGGCTCACTCCGGAGTATCCTCTCAGTTCATAATCCACACGTCTTGTCATAGTAATTGACTTTCCGAAATCAATGCGGAAAGGGATGTGATCAGCATGGCTTACTAGTAGCGTATAAATGGTTGGAGCGGGTATGGCATTGGCGCTGGGCTGATGGGGGGCCATGTCCGCCTGGCTCAGGGATATCAATGGACGAACTTGGTGTGGCTGTAGTAATTGAAGACGATGCCGATGTGCGCAACCTCCTTGAGGGCGTGCTGACCCAGGCAGGATTTGAAGTGCATACAGCGGTGGACGGACGAGCCGGTGTGGAAGTGGTCCGCAGCAAACAGGCCAATGTTGTCACGCTGGATATCGGGCTGCCGGACATCGACGGGTTCGAAGTATTGCGGCGGATCCGCCATTTCAGCAATGCCTACGTGGTGATGCTGACCGGCCGGACTGAGGAGCCGGACCTGTTGTCCGCCCTCAACGCCGGAGCGGATGACTACATTGCCAAACCCTTCCGGCCCAGGGAGCTCCGGGCACGGGTGGCGGCCATGATGCGCCGGCCCCGGCATGAGGTCAACGGTCAGAGGCCAGCGCCGGCGTGGGGAGCACCTGCCACCCCGGCTGCCGCGCCTGGCACCCACGACTCCGCCGTTTTGCAGCACAACGGCCTGACCCTCAACCACCGCACGCGGACGGTGGAGGTCAAAGGCGAGCCACTCGGGCTCACCCGCAGTGAATTCGACCTGCTCCATGTGCTGCTCCGAGGCGGCGGCGCGGTGTGCACCCGGGCTGACCTCGTACGGGCCGTGCGCGGCGAGTTCTATGACGAGGACACGTACATCAGCGAAGCGGACGAACGCGCCGTCGAAGTCCATGTGGGCAACCTGCGGCGCAAGCTCAAGGAGGACCAGCTCTCGCCCCGCTGGCTGCAAACGGTCCGCGGCGTGGGTTACCGGCTGGCTCCGAAGAGGCCGTTCGAAGAGTAGGCGGGAATCAGTCGTTTTCCAGGATGTAGGTGGCCTGGAGTTCGGAGACGGTCTGCCCGCCGTCCGCCGCCACGCGCTTCATGAGCGCCTGGCCCTGGCCGAAGTCGCCCAGGCGGATCACGGACTCCAGCAGTTCGGCGAGTTTCGCCAGGCGGAGGCCGCCCACCATGGCGGACGTGATCTTCAGGCTGATGACGGCGTCCAGGGCTGAGTCGCTGTCCTGGTTCTCCACGGCTGCTGCGAGCCGGGTGTAGCGCTGGTCCCACATGGCCGCATAGTCGCGGGCGAAGCGCTGGGCGAGGCCGGAGCCGGCCAGTTCGTCGTCCAGCTCCTCGAGGACGGCGGCGTCAACGAGCGGCAAGAGACCGGCCGCTTCCTGTGGCAGCGCGGCTCCGGCAGCTGAAGCGATCCCTGGCTGCAGAGAGCCCGCAGCGGCGGCCTCGCGGCTGGTGCCGGGATCTTGACTGTGCATTGTTCAAGGCTACTTCCTGAAATTCTTCCGTTGTCCTATTTCGGGTGATCCTGTGGAAACCTTGAGCCATATTTCGGCCCGGACTGCGCTGGCTTACTGTCCGCTGAAGGTAACCACGGTGTTGATGACGGCTGGCCCAAGAATGGCAATAAAGAGAACCGGGAATATAAAGAAGAGCAGCGGAAAGAGGATCATTACCGGGAGTTTCATCGCCTTTTCCTCGGCCCGCTGGCGCCGCTTGACCCGCATCACCTTGGCCTGGACCCGCAGCACGCGGCTGATGGCAATACCGTACGTGTCCGCCTGGACCACGGCCTGCACAAAGCTGCGCAGCTCCGGAATATTGGTCCGTTCCGCCAACGCCGTATAGGACTCACGCCTACTGCGGCCCACCTGCATGTCCTGCAGGGTCCTTACCAGTTCTTCCGCCAGCGGGCCCTTGCCGTTTTCCCCTGCGCGGGCCATGGCGCCTTCAAAGCCGAGCCCCGCTTCCACGGAAATCAGCATCTGGTCGAGGGTGTTGGCCAGTTCCAGCTGCATGATCTTCTGGCGTTCCTGCCCCTTGCTGTAGAGCAGGAGGTCCGGGATGAAGTAGCCCAGGAACAGCAGGAACAGGCCTGCGAGCTTCATCAGCGGAGTGCTTCCGATGGCCGTCAGGTAGATGCCTACCGTGATGCCCGCCAGGCCTATCGCCAGCTTGGAGCCGAGGACCTTGCCCAGCGGCATCGAGGCGGGCCGGCCGGCGAGGGCCAGCAGCCGGTCAAGGAAGGCGACATAGGCAGGAGGCGTCAGGCGCCGGCCGATGCCTTCAAGCATCCCTGGTTTGCCGGCGGCGGCAACCGCCACGGGTGCGGCACCGCGGGACAGGAGGTCGTTGACGGCGACGCGGCCCTGCTTGTCCACCGTCAGGACGGACCACGCCATCCCGGCCAGGGGGACGCAGACCATCAGGATGGAGAGGAGAACTGTCAGGTTCATGGCTTCCTCAGAACTTCAGGTCGATGATCTTGCGCATCCACAGGGCGCCGATGGTCATGAGGACAAACGAGGCCCCGATCATGGCCCAGCCCAGGGGATGGGTGAACATGGAGTTCATGTAGTTGGGACTGACAGCGAGCAGCATGGCCACAATTCCGAACGGCATGGCGATGAGGATGTAGGCGGAGAACTTGCCTTCGGCGGCCAGGGCCTTGATGTGGCCTTTGATTTCGGCGCGCTCGCGGATGGTTTCGTTAACCTGGTCCAGGACGTCGGCCAGGTTGCCGCCCACCTCGCGGTTGATTTGGATGGCTTGGGAGATCCAGATGAAATCCTCGTTCTTCATCCGGTCGGCGGTGTCGTTGAGGGCGGCCAGCAGGTCGCGGCCCAGGCTGGTCTCCGTGATCACGCGCCGCATCTCCTCCGACGTCGGCTTCTGCGACTCCGCTGCCGCAGCATCAATGGCGCGCAGGATGCTGTGCCCGGCGCGGAGGCCGCCGGAGAGGAGCTGGAGGGTGTCTCCCAGCTGGCTGTCGAAGGTGGCCCGCCGTTTACCGGCCAGGAATCCCAGGACGAGTTTCCCAATGAAGGGCGCCAGCAGCGCCAGGAGCAGCCCCACCAAAGGGCCGACCGTGACCGTGCCTACCAGCATCCCCACGCCGGCGCCGATTCCCACCAGCAGGAAGAACTCGGCCTGGCTGAGCCGGAGCCCGGCGTTCTCGAGCTCGGGCCGGGTAAAGAGGGAGATGCTCCGGCCGGCGAGGAGCCGCTCAAAGGAACGGACGGCGGAGAGCGCCACGCGCGTAAGGGAGGACTGAGGGTCGGGATCAAAAGGACGACGGCGGTCCAGCGGCACGTCCGGCGCGCTGGGCAGAAGGATAGCGGCACCGAACAGGGCTACGGCTATCAGCAGGATGGCGGTTCCGGCAGCAAGGATCATGGCGGCCGTCACCGTCCGCCGTGGTTCTGGCCGGCGGTGGGCTGGCCCGCCACCGCCTGGGGTCCGGCGAAAACGCCGGGGGAGACGTGGATGCCCAGGTCTTCGAACCGGTCGATGAACCGGGGCCGGATTCCGGTGGCCACGGGTTTGCCCAGGAAGCGGCCCTGCGCGTCCACTCCGGCGGAGTAGTCAAAGACGAAGGCGTCCTGGAGGGTCACGATGTCCCCTTCCATCCCCTGGACTTCGGTGACGTGAGTGATGCGGCGGGAGCCGTCACGGAGCCGGGAGATCTGCACAATGAGGTTGACGGCGGAGGCGATCTGTTCGCGGATGGCGCGCAGCGGCAGGTCCATGCCGGCCATCAGCACCAGGGTTTCGAGCCTGGCCACCGCGTCCCGGGGGGAGTTGGAGTGGACCGTTGAAAGGGAGCCGTCGTGGCCGGTGTTCATGGCCTGGAGCATGTCCAGTGATTCCCCGCCGCGGACCTCGCCCACCACGATCCGGTCCGGGCGCATACGCAGCGAGTTCCGGAGCAGTTCGCGGATGGTCACCTCGCCCTTGCCCTCGGTGTTCGGCGGGCGGCTTTCGAGCCGGACCACGTGCTGCTGCTGGATCTGGAGCTCCACGGCGTCCTCGATGGTGACGATCCGTTCGTCCGCGGGCAGGAAGGAGGACAGGACGTTCAGGAGGGTGGTCTTGCCGGTGCCGGTACCGCCGGAGACGATGATGTTCAGCTTCGCTTTAACGCAGGCGTTGAGCAGCTCGGCCATTTCGGGCGTGAGCGTGCCGAAATCGATGAGGTTGCGGACGGTCAGCGGGACCTTGCTGAACTTACGGATGGTCAGCGAGGATCCGCCCACGGCCAGCGGCGGGATCACGGCGTTGACACGGGAGCCGTCCTCGAGGCGGGCGTCCACCAGTGGTGAGGACTCGTCAATGCGGCGGCCCACCTTGGACACGATCCGCTCGATGACCTTCCGCAGGTGTTCCTCGGAGCTGAAGCGGGACTCGGTCAGCGTCAGTTTGCCCTTGCGTTCCACATAGATCTGGTCCATCCGGTTGACCATGATTTCGGTGACGGCGGGATCGTCCAGCAGTCGCTGGAGTGGGCCGAAGCCCAGGACGTCGTCGGAAATGTCCTGGACAAGCCGGGTCCGTTCCTCAGGCGTCAGCGGAACCTGCTCGGCGTCGATGATCCGCGTCAACTCCTCCTTGGCCGTGCTCCGCAGCTCCTGCTCGGTGGCCGTCGCGTCGTTGAAGCGCGCGCCCATCCGCTCGAAAAGCGCGGTGGCCGCGCGGTGCTTCATGGCGGCGAAGACGTCCACGGACTGTGCCTTGGGCACCGAGGGAGCTGAAGGCACGGCGGAGGCACCGGCGTCGGACGTTGGAATGACGACCTCGGGAGCGGCGGGAAGGTGCCGCGACTCGCCCTCCCGGGTCCTGGCCGGTGCGGCCGCCGGACGCGGGGATTCGAGCACGGCAACGCTGCTGCCGGCGGACTGGTTACGGTCCTGGACCGCGCTGATCCGTTCGGAGAGTTTCATCAGATGACCACCCTTCGGTGCAGCTTCCGCTGGGTCTGGGTACGCCAGGCCGGGTTGAAGCGCTCCACCAGCTGGCGGAGGCTCTTGACGGCCGGGTCCTTTTTGGATTCCTGGAGGACGGGGATGCCGCGGTTGGTGGACAGGGCCACGGCGCGGGACCGGGGAACGCTGACGTCCACCGGGGCGCCGATGGTGGACTCGACGTCGCGGACATTGAGGCCGGCTTTGGCGTCGGCCATGTTCAGGACCACGTGCCGGGATTCGGGCATGATCTCCAGCTGGCGGAGCACCTCCAGGCCTGAGCGGAGGCCGCGGAGGCTGGGGATGTCCATGGCGCTGACCCAGACAACGTCGGTGCACTGCTCCATGGCGGCGAGGCCGATTTCGGGCATGCCGGGGGCGGTGTCCAGGACCACGTACTGGAATTCCTGGGACAGCTGCTCCAGCAGGTGGGTGATCTGGTCCGGCGTGATGTGGTCCGCGTCCACCGGGTTCGGCGGGGCGCACAGTGCGTAGATCCCGGCCGGGTGGACCGTGAGGAATGCCTTGAGGACCAGGGAGTCCTGGGCTGCGGCGGGGGTGACGGCGTCCGTGACCGTGTGCTCGGGGTTGAGGTAGAGGCCGGAGGCGACGTCGCCGAATTGCAGGTCAAGGTCCACGATGACCACGCTCATGGGCGCGATCTGGCCCAGGCCGATGGCGATATTGGTTGCCAGGGTGGTCTTGCCGACGCCGCCCTTGGGGGAGAACACGCCGATCACCAGGCCCTTGCCGCCGTTGTCCGCCGCTTGCGTCTCGGGGCTCCGGTGGCGGGTGGCGAAGGACTGGCAGGCACGCTCCAGCAGCACGCGGATCTCGGCGGCGTCGGCCTGCGGGCTGAGGATGTCCCGGATACCGGCGCGCATGGCGTGGACCAGGAAGGACGGCTCGATGTCGCTGACCAGCACCAGGCTGAGGCCCGGGAGCTGGACGTCGAAGACCTTGGCGAACCGCAGCGCCTCCTCGTAGGGGACGTCCGGGCCGATGATGAGGACTTCGGGCTGCTCCTGATTGAGGAGGGCGAACAGCTCGGCGGGGCCCGCGGGGAGGATGTCCGAGGCGATGGTCTGGACGGAGCCGCGGAGGCCGTGGGCGACGGCGGCGCGCAGCTTCTGGTCGAACTCGCCGCTGGGGGAGAGGAGGACGAACCGGCTCACTTGTAGACCACTTCCTTGCGTTCGATCCGGGGTCCGTTGTCCTGGGCGTCGAGGGGTTCCTTGGTGAGCCAGAGGCTGCCGTTGATTGACGTGAAGATGATCTTGCTGGCGTCAACGTCGCTGACGGCCACGGTCAGCATGAGGGATCCTTCGGGGAGAGCAGTGTTCTCTTCGGTCTCGGCGGTCTCGGCGCTCGCAGCCCCTTGGACTCCGGTGACGAGAACCTTGCGGAGGGTGAGCTGGGTGGTGGCGTCCTCTGCTCTAGCCTTGTAGGCGCCGTTTTCGAAGTTCAGCGAGATGCCAACGTGGTCTCCGACATTGACCCGGCCGCCGACGACCCGCTGCGGCTCCAGCTGGAAGGAAACTTCCTGGAGGCCGGCGGGAACCTCGACGGCGCCGTGTTCCTTGACATCGGCGGGCGCGACGAGCCGCTCGGCCAGGAGCTGTTCCCCTGGAACCAAGTCCACGGCGCTGACGGTGTTGGCCTTGCCTTCAAGGGTGCTGAGGGCGCTGTCTGACTTGCCTGCTGCCGGGACCTTCTCGACAACCAGGGAGGCAGCCATGTCGTTGACCGGAGTGCCTGCGGGGATGGCGGTCTTGACCACCAGGACGTCCACGGGTTCGGTGGAGGCGAGGGCCCGCCGGTCCGCGCCATTGGCGTAGAAGATGATGAGGAGGGCTCCCACGAGCGCCAGGGCAACCGCGGCCGTTCCGGCGAGCAGGCGAGACTTCACTTTCAGCTCCTGAATATCTGGGGTGGTGGCTAGAGGGTGGGGCGGGCGATGACGGCGCCGTATTCGTCAACGGGCCCGAGGGTGTAGCCGTCGGCGAGGGAAACGTATTTGACGAAGCTGCCGATGACGCCGCGGCACTCGCCGCGGCATTCCGTGGCGGAGGTGACGCCCGTCGTCGTCGACGCCCTGTTTTGGAAGGTGTAGGGGAGGGACGAGTCTCCGCTGAACTTCCAGCCGGTGACCTTGAAAGCCGCGAAGGAGACAAGCCCGTAGACGGCGCCGGCGCCGGTTCCGGTGACTTTGTTGAACACCGGGAGGAGGACGATGACGTCGCGGCCGGCGGTGATGTCGCTGGCCCAGCGGTTCAGTTCGGTGGAGCAGTTGCCAGGGGCGTTGTTGCCGGGGTCGCTGCCGCCTTCGCTGACGGCTAGGTCGATGGTGCCGCCGCACGCACCGGCGTCCTGGACCAGCCAGCCGAAGCCGCCCTGCACTGCCGCTCCGGACGGGCCGTAGTTGCAGTCGGCGTTGGCGTTCTTTCCGTGTTCCTGGAGGAGCTGGAGCCCCGTGCCGATCTTGTCCTTGACCTGGCAGATGGAGAACGCCAGGGGGAATGCGGTGAGGCCGGCCCGGGGGCTGCCCCAGACGGCCGATCCCCGGGCACCCACCTCTTTGGTGGGAACGCCGAGGACGTCCGCGAAGAAGAGGGAGACGGAATTGTCCGTGCCGCCGGCCTCTTTCGCGGAGGTGGTGACACTGACTTTCCGGGCGGTTTTGTCGAGCTCGATGGTGTGCACCTTGCTCATGCCGTCCAGGGCGTTCTGGTTGGCGAGGCTCGCCGCGAGGGTGGACGTCGTGGAACACACCGGATCCGCATCGTCCCGTGCGCACTTCTGCGCCAGGGCAATGGCGGAGGCGTCGGCGCCGTTCTGCAGCTGTGCGCGTTCCGAGTAGATCACCCCGACGTCAACGGAGATCGCCACGAACCCGAGGAGGGTCACCAGGAGGATGGCCACGATGACGCTGATGGCACCGCGTTCGTTTTGTGCTTTGTCCTCGGTCAGCCGCCGCACAGCATGACCCCCTTGCCGGTCATCGGGAAGGGTCCGGCAATGCCGGTGATGGTGGACAGGTTGTACTTGATGGTGAGGGTCACTTGGGCGCCTGTGCTGCACGCGTTGGTGCTGAGCGTGATGTCCGTGGCGGGGATGCTGGTGCTGACGGATGCTGCGGCGTTCTGGGCTGCTGTCTTTGCACCGGCGGGATCGTTGCCGATGGCCATTACCCGGACGCCGTCGCGGGCTGCGTTGGTGAGGGTGATCTGGGCGTTGTAGGCGCGGCCGAACTCGATGGTTCCGAGGACAAGCATCAAGAGGAGGGGCAGCAGGATCGCGAACTCGACGGCGGCTGCACCGCGTTCCGAATCGTGTGACACCTGCTGCACCTCCTCTTGGATGACTCGTGTTCTGTGCCTGCTTCTTTGAGGCGGTGCGGTTCCGATATGGGGGGCCGGAACCGAGCTGACTAAGGGGTGGTGGGCGCGAGCTCGTTGTTGACGGAGTCGAAGAATCCGTCGAGGGTGCCGCCCAGGGTGTTGACAGCAACGATGATGACGACGGCGATGAGGCCCACCATGATGCCGTATTCAACGGCGGTAGCACCCTTCTCTTCGTTGAGTCGGTTCTTGAGGTTGAAGCCGAGGGTCTGAAGTGTAGCGATGAGAGAAAGCATTTGTACTCCTGAGCGAGACGGATGGCTGGCCCTGCACCAGCACTAAAACGAAGGTAGCAAGCAGATTTGCCTCCAATCCCGGATCTTGGAGCATCCTGCGCAAAGGCTTTACGCGGTGTATTTCTCCTGCGCTTTTGCTGGGTTCTCGCTGCGCTAACGCTGGATTTCGCAAGGCAGTGGGCACACAAGCGGACCCCCTCGGTTCTGGGTGCCGAGGGGGTCCGGTATATGGGGCGCCTGGCGGCGCTGTAGCGGGGAGACTACGGGATTCCTAGAGCAGTCTTCACGCCAGTGGTGAGGAAACCGAAAAACAAATTGAGTGAGGTCCCGAACAGGCCCACACCGGCGACAATCACCATGGCTATGAACCCAGTGAGGATGCTGTACTCCGTGGCGGTGGCGCCGCGTTCTTGGTCGCCCAGGCCGGTGAAGAACGCGGCTACGTAGTGCACGATCCTAGTCAGTCGATTCATAATTCATCCTAGGAAAAGGCGGCGACGATGTTCATGAGGGCCGGCCCCAGCAGGATGATGAAGAGGGTCGGAAAAATAAAGAAGATGAGAGGAAAGAGGATCTTCACTGGAATCTTCATCGCGTGTTCCTCCGCCCGCTGGCGGCGCTTGAGCCGCATCTCATGGGCCTGAACCTTCAGTACCTTTGCGATGGCAATGCCGTACGCATCGGCTTGGACAATGGCCCGAATGAATGAGCGGAGGTCGGGTACGTCGACGCGGTCAGACATTGCCAGGTAGGCCTCCTTGCGAGAGCGTCCCACCTGCATATCCTGCAGAGTGCGGGTCATCTCATCTGCCAGCGGTCCGCTGCCATTTTGCGCAGTACGGGCCATCGCGGCTTCGAATCCCAGGCCAGCCTGCACCGAGATCAGCATCTGGTCCAAGGTGCTAGGCAGCTCCTGGCGGATTTTGGCCCTCCGCTTCTCAGCATTGGTGCGTACCAGTAGGTCCGGTGCGAAGTACCCGAATGCCAGTGCTGCGACAAGAATGGCAAAGCGTGCGGGAGCCGGCGAGGCGAGGAAGTTGAAAAGCCCAAGGACGCCCGCGCCGAGCGCCAGCATCGGCTTTACGATCAGTAGCCGCTCCAGGGGCCATTCTTTCGGTCGGCCCACGGCCGCCAGTTGCTTGTCCAGCCAGGCAACGTAGCCTCCTGGCGTGACTTTGAGTGCAATGTCGCCGAACTCTGCCGCGAGGTTCTGCGGCGCCGCAATCCTTGCGCGCTGACCAAGATTGGCTTGGATGTTCCTTAAGGCAACCCTGTCCGTCGCCGCGACGGACCATACCAAGTACGTGATGGGCAGAATTATGGCCAGTATTGCCCCAAATGCCATGGGTGACATGTCGACCCTCCTAGTACTTCGGTTTGATCAAGCGGCTGAGCCAGAAGCCGCCGGCTGTGAGCATTACAGCTGCGGCCCCAAGCATGAGGAATCCTGGAACAGTGCTGGTGAACGTCTTGGCGTACTGCGCGTTGATCAGGATCAAAGCAAAGAAAAGCACCACCGGGAGTCCCATGAGAACCGCCGCTGACATCTTTCCTTCTGCACTGAGGGCCTTGACCTGGCGTCTGATCTGATTCCTATCTCGGATGGTCTCACCCACGTGGTCAAGCACCTCAGCAAGGTCGCCGCCGACTTCCCGGTGTATATCGATGGCCTGCGAGATCCACGCAAAGTCTTCACTGCCGGTGCGTGCGGAGACGTCGATCATGGACTCCCCAAGGTCCCGGCCAATCCTGGTTTCATTGACGATTCGGCTCAGCTCCTCGGACATTGGAGCATCCGTCTCCCGAGCAGAAGCATCAATTGCGCGCATCAGGCTGTGCCCTGCCCGCATGCTCCCCGTCAGCATTTGCAGTGTGTCCGGGAGCTGCTCGTCGAACTTGCTCTTGCGGCGCGAGGTCAACAGGGAAAGGTAAGCCATCATGCCGGCGGGTACGACGGCGAGCATAAGAATCGCGAAGAACAGCCCGCCCAAGAGGAATCCGAAGACGGTGCCAGCGACTGTGCCTGCGCCCATCATGAGCAGGAAGTCGGCGGGTTGTGTTTTTAGGCCTGCCCGTTCGAGTTTCTCCCGGCTGACCAGGAAGTCGTTCTTTCCCTTCAGCTGCTTGTTAATAGCCCCCACCGCCGAATCGGTCAAGACTGTCAGCCTTGAGCTAGCAGAGGCGACATCCGGCCGTCGCCGCGAGAGGGGGATCGCGCTTCCGGGCTTGAGGACGACGACGAACAGAACGATCATCGCAGTGAAGATCATTAGCACGCCCGCCACCAACATCAGCATTGGGGCTTCTGGAGTCTCCATCACCGTCCCCTGACCGCTTGCGCGCCGAATACGACTGGAGAGATCTTGATGCCCAGCTCCTCGAAACGGTCTGTGAAGCGTGGCCGTACCCCTGTGGGAATCGGCTTCCCCAGGAAACGCCCGTTGGCATCTATGCCTGCCGAGTAGTCGAAGACAAAGGCGTCCTGAAGCGTGACGATGTCTCCTTCCATTCCCTGGACCTCCGTAATGTGCGTTACCCGCCGGGATCCGTCACGAAGCCGTGAAATATGCACAATGAGGTTTACGGCTGAAGCGATCTGCTCTCGGATAGCTCTAAGCGGTAGATCCATCCCGGCCATGAGGACCAGGGTCTCAAGACGGGCGACTGCATCCCTGGGGGAGTTTGCGTGGACCGTTGAGATCGAGCCGTCGTGCCCCGTGTTCATTGCCTGGAGCATGTCTAGGGACTCACCCCCGCGGACTTCACCAACAACAATCCGGTCTGGCCTCATGCGAAGCGAGTTTCGCACCAGGTCGCGGATTGAAACTTCACCCTTACCCTCGATATTGGCAGGTCGGCTTTCCAGCCTCACCACGTGGTCTTGCTGGAGTTGCAGCTCGACCGCGTCCTCAATAGTCACGATGCGGTCCGTGGCTGGGATGAACGACGACAGAACATTCAGCATGGTCGTCTTTCCGGTGCCGGTACCGCCGGAGACGATGATGTTCATCTTGGCGAGAACGCATGCCTGGAGGAGCTCGGCCATCTCGGGGGAGAGGCTTCCAAAGCCGATGAGCTTCTGAACCGTAAGGGCCTCCCTGCCGAACTTTCGGATGGTCAGGGACGCCCCATTGACGGCGAGCGGGGGAATGATGGCGTTCACACGTGAACCATCTGGCAGGCGGGCATCCACGAGGGGTGAAGACTCGTCGATCCTCCGGCCGATGCGCGTCACGATGCGCTCAATCACTCGGCGAAGCGCCTCTTCTGAGCTGAACTTAGTATCCGTGAGGAACAGGTGGCCGTTACGCTCCACATAGATCTGGTCAGCCCGATTGACCATGATTTCAGTGACCGTAGGGTCGTCCAAGTAGCGCTGCATCGGCCCATGGCCCAATACATCGTCGATTATTTCCCGGGTTAGCCGCTGGCGCTCTCCCTGTGACAGGGGGACCTGTTCTTCATCGACGACCGCCTTGAGCTCGTCCTTGACGAACTGATGTAGCTCAGATTCCTCCAAGGAGGAATCTGTAATCCGAGAACCAAGACGCTCATAAAGGGCCTGGCTGGCGCGCTCTTTCAGACCCGACAAGGCTTCGCTTGCGTTTCCGGTGGTCACCTCCATCGCAGCGGGGGCCTGAGCTTGTTGCGTCGCCTGGGCCTGCTGGATGGCGCCTAGGGTAGCTGGCTGTTGCTGTGAGGTGGAAGACGCCGGCACCTCAAGGCCGCTGACTTCGTCGCCGCGCAACTTCGCGAATCGGTGTGAGAGAGTCACTGGACTACCGCCCTTCTGTGCAGCTTCTTGCGTGGAGCCTCCCAGTTGGGTTTGAAGCGCTCCACCAGCTGCCTGAGGCCTTTCGCTGCCGGGTCCCTACTCCCGTCTTGCAGTAGGGGAACGCCTTTATTAGTCGAGAAGGGGACATTCCTGGAACGGGGAAGGACTATGTCTACCGGAGCACCGATCGTCGCTTCTACGTCCTGAACCGTGAGGCCGGTCTTGCGGTCGGCCATGTTGAGGACCACGTGTCGATGATCTGGGAGCAGGTCAAGCTCCGAAAGAATCTGGAACCCGGTTCGCAAACCCCGAATGCTCGGGATGTCCATGCCGCAAACCCAAACAGCATCTGTGGCTTGTTCCAGGGTTGCGAGGACGTGTTCACCAAGCCCAGGAGCCGTATCCACCACTACGTATTGGAATTCGGTGCGGAGCTGGCGCAAGAGGTGGCTGATGTGTTCGCCGCTAATCCTGTCCATATCAATAGGGTTGCGGGGGGCACAGAGGACGTAGATGTTGCCGGCGTGCAGTGTCAAGTACGTCTTGAGGACCATGGCATCCTGGCTCGCCGCACCAACAACTGCGTCCGTGATGGTGAAGTCGGGCTCCAGCATAAGACCGCTGCCGATGTCACCGAACTGGAGATCCAGATCCACCACAACAACGCTCATCGGAGCGATTTGTCCCAGACCGATGGCGAGGTTGCTGGCAATCGTTGTTTTGCCAACGCCACCCTTGGGCGACATGACGGCGATTACCCGGCCTCCCTCGGTAGTGGGGCGTTCCGCCGTGTTGGGACCCAGTCCGCGTCGACGTCCCGCCGCAGCAAGGCTTGCGCGTTCCACCAAAGCCCGCACCTGGTCCATGTCGGCCGAGGGCGGAAGGAGATCCCGGATGCCTGAACGCATGGCGTTCAGTGCCAGCTCGCCGTCGTCGTCCCCAGCCAAAACAATGCTGATCTCGGGGTACTGCAGGTCCATGATGGCTGCGAACTTTAGTGCCTCATCCTGGGGCAGGCCGGGGCCAAGGATCAGGACCTCGGGCGGTTCGCCGGCTTGCTGCCGAAGGATGTCCTCCGGAGATTCGGGCAGGTATGCCGCCTGGAAGTACTGGAGCGATCCGCTCAAGGGGGCTACGGATGCCCGTACTTTGCGTTCATAATCTACGGAGGGTGAGATCAGAATGAAGCGGCTCATCGGAATACCTTTGTCTGGTTGACGACTCCGCTGGTGCCCTCGGTGGCGCTCGCAGGCTCCTTCGAGAGATAGATCTTCCCGAATTCTGCTGCGTACACCAGCTTCTCGGCATCAACGGCGTTCCTGGCGAATGTGATGAGGTAGGAGTCGCTGGACGTCTGCTTGTCCTGGTTGTTTGCATTGAGGGCACCCTGCGAACTGGCCTGGGTTGCCTCGCCCTGCGTCTGCGCTGCCTGGCCTGAGCTGAACTGGACCGCTGTCACGAGGACTTTGTGGAAAGTCAGCTGTGTCCCGCTGCCACCCTCATCGTCGGCCGAAGAAGCGCCATCGCCGAGTGAAATGAATACGCCCACCGTATCTCCGGCCTCTATCTTGCCGCCGACAACGCGGTCGATGCTGAGACGTACGGTGATTTCCTGGAGACCTTCGGGAACCTCGACCCTCGCGGGACCCAGAAACGCATTCGCGTCAACCAGGCGGCTGGTGAGCAATTGCTCTCCAGGCTTTAGTCCGACGGCCGTTACCTTCGAACCGAGGGATTCAAGGTCGTCGACGACTCCTTCGGCCACTGCTATTCGAGGAACCGTCTTCGTGGTGACATATTGGCTCAGTTGGCTGGCCGGCGTCCCCGCGGCAACCTCCTGCTTGACCACAAGGACGTCTTCCGTTTCCGTGTTTGCGAGGGCCCTGCGATCCGCGCCCTGCACATAGTTGAAGAGTAGGACGGTGCCTATGATTGCGACAACCAATGCGGCAATGCCTCCCAGTAGGCGTGCTTTCATTACTTTCCCCTTTGGTGGAACTACTTGATAAGTCGTATTTCCGACGTGCCCAGGTCCGTCCCGCCGGGAACGCTGCTACCGGAGCCGATGGTGATGTATTCGATGAACTGACCGATGATGCAGCGGTCTTGCCCTGCACTACAGGCGAGGGCACTGGTCATTCCAGGATCACTGGCAGTGTTGCGGAACTCGTATTCGTGGTTGTTGCCGAACTTCCAGCCCCAGATCTTGAACGTTGCGTAGCCAATGATGTTGAAGCTTCCCGTGTTGCCGGTGCCTGATGATGTATCAAAAACCGGGAATTGGACCTTGACCTCCCCGCCGGCCAAAATCGTGTCCTTCCAGCCAGTGAGGATTGCGGAACAGCCGCTAGGCGGATTGTTACCCGGGTCTGAGGCCATGCCTGTTGTTCCAACTGTGGTAACGGCGTTGCACGGCGAAGACTCATCGACCCACCCCCAACCGCCAGGAATTTCTGTCCCTGACGGACCAGTGCATGTGGCACCGGGCTTGTACGAAATTTTCTGGACTCCTGCGGTGGGGCTTGCGGAAGTCAGGTTGTAGCAGTCCTCCGACAGCACCAGAGGAAATCCCGAGCCACCCCCCGGAGGTTGAATGCCGGCAGTTGCCTGTGCACCGACTGTCACCGAGCCTGCATTCAGTGCATTTGCAAAAAGGTTCGTCAGAAAACTGGACGAACCGTTGATTGTTGACGTCGTGACCGTGACCTGTCCGGGGACGCTGAGATCAACCACGGCTTTGCTGGCGGTGTCGTTGGAATTGGTATTGGCAAGCCCGTCTGCCAGGGCTGTAGTGCAGGGGCCATTTTTGCAGCTGAGGGCTACGGCCATCGCTCCTGCGTCGGCGCCGTTTTGAAGCTGTGCCCGCTCGGCGTATATCTGCCCTACGTCTACGGCCATCGCGCCTGCCCCAATGAGGACCAGCATCATCACGGCGACGGTGACGCCGGCTGCGCCGCGTTCATTTGAAGCTACAGCTCGTGCTTTTCTGTTTAGCCGCCGCATTGCATGGCTCCTTTGCCCGTTAGTGAAAGACCCGAGCCGAAGAAGCCCGTGAGCGTCGATCCGTTGTAGGTGACGGTCACAAGGGCGGTCGATGCCGGCGTCGCTGCGGGACACGTTGCTGCCGAATAGTCGAAAGCAAGTAAGGCTGGATTGATTGAGGGTGCCCCCGCTTGACCCGCGGCAGTCGCCTTCGCCACGTCCTTTGTGATGGCCATGGTCCTGGCTGCTTCCCGCGAGGCCTGAGTGACAGAGACCTGAACGTTGTAGGCGTTTGAAAACTCGATGATTGCGATAATGATCGCGACCAGAATCGGGGCGACTAGGGCGAACTCGACCGCAACTGCGCCACGCTCGTTGTGCTGCGCGTTTTTTTGACTGCGTTTCAACGTGTCCCCCTGGACGGTTGCAGCGTGAGAAATTGGTTCGGTGTGCCGCGCTGGCGGCGCGGCACACCGAATGAGACTGTGCTACCAGCCAGTGACTGTGGTACCCAAGGTGCTGAACCAGGTGTTAAGTGCTCCGCCAAAAGCGCCGACACCTACTACGAGGACCAGAGCGATCAGCCCGACAAGCAGGGAGTACTCTGTCGCTGTTGCTCCCTTTTCCGACTCGAAGCGCTCCTTGATGCCAGCGATGAAAGCAGTCATTGAGACCATGAGAGAAGTCATTGTAGTTTCCTTTAATTCGGTGAAATGGGTTTATGTGATTTCAACGAATTTCCAGCTGCCCCCATAAATCCTTAGCGGCTGGACTTCGCTAAGAAGAGATTGTCATTTGGGCGGTGGGGGCAACAATGCGTAGTGGTACTCGACTTTTTGAAGGGGTGTCAAAAGTACGTACTCGAAAGATGGGGGCGGTACTCAGGTAGGCAGGCGAGTACAGTGGCCCGCTACTTGGAAGGAGGCGCCCAGGCATAGGGAGCGCCTGGACTCGCGCTAGAAATAGGACTACAGAATGAAGAGGCTGGCCCCTGCGAGAGCACCGAGCATGGACGGCCCATGAGCCACTTCTGAGGCTTTGCTCCGGTCTTTTCTGCTAAGAATCATTACTGTGACAACGCCGTTGAGGATGAAGCCCAGGAGGCCGCCGTACAGCAGTTGGCTCCAACCTAGGTACCCGAGGTAGAGACCGACAGGTGCGGCGAGCTTTACATCGCCCATTCCGATGGCGCCCGGGGAAATAAGGCCCAAGCTGAGGTAGCCAGCGAAGAGAATCAAGGCTCCGAGTGCCGCGCGAAGCAGATCACCGGCCTGCATATTAAGAAATCCTGGCATTAGCAATAGCAGGAATCCGCCGGCAAGCAGTAAGAGCACGAGCGGGTTGGGCAGCAAATGCAGGGCGATGTCGATCCGGGACAGCTGCACGCCGAGAATTGCCAGGAACAGGAAAGCCGGCAGGGCCAATCCCAAGCCGAACCGCAAACTAAAGGCGACGCAAAGAACGGCGGTAATAGCCGCCGTCGTAATTCTGACAGGGACAGCAGGAAGGCCGCCCATGCGGGGAAGGCGCTTGGCAATGAGGGTCTCGGCGAGGGGGGAGAGGACTATCCCTAAGAGGGCGGCTGCGGTCACCAGCAGCCACACGAAGGAACCATCTGTACCCGATGCAACCACGCGACCCCCTGCGTCCGTCAGGCCGGCAGGTCCTTGGGCAACCTCCGGCTACCCCATTTTGACCCTGAACCCCTTAACGCGCTAATCTTGGGAGTCGTTGTGCGTGTCCTATTCCGATGGTGCGTGCCCGCTTGAGAATCCGGTTGCAGGATAACTACTCAACGTGCACATTCGGAACCACAGGATGACTGGTTACATAGAGCCCTCACCTCTGTTCCGGTAGCGCGCAGATAGTAGGTGCACGAGCTAGTGACACCTAAACAAGAACGCCAGAACAAGAACGAGGCAAACACCGTGCGTACGTACACCCCGAAGCCCGGCGATATCAACCGCCAGTGGCACGTCATTGACGCCACAGACGTTGTCCTTGGTCGTCTCGCGAGCCAGACCGCAATCCTGCTGCGCGGCAAGCACAAGGCCACCTTTGCGTCCCACATGGACATGGGCGACTTCGTCATCATCATCAACGCTGAAAAGGTTGCCCTCACCGGCGCCAAGCTGGAGCAGAAGCGCGCATACCGCCACTCCGGTTACCCGGGCGGCCTGACCTCCGTCAACTACGCGGAGCTCCTGGAATCCAACCCGGTCCGCGCCGTGGAGAAGGCCATCAAGGGCATGCTCCCCAAGAACTCCCTCGCTGCCCAGCAGCTGGGCAAGCTGAAGGTCTACCGCGGTGCTGAGCACCCGCACGCCGCCCAGCAGCCCAAGACTTTCGAAATCACCCAGGTCGCCCAGTAGTCCTGGCCACCAAACAACTTATCTATACAAGGAGAATCGTGGCTCAGAACGAAGAGACCACCGAAGCCGTTGAGGCTGAGGAAACCCTGACCAGCTACACCTCTGAAAGCTCAGCTGCTGACGCGGCTGCGCCGAAGAAGGAGCGCCCGGCCCTGACCGTTGCCGGCGCAGCTGTTGGCCGCCGCAAGGAAGCCGTTGCACGCGTTCGCGTTGTCCCCGGCTCCGGCAAGTGGACCATCAACGGCCGCGCGCTGGACAACTACTTCCCGAACAAGTTGCACCAGCAGGACGTCAACGAGCCCTTCAAGATCCTTGATCTCGAAGGCGCCTACGACGTCATCGCCCGCATCCACGGCGGCGGCATCTCCGGCCAGGCCGGCGCACTGCGCCTCGGCATCGCCCGTTCGCTGAACGAGATCGACGTCGAGAACAACCGCGCCACCCTGAAGAAGGCCGGTTACCTGTCTCGCGACGCCCGCGTCATCGAGCGTAAGAAGGCCGGTCTCAAGAAGGCCCGCAAGGCCCAGCAGTACTCCAAGCGCTAAATCCGCTTGCGCAGAAGCCCGTCCCGCCACTGGCGGGGCGGGCTTCTCACGTCTGGCTCAAATCAGTATTTTGTTAGCCGATACACCGTTGTGTTGCCCATGAGCTCTGATGAAAAGGTTTCCTGTACCCAGCGTGAGATGGCTGTGGACTCCTTATCGGGTTCTTGTACGGCGAGGAAAGCCTCCTGCTGAACGAAATAACAGATCTCGCCGGCATCCACCTTCTCTTTGAAATTTTCCAAGGTGGGGGAGGGGTCACTCCCGGAAAACCCGCCCAGGGGCATGACGGGGCGACCGGACTCCAGTTGAAGTCTGGCTGCCGTTTGGCTGGCGTAACTCGCTGCAACCCATCTGCAGCCGCGGGCGCCTGCTAACCTCTCAACGACGATCCCTTCTGGAACGCGGCCGAAAGCGATGTCGTGGGCCCATGGGAGTTCTCCTTCGCGTAGAGACTTCATCAGATGGCTGATGCTTGCGGGATTCTTGGAGAGAACGCCCGACAGTGGATTGGACCCATTGAATCCGACGGTTACGTTGGTAACTGACGTAGTAATGGGGCCAACTAACAGCGCAGCGCCAAGCAGTGCGGTCGCGCCGCGCTCCATGAAGAGTGAGGGCGGTCTGATGACCAGACCCGTGAGTGCAGCGATTCCGAGGCCGAGAACAAGTGATGGCAGCCAGTTTGGCCACTCTGCGCTTCCCAGCACGAGCCATGCAGTTAGAAGGGCAACCATAGCGATGGCAGCCCCTCCAACACGGGTTGCCAACGAATCCCGGTGGGCAATGAGGGTGTCCAGAGTAAGCCCCAGCACCAATGCTAGCGGTGGCCCCAACATAGCTGTGTAGTAGGTGTGGATTTGATCCCCCATGAAACTCAGCAGGAGAAAGGCTGTGTAAAGCCAAACCCCCGAGAGCAGTACCAGGGGACGAACAGGCACGTTTCGGGAGAGGTACTTCCAATGAATCGCCAGTAGGCCAACGGCGAGTAGTGCGCTAATTAAGAGCCAAGATGCCTCCTGATTGTAGTTTGCGTTCAGCAGCCTTAGGAGCCCTGCGTCGCTGTCCACGGGGCGGAATTGGGCCGGGACCTGCGTAGCCGCCGGCATCGCGTCGCTGCTGATAATTCGATCAACACCGTTGTAAGCAAATGTCAGTTCTAGGACGCTGTTGGACGGTGAGCCGCCAACGTAAGGCCTCTGATCGCTGGGAATCAAGTCTACGAGCGCCATCCATAGCCCACCCGTGATCGACATAGCGATCACGCCGGCAGCCACAGTGGTCAGCCGCCTCAGCCATTGCAGCGGACTAAACATTACAAAAACAAGACCGAGTGCGGGCACGCTAACGAGCCCCTGTAACTGTTTGGTCATGAACGCCAAGCCCAATAGGGCGCCAGCAACGATGAACGGACGTCCCCGGCCCGTTTCAATGCTGAGCAGAACAAGATACGCAGCACCTACCATCAGCAGCAGCATCAGAGGATCTGGATTGTTGTAGCGGGACATGAGCGTGATTATTGGGGTCGTGAAAAACACAGAGGCTCCAAATAGAGCGGCCGTGCTCGAGACGCAGCGCCTCAAAATTAGGTATACCAGGAGGGTGGTCCCTACTCCCATGACTACTTGGGGAAGCAGCATGGCCACGGGACTGAGGCCGAATAGCCTGACAGACAGTCCCATGATCCACAAGCTCAAAGGCGGCTTGTCGACAGTGATTGAATTCCCCCAGTCTGATGAACCGAAAAAAAACGCCTTCCAATCCATCGTGCCGGCTTGAACAGCGGCGCTGTAGAAGTAGTTTGCCCAGCCGTTGATGCCTAAATTCCAGCTGTAGAGCATTGCATTTGCGGCCAAAATTGTTAGTAAAGAAGGTCGTTCCCAGCTCGGATCTTCAGGACGTCCGCGCCATAGCTTCTTGAGAAGATGGGTGCCCCCCCAAAGCCGGTCCTTTTGACTAGGGACACCGTTTCCGGATTCTGTTGACAGCGAAGAGCTCATCATCGACTAGCCACCCGAATCTTTCGCCGGAATTCTCGAGCGTCAATGAAGCGGCTCACAGGGCGCGTCCGCTCGGAGCAAGAGCGGTCAGGACGGCAGCCCGCTTATCGCTGCGCCTAATCCGGAACACCCAGAGCCGGAGGAGGACAAACCGCATCAAAGTGGCAAAGATATTAGCCGCTGTCAGCGTCAGGAGCTCCAGGTTTGGGGCCGCGTCAGGGCTGGCTGTGTGCAGGATCAGCAACGACGAGGACGTTATGGTCCAAGCCAGCAGAAATACAACCAAACCTTGGAACTGGTGTGTGAATAATTTCGCCGGGCCACTGATCCCGAAGGTGAACCTGCGGTTAGCGGCAGTATTGCCGACAGCCGTCAGAAGGAGGGCCAGGAAGTTGGCCTCCTGCGCCCCGAATGGGCCTTGGAAAATGAGGTAAAGCAGGGCGAAGGCAAGCGTGGAGACGGCCCCGACCAGTCCAAAGCGGAGAACCTGGCCAAAGAAGCTGGGCCGGCCCGACGGGACGATGGGCCGACGTCCCAACTCTGCATATATCGCCGCTACAGGAATTACCCCTTTCACCAGAGAACCGGCCACGCGGACCATGCCCCGCAGGTCGTCGAGAGCAGTCTGCTTGATGTCGACCCGGCTGTCCGGATCATCCACCCAATCGACGGGAATCTCGTGAATACGCAGTCCAGATCGCTCAGCGATAATCAGGAGCTCCGTGTCGAAAAACCACCCGTTGTCCTCCACATGGGGGAGCAGGCGCTTCGCAACGTCAGCGCGAATGGCTTTGAAACCGCACTGGGCGTCCGAAAAACGCACCTGCATCGTCCGCCGGAGCAGGAAGTTGTAGGCCCTTGAAATGAATTCGCGTTTGGGCCCCCTGCTGACACGTGAACTTTGGCCGAGACGGGTGCCAATGGAGATGTCGGAATGGCCGGACAACAATGGAGCGACCAAAGGCAGCAGCGCAGCCAGATCCGTGGAAAGGTCCACGTCCAGATAAGCAAGGACCTTCGCATGCGAAGCGCCCCAGGCATCCCTCAGGGCGTATCCCCGTCCTTTGACGTCAAGGCGGCGATACTCAACATTCGGCATGTGCTCGCTGAGTCGAGCGGCAATCACCGGAGTCCGATCGGTGCTTGCATTATCGGCGATGGTTATTTTCCACGTCGACGGCATTTCGTGCGTCAAGTATTGGGCGAGCCTTGTGATGCTGTTTTCGAGTACCGCTTCCTCATTAAAGACCGGTACAACAATTTCGAGCGCCAAGCCCCCATAGCTAGGTGTCATGCATGGATCGTAGGGGCGCCCAAATAGCCGTGGCGAGGCTTTTGGAGAAAGACAGGTAAGAATGAAAAGAACCAAGTAGTCCCAGTAATCGCCCTCGCTGGAACGCAGGTACTGAACAAGTAGAAGCGGCGGGGACATGCGGGCTACGCAGGAGCCACGCTGCCCATCCTCTAGACTTGACCGGTGTCTAGATTATTTGGAACTGATGGTGTCCGGGGCCTGGCGAACGGTCTGTTGACTGCGGAGCTGGCGATGCAGCTGGCCCAGGCGGCCGCCGTCGTACTCGGCCACGACCGCAACTCGAACGGGACGCGGCCGCGCGCCGTGGTGGCCCGCGACCCGCGCGCCAGCGGAGAGTTCATCGCGGCCGCGGTGGAGGCCGGGCTCTCCAGCTCAGGCGTGGACGTCTACGACGCTGGCGTCCTCCCCACGCCCGCGGCCGCCTACCTGGTTGCTGA
This sequence comes from Pseudarthrobacter sp. WHRI 8279, assembly GCF_040224115.2. Lineage (NCBI taxonomy): Bacteria > Bacillati > Actinomycetota > Actinomycetes > Micrococcales > Micrococcaceae > Pseudarthrobacter > Pseudarthrobacter sp. WHRI 8279. The sequence continues at coordinate 2,010,235 of NZ_CP168162.1, read as the reverse complement.
CCTGGACGCGGACTTCGGCGTGATGATCTCCGCCTCCCATAACCCTGCGCCGGACAACGGCATCAAGTTCTTCGCCCGGGGCGGCCAGAAGCTCCCGGACGACGTCGAGGACGCCATCGAAGCCCAGATGTCCAAGGAGGCAGTGCGCCCGGTCGGCGCGGACGTGGGCCGCATCCAGCGCTTCTCCGACGCCGAGGACCGATACATCGTCCACCTCCTGGGCACTCTCCCGCACAACCTGGAGGGCATCAGGGTGGTCCTGGACTGCGCCCACGGCGCCGCCAGCGGCTGCTCGCCCCAGGTGTTCAAGGACGCCGGCGCGGATGTGATCGTCATCGGCGCGGACCCGGACGGCCACAACATCAACGACGGCGTCGGCTCCACCCACCTCGGCCCGCTCAAAGAAGCGGTGCTGAAGTACGGCGCCAACCTGGGAATTGCCCACGACGGCGACGCCGACCGCTGCCTCGCCGTGGACCACGAGGGCACCGAGGTGGACGGCGACCAGATCATGGCCATCCTCGCCGTGGCGCTCAAAGAGGCCGGGAAGCTCAAGGACGACGTCCTGGTGGCCACGGTCATGAGCAACCTCGGCCTGAAGATCGCCCTCCGCCAGGCCGGCATCAGCATCCGCGAAACGGCAGTGGGGGACCGCTACGTCCTGGAAGAAATGCGCGACGGCGGCTTCAACCTTGGCGGGGAACAGTCCGGGCACGTGATCTTCGCAGACTACGCCACCACCGGCGACGGCGTCCTCACCGGTCTGCAGCTCGCGGCCCAGATCGCCATGACAGGGAAGCCGCTCAAGGAACTCGCCACGGTGATGACCAAGCTTCCCCAGGTCCTCATCAACGTCAAGGGCGTGGACCGCACCAGGGTGGGCAGCAACGACGTCCTCGCCCAGGCCGTGGCGGCAGCGGAAGCCGCGCTGGGCGAAACCGGCCGTGTCCTGCTCCGTCCCTCCGGTACGGAACCCGTGGTGCGCGTCATGGTGGAGGCCGCGGACGAAGAAACTGCCCATTCCATCGCCGAGCATCTGGCCCAGGTGGTCCGTGCCGAGCTCGCCCTGGAATTGGTTACCGACTGATGTTAATAGTCAGACTCAGTTCCTGGTGCCCAGTTATGTCTCCGCCATAATGCACGAAAGAGGAGCCAGACTGTAAGACATTGAACGACAGACCCCAGCATCAGAGGTAGTGCGTACTGGTTGCTGACAAAGTAGAGAATGTAGACAAAGACTCCCGTCGTAGCAAGGAGCCAAGGCGTGAGGAACAGTTTCTTGTGTCGCAGAAGAAGAAGTGCCATTACCTCCGCTGCAAAGAAGTATCTGTCGTGCATTTGAGGCAGTAGAAGCGGACAGACGGCGAGAACTGTAATTGTAAAAAGGACGCGTCGTTCAGTGGTATCCGGCCCGCGCCAGTAAGCAGCCGCGGTCAACAGGAGAGCAGTTCCGCAGACTACTAGGGCAGGAATTCTTCCCTGTTCGGCAGTTGCCGTAGGGAACCAGGCGTAAATGTTTGCTGCTCCCGCAACCAGTCGGTATTCCTGGGTCTGATTGATATAGACGCTGAACGTGCTCGCCAGGGACCGGCCAAAAAAGACAGGTGGCAGGCTCAGCATTGCCCAGACTCCAAAGGCCATAAGGGGAAACGTCAGGGTGTATCTGTTGCGCAGGGAGATGAGTAGCAAAGCCGGCAGAAAGAAAACAGACTGAAGCTTGAACGCAAAAGCAACGCCCCAGAGAAGCCATGCACTGCGTCCGTCGTTTCTGAGAAGGCTCCTAAGCGAGAGCACCAAGAATGCCGTATAGATTGCGTCGCACTGTCCCCACATACTTGCGTTGACCAGGACAGTGGGTAAGAAGAGTGCAATCAGTGCTGCCAGCTTGGGCGAAACTCCGATAGTTCGATAGTTCGCTGCAAGTGCGTAAACAGACACTGCGAGCAAGCCGTCCCCAAGGAGGGAGGCAACCTTGATCGCGATCAGTGGCTCAACCGGCAAAAGGCCTGCAAGGAACATCAAGAACAAATAAGGAAAGTTGTAGTTGGAGAACTCTCCGCTCAGAGCAGCTGCGCCGTGCTCGCGAAACTCCTGCATCCACGGGATTAGGAAATACGTCGAGTCCTCGCTGATGTATGGCATGAGCGCCAATCGCGCTGTTGCAGCCATGATGACAGCACTCAGGACAACAGGTAGAGGAAGATCCCATTCTCTTCGACGTGTTTGGACACCCTGAGCAGTCGTTGATTCCCCCATTGGGTCATCATTTTGCGTAGGTGGCATAGATGTCAATGTGTGGCACGTCCGACGCAATAAAGAGAGGCCCGTTTCCGGAAGGAAACGGGCCTCTCTTTATTGGGAGAGGAAGCTAGGAAGCCCGGCTCTTCAGCGCGTCCCGGATCTCGGTCAAAAGGGCGATCTGCGGGTCCTCAGCGGACTCCTCCTTCACGTCCTGGCCGATCCCCAGCCTGCGGTTCCGGCGTTCGATCATGAGGTTCATGGGCATCACCACCACGAAGTAAATGGCCGCGGAGATCAACAGGAAATTGACGATCGCGGTCAACAGAACACCAAATTCGATGGCGTTGCCGTTGAAGTCCACCTTGCCGAAGCTGTCGAAGTTGGGTGACCCCACCAGGCCCGCAATGAACGGCATAAGCACCTTGTTCACCATCGCTGTCACCACCGCTCCGAAGGCGGTACCGATCACCACGGCGACGGCAAGGTCAACGACGTTGCCCTTCATAATGAAATTCTTGAATCCAGTAAGCATAGGAACCAAACTAGCTCACATCCCTAGGGATACGCCGGAGCCGCCTCCACGCCGAAGTACTCCTCCAGCGTGAAAATCCCGCGCGCAGCCATGTCCGTGGCTGCCTCCACGCCGATGTACCGCAGGTGCCACGGTTCGTAGTAGTACCCCGTGATGGGGTGGAACATCCACGGGTAGCGCACCACGAACCCGAACCGGTGCCCGTTCGCCTTGGCCCAGACGGCCGAGGGCTGGTCCGCAAAGCACGGCTGGAACCCGCACACGCCGTTGCCGTCGGCAATGTCGAAAGCCCAGCCCGTCTGGTGCTCCGAATAGCCGGGCCTGGCGCTGGCCGTGTCCGCATCGGCCTGGCCACGGGCGGCCACATAGCCGTTGTAGGTGGCCACTTGCGTGTTGTAAGAGCGGTAGCCGCTGGCCAGGACCATCGACACGCCCTCCAGCGCGGCCGCCGCGAACATCGCCTCCGCAGCAGCCGCCGTCGTCCTGTTCAGCAGCGCCGCCTCGCCGGAAGCGGTCATGGCGACGGCGGGACGCACGAGGTCAGCCGGGACGAACTCCGCCGGTACCACCGGTCGGTGCTTGTTCACGATCAGCCAGGGACTTGCCGGGTCCGTGAGGGAAAACTGGCGCGGCAGCGCGGCCGAGGGCGACGGCGTGGGGACCGGGGGAGCAGGCGCGGCAACTTCGGTGGCGGGCGCCGCCGTCGCGCTTTCCGCAACAGGGGAAGCAGATGGGGAAGGGGCAGGAGAAGCCGACGACGGCGGCACGGCGCTGGGTGCCTGCGGTGTGCAGGCTGCCAGCACAGTGAGTCCGGCGCCCGCCGCGAGGAAGCGCGTAAAGCTGCGCCGGCTCGCCGCCTGCCCGGAGGAGGGGGAGCAGTCGTGGCACACGTGTGTTAAACCTTGCGGAGGAGCATGCGGCGGATCGAGTGGTCCGCGTCCTTGGTCAGAACCAGCTGCGCCCGCCCCCGGGTGGGAAGGACGTTCTCCTCCAGGTTGGGCTCGTTGATGCGCTTCCAGATGTCCCGCGCCGTGGTCTCCGCCTCGTCGTCGGACAAGGTGGCGTACCGGTGGAAGTAGGATTCCGGCTGCGCGAACGCGGTGCTGCGCAGCTTGCGGAAGCGGTCCACGTACCATTCCTCGATGTAGGACGTCTTGGCATCCACGTAGATGGAGAAGTCGAAAAAGTCACTCAGCGCCAGGCCCTGCCGGCCGTCGTGCCTCGGACGCGCCGGAGCCAGCACGTTCAGCCCCTCGACGATCAAAACGTCGGGCCGGCGGACCACCACTTCCTTGCCCGGAACGATGTCGTACGTGACATGCGAGTACCAGGGCGCGCGCACTTCCTCCGCTCCGCTTTTGATTTCGCTCACAAAACGGAGCAGCGCCCGGCGGTCATAGGACTCCGGGAAGCCCTTGCGTTCCAGCAGCTGGCGCCGCTTGAGCTCAGCCAAAGGATAGAGGAAGCCGTCCGTGGTGATCAGTTCCACGTTGGGGGTGCCGGGCCAGCGCCTGAGCATTTCACGGAGCACCCGGGCAATGGTGGACTTGCCCACCGCTACGGACCCCGCCACGCCGATCACAAACGGCGTGCGCTGGGTGTGCTCACCCAGGAAGGTGGTGGTGGCGGCGTGCAGCTGCCCGGCGGCCTCCACATACAGGTGCAGGAGCCTGGAGAGCGGAAGGTAGACCTCGCGGATCTCCTTCATGTCCAGGGGGTCCCCGAGGCCACGGAGACGGACGATGTCCTCTTGGTTAAGAGGCTGTTCCATCTCGTCTGCGAGCCGGGACCAGGTCTGCCGGTCCAGCTCGACGAACGGGGAGACACCCTCCCCGTTCGCCTCGTTGCGTTGCAAAGTCACGTTAGAGATTCTGCCCCTCGCCCGGCACATAGCGAAATGCGGCCCGGCCTGCGCGCGGCGGCAACCGCAACATTCCGCCTCTGCAAGGAACGGCAGCCGGTTTAGATCTGGGGCGCCCCTGCCGATAGTCTTGAGCCTATGTGTGGAATCGTGGGATATGTGGGCCGTTCAGTTGACGGCGGAATTGCCGGTCACAGCGCGCTGGATGTTGTTCTTGAGGGACTGCGCCGCCTGGAGTACCGGGGCTACGACTCCGCCGGGGTGGCCGTGGTGTCCCAGGGCGCGATCGAGTCGCGGAAGAAGTCGGGGAAGCTGAGCAACCTGATTGCCGAGCTGGAGGCTAATCCTTTGCCGGAGACGGTAACGGGGATCGGGCATACCCGGTGGGCTACGCATGGCGGGCCGACGGACCGTAACGCGCACCCGCACCTGGCCGACGGCGGCAAGCTCGCCGTGATCCATAACGGCATCATTGAAAACTTCGCTGAGCTCAAGCTCGAGCTGCTGGACAAGGGCGTGACCTTCCTGTCCGAGACGGATACCGAGGTTGCCGCGGCCCTGCTGGCCGATATTTACCGGAACAAGCTCGCCGGGGACACCGCCGAGGGGCGCCTGACCCGCGCCATGGAACTGGCCTGCCAGCGGCTGGAGGGCGCTTTCACGCTCCTGGCTGTCCATGCCGACCAGCCCGACGTCGTGGTGGCCGCCCGCCGCAACTCACCCCTGGTGGTGGGCCTGGGCGAGGGCGAGAACTTCCTGGGCTCGGACGTGTCCGGGTTCATCGACTACACCCGACGGGCCGTGGAGCTGGGGCAGGATCAGATCGTCACCATCACCGCGGACACCGTGGAGATCACCGATTTCTTCGGCAACCCGGCCGCGGGCAAGGAATACCATGTGGACTGGGACCCGGCCTCGGCCGAAAAGGGCGGCTTCAGCTCGTTCATGGAGAAGGAAATCCATGACCAGCCCGACGCCGTGGCGCAGACCCTGCTGGGCCGCTCGGACATCAACGGCAAGCTGACCCTGGATGAGCTCCGGATCGATCCGGAGCTGCTGAAGCAGGTGAACAAGATTATTGTGCTGGCCTGCGGGACCGCCGCGTACGCGGGCATGGTGGCGAAGTACGCGATCGAGAACTGGTGCCGGATCCCCACCGAGGTGGAGCTCGCGCACGAGTTCCGCTACCGGGACCCGATCCTGGACGCGAACACCCTGGTGGTGTCCATCAGCCAGTCCGGGGAGACCATGGACACGCTGATGGCCGTGCGCTATGCCCGGGAGCAGGGCGCGAAGACCATTTCCATCTGCAACACCAATGGCTCCACCATCCCGCGTGAGTCCGACGCCGTGCTGTACACGCACGCGGGTCCGGAGATCGCGGTGGCCTCCACCAAGGCGTTCCTTGCCCAGATCACCGCCGCGTACCTGCTGGGCCTGTATTTGGCACAGCTGCGCGGAAACATCTTCTCAGGCCAGATCAAGGACGTCCTGGCGGACCTGAACAAGATCCCGGCGAAGATCCAGAAGATCCTGGACAACGCCGGGCCCTTGCGTGAACTGGCCCGCAGCATGGCGAATGAGAAGTCGGTGCTCTTCCTGGGCCGCCACGTCGGTTACCCGGTGGCGCTTGAGGGTGCGCTGAAGCTGAAGGAAATCGCCTACATCCACGCCGAGGGCTTCGCCGCCGGCGAGCTCAAGCACGGGCCGATCGCCCTGATCGATGAAGGCCAGCCGGTGTTCGTGGTGGTCCCGTCCCCGCGCGGCCGCGATTCCCTGCACGCCAAGGTGGTCTCCAACATCCAGGAAGTCCGTGCCCGCGGCGCGCGCACCCTGGTCATCGCCGAGGAAGGCGACGAGGCCGTGAAGGCCTACGCCGAGTACGTCTTCTACGTCCCCGAAACCCCCACCCTGCTTATGCCCCTGCTGACCACCGTTCCGCTGCAGATCTTCGCCGCGGAACTGGCCCAGGCCAAGGGCTACGACGTGGACCAGCCCCGCAACCTCGCCAAGAGCGTCACCGTCGAGTAGCGTCGGGCCGGATTCCGGTACTGATTCAACAGGGAAGCCCCGGGCGCAGAGCCTGGGGCTTCCTTCGTATCCGGAGCGTGGTCAGGCGCGCTGCGCTCGGCGGGCCAAGGCCGTCCACGTAGAGTAGTGCCATGATTGTTGGCATTGGCGTAGACGTTGTAGACATCGAGCGGTTCGGCCGCCAGCTTGAACGCACCCCGGGCCTCCGGGACCGGCTGTTCGTTCCCGCCGAGCGCGAGTTGAACACCCGGTCACTGGCTGCCCGGTTTGCCGCCAAGGAAGCTGTTGCCAAAGTCCTCGGTGCGCCTGCCGGCATGAACTGGCAGGACTGCTGGATCGGCCTGGACCAGAACGGACCCACCGTGCAGGTCAAGGGCACCGTGCTGGCTGTTGCCGAGGCCAAGGGCGTCAAGCGCTGGCACCTCTCCATGAGCCACGACGGCGGGATCGCCACGGCCACCGTCCTGGCCGAAGGCTGACCGCGCTCAGGCCCCCGCAGGAACTGGCACCGTGATCAGCGCCTACACCGGAACTCAGGTCCGGCAGGCTGAGGAACCGCTCCTCTCCTCCGGACTGGGCGACGTCCTCATGCAGCGTGCCGCCTACGGCCTGGCCAACGCCGTCATCAGGGAACGCCGGTCCCGCGGCCTGTCCATCTACGGCGCCAGCGTCTGCGTCCTCACGGGCAAGGGCAACAATGGCGGGGACGGCCTGTACGCCGCGTCCTTCCTTGCCGCGCGGGGAATGCGCACGACGGCGGTGCTCACCGGAGACACCGCCCACCCCCAGGCGCTGGCTGCTTTTGAGCGCACCGGCGGCCGGGTGCGCCGTCTTGCCGGGGCGGCACCCGCCGAACTCGCCAAAGAAGCGGCAAGCGCCGACGTCGTCATCGATGCCGTGCTGGGCACAGGCGCCAACGGCGGGCTGCGGGGGAGTGCTGCCGCGCTGGTTGAAGCCGTCGCCGAGCTGACGGCAGGCCGGGACGGACATGCCTTGATGGTTGCCTGCGACCTTCCCAGCGGCCTTGACGCTGATACCGGCGAGGTTTTCCGGCCGGTGCTCCCGGCGCACCTGACCGTCACCTTCGGCGGTGCCAAAAGCGGATTGCTGGTTGACCCCGGCGCCGACTACGCCGGCCAGGTGCTGGTGGTGCCCATCGGCATCGAGGAGCACCTGCCGCAGCCTTCGCTCCGCCGGCTCGAGGACGGGGACCTGGCGCGGCTGCTGCCGCACCCTGCCCGGCGCGCCCACAAGTACTCCCGCGGAGTACTCGGAGTTGTTGCTGGCTCCGTGGACTATCCGGGCGCAGCCGTTCTGGCCTGCCGCGGTGCCCTGGCCGCGGGCGTGGGGATGGTCCGCTACCTCGGCCCGCCCGAAGTCGCGGACCTGGTGAGGCAGGCGTGCCCTGAGGTTGTTTGCAGCACCGGCGCCGTCGCGGACAACCGTGTGCAGGCCTGGCTGGTGGGCTCCGGCATGGGTCCCGAACACCATGACCAGCTTCAGCGCGCCCATGACGCCGTGGACTCCGGCCTGCCCGTCGTGGCGGACGCCGGTGCCCTTCCCGCGCTTCCCGAAATCCTTGGCCCGCACGTGGTCCTCACACCCCACGCCGGAGAACTGGCCTCGCTGCTGCAACGCCTGGGCGGATCCGAGGACCGGGACGCGGTGGAAGGCGGAACCCTGGCCGCGGTACGCCGAGCCTCGGAACAGACCGGTGGCACCGTACTGCTCAAAGGCGCCACCACCCTGGTGGCCGCACCATCAGGCGATATCTTCAGCCAGGCGGACGGCACGCCCTGGCTGGCAACGGCCGGCAGCGGCGACGTCCTGGCCGGCGTCATTGGTGCCCTGCTCGCCCAGGCGGGGTCCGACGTCGGGCGCTTCAGGAAAGCGGGCGTGGAACCGGACGTGCGCTGGGCAGCGATTGCCGCGCTGGGAGCCGCCCTGCACGGCAAAGCGGGACGGACGGCGTCGGACGCCAGCGCCGGGGGACCGGTCACTTCGGGAGGCATCGCAGACTCCTTACCCCAGACTTGGGGTAAAGTAAGCACGCTTAGTAACCCAGAGGCGCGGAAACGTAATAGTCACACCCAACCGTTACGGTAGGCATTAGTTCGCACCGGCAGCAGGGCGCGCCTGCTCTACTGCTGCCGAATCACAAAGAGGAGCATTATGGAAGTCTGGCCCGGATCGGCTTATCCCCTTGGCGCCACCTATAACGGAACCGGCACCAACTTTGCCCTGTTCAGCGAACGAGCAGAAAAAGTCGAACTTTGCCTTTTCGATGAGGACGGCAAGGAAACCCGCATCGAGCTGGACGAAGTGGACGGTTACGTCTGGCACTGCTACATCCCGCAGGTCCAGCCCGGACAGAAGTACGGCTACCGGGTCCATGGCCCGTACGATCCTGCCTCCGGCAACCGCTTCAACCCCAACAAGCTCCTGCTGGACCCCTACGCCAAGGCCGTCCACGGCCAGGTCGACTGGGATCCCTCGCTGTTCACCTACAACCTGGGCGAACCGGACTCCATCAACAACGAGGACTCCGCGAGCCACATGATGATGGGTGTGGTCATCAACCCGTTCTTCGACTGGGACGGCGACCAGAACCTGCGGATCCCGTACCACCAGTCCGTCATCTACGAAGCGCACGTCAAGGGCCTCACCCAGCTGCACCCGGAAATCCCCGAGGAACAGCGCGGCACCTACGCCGGCGTGGCGCACCCCGCCGTCATCTCCCACCTGCAGAAGCTCGGCGTCACCGCCATCGAACTGATGCCCGTGCACCAGTTCGTCAATGACGGCACCCTGCAGGACAAGGGCCTGAACAACTACTGGGGCTACAACACCATCGGCTTCTTCGCGCCGCAGAACACCTACAGCTCCACCGGGGACACCGGCCAGCAGGTCCAGGACTTCAAGGCCATGGTCCGGTCCCTGCACAAGGCCGGCATCGAGGTCATCCTGGACGTGGTGTACAACCACACCGCGGAAGGCAACCACCTGGGCCCCACCCTGTCCTTCAAGGGAATCGACAACGCCGCCTATTACCGGTTGATGGAGGGCGACGAGAAGCACTACATGGACTACACCGGCACGGGCAACTCCCTGAACGTCCGCCAGCCGCACTCCCTGCAGCTGCTCATGGACTCGCTGCGCTACTGGGTGTCCGAGATGCACGTTGACGGCTTCCGGTTCGACCTCGCCTCCACCCTGGCCCGCGAGTTCTATGACGTGGACAAGCTGTCCACCTTCTTCGAACTCATCCAGCAGGACCCGGTAGTGTCCCAGGTCAAGCTCATCGCCGAGCCGTGGGACGTTGGACCCGGCGGCTACCAGGTGGGCAACTTCCCGCCGCAGTGGACGGAATGGAACGGCAAGTACCGCGACACCGTCCGCGACTTCTGGCGCGGCGAGCCCGCCACCCTGGGCGAGTTTGCTTCCCGCATCACCGGCTCCGCGGACCTGTACGAGCACTCCGGCCGCCGCCCCGTGGCATCCATCAACTTCGTCACCGCGCACGACGGCTTCACCCTCGCGGACCTGGTGTCCTACAACGAGAAGCACAACGACGCCAACGGCGAGGACAACAACGACGGCGAATCCCACAACCGGTCCTGGAACTGCGGCGTCGAAGGTCCCACGGACGATCCCGAAGTCCTTGGCCTCCGCGCCCGCCAGCAGCGGAACTTCATCGCCTCGCTGCTGCTGTCCCAGGGCGTCCCCATGCTCCTGCACGGCGACGAAATGGGGCGCACCCAGCAGGGCAACAACAACGGCTACTGCCAGGACTCCGAGCTGACCTGGATCAACTGGGACACCGTGGACCAGCCGCTGATCGAGTTCACGGCGGCCGTCAACGCGCTCCGCGCCAAGCACCCCACCTTCCGCCGCAGCCGCTTCTTCGACGGACGCCCGGTCCTGCGGGGCGAGGGCGAACGGCTGCCGGACATCGTATGGCTGGACCCGGAGGGCGAGAACATGAAGCCCGAAGCCTGGGACAGCGGCTTTGGCCGGTCCGTGGGCGTCTTCCTGAACGGGCACGGCATCCAGGGCAAGGACAGCCGCGGCCGGAGGATCACCGACGTGAACTTCCTGCTGTACTTCAACGCCCACGATGACACCGTGAAGTTCACCCTGCCCTCGGACGAGTACGCTCCGGCCTGGGACGTCATCATCGACACCGCCGGGCAGAACGCGGACACGGAACCGGTGGCCGCCGGGCAGCCGCTGCCGGTGGAAGCAAAGTCCCTGGTGGTCCTCCGTGCGCACACCGTCGAGGAAGTGGAACCCGACCACTCCGTGGCGGCCTCCCTGGCGGCATTGACCCAGACCTCCACCAGCGAGACTGAATCGCTCACCACCCCCATGGTGGCCGAGCCCGGAAAAACCACCAAGATCGGGGAGCGGAAGGCTACGGCGAAGTGAGGGTCCCGGCATCCACCTACCGCCTGCAGATCCGCCGCAGCTTCACCCTGTTCGATGCCGCCGAAAAGGTCCCCTACCTGAAGGACCTCGGCGCTGACTGGGTGTACCTCTCGCCCATCCTGACCGCGGAGCAGGGCTCGGACCACGGCTATGACGTGACCGACCCCTCCGCGGTGGACCCGGAGCGTGGCGGCCCCGAGGGCCTGCTCGCCCTGTCCAAGGCTGCCCGCGAACACGGCATGGGTGTACTGGTGGACATCGTGCCCAACCACGTGGGCGTCGCCACGCCCGTGCAGAACCCCTGGTGGTGGTCCCTGCTGAAGGAGGGCCAGGGCTCGCCCTACGCCGAAGCCTTCGACGTCGACTGGGACCTGGCCGGCGGGAAGATCCGGCTGCCCATGCTCGGCTCCGACGATGACCTGGACAAGCTGGAAATCAAGGACGGCGAGCTCCGGTACTACGACCACCGGTTCCCGCTGGCTTCCGGAAGCTACTCCGACGGCGATTCACCCCAGGAGGTGCACAGCCGCCAGCATTATGAGCTGATGGACTGGCGCCGGGCGGATGCGGAGCTGAACTACCGGCGTTTCTTCGCGGTCACCACATTGGCCGGGATCCGGGTGGAAACGCCCAGGGTCTTTGAGGAAGCACATGCCGAGGTGGGCCGCTGGTTCAAGGAGGGGCTGGTGGACGGCCTCCGGGTGGACCACCCGGACGGCCTGGCCGATCCCGCCGGCTACCTGCGCTGGCTGAAGGACCTCAGCGGCGGAGCGTACGTCCTGGTGGAAAAGATCCTGGAGCCGGGCGAAACCCTGCCCCAGGACTTCGCCACCGAGGGAACCACCGGCTACGACGCCCTCGCGGACGTGGACCGGGTGTTCGTGGATCCCGCAGGCCGGCAGGCGCTGGACGAGCTGGATGCGAAGCTCCGCGGCTCCGACACCCCCGCGGACTACGCGGAGATGATCCGGGGCACCAAGCGCATGATCGCGGACGGGATCCTGCGGTCCGAGGTCCTGCGCCTGGCCCGTCTGGTTCCGGAGTCCTACGGGCTTGCGGTGGACCAGGCAGCCGATGCCATTGCCGAGATCATCGCTGCGTTCCCCGTGTACCGGACGTACCTGCCCACCGGTGCCGGGATCCTCAAGGAAGCGTGCGAATCAGCGGCGGCCCAGCGGCCCGACCTCGAGGTTGCCGTGGGCACGCTGCTGCCGCTGCTCCTTGATCCCGCCAACCCCATCGCGGTCCGCTTCCAGCAGACCTCGGGCATGGTGATGGCCAAGGGCGTTGAGGATACGGCGTTCTACCGCTACACCCGGCTGGGCACCCTGACCGAAGTGGGAGCCGAACCGACGGAATTCTCTGTTTCGCCTGACGAGTTCCACCAGCGGATGGCCCGGCGCCAGCAGGAACTGCCCCTGTCCATGACCACGATGTCCACGCACGACACCAAGCGCAGCGAGGACGCCCGGGCGCGGATCTCGGTGATCGCCGAATTGCCGCAGGAGTGGACGGCAACGCTGAACACCCTCCGTGAACTGGCCCCGATCCCGGACGGCCCTTACGAGAACCTGCTCTGGCAGGCTGTGGTGGGGGCTTGGCCCGCCAGCCGGGAGCGGCTGCAGGGTTACGCCGAGAAGGCTGCCCGGGAAGCCGGCAACTCCACCACCTGGACCAGCCCCGACGAGGACTTCGAATCGGCTGTGAAGGCTGCAGTGGATGCAGCGTTCGACGACGGCCGGGTCACCAAGGTGGTGGAGGGCTTCGTGGCACGCATTGATTCCTACGCCGCGTCCAACTCTGTGTCCGCCAAGCTGGTCCAGCTGACCATGCCCGGCGTCCCGGACGTCTACCAGGGCAGCGAATTCTGGGAACGGTCCCTGACCGACCCCGACAACCGCCGCCCGGTGGACTTCGAGGTCCGCCGGCAGGAGCTTGCAAAGCTCGAAGCCGGCACCCTGCCCGCGGCGGGCACGGAAACCAGCAAGCTCCTGGTCACCTCCCGCGCGCTCCGGCTCCGCCGCGACCGGCCCGAACTGTTCCAGGGCTACAGCCCCGTGACAGCCACCGGTCCAGCGGCAGAGCATCTGGTCGCGTTCCACCGCGGAGGTGACGGCTCCACTGGGGCCCTAACCCTGGCCACCCGGCTTCCCGCCGGACTGGCAGCCGACGGCGGATGGCGGGACACCGCCGTCGAACTTCCCACGACGCTGCGCGACGAACTCACCGGCAACAGCTACGGCCCCGGGCCCGTTTCGGTGGCCGACGTCCTGGGTACCTACCCCGTGGCTTTGCTCGTACCGGCGGATGGAGAGAAGGCATGACCCTTGTGAATGGCGGCCCCGGGCGCTTCGATGTCTGGGCTCCGGAGGCCACGTCCGTGGTCCTGCTGGCCGGCGGCCGGCAGTACCCCATGACGGAAAAGGACACGGCTCCGGGCTCTGAAGGGTGGTGGACAGCCCCGGATGCCCCGGCTGACGGCGAGGTGGACTACGGCTACCTGCTGGACGGGGACACCCATCCCATTCCGGACCCGCGCTCCCGCCGCCTGCCCGCCGGCGTCCATGAACTTTCCAGGACCTTCGACCCCGCAGCCCATGCCTGGCAGGACTCCGGCTGGAAGGGCAAGGATCTGAAGGGTTCGGTGATCTACGAACTCCACGTCGGCACGTTCACCCCTGAGGGGACCCTGGACGCGGCGGCCGGGAAGCTCGGGTACCTCGCGGACCTGGGAATCGACTTCGTGGAGCTGCTCCCGGTCAATGGGTTCAACGGAACCCATAACTGGGGCTACGACGGCGTCCAGTGGTACGCGGTCCATGAAGGGTACGGCGGGCCTGCTGCCTACCAGCGCTTTGTGGATGCTGCCCACGCCGCCGGCCTGGGTGTTATCCAGGACGTGGTGTACAACCACCTCGGCCCGAGCGGGAACTACCTGTCCAGGTTCGGCCCCTACCTCAAGCAGGGGGACGCCAACACCTGGGGCGACTCGGTGAACCTGGACGGCCCCGGCTCGGACGTGGTGCGGGAGTACATCCTGGACAATCTCGCCCTCTGGCTCCGGGACTACCACGTGGACGGCCTCCGCCTGGACGCCGTGCACGCGCTGAAGGACGAGCGCGCCGTGCACATCCTCGAGGAGTTCGGTGCCCTGGGCGACGCCGTCGCGGCGGAGACCGGGCTGCCGAAGACCCTGATTGCCGAGTCGGACCTGAACAACCCCCGCCTGATCTACCCGCGGGACGCCAACGGGTACGGGCTGGCCGGGCAGTGGAGCGACGACTTCCACCACGCGGTCCACGTCAGCGTCAGCGGCGAGACCACCGGGTATTACGGCGACTTCCAGTCCCTGGCGGTCCTGGCGAAGGTCCTGAAGGACGGCTTCCTGCACGACGGCAGCTACTCCAGCTTCCGCGGACGGCACCACGGCCGGCCCATCGACGCTTCGCTGGTGCACCCGGCGGCGCTGGTGGTCTGCAACCAGAACCACGACCAGATCGGCAACCGCGCCACGGGGGACAGGCTCTCGCAGTCGCTCTCCCACGGGCAGCTTGCCATGGCAGCCGTGCTCACGCTGACGTCCCCGTTCACGCCCATGCTGTTCATGGGCGAGGAGTTCGCGGCGAGCACCCCCTGGCAGTTCTTCACCTCGCACCCGGAACCCGAGCTGGGCAAGGCCACCGCGGAAGGCCGGATCAAGGAGTTCGAGCGCATGGGGTGGGATCCCGCCGTCGTGCCCGACCCCCAGGATCCGGAAACCTTCCGCCGGTCCAAGCTGAACTGGGACGAAGCCTCCGCCGGGGACCACGCCCGGCTGCTGGAGCTCTACCGTGCCCTCACGGCGCTGCGCCGCGAGCACCCGGAGCTTGCCGGTCTCGGCTTCACCGAGACAGAGGTGACGTTCGACGACGACGCCGGCTGGCTGCGGTTCCGCCGCGGAAGCGTTGAGGTACTGCTGAACCTCTCGGACGCCAAGGTCCGGCTGGAGGACGTTGCCGGGACCGTCCTGTTGGCCACGGATGAGGGCAGCGGCCTTGAGGGCGACGCCCTCGCCCTGGCGCCCTGGAGCGCGGTGATCGTCAAGTCCTGACGCCATGCAGGCAGCGTTACGCCGCGGGCTGGTGTCAGCCCGCGGCGTAACTTTCCTGCCGTGGCCTGTTGTGCGGGTCACAGCTGGCAGGATGGAAGACATGACTTATTCCGCGGCGGAAGACCGCTACGAATCCATGCCCTACCGCCGCGTCGGCCGCAGCGGACTCAAACTGCCCGCCATCTCGCTTGGCCTGTGGCACAACTTCGGCGATGACAAGCGCTTCGACGAGCAGCGGGCCATCCTGCGCCGCGCGTTCGACCTGGGCGTCAACCACTTTGACCTCGCCAACAACTACGGCCCGCCGGACGGATCAGCCGAAACGAACTTCGGCCGGCACCTCCAGGACGACTTCAAGCCCTACCGGGACGAGCTGGTCATCTCCACCAAGGCCGGCTACTACATGTGGCCCGGCCCGTACGGCGAGTGGGGCTCCCGCAAATACCTGATCTCCAGCCTGGACCAGTCGCTGCAGCGCATGGGCCTGGACTACGTGGACATCTTCTACAGCCACCGGCCGGACCCGGAAACTCCCATGGAAGAGACCATGGGTGCGCTGGATTATGCCGTCCGTTCAGGCAAGGCCCTGTACGCAGGCATCTCCTCCTACACCCCCGAGCAGACCCTTGAGGCAGCACGCATCCTGAAGGACCTCGGGACGCCGCTGCTCATCCACCAGCCCAGCTACTCGATGCTCAACCGGTGGACCGAGAACGGTTCGCCCAACCTCTATGAAGCGCTGGACCAGGTGGGTGCAGGCTCCATCGCCTTCTCTCCGCTCGCCCAGGGCATGCTCACCGACCGCTACCTGAACGGCATCCCCGCCGATTCCCGGGCAGCCAAGGACCGTTTCCTCTCCGAAAACGCCATCACCGAGGAGAAGCTGGACCGCATCCGCGGGCTCAACAGGATCGCCGAAGGCCGCGGACAGTCCCTCGCCCAGATGGCCGTCGCCTGGATCCTGCGTGACCAGCCCAAGGGTTCGCCTGTCACCTCGGCCCTGGTGGGCGCCTCAAGTGTGCGCCAGCTGGAGGACACGCTGTCCGCCATCAACAACCTCGCGTTCACCGCCGACGAACTGAACGCCATCGACGAGTTCGCGGTGGAGTCGGACATCAACCTGTGGAAGCAGCCGGCCTGATTCCATTACGGTGAATCCGCAGAGTGGGACAGGGGAACAACCCCGCGTCCCACTCTGTTGGTTACTATGAAAAGGCGCCGTTTTGGCGCAGAGCCTGCCGCACCGCCGTCGTCCCCTCCCGGACGCGGCACCGGCGGGCTGACGTTTTTCCTCAAAGGAGTTCCGTGTCTTCACATCCGATTCGTGTTGCAATCGTCGGCGTAGGAAACTGTGCCGCTTCGCTGGTCCAGGGCGTCCACTACTACAAGGATGCCGACCCCAAGGCCACGATCCCGGGCCTGATGCACGTTGAGTTCGGCCAGTACCACGTGGGTGACGTTGAGTTCGTCGCCGCGTTTGACGTTGATGGCAAAAAGGTCGGCGTTGACCTTTCCGATGCCATCCTGGCGAGCGAAAACAACACCATCAAGATCGCCGACGTGCCGCCCACCGGCGTCACCGTCCAGCGCGGCCACACCCTCGACGGCCTCGGCAAGTACTACCTCGAGACCATCGAGCAGTCCACCGAAGAGCCGGTGGACGTTGTGCAGGCGCTCAAGGATGCCAAGGTCGACGTGATGGTCTGCTACCTGCCCGTTGGTTCGCAGGAAGCTGCCGAGTTCTACGCCCAGGCC
The DNA here is from genome assembly GCF_040224115.2 of Pseudarthrobacter sp. WHRI 8279. Lineage (NCBI taxonomy): Bacteria > Bacillati > Actinomycetota > Actinomycetes > Micrococcales > Micrococcaceae > Pseudarthrobacter > Pseudarthrobacter sp. WHRI 8279. The sequence continues at coordinate 1,993,297 of NZ_CP168162.1, read as the reverse complement.
GCTATTGACGCCGGCGTGGCCTTCGTCAACGCCCTGCCCGTCTTCATCGCCGGCACCAAGGAGTGGGCTGACAAGTTCACCGCCGCCGGCGTCCCGATCGTGGGCGACGACATCAAGAGCCAGATCGGCGCCACCATCACCCACCGCGTCATGGCCAAGCTCTTCGAAGACCGCGGTGTCACCCTGGACCGCACGTACCAGCTGAACGTCGGCGGCAACATGGACTTCAAGAACATGCTGGAGCGCGACCGCCTGGAGTCCAAGAAGATCTCCAAGACCCAGGCCGTCACCTCCAACGTGGAAGCCGAACTGGCCGCCAAGGACGTCCACATCGGCCCGTCCGACTACGTCCAGTGGCTGGATGACCGCAAGTGGGCCTTTGTCCGCCTCGAAGGCCGCAACTTCGGCGACGCCCCTGTGTCACTCGAGTACAAGCTGGAAGTCTGGGATTCCCCCAACTCCGCCGGCGTGATCATCGACGCCATCCGTGCCGCGAAAATCGGCCTGGACCGTGGCATCGGCGGTCCGCTGCTCTCCGCATCGAGCTACTTCATGAAGTCGCCGCCGGAGCAGTTCAACGACGACCTCGCCCGCGAAAAGGTGGAAGCCTTCATCCGCGGCGACCTGGAGCGCTAACCCGCCCGTCAGCCTGTCCACCCTGAAACCCTCTCGCACTTGACGTCGGTTTCTGACGATCCTCTCTCACTTGATGTGGGTTTTCACGCAACGCTCTCTCACTGCTGAACTGCTTCCCGGAAGTCGGAACTGAATTTTCAGTCCAACATCCGGGGAGCAGTCCACCTCGGTGGGGAAGCGTTTGCGTTGGGCGGGCAGGCCGGGCGCTACATTGAGCCGGCATCGACGTGGCCTGCGTCTTTGCCGCGACTGCGCCGGGCCGGGCCATTCCCGAGATGCTCGCCACCGACCCCTCCTCCGTCACGGAGGTCAGTGGGCTTGTGGTGCTGAGCCCGGTGCTGATCTTTGTTTCGCTGAAGCGCGGAGGGCTTCCAGACGTGGCGACGCGGACCGCTGCTACCGCAAAAGCGGCTGCCGCACGGGTACGCGACCCACGGGAAGTGCAGGAGCGTCGCCGGAAAACGCGCATCAAGTGAGAGAGCGTCTGCAAAAAACCGACATCAAGTGAGAGGGCGTCTGCGGAAAGCCGACATCAAGTGAGAGAGGGTGCAGGGGTCAGGCGAGGCCCACCGGGTTGCCGGCGTCGTCCACGTCCATGCGCATCGCCGCCGGCGCTACGGGCAGCCCGGGCATGGTCATCACCGCTCCGGTCAGCGCAACGATGAAGCCGGCACCGGTCTTGGGCAGGAGGTCGCGGACGTGGATGGTGAATCCTTTCGGGGCGCCCAGCCGGGAGGCATCATCCGTGAACGAGTACTGGGTCTTGGCCATGCATACCGGGAGGCCGCCCCAGCCGTTCCGCTCGATGTCGGCCAGCCGTTTCAGGGCCGGCACGGAGAAATCCACCCCGTCCGCCCCGTAGATTTCCTGGGCGATGGTCCGGATCTTGTCCTCCACCGGCAGTCCCAGCGCGTACAGGTGCCGGAAGTTGTTGGGCCCCGCCACCGTCTTGGCCACCAGGGCCGCAAGTTCATCCCCGCCGTCACCGCCGCCGCCGCGTCCCCACACATCGGCGACGGCGGCCGGGACTCCCTCTGCCGCGCACCACGCCAGCAGCCAGTCGAGTTCCTCGGCGGAGTCGGAGGAGAACCTGTTAATGGCCACCACGGGAGGCACACCGAATTTCTCCACATTCCGGACGTGCCGGTGCAGGTTTGCCACCCCCGCCTCGAGGGCAGCGATGTTCGGTTCGGTGAGCTGGTTCTTCGCTACCCCGCCCTGCATCTTGAGGGCCCGCACCGTTGCCACCACCACCACCGCCGAGGGCGCCAGGCCGCCGGTCCGCGCTTTGATGTCCATAAACTTTTCCGCACCCAGGTCGGCGCCGAAGCCCGCCTCCGTCACAACAATGTCCGCCAGCCGCCGTGCCGTCTGGGTGGCAATCAGCGAATTGCAGCCGTGGGCGATATTGGCGAACGGTCCGCCGTGGACCAGGGCAGGAGTGCCGGCGATGGTCTGCACCAGGTTGGGCTTGACGGCCTCCTTCAGCAGCAGCGCCAGCGCACCCTGCACACTAAGATCCGCCACGGTCACCGGCGAGCGGTCAAAGGTGTAGCCGAAAGTGATCCGGCCCAGCCGGGAGCGAAGGTCCGCCAGGTCGGTGGCCAGGCAGAAGACCGCCATGATCTCGGACGCCACGGTGATGTCGAACCCGTCCTGGCGCGGGACGCCCTGGGTGGGCCCGCCCAAACCTATAACCACCTCCCGCAGGGCGCGGTCGTTCATGTCCAGGACCCGCTTGAACGTCATGCGCCGGGGGTCAATATTCAAGGCGTTGCCCTGATAGATGTGGTTGTCCACCAGGGCCATGAGCGCATTGTTGGCGGCCGTGATGGCATGGAAGTCGCCGGTGAAGTGGAGGTTGATCTCGTCCATGGGCAGCACCTGGGAGTAGCCGCCGCCGGTGGCGCCGCCCTTCATGCCCAGAACCGGGCCCAGCGACGGCTCGCGCAGGGCGATCATCACCTTGTGGCCCGCCCGTGCCAGCGAATCGGCGAGGCCAACGGTGGTGGTGGACTTCCCCTCACCGGCCGGCGTGGGGGACATCGCCGAGACCAGCACCACCTTCCCGGCGGGCGCGGGAGCCTGCAGCCGGGCGGGATCGATCTTGGCCTTGTACCGCCCGTAATGCTCCAGGGCCTCCGCATTGATGCCTGCGGCCGCCGCAATGTCCTCGATGGGCCGGATCCGGGCTGCCCTGGCAATCTCAAGGTCACTGGGGGTGGAAGACATCATTGTCCTTTGCTTGGCGGGGCGGGGTTTCCGTGGAGGGGACAGTCAGGACGCGGGAAAGGCCTGCACCAGCCGGCCCCCCACGTGGTTGTCGACGGCGGCATGGTAGCTTTCCAGCGTGATGGCGGCTGTGCGGGCCCACCCTGAGTTCTGGGCCCTGATGGCAGCGGCCCGGCCCATGTCCTCGCGGGTGGCCGGATCGTCAGAGAGGGCCTCGAGGGCGTCAGCCCAGTCGGCGGCATGGTGGCCGTCAACCAGCAAACCGGTCCTGCCGTGGAAGATGGCCCGCGACAGCCCGCCAACCCGGGTGGCCACCACCGGTGTGCCGCAGGCCTGCGCCTCGAGTGCCACCAGCCCGAAGGATTCGCTGAAGGAGGGCATCACCACCACATCCGCGGCCCGGAACCAGGCCGCAAGCTCAGGTGCCTTCACCGGTGGAAGCTGCGTGACGACGTCGTCCATGTCCGCTTCCGAAACCAGCCGCCGGAGGTTGAACTCCTTGTTGCCGCTCAAGGACCCCAGGATGGTGACCCGGAGGTCGATGTCCGGGCGGCGCTTCCGCAGCAGCGCGGCGGCCTTGACCAGGACCTGGGGCCCCTTCAGCCGCTGGATGCGCCCGGCGAAGACCAGGTGGAACGTCCCGGGGTTGATGCCCCGTTCGGTCCTGGACCGCGCCCGGAAGGCAGGCGTGAAGGTGCCCAGGTCCACCCCGGGCGGGGCAATGTCGATCCGGTCATAGGTGGCGCCGTAGTGCGAGACAAGTTCGGCGGCCTCGGCACTGGTGTTGGCGATGAGCCGGGCAGCACCGTCCACGATGTTGTGCTCGCCCAGTTCCCGCCGCCGCGGCTCCGGCTGCTCACCGGATTCCAGCAGCAGGTTCTTGACCTTGGCCATGGTGTGCATGGTGTGCACCAGCGGGACACCCCACAGTTCCGACAGTTCCAGCCCCGCAATCCCGGAGACCCAGTAGTGGGAATGGATTACGTCGTAGCGCCCGTGGGGCTGCCGGCGCCGGATCTGTTCGATCTCGGCCACCATGCTGTGCAGCAGGCCCGGTAGCTCTTCCTTGGGGATCTTCTTGAGCGGCCCGGCCAGGACGTTGTGCACGCAGACGCCGGGATCGGGGTGCTCAACGGCGGGCTGGTTGGCCGAGGTGGAGCGGGTGAAGATTTCCACCTCGACACCGGCTTCAGCCAGCGCCGAGGCCAGTTCGCGGATGTACACGTTCATGCCGCCGGCGTCCCCGGACCCGGGCTGCTCCATGGGCGAGGTGTGGAGGGAGAGCAAAGCAACCCTGCGGATCAGTGCCACGGGACCTCCTTCCGGCTACCGGCATGGACGGGCAGCGCCGGTAGAGTGCGCATCCGATAAAACACTACTCCTCCCTCACGGTCCAGCCGGGCGCCAGAGGCGCCGGAGCGCGGGGAACTCCCGTTCGTAGCCCTCCAGCAAGGCCTGGGCCAGGTCCTCCGAAGCCACCAGCGGGTGCCCGGCGAACGCCGCGAGGGCGGCACCGCGGTCACCTTCGACGGCGGCCCGCACGGTGAGCCGCTCCACTTGCTTGACTTGGCGGAGCAGTCCCAGCTGCGGTCCCGGGGGAGCCTGCTGTGGCAGCGGCAGCGTGCCGTCGGCCGTCACCGTGCAGGGAACTTCGACGACGGCGTCCGCCGGCAGCCCCGGAAGGGCCGGTTCAGCGGCGGCCGGCCGGGCCGTGGTTGGGCCGGCGGCGTCCGTCCCGGGCACGGGGGAGTTGCGGGTGTTCAGGATCAGTTGTGTGTCACCGGTCCCCGACAGGGCACGCATGGCGGCGAGGGCCACCCGCTCGTAGCCTCCGCCGGCCAAATCGGCCTCGTCCCGTTCCTCGCCCCGGTTGCGTGCTTCGGCCAGGTAGCCCTCCTCGCGGGACCGGCGCGCTTCTTCCCAGAGCCGGAACGCACCGGCGCCGGCGGCGGCCAGCCGCGGATACAGCTCTTCCTGCTGGCTGTGGATGGTTTCGCCGCGGGTCCGTGCCATGGCGCGCATGGCCTCGCGGGCTGCGTCCTGCCGGTAGTAGTAATAGAGGTATTCGTTCGGCAGGGCGCCGAGGCCGGCCAGGAACGGCTGGGGGAAGAGCCGCCCCTCCTCGAACGAGGCCAGGGCGGCGGGGTCCGCGAGCAGCCGCGGCAGCACATCCTGCCCCCCGGACTCCAGCCGGTAGAGCCAGCCCAGATGGTTCAGGCCGTAGTAGCCCACGCCGTCGAGCCTTCCCTCCGGCAGCGGCACGCCGGCCGCCCGCGCCGCCCGCTGCACCAGGCCGCCTGCCGAGTCGCAGATCCCGAGGACCTTCCTGCCCAGCACGGGGAGCAGCGCCTCGGTGACCATGCCTGCGGGGTTGGTGAAGTTGATCAGCCAGGCGCCCGGGCAGTGCTCCTTCATCAGGCGTGCCAGGTTGAGCATGTGTGGGATTGTCCTCAGGGCGTAGGAGATTCCCCCGGGGCCGGTTGTTTCCTGCCCCAGCAGGCCGAGTCCTTGCGCCACTTTTTCGTCCGCCACCCGTCCTGCCGTGCCCCCGGGCCGGATGGCCGCGAACACCATCCCGGCACCCGCCAACGCCTGCGGCAGGTCTGTGGTGGCGTGGACCGGAACCCGCGCGCCGGAGCCGGCCGGCATGCTGTGCAGGACGGCGGTGACAGCCTTCAGCCGGGCGGGGTCGACGTCGTGCAGCACCAGACCGGTGACCAGCCCCGCGAAGCGGCCGGAGACCAGCGCCCGGTATATCAGCGGCACCCGGAAACCCCCGCCGCCGGCAATCAAAAGCCGCATAACCAGCAGTCTAGGCCCGTGCCCGGCAGGCCCCTACCGGATGTCGGCGGCAGGGCGTAGTGTGCGGACATGGACGCGATCCCAGCCCGCCCTTTCGACCCCCTGGCGGCGGTCCGGCCGCACTCCGCTCCCGGGTTTGACCTGCTGCTGGCCGGAACGGTTTTCCAGGACATCATTTTTACCGGGCTCCCGCATGCTCCCGAGCCCGGCACCGAAATCTGGAGCGACGGCATGGGCAGTTGCCCCGGAGGGGTGGCCAACCAGGCCATCGCGGCGGCACGGCTTGGGCTGCGGACCGGGCTGGCCGCGGCGTTTGGCGACGACGGCTACGGGGATTTCAACTGGAAGATCCTGTCCGGCCAGGAGCACGTGGACCTTACGCTCTCGCAAAAGGTGCCCGGCTGGCACTCACCCGTCACCGTCTCGCTCTGCGTGGAGAAGGACCGCTCCATGGTCACGCACGGGCACGCGGCGCCCGTCACTTCCTCGGAACTCATTGGCGAACCGCCGGCCGCGCTCGCCGGCATCGCGGAAGTAGGCACCGAGATCGAGCCCTGGGCCAAGGCGGCGCACCAGGCCGGGGTCAAGCTGTTCGGCGACGTCGGCTGGGACCCCAGCGGCGAATGGGCACCGGTCCGGCTGGACAACCTGCAGTACTTCCACGCGTTCCTGCCCAACCAGCGCGAGGCCATGGCGTTCACCGGGAAGGACGATCCCTGGGCTGCGCTGTATGCGCTCGCGGACCGGGTTCCGGTGGCCGTGGTGACGCTCGGCGCGCAGGGTGCCATGGCGGTGGACTCCGAAACAGGGGAAGAAGAATGGGTGCCCTCGCTTCCGGTCAAGGCCTTCGACCCCACCGGGGCGGGAGACTGTTTCGACGCCGCGTTCATTGTTGGCAGCCTGGCCGGCTGGCCGCTGGGGGATAGGCTGCGTTTCGCCAACCTCTGCGCCTCGCTGGCGGTGCAGGAAGTGGGCGGATCCCTGGCCGCCCCCGGCTGGGGGGACATTGCTGACTGGTGGAAGCGCGCCAACGCACGGCCGGAGCGGCAAATGAGCCAATGGCTGCGCCGGTTCGGCTTCCTGGCCGACATCATCCAGGATGTCCCGCTCGCAGCCCAGCGGAGGGCCGCAGCCACCATCGCCCACCTCTCGGACGCCTGACGATTATTCGGCCCGAAGCGCCAGCACTAGAATCACTAGGGTGACTTACCCCGCAACAACCGGCGAATTCAGTGCTGCCCCGGGAGACGGCTCCCGTTATGAACGGTCCGCCGTGATTGACCTCGACGCCATCAGGCACAATGTCCGCCGCCTTGCCGATGCCGCATCCCCGGCGAAAGTCATGGCCGTCGTCAAGGCAGATGCGTACGGGCACGGCGCCGTGCCGGTGGCGCGGGCGGCCCTGGAGGCAGGGGCGTCCTGGCTGGGCGTGGCCCACATCTCGGAGGCCCTGGCGCTCCGGGCCGCCGGCATTGATGCACCGCTGCTCGCCTGGCTGCACACCACGGAAAGCAACTTCGGCGCTGCCGTGGCTGCCGGCGTGGATATTGGCTGCTCCGGCTGGGAACTGGACCGCATAGTGGCCGCAGCGCGGGAACAGGAGCGGCCGGCCCGCATCCACCTGAAAGTGGACACCGGGCTGGGACGCAACGGAGCCGCCGTGGACAGCTGGGACCAGCTGGTGGGCGAGGCGATGGATTACCAGGACCAGGGCCTGCTCCGCGTGGTGGGCATCTTCTCCCACCTTGCCGTGGCCGACGAGCCGGAGCGCCCCGAGACCGACCAGCAGCTGGCCACCTTCCGGGAAGTCCTGGCCGTTGCGGAGGACGCTGGCGTGGACCCTGAGGTCCGCCACCTGGCCAACACCCCCGCAACTTTGTCCCGGCCCGATACCCACTTTGACCTGGTCCGCGTTGGCCTGGGCGTCTACGGGCTGTCCCCGTTCGCCGGGCAGAGTTCCGCCGAACTGGGGCTCCGCCCCGCCATGACGCTGCGGACCCTGGTGTCCCAGTGCAAGGAAGTGCCGGACGGGCAGGGCGTCTCCTACGGCCTGCACTACCGCACCAGGGGAGACAGCACGCTGGGCCTGATCCCGGTGGGTTATGCGGACGGGGTGCCGCGGTCCGCAACCGGCGGGCCCGTCCGGGTGGCCGGCATGACCTACCCCGTGGTGGGCCGTATTGCCATGGACCAGATGGTCATCGACCTCGGCCCCACCGGACTGGCGGGTGCGGACCTGCTGGGTGCCGAGGCGGAGCTGTTCGGGGACGGAGCCGACGGCGGCCCCACCGCCGATGACTGGGCGCGCGCCGCCGGAACCATCAATTACGAGATCGTCACCAGGATCAGCCCCAGGGTGCCGCGCCGCTTCATCAACGAAGAGGACCGAAGCCCCAAGGCCAGTCAGGAGAAACTTTCGTGACCACCAACGGCGGGTCCCCGCGGCCCAACTGGGAAACGACATTAACAGCGACGACGGCAGAGCAGACCCATGCGCTCGCCCTCCGTCTCGCGGCGGTCCTGGAAGCCGGGGACCTGCTGGTGCTCAGCGGCGAGCTGGGTGCCGGGAAAACCACGTTCACTCAGGGACTGGGGGAGGGCCTGGGCGTGCGGGAGGGCATCATTTCCCCCACCTTTGTCCTGGTGCGCATCCATCCCAACCTGCCGCACGGGCCGCGGCCCGGCGGCCCGGACCTGGTTCACGTGGATGCCTACCGGCTGGACTCAGCCGCGGAAATTGACGACATCGACCTGGAAAACACCATGGACTCCTCCGTTACGGTAGTGGAGTGGGGCCGGGACCGGGTGGAGCACCTCAGCGAAAGCAGGCTGGAAATCGATTTGCACCGCGCATTTGGACTCGACGACGGGCGGCCTTCCGCCAGCCTGGACTTCGACACTGAGGATGCGGACGAGCCCCGCACCATCGTGATGCGCGGGTATGGCCCGCGGTGGCCCCAGTCCCCGGAACTCGGTGCTGCCAGGGAAGAGGCCCGCTGATGCTGATCCTGGCCATCGATACCTCCGCCGTTGCCAGTGCCGCCCTGGTTTCGGATGCCGTGCCGGAAAGCGTGCTCGCCAGCTTCTCCACCGAGGACACCCGGAGCCATGCCGAGGTGCTTGCCCCGGGGATCGAGGAGATGCTCGCAGAAGCAGGCGTGACCGGCAAGCACATCGACGCCCTGGTGGTGGGGGTCGGCCCCGGGCCGTTCACCGGACTGCGGTCCGGAATCGCCACCGCACGGACCCTGGCTTTCGTCTGGGGCAAACCGTTGTACGGACTGGTCAGCCTGGACGCCATGGCCCTGGAAGTGGCGGAATCCGGCGCAGCCGTCCCCGAGTTCCTGGTGGCCACGGACGCGCGGCGCAAAGAGGTCTACTGGGCGCGCTACAGCCTGGCCGAAGGCAGGCTTCCCGTCCTGGAGGACGGCCCGCATGTCAGCTTCGCCGCCGACCTGCCAAACCTGCCCGCCTTCGGTGCCGGCGCCGGCCTTTACTCGGATGCGCTGGACGCCCACCCCGACTTCGCGCAGGAACAGCCGGATGCCCTGTACCTGGGCCAGTTCGCGCTGGCGCGGCTCTCGGCTGGAAACGGGCTTCCCGACTCCACGCCGCTGTACCTCCGGGAGTCCGACGCGCAGGTCCCCGGACCACGGAAGAGGGCGCTGTGAAGCACGCATCCGGCCGCCCCGGCGCGGACGTGACGGTCCGGGACATGACGCTGGACGATGTCCCCGCGGTCAGCGCCCTGGAACAGCGGCTCTTCCCGGTGGATGCCTGGCCCCTCCAGATGTTCCGCGACGAGCTGTCCCAGCCGGAAACCCGCCGCTACCTGGTGGCGCAGGGCAGCGACGGCATCGTGGGCTACGCCGGCCTGATGTGCATCGAGCCCATCGCGGACGTCCAGACCATCGCCGTCGTCCCCGAATATGAGGGCCGGGGCATCGGCACCACGCTGCTCACCACCCTCATCGAGGAGGCCCGGCGCAGGCGGGCGGCGGACGTCCTCCTGGAAGTCCGCGCGGACAACCCGCGGGCGCAGCAGTTGTACGTCCGGTTCGGCTTTGAGCAGATCCACATCCGCCCCCGGTACTACCGCGACGGCGTCGACGCCCTGATCATGCGCCTTCAGCTCGCGGATGCACCCGGCGGGGGAACGGCACACGGAACAACCACGGAAGGACCCCGGCCATGAACCGCTCGCAGCCGCTGGTGCTGGGCATTGAGTCGTCCTGCGACGAGACCGGGGTGGGCATCGTGCGCGGAACCACGCTGCTGACCAACACCGTCTCCTCCTCGATGGACGAACACGTCCGTTTCGGCGGCGTCATCCCTGAAATCGCCTCGCGGGCCCATCTTGACGCCTTTGTTCCCACCCTGGAGCAGGCGCTTGCCGAAGCCGGCGTGGCCCTCGACGACGTGGACGCGATCGCGGTCACCTCCGGGCCCGGCCTGGCCGGCGCGCTCATGGTGGGAGTCTGCGCCGCCAAGGCCCTGGCCGTGGCCACGGGCAAGCCCCTGTACGCCATCAACCACCTCGTGGCCCACGTCGGGGTGGGGCTGCTGGACGACCGGAAAACGGGCAAAAAGCAGGTCCTCCCGGAGAACCTCGGCGCCCTGCTGGTCTCCGGCGGCCACACCGAAATCCTGCGGATCAACAGCATCACCGACGACGTGGAGCTGCTGGGTTCCACCATCGACGACGCCGCCGGCGAAGCCTACGACAAGGTGGCCCGCATCCTGGGCCTCGGCTATCCGGGAGGTCCGGCCATCGACAAGGTGGCCCGCACCGGCAACCCGAAGTCCATCCGCTTCCCCCGGGGTCTCAGCCAGCCCAAGTACATGGGCACCGCCGAGGAGCCCGGCAAGCACCGGTACGACTGGTCCTTCAGCGGCCTCAAGACCGCGGTGGCCCGGTGCGTGGAGCAGTTCGAGGCGCGCGGGGAGGACATTCCGGTGGCTGACATCGCTGCGGCCTTCCAGGAAGCCGTGGTGGACATCATTTCCTCCAAGGCCGTGCTGGCCTGCCGGGAACAGGGCATCAAGGACGTGCTCCTGGGCGGCGGGGTGGCGGCAAACTCACGCCTCCGCGAGCTGACCGGCCAGCGCTGCGCCTCCGCCGGGATCAGGCTGCACGTGCCGCCGCTGGACCTGTGCACGGACAACGGCGCCATGGTGGCGGCCCTGGGCGCCCAGCTGGTGATGGCCGGAGTGGAACCCAGCGGCATCCGCTTCGCGCCGGATTCCTCGATGCCGGTCACGTCGGTGTCCCTGCCCGCCTGAGGAAGGCCGGACTCCCGGACACCCGGTGAACCGTCGCGGGGCACTTTGGGGGCCTCGCCGTCGTACATCACGACGGCGGCCGGCGTGTCCCGTGTCGAAGTGCCCCGTTTCGGGCGGGCCGGGTCAGGCGGTGGGGCCGTTGCGCATCTGCTTGACCAGGTCCAGCACCACAGCCTGGAGGTCCCCGCCGTGTTCAGCCGCCACCCGGCGCTGGCGCTGGTAACCGGCGCCGCGGCGGATGATCTTCTCGACGTCCGCCAGTTCGTTCGTGCAGCGCAGCTTGGCGGCCACGGGCTCGAGCCGGTTGAGGGTTTCCAGCAGGTGCTCGGTGACCAGCTGCTCCTTGCCCGCTGCGTCCAGGATAATGATGGCGTCCATGCCGTAGCGGGCAGCGCGCCACTTGTTTTCCTGGACGTGCCAGGGCGGCATGGTGGCAATGGTCCCGCCGTTGTCCAGGGTGGTGGAGAACTCGTCCACCAGGCACTGGGTGAGGGCTGCGATGGCGCCCACTTCCTCCAGGGTGGCCAGGCCGTCGCAGATCCGCATCTCGATGGTGCCGAGGTTCGGCACCGGCCTGATGTCCCAGCGGATCTCGGAGAGGGTGTCGATCACGCCGGTGGTGAACATGTCCTGCACATAGGACTCGTATTCCTCCCAGGTTTGGAACTGGAAGGGCAGGCCGGCGGTGGGGAGCTGCTGGAACATCAGGGCACGCTGGGACGCGTAGCCGGTGTCCTCGCCGCCCCAGAACGGGCTGGATGCTGACAGCGCCTGGAAGTGCGGGAAGTAGTTGACCAGCCCGTCCAGCACGGGCAGCACCTTGTCCCTGCGGTCCAGCCCCACGTGGACGTGCACGCCGTAGATGACCATCTGCCGGCCCCACCACTGGGTGCGGTCAATGAGTTTCGCGTAGCGTGCCTTGTCCGTGACCGGCTGCAGCTGCGGCGGGCTGAACGGGTGGCTTCCGGCGCAAAACAGTTCAACGCCCATGGGGTCGGTGATCTCGCGCACCGCGGTCAGCGAACGGCTAAGGTCTTCCTTGGCTTCGGCCGCGGTTTCGCAGATACCGGTCACCAGTTCCACGGTGTTCAGCAGGAGTTCCTGCTTGATGTGCGGATGCTCGTCGTCTTCGTTCAGTTCGGGGTGGCGGGAAGCGACGCCGCGGAGCACCTCGTTGGCCACGGAGGCGAGTTCGCCCGTCCGGCCGTCCACCAGCGCGAGTTCCCATTCAACACCAAGGGTTGACTGCCTTGATGTAGCGAAGTCGATCTTCACGCATGTCCTAACTGTCCTGTTTGCCGCTGGCTCACGCCGTCACTGACAGGCTGCTGCCGGCAGGCGAACGGGTGGTTCAAGTCTAGTGCAGGGGTAGCATCGTATTGATGGCCTTGTTCCGACCCCTGCGTGACAGTCTTCACAAATCCCTTCCCTTCATCGCGGCAGCCTCCGCCGCCCTGGCCCTGGCGTCCTGCACCGCAGCGCCGGGCCCTGTCCCGTCGCCGGCCCCGACCACCCTGCCCGCCGCCTCCGCCACTGCCACGCCAAGCACGACGGCGGCCCCCGCCACGCCCTCCCCGTCACCTGATCCCGGTACCCGGCCGCTGGGCTGGGGGCCCGAACAGCGCGACCAGGATGCGGCCGCTGCGGCGGTGGCAGCGATGAGCACCGAGGAGAAGGCCGGGCAGGTCCTCCTTCCGTTCTTCAAGGGCAAGGAGGTGGAGGCCCACGCAGCCGTCATCGAGAGGCTGCACCTTGCCGGGTCCATCATCATGGGCGACAACGTTCCGTTGGATCCCCAGGGCAGGATGGACGTGCACGGCATGGCGGCCATCAACCAGCGGCTGGCGGCGGCAGCCGGGGGACGGCCGTGGCCCGGGATCATCGCCGTGGACCAGGAAGGCGGCCAGGTTGCCCGGCTCGGCCTGCCCCTGACCGAATGGCCAACGCCCATGAGTTACGGCGCCGCGGGCAGCGTGCCGCTGGCCAGGGAAGCGGGGCAGGGCCTGGCCGCGGAACTGGTGCCGCTCGGGTTCAACCTCGATTTCGCCCCCGGCACGGACGTCACCATCGGGCCCGGCGATCCCACCATTGGCGCCCGGTCCATGTCCGCGGACCCTGATGCTGCCGCCTCCCTCGGCGTCGCCTTCTCGCAGGGGATGCTCGCCGCCGGAGTACTGCCGGCCGTGAAGCACTTCCCGGGGCACGGCTCCGTGACGGTCGATTCCCACCACAGCCTCCCGGCGCAGCCCTCAACGCTCGCCGAGCTCAGCGGCCGCGACTGGAAGCCCTTCAAGGCCGCCATCGACGCCGGATCGCCGATGGTGATGACCGGGCACATCGCGGTCCCGGCGCTGGAACCCGGCGTCCCGGCGTCGCTCTCCGGCCCCTCCTACGCCGCGCTGCGGGGACTCGGCTTCAAGGGCGTGGCGGTAACGGACGCCCTGAACATGGGCGCCGTGACCAAGCAGTACCCGGGCGGCACCGCCGCGGTGATGGCGCTCGCTGCCGGCGCGGACCTTCTGCTGATGCCCGCCGACGTGGCGCAGGCACACGCCGCCATTGTCCAGGCCGTGGCCTCGGGCACCCTGCCCCCGGAGCGGCTGGACGAGGCAGCCCGCCGGGTGGCCACCATGATGGCCTGGCATGGCCGCACAGCCACGGCGGCCGGCGCACCGGCGGGAAGCGGCGGAGCCCTGTCCGGCCACGTCTCCGCGTCAGCTGTCACCGTGCTCTCCGGACCCTGCAGCGGGCCGCTGGTTTCCGGTGCGGTGCGGGTTGACGGCGGCTCGCCGGCGGACAGGGCACGCTTCGAGGCAGCCGCGGCCAGGGCAGGACTCGCACTGGGCTCCGGGCCGCTGGTCAGCCTCATCGGCTACGGCGGCCGCGGCGCGGGAGGGGACATTGCCGTGGCCCTGGACGCCCCCTGGCCGCTGCGGGACTCCACCGCGCCGGTGAAGGTGGCCCTCTACGGCCGGAGCGACGGCGCCTTCGATGCCCTCGCCGCTGTGCTGGCCGGGAAGGCGGGCGCGCCGGGAAAGCTGCCGGCCGCCGTCGGAAACTTCCCGGCGGGAACCGGCTGCCCCTGACCCCAACTAAGTAGCAGCAGATGTCCTTTTGGGGCCCGATACCGACATCTGCTGCTACTTAGTTGGGAGGGAACGCGTTTAATGGTCAGGTGCCCATTCTGAATAAAGACATGACCCTCTGCATCTCGCTCTCGGCCCGGCCCAGCAACAACGGGACCCGCTTCCACAACCACCTTTACGAACAGCTGGACCTCAACTGGATCTATAAGGCCTTCGCCCCCACCAGCCTTGAACAGGCCATCGCCGGGGTCCGCGGCCTGGGCATCCGCGGTTGCGCCATCTCCATGCCCTACAAGGAGGACGTGATCGCGCTGGTGGACGAGATGGATCCTTCCGCGAAGGCCATCGACTCCGTCAACACCATCGTGAACACGGACGGGCACTTGAAGGCCTACAACACGGACTACACCGCCATCGAGCAGCTCCTGGCCACCAACAAGGTGCCCACCAGCTATTCGGTCCTGGTCCAGGGAGCGGGCGGCATGGCCAAGGCCACCGTCGCGGCGCTCCGGGACGCCGGCTTCACGGATGTCACGGTCATCGCCCGGAACGAAACGACCGGCCGCGCGCTGGCAGAGCAGTACGGGTTCCGGTGGCAGGCAGCGCTCGACGGCGGGACGGCGGACTTGATCATTAACGTCACGCCCATCGGTATGGCAGGAGGTATGGCAGGAGGCATGGCGGGCGGGGCGGAAGCCGACGCGCTCGCCTTCCCCCAGGAAACCATTGACGCCGCCCGGACGGTTTTCGACGTTGTGGCGCTGCCGGCCGAAACCCCGCTGGTCAGGGCGGCGCGGGCCGCGGGAAAGCCGGTGATCACTGGGGCGGAGGTGGCAACCATCCAGGCCCTTGAACAGTTTGTGCTTTACACCGGCGTGCGGCCCGCCGCGGAGCAGGTCCGCGCTGCGGAGGAGTTCATGCGCGCACAGTAGCCTTACTGGACGGGCTCCACCACGATGGCCACCCGGTCCTCCCCAATACGGGTCAGGACCAGGGTGGCTGTCTTGTTTCCGGACTTCCTGCCGGCTGTGTTCTTCCCGCCCGTGTTCTTCCCGCTTGGGAGGAGCTGCTTGCGGAGTTCCTCGGGCGTGACGGCGGTGCCGCGCTTCTTGATGTCCAGCACGCCGATGCCGTTGTCCTTCACCCAGGCCTTGAGCGCCTTGACGTTGTACGGCATCACGTCCAGGACCTTATAGGCGCGGGCAAAAGGTGTGTCCACCAGTTCCGGCGCACACACATAGGCGATGTGCTCATCCACCAGGTGTCCGCCGAGCTGCAGCGCAACATCGGCCACCAGCCCGGCGCGGATCACCGCGCCGTCGGGTTCGTACAGGTAGCCCTCCACCGGACCCACCGAAGCCGTGGGGCCGGCGCCGAAGTCTTCGCCGCTGGTCAGCTCCGCCGCGCCCTGGGCACCGAGGACCAGCGCGGCCCGGCGGACACCGGGGCGCCGCACGGCGTTGAACCACAGCGCAACCTCCGTCACATCCCCGGCCACGGAGACCCACTGCGCTTCGCAGCCGGCCGGGACGGAATCGTGCGGCATGCCCGGCCCCATCTTGACGCCCACGGCCAGGCCGGAGGCCGCCAGGTTCTCAACGAAGGACAGTGGCGGGGAAAAGGCCTCGGGGTCCCAGATCCGCTTGGTGCCGGACGTGGAGGTGACGCGGCGCGCCGGGTCCAGCCAGACGCCGTCGATCCCGTCCAGCGGCACTGCCGTGGCATCCGCATGGACCACGGTGGCGTTGGGGAAGGGGATCAGGTTGACGGTGGCGCACGCGGCGGTGGTCTCATCCATCTCCACGGCGGTGACAGTGATGTCCATGGAGGCCAGTGCCAGGGAGTCAGCGGCCAGCCCGCAGCCAAGGTCGGCAACGTGACGGATTCCTGCCTCCGCGAACCGCTGGGCGTGGCGTGCTGCAACGTTGAGCCGGGTTGCCTGTTCCAGTCCGGCCTGGGTGAACAGCATGCTCCGGGCAAACTCACCGAACTTGGCGGCAGCCCTGGTGCGGAGCCTGGACTGGGTCAGGACGGCGGAAACCAGTTCGGGGGAGTGGCCGGCCTTGCGCAGGGCCGAGTTCAGCTCGAAGGACTTCTCCTCCTGGTAGGGGCCCAGGGACGCCAGAAGCTCCCAGCCTTCAGGGGTGAGCAGTGGTGCGATCTGGTCCTGGGGAGCTTGAGCCATGGGTTCCAGCCTAGTGGAGGAGCGGCATGCCGGCGGCCGATAGTGTTGAAGCCATGAACGACAGTGCAGGTTCCCCGCAGTCCCATCAGCACCACCCGGGGGGCCTGGCGCGGTTCGCCCGCCCGGCACTGATTGCCAGTGCAGTGGTGGCCGTGGTGTGCATCGCGCTGCTTGTGATCATCTTCTTCCTGGACGCTTTCAATGCCACTGTGTATTCCGTGGGCGGCAACAGCATCCAGGATGACACCCAGGAGGCGCAGGACATCCGCGGGCTGTACGCCGGAGCCCGCGCTGGAAGCATCTTCTTCCTGGTTGCCTCGCTCATGGTGGCCGCGGCCGCCGCGGTGCTGCTTTACCGCGGACGGAACTCAGCGGGCGAGGATGAGGGCGACGGCGGGGAGGACGTCGACTTCGAGGACCTGGGCCGCTGAGGTGCTTTTCCTCCGGCACTGGTCAGCAGGACCCCTGAGATGACCAGGATGCCGCCCAGGACCTGGGGGACCGTGACGGGCTGGCCCAGCGCCACCGTGATGACCGCGGTAAACACGGCAATGAGGTTGAGGTAGTTTCCGGCATTCGCCGCAGTGGTGCGCTTCAGCGCCAGGTTCCACAGCAGGTAGGAACCCAGCGAGGGGAACAGGACGATGTAGGCCAAGGACCAGCCCTCCGCGGCCGTTGCCGGCAGCCCCGCCCCCGTGGCTGCGGCGAAGGGGACCAGGAAGACCGCCGCCACGGCCACTTGCAGCGCGGTGGACGTGATTGCCGGGACGGACAGCCTGCGGGCGGTGATCGTGTAGAAGCCCCACACGGTGATGGCCGCGACAATCAGCAACTCGCCGGCATCGATCGAAAAGGTCAGCAGCCGCTCCAGCTCGCCGCCGGTGAGGACCAAAAGGACGCCGCACAGGCCCAGCGCAATCCCCGCCCAGCCCAGGGGGCGCGGCCTGTCCCGGAGCAGGACCACTGCCAGGACCATGATGAGGGCGGGGTTCGCGGCGGTTACAAGGGAAGCGTTCAGGGCCGAGGTGTGGCCCAGGGCGCTGTAAAGCAGCAGGGTGTAAGCGCTCATCCCCAGGCAGCTCAGGAGCAGGAGGGCCGGCCAGTGGCGCAGGACAGCGCGCCAGTCCGGCTTTTCCACCAGCTGCGCCAGGACCAGCAGCGGCGCGGCGGCCAGGGCCCACCGCCAGAACGTCAGCTGGAGGGGCTCCATGGTTTTCATGGCAGCCTGGCCAACAACGAAGTTGCCCGCCCAGAAGAGGGTGGCAAGAGTCAGGTAAATGGCGGCTCGCACCCGGCCAATTTACACGCAGTCACGTTCCGCCCATGACGAAACTCTGGCACTCGCCTTGACCGAGTGCTAACCCTTGCATACAGTCTCTATTAGCACTCTCCCTCGGAGGGTGCTAACACATGAAGAGCTGCCAGCCAGGCTGCCGCCGGCACCGCGACGACGGTTTGCCAGCCACGGCGGAAAGCTTTCCAGTCCACGAATTTGCTGACGAAGAAGGAGAGGTCCGAGTGTCGGTCTCTATTAAGCCTCTTGAGGATCGTATTGTTGTCCGCCCGCTCGAAGCCGAGCAGACCACGGCTTCCGGCCTGGTGATCCCGGACTCCGCACAGGAGAAGCCGCAGGAAGGCGAAGTTGTTGCAGTTGGCCCCGGCCGCTTTGAAGACGGCAACCGCGTTCCTGTCGACGTAGCCGTCGGCGACGTCGTTATCTACTCCAAGTACGGCGGAACCGAAGTCAAGACCGGCGGCACCGAGTACCTCGTGCTCTCCGCCCGCGACGTCCTGGCGATCGTCGTAAAGTAACTCTCCGGATCCCCGTGCCGCTGGTCATGCTTTCTGCTGGTCAGCTGCGCGGGGTTCTGTCTTGAAAGGACAAAACCATGGCAAAGCAGCTTGCGTTTAACGACGCTGCCCGCCGGTCTCTTGAAGCCGGCATCGATAAGCTCGCCAACACCGTCAAGGTGACGCTCGGCCCCCGCGGCCGCAACGTCGTCCTGGACAAGAAGTGGGGCGCTCCCACCATCACGAACGACGGCGTCACCATCGCCCGCGAAGTGGAACTTGACGACCCCTACGAGAACCTTGGCGCGCAGCTGGCCAAGGAAGTAGCCACCAAGACCAACGATGTTGCCGGTGACGGCACCACCACGGCAACCGTCCTGGCGCAGGCGCTGGTCAAGGAAGGCCTGCGCAACGTAGCGGCAGGTGCCGCCCCCGGCCAGATCAAGCGCGGCATCGAGGTTTCCGTTGAAGCCGTTGCCGCCCGCCTGCTCGAGAACGCCCGCCCCGTTGAAGGCACCCAGGTGGCCAACGTTGCAGCGATCTCCGCCCAGAGCGACGAGGTTGGCGAACTCCTCGCCGAGGCCTTCGGCAAGGTTGGCAAGGATGGTGTGATCACCATCGAGGAATCCTCCACCACGCAGACCGAACTGGTCCTCACCGAGGGCATGCAGTTCGACAAGGGCTACCTTTCCCCGTACTTCGTCACCGACGCGGAACGCCAGGAAGCAGTCCTCGAGGACGCCCTCATTCTGATCAACCAGGGCAAGATCTCCAGCATCCAGGAATTCCTGCCGCTGCTGGAGAAGGCGCTGCAGAGCTCCAAGCCGCTCTTCATCATCGCCGAAGACGTTGACGGCGAGGCCCTGTCCACGCTGATCGTCAACCGCATCCGCGGCACCCTGAACGTTGTTGCCGTCAAGGCTCCGGGCTTCGGTGACCGCCGCAAGGCCATGCTGCAGGACATCGCCACCCTCACCGGTGCACAGGTTGTTTCCCCGGAACTGGGCCTGAGCCTGGACACCGTTGGCCTTGAGGTGCTGGGTACCGCCCGCCGCATCACGGTCACCAAGGACAACACCACCATCGTTGACGGCGCAGGCTCGGCCGAAGACGTGGCAGCACGCGTAGCCCAGCTCCGCGCCGAGCTGACCCGCACCGATTCCGACTGGGACCGTGAAAAGCTCCAGGAGCGCCTGGCCAAGCTGGCCGGCGGCATCGGTGTCATCAAGGTTGGCGCCGCCACCGAGGTTGAGCTCAAGGAAAAGAAGCACCGCATCGAGGACGCTGTGTCCTCCACCCGCGCTGCCCTTGAAGAAGGCATCGTTGCCGGTGGCGGTTCGGCCCTGATCCACGCCCTGAAGGCACTGGATGAGGACCCCGCCGTCAAGGCACTCGAAGGGGACGCCGCCGCTGCTGTGGGCATCGTCCGCCGCGCCCTGGTCCAGCCGCTGCGCTGGATCGCCCAGAACGCGGGCTTCGACGGCTACGTTGTGACCTCCAAGGTTGCCGACCTGGAAACCAACAACGGCTTCAACGCCAAGTCGGGCGAGTACGAGGACCTGATCGCTGCCGGCGTGATCGACCCCGTCAAGGTCACCCGTGCGGCCCTCCGCAACGCGGCCTCCATCGCTGCCCTGGTTCTCACCACCGAGACCCTTGTCGTCGAAAAGCCGGCCGAAGAAGACGAGCACGCAGGCCACAGCCACTGATCCCTACCGTCTCCCTGACGGCGTGGGTCCAGTCCTGCACGCACAAGAAACCGGTCCAGCATCCGCTGGGCCGGTTTTTTGGTGCGGGAAACGCAGTCGCCTACTTCTTCACGGCGTAACGGACGTGGGTGGCGAACGGTGAACTGACAGCCTTCAGGATCTCCAGGTCGATGTCATGCTCGAAGCCGTCGAACAGGCGCTTGCCGGCGCCCAGGACCACCGGTGCCGTTGACAGCGCCAGTTCGTCCACCAGCCCGGCGGCCAGTGCCTGCCGGATCACGTCCGCGCCGCCGCCAATCGATACGTCCAGGCCGCCGGCCGCTTTGCTGGCCTGTGCAAGGGCTTCCTCCAGCCCGGACACGAACGTGAACCCGGACGAAGCCGCGGGCTGGTCCGCTACACGGTGGGTGAGCACGATCAGCGGCCCGGGGAACGGGTTGGTACCTCCCCACGCTCCCGCCGCGTCATACATCCCCCGCCCAACGATCCCCGCACCCAACCCCGCAACGAGTTCCTCGTAGAATTCCCTGTCCGGGCCGTGCATCGCAAAGTCGTGGCCGCCGTCGTAGGTCCACGGGCCGCCCATCACCCAGTAGTGCAGCCGTTCTCCGCCCCGGCCCAGGCCGTACCTGGGACCGTCGCCGGGGCCGGTGATGTACCCGTCAACCGACGTTGTGATTGCTGCGATGACCTTGGCCATTACGTGCCCTGCGTGGCCGGCATATCCTGCGTCTCCACAACGCCCGCACGCTCGTAGGCCAGCGACACCGCCCCCTTCGGAAAGGTGCGCGCAGGCTCCGCGAGGCGGTAGGTGGCGGGAACGGTCCCGGCGTCGAAGAGGCGCTTGCCCTGGCCCAAAGTAACGGGATAGAGCCAGAGGTGGAGGCGGTCAAGCACCTCTGCCGCCAGCAGTGAACGGATCAGGACGCCGCTGCCGAACATGTGGACCTGTTCGTACTCTTCACGCAGCCGGCCCGCGGCCGTGGCATTGGGCAGGACTGTCGTTCCCGCCCAACAGGGATCGGACAGGGTGCTGGAGACTACGAACTTTGGCACCCGGTTGAGCGCGGCGCCAATGTCGCCGGACTGGTGGGGCCAGTAGGCCGCGAAGATGTCATAGGTCCTGCGGCCCAGAAGCAGGGCGTCCATGCTGCTGATGCCGGCCTCGATGGCCGCTTCCGCCTCGTCGTCGGACACGGGAGCCTGCCAGCCCCCGTGGGCAAAGCCGCCCTCGGTGTCCTCTTCGCGGCCGCCGGGCGCCTGGTACACGCCGTCGAGGGTTATGAACAGGTTCGCGACGATGATTCCCATGCGTCCAGTCTGGAACTCCCGTCCGGAGCTGTCCATAGTGGACGGGCCGGGCGTGGCAGACTGATGCCATGCTGCTCGACGAGCTCGTGAAAACTACGGATACGGTCGCAGCCACGCGCTCCCGGCTCGCGAAGGTGGACGCGTTGGCGGACCTGCTGCGCCGGCTGGAACCAGCGGAAATCGCGACGGCGGTGGGCTTGCTGACCGCCAGGCCGCGCCAGGGCCGGGTGGGGGTGGGATGGCGCGGCATGTCTGCAGCCATGGGGGAGCCGGCCCAGGAACCGGCCCTCACCCTCGCCGACCTCGACGCCGCCTTAGACCGGTTGCTCGCCACCGCGGGGGCCGGGTCTGCGGCGGAGCGCGCCGCGACGCTTCGGACGCTCACGGCGGCGGCTACGGAAAGGGAGCAGGCCTTCATCTCCGGCGTGCTGCTGGGGGAGCTGCGCACCGGTGCGCTTGAGGGGGTGCTGACGGATGCCGTTGCCCGTGCCTCGGACCGGCCCGTCGCCGCCGTACGGCGCGCGGTCATGCTCTCCGGCGACCTCGGCGAAACCGCCCTGCTGGCCATCACGGGCACGGAGGCGCAGCTGGACGCCGTCGGCCTCGTCGTCGGCCGCCCCGTGCAGCCGATGCTCGCTTCCACGGCGGCCAGCGCCGGCGCCGCCCTGGAGGTTACCGGCGAGGCGTCCGTGGAATACAAGCTCGACGGCGCCCGCATCCAGGTGCACCGCGCCGGCAAAGACGTGCGTATCTACACACGCACCCTGGCCGAGGTGACCCACCGCCTGCCCGAGGTGGTGGAGGTGGTGCGCGCACTGCCAGTGCGGGATGTGATCCTTGACGGCGAGACCCTGGCCCTCGATGAGGACGGCGGCCCCCGGCCGTTCCAGGAGACCATGTCCCGGTTCGGCGCGGACGCGGCGCGCACCACCCTCCTGCATCCCTGGTTCTTCGACGTGCTGCACATCGACGGGCGCGACCTCCTGGACGAGCCGCTGTCCACGCGCATAGGCGTTCTTGAGGGCATCGCCCCGGACCACCGGATTCCCGGCCAGATCACGGCAGACCCAAGTGTTGCCGAAAGGGTCTCCCGCGATGCGCTCGCCGCCGGCCACGAGGGCGTGGTGGTGAAGGCGGTGGAATCTGCCTACGCCGCCGGCCGCCGCGGCTCCAACTGGATCAAGGTGAAGCCCGTGCTTACCTACGACCTGGTGGTCCTCGCCTGCGAATGGGGGTCGGGACGGCGCACCGGGCTGCTCTCCAACCTGCATCTTGGAGCATTGGACCCGCACGGGGAGTTCGGTGAACCCGGCGGCTACGTCATGGTGGGCAAAACCTTCAAGGGCCTCACCGACGCGCTGCTGCAGTGGCAGACCGAACGTTTCCAGGAGCTCGAGGTGCGGCGCACGGCGGGCACCGTCTGGGTGGAGCCCGTGACCGTCGTCGAGATCGCGATTGACGGCGTGCAGCAGTCCCCGCGGTATCCCGGTGGCATTGCGCTCCGGTTCGCCCGGGTCAAGCGCTACCGCGATGACAAGCCCGCTGGGGAAGCGGACACCATCCAGACCCTCCGCGCGTTGCTTCGCCCGTAGGTTGTGCCGGTTCGAGGGCGGGCGTACCGTGGCGCTTAAGTACCTCAGCGTCCAGCGCACGGCCCCATCAGTGCGGCTGGACGGGTGGTGTCCGAGGAGGCCGGAGTGTCAACTGAAACGGGCATTGACGAAGGGCGGTCAGCGTTCCGGGAACACCGCTGGACAGACGCTTCCAGGAGCTACGCGGACGCGGACAGGCGCGGCGGACTACCCGCAGCCGACCTTGAGCGTCTGGCAACGGCCGAAATCCTGACCGGCGACATCACAACAGGCCTGGACACCCTCACCCGCGCGCACGAGGAATACCTGATTATCGGCGACATCGCAGGCGCGATGCGGTGCGCGGTGTGGCTGGGCATGCACCTGCTGAACCTTGGCGAAACCGCCCGGAGTGCGGGCTGGTTTGCGAGGGGTAAAGCGTTGGTGGACGAGCTTGATGAACCGGGTCCGGTGGCGGGCTTGCTGCTGTTCCCCGTCGCGCTGGGCAAACTCTACGGCGGCGACGCCGCAGGCGCGCTGCAGCTTTTCACCGAAGCGGGCTCTTTTGCGCGGACGTTCCAGGACAGGGACCTGACGGCGCTGGCCCTTCTGGGAACCGGACAAGCAACGCTGATGCTGGGGCGCACAGACGAGGGCCTGGGAAAGTTCGATGAAGTCATGGTGGCGGTAACAGCGGGGGAGCTGTCACCGGTGCCTTCGGGAATAATCTATTGTGCGGTAATTGGCAATTGCCACCTGGTGTTCGATTTGGAGAGGGCGCTGCAGTGGACAGTGGCACTGGACCGCTGGTGCCGTGCCCGGCCCGACATGGTGGCCTTCAGCGGTCAATGCCAGTCCCACCGTGCCGAGCTCTTCCGGCTGCACGGCGCATGGGCCGAGGCGCGCAAGGCCGCTGCTGTGGCTCAAGGTCTTGCCGGCAGGGGTGATCCCCAAGCGCTGTACGGCGGTTTCTACCAGCAGGGCGAAGTGGAGCGCCTCGCCGGGAAGCTGGACACCGCTGAAGAATGCTACCGGCAGGCCGCACGAAGTGGGTGGGAACCGCAGCCTGGCCTTGCACTCCTCTTGCTGGCCCGCGGACAGGCGCGGCAGGCACAGTCAATGATTCGCCGGGCGGCCGGGATTGCCGATGCTGCCACCCGCTGCCACCTGCTGCCAGCGCTGGTGGACATCGAACTGGCTGCGGGCGATCCCGAGGCCGCGCGGCAGGCTGCCGACGAGCTGGGAATCATTGCCAGGGAGCAGCCCAAAGCCATGCTCCAAGCTTTCGCCAGCCAGGCTGACGGCGGGGTCCGGATCGCCGAAGGCGACGCTGCCGGAGCGTCGCAATCCCTGCGGCGGGCGTGGAGACTGTGGCAGAAGCTGGGCGTTCCATACGAGGCTGCCCGCTGCAGAGCCCTGATCGGCTGTACGTGCCGCTCGCTTGGGGATGAGCCTTCGGCGCTGATGGACTTCGAGGCCGCACATGAGGAATTCCTGGAGCTGGGGGCAGCACCCGCCGCAGCCTGGGCAGCGTCCTTGATGCGCGCAGCCGCCGACGAAGCAGCAGGCGCCGGACCGCTGACCCCCCGGGAAACCGAAGTGCTCCGGCAAGTGGCGTCGGGGAAAGGGAACCGCGCCATCGCGGCAGAGCTCTACCTCAGTGAAAAGACCGTGGCACGCCACATCAGCAATATCTTCCTCAAGCTTGGCCTGTCCTCCAGGGCGGCGGCCACCAGCTACGCCTATGAGCACGGGTTGGCCGGGCAGCCGCCTGCATAGAAATACCCATCTGCCCCGCGGCGAGGGTTTACATGATTCCGTCGACGCGGAGGGGAGGGCCGCGCCCGTAGCCTCAAAACATGAACCTTCCAGTGCTCGCCGGAACCGTGTCGACAGTGCTCTTCGCCGTCGGTATGCTCCCGATGCTTCTGAAGGCTGCACGCACCAAGGACCTTGCGTCGTACAGCCTGGGCAACCTGGTGCTGAGCAACGTGGCCAACGCGGTGCACTCGATCTACGTTTTCAATCTTCCCGCAGGTCCCATTTGGGTCCTCCACC
Organism: Pseudarthrobacter sp. WHRI 8279; assembly: GCF_040224115.2. Taxonomy (NCBI): domain Bacteria; kingdom Bacillati; phylum Actinomycetota; class Actinomycetes; order Micrococcales; family Micrococcaceae; genus Pseudarthrobacter; species Pseudarthrobacter sp. WHRI 8279. The sequence goes on along the minus strand of NZ_CP168162.1, from coordinate 1,968,633 downwards.
TGGCCTACGTCCTGGCATCCGCCCTGATGCTGGCATGGTGGCTGCTCTACAGGGAAACGGGACACGAAACAGCAGCCAGCACCCCAACAGAAAGTGCGTCGGCCGGCAGCCCAGCTGGAGGGTCCAGCCTCAGGAATCCACTTGCTATAAAAGGAGCACGGTCATGAGCAACAACAATGCGGCCGGCACGCTTGACACCATCATCATCGGCGGCGGGCAGGCCGGGCTGGCCCTGGGCTATTTCATGAAAGGCCACAAACGGAAGTTCCTGATTCTGGACGCCTGCCAAAGGACTGGCGATTCCTGGCGGCAGCGGTGGGATTCGCTCCGGGTGTTCACTCCCGCCAAGTACGACGGACTGCCCGGCGCTCCGTTCCCGGCGGACCTGCTGTCCTTTCCCACCAAGGATGAAGTGGCGGATTACCTCGAATGGTATGCCGCAAAATTTGAATTGCCCGTGAGCCACGGCGTCCGCGTGGAGCGCCTTTGGCGGGAAGGAGACCACTACGTGGCCGCGGCCAACGGCCACCGGTGGGAAGCGCGCAACGTTGTGGTTGCGACAGGCTCCACCCAGGCGCCCGAGGTGCCAGGCTTTGCGGCTGAACTGGCGCCTTCCGTACGGCAATTGCATTCCAGCCAGTACAAGAACCCGCAGCAACTCAAGGAAGGTCCGGTCCTGGTTGTGGGGCTGGGGAACTCGGGGGCTGAGATCGGCCTCGAGGTTTCCAGGACCCGGCCGGCGCTGGTGGCCGGCAAGCCCACAGGCGAAATCCCGGTGAAGCACGGCGAAGCCGCGGCACGTTACGCATTCCCGGTGGTGCGCTTCCTTGGCCTGCACGTGTTGACGCTTGGTTCACCGATTGGCCGCAAGGTGGCGCCGGCAATGAAAGCGCACGCCGAACCGCTGATCAGGACGAAGACGAAGGACCTCGCGGCCGCCGGCGTGCACGTCGTGCCGAGGGTCACCGGGGTTGCTGACGGGATGCCTGTACTGGCGGACGGAACGCGCCTTGAAGTCTCCACCGTGATCTGGTGCACCGGATTCCGTGAGGAATTCAGCTGGATCGATCCGGCCTTGCTCGACGCCGGCGCAATGCCCCGGCAGTGGCGCGGTGTGGCTCTGGATTCGCCAGGGCTGTTCTTCCTGGGGCAGCGGTTCCTTTACGCGGAGGTATCGGACACCCTCCCGGGCCTCGGCCGCGACGCACGCTACCTGGCGGCCAGGATTCCGGCTCCCGCCGCTCACGGAGCCGCGGTGGCAGCCGCCTGAGCCGCGCCGGCGCCGCCGCCTGAGCTGGCGCCTCCTTTGCCGCCCGGACAGCGCCGTGATGCCCGTTACCTTTCCCGGAAAATCCCCCAGGCCTCGGTAGGATTGATGTTTTGCCCGCCGCTGGAAGGTCTTTTTGTGTCGATAGCGAGAACCGCGGCTGCGTCCCGCCCGGTGCCCGAAGCAGCCGCCAAAAGCCGGAAACCGACCTTCCGGCCGGAGGTCCAGGGGCTCCGCGCGCTCGCCGTGCTGATGGTCGTGGCGTACCACGTGTGGCTGGGCCGGGTGTCCGGGGGAGTGGACATCTTCCTGCTGATCTCCGCGTTCCTGCTGACCCTTTCCTTTGTCCGGAAAGCCGAGGCAGGGCGGCCCTTCGGCCTGCTGGCGCATTGGCTGCACCTGTTCAAGCGGCTGCTGCCCGCCGCCGTCGTGGTCATCCTTGGGGTCCTCGCAGGGACGTGGCTGATCCTGCCGCAAAGCCGCTGGCCGCAGGTGCTGGACCAGGCCTGGGCGTCACTGCTGTACAGCCAGAACTGGCTGCTCGCCGACACCGCCGTTGACTACTATGCCCAGGACCACGCCGGAGCCAGCCCGCTGCAGCACTTCTGGTCGCTGTCCATCCAGGGACAGGTGTTCATCCTGTGGCCCCTCATCTTCGCGGGCACCGCCGCGCTGCTGGCGCTGCTGCACCGGGCCCCCGCGCTCAACCGGGTCAGCTACCGCGGCCTGCTGGCACTGGTTTTCGGTACGGTCTTCGCAGTGTCGCTGGCCTATTCCGTGGAGCAGACGGCCGGCAACCAGGCGTATGCCTACTTTGACACCAGGACCCGGCTCTGGGAGTTCGCGCTGGGCTCGCTGCTGGCGCTGGTCCTGCCCTGCCTCAAGCCCGGCCGGGTACTCCGGGTGGTGCTGGGCTGGGCAGGCCTGGCGGCAATGGTCTCCTGCGGCCTGCTGCTCACGGTGGACCGCTCGTTCCCCGGCTTCGTGGCGCTGTGGCCCACGCTGGCGGCCGCGGCCATCATCGTCGCGGGACAATCCGGCAGCCGCTTCGGCGTGGACAGGCTCCTCAGCAGCAGGCCCCTGGTGGCGCTGGGAGACAATTCCTATGCCCTGTACCTCTGGCACTGGCCGGTCCTGGTATTCGCCCTTGCGGCCACCGGTGTGGAGGCACCCAACCTGGCCCAGGGCCTGGGTGTCGTGGGCGCCTCCATCGTGCTTGCCGTCCTCACCACGCGCTTCGTTGAAAGACCCCTGCGTGACTGGCACTGGCCGCAGCGGCGGGCCTGGCGCACCGCCGTCGTTGTTGCCGCCTGCGGCGCACTCCTTGCCGGACCCGTGGCCATCTGGCAGACCACGCTCACCGCAGAGGAAAGCGCGACGGCGGCACAGCCGCGGGAACTCACGCCGGGGGCCGCCGCCCTCAGCCCGGAGAACGCCCCGGTGCCGGCCCCGGATGCAAGGATCATCCCCGGCCCCTCGGCACTGGACAACGACTGGGCCGGAATCCACGCACCCTGCACCGGCGCCAACGCCACCAGCAACCCCATCCTCGAAGGGTGCCGGCAGGAGGTTCCGGAGGGTGGGGTGACCAAGCGCATTGTGGTCCTGGGGGACTCCCACTCCCAGCAGTACCTGGGTGCGCTGGCGCCGATAGCCGCCGGGCGCGGCTGGGAACTGGTGACGCTGTTGATGCCGGCGTGCCGCTTCGGGGCGGAGTCGGCAGCACGGAATGCCGAATGCAACGCCTACAACCGGGCCAGCGCCGCCTACGTCCTGGAGCACCAGCCGGACGCAGTGTTCACGGTGGCCTCACTGACCCATGAGGAAGCCCCGTTCGAAACCGAGGTCCCGGGGTACCTGGAAGGGGTCCGGCCCTTTGCTGATGCCGGAATCGAGATCATCGGCATCCGGGACAACCCCCGCTTTACGTTCAACATGCCTGAATGCATCCAGCGCAACGGGCCGGACGCCCCGGAGTGCAGCGTGTCCTTGGCGGAGTCCCTGGTGGAACCATCCCCGCTGGAAAGCTACCGGGGCAAACTGGCCGGCCTGCACCTGATGGACCTCAGCGACTTCATCTGCGCGCGGGGGAAATGTCCCGGTGTGGTGGGCAACGTGTACGTCTACAAGGACGACAACCACCTCACGCGGACCTACGTGGAAAGCATGATTCCCATGTTCGAACAGCGCCTGCTGGCCGCCACCGGCTGGAGCTGACAGCCTCGAACCATGCACCGCCCGCGCTGCGGGCGTGCGGTTGCTCACATTGCACGCGTGGAATAGGGGGATCGGCGCTGAGGTTCTAATATTTACTCAATACTTCCGGCCTCCGGGTCCCCGCCTGCCGCGGCGGTCCCGGAACATTTCCTGCACAGGCCAGTCCCGTAATGACGGGCTGGTCATCAGCTGCAACCCCTACCCGTCCAGCTACCAAGGTAAGAGGCGCACTCATGACCGAGCCCGAACACAACCCCTTTGGCTTCATCGGCCTGACCTACGACGACGTGCTGCTCCTGCCGGGCCACACGGACGTTATCCCGTCCGACGCCGACACGTCCTCGCGGATTTCCAAGCGTATTTCGGTCCACACGCCGCTGCTGTCCGCCGCCATGGACACTGTCACCGAATCCCGGATGGCAATCGCCATGGCACGCCAGGGCGGCCTGGGCGTCATCCACCGCAACCTGTCCATCCAGGACCAGGCGGACCAGGTGGACCGGGTCAAGCGCAGCGAGTCCGGAATGATCACCAACCCGCTGACCATCGGCCCGCAGGCCACGCTCGCTGAGCTGGATGAGATCTGCTCGCAGTACCGCGTCTCCGGCCTGCCCGTGGTAGATGAGGACATGCGCCTGCTCGGCATCGTCACCAACCGCGACACCCGCTTCGTCCCCGAGTCCGACTTCCCGCTGCGGCTGGTCAGCGACGTCATGACCAAGATGCCCCTGGTCACGGGACATGTGGGGATCAGCCGTGAGGAAGCCTCGCACAAGCTCGCCACCAACAAGATCGAGAAGCTTCCCCTGGTGGACGAGCAGGGCCGGCTCAAGGGTCTGATCACCACCAAGGACTTCACCAAGGCTGAGCAGTACCCGCTGGCAACCAAGGACGATGAAGGCCGCCTCCGCGTGGGCGCTGCCATCGGCTTCTTCGGGGACGGCTGGGACCGCGCCATGGCACTGGTGGACGCCGGCGTCGACGCCCTGTTCGTGGACACCGCCAACGGCCACTCGCAGGGCGTGCTGGACATGATCCGCCGCCTCAAATCCGATCCCGTGGCCGCACACGTGGACATCATCGGCGGCCAGGCCGCCACCCGCGAAGGCGCCCAGGCCCTGATCGACGCCGGTGCCGACGGCATCAAGGTGGGCGTGGGACCGGGCTCCATCTGCACCACCCGTGTAGTGGCCGGCGTGGGCGTCCCGCAGATCACCGCCATCTACGAATCCGCCAAGGCAGCGATCCCCGCCGGTGTTCCCCTCATTGCCGACGGCGGCCTGCAGTACTCCGGCGACATCGGCAAGGCGCTCGTGGCGGGTGCCGACACCGTGATGCTCGGCTCCCTGCTGGCCGGCTGCGACGAATCGCCGGGTGAGCTGATTTTCGTCAACGGCAAGCAGTTCAAGTCCTACCGCGGCATGGGCTCCCTGGGTGCCATGCAGTCCCGCGGCAAGAACACGTCCTACTCGAAGGACCGCTACTTCCAGGCCGACGTCTCCGGCGATGACAAGCTCATCCCCGAAGGCATCGAGGGCCGGGTGGCCTACCGCGGTCCGCTGTCCTCCGTGGCCTATCAGCTGGTGGGCGGCCTGCGCCAGACCATGTTCTACACCGGAGCGCCCACCGTGGCCGAGCTGAAGGCTCGCGGCAAGTTCGTCCGGATCACCCCGGCCGGCCTGAAGGAATCGCACCCGCACGATATCCAGATGACCGTCGAGGCGCCGAACTACGGTTCCCGCTAAACGAAAATCAAGCCAGTCCCGCAGGCCATGGAGTCCACGCTCCATGGCCTGCGGTGTCTGTACTCACCACTAGGCTGAAATCATGCCCCCACCAGGCCATCCGGCCGAATTAAGCCCCAAAAGGGAACCCCAGCGCCGCCTGGCCCTCCGGCCCTACACCCGCGCTGTGGCGCAGGTCCTGCGGGTCAGCTTCCGGGCATCGCCGGGGGCCGTGGTCATGAAGGTCCTCGGTTCGTTGATCTCGGCCGTGCTTCCGCTGGTGACCACGTACTTTGCTGCCCTCACCACCACGGCGCTGGCTGCAGCCTACGCAGGTGATACTGCGGCCGGGCAGGTAGCCATTGTCTATGTCATCATCACCGCCGCTTTAGGACTCTTCTGGGGCGCCTTCACCAGCGTGGACAGGTACATCCAGCAGCTGATGAGCTTCAAGGTGGGAGCCATCGTGGGGGACCAGATGTACGAGCGGTTCCTGGCCCTGGAATTCTGGCGGTACGACGACAAAGAAACCGTGGACCTGTATGACCGCGCCAAGCGGTTCTCCGACTCCTACGCGCGGGTGCTTGACCGGATCGCTGCGATCTTCACCCAGCTCGTCTCGGTGATCCTGGCCGTGGGCGCCCTGTTGCTGGTCAGCTGGTGGATTGCGGTGATCGTCCTGGTGGCCATCGTGCCGAGCGTCTACCTGCAGTTCAAACTGTCCCGGGAGCAGATAGCGCACTGGAACACGCAAGTGGATTCACGCCGCCAGCGCCGGATGATCGAGACCAACCTCCTGCGGCCGCAGCACATCGCCGAGATGCGGCTCTACGGCATCGTGGGTTTCCTGATGGACCTCCGCTCCCGCCTCCGTGACGCGGACGAGCGCCGCCGCCTTGATTACCAGCGGCGGTACATCCCCAAACAGCTTGCCGCGGATGCCCTCCAGTACGGTGCGGAAGTGGTCTCGCTGATCTGGGTGGTGGGCCAGATCATCGCCCGCGCTCAGCCGGTGGGGCAGTTCCTCTACGTGCAGCAGATTGTCAGCCGGGCACTGTCTACGGCGAACAACCTGGTTTCCTCCCTCAGCTCCATCGACGAGGACCTGGCCAACCTCAAGGACTATGAGCTGTTCATGGCCATGCCCGTGCATTCAATGCACGCCCCGCCGTTGCTGCAGTCGCCAAAAACCGTTGAACTGCAGGACATCCGGTTCAGCTACACGGGCAGCGACGTGGAAGTCATCCGGGGGATCAGCCTGACTATCCGTGAAGGCCAGCACATCGCCATCGTGGGGGAGAACGGCGCCGGCAAGTCCACGCTGATCAGGATCCTCGCCGGGCTGTACCGTCCGGACTCGGGACAGGTAATGCTCGACGGCGTGGACCTCGCCGCCGTGGACGTCACCTCCTGGCACCGGCACCTGGCGGTTCTGAGCCAGGAGTTCCTGAAATACGAATTCGCCACTGCGGCAGAGAACATCTATTTTGGCGACGTTGACTCACCCCGTGACGACGCACGGATCCGAAGGGCCGCAGCAGATGCCGAGGCCCTGGACTTCATCAACAAACTCCCCAACGGCCTGGACAACCACGTCAGCAACTGGATGGAGGACCCCCGGGGCCGCAAGGGCAGCGGACTCTCGGGCGGCCAGTGGCAGCGGCTGGCCATGGCCCGCAACTTTTACCGCGACGCGTCCTTCATGGTGATGGACGAACCAACGTCGGCCATCGATGCCCTCGCCGAGCACCGCATCTTCACCCGCCTCTTCGCCGACCGCAGCAGCACCATCATCGCTATCAGCCACCGGCTCGCCACCATCGAAAAGGCGGACATCGTGTACATGCTGGAGGACGGCAGGATCGTGGAACAGGGGACCCACAAAGAACTGGTGGCACTCCGCGGCCGGTACTTCAGGATGTTCGAATCCCAGCTCAGCGTGGACGAGGCCGGGCCGGTATAGGCAGCTGCTGCTGAAACCATCTCACTTTCCCTGCCCCCGCGATGGGGACTTGTCCCCGGCACCGCCACTTTCCACCACGGTGGTGCGGACCCGGGCCAGGCTTGGCCGGGGCGGGACGCTGCTGAATCCAAATGTCACCGCCGGCCGGATGGGGGCCAAGGCCCCGGCGTCGACCTCGTCCCAGCTGACGACGGCAGAGGTGATGTTGTGCAGGTCGCTCACCCCGTAATATTCGCGCCGGCCGCTGCCCGCGGTGCCGGAGGTCCGGGACCCGCTGCTCAGGACCCCGGCAACCGGGCTGATGGCATGCAGCCAGCCGGGGTGCACGGCGACGCGCCGGGGGACTGCCCTGAGCATCCTGCCCAGGAGGGCCCGTCCGCCTAGACGGGCGCTGATCGTCAGGGGACCGGCGTCGACCTCCAGTGTCCTGTGGCCCAGCCGCGCCGACAGCTCAACCTCCGTGACGTCGTCGAAGGCGTAGGTGGCGGCGATGAAGTCCGCCACTTCCCGGTTCGGGGCCAGGAGCTGCCGGTGCCCGGAGGCGTGCTGGACCATGACGTCGGCAAAGGGCCCGAAGGGCGACTCCTGCCAGATGCCCACCACGGCGCGAAGGCCAGAGGCTGTGCCGATGCCGGCAATGTGCCCGTCGAAAATCCACTGCCTGCCCATCAGGTCACCTCACAGCGGCCCGTAGCCGGCGTTGCCGTGGGGATCGCGCCAGACGGCCAGGTCCTGTTCCACAGCCCTGCGGAGTTCCGGGTTGGACTGGACCCGCAGCCGGAATGACTCCCGGGCGCGTCCCAGCACTGCCGACGGGACCACGATGCAGGCCACCAGGAGAGCCACAACAAGCAGGTAGACACCAACAAGGGAAACGGTTGTGCCTTGTTCCGCGGCCGTCGGAAGTACCATAACCATGGCCGCGCCAATGAGGCCGGCCAGTCCGGCCACCATGGCGATGCCGCCCCGGGCGTTACCAGGGCCTCGTGTGACAAGCAGCTTGTTCGTGTTGGGAAGCCTGCTGCGGACCCGCTTCCACGAGGTCAGGCCCAGCACCATGAGGGCGGTACCCAGTGGGCCGAGCACCAGCACAGCGGCAGGGTTTCCTGACACGGCTGAGAAGAACGAACCCGTCAGGACCAGGACGGGTCCGCCGGCGATCGCGCTGCTCCAGCCTGCCGCCAAGGTGCCCTGGGCATCGGCCAGTTGCCGTAACCGGGATGGCGCGTTTGGAGGGCTCACCCGGGCCAGGTCCGGGGAAAGCCAGTGCTCAAGGGAGTACGCGGGCAGGTTCGCGGGGAAAGGAACGGAATGTGTCATGCCGTCTGGAGGCCCAAACCCTGGCGCAGGCGCTCTTCCAGCTCCTCCGGCCGCAGCGCAGCAGGGACAGGCCGGTCGTTGTCGCCGTTGACGATTTCCAGGGAACCATCCGCTTCGGCCTTGATGTGGACGGAGTGGAAGGTGCCGTCCGCAACGTGCCGCCGCAGCGTGCCCGCCGCGGGCCGCCCATCAGGCGCGGTATCCAGGTAGAAGCCCACCATCGCGACGGCGGTGGTGAACATGCCGTCAGCATCGGTCAGGGGACGCAGTTCGTGGACGCCGTATTTGCTGAGGCTGAGGAGCAGGGCGCCGTTGCCCGATCCGAACAGGAAGTAGACATGCTCGGCCTTCGGCGTCACCAGGGCGACCTCCAGCCAGGCATCCGAGTCCGCCAGGACGGCTGCAACGCCGGCGGCAGGACCCACCGGCAGGAGGGATTCCCCTTCAACTTTCATGAGCCCCCGTTCCAGGAGGGTCGCCACACCGGCCTGTTCGAGGGGTGCGCCGGCAGCGTGGTCAAGCCTGAACAGGCTCTGGCATTTGATCGCCCCGGTGGTTCCTGCCAGGGCGATCAGGGCGATGAGTTCGTGTTCGGTGATGGGCAGTGGTGCGTCTTCTTGATTGGTCACAGCAGCCTTTGGGTCGACAGGTCTCGGTTTTTATTCTAGGGAAGCCGGGGTGTCATGTGATCCAGCCCCAGACCTTCTTGGCACCGTCAGCCACGGCATCGACGGTCTCCCTGGCGGCGTCGGACACAGCGTCGACGGTATTCCTGGCTGCATCTGCGACCATCTCGGAGGCTGAGCCATAGCCAAGCTTCGAAGCAAGGAGGCCCATACCGCCCCAGGCGATGCCAGCGACAGCGAAGAATGGGCCGGCCCCCGGGATGAAGCTTCCCGCCGCCAGGACCGTGGAGATCCCGCCATCAATCGCCATCCCGGTGTTGCCGGTGGCAGCGCCTTGCACGATTTGGAGTGCGCCGGTCGCGATGCCCAAGCCACCGGAAAGGCGTCCCAGCATGGAAGTGCCGTTCAGGAGCTGTGTTCCACGGACATACCCAACTCCGGGGACCTGGGCGTACTGCGCGGTCAGCCAGGGCCAGTTGGTCAGTTTCGTGAGGAGGTCGCCTTTGGCCATCGTGGCCAGGAGACTGTCCGTATATAGGCCTGCCCCGGTTACGGCGGCGTTGGCAGCCCACCACTCCGGGCTGCCGGCAACGGAGAGGATGCCTTCAAGCCCGGTATTTGAGGCTGCCTCCGGAGCTCCCGGCCCTGCCGGACTGGTGGTGCCTCCCGGTCCGGAACCGGCCCTGCCCCCGCTTGTGCTGGCAGTCTCTTGTTCATCCGCCTGAGTCAGGAGGGTCCGTGAGGCGTCGATCAGCGACTGGGACGCCTTGTTCAGCATCGGGCGCAGGTTGCTGCTCCACTCGCGGCGGAACTGTCCCGCGTCGTTGCCTTTCCAAGCGCTGTTTGAGATCAGGCTGCTGACCTGTCGCTCCGTGTTCAGCAGGTGCTGCCCGGACTGCCCCATGGATTTGGACAAGGACCGCAGCTGCTCAATGTCGGCACCGTAAAGGCCAGGGGCCATGGTTGTTCTCCTTGGGATCGGGCACGGGAGCGTCACCGAAGCCCCCCGGCCCTAGGCTACGGGCTTCTGCGGGCCGCTGCCATGGGTACCGCTGCCCATTCTGCTGCCGGACCTGTTCCGGAGGCCGGGGCGGGCAGCGACCCGTGCAGGTCCGCTGGACGGTGCCGTGGCTGGGATAACCTAGAGCAGTGACTTACGAGATCGAGATTGGCCGTGGCAAGCGTGGGCGTCGTGCCTACTCCCTGGATGACATTGCAATCGTCCCTAACCGTCGTACCCGCGACCCCAAGGACGTCTCCGTCTCCTGGCAGATTGACGCCTACAAGTTCGACATGCCGGTCATTGCGGCGCCCATGGACTCAGCCATGTCCCCACAGACGGCTATCGCGCTGGGCCGGCTCGGCGGCCTCGGCGTGCTGGACCTCGAGGGCCTGTGGACCCGGTACGAGGACCCGCAGCCCATCCTGGACGAAATCGGCGCCCTGGAGGATGAAACCAACAGCCCGGCCGTGACCGGACGGATGCAGGAGCTGTACAAGGCGCCCATCCAGCCTGAGCTGATCACCTCCCGCCTGGCCGAGATCCGCGAGGCCGGAGTGACGGTGGCAGGATCGCTGACCCCGCAGCGCACGCAGGAGCACTACAAGACCGTGGTGGCCGCCGGCGTCGACATCTTTGTGATCCGCGGCACCACCGTGTCCGCCGAGCACGTCTCCAAGGACCATGAACCGCTGAACCTCAAGCAGTTCATCTACGAACTGGACGTTCCCGTCATCGTGGGCGGCGCGGCCGGCTACACGCCCGCGCTGCACCTCATGCGCACCGGCGCCGCCGGCGTGCTGGTGGGCTTCGGCGGGGGCGCCACCACCACCACCCGCCGCGCCTTGGGCATCCATTCGCCCATGGCGTCCGCAATTTCCGACGTCGCTGCCGCGCGGCGGGACTACATGGACGAGTCCGGCGGGCGGTACGTGCATGTCATTGCCGACGGCGGCATGGGCACCTCGGGCGACATCGTCAAGGCGATCGCCATGGGAGCCGACGCCGTCATGCTCGGCAGCGCACTGGCGCGGGCCGAAGAGGCACCGGGCAAGGGCTGGCACTGGGGCCAGGAGGCCCACCACCTGGAGCTTCCCCGCGGAGACCGGGCCAACGTCGGCACCGTGGGACCGCTGGAGGAAGTCCTGTTCGGGCCGGGCCACCACACCAACGGAACCTCCAACCTCATTGGCGCGCTGCGCCGCTCCATGGCGACCACCGGATACTCGGACCTGAAGGAATTCCAGCGGGTCGACGTCGTGGTTTCCCCGTACTCCGGAAACTGACGCACTCCCCTTGGAACCGGGAGGGTGGCGGCGGTATCCCGCCGCTGCCCTCCTGCCCAAGCGTGCCGCAAGCAAGTAGGGTGGTTTTACTACCGGCACTTGAGGCACTGGAGGCGTTCAATGAAGAATTTTCCTGTTAACGGCGGGGCCCTCGGCCCGGAAGCCAGGGAAGCATCCATCCAACGGCTCCGCGCCACGGCGGACCCCGGCCAGGAACTGGACATCCTCATCGTTGGCGGCGGCATCGTCGGCACCGGGGCAGCACTGGACGCTGTCACCCGCGGCCTCAGCGTCGGCATCGTCGAAGCGAACGACTGGGCTGCCGGCACGTCCTCCCGGTCCTCGAAGCTCATCCACGGCGGCCTCCGCTACCTGGAGATGCTCGATTTCGGCCTCGTGAAGGAGGCGCTGCAGGAGCGCGGGCTGCTGCTCTCCGAACTCGCGCCCCACTTGGCCCGGCCCGTGCCCTTCCTGTACCCGCTGACGAAACCCTTCATCGAGCGGCCGTATGTGGGAGCCGGCATCGCACTGTACGACGCCATGTCCGTCTCCAGCGGGCACAGCAGGGGAGTGCCGTTCCACAAGCATCTCAGCCGCAGGGGCACCCTGCGCGCTGCCCCCAGCCTCAAGAACGATGCGTTCGTGGGCTCCATCCGGTACTACGACGGCCAGGTGGATGACGCGAAGTACTGCGCCAACCTGGTCCGTACCGCCGCCTACTACGGTGCCCACGCCGTCAACCAGATGAAGGTGGTGGACTTCCTCCGCGAAGGTGAGCGGGTGGTCGGGGCAAAGGTGGTCAACCACGAAGACGGGACGCAGTTCAACATCCGCGCCAAGCAGGTCATCAACGCCACCGGGGTGTGGACGGACGAAACCCAGGCCATGGTGACCGATCGCGGCCAGTTGAAGGTCCGTGCCTCCAAGGGCATCCACCTGGTGGTGCCGCGGGACCGTTTCCAGTCCACTGTCGGCCTGATCCTGCGCACCGAAAAGTCGGTGCTGTTCGTCATTCCGTGGGGCCGGCACTGGATCATCGGCACCACGGACACCGACTGGAACCTGGACAAGGCCCACCCGGCTGCCTCCAGCAAGGACATCGACTACATCCTGGAACACGTCAACAAGGTCCTCAAGCGTCCGCTGACCCGCGAGGACGTCGAGGGCGTCTACGCCGGCCTGCGTCCGCTGCTGGCCGGGGAAAACGACTCCACCGCCAAACTGTCCCGCGAACACGTGGTGGCCCACCCCGTTCCGGGCCTTGTGGTGGTGGCCGGCGGCAAGTGGACCACCTACCGGGTCATGGCCAAGGACGCGGTGGATGAAGCCACCCGCACCATGGATGAGCGGGTTCCGCCCAGCTGCACGGAAACCATTCCCCTGCTCGGTGCCAGCGGGTTCAGGGCAGCCTGGAACCGCCGCAACCGTACCGCTGAGGAATCCGGGGTGCACGTTGCCCGGATTGAGCACCTGCTGAACCGCTACGGCTCCATGACCTCCGAGGTGCTGGCCATCATCGAGGAAAATCCAGCCCTCGCTGAACCCCTGCCGGGCGCCGACGACTACCTCCAGGCAGAAGCCGTCTACGCCGCAACCCATGAGGGTGCCCGCCACGTCCATGACGTGCTGACGCGGAGGACACGGATTTCCATCGAGGCCTGGGACCGCGGCGTGTCCGCCGTGCCTGTTGTCGCTAAACTAATGGGTGACGTCCTTGGCTGGAGTGACGCCCAGCGTGAAAACGAGGTGCGGCACTACATTGCACGGGTGGAGGCCGAACGCCTCAGCCAGCAACAGCCGGACGACGAATCCGCAGACGCCGCCCGCCTGGGCGTGGAAGACATCGTGCCCCTGCGCTGAGGGATTCACGGCACCAGCAACGCTGACTGAAGGGATACGCCTTGGCGGAACCACTTGACCGGTACGACGCCGAGCTCACCACGCCCGACATGGTGATCTTGGAGCTGGAGGCTAAGGACAAGGCCGACGCCGCCACCCAGCTTGCCAAGCGGCTGCACGCCGCCGGGCGGATTTCGGACCTGGACGGGTTCCTCAAGCATGTGAACGCCCGGGAACACCAGCTCGCTACGGGACTGCCGGGCGGCATCGGCCTGCCGCACGCCCGCAGCGAGTTTGTCTCCCGCACCTCCATCGCCGTCGGGATTACCAAGTACGGGCATGCCCTCGATTTCGGTGCCGCCGATGGTCCGGCCACGGTGATCCTGCTGATTGCCACCCCGGCGAGCTCCTTCTCAGACCACCTTGAGGTCCTCGCCACGCTGGCCCGGTCCTTGTCCAAGGAGTCCTTCCGCGAGTCGCTGCGCCGGGCCTACGATCCCGATATGATCGCCGAGCTCATCAACTCCAGCCTGGTGTTCTTCGATCACTGACCGGACCGCAGCCGTGGTCCCGCAGAGGCAGGGCCTGGCCCTGGCCTCGCGTTTAGTTGTTCTACAGCGCTACGAAGTACGGTTAAGACGTGTGGAAAACTGCCCTTAAGCCCCGATGGATCGCCGGTTTTGTCTTCGCGATCGCTGTTTCCGGGGTCTTCGTGCTGCTGAGTCAGTGGCAGTTCGGGCGCTCCACCCAGCCGGAGGTGCCCACGAATCCTGCCACCGAGCAGGTCCAGCCGTTGACCGAGACCCTCCAGCCGGGCGAGTTCTTCCACGGTACGGACGCGGACCAGATGGTCTCGGCCCAGGGATCCTACGACCCCTCAAAACAGCTCCTGGTCCCGGGGCGGCTGCATGACGGCAACACAGGCTACTGGGTGGTGTCCGCTTTCGCCGTCAACGGCGCCCCCGCCCTGACCGGCGCAGCAGCATCGCCGCAGACCTGGATCCCGGTGGCCCGCGGCTGGGTGGCGGAACCCGGCGATGCCCCCGCACCGCCGTCGGGAACCCTCGAACTGACCGGACGGCTGCTGCCGTCCGAGGCGCCCGTGCCGGGGACCGCACCCAAGCCGGGTGAGGCGACCGCCGTGTCCGTGGCCGAGCTGATCAACTACTGGGAGGTCAGCAGCTACCCCGGGTTCGTGGCTGCCACCGCCGAAGTGGCCGACGGCGTGGACGTCAGCGCCGCGGCGGTGCCGGGCGACCTCCTTGCCCTGGACATCGGCCCCCAGCCGCCGGCCCAGCAGATCAACTGGCTCAACCTCTTCTACTCCCTCGAGTGGGTGGTCTTCGCCGGCTTTGCCCTCTTCATCTGGTGGCGGCTCGTCAAGGACGACTACCACCGCGACCTTGAGGAAAGCCTTGAGGACAGCGATGAAGACAACCAGCACCCAGAACACAACCAGCAAAAGGTACAGCCATGATTGACCCTAAACCGGCAAACCCCGCCGCGGCCGCAGGCACCAACGCAGCCGCCAACACAGCCGCCAACACAGGCACTAACGCAGGCAGCAAGAAGCGCCGTTTCGGCGGAACCGAATCCCAGATCCGCTCGGCCCTGAAGTTCTACAAGGTCCTGGCCTACCTCACCGGCGGGATGCTGCTGCTGCTGTGCGCCGAGCTGGTTGCCCGCTACGGGTTCGGGCAGTACCTCTTTGCCGGCGGAACCAATGCGGTCACGGGCCAGCCCTTCGGGTTCGGCTTCGCGGATGCCGAACCTCCCGGAGTCCTCGGCGGTGTCAACCTCTCCGTGACAGTGCTGATTGTTCATGGCTGGATGTACGTGGTGTACCTGATGTCCAACTTCCGGCTGTGGGCACTCATGCGCTGGCCCTTCCTCAAGCTGATCCTTCTGGCCCTCGGCGGCGTGGTCCCTTTCCTTTCCTTCATCGTGGAGAAGAAGTTCCACGCCGAAGTAGAGGCCGAGCTCGCAGCACACCCGCAGGCGCCCCAGCGCTACTGACCAGCAGCGCGCGGCAGGGCCTGCGGCGGAAGTTCGCTCCGTCACAGCCCTGCTTCTCAAGGTGCGCCGGTGCAAGGGCGCCCAGTAGGCTAGTACGGTGACTACTCCCACTGCATCCCAGACTTCCCAGAAGCCGGTGCTGGTTGTTGACTACGGTGCCCAGTACGCGCAGCTTATTGCCCGCCGCGTCCGGGAAGCGAATGTGTATTCGGAAGTGGTTCCGCATACCTACACAACCGAGCAGCTCCTGGCTAAGGACCCCGCCGCCATCATCCTTTCGGGCGGCCCCTCGAGTGTCTACGCTGACGGCGCCCCCAGCGTCGGTGCGGACCTCTTCGAAGCCGGCGTTCCCGTCTTCGGCATCTGCTACGGCTTCCAGGCGATGGCCAACGCCCTCGGCGGCAAGGTGGACAAGACCGGGCTGCGGGAGTATGGCTCGACTGCCACCACCATCATTGGCGAGGGCCGGTCGGTGCTCGAAGGCATGCCCCAGCACCAGAACACCTGGATGAGCCACGGCGACTCCGTCCACGAGGCCCCGGAGGGCTTCGAAGTCCTTGCGACGACGGCGGGCGCTGAGGTGGCTGCCTTCGCCAACGAGGAAAAAGGCCTCTTTGGCGTGCAGTGGCACCCGGAAGTGAAGCACTCCGCCTATGGCCAGCAGGTCCTGGAGAACTTCCTGTTCAAGGGCGCCAAAATCGAACCCAACTGGACCACGGGCAACATCCTCGAAGAGCAGGTGGAACGGATCCGGAAGCAGGTCGGTGACGCCCGCGTCATCTGCGGCCTTTCCGGCGGCGTGGACTCCGCCGTAGCGGCAGCGCTCGTCCAGCGCGCCGTCGGGGACCAGCTGACCTGTGTGTTCGTGGACCACGGCCTGCTGCGCGAGGGCGAAGCCGAGCAGGTTGAACGCGACTTCGTCGCAGCCACCGGCGTGAAGCTGTATGTCGCCAACGAACAGGAACGCTTCCTGTCCGCCCTGGCCGGGGTCAGCGATCCCGAAACCAAGCGCAAGATCATCGGCCGAGAGTTCATCCGCGCCTTCGAGGAAGCAGAACTGGCCATCATCGCCGAGGCTGCCGCCCACGGCGAGAAAATCAAGTTCCTGGTCCAGGGCACCCTCTACCCGGACGTCGTCGAATCCGGCGGCGGCGAGGGTGCAGCGAACATCAAGAGCCACCACAACGTGGGCGGCCTCCCCGAGGATCTGCAGTTCGAACTCGTCGAACCCCTGCGCGCACTCTTCAAGGATGAGGTCCGCGCTGTCGGAGCCCAGCTTGGCCTGCCGCAGGAAATCGTAGGCCGCCAGCCCTTCCCCGGGCCCGGCCTCGGCATCCGCATCGTCGGCGAGGTCACCAGGGAGCGGCTGGACCTGCTCCGTAAGGCCGACGCCATTGCCCGCGCCGAGCTCACCGCAGCCGGCCTGGACAACGAAGTCTGGCAGATGCCCGTGGTCCTGCTGGCGGATGTCCGCAGCGTGGGCGTCATGGGTGACGGCCGCACCTACGGCCACCCGATTGTGCTCCGTCCGGTCTCCTCCGAGGACGCCATGACCGCGGACTGGTCACGGCTCCCGTACGAGCTCCTCGCCAGGATCTCGAACCGGATCACCAACGAGGTGGAGGGCGTGAACCGCGTGGTGCTGGACGTCACCAGCAAGCCGCCGGGAACCATCGAGTGGGAATAGCATCCTGAGTGGCCGGCTTCCGTCAAGGGGGCCGGCCACTGGTGTTCCCGGGGCAAAAACCTCCGCAATTTAGGCCCATCACGTGTTGCGGTCTCTCAGTCCTGCCGTCTTAGCGGCTACGCTCGAACCTATGCCGGTATGGTCCAGGACGTCACGTGCAAACGCAGAAAAGAAGGCAGAAGTGTCAGTTGGTCAAGGCCACCCGGAGGGCTCCGAGGAGCTCCGCAAATGGCTGTCCGGGCTCAAACCCGTTACCGGGGCAGACACAATGCTGCGCTTCACCAAGACGCCTGAAGGTTCCATCGACCTGACGCACGCGCACCCTTCCGGCCTGGCCCAGCTGATGGCCGGCCGCAAGACGCGCCTCTCCACCCTGATCCGGGACCGGCAACAGTACGTCGTCGCAGCCAGGGCCTCGCGGAACATCCGTTCCAAGATCTTCGAGCTGGCAAACGACCGCGGCATTGACGCCGGCTATCTCTCTGCCGGCACGGTCGTGTGGACATCGGCCGTGGGCGGCAAGCCGCAGCGCATCTCGGCCCCGGTCATGCTCACCGCCATCTCACTGACGGTCCGGCCCGGCGAGGACGACTACGAACTCCAACTGACGGAGCAGGCGCACATCAACCCGGCGCTGGTACGGCATCTGAAGAACATCCACGGGATTGTCTTCGATGTCAACGCCGTCACCCGGCTCGCCTACAGCACCGCCCGTTTCGATCCGCAGCCCGTCCTGGACCGGCTGGGCACCCTCATCAGGCCCATCCATGGCGCCGAGGCACAGCACAACCTGCTGGTCTCCACCTTCGCAGACCTCTCCGGCAACCTGGACGACCCCTGGATCAACGACTCCAACCCGATCATTTCCGCCCTGGCCACAGCAGGCGGTGGGGAAATGGTGGACGTGGAGCAGCCCAACCCTTCCCGCTTCCCTTCCCTGGACGCCAGGCATCCCAAGGACGAACTGCTCCTCCTGGACGCGGACACCGACCAGCAGTACGTCATTGATGCCGCCCGCGCCGGCGACTCCCTGGTAGTCAGCAGCCCGCCGGGTACCGGGCAGACGCAGACGGCCATCAACACCATCGGGGCACTGGTGGATGCCGGAAAGACCGTCCTGGTGGTGGGGGACCGCCGCGCAAGCCTGAACGAAGTCTCAGGCCAGCTGGAAGGCCTGGGCCTGGAATCCATCCTGTTCCAGCTGTCCGGAAACGTCACCGCCCAGCAGCTGAAGGCCCAGCTGGTCCGTGCGATTGTCCGCAACGAAAAGTCGCTCGAACCCCAGCTCGGAAACCTCCACAACACGCTGACCGAGCACCGCCACGCCCTGATGGACCATGTGGCCTCCCTGCATAACGTCCGCCAGCGGTGGGGGTGCTCGCCGTACCAGGCAATGCAGTCCCTGGCCGAACTGACCTCCATCCATCCCGCGCCGGCCACCACGGTGCGGCTGAAGCGGAGCGTCCTGGACAGCATCCGGGACCGTGACGAGCTCGCAGGCAGGCTCCGCCGCGCAGCGGAACTGGGCAGCTTCAGCAAGGCGTCCACCACCAGCCCCTGGCACGGCGCCCGGCTGCTTACGCGGAAGGAAACTGAGGAAGCCCAGGAGCTGGTCCGGTCCGTGGAAAAGAGCCTCCCTGCCCTTCGCGACCGCATGAAGGCGGTTGCCGAGCATGCGGAGATCCGGCTTGGTGCCTCCTTCGCCGAGTGGGGCGAGCAGTTGGAGCTCCTGGTGGCGGTCCGCGGAAGCCTGGACAAGTTCACCCCGGACATCTTCGACCGTCCGGTCACAGACCTCATTTCCGCAACGGCCCCCTCGTCCTGGCGCAAGGAACGCGGCATCGACATGACGTCCATGCAGCGCTCAAGGCTGCGCAGGGTGGCGAAGGAGTACGTCAGGCCGGGGGTCCACATCGCCGACCTCCACACGTCGCTGCTGCTGGTCCAGGAGCAGCGTGCGCTGTGGGCCGGCTACGCCACCACGCAACGGCATCCGGCCGTTCCATCGGGGCTGGCCGAAATGAACGCCATGTACAGGTCGCTGGACAGCGACCTTGCCCGCCTTGGCGACGCCCTCCGGCACACGGAGGCCGGCGGCTCGCTGACTACCGTGCGCTACGAGGAGCTCATGGAGCGGCTGGAACGGCTGGTGGCGGACACCGACACCCTGAAGACGCTGCCGGAACGCACCCTGCTGGTGGAGAACATGCGTGAGCACGGCCTGGGCGAGCTCCTGGCCGACCTCGCGGAGCGGGAAGTTCCGGCCGGCTCGGTTGCTGCCGAGCTTGAACTTGCCTGGTGGCAGTCCGCGCTGGAGGCAATGATCAGCGGCGACGACTACCTGGCAATGTCCGACGGCGACGCCCTCCGCAGGCTGGAGGCCGAGTACCGCCTGGCGGACAACGCGCACATCGCCAGCGGCGCCGCCCGTCTCCGCTGGGACCTCGCAGAGCGCTGGCGCAGCGCACTCGCCGCGCATCCCCGGCAGGCGGAGCTCCTCCGGAGCCTGCTCAAGGACGGACGCGTATCCCTGCCGTCGCTGACGGCCCAGGCGCCCGAATTGATCGGCACGCTGGTCCCGGTCTGGTCCGTGAGCCCGTACCTGATGACCGGCCTGCTGCCGGCGGAACAGCACTTCGACGCTGTGGTAATCCTGGACGCAGAGGCGACCTCACTCCAGGCTGTGCTGCCGTCCATCGCGCGCGCCAGGCAGGTCATCGCGTTCGGCGACGCCCGGATCGCCAGCCCCCGGACCTTCACGGTTGGCGTGGAACGGCTTGCCCCCGGCGAGTCGGCGCACCACCGCGTGGACAGTGCATTCACGGCACTGTCGCAGGTCCTTCCCGTGTGGCGGCTCAACTTTGTCTACCGCGCGGTGGACGAGGACCTTGTGCTGCAGCTCAGCAAGAACTTTTACGACGGCGGCCTGCGGCGGCTGCCGGAAGGCCAGTCCGCCACCGGGCTGGATCGGTCCCTCCTGGTTGAATACCTTCCGGACGGCACCGGGCTGCCAAGCGCCGACCACGAGGGCGTCGAATCAGTGGTGGCGGAAGTCAACCGCGTTGTCCAGCTGGTCTTCGAGCACGCACGCCTCCGCCCGCGCACCTCGCTGGCCGTGGTCACGGCCAGCCTCCGGCACGCGGCCCGGATCGGGGAATCCATCCGGCTTCAGCTGCCCAACTACCCCGGGCTGGCGGGTTTCTTCGGGGCCGGCCCCGAGTCCTTCCGGGTGGTCGACCTGGAACGGGCGCAGGGACTGGTGCGCGACCACGTCATCTTCTCGCCCGGTTTCGGCCGCACCCCGCACGGACGCGCCCTGCACAACTTCGGGCCGCTTTCCGCCGAGGGCGGCAGGGAGAAATTCGCCCTGGCCATGACGCGGGCACGCCGTTCCATGCACGTCCTCACCTGTTTCCGGCCGGAGGACCTGGACCACACCAGGCTGAGCCACGGCGCCGTGGACCTGTACGCGCTGCTGGACCGCGAAATTGCTGGAAATACTGATCTCGGGACACCAGCTTCGCGGGCCGCGGCAAGCGAGCAGGCGCTGGGGGCCGATCCCTTGGTGGCTGACCTCGGCGACCGCCTGCGTGCCCGCGGCGCGCGGGTGTGGCACCAGTACGACGGAGCCATCGACGTCGTTGCCGCCGCTGATCCCCTCAGTACCATGGGGCAGGACCACGGGGACCTGCCGTGGCCTGTTGCCATCGAATCGGACGGCACGGAGCAGTACCGCACCATGAGCGTGCGGGAACGGAGCCGGTTGCGTCCCCAGCTGCTGGAGCGCCTGGGATGGCGCTACATGCCCCTGTGGACCATCGAAGTGTTTACCGACCCCTCTGCCTGCGCTGACAGGATCGCCGGATACCTGGGACTGGAGAAGATGGCCCTTTCCGGACGGACGGCCACTTCCGTCGCCTTCCTGGACGACGATGTGGACCAGGCGCTCAACGGAATCGACGCCGAGAGCCAGGGCGTGCGGGAGCGGCTGGCCGCGGCTGGCACTGACCAGGGTGGCTTCGTGCCGGCCCCTGAAAGCCTGCTTTCAGCGCCCACCGACGACCACCTGCCGGCCGGGGGCCAGGACATCAAGGAGGAGGGCAGCATGGCCCAGGAAAACGAAAACGACAACGCTCCGGACGCCGGGCAGCCCGCTGACACGGCAGGCGGTCCCAACCAGGACGGCCAACCCGGCACTGACTCCGGTACGTCCGCCCTGCCTGCGGAGCCCGCCGTGCCCAACAAAGCGGCCGAGGACGATCCCCGGGCCTGGGGCGACCGGGAAGACGACGACCACGACGCCTGGCTGAAGGAACAGAAGCCGCCGCACTGGGGCTGAGCGGCTTACGGCCCCACCAGGACGAAGAACAGCTTGCCTTGGGTGGAGGCGCCGGCGAGCCGGGCTGCCTGCTCTGCCGTGGCAGCCACCACTATCAGGCCTTCTGTTTCGGCAGTGCCCAGCCACTGTCCGGTCTGGCCGCCCTGGCCTGAGGTCCACAGCACGGGAACGCCGGAGGCCAGAATCTCTGGTGGTTCCTGCTGGTCGAAGCCGTTGGCTGAGGTGAGCACCACGTTCACCAGCTGCCCCGGGGAGACAAGCTGGATGGATGACGGGTCTGCCATGCGCAGGGGGACGGCTGCTGATCCCGGGGAGGTGCCCGTGAGGAGGCCCGGACCAAGAAGCTGGGCATCCGTGAGCAGCTGCCCCTTGCGCAGGGGCGCAGCGAGCTGCTTGCCTGCAGCCTCGCCCGGTTCCCTGAGGAATCCGCTGGCCAGCATGCCGGGCGGAACCTGTGCGGCGGCTAGGTCAGCCTCCGAGAGTGCGGCGCCGGCGGGGATGTCCCTTGCGGCGGCCAGCGCAGTCACCGTGTACACCGGGGCGGGGGTGAGCTGGTGCACCGTGATGGCGGCTGCGGCGCAGAGGAGCAGCGCGACAGCGAGTCGCCGGTTCCGGCTCAACCAGCCCGCGAAGCGTGCAGGAGGACGCCTGCGTGCATTCCGTTCCGGTCCGCGGAGGTTGCCGGCGCGGCGTCGCACCGGCTTCCGGAGGAGTCCGGTACGCGGCGCGCTTGGTGTTCTTGGGCTGGACTGGCGGGATGCAGGCATGTGCCTACGCTAAGGTCGCCGCAAAGTGTTGCGTCAGTAACCTTCGCGGGTATGTGGAAAACCTTGCGCGGCCGCCAAAGGGAGCCTTAGTTGAAGATCTTGGATCAGCTGGCAGCAGCGGCGGATGCCGAGGCGGCCGGTGCGGCCGCCGGTGCCGGCGTTGCTGCGGGAGCGGCCGAAACCGTGCTGCCCTTGGAGTCCCGGGAGTCCGTGCGGTAGAAGCCGGAACCCTTGAAGACAACGCCCACGCTGTTGAACTTCTTGCGCAGGGCGCCCTGGCATTCGGGGCAGGACGTCAAAGAGCTGTCCGAGAACGACTGGACGATGTCAAAGGCATGGCCGCAATCCTTGCAGGCGTACGCATACGTTGGCACTGGTGCTCCTCCTCTTGGGCAAACGAGAGGTCCCGGACTGCTGCTTGGTGATCCAGCTGGATGTCCATTAGCAGTCGCAGGGCCTGAGTGCCAATTCTATCATTCTCCTGCGCCCGGTTTTCCGGTCAGGCAGCGTTTGCCAGGCCCCGGAAACCGGAGGGAAGCACGACGCCCGGGACGGGGCGGTCGAATTCCTCCACCGGAACGGCGCCGGCGGGCAGCAGTTCCCCGTCATAAAGAACCGCGGCAAGGGGAATGTCCTTCCCGGCGGACGCAAGATGGCCCAGGAACTTGTCGTAGTAGCCGCCGCCCTGGCCAACCCTGCTGCCTGCGAGGTCCACCGCCGTGGCAGGGATGAACAGCGCAGCTGCTTCACCGGCAACCTCAATTTCCTGGCGGGTCCCTACCGGTTCCAGGATGGGCGCGAACCTGCTGCGTGCGAGCTCGATACCCGGCGTCCAGAAAACCCATCCCAGCTCACGCCCTGGTTCGCAAACGGGGAGAAGGATCCTGTGGCCGCCGTCGTGAAGGGCTGCGATCAGTGGCAGCGTGGGCGGTTCCACTCCGACGCCCAGGTACACGCACACCGTGGCCGCATCAGCGGGGATCACCGAAGCCGCCCACGCGGCGCCGTGCTTTGCAAGGGCGGTGCCGGCGTCCTCCCGTTCCCGGGATGTCATCGCAGCCCGCCGGCGGCGGTGGGCCGCGCGGATCTGGTCTTTGGCTGCTTTCGTTTCCTCAAGCGTCACGTGCTTCCTCCATAACTGCCGTATGTCCGGCCGGTTGTTCGTGCAGTCCATCCGTCAGGCGTCCGCGGGTGTCGCGGGCCCGGTTGTTACTGAATGCTTGACGCTGACGTTAGATTAGTCCGGTGACTACCAGTAACCCGAGAGTTCGCAAAGCCGTCATTCCTGCCGCCGGACTCGGTACCAGGTTCCTGCCGGCAACAAAGGCGATGCCCAAGGAAATGCTCCCCGTCGTGGACAAGCCTGCCATCCAGTACGTGGTTGAAGAAGCCGTAAACGTTGGCCTCCACGACCTCCTCATGATTACCGGGCGCAACAAGCGGGCACTGGAAGACCACTTTGACCGGGTGCCGTCACTCGAATCCACCCTTGAGGGCAAGGGGGACACCGAAAAACTCGCGTCCGTCCAGGCCGCCAGCAAGCTGGGCGATATCCACTACGTCCGGCAGGGCGATCCGCACGGACTGGGCCACGCCGTGCTCCGCGCGAAGCAGCACGTTGGCCATGAAGCCTTTGCCGTTCTGCTGGGCGATGACCTCATCGATGCCCGCGACGAGCTGCTGGGCACCATGATCGACGTCCAGGCCGAAACGGGAGGGTCGGTTATTGCGCTCATCGAGGTGGAACCGTCCGAGATCAGTTCCTACGGCTGTGCTGATGTCCAGCCGATCGAAGGCGAGTCCTACGTGCGCGTTAACCGGCTGGTGGAGAAGCCTGAGGTTGACGAGGCGCCCTCCAACCTCGCGCTGATTGGCCGCTATGTCCTCCACCCTGCCGTCTTCGAAGTCCTCGAACGCACCGCCCCAGGGCGCGGCGATGAAATCCAGTTGACGGATGCGCTGCAGGAGCTGGCAACCGGCGAAGGCGAGGGATATGGGGTCTACGGCGTTGTGTTCCGCGGGCGCCGCTATGACACCGGGGACAAACTCAGCTACCTCAAGGCCTGCGTCCAGCTGGCCATCGACAGCGAGGACCTTGGGCCGGGCCTGCGGGAGTGGCTGCCGGGCTTCACCGCCGGCCTGTCCAAGTAGCGCCGTGCGCGCTGGTCCCATTTGGCCCGTAACGCTGGAATGCGGGGACTTGATCCTGCGGCCCATCCGGTACCGGGACAAGAAGGAGTGGACCGAGGTCAGGTCCCGCAACAGCCAATGGCTTGCGCCCTGGGAAGCTTCCAACCCGGATCCTGCGGGCGGCCTCCCGGACTACCGGCAGATGGTCCGCTCATTGAAGTCGCAGGCAGCGCAGGCAACGGCATTGCCGTTTGTCATCACCGAGCGCATTCCCACCGCCGGAAGTCCTGCCATCATTGGCCAGTTGACTGTTTCGTCGATCGTATGGGGATCAGCGATGATGGCCACCCTGGGCTACTGGGTGGACAAGGACCGTGCAGGCCGTGGAATCGCACCCACCGCCGTCGCCATGGTGACGGACCATTGCTTCCGCACCCTTGGCCTGCACAGGATGGAAATTAACATCAGGCCGGAAAACGGACCGAGCCTGCGGGTGGTGGAAAAGCTGGGCTTCCGTGACGAGGGGTACCGGCCCCGCTACCTGCATATCAACGGCGAATGGGCTGACCACCGGTCGTTTGCGCTGACCGCAGAGGAAGTCCCGAACGGGCTGCTCAGGCCCTGGCTCGCCTCGCGGGCGTCATAAATCCATTGATTTGCCGGCTGCGCCACGACACACCGCAGCTAATGCTGCCGCAGCGGACAGGATGCTCATACGGTTTTGAGTGTGGACTTCCCCCTTAGCAGCTCAGTGATCCTTGTGGTTGCCGTCGTGCTCTGGATTGTGTGGGTTGCGCCCTACGTCCTCCGGAACCGCAGGCACCAGTTCCAGCCCGCCGGTGAGTTTACGGCGGACTCCGCAGCAGATGAAACACTGGAACCGCCAGCCGCTTTGGTATTGAACGTCGCCGCCCAGCAGGAGAAAGCCATGGACACCAGGAAGAGTGCCGGACCCGCGACCGCCACTGCAGGCTCCCCATCCGGAGGTACGTTCCGTATCCGCTACGGACGCACCGGCGTTGCCTTGGTGGGGCTGCTGTCGCTTCTTACCGCGTTCGTTTCCGGTGTGCTTTCGCTCTTTGGGCTGGGCACTCCTGTGCTTCCCCTGACCTGCCTGGCGCTCACCGCCGGGTCCGTCGTCCTCCTGCGCTGGCTGGCCGTCCGTGACAGGAGGGCAAAAGTCAACGCAGCTTTTCGGGCCGCCATGTCCGCTCCGGCCAGCAAGGGACGCCCGCAGTCCGAAGCCGTGGCCAGCGTCCCCCCAAAGCCGCAGGCAGCACCGGCAAAAAAGGACAACCCCCTTTTTGACGCCCAGGCACACGAGCCCCGGGTCAAGCCGCTGACTGCCATGGAACTGCGCGAGGCCGCACTGGCTGTCGCGGTTGCCGCAGGCGATTCAAGCGCGGCCAAGGCCAGTTCCACGGCCACCCGAACTGCTCCCACCACCTGGGAGCCGGTGGAGGTGCCCAAGCCTGTTTACGTTGAGGCAGCCAAGGCCGAGCGCCCGGCGCCTGAGCCGCTGGAGCTCCCGGAGGCCCCGAAGGCCGCGGGCAAGCCGTCCCTCAAGCAGGGCGTTGCCGCCGCGCCGCCTGCCGCCCCGGCATCCGCAGAAGGCCAGGAACTGTCCAAGGCGCAGAGCGCCCTCAGCAACCTCGACGACGTCCTGCAGCGCCGCCGCGCCTGACGGTTCGGTGCCCTGCATAAACATCCTCCGGAACACGGTGCGGGGCTCGGGGCTGCAGTTTGGCATTAAGCCGGGAATATTTGTAGCCTAGGGTCACCGGTGCCGCTCCTGCAGGAGCGGATCCATCCGGGGCTATAGCTCAGTTGGTAGAGCGCTTCGTTCGCATCGAAGAGGTCAGGAGTTCGAATCTCCTTAGCTCCACAATTCTTTTCAGCTCCGACCGCTGCGAGGCGGCGCACGCAGGTTACCCTCCTAGCTTCCGGAAACACCCTCCACGGGAACCTCTTCATCCGACTGAACCCGCTTCAGCTGTGCAAGGAGCCGGGCGGCCTCCGCCAGTGCGGACCGCAGCCGGGCATCGTCCGCCGACCTGGACGCAGCGGCCCACTCCATGGGCGCGGTGCCGGCTACGAACACCGTGATTCCCCGGGCCGCCGCAACCGTAAGCGCGGCAGCAAAGAGCTCCCACGCCTCGGCCCGCGGGCCTGCATCCGACGGTGACGGTGCCGGAACATCATCGATGACCCACAACCCTGGCCCCTCAGCCAGTGAGGAGTAATCCTCCTTGGACGCACCCGGTGCGCACAGTTCGTCGAAGCTGATCCACAGCAGTTCCTGCTCGCAGGCCTTGGCGGCAAAGACGCGGGACCCGGTGCCTGCCCTCCGGTGCTGACCGGGAGCCGGCGGGAAGAGGCCGTAGACAGCCAACTGCCGGCTGCTGCCAGGCACCAGGATGCGGCCCTCGAGGAGGACCGGCAGCTCCGGCTGGGCGGGCACGGCCTACAGCCAGCCCTTCTTCTTGAAGATTCCGTACATGAGGGCCGCCATCGCAATCATCAGGCCAATGGACAACGGGTAGCCCAGTTCCCAGTGGAGCTCGGGCATGTGGTCAAAGTTCATGCCGTATACGCCGGCTACGAAGGACGGCGCGAAGAAGATCGCGGCCCAGGAGGAGATTTTCTTCACCTGTTCGTTCTGTTCGGCGCTGGCCTCGTTTTGCCGGTTCGCCGTAAGGGTGCCGTCCAGGGTGAGGGCGTTCTGCAGCAGGTCCCGGAAGGAGTCTGCCCGGGAGATCACGCGCTCCACGTGGTCCTCCACGTCGCGGAGGCTGTGCCGCAGGTCCGTTTCCACGCCGTACTTCTCGAAACCCTGCTCCAGCTGGTGCATCATGTCCGGCAGGGGGTGGATTGCCCGTTGGAACTGGATGACCTCCCGGGCCAGCTCGTAGATCCGGCGGGACACCGTGGTGTCGCCGCTAAACAGCTGGTCCTCGATTTCGTCGATGTCGTTTTCGAGCCCGGCCACCACGGGTGCGTAGTCATCCACCACCCGGTCCAGCAGCGCGTACAAAACGGCTTCCGGCCCGTGGCGCAGAAGGTCGGGCCGGGCCTCCATGCGCCGCCGGACGCGGGCCACGCCGGCCATCTCGGCATGGCGAACGGTGACCACATAGTTCTTGCCGGTGAAGATGTGCAGTTCACCGAACTCTACCGTTTCGGTATCGTCGATGTACCGGGCAGGCCGCAGCACTGTGAACAGGCTGTCGTCGTAGCGTTCCAGTTTGGGGCGCTGGTGTGCCGAGATGGCGTCTTCCACTGCAAGGTCGTGGAGGCCGAATTCGCTTGCCACCGCAGCCATTTCCTCGGGCGTGGGCCGGTAAAGCCCGATCCAGGCCATCCCGCCGTGGTGGGCGAGCATGTCAAAGGTCTGCTCCAGGGTTTCGGGTTCCACGTGGCGGACGCCGTCCACGTAGACGGCGTTGTCGATGATGGTCATGGGCGCCGGGCTCCCGATGACGGGAATGCGGCCATCAGGACATTCCCCCAATAATTGCGCCGGAGACCGTCATCGCTACCAGGTCGTGGCCGGAATCGATAAGGGTGACGGCCGCGGGCCGTCCTGCAAAGCCATTGTGGATGACGTGGCCGCCTGCCCGGAAGACCAGTCCTGCTACCAGGGCGAAGAGGGCGCCGGCCACAGCGTTGTCCAGTCCGAGCCGGGCGATCAGGACAGCCAGCAGCACTGCCGTCAGCGCGGCAGCCAGCATCATCGGCACCCAGATCCCGGCGCCGCCGCTGATGTTTTTCAGGTCCTCCTCCGTCTTGCCGATCGCGGCCATCCAGCGGTTACCCAGTACTGCAGGCATGTACCAGAGGAAACCGATGACCATGCTTGCGGCGAAGGCCAGCAGCACGGCAAGCCAGTTGATCTGTGAGACGTATGAGAGCCAATCCATTCTGGAAATCCTAGCCGTCCGCCAAGGGCGTCAGGTGCCGGACGCCCTGGCGAGCCCGCTGATCAGGGGCTCGGTGCGGTAGGGGATGTGGGTGTGCAATGCCAGGACCGTTTCGGTCCGGATCACACCCTTGATCCTCAGGACCTGCCGAAGCGAGGCCTGGAGGTTGTGGGTGTCAGTGGCCACAACACGGCACCACACATCTCCACGGCCCGAGATCTCATGAACCTCCAGCACCTGGGGAATGAGCCGCAGTGCAGCGACCACGCCGTCCAGTTCCCTGTGGGATACCTCGATGGTCACGAAGGCCACCACGTCATAGCCCACCGCTTCCAGGTCCACCTCGCGGCCGCCGGGCCGGAGAACGCCTGCGCGGAGGAGGCGCCGGACCCGTGTCTGGGCCGTGTTCCGGGCAATGCCAAGCGATTCGCTCAGTTCGCCGATCTGGATCCTGGGGTCGCGGATCATGGCCAGGAGGATCTTGAGGTCGGTGGGGTCCAGCTGGTTCAAATAGTCACTTCCAATCACAAAAGAACGGCATTATTGATGATCCTGCCCAATTCTTCCATGAAAAGCCGCTCAAAAAAGCAGTCATAACGCACTCTTGAGGCATCGGATATCCACCCCGCGCCGGACTCCCACAAGGACCCCCGCCGTGGCATGAACCAGAGGCGGCACACGATGACGGTCTTCAGTGAACTCCGCATGCGCCCGGCCCCCGCTGCTGCGTCCGCCGGCTGGGATGCATCCACCACAACCCGGCTGGTTATGGCGGGAACGGTAATCTTCACCCTCCTGGTGGGCGCCAACCTGGCCACGCCGTTGTATCCCCTCCTGCAGGCCGAGCTGGGGCTGTCCACGCTGGGAATCACCGCCGCGTTCTCCAGTTACGTCCTGTCCCTGGTTGCCACGCTGATGCTGGCCGGGCACTGGTCTGACCATATCGGCCGGCGGGCTGCGCTGATCCTGGCCGTTCTTGCAGGACTGGCCGGCGGCTGGGTCTTCTCCGAGGCCCAGACGCTCGCGGCATTGTGTGCGGGCAGGGCCCTGCAGGGGGCTGCGGTTGCGCTGGCCACGGGAGCCAGTGCCGCCGCCCTGCGCGAACTCCTTCCGTCCCGTCCGGAATGGGCGTCCCGCTTCACGTTGCTGGCCTCATCCGGGGGAGTGGCGGCCGGGCCTGTCATTGGGGGACTGCTGTCCCTCCTCCCGGGCGCCACCACAGCCCCGTACTATGTCCATTCACTGGTGCTGGGCGGGCTCCTGGTGCCGTTGTTCCTGCTGCGTGCCCGGCCCGCGATCAACATCCCCGCGCCGTCCCGGCCCCTGAAGGCACTGGCGCCGCGCCGTCCATCCGTATCCCGGGAGGCGAGGGGAGCCTTCTGGCTTGCCGCCGGCGTCGGATTCCTTAGCTTCGCGGTCTTCGGCTTCTGCCTGTCGCTGGCCCCAGGCTACTTTGCGCAGGTCCTGCAGACCGGCTCCCGCCCCCTCATAGGTGTCCTGGCCGGCCTCGCCCTAGGGTCCTCGGCGCTGAGCCAGCTGGTGACCTTCCGTGGCCGCTACACGGTCCCGGCCGGCCTGGCGGTCCTGGGGGTGTCGGTCCTGCTCCTGGGGGCGGCGGGAACGTGGCACAGTCCCGCGCTGCTGGTGGCTGCAGCCGTCGCCGCCGGTGTGGGGCAGGGTACTGCGTTCCGCACCGTCTTCAACGACGTCGCCGCCAAAGTGGAGGCGTCCCGGCACGCGCAGATTGTCAGCACCGTCTACGTCATCACCTACCTTGGCAGCGCAGTGCCGGTCCTCGGCCTCGGCTGGGCAGCAGGCACCTTCGGCCTGCCTGCTGCCGTGGCTGGATTCGTGGCGCTGTGCGGCGGGGCGGCGCTGATCCTGTCGGCCGTGACGCTGCGGCTGGCGCTTGTCGGACCCGGGTAACCTGCCCGGACAGTTCAACCCGGGCAGTTCAACCCGGGCAGTTCAACCCAGACAGTTCAGCCCTGCAAGTTCCGGCCGTGCCGCTAGTCCGGCAGAGGGCCGTGGTTGCCCTGGATGTGTTCGAAGACCAGGGTGGTTTCGGTATGCCCCACAACAGGGTCCGTAGCCAGGTTGTCCAGCACCCAGTCCCGCAGGTCCTCGGTGGTTGCCACCGCGATGTGCAGCAGGTAGTCCACTGAGCCCGAGGTGTGGAAGGTGGACAGCACGGCAGGCAGATGCGGCACCCTGCCCGTGAAGCGGTCAATCTGGTCACGGTCGTGGGCACGGAGCCGGACGGCAACCAGCGCCTGCACGGACCGGCCGATCGAGGACAGATTGAGCTTCGCCTCGTACCCTTGGACAATTCCCCGCTCTGACAGGGCGCGCGTGCGCATCAGGGCGGTTGAAGGCGCGATTCCCACCAGTTCCGCGAGTTGCTTGTTGGAGATCCGGGCGTCAGCCACCAAAGCCGCCAGGAGCCGCTCGTCAATGGCGTCCAGCGGTTCCAGATGCGCTCCCGGCCTGGCGTTCCTGGCATTCGTGCTCACTGCAGCTCCTCGTGACGATCCTGCGTTTCATCCTAGCCGCGCCCGGCTGCGGGACCACGTACCGTGCGGGCTGACCGCCGAATTTCCCGTAGCTGCCTGTCGGCACACGGCAGATTATTGACGGCGCACCGGAGTATTAACGGAAATTCCCGCACCTCCGGCCCTTACGCCCGGGCGGGTTCCGTCCGGGGATGGACGACGGCGACAGCCGCCGCGGTGAGGCAGGCAAGGACCATGACTGCCGCGGCCAGCGCATTCCAGCCGAGGGACTGGAAGAGCAGGCCACCGGCCCAGCCGATGATGCTGGACCCGAGGTAGTAGGCCAGGTTGTACAGCGAGGCGGCCTGGGCCCGCCCGGTGCTGGCGAGCGCGCCGGTCCAGCCGGCCCCGATGCTGTGGGCGGCGAAGAACCCGCCAGTGAACACCACCAGGCCGGCCAGGATGAGGGCAAGGGACTGCGTCAGCGTCAGGGCAAGCCCTGCGGTGGACAACGCCAGGCCGGCGAGCAGGACGCGCCGGCGGCCGAAGCGAAGGGTCAGCCCCGCCGACCAGCGCGACGTGACGGTCCCTGACAGGTAAGCCAGGAAGATCAGGCTGATCAGCGTTCCCGGAAGGCCGAACGGCTCGCCCGAAAGCCGGAACCCCAGGTAGTTGTACACTGCCACGAACCCGCCCATCATCAGGAAAGCCTGGCCGTAGAGGACCAGGAGCCTGATGTTCCCTAGATGGCCGCCGAGGGTCCGGAAAGCACCGCGCAGCCCGGCGGCGGGTGCCGTGACGAAACCTTGGGCCCGCGGCACCAGGACCAGGAAGGCGACGGCGGCGAGGGTTGCCAGGACGGACACGGCCAGTGCAGCCGCGCGCCAGCCCCACAGTTCGCCGGCAGGCCCGGCAACCAGGCGGCCGGCGAGCCCGCCCAGGGTGGTCCCGGCGACATAACTCCCTGCCGCCAGGGCCGCGTGGGCCTTGGAGACTTCTTCATTGAGGTACGCAATGGCGATGGCCGGGATCCCGCCAAGCGCCATTCCTTCGAGGAGCCGCAGGGAAAGCAGCATGCCGAAGCTGGTGGACAGCGGAACCAGGAGGCCAAGGACGGTGGCTATCGAAATGCCCCATGCCATCGCCCGGACCCGGCCGATCCTGTCCGCCAGGAAGGACCAGGGAATCACCGTCACCGCAAGGCCCACCGTGGCGAGCGAGATGGTCAAGGCGGCATCGGCCGCGCTGACCTGCAGGTCCGACGCCAGGATGGGCAGCACGGCCTGGGTGGAGTAAAGCTGGGCGAAGGTGGCCACGCCGGCGAATGAGAGGCCTGCGAGGATCCTGGCGTACGCCGTCGAGCCTTTGGCATGACCGTCCCAGCCGGGAGGGAGGGTGCTGCCTGGGCGGACGATGTGTGCCATCCGGCCAGCCTAGCTTTCAACCGATAGATGCATCCAATGCATGCTTTGTGTAAAACTGATAGCAATTTCGCATGCTTTTCCCGGCGGGGGCAGGAAGGAGGACTCCCGTGGAACCCGAACAGAAACAGCTCGTGCAGCTGCTGCCGCTCCTGCCTGTGCTTGCCGAGCTGGGACGGACCGAGCACGTGACGGAAACCGCGGAAGTGCTCGGAGTACCGCAGTCCACAGTGAGCCGTGCGCTGGCCCGGGCCAGCGCCGTCGTCGGTACCGAACTCCTGGTCCGGGACGGCAGGGGAGTCCGGCTGACACCCGCCGCCCGCACCCTGCTGCCGTACATCGAGCAGGCCCTCACGGCGTTCCAGGCGGGACTGGATCTGGTCCGCGACGAGTCGGAGGTAATGCGGGGGAGGATTTCCGTCTCGTTCCAGCACACGTTCGGCGAGGCAGCCCTGCCGCTCCTGATCAGTGCCTTCCGGACCCGCCATCCCGGCGCCGCCTTCATCCTGAGCCAGGGGGCCCGGAACGCCTGCCTTGACGAGCTGGCCTCGGGTGGAGCGGACCTGGCGCTGACGGCTCCCGTGGCGCCGCCGGGCCGGAACCTGTCCTCGGCGCCGCTCTACCGCGAGCCGCTCCGGCTGGTGGTGCACCACAGCCATCCCCTCGCTGCAAAGGCCTCCGCCCGTCTTGCGGACATCAGGGCAGACCCCTTCGTGGCGCTCGGCCCCGGATACGGGATGCGTTCGCTCACCGATGCGCTGTTCCGCGAGGCCGGCTACAGGCCGCGCATCGCCTTTGAGAGCCAGGACTCGCACACCGTGCGCGGACTGGTCTCCGCCGGCCTGGGCGTGAGCATCCTGCCGCCGGGAGGTGACGCCCCGGGCCGCACCGTCAGCCCCGAAACCGGGAACCTGGGCTGGGTTGAAGTTCCCCTCGACTCCGCACTGGCGTTCCGTGAGGTGGGGCTGTCCTGGCGGCGGCGGAAAGCCGGGTCAGAGCCCGTGCCGGTCCGGCTGTTCCGCGACATGGTGGTGGCTGAAGGACCCGGACTGCTGGCCGGGCTGGTGCGGCAGCGGTCCCTTTAGCAGCGGCCGGCAAGGCAGGGCATGGGCCTTCCCTGCCCCCACCCCATTACCCTTGTGACGTGACCAACACCGAAAATTCCTCCGCGCTCCCCGCCGCTGCCCAGGTTCCCGCATCGAGCCCGCTCCGCGGTGTCATCATCGGACTCGACATCGGCGGGACCAAGACCCATGGGGTCCGCTTCGAGGACGGCGTACCGGTGGCGGACCAGTCCGCCGGCAGCTCCAACGTGCAGAACGTCAGCCGCGACGAGGCGGCTGCCAACCTCGCTGACCTCTTCTCACGTATCGGCGGAGGGCAGGTGTCCCGGGTCTATGCGGGCTCGGGCGGCATTGATACCGAAGAGGACGCCGCAGCGCTGGCGTCCCTGATCCAGCCGCACGTGCCCGGTGCCCGGGTGACGGTAGTCCATGATTCACGCCTGTTGCTGGCTGCCGGGCATGCAAGCACGGGAGTCGCGGTGATTGCGGGCACCGGCTCGGCGGCCTGGGGCAGGAATGCCGACGGCGGCGAGGCCAGGGCAGGCGGCTGGGGCTACCTCCTGGGCGACGAAGGCAGCGGTTACTGGCTGGGCCGCGAAGCGGTGCGGCACAGCCTGGCACGAATGAACAGGGGATTGCCTGCCGATGAGCTCACCACGGCCTTGCTGCAGTCCTGCGGGGTGGGTGACCCCAACCGCCTTATTGCGCTGTTCCACTCGCCCAAGACCGGCCGGCGCTTCTGGGCCCAGCAGGCCCGGTACGTGGTGGAGGCGGCGGCGGGAGGCCACCCGGAGAGCCAGGCGCTGCTGGACCAGGCCGGGAAGGACCTCGCCGGCCTCGCGCTGCAGGTTCTGGACCAGCTGGGTATCACCGGTCCCGTGATCCTGGGCGGCGGCCTGGGCATGAACGTGGCACCGCTGCAGCACTCCTTCCGCCGCCATCTGACGGACGCCGGCGTGACCGATATCCGCGTGCTGGACCAGGAACCCGTGTTCGGGGTGCTGCAGCTGGTGGCCGAGCAGGCCTGACCCGGGCTGGCCCTTTAGAGCCGCTTCCGGGGAGTCAGCCGCACGCCGGGCAGGGGAGGGGCGGGAATGCGTCCCGCCTCCGGCCCCGCGTCCGGGCCGTGGCCGGGGACCAGGCCATACCGTGCTGCCGCCGTTTCCGTTTCAGGCAGGCCGGCCTGCGCTTCCCAGTCGCTTCTGGCCTGCTCCACTTCGTCATGGGTGCGGCCCACGAAGTTCCACCACATCAGCAGCTCTTCCTGGAAGGGCTCGCCGCCGATAAGGAGGAAACGGGTGCCGGGAAGCGCCTGCACCCGCAGCTCCGTGCGGCCGGTGCCCAGGTAGCCCAGCGGGCCGGGGGGAATCTCCTGCCCGTCCACCGCCAGGCCGCCGTCGAGCACAAGGAGGCCGTGCTCAAACCCTGCGTCCAGCGGCACCACGGCGGCGCCTTCACACGAAACGTCCGCCCCCACGATTGGTGAGTACATGGTGGCGGGGGAGGTGGCGCCGGCGAGTTCACCCACCATCACCGTGGCGGTGAAGCCGTGGCCGCTGACGCGGGGAAGCTCGCGGTGCTGCTCGAAGGCCGACTCCCTGTGCCTTTCACTATCCGGCAGGGCCACCCAGAGCTGCAGCCCGCGCTGCACCGGCAGGGCCCCGCCAGCCGGAGGAAGCACCGCGAACTCGGAGTGCGAGACGCCGTGGCCTGCAGTCATGATGTTCAGTTCACCCGGCCGGACCACAACATCACTGCCCACGCTGTCCCGGTGGCGGATGTGCCCGGCCAGGGGCCAGGTCACTGTCTGCAGGCCGGTGTGGGGGTGGGGGAGCACGGACATCGCAGTCCTGTCCGGACCGAAGCTGTCCAGGAAACACCATGCCCCGATGGTGGGGAGGCCACGCTGCGGCAGCGTCCGCTGGACGTTCATGGCGCGGACCCCGCCGAGCGGCACCTCGCGTTGCGGCCACAGCTGCAGGCAGGGTCCGGAACTGCCTTCAGGGGCCGCCGGCGGACAGACTTCCTGCTGCGGCGCTATTTCCAAATTGGTCACTCCATCACTTTAGGCCGGTCTGCCCGCGGCGGAACAGCGCCCCACGCCATGGTGTTCCCAGGCCGGAAGGGCGGTTCCCATCCGGCACGGCCGCGGCTCCGAATGGTTACAGTAGGGATTCCTTTGCCCGGATTCGGGGCGCTGCAGGTGTTGCCGGCCCCGGTTTGGGTTACCGTAACTAACAGCGTGCTGATGACAATGTCGCGGTGCTTCCAGAGGCCGTCCCAGAGAACAGGTGAGTCCGCGCCATGGACCAGGCCATGATCGAGTTTCAGAGCGTTACCAAACAGTTCCAGGGCGGGCAGCCGGCCGTGGATAACCTTTCCATGTCCATCGGCAAGGGCTCCATCACCGTCTTCGTGGGCCCGTCAGGCTGCGGCAAGACAACCTCGCTGCGCATGATCAACCGGATGGTGGAACCAACCTCCGGGACCATCACTGTGGACGGCAAGGATGTCACCTCCGTGCCGGCGCCCGAACTCCGCCGTTCCATGGGCTACGTGATGCAGTCGGCAGGGCTC
Source organism: Pseudarthrobacter sp. WHRI 8279 (assembly GCF_040224115.2). NCBI lineage: Bacteria > Bacillati > Actinomycetota > Actinomycetes > Micrococcales > Micrococcaceae > Pseudarthrobacter > Pseudarthrobacter sp. WHRI 8279. The sequence goes on along the minus strand of NZ_CP168162.1, from coordinate 1,932,978 downwards.
CTGCCCCACCGCTCCGTGCTGGACAACATTGCCACCGTTCCCCGGCTGAACGGCGTGTCCAAGGCGGATGCCCGCCGCCGCGCTGAGGAACTCCTGGACGTGGTGGGCCTGGCCCGGCCGCTCGCCAAGCGTTACCCGTCCCAGCTCTCCGGCGGCCAGCAGCAGCGCGTGGGGGTAGCCCGCGCGCTCGCCGCCGATCCGCCCATCCTGCTCATGGATGAGCCGTTCAGCGCCGTGGATCCCGTGGTCCGCGACGAGCTGCAACAGGAGCTGCTGCGGCTCCAGAAGGACCTGGCCAAGACCATCGTCTTCGTCACCCACGACATCGATGAAGCAACCGTCCTGGGCGACAAGGTGGCCGTCTTCGCGGTGGGCGGAAAGCTTGCCCAGTACGCCACGGCGGAGGAAATCCTCCGTGCCCCGGCAAACGACTTCGTGGCCTCCTTCGTGGGACGGGACCGGGGTTTCAGGCACCTGGGCTTCACCCCGTCCGACGGCGTCACCCTCCACACGGTGCCGACGATCATCCGCGGAGGCAGCGGCTCCGGGACGGATCCGGAGGCAGCCGGCGGCTGGCAGCTGGTGGTGGATGAAAACATGCGACCGCTGGGCTGGTCCACGCCCGGCACGGATACCGGCCTCATCCCGGGAGGTTCATTGTTCCGTCCCGGGGAGAGCCTGCGCCGGGCACTGGACGCTGCGCTGTCCTCGCCGTCGGGCCTTGGCGTCGCAGTGGATGCCGACGGCCGGGTGCAGGGTGTCATCCGGGGCGGCGAAGTGCTGGCCCTCATCGAGGAAGCCCGCCAGCTGCGGCAGGCTGCACTCTGATGGAATGGTTCCTGGCCAACAGCGGCATGGTCCTGGAGCGGTCCGGCCAGCACCTGGTGCTTGCCCTCGTCCCCATGGTCCTGGGACTGGTCATTTCCCTTCCCCTTGCGCAGCTGGCCCGCCAGAACCGGACCCTCCGTTCGGTGGTGCTGACCGCCTCCTCGCTGCTGTACACCATTCCGTCCCTGGCACTGTTCATCATTCTTCCCACCATCCTGGGCACCCGGATCCTTGACCCGCTCAACGTGGTGGTGGCCCTGACCATCTACGCCGTTGCCCTCCTGGTCCGTGCCGCCCTGGACGCCTTCGACTCGGTGAGCGAGGACGTGGGCCAGGCCGCGGTGGCCATGGGATACAAACCGCTGGCGCGGTTCCTGCGGGTGGACCTGCCGCTGTCCCTGCCGGTGATGTTTGCCGGGCTCCGGGTGGTGTCCGTCAGCAACATCTCCCTGGTCAGCGTGGCAGCGCTGCTGGGCATCGGAAACCTCGGCATGCTGTTCACCTCAGGACTGCAGCGCGGCTTCGTCACGGAAATCGTGGTAGGGATCATCGCCATCCTTGTCCTCGCCCTGCTCATGGACGCATTGCTCGTCCTGCTGGAACGGCTCCTCACGCCGTGGGAGCGGGCCGGGCGGCGGGGGACCCGCCAGCAGGACGGCGGTAACGCGGTAGAAGCAGTTGACGCAGCCGCACGTTATTCCATGCCGAAGACCGGAGGCGGAAACGCATGAGCAACGTTTTCACGGACACGTTCGCCTGGCTGGCCGACCCCCTGCACTGGACCGGCGCTGCAGGAATTCCCGCCCGGCTGGGTGAGCACCTCCAGTACACGGGCCTGGTCATGCTGATCGCCGTTGCCATTGCCGTCCCCGTTGGCATGTACGTGGGCCACACGGGCAGGGGGAGGGTTGCCGTAGTGGCGCTCGCCGGTGCACTGCGCGCCTTGCCCACCCTGGGGCTGCTGACACTTTTCGTGCTGCTCGCCGGAATCGGGCTGATGCCGCCCATCTGGGCGCTGGTGATCCTCACGGTTCCGCCGCTGCTGGCCGGCACCTACGCCGGTATTTCCAGCGTGGACCGCAACGTGGTGGATGCCGCCCGGGCCATGGGCATGACCGAACTGCAGGTCCTGTTCCGGGCTGAACTGCCCAACGCCCTGACCGTTATGTTCGGCGGGTTCCGGACCGGCGTGCTGCAGGTCATCGCCACCGTCTCCGTGGTGGCCTATATCAACCTGGGCGGCCTGGGCCGCTACCTATTCGACGGACTGGTCCTCAGCGACTTCCCCCAGATGCTCGGCGGGTCCCTGCTCATCGCAGCGCTGGCCATCGCCGTCGACCTCGTCCTGTCCCTTTTCCAGAGGCTGTTCCTGGCAACAGGCGCCTCCGGCCAGTCCCGCCGCAGCCAGCAGGCTGCGGCCGATCTCACAGACCCCGTCCTGGCGGAGGCTGTGGTACAAGGAGGTAAATCATGAAGGAAAGCCGTCCACACCATCTCGGCAGGCGTGCATTCAGCGGGCTCGCCGCCGGGCTCGGCCTGGCCATGGCATTGTCCGCGTGCGGAGGATCCTCCGATCCGCTGAGCAACGCGCCGGCCACCAGCGGGGCAGCCTCCGGGGAAACAACGTCCCTCGTTGTCGGCTCGGCCGACTTCCCGGAAAGCCAGATTGTGGCAGAAATCTACGCTGGAGCCCTGACCGCCGCCGGCATCACCGCCACCACCAAGCCGAACATCGGCTCCCGCGAGGTGTACATCAAGGCCGTCCAGGACGGTTCGGTGGACGTGGTTCCGGACTACACCGGCAACCTCCTGCTGCACGTGGACAAGGAAGCCGCCGAGGAATCGGCGGACGACATCGCCGCAGCCCTGCCGGAGAAGCTGCCGGACGGACTGGCGGTGCTGGAACCCTCCGAGGCCGAGAACAAGGACGCCATGGTGGTCACCAAGGCCACCGCCGAGAAGTACCAGCTGAAGTCCCTCGAGGACCTGGCCAAGGTGTGCAGCGAAATCGTGGTGGGCGCCCCCGCCACCTTCGCCGAGCGCGCCTACGGACTGCCCGGCCTGAAGGAGAACTACAACTGCGAACCGAAGAAGCTGGAGCCGTTCAGTGACGGCGGCGGTCCCGTGACGCTCAAGGCGCTCCTGGAGGACCAGGTGCAGGTGGCGGACATCTACACCACCACCCCGTCCATCGCAGACAACGATCTTGTTGTGCTGGAAGACCCCAAGAACAACTTCATCGCCCAGCAGGTGGTTCCGCTGTACAACGAGGCGAAAATGACCGACACAGCCAAGGAGGCCCTCAACTCGGTGTCCCGCATCCTGACCACCGAGGACCTCATCAACCTGAACCGGGCCGTCAGTGGCAGTCAGAAGCAGGGTGCCAAGGAGGCTGCGGACGCGTGGCTGAAGGAAAAGGGCATCGTCAAGTAGGGCTGCCCTCCTGGCCCTAGGCAGTACGACGGCGGCTGCCGGACTTCCCGAAGTCCGGCAGCCGCCGTCGTCCGTTCCTGGTGGCGGCGCGCGCCGCCTGTGGCTGACGTCTCACGGCCGTCCATCCTTCCTGTGGCATATTTGAGGGATGGCAGAATTCAGGCAGTCCACCAAGCTCAACAACGTCCTTTATGACATTCGTGGACCGATCCTCCAGGCTGCCCAGCAGATGGAGGCCGAGGGGCACCGGATCCTTAAACTGAACATCGGCAATCCCGCGCCGTTTGGCTTCGAAGCACCGGACGCCATCCTCGTGGACATGATCCGCCACCTGCCGCACGCCCAGGGCTACAGCGATTCCCGCGGCATTTTCTCCGCACGGACCGCCGTGTCGCAGTACTACCAGACCCGGGACATCCACAACATCCATGTGGATGACATCTACCTGGGCAACGGCGTCAGCGAACTCATCACCATGTCCCTGATGGCCCTGCTCGATGACGGTGACGAAGTCCTGATCCCCACCCCGGACTACCCGCTGTGGACCGCATCCGTGGCGCTCGCCGGCGGCAGGCCCGTCCATTACCTCTGCGACGAGGAAACGGGCTGGCAGCCGGACCTGGAGGACATGGAAGCCAAGATCACGCCCCGCACCAAGGGCATCGTGGTCATCAACCCGAACAACCCCACCGGCGCCGTCTACCCGGAAGAGACGCTGAAGAAAATCGTTGCCCTTGCAGAGAAGCACGGCCTGGTGGTCTTCGCCGACGAAATCTACGAGAAGATCCTGTATGAGGACGCCGTCCACATCAACCTGGCCAAACTGACCGGTGACGACGTCCTGTGCCTGACCTTCAGCGGCCTGTCCAAGGCCTACCGGGTGTGCGGCTACCGGGCCGGCTGGATGGCCATCTCTGGCCCCAAGAAGGATGCCGCGGACTACCTCGAGGGCATCAGCCTCCTGGCCAACATGCGCCTCTGCGCGAACGTTCCGGCCCAGCATGCCATCCAGACTGCACTGGGCGGCTACCAGAGCATCAACGACCTCATCCTGCCGGGCGGGCGCCTGCTGGAGCAGCGCAACAAGGCCTACGACATGCTCAACGCAATCCCGGGCGTCAGCACCCAGCAGGCGCGGGGCGCACTCTACCTTTTCCCGAAACTTGACCCCGAGGTCTACCACATCCGCGACGACGAGAAGTTCGTCCTGGACCTGCTCAGGGAACAAAAGATCCTGGTGTCCCATGGCAGGGCGTTCAACTGGGTCCGCCCGGACCACTTCCGCATGGTCACCCTGCCCAACGTCAAGGACATCGAAGAGGCCGTGGGCCGGATGGGGGACTTCCTAAGCAGGTACCAGGGCAACTAGCCTGTGGTCACGGGCGCTTCGGTCCCGTGGAACTTCGCGAAAGGACTTCCCATGGCCGGTGCCGTTGGCTTTCACCAGGACCCCTCTGAGACCCTGCGGGCCGGCAAGGGCTTTTCGTTGAGCGACCTGGACCCTGGTTCAACGCCGGGCTTCGATGGCACCAAGGAGGACGGCCAGGCCCTGCTCGCGGCGATGGACGACGAACTGGCTGGACTGCAGGAAAAACTCTTCGCAGAGTCCCGGTTCGGCGGGCGCAAGCGCATCCTGCTGATCCTGCAGGCCATGGACACCGCCGGTAAGGGCGGCATCGTCAACCACGTGATGGCTGCAATGGATCCCCAGGGCGTCCAGTTCAAGGCCTTTAAGGCCCCTACGGATGTTGAAAAATCCTACGATTTCCTGTGGCGGATCGAAAAGGAAGTGCCCGCTGCAGGCATGGTGGGCGTGTTTGACCGTTCCCACTACGAGGACGTCCTGATCCACCGTGTCCACCGCTGGGCCAGCCCGGAGGAACTCAAGCGCCGGTACGTGGCCATCAACGAGTTTGAGGCCAGGCTCAGCGGCTCCGGAACCACGGTTGTGAAGGTGATGCTCCACATCAGTGGAGAGGAACAGAAGGAGCGGCTGCTGGCCCGGCTGGACAACCCGGCCAAGCACTGGAAATACAGCCGGGGGGACCTCGACGAACGGGCGTTCTGGGAGGACTACATGAGCGCCTACCAGTCAGCCATCGATGAAACCAACACCGCGAACGCGCCCTGGTACGTGGTTCCGGCCAACAAGAAGTGGTTTGCAAGGATCGCCGTGCAGCAGCTGCTGCTGGGGGCGCTGAACGGCATGGACCTTCAATGGCCCAAGGCCGAATTCGACGTCGCCCTGGAACGGGAGCTGGTGGCACGGTCCTGACACTTGGCTGCGGATCCGGGGGCCCGGGCTCAGGGCTCCGGCTGCGGGCTTAGAGCGGCTGGTCGCGGGCAGCTGCCAGCCGCTTCCGGGCGCCTTCCAGCCATTCCTCGCAACGCGCCGCCAGGGCCTCGCCGCGTTCCCACAGTGCCAGGGATTCTTCAAGGCTGGCGCCGCCGGCCTCAAGCTTTCCCACCACGGCGATGAGTTGTTCCCGGGCTTCCTCGTAGCTCAGTGCCTTGATGTCGGCCGCTGGTTTCTGCTCAGTCATTGACTTCTCCGGTTTCCGTAGTGGGCTGTTCAAGTGTGCCGGTGGAGGTTGCGCCGAAACGGCCTTCAGCCACGCGGATGGAAAGGGGCGCGCCGGGCGGAGCCTCCGCCGGGCGGCGCACCACTGCATGGCCCGCGGTGCCGGCTTCTTCGGCCTGCTTTCCGGCGAGTTCCACGACGGCGTACCCCCGGTCCAGCGTCTTCTGCGGCGACAGCGCCCGCACCTGGGCTTTCAGGTGCCCAAGCTGGTCAGCCGCGCGGACCACGGAGGAGCTGACGGCGGCGGAGGACCTCCTGAGCAGCCGCTCAATTTCTTCGGACCGGATGGTCACGAGTCCTTCCGGCGCAGCCAGCACCGGCCGCGAGTGGAGGGACGCCAGGCGGTCCGCTTCCCTGTCCACCAGCCGTTCCATGCACCGGCGCAGCTGCACGCGTGCCTGGCGCACCCCTGCCAGTTCCTCGGACACTTCCGGGACAATCCGCTTGGCGGCGTCCGTGGGGGTTGAAGCCCGCAGGTCCGCAACGTCGTCCAGCAGCGGCCGGTCCGCCTCATGGCCGATGGCGCTGACCACGGGGGTGGCGGCAGCGGCCACGGCTCGGATCAGTTCCTCGCTGTTGAAGGGCAGGAGATCCTCCAGGGCGCCTCCGCCGCGGGCGATCACGATGACATCCACTTCGGGCAGGCCGTCCAGATCGCGGAGGGCGCGGACCACCTGGGCCACCGCTGTGTTTCCCTGCACGGCCACCTCCCGGATTTCGAACTCGACCGCGGGCCAGCGCAGGGCAGCGTTGCGCAGGATGTCCTTCTTGGCGTCGGAATCACGGCCGGTGATGAGGCCAATCCGATGGGGCAGCAGTGGCAGGGGCTTCTTGCGGGAGTCCGCAAAGAGGCCTTCGGCGGCGAGGGCCTGGCGCAGCCGCTCGATCCGGGCCAGGAGATCGCCCAGGCCCACCGGCCTGATGTCCCTGACCATCATGTTCAGCCGGCCGGTCTTGATCCAGAACTCCGGCTTCAGCAGTGCAACCACCCGCGAGCCCCGCTCCAGCGGCAGGTTCTGGCGTTCCAGCACCTTGGTCCAGACAGAGGCCGGCAGCGAAACCTCGGCGTCGACATCCCTCAGGGTGAGGTAGGCGTTGCTGCCACGGCGGTTCAGCTCAATGACCTGGCCCTCAACCCATGCCGAAGGGGTCCGGTCGATATGGGCCTTGAGCTTCTGTGACAGCAGCTGGAGCGGCCACGGGTTGTCCGGGCTGGTTTCGGCGGCCGTGGCAGGCAGCGTTGTGGGCGCCGCAAGCTGCTGGCCGGAGACCGGAAGCGACGCCTGGTCAGACATGCGGACGCTCGTGGCGGGCTGGAGCTGCGGGCATGGGGTCCTTCATCCGTTGGTGGGCTGTTTGTTGCAGCGCTGGTTTTCATAGGGCCGGTTGTTATACGGCCGGTTTTTGTAGGGCTGGTGGTTCTTCGGCGGTCATTCAACCTTATCCATAAGCTCTACCACCCAGGACTGACAGGATCCCGCCCGGAGCCCCGCCTAGGATGGATTGACCGCCCGCCAACCTGAAGGATGCTCCGTGCGAAGTTTTGTCTCCGCTGCCGCCACCGTGCTGGCAGTCCTGCTGGCCGCAGTGGCAGTCCCCGCCATCTGGCTGGACCGCAACATCGTCCAGGAACAGGGCTTCGTTGAGCTGGCGGCTCCGCTCGGCAGGGATCCGGGGTTCCAGCAGCAGCTGGCCACGGCCGCAGTGGCAACCATCGATACCAGCGCCGTTCCCGGGTTTCTTTCGGACCTGGTCCAGCCGGTGCTGGAGGATTCCGCATCAGCACTGGCCGCCCTGCCGGAGTATCCGGCCGCCTGGGAGGAAACGCTGCGCAAGAGCCACCGGCTCAGCTTCGCCGGCCCGGCAACGGACGACGGCGGATCAGCGCCCGCTTCATCGCTCACCCTTGATGTCGCCCCCTTGGTGTCGCTGGGCGCCGGGGAGATCTCGCGCACCACGGGGCTGCCGCTGGACCCGCCGGACCAGACCCTCATCAATGTGGGCCAGCCCGAGCACAAGGAATGGACCGAGAGGCTCACCACGTACGCCCCCGCCGGATACCTGCTGGCCGCAGGCTCGGCGATCGCACTGCTCCTGGCCCTGGTGGCGGCGAACCGGCGGTGGTCAGTGGTTGCCGGTGCAGGAGCAGGCGCGCTCGTCCTCGCGGCTGCATGGTCCCTGGGGTCCGGGATCGCGTCCGCTGCTGTTGTGTCCGCGGACAGCGGAAATGAGGTTGCCAACATGTTCAGGGACGAGTTCGTGGCTGCCGCTGCAGCAGATTTCAGCGGCTGGACCATGGCAGCGGCGGTTGGGGGCGGTGCCTTGTTGCTGCTGGGCGTGGTGGCCGGGCTGGCCACGCGAAAGCGGGCGCGGGCAAGCCGGTAGCATGGAGTAATGACCCCCTCAGCTGTTTCCCTTTCGATGCCCACCATCCCGCGTAGGCGCCGCTCACCTGAGGAAGTTGCTGCCGCAGCCCCCGTCTCCGGGACCAAGAAGGTGCTGCTCGCTGCTCCCCGCGGTTACTGCGCCGGCGTTGACCGTGCCGTCATCGCCGTCGAGAAGGCCCTGGAGCACTACGGCCCTCCGGTGTACGTGCGGAAGCAGATCGTCCACAACGTGCACGTGGTCAGCTCCCTGGAGGAGCAGGGTGCCATTTTCGTCGACGAGACCGACGAAGTGCCCGAGGGTGCCCTGGTCATCTTCTCGGCCCACGGCGTATCGCCGGCAGTTGTCCAGTCCGCCGAGGACCGCGGCCTGCGCACCATCGATGCCACCTGCCCCCTGGTGACCAAGGTCCACAAGGAAGCTGTCCGGTTTGCGAAGGACGATTTCGACATCCTGCTGATCGGCCACGACGGCCACGAGGAAGTCGAGGGCACGGCCGGCGAAGCCCCGGAACACATCCAGATCATCAACGGCCCCCACGAAGTGGACAAGGTCACCGTCCGGGACCCCGAAAAGGTGATCTGGCTTTCCCAGACCACCCTCAGCGTGGACGAAACCATGGAGACCGTCCGGCTGCTCAAGCAGCGGTTCCCCACCCTGCAGGATCCGCCCAGCGATGACATCTGCTACGCCACCACCAACCGCCAGGTGGCCATCAAGAAGATCTCGCCGCAGGCAGACCTGGTGATCGTGGTGGGCTCAGCGAACTCCTCCAACTCTGTCCGGCTCGTGGAGGTGGCCCTGGAGTACGGGGCGAAGGCGTCCTACCGCGTGGATTTCGCCAACGAGGTGGACGAGGCCTGGTTCGAAGGCGTGGCCACTGTGGGCGTGACGTCCGGGGCATCCGTTCCGGAAGTCCTGGTCCAGGACGTCCTGCGCCTGCTGGCCGACTACGGCTACGGCACCGTGGAGGAAGTCGTCACCGCTGAGGAAGACCTGCTCTTCTCGCTGCCCAAGGAACTCAGGGCGACACTCAAGCAGGCCGGCGACGTCAGCCGTGCCCTGGGTGGACGCCGCTCCCGGGACTGACCGGCACCCAGCCGAACCGGCGCAGGTTTGTGGTGTGCGCAGGTTCGTGGTGTGCGCAGCCGGTGACTGTGCATCTGATTGCAGTTCGTAGTGATTGTTGTTGAAGTGGGCCCGGCAACTGCCGGGCCCACTTTTGTGTCCCCTTGGCGTGGCTTTCAGGCTGCCTCGTGGTCGCTTTGCAGTTCAGGCGCCGCCAGGGCCCGCGGGGTGACCTCAACAACGGGAGGGGCAGCAAGTCCGGATTCCTCAAGCGAGTTCAGTTTGCGTGCCGTGGGAAGGACACGGGCCTCCAGGGTCCCCACCATGGCGTTGTAGCGGTCCACCGACGATTTCAGGGACGAGCCCAGTTTGGTGACGTTCTCGCCCAGGGTCCCCATCCGGTCGTACAGCTGCCGTGCCAGTTCGAACAACTCCCGGGCGCTGTCCGTCAGGACGTCCTGCCGCCAGGTGAAGGCCACGGACTTGAGCACGGCCAGCAGCGTGCTGGGCGATGCCAGGACCACGTTCTTGGACAGTGCATGATCAAGGAGACCGGCGTCCGCCATGAGCGCGGCGGCCAGGATGGATTCGGCAGGGATAAAGCAGATCACCAGCTCGGGGGAGTTGCCCGGAATGTCCCAGTACTTCTTGCTGCTCAGGGAATCAACGTGAGCCCGCAACGCCTTGGCATGGGCGGCCAGCAGCGCCTGCTGGTTCCGGCGGTCGCTCCCGGACAGCGGTCCGGCCTGCCGGGCGCGGGAACCGTCGGCGGCGCGGAGGTCCTGCGCCGCGCCAAGTTCCTGGGCTTCCAGGTAGGAGGAGAGCGGTACTTTCGCATCCACCACCAGCTGTTTCTCTCCCGGCAGCTGCACCACCAGGTCCGGCCTCACGCCCGAATCGTGCCCGGCACTGTGGACCTGCTCCACGAAATCGACGTGCCGCAGCATGCCGGAGGCTTCCACCACCCGCCGGAGCTGGACTTCACCCCACTGGCCGCGGGCGCTGTTCGACCGGAGGGCAGACTCCAGTGCATGGGTCGAGCGGATCAGCTGTTCGTCGGAGAGCCGCGCTTCCTGCAACTGCTGGGCGAGCTGGCCGTATTGCTCCACCCGGTCCCGTTCCAGCAGCGCCACCTGCTGCTGGACGGCCGTCAGTTTCTCCGCCACCGGGGCCAGCGCCCGCAGCACGCTGCCGTCCTGTGTCCGGGCCTCTCCCAGCTCGCGGTTCTGTGCCGCCAAAAGCCTTCGCTCGGCGTCGGCCGCGGCAAACTGCGCGCTGACCTCGGAAAGCCGTGACGACACGGCGTCGAAGTCCTCCTCCAGGCCACGCGTGTTTTTCCGCAGCACGAAGAACACAACGGCAGCACCCGCCAGGGCGCCCAGCAGCAGCATGAACAAAGCAAGAATCAAGGCGAAACCATCCATGCCCTCACTGTCGCACGGGGCTGTGACATTTTGCCGAAGCGACATTTCCCCCGGCCGGCACCGGACCCCGGGCCGCCCGCTGCGGGTAGAATAAATCCTCGTGGCTCTTACTATTGGCATCGTCGGACTGCCCAACGTCGGCAAATCAACTCTCTTCAACGCGCTCACCCGCAACCAGGTCCTGGCAGCGAACTACCCGTTCGCCACCATCGAACCCAATGTCGGCGTCGTGAACCTGCCCGACCCCCGGCTTCAGAAGCTGGCTGAGATCTTCGGTTCGCAGCGCCTCCTGCCCGCACCGGTGTCGTTCGTGGACATCGCCGGCATCGTCAAGGGTGCCTCGGAAGGAGAAGGCCTGGGCAACAAGTTCCTGGCCAACATCCGCGAAGCCGAAGCTATTGCCCAGGTGGTGCGGGTGTTCGACGACCCCGATGTCATCCACGTCGACGGCAAGGTTGATCCGCGCTCGGACATGGAAACCATCAATACCGAGCTGATCCTGGCTGACCTGCAGACCATCGAGAACGCGATTCCGCGGATCGAAAAGGAAGTCAAGATCAAGAAGCGGGAAGCCGCGGAGCTTGCCGCCATCAAGGCAGCCCAGGTGGTCCTGGAGCGCGGCGACACCATCTTCTCTTCCATCAAGAGCGACAAGCTGGAGATGGAACACCTCAAGGAGCTCGGCCTCCTGACGGCCAAGCCGTTCATCTACGTCTTCAACGCCGATGAAGGCATCCTGGGCAGTCCCGAAAAGCAGGAAGAACTGCGGGCTATGGTTGCCCCGGCGGACGCCGTTTTCCTTGACGCCAAGCTCGAAGCCGACCTCGTGGAACTGGACGAGGAAGAAGCCCGCGAGATGCTGGAGATGAATGGCCAGGACGAATCCGGCCTGGACCAGCTGGCGCGCGTCGGCTTCCACACGCTGGGGCTGCAGACCTACCTGACCGCCGGCCCCAAGGAAACCCGCGCCTGGACCATCCGCCAGGGCGATACGGCACCGCAGGCTGCAGGGGTAATCCACTCTGACTTCCAGCGCGGCTTCATCAAGGCCGAGGTGGTGTCCTTCAACGATCTGGTGGAAGCCGGGTCCATGGCCGAGGCCAAATCCCGCGGCAAGGTCCGCATTGAGGGTAAGGAATACGTCATGGCCGACGGCGACGTGGTGGAGTTCCGCTTCAACGTCTAGGCCACAGAATCTCCAGACGGGCCCATCTGCTGCCGCGCGTGGGCCCGTCTCGTCCAGCATCAGGGAACCGTCCCGCGCTCGGCTGCCTGCAGCACGTGACCTAGGATCTACCCATGACGACTCTTCAGGGTGCGGTTGTTCTGGTAGTTGGCGCCACCGGCGGGCTCGGTTCGCGCATCGCCGCCCAGCTGGAAAGCAACGGCGCCATCGTCGCCCGGTCGTCAAAATCTGCGGGGCACGATCTGCGCGACCCCTCCGTGATCCAGAAGGTGCTGGATGACACAACAGCGCAGTACGGACGCCTCGACGGGCTGGTGGTTGCGTCCGGGGTCGTGGCCTTCGGTGCCGCATCAGGGCTTGAACCCGCCACGGTGGACGAACTCTTCGCCGTGAACACGACCAGTCCGATCCAGCTCATCACGCGGAGCCAGCCCTACCTCGAGGCCTCGGCACGCGAGGGCCGGGAACCGTTCGTTGTCACACTGAGCGGCGTTGTGGCCGAAGCACCCGTCGCCGGCCTGGCGGCATACTCGGCGTCGAAGGCCGGGCTTGCGGCCTTCGTTGTCGCAGCGGCGCGGGAGTATCGCCGTGCGGGCATCCGGATCGTAGACGCCCGCCCAGGCCACACTGGCACCACGCTGTCCGATCATCCGATCGCCGGGTCAGCGCCGCAATTCGGCGCGGCACTGGATCCGGACCTGGTTGCAGCCCGGATTATCACCGCGATCGTCGACGGCGAGAAGGATCTGCCCAGCACCGCCTTCCACGCTCGTCCAAGTCCATAACTGCGCGCCAAAGAACCTAATGAATTCCGTCCAGGGTTCATTGCTGACGGCGCAGGCGCCCAGGCCCCTTATGGTTGGAAAATGACGTCCGGCCCGCACCTGCGCTTGGTTCTGCCGCATCAGTTGTTCCGCGAGCAAGTCAATGCGGCAGATGGGACCGTATTTGTGCTGATCGAGCATGACCTGCTCTTTCGCCAGTACTCGTTCCACTCCCACAAACTGGTCCTGCACCGGGCGTCCATGAGCCGGTTTGCCCGCCGCCTGGGCGGGAACGGCCAAGAGGTCATTGTCCTCCGCAGCGACTCCGGGCGCAGCTCGCGCCAGCAGCTCGCTGACCTGGTGCGCCGCCGCCGCCCGGCCCGGGTGACCTGGTTCGACGTGGTGGACGACTGGCTTGAACAGGACCTCCATGCCGGCCTGGCCGACGGCGGCTACCGGATGCGCGGCGAGGATGTGCTGGAGACGCCTAACTTCCTCACCGACCGAAGCCAGATTGACCAGTGGTTTGCCGCCAACGCTGCCCGCATGCATGACTTCTACGTGTGGCAGCGCCGCCGCCTCGGCATCCTGGTCGACGGCGGGGAGCCGGCAGGCGGGAAATGGTCCTTTGACGCAGACAACCGGAAGAAGCTTCCCCGGGGGTACACGCCTCCCACGGTAGGCCGGTTCGCCCGCCACCCCATCCAGCGGCCGGAAGGTACCTTTGACCTTGACTCCCTGACCGGACCGGAAGCCCCTCCCGGGGACGCGGGGTCGGACGACGTCGAACAGGCGATTGCCTGGGTGACGGAGGAGTTTCCGGATGCTCCGGGCGATCCCGCCCTGTTTGCCTGGCCCACGAGCGCGGACGAGGCACGCAGCCACCTGCAAGAATTCGTCCGCGAACGGCTGGACGACTTCGGCCCCTACGAGGACGCAATTTCCACAACGCATCCGTTCATCGCCCACGGCCTGCTCACTCCGGCGTTAAATATCGGTCTGCTGGACCCGCGGGAGGTCCTGGAGGCCGTGCTCGAGGGTGCAGGCCCAAATACTCCCCTCGCCTCCCTGGAGGGTTTCGTCCGGCAGGTGATTGGCTGGCGTGAATACATGCGTGCCACCTACCGGACCCGCGGCTGGCAGATGCGCACCGCCAACCGGTTGAGCCACAGCAACGGGCTGGGGGACGGATGGTGGGATGCAGGTACCGGGTTGACTCCGGTGGACCTGGTGATCCGCGGGTGCTTGCCACGGGGTATGCCCACCACATTGAGCGGTTGATGGTCCTGGGCAACGCCATGTCCCTGCTGCGGGTCCATCCGGACGACGTCTACGAATGGTTCATGGAACTCTTCGTCGACGCGTACGACTGGGTGATGGTCCCCAACGTGTATGCCATGAGCCAGTTCGCCGCGGGGGAGGAGATCACCACGAAACCGTACGTTTCCGGCAGCAATTACCTTCGCAGGATGTCGGACCTGCCGGCGGGGGAATGGGTGCACGACTGGGACGGGCTCTACTGGACCTTCATCGATGACCACCGGGAGGTCTTCGCACGGAATCCGCGCTCCCGGATGGCGGTCTCCCTGCTGGACGCCATGGACCCGGAGAAGCGGCGGGAGCACCGCCGTCGTGCTGAAGCCCTGCTCGGCGCAGGGCAGGAGGCAACACGGCTGCTGCGGGCGGCACCGGCAATCAAGGGGCCGCACGCACTATCCTGAGTACAGGGCGTGATCCTGGCGATTCCAGGAGCCCCTCCCGCAGAAGGAAAAGAAGGAGGCGGCATGCCGTTCAGGCGTCTGGTGCACTACATCACCGCGGCCGTGGCGGCCGCCCTGGTCCTGTCTGGGTGTTCAGGCAACGGCGGCACCGCTCCCGTGGTGGTGGGGGAAGCCAAACGCGGCGGCAGCGTGACCGTGGCGGAGGCCAACACTTTCTCGTCCTTCAACCCTTACAGCGCGGACGGCAACACCGATATCAACTCCAAGATCGGTTACATCACCCACTCAGGCTTCTACTACCTGGATGACGCCGCAAAGGTAGTGCGGAACGAAAAATTCGGGCGCTTCGAGAAGGTCTCGGACCAGCCGCTGAAGGTCAGGTACACCGTCAACGAGGGCGTTAAATGGTCCGACGGCGAGGCGGTCGACGCCGGCGACCTCCTCCTGAGCTGGGCGGCCGGGTCAGGTTATTTCGACGACGCCGACCCCCTGGCGGGCACAGGCACCACATACTTCTCAGTAGCCTCCGACACCAGCGGCCTTGCCGGAACCGTCCTGCCGGAAATCGGGGCAGACGGCCGCTCCATCACCCTGGAATACGCCGTCCCCTACGCTGACTGGGAAGTGGCGTTCGACGTCGGCCTGCCGGCGCACGTGGTGGCAGCCAAGAGCGGCCTGAACGACGAGGAAGACCTGGTTGACCTGATCCGGGACTCGCCCCGCGGCAACGGGGAGGAGCCTGCCGTCAATGAACCCCTCAAACGGGTCAGCGATTTCTGGAACTCCGGGTTCGACACCAAAAGCCTGCCCGAGGATCCTTCCGTGTTCCTCTCCAGCGGCCCGTACATAGTGCGCGACATCGTCCCCGAGGTCTCCATGACCCTCGTCCGGAACCGCGACTACGTGTGGGGCCAGGAGCCCTGGCTGGACGAAATAACCATCCGCTTCACCGGCTCCGTGCCCACGGCAGTCGAAGCGCTCCGGAACGGCCAGGCGGACATCATCTCGCCGCAGCCTTCCGCCGAAACCGGGGAACTCCTGGCAGGGCTTGCGGACCAGGGCAACACCGTCGAGTGGTACAACCAGTCAGGCTACGACCACCTGGACCTCAACTTCTCCGGGCCGTTCGCCGACGAGGACATCCGCCAGGCGTTCCTTAAAACGGTACCCCGCCAAGCCATTATTGACGCCGTGGTGGGCGACCGGCAGCCCGATGCGGCACCGCTGGATTCGCACGTGTTCCTGCCCTCCCAGCCCAAATACAACGACACCGTTAAGGACAACGGCTCGTCGGACTACGCGGAGGTGGACATCGATGGGGCAAAGGCGCTCCTGGATGGTGCCACCCCCACCATTCGGATCCTCTACAACCGGGACAACCCCAACCGCGCCACAGCATTTTCCCTGATCAGGGACTCTGCCGCGCAGGCAGGCTTCCAGGTGGCCGATGCGGGGGAGGGGAGTGCTGACTGGGCCCGGGCGCTCGGCGGGGAAGGCTACGATGCCGCGCTGCTGGGATGGATTGGCACCGCAGCGGGGGTCAGCCGCGTCCCCCAGATTTTCCGTACCGGGGCCGGCAGCAACTTCAACGGCTTTTCCGACGGCGACGCCGACAGGCTGATGGAACAGCTTGCCGGCACCACGGACCTGGGCAAGCAGGATGAGCTGCTGGCGGAGATCGACAAACAGATCTGGGAAAGCGCCTATGGCCTCCCGCTCTACCAGACCGTTGGTGCCACTGCCTTCAGCGCCCGGGTGGCGGGCGTCAAGACGAGCGCCGGCCCCCTGGGTGTTTGGTGGAACGTGTGGGACTGGCGCCTGGCGCAGCCGTCAGCATCCTGAAATTGGCGGACAAAAGCTTCCAGCCTGGCCGATTCGCCGTAGGGGCTACCGGCGAGTAGCATGTGACTTGCACAACTTCCGTTGACCGACTAGGCGTTCAGTTCGAGCCGGTCACGGTTTGGCAACGGAGTACCAGTATCTGGACTTCGTGCGGTTAGGCTACTCGTATATGTAGGTTGCGTCACAGTCGAAAGCTGCGTCTCACCTGCGGGGAAGCACCAGATTCCCCCTCGTTATCTCCCACAACTCATAGGAGGCGGAATGCGTTTTACGCGCACTTCCAAAGCACTGGGCATGGTGGCAATCGCCGCCCTCGCCCTGACCGGCTGCGGCGCTGGAGGCGGCAGCAATGAAGGGGCAAGCGACGCCGCAGGCGATCCGGCCAAGATCATCACCGCCTACAGCAACGAACCACAGAACCCGTTGCTGCCGGCAAACACCAACGAAGTCTACGGCGGCCGCGTTGTAGAGCTTCTCTTCGAAGGCCTGACCAGCTACAGCCCCAGCGGCGAGTCGGTCAACGCGCTGGCAGAGTCCATCGAATCCCCGGATGGCCAGAACTACACCATCAAGGTCAAGAGCGGCACCAAGTTCACCAACGGCGAGGAAGTCACCGCCAAGAGCTTCGTTGACGCATGGAACTTCGCAGCGCTGAGCACCAACGCCCAGGCGAACAGCAGCTTCTTTGAGTCCATCGAGGGCTACGACGCCGTCAGCGCCACCAAGAAGGAAGGCGAGACGGAGGTTCCCGCCCCCACGGCCGAGACCCTCTCCGGCCTGGTCCTCAAGGATGACTCAACCATTGAGGTCAAGCTGACGCAGCCGGAGGCCGACTGGCCCCTGCGCCTTGGCTACACGGCCTTCATGCCGCTTCCCTCCGAGGCCATCGCTGATCCCAAGGCTTTCGGCGAGAACCCCGTTGGCAATGGCCCCTACAAGATGGCCAAGGAAGGCGCCTGGCAGCACGACAGCCAGATTGAACTCGTCAAGAACGAGGACTACGCCGGTACCCGCGAAGCCAAGAACGGCGGCGTGACCTTCAAGTTCTACACGGACCCGGCTCCCGCCTACACCGACATCCAGGCCAACAACCTGGACGTCACGGACGTCCTTCCGACCAACGCCCTGAAGACCTACACCACGGACTTCCCGGACAACCACCTGAACAAGCCTTACGCAGGCAACTCCACCCTGAACATCCCGGGCTACCTGCCCGAGTTCCAGGGCGAAGCCGGCAAGCTGCGCCGTCAGGCCATCTCCATGGCCATCAACCGCGACGAGATCACCAAGGTCATCTTCAGCGGTACCCGCATTCCGGCCAAGGACTTCACCTCCCCGGCCGTGGACGGCTACAACGAGAACGTCGAAGGATCCGACGTCCTGAAGTTCGACGCCGCCAAGGCAAAGGAAACCTGGGAAAAGGCGAACGCCATCAGCCCGTGGCCGGCTGACAAGACCCTTCAGCTCGGTTACAACACCGATGGCGGCAACAAGGAATGGATCGACGCCGTCGCCAACAACCTGAAGAACAACCTCGGCATCCAGGTCGAAGGCCAGCCCTTCGCCAAGTTTGCCGAACTTCTGGACCTCCGTAAGTCCCAGACGCTTCCCGGCTTCGCCCGGGCCGGCTGGCAGGCAGACTACCCGTCGCTCTACAACTTCCTCGGCCCGCTGCTGCGGACCGGCGCCAGCGCCAACTACGAGGGCTACTCGAACCCCGAGTTCGACAAGCTCCTTGACGAAGGCCTGGGTTCGAAGTCCACCGACGACGCCAACGCGAAGTTCACCGAGGCCCAGGAAATCCTGTTCCAGGACCTGCCCAACCTCCCGCTGTGGTACTCCGCACGCCAGGTCGTGTGGAGCCAGAATGTCACGAACGTGGACAGCGGCTGGAACGGTGTCATCCAGTACTACAACATCACCGCAAAGTAGTCCTGAGACCGTCCAACTCAAATAGCTAGTGGGGGTCCGGCACCAGCCGGGCCCCCATAGCCTTGATACCGGCAGGAAGCTGTCCTACATGAAATTCCCCCCATCTCCACAAACCCCGGAGGGTCTGCTGTGATCCAGTTCATTCTCCGGCGGTTGCTCCAAGTCATCCCCGTTTTCCTGGGCACCACCCTGCTGGTCTACTTCATGGTGTTTGCCCTTCCCGGGGACCCCATCAGGGCGCTCTTCGGAGACCGTCCCCCGAGCGAAGCCGTGATCGCGGCCCTTCGCCAGCAGTACAACCTGGACCAGCCGTTCTGGGTCCAGTACGGCCTGTTCCTCAAGAACCTCTTTACGTTCAACCTGGGTGTTGACTTCACCGGCCAGCCCATCGCCGCCACCCTCGGCCGCGTCTTCCCCGTCACCGTGATGCTGGCCGTCGAAGCGCTGGTCATCCAGGCAGTGTTCGGCATCGGCTTCGGACTCATCGCCGGCCTCCGCAAGGGAAAGATCTTCGATTCGACCGTCCTGCTGGCCTCGCTCGTCGTCATCGCCATCCCCATCTTTGTCCTCGGCTTCGTCCTGCAGCTCGTCTTCGGCGTCTACCTCGGCTGGGCCAAACCCACCGTGGGCACTGACGTCAGCTGGAGCACGCTGCTGCTCCCGGCCTTCGCGCTTGCGCTGGTCTCCTTCGCCTACGTGCTCCGCCTCACCCGCGCGTCCGTGATTGAAAACTCGACGGCCGATTACGTGCGTACCGCTACTGCCAAGGGCCTGTCCCGGCCGCGGGTAGTCATGGCGCACATCCTCCGCAACTCGATGATTCCGGTCGTCACCTACCTGGGCGCCAGCCTCGGCGGCCTGATGGGCGGCGCCATTGTCACCGAAGGCATTTTCAACGTCCCCGGTGTGGGGCAGAAGCTCTACCAGGCAATTCTCCGCAGCGAAGGACCCACCGTCGTCGCGATCGTGAGCGTGCTGGTGCTGGTCTTCGTTATCGCCAACCTGCTGGTTGATTTGCTGTACGCCTGGCTTGATCCGAGGATTCGCTATGAAAAGTAACCAAGACACCACGCACTTCGTTGCCCCGCTGGAGGAGACCCCTCTGCTGGCAACGGATGCGGTGAAGACTGACCAGGCCCCGCTGAGCCTGTGGGCTGACGCCTGGCGGAAGCTCCGCCGTCGTCCGCTGTTCATCGTCTCGGCAGTGATGATCCTGGTCATCCTTGTTGTGGCGTTCTTCCCGGGCCTGTTCACCCAGACTCCGCCGAACGACAACTGCCAGCTGGCAAACTCGGACGGCGCGCCCTCGGCCGGACATCCGTTTGGATTCACCTTCCAGGGCTGCGACGTGTACGCCCGCGTCATCTACGGCACGCAAGCCTCGGTCATGGTTGGCGTGTTCGCCGTCATTGGCGTGCTCATCATCGGGGTGACCCTGGGCGCACTGGCCGGCTTCTACGGCGGCTGGCTCGATGCCGTGATCGCCCGCCTCGGCGATATCTTCTTTGCACTGCCGCTGGTGCTCGGCGCACTCGTGGTTACCCAGCTGCCGTTCTTCCGCGAAAACAAGAGTGTATGGACGGTCATCATGATCATCGTGCTGCTTGCCTGGCCGCAGATGGCAAGGTTGACCCGCGGCGCGGTGATCGAAGTCCGCAATGCCGACTTCATCACGGCCGCCCGGTCGCTGGGTGTGTCCAGGATCCAAAGCCTCATCAAGCATGTGCTGCCCAACGCCCTCGCCCCCATCATCGTGCTGGCCACCATGGAGCTGGGCGTGTTCATTGTGCTGGAGGCGACGTTGTCCTTCCTTGGCATCGGCCTTCCCGGCAGCATCATGTCCTGGGGCAACGACATTTCCGCGGCGCAGTCCTCAATCCGCACCAACCCCGCAGTGCTCCTTTACCCGGCTGCCGCCCTGTCCATCACCGTCCTGAGCTTCATCATGTTGGGCGACGCCCTGCGCGATGCTCTTGACCCGAAGAGCCGCCAGCGATGAAAGAGGCACATGTGACTGCATCAGACGTCACCATTACCGAAGCCGGATCACCCGCAAACCGGCCGCTCCTGGAAATCCGGGACCTGGCCATCACGTTCAACACCAGCAACGGCGAAGTGAACGCTGTCCGCAATGCCCACCTCACCATCATGCCGGGCGAGACCGTGGCGATCGTGGGCGAGTCAGGCTCAGGCAAATCAACAACCGCCCTCGCGGCCATCGGCCTGCTGCCGGCAAACGGACGGGTCTCCGGCGGACAGATCCTGCTGGACGGCGAGGATATCTCGCACGCGCCGGAAAAGCGGATGATCGAGCTGCGCGGCAACACCATCGGCATGGTGCCCCAGGACCCCATGTCCAACCTCAACCCCGTGTGGAAAATCGGATACCAGGTCAAGGAAACCCTGCGCGCCAACGGCAGGCCCAGCGGACCGGAGGACATCGCGAAGGTCCTGTCCGAGGCAGGCCTTCCGGATGCCCACCGCCGCGCCAAGCAGTACCCGCACGAGTTCTCCGGCGGCATGCGCCAGCGGGCCCTGATCGCCATCGGCCTGTCCTGCCAGCCCCGGCTGCTGATTGCGGATGAGCCCACGTCGGCGCTGGATGTCACGGTGCAGCGGCAGATCCTGGACCACCTTGAAGGCATGACCTCCGAGCTTGGTACAGCTGTCCTGCTGATCACCCACGACCTTGGCCTTGCCGCTGAACGCGCGGACAAGGTTGTTGTCATGTACCGGGGTCAGGTGGTCGAATCCGGGCCGTCGCTGGAGCTGCTGCAGAACCCGCAGCATCCCTACACCAAGCGGCTCGTGGAGTCGGCACCGTCCCTGGCCAGCCGGCGGATCCAAGTTGCCAAGGAACAGGGCGTGGAAGCGGCGGACCTCCTGGCTCCGGCCGCTGAGGCACTTGCCGCTGACAACGTGCTGCAGATCCAGGACCTGCGAAAGGTGTACAAGCTCCGGCAGGGCCTGGGCAAATCATCCGATTTTGCGGCCGTCGACGGCGTTACCTTCGACGTCCTTCGGGGAACCACGACGGCGATCGTGGGGGAGTCGGGCTCCGGCAAGTCCACAGTGGCCAAGATGGTGCTGCAGCTGGAGAAGCCCACCGACGGCAGGATTCTTTTCGACGGCGTGGACACCTCGCTGCTGAAGCCCTCGGAACTGTTCAAGTTCCGGCGCCGGGTGCAGCCCATCTTCCAGGATCCCTACGGCTCCCTGGATCCGATGTACAACATCTACCGGACCATTGAGGAGCCGTTGCGGGTCCACAAGATCGGGAACAGGGCCAGCCGCGAGAAGAAGGTCCGCGAGCTGCTGGACCAGGTGGCGCTGCCGCAATCCACCATGCAGCGGTACCCGAACGAGCTCTCGGGCGGGCAGCGGCAGCGCGTTGCCATTGCCCGTGCGCTGGCATTGGACCCCGAAGTCATCATCTGTGACGAGGCGGTGTCCGCCCTGGACGTCCTGGTCCAGGCGCAGGTGCTGAACCTCCTGGCTGACCTGCAGTCCAACCTGGGCCTGACCTACCTCTTCATCACCCACGACCTCGCGGTGGTCCGCCAGATCGCGGACCACGTCTGCGTGATGGAGAAGGGGCGCCTGGTGGAGACAGGATCCACGGACGACGTCTTCGACGCTCCGCAGCAGGAGTACACGCAGGCGCTGCTCAACGCCATCCCGGGGGCCAAGCTGATGCTTCCGCCGGAAGTTGCATAAGGACCAGGCAGCACAACAGGAACGGCTGGAGCCGGGGCCTTCGGGCCCCGGCTCCAGCCGTCTGCTTGTCAGTCCTGTCCCGGGGCGCCGTCCACGGTGCCCGAGGCGCGCAACGGCTGCTGGTCCGCCGTCGGCTTCCGGTCCAGGCCCAGTTCCCGGAGGCGAGCCTCGAGGAGGGTTCCCAATTTTTGGTGGCCTGCGGGGTTCATGTGCACGGAGTCGGCCAGGTCCTTGACCAGGCCATACCGGGTCAACCAGTCGCCCACGGATACAAAGGGCAGGGCATGGGACGCAGCCACCGACCCCAGCACGGCATCAACTTCGGTTCGGCGGCCGCCGCCGTGGGCCTCGCCACGGGCAAGCGTTCCAATCATCGCCATGCGCGTGCCCGGGTAGCGCTCCCGGAGCTCGGCGATAAGGCGTTCGGCGTTGGCGGCTATCCGTCTGTTACTCGCTCCGCCGGCGGCGTCGTTGCCGCCTCCCTGGATAACGATGAGCGCCGGCGTGCCGGAGGGAAGCAGCCAGTCGCCACTCAGTAGGGCATCGATGTAGTTGCCTGTTGCGCCGTTCGAGGAGACAAAACCGGTCCCGCCCCGGCCGCAGAAGTACACCTTGTACCCTGCCGCAGCCAGGCCGAGGCGTGGCCAGCCGTCCACCGGTTCCGCCTGTGAATCACCGATCAGCAGGACAGTCCTGCTGATCTCGGGGATCACGGCCTCAAGCCGCCCGTTGGCCGGATTCACAACGCGGGAACCGGCAGCTATTCCAGCAGGATTCCCTGGTGCCCCCTGGGAACCGCCCGGTACTGCCTCCGCCGCAACTGGACGGACGGGATTTTCGGGGGACGGGGCGGGCACGCCGCAGCCGGAGAGGACAACAGCAGACAAGGCAACAACCGCAGCGACGCCGGCACAACGGGTCCAGGCCCTGGCGGCCGGGGATCTTCGCATCTGGTGTCTTTCGGGCTTGCACGGTCTGTCAGAGCAATCATGTGGCATGGCGATCCGTATGACCAGTGATATTGCCCACAATTTTCCGTGGCGGAGCAGGGCCGGCGCCACGAGGTGCCCGCACACTGCCGGAGAATTTAGGCCAATAAATGGCACTGGCGCTAGAATGGAGGAAGGCGCCCTGTGCTAAGGGCCTGATCCGTCGTGCGTTCCGGTTGGAAATGTCGCGATACAACAGCTGACTTTCACCACTGAATCGAGCCATTACGCATGTCTGAAACCACCACCAACACCGCGGTAGCCACTGCATCACGCAGTGACCTCCGCAACGTCGCGATTGTGGCCCACGTTGACCACGGCAAGACCACCCTGGTCGACGCCATGCTCAAGCAGACCAACTCCTTTGCCGAGCACAACCACCTTGAAGACCGCGTGATGGACTCCGGTGACCTGGAGCGCGAAAAGGGCATCACCATCCTGGCCAAGAACACCACCGTGGCCTACAACGGACCGTCCTCCAACGGCGAGACCATCACCATCAACGTCATCGACACCCCCGGCCACGCCGACTTCGGCGGCGAGGTGGAGCGCGGCCTGTCCATGGTCGACGGCGTCGTCCTCCTCGTTGACGCTTCCGAGGGCCCGCTGCCCCAGACGCGCTTCGTGCTGCGCAAGGCCCTCGCCGCGCACCTGCCCGTCATCCTGCTGGTCAACAAGACCGACCGTCCCGATGCCCGCATCGAGGAGGTCGTCCACGAGTCCATGGACCTCCTCCTTGGCCTTGCCTCGGACCTGGCGGACGAAGTTCCGGACCTGGACCTGGACAAGATCCTCGAAGTTCCCGTTGTCTACGCAGCTGCCAAAGTTGGCCGCGCTTCCCTGGAGCAGCCCGCTGACGGCACCGCTCCGGAGAACGAAGACCTGGAGCCGCTGTTCAAGACCATCATCGAGCACATCCCGGCACCCACCTACAACCCGGAGGGTGTGCTGCAGGCACACGTCACCAACCTGGACGCCTCCCCGTTCCTGGGCCGTCTCGCCCTGCTGCGCATCTACAACGGCACCCTGCGCAAGGGCCAGACCGTTGCCTGGGCACGCGCCAACGGTGAGCTCAAGAACGTGAAGATCACCGAACTCCTGGCCACCAAGGCCCTGGACCGCGTTCCCGCTGAGTCTGCAGGCCCGGGCGAGATCGTCGCCGTCGCCGGCATCGAGGACATCACCATCGGCGAGACCCTGACCGACGCCGAGAACCCGCAGCCGCTGCCGCTGATCACCGTGGACGATCCCGCGATCTCCATGACCATCGGTATCAACACCTCGCCGCTGGCCGGCAAGGTCAAGGGCGCCAAGGTCACCGCGCGCCAGGTGAAGGACCGCCTGGACAAGGAACTGATCGGTAACGTCTCCATCAAGGTTCTCCCCACCGAGCGTCCCGACGCCTGGGAAGTCCAGGGCCGTGGCGAGCTGGCGCTGGCCATCCTGGTGGAGCAGATGCGCCGTGAAGGCTTCGAGCTGACGGTGGGCAAGCCCCAGGTTGTCACCAAGACGATCGACGGCAAGATCCACGAGCCGATGGAGCACATGACCATCGACGTCCCCGAGGAGTACCTCGGCGCCGTGACCCAGCTGATGGCAGCCCGCAAGGGCCGCATGACCAACATGGCCAACCACGGCACCGGCTGGTGCCGGATGGAATTCATCGTTCCCGCCCGCGGCCTCATCGGCTTCCGCACCAAGTTCCTCACGGACACCCGCGGCGCCGGCATCGCAGCGTCCATCTCCGAGGGCTACGAGCCGTGGGCCGGCCCCATCGAGTACCGCACCAACGGCTCGATGATTGCTGACCGCGCCGGTGTTGTCACGCCGTTCGCCATGATCAACCTGCAGGAGCGCGGCTCGTTCTTCGTCAAGCCCACCTCCGAGGTTTACGAAGGCATGATCGTGGGCGAGAACTCCCGCGCCGACGACATGGACGTCAACATCACCAAGGAAAAGAAGCTCACCAACATGCGTGCAGCCTCCTCCGACACCTTCGAGAACCTGACGCCGCCGCGCGACCTGACCCTCGAAGAGTCCCTCGAATTCGCCCGCGAGGACGAGTGCGTGGAAGTGACCCCGGAAGCCATCCGCATCCGCAAGGTCATCCTGGACACCAACGAGCGCGCCAAGGCCAACCGCGCCCGCGCCAAGGTCTAAGAGTTTTTGTCCAGATAAGGTGGCTTGAGGGCTCTTGAACCCCGCATAGCTGGACAAAAACTTATCGAAGAGCCGGTACGGCGGCGCGGATTTCCCGCCGTCGTACCGGCTTTTTCTGCTTCCCGGGGCATTGAAGGCCGCACGGCAGTGAGGACCGCGCCTACTGAGCGGGCCGGCGCCGCTCGGGTGCCGGCGGAACTTCCTTGGCGGCCACTACGTCTGAGAGCTGGATGACGACGTCGGCCTTCCGCGTGCGGATGGTGCACGCACCGGCGTCGCACGCCACCAGATGGCCCAAGGCATCCGTCAGGCCGCCCTCAATGCGGTACCGCACCACCACGCGCATTCCGGGTGCTGCGCCGGAGAGGAACCCGGCAGGGGCAGGTACAGGCTGACTCACCAGTTCATACTAGGGTGTCCGGCTAGGTTCGCGGGAACGGGCTGGGAGATAATAGGCTCAGATGTCAATGGTCCGGCCCAGCGCCGGATGCAAGTACCGGCGGGTTGCCGGAACCAACGTGGAGAGGCCAGGGACGTGACGTACGTAATCGCGCAGCCGTGTGTAGATGTCAAGGACAAGGCATGTATTGAGGAATGCCCCGTCGACTGCATCTATGAGGGTGAGCGTTCGCTGTACATCCATCCGGACGAGTGCGTGGACTGCGGTGCCTGTGAACCGGTGTGCCCTGTTGAAGCCATTTACTACGAGGACGACACCCCGGAGGAATGGGCGGACTACTACAAGGCGAATGTGGAGTTCTTCGACGACCTCGGCTCGCCGGGCGGGGCAGCGAAGGTCGGCAACACCGGCAAGGACCACCCGATGATTGCCGCGCTGCCGCCGCAGAACCAAGACCACTGACGCGGGAATCTACCGTGACCGCAGCAGCGAGGACGTTTGGCCTGGACCTGCCCGACTACCCGTGGGAAGCCATGGCGCCATATGCCGCCAAGGCAGCGAAGCACCCCGGCGGGGCCGTCAACTTGTCCATCGGGACCCCGGTGGACCCGACCCCCGCCCTGATCCAGGATGCGCTGAAGGCCGCTGCTGACGCTCCGGGATACCCCACCGTGCACGGCACCCCGGCTTTGCGTGAAGCCATCGCAGGATGGTTTGAAAGGCGCCGCGGCGTCGCGGGGCTTGATCCCCGCAACATCATGCCCACTGTTGGCTCCAAGGAACTGGTGGCCTGGCTGCCGCTCCTGTTGGGGCTCAAGCCCGGAGACGTCGTCGTCCGCCCCAAGGTCGCTTACCCCACGTATGACATCGGCGCCACCCTCGCAGGTGTTACGTCCGTGGCGACGGACAACCTGGACGAACTGGACGACGCCACCCGTGCGCGCGTGCGGCTGATCTGGGTCAATTCGCCGGGCAACCCGACGGGCAGCGTCCGGGGGGTCGACTCCCTGAAGGCACTGGTGGAGCAGGCGAGGGATTTGGGCGCCGTGGTGGCCTCCGATGAGTGCTACGCGGAACTTGGCTGGGGCGACTGGGATGTCCAGCGCGGCGGACAGGCCGTGCCCAGCATGCTGGATCCGCGCGTGGCCGGCGGCTCCCATCAAGGCCTGCTGGCCGTCTACTCCCTGAGCAAGCAGTCCAACGTGGCGGGCTACCGGGCAGCGTTCGTGGCCGGCGACCCCGGGCTCATGCCCAACCTCGTGAACAGCCGCAAGCACGCAGGCATGATCGTGCCCTATCCGGTGCAGGAGGCCATGCGTGTGGCGCTCGGCGACGACGCCCACGTGGAGGCACAAAAGGACCTTTACCGGGGGCGCCGCGAGCGGCTTGTTCCCGCGCTGCTGGACTTCGGCCTTGAGATCAAGGATTCCGACGCCGGGCTGTACCTGTGGTCCACCGCCGGCGAAAGCACGTGGGACACCGTGGGGCGGCTGGCGGAGCGGGGCATTGTGGTGGGCCCCGGGGTTTTCTACGGTGAGGCCGGCAACGGCTACATCCGCGTCGCCTTGACGGGATCGGACGAGCGCATCGACGCAGCGGTGTCCCGGCTCGTTGCGGCGCCGTAACAATACTGTGACTCGCGCCACAACGGCACGGTTTTAGGGGCTTCCGGATGGTCTCGGATTAGTGGCACCCGCCAAGGGGCGGTACTTTTTAAGTGACTATCAATGGTGGCTTTCTACAAGAAGGCAGCCCGGGTGTTGGAACCTGTGTTCTCAGGCTTCGTGCGCGGCTCACCTGATGTTGGATCAAGCTTTCGACAGAGGCCCAGAAGCCTCATGAAGGGGACTCCATGACTGAGACCAACAATGCGGCCACCCTGCACCATGCAGGAGGCGAGCTCAAGCTGCCGCGCATCCAGGTTGTTGAGGGAAACGAGGGCTACGACGTTTCCAAACTGCTGAAGCAGACGGGCGCAGTCACCTTTGACCCCGGCTTCATGAACACGGCAGCCACGACTTCGGCGATCACCTACATCGACGGCGATGCTGGCATCCTGCGCTACCGCGGATACCCCATCGAGCAGCTGGCGCAGCACTCCAGCTTCCTTGAGGTGTCCTACCTTTTGATCTACGGCAACCTGCCCAGCCCCACGGAGCTGGAAGAGTTCGACCAGAAGATCCGCCGCCACACCCTGCTGCATGAAGAGCTGAAGGGCTTCTTCAGCGGATTCCCGCGGGACGCGCACCCCATGCCCGTGCTGTCCTCGGCAGTGTCGGCGCTGTCCACGTTCTACCAGGACTCGCTGGACCCGTTCAACGCCGAGCAGGTGGAAGTTTCCACGATCCGCCTGATGGCCAAGATGCCGGTGATCGCGGCATACGCGCACAAGAAGTCCATTGGCCAGCCCATGCTGTACCCGGACAACTCCCACAACCTCGTGGAAAACTTCATGCGCCTGAGCTTCGGCCTCCCGGCCGAGCAGTACGAAGTCGACCCGGTCATTGCCAAGGCGCTGGATCTGCTGCTGATCCTGCACGCGGACCACGAACAGAACTGTTCAACGTCCACTGTGCGCCTGGTGGGCTCGTCCAACGCCAACCTGTTCGCATCGGTGTCCGCGGGCATCAACGCGCTCTTCGGGCCCGCGCACGGTGGTGCCAACGAGGCAGTGCTCAAGATGCTCCGCCAGATCCAGGCCGACGGCACCAAGCCCGAGGACTACATGGAGAAGGTCAAGAACAAGGAAGACGGCGTCCGGCTCATGGGCTTCGGGCACCGTGTCTACAAGAACTACGATCCGCGCGCGAAGATCGTCAAGGCCACTGCCCACGAGATCCTCAGCAAGCTTGGCGGCAACGACGAACTGCTGGACATCGCACTGCGCCTTGAAGAGAAGGCACTCAACGATGACTACTTCATCCAGCGCAAGCTCTACCCGAACGTGGACTTCTACACCGGCCTGATCTACAAGGCCATGGGCTTCCCGGAGAAGATGTTCACGGTACTGTTCGCAATCGGCCGCCTCCCTGGCTGGATTGCCCAGTGGCGCGAAATGATCAGCGACCCGAACACCAAGATCGGCCGTCCGCGCCAGCTCTACATCGGCGAACCGGAGCGTGACTACCCGGTCCGCTGACCTCCGTTTCAGCAAGGCCTGACGTACGACGGCGGCCGCCCACCTTCCAAAGGTGGGCGGCCGCTTGCGTTGATGGGGGAGATCAGGCGTTGTAGCCCTGCGGGTTGTTCTTCTGCCAGCGCCAGTGGTCCTCGCACATCTGGTCAACGGTTTTGGTGGTGGACCAGCTGAGGTCCGCCAGGGCGGACGTAGCGTCGGCCCAGAAGGCGGGGAGGTCGCCGGCGCGGCGGCCGGTGATCTCGTAGGGGATGGGCTGCCCGACTGCCTTCTCGAAGGAGCGCAGCACCTCCAGGACGGAGGAGCCCTTGCCGGAGCCCAGGTTCCAGCGGAAGACGCCTGTGCGCTCCGCAACGTAGTTGAGCGCGGCCACGTGCCCTTCGGCAAGGTCCACAACATGAATGTAGTCGCGCAGGCAGGTGCCGTCCGGGGTGTCGTAGTCGCCGCCGAAGACCATCAGCTTCTCGCGGCGGCCGACTGCCACCTGGGCGATGAAGGGTACAAGGTTGTTCGGGATGCCCTGGGGGTCCTCGCCGATCCGGCCGGAGGGGTGTGCGCCGACGGGGTTGAAGTAGCGCAGCAGGGCTATGTGCCAGCGGGAGTCCGCGGCGCCCAGGTCCGAGAGGATGTCCTCGATCTGCTCCTTGGTCCGGCCGTAGGGGTTGTTGGCCCCGATCTCCATCTTCTCCACGTAGGGGATCGGGTTGTGTTCGCCATAGACGGTGGCTGAGGAGCTGAAAACGATGGACCGGACGTCGTGGCGGTCCATGACCCGGATGAGGTTCAGGGTCCCCACCAGGTTGTTGTGGTAGTACTTGAGCGGTTCCCGGACCGATTCGCCAACGGCTTTCAGCCCGGCGAAGTGGATCACCGCGTCAATGGGGCTGGCGGCGAAGACGCGCTCGACGGCGGCCTCGTCCACCAGGTCGACGTTGTGGAACTCCGCGGTCTTGCCGCTGAGCTCGGCAACCCGGCGGAGCGATTCCTCGCTGGAGTTGACCAGGTTGTCGATGACCACCACATCATGGCCGGCTTCCTGCAGGGATAAAACAGTGTGGGAACCAATGTAGCCGGTGCCCCCGGTGACCAGAATTTTCATGCTTCTAACGCTATCCCACGGACACTTGCTGCCGCCGCAGTGTTCCGGATGCCGGGCAGGGCCGCCGAACCCCGGGCCGGCGCGAAGTTGCGGCACGGCATGCCGGACCCCCTCAAGGAGCACATCCGTGCTAAATAGGAGGAGTGCCAAAAATTGTAGATGCCGAAGCCCGCCGCCAGGACGTTGTTGAAGCAGTTCTCCGCATCATTGCGGGTGACGGCCTGGAGCGGGCTTCCCTCCGGGAAACGGCGGACGAAGCCGGGCTGGCGGTTGGTTCTGTCCGGCACTATTTCGCAGGCAGCGAGGAGTTGCTGGCATTCTCCTTCGCCTCAGTGGTGGACCGCATCGTTCGCAGGCTTGAAGCGTCACTGCCTGACGTTCATGCGGCGGATCCTGGTAGCCCCGGGCACCGGGCTGCCATATTAACCCTTCTGTGCGGACTCCTGCCCCTGGACGGGCCCCGCGCGCTTGAGGTCTGCGCGTGGATGGCGTTCCGGAACGCGGCGAGGGTGCGTCCGTTCCTGGCCGCCGAAGCAGACAGGAGCCACCGGGAGGTGGCCGTCATCGTGGGCGCCGTTATCAGTGCGTTGAGGCCGGAGGGCGAGCCAAAGGAAAACCTGGTGGTGGAAGCCGAGCGGCTTCTTGCCACCCTGGACGGGCTGTGCATGCACGCCCTGCTGCAGCCCGGATGGATGACCCGGGAGATGTGCATCGAAGTCCTGGAACAGCACCTCGACGGGATGTGATGAGTGCCACTAACGTGGGCACAAGGGGGAATAGACTGGGAGCCGGGGGAGCTACCGGATCACCCCGGCATGGGCGCGCGACGGAAGGACGTCGGATGTATCAGACAAGCGGCACCAGGTGGCAAATCACCGCGGACACGTCGGGGCCAATGATGATAGCCCTGTTCGTCCGGGATACTGCAGGCCTGGACGGCGTTGGGCACCCCGCGTTGTCCCATGCAGCGCCTAAGGTACGCCGCGCCGATCATTCACACCTGACCGCGGATGTGGGCGGCCTGAGCGCATTGAAGACCGAGTGGGAGGCGTGGTGGGAGCAGTTGCTCAAGGCGCACCCCCAGACTTCACCTGAGCTGTCGCCGCCGGAATTCGACGCTTTTGGCAATTCTCCCGCCCTGCAGCGCGTGCTCCAGGCACACTTCGGCTCCGCCCTCACATGGGCGCGGGAGCGCAGGAGCGAATATGCCGAGCTTGAGGCGGAGCGGGCCGCCAGCGGTGCGGACCAGCTTCTTGAGGACATGGTGGACGACAGGCTTATGGAGGTTGGCCGGGACTCCCGGGACTTCAAACTGACGATCATCGAGCTGCCCCTTAATGAGCAGCGGGCCTGGTACCTGGAGCCGGACAAGATTATTATGAGCAACCGGCTGATGGCCGAACCTGAGCTCTTCCGCAGCTACGTGCAGCCGGTGGTCGAGATCCTCGTGTAGGGACGTCCACCAAGCAACAGCCGGGAGGTCTTCCTGCGGCAACCGTTCAGCTGCCGGTTCCTTGCGCCGCCACGGTGATCCGGACCTGTCCGTCCGTGGCTGCCGAGGCCTGCCACCCGTCCCGCGCTTCCCGGTCCCAGCTCCGGCCGGCGACCTCCACCCGGGTGACCTCGAAGCCTTTCGCGTTGGCAACCGCCCATTGCGCCACGGACCACGCCTGGCTGCCTGCGGCGTCCACCACCAGCGTTCCACCCTCAACAACGGTCCCGAGCGGCCCGTAGGCCTGGCTCAGCTCAGCCGACAGCGCTGCGGTGTCTCCGCCCGCACCAGCCGCCCGCAGGGTGCACTGGACGGCTTCGGGCGTCTGGCCGGACAGCCCGGAGGCAAAGGTCCGCCCCATTTCCTCGTGCTGCGCGTAGGCGGTGGGGTAGGCGGACCGCTGGACGCGCTGTGCTGCGTCCGTGATCTCCAGTGACTCATAACCGGGTATTTTGACCAGGGCGTCGTAAAAGGCGTTCGCAGCGTAGTAGGGATCCATGATCTGGGCCTCGGTTCCCCATCCCTGGGAGGGTCGCTGCTGGAACAGCCCCCGGGAGTCCGGACCCGCCTTGTCCCCGTGGTCAATGTTCCGGAGCTTGGACTCCTGCATGGCGGTGGCGAGGGCGATGCTCGCAGCACGCGGCGGAAGCCCGCGCTGCACCGCCACGGCGGTGATCAGGGATGCGTTGACGGCCTGGTCCGGGGCGAGTTCCGACGTACGCTCACCGATAGAGGCCCTGCAGCGCTCCGAAACAAGCGTTTCCGAGCGCTGCAGGAAAAACACGGCCGAGTAAATGCCGCCTGCCACCAGTGCCAGGGTGAGCACCAGTCCTGCGAGGCGGCGCAGTCCGCGTCTTCGTGCCATGGAATGATCAGTTGGCGTGGAGGGCGTCGTTCAGTTCCACGGTCTGGCCTTTACGGGGGAGGACCTCTACCGCGCCGGTGGTGGAATTGCGGCGGAACAACAGGTTGGGCACACCGGACAGCTCGGCAGCCTTCACGATCTTGGTGGTGTCCTCGCCCACCTCGTCCTTGGGCCCCGGTACCCGCACCCGGGTCCCGGCCGTCACGTACAGGCCGGCTTCCACCACGGAGTCGTCACCGATGCTGATGCCCACGCCGGAGTTTGCCCCCAGCAGCACACGCTCGCCGATGGTGATCTTTTCCTTGCCGCCCCCGGAAAGCGTGCCCATGATGGAAGCCCCGCCGCCCACGTCACTGCCGTCGCCGGTGACCACGCCGGCCGAGATGCGGCCTTCCACCATCGACGTGCCCAGGGTTCCGGCGTTGAAGTTCACGAAGCCTTCGTGCATCACGGTGGTTCCTTCGGCCAGGTGCGCACCCAGCCGCACCCGGTCGGCGTCGGCAATTCTTACTCCGGAAGGAACAACGTAGTCCACCATGCGCGGGAACTTGTCGATGCCGTAGACGGTGACGGCGCCGCGGCGGCGCAGCCGCGCCCGCGTGAGCTCAAAGCCTTCCACGGCGGCGGGTCCGAAGTTGGTCCACACGACGTTGGGGAGCCTGCCGAAGATGCCGTCGAGGTTGATGGTGTTGGGGCGGACCAGGCGGTGCGAGAGGAGGTGCAGCCGCAGGTAGGCGTCGGCGGTATCTGCCGGGGCTTCATCGAGGTGGATCTGGACGAAAACGACCTTCTGCTCGGTGCCGCGGTCCTGGTCGGCACCATTTTCGGCAATGCTGGTCAGCGCCTCATCCGCGTTCTCGACCGAACGCAGGTTTTCGGCGGCCACGCCAAGGGCCGGAGCAGGAAACCAGACATCCAGGACGCTGGCGTCCCTGGTGGAAACGGTGGCCACGCCGAAGCCGTAGGCAGAGCGGTGGTCAGTGGATGCAGGCGAGGTTTCGGGCACGGCAGAAGAAGCAGTCTCAGTCATGGCCCCAGTCTATCGACGGGCGGGGACAGGGTCCGAACTAGACTGGCTTCGTGACTGCCGAAACCACTCCCCAGCCTTCCACCCTGCAGCTCGACCTCCGCCAGGATGTTGCGCTCCTTACTGCCGCCATCATGGACATCGACAGCGTGTCCGGGAACGAAAAGGAACTCGCGGACGCCGTGGAGGCGGCCCTGCTGGCCATTCCCCAGCTGAGCGTGCTCCGTGACGGCGATTCGATCATTGCCCGCACCGAATTGGGCCGCCCGGAGCGCGTCATCCTTGCAGGGCACCTCGATACGGTGCCGCTGCCGCTGGCAGGGGGTGCCAAAGGGACCGTGCCTTCCAGCTGGGAGTCCGGTATCCCGGGGGAGGGGATCCTGTACGGGCGGGGTGCCACGGACATGAAGGGCGGCGTTGCGGTCCAGCTGGCCCTGGCGGCCACAATGTTCGACGACGGCGCCGCGCCGAAGCGGGACGTCACCTTCGTGTTTTACGACCACGAGGAAGTGGAAGCCGTCAAGAGCGGCCTGGGGCGCCTGGTCCGCAACCACGGCCACCTGCTCCACGGCGACTTCGCCATCCTCCTGGAACCGACGGACGGCACGGTGGAGGGCGGCTGCAACGGCACCAGCAGGTTCGAGGTGGCAACGGTGGGGGAGGCGGCACACTCCGCCCGCGCCTGGATGGGCAGCAACGCCATCCACGCCGCGGCACCCGTCCTGGCGAGGCTGGCCGGTTACGAACCGCAGACCATCGCTGTGGACGGACTCGAGTACCGCGAAAGCCTCAACGCCGTGAAGATCAACGGCGGTACGGCCGGCAATGTGATTCCGGACCGGTGCGTGGTGGAAATCAACTACCGGTTCGCGCCGGACAAAAACCCCGACCAGGCTGAAGCCGTAGTGCGGGAGCTGCTGGCGGGTTTCGACGTTGTGCGCACGGATGCTGCCGCAGGAGCCCGGCCCGGACTGAACCACCCGGCTGCCGCGTCCTTCGTTGCCGCCGTGGGAGCCGAGCCGAAGCCCAAATACGGCTGGACCGACGTCGCCCGTTTCAGCGAGCTGGGGATCCCGGCGGTGAACTTCGGTCCGGGGGACGCGCTGCTGGCCCACAAGGACAACGAACACGTCCACGCGGATGCCATCCGCACCTGCCTGCGGGCGCTGCAGGACTGGCTCGCAACCTGAACTTAAAACGATGGCCCGGACCAGTTGGTCCGGGCCATCGTTGCAGGGAGAACGATCAGGGAACGGGTGCTTCAGCCTTTTCGGGCTCGGCCTTAGCCACGCCGCCAGCCGCCTTCTTCGATCCGCGCCGCTCGATCCACACCGCGATCCTCGAAACGAGGATGTTGATGGCGATGTAGATGGCTGCCGCCACGAAGAAGATCGGGAACAGGAACTGCGTACCCAGGAAGTCCGCCATGACCTGCACGGCGCGAAGGAGCTCGCCGTACGCCACGATGTAGCCGAGCGAGGTGTCCTTGAGGAGCACCACCATCTGCGCCACCAGGGACGGCATCATGCGCCTGATCGCCTGCGGCAGCTCGATCAGCATGCGTGACTTGAAGCTGGTCAGGCCGATGGCAAGCCCGGCCTCTCGCTGCCCCTTGGGCAGCGACTGGATGCCGGCACGGATGATTTCGGCGAACACTGCGGAGTTGTACAGCACCAGGCCGGTGACAACAGCAATGAACGGCGAGGTGCCGAAGCCCAGCAGGACGAACAGCATCATGAGGACTACCGGCATGCCGCGGAGGAATTCCAGCACCACCCGGATGGGGATCCGGATGAAGGCCACATCCGAGATGCGGAGCAGGCAGAGCAGCAGGCCCAGGGGGAAGGCGATGACAGCCGCGAGGGCTGCAGCGCTGAGCGTTGCGCCCAGGCCGTTGCCCAGGAGCGTCCATACATCGGCCCGGGTGAAGATCTGCCAGCGGCGTCCTTCAAAGATGCCCTGCTGCGCGAAAGTCATGATGATCCAGGCCAGCAGGCCCAGGATCAGCAGCGAACCCACGATGGATCCGATCAGGGAAATGCGCCGGGCTTTGGGGCCTGGCACGTCGTAGAGGACTGAGCTCATCGGGCAATCGCCACCTTTCGTTCCACCGTGCTGGCCAGGATGCCCAGCGGAACGGTGAGGAGCAGATAGAAGAACGCAACGCCCAGCAGGACGGGGATGACGGCGTCACCGTTGGCGTTTGCCAGCTGCCGGCCGTAGCCGAACAGCTCCAGGACGAAGAATGCGCCGGCAACCGAGGAGTTCTTGACCAGTGCGATCAGGATGTTGATAAGCGGCGGGACCACCGTCCGCAGGGCCTGCGGCAGGATGATGAGGTTCAGGACCTGCCCGAAGTTCATCCCGATGCTGCGGGCCGCTTCGGCCTGGCCCACCGGAACGCTGTTGACACCCGAGCGGACAGCTTCGGCGATGAACGCTGCGGTGTAGGTGCTCAGTGCAATGATGGCGGCAATTTCGAACTGCTCGAACTTCACTCCGAGCCGGGGAAGGACAATTGCGGCGAAGAAGAAGGCAATGGTCAGCGGAGTGTTCCGGAGGACCTCCACGTAAACGGTGCTGAATCCGCGGAGCGCTGCCACAGGGGAAACCCTGGCTGCTGCGAGGAGGGTGCCGAGTACCAGCGCGATGACGCCGGAAACGGCGGAGAGGAAAAGCGTGCGAAGAAAACCGTTCCAGTAGAGGGGAAGGTTCTCAAGAATGACGTCCATAGGATCCTTTGGATGTGGGCGTGGACGGAAGCGGAGACGGTGGTTGCCGGGGCCGCGGAGCAGCCCCGGCAACCACTGGGGTTACTTAGTAACGGTCAATCTCGGGCAGCTCGGGGGCAGTCTTGATGACCGAGCCCGCAGTGTCCTCCCAGGCCTTCTTGTAGGACCCGTTTTCCTCGAACTTTTCCAGCTGGTCGTTGATCCAGTTGCGGAACTCGGTGTCGTCCTTCTTCAGGCCGATGCCGTAGGGCTCCTTGGTGAAGGTCTCGTCGGAGGCGAGCTTGAAGGCTTCCGGCTCCTTGTCCACGAAGCCGGCCAGGATCACGTTGTCCGTGGTGACGGCTTCTACCTGCTTGTTGCGCAGCGGCTCAAGGCAGGCCGAGTAGGTTGCAGCCGGAACGAGTTCCGCTCCGTACTGGTCCACGATGGTGGCGGCCGGGGTGGAGCCCGTCACCGAGCACACCTTCTTGCCGCGGACGTCTTCGGGGGTCTTAATGGAGTCATTGTCTGCGTTGACCATCAGCGCCTGGCCGGCCTCGTAGTACGGGCCCGCAAAGCTGACGACCTGCTTGCGCTTGTCGTTGATGGTGTACGTGGCGATGACCAGGTCAACCTTGCCCTGTTCGATGAACGGCTCGCGGTTGGCGGAAACAGTCTCGGACCATTCGATCTTGTCAGCCGGGATGCCCAGCTCGGCCGCGATCAGCTTGCCGATCTCGACGTCGAAGCCGATGGGCTTGCCGTCCAGGCCCACCTGGCCGAAGAGGGGCTGGTCGTACTTGGTGCCGATCTTGATGGTGCCGGCCGAGGCGAGCTTTTCCATGGTGGTGCCGGCAGCGAACGTGGGCTCTGCAGCAACCGAGGGATCGCCCCCGGCGTCGGTGCCGCCCCCGCCGCAGGCGCTCAGGGACAGGGCGAGAGCGGCGGTAGCCGCCACGAAGAATGACTTCCGCCGGGTCATAAATGCCTTCATGACATTCCTTTCATTGCGGCCGTGGGTCACGGCCTGGGTGCGAACTTGGAGTGTTTGTCCGGGTGGATCAGTGGGTGAGGAGCTTGGACAGGAAGTCCTTGGCGCGGTCGCTCTTCGGATTGGTGAAGAACTCCTCCGGGGTGGCGTCCTCAACGATCTGGCCGTCCGCCATAAATACGACGCGGTCCGCGGCCTTGCGGGCGAATCCCATCTCGTGGGTGACCACGATCATGGTCATGCCCTCCTTGGCCAGCTGGATCATGACGTCCAGGACCTCATTGATCATTTCCGGGTCGAGGGCCGAGGTGGGCTCGTCAAAGAGCATGACCTTGGGCTTCATGGCCAGCGCCCGGGCGATCGCGACGCGCTGCTGCTGCCCGCCGGACAGCTGCGCCGGGAGCTTCGGGGCCTGGTGGCCCACGCCAACGCGTTCAAGGAGCGCCATTGCGTCCTTGTCCGCGGCTGCCTTGGAGACGCCTTTGACCTTGATGGGCCCGAGGGTCACGTTTTCGAGGATGGTTTTGTGGGCGAAAAGGTTGAAGGACTGGAAGACCATTCCGACGTCGGCACGCAGTTGCGCCAGTTCCTTGCCTTCCTCGGGCAGGACCTTTCCATCGATGCTGATGGTCCCGCCTTCGATCGTTTCGAGGCGGTTGATGGCGCGGCAAAGGGTGGACTTACCGGAGCCCGAAGGCCCGATGACCACAACAACCTCGCCCTTGCGGACCTGGAGGTTGATGTCCTTCAGTACGTGCAGCTGGCCGTAATGCTTGTTTACGGCGTTCAGGGAGACGAGGGCATCGCCGGGCACATGAGTAGTCATAGGAAGAATCTAGCGAACAACACAGGCTTATGACGCGAATCACCCCATGTTCCTGCGGATCGTGATTCAAGAGATACCTCCGGCTGGCAGGTTAGCCTAGGGGAATGAGCATCAGTGCAGATCCGGCAAGAAATTCCCAACCACGCCGCAAGGGGCCCCTTGAGCTGCGCCGCAAACAAGCGGCCGTGGAGATGTCGGACCAGCATCTGCTTGATACCAAGGGCCCCGGGCAGTTCGTCCACACCGATCCCTGGCGGGTCCTGCGAATCCAGAGCGAGTTCGTGGAAGGCTTCGGTGCCCTGGCGGACATCGGCAAGGCCGTGAGCGTCTTCGGTTCAGCACGCACCAAGCCCGGCAGCCCCTACTACGAGATGGGCGTGGAGGTGGGGCGGAAACTGGCGGAGGCCGGCGTTGCCGTCATCACCGGCGGCGGCCCCGGATCCATGGAGGCCGCCAACCGCGGCACCGTGGAGGGCAACGGCGTGTCCGTGGGCCTGGGGATCGAGCTGCCGTTCGAGCAGGGTCTGAACCAGTGGGTGGACCTGGGCATCAACTTCCGGTACTTTTTTGCCCGCAAAACGATGTTCGTCAAATACGCCCAGGGGTTCATCGTCCTGCCCGGCGGGCTGGGAACCCTCGACGAGTTGTTCGAGGCCATGGTCCTGGTGCAGACGCGGAAGGTGACATCCTTCCCGATCGTCCTCCTCGGCGTCGACTTCTGGGGTCCAATGATCGAGTGGATCAGGGGCACCCTGGTGGCCGAAGGCATGGTCTCCGAAAAGGACCTGGACCTGATCCAGGTGGTTGACGATCCCGCCGAGGCCGTTGATCGTGTGCTCCACGGGGCAGTTACGCCCTCCTTCAAGGGAGAGCAGCGGCCGGAGTAGCCGGGCCCGCCCGGGTGTCCGGGCTGGCGGCAGCCACCCGGTCTGGCACGATGGAACGGTGAGTTTCTTTCTGGTTTTCCTGGCCATCGGGCTGGTCGGGGCAGTTTTCTGGGTGGGCCTCGGGCTGCGTTCCGGCAGGAAAGGCAACGGTCCGTTGCCCGTCCTGCTCGACGGCGGCTTTGAACAGCCGCCTGCCAACCTTCCCCCTGTCCTGCTTCCTGCCCGGGCCGCGCCGGAGGATGTGGACCGCGTGCGCTTCTCCCTTGGCCTCCGGGGCTACCGGATGGACCAGGTGGACCAGGTCCTGGATGAATTGCGGGACCAGCTCGCCTCCAAACAGGAGGAGATTGACGCCTTGCGGGCAGAGCTGCTGGCCCTGCAGGAGGACGCCGCCACGGAAGCCGGCGGGACCGGGCCCACTGGAGAGAACACGCTGTGAGCACAGTGGCGCGGCGCCGCGCAGGCATCCTCCCCTCGCTTCAAGGGTTAGCCGGGCAGGCGGGAGCGGCCCTCCGAGGCTTGCCGTGGTGGCTGCAGGTTACCGCCATCTACTTGGCCGCCCGCCTGGCCAGCGCCTGCATCTTCATGGCTGCTGCCCTCCACCAAGGCCCGAACCCCTGGTTCCCGGCCAAGCCCGATTACTGGAACTTCATCAACATCTGGGACGCCCGCTGGTATGCCCAGGTCATTGCCGGCGGCTACCCTTCCGTCCTCCCGACGGACGCCGCAGGCAACGTCCAGGAAAACACGTGGGCCTTCTATCCCTTGTTTCCTGCCCTGGCCGGAGGGCTCAGCGGACTTACCGGCATGGCTCCCGCAGCTGCCCTGACCATCATCGCCATGCTTGCGGGCTGGGGAGCGGCGCTGGTTGTCTACGTCCTTTTCCGGCACAAGGCCTCCCACGCGCCCGCGCTTTGGGGTGTTGCCTTCTTCGCTACCTTCCCCGTCTCGGCCGTCCTGCAGGTGCCATATGCCGAACCGCTGTCCCTGCTGCTCCTCGCCGCAGCATTGCTGCTGGTGATCCGGAGGCAGTACCTCTGGGCCATTCCCGTGGTGGTGCTCCTGTGCCTGTCCCGCCCGGTAGGCGTTCCCTTTGCCGCCACCCTGGGGCTGCTCCTCCTGCACCATCTCTGGGCGCGGTTCGGCAAAGATCGGTTCCGCAATGCACCACCGCCCGCAGGGCAGCGGGAAGGAACCCATGCCACCCGTGACCTCGCAGCACTCGCCGTCCTGATCGGCGTCGGAGGCGCCATGGCGCTCGCCTGGCCCGCGGCAGCCTGGGCGGCCACCGGAGACATCCAGGCCTACACCAAAACGGAAACGGTATGGCGCGGCCACGACCTGGTGCCCTTCAAGCCATGGTTCGACACCGGCATCAGCCTTTTCGGGCCGGTGTTGGGGGTACTGGCCCCCTTCATTTACGTGGCGCTCTTCGCCGCCATGCTCTTCCTGCCCGCCGTCCGGCAGCTCGGCGTCGAACTCCGCTTGTGGTGCGCCTGCTATATGGCCTACCTGGTGGTGTTCCTGCATCCGCAGACCAGCACCTTCCGCATGCTGCTGCCACTGTTTCCGCTGGCGTTGGGAGCCGCCCTGGCCTCCATGTCCCGGGCCTACCGCGGGACGGTGGTGCTCATGTTCCTGCTGCTGCAGATTGTCTGGATCGTGTGGCTGTGGGCCTGGGCGCAATTGCCGGGCGGAGGGGATTACCCTCCCTAGCCAGGGGATTATCCACCCTGGCCATTGGGGCTTCCGCGCAGGTCAGGGCGGAAATAGCGGCACGCAGGAAATGTCCATCGATTAGCTACGTGCGGGTAATTCCGCGATAATAGTTAGTAAGCAAGGACAAAAAGCATTCAGAATACGCGCAGCCCGGGCGGTGTCCAACCACTCCGCCATGGCAGCTTTCATCTACATGCGGACACAGCCCGCCCGGGCTGATCAGTCCTGGGACTAAATGGAGGGGAATTCCTCATGGCGGCTATGAAACCACGCACCGGCGACGGCCCAATGGAAGTCACCAAGGAGGGCCGCAGCCTGATCATGCGCGTCCCGCTCGAAGGCGGCGGGCGTCTGGTGGTCGAGCTGAACGCTGCCGAGGCAGCCAACCTCAAGGAATGCCTGGTCGGCGTTACCGAATAATCGTGAAAAGGCAGGGCCTGCAGCCACCGGCTGCGGGCCCTGCCTTTTTCGGATCCCTATTTCTTGACCGCTACCAGCAGGCCGTCGCCGGTGGGGAGCATGGCCGAAGCCAGCCTGTCGTCGTCGCGGATCGCCTTGCCCACCTGGCGAAGGACCACGGTGTTGGCTTCGCGGCTTGCCGGGTTGGCCACCTTGTCCTTGTCCAGCGCGTCGTTAATGATCAGTAGCCCTGCAGGCTTCAGTAGCCGGATGGCCTGTTCCACGTATCGGGGAAGCCCGGGTTTGTCGGCGTCAATGAACACCAGGTCATAGGCACGGTCTGTCAGGCGGGGAAGGACGTCGCCCGCCCGGCCGGAAATGGTCCGGGTACGGTTTGCCGGGCTGCCCGCCTCGGAGAACGCCTCCCGCGCCGCCCGAAGGTGTTCGACGTCCACGTCAATGGTGGTGAGCACGGACTGTGGGCCAAGGCCGCGGAGCAGGCACACACCTGAAACTCCAGCCCCTGTCCCGATCTCGACGGCGGTCTGGGCTTTGGACGCGGCAGCCAGCACAGTGAGGACTGCTCCCACTCCCGGACCAATGGGCGTCACGCCAAGCTCGAAGGAGCGCTCCCTGGCCCGAAGCATGACCTCATCCTCAGCAGGAAGATCTTCTGCATAGGACCAGCTGGTGGACTTGTCGGCGCTCATGGGTTTCGCTTTCTGGGCGGCAGGGAATGTCCTTTACAGCCTACTGTGTCCGGTGGCAACGGCAGGGGAGGCGGGCGGTTGCGCCTAGGGCTGAACTTTTCCACAATCAGGAAATTCCCAGACAAGTTTGAAATGATTAATATCCGCTCATCCAAAAGGTGACCGGCGCCGAATCAGAGATGTCAACAGTATCCGGGCGTTAGTATTCCACGAGGGGAGTGGACGATGTCATCTTCAGTTGTGGCACCTGTCCCTGCAACAAACCATCCTGAGGTTGAGTGGGTTCGTCCCACCTGGGAAGAAGTGGTCACCAACCACTCGGCGAAGGTCTACCGGCTGGCTTACCGCCTGACGGGCAACAAGTACGACGCCGAGGACCTCACCCAGGAGGTGTTTGTCCGCGTCTTCCGCTCACTGGAGAACTTCAAGCCAGGCACGCTTGACGGCTGGCTGCACCGGATCACCACCAACCTCTTCCTGGACCAGGCGCGCCGGAAAACCCGGATCAGGTTCGACGCCCTCGCCGAGGATGCGGAGTCGCGGCTTCCCGGCCGTGAGCCCGGTCCGGAACAGAGCTTCGAGCTCAACAACCTGGACCTGGATGTCCAGGCTGCGCTCGAGGAACTTCCCCCGGACTTCCGCGCCGCCGTCGTCCTCTGCGACCTCGAAGGCCTGTCCTACGACGAAGTGGCGGAAGCGCTGGGCGTGAAGCTTGGCACGGTCCGCTCACGGATCCACCGCGGCCGGACCATGCTTCGGGAGAAGCTGGCGCACCGGGACCCGCGTCCCCAGCAGTCGCGCCGGAAACTGTCCATGCCGCGTATCGCCGGCATCCTCTGAACGGCGCATGAGGTCCCCGGCTCCCTTCGGACGCAGGCACCAGCGCACCAGCAGCCATCTCCAGTCCTGCCACGAATGCTCTGCAGCGGTGCGGCGGGAACGCCAGTACCTGGAGCGGCTCCGCGATGCCCCCATCCCTCCCGCCAGCGATGACCTGACGGCCCGGCTGCTGGCACGGACACAGGAGCTCGCCGCCGTCCCCCAGGTTCCCTTGCAACGGCCCGCGCAGCCCCGCACGGCTGTCCGGGTCCTGGCGCTGGCCGCCGGCGGCAGCACGGCCGCGGCAGCTGTCCTGGCTGCAGGTGCCTTTGCGGCGGCCGGGGATCCCCTGCCAGGGGAGGCCCCAGGGAATCCCGCCGCTTTCTCGCAAGTTTCGTCCCGGACACCGGCGGACGGCAGGCAGTTGAACGCTGAACAGCTCACCCTGCTTCGCTCAGAAGGCTGGGCCTGCCCGGAACTTGAAGCGATGGGCTTCCACCTTGAGTCGGCGAAGGCTACGGTGCTCAACGGGCAGCCGGCGGTCGAGCTGCGGCTGACGGACGGGTCCCACTACGCCACCGTGACCGAACAGCGGCTTCCCGCGCAAGCCGTTGGAGAGCAGGCTGGAACTGCCGACCGGGAAGCGGGTGCCAACCTTCTCGTTCTGCAGTCATCGCCGTGGCTGGCAACCTACCGGACACCGGGGCACAGCTTCACTTACGAGTCCGACCTGCCGGCGGAACGGGCCGATGACGCCGTCGCCATCCTGCAGCGCCTGGGCGCCAGGGCTGAAGAAGGGGTTGCCGCCGGAGCATCGGCGTCCCCCGAAGCAGGAGGGGAGCCGCTCACCACGCGGCTGCAGCGGGGAGCGAACCGGATCGTGGCCTTTTTCACCCCATAGCGCATGCACTTCTCCCGGGCCCCGGGTTGAAATCGTCACTGGCAGCCCGGAGAGGGTAATCTTCCTAAAGTGTTTGGAATCAACGGCCCGGAGTTCTTTCTTCTGCTGATCATTGGCGTTCTGGTGATCGGCCCCCAGCGGCTGCCCGAATACACCCAGAAGCTGGCGAACCTGGTCAAGGAAGTCCGGCGCATGGCCTCCGGTGCCCGCGAGCAGATCAAGGAAGAAGTCGGGATCGACATCGATGATGTCGATTGGAAGAAGTACGACCCCCGGCAGTACGATCCCCGGCGCATCATTAAAGAGGCGCTCCTCGACGACGATTCCAAACCCGTCAGCGCAGGCGCGCCGGCCGCAGTGGCCGCCGTCTCCGGAGCCGCCGCCGTGGCAGCCGACACCGCGCCGAAGCGGCCTGAACGCGTGATCCAGTCACTGCCGCCCGGCGAAGCTGCCCCCTTCGACACCGAAGCCACCTAGAACGCCTGCACGGGTTTCACGGCACTGCATTCGTCTGCCGGCACCCAACTGGCTGAGCCTCGCTGGATGGCTGGCGCCGGCTCAGCGCGGCTGAAGCCCCAGTTTCATGCCGGCCAACCCACGCGGTTTTGCTGCCAGCTGCCCAGCGATACCTGACAGGGCCGCCGCAGCAGGAGTCCCGGACTGGCCCAGGACGATGGGCACACCCGCGTCCCCGCCCTCCCGCAGCTGGATGTCCAGCGGAATCTGGCCCAGCAGCGGCACCTCCGCCCCTACCGTTGCCGTCAGCCGTTCGGCGAGGACCTGCCCGCCGCCGCTGCCGAACAATTCCATCCTGCCGCCGTCGGGCATTTCCAGGTAGGACATGTTCTCGATGACTCCCGCCACCTTCTGGCCCGTTTGCGTGGCGATGGCGCCGGCGCGCTCGGCGACGTCGGCGGCAGCCGCCTGCGGCGTGGTGACCACCAGGATTTCCGCCTTGGGCAGCAGCTGGGCCACCGAGATGGCAATGTCGCCGGTGCCGGGCGGCAGATCGAGGAACAGGGCATCCAGGTCGCCGAAATAGACGTCGGTGAGGAACTGCTCCAAGGCGCGGTGCAGCATCGGCCCGCGCCAGGCCACGGGCTGGTTGCCGCTGACGAACATGCCGATGGAAATCACCTTCACCCCGTACGCGACAGGGGGAAGGATCATGTCATCCACCCGGGTGGGCGGCTGCGTGATGCCCATCAGGCCCGGCACGGAGAAACCGTAGACGTCCGCGTCCACGATGCCGACGCGCAGGCCCTGGGCTGCCAGGGCACAGGCAAGGTTGACAGTCACGGAGGACTTGCCGACTCCGCCCTTGCCGCTTGCCACCGCGTAGACCCTGGTCAGGGAACCGGGCTCGTTGAAGGGGATCCCGCGCTGGCCTCCCGCGCCGCGGAGCAGCTCCTTGAGGGCATCGCGCTGTTCCTGGGTCATCACCTTGAGTTCAACGTCGACGGCGGCTACGCCGGGAACTGCCAGCAGCGCCTTTGTGGCATCGGCCGTGATGGTGTCCCTTAGGGGGCAGCCGGAAATGGTGAGCAGGACAACCAGGCTGGCCCTGCCGGCGTCGTCTACGGAGACGGACTCAACCATGCCCAGT
Organism: Pseudarthrobacter sp. WHRI 8279; assembly: GCF_040224115.2. Lineage (NCBI taxonomy): Bacteria > Bacillati > Actinomycetota > Actinomycetes > Micrococcales > Micrococcaceae > Pseudarthrobacter > Pseudarthrobacter sp. WHRI 8279. The sequence goes on along the minus strand of NZ_CP168162.1, from coordinate 1,888,360 downwards.
TCGGTGATGGGGCGGCGGAGTTCGGGGTCGATCACCGTGGCCAGGGCAGCGTTGACTGCCTCAGCCAACGCAGTGTTGGCAGTGGGTTTGCTCATTAACGGTCCTGGGTGGAATGGCCGGGCTTGACCCGGGGGATCTGCTGGGTGCGCGGGTTGCGCTGCCGGTCACGCTGTTCCTTGAGTTTTTCCTTGACCTTGTCGCGCGGGGACTCGTGCTGCCCCTGGCCGGAGGGATCATGGGTCCGGAGCTCCTCCTGGGCCTCCAGCATGTCCTCAAGCAGTGAACGCAGCTCGGCACGGACGTAGTCGCGCGTGGCAACCTCGCGCAGCGCAATCCGCAGGGATGCGAGTTCCCGGGTCAGGTACTCCGTGTCGGAGAGGTTGCGCTCGGCGCGCTGGCGGTCCTGCTGGAGCGAGACGCGGTCGCGGTCGTCCTGCCGGTTCTGGGCCAGCAGCAGAAGCGGTGCGGCGTAGGAGGCCTGCAGGGACAGCATCAGGGTGAGCAGGGTAAAGCCGAGGTCGCGGGAATCGAACTGCCACGCCAGCGGCGCCCAGGTGTTCCAGGCCAGCCAGATGACCACGAAGACCGTCATGTAGACGAGGAACTGCGGCGTGCCCATGAAACGGGCAAAGCCTTCCGTGGCGTGGCCGAAGGCGTCCGGATCCGGCGAGAACTTGGGCAGGATGCGCTGGCGCCCGCTCAGTGGCGTATCCAGGCTGCCCTTGTCGGCCGTTTTCCGGGCGGGTATCCGCTGGTTGGGATTCTTGGGTGCGCTGCTCTCAGCCAATACGGCCACCAAGCCTTCTTATCGGGGCTTCGCCATCGTGGGCGCGCCAATCATCCGGCAACAGATGATCCAGAACGTCATCAACAGTCACCGCCCCCACAAGCCTGCCGGCGTCATTGACCACGGGGAGGGAGTTCAAATTGTAGGTAGCCAGCGTGCGCGCCACTTCGCTGATGTGGGCCTGGTCCGACAGTGGTTCCAGGTTCTTGTCCACCAGGTTGCCGAGCGGCTCGAACGGCGGGAACCGGAGCAGCTGCTGGATGTGGACAACTCCCAGGAAACGGCCGGTGGGCGTTTCCAGCGGCGGCCTGGCTATGAAGATGGAGGAGGCAAGTGCGGGGGAGAGTTCCTCGCGGCGCACGTGGGCCAGGGCCTCTGCGACCGTGGCCTCGGGAGGAAGGATGACCGGTACCGGGGTCATAAGCCCGCCTGCGGTGTCTTCGTCGTACTCCAGCAGGCGCCGGACGTCCTCTGCGCCTTCGGGCTCCATCAACTGAAGCAGCTCCTCCGCCTGGGCAGAGGGGAGCTCACCAAGGAGGTCAGCGGCGTCGTCAGGGTCCATCTCCTCCAGCACGTCGGCTGCGCGCTGGACGTCCAGGGCGGAGAGGATCTCCACCTGGTCATCCTCCGGGAGCTCCTGGAGGACATCGGCCAGGCGCTCGTCCTGCAGCTCGCTCGCCACCTCGAAACGGCGTTTGTCGCTCATCTCCTGCAGGGCTTCGGCGAAGTCCGCGGGTTTGAGGTCCTCATGGTTGGCCACAAACTGGGTGGCGGCCTGCGGCTCGGTCCGCGGGCCCTGGAGGGCGTCGGCCCAGTCGATGATCAGGGTTTCATTGCGGCGGAGCCGGCTCAGCGGGGAGAGGGAGTGGCCGCGGCGGACAAAGAGCTTGCTGACGAACCAGTCGCGTGAGCGGTGCTGGTCCATGGCGATGTCTTCGATGGTGGCGTCGCCGCTGCCGTCCCGCAGCGTGACACGGCGGTCGAACATCTCGGCCACCACCAGTGTTTCGGCACCGCGCTGTTCGAAGCGGCGCAGGTTCACCAGCCCGGTGCAGATGATCTGGGTCTGGTCAATGGAGGTGATGCGCGTCATCGGCACGAAGACGCGCTTCTTGCCGGGAACTTCGACGACGATGCCCACCACGTGGGGTGCGCCCTGCGTTCCCCGGGACAGCACAACAACATCGCGCAGCCGGCCCAGCCGGTCGCCCAGCGGGTCGAAGACGTCGAGGCCCAAAAGGCGCGCCACGAAGACGCGGGTAGGAGTTGTGCTCACTCCTACAGGCTACCGAGTCTGCTCTCTTTTAGCTGAATTTACAGGCAGCACACATGCTCATGGGCAAGAATGGGGGTATGGCAAACATATTTGGTGCTCCCAAGGCCGGCGGGCCCGGCGGAATGGATGAAGCCCGGGCCGTTCCCACCGGCGATACCGTGGGTTCCTACACGTCCTACCTGGATGCCCAGAAGGCCGTGGACTACCTGGCGGACCAGCAGTTCCCGGTCCACATGGTGTCCATCGTGGGCAACGAGCTGAAGATGGTGGAACGGGTGACCGGCCGCCTGAGCTACCCCCGGGTTGCACTTTCCGGAGCGCTGAGCGGCATGTGGTTCGGCCTGTTCGTGGGTGTCATGCTGTCCTTCTTCGCACCGTCACCGGGGTACTTCTCCATCCTTACCTCGGTACTGATGGGCGCAGCGTTCTTTATGCTCTTCGGCATCGTCACCTACGCCATGCAGCGCGGCAAGCGCGACTTCACCTCCACCAACCAGGTGGTGGCCACCAGCTACGACGTCGTGGTCTCGCCGGAGGCTTCCCACGAGGCCCGGCGCCTGCTCCAGCAGTTGCCGATGACCCGGTCGGATGCGGCCGCCGGCGGTGGTCCTTACACCCAGCGCGACTACAACAGCCAGCCCTACCAGCAGAACCAGCCCGGCCAGGGTCCGGCCCGCCCGTCAGGGTGGAACGATCCCTACGGCCAGCAGTCCTCGGGGTCCTCCGCCCAGGCACAGCCGGTCCAGGAGAACCAGGGCCAGCCTGCTGCCGCCCAGGACGCGCAGGAGCAGCCCGCTCCGGCGCGGGCAGTACGCTACCCGGACCTGCCGGACGGGCGACCGCAATATGGAGTCCGGCTGCCGCAGGCTCCCGCCGCTGACGCCAGCCACTCTGATGCCGGCCACCCTGACGCCGGCCAGCAGCACACGCCGGGACAGCGCGTTGACGGCCAGCAGGACACACCCGAACAGCACCCGGGTGAGCCGCGGCAGTAGCCTGCGGGCTGCTGAACGGGCAAAGACATGAACGGGGCCGCCGGAACACAATGTTCCGGCGGCCCCGTTTTTTCTGCTTACGCTTCCAGGGTTCCGTCGGCTTCGCGGTAGATACCCGCCATCCAGTCCTGCACGTCCTCGGCCTTGCGCGGCAGGGCAGCGCTCAGGTTGACCGGTCCGTCGGCCGTCATCAGGACGTCGTCCTCAATGCGGACACCGATTCCACGGTATTCCTCCGGGATGGCCAGGTCCTCGGCCTTGAAGTACAAGCCGGGTTCGATGGTGAACACCATTCCTTCGGTGAGGATGCCATCCAGGTAGAGCTCGCGTTTGGCCTGGGCGCAGTCGTGGACGTCCAGGCCCAGATGGTGGCTGGTGCCGTGCGGCATCCAGCGGCGGTGCTGCTGGCCTTCGGGACTGATGGCCTCCTCCACTGTCACGGGGAGGAGCCCCCACGCCGCAAGCCGCTCGGCCAGGACAGTGGTGGCTGCGGTGTGGATGTCCCGGAACTTTGCCCCGGGCTGTGCCGCGGCAAAGCCGGCGTCCGCAGCGTCAAGCACTGCTTCGTAGACTTTGCGCTGGATGTCCGTGAACACGCCGCCGGCGGGAAGGGTGCGGGTGATGTCAGCCGTGTACAGGGAATCCGCTTCAACGCCGGCGTCCAGCAGTAGGAGCTCTCCGGCATGGATCCTGCCCGTATTACGGGTCCAGTGCAGAACCGTGGCGTTGCTCCCGGAGGCTGCGATGGTGTCGTATCCCAGCTCGTTCCCTACCTCGCGTGCCCGGGCGAAGAAGGCGCCTTCCACCACGCGCTCCCCGCGGGCGTGCGTGAGCGCGCGCGGCAGGACTTTCACCACTTCCTCGAACCCTTCAACAGTGGCTGCCACCGCGAGCTTCATCTGCTCGATTTCCCAATCGTCCTTGATCAGGCGCAGTTCGGAGAGGGCTTCGCTCAGCTTTTCGTCCAGGGCATCGAGGACGGCGAGGTCCAGGTTGTCCGGATCCTTTGCTGTGTTGTAGCGGGCAGTGTCCACCAGCGCGTCGATGTTCTCGTCCACCTTGCGGACCAGCCGGATGGAGATGCCGCCGATTTCCGGAGCGCCCACGTCCTTGGTGATGGCGGTCTCCAGTTGGTCGATGTGCGCTGTCGCCAGCCCAAGGCGTGCCTCGAATTCGGCGAGGGTGGGGCGCGCGCCGATCCAGAATTCGCCGGCCCGGGAGTCTGCATAGAACTGCTCGGTGTCGCGTCCGGCCAGCGGCCGGAAGTAAAGCGTTGCCCGGTGGTGGCCGCCGTCGTCGCCCTTTCCTTCCGCGACGGGCTCAAGGATCAGGACGGCGTCAGGCTCGTGGTCGAGGCCAAGCCCGGTCAGGTGCGCGAATCCGGAGTGGGGACGGAAGCGGTAGTCGCAGTCGTTGGAGCGGACTTTCAACGGGCCGGCAGGGATCACCAGGCGTTCGCCCTTGAACTGTCCGGAGATTGCCCTGCGCCGGGTTGCGGCGTAGCCGGCTACGGCGTCACGCTCCGGGAGCTCCTGGCTGGCGGGCGCCCAGTTGCCGGCCATGAAGGCCTTGAAAGCGTCGGAGCTGGGCCGCTGCGAGCGGTTGTTGACGCGCTCCTCCAGTGGCTGGGAAGCAGAGGCGGGGGTGTTTTCGGCATCTTTCACGGCACCATCGTCTCACCAGCTCCGCGGCTACGCGAACAGGCGGAGCCCCGTGTGCGGGGCCCTGCGGGAAGGCCGGCCGGTCGTTGCGGCCGCGCATACGCAGGGTGAACGCCGGGTCAACTACTCTGGAAAGGTGAGGATTGACCTGCATGCCCACTCCAATGTCTCGGACGGCACCGAGAATCCCGTAGACGTCATGGCTTCTGCTGCCCGTGCCGGCCTGGACGTCATTGCGCTGACGGACCACGATTCCACGGCCGGCTGGGATGAGGCGTCCGCCGCAGCCATTGAGCACGGAGTAGCCCTGGTCCCCGGGATGGAGGTTTCCTGCCGGACGGAGGAGGGCATCAGCGTCCACCTCTTGAGCTATCTGCATGACCCGGAACACCCGGGACTCCTCGAGGAAATCACCAAGGCCAAGGACGCGCGCCATACGCGTGCCGAACGGATGGTCACCCTGCTCGCGGAGGACTACCCCCTCACCTGGGACGACGTCATCCACCATGTGGCCCCGGGGGCTACCCTCGGCCGGCCCCACATCGCGGACGCCCTCGTGGCCGCTGGCGTGGTGGAGGACCGCTCGGAGGCCTTCGCCTCCATCCTCACCTCGCGGTCGCGCTACTTCATCCAGCACTACGCACCCGCGCCGGCCATCGCCGTCGAACTTGTCCGTGCCGCCGGCGGGGTCCCTGTCTTCGCCCACCCCGTGGCATCCTCGCGCGGGAGGATCGTGGGCGAGCGGGTGTACCAGGAGATGATTGACGCCGGCCTGGCGGGCCTGGAAATCGACCACCGGGACAATCCGGAAGAGGGGCGCGTGTTCCTGCGGCGGCTGGCCGCCAAGCATGACCTCCTGATCACCGGATCATCGGATTACCACGGCACCGGCAAGCCCAACCTGCTGGGGGAGAACCTCACCGAGCCGGACGTCCTCGCCCGGATCGAGGAACTGGGGACCGGGACCGCCGTCGTCCGTCCCTGATCCCGCGCTGACCCCTAGTTGGGAGGGTAGGCGGTGAACTGGGCGTGGGCACCCAGGCGCTGGGCCATGATGTCAATGGCCGGCTGGTTCTGGTCCACGCACACAAACCTGCGGTCCATCTTTGCGGCCACCGCGCCCAGTGTCCCGGAACCGGCGAAGAAATCGAGGCACCAGTCACCGGGCCGGCTGGACGCTGCCACCACCCGGCGGATGAGGCCCTCCGGCTTTTGCGTGGGGTACCCGGTCTTTTCCTTGCCGGTGGGGGAGACGATGGTGTGCCACCAGACGTCCGTGGGCAGCTTGCCCAGTTCGCGTTTGGCCGGTGTGACCAGGCCCGGCGCCATGTACGGTTCCCGGTCCACTTCGGCGCTGTTGAAGTGGTACTTCGCTGGATTCTTGACGTACACCAGGATGTTGTCGTGCTTGGTGGGCCAGCGGTTCTTGGCACGGGCGCCGTAGTCGTATGCCCAGATGATCTCGTTCAGGAAGCACTCCCGGCCGAAGATCGCGTCCAGCATCACCTTGGCGTAGTGCACTTCGCGGTAGTCCAGGTGCAGGTACAGGGTGCCGTCCTCGGCGAGCAGCCGCCACGCCTCCACGAGGCGCGGCTCCAGGAAGGACCAGTAGTCGCTGAAGGCATCGTCGTAGCGGTGCAGCGCCCCTTTGATGGTGTCGTAGGAGCGCCCCTTGAAGCCGACGCGGTCGCCGGTGCCGTCCGCGTTGGCCACCATGGTGGTCTGCTGGCGGCTTTGGGCCCGGCCCGTGTTGAACGGGGGGTCCACATAGATAAGCGTGAAGGCGCCGTCCGGCAGCGAGGGAAGGAAGTCCGCGTTGTCCGCGTGGACCACCAGGCTGCTGCCGTCCGGCGCCCAGACAGTGTCAGTCATGAAGGGCGTTAGGCCTCGGTGCTTCCGGGCTGTGCAGCGTTCCCGCCGCCCACCACTTCACCGTTGCGGCGCCGTGTGCGGGTGCGGGGGCGCCGGGTGCGTGAGGGCTGCTCGGCTCCGGCTGCTGCCGGAGCGTCACTGGCAGCAGCGGGTGCTGCGGCTGAATCAGGCGTACGACGGCGGCGCTCACCGGAGCGGGCAGCGGAGTCGCTGCTGCGGCCCGCTTCGCGCTTGGCGCCACGGTCCCTGCTGTCGCGGCCACGGCCGTCGCGCGAGCTGCCGGTCTCGCGGCCCCCGCGGCTGTTCTTCTTTCCCGTTTCGCCCAGGTCCTCGAGCACCTCAGCGTCAACACCGGCGAGGGTGCGCTTGTCGCGCGGAAGCCGGCCCTTGGTGCCCTCGGGGATGTCCAGGTCCTCGTACAGGTGCGGGGAGGACGAGTAGGTTTCGACGGGCTCGGGCACGCTCAGGCCCAGGGCTTTGTTGATCAGTCCCCAGCGCGGCATGTCATCCCAGTCCACGAACGTGACGGCGGTGCCCTTGTTGCCGGCGCGGCCGGTGCGGCCCACCCGGTGCAGGTAGATCTTCTCGTCTTCCACGCACTGGTAGTTGATGACGTGCGTGACGTCGTCCACGTCGATGCCGCGGGCGGCGACGTCGGTTGCCACCAGGACATCCACCTTGTTGTTGCGGAAGGCCCGGAGTGCCTGTTCGCGCGCACCCTGTCCGAGGTCGCCGTGGATCGCTGCTGCCGCGAAGCCGCGGTCCACCAGTTCCTCTGCAACCTTGGCCGCGGTGCGCTTGGTCTTGGTGAAGATGATGGTGCGGCCGCGCCCCTTGGCCTGGAGGATGCGGGCCACCACCTCGATCTTGTCCATGCTGTGCGCGCGGTAGATCAGCTGGCGGATGTCCCGCTTGGTGAGGCCTTCGTCATCCGGGTCAGCGGCGCGGATGTGGGTGGGCTGGGTCATGTAGCGGCGGGCCATGGCAATGACCGGCCCGGGCATGGTGGCGGAGAACAGGAGGGTCTGGCGGACCGCCGGCGTGGCCGCGATCAGGGTCTCGACGTCGGGCAGGAAGCCGAGGTCAAGCATTTCGTCGGCCTCGTCCAGGATGACGATCTTCACGTTTTTCAGGCTCAGGTGCTTCTGCTTGTAAAGGTCGATGAGGCGCCCGGGGGTTCCCACCACAACCTCCACGCCGTTCTTCAGGGCCTCCACCTGGGGCTCGTAGGCCCGGCCGCCGTAGATGGTGGCGATGCGGGCGTTCCGCTTGCGGGAAGCAGTCTGAAGATCGTTGGCCACCTGCACCGCGAGTTCGCGGGTAGGGACGATGACCAGGGCCTGCGGTGCGCCGGGGACCGCGAGTTTCTCGTAGCCGGCGTCGTCCCGGCCCACTACCCGCTGCAGGGCGGGGATGCCGAAGCCCAGCGTCTTGCCGGTGCCGGTCTTGGCCTGGCCAATGATGTCGTGGCCGGAGAGGGCCACCGGCAGGGTCATGGCCTGGATGGGGAAGGGATGGGTGATTCCGGCGTCCGCCAGGGATTCCACGATGTCGGCGCGGACGTTGAAGTCCGCGAAGGACTTTTCCTCGATCTCGTGCGGCTTCTCGTCGGAGATGATGGTTTCTTCCGGCTCGATCGTTTCGGTGCCGGAGTCGTCCGTCAGAAGCTGGTGGGTATGCAATTCACTCACGTGGAGTTTCCTTATTCATTTGGGCAAGGGCGCTGCCTGCTCAACGGGCCGGCCTTGGCCGTTCCGGAGCACGCTCAGGCGCGCAAGCAATTCCAGTGGAAGCCGATCGCGGGCTATCTAAAATGCTGGCACTGGTGACCAGCGGGTGTTTCTCAAGATCGCGTAGGGGCGGGCTTGTTGGTTTCAAATCAAGGAAATCAACGACCGGGCATCCATTTCTACCTCTCCAGTCTAGCCGCAAGGGCAGGGAAACCCGGCTTTGGACCGCCGTGCCTGCCAGCTGGAAGGAAATCAGCCCGCTTCAGGACAGTGGCGGGACCAGTTCAAAATGCACTTCGCGGGTGGCGATATCGGAGGACACCAGGCGCACGCGGACCTTGGTGCCGGCCTCCAGCTCGCCGGCGCAGCGGGCCGTGACGGCAGGTTCGGCAATCTGGATAATGCCGGAGCCCCCGTTGCCGTTGCCATTGCGGCCGTTTCCGTTCCTGCCGTTGCCGCCGTTGCCGTTCTTGCCGGTGCTCCCGTTCCCGTTTTCCTTTTGGGGCTTGGATCCGGAGATGACAATTGCGTCGAACTCCTGCCCGATGTGGTTGACCAGGAGCGCCGCCTCCACGGTGTCCAGGGCCATGCGCTCCATCCGGGACGCCAACTGGTCCGAGCCGGCCATGATCTCGGGAAGCGAGGGCAGCGCATCACGGACCCAGCCGGGCACCTCGCCACCATTGCACAGGGCCTCGCAGGTCACCAGGACAAAGCGGTCCACCAGGCGGCGCAGAGGCGCGGTGGTGTGGGCGTAGGCCGCGCCAATGGCGGACTGAACGGCGTCTTCGGGGACCGTGCCGTCGAACGCCGTGTACGCAGCCCCCCGGAAGAGCATTCCCGCTGAATGCATAATGGCCAGCTGCCGGGGCTCGGTGGGGTCGAGGCTGCGAAGGTACTCGCCGTAGCTCACCTCACCGTCCCAGGGCTTTCCGAGGGCCTCCGTCTGGAGCCGGAAATGGTGCAGGGAACGCTCGTCCGGTGACGGCATGGTGCGGAGGATGCCCACTTTGCCGGCCAGCATCAGCTGCGCCGCCGCCATGCCCGTCATAAGCGAGATCTGGGCGTTCCAGTCCTCGACGGGCAGCTGCGGGGCCGCCGAAATCCGGTAGCCGCCGTCGGGAAGCTGGACAATCTCCTGGTCCGGCATGTTCAGGCTTGCGCCGTCCCGCGCGCGCTCCAGCGCCACGCGCTTTAGCCCCACCTCTTTGAGGAGGACCAGGACGGCGGAAGGGCTGCCGCCGTCCAGCTCCTCCTGGGCGCCCTTGTAGCTGAGCTTGGCGCGGCTGCGCATGCGGGCCCGCCTGACCGTGACGGCGGTGACTTCGGCGCTGGCGTCGAGCCGGAAATCCCAAACGAACGCCGAACAGTCCTGCCCCGGCAGGAGGCTTCCCGCGCCTTCGCTGATGACTTCCGGGTGCAGCGGAATGCGGCCGTCCGGGGTGTAGAAAGTCTGCCCCCGGCGCCGTGTCTCGGCGTCCAGCGGCCCGCCGGGAGCCACGAAGGCGGGAACGTCGGCGATGGCATACAGCACGCGGTAGCCGCTGCCGTCCCGCTCAATGTAGAGCGCCTGGTCAAGGTCGGTGGACGACGCCGGGTCGATGGTGATGAAGTCGATGGCGGTGAGGTCATGGGCTGGCAGCTGCAGTGCCGACACCGCGGCCTCGGCGTCCTTCACGGCATCTTTTGGATACTCGTTCGGCAGCTCAAGCTCCGTCCGCAGGGCGCTGAGTGCAGCCTCGAGGGCGTTGGTGTGCTCGTGGACATTGGGGGCCAGCCGATGATGTGACACGAAAATCAGCGTAGCCCGAATTTCGCAAATAGTGCACCGGGCCGCCCGCGGCTGCCCCGGAGATCCGGCTCCGCGTCAGGGGCGGGCAGCGTCCAGGGCGCCGAGCAGCGATGCGGCAGCGGCTGCCGGATCATCGGCTTCCGTGATGGCCCGGACCACAACGATCCTGCTGGCACCGGCCGCCACCACCTGCTCCACGTTGCCGTGGTCAATCCCGCCGATCGCGAACCAGGGCACGCCGCCGTCGGGCTTTCCCTGCCCCTGCGCCGCCGAGGCGGCGGCCGCATGCTTCACCAGGCCCAGGCCGACGGCGGCGCGGCCGGGCTTGGTGGGTGTTGCCCACAGGGGGCCCACGCAGAAGTAGTCGAGTGCGGCTGGGCCGGCGGCAGCGGCCAGGGCGGCGTCCACCTGGTCAGGGCTGTGGCTGGACAGGCCGATTGCGGCGTTCCCGTTCAGCAGCGTCCGGGCTGCCTTGAGGGGAAGGTCTTTCTGGCCGATGTGGAAGACGGGAGCGCCGGAGAGCACAGCAATATCCGCGCGGTCATTTACTGCCCACAGCCTGCCGTGGCGGACCGCTGCCTCCTTCAGGACGGCCAGGAGTTCCAGCTCCTCGGCGGCTTCGATGGATTTGTCCCGGAGCTGGATGGTGTCCACGCCGCCCGCGAATGCGGCATCCACGAACTGTTCGAAGTCGCCCTGGCGGCGGCGCGCATCCGTGCAGAGGTACAGGCGCGCATTGTGGATTCCGGCACTGCCTTCCGCATTGATAAAGGCGTCTGTACCGGACGGACGGGAAGCGGCGGCAGGGGGGTGGGACACATTCATGGGAGCCAGCCTAGTTCCTCTACACTGGGCTCGTACTGCGGGAGCCGCGGCAGCTGTCACAAAGCGCCGGGCTGAGAGGGCGTCAGAGCCGACCGCTTGACCTGATCCGGTTAATACCGGCGTAGGGAAGGAGACAATCGATGCCTCACGCACAAGGTGTGAGCAGCCGCCCTGTTCCCGGCTCCGCGATCACGGCGGATGTTGCCGTGATCGGCGGGGGAGCCATCGGCCACGGCATCGCCTGGGAGGCGAGGCGGTCGGGCCGTTCGGTGGTGGTGATCGATGACGCCCCGGGTTCGGGAGCCAGTTGGGCGGCCGCGGGGATGCTTGCCCCGGTGAGCGAGCTGCACTACCAGGAGGAGGACCTCCTGGAACTCATGCTCGATGCCTCCGCCCGCTGGCCGGGTTTCGCCGCGGACCTCGCCTCGGCCGCGGGTTCGGATCCGGGATATCTGACGACGCCGACCCTCGCCGTTGGTGCCGACGCCGCGGACAGACGCGCCCTGCTGGACCTGCGTGCCGTCCAGCTGTCCCACGGGCTCACGGTTGAACCGCTCACCATCCGCGAGGCCCGGCGCCGCGAGCCCCTGCTCAGCCCGGGCATTGCCTGTGCGCTGGATACCCCGGCGGACCACCAGGTGGATCCCAGGCTGCTGGTGGCCTGCCTCCGCCGCGCGTTGGCCCGGCCTTCCGGCGGGACGGCAGGCAACCGAAGTCATGTGCCGGGCGCCGTCGACGGATACGCGGTGCCGGACAAGGCAGCCGGCCTGCTCTGGAGGGACGGCGCCGTTGCCGGAGCAGTCCTGGAGGGCGGTGGGACCGTCCTGGCCGGGGAGACGGTGGTGGCCAACGGACTGCACGCCGCGGAACTCGCGGGACTGCCGGCAGGCCTGCACCTTCCACTGCGGCCGGTGCACGGGGACATCCTGCGGCTCGCAGTACCTGCCCACCTGCGGCCACTGGTGACCTCAACTGTCCGGGGGCTGGTCCGCGGGACCCCCGTGTATATCGTCCCCAGGCAGGACGGAACCGTGGTGGTCGGGGCAACCCAGCGTGAGGATGCGCTGGGAAGGGACGCAGGCTCCAGCGCGGGGGCAGTGTCTGCCGGGGGCGTGTACCAGCTTCTCCGCGACGCCCAGGTGCTTGTGCCCGCCGTCGCGGAGCTTGAGCTGCTCGAATGCACGGCACGTGCCCGTCCCGGCACACCGGATAACGCCCCGCTGCTTGGACGGGTGCCCCTGCCCGGCGAGCCCTCCGCAGGCCGCCATCCCGCTCCCGGAGGGCCCACCGCTCCGGGGGCCGGCGACGTGCCGGGGCTCATTGTTGCCACCGGGTTCTTCCGCCATGGCATCCTGCTCACCCCGGCCGCGGCCGCAATCTGCCGCGAACTCCTGGACGGCAGGGAAGACCCCCGCTGGGCCCCGTTCAACCCGGGCCGGTTCTGGGCGGCTCCCTCCCACCTGGCTGACGCGGCCCACCCACTCAACATTTAGGAGACAGCATGAACATCACCCTGAACGGAACCGGCCGCACCGTGGCCGGCGATTCGTCCATCGCGGCGCTCGTCAGCGAGGTCACGGGCCGTCCACTGGCTGCTGACGGCCGGGCCACGGACGGCCGGAAGCTGGGCGTGGCCGTGGCCCGCAATGCCCAGGTTGTGCCCCGCAGCCTGTGGTCCGCCACGGCGCTCGCCGAGGGCGACGACGTCGAACTTGTCACGGCAGTACAGGGAGGCTGACCACCATGACCGAAACCACCATCAACAGCAGCCAGCTCTCCGGCCTCAATGACCCGCTGGTCATTGACGGCGTCATCTTGGCATCCCGGCTCATCATGGGCACCGGCGGCGCACCCAGCCTCGACGGGCTGGGCGCCGCGCTCCTGGCTTCCGGCACTTCACTCACCACCGTGGCCATGCGCCGCTATTCGCCGGACGAGGCAGGCTCGCTCTTCCAGCTGCTGGTGGACCACGGCATTCGGGTCCTGCCCAACACGGCAGGGTGTTTTACGGCGCGTGACGCTGTCCTCACTGCCGAATTGGCCCGGGAAGCCCTCGAAACCGACTGGGTGAAGCTCGAGGTCATCGCAGACGAACACACCCTCCTGCCGGACGCCGTTGAGCTTGTGGACGCCACGGAGCAGCTGGTCAACAGGGGATTCAAGGTCTTCGCGTACACCAATGACGATCCCGTCCTGGCCCTGCGGCTCGAAAACCTCGGAGCCACCGCTGTGATGCCGCTTGGCTCGCCGATCGGGACCGGCCTGGGCATCCTCAATCCGCACAACATTGAACTCATTGTGTCCCGGGCCTCGGTCCCTGTGGTGCTGGACGCGGGCATCGGTACTGCCTCCGACGCCGCCCTCGCGATGGAACTGGGCTGTGACGCCGTGCTCCTGGCCACTGCGGTGACGCGGGCGCAGAACCCTGCCCTGATGGGGGAGGCCTTCAAGCACGCTGTCATCGCCGGTAGGCTGGCGAAAGCGGCGGGCCGCATACCCCGCCGTGAACACGCGCTGGCGTCGTCGGCAATGGAGGGCCGGGCCGAGTTCCTGTAGGCCCGCATTCTGCCGGCCGCGCCCTGATCCCAGGAGCAGCAGTGGCCGGCAAAGACGCACTTCCCCCGGAACGCATCGATGAAGCCCTGGCTGGGCTGCCTGACTGGCGGGCCGGCAACGGCGGGTTGGTCACCGTCTTCAAGATGCCGACGGCGGCTGCCGCACTTAAGGTGATTGCCGACGTCGGACGCCTAGCCGAGGAGCAGAACCACCATCCGGACCTCGACTGGCGCTACAACCGCGTCTTCATCCGCTACACGTCCCACGACGCCGGGGGACAGGTGACGGCGCGGGACCTCGCGGCAGCCGCGGGAGCAAGTGAAGCAGCGGCAGCGGCGGGGGCCGTGGCCGAGCCGGCGAAGTACGTGCAGGGGCACTAGGCGCCTGCACAGCGCCAAGTGCCGCACCGTGTGGCAGAGGGGGCACCAGGCGGCCGCGTCCACCAGAGACTGTTTCCTTTAAACGGCCGTGGCCGCCATCCCGAGGGTTGGCGGCCACATGTGGCTGGTTGGCGCTGCGCCAGGTTCCGCGCCCGTCCACGTTCCTGGCTGGGCCTCAGGCCCGCAGGATCGCCGTCAGACGTTCCGTATCCTGCCGGGCACGGGAGCGGCCAAGGTAGATGGCGGCCGCTGTTGCGGCCGCGGCTCCGAGCACGATCGGCAGCACCCAGGGGATCCAGGTGAGTCCCGGCAGGTATCCGAATCCGGCGGCCATCAGGATGATCCACGCCAGGGCCGCCACGGCCACGGAAGCCCCGGCGGGCACACCGGCCCCATACTTGGCATGCCGCTTGTCGTTAGCCCAGACAATAAAGCCTGCGGCTGCGGCTGCCAGTACAACGATGGTCAGCGAAAGCATGGTCCTCCTTGGACTGCGGGCGGTTCTTCGGCAGGTCCTAGAACTGGCCGAACCCTACGCGCCGCGCTTCTTCGGCCCCGATTTCCACGTAGCCCAGGGCGTTTCCGGGAACAATGATCAGGCGTCCCTTGTCATCCTTCAGGCGGAGCTCACTGCCCTTGGTGATGGCATCCTCCACAATCTTGGCTACCGAATCCGCATCCTCGTTTGATTCCAGTACGATTTCGCGGCCGATATTCTGAACGCCGATCTTAATTTCCACAGGGGCCTCCCAGCCATTCACGTTCGTTGCTTATGTCTTATTTGTAGTCTAGGACTCTTTGGGGAAGCGAGAGATTCCGCGCCAAGCTAAACGGTAGATGAGGTCGCTGGCGACATCGAGGTCCAGGTTGCCGTCCGTTTCAAGCCAGTAACGGGCACTGACCTGCGCCATTCCAGCGAGTCCCCGGCCCAGGAGTTGCGCCTCAAGATGGGGGAGCTTGGTGTCCTCGGCGATGACGCGGGCGATGGCGTCGGCAAACGTCCTGTTGAAGGTTTCCAGCCGTGCGCTGACGTCAGGGTCATTGATCAGGTCCGACTCGAACACCAGCCGGTGGGCCTGGTCGTCGTTGGCTATGAACTGGAAATACGCCCGCATGACGGCCTGGACGCGCTCGTCATTGTCCGTGGTGGAGTTCAGCGCCCCCAGCATGAGGTCGGTCAGGGACGCGAGGTGGCTTTCGAGCAGGGCGAGGTACAGTTCCCGTTTTGAGGGAAAGTGCTGGTAGAGCACCGGTTTGCTGACGTGCGCCGTCTCGGCGATCTCGTCCATGGCTGCACCGTGGTAACCGTTGGCCACGAAGACTTCCTGGGCTGCCATGAGCAGCTGGGCGCGGCGTTCGTCCCGTGGAAGCCTGGCTGACCGTTGGCCTGCAGGACGCGAGGGCGTTTGCGGTTCGACGGCCGGCGGGCGGTTAGCCCGAGCTTCATGGACCACGGTTGTCCTTCTTTCGTTGCAGTTACCTCCACTTTACTGCGGGGTAATATGACCGGGCGGTATCCCGGGGCATACATTGAAGTATGGCCTCGACGTTCAATGCAAATGTTTCAACTGTGTCCTTGGATCCGCTGGTGGAACCGGCAGCCGACCTCACCGCCGCAGAGGTGGAGCGCTATTCGCGGCATCTGATCATTCCCGAGATCGGCGCCATCGGGCAGCGGCGGCTCAAGAACGCAAGAGTGCTGGTTATCGGGGCCGGCGGGTTGGGATCGCCTGCGCTGCTGTACCTCGCCGCCGCCGGGGTGGGGACGCTGGGAATCATTGACGACGACGACGTTGACCTTAGCAACCTGCAGCGCCAGGTCATCCACGGGGTGAAGGACGTTGGCCGGCCCAAGATCGAGTCGGCCCGCGACGCCATCGCCGCCCTGAACCCCCTGGTGGACGTGCGGCTGCACAATGTCCGGCTGGATGCCTCCAACGCACTGGAACTGTTCGCGGGCTACGACCTCATCCTGGACGGTGCGGACAACTTCGCTACCCGCTACCTGGTTAATGACGCTGCAGCCATCCTGGGCAAGCCGTACGTCTGGGGTTCCATCTTCCGTTTTGACGGCCAGGTCAGCGTGTTCTGGGAAAAGCACGGGCCCACGTACCGGGACCTCTACCCTGAGGCACCCCCCGCCGGCTCTGTGCCGTCCTGCGGCGAGGGCGGCGTGTTCGGCATGCTGTGCGCGGCCGTGGGGTCGCTGATGGTGACCGAAGCGGTCAAGCTGATCACCGGCGTCGGACGTTCCCTGCTGGGCCGGGTGGCGCTGTACGACGCCCTCGGCGGAAGCTGGCGGGAGATCCGGGTGTCCAAGGACCCGGCGGCGGAGCCGATCACGGAACTGGTGGACTACGAGGCGTTTTGTGGCATTACCCCGGCGGCCCCGTCGGACACGGAACATACCGTCACAGCCACGCAGCTCGCCACCATGCTCGCCTCACGGAAGGCAGGCCTCAAGGACTTCGACCTGGTGGACGTGCGGGAACCGGGTGAGTACGACATTGTCCGCATCGACGGCGCCGTGCTCATCCCGCAAGGCCGGATACTGGCGGGGGAGGCCTGGCCGGAGATTCCCCAGGACCGGGACGTGGTGTTCCTCTGCAAAGCCGGTACACGGTCCGCCAACGTCCTGGCCGCGGCCAGGAAAGCGGGCTACCAGCGGGTCAGCCATCTCGACGGCGGCATTCTTGCCTGGGTGCGTGAGGTGGAACCCAACAAGCCCGTCTACTAGGACGCTCTCTCCCTTGATGTCGGTTAAACCGAAACGCTCTATCACTTGATGTGGGTTGAACCGGAACGCTCTATCACTTGATGTGGGTTGAACCGGAACGCTCTATCAGTTTGAACTGCTCACTTTCCTGCAGGAGGTGAGCCAGCGCTGGCGGGAAAGGCGCGTCGAGTGAGAGAGCGTTGCGGGGAGGGCGGATCAGGCGGTTTCGAGGCCGCGGTGGTCCACCGGGCATTCGGCCTGGGGGGCCGCAGCCGCCGGCTGCTCCACGGTGATGCCGTAGAGGGCCTCCAGGGCTGCCACGTAGTCGTCCTGCTGGCCATTCGCGGCGAGCTCGCGGGCACGCACCGTAGGCACATGGAGGAGCTGCTTGACCATGCGGCGAAGCGCAAACTCCACTTCCTCGGCAGCGGCGGTGCAGCCGTGCCGGGCCCGGACCTTTTCCATTTCCGCGTCCAGGACGCTCATGGTGTGCCGGCGCAGGGCAACGATAGCGGAATCCACGGACCTGACCTCGCGCTCGTGCTCGAAGGCCTTCGCGGCCCCGCTCACAATGCCGCTGGCCTGGGCCAGCGATTCGGCCTGCTCCTGCGGGGCGGCGAGGCGCACCGACTCCAGGGTGAGGAGCTCAACGCCATCAAGTTCGCCAACTCCGGGGTCGAAGTCATGGGTAAGCGCAAGGTCGATGGCAATCAGCGGCTGCGGGGAGTTCGCGCGGACATCAGCCAGTTCATCGGCCTCCACCCTGGTATCGGAACCGCTGCAGCCGATCATGACATCAGCCGCAGCCACGGCCGGGCGGAGGGAGTCGGCGTCAAGCGCGGTGCCGCCACGGGTGGCCACAAAACCTTCAGCGCGGCCGGACGAGGAAAAGACCGAGATGTCCGTGCAGCCGCGTTCGCGCAGGAGCGCCATGGTGGCCCCCGCGTAGGCTCCCGTTCCGAACACCACCACTTTCTTGCTGGACCAGTCCGGATTCTCGGACAGGTCCGTTGCCAGGTCCAGGGCGACGGAAACAATGGACAGGCCCCGGGAGCCGAGGGCTGTCTGCGCGCCGACATCCTTGGCAGTTTTTGAGGCCGCCTGGAACAGCCGTACCAGGCCGGCGCTTGCCGTGCCTTCATGCTGGGCGGTGATCAGTGCCCGCCGGACCTGCCCGGCGATTTCACGCTCTCCGACGACGGCGGAGTCCAGGCCTGCGCTGACGGCAAAGAGGTGCTGGCTGACTTCCGGACCGGTGCGGGTACTGAAGGAGCGTGAGACTAGGGGTTCGCTTAGTCCACTGACGTGGCTGATCTGGGCCACCAGGGCGGCGCGGGCTGCCTCCACATCATCCGGATGGGGTGCCTCGCCGTAGATCTCGTAGCGGTTGCAGGTGGCAAGGACAATGGCACCCGTCACTGCCGGCGATCCGGAGAGGGCGGATGTGGCGATACCCGAGGAACCGTTGCTCAACTGAGCAACGGTCTCAAGATCGATGTCGGCGTGTGTAGCCACCAATGAAAAAAGAACCACAGCAGGACAATCATAGCTTTTTCGTTACTCGGTAGAACAACTCCGGGCGTGGCCTGGTGCAGGCGGAGGCTGTGATTCCTGACACGGCGCGGCCAAAGCACCTTCGGATGACACTTTGTCGTTATCTTTTGCAGCCGATTTTCGGCACAATCAAAGGCATGACTTCCAGCCCCGCCATGTCCCCTGCCGGCGCCCTCGCCGCAGACCACCCGCTGCTGGACGGCCGCACCGCAGATTCCCCGCTGATCACGGCATACCGTGGAGGCAAACCGTCCCGGCGCCCCGTCTGGTTCATGCGGCAGGCCGGACGTTCGCTGCCTGAGTACCTCAAGGTCCGCGAAGGTGTTGCCATGCTGGACTCCTGCCTGCGCCCGGAGCTGGCTTCCGAGATTACGCTCCAACCCGTCCGCCGCCACGACGTTGACGCGGGCATCTTCTTCTCGGACATCGTCATTCCCCTGAAGCTTGCCGGAGTCGGCGTGGACATCGTGCCTGGCGTGGGACCGGTCCTTGACACTCCCGTCCGTACGGCCGCAGACGTGGCGGCGCTGCCCCAGCTCACATGGGAATCGCTGGAGCCGATCCGTGAAGCGGTCCGCCTCACCGTGGCCGAGCTCGGCAGCACCCCGCTGATCGGTTTCGCCGGCGCACCGTTCACGCTTGCGGCCTACATGGTGGAGGGCAGGCCGTCCCGTGACCACCTGGGTCCGCGCACCATGATGCACGCCGACCCGGAAACCTGGAACGCCCTGGCCAACTGGGCCGCCGACGCCTCCGGCATGTTCTTGCAGGCACAGCTCGAGGCCGGCGCTTCCGCAGCCCAGCTGTTCGACTCCTGGGCCGGGTCCCTGGGCCTGGCGGACTACACCAGGTATGTGGCGCCGGCCTCGGCACGCGCCCTGGACCATGTGCGGCACCTCGGCGCTCCGCTGATCCACTTCGGCACGGGCACGTCAGAACTCCTGGTGGCCATGCGCGACGTCGGCGTGGACGTGGTGGGCGTGGACTACCGGCTCCCGCTCGATGAGGCAAACCGCCGGCTGGGCGGCACGGTACCCCTGCAGGGAAACATCGACCCCGCCCTCCTGCCGGCCCCCTGGGACATCCTCGAAGCGCACGTCCGCGAGGTCATAGCCGCCGGCGCGGCAGCCCCCGGGCACGTGGTCAACCTGGGGCACGGCGTTCCGCCGGAGACGGATCCCGCCGTCCTCACCCGGGTGGTCGAACTCATCCACTCCATCTCCCCGGAGTAACCCCATGGGCAGCATGCCGGCTCAGCCCCGGACCGCGCTGGTGCTGGGCGGCGGTATTTCCGGACTGCTCTCCGCCCGCGAGCTGGCTTCCGCCGGCTATCAGGTCACAGTCCTGGAAGCCGGACCGGAATGGGGCGGCTGCGTGGGCAGCCACACCGTTGCTGGCCTGACTCTGGACAGCGGCGCGGAATCTTTCACCACCCGCTCCGACGCCGTCGCGCGCCTGGCCGGCGAGCTTGGCCTCGCCGGCAGCATCGTCCCTCCGCGCCCGGGGGGAGCCTGGGTCCAGCTTCCGGACGGCCCGCGCGAACTGCCCAAGACGGGCGTCCTGGGTATTCCGGCCAACCCGTGGGACCCGGAAGTCAGGAGGTCGTTGGGCGTCCTGGGAACCCTCCGGGCCGCCCTGGACAGGTTCCTCCCGGCCTCAGTGGGGACGGCGGACGATGTCATCAGCGTCTCCGCCCTGGTAAAAGCACGCATGGGAAACAGGGTCCTGGAACGTCTGGTGGCCCCGGTGGTGGGCGGTGTCCACTCCGCGGATCCAGGACTGCTCGACGTCGACATGGTGGCTCCGGGGCTCCGCGCCGGTATCAGGCGGCACGGCTCCCTGGCCGCCGCAGTTTCCGCCCAGCGCCGTGCCGGCGCCGGGTCACCCGCGCACAACGGCCGCAGGCCGGAGCCCGCCGCTCCGGCCAAGGCAGGCTCTGCCGTTGCCGGCCTTGAACGCGGGATGCACACGCTGGTCACCGCTTTGGTGGGCAACCTTCGCACCCGCGGGGTGACGCTCCTGTCAGCGACGTCCGCCTCGGCGGTGGCCCGGACGGCTGAAGGGTGGCGGGTCAGTTCGCCGGGAGCAACGTTCGACGCCAGCCTGCTGGTGGTAGGAGTTGACGGTCCGGCCGCCGTCGGACTTTTGGAAGCCGCGGTGCCCGCCCTGGCAGGGCGACAGCCTCCCTCAGGACCCGACGTCAAGCTCGTCACACTCGTTCTCGACAAGCCCGAACTGGACCGCCGGCCCCGCGGCACGGGCGTGCTGGTGGCGCCCCAGACCCCCGGCATTGAAGCGAAAGCCCTGACCCACGCCACCGGCAAATGGGATTGGCTGGCCGAAGCAGCCGGCCCCGGCCGTCACGTTGTCCGGCTCTCCTACGGCCGGGTGGACGGGGCCGGCGAAGAGCCGGGCGGTCCTGGCACCGACGACGAACTGCTGGCCGCGTCCCTGCGTGATGCGCAGGCCCTGCTGGGCGTGGCCATCGAAGCCGGGGACGTGGTGGACTGGGATGTGGTCCGGTGGCGGGGATCGCTGCCCTTCGCCGCTGTGGGACACCGCGCCCGCGTGGCGGACATCCGAAAGGCCTGTGCCGCGGCGGGGAACCTGGCCGTCGTTGGCGGCTGGGTGGCGGGCAACGGGCTGGCCGCTGTGGTCTCCGACACGATCGAACAGATCCAGAACGTGGTCCGCTGAATCCCCTGGCACATCTTTCGGCGGCCGAGGCTTCGCTGCCCCCTTAGCCACGGCATCGTCCTTCCCCGATGTGACGTTGCGCACTTCTACGGCTTGTAGAAGTTGTTGGTTTCGACTTGACGGGTAGGAGGGGGCAAACTTGTAACCATGAGCCACACTTCTGCCGAATCTGTCACTAAAACCGAAGAATCAGCCGAGCAGTTTTTCACCCTCTGGACGGTATTCAAGCGCTCCGAAACCCTGATCCGCAGCGCCGACGCAGCCGCTGACTTCGAGGCCCTCCTGGAACGGCTGGCCCAGGCCGGCGTGACGCACCGCGGCAGCTACGACGTCTCCGCCATGCGGGCCGATGCGGACGTCATGGTGTGGCTCCACGGCCCCAAGCCGGAGGCGCTGCAGCAGGCCATCCGCGACATCCGCCGCAGTACCCTCTTTGCCGGCACGGAAATTGTCTGGTCCGCCATGGGCGTGCACCGGGAGGCCGAGTTCGCCAAGAACCACACGCCCGCATACTCCCGTGGGGTAGCGCCTGCGGAATGGCTGTGCGTCTACCCGTTCGTCCGCTCCTACGAGTGGTACATCCTGCCCGAGGAAGAGCGGGGCGCGATGCTTCGCGAACACGGCCTCCTGGGCCGGGAGTTCCCGCAGGTCATCTCCAACACCGTCTCCTCGTTCGCCCTCGGTGACTGGGAATGGATCCTGGGCCTTGAGGCCCCCGAACTGGTGGACCTGGTGGACCTGATGCGCCACCTGCGCGCCACCGAAGCACGCAACCACGTCCGGGAGGAAGTCCCGTTCTACACCGGACGCCGGATTTCCCCGGCAGAAGTAGCGGAGGTGCTCGCATGAGCCAGCTTGACCCCACAACCGCCGGCGGCGCCGTCGTCGTCAACCCTGTCACCGAGGCCGGGCGGATGGCACCCAAGAATTACGACGCCGTCCTCCTCGCCTCCTTCGGCGGGCCGGAAGGCCAGGAGGACGTCATCCCGTTCCTCCGCAACGTGACCCGCGGCCGCGGCATCCCGGATGAACGGCTGGAAGAGGTCTCGCACCACTACCGCGCCAACGGCGGCATCAGCCCCATCAACCAGCAGAACCGCGAGCTCAAGGCTGCCCTGGAGGCCGAACTTGCTGCCCGCGGCATCGAGCTGCCGGTCCTCTGGGGCAACCGCAACTGGGCGCCGTACATTCCGCAGACCCTGCAGGACGCATACGACGCCGGCCACCGCCGCCTCCTGATGATCACCACGAGTGCCTACTCCTGTTACTCCAGCTGCCGCCAGTACCGCGAGGACATCGGCATGGCACTGACCGAAACCGGCCTGGACGGCCGGCTCGAAGTGGACAAGGTGCGCCAGTACTTCGACCACCCCGGTTTCGTGGAGCCGTTCGTAGAGGGCACCGCCGCCGGCCTGGCGGAAGTCCGGGAAAAGCTCGCAGCCGCAGGAACCCCGGACGCGCCGGTCCAGATCCTGTTCGCCACCCACTCCATCCCCACCCGGGACGCGGAGGCAGCCGGCCGCTCAGAGGGCGAGCCCCGCGAATTTGCGGAAGGCTCCGCCTACGTTGCCCAGCACCTGGCCACGGCTGCCGCCGTCATCCGGCGCGTGGAAGAGGAATCGGGCCTGACGGCGCCCTGGTCCCTGGTGTACCAGTCCCGGTCCGGCGCTCCGCACGTGCCCTGGCTGGAGCCGGACATCAACGACGCCATCGAGGAACTGGCCGGCCAGGGTGTCAAGGGAATTGTCATCGTCCCGCTCGGATTCGTCAGCGACCACATGGAAGTTGTCTGGGACCTGGATACCGAAGCCCTGGAAACCTGCGCCAACCTGGGGCTTACCGCCACGCGCGTCCCCACACCCGGGACACACCGCAAGTTTGTCAACGGCATGGTGGACCTGATTTCAGAGCGGACGGCTGCCAACAACATCAGTGACCGTCCGGCGCTGACGGACCTCGGCCCCTGGTATGACGTCTGCCGGCCGGGCTGCTGCCAGAACTTCCGCGGCGAAAAGCCCACCATTGCCGGTGCGGACACCACCGTGGGTACCGGGCACGACTCCTACCCCGGCGAGGCCGGCGCCAGCCAGCCAGCCGCTTCCGGGGGAGCGCCGCAGCAGTGACGGTCCGGATCGGCACCCGCGCCAGCAAGCTGGCGCTCACGCAGACGCAGCAGACCGCGGACCAGCTGGCCGCCGTCGGAGGGTTTCCGGTGGAGCTGGTCCACATTCGGACCGACGGCGATGTGCTGACGGGTTCGCTCTCCCAGATGGGCGGCACCGGCGTTTTTGTCGCCGCCCTGCGGGATGCGCTGCTGCGCAACGAGTGCGACGTCGCCATCCATTCACTCAAGGACCTGCCCACGGGCGCGGCCGTAGGGCTGAGCCTGGCGGCAACTCCGCGGCGGGTGGATGTCCGCGATGTCCTGTGCGCCCGGGACGGGCTGAAACTGGCCGACCTCCCCGCGGGCGCACGGGTGGGCACCGGCTCTCCGCGGCGCGCCGCCCAGCTCCGTGCCGCCCGGCCGGACCTGGAGATCATCGACATCCGCGGCAACGTGGACACCCGCCTGGGCCGGGTCCCCGGGCTGCCGGGCAACGCCACAACCGATGTGATTCCCGGCAAGTCCTGCGACCTTGATGCCGTGGTCCTGGCCGCCGCAGGCCTGGAACGCATCAGCAGGCTGGACACCGTCAGCGAGTTCCTCGAAACGGACGTTATGCTTCCCGCCGCCGGCCAGGGGTCGTTGGCCATCGAGTGCCGCACGGCCGACGCTCCGGCCCGGCCCGGCTTTGCCGAAGGGTCCAAGGACGTCCTGGCCCAGGCCCTCAGCGCACTTGACGATCCCGATACCCGGCTCGCGGTCACCGCCGAGCGGGCCCTGCTGGCCCGGCTCGAGGCCGGCTGCGCGGCACCGGTGGGCGCCTATGCCTTCCGCAAGGGCAGCCTGCTGCACCTGGAAGCCGTGGTGTGCGCGGTGGACGGCACGGCCTCTGTCCGGGACAAGCGGGCAACCGACGGCCTCACCGAGGTGGGCGCCACGCTGCTCGGCATCGAACTGGCCGAAGTCCTGCTCGCCGCCGGCGCCGCGGACATCGCGGACCTGCAGGCTTCCTGATTCCGGCCATGCGGTTGCCTGTCCAGTGCGTCTGTCAGGTCCGGCCGGTCCGGCCGGGACGCGGGTAAGCATGCAGGACAAGGGTTTGCCGGAGCGGCCACTGTCCGGGGCGCGGGTACTGATCACGCGCAGTCCGGAGCGGTCGCTGGCGCTCGTGGACGCGCTGCAGGCGGCCGGTGCCAGTGCACTCCTGCTGCCCTTGATCGACTTCGAGCGTGCGCCGGACCAGCACTCCCTCGATGTTGCCTGCGATGCGCTGGGTGCGGGGGCCTTCGACTGGCTGGTGGTCAGCAGTGCCACCACAGTCCATGTGCTCACGGCCAAGTCCGCTGAACGGGGCCTGTCACCGGCCCAGTGGATCCCGCCTGCTACCCGGATAGCCGCGGTGGGGGCGGCGACGCGCAGGCTCCTGGAAGACCAGGGGCTTGAGGTCGCACTCATGCCGGAGGAGGACCAGTCCGCAGCAGGCCTGCTCGCTGTGTGGCCGGGAGGGGACGGCAAGGTCCTGCTGCCTCAGGCCGACATAGCATCGCCCCGCCTGGCGGGGGGCCTGTCAGCCGCCGGAAGCAAGGTGACCGCAGTGACCGCCTACCGCACCGTTGATTACCCCGCAGCAGCCGAACGCAGGCTGGCCATCCCGGGGGTAAGCCGGGGAGCGGACCGGCAGCCGCCGTCGTACGCCCTGCTCACACCGGAAAACGCCGCAGCTGAGCTGGCGGCCGGACGCCTCGACGCCGTCATCGCCGCTTCCCCCAGCGCCGCCCGGCGCATCCACGAACTTTCCCCGTTGCGCGGGTGCCGCTTCGTGGCCATCGGGCGTTCGACGGCGGACCAGGCCGACGCGCTTGGCTTACCAGTCGCTG
Source organism: Pseudarthrobacter sp. WHRI 8279 (assembly GCF_040224115.2). NCBI lineage: Bacteria > Bacillati > Actinomycetota > Actinomycetes > Micrococcales > Micrococcaceae > Pseudarthrobacter > Pseudarthrobacter sp. WHRI 8279. Next base: position 1,863,538 of record NZ_CP168162.1, on the reverse strand, counting down.
CCATTGCAGCAGAGCCTTCACCCAACGGGCTGGTTGCCGCCGTCGTTGCAGCACTCCGCATAACCGAGGATGCCGGCGGAGAACCACCCTGACGCGGGGGACGCCCGCCAGCGGGCATCCATATACCACCCATACCAACGTTAAGGACAGGACCATGACTTTTCCCAGCCACCGCCCCCGCCGCCTGCGCACCACCCCCGCCATGCGGCGGCTGACGGCGGAAACCCGCCTGGCGCCCGCGGAACTTATCCTTCCGGCCTTCATCCGGGAAGGCCTGGCGGAGCCCAACCCCATCACCTCAATGCCCGGCGTTGTCCAGCACACCACGGAGACTTTGAAGCGTGCCGCGGCGGAAGCGGTGGAGCTCGGGCTGGGCGGCATCATGCTGTTCGGCATCCCGGAGACCCGCGACGCCGAGGGAACGGCGTCCCTTGACCCGGACGGAGTCCTGAACAAAGCAATCAGGGACGTGCGGGCAGAGGTTGGAGACGACCTGGTGGTCATGAGCGACGTATGCCTCGATGAGTTCACGGACCACGGCCACTGCGGCGTGCTCGACAACGACGGGTATGTGGACAACGACCGTACCGTGGAAATCTACGCCCGGATGGCCGTGGCCCAGGCAGACGCCGGCGCCCATATGCTGGGCCCCTCCGGCATGATGGACGGCCAAATTGCCGCCATCCGTGGCGCCCTGGACGGGGCGGGCCACACGGCGACATCCGTGATCGCGTATTCCGCCAAGTACGCCTCCGCTTTTTACGGTCCCTTCCGCGAAGCAGTCGATTCCCAGTTGAAGGGCGACCGGCGGACCTACCAGATGGACGCCGGCAATCGTACCGAGGCCCTTCGCGAGGTTGAACTGGACCTCGCCGAGGGCGCTGACATCGTGATGGTCAAACCTGCCATGAGCTACCTGGACATCGTGGCCGATGTTGCCGCCATGAGCCCGGTCCCGGTGGCGGCGTACCAGATCTCCGGCGAGTACGCGATGATCGAGGCTGCTGCCGCCAACGGCTGGATCGACAGGCGGGCCGCGATCACCGAGTCCGTGCTGGGCATCCGGCGCGCCGGCGCCCACATGGTCCTGACCTACTGGGCCGCCGAGCTGGCCGGCTGGCTGAAGGAGTCCCGATGACCGCCTCCCCGGCTCCCAGGTCCGTGTCCGTGTCCGTTCCCGAGAGTCCCACCGCCCCTGTTGCACCGGACCGGATACTTCTGGGCCTCAACACGTTTGGCGATGTCGGCGAGAATCGGGACGGAAGCCAGCAGCCGCATGCCCGGGTGCTGCGCCAGCTGCTGGAAGAGGCCCAACTGGCGGACGCCGTCGGACTTCATGCCTTTGGCGTGGGGGAGCACCACCGCAGGGATTACGCGGTGTCCGCACCGGAAGTCTTCCTCGCCGCCGCTGCCGCCCGCACCACCCGCATCAGGTTGGGCTCCGCTGTCACCGTCCTGAGTTCCGATGATCCCATCCGGGTGTTCCAGCGGTTCTCCACCGTGGACGCCATTTCCAACGGCCGCGCTGAAGTCATGCTGGGCCGTGGTTCCTTCATCGAATCGTTTCCGCTGTTCGGGCTCGACCTGGCCGACTACGAGGTCCTGTTCGAGGAAAAACTCGAGCTCTTCGACAAAGTCCGGACACAGAAGCCCGTGCACTGGGAGGGCCGTACCAGGCCGGCAGTTGCCGGGTTGAGCGTGTACCCGCCGCTGGAGCGCCACCTGCTGCCTACCTGGATCGGGGTGGGCGGCACGCCCGAATCCGTGCTGAGGTGCGCGCAGTACGGCTATCCCATCATCTTCGCCATCATCGGCGGGCAGCCCCGCGCCTTCCGCCCCCTCGTGGACCTGTACAGGGAAGCGATGGCGAAGTACGGCCACCCCATGCAGCAGGTGGCCACCCATTCACCCGGACATGTGGCGGACACCGACGAGCAGGCCCGTGAGGAGCTTTTCCCGCACTGGCTGAAGCTGCGGAACAAGCTTGGCGCCGAGCGGGGCTGGGGACCTGCGGGAAGGGGCGAGTTCGACGCCCTGTGCGCGCCCGAGGGTGCCTTGTACGTCGGCTCACCCGAGACCGTGGCCCGGAAGATCGTCCTGCTGAAGCAGAACCTGGGCGTAGACCGCTTCGACTTCAAATACAGTAACGGCCCGCTGCCGCACTCCGCCATGATGCGCTCCATTGAGCTGATGGGGACGGCAGTGGCGCCCCGCGTTGCTGAACTGCTGGCCGATTCACCGGCCCGCTAACTGAGAGAATAGGAACCATGACTTCCAGCTATCCTCGCAACGAGGAACTTTTCGACCGCGCCCGCCAGCTCATGCCGGGCGGGGTCAACTCCCCGGTCCGCGCCTTCGGGTCCGTGGGCGGTACGCCGCGCTTCATGGTCTCCGCCAAGGGGCCGTACCTGACGGACGCCGACGGCAAGGAATACGTGGACCTGGTGTGCTCCTGGGGTCCGGCGCTGCTGGGCCACGCACACCCCGCTGTGCTGGACGCCGTGCACGCGGCCGTGGACCGCGGCCTGTCCTTCGGTGCCTCCACCCCGGATGAGGCGAACCTTGCCGAGATCGTCAAGGAACGCGTTCCCGCCGTCGAACGCCTCCGGATGGTATCCACCGGCACCGAGGCCACCATGACCGCCGTCCGCCTGGCCCGCGGCTTCACGGGGCGCAACCTCATCATCAAGTTCGCCGGCTGCTACCACGGCCATTTGGACGGTCTCCTCGCGGCCGCAGGTTCCGGCGTCGCCACCCTTGCCCTGCCCGGGTCCGCCGGGGTCACGGAAGCCACCGCCGCCGAGACGCTGGTGCTGCCGTACAACGACCTCACCGCCGTCAAGGAAGCCTTCGCCACCCACGGGCAGAACATCGCGGCCGTGATTACCGAAGCAGCCCCGGCCAACATGGGCGTGGTGACCCCGGGGGAGGGCTTCAACCTCGGCCTGTCCCGTATCACCCGTGAATACGGTGCCCTGCTCATCGTCGACGAAGTGCTCACCGGTTTCCGCACAGGCTACTCCGGCTACTGGGGGCTTACCGGCGGAGCGCCGGACGCCGCCGAGCCGTGGACTCCGGACCTGCTCACCTTCGGCAAGGTCATCGGCGGAGGAATGCCGACGGCGGCCCTCGGCGGACGTGCCGACGTCATGGACTACCTCGCGCCCACGGGGCCCGTGTACCAGGCCGGAACGCTCTCCGGAAACCCGGTGGCGATGGCGGCCGGCGTGGCCACCCTGACCCATGCCACCCGCGACGTCTACTCCTTCATCGATGTCCGGTCGCTGGAACTTTCGTCGGCACTGTCCACCGCCCTGGACGCCGCAGGCGTGGACCACTCCATCCAGTTCGCCGGCAACCTCTTCTCCGTGGCCTTTGGCACCTCGGCCCACGGCGTCCACAACTACGCCGACGCCCAGGCCCAGGAAAGCTTCCGCTACGCGCCGTTCTTCCACTCGATGCTGGAGTCAGGGGTGTACCTGCCGCCCTCGGTCTTCGAGGCCTGGTTCCTCTCCGCCGCGCACGATGACGCCGCCATGAACCGGATCTTCGACGCACTGCCGGCCGCGGCAAAGGCCGCCGCCGCGGCGCAGGGGTAGGGACCCAGGCGAGTCCCGCCGTCGTCCCTTTTGCTCCCGCGAGATGGCACTTGACGGCAATTCCGGCGCGTGAAACTGCCGCAAAATGCCATCTCGGCGTAAAACCAGAAATCCCCGGCTGCGGGCTGCAGCCGGGGATTTCTTTCTGTGCTTTTGGTGCTTGAGCTTTTGGAGCTAGAGGACGTCCGAGAGGAAGCCCCTCAGCCGGTCCGTCCGAGGCTCGGTGAAGATCTGCTCGGGCGGCCCGGATTCCACCACGACGCCGGCATCCATGAAGGTCACGGTGTCCGACACGTTGCGGGAGAATCCCATCTCATGGGTCACCACCACCATGGTCATCCCGCCCTTCGCCAGGTCCGTCATCAGCGCCAGGACGCCTTTGACGAGCTCCGGGTCAAGGGCGGACGTTGCCTCATCGAAAAACATGACCTCGGGCTTCATGGCCAGTGCCCGGGCAATGGCCACGCGCTGCTGCTGTCCGCCGGACAGGTTGGCCGGGCGGGAGTCAGCCTTGTGCTTCAGCCCCACCAGGTCCAGCTGTTCCAGGGCTTCGGCACGTGCCTGCTCCTTGGACAGCTTCCGCAGCTTCCGCAGCGCCAGGGACACATTGTCCACCACCGTTTTGTGCGGGAACAGGTTGAACTGCTGGAACACCATGCCAATCCGCTGCCGGAGCTCGTCGGGATTATCCTTCAGCACCGAGCGGCCGTCCAGGAGGATATCGCCCTGGTCGGGTTCAATCAGCCGGTTCATGACCCGCAGGAGCGTGGACTTGCCGGATCCCGACGGGCCGATCACGGAGGCCGTGGTGCCCTTCTCCACATGCAGGTCAATGCCGCGGAGAACATGGTTGTGGCCGAAGGAAAGGTGCAGGTTCTTGCCGGTCAGGGTGCCGGAAGCGAATTCCGTCATGCCTGTGCCCCCTTGCCGATAGGCGCGGCCAGCTCATCCGGTTCCTTCTTTTCGGGCTTGCCGGTGCGCAGGCGGTTGTCGATGAAGTTCACGAAATGCGTCAGCGGGACGGTCAGGATCAGGTAGAGCACGCCAGCGGCGACGAGCGGAGAGAGGTTTCCGGTATTGGCCATGGCGTCATTTCCGATCCGGAAGATTTCCCGGTCGGAAGCGGCGAGTCCAAGCATAAACACGAGCGACGAGTCCTTCAGCAGCGAGATGAACTGGTTCACCAGTGCGGGCAAGACCCGCCGGATGCCCTGCGGCACCACCACCAGGCGCATCGAACTGCCATAGCTGAAACCCAGCGCCCGGGATGCCTCAAGCTGCCCCTTCTCCACGCTCTGGATCCCCGACCGGAAAATTTCACCGATGTAGGCAGCCGCGATCAGGGTCAGGGCCAGGATGCCCAGCGGGTAAGGGTTCCGGGATCCAGTGATTTCCCGTGCGATGGGGCTGAGCCCGATACCGATCACGAGGATTACCAGGATGGCGGGGAGGCCCCGGAAGATGTCGGTGTAAATCCGAGCCACCCACCGGGCTCCCGCGTTCCGGGAGATTCCCATCATGGCCAGGGCCAGCCCCAGCACGGAGCCCAGGATCCCTGACGCTACCGCCAGTATCAGCGTGTTGGGCAGGCCCACCATGAGCAGGGCAGGAATGACCTTGGCCATTTCCTCCCAGTTGAAGAAAGTGTCAGCCAGTTGGTCCAGGAGATCCATATACGTCCCGGCTCAATCAGCTCTGCGGAACCGTGGCGGCCTTGCTGCCCGGCTTCCAGTCGGCCGGCATTTCGCGGTCCGGGTACCACTCCTTGGTCAGCTTGGACCAGGTTCCATCGGCGATTACAGCGTCCAGGCCGGAGTTCAGCGCATCGATCAGCGGCTGGTTGTCCTTGGCCACGGCGTAGGCAGTGAAGTTCTGCGTGTTGACGACGGATTCGGCGATGACGGTGCCGTCGCCTTCCTTGACCTGGCCGGTGGCCTGCTGGGACGGCGCAACCCAGGCGTCCACTTGGCCGTTGCGCACGTTGGCGTACACGGTGGCGTAGTCCGGGAAGCGGATCGGCTCAAGCTTGAGGGTGTTGGTGACGTAATCGTCCTGGACGGTGCCCTGGACCACGCCGATGCGGAGGTCGCCGGTGAGGTCGGCGAACCCCTTGACGTCGCTGTCGGTCTTGGCAACCACGGCCATGAATCCAAAGTCGTAGCCGTTGGTGAAGCCTACGTTCTGGCGGCGGGCATCCGTGGTGGAGATGGAGGAGGACCCGACGTCGAACTGCTTCGTCTGGACCTGGGAGAGGAGTGCCGAGAAATCGGTGGCAACGAACTCGACCTCAAGGCCGAGTTTGCCGGCGATGGCGCGCAGCAGTTCGTTGTCGTAGCCCGTGAACTTGCCGGAGGGGTCGATGAAGATATTCGGGGGGGCGTCGGAGAGCGTGCCCACCTCAAGCTTGCCCTCTGTGTTGAGGCCCAGCGTGGCCGTGTCAATCTGGTCGACCGGAGTGACGTCGGCGGTGGTGTACTTGTCCAGCGTTTGCTGGTCGCTGCCGGCGAGGGCATCCGTGGGTGTCCCTGAGGGCTCGGCGGACCCTGAGCCGCAGGCGGCGAGGGAGACAGCCAGGGCAAGTGCCACGGGCGCCGTGGTGAGCCACTTCATCGCTTTGATTTTCATCAGGTTGTCGCTTTCATCTGAGTCATTAGTCAACCGGGCCGCAAGGCTGCGCTGGTGGCGCCTGGCACCTGCCCGGCGCTGTTCACGCACGGCTAGGCAGGGGTGACCGCAAAACTTTATTCTCTCACCTGGCACTTTTCCCTCATGAACCGAACTATGGAAGGGCAAAGCCCGCCAGAATCGAAGGTTCTTCCCTTGTGGCGGCATCATCCACTTCGATCGAACGGGCTAGGCCGGGAGCTGCCGAATGGTGGCAGTGGAAGTACGGCCCGGTATGTGAAGCCCTGTTACTGTGACTTGCCTCGCACCCTTGCCGCGGCAGGTTTCAGAAGCCGCCGAGGCTCGCGTCCTGCGGGGGAAGTACGGGCCAGTCACCCTCGATGACCGCAGCCGGCTTGGTTTTCCGGAGGTACCCCTGGAAGTCTGCTGCCTGGCTGATGGCCCAGTCCACCTGCAACTGGTGAAGCTGGCTCGCGGGCATCATCAGCTTGGGAAATTTCCCGGCCATGGCGTCCAGGACCCTCAGCGTGGCCAGGGCATCGGCCGCGGAGGTGTGGGCATTGTCCAGCGCCACACCGTACTCTTCACACAGCGCGGTCAGGGTGCGTTTGCCTTTCCGGTAGCGGTCCACCTGCTTGTTCATGATGTAGGGATCCAGGACCGGGAAGCGGCTCAGCTGGGGCACGCCATAGCGTGCGGATTCCGCGGCCAGGACGGTGAAGTCGTAGCTCGCGTTGAAGGCGATGACAGGGACGTTTGTATCGAAAAGTTCCTGCAGGACTGAGGCAAGCTCCTGCGTGACTTCGTGTGCCGGCCTGCCCTCCCGCCGCGCCTTTTCCGTGGTGACCCCGTGCACGTCGCTGGCCTCCGTGGGAATCTCCACCCCGGGATCGGCCAGCCACTCATGTTCCGTGATGACGTCGCCATGATGGTCCACCACCGTTACCGAAGCCGTGACGATACGTGCAGCCCGCGAGTTGCGGCCCGTGGTTTCGAGGTCGAACGCTGCGCGGGGGAGGGTGTTCCAGGTGCTCATATGTCAACGCTAAAGGGCACCACTGACAATTCCGTGGAGCGCCACTGCCGCTAGATTGGATCAATGCGGATTGAGTACGTGGACGCGGTGCTGGCCGTGGTGGAGCTGGTGCCCGCCGCTTCGGCCGTGGCGTACGGAGACGTCGCCGAGCTGCTGGGCTCGGGGGGCCCCAGGCAGGTAGGCAGCGTGATGAGCCACTACGGAAGCAGCGTGCCCTGGTGGCGGATCCTCAAGGCGAGCGGCCATGCACCTGCAGGGCATGAGGCCGAAGCCCTCCGCCACTACCTTGCCGAGGGGACACCCCTGGTGGGCGCATATGTGGAATACGAACGGACCGCGGAAGGACGCTGGCGGGTGGATCTTCCGGCTGCCCGGTGGACGCCGACCGACGGTGAGCTGGACGTCATTGATGCCGTTGCCGGCGGGCTGGAGCGCCGGCTGCATGGATTGTCAGTGGCTGATGATGGAATGTCTGAGTGACAGTAACAACGCCTTTCACCGGCCCACGCGACGAGTACCGGGATGATTCGCCGGCAGGTCCGGCACCTGATGCGGACTCAACTGCCGGCCCTGGAGACGGCAGCCCTGACCGCAGTCATGGAAACCCTGAGGCAGCCGGCCTCAGGCTGCTGCCGCCGCGCCACATCCATGCGGTAGAGCCCCGGCTGACTGCCGACCAACAGGCCGCCGTTGATGTCCCCCAAGGAGCCGGCCCGGTCCTGATGCCCGGCGCTCCGGGAACAGGCAAGACCACCACCCTCGTCGAGGCCGCCGTCCGCAGGGCATTGCGGGACGGCGTGGATCCTGAGCGGATGCTGATTCTGGCACCCAGCCGCCTTGCCGCAGATACCCTTCGTGACCGCTTTACCGCACGGTTGGACAGGAGCCTGAGCACACCGCCGGCGCGTACCTGGGCCTCCTACGCCTTCGATGTCATCAGGCGGGCCAAAGCCGAAGGGCTTCTTTCCCTGTCAAGGCCGCCTAGGCTCCTCTCGGGCCCGGAGCAGGACCTTATTATCAAGGAGCTCCTTGAAGGACACCGGCTCCCGGGGCTGGAACTGCCCTGGCCGGCGGATATGGAGGGAGCGCTGGAAACGCGCGGTTTCCGGCAGGAAGTCCGGCAGTTGTTTGACCGGATCATCGAATCGGGGCGCACCCCGGAGGACCTTGTGCGGCTCGGACATGACTGCGGCAGGCCGGACTGGATTGCCGCTGCCGCGCTCTACTCGGAGTACCGGGACGTCCTGGACCTGCGGATGCCCGAGGCTTTCGACCCCGCCGGGATCATCACGGCTGCCCGGCAGATTTTCCAGGACTTTCCTGCTTTCCTGGCTGCGGAACGCGAGCGGCTGCAGGTCATCCTGGTAGACGACATCCAGGAGGCCAACCCCGCAGTCTTTGAGCTGCTGGCCGATATCGCCGGCGGTAAGGACTCCTTCGTAGCCTTCTGCCCGGACACCGTCGTCCAGGGCTTCCGGGGGGCAAGGCCAGACCTGGTGGCTGAGCTGCCGCACCTGCTGTCGCCCGGCGCCCCCGTTGTGGAGCGGCCGCTGCGGCACGCCCACCGGCAGAAACGCGCGGTTGCCGAAGCCTGGCTGAGCGTTGCCGGACGGATCTCCCAGAGGGCCGGCGGCCAGCTGGCCAGGCGTCTCGAGCACGACGGCGGCGGGGCGGAAGGGGCAGTGGAAGCACACCTCGTTCCGTCCGCCGTGCACGAACTGCGCTACGTGGCCCAGCGGATCCTGGACCAGCACATCAACCATGGCCGGGATTTGGCCGACGTCGCGGTCATTGTGCGCAACGGCGCGCAGGTCAGCGAGTTCCAGCGGTACCTGTCCGGCCAGGGGATCGCAGTAAGGGTCCCGGTGGCTGAGTCCGCTGTCCGGGACGAGGTAGCCGTCCGTCCGCTGCTTGATGCTTTCGCCATCGCGCTGGACCCGGCACTGCTCACCCCCGAGGCAGCAGTGTCGCTCCTGACCTCGCGTATCGGTGGAGCAACGTCCATCGAGCTCCGCCGGCTGCGGCAATCCCTGAGAAGGGAAGAAATCCTGGGCGGCCGAGGGCGGACCAGTGATGCGCTGCTGGTTGAGGCTCTGCTGGAGCCCGGTGCGCTGTCAACCCTCGGCATCGAGGGCAGTGCCGCACGGAGGGCGGCACGCATGATCCAGGCAGGCAGCCGGGCAGCTGCTGAACCCGGCGCCAACGCCGAGTCAGTCCTCTGGGCCCTTTGGAACTCCACAGGGCTCGCCGGCAGCTGGACCGCGACGGCTCTCTCCGGCGGACCCCACGGGGCCCGCGCGGACCGCGACCTGGACGCCATGATGGCGCTCTTCCACACCGCGGAGCGCTATGTGGACCAGATGCCCGGGGCGGGCCCTGAACAGTTCCTAGAATATCTCCTGAACCAGGAGCTGCCCATGGACACCCTTGCCGCCCGCGCCCAGGTGGACGACGCCGTCGAACTTATGACTCCTGCCAGTGCAGCCGGGCGTGAATGGCCGGTGGTGATTGTTGCCGGCCTCCAGGAGGGCGTCTGGCCCAACACCCGGCTCCGCGGCGAGCTCCTGGGCAGCACCCTGTACAGCGATGCGGTGGAGCACGGCGCCGGCTATGCCCTGCAGCGGGATCCCTTGAGCCGGCTTCGCGATATCCGGTATGACGAGCTCCGCAGCTTTTCAACTGCGGTGTCCCGCGCCTGCGACCTTCTGGTCTGCACCGCGGTATCTTCGGAAGACGAACAGCCCTCCTCCTTCCTTGATTACGTGGCACCGTTGGCGCCCGGACAGGAAACCCGGGGCTTCACATCTGTGGAGCGCCCCATGACGCTGCGGGCGCTTGTTGCCGAGCTGCGACAGCATGCCCAGCTGGACGGAAGGGACGCTCCGCAGGCTGAGGAAGCGGCCAGGGTGCTTGCACGCCTGGCCAAGGCGGAGCCGCCGGTTCCGGGCGCGCATCCACAGAACTGGTGGGGTCTTCCGCCGCTGAGCTCCGAAGCGGCAGTGGTTCCACCGGGCGGTACGGTCTTCGTTTCGCCGTCAAAAGTGGAGACAGTCCAGAAATCACCGCTTGACTGGTTCGTCCAGGCCGCTGGGGGCGAAGCTGCCACCGACTTCGCCCGCAGCCTGGGCACCCTGGTTCACGCGATTGCCCAGGAACTGCCGGACGCGTCCGGCGCCGAGTACGTCGCTGAACTCGTCCGGCGCTGGCCTGCGCTGGGCATGAAGGACAACTGGGAGGGCAGGCTTGATTTCCAGCGTGCCGAGTCCATGGTGCGAAAGCTGGCCCAGTATGTCCTCCTGATGCGCAGCGACGGCAGGAGCCTCGTTGGAGTGGAACAGGATTTCGAGGTGGCGCTAGGCGGGGTCCCTGTTGACGACGCCCCTGACCGGGACGCCGTCCTGCGCGGCCAGGTGGACCGTCTGGAGATAGATGCCGAGGGCAGGCTGGTGATCGTGGATCTGAAGACGGGGAAACGCCAGCCAGGCAAGGCAGAACTGGCGCGGCATCCGCAGTTGGGTGCCTACCAGGCCGCTATGCTCGCCGGCGGGTTCGACGACGGTCCGGGCAGCCAGGCTCCAGTGCCCGGCGGGGCTGTGCTGGCCCAGCTGGGAACCGGAGCGAAAAGTCCGGCCATCCAGCAGCAGGACCCGATCGATCCCCAGGACAACTGGGCCCTTGACATGGTGAAGGATGCGGCGTCGGTGATGGGAGGCAGCGCCTTTGAAGCTCGGCATGATCCGTCCAAAGGCAGCCACGGCGGCCATGGCTGCCGGCTCCCCGAGGTCTGTCCGCTGTGTGTGCGTGGAAGGCAAGTGACTGAATGATGCAGGATGTGCAAGAGCAGGAGGCTTCCTTTTCTGCCGCGCCGTCGGCTGCCATGCCCTTGGCTGCCGGGCACGGGGCCGGTGCCGCCACACCGCCCCCGCCGCGGTTCAGCCCGGAAGAGCTATCTGTGCTTCTGGGTGAAAAAAACGTTCCCACCCCGGAACAGTCGGCCATCATTGCCTCGCCGCTGACTCCTCGGCTGGTCATTGCGGGGGCAGGATCGGGGAAGACGGCCACTATGGCCGACCGCGTGGTCTGGCTTGTGGCCAACGGTTGGGTGAGGCCGGAGGAAGTGCTGGGCGTGACCTTTACCCGGAAAGCAGCCGGTGAACTGGCCTCCCGCATCCGTGCGAAGCTGGCTGCCCTCCAGCGCCTGGTTGCCCAGGACAAGATGGCCCAGGACAAAATGGCGCAGGACAAGGCTGCCCGGAATGATGGTCGTGGGGTATTTCCGGAGGGACTACTCAGCAGCGATGCCCTGGAACCGAAAGTCTCCACGTACCACTCGTTCGCCAGCGGCATCGTTTCCGATTACGGGCTCCGGCTTGGTGTGGAGCGTGACGTGGTCCTGCTGGGCGGTGCCCAGGCCTGGCAACTCGCCAGTGAGGTCGTGGAGGCCTATGACGGCGAATACGGGCATTTCCGGGCTGCCAAGTCCACGCTTGTGAAGGCAGTTATCCAGCTGGCCGGTGAGTGCGCCGAGCACCTCCAGGAGCCCGAGGACGTTGAAGCGTGGCTCATGGCGCGGTTGTCCGACTTCGAGTCACTCCCTTACCTTGCCGATAGGAAGAAGAACCCCCCGCAGGCAGCGGCCGACCTCGCCGGGATGCTGCGGACCAGGGCAAGCGTGGCCGACATGGTTGGACGCTATGCGGCGGCCAAACGGGCGCGGGGTGCACTGGACTTCGGTGACCTGGTGGCCCTCGCCGCCCGTGTGGCGCGGGAAGTCCCCCTGGCTGCCCAGATGGAGCGGCAGCGCTACAAGGTGGTCCTGCTGGACGAGTTCCAGGACACCTCCCACGCCCAGCTGGTCCTGTTCTCACGGCTCTTCGGCGGCGGGCACGCGGTGACGGCCGTGGGCGATCCCAACCAGTCAATTTACGGATTCCGTGGCGCCTCGGCGGGGCAGCTCTTCCATTTTGTCCGGGAGTTCCCGGTGAGGACGGGGACGAGCGGTAAGGGGGCAGCGGAGGAAACGGCCGTAGGGAAAGAGACAGCGGAAGACGCCGGGACCTGGGCTCCTGCGCCGACGTCCTACCTGACAACGGCATGGCGGAACGGGCGATCTATCCTGGCGGCAGCCAACGTCATGTCCGAATCCCTGGGACGGGCGGCGGCGCAGCGCGGCCCGGCCGGCGGGGGAGCAGCGGCGGCCCCCGAAGTGCCGCCGCTGCAGCCCAGTCCGCACGCAACCGCGGGATCTGTGGTGCTGGGCCGTTTTGCCAGCGACGTGGACGAAGCCACCGCGCTCGCTGAGGACATCCTCAAATACCGTGTGACGGACTTTGAGCTCAAGCCCGACGGTTCCCCGGTTCCGCCCGCCATCGCCGTGCTGTGCCGGCGTCGTGCCCAGATGGAACCCATCCGCCGCCAGCTGGAGGCCCGCGGGATTGCCTACGAGATCGTCGGTCTTGGCGGCCTCCTCGATACTCCGGAAATTGTCGATCTCGTGGCCACCTTGCGCGTCCTCGCCGACCCCGGCCGCTCCGACGCGCACATGCGCCTGTTGGCCGGGGCCCGCTGGCGGATAGGCCCGGCAGATTTGATGGCGCTGAGGGACTGGTCCAGCCAGCTGGCCCGGCGGCGCGGCCAGCCCGGAGCAGCCGACGACAACGCCCCGGACGGCGAACCGGCCGTCCTGGAAGGCGACCTCACAGACGCCGCCAGCCTGGTAGAGGCGCTGGACTGGCTGCCGCGGGAAGGGTGGACCTCATCGAACGGCAGGTCCCTTACACCTGCCGGACGCGGGCGGATGCTTCGGCTTTCCACGGAACTGCGCCAGCTCCGGGGGTACCTGGGAGACGACCTCACCACGCTGCTGGGGGAAGTGGAAAGGGCGATGCTCCTCGATATCGAGGTTGCCGCACGGCCGGGCATCAGCATCCACCAGGCCCGCAGGAACCTTGATGCCTTCCAGGACGCAGCCGCGGGCTTCCTGCGGACCTCCCAGCGCGTCGACATCCTCGCATTTTTGTCCTGGCTGGAGGCGGCGTCAGCTGAAGAAAACGGCCTGGAAGCACCGCCAAGCGATGTCAACCGTGAGGCTGTCCAGCTGCTCACCGTGCACGCCTCCAAGGGCCTGGAATGGGACGTTGTCTTTGTGCCGGGGCTTAATGCCAAGGACTTTCCCAGCGACCGCGACTCGCGCTGGAGCAGCGGATCAGCTGCCCTGCCCTGGCCGCTGCGCGGCGACCGGGCGGATTTGCCCCAGTGGGACCTGGACCAGCCGGACCAAAAAGGGTGGCTGGACGCGGAAAAGGACTTCAAGGCAGCCGTCCAGGCGCATGGGGAGTCCGAGGAGCGCCGCTTGGCATACGTGGCTTACACACGGGCCAAGCACGTCCTTTGGGCGTCCAGCGCAGCGTGGGTAGGGTCCAGGTCCGGGCGGGCTGAAATGTCGCCGTTCCTTGCAGAACTGGAGCCACTGGCCGCATCGGCCCGCGGGGGTGCTCCAGTGCTGGCAGGCATTCATCCGCGTTCGGTTGAGGAAGCTTCCTTGCCGGAGGCCAGCCCACTGACTGTCGGCGTGGAGGTGGCCAGCTGGCCCTACGATCCGTTGGAGGGGCCGGTGGATCCCCGGACGGGAGAGCGCCTTCGCCTTGCCGGGGGCCGCAGGAACGCCATGGAAAGGGCATCCGCCGGGGTGATGGCTGCGTTGGAGGCCATGAGGGATGGGAGCGGACTGTCCCTGCGTGAGGCCGGAGTGCCGGCGGGTGCTGTGCCAGGCCAGGACGCCGTGATAGCCCCTCATCCGCCGTTGGCCGGCCCGGCTGCCGGCTGGGCGCGTGAAGCGGCGCTGCTGCTGGAACGCCGGGCGAGGAAGTCGTCCGTGCAGGAGGTCCACCTCCCCAGCCACATCTCTGCATCCACCCTGGTGGACCTGGGTGAAGACCCGGGGGCGGTGCTCTGGCAGCTCCGCAGGCCCGTACCGCGGGAGCCAGGCATGTCGGCGCGGAAGGGAACGGCTTTCCACGCCTGGGTGGAAGAGTACTTCGGAAGCGCAGGCATGCTCGACCTCGGCGAGGCGCCCGGCTCGGATGACCACATCGATGCGGCGTATGACCTGGACGCCATGGTGGCCACTTTCCGGTCGTCCCCGTGGGCCCATCGTTCGCCTGCCTTTGTGGAGGTGCCGGTGGAGACGCGGGTTGGGGACGTGGTGGTCCGTGGACGGATCGACGCCGTCTTCCAGGACGCGGACGGCCGCTGGGACCTGGTGGACTGGAAGACCGGGCGGCGGCCATCGGGGGCCCAGCTGCGGTCCCGGGCAGTGCAGCTTGCCGTGTACCGCCTGGCATGGTCGCGGCTGAAAGACGTGCCCCTGGAGGATGTCAGGGCGGCGTTCTTCTACGTGGCGGACGACGAGATTGTGCGGCCCCATGACCTCGCATCCGCCGGGCAGTTGGAGGAGATAGTCGCCGCTGCCTTCACCGCTGCCGGAAAGGCGCCTCGCGGACGTCCCCTTGCCTAAGCGCCCTTCGGGCTAGTTCTTGTGGACCTCAACAATGGCGAGGGCCGCCGTCGACGTGTCATCCGGACCGCCCGGTACGCCCGGTACGTCCGGGGAGTTGGTCGTTGCACCGTCGCCGGTGCTGCTTCCCGCACCGGCACCGCCTTCAGCGCCGGCCGGTGCTGGTGCCGGGTCTGCGGGTATCGGTGTCACGTGCACAGCCGGCTGGTCTGCCGGAACCGGAATGACGGTGACCGGAGGCACGGGGGTGGGTGCACCGCCGTCGGCCGCCCGCATACCAGGGCCGGCTCCGGCCCCTGCGGCATGTGCTCCGGAAAGCGGCGCAGCGGGCGCGGCCGCGCCGGGAACCGCGGCAGCCGCCGCGGACGGAAGGGGTTCCACGCTGATGGGCTGGCCGCCGTGTTCTGCAATGTCGCTGGCCAGGGTGGCCAGCATCTCCTCTGCCTCGGCAACCATGGTGGCGTCTCCGGCTGCGATGCCCTTAACCAGGTACTGGGCCAGGGCGAATTCAGCTGAGAGCGCTGCCCGCCGCAGCAGGTGCTTGTCAGGCTTGTCCCGGCGGGCGGTGGTGTACGCGTCCAGGACGGCGTCCACAAAGTCCTGCTCGTTGGATGCGACCAGCCAGGCGAAGTCGTCCGCGGGGTCGCCGATGCGGAGGTCGGTCCAGCCCGTCACGGCGGTGACCCTTGGGCCTTCCACGAGAAGGTTGTCCTCATGGAGATCGCCATGCACCACGGAGGGATTGAAGCGCCACAAGGAGACGTCCTCAAGGGCGTGCTCCCAGCGCAGCAGCAGGGCCGGAGGGATTTTGCCCGTGGTGGCCGCCTGGTCCAGCTCGTTCAGCCTGCGCTGCCGGAATTCGTTCGGGGTGTAGCTGGGCAGGTCGGCGTTGCTGACGATCGCGCGGGGAAGATCGTGAATGGCTGCCAGTGCCGCACCGATTTCCCGGGCCAGGGCATCCGGCCCGGCCGTCAGTTCCTCGACGCTGCGGGTGATCCCGCCCAGGTGTGAGTAGACGAACGTGGTCAGGCTTCCCAGGCGCACGCTGCCGGCAACGGTAGGCATCAGGAAGGGCAGCTCGGCGCGGATAGCCGGGGCGAAGGCGCGCAGGACCAGGAACTCTGTTTCGAGCCGGGCGCTGGCCTCGGCATGGCGCGGCGACCTGACCCGCCAGCGCTTTCCCTCCGAGTCAAGGAGCAGCGCTGAGTCGAAGTCCGCGGGGTCATCCGGGGCAGAGCTGACTGCCGTCGGGGTCAGGCCGGGAACGGCCGCGGTTGCAACGGCTGCCAATTCAATCGCTTTTCTTCTCACCTTTCAACGGTAGATTGCCCGCGGACCGTGAGGCCGGTCCGGCGGCGGCGAGTCTTGAGATACCTGAAAATCAGGGGGGGTGCTGCCGCGTGGCCAGGCTACAAATGTCAATTGTCAGCCCCAGTCAGTACGGTTGACGTATGAGCCACGCGGAGTCTGTTACACCGGTCTACCAGGGGCAGCCTGCAACGCTGCCTGCGAACCACCTCATGGACACACTGCTCCCTGTCAGGCCGGCGCTGGTGGACCGCGGGTCGGTTGTCCGGACGGCCCCCGGAATCGTGGATGACCAATTGGCCAGTCCCGAGACGCTTGCAGTTGTCCTCTCGGGGCGGCAGGGCCTCGTTCAGGACGATCGCCTGTGCCTGGCTCCCGCGCAGCCGCTGCTCCAGGACCTCACTGCAGCCGGGTCGTCGCCCGAACTCGTCATCTACCTGGGTTCCGCGCTTCCGGATTCGGATCTGCCGGCTGGAACCGGCCTCCTGCTGTATGTCCTGCCGGAGCAAGTAACTCCGGGCACCGCGGGCATCCCTTCCGATGCCCGCTGGGCCGGCTTTCGTGAGGTTGCTGGCGGCCTGAGCGCAACGCACACCGCCCTTTTCGTTGAAGCCAGCGCCATCACCAACTGGCACGCCGGGCACACGCACTGCCCGCGCTGCGGGACCTCCACAAACGTGGAGGCAGGCGGTTGGGTGCGCCGGTGCCCCGCGGACTCCTCGGAACACTACCCGCGGACTGACCCGGCCATCATTGTCACTGTGGTGGGCCCTGACGGCCGGCTGCTGCTGGGCGGCGGCGGTCCGCAGGACGCCCGGAACTATTCCACACTGGCCGGCTTCGTGGAGCCCGGGGAGTCCCTTGAACAGGCAGTAGTCCGCGAGATTTTTGAGGAGGTGGGAGTCAAGGTGACTGCCTGCCAGTACCTCGGATCGCAGTCGTGGCCGTTCCCCGCCTCCCTTATGCTTGGATTTACCGCCATCACTGAAGACACCGAGGCAAGGCCCGACGGCGTTGAGGTCACCAGGGCGCGCTGGTTCAGCCGCGAAGAACTCCAGGAGGCTGTGCTCGCCGGTGATATCACCATTTCGAGCCGGCTTTCCATTGCCCGCTCGCTCATAGAGCACTGGTATGGCGGACGCATCCAGGACCGGCCCGGGGACTGACCTACTACGAATCCACCAGACTCCAGCACGCGGTAGTCGAGACAAAGAGCAGCAGAAGTGACTACAGAAGATTTTGACGGGGCAGCATCGCTTGAGGACCGCATCCTGGGAGGCCTGGACGCGGAGCAGCGGGAGGTGGCCAGCACCCTGAACGGCCCGCTGTGCGTCCTGGCCGGGGCAGGAACGGGCAAGACCCGTGCCATCACCCACCGCATCGCCTACGGCGTCCACTCCGGGGTCTACTCGCCGCAGCGGCTGCTGGCCGTGACTTTTACGGCCCGCGCTGCTGCGGAAATGCGGAGCCGGCTGCGTGACCTTGGAGCAGGCAACGTCCAGGCGCGAACGTTCCACGCCGCGGCGCTGCGCCAGCTTCAGTTCTTCTGGCCGCAGGCTGTCGGCGGGACCCTGCCCAACCTCCTGGACCACAAGGCCCAGATGCTGGCGGAGGCCGCACGGCGGCTCCGGCTCAGCACCGACAGGGCCTCCATCCGCGACCTCGCCTCGGAAATCGAGTGGGCCAAAGTGTCCATGCTGACGCCGGCGAACTATCTGGAGAACGCGCAGGACCGGGGTGCCCCGGGCGGCTTCGACCTCACCGCCGTGGCAAGGGTCTTCCAGTCCTACGAGGACGTGAAGACGGACCGCAACGTTATTGACTTCGAGGACGTCCTGCTGATCACGGTGGGAATTCTCCAGGAGGACGAGAAAGTCGCTGCCACTGTCCGCGAGCAGTACCGCCACTTCGTGGTGGACGAGTACCAGGACGTTTCCCCTCTGCAGCAGCGTCTCCTCGAACTGTGGCTGGGCGGCCGCGACGAGCTCTGCGTGGTCGGCGATGCCAGCCAGACCATCTATTCGTTCACGGGGGCGTCCCCCAAACACCTGCTGGAGTTCAAGGCACGGTATCCGCAGGCCAACGTGGTCAAGCTCATCCGTGACTACCGCTCCACGCCGCAGGTGGTGAAGCTCGCGAACGACCTTCTGGCAGGCAGGCGCAGCGGGGGTCCCGTGGCCGACGCCGCCTGGGCGGCGCCCCTTCAGCTCGTGGCCCAGCGGCCGGCGGGACCGGCACCACAGTTTACCGAGTGCGCGGATGACGAGGCCGAGGCCGCCACTGTTGCCCAGAAGATCAAGGCACTGCTCGACGCCGGCACGCCCGCCAGCGAGGTGGCTGTCCTGTTCCGCACCAACGGCCAGTCCGAGGCATACGAGCAGGCCCTGGCCGCCGCCGGCATCGGGTACCAGTTGCGCGGCGGTGAGCGGTTCTTCGCCCGCAAAGAGGTGCGCGACGCCATCCTGCAACTGCGCGCAGCAACCCGGGCTGTGGCGGAAACGGACTCCCCTCAACCGCTCGGGCAGCTGGTCCGGGACATCGTCTCCTCGCTCGGCTACACGGATTCGGCCCCGCACAGCGGCGGCGCCCTCCGGGAGCGCTGGGAGTCCCTTGCCGCGCTGGTTGCCCTCGCCGACGAACTGGTTCAGGTACGCGGCCCACAGTTCAGCCTGGCCGACTTCGTCAACGAACTCCAGGAACGTTCCCTGGCCCAGCACGCCCCCACCGTCCAGGGGGTGACCCTTGCCTCGCTCCACGCCGCCAAGGGCCTGGAATGGGATGCCGTGTTCCTGGTTGGCCTCAGTGAGGGCCTGATGCCCATCTCCTTTGCTGACTCACCGGAATCGGTGGACGAGGAACGCCGGCTCCTGTACGTGGGAATCACCCGTGCCCGTGAACACCTTTCGCTGTCATGGTCCACCGCCCGGACCCCGGGAGGCCGCGCCAACCGCAAACCCTCACGGTTCCTTGACGGGCTGCGTCCGGACTCCGTGGCCAGTTCAAGCACCCGGGGGAAGGTGACGGTGACCCGCAGGAAAGCCGCGGCTCCCGCCATGTGCAGGGTCTGCGGAAGCATGCTCGGCACAGGGGCGGAACGCAAAGTGGGCCGGTGCAACTCCTGCCCGCCGGGCTACGAGGAGCAGACCTTCGACGCCCTCCGGAACTGGCGCCGGGAAGTTGCCCTCTCCGCGGAGGTGCCCGCATTCGTGGTGTTTACCGACGCAACCCTGACTGCCATTGCCGAAGCCCGGCCCGCTTCGCTCGAAGAGCTCGCCCGGCTGGCAGGTGTAGGCCCTTCAAAGCTGGAACGGTATGGGGAAGACGTCCTGCGTGTCTTGACGGAAAGCACGTCTCTGTAATGGCCGGCCACTCCGCGAGGCATACGGTGGCGGCTGCTTCTTCGATAACCACGGAAGACGGTGCGCCTGTAGTGGTACGGCGTTCGTCACGGCGCACCCGCACCGTAGCCGCTTTTTGGGAGAACGGGACCGCGGTGGTCGCGATACCCGCCCGGTTCACTGCTGCCCAAGAGGCTGAGTGGGTGCACAAGATGGTGGCCAAACTGCAGCGCCAAGGGGAGCGGCGGGCAGCAGCGGGCAGGAGGCGACCGGCCACGGACGCTGCCCTCGCCGAACACGCGGCCCAACTGTCCGCCAAATACCTGGGAGGACGTGCCGTGCCGACGTCGGTGCGCTGGGTCAGCAATCAGAACTCGCGATGGGGCTCTGCCACTCCGGCAGAGGGAACCATCAGGCTTTCGGACAAGCTGCGCCCCATGCCCCAGTGGGTGATCGACTACGTCCTGCTCCATGAGTTGGCCCACCTGCTGGTGGCCTCCCACAACTCGGCCTTCTGGAAGCTGCTTGAAGCGTATCCCGAGACGCAGCGGGCCAAGGCGTTCCTTGAGGGTGTCTCCTTCGCCACCGGACGCGGCCTGGCCGATCCCGACGCCGACTGACTGCATCCCGCAAACAGCCAGCGCCGGGCGGTGTCCTAGCCTTTCGGCCGACCCTCCTGGCCGCCCTCGTCGTCCTTGCCTTCGTCCGGACGTCCGCCGTCGTCCTTTGCAGTGTCGGCAGCGCCGTCCCGTCCGCCGTCGCCAGTGCCTTCTTCCGGCTCAGGTGCGGAGTCGAAGCCGCCACTGAGGAGCTTCTGCAGGGCGTCGTCCACTTCGCTGTCGCTGGCCTCAGCCAGCTTGCGGCGGCCGCTGAAACCCTTGGGATCGTCCAGGTCCTCGGCGGTGGGCAACAGGTCCGGGTGGTGCCAGATGGCGTCCCGGCCCTCGATGCCGCGCTCTTCCTTGAGGGTGGCCCACAACGTGGCAGCATCCCGCAGCCTGCGGGGCCGCAGCTCCAGGCCGACCAGGGAAGCGAAAGCGTGCTCCGCCGGGCCGCCGGTTGCACGGCGCCGCCGCACGGTCTCGCGCAGTGCGCCCGCGGACGGCAACACCTTCTCGGTGGCCGCCGCGGTGAGTTCGTCCACCCAGCCCTCCACCAGGGCCAAGGCGGTCTCAAGCTTCTCCAGGGCCTGTTCCTGGGCGGGCGTCCGCTGCGGCATAAAGACCCCTTGCGACAGGGCTTCCTGGATGCCTTCCGGGTTGCTGGGGTCAAGGTCCCGTGCGAGCTCCTCAATGCGTGAGGTGTCGATGTGGATGCCGCGGGCGTACGCCTCAATTGCACCCAGCAGGTGCCCGCGGAGCCAGGGGACCTGGACAAACAGCCGGGCGTGGGCTGCTTCCCGCACGGCAAGGAAAAGCCGGATGTCATTCTCGGGCAGGGACAGGCCCTCCCCGAACGCCGCGACGTTGGACGGCAGCAGCGCCATCTCAAGGTCCGCGAGGGGGACGCCGATGTCGGTGGAACTGACCACATCAGCGGACAGGGCACCGATCGCCTGACCCAGCTGCATGCCAAAGATCGCGCCGCCCATGTTCTGGAGCATCGAGGACGCCCCACCCATCATGGACTTCATTTCCTCGGGCATCTGCT
The DNA here is from genome assembly GCF_040224115.2 of Pseudarthrobacter sp. WHRI 8279. NCBI lineage: Bacteria > Bacillati > Actinomycetota > Actinomycetes > Micrococcales > Micrococcaceae > Pseudarthrobacter > Pseudarthrobacter sp. WHRI 8279. Next base: position 1,842,466 of record NZ_CP168162.1, on the reverse strand, counting down.
CCGTCATGGCGGAGGACAGGGCATTGGCGATGCTGTTGGCCACCGGCTCGGTGAGCCGTTTCCAGGTGCCCAGCGTCGCCTCAACCCATTCCGCCCGGGACCAGGCCCGGCCGATCAGGCCGGTGGCGGGAAGATCCGTGACGGGGTCCAGCCACAGTTCCGCCAGGCGCAGTGCCTCGTCAACCTCGCGCGACTGCTGGGACGTTACCGACGGGTCGCTTCCGCTCGCGGCTACGCGGCGGGCGTTGTCATGGGCAAGCTGCCAGTTGACGGGGCCCTCGGACGGGGCGCTCATCATTGCCTGCACTTGGGAGAACATCTGGGCCAGCAGGTTGGGGTCGTTCGGAAGCCCTGCAGCCTTGGCCAGCTCGGCGGGGTCGAAATTCTCCATCCCCTTGCCGCCCATCAGGTTCTGCAGCATCTCGGTCAACGGATCCTTGGGGGTGTCGTCGCCGTTGGACGGATTGAGTGGATTGGAGGTCATGATCCCGCCGATCGTCGGTGTGGCTGTCAACCTTCACGGTACCCCGGCCATGGTCGGCTGTCTGCCGGACTGCGTTGCCGTTCGCTCTAGGCAAAGAGCTGGCATACACCGGCACCGCGTAGTCTTGGTTGGGTGACTACAACCCGCGGCGGCCACCCCTCAGAGGACCACGCTCCTGAGCTTTTCACCCGCAACCTGCCGGCGGAAACAGGCGAAACGCCCCTGCCCCGCACACCTGGCCATGAAGAAAAGGCCGACGACGGCACGGCGGACGGAGCGCCTGCTGCGGAACGCGCACCCCGGGACAGGAAAGTGTCGGCGATGCTCCTCGCGGGAATGTCGGCGCTGGGCCTGGGAATCGCCGTGGGCACCCTTCCCGTGCCGTACGTCGTGGAGTCGCCCGGACCGACGTACAACACCCTGGGTGAAAGCCAGGGGAGCCCGGTCATCAGCATCAGCGGCCGCGAAACGTACCCGGCCAAGGGAAACCTTGACCTGACCACGGTCTATGTGGACGGCGGACCAAACGGGCCAGTCAGCATCCTTGATGCGTTCTCGGCGTGGATCGATCCTTCCAAGGCGGTCCATCCAGTGGAACTGCTCTATCCCACGGGAACCACCAAGGAAGAGGCCGAGGAACAGAGTTCCGTGGCCATGACCACTTCACAGGAGAACGCCGTCGCCTCTGCCCTGACGGAGCTTGATATTCCCTTTGGGCAGCAGCTTCAGGCAGCCGACCTCTCCGAGAATTCCGCTTCGGCCGGAAAGATCCAGCCCGGCGACATCCTGAAAACCATTAACGGCAGGGACATCACCGCACTGGCGGTCGTCCAGGAGGAGTTGGTTGCGGGAAACGGCGCGCCGGTTTCCGTGGTGGTGGAGCGTGACGGGCAGCCGGTCACGGAAACCATCACCCCCAAGGACAACGGCGAGGGCCGCTTCATCCTCGGAGTGATGCTCAAGTACCTCTTCACCTTCCCGTTCGATGTCGAGATCTCGCTCGAGAAAGTCGGCGGCCCCAGCGCAGGGCTGATGTTTTCCCTTGGCATCATCGACACCGTCACGCCAGGGGATCTGACCGGCGGCAAGCACATTGCGGGCACCGGCACCATCTCCCCGGACGGCCTGGTGGGACCCATCGGCGGCATCGAACAGAAACTCCAGGGGGCGCGGGCCGGGGGAGCGACGCTGTTCCTTGCACCCGCCGCAAATTGCCCGGAGGTTGCAGGTCGCATCCCCGATGGCCTGCAGGTGGTCCGGGTGGAGACCCTGGCGGAGGCACGCGACGCAGTCGAACGTGCGGGTAACGGTCAGGACACGTCCGGCCTCCCGGCGTGCCCCGGCAACTAGACTGGGCGCAACTAGACTCGACAGGAACTTAGTTTTACCGCCACTCGTGGCAATTATGACGGACGAAACCGGCCGTTTGACCGGTGCCGGACGTCGCCCGCACGCACGCTCTGATTTATCTGACGACCAGCTATGAGGTACCCAGTTTGTCCCGTCCCGCCAGCACCATGTCCACAGGCAGGCCCCCTTCACGACGCGGGGCGTTGACGCCCACTTTGATCGTTGTTGCCCTGGTGGTAGTGGGCTTCATCTTCTTTGCCAACGTCTGGACCGACGTCCTCTGGTACCGGCAGTTGGGCTTTATCGAGGTGTTCATCACCGAGAACCTGGTCCGGATCGGAATTTTTGCCGCCGGATTCGCCATCATGTTCCTGGCGGTGTTCTTTGCCATCCGCATCGCGTATAACGCCCGGCCGGTGTACGCCCCCGACTCGGAAATCAGGGACAACCTGAACCGGTACCAGGCGCAGCTGGAACCCGTCCGCCGCGTGGTGATGATCGGCCTTCCCGTCCTCTTTGGGCTCTTCGCCGGCAGTGCCGCCGCCAGCCAGTGGCAGAAAGTCCTCCTGTTCTTCAACCAGGAGCCCTTCGGCGCAAACGATCCGGAATTCGACATGGACATCAGTTTCTACCTGATGACCCTCCCGTTCCTCGGCTTCGTGACCGGATTCCTGATCAGTGTTGTGGTAATTGCCGGGATCGCGGGCATCCTGACGCACTACCTCTACGGCAGCATCCGCCTGATGGAACGCGGTGTCTTCACCAGCCGGGCTGCGCAAATCCATATCGCCGTCGCCGGCGCTTCCTTCCTGGTGCTCCTTGGCATCAACTTCTGGCTGGACCGCTTCACCGCTGTTCAGAGCAACAGCGGCCGCTGGGCGGGTGCCCTCTACACGGATGTCAACGCCGTCATCCCCACGAAGGCCATCCTTGCCGTGGCGGCGGTACTCGTAGCCATCCTGTTCGTGGTCGCCGCCATCATCGGCAATTGGCGGCTGCCCGTCATCGGTACCGCGATGCTGGTCATCACGTCGATCCTGGCCGGTGGCGTCTACCCCTGGGTGATCCAGCAGTTCCAGGTGCGTCCTTCCGAGGAGACGCTGGAGAAGGAATACATCCAGCGCAATATCGACAACACACGGGCGGCCTACGGCCTGGACAAGATCCAGGTGGAACGTTATGACGCCACCAACACAGCCAGCACAGGGGCCCTTGCCCCGGATGCCCAGACCACGGCGAACATCCGCTTGCTGGACCCGAACCTGATCTCGGATGCGTTCTCGCAGCTGGAACAGTACCGCCCGTACTACCAGTTCCCGGAAGCCCTCAACGTGGACCGGTACGAGGTTGACGGGAAGATCCAGGACACTGTCATTGCTGTCCGCGAACTCAACCCGGCAAACGTGGCAACCAACCAGCAGGGCTGGCTCAACCAGCACGTGGTGTACACCCACGGCTACGGCGTCGTGGCCGCCAAGGGCAACAAGTTCACGGTGGACGGAAAGCCTGAATTCCTGCAGTCGGGTATCCCGTCGACAGGTGTCTTGGGTGACGATTCGACCTACGAGCCCCGGATCTACTTCGGTGAATCCTCGCCGGACTACTCGATTGTTGGGGCCCCGGACGGCGCCCCTGCCCGCGAGCAGGACAGGCCTTCGGGCCGGGAAGGTGAGGGGGACAACCAGTACACCTTTGAAGGCAACGGCGGGCCCAACGTGGGAACGTTCTTCAACCGCGTGCTGTACTCCATCAAATTCCAGTCCTCGGACCTGCTGCTTTCGGACGGCGTCAACCCGGAATCCCAGATCCTCTACGACCGCAATCCCCGTGAACGCGTGGAAAAAGTTGCCCCGTACCTGACGGTGGATGGCAACGCCTATCCGGCTGTGGTGGACGGGCGCGTCAAGTGGATCGTGGACGGTTACACCACCAGCCAGTACTACCCGTACTCCCAGCAGGAGCGGCTCTCCGACGCCACGGCTGACACCCAGACCACGTCCGGCCGCGCAGTTGCCTTGCCCAACAGCACTGTCAACTACATCCGGAACTCCGTGAAAGCCACCGTTGATGCTTACGACGGTTCGGTCACCCTGTACGCCTGGGACGACCAGGACCCCCTCCTGAAGTCCTGGCAGAAGGTGTTCCCCTCATCGCTCAAGCCGTTCTCGGAAATGTCCGGGGATGTCATGAGCCACGTCCGGTACCCGGAGGACCTTTTCAAGGTCCAGCGCCAGCTCCTGGGGGAGTACCACGTGACCGATCCGTCCACGTTCTACCAGACGAAGGATGTCTGGAGCGTGCCGGCTGATCCCACAGTTGATTCCAACAGCGGCGTGAAGCAGCCACCGTTCTACATGTCCCTGCAGATGCCGGACCAGGACAAGCCCGCCTTCCAGCTGACGTCGTCGTTCATTCCACAGATTGTCAACGGAAACGCACGCAACGTGCTCTATGGCTTCCTGGCCGCTGACTCGGATGCCGGGAACGAGGCGGGTGTGAAGGCGGAGAGCTACGGCAAGTTGCGGTTGCTCCAGATCCCGCCGGAGATCCAGGTGCCCGGCCCAGGCCAGGCGCAAAACAAGTTCAACTCCGATCCCACGGTGTCCCAGGCCCTTAACCTGCTGCGCCAGGGTGCCTCCGAAGTGCTCAACGGCAACCTGCTGACGCTTCCGGTGGGCGGTGGCATTCTGTACGTCCAGCCCGTGTACCTCAAGTCCACCGGCGAGACGTCCTACCCCACCCTGCAGCGTGTCCTTGTGGCCTTCGGCGACAAGGTGGGCTTCGCTCCCACCCTCGATGAGGCACTGAAGCAGCTCTTCGGCGGGGACTCCGGAGCTGCCGCCGGTGATTCGGACAACAACGGCCAGACACCTGCAGATCCGGCTGCGCCGGGAACACCTGCAGGTGCGGACGCCAAGGCAGAGCTGAAGGCCGCGCTGGATGAAGCGAATGCGGCGATCCAGGAGGGCCAGTCGGCTCTTGCCTCGGGGGACTTCGCAGCTTATGGCGAGGCGCAGAGGAAGATCGCGGCTGCCCTCCAAAAGGCCGTGGCTGCGGAAGCCAAGATCCCGGTTGCCGCACCCGAGGCCACCCCCGCGCCGGCAGCCACCGGTGCACCTGAAGCGAGCCCGTCACCCTCAGCCACCAGCTGATTACGACGTCGGCTAACGGCACCTGCTCCTTCGGGGCAGGTGCCGTTTCCGTGGGCGAGACGGAGATCACGCTGCCCCAATTTGGCCAGGTGTTCACCTACCGGTAAAGTAGTTCTTGCGACGCGGGGTGGAGCAGTTCGGTAGCTCGCTGGGCTCATAACCCAGAGGTCACAGGTTCAAATCCTGTCCCCGCAACTGAAGAAAAGATCCGGACACTGGAGACAGTGTCCGGATCTTTTCGTTTAAGCCCCGTGCCCTCTCCCGGTTGATAGACAAAAGGTATGTAAATCCCGGAGTGGAAAACGAAGCCGGAAAACTAGGGTAGTGTTGTTTCAGCGACGCGGGGTGGAGCAGTTCGGTAGCTCGCTGGGCTCATAACCCAGAGGTCACAGGTTCAAATCCTGTCCCCGCAACTATGTGAAGACCCCGACCGGCCTACCAGCCGGACGGGGTCTTCTTTTTTCCGTGGATACGTGCAGTTCCTAGTATTCTCTTTCGCAGAGCCTCACACGCCGTGAGCACTTGGCCAGTCATTCTCGAGAGGAATGTTGTTCGATGTCCACACCCACGAAGAAGCCCCGTACCGCGGCGGGTAAGCGGTCGCGACTCTACTGGGCGGTGCCTGCCGTCCTCGGAGGGCTGGTCCTGGTGGTGCTGGTTGCCAAGTGGCTCATGGGGCTGCCTGCCGTGGCTTCGTTCGTGGCGGACTACCCGGGACACTCAGAGCTCCCGGACAACGCTCCGGTGGGCTTTCCTGCCTGGCTCGCCTGGCAGCACTTCCTGAACGCGTTCTTCCTGCTGCTGATCATTCGCACGGGGTGGCAGGTGCGGACCACCACCCGCCCCAGCGGACACTGGACCCGGAACAACAAGGGCATGATCAAGACGAAGAACCCGCCAACCAAAATCAGCCTGGAGCTGTGGTTCCACCTGACGCTGGACGTCCTGTGGATCCTGAACGGCCTGGTCTTCGCGGTCCTGCTTTTCGCCACCGGCCAGTGGATGCGGATTGTTCCCACCAGCTGGGGCGTCATTCCCAATGCACTGTCCGCAGCCCTGCAGTACGCCTCCCTGGACTGGCCCACCGAGAACGGCTGGGTCAACTACAACGCCCTGCAGTTGCTCTCCTACTTCGTTACTGTCTTCATTGCCGCTCCGCTGGCGTTTGTCACGGGCCTGCGCATGTCCGGTGCGTGGCCCAAGAAGGCTGCGGGCCTGAACAAGGCCTTCCCCATCGAATGGGCGCGCGCCGTCCACTTCCCGGTGATGATCTACTTCGTTGCCTTCATTGCCGTGCACGTCTTCCTGGTGCTGGCTACGGGAGCCCTGCGCAACCTCAACCACATGTACGCCGTGCGGGACGACGACGGCTGGTTCGGCTTCTGGGTTTTCCTCGCCTCGGTTGTGGTGATGGTGGCCGCCTGGTTCCTGGCACGCCCCTTGTTCCTCCGGCCTATCGCCTCCCTGATGGGCAAAGTCAGCCGCTGACGGGTCCCGGCCGCCTGCCGCCGGGACGGGTCAGCTGTCCCTGAGCTTCTGGTAGGCCTCGAGTGCCCGTTCCCTGGACTCGGGCAGGTCCACCAGGGGCCCCGGATACCCGTCCAGTTCAACGCCCGCCTTCCAGGGCTCGTGGATGGCTTTACCGTCAAGGTCCGCCAGCTCAGGTATGAAGCGGCGCAGGTAGTTGCCCGCGGCGTCGAATTTCTTGCTTTGCGTGACGGGGTTGAAGATCCGGTAGTACGGTGAGGCGTCTGCTCCTGAGCCGGCAACCCACTGCCAGTTGGCAGGATTGCTGGCCGCGTCCGCGTCCACGAGAGTGTCCCAAAACCAGGCTTCCCCGACGCGCCAGTCCGTCAGGAGGTTCTTGACCAGGAAAGACGCCGTGGCCATCCGCACCCGGTTATGCATCCAGCCGGTTTGCCACAGCTGGCGCATGCCTGCATCGACGAACGGATACCCGGTCCGGCCCTGTTGCCAGGCGTCCAGCTCATCCTTGCCGGGCTTCTCCCACTCGAACCGGTCAAAGTCAGGACGGTAGTTGCGGGTGGCAAGGTCCGGGTTGGTGTACAGAAGGTGCCAGCAGAATTCCCGCCAGCCAAGCTCCGCGCGGAAGATGCCGACGTCGGCAGGTACTTTGTGCGGGTAGCGGCGGCGGATCTGCCGCCACACGCGGAAAGGACTGACTTCGCCGAACCGCAGATGGGGTGAAAGCCGGCTGGTACCTTCCACGCCAGGGATATTACGGCCTGTCCCGTATTCCTCCGCCGGCCCGTCCAGGAAATCCTCGAGCCGGTGCCTTGCGCCGTCCTCGCCCGGTTCCCAGACGGCGGCAAGTCCGGCGCTCCAGTCGGGGGCGGAGGGCAGGAGGCCCCAGCCATCAAGTGTGTCGTCCGCCTGTGCAGTCCCGGTTCGCTCCGGAGGCGCCGGCAGCGTTCCCGGAACCTGGAGCGGGTCGCGGATATCAGCGCCGGCCAGGCAGGCCCGCCAAAACGGCGTGAACACCTTGTACGGCCCGCCCGCGCCTGTCTGGACCGTCCATGGCTCAAACAGGAGGTTCGCCTGGAAGCTCGAGGCCTGTAAACCGTTCTCAGTGGCCCACGCCTTGACAGCAGCGTCCACCGTGCGCTCAGGCTGGCCGTAGCGGCGGTTCCAGAACAGGTGGCGGGCGTTGGTTTCGGCGGCGAGTTCCCTGATGATCTCCTCGGCCGGGCCGCGGCGGAGGAGCAGGCTGGAGCCTTTAGTTTCCAGGGCACCCGCGAGTGAAGCGAGGGAATGGTGCAGCCACCACTTCGTGGCTCCTCCAAGCGGCCGTACGCCATCGGACTCCTCGTCGAGGATGTAGACGACAGTCAGGGGCAGGCCGAGCGCGGCAGCCTCGGAAAGAGCCGGATTGTCATCAAGCCGAAGGTCGTCGCGGAGCCAGACGATGGAAGTCTCAGTGGAAGAAGCCATGCAACCACGCTACACACCGGCAGGGACAGGTAGGGCCGGGGCCATCGATGGCCCCGGCCCTACCTGTTGCTTCTTTGGCAGGTGGTACGTCCTGCCCCTGGTCAGAGTTTGTCGAAGTCTGCTTCGTCCACCGTTGAGGCTGTTGCTGCTGAACCCGAGGCGCCAATGGCCGGCTTTGAGGAGTTGCCGGACTTCAGGGCCGCCAGGCGCGCTTCGATTTCAACCTGCTCACCAAGGTCCTCAAGCTGGTTGAACTGCGCGTCCAGGCTCGAGGCGGCGAGTTCCTGCTGGCCACGGACCTTGGCCTCCTCGCGGCGGATCTTTTCCTCGAAGCGGCCCACTTCGCTGGTGGGATCCATGAAATCGATGCTCTTGATGGCGTCGTGAACCTGGGACTGGGCGGCAGCGGTCTTCGACCGGGCCACGAGTTCATTCCGTTTGCTGGTCAGCTCGTTGAGCTTGCCCTTCATTTGGTCCAGGCCGGACTTGAGCTTGTCCACCACTTCGCGCTGGGAGGCAATGCTGGGTTCTGCTCCCTTGGCTTCGTTTTCGGCGGACATCTGGCGCTGGAGGGCCACCTTGGCAAGGTTGTCGAACTTCTCGGCATCAACCGTGTCGCCGCTGGCGCGGTATTCGTCCGCCTTCCGCGAGGCCGCGAGGGCTTTGTTGCCCCAGTCCTGTGCGTTCTTGACGTCCTCGCGGTAGTCGTCCTCGAGCATCCGCAGGTTGCCGATGGTCTGTGCCACGGCGGACTCGGCCTCAGCGATGTTGTTTGTGTAGTCCCGGACCATCTGGTCCAGCATCTTCTGGGGATCCTCAGCGTTGTCAAGCAAAGTGTTGATGTTTGCCTTAGCCAGCTGCGCGATACGGCCAAAGATGGACTGCTTAACCATGTTGCTACCTTTCGTCCTGCTCTGTGGTGACCACTGAAATCAGTGAACAGTTATGTTGTGGCTTTGATGTAGCGGGGGCAGATCACGGGCCAGCGCCGGTTTGTGGTGGTCAGAAACTTCCTGAGTCGCCGCCGCCGAAGTCGCCGCCGCCAAAATCTCCGCCGCCGAAGTCGCCTCCGCCCCAGCCTCCGCCGTCGCTGTGGCCGCCGCCCCAGCCTGCCCCGCCGCCTCCGTTGAGGATGGAGTTGATGAGGATGCCGCCGAGGATTGCACCGCCCAGGCCTCCGCCACCTCCGCCCCCAAACATCCCGCCGCGGCCGTAGCCCTGGTTGGCGTAGCCGCCAAAATGGTCAACATCCGCCTGCGCCAGCTGGGCTGCCTGGGCGGCCAGGGCGTGCGCCTGCTGGGCGTACGTCAAAGCCGTCACCGGGTCGGTGCGTGCAATGGAGAGGGCATAGTCAAGGTTCCGCTGCGACTCGGCCAGCCGCGTACGTGCCTCTGTGCCCACGCCGCCACGGCGGGCAGTGATGTAGTCCGACGTCGCGCTGATCTGGGCCTGGGCAGACATGATGGTCTGCTGGAGCGAAGCCTGCGCCCGGCGGGATTGTTCCTGCTGATCCCTGATGCCGCTGAGGGCCTGGTCCAGCGACTGGTGGGCAGTCTCAACGCGCTGAAGGGTGGCAATGGGGTCGATCTTGCCGCCCTGGATTTCTGCCTTGACCTGTGCGAGGGCGTTCTCAACCCCGGCTACCGGTCCAGCCAGTTCGGGGTGGGCGCCGGACTGGATCATGGCCCGTGCCTGCGCGAGGTCCTGGGAGGTGTCCACCACTGCACTTTCGAGGCTGCCCCGGGCTTCATCCAGGTTGGAGGAAACCTTGGCGATGGCGTCGAGGAGGACGTTGGTCTGGTGCAGGCTCTCTTCGGCTGCGCGGACTGCTACAGCGGCGAGGCTGCCTTCGCCCTCAGCCAGCTTCTGCTGGGCGGTGGCGGTGGCGTTCTGGACAAAGGCCAGGCGTTCCTTGGCCTGCAGGATGTTGTCAGAGACCTGGGTCAGGGCACTGTCCGCATACTTCGAACGGAGTGAGGTGAGGGACTCTTCCGCGCTGGAGATCTTCGAGTCCGCTTCGCGCGCACCGGCGTTAACAGCTGCAAGCGCCTGCGGTGCGTTCTTCTCAAGTTCACGCAGGGAATCGAAGTCCGCCTTTTGCTCCTGGAGGGACGCAAGCGCGGCTTCGGACCGGCGGATGATCTCGCCGAGCCATGTCCGCTGCTGCTCTTCAGTGTCCGGGATGTGGTCGTCCAGCTGCTGCTGCAGCTTGAAGGATTCGCTCAGGTGGGCCTTGGCTTCGTTCAGAGCCTTGGTGAAGTTGCCGACGGCGGAATCACCGTACTGCGCCTGGGCGAACATAAGTTCCTGCTCACTGGACTTGATGGCATCGTCCGCCTCAATCAGCAGGGAGCCGCCCTTGCGGCGAAGTTCCTCGATGCTGAGCGATGCCAGCGGATCCAGCTCAGCGCCCTGCGGGCCATAGCTGGCATTGGCTGCCTGTCCGGCTGCCTTCTTGCGCTTGTTGCGGAAGTACAGGTATGCACCTGCGCCACCCGCTGCCACGACGCCCGTTCCGACCAGAACGGCTGCGCCAGCGCCCGCATCAGAGGGGACGTCGCCGCTGCCACCACTGGCGGCATCCCCAATCGCCGCTGCCGTGTCAATTGCTGCCTGCGCGAAATCCGGGCTGCCACCGGCCAAGTTTGCCGTGACAGCGTTCTGGCTTATTGCCCCCTGCTTCGACTTGATGGGGCTGGCAGAGTTTAGGACAAAGCTGAATTTGCCGTCGTCCTTGGCTATCGCGAGGATGGCATCGGACCTGCCCATGCCCTTCTGCGTGGCAACGGCTGCGGCCCATTCTGCTGGCACCGTTGGGTTGGTGAACCTGTCAACGGTCACGACGTAGAGGTTGTATTTGTCGTCCTTCAGCAACTTCTGGATGGCTTCCTGGACTTCGCCCTCGCGGCCTCCGAGTACATCTGCGTTATCCACGATGTTCTGGCCGGAGGGAATGCTGACCGGATCCTCGGCCCAGGCCGCGCCGGCGGGCAACCCCAGGAAGGCGGTAAGGCCGATCACGGCGAATATACGTTTGAACTTTGACCGCATGTGCAACCCTTCAGCACGCCTGACACCGATTCGGGACGAATCAGTCGTCTCAGAATCCAGCAGCGCCCCCACGCTTGGTGTGAAGCCGCAGGTCGCTGTGGCAATTCATCTTGATTCTATGGTGCACCCCACAGCCAGTCCATCGGCCGGAATATGCCAGCAGCGAAACGCCAACCGCCGTTAGTCCGGAGCGGAACGGCCCTTCAGGAAGCTCTCAGCAAACATCCGAGCTTGTTCCAGCCAGGGAGTCCATAGTTAATGCAGACGAGGATGAAAGGAAGTCCCATGACTGAGAACCAGACACCGGGTCCGGCCCCGCGGAACAGCGGCCAAGACGGGCAGGATCCCTGGGGGCAGCACGCCGAACAGACGCAGGAGCCGGCTGCCGGAGAGCAGCTTGCACGTGATCCCGGCGTGAACGAGTCTGGCTCCCGCCAGTACCCCACTGAGCGGCTTGAACAGCAGGGCGGCAACCCCACCGAGGAACTCCCCGGAACCCAGCGTCCCGTCTACCCGCAGCGGCAGCCCTTCCACGGCGGCCAGCACAGTGCTGGGCAGGACCCCACGGCGCAGCAGGCGCCCGGCCAGTACCAGGCGCCCCACCCCGGTTACGGCTACGCCAGCCAGAACCGCCGGGAAAGCCAGTACGCGGGCCAGGACCATGGCGCAACCACCCTCGGCGCCAGCAGCGCCCACAGCGGCAACTCTTTCGCCCCCAATCCCAAAGATGCCCCGCGGCGGAAAGCGACGTTCGGCGTGGGCACCCTCGTAGCCAGCATCCTGGCGGCCGGGCTGGTGGGAGGGGGAGTGGCCACTGTTGGTTCCGCGGAACTGTCCGGCAACGCCGGTTCCGGTGCTGCCGTGAGCAGCAACAGCCAGCCCGGCACAGTCATCGTCAACAACAAGGACAATGTCAACGCCATTACGGCAGCTGCCCTGAAGGCGTCGCCCAGCGTGGTGACCATCAGTGCTGCAAGCGGCGGCGCCGGAGGAACGGGCTCCGGGATCATCCTGGACGACCAGGGCCATGTGCTCACCAACACCCATGTTGTCACCCTGGACGGCCAGACGGCCGACGCTGCCCTTGAAGTCCGGACCAGTGACGGCAAGGTCCTCGCCGCCAAACTCGTTGGCACGGACCCGTTGTCTGATCTCGCAGTGATCAAGGTGGACAACGCCTCCGGCCTCACCCCCGCCACCCTGGGGGACTCCGGAAAGCTCAATGTGGGGGACACCGCCATCGCCATTGGCTCGCCGCTGGGCCTCACCGGCACGGTGACTGATGGCATCGTTTCGACGCTGAACAGGACCATCAGTGTCGCCTCCGCGGCCGCCCCGGAAGAGGGGGACAACGCCGAGGGTGACGACGAAGGCGGATTCCAGTTCGCGCCTCCGGGTGGGGGCCAGAGCCAGCAGACGGCGGACCAGGGCGAGATCTCCATCAACGTCATCCAGACTGACGCCGCCATCAACCCGGGGAATTCCGGTGGTGCCCTGGTTAACAGCAGCGGCGAGGTTATTGGCGTCAACGTGGCCATCGCATCCGCGGGATCCAGCGCATCCTCAACCAGCGGAAACATTGGCGTCGGCTTCAGCATCCCCATCAACCATGCCAAGCGGGTGGCGCAGGAAATCATTGACACCGGCAAGGCCTCGCACGGCCAGCTGGGTGTCAGCGTGAAGAAGAAAACTGCCTCCAGTGCCGCTTCGGGGTTCTCGGTCGGCGCGGACGTTGCCACGGTGGAGCCCGATTCCGCAGCCGGCAAGGCAGGGATCAAGGTGGGCGACGTGATCACCAAATTCAATGATCTCGCCATTGGCGAACCGGAACAGCTGACCGCTGCAGTGCGGGAACAGCCCGCGGGGTCCAGCGTCGAGATCACCGTCCTTCGGAACGGCAAGGAACAGACGTTCGATGTAACCCTGGGCGCCGCAGCCAGCTAGCACGGGGCCGGCAAGTCAACAGGCAAGGACAGGCGGCGGTGCCCCCATGTGGTGGGCGCCGCCGTCGTTATGTATCCGCCCTGAATGGCAGCCGGGGAGCGCTGACACAGGCGTTAACGGAAGAGGGCGCTGGAGTGCGCCTATATGGTTAGCTAGGAGCTACCCGCATGCCGGGGCATTCCGCGGCCATGACCTCACCCGGCTGGCTGTCCACAAGCATGGAAGGCTGCTGTAAACACAGTGGAAGATACATTGAAGATCATCGTCCTGGTCAAGCATGTACCGGACGCCCAGTTTGACCGCCACCTCACCGGTGAGGGCCACACGACTGACCGCGACGAGAGCATCCTGTCCGAGCTTGACGAATACGCCCTTGAGGCAGCGCTACAGCTGGCCGAAGCCCGCGGCGGAGCCAAGGCAGGAAACCAGGTCATCGCGCTGAGCATGGGCCCCTCGGGTGCAGTGAATGCCATCAAGAAGGCACTGCAGATTGGTGCAACCGAAGGCGTGCACCTCACCGACGATGCCCTTGCAGGTTCGGACGCCGCGGCTACGTCGCTGGCGCTGGCTGCGGCCATCCGGCACCTGGGCGCTGACGCGCCCGTGGACCTGGTCCTCACCGGCATGGCTTCAACCGACGGGGAGACCTCGCTGGTTCCCGCGCAGCTCGCGGAGCGCCTGGGACTGCCGCAGGTCACCTTCGCGTCCTCGCTTGAGGTCGACGGCGGCCGCCTCACCGCACGCCGCGACGCCGACACGTCCTCCGAGACAGTCGAAGCCCCCCTCCCCGCTCTCGTTTCGGTGACAGACCAGATCAACGAGCCGCGCTACCCCAACTTCAAGGGGATTATCGCTGCCAAGCGCAAGAGCATCACCACCCTCTCCCTGGCCGACATCGGGGTGGACCCGGCGCAGGTTGGACACACAGGTTCCTGGACCAGCGTGCTCAGCGCCGAGGAGCGTCCGCCCCGGACCGCCGGCACCATCATCACCGACGAAGGCGATGCCGGCATCAAGCTCGTTGACTTCCTGGCCGCCCAGAAGCTGCTCTAAGAGGGACCACAGACATGGCAAAAGTACTTGTATTCATTGACAACCCCGGCACGTCGCTCAAGAAGAGCAGCCTTGAGCTGCTCACCCTGGGACGGTCGCTTGGGGAAACCGCGGTTGCCCTCAACGGAAAGCTGCACGATGACGTCGCCGCCAGCTTCGCGGAATACGGCGCCAGCACCGTGCTGCTTCCCTCTGCGGAAGACCTTGATGATTTCCTGGTGGCACCCAAGGCTGCCTACGTGGCGGCTGCCGCTGAACAGGCCGGCGCCTCAATAGTCCTGCTGGACAACTCTCCGGAAGGCAAGGAGATCGCGGCCCGGGCGGGGATCCGCCTCAGCGCCGGAGTCATCACCGACGTGGTTGCCGTGGATGCGGACGGCACCGCGCACAAGTCAGTCCTCGCCGGGTCCTACAACACCGCCTGCAAGGCCGGCACTGCGGTCAGCGTGCTGACCGTCAAGGCGAACAATGTGGTCCCCGAACCCGCTGCGGCCCCGGCCGCGCTGGAGACCGTCACGGTCGAGGTGCCCGCCGTCAACGCCGCGGCCCGGATCACGGCCCGGGAGCAGAAGGTTGCCAGCGGCCGTCCTGACCTCACCGATGCCCGCATCGTCGTAGCCGGCGGACGCGGCCTCGACGGCGACTTCGGGCCGGTGGAAGAACTTGCCGACGCCCTCGGAGCAGCAGTAGGCGCCTCCCGCGCCGCCACCGACGCCGGTTGGATCAGCCACGACGCGCAGGTTGGACAGACCGGCAAGACCGTATCCCCGCAGCTCTACATTTCCGCAGGCATCTCCGGCGCAATCCAGCAGAAGGCCGGCATGCAGACGGCGAAGGTCATTGTTGCAGTCAACAAGGATGCCGAATCCCCGGTTTTCGAGATCGCGGACTTCGGCATCGTGGGCGACCTCTTCGACGTCCTCCCGCAGGCCACCGCCGAGATCAAGAAGCGAAAAGGCTGACTCTTTGACTGCCTTTCCCCAGCAGGCACAGAGCCCGTTCAACCCGGACGTACACCGGGTTGGGCGGGTGCTCTGTTTTGCGGCGCACCCGGATGACATCGATTTCGGTGCTGCCGGCACCATCGCTGCCTGGACGGCCGCCGGCGTCCAGGTCAGCTACTGCATCATGACCGACGGCGACGCCGGCGGCTTCGACCCGGCGCACCGGCCCGACATCATCGCCCTCCGCGACGCTGAGCAGCGGCGCGCCGCGGAGCTGGTGGGGGTTACCGATATCCACTACCTCCACCAGCGGGACGGGTTCCTTGAACCCTCGCACGAGGTGATGAAGGGCGTGGTGAAGCTGATCCGGGAAATCCGTCCCGACGTCGTGCTTTCCATGCACCCGGAACGGAACTGGAAGCGCATCCAGAAGAGCCACCCGGACCACCTCGCTGTGGGGGAGGCCGTAACCCGCGCCGTGTACCCTGCCGTGGAAAACCCCTTCGCCTACCCCGAACTGGCAGAGGCCGGGCTGGAGGCCTACAAGCTCCCGTGGCTGTGGCTATACGCCGGACCCGAGGAACGGGAGAACCACTTTGTGGATGTCACGGACCACGTGGAGTCCAAGCTCGGGGCGATCCATGTCCACGTCAGCCAGCACCCTGACATTGAAGCCATGGAGGCGACTGTCCGGCAGGGCATGAGGGTAAACGCCGCCCGTGCGGGACTCCCGGACGGGCGCAGTGCTGAGGCCTTCCACGTGGTGGCGGTCAACGGGCCCGGAACCATCGCCGGCTTCTGACAAGTACAGGCAAAAAAGCGCCCCGCTCCTTCCTTGGCGGAATGGAACGAGGCGCTTTTGGCGTCCTTGCCGGTGCCTCAGGCCCCCAGCGGGGCGGCGGCAACCGTGGGCAGGGTGGGGGACTGGGATCCGCCTGCCGGCTCTACTGTTATTCCGAGCGCTGCGGCTGAGGAAATCCCCTCCACCACTGCAGGCTTGGACAGTGCTTCCTCGTCCATCAGGCCTTGTGATACCGGCGCCGAGCCGTCCTTGGGAATCAGCCACATCTGGTAGACCTTTCCCTCCGGCGGGGCGGGAACGCCGTTCATTTTGACGACGGCGGCATCCTCCGACGAGGAGATCAGGAGGGTCGCGGTACCGCCGCCCGCCACGTCCACCGAAGCTTCCCGCAGGTCTCCGGCACGCACCACCTGGTTCATTGGGTCATTCTGGTCAGCCAAGTAGGAACCCACGCCTACACCGCCCAGGGCTATGGCGGCGGCAGCCGCGACGCCGGCGAGCCAACGGCGAGTGCCTCCAGGCCGGCGCCGTTCCTCGCGGCGCTGCCGTGCTTTGGCGAGTTCGTCTCCGCCGGCAGGCTGCGCTTGCCATGGTGCCGCCTGCCCAGGTGC
Source organism: Pseudarthrobacter sp. WHRI 8279 (assembly GCF_040224115.2). NCBI lineage: Bacteria > Bacillati > Actinomycetota > Actinomycetes > Micrococcales > Micrococcaceae > Pseudarthrobacter > Pseudarthrobacter sp. WHRI 8279. The sequence goes on along the minus strand of NZ_CP168162.1, from coordinate 1,826,123 downwards.
GGACTGTCCTGCCGCAATTTGTCCTGGGGCAGGAGGAGCCGGGTTGCCGGCGTCCGGCCGGCTGCCCTGGACGGGCAGCTGGGCAACGATACGGTCGAAAAGATCAGCCGGCGGCTGATCCTCGACGCGGAAGGTCCTTGCCAGGGTTTCCCTCGCCTGGCGCACCCGGTCGAAGAATTCGGTCCGTTCCGCCGCCGGGGCGGCAGACATGTACTGTTCGATTGCCTGGCGTTCCCCATCAGTCACCGCATCCAGTGCATAGAGCTCGGCCAGGTCCACAGCCCGTCCGGAAGCCAGGTCCATGGCGACGGTGTCTCCAAACGAACCGGAATGGCCGTTATTGGTTTCAGCCATCTCAACTCACCCCCAGACAGGTCTTCAGTCGGATCAATCCATCGCGGATACGGGATTTTATGGTGGGAACTGCGGCGTTCAGGCGTTCGGCAACTTCCCGGTAGGTGAGGCCGCCGTAGTACGCCAGGCGCACGGACTCCTGCTGCGTTTCGGTCAGTGTCTCCAAACACCGCACCACGGCCTCGGCCTCCAGCCTGCTTCCCACCTGGTCCGCCACGGAGTCGTGGTCGATGTCCTGGGTGCTGGCGCCGTACTTGGCCTCGCGATCCGTGGAGGACTGCGAGGACCGGACCCTGTCCACGGCCCGGCGGTGCGAAATAGTCATCAGCCAGGAGAGCGGGCTCCCGGCCTTGGGATCGAACTTGGAAGCGTTCTGCCACACCTGGAGGAAGACCTCCTGCGTAGTGTCCGCGCTGAGCTCGGGGTCGATCAGGACCCTGCGGGCCATGCCAAAGACGCGTCGGGACGTGAGCTGGTAGAACTCGGCGAAGGCCGCCTGGTCACCCCGGCCTATGCCTTCCAGCAGCACTGAAAGCCGGTGGCTGAGGTCGGCCGGGGGGTCTGTCACCGCGGCGTGGGCCTCGGAATGTGGCGCGTTGGGGGTTTCCATCATTACCAAGCATAAGTCTCCCGGCCGTGAATGCTCAGCAGTAGCGCCGTGGCTGCTGCGTGAGGTCCTGGATCTTGACTCCAGCAATGTCACCTGCAGCTCCTCGAACGCCTGGGAATGTTGTCGGGAGTGATTCGGAGCAGCTGCCGGGATGGATGGGCCGGATGCGCAAAGAAGTTGCCGGTTTGTGCGGTGTCAGATTTTGGCTCCGGCAAAGCCCTGCTGGCGCCAGGCTTCGTAGACGGCAATGGAGGCGGCATTGGCAAGGTTCAGGGAGCGCAGGGCCGGAAGCATGGGCAGCCGCACCGTGGCGGTCACATGCGGATCCGCCTTCAACTCCGGCGGCAGTCCCACGGACTCCCGTCCGAACATGAGGACGTCGCCCGGCTGGTAGGAGATGTCGGTATAGCTGGCGGCACCATCGGAGGTGAAGGCGTAGACCCGTTCCGGTTGCAGGTGCTGCCACGCCTCCTCGATGCCCGCGTGCACTGTGACGACGGCGAGGTCGTGGTAATCCAGCCCGGCACGGCGGAGCTTCGCATCCGAGAAGTCGAACCCCAGCGGTTCCACGAGGTGCAGTTCGGCGCCCGTGATGGCCGCGAGCCTGATGGCATTGCCGGTATTGCCGGGGATTTCGGGGGCGTGGAAAAGGATGCGGAACACCGTTCCATCCTAGCCACCGTTGTCAGTGCATGCCGCGCAGCAGCCTGGCCAGCACCGGAACATTGACGGTATTGGGCGCGGGCCCGGCAGCAAGGAATTCTTTCAGCCCACGCACCATCCCCGCCGCGTTGACAACCTGGACGGCCTCGAGGGCGCCGGCTGACCGGCGGTGGTTGTCTATGACGGGCTCGTGGAGGTTGCCGCCAGGGTTGAGCACAACGGTCCAGCCCGTGACGTTCAGCTCCGGGAAGATGTCCTGCATGGCCCGGACAACGTGCGTGAGCTGCGGCGGGGCGATGGCGCGGCCTCCATGGTTCAAAGTGCGGCCGTCCCAGGCGTAGGCGCCCTTGGGCAGCAGCATGGAGCCGATCAGTGCGAGCCGGTACCCGGACAGGACTGCGTGGTCGATGTGGCTGTTGTCGGCAGGGGACTGGAGGCCGTTGATCAGGCGTGCGGCCGGGATGGCCGGCAGGACCTGGCGGGTCAGGAGCTGGACGGTGTGCATCTCACGCTGGATACGGGCCTCGGCCCCGAAAATACCGCGTTTGCGGGGCATGCCGTGCACCTGCTGGCGGGCGACTGCCAGGGGAACCAACGGGACCCCGCCGGCGGGGGAGTCATCATACGGCGGGACGTACACAGGCGGGTCGCCCGCGGTGTTGCGGGCGTTGCCCTGCCTGTGCACGGTGGCTGAAGCGCGGCTGCCCGCCGGAGGCGCGTCGAAATGCGCTTCCGTGTCCGCATCCTCGTTGCGGAGCGTACCGGCTGCATAGGAGCGGTCGTAGGCTTTCCTGCGGGTGGGGTCGATGAGGGTCTCGTAGGCACGGGTTACCTGCCGGAACGCGGCGGCGTCTCCGCCGTGATCGGGATGCGCCGTCCTTGCAGCCCTGCGGTAGGCCACCTTGATCTCCTTCTCCGTGGCAGTTACCGCCACGCGAAGCACCTGGTAATAGGAGCTGCTGCTCTCGGTCAAGCCCTCATCCTTCTGTTGGTATGGCCAGTCTTCGCAGGTAGCCCGGTCCGCACAGTTTAACGGCCTGTCTTGAACAACGACGCTCCAGCCCCGCAAGGTTCCCTTGAAGGAAACGGACCTGGTGCGGTGCCCGGGGCGGGTGCATCTAGACTCGTGCATGGGCGGCTGTCCCGGCCGCGGCGCAACGTAGTGGGGAGGGGATGGATATGCCGACGACGGCGCGATGGCCCGGCGGGGCCAGGCGGCGGGCGGCGCCGGTGCTGGCAGCCGCCCTTGGAGCTTTGCTGGCCGGCGGCTGCAGCGTGGACGTGCGGGACCCTGCGGCTCCGCAACCTGCCGCCAGTACGCCGGTGCTGGCAACGCCCACCATTACCCCTGGCCATGACGCTGCTGCGGTGGCCGCGCAGGATCTTCCCTTTGCCGCCGGCGGCAGCCTGGCCCCCGGCAAGCCCATAGGCATCGCGGACGGGCTGAAGGAGGCGCCGGGATGGAAGGCCGCCAGCGGCAACGTGGCCGGCGAAACCCGGTACGTGAAGGGGGACGGTTGCCTTGTGGCGGCCAAGGTGCGCACCAACCAGGCCGCCCTGGTCCGGGGTGACGACAGGGAATCCACCGTTGCACTTTTTGAGTATCTGGACCCGTCCATCCTGCCCGGCTACCTGAAAGCGGAGACCCTGCGGTGGGGCGGGGACCCGGAAGGGCCCGGCAGGACTGTTGAGGTCCTGGCCCTGGAGCAGGCAGCCCAGCCAGCAGGAAGGGCAACTGCAGTGCTGGCCCGGCTGTTCGGCACAGCCGGTTCGTCCGTCTATATCTCCCTTTCGTGCCCCGACGCTGCCGCGCTCGCAGGGGCGAGGGCCGACGTCGCCCGTTTCCTGCCTCTGATCCCGCCATCCGCCTAGCAGCAGGACGGCATCAGCCCGGGAGGGCGGGCCGGTAGAATTGTGGCGTGCCCGTTTACCTCGATCATGCAGCAACCACCCCCCTTGCACCTGAGGCGCTGGCCGCGCTGACCCGTGAACTGGCCCGCACCGGCAACCCGTCATCGCTGCACGGTTCCGGCCGGCGGGCCCGCCGTGCCGTGGAGGATGCCCGGGAGGCTGTTGCTGCCGCCGCTGGGGCCCATCCGTCGGAAGTCATTTTCACGTCGGGTGGCACGGAGTCGGACAACCTGGCCGTAAAGGGGCTGTACTGGTCCCGCGTGGCAGGGATGCCCGCACGGCGCCGCATCCTGTGCTCCGCCGTCGAACACCACGCGGTCCTGGACACGGTGGAATGGCTGGAACGGCACGAAGGCGCGGAGGTCGTATGGCTGCCGGTGGACAGCACCGGAGTGGTGGACCTCGCTGTCCTTGAAAAAGAACTGTCCCGTGAGCCGGACACCATTGCCCTGGTCACTGTCATGTGGGCCAACAACGAGGTAGGCACTGTCCAGCCCATCACCAGGATCGTGGAGCTGGCGCACGCCGCCGGCGTCCCCGTGCACTCGGACGCGGTCCAGGCGTTCGGCTCGCTCCCCGTGGATTTCAAAGCCTCAGGCCTGGACGCCATGTCCATTTCCGGCCACAAGATCGGCGGACCGGTGGGGGTGGGCGCACTCCTGCTGGGGCGGGCAGTGAAACTGACCCCCGTCCAGCACGGCGGAGGCCAGGAACGTGACGTCCGCTCGGGCACCCTGGACACCGCCTCCATCGCAGCCTTCGCAGCTGCCGCGGGGAAGGCCGCAGCCACCTTGGGCGCCGAGTCTGAACGCATCGCGGGCCTGCGCGACAAGCTGATCGACGGTGTCCTGGAACGGATTCCGGAAGCAGTCCTGCGCGGTGCTGCCGGGAACGGCCGGCTCCCCGGCAATGCGCACTTCACCTTCCCCGGGTGCGAGGGGGATTCCCTGCTGTTCCTCCTGGACCTGGCCGGCGTGGAGTCGTCCACCGGTTCGGCCTGCACAGCGGGTGTGCCCCGGCCTTCCCACGTCCTGCTGGCCATGGGCCTGGACGAGGAGACCGCCCGCGGCGCGCAGCGCTTCACCCTGGGCCATGCTTCCGTGGAGGGCGACGTCGACGCCCTCCTGGCCGCACTGCCTGATGCCTACGCACGGGCCCGCCAGGCAGGTATGGCCGGGCATGAGTCCAGCATCCAGACGGCGGGAACCCTGGCCCGCCGGGCCCCCAGCGGCGGCTGAAGGAGCCCCGCCTCACGGAACGTGGGGCAGGGGCCGTAGAATAGATAGGCAAGGATCGTTTCCGGGAGCCTGCCTTCCTGTTACCCAGCGCGTCCGCCAGCCCCGGCCAGAGCCGGACCTTCCCCAACAGAAAGCCATCATGCGAGTTCTAGCAGCCATGAGCGGCGGAGTCGACTCCGCCGTTGCCGCCGCCCGCGCCGTAGAGGCGGGGCATGACGTCGTCGGCGTCCACCTGGCGCTCTCACGCATGCCCGGCACGCTGCGCACCGGAAGCCGCGGCTGCTGCACCATCGAGGACTCCCGCGATGCCTGGCGCGCGTGCGACGTCCTGGGCATCCCGTACTACGTCTGGGATTTCTCCGAACGGTTCAAGGAAGACGTCGTCCAGGACTTCATCGATGAATACGCGGCCGGCCGCACCCCCAACCCCTGCATGCGGTGCAACGAACGGATCAAGTTCGCCGCACTCCTGGAAAAGGCCATCGCCCTGGGGTTTGACGCTGTGTGCACCGGACACTACGCCAAGGTCATCGAGGATGCCGACGGCAACCGCGAGCTCCACCGTGCGGCGGACTGGGCCAAGGACCAGAGCTACGTCCTGGGCGTCCTGACCCACGAGCAACTCAAGCACTCCATGTTCCCGCTGGCCGACACGCCCTCCAAGGCCGAAGTGCGTGCGGAAGCCGAGCGCCGCGGCCTCTCGGTGGCCAACAAGCCGGACAGCCACGATATCTGCTTCATCCCTGACGGTGACACGGCGGGATGGCTGGCCGAAAAAATCGACATGTCCACCGGGGACATCGTGGACGAAACCGGCACGAAGGTGGGCGAGCACCCGGGCGCCAACGCCTTCACCGTGGGCCAGCGCCGCGGTTTGAAGCTGGGCACCCCCGCCGCCGACGGCAAGCCCCGCTTCGTCCTGGAGATCCGGCCCAAGGAAAACAAAGTGGTGGTGGGCCCCGAGGCCCTGCTGGCGATCGACGAGATCCGGGGCATCAAGGTCTCCTGGGCAGGACTGCCCATCAGGGAAGTCGAAACCGGCGAGGAGTTCGACTGCTACGCCCAGGTCCGGGCGCACGGCGACCCCGTCCCCGCGACGGCCCGCATGGAGACGGCCGGGCATTCAACTGGGCAGCTGGTGGTCCGGCTGACAGACCCCCTCCGCGGGGTGGCGCCCGGGCAGACTGTTGTCCTCTACCAGGGCAGCCGGGTGCTGGGCCAGGCGACGATTGACGCTGCCCGCTCGCTTCAGCGCGCCGAGCTCTAATCCATCAGTACAACAACACCGCCCCGGTTCCGCCGGGGCGGTGTTGTTGGTTGTGCCGCCGGTTCCCGGGCGCTGCAGAGCAATCAGGTAAATTTTGTGTCTCAACTCACAAAATGGGCCGGTCTGAGTGTTGACTCTCTGATTGAATCTAGGCATCAGCACCGCGCGCTTCCCGCCTGAGCAAATGCACCCATCAGCGGTCGGCGGGCGCGCACTCATCGAACAGAAAGTTCACAGATGACGAAGAGCAATAAAGCACTGCACGGCGCAATCGCGCTGGCAGGCGTTTCCGCCCTCGCACTGACGGCCTGCACGGGCCCCTCAGGCGGAGGCGGCGGGACCTCGACCGGCGATGCAGGGGGTGGTGCCATCACGTACGGCACCACGGACAAAGTGGTCACCCTGGATCCGGCCGGGTCCTACGACGGCGGATCCTTCATGGTCATGAACCAGATCTATCCCTTCCTGCTCAACTACAAGCCCGGCACCGCCGATGCCGCCCCGGACATCGCCGAGTCGGCTTCCTTCACCAGCCCCACTGAATACACGGTGAAGCTCAAGCCCGGCCTGAAATTCGCCAATGGCAACACGCTGGATTCCTCCGACGTGGTGTTCTCGTTCAACCGGGTCAAATCGATCGATGACCCCAACGGGCCGGCGTCCCTGCTCTCCAACATGGAGAAGATCGAGGCGACGGACGCCAACACCGTGGTGTTCACCCTTGCCGCCGGCAACGACCAGGTGTTCCCGGGCGTCCTCGCTTCCAACCCGGGCCCGATCGTGGACGAGGAAGTCTTCCCGGCAGACAAGATCATGGACGACGACGCCATCGTCGCGGCCAAACCCTTCGCCGGCCAGTACACCATCGAAAGCTACAAGAAGAACGAACTGGTGAGCTTCAAGCCCAACCCGGATTACCAGGGGATGCTGGGTGCTGCGGCCAACGACGGTGCCACCCTCAAGCACTACGCTGACCCGAACAACCTGAAGCTCGACGTCCAGCAGGGCAACATCGACGTCGCCGGGCGGATCCTTACCGCGACCGACGTCGCAGACCTCGAGAGCGACGACAAGGTGAAGGTCCACAAGGGCCCCGGCGGGGAACTGCGCTACATGGTGTTCAACTTCGACACCATGCCGTTCGGTGCGAAGACCCCGGAAGCCGATCCCGCCAAGGCCCTCGCCGTACGCCAGGCCATAGCCCACCTGGTTGACCGCGACGTCATTGCCTCGCAGGTCTTCAAGGACACCTACACCCCGGTCTACTCCTATGTGCCCAAGGAATTCGAAGGCGCAACGGAGCCGCTGAAGAGCCTTTACGGCGACGGCAGCGGCAAGCCGAGCCTGGACAAGGCAAAGCAGGTCCTGGCCGACGCCGGCATCACCTCGGTGGTCGACGTGAAGCTGCAGTACACGGACCGCTACGGCACCTCGGCGGCCGATGAATACGCCCTGGTCAAGGAACAGCTCGAAAAGTCAGGGCTCTTCACCGTGGACCTCAAGTCGACCGAGTGGACCACCTACACCAAGGAACGCCGGGCCGACGCGTACCCCGTGTACCAGCTGGGCTGGTTCCCGGACTATTCGGACGCGGACAACTACCTGACGCCGTTCTTCATCCCGGGCAACTTCCTCGGCAACCATTACGAGAACCCGGCCGTGACGGACATTGTCAAGAAGCAGCTGGTCACCGCGGACAAGGCGGAGCGGAGCGAACTCCTGGGCGAGGCCCAGGAAGCCATCGCCAAGGACCTTTCCACGCTGCCGCTGCTGCAGGGTGCCCAGGTCATGGTGGCCGGAACGGATGTCCAGGGAGTGGAAAAGACCCTCGATGCCTCGTTCAAGACCCGTCTTGGCGTGATGTCCAAGTAGGTCCACCGCACCATCCGGCTCTGACCGCACACGGGGCGGGACACGGTGCACCTGATGCCAGGTGCACGTGTCCCGCCCCGCGTGCTGGTCGGGAAGCGGTGCCGGCCCAACGCGGGCACCGCAAAGACAACCTGAGGTACCCATGACTACATTGATCGACGCGCCACCCACTGACGCGGACGGCCTGCTCCCGGCCGCCAAAAAATCATCCGGCGGCGGACTGGGACAGTACATCCTGGTCCGCTTCCTGCTCATCTTCCCCACCATCTTCATCCTGGTCACCATGGTCTTCTTCCTGATGAGGATCACCGGTGACCCCATCACCGCAGCCATGGGCGGACGCCTGCCGGCGGACCAGCTCCAGGAACGAATCCAGGCCGCCGGCTACGACCGGCCCATCCTGGTCCAATATTTCGAGTACCTCGGCCAGCTGGCCACCGGCAACTTCGGACGGACGCTCACGGACAACCGCGCCGTCGTCGAAATGCTCACCACCTACGGTTCGGCCACCCTTGAGCTGAGCATCAACGCGCTGCTCGTCGCCCTCCTGGTCGGCATTCCCCTGGGCATGGTGGCCGCCCACCGCCGGGACAAGGCACCGGACGCCGTCCTGCGCGTCTTCGCCATTCTTTGCTACGCAACCCCTGTGTTCTTCGCCGGCATGCTGCTGAAGCTGACCTTCTCCGTGTGGCTCGGCTGGCTGCCGGTCGCAGGGCGGGCAAAGACGTCCAGTGAACTTGCCCTGACGTCCCTGGAAGCGCCCACCGGAATCTACTGGCTCGACGCGCTTCGAAGCGGCAACATGGCCGCCCTCGGAGACGTCATGGCCCATGCCGTGCTCCCCGCGGTGGCATTGGGGCTGCTGACAGCCGGCATCTTCCTCCGCCTCGTCCGGACCAACGTCATCGGCACACTCGGCAGGGACTACATTGAGGCAGGCCGGTCCAGGGGTGTCAGCGAATACCGCCTGGTCACCAAGCACGCCTACAAGCCAGCCCTGATACCCATCATCACGGTGATGGGCCTGCAAATAGCAGTGATGCTCGGCGGGGCGGTGCTGACCGAGAAAACCTTCGAGTGGAAGGGGCTGGGATTCCAGCTCGCCAACTACCTCACGGCCCGTGACTTCGTGGCCGTCCAGGGCATCGTGGTGCTGCTCGCCATCATCGTGGCCATGACCAACTTCATCGTGGACATCATCGCCGCGCTGATCGACCCCCGCGTGAGGTACTGACCATGAGCATCCCGGCCGTTCCCGTCCCGATGGAAAGCCCGCGGGCCCCTTGGTACCGCCGCCTTCCGGTGGTCTCGCACTACAACAAAAGCGTCGGCCTCCAGCGCGGCATGCTGGTGGCCGGACTGATCCTCACCGGCCTGTTCGTCCTGACGGCGCTTTTCGCACCGCTGCTGGCACCGTACGGTTTCTCGCAGCTTTCCGACGCCGACGGCAACTTCCCCACGCAGCAGGCCCCCGGAGGCAAACACCTCCTGGGGACGACAGTGGGCGGCTACGACGTCCTGTCCCGGGTCATCTGGGGGGCGCAGACGGCGATCCTGGTGATCGTCGTCGCCGTGACCATGTCAATCGTCATCGGCGTCGTCCTTGGCCTGGTCAGCGGCTACCTCGGCGGGTGGCTTGACCGGATCCTGGTGGTCATCGCCGATGCCGTGTACGCCTTTCCCTCGCTGCTGGTGGCCATTGTCATGGCCATCGTCATCAGCGGCGGACAATCCAGCCTCACCGGCGGCATCTTCGCTGCCGGCACTGCCATCACGCTGGTCTTCATTCCGCAGTATTTCCGGGTCATCAGGGCAGAGACCGTCAGGCTGAAGGCTGAGCCGTTCGTGGAGTCCGCCAAAGTGGTGGGAGCGTCCAACATCCGCATCATGACCCGCCATATCTACCGCAACGCCACCCGGACACTGCCGCTGATCTTTACCCTGAACGCTTCCGAAGCCATCCTCACCCTGGCTGGCCTCGGCTTCCTCGGCTTCGGCATCGAACCCAGTTCCGCGGCGGAGTGGGGCTTCGACCTCAACAAGGCGCTCGCCGACACCACGTCCGGCATCTGGTGGACGGGCCTGTTTCCCGGCCTGGCCATCGTGCTGACCGTGGTGGGCCTGACCCTGGTGGGCGAGAGCATCAACGACCTGAACGATCCGCGCCTCCGCGGCCGCAAGAGCACGGGGAGCAGCTCCCCGGCGCCGGTGGACAGCGCCGGGATCGCAACCGAAGTGAGGGCATCATGACCGTCAACATCGATCCGCTGTCCGGGCGGAACTCCAACGGGGAGCCCGACGACGGCCGTCCCGTTCTGGACATCGACCACCTCCAGGTCACGTTCGCCACTGACGGTGGGCCAGTCCATGCAGTCAAGGACGTCAGCCTGGAGGTCCGGAAGGGGGAGGTACTGGCGATCGTAGGGGAGTCCGGATCCGGCAAGACTGTCACCGCCAAGGCCATTCTGGGCCTTCTTCCCGAAACGGCCAGCAGTTCCGGGGCGGTGGTGATCAACGGGGCCGACGTCATCAGCGTCAGCGCGGCACGGCTGCGCCAGATCCGCGGCCGGGACGTTGCCATGGTGTTCCAGGAACCGTCCACCGCGCTGAACCCTGTGTTCACCGTGGGCTGGCAGATCGCAGAAGGCATCCGGGCCCACGCAGGCAGCGACGGGAAGCGGGTCCCGGCCAAAGAAGCCAAATCCCGGGCCATCGAGGCGCTGCGCAAGGTGGGCATCCCCGATCCGGAACACCGGGTCAACTACTACCCGCACCAGTTCTCCGGCGGCCAAAAGCAGCGCGTGGTCATCGCCGCGGCGCTGGCCCTGAACCCCGGGCTGATTGTCGCCGACGAGCCCACCACTGCCCTGGACGTTACCGTCCAGGCGGAAATCCTGGAACTGCTCCGGGACCTGCGGGACAAGTACGGTACGTCCATTGTGCTCATCACGCACAACATGGGGGTGGTGGCGGACCTCGCTGACCGCGTGGTGGTGATGTACCAGGGGGACGTGGTGGAGGAAGCCCCGTCCCGGACCCTGTTCGCAGAACCGCGGCAGGACTACACCCGGGCCCTCCTGGCGGCGGTTCCCCACCTCGGGCGGAACTCCGCCTCCGAGGGGCTCAGCAGCCGGGCCCACCAGGAGGAGGAGGTCCTGGTGGAGGCCAACAACCTGTCCATCGAGTACCCGGGCAGGCTGGGCACGCCGGCGTTCAAGGCAGTGGACAGGGTCAGCTTCACGCTGTCCAGGGGCGAAGTGTTCGGCCTGGTGGGGGAGTCGGGTTCCGGGAAGACCACCATTGGGCGCGCCATCGCCGGCTTGAACAGGACAACCGGCGGCAGCCTGAAGGTGCTCGGGTACGAGATGCTGAACCTCAAGGAACGCACCTTCAAGCCGCTCCGCAAGGACATCGGTTTTGTGTTCCAGGACCCTGCGGCCTCCTTCAACCCCCAACTGACCATCGGGGACTGCATCGCAGAACCCATGGTCATCCACACAAAGCCAAGCCCGGCGCAGGCGCGCAAACGCGTGGGCGAGCTCCTAGAATCAGTCCAGCTGCCGGCGTCGTACGCAGGACGGTACCCGCACGAACTGTCCGGCGGCCAGCGCCAGCGGGCGTCGCTGGCACGGGCACTCAGCCTGAATCCGCGGCTGCTGATAGCCGATGAGCCAACGTCGGCTTTGGACGTTTCGGTGCAGGCCAAGGTCCTGGAACTGTTCAGGGACATCCAGCAGGAGTTTGGCTTCGCATGCCTGTTCATCAGCCACGACCTCGCGGTGGTGGACACGCTGTCCTCGTGGGTGGGCGTCCTGTACAAGGGCCGGCTGGTGGAGCAGGGGATCGGCAGCCAGGTGATGGGGAACCCACAGCACGATTACACGCGGCGGCTCATCGCGTCACTGCCCGTGCCCGATCCGGATGAACAGGCGAAGCGGAGGGAAGCGCACCGAGCGCTGCTTGGCATCTGAGCGCTAAGCCGCAGGCCGGCGTTGGGACCTTAAGCGCCGGTGCCGGATACCGGCACCGGCGCTTAACACCCGGATGATTCCGGTGCCTGCCCATAGACTTGAACCATGACGCAGCACAACCTTCACACCCCTGACTCCGATGACTACGACCCCTCAGCCAGTTCGCTGGCGGACCAGGTGGACCAGTCGGTGATGGCTGAACTGCTCTCCATCCGTTCGAGCATCGACAACATTGACGCCACCCTGGTTTACCTGCTGGCGGAGCGCTTCAAGGCCACCCAGAAGGTGGGCTTCCTCAAGGCCGCCCACCGGCTGCCCGCCGGGGATCCCGGCCGCGAGGCCGCGCAGATCGCCAGGCTTCGCCGCCTTGCCGAGGACGCCCATCTGGACCCGGCCTTTGCCGAGAAGTTCCTCAACTTCATCATTGGCGAAGTCATCAGGCACCACGAGGCCATCGCCGAAGACCATGAGGCTGCCTCGGGCCAGCACCCGCAGGCATCAGCCCTCGCGTGAGCATGGTTGAAAGGCATGAATCCCGCGCTGGCACTTCGTCGCAGGCGCCGGCTCCGCCCCGTGAAGTAACGGCCACCGCGCTGGGACCGTGGCCGGGCGAAGACCCCGTCGAGGCGGCCAGGATCATCCGGGGCGAACTCGGCAGCCCGCACCTGCCGTTCCTCGCCGAACTGCCGGACCGCGGAGTTGGTTCCGATGCCCTGGGGCGCACGGCCTCCCTCCTTGCGGAGCTGGCCGTTGACGTCCAGCCGTATGGGTGGCGGCTGGTTGACCGTCCCGGCAAGGACTTCCGCCGCGCCGCGTCAGCCCTGGCCACGGACATCAACGTCCTTGCGGACGTGGCCGGTGCCGAGGAGAACCCTGCCACGGAGATCAAGGTCCAGCTGGTAGGGCCGCTGAGCCTGGCGGCGGGGCTCCACCTGCACAACGGCGAGCGGGCACTCCTCGACTACGGCGCCCGGCGGGACCTTGCAGCCTCGCTTGCCGCCGGGGTAGGGGCATACCTCTCCCGGGTGGCGGCCGCCGTGCCGGGCGCGCGCCTGGTAGTCCAGATGGACGAACCGGACATTGCCGCGGTGCTGGCCGGCACCATTCCAACCTCCAGCGGCTACCGTACCCTCCGGGCGGTGCCGGTATCCGAAGCACGCGAATCATGGCGGGTGGTCCTTGACGCCCTGCGGGCCGCGGGTGCCGTCGAAACAGTCATTTCTGTTCCGGAGGTGGAGGCGCCCTTCGAGCAGATCCTGGCTGCCGGGGCGGACGGCATCGCTGTTCCGCTGAAGGCCTTGACCTCGCGGCAGTGGGAGCAGCTGGCTGGAGCAGCGGAATCCGGCGCACGCCTCTGGCTCGGCGCGCTGGAGGCAGGCGGCGGGCCGCTGCCCAAGGTCGCTGAATCAGCGGAGGCAGTGTGGCGGCCCTGGCGGCAGCTGGGGCTGCCGGCAGACACCCTGGCTTCCATCCGGGTCACACCCTCGGCCGGGCTTGCCGGCGGCTCGCCATCGCAGGCCACCGCCGTGCTGGGCAGGCTCACCCAGCTTGCTGACGGGCTAAACCAGCTCGCCCAGGGCTAGCCGGCGCGGCTTCCGCCACGGGTGTCAGACCCGGTTCTCCCAGCGGTCCGGCTGCGCGTAGCGCGGCAGGAAGCTGTGGGCTGAACTGCCGCCGGTGTAGGGGCGCAGCCGGTAGTCGAAGCTGCCGGCGTAGACCAGGACCAGCCCGATCTGGGGCTGGATGACCTTCACCTGGATCCGGTGTTTCCCGGCGGGTCCTTCTGCCGGGTCCCACCACTGTTCGGCGTAGGCCTTGGCGTCCAGGGCGGCCGGAAGCGGAATGCGCAGGGGGCCCAGGAGGAGCCGTGATGCTTCCGATACGCCCCGCAGCCTGCCCTCCGCCGTGACGCTCAGGTTCAGGTCGGTGACCAGCCGCCGGTACCGGCCCACGTAATCCACCAGCTGGGGCGCTCCGTCCCGGCGGGTGGCGCTTGTGGTGTCCTGGAAAATGCGGGTGCGCCCCGGGAACCGGATCTCACGGCGCGCCGTAAGGCTGGAGCGGCCAAAGGGGTCCTGGTGGGCGTGGTTTTCGATGCGGAACGGAATATTTTCGCCGTACTCGGGAAAGAACGCTTCCTCCCCGCTGGTGAGCCGCAGCAAAGGCCGTAGCCACTCCTGCCGGCAGCCCACGACGTCGAACGTTCCTTCACCGACGCCGTACCGGCCCGAGCCGGGCACCAGGGAAAAGTAGTCCTGCAGCTCGGGCTGCAGGCGCGAAAAGTCCGCGCCGAGGGCCTGCTGGTAGATGGGAATGTTCATGGGAACCTCCTGCTGGGAATGTGGCTGGAACAAGGTGCTGTGGTTTCACAATGTACCGGCAGCCTTGAGCCTGATGTACATGTCCGCCAGCCGGGGCGGCAGCTGGTGGGGTTCGGCATCCACCACTGACACGCCGTGCCGCCGGAGCTCTGCGCTGATCGCCGCACGCTGCAGGAGCGCCCGTTCTGCCGCTGCGGCCCGGAAGACACCGGTGGCGTCGTCGCGTTCCCCAAGCATGGTTCCCAGCTGCGGGTCCCGGACCGCCGCAACCACCACCACATGCTGCCGGGCCAGCTGGGCCGCAACGGGAAGCAGGCCTTCCTCGGGTGCGCCGCCGTCCAGCGACGTGAGCAGCACAACGAGGGACCGGTGCGCGGACACGGCGCGGACCTGCGCCGGGACGGCCGGCCAGTCCATCTCGATGAGGTCGGGCTCAAGCGGTGCCATGGCCTGGACCATCTGTCCCAGGAGGTTCCCCTGCCCGGCGGACCCTGCCCGGGCGCGTGTCCGGCGGTCAAAGGCGAGGAAATCCACCCGGTCCCCGCCCCGCTCCGCGAGGACGCCCAGCAGGAGCGCCGCTTCCATGCCCGTATCCAGGCGGGTTTCGTCGTCGATCCTTGCTGCGGACGTCCTCGAGGTATCAAGAACCATGACCACACGGCGGTCGCGTTCCGGCCGCCACGTGCGTACCACCACCGCGGACCGGCGTGCCGTGGCCCGCCAGTCAATCGACCGGACGTCGTCGCCGCGGACGTAGTCCCGCAGGGAATCGAACTCGGTGCCCGCCCCGCGGATCTGTGCCGCGGCCTTGCCGTCGAGCTCGCGCAGTTTCCGCAGCTTGGACGGCAGGTGCCGGCGGGAGTGGAAAGGAGGCAGCACCCGCAGCGACCCGGGGCAATCGATGGTCCGCTGGCGCGCAGCCAGCAGCAGGGGGCCGAAAGACCGGAGTGTGACGTGCGGTGCCCGCAGGTCTCCGCGCCGGACGGGCCGCAGCCGGACGGTGACGCGCCTGCCCTCGCCGGCCGGAACCTCAACGTCCTGGACCGGATTCTCCGCTCCGGCCGAGGGTTGCCAGGCATCGCGCAGGACTCCGCGGAGCCGGCGGCCGCCGTCGTTCCGGACTTTCAGCCCGGCGTCCACGGCCGCATGCAGCGTAACGTTTCCGGGCTCCGTGCGCTGGACGCTGACCGTCCGCAGCGGAGCCGCTGCCAGAAGGTCGACGGCGGCAAGAACCGTCAGCAGCCCGGCTACCAACAGCACCGTTCCCCAGCCGGGCAGCACCAGGACCGGCACCACACCCAGCAGAACCAGGAGCACGAAACGGCCGGAGATGGCCATCAGCGGGGCACGGGAACGGAAGCCAGGATGCTGCCCAGCACGTCATCCACCCGGACCCCGTCCATCTGGGCTTCCGGCTGGAGCGCCACGCGGTGCCGCAGGCAGGGGAGGGCGAGGGCCTTGACATCGTCCGGGGTGACAAAGCTCCGGCCTGACAGCCAGGCCCAGGACCTGGACGTGTTCAGCAGGGCAGTGGCCCCACGGGGCGAGACTCCCAGCAGGAAGGACGGGGCAGAGCGGGTGGCCCGCACCAGGTCCACGATGTAAGCGATGATTTCCGGCTCCACCGCCACCGAAGCCACCGCCTGCCGGGCTTTGGCCAGGTCTGCCGCGCCCGCTACTGCGCGGACCCCGGCCGCTGTGAGGTCCCGCGGATCAAAGCCGGCAGCATGGCGCCGGATGACCTCCATTTCATCCTGGCGTTCGGGCAGCGGCATGGTCAGCTTGAGGAGGAAGCGGTCCAGCTGTGCTTCGGGCAGGGGATAAGTGCCTTCGTACTCCACCGGGTTCTGGGTGGCAGCCACGAGGAAAGGTGCGGGCAGTGGACGGGACACCCCGTCCACTGAAACCTGCCGTTCCTCCATGGCCTCGAGCAGGGATGCCTGCGTCTTGGGCGGCGTGCGGTTGATCTCGTCCGCCAGCAGGATGTTGGTGAATACCGGCCCTTCGCGGAACGTGAATTCTGAGGTGTGCGAGTCGTAGACCAGGGATCCCGTCACGTCACCGGGCATGAGGTCCGGCGTGAACTGCACGCGCTTTGTGTCCAGGCTCAGGGCTGCGGACAACGCACGAACAAGCAGGGTTTTTGCGACGCCCGGGACGCCCTCAAGCAGCACGTGCCCCTGGGAGAGGAGCGCAATCAGCAGCCCTGTGACGGTGGCGTCCTGCCCCACCACGGCCTTGGCTACCTCGTGCCGCACGTCCAAAAGGGCCTGCCGGGCGGAATCGTGGTCCATGTGGTCCAGGACCCGGGGGCTGCTGCCTTGCTCGCTCATCGGCTCTTGACTTCTTTCTCTAGGGTGTCCAGCTCGCGCGACCAGGCCACAAGCCTCGCCTCGGTGCCGGGACGTTCATTAACGAGTTCGCGGATATCCCGGGCCGGCCTGCCGAGGTGCTGCGCGGCTGCTTCGATGACCTGGCCGGCAGTGGCCTCTGGCCCGGTCCGCAGATGCCCGGAAAGCCGCACCAGGGTACCGGCCCGGAGGTTGTCCCGCGCCTGGTCCACGGCGCGGGAGTCTTGATAAAGCCGTGCCCGGCCCTCGGCCGTCTCCGCTGCCTTGACCACAACCGGCAAAGGCTCAAACACCAGCGGGCCAAGGCGCCTGCCACGCCAGGCTATTGCCGCCAGGGCAACCAGGACGAGCCAGGGGCCAAGGAAGCGCACCCAGTCGGGGGCCAGCTCATCCAGGCTTTCGGGCCGGCCCTCGGTTTCCAGGTCTTCAAGGGTTGGGATGTACCAGACAAGGTCCGGGGACGGGCCCAGGGTCCGGATGGCCAGCGCGGCATGCCCAAGCCGGTCCAGCTCTCCGTTACTGAAGACGGCGGTGCTGCCGACGACGATGAGCCGGCCGTCGCTGCTGGCGGCAACGAGTCCGGCGTCGGAACCGTCCGGCCGGTAGCAGGACGTCCCGCCGTCGTACAGGAAGCCGGACTCCCCGGAAACCGTACCTGCGGCTTGCGGGTCAGTCAGGCTGCACCCGGGCTCCAGCACCGGAGAGGCGTCCGGCACAACTCCGGCCTGCCGGATGCCGGCATCGAGGCCGTCGAGGGTCTGCAGCCTCGGGGATACCACCACCATCCTCTGCGCGGACGCCGCCAGGTTGAGGAGACGGGGCCCGTCCAGGAAGCCGTTCCTGTCGTAGAGCAGCAGGGTGGGGGAGGAACCCGCCTGCAGCGCTGCCATGGCTGCTTCGTAGCTTCCTGCATCCTGGACCGCAACGCCGTGCCTTCCCAGGATCTGCGTGACGGCGCGGGCACCCGCGGGACCGGCGTTGTGCACCGACAACGGAACGGCGTCGCCTTTGGGACTGAGCTGAGCCCAGAGGACAAGTCCCAGCGCGGCAGCCACCACTGCGCTGAATACCGCAATTGCACGGTGCCGTCGGAGCCACCCTGTCCTGCGGAGGGGAGCCGGCTCCGCGTCGGGGCTTTCATGAAGTGTGGAAGCCGGAGTTGCGCCGGTCATGGCAGGGCCGCCGGATGCGATGCCCCGTGGTCCTGGTGGCTTCCGTCCCGGTGGCTTTCCTGCTGGTGGTCCGGGCTGCGGATGGGCTTGAGGGCTTCGAGCGCGTCGTCCAGGCCGGCCATCGCCCGGTAGTCTGCCCCGTCCGCCGCCCTGTTTCCATAGCGGATGGCGTCGAAGGTGCCTGCCGCCCAGCCCAGGCGCTGGGCTTCGGCGCTGAAGGGAAGAGCCAGGTCCCGGGCTACTTCATCGGCCGTCCGCCCCGGCTGGGGGTCCAGGATGGTGCGGTCTTCGGCAGAGCGGACCAGGGCCCGGAAACGGTCCACGACGGCGTCTGCCCACCTTCCATTCGCTGCGGAATTTTCAGCGCGCCGCCGGTAGTCGCCCGCTGCCAGGACGCTTTCGGTACCGAACACCTCGTTAGCCTGCCGCGCCTTGTGGTTCAGGCGGGGCCTGGCAATGATCACCGCGGCCACGACGATCACTGCGATCACCACTCCAATGACGGGGCTTGGCACCGTGCTGGACGGATCGGGCGACCCGTCCAGGGACGAAAGCCAATCCAGGAAGTCCTCCCAAAGCGTCTCCACCCAAGGCGGGGCGGCGTCACGGTATTCAGGTTGCGAAAGCTCCTCTGCTGCCCAGCGTCGGGCTTCCTCGGCGCCGGGCAGCACCGGCGGTTCAGCGGCCATCCGGCCATGCCTTTGGCGCAGGCCCGGGGCCGGGGTTCCAGCCACCGGCGTACCCTCCGGTCCGGGCGGTTCCCTGGCTACGGCCCGGGATGCCGTCCGGATCCGCGCCGGACTCCATCATGCGGAGCAGCGCGATATCCAGTCCGTCCTTCCGCATCCGGAGATCCATGTAGATCAGCGCCATGACGGACGTCTGGAAGGCGTAACCCAACGCTCCTGCAAGTGCACCGAGGATGGCGGTGACGATTCCGACGCCGACGGCAATGGCTACGTCCTGCCCGGCACCACCGTGGGGTGAGAGGAAGCCCGCCATCAGCGGAGGCACAAGGCTCACCGGGATCATGACCACCTGGCTGATGACGCCCACCATGATGCCCACCACCAGGGTGATTCCAAGGATCCGCCACCAGTTGGCCCGGGTCAGTTCCCAGGACCGGCGCAGGGCGGCCAGGGCGCCCAGTTCTTCAATGACGACGGCGGCCGGGGCCACCAGAAGTTTGATGTAGATCCAAACGAACAGGGCAACAAAGCCGAGGAACATGGGGATGAGCAGCAGGATGCCTATCCGCTCCATGCTGGCTATCAGTGCGACGGTTGCCGCTGCCGGGATGAGGATGCCAAGCAGGCCGGCAACCATCAGCAGTGCCGCCAGCCGCATCAGTGCTCCCACCCGCGGCCTGGCCAGGGCCCACATCTGGCGGAAACCGGTGGGGCGGTTCAGGATGGACCGCGCCACCGGCACCACCATGGCGCCCTGCAGGACTGAGGCCAGGAAGATGGTCAGGACAGCAACCAGCATGATGGCGGCAACGAAGCCCAGGCCGAGCGATGTGAGGTCGGCGGGGCTGGCGCTTTCCGCCCAGGCCTCGATGGAGCCCACCGATGTGGCTGTGGCGGCCGTAAGGACAGCCGTCAGGATGGCGGCAAGGGACTGGGCCAGGAGGGAAGCACCCAGCATGGCTTTTGCATTCCGCCTGATCGTTTGGAAGGAACCGTCCATGATCTCGCCGAACATCAGGGGGCGCAGGGCGACGATGCCCGGCTTGGGCGGAGCCACATACCGTGGCTGGCCGTAGGGGGAGCCCCCATGGGGATAGCCGGCGGGATAGCCGGCGTTGGGAGGTTGCGCCCGCGGCGGGCCTGGGTATGCCGGACCGGGCTGGCCCCACGATTGCTGCCACGCCGGCGGCCCCCAGGGGTGCTGCTGATCCGGCGGTGGACCCCAGGGTTGCTGCTGATCCGCTGGCGCGCCCCAGGGTTGCTGCCGATCCGGCGGTGGCCCCCAGGGTTGCTGCCCTCCCGGAGGCGGGTGCTGCTCCGGAGCCTGCCGCCATGCAGGCAGGCCGGGGTCGCGGGGCTCCTCCGCGTCCGAATCCTTTGGTGACACCATGTTCCTTCCCCCATGCAGTCCGCCGTCGGCCTGGCGCCGCTTCCGCAACTCCCGCATGTCGCTCTGAACGTCCGGCGTGGCACCAGCCTATAGTTCCGGCGTCGGGCATCCTAGCGCCCGCCATGCCGGAGGGCGCTGAACAGGACAAAGCCATCCTGATAAGGGAATATATAACTATGAAGGCACGCATTCTGGTGGTAGATGATGATGAAGCGCTGGCCGAAATGATTGGAATTGTCCTTCGCAACGACGGCTTTGAGCCGGTCTTTTGCGCGGACGGCGCCCAGGCGCTCGATGTTTTCCGGTCATCGCGGCCGGACCTTGTTCTGCTGGACCTCATGCTTCCGGGCGTGGACGGCATAGAGGTCTGCCGGCAGATCCGGGGAGAGTCGGATGTGCCCATTGTCATGCTCACCGCCAAATCGGACACGTCCGACGTCGTTCGGGGACTTGAGTCCGGTGCCGACGACTACGTGCCCAAGCCTTTCAAGCCTGCTGAACTGGTGGCGCGCGTGCGGGCCCGGCTCCGCCCGGGCGACCAGAAGGCTCCGGAAACCCTGCGCATTGCCGACATCACCATCGACGTTGCCGGGCACACCGTGAGCCGGGGCAACGACCGGATTTCGCTGACGCCCCTGGAGTTCGACCTCCTGGTGGCCCTGGCCCGGAAACCGTGGCAGGTGTTTACCCGCGAACTGCTGCTTGAGCAGGTCTGGGGCTACCGCCATGCTGCCGACACGCGCCTCGTGAACGTCCATGTTCAGCGCCTCCGGTCCAAGATCGAACAGGATCCGGAAGCCCCGGAAGTCGTATTGACGGTGCGTGGTGTCGGCTACAAAGCAGGGGCCTGAACCCGCGGCGCAGGACAGTGCTCCGGGTACGGGCGCGCCCGCTTCCGGGGGGAGTTCCTCTTCGGGGCATCACGGCGGGGCGGGCCTGCCTCCAGGGCCCGAGCACACCGACGCCGTCACTGCCCGCCTCCGGCGCCTGACGTTCCGCTCCCACCTCTGGCAGCGGCGAGCCCTGATCGTCAGCCTGCGGGTCGCGCGGCTGGTCAGGACGGGATTCCGGCGATTCCTGCCGGCGCTCCGATTCATCGGCCGGTCCCTTCACCGGCGGTGGCGCCGGTCACTGCAGTTCCGGACAGTCCTCACCACGCTCCTCCTTGCCGTCACCTCGTTCGCGGTTGTGGGCGCCTACCTGTCCAACCAGATCGCCAACAACCTCTTCCAGGAGCGTCTGGCGCAGGCTGAGTCGGAGACCAGCTACCACGTCAAGCAGGTGCAGGACACGTTCGACGGCGCGCAGGTCACCGACCAGGCCAGTGTTATCACCCTTGTATACGACACCCTCAACGCGGTGGAAGGACGCGGCTCGGTCATCCAGCGCAGGTACGTTTTTGAGGCCATGCCGGAGCAGACCAAGCCCAGGAACCGCTGGGTCGAATCCCGGGCCTCGGACCAGCTGACTGTGAGCGTCATCCCGCCCGAACTGCGCAAGGCCGTGCAGGAGTCGGGTAAGGACCAGTACTGGGCCTCCACCGTCATTCCGGTGGGCACCGAGGACCGCCCCGGCATTGCAGTGGGGAACAAGGTGACCTTTAACGGCACCGTCTATGAGCTCTACCTCATCTACGACCTCAACTCCGCACAACAGACCCTGGATGAGATCCAGAGCGTCCTCTGGGCCGGCGGCGCGGTGCTTGTCCTGCTGATCGGCGCCGTTGCCTGGTACGTCACCCGCAACGTGGTCAGCCCCGTCAGCCATGCCGCCATGGTGTCCGAGAAACTCGCCGCCGGCCAGCTGCAGGAACGGATGGTGGTCCGGGGCGAAGACGAAGTTGCGCGTCTGGGGGCATCCTTCAACCACATGGCAGCCAGCCTCCAGGAGCAGATCACCCAGCTGGCGACCCTCTCGCAGATGCAGCAGCGATTCGTCTCCGACGTCTCCCACGAACTGCGCACGCCGTTGACCACGGTGCGGATGGCAGCGGAAGTCCTGTACGACGCGCGGCACGACTTCGATCCCATCAATAAGCGCTCCGCCGAGCTGCTCTACAACCAGGTTGAACGCTTCCAGTCACTCTTGTCGGACCTGCTCGAAATCTCCCGCTTCGACGCCGGCGTGGCAGTGCTCGACGCCGAGGCGGAGGACATCCTGCAGGTGGTCACCCATGCCATCGAGGGCGCAGCACCGGTAGCTGCGGAATACGGTTCGGAGATCGTCCTCAGGGCGCCGGAGGGTGCCATCATCGTGGAGATGGACGCCCGGCGCATCGACAGGATCATGCGGAACCTGATCCTTAATGCGGTGGAGCACGGCGAAGGGAAGCCGGTCACTGTCACAGTTGGAGCCAGCCAGACCGCCGTCGGAATCGCCGTCCGTGACCATGGGATCGGAATGGCGCCCGCAGAGGCGGCGCGCGTCTTCGACCGTTTCTGGCGGGCCGACCCCGCACGTGCCCGAACAACCGGCGGAAGCGGCCTGGGCCTGTCCATCGCCATGGAGGACACCAAGCTGCACAACGGCTGGCTCCAGGCCTGGGGCAAGAAAGGCAGCGGGGCGAACTTCCGGCTGACTCTGCCCCTGCGCCAGGGGGAAGACATCGACAAATCGCCGGTCCAGCTTGAGCCGGAGGACATTGTGATGCCTGGAGAACAGGGGAACGGCAACATGCTGGTCCTGGGAACACGCGCCCCGGCCGGAACAGGGCCTGCCCCCGAGGAGGGAACATGACAAGCTGCGCCAGCCGCCGGGCACAACTGTCTGCCTCCCTGCTGGTCCTCCTGCTCGTCCTGATGGCGGGCTGCGCCAGGATTCCCACGTCCGGGCCGGTGGGCAAAAGCAGTGAGGGCAGCGCGGGCAACCTCAGCGCGCCGGTGTTCCTGCCGGCGGCGCCGCAGCCGGGCGCCTCGCCAGAGACCATCATCGATTACTTCTACCGGGCCGGAAGCGGCTACGAAGACGATTACGCCGTGGCCCGCCAGTACCTGACGCAGGCCTCCTCCGTGTCCTGGAAACCGGACCAGCGTGCCCTCGTGTACCGGGAGGCGCGGGTGGTGGCGACCGCCACCGAGAACGTCTACAACTACGAGCTTGACGTCGCCTACACGGTGGACGCAGACGGCATTGCCACTCAGTCGCCGCAGGGAACGATTGAAAACATCCCAGTGACCGTCACCCAGGTGGAAGGTGAATGGAGGATCTCCGACATTCCGGACGGCACCGCCATCGCGGAGGAAACCTTCAAGGTCATCTACGGTGCCTACCCGATCTATTTCTACGACCCCTCCTTTACGTTCGCCGTCCCGGACGTCCGCTGGTTCATCAAGAACAAGACCGTCAAAGCGATGACCAGTGCATTGCTGGCGGGGCCGGCACCCTACCTGCGCGGCGCCGTCGCAAGCGCCTTTCCTTCCGGCATCAAGCTGGCCCGTGAGTCGGTCCCGGTCGTTTCCGGCGCGGCGCAGGTGGACCTCACTGCAAAAGAGCTGATGGAAACGTCGCCGGAGGACAGGCTGCGGATGCAGATGCAGCTGACGTTGACTTTCCGCAGCCAGCCCGACGTCGTCAATGTCGAACTGCGGGCAAACCAGGACCTCGTGCGGGTGGAAGACGACGGATCCGTGCTTCCGCCTGTGCAGGACAAGAACGTGCCCTCTCGCCAGATAGCCATCAGCGGCAACGAGCTGGTGCGGTATGAAAACAACAGGGTTTCGCCGCTGCCCGACATGCAGCCCGTCTCCTCCCTCAACCCCAGGCTTCCCGCGGAATCTCCCGTGTCCCAGACTGCGGCCTTCCTCAATGACAGCCGCACCACCCTGTACAGCATCAGCCCCGGGCAACCGGCCCGGGCGCTCACCACGAGGAGCACCCTGAGCAGGCCGTCCTTCGGGCTTAATGAATGGGTCTGGTCGGCCGGGCCCGGAGCAACGGGGGGCACCGAAGTGGTGGCTTACCGCCCGGAGGGTATTGCCGAGGGCGCCACCGTGCCCTCCGTCACCCTGACGCCGGCCTGGCTGGCCGGGCGGACCGTCAAAGAGTTCAGGATTTCCAGGGAAGGGGTCCGGGCGCTGGTGATTTCGGAGCAGAACGGAAAGACCCGGGTGCAGGTGACCGGCATAATCCGCGGCGGCGACGGTACACCCCGTGAGCTGACACCGCCCATCACTTTGGCAACCGGCAGCGAGCCCGACCAGGGCGCCTGGGTCTCCGACACAACCATCGCGGTCATGAAGGGGTCGGCGGCATCAAACGTAACGCCGGAGTTGCTGTCACTGGCCTCCGGGCAGCCGCAACAGCTGGCGCCCTGGCCAGGCCTCGTCGCCTTGAGCGCGGGGAACGGTCCTGAGGACATCTATGCCCAGTCAGCTGAGGGCGTCTTCCAGCGACTGGGGAACGGCTGGTCACCGCAGATTAAGGGGCCTACCGATCCATCCTTTCCAGGCTGACCACCATCTGCGTGGAGCGGCGCGGGGCCCCGCAGGACCGGGCCTTGTCCACATAACGCAGGTAGGTGCTGTCCCGGAGCCGCCGGCCGGAGGACAGTCAAGGAATGGCCACCAGAGCAGGACTGCGTGACAGCGCCGGGACACCCTTGCGGCTGGACCCTGACCTGGCCCCGCCGCCCGGATACAGCGCCAGGCACCGTGCGGAGCACGGCAGCAGGGTCCTGCGCTCCCTGGACCAGCTGGCGGGCGCGGCGGCTGACCTGCTTTCCCTGGCAGTTCCCGTGGACTGCGTCTGCTGCGGTGCTGAAGACCGGGCGCTCTGCATCCGGTGCGACCGCAACATCCGGCGGCTCACCGCGAACCCGTTCCGTGCGGAGAGCGCAGCCCCGGCGCTTATGGACGTGGCGGGGACGGTGCTGCTTCCCGTGGTTGCCGCCGGCGTCTACCGCGAAGAACTTGCCCAGGCGCTGCTCTCCTTCAAAAGGCATGGCCAGCACCAGCTCAAGGGAAGCCTGGGGCGCGCGCTGGGCGGCGCGGTCCGTGCCGCTGCGGAAGGTGCAGGAGAATTCTTCCTGGTCCCTGTCCCTACCGGCGCCGCGGCGTACCTGAACCGGGGGTTCAGCCCTGTTCATTTGCTCCTGGGCGGCACGCCAGGACAGCTGCCGGGGCTGGGTGTTGCAGATGTCCTCACCAAAACACGCGGGCCGGGCCTGCTGCTGTCCGGCGGGCAGAAAGGCCTTGGCCGTGGTGCCCGGGCAAAGCGGGTGCGCGGCTCCATGCGGGTCCGCCGACGGGCCCGGAACAAGGTCGCCGGATACCCCTGCGTCATCGTCGACGACGTCCTGACCACCGGGGCTACGCTGGCTGAAGCAGCCCGGGCCCTTCATGCGGCCGGGGCGCAGGTGGCGGGCGCCGTCGTCCTCGCGGCGACACGCCCGCCGGACGCCGATGGCTACGCCGCAGCGGCCGCGCAGACCCGCGGAACCTGCCATGACTTAGAAAAAAATAAACCGGGAAAGGATGAATAACGGGTGCCTATGAACTAACGTCGGTGGTGGGTACCAAGAACAGAATGTACCTTTCGATGGCGGCTCGGAGAGGGGCTCGACTGTCAGGCAGATCGGCCCAGGGAAGCGCCGCCGTCGTGTCACCGAAGTCATTTGGAGGGCACCATGGAGTTTATGATCAGCGGACGAAATCTGACAGTTTCAGACCGGTTCCGCGAATACGCCGGGGAAAAGATCTCGAAAATCGAATCGCTTGGAGACAAGGTCCAGCGGGTCGATGCGAAAGTCTCCAAGGAGACCAATGCCCGGCAGACCGGCGATCAGCTGACCGTTGAGGTGACAGTCCTGGGCAGGGGGCCCGTGATCCGCGCTGAGGCCAGCGCCGCTGACAAGTTCGCAGCATTCGACCTCGCCTACAACAAGCTGCTCGAACGCCTCCGGCGCGCCAAGGACCGCAAGAAGGTCCACCATGGACGGCACACACCCAAAGCTGTCCGCGAAGCTACCGCCTCCCTCGAGCCCGCCAGCCCGAACGAGCCCCTCTACGTAGAGGCAAGCCACCGGAACGAGGCTGCTGCTGCCCCTGACGACAAGTCTCCCTACGATGTCGAAAACGACATCCCGGCCGGCAATTCCCCGGTCCTGATCCGGCGGAAAGTCTTCCCGGCCGCTTCGCTTTCCCTCGATGATGCCGTGGACAACATGGAGCTCGTTGGCCACGATTTCTACCTTTTCGTGGATAAGGCCACTAACACGCCATCGGTCGTGTACCGCCGCCGCGGCTGGACCTACGGGGTGATCACCCTGGACCACGAATGCGAACCCGGTGACACAGTGGTGGAGGAAAAAGTCCTTGCCTACCGTTCGGACGACACCCCGGCCAATGCCTAGGGTGGTGAAAACCATCAACAGAGAGGACTGATGTGCCGGCAACGCTGAGCCTGGACCAGGCACGGCGGATCGCTTTGGCAGCTCAGGGACTTGATAAAGGACGGCCCGCCGGCCCCGTGACATCACGGACGGTGGGCCGCACCTTTGCCCGGATCCAGCTTGTCCAGATCGATTCCGTCAATGTTGTAGCCCGCAGCCACTTCCTTCCGTTCTTTTCCCGGCTCGGCAATTACGACCGCACGATCCTCCAGCGGATGTCCGCCGTTCATCCGCGGCGCATGGTGGAGTACTGGGCACATGAGGCCAGCTACATCCGGCCGGAACACTATGCGGACCTCCTCTTATGGCAGAAGCGGTCCTGGGTGGGTGCCTCCCGTATGGACCCCGCACTTCGTGCCGACATCTCCGGGCGTATCCTCGACACCCTCGCCCGGTCGCGCCCCCTGACCGCTGCCGAGCTGACCGCCCGGATAGGGCACGTTGAGGAAACGCAGACAGTGAACTGGGGCTGGAACTGGAATGCGGTGAAGAGGGTCCTGGAGCACCTCTTTGAGGAGGGCCTGGTGTCAGCTGCATCGCGGACGGAGCAGTTCGAGCGGAGGTACGCGCTGGCTCCCAAAGTGTTGCCGCAGCCTCCCATCCAGGTAACAGGCGCCGACGCGGCAGCCGAGGCGATGCAACGCCTGATCGACGCCGCCGCGCAGGCCCACGGCATCGGCACCGTACGTTGCTTCGCGGACTACTTCCGCACGCCTGTCAAAGAGGCAGCGGCCGCCGTCGGACATCTTGTGCAGCGGGGAAGGCTGGAACCGGTGACCGTGGCCGGCTGGGACCGTGCCGTCTTCCGCCACGTCGACGCGAAAATGCCCCGACGGGCGACGGGCCGTGCGCTGCTGAGCCCCTTCGATTCACTGGTCTTCGAACGCCGGCGGCTTGAGGAACTGTTCGGCTTTCACTACAGGATCGAAATCTACACACCTGAACACAAAAGACGCTTCGGCTACTACGTCCTGCCCTTCCTCCTCCGGGAAAGCATCGTGGCGCGGGTGGACCTCAAGGCCGACCGGAAAGAAGGGAAGCTGCTGGTAAGGTCCTCCTTCGCGGAACCCGGCGCCCCGCCGGACACCGCCGTTGAACTTGCTGCGGAGCTTTGGCTCATGGCCGGCTGGCTGGGCCTGCCCGACGTTGAGGTTTTCCCCGTTGGCGACCTTGCAGGCAGCCTCGCCCACGCTGTAGGCAGGGGAGCGGACTCCGCTCTGAGGGAACAAGCGGGCGCCTCGGCGGTGTCTCTCCCGTAGACTAAAAACGCCAGAATTCGGCGGCAAAGACTGGGAGCATCTTCACGTGGCATCACTTATCGAAAAACTTCTCCGCACCGGTGATAAAAAAACCCTCCGGCAACTGCGGAACTATGCCGACTCCATCAATGCCCTGGAAGATTCGTTCAAGTCGTTCACGGACGCCGAACTCCGGGAGGAAACCGACCGGCTGAGGGAGCGGCACCAGGACGGGGAGAAGCTGGATGACCTGCTTCCGGAAGCGTTCGCCGCCGTCCGGGAAGCTTCCTCGCGTACCTTGGGCATGCGCCACTTCGATGTCCAGATGATGGGCGGCGCCGCGCTGCACCTGGGCAACATCGCAGAGATGAAGACCGGTGAAGGCAAGACCCTGGTGGCGACCGCTCCCGCCTACCTGAATGCGCTCACCGGCAAGGGCGTCCATGTGATCACCGTGAACGACTACCTCGCTGAATACCAGTCGGACCTGATGGGACGTGTCTACCGTTTCCTGGGCCTGAGCAGCGGGTGCATCCTCGCGAACCAGGATCCCGCCGTCCGGCGCCAGCAGTACGCCGCTGACATCACGTACGGCACGAACAACGAGTTCGGTTTCGACTACCTGCGCGACAACATGGCCTGGGACAAGAATGAGCTGGTCCAGCGCGGGCACCACTTCGCCATTGTTGACGAAGTGGACTCCATCCTCATTGACGAGGCCCGCACACCGCTCATCATCTCCGGTCCGGCGCAGGGGGACACCAACCGGTGGTACAGCGAATTCGCCAAGGTGGTCCTCCGGCTCCAGCCTGAGAAGGACTACGAGGTCGACGAGAAGAAGCGCACCGTCGGCGTACTGGAGAGCGGCATCGAGAAGGTGGAGGACTACCTCGGTATCCAGAACCTGTACGAGTCTGCCAACACACCCCTCATCGGGTTCCTCAACAACGCCATCAAGGCCAAGGAACTTTTCAAGCGGGACAAGGACTACGTCATCCTGGACGGGGAAGTCCTGATTGTCGATGAGCACACGGGCCGCATCCTTGCCGGCCGCCGCTACAACGAGGGCATGCACCAGGCGATTGAGGCCAAGGAAGGCGTCGAGATCAAGGCCGAGAACCAGACCCTGGCCACCGTGACGCTGCAGAACTACTTCCGCATGTACCAGAAGCTCTCAGGCATGACCGGTACTGCCGAAACCGAGGCAGCGGAATTCATGAGCACCTACAAGCTGGGCGTGGTGGCCATTCCCACCAACCGCGACATGCAGCGCATCGACCAGGCGGACCTGGTCTTCAAGAACGAAACGGTAAAGTTCGACGCCGTTGTCCGGGACATCGCCGAACGGCATGAAAAGGGCCAGCCAGTCCTGGTGGGCACCACCAGCGTGGAGAAGAGCGAATACCTTTCCCGGCTCCTTGCCAAGGAAGGCATCCGGCACGAGGTCCTCAACGCGAAGAACCATGCACGCGAGGCTGCCATCGTCGCCCAGGCCGGGCGCAAGGGCGCCGTCACGGTGGCAACCAACATGGCCGGCCGCGGTACGGACATCATGCTTGGCGGCAACGCTGAATTCACCGCCGTGGCCGAGCTGGCAAAGCGCGGGCTGGATCCGGAGGAGAACTCCGAGGAGTACGAGTCCGCCTGGCCCGCAGCGCTCGAAGCTGCCAAGCAGTCGGTCAAGGACGAGCACGAGGAAGTCCTGAACCTCGGCGGACTCTACGTCCTTGGAACAGAGCGCCACGAGTCGCGCCGCATCGACAATCAGCTCCGCGGACGCTCCGGCCGCCAGGGTGACCCCGGCGAATCCCGCTTCTACCTGTCGCTGACCGATGACCTCATGCGGCTTTTCAACTCGGGCGCCGCGGAGCGGCTCATGAACAGTTCCGTGCCCGACGACGTCGCACTGGAATCGAAGCTCGTGTCCCGGGCCATCGCCTCGGCGCAGGGCCAGGTTGAGGGCCGCAACGCCGAACAGCGCAAGAACGTCCTGAAATACGACGACGTCCTCAATCGCCAGCGTGAGGCTATCTACAGCGACCGGCGGCGGATCCTGGAAGGCGACGACCTGCACGAGAAGGTCCAGTTCTTCGTCGAAGACACCGTCACCGCCCTCATCGACGCCGCAACGGCGGAAGGCAACGGCGACGACTGGGACTTCAACCAGCTCTGGACCAACCTCAAGACCCTGTATCCCGTGAGCGTCACGCCGGAAGAGATCATCGAGGAAGCCGGCGGCAGGTCCAGGCTGACGGTGGAATTCCTGAAGGAAGAACTGCTGTCCGACGCGCGGCTTGTGTACCAGGCGCGGGAGGAGGCCCTTGGCTCCGAGAGCATGCGCGAACTTGAGCGCCGCGTGGTCCTCTCCGTCATCGGCCGCAAGTGGCAGGAACACTTGTATGAGATGGACTACCTCAAGGAAGGAATCGGCCTCCGCGCCATGGCCCAGCGCGACCCCCTGGTGGAATACCAGCGTGAAGGCTTCATTCTCTTCCAGGGCATGATGGAAGCTATCCGGGAAGAAAGCGTCGGATTCCTGTTCAATCTCGAAGTTGAGGTCACCCCCGCACAGGATGTCGTGGTCGCGGACGACGCCGGCGAACACACCGAGCACGTGCAGCCACAGGTTCACGCTGCCGGGCTTGAAGCGCCGGAGAAACCAGCCCAGCTGCAGTACACCGCCCCCAGCGAAAGCGGTGGAACGCAGACCCGTGTGGAGACGCGCTCTT
Source organism: Pseudarthrobacter sp. WHRI 8279 (assembly GCF_040224115.2). Taxonomy (NCBI): domain Bacteria; kingdom Bacillati; phylum Actinomycetota; class Actinomycetes; order Micrococcales; family Micrococcaceae; genus Pseudarthrobacter; species Pseudarthrobacter sp. WHRI 8279. The sequence goes on along the minus strand of NZ_CP168162.1, from coordinate 1,795,959 downwards.
CGGGCAGGTCAGGCAACCCGGCCAAGGCGGCAGCACAGGATGCGGCCAAACGTCCGGCGAAGAAGAAGCGCCGCTGACCGAGGGCTGAGCTGCCAGCCGCGCTGGGGCTCACAGTGGTTTTGGCAGGGCCGGGAACGGTGTTCCCGGCCCTGCCGCGTTCCGTTCCCTTTCAGCCGATGACAAGTTCAGTCACCCGCCACACCTGTTTGCTCCGCTCAAGCCGGACGGCCACGGCGCGTGCGCGCACGTCGTCCACCACCACAGCGCTGGCTTCGTAGATGCCGTCGGAGACTTCGCAGACACGGACGGAGCGGACTGCGGAATTGCGGTGGAGCCGGGCGAGCGCCGGATTGCCGGTCCTGGTGATTTCCCGCCTGATCAGGGCAGCGCGGTGCTGCAGTGCGGCAAGGCACCGGGGGTCAAGGCGCCTGGCGAGCTGATGGATGGGCCTGATTCCGGCAAGGACTTCCATTGCGGCCTGGACTGTGCCGCGGGTAATTGCGCGGACTTCCGCCATAGGGTCCACAGGACGCAGAGGTGCCGAGGCTCCGTCGCGTAAAGGCACCACGGGGGCAGTTGCAGCCAGCCCCTGGGGTGGGTTGGCGGGTTCTGTTGCTCCGGGCGTGGTCCTCTTCCGAACGGCGTGTAATGGTGTTGCTGCAGTCATCTGTCTTCCCCTCACGTTGATTGATTGGTGCGGCCGGGCTATTTCCGTCCGGCCAGTGGTGGCTGAAGAATTTGCCCCGGGAGCAACGCATCGGGATCCTGGCCGATGACGCCCCGGTTGGCCTCGTACCAGCGGGGCCATTGAAGTGCGATGTCCAGGTCGGACGCGCCGGGTCCCAAATGGCGGGCCGCTATGTCCCAGAGCGTGTCTCCGGCCTGGACGGTGACACCCTCGTCCTGCAGGCGGCCTTCTCCTGGAGCGGAACGGTGGGCCGGAGCTGCGAGCATTCCAGGATCCACGATGGGTGGGACGGGCTGCCAGCCTGGGTTGAAGGTTGACGGGGGAGCGGCTACTGTTCCAGCCGGTTCAGGCGAAGGGACCTCTCGTGGTGCAGCGGACGGCTCCGGTACGGTGGCCGGCGTCCCGAAGATGGCCTGCGGGGTCTGGTCCTCCACCGCGGCTGCCCCCGCTACCCCTTCTGCGGGTTCTTCGGTGGCGGGTATGGCAGGAGCCGAGGAGAACTGTCCTTGGGTGGGAGCCCATTCCGGCCCCGACCCCGGGCCGGTGACTGCGGCCTGCGCTGCGGGCCCGGCCAGAAGGTGGACTGACAGTGCGCCCAGAACCAGTCTCTGCATGAAGGCGGGTGAGAGTTTTCGTGTCGCTGCCGCGGCGCGGGTACGGCCGGTCCGGTCCAGAAGGGCGCTCAGGGCAGCACATACGAGCGACAAGATCCACCAACCCAGAAGGCAGGCCCCGGCCACGACCGACCCGATACCCAGGAGGTCATCGATGCGGGTCTCCTGGCGTCGGCCGACGGCTTCCTTCAGCTCACCCACGAGGCCCAAGCCAATGAGGCAGAGAAGCAGTCCCAGGAGCAGCAGAGCAAGCGCGGTGAGGGTGTCACCCGCCTGTCGGGAGGCTTCTGATCGGCCTGCGCTAACCGGCTTTGATGCAGTTTGATGCAGTTTGGTGTGCATAGACCAAGTTTGCGGGAGTGTGTCTTGATTTGTCCATACACTGGATAGATGTTTCTTCCGATTGACCGGGTCTCCTGCAGGGCCCTACGCTGGCGCAATGCGCTGGGATTCCCTTTTCAACGACATGGAAAGTCAATTCGCTGAATCAGAGCGGCTGGCGATTGACTCTGAAATTACTGAACGCGCCCGGGCTGAGATGGTATCCACAGAACTTGCGGATCGGCTGCGGGCGGCGGTTGGCTGCCGGATTGCGGCCCATCTCGACTGTGGGGATGTGGTCAGGGGCGCGTTGAGCCATGCGGGTGCGGACGCCTTGCTGGTGGACGAGGAACAGTATCAGGTTCTCATCCCGTACACGGCCGTTATTTGGTATGAAGGGCTGGGCCGCGCAGCCGTGGCAGAGCCGTCACGGGTGCGCAAGGGTATTGGACTTGCCCACTCTCTGCGGGGCCTGGCAAGGGACCGCGCGGAACTGTCAGTGACGGTAAGGGGGCGTGGTTCCGGCCCGGTCAGGCTGGTTGGAGTCATCGACAGGGTGGGCAAGGATCATCTGGACCTGGCCGTCTTCACTCCCGGGGAGGTGCGGCGCAGCAGCCAGGTCAAGCAGGTGGCAGTCATCCCTTTCGCGGCGCTGGGAGTCATCAGGTCCCGAAGGTCCGCAGAATTCTAGCGGCCTCGCCCGCCGGGATGACCAACGCGCCTTCAGACGGACTTGGCCTTCGACTCCTGGATCATCCGGCTGGCCTCGGCGTAGCGCTCCTCGATGTACTGCTCCAGCATCTTCTCCTCCACGCGCCACTGACCCCGGCCACCGACCTGGATGGCTTTCAGTTCTCCGCTGCGGACCAGTGCGTAAGCGGCCGGAGAGTTGATCTGGAGTTGTTCGGCAACATCTGCGAGCGTGAGGAACCTGGGCATAATCCCATTTTGCCATCGAATGGCTTCAAGTGCTGCTGTTATCCACAGATTGGCCTTGTTTGCAGATATGACTTCTGTTCCGGCGTCCCGGCGGTAACAATGAGGGTGATACGGCGAGCAGGGCCGGCTTATAGGGGGAGAAGACTTGATGGTGCCTGAAGTATCTGCCACAGCGGCACGGCTGAAGCGGCCGTCCTGGAAGGATCCCCGGCTGCTGGTGGGTATCCTCCTGGTTTTGGTCTCGGTGGCGGGTGTTGTTTTCCTTGTCGGCAGCGCGGACCGGACAACAGAAGTATTCGCGGCGCGGGATGGTATCGCTGTAGGGGAGAGGCTGACCCAAGACAACGTGGTTCGTGCGAGGGTGCGCCTGGGAGATACCGAAAGCCAGTACATCACAGCAGAGTCCGGGCTCCCTGAAGGCGTCGTGGCACTTCAGCGTATTGGAGAGAACCAGCTGGTTCCCCGGGCCAGCCTCGGCGAGGTGGACGAACTTGACCGAAAGCCGGTAGCTGTCACTGTTGACGAGACACTCCCGGCACAGGCCGTAGCCGGAGCCAGGGTAGACGTCTGGGTGGGGCTACCGGATGCCCGCAATGGATTCAACGAGCCGAAGCTCCTTCTTCCCGGCGCTGAGATAGCCGAGGTGGCAGCCGGATCCACGGCTTTGGGGTCGTCAAAGAAAACCGTCCTGATGGTGCTGGTGGAGGACAGCCATATGCCTGCCTTGCTGGGAGCCCAAGCCAACGGAGCTAAGATCTCAGTTGTCTGGAACCCGGGCGGCGGCACCAAATGAGCATTCCGGTGGTCACCGTCGGTCAGAGCCGGGAGGATCTTGTCGGTGGCTTGGAGCGGCTGCACGGGCCGGTAACGGTGGTCAGGAGGTGTGCGGAACTTCCCGAACTCCTCGCCGCATGCCAAAGCGGGCTGGCGCGGGCCGCCGTCGTGGCGGAAGGATCCGAAGGCCTGACCTCCTCGCTGGTGGACCGGCTTTCAGCAGTTGGGGTGGCCATTGTTGCCCTGACAGACAACACGGATGAAGCGGCCAGGCTCCGGGCGATAGGGGTAGCGTCCGCGCTGACCGGGGTGGAGTCCGCTGCATTGTCGGACAGGATTGCCGAGGCTGTGTCCCAGTTGTCGGGAACGGGACCGCGTGCTTCCGCCCGGAGCAGCCCGGCTGATCCCGGCGACGCGCTGAAGCCGGTCCCCGCGGAGCCGCCTCCAGGCGCTGACGATCCTGGGCCGGGCAAGATCATCGCCGTCTGGGGACCGGCTGGAGCGCCCGGCCGGACCACCGTGGCTGCAAACATGGCCGGCGAGCTGGCGGCGGATGGTAAAGGAGTAATTCTTGTCGACGCTGACAGCTATGGCGCCAGCATCGCTGCCGTGCTCGGGCTCCTCGATGAGTCCGCTGGCCTGGCACAAGCTTGCCGGCTCGCAGACCAGGGACTGCTGGACAGCGAAGCGCTTGAAAAGATCGCAGCGCCGGTCGCCATGAAGTCCGGTACCTTCAGGGTGCTCACGGGCATAACCCGCGCAGACCGCTGGACGGAGCTTCGCGCCTCAGCACTCGCGCTCGTCCTCGGCCGGGCGCGGGAAATAGCTGACGTGGTGGTGGTAGACGCCGGATTCTGCCTTGAAGCGGATGAGGAGCTCAGCTTCGACACGATGGCGCCGCGGCGGAATGCGGCAACGCTGCGGTCCCTCGAACTGGCCGACACGGTTTACGCAGTCGGTGCTGCCGATCCGGTTGGGGTGCCAAGACTGGTGCGCGGTCTGTCCGAACTCGACGAGGCCGTACCCGGCATCTCGCCAATTGTCGTCATGAACAGGGTGCGTGCCTCGGCCGTGGGCAGGGGCCCCGAACGCCAGTTGAGGGACGCGTGGGAACGTTATGGCCCGTCATCTGACCTCAAGGGGTTCCTGCCCCACGATGCTGCCGCGGCTGATGCCGCCCTCCTGGGAGGCTCGCTGCTGCTTGAAGCGGCACCTGATTCTCCTCTTCGCCACGCAATCCGGGAATTGGTTTGTGCACCCGCCCAGCAAAAGCGGAAATCCTCTGTCTTTTCTTCTACAGCAAGCCGCCGGGCGAAGGACTAGGCTCGCCATAAGAGCTGCAATGGTGCAGCAAATATTTCGTGATGGAGGCGTTTGTCGATGTCGTCTGGATCCAGCGTGGAGGATCAGCCCCTTTCCATTGAAGGCGATGAGAGTTTCATCGGGGACTACTACCAGCACCTAGCCGAAGAGGATGCCCGGGCCTACCCTCGGGACGTGCTGGTGGCGCGGGCGGACTATCACCGCAAGGTCGCCTCGGTCCGGCAGCGGGGACAGGCGAATATCGCCGTCATGGACGAGGAAGACAGCAGCGTCGTCTTCGTTGTCACGGATGACATGCCGTTCCTGGTCGACTCCGTGAATGCCGAGCTTGTCCGGCAGCATGCCGCCATCAAGCTGGTAATCCACCCGCTTTTTGTAGCGGCGCGCAACCGGGAGAGCGGCCAGCTGGCCAAGGTCAGCAGGGTCCCGGCCCACCTCGGCATATCCAGCGGTGACACTGCTGCCATGCCCAGCCTTTCGCACCTGATTGCCCAGGGCGGGGATGCCTCCCACATGGAGTCGTGGATCGCCGTCGAGATTAACCGTGTGTCGCAGGAAGCAAAGACGGCTCTCCTCGAGGGCCTTGAACGTGTCCTTAAGGATGTCCGCGCCGCCGTTGAGGACTGGCCGAAGATGCGCCAGAAGGCCGTCCAGATCGCGGAAAGCCTGGACCAGATCGCCCATCCTGCACAAATCGCGGAACTGCGGCAAGCGAAGGACCTGTTGCGCTGGCTTGACGATGGAAACTTCACGTTCCTCGGTTATCGGGAATACGACCTGGTCAATGTCGATGGTGAAGACGTCCTGGAGCTGCGCGACAACAGCGGCCTTGGGCTGTTGAGGGATTCCGAGGACTCGCCCCATATCCAGCACCTGACAGATACCGGCCGGAAAAAAGCCCGTGAGAAGCGTGCACTGGTCATCACCAAGGCGAACTCCAGGTCCACCGTCCATCGTTCGGCATACCTGGACTACATCGGGGTAAAGAGCTTTGACGCCGAGGGCAACGTCAATGGGGAGCGCCGCTTCATTGGACTTTTTGCCACCAGCGCCTACACCGGCTCCGTCCGGGATATCCCCATCGTGCGGGAAAAGGTGGACGCGGTGCTCCAGAGCGCAGGCTTTCCGCCGGACTCCCACTCCGGCAAGGACCTGCTGGGAATCCTGGAAACATACCCGCGGGACGAGCTGTTCCAAATCGAGATCCAGGACCTGGCCGCAACGGCTCTTGGGATTCAGAAGCTTCAAGAGCGCCGGCGCACCAGGCTTTTCCTCAGGCCGGACATCTATGGCAGGTTCATGTCCGCCGTGGTGTACCTCCCCAGGGACAGGTACACCACCAACGTCCGGCTCCGTATCGAGCAGGAGCTCCGCGAAACCTTCCAGGCCGTTTCCATCGACTACGAAGCCCGCATGACGGAGTCGGCGCTGGCGCGGCTGTTCTTCCGCATCCGGCTGCCCAAGAATGCCGACTTCAGCGGCGTGAATACCGTGGAGCTCGAGAAGCGCCTGGTCCGCGCCGCCCGTTCCTGGAGCGAGGGCATCGCGGAGGTGTTGCGCGAGAAGGGGGACGTTGCGGGGGCAAAGGAGCTTGCCGCCATCTGGTCCGAGGCGTTCCCGGCCAGCTACCGCGTGGACTACGAAGTCGAGGACGCCCTCGAAGATATCGCGCGTTTCGAGAAATACGGCGCGGCCGCAGAACGGTCTGGGGGCACCGTGCAGGAGCGGCCCGGCGTGCACGTTTACCTCCCGGAAGGAGCGGGCGCAACGCTGGAGGAAGACGCCCGCGTCAAGCTCTACATGCTGGAACCCAAGAGCCTCAGCCAGATTCTGCCGTACTTCCACAACCTTGGCCTGGAAGTCCTGGACGAGCGGCCCTTTGAAATTGAGACCGCGGACAGCCGCGACTTCTTTTTGTACGACCTCGGCCTGAAGTACCCGGCCAAGGTGGATCCGCTCTCGACCGGGCAGCTGCTGGCCGATTCCTTCGGCGCCGCGGTTACGGGCGCAGCCGAATCGGACAGCTTCGACCGCCTGGTCCTGCGGGAGGGCCTGCAATGGCGGCAGGTCACCGTGCTGCGCGCCTATGCGCGGTACATGCGCCAGATGGGCAACACCAATTCCTTCGGGTTCATGGCAGATACCCTGCTGGCCAACCCGCACGTAACCAAGGGGCTCAATGCGCTGTTCGCGGCGCGATTCGACCCGTCCCTCTCGGAAGACGAGCGGGCCGAGGCGCAGGCTTCCGTCCGCAAGGATCTGGAAGTGTCCATTGAGAAGGTGGCAACGCTCGACGCCGACAGGGTCCTGCGCACGTTCGTCAACCTGATCGAGGCGACGCTCCGGACGAATTACTACCAGAACAGAACCCACCTGAGCTTTAAACTCGATCCTTCACAGATCGAGGGACTGCCCTTCCCGCGTCCCATGTTCGAGATTTGGGTCTATTCGCCGCGGGTAGAGGGCGTCCACCTCCGCTTCGGCAAGGTGGCCCGCGGCGGGCTGCGCTGGTCCGACCGTCGCGAGGATTTCCGCACCGAGATCCTCGGACTGGTGAAGGCGCAGACCGTCAAGAACGCGGTCATCGTGCCCACGGGCGCCAAAGGCGGGTTCTTCGCCAAGCAGCTGCCGGACCCCACCGCCGACCGTGCTGCCTGGATGGCGGAAGGAATCGAAAGCTACAAGACCTTTATCAGGGGTCTGCTGGACATCACCGACAACCTTATTACTGAGGGTGACAACGAAAGGCTCGTGCCGCCGTCGGACGTTGTCCGGCATGACGACGACGATTCCTACCTCGTGGTGGCCGCCGACAAGGGCACTGCGACCTTCTCGGACATCGCCAACGGCCTGGCTGCGGAATATGGCTTCTGGCTGGGTGACGCGTTCGCATCCGGCGGCTCTGTAGGGTACGACCACAAAGCGATGGGTATCACCGCCCGCGGCGCCTGGGAGTCGGTGAAGCGCCACTTCAGCGAGCTCGACCTTGATACGCAGACCCAGCCGTTCACCGTGGTCGGCGTGGGTGACATGTCCGGAGACGTGTTCGGCAACGGCATGCTGCTGTCCCGCCATATCCGCCTACTCGCCGCTTTCGACCACCGGCACATCTTCCTCGATCCCAACCCCGACGAGGAATCCTCGTTCGCGGAACGGCAGCGGTTGTTCGAGCTGCCGAGGTCCTCCTGGGATGACTACAACAAGTCGCTGATCAGCGAGGGCGGCGGCGTCTTTGCCCGGCAGGCCAAATCAATTCCGGTGTCAGCCCAGGTTCGTGCTGCACTGGGGCTGCCGGCGGAAACAACCGAGCTCAGCCCGCCCGAACTCCTCCGCGCCATCCTCCTGGCCCCGGCGGACCTGCTGTACAACGGCGGCATCGGTACATACGTTAAGGCGAGCACCGAAACCAACGCTATGGTCGGGGACAAGGCGAACGACGCGATCCGCGTCGACGGCCGGGACCTGCGCGTCAAGGTTGTGGGCGAAGGCGGAAACCTCGGCATGACACAGCGCGGCCGCATTGAAGCAGCGCTGCAGGGCGTCATCCTCAATACCGACGCCATTGACAACTCTGCCGGTGTTGACTGCTCCGACCATGAGGTCAACATCAAGATTTTCGTGGACCGGATGGTGGCGGCTGGAAAGCTGTCGCCGGAAGAGCGCGCTGGCTTCCTGGCGTCAATGACCGACGAAGTGGGCCGGCTGGTGCTCGAAGACAACATCGACCAGAACATCCTGCTGCTTAATGACCGGACCAGGGTTGCCGAGTGGAGCCCCAGCTACGAACGTCTGATGGACTGGCTGGACAAGAAAGCCGACCTGAAGAGGGATCTCGAGGCGCTTCCCACAACGGAGGCGCTGCACGAGAGGCTGCAGCAGGGGCAGGGGCTGACGTCTCCGGAGCTCTCGGTGCTGGCCGCCTACGCAAAGATCGAGCTGGCGACTGCTCTGAGGGAAAGCGACCTGGCCGACGACCCGTGGTTCAGGCAGACACTGCGCGCCTATTTCCCGGCGCAGCTGCGCGAGCGCTTTGACGCCGAACTGGACACCCATCCGCTCCGCCGCGAAATCATCGCCACGGTGGTCGCCAACGACATGATCAACCTCGGCGGGATTACGTTCGCCTTCCGGGTCATGGAGGAAACCTCCGCCAGTGAAGTGGCCGTGGCCAAGGCGTTCGTTGCGCTAAGGGAGGTCTACGATCTGGACACCATGGTGGGGGAACTGAACAGCCTCCCGGCGTCCTTCCCCACGGAGCATTGGAGCACCGTCCACCTGGACATCAGGCGGTTGCTGGACCGGGCAGTCCGCTGGCTCCTGGGACAGGGAACGCTGTCGCGGCCCATCGCAGACGTAGTCTCTGAGTTCAAACCCGTGATGGAGCCAATGCGGGGGCGCCTGCTGGAATACCTGCGCGGTGATGACCGGGAACGGGTGGCCGGCTGGCTGGAGAACGCACGCGAGTGGGAGCTGCCGGAAGGTCTTGCCCTGCGTTGGGCAGAACTTTTCGAAAGCTTTGTGCTGCTCGACATCGCCAAGATTGCGCACGTGCGCAAAGACCCGGTAGAGGAGATCGCGGCCGTTTACTACACCGTCTTCAACCGGTTCCACGCCGATTCACTGCTGGAGCGGATCAGCAGCCTGCCCCGGCAGGACAGGTGGCAGGCGCTGGCCCGGGCGGCTTTGCGGGATGACCTGTACTCCACCATTTCAGACATGACGACGGCGGTGCTGGACGCTACTGCCGCCGCTGACTCGCCGGAGGCGCGGCTGAAGGACTGGGAGGCGCGGAATGCCGAGCAGCTCACCAGGGCCAAGAGCATGTTCGACGAGGTGAATTCGCTGGAGGCCGACGATATGGCTTCACTGTCGGTAGCATTGAGGCTCTTGAGGTCAATCGTCCGACGCTAGCAAGTCCGGCGTCGCAAATGGAGGTGCAGTGGCAATCTTTACGGACCCTATCAGGGAACACGCTGATTTTGGGCCGGGCGATGCCGAGTGGCTGCACCTCCTGGTGGGGGACTGGCAGATGGTTGCGGACCTTGCTTTCGCCGACCTGGCCCTGTGGTTTCCCCACCCTGAGCTTGGCTACGTGGCGCTCGCCCACGTGCGGCCCTCCACCACGCACACCGTGTTCCACGGGGATTTCGTGGGGGAGGGCATCCGCTCCGACCTGCAGCCCCTTGTGGACAAGGCCTGGAACAGCCGTTCCATCGAGCGCTCCAGCGAAACCAATTGGAGCAGCGATATGGCCCTCCGCGTGGAGGCCGTTCCCATGGTCCGCAACGGGCGCACGCTGGCGGTGGTCACCACCCATATGGATCTCTCCAGCTCGCGGATGCCGTCCCGCCTTGAACTCACGTACCGCCAGTGCGCCTACGACCTCCTGCGGATGGGCACGCTGGGGCTGTGGCCGGACTTCGCCTCGCCCACCGGTTCCCGCCGCGGCGCACCCCGCGTAGGGGACGGGCTCATCAGGCTGGATGCGGAGGGAATCGTGCAGTACGCGAGCCCCAATGGCGTCTCGGCGTTCAGACGGCTCGGTGATGGGGAATCGTTGGAGGGCCGCTCACTGGCCGAGGTGACCGCCAGCCTGCTCAAGGACCGCCGCATGGTGGACGAGACATTGCCCCTGGTGGTTACCGGGCGGATGCCCTGGCGCAGTGAAATCGAATCACGTGGCGTGAGCCTGTCACTGCGCGCGATTCCGTTGCGGGATGAGCAGCAACGGTTCGGCGCGCTGGTCCTTTGCCGTGATGTGTCGGAGCTTCGCCGGCGCGAAATGGAGCTGGTGACCAAAGATGCAACCATTCGTGAGATCCACCACCGCGTCAAGAACAATCTCCAGACTGTAGCGGCGCTGCTGCGCATGCAGTCCCGCCGGATGGTCAGCGACGAAGCAAAGCAGGGGCTGGAGCAGGCCATGCGCCGGGTCGCCACTATTGCGCTGGTCCACGAAACTTTGTCCCAGGGGCTTACGCAGAGCGTTGATTTCGACGAGCTGATCGGGCGCCAGTTCCGGTTGTCGGCCGAAGTCGCCTCACCCTCGCAGCAGGTCCGGACGGAGCGATCCGGCACTTTCGGAGAGCTGCCGAGCGATCTTGCCACCCCGCTGGCCCTTGTCATCAATGAACTGGTGACCAATGCTGTGGAGCACGGGCTCGAAGGCAGGGCCGGGACTGTCTGGCTCATCGCTGACCGGTCCGAGGGGGATGATGGTGAGGAACTGACTGTCACCATTGCCGACGACGGCGTGGGGCTTCCGGATACGCCTCACGTTGAGGGGCTTGGGCTTCAAATCGTTCGGACCTTGGTGACCAGCGAGCTGGGCGGGACTATCCAATGGCGGCCGCGCGAAGGCGGGGGCACCGCAGTGGAGATTCGGATAAGCCTGGCCGGTAAGTAAGTCCATTCCGCGGGAAGCTGTTGGTTAGCCCGACCTTCGGGTTGGGCAGGCCGAACAAGCAACAGCCCCGGCTGCAACCTTGTGGTTGCGGCCGGGGCTGTTATTTATGCCTTGCTGTATGCCTAGGAAGCGCGGCGGGCGCGTGCAGCGCGGCGCTTCAGCGCACGGCGCTCGTCTTCACTCATGCCGCCCCAGACGCCTGCGTCCTGGCCCGATTCCAACGCCCACTGCAGGCACGTGTCCACAACGGGGCAGCGGCGGCAGACGCTTTTTGCTTCTTCGATCTGCAGAAGGGCTGGCCCGGTGTTCCCGACGGGGAAGAAGAGTTCAGGGTCCTTTTCGAGGCACGCTGCGCGGTTACGCCAATCCATGCTGATCAGTTGCTCCATTTCTGGGAAGAGCCCTTGTGAAATTATTCACTAGTGGCTACAAAGGAAAAGGGCCCGGCAGGGCCCCCTTGGTCATCTGAATCAAGCCTGTCATGTTAACGACGTGTAAACAAGAGGTAATACGGCTTGATATCCGCGGAAAGCTGAGCGATACGTCACACTGGCGCTGGCGGCCCCAACCACTGTCCGACTATGTCCGGTAGGGTGCCAGTGTGTCAAGACCCCCGATAAACCCAACGAACCCCCAGCCTTCCTTCGAAGAACCCGGTCAGGGGCCGGAACGGCCTGATGGAATGGCCCAGGGTCACCGGCCGCCGGCCGCTATTGTCGTGACTCTGGTGGTAGCAGCAGAAGCCACGGCCCTACTGCTCGCTGCCGGCTGGTACGGGTACCAGTTGGTGATCGGGGCCCCGGTCCTGTCCTTCTGGGGAGCTGTATTCACCTTAGGCCTATTGCTTGCCTTCTCTGCGTGGCTGTACGCCGTTGCCGTCTTCCTTTTCCGGGGGTACCGCTGGACCCGCGCCGCTGCCCTGGTGGCGCAACTGTTTGTTTTAACCATCGGGTTCCCAGCCCTCAGCAGCGGCCTCGTGCCCGCCGGCCTCGCAATGCTGGTTCCTGCGGTCACCGCGATCGTGCTCCTGTTCAACAACAAAGTGATCAGCTACGCCTCCCGCACCGGAGGTGCCACCCCGGCATTATGACCCGGTTCCGTCGCATCAGGTCGTCCCCGCCCAGGCAACCTGCACCGCCGAAGACTTCCCGCGGGCAATCAGAACCCCCCTGCCCGGGGGAGGGTTCGGTTCTATCTCGAAGCGGATTCCGAAAAGGTCGCCCTCCGACATTGATCGCGGCCCCAGCAGGAGCCCTCTCCCGGCGGCGCGGGCGTCCATCGCCACGGGAACGCGCTGGATCAGTAAAGGACTGTAGCTGGCCGTGAAGACCACTGCCTGGCCCAGGCTGTGCAGGTCGGAGAGATCCCTGAGGGTACCGGCAGCCATCAGGTCAATGTCGTCCACCAACAGCGCCGCTGATCGGGGCAGTGTTCCCTGCCTCGCCTTCTCGAGGACTCCCTTCCAAAACTCGGCGGGGTCGCTCATCTTGGCGGGGTGAAGCCACGCGTCTGCACCCGGGTTCAGCGCCTGCAGGGCCCGCAGGAAGTTTGTTTTTCCTGATCCAGGTCCTCCCAAGACGGCAAAGGTGCCCCCTGGCGGCACCTGCACAAAGACGGGGTCCAGCTCGTCGCCGCCGACACCGACAAGCACATCCCGCGGCACGGACGCACCGGCCGCAGGGCGATGTCCAGCAACCCCTGCCAATGCTGGCGCGAAGATTCCTTCCGGTGCGTTGTCCCCGGCTTGCCTTGGCCCGTACTTTGCGGCTACCGCAGCCTTAGTCTGGGCCACTGCATCTGCAATAGCAGGCTGTCCCCGTCCCGTCGCCGTCCCTTGCGTACCATGGGCTGCTGCCCTGGCCTCCGCGACTGTCAGCCGGACGGGCAGCGGCTCAATCCGAAAGGGCCGTGCCAGAGACTGCTGGGTGACGGTCCTGCCGGCTCTGTCGGGCCCGGAAGTGTCGGGAGCGGGCTCGTAAAGCTGGCACACAGATGCGGTGCCGCAGGCAATGGAACCAAACGCTACGCCTCTACCCTTGACCGCTGCAGTGGCGGGCAGCTTTGGCCACGCTATCCTGCTGTCCTCATTGGAACCGGTGGGGAAATAGATGCGGCTGGGCAGCGATCCGCAGAACCTGGCGGTAACGAGTTCCCGCTCTCCGGAGATGATGACAGTAATTCCGGTCCTCATTCCGTCGCGGACAAGATCGAGCATTACGTCCTCGGCCCAAGCGAACGGGCCCGCCCGAAAAGCTGACACCCAGGAACCCCATCCAGAGATGGCGAGAACCAGCGGAATACCCCCGTGGTCAGCCCGGCTTAGCCGGGTGGCCAGTTCCTGGCCCAGCCGCTCAAGGACACGGACGCCCCGCCGCAGCTCATGCAGGCCGGCGTGAGCTCCGGTGCGCGGGTGCGCTGCCAGTCCGCGGAACGCGGCAACCGCATCCAGGAAGTACAAGTGGGTTTCTTCCGCATGTTCTGCCATGCCACGGACTGCCAGTTCGAGGGCTTCTGATGCTCCGGACAGGGGAGCACCTATCAAGGCAAGATGGCCGTCAGTTGACGGGCACCAGACCAAGGACCTGATTTCCTGCCGATGGGGCATGTCGATCAGGCCCAATGCAATAGCTGGCCCCTTTGTCCTGCCGCCCCCCGGGTGCAACACGGGCACGCCGGACTCAGGGCGGGCTGGCTTCAGCGGCAGCGGAGGGGCCACCGGAATCCGCGGTGCCGGACCTGCCGCTATGGTCCAAAGATGCCGAACCATCGCGACGAGAGGGGCAGCTGCCTGTGCGGGAGTCCGGCCCGCGGGACCTGCAGGTGCCGGGCTGATTTGGCCGCAGGCAGAAAGGAAATCAGCGGCGAGCTGCACCTTGATTTCTTCCAGGTCCCCGTCCGGGGCGGGCATCCCGATTGATGCAGCCTGAAACTCCACAGGCGGTTCCGTACCCCGGGCGATGAAGGCACGCCCCGGGGTGCCAATGCTGATTCCTGCAGCAGCGTTGCTCTGGAGGATATCGTGCGACTCCATACCGGATTGAACGCGGAGCGCGATGCTTGAGGTGACGTTTGCCCGGATATCTGCGGTCAGTGCGCCCTGGGGCCGCTGGGTTGCCATGACCAGGTGCAGGCCAAGCGAGCGGCCGATTGAGGCGATGCGCATCAGTTCTCGGAGTACTTCGGGCGCATCGTCCACGAGCATGCGGAACTCGTCGATGACGATCACCAAGTGGGGAAGTGGGTTGTCCCGGGAGGCAGGAGAGGTTCGGTAGGCTGCAAGGTCCGGCACCTGTGCCGCAGCGAGGGCTTGCTCGCGGAGCCTGATCTCAGCCTTGAGCGAGGTAAGCGTACGTTCGAGCTCATGGGCGGACAAGTCGGTCAGGACGCCGACGCAGTGGACCAGTCCGTCCAAGGGGCTGAGTCCGGCACCGCCTTTGAAATCGATGAAAAGGAAATTGACGCGGTCCGGCGGATGGGTCAGAGCCAGTGCCAGCACCAGGCTGCGCAGCAGTTCGGACTTTCCTGAACCAGTTGTTCCTGCAACCAGCACGTGCGGACCATCGCTTTGCAGGTCCAGGATCAAGGGACCCGTTGCCTGGAGGCCCAGGGGGACTGCCAGAGTGCCCGCGCGCGCAGGGGAGTTCCAGCGGGCAGCAGTGTGCGTGGGGGACGGAGGCAGCAGCCCGTCAAGGGTGCAGACCGGGGGAACTTGGTTCTCCGCGCGGTCCAGCCGCTGCGGGGAGGCCGCCAGTTGCCGGCAGTAGCTGCTGAACACATCCTCAGGCGCGAGGTCCGGGATGAACGTGGTTTCCCTGCCTGGCTCGCGCAGGTACGACTCCTTTTCGGTGAGTTCTACGTCGGCAATACCGGAAGGGCTGTCAGCCGAACGAAACTCCAGCACTTGCCAGCCCTGTTGAGCCGCCTGCTCGAGCAGCCCTGCCTCATCCTCGCCCAAGGCGGACGTGAGCAGGAGCACGCCGTGATCATGGTTGTGATTGAAACCTTCCGTGAGCGTGCGCAGGCACGACTCCAGGGAGGCGGCCAGCGTGACGCTGCGGAGAAAGCGGGCAGGAAGGGGAAGTGTTCCCGGATGGCCGCAGATCACAATGCGCGCCCTGCAGCCTCCTGGATACCCGGCGAGTTGCATAACGAGTGACCGCAGCATTCCGTCGAGCATTGTCCGGGGTCCCCGCAAGGTGGTGGGGCTGTGCGCCGGGTTCAACAACACGGGCATCTCCCCGGCGGACGGAATCGCCTGCGGAGCGTTCCCCGATTCGATCTTCAGGTTGGCGGCCTGCGGAGCCAGTCCAAGCCGCAGCCACACCCTGCCCTCCCCGGGAGCTGCCGAAGGCGCAACCTGGCATTGGGCTGCAGCGAGCGCCAGCAGCGCCAGTGACGGGCCGGCGCGCTTCCGCCGCTCCTGGTCCGCCTTGACGGCGGCGCTGATCCTGTTGGCGAATTCGAGCCGCTGCCGACGCCCGGCAGCCAGCGGGATGAGCACGGATACTGCCGAAACCGCCGCAAAAGCCAGGAACATCCACATGCCCGTGAGGACGGCGAGTCCCACGCCGATGACCAGGGGAAGCACTGCGGTGAGCACAAGGATTCCGCGGTTGCCGGACTCCGGACGACCCGCAACGGTAAGGGGATCCTGGACTGAAGTGCCGGCGTCGGCAAGTGCTTTCTCCGGGCCGTCGAGAAAGATCAGGGACATCGTTGAACTGCCACAGCGGATGGAGGTAGCCGAGGAGATCAGCGCATGGCGTACCCGCTCGCCGTCGATGAACGTGCCGTTGGCACTGCCCAGATCGACGATCATGATGTCCTTTTCGGTGACGACCAGACGGGCGTGTTCCCGGGAAAGCTCAGGGTCCGGGATGATGATGCGGGTGCTACTTCTGCCAATGGTGTAGGTGCCGCGCTGCAGGGGAATCAGGGTGCCGGCTCCGGCGCCGCTGTGAACCGCCAAAGCGATGGGGGCACCGGAATCGGAGGCAGGCCGCCGCCGGGCTTTCCGGCCAGCGGGCTCGCTTCCGCCGTCAACCAGGACGGCGCCCGCGATCAGGGGTGCCGTTCCGAGGCTCAGGGAACGCAGATCCTCCCCGTCAACATAGACAACTCCCGTGCCGAACGTACTGACAAGCTCAGTGTGGATTGCCTCACCGGACGTGCCGGCGGGAGCCGTGACAGTGAGTTCCAGGGGCGGTCCGGCTTGCGGTGACCGCGGGCCTCGGACCAGTGTGCAGTGAAGCGTCATGGTTGCAGATCCTTTGGTGCCTTTGCACTCAGGCTAGCCAGCGGCACTGACTGCGCGACACTCCCATATGTCCCATGTGGACAAGTTCCGCATGTCCGTGGCAGAGGTGCTGTGTGCGCGCCGGTGCCCAGCCGATTCGACGAGGGCTGCTGTGCCTCGGGTAGGCTAGAGCAGCAGACTTTGGACGACATTGTGCTGCCCGCATACGACACTGGAGATTTTGTGACCGCTGACCTCGTTATCGTTGGGTCCGGCTTTTTTGGCCTGACAATCGCAGAACAGGCCGCTACTGAACTCGGCTTGAAGGTCGTCGTTATCGACCGCCGCCACCACATCGGTGGTAATGCATACAGCGAAAGAGAAGAGCAGACAGGTATCGAGGTGCACCGCTACGGGGCCCACCTGTTCCACACCTCAAACGAGCGTGTGTGGGAGTACGTCAACCGTTTCACCACGTTCACGAACTACGTCCACAAGGTTTACGGCGTCCACAAGGGCGAGGTCTATTCCCTGCCCATCAACTTGGCCACGATCAATCAGTTCTTCCGTGCCAACCTCACGCCCGGCCAGGCGCGTGACCTTATCCAGGAGCAGGCAGGCGAACTTGCCGGAACGGATCCCCAGAACCTGAATGACAAGGGAATCCAGCTGATTGGCCGTCCCTTGTACGAGGCATTCATCAAGCACTACACAGGAAAGCAGTGGCAGACGGATCCCAAGGACCTGCCGGCTGGCATCATCTCCCGGCTTCCGGTTCGCTACAACTACGACAACCGGTACTTTAACGACAAGTACGAGGGCCTTCCCACGAACGGCTACACCGCGTGGATCGAGAAGATGGCAGAGCACCCGAACATTGAGGTGCGGCTGAATACAGATTTCTTCGACGAGTCGCATGAGTACAGCAAGAAAAGAGTGGTGGGCAACATCCCGGTTGTTTACACGGGGCCGGTTGACCGCTATTTCGATTACGCCGAAGGCGACCTTTCCTGGCGCACCATCGATTTTGAAGAAGAAGTCCTGGATATCGGTGACTTCCAGGGCACCTCGGTTGTGAACTACAACGACGACGACGTCCCCTACACCCGCGTCATCGAACCCCGCCATTTTCATCCGGAGCGCGACTACCAGACGGAGAAGACAATTATCATGCGCGAATTCTCGCGCTTTGCCGAGAAGGGCGATGAGCCGTACTACCCGGTCAACACTTCCGCCGACCGGGAACGCCTGCTCAAGTACCGAGACCTCGCTGCTGTGGAGAATGACGTCCTGTTTGGCGGCCGGCTGGGCACATACAAATACCTTGATATGCATATGGCCATTGGTTCTGCACTCAGCATGTTCGACAACAAAATCAGGCCGCACTTCGAGGCGGGCACCAAACTTGAAAGTGGAGGAGTGGACGCATGAGTGAGCAAGAAGAAAGCACCCGCTGGGCACCTATTCAGCGCATCATTCTGCCCTCGTCGGACCAGCCGGACACAGTGTCCCTCTATGTGGATGCCGGATCCGCCAGTGGAATTCGGCTTCGCGAAAATGATGAGTTTGCCCGAACGCCCAAGCTGCTTGAAGATAAGCTGCAGATGTCCAGTTCGGAAAGCCGTGAGGCACACTTCGAAGACCTTTTGTCCCGTCACTCCATGCGCATCCGTTCTGGTGAACAGATGTCTTTTGGCACCTACTTCAACGCGTTCCCTGCGAGTTACTGGCGGCGCTGGACCTCCGTGCGCGACGTGCGCCTCGTAGTCCAGACAAAAGGAACCGGGACCGTAACTGTCTACAAGTCCAACGCCCGCGGGTCTGTGCAGCGGGTCGATGGAAAACATGTCGACGGTACTGCCACTTCAATCTTTGAACTGACGCTGAAGCCGTTCGGAGACGGCGGCTGGTATTGGTTTGACTTGGCTGCGAGCTCCGGTGATCTCGTTATTGAGAACGGGCAGTGGGAAGCCCGGGACGGTTCCCGGCCGAAGGGCCAGGTAACGCTGCAAATCACCACCATGAATAAACCTGACTTCTGCCTTAACAACGCCCGAATTTTGGCTGAGAACCGTGACGTGTTGGACAACGTCAAGGAGATTCTCATTGTGGACCAGGGAACATTGAAGGTCGAACAGCAAGAGGACTTCGAGGCTGTTAGGGAATCACTGGGCGGCAAGCTAAGGGTGATAAACCAGGCCAACCTCGGGGGATCGGGCGGCTTCGCCCGCGGGATGTATGAGTCGGTAGAAAACGGCAGCGACTACGTACTTTTGCTCGATGACGACATTGTGGTGGAGCCCGAGAGCATTGTCCGGCTGCTAACTTTCGCCGACCATTGCCGGAAACCGACCATTGTTGGTGGCCATATGTTCGACCTCTATAACCGCAGCGTCCTGCATACCTTCGGCGAGGTCGTGGATCCGTTCCGGATTGTTCCGGCCCTGCCGCATGCCGACATGGAAACACGGCACGACTTCAGCGTAGCCAATCTCCGCCAGACTCCGTGGCTGCACCGGCGCGTGGATGTGGATTACAACGGATGGTGGATGTGTCTGATCCCAACATCGGTCATCAAGGAGATCGGCCTATCCCTTCCGCTCTTCATTAAATGGGACGATGCCGAGTATGGACTTCGCGCGAGGGAAGCAGGATTCGCCACCGTGTCACTCCCCGGTGCGGCTGTGTGGCACGTCTCCTGGATTGACAAGGATGACCTGGTGGGCTGGCAGGCGTATTTCCACGCCAGGAACCGGCTGATCACCACGCTGATCCACAGTCCCTATCCAAAGGGGGGCCGTGTTTTGCGTGAATCCGTGCAGGCCGATGTTAAACATCTTGTGTCCATGCAGTACTTCACCGAGCACGGTCGGATTGAGGCGCTCCGGGACCTCTTCAAGGGGCCCGAAGGTCTCCATAAACTCCTGCCCACCAAACTGCCGGAGATCAATGCGCTGAAGTCCGAGTATCCGGATGCCCAGCTGAAGGATGACGTGGACGACTTCCCTGCCCCGAAGATCGGCCGCGGACCTATGGGGGGCACAGTCGTAGGAATGCCCAGCAAGAAGGAGCTGATTCCTTGGGGGATAAAGACGGTTGCCCGGCAGCTGATCAAAGCGCCCGGTCCGGAGAGCACCGAGCGTCCTCAAGGATACTTGGCCCACCGGGATAACCGTTGGTTCAGGGTTGCCCACTACGACAGCGTTGTGGTGTCCAACGCCGAAGGCACCGGTGCTTCGTGGTATCAGCGGGACCCAAAAAAGCTGAAATCGATGCTCGCCGAAGCGACCCTGCTGCACGCCAAGCTACTTCGAGAGTGGGACAAGCTCGCCGACCAGTATCGTCGGGCTGTGCCGGAAATCAGCTCCTTCGACGCCTGGAAGAAGACGTTCGAGGCGAATGCGAAGGACGACGCCTAGATGGCCGGTCAAACCGACCAGTTAGTAAAGCCTGGAAGCGGACGAGGGCTTCTTGACGTATACGGGGACAGGTTCCTCCTAAAGCTGCTGGTGCGCAAGGAAATCAAGGTGCGCTACCGCGGCTCCGTATTGGGGCTGCTCTGGTCCTATGTCAAGCCGCTGGTGCAGTTCCTCATCTACTTCGTTGCGCTGGGCATCTTCCTGAACCTCCAGCGGGGCACACCCAACTACGCCATCTATTTGTTTGCCGGCATTGTCCTGGTGAATTTCTTCACGGAGTCGCTCTCAAATGCAACCCGTTCCATTGTTGATAATCGTGATCTGATTCGGAAGATTTACCTCCCCCGAGAACTGTTTCCGGTATCCACTGTGTGGGTTTCGGCCGCCCACTTCCTGCCGCAACTACTCGTCCTGATTGGTGCCTGTTTTGTTGTGGGCTGGACGCCATCGATCCTGCAATTGGGCGCGGTGGTCCTGATTTTCGGGATGGTCGCTGTTCTGGCCACGGGGCTGGGCCTTATGTTCGGTGCTATCAACGTCTATTTCCGCGACTCCGAAAACATTGTGGATATGATCGTGATGGTCGTAACGTGGGCCTCGCCCGTACTCTATGTCTGGTCAATGGTCGAACGGGTGATGGGACCATGGTTCTGGGTCTACCAGCTGAACCCCATGACAGTCGCCGTCGAGGTCTTCCACTGGGCGTTTTGGGAACCGACGCTGAAAGCGGATCAGATGGTCGCCGACACAATGCCGCCCGATCTTCTGACGGTCTGGTTGCCCGTAGCGATGCTGGTGACATTAGCAGTTTTGTTCCTGGGCCAGTTGACATTCCGCCGCCTTGCCATCCACTTTGCACAGGAGCTTTGAGATGACTTCCCACGGCAACGTGGCCATCAGTTGTGTGGGCCTCAGGAAGCAGTTTGTCCTGCGCCATACACGCTCGTTGAAGGAAGCCCTTGTTTGGCTCGTCAAGGGCCGGAAGGGGGACTTGTCCAAAAAGTTCCTGGCGCTTAAAGACGTTTCTCTTGAGGTGAAACAAGGGGAAACGGTGGCGCTTATGGGCCTCAACGGCTCCGGAAAGTCGACACTGCTGAAGCTCATTTCTGGAGTTCTGCAGCCAGACGGCGGGACTGTCCGGACACGGGGCCGGGTGGCCGGACTGATTGAAGTGGGTGCCGGGTTTCACCATGACCTGAGCGGTCGTGACAACGTGTACCTGAACGGCGCGATTCTCGGGATGACTGAGAAGCAGATCGATAATATGTTTGATTCAATCGTCGAGTTCTCCGAGATTGGTGAATTCATCGACACCGAAGTCAAATTCTATTCGTCCGGAATGTATCTCCGGCTCGCTTTCTCCATCGCAGTGCACACAGATCCTGAAGTGTTCCTGATCGACGAAATTTTGGCTGTCGGCGACGAACCATTCCAACGGAAGTGCATCGCAAAGATCAAGGAGCTGGCCGATTTGGGCAAGACGCTTTTTGTGGTCAGCCATGATCTGGACCTCGTTGCCACTGTCTGTGAGCGCGGCGTCCTTCTGGAGCACGGCCAAGTCATTATGGACGGGGATGTGCATGACGTCGTTTCGGAACTGCGTCGCCGGTCCCTCACTGAGACTTAGAGCTAGAAGCCGGTGAACTGGATCGACGTGGTTTCCTAGCCGGCGCCTCCCTGTCAGTATCTGTCCCAAATCTCCCGAGAGTGGTGTTCCGTGTCCTGGTGGCAATCATTGCCAGTAATCCTTACAGCAGTGCTGCTGCTATTGCTTCCTGGTTTGGCAACCGCGTTGGCTGTCCGAATGCGGGGAATCAGTGCCCTCCTGGTCGCACCAGCGTTCAGCATCGGAACTATCGGGTTCCTGGCGCTGATATTTCCATTTGCCCGGATACCGTGGTCGCCAGTACCGGTCGTTGTAGGCTGCGCGGTCGTCTCAGTTGTTGCGTTCTTTGTGTCCAAATTTTGGGGTTCGGGGAAAGCCCGCGCCGAACATCCTCGGAGCAGGTCAGGATTATCCCTGACGGTGGGCGTCGGAATCGTCATTACGTCTTTGGTCATCAGCATGCAAATGGCAACTGCCATGATCCATCCCGACTCCATTTCGCAGACCTACGATAATGTCTTCCATTTGAATGCAGTCCGTTGGGCAATGGAGTCACAAAATTCATCACCCCTCAATTTGGGAGCCTTTACGGGGATCAGTGCCTATCCCGCGGGTTGGCACGCATTTGTGGCAATCGTGGGGGAGCTCACGGGTGCGACCATACCCGTCCTCGTGAATTCCACCAGCATTGCCATCGGCGCAGTAGCGTGGCCACTCAGCGCTCTCTTCCTCACCTTTGCGGTCGCCGGATATCGTAAGGCGACGGCGATCGTGACCTTAGTTTTCTCAGCTGGCTTTGCGACATTTCCGATCCTGATGATCGACTGGGGCGTGCTGTATCCCAATCTGCTTTCGATCTCTGTCCTGCCTGCCGCGCTGGGGCTCGCCTTCACTGCGCTGGGGCTGGGTTATCACAGCCGCCCGCCAGCCCTGATCGCTTGGCTAAGCCTGGGTGTTGCCGTCGCAGGAGTCGCCCTCGCACACCCAAGTACGTTGATGGCTTTTCTGGCATTCGCTCTTCCAGGAGCATTGGCGGTCTACTACTTCCGGATCAGGCGTCTTTGGCCGCCAGAATCCAAGGATTCCCGGCGTCAGGCCCGGATTCTGACTGCAGCGCTGCTCGGTGGCCTGGTCCTGCTAACAGTTGTGTGGTACTTCCTTCGGCCCCCGTCAGATGCGGCGAATTGGAGGGTTGTCCAAACCCCTCCCCAGGCCATAGGGGAGCTCCTGTTCAATGCTCCGTTGGGCCGTCCGTCCCAAGAGATACTCAGCGTTTGCCTCATTGCGGGCATAGTCCATCTCTGGATCACGAAGTCTAGACGGTGGTTGATCGGAACGTATCTCATCGGCGCGGCTCTGTTCTTCTTCGCCGCAGGGTACAACGCACCCATTAGGCAATTCATCACGGGAGTCTGGTACTTCGACAGCTACCGCTTGGCGGCATTGCTGCCCGTTGTCGTTTTGGGACCAGCGGTTATTGGCGCGCTGTTCCTCTTAGATCTTGTAAGAGAAAAGATCCGGACGGCTGATGGGTCCGTTTTTGGAAAGACCCGACTTCCTGGTACCCCAGGTCCCACACGGCAGGCCGTCCTGGTCTCGGTGGTCTATGCCGCGGCCATTGTTCCAATAGCACCTCAACTGCTGCCGGTGAATTTTGCCTCCTACCAAGCACACTGGCAATACCGCAGTGACGCCAATGCTGCGCTCCTGTCCCCAGAGGAAAGAAAATTGTTGGAGCGCCTTCCGCAAACAACCGAGCCAGACGCCAACATTGCCGGGTTACCAAGCAGCGGGACGGCACTGGCCTACGCGTTGTCCGGCCGTACTGTTATCCAGCCCCACATCCTGACCACTCATGGGTCTGACGTCGATGTCGTAAATGCCGGCCTCAAGGACGCTGCTGATTTTCCCGCTGTCTGTGAGTCTGTTCGAAGCCTTAACGTCCGGTATGTTCTGGACTTTGGCACCAGGACCGTCACGGGAACCCTCGCCGGCTATGGCGGTGTAATGGATCTTGAGGAGAATGCAAGCCTGGAGCTCGTTGATTCGGAAGGATCCGGCGCGCGTCTATTCAGGGTTGAAGCCTGCTGGTAGGAGGCGGCTGATCGGAATGCCGATCGGCACTACGCGGAAAGCCGTCCTCGCCTACTTCTCCTTAACGCTTCCCAACAGTGTTTCCAGCTTGTCCCATGTCTTGACGTTGCATTCATTGTCGCGGCGGAAGCTGGTCCTGACTGCCTTGCCATCGATCTCGCCGAAAACATCTGCAATATGCGGCTGACCAACGGCCTCACAGTCTTCACTGGTCTCGGCCGACTCATACTCCAGGAGACTCGGTTGCCGTTCCAGAACCCTGCAGGCGTCCCCTGCACCCGGAAGATCTGTTCCCTCTACGGCCGAGGTTCCAACGCAAACGAGATGATGTGTCGACTGAAGACCGGCATTTCCGCTCAGGGTGGTAACCGTCAGCCGCACGTCTGGTTCCCGATCTGATGGCGGGTACGTAGTGCTGGCGGTTTTAGTTGGCTGCAGGGTAGGCGTGGGGGAGTTCCTGGGAGGCGCGTCGGCAATACTGCATGAGCTGAGGGCCGCACCTGCAGCAACTATCGAGAGGATGACTTTAATCGGGGTTCGCATGATGCTCCTTGGCTGAACTGCAGCCTTCGCGATAGTGGATCTGCTGGTAGTGCGAGTGGCGTCCTTCTTTGCCATAGTCCGGGATGGCCCGCCTCCTGCGGACCAATCTCCAGCCGCAAGTTCCGGCTTAGTGACAGCAGACTGCATCATTCATCCAGGAGTTCCAGAAGATAGGCGCCGTAACCGCTCTTCACCAGGGGCTCTGCGCGGCGGCGCAGGTCGTCGTTCGTAAGGAAGCCCAAACGCCACGCGATCTCCTCCGGGGCGCCGATTTTCTGGCCCTGCCGGTTTTCCACCGTCCGAATGAAGTTCGATGCGTCGCTGAGATCGTTGAACGTTCCGGTATCCAACCACGCGGTCCCGCGCGGCAGAATTTCCACCTGCAGATTGCCACGGTCCAAGTACACCTTGTTGACGTCGGTAATTTCCAACTCTCCGCGAGGAGAGGGCTTGAGGCTCTTCGCAATGTCGATTACGTCGTTGTCATAGAAATAGAGGCCAGGAACGGCATAGTGGCTGCGTGGGTGCGCGGGCTTCTCCTCAAGGGAAAGTGCTTTGCCTTCGCTGTCGAATTCCACCACTCCATACGCCGAGGGATCTTTTACCCAGTAGCCGAACACGGCGCCCCCCTTGATGTTCGCGTGCCGACGCAACTGCGTGCCCATGCCTTGGCCGTAGAAGATGTTGTCTCCAAGAACCAGGGCAACGGTGTCGTCGCCTATGTGATCTGCCCCTAGGATAAACGCCTGCGCGAGGCCGTCCGGGCTGGGCTGCTGGACGTAGGAGAGGTTCACACCGAACTGTGAACCATCACCAAGAAGGCGCTGGAACTGGTCCGCGTCCTGGGGCGTGGTGATGATGAGGATGTCCCGGATGCCCGCCAGGATCAACGTGGACAGGGGATAGTAGATCATTGGCTTGTCGTAGACCGGGACCAACTGCTTACTGATGCCAAGCGTGATGGGGTGGAGCCTGGATCCGGTGCCTCCGGCAAGGATAATTCCGCGCATTAGTCCATCATTGCCGCAGCTTTGGCGCGGGGCAAACCGGGACGGTGTCAGCGTCAACACACGTTGCTAACCCATTGGGTTCAGTCGAGGCTTGACGCCTATGTTTTACCAAAGGCTGTTAAGCCGTAATCGTCGCATTTCGCTTGTTTCCAAGGGATACTTGACCCTAGTTAAGTACTGGACTTTTCCGGGGCACCCTTGGGTTCACCAGTTGGCGTCCAGGTGGCACTAGGCAATGTGTTTCGTCGGGAGTAACAGCACGGATGGACGGTCTTAACTTTTTAGGGTTCCGCGGCTTGCGAGTTGAGGCCCAAGACGAGGGGTACTAGCTGGCCCAGCGTGTTGCCCGAATCACGTCGATATAGATTATCCAGTGCTTACCGTCAATTCGGTCCCCCGATCATCTTCTGTTGAGGAAGCCTGTGAGTTCAGAGGCTTCGTGTCGCCGACACTCCACGTCTAATGAGATGGTGAATACGAATTTTGAATACGACGCCGGGGCGCTGCTTAGCCGTTCCTGGAAGTGTAAGGACTCACTGCCTGGCATCTAAAACGATAGCCAGGGTATACCGCCTGGCCGCGCAGTATGCCAATTGTGTTGTCTGAACGTCTGACAGCGTCCGGGCAATGGACCCAGCAGTATGTTAACAGCGAACGTTTGCCTGTTCATCAGCATCTTGCTGGCCCGAGCGTTGAACGCTGCAGCTACTGTGGATCTGGTGGTCGCAGCATGAAGGTATGCCGTCTAGTGGCTGGCCGGGGGAAGCGGAGCGGCTGCTGCCTCCCCAATAGACTCCAGGCGGCTCAGCAGGACAGGACCCGTTGCGGCTTCGGCGCTGGCGACTCTTGCGGCAATGCAGGCCTTCGGCTTCATTTTCCCGCTGGCAAAGGAGGGCCTGCCGCCTTCGTCCCCTTCGGCGGTGGCCATGGCGAAGGAGCTGAAAGTACTCGAAGAAGTGCCGCGCCCCGTGGAGATGCTGATGGCCGCCACCATGGGCCGCCAGGGCCAGCCAGCAGTCTATGTCACCACAAGGCCTGCCGACATTGATGCCATCCTGGCCAAGCAGTGGTACGACGGCCTGACGGCAACCTACACCGAAAGAAGCTGGGAGCTTTCGCTGAACATGTTCGAGCTCAGCGGGGGCGTGGACAACCTGCGCCCTGTGGTGAACAGGATCATGAAGGCGGAGCCGTCAGCCGTTATCATCGTAGATCCCGAAAATCAGGCAGCACTCAATCACATCCTGGCCACCTTCGACAGCTGAGAATGGGCAGCCCTTTGTCAGCCGGGGGCTTTGGATCAGGCATTGAACGCAGGCGACGGCGGTACCTTCCGCAACCGCCGTCGCCTGCGTTCTGCTGGCTATGCTCAGTAAGGCTGAACGTCCGGCTGTGCGTCAATCCATGTGCTGAGCCGTTCAATGCCCTGTTCCAGGTTGTACTGAGGCTTCCAGCCAAGTGTTGCCTTGGCAGCTTCGACGTCAGCCCACGCGTGCCGCACATCGCCCTGGCGGTACTGGCCCGTGACGTGCGGATCGGGTGCGCCGTAGCGGGCCGCGATGATCTTGGCGGCGGTGCCGATGGTTTGGAATTCCCCGGAGCCAATGTCCATGGGTTCTCCTTGAACGGTCGGGGAAAGTGCTCCAGCCACGATAGCCGAGGCTACGTCGTCGATGAGCACGAAGTCACGGCGGACCTCGCCGTCCTCGTACAGAGGAATTGACTTGCCGCCCATGGCCATGCGGCAGAACAAACTCATAATCCCGGTATAGGGATTGATGAGGGACTGGCCGGGTCCGTAGACATTCTGGAGGCGCAGGATAACCGTCTCAACGCCGTAGGACTTTGCCCATGCCTGGAGGATGTTTTCCTGGGCGAGCTTTGTGGCGCCGTAGACGCTGACAGGAGCGGGGAAGGTCTCGGAGGCCTTCATAGCTGCAGGCGTCGCATTGGGGAAGTCCCACTGTGCCTTGTCCAATGTGGCGCTGGTGCGCTGTCCCGGGTAGAACCTGTGCCCTTCGGCATCGTCCCAAGGGCCTTCGCCGTAGACCGCGCGGCTGGAGGACAGGACAATCCGACGGGGGAGCTTGCCGTGGCGGTTCAGTCCGTCAAGCATCTGCGACGTTCCCACCACATTGACGTGGGCGTGCCGCGTGGACTCCTCCAGCGACTGCCCCGTCCCGGTCTCGGCGGCGAGGTGGATGCAGACGTCGGGAGCGACGTCTGCGAGGACCTTGTCCCACGTTTGGGCCTCGGTAATGTCAGCAACCACCAATTCGGCGCCTTCGTGAAGCCCGGCCGGCCGCTCGCCGGAAGCGTGGATCTGCGGGTGCAGATTATCCACCACCACCACGCGGCCGAAGTTGGCTACTAGGTCGCTCGAGATGGCGCAACCGATGAAGCCGGCGCCACCGGTTACCAGGACTGTTCCCTGGGTCCCGGCTTCGGAGGTGGTTGTTGTCATGATGGGCCTTTCTGAAGCTGACATCTAGTTACCGAATGTGTGGCTGAGGAGGACCTTCGCTGCCGGAAAGTTCCTGCTGCCCAAGGCCTTGGGCAGCAGTGCGAGGGCGTGGGCGCGGGATGTCAGGCGCAGGTTCGCAGCACGTGAGGCCTTGGTCCAGCCATTGAGTCTTGCCTGTTCTGCCGACACCTCGAAGTACTCTCGTTCGCCGGCAAAGCGGGAGCCGTCAACCAGCTTTGTGGAGGAGGCACTTTCCGAGTGGCGTCGGTAAGCAAAGCACACGGTGGGTTCGAGCAGGAGCTGGTCGCCGCGGTAGACCATGTCCATGACCAGCGCGAGGTCTTGAATGATGGGAAAGCCGGACCGGAATTCGACGGCACGAATTTTGTCAGTGCGGAACGCTAGGGAAGGCCAGTAGAGCCAGTCGCCGTGCATCAGGTTGACCGCAAGAGACTCGCCAGACAGGAGACGCGGCCCCTGGGTCCGGGGCCGGACAAGGTGCTGCTTGGTTATGTCCACCAGGGTTCGCACCGCGGTGCCATCCCCGTCGATGACACGGACGCCAGGTTGGATGATGGCGGCCTCGGGAAACCTCTGATGGGCGGCGTTGATCACCCTGACGTAATTGGGCAGGAGTACATCGTCGCAGCCCAGGATGACCATGACCTCTTCGGTAGCGAGGGCGACGCAGGTCTTGTAGTTCTCAGTGATTCCGGCGTTCTGTTCCTTGCGGATGTACTTGACGCGGGGGTCCTCGATCCCGGCCATGTACCTCTGGATCTCGTGGTCAGGGTAAGCATCGTCAACAACGGTGAGGAGCCAGTCGTCAGAGTCCTGTTCGAGGACACTTCGGACCGTCTGCTTCATGTAGTCCGGGTCGCCCCAGTAGGGAATGAAAATATCAAGTGCCATAAGAGATCCAATGCTTTTTGGGGCAATGCGGCTTTAGCCGCGGTCAAGGGGAGCGGGCTCGTTTGCTGGCGAAGTCCGGGAAGGCTCCGCCAATTCGGCGTCCAGCCTGGCTTCCAGCCGTTCGATATGGGTTCGCAGGATTGCTGCTTCCTCGGCCAGGGTTCGGGTCTCATCCTCCACGACAGAGATTTCCCATGAGAGGTGGAGGCAGACGCCCAGCGCCAACAAGATGGTCATGGAGAACAAAAGGTTGGAAGGGACCTGGACACCGAGGAGCCGGGCTGTCTGGGCCAAAAGCTGTGGGAAGGCCGCAAGGACCAGTGTGGCCAGGCCGACCACAAGCCAGAGCGCCGCATACTTCTCGCGGAGCTTCTTCCGGCGGAGCATCTCGACCACGAGGACGACGATGACAAGGGCAAGTATGAAAGCAGCCAGAACGGGCAAGATCATGCACTTTCGAGTTGGGGGGAAGTTGTTTGGATCTGCGAGCGTCGCCGTGTCAGGGCGAAGAGCAGGGCAAACACCGACCGGCCTAGGTAGATGGCAGATTTCAGTGGATTGTGGCTGGGCGTTCCGCCTTGGCGCGCCCGCATCTCTACGGGAACCTGGGTGATCACGCAGCCGGACCTGATGGCTACAACCAGCGAGTCGATGGTGTCGCCCAGGTACTCGGCAGGGTAGTGGTCGATGAACTGATCGATGCCACGGCGGTTGGCCGCCTTGAATCCAGAGGTAACGTCCGTCAGGCGGGTATGGGCCAGGGCGGAAATGACCTTGGCGAGCAGGACCATGGCCCAGCGCCGTGGTCCGGTGACCTTGTAGGTGCCGCGGTCCGCGAAGCGGGCGCCGATGGCAATGTCCGCCTCCGCCAAGGCAGCCAGTACCCGGGCGATTTCTTTGGGATCATGCTGGCCGTCGGCGTCCACCTGAATGACGGCGTCGTATCCGTTCCGCTTTGCGTACTTGAAGCCGGCACGCATGGCCCCGCCTACGCCGAGGTTGAAGGGGAGGTCCAGAACCACGGCTCCAGCCTCTCGGGCTACGGCAGCCGTGCTGTCCTGGGAACCGTCATTCACGACCAGAACGTCATATGTCTCACGCAGCGCCAGCACTTCGCGGACTGTATTGCCAACGGACTCCGCTTCGTTCCACGCCGGCATAATGACGAGGGCGCGGGTGTAGGGGGGGATTGACATAGGTACTAATCTATACCAGAACCGCTGCCGGGGGTGGCGGGTGGAGCCGCTACAGGCATCTCCGACGAGGGCGCTTGGGGCTTTCCCACGCCATATGCGGCGCGGATGTGGCGGCGGTACAGATAGGCGTACAAGGAAGGCGCCAGCTTGAGTAAAAGGGCGCCGGCGCCGATGACCTTGTGCACAGCGAGGGTCCGGTAAAGCATCCGCCAACCAAGGTCCTTGCGGCACTCGGTTACCGTGGCTGCAGCGGCGGGCGAGCCGGTACCGCGGGCAATTGCGCTTTGGGCCACAAGCAGGATTACCAGCGAGCGCATGCAGTCATACGCGGCTCCGTACTTGCCTTCCTTAAACCGCTGGTCCAGGTGCTCGGTCAGGTGGTTCATGGCCACAGTGGTGTCCGCTACCGTGGGAACCCTGCCCCATGTAAGGGAAGCATCCATGATGTAGTACCGGTAAACCGGCGTATCGATCGATCGGACCCTCCGGGACAGCGAGTGCAAGATGACGTTGACAGCCATGTCCTCGAACCGCGCGGCACCTTCGGCGAACCGGACCTTGCTGAACAGTTCCCGCCGATACAGCTTGTCCCATGGGAACGGAGTGAGCTGGTCACACATGGCCAACCGGCAGGCTTCTGCGCCGTCGAATTCGCCGAGCGCGCGCGAGCCATTGCGCGTTTCCGTACCGTTCGACTGGACTACGATTCGGCCGCCGACTACAAGGTCCACATCCGGTGCGGTGGCCGCGTGCATGGTCTCGAGGAATGCAGGCAGGTACTGGTCGTCGCTGTCGATGAAGCTGATCCAAGCTCCCCGGGCCGCTTCAAGGCCGGCGTTACGGGCCGCCGACACTCCTGCATTGGAGGGCAAAGCGATCACCGTTAGATTTCCGAACTCCTCCTCGAGCTTCCTGGCCAAGTCCAGCGTTCCGTCTGTGGAGTGGTCATCCACAATAACCAGTTCGAAATTTGGGTCTGTCTGGGCCATGACACTCCGCACCGCCCGTTCCAGAAAGCCGGCGGCGTTGTATGCGGGCAGAATTACGGTGGTCCGCGGCATGTCGGGATTGTTCGTCACGGGGCTTCCTTTGTTGGGGAGGTCGGCAGGGAGAACGGCGTCAGATCAGGCGGGCGAAGCAGCAGCGGGGTTGCCGGTACGCACGATCGAGGCGACATGGATAGCTGCGCCCACGACGGGTCCTGCCGCCAGGGCGACTGTCGTCCGGACGGACAGGGGCAGCGGCAGCAGGAGGCAGAGCACGCTGACAACCGTGCCGCTGACCCAGCCTGCGGAATAGCCACGGTGCATCCCCACTGCCAGGGCTGCCGTGCCGGTAAGCGTCAGGACAGCCATTAGCGCGGCGTCGAATGTCAGTGCGGCCAGAAGCCAGGCCGGTACATCGTATTTGCCCGGGAACAGCAGTTCCATGAGCCAGGGGCCCAGCAGACCAGCTGCGATCCCGCCTGCCAGACCCACGCCGAGGAAGAGGGCAGCGGGTTTGATCAGCGCGTGGACGCCCCGATCGCGCTGGTTCACGAACGCGGCGATGGCCACGCCCTGGAACGCCTGGAGCGGAACCATGATTGGCGCCCTCGTGAGTTGGATGGCGAGGAGAAGTCCGCCGGCCGCGGCAAGTTCCTGCGCACTGCTGGTGAAACTCAGGATCACGGGGAATCCTACGATGAGGGCAGCAGTGGCGCTTGAGGAGAGCATGGCGTGGCCGGTCTGCTGCAGGTATGCCGTGCGGGGCACATCGGCGCGGGCAGCTGCGGCGTGGCGTGCAGTTGGTGAGAACAGGAGGAAGACCAGCCAAAGGACCGCCGCCAGCGCGCAGGCGAG
The DNA here is from genome assembly GCF_040224115.2 of Pseudarthrobacter sp. WHRI 8279. Lineage (NCBI taxonomy): Bacteria > Bacillati > Actinomycetota > Actinomycetes > Micrococcales > Micrococcaceae > Pseudarthrobacter > Pseudarthrobacter sp. WHRI 8279. The sequence goes on along the minus strand of NZ_CP168162.1, from coordinate 1,764,573 downwards.
TTCGAGTCCCAGGAGTCCGACGCCGAGCAGGGCCACGGTGCCTACAGTTGCCAGGCGGAACACCGCCTCCGCACTCATCAGTTTGGAGTACAGGTTCCAATCCTGGGTTCCTGCTGAGGCGCCGGCCAGGGCGGAATGGCCAGAATAGGCGATTGCGGCGGCGGCCAAGGTGGGCAGGAGCCAGGGGGTGTTACTGCCGAGGACGGACGGCGCCCACAGCCAGGAGGACGCCAGGACAAGGACGGCAAGGATTCCCCCCACCAGCACCCCGTTTGCCAATACCAAGGGGTGCTGTTGTGCGCAGGCGGGGTCGCTGCCCAGAGTTTCCGCGGAGCGGACAGCGCGGGTGGTCTCGCTCTGTATGCCGGAGAGCACGCCAAAGATGCCAAACAGTGCGCCCCAAAACACGCTGAACTGTGCATATTCCTCGGGGCGGAGGTGGTTTCCGGCAATCACCAGGATAACGAACCCTGCAGCCGCGGAGACAATGGAGGCAGCGCCCACGCCCGACGCACTTCTGGAGCTGATAGTCCTGTCAGTGGCAGCATCATGCTCCTCCTCTGGTTGCGCAGAGGCGGGCTTCTTCCAAGGCAAATTCATTGAGGGCTTTCCGTGGCGACGCGATGCCTGGCTTTCCCAGGTGCCTTTCGATCTTACGGTAAGGCGTGCAGGGGCATGCCTGAGCGGGACCGGGTCAGCGGCATCCTGGCTACTTCGCAGATTCCGGCCCCTTTTGCACCGGAAGTGTCCGAACGGTGAAGCAGACTGCCCCTGGTGGTTTCCGGGAATCCGTGATGGGAAGAAAAGTCCATGCGTTGATGAGTCGAGCCCGTTGCCGCCGATAGAATCACGTCCAGGAGCCAGCAACGCACCGGCCCCGGTGATGGCCGTCCGTCTGGAAAACCCTTATTCCATCAAGCAGTCAGGTGAACATGAAGCACATTCGGGTTCCCGCTCTATCCACGGTCCTCAGCATCCTGTTTCTACTGGCCGGACTCTTGGTCGGCACCCCGGGTTGGGCTGCGACACCAATCCAGGACAAACATCAGGCCCTTGGGGGACCTGCGGGCAATCTTGGAGCTGCCATCGGCGGAGAAAAATGCGGGCTTACCGGCGGCGGCTGCTACCAGGACTACCAGCGCGGCCAAATCCACTGGACGCCCGCGACAGGAGCCCGTGCCACGTGGGGTGCGGTCGGCGGACTCTGGCAGCAGCAGGGGTGGGAACAAGGCCGGCTCGGGTACGCGGTCACGGATGAGGTCTGCGGGCTCGTCAGGTCGGGCTGCTACCAGAGCTTTCAGGGCGGACAAATCCACTGGTCGCCTGCCAGTGGCGCGCAGCAGACGCTTTGGGGGGCAATCAGGAACAGGTGGGCAGGTGGAGGCTTCGAATCGGGTCCGCTGGGCTATCCAATGGCCGCCGAACGATGCGGTCTCAGGGCAGGTGGCTGCTATCAGTCCTTCCAGGGAGGTCAGGTCCATTGGGCGCCGGGTATCGGCGCATATGCCACCGGAGGCTCCATTGATTACGTCTGGGGAACGCTCGGATGGGAGAACGGGCGTTTGGGCTATCCCTTGACCGAGGAGTTCTGCGCCGGTGATGCCGGCTGCACCCAGAATTTCCAGGGCGGCATCCTGACCTGGCACCCATCTACGGGCGTTACCGTCACGTACTACCAGCCGGGGGAGTACCAGCGCGTCATCAATAAGCGCAATCCTCTCTCGCCCATCGATTATGCGCCTTCCGACATGGTGAATGTTGGGGGGTACCCCTTGCGTTACCAGGCAGCCGTAGGCTTCTGGCAGTTTGCTGATGCTGCAAGTGCCTCGGGTGTTCCGGTGACCGTGGTCAGCGGCTTCCGGAGCTACGCGACCCAGGCGTCGCTCTACAACAGCTACGTCGCTATGTACGGGCAGGAACGCGCTGACACGATATCGGCCCGGCCCGGATTCTCCGAGCATCAAAGCGGGCTGGCCGTCGATATCGGGAACCCTGGTGGAGCCTGTGGACTCCAGGACTGTTTTGCCCAGACGGCAGCCGGGCGATTCGCGGCAAATCGTGCCCATGAGTTCGGCTTTATTGTCCGGTACCCGGCAGGAATGAGCTACTGGACAGGTTATGCCTACGAACCTTGGCATCTCAGGTATGTCGGCAAGGACGTAGCCATCGACATGCACCGCCGTGGCATCGCCACCCTTGAGCAGTACTACGGATACCCGCCGGCGCCCGGTTATTGAGCCCAAGTCCTAGAGGGGCCTGGATACCCGGACGGATGACATGGGACCAACAGCCAGCCGGTAACCTATGAATATGTCGCGACTCCTCGTAACCGGCGGTGCCGGATTCATTGGCTCAAATTTTGTCCACTACGTCCTGGAAAATACAGATGACCGGGTCACTGTGCTGGACAAGTTGACCTACGCCGGGAACATGGAATCTTTGCGGGGCCTTCCCGAGGACCGTTTTACGTTTGTTCAGGGAGATATCGCTGACGCCGAGGTGGTGGACCGCCTGGTGGCCGAGACCGACGTCGTTGTCCATTACGCGGCGGAGTCACACAATGACAACTCGCTCCATGATCCGCGGCCGTTCCTGGACACCAACATCATTGGTACCTACACGCTGATCGAGGCTGCGCGGAAGCACAATAAGCGTTTCCACCACATTTCCACGGACGAGGTCTACGGCGACCTGGAACTGGATGACCCGGAACGGTTTACGGAGCAAACGCCGTACAACCCCTCCAGCCCTTATTCCTCCACGAAGGCCGGCTCTGACCTGCTGGTCCGCGCCTGGGTCCGTTCCTTCGGCCTGCAGGCGACCATCAGCAACTGCTCCAACAACTACGGGCCCTACCAGCACGTGGAAAAGTTCATCCCGCGCCAGATCACCAACGTAATCGACGGGATCCGGCCCAAGCTTTACGGCAAGGGAGAGAACGTCCGCGACTGGATCCATGCCAATGACCATTCCTCGGCCGTGCTGGCGATCATCGCCAAAGGCAGGATCGGTGAAACCTATCTGATTGGCGCCGACGGGGAGAAGAACAACAAGGACGTTGTTGAACTGATCCTGAAGCACATGGGCCAGGCCCCCGACGCGTACGACCACGTTGTCGACCGCCCGGGCCACGACCTGCGCTACGCCATCGACTCCACCAAGCTCCGCGACGAGCTCGGCTGGGAACCAAAGTTCTCCAACTTCGATGCCGGCATCGAGGACACCATCGCCTGGTACCGCGAGAACGAAAACTGGTGGCGCCCGCAGAAGGCCCAGACCGAAGCCAAGTACAAGGAACAGGGCCAGTAGACGATGTCGATCGAGTTTTCAAAGAAGCTGACCGCACACGAAACGCCGATTCCCGGCGTCGTCCTGTACGACTTGCCGGTCCATGGTGACAATCGTGGCTGGTTCAAGGAGAACTGGCAGCGGGAAAAAATGGTGGCACTCGGGCTGCCGGACTTTGGCCCAGTGCAGAACAACATCTCTTTCAACGAGAAGGCAGGCACGACCCGCGGAATCCACGCCGAGCCATGGGACAAGTTCATCTCGGTGGCCACCGGGAGGATCTTCGGCGCCTGGGTTGACCTGCGCGAAGGCCCGTCGTTTGGTGCCGTTTTCACCGCTGAAATGGACCCCAGTCAGGCGATCTTCATTCCGCGCGGCGTGGGCAATGCCTTCCAGACCCTGGAGGACAACACGGCCTACACCTACCTGGTCAACGACCACTGGTCAGCGGATGCCCAGGGCCAGTACACCTTCCTGAACCTCGCGGACGAGACGGCGGCAATCGGCTGGCCGGTGCCGCTCGAGGAGGCAGAACTGTCCGTTAAGGACAAAGCGCACCCCCGCCTCGCGGACGTTGTGCCGATGCCGGCCAAAAAGATCCTCGTGGTAGGTGCCGACGGCCAGGTGGGCAAGGCCTTACGGGAACAGTACGACGGCGATGCAACAGTTGAGTTTGCCGGCCGTGCGGGCTTCGATCTGGGCAGCGAGGCGTCCTTCGCGGAGCGGAACTGGAAGAACTACTCAACAATTATCAATGCCGCCGCGTACACCGCGGTCGACGCCGCGGAAACCGCGGAAGGCCGTGCGGCTGCCTGGGCCGTCAATGTTGCTGCCGTCGCGCGGCTGGCGCGTACCGCCGTCGACCATGACCTCACCCTGGTGCACGTCTCCTCCGACTACGTCTTCGATGGTGCGCGGGAGAGCCATGACGAAACTGAACCCTTCACCCCGCTGGGTGTTTATGGCCAGACCAAAGCCGCCGGCGACGCCGTCGTCAGCGTGGTTCCCCGCCACTACATTGTGCGGACCAGTTGGGTTATCGGTGAGGGAAACAACTTCGTGCGCACCATGGCATCGCTCGCCGGCCGGGGCATCGAGCCGTCCGTGGTCAACGACCAGATCGGCCGGCTCAGCTTCACGGAAGATATTGCCGCGGGCATCCGGCATCTCCTGGAATCGGGGGCGGAGTACGGAACGTACAACCTCAGCAATGACGGAGAGCCACAGTCATGGGCAGACATCGCCGGTGATGTCTATGAGCTGATGGGCAAGCCGAGATCAGCGGTCACCGGTGTCAGCACAGCCGAATACTTCAGGGATAAAGCGGCTGCGCCCAGGCCACTCAACAGCACTCTGGACTTGGGTAAAATTGTAGCCAGCGGTTTCACACCGGCCAACGCAGCTACCGTTTTGAAAAAATATGTACTAGGGCGACCGTAGTCAGAAGGTTCGCGACGCTGTGGGCTTGGCATCGGCTAAAACACGAAGACAACAAGAATCCCGTAGCCAGTCCTTAGCCTCATTCGTCAAGGCCACCAGCGTCTGCAGTTCATTTTGACCAGTAACTGCATGACGACAGGGCGTTTAGCTCGACGCTCGGCACTACGTCTGCACTGGAATCCCCGAGCCAAGCCAGCCCTCGCCGGCTAAGAGTGTCCGGTTCGATGCTTGTCGACGGGCACAACGTCGGTCGGTAAGATCGAGGGACAGCGACCGGTAAGATGGGCTAGTCTCAAATCCCCAGATTCCTCGGAGCTCACATGCCGCGTAGTATCGACCGACACGAATTGTGGTTCGGATCCAGGCTCAATCCGCGGAGGAACAGCCTAAACCTCATCAGACTCATTCTTGCTCTCGCAGTTCTTGTTCACCACTGCTGGCCCTTGATGGGGTTAGGCGGAGGACCGGAATTTGCAGGGGAATGGCTCGGTGGCTGGGCTGTTGCAGGATTCTTTAGCATTAGTGGCTACCTTATTACGGGCAGCCGACTCAACAATCGACTCGGTGACTACCTGGTGCATCGTGTTGCGCGGATTATGCCAGCTTTTTTGACTTGTCTTCTTTTTATGGTGATTGTAATTGCCCCCTTAGGGTACTTGGCGGCCAAGGGAAGCCTGAGTGGGTACTTATCAACGACCACCACGCCATTGAACTATGTGTTCTCGAACATGTTTCTAAAAATGCAGCACGCAGATATTGCCGGGGGGCCCTACAATGTTCCCTATCCCGGCGCCTGGAACGGTTCGCTATGGTCCCTTTACTACGAATTCGTTTGCTATCTAATTATTGCAGCATTGGGATTGTTTGCGCTAGTCAGGAAGTCGCCGTGGCCTATTACTATCGCCTTCGTCGCGAGTGTGGTCGTTCAAGCAAATATTGAAAGAGTAAGTGTATTCTTAGGGCAGAATTATGACTTTGTTCTCCTGATGCGACTTTTGCCCTTTTTTCTAGGTGGTTCAGTCCTGTTCCTGTGGCGGCATAGAGTGGGACTGCATTGGATACCGGGCGTACTTGCTATTTTGTCCTCTCTGATCATTATGTCCGCCTTCCCTGGTTGGGGAGGTCCAGCCTGCGGCGCCTTGGTAGCATATGCCTTGCTCTGGATTTCTTCTTGGCTGCCCAGTCCTGAATTTATTCATCGCAACGACATTTCATATGGTGTTTACATATATGCCTTCCCGATTCAGCAGCTACTGTCTGTATATGGGCTACATCAGCTCGGTTTGGCCGCATATATGACTCTTTCTAGCGCAATTACCATTGGCCTGGCGCTTATGAGTTGGTTTTTTGTGGAGCAGCCGATAATGAAGCGGGTTCGTAAAGGAAGAAGTAATCCGGAGCCCCCTAGGAATGAGTCAAAGTCGTCTCTTCCGGAAGAAACGAACGGGATCAAGAAACGGCGATCGATAACTGCTATTACACAGGTGAACTGAATGCCACTTTTGGGCAGTAGAGCCGGAACTGTTGGTCAAGACAGCCCTGGAAGTCGTGACGCTAGCAACACCCACCCAAAGGGCCAACACGGCCGTGACCAACGTGTACCAAATCCAGCCCATCGCATAGTACGGGCAGTAATCGTGGGCTTGAGTCTGCTTGTAATCGTGCTGGTGGGACGAGTAGGCGTGGGGCAAAGCGGATTCCTTATCTTAGCCAGCTCGGGAATTCTGTTGCTGGCGGTGCCTACTTCGCGCTTCCTCTCCCGGCGCATTCTTATCGGTCTGACGACAGTCTTCGGTGTCACGCCCGTTTTGTGGTGGTTCCCTCTTCCTATCCAGGCCGCGGGGAGGGCGACGTTCTTGGTTGCGCTACTCGCAGCTGGTCTGGGGGCTTGGGTGGCCTACGGGGAGAAGTGGCGTTTGCGTCTTCGCTCGCTGCTTCCGGAAATTAGGGCAATCGATTTTCTCCCGGTGGTTACCGCGCTTATGTCTGCCGGAACGCTCATGAACTTCCTCAAGACAAGGACGTCTGTCGATGCCCTGACACTTTTAACCATGAACTGGGATAACGCCTCTCATTTCGATATGTATTACATGTTGAGGACGCATGGAAGAACTATTGGTGCGCTCGGCGCTTCGCCCGACGGTAGTGCATGGCAGTTTCATAATTACCCGCAGGGCTTCCATGCCACGGTGGCCTTACTGGCTGAGTTCGTAAGAGGACCCTTACCAGCTGACCTTCATGGGGAGCTGGTTGCGTACACAGTACTTAGCGCCGTCGTATCTACAATGGCCGCCACCCTCGTCGTTGCGGGATTGTGCTCCATCCCCATGTTTCGACGTAGATTTGGCATTGCTGCTCCCGCGGCCATCTTCGTCGCCGCAGGATGGGTCTATGGTCCTGGCGCCGCGGCCACGATGCACGGCTTCCAAAATTTTTATGTCGCGGCCGCTCTTGTTGCGGCTTTCCTGGTCCTAATGATCCTCCAGACAAAGGTTTTTTCCCACCCACTCCTGCTGTTGGCCTCTGCCTCGGCCGCCGTCGGCGTTGCACACAATTGGATTCTTTTGGGATCGCTGCTCTTTGGGGCCTGCGTTGTCATTCTTCTGCCGCTCAACCGACGAAGATGGGCCGCTTCTCGTTTCGGTTATGTCCTGGCAACTGGCACAGCCGTTTTCGGGTTCTGTGCCCTTCTTCTTGCCGTCAGGCAACTATCGTCCGTCTCTGCGGAAGATGTGCTCTATGCAGTTGGCGGCGTGCCTATTCCGGACTTTGGTGTGGTGGCAGCTCTCCTTCTGGGGACTTTTGGCATTAGTCTCCTGGTCCGGTCGAGTGGAAGTAGTCGACTCGTGGATTTTGTTGTCTATCAACCCCACCGTGTTGCCAATGGCGCCTGGGCAATCGTGGCCGGCCTTATCGTGCTCGCAGTCATGGCCGCTGCCCAGATCTCGAAATCCGGAGCGTTGTCTTACTATTCAATTAAGTTGATTCTTGCGCTGGAACTTGTTGCGCTGGTCGTCTTCGCACTTGCTGTTGTTGCCTATTTGCATTCTTTTCCTCAACGTGATCTTAGGCGACCATGGTGGAAATGGACATCCGTTCTGGCTCTCGGGCTCGCAACGACACAATGTTTCGGGCTAACGTTCGACACAAGAGCTTTTGGCCTGACGCCGAGCGCCGAGTCGGCGCTTGAGATCGAAAGACAGCGTGTCACTTTGGACAGTCCCGTACCACAGCACGTCGAAGCGCTGTTTAGGGCCGTAGAATCAAACTGGGCTTCGCCCGCGGCGTACCTCACAACATACGGCAAAGACTTCGATGCGATTCTAGCCTTCCAGTGGTATGACGCATTGACCGGCACTTACACAGAGAAATCGTCGGCTAAGTTAATGCCGCACCTCTTGCCACTTTGGTCTGGCGTTGAGGGACTCCCAACGGTGGTCGAAGCACTTAGGCGTGAGGATCCTGAAGTCCGAATTATCGTGGATCCGGAGAACCAGGACTTGCTTCGGCAACTGCTCAGCCTTTCCCGGTAGAATTACCGACTGAGATGCCCCACTTATGCGTGGGTGACCCGTTAGGTCGTGCCCTGACCGCGTGGTCAGCAATAGCATCTGTAGAAGACCATCTACTATTTCAGGACGCGTAATACAGTCATGGCAGCCACGGTAAACAGCAGCACTCGCGTCTCACCACGTGTCCGACCGGACATACAGGCCCTCCGTGCCCTAGCGGTAGTGGCGGTGATGGTTTACCATCTTTGGCCCCTGAATGTCACGGGTGGCTATGTCGGTGTCGACATCTTTTTCGTTATTTCCGGTTTCCTGATCACAGGTCAGCTTTTGCGCGAGGCACGGCAGACGGGATCAATTCATTTAGGTCGATTCTGGGCGCGCAGGGCGCGACGTTTGCTTCCAGCCAGCCTCACTGTCATTGGCGCTTCTCTGGCAGCTACCGTACTCTTCGTCCCGGAGTATTTCTGGAAGCAGTTTCTCTCTGAGTTCATCGCCGCCACTCTGTATTTCCAAAATTGGCGTCTACATTGGGACGCGGTCGACTACTTAGCGCGAGATAATATTGCCTCCCCCGTGGAACACTTTTGGTCCCTGTCCGTCGAGGAGCAGTTCTATCTCGTATGGCCCTTGCTGGTTATTTTGGTCTGGCATTCTTGTCGTAGTGGCTCGAATCGGAACCGCCAGTTGCTGACAGCCATAGTTCTCGTCTTCATAACCATGGCCTCGCTTGCATTTTGTATCGCTGAAACCTCGAAGAATCCATCGGGTGCGTACTTCGCCACGACCACGCGAGCGTGGGAGTTCGGAGTGGGAAGCCTGCTGGCATGCTTACCATCAAAATGGTCGGCTGCACCGCGCCGACTGCAACAGCCCGTCGTTTTGGCAGGGTTCACCCTCCTCGTGTGCTCTGTCTTCATTTTCACTGACGACATGGCATTTCCTGGCTTCTTAGCGATAGTTCCTGTCGCTGGAACGGCAGCCGTAATCTGGGCTCAGGCGGATAATCCGACTTCCGTCGCAGGAAGGCTGCTGGGTGCTAAGGCACTGCAGTTCATCGGAAATAACTCCTATTCCGCCTACCTCTGGCACTGGCCCCTGATTGTCGTGCTGCCCCATGTGGTGGGCGAACCGTTGGGATGGCAATGGCTAATTGTCGTCCTAGGGCTAAGTTTTGCACTGGCCATCATCACTCGAAAGCTCGTCGAGGATCCTGTCCGACATAGTAATCGTCTCCGACAGAGTCACAGCTCGTGGACCTACGCGTTTAGCGCAGCAGGAATGGCGGTCGTCGTAGCTACAACAGGAGCAGTAGCTGCCAGTGCATCTGCTATACCGTCGGGCGACGCGACAAATGTTGAGAGGGCATTCAGTAACGGCTGCTTAGGTGCAGGACCGGCTCTGGCGACGACGCGGAATTGCGACGATCCCACGCTCAATAATGTTCTGGTTCCCAGAAGTGCCGATTTGGATGCGGATAGCGGCAATGCCTTTGATTGCTGGATTGACCAGAACGAGGAACTAAAGAGTTGCAGCTACGGGCCCGAGAACGGGAAGCTTCGGGTCGCCCTAGTCGGTGACTCCCACGCCGCCATGTTGATTCCTGGTCTAGTTCCACAGTTGGATAGCGTCAGTTGGAAGCTTGAAACGTATGTGGGCTGGGGATGCCAGTGGACTGTTTCAGTCGAGAATCAGTGCAAGGGTGCTAGGGACGCAATAAAGGATCGGCTCTTAGACGGGGATTACGACCTTGTCCTGACGACCGCCGCGCGGCATGCCTATGCGGGACAGCCCTATCAGCAGGCGGTGGAAGACTATGCGGCCGCTTGGAAGCCCGTGGTGGACAGTGGAGTTCGAGTCGTCGCAATAGCTGACAACCCCATGCCAGCCGCGACCGCCCGGCAATGTCTTATCGGTGCTCGCGATGATCATGAAAAGGCGAAACAGTGTGCCACTGACAAGTCAATCGCTAATGCTCTTCCGGATCACCTCATCGATGCAGCTGCTGTCGGAGGAATTCCGCTTCTCCGCCTGGACGAAGCATATTGTCTTGGTGAACGGTGCCCGATGGTCATCAATCACGTTGTGATTTACCGCGACGAATCGCACATTACAGCTACTTTCAGTAGGACTCTTGGCCCAGAGATAGTGCATAGGCTCCAGAGAATCCTGAGCCATGGATGAGGTCAAGGGACTGCTCCGGACGTTGAATTGTGGTGATTACCTAGTGTTGCCGGTCTCGGCGATGGTCTGCTCGAATTCATGTTCCGGATAATCCTTTCCTGGCGATCATGGATCTGCTGGCCGGGACGTGGGTGATGCTCGGATACTGGGCGCTGTTCCGCGGCCGCTGATTAGGGAGATCGAAACAGGCATCGGCCGACGGAACAGCTACGCCGCGGAGCCGCGGCGATCGCCCGGGTTTGTGACAAGTATCGTCCAGGTCGAACGCCGCGGCAGACGCGAAGAACGAGGGCGTAATGGAGTGGCCCACCAGTTCCTGGGAACTTCCTTCCCGGCCGGGTCTTCGCGTCCCCAAAGAGATTCAACGACCAGCTCGGTGACTGACTCAACGTCCGGCTGGTCAGGCGGATCCGCGCGGGTGGTGGACATGCTCGATGCGGACAAAGCAGCCCCGTAACCGGTGGTGAAACACCCGGGCTGAGGGACCTGGCCGACTGCGACCAAGCTGTCAGCGATGGTCGAAAAGTGAGCCATTTTGCAAGCCGTTACAATGGCTCACTTTTCGACCGTCACCGACACAAGCCTGGGGGCGTGGATGACGATCCACCAGTGCGTGAATCTGTGTTTCTTTCTCGACGATGGAGCAGCCCATTGCACGAAGGGCGACTATCAGTTCCGTTAGCGACGGTAGACGCTGACACCGGCCTTCGGGGTCCAGATGAGGGACCCGCCCTGGAAATCTTGCCGGCATTCGCCCGAGGAGGAGCAATACTCATTTGTAAAGGGGTATCCCAGCCAGCCGTTTTCGAAGTTCTGGGACGCCCAGACTCCTCTGATTGAGCCAAACGGGCTGAAATGCGCGCCTGTGGTTGACGACCAGATCATTGAGCCGCCCTGGAAGAACTGGTAGCAGCCACCATTCTTGAGCCCGCATACTTCCTTGCTGACGGGATAGCCGGGCTGCCCACCCTGCGCGCCGAGGCTTCCGTAATTAGCCCTAATGGCGCCCGCTGTGACCGCATAGGCCCCAGAGCCTGATGACCACAGGATGTCTCCTCCTTGGAAGGATTGGGAACATCCGCCGGAAGCCAGACCACACACTTGGCTGGAGGTCGGGTATCCCAGGGGGCCGTTTTCAAAACCCATGGAAGCGTAGCGGTCCCGGATGGGACCCGCGAGGCTGATCTGTGCTCCAGTAACGGAGTTCCAGATGACGGCTCCACCTTGGAACATCTGGTAGCAGCCGCCGCCTTTAAGGCCGCAAATTTCGGGGCCCAGGACGGGGTATCCCAAGGGCCCGTTTTCGGATCCCGACCGCTGGTAAGTCCCGCGTATTGCTCCGTCACGGACTGAGTGGGCTCCCGTGGCAGGGGACCATTGGATCGACCCGGCCTGGAAAATCTGGTAGCAGCCGTTGTTCACCAGCCCGCAGGCTATTGGTCCCCAAGGGTTCCCTAGCCACGAACTGGACGCTTGGTATTCCCGATTGAAGGCTTCGTCGATGCCACTCCCGGCACGGGCAAAACGCTGCAAGCTTGCATAATCGCCGTTCCACACATTCGAGTCGCCGGCAAACGGCCCGGTGCTGCTGTACTGCCACATGCTGTAGCCGCTCCAGCTGGCAGTGGGAACCGGTCCGGCGTTGTTCGTAGGCGAGCTGGGGTAGGCGGCAATCCAGAGCGGGTAGTCACCAAATCCTGAAGGGTTGGCGAGGCATTGGTTCCACCAGCTTGTGTTGGTATATATGACCGGCAATCGGCCGGTCAGCGCCTGCATGGTGTTCCCGAAGTCCCGAACCCAGGACTGAAGCTGCGACGGGGACATGTTGTAGCAGGTGTTGCCGAAGTAAAAACCATTGATGGTGCGGCCCTCATACGGATTGAACTCGAAGTCCAGCACTGGCGGCATGGTGTAACCGTCTGCAGACCAGCCTCCGCCGTTTTGCACGAAGTACCGCGCCTGGTCGGCTCCTGATGACCAGTTGGGAATCGCAAAGTGATAGGCGCCGCGAATCATCCCTACGTTTCGCGAACCCTGGTACTGCGAGCTGTACGAAGGATTCTTGTAGTAGTTGCCTTCTGTCGCCTTGACATAAGCGAAACGTGCACCCATGTTCCACTGGTGCTGCCAGTCCACACTGGGCTGGTGTCCGCTTACGTCCAGTCCCTGAACACCGAACGTGGGCATCCAAGTGCCCTCGCTGGACAAAGACTCCGTACTAAGCCTCTTGACGGGCCCCGACGGAGCAGCAGCGGTGACGCGAGCGGACCGCTGTCCCATTTCAGCTCCGCCCACCCCGACTGCTTCCGCCATCGACTGCGCTGTTGTCGGCGCCGGCTGGGGAGAAGTCGTGTCCACTGAAGCCGTCTCTGTCGGCGTAGGGGACGGGGACGGCACGGCAGGCAACGGTGACACAGCATCCGACCCTGCAGTTGACGGGGAAGTCGGTACGGGACCCGGCGTTGCAGTTGCGGGGGAGGAAACAGCCGGCGCAGGAGTGGGCTCCACGGTGGTTTCAACGCCCGCTACACCTGGGCTGGCTGCAAGGGTTGCAGCCAGAAGCGCTATTCCCAAGGACATAAACGCGGGGCGACGGGACTGAGACAGGTTCCGCTTCATTTTTGCTCCGGAGACAATGCGGCGCTTCGCCGAGCGCTCATTTGGTTTGCTGCGCAGGTGATTTCCCCCCAGGGAATGCACAGGGCAGGTGGTGGTTCAACAGTTAACGCGCTCACCTTAGCACTGCTGTTACCACTGCAACTAGTGGTTCAGTTGTTGCTGCTGTGATTTGTGCCTCCCGACCGTGCACTGCGGCCGCAGGCCCTGGACAGGGAGGGGATTCGCTGCTTTTGATTGCTTTACCGCCGTGATACGCCATGATGCGAGCGCTTGCAGACGGCAGAGTGCTGGCGGTGTTCGCCAGCGTCGTGCACCCATGATGGTGGCCTGTCATGGGTGCAACGAGCTGAATACTTGCTTAGGTGGGGACTGCGCCCGCCTTGCACCGTACGGCCTTCCGCCGTCTATGCCACGAGAGAGACTGAACCATTGTCACAGGAGGCTTACTGCAACTCAGAATATTTTTCTCGCTCCCGTGACCAGCCGAAGGGTCCGGCGGGTGTTTTAGTACCTCTCGGTCCAGATTCTTCCGTTAGACCAGTAAATGATGCCGTCTTCAAAGCGCTGCGCACGAGTCGATGCGTTTGCAGAGTATTCGTCCGTCACGGGGCGGCCTAAGTAGAAGTAGCCACCGCTCCGCTCATATTCCCAGCGGATGGCGCCCTGCAGCAGTCGGGTCCCATACTGGGGTGTGAAGTAAAAGGTTCCACCCTGGAAGGCCTGAATCGCCCCTCCTGCGTACCAGTAGCCTTCATCTGACACCGGGTAGCCCGCTACCCCCGTCTGCCCGCCCTTGTTCCACCAGGCCTCGCGGATGCCGGCCCCGATGTAGTGGAGACCAATCTGCGGCGTGTAGTACATGGTTCCGTTTGTGAAGTGCTGGGCGATGGCGCCGCCGCCGAGCGGTTCTTCGTCACGGAGGGGCCAGCCCGCTTCGTGACCGGCGTACCACTTATTCTCGATGGCCCCCCAAAGCGGGTGTGCTCCTCCTACCGGTGACCAGAAGATAATCCCGCCTTGAAAATCCTGCTGAGCCCCTCCGGTGACCGGGTACTCGTTCCACAGCGGTTGTCCGAGCTGGGATGAGGGACCACCCATCGAGTAGTATTTGGCGCCGATTGCGCCGCTTACTGTTGGTGTGTAGGCGCCGGCCGCCGACCCAAGCCCTGACAGCGCAAGCACTCCTATAACTGCTGACGCCAATCTGCTTCTAAACTTCATCGTTCTTCTCCCCATAACTTTTCCTGAGACTGTGGCGGCCCCTGCGAACCGGATGACTCATTATGCGCGAGCTTTTGACCTGCGCCATAACATATTCATTCGATCGTCATGCTGGCGCCGCAGACAAAATGATGCCCCGCCCTCAGATATTGGAGGGCGGGGCATCTTGCATTCATTTTATAACTCCGGGCCGCTGCGCCGGTCACCTCGATTTCATCACCGGAGGTTTACCGCGCCTGCCCTGCCGTGTGCGGTGACCTAGACAGTTGCCGCTGGCTTAAGCAATGGACGCATATTGGATAGAGACACTTCCTGATCGCCAGATAATTCGGCCACCCTGGTAGTCCTGCGCGCGACCGCCGCCGCTGGCGGCGTATTCATTGGTTGTCGGGTAACCCAAACGTCCGCCTTCCGAGCCCTGGCCGACCCAGGCGGTCCTGATGCCGCCGGTGACTATGCGGGCGCCTGCAGCGGGTGACCAAACTATCTCCCCACCTTGGAAGTACTGCTTTGCGCCGCCCCGGACGAGCCCACTAATTTCGTCCGACGTCGGATAACCGAGCCCACTGTTGGGCCCCCCAGCGTTGATCCAGGTCTGACCAATCCCGCCCTTGATGAAACGGGCACCAGTGGAAGGCGACCATACAATCTGACCGTACTGGAAGGCCTGCGTCACTCCGCCGTTGGCGGTGGCGTATTCATCCGTGGTGGGGTAGCCAAGTCCGCTGAGCGGGCCGCCGACCTTGTCCCAGGTTGCCCCAATGCCGCCCTTTGTGATGCGTGCGCCTGTCGCGGCCGTCCATGAGATTTTGCCGTACTGGAAACCTTGCATGACTCCACCGGCCATTGGTGAATATTCGTCCGTGGTGGGGTAGCCAAGTCCGCTGAGCGGTCCACCGGCATCGTCCCAGGTGGCGCCGATGCCACCCTTGGTGATGCGGGACCCGGTCGCAGCGTTCCACGAGATCTTCCCGAACTGGAAGTCCTGCATTACGCCGCCGGCCATGGGTGAGTACTCGTCTGATGTTGGGTAGCCGAGGTCGCTGTTGTGGGCCCCAATACTGTTCCAGACAGTATTGATACCGTTGGCGACCGCGAAAGCGCCCGTATCCGGGAGATAGGCAATAATTCCGCGTTCGAACTGCTGGTAGGAGCCTCCGAACCGCTGGCCCGTTACCTCATTTGCAGTCGGAAGCCCGACAAGGTCGGATACCTCGGCATACTTTTCGCCAATAGGACCTTGGACGGTGTAGGTCTCCTCCTCGGTGGTGCCGCCGAAGTCGGCGAACCAGTAGCGTCCTTCCTCGTTGTCACTGGCCAGGACCACCACGCCGCTTTCAGGGGTTACAGTCTGCTTGGTGGTGGTCACGTTGTTGACGCTGGGTGTCCCGTCCTGAATGACCGGGGTGCCCCGTCCTGAAGGGAAGACGGGGTTGTCCAAGGAAGCTGTCTTTTGATAGATAGCGCCGGACACCCCGCTGTACGGGCAGCCCGCCACGGTTGTTGCCGGACCGGACTGGAAGGCATGGATCTTGTTGTTTTCCGGGTCAAGCACAATTTGCGGACGGGTGTGGCATTCGCCGATCGTCGAGATCGTGTACTTGTCGAATGCTGCAGTGGCTGGCTTGAACACCAGCAGCTGCAACTGCGGATCCGAATTTTTTGCGGTGGAGTTCATATCAAAGCTCGTCTTGACCGCTGCGAAGACGCGGCCGCTATCGTCGGCCTGCAATGATTTGATGTTCAGGTGGTCGTCAGCCTGGTTGGGTCCGCGGACGGCCGACTGCACCTTCCACGAGTCGTCAGACTGACCGTCAGTGCGGGTGGCCCACCAGACCGAACCTGTCATGTGGTCGGACCACATGACCCCGATTTTGTTGTTGCCGAAGGCCACAATGGATGAGATGTCGTCCGGGGCGACCGTGGCGCTCTCACCGGAAAGAGTTTGGGGCGTGCCCCATGAGGTGCCGCCCGCGGCTGAGCTGTTTACCATTACCGTGCTGGTATAGCCCCCGGTGGTCACGCCAGACACCTGGGTCCAGGTAGCCCAGATCTTTCCCGTGCTGTCCTTGTCGATAGTCATCGACTCACTGCTGTTCCTGGTGATCTCGGTGGGAAATCCACTGTCCAACGTGTACTCGCCGTCGGCGTAGCTGTAGCGGTACAGCTCGGCCGGGGAATCCGGGCGGGACGCTTTTGGCCCGTCCTCGGTGGAGATGGTGACCACATGGTGGGCTATGTAGAGGTGGGTGCCGTCCCAGAGGGTGTCCGCGGAGGTGCTCGCACGGTCATCCACTTCCACCCCGGTGTCCACCCACTGCTTGGCAGCCCGGTCCAGCTTGTGGATGCTCCAACGTCCTGACGTCCACATGTTGGCCCACCAAGAGCCGTCGTTCCACCACAGCTTGCTCTGCGGCTTGTCAGCTGTGGGCGGATTTCCCACACCTGTGTAACTGAAGCCGGCGGTGCCATGGATTGGCGCAGGCGGCGGCACCGTGGCACCGGCAGGTCCCCCCATGGCTGCTCCGAGCCCGGCGAGGACAAGGGCTGTTGCCAGTCCTTGGCTCCAGGCTCGTCTGATCGATTTCTTCACGGTTCTCCTTAAACGTTCCGCCCCAACGCTGTCGCGTCCAGGTCCCTGAGGAAGCTGGTGCCCCCGATGATTTATTAACCTCTTGTCCAACACATGCCGCCCGAGTACCCGTTACTCACCTTTGCCAGGTAGGGCACTGAGATCGTGCGTCCGGTACTCATGTCAGATCACCGGAACGCCGTGGGATTTCCACGGCGCGGCAGGCATGCGGGTTTCGGCGGGAACGTCCTGCCGCGGGCACTCGGCACAGCGAGAGCGGGCAACAAGCGTGCCGGCGTCGTCCTTGTGAAAGTGAGTCACTTGGTGGGTGGTCCTGCCGCATGCGGGGCAGAAGCTTTGGCTCTGTTTGGTCCACATGCAGGAATCCTATGGAGCGCCGCTTCGCCTTAAAAGCAAAACGCTGGAAATATGTGGTTGCCCGCAGGGGATATGTGCCAATACCCACAGGAGTGCGCGTGAAAGCAAAGGACAGACGAGGATCCGCTGCCCTCAGCCGGCTCGCCAAGTCCAACGTGGAGCAAGTTCGAGGCAGTGCCCATGTGGCCTCAGCAGGGAAGATCATCAACCATGGTTGTCCACAGGTTGACCGATATGACTTGTTGCAGTGCTGGACCGTCCTTAAGCTTTATCCCAGTTGCACTGCCTCCGCCGGGGGCGGCAGTTGTATTGGGGAACGTATGGACGCGCTGGGAATAGTCGAGGATGAAGTCCGCGAGCTTATCCGTCGTCGAGGGCTTGATCCGCTTCATCAGGCCGGCGAGGTTCGCCGCCTGGTCGAGGCGGCGGTATCGGATTACGATGAGCGGGCGCTTTTGGGTCCGCTGCCTCCGCTTGGGCCCCTGGACGCGGCCCGCAGGTTCCTCTTTGACGCGGTCGCAGGTTTCGGCGTCCTTCAGCCGCTGCTGGACGATTCAACCATCGCAGAGATCTGGCTGAACGCTCCCAACGAAATTTTTGTGGCCCGGAACGGTGAATCCGAGCTGACCTCTCTCAGCCTCACGGAGCAGCAGGTTCGGGACCTGGTTGAGCGGATGCTGAAAAGCTCAGGCCGCCGGCTGGACATGTCCTCTCCGTTCGTGGACGCAGCGCTTCCTGACGGGTCCAGGCTCCACGTGGTCATCCCGGATGTGACCCGCAAGCACTGGGCAGTCAATATCCGGAAGTTCGTGGTCAAGGCCAGCCGCCTCGAACATCTTGTCGAGCTGGGCACGTTGACGCCGCAGTCCGCCCGTTTTCTGGGTGCAGCCGTTTCCAGCGGCCTCAACATCCTGGTCTCAGGCGCCACCCAGGCAGGCAAGACCACAATGCTTAACTGCCTGGCTGCGAGCATAGGCAGCCGGGAGCGCGTGATCACCGTTGAGGAAATCTTCGAACTGCAGTTTCCCCTGCGCGATGTCGTAGGACTCCAGTGCCGCCAACCGAACCTGGAGGGGGAGGGCGAAATTCCGTTGCGGCGCCTGGTCAAGGAAGCGCTCCGCATGCGTCCGGACCGCCTGGTGGTGGGGGAAGTCCGTGAAGCTGAGAGCCTGGACATGCTCATCGCCCTGAATAGTGGTTTCCCGGTAATTGTTCAGACACATTGCAGGATAAACTCGTCGGATGCAGCGAACAGCCTTCATCTACTGCCGGATCAGCGACGACAAGACGGGTGCCCGTCTTGGGGTGCAACGTCAAGAAGAAGACTGTCGCGAGGTTGCGAAGGCGAAGGGTTACGACGTTGTACGGGTCTTCGTTGACAACGACATAAGCGCCTACTCTGGCAAGCGCCGCCCTGAGTACACGGCCATGCTGAAGAGAGTGTCGGCCGGGGAAGTGAATGCCGTAATTTGTTGGCACCTTGACAGGCTTGTCAGGCAGCCCCGGGAGCTTGAAACCTACATCGATGCGTGCCAGGCGGGGAAGGCGCTTACACATACGGTCAAGGGGGGAGAGATAGATCTCTCCACAGATTCGGGACAATTGGTTGCAAGGATGCTTGGGGCTGCTGCACGGTATGAGTCAGACATCAAAGCAACGAGAATTCGCAGGTCCTCGGAGCAGGCAACGAGGGCTGGAAAATACACTGGCGGCACGCCGCCCTACGGCTGGACCATCACTAACGGCATACCTGAGCTGCACCCTGTGGAGTCGGCAGCTATCGCCAGAGCCTGCAATCGTGTCCTAAAGGGAGACAGCTTAGGGTCAATCATTCGCGAGATGAACGAGCAAGGCCTGAAGACAGTGCGAGGCAAGCAGTGGGGTTACGCACAGTTGGGGCAGGTGCTGAAGCGTCCTCGCAATGCTGGGCTTGCGGATTACCATGGTGAGATTGTCGGCACGTCCACCTTTCCTGCCATCGTGACGGAGAATGTGTGGCGTGGTGTTTGTGCTGTCCTCAGCGATCCAAGCCGCAGGCGCTCGCAGTCCAATAAAGCGGTTCACCTTCTGGCGGGAATCGCCCAGTGCCACTGCGGAGCCTACGTGCGGTCGGCCAGCGCCACAATGAGGGACGGTCAGACGCATCGCATATACAGGTGCCCAGAGCGTGGCCCTGGGCACGTGAGCAAGCGCATCGTGTTCGTTGATGAAGTAGTCAACATAATCATTGTTGCCCTGCGTGCCGCACGGAAGGCTCCCAAAAGCCTTGATGGTGGACCGAACCCTGAAGCGGAAAAGCTGCAAGTGGAGGCTACCGCCGTCCGCAAGCGGCAGGAAGAAGCAGCCCTACAAGCAGCAGTTGGCCAGATACCAATGCACATGCTCGGCACGATCAATGGGCACCTCGAAAAGCAGCTGGCGGATATCACGGCGGAGATGGTGCGGATAGAGCAGGAGGCGGCACGTCGGCCGCCGACAGAAGACGAAGTGCCCCCCGTCTCGCTGGATTCTCCTGAGGGGCAGGAGTGGCTCAGCATGCACATCGACGACCGCAGAGACTTTCTCCGGAGTATCTGCAACGTCGTGCTTCTGCAGCATGGAAAGGGCTCTACCAAGGTCTTCAACCCCGACACTGTTCAAGTGCTGGTTAAGGCTCCCGGGGAGGGGCCTGGCCCACTGGACGCGACCGACATCGAGCGGCTCAAGAGGCAGGTGGCCACTTTCAAGGGGGCGGGCAAGGGGCTTTTCGTGACCTTCCATGCAGGCGAGGAGGAAGTCACTTACGAGTTGCCATCCGCTGCGCTGAACTTCGGGGAGGGTGAGGACCTGCTGCCACACCTGAAGCCCTTAGACGAGCGGGGGGAGCAGCGCCTTCAGGAAGTCCGCACCGGGCGGCAGGCGGGCGTTTAAACGCCCTATCGGGGCGTCAGTGGCACAATGCACCACCCCCGGGATTTTCGGCCCTTAAAAACGCCTCTGCTACAGAAGGGCAACGTGCTGCGCAGCAACTACTCGTGCGGCGTTGAATGCCCCAGGCCGCGAGGGTAACTACGAGAGCCGCAGCAGAAGCGTTCCAGCGCTGACATATGCCAGCCAGCAAACGCCCCAAGTAAGGGCGGTTGCGTAATTGGTAACCACTGTCACGGAGGATCGACCTGCTGAACCATGAAAGGCAATGTAGCCACCACTCTGCGATTTCTCCGCGGGAACTCCTTTGAGTACCAGTTGTCACAGTTGTTATGACAGCATGGATGTGAGCTTCGCACCGGATGCAGCGGAGAGCCTGGGCCGCTACCTGGCCAGGGGGATTAAGCACTGAGTTTGGGCGGGGGGTACGCGAGTGCCACTACGCCCGTATTAGGCTCTCCTGGGCCGTCCCCGGGCGGTGATTCAGCCCGCGTAGCGCCCCTTCGGCGCACGCCCTACACGCGCTGAAAAACGGAGGAGGGTATGTGGGAAAGCGCGAGATGCATGGCGTACGGTTTTGTATCTGCTGCCGTGGTTCTTCTTGGTTGGTGGCTTCATGTGGTTAGGCAAGAACGTTTTTCATTGGTGGTAGCAGGATGGCAGGAACTAGCCTCTACTTCCGTTTGGCTGACAGCGACAGCCCTTCCATGCGCCGATAAAGAGTTGCCCTGGACATACCAAGGTCCCGAGCCACTTGGGCTGCGGGTTCGCCTGAATGAATGAGGCGGGCCGCGTTCTTGATCTGGCTGTCTGTGAACTGGGCTTTACGTCCACCCAAGTCCTTGCCAGCGGCCCGTCGTTTGCTCACGCTGTCGGTAATACGTTCGCGTTTGATCTCAAGCTCCATCTGCGCCAGGGCTGTCATGACTGTAAAGAGCATGGCTCCCATAGGATTACTGGTATCAACGTCGCCACCGCCGAGGTTCAGCACCCGTAGTCCTGCGCCTGCGGCCTTGATCTCGTCGGCAAGTTTGAGCATGTTTGCGGTGGAGCGCCCCAAGCGGTCCAGCGTTGTCACTACAAGAGTGTCCCCCTCATGCAAGGCTCTCAGGGCGTTATCCAATTCCACTCGTGAGGCCTTGGCCCCGCTGACGCCGTGATCTACGTACATATCATCTCGGCGTACCCCCGCCGCGAGCAGGTCAGCCTGCTGCCTGTCGCTGTCCTGTGCCTTGGTGGAAACTCGCGCATAGCCGATCAGCTTTCCCATGATTACTCCCTAAAGTGTCTCGTAACAGTGTTTCGCTACAGCGAAATTAACAGCTACTTGTAAGACATGCAAACGAGACACAATTTGGAAGTTGGAAGCATGCAAAGTGTCTCACCAAGAATGTGTCTCAAAGGCCATGGGTTGCGAGACACGGCGAGACGCCCCACCTCCCGACCGTACATGCCGTAAAGTCGGTAGAGATTCAGAAGGAGCGGGGTACAACCATGGCCATAGAGTTCAAAGAGAAGGTCACCATCCAGCCGGTTGATGGGCCGGAGGTGGCGGCTTCGCGACTCGAAGCCCTACTGAACCGACACTTGCCCTGGGCGGAGCCCGTTTCCGATTTCTTTGGCCTGGAATCTACTGACTGGCGTCTTCGTGACCCATCGGAGAGCAGGTCAAGTGGCGCGACTGTGCATGAGGTTTTTGAAGAGTTCCGAGAGCATGAGCTGACTCCCTATGCCCTTTACCACGATCGACGGATACTCCCCGCCAAAGAGGGGGAAAGGGGCGTCGGAATCCACGTTCACTATCCGATCCGCTTCAACGAGATTGAAGTTGAAATTGAGGGAACAAATCGGATGGCTGTGGACGGGGTAGCGGCCACGGTAAATAGAATCAAGCGGGCGATCGAAAAGCCGCAGGACGCAGGACAGGCGTCCGATTTAGCTGTCAACCGAGTGGAGGCTCAGCAGGACAATATCGGGCCTCAGGTAACGAGCGTTAGGGGATTGGTAACCGTTACAAATCGCTATGACGGCGCCGTTGGCGACAGTTTCAACATCAACAACTCCTCATGGCTGAAACGAACTTGGAAAGATCACACAGCACAGTTCCTCGTTACTCTCGTGGCGGGCGTGTTGGTGATAGCGATAGGCCTTTGGCTTGGCCTGAGCCCGAGGCCCTAAGGGGGTGGGGGGTCACCCCCGCCGCGATGAGGTCCGCCCCCGGCTGTCATAGCGCCTCCCGTCGCGAACGGGTTGAGAAGTTTTCCGGCTCGGGATGATGACAACAACGCCTACTTCAACAATGACAAGGGGGACACCCCCTGCGGGGATGCGCCCCAGGACCGGTGATCATAGCGCCTTTGATCGGGTACGGGTTGTAGGTTTTTTGGACTTCTTACGCCTAATGGGGGAAGCAGCACCTGGCTTCGGCTTGTTTCTCAGTAGCTCAGTAACGGCGGGGTAGTCTGCTGGACCACGCTCATGCTCGATGGGCTCTCCGTCCAGCCCGTAGGCGAACGGCTCTCCACCGGGTTCGCCCCTGCCAACAGGCAGGCCCTTCATCATGGCCCACAACATTACTTTGGGTTCCATGTTGGGGATCTTAGCGAGGTCCCGCAGGACCGCGTCGGGATCTTCCAGCGCTCGCTGGTGTTCCAGTTCACTGTTGCGGCGCTCGGTCATCGGCATGAGATGATCGGGCCGCACGCACAGCGAGTTCCCGCACACATGATCCAGCGTTCGGTTTTGGCGGTGTCCCCCTACGAAGTTGTTATAGGAGTAGCGGTGCGCCAGCCAGTCGTGGTTGCCAATGCTCAGTAAGCCGTAGCCTGGACGAACTTTGCCATCCGGTCCCGGCAGCGTCTTGTTGCGGCGGCCTGTCCATGGCCAGCAGCCGAACAGACCATCGAGCCCTTCTCGACTTGGGGTGATACTGGCAAGGAACTTTTCCAAAGTCAGTGCAATGGCCTCTGGCTTACGGTTGGGTTCTTGCAACAGGAGGGGTTCATGCATACGGCAGTACCCCTGGCGGGATTGCATCGGCTTCAGGCGCGTCCTGCATCCGGCGGCTCTGCACAGCGGCAGCTTGCGCAGTTTCTGGCGGTAGTGCTTCTCACACAAGCCTTCGGCGTAATGTGGCGGTGGCTTGATATGCCGGGGCAAGGTCACCTTACACAGCAGGCAGCTACGC
The DNA here is from genome assembly GCF_040224115.2 of Pseudarthrobacter sp. WHRI 8279. Lineage (NCBI taxonomy): Bacteria > Bacillati > Actinomycetota > Actinomycetes > Micrococcales > Micrococcaceae > Pseudarthrobacter > Pseudarthrobacter sp. WHRI 8279. Next base: position 1,741,268 of record NZ_CP168162.1, on the reverse strand, counting down.
GGAACAACTGACTTGGGTCGTGCCAAAGGTGGTGCCTCCATCTGTCCTATATAACTACCGAAGGCGATCTTACCGCGACCGGCAATCCCGCTGAATCAAAGGAAGCTTTGTTTCAAAAGTCTCGTTTTTGAACGGGAAGAGTTAGGGCAAATACGGCAAATACGGTTGGGTAACTGGTAGCTGTGGGGTTCTTACCAATGCTGGTGGGGTTTGGCAGGCACCATAAAGTGCCTCCATGCGGGATCAACCCCAGGGCCTGCTGACGGTACGCCCTGGCCATCGTATTCCCAACGATCGTTTGGAGCCTCGCTGGCTCCGATTGCGAATACCCATCCTGTTACCGTTTGCCGCCATGCCCACCACAGTTGCCCATCCTCGCCAACGTGCATGGTTATCACTGCTTCGGCCGGTAGGCCCTTCCTTGCGAAAGTCTCAGGACCCAGGAGCTCCAGCAGGTCCTCCCGATACTGGCCTAGTCGCCGGTAGTGACCGGCGTGACACAGGTGTAGGTAGCTGAGGGAGTTCTTCGTTTCCTCAAACTCGCGTTGATCGAGTTGCTTTCCGGCTTCGTTGGTGCCGCGCAACCCAGCGTTGTCCAGTAAGCGCTGCTGCTTATCGGCTTCCGCCCGCAGACGGGCGGCTTGTGCTGCCCGTCCTTCGTCGAACAACCTCACGGCGTCCTTAATCGAGGTTGCCCGTGCCATGTTGAACCTTGTTCCCTGCGTTACGGCGCTGAGCTTCCTTACGTTTAATCCTGACCTAAGGCCCAGGGCAAGAATGGGCTTAAGCATTGCCTTGCGCTTAGGAACTGTGGCCCGCATGCGGGACGCGGCTGTTTCGTAGGCGGCATAGAGGGTGAATGCGTACATGAACGGCAGAAAAGCTGTCGTCATGACGATTGGGAGAGCAAACTTTCTGGCCTCTATCATCCAGTCAATCCTTGACCACTGAGCAGCAATTTCCAGCCCGCTCCGGATGACGATGCCTAGTACGAGAATGACAATTACGGCATTGAAGAATTGATGTGCGTGGTGGTACTCGGGCCTGGTAGCGCTGAATGCGCGCAGTATTCCCAGTGCAAGGAAAGCGCCTTGCAGCCCGATCTCAGTGAGCAATTCGAAGGGGTACATATTAAGGACAAACTGCACGACCACTGGCCAAGCTACTGCGCCAAAGGCGAGGTTGCGGAAGAAGTGGCGCTCAGTCAACGCACGGTTAAGGCGAAACAGCGATAAAAGGGCCACGGTAAGGAACCAGATGATTGCAGGAGTAATCAGCTTGGAGTCCCATACTCGGGTGATGACCAAGCAGCCAACGACGGCCAGGGTGTACAGCCCGAGCAGCGTGAGCGGGATCAGTATTTGGCGTTTGACAAATGCCGCCAGCACGGGCCTGATGGCCCGTCTGGAACCGGGGATGATGACCAACATAATGGCGATCGCGCCGAACCATATGAGTAGGGACCATTCGCGGTTGTTAACTTCCACGGAACAACTCTACGAGGCGCGTCTAACCATCGCGTTCGGGGCTGTCAGCGAGTGCGACGCAAAGGGTGGTGGTAGGGGGATACGTGAGACCTCGGAGACCTAGAAGCGATGTCACGTGGCCGGTGGGCGATGTAATCGGAGTACTTGTCCAAAGTGAGGCGACGCCGCGCCTTCTTGAGCCTTTTCAGGCTCGCTTTCTCCCACTTTACGTAGGCCATCTCGGTGGACTTTATTCGCCCGTGCAGCCCAAGCGATCGTTGGCGGAGGGCAGCTATTGCCGGATCCTTGATGGTGAGTCGGCCTCCCTCCTGGGAGGGCGAAAACAGCCTGCCTGTGTTGGCTAAAACCCGTTCGGCGAGTTCGACCCGAGCCTCGTGGCGGCTGCCTAGCAGGGCCTCGATTCGCCGTTCGAACGCTCTCTGTGTCGCTCGCTCACGGCTTCGAAGCTGTCGAAAATGGGGATTGATTGCGGGACCGAGCGCAACAATAAAAGTTGTGGACACTGGGACGAGAAGGACACCGGCAGCGGCGAAAATGATGCCGGCAGCCACCAGTGGGGCGTCTTCAGTGTTCTCCTTTATGACTGGTTGGGCGCTTCCCCAGGACAGTAACTTGAGGGTGGAGTACCCCACCGTCGAGAAGAGCAGGATCATGCTGACGAGCATGTAGCCGAGTAGTAGAGTTCTGAGCGCTGGCAGAATTCGCGACCACGGCAAAGCTCGAAATTCTACAATAATGGTCAGGCCGAGTAGCGGTGCCACCGCTAAGGCCGCTTCCCAAAAGGCGGTCTCTTTGCCCATGCCCCCACTCCTTGCGTCCAACCGACTAATTCTAGCCGGTGTCACGAGGGCGTTGAAGTTGAAGTGTGCATGTCAGTTCTCCGGCTTCTCGCATGCGAGGAGAGGGCTAGGGCGAGTCAGAAGCTAGACCGATAATGGACGCAGTTGCCAAGAGCCCAGGACTTTGGCGCTGTGGTACGAGGTTCTTTCCGCGACCCTTGTGAGACGTGTTTTCAAATGATTCCGGCCTCCCTGGGAACCACAGGCTCACCAGTTCCTCGTAAGGTACCGCGTTCAGTGTATGAGCTGCGTTTCGACGTAACCAGGCCCTACAAAAAGTTCATACATTTCGCATACCTGCCTGCTGATAGGCGTCTCCCGTACTCAAGAGGTTGATGCGGATCAGGAAGGTGGCAGGACCCGGAAGTCATCGGCGTCCGCTGAGCGATGGGCGAGTGTTATCCCAACGGAATGAATGAGCTCGACCAAATCGAACGAAGGGGCGGCCGGGAACAGAACGACGGGCGTTGCATCAATGTTGAAGCGGCGGGCGACGTGCACGTAGTCGAGGACTTGACCTAAGGCGGTTCGGACGTGCGCACGACTAGCTGACCTCTTGGCCTCGACGATCCAGCCCCGAGTGGGTACGTAAAGATCAGGCTCGATCGCAGAGCTATCGACCGGCAAGCTGAGGTTCTTCGGTGCGTGGCCGGCTGTCGTTAGCCACTGCCCAAAGTCGCTCTGGAGCTTGAACTCCAACCGTGAAACGACGCGCCCCTCAGGACCCGCCGGAAGCTCACCGCCTTCTATGACGACATCTGCGAAGTTGGGAGGGACCCAATCAGTTACCGCCGGTGAGGTGAGTTTCTTGCCGCCGTATGGGGGCAGTAGCTCTGTTCCGGCGTCAATCGGCTCGAGATTAAAGATGTACCCACGCCGGTCATTGCCGTTCATGTCCGGGATGGTGGACTCCCAGTAAGCGGGAGTCCCCAGCGTGAAAGAACCCACGTAGGTGGCATAGGTCTTTGCTGTGCGGAACAGGCGGATGATGCGGCCTTGTGCAGCGGATCGAACAAGCGAGGCGTTCCCACGCTTGTCAATGACTTGGTCGCCGACCTGGCCCTCACCCGTGTAGGAATAATTACCGTCTTCGCGCAGGCCCTCAAACTTGTCGTACCCGTACTTCGCACCCTTTTCGGGGTCAGTAAAGATAAACAATTCTGGAGTGGACTTGGGGGTTGATATACCGCCCTGCTCCTGCCCACCGTATTTTGCGTGCAGCGATGCGCGGAGGACCTCGTCGCCCGGCTGGAGGACCCAGTTCTGCTTGCCAGAACGGCGGCCTATACGGCGGCGCACGGCATTGGCTTGATCTTCGGTGAGGAGCCAGCGGGACTTCTCGGGCGGGAGCACGCCGAACTCCTTGCGCAGCAAGTAGCGGACGTACTCTGGAGTCACGTTGAGCTCAAGCGCGAGCTGCGCGGGAGTAATCAATATTCTCCTAGGACCGTTAGCTGTTGGAACGTTGGTGACGCCAGGAGGCACGTCATGTCCATCTGGTGTGCAAAGTCTAACCACATTGGAGTCCACCTTCCTGTGCTTCCGACTTCATAGCCGCCGATCCTGCGATGGAAATGTCATTCCATGCGTCATGTGCACCTGCTCAAGGGTTGCGGATGCCGGTGCCCAACCTGGTTTGTGGTGCGTTTGAAGAAATGCCGGCCTTAGCGGTGTGTCGGGCAACCAATCATCTTCGTTGCTTGCGATCTCTCGACCGCTAGAGGCCGTAGAAATACAGGATCACTGGTATCAGAACCCTACTTTTGAACCCAGGAGAGTTAGGGCAATATGGTGCTTTTGGTGACTGGTAAGTCGTGGAGTTGCTTTTGCTCTTTGCGGTACCGGCCCGTGTTCCCCCCTTGAAGGGGAACATGGTCCATTCCTACAGACTCACGGCCATGACAATTGGGGGAGCGCGGGCCGGTCGTCCGCGCTCGGGAAGCTCATGGGCATACTGATGGCCGTCGCGTAAGTTCTAGGTGGTGCTGTGGCGTATCAAACAATCCGGGCCGCCAGCCCGGATTATCAGTGCGAACAAGGCCACGGGGTTTGGGTTGAGGGCTACGGCACTGAGGAGCCCTCCTTCGCCACTCTTACGCCCAAGGAGCCTCGACATTGAGTTGGGCCAGTGAGCAGGCCTCCCCTAACCTGCTCAGTTCAGCGGCGATCCCCGAACTCACGCCGGAGTGTGGCCAGGATTTCCCCGAAGGTGGAACGAACATTGCCCTTGTCGTACCGGATTTGTTGGACGCCGTCGAGGTTGCTGAAAACCTCGACGCCATTCTCAACAACAGCAATGGCGCGGTTGAAACCCAGCCTGCCTTGAAACAGCCCGGCTTCGTGCACAACGTTCTGCCGGGCGCGTGGATCGCCGTCGGCCGTCTCATCCTCGGCCGTCATCACGAGCAGTGCGAAACTGCTCGCCTGAAGCATGGTGTCTAAGACGTCACGAATGGAGTGGCCAGCACGGGCGCCAACCTCGTAGGCCTCGATGGTGTAGTGGTGGCTATCCCTAAGGTGATCCTTGATGTCCCGCCAGTCGGCGCTTCTGCCGTGTCCAATGAAAACGACGACCGGCATGGCTGGTTTTTCGACGACGGGCGGTTCGGGTTCCTTGCAGCCAGCTTCGGCCTGGTTGAAGTAGCGCATGAGGCGCTCGACCTTCTCATTCGTGGGTGCGCTCACGCTCACTGACGTGGAATGCCCGGCATATGAGCCGTGAAGTTGCACGCCAAGTTGGTAAGGTCCCTTGGCCACGGTAAGAAGGGCGCTATCAGCGCCCCGGTCGTACGAGGCGTACCATTCGGTGACCGTATCGAAGTACCAGGATTCATTCCCGTGCTCGACAGAAAAGCTTTCCGATTTGTATGGCCCCGTGTAAGGGACTGGGAACTTATGTTCGGCCACGCGGGCTTCGTGCTCCGCACGGGCCTGCTTGTCGTATTCGTCGAAAAGGCCGCTCAAGTCCTCCAGGGCACGACTGATAACGCCGCTGTCGAATCTGGTTCGCCTGTATGTCTTTCTAAGCTGCACGCTTGTACCTATGTCCGTTTCTTGCTTGAATTTGCGGGGGTTAGCGTCGTACGGTTAGCCCTGCCGACTTGGACCGGTTGCACGGGCCGCACAGGATTTGCAGGTTCTCGGCATTGTTACTCCCGCCCATTGCCAGTGGGATGATGTGGTCATACTGAAGGTCGCTTGTGGACCCGCAATGCCGACACGACCCAGCGTCGCGCCGCATGACGTACACCTTCACGTCGTCAGGTATTGCTTTACGGCCTGAGGACACGCGTAGGGCAGCGCCCAAAGCGTAGTTTGTCTGCGCCGTTTCGATTTGTCGCCTCTTGCGTTGCTCCTGCATGACCAACAGCGCCTCAACCTCGCTGGCATTAAGGCCTTCGGACTCCCAGTAAAACCTGTTTCGAAACTGCCAATACCGGCGGCCATTGATGCTCGTTATCAACATGGGAAATTCCAACTGCGCCTCCAGACGCTCAAGGAAAACTTCTTCCTTGACTTTGCCAATGTAGTAGCGCTTCTTGCCGACGCTGATAATGACGTCACCGTTGCTGGTCCAGAAGCCCCGTTTGTGGCCAAGTCTGACGTTATCGGCCTTCCGTAGCATCCCCAATACCCACCCTGCTATTGACCTAGCGGGCGAGGCCGCTGGGCTGTTCTGAAGTTTGACAGCAGCTTACTAGGAGCCGCCTACAAACGTTCGAGTGTTTGCTTTCATCTCTTGATATGAGCGTGAAAGCTATCCGGCCTGCCGGATTACCACACGCACTGAACGGTTGCCGTGGTCCTGACGATGCTTTGCGTTTTGCATTCTGCGGCCGCAGGGCGCACCGCAAGACGGAAAACTACCACTAAACCAACCGGAGTCCTCCTGCGTCACGAAACTAGCATTAGCGGCCTTTTCTGAGCTTGTCGCTATAGTCTGTCCATGGGGGACTGACCTGTCATTTGGTCTGACGCAGGGCTATATCTCAGTGATGCAGCGGCAGAGACGCCACCCAGAGAAAATAGTCAAATTAGTTAGACAGGATAGTCAATGACAGAGAACACAACGGAGCCGAGCGCTCCGCGTGACGGCAAAGCCCAGGCGGCAGCGGACAAGGCGTACCGCAAGGCTTCGCGACCCTGGTTCAAGAAGAAGCGCTTCCTGCTCCCTCTCATCATCGTCGGGATCATGATCATTTCGTCGATTGCCAACGCTGGCAAGGATGAGCCTTCAGCTGTTGTCGCTCCTAGCGCGGACGCATCAACAGCGGCACCCGCTGCTGCGGCTCCCACGGAAGCGGCACCGGCTGCTGCGGCCCCCACGCAAGCGGCCCCTGTAGAAGCGGCAGCCCCTGCAGTCCCCACCGAGTACAAGTCCGCGCTGAAGAAGGCGGAGTCCTACTCCAAGACTATGCACATGAGCAAGGTCGGCATTTACCAGCAGCTTACGTCGGAATACGGCGAGAAGTTCTCGCCCGAAGCAGCGCAATATGCGGTCGATAACCTCGTGGCAGACTACAAGGCAAATGCCCTGGAGAAGGCCAAGAGTTACCAGGAGAATATGTCCATGTCTCCGGAGGGTATCCGCCAGCAGCTGACGTCGGAATTCGGCGAAAAGTTCACGCCGGAAGAAGCTGACTACGCGATTCAAAACTTGGGGTAGACGCTCAAAACAGAGGGGCTCCCTTTGGGAGCCCCTTTGCTGTGTGCGCTTCTCGGCATGGCACTCGGCCGGGATGAGTTTGCTGCTTACCAAGTGAAGGCAGAGCAGGGTGGGGGTAATCCCGCTTTTTCAGGAGCGCGTCGCTCCTGAAGGTACATATATCTATGAGACTAAACACCAGGCCCCGTCACAGACGGGCCACTGGAAAATGGGGCAGGAAACAAAATATGAATACAAAAGGCACCGCGTCGACCATTGCTTTGATCGCTGGAGCACTCGCCCTTGCAGCCTGCAGCGGCGCGACATCTGAGGCGTCCACCACTTCCTCGGCTTCGCCGAGCTCGTCGGTGACGGCACCGCCAGCAGACGGAGGCACATACCCGACAGTGGTGGCACTGAAGGACGCTTTCGTGAAGGCGGGGGGTGCTTGCCCGGCATTCGCCCAGACTAACCGGGTGACTCTGGCCGCTGAGTCCGCCGAGTGCTCCGGGAACACGGTGCTCTCGACATATGTCTCGACCAGCGACATCAGCGAGCTCATTCAAGTAAACAAGAAGATGAATGCTGACCTTGACTTGGAGAGTAGCAATTCTTGGCTTGTGGGAGAAAACTGGGTTATCAACAGCCCTACCGCTGCTACTTTGCAGGGGAAGCTGGGCGGCAAAGTTGTGAGTTTCTAGCCCCTATCAATGGCTGTCCCTGTGATGGGGCAGCCATTGGTGTTTCGGCAATGCGGATTGGAGGAGCGTCACACGGTAACGGCTGTAAGCACGATCCTGCTTCGTCGGTACTCCTACCGCGGGGTCTAAGTTCTTATATCGCAGGCTCAGTTTGTGAACTGTGCCTCAGTATAGTCCGGCCTTGCCAGGCATGTGCACCGTACACGCGAACTCGGCCCATGACGCGGTCACCAAGATCTGCACGCTGCCCTTGCTCGCAGGCGAGAACATCTCTTCAGCCTTTGTCGTCCCAACGGTCGCATCCTGTATCGACCTTGTGGTTCATTGCAGCCGGAAGGCCAACGGCCGTAGGGAAGTCACCGAAATCCTCTCCTTGGGCCGGCGGGTGGAGAACGGCATTATCGAGTCGTCTCCCGTCTTTGCGATGGTGGACGGCACCCTTCAGGCACGTGCCAGCTCGATGCCGGCCGCGGAAAAGTTCAGCCGGGCAGGGTACGACGTCGCGGCGCTGCTGGATCCGCGATGACGTCGGCTTTGCTGGGTATCGGCGCCGGGACGGGCCTCTTCCTCATCTGGTGGTCCTTCTGGGAGACACCTGAGCAGCGCCCCAAGGCGCCGAAGGCCAGCCGTCTGGCCGACCTTCTCGCCTCGGCCGGCGTCGACAAAGTATCCCCGGGCGGCCTCATTGGCACGTGCGCGGGGCTTGGGCTCTTTGTGGCATTGGTGTTTTACGCCGTCAGTCATTCCTGGCCCATCGCCTGCTGTTTCGCGCTGTTTGCCGCATGGCTTCCCATCAGCATCCTGCGCTGGAGGGCAAAAAAGAGAAGTGCGTTGTTGCGCCAGTTGTGGCCTGACGTCGTTGATCACCTCCGCTCTGCCATACGTGCCGGCCTGCCGCTGCCGGAAGCACTCATTCAGCTGGGGGACAAGGGGCCTGAAGAGCTTCGGCCCATATTCCGGGAGTTCGGTGCCGACTACCGCGCCGGAGGCCAGTTCGACGCCTCGCTCAACAAACTCAAGCACAGGCTTGCAGACCCGGTCGCCGACCGTATTGTCGAAGCCCTTCGGCTGACCCGGGAGGTTGGCGGCTCGGACCTGGGAAAGTTGCTCGGGACGTTGGCTGAGTTCCTCCGCGAGAGTGCCCGCACCCGGAGCGAGCTGGAGGCCAGGCAGTCCTGGACCGTCAACGCCGCACGCCTTGCGGTCGCTGCACCGTGGATCGTTATGCTCCTGCTGGCAACGAGACCGGAGGCGGTGCAGGCATACAACACCGCCATGGGTGCAGCCGTCCTGCTTGGTGGCCTGGTAATTTCGTTGGTTTGCTACTCCATCATGCTGAGGATTGGGGCCTTGCCCCAGGATGAGCGGGTACTCAGGTGATCAACATATCTCCTGCTGCCGTCGTCTGCGGGATCATCCTGGGGGCCGGTCTGTGGCTCGTCATCTTCAGATCGCCGTTGATGCGCGCCACCACCCTGACAGAACGCATTGAGCCGCAGTTGAAGTCGCAAAACCTTGAATCCCGGCTCTTGAGCCTGGGGGAGGCCAACCTGACGCCTTTCGGCCCGCTTGAAAGGATTTTGCGTCCGGTGTTCCGGGATGGCATGGCGGCACTGGGAAGGCTGAATCCGTCGCCGGGAGCGACCGCACGACGACTGGCGCAGGCAGGAATCACCAAGACCTCCATCGACTTCCGGGCCGAGCAGCTACTGTGGGCCGCTGGCGGATTCGTGGCAGCCCTTGGCGTCACTGCACTGGGAGCCGCCGCCGGGAGGTTCAACCCCCTGCTCGCCGCCGTCGCCGTCCTGGGCAGTGCGGTGGGCGGCTTCATGCTGAGGGACTATTGGCTTGGTGTACAGGTCAAACGCCGTGAATCCAGGATGATGGCGGAGTTTCCGAGCCTGGCTGAACTGATGGCGCTCGCCGTCAGCGCAGGGGAGAGCGCCACCGGAGCCCTCGACCGGGTTTGTCGCAGCGCCAAGGGGGAGCTCACCAAGGAGTTCGCGGACATTCTTGCGGAGACCCGGGCGGGGAAGCCCCTGGTGCAGGCATTGCAGGAGTTCTCGGCACGGACCGACCTGGCCCCTCTGGTGAGGTTCGTCGACGGCATCATAGTTGCTGTCCAGAGAGGCACCCCCCTGGCGGATGTCCTGCGTGCCCAAGCCCAGGACGTGCGGGATATCGCCAAACGCGACCTTATGGAAGCTGCGGGCAAGAAGGAAATCGCCATGATGGTGCCGCTTGTTTTTGGCGTGCTCCCGCTGACTGTGGTGTTTGCCGTTTTCCCAGGGCTCGCGGCCATTAACCTGGGGTTTTAGGGACAACCAGTGGAGCCGGAATGCATATCGATCGAAGAACCGAACCAGGAATAGGACGGGAAATGAAAATGATGGGAACTCGCTGGGCATCCCTGCTCCTTGTTGTGAACACCGCCCTGGGCACTGCCCTTTGCACGGGAGTCCTTCGCGGTGGGAACCACAGTGACAACCACAATGAAAGGGGAGATGTGCCTGGATGGGTCATGATCACCCTGATGTCGGCTGTGCTGGTGGCGGCGCTGCTGGCACTTGCCGGACCGGCGCTGGAGTCGATGTTCAACCAAGCGATGGATACGGTCGGAAGCTAGCCCGTGTCGAGGTCCTCCCGCCCGCCAAGCCAGGCCTGCAGGGTTCGCGGCTTGCCCTCGGCGCGGGAGCAGGGTTCGGCGGTCGTGGATTTTGTCCTGGTGGGTGGACTCCTCACGATGTTCTTCCTGGCCATCATCCAGCTGACCTTGATCCTGCACGTCCGCAACACGTTGATCGATGCTGCGTCCTCAGGCGCCAGGTTCGGAACCCTCGCGGACAGGGGACCAGCCGACGCCGAAGAGCGGACACGCAGCCTGATCGGCTCAGCGCTGACGGCTGGATTTGCCGAACAGGTGAGCACCAGCGAAGTGACCGTTCAAGGTCACCGCACCCTGGAAGTGACAGTGCGGGCGCCGATGCCGGTCATCGGGCTTATAGGTCCCCGGGACATGCTGGAGGTGAAGGGCCATGCCGCCGTGCAGCCGTAGGTTCTGCGCGCTGTTCCTGAAACGCAGGCTGGCCCAAGCACTGTGCCTTCGGCCGCCTTCAGCAGGCAATGGCCAGGAAGGCGGGGCAGAACATGAACAGGGGAGTGCCGTTGTGGAGTTTACCTTTCTTGCCCTCCTGCTTATGGTCCCGGTGGTTTACTTTGTCCTTACTGTGGGGCAAATCCAGGGCGGCTCTTTTGCCGTGGTGGGAGCAGCTGACCAGGCGGCCAAGGTCTACGTCTCCCAGCCTGACGGATCGACGGCACAGGCTGCCGCCGAACAGGCGGTGTCCATCGCTCTTGCCGACTTCGGCCACCAGCCGGACAAGGCAAACATCTCAACGACATGCGAGCCCGCAGACTGCCAAGCTCCGGGCACCGCGGTGACCATCACGGTAAGCCTGTCGGTGCCCCTGCCGTTTGCACCCTTCAACAATGACCTCCGGTTGACCGCCAGCGAGGTTGAGGCCTCCGCAACACAATTGGTGGGCAGGTTCCGATGACCGCCAGGACCAACCACGAAGACGGCCAGATGATGGTCATGATCCTCGGCTACGTGACCTTGGCTCTGCTGGTCGCCACTGTGGTGATCGGCATTTCCTCTGTGTACCTGGAACACAAGCGGCTGCTTTCGCTCGCTGACGGCGCCTCCTTGGCGGCAGCGGACAGTTACACCCTGGGCGACGTGGACGCGCACGGCGGAAGTCCCTCTGCAACACTGAACCCGGCAAGGGTCAGGAACGTCGCGGCGGACTTCGTCTCAAGGAGCCCTGCTGCCCAGCGATTCAGCGGACTCGCCGTGGCCGGGGTAACGGGCAGCCCCGATGGTTCCACCGCCGTCGTGGTACTGACAGCTGCTGTCCACCCTCCGGTGGTCAACTTCCTGGTGCCGGACGGTATACGGATAGAAGCGACGTCAACGGCACGCTCACGGCTGACGCGCTGAACGATCGCCCGGCGGGGGCCTCATGACCGGTGCCGGGGGTGCCTTTGCCCGCGGCCCCGCAAGGCAGCAAAACCAGTCCATGCCGAAGCCTGTGCCGGATAGCGTAGGCTTAAACAACCATGGCCAATATTGATTTTTCCGCTGAAATCCGCGCCCTCCGCGCCACCTACGACTCCATTGAGCGGGTCTCTGATGTAGACACGCTGAAGGAAGACATCGCCGAACTGAGCGAGCGGGCAGGCGAGCCGGACTTGTGGGACGACCCCTCGGCAGCGCAGAAAATCACTTCAAAGCTCTCGCACAAGCAGTCCGAACTTGAGCGCCTTAATAAGCTCGTCTCCCGGATCGACGACCTCGAAGTCCTCGTGGAACTGGGTCAGGATGAGGACGACGCCGCTTCGATGGGCGAGGCGGCCGCAGAGCTCGAGTCCATCAAGAAGGCCCTGAAGGAACTCGAAGTGGTCACCCTGCTCTCCGGTGAGTATGACGAGCGGGAAGCCGTCGTCTCCATCCGTGCAGGGGCCGGCGGCGTGGACGCCGCCGACTTCGCCGAGATGCTGATGCGCATGTACCTCCGCTGGGCGGAGCGCCACGGTTACCCCACAACTGTCATGGATACCTCGTACGCCGAAGAAGCCGGCTTGAAGTCCGCAACTTTCGAGGTGAAGGCGCCATACGCCTTCGGAACGCTCAGCGTCGAGGCGGGCACCCACCGGCTCGTCAGGATCAGTCCCTTCGACAACCAGGGAAGGCGACAGACGTCCTTTGCCGCTGTGGAGGTCATCCCGCTGATCGAGCAGACAGACTCCATCGAAATTCCGGACAACGAGATCCGCGTGGATGTCTTCCGCTCGTCGGGGCCCGGCGGGCAGTCGGTCAACACCACCGACTCCGCCGTCCGCCTCACCCACATCCCCACCGGAACCGTGGTCTCAATGCAGAACGAAAAGTCGCAGCTGCAAAACCGGGCGGCTGCCATGCGGGTGCTGCAGTCCAGGCTCCTGTTGCTCAAGAAGGAGCAGGAGGACGCCGAAAAGAAGGCATTGGCCGGCGACGTCAAGGCGTCCTGGGGTGACCAGATGCGGTCCTACGTCCTCAACCCCTACCAGATGGTGAAGGACCTTCGGACCGAGCACGAAGTAGGCAACACCTCGGCCGTGTTTGACGGCGAAATTGACGACTTCATCGACGCCGGAATCCGGTGGCGCACGGATAACCGCAACGCAGAAAAATAGGCCCACACCGGCCCAGTCACGCTGATCCGGCGACACGCCTCCTGAAAGCAGTGCGATACGCGGGAACTCCTGCGTATAGTCGAGGGGCCGGGGCCCTACTTCCCCCACACGAAACCCGCGCACCGGCTGCAGAACTGGGCTGCATCAGAATCAGCCATGCCCTGCAGGGTACTTAGGGCCATGATCCGATTCGAAAATGTCACCAAGGTCTACGACCAGAAAGCCCGGCCCGCGCTGGACGCTGTCAACCTTGAGATTGACCGCGGCGAATTCGCCTTCCTGGTCGGTGCATCCGGCTCCGGCAAATCCACCTTCCTCCGGCTCGTCCTCAAGGAGGACCGGGCAACGTCCGGTGCCGTCTACGTCGCCGGCCAGAATGTCGCCAAGATCTCCAGCTGGCGCGTGCCGAGGCTCCGCCGGGGAATCGGAGTCGTCTTCCAGGATTTCCGGCTCCTGCCCCAGAAGAACGTCTTCGCAAACGTCGCCTTCGCCATGCAGGTCATCGGCAAAAGCCGCAGCGTCATCCGCGACACCGTCCCCGAGGTCCTTAAGACCGTCGGCCTTGAAGGCAAAGAACACCGCATGCCGCACGAGCTCTCCGGCGGTGAGCAGCAGCGCGTGGCCATCGCCCGCGCCGTCGTCAACCGTCCCGGCATCCTGCTCGCCGACGAGCCCACGGGAAACCTTGACCCCACCACCTCAATGGGCATCATGGGCGTCCTGGACAAGATCAACCAAAACGGGACCACCGTGGTCATGGCAACGCACGACGACGACATCGTCAACGAAATGCGCAAACGCGTGGTTGAACTCAAGAACGGCGTGGTGATCCGTGACGAGGCAAAGGCGCTTTACACCTCGATGATTCCGGTAGTAGGGCAGTCGCGCAGGCTCAAGGACGCGAGCGGGCGGGACACCCCCGAAGCAGGACTTCCCGGCGAAGGCGAGGGGAAGCGATGAGGCTCGCGTTCATCCTCGGTGAGATCGGAAGCGGACTCCGCCGCAACCTCTCCATGGTGGTCTCGGTCATCCTGGTCACCTTCGTCTCGCTCACCTTCGTGGGCGCAGCGGGCATGCTGCAGATGCAGATCAACCAGATGAAGGGCTACTGGTACGACAAAGTCCAGGTGGCCATCTTCCTGTGCAGTGAGGGCTCGACGGCGGCAGGTTGCGCCAGCGGGCCGGTCACCGCCGAACAGCAGGCCAGCCTTAACACACTGCTGGAATCGCCCGCCGTGTCGCAATACGTCAACGACTTCCAGTTCGAGTCCAAGGAGGAGGCCTACAACCACTTCAAGGACCAGTTCTCCAACTCGCCCATCGTGGACTCGGTAACCCCGGACCAGCTGCCGGCTTCCTTCCGGATCAACATGAAGGATCCCGAGAAGTACCAGATCATCAGCGAGACCTTTTCCTCCCAGCCCGGAGTGGAAACTGTCATCGACCAGCGCCAGCTGCTTGAGCGCCTGTTCTCGGTCATGAACGGCGCTTCCCTGGTGGCAGTCAGCATTGCCGGGGTTATGATCGTCTGCGCAATCCTGCTGATCGCCACCACCATCAGGCTCTCGGCGTTCAGCCGGCGCCGCGAAACCGGCATCATGCGGCTGGTGGGCGCGTCCAAGACGGTAATCCAGCTGCCGTTTATCCTCGAGGGGGTCATTGCCGCGGTGATCGGCGCTGCCCTGGCGTCAGCAACCCTCTGGGCCGTGGCACACTTCTTCCTCGGCGAGTTCATGTCCCAGCAGTACCCGGACACCGCCTTCATATCCTCCGGCCAGACGCTGATCCTGGTTCCCGCGCTGCTAATCCTTGGTGCATCCTTGGCTGGAATTTCGTCTCTCTTGACCTTACGCAGATACCTTCGCGTCTAGGTATGCAAACCAAACAAGGAATGCCCATGAACTCACCGGACAAAAACGCTTCCCGCTCCCGGCGAAACGGTGCGCGCAGTGCAGCGCCCCGCACCAGCCTCCTCAGTGGTGTGCTGGCCGTCGTCCTCGCCGCAGGACTGGCATCCTCCACACCGGCGGCCTTCGCTGACGAGCTTGAGGACCGGCAGAAAGCCCTCGAAGCTGAGGCCTCGCGTGTCCAGCAGTCCCTGGAATTCGTTGATTCGCGCATCGCAAAGGCAGCCGGCGACCTCGTGATCTACCAAGGGCAACTTCCCGGTGCGCAGCAGGCACTCCTTGAAGCGCAGGGCCGAGTTGCCGGCGCCGTCAAGGAAGTCGAGGCGCTCTCCGCACGCGTTGACATGGCCCAGCAGAACAAGGCCAAAATCACGCAGCAGCTCGAATCGGACAAGCAGAAGATTGCCGACACCAAGAAGCTGATCGGCCAGATTGCCACGCAGGCCTACAAGTCCGGCGGCGTGCCGTCCAACCTGTCCCTCTTCTTCGGCTCCAACAACGGCGGCAGCCTCACCGAAACCATGGACCTGGCGGACCAGGCCATGCGGAGCCAGAACGCTGCCATGGACAAGCTCTCGCAGCAGAGCGCCACCAACGTGAACTCTGAAGCGCGCCTCCAGGCCGTTGAGGCCGAGATCAAGGACCTCAAAGCCAAGGCTGATGCAGCCTTGGAGCGTGAGAAAGCAGCGCGCGACGAAGCGGCCGCGAAGAAGGAGCAGGTCGATAAACTCATCGCTGACACCACCCGCCTGGACGCGGAGCTGCAGGCAGCCAAGCCGGGGATCCAGTCGCAGCTGGCCGGCGTCCAGGCCAGCCAGAATGCGGTGGCTGCCGAGATCGAGGAGCGTGACCGCAGGCTGCGCGAGGCCTGGGAAGCAGAGCAGCGCAGGAAGGCTGAAGCAGCCGCCGCGGCTGCCGCGGCTGCTGCAGCAGCAGAAGCTGCAGCGCGAAACCAGCCGCCGCCGCCAGCCCCTCCGGCGCAGTCATTCATGCCGCCGGTAGGTTCGCCGTCGGCCTTCGGCCTCCGGCATCCCTTTGACGGCAGCGTTCCCATTACGTCCGGTTTCGGGTGGCGGGCCACCCCGCCGGGAACCATCGACTTCTACGGCCAGGGCGGGTACATGCACACCGGGCTGGACTTTGGCGCGGCCTGCGGCACACCCGTCTACGCGGCAGCAGCAGGGGAGGTCTTC
Organism: Pseudarthrobacter sp. WHRI 8279; assembly: GCF_040224115.2. Classification (NCBI taxonomy): domain Bacteria; kingdom Bacillati; phylum Actinomycetota; class Actinomycetes; order Micrococcales; family Micrococcaceae; genus Pseudarthrobacter; species Pseudarthrobacter sp. WHRI 8279. Next base: position 1,725,261 of record NZ_CP168162.1, on the reverse strand, counting down.
AGCTCCGGCTGGAACTCCGGTGACGGTGGCGGCTGGCGCGTGAAAATCTCCCACGGCCTCATCGAAGGCAACACCCTGAACACCATCTACTACCACAACGCCAGCATCGTGGTCTCCAACGGCCAGCGGGTCTCGCAGGGACAACTGATTGCCTACTCCGGCAACACGGGCAACTCCACAGGCTGCCACGCCCACTTCGAAACCTGGCTGAACGGCAGCCCGGTGGACCCGATGAGGCTGCTGTAGCACCTTCTTTGACCTGCCGTACACTGGTATGACTCCGCGCCGGCTGGCCCGGAGGACAACCGATTTATACTGAGGAGCTTTCCCTTGCCTAAAGAAAGTGGCCGTAAAGTGGTGGCCACCAACCGCAAGGCCCGGCACGATTACCACGTGCTGGATACCTACGAGGCTGGAATCGCGCTCATGGGCACGGAAGTGAAATCCCTGCGTGAGGGCCATGCCTCCATGGTGGACGGCTTCTGCACCTTCTACAATGACGAGCTGTGGATGGAGGCCATCCACATCCCTGAGTACAACCAGGGAAGCTGGACCAACCACGCGGCCCGCCGGCGCCGCAAGCTCCTGCTGCACCGTGAGGAACTCATCAAGATCTCCCACAAGGTGCGCGAATCGGGCTACACCATCGTCCCGCTGCAGCTCTACTTCGTGGACGGCCGTGCGAAGGTGGAAATCGGCGTGGCCCGCGGCAAGCGCGAGTACGACAAACGCCAGACCCTTCGCGAGCAGCAGGACAACCGCGAAGCGCAGCGCGAGATGCGGGAGCGCAACCGGCGCCGCTAGGAATGTTTTTCTGCGCGGGTGCGTTATGATTAATAGTCCGGTGGGCCAGCCTGCCGGTTTGATAAAAAAATATGGGGATGATCGGTTTCGACGATGTTAGTCGCGACAGGTGAAGCGGGCCGAGGATGCAGAATTATCTCGTAAACGCTGTCTGCAAACCAATAAGTGCCGAATCTAAGCGCACTGACTTCGCTCTTGCTGCCTAAGCAGTAAGACAGTCCGTCAGCCCGAGGTTGCTATCGCCCCGGATCCTGGCGTCATTTAGATAGCCACTGCTGTCCACCTCCGTCATCGGGGTGAACGGGACTTTTAGATGACTGGGCCCGGATCAGCCAGCTGTTTGCAGCATGGCTGGGGCCGAGAAAATCCGACGCAAACTGCGCCCGGAGAAGCCCTGACAACACGACATCGGACGGGGGTTCAATTCCCCCCATCTCCACATTTGCAAAACGCCGCGAGGCGCAACGAAAGACCCGGGACACTTGCGTCCGGGTCTTTCGGTGCTTAACAAGCAGTTGCTCAACGCATGCCATGGGCCTACAGCACGGATCGCACTCCGGAAGAGCTCGACGACGGCCCGCCGGGCCCACATGCGGAGGCGGTCATGAGGGTGGTCGGGACGGTGTCACCACCCCTGGCACCATAGTCACCTTCAGCGGCTGCCGGCATGGAACCCAAGCCAACCGGCGGCAGGACTACCGGCGCTTCTTCAAGTGAGCCACCGGGTCCAGGGCGGCTTCAGGGTGCTTCGCCTTCTTTTCGGCGCGTTTTTCCTTGATGGTCTTGACCGGCTTTTTTGCCAGGTTTTGGTGGGGTGTCTTGTCCGGCATGGCGTGCTCCTTACGGCAGGGGACGGGCTGCGTCCCTCCTCGTAAAGTACGCCTTTTCGGCCCCGAATGTAATGGCCTGGAGCAGCAGGAAGTCAGTCCGGGACAGGCACGTCCGCGATGCCCACGAAGCGCGTGCCCACGCCGTCGAACTCGCTCCGGACCAAGCCTGAACGGGCAGCGGGCACCTCGTCCGGACGGTGGTGGCCGCAGATTACGTAGGTAAAGTCCGGCCACCATTTCTTGGGCCGGGCCGCTTCCTCGTAGCCGCACACCGCGCATTCAAGGTGGACCCAGACGGGCCGCTTGCCCGTCCGGTTCGCGCGGGACTGGACCAGCCAAGGCGGCGGGTTGTCCAGGATCTCACCCAGCTCAGCCTCGGTCAGCCATTTTGGAAGGCCGTGGCGCTGTGCCATCTCCATGGGTACGTCAAGGGCAATGGCCGCGTCGCGTCTGCTAATCATCACCATCCACGATACGGGAGCCCACCAAATCAGGGCTTCCCGGCCGTGGCCGCGCTTCCTATGCCCAGGTGGCCAGGACGATCCCCGCGGCGGCCGCAGCGAGGCCGAGGACCAGGTTGGCGGCAATGTTCACTGCGGCAGATCCGAGGCGTTCTTCGGCCACCAGCCGCACCGTGGCCGTGGTCCACGAACTGAAGGTGGTGAGCCCGCCGGCCAGGCCGGTGGTCAGCCCGGCCTGCCACTCTGCCTCCAGCCCCAGGTCTGCTGTAAGGCCGTGGGCGGCGCCAATAATGAAGCATCCTGCCACGTTCACCAGCAGTGTTGCCCAAGGCCAATGCAGCCGCGCGGGGCCGTTCCGGCCGCCGGCACGGACAGTCCGCCTGGAGCTGTGGTGGGCAAACCAGCTGTCAATGCCGAAGCGGAGGAGGGCGCCGGTTACCCCAAAAACTCCCACCAGGACAGCGGTAATCACTGACGGCTCCGGGACGGGCGGCCAATAATCTTTCCTGTCCGCCACCCAAGGCCAGCCGCCGCCAGCCCCAGCACCAGGGACAGGGCGAGATACCCAGTCCACACTCCGTGCTGCCCCGCCCTCACCAGCTGGTCCAAAGAAAAGACCACAGCGGAGAACGTGGTGAAGGACCCCAGCAGGCCCGGCCCCAGCCCTGCCCGCAACCAGAAGGGGGTGTGCGGGCGGGCCATCCACGCGGTGGTCAGGGCGGCCAGGACAAAGCTGCCGGCCACGTTGATGCACAGGGTGGTCCAGGGAAACGATCCGGGAAACTCAGGGAAGGCCAGCCCCAGGCCATAGCGAAGTTCCGTCCCCACCAGGCCGCCCGCGGCAACGGCCAGCCAGGCTCCAGCCCTGGGTGCCCACGAAATCTTCAGCCCGCTCATGCCTTGGGCAACCCGGCATCCCCCAGGAGGCAGCCTGGATGGGGCCGGTCGCTGTGCACCCACAGCGCCGACGTGATCTCATCAGCCAGGTCGTAATCACGCGAACGCCCTGAATCCCGGACGCGCACCATCAGGGCGCCCCCGAACGGCCTGCGCCCCATCACCTCCACCTCGGCATCGAGGTCTATCTCCTCGGCCGCAAGGTAGCGCAGCAGCTCCGGGTTGTCGTCGCTGATCCGGGTGATCCGGCCCGTGTGGCCCTGGTCCAGCTCGCCCATGAGGTGCGCGCGGGGCATAAAGACCGTGCCGTCCGCCGTCGGAATCGGATCACCGTGAGGATCCCGCTGGGGGTTGCCCAGCTTCGCCGCTACGCGTTCTATGAAGGTGTCCGACACGGCGTGCTCGAGCAGCTCGGCCTCATCGTGGACCTCGTCCCAGCTGTACCCCAGCTGCTGGACGAGGTAGGTCTCGATCAGGCGGTGCCGGCGCACCATGGAGAGCGCGAGCTGCAGGCCCGCGTCCGTGAGCCTGATGGCGCTGTACGGCTTGTGGACCACCAGGCCCTGGTCCTTCAGCTTCCGGACCATCTCTGAGACGGATGAGTTCGCCACCCCCAAGCGCTGGGCCAGCTGGGAGGACGTGATGGGTTTGTCCTGCCATTCAGTGAAGGAATAGATGACCTTGACGTAGTCCTCAATGGAGGAGGAGGGCGCGCTGGTCTTCACAGGATCCAGCCTACCGGCTGCCCTTGCCCACACGGGGGCTGCCAGCCGCTCATGCCCTGACCGCCCGCCACGACAGCGTCAGGTACGGCAGCTCCAGTACCTCGTCCGGCCCGTGGCCGAGGTGGTCATGGAGATACCAGTCAAGGTTCGCAAGCACCTTCGCCCGGGTGGCCTCACCAGCGCGCAGGTAATAGCTGCGGGATTTCGTCAGTTCCATCAGGTCTGCGGTTGTCACGGAGTCCTGCCAGTGCGTGACATGCTCCTCCAGCGCCTCAAACTCAGGTCCTATGAGCGGGCGGTGGCCGGGTTTGTAGACATCCCCGGCATGCATGATCCTGGACAGGCGGTGGACCCAGGAAACCGACGTGTCCAGCTGGTTCCAGACGAGTCCCAGTGTTCCGTGAGGGCGGAGGACGCGGGCAAGTTCCGTGCTCGCCCTCAACGCGTCGCACCAGTGCCAGGCCTGGGCTACGGTAACGACGTCGAAGGCCTCGTCGGGCAGGCCAGTCGCCTCTGCGGTGCCAAGGACAGCTGTGGCGGCAGGATAGTGCTCGGCCAACTGCCTGAGCATGTCCGCTGAGGGGTCAACCGCCGTGACGGACAGCCCCATGCCCAGCAGCAGCTCAGTAAATTTGCCGGTGCCGGCGCCAACGTCGAGTGCATCGCGGGCCGCGGGAGTTACGAGCCAGCGCGCTGAGTCGGCAGGATACCCCGGCCGCACCTGCTGGTAGTGCTTGCCGCCGTCCTGGAAACTCAGGCCGAGCTCCCGGCGCCGGCCGTGATCCAGCCGTGGGCCACCCCGTGCCACGTGCGGCCTCCTTCATCCGGTACTTTTAGTTCCTCCGAATTTACCGCATGGGCCGCAGCAGGGCGCCAGCCGCAGGTCAGTCGTCGAGGCAGGGCGCGGCGCCGGCTGTTCCCGGGGTGTTGGGCGCCCAGTGGGGGTACGTACGGTTGTCATTGGCCGGAACCCAGCGGCCGGCGTCCACCACATAGTCCCAGCCCAGGCCCTTGCTCCGAAGGTCCCGGATGCCAGCCAGCAGCCGCTCCGCATCTTCCAGCCTTGAGCCGACGCCGAAGCTGGCCCGAAGGGAACCGGACGGAAGGCCCAGCCGCTTCAGCAGCGGGTGCGCGCAGAACCGGCCGTCGCGCAGGCCCACCCCGTGTTCGGCCGACAGGTAGGCGGCCACCAGGCCGGCGTCGTAGCCTTCAACGGAGAAGTTGACCACGCCAATCGTGTCGGTGTCCGGGTTGGTGTCCTTGAAGATCTGGTGGACCGTCACGCCGTCGATTTCCTGCAGCCCTTCCACCAGGTAGGAGCGGATGGCTGATTCGTGGGCGTGCCAGCGGTCCTGGTCCAGCTCCGCGATGACCTGCGTTGCACGGGCCAGCGTCGCCGCACCGAGCACGTTGGGTGATCCGCCCTCGTGGCGGGCCGGACCGGTTGCCCAGCTGACGCCGTCGAGCCTTGCTTCCTTGACGGCGCCTCCGCCTGCGAGGTGCGGTGTGCCGGCGTCGAGCCAGTCCGGCCGGCCGACCAGCACGCCGGCACCAAAGGGTGCGTACAGCTTGTGGCCCGAGAAGGCGAGGTAGTCGACGTCGTCCGCGGTGATGTTGACGCGCCGGTGCGGTGCCAGCTGGGCCGCGTCCACAGCGATCCGTGCCCCGTGCTCGTGCGCCAGCGCGGCAAGGGCGCGGATGGGGAGGATTTCGCCGGTGACGTTGGAAGCACCGGTCACGGCCAGCAGGCTGACGCCGCCCTGCTGCAGTTCCGCACGGACGGCGTCGATGGTTCCGGCAATGGTATCTGCTGCCACGATGCTGCGGTGGGGGACGCCCTGCCACGGAAGCAGGTTGGCGTGATGCTCAATATCGAGGTACAGGACGTCGCCGGCCGGCCGTCCATCGGTGGCCGGCAGGCAGCCCGCCAGCAGGTTCAGGGAGTCGGTGGTGTTCCGGGTGAAGATCACCGAATCATCCGGGCGGCCGCCTACGAAGTCGCGGACGATGGCACGGGCATTCTCGTAGACCGACGTGCTGATCTGGGAGGCGTAACCCGCACCGCGGTGGACGCTGGCGTAGAAGGGCAGGATCTCGTTGAGGTAGGCCGACACCACCGAGAGGGCGGGAGCGGACGCGCCATAATCCAGGTTGGCGTACCGGACGTGGCCGCCGTGGATCAGCGGAGCCTGGATCTCGGCACCGCTGACGGCAGCGAGCGGACGGCCTGCGGCGGCCTGCCACTGGTCGAAGAGCGCTGACGATTCCCGCGGAACGGCCTGATGCTGGAGAGCGGCCTTGCTGGAGAAAGCGGCGTTGGGGGAGACGGTGGCAGTTGTCACAGAGACCTCACTTCAAAACAGGACTCCGTGCAGGAATCCGCGCTTGCCGCATCCCTTCCGGACCGGCCTGGTCGTCACCCGGGGCACCCCACCGCGAATGGAGGGTTGCCGGCCAGCAAACCGGGGTTTTGCGCTGGCACTCGTGACCTGGTTAAGAGCGTAGAACATGGGCCGCGAAGGTTAAAAGCCCGCTGGAATGTTAAGGACTTTGTTACGCGCGGTTGAAAAGGGGCGGTTGAACCGAAGATCACGACGGCGGGCGCAGCCTTTCGGGGGCGTCCGCCGTCGATTGTTCGTAATGCCTGGACTAGAGCAGGTCGTCCAGGTTCGGGTTCAGGCGCCGCAGGACCTCCGAGTGGAGGATGGAATTCGTGGCCAGGGCGTTCCCGCCAAACGGACCGTCCTCGCCCTCCAGCGACGTAAAGCGGCCCCCCGCTTCCACCACGATGGGCACCAGCGCGGCCATGTCGTAGAGATTCAGCTCAGGTTCACAAGCGATGTCCACGGAACCTTCTGCCACCATGCAGTAGGACCAGAAGTCGCCAAAGGCACGGGTCCGCCACACGTCCTCGGTAAGCCCCAGGAATTCATCAAGGTTTCCACGTTCCTTCCAGCCGCCGAGGCTCGAGTAGGAGAGGGAAGCATCGGACAGGCTGGAAACATTGGACACCCGGAGGCGGGTTGCCGCGGCAAGGGAACGCCCCATGTAGGCTCCCATGCCCTTGGCGGCCCACCAGCGCTTGCCGAGGGCAGGCGCGCTGACCACGCCCACCACCGGTTCGCCCTCATCCACCAACGCGATCAGGGTGGCCCAGACCGGGACGCCCCGAACGAAGTTCTTGGTGCCGTCAATGGGGTCGATGATCCACCGCCGCGACCCATGCCCCGTACTGCCGAACTCTTCGCCGAGGACGGCATCGCGGGGACGGGAGCGGGAGAGCTGGCCACGGATGGCTTCCTCGGCTGCCTTGTCCGCATCGGTGACGGGCGTCAGGTCCGGCTTGGTCTCAATGTGGAGGTCCTGGGCCTTAAAGCGGCTCATGGTCTGGTCATCCACGGAATCGGCCAGGACATGGGCCAGGCGCAGGTCATCGTTGTAGCTCGAAGCGGGTTGGATCATGGTTCCAAACTACCGTCTGCGCGCCGTTCTGCCGGGAAGCGGGCCCGTCAGGTGACGCTGCCCAGTTCCTTGGCCTCCTGGGCTTCCATCCTCGGGTCCGTGCCGAGGAGGCGCCGCAGGGACCCCAGCCTCGCTGCTCCGGTGGGGCCGGCGTGCCCCGCACCAACCCATGCGTCCAGCCCGCAGTTGACCGCGGCGGCGGTGTGCTTGCATCCGCGCTCGCAGTCTTCAATGCCGGGGGAGAGGTCCGGGAAGGAACGGAGGATCCGGTCGGGATCCACGTGCGCCAGGCCAAAGGAGCGGATGCCGGGGGTGTCGATGATCCAGCTTCCGGACGGCGCGTCCGCGAGCTTCAGCGCAAGGGCCGACGACGACGTGTGCCGTCCGCGCCCCGTTACGGCGTTTACTCCGCCAGTAGCCCGTTCCGCCCCGGTCAGCGCGTTGACCATGGTTGACTTCCCAACACCGGAATGCCCAAGCATCACGGTGACCTTGCCGTCCAGGTGGCCGCGCATCTCGGCAACGGCGGAGATGTCCAGCCGGGCGGACAAGCCGTCATCCGAACGGGCATCAATGCCGGAAGCGCTGGCATCGGCGGTCCGGCTGATGATCACGGGAAAGTCCAGGTGGGTGTAGTTGGACAGCAGTTCCGCAGGGTCTTTGACGTCCGCCTTCGTGACCAGCAGGATCGGATCGATGCCGGCGTCGTACGCGGCCACCAGGGCACGGTCGATAAAGCCGGTCCGTGGTTCAGGATTGGCTGCTGCCACCACAATCACCAACTGGTCGGCATTGGCCACCACTGCCCGTTCAACGGGGTCCGTGTCGTCGGCGCTGCGCCGCAGCAGGGTCCTGCGGTCCTGGATTTTTACCAGGCGCGCCAGGGTGTCCGGCTCCCCGGAGACGTCGCCGACCAGCGAGACGAAGTCTCCTGCGACTACCGGATTCCGGCGGAGTTCCCGGGCCCGGGCAGCAATGACTATCCTTTCGTCGCCCGAGTCCTCTCCCACCACAGCGGTGTACCTGCCCCGGTCAACGGTAATGATGCGCCCCGTGACGGCGTCGTCATGGCTGGGCCTGTCCTTGGTGCGGGGCCGGGAGCCCTTCTTGCTGGGCCGGATCCGGACGTCCGATTCATCCCAGGAGTCAGTGCTCCGCGCCACCGCTGGAACCTTCCGGCGCTGTTTCGGCAGGACTGTTCTGCGCCAGCATGCCTGCCCACAGCCGGGGGAAATCCGGCATGGTCTTGGCTGTGGTGCCGATGTCCTCCACCTGGACGCCCTCCACGGCGAGGCCAAGGATGGCCCCCGCGGTGGCCATGCGGTGGTCGGCGTAGCTGTGGACGACGCCGGCATGCAGCTTTGCGGGCCGGATCACCAGTCCGTCGCTGGTTTCCTCGGCGTCACCGCCCAGGCGGTTGATCTCTGTCACAAGCGCGGCGAGCCGGTCGGTCTCGTGTCCCCGCAGGTGTGCGATGCCGGTGAGCCGGGAGGGGCCCGTGGCCAGCGCGCACAGGGCGGCTACGGTGGGCGCGAGTTCGCTGGTGTCCGCGAAGTCTCCGCCCTTGATGTGGGGGCCGCCGGTGACCGTGAGGACGCCGTCGTGCAGGGTCACCTGGGCGCCCATGGCGGCCAGGATGTTGCGCCAGAGGTCACCGACCTGCTGCGTTTCGTCCGGCCAGCCCGGGATCCGCACCGTTCCCCTGGAAGCCAAAGCAGCGGCCAGGAAGGGGCCGGCGTTGGACAGGTCCTGCTCGATCCGCTGGTCGAAGGCACGGATGGGGCCGGGGCTGACCACCCAGTGGTTGGGCACTGAGTCATCAACGGCAACCCCGGCGCCGCGCAGGACTGCCACGGTCATGTTGATGTGGTCGAGGCTGGGCACCGGCTTGCCCACATGTTCCAGGTGCAGGCCCTCGGTGAACCTTGCGCCCACCAGGAGCAGTGCCGAAACGAACTGGGACGACGCACTGGCATCGATGACCAGGTGGCCGCCGCGGACCTCACCAGTGCCTTCCACCACAAAGGGCAGGGACGACGGCGTGCCGCCCCCTTCTGCGGAAACAGCGACGCCAAGCGCAGAGAGCGCTTCGATGATCGTTCCCATCGGCCGTTTGCGGGCGTGCGGGTCGCCGTCGAACACGCTTTCGCCGTTCCGCAGCGCAGCCAGCGGCGGAACGAACCGCATAACCGTACCCGCAAGCCCGCAGTCGATCCTTGTAAGGGGTGACGCTGCATCCGGGTCCAGCGGAACCACTTCCAGGTCGGGCCCGAAGGCACCGTCGCCGGGAACCTTCGTAATGGTGGCGCCCAACTGCCGGAGTGCCTCGATCATGAGCGCTGAGTCCCTCGAATGCAGGGGTGCGCGGAGGCGGGACGGTCCGTCGGCCAGAGCGGCAAGAACCAGGTACCTGTTGGTCAGGGACTTGGAACCGGGAACCGTGACGGTGGCGTCGACGGGCCGGGATGCGAAGGGTGCCGGCCAGTGGGGAACATGCATTCCGGAGTCATCCCGGACGTCGGCTGCTGCGGTCATGCGTTGTTATGCCCCCGTGGCCTGTTCCACGGCGCGCCGTACAACCTTGTCTGCCTTGTGGAGCTTCTTGTTGGTTGTCTTGCGTGCGTCCGCTGCCAGGTGCGAGGCACCCTTGCGGGCGTCTGCGGCGAGGTGTTCCGCGCGCCAGGCCAGACCTGGCTTGCCGGCTGTGTCAACGGACGCCAGCAGGGCGCCGCCACTCAAGGACAGGTTCTTGAGCAGCTGGTTACGGCGGTTCTCCCGCCCTTCCTTGGTGCTGATATCCGCACTCCGCCACTCAACAAAGGTGTTCAACAGGGAGATCACCGTGAGCAGCGTGGCCGACAACCTGGAGAATTTGCCCAGTCCGAAAAGCACGCCGGCGCCCACCTGTGTTCCGCCGATGACGCGGGCCAGGGTTTTCTCATCTGACTTAAAGGGCAGGGACGCGGCCGCCTTGCGCAGCAGCGGGGAAAGCTGCTGCGCTGTGTCATCGGCGTTCTTGAGCTTATCCACTCCGGCGATGACGAAACTGGAGGCCAGCATGGGGCGGGCAAGCGTGCGGAAAAAGGACATTGATTTCCTCCTGGATGGACGAACCGCGTCGAAAGCGGCGGAGTCCGTTCTAGTCTTGCACTTTTGGGGAATATTTGCCGAAGGCATGAGGTTATTCATGACGCATCCGGAACGCGCTGCCGCACCGAAATCATGGGCTACAGCATGCAGGTGCCGGCCGAAGGAGCTCGCCGGATGCAGATAGCCGGTGCAGTACACGACGGACAAGCAGAGCGGAGTTGTGCCCTTGGCACGGGTGTTGGACGGAATTGAAACAGCAGGCCCGGTGGCGATGGACTCATTTGAGGCGGAACCCCCGAGCTATGGCCAGCCGCGTGCGCGCAGCCGCCCAGTAGACTTGAAGGCAATGAGCACCCTGGATCCGGCCGTCGCGGCCATGTATGAGGCTTCCCAAAGCGAAGCGAAGAGCAGCGCAGCAGCTGGGCCTGGGGCTGCGGGCTCCGCGGCTGTCCCGGCGCCGGCCGAATCCGGCGGGGACCTGGTGGATGTTTCCACCGAGTCGGTCGAGGAGCGCCGTCTGAGGTTTGAACGCGATGCGATGCAGTATGTCGATCAGCTGTACTCGGCGGCAATGCGCATGGCCAGGAACCCCTCTGACGCCGAAGACCTCGTCCAGGAGGCGTACACCAAGGCTTTCTCCGCGTTCCACCAGTACCGGCCCGGGACCAACCTCAAGGCCTGGCTGTACCGCATCCTGACAAACACGTACATCAATTTGTACCGAAAGCGGCAGCGCGAACCGCTCCAGTCCAATTCGGACACCATCGAGGACTGGCAGCTGGCGCGGGCCGAATCACACACCTCCAGCGGACTCCGCTCCGCTGAGGCAGAAGCGTTGGACCACCTTCCGGATTCCGACGTCAAAAGGGCACTCCAGGACATTCCGGAGGAATTCCGCCTGGCGGTCTACTTCGCGGATGTGGAGGGGTTCGCCTACAAGGAAATTTCAGAAATCATGAACACGCCCATCGGTACGGTGATGTCCCGGCTCCACCGCGGCCGGAGGATGCTGCGGGACATGCTGGGGGAGTACGCCGCGGAGCGCGGGTTCAAGACGGCCGCTGATGCACAGGACGCGGCAGGAAGCACACAACAGGAGAGCAGGAAATGAGCGACTGCCAGGGATTAGGCGACTGCGACGACAGCCGGATGCAACGCATCTACGAGTACCTCGACGGTGCCCTGACCCGCGAGGACATCACGGAAATCAAGAACCACCTCGATGACTGCCCGGAATGCACGGAGCAGTACGACCTTGAGTGCGTCATCCGCAACATGGTCAAACGCTCCTGCACCGAGGCTGCTCCGGAGAACCTGAAGAACGCCATCCTGGACCGGATCCATACCATCCGGCCGGTGGACGCCTAGGAACAGCGCCCGGGCGTTGCGTACGCCCTTGATCCAATGACAACAAAGGACCCCGGAAGCCATGTGGCTTCCGGGGTCCTTTGTTTGAACCGTAGTTCCTGGCATGTGCCTAGGTGTTGGGGCGCTTCCCGTGGTTCGCGCCGCCACGCTTACGGTCACGACGCTTGCGTGCACGCTTGCTCATAGCTGGCCTCCTTAAATGTTGGTACTCAAAAGAGCTGCCCTCAAGTCTCCCACATCAAGGGACAGCCCGCGAACCAGGAACCGCCGGATGACCTGCGTATTGAGGCCGGCGGGGTGACTGTGGGGGCTAGGAATTGAGCGAGTTGCGGATTGAGATGCCGGCCTGTTCCAGCACCGTCCTGACGGTTTCCAGCGCAAGGGGACTGAGCGGCTGCCTGCCCGCCTGCAGCCGAAGCTCGGCCCGGAGGTCATCCCGGAATTGCTGGAGCATCATTTCGGCTTCCTTGAGCGACCGCTGGCTTTCCGCCGGCAGCCGTCCGGGAACCCTTAAATCCGTGGACAATGCAGTAGCCCGGGCCGCCTCAGCAGTGGCGGCAAGATCCGCGCGCAGCCCCCTCATGTTGCTGCGGATGTCCTCCCGCAGGCTGTCTGCCAGCCGCCGGACGGAGGCCGAGATCTCGCTCTCCACGCCTGCCAGCTCATCGCGGCGGCGGTTGAGCTCGGCCAACCCGGAGGCGGTGATGCGGTAGTTCGTGCGGCGGCCGGCGGATTCCGTGGCCACCAGGCCTTCCTCCTCGAGTTTGCCCAGCCGGGGGTAGATGGTGCCGGCGCTGGGGGAGTACGTTCCGCCGAAGCGCTCCTTGAGCGCCTTGATGAGTTCGTAGCCGTGCTTGGGGCCGGACTCAAGAAGTGCCAAAAGGTACAACCGGAGCGCGCCGTGCGCAAAGACCGGTGCCATCAGGTCCCTGCTTCTGCAGATCCTGCCACGGTCCTGTGGAATATCGAGGTTTTTCCGGATACCGAGTTGGTACGTACCAGCATGAGCTGGCCGTCAGGGCCCGCGATGGTCTCCACCTTGCCGCCGACCACCGTGTACCGCTGGTCACCAATCACCACCGCACCGCTGGCAGACTTGGCCACGATGTCCACCCCTACGTCATGGGGCAGCCGGATGGTGAGGTCTCCCGACACCGAGTTCGCCCCGAAATCATGGGTAAAGCCCAGGAGGTCGAAACTCATGTCCCCGCTGACGGTGTTCGCCCGGATATTGCTGAGGCGCCCGGACGCCGTGACTTCGCCGGAGACGCTTTTGGCTGTCAGGACGCCCGAGTGGTTGCGGACTGATACTTCGCCGCTGACGGTCTGGACGTGCAGTTCCCCATTGGTGGTGTCCGCCATGACTGACCCGGATACCGTGTTGAGGCGGATGTTCCCGGTTACCCCGGACACCAGCCCGTCGCCGCTGACCGTGCCGGCCTCAATGCTGACGTGCGCGGGAACGGCGATGCTGATGACGGCGGAGTTTTCGCTGTTGTGGTTAACAGTCCCCATCAGGTTCTTGAACCAGCCCTGGGGTCCGTGCAGCTGGTGGCGGATTTCCAGCCGGCCGCCGCTGAGGGACACAGCCACGGGATCGCCATGCACATCGGAGATCTCAAGGCGGGTGACGGGTTCCTGGTGCGTGACGACGTCGAAACGTCCCTGCACCATACCAAGCTTCAAGGACGTCACGTCGTCGACATCTATGGTTTGGGGACTGGTGACAGTCCACTCTTGATCGGTCACGGGCCCTCCAGGCGATATATCGTGTTGACCCTCCCCAACGTACCCCCGCCGCAGGGAAGGGTCAAGATATATCGCGAGAGGGGTTACTCCGGAGCGTCCATGCCGAGCCACTGGAACCAGCCGCGGTGCAGCACCAGCCAGGCCATGAGGCCGTAGCCTGCCTGCCCGGGGGTGCCGCCCTGGGCTGCCAGGTCCTGGCGCCACTGTTCGTGGTTCAGGAGCGGGGAGAAGGTGTCAACGTACAGGTGCTTGCGCCGGGTGGTGACGTCGGCGAAAGCCGTGTTGAGTTCATCCAGGCGCCGGTTCTGCGCGGGGTCCAGGGTGGGCGGCGGGCCCACAACGAACACCTCGATGCGGTTCTGGGACGCCGAATCCAGGATGTTCGCCAGGTTAAGCCGGCTGCGCGCGGTGGAGAGTCCGAACTCAATGTCGCGTCCGGAAAGTCCGATCACCAGGCGGTTCTCCGTCTGGTTGCTGAAGCGCCGGCCGGCCTCGTCGAGCCAGCGCGCGGCCAGGCCTTCCGTTCCTTCCTCCGGGCAAGGGAGGGCGTAGCTTTCGAGGAGCATGCTGTCCCGGGGAGTGCGGGCCAGCACACGGCCCAGCCAGCCGAGGGCCCGGGGATCGCCCAGTCCGGCCAGCAGTTCATCTCCTACAGCTGCAATCCGCAGCTTCCTGTCTTCCACGCGTTCCTCTTTACGTCGGTGCGGAGCCGCCGCCGTGGAACCTGGTTCCGGCCACGGGATTGGGCTGCGCATGCGATTGGGGTTTGTCCTTCAGCGCTGTGTATTTCATCAGCGCCGTGCACTCCATTAAACAGAACCGCCCGGCCGGAGTCTGGGATTTCGACGTCCGGCCGGGCAGGCTTAGTGCTTACTTCCGTGCAAATGCCTGCTTCAGGAGGACATCCTGCTCGGCGGCGTGCCGTTTCATGGACCCGGCGGCAGTGGACGCCGACGCCGGACGCGAAACCAGCCGGATGTTGCGCTCCAGGGCACCCGGCAGGTTCAGGCCAATGAACGGCCACGGCCCCTGGTTGGCCGGCTCATCCTGGGCCCAGACAACTTCTGCGTTCGGGTACTTGGCAAGTTCCTTTGCGATTTCCTCGTGCGGCAGCGGGTAGAGCTGCTCCACGCGGATGATCGCCGTGGTCTTGTCGTCCGTCTTCTGCCGCGTGGACAGGAGGTCGTAGTACAGGCGGCCGGAGACCAGGAGGACGCGTTCGACGGCGTCTCCCGCCAGCTGCTCGTGTTCGCCGATGACGGGGCGGAAGCTGCCGGTGGTGAAGTCCTCCACCGACGATGCGGCAGCCTTGAGGCGCAGCAGCTGCTTGGGCGTGAAGATGATGAGCGGCTTGCGCGGCCGGTTGTAGGCCTGGCGGCGCAGAAGGTGGAAGTGCGAGGCCGCCGTGGTGGGGTTCGCCACGATCATGTTCTCTTCGGCACACAGCTGCAGGAACCGTTCGATCCTTGCGGAGGAGTGGTCCGGGCCCTGGCCCTCGTAGCCATGCGGCAGCATCAGGACCAGCGAGGACCGCTGTCCCCACTTCTGCTCTGCAGAGGAGATGAACTCGTCGATGATGGTCTGTGCACCGTTGACGAAGTCGCCGAACTGGGCCTCCCACAGGACCAGCGCATCCGGCCGCTCAACGGAGTAGCCGTACTCGAAGCCCATGGCCGCGTATTCCGAAAGCAGGGAGTCGTAGATCCACAGCTTTGCCTGGTCGTCGGAAAGATTGCTCAGGGGCAGCCATTCCTTGCCGTTGGCGCGGTCGTGGAACACGGCGTGGCGCTGCACGA
Organism: Pseudarthrobacter sp. WHRI 8279; assembly: GCF_040224115.2. Lineage (NCBI taxonomy): Bacteria > Bacillati > Actinomycetota > Actinomycetes > Micrococcales > Micrococcaceae > Pseudarthrobacter > Pseudarthrobacter sp. WHRI 8279. Next base: position 1,710,079 of record NZ_CP168162.1, on the reverse strand, counting down.
ACGTGCCGCGGCGGGAATCCTGTCCCGCCAGGCGTACGGGGACGCCCTCCATGATGAGTGAACCGAAGGCCGCGATTTCGCCGAAGCCCCAGTCGATGCCGCCCTCCCGGGACATCTGCTCACGCTTTTCAAGCAGCTGCTTGAGCTTGGCGTGCACAGTGAAGCCCTCGGGGATTTCCACGTGGGCCTTGCCGATCCGAGCCAGGGTATCGGCGGAAATAGCCGTGGAAACGGGTGCGCTGGTGCCGGAGTCGGACTGCTGGGCGTGCGGACGCTCAATGTCCGAGACGGCGGCAGTGTCCGCCGTAACGATCGGGATGGGGGAAGTCTGGGCCGCGTGCGTTTCGGCGAAGACGCGTTCCAGCCTCTCCTGGTAGTCGCGGAGCAGCTGCTCGGCTTCTTCCTCGGTGATGTCTCCGCGGCCGATCAGGGACTCGGTGTAGAGCTTGCGGACGGAGCGCTTGGCTTCGATGAGGTTGTACATCAGCGGCTGCGTCATCGAGGGGTCGTCGCCCTCGTTGTGCCCGCGGCGCCGGTAGCAGACCATGTCGATGACGACGTCCTTGTGGAACCGCTGGCGGAACTCGTAGGCGAGCTGGCCTATGCGGACCACTGCCTCGGGATCATCGCCGTTGACGTGGAAAACAGGTGCCTGGATCATCTTGGCAACGTCCGTGGAGTACGTGGAGGAGCGCGATGATGACGGGGCCGTGGTGAAACCAACCTGGTTGTTGACAACAACGTGGATGGTTCCGCCGGTGCGGTAGCCGCGGAGCTGGGACAGGTTGAGCGTTTCAGAAACAACGCCCTGGCCGGCGAACGCCGCGTCCCCATGGACCATGATGGGCAGGACCGGGAAGGACTCACCCTGGTCCAGGCGGTCCTGCTTGGCCCGGACAATGCCCTCAAGCACGGGGTCCACTGCCTCAAGGTGGGAGGGGTTGGCGGCGAGGTAGACCTTGGTTTCCTTGCCGTTGTCCGAGGTGAAGGTCCCCTCGGTGCCCAAGTGGTACTTGACGTCGCCGGATCCCTGGACGGAGCGGGGGTCCTGGGTGCCTTCGAATTCGCGGAAGACCTGCGCGTAGGTCTTGCCGGCGATGTTGGTGAGCACGTTCAGGCGGCCGCGGTGGGCCATGCCGATGGCTACCTCATCCAGGCCGTCGTCGGCGGCGTCGGACATGATGGCGTCAAGCAGCGGAATCAGGGATTCGCCGCCCTCCAGGGAAAAGCGCTTCTGGCCGACGAACTTGGTCTGCAGGAAGGTTTCGAAGGCCTCGGCGGCATTCAGCTTGGAAACGATGCGCAGCTGCTCTTCGCGGCTGGGCTTGGAGTAGGGGTGCTCCAGCTGGTCCTGGAACCACTTGCGCTCGGCAGGCTCCTGGATGTGCATGTATTCGATGCCGGTGGTGCGGCAGTAGGCATCGCGCAGGACGCCCAGGATGTCCCGGAACTTAAGCATGGGCTTGCCGCCGAAGCCGCCGGTGGGCCACTCGCGGTCCAGGTCCCACAGCGTCAGGCCGTACGTGAGGACGTCGAGGTCCGGGTGCTTGCGCTGGACGTACTCAAGCGGATCGGTATCCGCCATCAGGTGCCCGCGGACGCGGTAGGAGTGGATCAGCTGCTGGATCCGTGCCACCTTGTTGATTTCGTCTGCCGGGTCCACCTGCTTGTCGGCGCTCCAGCGGACAGGCTCGTACGGGATGCGGAGCGACTCGAAGATTTCATCGTAGAAGTTCTGCGCGCCCAGCAGCAGCTGGTGGACAAGCTTGAGGAACTCGCCGCTGCCGGCACCCTGGATCACGCGGTGATCATAGGTGGAGGTCAGGGTCAGGACCTTGCTGATCGCGTTCTGGGCGATGATCTTTTCGCTGGCGCCCTGGAATTCGGCGGGGTAGTCGAGGGCGCCGACGCCGATGATGGCAGCCTGGCCCTTGGACAGGCGGGGCACCGAGTGGACGGTCCCGATGCCGCCGGGGTTGGTCAGCGAGACGGTGGTGCCCTGGTGGTCCTCTGCCGTCAGTTTGCCGTTGCGGGCGCGCTTGATCAGGTCTTCGTAGGTGTGCCAGAACTCGGAGAAGTTGAGGGTTTCGGCCTTCTTGATGTTCGGCACCATGAGCAGGCGGGTGCCGTCCGGCTTGGGCATGTCGATGGCAATGCCGAAGTTGACGTGGGCCGGCTGGACCGCAACGGGCTTGCCGTCCACTTCGTCGTAGTACACGTTCATGGAAGGGAACTGGGAGAGTGCACGGATGACGGCGTAACCGATCAGGTGCGTGAACGAAACCTTGCCGCCGCGGGCGCGGGCCAGGTTCGAGTTGATGACCACGCGATTGTCGATCAGCAGCTTGGCCGGGATGGCACGGACGCTGGTGGCGGTGGGCACCTGGAGGCTGGTGACCATGTTGGTGGCAATTGCCTTTGCCGGTCCTCGGAGGACGGAGACGACGTCTTCCTCAGGAGCGGTAGGTGCCTTCACGTTTTTGGGCAGCTGCGCCGGGATGGGCTGGGAGCCGGTACCGGCCTCGGTCTTCTTGCCGCCGTCGCGGGCAACAGTGGCCGGGGCCTTCTTGGCCGATGCGGGCGCAGAGGCCGGAGGGGCCGGCGGCACCGGCGGGACGGCGGGTGCTTTTGCCGGCGACGGTGCCGGGGCTGCGTTCACTGCGGGCATTTCCCTGGTGGCGGGCCGGACTGCGGCGTGCTCCGAATTTCCGTTGGAAGAAGAACTGCCCGACCCGAACGATTCAAACAGCGGCCACCACTTGGCATCCACGGCGTTCTTGTCCTGCTGGTACTGCTCGTACAGTTCGTCAACGAGCCACTCGTTTCCGCCAAATTCCTCTGGTAGACGGTGGCTAGGCTGCTCTGGCACTTGAAATACGCCTCTTCCATGAGTTTGATTTCTCCCCGGCCCCACGGTGCTTCAGCAACACGTTCGAACCGATCTCTGCGTCCTCTGAACCCAGACCTTTGCAAGTCTAGTGAGCATCCTGTGTTAACTGCCAATAAGGGTGACCCAAATCATGAAGTGACGCCGGGATCGCGGAATATGGCGGGAAAAGACGTCATGCCCGCGTGTTGCGCAGCGGCCGAAAGGCCGCCGTTGCGGCACCCGCCGGGGGCAGCGCCGGTGAAGCGGGCGCAGGTGCCTCCTGTAGACTGAAGCCCTTATGGACAGTAAATCTAGGTGCCGGCCTGGGGGCTGTCAGCGGAGCATGAAGAGCAGCGCCGCGCAGTCCACCCGCAGAGCCGGCAAACCCCGAACACGAGCCCATCATCCGCCGGCGGCGCAGCCGGCCAGAACCCCCGGGGAAAGGGCGCCGGTTTCCGCCGACCATCCTCCGCCGGGAAGACCCTCCAGCTTCCCTGGTTCAACTTCCTTTTTCGTGCCGCTGGCCACCGCCTTCCAGGCGGGATGCTGAATGGAGTGGCTTCTCCTCGCAGCGGGCCTGCTGCTGATCGCCGGCACGGGCTTCTTCGTGGCCGTCGAGTTCTCCCTCATTGCCCTGGACCAGCCAACGGTCCAACGAGCCATTGACGACGGCGACACCGGCGCTGTTCCCCTGCTCACGTGCCTGAAATCGCTGTCCACCCAGCTTTCCAGCTGCCAGCTGGGCATCACGCTCACAACGCTCCTGACCGGCTACGTGATGGAGCCCTCGGTGGGACGCCTCCTGGAAGCCCCCCTGGCCGCCGTCGGACTTCCCGACGTCGCAGCAGCTTCGGTCTCCCTGGTCCTTGCCATGGTGCTTGCCACCCTGCTCTCCATGCTCCTGGGCGAACTGGTGCCAAAGAACATGGCTATTGCGCTGTCCTTCCCGGTTGGCCGGGCGCTTGCCCGGCCCCAGCTGATGTTTACGGCCGTCTTCAAGCCGGCCATCGTGGTACTCAACGGGTTCTCCAACAAGGTGCTGAACGTCTTCGGGCTGGAAGCGAAGGAAGAGATATCCGGGGCCCGGACGCCGGCGGAACTCGCATCGCTGGTGCGACGTTCGGCGGCAATGGGAACACTCGACGCCGGAACAGCCAACTTCGTGGCGCGCACCCTGGACTTTTCCACCAGGACGGCGGCGGATGTCATGACGCCGCGCATCCGGGTGGAAACGATTGATGCCGACCAGCCTGTTTCGGATGTCCTCAGCGCGGCACGCCGGACCGGATACTCACGGTTCCCGGTGATTGGTGACTCAGCGGATGATATCCGGGGGCTGGTCCACGTCAAGAAAGCCGTCGCAGTGCCGTGGGACCGCCGTCAAAACCTGGAAGCGGGTGCCATCATGACAGAGGTGCTGAGGGTCCCCGAGACAATCCACCTCGACGCCCTGCTTGCCGAACTCCGCGAGGGCAACCTTCAGCTCGCTATCGTCCTGGACGAGTACGGCGGAACCGCCGGCATCGCCACGCTCGAGGACCTGGTGGAGGAAATCGTGGGAGAGGTTGCGGACGAGCACGACAAGGTCCGCCCGGGACTCCTGCAGAGTGCCTCCGGCGACTGGTATTTCCCGGGCCTGCTCCGCCCGGATGAGCTGTCCGAGCAGATTCCCAGGCTGAGCGTCCCTGACGAAGCCGCCTACGAAACAGTGGGCGGATACGTCATGAGCAAGCTGGGCCGCATCGCCGCAGTTGGGGACACGGTCCCCGTTGGCGGCGGCACACTGAGTGTCACCAGGATGGACGGCCGCCGCATTGACCGGATATGTTTCCGGCCGGCTGCCGAGTCCGAAGACACCGTCGAGGCGGACAGCTCCCAGCGCGATGACAAGTCCACACGTAACGGCAGGAACCAACGCGACGACAGGACTGGACGATGAGCGACTGGGCCGGAATCTTCTGGTTGGCTGTGCTTCTGCTTGGCAACGCCTTTTTCGTGGCCGCTGAGTTCGCGGTTATGTCCGCCCGGCGCAGCCAGATCGAACCGCTGGCCGAGGCCGGGTCGAAGCGGGCCCAGACCACGCTTCGCGCCATGGAGAACGTGTCCCTGATGCTGGCGTGTGCCCAGCTTGGCATCACCGTGTGCTCCCTCCTGATCCTGCTGGTGGCCGAACCGGCCATCCACCACCTGCTGGCCGTCCCGTTGGAGACACTGGGAATGCCGAAGGAAGTTGCCGATGTGGCTGCCTTCGCGGTGGCGCTGATGCTGGTGACGTTCCTGCACGTGACCTTTGGCGAGATGGTGCCAAAGAACATCTCGGTCAGCGTGGCGGACAAGGCGGCGCTCCTGCTGGCCCCGCCGCTGATGTTCGTTGCCCGGTTGGTGCACCCGGTCATCTCGGTCCTCAACTGGTCGGCCAACCACATCCTCAAGCTCCTTCGCATCGAGCCGAAGGACGAGGTCAACTCCTCCTTCACGCTGGAGGAAGTGCAGTCCATTGTGCAGGAGTCCACCCGCCACGGCCTGGTGGATGACGACGCCGGGCTCATCACCGGCGCGCTGGAGTTCTCCGAATACACGGCGGCGGACATCATGGTTCCCCTCGAGAAGCTGGTGATGCTCCGTGCGGCCACCACCCCCGTGGAGTTCGAGAAGGCAGTGAGCCGCACCGGATTTTCCCGGTTTCCCATGCTTGACGAGGACGACATGCTCTACGGCTACCTCCACGTCAAGGATGTCCTCTCCATCGCGGAGCAGGCGTATGAGCGGCCCATCGCCGAGAGCCGCATCCGCTCCCTGGCCAATCTGGCGTTGGATGATGAGATTGAAAAAGCAATGTCAGTCATGCAGCGCACCGGGTCCCACCTTGCAAGGGTGATCGGGCCCGATGGCAACACCAAGGGCGTCCTGTTCCTGGAGGACGTCATTGAGCAGCTCGTGGGCGAGATCCGGGATGCAACCCAGGCCACCGGCATCCGGCGCCTGGGGCAGCCGAACGGAGGATAGCGGGGGAGCACCCTTCCGTAGGGGAAGGGCGCCCCCTCCGCGCAGCCTTTTCTAAATAGGAATCATTCCCATTTAGTTGTAGGCTGGAGTGGTTGTCTTCGCCTTTCCCCCTTGAATGAGGTTTCAGTGCGCCGTTTCACCGCTGCCCGATCGTCCCTCGCCGCCCTCGCCGGGCTTGGACTGCTGCTCACCGGGTGCAGCCAGCAGGCGGAACCCGCGCCCGGCGCAGCCGATGGAATCAACGTTGTGGCCTCCACCAACGTCTACGGCGACATCGCCAGGACGATCGGCGCGGACAAGGTCAGCGTTACCGCCATCATCACCAAGACGAGCCAGGACCCGCATTCCTACGAGGCCACCGCCCAGGACCGGCTTGCAGTCTCCAAAGCCGACCTTGTGCTGGAAAACGGCGGCGGCTACGACGACTTCATCCACACCCTGGCCGAAGACAGCGGCCTCGACGACGCCAAGGTGCTGAACGCCGTCGAACTTTCCGGCATGGCGCATCCCGAGGAGGAGGAAGCTGCTGCGGAAGCCCCGGCCACGGAAGCGGCGGAAGGCGGAGAATCCTCGCACGACCACGGAGAGTTGAACGAGCATGTCTGGTACAGCCTCCCGGCGATGGAACGTTTGGCCGACGAAATCGCAGCAAAGCTGGGTGAGCTGGATCCAGGCTCCGCTCCGACGTTCCAGTCAAACGCCTCAGCCTTCAAATCCAATATTGCAGAACTGCACGGCAAGCTGGATGCACTGAAGACCGCTTCGGCGTCTACCGAGGTGGCGGTGACTGAGCCGGTGCCGGTCTATCTGCTGGCGGATGCCGGGCTGGTGAACGCCACGCCGGAGGACTACACTGCTGCGATTGAAGAAGGCTCGGACGTCCCGCCGGCAGTACTCAAGGCCGCCACGGACCTTGTGGCTTCCAAGTCGGTGCGCCTGCTGGCCTACAACAGCCAGACTGAAGGCCCGCAGACGGAGTCACTGAAGAAGGCGGCGGAAACAGCGGGGGTTCCTGTGGTCGACTTCAGCGAAACACTGCCGGAGGGCAAGACGTACCTCCAGTGGATGACGGACAATGTGGAGAACATCGCGAAAGTTCTGGAGACAAATAGTTGAAACCCGTGGTCAGCCTCACCGGCGCGTCCCTGAAGTTCGGTAAGCGGGCGCTCTGGGAGGATCTGGACCTGGACATCATGCCTGGCGAATTCTTCGCGGTGCTGGGTCCCAACGGAAGCGGCAAGACCAGCTTCCTGAAGGTCCTGCTGGGGCTGCAGGACCTCCACCGGGGACAGGCCAGCCTTGGCGGACGTCCGGTGGAACGGGGCAGCAGCCTCATTGGCTACATCCCCCAGCAGAAATCGTTTGCCCCGGACACCCCCATGCGCGCCCGGGACCTGGTGGGCCTGGGCGTGGACGGCCACCGGTGGGGCCTGCGCCTGTCCTCGGGCAAGGCCAACCGCAGGATTGATCAGCTCCTTGAACTCGTAGGGGCTACGGAGTACGCGAAAGTTCCGGTAGGACAGTTGTCCGGCGGGGAGCAGCAGCGGCTGCGGGTTGCGCAGGCCCTTGCCACGGATCCGCAGATCCTGCTGTGCGACGAGCCCCTGCTCTCCCTGGACCTCCATCACCAGCAGGCGGTCAGCGCCCTGATCAACAAGCAGTGCCGCGAGCAGGACAGTGCCGTGGTTTTCGTAACGCATGAGATCAACCCCATCATCGACTACGTGGACCGGGTCCTGTACCTGGCCGGCGGGCGTTTCAAGGTGGGTACCCCTGAAGAGGTCATGACCACCGAAGTCCTTTCCGACCTTTACGGCAGCCATGTCGAGGTGATCCACGCCAACGGACGCATTGTGGTGGTGGGCCTGCCCGACGCAACCACCCATCACCATGCGCCAACGCATGTGCTGGCCGGAGAGGCAGCCTGATGGACGCAGACAGTATCCTCGGCGCCATCTTCAGTTTTGAAAACTACGGCGAACTCCTCGTCCTGGTGCAGAACTCCATTTGGGCCGGAGCCGTCCTGGGCCTCCTGGGCGGCCTGGTGGGGACCTTCGTGATGAAGCGGGACCTGGCGTTTGCGGTGCACGGCATCTCCGAACTCTCCTTCGCCGGGGCCGCCTTTGCGCTGCTGATTGGTGCGGACATCGTTTTTGGGTCGCTGATCGGATCCGTCACCGCGGCGTTGTTGCTGGGCCTGATGGGCGTCCGGGCCAGGGACAAAAACTCGATCATCGGCGTCATCATGCCTTTTGGGCTGGGGCTGGGGATCCTTTTCCTGTCCCTTTATGAAGGCCGGGCTGCCAACAAGTTTGGCCTGCTCACCGGACAGATCGTCTCAGTGGACACCGTCCAGCTGCAGGCGCTTGCCGGGACGGCAGTGGTGGTGATGGTGGCGCTGGCGGCCATCTGGCGGCCCCTCAATTTTGCCAGCGTGGATCCCGAACTTGCCGAGGCCCGGGGCGTTCCAGTGCGGACGCTTGCCATCGTCTTTATGGTCCTGCTGGGCGTCAGCGTGGCCCTGTCCATCCAGGTGGTGGGAGCCCTTTTGGTACTGGCACTGCTGATCACGCCGGCGGCGGCCGCACTCAGGGTGACGTCCTCGCCCGTTGCGGTGGTGCTGCTCAGCGTGGCCTTCGCGATGACCGCGACCGTGGGCGGAATCCTGCTGGCGCTTGGAGGCCGCATCCCCATCAGCCCCTACGTCACCACGTTGTCCTTCCTGATCTACGTGGTGTGCCGGATGGTTGGCTCGGTGCGGGCCCGAAACGGACTCAACGGGCGGGTCCTGGCGGAAACGGCCTAGAGGTTGCCGGCGGCCTTGCGCGCCGTGCAGTCAGGACACAGGCCAAAAATTTCCACGGTATGCGCGACTTCCGTATATCCGTGCTCTGCCGCTGTGCGCGCCGCCCAGGTTTCCACGGCCGGAGCCTCCACTTCCACTGCCTTTCCGCAACTCCGGCACAGCAGGTGGTGATGGTGTCCGGTAACGGCACAGCGGCGGTATACGGCCTCGCCGTCACCATTGCGCAGGACATCCACCAGGCCCTCGTCAGCGAGGGACTGGAGAATCCGGTAGGCAGTTGCCAGTGAGACCGAAGCGCCCTGGTTTTGGAGGATCCGGTAGAGCTCTTGGGTGCTGACGAAATCGTCCAGTTCATCCAGGGCCGCGCTGACAGCCAGGCGCTGCTTCGTGACGCGCTGCTCCTTGCCGCCGCCCGTCGCCGGGGATGACGTGGTGGAATCAGCTTTGGCGCCGACGGGCATGAAAGGACTCGCTTCCTCAGGTTGGTGGCAAAGATCCAGATTACCAGCCGGAGCTTCGTGGACAGGGTCCGGAGAGGGACCCTAGGCTGGCGCTATGAAGTTGACGAAATACACCCACTCCTGTGTCCGGCTTGAAAAAGACGGCAGGGCGCTGGTCCTGGATCCGGGCAACTTCTCGGAATCGGCTGAGGCCCTGGAGTCCGCTGAGGCAGTCCTGGTGACGCACGAGCACGCCGACCACATTGACGTTCCAGCCGTGGTGGACGCGCTGCGCGCAAATGCCGGGCTTGCAGTGTTCGCCCCGGCGCGTGTTGCCGGCCAGCTGCAGGACAAGGCCACCGGCGAGGCCGCCCGCATCCACGCCGTGAACCCGGGCTCAACCTTCCAGGCTGCCGGTTTCGAAATCCGCAGCTTCGGCGGCCAGCATGCCTTGATCCACCCGCAGATCCCCATCGTGGCCAATATCGGCTACCTGGTGGACGGGAACGTCTACCACCCGGGGGATTCCTTCGTGGTTCCGGACGGCATCAGCGTCAAGACGCTGCTTGTTCCCCTCCACGCACCGTGGAGCAAGTCCGCCGAAGTGCTGGACTTCGTGATTGCCGTCAGGGCCCCGCGGGCATTCCAGATCCACGACGGGCTGCTCAACGAGAACGGCCTGAAGATCGTGGAAGGCCATGTCCAGCGGATCGGTGCGAAGTACGGCACCGAATACGCCCATCTTGCGGCCCGGGAGTCGGTGGACGTTTAAGCTGCGTCTCCGGTCCATATGCCCGTGTCCATGAACCGCCGGATCACCGCTTCATATGGTGCCGGGTCCAGCCCGTGGGCAGCCAGCCAGTCCTCGTTGTAGTAGTTGCCCGCGTAGCGTTCGCCGCCGTCGCACATAAGGGAAACGATGCTGCCTTTGCGGCCGGCGGCAACCATCCCCGCCACGAGCTGCCACACTCCCCAGAGGTTGGTCCCGGTGGAGGGGCCGGCGTGGAGCCCCGCAAGGCCGTGGAGGTGGCGCATCGCAGCCACTGACGCGGCATCCGGAACCTGCACCATGCGGTCGATCACGGAGGGCACGAAGCTCGGCTCCATCCGCGGACGCCCGATTCCCTCGATCCGGGACGGCAGGCCCGCCGGTGCGCCGGAGGTGCCCCGCCAGCCCGGGTAGAACGCCGAATTTTCCGGATCCACCACCAGCAGCTGCGTGGGGTGGCTGTGGTAGCGGAGGTACCTGCCGATGGTGGCGCTCGTTCCTCCGGTGCCGGCTCCCACCACGATCCAGTCCGGCACCGGGTGTTCCTCCAGCCCGAGCTGGCCGAAGATCGACTCTGCAATGTTGTTGTTGCCCCGCCAGTCGGTTGCCCGTTCGGCGTAGGTGAACTGGTCCATGTAGTGGCCGTTGCAGGTCTCCGCCACCTCCTGCGCAGTCGCGTACACGTCGGACGCGTGCTCCACCAGCAGGCAGGAACCGCCGAACTGCTCGATCAGGGCGATCTTCTCGGGGCTGGTGGTGCGTGCCATCACGGCAACGAAGGGCAGGCCCAGGAGCTGCGCGAAGTACGCCTCGGACACGGCCGTGCTGCCGCTGGAGGCTTCCACGATGGTGGTGTCCTCCCGGATCCAGCCGTTCACCAGCCCAAAGAGAAACAGCGAGCGGGCCAGCCGGTGCTTCAGGCTGCCGGAGCGGTGGGTGGACTCGTCCTTGAGGTAGAGGTGGACGCCCCAATGCTCCGGAAGCGGGACAGAGTAGAGATGGGTGTCGGCGGAGCGGTTGTTTTCTGCCCGGATTTTGCGGATTGCCTGGTCCGCCCAGTCCCGGTCCGCGGTGTAGCGGCTGGCGCTGCGCTCGATCTTCACCGCACCAGACTACCCACGGCGGGAAGGGCTGCCGCTAGAGTGGACCCGTTGGCCCAACCACCGCTGGAGGAGTGCAATGAGCCCCCTGATGGACGTTGCCGGTCTGCAGGCCCGCCTTGCGGATCACCGGCGCACCGTACTGCTGGATGTGCGCTGGGCCCTGGGCGATCCCCACGGCTACCGCCACTACCTGCAGGAGCACCTGCCGGGCGCAGTGTTTGTTGACCTGCATACGGAACTCGCCGCCCCCGGGGTTCCCGAACGGGGAAGGCACCCGCTGCCGGCACCGGAAGATTTCGAAGCATCTGCCCGCCGCTGGGGCATCAGCGACGGCGACGTTGTGGTGGCCTACGATGACAGCGGCAACATGGCGGCAGCCCGCGTGTGGTGGATGCTTCGGGACGCCGGGCTGGCGCAGGTGTACCTGCTCGACGGCGGCCTGGCCGCCTGGCGTGCCGCGGGACTTCCGCTTGAGGCAGGCCCCGTTGTTCCGGCCCCCGGCGGCGTGCACCTCACGCATGGAACGATGCCGGCGCTCGACGCCACGGCGGCGTCCGCCTGGCCGGAGGCGGGCCTCCTGCTGGATGCGCGGGCGGGGGAGAGGTACCGCGGCGAGTTTGAGCCCATCGACCCGCGGGCCGGGCATATCCCCGGCGCGATCAGTGCGCCGACGTCGGAAAACGTGGACGGCAGCGGGCGGTTCCTGCCACCGGACTCCCTCCGCCGCCGGTTCGAGTCGCTGGGCGTCCGCGACGGAGTACAGGTCGCGGTGTACTGCGGATCAGGAGTTACTGCGGCCCATGAGGTCGCAGCCCTGGAAGTCGCCGGGTTTGCTGCCGCGCTGTATCCGGGTTCGTTCTCCGAGTGGTCCAACAACCCGGACCTGCCGGTGGCCGCCGGGGCTGAGCCCGGCCTCGGCGGCGCGCAGCCGGGTGGCAACACGGATGCGGGCAAGGGTAGCGTCGCACTATGACTCCAGGACGACCCGTACCTCCGCCCCTCGCACAACCTGCTGCCCCTTCAACTGAACCTTCGAGCGGCGGCGTACTTGCCGCAGCTTACGGCGCAACGTCCCCGGACAGCGGGCTGGTGCCGCTGACCCTCGCCCGGCGCACGCCGAAGGCCGACGACGTCGAAATAGCCATTGAATACTGTGGCCTCTGCCATTCGGATGTCCACGCCACCCGGGGCGAGTGGGGCGGTACGGCCTGGCCGCTGGTGCCGGGACACGAGATTGTGGGTACCGTCCGCCGGGTGGGTTCCGCGGTTGTTGATTTTGCCGCCGGCGACCGCGTGGGCGTCGGGTGCATGGTCGATTCCTGCCGGACATGCGAGAGCTGCCTGGACGGCCTGGAACAGTACTGCGAAAACGGAATGACCGGCACGTACGGTGCCATCGACCGCCGGAACGGCGATTCCGTCACCCAGGGCGGATACTCCTCGTCCATCGTGGTGGACCGGCGCTACGTTGTGCGGGTTCCGGAATCACTTGACCCGGCGGCCGCCGCGCCCTTGCTCTGTGCCGGCGTCACCACATTCTCGCCGCTGCGGCACTTCGGTGTCGAAGAAGGGGATGTTGTGGGTGTGGTGGGGCTGGGCGGCCTGGGCCACATGGCCGTCAAGCTTGCCAGGGCCATGGGCGCAAAGGTGGTGGTGTTTACGACGTCGGATGCCAAGGTGGCGGCCGCCCTTGAGTTGGGTGCCGATGAGGTTGTCCTGTCCAGGGATGAAGAAGCGATGGCCGGGGCAAACCGCAGCATCGACCTCATCATCGACACGGTCGCGGCCCCGCATGACCTGAACCCCTACTTCCGGACACTCCGCGTGGACGGTGCGCTCTTCCAGCTGGGCCTTCCGTCAGAGCCGATGCCGCCGGTCAACCCGGGCTCATTGATCCGGCGCCGGATAGCCTATGCGGGGTCGCTCATCGGCGGCATTGCAGAAACCCAGGAGATGCTGGACTTCTGCGCTGGGCACGGTGTGGCGGCGGAGATCGAGATGGTCCGAGCCGACCAGCTCAACGAAGCCTACGACCGGATGGTGGCAGGCGATGTGAAATACCGGTTTGTGCTGGACACCAGCACACTGCACGCACCTGCCAAGGAGGCACACGCATGAGCACTCTCTTTACCAGGATCCTGAACGGCGAAATCCCGGGCCGCTTCGTCTGGCGGGAACCCGATGTTGGCGCTTTCCTCACCACGGGGCCGCTCGCCGATGGCCACACGCTGGTGGTTCCCACCGAGGAAGTGGACCGCTGGACCGACGCCTCTCCTGAAACCCTGGCCAAAGTCATGGAAGTGGCCCGCCGGATCGGCGCGGTCCAGGTGGATGTCTTCGGCGCTGCAAGGGCGGGCCTTATTGTGGCCGGCTATGAGATCAACCACCTCCACGTTCACGTCTGGCCTTCCCGGAGCATGGCGGAGTTCAACTTTGCCACCGCGGACCAGAACCCGAACCCCGACGTCCTCGACGCCAATGCGGAGAAGCTCCGCCAGGGCCTCCGGGCCGCCGGATACGGGGAGTTCGTCCCGGCCTGAAACCCGGTACGGCGCGGCCCCGGTCCGGGATCCGCGCCGAAGCCTGGCGGGAAAGAAGAGCCCTACGCCGGGGCCAGTGCTTTGTTGAGCACGGCCCGGATACGCTTCTCGGACACCGAATACGCTGTGCCGAGTTCGACGGCGAAGAGGCTCACCCGGAGCTCTTCCAGCATCCAGCGCACCCGGGTTAATTCAGGTCCGGCCTTGCGTCCGGGAAGCAGGGCAGACACGGCATCGTCGTAGTCGTCCTCAAGCCGCTGTACCACTGCCATATTGAGGGCGTCCCGCTGGACGTTGCCCGGCAGGCGTTCCAGCCGCATCTCGATGGCGGAAAGGTATCTGGGCAGCTGGCTGAGCTGTGCGTAGCCCGTCCGTGCCACAAAGCCCGGGTACACCAGCTGCTCCAGTTGGCTCTTGACGTCGTTGAGGGCAGAAATGAGCGCCAGGCTGGTGGTCCCCTTCAGCTGCTTTTCGATCCGACGGGTGCTGGCCAGGATCCGCTCCACCACGGCGGTCACGCTGAACACCGTGTCGATCAGTTCGGCCCGGACCACCTCATACAGGCGGTCAAAGGATTCCCGGTCCCACGGAAGGTCCTGGGGCGTGAGTTTGTCGATGGCTGCCAGAGCGCAGTCCGCGATCAGGGCTGAGACGGAGCCGTGCGGGTTCTGGCTGAACGTCAGTTTCTCGGTGTTGCTCAAATGCTCCAGCACGTAGCGGTCCGGTGCCGGGACGCGCAGGGCCAGCAGGCGGATCACGCCGCCGCGCATCGCCTCCGCCTGTTCTGCCGCCGTCTGGAAGACCCGGAGCGCCACTGACGTTCCCTGGTCCACAACCGCCGGATACCCGGTGACGGTGTGGCCCTTGACCGTGTTGCTGACCTGCCGCTGAAGGGTACCGAAGCTCCATTCCGTCAGGCCTGCCTGCTCCCTGAAACCTGCCGAAGCTGCGGCTGCCGGCACTTCGGCCGGCTGCCGTGCCGCGGGGGAGCCGGCGTCGTACCCTTGGCCGGCTGCCTGCCCGGCCTTCCTGCCGTTGCCGGAGCCCTTGGCGCCGCCGGGAGCGGTGGAGGCGGGCGTGGCACCCAGGGATTCGGCGATGGCCCGCCGGGTGGCCGGAGCCAGTTTCTCCTGCAATGCAGCGAGGTCCTTGCCTTCATCCAGGACCTTGCCCTTGCTGTCCACTACCCTGAACGAGACACGCAGGTGGGCGGGGACGGCATCCCAGTTCCACGACCCCGGAGGGACGATGTGTCCGCGGATGCGGCGCAGGGCGAGCTCAAGGGAGGGTTCCAGGTCATCGGCCGCCGGATCAAAGTCGGCTTCCAGCACTGCCACCGCCTGGCGTGCCACGTCCGGGGCAGGGACGAAGTTCTTCCGTATCTGCTTGGGGAGCGACTTGATCAGGGCTGTCACCAGCTCCACGCGCTGCCCGGGAATCAGCCAGCGGAAGGCTTCGTCGTCCAGCTGGTTGAGGAACAGGACGGGCACCTCGGCTGTCACGCCGTCGGAAGGATTGGGCGGTGAGCCCGGGGCAACAGGGTGGAACTCGTAGCTCAGGGGAAGTTCGAAGCCCTTATGCAGCCAGGTCTTGGGGTAGGCGGAGTCGTCGAGGTCGTCGGCGTCGTCACTGAGGAGGAGCGACTTGTCGTAGTCCAGGAGGTCCGGATTCGTCTGCCGCGCCTCTTTCCACCACTTGTCGAAGTGCCGCTCGGACACCACGTCAGGCCCGATCCGCGCATCGTAGAACTCGAACAGCGTCTCGTCATCCACCAGGAGATCCCGGCGGCGCATCCTGGCCTCGAGCTCCTCGACCTCATTCAGGAGGGCGCGGTTGCGGTGGAAGAACTTGTGGTGCGTTTTCCAGTCCCCCTCCACGAGGGCATGCCGGATAAACAGTTCCCGGGCTACCGCCGGGTCAACCCTGCCGTAATTGATCCTGCGCTGGGCGATGATGGGCACGCCGTAGAGGGTGACCTTCTCGTAGGCCATCACGGCGCCCTGCCGGGTAGACCAGTGAGGTTCACTGTAGCTGCGCTTCACCAGGTCCGGCGCCACCTGCTCCGCCCAGACAGGATCGAACCTGGCAGCCACCCTGGCCCAGAGCCGGCTGGTTTCAACCAGTTCCGCGGCCATCACGAACGTGGGCGACTTCTTGAACAGGGCCGAGCCGGGAAAGATCGCGAAACGGGACCCGCGTGCTCCGGCGTACTCGCGCTTGCGCTCGTCCAGAATGCCGATGTGGCTCAGGAGCCCGGAAAGGAGGCTGATGTGGATGCCATCGTGGTTGCCCACGGGATCGGCCAGGCGCTTGTTGTCGAGGCTGATGCCCAGGGGCCGGGCCAGCTGGCGCAGCTGGGCAAACAGATCCTGCCACTCGCGCACGCGCAGGTAGTTGATGAACTCTGCCCGGCACATCCGGCGGAAGGCCGACGACGAGAGCTCCTGCTGCTTCTCCTGGATGTAGTTCCAGAGGTTAAGGAAGCCGGTAAAGTCCGAGTTCTCGTCCTTGAACCGGTTGTGCTTTTCCGCCGCGAGTTGCTGCTTGTCTGTTGGGCGCTCGCGCGGGTCCTGGATGGTGAGGGCAGCTGCCAGGATCATCACCTCGCGGACGCAGCCGCGTTTTCCCGCCTCCACGATCATCCGGCCCAGCCGGGGATCAACCGGCAGCTGGGCAAGCTTTTGCCCGACGGCGGTGAGCCCGCCGCCGCTTTTCGCCCCGTCCGTGCCGTTCTGCGGCCGGGCGGCCGCGAGGGCGCCGAGCTCACGGAGCAGCGTAACGCCGTCGTTAATGGCCCGTGTTTCAGGTGGTTCCACGAACGGGAAGTTTTCGACGTCTTTGGGGCCGCGGGCCACTCCCATGGCGGTCATCTGCAGGATGACGGCAGCGAGGTTTGTCCGCAGGATCTCGGGGTCCGTGTAGAGGGGCCGGGATTCGAAGTCTTCCTCGGAGTAGAGGCGGATGGCAATGCCGTCCGAGACGCGGCCGCACCGCCCCGAACGCTGGTTGGCGGACGCCTGCGAGACCCGCTCGATGGGCAGGCGCTGGACCTTGGTGCGGTGCGAGTACCTGGAAATACGGGCGGTTCCGGTGTCGATGACGTATTTGATGCCCGGCACCGTGAGTGACGTTTCGGCCACGTTGGTGGCCAGCACGATCCGCCGTTTGTTGCCGGGGTGGAACACTTTGTGTTGTTCCTGCAGGCTCAGCCGGGCGAAGAGCGGAAGGACTTCCGTTCCGGCGAGCCGGCGGTTGGACTGGATGCGGGCCTGCAGCGCGTCGGCCGCGTCCCGGATCTCGCGCTCGCCGGAAAAGAAGACCAGGATGTCGCCGGGTGCCTCGGCCGCGAGTTCATCGACGGCGTCGCAGACGGCGTCGAGCGGGTCGCGGTCTTCCTCAAGTTCGTCGTCGGAGCCATTCCCGTCGTCATCCGTGGCCGCCCCTCCGGGCGGCTGGGACAGCGGGCGGTAACGGATATCCACGGGGTAGGTCCGTCCGGAGACCTCGACAATGGGTGCGGGTTTTTCCGCTGTGCCGAAATGGTTGGCAAACCGCTGGGGGTCGATGGTGGCGGAGGTGATGATCACCTTGAGGTCCGGCCGCTGCGGCAGGATCCGCTTCAAGTAGCCCAGGATGAAGTCGATGTTCAGGCTGCGTTCGTGGGCCTCATCGATGATGATTGCGTTGTACTTGCGCAGCAGCTTGTCCCGCTGGATTTCCGCCAGCAGGATGCCGTCAGTCATCAGCTTGATTTTCGTGGCACGGCTGACTTCGCCGGTGAAGCGGACCTGGAAGCCCACCTCCTGGCCGATGTCGACGCCCAGCTCCTCCGCGATGCGCTCGGCCACGGTGCGCGCGGCCAGCCGACGGGGCTGGGTATGGCCGATCAGGCCATCCTCACCCAGCCCAAGCTCAAGGCACATTTTGGGTATCTGGGTGGTCTTACCGGAGCCGGTCTCGCCGGCGATGATGGTGACCTGGTTTGCTGCGATGGCTGCCATCAGGTCTTCGCGCCGTTCGGAAACCGGCAGCTCAGCGGGATAGGCGATGTGAAGTGTCATGTCTGCTGACAGTCTACTGCGGGAGCCCGGGCATCCCGTTTCGACTGTCTGCAGTTGTTTCCGGATCGGCGGGTGGTTAGAAGATGCGCAGCGTGTAGTTGATGCTCGGAAGGTCCAGGGCGGACCATGCCTCGTGGGATTCGACCGGAGGCGTATGTCCCCTTCCGTCACGCAGGAGGGCTGAGAAGGTGGCGGCGATAACGAGAAGGATCACGATGAGGAGGGCGGTTATGAGGATTTCCATGCCTCCATGCTTCTCTCCTCGCCAGACAGAAAAAAGTGGCAGAAATGACCAAAAAGCTAAAATTCCTGCCACACTGAAGACATGCTCAAGTCAGTGGCAGTCATCGTGGTTCCCAACTTCTCGATGTTTGAATTCGGTACCGTGTGCGAAGTGTTCGGCATCGACAGATCGGCCAGGGGGAGCGGCGTTCCGGCTTTCGATTTCCGCGTGTGCACCGCTTACCCCGGAAACGTGCCGTTGAAGTCGGGGCTGTCCATGAACGTGGCCCTGGGGCTCGAAGCCACACAGGATGCGGACCTGGTCATCATGGCGCCCTACGGCAGGGACGAGGAGCTGCCCGAACAGGTTTTGGAGGCGCTCCGCGCTGCCGATGCCCGTGGTGCCTGGGTCATGTCCATCTGCTCCGGCGCTTTTGCGCTTGCCCGTGCCGGCCTGCTCGACGGGCGCCGCTGCACCACCCACTGGCACTATTCGGGCCAGCTGGCCGCCGAGTATCCGCTGGTGCAGGTTGACGAGAACGTGCTGTACGTCCAGGACAGCAACATCATCTCCTCCGCCGGCACCGCCGCGGGGATCGATGCATGCCTCCACCTGGTGCGCGTGGAACTGGGCGCGCACGTGGCTGCCGCGATCGCCAGGGACATGGTGGTTCCTCCGCACCGCGACGGCGGCCAGGCGCAGTTTATCGACCGCCCCATGCCCACCTGCGGTTCAGCCCCCATGGAAAAACTGCTGCGCTGGATGGTGGAAAACCTCGAGCACGAGCACACGGTGAATGAACTGGCGGCACGGGTCCATATGTCTGCGAGGACCTTTGCAAGGCGGTTCAGGTCGGAGACCGGAGCCACCCCTGCCGCCTGGCTCAACTCGCAGCGCGTACTCCGCGCCCAGGAGCTCCTTGAATCCACTGACTTGAACATCGACGAGATCGCCAGGGAGTCCGGCTTCGGGCATCCTGTCCTGTTGCGCCACCACTTCGCCAAGGTCCTGGACACCAGCCCGCAGTCATACCGCAGGGCCTTCCGCGGCCAACTGGCTGAGGCGGGGTAGCTGCTGCCTGGCCGGAGCGGGTTCCGGCCTCGGGCTGCAGCGGAGCCTTCTGTGCACCCGGCTGAGCCTTCCTTGCACCAGCCAAGCTGTTGCACGGACTCAGCCGGGGGACGCGCCGTCCTGCCGCCGCTGGACCCGGGATGCCTCGGCGGCTTCCCGGGTGCTGTCCACCAGCACCCGCCACGGTCCGGTCACGGCCTGCTCGGGAAGCGCGGCCCGGTGCTGGCCGGCCCGGATGGAGTAGAGGAACCGGTCCGGCTGGTGTCCAGCGAACTTCTCTGCCGCAGCCCTGGGCGTCCTGGGCACCGAATCCCACGGGCAGGCTTCCACGATGGGCTGCCACTGGCTGATAGCGGTCTCGGAGCGGGCTTCCACAGTCCACACCCGTGGTATCGCGGCGATTCCTCCGGTGCGCTCAACGCTGATCTTCATGGCCTGGTCCTTGGGCTTCCCCTGCAGCCCGGCGGCCAACCTGCGCCAGCCGGGCGTTTGTTAGAGCTTGACCTTCACAGTTTCCCACGCCAGCTGTACGGCGTCATGTTCCGGTGATCCGGAACCGAAGAGCTCTGCGGCTGATTCAACCGTGGCGCGGGCAAAGACCCTGAAGGTGGCAGCAGGGGGAAGCGATCCGCCGGTGAGTGCCTCGTACCAGATGCGCCCGGGAGAGTCCCAGGCGTTTCCGCCGAGAGACTCCGCCACCAGGTAGAAGGCGCGGTTGGGGATGCCGGAATTGATGTGGACGCCGCCGTTGTCCGCGCTGGTCCTCACGTAGGTGTCCATCGAGTCCGGCTGTGGATCCTTCCCCAGCACGTCGTCGTCGTACGCCGTTCCGGGGGCCTTCAGGGACCGCAGGGCACGTCCTTCCACTTCGGTCGTGAAGATGCCCTCGCCAATAAGCCAGCTGGCCTCGGAGGAGGACTGGTTCTTGACGTACTGTTCCACCAGCGCGCCGAAGACGTCGGACATGGATTCATTGAGGGCGCCAGCCTGGTTCCGGTACACAAGCGCGGCCGAATGCTGGGTAACGCCGTGTGCGAGCTCGTGCCCGATGACGCTCAGGGACTTGGTGAACCGTTCAAAAACCTCACCGTCGCCGTCCCCGAAGACCATTTGCTTCCCGTCCCAGAAGGCGTTGTCGTAGAGCCGGCCGAAGTGGACCGTGGCGTTCAGGGGCAGTCCTCGACCGTCAATGGAATTGCGCCCGAACACGTCGGCATAGAGGCGGTGCGTGTGGCCAAGCCCGTCAAAGGCTTCGTCAGCTGCGGGGTCGCCGGCAGGTGGCCCGCCTTCCTTGCGCACCAGCCTGCCAGGGAGAAGCTCCGAGCCGTTTGCATCGAAGATGCTCCGGTCCGGTGGTCCGGGCTTGGCCTGGCGGACGCCTGCCGGAGCGCCGGGCGCGGACTGGGCCCGTGCTGAACGGAACGACTCGACGTGGTCTAAAGCTTCCTTGGCTGCCCTGGCCGCGGATGAAAACTCAGGCGCACCCTGCCTGGCAAGCCTCCTCAGCATGTAGGGCGGGATGATGGAACAGAACGGACCGTACATGGCGTACCCCCTCAACTTGGTGACTTCAGACTACGAGGAGGCACCGACAATCCTCGGCAGGCTCCCGGCATTGCCGGCCTGCCCCCTAGCCGGACCCTCCGGCCAGCACATCCACGTGGACGTGGTCGAGGTGGCGCAGGATCTCGTTGCCGGGCTCAGGTGCGCGGTACGCCCGCCATTGCCCGCGGGAACTGTGCACGCTCCAGAAGCGGTCATCGAAGATGACGTACTGGATATCCAGCGCCCCCGCGTGGGCAATAAGCCAGTGGGCCAGCACCCAGCCCGCACGCCGGTTTTCCTCGGTCACGGGGCGGAAGAAGACATCCACTGCCCGGCCGTCATAGTGCGTCGAGTCCGCTCCGTGTCCTTGGCCGACACCGCCCGGGGCGAACCCGCCCAGGCTTTGGGCGCCAAACACCTCCGTCATGGCCGCGCGCAACCGTTCGGCACGGGGTGTCAGGCCGGTGGCAGTCAGCTGCTGTTCGCCCAGGCCGCCGGCGGCCGAGCCCCGGCAGGAGAGGGAAGGGCCGGCGTCTTCGGACGGGCCGGCGGCCAGCTGCTGCAAGGCCGCCCTGTCGATCCCGGAGGTGTCCGGGGCCTCCACCCCGCGGGCCAGGAGCGCGACGGCCGTGGTGGCCCGCTGCGCCTCATCCCGATCGAGGCCGACGATCCCTGCCGGGGTCTCGACGGTGCACTCCGGACCCCATGGCAGCGGTACGGCCCCCATGCGCAAGCCGCTGGGCAGTGCGGACATGAGGAGCACCAGCGCTGTGGCGAGCAGCCCGAACAGGAGGAAACGTGGAAGCAGCCGAAGCGGGCCGTGCCGGCTGTCGCGGGTCCCGCCGCGGCTCAGGACGGGACCACAACGATGAGCCGCAACATGACCTGGGGTTGTTGCGGCCGGGCAGCACCAGGGGCAGGGCCGGCCCGGGAGCTCGTGTGCTGGTCATGGTGTTCCTGCCTGCGATGACGCGCCTTTCGTTCGGTGGCAGCGCTCCGGGTGGTGCGGGGGCGCTCCTGAAAGGTTTAATCGACGGCCCGGACCAATAGTTCCCGCATGGAAGCGTTACAAGCCCGGGCATTATTCACCTGCAGAAACCGCTGGAATGCAGAAAACCGCCAGGAATCAGTGATTCCTGGCGGTTCTCGGTGGTGCCCTCGATAGGATTCGAACCTACGACCTTCTGCTCCGGAGGCAGACGCTCTATCCCCTGAGCTACGAGGGCAATCCGGGGTTCCTGCCGTTGCCGGCGGGACGTCCTAGAGCTTAGCAGCAAGGTGGCCCGCAAGGGAAAATCGGCACCGCCAGGAAGAGCCGAACGCTGAAAAGTCAGTAGCCCGAGAAGGAATCAACGTGGACTTTTCTTGCCCCGGCCTCTTTTGCAGCCCGCCTCAGCGAGGCCACACTGGCAGGGGACCCCGAGATGTACACCTCACGGTCGGCGACGTCGGGAACCAGGGCGCGGATGGCCTCACCATCCATCCGGCTGCCTTCCCAGGACGCGGTGGCCAGGCCCGGGGGCGGCACGGAACCGTCCGCCACGCGGACCAGGACTCGGATACCTGCCGCCTGCAGCTCCTCCGCATAGGCAACCTCCTCAGCGCTCCTGGCGAGAAGAAGCAGCACGGCATCCCGGTCCCGCAATCCTCCGGACGACAAGTGTGAAAGGTAGGGCGTGATGCCGATCCCGGCGGCAATCAGCAGCACACGCTTGTGCAGATCGCGGGGGAGGACAAAATCACCTCCAACCGCAGTGGCCGTCACTTCGTCCCCCGGATTCAGCGACAGCATGACCTTCTTGGCTGCGGACAGGGGCTCCGCGGTCCGCACGCCGAACTTGACCACGCGTTCACTGGGTGAACCCGTCAGGCTGAACACCCGGCGTCGTCCCTTGCCGTCCGATTTTGCATGCGGAAGGTCCAGTTCCATGTACTGCCCCGGCACGAAGCGCACGGGCCGGGACGGCTCGAAAGTGAACTCCGTGGTGCTGCGCGTCAAGGGCCTGGTCCCGGTCAGGCGAAGGGCCACCCTGCCCCGCTGACCCATCAGGAACGCGATCGCATTGCCCAGCAGCAGCGCTGCCTCCGGCGAATTGGCCAGGAAACCGAAGTTGTAGGGGACTGCGAACACCACGCCCACTACAGCGGCAAGTGCCAGCTGCTGCCGCCTCCGTGGCGGCAGGGTGAGTGGTTCGGTGAGCATGAAGCCAACAAAAAACAGCAGCGGCCGCTGGGCCAGGGATTGCCACAGGGCCATGCCCATGGACATCCCGGCCTGCAGCAGTTCCGCCGTGATGATGGCAGTTGCCACAGCAGCGAAGACGGACGCCATCAGGAACTTCCGTGTTCTGTGCAGGACCAGGAGGACACCGGGCACCAGCACCCACAGCATCGCAGGAGTGGCGGCCCACCAGGTTGCAATGTTGAGCCCGGTGAGCCCGGCCACGAAAGCTCCCGCCGCGGCGGCGTTGAAGATGTGCCGGCCGCGCCACGCGAGCGCATACTTTGATGCCGACGCCAGGACGCAGGCCAGGGCCACGCCTGCCACGTCCAGCGGCGCAAACGAGGGCCAGAACAGGAAGTACAGCAGCAGGCCCGTGATGAGCGAGGACTCAGAGTGCGGCCGGACCCGGAACAGTGGCGCCAGCGCCCTGTTTGAGGCGTATGTCAGGCCAAGGCACAGCACCAGGTGCGCCAGCATTTCGGGAATACCGAACGTCAGCCAACCAAGGGCATCGAGGACCAGGCTGTATACAGCCAGGACCGCGAGGACAAGGAGGACCAGCCGGTACATGGTGAACCGGCCCAGTACGGTGTCCAGCCGGGCACCCAAGGCGGCGCCCGGCGGCGCTTTCGGCGTTTCAACAGGGCTCATGTGAACAGTGTCCCCTCAAACTCTGCGGAATGGGCGGCGCTTCCGTCCGAGAAAACGGTGAGCCAGGAGAAGTCGAAGGCCCGTTGGAGTTCGGCACCGGGTACAAAGAAGAGTGCTGTTGCCAGGGCATCGGCCAGCATGGTGGTGCCGGCCAGTGCCCACGTGGCCACGGCCGTCCTGACGGGCCGGCCGGTCCTCCCGTCCAGGACGTGGTGCAGGCCGTCGCCCCAGGCGCGCCGGTTGGCCGCAGAGGCGCACAGGGCACGGTCCGCCAGCTGCACCACCCCAATGGCCTGCATCGTGTTGTACGGATGTTCCAGCGCCACGGCAACGGGTTCCGGACCCTTCGCCAGCAGGTCTCCGCTGCCATCAACGGCGTACGCCTCGAGCCCGGCCGCCTCAAGCTGGGCAGCCAGCAGATCCACGAGCAGGCCCTTACCGGCCGCCCCCACGTCCAGCACGACGGGAGCCGAGGTGGTGAGGGTGCTGCCGGTCCACTCCAGCACCCCGTCCCATGCGGGCGCCGGCAGTGCGGAGCCCGCGGGCCGAAGGGAGTAATTCGCGTCGTACCCCAGACGCTCCAGGCTGGGTCCGATGAGCGGCGTCATGGCCCCGCCGGTGGCCTCATAAAGGCTCCGGTACAGCTGCCCCAGCACCTGCGCCTCCGCGGGAAACTCATACTTTCCAGGTTCCCTGGCCAGGGCACTGACAAGGGAATCCGCCCGGAACCGGGACCAGTCGGCGTCGAACCGTTCCACCAGGGCCAGCAGGCGCGAGCGGAGGGCGGAATCGAGCGGCTGCGGCGTTGAAATTTCCCAGCGCGTTCCGATCCCCTCAAACGCAAAATCCTCCCAGCCGACCGGCACGTCCTATCGCGCTTCCGACTTGATCTGCTCCACGGCCTGGTTGAAGCCGCCACTGGTGAGGGAGGAACCGGCAACCTTGGAAACATTGAGCTGATCAATGTTCTTGCCTACCACCTGCCCCGCGATCCCACCGGCGAACTCACCCTGGAACTTGCGGGTGTTCGGGTTGGAGGGGTGCTGCGTGATCTGCACGTCCGTGACGGTCCCGGATGCCAGGGTCAGTTCCACGCCCACAGTTTCGGTGCCGTTGGGTGAGACGTACGTCCCATCCGCGCTGTAGGTGCCGTCTTTGTAATCTGCTCCGCTGCCGGCCGGGGTTGACGCGCCGGGCGCTGGAGTACTTCCGGTAGTGCTGCTTCCGGTGGCTGCGGGTGCGGGGGAGGAATCCCCGGCAGACGGGGCGCAGGCGGCCACCGTACCGGCCAGGGACAGGCCGGCGATCCCGGCATAAACACTTTTACGGACTGCGGGTCTCATCGGGGTTCTCGTTTCGTCGGTGGACTCGGTGCGGAAATGCCAGGTGGTTACGTGTTGTCAACGCCGGACCCAGCGTATTGGTTCAACCTGTGCCCGCCTTCCCTGTTCCTGTGGATCCCCGGTGCATCAAAAAAGGCCTGAATTACTTGCTGTTACTGGGCCCCCGGTAGGCTAGAGGGGTGACTCCCGAAGAACTCTCCCTCGCCATATCCGCCTGCCTGAAGGAAGCCGTCGCCGCCGGCGACATCGCCCTTCCTGCATCAGCCGTGCCTGATGAGGTGCGCGTGGAGCGGCCAAAGAACAGGGACCACGGAGACTGGGCCACCAATATTGCCCTTCAGCTGGCCAAGCAGGCAGGCACCAACCCCCGGGAATTCGCCACGATCCTCAGCGCGCGGCTGAAATCCATCGACGGTGTTTCCGCGGTGGATATCGCCGGGCCGGGGTTCCTGAACATCACCGTGGACGCAGCCGCTGCCGGCGCCCTCGCCAAGGCGATTGTGGAAGCCGGAAAGCAGTATGGCACCAACTCGGCGCTCGCCGGCCACACGGTGAACATGGAGTTCGTTTCCGCCAACCCCACCGGGCCCCTGCATATTGGACACACCCGCTGGGCAGCCTTGGGCGATTCGATCGCCCGCGTCCTGCGCGCTTCCGGTGCCGAGGTCACCGCTGAGTACTACATCAACGACGCCGGCACCCAGATGAACGTGTTCGCCCACTCCGTTTACAACCGGCTCCACGGGCTTCCCGTGCCTGACGGGGGTTACCCCGGACAGTACATCGCCGACCTTGGCCACGAGGTCCTCACCGAGCACCCGGACATCCGGGAACTGACGGAAGTGGCTGCCCTGCCGGTCATCCGCGCCGCGGCCTACAAGGCGCAGATGAAGGACATCAAGGCCACCCTTGCGGACTTCGGGGTGGAGTTTGACGTCTTCTTCTCCGAGCAGGAACTGCACGACGCCGGTGCCATCGAAAGTGCCGTGGCGCGGTTGCGCGAGCAGGGCCACGTGTTCGACGACGGCGGTGCGGTCTGGCTGCGGACCACGGACTTCGGCGACGACAAGGACAGGGTGATGATCCGCGCCAACGGCGAACCCACCTACTTCGCCGCGGACGCCGCCTATTACCTGTCCAAGAAGGACCGGGGATTCACCGAGAAGATCTACCTGCTGGGTGCGGACCACCACGGGTACATCAACCGGCTCAAGGCCATTGCGGCCGCCGCCGGCGACGATCCCGAGGTCCATATCGAAGTGCTGATCGGCCAGCTTGTCTCCGTCAACGGGGCCAAGCTGTCCAAGCGCGCCGGCAACATCATCGAGCTCAAGGACCTGATCGACTGGCTCGGGAAGGACGCTGTCCGCTACTCCCTGGCACGGTTCCCTGCGGATTCGCCGCTGACCCTTGACCCGGAACTGCTGAAGAAGCACAGCAACGAAAACCCGGTGTTCTACGTCCAGTACGCCCATGCGCGTTCCCGGGGCGCCGCCCGGAACGCCGTGGCCGCCGGTGTGGAACGCCAGGTGGACGGCACGGACTCCTTTGACGCTTCCCTGTTGGACCACGCCACGGAGAACGAACTGCTCTCCTACCTGGGCAGCTACCCCTCGATCGTGGCCAAAGCCGCCGAACTGCGCGAGCCGCACCGGGTGGCCCGTCACCTTGAAGTCATTGCCGGTGCCTACCACCGCTGGTATGACGCCTGCCGCATCGCGCCCATGGGGGACGAAGCCGTGACCGACGTCAACCGCACGCGCCTGTGGCTCAATGACGCCACCAGCCAGGTGCTGGCCAATGGCCTGGACCTGCTGGGTGTTTCCGCGCCGGAACGGATGTGATCCCCATGTCACCGCAGCACGAAGATTCCCAGAGCCAGGCGTCCCCGCTGGCACCCGAATGGCTTTCGGTCCCCGCCGACCTGAATGCCCTGGAGCCCAAGATGTGGGCACAGGACGCAGCCCGGAACGATTCAGGTGAACTCACCGTCGGCGGCATTCCGGTCAGCGAGCTCCAGCAGCAGTACGGAACCCCGCTGTTCGTCATGAGCGAGGACGATTTCCGCGCCCGGGCACGCGCCTTCAGCGACGCGTTCAACAACGCGTTTGCCGATATCTGCGGGGGTGTGGACGTCTACTACGCCGGCAAGTCGTTTCTGTGCACCGCCGTGGTGCGCTGGGTCGAAGAAGAGGGCCTCCGGCTGGATACTGCCTCCGGCGGTGAGCTCGCGGTCGCGGCAAAGGCCGGCATTCCCGGCGCAGACGTCGCCCTGCACGGCAACAACAAGTCCGACCTTGAGATCCACCGTGCGCTGGACATGAAGCTGGGCAGGATTGTGGTGGACAGCCTCGGCGAGCTGGTCCGGGTTGGAGACATTGCACAGCGCCGGGGCGAGCAGGCCAAGGTCATGCTGCGGCTGACGCCCGGCGTGCACGCCCACACCCACGAGTTCATCGCCACTGCCCACGAGGACCAGAAGTTCGGCCTTTCCATGGCCGCGGATACCACTGAACAGGCCGGCCTGTCGGCTGCCGAGGAGGCCGTCGCGGCTGCGTCGGCGCATCCGGGCATTGAACTGCTGGGGCTGCACTGCCACATCGGCTCCCAGATCTTCGAGCCGGACGGTTTTGCCCTGGCCGCCCAGAAGCTCCTCCGCTTCCTCGCCGCCATGCAGGAAAAGTACTCCATCGTCCTGCCGGAACTGGATCTTGGCGGCGGTTACGGCATTGCCTACACGCCGGTGGACACCCCCCGCCCCGCATCGGAAATTGCGGAGGCGATGGCCGCCGTCGTGCGTTCCACCTGCGCTGAACTGGGCATTGACGCTCCCCGCATCTCCATCGAACCGGGCCGCGCCATTGTGGGCAGCACCACCTTCACCCTCTATGAGGTGGGAACGCTCAAGACCGTCCGCGTGGATGCGCCCGCCGCGGACGCGAGTGACGCGGGCAACAACGTTACGTATCCGCGGCGCTATGTTTCGGTGGACGGCGGGATGAGCGACAACGCCCGCCCGGTGCTGTACGACGCGGATTACTCCGCAATCCTGGCGTCCCGCACGTCTGCCGCCGGCCCGCAGCTGTCCCGCGTGGTGGGCAAACATTGCGAGAGCGGCGACATAGTTGTTAGAGATGTATATCTGCCCGAGGACGTGGCAGCCGGTGATCTGCTTGCTGTACCGGGTACCGGCGCCTACTGCTGGGCCCTGTCAAGCAACTACAACTATCTGGCCCGGCCGGGCGTTGTCGCGGTGCGCGACGGATCTGCCCGGCTGATTGTCCGCGGGGAAACCGAAGAAGATCTGCTGAACCGCGACATGGGAGTCTGAATGACCGAATTGCGAACCCTGAAAGTAGCCCTGCTGGGCTGTGGCAACGTTGGGGCCCAGGTTGCGCGGATTCTCATCGAGGACGCCGACACCCTTGCCGCCCGCGCGGGAGCGAAGCTGCAGCTGAGCGGCATCGCCGTGCGTAATGTCCACGCCAAGCGCGACGTCGACCTTCCGCAGGACCTTTTCACCACCGACGCCGACACGCTGGTGAAGGACGCGGACCTGGTCATCGAGCTGATGGGCGGCATCGAACCCGCCCGCACCCTGATCCTTTCCGCACTCCGCAACGGTGCCTGCGTTGTCACGGGCAACAAGGCCCTTGTGGCGCAGGACGGCCCCACCCTCCACGAGGAGGCTGACAAGGCTGGCGTCCAGCTCTCCTACGAGGCCGCCGTCGCTGGTGCCATTCCCATCCTGCGGCCCATCCGCGACAGCCTCGCCGGCGACCGCATCACCCGTGTCCTGGGCATCGTCAACGGCACCACGAACTTCATCCTTGACCAGATGGACACCACCGGCGCGCAGTTTGCCGACGCCCTCGCCGAAGCGCAGCGCCTCGGCTACGCGGAGGCGGACCCCACTGCCGACGTCGAAGGCCACGATGCCGCCGCGAAGGCCGCCATCCTTGCCTCGCTCTCCTTCCACACCCGGTTTGCCCTGGAAAACGTCCACTGCGAAGGAATCACCTCCGTCACTGCGGCGGATATTGCCGCGGCCAAGGACGCCGGCTTTGTCATCAAGCTGTTGGCGATTGCGGAAAAGCTTAAGGTTGCAGACACAGAAACAGGCGGCGAGGGCGTCTCCGTGCGCGTGCACCCCACGCTGCTTCCCCGTGAGCACCCGCTGGCTGCCGTCCACGGCGCCTTCAACGCGGTGTTCATCGAAGCCGAGAACGCCGGCGAACTGATGTTCTACGGCCAGGGAGCCGGCGGCACCCCCACGGCGTCCGCCGTCCTGGGCGATCTGGTCTCGGCCGCGCGCAGCCTGGTCCTCGGCGGCCCGGGCCGCACGGAAACCACCACCGGCCAGGTTGCGGCGCTGCCGATCGACGCGGCCGTCACCAGCTACTACATCGGGCTCGACGTCGCCGACCAGCCCGGCGTGCTGGCACGGATTGCCCAGCTCTTCGCTGAGCATGGCGTGTCCATCGAGATCATGCGGCAGACCATCCACCGTGATGCGGAGTCCAACGTGGAATCCGCCGAACTGCGGATCGTCACCCACCGCGCGTCAGAGGCTGCCCTTGCGGCCACCGTCCAGGCCGTGAAGGGCCTGGACGTCATCAACTCAGTTACATCCGTTCTGCGGGTAGAAGGAGTCTAAGTGGCTCACCAATGGCGCGGTGTCATCCGCGAATACGCTGACCGTCTGCCCGTGACGGAATCCACCAGGGTGATCACCCTGGGCGAGGGCGGCACCCCCCTGGTGCACGCGCAGAAGCTTTCGGAACTCACCGGTTCCGAGGTGTACCTAAAGGTGGAGGGCATGAACCCCACCGGTTCCTTCAAGGACCGCGGCATGACCATGGCCATGACGGCAGCCGTCGCCTCCGGCGCGAAGGCGGTTGTCTGTGCCTCCACGGGCAACACCTCCGCCTCCGCTGCTGCCTACGCCACGGCCGCCGGCCTGAAGTGCGCCGTCCTGGTGCCCGAAGGCAAGATTTCCATGGGCAAGCTCAGCCAGGCGATCGCCCACGGCGCCACGCTGCTCCAGGTGGACGGCAACTTTGACAACTGCCTGGACATCGCCCGGAAGCTGGGGGAGTCCTACCCGGTGTTCCTGGTGAATTCGGTGAACCCTGCCCGCATCCAGGGACAGAAGACCGGCGCCTTCGAAATCGTCGACGCCCTGGGCGACGCTCCGGACATCCATGTCCTGCCGGTGGGCAACGCCGGAAACATCACCGCGTACTGGAAGGGCTACAAGGAGTACTCTGCTCCGTTCGAGTCCGAGACTGCCGGCACCCTTCCCGCCGTCTCCACCAGGACTCCTGCCATGTGGGGCTTTCAGGCGGCAGGCGCGGCGCCGTTCGTTGCCGGCCACCCCATCACTGAGCCCGACACCATCGCCACGGCCATCCGCATCGGCAACCCTGCCTCCTGGGACGGCGCCATCGGTGCCCGGGACGAGTCCGGCGGGCTGATTGACTCCGTCACGGATGAGGAAATCCTGAGCGCCCACCGCTGGCTGTCCTCCCGCGAGGGCGTCTTCGTGGAGCCGGGCTCGGCTGCGGGCGTGGCTGGCCTGCTGAAGAAGCACGCGGCAGGGGAAGTCCCTGCCGGCAAGACCATCGTCATCACGGTCACGGGCCACGGACTCAAGGACCCCCAGTGGGCCCTGCGCACCGAGGACGGCAGCGACGTGCAGCCGGTCAAGGTTTCCAATGATGTTGTCACGGTTGCTGCTGAACTGGGACTGGAAGAAAAATAGCCTTGGAAACCACCTCGCCGGCCGCCGTCGGACTGCAACCCATCCAGGCCGGCCAGATTGTCACCGTCCGGGTGCCTGCAACCACGGCCAACCTCGGCCCGGGCTATGACAGCCTGGGCCTGGCCCTGGCATTGCACGACACCCTGACAGTGGAGAGCCTGGAAACGGACGAACTGCTGTTTGAGCTTCGCGGCGAGGGCGCGGAAACCCTGCCCCGGGACGCAAGCCACCTGGTCATCAGGGCCATGGAAGCGGCGTTCGAAAGGCTCGGTTTCCGCCACGGCGGCCTGAAGGTCACCGCTGACAACGTCAACCCCCACGGCCGCGGCCTCGGCTCGTCCGCCTCCGCCGTAGTTGCGGCAGTCTCGGCGGCCAATGCCATGGTGCCCGAGGACCGCCGCCGGGGCCGGGACTGGATCCTGCAGCTGACCAGCGAAATCGAAGGCCACCCGGACAACGTGGCACCCGCCATTTTCGGCGGGCTGGCGCTGTCCTGGCAGGACAGTGACCAGTACAGCAGCACCAGCGCTACGGTGGTTGATTCGGTCATCCCGGTCGTGGCGGTTCCTGATTTCGAACTGTCCACGGAGGCGGCACGCGCCCTGTTGCCGGCATCGGTGGGCCACCATGCCGCTGCCATGAACGCGGGCCGCGCAGCCCTGCTGATCCACGCGCTGACGCACAAGCCGGAGTTCCTGCTCGCGGGCACGGAAGACTACCTGCACCAGAGCTACCGTGCCGAGGCAATGCGGCCCAGCGCAGCCCTCATCGGTGCGCTGCGCGCCGCGGGCCATGCCGCCGTCGTTTCCGGTGCCGGGCCCACAGTCCTGGTCCTCGCCAACGGTGAGGCCGAAGCCGCCGCCGCTGTGGCTTTCATCGGGGAGTTCAACGCGGCCAACACGCCGGATATCGCCTGGCGGGTACTGAAGCTGGCAGTGGACGTCGAAGGTGCTAAGGTGGAGTTGCACCGGCGGTAATTCCGCCTATCTGATCTGCTATTGCACTTAGTTGCCGCCTGGTCTCTTACTGCGCAATCTATTCCGGTGCCGCCTGCTAGGTCTGTCGCAGGAATCTGCAGCACTCAAACTGCCCCTGAAACGTCAGTCCGGCGTCCCGTCATGGGCGGAGCGCAAGGTGAATCAGTATCCGGCCCTGCTGGCCGAAATCCAACCGGCAAGGCCGAACAATCCGGCTGCAGATCTGAACTGCAGCCCAGATCAAATCATCGCGCCCAGCTCCCAGTCTGGACGCCGTCGAGGGGGAAGGATCCTTCGTGACCGAAACCACTGAGCTGTCGCCAGCTGTGGAACTATCATCTTCTGCTGCCGAATCACCGGCAGCACCCGCCAAGAGCAGCGGCCTTGCCGGCCTCAAGCTCGCCCAGCTGCAGGCACTCGCCAGCCAGCTCGGCATTTCAGGCGGTTCCCGGATGCGCAAGGGGGACCTGGTCTCGGCCATCTCCGCCCACCGCGCCGGCACCCCCATGACCAAGGCTCCCGCCAGGGCAACCGAAAAGGCCGTCGAAGCCCCGGCCGTCTCTACCGCGGTGACCTCCCCGGCCGCCGCCGAGGCAACGGAAGCTCCTGCTGAAGGAACCCGGGCGCGCCGCGGCCGCAGCCGCCGCGCCGTCAGCGACGGAGTTGTGGCCCCTGCAGCCGCCGAGCCGGCCGCCGCCGAAACCAGCAGCGCCGCTCCGGTTGAGGCACCCGCTGCCGAGGCAGCCGAAGCACCTGAAGGCGCCACCGAGCGCCGCCAGCCGCGCACCCGCAACCGCCGCCGCGGTGAAGCAGCTGCTGCGCCGCAGGCTGCCGAAGCCGCCGAGGCTCCCGCTGAGCAGGCCGACGCCGACCAGCGCGTGTCAGAACAGCGCACGTCAGAACAGCGCACCGAAGCCCCCGCCGAAGCCGGCGAGGCAGGCCAGCGCACCGACCGCCGCGAAGCCGGCCGCACCCGTGGACGCGACAACAGCGGACGCGACAATGCCGGCCGTGACAACGCAGGACGCGACAACGCTTCCCGCGAGAATGCAGACGGCGGCCGGGACAACACCGGCAGCCGCGAGGCAGGCCAGCGCGATGGCGCCCGCCGCGATGACAACCGCGACAGCGATGACTCCGACGGCGGCAGCCGGCGCAACCGGCGCAACCGCCGCGACCGGAACGACCGCAATGACCGTTCCGGCGGCCAGGACCGGGACAACAACTCCCGGAACGACCGCTTCCGCGACCGCAATGACCGCCGCCGCGGCCGTTCCCAGGGGCCGGACGTTGACGACGTCGAGGTTACCGAGGACGATGTCCTGCTGCCCGTAGCCGGTATCCTTGACGTGCTGGAGAACTACGCGTTCATCCGCACCTCCGGCTACCTGCCGGGCCCCAACGACGTCTACGTTTCCCTGGCCCAGGTCAAGAAGTACAACCTGCGCAAGGGCGACGCCGTCGTCGGTGCCATCCGTGCGCCCCGCGAAGGCGAAGACCGGAGCCAGCAGTCCGCCCGCCAGAAGTTCAACGCCCTGGTCCGCGTCACCTCGGTGAACGGCAAGACCGCCGAGGAGCTCAAGGACCGCGTCGAGTTCGCCAAGCTGGTTCCGCTCTACCCGTCCGAGCGCCTGCGGCTGGAAACCGATCCCAAGAAGATCGGCCCCCGCGTCATCGACCTCGTGGCTCCCATCGGCAAGGGCCAGCGCGGCCTGATCGTTTCGCCCCCGAAGGCCGGCAAGACGCTCATCCTGCAGTCCATCGCCAACGCGATCACCACCAACAACCCTGAGGTCCACCTCATGATGGTGCTGGTTGACGAACGCCCCGAAGAAGTCACGGACATGCAGCGCACCGTCAAGGGCGAGGTCATTGCCTCCACCTTCGACCGTCCGGCCGATGACCACACCACCGTGGCCGAACTTTCCATCGAACGCGCCAAGCGCCTCGTGGAAATGGGCATGGACGTGGTGGTCCTGCTGGACTCCATGACCCGCCTGGGCCGCGCCTACAACCTGGCAGCGCCGGCCTCCGGCCGTATCCTGTCCGGTGGCGTGGACTCCGCGGCGCTGTACCCGCCGAAGCGCTTCTTCGGTGCAGCCCGCAACATCGAAAACGGCGGCTCGCTCACCATCCTGGCCACCGCGCTTGTGGAGACCGGTTCCAAGATGGACGAGGTCATCTTCGAGGAGTTCAAGGGCACCGGCAACATGGAGCTCCGCCTGTCCCGCCAGCTGGCAGACAAGCGCATCTTCCCGGCCGTGGACGTCAACGCATCCGGCACCCGCCGCGAGGAGAACCTGCTCTCGCCCGAGGAAGTCAAGATCATGTGGAAGCTGCGCCGCGTCCTCTCCGGACTCGAGACCCAGCAGAGCCTTGAACTCCTGACCAACAAGATCCGGGAAACCCAGAGCAACGTCGAGTTCCTCATGCAGGTCCAGAAGACGACGCTTGGCGCGAAGTCGGA
This sequence comes from Pseudarthrobacter sp. WHRI 8279, assembly GCF_040224115.2. NCBI lineage: Bacteria > Bacillati > Actinomycetota > Actinomycetes > Micrococcales > Micrococcaceae > Pseudarthrobacter > Pseudarthrobacter sp. WHRI 8279. The sequence goes on along the minus strand of NZ_CP168162.1, from coordinate 1,676,220 downwards.
TAACGACAAATAAGGCTCCGGTGAGCGGCTGATCTGCTGCCCCGGTGCTAACGCCGCACGGATTTTTCCGCCCCCGCCCCTTCGCTGGGAGGCTTTCGATCTTCGATCGTCAGCCTCCCAGCTCCGGCAGGCCCGATGCCACTCCCGGGGCGGAAAAATCCGTGCGGCTTCGTCGTTAAGTCGCCAGCCGCGGTTCCGTCTTTGTTTGTTACTAGACTTGTACAAGTCGAAAGAGGTTTTGAAAAATGTTTGAGTCCGTACAGGGCCTGCTTGATGAGCATGATGCTATCCAGGCGCAGTTGGGGGATCCTGCTGTTTATGCTGACCAGCGGCTTGCCCGGAAACTGGGGCGGCGTTCGGCTCAGCTCAATGGCATTGTTGAGGCCTACCACAAGTGGGAAGGCCTCCGGGACGACCTTGCCGCTGCCAAGGAGATGGCCTCGGAGGATCCCGAGTTCGCAGCGGAGGTTCCTGAGCTGGAAGCGGCCCTTGAGGTGGCCGCTGCGAAACTGCGCCGCCTTCTCATTCCGCGCGATCCTGACGATGCCCGCAACGTGATCCTTGAGGTCAAGGGCGGTGAAGGCGGCGACGAAGCCGCACTGTTTGCCGGTGACCTGCTGCGGATGTACACGCGGTACGCAGAGTCCCGGGGCTGGAAGACGGAAATCATTTCCGCCACTGAATCCGACCTCGGCGGGTACAAGGACGTCCAGGTTGCCGTCAAGGGAAGCTCGAACGATCCTGCCGAGGGTGTCTACGCCCGCCTCAAGTTCGAAGGCGGCGTGCACCGCGTCCAGCGCGTTCCCGTCACGGAGTCCCAGGGTCGCATCCACACTTCCGCTGCCGGCGTCCTGGTCCTCCCCGAAGTGGATGAACCCGAAGAGCTGGAAATCAACCAGAACGACCTCAAGATCGACGTTTACCGGTCTTCCGGTCCCGGCGGGCAGTCCGTTAACACCACCGACTCCGCCGTGCGCATTACCCACCTTCCCACGGGCATCGTGGTGGCCATGCAGAACGAAAAGTCCCAGCTCCAGAACCGTGAAGCAGGCATGCGCGTGCTCCGGGCACGCATCCTGGCGCACCAGCAGGAGCAGATCGACGCCGAGAACTCGGCCCAGCGGAAATCCCAGATCCGCACCATGGACCGTTCGGAGCGCATCCGGACCTACAACTATCCGGAGAACCGCATCGCGGACCACCGCACCGGGTACAAGGCCTACAACCTGGACCAGGTTATGAACGGCGACCTTGAGCCCGTCATACAGTCCGCCATCGAGATGGACGAACAGGCGCGCCTGGACGCCATCGGCGACTAGTCCTTTCGGCACATACACAGATGACACTCGAGCCAGGCCAGTCGCTCGCGGACGCCGTCAGCGAGGCAACGGACATACTCCGTAACGCCGGCGTCCCCAGTCCGCGGGTGGATGCCGAATTGCTGGCGGACCACCTGCTGAACGTGGGGCTGGGCCGGCTGCGCGCCATGATGCTGGGGGATGCACCCGCGCCGGAAGGCTATGGGGCGCTGGTGGCGGAGCGGGCCAGCCGCGTACCGCTGCAGCACATCACGGGGGTGGCGTATTTCCGCTACCTCGAACTGGCTGTTGGCCCCGGGGTTTTCGTGCCCCGCCCCGAAACCGAATCGGTGGTGCAGCTGGTCATCGACCACGTCCGGGGGATGGCCCACCCGCGGATCGTCGACCTTGGGACGGGCTCCGGTGCCATCGCAGGCTCCGTCGCCCATGAGGTGCCCGGCGCGGAGGTGCACGCCGTCGAGTTCAGCCCCTTCGCCCATGCCTGGGCAGCAAAAAACCTGGCCCCGCTGGGTGTCCGGCTTGTCCTGGGGGACCTGCGGAACGCGCTGCCCGAACTGAACGGGACTTTCGACGTCGTGGTGTCCAACCCGCCGTATATCCCCGCCGAAGCCGTCCCCAACGAACCGGAAGTCGCCCTCCATGATCCGCCCGAGGCGCTGTACGGCGGGGGAGCGGACGGCATGGAACTTCCGACGGCGGCCGCTGCCTCCGCCGCCCGCCTCCTGCGCCTAGGCGGCTACTTCGTGATGGAGCATGCAGAAGTCCAGGCGGGATGGATTTCTGACCATTTGGCGGGTTCAGGAAACTGGACCGGAATCAGGACGCACCTGGACCTCAACGGCAAGGAGCGCGCCACCAGCGCCCTGCTCGCGGATCCGGGCCACAGCGAATGAAAGAATAGGCGAGTGACCACTACCTACAACTGCACCAGCGACGACGAGCGCGCCAAGGGACTCGAGCACGCCCAGCGTGCCATCAGCGAAAAGAAGTGCGTGGTCTTTCCCACGGACACGGTCTACGGGATTGCCGCCGACGCCTTCTCGCCCCAGGCCGTGACCATGCTGCTGGTGTCCAAGGGGCGCAGCCGCACCATGCCGCCGCCCGTGCTGATCCCGCGGATCAATGCCCTGGACGGCCTCGCCACGGAAGTGTCGGCTGACGCCCGCAAACTTGCGGAGGCTTTCTGGCCCGGTGGCCTCACCCTTATCCTGCACGCGCAGCCTTCCCTGGACTGGGACCTTGGCGAGACCAAAGGCACGGTGGCACTTCGCATGCCGGACGACGAGATCGCCCAGGAGCTCCTGACCCTGACCGGGCCACTGGCCGTTTCCTCGGCCAACCGCACCGGCCATGCCCCCGGACAGACCGCTGCAGCCGCCCGCGAACAGCTGGCTGACTCCGTGGAGGTCTACCTTGAAGGCGGCTTCCGGCCGCTCGAAGGAGAAGCAGCGGTACCCTCCACGATCGTCGATGCCACGGGTCCGCGCCTGCGCGTGGTCCGCAACGGCGCGGTGACCCTGGAGCAGCTTCGCGAACACGTACCCGGAGTCCTGGGCCTCGGAGAGATCCCCATGGCTGAAGAGGAACCGGCGGAAGCAACGCCGTCAAAGGCAGCGGATGAACCCGCACCCGCCAACGAGTCTCCCGCCGTTGTGGCTCCTGCTGTTGAATCTCCTGAACCGGTTCAACCGGCGGCAGCCGGCTCCTCGGCGGTTGATCCGTCAACGGCTAAGCCTTCGTCTGCTGCTGCCCCGGCGCCGGTTCGGGATCCTGAACCGTGATGGCTCTGGACCGCCAGCGGATTCCGGTCCTGGAGGTTGATGCGACACCACTTCGGGTTCCCGAGCTGATGGCGGAACTCAGCCGCTTCGTCGAGGAAGGCTCCACACACACGGTCCTGGGGCACAACCTACACAGCGTGACACTGACCCTCTCGGATGAAGGCTTCCGGAACCTCTACCAGCGCAGCGACGTCGTCTTGCTGGACGGTGCACCCGTGCTCTGGCTGTGGGGCAAGACCGGCAAAGCCGAAGGGCCGGTCATGGACTACCGGCTGGGCACCACCGACTGGCTTCCGGCGCTGGGCCAGGTTCACGGTCTGGAGCGGATTGCGGTGATCGGCGCCGGCGCCGAGGCAAATGCTGCGGCCGTGAAGCAACTGGAGTCGATTGTCCCCGGCGCCCGGGTGGCGGGACTGCCCGGTGAGGGCTGGAACAGGGACCTCGAAGACAGGGCCGTTGCCTGGCTGCACGGGCAGCAGCCGCAGCTTGTCCTGCTGGGCCTGGGCATGCCCCTGCAGGAGGAAGTCCTGCAGCGGCGCCTGGGCGACATGCCGCCCGCCATCTACTGCGCGGTGGGGGGAGCAATCGAACAGTTGGCCGGCTTCCAGAAACTTGCACCGCGCTGGCTGGGCCGGATGGGCCTGGAATGGGCCTGGCGGCTGCTGCTGCATCCCCGACGTGTTGCCTACCGCGTATTCGGAGAACCCTGGGTGCTGCTGTGGCTCCTGGGAAACCGGCACTTAAAGCGGCAGCTCACCGGGTCCGGCAAGTAAAAGCCGTTGGACCGGAGGCGGATCACTGAAACTTCTGGTCCTCCAGCGGGGCAAAACCCTTGCCGCGCAGACCGGTGGTGAAGGACCTGGCCCAGCCCAGGAACCCCCGGAGGTCCCGCCGCTGCGCGAAGTAGCCCGCATAACCGCCCACGTCCGCGACAAACGAGCGGACACGGAAGTAGCGGCGGATCAGGTAGCCGCGGTTCCGGTAATAGTAGTAGCGCTTGAATGCGGACTCCGGAATGATGACGTGCCAGCCTGCGCCAAACACATGCTGGGTTTCGGAAAACGCATGCGGGTGGGTGATGGCCGTGGTGGTCACGGTGCCAAACCTGATTCCCGCCTTGCGCAGCCGGATGGTGAAGTCGACCTCGTCGCCCCGGATAAACAGCCGCATGTCCGGCAGGCCCACTTTGAAGAAGACATCGGAGCGGATCAGCGCTCCGTTGAAGAAGTGGCCGTCGTTGGGGAGGAAGCCAAGCTTCTCCACCTCGGCGCGGCTGTGCGTCACCTTGCCGTCGAGGCGGAAGAAGAAGGAGAGCCGGTCCGGCTGGCCGGGCGCGGTCACAAGCGGAACCACCGCCTCCAGGTCGCGTGCCTCAGCCTCGCGCAGCAGCGTGGCGAGGCATTCAGGATCTGCCGGCTCGGCGTCGTCGTCCATCATCCAGATCCACCTGGCCCCGCTGGCCACTGCCTTGAGCGCTGCCAGCGCGAAGCCGCCCGCACCGCCAAGGTTGGCCTCCGAACGGACATAGTCGACGTTCGGGTGCAATCCGGCTGCTTCGCGCGCCGGGGTTTTGCCGCTGTCAACAAGGCAGATTGTGTCCACCGCGGCCGTCTGGGCGTTGATGGAATCCAGCAGGACAGCAAGTTCCTTCGGCCTGTCGAAGGTCACGGCAGCAACTGCTATGCGGGGGGTCATGGGGGTCCTTTCAGCATGGCTGACAGGGATTTCCCCGCTCGCAATGCGCCAGTGTGGCGCGAAGCCATGAAGCTGTTGGCGCTAGTATCTTTGACTAGAGTCCACTGTAATACAGCCCTGTACGGCACTGCGTATGAGGAAATACGCGCTGCCTGCCGCGCGCTCGGCGACGGAGAAGTTTCATTTATCGAAGAACAGATTCCCGGCCAGTGAGCCCCATAGCCAAGGACCAGCAGCCAGTGCCGTTGCCCGCCTGCAGCGTCCCCCCGGAGACGGAACCCGCCCCATGATCATGTACCTGCTGATGGGGCTGACGGCTGCCGTTGTGTCCTATGCGGCAACGTGGGGGGCGCGGGTCGTCGGCCACCGGCTCGAGCTCCACATGCCCATCCGCAGCCGCGACATGCACTCCATTCCCGTGTCCCGCCTGGGCGGCGTGGCGATCTTCCTCGGCGTCATGGTGGCCCTCATCGTTGCCAGCCAATCGTTTTTCGTGAAGGACATCTACCGGAACAACTTCTCGCCCTGGGGTGTGCTTGCAGGCGCCGCAGTCATAGTCCTGGTGGGCGTCGCAGACGACCTGCTGGACATCCGGTGGTGGGTAAAGCTGATCGGCCAGAGCATTGCAGGCCTGACCGTGGCCATCTGGGGAGTCCAGATGACTATCGTCCCCTGGGTTCCCGAGCCGGTCTACCTTGAGAATGAAACAGTCCGGGTCCTGTTGACCGCCGGGCTGATCGTCACCACGATGAATGCCTTCAACTTCATCGACGGGCTGGACGGCCTTGCCGCGGGCGTCGCCATCATCGGCGGCACGGCGTTCTTCTTCACCGCCTACTGGGTGCACCGCAACGCGGTCCTGCTGGACTATTCAGACCTCGCCACCCTCATAACCGCCGTCCTGGTGGGCAGCTGCCTTGGCTTCCTGCCGCACAACTGGTTTCCGTCCAAGATCTTCATGGGCGATTCCGGCGCCATGCTGATCGGCCTTCTGATGGCCTCCGCCGGTGTGGTGTCCACGGGCCAGATCACCTCGGGCCTGTATGACAGGGTCAACGGCATCTCCACCGTGATTCCCATCCTGCTTCCGTTCGCGGTCCTCTTCCTTCCGCTGCTGGACCTTGGCCTGGCTGTTGTGCGGCGGACTGCCCGCGGACGCTCACCCTGGTCGGCTGACCGCGGACACCTGCACCACAAGCTCCTGGACATTGGCTACTCGCACCGCACGGCAGTCATCCTCATGTACCTCTGGACCGGGATCCTCTCCTTCGGGGGACTGGCCTTCGCTATCTTCCCCTGGCAGATTGTGCTGTCCATTGACCTCTTCGCCACCCTGGTCATGGGCCTCGTCACTGCCTGGCCCTATCTGGCACGCCGGGGCGAAGAGACCCGGGCGTAACGTCCGTGCAGAAATATTTCTATCTCATGTAGAATTTAGGGGCAGCCAAAGCTGCCCCTCCACACAGCCTGTTGGTGATTCGCCGCAGGAGCCGACGATTGGGATCGAATGACCTCCAACGCCGAGTCCGGACCGTTGTCCGGCAACGGAAACGTTGGCGCATCCGGCCCCACGCCGTCACTCTGGCTGCACCTCCTCAAGCTGAGCTCGATCGCTTCGGCGTTCGGAGTACTTCTCTGCGCTGTCCTGGCCCTGCTGCTGGATGGCATGGACGGGGCGCTGTCCAGTTCGTCCGGTGGCCTGCTGGTGATGCTGTTCTTCGGGATCAGCCTCCTCGTGGGGCATTTCGTGGGCCGCACGAACCCCTCCGGAGCCATCGGAATGTTCGTGGCCACCTACTTCGTCAAGGTGGTCGGCTTCGCCGTCGTGCTGTTCTTTGTCGGAGCGCCGCAGTGGCTGGACGGGCGTTGGTTTGTTGCCGGCGCGGTCACCGCCGTGGTGCTGTGGCAGGCTGCTGAGCTCTACGGTTTCAGCAAAGCGCGCCTCCAGATTTACAACGATCCACAAACCAAGGAAAACCCCGATGCGTGATCCTCAGAAGCCGAATGATGGCCGCAGCGGAAACGGCGGACTGAGCGGTTCCGCTCCCGGTGTATCAGGCGACGGAACCAGCGGCGGATACAACGCCGGCATGGCCGTATTCAGCTACATCATTGGCGGAATCATCGTCTGGAGTTTGATAGGGTGGGGACTGGATTACGTGTGGGGAACGCGCTGGATTGTGCTCGCAGGCGCTCTGCTTGGAGCCGTCGGAGGTTTTTACCTTTCCCACATGCATGGCCTTACCAGTTCTCGAAACAACGCTGGGGAGCGCCGTGCTTCCAGCGGGCCGTCCCAGGACGGCGACACTAATGCCAAATAATTTCACAGGGGGAACAGCAGGCCATCAGGCTGCCGGTCCCCGCCCAACGCCCAATGATGGACACTGCAGAGAGGAAACGCGTTGATCGCGCTTGCGCTCCCGGCCCAAGATTCAGGAGAGTTCACTCCTCCTGGTATTAACGAAATGCATTTGCCGGCAATCCTGCCGTGGGGTGCCGCAGAAGGATTCTCCAAGCAGATGCTGCTGGTCCTCCTCTCTGTCGTCTTTATCGCCGTCTTCTTCGTGCTCGCTGCACGCAAGCAGCAGCTGGTACCCGGCAAACTCCAGTTCGCCGGCGAGGCCGCCTACGGCTTCGTCCGCAACGGAATCGCCAAGGACATCATCGGCGGCAAGGACTTCATCAAGTACGTCCCGCTGTTGTTCAGCCTCTTCTTCTTCATCCTGGTGAACAACATCTACGGCGCCATCCCGTTCTTCCAGCTCCCCACGTTCTCCCACGTGGGCGGAGCCTACGTGCTGGCGGGCATCGTCTACTTCACCTGGATCGCCATCGGCGTCAAGAAGAACGGTCTCCGTTACTTCAAACTGGCCACCGTGCCCTCAGGTGTTCCCTGGTACATCCTTCCGATCGTGATCCCGATCGAGATCATCTCCAACTTCCTGGTCCGGCCGGTTACCCACAGCCTCCGTCTGTTCGCCACCATGCTGGCAGGCCACCTCATTGTGATGATCGCCGGCTACGGCATCGAGTTCCTCGTCATGCAGGAGAACATCCTGCTCAAGGGATCCTCGCTCCTGGTCCTGGGCGGCGCGATCGCCATGTACATGCTTGAAGCCCTGATCATGGTCCTGCAGGCCTACGTCTTTACCCTGCTGACCGCGATCTACATCGAAGGCGCGCTTCACGCCGACAGCCACTAAGGCATCCGCCCAACGGCACCGCGCCGCAAGGCGCACTAAAAACTTCCCCTCGCGGGGATAGAGCAACCCAAACAACCTGCCACACGGGTGGCATCTTGAAAGGAAGAAAAATGGAAGGCAATCTCAACCTCGTAGGTTACGGTCTGTCCGCAATCGGCGGTGGTATCGGTGTTGGCCTCGTATTCGCTGCCTACATCAACGGCGTTGCACGTCAGCCGGAAGCACAGCGCGTCCTGCAGCCGATCGCATTCCTCGGCCTTGCGCTCACCGAAGCCCTCGCCATCCTCGGCCTGGTCTTCGCCTTCGTTCTCTAGTCCTTAGAGCGAAGCGAACTTACAGAACCGAGTAGAAAAGGACGGGTGAAATATGAATCAGCTGATCATCTCAGCCGCCACTGAGGGCGAAGTCAACCCCCTGGTTCCCAATGTCTGGGAAATGGGCGTTGTCCTCGTGGGCTTTGCCATCCTCATGTTCATCGTGGTCAAGTTCGTTGTCCCGATGTTCGAAAAGACCTTCGCCGAGCGTGCTGAGGCCATTGAAGGCGGCATTGCAAAGGCTGAAAAGGCCCAGGCTGAGGCTTCTGCTGCACTCGAAGAGTACAAGCAGCAGCTGACCGACGCCCGCACCGAAGCCAACCGCATCCGTGAGGAAGCCCGCGCCGAAGGTGCCCAGATCCTCGCGGATCTCAAGGAGAAGGCAGCTGCAGAGTCTGCCCGCATCACGGCCCAGGCGCACGCACAGATCGAATCCGAGCGCCAGGCGGCCGTTGTGTCGCTGCGCTCCGAGGTCGGCACGCTGGCCACCACCCTGGCTGGCCGGATCGTCGGCGAATCGCTCAACGATGACGAGCGCGCAGCTCGGGTCGTGGACCGTTTCCTGGCAGATCTGGAGACCCAGAACGCAGGTGCAGCTAAGTAATGGCAGGCGTATCGAGCGAATCGCTGGCAACAGCGCTGGCAGCGTTGGAAGCCAAGCTTCCGACGGCGTCGCTGCAGCTGGCAAAGGAACTCTTCGGAATTCTGGGAATGGTGGACAGCTCGGCTGGCTTGCGCCGCGCCCTGACTGACCCGTCCCGCAACGGTGACGAAAAGTCGGCGCTGGTCAGGCAGCTGGTTGGCGGAAAAGTCTCCGCTGATGCTGCAGAGATCGCGGGCGGACTGGCCAGCTTGCGCTGGGCAACTGCCCGTGACATCGGCGATGCACTCGAGACTCTTGCCGCAACGGTGGTCATTTCCGTTGCCGAAAACAAGTCGGCCGTTTCTGCCTCCGGAATCACTGGCCTGGAAGAACTGGAGAACGATCTGTTCTCCTTCAACCAGGCTGTTGCCTCCAACCATGAGGTACAACGTGCTCTGTCCGAAACACAGGCCAGCGCTGCTGCCAGGTCGGCATTTGCCGAAAAGCTGGTGCCGGCCGCCAGTGAGGAAGCAAAAGTCCTCATCAGACAGGCCGTCACCGAGCCCCGCGGCATCAAGCCCACCCGGCTGGTGGAACGTTTCGCGGAGCTTGCGGCCAAGCGCCAGCAGCGCTGGATTGCAACGGTCAATGTGACCCGTCCCCTGACGCAGACGCAGCTTGCACGCCTCCAGGCGGGCTTGAACGCCATGTACGGGCGGGAACTGAAGATCAACGTCAACGTTGATCCGGCACTCATTGGCGGCATCCGCGTCCAGGTCGGTGACGAAGTGCTCGACGCTTCGGTACTCACCAGGCTGGGCGAGCTGCAACGCCAGCTGGCCGGCTAGCCGGACAAGCACAAACAAACTGATAGAAACCCCGGTCATCGGCAACGGTGATCACAAAAACAGGAGAGCAGGGACTGCAGATGGCCGAATTGACCATCAACGCCGACGACGTCCGTAATGCGCTGAACGAGTTCGCGGCGTCCTACGAACCCGGAAACGCAGAGCGCGTAGAGGTCGGCCGCGTAACCACCGCTGGTGACGGCATCGCCCGTGTTGAGGGCCTTCCCTCGGTCATGGCGAACGAGCTGCTTCGCTTTGAGGACGGAACGCTGGGCCTGGCCCAGAACCTCGACGTCCGCGAAATCGGTGTCATTATCCTCGGCGACTTCACCGGCATCGAAGAAGGCCAGGAAGTCCATCGCACCGGACAGGTTCTGTCCGTTCCCGTGGGCGACGCCTTCCTTGGCCGCGTTGTCGACCCGCTGGGCATGCCCATCGACGACCTCGGCGAGATCAAGGCTGAAACCACCCGCGCACTGGAGCTCCAGGCTCCCGGCGTGACCCAGCGCAAGTCGGTGCACGAGCCGATGCAGACCGGGCTCAAGGCAATTGACGCCATGATCCCGATCGGCCGCGGCCAGCGGCAGCTCATCATTGGCGACCGCCAGACCGGCAAGTCGGCCATTGCGATTGACACGATCATCAACCAGAAGGCCAACTGGGCTTCAGGCGATGTGGCCAAGCAGGTCCGCTGCATCTACGTGGCGATCGGCCAGAAGGCGTCCACCATCGCCGCCATCCGCCAGACCCTTGAGGACAACGGCGCACTGGAGTACACCACCATCGTGGCGTCTCCGGCATCCGACCCCGCCGGCTTCAAGTACCTTGCACCGTACGCCGGTTCGGCCATCGGCCAGCACTGGATGTACGGCGGCAAGCACGTCCTCATCGTGTTTGATGACCTCTCCAAGCAGGCTGAGGCCTACCGTGCAGTGTCGCTGCTGCTCCGCCGTCCGCCGGGCCGCGAAGCCTACCCGGGCGACGTCTTCTACTTGCACTCCCGCCTGCTGGAGCGTTGTGCAAAGCTCTCCGACGAACTGGGTGCCGGTTCCATGACGGGCCTGCCGCTGATCGAGACGAAGGCGAATGACGTTTCCGCCTACATCCCGACCAACGTCATCTCCATCACCGACGGCCAGATCTTCCTGCAGTCGGACCTCTTCAACGCCAACCAGCGTCCCGCTGTTGACGTGGGTGTGTCCGTGTCCCGCGTGGGCGGCGCCGCACAGGTGAAGTCCATGAAGAAGGTCTCCGGCACGTTGAAGCTGGACCTCGCCCAGTACCGCGACATGCAGGCATTCGCCATGTTCGCCTCGGACCTGGACGCCGCGTCACGCCAGCAGCTGACCCGTGGCGCCCGCCTCATGGAGCTGCTCAAGCAGGGCCAGTACTCGCCGTTCCCGGTGGAGAACCAGGTTGTGTCCATCTGGGCCGGCACCAACGGCTACCTGGACGACGTTCCGGTTGAGGACATCAGCCGCTTCGAGTCCGAGTTCCTGGAGCACCTGACGCATAAGTCCTCGATCCTCACCACGCTGGCGCAGACCAACGTGCTGGACGATGACACCGCGGCAGCTCTGAAGTCGGCCATCGTCGACTTCAAGAAGGGCTTCTTCGGCGAGGGCGACAACCACCTGGTAGGTGCGGGGCATGAGGAATATGCCGCCATCGACGAGGGCCAGGTTGACCAGGAAAAGATCGTCAAGCAGAAGCGCTAGTTCCACTGGCCGGGTGTGCCGGGTCCACAGGACCCGGCACACCCGGCCTACGGAACGCTAGGAAAGGATAAGTATGGGAGCCCAGATTCGGGTCTACCGCCAGAAGATCAGCTCGACCACGTCGATGCGCAAGATCTTCAAGGCGATGGAACTGATCGCTACCTCGCGCATCGGCAAGGCCCGTGCGCGCGTAGCAGCTTCACTGCCTTACGCGAACGCGATCACGCGCGCCGTTTCTGCTGTCGCAAGCCAAAGCGAAATCGACCACCCGCTGACCACTGAGCCGGAGCAGATCCGCCGTGCCGCCGTCCTGGTAATTACCGCGGACCGTGGACTGGCAGGTTCCTACTCGGCCAGCGTGCTCAAGCAGGCGGAAGGTCTCATCGAGCTGCTCCACGAAGAAGGCAAGGAAGTCAAGACTTACGTCGTTGGACGTAAGGCCCAGGCCTACTTCGATTTCCGGAACCGTGAGTATGCACGGGTTTGGACCGGAGGGACGGATTCGCCTGAGTTCAGCACCGCGCGCGAAATTGGCGAGGCACTGCTGGCCGAGTTCGCAACCGACTTCGAAGAGGGCGGCGTGGACGAAATCCACGTGGTTTACACCCGCTTCAAGTCCATGGTCACCCAGGAGCCCACGGTCATCCGACTGCTTCCCCTGGAAGTAGTGGAAGAGCAGGCAGCTTCTGAATCGGACCTGTTGCCGCTGTACGAGTTTGAGCCGGAAACGGAGCGCGTTCTTGACGCCCTGCTGCCGCGCTACATCGAGTCACGCATCTTCGCGGCCATGCTGCAGGCAGCAGCTTCTGAGCTTGCTGCACGCCAGCGGGCCATGAAGTCCGCCGGCGACAACGCCACGGACCTCATCAAGAAGTACACGCGTCTGCGCAACACGGCCCGCCAGGCTGAAATTACGCAGGAGCTTTCCGAGATTGTTGCCGGCGCCGACGCCCTCGCGTCCTAGCCTGCAGCAGACCGGATTCCGCTGGACCTGCAACACCACATATAAACTTAAACCCACGCCATCTACTGAGTGAAGTGAGAGAGATGACTGCCACTGCTACCGAACACGTAGCCGCAACGTCCGGTGCCACCGGCCGCATTGCGCGCGTAATCGGCCCGGTTGTCGACGTCGAATTCCCGGCCGACGCAATCCCGTCCATCTACAATGCCCTCACCACTGAGATTACTCTCAACGGTGTAACCAAGACCATCACGTTCGAGACCGCCCTGCACCTGGGCGACAACCTCATTCGCGCCATCTCCCTGCAGGCTACCGACGGACTGGTCCGCGGAACCAACGTAGTGGACACCGGTGCCCCCATCTCCGTACCCGTTGGCGACGGCGTCAAGGGCCACATCTTCAACGTGCTGGGCCAGCCCCTGGACGTTGCAGAATCGGAACTGGACATCAGCGAACGCTGGCCGATCCACCGCAAGGCTCCGAACTTCGCCTCGCTCGAAGGCTCAACCGAGATGCTGGAAACCGGCATCAAGGTCATCGACCTCCTCACCCCGTACATCAAGGGTGGAAAGATCGGCCTGTTCGGTGGCGCCGGCGTGGGCAAGACCGTTCTGATCCAGGAAATGATCACCCGCGTGGCACGCAACTTCGGTGGTACTTCGGTATTCGCCGGTGTTGGCGAGCGTACCCGTGAAGGTAACGACCTCTGGGTTGAAATGGAAGAGGCAGGCGTCCTCAAGGACACCGCCCTTGTATTCGGCCAGATGGATGAGCCGCCGGGAACGCGTCTGCGCGTGGCACTGTCCGCACTGACCATGGCGGAGTACTTCCGCGATGTGCAGAACCAGGACGTGCTGTTGTTCATCGACAACATCTTCCGCTTCACCCAGGCAGGTTCCGAGGTTTCCACCCTCCTCGGCCGCATGCCGTCCGCTGTGGGCTACCAGCCCAACCTGGCAGACGAAATGGGCCTCCTGCAGGAGCGCATCACGTCCACCAAGGGCCACTCCATCACCTCGATGCAGGCCATCTACGTTCCCGCAGATGACTACACCGACCCGGCTCCGGCAACGACCTTCGCACACCTCGACGCGACCACGGAACTTTCCCGTGAGATCGCCTCCCGTGGTCTGTACCCGGCCGTTGACCCGCTGACGTCGACCTCCCGCATCCTGGATCCCCAGTACATCGGCAAGGACCACTACAACACGGCTGTCCGCGTGAAGCAGATCTTGCAGAAGAACAAGGAACTCCAGGACATCATCGCGATCCTCGGTGTGGATGAACTCTCCGAAGAGGACAAGATCGTCGTGTCGCGTGCACGCCGCATCCAGCAGTTCCTGTCCCAGAACACCTACACCGCCAAGCAGTTCACCGGCGTTGAGGGCTCCACGGTTTCCATCAAGGACACCGTTGAAGGCTTCACCGCGATCTGCGACGGCGACCTTGACCACATCGCTGAGCAGGCGTTCTTCAACGTCGGCGGTCTCGACGACGTCGAGCGCCAGTGGGCCAAGATCCAGGAACAGACCAAGTAATATGGCTGAGCTTGAGGTTGAGATTGTCGCAGCGGACCACTTCGTGTGGTCCGGAGCGGCCAAGATGGTCAAGGCCCGCACCAGCGATGGTGAAATCGGAATCCTGCCCGGCCACTCGCCCCTGCTGGCGATCCTGGCCGAGGGTGAACTGGCGATCCAGCCGGTATCGGGAGACCGTATCGCGGTAGACGTCGACGGCGGGTTCTTCTCCGTGGACAACAACCGGGTGGTCATCGTTGCTGACAACGCCCAGCTGGGCGGCTCGGCTACCGCTGGGATCCGCTAGCATCACCTTGATGGACGCTTCGAGTCTTCCGTTCATCGCCATGGCAATCGCTTTCGGATTGCTGATCTTTGCACTGTGCCTTTCGGGGGTGCGCCGCTTCAACCTGCGGCGTGCCCTCGGCACGGTGGACGCCTCCATTTGCATGGCTGGAAACAGCTGGCAGATGGGGGTTTGTCGTTATCAGGACAACGACCTCGAGTGGTTCCGCCTGATCTCTTTAAGCGTCCGGCCCAAACACAAGTTCAAGCGCCACAGCCTTGAACTGCTGGGCCGCCGCAAACCCACGGAGGCCGAGGCCGTGAAGGTTCAGCCCGACGTCGTGATTGTGGAACTGCGCTATGAAGGCAAGGACCTGCGCCTCGCCATGAAATTCGACGCCTACACCGGCCTCTCGTCCTGGCTGGAGGCCGGTCCGGTCATCGGCGTCGGCACCTGGCGCTAGCCGGCGTGGACTGGCTCTTCGATGTCCGGCTCGTGGACGGGTCGGCCTACTGGGTTTCCCTTGTCCTGGGCCTCGCCGGGGCCATCTACCTCCTGGTGCCCCCTGCCGGCATTCGCCCCCGCCCATGGCTGTACCGGATCCTGGCTGCCGCGGCCGCGGCGCTGGTGCTGGTCGGCGCCGTGCACTGGGCCCTCATCAACGTCTTCTCGGTCTTCCCCGCGAACATCCCGGATGCTGTGCTGCTCTGGGTGGCGGCTGGCGCAGCTGCGCTCATCCTCCTGGTCCTGCGGCTGCCCCGCGGCAGGTGGCGAAGCCGCGCCACCGGCCTTGCAGCGGCACTTCTGGTGGCGGTTCTCTGTGGCGTGCAGATCAATGCCTACTATGGGCTCAACCGCACCGTCAGCGACCTCTTCGGCACGGCGCTGGCCCGGATCCCCGTCCTGGAGCAGGAGCTGATGCGCCAGCCCGGGGAGTCCGACGGCGTCCAGCTTCAGGGATGGGCACCGCAGGGGGAGATGCCTGCCGGGGGAGCCCTGCGACGGCACGTTATCCCGGGGGACGTTTCCGGAATGGATACCCGGGAAGCCTACATCTACCTCCCGCCCGCCTACTTTGCGCAGAACCGTCCCGCCCTCCCGGTGCTGGTGCTCGTGGCAGGGCAGCCGGGCGGTCCGGCAGACTGGCTGACCGGAGGCCAGCTCCAGTCCCACCTGGACTCCTATGCCGCCGCGCATGGGGGAGTCGCGCCCGTGGTGGTGGTGCCAGACCCCAACGGATCACAGTCCGCCAACACCATGTGCATGGACAGCCGGATCGCACGCGCGGACACCTACCTCTCGCAGGACGTTCCGCACTGGATAAAGTCCACGCTCGCCGTCGAAACAGACCACCGCAAGTGGGCTGCCGGCGGATTTTCCTTCGGCGGTACCTGCGCGCTGCAGCTGGGCACCCGGCATCCGGACCTCTTCCCCTCCGTTTTGTCCTTCTCCGGCGAGGCGGAGCCGGCGATTGCCAAGGAGCGCCACAAGACCATCGAGGCATCTTTCCCCGGAGATTCTGAGTCTTTCATCCGCCAAACACCGCTGGCCATCATGGAGCGGCAACGCTTTGAAGGCAGCGGACTCTACCTGACCGCCGGGCAGGACGATCCCGAATTCGTCGGATACCTCCGTACCGTGGCCGCAGCGGCGGAGGAGGCCGGGTTTACGGTGCGCTCCTACGAGGTGGAAAGCACCGGCCACTCCTGGGATACGTCGTCGAAGCGTATTGCGGACGCACTCGATTTCCTGGCCCAGCGGTGGGGACTGTACGGGTGACCGCGGATAAGCAGGTGCGGACTGCCCGCCTTGCCTGGTCCACGGTGGCGTTGCCCGCCCTTAGGGATGCAACGGCTGCGCTGAAGTCGGCTCCCTTCACATTGGGGATGCTCGGACTCTTCCTGGCCACAGCGGCAGTGACCGGGAGCTTCGTGGCGGGGCCACCCGAACAGCTGATGGGGCTTGCGGGCGTCAGCGGTCCCGGGCTCCGGGACGGTAACTGGTGGTCCCTCTTCACCAGCATGTTCTTCGCTACGAATCCGGCTGCCTACCTGGCGGCTGCCCTGATGATCGTTGTGCTGCTGGGTCCCGCGGAGCGCAGGCTGGGAACCCGTGCGGCCGTTGCGCTGGTGCTGGGCGGCCAGTTTTCCGCCGTCACGCTGTTCCTGCTGGTGACCCAGGTAGCCGGATATGTCGGTGACGGCTGGTTGGACCAGATGGCCGATGATGTCCTGGTGGGCCCGTATGCCCCGCTGCTGACGGCGGGCATGGCGGCAAGCGCGCGGCTGCCGGTCCTGTGGCAGCGCCGGCTGCGGACGGCAGTGCTGTCCATCTCGCTCCTGCTGGTCCTGTACGTGGGGCACGCTGAAACTGTTATCGGATTCCTGGGAGCCGTGCTGGGGCTTCTGGCGGGGTGGTGGATCCAAGGGGACCACGGCCAGCTGCACCGGCACCGTTCAACGGGGCGGGAAACAAGGAACCTCCTGGCCCTTACCGTCGCCGTGTTTGCCGTGGGGCCGATCCTGACGGGCGTCGCCAGGGCGCCCACGGGTCCGCTGGCCCTTCTGCGCGACGTGGTCCTGAATCCGCTCCCAACGCTGGGCCAGCTGGCGTTCAACTGCGGCGACACGGTGCAGGCTTCCTGCCTGGAAGCGGGCCGGGCCGGTTTTGCCGGCCCGGTCGGGCTGGCCCTGGCGGTGGTCCCGGTGGCCCTGCTGCTGATCTGTGCGGACGGCATGCGCCGCGGCCGGCGCCTTGCCCTGAACATCGCCATCGGCATCCAGCTGGCAGTAACGGCCATGGCCGCCGTCTACCTTGCCCTCTTCGCCCTGCTGACCTCGAGGGGCCAGGTTCCCAATGCCGGACCAATGGGTTCCGCGTTTGCCCACGTCCTTCCCCTTGTGGTGGTGCCGCTGCTGCTTGCCCTGGTCTTGTGGCTGAACCGGCGGCAGTTCCGGGTGCAGACAGCGCCGTCCGCGCGCCGCCTGCTTGCCGTGGTGGCGGGAGGAACATGGCTTGCCCTGGCCGGCTCCTACGCGCTGGCCTGGTTCTGGTCAGGAGGGCTGGAGCGCGACGGCGGGTTGCTGGGACTGCTGGCCGAGCTGGCCAGGCAGTACGTCCCCATTCCCATCCCGCAGCACTACCGCGGCATTTTTGCGGACCGCAACGTCCTGGAGTCCGTTCTCTTTGCCTATTCCGGACCGGTGTTCTGGGTCATCGCGCTGGCGGCAGTGTGGTGGGTGCTGTTGGGCAAGGCCCATGGCACCGATTCCGGCGTGGAGGACAGGGAGAGGGCCCGGTCGCTGCTGCATCAGGGTGGCGGCCCGCTCTCGTGGATGGCGCTGTGGGAACCCAACACCTACTGGTTCAGCCCCGACGGCAAGGGTGCGGTCGCCTTCCAGCAGCACGGGAGCGTTGCCCTCACCCTCGGGGGAGCCTTCGGACCCAAGGAGGCACAGCAGCGTGTCACCGGGGAATTCCTGGCCTACTGCCGGAGCCACGCGCTGATTCCGGCGCTGTACTCGTGTGATGACACACTGTGGCCGGCCCTGCAGGAACAGGGGTTCGCCCGGGTAGCCGTTGCCCAGGAAACACGGTTGCCGATCCGCGAGCTCGAGTTCAAGGGAAAGGAATGGCAGAACGTCCGGACAGCGCTGAACCGGGCCGCCAAGCTGGGCGTGCGTGCCGTCTGGGGGCCGTACCACTCGCTGCCGGCGGCGCTCCGGTCCAGGTTGAGCGAGGTGTCCGAGGAATGGGCGGCAGGAAAGTCTGTCCCTGAGATGGGCTTCACGTTGGGCGGCGTGGACGAGCTTGAGGACGAGGAGGTGCTGTGCTGCCTCGCCGTGGACGGCAACGGAACCGTCCACGGCGTGACCAGCTGGCTTCCCGTGTACGACGGCGGGCGGCTGGTCAGCCGGACGCTGGACGTCATGCGCCGTGGCGCCGAAGGATTTCCCGGGGTAATGGAATTCCTCATCGCCTCTGCGGTCCTGGAGCTGCGCGGCTCCGTGGAGGTCATCTCCCTGTCCGGTTCTCCGCTGGCGAAGGTTCCCGTAGGTCAGGAAGGTTCCCTTGGGAACGGTGCTGCCGGGAACCCGGGTGGCGGGGAGGAGGGGCAGCCGGGGCCGGAGAACCTGGTAAAGATCCTGGACCTGGTGGGGCATGCGCTCGAACCTGTCTACGGCTTCCGGTCCCTGGCGGCGTTCAAATCCAGGTTCAAGCCCGAGTACCGCGCGCTGTACCTTTACTACCAGGACTCGCTGCACCTGCCGGCCATTGGCCGCGCGCTGACCCGTGCCTACCTTCCCGGACTTTCGCTTGCGCAGGGCGCCCGCCTGGTGCGCAGTTTGGTGAAGTGAATATCGGCGCAGTTTTTGACGAATTTCCCGCCGTTTATGGGGGCGGCCGGAATCCCAACGCGCTGTGTTTTGAATTTGTGCGACTGTAAAGCGGCATAAAAAATGGCCCCGGCATGAATGAACTGGTCCCCGATAGTTGGACTGGCCAAGTAAGATCCTAAGCCGCGAGGGCCTGGGCTCGGTATTGCACCGGGCTCAGGCCCTCGAGCTTTGTCGAGATCCGGTCGTTGTTGTACCAGCGGATGTACTCGTTTAGGTTTGCGGTCAGTGCGTCGGTGCTGATGAACCGAACGTGGTGGAACATCTCTTCCTTGAGGTGGCCGAAGAAGTTTTCCATCACGGCGTTGTCGTAGCAGTTTCCCTTGCGGGACATGGATTGGGCTGCGCCGGCGTCCTTGAGGAGCGATTTCCATGAGGCGTGACGGTACTGGAAGCCCTGGTCTGAATGCACGATCGGCTGTTGACCGGGTTCCAGGCAGGCGAGGGCTTGCTTGAGCGAAGAGTTGGTGAGTGTAAGGTTCGGGGACGGGCTAATCGAATGGGCGATGATCTGCCGGTCAAAGAGGTCCATGACCGGTGAAAAGTAGAGCTTCCGGTCGCCGACGCTGAATTCGGTCACGTCCGTGACCCACTTCTGATTCGGGGCGGTGGCCTCGAACTCCCGGTTCAGCAGGTTAGGCGCGGCAGTGCCTTGTTCGCCTTGATAGGAGTTGTAGCGCTTCCTCCGCCGGACCTTGCAGGCCAGCCCGAGTGTGCGCATCAGCTTCAGCACGGTCTTCTTCGCGAGTATCCAGCCCTGCTTGAGCAGTTCCGTGTGGACACGGCGGTGCCCGTACCGGCCGTGGTTCGTCGTGAAGATCTCCGAGACTGTGGCCTTGAGGGCCTCTTGGGGGTCTGGAGCCTGGAGTCGTGACTGGTGATAGAAGAATGTCGATCGGGCAAGACCCGACACTTGCAGCAGAACAGAAAGCGGGAAGTCAGCCTTGAGGGCGGTGAGGGCCTGGACCTTCACCGTTGTTCTTGAGCCCTCAAGGCCCGCAATTTTCCCAGATAGGCCACTTCTGCCCGCAAACGCTCGTTCTCACGGCGCAGCCGCTCCAGCTCGGATGGTTCAACCGGCGGGGTGTCTGGCTTCCGCGGTCGGCCTTTTGGTTTTGGTCGCAAGGAGTCCGGGCCCTCAAGACGATAGGCGCGTACCCACGTTCTCAGTAGGACCGGAGAGGACAGGCCAGCTTCTGCTACCAAATCAGGGGCAGTCTCGCCGGCGCGGAACCGTTCGACCAAAGCGAGCTTGAATTCGAAAGAGTATGACTGTTTTGTCGGCTTGGTCACCAGCGCTCCTTGGCCATGAATCCTCCACCGCCGATACAGCCTCTTGACCGGCCAATTAGACACGCCCAACAAATTAGCTGTCGCCTTATCTGCAAGGCCTTTCTCAAACCACGCTACAGCCGCCTCACGCTGAGCCGCGGACAACGAACTATCTACACGCAAAGAACTGCTCCCCGGAAGTCAGAACTGAATTTCTCAGTCCAACTTCCGGGGAGCAGTTCACAAGGCGGGGCCCTTTTCGCTGCCGGCCGCAGGTGCGGCGGCGGGCGAAGACTAGACCAGCGTTACGCCGGTAGCCTGCGGACCCTTTGCGCCCTGGCCGATTTCGAACTGAACGCGCTGGTTCTCATCGAGGGTCTTGAAGCCGCCGGTCTGGATTTCGGAGTAGTGGACGAAGACGTCCCCATCCGAATCATCCGGGGTAATGAAGCCGAAGCCCTTTTCAGCGTTGAACCACTTGACGGTTCCCTGTGCCATTTATTTCTCCTCATTGTGGAACTTTTTAAGATCGGCACACCTCGTGCCGGCCTTGGTCACTCCGCGAGAAGAATCCTGGTTAGCCGTCCCCGGAAAGGGAACCGGCGGTGCAGGAGCTTCGCGCTCGCAACTTGTCTTGCGAGCATGAAAAAACACCTACACAAAGACTGAGATAAGAATTTCATGCCCGTTCCCGCAGGTCAACGGTTTTGGCTTCAAAACGGAGAAATTTTGGGCAAAGAGGAGGTGAATGCGCACGTCAGGAGCAGGTTTAACCGTCCACGGACCGCCAAGGGCCACCGTCAGAAAAGGCGGGATTCGCTGTCGTCAACGCCCCGCATGGCGTCGTAATCCAAGGTGACGCAATCGATGCCCCGGTCATTGGCAAGAACCTTGGCCTGCGGCTTGATTTGCTGGGCTGCGAAAATTCCGCGGACCGGGGCCAGCAGCGGGTCGCGGTTAAGCAGTTCCAGGTAGCGCGTCAGTTGCTCGACGCCGTCGATATCGCCGCGCCGTTTCAGCTCAATGGCCACCGTGGCTCCCTCGGCATCACGCGCCAGGATATCCACCGGCCCGATGGCGGTGAAGTATTCACGGCGGATGAGGGAGTAGCCCGTCCCCAGTGTTTCAATCTGTTCTGCCAGCAGCCGCTGCAGGTCTGCCTCCACGCCATCCTTGATCAGGCCGGGGTCCACGCCGAGGTCGTGGGATGACTCATCGAGTTTTTCATGGATGTTGATGATCAGGCGGTCGTCAGTCTTGGCCGACTGGACGGTCCACTGCTCCATCACACCCAGTTCAAGGTCCACGTCCTCCGGCGAGGCAACCCGGAGGGTTGCCGGGGGGCTCATCCAGTTAAGCGGCTTGTAGGAACCGCCATCTGAATGGACCAGGACGGAACCGTCGGCCTTCACCAGCAGGAGCCTGGTGGCAAGGGGGAGGTGGGCTTTGAGCCGGCCAACATAATCAACGGAGCATCGGGCTATGACAAGTCGCACGCCGTACAGACTACCGTCTGCCGCGCACGCCGGTGGCAGGCGGTGTCCCATCCCGCGGGGGCTGCCCGCAGGAAACCGCGCGGCGGCTGGGGCAGAATGGATGCATGCCGCGCTCCAACCGACCCCGCCGTCCCGTGTCCGGGAAGGGTTCCGTGTCCGGAAAGGCGGGTGCTGGAAGGAAGGGCAGCCGGGAGGTTCCCGAGCTTGACCTCGAACGTGCGCGTGCCGGGATTGCCCGGCGGGAGAGCGCCCCCGACGGCGAGTGGATGGTCCGCACCATGACCGCCAGGAACGCGGAGAAGACGTATATCTGCCCCGAGTGTTCCACCGCCGTGCAGCCCGGTGTGGCCCACCTGGTGGTTTGGAAGGACGACCACCTGTTCGGCGCCGCCGCCGGACTGGCTGAGCGCCGGCACTGGCACACCAACTGCTGGATGTCGCGCAGTTACCGCTACCGCTGACGGGCAGGCAAAGATGCGCCCGCTGTCGCTAAGCTGGCAGGCATGAGTTTTGATCCGGCGTCGTACGAATTCCGCCAGGGCCCTGGCCCCACTCCTATCCGTGCCTCCACCGTGCTGCCCGCGAAACGTGAACTGGTGCAGCTGGAAACGGAAGACGGCCACACCCTGGTGGCCGAGCTGGCGCTGCCGGAATCCGGGCCCGTAAAGGCCACCCTGATCACCCTGCATCCTCTTCCAACGCACGGCGGCTTCATGGACTCGCATGTCTACCGCAAGGCTTCCTACCGGCTGCCGGCGCTCGCCGGCATCGCAGTGCTGCGGTTCAATACCCGCGGAACCGCGTCCCCGCACGGAACCAGCAGCGGGGCCTTCGAGGAAGGCGTCGGGGAACGCCACGACATGGAGGCGGCGGTCCGCTTCGCCGTCGAACGGGGCCTGCCCAACCGCTGGCTGGTGGGATGGTCCTTTGGCACGGAACTTGCCCTGATGTACGGAGCCGTGGAACCGGTGGCGTCCCAGGTGGAGGGAGCGGTCCTGCTTTCGCCTCCGCTGCACCGGGCCACTGACAAGGACCTGCTCCAGTGGGCCTCCTCAGGCAAGCCGCTGACGGTACTGGTTCCTGAGCACGACGACTTTCTCAAGCCTGCAGAGGCGGCCGAACGCTTCAGCCTGGTGCCGCAGGCCCGCGTGGTGGGCGTGGACGGCGCCAAGCACCTGTGGGTGGGCGAGAAGTATGCGGCCAGGGTCCTCAACGAAATCGTGGACGAAGTCAGTGAGGCAGGATCTGGCGCTGCGGGGCTGCCGCAGGAGTGGGACGGGCCTGTGGCTACGGCCTCCGCCTAAGGAGCCGGGCTAGTGCTGGTCCTGGCGGACGATGTAGATCTCCCTGACCAGCAATAGGACGGCAGCCGCCGTGGGAATGGCGATGAGGGCGCCGAGCACACCCAGCAGGCTGCCGCCGGCGATGACGGAGATAACAGCCACGGCGCCGGGAACCGCAACGGCCTTCTGCATGATGCGGGGGGAGATGAAGTAGGCCTCGAACTGCAGGTAGGAGAAGTAGCAGATTCCGTAGATGGCGGCGGTCTGCCAGCCCTCGGTGAGCGAGACCAGCAGCACCACGATCCCGGCAATCATGCCGCCCACCAGCGGAATGAACGCGAGCAGCGCCACCACGAAGGCCAGCAGCAGCGCGAAGGGAATTCCCACGATTGACATCACGATGAAGGCAAAGGTGGCGTTCAGGAGGGCCACCACCGCCTGTCCGATGACGTAGTTGCCCACCGAGCGGGTGATTTCCTCGGACAGGGCCTCCACCCGGTGGCGCCGGGACCGCGGCGCAAGCCGGTAGCCCCACTTCTTCATCGCGGGCAGGGCGGCAAGGAAGTACAGGCTCAGCACCAGGACGATCAGGGTGCCGAAAAGGCCGTTGGCCACGGTGGAGCCAAAACCGACAACGCCGCCAAAGATTCCCCCCATGGCGGCGGGGTCGTTGACGAACTTGTCCAGCTCTTCCGTGACCCTGTCACGGACACCGAACTGGTCGTCCAGGCTGCGGAAGAACTCCGAGTCGATGAAGTCCCGGATCCACACCGGCGCCTGCTCGACGATCTGCGTGACCTGTTCCACGATGGTGGGGATAAGGGTGGCGAAAAAGCCGACGACGGCGCTGATAAGCACCGTGACGGATACCAGGATCCCGGCGGGGCGGGGGATCTTCCGGCCTTCCAGCCAGCTGACGACAGGTTCCAGCCCCAGCGCGATGAAGAGCGCCGCAACGATCCACAGGAGCAGTTGGGTGGTGTTGGACCCGATCCAGTAGACCAGCAGCGCAAGTCCAACGCCCACGGTTCCCATGAAGCCCAGGTACAGCGGATGCTGCGGCGAAATCCGGGGTCCGGGACTGCCGAACTGCGGCTGCACCTCGCTGTCCCCGCCGGCATCCCCGTCCTGCCGCGTGTACTCCGGCGGCATCTCGAACCGGAGCCGTGGCTGGGCTCCCGGCAGGGGCTGGCGGAGCCGCTGTGCCAGCATCCCGAGCGCGGCCGCGGCCGGCCTCTTCCGGCGGGCAGTTCCAGGACCTTTTCCAGGGCCTTTCCCAGGACCGTTGGGAACTGCTGCCGGCGGCTGCGTACCCCCCGGATTCTCTGGTGCCGCGGAGGATTCGTCCGTCTTGTCAGTCACTGGTTTTGGGGGCCTGTTCCGTACATGGCACCGCATGCGCGGGCCGGTGTGATGATCATCGCAAACACTATCAGCAGCCTTGTCAACAACAGCTGAAGTGCCTGTTCAGCGGCCTGCTGGCGCTCCTGCCGGATGCCCCGATCCGGGCTCGCGATAACAAAACGGATACTATTGAAACTAAACCCCCGCTGATGATAGGTGTTCCCTTGCGTTTAAAGACTGCAGTCGCACTCGTGCTGCTCGGCCTCCTGACACTTTTGGCCGGCATCGGCCAGAGGACCATCTGGGCCCCCTCCGAGACCTTTACGGCTTCCGCGCCGGCCGATGTTGCCGGGGCGCCGATCACCCTGATCGACCAGAACCTGCGGACCCTTCATGGCGGGACAGTCAAGATCGACATCGAGGGCGACGGCAACTTTATGCTGGCCGCCGGCAGGCCCGACGACGTCGAGGCGTGGGTTGGCCAGGCCGCGCACAACACCATCACCGGCGTCTCTGAGGACGAGAAGTCGCTTCAGGTTGAGCACGCCGACGGCGAGGCCGCCGCACCGAACCCTGCCGGCTCGGACCTCTGGGTTTCCACCGAGAATGCCAGCGGCGAGCTCGAGTACTCCTGGACCCCGCCGGCTGACGGCGACTGGACGCTGCTGCTGGCTTCGGACGGAACCCAGCCCGCGCCTGCCTCCATCTCCATGACGTTCCCGAACGACACCTCCACCCCCTGGGCTGTTCCACTGATGGTCCTTGGTTCCCTGCTGGTGATCGGCGGAATCGTCCTGGCCCTGCTCTCTGCCCGCAGGCGCAACGGTGAAGGCGGCGGCGAGGGCAGCGGTTTTGCCCGGCGTGCCCGCGCCCGCAGCGAGGCAAAGTCGTCCTCCCGGGTGACCATGGCTGCCGCCGGCGTGGTTGCCGCTGCCGTTGTGGCCGGCACCGGTGTGGCCGCAAATGCCACCTCGCCTGCGCCTTCCCCGGAGCCGTCCGCGTCGGCGTCGCCCGCTGCGCAGGAGGCAGGTTCGCCCGTCCTGCTGGATGCCCAGTTCCGGCGGATCCTGGAGCAGGTCTCCAGCGCCGTTGATGCAGGGGACGCCGCAAAGGATGCTGCCAAGCTGGCCGACCGGGTGGGCGGGACCGAGCTGGAAGTCCGCACACAGAACTACAAGATCCGTTCACAGGTGGGCTCCTACGAGCCGCGCATGCCGGTGCGTTCCACCAAGCTCCTAACCACCGTGGTGACCAGCGACCGCGAGTGGCCGCGGTCCGTCATGGCCGTTACCCAGGGTGAAGGCAACGTAGTGCCGCAGCTGCTGACCCTGGTCCAGGCCTCGCCGCGCGAGAACTACAAGCTCGTGGAAACCAACCCGCTCCAGCCCGGGACCACTTTCCCCACAATCAGCCGGGACGGCACCGAAACGCTGGCCCCAGCAGACAAGACCGGCCTGCTCTACAGCGGGGAAGAGGCGCTGTCCGGCCTGGCCGACCGCCTTACCTCCGAAGATTCCGCTTTCAAGGACAAGCTGGTGGAAGGGGAGTCCTCGCCGTACATCGCGGACACCCTCTCCTACCAGGCTGAAGTGGTGAAAGCCGGCGAGAACGGCAACTTCTCCTTCACCCACAAGGTGGTCCCCGAAAGCACTGTTGTTTTCCGTACGGCTGACGGCGGCGCGCTGGTCCTGGGCCGGATCAACTTCGGCCTCGAAGGGACCCCCAAGGCCGCAGGCGACAAGCTGACCATCGGTGACGATGCTGCAGCGCTGGCCGGTGGCAAGGAAACCACCACCGGCATGGTCCTGAGCTTCGCCGAGTCGGTGGCCGTGTACGTGCCGCCGGCAGGATCAACGGACCCGATGAAGCTCGTGGCCGCAACCCGCGGCCTGACGGGGGCCAGCTTCAAGTAATCCCCCTCCCGGCAGTAGCACCGGCAGCGGCCGGAGTGGCTAGAGTGGAAAGCATGAGTTCGCCAGCTTCCCGCCCAGTCCCTCCTGCCGCTGCCAACCTGCTTAACCTGCGCGGCGCCGTCGACCTTTCCAGTTTGAAGCAGCGCCCGGCCTCCGCGGCTTCCCCGGCCGGTGCCGGCACGCCGCAGGAGGGCGCCCAGCCGGGTGCCGCTGCCGGCGCCGCGGAACTGAAGGTCAACGTCACCGAGGGCAACTTCCAGCAGCTCGTGGAGCTCTCTGCGCAGGTGCCGGTGGTGTTCGCCCTGTGGGCCTCCTACTCGCCGGAATCGGCAGCCGTGCTGGAGGTCCTGGAACGGGTTGTTGCGGGCTACGGCGGCCGGCTGGTCCTTGGCGCCGCGGACATTGAAGCGTTCCCGCAGCTTGCCCAGGCCTTCCAGGTACGGGCCGTCCCTACCGCTGTTGCCGTCCTCAAGGGCCAGCCCGTGCCGCTGTTCCAGGGCAGCGCTGATGAGCAGCAGGTGCGCAGCCTCTTTGACGAACTGCTGAAGGTGGCCGCTGCGAACGGCGTCACCGGGAGCCTGGGGGCCGGCGCTGCGGAGGAAGGGGACGCTCCGGCGCCCCTGCCGCCGCTGCACCAGGCAGCGTTCGACGCCATTGAGGCCGGAGACTATGCCACCGCGGCAGATGCCTACCGCCAGGCGCTGACGGAGATGCCTGCCGACCATGAGGCCAAGGCCGGACTGGCCCAGGTGGAGCTGATGGCGAGGCTGCAGCCGCTGTCCGCCCAGGACAGCGAAGCCCTGCGCACCCTCGCGGCCAATGAGCCGGACAACCTCGAGGCCCAGCTGGGGGTGGCTGACCTGGACGTGGCCGGCGGCCATGTGGAGGATGCGTTGAACCGGCTGGTGTCCTTCATCGGCAGGAACTTCGGTCCGGAGCGCGAGACTGTCCGGGTCCGGCTGCTGGAGCTGTTCGATGTGGTGGGTGCCGCGGACGAGCGGGTTGCCAAGGCACGCCAGGCGCTCGCGAGGGTGCTCTTCTAGTGACGGCACTGTTCCAGCCCCTGCGGCTCCGCTCGCTGGAGCTGCAGCACCGGGGCTGGGTATCGCCGATGTGCCAGTACAGCTGCGATCCCGACGACGCCCCGGGAGTCCCCAACGACTGGCACCTGATGCACTTGGGGTCCTTCGCCGCCGGCGGCGCCGCGCTGATCCTGACCGAAGCCGCCGCAGTGAATGCCGAGGGCAGGATCAGCCCCCGCGATGCCGGCCTCCACAACGGTGCGCAGGCCGAAGCGTGGGAACGGATCACCTCCTTCGTCCACCGGCACGGCGCCGCGAAGGCGAAAATCGGTGTGCAGCTCGCCCATGCCGGCAGGAAAGCTTCCACTTACTGGCCGTTCTCCGGCAAGCACGGCAGTGTTCCGGCGTCCGACGGCGGCTGGACCACTGTGGGGCCGTCACCTTTGGCCTTCGAGGGGTACGCAGCTCCCGCGGAGATGAGCGCCGAGCAGATCACAGGCGTGGTGCGGGACTTCGCCGATGCGGCGGTACGGGCCGTGGACGCAGGCTTTGACACCATTGAGATCCACGGCGCCCACGGGTACCTCCTGCACCAGTTCCAGAGCCCGCTGATCAACACGCGGACCGACTCCTGGGGCGGGGACGAAGCCGGCAGGAACCGGCTGATGCTGGCTGTGGTCGACGCCGTCCGGGCAGTCATTCCGGAGTCCATGCCGCTGCTCCTGAGGATCTCCGCCAGCGACTGGGCAGAAGGCGGCGTGGACCTGGCCGCCTCCATTCGTCTGGCCCGGCAAGCAGCCGGGCGCGGTGTGGACCTCATCGACGTGTCCAGCGGTGGCGCCGTAGCCCATCAGCAGATCAAGGCCGGCCCCGGCTACCAGACCGGTTTTTCGGCTGCCATCCGGAAGGAAGCCGGTGTGGCCACCGGGACCGTGGGCCTGCTGACCTCGGCGGGGCAGGCTGAGCACGCCGTCGCTACGGGCCAGGCTGACGGCGTCCTCATCGCGAGGGCTGCCCTGCGCGACCCGCACTGGTGGCTGCGGGCCGCGTTCGAACTGGGCCATGACCTTGCCTGGCCGCCGCAATACGAGCGTGCCGTTCCGCGGCGCACCTTCTGAGTGCCCATGACGGCCAACCGGGACCGGCGCGCTGTGCCACACCCTGAAAGGGAACCGCAGAACGGGGTGGACCAGCAGTTGGAAGCCGCCATCCTGGAACTCCTGGCCGCAAGGGCCGCCACGTCCACCATCTGCCCGTCGGAGGCCGCCCGCGCCGTTGGCGGCGCGGAATGGCGTGACCTCATGGAGCCTGCCCGCAGTGCGGCGCGGCGGCTGGTTGACGCAGGCCAGGTCCAGGTCACCCAAGGCGGATCGGTGGTAGATCCTGCCACCGCCAAGGGACCCATCCGCATCCGCAAGGTCCGTTAGGGGCCCGGCGCGATAGCGCGGACAGCGTCACCGGAAGCGCGGGCCCTACGCCTTTTTCGCTACTCCTCCGGGAGGACCCCGCAGCGGGGACCCGGGGACTACTCTGGCATCATGACTGCACCGCACTCCGAACCGGTCCCGCAACCTGACCCGGCACTACAGCCAGGCCCGGTCCCGCATCCGGACCCGGCACTGCACTCCGCGCCGGCGCTGGCCCCCGCCCCGTCGCTGCGCCCCGGTGCGGGACCCCGGGTGCCGGCACTGTCCATCCGCGGACTGGCAAAGCGCTTCGGCGACAAGATCGCCGTGGACGGCATCAGCCTGGACGTGCCGGCCGGCTCCTTCTACGGCATTGTGGGCCCCAACGGCGCCGGTAAAACCACCACCCTGTCCATGGCAACGGGCCTCCTGCGCCCGGACTTTGGGACAGCGGCAGTCCACGGCGTGGACGTCTGGCAGCGGCCGTTGGAAGCGAAGAGGCTGATGGGCATCCTGCCGGACGGGGTGCGGCTGTTCGACCGGCTCACCGGCGAACAGCTCATTACCTATGCGGGACTGCTGCGGGGAATGGACAGGGAAACGGTGGCCACCCGCGTTGCGGACCTCCTCGCCGCCATGGATCTCCAGGAGGCTGCCGGGACCCTGGTGGTGGACTACTCGGCGGGCATGACCAAGAAGGTTGCCCTGGCCTCCGCCCTCATCCACGCACCCAGGCTGCTGGTCCTGGACGAACCCTTCGAGGCGGTGGACCCGGTTTCCGCGGCCAATATCCGCTCCATCCTGGACAGCTACGTCGCCTCGGGCGGCACGGTTATTGTGTCCAGCCACGTCATGGACCTGGTGCAGCGCATGTGCGACCACGTGGCAGTGGTGGCGAACGGACGGCTGCTCGCCGCCGGAACCGTTGACGAGGTGCGTGCCGGGGCATCGCTGGAGGACCGGTTCGTGCAGCTGGTGGGCGGCCGCAGCCACACGGAAGGACTGGAATGGTTGCGCACCTTCTAAGGCTCAAGCTGACACTGCTGCGCAACGGTTTGCGGCGCAGCCCGTGGCAACTGGTGGGGATGGCCTTCGCCGGGCTCTACGCAGTGGGGATGGTGGCAACGCTGGTGATGGCACTGGTGATGCTGCGCAACGCGTCGCACGACCTTGCCCAGACCGCTGTGGTGCTCGGCGGGTCCGCCGCCATCCTGGGCTGGGGCATCGTCCCGGTGGTTGCCTCTGCCACGGACATGACCCTGGATCCCGCACGGTTCACCACCTTTGCGATTCCCATGAGGCAGATGCTGGCCGGGCTGGCCCTTGGTGGCCTCATAGGCATTCCCGGGGTGGCAACGTCGCTGGTGGCACTGTCCACGGTGGTTACCTGGTCCCGGGGTGTCCTTCCTGCGCTCGCCGCGCTCGCGGGGGCAGTGCTGGGCGTGCTGACCTGCGTGGTGCTTGCCAAAGTGGTGACCACGGCAACGGCAAGCCTGGCGGCATCGCGGCGGTTCAAGGACGTCAGCGCCATTGCGTTCATGGTGCCCCTGGTACTGATGGGACCCATTGTGGCAGGAGTAGGCCAGGGCCTCTCAGCCTCCTCGGGTTTCCTGCCAGGCTTTGCCCGGACGCTGTCCTGGACCCCGCTTGGCGCACCGTGGTCCCTGGGCGGCGATGTTGCCGCCGGGCAGCCGGGACAGGCGGGGCTAAAGCTGCTGGTTTCGGTTGCCTCCCTGGCTGCGTTGGCGTGGGCTTGGAAATCCTTGCTGGAACGTGCGCTGGTAACGCCCCCCTACGCGGGAAGCGGCAAGCGGAAAGGCGGCAGGCTGGGGCTGCTGGGTATGCTGCCCGCCACTCCGGCCGGTGCGGTGATGGCGAGGTCCCTCACCTACTGGTTTAGGGACCCGAGGTATTCGGGATCGCTCGTGGTGATCCCCCTGCTTCCCGTGGTGCTCGCCTTCCAGGGCAGCCAGAGCGGAGACTTTACCAGCCTGGGCATCCTTGCCCCGCTGTCCGCATTCATCCTCGCCTGGTCCATCTCCGCCGACGTGTCCTACGACAACACCGCGTTCGCCCTGCACCTCTCCACGGGTGTCAGGGGAGTGGCGGACAGGCTGGGCCGCGCCCTGGCCTGTATGGCCTTCGCCCTGCCGGTGGTGCTGGTGTTTGCCATTGGCTATTCGGCCCTGACCGGGGACTGGGCAGGCCTGCCCGGCCAGCTGGGCCTGAGCCTGGGCATCCTGTTCACCGGGCTGGGACTGTCTTCGGTGGTCTCGGCCCGCTACACCGTGGCCGTCCCGCTGCCCGGCGACAGCCCGTTCAAAAAACCGCCCGGCAACGTGGGGCAGACCCTCGCCGTGCAGTTTGGAGGGCTGCTGGTCCTTATGGTCCTGGTGCTGCCCCAGGTGGGCTTCCTGGTTGCCCAGGTGGTTACAGGCAACAGCCTCTTCGGCTGGATCAACCTCACAGCCGGGACAGCCCTGGGCCTGGGCCTGTTTGTTGCCGGCGTCAGGCTGGGCGGAAAATGGCTGGACGCCCGCGGGCCCGAACTCCTGGCCCAGGTGTCCGTCAACCGCTGAAAAGCTTTGGGAAGGAAACAGCATGGAAGTGGTCATCCTCAATGGCAGCAAACAGATTGCCAGGCTCGCCGCCGACGCCGTCGGGGACCTGCTTCGCAGCAAGCCGGACGCCGTGCTGGGGCTGGCGACAGGTTCGTCCCCGCTGCCGGTCTACGATGAGCTGGCGGCCCGCCATGAGCGGGACGGCCTGGACTTCAGCCGCGCCTCAGGTTTTGCCCTGGACGAGTACGTTGGTCTTCCTCCCGGCCACCCCGAGTCCTACCGGGAAGTGGTCCGCCGGGAGTTCACCAACAGGGTGAACATCCGGCCGGAGAACGTCCACGGGCCGGACGGTGCCGCTGCCGACATCCCGGCTGCCTGCCGCGCCTACGAGGAGGCGATCGCTGCTGCCGGCGGGGTGGACCTGCAGATCCTTGGGGTCGGAACGGACGGCCAC
Source organism: Pseudarthrobacter sp. WHRI 8279 (assembly GCF_040224115.2). Classification (NCBI taxonomy): domain Bacteria; kingdom Bacillati; phylum Actinomycetota; class Actinomycetes; order Micrococcales; family Micrococcaceae; genus Pseudarthrobacter; species Pseudarthrobacter sp. WHRI 8279. The sequence goes on along the minus strand of NZ_CP168162.1, from coordinate 1,644,844 downwards.
ATCGCATTCAACGAACCGGGATCCTCCTTCGCTTCCAGGACCCGCATCAAGAGCCTCATCGAACAGACCCGCCGGGACAACGCCCGGTTCTTCCCCAACCTGGCGGACGTTCCGCACCATGTCCTGACGCAGGGACTCGGGACCATCATGGAGGCGCGGCACGTCATCCTGCTGGCAACCGGTGCGCAGAAGGCCCAGGCTGTCCGCGAATTCGTTGAAGGTCCCGTCGCCGCCATCTGCCCGGCGTCGATCCTGCAGTTCCACCCGCACGCCACCGTCCTGCTGGACGAGGCCGCAGCGTCCGCGCTGAAACTGGCGGATTTCTACCGGCACACGTATGACAACAAGCCCGCCTGGCAGGGAATTTAGAGGGCACCGACCGCTGCCAACGCACGCCGCCGCAAAGTCCGGCGGCGGCCGGCGGGGACGCGCCGCCGTCGAACGTCCGGCCGGTGGAACAGCTAAGATGGTTGGCATGACTAGCACGACGGACCCTCTCGAAACCGACCCGATGCGCGAGCTTTCCGGGGCTGGAACGTCCACAGCCACCATTGAGCGCGAGGAACTGCGCCAGGAAGTGGAGCCCGGGGACCGGGAGCGCTTTTCGCACTATGTGCGCAAGGAAAAGATCATGGAGTCCGCACTGACCGGAGAACCGGTCATCGCGCTGTGCGGCAAGGTCTGGACGCCGGGCCGGGATCCGCAGAAGTTCCCGGTCTGCCCGATGTGCAAAGAGGTCTATGACGGCCTCCGCCCGGGCAACGACGGCGGCAAGGGTCCCGGAGGGGACTCGGGCAACAACGAATAGTGACGGAGACGCTCTTTGGCGGCCCCACCCTGCCTCCGGCCTATCCGGAACGTGCAGCCTGGGGAACCGCCCCGAAACTCCGTGCCTGGCAGCAGGAAGCCCTGGACCTCTACCTGCGCAACAGCCCCCGCGATTTCCTCGCCGTGGCAACGCCCGGCGCCGGCAAGACCACCTTCGCGCTGAGGGTGGCGTCCACCCTCATCGACTCCGGCGCCGTCAACAGGGTGACCATCGTGGCGCCCACGGACCACCTGAAGCGGCAGTGGGCAGATGCGGCGGCCAGGGTGGGCATCGCCATCGACCCAAACTTCAAGAACTCGGACGGGCAGCACGGCCGGGGCTTCATCGGCGTTGCCGTCACCTATGCGCAGGTGGCCAGCAAGCCGCTGCTCCACCGCGCCAAGACGGAAGCTGCACGCACGCTGGTGATCCTCGACGAGATCCACCACGGCGGCGAGGCACTGTCCTGGGGTGACGGCCTGCGCGAAGCCTTCGACCCCGCCGTCAGGCGGCTATCGCTGACGGGAACGCCGTTCCGTTCCGACACCTCTCCCATTCCCTTCGTCGAATACGCCGAGGACCGGGACGGCATCCGCCGCTCCAAGGCCGACTACACCTATGGGTACGGCAATGCGCTGCGCGACCACGTGGTCCGGCCGGTGATGTTCATGGCCTATTCCGGGCAGATGCGCTGGCGTACCAGCGCCGGCGAGGAGATGGCGGCGTCGCTGGGGGAGGCCGCGGTGACCAAGGACATCACCTCTCACGCCTGGCGTACCGCCCTGAACCCGGCGGGGGAGTGGATTCCGGCTGTGCTGGCCGGCGCGGACAAGCGCCTCAGCGAGGTGCGCCGCACCGTTCCCGATGCCGGCGGCCTGGTGATTGCCACGGACCACGAGGACGCCCGTGCGTATGCAGGGCAGCTCAAGAGGATCACGGGGGAGTCGCCCACGGTCATCCTTTCCGACGACGCGAAGGCGTCGAGCAAGATCGAGGAATTCACCGCCAGCGAGAAACGCTGGATGGTGGCCGTCCGGATGGTGTCCGAAGGCGTGGACGTGCCGCGGCTTTCCGTCGGCGTGTATGCAACGTCAACCTCGACCCCCCTGTTTTTCGCCCAGGCGGTGGGGCGCTTCGTGCGTGCCCGCAAGCGGGGCGAAACGGCGTCGGTCTTCCTGCCCTCGGTGCCGCAGCTGATGGCCCTTGCCAACTCCATGGAGGCGGAACGGGACCACGCCCTGGACCGCCCGGAGAAGGAAGACGGGGACGGCCTGTTCAACCCCGAGGACTCGCTGATGGCCGAGGCCAACCGCGAGGACAAGGCATCGGACAGCCTGACCAAGGGCAAGTTCGAGGCCCTGGATTCGCAGGCGTCCTTTGACCGCGTTTTGTTCGACGGCGGCGAATTCGGCACGGGCGGCGAGGTGGGGTCCGACGACGAGATGGACTTCCTGGGCATCCCCGGGCTGCTGGACGCGGAGCAGGTGGGTACGCTGCTCCGGCAGCGCCAGCACGAACAGCTGAACCGCAAAAACCGGAAGGCGCCCGCGGCGGCGGAAAGCCCGGCACCGGCCGTCCCGGACCACCGGATGCTGATGGACCTCCGCAACGAGCTGGCGAAGAACGTGGCGGCCTGGTCTGCCCGCACGGGCACTCCCCACGGTGTGGTGCACACCAAGCTGCGGACGGTGTGTGGCGGACCGCCCGTTGCCCAGGCGAACGAGGAGCAGTTGCAGTCCCGTTTGCGGAAGCTCCAGGACTGGTTTATCGGCCGGAAATAGCGTGTCAGGCCAGCCAGCGCCACCAGCGCGGCTGCTCCGGTTCCGGCGTCGGGTCCGGCTCCGGCTGCTCGCCCAGGGCCAGCGCGGCTTCGACGATATCGTCCGCGGTGAGCGTCATGACGGCGTCACGATCGAGCGCGTCGAGGCTGTGTTCCTCGTCGAGCGACAGGCGCAGCGCCTGGCGGTTGAGCGCCTGCTCGAACAATGTGCGGGCGAACCGTGCGTTGCCGGAGTCCTCGCCCGCGTGGAGCCCGGTGAGGATGCGGCGCAGCATCTGGTCCGCACCCGGCTCCAGCGTGTACTCGTGCTGTGCCAGCATCTGGTGGAAGATCGTCTGGAGTGCGTCGACGGAGTAGTCGGGGAACGTGATCTCCCGGGCGAACCGGGAGCGCAGTCCGGGGTTCGAGAGCAGGAAGGACTCCATCAGCCGCGGGTATCCTGCCACGATCACCACCAGGCGGTGGCGGTGGTCCTCCATCCGCTTAAGCAGGATCTCGATCGCCTCGGGGCCGAAGTCCATCCGGCCGTCCTCCGGGGCCAGCGCGTAGGCCTCGTCGATGAACAGCACGCCGTCCAGCGCACGCCGGATCACCCGGTCCGTCTTGATTGCGGTCGCGCCGACGTACTGCCCCACCAGGCCCGAACGGTCGACCTCCACCAGGTGGCCTTTCTGCAGCAGTCCGACCGCGCGGTACATCTCCGCCAGGAGCCGCGCCACGGTGGTCTTGCCGGTGCCCGGGTTTCCGAGGAACACCAGATGCTGTGATGTGGCCACCTCCGGAAGGCCGTGCGCCTTACGGCGGGCCTGGACCTGGAGCAGTGCGACGAGGGCCCGCACCTGTTCCTTCACGGTTTCCAGTCCCACCAGCGCATCGAGCTCGGCCTGCACCTCGGACAGCGGCCGGGCCGGCCCGGGCCTCGCACCAATGAGATCACCCATTAGGTCATCGACGCGCTCCGAATTGGGCAGCTTGAACTGATCGGCCAGATGGCCGATGGTTTCGCGCAGGTCGTCGAGCGGATGCCGGCTGGGAGCCATGCATCCACTGTAATACCCGATTCCCGGCCGGGTGGGGGTGCGGGGAAACAAAGAAGTGGTCCGGTGCTAAGCACCGGACCACTCCTGTTGCTGACCTAGGCCACGTCTACGCCGCCCAGTTCCATTTCGGCCACCGCTTCTTCAAGGTCCTCGGCGATCCCGGCCGTCAGCGAGCGGAGGACGGTGACGGAGTAGCCCGCCTGGACGGCGTCCAGGGCCGTTGCCATAACGCAGTAATCGGTGGCGATTCCCACAACCACGACGTCCTCCACGTCGTGGCTCTGCAGCCAGTCGTCCAGCCCGATCGCGTCTTCGTCCGGCGCGAGCCTTTCGGCGTCCGCGGGGCCGGGAAGGGCCCCGGGCTGCCGTTCGCCGGTGGGCACCGCGTCCTCAGGGGCCAGGAGGCCTTCAAAACCCGAGTAGGCAGCGGAGAACTGGCCTTTCTGGAAGTAGGCCTGGATGTATTCGGTGTCCAGGTCGGGATGCAGTTCAGCGCCGGGGGTGCCGGCCACGCAGTGCGGTGGCCAGCTGTCCTTCAAGTCGGGGGTGTCCGAGAAATGTTCTCCCGGATCGATGTGCCAGTCCTGGGTGGCAACGATGTGGTCGAACTCGCCGTGGTGGCCGTCCACGTACTCGCTGATGGCGCCGGCTACATCCGCGCCGCCGGAAACGGCGAGCGAACCGCCCTCGCAGAAATCGTTCTGGACGTCGACGATGATCAGTGCCCGGGACATCGGTTCTCCTCAGTTTTCTTCATAGAGAGTAGGGATGGCGGCTTCTCCGCGCTGCAGGCGGTTGACCACCGGTGGCAGCTCCGCCATGGAGTCCGCATGGCGCTGGCGGGCCCGGAGCACGCCCTCGTGGCCTGTCCACCCCGGCAGCAGCTCCCCGTTCTTCATGAACTGCTGCAGGAGGGGCCGGTCGTTGCCGTCATCCTCCGGCCGCCGGCCGACGCCCACCACTTCCGCGGTGGCAATGCCGCGCTCGTTCAGCTTGCGCAGCGCGTACTTGCGGCCGCCCACGCTGGCCTTGTTCTTGGCCGCCTTGGCCACCGAGACGAACGTGCCGTCGTCGTCCGTGCGGCTGACCAGCTTGTACACCATGCTGGCTGTCGGGGCGCCCGAGCCCGTGACCAGGGAGGTGCCCACGCCGTAGGAATCCACGGGGGCGGACTGCAGCGCGGCAATGGCGTACTCATCAAGGTCTGAGGTGACCACAATCTTGGTGTTTTCGTTGCCGAGGTCGTCAAGGAGCCTGCGCACCCACTGCGCCTGGGCCACAAGGTCGCCCGAGTCCAGCCGGACCGCTCCCAGGCGAGGACCCGCAAGGTCCACGGCCGTGCGGACGGCTGCTTCGACGTCGTACGTGTCCACCAGCAGGGAGGTGTGGTCCCCAAGCGAGGCAATCTGCGCCTCGAAGGCGTCCCGCTCGGTGTCGTGCAGGAGGGTGAAGGAGTGCGCGGCCGTACCCACCGTCTTGATCCCGTAGCGGATACCGGCTTCGAGGTTCGAGGTGCTGTCAAAACCGGCAATGATTGCCGCCCTGGCGGACGCGGTGGCCGCTTCCTCGTGGGTGCGCCTGGACCCCATTTCTATGCACGGCCGGCCGCCGGCCGCGGTGACCATCCGGGAAGCCGCCGAGGCAATGGCGCTGTCGTGGTTCAACACGGACAGAAGGTAGGTCTCCAGCATGCAGGCCTCGGCGAACGTGGCCTCGACGATCAGGATGGGGGAGTTCGGGAAGTACGCCTCGCCTTCGGGGTAGCCCCAGATGTCGCCGGAGAACCGGTAGGACGCGAGGTACTCGAGGGTCTGGGCGTTGACCACCTTGGTGCGCTCCAGGAATTCGAGCTCGGCGTCCCCGAAGCGAAAATTGGCGATGCCCTCCAGCAGCCGACCCGTGCCGGCCACGATGCCGTAGCGCCGGCCGTCCGGCAGCCGCCGGGCAAAAGCCTCGAACACCGACTTGCGGTGCGCGGCCCCGGAATGCAGCGACGCCTGCAGCATCGTCAGCTCGTAGTGGTCGGTATAAAAGGACGTGCGGGGATGCTCCCAGCCGGCGGAGGTACTCACGAAAATCACTCTAGTCCCCACCGGCTCCCACGTCTCGCTTCGCTTCGCCGCGGGGCCCTCGCCGGCGTGGGCCCACCCACCGGCTCCCACGTCTCGCTTCGCTTCGCCGCGGGGCCCTGTAGAGCCCCATCCGGCGTGCGCCCGGCATCCCCATAGAATGGACAGATGACCTTAAGCGTTGCGCTCGGCCCTGATACACAGGAGGGCACCCGGACCGGAACAGTGGAATCCACAGATTCCCTGACCGCACCGGACATCCCCTGGAACCTGGTGATCTGGAACGATCCCGTCAACCTCATGAGCTACGTGAGCTATGTTTTCCAAAGCTATTTCGGCTACTCCGAGAGCAAAGCGAACAAGCTCATGATGGAAGTCCACAAGAAGGGCCGCTCCATTGTTGCCTCGGGCAGCAAGGAACAGGTGGAACGCCATGCCGTGGCCATGCACGGGTTCGGGCTGTGGGCCACCGTGGAAAAAGCCAGCGGCGGAAACGGCAACTCCGGCGGAGGCCAGGGCAAGGGGAAACGTGGCTAAGGCATTCAAGTACGGACTCAAGGGGATCACCGGCTACCTTGAGCCCGCGGAACGGGACCTGCTGCGCAGCCTGATCCATGACGTCATCTCCATGCTCCAGCCTGAGGACCGGGACGGCCAGGATCCCCTGGCTGCCCTGATCGGCCTGGACATGGACGTGGCAGAGCCCACTGACCGGGCCGTCAAGCGTCTGCTTCCTAACGTCATGAAGGACGACGCCGGGGCCTCACTGGAGTTCCGCCAGCTCACCGAACGCTCCCTGCGGGAAACAAAGATCGGCGCCCTCAGGGCGGCCGCCCTGGACCTGGACAAGGACGAGATCGTGCTGACGCCCGACGGTGCACGGCACTGGTCCATGGCGCTGAACGATGTCCGGCTGGTCCTCGCCGAGCGGCTGGACATCCAGGACGAGGAGGACGCCGAACACGTCCACCTGATGCAGGACTGGTCCCAGGCCGAGGACGTGGAGAGCTACCTGGCCCTGGTCTACAACTTCGCCACGTGGCTCCAGGAGTCACTGGTGCAGGCCATGCTGCAGTCCCTGGACTCCCGCCGATGAGCGGCGCGGATTCCTTCCCGCCCCTGCGCTGTGACACACCAGACATGAGCTCCCGGCCACAGGTTCATGACTGGAGCCGCGGGGAAGACCTATCCTCGAATAATCATGAGTAGAGCCTCAAGCATGGATCCGTCAGCCGGCGCTGCCGCGGGGTCCGACGCCAGCGACCTGCCCGCCGCCGCCCTGGAATCGCGGCCCATTGGCGTTTTCGACTCCGGTGTTGGCGGGCTGACGGTGGCCCGCTCCATCATCGACCAGCTTCCCAATGAGTCCATCCTCTATGTGGGGGACACCGCGCACGGACCGTACGGCCCCCTGCCCATCGCGGAAGTGCGGGCCAACGCCCTGGGCGTGATGGACGAACTGGTGGACTCCGGCGTCAAACTGCTCACCATAGCCTGCAACTCGGCGTCGGCCGCTGTCCTGCGGGACGCCCGCGAGCGGTACACGGCCAAGTACGGCATCCCGGTCATCGAAGTCATCCAGCCGGCGGTGCGGCGTGCGGTGGCAGCAACACGCAGCGGACGGGTCGGCGTGATCGGCACCTCCGCAACGATCGGCTCGCGCGCCTACGAGGATACGTTCGCCGCCGCGCCGGATTTGGCGATCACCTCGGTGGCGTGCCCGGAATTCGTCAGCTACGTCGAGGCCGGGATCACCACCGGGCCTGCGCTGCTGGCCGTCGCCGAGGAATACCTCGCACCACTCAAGGCGGCCGGCGTGGACACGGTGGTCCTGGGCTGCACGCACTACCCGTTGCTCACGGGCGTCATCTCCTACGTCATGGGCGCGGATGTGACCCTGGTGTCCAGCGCGGAGGAAACTGCCAAGGACGTCTACCGTGCCCTGGCCACCCACAACCTGCAGCGCACGGACGCAGCCGCGCCGGAGCACCACTTCGTGGCCACCGGAGATGCGGGCCAGTTCGAGGCCCTGGCCCGCAGGTTCCTGGGGCCCGAGGTCCTCTCGGTCCGCCACGTGGACCATGTGTCCGCCCAGTACCCCACGGGAAGCCTGGCCAGGATCACGCCGGAAATGATCGCCGCCGCCCAGAGTGCCGCCGCGCGCCCGCGGATCTCCAACTTCGTGGGCAGTTCAGTGACCGGAGGCACCGGCCAGTGAAGCTCACCATCGTAGGCTGCACGGGGTCCTTTCCCGGCCCCGGGTCACCGGCATCGTGCTACCTCCTGACCGCGAACGACGGCGAGCGGACCTGGAAAGTGGTCATGGACCTGGGCAGCGGGGCACTGGGTGCCATCCAGCGGTACACCGACCTGGAGGACATTGACGCCATCTTCCTGACCCACCTGCACCCCGACCACTGCATGGACCTGTGCGGTCTGCACGTGGCTGTCCGGTGGAAGCCCGGCGGCTGGGGCCGCGGCCGTATCCCTGTCTGGGGACCTGCGGCTACGGCAGACCGGATGGCGACGGCGTACGGCCTGGAGCTGGATCCCGGGATGCGCGAGGAATTCGACTTCACCAACTGGGCAGAACGCGAAGCCGTGACCGTGGGCCCGTTCACCGTGACCCCCTTTGCCGTAAACCACCCCGTGGAGGAGGCCTATGCCCTGCGGGTGGAAGTGGTGGAGCCGGACAAGGAGGGCGCCTTGGTGTCCCGGGTCCTGACGTATTCCGGCGATACTGATTCCTGCGCCGGGCTTGAGGAAGCAGCCAAGGACGCTGACCTGTTCCTGTGCGAGGCAGCCTTCGAGGAAGGCCGCGACGACGGGATCAAGGACGTCCACCTGACCGGCAAGCGTGCGGGGGAAGCCGCTGCGGCGGCGGGCGCGCGGCGGCTCCTGCTGACGCACATTCCGGTGTGGACATCGCAGACCACGGTGATGGCCGAGGCCCGCCCGGTGTTCGGCGGCGACGTTGCGGTGGCCGTTGCGGGAGTGCACTACACCATCTAGCCCTTCTGCTGATCCTGGCTTCGAACCTGGGCCCGGCATAGCTTGGGCGTGCAGTCGATAAGCTAAAGGCATGACTTCTGAAGCAACTGCAGTGCCCATCGTGCGCGCCGACGGCCGCGCCCCCGACCAGCTCCGGCCCATCAGCATCACCCGCGGATGGTCCACCCAGGCCGAGGGATCCGCCCTGATCGAGTTCGGCAACACCCGGGTCCTGTGCACCGCATCCCTGACGGCGGGCGTCCCGCGTTGGCTTAAGGGTGAAGGCCGCGGTTGGGTCACTGCCGAGTACGCCATGCTGCCCCGGGCCACCAACACCCGCTCCGACCGTGAGTCCGTCAAGGGCAAGATCGGCGGCCGCACCCACGAAATTTCACGGCTGATCGGGCGGTCGCTGCGCTCCATCATCGACACCAAGGCCCTGGGCGAAAACACCATAGTGCTTGACTGCGACGTCCTCCAGGCGGACGGCGGCACGCGCACGGCAGCCATCACCGGTGCCTACGTCGCGCTCGCAGACGCCATCCGCTTCGCCCGCGAGAACAAGCTCATCGCCAAGAACGCCCAGCCCCTGGTCGACACCATTGCGGCCGTGTCCGTGGGCATCATCGACGGCGTTCCCATGCTGGACCTGCCGTACGTTGAGGACGTCCGGGCCGAAACCGACATGAACGTTGTGGTCACCGGGTCGGGCAAATTCGTGGAGGTGCAGGGAACGGCCGAGGGCGCACCCTTCGACCGTGCCGAGCTGGACCAGCTCCTGGACCTGGCGCTGCTGGGCACCACCCAGCTCGCCGCCATCCAGCGGGAGACCCTGGCGGACACGCTGTGAACCCGGCAGGCGGCCCAGCTCCCCGCCTGGTCCTGGCAACCCACAACAAGGGCAAGCTCCGTGAGCTCCGCGAGCTGCTGCGGGGACAGGTCCCCGGGCTCGACGTCGACACCCAGGTGGTGGACGCGGCGGCGGCAGGTGCCCCGGACGTCGTCGAAACCGGCGTTACTTTTGCCGAGAACTCGCTGCTGAAAGCCCGTGCCGTGGCGGAGGCCACCGGCCTGGCGGCCATTGCCGACGACTCCGGCCTTGCGGTGGACGTGATGGGCGGGGCACCCGGGATCTTCTCGGCCCGGTGGGCGGGGACGCACGGGGACGATGCCGCCAACCTGCGGCTCCTGCTCAGCCAGCTCTCCGATGTGCCGGACATCCACCGGGGTGCGGCCTTTGTCTGCGCGGCGGCCCTGGCAGTGCCGGACACAGACGGGCGGCTTGGCCATGAGGTGGTTGAGTACGGGCAGCTGGAGGGTGTGCTGCTGCGCGAACCTCGGGGCAGCGGAGGATTCGGCTACGATCCGGTGCTGCAGCCCGCGGGGGAGGACCGGAGCTGCGCTGAGCTGTCCGCGGAGGAAAAGAATGCCATCAGCCACCGCGGCAAGGCTTTCCGCGCGTTGCTGCCGGCCATCGTCGAGGCGCTGCGCCGGGCGGACGGCTGACGGGCACGGCACCAACGGTGGCCGCTTAACCAAAAAAGGTATGCTTCCCGCCGCAACGGGGAGCATACCTTTTGTGTGTCCGGCGCCTTACGGAAGGCGGGGGGTCTTCTGTTCGTCGTCGGGAGCGTGCTCCTCGATGAACTCGTCCACGGGGTCGGTGCCGTAGGCCTTCGCCTGGCGCTTGGCGGACAGGCCGCGGAGGACCTCCACGCCGATGGGCAGGACAGACACCAGGACGATCGCGATGAAGATGATGTCCAGGTTGTCCCGGACCCACGGGATGCGGTCGCCCAGCAGGTAGCCGAGGAGCGTTACGCCGCCGCCCCAAAGTACCGCGCCGATGACGTTGAAGAGGAAGAACTTCTTTTTGTTCATCTGGGCGACGCCCACGATGACGGGGACGAAAGTCCTGATGATGGGGACGAAGCGCGCCAGGATCAGGGCCTTGCCGCCGTGCTTTTCGAAGAAGGCGTGCGCGTTCTCCACGTTTTCCCGCTTGAACAGGCGCGAGTTGGGCTTGTTGAAGATGGCGGGGCCGGCTTTCGACCCGATGAGGTAGCCGGTCTGGTTGCCCACGATGGCCGAGATGATGATCAGCAGCGCGAAGACCCACACGTTGAACTTGATGGTGTCCGTGGCCACCAGGAGGCCGGCCGTGAACAGCATGGAGTCACCGGGCAGGAAGAAGCCCACCAACAGGCCGGTTTCCGCGAAGACGATGCCGCAGACCAGCAGGACCACCCACGGCGCCAGGGCGGGATCGGCCAGGAAGACTTGGGGGTTCAGCCAGTCGGGCAGGAAGGAGGCCAGCTGGGGCTGGACCGGTCCTGCTCCGCCCAGCATGGACACGGCGAGGTCATTCATCACAGGAAAGTTCACCCCTCAAGGGTACTTGACAGAGCTGTGCCTGCATGGAGGGGCAGCATTCCGGCGGTAAGGTGGGGCCGTGGGTTTGGACTTTACGGCGATCGACTTTGAAACTGCGAACGGCTTCCGGGGCTCTCCCTGTGCGGTAGGCCTGACGAAGGTCCGGGGCGGCCGGATCGTGGAGGAGGCCTCATGGCTGATGCGCCCGCCGCAGAACCACGACCATTTCGACTACCACAACGTCCGGATCCACGGCATCCGCGCTGACGACGTTGCCGGGCAGCCCCGCTTCGGGGAACTCTTCCCCGAAATCGGCGCGTTTATTGGCGATGACATCCTCGCCGCGCACAATGCCGCCTTCGACCTCGGCGTGATCCGTTCGGGCCTGGAGGTCTCCGGCCTGCCGGGGCCTGCCTATGACTACGTATGCACGGTCATGCTCTCCCGGCGGTGCTACTCGCTGGTATCCAACTCCCTGCCGTTCGCCGCTGAGGCAGCAGGCGTGCCGCTGGTGAAGCACCACGACGCCGCAGAGGATGCCCGGGCGTGCGCCGGCATCCTGGTCGACATCGCCCGGCGCAACCAGGCCAACAGTATCGCCGAACTTTACCTTTCGCTGGGGCTGGTGATGCCGCGCCAGCAGGCCTTCGACCCGGTGACGGACGGGCTCTCAAAGGCCAGCATTACGGCCCTTGCCGCTGCCGCCGGCGGCACTGCTGCGCCGCTGCGGCCCTTCCAGGCGGGCTGGCCGGAGGAGGGCGACAATCCGCTTCCCAACCCCGACGCCGAGCCGGGCCACCCCCTGCACGGACAGACCGTCGTCTTCACCGGGGAGCTGTCCATCGGGCGCCCGGAGGCCAAAAGACGCTCTGCCGAGGTCGGCGCCCGGCCGGAAAGCCGGGTGACCGGGCGCACCACCGTCCTGGTGGTGGGGGACGGCTTTGTTGCCTCCGACCTCCGGTCCGGCAGGCTGACCGGCAAAGCCCGGCGGGTGCTGGAGCTCCACGGGCGGGGCCAGGCGATCGAAGTATTGTCCGAAGGCGAGTTCCTGCAGATGGTGGGGGACTTCGCAGCCGCAGCCATCGCCTGAGGCCCCCGGTTGGGCTGTTTCTTCATGGGGCGCAACAAAGCTTTGCCCGCGTACTCCGCGCTCCTAGCCTTGGCTCATGGGCTCCCTGTTCGCTTTCCCCAATCCGGTCAACGAGTACGCCGCGCGCGTCACTGCCGGGCTGGTGGTGGCGCTCGCCGTTGTAACGCTTGCCGCCGGCTCCGGCTGGGGCCTGCTGGCCATCGCCGCCGGGTTCTGGCTGCGCGTGCTCTTCGGACCCAAAATTTCCCCGCTGGCACTGGTGTCCGTCAAGGTCATCACGCCGCGGCTGGGACGGGTGAAGCTGGTTCCCGGGCCGCCCAAACGCTTTGCACAGGGCATGGGCGCAGCAGTCTCCACCACGGCCCTTGCCCTGTTCGCGGCCGGAGCCGTACCCGCCGCCTGGACGGTGCTGGGCGTCCTGATCGTGGCGGCGTCCCTTGAAGCCTTTGCCGGATTCTGCCTGGGCTGCGTGGTCTTCGGGTTCCTGCAGCGCCGCGGACTGATCCCGGAGGACGTCTGCGAGGCATGCAACAACATCAGCCTTCGCCGGTCGTGACCCCCACCAGCATTTTGGCCATGCCGCGGATTGCCTCGGGCGCCTCCAGCGACTCCAGCCAGTCCGCAGGAAGGCACTCCTCGCCGTAGAAGGCCCCCAGGATGTTCCCGGCCAGGGAACCGGTGGCGTCGCCCTGACCGCCGTGGCTCACCGCCAAGGACACCGCCGCGCGGAAGTGCCGGACGGGCAGCGTGTCCGCAACGCCGTCGTTAGTGCCATCACCGTCAGTGCCGCCGTCCTTAGTGCCACCGTCGTCTTCGCCGGCGTTGCCTGAGGCAGCGCCGGGGAGGGTTGCGAGTACCGCGTAGAGCGCGACGGCGAGGGCTTCCTCAGCGGTCCGGCCGTCACCGAGTGCATGAGTTAGCTCCTCCGGCGTCACCACGCCCCGGGTGGCAAGCGAGAGTGCGGCTTCCAGGCGCTGGGGCAGTTCCGGTTCCACTCCGCCCAGGGCACGGGCGTGGGCGGTCACGGAAGAGGCGGCGTCCGGGAGCCCCTCACCCGAAACCAGCCGGTGGACCAGCAGGCTGAAAATCCCGGCAGCCTGGCGCGCTGCAGGGTGCCCGTGGGTCAGGGAGGCTGCGTCGGCACTCAGCTTGTAGACGGCGTCGGGCGCAATATGCGGGATCAGCCCGAACGGGGCAGAGCGCACCACGGTGGCGGAATCCTTCGATGCGGGATTCACGGGGCGGGCGGAGGTGCCCATTTCACCCGTTGCCAGCCCGGAGATGCAGGTAGCGCTGGGGTCCCGGCGCTGGCGGAGCGCAGCGTGCCCGTCTATCCATCGGGGCTGGGGTGTGGGAGCCGACGCCGGAGCGGCCTCCCCCTGCGCGGCGAGCCACCGCAGATACGCCAGCCACAGGCAGGCGTTCACGTCCGCGCCCACACCCGAATTTGCCCATTCCAGCGCCTCCACCAGCCCGTCCACCGTGTAGAGCGTCAGCTGGGTCTCGTCGGAAAATGCGCCTGTCACGGGACCGAATCCGGTGATGCCGCGCCCGCCTGGGCCGCGCCGGATTTCCTCCACAGACTGCGTGCCGATGGTGTAGCCCAGGGAATCGCCCAGCGCGCCGCCCAGCAGGCAGCCATGGATGCGGGACTTGAGGGCAGGGACGGAGGATCCGGGGTCAATGCTCATGCCTGTAAATTTACCGTGGCCTCCGGCGGCGCAGTGACTCCCGCCCGGCCCTGCAGGGCTGGGCGGGAAACGCGAGGCCCCAGCAAACGTCCAGCGTCGGCTGGAATAATGGAAGGGTTGCCCGGCGGCAGCACCGCCATCTCCTGCCTACCAAAGGGTCCCACCATGAGCACGCCCGCCCCCGTTCCACACGACGTCCTGCTGCCCCGCAGCCCGGAGACCGCCCCGCCGGGACTCCTGCCCAGGCTGGGGGCCGAGGCGTTCGGCACGTTGTTCATCGTGGTGGCCGGCCTTGGCGTGCCGCTGTTCACTATCCCCGATTCCAGCCCTGTCCCCGCGGCACTTGCCGCCGGCCTGGCCGTGACCGCCGCGATGCTGGCGTTCGGCCACGTCTCGGGCGGCCACTTCAACCCCGCCATCACGGCGGGACACCTTGTGGCCGGCCGGATCAGGGCCGGGGCTGCTGCCGCCTATGTGGGCGCCCAGCTGGTGGGGGGACTCGCAGGCGCCACCGCGCTGTTCGGGATCCTGCGCACCTTGCCGGGTATCTCGGACAGCCGAACCGCTTTTGACACCGTGACCGCCGGCTTCGCCGAACACTCCATCATCCAGGCGCCGCTCGCGGCGGTACTGCTCCTTGAAATGCTCGGAGCCGCAATTGTTGTGGCGGTCTTCCTGGGCGCGCCGGGCCGGGAAACCGGCTTTGGCGGGGACGGCGGCCCAGCGGGGCAGTCCGGCAGGGACAGCCGGGACCGGGGCAGCCGGTCTGCAGCCCCCGTGGCCGTGGGCCTGACCTTTGCCGTGCTCCTGCAGTTGGGCCAGTCGGTGGGGAACCTGCCGTTCAATCCTGCCCGCGCCGTTGCGTCCGCGGTGTTCAGCTCGGGCTGGGCCGTTGGGCAGCTCTGGGTATTCCTGGCCGCCCCGCTGCTGGGTGCAGCCATTGCAGGACTGGTTTTCCGGAGCTTCGGAGCGCCTGCCCATGCCGGTGCCGCCGCCCAGGCTGCGGGAGAACCCCGTGAAGCAGGGGAAACCGGCGGAACCGCCGAAAGCGCTGAAACAGTTGAAACCAACGAAACCGGCCGGGGAGCCGAAACCGCCGCGGACGCTGGGGTGACCGGGCAGGGCGGCCGAGCCGGCAGCGGCACGCATGGATCCGGGCCCGGTGAAGCCCAGCCCAGCGAAGCCCAGGAATTCTTTGACGGCAAGCGGGGCTGACGGTGGATGCGGCGTTTGCTCCCGCTGTCAGTGGCAGCCGATAGCTTAGGAACATGCGGTTACTTCACACATCGGACTGGCACCTGGGCCGGTCCTTCCATGGCGTTGGCATGCTGGATGCCCAGCGGGACTTCGTAGACCAGCTGGTCCGTGCGGTCACCGAGCACGGCGTTGACGTCGTCCTGGTGGCCGGGGATGTCTATGACCGCGCCCTTCCGGGCGTCGACGTGGTGAACCTGCTGGATGAGGCCCTGGTCCGCCTGACAGCTGCGGGTGCACAGGTGGTGCTGACCAGCGGCAATCATGATTCCGCCATCCGCCTGGGTTTCGCCTCCCGCCTCCTGGAACGCGGGGGAGTCCACCTCCGCACCAGGATCGAGAGCCTGGACACGCCGCTGCTGCTGCCCCTGGACCAGGCCCCTGGCGCCGGCACCGCAGAAGCAGTGCTGGCCATCTACGGCATACCCTGGCTCGAGCCCCGCCTGGTCGCCGAGCAGCTCGGGGCGGACACCCCCAGCCACTTCGAGGTCACCCGGGCGGCAACCGCGATGATCCGGGACGATATCGAACGGCGTTCAGCTTCCGCTGCCGTCCACTCCGTGGTCCTGGCGCACACTTTTGCCAGCGGCGGGATCAGCTCGGACAGCGAACGCGACCTCAGCATCGGCGGCGTCGGTGCCGTTCCGCTGGACCTTTTCGACGGCTTCAGCTACACCGCGCTGGGCCACCTGCACGGACGGCAGGCCCTGTCCCCGCAGGTCCGGTACTCAGGCTCGCCGCTGGCGTATTCTTTTTCGGAAGCCGGGCACCGGAAGGGCGGCTGGCTCGTGGACGTTGACGCAGGGGGAGTCAGCTCTGTGCAGGAAGTCCTGTGGGAAGCGCCCCGGGTTCTGGCCGTGCTGCGCGGTCCCCTGCAAGAGCTCCTTGAACGGCCCGAACACCAGTGGGCGGAAACAGCCTACTGCCAGGTCACGCTGACAGACGCCCAGCGCCCGGCCCGCGCCATGGAGCGGCTCCGCACCCGTTTTCCGGAGACGCTGGTCCTCGGTTTCGATCCGGAGGGCGGAACACCGGCCACCGCTTCCAGCTACAGCAGCAGGCTCGCCGAGGCACCCGACGATCTCTCCGTATGCTGCGGCTTCCTGGAACACGTGCGGGGCAGGGTCCCCGATGACACTGAAAAGGCGGCGCTCGCTGCCGCGCTGGAGAACGTCCGCCTCCTGGAGGCTTCACGATGAGGATCCACCGCCTGCTGATTTCCGGGTTTGGCCCGTTTGCCGGCACCGAGGAGATCGATTTCGACCGGCTCAGCGCACACGGCCTGTTCCTGCTCAACGGCCCAACAGGTGCCGGGAAAACCAGCGTGCTGGATGCCATCTGTTTTGCCCTCTACGGTTCCGTTCCGGGAGCCCGCCAGGACGGTAAACGGCTCCGCAGCGACCATGCCGAGCCGGCCCAGGAACCCGCGGTGACCTGTGAGTTCTCGGCCCAGGGACGCCGCTTTGAAGTGACAAGGTCCCCGGCCTGGGACAAACCGAGCGCCCGGGGCAAGAACGGCTTCACCACCCAGCAGGCGAAGACCCTGCTGCGGGAACGGGTTGGAGGGACGTGGACGGAAAAGTCTGCCCGCAATGACGAAGCCGGCGCAGAGATCCTGGCCCTGCTGGGCATGGACCGGGAGCAGTTCACCCGTGTGGTGATGCTGCCGCAGGGAGACTTTGCTGCTTTCCTGCGCTCCAAGGCCACCGACCGGCTGGAACTCCTCCAGAAGCTTTTCGGTACCGAGCGGTTCGAATCGGTGGAGCAGGAACTGTCCCGTCAGGCGCAGGTGGCCAAGGAGGAGGTGTCCCATCTTGCGGGCCGGCTCGAGCTCCTGGCAGCCCGCGCTGAGGCCGAGGCGGCACGCCTCGGCCTCGACGCGTCCAGTGCGCCTTCTTCGGAGAACACCGCGGTGCGGCTCGACTGGCTGGAAGCAGCAGTGGCGGGCCGGCTGGAGGAGCTGACGGACGGGGCCAGACAGGCCGAAGCCGCCAGCGCTGAATGCAGGAAGGCCGCGGAAGCTGAAGCATCGCGCGCCGACCAGCGCCGGAAGCTTGATTCCGCCGCCGCCCGGAAGGTGGCAGTGGAGCAGGGCGCGCAGCTGCTTGACGATCACATCCTCCGGCTTGCCCGGCACCGGAAGGCCGAGGTCCTGCAGGGGCAGCTGCGGAACGTTGATGCCAGTGCCGCGAAGGCCCGGAGCGCCGCTACCGCCATGGAATCAGCCGTGACCCTTCTGAGCCTGGCTGCGGGGGAGGACCCTGAACTGGCTGAGCTGGAACTCCACTTTGCCCCGGGCCCCGCCACCGATGCGGCAACGTCCGTCGCCGGAGCCGGGGAGGAGCTGGCACGGCTGCGCTCGCTCCTGGCCGTGGTGGAGGCCAGGCTGCCGGACGAGGACAGGCTGCAGGCCCTTCGGAAGCGGCACGGCACCCTGGCAAAAAAGCAGGAGGAACTTGCCGCCGCCCTTGCAGAGGCCAACCGGCGCGCCGATGCACTGACGGACGAGCGGCGCCTGCTCCATGCCGGGCTGCCTGTCCTGGAACAGCATGCGGCTGCCGCGTCCCTGCGCCAGAAGGAAGCGGCGGCTGCGGACGAACTGCTGGACGTGGTCAGGCGCTACGGTTCCGCTGTTGCGGCCCGGGACCTGGTGAAGGTCCGCCATGACGAATGCCATGACCGGCAACTGGAGGCGAAACGCCGCTGGCTGGACCTGAGGGAGCGGCGCCTTGCCAATGCCGCCGCCGAGCTGGCAGCCAAGCTGGTTCAGGGGGAGCAGTGCCCCGTATGCGGCAGCCCGGACCATCCTGCCCCGGCGGCAGGCAGTTCCGGTGGCCCGGAACTTGCCCAGCAGGAGGAAGAAGCGCGGCTGGTCCACGAGGCAGCAGAGGCGGCGTACGCCCTGGTGGCCCACGAACTCGGGGAGGCCAGGCAGCTGGTGGCAGTACTCGCCGGGCAGGGCGGAGACACCGCGGAGGACGAGGCACTTAACGCGGCGGACGGTGCGCGGCGGGCAGCCGCCGATGCCCGGACTGCAGAGAAGGAACTGGAAGCCGTCAGGCTGCGGCTCGGCAAACTCGACACCGCTGCCGCAGCTGCGCAGGAATCCCGGACCGGCACCGAGGGCGAACTTGCCAGGACGGCGGCGTCTCTGGCCGACGTATCCGAGCAATCCTTGGCCCTTGACCAGGCTCTGGCCGGGCTGCGGGGCACCCACCGGACGCTGGCCCAGCGGTTGCGTGCCTTGGAGGGCGCGGTGACGGTGCTCAACAAGGCGGTTGAGGCGCAGGCGCACCTCGAACGGATGGAAGCCCAGGCCGCCGAGGCGCTGGAGCAGCTCGACCTGGCGCTGCCTGCGGCCGGCTTCACCTCGGCACGCGAGGCACGTGAACAGTTGCTCGACGCCGCCGAGGCCGGCGCACTCGAGGCACGGGTGCGCGCAGCCCAGGACGAGGAAGCCAGGGTGGCGGAGCTGTTCGTCTCCGATGACGTCCTGCTGGCGCTGGAGGAGAAGTCCGCAGGCTACGAGTTGGACGGGAAGCGGCTTGAGGCCCTTCGTGAAGCTGCTGCGCAGGCACTCCAGGCCGCACGGGATGCCGACCTTGCTGCCGGCATGGGCGCACGGTGCCTTGCCTCGCTGCGCAGCATCCGTGCTGAGTACGAAGACGTGGCAGGATCGGCGCGGCAGCCGGCAGAGCGGGCGCAGATGCTGGCCGGGCTGGCGGATGCCGCCGCCGGCCGTGGCGAGAACACCTACCGGATGAGCCTGAACAGCTACGTCCTCGCTGCCCGCCTGGAACACGTTGCCGCGGCTGCCTCAGAGCGGCTGGTGGCCATGAGTGATGGCCGCTACCTGCTCCAGCATACGGACGCCAAGGCCGCGCGCGGGGCAAAATCCGGGCTTGGACTGGAGGTGGTGGATCAGTGGACCGGGTTCCGCCGGGACACCTCCACCCTATCCGGCGGAGAGTCGTTCATGGCATCCCTGTCCCTGGCGCTTGGCCTGGCGGACGTCGTCCAGCAGGAATCCGGTGGAGTGGAAATCGAAACCCTGTTCGTAGACGAGGGGTTCGGCAGCCTCGATGAGCAGTCGCTGGAGCAGGTGATGGACGCCCTTGAAGGGCTGCGGGACGGCGGCCGCGTGGTGGGCCTGGTCAGCCATGTTGCGGAGATGAAGCAGCGGATAGGCGCCCAGCTCCAGGTGCTAAAGGGCCGGAACGGCTCCACGCTCCGGATCTCGGACGCTGCAGACGCACCAGTGTGACAGGGTAGTGCCCCTGCGCTCCAACCGGACTGGCGGGCTGCAGGCCGGATAGGTATACCGTCCGGATATAATTGCACTGTTACCGGGTTGCGCGCATCGGGAGGAGGGACGATGCGCACGAGATGAACGAGCCCGGAATTGAACTCACCCCTAACACCTGCCAGCACGCAAGTACCCGGCCCCGCCGCCGGAGAGCTGTCACCAGCCCCGGCCCCAGCTACCCCCGCTCCACTCCTTCCGGGAGAAACCCCTGCGGCCTCCCGAAGCCGCTTCGCCAGACTGCCCCTTCTGGCCGGCCGGACCTTTATACCCCTTGGCCTGTTTGCCCGGCTGCCGCTGGCCATGCTGACAGTGGGTACGCTGACCCTGGTCACGTCAGCCAGCGGCTCCTACGCGCTCGGCGGGATGGCGGCAGGAGCCGTGGGGATCGGCTCGGCCCTTGGCGCGCCGGTTCTGGGGGCCCTTGCCGACCGCCGGGGACAACGCCCGGTGCTCCTGCTCGCCGCCCTTCTCAACAGCGTCGCCGTGGTGGCCCTGATCCTGGCTGTGTGGGCAACGGCGGAATCCCCGGGTATCCCGGCCGCGGTCCTGGCCGCCGCCTTCCTGTCAGGTGCCAGCTGCCCGCAGGTTGGCCCGCTTGCCAGGGTCCGCTGGATGGCACTGGCCGCCCGCGGCCCGGGCAAGGACCAGGCACGGGACCTGGACACCGCCCTTTCCTACGAAAGCACGGCAGATGAGGTGACCTTTGTCCTGGGCCCGGCACTGGTGGGAATCCTGGCCAGCCTGCTGGCGCCCTGGCTGCCCCTCGCAGTGGCGGTGGCACTGACCATCACCCTCGTCCCCGCGTTCGCAGTCCACCGTACACACCGGGCGGTTCCGGCAAGCAGGCCAGCCGCGGGAAACAGGATGCCGGCCGGTTCACGGGTCCGGGCCGGAAAGCTCCCGGCAGCGGTGGCCGTGCCGGTGCTCGCCATGGTCTGCATGGGAACGTTCTTCGGCTCCACCCAAACTGCGCTGAGCTCCTTCTCGGCAGGGTTTGCAGGCTCTGAGGCGGCGGGCCTGCTCTACGCCGTGATGGGGCTGAGCTCGGCCGTGGCCGCACTGTCCGTTGCGTACTGGCCGCAGCGCTTCGGCCCGGCCCGGCGCTGGGTGCTGTGCGCCGCGCTCATGGCTGCGCTGTCCCTGCTGCTGCTCCTGCCAACCTCGATGCCCGCGATGGTCGCGGCGCTGCTGATCCTGGGCCTCCCGGTGGGGCCCGTCATGGTCACAGTCTTCGCCGTCGGCGGGACCATCGCCCCTGCCGGCCGCCTAAGTACTGTGATGACGGCGCTGGCCAGCGGCATCGTTGCCGGCACTGCGCTGGGATCTTCGCTGGGCGGCCAGCTTGCCGAAAGCCACGGCTACGCAGCGGCCTTCCTTGTCCCGGTCTGCGCCGCCTCCGCGCTGGCACTCCTGGGGGCGGGAGCCGCCGTCGCCCTTGGCCGGAAGGCCTAAGCGAGCTGCCGCTCAATCCTGGCCGCGCTCTCAACCAGCGCGGCTCCCACCGCAGCGGGATCATGGGATGAGCGGATATAGACGACAGACAGCGCAGCGGGGCGGCCGCCAGGAACCCGGACCGGCGCCGCCAGGGAGGAAACCCCGGCAATCACCTCGTCATGGCTGGCGGAATAGCCGGCGCGGCGGGCTTCGGCGGCTTCGGGGCGGTAGGGGATTCCCGTGGCCAGCCGGTCCCATTCCGCCTCGGTGAGCGCGGACTGGATGGCGATGCCGGGCGCCCCGGCGTTGATGGGATGACGGGTGCCGGGACGTTGCGCCACCGTGGCGCCGGAGTGCCTCGGTTCCACCGTGAGCAGGGTAATGCAGTCGTGGTGGTCCCAAACAGCGACAAACGCCGTCATGTCCAAAGCATTAGCCAGCTGCGTCAGTTCCGGCAGGGCTGCAGCCTGAAGGTTGCGGGAAACGCCGCGCGCCAGAACCGCCAGGCCGGGCCCGGGCTGGACCCGGCCGGCGTCATCACGCACCAGGAGTGAATGGTCCTCCAGGGTCCGAAGGATTCGGTAGGCCACCGACCTGTGCACACCCATGGCGTCCGCCAGTTCCGCAATCGTCAGGGGCGCGGATGCCGCTGCCATGATCTCCAGGGCGCGGATACCCCGCGACAAGGTCTGGGAGGGGGAAGCCTGCGCTGGCGCTGCTCCGGCCGGGGCTGCGGCGGTGGAATTCATGGTGTCCATCCTAGGTGGCGGGTACGCCCGACGCCCCCATCGCCAGGCGTCTGCGGCCGGGAAACGTCCTGAATACGAAACGGCATTCCAAATATAGAACTCGTGTGCCGGGGAGTCTACGGCGCCGGGGTATGAGCCCCTCCTTGCACCGATGGCATCCGGTGCCGCCGGCCGGCCTGGCAAGAAAGTTCCGGAAGCCCGTGTTCCGCCTCACATTTTCGGTGTACCCTACTAACTAACTGACCGTTCTGTCGGTAATCCTGAAGGCGTCCCGGCAGCACTGCTGCCTTGAACAATGGAGTTTCAATGACCACACCTTCCAAGGTGGACACACTCGCCGGCCCCAGCTCCCGGCGGGAGGAACGCAAGGTCCTCGCCGGCACCCTCGTCGGTACCACCATCGAGTGGTACGACTTCTTCATCTTCGCGCAGCTGACCGCAACGCTGCTGTCGCCGCTGTTCCTTGCACCGCTGAACCAATCCAACCCGGGCCTGGCGCAGATCCTCTCGTTCGCCCTGATCGGCATCAGCTTCCTCTTCCGGCCCCTGGGCGCCGTGGTGGCCGGGCACCTGGGCGACCGCCTGGGACGCAAGGCCATGCTCGTCTTCACCCTGGTAATGATGGGGGCAGCCACGGCACTGATCGGCATGCTCCCCACCTACGCGCAGATCGGCGCCTGGGCTCCCATCCTCCTGATCCTGCTCCGCATCATCCAGGGCTTCTCGGCAGGCGGCGAATGGGGTGGCGCGGCACTGATGGCCGTTGAACACGCTCCCCTGAACAAGCGCGGCCTCTTCGGCGCCTACCCCCAGATCGGTGTACCGATCGGCATGATCCTGGCCACCGGGCTGCTCTTCTTCCTCAACTCCAACATGTCCAAGGAAGACTTCGCAGCCTGGGGATGGCGCGTGCCGTTCCTGCTCTCCATCGTCCTGATCGTGGTGGGCTACCTGATCCGGCGGGCCGTCGCCGAAAGCCCGGTCTTCCAGGAGATGGCCGCCCGGAAGCAGGAAAGCAAGGCACCGCTGGGCGAACTGGTCCGCAGCCACAAGAAGCCGGTCCTGTACTCAACCATGATCTTCATCGGCAATAACGCCGCCGGCTACCTGCTAATCGCCTTCTTCATCGCCTACGCCACTCGGACCCTGCAGATGCCCACCCCGCAGGTCCTCCTGGCCACCACCCTGGCGTCCTTCGGCTGGCTGATCTTCACCCTGGCCGGCGGCTGGCTCTCGGACCGCATCGGCCGGGTCAAAACCTTCCTTACCGGCTACGCCATCATCTTTGCCTGGATGATCCCCATGTTTGCCCTCATCGACACCAAGAACATCTGGCTGTACGGGCTGGCACTGTTCGTCCTCACCATCGGACTCGGGCTGTCCTACGGCCCGATGTCCGCAATGTACGCCGAGATGTTCCCGGCCAACGTCCGCTACTCGGGGATCTCCATCGGCTACGCCTTCGGCGCCATCCTTGGCGGTGCCTTCGCGGCGACCATCGCTGAAACCCTGCTGCAGGCCACCAAATGGACAGGCTCCATCGGCATCTACATTATGATCCTCTGCGTCATCTCCGCCATCGGCGTGGTTCTGGCCAAGGAAACCAAGGGGCGGCCGCTCGGCGTCAGCCACCACTGACGGCGTGGACCCCTCACCGTCTTCCTAACGACAGCGGGCCGGACCATAGTGGTCCGGCTCGCTTTGGCGTATCAGGCCAGACGAGGGCCGCCGTTATCACTGCTCCAGGATGCTGATCGCGTCGTCGTCGGACAGTTGGTCAAAGTGCCGGTAGAAGCTGCCCACCGCCCGGAACTTGCCGGGCAGGTGCAGGCACAGCACGGCGTCGCACACCCGCTCCAGGGAAGCCTCCGCCTCGACGGAACCCACCGGGGCGGCCGCAACGACGGTGGCCGCGCCGCCCTCGCGCACTGCTTCGACCGCTGCCCTCATGGTGGCGCCGGTCGCCAGGCCGTCGTCGACCAGCAGGACGGTCTTGCCTGCCACGTCCAGGTCCGCTCCGGGGTAAAGTTCCACGCGGCGGAGAAGTTCCGTGCGTTCCCGCCGTTCCACCGCGTCCAGTGACTCCTGGCGCACGCCGTGTTCGAGGACCCGGTCCAGCAGGGGTTTGTTGATCAGCCGGACGGTGCGGCCCCGAACCCACGCCAGTGCCCCGTAGGCCGTTTCATCATGGCCGGGGATCCCCAGCTTCCGGACCAGGACTGTTCCAAGGGGCAGGAAGAGGGCTTTGGCGACGGCGGCCGCTACCGGGATGCCGCCCCTGGCCAGGCCAAGGACCACCGTGTCCGGCCGTTCACGGAACTGCGTGAGCACAGCAGCGAGGCGTTCACCGGCATCCGTGCGGTCTTCAAAAAACGTGCCCATCAGTCCCTCCAGGCTCCTCCGGCCTAAAGTTCAGCCTACCGTTTGCGGGGGCGCCAGGCGCCGTCTGGTGCCGGCGGAATCCGGGCGGAGGACTGTCTTGGCAGCAGGCCGGAAAACGGGGGTCAGGCGGGTTCCTGGCCTGCCAGGAACCTGACGGCAGCTTGCTTGAAGGCCCTGCTGGTGATGGCATTTGTGTGGTTCCGTCCCGGCAGGATCAGCTGTTCGGCCGTGCCCCCGGCTTTCCTTGCCAGTTCGGCAAGCTGCGGCAGGCTGCCGGCACGTTCGTCCTTGTCCCCGGCCACCAGGAGCATCGGGACGTGGGGAACGGCCTCCGTGGGATCGTACGGCTCGGCTTTGATGGCCTCCACCAGGGAGAGCAGCGCGAAGATGTTGTTGCTGGGCAGCAGGAGGGCCATCTTGAGCAGCTGGGCCGTGGACTCGTCGGCAATGGCCGTCCCGTCGGCCAGGTAGTCCTGTGCCGCCCGCAGGTCGAACTCCGCCAACGGATCAGCCATGTTGGGGCCGCCCAGCACCAGGCGGTGGGTGATTTCCGGCTGGGTGGCGCCGAACTCCCAGGCAAGCCGTGAGCCCAGCGAATAACCCACCACGTCCAGCCCGCTGGAAGGCTCACCGTCCTGCAAGGGCCGCACGCCGGCGTCGAACGCTGTTTGCAGCAGGTCCGCCCGGATCCTGCTGGGGGAGTACGAGTCCAGGTCTTCCGGAGCGCCGCTGCGGCCGTGCCCGGGCAGGTCCACCGTGATGACGCGCCGGCCGGCGTCCAGGAGCGCGGCCACCCAGCCGGTGTCCTCCCAGTTGAGCTTGCTGGACGAGGAGAAACCGTGCACCAGCAGGACGGGGCGGAGCCCGGCGTCGGCGGCGGGCTCGTGCACCGCCACGTAGAGCTGTGGGTCGGTGCCCTCCACGGTGTGCGTCTGCTGTTGGCCGCTGTGCCTGCCGCTCATGGTGTCAGTCCTCATCAACTACGGCGCCCGGGCGGACCCGGCGCTTGGGTGCCTCTTGCTTTGGAAATTACTCTACCTGCCAGCCCGTTGCGTGAGCCGGGCGCCCAGCGCGCAGGCCAGCGCGATGCCGCCAATGAGTGCAAAGGTGCTGAACAGCTGGATGCGGCTGCCTTCAGCGCTGAAGCCCACGGCGAAAATGACGGCCAGGAGCGCCAGCCCCAGGATGGTCAGGCCGGGAAAGCCCTTCATCCGGAGGGGCAGGTGCGTGCCGGCGCGGTCGGCGCGGCGGCGAAGGATCAGCTGCGATACGAGGGCGCTGCCCCACACCACCAGGCAGGTGGACCCCACCAGCTGGAACAGCGCCGGCAGGATCCGTTCAGGGAAGAGGAGTTCCAGGACTGTGGCGATAAACCCGAAGGCTACAGATACGCCGACGGCCAGCATAGGGACGTTCGCGCCGTAAAGCCGAGTCAGGAACCGGGGCGCGGCGGAGCGCTGGGCGAGGGAGTAGGCCATGCGTGAGGCCCCGTAGAGGTTGGCGTTCAGTGCGGACAGGAGCGCGACGACGGCCACCAGGGTGATGGCCGCCCCGGCACCGGGGATGCGGGCGGTGTCCAGGACGCCGGCGAAGGGTGAGGAAAGGCTTTGGGATGTTGCCGGCAGGACAGCGGCGATGACGAAAACGGAGCCGATGTAGAAGACCAGGATGCGCCACACCACAGTACGGATGGCTTTAGCCACGCTCCGCTCGGGGTCTTCGGTCTCCGCTGCGGCGACGGACACAATCTCGGTGCCCCCGAACGCGAAGATGACCACAAAGAGCGCTGAGGCAATGCCGCTGAGGCCCTGCGGGGCGAAGTCGGCGGTGAGGTTGGACAGTCCCGGCGAGGCCACCTCCGGCAGCAGGCCCAGCAGCAGGGCTGCGCCCACCGCCAGGAACAGCACGATCGCGGCCACCTTGAGGATGGCGAACCAGAACTCGAACTCGCCGAAGTTGCGCACCCCGGCAAGGTTGATGCCGGTGAAGAGCACCATGAAAGCCAGCGCCAGGGCCCAGACCGGAAGGACCGGCCAGACGGAGAACAGGAGGGCCGCCGCCCCAAGGGCTTCGGCGGCAATGACCACCACCAGCTGCAGCCACCACAGCCATCCGATCGTGGCGCCGGCCGTCTTGCCCAGGGCGCGTTCGGCATAGACGGAAAAGGCACCGCTGTTGGGGTTCGCGGCCGCCATCTCGCCCAGTGCCCACATAACCAGGATGATGAGCGTCCCGGCCACCAGGTACGAAACGAGGACGGCCGGACCGGCCGCCTGCACGCCGGCGCCTGAGCCCAGGAAGAGACCCGCGCCGATGGCGCTGCCCAGTCCCATCATGGTGAGCTGCCGGGGCTTCATGCTGTGGACGGGGTGCAGGGGGTTTCCTTTGGGACGGGCTGTGGTGGACTTCGTCGTCATAGTGCCGTGAACCTTCTTGGGTCTCGATGGTGGCGCCTTGTGGGCCCACTCGAATTTACCGCCTCCACCGCGTTGGCGGTATTCGGCGCAGCGGTGGGCGTTCGTGCAGCACGCGATGGAAGCCGGCGGCAGGGCCGGAAACATTTGGCATTTCCACGGCGCATGCCCGTACAATTAGTTTTGGTCAAAGTGACCATAACTAGATTGCGCGCCCTTCCGCAGAAAGGGCCCGGCTGCCAGGAAGGCGGTGGACCATGTACTCCAGTTCGGCAAACGTGTCGGAGCGCCAGGCGGCCCCTCCTTCCCTGGCCATCTCCACCGTCATCTTTGCCCTCCGGCCCAGTGAAAGCTCGGGCCGGCCTACGCTTTGGCTGCCCCTGGTCCGCCGGATCAGGGAGCCCTTCAAGGGGCTCTGGGCGCTGCCCGGCGGCCCCCTCAGCCACTCGGAGTCCCTCCAGGACGCCGCATCCCGGAACCTGAGGGAGACCACCGGGCTCGCCCCCAGCTACCTGGAGCAGCTCTACGCTTTCGGTGGGCTGCACCGCTCACCCACCCAGCGGGTGGTTTCCATCGTTTACTGGGCCCTGGTCCGGCCCACAGAAGCCGCGCTCGCCGACGAGTCCGAGAACGTCCGGTGGTTCCGGGCGGACCGGCTCGGGGAACTGGCCTTCGACCACAACGCGATCGTGGAGTACGCGTTGTGGCGGCTGCGCAACAAACTGGCCTACGGCTCCGTGGCCTACCACCTGCTGGGGGAGTACTTCACACTGGCCCAGGTCCGCGAGGTTTACGAGGCAGTGCTGGACCGCGAGCTTGATCCGGCAAACTTCCGGAGGCAGCTCAAGTCCACCCCCGAAATAGAAGAGACCGGCGAATACCTCCAGGGCGGCAAGCACCGCCCCCCGCGCCTCTACCGCTTTACCGGCCGGCCCGGCCTTGACCCAGACAACAGGAGCACACTATGAGCAGCGTCAACACAGCCATCCAGCTGATCACGCGCGAGCAGGCCGAAAAAGGCGCGACGGCGGCAGGCAGCACCTGCAGCCCCGCCCTGGCCAAGGGCCCGTGGGACTACGACCTCGCCGAGGCGCTCGCCGGCATTCCCGCCTACGGACCCGGCGCTTCCAGTGCAGATGTTGCGCCTGCCGCGACCCCGCGCCAGGGCCAGTTGCCGGAGGAGTACAAGCTCGCCAGCGACGCCGAGTTGAGCGAACGCATCCTGGCGGCAAAGGCCGCCCTGGGTGACCGTGCCGTTATCCTGGGCCACTTCTACCAGCGGGACGAAGTGATCCAGTACGCCGACTTCGTGGGGGACTCCTTCCAGCTGGCCAACGCCGCACTCACCAGGCCGGACGCGGAAGCGATCGTGTTCTGCGGTGTCCACTTCATGGCGGAAACCGCTGACATCCTGTCCGCACCGGACCAGGCGGTCATCCTTCCCAACCTTGCGGCCGGCTGCTCCATGGCAGACATGGCGGACGCCGACTCCGTGGCCGAGTGCTGGGAGCAGCTCGTAGAGATCTTCGGCACCGAGCCCGACGCTGAAGGCCGGGTCCCGGTCCTGCCCGTCACCTACATGAATTCCTCGGCCGCCCTGAAGGCGTTCTGCGGTGAGCACGGCGGCATTGTGTGTACGTCCTCCAACGCCAGGACCGTGCTTGAGTGGGCGTTCCAGCGTGCCCAGCGCGTGCTGTTCTTCCCCGACCAGCACCTGGGCCGCAACACCGCCAAAGCCCTGGGAGTGCCGCTGGAGCAGATGCCCATGTGGAATCCGCGCAAGGACCTCGGCGGCAACGACGAACAGGCGCTGCTCGATTCCAGGGTCATCCTCTGGCACGGGTTCTGCTCGGTCCACAAGCGCTTCAACGTGGGACAAATAGAGAAGGCCAGGAAGGACTTCCCCGGCGTCCAGGTGATTGTCCACCCCGAGTGCCCCATGGACGTCGTGGACGCCGCCGACTCTGCCGGCTCCACCGACTTCATCAAGAAGGCGATCGCCGCGGCCACGGAGCCCACCACGTTCGCGATCGGCACCGAAATCAACATGGTGAACCGGCTTGCAGCGGAGTACCCGCAGCACACCATCTTCTGCCTGGACCCGGTGATCTGCCCCTGCTCCACGATGTACCGCATCCACCCGGGTTACCTGGCCTGGGTGCTGGAGGAACTGGTGGCCGGCCGGGTGGTCAACCGCATCACCGTAGCGGAGTCCGTCCAGGACCATGCCCGGACCGCCCTCGAGCGCATGCTCGCCGCCAGGCCGTAATGAAAGCCGAGCCCCTTGTGCCCCGTGGGCCCGTGATGCCAGGCCACCGCCGGCTGGTGGTCATTGGCAGCGGCATTGCCGGACTGTACGCGGCGCTGCTGGCAACAGACGCCGACGCCTCCGTGGTTCTGCTGACAAAAGGCGGGCTGGACCACAGCAACACCTGGTATGCCCAGGGCGGCATCTCGGCCGTGCTGGATGAACCAGCCCCGGGTGACACCGCAGCGGCCCACATCACCGACACGCTCCTGGCAGGCGCCGGGCACTGCAACGCCGACGCCGTCCGGCTGATGTGCACGCAGGCCCGGCACGACATTGACGGCCTGCAGCGCTTCGGCGTGCACTTCGACCTGCAGGCCGCCGGGCGCCCGGCACTCGGGCTGGAGGCCGCCCACTCCGCGCCCCGCATCCTCCACGCCGGCGGCGACGCCACGGGCGCGAAAGTGGCCGCTGCCCTCATCCAGGCGGTGCTTTCCCGGCAGGCGGCCGGTGTCCTGACGGTCATCACCGGTGCACACGCCACCTCACTCCTGCACGGCGACGGCACCGTCACCGGGGTGGAATACCTGCAGGACGGGAAGAGGGCAGAGCTGCGTGGGGACGCCGTCCTGCTGGCAACGGGAGGCGCCGGCCGGCTGTTTGCCCAGACCACCAACCCCGCAGTGGCCACCGCCGACGGCCTGGCGCTCGCGGTGCGCGCCGGAGCAAGGACAGCGGACCTGGAATTCTTCCAGTTCCACCCCACCTGCCTGGTCCGGAACGCCGTGCCCACCTCCGCGGGCCTTGCCGGCGAGCCGCTGCTGATCTCTGAGGCTGTCCGCGGCGAAGGGGCAGTCCTCGTTGACGGCAACGGAAAGCGCTTCATGCGGGCATACCATCGGGACGCGGAGCTCGCCCCCCGGGACGTGGTCTCCCGCAGCATAGCCCTGCACCTGGCCAAGCTCGGCGACCCCAACGGCCACGTATACCTTGACGCGCGCGTCATCGAGGCGGCCAGGGGTTCCGGTTTCCTGGCCCGGCGGTTCCCGACCCTCACCGAAAAGACCCTCGCAGCCGGCATCGACTGGACCCGGGACATGGTCCCCGTGGCCCCGGCAGCCCACTACTGGATGGGCGGCGTAGTCACCGACCTGCACGCCCGCACCAGCATCCCCGGACTCTACGCCGCCGGCGAAGTCGCATGCACGGGCGTCCAAGGGGCAAACCGGCTGGCCAGCAACTCCCTCCTCGAGGGACTCGTCTTCGGCCGCCGCGCAGTTGAAGATTTCCTCTCCGGTGACGCCTCTGGTTGGGTGTCACCTGACGGTGCTCCTCCGCGTACTAGCTCGGCCGCGGGCGGCCTCCCTTTGACGTACGCTTCCGGAGCCCCGTCAGACGACGAGGGACCGGCACCTTCCGAGGTCATCCCAGCGGGCGCGGCTGCCCTGTCCGACTGCCCGGTCGGGACCGTGCCGGCCAGCTTCGGTGGGGGCGGAGGTATGGAAACCCCGTTCTCCCGTGATGCTCTTCGCCGGTTGATGACTGCCAAGGCCGGGGTGCTTCGGAATGGGGTGCTTTTGCAGGAGGCGGCGGAAACTCTTGGCCGGTGGTCCGCCGTCGTTCTTCCCGGAACTGCAGCCGCCGGGGCGGACCCGCTGGAGCATGAGGACCGCAACCTGCTGCTGGCCGCCCAGCTGCTGGTGGCTGCCGCCCTGGAACGGACTGCGTCCCTGGGCGCCCATTACCGGAGCGACAGCCCTACTGATGCCGCCGGCATTGCTGACGAACTCCAAGAACACTCCCGCCTGCGCCCGAAAGCGAGCCTTGTCCGTGACTGAAAACTCCGTTATTGCACCCGTGGCGGCCAGCGCCGCTGGCCTGGACCTCACCCTGCCGGCGGCTCCCGTCCGCGAGATCCTTGAGCGGGCCTTCGCCGAGGACGCTCCGGGCGGGGACATTACCTCCCAGCTGCTCATTCCCGCCGGCGCCCGCGCCACGGCCGTCCTGAACGCCCGCGTGCCCGGGGTCTTCAGCGGAGCCACCGTCTTCCGGGATGCCATGCAGCTGGTGGACCCCGGCACGTCCGTTGAGCTGCTGCTGGTGGACGGGGACAGGTTCGACGCCGGCACGCACCTTGCGCGGGTCAGCGGACGGGCACGCTCGGTCCTTCTCGCCGAACGCGTTGCCCTCAACCTCGTTCAGCGGATGTCCGCGATCGCCACCAGGACCGCCGAATTCGTCCAGCTGGCCGAGGGGACACGGGCTAGGATCACCGACACCCGGAAGACCACCCCCGGCCTGCGGATACTGGAACGGTTCGCCGTGCGGTGCGGGGGAGGTGCGAACCACCGGTACAGCCTCTCCGACGCAGTGCTGGCGAAGGACAACCACCTGGCCGTGATGACCGGAGGGGACCCCGCCAGGCTGACGGAGCTGCTCCGGGCGGCCAAGGCCCAGCTGGGACACACCACCCACTTCGAAGTCGAGGTGGACCGCATGGACCAGATCGAACCTGTCCTGGCCGCGGGCGTGGACACCATCATGCTGGACAACTTCACGCTGGACGAGCTCCGCCAGGGTGTTGCCCTGGTGGCTGGGCGGGCCCGCGTGGAAGCAAGCGGCAACGTCAACCTCGCGACGGTCGCAGGAATCGCCGCGGCCGGGGTTGATGTCATCTCCGTCGGTGCCCTTACCCACACAGTGGCCGCCCTTGACCTTGGCCTGGACGTGGAACTGACAGCCGGGTAGGCCATGATCTTCCTTGACGCAGCCGCCACCACCCCGGTCCGCCGCGAGGTGCTGGAAGCCATGTGGCCATACCTCACCAGCGACTTCGGAAACCCCTCCAGCCACCACACCCTTGGCGAGGCCGCCGCGCGCGCCCTCGCCGCTGCGCGGGATTCGGTGGCCGCAGTCCTGGGCTGCCGGCCGGGTGAGCTGACCTTCACGTCCGGCGGAACGGAGGCGGACAACCTGGCGGTGAAGGGCATTGCCCTGGCCCGGCAGGCTGCCAACCCGAAGCTTGACCGCGTGGTGATCAGCGCCGTCGAGCATCCTGCCGTGGAGGAATCCGCACGCTACCTGGAACGCTTCCACGGATTCAAGGTGGACGTGGTGCCTGTGGACGGGACAGGACTGGTGACGCCGACTGCCCTCCGCGCAGTCCTCCGTCCGGAGACCGCACTGGCCAGCATCATGTATGCCAACAACGAAGTGGGGACCGTACAGCCGGTCGCCGAACTGGCGGCCGCAGCGCATGAGCACGGGGTTCCCTTCCACACGGACGCGGTCCAGGCGGCGGGGTGGCTCCCCCTGGAAACCGGGTCTCTGGGCATTGATGCCATGAGCATTTCGGGCCACAAGCTGGGGGCACCAAAAGGCTGCGGCGTGCTCTTTGTCCGCGGCCGCACCAGGATCGAGCCGCTCATCCACGGCGGCGGCCAGGAACGCGGCCGCAGGTCGGGGACGGAGAACGTGGCCGGTGCGGTGGGCATGGCCACGGCGCTGACGCTTTCCCAGGCCGTCCAAGAGCAACAACGACGACGGGTGGCGGCCCTGCGGAACACGTTCATCGACGCCGTACTCGCTGGCGTGCCGGGCGCTGTCCTTACCGGGCATCCGTCCCGGCGGCTGCCGTCCGTAGCGTCCTTCTGCTTCCCGGGAACCAGCGGGGAATCGGTGCTGCTGGAACTGGAACGCCAGGGGGTGGTGTGCTCCAGCGGATCAGCATGCGCAGCCGGGTCCGACGCCCCCTCGCCTGTCCTCACAGCACTGGGTATTGAACCCGAGGTGGCCCAGACGGCGGTCCGCTTCAGTTTTGATGCGGCAGTCACGGAGGAGGACCTCAACGCCGCGGCGGGGGCGGTCAGCCACGCAGTGGAGAGTGTGCGGGCGCTCGGCGGCTAGCCCCGCATCGTCCCAGGCCGTTGCCCACAGGGGTCAGTACAGCTCGCCGACCGGAATCTCCACAGCCAGCCGGTTGGACGGACCGGGCAGGGGACACGCCCAGGCCTCGTTGTAGGCGCAAGACGGGTTGTAGGCGAAGTTGAAGTCAAGGACGAAAGCGGCGTCCGGGCCCGTCCCGCTGACCCCGTGGAACGCGCCCTTGATGGTATCGAGCAGGTACCGGCCGGCGCCGTAGCTTCCGCCGGGCCGGCCGGCCGTCGCGTCCCGGAAGGGCACGAAAATGCCGCCGCCGTATCCCCGAAGCTTCCACACAGCCAACTGCCCCATCTCGGGGAGATCGAACGTCCCCAGCCGCACGAAGTTGACCACCCCGTCGGTTCCGGTTTCCACGCTCATTTCCCGGCCCGCACCCTCCTTGGTCAGCGGGACGTGGAAACGGTAGATGGGATCATAGTCAGCCGTCTTAAGGCCGGAGAATCGCGCTTTATCCGTTGCGGACAACGCGGAGGCCGGGTGCGTGGCAAAGAGAAGGTCGCGCTGGTGGCGCCAGTAGGAATGTGCTTCCGCTGGGCTTTCCACGGAGAGTTTGCGGACATTGTCGTACAAGGCAAAGGTCCGCAGCCGCCAGTCAGCAATGTCGACGGCGGAGATATCCGCCGGGTTCTCTTCGGCTGCGCCGTGCTGGATGTCCGCCATAGCACCAGCCTAGTCCCCGGGACCGGCGATGCCCTCCGGCGGCGACACGCACCGCTTTTGCCCGGCGCCGTCCCGCCGTTTTTGGCGGCGGGGGGAGCGGCAGGAAACGCCTCTCCCGGCCACGTCCCGCCGCTGCCCCATCCCGTTAGGCTGGCTGCATGAGACGCATCGCATCAGCTGGGGTCCTGCCCGGAGCCGCCGTGCTCCTGGCGGGCGCACTCCTTGCCGGCTGCTCCACCCCGTCAAACAGCGGCCCCGCATGGACAGCGGAGCCCAGTGACTTCGGCGCCACCGCCACGGCTTCACCGGATGGGTCCGCATCAGCTGGGCCATCCTCCGGTGCCACGGCCGCTGCGTCCGCTTCCGCAACAGCCGGGCCTGCCGCCACAGCCTCTGCGTGGAAGACCTTCTCCGATCCGGCTAAGACCGTTGTGTTTGACCTGCCCGAGTCCTGGATAGCGCAATCGGTCCCTCCTGAGGACGGAACCCTGCCCGGTGCGTTGAAAATCGAGGTGAAGAAGCCGGACGGCACTTTCGTGGCGGCGCTCCGGACGGGACTCCCGCCGTCGTCCGCTGACTGCCCGGCGGACGCCCGGCGGCCCTACACGGTGCTCAGCAGCGTGCCGGTGGAGCTGTCAGCCGAAGGCGGGGAGGGGACCATTCCGCCCAGGGTGGTGTTCCGGGCAATCCAGGGATACCGGTTCTTCGGCTCCTACGGCATCACAAATATCGTGGGCGGTGCCGACGGACAGGCCTGCGAACTGCGCAACATCGTCCGCGGGCCGGCGGACAAGGGCGACTACTCCTTTGGCGACCTTGTGTCCGTCAGGGCCTTCGCGCCCGATGAGAAAGTGGCGCCGGCCAAAGCATTCGACACCCTTGACCAGGCCGCAACGTACGCCAGCGAGAGTGCTGACTTTGCCAACGTCCAGCGGATGCTAATGTCTCTGGAGATCAAGAACTAGCCCCCGTTCCCTGCCCGCATCCCCGGCCGGGACAAGCGGCGGCTTCTTTCCTGCCGACACCCCCCGGAGAGTCATGGAACGCACCGTTTCCGCACGCCTGGTCTTCAAGACCGCCCCCAACACCAAGGTGGCCATGGCCATAGCCGCCGCCAGGAACACCGGATACTCGTCCTTCGAGGAAAGCCTGTCCATCACGGCCGGCGGCGGGCAGGTTCCCGTGAGCGAGGTTCCGGACCACCACGGAGGCCGGCTCCACTACATGGAGTTCGCCGAACCGTCCGAGGTGGTGGTGGAGTACTCCGCGACGGTAGCGGGCCGGGCCCGGCCGGAAGAAGTCGGGCTGGCTGACCGCATCCGCTACGTCCGGCCCAGCCGCTACGCGGAGTCGGACCGCCTCCTGCCCACCGCCTACGCAGAATTCGACGGAGCCGCCGGCGGGGAGCTGCTGCACGCCGTGCGGAACTGGGTGAACGGCGAACTGCGGTATATCAGCGGCTCCTCCCGCGGGACGGACGGCGCGGTGGAAACCCTCCTGAGCCGCCGCGGTGTCTGCCGGGACTTCGCGCACCTGGCCATTGCCTTGCTGAGGTCCAAGGACATCCCGGCCCGCCTGGCTGCCGTGTATGCCCCCGGCCTGAGCCCCATGGATTTCCACGCCGTCGCAGAGGCCTACGTGGAAGGCGGATGGCACGTGATCGATCCCACGGGGCTGGCCCCGCGGGAGTCAATGCTGCGGATCACGGCCGGCCGGGACTCAGCCGACACGGCATTCCTATCCACGGTGGGCGGAAGCCTGACGTTGAGCCAGATGCAGGTCACGGCCGTGGTCAACGGCACCCTACCGGTCGAAGACCCCGCGAAGCTGGTGGCCCTGGGCTAGCGGAGGCCTGGGCTAGCGGGAGTCCTGCCGGGGCTGCCGCTGGTCCAGGGAACTGCGCAGCTTGGCGGTGAGCCGCATGAGTTCCTTCTGTTCCGCCGGCGTCAGCGCGGGGACCATCAGTTCGGAGATGTCGCGCACATGCTCACGCCCAATCTCCTTCTGGAGTTCCCGCCCCTCGTCAGTAAGTTTCAGGAGCACACCACGGCCGTCCTCAGGCGCCGGCATCCTCGCGACCAGCCCGCGCTTCTCGAGCCGCTCCACCAGCCTGCTGAGGCTCGACTGGCTCAACAGGACGTTGTCGTTGAGTTCGTTGAGCCGCAGCCAGCCGGACGGACAGCGGGACAGGGTGAACAGGACGTCGTACTCGTTGACGGCCAGCTTCCGGAAGGCCGGGCCGGACTGCAGCTTCCGCATCACCGCAACCTGGGCACGGAACAGCGACTCCCAGGTTTCTGCGGCGAGCCGCACCGGCGACTCCGCGCTCTTGCCGGCCATCACGCGTCCGCGGCGGACTTTTCCGCGTCCTGGGCGGCGAGCAGTGCGGCCACCCGGCCGGCGTGGGTTGGCGGTTCGGGAACGTGGGCCGGCTTGCGGGCCGCGTACTCCTTCCGCAGGACGGGCAGGACCTCCTCGCCGAACAGGTCCAGCTGCTCCAGCACGGTCTTCAGCGGCAGGCCCGCGTGGTCAATCAGGAACAGCTGGCGCTGGTAGTCGCCGAAGTACTCCCGGAACGTCAGGGTTTTCTCGATGACTTCCTGAGGGCTGCCCACAGTGAGCGGTGTCTGCGAGGTGAAATCCTCAAGCGAGGGACCATGGCCGTAAACAGGCGCATTGTCGAAGTAGGGGCGGAACTCATTGACGGCGTCCTGCGAGTTCTTCCGCATGAAGAACTGTCCGCCGAGGCCCACGATGGCCTGGTCTGCCTTCCCGTGGCCGTAGTGCTCGTACCGTTCACGGTAAAGGCCGATCAGCTGCTGGTAGTGCTCCTTGGGCCAGAAGATGTTGTTGGCGAAGAAGCCGTCGCCGAAGTACGCCGCCACTTCGGCGATCTGCGGCGTGCGGATGGAGCCGTGCCACACAAAGGGGGCAACGCCGTCGAGCGGGCGGGGCGTGGACGTGAAGTTCTGCAGCGGCGTCCGGAACTTGCCGGACCAGTTCACGGTGTCCTCGTCCCACAGCTTCCGCAGGAGGCTGTAGTTCTCGATGGCCAGTTCCACGCCGTCCTGGATGTTCTTGCCGAACCACGGGTAGACGGGCGCCGTGTTGCCGCGGCCCAGGACCAGGTCAACACGGCCGTCTGCCAGGTGCTGGAGCATCGCGAAGTCCTCGGCGATCTTGACCGGGTCATTGGTGGTGATCAGCGTGGTGGCCGTGGACAGCGTGATGCGTTCCGTCTGCGCGGCGATGTAGGCGAGGGTCGTGGTGGGGGAGGAGGAGAAGAAAGGCCGGTTGTGGTGCTCGCCGAGGGCGTAGACATCCATGCCGATTTCCTCGACCTTTTTGGCGATGGCCACCGAGGCCTTGATGCGTTCGTTCTCGGTGGGGGTCTGCCCCGTGGTGGGGTCAGTGGTGATGTCGCTGACGCTGAAAACACCGATCTGCATGATATGCCTTTCCCTTCCTGGACTCTCCGGGCTTGGTTCCAGTGTAGTCCAATGTAGATGCATTTGCATCTATCGGGAGGTACAACGCATCCCGGAGGGAAATATTCCGTGAGGCCTGCCCGGTGGCAGTACGTGCCTAGGCGGGGCCGCCGGGGGCGGCACGGCGGCCGCTGGTCTTGGGAACCATTCCCGTGGTCCAGTCCCTGAATTCCTCGTCGACGTCCGGTCCGGGCCCGAATTCCGGACGTGTTTGAAGGTCCCGGAGCAGGGCCTTCTTCTCGCGCCTGCCCTCCACCAGCCTGTACAAGACCGGCACCAGGACCAGGGTCAGCGCAGTCGAGGAGATCAGCCCACCGATAACCACAACCGCCAGCGGCTGCGAAATGAAGCCGCCGCCGCCGGTGAGGCCCATGGCCATGGGCGTCAGCGCGAACACCGTGGCGAGCGCGGTCATCAGGATGGGGCGTAGGCGCTGCCGTGCCCCGTGCGTGATGGCGTCCGCCACGTTCATGCCCGGCCGGCCGTCCCGGGGCTGCCGGTACTGGTTGATGAGGTCGATCAGCACGATGGCGTTGGTGACCACGATCCCCACCAGCATGAGCATGCCGATCAGCGAGGGCAGTCCCAGGGGCACGCCCGTCACCAGGAGCAGCGCCACGGCGCCGGTGGCTGCGAACGGGACCGATACCAGCAGGATCAGCGGCTGGATGAGGGATTTGAAGGTGGCCACCATGATCACGTAAACAATGGCGATGGCCGCCAGCAGCGCCAGCCCGAGCTGCTGGAAGGATTCCTGCTGCTGGGTGGTGGCCCCGCCGATTTCGGCGGTGACCCCCGGCGGCAGCTGGACGTCCGCCAGGCGTTTCTGGACCTCCGCGTTGACCGCACCCAGGTTGGAGCCCGACGGCGTCACGGACACGCGTGCCGTGCGCTGGCCATTGCTGGCGGTGATGGACACCGGCACGTCCACCTGTTCCACTGAAGCGATGCTTCCCAGCGGCACAGGCCCGCCCGCTGCCGGGAGCGGAATGCCGCGGACGGCGTCGATGCTGGTGAACCTGGTGCCCTGGCCGATCTGGACAGGGAAGTCGTTGGTGTCGATCCGGACTTCTCCGGCCGGGATGGGGCTGATGGTGGAGGCCAGAACCCCGGCAACCTGTTCCTCGTTGAGCCCGGCGGCTGCCGTCCTGGCCCGGTCCACCTTGACCTGGACCACGGGTTGGCTGGCCGCGAGGTTGGTTGCCACCTCGCTGGTGCCCGGCACCCCGGTCATCGCCGCAACCATGGTGTCGCTGGCTTCCTGGAGGTCGGCAGTAGTGGCTGCCTTCAGGGTGATGTCCACAGTGGAGGATGTGCCGAAACCGCCCTGCTGGGTCCCTACCGAGATCTTGCCGGAATCGGGCACCTTTGCCAGTTCGCTGCGCACCGTCTCCTGCAGCTGCTCCTGGTCCGCCTTCTCGTCCGTCACCACGGTGAAGGTCGAGTTGGACGAACCCGTGGAGGTCAGGGCGGCGAAACCTGCCTGGGCATTGCCCGACGTCACCTGGATGTCCTTGACGCCGTCGATGCCGCGCAGCACTTCCTCAAGCCGGATGGCCGCCGCGCTGGTGTCGGCAAGGCTGGTGCCGGCCGGCAGGACCTGGCGGACAGTGAGGCTGTTCTGGCCGGAGTTGCCCAGGAGGTTGGTGGCCAGCAGCGGTGTCATGGCGGCGGTGGCGCCGAGGACCAGGGCTGCGGCCACCAGCGTGATCACGGGGTGCTTCTGGGTCTTGGTGAGGATGGGCAGGTAGCCGCGCTGGAGCCTGCTGCGCTGTTCGGCTTCCATGGCCCGGGCACGGGCCTCGTCCACGTTCCGCCGGGCAGCAGCCGGCCCTGCCGCAGCCGCCGCTGCATCGGTGTTTTTCAGGAACCAGTAGGCCAGCACGGGAACGATGGTCAGCGAGACCAGCAGCGATGCGAGCAGTGCCATGGTGACAGTGAGGGCGAATGGCCGGAAAAGTTCGCCCGCCAGCTCGCCCACGAAGGCGATGGGGAGGAATACCGCCACGGTGGTAAGGGTGGAGGCGGTGATGGCCCCCGCCACCTCCCTGATGGCGGTCAGGATGGCCGTGACCTTGTCTTCGCCGTAGCTGAGGTGCCGCTTGATGTTCTCGATGACCACGATGGAGTCATCCACCACGCGGCCGATGGCGATAGTAAGCGCACC
This sequence comes from Pseudarthrobacter sp. WHRI 8279, assembly GCF_040224115.2. Classification (NCBI taxonomy): domain Bacteria; kingdom Bacillati; phylum Actinomycetota; class Actinomycetes; order Micrococcales; family Micrococcaceae; genus Pseudarthrobacter; species Pseudarthrobacter sp. WHRI 8279. The sequence continues at coordinate 1,605,958 of NZ_CP168162.1, read as the reverse complement.
CAGCGTCAGGATGTTCAGGGAGTATCCGGTGGCGGACAGGCCGATAAACGTGATCAGGAGCGAGAGCGGAATGGAGACCGCCGTGACCAGGGTGGAGCGGGTGGACATCAGGAAGACCAGGATCACCGCCACGGCGAAGCCCAGGCCCAGCAGGCCCTCGGTGGTGAGGTCCTTGATGGACTTCTCAATGAAGGGGGCCTGATCGAACACCGGAGTGAATTTGGCATTCGAGCCCAGTTCGGCCTCAAGTTCGCCAAGCGTGTCACGCACCGCGTGCGAGATGCCCACCGTGTCGCCCTCAGGCTTCTTGGTCACGGACACGGCGAGGGTTTCCTCCCCGTTGGTCCGTGTAATGGATGTCCGTTCGTCATCCTTCAGGGACACTTCCGCCACGCTGCCAATGGTGGCCCCGCCCTCTGCACCAGCCAGCGGCAGCGCCTCGACGGCAGCCAGGGAGTCCACGGGGCTGCCGATCTGCAGCGAGAGGGTCTTGCCCTGTTCCTCGATCGTGCCGGCCGGGATAAGCGCGCCGTTGTTGGCCAGCGCGTCCCGGATGGACGTGATGCTCGCACCCGCCGCAGCCATGGCATCGGTGCGCGGAAGGATCTCGATGTGCTGGGAGGCGCCGCCGGTCACGTCAGCGCCGCGGACGCCGTCGATCTTCTGCAGCCGGGGCACGCTCAGCCGCTGGAGGTCGGCGTTCAGCTCGCTGAGCGTCTTGTCCGAGGACACGGCCAGGAAAACAATCGGGAAGTCGCTGATGCTTCCGGCGATTGCCTGCGGCTGGACGTCCTCGGGCAGGGAGCGCTTGGCGTTGGAGATGGCCCGGTCGATCTGGTTCCGCGCCCGGTCCAGGTTTGCACCATAGGTGAACACCATGGTGATCTGCGAAACGCCGTTGCGCGAGGTGGAGGAGGTGGATTCCAGCCCTTCCACGCCGTTCAGCGCAGTCTCCAGCGGCCCGCTCACCTGCTTGTCCACCACCTCCGGGGAGGCCCCGGGCATGGCGGTCAGCACCGTGATCTGCGGAAACTCGATCGAGGGGATGAGTTCCTGCTTCAGCGATGACATGGTGATCACACCGAAGACGGAAGCGAAGACGGTGATCAGTGCGATCAGTGCCCGGTTTGCAAGTGAAAGTTGTGCCAGCCGGAACATCGCATGATCTCCTGTGGGGTTGAGGAACTGATACGGACCCGGAGGTGCCGGCCGCCGGCCCCGGCAGGGTCAGCGGCTGGCGGAAACGCTCTCCAGCTGAAGTGATGCGGCCGTCGCCTTTTCCAGCTCGGCAGCCAGGTCCGGGTTCTCGTCCAACTTGACCCCGTAGCCGGGCATCATGTCCTTGAGCTTGGACTGCCAGCCCTTGAAGTTCCGGGGGAAGGTCCTCTTCAGCAACTCGATCATGATAGGTACCGCGGTGGAGGCTCCGGGCGAGGCGCCCAGGAGCGCACCGATGGAACCGTCCCGGCCGGCGATGACTTCAGTGCCGAACTGCAGCACGCCGCCCTTCTGCGGATCTTTCTTGATGATCTGTACACGCTGGCCGGCGGTGATCAGTTCCCAGTCGCCGTCCTTGGCCTCCGGGTAGTACTCACGCAGGGCCTCCACCTTGTCGGCGTGCTTCTTGGCCACTTCCTTCACCAGGTAGGCGGTGAGGTCCATGTTGTCCTTGGCCACTGCCAGCATCGGAATGATGTTGCTGGGCCGGATGGACAGCGGAAGGTCCAGGTACGAGCCGTTCTTCAGGAAGTTGGTGGAGAAGCCGGCGTAGGGGCCGAACAGCAGCGACCGCTTGCCGCCGACGTACCGGGTGTCGAGGTGCGGCACGGACATGGGGGGAGCGCCCACCGATGCCTGGCCGTAGACCTTTGCGCTGTGCTGCGCGGCAATGGTTTCGTCGGTGCAGCGGAAGAACTGCCCGGAAACCGGGAATCCGCCGTAGCCTTTGCTTTCCGGGATCCCTGAAGCCTGCAGCAGGTGCAGGGCGCCGCCGCCGGCGCCCACAAACACGAACTTGGCGTGGATCTTGCTGTGCTCCCCGGATTTGGGGTACTTCAGCGAAAGGTCCCAGCCGCCGTCGGAAGCCCTGGAGATTCCCGTGACGTCATGGCCGTAGTTGATTTCGACGCCGTTGTTCCCGAGGTAGGTGGTCAGCTCGCGGGTCAGTGCCCCGAAGTCGACGTCGGTGCCCTCGGCTGCGCGCGTGGCGGCGATGCGCTGCTTCGGGTCGCGTCCCTTCACGATCAGGGGCGCCCACTTGGCGATCTGGGCGTGGTCCTCGGAGTACTCCATGCTCCGGAACAGCGGGTGGGGCTTGAGGGCCTCGTAGCGCGTCCGCAGGAACCGGGTGTGGTCCTCGCCGATGACGAAGCTCATGTGCGGCACCGTGTTGATGAAGCCTTTGGGGGATCCGATCAGCTTCTGGTCCACCAGGTGGGACCAGAACTGGCGCGAAAGCTGGAACTGTTCGTTGATGAGCAGCGCCTTGGAAGGATCCACTGAGCCGTCTTTGGCTGCTGGGGAGTAGTTGAGCTCGCAGAGGGCTGCGTGGCCGGTGCCGGCGTTGTTCCATGGGTCGGAGCTTTCCAGCCCCGGCTGGTCCAGCCGCTCGAACAGGGAGATGGTCCAGTCCGGCTCGAGCTGCTTGAGGAAAGCCCCCAGCGTGGCGCTCATGATGCCGCCGCCAATCAGGACGACGTCGGCATGTGGGGTCTTGGAAATGAAGGTCACGATCAGTCTCCGATTGCAGCGGCTCTGGCTGTCACAGAATATCCCCGGGCAGCGGACATACTGAAATTGGACCGCTCCGTCAAGGCTTTAGTTGCACCTTCGTGAAAACTTCATTTAAGACCGGGGAGGCCGGATAGCTCAGTACGCGGTCGGAGAGGGCCAGCGCGGAGATGGGGAAGGCAACGGGGACGGCCGGGACGGTGGCCGCGATCTGGGCGTTGATGGTGTGATATTGCTCATCCCGTTCCTCCCCTTCCGGAAGCCCCCGCGCCCGGTTGATTTTCGAAAAGACCTGGGGATCGTGGTAGCCGAATTCACCGTTCTTCTCACCGAAAAGGGGTCCCACGAAGTTGTCGGCGTCGGAGTAGGAGCCGTTCCAGCCCAGGAGATGGAGCGCATGGTCGCCGGGGGACTGCACTTTCTGCAGATAGCCGTCAGCCCAGTCCACCGGAACGGGCCGGATGTTGATCCCGACGGCTGTGAGCTGGCGGCTGATCTCGGCGTACACCTTCTCGGGTGTGGGCAGGTAGGGGCGGGTGACGTTCAAGGGATAGTAGAACTTCAGCTCCTCACCGGCATACCCGCCCTCTTCGAGATATTCCTTGGCCTTGGCGGGATCGTGGCCCAGCTCCGGGGCGTCGTTGTTGAAACCGCTGATCTTGGGCGGGACGAACTGTGTGGCCTTGGCAGTGTTGTCTATGAAGAACCGGCGGATCAGTGTTTCCTTGTCGATCGCCATTTCGATCGCCTGCCGAACCTTGAGGTTCTGGAGCACCGGGATGTCCTGGTTGATGCCCACGTACATGACGGAGAACGGGTCACGCTGGACAATCTGCTTTCCGCGTTTCACCAGCTGGTCGAAGTTGCCCACCGTGACGGCGTCGTAGCCGTCGATCTTGCCGTCCAGCAGGGCCTGGAGGCGCGCCTGCGGGTGGTCGTAGGCGACGAAGTTGATGGTGGCAATCTGGCCGCGCTCTCCCCAATAGGAGGTGTTGGTGGCCAGGGTGACACTTCCCTCGTCCCAGGAGGCCAGGCTGAACGGTCCGGTCCCCACCGGACTGGTCCCGAAGACGGACACGGGCTGGCCGCCGCGGTTCTGGTCCAGGACCTCGGCCGTGCCCGCGGCGAGGGCGGCCGGCGAGGCGATGGCGAAGGCAGGCAGGGTGAGGGCCTGCAGGAAGGCGGTGAAACGCTGGGTGAGGTCAATCTGCACAGTGTCCGCCGATATGGCTGTGCAGCTCTTGAAGATGGAAAGCTCCGGCTCGTCCGAGTGGGCCTTGAAGACATCCTTGAAGGAGCTGCCGGGGGCCTGCCGCCGTAATTCGGGGGAGAAGGCAAACCATCGGTTGAAGTTGGTGCACACGGCGTCGGCGTTGAACGGGGTCCCGTCCTGGAACAGGACGTCGGTCCGGAGCTTGAAGGTGTAGGAGCGGCCTTCGTTGGATTCGGTCCATTCCGTTGCGAGCAGTGGCGTGGGTTTCCCGGTGACCTGGTCCACGCCCACAAGTCCTTCGAGGATCTGGCGGGTGATGCGCTGGGACTCAACGTCATTGGAAAGGGCAGGATCCAGGCCCAACGGCTGGGCCGCTGTTCCGAAATTGAAGGCAGCGGCGGGCTCGGGGGCGGCGGTTGTGCTGGGGGAGCCGGATGTCGGCGAGGGCGATGGAACAGCGGTGCACGAGGTCACGCCCAGGGCCAGGAAAACAGCGCCGGCCTTGATGACCGTCCGCCGCGATGTACTGCTGGGCACTCGATTATCACCTCGGGATCTTGCCGGTTCCGCCGCGTGCGGACCGGAGCCCAGTCTAGTAGACGCTGCCTGAAGCTACCGGGACCCGGCAGGACCCGCCGTGGCAAAGAGCCGGGGGCCGTCCCTCCGGACGGCCCCCGGCTTTACCGGAAGGAAAGACCTGCCTGGTGCTTACTTGGGCATCAGCACCGAGTCGATCAGGTAGACGGTTGCGTTCTTGGTCTGCACGCCGCCGCAGATTACGTTGGCGTCATCCACCTTGAGCTCGTCGCCGCTGCCGGTCACGGTCACGCTGCCGCCCTGGACGGTGGCGTGGGTGCCGGCGATCATGTCAGGAGTGATCTGGCCCGGAACCACGTGGTAGGTAAGGATCTTGCTCAGGAGGGCGTCATCCGTCTTGAGAGTTTCGATGGTGGCCGCATCGATCTTGGCGAAAGCGTCATCCACCGGTGCGAAGACCGTGAATTCGCCACCGTTAAGGGTGTCCACCAGGTCCACCTTGGGGTTCAGCTTTCCGGACACTGCTGAAGTGAGGGTGGTGAGGATCGGGTTGTTGGATGCTGCGACGGCAACCGGGTCCAGGGCCATGCCCTCAACCGAGCCTGCGCCTGAGGGAACCTGCTCGGCGTAGGCGGCACAGCCGGGGCCAACCAGGTTGGCGGCCGGGTCCATGGCGGCAGCAGAGGCGCTGGCCGAGGGCGAGGGGGCCATGCTGGACGCGGACGGCTCGGCTGCAGGGGCGGATGAAGCGGTGGTGCCCGCGGAACCGCCACAGGCAGTCAGGCTGAGAAGGGCTGCTGCTGCAACGCCTGCGACGGTGAAGGTTGTGCGCTTGATGGTCTGCATGTCGGTTTCTCCTTGATTGTGGCAATTACCCGCCGCGGACGTGGTGCCTGTGGCGTCTTTCGAAACTTGCTGGTGGCCACCTGCCCTTGGCTGGTGTCTCACTGTCTATTCGGCCGGCGGCAGGATGCGGATGGGTAAATTCCCTGGAGTTTTTCGACGGGAGCTGAATCAGCCCTCTGTGCCAGTGCGGAAGGGACGCGGCGGAAGGGACGTTAAACGCAAAGGTCCCCCGGCCAAAGCCGGGGGACCATGCAGTGCGCAAGGGGGGACTTGAACCCCCACGCCCGAAGGCACAGGAACCTAAATCCTGCGTGTCTGCCAATTTCACCACTCGCGCAGGGCTTCCGGCCGTTGTTGCCCAAAAAGGCCCGACGGCGGATGCCAGTGTCCATTGTAGCGTCGCTGCGGCAGGACCTTAGGTAGGGGCCGCTGGCAGCGGTGCCTTCTCAGGCGTCCAGGTCCAGGTCCCGCCGAAGTTTGGCTACGTGGCCGGTGGCCCTCACGTTGTACTGGGCCAGCGCAACCTTCCCGTCCGGGTCCACAACGATGGTGGAGCGGATGAGCCCCTCGTAGGTCTTGCCGTAGTTCTTCTTCTCGCCCCAGGCGCCGTATGCCTCGGCAACTGCATGGTCCGCGTCCGAGAGCAGAGGAAAGCTCAGGTCTTCCTTGGCTGCGAATTTGGCGAGTTTCTCCACGGGGTCCGGAGAGATGCCCACGACGTCGTAGCCTGCTGACTGGAGGGAGGCCAGGTTGTCCCGAAAGTCACACGCTTCCTTGGTGCAGCCAGGCGTTGCGGCTGCCGGGTAGAAATACACAATCGTGTGGCGGCCAGGACGCGGGGACAAACTGACGTCGGTGCCTGCGGAATCCTTCAAGGTAAATCCGGGCGCGTCGTCGCCGGTAACAAGTCTTTCAGCCAATGTTTTTCTCCTAGTTGCAGGCGGGACACACCAGCCTAGTAAGCGCCGGGAACCAGCGCTAATCCCCACTTGGCTATACTGGCTGCTATGCCTGATATGGATCACTGGCCCACGGGGCGCCTCTTGTCCACTGCCGCGCGCCTCGTCGAACACTCCTGGAACGAAAAACTCGGCGCCATCGGCCTCACCCACGCCGGGGTTATCGCCATCGAGGTCCTGGATGCGCAGGGCCCCATGACGCAAGCCCAGCTCGCGCAATACGTTCGCGTCCAGGCGCAGACAATGGGTAAGACGCTCAGCCGTTTGGAGGCCCACGGACACATTGTCCGGGTCCGCAGCACCTCGGACCGCAGGAGCCACGTCGTGTCGCTTACCGAGCAGGGCAAGGAAGCGGTTGCTGCGGCGGTGGAAATGGAGCGGTCCGTGCTGGCCTCAGCTTCGATCGATCCGGACCTGCTGCGGCAGGAGCTCCAGGCAGTGGTGCGGGAACTCGCCAGCCAGTTTGCCAATTCTCCCGGCGACGGGGCATTGGTGGAGAATTCGCCGTCAACACGCTAAACCGGCGGTCTTGACGCCCAAGCGTGGCCCCAGCTTCACAGCTGGGGCCACGCTTTTTTGTTGCCGCCACATCTGCCGCCGCGGGTGCCCGGGGGCCGGAGCAGGAGTGTGAACAATATGGCAAGGCTAAACGGGAAGGTTAAACAGGAAGACTGTTGCGGAAGCCGATGGGCAGGGCGGCCGGATAGCGGACACAACAAAACAGCCTCCGGTTCGCGTTGCCGCAAGCCGGAGGCTGTTTTCCCAGTGGTGCACCCCCCGGGACTTGAACCCGGAACCCATTGATTAAGAGTCAATTGCTCTGCCAATTGAGCTAGAGGTGCATCTTCTTTGCTGTGGTCATCGGGCTTTTCTTTCCCCGTTGACCTCCGCAACGACATGAAACTCTACACGAACTTTTTGCCCATGTGAAATCGGCGTCCCGGCCGGCTCCCGCTTCACGCGGATGGGGGCAAAACCAGCACGAAATCAGGGTTTTCGTTGTTGGTCAGCAGCCAGAATCCGCCCTCCGGGGTGCGGACGACGTCGCGGATCCTGCCGAACTGGCGTGTGAAATGGGCCACAGGCGTCCCGGCTTCAGCACCTTCCAGGGGAACCGTCCATAACCGCTGGCCCCGAAGCGCCCCCAGGTATGCGGTGGAGTCCACGATCTCCAGCCCGCTGGGGGAGGAATCGGCCGTTGAAGGCCATACGACTTTTGCGTCCTGGAACTCGGGGCGGCCGGGTGCGCCGGTCACCGCAGGCCAGCCGTAGTTTCCCCCGGGGACAATGAGGTTCAGTTCGTCATTGACGTCGGGGCCGAACTCGCTGGCCCACAACCGTCCTGCGCTGTCCCATGCGAGTCCCTGGACGTTCCGGTGGCCCAGGCTGTAGACCGCGTTGCCGAAGGGATTGCCCGGCGCGGGACCTCCGTTGGGCGTCAGCCGCAGGATTTTGCCGCCCAGGGCTTGGGGGTCCTGGGGCTGGTCCCTGCGCTGGGAGTCGCCCGTTCCCACGTACAGGAGACCGTCCGGGCCGAAGCGGATCCTGCCGCCGTTGTGGGTGTTGGCCTTCGGGATGCCGGTGAAGATGGTCTCGGGCTCGCCCAGGGCCAGTGCACCGCCGCCGGATTCCTGCACCCTCGCCCTGGCGATCCTGTTGTCCTCGCGTGCCGTGTAGTACATGTACAGGTATCGGTCGGACGCAAAGCCGGGGGACAGCGCAAGCCCCAGCAGGCCGCCCTCGCCGGCGGCGGCCACCTCAGGAACTTCGCCGAGTGCCACGGCGTCCCTGCTTCCTGCCGGCACAGCCTTGAGCAGGGCGGTGCTGCGCTCGGAGATGATGGCCGTTCCATCCGGCAGGAACACGGCGGACCATGGGATGTCCAGTTGAAGTTCAAGGCGTTCGGCGACATCCGGCACGCGTACCTCCCTTGCCTCCGGAAGGGAGGTACTTCCGGTCGGCCCGGCGCCGGGTCCGCCCGTGCAGCCTGCCAGAAGCAAAGCGAGGCAGGACGCAGCGGCAGCAGGAAAACGCTTGTGGAGGCCGGGCAAGGCCTGGCTTGACCGGCCCGGTCCTCGACTAGAGGCGCCTGCGCCGAGGAGCCCGGAAGCCGGCTGCCTCGGCATGCGCCTCCGATTCAAACCAGACGTCAGCCCGGACAGGTTCATAGTCGGGGTGTCCCTCCTCGTAGTAGACCATGGCCCCGGCATCACCCTTCACGGTGTATCCGTCAGGTCCGCTGCCGTCTGCTCCGGCGGCCGCCGAACCGGCGCCGTAGGGCTCGTCCGCTGCAAGGTGGCCCGCGGGTTCGGTTGCCGGCGCCGCCGGGGGCTGCTGGGTGCGGTCCGCTCCGGTTTCCACCAAAGCAGAGGACTGGGTGCGGTCCGCGGTTTCAGTGGTAGCGGCGTGTCCCGACATCATGCCGGGCGCTGCGGGTGCCGTTGAGCTGTCCTCGGGTTCGGGCTGCCGTGCGCCGGAACTCGTACGCATCGGAGCCTGTGCTGCCGTCCCGGCGTCGTCAATGCCCTCCACTGCGGCTGTTTCTGCGCCCGGGAGCGTTGGAGCGTGGGGCTCGGTGTACTCGGGGTGGTGGACCGGGGCACGGTGGGATTCCGCATTCGGCACTGCCGCTGGTTCAGCCTGCTGTCCCGTGGCAGCGGGTACGCCGCTTCCTCCGGCCGGATTTACTTGGGCTGCATGGGTGGGAACACCACCCGTCGAGGTGCCACCCCTGGATTCCGCGCCGGGGGCAACAACGGAGGAACCCGAAGCCTCCGACCACTGTGTTTCCCACTCTTCGTTGTCCCGGCGGCGGGCGTCCTGGCCGGACGCAGCCGGCGCGGCGCTGGTTTCGGACGCCGCTGACGTGCCGCTTGCCGCAACTGCCGGGGAGGCCGGGCCGGACTCCTCCCGCTCCTTCGTGCCCGCGGTCCGGTCCGTATCCGTTGCCGGGGCCGGCGCCGCGGCCACCACGTGATCGTCGGCCGTGGTGGGAGCCGCAGGTTCGGCGGGACGGCCGAAGCCTGCTGCCCCGGCGATGCCGGTGGTGCCGGCTGCTTCAGCGGACGCCGCGGCGCTGCCGTCGGAAAGCGCTCCGTCCGCCCGGGTCCGCTCCGCCGTGGAAGCCCCCGGCGCCTTGGCTGAACTGCTCCGTTTGAGCAGCCACCATACGACGCCCACTATGACAACAAGCAAAATGATCCAGAAAACAAAATCCATGGCAAGCCCTTCAGTCCGGATGGCGAGGTGTACTTTCCCTGACGCTACGTCCGGCGGTCACAACTGTCCAGATTGAGGGGAGCTTCAGGAGTGTCCGTGCAGGTTGCCGATCATCCGTCAGCTGCGCCACAGCCGGAGGGCTCATCCCCGGCTCATCTCATTATGTGAGATACGTGTCCATCATCTGATTGAAATTTTCGGTTTTTTGGACCTAAACGTCCCGGATCTGTCGTTGGGCCGTTCGGCGGAGCCATAGACTTTCCCCTATGAGTGACACCCACATCGCAACCGAGAACACGCCTGACATCAAACCCCGGAGCCGGGTTGTAACCGACGGAATCCACGCGGCTCCCGCACGTGGCATGTTCCGGGCGGTCGGCATGGGGGACGACGACTTCGCGAAACCCCAGGTCGGTGTGGCAAGTTCCTGGAACGAGATCACTCCCTGCAACCTCTCCCTGAACCGGCTCGCGCAGGGCGCCAAGGAAGGCGTGCACGCGGGCGGCGGTTTCCCCATGCAGTTTGGAACCATCTCGGTGTCCGACGGCATCTCCATGGGCCACGAAGGCATGCATTTCTCCCTGGTTTCCCGCGAAGTCATTGCCGACTCCGTAGAGACCGTGATGCAGGCTGAGCGCATCGACGGATCCGTGCTGCTGGCCGGCTGCGACAAGTCCCTTCCCGGAATGCTCATGGCAGCAGCCCGCCTGGACCTGTCCAGCGTGTTCCTCTACGCCGGCTCAATCATGCCCGGCTGGGTCAAGCTTGAGGACGGCTCCGAAAAGGAAGTCACCCTCATTGATGCCTTCGAAGCCGTCGGAGCATGTGCTGCGGGCAAGATGAGCATGGAAGACCTGACGCGCATCGAAAAGGCGATCTGCCCGGGCGAAGGCGCCTGCGGCGGCATGTACACGGCCAACACCATGGCATGCATCGGCGAGGCACTCGGCATGTCCCTGCCCGGCTCGGCCGCGCCCCCCTCGGCAGACCGACGTCGCGACGAATTCGCCCGCAAGTCCGGCGAGGCAGTGGTCAACCTGCTGCGCAAGGGCATCACCGCCCGCGACATTATGACCAAGAAGGCCTTCGAGAACGCTATCGCCGTCACCATGGCCTTCGGCGGCTCCACGAACGCCGTCCTGCACCTGCTGGCCATCGCCCGCGAGGCCGAAGTCGAGCTGACGCTGGACGACTTCAACCGGATCGGGGACAAGATCCCGCACCTGGGCGACCTCAAGCCCTTCGGCCGCTACGTGATGACCGACGTCGACAAGATCGGCGGCGTGCCCGTCATTATGAAGGCACTCCTGGACGCCGGCCTGCTGCACGGCGACTGCCTCACCGTTACCGGCAAGACCGTGGCCGAAAACCTCGACGCCATCAACCCGCCGGACGTGGACGGCAAGATCCTCCGCGCGCTGGACAACCCCATCCACAAGACCGGCGGCATCACCATCCTGCACGGCACCATGGCACCCGAAGGCGCCGTGGTGAAGAGCGCAGGCTTTGACGCCGACGTCTTCGAAGGAACCGCCCGGGTGTTCGAGCGCGAGCAGGGTGCCCTGGACGCGCTGGACAAGGGCCAGATCAAAGCCGGCGACGTCGTGGTGATCCGTTACGAAGGGCCCAAGGGCGGCCCCGGCATGCGTGAAATGCTGGCCATCACCGGTGCCATCAAGGGTGCAGGCCTTGGCAAGGATGTCCTGCTCCTCACCGACGGCCGGTTCTCCGGCGGCACCACCGGCCTGTGCATCGGCCACGTGGCGCCGGAAGCGGTCGACGGCGGCCCCATCGCCTTCGTCAAGGACGGTGACCGGATCCGCGTGGACATCGCCGCCCGCAGCTTCGACCTGCTGGTGGACGAGGCTGAGCTCGAAGCCCGCAAGGTGGGCTGGGAGCCCCTGCCCGCAAGGTACACCAAGGGTGTGCTGGCCAAGTACGCCAAGCTGGTGCACAGCGCCAGCACGGGCGCATACTGCGGTTGATGCCTTCCCCGTGCGTGAGGCGCTGGGCGCCTCACGCACGGGGCCCCGCGGCATCACCCTTATTAAGCCCTTCCGGGCCGGGTGATCAGCTGCAGGCCTGATCCCACCGCGAGGTAGGATCATTCCGTGGACAATGATGTCCACATGGTGAGATCGGGTGGTGCCTCGTTGACACCCGTCACACCAGAGGGAAAACTGAACGCATGACTTTCGTTACCGGCATCGTCGTCGTCCTTACCAAGCGCGTGGCACATTAGCCCCGGGTAACGAACCGTCACGCGCAACCCCTCGAAGAGCCGCCAGGCTGAGGGGTTTTTTTATTTCCCGCAGTATCCACGAACCACAGATGATCCACAAGGAAGAGTCCGATGAGCAAAGGATCGCCGATCAGCCCCTCGCTGATGGCTACTAAGTCCGCTGGAGCCACCAAGGCTCCGGAACGCGCCGACCGGACGGCTGAGCAGGCCGTCGTCGCCGCCGACCTTGCCGCCGCCTCTCCTGTCCTTGGGCCGAACAACGTTGTACCCCCAACGGTGATGACCGGCTCGCAAGCTATTGTCCGCTCGCTCGAAGAACTCGGCGTCGACGATATTTTCGGTTTGCCCGGTGGCGCAATCCTGCCCACCTATGACCCCTTGATGGCCTCGAGCATGAACCACGTGCTGGTCCGTCACGAACAGGGAGCCGGCCACGCCGCGCAAGGCTACGCCATGGTGACCGGGCGGGTGGGCGTGTGCATCGCCACCTCGGGCCCGGGCGCCACCAACCTCGTTACCGCCATCATGGACGCCCACATGGACTCCGTTCCGCTGGTGGCCATCACCGGCCAGGTGTCCAGCGGCGTGATTGGAACCGACGCGTTCCAGGAAGCCGACATTGTGGGCATCACCATGCCCATCACCAAGCACTCCTTCCTGGTGACCGATCCCAACGACATTCCCCACGTCATGGCCGAAGCGTTCCACCTCGCTTCCACCGGACGCCCCGGTCCTGTCCTCGTGGACGTGGCCAAGGATGCCCAGGTCGGGCAGATGACCTTCTCCTGGCCGCCCAAGATCGACCTGCCCGGCTACCGCCCGGTTACCCGCGGGCACAACAAGCAGGTGCGCGAGGCGGCCAAGCTCATTGCCGCGGCCAGCAAGCCCGTGCTGTACGTCGGCGGCGGTGTCATCAAGGCGCACGCCTCGGCGGAACTGCTGGCACTGGCCGAGGCCACCGGAGCCCCGGTGGTCACCACGCTGATGGCCAAGGGCGCCTTCCCGGACTCACACCCCCAGCACATGGGAATGCCCGGCATGCACGGCACAGTCTCGGCCGTGACTGCCCTGCAGCAGTCCGATCTTCTCATCACGCTCGGTGCCCGGTTCGATGATCGCGTAACCGGTGTCCTCAAGACTTTCGCCCCCATGGCGAAGGTTATCCACGCCGACATCGACCCCGCCGAAATCTCAAAGAACCGCACGGCGGATGTGCCCATCGTCGGGTCCGTCAAGGAAATCATTCCTGAGCTCACCGAAGCCGTCCGCACGCAGTTCGAGGCATCCGGAACCCCTGACCTCACCACCTGGTGGGCCTTCCTGAACAACCTCAAGGAGACCTACCCGCTGGGCTGGACCGAACCCGATGACGGGCTCAGCGCACCGCAGCGCGTCATCGAGCGCATCGGTGCCCTGACCGGGGCCGAAGGCGTGTACGTTGCCGGCGTGGGCCAGCACCAGATGTGGGCAGCGCAGTTCATCAAGTACGAGCGTCCGCACGCTTGGCTGAACTCGGGCGGAGCAGGGACCATGGGCTACGCGGTTCCGGCGGCCATGGGCGCCAAGGTGGGCGAGCCGGACCGCGTGGTCTGGGCTATCGACGGCGACGGCTGCTTTCAGATGACCAACCAGGAACTGGCCACCTGCGCCATCAACAACATCCCCATCAAGGTGGCGGTGATCAACAACTCCTCCCTGGGCATGGTCCGGCAGTGGCAGACCCTCTTCTACGAGGGCCGGTACTCAAACACCGACCTCAACACCGGCCACGACACCGTCCGCATCCCGGACTTCGTCAAGCTGGGGGAGGCCTACGGCTGCGCGTCATTCCGCTGTGAACGCGACGAGGACATCGATGCCACCATCCAGAAGGCACTCGAAATCAACGACCGCCCGGTGGTCATCGACTTCGTGGTGAGCCCGAACTCCATGGTGTGGCCGATGGTGCCCGCCGGCGTGAGCAACGACCAGATCCAGGTTGCCCGCAACATGACCCCGGAATGGGAAGAAGAGGACTGACCATGAGCCGCCACACACTGTCCGTCCTGGTTGAAGACAAGCCCGGCGTCCTGACCCGCGTCGCGAGCCTCTTCGCCCGCCGTGCCTTCAACATCAACTCCCTGGCTGTTGGCCCCACCGAGGTACCGGGCATTTCCCGGATGACCGTCGTCGTCGATGCGGACGGCGACCTGATCGAGCAAGTCACCAAGCAGCTCAACAAACTGATCAACGTCATCAAGATCGTTGAGCTGACTTCTGAATCTTCCGTACAGCGAGACCACATCCTGGTCAAGGTACGTGCGGATGCCGCGACACGTCTGCAGGTGACCCAGGCTGCAGACCTGTTCCGTGCCGCCGTCGTCGACGTGTCCACAGACTCGTTGGTGATCGAGGCAACCGGTACCCCGGAGAAGCTTGCAGCACTGCTCTCAGTGCTGGAGCCCTTCGGCATCCGCGAAATTGTGCAGTCCGGCACCCTGGCCGTTGGACGGGGATCCCGCTCCATGAGTGACAGGGCGTTGCGTTCCGCCTAGGAAGCTGCCCGGGCCCGGCCCGGCAGCAGGCAACGCCCGCAACCGCACCACAAAGACACCTATCTACAACCCACTCAAGAGGAGTTACGCAAGTGACTGAAATGTTTTACGACGACGACGCCGACCTGTCGATCATCCAGGGCCGCAAGGTAGCCATTGTTGGCTACGGCTCCCAGGGCCACGCCCACGCGCTCAACCTGCGCGATTCCGGCGTCGAGGTTGCCATCGCCCTCAAGGAGGGCTCGACGTCGATCGCCAAGGCCGAGGACGCAGGCTTCACGGTCAAGAACGTTGCCGACGCCGCCGAATGGGCCGACGTCATCATGATCCTGGCGCCGGACCAGCACCAGCGCTCGATCTACAACGACTCCATCAAGGACAAGCTGAAGCCCGGCAAGGCACTTGCCTTCGCCCATGGCTTCAACATCCGCTTCGGCTACATCCAGGCTCCGGAAGGCGTTGACGTCATCCTGGTTGCCCCGAAGGCTCCCGGCCACACCGTGCGCCGCGAATTCGAAGCCGGCCGCGGCATCCCGGACATCATCGCCGTCGAGCAGGACGCCACCGGCTCCGCCTGGGACCTGGCCAAGTCCTACGCCAAGGCAATCGGCGGCACCCGCGCCGGCGTCATCAAGACCACCTTCACCGAAGAAACCGAAACGGACCTCTTCGGCGAGCAGGCCGTCCTGTGCGGCGGTGTGTCCCAGCTGGTCCAGTACGGCTTCGAAACCCTGACCGAGGCCGGCTACCAGCCGCAGATCGCCTACTTCGAGGTCCTCCACGAGCTCAAGCTCATCGTTGACCTCATGTGGGAAGGCGGCATTGCCAAGCAGCGCTGGAGCGTTTCCGACACCGCGGAATACGGCGACTACGTTTCCGGTCCCCGCGTCATCACCCCCGAGGTGAAGGAAAACATGAAGGCCGTCCTGGCCGACATCCAGTCCGGTGCCTTCGCCAAGCGCTTCATCGAGGACCAGGACAACGGCGGCGTGGAGTTCAAGGCACTGCGCGCCAAGGCTGAGCAGCACCCCATCGAGGCTGTTGGCCGCGAACTGCGCTCCCTCTTCGCCTGGCAGCAGCAGGACGTGGACTACGTCGAAGGCTCCGCAGCCCGCTAAGGCTGGCTCAACGTGCCGTTATAAAGACAGACTGTGAGGCCGGGTTCACACTTAACAATGTGAGCCCGGCCTTTCCGTCGGCCTAGACTTGTTTTATCCCCCGGACTGCAACGCAGAGGATCAGCCGTGTCAAAACCCGTAGTACTGCTCGCCGAAGAACTTTCCCCCGCCACCGTCGAGGCCCTGGGCCCGGACTTCGAGATCCGCCAGACCGACGGCGCCGACCGTTCCCAGCTGCTCTCCGCCATCGGCGACGTTGACGCGATCCTGGTCCGCTCGGCCACGCAGGTGGACGCCGAGGCGATCGCCGCTGCGAAGAACCTCAAGGTCATCGCCCGCGCGGGAGTTGGCCTGGACAACGTGGACATCAAGGCAGCCACCCAGGCCGGCGTCATGGTGGTCAACGCCCCCACCTCGAACATCGTTTCGGCAGCTGAACTCACCGTTGGCCACATCCTCAGCCTGGCCCGCCACATCCCGCAGGCAAGCGCAGCCCTGAAGGACGGCGAATGGAAGCGCTCCAAGTACACGGGCATCGAACTCTTCGAAAAGAAGATCGGCATCATCGGCCTGGGCCGGATCGGCGCCCTCGTGGCCGCCAGGCTGAAGGGCTTTGACACCAAGATCCTCGCCTACGATCCCTACATCACCTCCGCACGTGCGGCACAGCTCGGCGTGCAGCTCGTGACCCTGGACGAGCTCCTGGCCCAGGCAGACTTCATCACCATCCACATGCCCAAGACGCCGGAGACAGTGGGCATGCTGGGCGCGGACGCCTTCAAAAAGATGAAGAGCACCGCCTACGTGGTCAACGTGGCCCGCGGCGGGCTCGTGGACGAGGAAGCTCTCTTCACGGCCCTGCAGGACGGCGAAATCGCCGGCGCCGGCGTGGACGTCTTCTCCAAGGAGCCCAGCACCGACCTCCCGTTCTTCAAGCTGGACAACGTGGTGGTCACCCCGCACCTCGGCGCATCCACGGACGAAGCACAGGAAAAGGCAGGCGTTTCAGTCGCCAAGTCCGTCCGCCTTGCCCTGGCCGGTGAACTGGTTCCCGACGCCGTGAACGTGGCTGGCGGCGTCATCGCCCCCGATGTCCGTCCCGGCATCCCGCTGATCGAGAAGCTCGGCAGGATCTTCACCGCCCTGACGCATGCCTCCCTGACCCAGTTCGACGTCGAAGTTGCCGGTGAGATCTCCTCCCTCGACGTCAAGGTCCTGGAACTGGCCGCCCTCAAGGGCATCTTCGCGGACGTTGTGACCGAGCAGGTCTCCTACGTCAACGCGCCGGTCATCGCCGAGCAGCGGGGCATCAACGTCCGCCTGATCACCACGCCTGAAACCGAGTCGTACCGGAACGTCCTCACCCTCCGGGGCGCCCTGAGCGACGGCACCCAGATCTCCGTGGCCGGCACCCTGACCGGCCCCAAGCAGATCCAGAAGCTGGTGGGCATCAACGGGTTCGAAGTTGAAATCCCCATCAGTGAGCACCTCGTGGTGGTGGCCTACACCGACCGTCCCGGCGTGATCGGAACCATCGGCCACATCCTGGGCATGAACAACATCAACATCGCCGGCATGCAGGTGGCACGCTCTGACGAAGGCGGCCAGGTGCTCGCGCTGCTGACCATCGACAGCTCCGTGCCCCAGCAGGTCCTGGACGCCATCAAGGCCGGCATCGGTGCCGAAATGGTGCGTGAAGTGGACCTGGAAGACTAGCCCCCACCCGGGAAACACCGTACGGCCGGCCGCCCCTCGGCGAGTCCCGGCACCGCCACGTATGATTGGCCGGTCTGCTTACAATGGCTGGGTCCTGATTCGGGACCGGGCCGGCAGGCCGGCCAATACCTTTTGCACATCCGTCCCCGTCCATGTCCGCATGGGCGGGGCGCGTATGTGCGCACGCAATCCAGGTTTCAGGGAGTTCCATGAACGCCGTCCAGAGGTTCATCAGAAGCAAAGTGCTGCTGTTGACCGCGGCCATCTTGATCGCAGCCATGTGCTTGTCGGTCCTTGTCCAAAGCCAGTCCCAGGCCGCGCTCAACAGGACCGTGGACGAAAATTCACGGGGCCTCTACGACGTCCTGGTCCAAGCCAAGGCGCCCTCAGGCTCGCTCATGCAGCCCGAGATTGCCAACGGCACCGGCGGGATCAGCTTCGAGCAGCTGGAGGCCATCAGGAAGCTCTCCGGAACCTCCGTGGCAGCCCCGATCAGCCTGGTCTCCCGCGTCACCCAGAACCTTGAATCCCCGCGCCTTGATGCCATGGACTACCTCGGCTACAACGCCGGGCTCGCCGGCACCGCCACCGCGGACCAGGCCGCCGGGGCAACCGCCCCGGACCAGTGGCCTGCGGCCGAGTCGGTCCTGGGCGATGAAAGCAGGAAGTACCGCCTGACGGCCAGCGCAGTCAGCTCCGATGGCGTCTCCGAGCAGACACTGTTCAAGTCCACCGCCGAGGGCACCCTTGGCAAGGCCAGGCTCGTGGAGGAGCAGGCCGCCGGCGGCAGCAGCATCCGCATCGCAGCGCCCGCTGACGAAACCGGCATCAAGTTCCCCGCCCCGGCCGGCGGCTCCGAACACAACCTCTTCAACCTATCCGTTTCTCTGCCCATGGCCCCCGAAATAACGGAATCCGTGGTCGCCGTCGATCCGGCTGCCGAACGCGCCCTCCTGGGCTCCGCGGGCGACTTCCTGTCCCCGCTGGAAAAGGCACCGCCGGGCGACGCCCGCGGTGCCGGCGCTGTGGGACGCTACCTTGAGGGACTCTTCACCAACGGCATCAGCCTGGACGAGCTGGAGGAAGGGCCGGATTTCCTCGGCGTCAAACTGAAGTATTGGGCGCCGCTGATGACCCAGTACCAGCAGGCCAAGCGGAACGGGCAGCTGACGGATGACTCCCAGGCCATTCCGCTGATCGTCCGGTCCGGCACCTCCATCGACCTGAAGTACAACGTCAAGATCGAGGAGATCGACGACGCCGGAAAGGTCGTCAAGGACGTCGGCACCGTCTCACGGTCCCTGGACAAGGACTACCTGCCGTTCGTCTCGAAGGAACCCTTCGTCCTCTCCTGGCCGGGTTCCACGGACCACTCCTCACTGCTCGGCAGCACCGGCAACTTCAACCAGGGCCTCTACAATCCCGCCACCTGGAGCACCGACTTCGCCGCGGCGCCCAAGTACACCGACGGGGAAGCAGCCGCCAACGGCGCCGAGGAAAAGACCGCAGTGCCCGGCGAGTGGGTCACCGTCAACCGGCTTCCCGAGAAGGGCGCCAACGGCGCGCCCGTTGACCAGACCCAGCGCGAACCCGTGGATGAGCGCTCCTACCGGGAGAACCTGGAAACCGGGGAGCAGGCAGCTGCCCCGCTGGCCATGGTGTACGGCACGTTCGACCCCTCGGCCGTTGCCGCGGCCGCCGGGGACGTCAACAAGCTGCCCCTGGGCGGTTACGATCCCACCCCGTTCACTCTGGTCAAGGACGCCGCGGGCAACGAAGTCCCCGCCACGGAACTTGAACCCTCCCTCAGCGCCACCGGGCTCGCCAGCCAGTCCGCCGGCGCCATCACCGACTACTACGGACTTGCTGCTGCCCGCGGCTACACCGAAAACGCCAGCGTGATCGATGCCGTCAGGGTCCGTGCCAAGGCGCCCGGCAGCTGGAAGGAAGCGCAGCCCGACGTCGAACAACTGGCCGGCGACATCCGCGCGATGGGCCTGGAAGCCACCATTGTGGCCGGTTCCGCGCGGGAGGACGCCAGCATTTTCGTCCCGGGATACAGCAAGGACGACGCCGGCAAGGAATCTGCCCTGGGCACCGTCCAGCAGTCCTGGGTCCGGCAGAACGCCGCAGAAGCCGTCACCGGATCGCTGTCCGGCACCAACATCACGCTGCTCTTCCTGACCCTTTGCGGCGCAGCCCTCCTGACCGGCGCGTCCACGGTGAGCTACATCCGCAAGCGCAGGAGCGAAGCCGGTACCCTGCGTGCCATGGGGTGGACCCAAGGCCGGATCCGCCGCTGGGTGCTGGAGGAATTCGGCGTTGGCGCGGTCCTGCTGGCCGTGGCCGGCATCGTGCTGAGCCTGGCCAGCTGGAGCCTTTCCACAGCCCTGGTATCCGCCTCCGTCCTGGTGCTGTACGCGGCGGCGGCGTTCTTCGCCGCGCAGCAGCTGCGCCACCGTGACGAGATCGACCAGGAACCGCAGCATGATGAACGGCTGATCCCGGTGGACTCACCGCTGACCTTCGCCAACCGCCAGCTGAGCACCAACAAGTTCAACACGTTGTCCCTGGCCGTAGCTGTGGGCGTGTTCGGGGCGGCAGTGGGCGGCCTGATCGCCTTGCTCATCGACATTCCCCGCGCCGCCGGCGCCAGTGCCCTGAGCGGTTTGGCCGCGGCAAGCGTCGCCCTGCCCAGCATCCTCCTGGCCCTCGCCGGTGTGGCCGTGGGCCTGGTGCTCACCCTGGTCACCGGGCGGTTTGAACTCAACGCCAAGCGCCAGTACCTTGGCATCCTCGAGGCCATGGGCTGGAACCCGGACATGCTCCGCCAGGTCCGGCTGTTCGAGAACGCGCTGGTGGGAACCGTGGCCCTGCCCCTGGGCGTGCTGGGCGCCCTGGGCATCGGCCTGCTCCTGGCCCCCTACGCCGCACTGTGGGCGGGCGTCGCAGGCCTCGTGGCTGTACTTTGCTGGATACCGATTGCAACGAAAGTGGTCCAATGACAAACCCGACCAACGTCCAGCGGAGCCGGAGGTCCGGCTCCGCTGAAGTCCCCCTGCAGACCCGGGCCAACACCATCGTCAAGGCCGCCGACCACGCCACCCCGCTGGAACTGAGCGACATCACCATCCGCTATGGCGGCGGCAAGGGCGGCGCGGAGGCAGTCAGCGTGGTGGAAGGCTTTGACCTCACCCTGCATGCCGGTGAGATGCACTGTGTTGCCGGGCGAAGCGGTTCCGGCAAGACCAGCATCCTGACCGTCGGCGCGGGGCTCACCCTGCCGACGTCGGGCCGCGTCTTCTGGGAAGGCGATTCGCTCGAAAGCATGGGCGACGACGAAATCGCGGACCGCCGTCGTGCATTGATCGGTTACGTCGATCAGGGCGGCGCCCTGATCGACGGCATGAGCGCCCTCGAGAACGTGCTCCTCCCGGCGGTTCCCGACGGTGAGGTGGACCAGCGGCGGGACATGGCCAAGGACCTGCTGGACCTCGTTGGCCTGGGCCGGCGCATGCGGCACCGTCCCGCCCAGCTGTCCGGCGGCGAACGCCAGCGCGTGGCCATCGCCCGGGCACTGATCCTGGGCACCCGGGTCCTGGTGGTGGATGAGCCCACCGCGAGCCTCGACCGTGCCTCGGCCAACCGCATCATCAGCATCCTGAAGGACACCACGTCGGACGGAATCGCCGTGCTGGTGGCCTCGCACGACCACGAACTGGTCCGCCTCAGCGATACCCTGACCGAACTCATCTAGCCCGTCCCTCCCCAGCGAAGGTAACGTCCTCCACGTGACTGCTTCAGAGAAAACGCCGTTCTACATCACCACGGCCATCACCTACCCCAACGGCGTGCCGCACATCGGCCACGCCTACGAGTACATCGCCACCGATGCGATGGCGCGCTTCAAGCGGCTGGACGGCTTTGACGTGATGTTCCTGACCGGCACGGACGAGCACGGAATGAAGATTGCCCAGACGGCCGAAAAGGAAGGGATTACCCCCAAGGAACTGGTGGACCGGAACGCCGAGGTTTACAAGGCCGCCCACGCCGCCCTGGGGATCACGTACGACCGCTTCATCCGCACCACCGACGAGGACCACTACGCCGCCTCGCAGGCCATTTGGAAAAAGATGGAAGCGAACGGTGACATTTACCTGTCCAAGTACGAGGGCTGGTACTCCGTCCGGGACGAGGCCTTCTATGGGGAGGACGACACCGTGGTCAAGGACGACGGCGTGCGCTACTCCAAGGAGACCGACACCGAGGTGACCTGGACGGCTGAGGAGAGCTACTTCTTCCGGCTCTCGGCCTACCAGGACAAGCTCCTTGCCCTGTACGAGGCCCAGCCCGAATTCGGCGCCCCGCAGTACCGCTTCAACGAGGTCATCAGCTTCGTCAAGCGCGGCCTGGAAGACCTGTCCATCAGCCGCACCACCTTCGACTGGGGCGTCCCGGTTCCGGGCAATGACAAGCACGTCATGTACGTGTGGGTGGATGCCCTGACCAACTACCTCACCGGAGTGGGGTACCCGGACGTTGATTCGGAGAAATTCCGGAAGTACTGGCCGGCGGATCTCCACATCATCGGCAAGGACATCTCCCGGTTCCACGCCATCTACTGGCCGGCTTTCCTTATGAGCGCCGGCCTTGAGCTGCCCAAGCGGGTGATGATCCACGGCTTCCTGCACAACAACGGCGTCAAGATGTCCAAGTCGCTTGGAAATGTGGTTGCTCCAGCGGACTTCGTGGCGCAGTACGGACTGGACCAGGTGCGCTTCTTCTTCCTGCGGGAAGTGCCCTTCGGCGCGGACGGCAGCTACAACCACGAAGCAATCGTGGGGCGGATGAACTCGGACCTGGCCAACAATTTCGGTAACCTGGCCCAGCGTTCGCTGTCCATGGTGGCCAAGAACTGTGACGGCAGGGTGCCTGTCCCGGGGGAGTTCACCGCAGAGGACAACGCCATCCTGGCGCAGGCCGCAGGGCTCCTCGACGCTGCGCGGGCAGCATTCGAGAAGCAGGAGTTCAGCCGCGCCCTCGAAGCGATTTGGGGCGTCCTGGGCAACACCAACGCCTACTTCGCCGAGCAGGCGCCGTGGGTGCTGCGGAAGACCGACGTCGAACGCATGAACACCGTGCTGTACGTGACGCTGGAAGTCCTGCGGATCGTGGCCATCCTTGCCCAGCCCGTCATGCCGACCGCAACAGCGGCGCTCCTTGGCACCCTCGGCCAGCCGGAAGGGGAGGCCCGCCAGTTCTCCGCCATCGGAACGCCGATTGCTGCGGGTACTGAACTGCCCGCACCGTCCCCGGTCTTCCCCAAGTACGAGGAGCCCGCCGGGGCCTGAACAAAGGCGTAGCTGACCGGACATTTCCGGACCCATTCCGGAAGGCAACGCGGTCTGTAGACTTCAGAGCCGGTGTCGCTTAGCCTTCAGAGGATTGCTACGCCCGGTGGTGAAACAATTTTGGGGGATTCATGCTACGGCAAATGGTTGTTCTTGGGCTGGTAGGTCTGGGCATGGCGGGGGGAGTGGCTACGGCGAACGCTGTTCCGGCGGCTACTCAAGGGGGCACCCTTATTTGCCACGCAAATGGTGACGGTACATTCACGCCGGTATACGTTAGGCCGCACGGTTGGACCATGAACATAGCTGGCCATGGCAACCAGGAAGCCGACATCATTCCAACCCGCATAAGCGACGGCGAACCGCAGGGTCGGAACATGACACCGCAGAACGTTGCCATTTACAAGAACGGGTGCCTGGTCACCGCTACCGCACCAGTCCCACCAGGTCAGGGCACGGAGGTGGTTCCGGCCCCGAAGGCCGCCCAGCCCAGAAGCCAGGGATATAACGTTGACACCGCTGTGGAGCGTCAGCGCGACCATGTTGCCCCCATGTGGCTGGCTGCAGCAGCCGGAATCCTTCCGGCCGCTGTTTTCGTTCTCTGGCGGAGCCGATACCCAGGGCGCACCACGCTTTAGTTTCATGATGCGACCTGAACATCGGCAGGCGCAGCACCTGACCCTGCGGAAGGCGGCCTGCTCGTTGGTGCTGGTGTGCGGGCTGGCCAATTGCAGCGCTGCCATCAGCCCGACGTCAGAGGTGCCGGTTGCCGCTGAGCCCGGAGCCTCGGCGGCTGGTTCGTATCCCGGCTTGATCCCGGAGGTCGCTGCCGGACCGCCTGCTTCGCCTCCGCTGCACATTACTTACCCTGCTGCCCGCATGGACATCCCGGTCCACCCATTTGTTCCGGACGAAGCGTCCGTGGCAAGCCGCAGCCTCGTCCCGCCGGAGACCATGGATGGATACTGGTTGGCGTCCTTCGGCTCGCCTGGGGCGGGGTCCACGGACACTACCTATGTGGTAGGCCATAGCTGGCTGGGACGTGATGCACCTTTCAATCACCTCAGCATGTTTGCGCGCCCTGGTGACCGACTGACGGTCCACACTGGTGCTGGTGCGTTGGAGTACCAGGTGGATTCGGTGACGATCCATACAAAAGCGACATTGAAGGACAGCGCCATATGGGAAGTCGTGCCCAACAGCGTTGTCCTGATCAGCTGCTTTACGGAGGATCCACAGGGCAAAAACGTGGTAGTACTGGCGCTGCCTTCTCCGGCAGAACTTCAGTGAGTCCTTCACGCATGTTCGGATAATGAGACGGTTTGACCAGCATATGGATAACTTGGCTACCCTAAAAATATGAGCGCATCCTCCATCGATCTTGCAGTTATCCCCGGCGACGGCATCGGCCCCGAAGTGATTGCCGAGGCAGTCAAGGTCCTCGAAAAGGCCGTGGCGGCGGAGGGCGTCGAGCTGAAGCAGACGCACTACAAGCTTGGCGCCGAGCACTGGCTGGCGACGGGGGAGACCCTGCCCGACGAAGTCCTTGCGGACCTCCGCACGCGGGATGCCATCCTGTTCGGCGCAGTGGGCGCAGCGCCCGGGGATACCCGGATTCCGTCGGGGATCATCGAACGCGAGATGCTGCTCAAGCTCCGCTTCAGCCTGGACCACTACGTCAACCTCCGCCCGTCGAAGCTCTACGGCACGGTGGGCAGCCCCTTGGCCAACCCGGGCGTCATCGACTTCATCGTGGTCCGCGAAGGTACCGAAGGCCCCTACGTGGGCAACGGCGGGACGCTCCGTGCGGGCACTCCCCACGAAGTGGCTACCGAGGTCTCGCTGAACACCGCGCACGGGGTGGAGCGTGTTGTGCGGGATGCATTCCGCCGCGCAAGCACCCGGGAGCGCAAGCACGTCACCCTGGTCCACAAGCACAATGTCCTGGTCTTTGCAGGGCACCTGTGGAAGCGCACGGTTGAGGCAGTGGCCACCGAGTTCCCGGATGTCACCCACGATTACCTGCACGTGGACGCAGCCACCATCTTCATGGTGACGGATCCGTCACGCTTCGACGTGATCGTCACGGACAACCTTTTCGGCGACATCCTCACGGACCTCGCCGCTGCCGTGACAGGCGGTATTGGGCTGGCCGCGTCAGGCAACATCAACATGGACCGCACGGCGCCGTCCATGTTCGAGCCGGTCCACGGTTCCGCCCCGGACATCGCCGGCCAGGGCAAGGCCGACCCCACCGCCGCGATCCTGTCCGCCGCCCTGCTGCTGGACCACCTCGGCTACGCCGCTGCGGCCCGCAGGATCGAAGCGGCAGTGGTTGCCGACGTCGAAAAGCGCGACGGCGGTGCCCGCAGCACGAGTGCCGTGGGCGATGCCATCGCCGCCGGGCTCTAACCCGCGCCAGGGCCGCAGGCATCGGGCGTAAGCTTGACTCGAATCACCAAATGCCGCCTTGCCGTTCAATGCTGAACCCGGGGCGGCCGATCGTGGAGGAACCATGACCCAGACCGCCCATGGCGTCGAATTCAGCCAGCAGCCCTCGGCCAACCCGAAATCTGCTGAAGAGCGTGCAGCCATCCTGGCCAACCCGGGATTCGGCAACCACTTCACCGACCACACCGCCGTCGTGGACTACAGCGTGGACGAGAAGGGCAACGGGGGCTGGCACAACGCCCGGATCGAGGCGTACGGGCCCATCGTCCTGGACCCCTCGGCTGCCGTGTTCCACTACGGCCAGGAGATCTTCGAAGGGCTTAAGGCGTACCGCCACGCGGACGGCTCCATCTGGACCTTCCGCCCCGAAGCGAACGCGGCGAGGCTGAACAAGTCGGCCCGCAGGCTCGCCCTTCCCGAGCTGCCGGCCGAGTACTTCCTCGGAGCAATCCGCGAACTCGTTTCCATCGACAAGGAGTGGGTCCCCGCCGGCGAAGGGGAGGCGCTGTACCTGCGGCCGTTCATGATTGCCACCGAGGCCTTCCTCGGCGTCCGCGCCGCTCGGGAAGTCTCCTTCCGGGTGATCGCCTCACCGGCCGGCAACTACTTCGGCGGGGAACTGAAGCCCGTTTCCATCTGGATCTCAAGGGAGTATGCCCGCGCCGGCCGCGGCGGAACCGGTGACGCGAAGTGCGGCGGCAACTACGCGGCGTCGCTGATCGCCCAGCAGGAGGCAGAAGCCAACGGCTGCAAGCAGGTCCTCTTCCTCGACCAGTTCAATGACAACGCAGTCGAGGAACTGGGCGGCATGAACGTCTTCTTCGTGATGAAGGACGGCTCGCTCGTCACTCCCGCGCTGACCGGCACAATCCTCGAAGGCATCACCCGGATGTCCGTTATCCAGGTGGCCAAGGACATGGGCCGCGAAGTCACCGAGCGCAAGATCACCCTCGATGAATGGCGCGACGGCGTTGCCTCCGGTGACATCACGGAGGTGTTCGCCTGCGGCACGGCAGCTGTGATCACGCCGATCGGAGTCCTCAAGGACGCCACCGAGTTCATCGGCTCCGAAGATGCCAAAGCGGGGGAGACCACCATGGCCATCCGCGAGCAGCTCCTCGGCATCCAGACCGGCACCGTACCGGACACGCACGGCTGGCTGACCCGCCTGGCCTAGCTGCCGGGTTCAACCACGTTAAAGAACTGCGGCGCCTGCCGGGCTTGGTCCCGGCAGGCGCCGTCGTTTTGTCCGTGCAGCGGCACGGCAGCACCGCTTACGGCGCGTAGCCTCCTTCGATACCGAGGCCGGTGCCCCAAACCAGTTGGCCTCGCTGAAAGTACTGGACGCAACCGGTGCCATCCGGTCGGCAATACTCGGCGCTTGTGGGGTATCCCAGGTAACCATTTTCTGCTCCAGCAGACCTCCACTGGGTTTCCATGCCTCCGCGGATGGGCCACGCGCCGACTCCCGGAGCCCAATACATCCTGCCGCGGGCGAATTGCTGGACACAGCCGCCGGATCGCAGCCCACAGGTCTCCTGAGATGTCATGGGCCCTCCCAGGTATGTAGCGTAGCGCTCGAACTTTGCCCCAATTGCGCCGGCTGTCAGTTGGGTACCTGCGCCGGGACTCCATACCAAGTAGGCGCCGCTTTGGAATCGCTGGTAGCAAAGGCCCAAGTGGCAGAATTCCTGGGAGATCGGATAGCCGAGCGCGCCGCGCTCTGCGCCCGACGAAGACCAGGCACTCAAGATGCCACCACCAATGGTTGACGGTCCCACCACAGGGGCCCAGTATGCCCGGCCGGCTTCCAGGTGCTGCACGCAGCCGCCGCCGGCCAGGCCGCATTGTTCCTCGGACGTGGGCCAACCAAGCCCGGCTTGCGCTGTGTCGTGATAGAAGGCATTGATGGCCCCCGTCATGGTGAACGTGCCGAGCCTTGGTGAAGAGTACACCTTGCCCCGTTCGAAAAGTTGGGAGCATCCGCGGTCGGAACAGCCAGGGACGCCGTACGGCAGGCCCAACGTTGATGTCCGGGCCGCGTAATAGGCATAAACATCGCCGAATGTCACAGCAGGCGGTTCAGTCCCGCGAATGTAGATGAGACCGCGTTCAAATGTCTGGCTGCAAACGGAGCCGGAATCGCAGGTGGAGTCCGCCAGAGGCCAGCCAAGCTGGTTCACGTAGTAGTCGTAGGTCCTGAACTGTCCGGCGACCAGAACCGCGGTCCCGGCGTTTGGGGCGTAAATGCTTCCACCCTCAAATCTTTGTTGACAGTTCAGTGCGGCATCGCAATTCATCTGACTGGAAGGAAAACCGACTGCTTCCCCGGACATCCCCCCGAAAGCATTCCACTTCAGGTAAATGGCCCCGGAAACTACGATCGGCTGTTGGTAGGCGCCAAGGACATAGATCCCGCCTGCAGTAAATGTCTGCCAGCACGAATAACTCTCCGCCCGGCATTCGGCGATTCCCGTGGGCTCACCGAGGACCGCGCTATTCGCTTTATAAGCCTGTCCAATAACTGTCTCCGAGTACTGGAGCGGAGTTGGAGCAGCAGGAGCAGTCGCGGCCACAGCGCCGCCGGCAAACGGCATCAGGATGAATAACGCGAATGCGAATGCCGAGAGAAGGCTCCGCACCCGGAGCGGGTGGGATGCGCTGCTTGCCGTCCGAAATGGTGTACCTATAGTTCTTCTCACAAAACCCCCCAATCAGGGGAGTCCCCCTGTGTTTACTGAACGCTAAATGTTCTCATGCCCGCCGGGGTCCGTCGATTATCGGCATTCACATCTCATACGGTGAGGCTTGGGCTTTATCAAGGGCGGCATGAGCGGAATTAGAAAAGTGGGATACCCGTTGGTTGCTTCGATCAGGAACCTGTCCGAGGACAACGATTCGGGCAAGCTTTGTGCTTTTACGGGACCATTCTCGCCGCCAAGACAACAATGACTGCATGAAGGTTCATGGACGGTCTCCTGCGGGAGTGAAGTCGCTGGAGATGATCTTTACCATTGTCTTTGGTGCTGGTCTGGCACTTGGCCCTAGCGCGTGCTCATCGTCCTGGAACAGTGGAAAGCCTTGTCTTCCGCCTGCCTATTCGCTAAGTCCCACAAGCGCCAAACCTGGCGAGACGGTGACAGTTTCTGCTCCAGCGGCAACCTGTGACCCGCGGTACGGCCCAGATGCCCACGTTCAAGTGATAGTCACCGCTGAAGGTGGTGCTGAAGTTATTAACACAACGGCTCCAATGACCGATGCTGGGGAATTCACCTACACTTTCGCTGTTCCTGCAGGCATGGCGGTTGGGACAGCGGAGGTGACTGCCATGCCGCACAACATCGACTGGTGCGATGACACTGGCGTAAACAACCGGGCAAAGGGAACCTTGCAGCTTGAGCTCGCCTCGTGCGTCCAGCCGGTGGAGCCGCTCACGATTACGCGCTAGCGTCCTGCGGGTCCCGTTCAGGCTCCTGGGGGGATCGGGTGGTTTTGATGCTCAATCCTGAACTCTTGCTGTTTCAGGTACGGACAGAAAAGGAAGCGTGCCAACATCGTGCTGCAATGATGGGGTGGTGACTCCAGCTTCCGGTCCCGTGCTGCAGCGCAGCACCGCCCTCACACAGTTCCTCCTGGCTCCCAATCCCGGGCCCATGAGCCTGGAGGGAACCAACTCCTACGTCCTGAGGGCACCCGGCAGCCCGGCCGCCGTGGTGGTTGATCCCGGACCGCTTGACGAGGCCCACCTTCAAGCACTCGCCGCCGCCGGGCCGGTCGACCTGATCCTCGTGACCCACCACCACGCTGACCACACGGCCGGCTCCGCCCGCCTGCATGAACTGACCGGCGCCCCGGTGCGGGCGGCAGACAAAGCCCACTGCCACGGCGGCGGCGCTCCCCTTAAAGACGGCCAGGCAATACTCGCCGGAGGCCTTGAGGTCAGGGTGGTTGCTACTCCCGGCCACACGTCGGATTCGGTCTGCTTCCACCTTCCCGCCGACGGCCCCCATGGCTCGGTTCTCTCCGGCGACACCATTCTTGGCCGCGGCACCACCATGCTCGACTACCCTGACGGGACCCTTGGCGACTACCTGGCCTCGCTGGACAAGCTTGAGGCGCTCGGGTCCGCCGCGGTGCTCCCTGCCCACGGCCCAACCCTTCCTTCGCTGGCGGGCGTTACCCGTGCCTACCGCAGCCACCGTCTGGAACGGCTGGAACAGGTGCGCGCTGCGCTGGCCCGCCTGGGCGCGGAAGCCTCCGCCGGTGACGTTGCGGACGTCGTCTATGCCGACGTCGACCCTTCCGTCCGGCGCGCGGCTGAAACTTCCGTCTCGGCCCAGGTCCACTACCTCCGGGAAGAGGCGGCGCGGCGGTCCCGGGGAGCCGCACCTGGCGAGACGGTAGGGTAGGAGCCATGCGTATTGCCAGGTTTGTCGTTGATTCTGATCCCCTGTACGGCGTCGTCGAAGGTGACACGGGCAGTGAGGAAATCACTGTCATCCACGGAGACCCCTTCTTCAACGGCGTGGAGCGTACCTCCGTCCGCCACAAGCTGGAGGACGTCCGCCTGCTCGCTCCCATCATTCCCCGCAGCAAGGTCATCGGCGTGGGCCGCAACTTCGTGGAGCACGCACACGAGCTCGGCAACGAAGTCCCCGCCCAGCCGCTCCTGTTCCTGAAGCCGAACACCGCCGTCGTGGGCCCCAACGATCCTGTGGTGCTGCCGGACTTCTCCGAGGAAGTCTCCTTCGAGGCGGAACTGTGCGTGGTAATTGGCCGGATCTGCAAGGACGTGCCCGAGGACCGGGTGGACGACGTCATCTTCGGCTACACCTGCGGCAACGACCTCACCGCCCGGGACGTCCAGAAGACCGACCTGCAGTGGACCCGGGCCAAGGGCTTTGACACCTCGGCGCCTTTGGGCCCCTGGATCGAGACCGAACTGGACACCGAGGACCTGCAGATCCAGGGCCGGCTCAACGGGGAACTGCGCCAGGACGGCAGCACCAGCCAGATGATCAGGGGAGTCCGCGAGCTGGTGTCCGTCGTCTCCCAGGCCTTCACCCTCCTGCCCGGCGACGTCATCATGACCGGAACGCCTGCCGGAGTGGGCCTGGTCAACGCCGGCGACCGCTTTGAGGTGGAGATCGAGGGCATCGGCCGCCTGTCCAACCCCATCGTGCGCCGCTGACCCCCGGGCCGCCCGGACCCCTGGTGGCAGACGGTAAAGTTGGAGCCACTATGACTACTGCTTCCGCGTCGAATGCTGCCTCCCTGCCCCCTGTTTCTGCCGATACGCCCGTGCGGGTCCGGTTCTGCCCGTCGCCCACCGGCACCCCGCACGTCGGGCTGATCCGGACGGCCCTGTTCAACTGGGCCCATGCCAAGCACACCAAGGGCACATTCGTGTTCCGCATCGAAGACACGGACGCGGCGCGCGACTCGGAGGAAAGCTACCAGCAGCTGCTCGAGGCCCTGAAGTGGCTTGGCATCACATGGGAAGAGGGCGTCGAGGTGGGCGGTCCCCACGAGCCCTACCGGCAGTCGCAGCGGCTTGACCTCTACAAGGACGTGGTGGCCAAACTGATCGAGGGCGGCTACGCCTACGAGTGCTATTCGTCCCCCGAGGAAGTCGAGGCACGCCACCGCGCCGCAGGCCGCGACCCCAAGCTCGGCTACGACAACTTCGACCGCGAACTGACCGACGAACAGGTGGCCGCCTTCAAGGCAGACGGCCGCCAGCCCGTTCTGCGGGTCCGGATGCCCGACGAGGACGTCACCTTCACCGACCTTGTCCGCGGCGACATCACCTTCAAGGCCGGCAGCATCCCGGACTACGTGATTGTCCGGGCCGACGGATCCCCCCTCTACACACTGGTGAACCCGGTTGATGACGCACTGATGGGCATCACCCACGTGCTGCGCGGCGAGGACCTGCTGTCCTCCACGCCGCGCCAGGTTGTCCTCATCCGTGCACTCATGGAACTCGGTGTTGCCAGCTACATGCCGGAGTTCGGCCACCTGCCCTACGTCATGGGCGAAGGCAACAAGAAGCTCTCCAAGCGTGATCCGCAGTCCAACCTGTTCCTGTTGCGTGACCGCGGCTTCATTCCCGAGGGCCTCCTGAACTACCTGTCCCTGCTGGGCTGGAGCCTCTCCGCCGACGAAGACATCTTCACCGTGGACCAGCTCATCGAAAACTTTGACGTCCACGACGTCCTGGCCAACCCGGCGCGCTTCGACATCAAGAAAGCCGAAGCCATCAACGGCACCCACATCCGCATGCTTGCCCCTGAGGACTTCCGGGACCGGCTGGTGCCGTACCTGCGCACCGCCGGATACGTGGGGGAGCAGCTCACCGCGCGGCAGGAAGAAATCCTCACCGAAGCCGCGCCGCTGATCCAGGAGCGCATCACGCTCCTGGGCGAGGCACCGGACATGCTCGGATTCCTGTTCAAGGACGACGACGCCATTGACGTTGCCGACGACGCCCGGAAAGGCCTCCCGCAGAACCTCGATGAGGTGCTGGACGCAGCAATTGCGGCCCTGGACGGCGTCCGGGAATGGACAGCTGAAGAGATCCAGGCGGCACTGAAACAGGCGCTCGTGGAAGACCTGGGCCTCAAGCCCCGGCTCGCCTTCGGACCCGTGCGTACCGCTGTATCCGGACGGCGCATTTCGCCGCCGCTGTTCGAGTCCATGGTGATCCTGGGCAGGGAATCCTCCCTCCGCAGGCTCCGGGCCTTCCATGGCTGATGAGCGCACGGCGATGACAGCTCCCCGAAGGGCAGGAGCCGGGGTCCTGGAAACGCCCTTCGGGGCAGTCCGCGGGATCCTGTTCGACATCGACGACACGCTGGTGGACCTCGAGTTTTCGATGACCACAGCCCTCCGGGAAGTCAGCGAACACCTCCTGCCCGGGATGGACCAGGCCGGCTGGGAGAGGTTCGGGCGGATCTTCACGCACGAAACCACCCACTATTACGACCGTTACCTCTCAGGTGAACTGACCTTCAACGAACAGCGGTTGCTGCGCGGCCGCGCAGCCCTGGGCCACTTCGGGGTTGAGCTTGCCGAAGGTGAGCAATCCCACCAGTGGCTCACGGCGTACATGGAAAAGCAACCGGCCTACGTGAAGCCGTTTCCGGATGTCATGCCGCTGCTGGACCTGCTGGACCAGGCCGGCGTCCCATACGGCGCGGTGAGCAACAACGTCCATGACTACCAGCGCGCCAAGCTGGACGGTGCAGGGCTCGAACGCGTCCGGCGCCTGGTGGGGACAGATACGTTGGGTGTGGCAAAGCCCGATCCGTCCATCTACCTGGAAGGTGTCCGGCTCCTGGGCACCGGGCCAGCGGAGACCCTCTACGTGGGGGACAACCGCCTGCTGGACGCAGAGGGCTCGACGGCGGCCGGCCTCCTGGGAGTCTGGCTCAACAGGGCAGGGGAACGAGTGCAGGAATTCCGGGGCAACATGGTGTCCTCCCTGGGCGAACTTATCGCCTAGGTACGGGGACGCAGGCCGGGCGTACGCCTGGCCTGCGTCCCCCGACCCGCGAGCCGGAGGCCGATTTGTGCGAGCACGAAGTCTCGGGTAAAGTAATTTCTCGTGCTGAGGCGCACGGAGCAGGGCAAAAGCCCTGAAAACCGGCCCGAAAGTATCATTGGGATATGGTGTAATTGGCAACACTACGGTTTCTGGTACCGTCATTCTAGGTTCGAGTCCTGGTATCCCAGCTCTGGTTTGAGCAGCTAGCAATAGCTCAAAACAGACGGTTTCAGCCGGTCCGCCGATTTGAAACCAAAGCGAAGTGTATGAAACAATCACTGAGCTTGACCAGCGGAAGCGCCGGTCAGAAGTACGGTAAAGTACACGGCCCCATCGTATAGCGGCCTAGTACGCCGCCCTCTCACGGCGGTAACGCGGGTTCGAATCCCGCTGGGGTCACCATTGAAATGGTCCCGGGCAAATGCCCGGGGCCATTTTTCGTTAAAGCTGCGGCAAACCTGATCCAGTCCAAAGGGAAGCTTCCGTACCCTGAACCCAATCGATGTCATTGGGGGCAGCTGTGCTGGGAAGCCGCTTTGCTGAGAGCCGGAACTCGTTGAACGCCATACGCCTGTTGCTGGCAGCGACCGTCATCCTGTCGCACTCCTGGTGGCTGGGTGGCTATGGACCAGAGCCGAGTCCCGGAGGTGTGAAGCTGGGAAGCTGGGCGGTACTTGGTTTCTTCGGTATCTCTGGATACCTCATAGCTCGAAGCAGGGTACGTGCGGCTACTTCCTTCAGCTACTTCAAAGCGCGGCTTCTGCGTATCTTCCCCGGTCTCGCTGTCTGTGTTGCGGTTGTCGCCTTCGTCATTGCGCCCCTGGCAGCCGTTATGGCAGGCAACAGATACTTCATGCCGGACGCGGTGATCTTTTTCGCCACCAATCTCTCTGCTGGAACACCAGGCATCGCCCTTGCCGGCATTCCAGGAACGCTGGACGGCGTACATGATCCCGGATCCTGGAATGGCCCGCTATGGACACTTTTCTGGGAGCTTGTATGCTACGGAATCGTCGGACTCGTTCTCGGCGTCCTGCGTCCGAACCTTGGGCGCGTTGCATTGCTGGTGCCGTTTCTGGCAGGTTCTGTCTACGTCTTTGTGCTGGACGCAGGCTGGGGACCCGTTTCGACACCACCCGACTGGCCTCTGATACCCGTACTGACCTTTCTTGCCGGCTCGCTGGTGTATCTGTTTCAGGACACTATTCCCGCGAATCGTTCCATGCTCTTTCTCACCGGCGCCCTTGTGGTACTGCCTGCTAGCCTCGGCTTTACTGCCTCTTTGGTCCACCTGCCGCTCAGCATCTTCCTGATAATGGCATCACTACATTTGCCGTTTCCCAATGTGGGATCCCGTTTCGACGTGTCTTTCGGCGTCTATATTTACGGTTGGCCTGTGCAGCAGTTACTCGCCTCCATGGGTCTCCCTCCTGTGGTGCCGCCCTTGGTGTTCGCTGGAGCTACATTGCTGTTAGTCGCCCCACTTGCCTGGCTGTCTTGTCGATACGTAGAGCAGCCGGGACAGCGCTGGCATCGCCCGCGGGTCACTCAGCGAAGGATGGAGAAACTGGCATGATGTTGCTGTGACCTCCCCGAACGAGCAGGACCACCCGCACAACGCGCAGCGCACGCCCACGGGAAGCGCCGGAGCCCTGGCAGCCATAGCGCTGCTGGAAGAGGTGCGGGAGGATTTGGCCGCCACTGAACTGCCGCTTGCCCTGCCTGAGGCGGAGCAGGCCCGGCGCGAGGCCGCCAGTGCCGTGGCCCAGCTCGATGACTACATCCTTCCGCGATACCGGAGCCTTGACGCCCCGCTCCTGGCCGTCGTCGGAGGTTCCACGGGGGCGGGCAAGTCAACCCTCGTCAATGGGATCGTGGGACATCCGGTCACCCGTGCCGGCGCCATCCGCCCCACCACGCGCCAGCCCATCCTCCTGCACCACCCGTCAGAAGGCGACTGGTTCGAGGGCCAGCGCGTGCTGCCGAGCTTGAGCAGGATCCGTGGGTTTGTAACCAACAGCACAGTGCCGGCAAACCGGGCCGGCGCGGTGCCGGATGCAGGAGCCATGTCGTCCCTCGTCCTTGTTGCGGACCCGGGAGTGCCTGCAGGAATTGCGGTCTTGGATGCCCCGGACGTGGATTCCATCTCCGATGACAACCGTAAGCTCGCCTCACAGCTCCTGGCCGCGGCCGATCTGTGGGTTTTCGTCACCACTGCGAACCGCTACGCCGACGCCGTTCCCTGGAAGCTGCTCCTCAACGCAGCTTCCCGGGACATCATGGTTGGGGTGGTCCTGGACAGGGTGCCCGCGGGGGCGGAAGAAGAAGTCAGCGAGGACCTGCGCAGCCTCCTGGACAGGGAAGGCCTTGGTGCGGCGCAGCTGTTCGTTATACCGGAGACCACTTTGGACCCGATGGGCATGCTGCCTGCAGGGTCAGTCCAGCCGCTGCGGGCCTGGCTGGCCGGCCTGGCCGCCGACGCTGCCGGCCGGTCTGACATCGCACGCCGCACGTTGAACGGGACCGTCAGGGCGATGGCAGGACGCGTCGCCGCCGTCGCGCAGGCCGCCCGGGAGCAGCAGTCCGCCGCCGCCAACCTGGAGGATGCCGCCGTCGCGGCCTACCGGGACGCCGCGGACCGCATCCTGGATGCCACAAGGGACGGCGCCCTCCTGAGGGGGGAGGTGCTGGCCCGCTGGCAGGACTTCGTGGGTACGGGTGAATTCTTCCGGGTCCTCGAGCAGAACGTGGGGCGGTTCCGCGACCGCGTGGGTGCGTTCTTCCGCGGTGAACCGGCCCCCGCCGTCAGGGTGGAAGCCGCCATCGAGACCGGCCTGCAGGCAGTCATAGTTGACGAAGCCGCCAACGCCGCAGAGGACACGGACCAGCGCTGGCGCAACGACCCTGCCGGGCGCCAGCTGCTGGGTACGGATGATCTCTCCGGCACAACGCCGGGTTTTGAAGACCGCGCCGCCGCTGAGATCCGGGCCTGGCAGGAAACGCTGATGGACATGATCCGTACTGAGGGCCAGGGAAAGCGGACGCAGGCCCGCTGGCTGTCCTTCGGCATCAACGGACTTGGCGCCGCCCTGATGATCGTCGTCTTTTCCATGACAGCGGGACTCACGGGCCTTGAGGTAGGCGTTGCCGGCGGCACCGCCGTCGTTGGCCAGCGCCTGCTCGAAGCTGTCTTCGGCGAGGATGCCGTCCGGCGCATGGCCGACAAAGCACGCGAGGACCTTCACACCCGCTGCCAGGCCCTGCTGCAGGAAGAGCGGCGCAAGTTCCTTTCCCGGCTGCCCGGGTACGACGACAAGGCCCCTGACACCCTCGCCGCGCACGCTGCCGCGCTGGTCCGCCTGGCGGACAACGCATGAGCCGCCACAGCGACACCCGCGAGGCGTCCCGGCTTGACCGCCGGCTTTCCGCCCTCAACGACGCCCGCGAGCTTGGCGAAGGCGTCCTTCCGGATGAGTCCCTGCAGGAAGTCTTCAGCGTTTTGGAGCGGGCAAGTTCGCGGCGGTCACTCTCTGCAGACCACACAGTGGTGGGATTTTTTGGTGCCACGGGAAGCGGCAAATCCTCACTGTTCAACGCGGTCAGCGGCGCGGAAATCGCGACGGCGGCGGCCCGCCGTCCAACGACGTCGGAACCCTTGGCGGGGGTGTGGGGTGCGGAGGGCAGCGAGCCGCTGCTGGACTGGCTGGAAGTCCGCAGCCGCCACCACGCCGGCGCCGTGGAAGGATTCGCGGACGAGGATACCGGTCTGATCCTGCTGGACCTGCCGGACTTCGACTCCACCAAGGCATCCAACCGCGAAGTGGTGCAGCGGATGGTGGGAATGGTGGACGTCCTGGTCTGGGTCCTTGATCCGCAAAAGTACGCCGACGCTGCAGTGCACAACGACTTCCTGTCCCGCCTGGCGTCGCACGGCGCGGTGACCCTGGTGGTCTTGAACCAGGTGGACCGGCTGCCCGAACGTGACGTGCAGCCTGTCCTGGAATCCCTACGCTCCATCCTTGCCCGGGACGGACTCGCCAAGGTCCAGGTGCTTGCGGCGTCGGCGTTGACGGGGGCCGGCGTTGACCAGGTCCGGGCTGCCATCCGTGGAGTTGCCGTAAAGCGCAAGGCACAGTCGCAACGGCTGGCTGCCGATATCACCAGGGCCTCAGCCGAGCTGGGCGCTGTGTCCGGCGAGGGGGCCGCAGCTGGCGTACGGCCTGCGGCCGTTGCCCGGCTGTCCGACGAACTGTCTGTTGCAGCGAACGTTCCGGTGGTGGTCCGCGCAGTGGGCCAGTCGTACCGGCTGGAGTCGGTCAGGCGCACCGGCTGGCCGGTGACCAGGTGGCTCTCCCGGTTCCGTGCTGATCCGCTGCGGCGGCTCAATCTGCGCAGCACCGCGCCATCGGAGCTGAACCGGACATCCTTGCCGCCGGCAGGAGCGCCGGAGCGGGCACGCACGGACGCCGCAGTGCGTGAATTCGCCGACATAGCCAGCGCCGGTGCCCCCGGGCCCTGGCGGGCCGCCATCCGGGGAGCCGCCAGGGAGGGGCGGGAACGCCTGCCTGACGCGCTTGACCAAGCCATCGCCGGAACGGACCTCGCCGCCAACCGGAAGTCCTGGTGGTGGGGAGTCTTCAACGTGGTGCAGTGGCTGGCGCTGCTTACCGTCCTGGGCGGGCTGGGCTGGCTCGGCGTCCTGGCGGCTCTGGGCTATTTCCAGATGCCCGTGCCGGAGGTGCCCCGGGTGGAAGGTTGGCCAATCCCCACGCTGATGATTGCCGGGGGAGTGGTGCTGGGTCTTTTCCTGGCCATCACCGGCCGCTTTATTGCCGCTGCTGCGGCGAATGCGCGGGCGGCCAGGGCGCGGAGACGGCTCAATGCCGCAGTGGCTGCCGTTGCGCAGGAGCTCGTAGTGGAGCCGGTGGAACTGGAGGTCAGCAGGCAGGCCGCATTCGATGCTGCACTCAGGAAGGCTGCAGCCGGCTAGCTGCGTCCCGGACCTTGACCAGGGTGCGCAGGTTGCGCGTGGTGGTGGCTTCCTTGAACCTGGGTTTCGCGGAGATCTTGCTGAAGGGGCTGTCCAGGGTTCCCCCGGCCGGTGCCAGCCACGCCAGTGCCTCCGGCCCCAGCCTCTTCTGCTGGTGTCCATCCAGCGCGGACCCGGCCGCATCCAGCTCATCGAGCACTGCGTTGTCCGATGAGAGCGTGATGTAGGTGT
Organism: Pseudarthrobacter sp. WHRI 8279; assembly: GCF_040224115.2. Lineage (NCBI taxonomy): Bacteria > Bacillati > Actinomycetota > Actinomycetes > Micrococcales > Micrococcaceae > Pseudarthrobacter > Pseudarthrobacter sp. WHRI 8279. Next base: position 1,568,272 of record NZ_CP168162.1, on the reverse strand, counting down.
GGGTGGTCTTGTCGTCATCCGGGTAGGGGCACGCTGCCACCAGTTCGGAGACCCGGCCGGCCTCGAGGACCACCACCCAGGCGTCATAGCCGAAGGCGTCCCGCAGGCACTTCTCACAGGTGCGCTTTACAGCGGCGGCGCCCTGGTTGCTGGTGAGGACCACGTTCCCGCTCGCAAGCAGTGTCCCGGCATCCTGGAAGCCGGCGGCCTGGAGCGCGTCCCGCAAGGCGGCCATTTTGATGTTGATGCCGCCCACGTTGATGCCCCGGAGGAAAACCGCATAGCTGGTCATGGCGAAATCCTAGCCCCGGCCGGGCGGGTTGTGGCTGCCTTTGCCGGGCGTCAGTCGTTGTTCTTGCGGAGGGCCTCGGTAAGGAGCCGTCCGGCGTTGCACACCACTTCCGCGTGCAGCCGGCCGGGCTGGCGGGTGAGGCGCTCGATCGGCCCGGAAATGGAGACGGCCGCGATAACCCGGCCGGACGGTCCCCGCACCGGTGCGGAGACGGAGGCAACACCCGGCTCCCGTTCGCCGAGGCTCTGGCCCCAGCCCCGCCGTCGTACTCCTGCCAGGACCGTTGGCGTGAAACGCGCTGACTGCAGTCCTTCGAGAAGGCGGTCGTGGTCTTCCCAGGCAAGCAGCACCTGGGCGGCCGAGCCTGCCTTCATGGACAGCTGCGTGCCCACGGGAATGGTGTCGCGGAGGCCGATGGGACGCTCGGCCGACGCCACGCACACGCGCCAGTCACCCTGGCGCCGGAAAATCTGGGCGCTTTCGCCCGTGGCATCGCGCAGCTGCATCAGGACCGGCCCGGCGGAAGCTATCAAACGGTCTTCACCTGCGGCCGACGCCAGCTCAACCAGGCGGCTTCCCAGGACAAAGCGGCCCTGGATATCGCGGCTGACCAGGCGGTGGTGGACCAGGGCCAGGGCGAGGCGGTGGACAGTGGGCCGGGCCAGGCCCGTGGCTGCTACGAGCTGCGCCAGCGTGGTGGGGCCGGCTTCGAGCGCATCAAGCACCTGGGCCGCTTTATCAATGACACCGACTCCACTAGAATTGTCCATGTAATGATATTGCCGTCTCAATATCTGAGATGCAAATCTTTCGGCTGGCGCAGTGCCAAGCCGTCCTGATTCAGTTGAGCTCATCAGCCAAACAGCAGTGAAGGGAGATGGCCATGGCAAAGACATTGGCCGAGAAAGTCTGGGACGCACACGTGGTGCGCAAAGGGGATGGCGACGGAGCCAGCGCCCAGCCCGACCTTCTTTTCATCGACCTTCACCTGGTCCACGAAGTGACGTCCCCGCAGGCGTTCGAAGGCCTGCGGCTGGCCGGCAGGAAACTGCGCCGCCCGGACCTCACCATCGCAACGGAGGACCACAACACTCCCACGCTGGACATCGACAAGCCTATCGCGGACCTCACCAGCCGCACCCAGATCCAGACCCTGCGCAACAACTGTGCGGAGTTCGGCGTCCGGCTGCACAGCCTGGGGGACGCGGAGCAGGGCATCGTCCACGTGGTGGGCCCGCAGCTGGGCCTTACCCAGCCTGGCATGACGGTGGTCTGCGGCGACTCGCACACCTCCACGCACGGCGCTTTCGGCGCCCTGGCCATGGGCATTGGCACCTCCGAGGTGGAGCACGTCATGGCCACCCAGACACTCTCCCTGAAGCCGTTCAAGACCATGGCCATCAACGTTGAGGGGACACTGCGTCCGGGCGTGACGGCCAAGGACATCATCCTGGCCGTCATCGCCAAGATCGGCACCGGCGGCGGGCAGGGCTACGTCCTGGAATACCGCGGGTCCGCCATCCGCTCGCTGTCCATGGACGCGCGCATGACCATCTGCAACATGTCCATCGAGGCCGGCGCCCGCGCCGGCATGGTGGCGCCGGACGAAACCACCTACGGCTACATGAAGGGCCGCCCGCACGCACCGCAGGGCGCGGACTGGGACGCCGCCGTCGAGTACTGGAACACGCTGCGCACTGACGACGACGCCGTCTTCGACGCCCAGGTTGACCTGGACGCCGATACCCTGGAGCCCTTCGTCACCTGGGGCACCAACCCGGGCCAAGGCGTTTCGCTGTCCGAGTCCGTGCCGTCTCCCGAGGACTTCGGCGACGAGAATGCCAAGGCCGCCGCCGAACGTGCACTGCAGTACATGGGGCTGGAGGCCGGAACCCCGATGAAGGACATCCGGGTGGACACCGTCTTCCTGGGCTCCTGCACCAACTCCCGCATGGAGGACCTCCGGGCCGCCGCGGACATCATCCGCGGACGCCAAAAGGACCCGAACGTCCGCATGCTGGTGGTGCCGGGCTCCGCCCGCGTACGGCTCGAGGCCGAGGCTGAGGGCCTGGACCGCGTGTTCAAGGACTTCGGCGCTGAGTGGCGCTTTGCCGGCTGCTCCATGTGCCTGGGCATGAACCCGGACCAGCTGGAGGTGGGGGAGCGCTGCGCTTCCACCTCCAACCGCAACTTCGAAGGACGCCAGGGCAAGGGCGGCCGTACCCACCTGGTCTCGCCGGTGGTCGCCGCTGCCACCGCCATCCGGGGCACGCTGAGCTCGCCCTCGGACCTCGACCCGGCCCCCGAATCCGCCGCCATCCGCACCGACGCAGCCTAGGACACGCCATGGAAAAGTTCACCACCCACACCGGAATCGGCGTCCCGCTGCGGCAGAGCAACGTGGACACGGACCAGATCATCCCCGCCGTCTACCTCAAGGGGATCACCCGGACAGGCTTCGAGGACGCCCTGTTCTCGGCCTGGCGCAAGGACCCGTCCTTCATCCTGAACAAGGAGCCCTTCAATGCCGGCTCCGTGCTGGTGGCCGGGCCGGACTTTGGCACAGGATCGTCCCGCGAACACGCTGTCTGGGCACTCAAGGACTACGGTTTCAAGGCCGTCCTCTCCTCCCGCTTCGCCGACATCTTCCGCGGGAATTCCGGCAAGCAGGGCCTGCTTGCCGCCGAACTCTCCCAGGACGACATCGAGCTGATCTGGAAGGAGCTCGAGAATGCCCCGGGGACCGAGGTCACCGTGGACCTGGTGTCCAAGACCGTGGTGTGCGGAAACATCGTTGCGCCCTTCGAAATCGACGACTACACGCGCTGGCGCCTGCTCGAAGGCCTCGACGACATTGGGCTCACCCTGCAGCATGAGGCAGACATCACGGCCTACGAAGCCACCCGGCCGTCGTTCAAGCCCAAAACCCTGCCGGCGCGCCTTTCCTCCGCCGGCTGAAGCAGAGCTGCCTGTCTTAAAAAGGTGCGACGGCGGCACGCCACGCCCTGCCGCCGTCGCCCGCGTATTTCGGTTCGGTAACGCAACCTCCTATGCTTGGTTGGAGCCTTTGCAAGGATTTGGGGGCGAGTGATCGTAAGGAAACCGGTATATGAGTAGTGTTCTGACAATCCGCGGCGGAGTCCCGCTTACAGGCCGCGTCAGCGTCCGGGGAGCGAAGAATCTTGTCCCCAAGGCGATGGTGGCCGCGTTGCTGGGCAACGAACCCTCGGTGTTGCGGAACGTGCCGGAGATCAAGGACGTGGAGGTGGTCACCTCACTCCTGCAGCTGCACGGCGTCACCGTGGTCAAGGACCCCGTCAATGGCGACCTCACGCTGGATCCCAAGGCCGCCAAGACGGCGTCCAGCACTGCCATTGACGCCCACGCGGGCGACTCCCGGATCCCCATCCTGCTCTGCGGGCCGCTCATCCACGCCATCGGTGAAGCCTTCATCCCGGACCTCGGGGGCTGCAAAATCGGCGACCGCCCCATCGACTACCACCTGGACGTGCTGCGCCAGTTCGGAGCCGTGGTGGAAAAGCGCCCCGGCGGGATCCACATCTCGGCGCCCAAGGGCCTGCACGGCGCAAAGATTTCCCTTCCCTACCCTTCCGTGGGTGCAACCGAGCAGGTCCTGCTGAGCGCCACCCGCGCCGAGGGCATCACCGAACTCTCCGGCGCCGCAACCGAGCCGGAAATCATCGACCTCATCGCCGTGTTGCAGAAGATGGGCGCCATCATCAGCGTCCAGACGGACCGGACCATCCGCATTGAAGGCGTCCGCGATCTCGGCGGCTACAACCACCGGGCCCTCTCGGACCGGAACGAGTCGGCGTCGTGGGCCTCCGCTGCGCTGGTCACCAAGGGCGACATCTTTGTTGAGGGCGCCTCCCAGCGGGACATGATGACTTTCCTGAACACGTACCGCAAGGTTGGCGGCGGGATGGACATCGGCGAGGACGGCATCCGGTTCTACCACAAGGGTGGCAAGCTCAACCCGCTGGTCCTGGAAACGGACGTGCACCCCGGCTTCATGACGGACTGGCAGCAGCCGTTGGTGGTTGCCCTGACCCAGGCCGAGGGCGTCTCAATCGTCCACGAGACCGTCTACGAGAACCGCTTCGGCTTTACCGACGCACTGATCCGGATGGGCGCCAGCATCCAGGTCCACCGTGAATGCCTGGGCAGCGTGCCCTGCCGCTTCGGCCAGCGCAACTTCTTGCATTCCGCCGTGATCTCCGGACCCACCCAGCTCAAGGGCACCGATATCGACGTCCCCGACCTCCGTGGAGGCTTCAGCCACCTGATCGCCGCGTTGGCGGCGACGGGAACCTCACGCGTCACCGGCATTGACATCATCAACCGCGGCTACGAACGGTTCACCGAAAAGCTGGCCGGGCTGGGTGCCGACTTCGACATCACCACCACGAAGTAGCGGGCAGACGTGAAGGAACCGGCCAAGAGCCGCGCCACCCTTGCGGTGGTCGCTGGAATAGTCCGCCCCCTGTTCAACCTCATGATGGACAAAGAGTGGAAGGGCACTGAGAAGCTGCCTGCCGGCGGCTTCATCGCGGCGCCCAACCACTGCACCGAGATCGATCCCCTGATCATCGGCCACCTCCTCTACAACCACAAGGTTCTGCCGCATTTCCTCGCCAAGTCCGGACTGTTCAAGGTTCCGGTGCTGGGCTGGGTCCTGCGGGCCACCAAGCAGATCCCTGTGGAGCGTTCGACGGCGGGAGCGAACCGTTCCCTCCAGCTCGCCCAGGAGATCGTCGCCGAAGGTGGGGCCATCATCATTTATCCCGAAGGCACCCTCACCAGGGATCCGGACCTCTGGCCCATGAAGGGCCACACCGGAGCCGCGCGGCTCGCCCTCGAAGGCGGCATTCCGGTGGTCCCGATCGCCCACTGGGGCGCCCACGAGGTCTTCCCCCGCTACGGCAAGCGGTTCCACCTGTTCCCCCGCAAAAAGTCGCGGGTAGTGGTGGGTGAGCCCGTGGATCTCAGCGCCTTCAGCGGCCGCCCCCTGGACAAGGCCACGCTGACAGCGGCCACCGATGCCATCATGGACGCCATCACCGCCCTCCTGGCGGAGATCCGCGGCGAGCAGCCTCCCGCAGAGCGGTGGGACCCGGCCAAGCAGCAGCAAGCGAAGCACGGCAGGTTCATGGAACGCGGACAGCAGCAGCCCGGCACCGGAACGGACGCTCCGTGACCGCTGGGGGAAGGCAAACGGGTTCTGCCCTTTCCGTTGCAGTCCTCGGTGCCGGCTCCTGGGGGACGACATTCGCCAAGATCCTCGCCGATGCCGCGGCTGCGGCAGGGGATCCGCGCACCATCAGGCTGTGGGGGCGCCGGGCTGAAGTGGTGGACCAGATCAACACCAGCCACGTCAATGCCCAGTACCTGAAGGACGTCCCGCTCCCGGAGAGCATCTCGGCGTCCACGGACGTCGCCGCCGTTCTCAAGGATGCCGACCTCGTGGTGATCGCCGTCCCGGCGCAGTCGTTGCGGCCCCAGTTGCGGGAATGGAAGGACCTGATCGCGCCGGACGCCATGGTGGTTTCCCTCATGAAGGGCCTGGAGCTTGGCACGGACGCCCGGATGAGCGAGGTCATCGGCGAGGAGCTTGGCCTGCCCGCCGAACGCATCGCAATCGTGTCCGGGCCCAACCTGGCCATGGAAATCGCCCGTGAAGAACCAACCGCATCCGTAGTTGCCTGCTCTGATTCCGCCGCGGCCGGATGGATCGCCAGGAGTTGCACGGCCCCCTATTTCCGGCCCTACACCACAGCGGACGTTGTTGGGGTGGAGATCGGCGGAATCGTGAAAAACGTCATTGCGCTGGCCGTGGGCATCTGCGAAGGCAAACAGATGGGGGACAACACCAAAGCGTCCGTCATCACCCGCGGACTGGCCGAGACGTCCCGCCTCGCCCTGGCGCTTGGCGGTGAGGCCAAGACAATGGCCGGCCTGGCCGGGCTCGGGGACCTCGTGGCCACCTGCTCCTCGCCGCTCTCGCGCAACCACACCGCGGGCCGTCTGCTGGGCCAGGGCCTTACGCTCGAGGAAGTTGGCCAGAAAATGACCCAGACGGCCGAAGGCATTAAGTCCGGCCAGGCTGTCCATGAGCTGGCAGGCAAACTGGGCGTCGAGATGCCCATTACGGCCGCCGTCGTTGCCGTGCTGGCCGGCAAACTGTCCGTTGACCAACTGGGGCCTGTCCTGCTGTCCCGGGAATTGAAACCTGAAGGCGATTACTGACGATGTCCCAAGAAAATTTGGCCACGGGGGAAACCGCGCCGCGGACAAAACCACGGGTGGCGGTACTTTTCGGCGGCCGCTCCAGCGAGCACGCCGTGAGTTGCGTAACGGCTGCCGGCGTACTCGGCGCCATCAACAAGGACAAGTACGAGGTGATTCCGATTGGCATCGCCAAGACCGGGCAGTGGGTCCTCACGGGTGCCGACACCGCCCAATGGTCCCTGTCCTCAACGGCCCTGCCTGAGGTGGCGCCCTCGCCGCAGACGGTGACCCTCGCCGAGATCGGGGGCGAACACCAGCTGATCGTGGCCTCCCCGAACGAGGTGCCCCGGGAGCTCGGCACCGTTGACGTCGTGTTCCCGCTGCTGCATGGCCCGTTCGGTGAGGACGGCACCATCCAGGGGCTGCTTGAACTCTCGGACACCCGCTACGTGGGTGCCGGTGTCCTGGCCTCCGCGGTAGGCATGGACAAGCACTACATGAAAGTGGTGTTCGAGGCCGCCGGGCTGCAGGTAGGCCCGTACGTGGCGGTCACGGACCGGCAGTGGCGCAAGGACCCGGAGCTGGTCCGGAAGCAGGTGGACCGGCTGGGCTTCCCGGTCTTCGTCAAACCAGCCCGCGCCGGATCGTCGATGGGTATTTCCAAGGTTGATTCCCTGGCGGACCTGGACGCCGCCATCGAGGAAGCCCGCAAGCATGACCTAAAACTTGTGATCGAAGCCGGGATTACTGGCCGGGAAATCGAATGCGCTGTCCTTGAAGGCAGGGGCACCGACGCTCCACGGACCTCCATGCCCGGAGAGATCTCCGTGGCCGGCGGCACACACGAGTTCTACGACTTCAACGCCAAGTACGTGGAGGACGACGCCGCCTCCCTCAGCTGCCCGGCCGATCTTCCGGAGGAAGCCATCTCACGGGTCCGCGAGCTGGCAGCGGCAGCGTTTGACGCCGTGGGTGCCGAAGGACTCAGCCGCGTGGACTTCTTCTACACTCCCGCCGGGGAACTCATCATCAACGAGATCAACACCATGCCCGGGTTCACGCCCAAGAGCATGTACCCGCAGATGTGGGCGGCCTCCGGCCTGGACTACGCCGACCTCATCGATGAACTGATCTACCTGGCGCTGAACCGCAAAACCGGGCTGCGCTGACGTTCCCCACCCGCCGTCCCCTGACCTCGCTTCGGCCAGGGAACCCTGCCGGCGTGGGCCCACCGCCGGCACCCTGCCGGAATGGGCCTACTGGCTGGGCGGCAGGTTTTGCAGGTCTTCCTGGCCTACGCAGTTCCGTGCCGCCGGCACCTTGCCGGCGGCCGCTGCGAGGTCTGCCAGGACTGTGGCGGAGCTGATCTTGTCCGGATCCATCAGGATCTCGGTTGCCGGTTCGCGGCCGTAGGTGGTCAGGGTCCAGACGGGGTTGCCCTCCTTGATGACCCAGTCGATGCCGTTGACGGTCACGCAGCGGTCTGTGGTGGGGCCCGGGACGTTGACGCCGCAGCGCAGGATGACCAGGGAAGGGTCTCCCCAGGCTGCCGTCGCCTGGCTGTTCGTCTTCCGGAGCGGGCTGTCGCCTATCGCGTCCGGCAATGCCACCATCATGGGAGCGCACGCCGCGTTGGCCGCGTCCTCGGCAGCAGGAACATCCACGGGGGGCGAGCACGACGTCAACGGTATGGCCGCGAGGCTCCCAATCAGTGCCAGCCTGGCAACACGGGCGGGCAGGGAAAGCTGGGCTCGGTGCATTCCTCCAGCCTATCGCCGCGAACGGACCCTGCCCGACGCCCGGCACCGCCTGCCCCCAATGTCAGGGCCCCGCGATAGCGTAGTGGGGTGCCTGAAAATCCCTCGTCCTCCCGCCCGCAATCCGATGTGCAATCCGGCGATGGCCAGTCCGACGCGAACCAGCTGACCGTCCCCGCCCCGACCGTCCCTGCGCTGGCTGTTTCTGCCCTCTCCGAGGGCGAGCTGCTGGCCCGCATCTTCCCGCGACTGGCCATGGAAGGCACGTACGGCGCCGCCACCCTTTTAGGGCCGGGGGATGACGCTGCCGTGATCGCCGCTCCGGACGGCAGGACGGTCATCAGCATCGATACGCAGGTCCAGGACCAGGACTTCAGGCTCCAGTGGCCAAGCGGCTACAAGACCACCGGCTTTGACGTCGGCTGGAAAGCAGCGGCGCAAAACCTCAGCGACATCAACGCCATGGGCGCCACTGCAACCTCGCTGGTGGTAAGCCTCACCCTTCCCCCTGAGACCCCTGTGGGCTGGGTTGAGGACCTGGCCGACGGCCTCACCTCCGCGATCAGGGAGCTCGGTGCGGCCAACTGCTCGGTAGCGGGCGGCGACCTGGGCCGCGGGCGGGAAATTTCCGTGACCGTCGCAGTCCTCGGCACCCTGGATGGCGGTCCGGCCGTCCTCCGTTCCGGAGCCAAACCAGGAGACATCCTTGCCCTCGCAGGCACCGCCGGCCATGCCGCAGCAGGCCTCGCCCTGCTGGAGTCCAGCGTTCCACTGGACAGTCTCGGCCCTGAACTGCGCGGCCTGGCGGAACTCCAGTGCAGGCCGCAGCCACCCCTGGCCGCCGGGCCCGCCGCTCGGGCTGCCGGCGCCACTGCGATGCTGGACATTTCGGACGGAATGCTGCGGGACGGCCTGCGGCTGGCGGCGGCCAGCGGTGTCGCCGTCGACCTCCATCCGGGTCCGCTGGAACGGCTGAAGGACATCCTGCTGCCCGCCGCGGAACTGCTGCACGCGGATGCCCGGGACTGGGTGCTCGGCGGCGGGGAAGACCACGGGCTGCTGGCCACATTCCCCTCCAGCACCCCGCTGCCCCCTGGATTCACTGCGATAGGCTCAATACAAGCACTGGGAATCAACGAGCGCCCGGGCGTCACAATAGCGGGCCGGTCCGCGGACACCGGGGGATGGGATCACTTTGCACACTAAGGTTGCCGCCAACGCGCAAGCGATGAAGAGGTGGTTGGGCAAGGCTGAAACAGCACTTGGCAACCACAGCGACCGCCTGAATGCCATCAATATTTTTCCGGTGGCCGACGGCGACACCGGGACCAACCTCTACGTCACGGTGCGGGCAGCCGCCCGGGCCGTGTCCGCCGGCGGGGACCAGCCGGCCCAGATGGACGTGGGCGCCGTCCTGGCCACCGCGGGACAAGCCGCAATGGAGGAGGCCCGGGGAAACTCCGGAACACTCCTCTCGGTGTTCCTGTCTGCCGCCGCTGAACCACTCGCAGGCCACACCCGCCTGACGTCCACCCTCCTCGCAGCAGCTCTCAACCGCGCCCAGATCCGCGCCTGGTCAGCCCTCAGCGACCCCGTTCCCGGAACCATGCTCTCGGTCATGGAAGCGGCAGCCAGGGCTGCGGCCGCCGTGGACGCAGGGCAAAACGGAAACGACAGCAACCATGCCCTGGGATTGGCCCTGGATGCCGCCGTCGAAGCTGCCCTCGCAGCCGTGATCCACACCGAGGACCAACTGGCCGCCCTGACCTCCGCGCACGTGGTGGACGCCGGCGGGGTGGGAATGCTGCTGATCCTCGATTGCCTGCGCTCGGCGATCCTGGGGGAGGAACTCCAGGGCGAGCTCCTTGACGGGCTGCACGGCTACGACGTGTCGGACCCGCACATCCACACCGCCATGCCGGACGACGACGGCGTGGAAGTCATGTGCACCATCAGCCTTTCCCCGCTCAACGCAGCCACTCTCCGGCAGCGGCTGGACGAGATCGGCGAGTCAGTCATCATGAGCCAGGTGGGCAGCGGGCCTGACACCGAGGGCAACTACCGATGGCGCGTCCACGTCCATGTGCCCGAGGGGGAGCCGGCCGTCGAGATCATCAGGTCCTTCGGTGAGCCCGCCAACATCAGCATCAGCGAACTTGCCCTGCCGCGCGATCCGGCAGCGGATGCAGTGAACTCCAGCGGGCATGAGCGCTGAACTGGACCTGGCGCTGGAACGCCGGCTTGGCAAGCGTTCCGCAGCCGTCATTGAGAAACACCTGGGCATCACCACGGTGGAGGGGCTGCTTAACTATTACCCGCGCCGCTACATGAACCGCGGGGAGCTGACCCCCATCAGCGAGATCCCGCGGGACGAGGAAGTCACGCTGATTGCACGGGTCCTGTCTAGCAGCACCCGCCGCATGCAGGCGCGCCGGGGCACCATCACGGACGTTGTGGTGTCCGACGACGACGGAAAACAGGGACTACGGCTGGTAGGTGGCACCGAGTACCGCGGCAAAGCGCCCGGGACCCTCAAAATCAGCTTTTTCAACGGCTACAAGGCCCAAGCGGAACTGCTCCAGGGCCGGCTTGCGCTCTTCTCCGGCAAGGTCACCAGCTTCAAGGGATCCCTAGGCCTCACCAACCCGGACTACCAGCTCCTGGACGAGGACATGTTCAGCGACAACGGCCGCGATCCGGAAAAGATGGCCGCAATGCCCATCCCCGTGTATCCGGCCACGTCCAAGCTGCCCAGCTGGAAAATCCAGAAGGCCGTATCAACCCTGCTCGAAACCGCTGACCTCGACTCCCTGCCCGACCCCATCCCTGCCGCGATCGCAGAACGGGAGAAATTCCTGCCCATCGCCAGGGCGTACCGGCTGATCCACGAGCCGGAGTCAGCCGGTGACTGGCAGCAAGCCCGCCGCCGTTTCCGGTACCAGGAAGCCCTGGTGCTGCAGTCCGCCCTCGCCCGCCGCCGCGCCCAGCTCGCTGCGGAGGAAGCCACGGCCCGCCGGCCCGTCCCGGACGGTCTCCTGTCCCGCTTCGACGCTGACCTGCCGTTCACCCTCACGGCCGGGCAGGCCGCCGTCGGGGAGACGCTCGGGCGCGAGCTGGCCCGCGACACCCCCATGAACCGGCTCCTCCAGGGCGAAGTGGGCTCCGGCAAGACCGTCGTGGCCCTCCGGGCAATGCTGCAGGTGGTGGATGCCGGGGGCCAGGCAGCCCTGCTGGCACCCACGGAAGTCCTCGCCGCACAGCATTTCGATTCAATCCGCCGCACGCTGGGAGCCCTGTCCAGCGACGGGCTGCTGGGCGGAACGGACGGCGCCTCCGTCCAGGTCTCACTGCTCACCGGGTCCATGCCCACGGCGGCACGCCGCCAGGCGATGCTTGATGCCGCGTCCGGGACGGCGGGGATCGTCATCGGCACGCATGCCCTGCTCAGCGGCAATGTTTCGTTTTACGATCTTGGCCTTATCGTGGTGGATGAACAGCACCGTTTCGGCGTGGAGCAGCGTGACGCGCTCCGGGCCAAGGCCAGGAAGCCCCCGCACCTGCTCGTCATGACGGCCACGCCCATACCGCGCACGGTGGCCATGACCGTTTTCGGCGACCTGGAAACGTCCGTCCTGGACGAGCTGCCGGCCGGCCGGGCGCCCATCTCCACCCACCTGGTGGGGCTCGCCGAAAACCCGGCGTGGGCCGGCCGCATCTGGGCGCGGGCCCGGGAAGAGATTGACGCGGGCCACCAGGTGTACGTGGTGTGCCCCAGGATCGGAACGGACGACGACGGCGATTTCAGTCCCGGGGAGGCGGCGCCTCCGCCGGGGGACACGGAAGGCGACGGCGGGCGGGAGCTCGCATCGGTGACAGCCGTCGTCGAGCATCTGTTGGAGGAGCCGTCGTTGTCCGGCGTTCCGCTGGCGCCGCTCCATGGCCGGCAGGAGCCTGACCTGAAATTCGGGGTGATGGACGACTTTGCCGCAAACCGCATCAAGCTGCTGGTGTCCACCACCGTGATCGAGGTGGGCGTGGATGTCCACAACGCCACCCTGATGGTCATCCTTGATGCCGACAGGTTCGGGATCTCCCAGCTGCATCAGCTCCGCGGCCGCGTGGGCCGGGGAGGGCTGCCGGGCACCTGCCTGCTGGTGACCTCCCTTGAGCCGGGCCACCCCAGCAGGCGCAGGCTCGAAGCAGTGGCCGCAACAACTGACGGGTTTGCACTGTCCGAGGAGGACCTCAAGATGCGTCGCGAGGGCGACATCCTCGGTGCCTCGCAGTCAGGCGGACGCTCCACCCTGAAGCTGCTGCGGGTCCTGGAACACGGGGATGTGATTGCCCGGGCACGTGAAGATGCGCAGCAGATCGTGGGCGAAGACCCCGCCCTGGCGGCCCGCCCGGAGCTTGCCGAGGCGATAGAGAAGTACCTCAATCCGGAAAAGGAGGCGTTCCTTGAACGCGGATAGCATGGTGCGCGCCGGACAGCCTGGCTTCGCAGACAGGAGTGTTCAATGACCCGGATCATTGCGGGGGCCGCCGGCGGTTCCCCCCTCACGGCCGTTCCCGGTTCCCTGACCAGGCCCACCACGGACCGGGTCAAGGAGGCGCTCTTCTCCCGGCTTGACGCCTTCAACGCCATCGCCGGAGCCAGGGTCCTGGACCTATACGCAGGCTCAGGCTCCCTGGGGGTAGAGAGCGGCAGCAGGGGAGCCCGCACAGTCGACCTCGTGGAGTCAGACGGCAAGGCAAGCGCCGTGTGCCAGCGCAATGCCGACCTCGTCAACGGCGTCCTGGGGCGCAAGGCCGTCACCGTGCACCGTTCCAAGGTCGAACCCTTCCTGGACCGCGCCCCGGAAACCGCTGAGTGGGACCTAGTTTTCATGGACCCCCCGTACCCGCTTGAGGAAGTGGCGCTGAATGCCGCGCTCCAGAAACTGGCCCGCCACCTGTCGCCTGCCGCCGTGGTGGTGGTGGAGCGGTCGTCCCGTTCCCCGGAACCACAGTGGCCCGACGCCCTGACGCGGTTCGCAGAGAAGAAATACGGGGAAACCAGGCTTTGGTACGCGGAGCCCTACGTGCCTGACGCCATTGACGGGGACGACATTCCGGACGGGCAGGAACCGGCGGAACCCTAGCCTCTTCCGGCGCCCGTCCTGTTCATCGCCCCGGTCATCGGTCACCCCGCGAAAGGGTCCAGATCCACCCCGGCCAGGACTTTTGCCGGGTGCGGTCCACGGGCAGCCAGTTCCGCGCTCCATTCCCTGGGCCACGGGGCCTGCGTGCCCGCAAGGATAATGTTTCCGGGATAGCGGCCCTCGAACATGCCCGTTTCAGCAAAGGCAGCCACATCCGCCATGGCCTCCCGCATCTCCGCCACCTGGCTCCGGACCAGTGTGAGCCCCGGTTCGTCACCCACATTGACAATCAGCACACCGGCGGGGCTGAGCCGGTCCCGCAATTCCCGGTAGAACGCGCTGCATGCGAGGTGCGCCGGCGCCTCCGGCCCGGAGAAGATATCCAGGATGACCACGTCGAACCGGAGTTCCGGGTCCAGCCGGGCCAGTGCTTCCCGGGCGTCGCCGATGACAGTGTGGAGATCCGTGCCCTCGGGCAGGGGGAGCTGGCGCAGGACAAAGTCAAGCAGCTCGCGCTCCAGCTCCACGGCGTACTGCGCCGATCCCGGCCGGGTTGCCTGGATGTACCGGGCCAGAGTCAGTGCCCCGGCTCCCAGGTGCAGCGAGCGTACAGGATGGCCGGCAGGTGCTGCCAGGTCCACCAGGTGGCCGATCCGGCGGAGGTACTCGTAAAAGATCTCCTCCGGCCGGGCAAGGTTGACGTGGGACTGTTCGGCCCCGCCGATGCTCAGGACGTAGCTGCCCTCTGTGAAAGCATCCGGTTCGATGGACGCGTGCTGCCCCGTGGTCCGCAGGAACCGGGTCCCGCCCCCGGCGGGTATCAAAGCCTGCCCCTGAGGGAAGCGAGGCGTTCGGCAGCCTCGTGGAGGATTCCGGACTTCTTGCAGAAAGCGAACCGGAGCAGGCTTCGGGTCCGCTGCGCACCTTCGGCGTGGCAGAACACGGGCACGGGGATCGCCGCGACTCCCACCAGCGCCGGAAGCCTCCGCGCCAGGTCCACGGAGTCGGTGATGCCCAGGGGAGCAGTGTCCACGTTGACGAAGTAGGTGCCCTGCGGGGAAAAGACGTCGAACCCCGCGGCGCGGAGCCCTTCGCTCAGGATGTCGCGCTTCAGTTGCAAGGATGACGCGATGCCCTCGTAGAAGGAGTCCGGCAGGGCCAGCCCCAAGGCTATGGCCGACTGGAACGGGGTGCCCGAACTGTACGTAAGGAACTGCTTGACCGTCCGCACGCCGGCCACCAGGTCTTCCGGGCCCGTGAGCCAGCCGATCTTCCATCCTGTCAGGGAGAACGTCTTGCCCGCAGAGGAGATGGTGATGGTGCGGTCCGCGGCGCCGGGCAGGGATGCCACCGGCAAGTGGCTGACGCCGAACGTGAGGTGTTCGTAAACCTCGTCCGTGACGATGATGCTGTTGTGCCTGCGTGCCAGGTCGACGATCCGCTGCAGCACTTCCCGCGGAAATACAGCGCCGGTTGGATTGTGGGGGTTGTTCAGGAGGACAACCTTCGTCCGCGGGCTGAAGGCGGCTTCCAGCGCTGCCATGTCCGGCATGAAGTCCGGGGCCAGCAGAGGGGCGGTCACGTGGGTTGCGCCGGACAGGCCGATCACCGCGCCGTAGGAATCGTAGAAGGGCTCAAGGGTCAGAACCTCGTCGCCGGGCCCGGCGAACGCCAGGAGCGAGGCGGCAATGGCCTCGGTGGCGCCGGTAGTGATGACTACCTCGGTGGCGGGATCCGGCGACAGGCCGTAGAAGCGCTGCTGGTGGACCGCCACTGCTTCCCGCAGTTCCGGGATGCCTTTGCCGGGCGCATACTGGTTAGCGCCTGCCGAGATGGCGGACCTGGCCGCTTCCCTGATTTCCAGCGGTCCGTCCTCATCCGGAAACCCCTGGCCGAGGTTGATGGCGCCGGTCTGGACAGCAAGGGTGGTCATTTCCTCGAAGATGGTGACGCCAAGCGCCCCGCCAGGGGAGAGGAGGTTCGCTCCGAGGGCCGTGCGCTGCCAGGGAGCGGGGGCCGTGGGCGCGGAAACTTCCCGTGGTGCATGCATCCAGTCATGGTATCCCGGCCATTCCATGGGGTAGGTTCGGAGCATGAGACGCGCTGTCTGCCCCGGATCCTTCGACCCCATCCACAACGGCCATCTCGAGGTTATTGCACGTGCGGCCGGCCTCTTCGATGAGGTCATCGTGGCCGTTTCCACCAACCAGGCCAAGCAGTATAAATTCGCCCTGGCCGAGCGACTGGAAATGGCACGGGAAACCCTCGCCTCACTCAAGGGCATCGTGGTGGAACCCGTAGGGGAAGGGCTGCTGGCCGAGTACTGCCGGCAGCGCGGGGTCTCAGCCATCGTCAAAGGCCTGAGGTCATCCTCGGACTTTGACTACGAACTGCCCATGGCCACTATGAACCGCCAACTCAGCGGCGTGGAAACAGTCTTCCTGCCGGCCGAAGCTCACTACCTTCATCTGTCCTCCACCCTCATCAAGGAGGTGGCAGGCCTTGGCGGCAATGTGTCCGATTACGTGCCCCGGTCAGTGCAGCGGCGGATGCTCGCGGGCGAGCCTCCGCGCAACCAGCAGCCGAAAGGGTAGGCTTGTCCGGTACTTCGGCGCTGTGCGCCGGCCGGTTTGAGTCCCCGTGGCTCTTCAGGCTAAGATGGTACGTCGGTCATATGTTCAACAGGAGTTCTCATTAAAAGAGATGCTGGTTCGCCCTTGGCGTTCGACGTCAAGGACCTCGGGCGCAGCCCGGGAAGCATGCGGACGCTGAAGGAACATGTACCCGCACCAGGTGACCTTGGTGTGGCGCTCATTGGCGTTCAGGAAGGCTCGGATGTCGAGCTGGATCTGAGGCTTGAGGCCGTACACGAAGGAATTTTGGTATCAGGTACTGTCCTCACCGAGGTAACGGGTGAGTGCGGCCGATGCCTGGATCCCCTTGCGTATGACCTTGAGGTCAATGTGCAGGAACTTTTCTTCTATGAAGGCGTGGAGCTTTCGGACGAAGAAGATAATGAAGAGCAACGTCGAGTCGAGCACGATGTAATCGATCTTGAACCGGTGTTGCGGGACGCAGTGGTGACCGCGCTGCCGTTCCAGCCGGTGTGCCGGGAAGACTGCCAGGGCCTTTGCTCCGAATGCGGAGTTCGCCTGGAAGACGAGCCGGGGCACCACCACGAGGTCCTGGATCCTCGCTGGGCTGCCCTAGCTGATATGGCTAAGCCTGACCGGCAAAATTGATTTGTACGTGTTTGTCTAGAGAGAAATGAGTTAGCCGTGGCTGTTCCCAAGCGGAAAATGTCTCGCTCGAATACCCGCGCCCGCCGCTCCCAGTGGAAGGCGACCGCCCCCCACCTGGTGAAGACCGTCGAGAACGGCCAGGTCACCTACAGCCTGCCGCACCAGGCAAAGGTTGTCACCGACTCGGCCGGCACTGCGCTGTTCCTTGAGTACAAGGGACGCAAGGTCGCTGACGTCTAATCGGCCACTCAGGCTGACATGATGTCTTCAACTGAAGAGCTTTTGAAGCGTCTCGGTGTCTCTATTGACGCCGGGACGCTTCGTCTTGCGCTCACCCACCGTTCCTACGCCTACGAAAACGGCGGCATTCCCACGAACGAGCGCCTGGAATTCCTGGGCGACTCCATCCTGGGTTTTTCCGTCACGGACGCGCTGTACCGGGACAACCCGGACCTTCCCGAAGGCGACCTGGCCAAGCGGCGCTCCGCCGTCGTCAGCACGCGGGCGCTGGCCGGCATCGGCCGCAGCCTGGGCATTGGGGATTACATCTACCTTGGGCAGGGCGAAAAGCTCACCCAGGGCAAGAACAAAGCGTCCATCCTGGCGGACACCATGGAGGCGCTGATCGGCGCCACGTACGTCTCCAACGACATCGAGACAGCACGCCAGCTGGTCATGCGCCTGATCGGCCCGCTGCTCAAGGACGCCGCAGCCCTGGGTGCCGGGACGGACTGGAAGACCAGCATCCAGGAACTGGCCGCCAGCCGCCAGCTCGGCACCATCCACTATGCCGTGGATGGTTCCGGGCCGGACCACGCGCGGACCTTTACGGCAGTCCTGCATGTTGGCGGTACCGCTTACGGCAAGGGCTCCGGCCACTCGAAGAAGGAAGCGGAGCAGGAAGCGGCGGCCGACGCCTGGCGGGTGCTCTCCGGAGCCGGCAACCCTCCGGGGGCAGCCGCGTCTCCCGTCCCCGCCACCTAGCGCCGTGCCCGAACTTCCCGAAGTCGAAGTGGTCCGGCGCGGGCTGGTGAGCTGGGTCCGGGGACGGACCATCGACGCCGTGGAGGTGGTCGATTCACGGTCAGTCCGCCGCCACGCGCTGGGCCCCCAGGACTTCATCGGGAACCTGGAAGGCGCCACCGTCCTGGACGTTGTCCGGCGGGGCAAGTTCCTCTGGATGCCGCTCCTGGACACCAGTGCCGGCGGCTCTGCGGAAACCCCGGGCAGTGCCGGCATCCCGCAGGTGGCGCTCATGGCGCATCTGGGCATGAGCGGCCAGCTCCTGATGCAGGGCGGGGAGGTGCCGGACGAAAAGCACCTCAAAGTCCGTTTCCGGCTCAGCCCACGGGACGGCATGCCCGGGCAGTTGCGGTTCGTGGACCAGCGGATCTTCGGCGGCCTGTTCGTCACCGACCTGGTTCCAACGGACGACGGCGGCCCGGGCGGACTCGCTGAATCACCCCTTCCGCTGATCGCGGCGGAAGCGGCGCACATCGCACGGGATCCGCTGGACCCTGCATTCTCCTTCGACCTTTTCTACCGGCGTCTCCGGAAACGCAAAACGGGGCTGAAGAGGGCATTGCTGGACCAGGGCCTGATATCCGGCATCGGCAACATCTACGCCGATGAAGCCCTCTGGCGCGCCCGGCTGCACTACGCGCGGCCCACGGACACGTTGCGGCGTGCCGAGGCCGAACGGGTCCTCGCGCAGGCCCGGGAGGTCATGCTGGACGCCCTCGCCGCCGGCGGGACCAGCTTTGACTCCCTCTACGTGAACGTCAACGGCGCCTCCGGCTACTTCGACCGGTCCCTGAACGCCTATGGCCGCGAAGGCCTCGAATGCAAGCGCTGCGCCGCAGCCGGCATCTCCAGCCGCATGAAGCGCGAGCAGTTCATGAACCGCTCGTCCTACACCTGCCCTGCCTGCCAGCCCCGTCCGCGGAACGGCCGCTGGTAGCGGAAAGCTCCCGGCAGGCCGGATAAGGCTGCCGCCTACCGGGCGCGGTAGTGTCCGGCCAGCTTCGCCAGGCCCTCGTCAATGGATACTGCTGGTGCCCAGTCCAGGAGCCTGCGGGTTTCACGCTGGTCGAACCAGTGGGCGGTGGAGAGCTGCTCAGCGAGGAACCTGGTCATCGGCGGTTCCCCGGGGCGCCCGGACCGGGTCCAAAGAACTTCGATCAGCGATCCTGCTGCCCGTGCCAGGCCGCCTGGCGCCGACCAGGAGGGTGCCGGAACGCCGCCGGCGGCGCAGATGCCCGCGAGCAGCTCGCCCACAGGCCGGGGTTCACCGTTGCTGACCACGAGCGCCCGGCCGTGGATGTGCTCCATGCGGTGCAGCGCCGCGACGATGGCCGAGGCCGCGTTGTCCACATAGGTCGTATCGATCAGTGCGGCCCCGTCGTCGAGCAGCGGCAACCGGCGGCGGCGTGCACGGTCCAGTACACGTTCCACCAGCTGGGTGTCCCCGGGGCCCCAGACGATGTGCGGGCGCACCGCTGCGACCCGGAAATCCGGCGAGTCAGCTGCCAGGGCAAGAAGTTCGGCCCTGGCCTTGGTGCGCGAATATTCCCCGTGCGCCCGGTCCGGGTCCGCCGGTTCGGCGCCCAGTCCCGCTATTGCGGCCCCCGAATTGGCCACGGACGGCGAGGAAACAAAGACCACGTCCTGTGCGCCCGCCGCACGGGCCGCACGGAGCAGGCGGCGCGTGCCTTCTACATTCACGGCGTTGAATTCTGTTGCCTTGCCCGTAAAGGAGACCTTGGCCGCCAGGTGGATAATTCCCTCTGCGCCGGCAACGGCCCGGCGGACCGCGTCGTCGTCCGTGATGGACCCGGTAAGGTCCGTGGCGCCGTCGACCCCGGCGGGGCGCCGCTGGAAGGTGGTCACGGTGTGGCCCTGGCGGACCAGCAGCCGGGCCACCTCGCCGCCCAGCAGGCCGCTTGCGCCGGTGACGAGGACCCTCACGGCCTGCCCGCCCGCCCGCCGGCCAGCACCGCACCAGCCCACAGGGAGAGGCGGGTGCGGTCGATCTTGGCGTTGTGGCGGATGTCGGTGGGTTGGGCGGGAACAACCAGGACGGCGGAGACGCTGACGCCCGCCGCACGGGCCGCTTCCCGGACCCGCGCTGCCAGTTGCGGCGCGGCAGGGCCGGCGCGGCGGGTGCGCGGCACAGTCTCGACGACGGCCACCACGGCCTGCGTCCCGGAAGGGCCGACACCGGTGACGGCGGCCAGCCCGACGCCGTCCAGCCTTTCGATGGCCTGTTCGGGGCCAACCGGTGTCACAACGGTGTTCGGCGCGGTCACCACATGTGCCAGGCGTCCCTCCACCCAGAGCCGCCCGGCACTGTCGAAGTGCCCGACGTCGCCGGTGCGGTGCCACCCAGCCGTGCGGCTGCTCTCGCGCTGGGTCAGCCAGAGCCTGTCGTAGGTTTCCTTCACATGCGGGGCGCTCACCAGGATCTCCCCGGTGACTCCCGGCTCCGTGACGGGGATGTTGCCGGGGGCGGTGCCGTCCGCGGCAAGCGGAATGACGGCGACGCGGGCGCCGTGCACCGGAAGCCCCACGCACACGCCATTGCCCGCTCCTGCCATGTTTCCGGCGGCAGCGTCTGCGGCGGCGGTACGGATCTGTTCAAGGCTGATGTCCGTGACGGGCAGTGCCTCGGTCATTCCATAGGGGGTGTGCAGCGAGGCACGGGGCACCAGCCGCTGCATCTCCGCAAGGAGCGGCTCGGGTACGGGGGCGCCGGCCGAGAGGAGCAGCTCCACGCGGCCCAGGGCCTGCCGGCCGGCGGGACCCATGCTGTTTTGGGTGGCGAGGACGTTGCGCAGTGCCGCGGGGGAGGCGAAGACCACGGTGGCATTGATGGCCGCAGCGGCATCCGCGAGTGCGCGGGCTGTCAGGGTCCGCGGTGCGGTGACGTCCATGGCTGGCGTCACGGAGACGGCCCCCAGGGCCGGTCCCAGCAGCGCGAAGGGCGCGAACCCGGCCACCACGCGCCCGCCGGGACGGATCCCCAGCGTCGCGGCAACGCTGTCCCGCATGGCCGCCAGCCGCCGCTGCGTGTACACCACGCCCTTGGCGGGTCCGGTGGATCCGGAGGTGAAGAGCACCGCCGCGGGCGCATCCGGGTCCGGGTCCTGAGGCGCCGGCGCCGTTCCGGCGGGGACGCTGCCCCGGCGGGCCAGTGCGGCGAGGGAGGTCTCGACGGCGAGGAGCCGGCGGCGGGCAGCCGGCAGGTCCTTCACACTGATGCGGCGCCCCGGCCAGCCGAGCACCGATGCTGCGGCGAGGGCCTTGTCGATGCCGATAAGGAAGTCCGGGGCGGCGCCTTTGACGGCGCGGCTGAGGCCGCGGGTGCCGAGTCCGGCGTCCGCGACCACCACCACTGCGCCCACCCGGAGGCAGGCGTAAAGGACCACTGTCAGGTCCACGCCGGGTGGAACCATGAGGCTCACCCGGCTGCCCGTCCGCACGCCCGCCTGCCTGAGTCCGGTGGCGAGGGCGGCGATCCGCTGTTCAAGCTCCTGCCAGCTGAGGGCACGGGAGACACTTCCGTCCGCAGCCATCTCGGCGACGGCGGTGTCCCCGCCGGCCGGTCCTGCAGCGAGCTGCGTCAGCGGCGCCCACAGGGGAGTGAAGCCGGTGCCGGAATCTACCGCAGGGGAAGACACAGCAGAAGAGGGCACAGCAGGCGAGGGCGCAGGAGTGTAGGGCACAGCACGGGCAGGCGCAGGAAGCGAGGGCGTGGCATGGGGAGGTGCTGCAGGGGACTGGGCAGCCGGCGGCGGACCACCCGCGGACACCGTCCCGGCACCGACAGGTGTCCTGTCCCCGCCGTACCCGGCGAGCCAGTCGAAGACGGGACCGGCAATATCCCGGTCTTCCGGGACCAGGTGGCCCGCACCTTCGAAGCGGTGCACTTTCGCGTCCGGCAGGCGCCCGATCAGGTCCTTGAGGTAGCGGTCCGAAAAGATCGGGTCCCGCGGTCCCCAAAGCAGCAGCGCCGGAACGTGCAACCCGGACAGCCCGTCGGCGACTCGGCTGAGCGCGGCAAAGCTTGCATGGGACGCGTCGGCGGGGATGTCCGCGACGAAGTTCCCCACACCCTCGCGGCGGCCGGCGCCCACATAGGGGGCCATGAACGCGCGGCGGACCTCGGGGGCAAGCGGCGGGCGGGCCAGGGAATGGGTCACCCGCAGGAAAGCGTCCGACGTCGTTGTGCCCCACCTGTGCACCGCGGGGTGCAGGGCGAGCCGCAGCGCCGGTGGGATGGGCGAGCCCGGAGGCTGGTGGACGGCTGTGTTGGTCAGCACCACGCCGGCGAGCTGCTGCGGATGGGCCAGCGCCCAGCCAAGGCTGACCACGCCGCCCCAGTCGTGGCCGACGGTGACTACCGGGCCGTCCAGCTCCAGCGCATCGGTGAGGTCGCCGAGATCATTGATCCGGTCCGCCAGCCGCCGGAACGTCCCGGTCCGCTCCGAGAAGCCCATGTCCAACTGGTCCACGGCCACAACGCGCCAGGGCTGTTCTACACGGGATCCGGCGGCCAGCAGCGTCCGCCACAGGTAGGACCAGGTCGGGTTGCCGTGCACGCACAGCAGGGTGCCGGCGGGAGCCAGGCCGCGCCGGGACAGTTGCGGCCCGTTGTCCAGCAGGTGCCAGCGGCGTACCGTTCCGGGGTCATCCGCGGCAGAGGTGGACGGCACGCCGATTTCGCGCGACCATTCCGGGTCGACGCCTGTCCAGTCTGCGGTTACCAAACGATTTCCACCATGGCGGTGTTGAGGCCGGAACCGACGCCCATGCACAGCACGCGGTCCCCTTCGTCAAGGTTCTGCGCTTCGGCGGCCAGGGTCATCGGCAGGGACGCGGGCCCTACATTGCCCCAGTGCGGGAAAGTGATGGGCACCTTGTCCGGGTCCAGGTCGATAGCGTCAACGATGGCCTGGGTGTACGCCGTGCTCACCTGGTGCGTGACATAACGGTCCATCGAGCCCCAGTCCCACTCCGGCTGGGCCTCGTGCCACGCGTCAAGCACGAGCTGCAGGCCGCCGTCGAGCAGGCCTTTCGTGTCGGTGGCCATGCCGTCGATGCCACCCACGCACAGCTCATGGTGCTCCGTGCCGGCCCGCATCACGCCACCCAGGATCCGGTGTGCCCCCGGGTGTTCATCCGCCGGCCCAAGGACCGCAGCAGCGGCCCCGGAGCCCAGGGTAAGCGTGGCGAACTCGCGGTTGAAGTCCTCCCGGGTTGTCTCCGGCCGCTGCAGCCTGGCCAGGGTTGCCTCCTGTGTGGCCTGGGCATCCTCACCGTTGACGATCACCGCGTACTTGATCTGGCCGGAGTCGATCATGTTGGCGGCCAAGGTCATGCCGTTGACGAACCCGAGGCAGGCGTTGGCGACGTCGAAGTTCATGGCGGAGGAGGGTAGGCCCAGCCCGTGGTGTACCTTGACCGCGACGGACGGTTCGAGGTTCCGCCGCGTCACGGACGTGTTGATCAGCAGCCCCACCTCGGATGCTTCGATGCCGGAATCGGCCAGGGCCTTTGCGCCCGCCTCAATGGCGGCGTCGTCAAACGAGGTCCCGGGGGCCCACCACCGGCGGTGCGTGACACCGGCCACCCGTTCGAGCAGCCTGGGCGGGAATTTCAACCGGCGCAGGGTGGACGCCAGCCGGTGGTCGAATTCCGTGGAACTGACAATCCGCGGAGCCTGGACGCCGATCACCGAGAGTAGAGCGGTGTTGCGGTGCCGGAATGTTGCATTCCCTGTCAAATCAAGCCTCTGTTCGTGTCCGTCCTGTGCTGTGGCGGGTAGCCGCCCCCTTTGCACAAAGCCCAAGGACTAATCATGCCCGGTGCCGGTCCATTCCTGCACATGCCCAGCAGGACATCCGGCCCGGCCCGGCCGGGCTTCTGCGCGAAAATGTCCCGGCCCCGCAGTAGATTGTAAGTATCCGTGGCTGTCCCCACCATCCGCGTCCGCCGAGCAGGAGAACCGAAACGCCTTGCACCTCAAAAGCCTTACCGTCCGGGGGTTCAAGTCATTCGCGTCCGCCACCACCTTCGATTTCGAGCCTGGGGTTACCGCGGTGGTTGGCCCCAACGGATCCGGAAAATCCAACGTGGTGGACGCGCTGGCCTGGGTTATGGGGGAGCAGGGTGCCAAGACCCTTCGCGGCGGAAAGATGGAGGACGTCATCTTCGCCGGCACCTCGGGTCGGCCGCCCCTTGGCCGGGCCCACGTGTCCCTGACCATCGACAACACCGACGGCGCCCTGCCCATCGAGTACAGCGAAGTGACCATCTCGCGGACCCTGTTCCGCTCGGGCGGCTCCGAGTACGCCATCAACGGTGCAGGCTGCCGCCTGCTGGATATCCAGGAACTGCTCTCCGATTCCGGCCTCGGCCGCGAGATGCACGTCATAGTGGGACAGGGCCAGCTTGACCGGGTCCTGCACGCCACGCCGGAGGACCGCCGGGGCTTTATCGAGGAAGCGGCAGGCATCCTGAAGCACCGCCGGCGCAAGGAACGAACGGTGCGCAAGCTGGACGCCATGCAGGCCAACCTGCAGCGCCTCAATGACCTCACCGGAGAAATCCGCCGCCAGCTCACACCCTTGGGAAAACAGGCCGAAGTGGCCCGCCGGGCCCAGCGCGTGCAGTTCGATGTCCGTGATGCCCGCGCCCGCCTCCTGGCAGATGATCTCGTCCAGCTTCAGCTGGCCCTGGAAAAGGACGTAGCGGACGAGGCTGCCCTGAAGGAACGCCGGACGGTCGCTGCCGGGCAGCTGGAGGCCGGCCGCAGGCAGCAGGCGGCCCTGGAACAACGCGCAGCTGAAGCAACCCCCCAGCTGAACGCCGCCAGGGACACCTGGTACCGCTTGTCCGCCACCAGGGAACGCCTGCGGTCCCTGGGTTCGTTGGCGCAGGAACGCAACAGCCTCCTGGGTTCTGTGGAGGCCCCGGCGCCCGGCCGTGATCCGGAACAGCTGGAACGCCAGGCCGCCAGGGTCCGTGAGGAACTTGCCGAACTCGAGCGTGGCATCCTGGACCGGCGAGCCGCCCTTGAGGCAGCCTCAGCGGACAAGGCTGAAGCGGAACGCGCCGCCCTGGAAGAGGACAAGCGGCTCACCGCAGAACTCCGTGCGGCAGCCGACCGGCGTGAGGGACTGGCCCGCCTGGCCGGCCAGGTGGCAGCGGCAAGGTCACGGGTGGAATCCGCCCAGGCGGAACTGGGCAGGCTGCGCGAATCACTTGCCGCAGGAACCGAGCGGCGGGCCCGTGCCCAGGCCGAATTCACTGCCCTGGAAAACCAGGTGGCGGGCGTGGAGGAAGGGGAGGAATCCCTCGACGCCGACTACGAGGCCGCCAGTGAGGCCCTTGACACGGTGATCCAGAAGATCGAGGGCCTCCGGGCAGCTGTCAGCGAGGGGGTCCGCAAGCGGGATGCCTTGGTGGCGCGGCGGGATGCCCTGAAGCTGGGCCTCGAACGGAAGGACGGCGCCAGCCACGCCCTGCACGCAGGCCTCGATGGGATCCAGGGATCCCTGGCAGCGCACCTGGCCGTGACACCGGGCTTCGAGACCGCCATCGCCGCTGTCTTGGGCGAGGCGTCCGAGGCAGTCCTGGTGCAGGATGCGGCCACCGCTGTTGCCGTGATCCAGCTTCTTAAGGACAACGACGCCGGGCGGGCGTCGCTGCTCGTCGCCGCGGCGGAGGCCACGGCGGGAAAGGCGGTGGACGCCACAGCGGCCCTCCCAGCGGGGGCCCGCTGGGCAACGGACCTCGTCACGTGCCCTTCCCCCTGGACACCCCTCGTGGCGCACCTGCTGTACGGCACCGCCGTCGTGCCCGACATCCAGGCTGCGTCCGCCCTGGTGGCGGCCCACCCGGAACTGACTGCCGTGACCCGGGCCGGAGATATTTTCGCGGCCCTGTCAGCCACCGGCGGCTCGGCGAAGGCGCCGTCCCTCCTGGAGGTGCAGGCCGCAGTGGACGACGCCGAGAGCGAGCTTGCCGGGGTCACCGCGGGCCTGGAGCGGGACAGGTTCGCCCTGGCCGGCGCCGAGGCGCAACGCGCCGAGGCGCAGGAGCGCGCCGACGCCGCACTGGACAGGCTGCATGACTCGGATGCCAGGCTGGCCGCCGTCGCAGAACGCCTGGGCCACCTGAACTCCGTCCTTCGCAGCGCGGTCGGGGAAAGCGACCGCCTCGCAGCATCCCTGGCCAAAGCCGAGGAAAACGTTGCCGCAGAGGAGCAGGCGCTCGCTGCCGTCACCGCACGCCTGGCGGCAGCCCAGGCAGTCCCGCTGGAACAGGAGCCCTCCACCGGGCACCGAGATGCGCTGGCACTGGCTGCCTCACACGCCCGGAGCGCCGAGGTCGAGGCGCGGCTGTCGCTCCGCAGCGCCGAAGAGCAACTCACGGCCACTAGGAACCGCGCCGCTTCCCTGGAGCGCGCAGCCGCCACGGAACGCAGGGCACGCGAGGAAGCTGCCGAACGGGCCCGGGTCCGCCGCATCAAGGCGCGGCGGGCTGCTGCCGTTTCCGCAGCCGCCGGCCTGGCACTCCGCTATGTGGACGTATCGGTGGACCTGGCGCAGCATGAGCGGGACCTGGCGGAAGAGAACCGGGAGCAGAGGGACCGGGAGCTCGCGGAGATCCGGACCGCAAACGAAGTGCTGGCCCGTGAACTCGCCGACCTCACGGACAACGTCCACCGTGACGAGCTCGCCCGGACCCAGCAGAAGGCACGGATCGAAGCCCTGGAAAGCCGGTCCATCGACGAGCTGGGGATAACCCCGGACGCCCTGGTGGCCGAGTTCGGGCCGGACGTCCCGGTTCCGGTTCCCGTCGGGGAGAGCGGGGACAAGTGGGCGGCCCTTCGCGCCCCGGTGGACCACACCGGCGCGGACATCGTCGAGGGAAAGCCCTACGTCAGGGCCGAGCAGGAAAAACGCCTGCGGAAAGCGGAGCGGGACCTCGCCGGCCTGGGCAAGGTCAACCCCCTGGCGCTGGAGGAATTCGCCGCGCTGGAGGAGCGCCACCAGTTCCTGAGCAGCCAGCTGGAGGACCTGAAGGCCAGCCGAAAGGACCTCCTGGACATCATCAAGGAAGTGGATGACCGGGTCCAGCGGGTCTTCACGGAGGCGTTCGAGGACACCCAGGCCCAGTTCACCAGGGTCTTCGCCAGGCTCTTCCCGGGCGGCGAAGGGCGGCTGGTCCTCACCGACCCCGCCGATATGCTCACCACCGGCATCGAGGTGGAGGCCCGCCCTGCCGGCAAGAAGATCAAGCGGCTTTCGCTCCTGTCTGGCGGCGAACGCTCACTGACCGCGGTGGCCCTGCTCGTGGCAATCTTCAAGGCGCGGCCTTCACCTTTCTACGTTATGGACGAGGTGGAAGCTGCGCTGGACGACACCAACCTGGGCCGGCTTATCACGATCTTCGAAGAACTCCGGGAATCCAGCCAGCTCATCGTCATCACCCACCAGAAGCGGACCATGGAGGTCGCCGACGCCCTGTACGGCGTCACCATGCGCGGCGACGGCGTCTCCACCGTGATCAGCCAGAGGCTGGGGGCCGAGGTCTGACCCGGCCGGCGTAACGGCAGGTCAACTGCCTTCCCGGCCCGAAAAGAGCCCCGGCGTCTATGAGAAGCTAGGGGTGTGAATGACATCCTTCCCATAGTTCTGTCCATCCTTGCTGCCCTGGTGGTTCTCGGCGGGCTGATTCCGGTCCTCCTGAAGACCCGGAAGAACATCACGCGCTACCCCGGCCCGCGGGACGCCAACGACCCCGTCCTGCCCCGGAGCGGCAGCACGGCCGTGGAGGACCGGCCGGGCGCGGTGGCAGACCGCACGGCCCCCGGCGGCGCGGACCTGGACGGGCTGGAGACCACCGAGGTCCCGGACAACGCCGCAGGCCTCGAAGTCATTCCAGTGGAGACCCCGCTGCCTGTGGCAGGCCGGCTGGTCCGCCTCCGCGAACGGCTGGTCCGCTCCAACAACGTTATGGGCAAGGGACTCCTGGCCCTGCTTTCCAGTGACAAGATCGACGAGAACGTTTGGGACGAAGTGGAGGAAACGCTCCTCCTCGCAGACCTGGGCACCGAGCCCACCATGCAGCTCGTGGACGCGTTGCGCGAGCGGGTCAAGGTGCTGGGCACCCGGACTCCTGAACAGGTCAAACTTCTCTTGCGGGAGGAGCTCATCAAGCTGGTTGATCCCACCATGGACCGCACGCTCAACGTCCAGCGGCATGCGGACCGGCCTGCCGTGATGATGGTGGTGGGCGTGAACGGCGTCGGCAAGACCACAACCGTCGGCAAGCTTGCACGCGTGCTGGTGGCCGAGGACAAGGACGTCCTGCTGGGCGCCGCGGACACCTTCCGTGCCGCCGCTGCCGAACAGCTCGCAACGTGGGGCCAGCGCGTCGGCGTTCCCACCGTCAAGTCGGACATCGACGGCGCGGATCCGGCCTCGGTTGCCTACGAAGCGGTCAAGGCCGGCATCGACCAGGAAGTCGACGTCGTGATGATTGATACCGCCGGACGGCTCCAGAACAAGGTTGGCCTGATGGATGAGCTCCGGAAGGTCAAGCGGGTTGTGGAGAAGCTCGCTGAAGTGGACGAGGTCCTCCTGGTGCTGGACGCAACCACCGGCCAGAACGGCCTGAACCAGGCCCGCGTGTTCTCCGAAGTGGTCAACATCACCGGCATCGTCCTGACCAAACTGGACGGAACCGCCAAGGGCGGCATCGTCGTCGCAATCCAGAAAACCCTCGGCGTCCCGGTGAAGCTGATCGGCCTTGGAGAAGGGGCCGACGACCTTGCCCCCTTCGAGGTTGAGGGCTTTGTGGACGCACTGCTGAACTAGCCGCAGCCGCACCCGGAGCCTGCCCTGGCGGCCTGACGGCAGCCCGCCGTCAGGCCCCGGGCTTCCGCAGGCTCTCCCGGGTGGCAAGCCATGTGCACGCCGCCACCACCATGATGCCTCCGGTCACTCCGAACGCCCAGCCGTAGCCCAGCCGGTCAGCCAGCACTCCGGCCAGGACCGGCCCAACAATCGCGCCGACGTCGGACGTCATCTGGTAGACGGCCAGCACCTTGCCTCCGGACCGCCCGTTCCCGATCACATCGGCGACCGCGGCCTGCTGTGCCGGGCCGAAAAGGCCCGAGCCGACGCCAGCCAACGCGGATGCTGCCAGGAACCAGCCCAGTCCGGTGGTGAAGCCGATTGCAGCCGTGGAGGCACCGGCCACGAGCAGCCCGGCCACCATCATGGGCTTGCGGCCCAGGGTGTCGGCCAGCCGGCCCGAGAACGTCAGCGCCGCAGCGTTGCCGGCAGCAAAAACAGCCAGCGCAAACCCCGCTGCCTCAGGCCCTGCGCCAAGGGCTGCAACGGCAAACAGCGGAACGGTGGCCATCCGGACGCCGAAAGTGGCCCAGCCATTGACGAAGCTGGAAACCAGCGCTGTCCGGTACGTGCCCGCGGCAAGGGCCTCGGCCAGGGGCATATCGGCACGGTCCTGCTGCGGCCCGGTGCCCCGGCGCTGATGGCTCAGCCGCGTCTGGACCACGACGGCGGCCACCACCAGGGCCGCGGCGTAGGCCAGGAACGGAACCCGCAGGCCGAATCCTGCCAGCAGGCCGCCAACGATCGGCCCGCAGACGTTCCCGATGAGGAAAGCGGACGCGTAGGCACCTGAGACACGGCCCCTGCTTTCCGGCGGCGCGAGCCGCACCACCAGCGCCATCGACGCGACCGTGAACATCACTGAGCCGGCGCCGCCAAGCCCGCGGAACAGCAGCAGCTGCCAATAGTCCTGCGCGAAGGCGCACGCAGCCGTGGACGCCGCTACGATCAGCAGTCCCGTGACGTAGACGGGGCGTTCGCCGAGCCGCCCTATCAGGGCGCCACCCGCAGGGGCAAAGACCAGCCGCATGAACGCGAAGATCGCCACGATCACGGACGCTTCGGTATTTCCCACCCCGAAGGTTGTGGCGAATTGCGGCAACACGGGGGCAACAAGGCCGAATCCCAGCGCAATCAGGAAGGCTGCGGCCAGCATCACCTTGATGTCGCGCGGGAGCTTCTGCCTGTCCTTGCGCAGCAGGGAAAGAATCCGCGATGTTGCGCGGCTCACGCGGGTATCTGCCGTCATGGTCCAGTGGTCCTTGCGTATGTGGGTGCCGGGCTTCGGCGGGAGCGGTGAAACATAACCGTAACAAGCCAGATATGCACCATTTACTTCCTAGAGGTTGTTGTAACAGCCCCGCAATACAAATCCTCCGCGGCCGAAACACGGCGAGGACACACTCGTTACAGGACGCAAAAAGGCGTTGGCAGGCGGATCATCTCCGCAATTTTTGACCAAATAGATAAGAGAGGCGTGCACCATGGAACTTACCGCAGGTCACGTATGGATCATGGTGTCGGCGGCGCTCGTGCTGTTGATGACACCGGGTCTGGCATTTTTCTACGGCGGCATGACCCGGGCCAAGGCCGCGCTGAACATGATGATGATGAGCTTCATCTCCATCGGCATGGTGGGAGTCATCTGGGTCCTGTGGGGTTACTCGATGACCTCCGGGGACGGCTTCCTGCAGATGGTGGGCAACCCCTTCGCCAACTTTGGGCTTGAAGGCATCGACAGCCCCGACGGGCTCATCACGGTAGGCTTCGGCGCCACCTTTGCCATCATCACGGTGGCCCTCATCAGCGGTGCCATCGCGGACCGCGCCAAGTTCGGCGCCTGGACCGTCTTCGTTCCGGTCTGGGTCACGCTGGTCTACTGCCCGCTTGCCTACATGGTATGGGGCGGCGGCCTGTTCAGCACCGAAGGCGCTGTTGGTGCGGCACTTGGCGAAGCGATCGACTTCGCCGGCGGCACTGTGGTCCACATCAACGCCGGTGTTGCTGCCTTGATCCTCGTCTTCATCGTCGGTAACCGCCGCGGCTTCGGCAAGGACCCCAACCACCGCCCGCACAACATCCCGTTCGTGATGCTCGGTGCCGCAATTCTCTGGTTCGGCTGGTTCGGCTTCAACGGCGGCGCTGCCTCCACTGCTGAGCAGGGCGGCCTCATCTGGGTCAACACCCTCGCCGCCCCGGCCGCAGCGATGCTCGGCTGGCTGGTCACGGAGCGCATCCGTGACGGCCACCCCACCTCGCTCGGTGCAGCGTCCGGCGTGGTCGCTGGCCTCGTTGCCATCACCCCCGCCTGCGCCAACGTCAGCCCGGTCGGTGCCCTTGGCCTGGGCGTCGTGGCAGGCGTCGCGTCCGCCCTGGCAGTGGGACTGAAGTTCCGCTGGGGCTTCGATGACTCGCTCGACGTCGTGGGTGTCCACCTGGTCTCCGGCATCATCGGCACCGTGGCCCTTGGCTTCATCGCCCTTCCCGAGGAAGGCGCCGGCGGCGGCCTCTTCTACGGCGGCGGCATGGCCCAGATGTGGGCACAGCTGGCAGCAGCGGGCATCGCCATCGCCTACTCCGCAATCCTGACCACCATCATTGCCCTGGCCATCCACAAGACCATGGGGTTCCGGGTCTCGCAGGAACAGGAAACGGTGGGTGTGGACCTCAGCCTGCACGCCGAGACCGCCTACGAGTTCGGCGTCGGGGGACACGGCGGAAGCTTCCAGCCCCTGCACGACATGATCACCGGAAAGACCCAGACGGACGCTGCGCAGGCATCCGACGCAGCAACGGGTGCGCAGAAGACCGAATCAGCAACAGGTAAGGAAAGCGTGGGGGCATGAAACTGATTACAGCGATCGTCAGGCCGGAAAAGCTCGAAGCCATCCGGGAAGGACTGGAGGCCTATGGCGTGCAGGGCCTGACGGTCAGCGCGGCCAGCGGCTATGGCCGGCAGCGCGGCTATACCGAGGTCTACCGCGGAGCGGAGTACAACGTGGATCTGCTGCCAAAGATCCGCGTGGAGGTCCTGGCCACGAACGAGCAGGCGGACGACATCCTCGATGTCATCATCGCCAGCTCCAACACCGGCCGGGCAGGTGACGGCAAGGTCTGGACCATGGACGTCTCCGAAGCCGTCCGGGTCCGCACCGGTGAACGCGGCGTCGCCGCAATCTAGGGCGGGCGGCACTCCACGGAAAAATCCGTGAACAGGCGTCAAAGAGCGGG
This sequence comes from Pseudarthrobacter sp. WHRI 8279, assembly GCF_040224115.2. Lineage (NCBI taxonomy): Bacteria > Bacillati > Actinomycetota > Actinomycetes > Micrococcales > Micrococcaceae > Pseudarthrobacter > Pseudarthrobacter sp. WHRI 8279. The sequence goes on along the minus strand of NZ_CP168162.1, from coordinate 1,536,433 downwards.
CAGGAAACCCACGGGTTTCCTGCCCGCTCTTCCGTAGTTTAGGGGCAGGCCCGGAAATCTTCGGCGGACCAGCCGCCTGAGCCGCCGCGGCTCAGTCCCTTGGCACTGCGGTGGGCCAGGCTGCGGGACCGGCAGAGCCGGCGTCGTACTCCTCCAGCGGGACCGTGTCCTGCTGCCAGGCCTTCAAAACCGGCTCCACAATCCGCCAGCACTCCTCCGCCGTGTCTCCGCGGACGGACAGCAGCGGATCGCCCGCGAGCACCCCTTCCAGGACTTCCCCGTAAGGGAGGAGATCGGAGCCGCTGAGCTCGGTTTCCAGGGTTGCCCGGCTGAGGCTGAAGATGTTGCCGGGCCCATTGACGTCGACGTCGAACCTCAGGGTGTCCGGGCCGAAACCAATGCGCAGCTTGTTGGGGGAGTCAACGCCGGTAAAGCCTTGGGGCAGGTGGGGCACCGGGCGGAAGGTCACCACCGCCTCCTTGCGCTTGGCGCCCAGCGCCTTGCCGGACCGGAGAATGAACGGGACCCCGTTCCAGCGCCAGTTGTCGATATTCACCTGGATCTCGGCCAGGGTCTCGGTTCCCCGCCCGGCGTCCACGCCTTCCTCCCGGGCGTAGTCCGGAACGTCCTTGCCCCCTGCATGGCCGGCTGTGTAGCGGGCCCTGCGGGTGGACCCGGCATAGGGGACCGGGACGCTGCTGGCCCGCAGGACAGTGGAAATGGCATCCCGCAGGTCCCGTTCACCGATGGTGGCCGGAGGCTCGATGGCCAGCAGCGCCATGATCTGCAGCAGGTGGCTCTGGATCATGTCCCGCAAGGCGCCGGCGCCGTCGTAGTAGCGGGCCCGGCCCTCCAGCGCGAGGTCCTCGTCAAAGATGATCTCCACCTTTTCCACATGGTGGCGGTCCCATACCGGTTCCAGGAAGTTATTGGCGAAGCGCAGGCCCAGGATATTCAGCACCGTGGCCTTGCCCAGGAAGTGGTCCACCCGGTGGACGTGGTCTTCGGGGACCAGCCGAACCAGTGTCTGGTTGAGCGAGCGGGCCGACTCCTCGCTGGAACCAAAGGGTTTCTCCATCACCAGCCGCGTGCCCGGCGGGACCTGTTCCGGACGAAGGGACTCGCAGGCAAGCTGGCTGATGCGCGGCGGCAGGGCAAAGTAGACGGCGGTGGGCCCGTCAAGCGTGCCGAGAAGCGAGGCCAGGGCCCCCTCTGCGGTGACATCCACCTGGTGGTACACCGTTTCCTTCTCCAGGGCCTGGAGGGCTTCCTTTCCCTCGGTACCTGCGGACGCGGCGGCAGCCTCGAAGGACGCGTGCACCCGTTCCCGCCACTGCTCGGGGGTCCAGGGATCGGATCCGGCACCCACCAGCCGGAGGCCCGCAGCGCGTCCCCTCGCTGCCAGGCGCGCCAGTCCCGGCAGGAGCAGCCGCCCCGTCAGGTCTCCCGAGGCGCCGAGGATGAGCAGGGTCTTCACAGTTGGTTGGCTCGTCATCTGGCCAGCATGCCACCTTGCGGGCCCGGCTTGGTACCCTAGATAGTCGAGTCCCGATCATCAACAGCCTTTGATCATCCACTGCCCTGATCATCCACTGAAAGAAGTGCACGTCGCGTGTTCAATTCACTCTCTGACCGGTTGACAGCAACCTTCAAGAACCTGCGCGGTAAAGGCAGGCTTACTGAAGCCGACGTCGATGCCACAGTCCGCGAGATCCGCCGCGCCCTTTTGGACGCCGATGTTGCCGTTCCGGTTGTCCGTGAGTTCACCGGCCGGGTGCGGGAACGCGCCTTGGGCGCTGAGGTTTCCGGTGCACTGAACCCGAGCCAGCAGATCGTCAAGATCGTCAACGAGGAACTCGTGGAGATCCTCGGCGGCGAAACCCGCCGGATCCGCCTGGCCAAGAGCGGGCCCACCATCATCATGCTCGCGGGCCTCCAGGGTGCCGGCAAGACCACCCTCGCCGGCAAGCTGTCCAAGTGGCTGAAGGCACAGGGCCACAGCCCCATGCTCGTGGCCTGCGACCTCCAGCGCCCCAACGCTGTGACGCAGCTGCAGATCGTTGGCCAGCGCGCCAAGGTGCCCGTCTTCGCACCGCATCCCGGCGCCACCTACACCGAGCTCGAGCACCCGGCCGGGGACCCGGTTGAGGTGGCGCGTGCCGGTGTTGAGGAAGCGCGCCAGAAACTCCACGACGTCGTGATCGTGGACACTGCCGGCCGGCTGGGCGTCGACGCGGACATGATGGAGCAGGCGCGCCAGATCCGCCGCGCAATCGTGCCCAACGAGGTCCTGTTCGTCATCGACTCCATGATCGGCCAGGACGCCGTCAACACGGCGCTCGCCTTTGATGAAGGCGTCAACTTCACCGGCATCGTGCTGTCCAAGCTCGACGGCGACGCCCGCGGCGGTGCCGCGCTGTCCGTGGCGTCGGTCACCGGCAAGCCCGTCATGTTTGCGTCTACGGGCGAAGGCCTGGACGACTTCGAGCTCTTCCACCCGGACCGGATGGCCTCCCGCATCCTTGACATGGGTGACGTCCTCACCCTGATCGAGCAGGCCGAGAAGTCCTGGGACAAGGACGAAGCCGCCCGGATGGCGAAGAAGTTCGCCGACCAGGAGGACTTCACCCTTGACGACTTCCTGGCCCAGATGCAGCAGATCCGCAACATGGGCTCCATGAAGAAAATGCTCATGATGATGCCGGGTGCCCAGAACATCCGCCAGCAGCTGGAGCAGTTCGACGAACGCGAAATTGACCGCGTTGAGGCGATTGTCCGTTCCATGACGCCGCATGAGCGCGTGGCCCCCAAAATCATCAACGGCTCCCGCCGTGCCCGCATCGCCCGCGGTTCCGGCGTCCACGTTTCCGAGGTCAACGGCCTGCTGGAGCGCTTCGCGCAGGCCCAGAAGATGATGAAGAAAATGGCCCAGGGCGGGATGCCGGGCATGCCCGGGATGCCTGGCATGCCCGGGGCCGGCGGCGGTGCCCGGAAGAATGCCAAGAATGCGCCCAAGAAGAAGGCCAAGTCCGGGAACCCGGCCAAGGCCGCGCAGGAGCGCAAGGACGCCGAGGCCCGCCGGGCGAACGCCGCCAAGGCGCTGCCCACCGGAGCGGCCTTTGGCCAGCAGGCGGGCGACTTCGACCCCTCCCAGCTGAACCTGCCCAAGGGCTTCGACAAGTTCCTCGGCAAATAAGCACCCCTTGCCCCACTAAGTAGCAGCAGATGTCGTTTTGAGGGCTCAAACCGACATCTGCTGCTACTTACATGGGATGTCGGGGCCGTGGAATAGGGTTGGGTCATGTTCAAGCAGAGGGTAGTGTTCGTGCACGGCGCGGGCAGCTTCGGTGCCGCGGCCTGGCCCCGCCAGCACGGTGTGGCCCTGTCCTACGATGCCCTGTTCCTGCGCCGCCACGGTTTCGATCCCGTTGCCGAACCCATCGAGTCCTCGTTCGAGGAGGACACCCGCATCCTGCTGAGCTCCCTGGGGGACGACGGCAGGGGTACCGCCGGCGGGCACGTCGTGGCGCATGCGCAGGGCGCCATCGCGGCCATGATGGCCGCCGTCGAACGCCCGGACCTTGTCCACTCGCTGACCCTGGTAGAGCCGGCCTGCCTCTCCCTGACCGCTGAACTGCCGGCCACGGCAGCGCACATCGCGCTGATGCAGCCTCTTCTCGACGTCCGGCATCAATTGAGTGACGAGGATTTCCAGCGCGAATTCGTCCGCAGGGTCTATGCCACGGACCTGCAGCAGCCGGTGACCGCAGAGGAGAAGCGCTCCGCCAGGAGGCTGCGGCTGCAGGCACCTTCCTGGGAAGCCCCGCTGCACATCGTGCCCGGCGTGCCGACGCTTGTCCTGACCGGCGGCTGGGAGCCGCTGTACGAAGAGATCGCAGGCTACCTCCGCGAGACAGGGGCGTTCCACCGCACGGCCGCCGGCGGCCACCGGCCCCATGACTCCGTTGAAGGGGACCGCATCATCCGCGCGTTCATCAGCGACGCCAGCCGCCTGCAGGCGCGCGCCTCCTGACGCTTGGCCTGATCCATATAAGTCCGTCCGGCCGGCCCCCAATGACCAGCCGGACGGAACCTGCGGGCTGCTACCGCCGGCCGCCCGGCGGAACGCTCAGCGCCGGAAGGTAAACCTTCCCGCCAGCGGCCAGGAATTCCTCGCTCTTGCCCCGCATGCCGGCTGCGGCTTCAGGCAGGGCGGCCTGGGCCTCTGCGGAGCCGTATTCGTCCCTGATGTCCTGGCTGATCCGCATGGAGCAGAACTTGGGCCCGCACATGGAGCAGAAGTGGGCGGTTTTCGCCGGTTCGGCCGGAAGGGTCTCGTCGTGGAAGGCCTCGGCCGTCTCCGGGTCCAGCGACAACGCAAACTGGTCACGCCACCGGAACTCGAAGCGTGCCTTGGAGAGCGCGTCATCCCGTTCATGCGCGCCGGGATGGCCCTTTGCCAGGTCCGCGGCGTGCGCGGCGATCTTGTACGTGATCACTCCCGTCTTGACGTCGTCCCTGTTGGGCAGTCCCAAATGCTCCTTGGGGGTGACGTAGCACAGCATTGCCGTGCCGTAGCGGGCAATTTCCGTTGCGCCAATGGCTGAGGTGATGTGGTCATAGCCCGGCGCCACGTCGGTCACCAGAGGGCCCAGTGTGTAGAAGGGCGCGCCCTTGCACAGCTCCTGCTGGCGTTCAACGTTCTCCCGGACCAGGTGGAACGGGACATGGCCCGGGCCCTCCACCATCACCTGGACGTCGTACTCCCAGGCGCGCTGCGTGAGCTCGGCGAGGGTGTCCAGTTCGGCAAACTGGGCTGCATCGTTGGCATCGGCCGTGGCCCCCGGCCGGAGCCCGTCACCCAGGGAAAACGCGACGTCGTACCTCGCGAAGATCCCGCAGAGCTCGTCGAAGTGCGTGTACAGGAAATTTTCCCGGTGATGGGCCAGGCACCAGCCGGCCATGATGGACCCGCCGCGGGAGACGATGCCGGTGACGCGGTTGGCGGTCAGGGGAACGTACCGGAGCAGCACGCCTGCGTGGATGGTCATGTAGTCCACGCCCTGCTCGCACTGCTCGATTACGGTGTCACGGAAGATCTCCCAGGTCAGGGCGTTGGCTTCGCCGTTGACCTTCTCCAGGGCCTGGTAGATGGGGACGGTGCCGATGGGAACCGGGGAGTTGCGGATGATCCATTCCCGGGTGGTGTGGATGTCATCCCCGGTGGAGAGGTCCATGACGGTGTCTGCGCCCCACCGTGTTGCCCACTGCAGTTTGTCCACCTCTTCGGCGATCGAGCTGGTGACCGCGGAGTTGCCGATGTTGGCGTTGATTTTCACCAGGAAGGCCTTGCCAATGATCATCGGCTCGGATTCCGGGTGGTTGATGTTATTGGGAATGATGGCCCGGCCCGCGGCCAGTTCGCTGCGGACCAGTTCCACATCGCAGTTCTCGCGCAGCGCCACGAAGCGCATCTCCGGGGTGATCACGCCCTGCCGTGCGTAGTGCATCTGGGTGACGGTCCGGCCGTCGACGGCGCGGCGGGGCACCGGAGGTGCTCCCTTCCACTCTGCGCTGGCGGCGCCGCGGCGCACAGCCGAGCGGCCGTCGTCGAGCAGGTTCCTTTCCCTGCCGCTGTACGCTTCCGTGTCTGCCCGCTCTTCGATCCAGTCCTTGCGGACAGGAGGAAGGCCTTGAACGGGGTCGCTCCCCGGACCGGCGGTCCGGTAGGTCCGGAACGGCTGGTTTGGCACGCCGTTGGGTGACGGCTCCAACTTAATTTCGGTCACGGGAACACGGATCCCGTTCCCGGTGTCCTCAAGGTATGCCAGGGAGTGGGATTTCAGGGATTGCGTTACGGGGGGCTGGTTGCCGGCAGGGCCGGCACCCGTGTTGTTGAGGGCAGGGTTCAGCTGCTGATGGGGTGTACTCAAGGAATACTCACTTCCTTCGCCGGCATTACCCGGACAGGTTCGACGGTCGCAGGCTGCGGCAGCCCGATCTCAGCCCCTGCAGGGGCACCCGTGTGGTCAGGATGAAAGCTACCACACGCCTTGACGCGGGGCGTGTCACATCACGCGGTGCTAGCCTGTCCGGGCGGGAAAGAGGCAAATTCATGGCAGAAATTATCGAGTTCACGGGGACGGTGCTGACCGGGCCGGACACTGAGCGGCACGGGCTCTGGTCCGTTGGCGGGCGGCTGACGTTCCGCCGGCCGGCAACGGCCCCGGACAGGATTCTGGCGGGATTCGTGCTGCCTGGCTTTGTGGATGCGCACTGCCACATCGGGCTGGGCGCCGGCGGGCCGGTGGATGCTTTGACGGCCGAAGAACAGGCACGGACGGACCTGGACGCCGGCACCCTGCTGGTCCGCGACGCAGGTTCCCCTGCGGATACCCGATGGCTGCAGGGCAGGAAGGACGTCCCGGTGCTGATCCGCGCCGGCCGCCACGTTGCGCGCACTCGCCGGTACCTGCGGGGGTTCGCGGAAGAAGTGGAACCTGAGGGCCTGGTGGAAGCCGTGCGTAAGCAGGCCAGGGAAGGTGACGGGTGGGTCAAGCTTGTGGGGGACTGGATTGACCGCGACGCCGGCGACCTGGCGCCTTCGTTTCCTGACGGCGTCGTCCGTGACGCCGTCAACGCCGCCCACGATGAGGGCGCGCGCGTAACGGCGCACTGCTTCGCGGAAGAGACGCTCGACGACGTGCTGGACGCCGGCATCGACTGCGTCGAGCACGCCACGGGGCTCCTGCCGCGGCACCTGCCCCGGTTCGTGGAGCAGGGGGTGCCCATTGTGCCCACCCTGGTCAACATCGCCACCTTCCCCGACATCGCAGCGCAGGCTTTACCCAAGTTCCCGCGGTATGCGGCGCATATGCGTTCATTGTGGGAACGCCGGGAGGAACGGGTCCTAGAGGCGTTCGAGGCAGGCGTGCGGATCTATGCCGGGACCGACGCCGGCAGCGTGATCAGGCACGGCAGGATCGGCGACGAGATCCTGGCCCTTCACGCAGCCGGACTGCCCATGGCCTCCGCCTTGGACGCCGCGTGCTGGGGCGCGCGGGAGTGGCTGGGTGCGGAGGGCCTGGAAGAGGGAGCACGGGCAGACGTGGTCCTGTGCCGGGAGGACCCGCGTAAGGTGCCGGAGGCGGTCAACGGCCTGGCACACGTGATCCTGGGCGGACGGGTGATCCGCTGAAGGCAAGTTCCTGGGACTTGGAATAAATTGAAGCTTCAAGTAATTTTAAGAGTGTAAGGGCTGCCAACCGGAAGCCCCACAGCACCGGGAGTTTTCAATGAATGCACAAGCCGCCAGCCAGGATCTTCTTCCTGCCGATCTCGCCATGGGCACCGTGATGCTCAAGGTGGGCGACATGAAGGTGATGACCGATTACTACCAGCGGGCCCTCGGTTTAGAGGTCATTGCCGAGCAGGACGGCGGAATCTACCTGGGCCGGCTGCAGAAGCCGCTTGTGCACCTGGCCCCCGCGCCCGGGCTGAACCTGCCGGGCAGGGGAGAAGCCGGCCTCTTCCACACGGCGTTGCTGTTTGAGAACCAGGCAGACCTGGCCGCCACCATCGCCACGGCCGCCCGGTTCGAACCACGCTCGTTCACGGGCAGCGCCGACCACCTTGTCAGTGAGGCCTTCTACTTCAACGACCCCGAAGGCAACGGCATCGAGCTCTACTGGGACCGGCCGCGCAGCAACTGGTCCTGGAACGGCGCGGACGTGGTGATGGACAGCCTGGCCCTCCCGCCGCAGCGGTACCTTGAGCAGCACCTCACCGAAGAGTCCCTGGAGCGCCAGGCCGGGTCCGTGGCCGGCGTGGGCCACGTGCACCTCCAGGTGGGCGACGTGCAGACGGCGCGCGACTTCTACGTGGGTACCCTCGGGTTCGAAAAAACCGCCGGGTGGCATGGGCAGGCCCTCTTTGTTTCCGCGGGCCGCTACCACCACCACATGGCGATGAACGTTTGGAACAGCCGCGGGGCGGGGCCGCGCAAGGACACCCTCGGCCTGGGTGAGGTCCTCATCGAGGTGCCGTCAGGGGACGACGTCGGCTCTCTCGCCGACCGCCTCAAGGTTGCCGGTGTTGCCGCCCACCACACCGGAGCGGAACTCCGGTTCGAGGATCCGTGGCGCAACCGCATTCGCGTAGCGGTGCGCTGAATCCGGGCTGGGTTGAATCCGGGTTGGGCTTAATCCGGACTAGGCTTAATCCGAACAGCCGGGCAGGCGCTGCCTCCCGGTGCCGCACCGCCAACGGAATGAGGGCAATCGCCATGGGCTTCACCGAGATCTTTGTTGCCACCCACGACGCGGCACTGAAGCGTGCCGGCGTCCTTGACGGGGGCGGCAGCGCACCCGCAGGCGACGCGGTCCGGATCCCGGACATCAGTGACTTCGAAGTGGAGCAGCTGGGTGATCTGGCCGGCACCGCCGTGCACGCTGGAGGAGCGGATTACGAGCTCACCATGGTGGATGTGGCCAGCGACTCGCTCCTGGCCGTTCCGCCGGCCATGGTGCGCGCCCTGGCGGACCTGCTGTCCTATGAAACCGAAGGCGAGGGCGACGTCCTCGAAGAGGTGGCCGAACAGTGGGCGGCGCAGGATGACATGCCGTTTGGCGCTTCGGAGGCGCGGACGTACGTGCAGCGGGTGGCTGAACTCGCCAGCGGAATCGACGACTCGGAGCGTACCGGCCTGTACGTCTGGTCCGCCTGACTACTTCCGGCCGCACGCTCCGGCGGGCGTCGTCCGTGTCACGCCGCGTCAAGTCGAAATGTTCACGCTGATCTGGCACAATAAACAGGTACTCGATCTGCGTGGCCCCTCTCTCCGCGTCTGGATCCTGTCCTTCGAACCCGCAAGTATGGCCCGCCCCACGGGTGCAGAACGCCGGGTTCACCCCCTTTTCTGAAACAGGAGTGACCACAACAGTGGCCGTAAAGATTCGCCTCAAGCGCTTTGGCAAGATGCGCGCCCCGTACTACCGCATCGTCGTCGCGGACTCACGCACCAAGCGTGATGGCCGCGCCATCGAAGAGATCGGCAAGTACCACCCCACCGAGGAGCCCTCATACATCGAGGTTAACTCCGAGCGTGCCCAGTACTGGCTGTCCGTCGGCGCCCAGCCGTCCGAGCAGGTCGCCGCGATCCTCAAGATCACCGGTGACTGGCAGAAGTTCAAGGGCCTGCCGGGCCAGGAAGGCACCCTGAAGACCAAGACCCAGAAGGAAGCCTTCGTTGCCCCGGAAAAGGGTTCCGTGATCATCCCGGAAGCCATCACCAAGAAGGCATCCAAGTCTGAGGCAGCCGAAGCTCCCGCCGAGGCCGAAGCAGAGACCACCGAGGCTGAGTAGATTGCTGGCAGAAGCGCTGGAACACCTGGTCCGGGGAATCGTTGATTCCCCGGACCACGTCAAGGTCAGCTCCAAGAGCAACCGCCGCGGGGACACCCTCGAGGTGCGCGTTCACCAGGACGACCTCGGACGGGTGATTGGCCGCCAGGGCCGCACGGCGCGCGCACTGCGTACCGTGGTGGCAGCCTTGGCCGGCGGTGAGCCGGTGCGGGTCGACGTTGTCGATACCGACCGCCGCCGCTGAGCGCTCGGCACTATTCAGTTTTTAGCTCCGGCCCCTCCACCCCTGCGGTGGAGGGGCCGGAGTGCTTTTACCAGAGCACCGTCAACCACATCCAACAGCGTCAACCAGATCCAACACAGAGGAACACATGCAGCTTCAGGTGGCACGAATCGGCAAACCGCACGGCATCCGCGGGGAAGTGACGGTCCAGGTCCTGACCGACGCCCCCGGGGACAGGTTCGTGCCGGGCACCGAGTTCGTGGTTGAGCCGGCCTCAGCGGGCCCGCTGACTGTGAACAGCGCCCGCTGGAACAAGGACATCCTGCTGCTGGGCTTCGACGAAATCGGGACCCGCAACGAGGCGGAGACCCTCCGGGGCGCCAAGCTCTTCATCGAAACAGAGGAACTGGACGAAGACGACGACGAGGGCTGGTACGAGCATGAACTCGTGGGCTTGGAGGCCCGGGTGGGCTCGAAGGTGGTGGGCAAAGTTGCTGCGCTGAACACCGGCACCGCGCAGGACCTGCTGATGGTCACCACGCCGGAGGGCAAGGAAATCCTGGTTCCCTTCGTGGAGCAGATCGTGCCTGAGGTCAACGTTGAGGAGGGGTTCATCCTCCTCACGCCGCCGGACGGCCTCTTCGAGCTGAACGCGGAGGACGAAGCAGCCGCTTCGGAGCCGGAGGAGAAAGCCTAGATGCGGATCGACGTCGTCAGTATCTTTCCCGAATACCTGGCACCGCTGGAACTGTCCCTGATCGGGAAAGCCCGCCAGGACGGCATCCTGGACCTGCGCGTCCACGACCTCCGCGCCTTCACCACGGACAGGCACCGCACCGTCGACGACACGCCCTACGGCGGAGGCGCCGGCATGGTGATGAAGCCGGAACCCTGGGCCCAGGCCTTATCCTCCATTGCGGCCGACCGCCCCGAGGGATCGGACAGGCCGGTCCTGATCGTGCCGTCGCCGGCAGGAGAGAGGTTCACCCAGGCACTGGCGTACGAACTGGCCGAACAGGAGCACCTCGCGTTCGCCTGCGGACGCTACGAAGGCATCGACGAGCGCGTCATCGAATGGTCCCGGGACCACTTCGAGGTCCGCCCCGTCAGCCTGGGGGACTACGTCCTCAATGGCGGGGAGGTCGCGGTCCTGGCCATGGTGGAGGCCATCGGCCGCCTGCTGCCTGGCGTGGTGGGCAATCCGGAGTCGCTGGTGGAGGAATCCCATTCAGACGGGCTCCTGGAGTACCCCGTCTACACCAAGCCCTCCGTGTGGCGCGAGCGGGAAGTGCCGGCCGTGCTGCTGAGCGGCAACCACGGCAAGATCGCGCAGTGGCGCCGCCACGAGCAGTTCCGGCGGACGGCGGAGCGCCGCCCCGACCTCCTCGAAGCGTTCGACGCCGGTAAGCTGCCACGTGCCGACCGCACCGAACTGCAGGACTTGGGGTACGACGTCGTGGACGGCCGCCTGCGCCGCCGCCCCGGCACGGAAGACGCCCGGCGGGACTGACCTCGCCGGCAGGACGCCTCCGGCTGGCTGCCCGGCCGGGCTGCCGGAGTCGCGGGATTGGCTGTAGCCTCCGCAGTGTGGCAAAATTAGTCCTTGTGTCTACTGGGTCCGCACCTGCCACAGGGGGAGCGCAACCAACAGCTAAGACAACCGGCCTCATCAATCAGTGAAGGGGCCGGGCTACTTAACTTTCGGCGGAGATCGCCGGTGCGCCACCAGCGCACCAGGTTCTCCTGCCGTGACCCAAAGTGAATGACCTGTGGCGTTCACCAGGAGTGCAATTATGCATATTCTCGATTCCCTCGATGCAGCCTCGCTGCGTACCGATGTTCCCGAGTTCCGCGCGGGTGACACCCTCAAGGTGCACGTGAACATCATCGAAGGCAAGAACTCCCGTGTCCAGGTTTTCCAGGGATTCGTCCTGGGCCGCCAGGGCGACGGCGTCCGCGAAACCTTCACGGTCCGCAAGGTTTCCTTCGGCGTCGGTGTGGAGCGTACCTTCCCGGTCCACTCCCCGATCATCGACAAGATCGAGGTCGTTACCAAGGGTGACGTCCGCCGCGCCAAGCTCTACTACATGCGCGCCCTGCGCGGTAAGGCTGCGAAGATCAAGGAAAAGCGCGACTTCAGCACCGCCAAGTAAGTCCTTTCGGACCTGCAGAGGCCGGGCCGCGGCCGTATCCGGCCAGCGCCGGAGCCATTCAGCACCAGCGCCCAGGATACGGACCATGGACCACACAAAACGCCAGCCCCGAAAAATGGGCTGGCGTTTTGCGTTCTTGGCCGTCATCCTGGCCGTTGCGGCCAGCGGACTGGTCCGTTCGCTCTGGCTGGATGTGTATTTCATTCCCTCCGCGTCTATGGAACCTGTGCTCGCAGGCGGGGACCGCATCTTGGTGTCCCGGACCGGATTCGGCACTGAACCCATCCGGCGCGGGGACATCGTCGTCTTTGACGGCAGGGGCACCTTCGCCCCGCTCAACAGCGGCAACGGCCCCCTGGTGGACACCGCGGCCGCCGTTACCCAATGGCTCGGCCTCACCGGCAGCGACACCACCTATGTCAAGAGGGTCATCGGGCTCCCAGGCGACTCGGTGGCCTGCTGCGACGCCGGCGGCAACGTGACGGTGAACGGTGAACCCTTGGTGGAGCCTTACATCTTTAGCGGTGATGCCCCCAGCACCCAAAAATTCAGTGCCGTGGTCCCGGAAGGCCGGCTGTGGCTGATGGGGGACCACCGGTCCCTGTCGGCCGACTCACGGAGCCTGCTCGGCGCCCCCGGCGGCGGCATGGTTCCGGTGGACAGGGTGATCGGACGGCCGGTCCAGATCATCTGGCCCCTTGATAGATTTGCTTCAGTACCCCGTCCGCCTGCAGGACCAACAACAGAGAACGGACAGTAGATGCCCGAGAACCACGCGCGGACCCCTGAACCGCGCCCCGACGGCGGTTCGGGCGTTCCGGCCGATGCCGTCTCCGGAACTCCCGGCCAGGATGGGCACGCGAAAGCGTCCGGCGCCGCGGGCAGCCGCGCCGCCGCCAAGTCAGCGGCGAAGCCCGCCGGCAGCCCCGTCTTCGCATGGCTGAAGGAAGTGGCCACGGTGGTGGTGATCGCCGTCGTCCTCTCTTTCCTAATCAAGACATTCCTCTTCCGGGCCTTCTTCATCCCGTCCGAGTCCATGGTCAACACACTTGAAGTTGACGACCGCATCTTCGTCAATCTCCTGGTCCCAGAGCCGTTCGCGCTGAACCGCGGCGACGTCGTGGTATTCCGGGACACCAAGGGCTGGCTCCAGGCAGCGCCTGAACAACCGCAAGGCCCGTTCACCTGGGTCCAGGACGGACTGACGTTCGTGGGCCTGCTGCCCGACAACTCCGAGCAGCACCTGGTCAAAAGGGTCATCGGACTTCCGGGGGACCACGTGGTCTGCTGCGATGCCGGCGGTAGACTGACGATTAACGGGACCCCCATCAACGAGAGCTACATCAATCCGGCTGAGGTCCCGCAGATCCGGAACTTCGACGTAACTGTCCCCGAAGGCAAGGTGTGGGTGATGGGTGACAACCGGAACCATTCAGCCGACTCCCGGGCGCACATGGACTCCGACGGCGGATTCATCGACATCGCCGACCTCGAAGGCAAGGCGGCCGTCATCGCCTGGCCGCTGAGCCGGTTCACTACCCTGGGCAATTATCCGGACGTGTTCCGCAACGTTCCGGCGGCGCCCTGACTATGCCCGCCGCACTTAAGCCCAGGATGGGCTCCACCAGGGTTCCCCAGGCCAAGGCCCCCACGCTCAGGCACGAGCGGACGTTCAAGGCCCAGGGGATCCGGTACCTTGCAGGCGTGGACGAGGTGGGGCGAGGCGCGCTTGCCGGGCCCGTCAGCGTGGGCATCGCCGTGGTGGACCTGGAACGGCAGAAGCCCCTGGCCGGCGTCCGGGACAGCAAGCTGCTCACCCCGGCGGAGCGTGAACGGCTTGATCCGCTGGTCCGCCGCTGGAGCGTCGCCTCGGCGGTGGGCCACGCCTCCGCCCAGGAAATCGACTCGGTGGGAATCATCGCCGCGCTGCGCCTTGCAGGAACCCGCGCATGGCTGGAGGTCCTTTCCGCGGGGATCCGCCCCGAGGCAGTGCTCCTGGATGGAAGCCACAACTGGCTCTCACCTGCCGAACAGCTGTCCCTGTTCGACGAGCCGGCCGTGGCAAGTTGTGACGCCCCCGTGCACACCAAGGTCAAAGCGGACATGCAGTGCCTTAGCGTGGCGGCGGCCAGCGTCATCGCCAAGGTTGAGCGGGACCGGATGATGCGGGAGCTCCATGCTGACTTCCCGGACTTTGGCTGGGACATCAACAAGGGCTACGCCACCGCACTGCACCGGGATGTCCTCCGAGCCGCCGGGCCCACGCCGTACCACCGGATCAGCTGGCGGCTCCTCGGAGGGGAACTGGCTGACGGCGGGCTGACGGACAATGCAGGCCCGGGCTTGGAAGACGCCGCCGCCGGGGACTGACCCCCGCACCGGGCACCGGCCGCCCCGCCGATAGTGCAAGATGGAAGCATGAGTGCCGAGGATCTTGAAAACTACGAAACCGACATGGAGCTTCAGCTCTACCGTGAATACCGCGATGTCGTCGGACTGTTCAGCTACGTTGTCGAGACCGAACGCCGCTTCTACCTGGCCAACCACGTGGACCTGCAGGCCCGCAGCGCCGACGGCGAGGTCTACTTCGACCTGACCCTGCAGGACGCCTGGGTCTGGGATGTCTACCGCTCAGCACGATTCGTCAAGAGCGTCCGCGTCCTGACCTTCAAGGACGTCAACGTCGAAGAGCTGCCGCGCAACGAGGAGCTTGCCCTGCCCAAGGATGTTGACCTGGGCAACTAATACTGTGCGCTGCCGCGCACTTCTCCGGCACAGCTGACCTTCCCTGCACAGGGACCCCCGGCCCCGGTTCATCCACATAGGGGGCGGCCGTCCTGTCCTTCGCGTTCCAGCCCGTCCAAGCTGGTTGCGGAGGTAGACATGAAATCGAAAGACCTGTTGGGCCGGCACGGCGAGGACCTTGCCGCCGGTTACCTGGAAACCCTCGGCATGCTTGTGGTGGAGCGCAACTGGCGCTGCACGGAGGGCGAGATAGACATCGTCGCGCTGGACGGCGATGCCCTGGTGATCGCCGAGGTCAAAACCCGCCGCACCCTCGATTACGGGCATCCTTTTGAGGCCGTGGGACCGGACAAGCTGGCGCGGCTGCACCGGCTTGGGGCCGCGTGGTGCCGGGACCGTGAGCTGAGAATGCCGCTGCGGCGCATTGACGTCATTGCGGTGATTGACGACGGCGGCGGGTCGCCCCTGGTGGAGCACCTCCGGGGGGTGGGCTGAATGCCGCTGGGACGCACCTACTCCATTGCACTGGTGGGGCTGAACGGATACATCGTGGAGGTCGAGGCTGACATCGGCCAGACCCTTCCGGGCTTCGTGCTCCTCGGCCTGCCGGACGCCTCCCTCAACGAGGCCAAGGAAAGGATCCGCTCGGCCGCGAAGAACTCCGGAATTCCCTTGAGCCGCCGGAAGATCACCGCCAACCTCATCCCTGCCTCCCTGCCCAAGCGGGGATCCGGATTCGACCTGGCGGTGACCATGGCCGTGCTCCGCGCCGCCAATGACATCAAGCCCACCGGGCGGACGGTGTTTATTGCCGAGCTGGGACTCGACGGCCGGCTGCGCCCGGTCCGCGGCATCCTTCCAGCGGTGATGGCCGCGGTGCAGGCCGGATATCCGGATATCGTGGTGGCGCAGGCAAACTTTGCCGAGGCGTCCTTGGTTCCTGATGCGCACGTGCGGGGATACAGCACCCTTGCCCGGCTGGCGCTGGACTTCGGCGCGGACCCCCAGGAGCTTGCGCTGGATTTCGAACCCGAGGACGCGGACGGCACCGGGGATGCATTCGCGGAAGCCGGCCCCTATCCTGACATGGCTGACGTCTCCGGCCAGGGCGATGCCCGGCGCGCATTGGAAGTCGCAGCCGCCGGGGCACACCACCTGCTGCTGACGGGCCCGCCCGGTGCCGGCAAGACCATGCTGGCCGAACGACTGCCCGGGCTCCTGCCGGATCTCGGGGACCATGAGTCAATGGAGGTCACGGCCATCCATTCGCTGTGCGGACTGCCATCGTCATCGGTGCAGCTGCTCCGGCGGCCACCGTTTGAAAGTCCGCACCATTCCGCGACGGCCGCGGCCATCATCGGGGGCGGCTCGGGCCTTCCCCGGCCCGGCGCCGCCTCCCGCGCCCACCGCGGCGTCCTGTTCCTCGACGAGGCGCCCGAGTACGAGCGCCGGGTGCTGGATGCCCTCCGCCAGCCCCTGGAAAGCGGTGAACTGGTGATTCACCGGTCAGCCGGAACCGCTGCCTATCCCGCACGGTTCCAACTGGTCCTCGCGGCGAATCCCTGTCCCTGCGGCAAGGCCTCCGGGAAAGGGCTCGACTGCACCTGCACGCCCATGATGCGGCGGCGGTATATGGCCAGGATGTCCGGTCCGCTCCTCGACAGGGTGGACATCCAACTGCAGGTGGAAAGGGTTTCCCTGGCCGACTTCGGACAGGCAGGGGCGGAGGAAGACACTGCAACCGTCGCGCGGCGGGTGCTCGGTGCACGGGCCCGTCAGCTGGAGCGGTTGACGCCTTACGGGCTGGAAACCAATGCACAGGTCCCCGGCCGCATCCTCCGGAGCGAGCTTCGGCTCGCACCGGCAGTAACCCGCATCCTGGACCTTTCCCTGGAGCGCGGCGTCCTGACGGCACGCGGCTATGACCGCGTACTCCGGCTGACAAGGACGCTAATGTAGCAGATGTGAAAGCAATTGTTTATGTACGTATCAGTGAGGACCGCGGCGGACTTGCGGCCGGGGTCCAGCGCCAGCGTGAGGACTGTGAACGCCTGGCCCAGCAACGGGGCTGGACCGTGGCCGGAGTGGAGACGGACAACGACATAAGTGCCTACTCGGGCAAGCACCGCCCGGGCTTTGAGGGAGCGCTCAAGGCCATAGCCGCGGGGGAGGCGGACGTCCTGGTGGCGTGGTCCCTGGACCGCCTCCAGCGGAACCGCCGGGATGAGTTGCGACTCTATGAACTCTGCCGGGACAAGGGCGTCCTCCTGTCCCTGGTGAACGGCGCGGACCTGGATTTCAGCACCGCCGCGGGCCGCTTTGTGGCGGACATGCTGGGAAGTTCCGCCCGGCTGGAGGTTGAGATGAAATCCGACAGGCACAAGCGGGCGAACGCCCAGGCCGCCCTGGCGGGACGGAGAACCGGCGGGCGCCGTCCGTTTGGTTATGAGCCGGACGGCGTTACGGTCCGGGAGCAGGAGGCCGCCGCGGTCCGGGATGGTTACGCCGCCCTCCTGGCCGGTGTCCCCATTGCCGGTATCGCCCGGGAGTGGAACAGTCGCGGGCTGGTCACCGGGCAGACCCGCTACGGGGCCGCTCACAAGGGCGAGCCCTCACCCTGGACGCGGAGCAGTGTCAAGGACGTCCTGACCAACCCCCGATACATGGGCAAGCGGGCGCACAAGGGGGAGATTGTGGCGGACGCCGTGTGGCCCGCCCTGGTGGAGGAGGGGACCTGGCTGGCGGTCCAGGACGTCCTCAAGGATCCCGCCCGCCGTAGGACCGCCCCGCGGTCTGAAACGTACCTCCTCAGCGGCCTGGCTTTTTGCGGCGTTTGCGGCGGAGGTATCCATGGCGCCGGGAACACCCGGCCCGGCGTCCGCGGCTACCGCTGCAAGGCCACCACGGGCCACGTGTCCCGGATGGCGGAGCCGGTAGAGGACTACGTCTCCCAGGTGATCGTGGCGCGGCTGTCACGTCCGGACGCCGCGCGGTTACTCCGTACCGGCACCGGCCCGGACATTGAGGGCATGCGTACCCAGGCCATGGCGCTCCGTGAACGCCTGGACGGCCTGGCCGTTGAGTTTGCGGACGGGGAATTGACGGCGTCCCAGTTGCGGACCGCCACGGAGCGTCTCCGCGGCAAGCTGGCGGAGGCGGAGGCCGCGCTGGCAGACTCGGCCAAGGTGGACACCCTGGGGCCGCTGGTGTTGGCCGGGGACGTCCAGGCCGCGTGGGACGCCATGGACACGGCGCGGCGGCGGGCCGTGGTGGACATGCTGGTTACGGTCACCATCCACCCGCCTGGGCGCGGGGTTAGGACGTTTCGGCCGGAAACGGTCATCATCGAACCGAAATAGACGCGACACGCCCGGCCAATAAATGACAGGACAGGACACGGGCGGCGTTAAAGTTTGAGATGTACACCTAGCAAGGTTCCGATAACCAAGCTAGGCAGACCGAACCACCAGCCTTGCGGATGAAAATCCAGAGGTTGGGAAAATGAATCAACGTCTTGCCGGGCCGGAGTTTTTGACTCTGGCCCAAGCCGCTGAAATTGTCGGCACTTCAGAACGTACCGTCCGCCGCCTCATCGAGTCCGGCTCACTTCCCGCATTTCGCATTGGCCCCCGCGCCGTCCGCGTCCGTATTGAGGACGTCCGCGCCCAGGCTAAGCCCATCCCGGCCGGTGGTGCCAAGTGAGCGCCAAGGGCGCCGCAACGGCGGCGGAACCCCGGGCCGTCCCCATGGCCGAATACGTCCGCAAGCTGGTTGAGACGTGGCCGCCGCTGACACCGGAACAGTCCGAACGTATCGCGGTCCTGCTCCGCCTGGGTGGTGACTCCCAGTGAGGGCAGAGAAAAGCCCCGGCGTGGAGTCCGGGGCAATTCACCAGCAAGGCGGCCAAGCTTTACCTGTCCCTAGCGTACCCAGCGGAGGCGCCGTTTATGCGGAGGCGTTCGACCTTTACCGGGATGCCGGATGGCTGGGAGTCCTGCCCATCCCGCCCCGCCAGAAAAAGCCCGTCCCCAGCGGGTACACGGGACGGGACGGCGCGTGGCCCAGCTACTCGGACGTCTATGACTGGGCGGAGACGTTCCCGGACGGCAACATAGCCCTCCGCCTCCCCGCCGGGGTTATCGGGATCGACGTGGACCACTACGGCGGCAAGGACGGCGGCGGCACACTGGCCGCACTCCAGGACGCCTATGGGCCGTTGCCGGAAACCTGGCGGACCGGATCCAGGGCGGACGGCGTCTCCGGGATCCGCCTCTACCAGGTGCCGGAGGGCCTCCGCTGGCCCGGGGACCTGGGCAACGGGATAGAGGTCATCCAGACCAGGCACCGCTACGCCGTGGTCTGGCCCTCCGTCCACCCCAACGGCGGGACCTACCGCTGGACCGGGCCGGACGGCGTCACCCGCGCCAGCGGCGTCCCCACCCCCGCTGACCTGGCACCCCTGCCCCAGTCCTGGGTGGACGCCCTCACCTCCGGCGCCCCGGAGCGGGACGTCACCGCCGCCAACCTGGACCTCGCGGCGGTCAACGCCTGGCTGGGCGCCCACGGGACCGGGGAACCATGCCGGAGGATGGCCCACGCCGCCCAGGGCTACGCCGCCGCGCTCGCTCTGGGGAAACGCTCCAGGCATGACGCGGCCATGGATGCCGCTATGGGTGTCTGCCACCTGGCGGCGGAGGGCCACAACGGGGCGCTGGAGGCCCTGGGCGTGGTCCGGACCGCGTTCCTTGACGCCGTAGCCGGTGACCGCACTCGGGAGGAGGCCGCCGCGGAATGGGACCGCCTCCAGGACGGCGCCGTCAATATCGCCGCCGCCGGGTCCGTGGCCACGGCGGATCCTTGCGCGGATCCGCTCACGCAGCTGGACGGCCTCATCATGCCGGAGGACCGGGCCGCGGCGCTCGCCGTCCCCGCCCCGGTACTTGAGGCGGCCCCGGCCGTTGTGGAGGTCCCCGGCGTGGTGGAGCGGGTCCTCCCGGTGGTGGACTGGGCGGACCGTTGGGACCGTCCCATCATCCAGGAGTGGATTGTGGAGCCGATCCTCCCGGCCCGGCGGCTGGTGGCGCTGTACTCCCCGCCCAAGATGGGAAAGTCCCTCCTCATGCTGGAGATCGCCGCCGCCGTGGCGTCCGGCCGGGAAGTCCTCGGCACCGTCCCCGCACCTCGGCGGGTCCTCTACGTGGACTTTGAGAACGACATAGACGCGGACGTCATCCCGCGGCTCAAGGCCATGGGATACCAGGCGGCGGACCTGGGGCGGCTGGACTACCTGTCATTCCCGTCCATGGCGGCGCTGGACACGGAGCGCGGGTCCCTGGAACTCATGGCCGCGCTGGACACCTACCGCTCTGAGGTGGTGGTGGTGGACACCGTCTCCCGTGCCGTGGAGGGCCTGGAGAACGAAAATGACACCTGGCTCAACTTCTACCGGCACACGGGCCTCAAGCTGAAACAGCGCGGCGTCTCCCTGGTCCGGCTGGACCACTCCGGCAAGGACGAAACCAAGGGCCAGCGCGGCGGGTCCGCCAAGTCCGGCGACGTGGACGCCGTGTGGCGGCTCTCCACCGTGGTCCAGGACAAAACGTTCCGCCTGGACTGTGAGGCGGCCCGGATGCCCATCACGGAGAAAACCCTCATCTTTGAGCGCCTCCAGAACCCGCTCCGGCACAAGGTGGAGGGTGCCGGGCCGGTGGCCGCGTTCCGGCACAAGGAGGCGGCCGTGGTGGCGTTCATGGACCAGGAGGACCTCCCGCGGGACACCGGCCGTAAGACCTTGCGGGCCGCCCTTGCCGGGTCCGGGATCACTGCCTCCAACAACGTCCTGGACGCCGCCATCAAGGCCCGCCGGGACCGCCACGGGATGCCCGTCCAGGACTCCCTTGAGGGGCTGATTTAGGTGACCGCGGACCCCGCGGTCACCTACCCTCCGGACCGGTCCAAAACAGGTGACCGCGGACCGTCCGGTCACCCCCGGTCACCCACCCCAAAAATCGCGCCAGTAAAGGGATGCAGGGTGACCGCGCCGCTCCGGTCACCCCCGGCACCCGGTAAACCCTGGCAGGTGACCGCCGCTCCTCCTCCCTATAGGAGCGGCGTCCCGGTCACCGCGGGCACCAGACGACAACACAACCCCAACAGACACCCACGGAGGACACCATGACAACCAGCCAAAACCGCCAGCCCAAGACATTCACGGAGGCCGTCAAAATCCGGCACGTGGACCTCGCCAACGCGGCCCGCCTGGGTCTGGCGTTCCGGGCGGAGGACCGCCTGGGCGTGGCCGCGGTTCTGGACAACATTCTGGAGGCCGCCCAGCGGTCCGGGGATGACGCCGCCGCAACGGGCCTCATCCTCGGACTCGGCCGGATCCTCGGAATCCACGTTGGCGCCCTGGATGAACAGACGGGCGGACTGGGCACCGCCGGACTACAGCACATGATCGCTGAGGCGACACTCAAAATCGAAAGCAAGGGACAGGGACGATGAACAGCCAAAACGAAGTATTCCCCCTCATCAACAACGCCATCCCGGCGGACAAGCACACCCTGGCCGTCCAGGCGGTCACCGCCCTGGTGGAGGGGGACCCGCGCGTGGTCCAGATCATCGGGGCCGAATACATGGAGAACCTGTGGCGGTCTGGACTGGCGGACGGGATGACCATGGGGGAGGCGGTGGAGAAGATCCTGGGCCACCCAACCGCGGACCCGTTCACGGAGGCCCTGTTGTGCCTGGCGGCGGACCTCATGGCCCGCCAGAGGCATGGGGTAGCCCAGTCGCGCTATGAGGCTCTCCGCCGCGAACTCGGACCAAGGGACCTCTGACATGGCGAACAAACGGCAGACGCCCGGCGGCGCCCGGCTCATCCTGGACCAGCGGTCCGCGGTCACCCGGATTGAGATTGACCGGCGGGACATGGGGGAATGCACCAAGGCCCAGGAGGAGGCCGTCCACGCCCTGGCCCTGGAGGAGGACGTCAAGCTGGAGGCCATCGGCTGGGAGTCACCGTTCTACGCCGGGATGACCGTCTGGTTAGTGTCCACTCCGACGCCGCGGGTGGATGAGGTCCTTGCACGGCTCTACGCCATCGAGAGGGACAGTGCGACTGGGGAGTTATAACGCTCCGCCTGCGGCGTAAACCAGCCACAAGTCCGCGTTCGTTGGTAGCTTAAAAGCGTCAGCGAATACCCGAAAAGTTAGCCGCTCGAAGGGTACTCGCTGACGAAACAACCAGCGGTCACGCTGCAATTGCTTCTGCGCTCATCGTAGGCAGGAAACCGCTCTCCTGCAACCGGAGGGTGCAGGAGCATTGCAGCCTTTTACTAAGGAGACGGCCAATGCCCGACCCCAATAAAAAGCACAAAGATCCCTACTGCTGGCACAGGATCCTCTATGCGCTCCTGCGTTGGACGATCCCGGCCGCCTTTGCGGTTCTGGCTATTGTGCTGAGCCGGTAGCGCGAGGGGTTGCGTGTGGACCTCCTCGCGTTGTTCACACGCATCCCGCTACGGCGAGTTGTGACGCCACGCTGTTAATTCCTGTTTTCAGAGGCTACGCTTTTCCTTGAGGCCACATAGCGGAGCACGCTAAAGCTGTGGAGGCCGGGGCAACCCGGTAACCAGCGAGTAAGTAGCTCCAGGAACCCGTCTCGTTTCAGACGCACCAGGCAGACGCCAGCGGTAACCAGCCCGCCCGCTCACCTCCCGCGTCAACCCCTCAACGGCGCCAGCCCGTCCCCGTGTGGACCGCGGCGCCTCAAAACTCACCATGAAACGGGAAATCATCATGAGCATCCATCTAAAACGTGCCGCCGCCCTCAAGTCCGCCCACGCCATCATTGACGCCGCCAAGTCCAGTGACCGGGACCTCACGGACCAGGAGGTCCACCAGATCGAGGCCCTCCACGCGGAAATCAAGGGCTATGACGCCACCATTGCCCGCGTCGGCGGCCAGAAATCCGCCATCCAGGCCATCGCGGACGTGGCCGGACCCCAGGGTGAGGAGGCCGGGGACGGCGTCCAGTACCTTGACCTCGGATCCAAGGCCCACGCCAACAGCCTGGCAACCGCCATGAAAGGCACCCGGCCGGACGGCGCCAAGGCCCTGGTCACCAACGGCTCCGTAGTTGTGGGAACGCCCCTCATCGACACCACGCCTGTGGCACTGGGGCAGCCCCTCCGGTCATTCCTCCAGGCCATCCCCGCCGTTGAGCGGCCCGCTGTGTACTCATACCTGGCCCAGTCGGTCCGGACCGAAAACGCGGGCGTGGTATCCAGCGGCGCCCTCAAGCCCACCTCCGTGGTGTCCCTGGTCAAAAAGGACGGCAAGCTCTCCGTCATTGCCACCCTCTCCGAACCCATTGACAAGTTTGTCCTGTCAGACGGGGAGGCGCTCCAGACCTGGGTGGGGGCGGAACTGTCCCAGGCGGTCCTCACCGCCCTGGAGGCCCAGGTCCTCAGCGGCAACGGCACCGGGGACAACCTCACCGGCCTGGCCAACACGTCCGGGATCCAGACATTCACCTCCACCGCTGGCAACACGGACAAGCTGGTGGAACTCCGCAAGGCACTCACCCGCCTGGAGACGGCCGGGGAGGTCCCGTCCCAGTTCATCCTCAACCCCAACGACTGGGAGGCGCTGACCATCAAGCGCAACACCTCCGGGGAGTTCGACACCGGCAACGCCATCGACGCCGAAACCCGCAAGGCATGGGGCGTCCCCGTGGCCCTCAGCAACTCACTCGCCGCCAACGCCTACTACCTGCTGGGTGAGGGCGCCGCCGTCATCGGCCGGGACAAGGGCATTGTGACCGAGTGGGGAACGCCCGGGGAAATGTTCCAGCGCAACCAGGTACAGGCCCGCACTGAGGGCCGGTTCAACCTGGAGGTACGCCGCCCTGCGGCCGTTCTCAAGGGAACGTTCGTCACCGTCTGATCCCCCACAACGGTGGCGTCAACCTCACCGCGTGAGAGCGCGGACGGATGGCGGGAACAGTCGGGGAGTTCTAGTCCCGGCGTCAACGCCCGCCAGCGCCACCAGGAAACACTATGAGCGCCCGCCAGCACCCCAGCCGCTGGCGGGCGCTCCTATACCCACCGCCGCCCCGCTGGACCAGGTGAGGGTAGGGGGTTCACGCCGCTGGAGACTTCCGGGCGAGCCAGTCCACCGTGAGAGTGTCCGCCCCCTCTCCGGCACAAAAACCACCACGCGGGCAGACGTCCGCAACGACAGGACAAGGAACATGGGACGACACGCTGAGGCCGTGGAGGCCACCATCACCGCCGCCGGGGGCGCCATCACCGGCAAACACCTGGCACTCTGTGAACTGGTCCGCACTCTGGCGGAGCAATGCGACGCGGCCGGGCCGGAGGGACCAGGGACCCGGCTGGCGGGGACGTACCTCACCGCGGTCCGGACACTCAACGCCGTCATTGCCGCCGCGCCCGCCCAGGCGGGCAAGCCGCGGAACGGGCTGGCCGCGGTCCGCGGGATCCACAACGCTGCCGCCAAGCCGCAGGCGCGCAAAGCGGCGGGCCAGTAGCATGACCTAGTGACTGACTTGAGTACGTTCCTGCTTCCGCTACTGGCTAGTGCATTTGGAGGCGGCATCGTGGCCGGTGCGTTCAGTGTTTACAACAGAATTGCTACCAGTAGCGAGGAACATGCAAAGTGGTTGCGCAATGAAAAGGTGAAAGCTTACGGGGCGTTTCTCAAGACGTCGGAAATGCTCGTCGTCGTTTGCACGGGCTGTTGGGCGGGGCGTTACAAGATGGACGAAGCGGTCTCCGCATTACGGGAATCTCAACTCGGGGAGCTTGAACTGTTGGCCCCTCCCGCGGTACGGAGGGCCGCGTTGGCGCTTGACGATGCTTCGGGAGACGTATACACGGCTATGGCTGGCCGCGACGAATCAGCGTACGACCAAGCGGTTGAAAATTTTGACAGGTTGAAGCTGGAGTACATTTCTATTGCCCAGGCAGATTTGGGGATAGTTAAACTTAGCGACGACGTGAGCGGTAGCGAACTTGCAACGTCTCACAAGGAGAACTAACAACTCAACGGCCGGATCTGGCTGCCCCAGGGTTTACCCCCCGGAGGGGATCCAGACGGACCATATGCTGGCGACGGTGGCGCTCAAGGCGCCGCCAAACACGAACACTAGGTCTTTTTTGGCAACGGACAGGCGTTCCCCGACGTTGCCGTAAAACGCCTCCTCGACCAAGCTCGTGGCGAAAGCATTTGTAGCGAACGGAACGTTCCTGGTCCGGTACTCCGAAATTTTGGCGTTATACAGGTCTACAGAGTGGCCGTTTGCTTCCTGGAGACGCTCATATTTAGCGTCAATCTCCGCCTTGAGCGCCCTTGCGCGGTCCTGGGCCTGGCGTTTTTGAATGACGGTTACGAAAGTGTGGCCAATGCCGATAGCCGGGAGGATGAAGCCCAGGGCCGTAAGGACGCTTATGATCCAGCGCATAGTTTCCACACTCATGTACTTCCCCCTCTAGTGACCCGACTGCCTCCTCAAGCTTAGGGTCCGGGTCAAATAAGCCCCCGTGAGGCGGAGCTAAAACACACCTCTGCCACAATGTTGTCCTTGGCCTTGCGTGGACCCTCGCCGATTTGGGGTATCGGGCACAGCCGGACACGAACGACGTCGGACAGGCGCTGGGGCTTCGGCAGGCAGCGGCGGCCGCAGCATGAAGGAGACAGCCATGCGTCTGGACACCGAGCGGCGTTCACGCGCCGCCCTCTCACGCCTCATGGAACCGCAGGACGCTGCAGGCCTTGCCCTCGTCCAGGTAGCCGGGGCCGTGGACGCCCTGCGGATCGCCACGGGACAACTCCCGGCTGGTCCGGAGCTGGAGCAGGAGATCACTGCGCTGCTTTCGGCCGATGGTTCCACCACGAGCTGGGCCGGAATGGCCGCCTCCCTCAAGCGTTGGCAGCCACGCATACCGGACCTCGCTCCCGAGCGGGATCTTGCCACCATGGCGCGCCTTGGCGGGCGGCTGATCATACCGTCGGATGAACTGTGGCCAAGCCAGCTTGCTGACCTCGGAATCCAGGAGCCGATCTGCCTCTGGTGGCGCGGACAGGAACAGCAGCTGCCCGGAGCGGCAACATCCATAGCCCTTGTGGGCTCACGGGACAGCACCAGCTACGGCGCCGCCGTTACCGGCGATCTCGCCTACTCGCTGGCCCAGCGCGGCTTCACCATAGTCTCGGGTGGTGCGTACGGGATCGACGCGCATGCCCACCGTGCGGCCCTTGCGGGGGCAACCGGTCCGGTCCCCACCATTGCTGTCATGGCAGGGGGAGTGGACCGGTTCTATCCCTCAGGAAATGAGGACCTCCTGCGGGCCGTGTGCAACCAGGGCGCTGTCCTGGCCGAAGTTCCGCCGGGGTCGGCGCCTACCCGTTACCGGTTCCTGCAGCGTAACCGCATCATTGCAGCCCTGTCCGCCGTGACCGTGGTGGTCGAGGCCAGGTGGCGGTCCGGGGCGTTGAACACCGCCCATCACGCGGAGACCCTTGGGCGTGCCGTCGGGGCCGTTCCGGGCTCCGTGCACAGCGCCAACTCAGCCGGATGCCACCGGCTTCTCCGGGACGGGGGAGCCGTCTGCGTGACGGATGCTGCCGAGATTGCCGAACTGGCCGGCCCCAGCGGCTCCGCCCTCCCTGATCCACGACAAGGGAAGGCTGCGGTGCAGGACGGCCTGACACTCGAGGACCTGATCCTCCTGGACGCGCTACCGCTGCGCTCCACCACGTCCGTCGAAAAACTCTCAGCTGTGGCCGGCCTGAGCCAGGAGTCAGTTCGGGCCGGGCTCGGCCGGCTGGGTCTGCTGGGCCTGGCCGTCTCAGAGCGGGGAGGCTGGAAACGCGGCAAGGCAACGGGCTGATGCCCTTGCCAGGAAGGACGGGGCCGTCCGGCACGGGAAGATGCAGGCACCGGCTGGAACGAAGCGTGTCACCCGTCCTTTCCATGCTGGAGCTGGGACAGTAGATGGGTGGAGAATGAACACCTGCCTGCGGAGCTCGGCGAGGCCCTTGCCGCTTTCGGGCGGTACCTTTCCGCAGAACGCGCCGTCTCACCGCACACGCTCCGCGGGTACCTGGGTGATGTCCGCGGCCTGCTGGAGTCTGCTGCCGCTGAAGGCGCCGGCCGGCTCCAGGACCTGGAACTCGGAACCCTCCGGCGCTGGCTTGGGGCCCAGAGCCAGGACGGCGCGGCACGCAGCACGCTGGCCCGCCGGTCCGCCTCCGTCAGGGTTTTCATGGCCTGGGCCCTGGCGGAGGAGCGTATTGCCATCGATCCCGCGCTACGGCTCAAGGCTCCGAAACGCGAACAGTCCCTGCCGGGCGTCCTTCAGGCCGGGCAGTTGACAAGGCTGCTGGCAACCCTGGAAGAAGCGGCGGCCGAGGGAGCGCCGCTTGCCCTGCGGAACCGTGCCATCGTGGAAGTGCTCTACGCCACCGGGGTCCGGGTGGGCGAACTGGCAGGGCTGGATATTGATGACCTGGACCCGGACCGGCGAACGTTGCGAGTCATAGGTAAGGGCAACAAGGAACGCACTGTCCCGTATGGTGTTCCGGCGGCCGTCGCCGTGGATGACTGGCTGCGGCGCGGCCGGCCCCTGCTGGCCAGGGACAACAGCGGGCCGGCCCTCTTCCTGGGGGCACGGGGCGGACGGGTGGACCAGCGGCAGGTCCGCACTTTGGTCAACGACCTTTTCGCCGGTCTCGGTGACACTTCCGCGTCAGGCCCGCACGCGCTCAGGCATTCAGCGGCCACGCATCTGCTGGACGGCGGGGCCGACCTGCGGGCAGTCCAGGAAATCCTTGGCCACAGCAGCCTGGCCACCACGCAGATCTATACCCACGTCTCCGTTGACCGGCTGCGGAAGAGCTACCAGCAGGCCCACCCAAGGGCGTAAGGCAGGCGCCTGGAATCGCACTGGCGTAATTTGGTGCCGTACGGCACAATAAGAATCACGTCCGGAAACTTTCAAGTCCCGCTTGAAGCTAACAGCTTTTCGCGCCACAGTAAGTCCGGACACTGCTTTATCTGATACATCTGAATACGCAGGCAGGAACCACAGCCGCAGAGCAGCGCACGGAAGTTCCATCCAGGCAGAGGTCGTTGGGGAAGACGTACCTAGAGCTATGGAGGATGGAATGTCTGTTGCAATGACCCGCGGTGTGCTGTTCGTTCACTCGGCCCCTACGGCTCTGTGCCCCCATGTTGAATGGGCTATCGGATCCGTCGTGGACAAGCGGACGGATCTTGAGTGGACCCCGCAGCCTGCCGCGCCCGGAATGTTCCGGGCAGAGCTGTCCTGGACCGGTACCCCCGGTACGGGCTCAAAGCTGGCGTCATCCCTGCGGGGATGGGCGCATCTCCGCTATGAGGTCACGGAGGAGCCGAGCCAGGGTGTCGACGGCGGCCGCTGGTCGCACACCCCTGAACTGGGCATCTTCCACGCTGTCACAGACGTGCACGGCAACATCATGGTCTCCGAGGACAGGATCCGTTACGCCTACGAGTCGGGGGCAGGCGATCCCGCAGCTGTCTACCACGAGCTCTCCCTCGCCCTCGGCGAAGCCTGGGATGAGGAGCTGGAGCCGTTCCGGCACGCCGCTGAAGGCGCGCCTGTCCGTTGGCTCCACCAGGTGGGCTGACCGCCGTCGACCGTACGTTTCTCCATAGCAAAGAGGAGGCCCCGCCGAAACGGCGGGGCCTCCTCTTGTGGGCGGAACCAAACTCCGAAGGGTCAGACGCTGCGGACCGCGATGACGGCGTTGTGGCCACCGAAGCCGAACGAGTTGCTGAGGGCCACGATGTTGCCGGCAGGCAGGTCGCGCGCCGAAGTGACCACGTCGAGCGGTATCTCCGGGTCCTGGTTTTCCAGGTTGATGGTGACAGGCGCTTTCCGGTCGTAAACAGCCAGCACCGTCAGAACGGCCTCCACGGCACCGGATGCGCCCAGGAGGTGCCCCATCTGGGACTTTGTTGCGGATACGGCTACGTTGTCCACGTGGCTTCCCAGTGCGGCACGGAGGGCGGTGTACTCGGGCTTGTCACCCACGGGGGTTGAGGTGGCGTGCGCGTTCACGTGCACCACGTCCTCCGGCTGGATGCGGCCGTCGAACATGGCAGCTTTGAGTGCACGGGTGGCACCGAGGCCTGCGGGGTCCGGAGCCGTGATGTGGTACGCATCGGCGGTGACTGACGTTCCTGCCAGTTCACCGTAGATACGCGCTCCGCGTGCCAGGGCGTGCTCCTCGGCTTCGAGGACCAGCGCGCCGGCACCTTCACCCATGACAAAGCCGTCGCGGCCGGTGTCGTAGGGGCGGGAGGCGCGCTCCGGCTCGTCATTCCGGCGCGAGAGTGCCTGCATGGAGGCGAAGGCTGCGAGGGGCATCGGGTGGATGGCCGCTTCGGCGCCGCCGCACATGACCACGTCAGCTTTGCCTGAACGGATGAGGTCGAGCCCCAGGTGCAGCGCTTCGGTGCCGGACGCGCAGGCGGAAACGGGGGTGTGGGCGCCGGCGCGTGCGCCGAGGTCCAGGCTGACGGCTGCGGCAACACCGTTGGGCATCAGCATGGGTACGGTCATGGGGAGGACCCGGCGGGGGCCTTTTTCCTTGAGCGTGTCCCAGGCATCAAGCAGTGTCCAGACACCGCCGATGCCGGTGGCGAAGGCAACAGCGAGCCGGTCCTTGTCGAAGTCCGTGATGCCGGAATCGGCCCACGCCTCGCGGGCTGCGATGACGCCGAACTGCGTGGACGGGTCCATCCGCTTGGCTTCGACGCGGCTGAGGACCTCCAGGGCAGGGGTGCTGCAGCGCGCGGCGAAGTGGACGGGGAGCTCGTACTTGGCTACCCAGTCGTCCTCCAGGGTGCGGGCACCGGAGACCCCCTTGAGCGCGTTGTTCCACATCGTGGGTACATCGCCGCCAATGGGCGTGGTGGCGCCCAGACCGGTAATGACTACTTTGCGTGTCATGGGATCACTCTTTCGTCGGTGGGGAATCCGTCTGCCGGAGGTCCCGCGTTTTGATGATCGGCATCCTGCTGCAAGCTATGACGCTGCCAGAACCGCGCCGGAGAACGCTGGCGTGCAGGGCTGGATGCCGGAAAAATGCGGCGGGCTGCCGGCCCGGTCGTCCGGACCGGCAGCCCTGCCGTGCCGATGAACGGCAGAAGCCCTGGCTAGGCCTGTGCTCCAGCGATGAAGCTGACGGCGTCGCCGACGGTCTTGAGGTTCTTGACCTCTTCGTCCGGGATGCGCACGCCGAACTTCTCTTCTGCGTTGACCACAATGGTCATCATGGAGATGGAGTCGATGTCCAGGTCCTCGGTGAAGGACTTGTCCAGCTCCACGGCCTCGGGGGCCAGGCCGGTTTCTTCGTTGACGATTTCAGCCAAGCCGGCCAGGATCTCTTCGTTGCTAGCCATTGATGGCTCCTTTTCTTGTATTGCCGGCAGGGGCTGCCGGAAATGGTTCAGGACGCGGTTGCGGCCTGTTGGGGCGTTCCTAAGGAAGGACAACTACCTGGGCGCCGAAGACAAGCCCGGCGCCGAAGCCGATCTGGAGGGCAAGTCCGCCGCTCAGTTCAGGCTTTTCGGCCAGCAGGCGGTGGGTGGCCAGCGGGATGGACGCTGCGGAGGTGTTCCCCGCATCGGCGATGTCCCGTGCCACTGTAACCGTTTCGGGCAGCTTCAGCTTCTTGACCATCTCGTCGATGATGCGCATGTTGGCCTGGTGGGGGATGAATGCCACGAGGTCCTCCGCCTGCACGCCGGCGGCGTCCATGGCCTGCTGGGCCACCTTTGCCATTTCCCACACGGCCCAGCGGAAGACGGTCTGGCCGTCCTGGCGAAGGGTGGGGTAAAGCTCCTGGGCTTCCTCAAGCAGGGCAAGGTCCCCTGTCGAGTCCGACTGCCGGGCAGCCAGGCCAAGGTCCCGGACATCGAGCATTGAACGGGTCATTCCGATGGCGTCCCACTTGCTGCCGTCCGACCCCCAGACCGACGGCGCGATTCCGGGAGTGTCGGAGGGGCCGATGACGACGGCGCCGGCACCGTCCCCGAGCAGGAAGGAGATGGTGCGTTCGCGGTTGTCGATAACGTCTGACAACTTCTCCGCGCCTACCACCAGGACGTACTTGGCTGCGCCTGACCGGACCAGGGCGTCGCCCTGGGCAATGCCGTAGCAGTAGCCGGCGCAGGCTGCGGAGATGTCAAAGGCCGGTGCGGGGGTGGCGCCCAGGCGGTCAGCCAGGGCGGCCGCGGCGGAAGGCGTGGCGTAGGGGTGGGTGACGGTGGAAACGATGACGGCGCCCAGGTCAGAAGCCTGGATGCCGGCCTTTTCCATGGCCTCCAGGGCAGCGCCCTCGGCCATGTCGATGACGCTCACTTCGGCCGGTGCCCGGTGCCGGGTCACGATGCCGGTGCGCTGGCGGATCCATTCGTCCGAGGAATCGATCCACTGGCAGACGTCCTCGTTGGTGACGATGACGTCCGGCCTGTAGGCTCCCAGGCCGAGGATCCGGGTGTGCTCCTGAATCGGGGCCTGTTTCAGCGTGGGAACGCTCATGCGTTGCCCTCCAGTTCTGCGAAAAGCGCCAATGCGGCGGAAAGGTCGTCCGGGGTTTTGACCGCAACGGTTTTGACTCCCGGCATGCCCCGCTTGGCGAGGCCGGCAAGCGTGCCGGCAGGCGCGAGTTCAATGACGCCGGTGACGCCCCGTGCAACCATCGTCTCCATGCACAGGTCCCAACGGACGGGGCGTGAGACCTGAGCGATGAGGCTTTCGACGGCGGCGTGGCCGTCGGTGACTTCACCGCCGTCGTAGTTGGACAGCAGGGGCACCTTCGGTGCCTGCGGCTTAAGCTGCGGTTCCAGCGCCTTGAGTGCACTGACTGCGGGAGCCATGTGGCTGGTGTGGAAGGCGCCTGCCACCTTCAGGGGAATAACCCGGGCCTTGGCCGGCGGGTTCCCGGCAAGGGCCTTCAGCTGGTCAATGGTGCCGGCGGCAACGGTCTGGCCGGCGCCGTTGACGTTGGCCGGGGTGGCGCCCGCGGCCGTGATGGCCGCCAGGACCTCGGCGGGGTCCCCTCCGACCACTGCGCTCATGCCCGTGGGGGTGACG
Source organism: Pseudarthrobacter sp. WHRI 8279 (assembly GCF_040224115.2). Classification (NCBI taxonomy): domain Bacteria; kingdom Bacillati; phylum Actinomycetota; class Actinomycetes; order Micrococcales; family Micrococcaceae; genus Pseudarthrobacter; species Pseudarthrobacter sp. WHRI 8279. The sequence goes on along the minus strand of NZ_CP168162.1, from coordinate 1,504,775 downwards.
GCTGCGGCTGCGGCCATGCTGTTGGCCCTCTCACGGACGAAGGTCATGGCCTCCTGCTCGGTGAGGACGCCGGCGAGGGCGGATGCGGTGATCTCACCAACGGAGTGGCCTGCCAGGATGACCGGAAGGGAGCCGAGTTCAACGTCGAACAGGGACGCAGCCGCTACCAGGCCGGCGGCAACAATCAGGGGCTGCGCTACGGCCGTGTCCTTGATGGTTTCTTCGTCCGAGGTGGTCCCGTGGGCGATCAGGTCAATGCCCGCGATATCGCTGAGGGAGGCCAGCTGGCCTGCCACCGGGGGCAGTTCCAGCCAAGGGGCCAGAAAACCCGGGGTCTGTGAGCCCTGTCCAGGGCAGACTATTGCAAGCACGTATCCAGCTTTCCAAATTACTGTGTGATTCAGCGGTGTTTGTCCGCACCAAGCTCACGGGGTCAGGTTGTAGGAAGTCTACAACGCCTCAGGGCTGATTCCGGGACGGCTGGCGTTCGGCCGCAGCTTTCGGCGGCGTCGAAAGCCGGCCCACAACGAGCGCGGCCTGCAGTACGAAAGCCTCCCTCGGCAGGAGCGGATCCCAGCCCGTGACGTCGCAGACGCGCTTCAAACGGTACCGCACGGTGTTCGCGTGGACGAAGAGTTCCCGCGCTGTCGCCTCCAGTGAATGCCCCAGTTCCAGGTAGGTGCCCAGGGTTTCAACCAGCCCGTTGGACGCGGCCAGCAAGGGGCGGTAGATGTTCTTGACCAGGGAACGGCGGGCGGCGTCGTCCCCGGAAATGACGCGTTCGGGCAGCAAATCGTCGGCAGCCACGGGACGTGGCGCGGACGGCCACGCCCTCGCCGCTGTCAGGCCGGCGAAAGCGGACTGGGCGGATCCGCTGGCTTCCAGCAGCGAGCCGGACTCGGGGCCGTAGACCACGGGGCCGGGAGCGAACATTTCGCTGAGCTTCACATACGCGGTTTCCCTGTCCTGGACTCCGCCCAGGATGAGGATGAGCCTGTCGCCCTGGATGCCTACCAGTGCGTCCTCCGCGTACCGGCCGGCCATCCGGCGCAGTTCGCTGACGTAGCTGGCACTGGGCTCCGAAGGTGAGTTGCCAACCATCACCGTGAAACGCTCCTGGGCCTTCCAGCCCAGCGCCGCGATCCTGGAACGCAGGGCGTCCGTGTTTTCGCCGCGGAGGATGGCGTCGACGATCAGGGCCTCGAGCCGGGTATCCCAGGACCCTCGCGATTCCGCGGCACGCGCGTAGACGTCGGCGGCAGCGAAGGCGACCTCCCTTGAGTAGCGCAATACGGCTTCACGGAGGGACGGCTGGTCAGCCTCCGGTGCAATGACCGGAACTTGGTCCTCCACCACCTCCACCACGATCCTGATCAACTGCAGCGCTTTCTGCAGGCTGATGGAGCGGGTGAGTTCGGTGGGTGCCGTCCCAAAGACGTCGGTCAGGATCCATGACGGGGAGCTGGGCCTCTCGTACCACGTGACGAAAGCCGCGATGCCGTTTTGTGCCACCATGCCCAGCGCTGAGCGTTCGTCTGAGCTGAGCCGGCTGTACCACGGCAGGGACTTTTCCAGCTCGCGCATGGTGGTGGTGGACAGCTGGCCCACGTTTGCCCGCAGTTTCTTGAGGGTCTCCGACTTCTCCGGAGTGACCCCCGGAGTGGACGGTTTGCGCTTGGCGGACGGGGTGGCAGGTGCTGGCATTCTTTGAGCATACGGGCAGCGTCCCCCAACCTCCATTTGTGCAAAGGCTACAATCCGGTTTGCCCTGCGTCACATGGCCCAGGGCCTTAACGGACGACGGCGGCCCCCGCCTTTAGGAGGGAGCCGCCGTCGCGTCTTTACCTAGGAAACAGGCTAGGCCTCGCCGCCGGCGTTGCCCGTGGTGCCCGCATTGACGTTGTGAAGCCTGTACTTCTCAATCGCCTTGATCGGAGCCTGCGCATCCACCTCGCCGCGGCGGGCGAGCATCTCCAGTGAACGCACCACGATGGAGTGGGTGTCGTTCTTGAAGAAGCGGCGGGCTGCTGCGCGGGTGTCGGAGAATCCGAAGCCGTCTGCGCCGAGGGTGGCGAATTCGTTGGGGACGAACTGGCGGATCTGGTCCGGGACGGCTTTCATGTAGTCGGACACGGCGACGACGGGGCCGGTGGCTCCTTCGAGTTGCTGGGTGATGAAGGGGACGCGGGCGGGTTCGCCGGGGTTGAGGAAGGCTTCCTCTTCGGCGGCGAGTCCGTCGCGGCGCAGTTCGTTCCAGGAGGTCACGGACCAGACGTCGGCGGAGACTGACCAGTCCTCGGCGAGGATCCGCTGGGCTTCGAGGGCCCAGGGAACGGACACGCCGGAGGCGAGGATCTGGGTCCGGGGACCGTCAATCTTCGCCGGGGCAAGAAGGTAAATGCCCTTGATGACACCCTCGACGTCCAGTTCCTCGGGTTCGGCGGGCTGGGTGATGGGCTCGTTGTAGACCGTGAGGTAGTACATCAGGTTCCGGTCTTCCGAGTCCGGCCCGTACATGCGTTCGAGGCCGTCGCGGATGATGTGGCCCATTTCGTACCCGTAGGCGGGGTCGTAGGTGACCACGGCGGGGTTGGTGGAGGCCAGCAGGGGGGAGTGGCCGTCGGCGTGCTGGAGTCCTTCGCCGGTGAGGGTGGTCCGTCCTGCGGTGGCGCCGATGATGAACCCGCGGGTCATTTGGTCCGCGGCGGCCCAGAAGGCGTCGCCCGTGCGTTGGAAGCCGAACATGGAGTAGAACACGTAGACCGGGACCAGGGGCACGCCGTGGGTGGCGTAGGCGGTGCCGGCGGCGGTGAACGCTGCCACGGCTCCGGCTTCGTTGATGCCGGGGTGGATCAGTTGGCCCTGGGCGGATTCCTTGTAGGCCAGGACGAGGTCGCGGTCCACCGAGAGGTAGTTCTGTCCCTTGGGGTTGTAGATCTTCGCCGTGGGGAAGAACGCATCCATGCCGAACGTGCGTGCCTCATCCGGGATGATCGGGGCGATGTGCTTGCCGAAGTTCTTGTCCCGCATCAGGTCCTTGAGCAGGCGCACGAAGGCCATGGTGGTGGCGGCCTGCTGCTTGCCCGAGCCGCGCTTGGCGACCTCGTAGGACTTGGCGTCGGGCAGGGTGATCTCGGCGTGCTTGGACCGGCGTTCGGGGACCGCACCGCCCAGGGCTGCACGGCGTTCCATCATGTACTTGATCTCCGGGGCGTCCGTGCCGGGGTGGTAGTACGGGGGCTGGTACAGGTCTTTTTCGAGCTGGTCATCCGTGATGGGGATCCGCAGGTGGTCGCGGAACTTCTTCAGGTCATCCAGGGTGAGTTTTTTCATCTGGTGGGTCGCGTTGCGGCCCTCGAAGTGTGGTCCGAGGCCGTAGCCCTTGACGGTTTTGGCGAGGATGACGGTGGGTTTGCCCTTGAATTCGGTCGCTGCCTTGTACGCGGCGTAGACCTTGCGGTAGTCGTGGCCGCCGCGTTTGAGGTTCCAGATCTGGTCATCGCTCAGGTCCGCGACGAGGTCCTTGGTGGCCGGGTCTTTCCCGAAGAAGTGCTCACGGACGAACCCGCCGGATTCGGCCTTGTAGGTCTGGTAGTCCCCGTCGGGGGTTTCGTTCATGATCTTCACCAGCGACCCGTCGGTGTCACGGGCGAGCAGGTCATCCCATTCCCGGCCCCAGACGACCTTGATGACGTTCCAGCCCGCGCCGCGGAAGAACGCTTCGAGTTCCTGCATGATCTTGCCGTTGCCGCGGACCGGGCCGTCCAGGCGCTGGAGGTTGCAGTTGATGACGAAGTTCAGGTTGTCCAGGTTCTCGTTCGCGGCGAGCTGGAGCAGGCCGCGGGATTCGGGCTCGTCCATTTCCCCGTCGCCCAGGAACGCCCAGACCTGCTGGTCAGAGGTGTCTTTCAGGCCCCGGTTGTGCAGGTACCGGTTGGACTGGGCCTGGTAGATCGCGTTCATCGGCCCGATGCCCATGGACACGGTGGGGAACTCCCAGAAGTGCGGCATCAACCGCGGGTGCGGGTAGGACGAGAGCGCGTGGCCTTCCTTGGACTTTTCCTGCCGGAACCCGTCCAAGTCCTCCTCCGAAAGCCGGCCTTCCATGAACGCACGGGCGTACATGCCGGGGGAGGCGTGGCCCTGGAAGAAGACCTGGTCCCCGCCGCCGGGGTGGTCCTTGCCGCGGAAGAAATGGTTGAAGCCCACCTCGTACAGCGTCGCAGCACCGGCATAGGTGGAGATATGCCCGCCCACACCGATGTTCGCCCGCTGCGCACGGTGGACCATCACCGCGGCGTTCCACCGCATGTACGCCCGGTACCGGCGCTCGTACTCCTCGTTCCCGGGGAACTCGGCTTCCTGGTCCACCGGGATCGTGTTCACGTAATCGGTCGTGGTCACCATCGGCACCCCGACGCTCTGCGCACCCGCACGCTGCAGCAGGCTCCGCATGATGAATTGGGCACGCTCAGTACCCTGTTCCCTGATCAACGAATCCAGGGACTCAACCCACTCGGCAGTCTCTTCCGGATCACGATCAGGCAGCTGGTTAGTCAACCCGCTGAGGATATGGGAGGTATCTTCTCCTGCAGCCACGTCCAACCTCTCTTTGCGCGCATTGATGGCGCACTCAGGCCGGGCAGGGTGACCGCCCGGCGTACATACGCCGTGTGCGACGTATCGGTTACAACAGCCCGGTCATGTGTGCCGGGCAGGGTCCTAGCATTCCTACGTCTGCATTGGAGTTACAGGGTTGTTGCCCCGCAGGCATAGTTGTCACCTGCCACTCTAACTCTGTCCCCAACGCGATGCGTAGCCGCGGCTTGGGCGGCTCTGTTGTATTTCGCCGTCATACTGGTTGTGTGACGAAAAGCCGCTGTGCTGCGGGTTGGCGGATCCTGGTGTGACGCAGAATATGCCTCATCACGGGGGCGGCAGCTTGAAGCTCAGGCACAAAGGGTGTTGGCTGGGAGTAATGGAAATCACTATGCGCACTGCGCGTAAAAAGGCATTGGAGGTACACGTGAGCGAGGCCGACGCCGCCACTTCGGTAAATGTGGCGGAAAAATTGGGTTTCAAGAATGGGGATCTGATTCAGGAGTTCGGTTACGACGACGACGTCGATTTCGACTTGCGTGACGATATTGAGGACCTCACGGGTTCCGAGCTGCTGGACGAGGACGACCACGAAGTGGCGGACGCCGTCGTTTTGTGGTGGCGCGACGGCGACGGGGACCTGGTGGACAGCCTCATGGATTCGCTGACCACCCTCAGCGAAAACGGCGTCGTCTGGGTCCTGACACCCAAGTCCGGAAGGACTGGTTACGTCTCCCCGGCGGATATCCAGGAGGCCGCGCCGACCGCCGGACTGCACGTGACGACGTCGGCAGGCGTGTCCAAGGACTGGAGCGCAACGCGGCTGGTGAGCAGGAAGAACAAGTGACGGCAGCGCTTGCCGCTGCCTCCGTTGCCGTCCCCGCGGTTGGCGGCCCGGCACCCGACTTTGAGCTGGTCAACCAGTACGGCGAGCCGGTCAGGTTATCCGCCCTTCGCGGCCAGAACGTGGTTTTGGTGTTCTACCCCTTTGCGTTCTCCGGCATCTGCACCGGCGAGCTTTGTGAGATCAGGGACAACCTGGCCCTGTTCGAAGACACAAACGCAGTTGTCCTTGCGGTCTCGGTTGACAGCAAGTTCACCCTGCGGGCCTACGCCGGGCAGGAGGGGTACACCTTCGACCTCCTGGCGGATTTCTGGCCCCACGGCGCTGCGGCAAGTCTCTACGGCGTCTTCGACACCGAGAGCGGAATGGCGCAGCGCGGCACCTTCATCATCGATGCCGGCGGTACCATCCGCTACACCGTGGTGAACCCCCGAGGCCAGGCCCGGGACCTCGGCGAGTACCGCAAGGCACTGGCCGGGCTGGATAAGGCCTGACGGATCATGGCTGAGCGGCGGCATGGCGTGGGCCTCACGGGCTTCGCCAGCATGCCGCCCGTTCCCACAGCCCTGCCTTCCGCCGATGAGCTGGAGGTCCTGGTACGGATCAGGGACCTGCTGGCAGGGGCCCGGTTTGCCCTCCTTACCGGCGCGGGCCTGAGCACCGACTCGGGCATTCCGGATTACCGCGGACCAGGCTCGCCGCCGCGGACACCAATGACCTACCAGGAGTTCGTCAAGGCTGCCGCGAACCGCCAGCGCTACTGGGCAAGGAACCACATCGGGTGGTCACACCTCCGCCACGCTGATCCCAACCAGGGACACCGCGCCGCTGCCGAACTTGAACGACGTGGCCACCTGACGGGCCTCATTACACAGAACGTGGACCGGCTCCACCAGGATGCCGGAAGCGTCAATGTGGTGGACCTCCACGGAAGGTATGACCAGATAGTGTGCCTGGACTGCCACCGGACCTACTCCCGCCGCCTGCTCGCAGGAATGCTGGAGGAGCTGAACCCCGGCTTCCTTGACCGGGCGAAGGAATCCGGCCTGGTGGAAATGGCGCCGGATGCCGATTCCACGGTGGAGGATCAGGCCCTGATCAGCAGCTTCGTTGTTGCTGTGTGCCCCGCCTGCGGAGGGACGCTGAAGCCGGACTTCGTGTACTTCGGGGAGAACGTGCCCAAGGACAGGGTGGAAACGTCTTACCGTATGGTCGATGACGCCGCTGCGCTGGTGGTTGCGGGCTCCTCCCTCACGGTAATGAGCGGCCTCCGGTTTGTCAGGCACGCGGCGAAGGACGGCAAACCGGTGGTCATCATCAACCGTGGGGCCACGCGCGGGGACGACAAAGCGACCGTCAAGCTCGAAGCGGGCGTCAGCGAATCGCTGACCTGGCTCGCTGCTGAGCTCCCGCCGGTCTAGCCCGGCAGCGGATTGGGCAGGGCGGGCCCGCCGATTCGCAATTTATGCCCGGCGTCGGGTAGAGTCTATGTTCGTTGGTCCGGGCGCAGCAGCGCCTGATCCGGCAACAATGGGTCTTTAGCTCAGCTGGTAGAGCGCCACGTTTACACCGTGGATGTCATCGGTTCGATCCCGGTAGGACCCACTGGATAACCCCGCACTTTCCGCCTTCAGGCGGAAAGTGCGGGGTTTTTGTTGCCCAGTCGCGTGCTGGCTTGCCTGCCTGTTGTCCCGGTCCGGCTTGAATGTCAGCCCCCTGCCATAGCTTGCAGGCATGGAACACGTGATTGTGAGGACAGGCACCGACGGCAGGCCGACGGCGGTGCTCAGCAGCGGCAGGGAATGGGCTGTGGGTGCCGAGCCGGTGAGGTGGTTCGAGCGCGTCAACTGGTGGGAGACGCGCCGCCGCATGCCCAAAGGGTTCAGCAGGGTGGACATCGAGGTCCTCCAGCTCCAGGTCCGGCTGGGCCGGAATGCGGGCTCTGCCCTCACCACCATGCTCCTGGAACGCGACGGGCTGGGCGGGGGCTGGCGGCTTCGGGAGTCGGTTGCGGACGCCGCCTAGGGGCGGCCCGCCGGCCGGAACAGGCCCACCAGGGCAATGGAAAACCGCAATGGAAAACCCTCCACCGCGACTATTGGGGGATGCCGCGGTGGAGGGCCTGAATTGAATATACCGTGAACTTACGGAAACAAAAAGTCGTTTCCTGCTGTGTCCTCATGCACCCCTGGTCTCGCATCCAACCCGGCCAGGAGTTTGGAATACCACAGCCGGTCAATGCTCCGGATATGGACCGGAGTCAGCGGTTCACAGGGATGAAAACCCGCGGCTGTTCCGTCCAGGTATCGGACATCTGCGACATTGTCCGCCTCATAATCTTGTCGGAGGCCTCACGGGCGGCACCGGCGTCACCCCGGGCAATTGCCTCCGCCACGTCCACGTGCCATTGCAGTGCAGCCTCGTGCGGATGGTCCGGCATCAGCCCATGCACCGTCCGGCCGGTCAGTGTTTCGGCCACCTGCCCCGAGAGGTTCGCAAACATCTCGTTGCCGGATCCGGAAAGCAGCAGCGAATGGAACTGGATGTCCAGCTCAAGGAAGCGTGGCACTTCCCCCCTTTGGCCGGCGTCGCGCATTGCATGGGCGACGTCAACAAGCTCCAGCCGCAGCGGAGCGGGGGCGTTCTGGGCGGCAAGCTCGGCAGCAGCCGGCTCCACGGCGGAGCGCAGCTCGGCAAGGGAGCGCAACTGCGCCCCCCGGGCGTTGCTGGCAAGCCGCCACCGGATCACCTGCGGGTCGAAAGGGTTCCAGCGGCTTGGCGGGAGTACCCGGATACCCACCCGCTTGGTGGTTTCCACGAGGCCGAGGGACTGCAGCACCCTTACGGCCTCGCGGACCACAGAGCGCGAGACCTTGAGCTCAGCCTCCAGCTTTTCGGCAAGCATGATGTGACCGGCAGGAAGCTCGCCCGAGATAATGCGCGTGCCCAGGTTCTCAATGGCACGGTGGTGCAGGCTGCTGGTCATGCAGCTAAGCCTAGTGGGAACAGGTGGGTGGGAAAGCAGCAGTCCTTGACGGCCAGTGACACATTTTGTTCCATTACGTGGGCGTTACTTTCCTGTGACCTCAGGAATATATATGCTTTATTCAGACCCTCGGTCTGCATCGTGCTTCCGCGCACTGGAAGCCACTGCACATCCATCGCACAGTACGAATTGGAGTTTTGATGTCTGCACACATCGGTGTCACCGGCCTCGCGGTGATGGGCGCCAACCTGGCCCGCAACCTGGCCCGGAACGGTTTTACCGTCGCCCTGCACAACCGCTCAGTCGAAAAGACGGATGCCCTGCTGGCCAAGCACGGAACGGATGGCGAGTTCATCCGCACCGAAACCCTGCAGGAACTGGTGGACTCCCTCGAGAAGCCCCGCCGGGTACTCATCATGGTGAAGGCCGGCAAGCCGGTCGACTCCGTGATCGAACAGCTTGAACCCCTCCTGGAACCTGGCGACATCATCATCGACGCCGGAAACTCACACTACGAGGACACCCGCCGCCGGGAAGCCGCCCTGGCCAAGAAGGACCTGCACTTCGTAGGCGTCGGTGTTTCCGGCGGCGAGGAAGGCGCCCTCAACGGACCGTCCATCATGCCCGGCGGTTCCAAGGAGTCCTACAAGGCACTGGGCCCGCTGCTGGAAAAGATCTCCGCAAAGGTCGACGGCGAGCCGTGCTGCGCCTGGGTGGGCACCGACGGCGCCGGCCACTTCGTCAAGATGGTCCACAACGGCATCGAGTACGCTGACATGCAGGTCATCGGCGAAGCCTTCGACCTGCTTCGCTCCGGAGCCGGCATCGAGCCTGCGGAGCAGGCCAAGATCTTCACCGAATGGAACAAGGGCGAGCTGTCCTCCTTCCTCATCGAGATCTCCGCCGAGGTCCTGGGCCACGTGGATGCCAAGACCGGCAAGCCGTTCGTGGACGTCGTGGTGGACGCCGCAGGCCAGAAGGGCACCGGCCGCTGGACCGTCATCTCGGCCCTGGAACTCGGTTCCCCGGTCTCCGGCATCGCCGAATCCGTGTTCGCCCGCGCTCTCTCTTCCCAGGCAGCCCAGCGCAAGCTCGGCCAGGAACTGCTGGCAGGCAACGAGGCCGACGTCGAAATCCCCGAAACCTTCGTTGAAGACGTCCGCCAGGCGCTCTACGCCTCCAAGCTGGTGTCCTACGCCCAGGGCCTGGACATGCTCACCTCCGCAGCCAAGGAATACAACTGGGACCTGAAGCTGGACGAGATCGCCTCTCTGTGGCGGGCCGGCTGCATCATCCGCGCCGAACTGCTCAAGGACATCACCAAGGCCTACGCCGCTGACGAGAAGCCGGCAAACCTGCTGTTTGCTCCGGCCTTCACGGAAGCCATTGCCGCAGCCCTTCCGGCCTGGCGCCGCGTGGTGGCCACCGCGGTCCAGTTGGGAATTCCGGTCCCGGTCTTCTCCTCCTCGCTGGCGTACTACGACGGCCTGCGCCGCAAGCGGGTCGCGGCAGCCCTCATCCAGGGCCAGCGTGACCTGTTCGGTGCCCACACCTACGGCCGTGTCGATGCAGAAGGCACGTTCCACACCCTCTGGGGCGAGGACAAGTCCGAAATCGAAGCAGTAGACACCCACTAGGTTCCGCTGCAGTATGCAAAAGGCGGGCAGTTTCCGGTGATCCGGGAACTGCCCGCCTTTTCTTCGTGTGCAGCTTTTTGCTGGCGGCCCAAGGGCCGGCCGCCACCGTCAGATGCGGTATTCGATGTCGTATTCCGCCGGGTCCACCGCAGGCTTGGTCTCGCGCTGGGCGTCACGGTGGCGCCACTTCGCGGGAACGCCGGTGACGATCGATTCCGGCGGTGCGTCCTTGACCACCACGGCGTTGGCACCCACGGCGCTGTCCCGGCCGATGGTGATCGGGCCCAGGATCTTCGCTCCCGCGCCGATGGTCACGCGGTCGCCGATGGTGGGGTGGCGTTTGATCCGCGCGAGCGACCGGCCGCCAAGGGTGACCCCGTGGTAGATCATCACGTCCTCGCCGATTTCGGCGGTTTCCCCGATAACCACGCCCATTCCATGGTCGATGAAGAAGCGGCGGCCGATGGTTGCGCCAGGATGGATCTCGATCCCGGTCATGAACCGGCCCAGCTGCGAGAGCAGCCGTGCCGGAAAACGCAGCGCCGGATCCTGCCACAGCCTGTGCGTCAGCCTGTGGATCCAGATGGCGTGCAGCCCGGAGTAAGCGAAAAAGTTCTCAAAAGAACCTCGAGCCGCCGGGTCGTGCGACCGGGCGGCGTCGAGGTCTTCCTTCAGTCTTGCGAAAAAGCCCACAGAGTTCTTTCTACAGGAAACGGGCGAACAGCGGCCTGATCAGCCGCGGATGTCGTCATAGAGCACGGTGGAGATGTAACGCTCGCCGAAGTCGCAGACAATGGCAACGATCAGCTTGCCCGCGTTTTCGGGGCGCTTCGCCAGCTCCAGGGCGCCCCAGACGATGGCGCCGGAGGAGATGCCGCCAAGGATGCCCTCCTTGACGCCGAGTTCGCGGGCCACGCGGACTGAGTCCTCAAGGGTGGCGTCCAGGACCTCGTCGTAGACGTTGGTGTCCAGGATTTCCGGGACGAAGTTGGCTCCGATGCCCTGGATCTTGTGCGGGCCGGGCGCGCCGCCGTTCAGGATTGCGGAGTCCTTGGGCTCGATCGCCACGATCTGGACGCCGGGCTTGCGTTCCTTCAGGACCTGGCCGACGCCGGTGACGGTTCCGCCGGTGCCGACGCCCGCAACGAAGATGTCCACGGCGCCGTCGGTGTCAGCCCAGATTTCCTCCGCCGTGGTGGTTCGGTGGATTTCGGGGTTGGCCTCGTTGGCGAACTGCTGGGCCCAAATGGAGTTTTCCGTGTTGGCCACGATTTCCTGGGCCTTCTCCACGGCCCCGCGCATTCCCTCGGAGCCGGGGGTCAGGACGATCTCGGCACCGAAGGCGCGCAGCATCACTCGGCGCTCGGTGGACATGGTCTCGGGCATGGTGAGGATGACCTTGTAGCCGCGGGCTGCGCCCACCATGGCCAGGGCGATGCCGGTGTTCCCGGAGGTGCCTTCAACGATGGTGCCGCCGGGCTTCAGGGCACCGGACTTCTCCGCGGCGTCGACGATTGCCACGCCGATACGGTCCTTGACGCTGTTGGCCGGGTTGTAGAACTCAAGCTTGACGGCGACGGTGGCATCCAGCCCCTCGCTCAGCCGGTTCAGCTTGACCAGCGGAGTGCCGCCGACCAGTTGGGTTACATCGTCATAGATCCGTGCCATGTACATACGCCTATCTCTGAAGGGTGAATACTGAGGTCAGCCTAACGAGGCCGCGTAACGGTGGCTAAGCGTTAAGCCATGCAGAGTAATATTTCCGGGCCTTGGCGAGTTTGGGGTTGATGATCACCTGGCAGTACCCCTGCTCGGGATGCTTGGCGTAGTAGTTCTGGTGGAAGTCCTCCGCCACATGGAAGCGCGGCAGCCGGCTGACCTCCGTGACAATCGGATGCGTCCAGAGCGCCTGGTTGCGGTCGATCGCTTCCTCGAACAGTATCTTCTCCTCGGTGGTCTCGTAGAACATCGAGGAACGGTACTGGGTTCCCACGTCGTAGCCCTGGCGGTTCAGCGTTGTGGGATCGTGCAGGGCAAAGAACATGTCAAGGACCACCTCTTCCGGGATGATCTCCTCGTCGAACGTCACGGCCACCACCTCGGCGTGCCCGGTGGTGCCGTTGCACACGGAGTAATAGTCGGGGTTGGGATCATGGCCGCCCGTGTAGCCGGACACCACGGCGCTGACACCCTTGGTCTTCTGGTAGACAGCGTCGAGGCACCAGAAGCAGCCTCCGCCTAAAACAAAAGTTTTCATGACCTCTTCAATGGTTGGGGGCGCCGGATGATTCCCTGGACGCCGCGGGCGCCGCCTGTCAACGTGCGGCGCGGACGGTGCCATGGGGTAAAACTAAGACTATGGAACCTGTGGACACCGACGTTACCGGCCCCGAGAATCACGACGGCGGGCCTCGCGGCGGCGAGGCTCCTTCCGGCAAGGAGGCGGCCGGCAGGGAAACGGCCGGCGGGGACGCCGCCGTGCACCCCCAGGCGCCCACCCTCGGCGAGATGCTCCTGGCCGTGGAGGAACTGTGGCCCGAGTCCCTGGCGGAGAACTGGGACGAGGTGGGGCTGGTGGCCGGACACCCCTCCACTCCTGTCACGAAGGTCATGTTTGCCGTGGACCCCACCCTGGAAGTCATCGAAGAAGCCGTGGAGTGGGGCGCCGAACTCCTGATTACCCACCATCCGCTGCTGCTGAAGGGTGTCACCACCGTCGCTGCCACCACGCCCAAAGGCCGTGCCGTCCACCGGTTGATCGAGTCCGGCACAGCCCTCCTGACGGTCCACACCAACGGTGATTCCGCCGTCGGCGGCGTTTCCGATGTCCTGGCCGACGCCCTGGGACTGCAGGACGCGGCCCCGCTCACCGTGGCAGCAAACGGCCTGCCGGAGGAGGGGATCGGGCGGGTAGGTGACCTGCCCGAGGCCATCAGCCTGGGGGACTTCGCAGCCCGGGTGTTTGGCATCCTGCCTTCCGTGGCAGGGGGAGTGCGTGTCTCGGGCGACAAGGACGGCCTGGTGCGGCGCATTGCCGTCTGCGGCGGCGCGGGGGACTCGCTCTTCAACGAGGTCCGGGCCAGCAACGCAGATGTCTACGTCACCGCGGACCTCCGCCACCATCCGGCGTCGGAGGCGCGGGAGGCTTCCCTGAACGGCAGGCCCTACCTGATCGACGTTTCGCACTTCGCCAGCGAGTGGCTCTGGCTGCCTGCTGCCGCAGCCGCGCTGGGCAACGTCCTCGCCGACCAGGGCCACGACGTCGAAATCCAGGTCAGCACCACCAACAGCGATCCCTGGGACTTCATCCTTACCCCGGGCTGAGCCCGGAGCCGGTGGGTAAGCGGCGAGGCGGGGGAGCAGGGCAGGCGCTAGAGTCTAGGAAGCGCCGTCCAGGCGCCCGGCTCCGGCCGGAAGGGACCAAGCGGAGGTAACAGTGGCGAAGGCAGCACCGGCGGAACAGTTGAAGTTGCTTGGACTGCAGGGGCTGGATGCCAAACTGAAGTCGCTTGGTAACCGCCGCCGCGCGCTGGAAAACGATCCGCGCATCAGGGACCTTCAAGCTGCCCTCTCTGTGGCCAACGGTGAGCTGGGCGCGGCGAAAGTTGCCGTCCACGACGCCGAAGCCGAACTCAAGCGTGCCGAGGCGGACGTGGAACAGGTTGCCTCGCGCATCCAGCGGGATGAGGCCCGGCTGAACAGCGGCACCGGCCTGTCCAAGGACCTGGTGGCCCTCCAAAAGGACATTGCCTCACTCAACAAACGGCGCTCGGACCTGGAGGACATTGAACTTGAGGTGATGGAGCGCCTTGATTCCCTGCGGGCCACCCAGGCCCGGCAGCAGGGGATTGTGGACGACATCCAGGGATCCTTCGGTACCATTCGCGCCGAACTGGACGCGGAACTGGCCACGGTGGAGGCGGAAGCCAGCGGTCTCCGCGCCCAGCGCACCGAATTCGCTGCCGGCCTCGAGCCGGGCATGCTGGCGATCTACGAAAAGACATTGGCCAGGCGTGGAGTTGGCGCCGCCAGGCTCTTCCACGGCACCTCCGAGGCGTCCGGCATGAAGCTCAGCCCGGGCGACCTTGCTGAAATCAAAGCCGCTGCTGCCGACGATATCGTCTTTTGCCCGGACTCCGGCGCCATCCTGGTCCGGTCCGACGAGTGGGCCTGACCTAACCAGGTAACAGCAGATGTTGTTATGAGCGCTCATAACAACATCTGCTGCGATTCAGTTGGGGAGGGGCGGGGTTTCAGCCCGGCAGGACGATGTTCAAAGCGTGCGGCTTGCGGGCGGAACCGTCCACCAGCTCAGCGTCCCACTTTTCGCGGGCCGCTTTCAGGAGTTCCGACGGCGTTGCCGGGGCCTTTCCGCGCCGCACCAGCAGGTGCCTGGCCAGTTCGCCCCGGGTGTGCTTGGCGAAGTGGCTCACCACCTTGCGCACTCCATTGACGTCGGTAAACACATTGACCGAGACGGTCTGCGCCGCCGGCGGCGCCCATGCCGCCGCGTAAGTGCTGGAGCGGCAATCAACCAGCAGGTGCCCTTCCACTGCAGCGGCAAGGGCCCCGCTAAGCTGCGGCTTCCAGAACGGGGCGAGGCGGCCGACGTCGGGCAGTGATGTGCCCATGGACAGCCGGTAAGCGGGCACGCTGTCGCCAAAACGGATGGCGCCCCAGAGCGCGGAAACCACCACCACGGACTCGTTGGCCTTGCGGCGCTGCCCAGCCGTAAGGGTTTTGTAGCCCAGGGCGTCATACAGCACTCCCGAATAGATCCGGTGGGCCGGAGCCGCCGGTTCGGCATGAAGCCGGGTGTTGCGGCGGACATCCTCCTTCAGCGATGCCCCCACACCCAGCAGCGCGAGCGCATCCTCGTGGGCGCTCACCGTTCCCAGCGCCTCCAGCACTTTGGCGCGGCAGGAGTTCAACTCCGGGAAGCTCAGGGAAGGCCAGTCGACGGCGGAACCGCTGCCGGCGGGTGTCTTGCCTTCGGAAGGGGGAAGCAGAATCAGCACCGTCCGATCCTACCGGCGGCAGGAAAGTGCCGGCTCGCCGGTAGACTGGGGGTGGATGGGTTGACCAGGCGGCCGCGCGTCACGCAAGTGGCTCGAGGAACGTCCGGGCTCCGCAGGGCAGGGTGGTGGGTAACGCCCACTCGGGGTAACCCGCAGGCCAGTGCCACAGAGAACAGACCGCCTGGGTCGCGCCGGTTTGAAAGCGGCACGAACCAGGTAAGGGTGAAACGGTGGTGTAAGAGACCACCAGCTTCCCGGGTGACCGGGAAGGCTAGGTAAACCCCACCCGGAGCAAGGCCAGACAGGACACGTTTGAGGGCTGCCCGCCCGAGTGTCCGGGTAGGCCGCTGGAGGGCGCCGGCAACGGCGTTCGTAGATGGATGGCCGCTACTCCCGTGCCGGTAACGGAACGGGAGCACAGAACCCGGCGTATCGGTCAACCCATCCATTCTTTCCCGGTTTGACCTTGGACGATGGGTTGGGGATGCTGAACCGTGCCCGCAAATGATGACCCGCAAGACAACCCCGGTGCTCCCGCTCCGCAGCAGCTTCCCGGACGTGGTCAGCAGGCTCTTGCCCTTACCGGATTCTTTTCGCTTTCGGTGGCCGCCTGGGCCGCCGCGTCGGTCCCCATCATCCTGCATTCCAGCGGCTGGTTTGCGGTGTCGGTAAAGGCCCCCTGGATGCCGCCGGGCTGGATGTTCAGGAGCATGTGGATGCTGCTGTACGTCGCGGTGGCGGTGGCCGCCTGGCTGGTCTGGCGCAAAGGGTTCCTCACGGGAGGCACCCTGGCGGGCTACCTCATCCAGCTGGTGCTCAACGCCGCGTGGCCGCTGGCGTTCTTCGGGCTGTTTCCGTTGTTCGGCGCCGCTGCCCTCTGGACGGCTTTCCTGGTGATTGGCGGCCTGGGGATATCTGTTGCGTTCCTCATCCTGCGGTTCGGTCCGGTCAGCCCTGCCGCGGGGCTGTTGATGCTTCCCTATCTGTCCTGGGTGGTTTTTTCGTCCAGCCTCAATCTCTATTCGGCCATCCACAATTGACAGGTCCCGCCGCGGCGGACCTCCCTGTGAGTGATTTCACTCGACTGGGGCCGTTTTGCGGAGGCCAGCCAACTTAGAATGGATCCGGACGCAGGAGTTCCTCCGCCGGAGTTGCGTTCGCAGCCGGCGGTTTTTCTTTGCGTAATCCAGGCGCCCGGGGGCCGACCCCCGTGGGCGCAGGTGCCCCTGCACAACATGTGGTGGCCGACAACCGTGTACGAGGACGTATGCGGCTGAACCGAGGAAGGTATTTCTGTGAGCCAGACGTCAGATTCTTGTCTTGATACGTGGATGGGCCGCGAGGCCCTCGCTGAGGCCATGATTCCGGTGATCGGCCGGCTGTACCGCGAAAACAACGTGGTGACCAGCATCCATGGCCGGAGTTTGATCAACAAGTCCACTATGAACATCCTCAAGGCGCACCGTTTTGCGCGCCGCATGAGCAAGGACGAACTCCTCCTGGAGGAGACCGCGCCGCTCCTGAACACCCTGGCCACCCTGGAGCTCGGAGCGGCAGCGATCGACATTGCACGGCTGAACCAGAAGTTCAAGGAAGAGGGCAACGGCGCCACCCTGGAAGAATTCCTCCGCGCGGAACTGGCCGACGTCGTAGGCAAGCGGGGCGGCGATGACCGCACCAGCACCGATGTGGTGCTTTACGGCTTCGGCCGGATCGGCCGGCTGCTGGCCCGCCTCCTGATCGAAAAGGCAGGCGGCGGCCACGGCCTGCGGCTGCGCGCCATCGTCGTGCGCAAGGGTTCGGACAACGACCTCTCCAAGCGCGCCAGCCTGCTGCGCCGCGATTCCGTGCACGGTTCCTTTGAAGGCACCATCCGGATTGACGAGGAAGCCAACACCATTACGGCCAACGGCGTCCAGGTGCAGGTCATCTACTCCGACAACCCGGCAACCATCGACTACACCGCCTACGGCATCAACAACGCCCTGGTCGTGGACAACACCGGGCGCTGGCGTGATTCCGAAGGACTTTCCCAGCACCTGCAGAGCAAGGGTGTTGCACGGGTGCTCCTGACTGCCCCCGGCAAGGGCGACCTGAAGAACATCGTGCACGGCATCAACCAGGGCACCATCGAGGACACGGACCAGATTGTGTCCGCAGCGTCCTGCACCACCAACGCCATCACGCCTGTACTTAAGGCGATCAACGACAAGTTCGGCGTGGTCCATGGGCATGTGGAGACCGTCCACTCTTTCACCAATGACCAGAACCTGATCGACAACTTCCACAAGGGCGACCGCCGCGGCCGGTCCGCAGCACTGAACATGGTTATCACGGAGACCGGCGCCGCGAAGGCAGTGGCCAAGGCGCTCCCCGAGCTGCTTGGCAAACTGACCGGCAGTTCCATCCGCGTTCCCACCCCGGACGTGTCCCTTGCCATCCTGAACCTGAGCCTGGAGAACGGGACCACCAAGGACGAGGTCAACAACTACCTGCGGGAAATGTCCCTGCACTCGGAGCTGCGCAAGCAGATCGACTACATCGACTCGCCCGAGGTGGTGTCCACCGACTTCGTCGGGTCCCGGCGCGCGGGCATCGTTGATGGCCTTGCCACGATCTCGAACGACAAGAACCTGGTGCTGTACGTCTGGTACGACAACGAGTTCGGCTACAGCTGCCAGGTGGTCCGCGTCATGGAGGAAATGGCAGGCGTGAACCCGCCGTCGTTCCCGGCGAAGGAAAGCGCAGCAGCCCTCGCTGCCATCGCTGTCTAGGCTCCCTTCGGGTCGCTCCCGATTTCCCGGCTGATGGTGCTGGAATCAGCCGGGAAACGGGACCACACTGGTGGCATGGAAAATGATTCGACGCTTCAGCACGAGACAACCCTTGAGCACGCCCTTGACGTCGCCAAAGCCAACCACAAAGAGGCGGTCCGGCTGCTTGAGGGCGCCCGGGCCGCGTACAAAACGGGCGACGCCAGCGCGGACCGGGTGCGCCAGCTGGAAGGGCTGCTGGCTATAGCCGAGGAAGACCTTCGAAGGGTGATGCGGGAGCAGTAGTCCCGCCCGGTGTGACCTTTCACTCGCCCTCAACACTGTGGATATCGGCGGGCATGCCGGGCGGGTGTCCTAGGCTCTTCTGGTGCATGAGAACACCGGAAGCCCAGGAACCGCATGACCGTGAGCTGGTCCTCATACAGACGGGCGCGCCGGCGTTCCCGGCAGGCGTGGGGAATCCTGGCAGCAGCGGCAGTGTCTGCACTGGCGGCCCTGTTCTGGTTCTTCACCGCAGGGCAGTTCGCCCTTGCGGAACCTGCCGTTTCCGGCCCCACCGAAGCCCCTGTTTTTGACCCGGCGTGGATGAAACCCGTTGAGCCTGTCCACCCGGTGCCCCCAGGTACTGCCCTGGCCGCCCTGGAAGGGCTGGCCGTGAAGGGACGGGCCGCCTCATCGGACTACAGCCGGGAAGCCTTTGGCCCCGCCTGGCAGGACGTGGACCGGAACGGATGCGATACCCGCAACGACATCCTGCGGCGCGACCTCACTGCCGTGGTGATGACGGAAGGCTCCAAATGCCGGGTGGCCGCGGGGTCGTTCCAGGAGCCCTATACCGCACAGTTTGTGGACTTCCGCCGCGGTTCCGAGAGCAGCCGGGCAGTCCAGATCGACCATGTGGTCGCCCTGTCTGACGCCTGGCAGAAGGGCGCCCAGGCCCTGGCGGCGGGGCGGCGGCAGAGCCTCGCCAACGATCCCCTTAACCTCATCGCCGCCGACGGTCCGGCCAACCAGCAGAAGGGCGCCGGCGACGCCGCCACCTGGCTCCCCAAGAACAAGTCGATCCGGTGCCACTATGTGGCGCGCCAGATTTCGGTGAAGGCAGCCTACGGGCTCTGGGTCACCGCAGCGGAAAAGGACGCCATGAAGCGTGTCCTGGGATCCTGCCCCGGACAACAGACTGTTGCCGCCCGCTGAGCCATAACCGCGGCTGGATCGCATTACCGTTCAAGCACGGCCGCTGCCGGGCCAAGGCGCCCGGGCCGCTCCGCCGTCGGGCCTAGTGGCCGAAAGGGTCCGGATCCACGCCTGGCATCCAGGTCAGGCCGGGAACACCCCAGCCGTTCTTCTTCGCCAGCTTCATGGCCTTGCGTTTGTACCGGTCCATGAGCCGGTTCACGTACAGCTTGCCGTCCAGGTGGTCATATTCGTGCTGGATGACGCGGGCAAACCAGTCCGTGGCCTCGAACCTGACCGGCTGCCCGAACCCGTCGAACCCTTCAACGCGGGCCCATTCGGCGCGCTTGAGCGGGTACTGTCCGCTGGGAAAGGACAGGCACCCTTCCTCTTCCTCGTCAGGATCCGGAACGGCACCGGAAATCTTGGACAGGGTCAGGACGGGATTGACCACCACGCCGGTGGGGGGAGCGCCGTCGTCGTTGGCGTACTTGTACACGAAGATCCTCTTGCCCACACCCACCTGGGGTGCCGCGAGGCCCACGCCGTTGGCGGCGTCATTCGTTTCGAACATGTCCGCTATCAAGGTGCGCAGTTCGTCGTCGAAGACTTCCACCTCGGAAGCCCGGCGGTGCAGTACGGGTTCTCCCCAGATGGTGATTGGCAGAACGGTCATCTTCAGGTGGTCCTTCGGCGGTTTCTCGTGCAAAGAAAAATGTGCAGGATCAGTGAAAAAAGAAGGAGGCCGCACCGGTTATCCGGTGCGGCCTCCTGTGCGGACGGCTGCACATACCGTCCCGTGAGGGTGAGCTACGGGGGTTGAACCCGCGACCTCCTGGACCACAACCAGGCGCTCTGCCAACTGAGCTAAGCCCACCATGTGCCTGCAGATTTACCGGCGAACCGGCCCTCTGGAAAGGCAACTCATATAGCTTACCTGCTCTTCAGGGGTGCTTTGTCCACTTTGGCCGATTTCACGGAAAAATCCGTGAAAGGTGGCGCAGATTACGCTTCCGGTGCATCCCCGGCCGCCGTGATGCGCTTGGCGATCCGCTGGGCTGTGGCGCTGTCCGGCCCTGGCGAGGGCACGAACACAGCTTCGCGGTAGTAGCGGAGCTCGTCAATGGAGTCCTTGATGTCCCCCAGGGCGCGGTGTCCGCCCTTCTTCGCCGGCGACTGGAAGTAGGCCCGGGCGAACCAGCGGCGGGAAAGCTCCTTGATGGTGCTGACGTCGATCACCCTGTAGTGCAGGTGCTCCACCACTGCGGGCATGTCGCGGGACAGGAACACGCGGTCCGTCCCCACGGAGTTGCCGCCCAGGGGTGCCTTGCGCGGATCCGGGACCCACTTGGAGATGTACTCCATGACGGCGGCTTCGGCCTCGGCCATCGTCTTGCCATGCGGCAGCTCGTTAAGGAGCCCTGATTTGGTGTGCATGTCCCGGACAAAGTCGTTCATCTGGGCCACTGCGGCGTCATCGGGTTTGATGACCACATCGACGCCGTCGCCAAGGATGTTCAGTTCCGAATCGGTGACCAGGGCGGCCACCTCGATCAGGGCATCGTTCTTGATGTCCAGACCGGTCATTTCACAGTCGATCCAGACGATTCGTTCGTTAGATATAGGCACCGGACCAGCCTACCGTTTCACCTCCCGGCCACCGGCCGGTGCTAGGATTTCGGAGACGCGGCGGGTCGTGCCGCTCCCGTGGTGACTCGCCCCGGCCGGTTCCCCGCCAGGCGGAACCGCAAACGAGAAAGATTGGACGTTCCTGAGATGACGGCGCCTGTGCCTGCGACGAGGGAGACGGCGGCCGCCGCTACTGCCGCAGCGGGCGGTGCGGAAGTGGATAATCCCCGTTCCCCGCTCCTTGCCGGATTCGTGGGCTCCATGTTCATGCTGATCGGATCCCTGGGAGTGGGCTGGCTGGCTCCGGTGTCGGAGCTCCGCCGGATGCCGTTGTTCATCTGGATGCGTGCTGAAGCGGCCGGCGTTGCGCTCTCGATTATCCTGCTGGCGGTGGGAGGCATGCTCCTGGTGCGCGCCTGGCTCAGGCTCGGGCAGAGGGTCCGGGTGTGGGGTGGCGAGGCCCGCAAAGCTACCTTGATGGCAGTGGTGGCTTGGGGGCTGCCCATGATGTTCAGCGTGCCCCTCTTCAGCCGGGACGTCTACGCGTACATCGGGCAGGGCCGGCTGATGGTGGAGGGCTTCAACCCGTACGAGAACGGCATCTCGGCACTGTCCAACTATTTCCAGCTGGGCGCGGACAAGATGTGGACCGAAGCCCCCGTTCCTTACGGCCAGCTCTTCTTGTGGATCGAGCAGTTCGTTGTCTGGTCCACCAACGTCCAGCCCGAAGCCAGCGTGATGCTGTTCCGCCTGGTGGCCCTGGCAGGAGTTGTCCTGTGCGTTATCTACGTTCCAAAGCTCGCTGAGCTCCACGGCGTCAACCCGCACCGTGCCCTGTGGCTCACCGCCGCCAACCCGCTGTTCCTGACGAACTTTATCGCCAGCGTCCACAACGACGCACTGATGATCGGACTGGCGCTCGCCGGACTCTATTACTCCGCGACGCACAGGGTTGTCCGCGGCGTTGTCCTGGTGACCCTTTCCATCGCCGTGAAGCCCATCACCATCGTGTTCCTGCCGTTCATTGGTCTCCTGTGGGCGGGCAAGGACGCGGGCTGGCTCCGGAAGTTCACGTTCTGGGGCCTGACGGCAGCGCTGAGCCTGGGCATCCTGGCCGCAATGAGCATGGTCAACGGTTTCGGCTTCGGCTGGATCAGCGGACTCTCCGCGCCAGGAAGCATCTCCATCTGGTACGCGCCCGTTGGGCTGATCGGCATGGTGGTCGCCTCACTGGCCAACTCGTTCGGACTCGACGGCGCCACCCTGGCGGGATTTGTGTCCGATGCCGGGAAGCTGCTGGCCGTGGGCGTCATCGCCTGGCAGATCTTCCGCGGGGACCATGACCGGCTGATACGCCGCCTCACCCTTGCCTTTGCCGCGGTGGTCCTCCTGGCTCCCATGATCCAGTCCTGGTACGTCGTGTGGCTGATACCGCTCTTCGCCGTGACCGGAATCAGGAACGACTGGCAGGTCAAGGCGCTCTACTTTGTTGTCTCCTTCTTCATGATCTACGCCATCTCGGACCAGCTGGAAGTCTTCCCCTACCTGCAGACCGAGGACCTGGGATTTGCGCTCGCAATGGCCCGCGTGGCTGCCGCGGTGACCGGTCTGCTGTTCGGCCTGTACCTGATCTTCTGGGATCCCCGCACCCGCCGGCTGTTCCGGAAGACCCACGAGAACGTCGTCGAACGCCCCGTCATCTAACAGGCGCCAGGTGGCGGACTGCCTCCCTCCGCGACAGGGGACTCATGGCGGCAGCGTGTGCACCCACAAACGCGGCAACCCACGCAGGATCGGTTTTGCCGTACTCGCGCAGCGCCCAGCCGATGGCCTTTCGGATAAAGAACTCCGGGTCTGCCAGGTTCGCGTCCACTATGCGCGCCAGCAGTGAGGCATCAGTTGCAGCTTTCGCCTTGAGCTGCGACAGGATGGCCGCCCGCCGGATCCACAAGTCAGGATCAGTGCTCCAGCCAAGCAGTACTGCTGTCATCTCGGTGCGGTTGGCCTGCAGAAGCCCGCACAGCCGTCCAACTGTGCCGTCCACAAGGTCCCACCACGCGCCACTGCGGATGAATTCCTCGTAGACAGGCAGCATCCGCATGTCGCCGCTGACCATGCGGTTGGCGGTGAGATCGATCGCGGCATACCGCTCCTCCCTGGCGACGGCGCCGCGCCACAGCTCCAGGACGGTGGCCCGGAGCTGCTCCGGTGAGTCGAACGGAGCCCCGGCCGCCGCCGCGGAAACGATTTGCCGTACCTCGGGCACGCGCACCCCGAGGCAGGGAATTGTGGATTTCAGGTAGGCCCCCGCGCCGGCTGCCCGTACGGGATCGGCCCGTTCCCGCAGGCCGGTGCGGACGGCAGTGAGTACCCGGCCATTCACCGTCTCCCGGTGGTTCATGATGCAACCTTAGCCAGCGCAGGGGAGCGGCAGCAGTGGGCGCCGCGCTCCCGCAGCAGGCGGTTCTGCAGATCCGCGCTGGAGAAGATTTACGCTAGGCTGGTTAGCGCTAACAACAACGAACCGGCTGCCAAGAGGAACCCCATGCCATCCACGGAACTCAGCATCGCCAGCGGCCCGTACACTGCGGTGGTCACAACCCGCGGGGGCGCTTTGCGCGAGCTGCGGCACCAGGGACGGGACCTGGTGGTGGGCTTTGCTCCGGAGGGGCCCATCCCGGACTACCGGGGCGTCATCTGCGTGCCCTGGCCCAACCGGCTGGCGGACGGCAAGTACACCTACGCGGGCAAGGACTTCGAAGCCGCGATCAACGAACCCGAGCGCGGCTCCGCCTTGCATGGACTCGCAACCGGACTGGACTGGGAGTTGCGGCAGGCAGCCGCGGACTCCGTGGTGCTTGCCTGCAGGGTGGAAGCCGGCCCGCACTACCCGTCGGACCTTGAGGTCTCCGTTACTTATTCGCTGGGTCCTGACGGGCTGCGCAGCACGGTAGAGGCCATCAATGTTGGCCGGGCCACCGCCCCCTACGGCGCCTGCCCCCATCCCTACCTGGTTGCGGGGGAGGGAAAGCTGGACGACTGGATCCTTGAACTGCCGGCAGCCGAATTCCTTGAGGTGACGCCGGACCGGCTGCTTCCCACGGGGATGAAGAGTGTGGAGCGGCATGAGTTCGACTTCCGCAGCCCCCGCCGGATCGGTTCCTTGAAAATCGACCACGCTTTCACCGGAGTCTCACGCGACCAGCAGGGGATGGCCCGCGTCCGCGTGCAGGATCCAGCGGGAACGGGCGTGGAACTGGAGTGGGGCGCCGAGTGGCCCTGGGTCCAGGTCCACACCGCGGACAAGCCCGTGGGGCCGGACCGGCTGGGACTGGCCGTGGAGCCCATGACCTGCCCGCCGGATGCCTTCAACTCGGGGACCGACCTGCTCCACCTCAAGCCCGGGGAGTCGCATGCGGCGTCCTGGACCATCAGGGCACTGGCCTTGTCCGGGCTGCCCTAGTTCGGGCTGTCCGCTGTAGAAGGTCCGGAGGTCCAGCCCGCACGGTCCAGCCAGGCGGCGCACAATTGTGTCCACTGGTCCGGCCCGGGCTCCTCCACCGCGAGGCCAAGGCCGTGGCGCCCGCGGGGAAAGACATGCAGTTCAGCAGGAACGCCGGCGCTCATGAGTGCCCCCGCGTAGTCCAGGCTGTGGCTGACCGGGACGGCGGCATCATCGGCCGTGTGCCAGAGGAATGCCGGAGGGGTTGCTGCGCCCACGTGCCGTTCGGCGGAGAGTTGGGCAAGGAGGTCCGACGGCGGCGCGCTGCCGAGGAGGTTGTCCACGGAGCCCTGGTGTACGGACTGTGTGTAGGACACCACGGGGTAGCACAGCACCGTTAGGGCCGGGACGGCCTCCGGGACGTCCAGGTGGGTGCTTCCGGTTGGCGTGGCGGTGGACAGCGTGGCGGCAAGGTGCCCCCCTGCGGAAAATCCGAGGACGCCCACGCGGTCCGAATCCACGGCGATGCCGTGGGCTCCGTTGCGGATGTGCAGCATGGCTTCCTTGGCGTCCTCCAAGGGTGCGGGGTGCCGGTCCGGTGCAACGCGGTACCTCAGCACGAATGCATGGATTCCCAGCGCGGCGAGCCACTCGGCCACCGGCTCCGCCTCGTGGTCCGCCTGGCGGGCATAGCCGCCGCCTGGCAGGACCAGGATGGCTGGCCTGTTCGTCCCGGCACCCTTGGGTCCGGCGGAGTTGAATGCGGGGACGGCGGTCAGCGCGGCCGCCATGCCTAGGCCACCGCCTCGGTGCTGCGCCGGAGTGTCACTTCACCGCTGACGGTCGGTTGCTCTTCGTCCTCATCGGCATCGCTGCTGCCGGTGGCGCGTCCCGTGGCCTGCGTTGCAAGCCGGCCAATCTCCTCCAGCGGCAGCCGGACGGTGGACAGCGCCGGGCGGAAGTCCCGCAGGGTCTCGATGTCATCGAAGCCGGCGATCGTGGCGTCCCTGGGTATCCGCAGTCCTTCAGCGCGCAGTGCAGCAGAGGCGCCGATGGCCATGACGTCGTTGACGGCGAAGATGCACAGCTTTGGGGCCGCGGCCCCTTCACCATCCTTCCCGCCGGCCTTGATCCTGGCTGCCAGGGTGAGGCCGGCTTCATAGCCGCCCGCGCGGTTGAATGCGGTGCGCAGGATTTCGGCGGGTGGGCGGCCTGCCCGGGCCAGGCCTTCCTGGAAGCCGCGGACCCGGTCGTCGGATGTCAGGAGGCCTTCAGGGCCGCCGATGATGACGAAGTCACCGTCCCACCCGGCAGCAAGTTCACCGGCCAGGGCCCCTGCCAGCTCCTGGTTGGGGACGGCCACCACGTGGTAGCCCTCAGCAGCGGTGGCGCCCACCACTGGGTGCCCCACCACAGCCACGCGGCCGCCGTTGCGGCAGTACCGGTCAAGCTCCGCCGCAAGTTCAGCATTATCGTCTTGGTCCTCGGTCCTGCAGGAACGGGAGCCCGCGATCACGATCGAGTCCGCACGCCGGGCGGCGAAGGCTGCAACGGCTTCGCGCTCCTCGCCGGGGGCCCCGCCGGTGGTGGCCAGGAGCACCATCTTGCGTTGTTCCCGGGCGGCAGCCTGGACGCCCCTGGCGATGGCGGCGAAGTAGGGGTCGGCGATGTCGTGGACGATCAGGCCGATGAGGCCCGAGCTGGATTTCGCAAGCCCCTGGGCCTGGGCATTGGGAATGTAGCCGAGGGAGTCGGCCGCCTGGCGCACACGGTCCGCAATGTCCTTGCCGGGCTTGCGCGCCGAGCCGTTCAAGACCCGGGATGCGGTGGCGGGGGAGACTCCGGCCAGCCGGGCCACCTCGGTCAGGGTACTTGCAGCCACGGGATCTCCTGGATAACGGGGGCCAATAAGGGGTCACCACATTATGGCAGTTTGAAGTTCTTCCGGAAAGCGCTTGCCAACTGTTACCCGCACGGTGCATCATGGACATGGCGGGAATGCGCTTTCCCAAATCAGCTTGAGTACAACTGCTCACTCACCGTGGAGGACACATGGGCTTCGAAACTAAAACCATCCGCATCGCCATGAACGGCATCACCGGACGGATGGGCTATCGCCAGCACCTGCTGCGTTCCATCCTGCCCATCCGCGATGCCGGCGGGTTCACCCTGGAGGACGGCACCCGCGTCCAGGTCGAACCCATCCTGGTTGGCCGCAATGAGGCCAAGATCCGCGAACTGGCCGAAAAGCACAAGGTCGCTGAATGGACCACGGACCTGGACTCGGTCATCAACGATCCCACCGTGGATGTCATCTTCGACGCGTCCATGACCAGCCTCCGCGCAGCCACCCTGAAGAAGGCAATGCTCGCCGGAAAGCACATCTTCACCGAGAAGCCCACGGCCGAAACCCTTGAAGAGGCCATCGAACTGGCCCGCATCGGCAAGGAAGCCGGCGTCACGGCCGGCGTCGTCCATGACAAGCTCTACCTTCCCGGCCTGGTCAAGCTCCGCCGCCTGGTGGACGAAGGCTTCTTCGGCCGCATCCTGTCCATCCGCGGTGAGTTCGGCTATTGGGTCTTCGAAGGCGACATCCAGGCAGCGCAGCGCCCCTCGTGGAACTACCGCAAGGAAGACGGCGGCGGAATGACCACGGACATGTTCTGCCACTGGAACTACGTCCTTGAGGGCATCATCGGCAAGGTCAAGAGCGTCAATGCCAAGACTGCCACCCACATCCCGGCACGCTGGGACGAAGCCGGCAAGGAATACAAGGCCACGGCGGATGACGCCTCCTATGGCATCTTCGAGCTCGAGACCCCGGGCGGCGACGAAGTCATCGGCCAGATCAACTCGTCCTGGGCAGTGCGCGTGTACCGCGATGAACTGGTGGAGTTCCAGGTGGACGGTACCCACGGCTCCGCCGTCGCCGGCCTGAACAAGTGCGTTGCCCAGCAGCGCGCCCACACCCCCAAGCCGGTCTGGAACCCGGACCTGCCCGTCACCGAGTCCTTCCGCGACCAGTGGCAGGAAGTCCCCGCCAACGCCGAGCTGGACAACGGCTTCAAGCTTCAGTGGGAAGAGTTCCTCCGCGACGTCGTGGCCGGCCGCGAGCACCGCTTCGGGCTGCTGTCCGCCGCCCGCGGCGTCCAGCTTGCCGAGCTCGGCCTGAAGTCCAACGATGAACGCCGCACCCTCGACATCCCGGAGATCACCCTCTAATGACCTCGCTCATCCTTCCCTCCCACGACGGCGGCACCCGCGAATACCGGCTGAAGGGCGGCACCTCCTGGGCCCGCCCGACGGCCCCGCTGACTGCCCGGCGCGCCTACGCTGCCGCGCATGTCATCCCCGAGGTCCTCGCTGACAACACCCCCGGAGCCCCGGCCCGGCTCGACTGGGACGCGACCATGGCCTACCGCCATGAGCTGTGGTCCTACGGGCTCGGCGTGGCAGACGCCATGGACACCGCCCAGCGGGGCATGGGCCTTGACTGGGCAGCCACGCAGCAGCTCATCAAGCGGACCGGCGTTGAAGCGGCCTCGGTGGTCGCGGCCGGAAACGCGGCGACAGCCGGGAAGTCGGTCCGGGACCTGGTTTCCTGCGGTGCCGGCACGGACCAGCTGGACATCGACTCCCTGCCGGTCGGCGAAGCCGGCATCAAGGCTGTGCTTGAGGCGTACCGCGAGCAGATTGCCGTGATCACCGAGGCCGGTCCCAAAGTCATACTGATGGCATCGCGTGCCCTTGCCAAGGTTGCCACCGGGCCTGACGACTACCTGAAGGTGTATTCCACCCTGCTGCAGGAAGTGGACCAGCCGGTGATCCTCCACTGGCTGGGCACCATGTTTGATCCCGCCCTCGCGGGCTACTGGGGATCCGACAATGTTGCCACCGCCACCGGGACGTTCCTGGGCCTCATCAAGGACAACGCGGACAAGGTGGACGGCGTCAAGGTCTCGCTGCTGGATGCCAGCCACGAGGTTGCCCTCCGGGCTGCCCTCCCCGAAGGCGTCCGCCTCTACACCGGCGACGACTTCAACTATCCCGAACTGATCGACGGCGACGGCACCCATCACTCGGACGCCCTGCTGGGGATCTTCGCAGCCATTTACCCGGCAGCCTCGGTTGCACTGCAGAGCTACGACGCCGGCAACACCGCCAAGGCACGCGAAATCCTGGACTCCACGCGCGAACTGGGCAAGCACATCTTCAGCGCCCCCACGTTCTACTACAAGACCGGCATCGCATTTATGTCCTGGCTCAACGGCAAGCAGCCCGGCTTCCAGATGGTGGGCGGCCTGCACTCCGGCCGTTCCGTGTGCCACCTCGCCCGGACCTTCGAACTGGCCGACCAGGCCGGCCTGCTGCGGGACCCGGCACTGGCCGCGTTCCGGATGTCCGACTACTTGCGGATCAACGGGGTGGGCGTGTGACCGGCACTTCAGACTTCGCCCGCCTCTCCATCAACAGCGCCACCACCAAGAAGTGGACCCTCGCCCAGGTGGTCGACGGCTGCGTCAACGCCGGGATCCCCGCAATCGGCCCCTGGCGGGACCGCGTGGAGGAGGCTGGGCTGGACAAGGCCGCGCGCCTGATCAAGGACGCCGGGCTGCGGGTTTCCTCCCTCTGCCGGGGCGGCTTCCTCACCGCACCTGACGCAGAGGGCCAGGCTGCGGCGCTGGCGGACAACCGGGCCGCTATCCTCGAAGCCGTCGCGCTGGACACCCGGGAACTGTTCCTGGTGGTGGGCGGATTGGCTGCGGGGGAGAAGGACGTGGTGGCTGCACGCCGCCGGGTCGCTGACCGCCTGGCCGACCTGGTTCCCTTCGCAGAGGAGAACGGGGTCCGCCTGGTCCTGGAGCCGCTGCACCCGATGTACGCCGCGGACCGCGCCCTGATCTCCACCCTGGGCCAGGCCCTGGACCTTGCGGCGCCGTTCGACGCCGCCACCGTGGGTGTCGCCGTCGACACCTTCCATGTCTGGTGGGACCCCGAACTGAAGGCGCAAATCGAACGCGCCGGCCGGGAAGGCCGCATCGCTTCCTACCAGGTGTGCGACTTCAACATGCCCATCGCCGCCGATCCGCTTCTTTCCCGTGGATACATGGGCGACGGCGTGGTGGACTTCGCCACCATCGGCACCTGGGTGCGCGACGCCGGGTACACCGGTGACATCGAAGTGGAAATCTTTAACCAGGACATCTGGGACACGGACGGCAACACGGTCCTGTCCACGGTGAAGGAGCGCTACGCGGAGCTTGTCCTCCCGTACGCCTGACCCACTCTGGATGTCCTGACCAGACCGCGGGCTCCTGCTAACGTCACGGCAGGAGCCCGCGCCCCACCAAAAAGACCCGGACCGCGTGTGCGGTCCGGGTCTTTTCACGTTTCGGGTCGTCAGGCGTACAGCGAGGCGTACCGGCGGTAGCGGGCCAGCACGCCGGCGTCGTCCCTGCCTGCCGGGAGGTCGACGGCGTCAAGCGCCCACTGCGGGAAGTGTCCGGTGAGTGCCCCTGCGGCCTGGCGGGCGGCGCCGTCGGCCACGTACTCGCCGGGACGCGGCACCGTAATGTCGATTCCCAGCAGCTGTGCCGCCGCCTGCTGAACAGCCGTTGACTGGGCACCGCCGCCCACCAGGATAATCCGCCGCGCCTCCACCCCCTGGCCCTGCAGCGCCGCCAGCCCGTCCGCCAGGGAGCACACAACGCCTTCGACGGCGGCGCGCGCCAGGTTGGCAGGCGTGTAGTTCCCGCGGGTAATCCCGTGCAGGGAGCCGGTGGCATCCGGCAGGTTCGGCGTGCGCTCGCCGTCGAAATAGGGCACCAGGGTCAGGCCCCCCGCACCGCTTCCGGCGGACAGCGCCAGGTCGTTGAACTCCCCGATGCTGACGTCCAGCAGTGCAGCGGTGGCATCAAAAACGCGGGTGGCGTTCAGCGTGCACACCAGGGGGAGGTAGTGCCCTGCGGCGTCGGCGAACCCGGCCACCAGCCCGGACGCATCGGCGGCCGGAGTGCCGGAGACGGCAAAGACCGTTCCGGAGGTGCCCAGCGACATCACCACATCGCCTACGCCCGCGCCGACGCCCAGCGCCGCCGCCGCGTTATCTCCGGCCCCGGCGGCAACGAGGGCACCGGAGGAAGCCTTGCCGGCCACCTCCAGCGGACCCAGGACATCGGGAAGGTGTGGAACGTGCCCGAGCGAGGCCTTCAGGACCTCCGGCAGGTACTTGCCCTCCGCCGTCGAGTAGTAACCCGTCCCGGAGGCGTCCGAACGGTCCGTTGCCAGGGCGTCCAGGTTTCCGGGGCCGCTGCCGGGGCCGTGGCCCAGAAGCCGCCAGGTCAGCCAGTCGTGCGGCAGGCACACGGCGGCTGTCCTCGCCGCATTGTCCGGCTCGTTCGCAGCCAGCCAGTGCAGTTTGGTCAGCGTCAGCGACGCCACCGGAACGGTGCCCATGGCGCCTGCCCAGTAGCGGGCGCCGGCGGCAGCGTCGCCGGCGCCCGCGGCGGTGGTCAGTTCCAGCGCCGCACCGGCACTCCGCGTGTCGTTCCACAGCAGCGCGGGCCTGACGACTCCACCTTCGCTGTCCAGGCAGACCATGCCGTGCTGCTGGCCGCCAACGGACACTGCCGCCACGTCCTCCAGCCCGCCTACCGCCGCAACTGCCTCCTGAAGGGCAGTCCACCAGTGGTCGGGGTGGACTTCGGTGCCCTCAGGGTGGCTGGCCCTGCCCTGGCGGACCAGTGCTCCGGTGTCCGCATCACGGATCACCACTTTGCAGGACTGGGTGGAACTGTCGATGCCTGCTACGAGTGCCATATCTCTAGCGGGCGCCCATGAGGTGCTCGATGGCGAGCTGGTTAAGGCGGACGAACGCGAAGGAGCGTTCGGCGGCCTTGTCGGCGTCGAAGTCCTCAAAGGCGGTGGCGTCGCCCAGCAGGTCTGCAGTGGTTTCGCCGGCGGCGAGGGTGGGCTCGCCGAGCTCGAAGACGCCGGAGGCGGTGAGGGCTTCCTGGACCTGGGGGTCGGCGCGGAAGGCCAGGGCGCGTTCCTTGAGCAGGAGGTACATGGACATGTTCGACTTCGCGGATTCCCAGACGCCGTCGTAGCCGTCGGTGCGGGAAGGCTTGTAGTCGAAGTGGCGGGGGCCGTCGTAGCGGGGACCGCCGCCCGGGAAGCCGTTCTCGAGCAGGTCCACGGTGAAGAAGGCGCTGGTGAGGTCGCCGTGGCCGAACACGAGGTCCTGGTCGTACTTGATGCCGCGCTGGCCGTTGAGGTCGATGTGGAAGAGCTTGCCGGCCCACAGGGCCTGGGCGATGCCGTGGGTGAAGTTCAGCCCGGCCATCTGCTCATGTCCGGTTTCGGGGTTCAGGCCCACGATGTCGCCGTGTTCGAGCTGGGCGATGAACGCCAGGCCGTGGCCGACGGTGGGAAGGAAGATGTCGCCGCGCGGCTCGTTGGGCTTGGGCTCAAGGGCGATGCGCAGGTTGTAGCCCTTGTCCTTGATGTAGGCGGCGGCGGTGTCCACGCCTTCCTTCATCCGGTCCAGCGCTGCGGAGAGGTCCTTTGACCCGTCGTACTCGCTGCCTTCACGCCCGCCCCACATCACGAAGGTTTCAGCGCCGAACTCGGCCGCGGAGTCGATGTTGCGCAGCACCTTGGACAGGGCGAAGCGGCGGATGGAGCGGTCGTTGGAGGTGAAGCCGCCGTCCTTGAACACCGGGTGGCTGAACAGGTTCGTGGTCACCATCGGAACCTTCAGCCCCGTCTCGGCAAGGGCTGCCTTGAAGTTCTTGAGGATCAGCTCCCGCTCCGACACCGTGGCATCGAAGGGCACCAGGTCGTTGTCGTGGAAGGTGATGCCGTAGGCGCCGAGTTCGGCCAGGCGGTGCACGGCCTCCACTGGATCCAGGGCTGCGCGGGTGGCGACGCCGAACGGATCGGCGCCGGTCCAGCCAACGGTCCAGAGACCGAAAGTGAACTTGTCAGCGGGCGTCGGAGTGAGAGTCATGATGCGTCCTTGCAGTCAGTTTGCCGCCGGTTCGGCAAGTTAGTTTATCGCTTGAACTATATAAGCGTGATTACGCTAGGGTCAATAGGGGCCGGAGACGGACCCGCATCGAATCCAAGGAGAGCGCCATGGCGAGTACGGCATCTGCTACTTCCCCGTCCGACGCCGGGGCGCCGGGAAACATGGGGGACGTGCGGCGGAACAATCTCGCCCTGGTCCTGGCCAGGGTGGCGCAGTCACCGTCCGGAATTCACCTCACCCGGGCGCAGCTTGCCGCTGCCACGGGGCTGACTAAGGCCTCCGTTTCGAGCATCGTTCTGGATCTGCTGGAGGCCGGCATCCTCCGCGAGGTCGGCCTGAGCAGGCAGGGGGAGCGGGGCCGGCCGGGCGTGGGACTGGAACTGAATCCTTCGCGGGGCGTCATGGGCATGGAAATCAACGTCGACTACATTGCTGCCGGCGTGACAAGCCTGTCCGGGGAACTGGTGGTGAAAGAGATCCGGGAGCGGGATAACCGTGACAGCTCAAGCGAAGCCGTGATGTCCGCCCTCGCACTGCTGGCATCGGGGGTGCGGGAGGCGGCTTCCGTCAAAGGGGTCGACGTCCTGGGCGGAGGACTTGCAGTTCCTGGCCTTGTTGAAGCCGGCAGTTCGACTGTCACCGTTGCCCCCAACCTGGGCTGGGTGGACACCAGACTGGACGTGGCCCGGCTGCTGCCGGGGGTCCCTTTGGGAGTCTCCCTCTTCAACGAGGCCAACGCTGCCGCGCTCGCAGAGCTTGCCCATGGCCCCCAACGGAGGGACTTCCTGTTCGTTTCGGGCGAAGTGGGCGTCGGTGGCGGGCTGGTCCTGAATTCGGAACTTTTCACTGGTCCTGAAGGCAACGCGGGCGAGGTGGGACATATTGTGGTGGACCCGGGGGGCGTCACCTGCTCCTGCGGCGGGACAGGGTGCCTGGAGACGGTGGCCGGCCAGGACGCGATATTTTCTGCCGCAGGAATCACTGTGAAGGGCCGGTCAAGGTCGGAAAGCATGGCGAACCTGCTGGGCGCCCTGGCTGCCGGCAGTCCTGCGGCGCTGACAGCTGTTCAGCGTGCGGGTACGGCGCTGGGGGTTGCCGTGGCATCAGCATCCCGCGTGGTCAATGTCCGCGCAGTGGTGCTCGGAGGGCACTTCGCCGTCCTTGACCAGTGGCTCCATGGGCCGCTCCTGGAAAGCCTGGCAAGGTACGCGCCCGGAGCACTTTCCCCTGAGCACGTCATCACGTCCACGGTGGGGGAGGCCGGGGCACTCCTGGGGGCGGCCGGCAGCGTGGTCCGCGCGCTGGTGGAGGCGCCGCACCGGCTCCAGGCCTGAAACACGCCCGCCGATGCGCGTTACTCATTTTCGTTTCGCCGCCGCCTCAAGGCGCCGTAAAAGCGAGGTCAGCGGGGAAAAGCGAAACACCCCGGTCTGTGGACCGGGGTGTTTCCTTTTGGTGCCCCAGGAGGGAATCGAACCCCCGACCGGCGGATTAGAAGGCCGCTGCTCTATCCCCTGAGCTACTGAGGCATGGCCTTCCGGAGCTGATCTCCGGCGCCTCAAAAAGTTTACATTGCCCGGAGTGCCGGCACAGTCAACCGCCGCTGGCCGGCCGACTTTTCCTCCACAGGCAGGGCTCTAGCCGGGTTGTCCACATATATGCGCCGCGCCCTCGACCCCGAAGAGGGCGACGGAGATGCTGGTTCTGCCTGGTAAAGGCACCACCATTGAAGACAGGAAGTAGAGATGAGCGACACCATAACGGTCCGGGGCTTCGTTGCCACCGAGATCAAGAGCTCCACAACACCAGGGGGAGTGGCCACCGCTTCCTTCCGGATGGGGTCCACCTCGCGGCGGCGTGACAAGGAGACCGGCACCTGGTCGGATGGCCACACAAACTGGTTCCTTGTCCAGGGCTATCGCCACCTGGCGGGAAGCATAGGCTGCAGCATCAGGAAGGGACAGCCCGTCATAGTGGTCGGCACGCTGAAGATCCGCAGTTGGGAAAGGGATGGCCGGGTTTACTACTCACACACCATTGATGCCGAAGCCGTGGGTCACGACCTTACATGGGGCACGGCCAACTTCATCCGTTCCTCCGTAAAGCCGATCCTCTCGCTCGTGGACCAGGCGCCTCCCCTGGCGGAGGGCGAACACCGTGCCGCCGACGGACCGTTGGACGAACCTGAAGACAGCGACGAAGACCCGGACCGCGACGCGGATCCGGCTGTTGCCTTCATCGAGGACACAAACGGCGAAGTGGTCCCCCTGGACCTTGAAACGGGGGAGCTCGCCGGATCAGGAGTGTAGAAGAGCTGTTGTCGTCGCTCCCATGGCCGCCTTGGCGGGCAGGACCAGGCACCCCCCCCGGCCGTG
The DNA here is from genome assembly GCF_040224115.2 of Pseudarthrobacter sp. WHRI 8279. Taxonomy (NCBI): domain Bacteria; kingdom Bacillati; phylum Actinomycetota; class Actinomycetes; order Micrococcales; family Micrococcaceae; genus Pseudarthrobacter; species Pseudarthrobacter sp. WHRI 8279. The sequence continues at coordinate 1,470,263 of NZ_CP168162.1, read as the reverse complement.
TCCTGCCCGTCCAGGTTGTGAAGGAGATTCAGCGGCTCGTGGCAGAATGACTGCATGCAGCTTCCCCTCGACCACCGGCAGATTGTCACGGCCGGCGCCTCCCGGGTTGAACGCTCCGATTCAGGGAAAACCGTGCTGATGTCACCGCAGCGGCGGGCCCATCGTTTTCTGGCTGTGCTGTCCGCCGCCGTCCTGGCCGGATCGCTGGCAGGCTGCGTGGGCGGGACGCCTTCGGTCAATCAACCTGGATCAGCGGCGCCAGGACTCGCAGCGCCAGAGGCCAGCGGCCCAGCCGCTGCAGATTCAGGGGCCGGCCCCGGCGCGCCCGGGCCTCAGGCCTCCGAGCCGCTGGCCGATACCTCCGCGGGGGCCCCGAACGTTGCCGCTGAAGCTGCCGCCACGGAAACTGTCCGCCAGACCGTCAGCGACGCCCTGGGCCGGCTGGCGGCGGGAACACCCAAACCTGCCACTGCCCAGGTAAGTGACGCGCTGACTGGAGCGGGCATCGCACCCGGTGTGCTTGAGGTCTCTCAGAGCCGGACCCCCACCGGCCTGGAAGCAGATGCCATCGAGGCGGCAGTGCTCCAAGGAGGTGACTGCGTGATCGGCCAGGTCCGCGACGGAGCCGTGGCGGTGACCGTGCTGCCTGTCCTTGCCAGCGGCAAGTGCTTTGTAGGCACCTAAGCAAGTCGCGCGGAATGTGAGATATGCCTGCCAACCCACTAGATTTGGAACCATGGCGGAATTTATCTACACAATGACCAAGGCCCGCAAAGCCGTTGGCGAAAAACTAATTCTTGACGACGTAAGCATGTCCTTCTTCCCGGGCGCCAAGATCGGCGTCGTGGGCCCGAACGGTGCCGGTAAGTCCACCATCCTCAAGATCATGGCTGGTTTGGACACCCCCTCCAACGGTGAGGCCCGGCTGAGCCCCGGCTACACCGTGGGCATCCTGCTGCAGGAGCCCCCGCTCAACGAAGAAAAAACCGTTCTGGGCAACGTCCAGGAAGGCGTCGGCGAGATCTACGGCAAGATCCAGCGCTTCAACGAAATCTCCGAGGAAATGGCCAGCCCCGATGCTGACTATGACACCCTCCTCGAGGAAATGGGACAACTGCAGGAAGCCATTGACGCCGCCGATGCCTGGGACCTGGATTCCCAGCTGGAGCAGGCCATGGATGCCCTCCGCTGCCCGCCGGCGGATGCTGACGTGACCAACCTCTCCGGTGGTGAACGCCGCCGGGTTGCCCTGTGCAAACTGCTGCTGCAGAAGCCCGACCTGCTGCTGCTGGACGAGCCCACCAACCACCTTGACGCAGAGAGCGTGCTGTGGCTCGAGCAGCACCTGTCCTCCTACGCGGGCGCTGTCCTTGCCGTCACCCACGACCGGTACTTCCTGGACCACGTGGCCGAATGGATCGCCGAGGTAGACCGCGGCCACCTGTACCCGTACGAAGGCAACTACTCCACGTACCTGGAGAAGAAGCGTGCCCGCCTGGAAATCCAGGGCAAGAAGGATGCCAAGCAGGCCAAGCGCCTGAGCGAAGAACTTGAGTGGGTCCGCTCCAACGCCAAGGGCCGCCAGACCAAGTCCAAGGCCCGCCTGGCCCGCTACGAGGAGATGGCCGCAGAAGCGGACCGCACCCGCAAGCTGGACTTCGAGGAGATCCAGATCCCGCCGGGACCCCGCTTGGGCGGCCTGGTGCTGGAAGCCAAGAACCTCCAGAAGGGTTTCGAGGACCGCACCCTGATCGACGGACTGTCCTTCAGCCTGCCCCGCAACGGCATCGTGGGCGTCATCGGCCCCAACGGCGTCGGCAAGACAACGCTCTTCAAGACCATCGTTGGGCTGGAGCCGCTCGACGGCGGAGACCTCAAGATCGGTGACTCGGTCAAGATCTCCTACGCGGACCAGAGCCGCGGCGGCATCGATCCCAACAAGACCCTGTGGGAGGTTGTCTCCGACGGACTCGACTTCATCCAGGTGGGACAGGTCGAAATGCCGTCCCGCGCCTACGTGGCCGCCTTCGGCTTCAAGGGCCCGGACCAGCAGAAGAAGGCCGGCGTGCTCTCCGGTGGTGAGCGCAACCGCCTGAACCTGGCGCTGACCCTCAAGCAGGGCGGCAACCTGCTGCTCCTGGATGAGCCCACCAACGACCTCGACGTCGAAACCCTCAGCAGCCTGGAAAACGCACTGCTCGAGTTCCCCGGCTGCGCCGTGGTGGTTTCGCACGACCGCTGGTTCCTGGACCGGGTGGCCACCCACATCCTGGCCTATGAAGGCGACGAGGAGAACCCCTCCAAGTGGTACTGGTTCGAGGGCAACTTCGAATCCTACGAGGAGAACAAGGTGGAACGCCTCGGCCCGGATGCCGCCAAGCCGCACCGCGTCACGCACCGCCGCCTCACCCGCGACTGACAGGCAGAGGCAGTACGGAACAGGCCGGCACCCACTGGGCGCCGGCCTGTTCCGCGTTTAACGCCCGGCGGCGGGATTCCCGGTCAGTCCCGTCCGGCTTTGCGGATCTGATGCTCCATCACCTTGGACTGGAAGGCGCCCACCACTTTGTTTTTCAGGTCCGTGGGCACCCGGACCATGCCCTCCTGCGCCACGGAGGCCACGTGCTGCCCCGCCTGGTTGAAGATCTTCCCGGTCGCCAGCCCGCGGGCACCCTGCGCGCTCGGTGACTCCTGGACATACAGCAGCCACTCGTCCACGCGCGCGGGGCGGTGCCACCACATCGCGTGGTCGAGGCTGGCCACGTTCATTCCGGGGGTAATCCAGCTCAGGCCGTGGCGCCGCAGGATGGACTCTAGAAGGGTGTAATCACTGGCATATGCCAGCGCCGCCCGGTGCAGGTTGGGGTTCTCCGGCATTGGCCCGAAAGTCTTCATCCAGACTGCATTGCGCGCTTCCCGCTGGCCCTTGGCGGAGACGTACAGCGGCGGATCCACATGCCGGATATCGAAAGGACGCTCGTAAGCCCAGTGCCGCGCCACGGGATGGTCGAATTTGCCCAGCAGGTCGGCGGTACTGGGCAGGGACTCGGGGTCCGGGATGCCGCTGGGCATCGTGGACTGGTGCTCAATCCCTTCATCCTCGCCCTGGAAGGAGGCAATCATCGACAGGATGGGCGTGCCTTCCTGGTAGGCGTGGACCCGGCGTGCCGAAAAGGACCGGCCGTCCCGGAGCCGCTGGACGCCGAAGGTGATCGGCTTGTTGGCGTCGCCCGGGCGCAGGAAATAGCCGTGCATGGAATGCACAAAACGGTCGGGGGCCACAGTCCTGATGGACGCGATGAGCGACTGCGCCAGCACCTGGCCGCCAAATACCCGGTGGTGGGGCTGCTGCTGGGAAGGTCCCAGGAAGATGTCCTCATCCGTCCGTGCCCCCTCCAGCTCACCAAGGTCAAGGAGGGAGATGAGTGATGCGGTGGGGTCTTCGCTGGGGAGCGCCAGCAGTTCGGCGTCGGCTTCAGTCATGGTTCGACTCTAGACGGCACCCCGGCACTGCTCAACAAAGCCCCAGCCGGTAGTGTTCTTGGTGTGTCTGATCTCCTCACCTCGTCCTTCCGTTTTGCCGACTCCCAGGACCTCGCCGACCTGAAGACCTTCGCCACGCGGGCAAAAGCCATTGACGACGGCGCCATCCGGCTTCAGGCGGCAGGTTCCGTCCTCGCCGCGTATGTGTGCGTGCTCCGGCCGAGGCTTTTGGGCGAATCGACCCCGACGATCCTGGGGCTGCGGACCATGGCCCTGGCAGAACCCTCCGCGACCGATGTGACGGTGGCCCTGTCCGCTGTCCTGGACCGTTTGGCCCGCGCCGGCCAGGACGACATCGAACTGCCCGTGCCGCCGTCCACCATCACCGAGTCCTGGACAGGAGTGGGCGCCCCGCGCAGCGGCTGGGAGCTGATCGGCTCCCGCTCCGACGCCGGGTTGCGGGAAGCAGCCGAGGCCGGCATTGCCGAGGTAGCCGGAATCGTGCCGGACAAGCCCGGCGCGCTGATCGTCAATAACGCCCGCTCTGCGGTGTGGGGCAGGGAACTCGATGAGTCAGGGCTGCCCGCCGGAGCCGCCTTCGCAGCACTGGCCCTGGGATTCCTGGCCGACGGCGACCAGAAGCTCTACCGGGCCGGCCGCTGGTTCCGCCTCACGGGTACCCGTGGCCACGTCCTGACGCGGACCGGCAGCGGACTCCTCTAGTTCCCGGTCACTCCGTGACGGGTCAGGGTGCAGAGGGACTGTTCACCATGGACAGCGCAGCGCGCTCCATGTAGTCCCACAGGGTGCCCTCGTACAGCGGCGGAAGTGCCAGGGCGTCCACGGCGGTCCGCATGTGGAACAGCCAGCGGTCCTTGGCCTCTGGAGTCACCTTGAACGGCATGTGCCGCATGCGAAGCCGGGGATGGCCGCGCTCCTCGCCGTAGGTGGTGGGCCCGCCCCAGTACTGCTCAAGGAACATCAGGAAGCGCCGCTTCGCCGGCTCAAGGTCTTCCTCTGGATACATCGGCCGCAGCACCGGATCTGTCGCCACGCCGTCGTAGAAGATGTCGATCAGCTTCACGAACGTCTCGTGCCCGCCCACGGCATCGTAGAAGTTGTCCGTGTAGCCGGGCTTGCTGAACGGATCGTTCTGCATCAGCTGAGGCCGCTGCGGCTCGATGGGGATCGTCATCGCTATTCTCCGGCTTTCTGCTCGGTCTTCGTGTTCTCGGCACCGTGGTCGGAGCCCTGGTCCGTGGTGCCGTCCGGCGACTCGTGCAGCGGCACATACGTACCCTGCGAGCGGTTGCCCACACGCAGGATCTCACCGTTGCGCAGGTACCAGATGGCGCCGTCGTCGGACCGGACCCGGGTGATCCGGAGCCCCATGGATTCCACCACGCCCACCACCTCGCTGGTCTCGATCACATCGCCAATGCCGAACTGGTCTTCAATCGTAATGAAGATACCTGCCAGGAAGTCACGGATCAGCTGCTGGGCGCCGAAGCCAATGGCCACACCCAGGATGCCGACGCTGGTGAGCAGGGGCGCGATATTGATGTCCAGGTTCTGCAGCACGTACATGCCGGTGATGACCACCACCAGGACTCCCACGATGCTGTTCAGCAGCGAACCGATGGTTTCCGCACGCTGTACGCGCCGTTCATGGTCCAGCGCCCGGAAGGCCGGGGCGGCCCACCGGAACGTGGGTTTCTTGAAGAAGTTGCTGCCTGCCGCCACGCGTTTGGTGATGCGGGAGATGACGAAGGTGGCCACCAACCAGACGGCAACGCCGACGCCGAGGCTGATCACGATGCCGGTGACGCTGATGCCGTCGGGCTCGCTGGCGGCGGAAGGAAGGATGGACAACGTGCTGACCATAAGGGGGGAGTACTCCTGCTGTGCCGGGAAGGGGGGGCCGTGCTGCCGGTTACGCCCGGCGCGGACGGCTCTGTTCTCCTTCAACACTATCGCCGTAGCCTCTCAACATGCGCATCCTTGTCCTCGGCGGAACGGCCTTCCTCTCCGCAGAAATCGTCCGCAGCGCGGTGGCGGCCGGGCACGATGTCACCTGCCTGGCCCGCGGCTCCGCGGCTGTTCCGCCGCCGGGCGCATCCTGGCTGAGGGCCGACCGTTCACTGGGCGCGAACGCCTACGCGGATGCGGAGGGGGAATGGGACGCGGTGGTCGACGTCGCCCGCGACCCGGTGCCTGCCACCGAGGCGCTCGAGGCACTCGCGGGCCGTGCAGCACACTGGACGTTCATTTCCAGTTGCTCCGTGTATGCGGACGCTTCGGTTCCCGGCGCGGACGAGGACGCGGAGCTTCTTCCCCCGCTGCCGCCCGGAAAAGAATCAACAGGGGAAAACTATGGGGAGTCGAAGGTGGCAATTGAGCATGCCAGCGTCGCGGCAACCGATGGCAGGGTCCATCTGTGCCGTGCCGGTCTGATCGCCGGACCAGGGGACAGCTCGGACCGCTACGGCTACTGGCCCGCCCGCTTTGCCCGGGACGCCAAGCCCGTCGTCGTTCCGGCCATCGCAAACCACCCGGTCCAGGTCATCGACGTCCGCGACCTGGCAGCCTGGATCCTGCTCGCCGCAGAGAAGGGCATAACCGGGCCGCTGAATGCCGTGGGAGGCCAGGTGCCTTTCGGGACGTTTATTGCGGCTTGCAGGGACGCCGCGGACCACCGCGGCCCGGTGATCCCCGCAGCGGAAGCCTGGCTGGCCGGCCAGGGCGTCAACTACCGGATTCACTGCCGCTGTGGCTTCCGCCCGGGCACGGTGGCTTCATGGCCCGGAACAACAGTGCAGCAATTAACGCCGGCCTGCAGCTCCGGCCCTGGCAGGAAACGCTGGCGGGGACGCTGACGGACGAGCGCACGCGCGGACTCGACCGGCCCCGAAAAGCAGGCCTGTCCCCGGAGGCTGAGGCTCGGCTGGCCAAGAAGCTGTCCCGGAGCCTTTAAGTCCGGCATCAGGCCGTGAGCGTCACGGGTTCATGCTCCACCGGAAAGTTCACGCTGCGGGCAATGAAGCACACCTGGTTCGCCTCATGGTGCAGCCGGCCGGCCAGCTCCACGTGCGCCGGATCCGCCACAGTAACCGTCGGGCGCAGCGTGACACTCTCGAACTGGCCGCTGCCGTCCCGGTTCAGCTTCAGCATCCCGGACGCCTCGTCGCGGTAGTCCGTGACCACCACGCCGTGCTTCACGGCCACGTGCAGGTAGGAGAGCATGTGGCACTGGGCCAGGGCCGCAAGGAGCAGCTGCTCCGGGTTGTAGCGCTCCCTGTTCCCATGGAAAGTGGGGTCCGCCGAGCCCTTCAGGACCGGCAGCCCCGGAATAAGGATGTCGTGGTCCCTGGAGTAGCCCCGGTAGGACGCCGTCCCCTCACCGGTATTGCCGGTCCATTGGACGGTCAGCCCGTACCGGTGTTCGCTGAGTCCCATCCGGCGCTCCTATGCTTCGCCCGGGAGGACATCAGCCGCACGGGCGCGCAGGGCCCGGGCAACGCCGTCGCGGTTTTCCAGCATCATTCGCCGCAGCGCGGCGCTGGCCGGCGGAAGCGCCGCCAGGAAACCATCCGTGCGGTCGATGGTCGCCTGGGTGGTCAGCAGCGCAGGGTAGAGGCCGACGACGATCTGCTGGGCCAGTGCGTGCGTGCGGGTGTCAACGATGCCCGGCACGGCCTCGAAGTACTTTTCGGCGTAGGGTTCCAGCAGGGAGCGGTCCAGTACCCGCATGAAGCCGGTAACCGCCGAGCCCTGGAGCGCGTTGGACAGCTCGCCCTTGACCACGATGGAGTCCCAGGCCGCTGCCTTGGCTTCGGGGGTGGGGATGGCTGCCTTGGCCAGGGCCGCGGCATTTTGGCCGCTGGAGGTGTTGTCGCGCTGGAGTTCAGCGTCGATGCCCTCCTGGCCGAGGCGGCCGCCGGCCACCAGGGACGCCACCAGTTCCCAGCGGAGGTCCTGGTCCACGGCCAGCCCCTCCAGCGTGGCCGAACCTTCCAGGAGACCCGTCACCCGGTCCAGCTGCGACCCGCTGCGTGCAAGCAGCGCAAAGGTCTTGACGAACTGCAGCTGCGCATCGGATCCACCGGCAACCCCGGACGCCAGGTCCCACAGCCGGTCCGCCGCCGCCACCGTAGTGGCTTCCCGGTGCTTCTCCGCCACATAGAAATTCAGGGTAGTGGCCAGCTGGCGGAGCTGGACCAGGATCACAGAGGAATCCGACTCCGCCGCCACATTGGCGAGGACCAGGTCAACGTACCGACGTGCCGGGGTCTCGCCGTCGCGGGCCGCGTCCCAGGCCGAGTTCCAGACCAGGGTCCGCGGCAGGCTCTGGCTGAAGTCCTTCAGGTGCGCCGTAGCCGTCAGCAGGGATTTTTCGTCGAGCCGGACCTTGGCATAGGCGAGGTCGTCATCGTTGACCAGGATCAGGTCCGGACGAGCGAGCCCCACCAGGCCGGGCACCTCGGTGCGTCCGCCGTCGACATCCAGCTCCTCGCGGTGCACCCGCTCAAGCTTGCCGGAGCCACTGAGGTTGTAAAAGCCAACGGCCAGGCGGTGGGGGCGGATGGTTGGCCACTCGTCCACGGCCGACTGGACAATCGAAAAGGACGTGAGGCGGCCCTCGCCGTCCACCTCAAGCTCCGGCTTCAGGGTGTTCACACCGGCGGTTTCCAGCCACTGCCGGCCCCAGTCGTCAAGGTCGCGGCCACTTGCTTTCTCCAGCTCCACCAGGAGGTCGCGCAGTTCGGTGTTCTGCCAGGAATGCTTGGCAAAGTACTCACGGACGCCGGCCATGAACTGTTCCGGGCCCACCCACGCCACCAGCTGGCGGAGGACGGAGGCGCCCTTGGCGTAGGTGATGCCGTCGAAGTTGACCTCCACATCCTGGAGATCGTTGATCTCGGCGAAAATAGGATGCGTGGTGGGCAGCTGGTCCTGGCGGTAGGCCCAGGACTTCTCCACGGAGGCGAAGGTGGTCCACGCGCTGGTGAAGGACGTCGCCTCCACCGCCGCGAGGTGGGACATGTACTCGGCAAAGGACTCGTTCAGCCACAGGTCATTCCACCAGCGCATGGTGACCAGGTCCCCGAACCACATGTGGGCGAGCTCGTGGAGCACCGTGATGGCCCGGCGCTCAACCTGGGCGTCCGTGACCTTGCTGCGGAAAATGTAGCCTTCCAGGATGGTCACCGCGCCGGCATTTTCCATGGCGCCGGCGTTGAACTCCGGAACAAACAGCTGGTCGTACTTCTCGAACGGGTAGGGGCAGCCGAACTGCGCCTCGAAGAAGGCGAAGCCCTGCCGGGTGAGCTCAAAAATGTTGTCCGCGTCGAGGTACTGCATCAGCGACTTCCGGGCGAAGACGCCCAGCGGAATGGTCCGCCCGTCGGAGCTCACCACTTCGCTGCGGATGGACTGGTAGGGGCCGGCGATCAGGGCCGTGACGTAGGAGGACAGCCTGGGCGTGGGGGAGAAGGACCAGACAGAGCGGGCGCCGCCGTCATCGCCGGGCGTGGTTTCCACCGGTGCCGGCGTGGGCGAATTGGAGATGACGTCCCAATGCGAGGGTGCGGTCACCGTGAAGGTAAAAGTCGCCTTCAGGTCGGGCTGTTCGAACACGGCGAACATCCGGCGGGAATCCGGAACTTCGAACTGTGTGTACAGGTAGACCTCGTTGTCCACCGGGTCCACGAAGCGGTGCAGTCCTTCACCGGTGTTCATGTACGGCGCATCGGCCACGACAGTGAGCTCGTTCTGCTCAGCGAGGTCCGGCAGTTGGATCCTGACGCCGTCCGCCACGGTGGCAGGATCCAGGCTCCTGCCGTTGAGGGTGATGCTGTGGACTGCGGAGGTGACGGCATCGATGAAAGTGGAGGATCCGGGCCTGGCGCTGAACTTCACGGTGGTGCTGGTGCCGAACTCGTCTGCGCCCCGGGTCAGGTCCAGGCTGACATCGTAGGACTCCACGGAGATCAGTTGGGCACGTTCCTTGGCTTCAACGCGCGTGAGATTCATACCTGGCACAGTGGGCCCTCCAGAAAGATTGCGTCTGCGCAGCTGGCGGTGCCCAGCGGCGGCACTGCTCATTCTTGCATTCCCTGGCCCTTGGGCACGTAGCGCGGCTCACAGCGGATGGGGAAAAGGGGCAGGACGCCAGCTGCCTGCTGCCGGAGTAGCGTTGGAGCATGGGCAAGCTTATTGATTCGGTGGACGCCAGGGCGCTGCGTTTCGCCGCAGGGTTCCCGGTGCTCCTGGCCGCCGGTTTTGTCGTATGCGCGTTCCTGCTCCGGCCGGACCTTCCGGAGCCGCTCGCCATCCGGTGGACGGACGACGGCGGCGCGGCCTTTGCGCCCTTCGGCACCTATGTGGGCGTGGGCGCGGCGGCGATCGTGGTGGCGGGCTGGCTGGTCCTCTCCCAGGCCGTGACTCTTAACCGGCCGGCAATCATGCGCCGGATAATGATGGGCGCCGGAATGTTCCTCAGCCTTTTCGTCACCAGCGCCCTCGCCGCAGGCCTGGTGGGGCAGGCAGGACTGGCTGACGCCCGGGAGTCCCACGTGGACATGACCGTCCTCGCCCTCGGCAGCGGTGCGGCCGTGTCGCTTGGCGTCATCATTGCCTTCGTTTTCAAGGCCGACCAGCAGTGGTCGCTCGACGATGACCGCGCGCTCCAGCTGGCCCTGGCCAAGGAAGCGGACCCGGACCTGGCACGGGACAGTATCCGCTTCTGGGTGCACGCCCGCAGCTCGGTCTTCATCATGATCGCCATAGCGTCACTGTTTCCCTCGGCGCTCATTACCGTCGCCGTGCCCTGGCTCGGGATGCTCCTTGTGCTCCTTGCGGTGGTGGGCGCCGCCTTCCTGTTCGCGCGGGTCAAAGCGGACCGCAAGGGCCTGAAGGTCCTCCTGGCCGGCATCGTGCCGGTCATGAACGTGCCGGCGGGAGCCATCTCCGGCGCCACCGCGGCAGATGTGAAGGCGGCAGACTATGGCGGGTGGGGCTACCGGCACCACGGTGGAACTTCGGCAATGCTCGTCAGCAGCGGTCCCGCCGTCGTCGTCAGCAGGACTGACGGCCAGCGCCTCGCGGTGAGCGGCGGCAGCCCCGCTTCCGCTGCCAGGCTGGCCGAGGTCCTGACCCGTGTGGCCGCAAGGGCGCGCGGCGGAGGCGGAAGCCAGCCACCAGCCGCTCCGCCGGAGTCCTAGTATCCTTGACCCTGTTGTCCTGACCCTGGCCTGCGCCGTCCCGGCCGGCTGCCGGCGCCCCAACCGAACGGATTCTGCTCGTGACTTCTTCCCCTGCCTTCCCGCGGGTCCACATCGCCACCGACCATGCAGGCATGGAGCTCAGCGCCCACCTGGTGCAGCACCTGTCCGCCAAGGGATATGAGGTGGTGGACCACGGTCCTAAGGCCTACGACGCGCAGGATGACTACCCGTCGTTCTGCATTAATGCCGCCCTTGCGGTGGTTGCGGACCAGCAGGCAGGCGTCCACGCACTGGGCATCGTCCTCGGCGGCTCGGGCAACGGGGAGCAGATTGCCGCCAACAAGGTCAAGGGCGTTCGTGCGGCACTGGCCTGGAACCACTCCACAGCCGTCCTGGCCCGCGAGCACAACGACGCCAATGTTGTTGCCGTGGGGGGCCGCCAGCACACAGTGGAGGAAGCAACCGGGCTCATTGAGGCCTTCCTGGCGGAGCCCTTCAGCAACGACGAACGCCATGTGCGCCGCATCGGCAAGATTGCCGCCTACGAAACAACCGGCGAGGTCATCGAGTAGTGCCTGAAGGGCATTCCGTCCGTCGGCTCGCGCGCCAGTTCGGGGACGTCTTCGGCGGCCGCCGGCTGAGTGTGTCCAGTCCGCAGGGCAGGTTCAGCGCAGGCGCCGCGCTGCTGGACGGGCACACCCTCCTCGCGGCCGACGCGCACGGCAAGCACCTGTTCCTGCACTTCGACAACGCGCTGGTGCTGCATGTGCATTTGGGGCTGTACGGGGCCTGGAGCTTTGGCGGTGACAGCACCTTCGCCGGTTCTTCCAGCATTGGAGCGCCGCGCCGCGTGGGGGAGCGGGAAACCTTTGCGGAAGGAAGCGACGACGGCGCAGGCGCGGGCAGCGACGGGGACGGCTCCTATGCCGGACCGCCGGCTCCGGTGGGTGCCGTCCGGGTCAGGCTGGCCAGCAGCAACGGCTGGGCAGACCTGCGGGGTGCCACCACATGCGAGGCCATCACCCTGGCCGAGACTGACGTGGTGCGGGCTCGGCTGGGGCCTGACCCGCTGGTCAACCGCAGGGGTGATGCCGGCCGGTTCGCCGCCAACCTCCAAAGCCGCAAGGCACCCGTGGCTGCGCTGCTCATGGACCAGAAAATCATTGCCGGCGTGGGGAACGTCTACCGCGCGGAAGTCCTGTTCCGGCGTCGGCTGGACCCCTGGCTGCCGGGCAACAACCTCCAGGACGGTGAGGCACGGAAGCTGTGGCGCGACGTCGTCTCCGTGATGAACGATGGCGTCGCCGACGGCAGGATCATCACTACGACGCCCAGGTATTGGACGGGAAACGGCAGGGCGGCCAAACCCGCAGCCGAAGCCGCCGCGATGAAGAGCGGAACCTTCCCCGCCCGGGACAACGCGCATTTTGTGTACAAGCGTGACGGATTGCCCTGCCGGGTCTGCGGCACCACGGTGCTGGCCGCAGAACTGGTGGGCCGCAAGCTCTACTGGTGCCCGTACTGCCAGAGCTGAACAGGGCACCGCCGGCTTACGGCAAACCGAATCGGGGCACTTCGACGCGGACACTCCGGCCACAGACGCTGATTGGGGCCCCGGCGCCGTCAAAGTGCCCCGCGATGGCCTGCCGGCACGGCGTGTTGGCGATACACAAAAAGGCGCGATACACGAAAAGGCCCCTCAGATGAGGGGCCTTTTTGTGTCTGGAGGGGACGACGGGAATCGAACCCGCGTAATCAGTTTGGAAGACTGAGGCTTTACCATTAAGCTACGTCCCCGAAGAAGCTGCATCTGCAACATTAGCAGGCCTGCGACTTCGGGCTGGCTGTTCAAGCCGGATACAACTAAACCTAATCCATGGCCTACGTGTCAAATGTGCAAACTCGGCGCGTATGACCGTAGACTTGCCTGTGCACTTACGGGGTGTAGCTCAGCTTGGCTAGAGCGCCTGCTTTGGGAGCAGGAAGTCGCAGGTTCAAATCCTGTCACCCCGACTCTGCGGCCCGGACCTGTTGGCCTGGACAAAACATTGCGTTTGCAGAAACCCATCCCACAAACCCAGGAGTACTTAGACCGTGAAGAGCGCTGTCGAGAACCTCACCCCCACGCGGGTCAAGCTCAATGTTGAGGTCCCCTTTGAGGAATTGAAGCCCAGCATCGACTCGGCCTACAAGACCGTTGCTTCGCAGATCCAGGTCCCTGGCTTCCGTAAGGGCAAGGTACCTGCAAAGCTCATCGACCAGCGCGTTGGCCGCGGCTACGTCCTGGAGACTGCCATCAACGAGGGCCTCAACGGCTGGTACCAGACTGCCGTGCAGGAATCCGGCATCCGCCCCCTGAGCCGTCCCGAGGTTGAGATCACCGAGGTTCCGGACCCGTCGGCTACGGACGGCGGCCTGAAGTTCGCCGCCGAGGTGGACGTCCGCCCCGAGATCGAACTCCCGGACTACGCCGGCATCAAGGTTGAGGTTGCAGCCGCCGAGTCGTCCGAAGAAGACGTGGACAAGGCCCTTGACGAACTCCGCGGCCGCTTTGGCACGCTCAAGTCGGTCGAGCGCCCCGCTGCTGACGGCGACTTCCTCACCATCGACATCACCGCAACCATCGACGGCGAAGAGGTGGACTCGGCTGCGGGCCTGTCTTACCAGGTTGGCGCCGGCACCATGCTCGACGGGCTCGATGAAGCCGTCACCGGCCTCAGCGCCGATGAAGATGCCATCTTCAACACCACCCTTGTGGGCGGCGACCACGCCGGCGAAGAGGCCCAGGTCAAGGTTGTAGTGAAGGCCGTCAAGGAGCGCGAACTCCCCGAGGCCAACGACGACTTCGCCCAGCTGGCTTCCGAGTTCGACACCCTGGCCGAACTCCGTGAAGACCTCGCCAAGCAGGCCGCCGACTCCAAGGTAGTGGAGCAGGGCGTAGAGGCCCGCGACAAGGTCCTGGACAAGCTCGTTGAGCTCGTTGAGGTTCCCGTCCCGGACTCCGTGGTCGAAGAGCAGCTCGAGGCCCACTTCAAGGAGGGCAACGGACACGGTGAAGGCGAGCACGACACCGAGGAACACCGCGAAGAGGTCCGCGCCAACACCGCCCGTGCCTTCCAGAACGAAATCATCCTCGACGCCATTGCCGAGAAGGAAGAAGTCAACGTCAGCCAGAACGAGCTGATCGACTACATCGTCACCACGGCCAGCCAGTACGGCATGGACCCGAACCAGTTCGCCCAGATCATCGACCAGAGCGGCCAGGTGCCCATGATGGTCTCCGAGGTCCGCCGCCGCAAGGCGCTGGCCGTTGTCCTTGGCCAGGCCGAGGTCACCGACACCGAGGGCAATGCCGTTGACCTCAGCGACTTCGTACGCCCCGGCGGCGAAGAGGAAGCTCCTGCAGCCGAAGCTGTGGAAGCTGAAACCGCAGAGGCCGCCGCTGACGAAGACAAGGCAGAGGCCAAGGCCTAGGCTCTAGGACGCGCCGCCAAAGGGCCCCCGGATCACCCGATCCGGGGGCCCTTTGCGTTAATATCCGGCCACTGCCCGCCCGGCCCGGCCGATCGTGCGCCGTCAGCGAACAGCCGCGGGTGTGCGAACAAAACGCCGGTGAAACCGGTTAGTGTCCAAGTAGTGATTTTCAGTGATGTCACCGTCACCAGCGAGAGGTTAGTACACATGTCACAGCACCCAGAGTCCCCCCGGATGGCGACTGTCGATCCTGCAGCCCAGGACAACTACATCTACAACCGGCTCCTCAAGGAGCGGATCATCTGGCTCGGCTCAGAGGTGCGTGACGACAACGCCAATGCCATCTGCTCGCAGCTGCTGCTCCTGTCCGCAGAGAACCCGGACAAGGACATCTACCTTTACATCAACTCCCCGGGCGGCTCCGTGACCGCCGGCATGGCCATCTACGACACCATGCAGTTCATCCCGAACGATGTCGTGACGGTTGCTACCGGCCTGGCTGCATCCATGGGGCAGTTCCTGCTCTCGTCCGGTACCAAGGGCAAGCGCTACGCCACCCCGAACGCCCGCGTCCTGATGCACCAGCCCTCGGGCGGCATCGGCGGCACCGCCTCGGACATCAAGATCCAGGCGGAGCTCATCCTGCACATGAAGAAGGTTATGGCCGAGCTGACCGCCGAGCAGACCGGGCAGACCGTGGAAACCATCCTCAAGGACAACGACCGTGACAAGTGGTTCACGGCGACCGAAGCTCTCGAGTACGGCTTCTTCGACAAGATCGCCGCCCACGCCGGTTCGGTGTCCGGTGGCGGCGGAACCGCGAATGCCTCCTCCGGCGAGTCAGCGTCCGAGAAGTAACCCGGCATTTAGAACACTTAGATCAGGAGCACCAAAAATGAACTACAACTTCGGATCGACTGCCGGTAACCTTCCGACCAGCCGCTACGTCCTGCCCCAGTTCGAAGAGCGCACGCCGTACGGCTTCAAGCGCCAGGACCCCTACACCAAGCTTTTCGAGGACCGCATCATCTTCCTCGGTGTCCAGGTGGATGACGCCTCCGCGGATGACGTCATGGCGCAGCTGCTGGTCCTGGAGTCCACCGACCCCGACCGCGACATCACCCTCTACATCAATTCGCCGGGCGGTTCCTTCACCGCCATGACGGCGATCTACGACACCATGCAGTACATCCGCCCGGAGATCCAGACGGTCTGCCTTGGCCAGGCCGCAAGCGCCGCTGCGGTCCTGCTGGCGGCCGGCACTCCCGGCAAGCGCCTTGCCCTGCCCAACGCCCGCGTCCTGATCCACCAGCCGGCGCTGTCCGGCGGCCAGGGCGGCCAGGCATCAGACCTCGAAATCCAGGCCGCTGAGGTCATGCGGATGCGATCCTGGCTCGAAGACACGCTTGCCCACCACTCGGGACGGACCTCGGAGCAGGTCAACAACGACATCGAGCGCGACAAGATCCTCACGGCTGCGGAAGCCCAGTCCTACGGCCTGATCGACCAGGTCCTGGATTCGCGCAAGATCAAACCGCAAGCAATCACACGGTAAAGTAGTGGGCCGGTGGAGCCAATCATTTGGCCCCACCGGCCTTTTCCTTCCACGCTGGGAAGCGAATGTGACCTAGAGTGGATGTTGTCACAACCGGTCCATGCAGGCTGGTGGAGATTCCAGCAACGGTGCAAGGCTGCCTGGCAGCAAGATACTAAGGGGTTCACATATGGCTCGGATTGGCGAGAGCACGGATCTGCTGAAGTGCTCTTTCTGCGGAAAGAGCCAGAAGCAGGTGCGCAAGCTCATTGCCGGGCCCGGTGTCTACATCTGCGATGAATGCATTGAGCTTTGCAACGAGATCATCGAAGAGGAACTGGCGGAAGTTGCTGACCTGGGGAGCTTTGAACTCCCCAAGCCCCGCGAGATCTTCGATTTCCTGCAGGAATACGTCATCGGGCAGGAACCCGCGAAGCGTTCGCTCGCCGTCGCCGTCTACAACCACTACAAGCGCATCCAGGCCGGCCATGCACCCAAGTCCGGGAGCCTCGCTGACGGCGGGCACCATGACGACGTCGAAATCGCCAAGTCGAACATCCTCCTGATCGGGCCCACAGGATGCGGCAAGACGTACCTGGCCCAGACCCTGGCGCGCCGGCTGAACGTCCCGTTTGCCGTTGCCGATGCCACTGCACTGACTGAGGCCGGCTACGTGGGCGAGGATGTAGAGAACATCCTCCTCAAGCTCATCCAGGCCGCGGACTACGACGTCAAAAAAGCCGAGCAGGGCATCATCTACATCGATGAGATCGACAAGATTTCACGCAAGAGCGAAAACCCCTCCATCACCCGGGACGTCTCGGGCGAGGGCGTCCAGCAGGCGCTGCTGAAGATCCTGGAGGGAACCGTTGCCTCCGTTCCTCCCCAGGGCGGCAGGAAGCACCCGCACCAGGAATTCATCCAGATTGACACCACCAATGTGCTGTTCATCGTGGCCGGCGCCTTCGCGGGCCTTGAGGAAATCATCGGATCCAGGTCCGGACGGAAGGGCATCGGCTTTGGAGCCCCCCTCAACGAGGCCAGCAAAAAGGTGGACTCCTACGGAGAGGTGATGCCGGAGGACCTGCTGAAGTTCGGCCTCATTCCCGAATTCATTGGGCGGCTGCCGGTGATCACCACCGTATCCAACCTGGACCGCGATGCCCTGATCCAGATCCTTTCCACACCCAAGAACGCCCTGGTGAAGCAGTACCAGAAGATGTTCCAGATCGACGGCGTGGAACTGGTGTTTGACGACACCGCCCTTGACGCCATCGCCGAACAGGCCCTGGAGCGCGGAACGGGCGCCCGCGGGCTGCGAGCAATCATGGAGGAAGTCCTGCTGCCCGTGATGTTCGATCTTCCCAGCCGCGAGGACGTTGCCAGCGTGGTCATCACGGAGGACGTTGTCCTGAAGGGCGCCGAACCCACCATCGTTCCGCACGTCACCAAACGCCGTAAGTCTGCCTGATTCGTCCGCAGGGCGGCCCAGGCGCAGCTCATTGGCCTGGCACAGTCCCGCCCGTTATAGACCCGACCACACCGTGGCTATGCTGCGCCGCGGGAACCAGCGAAGGAATATCCCATGACTGAACCAGTAAAGAACAGGGCCGATTTTTGGTTCGATCCGCTGTGCCCCTTCGCCTGGATCACCTCCCGCTGGATCGGCGAAGTCGAAGGCGTCCGCGACATCGAAACGGTCTGGCACGTCATGAGCCTGGCTGTCCTCAACGAGGGCCGCGACCTTGAACCTGCCTACCGCGAATCCATGGACAACGCCTGGGGCATGGTCCGCGTGATCATTGCGGCCCAGCAACAGCATGGCGATGCAACAGTCAAGGCGCTCTACGACGCCATGGGCTCCCTGATTCACGAATCCGGCGAGCAGGACCGTGACCTGGTCATCACCAAAGCGCTTGCGGAGTGCGGGCTTCCCGCCACGCTTGCCGCGGCAGCCTCCTCGGACGCCTTCGATGACCAGCTCCGGGCAAGCCACCAGGAGGGTATCTCGCTGGTGGGCCAGGACGTCGGAACTCCCGTGGTGGCCTTCAACGGCACCGCCTTCTTTGGTCCCGTCCTCACCCGGATTCCCCGTGGCGAGGAGGCCGGCAAGCTGTGGGACGCCACTACCGCGATTGCTGCCTACCCGCACTTCTTCGAGCTGAAGCGCAGCCGGACAGAGCGGCCTGAATTCAGCTAGGCCCAACCCGCCCAGGACGAATCCGGCCAGCCGCACTGTACGGCTCCAGGAGCCCCGGCAGAACTACCCTCTTGTAGTTCTTCCGGGGCTCTTGCGCATGCCGGCGGGCAGGACAACAATGGTTCTTACCCACTTCGAAAGAAGCGGGACGCAGGAACCAAAGATTCAGTGATATGTCATCCGACGCAGCCATCGGCAAAGTCAGATGCAAGCTACCAGTGACGTGGTAGGAAGACCTGAAGATCAGCGGATCCTGCCAGACCATCAAGACGTCACCGGATGGCCGAAAAGTCGAAGCCCCACCAACGGCAAAACGCTGATGGGGCTTCCCCTTTGCCCTGAAACCGGGGCGCCCCGAAACGAGGCCCGAGGTGTGGCTACGCCTTCGCGGGCTCTTCCGTCGCAGCAAGTGCCACGTCGCTGACGCTCAGCTCGCCCTCACCGACCATAAGGATGATCTCGCGGGCGTTGGAGGCTGCCTTCAGGTCGGCCAGGCCGGCCTGCAGCTGCGCGGTCAAAGCTTCCGGCGCCGTGATGGTCGCGGTCAGGACCTCGGTGCGCTGCTTGACCTTCGCTTCGGACTTTGCTTTCCGGACACCGCTGAGGGCCACCCCGACCGTTGCGAGCATGGCGGTGTCGCCGCCCGGGACCTCCAGCGGCGCGGGCCACTGGGCACGGTGGACGGAGCCCTTGCGCCACCAGCTCCACACTTCTTCGGTGGCGAAGGGCAGGAAGGGCGCAAAGAGCCGCAGCAGGGTGTCCAGGGTGGTGGCCAGGGCTGCCAGTACGGAAGCCTGTTCGGCCTCACCGGCGGCACCGTACGCCCGGTCCTTGATCAGCTCCACGTAGTCGTCGGTGAACTGCCAGAAGAAGCTTTCCGTGATCTGCAGCGCCCGTGCGTAGTCGTAGTTCTCGAAGGCCTTGGTGGACTGGGCCACCACCTCCGAAAGCTGCGCCAGGACAGCCCGGTCCAACGGGTTGGCCAGGACGGAAAGGTCGGTGGACAGCACGGAGTCTTCCGTGGCGCCCAGGTTCAGGACGAACTTGGACGCATTCAGGAGCTTGATGGCCAGGCGCCGGCCGATCTTCATCTGCGCAATCTCATAGGCCGTATCGGCCCCGAGCTTTGCGGAAGCTGCCCAGTAGCGCACAGCATCGGAGCCGTACTCTTCCAGGACGTCGGTGGGTACCACCACGTTGCCCTTGGACTTTGACATCTTCTTGCGGTCGGGGTCCAGGATCCAGCCGGAGATGGCCGCGTGCTTCCACGGTGCGCTGTTCTCCAGGGCGTCCGCGCGTACCACGGAGGAGAAGAGCCAGGTCCGGATGATGTCGTGCCCCTGGGGCCGGACATCAAAGGGGAACACCTTGGCAAAGAGGTCCTCGTCGCGCTTCCAGCCGCCCACGATCTTGGGCGTCAGGGAGGACGTTGCCCACGTGTCCAGGATGTCGGCGTCGCCCGTGAAGCCTCCGGGAACGTCGCGCTGGGATTCGTCGAAGCCGGGAGCGGCGTCGGCGGCCGGGTCCACGGGGAGCTGCGCGTCGGACGGGACGATGGGGGAGTCATAGTCCGGGTTGCCGTCGGCATCCAGCGGGTACCAGACCGGGATGGGCACGCCGAAGAAGCGCTGGCGGGACACCAGCCAGTCGCCGTTCAGGCCGGCAATCCAGTTCTCGTAGCGTGAGCGCATGAAGGCCGGGTGGAAGTCGATCTCATGCCCGCGTGCGATCAGGCGTTCGCGGCGGTCCTCGTCCCTGCCGCCGTTGCGGATGTACCACTGGCGGGAGGTGACTACTTCAAGGGGCTTGTCACCCTTTTCGTAGAAGTTCACGGGGTGCATGATCTTCTTGGGCTCGCCGTCGAGCAGTTCCGCGGCGGTGAGGAGCTTCACCACCTCTTCCTTGGCGCTGAAGACTGTCTTGCCGGCAATGGCGGCGAAGGCTTCGCGGCCGATGTCGGTGGTGATCCATTCGGGAGCCTCGCTGACAATGCGTCCGTCGCGGCCCACGATGGCCCGGGTGGGCAGCTGCAGTTCGCGCCACCAGGTGACGTCGGTCAGGTCACCGAACGTGCACACCATGGCGATGCCGGAGCCCTTGTCCGCCTTGGCGAGAGGATGCGCCTTGACTTCAACTTCGACGCCGAACAAGGGGGACGTGACCTTCTTGCCGAACAGCGGCTGGTACCGTTCGTCGTCGGGATTCGCCACCAGGGCGGCGCAGGCCGCCAGCAGTTCCGGGCGGGTGGTCTCGATGTAGATCTTCTCCCCGTCCTCGGTGAAGAACGGGTAGCGGTAGTAGGCGCCGGGCATCTCGCGGTCCTCGAGTTCCGCCTGCGCCACGGCCGTCCGGAACGTGACGTCCCATAGGGTAGGAGCCTCTGCCATGTATGCGTCGCCTGCGGCCAGGTTTGCCAGGAAGGCGCGCTGCGAGACCGCCCGCGAGTTGTCGTCGATGGTGCGGTAGGTGAGTTCCCAGTCCACCGACAGGCCAAGCGTCTGGAAAAGGTTTTCGAAGACCTTCTCGTCCTCTACCGCGAGCTCTTCGCACAGCTCGATGAAGTTCCGGCGGGAGACGACGTCGAAGTCCCGCTGGTTCTTCGCGGGCTGCGCCGGCGGCTGGTAGTCAGGGTTGTACGGGATGGAGGGGTCGCAGCGGACGCCGTAGAAGTTCTGTACCCGGCGTTCGGTGGGCAGGCCGTTGTCGTCCCAGCCCATGGGATAGAAGACGTTCTTGCCGGTCATCCGCTGGTAGCGTGCCAGCACGTCGGTCTGCGTGTAGGAGAACATGTGCCCCACGTGGAGCGACCCGGACGCGGTGGGAGGGGGAGTGTCGATTGAGTAGACCCGGTCCCGGGTGGTCTCGCGATCGAACTTGTAGGTTCCCTCGGCCAGCCACCGCTGCGTGAGCGCAGCTTCGAGGCCTTCGAGGGCCGGCTTGTCCGGAACGTTGATAGGGGCGGTGGTGGGCGTGTCTGTACCCTGCGTGTCTTCAGCCATCTGCCAATTGTTTCATGTCCGGGCATGTCCGCCTGCCGCACGTGGCCCCGGCCGGACCGATCCTGAGGGCGGCCCGGGCAGGGGCACCCAGGCGGCCGGTCCCGCTATGGTGGTGCCATGAGTGACGTTTCGCAGAAAAAGGCAGCTTTGGTGACGGGCGCGAGCAGCGGGATCGGGGAGGCCACAGTGCGTGCCCTGGCGGCGGAAGGCTGGAAGGTCTTTGCCGTGGCGCGCCGCGCGGACCGCCTGGCCGAACTGGAAAAGGAAACCGGCGCCGTCGCGCTCCCCGCCGACATTTCGGAGGACGACGACGTGTCCCGGCTGGTCTCGCAGGTGAAGGAGGCGGGGGGAATCGACACGCTGGTCAACATTGCCGGCGGGGCCAGGGGCGCGGACACCATCAGCTCTGCCAGCACCGGGGACTGGGAATGGATGTACCGGGTGAACGTGCTGGGCACCATGAAACTCATAAAAGCCTTCCTGCCGATGCTGCGGGCCAACGGCGAGGGGACGGTCCTGAACCTGACCTCCACCGCGGGGCTGGCGTCGTACGAGGGCGGTGGCGGCTACAACGCGGCAAAGTTCGCCCAGCGGGCCCTGACGGAGGCACTGCGGCTGGAGGAAGCCGAGCATAACGTCCGCGTGATCGAGGTGGCGCCCGGCCTGGTCCAGACCGAAGAGTTCGCCCTGAACCGGCTCGGTGACCGGCAGGCAGCGGACAAGGTCTACCAGGGGGTGGAGAAGCCGCTCACGGCCGGTGATGTGGCGGATGTCGTCCGCTACGCCGTCACCGCTCCGCACCATGTAAACCTGGACCAGATCGTCATCCGGCCGGTGGCGCAGGCCTCAAACTACAAGCTCATCCGCAAGGGCTAGCACCTACGGCAGCACCAGGCGCGCTGCCACCGCGGCGTGGTCTGTACCCGGGAGCGTCACCACGTCGAAGTCCAGCACCTCAATCCCCGGGCTTACCAGGACATGGTCGATGGCCACGAAAGCCGGCGCCGGTGAATTGACCGGCCAGGTGGGGGCCAGGCCCTTCCCGGTCGCCTCCGCGGCGTCGGAAAGCCCCGTAGCCAGCAGGTCCCGGAACTCACCATGGTCCGCGCTCGCGTTGAAATCGCCGAGCAGGATGGAATGCCGGCTGTCCGGCAGTGCCTGCCACAGTTCGCCGAGCTGCCGCAGCTCGGCCCGCCACGACGCTATGTGGCCCCGGCGCGGGGAGTCGACGTGGACGGCGGTCAGGTGCACTGGCCCGGCGGTGGTGGGAAGGCTGGCCACGGCGCGGCTCTGGTGGAACGCCGAACCGGGCACACGCTCCACCTGCTGGAGGGGGAACCGCGAGAAAAGGGCGCTTCCAATCTTGTCCCAGTCCACATCCGTGGCCCGGTACGGCAGCAGGGCTGCCAGCCCTGCCCTGTCGAGCGCCTTCAGGCTGGCCGGTGCAAGCTCCGGCAGGGCCAAAACGTCCACGTTTCGGCTCCTGATCTCCGCCAGCAGGGCCCCGGGGTCCACTCCGGTGTACCCCACGTTCAGCGCCATGACCGTCACCACCGGCTCCCGGGCCGGGTCCCCGGACGGGGCAGGGGACTGGACGGTTGCCGGCTGTATGTTTCCGGAGGCCACCGGACCCGAGGTGCCGGGAGGCAGGACACGGTCCAGTACCCAAGCAAGTTGGATGACAAGCAGCATGGCTACGAGGGCAGCAGACACAGCCCTGCGGGGTTCGGCACGGAGGCAAAAGGCGACGACGGCGGCAGCGAGTGCCGCCGCCGTTGTTGACAGCCCTGCTGGAAACAGGGCCAAAATCTGGATCCATGGGGTGCCGACATCCCAGGGAACCAGGCGCAGGAACACCAGCGCAGCACCCGGCAGGGCCAGGACGGCGGCTGCAAGGGACCACCGGGACACATGCGGGCGTGGCCCACCGCCTCGACGCCCGTCCCCGTGCTCTTGCATAGGTTCAATTATTGGTGGCCCGGCCCCGGAAATAGTAGACTCAAAAAGGCTATGACCCGGCAATCACCGGTGAGCTTCCGGAAGAACACGCGAACCAGCAGGTGGGCACGCGCAAGTAGAACCGGACGGGTAAGCCCGTCACAGCAGTAATGAGTGGCCGTCGCGGCACATGTTCCCCCGGGGACGCGTGCAACGCCGGTAAGTGAGGTGGTACCGCGGTGAGCGTGGGGTCCGGACGGACACCCACACCGGCCGTCCTCGCATCCTGAACGGAACAGAAGGCGCAAGCCGGCAGTTCGCCAAGCTCAACCCAGGATGTCGACATGTCGTATTACCCCAAGGCCTCAGCCTCCGCCGAACCTTCCTCCAGCGGCGGCGCCACCGTTTCCGCCTCCGTGAAGTTTCCGGAGATCGAAGAACGCATCCTGAAGTACTGGGACCAGGACGGCACGTTCCAGGCCAGCATCGACCAGCGGAGCGCCGATGCGCCGGGCGGCGAGCCCGGCAGCAACGAGTTCGTGTTCTACGACGGCCCGCCCTTCGCCAACGGGCTGCCCCACTACGGGCACCTGCTGACCGGTTATGCCAAGGACCTGGTGGGCCGCTACCAGACCCAGCGCGGGAAGCGCGTGGAGCGCCGCTTCGGCTGGGACACCCATGGCCTGCCTGCCGAGCTGGAAGCCATGAAGCAGCTGGGGATGACGGACAAGACCCAGATCGAAGCCATGGGCATCGACAAGTTCAACGACGCCTGCCGGGCCTCGGTGATGAAGTACGCCGACGAGTGGCGGAACTACGTGACCCGCCAGGCACGGTGGGTGGACTTCGACAACGACTACAAAACGCTTAACGTCGAGTACATGGAGTCCGTCCTCTGGGCGTTCAAGCAACTGCACGAAAAAGGACTGACCTACAACGGCTACCGCGTCCTGCCGTACTGCTGGAAGGACGAGACGCCGCTGTCCAACCACGAGCTGCGCATGGACGACGACGTCTACAAGAACCGCCAGGACCAGACAGTCACGGTGACGTTCCCCATCACGGCAGGGGAGTCGGACCTGTCCAAGCAGCTCGACGGTGTCCAGGCCCTCGCCTGGACCACGACGCCCTGGACCCTGCCCACCAACGCCGCGCTCGCCGTCGGCCCTTCCATCACCTACGCCGTCCTGCCGGCAGGCCCCAACGGCATCAAGGCCGCCGCCGCGGACGCGCCCGTCACGGGCAGCTTCCTGCTGGCCGCGGACCTCGTGGGCAACTACGCCAAGGACCTGGGCTATGACGATTTCGAGGCCGCCCAGGCCGCTGTTGTATCCACCCACACCGGCGCCGAACTGGAAGGCCTGGCGTACCAGCCGCTGTGGAGCGATTTCGCGGACAACGAAAAGTACGGCATGGAGAACGCCTGGCGCTTCCTGGTCGCCGACTACGTCACCACCACCGACGGCACCGGCATTGTTCACCAGGCTCCGGCCTACGGTGAGGACGACCAGAAAGTCTGTGAGGAAGCTGGCATCCCGGTGGTCCTCTCCGTGGACGAAGGCGCCAAATTCCTCCCGCTCTTCAAGCACGGCGACCTTCACGACATCGTTGGCCTGCAGGTCTTCGAGGCCAACAAACCCATCACCCAGGTGCTGCGCGCCCAGGGCAGGCTGGTCAAGCAGGCCAGCTACGAGCACAGCTACCCGCACTGCTGGCGCTGCCGCAACCCGCTGATCTACCGCGCCGTCTCCTCCTGGTACGTGGAGGTCACCAAGTTCAAGGACCGGATGTCCGAACTGAACCAGGAGATCAACTGGATCCCCGGCAACGTCAAGGACGGCCAGTTCGGCAAGTGGCTGGAAAACGCCCGCGACTGGTCCATCAGCCGCAACCGCTACTGGGGCAGCCCCATTCCGGTGTGGCAGTCCAGCGACCCCGAGTACCCCCGCACCGACGTCTACGGCTCGCTCGCCGAGATCGAGGCGGACTTCGGCCGGCTGCCGCTGAACAAGGCCGGCCAGGTTGACCTGCACCGGCCGTTCATCGACGAGCTGACCCGGCCCAACCCGGACGATCCCCGCACGCCCGAAGAGGGCCAGTCCGTCATGCGCCGCGTGGAGGACGTCCTGGACGTCTGGTTCGACTCCGGCTCCATGCCGTACGGCCAGGTCCACTACCCGTTCCAGAACGAGGCCTGGTTCGACACCCACAACCCGGCAGACTTCATCGTGGAGTACATCGGCCAGACCCGCGGCTGGTTCTACATGCTGCACATCCTCTCCACGGCGCTGTTCGACCGGCCGGCCTTCCGCAACGTCATCAGCCACGGCATCGTGCTGGGCTCGGACGGGCAGAAGATGTCCAAGAGCCTGCGCAACTACCCGGACGTCTCCGAGGTGCTGGACCGCGACGGCTCGGATGCCATGCGCTGGTTCCTGATGTCCAGCCCCATCCTCCGCGGCGGCAACCTGGTGGTTACCGAGCAGGGAATCCGCGACGGCGTCCGCCAGGTCATCCTGCCGCTGTGGAACGTGTACAGCTTCTTCACGCTTTACACCAACGCCGCCGCCGGCGGCAACGGGTATGACGCGAAGCTCCGCTACGACGGCTACGCCGACACGCTGGACCAGTACCTGCTGGCCAACACCGGCGAACTGGTCGGCACCATGACCGAACGGCTCGACGAATACGACATCTCAGGTGCCTGCGATGCCCTGCGCAGCTACCTGGACATGCTCACCAACTGGTACGTCCGCAGGAGCCGCCAGCGCTTCTTTGATGAGGACCAGGACGCCTTCGATGCGCTGTACACCGCGCTGGAGACTGTTTCCCGCGCAGCGGCGTCCCTGCTGCCCCTGGTCTCGGAGGAGATCTGGCGCGGGCTCACCGGCGGACGCTCCGTCCACCTGGCAGACTGGCCGGACGCTGCACTGTTCCCCGCCAACCCGGACCTGGTCCAGGCCATGGACAAGGTCCAGCAGATCTGCTCCACGGGCTCTTCGCTCCGCAAGGCCGCAAACCTCCGCGTCCGCCTGCCGCTGCAGGAACTCACGGTGGTGGCACCCGGTGCGGATGCGCTCGAAGGTTTCGCCGCCGTCGTCGCAGATGAGCTGAACCTCCGCTCCGTCCGGCTGCTCGATGCTGCCACGGCCTCGCCGGAAGAGTTCGGCATCCAGCAGAAGCTCGTGGTCAACGCCCGCGCTGCGGGCCCGCGCCTGGGCAAGAACGTGCAGCAGGCCATCAAGGGCTCCAAGTCCGGTGACTGGTCCGTTTCCGAGGCAGGCGTGGTCACCGCCGGCGGCCTGGAGCTGGAGCCGCAGGAGTACACGCTGGAAACCGTGGTGGCTGAGTCCGAGGGGGGTGCCGCGTCCGCCAAAGCTGTCGCCGTACTGCCCGGCGGCGGGTTCGTGGTCCTG
This sequence comes from Pseudarthrobacter sp. WHRI 8279, assembly GCF_040224115.2. Lineage (NCBI taxonomy): Bacteria > Bacillati > Actinomycetota > Actinomycetes > Micrococcales > Micrococcaceae > Pseudarthrobacter > Pseudarthrobacter sp. WHRI 8279. Next base: position 1,443,993 of record NZ_CP168162.1, on the reverse strand, counting down.
AACACCGAGGTCACTCCTGAGCTCGAAGCGGAAGGCCTGGCCCGCGACATGGTCCGCGCCATCCAGCAGGCGCGCAAGGACGGCGGACTCAATGTCAGCGACCGGATCCGGACCACCGTCACCGCGCAGCAGAACGTCGTCGACGCCCTGCTGGCCAATGCCGCCCTGGTGAAGGGCGAGACCCTGTCCGTGGAACTCACGGCAGAACCCGGGGACGCCGCAGAGCCGGCCGTCGCCGTCGAAAAAGTAGGGGCCTGAGCCATGACAGACGAATTTTCCGTAGAGAGCGTCTACGCCGAGCTGCTGGGCCGGGCGCCGGAAAACAAGATGGAGCCGCGGCTGGCCCCGTTGTTCCGGGCGATGGACGTGCTGGGCGAGCCCAACAAGGCGTTCCCGATCATCCACGTCACCGGGACCAACGGCAAGACCTCCACCGCGCGCATGATCGAATCCGTCCTGCGGGCGCATGGACTCAGCACCGGCCGCTACACCAGCCCGCACCTGTCCAAGGTCACGGAACGGATCAGCATCGACGGCCACCCGGTTCCGGATGAGACCTTCGTCCGCATCTGGGACGAGATCCGCCCCTACCTGCAGATTGTCGACTCCGAACTGGAGGCTGCGGGCGAGCCCCGGCTCACGTATTTCGAATGCCTCACCATCCTGGGCTTCGCGATCTTCGCGGACCAGCCCGTGAACGTGGCCGTCATCGAGGTTGGCCTCGGCGGCATCACCGACGCCACCAACGTGGGCGACGGGCAGGTTTCCGTCATCACCCCCATCTCGCTGGACCACACGGACCTGCTCGGTGACACCACCGAGGACATCGCCTACGAGAAAGCCGGCATCATCAAGCCCGGCGGCTACCTCATCAGTGCCGCCCAGCCGCTGGACGCCGCCCAGGTCCTGCTGGACAAGGCCAAGGACGTGGGGGTGCCGTTCCGCTTCGAAGGCGTGGAATTCGGCGTCGAATCCCGCACCGTGGCCGTTGGTGGCCAAGTGGTGAGCATCCAGGGGATCGCTGGCCGCTACCCGGAACTGCTGGTTCCCCTGCACGGCGCCCACCAGGCGCAGAACGCCGCGGTGGCAGTGGCGGCCCTCGAAGCCTTCTTTGGGGGCGAAAAGGAACTCGATTTCGAGGTGCTCCAGGAAGGCTTCTCGAATGTCACCTCACCGGGCCGCCTTGAGGTGGTGCGGACAGCTCCCACCATCGTGGTGGACGCGGCCCACAACCCGGACGGCATCAAGGCCTCCGCAGCCGCACTGCAGGAAGCCTTCACCTTCACCAGGCTGGTCCCGGTGGTCGGAGTGCTCAAAGAGAAGGACGCCGAGGAGATCCTCCGCCAGCTCAAGGAGTCCCTCGGCGGGATGGCTGAGGAGTACTGCTTCACACAGTCCAACTCCCCGCGTGCCGTGCCTGCCGCGGAACTCGCCGAACTGGCTGTTGAGCTTGGTTTTGGCGAGGACAACGTGCACATCGCGGAGAAGCTCGACGACGCCCTGGAATGGGCTGTGGAACGCGCCGAAGCGAACGACGATCTGTCCGGCGGGGTCCTGGTGACCGGTTCCATCACCCTGGTGGCAGAGGCGCGGATCCTGCTCGGCAAGACGGAGGCCTGATTCCATGGCCAAGTTGACCAAAGCGCAGCGCGAATGGCGCCCCGGCATGCCCAAGAAGCGCCGTTCCACCAAGGTGATGTTCGCTTCCACGGTCCTGCTGCTGGAAGCCTTCGTGATGTTCTTCGCCACCCTTGCGGTGTTCGGCCTGCGGCGCGGGGAGTTCCCGCCGGCGGTCATCCTGGGGGTGGGGATTGCGCTGTGCGTGGTGATGATCGTCGCGTGCGCCTTCCTTATCAGGCCCTGGGGCATCGGGCTGGGATGGATCCTGCAGCTTGTCCTGATCCTCAGCGGCATCTTCGAGCCGGCCATGTTCCTGGTGGGCGCCCTGTTCGCAGCGGCGTGGTGGTACGGGATCCGCACGGGAATCCGGCTGGACCGGGAAGCAGGGGAACGGGCCCGCGAGCAGGCCGCCTGGGAAGCAGCCCACCCGGATGGGTCCGGACCCGGCCAGCAGCCGCAGGCCCCGTAGACTTGACCCGAAACCCCTTACCAACGCATTGGAGCAGTTGTGACCACTGAGCGCACCCTCGTCCTGATCAAGCCCGACGGCGTCGCCCGCAACCTTACCGGCGCCATCCTGGCCCGGATCGAAGCCAAGGGCTACACCCTGGCTGAGCTGAAGAAGGTTGACGCCTCCCGCGAACTCCTGGAGCAGCACTACGAGGAGCACGCAGGCAAGCCCTTCTACGAGCCCCTGGTCGAGTTCATGCTCTCCGGACCTGTGGTCGCGGCCATCTTCGAGGGCCACCGCGTGATCGAGGGCTTCCGTTCGCTGGCCGGAACCACCGACCCCACCACGGCAGCCCCCGGCACCATCCGCGGCGACTTTGGCCGCGACTGGGGCCTGAAGGTCCAGCAGAACCTGGTCCACGGTTCCGATTCCACCGAATCCGCCGAGCGCGAGATCAAGATCTGGTTCCAGGGCTAACAGCCCAAGGACAGCAAAAAGCCCCTGGTTCTTCGGAACCAGGGGCTTTTTGCTGCTAGCCGGCCTAGAAGCCTGAGGTTCCGGCGAACACCTGGATAAAGGCGAAAAAGATGGTGGCGATGACGGCCACATACAGCAGGGCGGTTATGATCCAGCCCGAGTCGCCCAGGATGCGGGCCGCATTGGGGGGAACGGGGATGACCCCGGCACTGATGTTCCGGATGGTCACCCAGACAAAGAGCGGGATCATGGCCGCCCAGACAACCATGCAGAACGGGCACAGGATGTGGATGACGTAGAGGGCCTGGGACCACAGCCACACCACGAACGCGAAGCCGAGCGTAACGCCGGCCTGCAGGCCCAGCCAGTACCACCGGGCAAAATTGGCGCCGGCCAGCAGCGACATGCCCACGGTGATGGTGATGGCGAATGCCACGATTCCGATGAACATATTCGGGAAGCCAAACAGGGAGCTTTGCCAGGTCTGCATTACCTGGCCGCAGGAGATCCACGGGTTCACGTCGCACACGGTGGTGTGGTTGGGGTCCTTGAGGACCTCCAGTTTCTCCAGGACCAGCGTTCCGGAGGCGAACCAGCCGATGATCCCGGTAATGACCATCAACCAGCCGAGCGGCCGGTTGCGGGTCATCGGCGGACGGGCTCCGGCTGCACTGCTGTCCGGATCCTCGGTCCGTTCGGGCGCGTGGGTGCCCCTCAAGGGGGAGATGCTGGGCATTGGCAAGGCGTCCTTTTCGTCGGGTGGTCCTTGCCCGATTGTAACGCCGGACGCTGGGAAGACCTTCCAAGGAACGGAACAAGTGCTGCTGCTTCCGCCGTGGAATAGCCGGGGTATGAGAGAATGAACGTGGCTGGAACCCGATCCACATTCGGACTCCGGTCCGGCAGCTTGTTCGCAAGACCGCCAGTGATGAGCAGCGCAGGCTTTGGATTTTCGATCCGGACTCCCGCAACTCCATTGGGCGGCACCTGGTTGTGGCATGTGGAACAACGGGTTCTTGAACATCCTGCCGGCCCCCACGGGCTGCCGCACCCCACTGCCGGTGCGAACCTGGGGGTATCCACTTGACTTCTGTCAACGCCTGCGGGTTTTGACAATATGTGCCCCAATGGGTGCCGGATGTGGCGGTACGTCAGGGGCAGGAGTGTTGCCACATATGGATAATGAACAAGTTTTAGCCGTTAACGATGAAGCAGCGGATGCCAACTCGGCGCCGAAGAAGGCCACGAGGACGCGGCGTAAGGCCGGTCCGAAAACCGGCGAGGCGGTAGCCGCCGAAGCCGCCCCTGCTGCGGTAACTGCAGAAGCCGCCGTGGACGCACCAGGCGCAGAGGCTGAGGCAGCCGAGGCAAAGGCGCCCGCCCGCCGGAGCAGGTCGCGGAAAAAGGTGGAGACCGCCGAACCGCTTCCTGTCTTTGCCGCGGAGGCCGGCGCAACGCCGGCAACCACCAACACCACCGACGACGGCGCTCAGCAGGCGCCTGCCGAGGCCGCCACGGAGGAATCGAAGCCTGTCCGGCGCCGCCGGGTGGCCACGCGCAAGACCTCGGCCCCCGCCGTCGTCCAAGCAGCGGAACCGCAGGCAGCGACGGCTGCGCCTGGCGAGACCGTTTCAGCTGAGGCCGCCCCCGCCGAGACCGCACCCGCTGCGCCGGCCAGCACGGCCCCCGCCGAAGCGCCCGCCGGCACTGAACCCACAGCGGAGGTTGCCGCCCAGGCGCCCGCAACCCAGCAGCCCGCAACCCAGGCGCCCGCAGCCGGCACAGCCGCTGGCGTTTCCGCGCAGGCACCCACCGCCGTCGAGCCTTCCACCGAAGCCGACGCTGAGCCCACCACGGCTTCGGCCACGAACAGCCCGTTTGGGTCGCTGTTCATGGAACCAGGGTCCGCCACGTCGGTACTCTTCCAGGCTCCGGACCTGAGTACCGTAGTCCGGCCCGCACCGGCAGCAGCCGAAGAAGCTGAAGCTGACGACGCCGAGGATGATTCAGACGACGCCGGCAGCCGCCGGAGGCGCCGTGGGCGCGGCCGCCGCGGCCGCAGCAGGACTGGCGAGCGTGACGGTGAAGATGCCGACGGCGCCGCAGACGGCGACGAGGCCGACGACGCTGATGAGGAGACCGCCGGGCCGGCCGATGAAGGCGTGACCTCCCGCCGTCGCCGCCGCCGCCGCCGTGGCGACCAGGACCTTGAACTGACGGGCGGGGGAGACGACGACCCGCCCAACACGGTCACCCGGGTCCGCGCCCCGCGCGCCGTGAGCGAACCCGCAGTGAACAACCGCGTCACGTCCGTCAAGGGTTCCACCCGCCTGGAAGCCAAGAAGCAGCGCCGCCGCGAATCACGCGATACCGGCCGCCGCCGTACCGTCATCACCGAAGCCGAGTTCCTGGCGCGCCGGGAATCGGTGGACCGGCAGATGATCGTCCGCCAGCGCGACGACAGAATCCAGATCGCCGTCCTCGAAGACGGCGTCCTGGCTGAGCACTTCGTGTCCAAGACCCAGCAGGACTCCCTGATCGGCAACGTGTACCTGGGCAAGGTCCAGAACGTCCTGCCGTCCATGGAAGCTGCGTTTGTGGACATCGGCCGCGGCCGCAACGCCGTCCTGTACGCCGGCGAGGTGAACTGGGAAGCCGTCAACCTTGAGGGCAAGCAACGCCGCATCGAGAACGCACTGAAGTCCGGCGACACCGTACTGGTCCAGGTGACCAAGGACCCGGTGGGCCACAAGGGCGCACGCCTGACCAGCCAGATCTCCCTGCCCGGCCGCTACCTCGTCTACGTGCCCGGCGGCTCCATGACCGGCATCTCCCGGAAGCTGCCCGACGTCGAACGCAACCGCCTGAAGCGGATCCTCAAGGACCGCCTCCCGGAGCACGCCGGCGTGATTGTGCGGACAGCCGCGGAGGGTGCGTCCGAGGAAGAGCTGACGCACGACATCAACAGGCTCCGTGCCCAGTGGGAGGGCATCGAAAGCCAGTCGAAGTCCACCAAGATCCTCGCCCCGGAGCTGCTCTACGGCGAACCGGACCTCACCATCAAGGTGGTCCGCGACGTCTTCAACGAGGACTTCTCCAAGCTGATCGTCTCCGGCGAGGAAGCCTGGGACACCATCGAGGCGTACGTCACCTACGTCGCCCCGGATCTCGTGGGCCGGCTCGAGAAGTGGACCAAGGACCAGGACATCTTCAGTGCCTGGCGGATCGATGAGCAGATCCACAAGGCCCTGGAGCGGAAGGTCTTCCTGCCCTCCGGCGGCTCGCTGGTGATTGACCGGACCGAAGCCATGACCGTGGTGGACGTCAACACCGGCAAGTTCACCGGCAGCGGCGGCAACCTGGAAGAGACAGTCACCAAGAACAACCTGGAAGCCGCAGAGGAAGTTGTACGCCAGCTCCGCCTCCGCGACATCGGAGGCATCATCGTCATCGACTTCATCGACATGGTCCTCGAGTCCAACCGGGATCTTGTCCTGCGGCGGATGGTGGAGTGCCTGGGCCGTGACCGCACCAAGCACCAGGTTGCTGAGGTCACCTCACTGGGCCTGGTGCAGATGACCCGCAAGCGCATGGGCACGGGGCTCCTTGAGGTCTTTGGCGAGCAGTGCGAGGCCTGCGCCGGCCGTGGCGTGGTCACCCACGACGACCCCGTGGAGCACCGCCGCGCCAACATCGTGGCCGCTGAGCACCACGTGCAGCGTTCCGAGCACCGGCCGGAGGCACGCGCCGAGGGCAACCGCCCCGAGGTCCAGCGCACGGACAGCAGCCAGCCCGGTGTCCGCCCTGACCGGAAGCGCCGCCGCGGCCGTGGCGGCCAGCAGCCGGAGGCCGCTCCGGCCGCCGCCGTCCACGTCCACACGGTCCACCCCGATCCGACGGACGCCGAGCGGCACGCGAAAGCGGAGGCCACCAGGCTGGCCCTTGCCAACATCGCGGCAGCTGCGCACGCTGCCCACCTGCATGACGATGAGTTGGCTGCCGCCAGGCAGGCAACGCAGGCCCAGCCTCCAGCGCCTGCAGAAACGGAGAAGCACGACGGCGACGCGTCCAGGCCCGCTGCCGTCCTGACCTTTGGCGGGGAGAAGGTAGTCCTGCCGTTCGTGGAGCACGCAGAGGAGCAGCAGGCGAAGCCTGCCCTTACCCTGGACCGCCTTGCCGCGGCCTTCGCCCACCTGGGCGAGCCCGCTCCAGCGGCTGAAACGCCGGCCGAAACGGCAGTGGAAACGCCGGCGGAAATGCCGGCAGGGCAGCCGGCCCGGCGTGAGGCGGAAGAGGCTCCGCGCCAGGCCTCCCAGCCCGAACGGGACAGGGAACGGCGGGAAGCTGAAACTGGCCGGCAGCAGCGGCCGGTGCCTGCCGCAGCGGAAAAGGACTACTCCGACCACACCCTGGAGCAGTCGCGCCCGCGCAGGGCACGCCGCAACCGCAGTGCCAGCCGCGCGCAGGGAGCCGCCAATGAGACCTCGGTCCAGCAGCATGAAAATGTTCCTGCCGCCGCGGCCGGGCATTCCCATGCAGCCAAGGCGCCGGCAACAGACCAGGCGGGTGCTTCCAGGCCGGCCGGCGACAAGCCGCAGGACGCACCGATTATCCTCGGCGTCGGGGTTCCCGCCTCAGAGCTCTAGAAGCTGGAGATCCAGGAACCGGATATCCAGCAGCGGGAGTAGTCAGTGACCGGATGCCCGGCCAGCCACAGGAAGTGGCTGGCCGGGCATCCGTTGCTTAAGGGCGCGCGTTCAACCCGCCGTTCAAACTGCGCGTTCCAGCCCGCGGCGGTCGCACTGTGTCACCTTCAGCCTGCGGACCGCAAAAAAGCTAGGCTAGGGAACCGACACGGGGTGCCGCGCAGAGAGCCGGCTGAGATCCAGACCCGTTGAACCTGTCCGGCTAGCACCGGCGAAGGGATGTCTCTTGTCTTCCACTCTCGCAATGCCCACTGCCTTCTTCCAGGGCACACCTGCGCCTTCTTCTGCAGTTGCTGCTGCTTCTGCCCCTGACGCGCAGGCCCGCCAGTACCGCGACGTGCCCCGGGTCCTGGCCATCGCCGGTTCTGACCCCTCCGGCGGGGCCGGCATCCAGGCAGACCTGAAAAGCATCGCAGCCCACGGCGGTTACGGAATGGCCGCCATCACCGCACTCACAGCGCAGAACACCCGCGGCGTGCGCGGCGTCCATGTTCCCCCCGCAGCCTTCCTCACCCAGCAACTCGATGCCCTCAGTGACGACATCAGCATCGACGCCGTAAAAATCGGGATGCTGGGCGACGCCGCGGTGATTGAAGCTGTCCGGGCATGGCTCGAAAAGGTGCGTCCCGGCGTCGTGGTGCTGGACCCGGTAATGGTGGCCACCAGCGGCGACCGGCTGCTCCAGGAATCCGCCGAGGCAGCCCTCCGCGAGCTGTTGCCCCTGGCCCACCTCATCACCCCCAACCTGGCCGAGCTTGCCATGCTGGTGGGCGGCGAGGTGCAGGAGAGCTGGGAAGGCGCCGTGGAACAGGGACACCGGCTCTCGGCAGCCACCGGGGCAACGGTGCTCGTCAAGGGAGGGCACCTGGCAGGGGACCAGTGCCCAGATGCGCTGGTCGATGCCGGCGGCAGGCTGAACCAGGACGTGGTGGTGGTTCCGGGACAGCGCGTGGCAACGCGCAACAGCCACGGCACCGGCTGTTCACTCTCGGCGGCTATGGCCACAGTCCAGGCACGGCTGGGCGACTGGGAGGCCACCCTCCGCGAGGTCAAGCCCTGGCTGGCCGGGGCGCTGCAGGCCTCGGAAACCCTGGAGGTGGGGACGGGCAACGGACCCGTGCACCACTTCCACCACGTGCCGGCGGTGCGTGGGGAGGGCAGCTTCGCTGCACAGCTGTGGGCGGACGCCAGGAAGGACCTGGCGGACATCTACGCGCTCGAATTCATCCGCGGACTGGTTGCGGGCAGCCTGCCGGAGAGGGATTTTGCCTACTATCTCGCGCAGGATGCCATCTACCTCAACGGATACTCGCGGGTGCTCGCACGGACCAGCGCCCTGGCACCCACGGAGGATGAGCAGCTCTTCTGGGCACGTTCCGCGGCGCAATGCCTGGAGGTCGAGTCTGAGCTGCACCGCTCCTGGCTGAGTACACGGACGGTTGCCCCGCAGCTGGGGCCTGTCACCAAGTCCTACGTGGACCACCTGGCCGCTGCGTCGGCCTCGGGCAGTTACGCTGTCCTCACCGCAGCCGTGCTGCCCTGCTTCTGGCTGTACGCCGAGGTGGGCGCAACGCTGCACGCCGAGTTCGTGGCCGGCGGGGAACCGGCAGGCCACCCCTACGCAGAGTGGCTGCGCACGTACGCTGACGAGGACTTTGCGGCGGCCACCCGCAGGGCGGTCACTATTGTTGACGGGGCCGGCCGCAGCGCTTCGGCGGCGGACCGGGACGCCATGGTGACGGCGTTCAGGCAGTCCTGCCGCCTGGAAGTGGACTTTTTCGACGCGCCGCGCCTTCATTCCTGACTGCCGCCGGCGCCGCCCACCGGTACTATGGTGGGGCACGGGTAAGGGTGCGGACTGGGCTGTGGTTCCTATCACAGACAACGCGCCGGAACCAGCCTCATTTGCGGCCGAAGCCAAAACTAGCGTATTCTAGATCTTCGGTGCTTACGCCAACACTTGGGTTATGACCCCACGGCGTTGAGGCACAGCGAGAGCCCACCCAATTATGGAACCGGGTTCCGCACGCAAATTTGTAATAAACGTCGAGAGAAGTGAGTTCCCAAGTGGTGTACGCGATTGTCCGCGCAGGCGGCCGCCAAGAGAAGGTTTCCGTTGGAGACTTCGTTACCCTGAACCGCGTCGCCGGTGGAGCTGGCAGCACCATTCAGCTGCCCGCACTGCTCCTGGTTGACGGTGACAAGGTCACCTCTGCCGCTGCTGACCTGGCCAAGGTAACTGTTACGGCTGAGATCCTCCAGGACCTCCGTGGTCCTAAGATTGTGATCCAGAAGTTCAAGAACAAGACCGGTTACAAGAAGCGCCAGGGTCACCGCCAGGAACTGACCAAGGTCAAGATCACTGGTATCAAGTAACCTTCCGTTACTGTTCAGGTTTTTCAGCAGATTCCCCAGAATTTAGAGGCAGGCATTTCAGATGGCACATAAAAAGGGCGCGAGCTCCACTCGCAACGGTCGTGACTCCAACGCACAGTACCTCGGCGTCAAGCGCTTCGGCGGCCAGGTAGTTTCCGCCGGCGAGATCATCGTCCGCCAGCGTGGCACCCACTTCCACCCGGGCGCCGGCGTTGGCCGTGGCGGCGACGACACCCTGTTCGCACTGACCCCGGGCGCCGTTGAATTCGGTACCCGCCGCGGTCGTCGCGTCGTCAACATCGTTGCTGCTGCAGCTGCAGAGTAACAACCAGTTCTGAAGCGGTGGAGCGGGCCATATGGTCCGCTCCACTGTTCTTTTAACCGCATTACAATCGTCTTGGCGCTTTTGGGCGTCCAGGAAACAGCACTGAGGAGATCCACGTGGCCAGCTTTGTAGACCGGGTAGTACTGCACGTATCCGGCGGTACCGGCGGCCACGGGTGCGTCTCCGTCCACCGCGAGAAATTCAAGCCGCTGGGAGGGCCCGACGGCGGCAACGGCGGCAACGGCGGTGACGTGATCCTCCGCGTGGACCACCAGACCACCACGCTCCTGGACTACCACCACGCACCCCACCGCCATGCCACCAACGGCGGTCCCGGCATGGGCGACTGGCGCGGCGGCAAGAACGGCGAGACCCTCATTCTTCCCGTCCCGGACGGCACCGTGGTCAAGTCCAAGGACGGCACTGTCCTGGCGGACCTGGTGGGCGAAGGCACCGAATACGTGGCCGCGGCCGGCGGCATCGGCGGCCTGGGCAACGCCGCGCTCTCTTCACAGAAGCGCCGCGCGCCCGGTTTTGCCCTGCTCGGCATCGAAGGCGAATCCAGCGACGTCGTCCTGGAACTGAAGTCCATCGCGGACATCGCGCTGGTCGGCTTCCCGTCCGCCGGAAAATCGAGCCTCATCGCCGCCATGTCCGCGGCCCGGCCCAAAATCGCCGACTACCCGTTCACCACGCTGGTCCCCAACCTCGGCGTGGTCCAGGCCGGCGACGTCCGCTTCACCATTGCCGATGTGCCCGGGCTGATCGAAGGCGCCAGCGAAGGCAAGGGCCTGGGGCACCACTTCCTGCGCCACGTGGAGCGTTGCGCGGCCCTGGTGCACGTCCTGGACTGCGGCACCCTCGAGGCCGACCGCGATCCGCTCTCGGACCTGGCCGTCATCGAGGCCGAACTGGAAAAGTACGCCGTGGACATGAGCTACGCCGGCCAGGACGGCGAAGTGGTTCCGCTGAACCACCGTCCCCGCCTGGTTGCCCTGAACAAGGTGGACCTGCCCGACGGCAAGGACATGGCCGAATTCGTCCGCCCCGAACTCGAGTCCCGCGGATACCGGGTGTTCGAAATCTCCGCAACCAGCCACGAGGGCCTGCGCCAGCTGGGCTTCGCGATGGCCGAAATTGTCCAGGCGGCCCGGGACGCAGTGGCAGCCGCACCGCCCAAGGTCCAGCCTGTTGTCATCAAGCCCCGTGCTGTCAACGAAACCGGCTTCCGGATCCGCCGCGAGGAAAAGGGCCTTGAGCCGCTGTTCCGCGTGCTCGGCGAAAAGCCGGTGCGCTGGGTCAAGCAGACCGACTTCACCAACGAGGAAGCCATCGGCTACCTGGCCGACCGCCTGGCCAAGCTCGGGGTGGAAACGGAACTGTTCAAGCAGGGCGCCAAGCCCGGCGATACCGTTGTTATCGGCGAGGACGACGGCGTCGTCTTCGACTGGGAGCCCACCATGATGGCAGGCGCCGAGCTGCTGGCCTCGCCGCGCGGCACCGACGTCCGTTTTGCGGACATCGGCGACCGCCCCACGCGTGGACAAAAACGCGAGGAGCAGCAGGAGCGCAAGGACGCCAAGGCCGCTGCCCGCGCCGAACTGGAAGCGGAACGCAAGGCAGGCATCTGGACCGAATCCGTCAGCAGCCGCAGGGTTGCCAAGCCTCTCAAGGAGAGTGGACTGGGCACAGACGATGAGTTCTAAGGCCGCATCCGCGGAGCCGCTGGCGGGGTCCGTGGACAGGAGCGTGCTGGCGAACGCCCACCGGATCGTGGTGAAGGTGGGCTCGTCCTCCCTCACCAGCATCAAGGGCGGGATTTCCGAAGAGGCGCTGACTGCCCTTGCCGATGCGCTGGCCGCCAAGCGCAACAGCGGGGCCGAGATTATCCTCGTGTCCTCCGGTGCCATCGCTGCGGGCCTCGCACCGCTGGGCCTGGCCAAGCGTCCACGCGACCTGGCCACCCAGCAGGCGGCAGCCAGCGTGGGGCAGGGCCTGCTGATGGCCCGGTACACGCAGGCCTTCGGGGCCCACGGCGTAACGGTCAGCCAGGTGCTGCTCACCGCTGAAGACCTGATGCGCCGCAGCCAGCACACCAACGCGTTCCGTGCCCTCAACCGGCTGCTCAGCCTTGGCGTGGTTCCCGTCGTCAACGAAAACGACACCGTGGCCACCCACGAAATCCGCTTCGGCGACAACGATCGGCTCGCTGCCCTGGTGGCCCACCTGGTCCGCGCCGATGCGCTGGTCCTGCTGTCCGACGTCGACTCCCTTTACGACGGCCCGCCGTCGCTTGGCGCGAAGCGGATCCCTCTTGTGGAGGGGCCACACGACCTCGACGGGGTCTCCATCGGCAAGACCGGCAAGGCCGGCGTCGGCACCGGCGGGATGCTCACCAAAGTGGAGGCAGCGTCCATGGCGGCCGGGTCCGGCATCCATGCCCTGGTCACGTCCACCCCCAACGCCGCCGCTGCCCTTAACGGCGAGGACGTGGGCACCTGGTTCACGGTCAACGGTGCCCGGAAGCCTGTCCGCCTCCTGTGGCTGGCGCACGTCGCTTCCGTGCAGGGCCGGCTCGTGCTGGACGACGGCGCCGTGAAGGCTGTCCGCCACCACCGCACGTCACTCCTGCCGGCTGGTATCTCCGCCGTCCAAGGCGATTTTGAAGCGGGCGACGCCGTGGAAATAGCAGGTGCGGACGGAACGGTGGTAGCACGGGGACTGGTCAACTACTCGTCCGCGGAACTGCCCCAGATGCTGGGCCGGTCCACCAGGGACCTGGGCGAAGCACTGGGAAGCGGCTATGACCGTGAAGTTGTTCATGTTGACGACCTGGTGCTGGTCTGAGCTCCCCGCTCGCCTAAACTTGGAACATGACTGAGGCCCTGACCCACACGACTGCTGCATATTCCGAAGACACTGCTGCTGCCACGCAGCCCCTTGGTTCATCGACAGCACCGGTCCCGGCTGACGTCCCCCTGTCTTCCGGCGATGTTGAGGCTGCAGTGCACGCCATCGCCGACCGTTCCCGCCACGCGGCGCGGCGGATGGCCATGGCCAACCGTGCCTGGAAGGACCGTGCCCTCCGCGCAGTAGGCACCGCCCTGCAGGAAAACACGGAGTCCATCCTCACCGCCAACGCCATGGACGTGGCAGCAGGAAAGGCCAACGGCACATCCGCTGCCATGCTGGATCGCCTTACCCTCACGGAAACCCGCATCGCGGGTCTCGTGGCGGCGCTGGAAAACCTGGCCAACCTGCCCGATCCCGTAGGCAACGTTGTGCGCGGACAGACGCTCCCCAACGGCCTGCGCCTCCGTCAGGTCAACGTTCCCATGGGTGTGGTGGCGGCCATCTACGAGGCCCGGCCGAATGTCACTGTGGACATCGCCGGGCTGGCCCTCAAGAGCGGCAACGCCGTGATCCTGCGCGGCGGCAGCGCCGCCCAGGCAACCAACGAGGTGCTGGTGCGGGTTCTGCGCGAAGCTCTCGAATCCGTGGGCCTGCCCGCTGACGCCGTCCAAACGGTGGACCAGTACGGCCGCGCCGGCGCCAACGTCCTGATGAAGGCGCGCGGCAGGGTGGACGTGCTGATTCCCCGCGGCGGCCGCGAGCTGATCCAGACCGTAGTCACCAACTCCGCCGTTCCCGTCATCGAAACCGGTGAAGGGAACGTGCACATCTTCATCGACGAGTCCGCCAGCGAGGACATGGCGGTGGAGATCCTCCTGAACGCCAAGACGCAGCGGCCCAGCGTCTGCAACACGGTGGAGACCCTCCTGGTCCACTCCGGCTCAAGCGTGCTCCCGGCCGTGGCGGCCGCCCTGCGCAAGGCCGGCGTCCGGCTGCACACCGATGCGCGCACCCGCGCCGCCCTGCCTGACTCCATCGAGTCGGAACCGGCTACGGACGAGGACTGGGGAACCGAGTACATGGACCTCGACCTTGCCGTTGCCACGGTGGACAGCCTCGACGAAGCCGTCCAGCACATCCGCACCTGGTCCACCGGCCACACCGAGGCGATCCTCACCAACGACCTTTCCAACGCCGAGCGTTTCATCGCCGAAGTGGATTCCGCGGCTGTCATTGTCAACGCCTCCACCCGGTTTACCGACGGCGGCGAGCTCGGGCTTGGTGCCGAGGTGGGCATTTCCACGCAGAAACTCCACGCGCGCGGGCCCATGGGGCTGACCGAACTCACCACCACGAAATGGATCGTGCAGGGCGAGGGCCAGGTCCGCGGGTAGCGCACGGTAACATAGACCAGAAGCCAGAAACGGCGGAGCTTTCCGCTGCCACAATCGTTTGAGCCCAAGGGGAGAACATGCTGTTCCAGCAGATTGCCACGTCCATCGCCGAAGGCGAAGAACACGAACTCGCGCCGCTGTGGGCTGAGCCGTGGGTCTTCGGTGTGGTGATCTTCGCCATCCTGCTGGTCATGATGTTCATCACGCTGTCCTACTCCAACCTGGGCAACCGCCACACAGCCACGGAGGAGCACGCGGATCCCCACCGCCAGCACCCGAACAAGCACGATCACGGGCAGGGCCACTAACATTTCCCGCGTTTTGCACCGCTCGGGTGCCAGCGGCAGGCTGCGGCTGGGCGTGATGGGCGGGACATTCGATCCCATCCACCACGGCCACCTGGTGGCTGCCAGCGAGGTGGCGGCGGAATTCGATTTGGACGAGGTGGTTTTCGTCCCCACCGGCCAGCCCTGGCAAAAATCGCACAAGCACGTTAGCGAACCCGAGCACCGCTACCTCATGACCGTGATTGCCACGGCATCGAACCCGCGCTTTACGGTCAGCAGGGTGGACGTCGACCGGCCAGGTCCCACCTACACCATCGACACCCTCCGCGACCTCCGGGCCCAGCGGCCCGACGCCGACCTCTTCTTCATCACCGGCGCGGACGCGCTGGCGCAGATCCTCTCCTGGAAGGACATCGACGAACTGTGGTCACTGGCCCATTTCGTCGGGGTCACCAGGCCTGGGCATGTCCTGGACGGCATGGGACGCGACGACGTCAGCCTCCTTGAGGTGCCGGCCATGGCCATCTCCTCGACGGACTGCCGCGCACGCGTGGCTGCGAACCATCCGGTCTGGTACCTGGTGCCCGACGGCGTGGTCCAGTACATCGCCAAGTACGGCCTGTACGAAGAAGCCGCGGAAGCCGATGCCCCACCGTCCCTAGCACGTGAACCAGCCAGTACTGAATGAGTTCTCAATGAGTCAGGAACAGCCCCCCATTCGCAGCCGCCGGGAACTCCGGAAGGCCAGGGACGCCCAGCAGCAAGCTGCTTCAAAGGGCACGGAGCAGCTCCCGCCTGCCCCAGAGAAGGTTGCTGCTGCCCCCTCGGGACCCGATGCCGCCGAAACTGCAGCTGGGCACGCACCTGCCCAGAGGTCATCCCAGATCCGGGCGCGGGACCGTGCAACCCTGCGTGCCATCAAGGAGCTGGAGGAAAAAGAAGGCCAGCTCGCCGCCGGTGGTCCTCCCACCCGGCGCCAGCTCCGCCTCCAGCAGCTCAAGGAACAGGCGCTGACGGCGGCCAACCCCGTCGTGCCGCCTGCCCGCGCTCCGCAGGGCCCAACGGAGGGTTCCCGGAACGTTGGCAGCCAAAAGGACGTCGGAAGCAAACAGGACAAGAGCCAAAGCGATATCAGCCAGGGCAGCGGTCCGTCTGCCGGCGGGAAAAACGCAGGCGGAAAAGAAACCGGCGTTAAAAACGCAGGTGCGGGGGAGCAGTCCGTTGAGGGCGGGAAATCCAATCCTGGCGTGACACCCGGCTCCCCGGCCCCGCAGGGCATGACCGTGGAACAGGCGCTGGCGGCCCGGGCCCTGCTTGCGGAGCAGGCCAAGAACCAGATCGCCAAAATGGAGCACATCGCCTCCCTGGACCCTGAGGCGGTTGACCCGGAAATCCTGGCGGAGCAGATCGCCCTGGCGGAACGCGCGGCTGTCATGAACCGCCGTGCCATGGCCAAGCAGAAGCTTGCCGAGCAGGCCGGGGCCCCGGCGGCTCCCGCAGCCCCGCCAAAGAATGCCGTCCAAGGAGCTCCGCGGGACCCCGCAAAACCTGCAGGGGACGCAGGCAAGAAGGACAAGGCCGGGAAGCCGGCGGGTCCCGGCCAGCGTCCGGCACCCTCCACTGCCAGCAACCTGGCCATGGTCACGCCGCTGGAGTTTGTGCAGGTGCCCGGCATCGACCGGCCGGTCATGAAACCGCCCGCCACCTCCCATGTCCCGGTCACCACACGTCCGGGAACAAAGGTGACGCCGGCCGGCACCAAGAAGCGGCGCTCCCAAGGATCCCAGCGCACCGCCCCTGCGGATGCCGGCCCTGGCCGCTCGCAGGTGATCGCGAGGGCCGAAGCTGCCGCCCGGGCCGCTGCGCGCCCGCAGCAGGCGGTGGCTGAAGAGCACCACAGAGACGACCTCTTCGAAGACCTGCCCCGGATCCCGGCCTCGTCCGCACATGGCCTGGATCCCCTGGACGCGGCCACGGCGGGACTTGCCCGGGCGAACAGGACCAGGGTCCTGCAGTTCCTGATCCTGGCATTCGGCATCGTGGCCCTGGTGTCAGGCATCATCTTGATCATCAACGGCATGTCCCGCTGATCACCAACAGCCCGCCGGCAAGGTCCGGCCCCCGCATCTTTAACCCAACAAGGAGTCACATGACTGCATCAGAATCGTCCATCACCATAGCCCGCGCTGCCGCCAAGGCAGCCGCGGACAAGATTGCCCAGGATATTGTTGCCCTGGACGTCAGCGAGCGGCTCGCCCTGGCCGACGTTTTCCTCATTGCCTCGGCACCCAGCGAACGCCAGGTCAACGCTATTGTTGACGGGATTGAGGAAGAGCTCGCCAAGCAGGACCTCAGGCCCGTCCGCCGTGAGGGCCGTTCCGGTGGCCGCTGGGTGCTGCTCGACTACTCGGACATCGTCATCCATGTCCAGCACGAGGAAGACCGGGTGTTCTACGCCCTGGAACGCCTCTGGAAGGACTGCCCCGTGGTGGATCTGCAGCTCGGGGACGACGCATCCGCCAAAGCCGCGGCAGGGTCCGAGACCGAATAAATCGGCGGAATCGCGCGGAATATGCCCGATTTGGAATTTTCGGAATTGCTGTTCTAAGATATTTGAGTTGCTTCGGGGAAAGCCGAAAAAGCTCGCAAGGCCAGCAATAGTTCGGGGCTGTGGCGCAGCTGGTAGCGCACCTGCATGGCATGCAGGGGGTCAGGGGTTCGAGTCCCCTCAGCTCCACCGAATGATCCGCCGGAATCACATGATTCCGGCGGATTTTTTTGGTTGGGCCGCCGCTGAGGACCCGAACGCCACCCTGGCCAAACGGCACTCCACCACGATTGGCGTGCGGGGCGAAAGTGCATTAAGCTGATCAGGTTGCTTCGCGGAATTACTCCGGGAGCGGCACGTCCGGGGCTGTGGCGCAGCTGGTAGCGCACCTGCATGGCATGCAGGGGGTCAGGGGTTCGAGTCCCCTCAGCTCCACCGGCACACATCCTGCAACAAGCCGGAAGGCGCAGGAGCATCGGAAGGGACGGTCCCCAATCGGGACCGTCCCTTCCGCGTTAAGCCGTCCGCTTATCAGACCCAGGCTGTCCGCCGCAGCGGGGGTTCATTACCGCCGGGCCGCTGGACCAGGACCTGGTTGACGCCCGTCAGGCCGTTTTCAAAGCCAAGGGCGCTCGAAGCCATGTACAACCGCCAGACCCTTGCCCGGCCCAGGCTTGTCAGCTTCACGGCGTGGTCCCAGTTGGCCTCCAGCCTGCTGACCCAGGCACGCAGGGTCAACGCATAGTGCCGCCGCAGGGCCTCCACATCGAGGACCTCGAATCCCGTGCCTTCCAGGGCGGTCACCATCTCGCCAAGGCTGATCATCTCCCCGTCCGGAAACACGTACCGGGGAAGGAAAGAATCGGGATCAGGCTTAGTAGGCCCGGCGTTCCATGAGATCGCATGGTTCAAAAGCCGTCCGCCAGGCCGGAGCAGGCCGAACAGCGCGGCCGCGTAGGCCGGCGTCTGCTCCCTGCCCACATGTTCGGACATCCCGATTGAGCTGATGGCATCGAAAGGACCATCCCCGACATCCCGGAAATCCTGGACCCGGATGTCCACCCGTTCGGTGAGGCCGGCCTCGGCGGCCCGCTTGCGGGCAAGGTTCGCCTGCTCGGTGGAAAGGGTGATGCCCACAACTGTTGCGCCGTACTTTCCGGCAGCATGGAGCGCGAAGCTTCCCCAGCCGCAGCCGACGTCCAGCACCCGCATTCCCGGCCGCAGTCCCAGCTTCCGGCATACCAGGTCGAGTTTTTCCTCCTGGGCTTCATCGAGGCCGGCGGCGAGCCGGTTGCCCGTTTCCGCAGATTCCGTGCCGCTGCTGCCCTCCGGCCAGACCGCGCATGAGTAGACCATGGACTGCCCCAGCACCAGGGCATAGAAATCGTTGCCCACATCGTAGTGGTGGGAGATGGCTGCCGAGTCGCGCCGGCGCGAATGGAGCCTTCCTTTCGCCACCTTCGCCTCTTCGGGCGGCGGCGCCGGCTGGGGGCCAATCGCGCCCAGCCGGACGGCCGCGCGCAGCAGTGTCCACATTTCCCCGGCCGTGGGCCGCCGGAACGGGCCGGGCTCCGCGAACTTACCCGCTGAACTCAAGGCAGTGAAGGCAGCGAAGATGTCCCCGGGGGAGTCGATATCTCCCGCCACGTAGGCCCGGCTCAAGCCAAGCTGGCCCGGGGACCACAGGATCCGGCGGAGGGCGCGGCGGGAATGGAACTCCAGCACAGGTGCACCCTCCGGCCCTGCCTCTGATCCGTCCCAGGCCCGCAGGCGCAACGGTATCTCTTCGGTACCCAGCACAACTGACAGGGCCTGGGCCAGGCGCGCTGCGTGTCCTTTGCTTGTGGTCATGGTGGTCCTCCCGTCTCCATGGGCCAAGACTAAGGCCGGGACAGGCCCCGCGACTATCATGGGGGAGTGAATTCCGCCCGAGCCGACGTCGTGGTCATTGGCGCAGGCCAGGCGGGGCTTTCGGCCGCGTACCACCTTCAACGCCGCGGCGTGGACCACATAATCCTCGACGCCGAGGACGGTCCCGGAGGTGCGTGGCGGCACCGGTGGAAGAGCCTGCGGATGGAAACGGTCAACGGCCTCAGTGATCTTCCCGGAATAGCCAAGCCTGCGGTTGATCCGCGGGAACCCAGCTCGGAATTCCTGGCGCGCTACTTCCGCGGCTACGAAGAGGAGCTGGGGCTGTCCGTCCGGCGGCCCGTGAAGGTCCGGTCGGTCAGCCGGGTGGACGCAGACCCCGCCGGCTTGCTGGGGATCTCCACATCAGGCGGCGACTGGACAGCCAGGGCAGTCATCAACGCCACCGGCACCTGGACCCGCCCGTTCTGGCCCATCTACCCCGGGCAGTCCACCTTCCGCGGACGCCAGCTCCACGTGGCGGACTACGTTTCCGCAGACGAGTTCATCGGGCAGCACGTGATAGTGGTGGGCGGCGGCATCTCGGCCGTGGGCCTCCTTGACGAGATCTCGCGCGTCACCACCACCAGCTGGTTCACCCGCCGGGAACCTGTGTGGCGGAACGAGGAGTTCGACGCCCAGGCAGGACACGACGCGGTGGCCCTGGTGGAGGAACGGGTCCGCAGGGGCCTGCCCCCGCAGAGCGTGGTGTCGGTGACCGGCCTGATCTGGACGCCGGCACTCAAAGCGGCAGCGGCCAGGGGCGTCCTGGACCGGCAGCCGATGTTCTCCTCCATAGAGCCTGGCGGCGTCAGGCTCGCTGACGGAGGTTTCCAGCCGGCAGACGCGATCCTGTGGGCCACCGGTTTCCGTGCGGAGCTGGAGCATCTCGCGCCGCTGCACCTGAGGGGATCCGGCGGCGGGATCGTGATGGAAGGAACCCAGGTAGCCTCGGAACCCCGCGTCCACCTGGTAGGTTACGGACCGTCGTCGTCCACTATCGGGGCCAACCGGGCGGGACGCGCCGCCGTGGCGGCCATCCTGAAACTCCCCGGGATCAGTCCGGCGGCAACACCAGTAAGTTGGGGCTGACGGCTGGGGCCATTGCCCCGTCCCCGGTCCACGCCCGGAAGCAGAAGCACACAGTAAGCCCACAATGGAAGCGGCAGGAACAATTGGCACCACACACTCTTGAGGACGTCTTCAGCGCACTCCGGCGCAGGCCGGATGTGGAAGCGCCCAACCTCCAGGCGTGGGACGCCACGGACCGGCTCCTCCTGGAGACAGCTGCGGAACTCGTGCCGGGCGGAAGCACCATCGCCGTTATCGGGGACCGGTACGGCGCCCTGACCCTCGGCGCCCTGGCCACCCTCGGCCCGGGCGCGGTGCGCGTGCACCAGGACCTGGTCACCGGAGAACGCGCCCTGCGGCTCAACGCGGCCGCACTCCGCAGCGCCGGCCTCCTGCCGGACACCACAGCAGGAATGCCCGACGGCGGCGCCGGGAAAGAGCCCGGCTTCACGCAGGTGCCGCTCGGCCCAGAGCTCCTGGCAGGCGCCGGTGCAGTGCTCCTGCAGCTGCCCAAGACCCTGGCGGAACTGGAAGAAATCGCTGCCGCTGTGGCCCGCTATGCCGCCCCGGACGCCACGCTGCTCGCGGGCGGGCGGGTCAAGCACATGTCGCTCAGCATGAACGCTGTGCTGGAACGGCACTTCCGCTCGGTCCGGCCCCAGCTCGCCAAGCAGAAGTCGCGGGTCATCCTGGCGGACGGGCCGCAAGGATCGGGGGAGCCGGAACGCTTTCCCGTCGTCGAACACCTCACCGAACTGGACCTCAGGGTCGCCGCCCACGGTGCCGTTTTCGCCGGCACCAAACTGGACATCGGCACCAGGTTCCTACTGACGTTCTTGCCCAACATAAAAGCTGCGCGGCACGCCGTGGACCTCGGCTGCGGCACCGGAATCCTGGCGGCCATGTACGCGCGGCAGCACCCCGGCTCGCAGGTGACCGCCACGGACCAGTCCGCCGCCGCCGTGGCCTCCGCCCAGGCCACGGCGCAGGCCAACGGCCTGGCCGGGCGCATCACCGTCCTGCAGGACGACGCCCTGAGCACAATGCCGGACGGCAGCGTGGACCTGGTGCTGCTCAACCCGCCCTTCCACGTGGGGGCCGGCGTCCATGCAGGAGCAGGACTGAAAATGATTGAAGCCGCGGGCAGGGTGCTCGCACCCAACGGGGAACTGTGGACGGTCTACAACCGCCACCTGCCCTACCTGCCGGCCCTGGAGCGGCACGTGGGGCCAACCGTGGTGAAGGGCCGGAACCCCAAGTTCACGGTGACCTTGAGCACGCGCCGCAGCACGGGCCCGGCAGGGGCGTAGGCCCTGGCCCGCCCGCGGCCTGCCCGCTGCACTGCCGCCGCGCCGCGCCGTCGTACCGTCCTATGGGTCTCTGACCACGCGTAACGTACGATTCAAGCATCACCATATGTACGTGGCCGAAGACGTTTAGGGGACGCTGTGACTGAGATCCGCCAATCCTCACCGAGGCGCGGAACCAACCTGCCCAAGATGGGGGACTTCAACCTCACGGTGATCCTAGATGCGATCCGCAGGTCCTCCGGCGGCCTGAGCCGGGTGGAACTTGCCCAGATTGTGGGCCTCTCACCGCAGACCATCTCCAACATTTCACGGCGCCTCCTGGACCAGAACCTGATCGTGGAGGCGGGCAAGGAAGGCAGCGGCCCGGGTAAGCCGCGCACCATCCTCCGGCTCAACCCCGGCGGCGTGTTCGCCCTCGGAGTCCATCTCGATCCTGCGGTGACCACGTTCGTGGTCCTGGACCTCGTGGGCTCGGTGGTGCGGCATTCGCGGATCAAGACCCCCGGCGGCAACGACCCCTCTGCGGTCATCACCACCATCGCGGACGAGATCGACCAGTTGGTGGAGGCTTCCGGCGTGGACCGGGAGAGGATTGCCGGCCTGGGAGTCGCCGCGCCCGGTCCCATCGACCTGGACAACGGCACGGTGGTGGATCCTCCGCTGCTTCCCGGCTGGGACAGGGTGGAATTGCGCAGCGCCCTTTCCGAGGCCACCGGATACTCGGTCCTGGTGGACAAGGACGTCACCAGCGCTGCCGTGGCGGAAACCTGGGCCGGTGGCCCCAGCGGTTCCGGCAGCTTCATCTTTATGTACATGGGCACCGGCATAGGCTGCGGCATTGTCCTCAATGATGAGGTGGTCCGGGGAACCTCCGGAAATGCCGGTGAGATCGGCCATATCGTGGTGGACCCGGACGGCGCACCCTGCGACTGCGGCCTGCGCGGCTGCGTGAAATCCACGTGTATCCCGCAGGTGCTGGTGGCGGAAGCGGAAGATGCCGGCATCCTGGACGGCTCCCGTTCAGGGAACAGCGGGGCGGAAATCCAGCAGAGCTTCTCCCGGCTGTGCGACCTCGCGGACCAGGGCAACGAACAGGCCCTTGCCATCATCGACAGGTCGGCGGTGCGGGTGGCCCGTGCCGTGGCCGTGGTGACCAACACGCTGGACGTTGAACGGGTGGTGTTCGGCGGGCCGTTCTGGAGCCGCCTGGCGGACCGGTACCTTGAGAAGGTCCCGGCGCTGCTGGATGCCCACAGCGACACCCGCCTCATCCATCCCATCGAGGTTGTGGGCACGGGCGTGGGGGAGGACGTCGGCGCGATCGGGGCAGCGTCCCTGGTCCTGGAACACACGCTGGCGCCGCGGGCCCAGCGGCTGCTCCTCGAAAGCTGACCGGACCGGCAGCGCGCAGCACCTTGCCTGCCGCAGGACGTCCATCTAGCATGTGCATACTGTGCGGTTTGGGGCCCGCCAACACCAGGGCCGCCGCCATCGACCGAATGGAGCGCCATGCGTCGCCGGGCCCTGAAGACCATGTCCCTGATTGCCGCGGCAATGGTAGCCCTGGCGGCCTGCAGCCCCGGCGATCCGGGCGGTTCGTCCAAAACCTTGAAGGTGGCCTACCAGAAGACGGACTCCTTCACCGCCCTGGATACCATGCTCCAGACCGCCAAACAGGAGTTTGAGGCGGCGAACCAGGGGGTGACCGTTGAGCTGCAGCCCATCCAGGCCAACGATGACGACTACGGCACCAAACTGGCCCTTGCCCTGCGCTCGCCGTCCACGGCGCCGGACGTGTTCTACGAAGACACCTTCAAAGTCCGCTCCGATGTGGACGCCGGCTACCTCCTGAAGCTGGACAGCCACCTTGAGGGCTGGGAGGAATGGGACACGTTCGACGACGGCGCCAAGGCCGCAGGGCGGGCGGACGACGGCGGGACGTACGCCGTGCCCCTGGGCACCGACACCCGCGCCATCTGGTACAACCGGAAGGTCCTGGAAGCTGCCGGGGTCACCCTTCCCTGGGAGCCGCGCAGCTGGCAGGACATCCTGGACACGGCTAGGAAAATCAAGGCCAGCGACCCCACGGTCATCCCGTTCAACATGTACGCCGGCAAGGGAACCGGAGAGGGAACCGTCATGCAAAGCTTCTACGAGCTGCTGTACGGCACGGGATCCTCGCTCTATGACGAAGAGGCGGGGAAATGGGTGGTGGGTTCGGCCGGCTTTCAGGACTCGCTGGACTTCCTCAAGACCCTTTATGACGAACAGCTGGCCGTTTCTCCTGCCGAGGCCCTCGATGCCAACGTGTGGAAGAAAGTGTTCGGGGAGTGGCTGCCCAACGGAAAGATGGGCGCCACCGTGGAAGGCTCCTACGCTCCGTCCTTCTGGCAGGACGGCGGAAGCTATGAGTGGCCGGGCTACGAACAGGACATCGGTGTTGCCCCCTTCCCCACCCAGGACGGCCAGGCCCCGGGAGCTGTGAGCATGTCCGGAGGATGGACGCTGGCACTTGGGGCGCAGACCAAGGAGCCGGACCTGGCGTTCAGCTTCCTGACCACGGCGCTCAACGAAAAGAACTCCCTCGCCTTCACCGTGGAAAGCTCCCAGATTGCCGTCCGGAAAGACGTGGCCGCGGACCCCGGCTACCTGGACGCCAACCCGTTCGTCAGGGATGTTTCCGCGCTCGTGTCGGTCACCCGGTACCGCCCGGCAACTGCCGACTACCCACGCATTTCGGCCGCGGTCCAGGAAGCCACCGAGGCCGTCATCACCGGGACCAGGTCACCCCAGGAGGCAGCGGCGGACTACGACGCCGCGGTGTCGGACATCGTGGGTGCCGACAAGACCGTCCGGAAGTAGCGGGTGGGCTCTCCCGCGGCGGCACGGCAACTGCTCCGTTACCTTCCGGTCCTTCCCGCTGTGCTGCTCCTGCTCGTCTTCCTTGCCGGCCCTGTGCTCTGGGCCTTCCATGCATCGCTCACGGACGCTGGCCTCACCGGCCGCAGTGCCCGCAATCCTTCGTGGGTGGGGCTGGAGAACTACCAGCGGCTGCTGGCGGACCCGGTGTTTCCGCTGTCCGTCCTCCTCACGGTGGTGTTCGTGGCGGGTTCGGCGGTGCTGGGCCAGAACCTGCTGGGCCTGGCCCTGGCCGTGCTGATGCGCAGGGCACGGCCGCTGGTGTCCGCCGTCGTGGGGACCGCCGTGGTGGCCGCCTGGGTGCTGCCGGAGATCGTGGCCGCCTTCGCCGCCTACGCCTACTTCAGCGGGGACGGGACCCTGAACCAGCTGCTGGGGGGCCTGGGACTTGTGCAGCAGGACTGGCTGTACGCCTTTCCCATGGTGGCCGTGATGCTCGCCAACGTGTGGCGGGGGACGGCCTTTTCCATGCTGGTGTACCGGGCGGCGTTGAATGAGGTTCCGGCCGAGGTGACCGAGGCGGCACAGATGGATGGCGCCCACGGCTGGCAGCGGTTTGTGTTCATTACGCTGCCGATGATTCGGGGGAGCATCACCACCAACCTGATGCTGATCACCCTGCAGACCCTCGCCGTCTTCACGCTGGTCTGGGTGATGACCGCGGGCGGGCCGGCGAACGCCAGCACCACGCTGCCGGTCCTTGCCTACCTTGAGGCTTTCAAGTTCGGGGACATCGGGTACGGGACAGCCGTGGCATCGGTGCTGATCCTGATTGGCGCCGTGTTTGGCCTGACGTACGTGCGGCTGCTCCGGGAGCCCAGGCCGTGACCGCCCCCGTGAAGACGCTGCGCACCCTTCCGGTCCGGCCTGCGGCTGCCAGGCGGCGCTTCGCCCGCAGTACTCCGGCCGACCTGGTGCTGCTGCTGATTGGCGGCTGTTTCCTGCTGCCCCTGCTCTGGCTCATCCTGGCTTCCCTGGACGCCGAAGCCGGGCATGAGCTGAAGCTTCCGAACCGGGCCGGCCTGGATAATTTCGCTGCCGTGCTGACGCCGGAACTGCTGCTCCGGCCGCTGTGGAACAGTGTGCTGCTTTCCGGGGGAACGGCCACGGTCACCGTTGTGGCAGCTGTCCTGGCGGCGTACCCGCTGTCCCGCTACCGGTCCAGGTTCAACCGGCCGTTCATGTACACCGTCCTTTTTGGGACCTGCCTGCCCATCACGGCCATCATGGTCCCCGTGTACGGGCTCTTCGTCCAGCTTGAACTGCTCGATTCGATGGCAGCCACCATTTTCTTTATGGCCACCACCACCTTGCCCATGGCCATCTGGATGACCCGGAATTTCATGGAGAGTGTGCCGGTGTCGCTGGAGGAAGCAGCCTGGGTGGACGGCGCGTCGCGGATGACGGCACTGCGGACCATCGTGCTGCCGCTGATGAAGCAGGGGCTCGGCGTGGTGTTCATCTTTGTGTTCATCCAGGCCTGGGGAAACTTTTTTGTCCCGTTCGTGCTGCTCCTCTCGGAGGCACGGCAACCCGCGGCGGTGTCCATCTTCAGTTTCTTTGGACAGCATGGTGCAGTGGCCTACGGCCAGTTGGCCGCGTTCTCCATTCTGTATTCGCTGCCGGTGCTGGTTCTCTACGTCATCGTGGCCAGGGGCGGCGGCGGGTCCTTTGCCCTGTCCGGAGCGGTGCGGGGCTGAGCCGGCACCGCTGCCGGAAGGGCTGCCGGAACGGTTTCAGTCGATGTCCTCCACCACCACTCCGAACGGAATGGAATCGTCGAGGTGGGCCTGGTGGCCGGTGGAGCCCGGGTTGTAAACCACCCGAACGCCGTGAAGCCTGTCCGCCGCGGACTGCTGCAGGACGGGCTTGACGGTGCTGATGAACATCTCGCTCTTGTCGGCGAGAAACTCCTTGTAACTGGCTGGAAGCTCGCTCATGGCAAAAGGATAGACCCGGCAACGGCTGATGGGGAGGGGTCCCCATTGTCCGGAATGCCGGGCCGGTCTTGGATAGGATGGCGGGCGGAGTGCAGCCGGCCGGCAGCCACGCCCAGTTCAGCCACCAGGGGGAAATCCAGTGCTTTCGACCAGTGCGTCCGCCAGAATCGAACCGTCGGAACTGGCCCGGGCGCAGCAGGTGGCGGCGAACATTGCCGCCAGCTTTGACGCAAAGGTGGTGGGGCAGTCCCGGCTGCGGGAATCGCTGCTGGTGGGGTTGCTGACCGGCGGGCATATTCTTTTGGAAAGCGTCCCGGGCCTGGCGAAAACCACTGCTGCCCAGGCCGTTGCCGAGGCCGTGAGCGCCGATTTCCGGCGGATCCAGTGCACCCCGGACCTGCTGCCCAGCGACATTGTGGGAACCCAGGTCTACGATGCCGCCAAGGGCACGTTCACCACACAGTTGGGCCCGGTCCACGCCAACATTGTGCTCCTGGACGAGATCAACCGATCCAGCGCCAAAACGCAGAGCGCCATGCTTGAGGCGATGCAGGAACGCCAGACCTCCATCGGCGGCCAGGAGTACCGGCTGCCCTCGCCCTTCCTGGTCCTGGCAACCCAGAACCCCATTGAACAGGAAGGCACGTACCAGCTGCCGGAAGCGCAGATGGACCGGTTCATGCTCAAGGACGTGCTGGACTATCCCTCCCCGGCGGAGGAGGCCGAGATCATCCGGCGCATCGACGCCGGGGTGTACGCACCGGATCAGGTGCCGGCCGCGGCCGCCTCGCTGGAAGCCGTCACCGCCGCCCAGGAACTGGTACGCCGTGTGTACATCGATCCCGCCGTGATCAACTACATTGTGGGCCTGGTCTTCGTCACCAGGAATGCCCACCAGTACATCGATTCCCGGCTGGCCGGCTTCATTGAGTTCGGCGCCAGCCCCCGGGCCAGTATTGCCTTCAGCCAGGCTGCACGCGCGGTCGCACTGCTGAACGGCAGGGACCACGTCATTCCCGAGGACGTCAAAACGCTGGCCCACCGGGTACTGCGCCACCGCCTGATCCTGAACTTCGATGCAGTGGCGGAACAAGTGCGGGTGGAAACGGTGATCGACGCCGTCGTCGCTGCCGTCCAGACTCCCTGAGGCCCGCGTGACCAGCCTCCTCCAGCGGGTGAAGTCGGACATGGCCATCTTCGCCCACCGCAAAGCCCGCGGCATGCTTGACGGCGAATACGGTTCGGTGTTCCGCGGCCGCGGCCGCGGCCTGGACTTCGATGACCTCCGCGCCTACATCCCGGGCGATGAGGTCCGCGACATTGACTGGAAGGCGTCCGCACGGCACGGTTCACCGCTGATCAGGCGTTACGTGGCCGTCCGCCGGCAGACAGTCATCCTTGTCACCGACACCGGCCGCAACATGGCCGCGGCGTCCCGCAGCGGGGAAGCCAAAAAAGACATTGCCGTGATGGCACTGGGCGTCATGGGGTACCTTGCCCACCGGCACGGCGACGTGGTGGGACTGGTGGCCGGCGATTCCGGGGGCACGACGGCGTTGCCCGCCAAGGGCGGCGAGCCTCATCTGGAACGGCTCCTCCGGCAGGTGGCTTCTGCGGCAACACTGGACGCCGCGCCCAGCAGGATCGAGGACCAGCTTGAGCACGTGGCGCGGACCATCAAGGGCCGCAACCTGCTGTTCGTCGTCGCCGATGAGGTGGCGGCGAGCCCGGACACCGGCCATCTGCTCCGCCGGCTGCGCGCCCAGCACGAGATCCTCTGGCTCACTGTCCGGGATGCACGGCTCGTCCCGGACGATCCCTTCCTGCGGCCGGACCAGGAACCTGACTCCTACAGCGTCTCCGGCTCCTACCCGCTTCCTGCGCTCCTGGCCCGGGACCCGGGAATTGCCGCGGCCTATGCCACAGCCGTGGCCGAACGCGACGCCGGCCGGAAAGCCATGCTGCGCCAGGCCGGCATCACGGAGGGTGAGGTGGCAGGCAGCCAGGACGTTCTGGCCGCGCTGTTCGCCCTCCTGGAAAGGCACCGCCGTGCAGGCTGACCCCGAATTCTACGGCCCCCTGCAGTATGGCCCGGTATGGATGTGGGCGGCCGTGGCGCTGCTGGTCCTGGTGGCCGCCTGGTACGGCTTCGTGCTTGCAGCCACGCGCCGGCCCCGGGAGGCGCGGGGAGCCCAGCGTCCTGCCCAGCTGACGGACCTGGCGGCACTGAAAGCGGCTTACCTGCAGCGGATCGATGACGTGGAACGGGACGCAGCCGCCGGTAAGCGGGGTACCCGCGACTCCCACCAGGAAATCAGCCTCCTGCTGAGGAAGTTCGTCCGGGACGCCACGGGAGTGGATGCGCCCCGCATGACGCAGGCGGACCTGGCCAGCCATCCCCTTCCAGCGGCCGCGGCCGCCGTCGGGGAGCTGTACCCGGCCGCCTTTGGTCCCGAACCCGTTCCCTCCGTTGCCTCGTCGGCCGCAGCAGCCCGAAGGGCGGTGCAGGCATGGAGCTGATGTGGTGGTGGCTGCTTGCCCCCGCCGCGGTGGCCGTATGCGCAGCCTGGTGGGCAGCCAGGCGGACGAACGGCAACGCCAATGCACGACGGCGCCCGGTGGCCCATGCGGACCGGCTCACCCTCCTTCCGGAATACCAGGCGGCACTGCGGCGGCACCGCCGCCGGCTTACCGTCGCCCTGCTGGCCTGCGCCGCGCTGCTCGCCTCCACGGCGGTTGCCGCCGCCCGGCCCATTGGGGTGGCAACCACGCGGCCCGAACAGCACAACCGGGACATCATGCTGTGCCTGGACACCTCGGGGTCCATGAGCAGCGCTGACGCCGCGGTGGTGGACGTGTTTTCCAAGTTTGCCGCTGAGTTCGACGGCGAGCGGATCGGCCTGACCATCTTTGACAGCACGGCCATCCAGGTCTTTCCGCTGACCGACGACTACCACTACGCCCAGGAGCAGTTGAAGCTGGCACGGGACGCGTTCGACGGCAAGCCCGGCAGTTCCGGGTTCCTGGACGGAACGTGGAGCGGCCGCGGCTCCTCCCTGATCGGGGACGGCCTGGCATCCTGCCTCAACAGCTTCCCGCGCACCGCCGGCCAGGCAGGGGACCGCGATCCCGGCGGCACCCAGGATACCGGCGCCACCCAGGACGCTGCCTCTCCCCAGGATCCTGCCTCTCCCCAGGATCCTGGGCAGGTGCCGCGCTCGCGGTCTGTTGTCCTGGCGACGGACAACTTCCTCTCCGGCGAGCCCATCATGACCCTTGGTGAAGCGGCAGCCCTGGCACGGGACAGGGCCGTTCGCGTTTACGCGCTCAATCCGGGGGACCTCGATTATGGCGCAGGCCCGGACCAGCCTGGAGCGCAGCTGCGGGCCGCGGCAGAGTCCACCGGCGGGGCCTACTACGCGCTGGATAACCCCGAAGCCGTGCCGGGCGTGGTGCGTGGCGTTGAGGAAACGGAAAAAGCGGCGCTTCGCGGCGTCCCCCGGGCAGTTGTGTCCGATGAGCCGGGCCTTCCGCTGACCGCTGCCCTCCTGTCCGGGCTGGTCCTCGCGGCCGCTGGCTGGCGGTTGCGGCCATGACCTTCCAACCGGTGCTGCCCTGGTGGCTGCTTCTTCCCCTCATCGCCGCTGCCGTGGCCTTCCTGGGGTGGCAGCTGTACGGAGGGCGGGGGAAAGGCCGGCAGCGGCACGTGGGGTCCAGCCGCCGCGCCGGGCTTCGGCATGCCACGCTGGTCCTGCTGCTTGCAGGGGCGGCGCTGCGTCCCGGGCTCCCCGGGGGAATGGCGCCGGCAGCTTCAGCCGACCTCAACGTGTTCTTCGTGGTGGACACCACCACCAGCATGGTGGCCGAGGACTACGGCAACGCGGAACCAAGGATGGCGGGTGTCCGGCAGGACATTGCGGCCGTTGCCCAGGAACTGCCCGGTGCACGTTTCTCGGTTATCACCTTCGACACAACCGCCCATGTCCGGATGCCGCTGACCACCGATACGCTGGCGCTCGAAACCATTACGTCCGTCCTCGAGCCGCAGGTGACCTCCTATGCAAAGGGAAGCAGCATCACGGCGGTCCGCCAGGTGTTGTCCGAACGCCTTGCCCTTGCCAGGCAGAGCCACCCCGGGCGGCCCCGGCTTGTGTACTACTTCGGCGACGGCGAACAGACCAGTGCGAAAGCGCCGGAGTCCATGGACCTGGAGGATGGACTCGTGGCCGGGGGAGCCGTGCTGGGCTACGGCACTGCCGGCGGCGGCAGGATGCGGGAGAACACCGGGGAGGATTACGACGACGGTTCCACAGGAGCGGAGGCGCCCTATCTCCGGAACGGCGGCGGTGACGGCGCGGGATATGCACTGTCCAGGATTGATGAAGGCAGGCTCCAGCAGATCGCAGGGCAGCTGGGCGTTCCGTACGTGCACCGGTCCGCCGGGGACCCAGCCGCCCCGATGATGCAGGACGCAAGCCCAGCCACGCTGGATGCCGGCGGCCCCGGAGGCGACGGCCAGGGCGGTTCCCTGGCTGCACGGACCGAGCTGTACTGGATTCCGGCAGCAGCGGCCTTCGTCCTTGGCCTGGGGGAGCTGGTCCTGCTCCTTCGCCAGTTCCGCGAACTCCGCAGGATCCCGGCAGGCCCTCCTTCAAACACGGCTCCTCCACGCTCAGTTCCTCCCCGCACCGTTTCGGCGGCTGCCAAACGGTCCGGCATCCAGAAATCCAGCGGCAACAAGGCGGTGATCCGGTGAGGGCCGCCGAGGACGGCGTGGACCGCAGGGCAGCAAGGCGCCGCCTCCTGGCGTGGTCTGCCATCCCGGTGATCCTTGTGCTTTGCATGGCGGCCAAGCTCCTGAGCCTTGGCCTGCTGGGAGCTCGTGCGGCCAGCGCCTACGAAGCTAACGACGCCGCCTCAGTCCGTTCTGCCGCGGAAGCCCTCCACGTCGCGAACTTCATCGAACCGCACAAGGCGCCCTTCGCGGCCGGCGGCGCCGATGTCCTTGCCGGGGACTATGGCGCCGCGCGGCTCCGGTTCGAGGAGGCACTGCACCTCGTCCCGGCCCGCCAGTCCGGATCGGCCGGGGCCTGCGCCATCAGGGTGAACCTGGTCCTTGCCATTGAGCGGCTCGGCGACGAAAAGCTGAGTGCGGGAGACCAAGGCGCGGCCGCCGCCCTGTTCGGGGAAGCGCTCGCAGCGGTGGCAGCAGCGCCGGAAGGCTGTTTTTCCGACGGGCTTCCGGCAGGAACGGGGAACAGGCTGGCCGGAGCGGAAGCACGGCTGCAGGACAAGCTCGCGGGCACCCGCCAGGAACAGGACCGGGAGCCCGCCCCGGAAACCGGGCAGGAGGAAAGCCAGGGTGAAGACACCCAGGATTCCGCCCGGCAGAGCAAGCTCGAACAACTGGAAGACAGCGCCCGGCAGGCCCAGCGTGAACGCAACAGCGGACGTGAAAGGGAGCAATACCTGGAAGACACCGGCGACTCTGCCGGCACGGACCGGCCGTGGTAGGGCAGCGGCACGAAGAAAATTCCGTGGGGCACCCCACCAGGACGTAAAAGTGCGTCTTAATTCGGAAGCCAACTTGAAACAGTTCCCTGCCCCTCATAGAGTCTTATACAAGTTACCGAGGTAACGTGTCAGCGATCCTCCTTGTGGAGGGTGTGGGTGCCCCCATGTGGGCCTGACATTTGCTCACGGACAACTTCAATTCAGGCGTAACAGTCGCGGCTGCGTCCTGTGGAGTTCTTCCGTGTTCCCCAAACTCAAATTCATTGCCGGTCTGCCGTCGTATTCGACGGATGCCCCCAATGGCCCAAAGCCAAGGATGCAAATGTCTCCACCAAGCCTTATTGACACACACCCGAATCTCTCCGACACCGCTCCGGTGGCGCTCTCCTACGAGCTGTTCCCGCCCCGTTCGCCGGCAGCCGCGGAAACCCTCTGGACCACCATCCGGGAACTGGAAACCACCGCTCCGGACTACGTCTCCGTCACTTACGGTGCCAGCGGCTCAAACCGGGACACCGCCGTCGAACTCATCAACCGGCTCCTGCTGGAAACCACCCTCCGGCCGCTGGCCCACCTGACCTGCGTGGGCAACACGCCCCAGGAACTGGCGGGCATCATCGGTGAGCTGCTGGACACAGGTGTACGGGGGATCCTGGCGCTCCGCGGCGACCTTCCCAAGGACGGCGCGGCGCCGGTTGCCGGTTCGCTCCGGTACGCCCAGGACCTGATCGAACTGATCCGCCGCGTTGAACAGCGCCGCTCGGCACTGCTCTGCGCAGGAAAGATCGCGGTGGGCGTGGCGGCGTATCCCACCCGCCACCCGGAGTCGCCCAGCGAGGCGCACGACGTCGAGGTGCTGCTTGCCAAGCAGCGTTCCGGCGCCGACTTCGCCATCACGCAGGTCTTCTTCCACACCGAGCAGTACGCGGACCTCCTCACCAGGGCGCGCCGTGCCGGGGTCACCATCCCGATCATTCCAGGGGTCATGCCCCTCACCAGCCTCCGGCGCGTCCGGCGCCTCGGCGAACTCACCGGCGTGGAGCCCGCTCCTGAGCTGCTGGAGCGCCTGGCATCAGCGGACAACGACCTTGAACGGCTCCGCATTGGTGTCGACGCCACCGTGGACCTTGCCAACGCAGCCCTGCAGGCCGGTGCGCCCGGCATCCACATCTACACGTTCAATGAACACCAGAGCGCCCTGGAACTGCTGGACAAACTGGCCCTTCCGCGGCGCACCCATTCCGGCATCCGCCCGGACGCAGTTGCTCGCCAGCTCGCCAGCTGAACCTCGTACCCCTGCCTCCTCCTGCACTGCCTTCTCCGCGCCACCGCGGACCTGTACCCAACTCTTAGGATTTGCCATGTCTGAAAACAACACGCCCAACCGCACTCCGTTCCCCGCCGCGTCCCTCCTGGGCTACCCCCGCATCGGCCGCCGCCGCGAGCTCAAGAAGGCCGTCGAAGCCTTCTGGGCGGGAAAGATCGACGCCGCCGCCCTGGACGCCGCCGCCAAGGACATCCAGCTGACCATCGCCAACCGCCTGCAGGAACTCGGGCTCACCGAACCGGCCGCAGTGCCGGGCACCTTCTCCTACTACGACCAGGTCCTGGATACCACCGCCCACTTGGGCGCCGTGCCCGCCCGGTTCGGCAAGCTCATCAACGCCGAAGGCCAGCTGGACCTCGACGGCTACTTCACCCTGGCCCGTGGCACGAAGGACCAGCAGCCGCTGGAAATGACCAAGTGGTTCGACACCAACTACCACTACCTGGTCCCGGAGATCGGCCCGGAGACCGAGTTCACCCCCGCCTCCACCGCCAAGGTTGACGAGTTCGCCTTCGCACTGGCCAACGGCATCGAGACCCGCCCCTACATCGTGGGTCCTGTCACGTACCTGCTCCTGTCCAAGGCTTCGGACGGCGCACCCGCCGGCTTCGCGCCGCTGTCCCGCCTCGAGGACATCCTGCCCGTCTACGTCCAGCTCCTGGAGAAGCTCGCCGCCGCGGGCGCCAGCTGGGTCCAGCTCGACGAGCCTGCCCTGGTGGTGGACCAGGACACCCCGGCCGGGGAGATCGAGGCTGCCGTGGCCCGCGCCTACGAGGTTCTCACCTCCGCGGCCAACCGCCCGCAAATCCTTGTCTCAACCCCGTACGGCTCACTGGACGGCCAGCTCGGCACCCTCGCTGCCACCAACATCGACGCCCTCCACATCGATGTCTTCAAGGGCATTGTTCCCTCCGCCGCGGCACTCGCCGGCCTGGGCAGCAAGACCCTCGTTGCCGGCGTCGTGGACGGCCACAACATCTGGCGCAACGACCTCGCAGCGTCCGCCGCCAAGCTGGATGCACTGAAGGCAGCTGCCGGCAAGGTTGCAGTCTCCACTTCCACCTCCACCCAGCACGTCCCGCATGACGTCGCCGAGGAGACGCAGCTTTCCGAACAGCTTCGCAGCTGGCTGGCGTTCTCCGACCAGAAGGCCGTGGAGGTGAAGACCCTCGCGTCCTACCTGGCGGATCCCGCTTCTGCCCGGGCGGCCATCGATGAAGCAACGGCAGTGATCGCGTCCCGCGCCACGGCAGAAGGCGTGCGCCGCCCCGACGTCCGTGCCCGTACCGAAGCGCTGACCGCTGCTGACTTCACCCGCTCAGCCTACGAAGTCCGCGAGGCCGCGCAGGAAGAGGCGCTGCACCTGCCGCCGCTGCCCACCACCACAATTGGCTCCTTCCCGCAGACCTCCGAGATCCGGTCGGCCCGCGCCCGCAACAACAAGGGCGACCTCACCGACGGGCAGTACGAAAAGCTCATGAAGGACGAGATCAGGCGCGTTGTTGAGCTCCAGGAGGAACTCGGCTACGACGTCCTGGTGCACGGCGAGCCCGAGCGCAACGACATGGTCCAGTACTTCGCCGAGAACCTCGAAGGCTTCGACGTCACGGTCCACGGCTGGGTCCAGTCCTACGGCTCACGCTGCACCCGTCCGTCCATCCTGTGGGGCGACGTCACCCGCAGTGCCCCGATCACGGTGGAGTGGGCCAAGTACGCACAGTCCCTGACCAGCAAGCCGATGAAGGGCATGCTCACCGGCCCGGTCACCATCCTGGCCTGGTCCTTCGTCCGCGACGACCAGCCCCTGGCCGAGACCGCCAACCAGGTTGGCCTGGCGCTCCGTGAC
Source organism: Pseudarthrobacter sp. WHRI 8279 (assembly GCF_040224115.2). Lineage (NCBI taxonomy): Bacteria > Bacillati > Actinomycetota > Actinomycetes > Micrococcales > Micrococcaceae > Pseudarthrobacter > Pseudarthrobacter sp. WHRI 8279. The sequence continues at coordinate 1,409,121 of NZ_CP168162.1, read as the reverse complement.
GAAATCGCGGACCTCGAAGCTGCCGGCATCAAGGTCATCCAGGTGGACGAGCCCGCACTGCGCGAACTCCTTCCGCTGCGCAAGGCAGACCACGCCGACTACCTGAAGTGGTCCGTGGACTCCTTCCGCCTGGCCACCGCCGGTGCTGCCGACGCCACGCAGATCCACACCCACCTCTGCTATTCCGAGTTCGGCGTGATCATCGACGCGATCGACGGACTCGATGCGGACGTCACGTCCATCGAGGCCGCACGGTCCCGCATGGAGGTTGTCCACGACCTCGAGTCCCACGGCTTCGGCCGCGGCGTTGGCCCGGGCGTCTACGACATCCATTCACCGCGTGTGCCGGGCGAGGCTGAGGTGACCGAGCTGCTGGCCACCGCCGTCAAGCACGTTCCGTCCCGCCAGCTCTGGGTGAACCCGGACTGCGGCCTGAAGACCCGCGGCTACGCCGAGACCGAGGATTCCCTGCGGAACCTGGTCAAGGCAACCCAGGCGGTACGCGCCGGTCTGCTGGAGGCAGCCAAGCAGTAGCAGCGAAGTAGGCATTAAGCAGAAGCGGCGGCTGCCCACCTTAGGTGGGCAGCCGCCGTCGCAATTAACCATCGAGTGATCCCCACCGGTACCCTCGCCTCGCACGTTCGGCCAGGGAACCCTGCCGGCGTGGGCCCTGGCCGTTATGGACGCTCAAAACGGCAGGTACGGAGCACTCGATTCAGGACTCCCAGACGATCTCGTCGTCCACCACGCCGTCCTCGTCGGCTGAGGCCACCAGCACCTCATCGGTGAAGTGCTCGCCCAGGGTGAAGTCCAGGACGAAGTAGCGCTCGGGCTGGCCGGGATAGATGCCCACGTGCCCCAGCTTCAGGGCTTTGAGGAAAACTTCGTTGGTGAGCTGGCTGCGGTCGGAGACGCCGAAGACCTTTTGCAGGTGCTCGTCCTTGAGGGCGTTGCAGTGGAAGTGCAGGTACTCCTGGGGGCTGGTGCCTTCCTGCTCCAGCTCCTCGGCGATCATGTCCCGGACCTCGTCCACGAGCTCGGGCAGGAACCTCAGGCGGTAGTCCACCTTCCGGAGGGCGGCCTCATCGAAGTGGTCGTGTGCCGTGATGTTGAGGTCGAGTTCCAGCGGATGCCCGCGCAGCTCGTGCTTCGCGGCCACGAAATGATCCTTGCCGTGGTTGAGTTCGATCTCTCCGAAGTGCCGGCTCGCTACCTTGCTCATAGTTTCAACATAGACCCGAACAGCGGCGCATTCCAGCATTCAGGCCTAATTCACGGCCGTGCGCATTCCGGCGAGAGTCTCGGCCAGGAGGTCCACGAAGAGCTGTACCCGTGCGGTTTTCCTGTCGTTGATGATGAGGGCAAAGACGTTCCTGGCCAGCCGGATCTCCGGAACGTCCAGCACCACAACACCGGCGGGCTTGTTCCGCAGCGCCAGTTCCGGAACCAGGGCCGCCCCCAGCCCTGCGGCGGCCATCTCAAGGCTGGCGTGGAAGTCGTCGCTGTGGGCCACCACGCGGGGGTGCAGGTTGCAGCCGGCGAAGAGGCGCTCGATCACCATGGCGTCGCTGGTTCCCGGATGGTGCATGATCCAGGGCATTCCGGAAAGGTGGTCGGCGGCGACTTTTGCGTCGCTGCGGAAGCCCCAGCCGGCAGGCAGCACCACCCGGAAGTCGTCGTCGCCGATCCATTGCCGGTTGATGGTGTTGGGCCACGCGAAGCCCGTCTGCCCCACCTGGAACACCACGGCGAGGTCCAGTTCGCCGCCGGTGCGCAGCCCCTGGATGGTCTGCCCGGGTTCAGCCACGGACACCTGGAGGTCGATGCCCAGCTTCTTCCATGCCGGGTTCTTCAGGATCCGCGGCAGGACGTACGTGGCCAGGCTGGGGAAGATCCCCAGCCGCAATTGCTGGTTGGCTGAGTCCTGGGTCCTGGAGGCGGCGGCCATGAGGGCTTCAATGTCCGTGAGCACTTTGGCGGCGTGCCGGGTCATGACGACGGCGGCTTCCGTGGGCACCACGCTGCGTGCCGAGCGCTGGAACAGGACGACGCCGGTGTCCCGTTCCAGGGCGGTCATCTGCTGGGAGACAGCTGAGGCCGTATAGCCCAACGTGGCAGCCGCGGCCGCAAAGGAGCCGAGCCGCGTTACCTCCAGGAGGGTCTTCAGGTGTACCGGGTTTACCACCTGCCCACAGTACTCCGCCGCCCGGCGCTGAAGAAGTTGCCCGGCGCCGCACCCATCCGCTGGCGGGACGGTGCCGAATTGCCCTCTAGCATTGGCGAATGTCCAGCAGAGGAGCATGCATTGTCACCTGACCCAGCAGTAACCGGAGGCGGGCGGCGGCGGGTGGCCGTCATCGGCAGCGGCGTGGCCGGCCTGACCGCGGCCTACGTCCTCAACAGGCAGGACGACGTCACGCTGTTCGAAGCGGATTCCCGGCTGGGAGGGCACGCGCATACGCATGACTTGCCGCAGGCGGACGGCTCCACCATCGGCGTTGATACCGGCTTCATTGTGCACAACACGCGGACCTATCCCACGCTGCTGCGGCTCTTCGCGGAGCTGGGAGTGGAGACGCAGGACTCCGAGATGAGCATGTCCATCCGGTGTGACGGCTGCGGGCTGGAGTATGCAGGGGCCCGCGAGGGCGGACGCGGCATCATCGCCCGGCCCTCAAGCCTGCTGCGCGGCCGCTACCTGCTGATGCTGCTGGAGGTAACCCGCTTCTACCGCAAGGCGCGGGCGCTCCTGGCGACGGCACCGGTTTCCTCGGTCAACCCGGACCTGGACGTTCCTGAGCCCACCCTGGGCGAGTTCCTGGAGCGCGAGAAGTTCAGCCCCTACTTCGTTTCGCACTTCATGACCCCCGTGGTCAGCGCCGTGTGGTCCTGCGACCCCACCACGGCCCTGGCCTACCCGGCCCGCTACCTCTTCACCTTCCTTGGCCACCACGGCCTGCTGGGCGTGAAGGGATCCCCGCAGTGGCGGACGGTCAGCGGCGGTTCAGCCAGGTACGTCGAGAAGCTTGCTGCCACGCTGGCGGACGTCCGGCTGAAAACGCCAGTGACCGCCATCCGGCGCCATCCCGACGGCGTGGAGGTCACCACTGAACGCGGGACGGAAGACTTCGCCGCCGTCGTCGTTGCCACCCACCCGGCCCAGGCGCTGGGGTTCCTTGCCGACGCCACTCCTGAGGAGAAGGAGGCGCTGGGCGGGATGCCGTACTCGGTCAACCGCACTGTTTTCCACCAGGACCCGGCCGTCCTGCCCTCCGCGGACAACGCCAGGGCGTCCTGGAACTACCGCCTTCCCTCCTGCGAAGCCCGGCCGGACAAAGTCCTTGTCAGTTACGACCTCACCCGGCTGCAGCGGCTCAGCCCGGCGGACGGCAGGCCATACCTGGTGAGCCTGGGGGAGTCGGAGCTGATCGCCGACGACCGGGTCCTGGAGCGGATGGTGTACGAGCACCCGCAGTACACGCCCGAATCGCTGCGCGCCCAGCAGGCGATCACCGGGCTGAGCGACAGCAGGATTGCCTACGCCGGTGCCTACCTGGGCTGGGGTTTCCATGAGGACGGTGCACTCTCCGGCGTGCGGGCCGCCGAGGCGCTGGGCCGCACGTGGCCGGTGGCCCGGGCTGCTGATCCTGTGGATTCGCGGGACGGCGGGGAACGGGAGCTGCTTTCCGCGGCTGAGCCGGCATGACCATCGAGGCAGCGATCTACCGCACAGCGATCTCGCATGTGCGCCGCACGCCGCTGAAGAACGCCTTCACCTACCGCAGCTACTCCTGGTTTGTTGACGTGGACCGGCTGCCACGCCTTCCGTTCCTGCTCCGCCCGCTGGCCGTGTTCCGCTCCGGCGACCACCTGGGGGATCCCGGCGCCAGCATCCGGAGCAACGTGGAGCGGTTCCTGCGCACCCAGGGCATAGAGCCCGACGGCGGCGCGATCCACATGCTGACCAGCGCCAGGGTCTTCGGCTACGTTTTCAACCCGCTGACGCTGTTCTGGTGCTACCGGACCAGCGGCGAACTTGAGTGCGTGGTGGCCGAAGTCCACAACACGTACGGGGAGCGCCACTGCTACCTGCTGCATACGGACGCGGCGGGCCGCGCCTCGGTGCCGAAGGCGTTTTACGTTTCGCCGTTCAACGAGGTGGACGGGCAGTACCGCATGAAGCTGCCCGCGCCGGGAGAGCGGCTGGGGGTGTCCATCGTGCTGGAGCGCGAGGGCCACCGGCCATTCGTGGCATCCCTGGATGGAGTCCGCCGGCCCGCCACAGTTTGGAACATCCTGGCGGCGGCGGTTGCCGTGCCTGCCGCGCCACTGCTGGTTTCCGCACTCATCCGGGTGCAGGGCATTACACTCTGGGCAAGACGCCTGCCGGTCGTCGCCCGACCCCACCACCCCTCACAGGAGGCAGTTCAATGACAATGACGGACGACAACCAGGCAACTGCATCCACCGGAGGCAAGGCGCAGCGCAAGACGCTGGAGGATGCTGCCACTCCGTATGCCGCAACATGGACCGCAACCGGGGTGCCGGCGTCGCCCGCCACCATCGATCCGGATCTGTGGCCGGAAGTTGCGCAGCCGCCGTCGGGAGCCAAAGCGGCGGTGGCCGGAAAAGCTGCAGGCCTCCTCTTCAAGGGGGCCGTGAAGCGGCTGCCCCTCCGCGTGGAGTACCCCGACGGCACCGTGCTGGGCACGGGTGGACCGGAGGCGCCGGTGATGACCATGGTCCGGCCGGACGCGTTTGAAGCCCGGATCGGCGACAACGGGCTGATCGGGCTGGGCGAGTCTTTCATGGCGGGGGACTGGGAAGCCAGCGACCTCGCAGGTGTCCTGGAGGTCTTTGCCGCGTCGGTGGACACGCTCATTCCCGCGCCGCTGCAGAAGCTGCGCGCGCTGTACCTGCCGCGCACGCCCCGGCAGGAGCGGAACGCCGAGCAGAACACCCGGAGCAACATCTCGCGGCACTACGACCTCTCCAACGAGCTGTTCTCCAATTTCCTCGACTCCACCATGAGCTACTCGTCGGCGCTGTTTCCGCTCGCCGCGGGACCGCTGGTTTCTGTTGGCTGGGAGGCGCTCGCGGAAGCGCAGCAGGCGAAGATCGACAGGCTGCTGGACAAAGCCGGCGTCGGAGCCGGGACCCGGCTCCTGGAGATTGGGACCGGCTGGGGCGAGCTCGCGCTGCGGGCAGCGGCCCGCGGCGCCACTGTCTACAGCGTCACCCTGTCCAGTGAACAGCAGGCCCTCGCGCAGGAACGCATCGCGGCTGCCGGTTATGCGGACAACGTGACCGTGGCGCTGCAGGACTACCGGGCTGTTGAGGGGGAGTACGACGCCGTTGTTTCCGTGGAGATGATCGAGGCCGTGGGCTACGAGTACTGGCCCATCTACTTCCAGACCATCGACCGGGTGCTGGCGCCCGGCGGCAAGGTGGCCATCCAGGCGATCACCATGCCGCACGGCCGGATGCTCGCCACCCGGAACGCCTACACCTGGGTGCACAAGTACATTTTCCCCGGCGGCTTCCTGCCCTCCGTCCGCGCCATCGAGGGCATCACCCAGCAGCACACCACGCTGCGGGTGCGCGAACGGATGGGCATGGGGGACCACTACGCCGCCACGCTGCGGCTGTGGGAGGAACGGTTCCTGGAGCGCTCCCGCGAGGTAAGCGAGCTGGGCTTCGACGCGGTGTTCCAGCGGATGTGGCTGTTCTACCTGTGCTACTCGCGGGCAGGTTTCCAGTCCGGGTACCTGGATGTGCAGCAGGTTGTCCTGGACCGCCGGGAGGCGCAGCTGTAGCAGCGGTGCCGCGTGTCCTGCCGCTCCTGCACGGGTAGGATTCTTTGCGGCGTGCCGCCAGGCCCGCTGACTGGCGGTTCCAGCGGCAAGGACGGTATGACGATGAAGGCCACGCGGAAGGCGTCCGGCGCCACCGGAAACGCAGCGGCTCCCCAGCCAGGGATGCCCTGGGGTGAACGCCCCTGGACTGCTTCATATGGGCCAGGGGTGCCCGCCGCTCCGGTGCTCCCGGAGGATTCGCTGGTGGACCTCGTGGATCAGTCGGTGCGCAGGTACGGGAACAAGACAGCCCTGGAATTCTTTGGAGCCCGGACCAGCTACCGCGAGCTCGGAACACTCATCAGCCGGGCCGCGGCGGGCCTGAAGAAGCTGGGTGTCAAGCCGGGTGACAGGGTTGCCCTGGTCATGCCGAACTGCCCCCAGCACGTCATTGCGTTCCATGCGGTGCTGCGCCTCGGCGCCGTGGTGGTCGAGCACAACCCCCTTTACACGGACCGCGAACTGCGTCACCTGTTCGAAGACCACGCGGCCGTCGTCGCAATCGTATGGGACAAGGCAGTGGAGCGGGTCCGCCAGCTGCCGGCGGACGTCGGGCTCCGCACTATCGTCTCCGTGGAGCTTATCCCCGCAATGCCGTTGCTGCAGCGGCTGGCGCTGCGGCTCCCGGTTCCCGCTGCCCGCAAAGCCCGTGCCGCCCTGACCGTTGGCAGGGACCACGCGAAAGGCAGCGCCGCTCCTGCCCTGCGGCACGTGCTGTCGTGGCGGCAGCTCCTTGAAAACGGCGCTCTCCGGAAGAAGCATCCGCGCCCGGCGGCGGCGGACCTCGCCGTCGTGCAGTACACCTCCGGGACCACCGGTTCGCCGAAAGGCGCCATGCTGAGTCACGCCAACCTGCAGGCCAACGCTGCGCAGGGCCGGGCCTGGGTGCCCGGGCTCAACAAAGGCCGGGAAACCGTCTACGCAGTGCTGCCGCTGTTCCACGCATACGGACTGACGCTGTGCATGACCTTCGCGCTGAGTATCGGGGCGAAGCTGGTCCTGTTCCCCAAATTCGACGTGGACCTTGTACTCAAGGCGTTCAGGAAGTCCCCGGCGACGTTCCTGCCGGCGGTGCCGCCGATCTACGACCGGATTGCCGCCGCGGCAGCGGAACGGGGCATCGGGCTGGAAAGCATTCGTTTTTCGATCTCCGGGGCCATGAACCTGCCGGCGGCGACGGTAGAGACGTGGGAGAAAGCCACCGGCGGCTACCTGATCGAGGGCTACGGGCTGACCGAAACCTCTCCCATCGCCATCGGCAACCCGTTCGGTCCCACCCGTAAACCGGGCACCGTGGGAGTACCGTTTCCGCTGACCGACATCCGGGTGGTGGACCCCCGCAACGTGGCGCTGGACCGTGCCCCGGGTGAGGAGGGGGAGCTCCTGATCCGCGGCCCGCAGGTGTTCAACGGGTACTGGAACAGGCCAGAGGAGACCGAGGACGCCCTGCTCGAGGGCGGCTGGTTCCGTACCGGCGACATCGTCTCCGTGGACCACGACCACTTCGTCACCATCCGGGACCGGATCAAGGAACTGATCATCACCGGCGGCTTCAACGTTTCGCCGAGCGAGGTGGAGGAGGTCCTCGCCACCTTTGCGGATGTTGCGGAGGTCTCGGTGGTGGGGCTGCCGCGCGGCGGAGGCGGCGAGGATGTGGTGGCCGCGGTGGTTCCGGTTCCGGGCACCACCGTCGATCCCGACGCACTCCTGTCTTTTGCACGGGAACACCTCACCGCCTACAAGGTGCCGCGCCGGGTGGTCATTCTGGACTCGCTGCCGCGCTCACTCATTGGCAAGGTCCTGCGCCGGGAGATCCGGGACAACCTCCTGGCGCGGGGCTGAACCGGTGCACTCTTGTCAACGGCTGCCGCTGCCGGAATTGAGCCGGGCAATTGACGCGGACAGGACGGTAGCGAAGCCGCACCACGCGGCGTAGGGGGCGAGGGCTGCTCCGGCCCGGGGGTTCAACCGGTACGTGCGCCGCACCAGGTCCGCGCTGCTGGCCGCCAGCAGTCCCGCTTCCGCTGCGGCGAGCCAGGGCCGGCGGGAGCGCCAGAACAGCCAGCTCCAGGTGCCATTAAGGACAAGGTTTGCCGCGAGGGCGCCCCGGTAGGCGCGGACCTCCCCTCGGTTGCCCTTGCTGTTTGTCGAGGTAGTGCCGGCTGCGGTGCTCTCCCGGCCGGCCGCAGCATCTTTTGTGGCGGCGCTGTCCAGGGCGACGGCGGAACTCACTGCGAGATCCGCGTACAAGGCCGTCCACACGACAGGGAAGGCAAGCGCCGGCGGCTGCCACCCGGGCTTCCGCAGCCGAAGGTACCAGCCGCTGTTCGGGTCTGTCGCTGCTCCGCCCGCAGCAGCAGCCGCTACGGTTGCGGCCGTGGTCCATGCCAATGTGGCGAGTTTCATCGTTGAGCCCTCTCTATCTGTCCTGATTGCCCTGCCAGTCCTATTGGATCCCGCCGCTGGGGCCGTCACCCGCCCGTGCGCTACCCGGGAAGCAGCTCCTGCACCTCTGATGCTACGGCTCCGGCAGCGGGCCGTCCTGGGCCGAATGGATCACTACATGCAGTGATTCTTGACTCGTCCTCGGCGGGAGCCAGCACCATCCGACACGCCGTCTTTTCCCCGACACGCTGGGCGAAAAATGTGGCTAAGTACTCCACAGGGTGTGGACTTCGTCCACAAAATCAGCGGGATTCCGGACATTTTGGGGGCACCTGCCTGTGGATTAAAAGTGCATTAAATGACATACTTGTAATACATCATCTTGGGGTTCCAAAGAGGCGTCTGCACTAGATGTAGTATCTAGGTACAGCTTGGGCGGGGACACCGGACCAGCAAGTTTTCCAGAAAAGGGGACAGGAACCATGACCGTAACGGTTTACACAAAGCCTGCTTGTGTTCAGTGCAACGCCACCTACCGGGCGCTCGACAAAAAGGGCATCACCTACCAGAGCGTTGACATCTCCCAGGACGCCGAGGCCCTCGAGCGCCTGAAGTCACTGGGCTACATGCAGGCTCCCGTTGTGGTCACGGACCAGGACCACTGGTCAGGTTTCCGTCCGGACAAGATCGAGGAACTGGCTCTCTCCGCCGTTTCCTCTGTGGCATAAGGACCCTTTCCCTGGCGGCTTCCGGCAGCCAGCAACCAGCCGAGGTGACTTCAACGGCAGCACCAGCAGTCCAGGACATCCACGCGGCTCAGCGTGTGGATCCTTCAGTGCCTGTCCCGCCGGTGGTCACTGGCAGCCGGCTCATCTACTTTTCCTCGGCATCCGAGAACACCAGCCGCTTTGTCTCGAAGCTTGGCCGTGAGGTGGCCCGGATCCCGCTGCTGGCCAAGGACGCACCCCTCCTCGCCACCCGGCCGTTCGTGCTGGTGGTGCCCACCTATGGCGGCACCGGGGGAGAGGGTTCCGTGCCCAAGCAGGTCATCAGGTTCCTGAACAACCCGCAGAACAGGGAGCTTCTGCGGGGTGTTATTGGGGCCGGCAACACCAACTTCGGGGACAACTACTGCATGGCGGGGGACATCATTGCCGCCAAGTGCGGAGTGCCGCACCTCTACCGCTTCGAATTAATGGGCACGCCAGAAGACGTGGCCCGCGTAAACAATGGATTGGACACGTTTTGGACACGACTGTCGCAGACACAGAAGTAACCAGGGCCGAGAAGCCCGAGATGCCCGCAGCGTACAAGGGCCTGGGCTACCACGAGCTCAACGCGATGCTGAACCTGTACGGCCCCAATGGCGAGATCCAGTTCGAGGCCGACCGTGAGGCTGCGCACCAGTACTTCCTGCAGCACGTCAACAACAACACGGTGTTCTTCCACGACCTGGAAGAGAAGCTCGAGTACCTGGTCAAGAACGACTACTACGAGCGCGAAACGCTGGACCAGTACACGATGAACTTCATCCGTGAGCTGTTCAACCGCGCATACAAGAAGAAGTTCCGTTTCGAGACCTTCCTGGGCGCGTTCAAGTTCTACACGTCCTACACGCTGAAGACGTTCGACGGCAAGCGTTTCCTGGAGCGCTATGAGGACCGCGTCTGCATGGTTGCCCTGCACCTGGCCCGCGGCAACGAGCAGCTTGCCCTGCAGATGGTGGACGAGATCATCGAAGGCCGCTTCCAGCCGGCCACCCCCACCTTCCTGAACGCCGGCAAGAAGCAGCGCGGCGAGCTGGTCTCCTGCTTCCTGCTCCGCATCGAAGACAACATGGAGTCGATCGGCCGCTCCATCAACTCCGCACTGCAGCTGTCCAAGCGCGGCGGCGGCGTGGCCTTCGCGCTGACCAACATCCGCGAGGTGGGCGCACCCATCAAGCAGATCGAGAACCAGTCCTCCGGCGTCATCCCCGTGATGAAGCTCCTCGAAGACAGCTTCTCCTACGCCAACCAGCTCGGTGCCCGCCAGGGTGCCGGCGCCGTGTACCTGCACGCGCACCACCCGGACATCTACCGGTTCCTGGACACCAAGCGCGAGAACGCGGACGAGAAGATCCGCATCAAGACCCTCTCGCTGGGCGTTGTCATCCCGGACATCACGTTCGAGCTGGCCAAGCGTGACGAGGACATGTACCTGTTCTCCCCGTACGACGTCGAACGCGTCTACGGCATGCCGTTCTCCGACGTCTCGGTCACCGAGAAGTACTACGAGATGGTGGACGACTCCCGGATCAAGAAGACCAAGATCAAGGCGCGCGAGTTCTTCCAGACCCTCGCCGAGATCCAGTTCGAGTCCGGCTACCCGTACATCATGTTCGAGGACACCGTGAACCGGGCCAACCCGATTGACGGCAAGATCATCATGTCCAACCTGTGCTCCGAGATCCTCCAGGTCTCCCAGCCCACCACGTACAACGATGACCTGTCCTACGATGACACCGGCAAGGACATCTCCTGCAACCTGGGCTCGCTGAACATTGCGAAGACCATGGACTCGCCGGACTTCGGCCTGACCATCGAGACGGCCATCCGGTCCCTCTCGGCAGTGTCCGACATGTCCAACATCACCTCGGTGCCGTCCATTGCCAAGGGCAACGATCAGAGCCACGCCATCGGCCTGGGCCAGATGAACCTGCACGGCTACCTGGCGCGTGAGCGGGTGCACTACGGTTCCGAAGAGGGCCTGGACTTCACCAACATCTACTTCTACTCGGTGGTGTACCACGCGGTCCGTGCGTCCAACCTGCTGGCCATCGAGACCGGCCAGACCTTCGGCGGGTTCGAGAAGTCCAAGTACGCCTCCGGTGAGTTCTTTGACAAGTACACGGAGCAGGAATGGGTTCCACAGACCGAGAAGGTTGCGGAGCTGTTCAAGAACGTGCACATCCCCACGCAGGCTGACTGGCTGGCGCTGAAGGCTTCGGTCATGGAGCACGGCATCTACAACCAGAACCTGCAGGCTGTTCCGCCCACGGGCTCGATCTCCTACATCAACAACTCCACCTCCTCGATCCACCCGGTGGCGTCCAAGATCGAGATCCGCAAGGAAGGCAAGCTGGGCCGCGTGTACTACCCGGCGCCGTACCTCACCAACGACAACCTGGAGTACTACCAGGATGCGTACGAAATCGGCTACGAGAAGGTCATCGACACCTACGCCGCTGCCACCCAGCACGTGGACCAGGGCCTGTCCCTGACGCTGTTCTTCAAGGACACCGCCACCACGCGCGACATCAACAAGGCCCAGATCTACGCCTGGAAGAAGGGCATCAAGACCATCTACTACATCCGTCTCCGCCAGCTCGCGCTGGAAGGGACTGAGGTTGAGGGCTGCGTTTCCTGCATGCTTTAATCTTCAACTAAATGTGCCAGTACGACGGCGGGTGCCCGCCCGCCGTCGTACGCTTTAACTTAGAGAAACCCACCCAACGCTTAGGGGATGACATGACCGAGAAGGTCAAGCTGCTTAGCCACGTCGAGGCCATCAACTGGAACCGGATCCAGGACGACAAGGACGTGGACGTCTGGAACCGACTGGTCAACAACTTCTGGCTGCCGGAGAAGGTGCCGCTGTCCAATGACGTCCAGTCGTGGAATACGCTGACGCCGGCGGAGCAGCAGCTCACCATGCGCGTGTTCACGGGCCTCACCCTGCTGGACACTGTGCAGGCAACTGTCGGCGCCGTCTCCCTGATTCCGGATGCGCTCACCCCGCACGAGGAAGCCGTCTACACGAACATCGCGTTCATGGAGTCAGTGCACGCCAAGAGCTACTCCTCCATCTTCTCCACGCTGGCCTCCACCAAGGAGATCGACGAGGCGTTCCGCTGGTCCACCGAGAACGAGAACCTTCAGAAGAAGGCCCAGATCGTCATGGACTACTACCAGGGCGACGACCCCCTGAAGCGGAAGGTGGCCTCCACCCTGCTGGAGAGCTTCCTCTTCTACTCAGGCTTCTACCTGCCCATGTACTGGTCCTCACGCGCCAAGCTGACGAACACGGCTGACCTGATCCGCCTGATCATCCGCGACGAGGCAGTGCACGGCTACTACATCGGCTACAAGTTCCAGCGTGGCCTGGAGGCTGTATCCCCGGAGCGTCGCCAGGAAATCAAGGACTACACGTTCGAGCTGCTCTTTGAGCTGTACGAAAACGAAGTCCAGTACACGCATGATCTCTACGATGGTGTTGGCCTGGCCGAGGACGTCAAGAAGTTCCTGCACTACAACGCCAACAAGGCCCTGATGAACCTGGGCTACGAGGCCATGTTCCCGGCGTCCGTCACCGATGTGAACCCGGCCATCCTCTCGGCGCTATCTCCGAATGCTGACGAGAACCACGACTTCTTTAGCGGGTCCGGTTCGTCGTATGTGATCGGCAAGGCTGTCAACACCGAAGATGAGGACTGGGACTTCTAAGAGTTTCCGTCTGAGGCCCGCCCGAAGGGCTGGTCAAGGCCCGGACCCGCGTGATGCGCGGGTTCGGGCCTCTTTCGTGCCTTGTTTTGCAGAGGCTGCGGTTCCTGCTCAGAACAGCGGCCAGGGCACCGCCGACATCTGACCGCTTGGAGCGGGGAACCGGCCAGCAAGGCGCAACCGGGCGCAGCGCGCGGCGAGCGACGCAATTTCTTCGGCGTTGAGCAGGTCTGCCAGGTTTCGGCCCAGCTCACCTTCCAGTCCTGCGCTGACACGGTCGATGCCCTCGAGTTCCTGGGCCGTCAGGGCGTCTCCCAGCCAGCCCCACAGCACCGTGCGCAGCTTGTGGTCGCGGTGGAAGGTAAGCCCGTGGTCCACACCGTGCCGGTGCCCTCCTGACATGGCGAGGATGTGGTCGCCTTTGCGGTCGGCGTTGTTCACCACGACGTCGAACACCGCCATGCGTCTGAGCGCCGGAGAGTCCTCGTGGATGAGGGCGACCATCCGTCCGGTCTCATCCTGACCCTCGAGGACGTGTTTCCAACCGGTCTCCGGTACGTCGTCCGACGCAACGAGGTTCACCGCGTTCTGGTCGGGGTCTCTCTCCTGCCAGAGCTGCACCATCCCTTCGCCTAGCGGACCATCCCGCAGCCAGGTGCGGGGCACCACGTTCCAGCCGAGGACCTCCGAGACCAGATAGGCGGCAACCTCCCGGTGGGCCAGGACGCCGTCGGGAAAATCCCACAGCGGTTTTTCCCCGGCTATCGGCTTGTAGACAACCATGGTGTCGCCGATGCTGCCCACGAAAGTGGCGTTGGACGCCGTCGTAATACGCCCGGTGAGCGTCAGCGCGGCCGCTACCAGGTCCGGCGCCGGCATCAGGCCTCGGGCAAAGTGCAGACGTGCCCGTCGGCGTCTACGGGGTAACCGCAGAGCGGGCACGCTGGGCGCCCGGCGCCCACAACCTCCCGCGTGCGCTTAGCAAATGCGCGGGCGGTGCCAACGGGCATCCGCACCAGCAGCATTTCGGGCACCTCGGCGTCATCCTCATCTGGCGATTCGTCGTCACTTTCAGCGTCGACATCGGTGATCGGGTAGGCCTCGATCACCACCTGCGCCGTCGTCGGGTCCCACCCTAAGCCCATGGCGCCGGTCCGAAACTGCTCCTCAACGGCCTCGAGCCCGTCATTGTCAACCAGTTCGATGGGAGTGCTGGTGGGAACGCTGTGAGGGTTGCCCTCGACGGTGAGAAGCTGGTCGAGGATTTCGTCGATCTTCTCCGCGAGCAGGGCGGACTGCTGCTTCTCCATGGCGATGCTGACGATCTGGTTCCCTGCCCGCACCTGCAGGTAGAACGTCCGAGCCCCCGGAAGGCCAATGGTGCCGACGACGACCCGATCAGGCCAGTCGAACTCATGAACACGTGTAGGCATAAGAGCATTTTAGGCACAGGCGCCTCATGGCGCCTGTTGCCCTGCACCGCCGCCCACCGGCGCGTCGGCAGAAGGGATGCTGTTCGACAGCCACGACAGGTCCCCGGCCTCGGTGTTGGTTGCGTAAACGCTTGGCCGGGTGCCGCTGTAGCGCACGATCGATACGGAGGCAGGGCTCACGTTGATGCGCTGGAACAGGTCGAGGTGCATGCCCAGCGCGTCGGCAAGGATTGATTTGATGACGTCACCGTGGCTCACCGCGGCCCATACGGCTCCTGGCCCGTACTCGGCTTCGAAGGCGGCATCGTGGCGTCGAATGGCTGCCACCGCCCGAGCCTGCATCCCGGCCATGGACTCACCGCCGGGAAAGATGACGGCGGACGGCTGCGATTGCACAGCAGCCCACAGATCTTCGGTTGCGAGATCAGTGAGCGTGCGGCCCTGCCACTGGCCGTAATCGCACTCGGTAAGATCGGGTTCCAACGGTGCGTAAGGGGTGCCGGCCTGGCGGTCGAGGATGAGCTGGGCGGTTTGCTGACAACGCTCGAGGGGGCTCGATACCACCCCTGCTAAGGGCACTGCCGCGAGCCGCTCTCCGGTCAGAGCCGCCTGCTCGCGGCCAGTCTGGTCAAGGCTGACGCCGGCAGCCCGGCCGGCCAGCAGTCCAGTGGCATTGGCTGTGGTGCGGCCGTGCCGCACGAGGATTACTGTCGCCATTGACCCAGCCTATCCACCCGCTCGATGGCAGCGCCCACCCGGACCCATCAAAATCTGCCGGTCACAGCTTACTCACGGTGATAGTGCACCCACCAAGAAGACCACCGGGGGAGTAGTGACCGGGCCGGGGCAAGGATTGAACGGGTCTTCCCTGGTCCACTCCAGATCGTTCACCTGCTCGGCAAGCACCGGGCCGTCCTCAGCGAGGACGCGCAGGGTGATATGGCTTGGTACCGGACCAAGGATGAAGGTGAACCGCCAGGTGTCCTCGCCCTGCCTGCTGCCGATGTAGCGGGTGTCGGGGTAGGTGGGCGGCGGAATACTTGGGCCGGGTGCGGGGGAGAATCCTCCACCGGGCAGCTGTATCCAATGGTCGGTGACCGCGATGGAAGGGGCTGGGGCCGCAGTGGGTTCCGGCGCCGAGCACCCCTCGTCCGTGCACAGCTGGACGTCGTCGACAGCCTCCGCACCGCCTTGAACGGTCACTTCGAGGGTGCTGACGTAGCCAATGGCGGGACACGCCGTACTGCAGCCGGCGGCGGCCGGCAGCGTGACCGCGATCACCGCGGCGACGCCCAGGATCCCCCAACCCGTTTTCATGGATGCAGTCTATGGCTGGAAGGTGTTCGCCGGTCACATTCGGAAAACAAGCGTCCCCGGTGCAGCGTCCCACCAATGCGGTTATGGTGATTTCACCACGTGTATGCGTGACCTGGGAGCAGCGGGCAGGGTTGTAATGAGCTGGCAGAACCGCCCGCGACCCAAGGAATTTCATGAACGTGTTCACCTCCCGGCCAACAGGCGTCTTCCCGTGGTAGCCGGAACCTCCCACGCAAGGCTGCGCCGGAAGAGGATCCGGCATCCCCGGTTCGCAATAGGGGAGAGGGTGAGCTTTCTGGACGCCGGCCTTTCCGGCACGGGCGTCGTGGATGCCATGACGGGCGACTACTCCATTGTCTGGATCTGGGCTGACGGCGGTCTTGGCCGGCGAATGTTCTTCCAGGGCTGCGGCAGTATCATCGCCTCCCTTGAGGACCAGCCGGAGTGAGCAGTGGGGCGTTACCGTCCGCCTTCATCTGTTGCCGGGACGGGGCGTGTCACACGCACCCCGCCAACTGCCCCCGTCCACGGAGTATCACCGGGCCCGGGAAGGACGAGGTGCGCGAAAACGTAGCCCTGCTCGAGTTCTATGACTTTCGAAGTGGCCCCAGCACAATCCAGCGTGAGCTCCAGAGGCTGGAAGGGCGCGCCAGGATGCTCCTGGCCGACGGAAACCTTGGCCCCTGTTGCACCAACACAGGCAGCGGTGACGGTGTACTTCCCGGCCGCCGGCACCTTTTCCATTGTTCCAAAGCCCCTGACCGGCCCATCCAGTGGCCCCTCCTCAAAAAGGATGGCGGGTCCCGGTACTGCCTTGAGCAGCCGGTCCAGCTCACCATAGTTCTTGACCTCCCGCTCCAGGACCAGCGGGTCGACATTAACCGGCGGGGACGCAGCCGACGCATCAGGGGCGGTGGTTGGCTTGTTCAATGAATCAGTGCCACCTGGTGGCGGATACCCCGGCTCAGGGTAGTCATAGGAGCACCCCGCCAGAGTGATCAGCGAGCACGCGGCAAGCGCAACCAGATGTCGCGTGTCCCTCGCTTCCATGGTCGTACCAGGTCCTGCCGGTCAGGCCGGCTGCCAACTCACCGGGAGTGCCTTCAGTCCGTAGACAATGGTGCTGTCCATTCGTTGCAGGTGAACGCCCTGTTCCATGGAAAGCCCGGGCAAACGGGCCAGCAGGGCCTCTAGGACGATCCTGGCTTCTAGCCGGGCCAGCGGCGCGCCGAGGCAGAAGTGAATGCCGTGGCCGAATGCCAGATGACGGTTCTGGCCGCGGTCAACATTGAACTCGGCGGGCCGCTGGAATTGCCGCTCATCGCGGTTGGCGGAGCCTATCCAGGCCACGACCGGTGCGCCGGCGGGAATGACTTCGTCTCCCAGGGCAGTCTCCGCGACAGTCAGCCGATACATGGACTGGACCGGCGATCGAAAACGCAGCACCTCTTCGATGGTCTGGGGCAGCAGGGCGGGTTCCCTCAGCAGGCGGTCCATGGTGCCGGGGTTCTCAGTCAGGCACAAAACGGCGTTGCCGATCAGGTTGGTGGTGGTCTCATTGCCTGCGACAAGCAGCAAAGCGCAAAAACCGAGCAGTTCCGGCACCGTCAGTTTCTGGCCGTCAATCTCCGCTCCCAGCAGGGTGCTGATCAGGTCATGTCCCGGCCGGCTCCTGCGTTCGTCGATCAGGGCCAGGAAGTACTGGGTCATCTCCATGTTTGCGGCAATGTGGTTCTCGCTGGCCGACCCGCTCCGCGTTTGGCTGACAATCACATCGGACCACTGTTTGAAGCGCTCACGGTCCTGGGCGGGGATGCCCATGAGTTCGGAAATCACTATGACAGGCAACGGGTAGGCCAACTCTTTAATCAGGTCGGCGCTGCCCCGGGCCGCGATTCCCCCCAGAAGCTCGTCCGTGAGCCCGGCAATGCGGGGCGCCAGTGCGTCCACCGCTTTGGGAGTGAACGCCTGGGTGACCAGGGAACGCAGCTGCCTGTGCCTTGGGGGATCTGTGGCGATCAGGCTTGAGGCGAACAGTTGGCCCGTCCCCGAAGCATCGTCACCGCCCATGTGCGAGGAGAACGTCGCATATTCGGACAATGTCCGCTGAACGTCGTCGTACCGGAAGACGTGCCAACTCCCCGATTGTTCGTCGTAATGGACGGGGGCGGTTTCCCGCATGTGTTCGTAGTGGGGGAAAGGGTCGAGCTGATATTCAGGGGACGTGCTGAAATCCATGGCTGGCCTCTCTGCTCGCCTGGGACTCTTCGGCTCCACGGACGCCGTGCCTCAGCCGGTTGGAGCGTGGAACCCTGATTTTAGCCACTGCCAGCTCCCGGGTCATTAGCCGGCGTTGGCCCCGTTGATTCCAAATCACTGCCTACTGGTGCAGGCGCTCCCGCCAGTTTGCCGGTACCTTGTCTGCCGGTGCGGGTGCCGGCTGCTCCGGTGGCCTGGACTGGGGATCCGGAAGCCTTGGTCCGCGGAAGAACTTCTTTGTGGTGTGTTCGTAGAACCAGGCCTCCCCAGGTTCAAAGGACCTCATCACGGGGTGACCGGCGGTGCGCGCGTGGGCACTGGCGTGCTGTGAGGGTGAGGAGTCGCAGCATCCGATGTGGCCACATTGGGCGCAGCGGCGAAGATGCAGCCACCATCCTGGGCCGTCGCCGCTGAGGCACTCCAGGCACCCCGTTCCGCTGGGTGTGGCGGTAAGGCTGATTCCCGGGATAGGGCGGTCCTCCATGGGCTCCTCCACTTCCATCGCTCCGGTCCTGTCCAGGTCATGCTGCCGGCCCGTCGTCGGGAGCCATTCTGGCAGAATCTCCGCATCTTTGGAATGACAGAATCCCGGCCGCCGGCGGGCTTAATGCAGCCTCGGCCCCGGTAAGGAAGGACCTTCGCGGAGGTGTGCAGGACCCCTTGTCGCTAGTGTCCTACCGCGAGTATCGTGAGCGCCACCGAACCATTGAACCGGAAAGACGGCGGCCATGGATGACTCGGTTCCGATCATGCTGATTGCTACCCCAGACCCGGATTCCCGGCGCATTCTTGGGGATGAATTACGCCGGCGCTACGGTGCCGACTACGAGGTGGTGGCCTGCGCCGGCCACGCCCACGGGCGGGCCGTGCTCGAGGGGCTTCGGCGCTGGAACCGGCCGGTGGCCCTCATACTCGGGTGCTACGGACCCGCCGACCGCGGCGGCCTCGATTTCCTTCGTCGTGCTTATGGCTTTCATCCGGCCGCCAAGCGCGTGGTTGTGGTGACGTGGGGTGACTTCGCCAGCGCCCCGACAGTGTTCCGGGCGATCGGGCAGGGGCATGCGGAATTGCTGATCATCCGGCCTGAACGCCCGCGCGACGAAGAATTCCACGGGGCGATCACCGACGCCCTCGACGACTGGCACCTGGCCCAGGGGGTGGGGTTCGAGGCGGTCCGGCTGATCGGGGGGATAGGCGACGAAAGGACCCATGCGCTGCGCGACTCGCTGAGCCGAAACCACATCCCCGTGGGCTTCCATCCTGCCGGGTCCGAGACTGCCGAACGGACACTGGAGGGCCTGGGCCTGCGCGACCCCGTGCTGCCGGTCCTGGTGCTGCAGTTCACCGCGTCGCTCATTGTCCTCCAGAACCCCAGTGACCTGGAGATCGCCGAAGCGATGGGGGTGACGCGACCGCCACCGGCGGACAAGATCTTCGATGTGGTGGTTGTGGGCGCCGGTCCTTCCGGCCTTGCCACCGCCGTATATGCCTCCTCCGAGGGCCTTGCCACCCTGGTGGTGGAGGGGGAAGCTGTTGGCGGCCAGGCCGGCACCAGTTCGTTGATCCGCAACTACCCTGGCTTCTCCCGCGGTGTGAGTGGCGCCCACCTGGCCTACCGCTCGTTTCACCAGGCCTGGACTTTGGGCACGGACTTCCTGTTCTTACGGAAGGTGGAAGGTCTGGACGCGGATGGTGCCCTGTACGCTGTGTCGATCTCCGACGGCAGCGTGGTGCGGTGCCGCACAGTGGTGGTTGCCACCGGCGTGGACTACCGCCGCCTTGGCATACCCCAGCTCGAGGATCTGGTGGGCAGGGGCGTCTTTTATGGAGCCACAGTCTCGGAGGCGCCGTCGATGGCCGGAAAAAACGTCTGCGTTGTGGGTGGCGGCAACTCGGCCGGACAAGCGGTCCTGCACCTCGCAAAGTTCGCGAAGAAGGTGACGCTGCTGGTTCGCGGACCCACTCTGTCGGTCAGTATGTCCGAATACCTCATCTCCCAGCTTGAGGCCACCCGAAACGTGGCGATCCGCTATGGGGCCGTGATAGCGGGGGCCCGTGATCGGGACGGATTCCTTGCCGCCGTCAAGGTCGCGGCAGCCGGAACCCCCGACGCAATCCCGGCCGAGGAGATCGAAGCGGGCGGCTTGTTTGTTCTCATCGGATCGGTGCCCCGGACCTCCTGGCTGCCCGACACAGTGGAGCGCGACCCGGCCGGTTTTCTGCGCACGGGGGCCAACCGGGATGCCAGTGGCACCGGGCCGAAGCCGGACAGGCTTCCGTTGGCGCTGGAAACCAGCATGCCCGGCCTATTCGCGATCGGGGACGTGCGGGCCGGTTCGATCAAAAGAGTAGCCACCGCCGTGGGGGATGGCGCCACCGTGGTCTCGATGCTCCACACTTATCTGGCCGAACACCCCCTTCCCACTTCGCAAGCTGCACCTGCTGAGGAAGCCGTACGCGAGGAGTTGCCCGGTGATGTCCGCTTCAACTGAGGCCACACCGTTGATTCCTGCAATGCGGCGGCTGCTCTACGTCGCCGCATTCCTGGTGTTTCTTGCCGGACTGGTGCTGTTCGTGTTTCCGCTGCGGACGGCGGAATGGTTCGCCTGGACAGTCAATCCGCCTATGACCGCAGTCTTCCTCGGGGCGGCATACTGGTCCGCCGCCGGCCTGGAGGTGACGGGTGCCCGGTCAGCGAGTTGGGACTCAGCGAGGCTGGCAGTCTGGCCCGTGTTCGTCTTTACCACGCTTACTCTCGGAGTCACCCTGCTTCACCTTGACCGCTTCCACCTGTCGGCAGACAGTGGTTTCCTCGCCCAGGTAGCCACCTGGGCGTGGCTGGCAATCTATGCAATCGTGCCCGTGGCCATGCTGGCGATCAGCTGGATTCAGATCCGCGCCCTTCGTAGCGTCCCAGGGTCCGTGACGGCGGGACGGCCGGTACTGCCCCCTGCGCTCCGCCTGCTCATGGTGGCAATTGCCGGGGTGCTGCTGATCTATGGTGTGGCGCTCCTGGCAGTACCCGCCTATGCTGCGGCGTGGTGGCCGTGGACACTGTCCGAGCTCACAGCGAGGGCGGTTGGAGCGTGGCTGGTCGGCCTTGGGTGGTCAGCCGCGCAGGGCCAGCTCAGCGGCGACCTCCGCACTGTCCGTCCCGTGGCACTGACCTCCGTTGCCTTCGTCATTCTTCAGGTAATTGCCCTGCTGCGGTATGGCGGCGCCCTGGCATGGACGAGTGCGCAGGCGATCGGCTTCGTCGCGGTACTGCTCGCCATTGGTGTGGCCGGTGGATGGGCACTCGTTTTGTCCCGTTCGCCGCGCGTCCAGGCTAGGTGAGCGGAATTCCCGCCTTGGCTTGCTCTTTCTCTTGCGTCCGCCGCTCAGCGCGTTGCTTGATGCCCAACAGCATCGCGCGGTCCATGACCAGGTAGGCCGGCTGAAGCAGGAAATCCAGGAAGCGCAGCGCTGCGCGCCGGCCCGGGCTGCTGCGCGTACGCAGCAGCAGCCGCGTCGCGCCGTCGTCGGCAGCGTGGAGGATAAACTGCCACGTGCCGGTTACCGTGCCTGCCGGGGCGCCCGGGCTTGCGTCGAGAACGAGGTGCCGCTCCCTCTCCAACTCCACCACCCGGGGCCCCATACGCCCTCCGGGGTAACGCGCGGGCGTGAAGGCAATAATGTCGCCTACTGCGAGGTCCTGCCACTCCGGGTGGATCCGGTCTGCGTTGGTGACGCCCAGATGGAGCAGCCCGTTCTCAACCCACGTGTACGAGTACAGTCCAGCCCGGTCAACCCCCATCTGCACCAGCCACGGCCAGACCTGCCCGGGCGGCGCGGCGATGGTCACGGCCATCGTCTGCACGGAGCCGGGTTCAGGGATCAGGTGATCGCCTGGAAGGGGCATACTTACTTCTGACCCGGCAGCACCCCACTTGCCTAAAATACGGGGCAGCACGCCGTGCGTAAGGACACCGGCAGCTGCAGCAGTCCCCACGGTTCCCGGAATCCAGCGCCCCGGAGTGCGCGCCGTTCTGCGGTGGTCCGGGGTTCGAAGTGGAAGCATCTTCGTGTCTCCTACGGTGAGTGGCGTCCGGGGACCCTACGGAAACGGTGGACACCGCCATGGAAATCCTGGATGCCCTGAGACTACGGCCCGGCCGGCCCGGAACCCAGAGCCCAAGGTCCCTTTGGAACGGACGCGGCTGCCAGGGCGCAGATGCACCACGGCACCGTGCTCGGGTGCCGGATTAGAACTTTTGGTCCGGGACCCGCGTCGTCCCAGGTGAAATGGCTTACTATCGAACTCACGTCGAAACCGGCTTATTCGATGACATCTCGATGCGGACCCAGGAAAGCGAACCGGGACGCCAGCCGTTGGGGGCGGTCCAGGTCCTGGCCCGAACTAATCCTGGGGGAGCCTGATGGTGCAGCACCGACCGAACAAGCATGATTGTACTGTCCACACCGCTGATGTTCTGCACCGTCTTGAACTCCTCGTGCCGTGCATTCCAGGGGAGGATCTCAGTCCGGTTGGTGCGGCGGAGCTGGCGGACTGGATCGATGTGGAGCTCGAGGCCGAACCCGAGATTGCCGGCCACGGCTGGCAGGTGGGCCTGGGCGATGAAGTTGGCCTGCTTGTCCGCCCCGACCACGACGATCTGGCCGAACTCCTGGGCGGGCAGGCCGGCGTCCGCTCGGTCGTCCAGCTCGATCGGGAGGTGTTCGCCGTTGACGCGCCCCGGTTGTGCGCTGATGGACTGCGCGCAGCCGTGATGCAGGCTGTCGCAGCTGCCAACGCCAGGGCGCATGATCCCTCTGTCGCGGAGCAGCTGGATGTCCCGGCCGGAGGCGGCGCCACCCCGGACATCTCAGCAACTATGTCCCATCCGCCGCAGCCGGTGGAACTTGAAGAGGATGATGACCTGTGCCGGCTGGTTTGCGGGGACGCCGCCAGCGGTGGCCGGCGGGTTCAAGTGTGGGTCAACATGAACGGCATCCTTATCCTGCCCGCTGGAACCATCCCGCACGGTCCGTTGGACCAGGGCGAGAATCCCCGCTTTCAGCGCGCCACCGTGACGCCGGCGCGTGCCGTCAGGCTTGCCAAGCAACACGCAGGGCGGTGGATCCCGTATGCCTACCTCGGCAATCTCCGGCTCCGCCGGCCCGGCCTGGTACGCCGCCGGTGGTCGGCCACCGTTGTGGAGCGGGACGGCTCTTCTATGCCCTTGAGCTGGCGGGGAACGCGTCCACACGCACTGTTGCTGTGGGGGTACGTTGTGGCCCGGCGCGGGCTCGGCGCGGCGGACGGGCTGCCCTAGAAGGGACGTGGCGGGAGGCTGCGAAGCGTTGATAATTCACGCTTCCGCAAGAAGTGGTCAACGTCCTGTCAATATTCCGGAAGCATTCAGGAACCGGACCGTCAGCCGCTGTTTTTCGAACCCTTCCGGATCTACGCTGTCCAGCATCCGAAAGTTTGGGAGACGGCCATGGGCGCTGATGCCACACCACTGCTGTTGGGCGAGCGGGTTCCCGGGCAGGCAGTGCTTGAAGAGCTGATGGCGCTCCAAAGCCGCGTTCCGCCCCGCAACTGGCTGCAGCGGGTCTTTGGTGCCAGCCCGCTCAGACCGGAAACCATCACGTGGTACAAAGGAGCGCTCGGCGAGATCGCCGTCGGGCAGATCCTTGAGGGGCTCGGTCCCGAGTGGCTGGTCCTGCATGCAGTGCCGGTGGGCACAGGCTCCGCGGATATAGACCACGTGCTGGTGGGGCCGGCGGGAGTCTTTACCTTGAACACCAAGAATCACTCCGGCCAGCCCGTGTGGGTGGCGGGGCGGGCGCTCCTGGTTGCGGGCAAGAGGACACGGCACCTTCTTTGCTCTGGGCACGAAGCCGCCCGGGCAGCAAAGCTTCTGAGCGCGGCGGCTGGCGCCCCTGTCGAGGTGACCGGCGTCGTCGTCATCGTCAACCCGAAGAAGCTAACCATCAAAGCGCGGCCCGAGCGCGTGGCTGTGGTGAGGGAGGCGCGGCTCCTTGCCTGGCTGCGCCAGATGCCGCCCGTGCTGGGCACGGAGCAGGTGGCACAGATAGCGCAGGCGGCTGTCCGGCCGGGGACCTGGTGCCGGCAGCCTCCTGCCACCACCGATCTGCCGGCCCTTCAGCGCAGCTTCACTGCCCTCCGGCTGCTTGTGGACCAGGCACGACGGCGGCAGGCGGCCTGGTCGTTAGGCGTTCCGGCCATCGGGTTTGTGATGCTGGCTAACAGCGCACAGTGGGGCGCCGCAATCCTCCAGGGCCTCGGCGGGCCCTGAACCAGCCGGGACGTTGGCCTCTGGATGCGGTAGGGGAGTGCCGCTCAGACTGGGGTGATGCAAGCCCACCTGCGTTGGAGCGTTGTGCTCATATCCGCTGCTACGATCGCCGCTTACGCCCGGTTTGTGCGTCCCTGGCAGCTCCACTGGGGTGCGACGCCGGAAGAAGTCTCGCGAGCTTTGCCCGGAGATGACCTCGTGCTGAGGCCAACGTTCAACGCCACGCGGGCCATCACGGTCGGCGCGCCACCGGAGCAGATCTGGCCGTGGCTGGTCCAGGCCGGACTTACCCGGGCCGGTTGGTGCAGCTACGACATCCTCGACAACCTGGGCCGTCCAAGCGCGCGCCGCATCATTCCCGAACTCCAGAAGCTCGCCGTGGGCGACATCGTGCCGATGAGTCCCGACGGCAAGCACGGCATGCCAGTCCAGGCGATGGACGCACCGAAGTCCATGATCTGGGGTACGCCCGGTGACACCACCTGGACGTGGCAACTCGACCCTTGTTCGGACGGTTCAACGCGGTTAATCAGCCGCGTTCGTTCGCGGTACCGGTGGCTCTCGCCCACTATCGCTTTCTCCCTCTTGCTTGAGTTCGGCGACTTCTGGATGATGCGCAAAATGCTGCTGAACCTCCGCGACCGGGCTGAATCAATCGGCTCTGGATGATGAGGTACACCAGGTCTAGATTGGTGCTTGGCTTATGCAGCGGGCCCGCCACAGCGAAACGAGGAGGGGACCATGAGCCCCACGCCAAAACAACCGATCACAGATGACAGCATCCAAGTCCGGCAGGTCAACCATTACCAGTTCAGCTGGGTGGCCGGAGACGCAGGAAAGCCTGGTACGTGGACCCTTCAGCTGGTCCTCGACCAAGGGGCCTGGGAAGAAGTGCTCACGCTCGACGCCGAAGATGCCGAGGTCCTCCATGGCCTCCTGAAACGGTCAGACACCGTCTACTACGATGTGCGGCGGCGGACCCTGATGTTTGGAACCACACAAGCTGGGCAGTGATGAGCCCAGCGCTTGTTGCCCTGCCGGTGGGATTTGAACGGTTCCACCGGCGGGACTTCATCAACTACCAGCTCAACCGCGCCCACGCCCTGGGCTTTGCGGACCGGGATGAGCTGCTCGGCGCTGCCACACACATACGGGGGATGGAGGACTGTGCCGCCGTGTTCGAGGGCTTGTCCAACCGGGCCGCAGCCGAGGACCGGCACCGGCAGGCAGCAGGTTACGCGAGGATCGCGGAGTTCTTCACGCCGCCACGGTCAGTGGAGAAAGCGGACCGCTACCGCCGCTACCTGCAGCTCTTTGACACGGCATTCGGCGCCGGACTGACACGTCACAGCATCCCCTACGGCCGGGCGTCGCTGCCGGCCTATGCGCTTCCGGCATCCGGCACACGAACCGGCGGTACGGTGCTGGTGCATGGCGGTTTCGACTCCCTGATCGAGGAATTCTTCCCCGTCTGCCAGCGGATCGCGGACGCCGGATTCCACGTGGTTGCCTTCGAAGGTCCGGGCCAAGGCGGTGCCCGGACACTGAATGGGCTCACCTTCGACCACGACTGGGAAAAGCCGGTGGGGGCGGTATTGGACCACTTCCGGCTCGGCCAGGCTGCCCTGGTGGGAATCTCGATGGGCGGTTACTGGGCATTGCGTGCCGCAGGACGCGAGCCCCGCATCCAGCGTGTAGTGGCCTGGCCGCCGGTCTATGACTGGCTCTACAGGGTGCCGAGCGTGGCGCGCGGCCCGATCCGTGCCATGGTGCGGCACCGCGGCTTCATGCGGTGGAGCGTACGCACCCGTGCCCGGTTGTTTCCCACCCTCCGCGCAGTGGTGGACCAGGTGCTGTACATGCTGGACAGCAACGATCCGGCGGACGTCGCCGAATGGTTCCTGGGAATGAACAAGGAACACCTGGGCAGCGGCCGCGTGAACCAGGACGTGCTGCTGATGTGCGGCGAACATGACGCCTTCCAGCCGCCGGGACTGGCCCGGGCGCAGGCAAAGGCGCTGGTGGCTGCCCGAAGCGTGACCACGCGCACATTCACCCGGGCCGAGCACGCCGACCGGCACTGCCAGATGGGAAACCTGGAGCTTGCCTGCGGGGTACTGACCGCCTGGCTGCGGGCCGTTGACACGAGCTCAGCCGAAACGTCCCCAGCCTGAGGACAGGCGGTCCTGAACACCGGGACCACCTGCCCGCTTCAGCGTCCGACGACGTCGAGCGCCACGAGGTGCGCGCCCTCACCTTCCGCGAAGACCGCCAGGGCCGTGCTCGCCTCTGCAGGGAACACAAGGTCCGTGATGGTGGCGAGCCCGTCCTGGGCGAAGACCTCCACTGAGCAGCGGTCCAAATAGATCTTCAGTCGGAGGCGGCCATCCTGCAGCGGCACCGCGACGGCTTCAACGGAAGGGAAGCTGTGGTGGAAGCCGGCCTGTCCCGACTCCCGCCGGTCCAGGCGGAGCAAGCCCTCCTCCACGTCGTAGCTGAGGACGGTGCGTTCCGCTCTGCCAGCCCGGACCAGCAGCCCCACGCTGTTTGCTGTGCCCGGCTCGAATTCGACGTCAATACGGGCAACGGCTGCTGAGGCCGGAAGCTCGAGGACACCAGGAGGCAAGGGCCGCGGGCCGCAGCGGACGCCGGGTGATATCGCCCCTTCGAAAGGATCGATGGCAGCCTGGCGCAGCACCACTTTTCCGTCCAGCCTGGCCAGCGAGACTTCCCGCGGCAGCGACATCGCGCTTCGCCAGCCGCCGGTGGGTGTGGAGCCGGCATAGTCCCAGTTGTTCATCCAGCCGATCATGATCCGCCGGCCGTCAGCGATCCCGCTGAAGGAGACCGCAGCGTAGTAGTCGCGGCCCCAGTCCAGCCAGCCGTACTCCCGCATGAGGCTGCCGTCCTGTTGGAGGCCCTCGGTGACGGTGGATCCGGAACGGAACGCCACGCCGTCGAACTCTCCCAGGAAGTACTGCCCCGCCGAGCCGCCGGCGATGCCCCCAGGGTTGATGTTCACAATAAGGACCCACCGGCTGTCCGCCGGATTCCCGTCCACGGGCAGTTCGAAGAGGTCCGGGCACTCCCAGACCCCGCCGGTGGCGTTGGCCGGTCCGAACGTGCTGAGGTACTCCCAGGACTTCAGGTCCGCCGACTTGTACAGGACCACCTGGCGCTCCACCGCCTCAACGGCGACCATGACCCAGTAACTGCCGGCACCGCCGTCGTACCGGAAAACCTTCGGGTCCCGGAAGTCCGCGGACGCGCGGTCCAGGACGGGATTGCCGGAGTACTTGGTCCAGGTGGTGCCCTCGTCGAGGCTGTAGGCCAGCGACTGCGCCTGGCGGCCGCCCAGCGGCGAGGCGTCGCTGTAGGCGCTGGTGTAAATAGCCACCAGCGGAGGATTGCCCGCCGTGCCCAGCCCGCTGGTGTTGTGCTGGTCAAACACGGCTGAGCCGGAGAAGATGGCCTCACGCTCGTCGCACGGGATGGCCACCGGCTGCTCTTCCCAAGAGAGCAGGTCGCGGGAGGTTGCGTGGCCCCAAGACATGTTGCCCCAGTCCGGGCCGAACGGGTTGTGCTGGTAGAAGAGGTGGTACGTGCCGTTCAGGTACACCATCCCGTTGGGATCGTTCAGCCAGTTCCGTTCTGAGGTGAAGTGCCACTCGGGCCGGAAGGGGTCCGCCGCGGAACTGGCTGGAGTGGCGGGACCGGCGGTCCCTGCGGCGGAAGCGGACGGTGCCCCGGCCGTCGTCGTCAATACATCCATGCTCAGCCCTTCACACCGCTGGAGGCGATGCTGTTGACGAACGAACGCTGGAAGGCGATGAAGAGCACCACCACCGGAACGGTGATGAGCGACGCGTACGCCATGACTTCGCCCCATGAGACGTTCAGCTGGAAGAAGTACTGGATGCCGATCATCACCGGGCGCAGCTCTTCCGACTGGACCACCATCAGCGGCCAGAGGTAGGAGTTCCAGGCCGGCAGGAACGTCAGGATCGCCACGGTGGCGGTGGCCGGACCGGACAGCGGCATGACCACCTGGCGGTAGATCTTGAACCAGCCAGCGCCGTCGATCCGGGCGGCCTCGTCGAGTTCCTTGGGGATGGACTCGAAGTACTGGTGGAACAGGTAGATCGAGAAGGCGTTGGCGATGAACGGGATGATCTGGACCTGGTAGGTGTCCAGCCAGCCCTTGGAGAATTCAAGGCTGAAGCCGTTCAGCTCGAAGTAGGGGAGCTGGTTGACCCACCACACCAGCGGCAGGGCCAGGGTCTGGAAGGGAACAATCAGAGTGGCCAGGATCGCTGTGAACACGATCTTCTTGCCTCGGACCTGCATACGGGACAGGGCGAAGGCGCAAAGGCTGTTGACGAAGATGCCCAGGATGACCGTGACGGCGGAGACGCCCACGGAGTTGAGCAGGAAGCGTGCGGCCGGGACGCGGTCGAACACGGCTGCGTAGTTGTCGAAGGAAATGTTGCCCACCGGCAGGAACGCGGCCAGGGAGGACATGTCGCCGAAGATCTGCTGATCCGGCTTCAGTGAGGACACCAGCATAAAGACGATGGGGAACGCGGCGACGACGGCGAAGAGGATGCGCACCAGCATGGTGCCCGCGTCTTTCAGGAACAGTTGGTTTTTCATGTCAGTCTTTCTCCCGCGTGAGGTGGCGCTGCACCGCGGACACGATCAGCACAAGGACGAAGAACACCAGCGAGATCGCGGAGGCGTAGGAGGTTTCCTGCTGCCGGTAGCCGGACTGGACAGCCTCGTAAATGATGGTGGTGGTCGAGTCCATCGGACCGCCTTGGGTCATCACGCTGATCTGGTCGAAGAGGCCAAGGGCCTGGATGGTGATGGTCACGAGGACCAGGCTGCGGGTGTGGAAGAGGCCCGGCCAGGTGACGTAGCGGAACTGCTGCCAGCGGCTGGTGCCGTCCAGCTGCGACGCCTCGTACAGTTCGCCGGAGATGCCCTGGAGCCCGGCCAGCCAGATGATCATGTGGAAGCCGGCCGCCTGCCAGATGGACAGGATGATGATGGCCGGCATTGCCGTGTTCGGGTCACCGAGCCAGTCCGGGCCGTCGATCAGGCCGAAGCTGACCGCGGAGAGGATCTCGTTGATCAGGCCGTCCTTGCGGTACATGAACAGCCACAGCAGCGAGACCACCACCATGGAGGTGACCACGGGCAGGAAGTACACGGTGCGGAAGAAATTGACGCCGCGGAACTTCTTGTTGATCAGCAGCGCCATCACCAGGGCCAGGCCGGACTGCACCGGCACAATCACCACGGTGAAGTAGGCGACGTTGAGCAGGGCCCGGTAGAACGTGGGGTCCGAGAAGAGGCGGGCGAAGTTGTCCACGCCCACGAACTCGACCGGACGGGGCGAGATGAGGCGTGCGTTGGTGAAGGCCAGGCCGAAGCCGAGGATGGCCGGGATGAAGATGAAGGCCAGCAGCAGCACTGCCGCCGGAGCGATCATGCCCCACCCGCTGAGCTGCTCGCGGCGGAAGCCGGGGCGGCTGTGGGTCTTGGGGGCCTTGCCTTTCGCGTTCGACGGCGGCGGGGCAGTTTCAGGCGTGGCTGGACTTGGGCGTGTGGGAAGGGAAGCAGTTGCCATGGGGGTCTCCGTAGGTCGGGCTGCCGGGTGGCTGCGGCGCGTTGCGGCGCCGCAGCCATCCGGCGTGCTCCGGCTAGTTCTTGTAGCCGCCGTTGGACTTGATGTTGGCGTCGATCGCCTTCACGGCGCTGTCCAGCGTGGACTGGGGGTCGGCCCCGTTCAGGATGTCCTGGGTGGCCTTGCCGAACTCGGTGGCAATGAAGGGGTAGGCGGGTGTTTCAGGACGCATGACAGCGTATTCCCGGGAGAAGTCCATGAAGATCCGGTTGGCACCGCCCTCGGCAAAGCTGGGAATCTGGGCCGCAGCCTCCTCGCTGGCCGGAATGGCGCCGGTGGCCTTGGCCACCGCGGCGATGTTTTCCGGCTTCAGCGAATACGCCAGATAGTCCATGGCTGCGCCGGTATCGGTGCAGCCGCTGGTGACGCCCCACTGCCAGGATGCGCCGCCGATCTTCGGGCCCTGGCCGAGGTCCACCGGCGGCATGACCACAAGGTCGTCACCGAGGGTCTCCTTGGCCTTCTCCCCAGCCCATGAGCCGGTGTACACGATGGCGCTCTTGTTGTTCAGGAAGTCCTGGGTGGAATCCTTGCCGCTCTTCTTGGCCATGAACCCTTCGTCGGCAAGCCCGTGGAACCAGTTGGCCCACTCCACTGCTTCGTCACCGTTCAGCTCACCCTCGGCACTCTGGAAACCGTCGCGGTTCACCAGGTCGCCGCCAAAGGACTGCAGGAAGGGGGAGTAGGCGTACGGGAGCCATTCACCGGTGCCGGCCGTGCCGAGGTCCAGCGGGTGCTCCCACTTGCCCAGGGCCTTCAGCTTGCTGAGGGCATCCTGGAACTCTTCCTTGGTCCAGGGCTGTTCAATTGTGGCAACCCGGACACCTGCCGCCTCCAGGTCTGAGGCACGTGCCATCATGGCCAGGGCGACGTCGTAGTAGCCCACCGCGTAGGGCTTGCCATCCCATTCAGCCACGGTGCTGGGCAGGTGCTTGGACAGGTCCGTGCCCAGTTCGAGGGGTTCCAGGTACCCGGCCCAGGCCCAGTTGGGCACGTTCGGGCCGTCGATGTCCACAATGCAGGGGAGGTTGCCGGCGGCGGCCGCGGAGACCACGGAATCGTTGTAGGAGTCCTGGGGGAAGGCCTGGACTTTGACCTTCACCTTGTCCTGGCTGCTGTTGTAGGAATCGACGATTCCCTGCACCGCGGCCAGCTCCTCCGGGTTGCCGGCGTTGTGGGTCCAGAGGGCAATTTCGCCGGATCCTTCCGTGGAAGAGGAGGCGCTGCCTTTGCCGCAGCCGGCGAGGGTGGCGGTGAGGGCGGCAGCGGCTATGCTGGTCGCCAGGATCCTGGTGAGCTTCTTGTTCATGGGTCGGTCTTTCTGCTTGGACAGCGGGGGATTGATGCGGGGTCCTGCAGGGAACGCGGCCGCTGCAACGGCTGCGTTCCCGTTTTTGTGGGAGATGTGGAGAGTGACGGTGCCAGTAGCTGGACCGGCTGTGCCGGTCAGCCCTTGGGCGGAGCGACGGACTGCCGCTCAACCAGTGGGCACGGGATTTTTTCGTGGGTTCGGGGCGCTTCGGGGTTTTCGAGTTCGTTGAGGAGCTTCAGGACTGCCCACCGGCCCATCTCGTAGTGGGGGAGTGCCATGGTGGACAGGCCGGGCCAGAGCCCATCGGCGATGAGCTCAAGGTTGTCCACGCCGACCACCGAAACATCCTCCGGGACGCGAAGGCCCAGGTGGCCGGCGGCCTGGTACGCGCCCATGGCCATCTGGTCGTTGAAGCAGAACAGCGCGGTGGGACGCTCCGGCCTCGACAGCAGGTCCAGCGCCGCTTCCCGCCCACCCGCTGTGCTGGAATGGCCCGCAACAACAAACTCCTCGGGCAGCCGGAGCCCGTGGCGGTCCAGGGCTGCCCGGAAGCCTGCGAGCCGTCCGTGGGCGGCAGGAATATCGTCCTCGTTGTTGATCATGGCGATCCGGCGGTGCCCCGCCGCGACCAGCAGCTCGGCGGCGGAGTCACCGGCGCCGAACTCGTCCGGCACCACGGAGGACAGCCCGGGGTTGTCCGAGGTGGCATCCAGCACGATGGTGGGCACTGCCCGGAGCTCCTCGGGGACGGATACCTGCTGGTTGAACATGCGCGCGAAGATGATGCCGTCCACCTGGTGCTGCTGCAGTGCCCGGATCTCCTGGCGCTCGAGTTCGTTGTCCAGGCCGGAGTTGACCACCATCAGCAGGTGCCCGTGTTCGGAGGCGGCGTCCTGCGCACCCTGGATCATCGCACCGGCAAAAGGGGTGGTGGTGATTTCGTCGCTGACAAGGCCAAGGATCTGGGAGCGCTGGTTGCGCAGCCCGCTTGCCAGCCGGTTCGGGGCGTAGCCGAGATCGCCGGCCACGGCCTTGATGTGCTCCACGGTCCGGGCGTTGACCCGGGAGCTGTGCGCTTCACTCAGGGCGTGCGACACAGTGGTCACGGAGACGCCTGCGGCTTTCGCCACGTCCCGGATGTTTACCTTTGTCGCCATTGACTTCGTTCCTTTGCAAAACGTTTTGTATGTTGCTTGCATCACTATATGCAAAACGTTTTGCAGCCGTCAAGCTTTCTGGCGGATTCCGCTGCCGGCTACTTCGCGCAGACGGGGACCAAAAGCCCTTTTCCCCGGGGTAAGCCAGCCCGCATCTTCCCGGAAAATTTCCCTTGACAGGCACAGAACAGGGGACTCTCATCAAAGAAGGACGTGCATCAGAGAGGGGGTGGCGGCCGTGCCTGCCATCCAAACTACTTCCGCACAGCAGTCACGGCTCCGGGCCGGAGCCGCGCTGATGGCACTCGCCGGGCTGGCCTTCGTGGGGTACGCCGCAGTCTTCCTGGCTCTCAACTTTTCGGGCGCCTTCCTGGAGCTGGGCATCGGCCCCGAACAGGTGGACAAGAGCAGGGCGGAGGTTCAGGCGTTCAGCCCCCAGCTGTACCACTACATTAGCCACCTGCACATTGCGCTCAGCGGCTTCATCGCTGCCACCGGGCTGGCTATCGCAGCCTTGTCCTGGTTCGGGGTGCGGCGGGGGGAACGGTGGGCCTTCGCCGCAACCGTCACCATCACGGCCGTCAGCCTCGCGGTGTCCCTCCCGGCGCACTACCCGCGGGGCCTGGCAACGCTGGGACACCTGGGCCCGGTTTACCTTGCGGTCCTCATATTCCTGGCGGGGGCCGCCATGGCCTACAGCGGAATGCGAAACATGACGGTCGAAGCAGCTGAAAGCCGCTGACAGACGGTCTTTGTGCCCTGCGCAGGGACGTACCTGGCGTGCAACACTTTGCGGATGAGCAGCCCACGCAAGCTGGTTCCCCTGGAGGAGCATCACCGCCCGGGCAGGGCCCTGCACCCGGACAGCCCGTGGGTCAGGGTGGTCCGGCTGCTGGTAGGCGGGTTCGTGCTCGCTGCCCTCGTGCAGAAGACCTACGATGCCACCCTGGCGGGCAACGACGTCGACATCTTCCAGCTGTATTCGGAATTCACCGTCCAGGCGAACCTCGGCCTCGGGCTCCTGCTGATCGCATCGGCGGCATGGCCGGCAGCCAGGCTTCCGCGTTGGTGGGACCAGCTCTTCGGCGCGTTCGTCCTCTACCTGGTGATGACGGGACTCATCTACATTGTCCTCGTGGCGCCGCCGGGTGAACCCTGGTGGAGCTGGGACCTGTACTGGCCGCAGATGGCCCACCACCGCCTGGCTCCGCTGTATGTTCTCCTCGATTGGCTCCTGGTCACGAGGACGGTGCGCGGTCCTTGGTGGCGGCCCCTGGCGTGGCTTGCCTACCCGGTGGCCTTCCTCATCTTTTCGTGGGTGCGGGGTTCCATGGACGGCTGGTACGTCTACGACTTCCTGGATCCCACGCTTGAGGGCGGCTGGCCTGCTGCCCTGGCGTCCGTAGCGCGGGTTCTAGTTGCCTTCCTGGTGATCGCGGCCCTGGTTCATCTTGCCGGCAACGCGCGCGCCGCACTCGCCCTTGGACGCCTCCGGCGCGAAGGCCCGGCAACCTAACGCCGGGGCTCCTGCCGGTGAACCGGCGGTCCTTCAAGAATCCTCCGCGCATCGTCCTGGGCTTGGAGGGCAAGGTCGCTGACCACCTGGCCCCTCAGGTGGCCGGAGGCGGAAATGATGTGCCGGAGCTCAGACACGGTGCGCGGCGGGCCGGCACTGCTGTGTGCCAGGGAGTGGCAGTTGGGGCACAGCGGCACGAGGTCGGCAACGGGATCCAGCTGGTACCCGCTCCCCAGCAGCTCCGGCGGCACCACGTGGTGTACATCAATCGACCCGGAGCCGGCGTCGCCATAAAAGACCTCGAAGGAAAACCCGCAGGCGGCGCAGGAGGTGCCATGGAACGCCAGGCACACCCGGCGGGCGTCCGGGTTCCGCTCATAGCGGTTCACGTCGAGCGTGCTGACAGTGTCCGGCGGGCAGGTCCCCGAAACAACGTGCGGAAAACCGGTCGCCGCGGGCCCGAGGTCCCGCCACAGACGGCGAAGGCCCGGCTCCTCATGGCCAGGAACGGCAACGCCTGGGCGCTGAATCGCCTCACCCCAGGGAATCCCGGCGGCTGCTGCGCGGAGGGCATCCTGGCGGACCTGCTCACCGAGGGGGAGCAGCGCGTCGAACAGGATGCTGACGTGCCACTCGGCGGCGCTGTCTCCGGGCAGCGTCTGGTACGGCTCGGACATGACCACCCCGTGGCCGATCAGCCCGGTGCCTGCGTCGCTGCTTC
This sequence comes from Pseudarthrobacter sp. WHRI 8279, assembly GCF_040224115.2. Classification (NCBI taxonomy): domain Bacteria; kingdom Bacillati; phylum Actinomycetota; class Actinomycetes; order Micrococcales; family Micrococcaceae; genus Pseudarthrobacter; species Pseudarthrobacter sp. WHRI 8279. Next base: position 1,374,691 of record NZ_CP168162.1, on the reverse strand, counting down.
CCTGGACGAACAGCCAGGCTTCAGTTCCTGCGGTGACGTTGAGTGGCTGGTCAGCGCTCCAGCGCTGCAGAAACCTTCCGGACTCCGCCACGAGGTCGACGGCGTCACGGTAGTCCCAGCGTCCGGATCCGGTGGGGTTCCATCCAAGAATTACTGCAGCCACTACTCACCCAATCCAGCACACACGTGCGTTGGCCCTAACAGCCTGCAGAACGGAACCTAGATGGGTTCCTTGGCCAGCGCCTTGGTCCTGGCGGGGGTTTCGCGGCCGAGCCGCTGGTCGAGCGTGACGCGCAGCCTGGCAGCAGCCACCTGGACACGATGCTCGGCAGGGGTGACTTTCTTCGGGGCCGGCTTGGCGGCGGCGCTCCGCGGAGTATGGACGAACCGGTGTTCAGACGATGCCGCGCTCATGGTCCAACCTCCTTGGTATTGTCTTCACCCGTGGTTCCATTCTCGCCTAAGTTGCCACCGGCGTCCACGAACGCCGTCTCCTGGTCCGCCCCGGTGCCTTGCCCGTCGTCGTCCGCGTTCTCATCGCCCCACACGCTCTTCCAGGCGATGTCGAACAACTCAAGCTCTTCGTTGCGGGCCAGTTCGCTGCGCGCCAGGACCTCCAGGGTTGCCAGTCCCAGGGCCTTTGTCCCCTCGTCATGGTCCAGTGCCCGGTCCAGGGCCCACTGCGTCCGGCGCCACCATTCCGCGCGGCTGTCCGCCTCGGTTTTTTGCAGCAGGGCATGGGCGTCCGCTTCCCGCTTCTGCTCCAGCGCAGTGGCATCGGCAGCAGTGCGCTGCTTGAGCGTTCGCCAGTTGATGTAGAACGCCAGCAGGGCAGCGATGAGGACGGCCAGGGGACCCAGCCCGGCAAGGATGACCCACCAGTCAGCCGGTCCGGAATGGACGACGACGTCGAGCGGGCTTGGGGAGGGGGCAGCGGTCACTGGACCAGCATAGGCCTCAGTCTGGCTGCCAGCCGGTGACGCCCCCGCGCCGCGCCCATCAGGAAGCGCACGTCAGGAAGCGCCCGTCAGGCCGTGATGACGACCTTCAGTGCGTTGGTCTCGGCTGCCCGGGCGAAGGTGTCGTACGCGTCCATGAACTGCTCAAAGCGGAAATGGTGGGTGGCGAACTTTTCTGCGGGCAGCTTCTTCTGCGCAACGAGTTTCAGGAGCATCGGCGTGGTGTTGGCGTTAACCAGTCCCATGCTGATGTTGATGTTCTGGATCCAGAGGTTCTCCAGGTGCAGTTCCACCGGTTTGCCGTGCACGCCAACGTTGGCAACCGTGCCACCCGGCCGGACGATCTCGGTGCACATGCCAAAGGTGGCCGGAATGCCCACGGCCTCAATGGCAACGTCCACGCCCTGCCCGTCCGTACGGGACAGCACCTGGTCCTTCCAGTCGGAATCACCGGACAGCACAACGTGGGTGGCCCCGAACGCGCGGGACTGCTCCAAGCGGTTTTGGTCAAGGTCTATGGCGATGATGGTGGCCGCCCCATAGAGCCCCGCCGTTGCAATCGCGGCCAGTCCCACCGGGCCGGCTCCCACCACCGCCACCGTGTCCCCGGGCTTGACGCGGCCGTACTGGACGCCGATTTCGAAGCCGGTGGGGAGGATGTCCGAGAGCATGACGGCCTGTTCGTCGGTGACCCCTTCCGGGAGGAGGTGGAGGGAATTCTCGGCGTAGGGAACACGGACATATTCAGCCTGGGTTCCGTCGATGAGGTGGCCGAATACCCAGCCGATTCCCGATGCGCCTTCGTCGCCCAGGCAATGGGAGTAGAGCCCGGTCTTGCAGTTGGCGCAGTGGCCGCAGGATTTGATGCAGGAAATGATGACCCTGTCGCCTGGTTTCAGGGTGGTCACGGACGAACCCACTTCCGTGATGGTTCCCACGCCCTCGTGGCCCAGGATCCGTCCCTCCTGCACTGCCGGCACATCGCCCTTGAGGATGTGCAGGTCCGTTCCGCAGATGGTGGTGGTGTCCACCTTGACGATCGCGTCGCTGGGTTTGATGATCGATGGATCCGGCACGTCGGTCCAGGATTTCTTTCCGGGTCCGCCGTAGACAATGGCTTTCATTGCTGCTCCTTGCTGGTTGCCCGATCCAGTGGTTCCTGGATGCTGCGTCAACCTCAAGGATGGAGGAGGGGCCCAAGATCCATAAGGGTCCTAGGTCCCGGGGCCGGGATCGTGCCGTTCGCGGGTGTCAGCCTTCCTGCAGTTTTTCGGCGAGCATCACGAGTATTCCGCTGGGGCCGCGGAGGTATGTGAGCTTATAGGCGTCGCCGTAGGTCGCCACGCCGCGCAGTGGATGGCATCCGTGCTTCGCGGCCACTTCAAGGGCTGTGTCCAGGTTGTCGACAGAGAAGGCAATGCGGTGCATGCCAATGTCGTTGGGGCGGGTTGGGGCCGTTTCATTCGCTTCGGGGTGGATGTATTCAAAGAGCTCAAGTTGACCATGGCCGTCTGGCGTCTGGAGCATCGCAATCTTGGCGTGGTTGCCGTCCAGTCCAACGGCAGTGTCCGTCCACTCGCCGCTGACCGTGTCACGGCCAACCACGGTGAGCCCGAGGTCGGTAAAGAAGGCGATAGTTGCTTCGAGGTCCCGAACGGCGATACCGACATTCTCGAATTTGATGGCCATGCGTTGAAGGTACCAAGGCGGCTCCACCAGCTCCAGCGCCCCTATTGTTCTCCCCTGATGCGGGCGGCCGTGCCGCGGCGGGAGATGAGGACCGGACCGCGGGCATGGTGCAGCACAGCGTGGGCCGTGGAACCTATTGTCTCCCGGAGGAACCCCTGGCCCTTGGTTCCCACAACCAGCATCCGTGCGCCTTCCGAGGCCCTGAGGATGGCGTGGGCCACTGAGGTATCGGTGAGCACCTTTCCCTCGGCAGGGACAGCGGGGGCCAGGGCCCGGGCACGGTCCAGGGCAGAACTGAGGACCTCCCCGGCGGCAGCGTCGGCGTCGGGCATTTCCCGGTGCCCGTACCCTGGCGGCGTGTGGCGGACGTGGACGATGGTGAGGCCTGTCTCCCAGGCCGAGGCGAGTGCACAGGCGTCTTCCAGCGCAGTGGGGGATCCCAGGCCGTCCACCGCGACGACGACGGGCCCGCCAGGGTGAAGATCAGGCCGGATCACGGCTACCGGGCATGCCGCCGTGGCTGCCAGTTCCAGGCTCACGGATCCCACCAGCAGGCCCAGGAACCCGCCCAGGCCCCGGCTGCCGACGACGATCATCTCCTCCCCGGAAGAGATCTCTGCGAGGTAGGACGCCGGCAGTCCGTGCAGCAGGGTGCCTTCAACCTTCAGCCCAGGTGCCGCCGCTTCGGCACGGCTGATGCCCTCCTCAAGAATTTCCTGCGCTGCCCGCTCCAGCCCGCTGTCCGCAACGCCCGGAACGGGGCCGAGGTTCCTGGTCAGCAGCGGCCAGATGGAGCAGTGCACCACAAGTAGGGGGCGGCTGCGCAGGCGCGCCTGTTCCGCCGCCCACTGGATGGCAGCTGCAGCTTCAGCCGAACCGTCATAGCCGGCAACGATAGATCTCGAATCCTGCATAGCTCTGCGCTCCTGCTCGGGGGACCTTCGGCCCTGTGGTGGCTTCTCCTGAGGCTCCATGATGATGGCGGGGGTTCCTGTGTAACCGCTGATCCAAGCAGAGCACCACACAGCAGCGGGAAGCAACACGTGCTGAGGATTGAGGAGCACCGCATGGCTGCGTGGCAGGAAAACATCACGCCGGGCCGGGTCGCGGGCAAGGCCGCGCGCAGGGGAGCAGCCAGGTGACGCAGATAAACACCGCAGTGCACAGGCTTGTGGGCCTGCTGCTGGTCCTGGCAGCGCTGCTGCCGGGCGGAGCAGCCGTTGCCTTCGCTGATCCGCCGGTTTCTGTATGGGTGGAGGACACTGCCGGCGTCCTGGACCGGAACAAGCTGGTTCCGGCCCTGGAGGGCATTGACTTCTACGCGCCCACGCGGGTTGCCGTCTACACCTACAACGGCAGCGCCGAGGATAACCTCAATGAAGAGGTCCTGAGGTATGCCCGGAGCGAGCATCCGGAGTGGATCAGCGCGGACGGGCAGAAGTGGGCCGACGGGCTCTTCATCTTCGCCCTTGATCCGGTGGGCCGCCACGTTGGAACGTACATGGGCGAGGACCGGAAAGTGTCCCTGGAGCAGCGGAACGACATCCAGGACGCGGCCAAGGATCTCCTCCGTGACGCTCAGTGGACGGACGGAACCATCGCTGGGGTCCGCCGTGCGGCCGGGCTCATCAACCAGCCGTGGTACCGGTCCGCCGCTTTCCTGGTCACGGCCTGGGTGACGGCAGGAACAGCGGCACTGGGTGCCGCTGCCTGGCTCATCGTGCGGGCCGTGACCAGGTCCTCCAGCCGGAAGGAGATTGAGCGCGGTGACCATGGCTACGCCAACGTCAGCATGGACCTTGAGGTGACAGAACTGAACGCGGGCACCATTCCGGAATCGTCGCGGTACGGAGGCCACGTCCTGGAGAAGCACCGCACGTTCCTGAACCGGTACAACACCGCCAGCCAGCTCTCAAACAAGGTGCATGCGCTGTCCAGGCGGGACCTGGGCCGCCGCAGGCACCTGAAGCTCGCCCGGGAGTACGCGGATGCGGCATCCGAGCTCGACGCGCTGGACGATGTCATCGCCGACACCAACGCCCTCCTCAACAAGGCCGGCACGTGGCCTACCGCGTGGGACCGCCAGCTCGCCCCCTTCCGCAAGGACCTCGCGGGCCTGGAGCAACTCCTCACCAAGCGCCACGGGCAGGGGGATTCGGCGACGGCGGCGGCGCTGCGGTCCTTCCGCGACCAGAGCCTGCGTGAAATCGAACGGTGGACGGCGGAGCTTGCCGAGGAGAAAATCAGTCCGGAAAAGGCGCTGGACCACCTCTACGATGCCCGGTCCAGGCTCGCCGTGCTCCTGGAAAACCATGCCCAGACAGTCATTGGGGGATTTGCGAAGAACGAACGCGAAGCGCAGCTGATGCGAAAGGAGATGGAGGCGGCCCAGGACGGACTCAACCACAAGCGCCGGCGCAGCTACGAGCCAAGCATCCTGGGCACCGTCTACCCGTCCTACCACTTCTTCTCCGTGGCCACCTTCAATTCCGGGCTGAACACGGGAGTCAGCAGCGTCAGTTCCGCCCGGGGCGGAGGCGGCAGCACCACCGGTTATGGAAGCAGCGGCGGGAGCTTCTCCGGGTCCGGCAGCTCGTCCAGTTTCTAAATTTCGGCCCGGCTCCAGGAGCGGCGGGCCGGGCCGGTCAAACCGGAACTACAGCGCCCGGCTGAGGCTCCGGCGCAGCAGGAATGACCCCAGCGCCAGCAGCGCCAGTGCCATGGCGGCCAGGACCCCGAGCTGCGGAAGGATGTCCACCAGGGTGCCGTCATGCCGCTGGATATCCGCAAAAGCGTCATACGCCCAGCGGTGCGGCGTCGCGCGGGACACTGCCTGCAGCGCCTCGGAGAAGAATTCCGGCGGCACCATGGAACCGCCCAACCCTGCCAGCACCAAACCCAGTCCCACCCCCACACCGGCCGCGGCGGCGTCGTTATCCATCAGCGCGCCAACCACCATCGCTGCCGCGGCCGAGACTGCGCAAAAGAATGCCAAAACCAAGCCCGCCAGCAGGGGATCCCCCCAGTCGACGCCGAACAGCAGGGCCGTGCCAGCCATGATGTACCCGCCCTGGACCGCCGCGATGCCGAACCGGCCCAGCGCCTGGCCCGCGAGCGCCTGCCAGCTTGAAACGGGCGCCGCCATGACGCGGGCTATGACCCCCAGCCGCCGGGCCTTGATCAGGGTGGCGGCACCGGTGAGGGAACTCAGGAAGACGAACAGGAGGAGCTGTTGGGTGGCCCCAAGGTCGAACCGGCCCAGTCCCTGGAAGACCTGCGTGACGTCGTTGGTGTCCACCAGCTCCACCCGGGGCTGTTGCACCGATTCCTTCGCCTGCTTCAGCGCCGCAGCCGCCTCCGGTGCGCCCACTCCTGCTGATTCGAGCAGGGACTGTTGCCGCCGTTCCGTGCTGACGGCCTGGATGGAGGCGCGCACCTCCTGGAGCACAGCCTGCGCGGCTGACTGCGAAGCTGTCACCACTTCGATGTCCGCCGGCCGGCCGGCTGCGAAGGCCGCGGCGTCGTCGTCGCTGATGAAGATCCCGACGTCGGTCCTTCCGCGGCTCAGCTGGTCCCGTACTGATGCGGCTCCGGCTGGGGACACCTCAAGGCCGTCCTCTTCCAGCTGCCCGGACAGGGCCTCCGCGAGTTCCGTCCCCGGCGCGCCGGACAGTGCCACGCGTGCCTGGGCGCTGTTGGCGCCGAACTGCGAGCCCAGCAGCAGGATCAGCAGGAGGGGGAAAACAAAAACAAAGAAAATGTTGGACCTGTCCCGCAGGAAGAGCCGGACTTCCACCGCAGCGATTCCGATGATGCTCCTCATGCCCGGACACCCCTGTCCGGAAGCAGCCGGGACGCCACGGTGGCCGCGGCGGCGAAGCCCAGCATGATGGCGAGGGGGGTGGCGATGTCCGGCACTCCGCCTCCTCCCGCGGTGATGCCCAGGCCGCGTATGAAGGCCGCGATGGGGTTGAGGTCCATGAGCGTGGCCAGAAAGCCCGAGGCTTCGACGGGGAAGAACGCGCCGCCGGCGATTCCCAGGAGCATGGCAACGATGGACTGGGCAATATTGGCCTGTTCGGCGCTGCGGACAAGGCGGGCAACGATGAACGTCAGGCTCGTGGCGGCCGAGGCCACAGCCAGGACCAGGAGCGCCACCACCGCCGGTGAGCCGAACGAGACGCCGAACAGCACACTGCCCGCCGTGAGCAGGACGGTTGTTGCCGCTACGCCGAGGATGAATCCCACCAGGGCTTTGGCCGAGATGATTGTCCCGGCGGCCACCGGGGTTGACTGCAGCCTGGCGAGCGTGCCCTCCTCCCGCTCGGCCAGCAGCCCCAGGACCCCGAACCCGACCGTGAAGAGCAGGAAGAGGCCGGTCTGGCCCGCCACGAGCGTTCCCTTGAGTGAGAGCTGCTCGGCGGACGCCTGGCCTTCTGACAATGTCAGGGCAGGCGTGCCTGCTGCAGCCTGCTGTGCAAGCCCGCCGAGGACCCCGTGGGGGAGTCCGGCGACGTCCCCGGCCGTGGCTGTCACGGTGCCCGCCGAGAACTGCTGCAGGAGCCCGTCCACCACGGAGACCAGGACACCGGTTTCCAGGCCCGCCGCATCCCCTTCGATGATCTGGACCGAGAGCGCCCGTCCGGTGGACAGGGCCGTCGTGAAGTCCGCCGGCAGGATGATGCCCAGGTCGGCCCCCGTATCCTTTGTTTCCTGCCGGACATCGCCGGCCGCGGCCCGTTGGATGGTCACGTCCATGGTGGGCAGCGAGTCCACCGCTTCCAGGAGTGCGCTGCCAAGCGGCCCGCTGTCTTCCGAGTTTGCAATGACGACGGCGGGCTTCAGGGTGGCGCTACCGCTGTCGAAGCCGCCGAATGACAGATTCAGGACTCCCATGAGTGCCAAGGGAACAAGGAGGGAGAAGATCAGGACTGACTTGTCGCGGATACGCTGCCGGAGGTCGTTGGCGACCATTGTCCAGAGTCCGCGCACGTCAGTCCCGCAGTGCTTTGCCGGTCAGGTGCAGGAAGACGGATTCAAGGTCCGGCCGGACGATCTCCACGGACGTCAGCGCCATGCCGGCTCCGCCCGCCTCAGCGACAATGGGGGCGAGAAGGCCGGGGCCGTTGTGCACCGTCAGCGTCAGACCCGCCGCACCGCCGTCGACATGCTGCACCCCTGCAAGCCGCCGCAGTGCTGTGGCAGCGGCACCGGTGTTTCCGCTGCCGTGCAGGTCGATGCGGTCCACTCCGCCGGTCAGCTCCACCAGTTCGCTCCTGGTGCCCTCTGCCTGGATCCGTCCTTCGTCGATGATGGCGATCCGGTCGCACAGCCGTTCCGCTTCTTCCATGTAATGGGTGGTGTAGAGGACGGCCATCCCCTCCGTTGCAAGCCCTTCAACCGATTCCAGAATGGAGTTCCGGGACTGGGGGTCCACGCCCACGGTTGGTTCATCCAGGATCAGCAGGGTTGGCCGGTGCAGCAGCCCGATGCCGATATTGAGCCGGCGTTTCATCCCGCCGGAGAACTTCTTGGTCTGCTCGCCCGCCCGGTCCGCAAGGCCGATGAGGTCCAGGACCTCCCCGGTGCGGCGCTTCAGCTCCTGGCCGTGAAGGCCCTGGAGCCGGCCGAGGAACCGGAGGTTTTCCTTCGCCGTCAGGTCCGGGTAGATGGCAAGTTCCTGCGGGACCAGGCCAATGTGCCCCTTGACCCGCGTACTCACCGGCGTCATCACCGAGCCTGCCAGCTCGATGGAACCCGAGGCTGCCGGAATCAGCCCGGCCACCATGGAAATGATGGTGGTCTTGCCCGCGCCGTTGGGGCCCAGCAGCCCGTACGTTTCACCGGCCCCGATGTGGAAGGAGACATCGTCGACGACGGTGTGGGCGCCATAGCGCTTGACCAGGCCTTTGACGCCCAGGACCTGGGCACGGTGCGTCTGGACGTCAGCCGTCACGGGCTCCACGGACTTCTACGCGGCACCGAACGACTTTTCCTTGTTTGGCATGAAAGGGCGGACCTGGTGCGGGCGCCTGGAAGCCCTGGCCTTCGCCGGGCCGGGCGCAGGAGCGAGGTCACGGATCAAGCCCGTGCCGGCGCACTCGCGGACATCCCTGATGGCGGCGGCAGCCTGGTCCTTGTCCCGGTACTGTCCGGACAACGCCAGCACGGTTCCATCCGGTGCAACAAGCCTGAACCTGATCCGCGAATCCTCATCGGCAAACAGCTCGAACGTTCCCGCCATAGATGTGCTCTCCTCGATGGTTGTGCAGCTGGCCTCCGTCCACCGTGCCAGAGGACGGGCCAATCCATTAGGGGCCAAGGTCCCGTTATGGCTGCCTGCCGGGGCCTACCGTGCCGGCGGGCCAGGGGGACGGCGGCGGGAGCTAGTTGTACCCATTCAGTCAGCCTGGGCAGACCCTGGTCCGCTGCCCGTTTTTACGTCGGCAGCTATGCGGTCCGCCCAGGCGTCGATGGCATCCCAATCACGGAAGTCACCTGCCGGCAATGCATCCTTGGCCGCCGGAGCGAGCCGGACCAGGCGCTCGCCGATGCCGATGGGAGGAGACTCCGGGTTCCACGACCCGAAAAACACTTCTTCACCCCTGGGCTGGAGCAGCGCCTGCAGTTCCGCGAATTCCTTGGGCCGCGCACTGTGCAGGACATCCCCGCCGTCTTGATCCACAACGTCGTTTCCGAGCGGGCCGCTGCTGAAGAGCCAGACCTTCCGGGCCTGCAGCTCCCGCTGGTGCCGCTTGGCGAATGATGTGGCGTCCTTCAACCAATGCCCCATGTAGGCGGCGCCGCCAAGCACCACGGCGTCGTACAAGCCCACGTCGTCCACGTCTGCTACCGGGTGGGCCTCGGCCGGGATACCGTCCGCAGCAAGGCAGGAGGCGATGCGTTCGGCGATGCCGGCCGTCGCACCATGGCGGGTTGCATAGGCAACGAGGATTCTCACAGGACCTCCTGGGGCCCGGCAGTCACGCGAAGGGCCAGATGACCCGCGTCTGCCACTTTGCGGGGTCGGGTTCCGTTTCGGGGTCGCTCAGGTAGTACTCCCACATGATGTCCGCCGGGGTGAGGCCTTCCGCCCGCATGTGCCCGAGGACCGCGTTGTACGTGTTTTCCAGGGTGTCGTAGGGGCCGATGTGCAGGGCTTCGAGGGCATCAGTTTCCGGCAAGGTTCCGGCGGCCACCCCGTCAGCGTCCCTGAAGTTACCGGCCATGGGAAAGCCGGCTTCCACATCAACGGTCTCCCCGGGGATGCCCCGGTACAACGCAAAGGGAGGCCCGGCAGGGGCCGTGCCCTGCTTCTGGGCTGCTGCCATCACGGTTCCGAAGGCCCGGCCAAAAAACTCCGTCAGCGCGTCCATCCGGACCCGTTCACGGACGACGGCGACCGGCTGCTCCGCGAGATGGACTTTCCTGGGGTGCGGGCCGGAGTCACTCATGGCTCCAGCCTGCGCGCCCGGGCACCGGGCGTGACAGGGCCTTAGGACTCTAAACGGTGCCGGTCCCCGTGCCGTCCCCGTGGCGGTTGGGCCGGCGGAAATCAGCCGGCAGCCTCGTAGGCCTGGCGCATCCATTGCTCCACCTCGCCGTCCAGCTGGCTGGTGTCAACAAGTTCAAGGTGATGCATCCAGATGCCCGGGGCGGGGTGCGCTGTTTCCTTGAACCGGGGGGAGGGGATCTGGTGGGGAAGCGCCAGCGACAGCACAACAGGAACGTCTGACTTGATGTACGTGCCCGGCCGCCACAGGAAGGCAAAGCCGCGCCGGCGGCGGAACGAAACCTGGCTCTTTGACACGCGGACGGTCATGGGGCCTATGCCGGATGCCATGCGTTCCGCCGCCCCGTAGATGGCACGGGCAGCGTCCGAACCTTCGAAAAAGCGGTCAACGGTCCAGGGTTCGGTGCCTTCCACCGGGACGGTGGTGGCTACTCGAGGCCTGCGCGGGTGGCTTCGTTCAACGGGGTCTGCCAGGTGCCGGTGGCTGTCAGCGTGAACCTCCGGCCCGTCACCGACTGCGGAATGATCCGGATGAGGTGGTCCTGCCCAACGCCCTGCCAGGGGAAAAGCCCCCGCCGTGTCTCATTCAGGGCGGGTGAGGCGGCGTCATCCTCGACAGCCGTACCCTTGACCACAACACTCCAGGCCAGGCCGAACTCGGCACTCACGCTGTCCGCTTCCAGCGCGACCATCGAGTTCGCCTCAATAGCCTGCAGCTTTGTTCCGCTGCCCGTCCGGAAGACCAGGCCCTCGCCGTCGCGCTTGAAACTTACCGGGAAGACGTCCGGCTGTCCGTCGACGATGACGCCAAGCCGTCCGATACTCGTTTGTTCCAGCAGCCTCCAGCACTCATTGGAGTCGAGGATTTCTGCTTCAGGAGCGATTTTCTTGTCGGTCATGCCCAGATCCTAAGGCGCGCGCCACTTCCCTGACAGGGCCCAAAGACCTTTGACCTGCCCGCCGGGCGCACCCCTCCTCCAAGGGCCGGCCCGGGCCTAAATGCCCTAGCGGTTCCGGCCGGGCGGCAGTACTTTCAGGTGTATGCGCAACAACCCACCGGACCGGAATGCCTCATCCGCAGTGGAAGTCCTGGACGCGAACGCCTGCTGGGACCTCCTGCGCGGGGTGTCGGTCGGCCACCTGGCAGTCCTGGTTGACGGCCATCCGGAGATCTTCCCCGTGAACTACAAGGTGGATCACGGATCGGTGGTCTTCCGCACCGGAGAAGGGACAAAGCTCCACGCCGCGGCCCGGCCCTCCGCCGTCGCACTCGAAGCGGACGGCACTGACCAGGACAAACGGACCGCCTGGAGCGTCCAGGTGAAGGGCCATGCCGAGGTCCTGGAGCCCTCACCGGAGCTGATGACTGGCGTTGGCCTCACCCTCTTTCCCTGGCAGGCAGGCCACAAGGACCACTTTGTGCGGATTGTTCCGACGACGGTAAGCGGCAGGCGGTTCACCGTAACCTCCCCCCTGACCTGGTGGAGCCACCTGGATGATCCGGCGCGGGCGGGCCTTGCCTGAGGGAAAGCCGGCCGCCCCGCCCGGCACTCCGGTACCGCGGCAGGCGGCCGGCCCCGAGGAGGAGCCCGGCCAGTCGCTCCCGGGCAGGGCCTCGGCGCTGATCCGTCAGTACCCCCTGGTGGCGCTGACGTGCCTGGTGCTCGCCGTCACCGGGATGCTGCTGCAGTCCGGACTGGAACAGCCCGCCAGGCTCGGCGCGTCCGCCTATGCCGCCGTCGTCGCCGCCATCCGTGCCGCAGCGATGTTCCGCTCGCTCCGCGAGGGCCGCTGGGGCATCGACGTCCTGGCGCTGATGGCCATTGCCAGCACCGTCTGGGTGGGCGAGTACCTCGCTGCCCTCGTGGTGATCCTCATGCTCTCCGGCGGGGAAGCGCTGGAAACCTTCGCCCAGGGACGGGCAGCACGCGAACTGAAGTCCCTGCTGGCAAGGGCGCCCCGCTTCGCCCACCGGGAAGCCGCCGGATCAGTCCTGGAAGAAACACCCGTGGGCGAAGTGGTTCCCGGCGATGTGCTGGTGGTGCGCCCCTCCGAGCTGGTCCCGGTTGACGGTGAGCTCCTGTCCGACGCCGCAAGCATGGATGAATCCTCACTGACGGGGGAGAGCCTGCCCGTTGAACGGACCCGGGGGGAACTCCTGCTCAGCGGCTCCGTCAACGGCGAGACGGCCATCAGGATGCGGGCGGCCGCCACGGCCAGGGATTCACAGTACAGCCGCATCATCGCCCTGGTGGAGGAAGCGGCGTCCAGCCGGGCCCCGGTGGTCCGCCTTGCGGACCGGTACGCCGTTCCCTTTACCGCGCTGGCGATTCTCATGGCCGGAACAGCCTGGGCCCTGTCAGGGGATCCCGTGCGCATCGCCCAGGTCCTGGTGGTGGCAACCCCCTGCCCGCTCCTGATCGCGGCGCCGGTGGCGTTCCTCGCCGGCACCAGCCAGGCGGCCCACCGGGGCATCATCATCAAGAACACCGGGACCCTGGAGCAGCTAGCCAAAGCCAGGACCGCCGTCTTTGACAAGACCGGAACGCTGACCTCGGGACGGCCGGTCCTGGACATGGTCCAGGTTGCACAGGACCAGGGACCATCCGCCGGTGCGGCGATGAGCGCGGAGCGGATCCTGCAGCTCGCCGCCTCAGCCGAGCAGTACTCCTCGCACGTCCTGGCGGCCTCGGTGATCGAGGCCGCCGCCGAGCGCAACCTTGAGCTCCTTCCCGTCACCCGTGCTACGGAACATGCCACCCAGGGCGTCGAAGCCGTCTGTGGCGGGGATACCGTGGTGGTGGGCAAGGCGGGGCTGGTCCGGGACGCGTCGGAGGGCTTCCGGGAAGCTGTCCTCCACAGCGGACAGCTGGCCATTTACGTCGCCGTCAATGGCAGGTATACCGGGGCCCTGATCATGAAGGACCCGTTGCGCGGCGACGCCGGGGACACCCTGGCCCGGCTGCACCGGCTGGGAGTGCGGCACACCATGCTGCTGACCGGAGACGCCCACGGGACTGCGGCCCACATCGCCGAGGAAGCGGGCATCCGCCATGTCCAGGCTGACTGCCTGCCGGAGGACAAGGTGAATGCCGTGGCAGCCGTGCGGGAACGGCCCGTCATCATGGTGGGCGACGGCGTCAATGACGCCCCCGTCCTGGCCGCCGCTGACGTGGGCATCGCCATGGGGGCAAAAGGCGCAACCGCCGCAAGCGAATCGGCGGACGTTGTGATCATGCTCGACAATCTGTCCAGGGTGGCCGTGGCGGTCGAAATCGGCAAGCGCACAGTGGCGGTGGCTATGGTGAGCATCTGGACAGGAATAGGGCTGAGCGTCGGCCTGATGGCTGTGGCCATGACGGGCTACATTCCAGCGGTCACCGGCGCCCTCCTGCAGGAACTCGTGGACCTTGCCACGATCCTCAATGGGCTGAGGGCGCTGCGCCCGGCCCGGCCGCGGAATCCCGCAGGCCGGGGCTGAGCCTGAAGGGCCCGGCATGACCTTCGGCCCTTCCGCCGTCCGCCGGGAGTGGCGAAGGTGGTGGGTATGAACGCAGAAACAGTGTCCAAGCCTGTGATTGTGGGCGTTGACGGTTCCGAGTATTCCTCCGCCGCCCTGCGGTACGCCGGGGCCCTCGCCGCCCGCCTTGGCGCGCGGCTGGAGGTCATCACCTGCATCGGCATGCCCGATTACCTGGTGGTGGCGCACCTCGAAGGCGGCGAGCACCCGTTGACTGCGCGGCTGGAGGAAACCGCCGCCCGCCTGGTGGAGGAAGCCCTGGGACGGGCATTCACCGGTGGGCGGCCGCAGAACATCGACGTCACGGTCAGGTTCGGCCCGCCCGGAAAAGTCCTCGTGGACGAGAGCCGGCGCGCGCGGCTGCTGGTGGTCGGGCGGCACGGTGAGGGAGGATTCCTCGGCACATCCATGGGCTCGGTCAGCAAGGCGTGCGCGGCACACTCCGTGTGCCCGGTGCTCCTGGTGGGCCAGGAGGCGGACGACGTGCCATGACAGCGGCGGGCCTGACCTCCGGCCAGGCTGCGGAACTCCTGGAGAAGGCAGGGCCCAACGTCCTCCCTGCCGAGAAGTCAGTATCGCAGTGGCGGAAACTCTGGGGGGAGCTGACACACTTCTTCGCCCTCATGCTGTGGTGCGCGGCAGCCCTGGCCTTCCTCGCGGACCTGCCGCAGCTGGGCGTGGCGATCATCGTCGTCGTACTTGTCAACGGGGTCTTTGCCCACATCCAGCAGGAACGGGCCCAGCACGCCGCGGCCAGGTTGCGCGGGCTGCTGCCGGCAGACGTCATGGTGCGGCGGGACGGGCGGGTCCGCAAAGTCCACGCCAGTGAGCTGGTGGTCAACGACGCCGTGCTCCTGACGGCAGGCGACCGCATCCCCGCAGACGTCATCCTTGTTACGGCACAAGCCTGCGCCGTGGACGAGTCGATGCTGACCGGCGAAAGCGACCCGGTGCCTAAAACGGCCGGCGACTCCGCCTGGGGCGGAACGTTCCTGGTGAACGGCGACGCCGAAGCCACCGTAAAAGCCACCGGTGCCGGGACCCGGCTGGCGGGGATTTCCGCCCTCACCAGCGGCGCGGTTCCGCCACCCACGCCGCTGTCCCTGGAACTGCGCCGGATAGTCCGGGTGGTGGCATCCCTTGCCCTGGCGATCGCCGCCCTGTTTTTCCTGGTCTCCCTGCTGGTGGGGATCGAATGGCGCGATTCCTTCCTGTTCGCTATCGGGGTTGCCGTCGCGCTTGTCCCGGAAGGCCTGCTGCCCACGGTGACGCTGTCGCTGGCGATGGGCGCGCAGCGCATGGCCTCCCGCAACGCCCTGGTCCGCAACCTTGAGGCTGTGGAAACCCTCGGTTCCACCACCTTCATTTGCACCGACAAGACAGGGACGCTCACGCAGAACCGGATGAACGCCGTCGAGGTTTTCACCTCCGGCGGATCGGTCAGCATCGCGGGCGAAGGCTACAACCCGGAGGGCGCTGTCCAGGGAGACGGGCAGGAGAAGGCAGCGGAAACGGCCCTCGCGGCGCTCGCCGCCTCGCAGGGCCGGGCCGAACTCCACGACGGGCAGTGGCGGGCCTTTGGCGACCCCATGGAAGCGGCAATCGACGTGCTGGCGCGGCGTTTGGGCGGGGCGGCAGAGAACCGGACAGCGCCTTCGCGCCGGTTCGCCTTTGATCCTTCACGACGGCGGGAGTCGGCGATCGTGGGGCAGGACCTCTTCTGCAAGGGCGCACCGGAGGCCGTCCTTCCGCTGTGCAGCGGCGCCGACGGCCAGGTTGCAGGCCAGGTCCAGCTCATGGCCTCCCGCGGACTCCGTGTCATCGCCGTGGCGCGCAGGCGGCTCGATGGGCCATCCGAAGCCTGGGCATCCCGCCCTCCCGGGGACATTGAACGCGGCATGGAGCTGCTGGGGCTGATCGGGCTCCACGATCCGCCGCGGCCGGACGTGGCCGACGTCATACGGACTGCCCGCACGGCAGGGCTCAAACTGGCCATGATCACCGGCGACCATCCTGCGACCGCAGCCGCGATTGCCCGCGAGATCGGGCTGATGGGGGCGCCGGAGTGCATCCTGGAGGGCTCGGATCTTCCCGACGACGAGCAACTGCTGGGGGCGCTCCTGGACCGGGACGGGGTAGTGGTGAGCCGGGTTTCCCCGGAGCAAAAGCTCCGGGTTGCCAAGGCCCTGCAGTCCCGCGGCCACGTGGTGGCCATGACAGGCGACGGAGTCAATGACGGCCCGGCCCTCCGTGAGGCCGACATCGGGGTGGCGATGGGCCTGAGCGGCACCGACGTTGCGCGCGAAGCTGCGGACCTGGTGCTCCTTGACGACCACTTCGCGACGATCGTGGCAGCCATCGAGCAGGGCAGGGCCACCTACTCGAACATCCACCGCTTCCTGACCTACCACCTCACCGACAACGTGGCGGAGCTGACCCCCTTTGTGGTCTGGGCCCTCTCTGGCGGCCAGTTCCCGCTGGCCCTGGGGGTCCTGCAGATCCTTGCCCTGGACATCGGTACGGACCTGCTGCCTGCCCTGGCCCTGGGTGCCGAGCCGCCCGGCAAGCGGGTGCTGTCCCGGCCGCCGGAGCGGCGGCACCTGATGGACCGGCAGCTGATGGTGCGGGTCTTCTGCGTGCTGGGCCCGGTGGAGGCCCTGGTTGAAATGTCCGCGTTCTCCGTGGTGCTCTTCGGCGGCGGCTGGACCCGGGGCGAAACGCCGGAACCCGGGCTTCTCATGGCCGCGTCCGGGGCGGCCTTCACGGCGGTGGTTCTGGGCCAGCTGGCCAACGCCTACGCCTGCCGGAGCGCCACCGCTCCGCCGTGGAGGCTGGGGTGGGGCTCGAACAGGCTCCTGGCCTGGGCCGTCCTGGCCGAACTGGCCGTGCTTGCGGCCTGCCTGTACCTGCCGCAGCTCGCCGCCCTGCTGGGCCAGGCCCCGCCGCCGATGGCCGGGCTGCTCGTGGCCACCTTGGCCGTACCGGCGGTCCTGGCCGCCGACTGGGCCTACAAGGGATTCAGGGGCCGCGGCGCCCGCTGAGCAGCACCCAGGAACCCCTGCCGGCGGTCCTGCGTGTGCTGCCCGTCTGTGTCCTTCAAGTCCCTGTGCTTTCTGCCTGTGTGCTGCCAGCCCCGGGCCGGACCGGTGCTCGGGACCAAAGACTCTGCATTGCCTCCGGGGCACGGCCCAGAATCAAGGCATGACTGCTCCCGCAACGTCCCCGGCTGATGTTCACGTCACATGGTTCGAGGACACCGGGATCGGGGACATCGCCTCCGTGGGAGGAAAAAACGCATCGCTGGGCGAGCTGAGCCGCTCCCTGCAGTCCGCCGGCGTGAGGGTCCCCGACGGGTTTGCCACCACCGCCGGCGCCTACCGCGCCTTCCTGGCAGCGAACTCCCTGGAGCCGCGGATCAGGACGTACATCGAGGAGTACCGGGCCGGACGCGCAACCCTGCGCCAAGCCGGAGCAGCCATCCGCGAGCTGTTCTTGTCGGCAACGTTCCCGGACAGCATCGGTGAGGCGATCCAGGAGCGCTACCGGCTCCTTTCCAAGCGGGCAGGCCAGCACGAGGTATCGGTGGCAGTGCGCAGCAGCGCCACGGCCGAGGACCTGCCGGATGCAAGTTTCGCCGGCCAGCAGGAGACATTCCTCAACGTGGCCGGCGGCCGCGCCGTCCTGGATGCGTGCCGGAACTGCTACGCCTCGCTGTTCACCGACCGCGCCATCAGCTACCGCGAAATGAAGGGCTACGACCACCTCGACGTCGCCCTGTCCGTGGGCGTCCAGCGCATGGTCCGTTCGGACCTCGGCGCTTCAGGGGTCATGTTCTCCATCGACACCGAGTCCGGTTTTCCGCAGGCCGTGCTCATCAGCGCGGCGTGGGGCCTGGGTGAGACCGTTGTCCAGGGGACCATCAACCCGGACAAATACCAGGTGTTCAAGCCGCTGCTCTCCGACGAGCGCTTCAACCCCGTGATCGAGAGGGAACTGGGCGCGAAGGAACGCAAAATGGTCTACAGCCACGGGGGCAACGCGCGGACCCAAATGGTGGAAACCACCCAACGGGAGCAGGGTTCCCTGGTGCTGTCCGACCAGGAAGTGGTCCTGCTGGCACGCTGGGCCAAGGCCGTTGAAGACCATTACGGGCGGCCCATGGACATGGAGTGGGCCAAAGACGGCGTGACGGGCGAGCTGTTCATGGTGCAGGCCAGGCCGGAGACAGTGCAGGCCCAGCGCAGCAGCACGTCCTTCAGGACGTACCACCTCCAACAGCAGGGCCGGCTGCTGACCTCGGGGGCGGCCATTGGCGATGCCATCGCCGGCGGTCAGGCCTGCGTCATCCGGGACGCAAAGGACATCGAATCGTTCGTGGACGGTTCAGTGCTGGTGACCAGGATGACGGACCCGGACTGGGTCCCGGTCATGAAGCGGGCCGCCGGCATCGTCACTGACCACGGCGGCCCTACCAGCCACGCAGCCATCGTCAGCCGTGAACTCGGCGTGCCCGCCGTCGTCGGAACCCGGAACGCGACCGAAGCCGTCACCGACGGTGCCCCCATCACCCTGTCCTGCGCCGAAGGCGAGGAAGGCCGCGTCTACGAGGGGCTGCTGGAGTTCACCATGGAAGAGGTGGACCTCGAGGCCCTTCCCGCCACCCGCACGGACGTGATGGTCAACATCGGCAGCCCTGCAGCAGCCTTCAAGTGGTGGCGGCTGCCAGCGGCGGGCGTTGGCCTGGCACGGATGGAATTCATCATCAACAACCTCATCCGCATCCATCCCATGGCCCTGGTGCACCCTGAAAGAGTGACGGATCCGGAGGAAGCCGCGCTCATCCGGAAGCTCACCAGCGGTTACAGCGATCCCACGGAGTACTTTGTTGACGTGCTGGCCACTGGGATCGCCAAGATAGCGGCGCCGTTCCACCCCAAACCGGTAATTGTGCGGCTCAGCGACTTCAAGAGCAACGAGTACAGCCACCTGATTGGTGGCGGGTTCTTCGAACGCCCGGAAGAGAACCCCATGCTGGGCTTCCGCGGAGCCTCCCGCTACTACAGCGACCACTACCGGGAAGGGTTCGCCCTCGAATGCAAAGCCCTCAAACGGGTACGCGAAGAGATTGGCTTTTCCAACATCATCGTTATGGTCCCGTTCTGCCGGACCGTCCGGGAAGCGGACCTGGTCATCGAAGCGATGGCCGGGCAGGGACTGGTGCGGGGCAGTGCCGGGCTGCAGCTCTACATGATGTGTGAAATACCCTCGAACGTCGTGCTTGCCGAGCAGTTCGCCGAGCGCTTCGACGGGTTCTCCATCGGCTCCAACGACCTCACCCAACTGGTCCTGGGCGTGGACCGCGACTCCGAACAGCTTGCCGGGCTGTTCGATGAAAGGGACCCTGCTGTCAGTGCCATGATTGCCCAGGCGATCGACAAGGCGCACGCCGCAGGCATCAAGATTGGAATCTGCGGGCAGGGGCCAAGCAACCATCCGGATCTTGCCGAGTTCCTGGTTGGCCGCGGCATAGATTCAATTTCGCTGAACCCTGACACCTACGTGAAGACCGTCCCAGTCATTGCCGCGGCCGAGCAGCAGCTGGGCAGAGGGGCCTAACGGCACTGTCAACGAAGGACGGCCTGCTGATATCCCTGTCATATGACCGCGTCGTCACCCACTGCCGCAGCCGCCAAGCCACCCTTCGACGCCGTCATTTTCGATCTGGACGGGGTGGTGACCAATACGGCGCTGGTCCATCAGGCCGCCTGGAGGGACGCGTTCGAACACATCCTGCAGGACCCGCGGGTGCCGGCCACCGCCAGCCGCGCACCCCTTTCCAAAACCGACTACCGAACCTACATTGATGGCCTTCCCCGGGAGGAAGGCGTGTTGAAGTTCCTCGCGTCAAGGGGGGTGAAAGTCGAGAAGGGGTCGGAGAGCGATGAGCCCGGCACCTGGAGCGCGTTCGGCCTTGGTGCACTGAAGAACCGGCTGTTCCAGGAGCGGCTCAAGCGGGACGGCGTCCAGAGCTATCCGGGAACGGTGCAGCTGCTGCAACGGCTTTCCGACGCCGGTGTCCCCACCGGAGTGGTCACGTCCAGCCGCAATGCGTCCTCGGTCCTGGACGCGGCCGGGCTACCGGATCTTTTCGGCGTCATCCTGGACGGGACTGCTGCCGCCAACCTCGGGCTGCGGGGGAAGCCCGCTCCCGACGTTTTCCTGGCGGCCGCCTTCCGCCTTGGGGTATCGCCGTCCCACGCCGTGGTCATCGAGGACTCGGTGGCAGGGGTCCTCGCAGCGCACAAGGGCGGGTTCGGCCTCGTGGTAGGCATCGACCGCAGCGGAACCCGGCGGGAGCTCGAAGCAGCCGGTGCCAGCACAGTCCTCAACGACGTCAGTGAACTGGACCTGGGACTCGTCCTTGGCGATCCATGGCAGCTCGTCTACGAGGGCTTCGACGCCGGACACGAGGGCCACCGGGAAGCGCTGACCACCCTTGGCAACGGCTACCTCGCCGTCCGGGGCGCATCGCCCGAAGGCGGCGGCAGTGCCCGGTACGCCGGCATGTACCTGGCGGGAGTCTTCAACCGCCTGGCCGCCGAAGTCGCCGGCGAGGTGCTCGTGGAAGAACACATGGTCAACGCACCGGACTGCCTTCCCCTGGACCTGCGGCTGGCGGACGGGCAGTGGTGGTCGGAGGGAGGCCTGGTGGCTGTCCGTGAGCGCCGCACGCTGGATCTCCAGCGCGCGGTTCTGGAACGGCGGCTCCTGCTGGAAACCGGGGACAAGCGGCGCATGGAAATCGTCCAGACGAGGTTCGTCTCCATGGCGGAGCCCCACCTGCTGGGACTCGAAACGAAGATCACGCCGCTGGGCTGGAGCGGAGCCGTGGAACTGCGCAGCGGCGTGAACATGGGCGTCACCAACTCGAATGTCCCCGAACCGGTCTCCAGCCCGGGGATCCACCTTGTTGACCGGACCAGGAACGGCGGCGGCTTCAAGCAACCGGCTCCGGATGACGTTTCCGTCGTGGAGGCTGAGACAACCCAAAGCCTGGTCCGGATAGCCGTGGCATTCCGCACCAGTGCGTCGGGGGCAGCAGGCAGCGGTGTGCAAGGCACAGGGCAGCCCGGCAGCATCGGCCCGTTCCACTTCCGGACATTCCAGGTGGCCCTCGCTGACGGGGCTGCAGCAAGAATCTGCAAGACGGTGGCGGTGGTGACATCCCGTGACCGGGCCATCGCCTCCCCGGCCTCCGCCGCCGTGACAGTGCTGGCCCGTGCCGGCGGGGACTTTGACGCCTTGCTGGCCGCACACCAGGACGCGTGGCGGCACGAACTCCATCCGTTCCTGGTGGACATCGAGGCGCCGGTGCAGGTGCGCCTGGTCCTCAACCTGCACATCTTCCACCTGCTGCAGACCCTCACCCGCCACACGGCAGAGCTCGACGCCGGGGTCACGGCCCGGGGGCTCCACGGCGAGGGATACCGGGGCCACGTCTTCTGGGACGAGTTGTTTGTCCTGCCGCTCCTGACCACCAGGACGCCGGATGTGGCCCGCTCCCTCATCGAATACAGGTGGCGCAGGCTTCCGGCTGCCCGCCACGCGGCAGCGCTCCAGGGCCTCCCGGGGGCGCAGTTTCCCTGGCAAAGCGGGAGTGACGGTACGGAGGAAACCCCCAAGTGGCTCTACAATCACAGATCCGGCAGGTGGGTGAAGGACCACTCGCACCTGCAGCTGCACTCCGGACTGGCTGTGGCCTTCAACGTCTGGCAGTACTTCCAGGCCACCAGCGACAAAGCCTGGCTGCTCCGCAAGGGCGCCGAACTGGTGATCGACGTTGCCCGGTTCTTCGCAGCACGGGCCGGGTACAGCCAGGACACCGGGCGGTACCACGTCCGCGGCGTCGTGGGGCCCGATGAGTACCACACGGGATATCCGGGCAGCCCTGATCCCGGGCTGGACGACAACGCCTACACCAACGCCATGGCTGCCTGGGCCTGCCTTCGGGCCGCGGAGATCATGGGCATCTTCCACGGGAACGAACTCGCCGGCCTGATGGAGAGGCTTGGCGTCACCGGTGAGGAGGCCGCAGGCTGGGAGCAGGTGGGCAGGGCCATGTTCATCCCCTTCCACACGGACGGCGTGATCAGCCAGTTTGCCGGATACGAGGAACTCGACGAACTCGACTGGGAACGGTACCGGGAAACCTATGACAGCATCGAGCGGCTCGACCTGATCCTGGAAGCCGAGGGGGATGAAACCAACCGGTACAAGCTTGCCAAGCAGGCCGATGTCCTGATGCTGCCCTACCTGCTGGGCCATGAAGGTGTGATCGCCCTCCTCCAGGAACTGGGATACGCGTTCACGGGAGACCTGTTGAACCGGACCATCGAGTATTACCTCGCTCGGACTGCCCACGGGTCCACCTTGAGCCGGGTAGCCCACGCGTCCGTGCTGGCGGCGCTGGACGCCGACCGTGCCTGGGACAGCTTCCGCGAAGCGCTCGACGCCGACCTCGACGATACCCAGCACGGCACCACACGGACGGGCATCCACCTGGGCGCCATGGCTGGAAGCATCGATGTCATCCAGCGCAGTTTCGCCGGGCTGAGGCTCAGCGGCGACGCAATCGTCTTCGCCCCCAACCTGCCCACCGGCCTGCGGTCCGTCGCCTTCAGGGTCCGGTACCGGGGGCATCACCTGAACGTCGAACTCAAGGACGGGCGCATGAGGATTGCATCGGCGGCCGGGGACGCCGAACCCATCAGCGTGCGCGTCAACGGCAGGAAGGCGGCGCTCGCGGCCGGCCAGGCCAGGACATTCCGGCTTCGCGTGCCGGCGGAGGGATCGGCTGCATCATGAAGAAACTCGGGATCCTGACAAGCGGCGGGGACTGCCCCGGCGTCAACGCAGTGATACGCGGGGCAGTGCTGGGCGGTGAGGTTGTCCACGGTTATGGATTCGTGGGTTTCCGTGACGGCTGGCGGGGAGTCCTGGAACAGGATGTGGTTCCCTTGCCCCGGCGCAGTGTCCGGGGAATATCCCGGCTCGGCGGGACCATCCTTGGGACATCCCGCACCAATCCGCTTGAGGGCGGCGGAACCGATGCGGTGCGGGACAGCCTGCGGCGCAACGGCCTGATGGGGCTGATCGCCATTGGCGGCGAGGGAACACTGGCCGCGGCTAAGGAGCTGTGGGACCAGGGCATCAACGTGGTCGGGGTTCCCAAGACGATCGATAACGATCTTGGTGCCACGGACTATACGTTTGGGTTTGATTCCGCCGTCCAGACAGCCACTGAAGCCATTGACAGGCTGAGGACCACCGGGGAGTCCCACCACCGGTGCATGATCGCGGAGGTCATGGGCCGCAATGCCGGCTGGATCGCGCTGCACTCCGGAATGGCCTCGGGTGCCCATGCGATCCTCATACCGGAGCATCCGGTGTCCCTGGACCAGATCTCCGCGTGGGTCCTGTCAGCACGGGACCGGGGGCGGGCGCCCCTGGTGGTGGTGGCTGAAGCTTTCGTACCGGAGGGGCAGGAGACACCCTACGCGCCGCGGGGGCTGGATACCTTTGGCCGGCCGCGTCTTGGAGGCATCGGCCGGCTGCTGGAGCAGCAGCTGCAGCACACCACCGGGATCGAGACCCGGGCCACTGTCCTGGGCCACATCCAGCGTGGCGGAGAACCCACCGCTTACGACCGTGTCCTTGCCACCCGGCTGGGCCTGGCCGCCGTCGAGGCAGCGGCCGGCGGCTCATGGGGGACCATGGTGTCCCTCCGCGGGACGGACGTCGTCACCGTAGGCCTGGAGCTTGCGCTCGGACGCCTGAAGGTGGTGCCCGAGGAACGGTACAAGGAGGCGGCAGTCCTGTTCGGGTGAAAGAACACTTCGATGGCGTGACCGTGCCTGGCCCCGGAGGGACCAGGCATCAAACCTCAGCCCCTGCTGATCAAGATCTTCGACGCCGAGGCCACCTCTTGCTGGTCCGGAAGGGGAGCGCGGACTTCCAGGACGCCGTCCTTGTATGAAGCGGTGACGTCAGCCTGCTGCACCCCGCTGGGAAGGGGGAGCCGCCGGACGAAAGAACCGTAGCGGAATTCGGAACGGTAGCTGTCCTTGTCCTTGTGTTCCGTTTTTTCCTGCCGTTCGGCCCTGATGGACAGGACACCGTCGGTCACCGTCACGTCCACGTCCTTTTCCGGGTCGATCCCGGGCAGTTCCGCGCGCACCACCAAGGTGTTGCCGTCCACCACCTCCTCCACCCGGATGGCGGACGAACCCATCTCTCCTTCGAAGAGTCTTTCGATCACATCCATGGGGGAGCGGCGGGAATCAAACCACTTCATCAGGTCAGTCATTATTGCCTCCTGCTCATTGTGAGCCGGGCCGACGCATTTGCCCGGCATTAACACCATCCGCCCTCTGCGGGTGCTGTTCCAGAGTCCAAGGTCCCACCGTGGCCCCGCGGTGTTTACGGGCGGACCCGCAGGACGGCCGAGCCGGTAATCCTGTCCGCAGCGAGATCCTCGAGGGCCGTGTCCGCGGCATCGAACGGGTAGGAGGTGGTGGTTGGTGCCAGTGGAATCCGGGCCGCGAGGGCCAGGAACTCATTCCCGTCGGCCCGTGTATTGGCCGTAACGCTGCGGACCTGGCGCTCGTAGAAGAGGTGGGCCTCATAGTTCAGTGGCGGGATGTCGGTGAGGTGTATACCGGCAACCGCCAGCGTCCCGCCGCGGTCAAGGGCAGCGAGCGCGGCCGGCACCAGGCCGCCCACAGGGGCGAACAGAATCGCCGAGTCAAGCGGTACCGGAGGAGTGTCATAGGCGTCACCGGCATATTCGGCTCCCAGCTCCAGGGCAAGGGCACGGGCCTCCTCAGAGCGGGTCATGACAAAAACGGATGCCCCCTGGTACATGGCCATCTGCGCGGTCAGGTGGGCGGAGCTGCCGAACCCGTAGATGCCAAGGCGCCCTCCGGCCGGGAGGTTGGCGCGTTTCAATGCGCGGTAGCCGATGATGCCCGAGCACAGCAGCGGCGCGGCCTGTTCATCGGTGAACACGTCCGGAATCAGGTACGCGAAGTCCTCGGCGACGGTGAGTTTTTGGGCGTAGCCGCCGTCCTTGTCCCAGCCCGTGAAGACAGGCGCCGAGCACAGGTTTTCGTCCCCGCGGCGGCAGTACGCACACCTCCCGCAGACACCGCCCAGCCACGCTACGCCCACCCTGTCGCCCGGGGCGAACCGGGAGGCCTCCGGTCCTGTTTCCACCACCACGCCTACCGCCTCATGGCCCGGGACAACTCCGGGGCGGCGCGGTTGCAGGTCCCCTTCGGCCAAGTGGAGGTCGGTCCGGCAGATTCCGCAGACGCTGACGTCCACCAGAAGTTCATTGGCCGCGGGCAAGGGGTCCTCTCGGGTGCCCTTGACCAGGGGACGTGCAGATATGGGGCCGGGCCGGCCCACCCACCATGCGAGCACGCTGTCCTCCTTCCGCCGCCTTAGTCAACAATGGCCGGGGCCGCGATGCGCATGCCAGAGCCGAAGGTCACCAATGCCATCAGTCCTCCGGGCGTCCGGCGAGGCGCCGCTGGAAGTACCGGACGGCTTCAATGACCAGGCTGCCGGCCACGGCCACGGTGAGGGACGCGGCCAGGAGATCCGCGGGTGGCCATTCCAGCCTGAAGAAGTCCTGTGCCGCGGGCACCGTGAACAGGAGCGCCAGGCCCCCATACATCCCCGCCAGGATCAGGATTTTCGTCCAGTTGAGCGGCCGGGACGCCGTCACGAGGATCCAGGAGGCCACCAGGGCCAAGGTGATGACGGCGGCCGACTGCGTGGCCCCGGCACTGCCGGATGCCGCGAAGTGCGCGTACATGCTGACAGCCAGCACGCACAGCGCCCCGCACAAACCGGCCGGCACGGAGAAGGCCAGGGAGCGCTTCAGGAATCCGGGCTCATACCGCTGCGCTCCAGGCTGCAGTGCCAGGAAGAACGCCGGCAGGCCGATCGTCAGCCCGTCGAGGACGGACATCTGGCGCGGAAGGAACGGAAAAGGCCACAGGAGCAGGGCAAACGTCAGCGAAATGACGGTTATGTAGACGGTCTTGCTGAGGAACACCATGGAGACCCGCTCGATGTTGCTGATGGCCCGCCGGCCTTCGGCAACGACCGCCGGCAACCTGTCGAAGCGCCCGTCCAGGAGGATAAGCCGGGCTACTGCCTTGGTGGCCGGTGACGCAGTGTCCATGGCAATGCCCAGATCGGCTTCCTTGAGTGCCAGCACGTCGTTGACCCCGTCGCCTGTCATGGCAACCGTATGCCCGCGCCGCTTCAGCGCCTGGACCATGTCCCGCTTCTGGGACGGGGACACGCTTCCGAAAACGTGGTGGTTCTCCACTGCTTCTTCAAGCAGCAACGGGTCCGTGGGCAGGTTCCTGGCGTCGTAGGCTTTGCCCGTCCCGATGCCCACTGCGCGTGCGAGCACTGCCACGGTGCGGGGGTCGTCCCCGGAAATGATTTTCAGGCCCACGCCCTGCTGCCGGAAGTAGGCGAGGGTTCCTGGCGCTTCCTTCCGGATATCCTCGCGGAAGGTCAGCAGTACCACCGGAACGAGTCCAGTGGGCAGTGCTCCGCCTTTCGCGGACACGGGAAGGCCCCCGGGCATGTGGGCGAGCGCCAGCGTCCGCAGGCCGGTAGAAGCCAGCGCTGCGGCGCTCCGGCGGGCGTGGGCACTGGAGGACGAGTCCGCCAGGACAAAATCCGGCGCCCCAAGAACCCATGTTCCGGCGGCCGGCGAGCCCGGCGGGAACGTCACCGAACTCCATTTCAGGGCGGAGGTGAAGGGCACGGATGACGTTTCTGGCAGGACGTCGGCCGCGGGAAACGCGTCACCGATGGACTTGGCGGTGGTGCTTGCTTCCTCCTTGGCGCCGAACCATTCAAGGACCTTCCGCCATCCCTCGGCCGCGGGCACGCCGGCGTCGTGCACTGCGTTGAACGCCATGGCGCCGGAAGACAAGGTGCCGGTCTTGTCCAGGCACAGGACATCCACCCGTGCCAGTACCTCAACGGCCGCAAGCTCCTGGACCAGGACCATGTGCCCGGCCAGGCGGACCCCGCCCACCGCGAAGGCCACGCTGGTAAGCAGGACCAGGCCAAGGGGAATCATGGACATGATGCTGGCCACCAGTCCCACCGCCGCCGGTATCCACTGGCCGGAGCTGAAGGCAGCCGCCCAGCCGCCGGCGTTCTGGACCTGGGCATGGGTGACCAGGACCGCAGTGGGCAGGAGCAGCCAGGTGATGACGCGAAGCACCCTGTCCAGGCCGGAGCGTATCTCGGACGTGACCAAAGCGAACCGCCTCGCTTCGGCAGTCAGTTTGTAGGCGAACGTCTCGGGGCCCACCCGGACCACCGCCGCCCGTCCGCTCCCGGGCATGATTAGCGACCCGGACAGGAGCACTGCCCCCGGAAGCTTGGGAACTGGCGCTGACTCCCCGGTCAAAAAGGATTCGTCTGCCTCCACGTACCCGCCGTCCAGGAGCCGCACGTCAGCGGCCACCTGCTCGCCGGCGCTGAGCAGGACGATGTCATCCGGGACCAGGGCCTCCGCCGGGATCAGCCGTGGGCTGCCATCCCGGACCACCCTGACCTGCGCCGCGTGGAGAATTGCCAGCCTGTCCAGGGACTGCTTGGCGCGGTATTCCTGGATGATTCCGATCAGGGAATTCCCCAGAGCTGAGAAGCCAAACAGCGCATCCCGCCACTGGTCCAGCACCAGCAGCAGGACAAAGCAGCCAGCCACGATGGCGTTAAAGTGGGTCAGGACATTCGCCCGGACAATGTCCCACACACTGCGGCTTGTTGCCACGGGGATGCTGTTGATCCGTCCGGCCCTGGTCCGGGCCAGGACCTCGTCGGAGGAGAGCCCGTCCACCGCCGGCTGTCCCGCCGGCGCACCGGACCCCACGTGGCCTCCGGTGCTTTCCCCTTTTTCAAACATCATGTGGAGCGCAGAGCCCACCCGTCATGTGTCATGCCGGGACTTCTTCAACCGGGTGATGACCGTGGGGCAGGGAGGCTGGGTGAGGACACCGTGCGCCGTCGATCCGAGCAGGAGCCTGCCGAAGCTGCCCCTGCCCCGGCTGCCCAGGACCAGCATCCGGGCGTCCGCGGCTGCCCGGACCAGGGCGTCTGCGGGTTCCATGACAGTTTCCAGGATTCCGTGCACCACAAGGCCTGGGAAGTCCTGGCGGAGCCCCGCGACTGTCTCGGACAGGACAATCTGTTCCTCTTCAACCACGTGCCCGGCGAAGCTG
Organism: Pseudarthrobacter sp. WHRI 8279; assembly: GCF_040224115.2. NCBI lineage: Bacteria > Bacillati > Actinomycetota > Actinomycetes > Micrococcales > Micrococcaceae > Pseudarthrobacter > Pseudarthrobacter sp. WHRI 8279. Next base: position 1,346,686 of record NZ_CP168162.1, on the reverse strand, counting down.
CTGGACGGGAGGCCCGCTTTGATCCACCGGTTGGGGCCGGTGAACGCATACAGGACGGTGAGTTCCTCGCCCAGTGCGTCAGCCTCGGCCGCCGCGAAAGCCACGGCCTGGGTGGACTCTTCGGACCCGTCAACGCCCACCACAACACCCCGCCCGCTGCTTTGGCCTGTGCCGATCACCGCTACCGGGGATTCGGCCGTGGCGGCTGCCTGAAGTGCCCGGTCGGTCAGTGCGCCGCGGGAGTGGCCGCTGCTGCCCAGGACCAGCATCGAGGCGTCCTTCGAGTACTTCCCGAGCGAGGCCCCAACGCTTCCCTCCAGCAGTTCCTGTGACACCTGAAGGTCCGGTTCGGCGCTGCGCACCGTTTCTGCGGCTTCTTTCAGCATGTCCATCGCGGACTGGCGCAGGACGTCGATGTAGGGGAGCGCTTCGATCCTTTCGCCTGCCATCCAGCGGTCGTCGAGGACATGCAGGATTGCCAACGGCACCTTTTGCCGCCGCGCGCGGGCCGCTGCCCACAGCAGGGCCGCTTTGGAAGGGGCGGAATCGGCGATGCCGACGGCGACGGGCTTGTGTGCGTCCATGGGGTACCTTCCGTGGTGCTGCTGGTGGTTGAGAGTTTTAGTGCCGGAAAGGGCTTCAGGCCCTGTCGGCCGGTTCCTGCGGGGCCCACCACCGGGTGGGCGGGGTGATGAAGAATCTCCTCCCGGTGATCTCCTCGGGTGTCACCCGGATGAGGCTGTCCTTGGGGCCAGCCTGCCAGGGAGACAAACCTGCGTCGGAGGCATCCTGGAAGTCTTCGGTGTCGTCCACAACGGCCGCGTGCCCCTTCACCACTACGCTCCAGGCAATGGTGCCGTACTGGTTCAGTCCGTCGGCCTCCAGGGACATTGCTTTGCGGCCGGCCACTGCGTCCATTTTGGTGCCCGGGCCGGTGCGGATCAGCAGGGTGCCGTTGCTGGGCACGAAGTTGACCGGGAAGATCTCCACCGTGTCCCCGCGAGTGAAGGCCATCCTGCAAACGGACGTCGACCGCAGGTATCTCCAGCAGTCATGCACGCCAAGGTTTTCGGGTTCCGGTTCTGCTGCAGCTGTGTCCATGGCCGTAGCCTAGGACGCGCAGCGGGGCGGGGCTAGGGAAGAAGGTCCTGCTGCGCCGGTCCCGGCGGCTGCTGCTGTCCGGCTTTCCGTAATTGGGGCATTTCAGACCTTGACTTACTCTCCTAGACTGGTGCCGGGCGTCGCTTCGTCCTGGGGCGGAAGCGGCGTTGCCGGGGGAACCTACCTCCCGGACGCGTGCAACACCGCTGAGGGCCTGCAACGACGCAGGCACTTTCCACAGGAGGTCGGACGTGAGCACTGAACCGTGGAGCTCTCCCATGAAGGAACGGGCCGAGGATCTCCTTCGGGACTTTGTTGCCCGCGCAGATGAGCTGCTGCAAACCCAGGAACGCATGAACGGCCTGCTTGCCGCCGTCGTCGCCCTCGCCCAGGATTTGAGCCTTGAAGCCGTGCTGGACCGCCTGGTCCGGTCCGCGTGTGAACTTGTGGGCGCGAAGTACGGGGCGATGGGCGTGATCGCGGAGGACCGCAGCCTGAGCCACTTCATCACGGTGGGAGTGGACGAGGAGGACATCAGGTCCATTGGGGACCTGCCTACGGGGCACGGCGTCCTGGGCCACCTGATCCGGGAGCCGCAGCCATTGAGGCTGCACGATCTCGGCCAGCACCCCATGGCCTCAGGCTTTCCGCCCAACCATCCCCCGATGAGCACCTTTCTGGGGGTTCCGGTCCGTGTCCGGGACGAAGTGTTCGGAAATCTCTACCTGACGGAAAAGGACGGCGGGCAGGACTTCACGCCGGAGGATGAGGACCTTGCCGTGGCCCTCGCTGCGGCCGCCGGTGTGGCCATCCAGAATGCCCGCCTGTTTGAGGACAGCAAGCGGCGCCAGAAATGGCTGGAGGCTGGGATGGAACTAAGCAGCCGGCTGATCATGGCCCCGCACCCCGGGGACTCGGACAACCTTGACCTGGTGGCTGAAACAGCCTTGCGGGTGTCAGAGTCCGCGCTGGCCGTGATTGCTGTTCCTGCGGGTGACGGGGTCCTCAGGTGCAGGTCCTCCCTGGGCGTCCAGGGCCTGCAGGCGGGGCAGGAAATTGGTGCTTCCGACGCAGTCTCCTCGGTCATCGAGACGGGGGAGTCCCGCGTGGTGCGTGATCCCCAGCGGGTATTCGGCGATGAGGTGGCGGAAAAACTGGGTTCGGTGCTGGTCTGCGCAATCGGCCACAGCAACAGCGAGAACGGTGTTCTGCTGCTCGCCCGTCCACAGGGCTCAACCGCCTACAGCCAGGCCGAAGCGGACTCCAGCTCGATTTTCGGGAGCAGGATCGGGCTGGCACTCGACCTTGCCCGTGTCCATGCGCTCCGTGAACAGAACCTTTTGTTCACTGACCGGGAGCGGATTGCCCGCGACCTGCACGATCTTGTCATCCAGCGGCTTTTCGCCTCCGGACTGAGTATCCAGAGCCTCCGCCGCTACACCTTGGATCCCATAGCGCACGAACGGATTGCCACCGTCACGTCCGAACTGGACGACACCATCCGGAAGCTGCGGGACACCATCTACTCCCTTCGGACCGGGGAGGAAAACCTTGAACCGCTGACAAACCGCATCCTGGGGGTGGTCCAGGACAACTCCCGCAGCTATGCCGTTGAACCAAAAGTGGCTTTTGCCGGCCCCGTGGACACCGTCCGGGAAAACGTTGCCGGCCATGTGCTTTCCGTGCTTTCCGAAGGACTGAGCAATGCCTCCCGCCACTCAGGTGCCAAGGAGATACGGGTTGCGGTGTCCGTGACCCAGCGGCAGGTTGAGCTGGTGATCCAGGACAACGGGTGCGGTTTCGAAGAACCCGCACGGGTGAGTGGCCTGGCCAATATGCGGCACCGGGCAGAGATGCTGGGCGGCAGCTGCACTATCCGTAGCACGCCGGGGGAAGGCACCCGGATCACCTGGTCCGCCCAGCGTTTGTGACGGACGGGAAGGCAGCAGGCAGCTTCGGTCAATGGGACTGGTTTATTGCCCGTCCGGGGTGTTCCGCGTGACGTACACGGCGGCCTGGGTCCTGCGCTCGAATCCCAGCTTCGCCAGGATGGATGACACGTAGTTCTTCACTGTTTTCTCGGCCAGGAAGAGCTCCTCGCCGATCTGGCGGTTGGTCATGCCCTGCCCGATCAGCGTCAGGACCTTCTTCTCCTGGGCACTGAGCGCATCCAGCCGCGGGTCCGTTGGGGCCTTGGAAAGTCCGGCGATGATCCGCTCCCTGACGCCGGGCTCAAAGAGGGACTCGCCTGCGGCCGCCTTGCGGATTCCGGCGAGGAGGTCATCGCTCCTGATCTGCTTGAGGATGTATCCCGACGCTCCTGCCAGGACGGCGCCCCGGATGGCCTGCTCGTCGTCGTAGCTTGTCAGGATCAGGCAGTGCAGGCGGGGGTCCAGCGAGCGCACATCCCGGCATACCTCGATGCCCGTGCCGTCGGGGAGCCGTCCGTCCAGGATCGCGATATCCGGCTGGAGTGCGGGGATGCGGCGCGTGGCCTCCGCCGCGGATCCGCTCTCACCGACCACCTCGAACCCTTCGCCCTCAAGTAGGTCCTTCAGCCCCTGCCTAACAAGCTCGTGGTCATCGAGAATGAACACGCGCAGCGGCTCCTGGGGACCTGCAGCCCCGTCCGGGCCCGACTCATGCCTTTGCACCCTATGCTCCCAATTGTCTTAAGGACTATGCCTGCACTGCTGTACAGGCAGCCCGTGCCAGGGGCCTGGTCCCATCTTTCCGTCTGTGCGGACCAGCAGGAAGGGACCAAAGTCGCGAGTCCTGATCATACAACCGCAGCCCCTCGCCGGCGGTTGCCCCGTGCCGGCCCGCGACCAGCACCCGGCGGTGACTTTCGGCCCTATCCCGCTGCCCGGACCCTGTACAGTCTGGGAGCAGACCAAACAGATCGGAGCCTCATGGACGCCCCCGAGGAGCACCCCAGGATTGTTGTTGGCGTGGACGGATCCGATGCCTCGATCGCCGCCCTCCGTGCAGCCGGGGACCTGGCCGGGCCCCTTGGCGCAACTGTGGAGGCGTGGGCATGCTGGGACGTTCCTCCCGGCTATGGGCTCTACCTTGTGGTGGGCATCGAAGGCTTCGAATACGCAGCCAGGCAGTCGCTGGAGCAGGCCCTTGCGGACGCTTTCGGCCCGGAGCTGCCGGCATTTGTCCACCCGCGGCTGGTGCGGGGCAAAGCCAGTGAGCAATTGATTGAGGGGAGCCGGAACTCGTCCCTCCTCATCGTGGGGCGGCGCGGCCATGGCAGCCTGGTGCTGGGCTCGGTGAGTTCGGCGTGCGTCAGCCACGCGCACTGTCCGGTCCTGGTGGTCCACGCCCCGGAAGAAGCCGCGCACCGAAAAAGCGGCGGCGGGCAATAGCCGACGTGTCATCAGCGATGCTGCGTGCCGTCGTCGTGCGTCCCGGCGTGGTGGCCCGTGCCTTCTCCGGTCAGTTCGTGAAGCCCCTGCACGGACGCGGCGAGGGACATGTCCGGGGACTCGACGATGAAGGGCATCAGGAGGCGGTTTTCCTTGTCCAGGTGCAGGGCAAACAACCGCTGGATGGCAGAAGCTGCCACCGCGGCGGCTAGTCCGTTGGAGGTTCGCAGTTCCTCCACGAGGTCCACAATGACGCGGTGTTCGGCCAGCATCCCCTCCACCAGGAGCCTTCCCTCGGAGGTGGCGTGCGGTCCGCCGTACAGGGGACCCTCCTCGGCCAGGGCATGGGGGATGAGGTGGCTGTCGCACCAGTCCAGGAGTGTTGCCTGCGCTGTTTCTTCGGCGGCGGCATCACGTGCCTCCACTGCTTTCATCAGGAGGGCCACGAGTCCGTTCAGATGCTTGAGCATGTGTGCGTGGTGTCTTTCAACCGCCTGGAGTGCTTCTGCCTCGGCGGCAGCGTCCTTGTCCTGGTTCATGGTCCCTTCCTCATCGTCCCTTCCCAATCGTCCTTTTCTAACCGTCTCCTTCAGGGGTGCCGCCGGCCTGTGCCTGCAAACTGCCGGCAGCGTCCCACCCGTTCCTGGCGTTAACTATGGGCAGTGGGACCGGGTGCGTCACAGGGCAATTGGTCCCCTACCTTGGAAGAACCATGAAGGGAGGGCTGTGCCTGATGGGTGCTGAGGCAGCCGATTCGCCGCGCAGGACCGCCTTTCTTGTCCGCTGGGTGGCGTGGGTGAGCGCGGGCGAGAGCCTCGGCTTCCTTGCCCCTGCGGCGGCCCAGCCCGTTTCGGTTGTCTTCTGGCCGGCAGCCGGGGTTCCGTTGCTGGTGCTTGCCGGCTTTGTAGAGGGTGCCGTCCTGGGGTGGTTCCAGGTGCGTGTTCTTAGGACCAGGCTTCCCGCCGTGTCCGTACGGCGCTGGGTCCTGCTTACAGCAGCGGCGGCTGCTCTTGCCTGGACGGTGGGCCTGTTGTCCTTCAGCAGCGAGTCCTGGCAGGGGTGGCCGGCAGCAGCCCAAATAGTTACGGGAACCGGGGCCGCACTGGTGCTCCTGGTCTCGATCGGCCTGGCGCAATGGTTCGAACTGCGCCGTCATGTCCCCAGGGCCTGGCGGTGGATCGCCGGAAGCGCCGCCGCCTGGGCCGTGGGACTGGGCGTTTTCATGGCCGTTGCGACTCCGCTGTGGCAGCCCGGCCAGGACTTGTGGCTGACAGCCACCATTGGAATAGGGGCGGCGGTCCTGATGGCGGTGGCCATGGCCGCAGTGACCGGACTGGTGCTGGTCCGGCTCCTGCCAAAGCCATGAGGCCCGCTCCTGCAGTACCTGGAACGGCGGGACCTGGCTAGAACGAGTGGCGCCTGAAGCGCTTGTCCACGGCGACGACGAGTGAAGCCAGCACTGCGATGCCCAGGATCCGCAGCCAGGTCTCCGGGCCGAGGGGGGCTGTGTGGAAGAGTTCGTTCATTACGGGGGAGTAGGTGATGGCCAGCTGGCCGGCCGCCTGGACCAGGACACCGAGAACCACCCAGCGGTTACTGAAGAAGCCGATCCGCCACACGGACCGGGTGAGGGAACGGCAGCTGAAGAGGTAGAACGTCTCCACCGCCACGAAGAGGTTGACTGCAGCGGTCCGGGCTTCGGCAAGCGACGCACCACCGGCCAGTTCGAGTTCGAAAATCCACCAGGTGCCTGCCACAAGGAGCGTGGAGACCAGCAGGATCCGGAGGGTAAGGGTCCAGGTCAGGAGTGGGCGGCCGGGTGTCCGGGGAGGCCGGGACATGAGGCCGGGCTCCTTCGGCTCGAACGCCAGCATCAGCCCCAGGGCCACCGCTGTGGTCATGTTGATCCACAGAATCTGCGTGGGCAGGACGGGAAGGGTTGCTCCGGCCAGGATCGCCACGAGGATCACCAGGCCTTCCCCCATATTGGTGGGCAGGGTCCAGACGATGAATTTGGTCAGGTTGTCAAAGACGTTCCGGCCTTCCTCGACAGCCGCCTCGATGGTGGCGAAGTCGTCATCTGTCAGGACGATGTCCGAGGCCTCCTTTGCCACTTCCGTTCCAGACCGTCCCATGGCGATCCCTACGTTCGCCTGGCGCAGTGCCGGGGCGTCGTTGACGCCGTCGCCCGTCATGGCAGCCACGTGCCCCCGGGACTGGAGCGCACCGATGAGACGGAGCTTCTGCTCGGGCGACACCCGCGCGAAGACTGTTGCGCGCTCCACCGCATCGGGCAGCTGGTCCTCGGGGATCGCATCTAGCTCCGTTCCCGTCAGCGCGGTCCCGTCCGTCCGGTCCGCAGTGATGCCCACTGCCCTGGCAATGGTGGCTGCGGTACCAACATGGTCGCCGGTGATCATCTTGACGGCCACCCCCGCCTGGTGGCAGGCACGCACTGCTGCCGCCGCTGCCTCCCGCGGCGGATCGAACATCGCCTGGAGCCCCGTCAGCGTCAGCTGTCCGCGCAGGTTTGCCTCGGCAAGGGAGGTGCCGGCGGGCAGGTGCATCATGGCCGTCGCCAGGACCCTCAGGCCCGTGCCGGCAAACCGGTGCGCAACCTCCAGGACCGCCTGCCTGTTGAGGCGCCCGTAGTCACCGGGGCCGTCCATCTGCCAGGCACACAGCTCCAGCACCCGTTCCAGGGCGCCTTTGACCAGCACGGTGTCCTGCCCGGTGCCACTGGCGTCCGGGAACCGGGGGGAGTGGACCGTGGCCATGTACTGGCTCTCTGACGTGAACGGCAGCGCCCCGCGCCGCGGAGCGGAGGCCAGGAACTGGGCGGTGTCCACGCCGCCCTTCCCGGCAGCCACCAGCATCGCAGCCTCCGTGGGATCCCCCTGGACACGCCAGGCGTCGCCCTCCCTCACAACCTGCGCGTCGTTGCAGGCGGCTCCTGCCAGCAGTGACCAGTGCAGCGCAACGTCCCGCGCCGCCGTCGCCACTCCCTCAGTCCCTTCCGAGCCGCCTTGGACACCCGCACCTGCGGGAAGGACGCGCCCCTCCGGGCCATAGCCGGAGCCTGTCACGTCGTAAGCGCCGGATGAAGTCCACAGTGCCCGCACCGTCATCTGGTTTTCAGTGAAGGTGCCGGTCTTGTCCGAACAGATGACCGTGGTGCTGCCCAGCGTCTCAACAACCGGCAGCCTGCGCACCACTGCGCGGCGCCGGGCCATCCGGCGGACACCGATGGCGAGCGTAACCGTGACTGCCGCGGGAAGGCCTTCGGGGATTGCCCCCACCGCGAGCGCGACGGCGGCGGTAAACATTTGTGCCGGCTGCTGGCCGCGTGCCACGCCTGCAAGGAAAGTCACGGCGGCAAGTGCCAGGATGGCCACCGTCAGCGTCATGCTGAAATGCGCCAGCTTTTGGGTCAGCGGGGTGGCCACCTGCTGCACCGAGCCCATCAGCCGGTGGATCTCACCGAGTTCCGTCTCGCCGCCGATGGCGACGACGACCCCCGCGCCGGTGCCGGCCGTCACCAGGGTGCCGCTGTAGACCATGTTCCGGCGGTCCGCCACCGGTGTGGTCGGGGGAAGGACCACCTCGTTCTTCTCTACTGCCTCGGACTCGCCCGTCAGGGCGGATTCATCGGCACGCAGGCCGGACAGCCGGACCAGCCGCAGGTCCGCCGGGACTTTATCCCCGGCCTCGAGGATGACTAGGTCTCCGGGGACGAGGTTCTCCGAGGGGACCTCTTCCAGTTGCCCGTCCCTGACCACCACAGCGCGCGTGCGGACCAGGGAATGCAGCGCATCCAGGGCAGCCTCCGCCCGGACTTCCTGGACGAAGCCGATCACCGTGTTCACCAGGACGACGGCGAGGATGACGCCTGAGTCCAGGTACTCACCGAGGAACAGCGTGACGGCCGCCGCGGCCAGCAGCACGTACACCAGCGGATTGTTGAACTGCCGGGCCAGTTTCCGGAAGATCCCCCCGCCGCGTGAGCGCGGCAGCACGTTGGTTCCGAACTCGGCCTGGCGGCGGGCAACCTCCGCGGACGCGAGGCCCTGGACATGGTCCGTCCCGAGCAGCAGGACCACCTCATGCAGGGGAAGCCCGTGGTGTGCGGGATCAGCCGTTCCGTTCGCTGCCGGAGCAGGACGCCTGCCGGCGGCTTTTGCCTGCCTGGTCTTTTCCATTAGCGGCCCTTCCTTCAGTCAGGGGCCAGCAGCGCGTCAAGCGTGGCGAAGCCGTACCCGGCGGCGCTGATGCGGTCGATGATGTCCGGCAGGGCGTCGGCGTCAAGGGTAGAGCCGTCGTCGGGATTGGAACCAATGTGCATGAGGACAATTTCGCCGGGCTGCAGGGCGGCCAGCGTGCGGTCTGCGACGGCCTGGGTGCTGACGCCGCCACTGGTACCTTTCCACCCCAGGGTGTCCACGGTCCACCGGACGGCAACGTAGCCGAGGCTGTTGACAGCGGCAATAGTGCGGGCATCCCTTTCGCCGAAGGGGAAACGGAACAGCGGACGGGGGTCGGCCCCGGCTGCCAGGATTGTTTGTTCCGCTCCCCGGACCTGTTGGGCAATCTGCCCGTCGTCCAGGCCGGTGAAACCAGGATGGGTCATGGAGTGGTTGGCCACCCGGTGCCCCGCAGAAACGATCTGCTTCACCCCGCCGGGGTTGGCATCCACCCAGTTACCGGTGAGGAAGAACGTGCCCGTGACCCCCTTGGCGGACAGGGTGGACAGGATCTTCGGCAGTCCTGCCGCATTGGCTCCGGCATCGAACGTCAGCGCCACCACGCGCCCCGCGTCCGGAATGACGGTGAGGTCCTGGCTGATCAGCCGGGAGGGGAACGGCGCCGCCGGCGGGACAGGATCCGGTTCAGGGCCGGGCCCGCCGTCCGTTGCGGGGGGCGGGACCGGGACGGGAGGCACAGTGGCGGGAGGCTGGACAGGGTTCTGCCCTGCCTCCGGTGTTGATGCCTCCACAGGCTGGGATGCGGAGGGCTCTGCTGTGGATGGCCGTGTTGTGGCGGGAGGGGCGCTGGAGGCCGCCGGGCCGGGGCTGGTGGAGGCGCCGGGAGAGGTAGGTGCGGCCGGCTGTAGAGAAGTTCCCGCCGGTGACCGCAGCAGTACGGCAAGAACGATGGCCAGGACAATCAGGGCGAGCACGACGGCGGCAGCCGCCATCCGTCGTCGTGCGTCACCCCGCAGCGGCTCCGTCAACGGACTGCGCCTGCCGTAGTCCCGGCCACGTGGACCTCCTTCAGGATGCCCCCGGGCGATCTTCCGGCGTGTGGACCACCAGCACCGGACAGTGGGCGTGGGCCACCAGGGCTGAGCTGACCGAGCCGAGGAGCAGCCCGCCAAAACCGCCGTGCCCGCGGCGTCCCACCACCACCATGTCCGCATCACGGCTGGCGTCGATCAGCGAGTCCCGCGGGTGGCCGCGGATCAGGTTGGGAAGAACGTTCGACGGCGTCTCGCCGCCGAAAGCCTTCCTGACCGCGTCGTCGAGGATCTCCCCGGCACGCTCCTCGAAGCCTTCGATACCCATCATCACGTAGCCGGCGTAGACCTGCGGGTAATCCCAGTACGCGTTGGCCAGGACCTTGGCACCCAGCGGCGTTGCGAGGCGCTGGGCCTGCCGCAGCGCCTCGATGGACGGTTCCGAGCCGTCGACACCCACAAGGATCCGGGCAAATGGTGTTCCAGCAGTACTCATCTCAGCTCCTCAGGTGACCCGGGCGGTCCTTGGTACATGATGTCCCGGCGGGACAACGGGAGGTAGGGCCGAAAGTCACGGCAGGGGCTGCCGGCAAGTTGCAGGGGCCACCGGCAGGTTACGGGAGAGCCGACGGCGGCTCTTGCGCAGGCGGTTCACGGCGTGGTGGTTCCTGTGCCGTCGGCAGGACGTCAGCGGGTCCCTGGTCAAGCCGGAACGGCGGGTATTCATCGCGCATGAGGGCCGTGTAGGCCAGGACGCGGTAGATCCAGCGGTTGATGCCGAGGATGAAATCGAACAGCGGCCGCTGGTACCGCCCGGTGAACAGCAGGGCCACCACGGCCACCAGGACGAGCAAGCCCAGCAGGGACGGGCCTGTTGCGCGCTCATAGGTCGTTCCCAGGTCACCGGCTTCCGTTTCCCACGTCCAGGTGGCTCCGGACAGGGCGGCGACAATCAGCAAATGCGGAAGGGACAGGAGCCACCACTTCACCAGAACCAGCCCGCGGGACAGCTTCTCCGGGTAGTCCACTTCGAAGTCCGCCGGATAATCGGTGCGTGCCAGGGTGAAGGGCGGGTAGCGGTCCGTGCCCGCAGCTGCATAGGCGTAAAAAGCCACCCGCCAGTTCCAGCGCAGGACTCCCACGTTGAAGTCGAACAGGGGGCGGGGGTAGCGGCCGGTGAACAGGATGGCGAAGCCTGCCACAATCGTGGTCACGAGGAACGCGAACCACAGGAAGACCAGCACGATGAAATGCGGAATGGCAAGGAACCACTTGACCAGCCACATCGCCCGGGACAGGGCCGGATCAAGGTCACCGAAAAGCCGGGCGGGATAGGGAGCCTGGTCTGCCCGGTCCGCAGCCCCGGGGTGCGGCACCGCTGGGATACCAGGGGCTCCGGCTCCCGGCACAGGTGATGCTCCGGCTCCGGGCGCACCCGGTGCTCCAAGGGGTCCGGGGACTGGTGTTCCGGGCACTGCTCCGGCAGGCCCGGCAGGCGGCCCATAACCGGTCGATGGACCGTAGCCAGCCGCATAGCCGGGCTGTGTTCCGTACCCCGGCGCGTACCCGGGCTGTGTTCCATACCCCGGCGGCGGCCCGTATCCAGGTGGTGGTGCGGCAGGCCCCCGGGGACGCTGCCGCGCGTGCCGTCCGAGGCCCACGGCTCCCAGGATGAGCAAAGGGATCCCCAGCGCCAGCGCAATTGCGCCTCCCACCAGCAGGCCTGTGGCAGCGGGCATGATCAGGTCCGAGCGGAATCCCGCCTGTACCTGGGCATCCACGCCAAGGCTGCCGTCGGCGTTCATGATGACGATTTCCCAGCTGCCGGCGGCCAGGTCCCAGGTGAGCTCCTGTTCGCCGGGCCCGGAGGCGGACGTGCTCCAGAACGTTTGCTCGGCCGGAGGTTCAGGTGTGCCGGTGCCTGGAATGTCACGGTATTCGGCCCGGAAGGGCCGGCTGTCCACTTCGAGCAGTTCGGAATGGTGCACGCCCGAAAGGTAACGCTCAACGTCCTCCTGCGGGGCAACCCCTATGAAGATCTCCTTGCCCGGTTCTGCGGACGTGGCCCGCAGCCTCAGCGTCCCGACGTCGAAAGGCAGGCGCGGCGGGACGCCCTCGCCCACGGCATCAAGCCTGGGCGAGGTCAGGGCGTGGGATCCGACGGCCAGGCGGGCAGTGCCTGACGTGAGGTAGCCATCTCCCTGCGCGGATCCGACCACTGAGGCCGCCGCCCCTCCGGCGAGAGTGGCGAGGCCAACCATCGAGATGAGTATCCCGAGGATGAGCATTATTGCTGAAGCAGTCTTCTTCATGACGCCAACCCGAACGTAGGAGGTGGTTACAGCTATGGGGAGAAGCAGCAGGCCGGGGCTGGCCTAGTTCTTGTTCTTGGTGGCCTGGATGCGGGTAATAACAGTGGGGCAGGGCAGGTGCCGCAGGACGCCGTGGGCCGTGGATCCCAGCAGGAGCCGTTGAATCCCGCCGCGGCCGCGGCTTCCCACCACGAGCATCCTGGCGCTCCTCGCGGCATCCACCAGCGCATCGACCGGGCTCCGCTCGGTTTCCAGCACCTGGTGCACCTGGAGGCTTGGATAGTCTTCCTTCAGTCCGGCCACCGTTTCCGCCAGGACAAGGCGCTCCTCTTCGGCAATAAGCTCGGCGAGGCTGGTGGATGTCAGGCCGGCATCCACCACACGGTCGGGGGCGATGATCGCGTACACCACTGTCAGCTCGTCACCTTCCCGGTCTGCCTCGGCTGCGGCGAAAGCCACGGCCTGCGTCGCTTCCTTCGAACCGTCAACACCTACCACCACACCGGAGCGGCCCTCCAGGTCCTGCGTTCCCACCACGGCCACCGGAACCTTCGAAGAGGCTGCCACCTGGAGCGCCCGGTCGGCCAGTGAACCGCCCAGGTGGCCGGTGCCGGAGCCGATGACCACCATGGACGCCTTGGCGGAATACTTCGCCAGCGAACGTCCTACGCTTCCGGTGAGAAGCCGGGTGGTGATGGTGGTGGGGAACGCGTCCCGGACCCGTCCTGCCGCAGTCTGCAGGAGACGGTCACCGGCCTCTTCCATAACGCCGATCCAGGGATACGGTTCCGCCACCCACCTGTCGTCCACAACATGGACGATCACCAGGGGCACACCGTGGCGCTCCGCCCGGCGCGCCGCCCACAGCACCGCCGCCTGGCTTTGCGGTGAGTCGTTGGTGGCGGCGGCGACTGGTTTACGAGTTGTCATAACCGGATCTCCTCATTCGCACGGGCGTGGGTCTCCTATAACACTGGCCCCGCAACCACGCGGGACATAGGGCCAAAGGTCACGGCAAGATACAGGTTGGGACGGGCCCCGCCGCGGACCTCGTCGAAGAGCCGGCCCGGTTCTGGCGGATCAGTGCGGAGACGTTAGCAACGCCGCAGGGTCGTCAGTATGCTTACTATTGTTTTACTCCAGCTGTTCGAAGAGAAAGGCATCACCATGACGGAACAGAACCTTCCCGATGAGGGGCTCGAGGTTGTCCAGGATGACGACGTGCTCCTTGATGAGACTCCGGGTGCGGCTTCCTCCCTTGAGCTTGACCCTGTGAATGGCGAGCCGGACAGCTACCCGGGCGCGGCCGAGGACAATCCGGACCGCTGGCAGGAGGATCCGTTGATCCAGGATGAGGCGGTTTCGGGAGAGGAAGAGGACTTCATCAGCGAACAGACTTTCCGGGATGAATCGGCGCAGTCCCGCTTGGAGGCTGAGGGACAGGCCGCCTCCGCTACGCCCACCCTGGGGGAGGCGGTTGCCGACGTCGACTTCGGCGAAGAACCCACAGGGCTGGAAGCTGATGCCAGCGACGACGAGGAAAACTTCGGCGGTTCGCCGCTGAGCGAATTCGAACCCGACGACCTGGAACGTTAAGGAACAAAAGGACACGCCGCAGAGGGGCCCACTGCTCCCCGAACGCCGGACCGGGAAACCGTTCCGGTGTTCGGGGGGCAGTTTCTGTTTTAGGGTTGCCGGAAAATCGGCATCTGCCATGCTGCCACCGCCGTGAGTTCGCCGGTGAATCCACGGGACGAAAGACTCTGGCGTTAGACGTCCCTTTGCCGGGACAGTCAATCAGGGTTCGGCAGCAGGGCAGGAGGAGCAGCGATGATGTACTGGGACGGAAACATGGGCGCCTGGGTCTACGCCCTGATGGTGGTGGGCTTCGTCCTGTTCTGGGGAGCAATCATCGCGGCCATTGTCCTTTTTGCCCGGTCCATGTCCCCGGGTAACCGCGGGCGTACCGGCAATGGGCCCGGTGGAAGCGCTGCGGAGGACCTCTTGGCCGAACGCTTCGCCCGCGGCGACATTGACGAGACTGAATACACGGCCAGGTTGGCGGCCCTGCGCCGTGCCCGCGGAGCCTGAGCATCGGGTTCCGCGGGCAGCGGAGTCCCCTACTGGAAGTCGGCCTGCCAGAGGTCCGGACCGAACACTTCGTACTGGATGTCCTTCGGCGGAACGCCCTTGGAGACGAGGCTGCTTCGCACGGACTGGAGGAAGGGCAGCGGGCCGCAGAGATAATACTCGGCGTCCAGCGGGAGCTCGACGGCGTTCACGTCCATGAACCCGGCGAAGCCGGAGGCGTCGGAGTCCTGGTTGAGGAACCAGGCGTGCATGGAGCCGTCGGACAGCAACGCCAGGTCCTCGGTGACTTGCCGGCGCAGCGGAAACGATCCGGGGCTGTCATCGGCATGCAGGAGCACCACTTGGCGCTGGCTGCCGGCTTTGACCAGGTGCGAGAGCATGCCGGCCATCGGCGTCACCCCGATCCCCGCACTGGCCATCACTACCGGCCTGTCCGTGTACTCCAGCACTACATCCCCGAAGGGGGCTGAAAGCACCACCTCATCGCCTACCCTGACGTCGTTGTGCAGGAGGTTGGACATTTCGCCGTCGGGCGTTCCCTGCCCGTGCACCCGCTTGACGGCGAAGTGGCGGTGCCTGCCGTCGTCTGCGCGGGTGAGGCTGTACTGCCGTGGCTGGTGGACGCCGTCCTTCATGAGCATCTTGATGGTCACGTACTGTCCCGGCAGGGAAGGCTTCACCTCCCTCTCGTCGACGCGCTCCACAACGAAAGTGACGACGTCGTCCGTCTCCTGGATGCGTTCAGCCACCCGCCAGGTGCGCCAGATGGTCTCGGGAGACAAGTGCACAGCGTTGTACAGCCCCCGTTCCTGGTTGATCAGCATGTTGCCCATCAGCCAGTAGACCTCATCCCAGGCGGCGGCTACCTCGGGGGTAACGGCCTCGCCGAGCACATCGACGATGGCCCAGAACAGGTGCTCGTGGACAATCTCGTACTGGTCCGGGCTCAGGCCCAGGGAGACGTGCTTGTGCGCAACCCTGGACAGCAGGTGGTCAGGCAACTGGTCGGGCTTTTCCACGAGGTACCGGGCAAACGCTGCGATGGATCCGGCCAGCGCCTGTTGCTGCCGCCCGTCAGCCTGGTTGCCCCGGTTGAACAGGCCGTCCAGCAGGTCCGGCCGTGCGTCAAACATGTGCTGGTAGAACCGTTTGGCGATCTCTTGGATGTTTTCGCCGACCACAGGCAGCGTTGCCTTGATCACGGGGAGGGAGGTGTCTGAAAGCATGTTGGTTACCTTCCGGGTAGCGGGTTCCCTGGCGGGGGAGGGGGCCTGAGGCGTGCAAATTTAGCAGCCGCCCCGGCACGCCGGTAGGGGCAACCGCCCCTATTCCCGAGCACCCAGGCCGCGCCCCCAGGAAGCAAGCGGCAGCGGGGATGTTCGGCCTGTCCCCTCGACGTGGGCCCAAACTGCGCTAAAATCGTAAGCAGGCTGATGAATATCGGTTGGCAGGATCACTACTGAAGGAGTTTCACATGAACTTGGGAAGCATGATCAAAAATGCCGCTGGACGATTCGCAGGCAGGACCGGGACCGGCGGTACTGCCCGCGGGACCGGGCTGAATGCAGCCCGTCGGACGCCCGGCACAACGGGTGCCGCAGGTGCCAGGCCTGGCGGCATGGCCGGCAGGATCATGGGAATGCTCCGGCGGCGCTAAGCCGCCGCCGCATCCACAAAAGCAGGTACCGGATTCTCCGGCACCTGCTTTTTGGTCCTTAAAGCCATGCGCGAGCTCGTTGTCCTCGGCACCGCCTCCCAGGTCCCCACCCGGACCCGGAACCATAACGGCTACCTCCTGCGCTGGGACGGCGAGGGCCTGCTGTTCGATCCTGGCGAGGGAACGCAGCGCCAAATGATCCACGCCGGGGTCTCAACGAACATGATCACCCGCATCTGCCTCACCCACGTTCACGGCGACCACTGCTTCGGGCTGCCGGGGGTGCTTTCGCGCATGGCCCTCGACGCCGTGCCCCATCCGGTCCATCTGCACTATCCATCCACCGGCGGGGACATGGTCCGCGCCCTTGTATCCGTCAGCACACCGGGTATCGACCTCAGGCTGCACCCGCACGGCGAAGCCGGAGCGGTGGCAGAAGGACTGGAAGTCCGGCCCCTCAAACACCGGATAGAGACCTACGGCTACCGCCTGGCCGAACCGGACGGCCGGACCCTGCTGCCGGAACGCCTGCAGGCGGCAGGGATATCCGGGCCGGACGCAGGGCGGCTGCAGCGCCAAGGGAGCCTGGGCGGCGTGCAGCTTGAAGACGTCAGCGTCGCCCGGCCGGGCCAGCGATTCGCCTTCGTAATGGACACCGCGCCCTGTCCGGGCGCAGAGGAACTTGCCGACGGCGCCGACCTCCTCGTCGCCGAGTCGACCTTCGCTGACGACGACGCCGGGTTGGCCGGCCAGTACCGCCACCTCACAGCCGGGCAGGCCGGAGAGTTGGCGGCACGTTCCGGCGCCCGCACCCTGGTGCTCACGCACTTCTCCTCACGGTACGGCGACGACGCCTCACTGCTCCTGGCCCAGGCCGGTGCCCGCGCGGGTTCTGCTGCAGTCATCGCGGCTGAGGACCTGCAGCGCATCCCCTTCCCCCGGCGGCGGCGCTTATCCCACGGCCCCGCACTGCGCCCCGGGCCAGTCGATGCAACAAAGCCACGTCCCTCAGCCAGCCCAGTTAGCCTTGGAGGCCACTCATGAGCGCAGCTTCAGAAGAAGTCTCGGACGTTACTGCCCACGGCAAGGAGCCCACCCTCAAGCGGGTGCTGGGACCCAAGCTCCTGCTGCTGTTCATTGTGGGCGACATCCTCGGCGCCGGCGTCTACGCGGTAACCGGGACCATGGCCGGCACCGTAGGGGGAATCGTCTGGCTGCCGTTCCTGCTGGCCTTCGTGGTGGCAACGCTCACCGCCTTCTCCTACCTCGAACTGGTCACGCAGTATCCGCAGGCCGCGGGTGCCGCGCTGTACACGCACAAGGCCTTCGGGATCCACTTCGTCACCTTCCTGGTGGCATTTGCCGTGGTCTGCTCGGGAATCACCAGCGCGTCCACGTCTGCGAACGTCCTGGCGCAGAACTTCTTCGGCGGCCTTGAGATCAATGGCTGGATGGGCAAACCGGGGCAGGGCGTGATTACCGCGGTGGCCCTTGGATTCATGCTCCTCCTGGCTGCCATCAACCTGCGTGGCGTGGGGGAGAGCGTCAAGTTCAATGTTGTGCTCACAGTGGTGGAGATGGCAGCACTGTGCATCGTGATCGGTGTCGGGTTCTTTGTCATGGCCCAGGGGACGGGAAACCCGGGCGAGATCTTCGTCTTCAACGACTCCCAGGACAAGGGGCTCTTCCTCGCCGTGACCGCAGCGACGTCCATCGCGTTCTTCGCCATGGTGGGCTTCGAGGATTCGGTCAACATGGTGGAAGAGACCCAGAACCCCGAAAAGATCTTTCCCCGCACCATGCTCACCGGCCTGGGCATAGCAGTGCTGCTGTACATGCTGGTAGCTGTGTCCGTGGTGAGCGTCCTTTCGCCCACGGAGCTCGAGGGCATCCGGGAAGCTGAAGGCGCTGCCCTGCTGGAAGTGGTCCACAAGGGCTCGCCGGACTTCCCGATCGACAGGGTCTTCCCCTTCCTGGCCGTCTTCGCCGTCGCCAACACGGCACTCATCAACATGCTCATGGCCAGCCGGCTGATTTACGGCATGGCCCGCCAGCACGTCCTGCCCGGCGCCTTGGGGAAAGTCCTTCCGGTCCGGCGCACCCCGTGGGCGGGGATCGCCTTCTCCACTGTCCTGGCCCTGGGCCTCATCCTGTATGTCACCAGTGATCCCGAAAGCAACATCGTGGCCAACCTGTCCGGCACCACCGCCTTCCTGTTGCTTTGTGTCTTCACGGTGGTCAACGTGGCCTGCCTGGTGCTGCGCCGCAAGCGGGATCCCCACCGCAAAGTGTTCTTCACATCCCCGGGCCCTCTGCCGCTCGTGGCCGCGCTGCTCTGCGCCTTCCTGGCCGGCCCGTGGGTCGGCAGGAACATCATCCAGTACCAGATTGCCGGCGGACTGATGGCCATTGGAGTCATCCTGTGGCTTATCACCTGGCTGATCAACCGGCGCGCCAACGACGGCGATAGGGTTGATCCATGACTGCAGCAGCAGAATCAACTGTCACCTTCGAAGGCCTTTTTGCCCGCGACCTCCCGGAACTCTCCGTTCCCTGGCAGGCAGAGGAAGCGCCGGAACCCTCGCTCCTGGTCCTTAACGAAGCACTGGCCGGTGAGCTGGGGCTGGCTCCCGAATACCTGCGGACCACCGAAGGCGTTCGGCTCCTCCTGGGCAACCATGTCCCGGCCGGCGCCACGCCCGTGGCCCAGGCATACGCCGGGCACCAGTTCGGCGGTTACTCGCCGCTGCTCGGCGACGGCCGGGCACTCCTGCTCGGCGAACTGCCGGACGGCGGCGGCCGTCTGCGGGACGTGCACCTCAAAGGCTCCGGCCGCACACCTTTTGCCCGGGCAGGCGACGGCCGCGCCGTCGTCGGCCCCATGCTGCGCGAATACCTGGTGAGCGAGGCAATGCATGCCTTGAACATTCCCACCACACGGGCTTTGGCCGTTGTGGCCACAGGACGCCCGGTGCGGCGGGACACCATGCTGCCCGGCGCCGTCCTCGCCCGGGTGGCCAGCAGCCACCTCCGGGTGGGCAGTTTCCAATATGCCCGGGCCACGGACAACATGGAGCTCCTGCGCCGGCTCGCGGACCACGCCATCAGCAGGCACTACCCGGCCGCAGCGCAGGCCGAAAATCCCTACCTGGAACTGTTCGCCTCGGTGGTGGCTGCCCAGGCCGGGCTGGTGGCCCGGTGGATGCTGGTGGGGTTTGTGCACGGCGTCATGAACACGGACAACATGACCATTTCGGGCGAAACCATCGACTACGGGCCCTGCGCCTTCATGGATGCTTTCAACCCCGGTGCCGTGTACAGCTCCATCGACGTCGGCGGGCGCTACGCCTACGCCAACCAGCCGGTGGTGGCCGAGTGGAACCTGGCGCGGCTGGCGGAGGCGATGCTGCCGCTCTTCCACGAGGACCAGGAACAGGCAGTCGCGCCCGCAGTGGAGGCGCTGGGGAAGTTCCGCAGCCAGTACAGCGACGCCTGGTTCGACGGCATGAAGGCAAAGCTGGGCATCGCCGCCGGCCCGGCCGGAAGTGAAGAAGGCGACGAGGCATCGGAACTGGTGGACGGGGTCATCGGCCTGCTCAAGGACGGACCTGTCGATTACACACAGTTCTTCCGGAGCCTTGGCCAGGCAGCCAGGGGAAACACCAGGCCGGCGCGAGGCATGGTCCTGGACCTCGCCGCCTTTGATGCTTGGGCTGAGCGCTGGGCCCGCCTCAAGCCCGACGCCGGTCTGATGGACAGCGTCAACCCGGTGTACATTCCCCGGAACCATCTGGTGGAGGAAGCGCTGGCAGCAGCAACGGAGGGGGACATGGGCCCCTTCAGCCGCCTTTTGGAGGTGGTGAGGTCCCCGTTCGAGGAACGCGAGGGGCTGGAGCGCTATACCGAAGGTCCGCCGGAAGACTTCGGCACCTACCGGACCTTCTGCGGTACCTGAGGCGGGCACGGGAGAACCGCGCGGAGGAAGTCCCGGGGAGACAGAACAAGGGCGGCAGCCGGGAGAACCCGGCTGCCGCCCTTGTCTCGAGTGGCCTGGCCCTTACGGGCCAGCTGCGCCTGTGTCCGTGGTGACTATGCCACGCGGACGAAGGAAGCGCCGCTGAGCCAGCTGATGGAGTGAACCTCGGTCTGGTTGCCGTTCACGCCGCCGCTGACAACCTGGCCGTCGCCGGCGTAGACGCCCACGTGGCCGGCGGTGATCACCAGGTCGCCGGGGGCGGGGGTGCCCACGGTGGTGCCGTACTGGTAGAACTGGCCGGGGGCAAGGTCGCCGACGGACTTGCCGACCGTGCGCAGGGCCTTCTCCACCATGGCGGTGCAGTCCTGGATCTGGCCCAGCTGGCCGTAGGCGTTGGCCAGGATGGCTGCTCCGGCGCCGCTGCCGGTGGCTGCAACCGGGGCGGACGCGTAGGACATGTTCATGCCGGTGTTAGCCGGGGTGGTAACAGCAGCGGTCTGGACCGGTGCCGGTGCTGCAGCAGGTGCAACGTAGGCTGCGGCCGGGGCGGCAGCAGCGGTTCCGGCGGCGGGAATCTGGATCTGGTCACCGGGGTAGATGATCGTGGAGACAGAAAGCCCGTTGGCCGACAGGACGTCATTCAGGCTGACGCCGTAAGCGGTGGCAATGGCACCAAGGGTGTCGCCCGATACAACCGTGTGGGTGTTGCCGGCTGCCGCGGCGGGGGCCGCGGCTGCCGGAGCAGGGGCGGCGTAAGCCTGGACGCTAGCGGTCTCGGTGGTGTCCGGACCGTTCACACCGGCGTGAGCCGGGGCTCCGACGCCGAAGGCAATGCCGGAGGCTGCTGCCACGGCGAGAGCCGGACGGCCCAGGGACTTGGCCGAAACAGCCAGTCCTTCGATCGCGATGGAGCGGGCCGGGGTTGCGCGGTGACGGGCGGTGGTGGAATTTTTTGACACAGTTGATCGCCTCTCCCATGCCTGCGGGGTGAGCTGTCGGGTTCGGGTTGGAGATACCCGGCCGGCAACACCTCCGAAGGGAACGGACGCGCTATCGACTTAACCCCAAGGCCTTCAAAAGGCCGCGGAAACTTGGTTCCCCCGTCCCTGCCAGCTGGAAAGCGTTGGTTCCCGGGTCAGTGGCAGGGCTCGGCATTCTGACGGGGAATGTCCCGTCTGGGAGGGACACCTGAAGACCATAACCCGACTTACCACCCATTGTCACATTTAGATAACATGCGAGGCGCGGCTCTCGATTACGCAATCAACTGGATTTCCCGGTGCCACGGCGTTCCAGCCCGGGCGGGCAGGCGCGCCGATTTGTGGGGACGTGTTATTTATCACAAAGACGTTAAGGAGGGACCGAGCCTGCCCGGCGACCTTGTTCTTCACGTGCCCGGGGAGGAGTATGTTCGGCACCCCACGAGGAGGCATTGCGATGCAGCTTGGCAAGTATGAGAGATACCTGATTGAGGAATTCTTCGACGATTACAAGTCCGGCGCGCTGAGCCAGCGCACCTTTACCCGGCGGGTTGCCTTCATTACCGGCAGCATGGCGGCAGCGTCGGCGGCGATGCTGCTGGTGGGCTGTACCCCCAGCGAGGTGCCGCGGAGCACCGATCCCATGCCCACCCCGGAACCGTCCCCTACGTCCGCTGCCGGGACCCTCGGGACTGCGGGATCGGGTGCGGTCCCCGGGGCAAAGAGCCCGCTCTCCGTTCCGGAGGGGGCGCCAGGATTGACGACGGCGTCCGTCCAGTTTCCGTCCGGCGGCGCCTCCGTCAGTGCCTACCTGGCCAGGCCGGAGCGGGACGGTCGCAGTCCTGCCGTGCTGATCTGCCACGAGAACCGCGGACTGACGCCCCACATCGAAGACGTGGCCCGCCGCTTCGCGAAGGAGGGGTACGCCGCCCTCGCGCTTGACCTGCTCAGCCGTGAAGGCGGGACGGCCGGAATGGACCGCGACGCCGTACCCGGCGCCCTCACCCAGGCCGGCGCCCAGCGGCACGTGGCCGACTTCGCAGCAGCCCTGGAGTATCTCCAGGCCCAGGACTTCGTGGATGGCGGACGCATCGCCATGACCGGCTATTGCTTCGGTGGCGGCATCACCTGGCAGGCGGCAGCGGAACTGGACGGGCTGAAAGCCACCGCGGCGTTTTACGGGCCCGCCCCGGACCTGGCCAAAGTGCCGGACATCAGGGCAGCCGTTTTCGGCGTCTACGCTGAACTGGACCAACGCATCACCGGCCCTATGCCTGCACTCAAGGATGCGCTGGCAGCCTCCGGCGTTGTCCACCAGCTCACGGTCTACCCCGGCGTGGACCATGCCTTCCACAACGACACCGGGGACCGCTACAACGAAGCCCAGGCCACGGCCGCGTGGAACGACACCCTTGCCTGGTTTGACCAGCACCTGTAAAAAAACCCGCGTCCCGGCCCTGGTCGATGAAACGGAACTTCCTCCGCTCCATAACGATGTAGAAACGTCCGCCTTCAACCTGCCGATCAAGGCGGTAGGCTTCCGGACTATGTCCCGGTTCGTTACCAAATCCAGGGCGCCCCTGCCCGTGGCGCTTCTTTCGTGTGCCCTGGCAGGAAGTCTGTGGCTGGTGCCGGCAGCCTCCGCGGACAGCAGTCCCGGGGATTACCCGTCCTGGGAGGAGGTGCAAGGCGCGAAGGAAAGCGAGGCCGGAAAGGCCGCGGAAATCGCCAAGATTGATGGCCTGCTCTACAGCCTCCAGGAGCAATCCGAGGCCGCCGGCTCCGCTGCGGTGCAGGCGGCGGCGGAGTATGCAGGCACCGACGCGGCATTGCAGGCCGCCGCCGCCAGGGTGGAGGCCCTTGCAGCGCAGGCCGCACAGGCTGACTCGGAGCTGGTCCAGTACAGGAAGGAACTTGGTGCGCTGGCGGCCCAGTCATACAAGACCGGCGGCACGAACATGGGGTTCTTTGTTGCCCTGGACGCTGTCCAGGCCAACACCGTACACGGGCTCAACGTGGTGCAGATCGTGGGGGACAAGACCGCCGCGCTCGTGCATAAGGCGCGGGCCGCAGGGGAAATTTCTGCTGCACTGGCTGCCCAGGAACAGGCCGCAAAGGATGAGCGCGGACGGCTGGCCCTTGAAGCCGAAGCCAGGCTCGGAGCGGCCCGCTCGGCCCAGGACGGCCTGGCCCGCAAGTCGGCGGACGAAAAGGAGCGGGGCGCGCAGCTGACAGCGCAGTTGGCGTCGCTCAAAGGTACGACGGCGGAGGTGGAGAACGCGTACCGGCAAGGCGAGGCGGCGCGCGCCGCCTACGAGGCATCCCAGGCGGCCAAACGGGCCGCCGCCGAAGAGCAGTCCCGCCGGCAGGCCGACGCGGCTGCCAGGGAACCGGCGCTGCCCGCAGCCCGTCCGGCGCCTCCGGCCCGCCCCGCGCCTGCTGGTCCTGCGCCCGCCCCGGCTGGTCCCGCCCCGGTTGATCCCGCTCCCGCTCCGGCTCCGGCAAACCCTGCCCCGGCACTTCCTTCCCCTGCAGTCCCGGCGCCCGCCCCGCCCAGCCCGCCGCCCGTCGTCGTGCCTTCCCTTCCCGGCGGCGCGGTCAATGACCCGGCAGGAGCCAAAAACTACGCCTCCGGCAGGCTGGGCGCGCACGGCTGGGGCCAGGACCAGTTCCTTTGCCTCGCCCAGCTGTGGACCAAGGAATCGAACTGGCTGACCACCGCCACAAACCCCTATTCCGGCGCCTACGGAATCGCCCAGGCCCTGCCGCCGGGTAAGTATTCAAGTGCCGGCGCCGACTGGCTGACCAGTTACCGGACACAGGTCGACTGGGGACTGGGCTACATCCGGGAGCGTTACGGCTCGCCCTGCGCCGCCTGGAACCACTCCATGGCAAAGAACTGGTACTGACCCCGCGTAGGCTTTTCCCATGCCCGACTATGAACGCTTCCGGATGCTGCTCGAGGAGGAGCGGGAACGGAAGGTGGCCCTGCTTCCGGCGCTCCGTGCGGACATCGCCGCCGCCAACTCGGCGCGCCAGGATTCGAACGTGGACGACGAACACGACCCCGAAGGCTCCACCATCGCCTTCGAGCTGTCCCAGGCGGCGGCCCTGCTGAAGCAAAGCAGTGCGGGGCTGGACCAGGTTGACGCAGCCCTGGCCAGGATCGCTGCCGGCACGTACGGGACCTGCGCCGTCTGCGGGGAAGCCATTGCCGAAGGCAGGCTGGAGGCACGCCCCTGGACCCCGTTCTGCATCCGCCACGCATCGGCAGGCCGCAACCAGTGAGCAGCGGCGCCGGCCCGGTGATGGCTGCTGCAGAATTCGTTGACCGCACTCTGCAGAATGAGGGCGCGTGGTACCGGGCGGACGACGTCGAGGGCAGGCTGGGCGGCCGGCTCTCCTCGTACGGCTCCTCGGTGGGCGCGGTCCGCGGAACCGTCCGCGACGTCCTGCGGAAGTACAAGGACTTTGACCACGACGCCGTTGTGCAGCTGGCATCCGCCCTGTGGGGCCAGCCCCGGCCAGGTGCCAAGCCGGTTTTTGAACGCCGGCTCGCCGCCATTGTGTTGCTGCAAACCAGGGTGCAGCTCCTTCGCCACTCGGACCTGACCCGCATCGAGGGGTTCCTGCGGTCCGCCGGGACCCGGGAACTGACCGAACCGCTGCTGGCCGACGTCGTGGCGCCCTTCCTGGCGCGGCTCGGCGGACGGGACCGGCAGCGCGCAGATGTTGTCCTGGCCCGATGGCGGACGGACTCCGACAGCCAGCTGCGCGCCGCCGCCGCCTTCATCCACCAGCAAGCCGCCCCCGAAGCCCCACCACAAGGAGACACCCATGAGCGATCCCTATAACCTCGACCGGTTCGTTGCTGCCCAGGAGAGCGGCAGCGCTTACGATCAGGCCCTGTCAGAACTTCAGCTGGGCAGGAAGTCCGGCCACTGGATGTGGTTCATCTTTCCGCAGATCGCAGGCCTGGGGCACAGTGAGATGTCCCGGCGGTATGCCATCAGCTCCCTGGCTGAAGCGCGGGAGTACCTGGACCACCCGGTGCTGGGCCCAAGGCTGCTCGAGTCCGCCCTTGCCGTCACCAACCACTCAGGCCAGCCGGCCGAGGACATCCTTGGAGGCATAGACGCCCGAAAGCTGCACTCGTCAATGACGTTGTTCCTCCGTGCAGCCCCGGGGGAAACGGTGTTCAAGACCGTCCTGGCCCAGTTCTTCGACGGCCAGCCCGACCCCGCCACCGACGACCTGCTGGCCGGGACGGACGAAAAATAGGACGCAGGAGATAAGGCCGACGGCGGTGCCTCGCGCACCACGCGCAAGGCACCGCCGTCGGCCGCTGTTCTTTGAGCCTGCGGCTATGGTGTGGGGCTGCCGCCATTGACGTTCAGGGTCTCGCCCACAACATAGCTGGACTCCGGCGAGGCGAGGAAGACGTAGGCGGGGGCGAGCTCCGCCGGCTGGCCGGCCCGGCCCAGGGGCGTCGACTGCCCGAACTCCGGCAGCTCCTCCTTCGGCTGGCCGCTGCTGACCTGCAGCGGGGTCCAGATGGGACCCGGCGCCACCGCATTGACGCGGATGCCCTTGGGCGCAAGCTGCTGCGCCAGGCCCTTCGTGAAGTTGTTGATGCTGGCTTTGGTGGTGGCGTAATCCACCAGCGTCGGGGACGGGTTGTAGGCCTGGATGGACGTGGTGTTAATGATGGTGGACCCGGCCGGCATGTGGGGGAGCGCAGCCTTGGTCAGCCAGAACATCGCGTACACATTGGTCTTCAGGGTGTGGTCGAACTGCTCATCGGTGATGTCGGCGAGGTCCTCCTGGGCCACCTGCTTCCCGGCGTTGTTGACCAGGATGTCGATGCTGCCCAGCACCGCCACGGCAGTGTCCACCACATCTCGGCACACGGACGCGTCCTTGAGGTCGCCCGGAACCTTGACGGCCTTGCGCCCGGCGGCCTCGATAATGCCGGCAATGCGCGCGGCGTCCTCCTCCTCTTCCGGAAGGTAGGACAGAACGACGTCCGCCCCCTCCCGGGCGAAGGCAATGGCCGTTGCCGCGCCGATGCCGGAGTCCGCGCCGGTGACGATCGCCTTGCGGCCTTCCAGCCTGCCGGTACCGCGGTAGGTTTCCTCACCGAGGTCGGCCTTGGGTGCCAGCTCCGCGTCCAGTCCCGGCTCGGGCTGGTGCTGCTTTGGCGGGGAGATCTTTTCGTACGCGGTGACCGGATTGCGGAAGGTGTACTGGTCTGTCATGGCAGTCCTCCTGGTGCTCGGGTAACAAAAAGCTAAGTATGCTTACCGTTCCAAGCCTAGGCACCTGATGCCTCCCTTGCCAACCCGGGTCAATCCCGGCGGACCTCGTGAAGCCGGACGTTCCCCAGCGTTCCGGCATCCACCGTGGCCGTCATGAACGTGCAGGCCGGCTGCCGGCGGCGGTCAGTGGGCGACCCCGGATTCAGAAGCCGCAGCCCGCGCGGGGTGGTGGTGTCCCAGGGGATGTGGCTGTGGCCGAAAACCAGCACATCCGCTTCCGGGTACAGCGCCTCGCACCGGGCCTCGCGCCCTTTGGCCTGCCCGGTCTCGTGAACCATGGCAAAGCGGACGCCTTCCAGCGTGATCTCCGCCGTTTCCGGAAGGCTTCGGCGCAGCTCAGGGCCGTCATTGTTACCGTAGACGCCCACCAGCAGGCGGCTCCGCCTGCGGAATTCCTCCAGGTGGGACGCCGACACCCAATCGCCCGCGTGAAAGACCACGTCGGCGCTTTCGACGGCGGACCACACCTGCGCAGGAAGGTCCCGGGCGCGCTTGGGGACATGGGTATCGGCGACGAGGACGAGGTTCAGCGGCATGGGAAAATCCTGCCATGCCCGCCGGGTCCTGTGGACCGCCTGGACCTTCTCCAGCGCGCCTTTCCGGCCGGTGTTCCCATTCGCCCTTTTGCCTTTTCCCTGCGGGCAGCCAGTCGTACTCTGGGCTCGGAGGTGATTGCCATGGAGGCAACGCAGGGCGACCGCATCATTGTGCATGGCAGGACGGTGGGTGCCGCAGACCGGCATGGAGTGATTCTTGAGGTGCGCGGCCAGGGCGGAACGCCGCCCTATCGTGTCCGCTTTGATGACGGGCACGAGACCATCATGTACCCCGGCGGTGATTTCGCCGTCGAGCGCGGCACCGCGAACCAGGCCTGACCGGGGCGGCGGACTGGCGGGTGCAGCCCACCCGCTGCACCTGTCAGACTGGAGCGATGGATCACTTTTCTGCCTCCACCGCGTCCTCCGCCCCTCCCGTCCGTACTGGCCCGAGGGACCCCGGCGATGCCTGGGTGGAAGGAAACCGCGGCCGCTTCTGGGGCCGCTTTGGCGCGGCTGGAGTGCTGGCCTACGATCCCGGCAAGGGGGTGCTCCTGCAGCACCGTGCCGTGTGGAGCGATAACGGCGGAACGTGGGGGCTGCCCGGCGGCGCACTCCATGAGGGTGAGGAGCCCGTCACCGGTGCGCTGCGGGAGGCCTATGAGGAAGCCGCCGTGCCCGCGGGCAACGTGGAGGTGCTTTTTACGTCCCTGCTGGACGTGGGGTACTGGACGTACACCACGGTTGTGGTGCTGGTGAGGGAGCCTTTTGACCCGGTGATCAGCGATCCCGAAAGCCTGGAACTCCGGTGGGTCCCGCTGCCCGAAGTGGCTGGACTGGAACTTCACCCCGGGTTCGAAGCGTCCTGGCCGGACCTCCGTGCAAGGCTCGAGTCCTAGTAGTCCGGGCCGTACTCCGCCGTGACCAGGATGGGAAGGTGGTCTGAATTGCCGCGCGGCAGTGTCTCCACGCTGGCAATATCCAGGCCCAGCGACGTCGCGAAATCGAAGTGGCCCTTGAACACCTTGTACCGGGTGTAGGTGCGCCTATTGCTCAGGGACAGTGCGTAGCCCGAGTTTTTCATGTGCAGGTCAAGGTTCTTGGTGAAGAACGGGTAGTTGAAATCGCCCACCATCAGGGTCATCAGGCCCTTGCCCATGCTCAGCAGTTCAGCGTGGGCAGCGTGGATCTGCTTGCGCCGCAGCGAGTTGGAGGCCGTGAGCGGTGCTGCGTGGAACGAGCCGATCACCAGTTCATGCTGTGTTTCGTTGTCCATGACCCGGGTGCCGATCAGACGTTCATGGGCCGGGGCCAGGACGCGGTCATGCATCGACTTCTTCAGCGCGAAGGACTGGGTGTCCAGGGCGGTGAAGCGGCTGGTGCGGTAGTAGATGGCCAGCCCCAGGCGGTTGCCCTTGGTGGCATCGGCCAGATGGAGCGGCCCCAGTGTTTCGGGAAGATCGCTGGAATCCACCTCCTGGAGGCACAGCGCATCGATGTCATGGTTCCGCGCCAGTGCGAGGAGTTCGCCACTGGCTTTGTGCTTGCGGAGGTTGTAGCTGATGACGCGCATGGAACACCTCTTCAGAGGTTGCTGACAGGACCAGTTCCTGAGTCTAGCCGGATGGATACTGCTAGTGGCCAACATTTCGCCGCGTCCCTTCCGGTGGAATGACGGGCCGAGGGTCCGGGACAGCCGCAAGGCCCGGCGCAGCTAGAGTTAAGGCCGATTCACTGGAACTCCGAAGGGGCCAACGTTGACCGCAGAGCTGCCTGAACTGGCTGAGGGAAACTTCTACTACCTGAACCTGGGGGGAGGCCGTTTCCGTTCCACCATCCATGCCCAGGGTGCCTGGAACGTTCACGAGCAGCACATGGCGCCGGCGTCCGGCCTGCTCGCGGACAGCCTGGAACGCCATGACCCGCGGCCGGACATGCGGATGGCCCGGATCAGCTACGAGATCCTCGGACTCATCCCTGGCGGCGAATTCTACATCGCAGCCAGCACCCTTCGGCCGGGAAAAACCATCGA
This sequence comes from Pseudarthrobacter sp. WHRI 8279, assembly GCF_040224115.2. Lineage (NCBI taxonomy): Bacteria > Bacillati > Actinomycetota > Actinomycetes > Micrococcales > Micrococcaceae > Pseudarthrobacter > Pseudarthrobacter sp. WHRI 8279. The sequence goes on along the minus strand of NZ_CP168162.1, from coordinate 1,318,076 downwards.
GCTCCTGCAGGCCGAGCTGGTGGCGGGCGGTCGGACCGCCATCCGTGCCACCGCCTGGCGGCTGGCTACCAGCGATACAACGCCGGTGGCCGCAATAGAGGACACTCCCATCCCCGGCCCGGAAGACTGCAAGCCGTACGACGGCGCGTCCGTGTGGCCCGGCGGCTACATCCGCTCGCTGGAAATGCGCGTGGCGGAAGGGCACCGCCCCGGGGCCGGAAAGGTCTGGCTGCGCACGGAACATCCCTTGACCGACCGAGGGGACAGCGGTGCCCTGGCCCGGCTCATGGGCATGGTGGACACGGCCAATGGCATCGCGGCCAGGGTTCCGCCCGGCAAGGACAGCTACTCGTTTCCCAACCTTGACCTGCAGATCCACATGTACCGCCGCCCGGAAGGGGAGTGGTTGGGGCTGGACAACGCGGTCTCGTTCGGCGGGGACGGGATAGGGCTGACCTCCACAGTTCTGCACGACCTCCAGGGGTCGTTCGGGCGCGCAGAGCAGATCCTTACGCTCCGAAAGACCTGACCGGCCCGCCGGGTGTGGAGCACGGCATCGGATGGCGGTATTTTCGCGATCCTTGCTGGCGCCCGGATGGTTATTGAATGATCGTGAGCCTGCAGAAGGCTGCTCGATACATCCCAGGCTCGAGGGCACCTTGCGCTTCGGGATCGCCGTCTGCGTTGCCAGGTTCGTCGTCGAAGACGGACATGCGCTGGATGGGTTGCCCGAGTCTGTCCAGGGTTGATATGGCCCGGGTGTCGTTTCGATCAGCGCCTCGAGGGCCGGACGGCATAGGGGCGTGAAGCTCTCGCTTCAGACATGCCGTACTCAACGTAGTGGTCATAAACGGCGGACGCCGGAGGCCAGAAGGTCCGCCTGTTCTCGATTAGTGGAGCGCTGCCGGGCCGGGCTACTGGGTAGCAAATCAGTTCTGTCACGGGCTGCTTCGAGGTGTCTCATAACTAAGGCTAAGTACTCGATTTTTGCCAGAAGGTTATGAGACATAGTTACGAGAATCGCCAATGCCATCGCGCGTCCAAGATTCCGCAGAAAATCTGTAACCGTGCAGGTCAGGCGACTGCTAGCTCGTCGAGACGTCTCGTTTCCCAAGGGTTATGAGACGACAACGTGCCTCGAATGAGAGACGCCCCCGGGAGGCTAATCGGACAGGCCATACGGGCTTCCGTCGCCAGGGCCCGCCCGTGGCGCAGCCGCAATCGTAACGCCTGGAATCCCTAGAACTGGCGCGTCGCCGCTGGTTCTCGTCTGAGCGATCGGGAAAGCGATCAGGATGCTTAGGGTCTCTGCCGCGTTCGCGCCAGTACTCGTCACGTTGCCACAATGAAAACCGCGTGGCCCAGATGGCGAATATCGTCGTCCCGGCAGCAAGGATGACCAGCTTTATCCAAACCCAAGGCTCGGAATTAATTGGCATGAGGTTCAGCGTGATCATCACCAACGCCAAAGCCCCGCCGAAGTAGACCAGGCGACTCAGCCGGCGCTTGACCTCAGGATTCGCGTCTACTGGGTGCGGGCTTGCCCGCGGTTTCCTGATTGTGTCAAGTATTTTTGGCCCCAGAGGGGCGATTGAAAGTGGCCCCAGGTTCACGGAACGTTGTTGTGGGTCTCGGGCTCGCGGGACGGTTTTCGCACCGGTTGGCTAAGGGTTCCTGTATCGCCCGGGGAACGGCAGATGCCGGTCGGGGGTATGGAGTCGGGGCGCCGTCGTTGCTAGCATGTCAGATCTCTTGAGTGGGAGAAATCCATTCTGGAATGGAAAAGGTCCGACCTGGCGTGCGCCGGGCCGGACCTTTTCAGTGAGACGCGCTAACAGTCCAGACCCACTACCCGACCTTGCCGGAGAGTGCGACCAGTACACCTGCCGTAGCGAAGTATTTATTGCTTCCCAGATCGCGGATGGTTTTGATTCCCATACCGGCAAGCAGTTCGTCGTGCTTTTCGGTCAGGCCGGCAAGAGCCGAGGGCGGGGCCGACAGGACCTCGTCCAGAGTCGAGTTCTCGTAGGCGTTGTCCAATGCCTTGCCCAATTCAATCGAAACAGCCACTTTTCATGTCCTTTCATCGATGACGGAAAACAAGCACAGCCAGCCTGCGGCTGCACGAACGCCGGGATTTATCCCTGCGCCGCTGGGAGACACGCTATCGGAGCATCGCTCTGCGGAACGTAAGCGTGCCGAAGCGATTGGGCGGCGGTTTAGCCCTGAAAGCGGATTTTGGTGGGTTTGGGTCCGCCGACTTGATTAGGCCCTGCGGTCTTGCCGTAGGGAATCCCGGATTTCCGTGAGCAGGGCAATCTGGGGGTCTTCGGCCGCTTCTTCCTTGACGTCCGGGTTGATGCCGAGGCGCCGGTTGCGGCGCTCGATCATGTGGTTCATGGGCACGACGATGACGAAGTAAATGGCTGCCGCCACGAGCACGAAGTTAACAATTGCTGTGAGCAGGACACCGAATTTAATGTCGTTTCCGTTGAGGGTCACGACGGCGAAGCTATCGAAGTTCGGAGATCCGACCAAGGCCGCGATGAACGGCATGAGAACGCTTTGGACTAGGGCCGTGACTACGGCACCAAAGGCGGCACCAATCACGACGGCGACGGCAAGGTCTACGACGTTGCCCTTCATGATGAAATTCTTGAATCCGGTCAACATAGCGATCAAACTACCCCACGCGGACGCCGTATCGGATACTTTTGGGGAAAGTTTCGTGGTGAGTTATCCAGTGCCTGCCGGCGCCCGTGGCATGAGGTCGGATTCACCTCTGCGGGGACCTTGGGTTCCTGCAGCGGGGTTGTTCGCCTGTTCCGAACTTTTACGCGCGATGCCATGGGCCAGGCGATAGGAGTCGGTGCCGGTTTCGATGATGGTGCCCTTGAAGGTGAGGCGGTCCACGATGGCTGCACAGAGGCGCGGGTCGGTGAAGGTTTTGGTCCAGCCGGAGAATGACTCGTTCGAGGCGATCGCGATGGAATTCTTTTCCTCGCGTTCGGTGAGGACCTGGAACAGTAGTTCGGCGCCCCGCCGGTCCAGTTCCATGTAACCAAGCTCGTCGATGCAGAGCAGGTCCACCCGGCCGTACCGGGCGATGGTCTTGGCCAGGACCTTCTCGTCGGCGGCTTCGACAAGTTCGTTTACGAGCCGGGTGGCGAGGGTGTATTTTACTCGGTAGCCCTTCTCTGCGGCGGCGGTGCCGAGTCCGATGAGCAGGTGGGATTTGCCGGTCCCGGAGTCCCCAATCAGGCAGAGGGGTTGTCCTTTGCGGATCCATTCCCCGGTGGCCAGGGTGTGGATGGTGGCGGGGTTGATGTTCGGGTTCGCGTCGAAGTCAAAGTCCCCGAGCCACTTGTCCCGGGGAAAGTTTGCGGCTTTCACGCGCCGGATCGAGGAGCGCCGGTCCCTGTCGTCGCACTCGGCCAGCAGCAATTCGGCCAGGAAGCCTTGGTAGGAGAGTTGTTCCTTCCCCGCGACGGCGAGGGCTTCATCGAGGACTGCCCGGATGGTGGGCAGGCGCAGCCGGCGGCAGGCCTGGTCCACGGCGGCAACCGCTGCCTGTTCGGTCAGGCCTCGCCGCCGGCGCAGGGCCGGGGTGATGGTGGTCGCCGGTGCGGTGGGGCTCATGAGATGTTCTCCTTTGACGCGGTTCCTGCGGGGTGTTCCGAACGTTTGGCCAGCAGCTCGTCATAGGCGCGGACCGATGGCAGGGGCCGGCTATCAGGTGGCAGCCCGGCGATGACGGCGACGGGGTCCATGAGGCGGCGCTGGGTGAGACTGACAACCCGTTGCACCTTCTCTTCAGCATGAACACCGGGATGACGGTCCGAACTGGCCCCACCCCGGCAGGATGTCGTGGCGTGTCTGCGGGCTTCGACCGCGACGACGTCGGCGCTGACCGCGCCCACTACGAGGGCCGCGGTGATGCCTGCGTGGATGTCGCAGGCGTCCATGGACCGGTGGAGGAGCAGGACGTCGATGAGTTCACGGGTCCCGTCGGCGTCGCCGTTGACCCGGCGGGAGGCGGCCCAGAATGCCTCGTGCGCGCTGCTGAACGTCCCGGACTCTCTCGCCCGGGCCAAAGCGGTGGAGCCTGGAAGGCCGCCGGGCTTGGTTTTGAGGACCTCGAGATAGTGGTCCAGCTGGACCGACTGTCCGGACCGGGCGGCGAGCCGCTGATGCCTGGCGACCACGGTGCGGCCATCGAACACCACGACCTCGGACGCCCGCAATGAGACCCGGACTCTCCGGCCGATGAACCGGGCCGGGACGGAATACTTCACCATCCGGACGGTGACCATCGAGGACCTGTCGACCCTCGGGTTTAGCGCCAGACCCGGATCAAATTCCTCTGCCGGCAACCTGGCCAGGAACGGCCGTTCGATCTCGAAGTCCTGGCCTATGGTGCGGATCCTGTCATTGATCCTCCTGTCCTCGTCCTGGGCTTCCCATTTGCGGATCCGGTCGTTGAGCTCGTCCAGGGAGTCAGCAACCGGCATCGGTGAAAGCCGGTTGCGGCGGAACCAGCCCACCTCACCTTCAACGCCGCCCTTTTCGTGGGCCCCGGCGATGCCGGGCTGGCAATAGAAGGGGTCGAAGCCGTAGTGGGAACGGAACAACACCCATCTGTCGTTCTCCCGGCGCTGCCGGCCCTGACCGAACACCACAGCGGTGACAGCACTGCTGAGGTTGTCATAGCGGATGTGTTTAGTCGGGATGCCGCCCAGAACCTTGAAGGCTTCGATGTGCCCTTCAAGGAAGGCCTCCTGGGCCTGGGTCGGGTAGATCCGATGGATGGCCCTGCCCGAATGCGATAACCGGAAAATGAACAGGTGACACTTCGTCTTCACCCCGTTCAGCACGACATAGACCTCGCCGAAGTCCACCTCAGCCTCAGCACCCGGAGCGTGTTCCTGAGGAACGAACACCTCAACCCGGCGGCCGGCCTCCACATCAATCTGGGCCCGACGGACCCTTACGTAATCACGGACCGTCGAATACGACAGCTCCTGCGCTCCGTGCTCTTCTATGAGCCGGGCCAAAATCCTGCGTGCAGTATGGCGCTGCTTCCGCGGCGCCGTCGTGTCCTCGATCAGCATCGCATCGATCGCGCCCTTAAAAGGCTCCAGCCTCCAGGACACGCCTTGCCTCTGTTTACGCTCCGGAGGGGCAGCCGAATCCAGCGCCTGCCTTACCGTTCGCCTGTGAACCCCGTACCGGACCGCCAACGCACGAACCGACAGGCCCTCAACCCGGGCGTCCCTTCGAATCCGCGCGAACAACTCCACTCTCGACTCCATCCAGACCAGCCTTCCGCCGCATCCATCCAGTGATGAATCCAACGTTGAAGGTGGGGCCACAAATAACCGCCACAGGTGCCCGGCGAGTCATGAAGTGGGGCCAGAAATAACCGTCCTGCCGGGGCCATATAAACCTGTCACAGCCAGTTTCCTCCGGAATTGTGATGCCATACGTGAACTGAAGCACGAACGTTAGTAATCCGGTAGCCAGCTCCTTTGGGTGGTGAGCCGGGCCAGTGAGCATTCGTCTTTTGTAGGGTGGAGGCCCTCAACGCTGATGCGCGAAAAGTTGTGCCTCAAAACATGGAACCTTTCCATGTGTGCGGACACTATGGGGTATGGGCGGAGATTTGGAAGGGACAGACGAGGTTCTTTGGAGGCTCGTCGTAAATGGGGACGGTGACGCCTTTGGCGCAGTCTTCGACCGTCACCGTGACAGAGTGTTGCATCACGCACTGGGGGTCATAGGCTCCGCTCACGCAGCCGAGGACGTCACGGCGATGGTGTTTTATGAGGCGTGGCGTCGCCGGGAGTACGTGCGGATGGTGAACGGGTCCATTGTTGCCTGGTTGCTGGTTACTGCGAACAACACACTCCGGAACGAGCTGCGCCAACGCCGGCGGTACAGGAGCTTCCTGGGCCGGCTCCCGCCCCCAGCCAACAGCCCTGATATCGCTGAGGCGTTCGCCGACGGGGATCAGCAGGAGTTTGAGGCCGCCACGTTAGAGCGGGCTTTTGCACGGCTGCGCCCAGGGGACCGTAACGTGCTGACGCTCTGTGTGGTTGAAGAAATGAGCATACGAGACGCTGCGGCCGCACTCGGCGTCCCCGAAGGCACCGTGAAATCCAGACTGAACCGGGCCAAAGCAAGGCTCGGGGATTTATATGACGAAGTTTCCAGCACGTATGCGATCGACCGGCAGGCCGCGCAAGGACAGAGGCCCTTATGAAAACCCATCAGTTCCAGCCCGACAGGAGCGATGCGCTTCGCAGGCAGCTCGTAGACATGGCGGAACAAGAATTCCCCCGCAGACGGCTAACCGGGAGCTCGGGCAGCGATGCAACCGATCTCGTGGACAGAGATCGTGACTCGATTCGTCGGCCGCACCGCACGCGCCGAGTGGTACTGACAATGGCCGCAGCCAGTCTCGGCGTGATCGTTTTGGGGCAAACCAATATATCGATCCAAAGCGCCCATGCGGCAAGTCTCCTGCGGTCAGCAGCCGAACAGACCATGGCCTTTTCCGACCCCACCCCGGGCCGGGGCGAGTACCTGCGAGTCCATACGCACGCAAACTGGCTGGTCTCCGGGAACACGATCGAGACCCACATGAACGCCCAGACCATCGACGTGTATGTTCCAGGGGACCCCTCCCGGGACTGGGTACTGGATCGAGACTGGGGATCAGTGGCCCCGCGCCCCGGTCAGAAGGACACCATTCACGCGCCTAATGGCGAGTTCTACGGGATCCCGTGGACCGTGATCAGTGACCAGGAAATCCAGGACCTGCCACGCGAAGGCAAAGCCCTGATCGATCACTTCAATGCCCAATATCAGGGTGGGTCCGCCTCCAGGGACGAGGACAACTTCGTGCGCATCACAGATCTGTTGCGGACCGGACTCATCTCAGCGGACCTGCGCGCCGGTCTCTATGAGGCTCTGGCCTTAATCCCGGGGGTGAACGCCAGCGAACAAACCAACTTCGATGGCAAACCAGGGATCGCAATCGGAAGATCTGAGCCGCTCCGGGCCGGACAACGCGATGAAATCATCATTGACCCGGCCACTGGCCTGGTCATCGGCGAACGAGTGGTCACCACCTATGCGATCTTTGGAGTAGGAGCGAATAACCTCATAGCCCATACCGCCATTGACTACAGCATCGTGGGGTCAGCACCGCCCGCCAACCAGCCAGCCCAGGAGGCCGGAGGACCAGTAAAGTGACCCACCGAAACGCATGGACCACGGCAAGGCCCAACCGCAGAACACTCCTCGTGCTTCTGGCGGCGTTCACAACAGCCCTCCTCTGGTGGATCGGCATCGTCGGAGTCATAACCACCGGAGGCGGTGCGCTCATGTTCCTGACCATCCCGGCCCTGGCCACCATCGGAACCATCATGATCGGAAATCGCACCAGACGCCGCTGGCCAATCCAACCGCTTCAACGACGACACAAACACAGGAACGTGACCCTATCCGGCGCCCATCATTCAGTTGTGCCCCTGGCAGCATTTGCCTCTGCCCTGCTGTGGTGGATAGGCATCGCCGGACTAATCAGCACAGGGCCAAACGGCGCACAGGTCTTCTTGACAGTTCCAGCCCTCGCGACCGCTGCCACACTGATAATCGCCCTTCGTCACCGCCGGGGAAGATCCACCAGCCCGGGAAGTTAGCCACCCTCCACGTCCGACAGAGCTATGCACATTCAGTGTCGAGGTGAACCCATAAGGCTCCCAATCTAGGTGTCTCGTAAGCTGGGCGCCTCGAATCCCTAGGGTTATGCGGCGGAGGCTTCCGGTCTTTCGTCGGAACTTTGCGAGATCTGTGCCATGGAGGGTTGGTTGATGCCCAACCAGCCCAATACACGGCCGGCATTCGCATACCTTAGGGGTGTGAATTCCTTGGAGTATGAGTTACAGAGATCGGATGAAGGGGTCGACCTGGTTGTAAAGGGTCCCTGGACATCTTTATGCCAAGATGTTGTCACTAGCGGAGCAGTCGATGGTCTGGTCCTTAACACTGCTCATGGATTTGCTGCGCCGGATCTTGAGTTCCTGGAGTCCTGGCCATTGGCCAGGTTGAAGATCCTAGCCCGGCACATCGCTGACCTTTCCCCCATTTATCGTTTGAGCGAATCACTTACCGACCTTGACGTTCTGACTGCGCCGTCCACAGCTCTTGACCTCTCAGAGCTGCCACATATTGCAAGCCTCGGCGCGGACTGGGAGCAGGTGTCAAAAACCCTCTCTGGGCTTGAACATCTCAAAGCCCTGTTCCTGCGCCATTTCAACCCCACTGACCTGCGAAGTCTTGGAGTCCACCCTGAGCTCGAAAGTGTACGGCTCAAAGATAGGCCAAAACTCGTCTCCTTGGACGGGCTGGAGGATCTGACACATCTTAAGGAGCTCGGCATATTTCTGGCGACTAAGTTGCAAGACATCTCAGCACTGTCATCCATGTCGGCTCCGCTAAGCAGACTTGAGTTGGTTGCCTGCAAGGGAATTTCCGAGATTGGCCCACTTCAAGGGCTTAAAGCACTGAAGTTCTTGAATCTAAGCGAATGTGGCGCCATCCAATCTATCCGCCCCCTCGCCTACTTAGAAGGGCTGGAGGAGTTCCACGCCTACGGCTCAACAAGAGTCAGCGACGGGGACTTGGCTCCTTTGCTGCAACTTCCAAACCTTCGGGCCCTATCACTTCAATCCCGAAAGTTTTACGTTCCCAGTCGCCAGGCAATTTCGGAGGCCAAACACCTTCTCTAGCCCACGGAGCCCAGTCAGATCCTTGTCGCGGGACCCGGCCAAATGCGCTGACGGCAAGAACACGTGCGCCGTCCGGCAGGGGCGACGGTGATGGAATGCCGGCTGCAGTAAAGCCACCGAAGGCGAATTGCTCAGGGCTTCCTGACCGAAGTTTGGGCACCTGCGGCTTCCCACCGCGCCACTAGGGCCTCCTGCCCGTGCTCATCTGCCTGGAGTACGACATGGAATGGCACTGCGGGCCGGTCCCACCATTCTCCTAGCGCAACTGGGGCTGCGTACTCGTTGATCGCATCTGCCAGTGTCCGGGCAAGGATTACGAGCTGGTGGGGGTCTTCATCGGCGAGTACCTGGCCGGCGTTACGGACCAGCAGGACAATTGCCGGTGCTGGCAGAAGCCAGCCCATATCGGAGAGACAATCATCCAGCGCTGCCCAGTTTTCGCTGAAGTAGTACGGGAACTGCAAGGCCGCTGCCATTTCATCCATGGCGGCAGTGGTCGTGCGCATCTTCGCTCCTCGGACAATGCGCACGAGCAGCCCGTTGTCGGCCCATCCCCGGGCGAGAGTGTCGGCTGCGCCGGGGTCCGAGACCAACACTTGGAAGGACGGGCTGGTGGGCACCTCCAGGAAGTCTGTCGGGTTCTTCATCCGTGCCTCACCCCCACACGTCCGGGCGCAAACTCAGGTGGCCTCTTCCGCCCGCATCCCTTTGGCTCATGTCCTACACCCTATGGGAGCAGCATCAGGGAAGTGAGAATCAGACTAAGCAGTCAGACCGCGGTATGACTGTTGGCGATAAATGGCGGTGTTTTTGCGCCGCTCCGTGTCGCCCTCGGATAACTATCCCAGGGCTGGCACGGGCCCAGCAGGCCCGCAGGCGCCGGCTCGAACTCGCCTCGAAACTCTAGGGATTCAACACGCCGAGGTTATAAGACACAGGAATTCAGCTGTCCCGTAAGCGGATCCTCTACCGGGCGCCGCACCGCAGCCCCGCGGTCTTCCATGGCTGGATTTTCCAGGCACAGAGGTTTCGAGAAGTTTTGCTTCCTTAGAACCCTGACGTTCCTGCGAAGACCTGGATGAATGCGAAGAAGATGCTGGCGATGACGGCGACGTAGAGCAGGGCTGTGATGATCCAGCCGGAGTCGGAGATGATGCGCGCGGCGCCTGGCGGGACGGGGATGATGCCGGCGGTGATGTTTCGGATGGTGACCCACACGAAGAGGGGAATCATGGCTGCCCAGACGATCATGCAGAACGGGCAGAGGATGTGGATGTCATAAAGGGCTTGGGACCATAACCAGACGACAAAGGCGAAGCCAAGGGTGATGCCGGTCTGGAGGCATGCCCAGAACCACCGGGCAAATGTCGCCCCGGAGACCAGCGCCATGCCCACGGTGAGGATGACGGCGAACGCCACGATGCCGATGAACATGTTGGGGAACCCGAACAACGAGCTCTGCCATTTCTGCATCACTTGGCCGCAGGAGATCCAAGGGTTTACATCGCAGACGGTCGTATGGTTTGGGTCCTGCAGCACAGCAAGCTTCTCCAAAACCAGGACGCCAGAGGCTATCCAGCCGATGGCCCCAGTTATGACCAAGAGCCAGCCAAAAGGCAACTCACGAGTCATCTGAGGTCGAGTCCTGGCATGGCTTTCCGGGGTCTCGCTCGTATGGCCGGAGTGGTCGACAATCCCAGCTGCGTTGGGGTTCATGGATTTGTTTTCCTTCTTCGTGAGTAGCCAGGCCAGTACGGGGAGACTTCTCAGAAACCAGCTGAGAACAGGGCTATGAGGCCAATGACGACTCCCGCAACGACCATCCAGAGAACTCCGTTTGAGGACAATCTCGCCCTACGGTCGGCAATCCGGTCAGCAGCAAAAGCATGAGCAAGGCCAAGGACTACGACCACTAAGATTGCGATCGTCGCAAGAGTGGAGCGAGTAGCTGTACTGACGCCGTGGCTGGGTGGGGCAATGGCAGGGATAGCCACGGGGGTCCTGGCTACCCCAATCAATGCCAGCACCAATAAGGCCATGACAGCGAGAATTAGCCCCCAACTAATAGTCCTGCTCATTCACGTCCCCCTACGTCATATGTGAGCTACATCCGATACTACGGAACTCAGCCTTGCCCAGGCGTCGAGCAGGGACGGTACCCTCGGCAGCGCGCCGGTGGAGGATCCTTCACCCGGACGCTCGTAGCCGAGAATTATGGATGCTTGAAGAGCTAGTCTCACTTCATGAAGCGTCGGGGGGCAGTCCTACTTGCAGTAGGCATAGGTATCGCAGTGTTGACGGTCATCGCTGTGATCAGCGGAATGTATCGGGTGCCCCGAGTGTGCCCAGCTGTCAAAGGCAACCTAGGAATGACCGGTGGCGGCAGGTTGGTTTGCCCGTTGGCGGCAGGTGATTGACCGGTCACGGCAAGTATTTTTGGACAGGGTCAGGCGCCCCGGGCGTGCCGGGTTTTGGGGCGCCTGACCGGGTTTTGGGTTAGTTCATGGGGCGGGTGCCTTTCCCGTTTTGGGCTTGCATGAGCCTGACGGACTCGCCGCTGGTTTGGCAGAGGTGGGCGTGGTGGAGGAGCCGGTCAACGGTCGCGGTGGCGATGGTTTTGGGCATGAGTTCATCGAACCCGGAGGGGTGGATGTTCGAGCTGATCGCCAGGGACCGCTTTTCGTAGGAGGCTTCCACGACGCGGTAGAAGCCCTCGGCTGCGTCCGCGGAGACCGGCAGCAGGCCTATGTCATCGATGCAGATCAGGTCCACGTTGGTGGCGCGGGTGATGGCTTTGTTGACGCTGTCGTCGATGCGGTGCCGGCGCACCAGGGCGCCGAGGTCTTCCATGCTGAGCCAGGACACGGACATGCCCTGATCGATGGCCAGTTGGCCGAGGGCTTCCAGGAGCAGTGTCTTGCCGGTGCCGGAGGGCCCGCAGGCAATCAGGTTCTCCCGCCGCCGGACCCATTCCAGGGTCCGCAGGAACGACGTTGTTGCAGCCGGCAGGGTGGAGAGGGCTTCGTCCCAGACATCGAAGGTCTTCCCTGTGGGGAATCCGGCACGTTTGCGCCGGGTGGCCAGCATCGAGGCGTTCCGGCCGGTGGCTTCGGCTTCGAGCAGGACGCGGACGACTTCGGTGGGGTCCCAGCGTTGGGCTTTGGCGGTGGCAAGGACCTCGGCGACCACGGCCCGGGCGTGTGGCATCCGGGTCGTGCGCATCAGTGCGATCACGTTCTCCACCGCCGCGTCAGCCAGGGGCGGGGTTATGGTGTTAGCGCTCATCGATGGCTCCTTCAAAGTCTTGATCAGTGGTGGTGTTAGGGGTGGTGCCGAAGTTGGCCCAGGCGCTGGTGCCCTGACTCAGCCACCGGCCCTGGTCGGTAACGGTGTGGGTGGCGCCGGTCGTGTGGCTTTTGCCGTTGCCGGTGTTGACGATGGAGATCAGGTCCTCGTGGGTGAAGCGCTGGTGCACCGCTGCCGCTCCCAGGCCCTTGTCGACCTCGTCGACGCCAAGGACCTTGGCGAGGGTGACAGCGCGTTCCATTTTGTGCCGGATCTTCTGGGTACCCGCGGCAGCGGCTTCCTTGAGCCAGAGCGCGGCTCCGGCGCCGAGGGCCAAGAACTCCTCCTCTGCCTTGTTCGTCGGGCGGATCACCCGTTCCAGGGCCCCTGCAGGGGCCGGCGGGAAGTGGGTCTCGATGATCGCGGGGGTGCCGGGGCGGGTGAGCTTATGCCGGGCGACCTCGACCGGGCCGGAGTCCCCAACGTGGACGATGATCACCTCGGTCTCGGTGCCCCGCACCCACACCATCTGACCCATCAGGGTGTGCGGGACGGAGTACCGGGACTGCTGAAAGGTGATCATGGGCATGTTCGGCGGGACCTGCCGGGTATGGCCGAAACTCGCTGTCACCGGGGTCGCCGGAACCGGGTGCAACCGGGGCTGTTCGAGAACCCGGAGCATGTCCTCCGGGATCTCGAGAGTGGCCCGGTGCACCCGCGAATTCACCTCCTCCATGAACGCCTCGCAGGCAGCCTCCAGCTCGGAGAAGGACCGGTATTCGGGCAGGAGGTTGGTCTCTTTCGGGACGATGTCGGCTTTGGCGATCTTCACCGCGTTCTCCACCCCGCCCTTCGAGGCCGGGTCCGCCGGCAGACACGTCTGCAGCGAGGTTGAGTAGTGCCTCGCGAAGGCCACGATCTGATGGTTGCGGACCGGGATCCCGGCGACGTGCTCGACCGTGACGGTCTTCTCGTTATCGGTCAAAATGTAGGTCGGGACCCCGCCGATCAGGCGGAACGTCCGGTCGAGGGCGGCGAACACGCTCGGCATGGTCTTATCCCGCAAAGCAATCACAATCCGGAACCGGGAGAACGCCAGCCAGGCCACGAACAGCACAGTCTTGACCCCGTCCACGATGGGACCGTCGCCGTAGTCATACTGCAACCACAGACCCGGCTCAGGAGTCCAAGGACGGTGCACACGCACGTTCCGTGCACGGTATTTCGCCTTCAGTTCAGCCAGCGTGGTCCTGGTCGTCCGCTCACACCCGGTGAACCCCAAAGCGACGAGTTTCTCATGCACCACGTCGCCGCGGATCTTCCCGCGGGACTGCTCGACCCAGGAGATCATCTGTGGCAGGAACGGGTCAGTCATCCGGCCGCGCTGCCGGGCCACCGGCGCCTGCGCACCGTCCTGGCGGGCTTTCACATAAGCGCGCACCGTGTTGTGTGAGACGCCGCAGATCTTCGCGGCATCCCGGTACGACCGGGTTAAATCGTAAGCAGCTAAAATTTCCATGAACTCTCCTGGAGACTTCACAACGAGCCCCTTCCTCCCCACAACGGGTGAAATACAGACGATTGGCATCGCCATTTCACCGCGGAAGGAAGGGGCTCTCCCCGTAACGACACGAGGGATGGACAAGAGGAATCCCAGCACGCCCAGCCACACACCGTGGCCTACTGCTGTCCAAAAATGCTTGCCGCCGCTGGTCAAAACAACTGCCGCGAACGGTCAACCAGTTTTGCCGTCTCCGGTCAGTTTAAAGTTGCCGCTTACACCCAGCCATTGGATATGCCTACACAGGTCCCGTGGAGTTGGTTTTTTCCACTCCACCGTCGTCAGTTGCAGCTTGTTTTGGGGAAGGGTGCCAGCCTGAGCCGGTGTCACAGAATGACGAGCGAAAGTGGCTGGTGCCGCAATCCGCGCCGTACCTGAACGGTCCTGTCAGCATCACCTCGATCCATGTCGAAGCGATAGCTGCGATTGGCGGCCGAATAGCGACTGACATGCCAGTAGAAACGGAATCCACCGGTGAATATCCGTTCGGGCTTGGATGCGGAGGTCCTTTCAGATTCAAGCCCGTGCACCTCACCCTCAACTGAAGGCCGTAAGCCGATCGGCTTATGAGCTCTTCTACCGCCTGCTGGTTGGTTCTCCAATGGGGTGTGACTCAGTGAAAGGGAAGTTTTGAGCCTTGGGGGAAGGACATGACTCCTTGCGTGGGGGTTATGGTGAACCACTCGCCGCCTTGGTTGTTGGCAAAAATAATGACTCTTTCAGCGGTGTCGAGTGGGTCGCCGTCAGGGTAGGACTCTCCTGCAGTGCAGGTCGGAGGCGTGGAGGTGATGCGCAGGTTCCCCTCCCGGGGATTCCCTTTGAGTACCTGTTCGACTTCCACGAGGTGAGTCGTGGCCTGATGACCGTAAATTGTGATCTCTCCGGCCTGGCTTACAGATTTTCCGATGAGCACCAGGCCGGCGTTGTCGTATTGGTCCTGCGGGTTGGCGAACCGGACCCAGTCCACGCATGCGAAGGGGCCACCGCTCGGAACGGGGCTACCGGTGGAGCCAGCGATTGAGCTAGTGGCCTTCGTCGTGGGTTCCGCAGTTCCCGGTCCTCCCGCCAACTTGTCGCCGCACGAAGTCACCAGCATCGTGACAAGTAGGGGCAGGATCAGGCATTGCCATAACCGAACGCGCTTCATTCTGTTCCCTCAAAGGTGGATGCTGATCGGTGGAAATAGAGTTGCGTACCTGCACTCACGGATGTCGCTCTCGGACCGGAGGGGGAGCGACATCAAACGGCGCAGCATGTGAAGGCCGGCGACTGATCGGTTCATTCTGGCGGGGCACTTCGCGTGGGGTAGGAGGGTATCCCTCCGCCGGAACCGGAGGCCATGAAGATACCGATCTGGGTTTCTCCGTCGCTTTGGAAGACGGGGATCTCGTGCGGAGGGCGCGGGGTACTGAAGTTCTTGACGGCGTCTTCCGGGCTGGTTGGCATGGGGCCGCCGTATAGGTCACTGGCGTAGGCGTAACCGGATTGCCCGTTGGTGGCCATCACCGCGATCAGGTCGGGGGTTCCGTTTTCCTGGCTTTCGACACCGTAGGTTTCACCCTTGGCATTGACACCCAGGGGCGTTCGTTCCTGCTTCACATACTCGGCCGTAAGCTGCCAGTGGGCCTCCGGGCCGGCCTTGATCGTTACACTGTCCTGGCCGGGTGCGAGGGGGATGGTGTAGCCGCTCCAGCCCAGCCTGTCGCTGGCTGCATCCTCCTCGGAGCAGCTGCTGGACGCACCGTCGGGAAACTCAAACCAGCCAGGGGTCAGGCACCTAAGTTCCATTTGAATCCCGGTGGTTCCCTCGGGAGGAGTGCCCAGTTCAACGGTTGCTGTGCCGGCGTAGGTTGTGGTCACAGGCGAGGCCAACGGTGTCACCTTTTCACCGCCGGGGATGACGAAGAGACCTGCCGCCGCCGCTCCAATGCCAAGCAGTCCCGCACCGGTCAGAGCGCCGGTACCAAGCCACACCCTGGTGCGCCTCCGCTTGGCGGCCGGTGTTTCCTTGTTGACTTGGGAGACGAGTTCTGCCCGCAGGGCGTCACTGAAACGGTCATCGACGTGGAGCTGGTTCATTGCCGTCCTCCTTCCAGTACCGGGGTTGGAGCGGTCGGCGGGTTTGTTGATGCATCTCCGTCGAGGGCTGCTCTGAGCCGCTGCCGGGCTCGGTGGATCCTTGATTTCGCTGCTGCAGGGGTCAGATTTAGAACAGCGGCGGCGGCAACGATGGTGTGTTCCTCGAAAACGACCAGTGTGACCAGGTGCAGGTCCTCGGCCGTCAGTGTGGCCAGAGCCCGTGCAAGGTCATGGTCAAGAGCGTCCTGGTAAGAGCGGTAAGAATTTGCTGTTGGGTCGCTGATGTCCTCGGATCGGGGCAGGGCTTTCAAGAGGCGTTGATAGCGCAATGCCGTCCGGGCGCTGTTACGTGCCATGTTCGTGGTCGTCACCAGCAACCACGGAAGGATTGATCCTTCCACGACCCTGACCTGCTTTCGCCGCCGCCAGAGCTCGAGGAAGGCGGCAGCCATAATGTCTTCAGCGTCGTGGTGATTCCCGCACAGCCGGTATGCATGGCGGAAGACCCTGTCCCGATGCCTGTCGTAAAGGGCACCAAAGGGATCTCCCTGGCCCAGAAGACTCTGGCGCCACAACCCCTCTTCGCTGTCTCCGTTGTTCCCCATGCCCTTTAGTGTCCGGCAAAGCCCAAAAGGTTTCACCGAATCCGAAAAAGTTTAAGGCCCACGGCCGAATGCACAGAAATACTTCGAAAGCGCCGAACCAACGAGCGGCCATTCCCAGGGCAAATGCCACTTCTAGAGCCGGGGGCCTGAAGATACCCGTCGCTCAGTCCTTTTGAGTTTCAAGACCAGCGCCCTCCGCCACAACCGGGCTATGGGCAATTGCCCCTAGACGGTCGCGGTAGCCGATCCATTACCGAAGACCGAGGGCTAGACGATGGCGCCGTTATCGATCTGCCGGTGCCGGGAACGGCGGGGGAGCCTCCAGGCCCAATAGGCGATCATGAGTCCAGCAGTGGCGGCCCCACCCGCGTAGGTCCAGGGCGAGGACCATGACCCTTTGGGGGTGGGAATAGCAAAAGCAATCACGATGGCAGCCACGGCCAGAACGGCCTCCACGGCCGCCTGCAGCGGTCTGGCGCGGTACTCAGGGTAGGCCAGCCGGACAAGGGGAATGATCGGGAGCAGGAACAGGCCCAGGCTGGGGATCGGGTAGATCCCGTTGAACGTGTAGATCGTCATGCCTAGCAGTAACAGCCCCAGGAATTTCAGCACCTGCACTGCCGGGAGCGGATTCTCCGGCGTCCAACGGCTCAGGAGCAAGCCCCAGGCCGGCAGCCCGAGCAGCCAGCCGCCGCACCACCAGCCGACGTTCGTCAGCGCCAGCGGCACGAGCAGGGCGCCGGGAAGCAGGAACGCACCGGCCTGCCGCAGCGACGGGAACTTTCTTGTCGGGCCAAAGATGCAGGCGCCGATCAGCAGGTAGGTGGCCACGTACCAAGGCAGCAACTGGATCACCGGATCGGCCAGGTTGAACACCATCAGCGTCAGTGTCGGGACCATGGCGCAGACCGCGGCGAAAGTCCACGGGCGGCGGTCAGTGTTCGGCGTGGCATCCCCCAATGTCATGGACGCACTCTACCGGCTTTGGTGCAAGGTCCCTTTGGAATCGTTGTTCACGAGGGTGAGTCTTCTATACGCCAGGTCATCGCCACCCGTTAAGGGATCCTTCAAAGGACGCCTGCAAGCCTGATTACCGTTGAGATGTCGCTGTCGCATTCAGGGATCTGACGGGAACGCGGGTGTCACAAGAACTCCAAATTTACGGCGCGCTCTATCGGTTTGAGAAGTAGCCCCACTCCATGGTCTTATGGAGGCTCCGGTTGTTGAAGCCGGGGTGGGAGTGCATCAATTCCTGCCACCGAGCCTTTCCGGCTTCGGGGTCATATTCGACACTCCTTGCTGCATCCCTGATTAGGGCATCGACCCGGACCACGGCAGCGTCAATGTCGGCCTGGTCGTAGAGATCTCGGAGGCTTTCGTAGATATTGACCTGCCCGAGGTCGTACTCCGTTACTCGACCAGAGTACCGGTGGTTGAAGTAGCGCAAAACGAAGACGGCGTTCAGGACATCCTCTTTTCGCGCGGCCCGTACGAGTTCGGCCCTGCGTTGACGGGAACGCTCGAGATCAGCCCTTACCCAATTCTCTGCTTCATCCAAGGCCTGCTCGTAGCGCTCAGTCGGGAACCCGGGCACTTTGGCCCTTACCTTCAGTAGGACTGCTTGCCGATCTGCGTTGTTGAGCACGACCTCGCGGACATGAAACTGTGACACCGAACTGAGGCGCGACGCGCGGTCCTCGTCCGTCTCCGCCGAACGTTTTCCATACATAATGTCAGCGATGGTCGAAAAGTGAGCCATTTCGCGGGCTGAAAAGTGAGCCACTTTGACGCTGGTTATTCTGCCGTATTTTCCGGTCTTGTCGAGGGCAGCGAATCGACCTGGGTGTGTTTGAGGCGGTAGCTGGAGCCTTTGAGGGTGATGACTTCGGCGTGGTGGACGATGCGGTCGATCATGGCCGAGGCGACGACCTGATCGCCGAAGACGTCTCCCCAGCGGGCGAAGGGCAGGTTCGAGGTCAGGATCAGCGAGGCGTGCTCGTAGCGTGATGAGACCAGTTGGAAGAACAGGTTCGCGGCGTCTTGTTCGAAAGGGATGTAGCCGACTTCGTCCACGATGATCAGTCCGTAGCGGCGCAGCTTGACCAGTTCCTGGGGCAGCCGTCCGTTCTGGTGGGCTGCTTGGAGCCGTGCGACCCAGTCGATGGCGGTGGCGAACAGGACCCGGTGACCGAGCTGGGTGGCCCGCAAGCCGAGCCCGGTGGCGAGGTGGGTTTTGCCGGTGCCGGGCGGCCCGAGCAGGACGATGTTGGACGCTTCGGTGAGGAACGCCCCGGTGGCCAGGTGCGCGATGGTGTCGCGTTTGAGGCCGGGCTGGTGATCGAAGTTGAAGTCTTCAAGTGATTTCCGGGCCGGGAACCCTGCGGCCCGGGCCCTGATCTCGGCGCCGGACGCTTCCCTGGCTGCGACTTCCCGGGACAGGACAGCGGCGAGGTACTCCTCATGGGTCCAGCCTCCTTCACGGGCCTGGTCCGCGAGCCGGGTTGCTGCTTCACGGATCCGTGGTGCTTTCATCGCCCGGGAGTAGTATTCGATCTGGCCGATGGTTTCCTTAGCGGCCGGCATCAGGCGACCTGCCCGTCATCGAGGACAACACCGAACGCCCGGTCGTAGTCCGCCAGGTCCCTCAGCCCGGTTGTTTCGCCCACCGGGTGCGGGGTTTGGAAGGCCTTCCGCAGTGCCCGTGCCGCCTCAACGTGGTCCGGGTCGGTGATCGTCAGGCCGGTGCTCCAGGACCGGGGGTGGGTCCCGACCGGTCTGCCGTCCAGGCTGATCGTGACAGTTTCGAGGTCGGCGGTGACATCGACGAACCGGCCGATGGCCTGCGGGTGGACGGAGTAGTCGTTAGATCCCATCCGGACGTAGTAGTCCCTCGGCAGCCGAACCCTTGAGGTGAAGCCGGTAACCGGTGGAACCGGTGGCAGCGCCAGCATGGCCGCTTTGTCCGCAGCGAGCAGGTCCGTCGGGCGTGAGCCAGTCCGCCTGACGAACCGGGCGTTGGCCTTCGGCAGCCACTGGTTGAGCTGGGTGTTGAAGTCCTCCGGTGAGGTGAAGACCCGGCCCGGCAGGAACGACGTTTCCAGGAACTGGTTGGCCCGCTCCACCACGCCCTTGCTCTCCGGATCGTAGGGCTTGACCTGCACGACCCTGGTCGCCAAGACCCCGGCGAATGCCGCGACTCCGGCGGCGTAGCTGTTCCGCCGGCCGATGCCGGTTTCGTTGTCCCAGATCAACCGCCGCGGAACCGCGCCCAGGGACCCGAGTAGCTCCCACATTCCGGCCAGCAGGTCCCCGGTCATGCGGGACGGGATCATCCTGGCCATGATGAACCGTGAATGCGAAGACACCATCACCAGGACCGGCAACACCCTGGCCTTGCCGGCACCGACAGGTATCCGGACCTCCGGGAACCACAGATCACACTGCGCCTGATCCCCGGGATCGTAAGAGATCCGGTCAGCAGGATCAGCCGGGGCATACTCGGGCCGGATCCTGGCAACGTTCTCCCGGAACCAGGCCGGGGACCCCGACCAGCCCACCCGTTCAGCCAACACCGTCGCCGGCATCCGCGGGTTCTCCAGCAGCAGCGCACGAATTGCCGGTTCCACAGCCTTGATCCCGGAGACCTGCGGCAACCGGACGTAAGTTGGCGGACTGTCAGCACTGACTGCCTTCGCAACCGTGTTCCTGGAGATCCCCAACCGCGCCGCTATCGACCTCATCGACTCACCCTCGGCCAGATGCAACCGCCGAATAAGCGCCCAATCCTCCACTGTGATCACCCACCCAATCGTTTGGAACGGGTGGCTCAGTTTTCAACCGTCACAATGGCTCACTTTTCGACCGTCACCGACACATAAGGCGCTTTTTGAACCCCAGGTGCTTGGTGAAGGTGAACGGCAACCACCCCATCTTCATATGCGAAGCCTAACCGCCCCGGGAGCCAGCTCTAAAGAGGTCGCATCACGTCCGTAGTGTTCGGTCTAGAGCATCCGAACGGTCTCGGAAGAGAATCGGACGCTCCACTGCCCGATGCAGGTTCCCCTTGCGGGACAGATGAACTCCTGATGTCTTATAACCTCAGCGCCTCGAATCCCTAGAGTTCCGAGACATGCAGTGACAACCTCAAGGTCTCACACTGGTTAGTCAGATTGGCGGGAGAACAACTCTCGTTTCTCCATATTCGAGCGTGACCTCCCTGGGATACACCACGCCCGTAGAACACGAACAGTTCCTCACCAGTGATAAACCTCAGCCAGCACAAGCCGCCTGATCAACTGTCCACGATTTGCGGGTAACCCCAGCGGACGGGCGACCGGCCCGGGCGCGTAGGGAATGGCTCAATGTTTGGTGAGGCCACGATAAGGGCCGGAAAAGGCAAGGCTGCACACGCCGAAGTTCTAGAAAGTTCTAGAGGGTTCTAGAGAAAAACCAATTTGTCAGTAGAACTTGCTATTTTTGGCTCATGCAGCTCGAACTGAACCCCTCAACCCTGGCTCCGGCGCACAACCCATGCACCTCGCAAACTTGTACGCAATGAGCTAGCCGTTGGTGTTCCCAACCCGCAGCGATTCGTTGATGAGTTCCTAGATTTCAATGACGCGGCTCCAACTCCGGGCCAAACTTCTTAGAGGAGATCTCCCGATGGCATTCTCATTCAGCGCGAAGCAGCGCCGAGCGACTAACCGACAGATAGCTGAGGTGCAGCAGATGCTTGCCACTGCTGAAACCTACGATTTCAACCGTGGGGAGAGCTATGAGGCAGATAAACTGGGCGACTTCGTCTCACATTTCAGTGCAGAAATTCTGGGTTCACCACTTCCCAACTCGCGCGAACTGGGGCGTCAACTAGCAGCTGAAACCGTCAACGGCCGGTTCCCCGATGCTGTCAATGCAGCCTGGCTTGTCGCTGTAGAGCTTCCCAGCAGCAAAATAACGGAGCTGAGCAACATGCTCGGCCCCATGGGGGTTACTAACGGGGCTACATTCTTCACTGATGAGTTCCCAGACAGAGTCAAGGAGCCGATTCTGGGTCGGAAGCTCAATCTCTGGCGCGGTCCTGCTGCCATAGCGACAATAATTCTTGCAACCCACGCTGCGCAGATGGGCTATGTGTGGTCTGGCAGGGAGCTCTCATAGGCGTTAGCGTCGACCCTGCTCAAACTCGTCCACACCAACAGCATCAAACACTCCAGCCCAAGCTCCCTTGATTGGGCCCCCGTTAGCTAGCGCATAGACGCTGGACTGCTAACGGGGGCCCAATGAGTCTGAACATCGTCTCGGCTGGGCAATCAGTCTTTGTAGGACACGGCCAGTGGGAATGCGGAAACAAGAGCAATGATCGGTTCTCACAGCGTCTCGAAACCTTGCCGTCTCGAATTCCTAGGATTTCGAGACGACCGGAGTCAGATGGCCACGAGGTCAGACCCGAGGCCGCATGGTGCTAGTAGCCGATGGGCATCCTGAGGGTGTAGGGCTCTTCCATGGTTTTGATTTCCTCGTGTGTCAGGCGGACGTCAAGGGCGGCGACGGCATCGGGGAGGTGGTGTTCCTTGGTGGCACCGACGATCGGTGCGGATACAACAGGGTTTTGCAGCACCCAGGCGAGGGCGACGTGCGCCATGGGGATTCCGCGTTCTTCTGCGATTCTTTGGACTGCATCGGCAACGGGTTTGTCTGCGTCGCTGAAGCTGCGTTCGGCTACTGGGTCGTTGGCGGACCGTGCGGTGTTGCCGCCCCAGGGTCGTGCGAGCCGTCCTTTGGCGAGGGGGCTGTAGGGGATGCTGCCTACGCCTTGGTCGGTGAGGAGTCCGAACATTTCGCGTTCCTCTTCACGGTGCATGAGGCTGTATTGGTCCTGCATGGACACGAACCTTGTCCATCCGTGCAGATCCGCGGCGTGCTGCATTTTGGCGAACTGCCAGGCCCACATCGCGGATGCGCCGATGTAGCGGACTTTGCCGGCCTTCACGAGATCGTGCAGGGCTTCCATGGTTTCCTCGACCGGGGTTTCGGGATCGAAGCGGTGGATCTGGTAGAGGTCGACGTAGTCGGTGCCCAGCCGGGTGAGGGAGGCATCGATTTGTTCCATGATGGCTTTGCGTGAGAGGCCGGCGCCGCCGGGTCCGTCGTGCATTTTGAACATCACTTTGGTGGCGAGGACGACGTCCTCGCGGCGGGTGTATTTCGTAATGGCCCGGCCCATGATTTCCTCGGCGGTACCGAAGCCATAGATGTTTGCAGTGTCCCAGAACGTGATGCCCAGTTCGACAGCCTGCCGGAAGATCGGTTCGGCCGCGTCGTCATCCAGCGCCCAGTCCGTAAATCCGCGGGAGGAATCACCAAAACTCATCCCTCCAAGGGCGATGCGGCTGACTTTCAGGCCGGAACGACCCAGACGTGTGTACTCCATAAAGTGTCCTTTCAACGGCGCACGAGACTCCGGACGGGGACGTGCAATTGGTGGTGTGCGGCGACGGGTTCCGGCGGCGACACAGCGGAGCCTCGCCACGGTCCTTGTGGTGCTGGGGGCAGCTAGGGGTTTTGGGGTGCTGCGGCTGCGGAGTCGGTGCTCTGCTGGGTTGCGGCCCAGCTGGAAAGCAGCTGCAGGGCGTCGTGGGACGGCGACCCGGGTTCGGCACTGAACGTGATGAGCATCAGGCCGGGATCGGCCGTGAGTTCCAGGACTTCGAAGTCCAAACTGAGTTCCCCGACGGCGGGGAGGTGGATGCGTTTTGATCCGCTCTTGTGCTGGTGGACGTTGTGCGCTGCCCACCGCAGCCGGAACTCATCACTGCGGGTGGAAAGCTCCCCGACAAGGTCCGAGAGCTGACGGTCGTGCGGGTCACGTCCGACCGCGGCCCGCAAAATGGCGACGCATTCATTTGCCGCGCGGTCCCAGTCGGGTGCGAAGTCCCTCCCTCGCGGATCCAGGAAGATGAACCGGGCCTGATTCGGCGGCAGGATCGCGGTGTCGAACTGGGCGGCGTAGAGTGCCCGGCCCATCTGGTTGGCAGCGATGATGTCAAGCCTGCCGTTCTGAACGATCGCGGGCAGGTCAGTCATGGCGTCGAGCATCCGCTGCACGGTGGGCCGAACGCGCTGCTCCGAAGCCCGTGGGCGCCGGGGGCGCACAGTGTTTTCCGACGCGCGAATCAGGTCCCGCAGGTGCCGCTCCTCGACGTCGTTCAGGCGCAGGGCCTGGACCAGGGACTCGAAGATGCTCTCGGAGACGCCACTGAGGTTTCCGCGCTCGAGTCGGCTGTAGTACTCGACGCTGACCTGGGCGAGCATCGCCACCTCTTCCCGGCGCAGCCCCGGCACCCGCCGCCGGCCATAAGACTGCAGGCCAACCTGCTCGGGCGTCAACCGGGCCCGGCGGGAGGTCAGGAACTCCTGAATGTCATCTCGGATGCTCATGCCTTCAACGGTATGCCCGAGGTCCGGGGCGTAACCATGCCCTGTCAGTACATGGCTTAGGCGGGTCTGTTTAGGCCCATATGGTGCGTGGTCTCGTAGATATAGACGGCGATCAAGCGCCGACCACATCCCCTCGAAGCGAAGGTTTACCCCATGCCCTCCACCACCAAGAAAGCCAAGCTGCCGCTGGTTGTGCTGCTCCTGGCCATTGGCACGTTCCTGATGAGCACCACCGAGTTCGTCATCGCGGGCCTGCTGCCCAATATGGCATCAGACCTCGGTGTCAGCGTCTCTCAGCCTGGGCTGCTGATCACCGCGTTTGCCATCGGCATGATCGTCGGTGCCCCCACCATTTCCGTCGCGACCATGCGCCTGCCCAAACGCCTCACCCTTATCCTGTCCCTGCTGATCTTCGCGGCCGGCCACATCGTTGCCGCCCTGAGCCCGGCGTTCGAAATCGTGCTGATCGCCCGCGTCATCACCGCCCTGGCCACCGGCGCCTTCCTGTCCATCGCCGCCGTCGTTGCCACCTCCGCAGCCGGCCCCGCGAACGCTTCCCGCGCCATGGGCGTGATGATGAGTGGCATGGGCCTGGCGATCGTGGCAGGCGTACCCTTGGGCTCCTTCATCGGCCAGGCCATCGGCTGGCGCGGCATCTTCTGGGCACTGGCCATCCTCGCCGCCCTCGCCGCCGTCGTCATCGGCAAGTTCGCTCCCGCCGAAGATCACCAGGAAGCCGTCACCCTCCGTTCCCAGCTCGGTGTGCTGCGCGAAGGCAAGCTGTGGCTCGTCCTGGCGACCACCGCACTGGTCTCCGGAGGATTCCTCGCCGCCTACTCCTACATCTCCCCGCTCCTGACCGAACGCACCGGCATCTCCGAAGCGGCCGTTCCGCTGCTGCTCGTCGGCTTCGGCATCGGCGCCCTGCTCGGTACCGTTGTGGCCGGACGAACCGGGGACCGCAAACCGCTCGCCACGTACTTCGCCATCGGCGGCGGATCAGCCCTGGTACTGCTGCTCATGATCCCGCTCTCCACCTTCGTCATCCCGACCATCGTGCTCGTCATCCTGCTCGGCTTCACCGGCATGGGCGTCACCGCCATCGCCACCCCCCTGGCCGTCCGCTTCGCACAATCCGGCCCGTCCCTCGCCGCAGCCCTGACCGTCTCCGCGTTCAACGTCGGCATCGCCGCTGCCACCTGGCTCGCCGGACTCGCCCTCGACTCCACCCTCGGCACCACCGGCCCGTCAATCGTCGGCGCAGCCATGGCCCTCCTTGGCCTGATCCCACTGATCATCCTGGCCCTCATGCGCGCCACCCGGACCACCACCCCGGCCCCGGCCGACGCGGAGCTCGATGACAGCGTCCTGGTCTGAACCGGCGTCACCAGCAATTACATGAACCAAAGGATTAGCAATGACTGAGAACAGAGAAGTCTGGATGATCACCGGCGCCGGCCGCGGCATGGGAGTCGACATCGCCAAAGCCGCCCTCGCCGCGGGCCACCAGGTTGTCGCGACCGGCCGCACCGGCACTGTAGAGAGCGCCCTCGGCGCATCCGACGACCTGCTCATCGTGCAACTGGACCTCACGAAGCCCGGGGACGCCGAAGAAGCTACGGCCGCGGCGATCGACCGGTTCGGCCGTATCGATGTCCTGGTGAACAACGCCGCGAACTTCTACGCCGGGTACTTCGAGGAAACCAGCGACGCGCAGGTCCGCGCCCAGCTCGAAACAAACCTGTTCGGACCCATGAACGTCACCCGCGCCGTCCTGCCCATCATGCGCAAACAGCGCAGCGGCCACATCATCACGATCTCCTCGCAGGCAGGCATCGTCGGCGGCGAGTTCATCGCCGCCTACGCCACCAGCAAGTTGGCTGTTGAAGGATGGATGGAATCGCTTCGCTACGATCTGGAACCCTACGGGATCCGGACCACCATCGTGGAGCCCGGCTTCTTCCGCACCGAACTGCTCGTCGAGGACGCCTCCACCATCTGGGCCGAACTCTCCATCGATGACTACGCCGACCGAACCGCAGTGACAATCCCGGGATGGCGGAACATGAACGGCCAACAAGCCGGCGACCCCGCCAAACTCGGTACTGCCCTCGTCAGGATCGCCGGCGAAGACCACCCCCCGCTGCGATGGGTTGCAGGAGCCGACGCCGTTGCCGTCATCGAACAGAAAGCCCGCGACATCCTCGCCCAGATCGACGCCCACCGCGAACTCTCCATTCACCTCGCCCACGACGCCTGAGGAGTCACTCATGACCGACGAGAACACGCAATCCGACATGGAGAAGATGTTCGGCGGCTTCGCCCCGAAGTTCGTCTCCCTCACCGATGACGTGCTCTTCGGGGACGTCTGGGAACGCGAGGGGCTTTCCCCTCGTGATCGGAGCCTCGCCACGATCGCCGGCCTCATCGCCGCCGGAAACATCGACCAGCTGAACTGGCACATCCCCTACGGCATTCAAAACGGCCTCACCGAGACCGAGATCAAGGAAACCATCACCCATCTGGCGTTCTACGCGGGCTGGCCCAAGGCCGTCTCCGCGATGAACGTCGCCAAGAGCATCTTCAACAACCAGTCCTAGACGCCATGAAGGAAGAGAAGAATATGACAGAGCAGAACCCGTACGTCACCTTGAACAATGGCGTCCAGATGCCCGCCCTGGGCCTGGGCGTTTACCAGAGCTCACCGGAAGACACGACAGCCGCAGTCCAGGCCGCGCTCAACGGCGGCTACCGTCTGATCGACACCGCCGCCGCGTACTTCAACGAACGCGAGGTCGGCGAGGGCATCCGCCAGTCCGGTATCGACCGGTCGGAGATCTTCATCGAGACCAAGCTCTGGATCAGCGATTACGGCTACGACGAAGCCCTGCGCGGCTTCGAGAAGAGCATCAGCAAACTCGGCGTTGACCAGGTCGACCTGCTTCTGCTGCACCAGCCCCTCGCCGCCGACTTCGAGAAGACCATCGCCGCCTACCGGGCGATCGAAAAGCTCCTCGCCGACGGACGCGTCCGTGCCATCGGTGTCTCCAACCAGACCCCGGCCCAGCTCGAGGAACTCATCGCCCGCACCAGCGTGGTGCCCGCCGTGAACCAGATCCAGGTCCACCCGTATTACTCCCAGCCGGAATGGCGGGCGGCCAACACACGCCACGGCATCCTTACCCAGTCCTGGTCACCCATCGGCGGCTCCTACATCTACGGCGATTACGAGAAGAACCCGCTCGAGGACCCCGTCATCACAGAGATCGCCGCGAAATACGCAAAGACCCCGGCCCAGGTCATCCTCCGCTGGCACCTCGAGCACGGCTTCTCCGCCATCCCGAAGTCCGTCAAGGCCCACCGCATCGCCGAGAACTTCGACGTCTTCGACTTCACCCTCACCCCCGAGGACGTCGCTGCCATCGATGCACTCGACACCGGTGTGCGCGGCGGCCCTGACCCCGACTCCCTGACCCTCGAGAACTACGGCTTCCCGATCCCTGCCTGACCCGACGGATCCGGGCGGGATGGGTTAGCCGTCCCGCCCGGCCCCCGCCACGCTGACCTAAGGAAAGGACTATCGTCATGGCCCGCATCTTCGTCACCGGCTCAACCGACGGGCTCGGCCTCGCCAACGCCCGCACCCTTATCAACGCCGGCCACGAGGTCCTGCTGCACGCCCGAACCAGCGAACGCGCCACAGCCCTCAATCATCTCGCCCCGCAAGCGGCCGGGATCGTGATCGGTGACCTGGCCAGCGCCGCCGAAACCCGGAAACTCGCCGGGCAGGTCAACAAGCACGGACGGATGGACGCCATCATCCATAACGCCGGCATTTACCTCTCGCCGCAACGTATTGCTACCCCCGAGGGGCATTCCCGGACCTTTGCCGTCAACGTGTTCGCCCCCTACATCCTCACCGCCCTGATCGAACGGCCGGACCGGCTGATCTACGTCAGCAGCGGCATGCACCACGGCTCCACCGGAGACCTGCAGGACATTGACTGGACCCAGCGGCGCTGGGACGCCGACGCCGCCTACTCCGAGAGCAAGCTCTACGTCTCGGCACTCTCCGCCGTCGTTGCCCGTTACTGGCCTACTGTGCTCAGCAACTCCGTAGACCCCGGCTGGGTGCCCACCAAAATGGGCGGCCCCGGTGCGCCGGATGATCTGGCCATGGGCCACGACACCCAAAGCTGGCTGGCCGTCAGCAATGACCCCGCTGCCCTGGTCTCCGGCAACTACTGGCACCACCGCCGGCAGCTGACCCCGGCACGGGAAGTCACCGACCCAGACTTCCAGGACAAACTCGCCGAACTGACCGGCATCACACTCTTCTGAAGAACAAACCGAGCAAGAAGGAACACAGCATGCAGTTGGAAGGCAAAATCGCCCTCGTCACCGGCGCAGGCACGGGCATCGGCCGGGGCACAGCCCGCCGCCTGGCCGAGGAAGGCGCCTTCGTCTACGTCACAGGCCGGAACCTCGAACCCCTCGAGAAGGTCGCAGCAGACATCGGGGGGCGTGCGCGTGCTGTCCGCGCGGACGTCACGAACAAAGCCGACATGGACCAGCTCGCTGAGCTCATCCGCCAGGAACACGGCGGGCTGGACACCATCTTCGCCAACGCCGGTGGCGGCCACCCCATCTCCCTGGAACAGATCACCACCGAAGACTTCGACCGGCAGTTCGGCGTCAACGTCAAAGGCGTCCTGTTCACCGTCCAGGCCATGCTGCCCGTGCTGCGCGACGGAAGCTCCATCATCATCAACACCTCCATCACCGCCGACATGGGACTCAAGGACTTCAGCCTCTATGCCGCCACCAAAGCCGCGGTACGTTCCTTCACCAAAAGCTGGACAACAGACCTCAAACACCGCCGGATCCGCGTCAACGGCGTCAGCCCCGGCGTCATTCCCACCGACGCCTACACCACCGAGCTGGGCATGACAGAAACCCAGGTCCAGGAATACGTCGACCTCGTCACCCCCGAAGTCCCCGCCGGCCGGGTCGGCACCGCCGAAGACATCGGCGACGCCGTAATCTTCCTCGCCTCCGACGCCAGCAGCTACATCACCGGCATCGACCTCGTCGTCGACGGCGGCATGACCGCCGTCTACGCCGGCAAAGCCTGAGCCCTCGTGTGGCCCGCGACCGGAGCGGGCCACAGCACCAAAACCAACCCCCGCGGCCACAGGAGACAGGAGACCCGCGTGCGCGCAGACAGCCGCCCTACCACCAGACCCGCCCACAATCCCAGCTCACCCGCCACCGCCCTGATCGTCGGGGCGTCCCTCGCAGGGCTCATGACTGCCCTGACGCTCTCCAGGACCGGCGTCCACGTCACCTTACTCGAACGCTCCGATGAGACCGGACGCACAGGAGCTGCCCTCCACGTCCAGGACGGCCTCCTCGAACGCATCACCGGCCTCCCCACCTCCCAGGTACCCCAGCCCCTCGCCCCCGGAATCCAAACCTGGTTCGCCGTCCACGGCGCACTCCGCGCGGCCATAGAAGCAAACCCGATCATCGAACTGCGGCAAAACACCACCGTGCGCAAAGTCGGCCAGGATGCACATTCCGCCTGGGCCCTCACCTCAGAGAGGCAGAGGATCACTGCGGACATCGTGATCGGGGCCGACGGCCACCGCAGCACCGTCCGCCGGCACATCGCACCAGAACACCCCGACGCCACCTTCGCCGGCTACGTCATATGGATCGGCATCGCCGACGAATCAGCCATCAGGACCCGGCGCTGGCCACAAGACGTCGCCTTCCTCGGCGACAACGACAACACGCTGCTCGGCTACCCGCTCCCGGGCGCCAACGGTTCCCACGCGCCAGGATCACGCCGCCTGGGCTGGGCCTGGTACGACTCCAGCAGAAACGGACTGCTCCGCTCCACTGGCAGCATCAACGGTTCCGTGGTGCGGCACTCGCTCATGCCCGCCGGCATCCCCAATGCGACCTACCGGGAACTCGCCGCACAGGCCCGGGAACTGTTTCCCTCGCCCTGGAAAGAGGCAATCCTCGACAGCATCGAACGGCGAGCCGTCATCGGCACACCCATCGCCGAATACGTCCCCGCACGACTCGCCAACGGCCGGGTCGCCATCGTCGGAGACGCCGCCCACGTGCCAACCCCCATGACGGGCAGCGGCTTCGCCGAATCCCTCTACGACGCCGAAGCCATTGCCAACGCCATCTCAGACTCCGGCACCACCACCAATGCACTGCTCAACTACGAGAGCGCAAGAATCCGCAGTGCCCGGAACCTGGTGCAATCAGGACAAGGATTCAGCCGCTCCTTCGCCCGACGCGCAGCCTAAACCAATTCAGGTACTTTCCGATCACCCAAAACAGACCCAGACACACCGAAGCCCAGCAGAGTCTCCGGCGCCAACCACCACCTGTGTCTCATAACTCCCGTGTCCCGAATTCCTAGGGATACGAGACACAGCGGCACCCGAACAGACCCCGGGCCCTGATGTGAAGCACCACTTGGCCATCGAGAACGTCGCCACACAGCGGCAGCCACCGCAGGGTCGGTGGATGTATCGTTGAGTATCGTTGTATATCGTTGGCGGTTTTCAAAGGAGATCATCATGCGTGGTTCATACCCAGCAGCCGGATTCGGCGGGAGCAACATAGACGGTATGTGGCAGGCGGTCGAGGAGCTGCGCTCACGGTTCGAAAAACGCGCTGGAACCCGTGCCGGCAAGGGGGAGGTGCGGTCCGCGGTGCTGGCGCTCCTCGCTGAGCGGCCGATGCACGGCTACCAGATCATCCGCGAGATCGAGGAGCGCAGCGGCGGCAGCTGGAAGCCCAGCGCCGGGTCCGTCTACCCCACCTTGCAGCTGCTCGCGGACGAGGGCACTATCAGCGCCGAGGAATCCAACGGCCGCAAGATCTATTCGCTGACCGAAGCCGGCCGTGAAGAAGTTGCGCAGGACCGAGGGGCAACGCCGTGGGACTCGCCAGGTTCCCAATCCGGCGGGTTTGGATCCCTGCCCAAAGCGGGGGTGGAGCTCGCGCAGGCTGCAGCCCAGGTGGGCCGCACGGGCTCCCCGGACCAGGTGCAGCAGGCCGTGGCAGTGCTTGACGACGCACGGCGCCGGATCTACGCGATCCTCGCCCAGGACTGACGCGGGTGGCGTCTGTCCGCCTGACTCGGGTGTCTCCGGCCGCGGGCGCCGGAGACACCCGTGCCCGCTACCGCCGCATCCTGCGCTTCGCCGCCTGGAACCTGGCGGTGACGTGGTGGTTTGAACTGTTCCTCCCGCGGATCGGTCTTGCCCTGATCGCGGAACGGACACGGTCACGCCGGATGCAGCGCTTCGCCCGGCGCTTCCATGGAATGGCCGTGGAACTCGGCGGACTGATGATCAAGGTAGGGCAGTTCCTCTCCTCACGGCTCGATATTTTACCGCCCCAGATCACCAAGGAGCTTGAAGGGCTCCAGGACGAGGTGCCGCCGGTTCCGTTTCCTTCGATCCGCGCCTTGGCCGAGGAGGAGCTGGGCGCTCCGCTTGAGCAGGTGTTCGCGTTCGTGGAGGAGTCGCCGATCGCCGCAGCGTCGCTGGGGCAGGCGCACCGGGCACGCCTTCATTCCACTGATGCGGCCGACACCGGGTTCACCGACGTAGTGCTCAAGGTGCAGCGTCCCGGCATCGACGCGATTGTCGACGTCGACCTTGCAGCGCTGCGGAAGGTAGGCAGCTGGCTCAGCCGGATCCGGCTGGTGTCCAGCCGCGCCAATATGCCGGCCCTGGTGGAGGAGTTTGCGCAAACAAGCTTCGAGGAGATCGACTACCTGCACGAGGCCGCAAATTCGGAACGCTTCGCCGTCGACTTTGCCGACGACGGGAGGGTCTGCGTGCCAGGCATCGCCTGGGAGCGGAGCACACGTCGTGTGCTCACCCTTGAAGACGTTACGGCCATCAAGATCACGGAGGCCGGGGCGCTCCGTGCAGCGGGCATTGATCCGGCCGAAGTGGCTCCGGTGTTCGCCTCGGTCATGTTCGACCAGATGTTCACCAACGGCTACTTCCACGCCGACCCGCACCCGGGGAACATCTTCGTCACGCCCGTGGCCGCAGCGGCGGGGGACCGCCCCTGGAAGCTGACGTTCATCGATTTCGGCATGATGGGCGAAATCACCTCCTCCACCCGCAGCGGACTCCGGAAGCTGCTGATTGCGGCCGCCGCGCGCGACAGCAGGGGCCTGGTGGCGGCGATCAACGACGTCGGAGTGCTGGCGCCGTCAGCCGACACCGTGGAGATGGAGCGAGCCATGACGCACCTCTTCGCCCGCTTCGGCGGCATGGGGTTCGCCGAGCTCCGGGAAGTAGATCCGAGGGAGTTCCGCGACTTCGCGGTGGAGTTCGGCGACGTGGTCCGTTCGCTGCCGTTCCAGCTTCCGGAGAATTTCCTGCTCATCATCCGGGCGATGTCGCTGACCTCGGGGGTGTGCAGCTCGCTCGATGAGCGCTTCAACCTGTGGGATTCCGTGGAACCATACGCGGCCAGGCTTCTGCGCGACGAGCGCGGCAACATTGTGGAGGACGTGGCCCAGCAGGCCCTCGACGCCGCAGCGACCGCGCTGCGCCTGCCGAAGCGCCTGGACGCACTGGCCGGACGGCTTGAGGAAGGCTCCCTCGCTGTTGCCAACCCCCGTCTAGAACGGCAGATCGCCCGGCTGGACCGCAGCAACCGGCGCTCTGCTTCTGCCCTGGTGTTTGCCGCCCTGCTCATCGCCGGCGCCATTGTGCGGGCTGACGACGCCGTCCTGGGCGGCATCCTTATGGCAGGTTCTGCAGTCCCGCTGCTGCACGGGATGTGGGCAGGCCGCCGCGGGCTTTGAAGCGGCAGCGCCGGGGGCGCAGCCGCTGCCTGGGCACCGCCGCAGCGGCCTTGGCGCGAGCGTCAGGTCCGGGTGTGAAAAACCAGCCAGCCTGCGAGTGTTGACAGGCCGGTCAGCACTGCGCCCCACAGCATGTCCACGACGATCAGCTGCAGCGGCCACACCTTCAGGGTGGCTGCGTTGGTGAGGTCGTAGGTGGCGTAGGCGAAGGCGCCCAGGGCCGCACCGTAGCCCAGGGCAGTTAGCCAGCTGCCGCCGTCGAGCGCGGGCCGCAGTGCAAAGAACACAATCCCGGCGATGTAAATGACGTAGAACGCCACGGCGTAACCTAGGTGTGGTTTGTCCGCCAGCAGCTCGCCAATATGGCTGCGGTAAAAGGGGTTCATCAGCTTGAGCCAGACGGCGTCGATCGCGGCGAAGGCGGCGGCGACAACGAGGAATTGCAGAATGACCATAAGGGAGCTTAGCAATATGAACGACGGCGGTCCGCGGCCCCGCGCGCTGACAGTGGTGCGGCAGGAACAGACGCTGGGCGCAGGCCGGGACCTGGAGTTCGGCCTGGAACTGCTGGCCAGGGCCAAAAACGGGGACATTGGCCCCACGCTGCGGCTGTACCGGCCCGCCCCCACGGTCGCGTTCGGCCAGCGTGACACCCGCCTTCCGGGATTCGAGGCCGCCGCCATGGCCTGCCGCGCCAATGGCTTCGAACCCCTGGTCCGCCGGGCAGGAGGGCGGGCGGCCGCCTATCACGAGGGAACCCTGGTGGTGGACCATATTGAACCGGACGCGGACGCCATCGCCGGCTCCAAGACCAGGTTCGGATATTTCGCGGAGCTGTTCGCGGACGCCCTGCGCCGGGTGGGCGTGCAGGCGGCTGTGGGCGAGATTCCCGGGGAATACTGCCCCGGCGAGTTCAGTGTGCACGGCACGGATCCCTGTGACGGCACCCATCGGGTCAAACTCGTGGGCACCGCGCAGCGGGTAGTGGCCGGCGGGTGGCTGTTCAGCTCGGTGATCGTGGTGGAAAACTCGGCGCCGATCCGCAAAGTGCTGACCGACAGCTACGCTGCCCTGGGGCTTGACTGGGATCCTGCTACGGCAGGGGCGGTGGACGACCTTGTGCCTGGTGTGGACGTCGCAGCGGTGGAGGAGGCCCTTCTTTCCGTGTACGCGGGCAATGCCACCCTGGAAACCGCTTCGTTCAGCAGCCTGGGGGCATGACCCGGCTGGTTGCTGCCGGGCACAGCGAACGGGACCAGCATTGGGAAATGTTGGTCCCGTTCCATTCGTCCCTGGCCCGGACCCCCGGTTCGCGTGCGGGTGTGCCGGCCGGGGCGGCGTGCCGGCTAGGCTGCGAGGCGCTGCTTGACCTCGGCAGCGGAAGGGTTCGTTGCGGCGGTGCCGTCCGGGAAGAGGACGGTGGGGACGGTCTGGTTTCCGCCGTTCAGCTGCTCCACGAGTTCGGCTGTGCCTTCCACTTCCTCGATGTTGATCTCGGTGTAGCCGATGCCCTGGGCGTCAAGCTGCTTCTTCAGGCGGTTGCAGTAGCCGCACCAGGTGGTGGAAAACATGGTGATGGTGCCGGATTCGGGAGTGAAGTCCACGGAGCTCTCCTCTGTGCTTGATAACGGTTTCGTTCCTGTAACGGTAGCGTGCAGTCCGCTATTCCCTGATACCGGGGCCCGCGGATGACAGCTCCTGCCCGCGATGGCATGCTGGAGCCATGTGTGGACGTTACGTAATGGCACGCGCCGTGGGGGACCTCCTTGCCGAGTTCGACGCCGAGCTTGAGGACGAAGTCAGCATCCCGCCGTCGTGGAATGTGGCACCGACAGACGACGTCCCGATCGTCCTTGAACGCCTGGTGGACGGCGAATCCGGAAACAGGCACGTCCGCCAGCTCCATGTGGCCCGCTGGGGGCTGGTCCCGTCATGGGCCAAGGACCCCGGCATCGGCTCCCGGATGATCAATGCCCGCAGCGAGTCCGTCCTTGAAAAGCCGGCGTTCCGGAAAGCCATCCAGTCCCGCCGCTGCGCTGTCCCGGCAGACGGCTACTACGAGTGGAAGCAGGGCCCGGGTAAGTCCAAGCAGCCCTACTACGTGCACCCGGCCGCTGGCCACGGCCTGGCGTTCGCGGGGCTCTATGAGTGGTGGAAGGATCCCTCCTGGCCGGCAGGGGAGCCTGGCGGGTGGCTGCTCTCAACGTCCATCCTGACCACTGACACGCCCCCGCCTGGCAGTGAGTCCACCGTGTTTGGAAAACTAACGGCACTCCATGACCGGGTCCCCCTGCCCATGGACAAAGCCACCATGCAGGCCTGGCTTGACCCCCAGGCCGATGATCCGGCAGGACTTGTGGACCTGGTACGGGCGGGGGTCAAGGACGTGGCCGCTGACTGGCACGTGGAATCCGTAGGGAAAGAAGTCGGCAACGTCAGGAACAACGGGCCCGAACTGATTCAACCCGTGGAAGCCCTTTTCTAGCAGCAGGCCCTCAAGCAGCCCGGACCAAGCCGGGCGAAGCGACTAAACGGTGACCGCACCGTCGTCGTCCACTGCCCAGGTGGGGTTGTAGGCCACCTCCCAGCGGAATCCGTCCGGGTCCGCGAAGTAGCCGCTGTAACCGCCCCAGGGCTGGGTGATGGGCTCGGAGATGATCTCCGCCCCAGCGGCGGCGGCCTCCTCCATAACGCGGTCCACGTCCTCAGTACCGGGAAGATTGTGGCTCAACGTGATGCAGGGGACAGCTCCGGATGCCGTGACGCCGGCATCTGCCTGCATCTGGCGCACGTCCCACAGCGACAGCACCAGCCCGTGATTCACCTGGATGAACACCACATCACCGGGAACCTCGCGGTGGACGGGCCAGCCAAGCCCGTCAACGTAGAAGGCCCGGGACGCGGCAACACTGCGGACGCCCAGCGAAATGAAGTCGACTCTTGGCTGCATGCTTCGATACTGTCAGACGATGGCGACAATTCAAGGAAACGATAGAGATGCTTTGGCCGACAAGGAACAGCTCGCTGCCGTCCGGGTTGCTGTTGACGAAGTGGATGAACAGATCGTCACCCTCATCGCCCGCCGCGAACGGCTGATCCGTATTGCCGGGACGCTCAAGGGCGACGACGCCGAGGTCCGTGCGCCCGGCCGGGTGGAGCGGATCATTGAGCATGTCCGCTCAGCCGCGGAAAAGAAGGACATTGACCCGGACATCGTTGAGTCCACGTACCGGGCCATGATCTCCGGCTTTATTGAACTGGAACTGAAGGTCCACAAAGAGAACAGCTGATCTGCCGCGGTTCAGGCCCTGCTTACAGGTTTTCCTCCACGGGGACCCCGTGCTGGTACTCCCTGCCCTCCGCCTCGCTGAAGGCTGACATGAGGTGTCCCTTGCCCAGCCCGTTCAGGGCAGCAAGGGGAAAGCTCCCGGTGATGCTGTTCCCTGAATGGCTCACACCCGAGAGGTCGTAGTCTTCCTCGACCCCCTGTTCCCGGTTGAAGGAATAGAAGGCAATGGCCTTCCCGTTCATGAACTCAATACACAGCCTCCGCTGCGAGGAATAGTCGGGCGTAGCCCCCACCAGCCCCACCACGTAAGCACCGGAATCCGGGATGGAGCCGTCTATATCGAACGTGGCCACCACCGTGGAGTCCTGGGTTGTGATGCTTGCCTGCTTCAGAAGTGCGTCTTGGGTTTTCATGGCACAATCCTGCTCCCTGGCGATCGGTCCGTCCACCCTTGCCGGCCAATCTTCTTAGTCCCTCCCATGGCCCATCTATGCTCCCGTTCCGGGCAGGGGTAGACTGATGTTATTCGAATATGTGTTCGAATGTTTCCAGTTCTATCCAGCCGGGGAGGCGCCATGGGTATGTTCAGCGAATCCGTGGATGTCCAGTGCGCTGCGGACGGCCAACCAAGCAGCCTGCTGTGGGCAGGACGGTCCTATACCGTCTGCACTGAACCCGTGCGCTGGTACGAACGTAGGCAATGGTGGGCCGAAGAAAGCCGCGCACCGCTGGGCAGCGGACCCGGAGTGGTGGACCATGAGATCTGGCGCGTCCAGGTCCTTCCATCTAATCCGGGGCGAGGTTCTGAAGCGCCGGAAGAACCGCTGA
This sequence comes from Pseudarthrobacter sp. WHRI 8279, assembly GCF_040224115.2. Classification (NCBI taxonomy): domain Bacteria; kingdom Bacillati; phylum Actinomycetota; class Actinomycetes; order Micrococcales; family Micrococcaceae; genus Pseudarthrobacter; species Pseudarthrobacter sp. WHRI 8279. The sequence continues at coordinate 1,281,334 of NZ_CP168162.1, read as the reverse complement.
CCCTTGACCTCACCCGGCATATCCGCAGCGGCCGCTGGCGGCTCCTGCGCATCCATGACGCACTCAGGCCCAGGACAGCATGAGTTTCACCCATCTTCACGTTTCCACCGCCTTCAGCGCCCATTACGGCGTCTCGTGGCCCGAGGAACTGGCGCAGGCCGCAGCCGCTGACGGCGCAACCGCGCTCGCCTGCACGGACAGGGACGGTCTGTACGGAACCATCAAACACCTCAAGGCGTGCATGGCAGCAGGCATAGACCCCATCGTTGGGGTTGACCTTGCCGTTTTCGACGACGACGGCGACCACCGCACGCAGCTGGCCGGAAGGGTGGTGGTGCTGGCCCGGGGCCACAACAACGGGGCAGGCTACCGTGCCCTCTGCAGACTGATTTCCGACGCCCACGCCCGCACCACGGGGAAGGCCGGGGGAGCAGTCCCCGTGGCCGTCACCCGGGCCGAGCTGGCTTCCCGCACCCTTGATCCCCAAACCCTCAAACCAGTGCTGACTGTCCTGCTCGGGCCTGATTCCGACGTCGGACGGGCCATGGGAGGGCGCCGCTACCTTCGCCCGCGCACCCTCTTCAAGCAATGGCTGGATGCCATGCCCCCAGGCACGCTGGTGGCCGAAATCGTGTCCCAGCTCAGCGCACCGGGAAAGCCGTTGAGCACCGCCCACGCCGTCCGGATGCTCAGGCTTGCCGAAGAGCATCATGTTCCTGCTGTCCTGACCAACGCCGTCAGGTACTGCGCAGCCGACGGTGCCCCCACCGCCGATGTTCTCGACTCAGCCCGCACCCTGAAATCCCTGCCTGAACTCGCGGATGAACCGCTGCTTCAGCCAACCGGCCAGGGATGGCTGAAGTCTTCACCGGAAATGCTCCGGCTGGGCAAAGAGATCATTTCAGCGGCAGGATACGGTGCCGCGGACCTGAAACAGCTGATGGCCCAAACCGAGGCGCTCGCCGACCGCTGCCGGATGGATCCGGTCACTGACATGGGCTGGAAGCAGCCGGTAGTGCCCGAAGCCTCAGTCATAGGCATCAGCCAGGATCCACACGTTGAACTGGTCCAGCGGTGCCAGGCCGGTATCAGCCGGCGCTTTCCGGGAATTGCTGGCGCAGCCGGAGAGAGGATGCTCTCCCGGCTCGACCATGAGCTGGGCATCATCCGCAACCTCGGGTTTTCCTCCTACTTCCTGACCGTCGCCGAGGTATCACGCATGATCCAGGAGATGGGAGTGCGGGCGGCTGCCCGGGGATCAGGCGCCTCAAGCCTGGTCAACTACCTGATTGACGTCAGCCAGGTGAACCCCTTGCAGCACGACCTCATCTTTGAACGGTTCCTTTCACAGGACCGCGCAACCCTTCCGGACATCGATATTGACGTTGAAAGCGCGGAGCGGCATAACGTCTACCACCGCATTTTCAAGAGATTCGGTTCCGAGCGGGTCACCCTGATGAGCATGCAGAACGGATACCGGGCCCGGGGTGCGGTGCGGGACGTGGGGATGGCGCTGGGCATGGACGACGACGAGGTGGGGGAGATCGCCAAGCAGCTGTGGCGTTTTTCTGCGCGGAAATTCCGTGAGGCACTGCAGGAAAAACCTGAACTCCGGGAATTCGCCGGCAGGGTGGAGCAGCGCGATCAGGACGGGAACCAGCAGCTTGACCTGCTGGTTGACCTGACGGAACGCCTGGACCGGCTGCCCCGCCACATATCCATGCACCCCTGTGGCGTAATCCTTGGCGACGCTACCCTCCTGGACCGCACCCCGGTGCAGCCCAGCGGGCTGGGGCTGCCCATGAGCCAGTTCGATAAGCACGACATGGATCCCATGGGCATGCTCAAGCTTGACGTCCTGGGAGTCCGGATGCAGAGCGCCATGGCGTTTGCCGTCCGTGAAGTCATCCGCATCCACCCGTCCAAACAGGAAGTGGTGGCCGCCGGAAGGCATCCGTCCGGACCTGACGGCACAGGGCCCGACTACATTGCTGACAATGGCCACATCAACCTCAATGCAGTTCCCCTTGATGATGAAGCCACCTTTGATCTCATCAGAAGCACCCACACCCTGGGCTGTTTCCAGATTGAATCACCCGGCCAGCGGGAACTGATCGGCAAGATGGCGCCCCGGGAGTTCAACGATCTCATCATCGACATCTCGCTGTTCCGTCCCGGCCCCATGAAGTCGGACATGGTCCGGCCCTTCCTGGAACACCGGCACGGTTTCGCCCCCGAGGTCTATCCGCATCCGGACCTTAAACCAGTGCTGGCGGAAACCCATGGCGTTACCGTCTTCCATGAACAGATACTGCGGACCTTTGATGTCATGACCGGATGCGGCCTGGCCCGCGCTGACGAGTTCCGCCGGGCCCTGGGAAATGAGGCACTCGAACTGGGGGTGGAGGAATTCTTCCGCAAAGCTGCCAGGATCAAGGGTTACCAGCCTGAGGTGGTGGACAACGTCTGGGGGACGCTGAAGGCCTTTGGAAGTTTTGGATTCTGCAAAGCACACGGCGCCGCCTTTGCCGTTCCCACCTACCAGTCGGCCTGGCTGAAGGCCCATCATCCAGAAGCGTTCCTTGCCGGCCTGTGGGAGCACGATCCCGGCATGTACCCCAAGAGGCTCCTGGTGGCGGAAGCCCGGCGGCTCGGGATTCCCATCCTTCCCCTGGACATTAACCGCAGCAAGGCCGAGTACCGGGTGGAACGGATCGAAGAAGGCAAGGACGCAGGAAAACTGGGTATCAGGCTCAGCCTGAACGGCATCTACGGGCTTTCTATAACAGAACTCAAACGCATCGTCGCGGGCCAGCCCTATGACTCCCTTGCGGACCTGAGGGCGCGGTCACGGGTCAGCAAGCCCAATATCAAGCGGTTGGCCCAGCTGGGGGCTTTTGATTCGCTTCACCGTGAGGCGGGCGGCACGGCAAACCGGGCCGACCTCGTCCACCACCTGCAACAGATCCAGGGGTCCAGCAGTGGGCGGAAAGGCGTGGAAGTCCTTGAGGGCCAGCTGTCCCTGCCCTTGGGGGATGTTGAACTGCGCAATGTTAAGCCGGGGCTCCCGTCGCCAACAATTGTGGAAAACGTGCGGGCTGAACTGGACCTGATGGCCGTGGACGTCAGCAGCCACCTGATGGACAGCCACCGGCCCATGCTGGACAGGCTTGGTGTCACCACGGCGGACAAACTCCTGGGCCTGCGCAACGGAACGGAGGTATTGGTGGCCGGAGTGCGGGTGGCAACACAGACGCCGCCCATGAGGGGCGGGAGGCGCGTGGTCTTCATCAGTATCGACGACGGCACCGGCTGCATCGATTCGGTCTTTTTCCACGAAGCCCAGGAAAAAGCCGGAATGCTCCTCTTTGGGACCAGACTGCTGCTGATCCGCGGGACAACCCGGCGGACCGGGCCTCGTGGGATCAGCCTAAGTGCAAGCATGGCCTGGGACCTTGGCAGGACAGAGACCCTGCCCTTCCCGGATTCCAGTCCGCAGGAACCGGAAGCCCCGCATCCGCTGGATGGAATCAGCAGGAGCCTCGCCATAACGGGATTCAGCGGCTGACCCTTCCGTGCGCCGCGTTGGTCGGGCCTCAGCGGAACCGATAGCATTGACGATGGCTGGCTGTGGTCCCCGTATGCCACAAGCTATGAAGCCTTAACTTTGAATAGGAGACACCCGTGTCAGATGCCCAGCAGATCACCCTTCTCGTCGATGGCGAAGAGACCAAGGTGACTACCGGGACAACCGGTGCGGAACTCTTCTTTGAGCGCCGTGATGTTGTTGTAGCCCGCGTCAACGGCGAGCTGAAGGACCTTGACCAGGAGCTGCCGGAAGGCGCCGACGTCCAAGGCGTCACCATTGACTCTCCCGACGGCCTTAACGTCCTCCGCCACTCCACCGCCCACGTCATGGCCCAGGCTGTCCAGCAGTTGCGCCCCGACGCCAAGCTGGGCATCGGCCCGTACATTACTGACGGGTTCTACTTCGACTTCGATGTGGCAGAACCGTTCACTCCCGAGGACCTCAAGACCCTCGAAAAGATGATGCAGAAGATCATCAACCAGAACCAGAAGTTCGTCCGCCGCGTCGTGAGCGAGGACGAAGCCCGTGAAGCCATGAAGAACGAGCCCTACAAGCTCGAACTGCTGGGCAAGAAAAACGAGGCCGCCGAGGCAGGCGAGGGCGTGAACGTCGAGGTCGGCGCAGGCGATATCACTATTTACGACAACGTTGAGCGCAAGGAAGGGACCACCGTTTGGTGCGATCTCTGCCGCGGCCCGCACCTGCCCAACACCAAGCTCATCTCCAACGCCTTTGCCCTCACCCGCTCGTCCTCCGCTTACTGGCTGGGCAACCAGAAGAACCAGCAGCTGCAGCGCATCTACGGCACGGCCTGGCCCACCAAGGACGCCCTCAAGGCCTACCAGGAACGCATCGCAGAGGCAGAACGCCGCGACCACCGCAAGCTCGGCTCGGAACTTGACCTGTTTTCCTTCCCGGATGAACTCGGTTCAGGCCTTCCGGTCTTCCACCCCAAGGGTGGCATCATCCGCAAGGAGATGGAGGACTACTCCCGGCAGCGCCACGTCGAAGCCGGTTACGAGTTCGTCTACACCCCGCACATCACCAAGGGCCACCTGTATGAGGTCTCCGGCCACCTGGACTGGTACAAGGACGGCATGTTCCCCGCGATGCACGTGGACGCCGAACTCAACGAGGACGGCACTGTCCGCAAACCCGGCCAGGACTACTACCTCAAGCCGATGAACTGCCCCATGCACAACCTGATCTTCCGCTCCCGGGGACGGTCCTACCGCGAGCTGCCCCTGCGGCTCTTCGAATTCGGCTCCGTGTACCGGTATGAGAAGTCCGGCGTGGTGCACGGCCTGACCCGGGTCCGCGGCATGACACAGGACGACGCCCACATCTACTGCACCCGCGAGCAGATGAAGGGCGAGCTCACCAAGACGCTGACGTTCGTGCTGGACCTCCTGAAGGACTACGGCTTGAACGACTTCTACCTGGAGCTGTCCACCAAGGATCCGGAGAAGTACGTTGGGGAGGACGCGGCCTGGGAAGAAGCCACCCGCACCCTCGCCGAAGTGGCCGAGGAATCCGGCCTGGAACTGGTCGCGGATCCGGGTGGAGCCGCCTTCTACGGCCCCAAGATCTCGGTGCAGGCCAAGGACGCCCTTGGCCGCACCTGGCAGATGTCCACTATCCAGCTGGACTTCAACCTGCCTGAACGCTTCGAACTTGAGTTCCAGGCTGCAGACGGCAGCCGGCAGCGGCCCGTGATGATCCACCGTGCCCTGTTCGGATCAATCGAGCGTTTCATGGGCGTGCTGACCGAGCACTACGCCGGAGCCTTCCCCGCGTGGCTGGCACCGGTACAGGTGGTGGGCATTCCGGTTGCTGAGACCTTCAACGAGTACATGTTCGACGTCGTCGACCAGCTGAAGGCCGCAGGCATCCGCGCCGAAGTGGACACCTCCTCGGACCGGTTCCCCAAGAAGATCCGAACGGCCAGCAAGGACAAGATTCCGTTCGTGCTGATCGCGGGCGGGGACGATGCCGAAGCAGGCGCCGTTTCGTTCCGCTTCCGTGATGGAAGCCAGGACAACGGCGTGCCCGTGGCAGAGGCAGTCACACGGATCACGGAAGCCGTCCGTAACCGGACCAGCTAGCGGAAACGGAACATCACCGTGCAGGAGAACACAGGCGCAGGGTATCCAGGAGATGCCGGCGTTACCGACGACTTTGACCTCGCCGGTGTCCCGGACGCCTTCCAGCGCCTGTGGACTCCGCACCGCATGGCGTACATCAAGGGCGGGCAGCACCAGTTCAAGAACGAAAATGACTGCCCCTTCTGCATCGGTCCCGGAAGGTCGGACGAGGAAGCACTCATCGTCCACCGCGGAAAGACGTGCTACGTGGTGCTCAACCTGTTTCCCTACAATCCCGGGCATCTCCTGGTGTGCCCCTACCGCCACATTCCGGACTACACCGACCTGACGCTCGATGAGACGGCGGAGTTTGCGGACCTCACGCAGACGGCCATGCGGGTGCTGCGCAAAGTGGCCAATCCGGGCGGTTTCAACCTGGGCATGAACCAGGGAGTTGTGGGCGGTGCCGGCATCGCCGCGCACCTGCACCAGCACATCGTGCCACGCTGGGGCGGCGACGGGAATTTCTTCCCCATCATCGCCCAGACCAAAGCCATCACCCAGACCCTCGACGAGGTCCGCCAGCAGGTGGCCGACGCCTGGCCCGGGGAGACGCATGCTGAATAAGCACGCGCGCGGCTTTTTCACCGCGCTGTTCACCCCGCTTGCCCGCTGGCTCCTCAAAATCGGAATCTCGCCTGACGCAGTAACGGTCATCGGCACCGCCGGAGTGGTGGTGGGTGCGCTGGTGTTCTACCCGCTCGGCCAGCTCTGGTGGGGAACCCTGTTCATCACGGCGTTCATCTTCTCCGACGTCCTGGACGGCATCATGGCCAGGATGCGGGACGTGGGCAGCCGCTGGGGCAACTTCCTGGACTCCACCCTGGACCGGATTGCAGACGGCGCCCTGTTCGCGGGCGTGGCCGTATGGTTCTTCACCGGCGGGGCCAACGTCCCGGTCGCCGTCGCAGCCATCGTCTGCCTTGTCCTGGGCATGGTGGTTTCCTATGCGCGCGCGAAAGCGGAATCGTTGGGGTTCACAGCCAACGTCGGAATCGCCGAGCGTGCCGAGCGCCTCGTCTCAGTACTAGTTGTCACCGGATTCACCGGCCTTGGGCTCCCTGAGGTGGTCCTGCTGGTGACTCTCCTGCTGCTGGCCGTCGCCAGCCTGATCACCGTGGTCCAGCGCGTGGTTTCGGTCCGCCGGCAGGCCCTCGCGGAACCGTCCACTGCCGATTAACGCGAATTAAGCCGGCCGGCCGCGGTGAGACTAGTATTAGGACTGCCCGGTCATTGGATCCGGCAACCCGGTGTGTGCACAGATGGCATTTGTGCCGCCCTGCATGCCCGGCGAAGGTCATCTATCTACCCATAGGGGTTTTTGTGTCTACACCTGATGTAAGCAGCGGGGCCGGTACGTCCGCGAACAGCGTCACGGGCAGCAACCGCGTCAAGCGGGGCATGGCTGAGATGCTCAAGGGCGGCGTCATCATGGACGTCGTCAACGTCGAGCAGGCCCGCATCGCCGAAGACGCCGGTGCCGTTGCTGTGATGGCGCTGGAACGCGTTCCGGCTGATATCCGCGCCCAGGGCGGCGTGTCCCGCATGTCCGATCCGGACATGATCGACAAGATCATCGACGCCGTGTCCGTGCCGGTTATGGCCAAGGCCCGGATCGGTCATTTCGTCGAGGCGCAGGTCCTGCAGTCCCTCGGCGTGGACTACATTGACGAGTCCGAGGTCCTGACCCCGGCCGACTACATCAACCACATCGACAAGTGGAACTTCAAGGTTCCCTTCGTCTGCGGTGCCACCAACCTGGGTGAGGCGCTGCGCCGCATCAATGAGGGCGCGGCGATGATCCGCTCCAAGGGCGAGGCCGGCACCGGCGACGTCTCCAACGCCACCGGGCACATGCGCCAGATCCGCTCCGAGATCGCCAAGCTCGCAGCCCTTCCCGAGGACGAGCTCTACGTCGCGGCCAAGGAACTGCAGGCCCCGTACGAACTGGTCAAGGAAGTTGCCGCTGCCGGCAAGCTTCCGGTGGTGCTGTTCACCGCCGGCGGCATCGCCACGCCGGCCGACGCCGCCATGATGATGCAGCTCGGCGCGGACGGCGTGTTCGTCGGCTCCGGCATCTTCAAGTCCGGCAACCCCGCCCAGCGCGCGGCCGCCGTCGTGAAGGCCACCACCTTCTACGACGACCCCGACGTCATCGCCAAGGCCTCCCGCGGCCTGGGCGAAGCCATGGTGGGCATCAACGTCGACGAGATCCCCCAGCCCCACCGCCTCGCTGAGCGCGGCTGGTAATTTCTCTGGTTCGCGCTTGGCGGCGCTGATCCTCTGCGCGCTATTCCCCGCGTCCTGCTAAGGCCGCTTCGCGGCGAGCCGGGACGCGGGGCCCCTTTTACGCGCGCTGCCGGATCACCCCCGCCCGTCGCCCCGGCTCTGTTAAGTACGACGCCGGTTCCTCACCTTTCTCTGGTGGGGGACCGGCGTCGTACTTCTTTAAGTGGGGTGGGGTGGGTGGGGAGCTTGGCTATTCCAGGCCGCGGCGCTTCAGCAGCGGTTCCAGCCTTGCCTCGCGGCCCCGGAGGATGCGGAATGATTCCAGGGGGTCGCGGCTGTTTCCCCGGGAGAGGAGCTCCTGGCGGAAACGGTCGCCGTTTGCCCGCGTGAGTCCGCCGTTCTCGGTGAACCAGTCCACCGTCTCCGCATCCAAAACCTCGCTCCAGATGTAGGAGTAGTAGCCGGCGGCATACCCCGCACCGGCAAAGACATGCTGGAAATAGCCGGTTCGGTAGCGCGGCGGAATCAGGGCATGGGCGATCCCGGCGGCGGCCAGGGCCTTGTCTTCAAATGCAACGGCATCCTCGGGGATGTCGCTGCCGTCCAGGACGTGCCAGGCAAGGTCCAGCAGCGCTGCGCCCAGGTATTCGGTGGTGGCAAATCCTTCACCCCACAGCCGGGACGCCTCCAGTTTCGAAACCACCTCCTGCGGAAGCGGCTCGCCCGTTTCATGGTGGCGGGCGTAGTTCTGCAGCACGTCGGGCCACATGATCCACATTTCGTTGACCTGTGAGGGATATTCCACAAAGTCGCGGGGGACGGAAGTGCCGGAAAACCGGGGATAGGTCACGTTGGAAAACAGCCCGTGCAGGGCGTGGCCAAACTCGTGGAAGGTGGTCCGCAGCTCGTCCAGCGTCAGGAGCGTCGGTTCACCCGCGGGCGGCTTGGAGATGTTCAGGTTGTTGATGACCACCGGTTTTGTTCCCAGCAGCGCCGACTGTTCCACCAGGGAGTTCATCCAGGCCCCGCCCCGCTTGGATTCACGGGTGTAGTAGTCACCCAGGAACAGTCCCAGGCCCATGCCGTCCCCGTCGCGGACCTCCCAGACGCGGACATCGGGGTGGTACCCGGCAAGGTCCTTCCGCTCGTGGAAGGTGATGCCGAAGAGGGAAGTGGCGGCGAAGAAGACGCCGTCTTCCAGCACACGGTCCAGCTCGAAATAGGGACGGAGTGCCTGTTCATCAATGTCGTAGCGTTCGCGCCGGACCTTCGCGGAGTAGAAGGCCCAGTCCCAGGCCTCCAGCGGGTGGCCTGCGGCCTCGGCCAGGGCAGCGGCTTCGGTGTCGGCGTTCCGCACGGCTGCCGGCGCCATGCGGTTCAGCATGGACTGGACCGACCCGAAATCCGGGGCCGTCTGCCGGTCCACCACCAGTTCGGCGTAGTTGGCGAAGCCCAAAAGCGCCGCTTTTTCGGCGCGAAGCCGGGCCATCGCCATGGCCAGATCCAGCACGTCGAGGCTTCCGCCCCCGCTGCCCCGGGCCACAGACGCTTCGAACAGCCGACGGCGGACCTCCCGGTCCTCGAGGGCGGACAGGGCAGGCTGGTTGGTCGGCTGGATCAGTGTCAGCAGGAACTTGCCGTCATGCCCTGCGGCCCGGGCGGCCTCCGCGGCGGCGGCAATGTCATCGGCCGGCAGTCCCGCCAGCTCGCCTGCGTGGTCCAGAAGCAGCGCCGCGGATTTCATTCCTTCTTTCACGCGCTGTCCGAACTCGGTGCCAAGGCGGGAGAGCTCGGCGTTGACCTCCTTGAGCCTTTCCCGGGCAGGTCCCTCCAGCTGGATGCCTGACTGCCGGAATTCCTTCAGGTACTCCTCGACAAGCCGCACGGACTCAGCATCGCAGCCGGCAGTGTCGATGGCCGCAAAGCGCTCGAACAGTGCCCGGTTGAGGAAGACCTCGTCCTGGTGTGCGGAGAACAGCGGAGCCAGCGCCGTTTCCAGATCCCGGATCTCCTGGGATGCATCGGCCGAAACGAGGGTGAAGAAGGACGCAGCCGCGCGGTCCAGGAGCCTGCCGGAGCGTTCCATCGCCACGGCCGTGTTCTCGAAAGTGGCGGGGGCCGCGTCATCAACAATGGCCTGGATCTCAGCCAGGTGCTCTGCGAGGCCTGACCGGACGGCGTCCTCATAATCGGCGGGTGTGATCTCCGCGAAGGGCGGAAGTCCATAGGGCAGGGGACTGGGTGCCAAAAGGGGGTTGGTCATGGAGTAAAACCTTTCACAGCAGGCCACGCTTCTCAATGTGAGCCACGCCATGGCCCGCTCCCTAGAATGCTCTTATGGGGACTCTAACCGGCAGGGGGCCGGTGCATTTTCGCCGCGTCATCCCTGCCCTTGCGCTGGCTGCCGCACTGTCTATAGCTGGAGCGCTCGGCGGCTGCGGCCTGGTCGCGGAACAGGCCGGGCCCGCGGCTCCGGCAGGAGCGACCGGTTTGGCCCGCACCGGTCCCGGCGGCCCCGGCCCCAGCAGCCCTGGCACCGGCAGCTCTGGCACCGGCAGCACCGCGGCTTCCCCTCCAACCCCGACGCCGACTCCCACGCCCGGCGAGGGTCCGGCCTGCCCGGTGCTCCGGTGCACGTCCGTGCTGGTCACCGGAGACATGCTGGTTCACGCACAGCTGTGGCAGCAGGCGCAGCAGGACGCGGCAGCATCGGGCAAGTCCGGACTGGACTTCGTGCCGTTGCTTGACGGGCAGCGGCGGTACATCGGGAACAGTGATCTGGCCATCTGCCACCTGGAAACGCCGGTGGCCGTCCCGGAAGGTCCGTTCGCGGCCTATCCGTCGTTCAATGTTCCGCCGCAAATCATCGCAGCATCAAAAGAAGTGGGGTACCAGGCCTGCACAACGGCCAGCAACCACACCATTGACCGTGGAACGGACGGGCTGCTGCGCACCCTGGACCAGCTGGACGCTGCCGGCCTGAAACACACGGGTTCGTACCGGACTGAAAAGGAGTCGCAAGGGATCCTCATCATGCAGACTCCCGCCGCGAAGGTCGCCGTCATCCAAGCCACCTACGGACTCAACGGACTGCTTCCCGAGCACCCCTGGCAGGTGGACATGCTGGATGCCCCAACCATGATCGCCAAAGCGGAGAAGGCCAGGGCGCTGGGGGCGGACATCGTGCTGGCGGCCATCCACGCCGGAGACGAATACACCAGCGGTCCGAACGCCCGGCAGCGGGAAGTGGCGCACGCCCTGGTGGACAGCGGCCAGTTCAACCTGGTCTACGGACACCACACGCATTCCGTGCTCCCCATCGAGAACTACAAGGGCACGTGGATCGTATACGGCCTGGGCAACGGCATCACCGAGCTTTCGCCCTGGTACGCGGTCAACAACGAGGGCCTCCTGGTGCGGGTGCAGTTCGGCCAGGACGCCTCCGGAAGATGGACTGCCACGGACCTGGCCTGGGCGCCCTCCGTCATCGTCCGCGATCCCTACCGCTGGTGTTCGGTGGCGACCGACGCGCCACAGGGGCCCTGTGTCGGGCAGGAAGCCGACGCCGCCACCCGGAACAGGACAGCAGGCGTCGTGGAAGCAATGGGCGCAGCGGCAGCCGGAGCGCACGAACTTCTGATCACCCGCCACCCCTGACCCTCCGGTGCGGGCCGCCGCCCACAGGTATGTGCCAGTCCGGTGACCTGGTCGCGGGCCTGGTCAGCGCGGGCGGCGTGCGGCGTGTTCCCGCGCCAACACCGCGTAGCTGTCATCCGGATGGCCCGGAACAAAGCTGCCGTACTTGCGCTCCGCTGCCGTGCGGATCAGGAAGTCCGCGATGGCCGGGTTCTTGGGCAGGAGCGAGCCGTGCAGGTAACTGGCCACGATGTTCCGGTACCGGGCACCCTCGTGGCCGTCACTGCTGTTGTTGCCCATGCCCTTCGGGGTGGAGCCCAAAGGCCGCACGCCGCTGCCCAGGGTTGTCTGGCCGCTGTGGTTCTCGTAGCCAAGCACTTCCCCGAACTCCGCGGTGGCAACTTTGACGTTGCCGATCAGCCGCTCCTCGGTGCCGTGCGTCTCAACATCCAGGATGCCGATGCCCGGGATCACAGCGCCGGTGCGGGTCTTGAAGAAGTGTCCGAAGAGCTGGTACAGCCCGCAGATGACAAGCATGGGCGCACCGTCCTCCGCCAGGTCCTTCAGCACACCGGAGCGGGCCTGAAGGTCGTCCTGGATGACCAGTTGGCCGCTGTCCTGGCCGCCGCCGCCCACAATAATGTCCACGTCCTCAGGGAACGGATCCCCCACGTTGTACTCAAGCAGCTCCGGGGTGTAACCGTGCCAGCTGATGCGCTGCTGGAGGACCAGGGCGTTGCCCCAGTCGCCGTAGATGTTCATGTCGCGCGGGTAGAGCTGCACCACCCGGAGGGTGCCCTTGCTCCCGGGGTTTTCCTGTGCGGGACCAGCACCTGCCTGGCTCAAGAGACAACCTCCACGGTAGTGATTTTGGACAGTTCGCGGCGGATGGCCAGCATCGCCGTGTAGGTGCAGAAGATGCGCTTTGGCTTTCCGTGGGCTTCCCTGATGAAGGCCGCGAGTGCAGGCGTGATGTCCGGTTCGACGTTGCCGATGCGGACGTCGTCATATTGCAGCCGCAGTGCCATGTCGTAGGCCCGTGAACCGGTGAGCTGGTCAACCCCGCCCTCGCGCAGGGACTCGAATTCAACGTCCCACAGCCAGGACATGTCCCTGCCGTCGGCGTAGTTGTCATTGATGGCGATCATGGTGGCGTAACCGCCCGCGGGGAACGACTTCAGGCCCAGCCGGAAGCCACTGGGATTCTTGACCAGGACCAGGTCCAGGGGGTGGCCGTCAACGGTGAGGCTTTCCCCGCGTCCGAAGGCCGGAGCCACCCGGGACAGGGCCTCAAGCAGCGCGTCGTGGTTGGCGGTGGCGGCACCGCTGCCGCAGATGCTGCGCGCAAGCGTCAGCGCGGCGGCGGCGTTGAAGATGTTGTAGACACCCCGAAGCTTCATGCCCGTGGTGACCGTGGCGCCGTCGTACTCAAACTCAGCGGTGTCCGCGCCCACCTTGCGGAGGACGACGTCGGCTGCCGGCTTCTCCGGCATGCCCGCCGGAGCGGGGCTTCCGGGAGCAGCCCGCATGTCGTCGTCGTTGGGGAAGGTGCTCAGGAGCGAGTAGTCCAGGCCAAAGTACTTGACGTCCTGCCCGGTGAGGGTGTCCGCGATCCGGGCAACCCGGGGGTCTTCCCGGTTCAGGACCACCGTTCCGGTGGTCTTCGCTGCGATGTGCTGAAGGAGTTGGGCTGTCTTGTCGATTTCGCCGAACCGGTCCAGCTGGTCCCGCAGGACGTTTAGGAGGAGGCAGTAGCGCGGCGGGACGCTGTTGACGAAGTGCACGGCGTGCGCTTCGTCCAGCTCCAGGACAGCGACGTCGGCGTCCAGCCGGCCGCGCCAGTCAACCTCGCCGAGTAGGGCCGCAGCGACGCCGCGGGTGAAATTGCTGCCAGTGCGGTTGGTGAAGACCTTCAGGCCCTGGCTTTCCAGCAGTTCCACCACCATTTTGGTTGTGGTGGTTTTGCCGTTAGTGCCACTGACCACCGCCACCCCATGGGGGAGGGTACTGAGTGTCCGCCGCATAAAGCCGGGGTCGATTTTTTCGACCACCAGCCCGGGCAGGGCGGACCCGCCGCCCCGAAGCCGGGACACCCGGCGGACCAGTTTGCCGAGCGGAACACTGAAGTAGAGCATGTTTTGAATATATCCCAGCAAAGGCATGCAACCGCCGACGACGCCCTCCCTGCCGGTCCCTGTAAAGGGCCACCCGTATGCTGGATGGATGACAAATTCCCTTTCGGCTGCTCCTGCGCGCGCTGGAGCCGGCCTTCGGATCGGTGTGCTGGCGCTCCAGGGCGACTTCCGTGAGCACCTGCGGGCCATCGAGGACACAGGCGCCGAAGCCGTCGGCATCCGCCGGCCCAAGGAACTGGACGGCCTGGACGGGCTGATCATTCCCGGCGGCGAATCCACCGCCATCGACAAACTTGCCCGCGCCTTTGATCTTGCCGAACCGCTGCGGGAGCGCATCGCCGAAGGCCTCCCTGTGTATGGCTCATGTGCAGGAATGATCCTGCTTGCCACCGACATTGCGGATCCCGCCACGGACCTGTCCGGGGCTCCGCAGCAGACCTTCGGTGGACTGGACATCACCGTGCGCCGCAACGCTTTCGGCCGGCAGCGCGAGTCCTTTGAAACGGACCTTGACTTCAAGGGCCTCGATTTCAGCGCCACGGCGACCGGCGTTGCGCCGGTCCACGCCGTCTTCATCCGCGGGCCGTGGGTGGAACGTGTTGGTCCCGGCGTGGAAATCCTCGCCCAGGTTGAGCCTGCCGACCCTGAGCACGCTTCCCACGCCGTACCGCTGCCGGGGACGGCTAGAATTGTTGCAGTGCGTTCCGGCCACCTGCTGGCCACCTCCTTCCACCCGGAAGTGACTGGGGAGAAACGCGTACACGAACTTTTTATCCGCATGATCAGAGGAGAAGCGTAAAGCATGTCAGGCCACTCCAAATGGGCAACGACCAAGCACAAGAAGGCTATCCTCGACAGCCGCCGCGCCAAGTCGTTCGCCAAGCTGATCAAGAACATTGAAGTTGCCGCGCGTATGGGCGGCCCGGACCTCCAGGGCAACCCCGGCTTGGAACTCGCCGTGACCAAGGCCAAGAAGACCTCGGTGCCGGCAGACAACATCGACCGTGCCATCAAGCGCGGAGCCGGGCTTACCGGTGAAGTGGTTGACTACACCGAGATCATGTACGAATGCCGCGGCCCGCAGGGTTCTGCGCTGCTTATCGAGTGCCTTACGGACAACAAGAACCGTGCGGCCTCGGAGGTCCGGCTCGCCATCTCCCGCAACGGCGGCACCATCGCCGATCCCGGTTCGGTCAGCTACCTGTTCAGCCGCAAGGGCGTGGTGACCCTTCCCAAGAAGGACCTGACCGAGGACGACGTCCTGATGGCTGTCCTGGACGCCGGTGCCGAGGAAGTCAAGGACAATGGCGACACCTTTGAGATCCACTCGGACCCCAAGGACCTGCAGGCTGTCCGCGATGCCCTGAAGGACGCAGGGATCGAGTACGACACCGACGAGGCGGAATTCGTTCCGTCCATGGAAGTGCCGCTGGACCTGGACGCCGCAAAGAAGTTCATGAAGCTCGTTGACGCCTTGGAAGACCTCGACGACGTCCAGAACGTCTACAGCAACGCCGACCTCAGCGACGACGTCCAGGCCGCCCTGGACTCTGAGTGAGGCCCCGCCTGTTCGTGAGGCGTTCCCGCCTGTGACGCTCCGCGTCCTGGGGGTGGATCCCGGCCTGACCCGCTGCGGGATCGGCGTTGTGGACGTCGAGCGGAACAGGCAGGCCACCATGGTTGCCTATGGCGTGGTGGGAACCTCGCCTGAGGACACCCTGGACCAGAGGCTGCTGGTGATCGCCCTCGCCATCGACGAGTGGCTTGACCGCCATGAACCGCACGTCCTCGCCGTCGAACGGGTCTTTTCCCAGCTCAACGTCAGCACCGTGATGGGCGTGGCCCAGGCATCCGGGGTGGTGATCGCGGCAGCGGCCCGGCGGGGGATCCCGGTGGCGCTGCATACGCCGTCGGAAGTCAAAGCGGCCGTCACCGGCAGCGGTACCTCGAACAAGGATGCGGTGACCAAGCTCGTCACCAAGATCCTGCGCCTTGACGCACCGCCGCGGCCTGCGGACGCCGCCGATGCCCTTGCGCTGGCCATCACCCACGCCTGGCGGGCGGGCAGCGGCGCCGCCGTTGCTACCACCGGCCCGGGCAGTTCCTCCCTGACCCCGGCCCAGCGGGCCTGGGCTGATGCCGAGGCGAAGGCGCGCCGCGCACGCTGAATGTCCTGGCTGCTTGCTAGGGTATTCGTAGATATGTTCGGATAGCCGGTCCTGCTCCCTGGAGCCCGGCAAAGACACCAGGAGCCAGGCCTTGATCAGTTTCCTTCGCGGGACGGTAGCGCATGTGGGACTTTCCACCGCCGTGATTGACCTCAACGGGGCGGGCATGAGCGTCAACGCCACCCCGCAGACCCTGAGCAGGCTGCGCACCGGCGAGGAAGGCCAGCTCTTCACCTCCCTGATTGTCCGGGAGGATTCGCTGACGCTCTTTGGATTTGCGTCCGACGACGAGCGCGAGGTTTTCGATGTCCTGCTCAGTGTGAGCGGGGTGGGGCCGCGCCTGGCGCTGGCAGTCCTCGCGGTCCACGAACCGGAGGCGATCCGGGTGGCCGCGCACACGGGGGACAGCAAAACGTTCACCAAGGTTCCCGGCATCGGCCCCAAAGTCGCTGGGCGGATTGTCCTGGAGCTGGCCGGAAAGCTGGTTCCGCACGGTACAGCCGGTACCGCCGCGGCCTCCACCCCGGCCGAAGCCGCCTGGAAGCCCCAGGTGGTGGCCGCCATGACCAGCCTGGGCTGGTCGGAAAAGGACGCCTCCTCAAGCATCGACAAGGCGCTGGCGGACGATCCCGAGGTGTCGTTCCGCGGCAACGTGCCGGAGATCCTGCGGACCACGCTCCGGTGGCTTGGACAGGACGGTGCACGGGCCGGCAACCGCGTAGGCAGCCGTGGCTGAACCGTCCCTGGTGGCCGCGGGGGAGGAGCCCGAGGAGCGTGCCATCGAGGCAGCGCTCCGGCCCAAGAACCTGGACGACTTCGTGGGCCAGCACCGGGTACGGAAACAGCTGTCCCTGGTTCTCCAGGCGTCCCGGATGCGCGGGCGCAGCGCGGACCACGTGCTCTTCTCGGGCCCGCCGGGACTGGGCAAGACAACCCTTGCCATGATCGTTGCGTCAGAAATGAGTGCGCCCCTGCGGATTAGCAGCGGCCCTGCCATCCAGCACGCCGGGGATCTCGCCGCCATCCTTTCCTCCCTTTCCGAGGGCGAAGTCCTGTTCCTGGACGAGATCCACCGGATGTCCAGGCCGGCCGAAGAGATGCTGTACATGGCCATGGAGGATTTCCGGGTGGACATCGTGGTGGGCAAGGGGGCCGGTGCAACGGCAATTCCCCTCGAGCTGCCGCCCTTCACCCTGGTGGGCGCCACCACCCGCGCTGGCCTGCTGCCCGGGCCGCTCCGGGACCGGTTCGGCTTCACCGGCCACCTGGAGTTCTACTCCGTGCCGGAGCTTGAACTCGTGCTGCGGCGCTCCGCCGGCCTGCTGGACCTCAAGGTCAACTCGGCGGGATTCTCCGAGATCGCCGGTCGCTCCCGCGGCACTCCCCGCATTGCCAACCGGCTGCTGCGCCGTGTCCGGGACTGGGCCCTGGTCCACGGAATTGACCAGATCGACGCCAGGGCGGCGTCCGCTGCGCTGGACATGTATGAGGTGGACAAAAAGGGCCTGGACCGGCTTGACCGCGCCGTGCTCGAAGCACTCATCACCAAGTTCGGCGGCGGCCCGGTGGGACTCTCCACGCTGGCCATCGCAGTCGGCGAAGAGACCGAAACCGTGGAAACCGTGGCAGAGCCGTTCCTGGTCCGTGAGGGCCTCCTGGGCCGCACCCCGCGTGGCCGGATTGCCATGGCTCCGGCCTGGACCCATCTTGGCTATGCCATTCCGTCAGGCGTCTTCGCCCAGGAGCAGCTGGACCTGTTCGAGCCTGCCGACGACGACGCCTGAGCCCGGACTGACGGGCCCCGAAATCCAATAGCAGGCTCCGTTCAGCTTTTCCCTTTAGACTGGTATGACGCTCGGCACGTTCGGGTCTTTGTTCCCGCGGGCAGCATTACCGGCAGCCCGCGAATGGATGGCAAGCAGCTTCGCCAGGCCACTCGTTCAAAGCGGACGGCGCTGTCAACCGGCTCAATGCAAGTACAGCTCAATGCACGTACAGAATGGAACTTCCCCGTGTTCGGACACATCACTGCCCAGACCACCACTACCCAGCCCGGCGGCGGCATCGACATCATGTCGATCCTGCTGTTCGTGATGCTCGGCATCTTCATCTTCATGATGTTCCGCCGCAACAAGAAGACCCAGCAGCAGCAGGCAACGCTTCAGTCACAGTTCGCCCCCGGCGTGGAAGTCATGACCAGCTTTGGCCTGTTCGGCCGCATCGTTGAGATCGACGACGAGGAAAACAAGGTCACGCTGGAGCTTTCCCCCGGCAACCTTGCTACCGTGCACCGCCAGGCGGTCACCAAGATCGTAGAGCCGGCAGCGGTTCCGGCGGCTGACGCCCCGGCTGTCCCGGACGATGCGTCGTCCCTGACGGCGCAGGAGACCGGCAGCTCCACAACGCCGCTCGAAACCCCGGATGAAACCCTGAAGCGCCTCAATGATGAGGGCAAGAAGGACAACTAGTCCCCGCTGCATCCACAACACCTCTACCGCTGCGGACCGCCGCCGGTGCAAGCACAAGCAGGCACCGGCGGTTCCTCCGTGAATAAGAGAAAGATCGACAATGGCACGAACTGGCCCCAAGAAACCAGGCCTCAGGGTCCTGGTCTGGCTCGGTGTACTCCTCGCCACCCTCACTGCCGTCCTGGCCGGCGGAACCCTTGCCGGGCAGGCAAGCTGGGCGCCCAAGCTGGCGCTGGACCTCGAAGGCGGCACCCAGATGATCCTGGCGCCCAAGGTCGAAGGCGGTTCGGACATCAACGAGGAACAGCTCAACCAGGCCGTGGCGATCATCCGCCAGCGCGTTGACGGTTCAGGTGTTGCAGAAGCAGAGATCAGCACCCAGTCAGGGCGCAATGTGGTGGTCAGCCTTCCCGGCACCCCCTCCAGCCAGACGCGCGACCTGATCCAGGCCTCGGCCGACATGAACTTCCGGCCCGTGCTGCTCGCCGGTGCCGGTGCACCAGTGCCGGAGGAGCAGCGGGCGCCGGAGGACCAGCTGCCCAAGCCGACGGCGGAACCCGCCAACAGCAGCGACATCAACTGGATCACCCCGGAGATCTACCGCGAGTTCGAAACCCTTGACTGCGACAACCCGGCGCAGGACGAGCGGGAACGGTCTGACCCGGCCAAGCCGCTGGTGACCTGTGAGCCGGCTTCCGAGACGAACCCTGCGATCAAGTACATCCTGGGTCCCGTGGAAGTTAAGGGAAGCAACATCGTTACGTCCTCCTTCCAGCTCCAGCAGGGTGCGCAGGGTGCCGTCACCAACGACTGGGCAGTGAACATCCAGTTCGACGACGAAGGCACGGCCAGGTTCAAAGAGGTCACCGAACGCCTGAACCAGTTCTACGTTGCCGCCGGCGGCGACGCGGGCAACGACCCGAAGGCCCAGTTCGCCATTGTGCTGGATGACCAGGTCATCTCCGCTCCGCGGTCCCTCGCTGTCATCACCGACGGCCGCCCGCAGATCACCGGCGGGTTCACCGAGCAGAGCGCCAAGGCCCTGTCAGACCAGCTGCGCTTCGGTGCACTGCCCATCAGCTTCGAAATTCAGAGCGAGCAGCAGATTTCGGCCACCCTTGGCGGTGAGCAGCTGCGCATGGGCCTCCTGGCGGGCATCATCGGCCTCCTCCTTGTGGTGGTCTACTCCCTGTTCCAGTACCGGGCGCTCGGCTTGGTGACCATCGCTTCACTGGTGGTCGCCGGCGTCCTGACGTATCTGGCGATCGCCATCCTGGGCTGGACGGAGAACTACCGGCTGTCCCTGGCCGGCGTCGCGGGCCTCATCGTGGCAATCGGACAGACGGCGGACTCCTTCATCGTCTACTTCGAACGCATCCGGGACGAGCTCCGTGAAGGCCGCGGCCTGGTCTCCGCCGTCGAGAACGGCTGGAAGCGGGCCAAGCGGACCGTGCTGGCCTCCAAGGCCGTTAACCTGCTGGCTGCACTGGTCCTCTACTTCGTGGCCGTGGGCAACGTCCGGGGCTTCGCCTTCACCCTTGGCCTGACCGCCATTGCAGACCTCATTGTGGTGTTCATGTTCACCCACCCGACGCTGCAGATGCTGGCGCGCACCAGGTTCTTCGGCGAGGGGCACCGGCTGTCCGGCCTTGATCCGAAACGTCTGGGAGCAGTGCCGCTGTACCGCGGCGCCGGCCGTGTCCGCACACCTGCAGACAAGCCTGCCGCCGCTGTCCGTACCAAGAACGCCGGTGCGGCCGCCGAAGCGGAACGCAGGATGACCATCGCCGAACGCCGCCTGGCGGAGAAGCAGGAGCAGCTCGCGGGCTCCTCGAAGTCCTCAGCGAAGGAGAACAAGTAATGTCAGGCTTCGCCAACTTCGGCAACGAGCTCTACACCGGAAAGCGCTCCTACAACTTTGTAGGTGCCAAGAAACTCTGGTTCATCATCGCGGCCGTGGCCGTTGTCCTGTCCATCATCATTCCGCTGGCCAAGGGCGGCTTCAACCTCGGCATCGAGTTCCGGGGCGGGTCCGAATTCACGGTCTCCAACGTGCAGACCACCGATGCAGCGCTGGGGGAGAAGGCCGTTACTGACGTGGTCCAGGGAAGCGTGCCGCGCGTGGCGAACGTCGCCGGCACCACCATGCGGATCCAGACGGACAAGCTGACGGACGATGAGACGCTCCGCATCAAGGAGGGGCTCACCAGCGCCTACGGCGTCACCGACAATGAGGTGACCTCGACGTTCGTCGGTCCGACCTGGGGCGCTGACGTCACCAAGCAGGCCCTGATTGGCCTTGTGGTGTTCGTCCTCCTCGCGGCAGTGCTGATGGCGCTGTACTTCCGCACGTGGAAGATGTCCCTGTCCGCCATCGCGGGCATGGCGGTGACCATGTTCATTACCGCCGGCGTCTACGCCCTCAGCGACTTCGAGGTCACTCCGTCCGCGATCATCGGGTTCCTCACCGTGCTCAGCTACTCCCTGTACGACACGGTGGTGGTCTTCGACAAGATCCGCGAGAACACCGCCGATCTCGATGCGTCCACCCGCCGCACGTTCACCGAGGAGGTCAACCTCGCCGTGAACCAGACCCTCGTCCGGTCGATCAACACCATGATGGTGGCGATCCTTCCCGTGGGCGCCATCCTGTTTATCGGTGCCGGGCTGCTGGGTGCCGGTACGCTGCGCGACCTTTCGCTGGCACTGTTTGTCGGAATCCTGATCGGCACGGCAGCCACCATCTTCGTGGCAGCCCCACTGTATGCGTGGCTGCGCCAGAACGAACCCGACCTCGCCAGGCAGGCGAAACGGGTTGAGCACCGGCGTGCCGGTGCCGGGTCAGGCTCCGGCTCCTCAGTAGTAGAAACAGCCAAGGCGTAAGCCAGATTCCACGGGCCGGCCACCGCCAGAATCCTGGCGAGGGCCGGCCCGTCCGTGTTTAAGGCGCTGGTTATAAATCTCACCGCCGCGGGGAATAGACTGAAGTAATTAAACGGTGGTGAGGGGTACTTCATTGGAAGAGCGTTCGGCGTCAGCGCCAGCGGCACAAGGAGACAAGAGTGCTGCCAACGGTACGCAGGCCGGGGTGGCCTCGTCCGCGCGCCCTGGTCCGCTGGTTCCGGTCGACAACTCCGGCTCACGCCCCACCTTTCCCGGCCGCCGGGAACGGACCCGCTCCAGGCTCGCCCGGCTGACGGGGCGCAGCACAGCGACGTATTCGCCCATCCTTGAGCCCCTGCTAAGGACTGTCCGGGCCAACAACCCCAAAGAGGACTTCGACCTCATCCAGCGGGCCTTCGACGTTGCGGAGCAAAGCCACCGCGGGCAGAAGCGCAAGAGCGGCGACCCCTACATCACGCATCCCGTGGCCGTGGCCACCATCCTGGCCGAACTTGGGCTGAGTGGAACCACCTTGGCCGCGGCCCTGCTGCACGACACGGTGGAGGACACGCCCTACACCCTCGCCGACTTGAAGCGGGACTTCGGTCCCGAAGTGGCCATGCTGGTGGACGGTGTGACCAAGCTGGACAAGGTCAGCTTTGGTGAGGCCGCGCAGTCCGAGACCGTCCGCAAAATGGTTGTTGCCATGGCAAAGGACATCCGTGTCCTGATGATCAAACTGGCGGACCGGCTGCACAACGCACGGACCTGGCGGTTCGTCTCCGCGGAATCCTCCGCCCGGAAGGCCCGCGAGACGCTCGAGATCTTTGCGCCCCTGGCCCACCGGCTGGGCATGAACACCATCAAGTGGGAGCTGGAGGACCTCTCCTTCGCGGCGCTGTACCCGAAGGTCTATGAAGAGATCGTCCGGATGGTGGGGGACCGGACCCCCGAGCGGGAGAAGAGCCTGAGTGTCATCCGGGACCAGATCACCGAGGACCTCCGTACCGCCAAGATCAAGGCGACCATCACCGGCCGCCCCAAGCACTACTACTCCATCTACCAGAAGATGATCGTCCGCGATAAGGACTTCGACGACATCAACGACCTCATGGGTGTCCGTGTCCTGGTGGACTCCGTCCGTGACTGCTACGCCGCCCTGGGCGCCATGCACTCGCGCTGGAACCCGCTGCCCGGCAGGTTCAAGGACTACATCGCGATGCCCAAGTTCAATATGTACCAGTCACTGCACACCACGGTGATCGGGCCCGGCGGCAAGCCGGTTGAGATCCAGATCCGTACCCATGAGATGCACCGCCGTGCTGAATATGGCGTGGCTGCGCACTGGAAGTACAAGGACCAGCCCAACCGGACCGCGGTTGGTCCCGGCAGCCCCCGGGACGGGGACATGGGCTGGCTGCGTTCGCTGGTGGACTGGCAGCAGGAAACCTCGGATCCGGGTGAATTCCTGGACTCCCTCCGCTTCGAAATCAACGCACGGGAAGTTTTTGTCTTCACCCCCAAGGGCGAAGTCATGGCGCTGCCCGCCGGGTCCACTCCCGTGGACTTTGCGTACGCAGTCCACACCGAAGTCGGGCACCGGACCATCGGTGCCCGGGTCAACGGCAAACTGGTTCCGCTTAACAGCGAGCTGAACCACGGTGACTGGGTGGAGATTTTCACCTCCAAAGCGGAGGGCGCTGGCCCCAGCCAGGACTGGCAGCACTTCGTCAAGAGCGCCCGGGCCCGCAACAAGATCCGCCAGTGGTTCAGCAAGGAACGCCGGGAAGAGGCAATCGACCGCGGCAAGGAACTGTTGACCCGTGCAATGCGGAAGCAGAACCTTCCGCTGCAGCGGCTGATGACACACGAAGCCCTCGCCGCAGTTGCAGAGGATTTCAAGTACGTTGACATTTCAGGCCTCTACGCCGGAGTGGGCGACGGGCATACGTCCGCCCAGTCGGTCATGGAAAAGCTGGTGGAAAGCCTCGGCGGCAATGAGAGCGCCGACGACGACATCACCGAAGTCAGTATCCCCACCCAGGTCACCAAGGCACGCTTCTCCGACTCGGGCGTGGTGGTCCGCGGAGTAGGCGACGTCTGGGTCAAGCTGGCCCGCTGCTGCACGCCCGTCCCCCCTGACCCGATCCTTGGCTTCGTGACCCGGGGCTCGGGAGTCTCCGTGCACAGGACGGACTGCACTAACATCTCGGACCTGAAGGACCAGCCCGACCGCATTGTGGACGTGGACTGGGCGCCAACGCAGTCCAGCGTCTTCCTGGTCGAGATCCAGGTGGAAGCGCTGGACCGCAAGTCATTGCTGTCTGACGTGACCCGGGTCCTGTCCGAGAACCACGTGAACATCCTGGCGGCCAGCGTGCATACCTCCACGGACCGGGTGGCAATCTCAAAGTTTGCCTTCGAGATGGGCGACCCCAAGTACCTGAGCCACGTCCTCAGCGCTGTGCGCAGGATCGACGGCGTGTTCGACGTTTACCGGACCACCGGCAACAAGCGCCGGAGCTAGCGCGGCGAGCTTTTCCAGGGCGGCGCGCTTGTGGGGCACGCGGGGCGTAGCTTCTATGGCCAGGACCAGCAGGCGCAGGCGGACGTCCTTTTGCGGGCGTGCCAGCAAGCCCTTCAGTGCGGGGATAGCCCTGCCTGCCTCCACGTGCAGGGCAATGTCCAGGGCAGTCCGCAGCGGGCTGGAGACCATCAGGCCGCCGAGGCTGACCACGTCAAAGGGTCCAAGCTTCACCTCGTGCAGGGTGCAGCCCCTGGTGTTCCGGAGGCTTGAGACCCTCCGTTTGGCATCCACCAACAGGGCAAGTCTGTCCGGTTCCGCCGCGCAGCCGTAGATCCAGGCTGCTGTCATGCGGCCGGCAACCACCCTTTGCCTGACCGGCAACGGTACCGCCCCGGCCGCTGCCCGTGCACGCAGTTGCGGGGACGCGGCCACCCCGGGCAGCGTGTACCCACGGTGGTACAGCCGGTCCAGGAGCCCGTCCGCGGCAAGGGTTTGCAGTTCCGGCATGGCGAAGGGCATGTCCGGGACGTAGAGATCAGGGAAGCGTGGTGCTGCCGCTTCTGCTGCAGGGGGTTGGTCATTGCCCGCGGAAGCCGATGGAGTCGCCATTCGTCCATCCTGCCGCGCAGGCCCTTAACAGGGACAGGCCCGGTCCGGTTATGTGGATAACCGAGCCGGGCCTGCCGCAGACGCCGGCCTGCGAAGCAGGCGGACGAGCCAGAGCGTGGTGGCTTAGGAAAGTTCGCTGGCCGAGCGCTGGATCTGGTCGAGCCAGGCCTGCCGCGCCTCGAGGGCTTCCTGGGCGGCCTTGATCTTGCGCTGGTCGCCGGTCTTCTCTGCCTTGGCAAGATCGTCCTGAAGGCCTGCGATCGCGGATTCCAGCTGGGACAGGGCGCTGTTGGTGCGCGCCTTCCGCTCCGGGTTGGAGCGCTGCCACTGCTCTTCCTCAGCGTTGCGGACGGCATCTTCAACCTTCCGGAGCCCGGCCTCGATGCGGCCCATGTCGCCGCGCGGGACCTTGCCTGCTTCTTCCCAACGGTCACGGATGGACTGCAGTGCCTTCTTGGCTGCCGCCAGGTCCTTGATTGGAAGGATGGCGTTGGCCTCCACCAGGAGTGCCTCCTTGACGGTGAGGTTCGCCGAGTATTCCTGGTCGATCTCGTCGTTGGCAGCCTGGCGGTTGGTGAAGAACACATCCTGGGCCGCACGGAACCGTGCCCAGAGTGCGTCGTCGTCCTTGCGGCTGGCGCGGGGTGATGCTTTCCACTGGTCCATCAGCCTGCGGTACTCGCCGGCGGCAAAACCCCAGTCCGTAGAGGTGGACAATGCTTCGGCCTCGGCGATCAGCTTTTCCTTGGCGGATTTCGCCGCGGAGTTATTGCTGTCCAGCTGCGAGAAGTAGGCGCGGCGGTGGCGGTCGAATACAGTCCGCGCAGCCCGGAACCTCTTCCACAGGGCGTCTTCGTTGCTGCGGCCCAGGCGCACGCCGCTCTTCTGGGCTGCTTTCCAGCCCTCGAAGAGTTCGTTCATGCGGGCACTGGAGGTCTTCCACTGGGTCTGTGCGGGGTCCTGGCCGGAGATCTGCTCAGCTTCGGCAACAATTGCCTCACGGGCTGCAAGTTCAGAGGCGCGGACGGCCTCGTGCTCGGCCTTTTCGGCCTTCTCCAGCTCACTGATCTGCTCGGCCAGCTTGTCCAGCCTCGCCTCGGCCGCACGGAGGTCGCCCACCATGTTCCGTTCCGCCAGCTGTTCGCGGAGGTGGGTGACGGTCTTCTGCATGTCCGTGCTGGGTGCCTTGGAGCTGACGCGCTGTTCGAGCAGCACAATCTGGGCTACGACGTCGTCATACTTGCGCGCAAAGTAGGCAAGGGCTTCGTCGTCGCTGACGCCCGGGTACTGCCCGACGGCATGCTCGCTGCCGTCAATGGTCAGGAATACGTGGCCGTCGCCTTCAACCCGGCCCCACTTCGAGGCCTCCGCCAAAGAGGTGGCAGGCGCTGCCGGAACAGCAGCCGCAGCGGGGGCGGCAGCGGCAGGCTTGGGGCGGGAAGCGAACGCGGCGGGGGACGGTGCCGCCGCCCGGGGGGAGGGTGAGGGGGCCGGTGCAGTTGCCGGTGCGGGGGCAGGCACGGAATTGTCATCCGCGGGAGTGCCATCAGCAGGAGTGTCATCGGCGGGAGCGGAGGGGCCAGCCTCGCTTTCAGCAGGTTCTGCTGCCGCAGCCACGGCTTCAGGAGCTTCCACTGCGGTCGTACCGGATGCCTCAGTGCCTGCGCCGTCGGCCGCGGGGGCCGCCGTTTCGGTCAGGTCTGTTGCCGTTTCGTCGGATTTCTGACTGTCTGTCACCGCTAAAAGTCTTTCGCTTGGAGGGAAATACTCACGTACTGCACCGCGGCCATAGCGGCCGGGCTTCCTACTTCAGAGAAAACGAGTCTATCGTGACTGGTTCGACGGGCGCGCCGTCCGTGTCGCTGCTGCCCGGCGTGATGCCGGCGGCGGCCAGGTTGGACACCACGTCCAGCCCCGATGTCACCTTCCCCACCACGGTGTAGCCGCCGGCGCTGTCCGCGGGGATGACCGTGTCTTTGTAGACAATGAAGAACTGGGTGCCGTTTCCGAACGCGTTGTTGCCGGTCCGGGCCACTGCGATGGTTCCGGCCGGATAGGCATTGTCCTCCGGCGTGTTCTCCAGCGGACCCCAGGTGTAGTCCGGGTCGCCCTGCCCGTCGCCGGTGGGGGAGCCGCACTGCAGGACGCCGAAGGTCTCGCCTGTGGTGAGGCGGTGGCAGGTCTTGCCGCTGAAGTAGCCCTCATCGCTGAGCGACTTGAACACCGCTGTTGCCTGGGGAGCGTCCGTTCCGTTCAGTTCCACGCCGAGGGCGCTGCCGTTCAGCACGAGCTCGCCGGTAAAGGTCTGCCCCGCGGCGGTATCCGCGGCAGGGATGTTGGGGCCGTTGGTTGCTTGCGCGGACGGGCTGGCGGACGGCTCCGCAGACGCGGACGGGCTGCTCAGCCCGGCTTCTGCGGCGGCGAACTCTTCCTCGCTGGGGTTGCCGGCAAAAGCAGTGAGTTGGAGGACGACGGCGAAAACAACGGCGGCCGCTCCGGCACCGGCGGCGATAAGGTTGTCGCGCTTGCGCCTGCTTTCCTGGTCCCGTCGCATGGCCCGCTTGGCTTCCATCTGCTGGATGCGCCGTCTCGTTTCGCGGGCACTGCGTGAACTGGCCGCCAAGGGTCCTCCTCATAGTCGGGCTGCAGCACGCGCGGCTGTGCACCGCGTGTGCTGGCGTGGGGCGGCCGGGCCTGCCGGTCCGCCGCATTAGAGAAGCCGGCGGGAGACGACATAAACTGACTGCCGCACATAGTTTATGCATGACTGGCCGGGGTGCCGCCGCCGTAAGCCCGTTTCGGGCCAATTGCCGCGCCCCTCCCTGCCGCCCTTTACCAAGAGGAGAAACTCCACCATGGCACGCACCGCCTCCCTGTCCGGATTCCCCGAGTGGCTTCCCGAGGAGCGGCTGGTGGAGCTCCATGTGCTGGATACCCTGCGCCGGGTGTTCGAGCTGCACGGCTTCTCCTCCATTGAAACCCGGGCCGTGGAAACGGTTGGCCAGCTGCTGCGCAAGGGTGAGATCGACAAGGAGGTGTACGGGCTGAGCCGCCTCCAGGAGGACGAAGGTGAGGCAAAAGGCAAAGGCGATGCGCACGCACTTGCCCTGCACTTCGACCTCACTGTCCCGTTCGCCCGCTACGTCGTCGAAAACGCCGGCTACCTGGCGTTCCCCTTCCGGCGCTACCAGATCCAGAAGGTATGGCGCGGCGAACGCCCGCAGGAAGGCCGCGCCCGCGAGTTCACCCAGGCGGACATCGATGTGGTGGGAGACGGCGAGCTGCCGTTCCGCTACGACGTCGAGATTGCCCTGGTGATCGCTGAGGCGCTGAGCGCCCTCCCCATCCCGGACTTCCGCCTGCGCATCAACAACAGGAAGCTCGCCGAGGGCTTCTACCGCGGTCTTGGCCTGGATGACACGGCGGGTGTGCTGCGGAGCATCGACAAACTCGAAAAGATCGGCCCGGCGAAGGTCGCGGAACTGTTGAAGTCGGAACTGGGCGCCACCGATGACCAGGCGCAGAAGGCCCTGCAGCTGGCCGGAATCCGCACCGAGAACACCTCGTTCGTGACCCAGGTCCGCGCGCTGGGTGTCACCAATGATCTGCTGGAGGAGGGACTCAGCGAGCTTGAACAGGTCATTGAGGCGGCCGTCCAGCGGGCACCGGGCAAGGTGGTGGCGGACCTCAGCATCGCCCGCGGCCTGGACTATTACACCGGGACAGTGGTGGAAACCGTGCTGGTGGGGCATGAACAGCTGGGCTCCATCTGCTCCGGCGGCCGGTATGACGCGCTGGCCTCGAAGGGGAACCGGAAGTTCCCGGGCGTCGGACTTTCCATCGGCGTCACCCGGCTGGTGTCCCGCATCCTCAGCCAGGACCTGGCCAAGGCCTCACGTTCGGTTCCCACTGCCGTGCTGGTGGCCCTCACACACGATGACAGCTGGGACGCTGCGCAGGACGTGGCCGCCCAGTTGCGCAGCCGCGGAATTCCCACCGAAGTGGCCGCGAAGGCCGAAAAGTTCGGCAAGCAGATCAAGTTCGCCGACCGCCGCGGCATCCCGTTCGTCTGGTTCACGGACGACGACGGCACGCACCAGGTCAAGGACCTCCGCACCGGCGAACAGGTAGTCGCAGCACCGGAAACCTGGATGCCGCCGGCCGAAGACCTGGCAGTGCAGGTGTCTACGGCTGCAGAGCCGGCACCAGCAGCCGTTTAGCCGCACCGGACCCTTGGCGCCCTGCGCCGCCGTCGTGGGGCACTTTGGCACAGACCCGCCGTCGATTCTTCCGCAGACGGCCTGTGGGCCGACCAAAGTGCCCCGCGACTGTCCCGCTCCGCGCCGTGGGCGGCGCTAGTGCCGCAGCCGCAGCACCAGCCACCGCCCGGCCACGCCCGCTGCCAGCACGGCCACCATGGTCAGGACGGACGCCGGCGGCAGGGTAAAGGCCAGCAGCAGGCAGGCTCCGAAGCCGACGGCGTTCAGCCACTTGGGGGCGTATCCCGGGTGCGCCGCCAGGGTGTACGCGGAAGCGTTGGCCACAGCGTAGTAAATCAGCACGCCAAAGCTGGAGAAGCCCACCACCGTCATGACGTCCGTGGTGAGGAGAAGCAGGATAACGACGGCGGCCACGGCGAGTTCGGCAACGTACGGAACAGTGTGTTTTCCCCCCACCTTCGCCAGCGGCGAGGGCAGGTCCCGTTCCCGTGCCATGGCCATGGTGGTCCGGCCCACGCCGGTGATCAGTGCCAGCAGGGCTCCCAGGCAGGCGGCGGCGGCGCCCACCTGCACCACTACTGCACCGCCCTCAAACCGTGACTCGAGCACCGCGTCCAGCAGCGGCGTCCGGGTTGCGGCGAGCTGCCCGCCGGGAAGGTGGTTCAGCAGGAGCAGCGACAAGGCCAGGTAGATCGCGAACGCTGCAGCCAGGGCGGCAATGATTGCGCGCGGGATGGCCCGGGCAGGATCCTTGACTTCCTCGCCCAGCGTGGCGATCCGCGCGTAGCCGGCAAAGGCAAAGAACATCAGTCCGGCTGCCGGCAGCACCCCGCCCAGCGACGCTTCGACCGCAGGGCCGCCGCTGCCGGCGGCGGGATGGGGGCCCACGGCTGAGGCTACGGCAACAAAGGCGAGGGTGGCCAACACGATGCACAGCAGGATCCGCGTGAGCAGCGCCGTGCGGGTGATGCCCAGCAGGTTGACGCCGGTGAGGACAACCACGGCCGCCACGGCCACCGGCACTGCGTAGCCGGGCCAGGCATAGCTGCCGAACGTCAGTGCCATGGCGGCGCAGGACGCAGTCTTCCCGGTGACGAAGCCCCAGCCGGCAAGGAACCCCGGCCACTGGCCAAGCTGTTCGCGGCCATAAACGTAGGTCCCTCCGCTGGTGGGATACTTCGCGGCGAGGGCGGCCGAGGCGACGGCGTTGCAGTAGGCAACCACCCCGGCGATGACCACCGACAGGGCCAGCAACTGGCCTGCCAGCGCGGCCGCAGGCGCGAAGACAACAAAGACCCCCGCTCCCAGCATTGAGCCGAGTCCGATGGCCGTGGCATCAAACGTGCCAAGCCTGCGTTGAAGTTGCTGGTGTGCGCTCATGCGGTGGCAGTCCCTTTGCAGCGGGTAAACTCGAACGGGATTGTTCCCGAAACGATCTTATTTAACTTCCCGATCGACTTCCCGCCGTAACCCCGCAGAAAGGCGTGCTGTGCTGCGCACACATGACCTCGGATCCCTACGTTCCGAGCACATTGGACAAACCGTAACCCTGGCCGGCTGGGTTGGCCGCCGCCGTGATCACGGTGGTGTGGCCTTCGTGGACCTGCGTGATGCTTCCGGCGTGGCACAGGTGGTGGTCCGCGAGGAAGAAGTTTTCCACGGCCTGCGTAACGAGTACGTCCTGCAGATCATCGGCACCGTTTCCAAGCGGCCGGAGGGCAATGAGAACCCGGCCCTGGCCACCGGCGAGATCGAGGTCATGGCCGAAAAGGTCACCATCCTCAACACCTCCGACCCCCTTCCGTTCCAGATCGACGAGCATGTTGAAGTGGGCGAGGAAGCACGCCTGAAGCACCGTTACCTGGACCTCCGCCGCCCGGGCCCCGCCCGCAACCTGCGGCTGCGTTCCGAGGCCAACCGCGTGGCCCGCGAACTGCTGCACCAGGACGGCTTCGTTGAGGTGGAGACCCCGACGTTGACCCGTTCAACACCTGAAGGTGCCCGCGACTTTGTTGTGCCGGCCCGCCTGGCGCCCGGTTCCTGGTATGCGCTGCCGCAGTCGCCCCAGCTGTTCAAGCAGCTCCTGCAGGTGGGCGGTTTTGAGAAGTACTACCAGATTGCCCGCTGCTACCGTGACGAGGATTTCCGTGCGGACCGGCAGCCGGAGTTCACGCAGCTGGACATCGAAGCCAGCTTCGTGGAGCAGGACGACGTCATCGCCCTGGGCGAGAACATCGTCAAGGCACTGTGGAAGCTCATCGACGTCGAAATTCCGACGCCGATCCAGCGCATCACCTACCACGACGCCATGGCACGCTTCGGCTCGGACAAGCCGGACCTCCGTTTCGGCGTGGAGCTGACGGAGCTGACTGAGTTCTTCAAGGACACCAACTTCGGTGTCTTCAAGGCGCCCTACGTCGGTGCCGTGGTGATGCCGGGCGGCGCTTCGCAGCCGCGCCGGACCCTGGATGGCTGGCAGGAGTTCGCCAAGCAGCGCGGGCACAAGGGATTGGCGTACGTCCTCTTTAAGGAAGACGGCGAACTGGCCGGCCCCGTGGCCAAGAACCTCACCGAGGCAGAACGGGCAGGACTGGCGGATGCCGTGGGAGCCAAGCCGGGCGACTGCATCTTCTTCGCCGCCGGCGACAAGTCTTCCGCCCGCGCCCTGCTGGGCGCGGCCCGTGTTGAAATCGGCCACCGCACCGGCCTGATCAACCCGGACGACTGGGCTTTCTGCTGGGTGGTGGACGCGCCGATGTTCGAGCCGGCAGCAGCAGCTGTGGCTTCCGGCGACGTGGCCGTCGGCGCCGGCCAGTGGACCGCAGTGCACCATGCGTTTACGTCCCCCAAGCCTGAGTTCATGGACAGCTTCGATACGGACCCCGAGTCCGCGCTGGCATACGCCTACGACATCGTCTGCAACGGCAACGAAATCGGCGGCGGCTCCATCCGTATCCACCAGAGCGATGTTCAGGAACGGGTCTTCGAGGTCATGGGCCTCTCGCACCAGGACGCCCAGGAAAAGTTCGGCTTCCTGCTTGAAGGCTTCAAGTACGGTGCACCTCCGCACGGCGGCATCGCCTTCGGCTGGGACCGCGTCGTGGCGCTGCTGTCCGGCGTGGATTCCATCCGCGACGTCATCGCCTTCCCCAAGACCGGCAACGGCTACGACCCCCTGACCGCAGCTCCGGCGCCCATCACGCCGCAGCAGCGCAAGGAAGCAGGCGTTGACTTCAAGCCTGAGGCGAAGAAGCCGGAAGAGGGCAAGTAGGCACTGTCCGTTTGGCCTGAAGGCCCTCCTGGAAGGGGGGGGCTTCGGTCTGTCCAAAACCAGGAGTCCCCGTGGCCCTCAACTGTTCGAACCAGCCCGCCCCTACCTACGAAGCGCTGATGGATGCGGCCTGGCCCGCCCCCGAACGCCATGACCTGGGGGAGTGGGTCCTGCGGGCTGCCGACGGCGTTACGCAGCGTGCCAACTCCGTGTGGCCGCGGGACCCTGCACAAGAGCCGCAGGATGCACTCCGGGAGGCTGCGCGGTGGTACCGCACGCGGCGCCTCCCGCTGATCTTCCAGGTAGCGGACACGCCGGCCAACACCGGGCTCAACCAGCTGCTGGACGCCCAGGGCTTCACCCGCCAATCCGAAACACTGATCATGGCCCGGCCTTCCCGATCCCAGGCCGGGCATCCGGAAGGCACAGGAGTGGAGATCCTCGACGAGCCCAGTGAGGAGTGGCTGCACCTTTGGTGGAGCGTGGACGGCAGGGGCGGTAGGCAGGAACGGGAGGCAGCGCGCGCGATCTTAACGGGGTGCCCTGGGCTGTATGCCCTCGCCAGGGACGACGACGGCGGCCCGGCCGCCGTCGGGCGCCTCGCCCTGGTGGGCGCCACCGGAGGAATCTACTGCATGGCGACATCGCCCGCGCACCGCAGGCGGGGCTATGCGACGGCGGTGCTCCAGGCGCTCTTGTCCGCCGGGAACGCACGGAACGTGGAATGCTTCTGGCTGCTGGTTACTGCTGCCAACTCCGGCGCCCGGGATCTCTACCAGCAGGCAGGGTTCGAGGAAGCAGGCAGCTATCTCTACCGCCAGGAGCGCCCCCGCCGGGCGCTGACAGGCTGCTAGTTCAGGGGGCGTCGGTGACCTGGATCCGCACCGCGCATGAATCCGCGGCTGCCTTGCGCAGCACTGCGGCCTTGGGATCCGGGACGTCAAGGTACGCCAGCCGTGGCATGGCGGCGTAGCCCTGCAGGGCGGGGTGCTGGAGGACAAGCCCTACCAAGGCCCGGTCACCCCCGGGCAACATGTATTCAAAGGGCTCACTGCTGAAGGTGCGGGCAGCCTGTTCGGCGACAGCATCCACCAGGGCGTCCGCCTGGTTGGACCGCCGCCGGGCGAACCGCTGCTGGGACTGTCCGCCCGCGGCCGTCCGCGACTGCACATAGGTGGATCCCACCTTCGCCGCCAGGGCCTGGCCCTCAGCCACCACTGCCACGCCGTAGCCTCCGCGCCTGGCCAGCAGCAGTCCCAGCCGCCGCGGCTGCGAGGCCAGGGAGGCCAGCCGCTCAAGGGCATCCGCGCCGCGGCCCGGCCGGCCGTCAACGGGCCAGGGGGACTGCAGGAGAGCTTCGGCGCCGTCCGCCGCCAGGAGGCGGAGGCCGTCGTCGTCATCACTGAGCTGGTATCCGCCGTGCGCTGCGCCGAACCTGTCCGCCCATCCGGCCAGCCGGCCGCCGGGAATGAAAGCGTTGCGCACGGAGGCCGGCCTGGCTCCGCCGGTGCTGCGTGCGGACATGGTTGCATTCCTTCACTGGGCGGCCTCCCGGGGAAAATCCGGAAGTGAACTCGAAGTAGCCTATCTATGTGGAAGATCTCTTCGGGCACGGCCGCGGCAATGATGATGACGACGACGACGGTTCCGTCGCCGCCGTTCGGCCTGCCGGGCCAGGGACCATCTCTTCCCCCCGCGGTCCGCTCGCCGTCCGGATGCGTCCCCGCACCCTTGACGAGGTAGTGGGCCAGCAGCACCTCCTCGGCCAGGGGTCGCCCCTGCGCCAGTTGGCTGCAGGAGCCGGCGCAGACACAACAGGCCCTGCGGGACCCACCTCGCTCATTCTTTGGGGCCCCCCGGGAACCGGCAAAACGACCCTCGCGCACGTTATTGCCCGCGGACAGGGCAGAAAGTTCGTGGAGCTCTCCGCAATCACCGCCGGTGTCAAGGACGTGCGGCGCGTGATGGACGAGGCCCTGACTGCCCGCGACCTCTACAAGACCACCACGGTCCTGTTCCTGGACGAGATCCACCGCTTCAACAAGGCCCAGCAGGATGCCCTGCTGCCCGGAGTCGAAAACCGCTGGGTGGTGCTGGTGGCCGCCACAACCGAGAACCCGTCGTTCTCCGTGGTGTCACCGCTGCTGTCCCGCTCCCTGCTCCTGACGCTCCGCCCGCTGACCGACGCGGACATTGAAGGACTGATCCAGCGCGCCGTCACCGACCCCCGCGGGCTGGGCGGCAAGGTAGCCCTCAGCGACGAAGCGCTCGAACACCTCGTCAGGCTTTCCGGAGGCGATGCACGCCGTGCCCTGACGGCGTTGGAGGCCGCCGCCGGCGTTGCGTTCGGGGATGCGGACGACGCAGGGGACGGGCCCGTCGCCGTCGAACTTAAACACACCGAGCGTGCCCTGGACGTTGCCGCCGTCCGGTACGACCGTGCCGGCGACCAGCATTATGACGTCATCAGCGCGTTCATCAAGTCCATCCGCGGCTCCGACGTGGACGCGTCCCTGCACTACCTGGCCCGCATGCTCGAGGCGGGGGAGGACCCGCGCTTCATCGCCCGGCGGATCGTGATCTCCGCGGCGGAAGACGTTGGGATGGCCGATCCCACAGCACTGCAGACGGCAGTGGCAGCGGCGCAGGCGGTGCAGCTGATCGGCATGCCCGAAGGCCGGATCATCCTGGCGGAGGCCGTGGTGCACCTGGCCACTGCCCCCAAGTCCAACGCCGCCTACATGGGCATTAACAAGGCCATCGCCGATGTCCGGGCAGGGCTGGGGAACGGGATTCCCGCCCACCTGAGGGACGCACACTACCCCGGATCCAAACAGCTGGGACACGGCCTCGGCTACAAATACGCCCACGACGCCCCCCACGCGGTGGCCACCCAGCAGTACCCGCCGGATGACCTGGTGGGGAAGGACTACTACCAGCCCACGGCCAACGGCGCCGAGCGTGACATTGCAATGCGCCTGGAGCGGCTGCGCAGGATTGTCCGGGGCAAGTGACTGCCGTGGTAAGATAGATGTTTGTCTGGCAAGGCACAGACGCACAATCTCCCCAATTTACGTTGAGAAGGTTATGCCCTGCGCCCAGTAGCAAAAGGCAGCGGTTGGCCGATGCTCTCCATCGTGGAGGCCAGTAACACTGACACACCGCAGATATTGGAAGGACACAAGTGGCTAACAACACTCGTGCTCGCCGTCAGGCCCGCCTCTCGCGGTCCCTCGGCATTGCTCTTACCCCCAAGGCCGCCAAGTACATGGAGCGCCGCCCGTACGGCCCCGGTGAGCATGGCCGTGCCCGCAAGAAGCAGGACTCCGACTACGCCGTACGTCTGCGCGAAAAGCAGCGCCTGCGCGCCCAGTACGGCATCCGCGAAGCACAGATGACCCGTGCCTTCGAAGAAGCCCGCCGCACCAAGGGCCTGACCGGTGAGAACCTCATCGAACTGCTCGAAATGCGCCTTGACGCCCTGGTCCTGCGTGCCGGCTTCGCCCGCACCATCGCCCAGGCCCGCCAGCTGGTTGTGCACCGCCACATCATGGTTGACGGCGTCCGCGTTGACCGCCCGTCGTTCCGCGTCGGCGAGGGCCAGCTGGTCCACGTCCACAGCCGCAGCGAGACCATGGTTCCGCTCCAGGTTGCAGCAGCCGGCGCCCACCGCGACGTCCTGCCTGCCGTTCCGGCCTACCTGGACGTCAAGCTGGAAGCCCTCCAGGCCCGCCTGGTCCGTCGCCCCAAGCGCTCCGAGGTCCCCGTGACCTGCGAAGAGCAGCTGGTCGTCGAATTCTACGCACGCTAAATTCCGGCAGCGTATCCAAAGAAGCCCGTGGCAAGCGCCGCGGGCTTCTTTGTATGTAAGGTACTTGGGGGACATCTGCGGAATGTGCTTCACGCGCACCCGCCGGGATGCAACCGAACCACAGAATTTCGAGGAGATGAACGTCTATGTCTGGTGGCGATATTGCCGGCCTGATCGCTGCCGGGGTGTTTGCAGTCCTGGTGCTGCTGCTCGCGGTGCCCATCCTTAAGCTGGGCCGGGTCCTGGACGAGGTCCGGACCTCCATCCGTTCCCTGAGTGACGGCGCCACACCGCTCATGGACGAAGTCACCGCCACGGTCTCCACCACCAACCAGCAGTTGAAGAAGGTGGACGGCATCTCGTCCAACGTTTCGGACGCATCCGCGAACCTTTCCGCCCTGTCCTCCCTGGTGGCCGCCACCGTGGGGTCGCCGCTGATCAAGGTGGCAGCTTTCAGCTACGGCGTCCGTACCGCGCTGGCCGGCCGCAAGAAGCCTGCCGCCGGCCGCCGCAGCCGCTAACACCCGGGAGAAGAAAATGAAACGTATTGTCTGGATGGGAATCGGTGTGGCGATCGGAGTGATCGCTTTCCGCAAGGTGACCGAAGTGCAGGCCAGCATGCAGTCATCGCTGGGCCCGGAGGGCCTCAACCGCTCCGTCAACCGCCTCGCCGACGGTCTCTACGACTTCGCCGACGCCGTCCGCTCCGGAATGCGGGAGCGGGAAACCGACCTCCGGTCCGCCCTCGGCGTCGAATCGGCAGACCTGGTCCGCCGCTGACCATCCCGCTGACCGGCCACGGCCGGCCCGCGCACCACTCGTTAGAACCATACCGGCGGGGACCCCAACGGGACCGCCAAGCGAAAGAACCTCCGCGACCCACAGGGCGCGGAGCAAGAAGGGTAAGTACACAGCTCATGAAGTCGCAGGAGATCACAAAGCGCTGGGTGGACTTTTTTGTCAGCAAGGGCCACACCGCGGTTCCCTCCGCGTCGCTGGTCTCCAGCGACCCCTCGCTGCTGTTCACGGTTGCCGGCATGGTGCCGTTCATTCCCTACCTGACCGCCAGGGAGGAAGCTCCCTATTCGCGCGCCGTCAGCGTGCAGAAGTGCATCCGCACCGGTGATATCGAGGAAGTGGGCAAGACGGCCCGCCACGGAACGTTCTTCCAGATGTGCGGCAACTTTTCCTTCGGCGACTACTTCAAGGAAGACGCCATCAAGTTCGCCTGGGAACTGCTGACCAAGGCCGTTGACGACGGCGGTTACGGCCTGGCGCCGGAGCGCCTCTGGGTGACGGTTTACGAAGAGGACGACGAAGCCAAGGACCTGTGGCTCAAGAACACCGGTGTTCCTGCCGAGCGCATCCAGAAGATGGGGAAGTCGGACAACTACTGGCACACCGGCCAGCCCGGCCCTGCCGGGCCCTGCTCCGAGATCTATTACGATCGCGGCCCCCAGTACGGCGTTGAAGGCGGACCGCTGGCTGACGAGACCCGCTACATCGAAATCTGGAACCTGGTGTTCATGCAGTACCAGATCGAAAACGTGCGTTCCAAGGAAGATTTCGACGTCGTGGGCGAACTGCCCAAGCGCAACATCGACACCGGCCTGGGCATGGAACGCCTGGCCATGATCCTCCAGGGTGTCGAGAACATGTACGAGACGGACCAGGTCCGCCCCGTCATCGACAAGGCCGCCGAACTCTCCGGCAAGGAATACACGTCCGCCGAGACCGATGAGGATCCGCACCACACGGACGATGTCCGCATGCGGGTGGTCGCCGACCACATCCGTTCCGCCCTGATGCTGATTTCCGACGGCGTGACCCCCTCCAATGAAGGCCGCGGCTACGTCCTGCGCAGGCTCATCCGCCGTGCCGTCCGTTCCATGCGCCTCCTGGGTGTTGAACAGGCCTGCCTTCCCGAACTCCTGCCCGCCTCACGCGATGCCATGAAGGGCGTCTACCCTGTGGTGGACACCGACTTCGCCCGGATCAGCCGGATTGCCTACGCCGAAGAGAAGGCCTTCCTGCGGACCATCGCCTCCGGAACCGCACGCCTTGAGGACGCCGTCAAGGAGTCCAAGGCCGCCAACAAGCCCCTGTCCGGGGCCGATGCCTTCGCGCTGCACGACACCTACGGTTTCCCCATCGACCTCACCCTGGAAATGGCCGAGGAAGCCGGGCTCAAAGTGGATGAGGCCGCCTTCCGCAGCCTCATGCAGGAACAGCGCCAGCGCGCCCAGGCCGATGCGAAGGGCAAGAAGGGCGGCCACGCGGACCTGAGTGCCTTCCAGGACATCCTGGCCCAGGGCGAGACGGTCTTCACCGGCTACACCGAGCTCGACGGCGAGTCCCGCGTCCGCGGCATCCTCACCGGCGGTCGCGCGGTCCAGCAGGCCTCCACCGGCGACGAAATCGAGCTGGTCCTCTCCGAAACCCCCTTCTACGCCGAAGCAGGCGGCCAGGCCGCCGATACCGGCCTGATCACCGGTGACGGGTTCGTCGTGGAGGTGCTCGACGTCCAGCGCCCCCTGAAGGGCCTGAGCGTCCACAAGGCGATCGTCCGCGAAGGCGAAATCGGCGCTGATTCGCTGGTTCGTGCCGCCGTCGACCGCGAACGCCGGCACGCCGCTGAACAGGCGCACACGGGCACGCACATCGTGCACGCCGCACTCCACCAGATCCTCGGCCCCGAGGCCACCCAGCGCGGCTCCTACAACAAGGCCGGCTACCTGCGCTTCGACTTCGCCTGGGGCGAGGGGCTGAGCACGGCCACGCGGTCCGAGATCGAGGAAGTCTCCAACCTGGCCATCCGGAACAACTTCCGCGTGGAAACCAAGGTTATGGGCCTGGCCGAGGCCAAGGCGCTCGGCGCCATGGCGCTCTTTGGCGAGAACTACGGCAGTGAAGTCCGGGTCGTCGAGATCGACGGCGCCTGGTCGCGGGAACTTTGCGGCGGCACGCATGTGTCCAACACCTCCCTGATCGGCAGCCTTTCCCTGCTGGGTGAGCAGTCCGTGGGGTCGGGAAACCGGCGCGTGGAGGCCTTCGTGGGCATGGATGCGTTCCGCCACCTGGCAGCTGAGCGCGCCCTGGTTACCGAGCTCACCGACATGCTGAAGGTTCCCTCCGGCCAGCTTGCAGACCGCATAGCCACCACGCTCGCGAAGCTCAAGGCGACCGAGAAGGAACTGGACCGCCTCCGCAAGGAACAGCTTGCAGGAGCTGCTGCCCAGCTGGTCACCACCGCCAAGGATGCCTCCGGCGTCAGTGTCATCGCCCACGACGCAGGCCAGGTCAGCGGCGCTGACGACATCCGCGGCCTGGCTTTGGACCTCCGGAACCGCCTGGGCTCGGCACCCGCGGCCGTGGCAGTAGCCGGAGTCTCCAACGACCGTCCCGTCATCCTGGTGGCCACCAACGAGGCCGCCCGGGAAGCAGGGGTCAAAGCCGGAGCCCTGGTGCGCCTGGCTGCAGGGATCCTCGGTGGCGGCGGCGGCGGAAAGGACGACGTCGCCCAGGGCGGCGGAACCGACGCCGGCCAGGTAGGCCAGGCGCTCTCCGCCGTCGTTGACGCCATTTCCCGGCGCTAACCCTCCGATGACCGATCCTGCTGCTGCCGGCGACTACCCCCAGGGCATCAAACTGGGGGTGGACGTCGGCACCGTCCGGGTGGGGGTTGCCATCTGCGACCGGGAATCCATCCTGGCCACCCCGTACAAGACGCTGGACCGCAACGCGAAAAAGAACTCGGACGTCCGGGTCATCGCCAAACTGGTCCAGGAACTCGGCGCCGTGCAGGTTTTTGTGGGCCTGCCACGCACCATGAAGGGTGAGGAACGGTCCTCTGCCGTGATGGCCACGGACTACGCACTCCTGCTGGTTAGCGAGCTCGCTGCCCGGGACCTGCCGGTGCCGGTGAACCTGGTGGATGAACGCCTGAGCAGTGTCAGTGCCCACCGGAGCCTGCACGAAGCTGGCATGAGCAGCAGGAACCACCGTAAAGTAGTTGATCAGGTCGCGGCGGCAGGTATCCTTCAGCACGCCATCGACATGCAGAAAGCCAGGGGAGCGGACGTCGGCTCACGAGTGACGGCGCCACCCCCTTCCGTGGACATGGAAGGCAGCGGGCCGGAAACAGCCCCCGCCGCACCCGGTGATACGGACCGATCTTCAGATAATGGAAGGCACCAGTGAGCCCTGCCAACATTGACGACTCTTCCAGCCCTCTGGACGCGGGGGCAGGAAGACCGCTCACCCGCAAGGAAGTCCGCGCACGGGAGAAGACCCTTAACACCGGCGGCCACGACGCCGTTCCGGAGCAGGCATACGAGACCGGCCACGACATTCCACCGCTGCCCACGGAACCCCCCGCGGCCGCAGAAGCAGACCCCCGGCGTCAGGATGAACCATTGCGTGAAGAACCGGCACCGCAGGACCGGGCGGACGAGCCCGTGATTCCGGCTGCTCCTGCCACCCCGCCGTCCATCCAGGACGAGCCCCACGAACCCGCCGGGCATGATTCATGGGAGCCGGCCCTGGCAGGGCACCAGCACGCAGCTGACGTGCACCACAACGACGAATCCCACTATGACGAACGCGCCTACGCGGACAGTCACGGCTATGCGGCAGGCGTGCACCAGCACGATGGCCACTACGACGGGACGCACTACGAGGAAGGGCACGGCGACGGGACCCACTTTGAAGAGGGGCACGACGACGATGCACACCACCATGAACTTCTTCCCGCCTCGGCCGCAGCAACCGTAGTGGGTAAACCCTCCAAGAAGGTGCGCCGGCGCCGGCGGCTCCTGGCGCTTTTCCTGACCCTTGCCGTCTTTGTCACGGCTGTCGCCGTCGGAGCGCAGTTCCTCAAGCCGCTGCTTGGCAGCGACAAGCCCAGCGACTTCCCCGGCCCTGGTTCCGGAGAAGTGATGGTTACCGTCGAAAACGGCGAAGGCACGCGGTCCGTCGCCTCCAAGCTGGAAACCGAAGGGGTGGTAGCCAACGCCGACACGTTCCTTCAGAGCTTCAGCGCATCCGGCGGCATCCTTTCCCCGGGTGACTACACGTTCAAGTCGGAGATGAAGAACTCCGACGCCGTGAACGTCCTCCTGGGCAAGGACCAGGAAAAAGTCATCTACTTCGCGCTCAGCGCCGGACTGCGCATTGGGGAGTCACTGCAGGCGATCTCGCAGGGGTCCGGGATTTCCTTCCAGGACCTGCAGGCCCTCAGCAACGAGCCGGCCCAGTTCGGTCTTCCGGCCAATGCCAAAAACCTCGAGGGATACCTGGCGCCGGGGGAGCACCGCTTCCCCCTTGGCACTCCGGCAAAGGACATCCTCCAGTCCCTGGTTAAGATCACAACTGACGAACTTGTGTCGCAGGGCATCACGGACCCGGCCAAGCAGT
The DNA here is from genome assembly GCF_040224115.2 of Pseudarthrobacter sp. WHRI 8279. Lineage (NCBI taxonomy): Bacteria > Bacillati > Actinomycetota > Actinomycetes > Micrococcales > Micrococcaceae > Pseudarthrobacter > Pseudarthrobacter sp. WHRI 8279. The sequence goes on along the minus strand of NZ_CP168162.1, from coordinate 1,240,229 downwards.
ACGAGGCCGTGATCGTCGCCAGCATCGTCCAGGCCGAGGGCGGCCAGGCGGAGTACGGGGACGTGGCCGGTGCCATCTACAACCGGCTCAAGCCCAACGACCAGACCGGCGGCTTCCTGCAGGTGGACTCCGCCGTGACCTACGGACTGGGAACGAAGAGCTACAACTTCACTGACGAACAGCGCCAGGACAAGTCCAATCCATACAACACCTATGCGAACCCCGGCCTGCCGCCAGGACCTATCGGGTCTCCGGGAAAGACGGCGATCGACGCTGCCGCCAAACCCAAGACCAATGACTACCTGTACTGGGTGACCATCAACCTGGACACCAAGGAGACCAAGTTCTCGAAGACGCTGGATGAGCACAACCGTTACGTTGAGCAGTACAACGCCTGGTGCACGGCCAACGTGGGACGTTGCACGTGAGCCTTCGGGCTGCCGTCCTGGGCCATCCGATAAGCCACTCAAAGTCCCCGGCACTGCACCTGGCTGCCTACGGCCAGCTTGGGATCGGGATCAGCTACACGGCAATCGACGTCACGGAGCAACTGCTGCCATCCCTGATGGGGCAGATCCGCGACCAGCCGGGCTGGCGCGGCCTCTCAGTGACAATGCCGTTGAAGACGGCCATGCTCGGGCAGGTGGATGAAGTCCGCGGGGTTGCCAGGACGTTGGGTGTGGTGAACACCGTCACCTTTGAGGAGGACGGGGGCACGCGGCGCGCCGTTGGCTCCAACACCGACGTTGCCGGCATCGTGAATGCACTGCGGCACGCGGGCTCCGGTGAGGCCCCGGCCGCGGTCATCCTTGGGGGAGGGGGAACGGCCGCTTCGGCCGTCGCGGCGCTCAAGGAGCTTGGTGCCACCCATGCCCGGGTCTTCGTCAGGGACACATCCCGGACGGCCGATGTCCGCGCTGCTGCGGCGGGCCTGGACTTTTCCTTGGAGATCCTCACCCTGGCTGAGGCGGCCCGTCCCACGTCAGCGGCCGACGTCGTCATATCCACCCTCCCGCCGCGTGCGGCGGACGGACTGGCGGCTGAACTGGCTTCCCTGAAGACCAGCCTGCCCGGTGTCCTGCTGGACGTTGCCTACGATCCGTGGCCCAGCCTGCTGGCCTCGGTATGGCAGGCCGGAGGCGGAACCGTGGTGCCCGGCCTGGAGATGCTGCTGTACCAGGCAGTGGAACAGGTACGCCTTTTTACCCGCCGCGGCGATGACGTCAATGCGGCCGTCATAGATGTGATGTGCGCCTCAGTCGGCCTTCCCCGACGGGCTTTGTAACCGCCCCCCGTGGCAGGATGGAAGATATGTTGCGTTGGTTGACTGCCGGTGAATCCCATGGTCCGGCTCTGATGGGAATTATTGAAGGCGTCCCCGCCGGTGTGGAAATCACCAGCGGGCACATCGCAGACTCCTTGGCGCGCCGCCGGCTGGGCTACGGCCGTGGAGCACGCATGAAGTTCGAGCAGGACGTCGTGACCATCCTCGGCGGCGTCCGCCACGGCCTGACGCAGGGCGGGCCCGTGGCCATCCAGGTGGGAAACACCGAATGGCCCAAGTGGGAGCAGATCATGTCTGCCGACCCCGTGGATCCGGAAGTCCTTGCGGACCAGGCACGGAACGCGCCGCTGACCCGCCCCCGTCCCGGCCACGCGGACTTCACGGGTATGCAGAAGTACGGCTTTGACGAGGCCCGGCCCGTCCTGGAGCGTGCCAGCGCACGCGAAACTGCAACACGGGTGGCCATGGGCACCGTGGCGGCGCAATTCCTCAAGCACCTCGGCATCGAGCTGGTCAGCCACACCGTCAGCATTGCGAGCGTCACGGTTCCCGAAGGGCGCCCGCTCCCCGTGCCGGCCGACGTCATTGCGCTCGACGCCGATCCACTGCGCTGCTTCGACCGGGAAACCTCCGACGCCATGGTGGCCGAGGTGGACGCGGCGCACAAGGAGGGCGAAACCTTGGGTGGCGTGGTAGAGGTCCTTGCCTACGGGCTCCCGCCGGGACTGGGCAGCTACGTCCACTGGGACCGGAGGCTTGATTCCCGCCTTGCCGCGGCACTGATGGGAATCCAGGCCATCAAGGGAGTGGAGGTCGGTGACGGCTTCCTGACCGCATCCCGCCGCGGCTCTGCCGCCCATGACGAAATCGTCAGGGACGCCGACGGCCGGATCATCCGCACCAGCAACCGTGCCGGCGGCATCGAAGGCGGCATGAGCATCGGCGACGTCCTGCGTGTCCGCGCAGCCATGAAGCCCATTGCCACCGTCCCGCGTGCCTTGAAGACCATCGACGTCAGCACGGGCGAACCCGCCAAGGCGCACCACCAGCGTTCGGACGTGTGCGCTGTGCCGGCTGCCGGCGTGGTGGCCGAGGCCATGGTCGCCCTGGTGCTGGCCGAGGCAGTCACCGAGAAATTTGGCGGCGACTCAGTGGCCGAAACCGCACGGAACATCAAGGGCTACCTGGACAACATTCCGGCGTCCCTGGACTCGATCGGCCAGTAAGTGCCCCACCGCAGCAAGACCGGACCCGCAGGGCGGCCCATCGTCCTGATCGGGCCTATGGCGGTCGGAAAATCGGCCATCGGGCAGCAGCTGGCGCTGCAGCTCGGAGTTCCCTTCGTTGATACGGACGCTGTTATCGTTGCAGGGCACGGATCCATTGCGGACATCTTTGCCGGCCGCGGCGAGCACGCGTTCCGTGAGATCGAGGCACGGACGGTAGCCGCCGTCGTCGAAGCCGCAGACGATACTGTCACCGTCGTCTCCCTGGGCGGCGGTGCGGTCCTGGACTCCGGGACACAGCAGCTCATCAGCCGCTGCACCGTTGTGTACCTCGAATGCGACGCACAAACTGTCGCCGGCCGCATCGCCCGGAACTCCGGGCGGCCGCTGCTGGCCGGGGACGCCATGGGCCGCTGGACGGCTATGTTCGCCGCCCGCAAGCCGGTCTACGAGCGGCTTGCAGACATCACCCTGGACGTGCGCCATGGCTCGGTTTCCGAGCTGGGCGGCCGGCTCGAAGCAGCACTGCGCGATTACGCAGCTGCCAAACAGGAAGTTGAAAAGTGAGCACCCAATCAACAGTCATCAGCGTCACCGGCGGTACCGCTGCCGAGAATTACGACGTCGTCGTCGGCCGGGGGCTCCTCGGTGACCTGCCAGCTTTGCTGGGGGAACGCGTCCGCCGTGTCCTCGTGGTCCATCCGCGTGCCCTGCGGCTGACCGGCGACACCGTCCGCGACGAACTGGCTGCCGCCGGATTCACCTCGCTGACTGCGGAAATCCCGGACGCCGAAGAGGGCAAGCACATCCAGGTGGCAGCTTTCTGCTGGCAGGTCCTTGGGCAGAACGACTTCACCCGCTCCGACGCCATTGTCGCCGTGGGGGGAGGCGCGGTCACGGACCTCGCCGGCTTCGTTGCCGCCACCTGGCTGCGCGGCGTCAAGGTCATCCACATGCCCACCAGCCTGCTCGGCATGGTGGATGCGTCCGTGGGCGGGAAGACCGGAATCAACACCGCGGAGGGCAAGAACCTTGTGGGCGCGTTCCACCCCCCGGCCGCGGTCCTGGCCGACCTGGACACCCTTGAGACACTGCCTCGGAACGAAATGATCTCCGGTATGGCGGAAGTCATCAAGTGCGGCTTCATCTCCGACCCCGCCATCCTTGACCTCGTGGAAAAGGACCCCACGGCAGTAGTGGATCCCCAGTCGGACGTCCTCCGTGAACTGATCGAGCGTGCCATCGCCGTTAAGGCCAGGGTGGTCTCCGAGGACCTGAAGGAATCCGGGCTCCGGGAAATCCTGAACTACGGGCACACCCTGGGCCACGCCATCGAACTGGTGGAGCGGTACTCGTGGCGCCACGGTGCCGCAGTTTCGGTGGGCATGATGTTCGCCGCCGAACTGGCCCGCAGCGTTGGCCGCCTCAGCGATGCCGACGCCGACCGGCACCGAAGCATCCTTGAGAGCCTCGGGCTGCCGGTCACCTACCGGCGGGACCGCTGGCAGGGGCTGCTGGACGGGATGCGCCGGGACAAGAAGTCCCGCGGGGACCTGCTGCGGTTCGTCGTCCTGGACGGCGTTGCAAAGCCGGGGATCCTTGACGTCCCGGACACCTCGCTGCTGTTCGCGGCCTACCAGGAAATTGCTTCCTGATGCAGGGCGACATGGGAGGAACAGCAGACTGGCCGGATGCCGGCTTCCCGGGCATCCGGATCAACCCGGAATCCCTGCTGCCGGAAATTGTGAACCAGGACGCCTGCCGGGCGGCGCTGGCGGTATCCACGGACCCCGCCGACCATATTTTTGTACTCCTGGTGGAAGGACATGCGTCCGAGGCCGCCGAACTGCTGGCAGAGGCGCGCTTCAAGGATCCGGAGTCCTTCCGGCTGCGCACCTTCGAGGCTGAAGTGCTTCGCGTCTCCAACCGGCTGGACCGCGCCGTTGAACTGTTCCGCCAACTCCTCGCCGAAGTGCAGGGAACGCCGCGGGAGGCCCTCGTATGGCAGTTCCTGGGCAAGACCCAGTACAGCGCCGGGCAGACGTCCGCGGCCGTTGAATCCTTTGCACGGGCCTTGGACCTTCGGGTGGCACAGTCCGCCGACGCGGCGCAGATCTACTCATCCACAGTGGCGCTGCAGCGTGCCCGGGACGTGCTGGAGCTTGCCTGCTGAACGCTGCCGGGATCCCCGCTTGCGCCTTGGCCCCAAGGTGACCGCAATTTACCGGTAGAATGGTTCTTGAATTTTTAAGCTCCCGATTTTTGACAAACACGCGCTGGCAGTCCGTTTGGCCTGTCTGCCCGGCATACAACGTCTGACAACGCGACCAGACAGAGAAACCAGAGGAAACAGTGGCAACCACTAACGACATCAAGAACGGAACGGTCCTGAAGCTTGAGGGCCAGCTCTGGAACATCATTGAATTCCAGCACGTCAAGCCAGGCAAGGGTGGTGCGTTTGTCCGCACCAAGATGCGCAATGTGATGTCCGGCAAGGTTGTGGACAAGACGTTCAACGCCGGGCTCAAGATCGAGACCGCCACCGTGGACCGCCGCGACTACCAGTACCTGTACCAGGACGGTGCGGACTTTGTGTTCATGGACACCTCCGACTACGACCAGATCACGGTCTCCGGCGCCACCGTGGGCGACGCCACCAACTTCATGCTCGAGAACCAGATGGTCAACATCGCCATCCACGAGGGCACCCCGCTGTACATCGAACTTCCCCCGAGCGTTGTCCTCGAAATCACCTACACCGAGCCGGGCCTGCAGGGCGACCGCTCCTCCGCCGGCACCAAGCCCGCAACCCTGGAAACGGGCTACGAGATCCAGGTGCCCCTGTTCATCGAGAACAACACCAAGGTCAAGGTTGACACCCGCGACGGCAGCTACCTGGGCCGGGTCACCGAGTAGTGAGCGCCCGCGGTAAAGCCCGTAACAGGGCACTGGATGTTCTTTTCGAAGCTGAGCAGCGCTCGGTTTCGGCTTTTGACGTGATCCGCTCGCGGCGCGAAAAGACTGACCAGGTGGTCAATCCCTACACCATCGAAATTGTGGAGGGCGTTGTCTCCCAGCAGGCAGCCATCGATGAGTTCCTGGAAACCTACTCCCAGGGCTGGAGCCTGGAGCGGATGCCCTCCGTGGACCGCATCATCCTCCGCATCGGCACCTGGGAGCTCCTGTACAACGACGACGTCCCGGACGGCGTCGCCGTCAGCGAAGCTGTGGCGCTGGCCAAGACGTTGTCCACGGACGAATCCCCGCAGTTCATCAACGGACTGCTGGGACGCCTGCAGCAGCTGAAGCCGTCGCTGCTCGCCTAAGCACCAGCAGCACACAACTGTACGCAGCAACGCCAGAAGGCCGGCCGCCACACATGTGGCGGCCGGCCTTCTGGCGTTACAGTCCGCGTGAGCGGACGGACTTCAGCGTGCGACGGCGGCCCGCAGGGCCAGGATCCGCTGCAGCTGCTGCCGCTCCTCGGCCTGGTGGAGCTGCACGTCACGGCCGCTCAGGATACGCTGGCGCGTGTTGGCCAGCCGGGTGGCGGCCTTGAGGAATTCCTTCATCTGCCGTTTCCTGCCGTAGCTTCCAGCCCAGCCCAAGGCGGTGCGCCGGCCGCCCAGGGTGGCCATCAGCTCCACCTCTGCCGGCGTGAACCAGCCGGCTGCGGAGTACTCCAGCAGGCGCTGCCGGGTCAGGCGCTTTTCCGCCACCCTCAAGAGGATGATGCCGCCCACGGCGAGGAAAAAGATGGGCACCTGGACCATGATGTACTCCGCCAGGAAGCCCTGCCCCATGCTGTTCCAGCGGTTGTGCAGGAACATGGCCGGCAGCAGCCCCACGAAAAAGGCGGCCACCGAGGCCCCAACATGCCAGCGCCGGGCCGCGAACCCCATGACCAGCCCCGTGGTGCCGGTGAAGATGGCGTGGGCAAAAGGGGACATGACGCCGCGGAGGAAGAAGACCTGGGCGAAATCACTGGCGGGATCCGCGGACTCCGCTACAGCCCGGCCGAAGTACAGGATGTTCTCCGTAAAAGCGAAACCTCCGGCGATGGTGAAGGCAAAAACCACACCATCCACGGGCCCGTCAAAGTGCTTCCTCGCCAGCAGGAGGATTATCAGCAGCCCCAGGGACTTTGCGAACTCCTCCACGATGGGCGCCTGCACCGTGGCCATATACGCCTGAAGGTCGGCTTCGTCGGAAAACTGGAACGCCAGGACAAAGAACGGCTGGATCAGCAGGGTGACTGCAATGGACACCGCAGAGCCCCAGGTAAAGGCGAAGAAGAGGAGCCGCTTCGGCTCAGGCTCCCATTTGTCGATGATGTGCACGGCCAAAAGAACCACGGAAAGGGGCACCAGGGATGCGAGGAAACCCACCAGGAACCCGGCCGGCCCTGTATTGGACAGCAGGAACGGGATCACCAGGAACAGGCTGAGGAAGGCAAGGGTACTGCCGCCAACGGTCAATCCCACCAGGCCGCTGCGGGACCGGCCTGACTTCACCATGGCTCCCTGGACCTGTGGCGGCACTACAGTGTCCACCGGCCTGCCAACGTGCCCCGGCGCCGGGCGGTAGTTTCCCGGCTCCACGTGCCCCATCCAGCTCGGGTTGGCTTCGCCCGGGAGCGGCGCAGTTCCGCGCAGCCAGGGATCGTCGGGATGCCCGGAGGCGGGGTGTCGCGGATTCGTCGGCATAACGAAAGCCTAGGTGCGAGTCGCGGCGCCTCCAAGGACCGCGGTACCGGCACGCTGCAGTGTGACCAGCACCGCGTCCTCCGGGCAGGGGCCCGGGGAAACCCGTGTGGTAATTTTGAACCGCACATGATCCTTTTTTAATTCCGTCCTGTGAGGCGGGGAAAGGGGAGACGAGCGTTGACTTCTGTCACCAGCGCACCGGTTCCAGCCAGGGTTGTCCTCAGCCAGGCGGATATTGACCGGGCCCTCACTCGTATCGCCCATGAGATCCTTGAAGCGAACAAGGGATCGCAGGACCTCGTCCTGCTGGGCATCCCGCGCCGCGGTTACCCGCTGGCGCTCCGGCTCGCCGAAAAAATCGCCGCCGCGGACAGCAGCGTTGATGCCGCCGCCATCGTTGGCCAGTTGGACGTCACCATGTTCCGCGACGACCTCTCGCACCAAGGGACCAGGCCGCCGTACCCCACGAAACTGCCCCGGACGGGAATCGACAACAAGGTGGTTGTCCTCATTGACGACGTCTTGTACTCCGGCCGCACCATCCGCGCCGCCCTTGACGCACTCGTCGACCTCGGCCGTCCGCGCATCGTCAGGCTCGCCGTGCTGATCGACCGCGGCCACCGCGAACTGCCCATCCGTGCGGACCACGTGGGCAAAAACCTGCCCACATCGTCGGCGGAGAAGGTCCGGGTCCGGCTGGCTGAGACGGACACCGCCCCCGGCGGCACGCCCGTCAACGAGGTAGTCATCGAGGGCCGCTCATGAAACACCTGCTCTCCACCGAAAACCTCAGCCTCGCCGATGCAATCCGGATCCTCGACACCGCCGAGGAGATGGCCGCGGTAGGGGACCGCGAGGTCAAGAAACTCCCGGCCCTGCGCGGACGCACCGTGGTCAACCTCTTCTTCGAGGACTCCACCCGCACACGGATCTCCTTTGAAGCTGCCGCCAAGCGTCTCAGCGCGGATGTCATCAACTTCGCGGCCAAGGGCTCCTCGGTGTCCAAGGGTGAGTCGCTCAAGGACACTGCCCAGACGCTGTCCGCCATGGGAGCGGACGCCGTCGTCATCCGCCACTGGGCCTCGGGCGCACCGCACCGCCTCGCAGCGACGGACTGGATTGACGCCGCCGTCATCAACGCCGGCGACGGCACCCACGAACACCCCACCCAGGCCCTGCTGGATGCATTCACAATGCGCCGGCACTGGGCCCGCCTGGCCGGCACCGGCTCCGAAGGCGCGGACCTCAAGGGTATGCGCGTGGCCATCGCCGGCGACGTCCTGCACTCCAGGGTTGCCCGTTCCAACGTTTGGCTGCTCCGCACCCTCGGAGCGGAAGTCACCCTGGTGGCCCCGCCCACGCTGCTTCCCATCGGCGTCGAAAAGTGGCCCTGCAAGGTCAGCTACAACATGGACGAAACGCTCAAGCAGGGCGTGGACGCCGTCATGATGCTGCGCGTCCAGGGCGAGCGCATGAACGCATCCTTCTTCCCCAGCACCCGCGAGTACTCCCGGCGGTGGGGATTCGATGACAACCGCCTGAAAGCCCTGGATACGCTGGGCATGAAGGACACCATCATCATGCACCCGGGTCCCATGAACAGGGGACTGGAAATTTCCGCCGCCGCCGCCGATTCACCCCGTTCCACCGTGCTGGCCCAGGTCCGCAACGGCGTCTCGGTACGGATGGCCGCCCTCTACCTGCTGCTTTCCGGGGATACCCGCGAACCAGCAGCGACCCCCGCCCTGGCGTATGCCGGCACCCATTCCACCAAGGAGAGCAACTGATGGCAGGCAACACCGGAACCTACCTGATCCGCGGCGCCTCAATCCTGGGCGGTGAACCGGCGGACCTGCTGATCCGTGACGGCGTCATCGCCGAGGCCGGAACCGGCCTGTCAGCTGATGGGGCCACCGTGATCGATGCCGCCGGCCTGGTGGCACTGCCGGGCATGGTTGATGTCCATACCCACCTGCGCGAGCCCGGCAGGGAGGACGCGGAAACCGTGGAAACGGGCACCCGCGCAGCGGCGCTTGGCGGCTACACCGCGGTGCACGCCATGGCCAACAGCACGCCTGTGGCAGACACCGCAGGCGTGGTGGAACAGGTCTACACCCTCGGCCGCACCGCCGGCTGGGTGGATGTGCGGCCCGTCGGCGCCGTCACCGTCGGCCTGGCAGGCGAGCAGCTCGCCGAACTCGGTGCCATGGCAGACTCCCGTGCCCGGGTCCGGATGTTCTCCGACGACGGCATCTGCGTCCACGACCCCGTGCTGATGCGCCGCGCCCTTGAGTACGTCAAGGCGTTCGACGGCGTGGTGGCCCAGCACGCGCAGGAGCCGCGCCTTACCGCCGGCGCGCAGATGAACGAGGGCGAGGTGTCGGCCGTGCTCGGCCTCGCCGGCTGGCCCGCCGTCGCCGAGGAAAGCATCATTGCCCGGGACGTCCTGCTGGCCCAGCACGTGGGCTCCCGGCTGCATGTCTGCCATGTTTCCACCGCCGGCTCCGTGGAAATCATCCGCTGGGCCAAGGAGCGCGGAATCAACGTCACGGCGGAGGTTACCCCGCACCACCTGCTGCTGACCGATGACCTTGTCCGCAGCTACGACCCCGTCTTCAAGGTCAATCCGCCGCTGCGCACCGACGCGGACGTCCAGGCGCTGCGTGCAGGCCTGGCGGACGGCACCATCGACGTCGTGGGTACGGACCACGCCCCGCACCCCAGCGAGCACAAGGAGTGCGAGTGGGCGCAGGCTGCCATGGGCATGACCGGGCTGGAAACCGCCCTCTCGGTGGTCCAGCACACCATGATCGAAACCGACCTCATGACGTGGGCGGACTTCGCACGTGTCACCTCCACCGCCGCGGCGAAGATCGGCCGTCTGGCCGACCAGGGCAGGCCGCTGGCAGCGGGGGAGCCCGCCAACGTCATCCTGGTGGATCCGGCGGCGCGCTGGACCGTTGATCCGTTCCGGATGGCCACCATGGGCCGGAACTCGCCGTTCAAGGGACGGGAACTGCCCGGCAAAGTGGTGGCCACGTTCTTCAAGGGGCACCCCACCGTCCTTGACGGTGAACTCAACACGCCCTACCCGTACGCCGACGCAACCGCAGGCGTCGCCTGATGGACAAAATCCTTCCCGGACTGGCGATGCTGGCGATCATCGCCGTCGTCTTTGTCCTCCTCGCCATCGGCTGGCGCAGCAGGCTCCGCCGCCAGTCCGACGTCGACCGGCTGCCTGCCGTGCCCGCCGAACCGGGGGAGCCGATCGCCGGTGCGGAAGGCCAGTACGTGGCCACCACCACCGCGGGGGACTGGCTGGACCGGATCGCCGTGCACGGCCTGGGCATCCGCACCAATGCCACGCTCGAGGTGTTTCCGCACGGCGTCCTTTTCGACCGGTCCGGTGCTCCCGCCCTCTACATTCCGGCCGCGTCGCTCACCGGAGTCCGGCAGGACAGCGGCATGGCAGGTAAGTTCGTGGAAAAGGACGGACTCGTGGTGCTGGCGTGGGTGCATGGCAGCCACGAACTGGACTCCGGCTTTCGCACCCGCCGCGCGGCGGACAAGGACCGGCTCTTCGAAGCACTTCAGGATTTGATTTCTTCAGCCCCGGCGGCTGACGCCAACAGTGGAAAGTAAGACAGTGACAACAAACACAGCAACAACCGCCCCAGTATCAACTTCTGTTTACGCTCCAGCTGCGCTGGTGCTCGAAGACGGCCGCATCTTCCGCGGCAGCAGCTACGGCGCCACCGGAACCGCCCTCGGAGAAGCAGTCTTCGCCACGGGCATGACCGGCTACCAGGAAACCATCACGGACCCCTCCTACGCCCGCCAACTCGTGGTCCAGACGGCCCCGCACATCGGCAACACCGGCGTGAACAGCGAGGACGCTGAGTCCCGGCGCATCTGGGTTGCGGGCTACATTGTCCGCGACGCCGCCCGCCGCCCCTCGAACTGGCGCTCCGAGCGCTCACTGGACGAGGAGTTGGTGGCCCAGGGGATCGTGGGCATCCAGGGTGTGGACACCCGCGCCATCACCCGCCACCTGCGCGAGCACAAGACCATGCGCGCGGGCATCTTCTCCGGGGAGGCCGCCCAGGCTACGGACAAGGAACTGGTTGATGCTGTCCTGGCCAGCGCACCCATGGAGGGCTCCCGCCTTGCCGAGGAAGTCAGCGTTGACGAGGCCTACGTGGTGGAGCCGAAGGACCACGGCTGGGAGGGTGAGCCCCGCTTCACCATCGCGGCGATCGACCTTGGCATCAAGGCTATGACTCCGGTCCGGTTCGCCGAGCGCGGCGTCCGCGTCCACGTCCTGCCCGCCACCGCCACCCTGGCGGACGTCAAAGCCGTAAACCCGGACGGCTTCTTCATGTCCAACGGTCCCGGTGACCCCGCCACGGCAGACGCGCAGGTCAAGCTGCTCCGTTCCGTCCTGGACGAGAAGCTGCCGTACTTCGGCATCTGCTTCGGCAACCAGATCCTGGGCCGCGCGCTCGGCTTCGGCACCTACAAGCTCCGCTACGGCCACCGCGGCATCAACCAGCCCGTGATGGACCGCCGCACCGGCAAGGTGGAAATCACCTCCCAGAACCATGGCTTTGCCGTGGATGCACCGCTCGACGGCGCCACGATGGCTCCCGAGGAGCGCTACGGCCGCGTGGAGGTCAGCCACGTCAGCCTCAACGACGACGTCGTGGAAGGCCTCGCCTGCCTGGACATCCCCGCCTTCTCCGTGCAGTACCACCCCGAGGCAGCGGCCGGCCCGCACGACGCCGCCTACCTGTTCGACCGCTTCATCGACCTCATGGAGGGAACGCGGGACGGCAGGACCGCCAACCTGTCCAAGGACCCGGTGGACTCTGCACATCCCGCCCAGCCGGACAACGCAGGCGCTGACCACAAAAACGACAACAAGACTGAGGACAAGAAGTAATGCCGAAACGTACAGACCTCAAGAGCGTCCTCGTCATTGGTTCCGGCCCGATCGTCATCGGCCAGGCCGCCGAGTTCGACTACTCCGGCACGCAGGCGCTGCGCGTCCTGAAGGAGGAGGGCCTGCGGGTCATCCTGGTCAACTCCAACCCGGCCACCATCATGACCGACCCCGAGTTCGCCGACGCCACCTACATCGAGCCCATCACCCCCGAGGTGGTGGAGAAGATCATCGCCAAGGAACGCCCCGACGCCGTGCTGCCCACGCTGGGCGGGCAGACCGCGCTGAACACAGCCATCGCCTTGGATAAGAACGGTGTGCTCGAGAAGTACAACGTGGAGCTCATCGGCGCCAATATCGCAGCCATCGAGCTCGGCGAGGACCGCGAGAAGTTCAAGGGCGTGGTGGAGCGCTGCGGCGCCGAATCCGCCCGCAGCCACATCATCCACAGCATGGACGAGGCCCTGAAGGCCGCCGAAGACCTCGGCTACCCCATGGTGGTCCGCCCCTCCTTCACCATGGGCGGCCTGGGCTCCGGCCTTGCCTACAACGAGGACGACCTCCGCCGCATCGTGGGCCAGGGCCTGCAGTACAGCCCCACCAGCGAGGTGCTGCTCGAAGAGAGCATCCTCGGCTGGAAGGAATACGAGCTCGAGATGATGCGTGACAAGAACGACAACGTCGTGGTGGTCTGCTCCATCGAGAACTTCGACCCCGTGGGCGTCCACACCGGCGACTCCATCACGGTTGCCCCCGCTCTCACCCTCACCGACCGCGAGTACCAGCGGCTGCGCGACATCTCCATCGCTGTCATCCGCGAAGTGGGCGTGGACACCGGCGGCTGCAACATCCAGTTCGCCATCGACCCCGCCACCGGCCGCGTTGTGGTCATCGAGATGAACCCGCGCGTGTCGCGCTCCTCGGCGCTGGCGTCGAAGGCCACAGGTTTTGCGATTGCCAAGATCGCCACCAAGCTGTCCCTGGGCTACACGCTGGACGAAATCCCCAACGACATCACCCAGAAGACCCCGGCGTCCTTCGAACCCACCCTGGACTACGTGGTGGTCAAGGTGCCGCGGTTCGCGTTCGAGAAGTTCCCGGCAGCGGACAACACGCTGACCACCACCATGAAGTCGGTGGGCGAGGCCATGGCCATGGGCCGCAACTTTACCGAGGCCCTGCAGAAGGCCCTGCGCTCCCTGGAGCAGAAGGGCTCGCAGCTGGACTTCAGCTCCGTCCCTGAATGGGAAGTTCCGGAGCTCATCGAGAAGGCCAAGCGTCCCACCACGGAACGCCTGCACCAGGTCCAGCGAGCACTCCTGGGCGGCGCCACCGTGGAGGACCTCTTTGAGGCCACCAAGATCGATCCCTGGTTCCTGGACCAGCTCCAGCTGCTCAACGAGATCTCCCGGGAAATCCGCCAGGCCGGTGCGCTCACGGCTGACATGCTGAAGCGCGCCAAGCGCCACGGCTTCTCCGATGAGCAGATCGGCGCCCTCACGCACAACTCCGAAGCCGTGGTCCGCGGCGTCCGCCAGGCCCTGGGCATCCGTCCGGTCTACAAGACCGTGGACACCTGCGCGGCGGAGTTTGCCGCCTACACGCCGTACCACTACTCGGCGTACGACGAAGAGGACGAGGTTGCGCTGCACTCCAAGCCGTCCATCCTGATCCTCGGCTCCGGTCCCAACCGGATCGGCCAGGGCATCGAGTTTGACTACTCCTGTGTCCACGCCTCGATGGCACTGCGCAAGGCCGGCTACGAGACCGTTATGGTCAACTGCAACCCGGAGACCGTGTCCACGGACTACGACATCTCCACCCGCCTGTACTTCGAGCCCCTGACGCTCGAGGACGTGCTGGAGGTCATCGCCGCCGAGGAACGCACCGGCGGCGTGATGGGCGTCTTCGTCCAGCTCGGCGGCCAGACCCCCCTCAAGCTGGCGCAGCAGCTGGCCGACGCGGGCGTTCCCATCCTCGGCACCTCGCCGGAGGCCATCGACCTCGCCGAGCACCGCGGCATGTTCTCCCGCGTCCTGGACAAGGCCGGCCTGATCTCCCCGAAGAACGGCACCGCCGTGTCCTTCGAGGATGCCAAGAAGATCGCTGACGAAATCGGCTACCCTGTCCTGGTCCGCCCGTCCTACGTCCTCGGCGGCCGGGGCATGGAGATCGTCTACGACGAGCCCAACCTGTCCCGCTACATCGCCAACGCCACGGAAATTACCCCGGACCACCCGGTGCTGATTGACCGGTTCCTGGAGGACGCCGTCGAAATCGACGTCGACGCCCTCTTCGACGGGACCGACATGTACCTCGGCGGGATCATGGAGCACATCGAGGAAGCCGGCATCCACTCCGGCGACTCCGCCTGCGTCCTGCCGCCCATCACCTTGGGCACCAACGTCCTGGAACGGGTACGGACGGCAACGCGCGCCATCGCCGAAGGCGTGGGCGTCCGCGGGCTGATCAACATCCAGTTCGCCCTGGCCTCAGACGTCCTTTACGTCCTGGAAGCAAACCCCCGCGCGTCCCGGACCGTGCCGTTCGTCTCCAAGGCCACCGGCGTGCAGATGGCCAAGGCAGCTGCCCTGATCGGCACCGGCGTGACCATCAACCAGCTCCGCAGCGCCTACAAGATGTTGCCCGAGGTGGGCGACGGTTCCACGCTTCCGCTGGATGCCCCGGTGTCCGTCAAGGAGGCAGTCCTGCCGTTCAGCCGCTTCCGCACGCTTGAGGGCAAGGTGGTTGACTCCCTGCTCGGCCCCGAAATGCGCTCCACCGGCGAGGTCATGGGCATCGACAAGCACTTCGACACCGCGTTCGCCAAGAGCCAGGCCGCAGCCAACAATGCCCTGCCCACCGAAGGCAAGATCTTTGTCTCCGTGGCCAACCGGGACAAGCGCTCCGTGATCATGGGCGTCAAGCGGCTCTCGGACCTCGGCTTCGAGATCGTGTCCACCGGCGGCACCGCGGACGTCCTGCGCCGCAACGGCATCCAGGCCACCCCTGTCCGCAAGGTTGCCGAGGGCAGCAGCGCCGAGGGTGAAGGCACCATTGCAGACCTGGTCATTGCCGGGGAGATCGACATGGTCTTCAACACGCCGTCCGGTGGCGAGGCCCGCAGCGACGGCTACGAACTGCGCGCAGCCGCCACCTCCATCGGCATTCCCTGCATCACCACGGTGGCTGAGTTCAACGCCGCGGTCCAGGCCATCGAGGCCATGCGGACCTACGAGTGGTCGGTCACCAGCCTGCAGGAGCACGCCGCCTCCTTGGCCGAATCGCAGAAAGCCGCGTCTCAGAAGGCGGCACTGCAGCATGCCTGAGCAGGCAGCGCCGTCCCGTGAAGCACCCGGCCGGGAGTCATTCGGCTCCCGGCTGGGTGCCGCCATGGCCGCACGCGGTCCGCTGTGCGTCGGCATCGATCCCCACCCTGCCCTGCTGAAGGGCTGGGGGCTGCACGACGACGCCGCCGGCCTGAGGCGCTTCTCGCTGACGGTTTTGGAGGCCGTCGCTTCGCTCGCTGCCGCCATCAAGCCCCAGGTGGCGCTGTACGAACGCCACGGCTCCGCGGGGATGGCTGTCCTTGAGGAGCTTCTCGCAGAAGCACGCGACGAGCAGGTGCTCACCATCGCCGATGCCAAGCGGGGTGACATCGGCTCCACCATGGCGGCCTATGCCGACGCCTGGCTCCGGGACGATTCACCCCTGGCGGCCGATTCGGTAACGCTCAGTCCCTACCTTGGCTTCGAGTCGCTGCGCCCCGCGCTGGACCTGGCAGCCGAGACCGGCCGCGGCGTTTTCGTCCTTGCACTGACGTCCAACCCCGAGGGCGCGTCTGTCCAGCACGTCGGGGGAGCGGATTCCGTTGCCCGCAGGATCACCCAGGCGGCTGCCGTGGAAAACCGCCGCTACCAGGGGAGCCTCGGCTCCGTGGGACTGGTGGTGGGGGCAACCGTGGGCTCTGCCCTGTCCGAGCTGGACCTGGACCTGGCCGCCGTCCGGGGACCGGTCCTGGCCCCGGGGCTCGGCGCGCAGGGTGCCACACCGGCCGACCTCCGCGCGACCTTCGGCGCGGCGTACCCGCAGGTCCTGGGCACCTCAAGCAGGGACATCCTCTCCGCGGGGCCGGAGCGGCGCGGCCTGCGGGACGCGGCGCAACGGACCCTGGATGGGCTCCGCGGGGAATAGTGGTTCGTTTCACCGCATGCATTGATTCGGGCAGCACCAAAGGGTAGTTTCAGGACAGGTCCAAGGGCGGTCGCCCCTGGACCCGTCCACCGAATCCGGGGGTGTGCACCATGGTCCTGCGACCGTTATCCGCGTCGGAACGGGCTGAGGCCCTGAACAAGGCAGCAGCAGCCAGGGCCACCCGCGCGGCGGCCAAGGAAAGCCTCAAAAACGGCGAGAGATCCGCCGCGGACATCATCAGCTCCGCGCTGCAGGACGAGGCGCTGGCACGCATGAGGGTCTCCGAACTCCTTGAGGCCCTCCCGGGCATCGGAAAGGTCCGGGCGGCGGCCATCATGGACCAGCTGGGAATCGCGGCCTCCCGCAGGGTCCGCGGCCTGGGCATCCACCAGCGCCGCGCGCTGGTAGATTTTATAGACGAGAGTTAGGCCGGGCCGCCAGGCCCGCCCACCCCATACCCCGGCAAAGGAATACGTGAGCAAGAAACCTGGACTGACAGTCCTCGCAGGTCCGACGGCTGTTGGCAAAGGCACCGTGTCCACTTACATCCGCGACAACTATCCCGAGGTGTGGCTGTCCGTTTCCGCCACCACCCGGGCGCCCCGCCCCGGCGAGCAGGACGGCGTCCACTACTTCTTCAAGTCCAAGGAGGAGTTCGAGCAGCTCATTGCCGACGGTGAACTCCTGGAATGGGCCGTGGTCCACGGGCAGAACACCTACGGGACGTTGAAAAGCACCGTCAACCAGGCCATCGCCGAGGGCCGTTCCGTGCTCCTGGAAATCGACCTGCAGGGTGCCCGGCAGGTGAAGGCCGCTGTTCCGGACGCACAGTTCGTTTTCCTGGCCCCGCCCAGCTGGGACGAAATGGTCCGCCGCCTGGTGGGTCGCGGCACGGAAACACCGGAGGAACAGCAGCGCCGGCTGGAAACCGCTAAACTGGAACTTGCTGCTGAACCGGAGTTCGACTACACCGTCATCAATGACGACGTTCGCCGGGCAGCGGACGAGCTTGTTTCACTCATGGGGCTGACCCCGCACCCGCATGGAGCGCCGGAACCGTCAGCCCGCTAGAACTTTGGAGAATTCGTGTCCACGAACCTTGAAGGCATCATCAACCCGCCGATCGACTCGCTGCTTGAGGCAGCCGATTCCAAGTACGGCCTGGTGATTTTCGGTGCCAAGCGTGCTCGTCAGATCAACGCTTACTACGCCCAGCTGCACGAGGGCCTTTTCGAATACGTCGGCCCGCTGGTTGACACCAAGCTGAACGAGAAGTCGCTTTCGATCGCACTGCGCGAGATCAACGAAGGCAAGCTGGTTTCCACGCCGATTGAAGCAGCAGAGTAAGACTGCCGCCGAACTGACTTGCTGTTGACGGAGGTCACGTGCGCATAGTCCTCGGAGTCGGGGGAGGGATTGCCGCCTACAAGGTGGCATCGCTCCTCCGGCTTTTTACTGAAGCCGGCCACGATGTCACGGTGATCCCCACCGAGGCATCCACCCGGTTTGTTGGCACTGCCACGTGGGAGGCGTTGTCCGGAAATCCGGTCAGCAACAGCGTCTTCGACGACGTCCACCAGGTCAACCATGTCCGTTTGGGCCACGAGGCAGACCTGATCGTCATCGCCCCGGCCACCGCCGACCTCCTGGCCAAGGCTGCCACCGGACAGGCGGGGGACCTGCTGACCAACACCCTGCTGATGGCCCGCGGCCCCGTTTTGTTTGCCCCGGCCATGCACACCGAGATGTGGCAGCACCCGGCAACCCAAGCCAACGTGGAAACGTTGCGAAGCCGCGGCTCAGCCGTCCTGGAACCTGCCAGCGGCAGGCTCACGGGCGCTGATTCCGGTCCGGGCAGGCTTCCGGAACCGGATGCGATTTTCGATGCCGCCATGGCACTGGTGGACGGACAGGCGGACTTCCAGCTGCCGCTGGCAGGCCGGATTGTCACCATCAGTGCCGGTGGAACCCGTGAACCCCTGGATCCGGTGCGCTTCCTGGGCAACAGGTCCTCCGGCAAGCAGGGCGTCGCCCTGGCCGTAGCCGCCAGGAACGCCGGCGCCACCGTCCGCCTGCTGGCAGCACACATGGATGTTCCCCCTCCCTCCGGCGTCGAGGTTGTGCCCGTTGAAACCGCCCTGCAGCTTCGCGAAGCCGCGCTTGCGGCGGCAGCTGACTCCGACGTCGTCATCATGTCCGCGGCCGTTGCGGACTTCCGCCCCGCGGCGGTTTCCGACACCAAGATCAAGAAGCGCGACGACCGCGACGACCCCGTCATCACGCTGGTCCGCAACCCGGACATCCTGCACGAACTTGTGGAACGCCGGAACAGTGCCGCCCCGGGCGGGCGGCAGCAACTGATTGTCGGTTTTGCGGCTGAGACCGGAGACAGCGACGGTGATGTCCTGGCGCACGCCCGGGCGAAGCTGCAGCGCAAGGGCTGCGACCTGCTGGTGGTCAACCACGTGGGAACGGACAAGGTCTTCGGGCAGGACACCAATTCCGTTGTCATCCTGGCCCGCTCCGGCTCCGAACCACAGGAGGCGTCCGGAACCAAGACGGAGGTTTCCGCAGCCGTCATCAGCCGGATCGGCCACGAACTGAATTCTGTGTCGCCGCGCGCCTGAGTGTTCCACGCCACGTTTGCTTAGTACGGAGACATCTCCAGAGGCTTCCCTTCGGGGAGTCCGGATTCCAACCAGTAAGGTAGTTGAGTGACTTTACCGCTGCACCTTCCCCACACGTCCGGAGCCACCCCCAGCGCGCTGCGGCTCTTCACTTCCGAGTCGGTTACCGAAGGCCATCCGGATAAGATCTGCGACCAGATCAGTGACGCAATCCTGGATGCGCTTCTGGCTGCTGACCCCGAATCGCGGGTTGCGGTGGAAACCATGGCCACCACGGGCCTGGTCCACGTTGCGGGCGAGGTCACCACTGATGCCTACGTCGAGATTCCCCAGATCGTGCGGGAAACCATCCTGGGCATCGGCTACGATTCATCGGCCAACGGGTTCGACGGCGCCCGCTGCGGCGTGTCCGTGTCCATCGGCCAGCAGTCCAACGACATCGCCGGCGGCGTCTTCAACTCGCTCGAAGCCCGCGAAGGGCGGCAGGAAGACGACTACGACCTCCAGGGCGCCGGCGACCAGGGCCTGATGTTCGGCTACGCCAGCGACGAAACACCCTCCTACATGCCACTGCCCATCTGGCTGGCACACCGGCTCTCCGAACGGCTCACCGAAGTCCGCAAATCAGGCGAACTGGCCTACCTCCGCCCCGACGGCAAGACCCAGGTGACGGTCGGCTATGACAAGGATGTCCCGGTCTCCGTGGAAACCGTTGTCATCAGCAGCCAGCATGCCGAAGGCGCAAGCCTGGACCAGCTCCGCGCAGACCTTGCCGCCATCGTCATCAAGCCTGTGCTGGCAGGGGCCAACCTCGACCTCTCCCGCGTCCGCAACATCCTGAACCCGGCCGGCGAGTTCGTCATCGGCGGCCCCGTTGGTGATGCCGGCCTGACCGGGCGCAAGATCATCGTTGACACCTACGGCGGCATGGCCCGCCACGGCGGCGGCGCCTTCTCGGGCAAGGACCCGTCCAAGGTTGACCGCTCCGCCGCATATGCCATGCGCTGGGTTGCCAAGAACGTGGTTGCCGCGGGGCTGGCCAAGCGTGCAGAAATCCAGATTGCCTACGCCATCGGCCAGGCCCGTCCGGTGGGCACCTACGTGGAAACGTTCGGCACGGAAACGGTTGACCCGGCCCGGATCAGTGCCGCCATCGCGGAGATCTTCGACCTGCGCCCCCGCGCCATCATCGACGCACTGGACCTGAAGCGGCCCATCTACGCCAAGACCGCGGCGCACGGACACTTTGGCCGCGACGAGCCTGACTTCACCTGGGAGCGGCTGGACCGCGTGGACGACCTCAAGGCGTTCTTCAACGCCTAGGCCCCGCACCGCCGGACTGGCTGCCTGTAACTTCGCCTGCATCTCGGCTTGCATCTTTGCCTGCGACGCAATGTCAGTGCCCTGTGCTTGGCTGAATTTGTCCATCAGGGAGCCGAACGGAGGTTACTGCCATCGCTGCTGACAGTCCTGCCCGCCCGTCCCCGGAGCTCCCCGGCGCCGTGCAGCCCTCACTCCTGCAGGGCTTTCCGTCCACCACAAGGCCCGCTGGGCCGCAACTGGCAAGGCACCTGCCCGTAGCCCGGGTACTGGTGGAATCCTCCCTGCCGCACCTGGACCGGCTCTTCGACTACGGGGTTCCGGACACCCTCGACGAAGCGGCCATGCCGGGCGTCAGGGTCAAGGTCAAGTTCAACGGCCAGGACCTCAGCGGTTTCCTGATGGAACGCGTTGCCGCGTCCGACGCCGGACACACCCTGGTGCCCCTGGCGAAGGTTGTATCCCCGGTTTCCGTGCTCACGCCCGCTGTCCGGGAGCTCGTTTCTTCCGTCGCCGCACGGTACGCCGGTACGGTCAGCGACGTCCTCCGGGTCGCCGTCCCGCCCCGCGTCGCGAAACTGGAAAAGGAGTTCGTCGCGGCGGAACCGGACGCGCCGGCAGCGCCGGACAAGGCAGAACCGCGCGAGGCCACACAGCTTCAAGCCGGTCCCTCGCCGGCCACCCTGCCGGGTGCCTGGGCGGCCTATCACAACGGCCAGGCCTTCCTCCACCACCTGGCCGGGGGCGGTTCCCCAAGGGCCGTACTGAACCCGCTGCAGGGATACGGCCCGGGGGGATGGCCCCGGCTCTTGGCGGAAGCGGTGGCCGCCGCCTACGCTTCAGGGCGGGGCGCCGTGGTGGTGGTACCCGATTACCGTGACCTTGACCGCCTTGAAGAGGCGCTCCATGCCCTGCTGCCCGAAGACGCCGTTGCCCGGCTGGCGGCCGACGACGGTCCCACCCCGCGCTACCGCAATTTCCTTCGGCTCCTGGCGGGGACCGCCCGGGTTGCCATCGGGACAAGGTCCGCAGCTTTTGCCCCGGTCCGGGACCTGGGCCTGGTGGTTTGCTGGGACGACGGCGACGACCTCCACATCGAGCAACGTGCCCCGTATGCGCACGCCCGCGAGGTGCTGCTCCTGCGGGCCGAACAGGAAGATGCCGCCTGCCTCCTTGCGGGCCACTCCCGCAGCACGGAGGCCCAGCGGCTGGTGGCGGCAGGCTGGGCACGTGCTGTCGAAGCCGGCCGCCATGACGTCCGCAGGACGGTCCCGCGCGTCGTCAACACTGCTGACAGCTTCGAGCAGGAGCGGGACCCGCTGGCCAGGATTGCCCGCCTGCCCGGTGCCGCATGGCGGGCCGCCAAGGAAGGGCTCGAGCGCGGACCGGTCCTTGTCCAGGTGGCCCGCGCGGGATATGCGCCGTCCCTCGCCTGCGAGATGTGCCGCGAGCCGGCCCGCTGCGGCAGCTGCCAGGGACCCTTGGCCGTAGCAGGCGCCAGCGGCACGTCCGCAATGCCCCAATGCCGCTGGTGCTCCACGCCGGCGCCGGACTGGCACTGCGTGCACTGCGGCGGCCGGCGCCTGCGCAAGGGCGCCACCGGAGTCATCAGGACAGCCGAGGAGCTCGGCCGCGCCTTTCCCGGCAAGGCCGTCATCACTTCCTCGGGGGACCAGGTGAAGGCTGCCGTGGGTTCGGGCAAGGCATTGGTGGTGGCCACGGTGGGTGCCGAACCCGTGGCGGATGGGGGATACGCGGCAGCGTTGCTCCTGGACGGCGATTCCCTCCTGCGCCGTGAGACACTGCGCGCCGGCGAGGACACCGTGCGGCGGTGGTTCAATGCGGCCGCACTGGTGCGTCCTGCATCGGACGGCGGGCTGGTGGTGGTCACCGCCGCGGATACAGCTGCCGTGGGTGCCCTGCTCCGCTGGGATCCCGCTGGCTTTGCGGAGCGGGAACTGTCGCTGCGGGCGGAGCTGCAGCTTCCCCCCGCGGTCCGCACCGCGTCCGTTACCGGGCAGCGCGCCGCCGTCGAGCACTACACGGCGGCCGTGGCAGCGGACCTGGCCTCCGGGGGGATCACCTTGCGGACAGCCGGACCGGCACCCGTGGTGCTGAACGGTCCGCCATCGCCCCGCAGGTCAGCTGAGGATGTGCGCACCCTGCTCTTCTTCCCCTATGGACAGGCTGGGACCGTCACCCGTGTCCTGCGGGTCACCAGGGCCGCGGCCGCGGCAAAACGCTCCAGCGAGCCCTTCCAGCTCCGGCTGGACGGCATCGACGTCCTCTAGAGCGGGACCTTAGCGGCGGCGCCGGACCACAATTTCGTGGGCTGCATCCACCAGCTGCCGTGCTGACTCGTCCCAGCTGAACTCCCGGGCACGGGCAACGCAGCGCCGCGACAGTTCCTCCCAGCGGGCATTGTCCTGGAGCGTGTGCACGGCTTCGGCAAACTGCCGGGGGGATGCCGGGTCAACGTAGAGCGCGGCGTCCCCGCCCACCTCGCGGAAGATGGGGATATCGCTGGCAATAACGGGAGTGCCGAGCGCCATGGCTTCCACCAGGGGAAGCCCGTAGCCTTCGGCCCGGGAAAGGCTTACCAGTGCAGCAGCCGAGCGCAGGAATTCGTGATACTCCCCGTCCGTGACGCCGTTGTGGAACACCACATGCGCCCCTGGCGGAACCAGCCGTTCCAGTTCGGCGCGGCGTTGGGGGGTGATGCGGCTCAGCAGGTGGAGGGTGTAGCCCGGCAGGCCCGCCATTCCCGCCACCATGGTTTCAACGTTCTTGTACGGCATGAAAGAGCCCATGTAGACCAGCGCGCGGTCTTCCCCGGCGCCGGCTGGCCGGGGCCCGTGCTCCTGCTCCGGTTGGGGGGCATTGCTGATAATCCGCACGGGGCGGCGCGTCAGGCGGTACTTTGCGATCAGCGCCTCGGTGGTCCGGCTGATGGTGGCCACCGTGTCGGCCCGGTTGAGGAGCAGGCGCTGCGGCCAGAAAGCCTTGTGGTACAGCCGCCACAGAAGCCGGACCGGTGCAGGCAGGAACCCGGGCGGGGCAGGGTGCTCGTAGTAGATGAGGTCGTGGAGCGTCAGCACCAGGCCGTACTTGCGGCCCCAGGTGCCCATCGTTTGCATGGGGCACACCACCACGTCGGCGCCAAGCCTGTTGATGGTGCGCGCCACAAAAAGCTCCCTCGGCGACAACGGACTGCTGATCAGCGTGTAGGGAACATCGGGGAGCAGGCGGAGCTGCCGGACGTCCGAGACGAGCATGGAAACGTCCGCGATCTTCGCGGTGGCTGCGATCAGGCTTGCCCCGTAGCGGCTGATGCCGTCGTGGTGGTCGGTCCGGGTAAAACGTGCGTCGATGACAATCTTCACGCGGGGTGGTCCTTAAGGAAGCTGCGGATGAACGAGGCTGCCGGTTCGGGGGTTTCGTAGTGGATAAGGTGTCCGACGCCGGGAATCACCTTGAGTTCGCCGTCCGGCAGCAGCTCCGCGAGGCGGCGCTGGTCGGGGAGGACTGCGATCTCATCCTTTTCGCCGGCGATCAGCAGCACCGGGAGGGTGAGCCGGCCGGCCACCTCGGCAACATGGCTGCTGACCGACGCGGTAAAGGATTCAAGCAGGCTGTCACGGCTGGCAAAAGCGCTGAAGTAGGCGCTGTGCTGGCCGTGGATGAAACGGCGCAGGTCCCTGTCGGCTGTCTTGGCCATGGTTTCGCTCATGATCCGGACGATCAGCGGGCTCCGCAGCAAAGCCAGTCCCAGGTGCCTGGGAAGGCGCGCGGCAAGCCGGTAGTAGAGGACCGCGAGCCGGGTCATCACTCCCTTGGGCCCTTCCAGCGCCGGTGCCGCGATGGGGTTGATGAGGATGAGGGGGTTCACCGATCCCGGATGGTCGGCCACGAAGTGTGCGGCAATGATCGAGCCGAAGGAGTGTCCCAGCAGGACCGTCTCAGGGCCCAGGCCAAGGGCTGCCATGAATCCGGTAATGAAGGAGCCATACTGCTTCACCGAATGTTGGCCGGACGTGAACGCCTCGGAGCCGCCGAAGCCGGGCAGGTCCGGCATGATGATGCGCATCTCCGGAAGCTGGTCTGCCACGCGCAGGAGTCCGTGGTGGTCTCCGCGGAAGCCGTGGATCACCAGGATCGTTCGCGTTTCCGGACCGGCATGCAGCGGTTCGTACGTCCAGAACGCAACCTTCCCGCCGTCGATCTCCACCGAGGAGGATGACGTGCGGGACTCAAGTCCATGGCTGAAGTAGGCCGGCGAGGCAGGCCCGGGCCGTGCTGTGGTCATCGGTGCTGCCTTAATTGACGTGGTCCGGGTGCGAGCCGGTGCGGTGCCCCCGGTCCAGGCCTGCAAGCGCAGCCATGTCCCGGTCCGAGAGTTCGAAGTCGAAGATGTTGAGGTTTTCTCGGATGCGCCCCTCGGTGCTGGCCTTCGGAATGGCAATGTTCCCCAGCTGCATGTGCCAGCGCAGGATTACCTGGGCGGGCGTCTTGCCGTGTTCAGAAGCGCAGGCGTGGACAACGGGATCGGCCAGGACCTGTCCGCGGCCCAGCGGACTCCATGCCTCCGTCCTGATCCCCAGCCCGTCATGCAGCGTGCGCAGTTCCGCCTGCTGCAGCCACGGGTGCAGCTCAATCTGGTTGACGGCGGGAACCACCTCCGCAGTCTGGAGCAGCCGGTCAAGGTGGGACGGCTGGAAGTTGCTGACACCGATGGCACGGACCTTCCCTTCCCGGTACAGGGTCTCCAGGGCCCGGTAGGTATCGGGAAACAGCCCGCGCCTGGCGCAGGGCCAGTGGATGAGGTACATGTCCACATAATCCAGGCCGAGGTTGACCATGGAGTCGTCGAAGGCCCTCAGCGTCGCGTCGTAGCCGTGGTGGTCGTTCCACACCTTCGTGGTGATGAACACGTCTTCCCTGGACAACGCCGGGAACAGCTCGCCGGAGCCGCCGCTGCCGGCGTACCCGCCCAGTTGGGAATTGATCCCGCGGGCCACTCCGGTTTCGTTGCCGTACATGGCTGCGGTGTCAAAGTGGCGGTAGCCGGCAGCGAGCGCGGTGGCAACGAGCCCTTCCGCGTCCGCGGCGGGGACCTTGTACAGTCCAAAGCCGAGTTGGTGGATCAGCACGCCGTTGTTCAGGCTGAGCCGCGGTGAGGTTCTCATAGCCACGACTCTACCCATTGGCCGCCGTGAGGCCCTCGAAATCCACCAGGCGCCGCGCGGTGGCCTCGTCCAGGATCAGGTCGGTGGCCAGGCCGGCGGCCAGGGCCCCGCGGAGCCCGTTGATCTTGGAGACCCCGGACACCACGCAAATCCTCCGCCGGACCTGCCGCAGTTCGGCGAGGGCCGGCCCCGTGGATCTTTCGTTGAGGACGATGCCGTCGGAGGATCCGTCGCCGCGGAAGAAGACGGTGGCAACGTCACCCACGACGTCGGACGTGGCCAGGATGTTCAGGTCCGTCTCATCCAGGTATCCACCCGCGTAGACGTGGCTGGGGTAGTCCGCATCCACTGATCCCACACCGAAAATGGCAATGCTCATCTTGGCCTGGAGTTCCAGGATCCGTTGCACGCTGCGCTCATTCCACATGGCGGTCTTGGTGGCGGCGTGGTCGAAAAACGCCGGTACGGGGAACTGCTCCACTCGCGCCCCGTAGGCGCTCCCGAACCGCCGCATGATGTCGCTGGCGTACGTGATGCCGGTGGTGTGCATGTTGCCGGCGCCGTTCAACTGCACGATCACGCTGTCATGGGTGATCTTGCGGGTGAGGTGGCGGCTGACTGCGCTCAGCGTGGATCCCCAGGCCACGCCGATGATGGCGTTCGAATCCACCAGGGGTCCGATGGTGCGCGCTGCCTGCATAGCCACGCGGTCCAGGGTCTCGGCTTCATTCAGTGTTTCCAGGACCGGCACTACATGGACGTCGACCCCATAATGGTGCCGGATCCTACCCTCGAGCTCCGGACCGGTGTCCAGGGGGTTGCGGATCTGGATCTGGACCAGTCCGGATTCGCGTGCGGAGGACAGGAGCCGGGACACGGTGGATCTGGAGGTCCGCAGTTCGCGGGCTATCGCATCCATGGTCAGGTCCTGCAGATAATACATTTGTGCAGCTCGGAGGGCTTCAGAGTGCCTTGACGGGTCCATTACCGCTCCCTCGTGCACGTTTGTGCATAGTGCTTGACTCCATTTTCCATTAGTCCAAACAATAGTGGAGAACGGCGGGCCCGCCCACTCGGTTGCCCGCGCCACACAAAGCCCCAAGGGAGTCGTTTTGGGACCCAAGGATTTAACCGGCCGACCTTCCGCAACACCTGCGGAGAAGCCGGGAGCCGAACGCAGTTCCGTCCACCATCTGCGGCGCCGGCCGCACGCGAAGGTGCTGGTGGTTGGGGGCGGCATTAACGGCGTAGGAACCTTCCGTGACCTCGCGCTGCAGGGTGTGGACGTTGCGCTCGTTGAACGCGGAGATTACTGCCAGGGAGCCAGCGGGGCCTCCTCGCACATGATCCACGGCGGCATCCGCTACCTCGAGAACGGCGAATTCCGCCTGGTCCAGGAATCAGTGGTGGAACGCAACCGGCTGCTGCGAATCGCCCCGCATTACGTGAAACCGCTGCAGACCACCATTCCCATCTTCAGCACTTTTTCCGGTGTGCTGTCCGCACCCCTGCGCTTCCTGACGCACAAGCAGCAGGGCAAGCCCAAGGAACGCGGCGCTTTCCTCATCAAGCTTGGCCTGAGCCTCTACGACTCGTTCTCCCGCGACGGCGGCACGGTCCCGCGGCACCAGTTCCGCAGCGGCCAGCGGGCCCGTGCGGAACTGCCGGCCCTCCGCCCCGACGTCAAGTACACCGCCACCTACTTTGACGCTTCCGTGCACAACCCGGAGCGGCTCACGCTGGACGTCCTCCAGGACGGTGAAAAGGCCGGCCGTGCGGCGGCGGGCGAAGGCAACGCCCAGGGCTACACGGCCCGTGCCAGCAACTACGTTTCCCTGCAGTCCATGACCGGTAAGCCCAATCCGGGCACCGGCAAGGGAAGCACCGTCCGGCTGCGGGACGAACTCACGGGCGAGGAATTCGACTTCACCGCAGACGTCATCGTGAACACCACGGGCGCCTGGGTGGACCTTACCAACGAGGCAATGGGTACGGCCTCCACTTTCATGGGCGGCACCAAGGGCTCCCACATCGTGCTGGACAACCCTGCTCTCCTGGAAGCCTGCAACGGCAGGGAAATCTTCTTCGAGCACACGGACGGACGCATCGTCCTGATCTACCCCATGGGGGACCGGGTCCTGGTGGGGACCACCGACGTGGACGCTGACATGGCACAGGACGCCGTCTGCACCGACGAGGAAATCGAGTATTTCTTCGACCTGGTGGGCCACGTCTTCCCGGACGTCGCCGTTACGCGCGACCAGATCGTCTACACCTTTTCCGGAGTCCGGCCGCTGCCACGCCATGACGCCACCCAGCCCGGCTTCGTGTCCCGCGACTACCGCATCGAGCGCCGCGAACCCGGACAGGACGGTAACGGAAAGGGCGCCGTGGTCCTGAGCCTCGTCGGCGGCAAGTGGACGACCTTCCGTGCCCTGGCAGAACACATGACCAACGACGTGCTGGCCGAGATCGGGATGGGCCGCAAGGTCTCCACCGCCCAGCTCCCCATCGGCGGCGGCGCAGGCTTCCCCGCTGACGAGCCCGGCGTGCAGAAGTGGATCAAGGCGCACATGGCCTCCGGCCGTGACGCCGACCGCACCGCGGTACTACTGACCAGGTACGGGACCCGTGCCGAAACCGTCATGGAGCACCTCGACGCCGGACCCGACAGGCTGCTGCATTCCACCCGCGAGCTGAGCGTCCGTGAACTGGAGTTCATGGCCGCCAACGAACAGGTGGGGCACCTCGTGGACGTCCTCATCCGCCGGACTTCCCTGGCATTCAGGGGCCTGGTGACGGGCGAACTGCTGAACGAGGTGGCAGATGTGCTGGCCGTTCCCCTTGGCTGGAACGCCGCGGTCCGCGCTGCAGAGATCAAGCACGCGCAAGATGTGCTGCAAAAGTTCCACCGTGTAGAAACCCACAGCCTGGTCGCCTAGCACCCGGTTGCAGGCCGGGGCGGCAACCCGCCCCGGCCCACGGTCCTTCAACCCACGAAGGACCTCCATCAGAAAATAAAGGAGTCAAAGATGTCTCTTGGAATAGTTTTCCTTTCCGAAGTATTCGGAACGGCGATGCTGACCCTCCTGGGTTGCGGCGTCGTCGCCAACGTTGCCCTGCGGGGGACTAAAGGCAACAGCGGTGGGTTCCTAATGGTCACCTGGGGATGGGGCATCGCTGTCTTCGCCGGCGTCTTCGTTGCCGCGAAATCGGGTGCCCACCTGAATCCAGCCGTCACGCTCGGGCTGCTGGTCAACGGAAAAGCCGAATACGCCCCGGACGTACCGGTGGACTTCGCCTCCACGCTGACGTACTTCGGCGGCGAACTGCTGGGCGCCTTCCTTGGTGCCGTGGCGTGCTGGCTGGCGTACAAGCAGCACTTTGATGCGGAGCCGGAGGTTGCCAGCAAGCTCGGCGTCTTCTCCACCGGGCCCGCCATCCGGTCCACCCCCTGGAACCTGGTCACCGAAATCATCGGCACCTTTGTCCTGGTGTTCGTCATCCTTACCTTCGGCGGAACCCCCTCAGGCCTGGGCCCGCTCGCTGTCGCCCTGCTCGTCGTCGGCATCGGCGTGTCCCTCGGCGGCCCCACCGGCTACGCCATCAACCCGGCCCGTGACCTCGGTCCCCGCATCGCCCACGCCCTGCTCCCCATCAAGGGCAAGGGCTCCAGCGACTGGGGATACTCCTGGATCCCGGTGGTAGGCCCGCTGGTAGGCGGTGCCCTTGCCGGCATCGTGGCCAACCTCGCGCCCATCATCGTTACCGCCGCAGCCTGACCCATTAACAAACCCTGCCCATAGCACCGATACAGACAAGGACGTCCATCATGAACCAGTACGTAATCGCCATCGACCAGGGAACCACCAGCACCCGTGCCATCATCTTCGACCACAGCGGGAGCATCGTGTCCTCGGGGCAGATGGAACACGAACAGATCTTCCCGCAGGCCGGCTGGGTTGAGCACAACGCCGCCGAAATCTGGAACAACACCCGCGAGGTCATTGCCTCCGCCCTGTCAAAGGCGAACCTGACACGGCACGATATTGCCGCCGTCGGCATCACCAACCAGCGCGAAACTGCCGTGGTGTGGGACAAGACCACAGGTGAGGCCGTCTACAACGCCATCGTCTGGCAGGACACCCGCACCCAGGACATTGTGGACCAGCTGTCCAAGGACGGCGGGGCTGACCGCTTCAAGCAAAAAGTGGGCCTGCCGCTTGCCACCTACTTCTCCGGAACCAAGATCAAGTGGATCCTCGACAATGTGGAGGGTGCCCGGGCCAAAGCCGAAGCCGGCGACCTGGTGTTCGGCAACACCGACTCCTGGGTCCTGTGGAACCTGACCGGCGGCGTCAATGGTGGAGTGCATGTCACCGATGTCACCAACGCCTCCCGCACGCTGTTCATGGACTTGGAAACCCTGCAGTGGGACGACGAGATCCTTGGCATCTTCGGTGTTCCCCGGACCATGATGCCGGAGATCAAGTCCTCCTCCGAGGTGTACGGCACCGTGCATACCTCCCAGCTCCTGCGGGAAGTTCCCGTTGCCGGGATCCTGGGCGACCAGCAGGCGGCCACGTTCGGGCAGGCAGCCTTCGAGGCCGGCGAGGCGAAGAACACGTACGGCACGGGCTGCTTCCTGATCTTCAACACCGGCGAGGAGATCGTCCATTCCAAGAACGGGCTGCTGACGACTGTCGGCTACAAGCTCGGCGATGCTGCCCCGCACTACGCCCTGGAAGGTTCCATCGCCGTCACCGGCTCGCTCATCCAGTGGCTGCGGGACAACCTGGGAATGATCAGCAGCGCCCCCGAAGTGGAAACCCTCGCCGCGTCCGTGAAGGACAACGGCGGCGTGTACATCGTGCCCGCGTTCTCCGGCCTCTTCGCGCCGTACTGGCGCTCGGATGCCCGCGGCGCGATCGTCGGGTTGACCCGGTTCGTGAACAAGAACCACATTGCCCGTGCCGCGCTGGAAGCCACCGCCTTCCAGACCCGCGAGGTGCTGGACGCCGTGAACGCGGACTCGGGTGTTCCGCTCACCGAGCTGAAGGTCGACGGCGGCATGGTGGCCAATGATGCCCTGATGCAGTTCCAGGCGGACATCCTGGGCGTTCCCGTCATCCGGCCTAAGGTTGTGGAGACCACCGCCCTGGGTGCGGCCTACGCGGCCGGCCTCGCCGTCGGCTTCTGGAAGGACCTGGGGGAGTGCTCGGCCAACTGGTCCGAGGACAAGCGCTGGGAGCCGCAGATGGACCAGGCTGAGCAGGACCGCCAGCTGCGCCTGTGGAAGAAGGCCGTCACGAAGTCCATGGACTGGGTTGACGAGGACGTGAAGTAGCCCAGCCAGACAGCAGTTCGTGGTTGCGGCGGTCCCCGTCGCACCACGCAAGGAAGGCGGCCCCTGCCCCGCCCGCTCCGCGGTGCCCACCACACCCCGGCGAGGGGCCGCCTTCCTTGCTTTCGCTTAAGTCACCCTCCATCCACAAACAGAGGGTCTTCGCTGCTAACCTCCGCCGCCCGTGTGCAACTGACGCTTAGGGGCGGCAGAGGTGCGCTAAAGTGGTTGCATGCGTGCGATCCTTCTGCTTAGCCAGCCGCCCGGTATCCGAAACAACGGATAGCGTGCGGCAGCCCCTCCATGGTGAGGGGCTTTTGTGTGTCCGGGAGCATTTCCGGTGGCAGCAGGAGGATCAGGCCGTTATGGCAGCACCGATGCCGTAACAGAACAGAAGAGGGCAGCAGTGGGCGTTCAGCCGGAGACAGAGACCGGAACAGCAGCAACAGTGTCAGCGGACGTGCCCGAGGAGGGCACCTACAGCTTCACGGCGATGGAGGCCAAATGGCCGCAGGTGTGGGAGGACCTTAGGGTCTTCACCCCCGTCGACGACGGGTCGCGCGAGCGCCGCTACGTGCTGGACATGTTCCCCTACCCATCCGGTGACCTGCACATGGGCCACGCGGAAGCGTTTGCCATGGGCGATGTCGTGGCACGCTACCTGCGCCAGAAGGGCTACGACGTCCTGCACCCCATCGGCTGGGACTCCTTCGGCCTGCCAGCGGAGAATGCCGCGATCAAACGCAACGCCCACCCCAGCGAGTGGACGTACGCCAACATCGACACCCAGGCCGCGTCCTTCAAGCGTTACGCCATCTCCGCGGACTGGTCCCGGCGGCTGCACACCTCCGATCCGGAGTACTACCGCTGGACCCAGTGGCTGTTCAAGCGCTTCTACGAGCGCGGCCTGGCCTACCGGAAGAACTCCCCGGTCAACTGGTGCCCCAAGGACCAGACCGTGCTGGCCAACGAACAGGTAGTCAACGGCGCCTGCGAGCGCTGCGGCACCACCGTCACCAAGAAGTCCCTCAACCAGTGGTACTTCAAAATCACCGAGTACGCGGACCGGCTGCTCGATGACATGGAGCAGCTACGCGGCCACTGGCCTGAGCGCGTGCTGGCCATGCAGAAAAACTGGATCGGCAGGTCCGAGGGTGCGCACGTCAACTTTGTGATTGAGGCCGACGGCGGCAGGCCCGCCAAGGAGGTCACGGTCTTCACCACCCGCCCGGACACCCTGTACGGCGCAACGTTCTTCGTGGTGGCCGCAGACGCACCGCTCGCCGTCGAACTCGTCACGGACGAGCACGCCGCCGCCCTGGACGACTACCGCGAACAGGTCAAGGCGCTCTCCGAAATTGAACGCCAGTCCACCGAACGCGAAAAGACGGGCGTCTTCACCGGCCGGTACGCCATCAACCCCCTGAACGGCGAGAAGCTGCCGGTATGGGCGGCGGACTACGTCCTGGCCGACTACGGCACCGGGGCCATCATGGCCGTGCCCGCCCACGACCAGCGCGACCTGGACTTCGCCCGCAAGTTCGACCTCCCCGTGCGGGCCGTCCTGGACACCGGCGAGGAAGACCCGGCCGTGTCCGGTACCGCGACGGCGGGCGAGGGGACCCTGATCAACTCAGGCGACCTGGACGGCCTGCCCAAGGCCGAGGCCATCCCGGCCGCGATCGCCGTGCTGGAGAAGCAGGGCACGGGCGAGAAGTTCGTGAACTTCCGGCTGCGGGACTGGCTGCTGAGCCGCCAGCGGTTCTGGGGTACTCCCATTCCGATCATCCATTGCCCGTCCTGCGGCGAAGTTCCGGTGCCGGATGAGCAGCTGCCCGTTAAGCTGCCCTCCGACCTGCGCGGCGAGGACCTGTCACCGAAGGGCACCTCGCCCCTGGCCGCGGCCGAGGCCTGGGTGAACGTCGAGTGCCCCACCTGCCATGGGCCGGCCAAGCGCGACACGGACACCATGGATACCTTTGTGGACTCGTCCTGGTACTTCCTCCGTTTCGTCTCACCGCACTACACCGAGGGCCCCTTCGATCCCCAGAAGATCAACGACTGGATGCCGGTGGGGCAGTACGTCGGCGGTGTGGAGCACGCGATCCTGCACCTGCTGTACGCCCGGTTCTTCACCAAGGTCATCAACGACCTCGGCCTGATCGAAGCCAACGAGCCCTTCACCGCACTGCTCAACCAGGGCCAGGTCCTCAACGGCGGCAAGGCGATGAGCAAATCGCTGGGCAACGGTGTGGACCTCGGGGAGCAGCTGGACAAGTACGGCGTGGACGCGGTGCGCCTGACCATGATCTTCGCCTCCCCGCCGGAGGACGACGTGGACTGGGCTGACGTCTCGCCGTCGGGCTCTGCGAAGTTCCTGGCCCGCGCCTGGCGCCTCGCCCAGGACGTGGCCAGCGAACCCGGTGTTGACGTGGCCACCGGCGACCGCGCCCTGCGTTCCGTCACGCACCGGACCATCGCAGACGCCGCCGAACTCCTGGACGCCAACAAGTTCAACGTCGTGGTGGCCAAGCTGATGGAACTGGTCAACGCGACCCGGAAGGCCATCGACTCCGGCGCAGGCGGAACTGACCCGGCTGTCCGTGAGGCGGCGGAGGCGGTTGCCGTGATCCTGAGCCTGTTCGCCCCGTATACGGCTGAGGACATGTGGAACGTGCTGGGGTACCCTGCCTCGGTGGCCAATGCGGGCTGGCCGGCGCACGACGAGTCCCTGCTGGTGCAGGACACCGTCACCGCCGTGGTCCAGGTACAGGGCAAGGTGCGTGACAGGCTGGAGGTTCCTCCTTCCGTGACCGAGGACCAGCTGCGCGAGCTGGCGCTGGCCTCGGAGAACGTCCAGCGCGCCCTCGACGGCCGTGGCATCCGCACCGTTATTGTCCGCGCCCCTAAACTGGTCAACATCGTCCCGGCCTAGGCCGGACCAGGCCGCCGGAGCCCTCCGGCGGCCTGCTGTGATCCCAGGAGGCCCCCTTGCCCGACCGTGACCCCGCCTGGCCCTGGGTCCGTGCACGCCTGCTGGCACGCCGCCGCGGGCAGGAGGCCCCTGGGAGCCAGCCCGCCGCCGTCGTACGCACTGCCGTGGTGACCGACTCCGCGGCGGCGCTGCCTGCTGACTGGACCGCCGGGCTCAGCGGTGACGGGCGGCTGGCTGTGATACCCATGCCCGTGATGGTGGGGGATGAGATCTATGGCGAGGGCGAGGATGACATCTCCGAAACCATCGCCCTGGCGCTGGCGAGCGGAACGTCCGTGAAGACCTCGCGGCCGTCACCCGGCCAGTTCGAGCAGGCTTACCGTGCGGCCTGGCAGCGCGGGTTCGAAGCGGTGGTGTCTGTCCACATCTCCGGAGAACTGTCCGGGACGGCTGATGCTGCCCGCCTTGCAGCGGCCCGGGTGGGCATCCCGGTGGAGGTAGTCGATTCGCGGACTGTCGGGATGGCCCAGGGCATGGCGGTGCAGGCGGCTGTCCGGGCCGCGGCCGACGGCGGGGATGCCTACGCCGTTGCCGCTGCCGCCGCGGAACAGGCAGCGCGGACCAAAGTGTATTTCTACGTTCCCAGCCTGGAGCAGTTGCGGCGCGGGGGCCGCATCGGTGCTGCGGCATCGCTGCTGGGCACCATGCTGGCGATCAAGCCCATCCTGGCGGTGGAGGGCGGCAAAATCGTGCCGCTGGAAAAGGTGCGGTCGGCCGCAAAGGCTGTAGCCCGGCTGGAAGAGATTGTTGCCGCTGATGCCGGCGCCCGTCCTGCCCCGGCCGTTCGGCTGGCCGTCCACCACTTTGGGAATCCTGACGAGGCTAAGAGCCTCGCCGAACGATTGGCGCGCGAATTGCCGCTGTGCCCCCCGGCCCAGGCAAGTTCCCTTCCGGCCGTACTGGCTGCCCACGCGGGCCTGGGCGTCCTGGCCGTCATCGTGGGGGAGGAACCGGGGGATACCGGCACTTTTCCGGGAACGCTTTCCTCGTAGCAGGCATTGGCTCAGACTTGGCCGTGAGCCGGAGCAGAAGGGAATCAGGGCACTGCTTCGGCCAAAGCATCGTTGAAGAGCTGGATTGCCTGATCGATGGTTTCTCCAAGAACGGGTGGCTCCCGGTCCAGCCCAAAGATGAGCTCGTCCATGTGGCGCAACCCGGCACGCTCCAGTAGCCGCTTCTCGTTGGTGATCCACTCGCCCCGGGCGGCGAGCACGGCGTGTGCTGCCATCGCAGCGGAGATGGCCAGGGCGCCGGCCAGTTCCGTCAGGCGCCCGTTGGCGGCGTATGCGCGGCGCGCGTAGCCGAGCGTCATGTGGGCCCGGTCCATCCAGACGCTCGGGGCGGTCCTGCGGAGGACCTGCGGGTACTCCGGCTGCGGCACATCCCCGCGAAGGACGCGGTTGATGCCGAGTTCGGCCACGACCAGATAGCTGGGGATCCCGGCCAGGTGGAACATAAGCGGCTCAATGTGGAACCTGCCGTGCTGCGCCTCGGCCAGCTCATGCTCAACAACGTCGAGGTTCCGGTAGTGGATATCCACGCTGCGGCCGTCGATTTCCAGCCACGCCCCGCCGTTGAAGACTCCGCCGCCCCAGCCGCCAATCTCGGAAACCGTTCCCTGCCAGCCGATGTTCCTCAAGTCATCAGGATCAAAATTTTCCCGGTAGTACAGGGCGAAATCCCAGTCGCTGGACGGGCTGTGGGTGCCGGTCGCCCGTGACCCCCCGAGAGTTACCGCAAGAACCCCGGGAAGAGCGGCCAGGTGACCGGCCACATAGTCAACGAACACTGAGTCGTCCACGCCGAACCGCCTCCTGGAAATGACCTGTTGAAACACCGTACGGCGTCTCCGTGGGGAACTTCCATTAGGCTCTGAACATGGAGGTTCGGGATTCGCCGGGAAATTCGACTGTGGACATCAACCAGGAGCTTAGCCAGCGGCGCGGCTGGATTCTGACAATTGCCGTCGGGTTTGCCCTGCACATCCTGAGTTTTGTTATCGGAATGAAGACAGTGGGGCCGCTGTGCGGCAGCCCGCTGCTTCCGCAAAGCAGTGCTGCTGAAGAGGCCGACATCCAGATGCGGACTACGGGGCTGGCGGCGGAGTGCTACCGGAACATCGATGCCGCTTCTGTACCGGTATGGATCTTGATGGCGCTGGGAATTGGCCTGGTCCTGACGGGGGTGGCCGTCAGGATCGTGGGTATCCGCCGGTCACTTGCCCAATCCGGAAAGTTGACCGGTGGGTGAACACCGGAAGGCTGGGATGCCCGAGAGTCGAGAGGATTGGCCAGTGACTGCTGTCTATTTGAGCGGACAGCTCGTGTGCCGTAACAACAACCAGGTTGCCGTCGTGGTTCAGCATCTCGACCGGCACGTCACGCTGACCCGGGCTGAACCCGGCTGTGTCTCCTTCAGCGTGACGCCTACCGGCGACCCCTTGGTCTGGAAGGTCGACGAACATTTCAGCGACCCCCATGCTTTTAGGCTTCACCAGGAACGGGTGGCGGGCAGCATCTGGGGGCGGGCCACGGCCGGGATCGAGCGCCGCTACACGATTGTGGGGCTTTAGGTCTTCTCCGCGTTCACTTCCAGACCCGGACCAGATAGTCTCTGCGGGAGGTAACGTCACGGGGATGGGGATGACAGAGAAGGGCCATGGCCAAGACGACGCCGAATCAAGTGGCCGAAAGTTGAATGCAGGTCTTCTTGCCTTGCTGATCCTGGTGCTCAATACCGCAGGAGTCTTTTGGGCTGTGTGGGCCGTCGGGGGCGGTGTCGACTCCGGGATTGGCCTGTTCTACTACCTCTTCAGCGTTACTTTCCCCGCAGCCCTCGCCACTATTGCCTTGGGTGTCGTCAGTCTCGTACGTCGCCGTGGCCGCGTTCCAGGCACCATCGCCCTCACCATCACCTCCGGCGTCCTGATCTGGTTCGTCTACGGCTTCCTGGAGTCGCAGGTGTTCTGAAAGGCCCCGTCACAGGTTCACCTGTTACTCCTGCTTTCTGGTCCGGCACCGTTCGCAGAAGGCGCGCGAGAAGGACGGCCATGCCTACTGCGTCGAATGTGAGGGCTTAACGGTTCTGGCCGGCTGTCCCGGAGCGCATCTGGGACAGCATCCGCGAAGAATCCACGCTCCCGCCGCTGACCTGGAGTGTTTGCCGCATGGAGGTCAGCCCGCTGCCGGTCCGGCTGAAAGGAGCTTTTCCACATATGATGCGGCTGCCCTGTTGCCCCCGCGCAGTGGTCCCTAGCGTGAAGCTATGTCACGCCGGGACGCTGGAGCAGCAGGTCACTCGGCGCGCCATGCCAGGACCCGGCTGCAGGCAGCCCTGGGCGAGGCGCCGTCCGGCCTGTTGCTGGACACCGACGGGAATCAGCTCTTTGAGTACCAGGGTGCCGGCGGCCACGATCCGGACGCTTCCGGCACGGCGTCGCCCGGGGAATCCGGACAGGACGCGGATACCGCGTCCACGGCCCTGGGGCCGGCACTCCGCTGGCGGTTGGGCCCCCGCCTGGCGGTCCTTCTTGGCGTCCTTGCTGTTGCTGCCGCGGCGTGGTTCTGGTGGCAGGTGGCGGCGGGCCGGCCGGAGATCCTTCCGCTCAGCGGCGTAAGCCCCGGCAGCCCTGCCGCTAACCCTTCAGCCAGGGCCACCGTTACGAGAGATGAGGGGGCCGGTGGCAGTGGGCCGGGCGTTGAGAACGCGGAGGCTGAGACCGCCGCTGCGGTGGTGGTCCATGTTGCCGGAGCCGTGACCAGTCCCGGAGTGGTGCAGCTGCCGGCGGGAAGCAGGGTGCACCAGGCCATCACGGCCGCTGGAGGCGCAATCCCCGGCGCGGACCTTGGCCGGCTGAACCTGGCCCTCGTGGTGGAGGACGGCCAAAAGATCCATGTGCCGCGCGAAGGCGAGCAGTTGCCGGCAGCAGGAATCGGAGGCACAGGTCCGGAACCCGGAGCCGGAAGTGTGGCCGAGGGTAACGCGGGAAACGCTGCGGGAGCGAAAATCAACCTCAACACGGCGGGCGTGGAGGAGCTGGATACCTTGCCCAAGGTCGGGCCGGTGCTTGCCCAGCGCATCGTGGACTGGCGCAACGAGCATGGGGCCTTCAAAAGCGTCGAGGAGCTGGACGCGGTAGACGGCGTTGGACCCAAGATGCTTGAGGCATTGCTGCCGCTGGTGACGGTGTGATGGGACGACGTGAGGGGTGTGTCTGATGGGTAGCCGCAGGGAGAAGCCCCCGGGCAGCCCATGGCAGCGGTATGTGGAGTCTGCAGTCAGGGGACCCACAGCTGTGCCCGGACCAGCGCGCACAACTGGCGCCGAAGGAAGCCTCCGGCGGACCGGGGATACGACGAAATCGGGTTCCGGAACAGAGCCGGGACAGCGCCGGAACTTCACGGTTCCCGCGACTTTAGGGCAGCGTGTCCAAGAGCAGTGGGACGGGGTGCGGGGTTCTGCCTGGCAGGGAAAAACGAAGGGGAATGGAGGGAAAGACGCAGCTGCCGGCAGCGAGGAGTCCCGCCGCCGCACCGACGTCCGTCTCGCCGTGCCGGCTGTGGCCGTATGGGCGGCCTCCATCGCGGGGCTTTGGCTGCAGCCGCTGGCACTGGCGGCACTCTGTTGTAGTTTTGCTCTTGCAGGGATGCTGTTGATACGCCGGAGCCGCTTGCGATTCACACCAAGGACAGAACGCCCGCGCGCCCGGCGCAGTTTCCTGTCCACCTGCGCGGCAGCACTCTTCCTGGCGGCGGCCGCGGCCGCACACTCGGCTGCGGCAGCCAGCCAGCGGTACGAGGGGCCCCTGGCTGAGGCTGTTGCTGCAGGGAAATCAGTAGTGGCCGTCGTCGAAGTGGCCGGCGGCCCCCGGGCGCTCACTGCACCAGGCCAGGCGGGAACGCCGGAACGCTGGTCAGTGCCTGTCTGGACCCGCGACGTCAGCACCGGCGGTGTCCTGCTCCGAACCCGGGCTCAGCTTGTGGTTATGGGCGGCGGCGACTGGGGCAGTGTGGTGACCGGCCAGCTGGTCCGCGCAACGGGAAAGCTTCGGCCGCCAGTGCCAGGAACGGAGGAAGCCGCGATTCTCACGGCCTCCTCAGGCCCGGGCCAGGCCACCGCCGTGCCAATCCTGGAGGGATCGGCCAAAGAACTTCGGGAACAATTCGTGGCCGCGTCCTCCTTCCTCACCCCCGATCCCCGCGGCCTGCTGCCGGGCATGGTCACGGGAGACACCACGGCGCTGGACGAGGGACTGGAGACTGCCATGAAGGGGGTGGGCATGACGCACCTGACGGCCGTCAGCGGCGCCAACTGCAGCCTGGTCCTTGGGGCACTGTTGCTGGCTTGCCGGGGCCTGCGCCTGCCGCGCCTCCCCGCCGCTGCCCTGGCCGGCGCCGGCCTCTGGCTCTTCGTGCTCCTCGTGGGGCCGGACGCCAGCGTCCTGCGGGCAGCCCTCATGGGTGCCATCGCCGTCATATCACTGGCCGGCGGGCGTTCCGGACGGGGCCTCAGCTTCCTGTGCCTTGCGGTGATCGGCCTGCTGCTGACAGACCCTGGCCTGGGGTCCAGCTTCGGGTTTCTCCTGTCCGTTCTGGCCACCCTGGGAATCATTGTCCTTGGCCGGCGAATCATCAGTTGGATGCCCGGGTTCGTTCCGCGCTGGGCGGCAGCAGCGGTGGCCGTCCCGCTGTCAGCCCAGCTACTCTGCGGACCGGTGATCGTGATCCTGCAACCCCAGTTTTCCACCTACTCGCTGTTGGCAAACATTATCGCCTCGCCCCTGGTGGCTCCTGTGACATTGCTGGGGACGGCAGCTGTTCCCCTGGTGGTTCTTGCCCCGTGGGCGGCAACCGCCCTCATCGCGGTGGCCGGGACGTTCAGTGCCGGCGTCGCCGCCGTGGCAAGGTTCACGTCACAGCTCCCGGGAGCATCGCTGCCCTGGCCGGAAGGCATTCACGGGCTGCTGACCATGCTGTTCCTGTCTGTTCTGACGTATGGAACCGTCTGGGCTTGTGCCCGGCCGCGCCAGGCCGGCGGGTTGGTCATGTCCTGTCACCGGCATCTCGTTTCGCTCATCGAAGCCCTGGAGGATAGGGCTGTCCTGTCGCTCCGCCGCTGGGGCTTCCGGCAGGAGCCCGGGACGATGTGGAAGATGGCGCGGCAGCCCGGCCCCGGCTTGGAGCGGGGAGCCGGACGTGGCAGGCTGGGATACTCCACAATACTTTCCGGAAGGAACCCACGATGGCCGCTGCGCAGAAGCGAGCAACCCGTTCCCCGGCATCCAATGCGGCCACCTGGCGGGACGTAGCGCCTGCAGCGGTGGTGCTGGTCAGCGGCCCGGAAGAGTATCTGGGCAT
Source organism: Pseudarthrobacter sp. WHRI 8279 (assembly GCF_040224115.2). Lineage (NCBI taxonomy): Bacteria > Bacillati > Actinomycetota > Actinomycetes > Micrococcales > Micrococcaceae > Pseudarthrobacter > Pseudarthrobacter sp. WHRI 8279. Next base: position 1,200,048 of record NZ_CP168162.1, on the reverse strand, counting down.
CAGGGCCATGGACCGCATCCGCGCGCAGGTGCGGGCGGCGGCACCCGACGTGGAGGTCAGCCGGATCAACGCGGCTGCCTATGAGCCCGGCACCCTGCTGATGCAGGTCAGTCCCTCGCTGTTCGGTGAGAGCAAGCTCATCGAGGTTGAAGCCGTCGAAGCCATGAACGATGCCTTCCTCGCTGATGCGCTTCGGTACGTGGAACACACGGAACCCGATGCCGTCCTGGTCCTCCGGCACGGCGGGGGAGTCCGGGGAAAGAAGCTCCTGGACGCCGTCAAGAAGGGCGGCTGGCCGGTGGTGGACTGCCAGCCGCTCAAGAAAGACGCAGACAAGGTGGCCTTTGTGGCGGCCGAATTCAAGGCGGGCGGCCGCCGTATTGAGCAGGACGCCGTCCAGGCCCTGGTCAACGCGGTTGGAGCCAACCTTTCAGAACTTGCCGCCGCATGCAGCCAGCTCATCGCCGACGCGGGAACCACCGTAACCTCGGACATCGTGGACCGCTACTACGGTGGCCGTATCGAGGCGACAGCATTTAAGGTGGCTGACGCTGCCATGGCGGGCAATGCGCCCTTGGCCCTGTCCACCCTCCGACATGCCCTGGCCACCGGAGCGGATCCCGTACCGTTGGTGGCCGCGCTGGCCGCAAAGCTCCGAACGGTGGCGCGGGTTGCCGGCGCATCCGGATCCTCCGCCCAGATAGCCGCAGAGCTTGGCATGCAACCCTGGCTGGTTGAGCAGGCGCAGCGGGACGTGCGGCGATGGACGCCGGACGGGCTGGTCCGGTCCATCCAGGCCACCGCCGAGGCCGACGCGCAGGTCAAAGGACTTTCGCGCGACCCCGTCTATGCCGTGGAGCACGCGGTTACGGTCATTGCCATGTCTGTCCAGGGCTGCTGACCGTCGACCAGGCCCCCGGCGAAACTTTCCCGGGACGCCGGTCAGCCGAATTTCCTAAGCTTGTGAGCGGGCCGGAAGCTACAAGGCCTTAGTCCGCGCATGAGGTTAGGCAACGGACCTAACTCTGCACTTAAAGATGTGTGGCCGGCACCCGAGGGTACCGGCCACAACCATCAGTTCAAACGAACTGGAAACCTTACAGTGCGTTGACCTTCTTGGAGATCGCCGACTTGCGGTTCGCTGCGTTGTTCTTGTGCAGAACACCCTTGCTAACAGCCTTGTCCAGCTTGCGGCTGGCAGTAACCAGGGCAGCAGCAGCTGCATCCTTGTCCGTGGACTCAACGGCGGTGTTGACGGCGCGGATGGCCGTCTTCAGCTCGGACTTGACTGCGTTGTTGCGCAGCCGTGCCTTCTCGTTGGTAAGGATGCGCTTCTTCTGGGACTTGATATTCGCCACGTGTGAACTCTCTTTTTAATGCGGAAATGGTCTAGAGGGCTTTCAGGTTGGCCATTGACTGAGCGGCGTGGGGATACCTATGGCGGCCAACCATCAGTGGCCGTCGACCTGCACGGACACACAGCTATAAAGAATAGCAGGTCAGGGGCAACTCCTGCCATTTCACAGGCTCAGGCCCAGCCGTGTCGCCGGCGCAAGGAGGAGGCCACCCGCTCGAAACGGTTGCGGTCCAGTACGGCACCCTCCCGCCGGATGCCGTCCGGGCGGAGCTGGAGGACGCGGTCCAGCCGGGCTTCACTGGGGCGGCCCTGACGGTCCCAGCCTCCAACTCCGATGTCCACGTAGTCCGCTGAGGCTGCAGTATCAGGAACCCGGTCCCTGCTGGTCAGCATCAGTCCGAGCAGGTAGCCGCCGTTGCGGCCCACCAGCAGGACTGGCCGGTCCTTCCCGCGGCTGTGGTCTTCTTCGTACGGCACCCAGGCCCACACCACTTCCCCCGGATCGGGCTCGCCATCCGGACTGGCTGCATACCTAACGGTGAACTTTCCGTGGAAGTCCCCGGGGTAGGTGGTAGCGGCAGCGGCGCCGCCCCCAGCCTGTCCATTGCCGGAAGCCGGCGTGGCCCGGCCGGGGGAGGGGTGGCCAGCAGCCCCGGCAGCCCTTCGCGCCTTTCGGAGTGTTCGCAGTCCTGTCCTGACCGCGTCCTGCAGTGATCGGAGATTGAAAACCATCCAGCCACCCTATAGCTGCCTCGCGCACGGGAGAATGAAGGCGGCTACTCCGTCCAGGATGCGGTGTGGCAGCTTCCGACGTGGGACACTGGAGGTTGAAAATGTGCGGCCTGTCCGCGGGCCGCCCACGGCGGGCCCGGCGGTGGCCGTGTGAATGCCAAGAGTAAGGACCCCTGCGTGTCTCCCATGGCCCGCACCGCACCGGTGCCCGCCGCGACAGATCCGGCCATTATTCGGAATTTCTGTATCATCGCGCACATTGACCACGGTAAGTCCACCCTGGCCGACCGGATGCTGCAGTTCACCGGCGTAGTCCAGTCCCGTGACATGAAGGCACAGTACCTGGACCGGATGGACATCGAGCGCGAACGCGGCATCACCATCAAATCCCAGGCAGTCCGTATGCCGTGGGAACTGGACGGCACCAGCTACGCGCTGAACATGATCGACACGCCCGGACACGTCGACTTCACCTACGAGGTCTCCCGCTCGCTCGCGGCGTGTGAGGGAGCGATCCTCCTGGTGGACGCTGCCCAGGGGATCGAGGCCCAGACCCTCGCCAACCTGTACCTGGCGATGGAGAACAACCTCACCATCATTCCGGTCCTGAACAAGATCGACCTTCCGGCAGCGCAGCCGGAGAAGTACGCGGCCGAGCTGGCCAGCCTGATCGGCGGCGAACCTGAGGACGTCCTGCGCGTTTCCGGCAAGACCGGCATGGGCGTCGAGGCGCTGCTGGACAAGATTGTCCGCGACCTTCCAGCGCCACAGGGCGACGCCAATGCCCCCGCCCGCGCCATGATCTTTGACTCCGTCTATGACACCTACCGCGGCGTGGTGACCTACGTCCGGGTGGTGGACGGCATGCTGCATCCCCGTGAGCGCATCCAGATGATGTCCACCCGGGCCACCCACGAACTCCTCGAAATCGGTGTGAGCTCACCGGAACCCACACCCTCCAAGGGCCTGGGCGTCGGCGAAGTGGGCTACCTCATCACGGGTGTGAAGGACGTCCGCCTGTCCAAGGTGGGCGATACCGTCACCAACATGGCCAAGCCTGCCGCAGACTCTCTTCCCGGTTACGCGGATGCCAAGCCCATGGTCTTCTCTGGCCTCTATCCGCTGGATGGCACGGACTACCCGGTGCTGCGCGATGCGCTGGAGAAGCTGATGCTCAACGACGCCGCCCTGGTATACGAGCCCGAGACGTCTGCCGCGCTGGGCTTCGGTTTCCGCGTAGGCTTCCTGGGCCTGCTCCACCTTGAGATCACGCGCGAGCGGCTCGAGCGCGAGTACAACCTGGATCTGATCTCCACCGCACCCAACGTGGAATACGAGGTGACGCTGGAGGACAAGAAGGTGGTCCACGTGACCAACCCCAGCGAATACCCGTCCGGCAAAATCTCCGAAGTCCGCGAGCCCATGGTGGCCGCCACCATCCTGGCTCCCAACGAATTTGTCGGCGCGATCATGGAGCTGTGCCAGAGCCGCCGCGGCGTGATGGGCGGCATGGACTACCTGTCAGAGGACCGGGTGGAAATCCGGTACCGCCTGCCGCTGGCCGAGATCGTGTTCGACTTCTTCGACATCCTGAAGTCCAAGACCCGCGGCTACGGCTCCTTGGACTGGAAGGCCGACGGCGACCAGGTGGCCGACCTTGTGAAGGTGGACATCATGCTCCAGGGCGAACAGGTTGACGCCTTCTCCGCCATCACCCACCGGGACAAGGCCTACGCGTACGGCGTCATGATGACCACCAAGCTGCGCGAGCTTATCCCGCGCCAGCAGTTCGAGGTGCCCATCCAGGCGGCCATCGGTTCCAGGATCATCGCCCGCGAAAGCATCCGCGCCATCCGCAAGGACGTCCTGGCCAAGTGCTACGGCGGTGACATCTCCCGTAAGCGGAAACTGCTGGAGAAGCAGAAGGAAGGCAAGAAGCGCATGAAGATGGTGGGGCGCGTCGAGGTCCCCCAGGAAGCCTTCATCGCTGCGCTCACCACCGACGAGTCCAAGGACAAGGCCAGGAAGTAGTGGTTACAGCAGCCGGTACTGCCGGAGGCCCCTGCAGTGCCTAGCGTTCTTCCCCTTGGCGACCCGGCGCCGTCGGACGGTCTGCTGCCCCACCAGGCAGCCGATGGTGCGGCGGAGCGGGCGTTCGGGCTTTATGTACACATCCCGTTCTGCGCGGTCCGCTGCGGGTACTGCGATTTCAACACCTATACCGCCACGGAACTTGGCGGCGGTGCCTCCCAGGACGCCTATGCCGCCACCGCGGCCTCGGAAGTGTCCCTGGCAGCCAGAGTCCTCACGGAATCAGGCCTGCCCGCGCGGCCGCTCAGCACGGTGTTCTTCGGGGGCGGCACGCCAACCCTGCTTCCCGCGGAGGACTTGGCCCTGATCCTGGGACGCGCCATCGACCTGTGGGGGATCGAGGAGGGCGCCGAGGTCACCACGGAGGCGAACCCGGACTCCGTCACCCCCGAGTCCCTTGCCATCCTCAAGGACGCCGGCTTCACCCGGATCTCGTTCGGCATGCAGTCAGCTGTTCCCCACGTCCTCAAGGTCCTGGACAGGACCCACACGCCCAGCCGCGTGCCGCAGGTTGTGCAGTGGGCCCGCGACGCCGGACTGGCCGTCAGCCTGGACCTCATCTATGGCACGCCCGGGGAGTCCCTGGAGGACTGGCGGTACTCGCTCGAGACGGCGCTTTCCTACCAGCCGGACCACATCAGCGCCTACGCGCTGATCATCGAAGACGGAACGAAGCTTGCCGCCCAGATCCGCCGTGGTGAAGTCCCCGGGATCGACGACGACGACCACGCCGACAAGTACGAGCTCGCCGATGAGCTGATCACCAAGGCCGGCCTGGGCTGGTACGAGGTCAGCAACTGGGCGCGCACGCCCGGACAGGCCTGCCGCCACAACCTGGCCTACTGGCGCGGCGACGACTGGTGGGGGATTGGGCCGGGGGCCCACTCGCATGTGGGCGGTGTGCGGTGGTGGAACGTCAAGCACCCCACTGCCTACGCGGGGCGCCTGGCGCAGGGAGTGTCACCGGCGGCCGGCAGGGAAACCCTGGATGCGGAAACACGGAACATGGAGCGCGTGATGCTTGAGGTCCGCCTTCAATCCGGCCTCGAGATCTCCTCGCTGGGCACCGCAGGACGGCGCGAGGTGGCCGGGCTCATCGCGGAGGAACTGATTGATCCCGCCGCCGCCTTCGCAGGCCGCCTGGTCCTCACGCTGAAAGGCCGGCTGCTGGCTGACGCCGTGGTGCGCCGGGTCCTGCCGGACTAGCAGTTTCAGTGCTGGGCTGCGGGCGGTGGGCCCACGCCGGCGAGGGCCCCGGCACGAGCTTGCGAGTGCTGGGAGCCGGAGGGGACTACTTAATCCAGCGCAGGTTGTACTGGTAACGGTGCGGCTGGCCTTTGTTCACATGGATGCCGGCCGCCACGGAGAAACAGGTCAGGGCAATCCAGATGAGGGTGGCAATCACGGCGAAGATGTTGCCGATCACCGGAACGAACACCAGGATGTTCGCCACCACGGCGGCGATGGTGGGAGGCAGGCTGAAGTTCAGCGCTTCCTTGGACTCCTGCGCCGTGAAAGGGCCCCTGTCCCGGAAAATGAGGTAGATCAGAAGAGCAGGAACGCAGCCAAGGATTCCGCCAAAGTGCGCCATGGTGGCCCACTGCCGGTCTTCGCTGGCTGTCAGGGGCAGCGCATTCGCCGGAACGCCATGGTATTCCGAACGGCCCTGGCCGCCCTGGGTGTCCCTGTGATCGCGTGCGTTTTCTGCCACAGTCTGTTCCTTCTAAAAGTGCAATGGTGCTGGCTAAGAATGCATATCAGTTGAGACGGACTGCAAATGACGCAGATCCGCAGTACCAAGAATACTGGCTGGAGGCGCGGATGCTGGTCCGGGGCTCCGCGCACGGCGGCGCGGCGGTCCGGTCAGGGAACCGTCAGGAAGTCAATGACTTCCTCCACCCTCCCCAGCAGGGAGGCTTCCAGGTCCGCGTAGGTGCGGACAGCACCCAGCAACTTCTGCCACCCAAGCCCAATATCCTCCTTGGTGGCGTGGGGCCAGCCGAACGCGGCAAGGATCCCGGTCTTCCAGTCCTGCCCGCGCGGCACCACCGGCCATTTTTCGATGCCCAGCACGGCAGGCCGGATCGCCTGCCAGACGTCCACGTAGGGGTGGCCCACGATCAGCACGTTCCCGGCAGCCCCCGGTGAGGCCATCACGGCGTCCGCAATGCGGGACTCCTTGGAGTCCGGCACCAGGTGGTCCACCAGGACGCCCAGGCGCCGGCCCGGACCGGGCCTGAAGTCTGCCACTGCCGCGGCAAGGTCGTCGATGCCGTGGAGGGGTTCGACGACGATGCCTTCCACCCGAAGGTCGTCTCCCCAGACCTTCTCCACCAGTTCGGCGTCGTGCTTTCCCTCCACCCAGATCCGGCTGGCCTTGGCCACCTGCGCGCGCTGGCCGGCCACCCGGACTGAACCTGATGCTGTCCTGCCGGTGGCGGCGGGTGCCTGCCGCGGCGCCGGGGGAAGAAGCTTAATGGCCTGGCCTTCGAGGAGGAAGCCGAAGCCCAGGCGGAAAGACCTTGATTTGCCGCGGCTGTCTTCCAGAGCCACCACATGCATGCCCCCGGATTTCTCCACGCGTGTCACGGCGCCCACCCAGCCGGACTGGACGTCCTCCAGCACCATTCCCCGTTCAATAGGAACTTCAGGCAGTTCAGCCTTTGACGGAGCGGACATGTCCTGGGGACCCCAGTTCTGGTACTGCATGATTCACTCCGCCTAGCGCTCGATCACAGGTCCGGAATTTCGCCCGGAGCGGTACCAATGCTAGCAACGGGGAGAGGCATAATAAACTGTTAGCACTTGGGCATGTCGAGTGCTAAACGATGAGCGGCACAGCGCGGGCGGCGCGGCCGCCCCGAACCCTGGATGGAGGTGGAGTGTGAGCGAGCCACGCAAACTTGAAGTACTCCGTGCCATCGTGGAGGACTACGTCCACTCCCGCGAGCCCGTGGGGTCCAAAGCCCTGGTGGAGCGCCACCATCTCGGTGTGTCCAGCGCAACCATCAGGAATGACATGGCGGCCCTGGAGGAAGAGGGCCTGATCACGGCTCCGCACACCAGCGCCGGCCGGATCCCCACGGACAAGGGTTACAGGCTGTTCGTCGACCAGATCTCCGCCGTCAAGCCGCTGTCCCAAGCGGAGCGCCGCGCCATCCAGTCCCTGCTGGAAGGATCGGATGACCTGGACGACGTCCTGGACCGGACCGTCCGGCTGCTGTCGCAGCTCACCAACCAGGTTGCAGTGGTCCAGTACCCGCACCTGAGCAGGGCACTGGTCCGGCATATCGAATTCGTCCTCCTGGCCCCGCGGAAGGTGCTGGTGGTGTTGATCGCCAACAGCGGCAAGGTGGAGCAACGTGTTATCGACGTCGGACAGGACCTGGGGGACGAAGCCCTGGCGGCTCTTCGGTCCCGGTTCCTTGGCTCGCTTGCCGGAACACCACTGAGCCATCTGTCCCAGTCCCTGCCAGCGGTGGTGGCCATGGCCGCCCCGGGGCAGCGGCAGGCGGCCCAGGCCCTCGCTATCGGCCTGGAGGCGCTGGCACAGAGCAGCCGCGAGGAACGCATGGTCATGGCGGGCACAGCCAACCTGGCAAGGTCCAACGTGGACTTCCCGCTCAGCATCGGCCCAGTGCTGGAAGCACTTGAGGAGCAGGTTGTTATGCTCCGCCTGTTGAGCGAGATGGCGCAGGACCACCGCGGGGTGGCTGTCAGCATTGGCCGCGAGAATCCCTACGACGGGCTGGCCGAGGCATCGGTTGTAGCCACAGGCTACGGCCCGGACAGCGCAGCGAAAATCGGCGTGCTCGGGCCAACACGCATGGACTATCCCACCACCATGGCCGCCGTCAGGGCAGTTGCCCGCTACCTTTCCCGGATCCTGGGCCCCTGAGGTCCATCCCGGGCCACTGGACACCCACAGCATTTCCAGCAGTCCAACTGCAGGCAGTACAACAAGGAAGAGATACGAACTTTGAGCAGCCACTACGACGTCCTTGGAGTCTCACCGGAGGCCACGGGAGAAGAGATCAAGAAGGCCTACCGCAAGCTGGCACGCACCCTGCACCCGGACGTCAACCCGGGTGAGGATGCGTCGGACCGCTTCAAGGCTGTAACGCATGCCTATGAAGTCCTGTCCGACCCGCAGAAACGCCGGGTGTACGACACCACAGGCAACGAAAACGGCACGGACAACGGCTTCGGCGGAGGCAGCTACGCCGGCCAGGGGTTCGCGTTCCAGGACATTTTCGACACCTTCTTTGGCGCCGGCGGTTCCACCGGCCCGGCTTCCCGCGTGCGGCGCGGGCAGGATGCCCTCATCAGCGTGCGGATCGAACTGCGCGACGCTGTCTTCGGTGTCAATAAGAAGCTCGAAGTGGACACTGCGGTCACGTGCCCAACCTGTGAGGGTTCCTGCTGCCAGCCCGGCAGCCATCCGGAACGCTGCGACATCTGTGGCGGCAGCGGCCAGGTCCAGCGCGCCGTCCGTTCCATCCTGGGACAGGTCATGACCGCGGCCCCATGCGGAACCTGTGAAGGCTTCGGCACCGTCATCAAGGACCCGTGCAACGAATGCAGCGGCCAGGGGCGCATCCGCAGCCGCCGTTCGCTGACCATCAAGGTTCCCGCCGGCGTAGCCACCGGAACGCGCATCCAGCTTTCCGGCCAGGGGGAGGCAGGCCCGGCCGGCGGACCTTCCGGTGACCTGTACGTTGAGATCCGCGTCAACAACGACGCCACCTACGTCCGCGACAACGACGATCTCCACGCCACCCTCCACATCCCCATGACGGCCGCCGCCCTGGGCACCGAAGTAAGCCTGGAAACGTTCGACGGGCCACAGGAAATCGACGTCAAGCCCGGCACCCAGTCCGGCGAAATCATTACCCTTCGCGGACTTGGCGTGACCCACCTGCGCGGTTACGGCCGCGGCGACCTCAAGGTTCACCTGCAGGTTGAAACACCCGCCAAGCTTGATGCCGCGCAGGAAGAGCTCATGCGGCAGTTGGCCAAAATGCGCGGTGAGCAGATCACCGAGGGCAAGCTTGCAGCCAGCGGCGGCATGTTCGCCAAGCTCCGGGACCGGCTCGGTAACCTGTAGCGGTGAGCAACCCTGTCTTCTTCACCCCGCCCGGGTCCCTGGACCACATGACGGCGGGGCGGGCCTTTGTCCTCGACGGGACCGAGGCGCGGCACGCCGTCACGGTCAAGCGGCTCGCCCCGGGCGAGCCCGTCGACATTGTTGACGGCGCGGGGACGCGGATGAGCGGACGGGTGCTTACGGCGTCGCCCGCCGCCCTCGAGGTGGAGTGCACCTCCCTTGCTGTGGAGGAGCGGCCGGCCATAAGGCTGGTGCTGGTGCAGGCCCTGGCCAAGGGCGACAGGGATGAACTCGCCATCGAAACGGCCACCGAACTCGGAATCGACGCCGTCATACCCTGGCAGTCCGAACGGTCCATCGTGCGGTGGAAGGGCGACCGGGCAGCTAAGGCCCACGCAAAGTGGCAGTCCGTTGTGGCGGCGGCAGCCAAGCAGGCACGCCGGGCGTGGGTCCCCGAGGTGCGGCCCGCCGTTGACACTGCCGCGCTGGCCGGACTCGTAGAGGCCGCAGGGCTGGCCATTATCCTCCATGAAGACGCCGTGCGCCCCCTGCGCACCGTACTGGAAACCTGGCAGGGCCGGGATGGAACGGAACCGTGCGAAGTGCTGCTGATCGTCGGGCCGGAAGGCGGCATCAGCCCCAGGGAAGTAACAAGGCTCTGCGGCAAGGGCGCCCTCACCGCCCTGCTGGGGCACCATGTCCTGCGCTCATCAACCGCCGGGCCGGCCGCCGTTGTCCTTGCCAGCGACGTCTTAGGCCGTTGGACCGCACCCCTGCCCTAAACCTGCCGGTTTTTATCCGGCTGGGCAGCTACCGGACCTTAAAGGCCCGGGAGTCTTCATTCTGGTCCGGCTGATCGCCGGCGCCGGCCTGGGCCACCTTCAGTTCGTAGTCGCCGGCCGGCAGCGTGAGGGCAAGCGAAAACAGGCCGGCCTGGCCCGGCTCCGCTGCCGCCGTCGTCTCCCCGGTCAGGAACGGCACCTTAGTGCCGTCCTCTTCCGCCCGCAGGATCTGCCAGCGGAGCTTCCCCCCGGAAAGCGTGCTGCGGCCGGTGATCTTGACACTCCCGGCGGCCACTTCTGAGTTTTCCTGCGGATCAATGATCCAGACAGGGGCCACCATGCCGCTGGCCCTGGTCATCAGCTCACCCAGCTGGATGTGGCCGAAAGCGACGTAATCGGTGTGCCCATCCACCAGGATCCGCACCCGGATCTGCTGCCCGGAATCGATAAGCCCTGAACTCGCCGCAGCGGCGGTGGCCGTGTACACCAGCTGCTGGACAGCGCGGCCGGCCATGTCGGCGTCGAGGTTGCTGTTGAAAGCGTCCTCGGAGACATCCACGGTGATGACGTCCTTTCCCGAGATGGACGTGGCCAGCTGGCCCGGGCTCTGCCACGGGGTAAAGAAATCCGGGTCAAGGGGCTTGTCCGACATCATCGCCCGCAAGGCCCGCGTCACCGGGTTCTCATTTTCGGGCACATCCCGGAATTCACGGTAAAGGAAGACGCTGCTATTGCTCCGGCCAATCCAGTAGACGGGCGCTTTGTTGGACGACTGCGTCGTCTCCAGCGGCGCGCTCGTGGAAGGCGCGGTCCCGGTCGCGGCGGGGACGGAGCCCAGCGCGCTGGTGGGTGAGGGACTCGGCTCGGCCAGGCAGCCCGCCAGGAGCGGAGCCACCATCAGAACCACTGCCAGGACGCCAGGGCGCACAGTGCCGCCAGGTCGTCCTGCCCTGCGGGGCGCAGCAGATTCCGGCACGTTTGTTGCCTGTCCTTTCAATGAATGACGGGCCGCTCCCCAAGCGGCAGATCCAGCAGTGGCTGGATTTCCAGCATGGCACAGGGCCTGGAGCTGAAGGGCCGGAATCGGGCCGCGGGGAGGAACTGCAACGGGAACGATATGAGGCCGATATGAAGTTGATACCTAATGGCGGAACCAACGGCCCTGCCATGTTGCCGGAAGCCGCCGGCCATTCCCTTTTCAGTCGTTGATGCGGTCCTGGCGTAAGATGGAAGGATCGCTGGTCAAGGCGCAACCGGTACATCGTCCAAGTACAACGTCCGGCCGCCGGCAGCGGGAATTGTTCCGGACTTTGAGGGGATCACGGGCCTGCGGGCCATCACTATGACTGAATCAGCGAATGGCAAGCGCCGGCTCAACACGGGAGAAGGCGCTGCGGGGGAATTTCCCCATACCCTCCCCGGCAGCCGTACCGAGGTAGTCCTTTTCGACAACTCCGACCAGATGGTCCAGTCCCTTGGCAGCCACGATGAGGCCCTGCGGTACATCGAGGAACAGTTCCCGGACGTCAACTTCCATGTCCGCGGCAACGAGCTCTCCATCACCGGGCCCGCCAGCGACGTGCCCCGCATCATGCGCCTCCTCCACGAGGTCCGCGGCCTCGTGGCCCGCGGCACGGTCATCAGCCCGGCGGTGCTGCAACAGCTTGTCGCGCTGCTCCGCACCCAGTCCCTGCAGAACCCCGTGGACGTGCTGACCCACGACATCCTGTCCAGCCGCGGAAAAACCATCCGCCCGAAGACGCTGAACCAGAAAACCTATGTTGATGCCATCGACACCAACACGGTCATCTTCGGCATCGGTCCGGCAGGAACCGGCAAGACCTACCTCGCGATGGCAAAGGCCGTCCAGGCACTGCAGCAGAAAGAGGTCAGCCGCATTATCCTGACCCGTCCCGCTGTAGAGGCGGGGGAGCGGCTGGGTTTCCTTCCCGGAACCCTCAGCGACAAGATCGATCCCTATCTGCGCCCGCTCTACGATGCCCTGCACGACATGATGGATCCTGAATCCATTCCCCGCCTGATGGCGGCCGGCACCATCGAAGTGGCGCCCCTGGCCTACATGCGCGGGCGGACGCTCAACGACGCCTTCATCATCCTTGACGAGGCGCAGAACACCACGCCGGAGCAAATGAAGATGTTCCTTACCAGGCTCGGCTTCGGGTCAAAGATGGTGGTCACCGGCGACGTCACCCAGGTGGACCTGCCTTTCGGCACCCGATCCGGACTCCGCATCGTCGAGGAAATCCTCCAGGGCATCGAAGGCGTCAGCTTCTCGGTCCTGGACGCGGCAGACGTCGTCCGGCACAGGCTCGTAGGCGATATCGTCAACGCCTACAGCATCTGGGATGAAACCCAGCGCAGCCGGGTGAAGCACTCGGCCGGCGCCGCCAAACGGGGGGAACACGCGTGAGCATCGAGGTCAACAATGAATCCGGCGTCCAGGTGGACGAAGCGGAAATCGTGGCGTTGTCCCGGTACATTTTTGAGCAGCTGTATATCCACCCGCAGGCCGAACTTTCCGTCCTGCTGGTGGACGAACCCGCAATGGAAAAGCTTCACATCGAGCTGATGGATGAGCCCGGTTCCACGGATGTCCTGTCCGTTCCCATGGATGAACTGACCCCCGGAACACCGGACCGGCCCACCCCCCAGGGCATGCTCGGCGACATTGCCATTTGCCCCCAGGTTGCCCGGGTGCAGGCCAAGAACGCGGGCCACACCCTGCAGGACGAGATGCTCCTGCTGACCACGCACGGAATCCTCCACCTCCTCGGATACGACCATGCAGAACCCGAGGAGAAGGCCGAGATGTTCGGGCTCCAGCGTGAGCTGCTGTCCGGCTTCACCGGCAAAGAAGCGCCCGCCGAGACCACCCAGTGACGCCTTTGCTCCTTGTCGCAATGGCCCTGGCTTTCCTGGCTGTTGCGGCTGTATTGACCGCGGCCGAGGCCGCCTTCAACTTCATTCCGCGCCACGACGCGGAAGAAGCCCTGCTGAAGAGCCGCGGGACCGCCCTGCGGCAGATCCTCTCCCGCCCGGTGGCCCACATCCGGGCACTGCGGTTCTGGCGCATCTGGTTTGAGATGGCGTCCGCCGTTGCGGTCGCCGTCCTGCTTTACAGCCTGCTGGACAACGTCTGGCTGGCAGGCCTTGCCGCTACCGGCATCATGGCGCTGCTGGGTTTCGTGATCGTGGGTGTTTCCCCGCGCCAGCTCGGCAGGCTCCACTCAGCGGCCGTTGTGCGCTCCACCGCCCCCATGATCCGCTTCCTGACCTGGGTTTTGGGGCCAATCCCCGGCTGGCTGGTCACGCTCGGCAGCACGGCCGCGCCCGGGGCGCCCGGCGGAGACGAGGCGTTCTTCAGCGAGCAGGAATTCCGCGAACTCGTGGAACGCGCCAGTGAGTCCGACATGATCGAGGACACCGAGGCGGAAATGATCCAGTCCGTCTTCGACTTCGGTGACACGCTGGTCCGCGCTGTCATGGTGCCACGAACGGACATCCTCACCATTGAGGCGGGCTCCAGCCTGCGCGAGGCGATGTCCCTGTTCCTCCGCTCCGGCTACTCCAGGATTCCGGTCATTGGCGAAAGCACGGACCAGATTCTGGGCATCATCTATTTGAAGGATGTTGCCGCCGTCATCCACGAACTCGCGCCCCACGAGGAACCGCCGCTGGTGGAGTCGCTTGCCCGGGAGGTGCGGTACGTTCCCGAATCGAAGCCGGTCAGCGACCTGCTCCGCGAGTTGCAGAAGGAGTCCACGCACGTGGCCATCGTGATCGACGAATACGGCGGAACTGCCGGACTGGTCACCCTGGAAGACCTCATCGAGGAAATCGTGGGGGAAATCGTGGACGAGTACGACACCGAAAGCGCCGAAGCCGTGGAGCTTGGTGACGGTTCCTACCGGGTCAGCGCCCGCATGGGCATCGATGACCTGGGTGAGCTCTTCGACATTGAACTGGACGATGACGAAGTGGACACCGTAGGCGGCCTGCTCGCTAAAGCGCTGGGCCGTGTACCCATCGTGGGAAGCACGGTGGAAGTGCAGGGCGTGTCCCTGCGGGCCGACAGGCTCGAAGGCCGCCGGAACCGAGTCAGCCACATCATTGCGGCGCGGGTGGCAAAAGAAGACACTGACCTTGAGGACCTCTTCCAAGAGGCGGAAGCAACCCAGCAGGGAGTTCCACGTGAGCAAGAAAAATAAGGCCGAAAGCCCCGACGATTTCGGCGGTTTCCGCGCAGGGTTCTCGGTCCTGGTGGGCCGGCCCAATGCGGGCAAGTCCACCCTGACCAACGCGCTGGTGGGCAAGAAGGTGGCCATCACGTCCGCCAAGCCCCAGACCACCCGGCACACCATCCGCGGCATTGTCCACCGCGAGGACGCGCAGCTGATCCTTGTGGACACGCCAGGGCTCCACCGCCCCCGCACGCTCCTGGGCAAACGCCTGAACGACCTCGTTGCGGACACGCTGGCGGAAGTGGATGCGATCGGGTTCTGCCTCCCGGCCAATGAAAAGATCGGCCCGGGGGACAAGTTCATTGCCGCCCAGCTGGCCGCAGTGGGCCGCATACCCGTCATCGCCATTGTCACCAAGGCCGACACTGTAGACCGCCAGGCCCTGACGGAACAGCTCCTGGCCGTGGCCGCCCTGGGCCGGGAAGTGCTCGGGGAGGAAGGCTGGAAGGACATTGTTCCCGTCTCGGCTACCGACGGCTTCCAGGTGGACACCGTCGCTGACGTCCTCATCAGCCACATGCCGCCGTCGCCGCCGCTCTACCCGGACGGTGAACTCACCGACGAGCCCGAAGCCGTAATGGTGGCGGAACTCATCCGGGAAGCGGCACTCGAAGGCGTCCGTGACGAGCTTCCGCACTCCCTCGCTGTGGTGGTGGAGGAAATCGTTCCCCGCGAGGACCGGCCGGAGGACAGCCCGATGCTCGACGTCCGGGTCAACCTCTACGTGGAGCGCCCCTCCCAAAAAGCGATCATCATCGGCAAGGGCGGCAGCCGGCTGCGTCAAGTCGGCACCAATGCGCGTAAAGGCATCGAGGCCCTCCTGGGTACCCGCATTTACTTGGACCTCCATGTGAAGGTGGCGAAGGACTGGCAGCGGGACCCGAAACAGCTGGTGAAGCTGGGTTTCTGAGCCCTTCATGAGGCGCGGCCGTTGGGCCGCCCGGCAATTTCCCAGCCTGGACCACTAAAATGGGCCGGATTTCGAATTTAGAGGAAGGTTCACCACGTGGGGCTAGGCCGCGATAAGCGCGACGACGGAGCTGAAGTGTCAACCGGGGGACCCGCGTCACGGCATGCGGAGGAGGGCACCCTCGGAGCCGCCCGCCACCTTGGGTCCCTTCACGGCATGCCGGTGTGGCTGAAGGTCGTCACCGCCGTGGTCTCCGTGGCCATGATTGGCGGGATCGCCTTCGCCGGTTTCTGGTTCCTGCGCCTTCAGAACAACATCTCCAGGGCTCCGCTGAACGCCGGCGGCGGCAACAACGAGCAGGTGAGCGACGCCACCGGGCGGATGCAGATCCTGATCCTTGGCTCGGACACCCGCGACGGCGAAAACGCCGAGTACGGCACAGCGGACGATTCCAAGGGCTATGGCAAGTCGGACGTCATGATGATGATGGACATCTCCGAGGACAACAAGCGCGTCAGCGTCATCAGTTTCCCCCGGGACCTGCTGGTGGACATTCCGGAATGCAAGGATGAAGAAACTAACCAGGTCTATCCCGCCCGCAGCGGCGTGATGATCAACGAGGCCATGGCTGAAGCCGGCATCGGTTGCGCCGTGGACACAGTCAACCAGCTCACCGGCCTGGAAGTGGACCACTTCATGATGGCAGACTTCACCGCCGTCAAGGAATTGTCCAACGCTGTTGGCGGTGTTGAGGTTTGCATCAGTGACGCTGTTTACGATCCTGATTCCCGCCTTCGGCTGCCTGCGGGCACCTCGGCAGTCCAGGGTGAGATGGCCCTCGCGTTCCTGCGGACGCGCCATGCATTTGCCGACGGCGGCGATTTGGGCCGGATCAAAGCCCAGCAGGGCTTCCTGTCCTCCCTGACCCGCAAAATCAAGGACGACGGGACGTTGTCCGATCCGGGCCGGATGCTCAAGATCGCCGACGTCGTGACCCAGAACCTGACCGTGGACGAAGGGCTGGCCTCGGTCCCCAGCCTGCTCACCATCGGCAACCGGCTCAAGGACATCGACATCAGCAAGGTGGCCTTCGTGGCCGTGCCCACCGCTCCGGCGCTGGCTGACCCCAACAGGCTGCAGATTGCCGAGCCCGATGGTTCCCAACTGTTTGCCGCCCTCCGGCAGGACGTGGATCTGACTGATCCCACGGCACCTACACAGCCGCCCACTGAATCGCCTGCACCCCCCACAGCCACCCCCACCGAGACCGCACCCCAGCTGCCGCCCTACGACAAATCCCTGCAGCCGGTCACCGTGGCCAACGGAAGCGGCGTCCCCGGACGCGCCCAGGAAATCGTGCAGGCCCTGGTCTCGGGCGGCTTCACCCAGGCCGGCCAGTTCGAGGCCACAGCTGTGGAGCAGTCGGTGGTCTATTACGGCACGGACTTCGCGGACGTGGCTGCGGACGTCGCCGCGGTGCTGGGAATCCCTGCCGCGCAGATGCTGCCGGCCCCCAATGTCGCGGGCGTCCAGGTGTACCTGGGCACCGACTTCACCACGGGAGTGACGTACGGGGCTCCTGCCGCGCTTCCGGAGGACATCGTCAACCAGACGGCGAAGGATGCGTCCTGCCAGCAGGCCAATCCTGCGCTCATCGTCCAGGATTAGCCGCCCGGCACGGAGCGGAAACAGCGCCAGGAGAGCGTTGGTAAACGACATAAAGCGGGGCCCACCGGTTCAATTCGGTGGGCCCCGCTTTACGTCGTGCTACCAGATGCTGACGCGTTCCTCCGGCGGCATCCACATGCCGTCCTGTTCGGTGACCTCAAAGGCCTCGTGGAAGGCATCCAGGTTTTTCGCGATGGCGTTGGTGCGGAACTCGTTGGGGGAGTGCGGGTCCGTTGCGAGCCGGCGGACGGCTTCCTCGGGCCGGATGACCTGGCGCCAGCCGGCCGCCCAGGACGCGAAGAAGCGCTGTTCCCCGGTGAGGCCGTCCAGCACGTCCGGTTCCTTCCCGTCGAGGCTGATCCGGTACGCCTTGTAGGCGATCGCCAAGCCAGCCAGGTCGCCAATGTTCTCACCGAGGGTGAGGCGTCCGTTGACGGTATGCCCGGGGGCTGCGTAGGGGGAAAGGGCATCGTACTGTGCCACCAGCTTCGAGGTCAGCTTTTCGAACGCCTCCCGGTCCTCTTCCGTCCACCAGTTCCGGAGGGCGCCGCCGCCGTCGAACTGGGAGCCCTGGTCATCAAACCCATGGCCGATCTCGTGCCCGATGACCGCGCCGATTCCGCCGTAGTTCACGGCGTCATCGGCATCCGCTGTGAAGAACGGCGGCTGCAGGATCGCGGCAGGGAACACAATCTCGTTCATCATGGGGTGGTAGTAAGCGTTGACCGTCTGCGGTGTCATCAGCCACTTGTTGCGGTCCACCGGCTTGCCTACCTCGTCAAGGTGCCTGTCGACGTCGGCATTGTGTGCCCGCTCAACGTTGCCCAAAAGGTCGGTGGGATCGATCTCGACGGCGGAGTAGTCGATCCACTGGTCCGGGTAGCCGATCTTGGCCCGGAAGCCCTCCAGCTTCCGCAGGGCCTCGGCCTTCGTGGCGTCACCCATCCAGCCGACGGCACTGATGCTCTGGCGGTATGCCTCAGTGAGGTTGGCAACGAGTGCCTGCATCCTGGCTTTGTGGGTCTCGGGGAAATGCCGGGCCACGTAGATCTGCCCCACGGCCTCTCCCAAAGCGGCCTCGACGACGCCCACCCCGCGCTTCCAGCGGTCCTTGTTGCGGGGCGTGCCGCTGATGGTGGTGCCGTAGAAGGCGAAGTTGGCGTCCACGACATTCGAGGAAAGGTACGGCGCCGCCGCGCTGACCACCCGCATCGCCAGCCATTCCTGCCAGTGGGCCAGCGGCTCGGACCCGAGGAGGGCAGCGGCGCCTTCAAAAAACGGAGGCGTGCTCATGACGATCTCCTGCCGCTTGCCGGCATCGATGCCGGCGGCCTCAAACCAGGTGGACAGGAGCGGGAACAGTGTTGAGGCCTCGTCCGCCGTCTTCAGGTTGTACGTCTTTTGCGGATTCCGAAGGGTGACGTTGTCCCAATGGTGGGACGCGAGCTTGGTCTCCAGTGCCACCACGCGCCCGGCGGCTGCGCCGGCATCAACAACGCCGGCCAGGCCGAGCATCGTCTTCACGTGCGCGGCATAGGCGGTAACCATCGGAGCGAACTTTTCTTCCCGGTAGTAGGACTCATCGGGAAGCCCAAGGCCACCCTGCCCGGTGTACAGGAGGATCCGGTCGGGGTTACCCGCATCCGGCGCTGGGTAGATGTAGAAGAGACCGCCGACATCGGCACGGAACAACCGCCCTGCAAGCGCCACAAGTTCTTCCACAGTGTTGGTGGCGAAGACCTCGGCAAGGCGCTGGCGGATCGGCTCAAGGCCCTTCGCTTCTACGGCGGCCTCGTCCATGAAGCTGTTGTAGAGGTCCCCGATTTTCCGTTCGATCCCGTTGGCGGCCCCGCCCTTTGCTGCCGCTTCTTCGATAATGTCGCGGACAGCGATCTCCGAACCGTCCCGGAGGGCGGTGAACGTGCCCTCGAGCGGCCGGTCATCGGGAATTTCGGTGGCTTTCAACCATGCGCCGTTAACGTGCTGGTAAAGGTCATCCTGCGGCCGGACCGTGTGATCAATGGTGGACAGGTCGATCCCCGAAATGGGCACTGAAACTCCTTCTTATGGAGAGCGGCGGCAGGAAACACAGCGCGCGGCGTCTGCATGGTGGACTTTACTGACGGTAGTGCCCTTTCATCTTACGCACCCGTGTTACTCTCAAAAGGTGCGTGCAGAGCTCCTTCTTCTTAGCTGCCGCGGCGAGGCCTCAGACGCGATCTAGCGCAAGGCCCACCCTCGCTGCGGAGTTTGTGTTGCCCGGCCACCCTTTCAACGTAGAACCACAGAAAAGGCCCCGATAGTAATGCGAAACGCACAGAAGCCCTCAGGAATGCCTGCCCACCGCTACACGCTGTTCCAGGACCAGATCAAGGTTGAACTGCCGGACCGCACCTGGCCGGACAAGGTCATTACCAAGGCCCCCCGCTGGTGCGCAGTGGACCTCCGCGACGGCAACCAGGCCCTGATCGATCCGATGAGCCCGGCGCGCAAGATGAAGATGTTCGATCTGCTGGTCCGCATGGGCTACAAGGAGATCGAGGTCGGGTTCCCCTCCGCCTCGCAGACGGACTTCGACTTTGTCCGCCAGCTGATTGAGGGCAACCACATCCCGGACGACGTCACCATCCAGGTCCTGACCCAGGCCCGGGAGCACCTGATCGAGCGCACCTACGAGTCGCTGGTCGGCGCCAAGCAGGCCATCGTCCACCTCTACAACTCCACCTCCGTTCTGCAGCGCCGCGTTGTCTTCAACCAGGATGAGGACGGAATCCTGGACATCGCGCTCCAGGGTGCCCGGCTGTGCAGGAAGTACGAGGAAACCCTCGCGGACACGCACGTGACCTACGAGTACTCCCCGGAGTCCTTCACCGGCACGGAGCTGGAATATGCGGTGCGGGTCTGCAACGCCGTCGCCGACGTTTTCGAAGCCTCCGCGGACCGCCAGGTCATCATCAACCTGCCCGCCACCGTGGAAATGGCAACGCCGAACGTCTACGCGGACTCCATCGAGTGGATGAGCCGCCACCTGCACCCGCGCGAAGGCATCATCCTCTCCCTGCACCCCCACAATGACCGTGGAACGGGCGTCGCCGCCGCCGAGCTGGGCTACATGGCCGGAGCGGACCGGATTGAAGGCTGCCTCTTCGGCAATGGCGAGCGGACCGGCAACGTGGACCTGGTGACCCTTGGCCTGAACCTCTTCGTGCAGGGCATCGACCCCATGATCGACTTCTCCAATATCGACGACGTCCGCCGGACCGTTGAGTACTGCAACCAGCTGCCCGTGCCGGAGCGTTCACCGTACGGCGGCGACCTCGTGTTCACGGCGTTCTCCGGTTCCCACCAGGACGCCATCAAGAAGGGCTTCGAAGCCCTTGAGCGGGACGCCGCAGCCGCAGGCAAGGACGTTGCCGATTTCACCTGGCAGGTGCCGTACCTGCCGGTTGATCCAAAGGATCTGGGCCGCAGCTACGAGGCCGTCATCCGGGTCAACTCGCAGTCCGGCAAGGGGGGCGTTGCCTACCTGCTCAAGAATGAGCACAGCCTGGACCTGCCGCGCCGTGCCCAGATCGAATTCTCCGGTGTTATACAGAAGCGCACGGACACGGTGGGCGGCGAAGTCAGCGGTGCCCAGCTGTGGCAGGTCTTCCAGGACGAGTACCTGCCCTCAGGCAAGACGGACGGCCAGTGGGGCCAATATTCCCTCGGCTCGGTCAAGACAGAAACGGACGACGACGGCGGGATGACGCTTCACGCGTCCCTCACCATTGACGGGGCACAGGTCAGCCGGACGGGCACCGGCAACGGTCCCATCGCTGCGCTGTTGAGCATCCTGCGGGAAGACGGCGTGGATGTCCGGGTCCTGGACTACAGCGAGCATGCACTCTCCGAGGGCGGCAATGCCATGGCAGCCGCCTACGTCGAATGCGCCGTGGGGGAGCGCGTGCTCTGGGGTGTCGGCATCGACGCCAACACCAGCATGTCCTCCCTGAAGGCGGTCATCTCCGCCGTGAACCGCGCCATCCGGGACGCCCAGGCCTGACCCCCACACTGCCGTGCCGCAGGAAGCTGCCGGCGGCACGGCGGCACGCGGCACGGCTGGGCCGGCAAAGAATGGGAAGATAAAAGGCGTGGCCCAACACTCTTTCGCCTCCCGCGCATACCGGGACGACGCCGTCGTGCTGCGTACCCACAAGCTGGGTGAGGCGGACCGGATCATCACCCTGCTGACCAAGCACCATGGCCAGGTCCGGGCTGTCGCGAAGGGGGTGCGCCGCACCAGCAGCCGGTTCGGGGCGCGCCTGGAACCCTTTATGGTGGCGGACCTCCAGCTTGTGTCCGGCAAAACGCTGGACATCGTGACCCAGGCCGTGGCCAAAGGGGCGTACGGGGGAAACATCGCCGCGGACTACGGCCGTTACACGGTGGCCGCCGCCATGACCGAAACGGCCGAGAAACTGACGGACGTGGACGGCGAGGCCGGAACAGCACAGTACAACCTGCTGGTGGGTGCGTTGGCTTCACTCAGCAGGGATGAACATGCCGCCGGCCTGATCCTTGACTCCTACCTTCTCCGGGCCCTGGCCACCGGCGGCTGGGCACCCAGCTTCACGGACTGCGCCCGGTGCGGCATGCCGGGCCCCCACAGCGCCTTTTCCGCTCCGCTGGGAGGAATGGTCTGCAGCGCATGCAGGCCCCCTGGCTCGCCGGCTCCGGCGGCGGAGACGGTGGTCCTGCTGGCGGCGCTGCTGACCGGGGACTGGACAACGGCGGACGGCTCCCTTCCGCTGCACCGGAAAGAAGCCGCCGGCCTGGTGGCCGCATACCTGCAATGGCACCTCGAACGGGTGCTGAAGTCCCTCAAACATGTGGAGCGTAGCTGACAGTGGCACTCGGGAAGAAGAACACCGCCTCACGGAAGCGCACCCACCCGGTGGTTGCCCCGTATCCGCACCCCTCGGGCGCCGTGGCGCCCTCCATCCCCGCGGAGTTCATTCCCCGCCATGTTGCGATCGTGATGGACGGAAACGGCCGCTGGGCAAACCAGCGCGGCCTGCCGAGGATTGAAGGGCACAAGGCCGGGGAGCCCGCCCTGCTGGACGTGATGGCAGGGGCCATCGAGCTGGGCATCGAGTACGTCAGCGTGTATGCCTTCTCCACCGAGAATTGGCGCCGGTCACCGGAAGAAGTCCGTTTCCTGATGGGATTTAACAAGGATGTGCTGCGTCGGCAACGGAACCAGCTCGATGATTGGGGAGTCCGGGTACGGTGGTCTGGACGGCGGCCACGGCTGTGGGGCTCGGTCATCCGCGAGCTTGAGGAAGCAGAGGAGTTCACAGCGGGCAACAGCACCTGCACGTTGACCATGTGTGTTAATTACGGCGGCCGGGCAGAGATCACGGATGCCGTTTCCGCCATTGCTGCGGAGGTGGCTGCCGGCAGGCTGAAGCCCGGCGCCATTACCGAGCGGACCATCCAGAAGTACCTTGACGAGCCGGACCTGCCGGACGTGGACCTGTTCCTCCGCAGCTCCGGGGAGCAGCGGCTGTCCAACTTCCTGCTCTGGCAGTCCGCGTACGCAGAGTTCGTGTTCATGGATACCCTGTGGCCCGAGGTGGACCGCCGGACGCTTTGGGCCGCCGTTGAGGAATACGCCCGGCGTGACCGCCGCTATGGCGGTGCCGTGGATGCGGCCGCACCGGTTGGGTCCTGATTCCCGGGTCCACTGGTCAAGGTAAGCCCTTGAAACGGCAGGGCCCTGCCGGCACCCGTCAGGTTGAGTACGCCCTGAGCCACGCTGCCAGGTCACGGCAGGCTTCCTCCCGCACCGCGCGGCGGGACAGGAATACGTCGTGGATGGCGCCCGGATAGCGGAAGACGGCCACCCGCCGTCCCAAGCGCAGCGCACGGTGGGCCGTTTCCTCGACGTCGATCACGGCGTCGGCCTCCATCATCTCCGCGGACCACTCGATCTGGATGCGCGTGCGGTTCGAGAGCAGGACGAGCGCCGGGGCCCTGATGTCCAGCCTGCGCTCCACCGCGGCATGGCCGGCAAGGACCGCTTTGGCCCAGCCAGCCCTGATGGGAAATGATGCCCTGGGACGCCACCGGGGGTCGAAGTGCCATTCGCCGTGGGCCTCGTCGCTGACGCTTTGCCAGTATCCGGGCATCTCCGGGAGCCACAAGGGACGGCGGGGGTCGGCCCTGGACAGCGGATCCACCAGGTGCATGGCAATGGTGCGGATGATACTGCTGCCCTGCAGTTCCAGCCACGGGGCGTTCAGGATCAGGGTGCCCAGTGCCGTCGGGTTCCGGTCAGCCCACAGTGCCGTGATGAGCCCGCCCAGGGAATGGGCCAGAACGTGGACGGTAGGTTCAACCCCCGGCCCCAGGAGTTCGGTGACGTCTTCCCTGATCGCCGCGAGGGCGGCGGCCAGGTCCTCGTCATAGACAGCCAGATCTTCGGTGAAACCCGGCGTCTGCCAAGGGCGGAGGCTGCGGCCGAACTTGCGCAGGTCCACGGCGTAAAAGGGGAACCCTGCGTCGGTCAGGTACTCTGCCACGTCCGCCTGGAAGAAGTAGTCAGCCCAGCCGTGGACGTAGAGGACCACGTTGATGGCGGGCCGCCCTGCCGTCGCCGGTATAGGCCCCGGCCGCGTGGCGCCGCAACGGACGAGGGTCGCACAGACGTCGCCCTCGTCATCCGGGGCAAGGGGAAGGACCCGCTGCTCGAAGCGCGGGCCCAGGATGTCGGCCGTCCACAGAGCCTCATCCGTCTCCCTGCCCACCTGTGTGCCGCTCATTCGCTGTCCCGGCTGCCGGATGGTTCCGGTTCCTCGTCCCCATAGGCCCGAAGCCAGCGCGCCAGCCTGGCGTAGGCGTCCGCGCGCACGGCGGCGGGGGAGAGGAACACGTCATGCAAGGCGCCGTCAATCCGCTCCACGGTGACGGTGCGGCCCAGGGTCAGGGCGCGGGCGGCAATGATGTTGACGTCGAGGACGGCGTCCGTCCGCCGCATCTCTTCAGACCAGAAGAGCCCGTTGGCGCTGCCGCTGGACAGCAGGACAAGGATGGGCACCTCGATGTTGAGGCCCCGCGCCACCCGTGCGTGCCCGGCCAGCACGGCACTGAGCCATCCCGCCCGCACCGGAAAGGCCATGGGGGGACGGTAGCGGTCATCCAGCGTCCACTCGCCGTCGGCCGAACTGCTGATGGTGCGCCAATAGAAGCCACGCTCCGGTAGCCGGAGCACTGCCTCAGGGCGGAACCGGGCCACGGGACCCACCATCCCCGCCGTTGCACGGCGTACCAATGAACTGCCGTGCATCTCAAGCCAAGGACTGTTCAGCACCAGGCGTGACACCCTGCCGGGATGCCGGCTTGCCCAAAGCACGGCCACCAGCCCTCCCGTCGAATGCCCCATCAGGGTCAAGGACGGGTCCGCCCCGTCCTGGCCGATCAGCCCGCACGCGGTGTCGATTTCGGCGTCATAATCCCCAAGGTCCGAGACATACCCGCCCGGTGATTCCGGACGCAGGCTTCGGCCATGGTTGTGCATGTCCAGCGCGTAAAAGTCGTATCCGGCAGACGACCAAAAGCGCGCCAGGTCCACATTGAAGAAATAGTCACTCCAGCCATGCAGGAAAAGGACCACCCTGCGGCGCGCGGATGAGGCGGGCAAACTCTTCAGGGCAGGTCGGAAGCGGACAAGGGTGGCCGTGCGTTCCACGCCGTCCGGACCCCTGGCCTGGAAGGCGTGCGACTCGAAGTCCCCGCCCAGGATGTCCTTCTGCCACTCCATGGCTTTATGCTAATCCGCTCCCAGTTCGGCCGGCTCATTTTGGTCTGGGCCCTCCGAGACGGAAAACTAGAGGCATGCGCGTTTACCCCACATTCTTCAGGCTTGCCTTTTCATGGATGGACGCCGAGCGCGCCCACAAAATCGGGTTCAAGGCCATCAGGCTCGCGCACCGTACCGGCGCGGGAAAAGTCCTGGAAAAGCTGACTGCGCCCGCACCATCCCTCCAGACCACGGCATTCGGCCTAACGTTCCCGTCCCCGTTCGGGCTTGCTGCCGGGTTCGACAAGGAAGGGCACGGCATCGAGGCGTTGACCGAACTCGGGTTCGGCCACGTGGAGGTGGGTACCATCACCGGCCAGGCCCAACCCGGCAACGAGAAGCCGCGGCTCTTCCGCCTGGTCCAGGACCGCGCCGTCATCAACCGGATGGGGTTCAACAACGACGGCGCAACGGCTGTGGCCCCGCGCCTCAAGGCTGCCCGTGCCGCACTGCAGCGCCGGCACCCGGACGTGCGCCCGGTCATCGGTGTCAATATCGGCAAGACCAAAGCAGTTGAATTGGCCGACGCCGTTGGTGACTATCTTGTGAGTGCCCGCAGCCTTGCGCCCGCCGCCGATTACCTGGTGGTCAACGTAAGCTCGCCCAACACTCCCGGACTGCGCCTGCTCCAGGATGTGGAGTCGCTCCGGCCCCTGCTGGCCGCCGTGGGTGAAGAAGCTGACCGGGCTGCCGGGCGCCACGTGCCCCTGCTTGTGAAGATCGCACCGGATCTCAGCGACGAGGATATCGACGACGTCGCCCGCCTCGCGCTCGACCTCAAGCTGGATGGCATTATCGCCACCAACACAACCATCGCCCGGGACGGGCTGGCTTCGCCGGCGGAGCAGGTTGAGAAGTGCGGTGCGGGCGGGCTTTCCGGTGCCCCGCTGAAGCAGCGTTCCCTTGCCGTGCTGCGCAGGCTCAAGGATGTCACCGGCGACGCCCTTACCCTGGTGGCAGTGGGTGGCGTGGAAACAGCTCAGGACGTCCAGGACAGGCTCGACGCCGGAGCAACCCTGGTCCAGGGCTACACTGCGTTCCTTTACGAAGGACCCTTTTGGGCGGCGGGCATCAACCGGGAACTCGCGAAGAAGCGCCGGCCCTGACTGATGGAACTCGGCGCCCCTGCGCCCTCCTTTTAAACGCGAAACCCCGGCGGATCAACCGCCGGGGTTTCGCGTTAATGGAACCTCTGCCGGTCAGGCTGGGTACTGCCCGCGCTTGACCTGGGGCTTGGGAAGGCGGAGTTTGCGGAACTGCAGGGAGCGCATGGAGCCGTACCAGACGGTTCCGCGCTCCACCTCGCCGAATTTGGCAGTCAGACGCTTGCGGAGCTGGCGGGACAGGATGAACACGTCCACGAAGACGGCCAGGAACATCACCCAGAATCCGCCCAGCACATAGATCATCATGTCGCTCGAAGCCGGGACCACCAGGGACACCAGCACGAAAACCAGGGCGCCGAACATCAGGTATTCACCCAGGCTGAAGCGGGCGTCGACAAAATCACGGGCAAAGCGTTTCTGCGGGCCCTTGTCGCGCAGGGGCAGGAACTTCTCGTCGCCGGTATCCAGCGCCTGGCGCATCTTGAGGCGCTGGTCCTGGATGGCCTGGCGCTCGGCAGCCTTCGATGCCTTGCGGTCTTCCGGGACCAGCGGGCGCCTGCGGGCTGCTTCCTGTGCCTTGCGGGTGGGAGTCGGGGCCCCCTTGCCGCTCAATTGGTTGGCCCGCGCCGCGGCCTCTGCAGCCTGTTGGTCTACTGTTTGCTGCGCCGAGGGCGCTTCCTTTTTACGTCCGAACACCTGAACAGAATACCTTGCGGCGGGCTGCGGATTTGATGCCTGGCCATCGCCGCGCCCCGCAGCGGCGGATGTGACGCGGGTAATGTTTTGGCCATGACTTCATCGCCCACGGCCATGCCGCAGAATCCCAGTGCCCGCCCATCCCCGGGCTTTGCCGGAAACAGCTCGACGGACGATCTCCGTACCGCCATCGACGCGTCCTTCGGCCAAACCCTTGAACAGCTCAAAGAGCTGGTCGCCATCCCCGGCATTGCGTGGCCAAGCTTCGACCGCGAACCCCTGGAACGCAGTGCCGAAGCCGTAGCGGACCTGCTGCGCGGCGTTGGCCTGGACAATGTGCAGATCCTGGCCTGCGACAAGCCGGACGGCACCCCGGGCGGCCCCGCCGTCGTCGCACGCAGGCCCGCCGCGGACGGCAGGCCGACGGTCCTCCTGTACGCCCACCACGACGTCCAACCCACGGGGGACACCGGCCTGTGGGAGACCGATCCGTTCACCGCCGTCGAGAAGGACGGGCGCCTGTACGGCCGGGGCGCAGCGGATGACAAAGCCGGAATCATGGCACACGTTGCCGCCTACGCGGCAGTTTCGGAGGTGCTCGGCAGCGCACTCGGCCTGGGCGTGACGTTCTTTTTTGAAGGCGAGGAAGAAGCGGGATCCCCCACCTTCCGGTCATTCCTGGAGGAAAACCGTGAGCTGCTGCGCGCCGATGTCATCGTGGTGGCCGATTCGAGCAACTGGAAGGTGGGCGTTCCCGCGTTGACCACCAGCCTTCGGGGCCTGGTTGACGGGACCATCGAAGTCCAGGTCCTTGAGCACGCCGTCCACTCGGGCATGTACGGCGGTCCCGTGCTGGATGCGCCCACCCTGCTGTCCCGCCTTATCGCCACGCTTCACGATGACCGGGGCAACGTTGCAATCGAGGGCCTGGTGGCCAAGGACACCGCCGCCGTGGACCTTCCGGAGGAGGATTACCGGGCTGACGCATCCGTGCTCGACGGCGTCCGGCTGGCGGGCTCGGGCAGCATCGCCTCGCGGCTCTGGACCAAGCCCGCCCTGTCCATCATCGGGTTTGACGCTCCGTCGGTGGACGAAGCCTCGAATACCCTGCTGCCACGCGCGCGGGCGAAGTTCAGCCTGCGGCTGGCGCCTGGACAGGTCCCCGCCGAGGCAATGGATGCCGTGCGCAGGCATGTGGAGGCGAATGCCCCGTTCGGTGCAAGGGTGACATTCACGCCGGGGGAGAGCGGAAACGCGTTCCTGACCGACACCTCATCGCCTGCGGCTTCACTGGCGATGTGGGCGCTGGGGGAGGCCTGGGGAGTACCGGCCGTGGAGACCGGCATAGGTGGTTCCATCCCCTTCATCGCAGACCTGACGGAACTGTATCCGGACGTGCACATCTTGGTGACGGGTGTGGAGGATCCGGACTCCCGCGCGCACAGCGCCAACGAATCCCTGCACCTTGGCGACTTCCGCAAAGCCATCCTGGCCGAGGCGCTGCTCCTCGCCCGGATCAATGAGCAGGGGCTCTAAGCTCTCCGCCGGCCGGGGCTGCCGGGACCAAATTAAGGGCTTTCCCCGGGAACAAGGAGGGACCACCCATGGTTACGTCAGGAGTTAGAGCTACACGTCCGCCCCGCGTAGCATGTAGCTATAGCCCATACCGAAACCGTAGGGGCAGGCACCGCCAGCGCGGCGCCGCCAGACCGTCCTAAGAAGGTAGGCCAATGAGCACCGCAACAAATGAGAACAGCACCGGTACCACCAGCACGGCCAGTGAAGAACTGCCCGTCCACGAGGTCAAACTGACCGACGTCGCAGCAGGCAAGGTGCGCAGCCTTCTCGAGCAGGAAGGCCGTACGGACCTGCGCCTCCGGGTTGCCGTGCAGCCCGGCGGCTGCTCCGGGCTGATCTACCAGTTGTACTTCGATGAGCGGCTCCTGGACGGAGACGCAGTCCGGGACTACGACGGCGTCGAAGTTGTTGTGGACAAGATGAGCGTTCCGTACCTGAGCGGTGCGTCCATTGACTTTGAGGACACCATCTCCAAGCAAGGGTTCACCATCGATAACCCGAACGCCGGCGGCTCCTGCGCCTGTGGGGATTCGTTCCACTAAGCCGGTTATTTCGCCCGATGCCGGCGCCGGGCCACCTGCCGAAAATAACGGTATGGGGGCGCGGCGCCGACATGTGGGCGAAACGCCCGGCGGAGCGGTAAGCTCTACACCGAGTAGTAAAACTTTTAGTGTGCCCGGGGCGGCCGAGTCTTCCCGGACAGCAGCAACAAGTAGGAAGGGCCGTCTGTGAGTTCGCAGAACCGAACCGGCAGCCGACGCAAAACGATCACAACGATCTCAAGCTTGGCAATTGCCGGCGCGTTGGTTTTGACCGGATGTTCGCCAGAGGTAGAGAAAGGGTGGCTGCCCACGGAACGTGGCACCACCAGCAACACCGACCGCATCATGGACCTCTGGGTCAACTCATGGATTGCCGCCCTGGTTGTGGGCATCATTACCTGGGGCCTGATCGTTTGGTGCCTGGTCGCTTACCGCCGCCGCAAAGGCACCGTCGGGTTCCCGCGGCAGACCAGCTTCAACCTCCCCCTGGAAGTCTTTTACCTGACCATCCCGCTGTTCATGGTTGTGGTGTTCTTCTACTTCACCGACCGCGACCAGCAGGCCATCGATAACCGCTCCGAGCCGGCCGACGTCGTTGTTGACGTCCGCGGCAAGCAGTGGGCCTGGGACTTCAACTACAAGGCCGGCGACGTCATTGAAGAGGACGTCTACGAAGCCGGCGTGCAGACGAACCTCACCGGAAACACCATTGACATGGAGCAGCTCCCCACGCTGTACCTGCCGGTGAACAAGTCCGTTGACCTCGAGCTCAACGCACGCGACGTGATCCACTCCTTCTGGGTTCCCGCCTTCCTGCAGAAGCGCGACATGATCCCGGGCAAGACCAACTACATCAGGTTCACCCCCACCAAAGAGGGCACCTACGACGGCAAGTGTGCCGAACTTTGCGGCGAGTACCACTCCGAAATGCTGTTCCGCGTCAAGGTGGTGTCGGAATCCGAATTCCAGGCCCACATGGACGAACTGCGCGAAGCAGGCAACACGGGTCTCCTCGGCAATGAGTACGACCGCAACCCGAACGTGAACGAAATTAAGTA
Source organism: Pseudarthrobacter sp. WHRI 8279 (assembly GCF_040224115.2). NCBI lineage: Bacteria > Bacillati > Actinomycetota > Actinomycetes > Micrococcales > Micrococcaceae > Pseudarthrobacter > Pseudarthrobacter sp. WHRI 8279. The sequence continues at coordinate 1,170,316 of NZ_CP168162.1, read as the reverse complement.
AGGGGAGCGACGTGGCTACGTACACTCAATCCGCACCCACCGGAGTCCTTCCAGCTCCCGTGGTTCCGAAGTCCAAGGGACGCATTGTCGTCAACTGGATCACCTCCACCGACCATAAGACCATCGGGTACATGTACCTGATCGCGTCGTTTGTGTTCTTCTGCCTGGGCGGCGTGATGGCCCTGCTCATCCGCGCCGAGCTGTTCGAACCGGGCATGCAGATCCTGCAGACCAAGGAGCAGTACAACCAGCTCTTTACGATGCACGGCACCGTGATGCTGCTGATGTTCGCCACCCCGCTGTTTGCCGGGTTTGCGAACGTCATCATGCCGCTGCAGATCGGCGCTCCGGACGTGGCTTTCCCGCGGCTCAATGCGCTGGCTTTCTGGTTCTTCCTCTTCGGCTCCACCATTGCGGTATCCGGTTTCATCACCCCGCAGGGCGCCGCGTCCTTCGGCTGGTTCGCCTACGCTCCGCTGTCCAACACCACTTTCAGCCCCGGCATCGGCGGTGACCTGTGGGTGTTCGGCCTGGCGCTGTCCGGCTTCGGAACCATCCTGGGTGCCGTCAACTTCATCACCACCGTCATCTGCATGCGCGCCCCGGGCATGACCATGTGGCGGATGCCGATCTTCACCTGGAACATCCTCGTGACGGCCATCCTGGTCCTCATGGCGTTCCCGCCGCTGGCCGCGGCCCTGTTTGCCCTCGGTGCCGACCGCCGTTTCGGTGCCCACATCTTCGATCCGGAGAATGGCGGTGCGGTCCTCTGGCAGCATTTGTTCTGGTTCTTCGGCCACCCCGAGGTGTACATCATCGCGCTGCCGTTCTTCGGCATTGTCTCGGAGATCTTCCCGGTGTTCAGCCGCAAGCCGATCTTTGGCTACAAGGGCCTGGTCTACGCAACCATTGCCATTGCCGCACTCTCGGTCACCGTGTGGGCGCACCACATGTACGTCACCGGCTCGGTGCTGCTGCCGTTCTTCGCGTTCATGACCATGCTGATTGCAGTGCCCACCGGCGTGAAGTTCTTCAACTGGATCGGCACCATGTGGCGCGGTTCGCTGACCTTCGAAACCCCCATGCTCTGGAGCATCGGCTTCCTGGTCACGTTCCTGTTCGGCGGCCTGACCGGCATCATCCTGGCCTCGCCGCCGCTGGACTTCCATGTGTCGGACTCCTACTTCGTGGTGGCCCACTTCCACTACGTGGTGTTCGGCACCGTAGTGTTCGCCATGTTTGCCGGGTTCTACTTCTGGTGGCCTAAGTTCACCGGCAAGATGCTCAACGAACGCCTCGGTAAGATCCACTTCTGGCTCTTGTTCCTGGGCTTCCACGGCACCTTCCTGATCCAGCACTGGCTGGGCGTCGAGGGCATGCCGCGCCGCTACGCCGACTACCTGGTGGAAGACAACTTCACCTGGATGAACCAGTTCTCCACGGTTGCCTCCTTTGTCCTGGGCGCATCGCTGATCCCGTTCTTCTGGAACGTCTACATCACTTGGCGCAGCGCGGAGAAGGTGCAGGTGGATGACCCTTGGGGCTTCGGCGCCTCGCTGGAGTGGGCCACGTCCTGCCCGCCGCCGCGGCACAACTTCACTTCGCTGCCCCGGATCCGTTCGGAGCGCCCGGCACTGGACCTGCACCACCCTGAACTTCGCCAGGTCCACACCGTTGAGTCACCCGCTCCCGCAGCCCAGACGCTCGGAAACGCAGACCAGAGGGATAACTGACAATGAAAATTGAATCCTGGATTTTTGGTGCCGGAGTCTTCTTCTTCGTTCCCGTGTCCCTGGTATACGGCTTCCTGACCAACTGGGGCGAGTGGGTGGGCATCCTCGGCATTCTCCTCGTTGGCGGCCTGGCCGGCATGATCGGCGGATACCTCGGGTTCACCGGCAAGCGCGTTGGCCTCCGCCCCGAGGACCGCAGCGATGCCGAGATCCATGAAGGCGCCGGCGAGCAGGGGCATTTCAGCCCCTGGAGCTGGTGGCCGCTGGTCCTGGGCCTCTCCTGCGCCACGGGCTTCCTGGGCCTTGCAGTGGGCTTCTGGATCGTCTACATCGCCGCGGGCATGGCCGTTGTTGCCCTCATTGGCTGGGTCTACGAGTACAGCCGCGGCGACCACGCACACTAGCAACAAACAAGTACAAAACAACGACGTCGGGCCCCACCAGAAGGTGGGGCCCGACGTCGTTTTGTTTGAACCGTCTCGGCGGGTCTCAGGAGGCGCCCTGCGACTCCAAAAGGTCGCTAAGCCCCCGGAGGGCCTCCTCAGCATCCCGACGGCTCTGTGCGCCCTCCAGCGCAGACTCACTGATGCCGAGTTCCACCTCGCAGCCGTGGTGGAAGTCTGCCGTCATCACTTGGAGAAGTGACCGCGCATCAACCTGCGGTGTACCGTCCTTGGCGATGGTCACTGGAAGGCCGGTTTCCGTGACAGCCCGTACGAAGACGGCGGCAGGACGTGCGTGCAGTCCCACCGAGGCTCTGACCACTGCCTTGAGTGTTGGCAACGGGACTCCTTCTTTGTAGCGGCCTTCTGCCGCCAAATGACATGTGCCTGACAAATATAGCCGTGCGGCGGCCCGCACTGCCAAGCGGCGGGAGCGCGGTCCTTACTGGTCTAGACCTGACCTAAAATTGGAGGGTGAACTTCAACGCAGGGGAGACCCGCCATGGCATCTAGCGCGGCAGCGATCGCCGGCGAGATCGACCGGACCAGCGGAACGGCGATCTATGTCCAGCTCCGTGAGATCCTCCGTTCCTATATTGCCGAGTCTTGCCCGCCGGGATCGGCCCTGCCGTCGGAGCGTGATCTTGCCGAGCGGTTCGGCCTGGCGCGAATGACCGTCCGCCAGGCAATCGATGCCCTGGTTGGTGAAGAGGTGATCGAGAGGGTTGTGGGTCTGGGGACGTTCGTCCGCAGGCCCAAGCTTGATCTCCAGGTGAAGCTGACGTCCTACAGCGAAGAGATGCAGCGGCGCGGGATGGTCCCGGCTGCAAAGGTGCTGAGCTTTGAGCAGATAGCCGCGAGTGCGTTCCTGGCCCGGGAACTGCAGCTGGATGAGGGAACGCCGCTGGTGCGGTTCCGCCGCCTGCTGCTGGCTGACGGGGAACCGATGAGCGTTGATGAGAACTTCATTCCCGCGCACCGCGTGCCGGGGCTGCTGGACGGGGAACCGCCCACGTCGCTGTACAACGTCCTGAGCGAACAGTTCGGCCTGGTGATGGAGTGGGGAGAGGACATGATTGAGGCCACGGCTGCCTCGCCCTCGACTGCCCGCTTGCTGAACGTTGAGGTGGGCTCGCCACTGCTGAAGATCCAGCGCCATGCCTTTGTTGCCCGCGCGATGGTGGACTACTCCGTGTCGTATTACCGCGCTGACAGGTACAAGCTGTGGGTTCCGCTGCAGCGCCCCGGTGCCCGCAGGGCGCGAAACCACTAGGCGTCTGCGGCTTTGGCCAGGAGAACCCGCTCGAAGGGTGCCGTTCCCAAGTAAAACTTAAAGAACGAAGGCCCGGTCCATGCGGACCGGGCCTTCGTCGGTTGTCAGAACCTAGTGGGACAGGCTCTTGGTTGCTTCCGGTGCTTCCACAGCCTCGTGGCCGTGGCCGTGGGCGGCTTCCAGCTCGGCAGGGGTGGCCGGAGCCACGCGGTCCTCGAAGAACCACTTGGAGAGGAACGCACGGCGCTTCTCCTTGCGGGTCACCACACCGTGTTCGTTGGGCAAGGCCGGGAGAACCTCAGGGGACTCGAAGCCCACGAGCTTGTAGCGCTTGTACTCGTCCAGCGGAGCGTGCACCTCGATGAACTCGCCGTGCGGGAGGCGGACAATGCGGCCCGTTTCCCGTCCGTGGAGTGCGATTTCGCGGTCCTTCCGCTGAAGGGCCAGGGCAACGCGCTTGGTCACGATGAAGGCAATGATCGGGCCTACGAAGAACAGCGCCCGCAGCCAGTACGTAACGTCGTTCAGAGAGACACTGAAGTGCGTGGCGATGAGGTCAGAACCGGCGGCGGCCCACATGACGCAGTACCAGACGAAGCCCGCCATACCGATGGCAGTCCGCGTAGGGGCGTTGCGGGGACGGTCCAGCACGTGGTGCTCGCGATCGTCCTTGGTGATCCAGCGTTCAATCCACGGGTACATGAACATCACGGTGAACAGGATTCCGGCCGGGACCAGTGCCGGCAGCAGGACGTTGAACGAGAAGACGAAGCCAAGCCACGTCTGCTCCACTTGCCAATCCCCGAAGGTGCCCGGCATGAGGCGCAGGGCGCCGTCAACAAAACCGATGTACCAGTCAGGCTGGGTACCGGCGGACACGGGGGAGGGATCGTAAGGACCGTAGTTCCAGATCGGGTTGATCGTGAAGAAGCCTGCCATGAGGGCCAGGACGCCGAACACGATGAAGAAGAATCCGCCGGCCTTGGCAGCGTAGACAGGTCCGAGCGGGTAACCGACGACGTTGTTGTCATTGCGGCCGGGGCCGGGGTACTGGGTGTGCTTGTGGACGACCACCATGAAGAGGTGGAGCACAATCATCAGCAGGATCAGTGCGGGCACCAGCAGGATGTGCAGCATGTAAAGCCGGCCGATCACAGCCGTTCCCGGGAACTCGCCGCCGAACAGGAAGAACGAGATGTACGTACCAATGACCGGGATGGACTTGATGACACCGTCAATGATGCGCAGGCCGTTACCGGAGAGCAGGTCATCCGGCAGGGAGTAGCCGGTGAAACCGGCAGCCATGGCCAGGATGAGCAGTACCCCGCCCACAACCCAGTTCATCTCACGGGGCTTGCGGAAGGCTCCGGTGAAGAAGACCCTCAGCATGTGCACTGCGATGGAGGCTACGAACAGCAGGGCGGCCCAGTGGTGGACCTGGCGCATGAACAGTCCGCCACGGATATCAAAGGAGATATCCAGGGACGAGCTGTAGGCCACGGACATCTCCACGCCCTTCAACGGAACATACGAACCGTCGTAGTGCGTCTCCGCCATGGACGGATCAAAGAAGAACGTCAGGAAGGTGCCGGAGAGCAGCAGGATGACGAAAGAGTACAGCGCCACTTCGCCGAACATGAAGGACCAGTGGTCGGGGAAGACTTTGCGGCCGAATTCGCGGAGGATTCCGGAACCGCCAACACGCTGGTCGACGAAGTCGGTAAACCGGCCTGTCTTGGTTTTGGCGACGAAAGCGGGCTCAGCTGTTGATGCTGCGCTCATGCATATCACGCTCCCAGTAACTTGGTCCTACAGGTTCTTTGAAGTCGCTGGTAGCGACCAAGTAGCCCTCGTCATCAACTGCGATGGGCAGCTGGGGGAGAGGCCGGCTGGCGGGGCCAAAGATCACCTTGCACTCTTGCGTGAGATCGAAGGTGGACTGGTGGCACGGGCACAGCAGGTGGTGCGTCTGCTGCTCATACAGAGCAACGGGGCAACCGACGTGGGTGCAGATCTTCGAGTAAGCAACGATGCCGTTGTAACCCCAGTCCTCGCGGCCTTCTGAGGGGTTCAGCGACGCCGGATCCAACCGCATGAGCAGCACAACGGCCTTGGCCTTTTCGTTGAGCTTGCCCTCGTGGAGGTCGTTCAGGCCTTCGGGGATAACGTGGAATGCCGATCCGATGGTTACATCGGATGCCTTGATCGGCGTACCGTCGGGGTCTCGGGCAAGACGCTTGAGCTTGCCTTCCTGGGGTGCCCACAAGGTGTGGGCCAGCTTGTTGTCCGGACGCGGACCGAGGTCGCCGAAGATGGCAACTGCCGGCAGGGGCGCAAGGGCGACAGCACCCAGAAGGGTGTTCCGGATCAGAGGACGGCGCTTGATGCCCGTCTCTTCAACGATGTCGTCGACGATGCGTACCGCGGCCTGGCGGTCCTCTTCGTATCGGATCGCGTGGCGTTCCTCGGAAACCTCGTGGTCCGGCATAAGGGCTTTGGCCCAGTGAACAATGCCGGTACCGATGCCGAGCATCGCGAACGCGGTCCCCAGCCCCAGGAGCATGTTCTGCAGCCGGATGGCGTCGATGCTCGACTCCCCGGCTCCCAGATCGATGGCGAAGTACGCCACCAGGAAGATCAGGGTTCCAACAACAGAGATGCCAAATAGTAAGGCGACCTGCCGTTCTGCCCGCTTTGCGGCCTTCGGGTCCGTGTCAGCCAGGCGCAAACGGTGCGGAGGAATTCCAGGATCCTGGAACTTCTCCACCTCATTCTGACCAGCCGTAGCTACGGTGCCCGAGTGGTTCGGACTGCCGTCACTATGGTTGCCCATAATTCGCCTCATCCTTCTCTCGTCCCGGCGGATACCGGGTTAGTTTCTAATATCAAGCTGCTGACGGATCAGCAGAAGTGTGCGGTGACGCGGATGTCAGGACGTCCGGGAGGTCAACCAGATCGTGAAGGCGATGATGACGCCAAGGCCGGCGACCCATACAAACAAGCCTTCAGCTACCGGACCCAGCGAACCGAGGTCGGCGCCGCCGGGGGAACCGCTGCTCTCGATCTGCTTCAGGAAGGTGATGATGTCGCGCTTGTCTTCGGGGGTGATGTTGGAGTCGCTGAACACAGGCATGTTCTGGGGACCGGTCACCATGGCCTCGTAGATGTGCTTGCCCGAAACGTCTGCGAGGGCAGGTGCGAACTTGCCGCGGGTCAGGGCGCCGCCGGCAGCGGCAGCGTTGTGGCACATGGCGCAGTTGACGCGGAACAGCTCGCCACCGGCGGCGGCATCGCCGCCTTCGTCAAGCAGGCCTTCTTCAGGAATCGCCGGGCCGGCGCCCAGGGACGCGACGTAGGCTGAGAGCTGGTTGGTCTGCTCATCGTTGAACTGGACAGGCTTTTTCATCGCCTGGGGACCGTTCATCTGCATCGGCATGCGGCCGGTGCCCACCTGGAAGTCAACAGCGGCTGCTCCCACGCCAACCAGTGACGGACCAGCCTCGGTGCCACTGGCGCCCATGCCATGGCAAGTAGCGCAGTTGGCCTCGAAAAGTTTGCCGCCCTCTTCGACGTCATCTGCGCTGTAAGAGGTAGTGGAGGCTTTGGCCTCGTTGACGGTGGTAGCCACGGCGTAGAGCCCACCCGTGATGAGGAGCCCCATCAGAAGCAGCGCTATTGCTGCAAGTGGGTGACGCCGCTTTTGTGAGAGTGCCTTCACGTGGTGGTTCCTTTATTCGATCCTGCGCCGGCTCCGGGAGCCGCTACCTGAAATTCTGCCTCTTGTAGAAAAAGAATCAAAGCTGGCTACTTGAGTACGTAGATGACCAGGAAGAGGCCGATCCATACGACATCCACGAAGTGCCAGTAGTAAGAGGTGACAATCGCCGAAGTGGCTTCAAAGTGCCCGAACTTCTTCGCCGCAAAAGACCGGCCCATGATGAGCAGGAAGGCGACCAGTCCGCCGATGACGTGCAGGCCGTGGAAGCCGGTGGTCATGTAGAACGCGGAACCGTAGGCGTTGGAGGAGAGCGATACGTGCTCGGAGACCAGCATCGCGTACTCGGTGGCCTGTCCGGCAACGAAGAAGGCGCCCATGAGGAACGTGAGGGTAAACCATTCATTCATTCCCCACCGGGCGAACTGGAACACACCCCCGGTCCTTCGCGGCTGCAGGCGCTCCGCAGCGAAGACGCCCATCTGGCAAGTGAAGGAACTGGCCACGAGGACGATCGTATTGGCGAGCGCGAACGGGAAGTTGAGCTTGGCTGTCTCGTCCGCCCACATCTGTGCGCTCGTTGAGCGCAGCGTGAAGTACATGGCGAAGAGACCGGCGAAGAACATCAACTCACTTGACAGCCACACAACGGTTCCAACGGAAACCATGTTGGGGCGGTTCAGCGTGGGGTGCGCCGGGGTACTGGGGGCATGGGTCGCAGATGTCACATAGACATTATGTCTGTAAAAGTCCGTGCTGCCCAACGCAAACCGCCTTTTTGGGGGACTTTTTCTACAAAGACGCGAATTCGCGCGGAAAAGTTCCCGCGGGGGTTCATATTGGTCAGTCCCCGCCAACCCTAGATAGCATCAGGAGGTGACTTCACAGGCTTCCGCACCGTCCGCCAATTCGTGGCCCCGCGTGATCTCGGCACTGATCAGCGGGACCGACCTTACTGCCGGGAACACGTCCTGGGCTATGGACACCATCATGTCCGGGGAGGCCACGCCGGCACAGATCGCGGGATTCCTCGTAGCCCTTAGCGCCAAAGGCGAGACCGTTGAGGAGCTTTCCGGCCTGGTGGATGCCATGCTGGCCCACGCAAAACCCATCGGCATTTCGGGCCAAAAACTGGACATCGTGGGTACCGGCGGAGACCAGCTCAATACGGTGAACATCTCCACGATGGCGGCCCTTGTAGCCGCCGGAGCCGGCGCCAAGGTGGTCAAGCACGGCAACCGCGCGGCGTCGTCGTCGTCCGGTTCTGCCGATGTGCTGGAGGCTTTGGGGGTCCGGCTTGACCTGACAATCGAGGAAGTTGCCCGCAACGCCGAGGAGGCGGGGATCACCTTCTGCTTCGCGCAGGTGTTCCATCCGTCATTCCGACACACCGCGGTCCCCAGGCGGGAGCTGGCTGTTCCGACGGCGTTCAATTTCCTGGGCCCCCTCACCAACCCGGCAAAGGTGCAGGCCTCTGCTGTCGGCGTCGCAAACGCCAGGATGGCGCCGCTGGTGGCGGGCGTTCTGGCGCAGCGGGGGAGCAGGGGACTGGTCTTCCGGGGCAATGACGGCCTTGATGAGCTCACCACCACCGGTCCGTCCACCGTTTGGGAAATCCGGGACGGTGCTGTGAGCGAAATGACGTTCTCGCCACAGGACCTTGGCATCAGCCTGGCAACGGTGGAGCAGCTGCGCGGCGGCAACGCCGAGGTAAATGCCGCAGTTGTCCGGGACGTCCTTGCCGGCAAGGAAGGCCCCGCCCGGGACGCCGTCCTGCTTAACGCTGCTGCCGGACTCGTGGCCTTCGACGAATCCGCCGACGGGCCATTCGTGGACCGTATGAAGGCAGCCTTTGCCCGCGCAGCCGAATCAATTGATACCGGCGCCGCTGCAGCCGTCCTCGAAAAGTGGGTTTCCCTCACCGCCCGCTAAGGGGTTGCCTCGGTCTTCCTACTGTTCGAAACCCAGGGAAAACGCCGCGTCCAGGTCATGCTGGGAGTAGGCGCGGAAAGCAATATGCGTGGTGGTGTGGACAACGGCCGGGACCTTTGAAAGCCGGTCTGCGATGACGTCGGCCAGGTCCTCGTGCCGGGGCACCCTGGCGACGGCAATCAGGTCCCACTCGCCGGTTACGGAATACACCTCGCTGATGCCCTCGATCGCGGAGATCTCCTCAGCCGTCTCGGGGATGCGGGAAGCGTCAGTCTTGATCAGGACGAATGCGGTGATCACGTTGAACCCTTTCGGATCTGTTGCGCCGTGGGAATGCCCGGCAGACTTCTGCTGCCAGCCTATTACATCCACCAAGCCTCGGGACCGGCACAGGTCAGGCATTAGGCCGGTCGCGTGCCGCAACACGGCCGCGTCGCCTCACGCCTGCAAGCAGAAGGCGGTAGCCAACCAGCAGGAGCCCCAGGGTGAGCAACGCAACAATGACGAACGGGAGCACTACAGTCTGCCCAGTCACGGCCCTCAGAACCATCCCGCCCGCGACGCTGCCGAGCCAGACGGCAAGCCCTGCCCGGCGCACCGAGAGCGGATCACGCCATGCCCTGGCCACCAACCAACCAAGGGCCGCGCCGGCCAGGAACGGCCATGCCGTCAGCAGCACGCCGGTCAGGATGTCGCCGCGCTGGTGTGCGTCGCGTCCCACGGCGGCAAACACCGTGATCAGGACTGCATCCGCTGCTGCGGCTCCCAGCAGAAGGGGGAGTGCGGGCGGTTGTGGAGATTTCACGGTGTGGGAACTCATGGATTCGAGCCTAATGCCAGCCGTTGTGCGGGGTGGATCACGGCATTAGGCTCGAGCCGGGAGGGAGCCACGTATGCCACGGAAAATTGGGACCTGCCTGTGGTTCGAGAACCAGGCGGAAGAAGCGGCGCAGTTCTATACGTCCGTTTTCGACGACTCACGGATCATTAATGTTTCGCGCTTCGGCGAGGGCGGACCTGGGGCCGCCGGTGAGGCAATCGCCGTCGACTTTGAACTGGAAGGGCGAGGGTTCACGGCACTGAACGGCGCCAGGGGCTCCAGCTTCACGGAAGCGGTCTCGTTTGTGGTGGACTGCGAGGACCAATCCGCAGTGGACCGGTACTGGGCGGCGCTGACCGACGGCGGCACTGAAAGCCAGTGCGGCTGGTTGAAGGACCGCTTTGGAGTGTCCTGGCAGATAGTTCCCGCGATCCTGCCCTCGTTGATCGCCGGCCCGGACCCCCACGGCTCGCATCGTGCCATGCAGGCAATGCTGGGCATGCAAAAGCTGGATATCGCGGAACTGCAAAGGGCCTATGCCGGGTGACGCCGCCGGTGCAGCAATGACAGTGGGAGACATGTGAATAAGCCGCTCTGGATTTGTTCGCTGCTCGGCGCTGCTGTGGGCATAACGCTTGGATTGGCGGTCTTCGACAGCCCATTCCTCGGTTTTGCGCTGGGCCTGGGAGTCGGGGCGCTGGTAGGGGCCGGGATCGGGTCCTCGCGCTGACTCTGCCCATGCTTTTGCGTGCATCCCGTGCTGTTGCCCTGGCAGCCCGCCGAAGCCCTACCGATAGTGGCCTCTCCTCTTGGAAAAAGGGGACAGAATGCATTGACAAGGGCAATCGAATTGTGGATCCTCAGTTCTACTGATCCACCACATTTAGTTGTACCGAAATCAGGTTCCCATGGACGACGACGGCTATGGAGAAATAACACTGGACCTGCTCGGGTCCTGGTGCCTACGCCATGACGGCGTTGTCGTCCGCGTCGCAACACGGCAGCAGCGGCTCATCGCCGCGTTGGCCATAAAGGGCCCACGCCTTCGCAGCTATCTGGTAGGACTGCTGTGGCCCGAGTACCCGGATTCGAAAGCCCTGGAAAGCCTGAGGGTCAGCGTCCACTTAACATCGCGCCAGGTGCCTGGCCTGATCGTCAACGAAGGCAGGTTGCTGTCCCTGAACGACCAGGTTGATGTCGATTTGAACCGGGTCCGGGCACAGGCGCGGGCGCTGGGGCAGGCGGGTTTCGGCGCTGGGGCCGCCTCTCTGATGGACGAATTGCGTGACGCGCAACTGCTTCCCGGCTGGTATGAGGACTGGGTGGTGTTTGAACAGAGCCACCTGCAGCAGGACCGATTGCGGATCTTCACGGATATTGCCGCGCGGTCGCTCGCCCTGGGCGACTGCGGGACGGCAGGGGAGGCCGCTGAGGCTGCGGTGGGCATAGAACCGCTTTATGAGAATGCCGTCGCCCTCCTGATCCGGGCCGAACTGCGGCGAGGCAATCCCGCGGCCGCGCTGCGGGCCTATGAGCGCTACCGGGAGCAGCTGCAGGAAGACATGGGGTTATTGCCTGCGGAACCGGTCAGGGAGCTCCTGGCTGTCGTCCTTGAACGGCAGCAGAACCTGGTTAAGGAACGCCTAGTTTCGGCCGGTGACTCCTGGCTGGGTGGCCAGCCAGCGCTTAACCACTTTTAGTACCTCGGCTGGGTCCGCGGTGGCAACCGTTTCCTGTCGGCTACCGGATTTCTGGGAGTAGGTAATTCGTGCCCTGAAGCCCTGGGGATGGCCCGGCTCATGCCAGGTGCGGATGATGAGCAGGCCTGTGGAGGGGGCATCCGGATGGTCGCCGGGCCCGGCCGGTTCGGACCAGTTGTGCTCTTGCATCGTTGCGCTCGGCCCCTCCCGGTTTAATTGAATGCCTGGGGAAGGCCGGGCTGGGCCCGGCCTCCCCAAGCTGCCTGGAGCTGGCTTTCCCTGGCGGGATGCGTCCTTCTCAGGTGATCTGATCTTGCTGGAGGAAAATCAGGAGTTCGCTCGCGTTTCCGAAATATTGGCGCAAGAATGGCTGGCCCGGTCACCAGTGCATGATTGCGGTCTGTCCGGACTCGCCGGCCCAGTAGAGCCGTACCCGCACAACGTACCGCCTGCCTTGAAAGAGCTTGGCGGACACCCGTGAGTTCCGGTCTTCCCCGCTGTCGTCGTCTCCGGCGACGAAGCGCAGCTCGCCCTGCACTTCCTCGAACAGGACCAAAACGGTGTCGGCCGCGCCAAATGTGCTTATTTCATATTTGCGGGATGCCTGGGGTTCCAGCGCAAAGTCGGCCTGGCCGCCTGGAACCAGCGCAAGCGGCACCGATTGGAAGGGTTGGAGAACGGGAAGCTGGGGGTGCAGTGCAGGAAAGAATTTCCGCACCCATTCCTTGTCCGCGGGGGACAGGCCTCCGGGCGGATTGAGCCCCGCCTGGAAACGGGCAGGTTCCTTGATCAGCCCGGCGGGGAACCAGTATTCCATGACGGAATCAGGGTCCCACGAGGATCCCTCGACTTCACTGGCGTCAATCTTCCGCAGAACGTTGTGCAGTGTCTGCTCTTGCGGCCAGTGGTTGGGGGCGCCGCCAAAGTATTCATAGACTTTGGCTTCGTCCCAGACGATACCGGAGAAAGGATTCTGGTGTTCGTGCGGCAGGCCCAGGGTGTGGCCGATCTCGTGGAGGGCAGTGGTGCGGCCGTAGTCGTCGGTGAGGTCCCAGCCGAAATTCATGGTGGGCTCGTTGGCGCTGATCCCCAGGACGTCGCGCCCGACGTAGGACCACGAGCCATCGCCCTGGTCAAAGGCGATGCGTACTTCGGCCTCACTGCGGTCTTCCACTTCGGAGAATTCCAGGCCTATGCCGAGGTCCTTCCATTCCTTGAACGCCTTGCGGACCGCTTCCTTTTGTGGAACCGGAGCATCCAGGAACCAGTAGTGCAGCACAGTACCGTTGACCCATTTGAGCCTCAGCAGGCGGATCAGGCGCTCCCTGCGGGTCGAAAGATCCGGGGGCAGAACCGGGCGCGTCTGCGGCTTTACGTCACAGTGCGGACCAGCTGGCTGGCTTTTCGCGGCTACTCGGTCATCCATGGCTGGCTCCTTGGAAGCGGGTCACTTCAGACCAGTACACTGTGGTGCCGTTACGGCCGCGTTATCACCGCCTGAGGCCGGGAATACAAGGAAATCGGCACAGCCGTAACGCGCCAGTAACGCCCGCAATGGTCTACTGCCCGGAACAGGGGGACAGCACCTCTTACTCAAAAGGATCTGTTTTCGTGGCGTAGGAGGGACATGACATGGGGTTCCCCGGCGATGATGGCAGGCTGCCGGTGATTTATGTGCGCGGATTCGCGGGGACAGGCTCTGCCATCAACAATGCCGTTGATGATCCGTTCTACGGGTTCAGCCAGGGCTCCGTCCACGTGCGGGCCGACGGAAACGGACGGGCCAAGTTCCACCAGTTCGAGTCCCCGATGCTGCGGCTTGTTTCCGACCACAAGTACGAGGTTCCGGTCCATGGCGATCAGTGGGCCTTCCTGAACAGCGTGGATTCCGGCTCCGTAAACCCGGCATCCGTATGGATCCACCGTTTCTACGATGACTCCGCGGATACCTTCGGCGAGGAGGGGGAGAGCTTCTCGTTCGAGGACGCCGCGCGGGATCTGTTCGAGCTCATCAAGCTGGTGCTTGATAGGACCGGCGCCCCCAAGGTCTTCCTGGTGGCCCATTCAATGGGAGGCCTGATCTGCCGCTCGCTGCTGCAGCGGGTCATACCGGAAACACTTGCCGGCGAGGAGGGCACCATCGACCCTGCGGCCGGGGCACGATACGTGGCACGGGTGTTCACCTATGCGACACCCCATGGTGGAATCCGTTTCGCCGTCGGTTTCGGCCTCCTGGAGAAGATCCGCGACGTCCTTGGCGTTCAAGGGGCGAACATCTTCGGGCCGGACAGGATGTATGACTACCTCACTCCGCCAGCCCTCAGGCGGACGCGGACCCGCGAGGCCTTCGTAGGAACGCAGATGCCCGACGACGGGTTCCCGCTGGATGAGCTGTTCTGCCTTGTCGGCTCGAATCCTGGCGATTATGACGTTGCCTTGGGCCTTTCGTCGAAAGCGGTAGGAGCAAGAAGCGATGGCCTGGTCCAGATAGACAACGCCGCAGTCCACGGCGCGCCGCTGGCTGTGGTGCACCGGAGCCACAGCGGCCGCTACGGCATCGTCAATTCCGAGGAGGGCTACCAGAACCTCCAGCGCTTCCTCTTCGGCGACCTCAAGATTGAGGTCGAACTGGCAGGCTTCACCGTTGGCAAAGCTGCACCCCCGGAGGTGGAGTTCCAGCTTGATGTGGGGCTGGCCATTCGGGGGCTGCCGGTCATGGTCCATGAACAGAGCGCCGCGCACTTCTGTCCAGTCCAGATTGAGCATTGGAAAGAAGGGGACCCGATCGACTCGCCGCTGCCGCTGCTGACCACTTTCCTTTCCTCGAAAGCACCCCGGCCCCGGGTGGGCGGCCGGGAAGTGCCGCGGCTGCGCCACGCGCTCAGGCTGCGGCTGATGTCCATCAGGGAAAAGGAGGGACATTTCTTCTTTGACGACCATTTGGAGCAAACAGAGGACTGGCAGGACACCCTGGTGGTCGATATTGAACCTCCCGGCAGAGACCGGCCGCTGCCCAAAGCATGGGCCGCCTGGAACAGTGGCATTTCAACGGCTGTCCGAGACTGGAATCCCGAGGACAAAGACCAGCTCAGGGATGTTGACGACACGCCGGCCCGCTGGCGGGGACACATCGCTGTTCCGGAATTTGCGAAGGATCTGCTGGGCCCGAATGCCGGGATCAACCTCACCGTGACCCCCCGGACCCTGGTTTTCTAGAAACGCGCCGGCGCACCCGATCCTGGCCGCAGCACCGTCCTCGTCTCCCGCGGGGGAGCGGCGGAAGCGGCGGGTTATTGAGTCCTGGAACGTGCCCTGCGTAGGGGCAGGAATATCGGCCGGCTACGCTGGTGCTACCTGGCCGCTGGCAGGCTCGCGGACTGGTGGGCATGACGACGGCGGAACGTTGCCACCATGGGCGCCTGCTGGTGCAGTCGTTGGCGGCCGTGTCCTGCTGTGAAGGGCGTCAGGGTAAAACATTAGCGGGCGGCGCATCCGGACAGAGGTGTGGAGCGTGGGTACTGGGGCCAGGCAGAGGGAGGGGCCGGGGGTCCGCTCCAAACGATTACTTTACATAATGTAGATTATCGGCGTTTTAGGCAGGAGCGCAGAAGCGGCCGCATTCCTCCACAGTTCGGACACGCACCGAGACAAGTCTGCTGACAACTGCACAGGCAAGTCTGCAGGTCAGCGCGTCGCACACCGTTGCCAATATGCCGCCACTCGCCAAGAATGAACCAATGACGGTCTACGTGCGTTCCCTTGAAACCGCAGTTCCGAAAACGATGCTGATCCAGTCCGAGGCCCGGGATGTTTTTGCGGCGCAGCCCGGCCTGACCCGGCTCGGCTCGCGCCTGGTGGGCACATGCTTCGACGCTGCAGCCATTGACACCAGGTTTACTGCCGTTGAGGAAATGACCAACGATTTCCAGGCTGAAGACCCGCAGTTCTACGATGCCGCCACCGGCCTGCTGCTGAATCCCAGCACCAAAGTGCGCAATGAAATCTTCGGCCGCGAGGCCACCAAGCTGTTCGTCGCCGCCGCCCGTGCCGCCGTGGAAGCCTGCCCGGAACTCGATTTACTTGACATAACTCATCTGGTGACCGTCTCCTGCACCGGATTCTTCAACCCCGGGCCGGACTATAAGATCGTGCGCGAACTCGGCCTGGATCCCGCCGTTCAGCGGTACCACCTCGGCTTCATGGGCTGTTATGCGGCCTTTCCAGCCCTCCGGGCCGCAAAGCTGTTTTGTGAGGCCGACCCCAACGCGGTGGTCCTGGTTGTCTGTGCGGAACTGTGCTCGCTGCACGTGCGCACCTCCAACGATCCGGACACCATTATGGGATCGGCGCTGTTCGCCGACGGTGCCGCGGCCGCCATCGTGACAGCCAGGCCAGGTGCCGAGGAAACCGCCCTGCTGCAACTGGACCATTTCGAAACAGTCCTCACGCCCGTCGGTGAAGACTCCATGGCATGGAACATCGGCGACAACGGATTTGAAATGGTCCTGGGCAATTACGTCCCGCATATCATTGACGACCACATCGTCGGGGCGCTGGAGCCGCTCCTGGCCCGGGACCCTGGACTGGCTGCACTCCCCTACTCATCCATCCGCCACTGGGCCATCCACCCCGGGGGCCGGAGCATCCTGGACAAAGTCGAGTCGCGGCTCGGCCTGACGGAGGAGCAACTGGTTCCGGCCCGCGAAATCCTCCGGAACTACGGCAACATGAGCAGCGCAACAGTCCTGTTTGTCATCAAACGCATCCTGGAGCAGGCCCCCGAACCCGGCGACGAACGGATCTGCTCCATGGCGTTCGGCCCAGGACTCACGGTGGAAACCGCACTGTTCACCAAACTCCGGCAGGCTCCAGGCGTTATCCCGGCCGGGCACACGGGGCAGGAACGGATACCGGCGGACGCTCCGGTGGCCTGAACCCCGTGGACTTCCTGCTGCGGCAGCGCGATGCCGGCGCCACAGAGATCATGGACCTGCCGGATTGTGACCCTGAGGCGCTGGACAACACGTACCGGCAGTTCGCCGTGGTGAACCGGGTGCTGTCGGGATGGCGGCGGCTGTACGTGCGGGACCTGCGCCCGTTCCTTGCTGCCACTTCCCGGCCGGCAACCGTCCTGGATATCGGGTCGGGTGGCGGCGACCTTGCCGTCATGCTGGCGCGCTGGGCGGCACGGGACCGGCTCACCCTGCTCATCACGGGCATCGATCCGGATCCCCGCGCCGCCGCCTTCGCCCTCCGCAGGGCTGGCGTGCCCGGCGTCAGTTTCCGGCAGGCCCACAGCACCGATCTTGTGCAGGAGGGCCGGCAGTACGACTTCGTGATCTCGAACCATGTCCTGCACCATCTTGGCGGCGGGCAACTCCAGGAGCTGCTGGCACACTCAGAGTTGCTCGCCCGGAAAGCGGCGCTGCACAACGATCTGCGCCGCAGCCCGGCCGCCTACGCCCTGTTCAGCGCTGCGGCCCTTCCTTTCCGCCACTCGTTCATCCGCGCGGACGGGCTGACCTCCATCCGCCGGAGCTACACGCACGGGGAGTTGAAGGCCCTCGCTCCCCCGGGCTGGGCGGTCCGGACCGGCAGCGCCTTCCACCAGGTCCTCGAATACCAGGGAAACTGACATGGCCACAGACGTGGTGATCGTTGGCGCCGGTCCCGTGGGACTGTACCTGGCCGCGTCCCTTCTCCAGGAGGGGATCTCGGTCCGCGTCCTCGAGCAGAGGACTGAACGGAACCTCCACAGCCGGGCCATCGGAATCCATCCGCCTGCCCTCAACGCGCTGGACCAGGTACAGCTGGCCGCCGCCATGGTGCAGGAGGGCGTGCCGATCCGTACAGGCCTTGCGGTCAGCCGCGGGAAAACGGTGGCGAGCATGACCTTCGACGCCGTTTCGGAGGCCTTTCCTTTTGTGCTGGCCCTCCCCCAGCACCGGACCGAACAGCTCCTGGAGGATCGCGTCCTTGCCCTGGACAGCGGAGCCATCGTCAGGGGCGCGAGGGTCACAGGACTGTACGACGACGGCGGAAGGGCCGCCGTCGCCGTCGAACCTTCTGCCGGAGGTGCAGGTCAGCGGGAGTTCCGCGCATCCTTTGTGGTTGCCGCAGACGGTGCGAGGTCGCAGCTGCGGAAGGCGCTTGACGTGCCTGTCCGCACAAAGGCGTATCCGGACCACTACCTGATGGGCGATTTTGCTGATTCCGGCGACCAGGGGCAGACGGCTGTCCTGTTCCTTGAAGCAGGGGGAATCGTTGAATCTTTTCCGCTGCCGGGCGGCCTGCGGCGGTGGGTGGTACGGCTCCGCACGCCGGCGGAGGCGGCTGACGCCGATCGGCTGGCCGGCCTGGTGCTGCAGCGTACGGGCATCCTGCCCGATGTGGAGACGAACACCATGGTGAGCGCTTTCAGCGTAAGGTCCACGCTTGCCCGCCGCACCGTGGCGGGACGGGTGCTGCTGATCGGCGACGCTGCGCACGAGATCAGCCCAATCGGCGGCCAGGGCATGAATCTAGGCTGGATGGCTGCCCACGCCCTGTCGCCGCTGATTCGCAGGGGTGTGGCTGGAGAGCCAGTTGAAGGACAGCTGAAAGAGTTCGACGCCGGCCGGTGGCGCGCCGCCGTCATCGCCAGGCGCCAGTCCGAGGTCAATATGATGCTGGGCCGTCCCCTGCCGGCACCCTTCCTCCAGCTGCGAAACCTGGCCATTGGCTGCGCTGCCTCGGTTCCAGCCATAAACCAGTGGACCGCCAGGCGCTTCACCATGCAGTAGCAGCGGCCTGCGCTGAAGGCGCGGCGGTCAGGAACCGCCCCGGAAATAGCAGTCGTAGCTGTCCTGGCTCACAATTCTGCCGTCCCTGACCTCGAAGACCGACGACGTCCTGGCGCGGATGGTCTCTCCCCTGTCCCAGTAAGGCAAATCCATCAGGACTGTTGCCGACCAGTCCGCCTCCACCGCCACCCTCCCGCCTTCACAGGTGGTGCGCCTGATGTTGAACGCCTGGCCTGCCACCACCTCCGCGCTCTGGTCGGCACCGGCAAGGACAGCGGCCAGCGTCCGGGTGGAACCTTCCGGCGCCAGCAGGTGCGGCGCTTCGACCAGCACGAAGGCCTCCGCCAGGAAGGGCCGGATCCCAGCGGATCCTCCACCTGATTCCAGGACGCGGAGGAAACCCAGGACGCAGTCCAGGGCAGGGGTGCTCGGGGAAGGGTGTTCAGCCATGGGAAAGACACTAGCCCAGGCAGGCGGGCCGGATCTCCCGCCGCCAGTAGGCTTTTCTTCATGAGCCAGAATCCGCCGGAGACCACCCTCAGCGACGAACAGATCAGGGAAACCGTGGAGCGGATCCTGTCGGCCGGGGCACTGCCGCCCATCGTGCAAGCCGGGCATCCCGCCCTGCGCCAGCGCGCGGCCGCCTTTGACGGCCAGCTTTCCCCCGAGGAGCTGGACCGGCTCATCGCGCTCATGCGGCAGGTGATGCACGAGGCCCCTGGTGTGGGGCTGGCAGCACCGCAGCTTGGCATACCCCTCCAGATCGCCGTCGTGGAGGACCAGTTCGATGTCGACCCCGAGGCTGCTGCCCTGCGGAAGCGGAGTCCCTTGGAATTCATGGCGCTCCTCAACCCGACCTACACCCCGGTGGGCACGGAACTGGCGTCCTTTTACGAGGGTTGCCTTTCCCTGAACGGACTGCAGGCAGTGGTTGCCCGGCCGGAAAGAGTCCTGCTGGAATTCCAGGTGCCGGAGGGCTCACGCGTGCAGAGGGAGTTCGCAGGCTGGCAGGCCCGCATTGTGCAGCACGAGACAGACCACCTGAACGGCGTGCTGTACGTGGACCGTGCCCAGTTGCGCTCGCTCAGCAGCAATGCCGAGTACGCCGCCCGGTGGGCGGAGCCCGGAATAGCAAAAGCGCGTGAGGGGCTCGGGTTCGGCGACGGCCCCACCGCCCTCCCCTGATCCAGGTCCGGCAACGCAGAGCCGTGCACAACCAAGGGCCACTGCTCCTGCCAGCCTGGAAGCCGGTGGACAGCCCTAAGATAGTGCCTATGCCTTCCCCCGCGGACCTCCCGCTGCTGTGTCCCGTATGCTCCCGGCCGCTGGAGCGGGAAGGGCCGGACCCCGCGGACCGGGCGCGCCTTGCCTGCGGTTCCAGGCACACTTTCGATGCGGCCAGGCAGGGCTACTACAACCTCCTTGTGGGCAAGGGCACCGCCTTCGAGGCTGACACCCCCGGGATGGTGGACGCCCGGTTCAACTTCCTGGGCAGCGGGCACTACCGGCCCCTCGCAGATGCTGTAGCTGCCGCCGTCGTTCCCTGCCTGCCCAGGGACCACGCCGTCGTCCTGGACTCCGGAACCGGAACCGGACATTACCTGCGGGTCCTGCTGGACCATGCGGCAGCAGACGGCCGGGATGTCGCAGCCGTGGGCATGGACATCTCCAAGTTTGCCCTGCGGCGCGCTGCCCGGCTTAACAGTGAAGCGCTGAACCTGGCCTGGGACGTGTGGCAGCCACTGCCGTTGGCCGGCACGTCAGTTGATGCCGTTACCGTCATTTTCGCTCCGCGCAATGCGCCGGAGTTCGCACGCGTCCTGAAACCAACAGGCCGCCTGGTGGTTGTCACACCACGTGCAGGACACCTCGGCTCCCTTGCCGGCATCACGGGCATGCTCCACATCGAAGAGGACAAGGAGAGCCGGCTGACCGGGGCGATGGCCCCCCACTTCACGGTGACGGAAACCCACGACATCGGCTTCCCCTTGTCGCTTACCCGCGAGGAGGCAACAGACCTTGCCTTCATGGGACCGGCGGGGCACCACCTCGAGCGGAGCGACATCGCCGGCCGCCTTGAAAACCACCCCGGGATCATCCACTCCGAGGCAAGGTTCCGGCTCACAGTCTTCCGGCCGGCGTAAACCCTGCCAGCGTAACGACTTGGCCACTATCCCCCCACAAAAGTGCAGTAACCCCCATAAGCCGGGTGCCAGCACTACGATGGAAGGACAGTTACTGGCGGGCCCAAAATGGGCCTTCCCGTAGCGAAGGGGGAGCACGATGTTCGAATGGTTGGGCGAAAACTGGTGGGCACTGTGGCTCTCGGCTTTCCTCGCTTTTGCAGTGATCGAGATGATCACCCTTGACCTTTTTTTCATCATGCTCGGCGGAGGTACCCTCGCCGCCTTGGTGGCGGACTTCGCTGGTGCTGATCCCTGGCTGCAGATCGTGGTTTTCTGCGTCGTCTCCCTCCTCATGATTGCGTTTGTCCGGCCTGTGGCCCTCTCGCACCTGAAGAAGGGGCCGTCCGAGCAGCGGACCAACGTCGACCGCCTGATCGGCGAGCAGGCAGTAGTGATGGAGTCCGTCTCGTCCGACGGCGGCCTGGTTAAAATCGGCGGGGACATCTGGAGTGCACGCTCCGCGGCGGGGGTCCTGCCCGCCGGAGAAAAAGTAGTCGTAGCCGCGATAGACGGCGCCACCGCCGTCGTTTCAGCGGCCTCGGACGCCGACGGCAAGTCCTGATACAGCCTGAACACTTGGGGAAAAAGGAGATGTATGGATAACGCAGGAGGAGCCGCACTGGCCATAGTGCTGGTGGTCCTGATCGTGTTTGTGATAATCGTTCTGGTCCGTGCGGTCAGGATCATCCCGCAGGCCCGCGCAGGCGTTGTTGAGCGGCTGGGCAAGTATCAACGGACGCTGAACCCCGGACTGACTATCCTGATACCTTTCGTTGACCGGCTTTTGCCTCTGCTGGATCTTCGTGAACAGGTGGTTTCGTTCCCGCCCCAACCGGTCATTACCGAGGACAACCTGGTGGTCTCCATCGACACGGTCGTCTATTTCCAGGTGACTGATCCGCGCGCGGCAACGTACGAAATCGCCAATTACATCCAGGCCGTGGAGCAACTGACCACCACCACGCTGCGCAACGTGGTGGGCGGACTGAACCTGGAGGAGGCACTGACCTCCCGCGACCAGATCAACGGCCAGCTTCGCGGTGTCCTGGACGAAGCCACCGGCCGGTGGGGAATCCGGGTTTCCCGGGTGGAACTCAAAGCCATCGATCCGCCCCACTCCATCCAGGATTCAATGGAGAAGCAGATGCGCGCCGAGCGCGACCGGCGCGCGGCCATCCTGACTGCCGAAGGAACCAAGCAGTCGGCCATTTTGACCGCTGAGGGCCAGCGCCAGGCCTCGATCCTTGCGGCTGAAGGTGACGCCAAAGCCGCCATCCTCCGTGCCGACGGCGAAGCGCAGGCCATCCAGAAAGTCTTTGACGCCATCCACAAGGGCAACCCGGACCAGAAGCTGCTGGCCTACCAGTACCTGCAGACGCTGCCCAAGCTGGCGGAGGGCTCCTCCAACAAGCTGTGGATCATCCCCAGTGAGGTGGGCGAAGCGCTCAAGGGAATCGGCAGCGCCCTGGGCGGGACCGCACCGGAATCCGCCGGCGGGCTGTTTGATGAAGTCGGCGCGAAAGCGTCCGAACACTAAGCACAGGGACAGCACCCGGGATTCATCATCCTGACCGGCTGTGAGGGAGGGATCCGCTTCGGCGGGTCCCTCCTTTTGGCTGTTCTGGCGGGCTGCCGGTATAATTGTGTATTTGTCCGGCCGGAGCAGATCCGCTGGAACAACAGAGCTTCGCGATGCGTTGAATCATAAGATGCAGCACAGAGCACAGAGTAGTCCGGCGGCGCTTTGCCGCCACCGGCTAGAGCGGTGTTGTACACCGCGAACCGACCAGAGGGAGAAATCATGAGCGATCGCAGCCTGCGGGGCATGCGCCTTGGTGCACAGAGCATGGAGACCGAGTCCGGAGTAGAGCCGGCTCCGCGCCAGCGTGTCGAGTACCGGTGCGAGGACGGCGAGCAGGTCTTCGTCACCTTCTCCTCAGAGGCAGAAATCCCGCCTGTCTGGGTTTCCAAGACCGGCAAGGAAGCGCTCCTGGTTGATGGCGAACGGCCGGACACCAGCAACGATAAAGCTGTCCGTACGCACTGGGACATGCTCCTGGAACGCCGCTCACTCCCCGAGCTTGAGCAGATCCTCGAAGACCGGCTGACCATCCTGCGCGAACGCCGCGGAGAGCGCCGCTCCGCGTAAAGGTTCCGGCCTGTCGCCCTGACAGCAAAAGGGAGCCGCCCCTGCACCTTCGTGCAGGGGCGGCTCCCTTTTTGCTGTTTCAGCGGTCCGCCCTGGCGGCGGTGCGTACAGCCTTAGGGCTGGCCGGCTGCCTTCTTGCGGGTCAGCGTGTTCCAGCGGGCCTGCAGACCCCACTTGGTGACGTTGATCATGGCTTCCACCACGATGTTGCCGCTCATCTTTGAGGCTCCAAGTTCACGCTCCACAAAAGTGATGGGACGTTCCTCGATGCGGAGCCCCATCCGGGCCACGCGGAAGGCGAGGTCCACCTGGAAGCCGTAGCCGACGGAGTCGACCTGGTCCAGGTTGAGCTTTTCCAGCGTTGTCCTGCGGAACGCACGGTACCCGCCGGTGACGTCCTTGATGTTCAGCCCAAGCATCAGGCGGGCGTAGGTGCTTCCCACCCGGGAAATGGCCTGGCGGTAGAGCGGCCAGTTAACTACCTTCCCGCCGGGAACCCAGCGGGAACCCATGGCAAGGTCAGCGCCCTGCTCAACAGCTTCCAGCAGCTGGGGAAGCTGCTCCGGCTGGTGGGAACCGTCCGCGTCCATTTCCACGAGGACGTCGTAACCGGCGTCTAGGCCCCACCTGAACCCGGCGATGTACGCCGCACCGAGGCCTTCCTTGCCCTTCCGGTGCAGGACATGGACCTGGGAATCCTCGGCGGCGAAGCCGTCCGCGAGCTGCCCGGTACCGTCAGGGCTGTTGTCATCCACCACCAGCACATCCGACGCCGGAACTGCCGTGCGAAGCCGCTGAAGGGTCTTGGGCAGCGATTCCAGTTCGTTGTAGGTGGGAATGATGGTGAGGACGCGCACAGGGGGCCTTTCCTGGGGGAAATGGTCAGTGCGCCCGGCTGCGAACGGATCGGCGGAGGGCGCAACTATCAATTATAGGTCGGCCGCGCTCCGGTCAGGACCGCAGCGCCGGACTTGCGTAAAGTTCGACGCCGTTGCGGACCGTCTGCAGGCACACGGGGTCGGTGCCGGTATCCAGGGCAGGCAGCAGCGGCGTGCGCGCCCGCGGGTCGGTGCTCCAGGACTGGACCCGGCCGTCGGCAACCTGGACCATCAGTTCCTCCACTTCCCATACAGCGAAGCTTGCGGGAGCGCCTGGTACGAGCTGGCCGGCCATGGGGTCGGCGTACCTTGCTGCCCGCCAGCCCGCCCGGGTGTGGCCCAGGAAAGCCGCGCGGGCGGAAATCCGTTCACTTTCGTTATGGTGCTCCAGGCACGCCCTGACGCTGGACCAGGGGCGCAGTGGCGTCACGGGGCTGTCACTGCCGAAACATACGGGCACGCCGGCTGCGTAGAGCGAAGCAAACGGGTTCATGGACCGGCTCCGCTCCCCCAGGCGCCGCTCATAGAGACCTCCCGGGTTTCCCCAGGCGGCGTCGAACGCCGGCTGGGCGCTGACCGTCACGGCATACCGGGACAACACCTCGATGGCCGCTGGATCAACCATTTCCACGTGTTCAAAACGGTGTCCGGCTGCACGCACCCGCTGCTCCCCCACTTCCCTGGCGGCCAGTTCCAGTGCCGCCAGCGCGGTGTCCAGGCCGGCGTCGCCAATGACGTGGAAACCGCCCTGCACTCCCACAAGCGAACAGGCGGCGAGATGTGCCGCGGCTTCTTCCACGCTCAGGTAGAGGCTGCCCTGCTCGTCAGGGGCATCGCTGTACCCGGTCCGCAGGGCAGCGGTCCGGGAACCAACGGAGCCGTCAATGTTCAGGTCGCCTGCGAGCCCACGCACGGCAAAGCCGAACTGGTCCAGGAGGCTGCGGGCATGCTCTTCCGAGGACGCCAGTTCCCCCCAGTAGGGCAGGACTTCAGGAACCCCTGCGCTTCCATCCGCCCCGCTGTTCCAGGCTCCTGCAAGCCGCAGGTCCTCCGCACCGCCGATATGCGGTGCCCCCATTTCCGCCACCGCCACGTAACCGTTGGCTGCCGCTTCGGACAGTGCCCTGGCCTGGTGACGCTTCAATGCTTCTTGCGGGAGGCGCCGGGTTGCCTGCCGGGCGGCCGTATGCGCGGCGCGGCGGACTCTGGCGCCGCCGTCGAACCCGTCCAGCTGCCGGACACCGGCAGCATGGGCCAGTGATCCGGAGATCAGTGCGGAGTGCACGTCCACCCGGGACAGGTACACCGCACGTCCCGCTGCCGCACGCTCAAGTTCACCTTCGGTTGGGAGGCTGCTGTCCGGCCAGGTGGTCTCGTCCCAGCCGTGGCCCAGGACCGGGCCGTCACCGGGAACTGCGGCCACGGCGTCCAGCAGCTCCCTGGCTGACCGGACTCCGCCCAGCTGAAGGGAGTCCAGCGCAATCCCCGTCTCCGTCAGGTGGATGTGGGAGTCCATGAAGCCTGGCGCAACGAGGGCTCCGCGGAGATCGATGATTTCCATGGAGCTGTCCGCGATGGAGGCGGCAGCCTGCTCGGATCCCACCCACGCCACTGTGCCCCCATCCACCACCATTGCCGTGGCAAAGGGGTCGGCGGCCGTGTACACGGATCCGTTCCGGTAAAGGACCGTTTTTGCCCGCGGGGCGGGCAGCTGTTCAGGCTGGGACATACGGGAAATGCTCCTGGCGTTGGGGGGTGCCGGCGGTCAGCCGGCACGGGTGATCAGAGGACGGAGGAATAGGCCACGACACCGCGGCGGATCAGCGAGATGGCTTCGGCGCAGAGCCTTGCCAGGCGAGGATCCAGGCCGGGGATTTTGGCGAGCTGGTCCAGCAGGTCGACAACTTGCTTGACCCAGCGGACGAAGTCGCCCGCGGCCAGATCCGTACCGCTGAGGACGTCCTGCAGGTGGCGGCCCTTGGCCCACTTGTACACAGGCCAGACAAGCCCGAGTTCAGGTTCGCCGGTCAGGGGAAGCTTCTTGTCCTCTTCCACATCCTCAAGGGCGGACCATTCACGGACGACGATATCCACCGACGTCTCAAGGGAGATGCTGGGCATCCGCGGCCTCAGCCCCCGGTCCTCGCGTTTCGCCTGGTACACCAGCACGCTCGCGAGGGCCGCGATCTCGGCGGCGTCCAGGTCATCGAACGCTCCCAGTCGCAGCGACTGGGAGATGAGCAGGTCCTTTTCCCCGTAGATCCGCCTGAGCCGCTGACCGTCGGGGCTGATGGAGAGCCGCCCGTCCGCTGCCTGTTCAAGGTACCCGTAGGTGGAAAGGACATCACACACGCGGTCAAAGGTCTTGGCGATGGTGTTGGTCCTGCCCTGGATCTGGCGGACCAGCCCGTCGGTTTCGCGGCGCAGCTTCCACCAGCGTTCGGACCAGCGGGCATGGTCTTCGCGTTCGCTGCAGCCGTGGCACGGGTGGGCCCGCAGGGCGCGGCGGAGCTCGGCAATGCGTTTTTCCTGGTTCGGCAGGGCGGTTGCGAGGCCAAAGTCGTTGTTGCGGTTGTTGCCCGGGGCAGGCGGCCGGTTTTCGCGCAGCGCATTCCGTGCCGAGGACGCCAGGTCCCGGCGGGACTTGGGAACTTTGGCGTTGAAGGACTTGGGAATGCGGATCCGCGTCAGCGGAGAAATGGGTCCCTCCAGGTCGTCGGTCCCGATCCTGCGCAGCTGGTTGTCCAGCGTCAGGACGGCGGGCCGGGGTTCCCGGCTGGTGTGGTCCGAGCTCAGCACGATTGCCGGGCCGGGTGCCCTGCCGCCGGGAACATCCACAACGTCCCCCGGCAGCAGGCGCGCCAGGGAATCGTCATTCAGTGATTTCCGGACGCGCGACTTGGTACGGGAGCCGGCGTTTTCGGCGTCGGACAGTTCCCTGCGCAGCCGCGCGTACTCCGTGAAGTCACCCAGATGGCAAGTCATTGACTTGGCGTACCCGGCCAGCGACTCCTCCCGGCTGCGCACCTGCCTGGCCAGGCCCACAACGGAACGGTCAGCCTGGAACTGGGCAAAGGAGGACTCAAGGATTTCGCGGGCCCTTGCCCGGCCGAACTGCGCCAGCAGGTTGATGCTCATGTTATAGGTGGGCCGGAAACTAGAGTTCAGGGGGTAGGTGCGCCGGGACGCAAGGCCGGCGACCGCCGTCGGATCCGTTCCGGGCTGCCACAGCACCACCGCGTGGCCCTCCACGTCGATGCCGCGGCGGCCGGCACGGCCGGTCAGCTGGGTGTACTCGCCGGCGGTGATGTCCACGTGGGCTTCGCCGTTGAACTTGTCCAGCTTTTCCAGCACCACGGAGCGGGCTGGCATATTGACGCCCAGTGCCAGTGTTTCCGTCGCGAAAACCGCCTTGACCAGGCCGTCGGCGAAAAGTTTCTCCACCACTTCCTTGAACGTGGGGAGCATGCCGGCGTGGTGCGCCGCAAAGCCCCGGATCAGGCCGTCACGCCAGGTCCAGAAGCCCAGGACGTCCAGGTCATCCGGGGGAATGTCCTGCCCGGCCTCGTCAACGCGCTGGGTGATGATGCGCTGTTCCTTCTCGGTGGTGAGCCACAGTCCGGACCCCACGCACTGCGCCACCGCAGCGTCACAGCCTGCCCTGGAAAAGATGAAGGTGATGGCAGGCAGCAGGTCCATGCGGTCAAGGCTTGCGATGACCTGTGGCCGGCTGGCCGGACGGACACCGCGTTCGTCGCCGCCCCGGCCCGGCCGGTCGTTGCCGCGCCTTCCGCGCTGTCCGCGGCCGCCCGGTCCGCCCTGGCGGCTGCGGAAGCTCTGCTGGATTTCGCTCCGTGCCACCTTGAGGAGGTCCGGATTGACGTCGAAGCCACGCCCCTTGGTATTGTCCGCGGACGGGACCGGCTGCGTTCCGTCCCCGTCCACCGGCGGGGCGATTTCATCGAAAGTGGTTTCCCCGGCGAACAGATCCATGACCTGGCGCCCCACCATCACGTGCTGCCAGAGGGGTACGGGACGGTGCTCGGAGACGATGATGTCGGTGTCGCCGCGGACGGTGTCCAGCCAGGCGCCGAACTCCTCGGCGTTGGAGACGGTGGCGCTGAGCGACACCACCTGCACTTCGCTCGGCAGGTGGATGATGACTTCCTCCCAGACGGCACCGCGGAACCGGTCGGCGAGGTAGTGGACCTCGTCCATCACCACATAGCCCAGGTCATCGAGGGTTGCGGAGTCCGCGTACAGCATGTTCCGAAGGACTTCCGTGGTCATCACGACGACGGGCGCGTCGCCGTTGATGCTTGTGTCGCCAGTGAGGAGGCCAACGTTCCGGGCGCCGTACTTTTCGGAAAGCTCGGTAAATTTCTGGTTGCTGAGGGCCTTGATGGGCGTGGTGTAGAACGCCTTGAGGCCTCGCTCCAGCGCCAGGTAGATGGCGAATTCACCGACGATGGTCTTCCCGGCTCCGGTGGGCGCCGCCACCAGCACTCCCCTGCCTTCCTGCAGGGACTGGCACGACTGCCGCTGGAAGTCGTCGAGCTCGAAGTCGAGCGTGCGGATGAAGGCTCCGAGGTATGTCGCTGCCTCGGCCCTGCGTTTGGCGCTGGCCTGGTACCGCTCGGCGGGTGAAAGCTCTTCGAAGTCAGGAGCTCCGGGAGTGAACGGTCCAGAGGAAGAAGGCCCGGTGTTGGAGGACATACCCCAAGCCTAACGGGCGCCTAGAGGTTCTTCAGCTCACTGCCCGGGGTGGCGATGTCTGCTGTTGCCTCTGTTTCGGCTGCCCGCTTGGCTTCACGGCGCGCCCGGCGCTTGTCGTTCATCAGGCAAACACCGATTGCGGCAAAGAACAGCACCAGAAGCGGCCCCGCGAGCATGAACATCGAAATGGCGTCCGCGCCGGGAGCGGCAATGGCGGCAAGGACGAACACCAGGAAGACGGTGATGCGCCATGCCTTGAGGATGGTCTGCCCGGAAATGACTCCGGCCATGTTGATGCCCACCAGCACCACCGGCACCAGGAAGGCGATACCCAGCACCAGGACCATCCGGGTGACGAACTCTATATAGGTTCGAGCGTCAATGACGCTGGACGAACCGTCCGGGGTGAACTGCGTGAGCGCCCGGACCACCTGAGGGACCACCAGCCAGCCCGCCCAGATGCCGGCAAGGAACAGCGGCACAGCGGCAGCCATGTATCCCAGCGTGTACCGGCGCTCCTTGGAGGTCAGCCCCGGTGTGATGAAAGCCCACAGCTGGTAGATCCAGATCGGGCTGGAAATCACCACGCCAATCAGCAGCGACATCTGCAGCTTGAAGTCGAAGGGAGAGGCGATGGTCCCAAAGTTGATTGCCGAAAGCCCGCCCGTCTGCTGGGAGATGCGGTTGACCGGATCGGCCAGGGCTTTCAGCAGCGGATCGTAAAGTATCCATCCTCCGATGCCGCCAATGACGACGCCGATGGCCGACTTGATCAGCCGGTTCTTCAGCTCCTTGAGGTGGTCCCAAAGAGCCATCCGCCCCTCGGGGTTGGCTTTACGGGCCCGCGACAGTGCCACTGGGGGTCAGGCGCGGTTCGACGGCGGAACGTCAGTGCCGTCGGTCGGCTCGCCGGGCTTCGCCTTGGGGTGGTTAACGATGGTTCCTTCCACCGGGCCTGAGGCGTCGGTGGTGGTGTCGGGCTTGCCGTCGTTCTTCATTTCCTTGACCTCGGACTTGATGATCCGCATGGACTGTCCAAGGCTGCGTGCCATGGCCGGAAGTTTCGGAGCGGCAAACAGAAGCAAGGCAACAACGATGATAATTACGATGGGCCAGGGGCCATCAAAGAGTCTTCCCACGGGAAATCCTTTCGTCTAAGTACATTTTACTTCTAAGTAAAGTCCAGATCGCCGAGTGCCTGCGGCTGGCCCCGGTCTTTCTTGCGCTGCACGCGCCGCAGGCGGCGCATTTCCCGTCGGGACGACTTGGATGCCTCGTAATCATGTCGCATGAGCGTGGGCGAGGCAAAAACCGCCGCACCTTGCGGGGGCGCCGCAGGGTCTGAATCATCCGGTGCATCCATGGGGCCCAGGTGCCCCAGCTTCTCACCGGCTGCCCCCAGATCCTTGACGGTCGCCATGAACTGGCGGAAGAGGCGGATGCCCAACAGGACATAGAAGAGCAGTGAGAGCGCAACGAGCGCCACCCATATCAGGATCCAAGACCACCAAGGCATGCTGAGAAGTCTAGCCGCCGTACCTGGCCAGGGCTGCCGCCAACCAGCTGCGGGATGCCTCCGCCAGCTCGACCGGTGCCAGGATCCTGGCAAAACCGCCGTGCTGGGCCACGAACATCGGCAGCCATTCCGTAGTGCCGAACCGGATCTCGGCCACCAGCCCGCCGTCAGGAAGTTCTGCGGTGCGTTCCGCATAGTAGTCGTCGGCCAATCCCCTCCCCTGCCGGGTGAGCTGGACGGTGACGATGGTGTCGTCGTCGTTCGCGGTGAAAAGCCTGGCGGGCACACCTTCCGCCGGCGTGAAGTCCGCCGAGATGGGGGCACCGTTCGGATGGACGTCCTGGACGCGGTCCAGGCGGAAATTGCGGAACCCGCGCACCAGGTGGCAATACGCCTCGAAGTACCAGGTGTTGTCCAGCGAAAAGAGGCGGAACGGATCCACGTCGCGCTCCGTAATGGTGTCCCGCTGGGGCGAAAGGTACCGCAGGCGAAGCTGGGACCGGGATTCGATGGCCTGCCGGACGGTAGCGTGCGTGGCCGCGTCAGCCGGGGCCACTTCCGGGCCGGCCAGGGAAGCTGCCCGGAGGCCTTCCTCACCAGCGGCCGCCAGCAGCTTCATGGTCACCGATTCCAGTGCTCCGCCTTCAGCAACTTCCGGCAGCCCGTTCAGCGTCTCCAGCCCGGCCAGGAGGGCGCAGGCTTCCTCCACAGTGAAGCGGACCGGTTTCGTCAGATCCAGGTCCTGGGTGATGTAAACGTGGTCGTCGTCCCATTGGATGTCCAGGAGATCGTCCGGGTATCCCTCCGGCAGGCCGGAGCAGATCAGGATCTGCAGATCGTCCTCCAGCTCTTTCCTTGTGATCCCGAACCGGTCCGCAACGTCCTGGATGTGAAGGCCCTGGTTGTGCACCAGGAAGGGCACAAGCTGCAGCATCCGTTTGAGCTGGTCCTCGGACGTACGCTTGCGGACTGCGGCGGCGCGGGCAGCGCCGAGGGAGTAAGCGGGCTCAGGTTCGGAGCTGAACGCCGCAGCGGCGCGCAGCCTGCGGAGGACGGCAGAGACCAGTTCACGAGGTTCCACCGCCAGGGCATCCGGTCCATAGGAAGCGAGTTCCTCGGCAAGCGCCTCGGCGTCCCGGTACTGCACGGACAATCGCTCGTAGCCTGCCTCCGGCCGGCCGGCCATACTGCCCTCCCCGGAACTCCGCCGGCGCAGAGCCAGGAGGCGCCCTTCGCGGACGTCCACGACGGCGGTGCGGAGCGGCAGTTCGGGGAGGCGGTCCAATTCCCGGCGGATGTTGAAACCGGCCGGCGGCGTGTACAGCTCCTTGTCCAGGGTTGTGACGGCACTGGTGATGCGGGAAAGACGGAAGTGCCGCGGTGCTTCCCGGACACGGTCGTGGCCCACCAGGTACCACTGGCCAAACCGGCTCCCCAGGCCCCAAGGCTCCACTGTCCGCTCTTCCTCATTGCCTGTGCTGCCGGCAAGGTACGTGAAGGTGACGGGGTGCCGGGAGTGCATGGCAGCAACAAGGTCATCGAAAGCCTGCCCTGCCGGCTTGATGCGTGGCTGGACGCCGGCGGGCAGGGCAGCGGCGGGCAGGGCGGCGTCCCCCAGATGTGCTGACGCCTGCAGCTTCCGGAGGGCGCTCTGGGCTGCGTTGCCAAGGGCAGCCCGCTCCCACAGCTGCGAGGCCAGGAGGAGGACAGTCCACTCGTCCGGCCCCAACTGGACATCCGGAAGGCGGTTGGATTCCTTGCCGATGCGGTAGCGGGTGGTGGCGGGGTCGTCCTCGCTCCACCCCATGTCCGTCAGGGTTTCCACCTCAAACCCGAACTGGCGCAGGTCGTTCTTGTCCCGCTCGAACATCCGCCCAAAGGCGACGTCATTGCCGGAAGAATCGTGGTAGACCTTCTCGCGCAGCTCACTGCGGCGCAACCCATAGCGGGTGTTCAGGAGTGCGATCAGCAGGTTGAGGAGGCGTTCAGTACGGGATACGGGCACTCTGGTTACGTTACTAAAGTCCGCGGCGGAACGCAGAAAGCGCGGCAGCACCAGGACTTTGCGTCCTGATGCTGCCGCGCCCTGGCGTACCGGAGGCCGGCAATTCCGGTCTAGCGGACGCCCACCAGGTCCACCACGAAGATAAGGGCTTCGTTCGGAGCGATGGCTCCACCGGCGCCGCGGGAGCCGTAGGCCAGCTCCGAGGGGATCTCCAGGCGGCGGCGGCCGCCCACCTTCATGCCCAGCAGGCCCTGGTCCCAGCCTTGGATGACCTGGCCCACGCCCACGCGGAAGTCCAGCGGAGCTCCGCGGCCCCAGGATGCGTCGAACTCCTCGCCGGTGGACCAGGCTACGCCGACGTAGTGGGTGGAAACAGTGTCGCCGGCCTTGGCTTCACGTCCGTCACCCTCAATGAGGTCGGTGATGACCAGCTCGGTGGGGACGTCGCCCTCCGGGAAGTCGATCTCGGGCTTCTGGCGGTCGAATTCACGCTGACCAAATGACATGGTTGCTCCTTAGATCTCAGTGCTGCTTTTCTTGGTGCTGCTGGTTCCCGCAGCCGCGGGCCAGCTGCGGCGTTGCCGTAACCTGTGCTGCTTTGACTGTAAGTGTTGCTACTTCGCCCCGAGGATGTCCACTACGAACACCAGGTCTCCCTTGGCCTCGCCCTGTCCTTCATCGCCGTAGGCAAGATCCTTCGGGATGACCAGCAGGACGCGGGAGCCCACTGTCTTTCCGGCAAGGCCCTGGGTCCAGCCCTTGATGACGCCGGTGAGCGGGAAGCTCGCAGGCTCGCCGCGGTCAAAGCTCGAGTCGAACTTGGTGCCGCCCGCAAGGGTGACGCCCACGTAGTTCACGGTGAGGGTATCAGTTTCCTTCACCGTGGCGCCGTTGCCCTTGATGAGGTCCTGCGAAACGAGGGCCGTGGGAGCAGCCACACCCTCGACGTTGATCTCGGGGACGCCGTCCTTTTCAGACACGGTAGGCAGTCCTGCCGGCGGGGTGACGGTCTCGCCCTCAGGCTTTTCCAGTACGGGCGCCACGTCCTCGGCGGACAGGACCTTGATGATCAACAACTGGGTGGGCTCCGCCGCCGCGGACGGGGCGGGGCTGGCTCCGTCAGAGGGGCTCGGGGCCGGTGCACTCTGTTGCCCAGGGACGGCCAGGGCCAGGCTGGAACCTACCTTGGCGCCAACAAAGGCGTTGTAGATAACCTCGCTGCTGGTCTTCAGTTCGTCGTTGAGCTCAAGGGGCTCGGGCTCGCCGGGAAAGGTGTCCTCAAGGGTACTGCCGTCAGTGCCGTTGAGCGCCAGAATGGAAATGTTGGCGACCTGGTTTGCCTGCACCACCTCACCGCTGCCCTCGGTGATGACCTTGATGGTTGGCTCTGCCACTTCCAGCGGCTTGGCGAATTCCACGCCGGGGGCTTTTTTGTCCCCGTTATCGGTCAGTTTGAGGGAGTCGAACTTGGCAGTCTCGCCGGCGGAAACGCTGGTGGGTTCCGGCTCTGCGGTTGAGCCGCCGCAGGCGGTCAGCATCAGCAGACCGGGAAGAAGGATTGCTAGTAGTCGGCGCACGTAAGAAAACTTTCGTCGGGGCAGGGTGGAGGCGATGGTCCGCATCGCAGCGGGCGGCATCGCTGGGTCCCTCTAAAGGGCCTTATCCAGAATAGCCCCTGAAGCTGGGTGTCAGCCCATAGAGTCGAGGAGGGCGTCCACGCGCTCGTCGACGCTGCGGAAGGGGTCCTTGCACAGGATCGTCTGGTGAGCCCTGTCGTTCAGCTTCAGGTGGACCCAGTCAACGGTATAGTCCCGTCCCAGCTCCTGGGCACGGCGCACGAAGTCTCCCCGGAGCTTGGCCCGTGTGGTCTGCGGCGGGACATCCACGGCGTCCTTGATGACGGTGTCGTCCACAATCCGTCGCACCGCACCGCGCGACTGAAGCAGGTAGTAGAGGCCGCGGCTTCGGGAGATGTCATGGTAGGTAAGGTCCAGCTGGGCTATCCGCGGGGCGTCCATGCCCAGGCCGTGGCGTTCACGGTACTTGTCCATGAGCTTCTTCTTGATGGCCCAGTCGATTTCGGTGTCGATCCCGCGGAAGTCACCGCTTTCAATGGCCTTCAACGTCCGCTCCCACAGGTCCAGGATGAGCGGGACGTGGGGGTTGTGCGGGCCGTGCTCCTTGACGAATGCCGTCACTTTAGTCAGGTATTCCTGCTGGATTTCGAGAGCGGTGAGCTGGCGTCCGTTTGCCAGCCGGACCAGTGCCCGGCCGCTGAGGTCATGTGAGATTTCGCGGATGCTGCGGATAGGGTTTTCCATCCGCATGTCCCGCATGATCACTCCGGCCTCGATCATGCGCAGGACGAGGTCCACGGTGCCGATCTTCATGAGGGCCGTGGCTTCGGACATGTTCGAGTCCCCCACGATGACATGGAGGCGGCGGTAGAACTCGGCATCAGCATGCGGCTCGTCCCGCGTGTTGATGATGGGACGGGACCTGGTGGTGGCGGAGGAAACGCCCTCCCAGATGTGGTCCGCCCGCTGGGAGAATGCGTATGTTGCGCCGTGGGGTGTTTTGAGGATCTTTCCGGCGCCGGCGATCAGCTGGCGGGTAACCAGGAACGGGATCAGGATCTCGGCGAGCCGGGAGAACTCGCCGCGGCGCGGAATGAGGTAGTTCTCGTGGCTGCCGTAGGAGTTCCCCGCGGAGTCGGTGTTGTTTTTGAAGAGGTACACCGTGCCGTTGAAACCTTCGGCTGCGAGCCGGGCCTGCGCTTCATCCACGAGGTCGTCCAGGATCAGCTCTCCGGCCCTGTCGTGGGCAATAAGCTGCGCCAGGTCGTCGCATTCGGCCGTGGCATATTCCGGGTGGGATCCCACGTCGAGGTACAGCCTGGAGCCGTTGGTCAGGAACACATTGGACGATCGCCCCCAGCTGACCACCTTGCGGAAAAGGTAGCGGGCCACTTCCTCAGGGGCAAGCGGCCTGGAATCCGGGCTCGAGTATGAGATCCCGAATTCGGTTTCGATGCCGAAGATTCTCTTGTCCATCTGTCCTGTCCTCCTAGGCCAGCAATGCAGTGATGTCCGCGTCGTTGAGCCGGCGGAAGGCGCGCCTGGACCCGCGGGTGGCTTCCGATGCCCGGTCCAAGACTGCTACTTCCAGCGCACCTGCCGGAAGTGCTTTTGCCTGTTCTGCCGGCTCTCCGGGCGGGACCAGGCCAGTCATTGCAAGGCGTACCGCATCAGCGAAATTCAGTGAGTTGCGCCAGCCTTCTCCGATGACGGAGGAGACTTTGTCCGCCTGGCCACCCATCACAACAAAGGAGTGTTCGTCGGCAATGGAGCCGTCAAAGGTCAGCCGGTAAAGGTGGTCTTCCGCCTGGGTGGCGCCGACCTCGGCCACGGCCAGCTCCACCTCGAACGGTTTTTGTTCGGCGGTGAACACCGCTCCAAGGCTCTGCGCGTAGACGCTTGCCAGTCCCCTGGCTGTGACGTCCTCGCGGTCGTAGGAGTAGCCGCGCACGTCGGCGTAGCGGACACCGGCCTGGCGGAGGCTTTCGAATTCGTTGTATTTTCCGACGGCGGCGAAAGCGATTTTGTCGTAGATCTCGCCGATCTTATGCAGCGACGGAGAAGGGTTCTCGGCGACGAGTGCGATTCCGTCCTGGCAGCTGATGACGACGACGGACCTGCCCCGGGCGATGCCTTTACGGGCGAAATCGGCGCGGTCCTTCATCAGCTGTTCGGGTGAAACATAGAACTGCTGTGTCATCTCAGGCCTCCCGTCCGGCGATGGTCCGCGCCTCGATCACGTTCCGGGATGCTGCAGCCAGTTCGTTGTCCGGCACCCGGCGCGCGCCCGAACCGTCCACGGTGTAGATGACGGGCCACAGCTGCCGCACGGTGTCGGGTCCGCCGGTGGCCGAATCGTCGTCGGCTGCGTCGTAAAGCGATTCGACGGCGACGGCGACGGCTTCGGCCGCCGTGAGATTGGGCCGCCAGAGCTTCTTCAGGGCACCGCGGGCAAAGACGGAACCGGATCCCACGGTGTGGTGTTCACGTTCCTCGTACCGGCCGCCGGTGACGTCGTAGGAGAAAAGCCTGCCCACGCCTGCGCTGGTGTCGAAGCCGGCAAAGAGGGGCACAACGGCGAGTCCCTGCATGGCGAGGGGAAGGTTGCCCCGGATCATGGCGCCCAGCCTGTTGGCCTTGCCTTCAAGGCTGAGGAGCGTGCCCTCGATTTTTTCGTAGTGCTCAAGTTCCACCTGGAACAACCTGGTCAGGTCGATGGCGATTCCGGCAGTGCCGGCGATCCCCAGGACGGAATAGCGGTCGGCGGGGAAGACTTTTTCGATGTGCCTGCTGGCAATGACGTTGCCCATGGTGGCGCGCCTGTCACCCGCCATCAGCACACCGCCGTCGTAGCTCATGGCGACAATGGTGGTGGCATGCGGAACCTGCAAGGGGGCAGCCGCCTGCGCGCCTGCCTGGAGGGACCGGTTATACGGAAGGAGTTCCGGCCGGTCCCGTTGCAGGTGTTCGGTAAATGATGAGGTGGCGTTGGCGGCTACCTGGTTGGCGGTTGATTCCTGCACTCATGCACTCCTTGAACGTGGTCCTTCAACGTCGGTACAGATTCGGGCCTTCCGCGGCTTCCGCCAGCCTCCGAATCCGGGTTACTGACCGCCCTTTTGGACGAACGCCCGGACGAACTCTTCAGCATTGGATTCGAGGACGCCGTCGATCTCGTCGAGAAGGTCGTCGACGCCTTCAGTGGAGGCGGATGCCTGTGCCTCCGGCGGCGCGGGCGGCGCCTCGGGAATGTCCTCGTCGACCTGGCTGTCGCGCGATTGCGGCTGCTGCTGCTCCTGGCCTGCCATTGTTACCCCTCCTTATATCCGTCGTCGGATCCGGCGGATCCTCCGATATGCCCATCCTGCCACGGTGTGGGCTTCCGGTGGCGGTTTACGCCGCAGGCGGAGCGTTATGTCCCAGAAGCTCTGCCAGGAACGGGCCCGCTTCCCGGTAGCGTTCGAATAACGCGCCGGTCAGGGCTCTGGTTCCCCGGAGGGGCTCCCTCGTGGGCACGCGCTGGAGCCGCCCGTATCCCGGGACATCGAAGATGACGGAGTCCCAGCTGGCGCCCACCACGTCCTTGCCGAAGCTGCTGATGCACCTGCCGCGGAAGAACGCCCGGGTGTCCGCCGGCGGTTCGGAAACTGCTCCCGCGATCGCCGCATCTTCAAGGATCCTCTGCATCCGGTCCCTGGCGAGCAACCGGTAGTAAAGGCCCTTTTCCGGCCTGATGTCTGCCCACTGAAGGTCGACGAGTCCCAGCCGGGCGTCGTTCCATTCCAGCCCGTCACGCTCCCGGTATCCGTTGAGCAGCGAGAGCTTGGCCAGCCATTCCACCGAGGAAGCGGCAGCGGCCCGGTCGTTGTCGAGCTGGGTGAGGACGGCGGCCCAGCGTTCCAGGACATCGTGCGTGTGCCCGTCGCCGTCCACTTTGTCTCCCACACCGGTGTCCTGGGCCAGCTTGGCAGCGGCCTCGTGGTACATCCACTGCAGGTCCAGGGCGGTGACCCGTCTGCCGTCGAGCAGCCGCAGTCTGGCGGTGAGCGTGGTGTCGTGGCTCACCGTCTGGAGCGCGGCGACCGGCTCATAGACTTCGACTTTTGGCGCCAGGCCGGCCTCGATCAGGCTGAGCACCATCGCCGTTGTTCCGAACTTCAGGTAGTTGGAAACCTGGCTGAGGTTGGCGTCCCCAATGATCACGTGGAGGCGCCGGTACTTGTCCGCGGTGGCGTGCGGCTCATCCCGCGTGTTGATGATTGGCCGGCGGATGGTCGTTTCCAGGCCTACTTCGGCCTCGAAAAAATCCGCGCGCTGGCTGATCTGGTATCCCGGGGTTGACGCGTCCTGGCCGATCCCCACCCGGCCAGACCCGCACATGATTTGGCGGCTGACGAAGAAGGGCGTCAGCCCGCGCACAATATCGCCGAAGGGCACGGACCGCGGCATGAGGTAGTTCTCATGGGAGCCGTAGGAAACGGATTTGTTGTCCGTGTTGTTCTTGTAGAGATTGACCGGCGGAAGGTCCGGATCTGCAGCCAGGCGGCGAACGGCGGCCAGCGCCACCAGGTCTCCGGCCGCATCCCATCTAACGGCATCCCGGGGATTGGTCACCTCGGGGCTGGAGTACTCGGGATGCGCGTGGTCCACGTAGAGCCGTGCACCGTTGCCCAGCACCATGTTCATCAGGAGTGTCCCGGACTCGTCCTGCCCGTCGAGCTCAAGCTCTTCGCGCCCGTAGGCAAGCGCCACCGCCTCCGCATCCAAAACCGGCGGCTGGTCCGTCAGCTGGCTCGGGTGGGCGGAACTGCGGTCCACAGTCCACCCGCGGGCGTCATGGAGCGGCTCCTCGTCCGTATAGTCCCAGCGGGTCTCGGCGCCGCCGGCGGCGCGCATGCGGGTTACCTGTGCATAGGCCTGGACCACCCTGGCGCTCATCATGGTGGCGTTCGCCGAGGGTGCGGACGGGGCGTGGATGCCGTATTCGGTTTCCGCGCCCATGACCCGCATGGCCCCGCCTGCCGGCAATGCTCCCCCGGCGGCGGGCTCCGGTGCAGCGGTCATAGATACTGGCCTGTTGTCGGCATCGTCTCGATGGATTTGCCGGGTTCCTGGCCGGCTTTGCCCTGGACAATGGTGCGGATGTACGTGATCCGTTCGCCCTTCTTGCCGGAGATCCGCGCCCAGTCATCCGGGTTCGTGGTGTTGGGCATGTCCTCGTGCTCGCGGAACTCGTCCACGACGGCGCGCAGCAGATGCTCGATCCGAAGCCCCTTTTGGTGGGTGGTCAGGAGGTCCTTGATGGCGTACTTCTTGGCCCGGTCCACCACGTTTTGCACCACAGCGCCGGAGTTGAAGTCCTTGAAGTAGAGCATCTCGGTGTCCCCGTTGGCGTAGGTGACCTCCAGGAACTCGTTGGACTTGTCCGTGGAGTACATGGCTTCCACCGTCCGCTGGACCATGGCGTCCACCGTGGCCTGCACGTCGCCGTCATGCTCTGCCAGGTCCGATTCGTGGAAGGGCAGGTCGGGGGTGATGTACTTGTTGAAGATATCGGCGGCGGCCTCGGCGTCGGGACGGTGGATCTTGACCTTCACGTCCAGCCGGCCCGGCCGGAGGATGGCCGGATCGATCATGTCCTCGCGGTTGGACGCGCCGATGACGATCACGTTGTCCAGCCGCTCCACGCCGTCGATCTCACTGAGCAGCTGCGGCACGATGGTTGTTTCGACGTCGGACGAAATACCGGTGCCACGAGTGCGGAACAGCGAATCCATCTCATCGAAAAACACCACCACCGGGCTGCCGTCCGAGGCCTTTTCACGCGCCCTGGAGAAGATCAGCCGGATGTGCCGTTCGGTTTCACCGACGTATTTGTCAAGGAGTTCGGGTCCCTTGATATTCAGGAAATAGCTTTTGAGGTCCACGTTGCCGGAACGCTCCGCTGCCCTTGCTGCCAACGAGTTGGCCACGGCCTTGGCAATGAGGGTCTTGCCGCAGCCTGGAGGACCGTACAGCAGGATGCCCTTGGGCGCCTTGAGCCCGTGCTCGCGGTAGAGATCGGGGTGGAGGAACGGCAGCTCGACGGCGTCGCGGATCTGCTCGATCTGGGGCCCCAGGCCACCAATGTCCTCATACGTGATGTCCGGGACTTCCTCCAGGACCAGGTTTTCCACCTCGGAGCGCGGCACCTTTTCGAGGGCGTATCCGGTCCTTGAGTCGATGGAAAGGGCATCGCCCACCCGGAGCTTCTCGGCGAGGAGCGCCCCGGAAAGCCGGACGACGCGTTCTTCATCGGCACGGCCCACCACGAGGGCGCGGTCCGCTCCCAGCATTTCCTTGAGCGTGGCCAGTTCACCGGCGCGCTCGTAGCCGAGCCCGGCAACAACGAGGAGCGCCTCGTTCAGCAGGACCTCCTGGCCAACCGCCAGCTGGTTGATGTTGACCAGGGGGCTGATGCCGACGCGCATTTTCCGGCCGGCGTTGAAGATGTCAACCGATTCCTCGGTTGCCGCCTGTCCGCTGCTGCCGGGGGCAGGCTGCCGCCTGGGATTGAGCTGGAGTATGGTGCCGAAGCTGTAGGGCGGCTGGCCTTCCTGGTCCAGGGCGTTCTTCAGCCGGAGGATTTCGGCCTTGGCGGTCTCAAGCATGCTGACCAGCTTGGTGTTGTTCTGCGTTGCCGCAGCCAACTGCCGGTCAATATGCCTCAGCTTGTCCCGGAGGATGTTGACCTGGCGGTCTGCAACCGAGAGGTCGTTGGCGGCAGACTGCTCTGCCGGTGTACGTCCGGAGTCCTGGTTTGGTGTCTCCATGATGTATCAGCCCCTTCCTGCGCTTCTATTAAGACATTAGCCCCAAGATGGCAGGTAGGGATGGAGACTCCCGAAATGTGGACTAGTTCGTGACCTCTGGGTCGTCCTTGACGTGGGTACCCGCGATGGCGTCCCGGGCTGCCCGGCGAAGCTTCTTGTCGGAGACCTGGCGCTCGCCCACCGCACCCGGCGTCCACGCGTTCACGTCCTCTTCGTTGAAGTCTGTCTTGGACGGGCGGCGCTTGACGGAGATGCCGGTGACGCCGTCGGCCAGGCGCCGGGTGACCAGCAGGAAGCCGGTATGTGCCACCATGCGGTGGTCCGGCCGGACGGCGAGCCCTTCCAGGTGCCAGCCACGCACCATGGATTCCCAGGCGTCGGGCTCGGTGAAACGCCCGTCCGCGCGGATGGCTTCGGCAGTGCGGGAAAGCTGGGTGACGGTTGCGACGTAGTTGATCCAGACACCGCCGGGGGCGAGTACGGTGGCCACGGCATCGAGGCATTCCCAAGGGGCCAGCATGTCCAGCACCACCCGGTCAACGGAGCCGGGTGCCTCGCTGCGGACAACCTCTTCCTGGAAGTCGCCCAGCGATACCTGCCAGGCGGGGTGCGGGCCGCCGAAGATTGTCTCGACGTTGCCGCGGGCGATGTCAGCGAACTCTTCACGCCGTTCAAAAGAGTGCAAATATCCGTTGTCCCCCACGGCCCGGAGCAGCGAGATGGACAGCGCACCGGAACCAACGCCGGCCTCCACGACGCGGGCGCCGGGGAAAATATCCGCCATGGTAACAATCTGTCCGGCGTCCTTGGGGTAGACGACGGCGGCGCCGCGCGGCATGGACAGGACAAAGTCGGACAGCAGGGGGCGCAGGGTCTGGTACTGCTGCCCAACGTTGTTCACAACGACGGAACCGTCCACCTTGCCGATGATGTCGTCGTGGTTCAGGAAACCGCGGTGGGTATGGAATGCGCCGCCGCTTTCGAGGGTGATGGTGTTCATGCGGCCGCGTTCGTCCGTCAGTTGGACACGCTCCCCCTCGCGGAAGGGACCCCGGCGCCGGGCGGCCCCCACCGGCTGCGAGCCGCCGGCTGCAGCCCCGGCCGGGACCGCAGCTTCTGTGGCTTCGTTGACGGCGGTTTCGCTGCTCATGACTTTCCTCGCTCCTGTAAAACTGTGGCGCCTGCATGTCGTGTGGAAACAATCCGGCGTGTGCGGCGGCAAAGCACCGGCCGGCAGGTAACTCTACCGGTTTTGGCCCTGCCGGCGTGTATCGGGCCGCCTGGGTTTGCCCGTGATGGCGGCCAGGACGGCGTCCTGGGAGAGTAGTCCGGTGACCTTGCCATTGTGGTCTACGACGGCGTAGTGCCGCCCTTCCAGCTGGGACAGGAACTGGAGCAACTCCTGTCCCTTGGACCATTCGGGGACGTAGGCGCCGGGAGACAGCGCGTAGGAAACGGCGGTGATGGGGGTTGACGCTGCGGCGTGGGGAGGAACGGAGGCCAGTGCGGCGGAATCCACAACGCCCTCCGGCCGGCCGCCCGGTCCGCAGACCACCAGCGACGTGGCGTCCCCGCGACTGTAATTCAAGGCGTCCTCCACCGTGGCGGTAGATGGCAGGCCGGCAGCGGGGGTGGAAAGCGCCGCCGCACTGACCAGGTGGAGCCGGCCCCGAAGGGTCCCCTGCTGGATGGACGCTGAGGCCCCCATCCAGAGGAAAGCGCCCACCAGCACGGTGATCATCAGCAGGCTGAAATCGGGGGCATCACCGGCAAGCAGCGGCCTGGCAACAAACCAGTACCCGATGGCGACGACGATGATCCGGCCTCCCCAGCCCGCCGCAACCGTGCCCTTGGCCTGGCTGCCGGTGGCCTTCCATACGGCCGATTCGACCAGCCGTCCGCCGTCCAGGGGAAGACCCGGGAGGACGTTGAACACGGCAATCAGGAAGTTCGCCCACATAAAGATGTTGGTTAGGATTTCCGCGACGCTGCCCATGCTTGCCGTGCTGAGAAGCAGCCACGCTCCTCCGGCCAGGACGAAATTGGCGGCCGGTCCGGCGAGGGCCACCAGGACGGAGCGTCCGGGCGACGCCGTGAAACTTTCGAACTGGGTGTGTCCGCCCCACAGGTTGAGCACGATCTTCTGCGTGGGCCAGCCATAGATTCTGGCCGTCAGGGCGTGGGCCAGTTCGTGGACCAGGACCGAAACGAGTAGCAGGACGGCGTACGCGAACGCCACGATATAAGCACTGACGCCGAGGGCCGGGTTCTGCCCGGCCAGGACGGGACCGTAGACGATGACCGTGAAAGCGGCAATGATGAACCAGGAATAAGCCAGCACCACAGGGACGCCCGCAATCCTGCCCAGCGGAATGCCTTCGCGCCGGACCGGGACAGTAGTTTCCGTCACCGTTGGTCCCCGAGCGGACGGGCCGCGTCCACGAACCCCTGCATCCCCTGGCCGCCGGGCAGGAGCGATTCGAGGTCGGCCACGGTGCGGCCAGCCAGGGAATCCCAGAGGGTGTAACGCTCGTCCTCGGGCAGCGGAACAATGTGCGGTATGGCCACGGTTGCCACACCGGACGCCACGGCAGCGGAGACACCGGGCACCGAGTCCTCCAGCGCCACGCAGTGGTGCAGGCCCAGGTCCGGGTCTGCGTCCTGCAGCCATTCGACGGCGGTCAGGTACGCCTCAGGGTGTGGTTTGCCCTGGGCGACGGTGTCCCCGGTAATCAGGACCTCGAAGTATTGCCGTGGAAGGCTTGCCACTACCTGCCTGGCCAGCGGGCCCTCGGACATGGTGACCAGTGCGCAGCGGACACCGGCAATGTGGAGTTCCTCGAGGAGTTCACGGGCACCCGGCCGCCACGGGACCTGGCGCTTGACGCTGCTGACCACCGAGTGGGTGAGGGTGTCGATGATTTCCCGGATTTCCAGTTCCACGCCGGCTTCCTGGAGCAGCCCGGCGGAAAAAGTGAGCGACTGGCCAACCAGCTGCATGGCCTGCCCGTGGGACCAGGTCCCGCCGTATTCTTCCACCAGCGCGCGCTCGGCGGCGATCCAGTAGGGCTCCGTATCAACGATCGTCCCGTCCATGTCCCACAGGACGGCTTTGAGCGGGGAACTGTCGGCTGGCAATCGCATGCCCTCAGTCTACGGGGACCGCCTGGGCGCCGGCTGATGGCTACGCCCTTGGCGAATATGGGGCTCCCCCTGACCGGCCGCAGTGCATTTGCGTGATGTTGTGGCGCTTCATTCAATGCACAGCCGCGGTCCTTGGACGTAGGGTGAAGAAATGAATAGCTTCGAGGGAGACACCACAGAACCGGGTGCCGGGCCCGAAAGGGAGCGGTTCCTGCAGCCTGTAGCTGACGGACAGCGCGTGACAGTGATGCTTGCCGCCTTTGAAGGCTGGAATGACGCCGGGGAAGCGGCCAGCGACTCCCTTCGCTACCTGAACAAACTGTGGGGCGGCAAGAAGGTGGCCTCCATCGACGCCGACGAGTATTACGACTTCCAGTTCACGCGTCCTACCGTGCGCCGGAACGCCGCCGGAGAACGCAAGATCAAGTGGCCCTCCACACGGATCTATAAGGCAAGCGCTCCGGACTCGAACGTTGATGTCATCTTTGTCCAGGGCACAGAGCCGTCCTATAAATGGCGTGCCTACACGGCGGAACTCCTGGTCCACGCCGAGGCACTGAACGTTGACTACGTTGTGCTGGTGGGGGCTCTGCTGGCGGATGTTCCGCACAGCAGGCCGATTCCGGTCAGTACCTCGTCGGACGACGCCCCGCTGCGTGAGCGCATGAACCTGGAAGCCTCGCAGTATGAAGGTCCGGTGGGCATTGTCGGCGTGCTGTCGGAGGTGGCGTTGCTGGCGGGAATCCCCACGA
Source organism: Pseudarthrobacter sp. WHRI 8279 (assembly GCF_040224115.2). Lineage (NCBI taxonomy): Bacteria > Bacillati > Actinomycetota > Actinomycetes > Micrococcales > Micrococcaceae > Pseudarthrobacter > Pseudarthrobacter sp. WHRI 8279. The sequence continues at coordinate 1,126,183 of NZ_CP168162.1, read as the reverse complement.
TTTCGCTGTGGGCCGCCGTCCCGCATTACGTGGCCCAGGCGCCGTCGCCGAAGGCCCAGCTTGCGCTGCTGCACCGGATTGAGGAACTGCTGCAGGTTCCGCTGGATACGCACGAGCTCGCTGAGGAAGCGGACGCGTGGGAGCGGGGGGTGGACGAACTGGCCACCGAGGATCCCGAAATCGCAGCCTACGTCCGGCAGCTCGAGGAAGCCAAGGACACAGCGGATCTCCCGGAAGCCACCGGCGAGTCGATTGCCCGGGAATTCGAGCGGTACCTCAAGCGCCGGGGCCAGGACCGGCCCTGACCGGCACCGCCGTGCGGTCACGGTGCGGCCCCCTGCCCTGAGGGGCCGTTTTAGAGAAGCACTCCCAGCAAAGCGTCCACAGCGTCTTTGACCAGGGCCTGGTCTGCGGGACTAGCCGGTCCGCCGTCGGCGTTTGCCTGCTCGGCCCAGCGGGATACTGCCGCAATTGCGGCAGGAGCGTTAAGGTCGGCGGCAAGCGCTGCGCGCATCTCGGCCACGAGGGGGGCGGCGGAGCCTGCGGGGGCGTGGGCCAGTGCCCTGCGCCAGGCAGCCAGGGTGGCCTTCGCCTCCTCGAACCCCTCGTTCGTCCAGGACCAGTCGGAGCGGTAGTGGTGGGCAAGAATGCCAAGGCGGATCGCGGCGGGCTCCTCCCCTGCTGCCCGAAGTTTTGATACGAGCACCAGGTTTCCCTTGGACTTGCTCATCTTCTCGCCATCGAGGCCCACCATGCCGGCGTGGGCGTAGTGCTTTGCCAGCGGAACCCCCGCAAGGGAGTAAGCGTGTCCCGCGCCCATTTCGTGGTGCGGGAAGATAAGGTCCGAACCGCCGCCCTGGACGGTAAAGGGTGAAGGCAGGTACTTCTGTGCGATAACCGTGCACTCGATATGCCATCCTGGCCTGCCTGCTCCCAGGCTGCCGCCTGGCCAGCTCGGTTCCCCTTCGCGGGCAACGCGCCACAGGAGCGGGTCCAGTGCCTGCCGCTTGCCCGCCCGTCCGGGGTCGCCGCCGCGTTCCGCAAAGAGCTCGAGCATCTCGCTCTCGGCCAGCCCGGAGATGCATCCGAGGGACCACGCATCCGGTGCGACGGACTGCTTGCCGGCCGCCTCGACGTCGTAATAGACGTCCCCGTCGGGTTCGCCCTTGGTGCCCGGCACTGTGTAGGCCAGCCCAAGGCTCACCAGCCGTTCCACTTCCGGCACTATCAGTCCGATGGACTCCACGGCGCCCACGTAGTGGTCCGGGGGCAGGACGTTCAGTGCTTCCATGTCCGTCTGGAAAAGTTCGATCTGGCCGGCAGCAAGGTCCCGCCAGTCAACACCCGTGGCCTCGGCACGTTCCAGGAGCGGATCGTCAACGTCCGTGACGTTCTGCACATAGGCGACGTCGCGGCCGGAGTCCCGCCAGGCCCGGTTCAGGAGGTCAAAAGCGACGTAGCTGGATGCGTGCCCCATGTGGGTGGCGTCGTACGGCGTGATGCCGCAGACGTACATGGACGGCCGGCTCTCGTTGTCCAGTACCACCTCCTTGCGCACCGCTGTGTCGAACAGCCGGAGGGCGGGCATGCTTCCGGGCACGTCAGGAACGGGGCGGGATATCCAGGATTTCACACACCAAGCCTAGTGCTAGGCGCTGATGACATTGAAACCGAGCAGGAGGTACAGGGCCAGGCCAAGGAAGATCCGGTACCAGACGAACAAGCGGTAACTGCGGGTGGACACGAACTTCAGGAACCAGCCGATGATGACGTATCCCACAACGAAGGCAATCATTGTGGCCAAGGCGGTTTCCGGCAGTCCATAGGGGCCGGCGATGCCCTCATTGGTGACGGTCTTATAGAGCTGGTAGAACCCGCTGCCGAATACGGCAGGGATGGCCAGAAGGAACGAATAGCGGGCGGCGGCCTCGCGGGTGTAACCCATCAGGAGGCCGGCCGTAATGGTTCCGCCGGACCTGGAAACACCGGGAATCAGTGCCAGGGCCTGGGCGAAGCCGTAGAGGATGCCGTGCTTGTAGGTGAGCCGGCTGAGGTCCCGCTCCTGCGTGCCGATGGCATCAGCGACCGCCAGGAAGAGCCCGAAGACGATCAGCATGGTGGCCACAATCCAAAGGCTGCGGAGAACGGACTCGATCTGGTCCTGGAACAGGAGGCCTAGAATGATGATCGGAAGGCTGCCCAGGATGACCAGCCACCCCATCCTGGCGTCCGGGTCCTGCCGCGATACCTTGCCGGTCAGCGAACCCGTCCAGCCCTTGAAGATCCGGACGATGTCCCGCCAGAAGTAGACCAGGACCGCGGTCTCGGTACCCAACTGGGTGATGGCTGTGAACGCTGCCCCCGGGTCAGCCGCATTGGGCAGGAATTGCCCCACAATCCGAAGATGCGCACTTGATGAAATCGGTAGAAATTCGGTCAAACCCTGCACTAGGCCCAGCAGGGCCGCCTCAAACCAGTTCACGCTAAGACCCTACGTCATAGGCGGTGCCTGTTCTGGCCGTAAGCTTGCTGCTATGCAGCAGCGTTACGTCGGCAACAGTGGATTGCGTGTGTCCGCCCTTTCCCTCGGCACCATGGGCTGGGCCGGCGAAACCGACGAACAGGACGCCTCGGAACTCCTGCGCACCTTCCTTAATGCGGGTGGCCGCCACGTTGATACTGCCGCGTCCTACGCCGACGGCCGCTCGGAGGCCATGATCGGATCGCTGCTGGGCGACGTAGTGGCGCGCACGGAGATTTCCATCTCCACCAAGGCAGGGATGACGACGCCGGACGGCCGGCGCGGCGTGGACACGTCCCGCAACGCCATGCTCACCGGACTTGATGCCAGCCTGGCCCGGCTCGGCACCGACTATGTGGATATCTGGTTTGCCCAGGCCTGGGACGCCAACGTTCCGCTGGACGAAACCCTGTCCGCCCTGGAATTTGCCGTCCGCTCCGGCCGGGCGCGCTACGCCGGCGTTTCAAACTTCAACGGGTGGCAGACGGCGAAGGCCGCTGCGGTTGCCGGGTTCCCCCTGGTGGCCGCCCAGGCCGAGTACTCTTTCCTGCAGCGCAGGCCCGAGGCTGAGCTTATCCCTGCGGTTGAAGACGCCGGACTGGGCCTCATGGCCTGGGCGCCGCTGGGCCGCGGGGTGCTGACCGGCAAGTACCGCGGCAGCATTCCCTCCGGATCCCGGGCGGCGTCCGCAGCCGAGGCCGGGTACGTTGAGCCCTACCTTGAGGAGAAGCCCTCCCGGACCGTGGAAGCCCTATGCATGGCGGCCAAGGGGCTGGGGCGGACGCCGCAGGACGTATCCCTCAGCTGGCTCCTGTCCCAGCACGGCGTGGCTACCGCCATTGTGGGTCCGCGCACGCCCGCGCAGCTGAAAGAACTCCTGGACGCGCAGCTCACTCCGCTGCCGCCGGAAATTGCCCGGGCCCTTGAGGATGTTTCAGCGCCGCTGTAAGTCCGCGGCCCTAGTCCTGGACGATTTCCAGGTCCTCATCGTCATCCACGTCGCTTTCTTCGTCCTCGTCGTCCTCGTCGTCAAAGACCTGGAGCGGCGTCACCTCGTTGTAGGCCTCATAGAGCGCATCTTCGTAAACTTCGAAGGCGTCCGCGACCGCGAAAAACGCCGCCTCCACGGAGGGGTCACCATCTCCGCGGCGGTTGGATGCTGCTATAAGGTGTTCTTCCATAGCGGTGGTCAAGGACTGAAGCGCGACACGCGGATCGATGCTCATGACTTCACGTTAGCCGGAAAAGGACGAAAATGGAGAGCAATGAAGGAACAATTTCTCACCAGCTCGGTCCAGCGGGAACGGGACTATTTGAGGCAGTACGAGTACCTCGTGCTGACGGTCAGTCCTGAGGATTCACTGCCTGAGGCGAGGCGCCGCCTGGTGGAACATTCCGAGTACGGCAAGTGGGAGCTGGAGCGCAGCAAGCTTTATGTTGGCGGCGGACGGCGGTTCTGGCTGCGCCGGCGGGTCCTGCAGGTCCAGCGGACGGTCTAGCCTTCCAACGGACCCAGCCACGCGTTGGCAACGGTGTTGTGGGCGGATTCATCATCGGACGGATGGAACATGCCTGCCAGTACGTCCCGGTAGAGCCGCTCCAGTTCTGAGCCGCGGAAATAGCTCGATCCCCCACTGACACGGATAGCCAGGTCCACAACCTTCCGCGCAGTCTCCGTGGCGTTTACCTTCAGGCCAACCAGCTTCGGAAACCACTGCGCTCCGTGGTCTGCCAGGGCGTCCACATCCGCGGCCACTGCAGCCAGCTGCGGATACAGGGCGTCCATGGCCATGGCTGCCTCCGCAACCTTCCACCGGATGTCCGGATCCTGCGCGTAGCTGCGTCCGTTGTTCTTGAACGAGGTGCGCCGCTTCACAGCCTCCACGCCCACTGTGAGGGCGCGCTCCCCCACTCCCGTGTAGACGGCCGCGAGCAGCGTCTCGAAACAGGCGAAGATCGCGAAGATCAGCGGGTCCCTGCTGGGACCGACGGGAATCTTGCGGAAGATCCTTTCCGGCGAGACAGTGGCACCGTCCAGGACGGTGGTGTTGGACTGGCTCGCGCGCATGCCCAGGGTGTCCCAGTCGTCCACGACGCGGTATCCCGGCGTTTCCCGGGTGATGAAGCCGTGGACCAGTTCGCCTTCCCCTTCCCGGGCATGCGGGTCCTTGCCGAAAATCCCCAGCCGGGTCCAGGCCGGCGAGAGGCTTGTGAAAATCTTCGTCCCTGTGAACGAGTAACCACCGTCCGGCAAGGGAGTCGCGGTGGTCCGTGAATCGAACAGGACCGAATCGTTGCCGGCCTCGGAATTGCCGAAGGCAAAGACGGCGCCGTCCGCAGCTTCCTTGAGGACGAAGTCAAGGGAGGTGTCGCCGCGGGCTTTGAGGACATGCGCGACGCCGGTCCATACCAGGTGCATGTTGACGGCCAGTGCTGTGGCGGGGGCGGCCGTTGCGAGCCTGCGCTGGCACTGTGCCACCGTTTCGAGGCCAAAGCCCAGGCCGCCGTCGTCCGCTGGAACGAACATCGTCAGGTAACCGGCACCCACCAGTTCCTCAAGGTCCTCATGGAAGAACGCGTTGTCCCGGTCATAGCCGGCGGCACGGCCGCGGATGCGCTCCAGGAGGGCGTCGGGCAGGACTTCCTCGGGGGTCATGGCGGCCGCGTCAGTAGTTGGTGAGGAGGGTGTTGAGGACCCGCGCACCGAACTTGAGCGAATCGGCCGGGACCCGTTCGTCCACGCCGTGGAACATGCCGGTGAAGTCCAGTTCGTCCGGCAGCATCAGGGGCGCGAAACCGTATCCGGTGATGCCAAGCCTGCTCAGCGACTTGTTGTCCGTGCCGCCGGAAAGGGTGTACGGCAGCACCTTGGCGCCCGGGTCCTCGGAGTGCAGGGCGTCAATCATGGAGTCCACCAGGTTGCCCGCGAAGGGCACCTCCAGGGAGACGTCCTGGTGCACGTAGCTGACGTCGACGCCCGTGCCGGCCAGTTCGCGGACGATCTCCAGGACGTGTTCCTGCTGGCCTGGCAGGGTGCGGCAGTCGATCAGCGCCTCAGCGGATTCCGGGATGACGTTGTGCTTGTAGCCGCCCTTGAGCAGCGTGGGGTTAGTGGTGTTCTGCAGTGTTGCCCCAACGAACCGGGCTACGGTTCCCAGCTGGCTCAGCAGGACATCCGGGTTGTCGGCGTCGAACTCCACGCCCGTGAGTTCGGTCACCCCGTCAAGGAACTGCCGGGTGGTGGGGGTCAGCTCGATGGGCCACTTGTATTCACCGATGCGCGTGACGGCTCCGGCCAGCCGCGTCACGGCGTTGTCGGTGCTGATCTGGGAGCCGTGCCCCGCCCTGCCGTGGGCCACCAGCCGCAGCCATGAAATGCCCTTCTCCGCGGTTTGGAGGAGGTACGTCCGCTGGCCGCCAATAGTGGCCGAGAATCCACCCACCTCCGAGATTGCCTCGGTGGCGCCCTCGAACAGCTCCGGACGTTTGTCCACGGCGTAGCGGGCACCGTAGGCGCCGCCCGCTTCCTCATCCGCGAAGAAGGCGAAGATGATGTCCCGCTTGGGCTTCCTGCCGGTGCGGGCGAATCCCCGCAGCACCGCGAGGATCATGGCGTCCATGTCTTTCATGTCGACGGCGCCGCGTCCCCAGATCAGCCCATCCTTCAGTTCGGCGCCGAACGGGTCCACAGACCACTGGTCCCGAAGCGCCGGCACCACGTCCAGGTGGCCGTGGACCACGAGGGCACTGGCGGACGGGTCCTCGCCGGCCATTCGGGTCACCACGTTTGCCCGCCCCGGTGCGGACTCAAAGATTTCGGCGTCCATGCCGACTTCCTCGATCAGGCCGGCGGCATACTCCGCCGCGGCGCGCTCGCCCGGACCCGAACCGTCACCGAAGTTGGAGGTGTCTATCCGGATGAGTTCCTGGCAGATCCGGACTACTTCATCCTCGGGCATGACGTCAGGCATGGAGGGCTCCTCACTGGAAATGACTGGCTGGTGCAACGCTGATGTGCTGCCCTCAGCCTACCCACTTGGCCCGATTCGATGTTTCAGGAAAAGTCGTGTTAGAGTTTTTCTCGCTGCTTCGGAGAAACGCGAAACGCTGAAAGGCGGAAACGGTTTCCGAATCACCACCTGCGCGGGTGGCGGAATGGCAGACGCGCTAGCTTGAGGTGCTAGTCCTCGAAAGGGGGTGGGGGTTCAAGTCCCCCTCCGCGCACAATGGGAAAGCCCCGGAAAATCACTGATTTTCCGGGGCTTTTTTGTATTTGCGTGTCGCTGCCGGCGTCCGGCACTCCAGGCGGCCGGGTACGGGTTCCCCACAAAGCAGGTACCAACTACTCGGGTGCAGGCCTTTCAGGGATCCTAATGTGGTTCACGGAACCGGCGACGAGAGCCACGCCTGAGACCACGTGTGCTCGCCCCCAGCCGTCGCCGGTTCCACTCACCCCGTCCTGAGACTGCGCTTATTGTGCGCAATGCGCCCGTGATCACTTCCGGATGCTGAACGAATCAGAGAAGGTGTAGCCGTCCGCCGGAACAAGCTTCACGTCCATGCGGGTGTTGGTTGCCGTGACGTCCAGCGTCCCTAGTGTCGAATTGTGGTTACCGGCTGACCAGGATGCGAAATAGTGCGACTCGGGGTCGTCGATGTTGATTTCGCGGGGTGTCCGCCCTCCAATGCCCACGGTGACGAAGACCGTTCCCCTGCCTTGGGTCATGGAGTCTCCGGTGTCCACCACACATCTCTTCTCCACGGTTTTGGCTCTCATATACTCACACCGGTCACTGAATCCGAGTTGGCGGGTCCGCTGGTACAGGTGCTCATGGCCGCTGAGAACGAGGTCAACCTTCTTCTCGATCAGCATGTTGGTGAGGGCTTCTCCCGCTGCGCAGGCATACCGCCCCATGGTGAAACAGGGAGTATGCATGGCGACAACGGTCCAGGGAATGTTCTCTGTCCGCGCTCCGTCGATTGCCTGTTCCGTCCAGTTCCACCGCTCGCTGTCCTTTGAATAGTCGAGCTTGCCACCAGGAAACTCGATACCTGGTGAAACCACGATGATTCGGGCCAGTGGTTCTTCCTGCGGAACGTCTACGTACCACTGTTCGGCGTAATCGCCTTGCAGGCCGGGAAGACGGTTGGGCAGGCAAGCGGCCAGCTTCTCAATATCACCGTCAGAGCCATCGCTCTCATGGTTTCCAGGAAGCAGCTGGTAGGCGAACTCCCCTCCCAGCTTTCCAGTGACCATGTCGCAGAATTTCTGGTCGGCGCCGGGCTCGTAGGGGAAATCACCCAGCCCGATATTGAAGTCCGGTTTCAGTTGGGCCACCGTATCCAGCACAGCCAAGGCGCCTTCACCCAGGCCTATGTCTCCCGCGGCGGTGAAGTGGACGGACTCTTGATCCTGGGATCCGCACGCGGCCAGGACAGCGAGGCTGAGTGTTGCCATTCCGGCGGCCAGCAACTGCCTCACCGATCGCTTGCTACGAATCATGGGTGAACCAACTCCCGCGGAAGTGTAGTGGCTTAGCAGCTTGAAGCGATCCTACCGGTGTGGCCGTTAAGGACAATGGGCTGGCCGGCCTAAAGGACGCCCAGCTCCCCCACAGCGGCCAGCACATCCGGCACGGTAACCGCCAGCAGGGCGGGGTCGGGTTCATGGGCAAATGTGTCTCCCCGCCGCAGCTCAGCCCGGGTCAGGACTATGTGGGGACCCGGCGGCGGGCCCCAGATTTCGGGCGGGGCAGGCCCAAACAACACCACCGACGGCGTACCGTAGGCCGACGCCAGGTGCGCGGCGCCGGTATCCGCGGAGATCACCAGCCGGGCAGCGGCGATGGTGGCGGCGAACTCCCCCAACCCCAGCCTCCCGGCCAGCACGGCGTCGTCGGGAAGGCCGGACTGCCGGCACACCTCCACTGCGCGGTCCCTTTCCCCGCTGCCGCCGGTAAAAACAACGGTGTGCCCGGCCACGGCGAGCGCAGAGGCAACAGCGGCAAACCGCTCGGCAGGCCAGAGGCGGCTGCCGTAGGCTGCCCCGACATGCAGGACGGCGGCTCCGGGAACGGGGCTGGGCCGATGGGGCGCCTGCAGCTGGATGTCCAGCGGATCGGCTTCGATGCCGTGCCATTCCAGGAGCGCCGTCCAGCGCTCCCTTTCATGCAGGTGGGCACGCCACGGCGGGCCGTCCCGGTGCTGGCTCCGGTGCCCGATAGTGTGCCGCGCCTGCAAAGCTTCGATCCTTCCTTGGCTCTCCGGGCCGCTGCCGTGGAGGTTTACTGCCACATCGACCACGCCGGGTTCCAAAGCCAGCGGCTCGTCCAGGCCATGGGTGGGCAGGAGCTCATAGCCGCCCACCAGCCCCAACGCCTCCGACAGCCACCCCTGGGCCGCGTACCGCAGGCGATGCTCAGGAAAGGCGCGGCGAAGGGCTTTAAGGGCGGGCACGGCCACCAGCAGGTCCCCCAGCTTTAAGGCCCGCAGCACCAGCAGTTCGGGTTTTGCGTCGCCAAGGTTCCCCGGCGCGGGCTTGGTGAGGACCTCCCCGCCGCTCATGCGTCCTCTTTCGGCAGCTCTGTGGCGGCCAGGCTCCGCACGTCCTCGTAAACATCACGGACCGAGACATCTGCCACGGCTGAGTCGTCATGGGGGCACCGGGGCGCCGTCCAGCCGACCTGGGTGACGTCTATCCCGCAGGAGGGGCAAGCGGTCACCCAGGATGCGTGTATGCGGTGCAGGCTCCGGCCCAGCGCCCCGGCGTTGATGACGTTGCCCGCCCAGAACACTCCCACTGTGGGCACTCCCAGCGCCTGAGCGAGGTGCCGGGGGCCGCTGTCATTGCCAACCACCACTGCCGCACGGGCTAGCAGCGCCACAAGCCCGCCCATGTCAAGGTCCCCGGCCAGGGATCGGACGTGGGCGGAGGCTGCCTGCTCCGCGACCTCGCCGGCCAGTTCCTGCTCGCTCTCATCCCCGATGACCACCACCCGGAACCCGTCCGCGGCGCACGCTGCCGCCAGTTCAGCGAACCGCGCAACCGGCCAGCGGCGGCGGGGATCCGTGGCGCCCGGATGGACCACCACCAAAGGCCCGGTGCCGCCGTCGTCCATTACGACGGCGGGGCACGCAAGTCCCGGTGCCGGCGCCAGGCGTGCCTCGAGGTCGATGGGGAAGGCGCCGGCCAGGCCAGCGACTTCCAGCGCCCTCAGCGGCTCATGCTGGTAATAGAGGTAGGGAACCGTCCGCTCCAGGCTGGCGGCGTCCGCGGTACGGGTGCCCACCGTGTGCCGCGCTCCCAGGCGAAGGAGGAACGGGTTTGAATACCGCCCTCCGCCATGGAGCTGGACGGCAAGGTCGAACCCGCGTTCGCGCATGGCATCAAAAAATGTATCCAGTTCCTCCGTGGCCTCCTGCCCCGGGCGGACGCCTTCAGCAAAGGGCAGCACGCACACCTCATTCACGGGACTTGTGGTTGCGTCGATCAGTGCCTTGTGCACGGGGGTGCCCAGCAAAGTCAGTGTTGCGCCGGGATAAGCCGCCTTGAGGGCGGACATGGCCGGAATTGCAAAGACCAGGTCGCCCAGGCCTCCGCCCCGCAATACAGCGATCCTCGTCACGTCCTGGAACTTTTCCAGGACAGGACCAACACCGGTACCAACCCGCCGGGAACCACCGAACTCTGCAGTGAGCTGCTCCACGTATACCCCTTACCCGTAATGCAGAGACCGCGCGCCGTGCGCTACGTCCTCCGCTGCCCTGCCATCCATGCTGCGGTGATAAACCGCAGGATGCCTTCTTTCAACCCTTACCCAGTGGAGGGTCAACATACTCCGGCTATTGGGGAATAGCCTCGTGATGCTGTACGTTTCATACGCGACAGGCGAACCAAAGAAAAGAGAAGCACCTAAAGTGGCAACCGATTACGACGAACTGCGCTCCGACGTCAAGGAATCGCAGGACAACTCACTCGAGCAGCTCCAGTCAGCTAATGCTCCCGACGCCCGCAGCGTTGTGCTGGAACTGGATGAGGCTGACGGGCTTGACGGCGCAGGCGTGCCCGGAGGCGAGTTCGTGGCCGAAGAGCTCGTGGTACAGGTCATCCCGCAGGCTGAAGATGAATTCACCTGCTACTCCTGCTTCCTGGTCCGTCACCGGTCCCAGATAGCGCGCCAGAAGGATGGCCACAGCTACTGCACCGAGTGCGAAGGCTAGTTAACACAGTCGACGTGGGGCTTCGGGAACATCCGCGGCCCCACCGATCCTAAGGCACGCCCTTTTCGTTGGCGTGCCTTTCGGCTTTAAGCCGGCACCCAGGACGTCCCGGTACTGTGGCGCGTATGGCACACGATGACCCGGCCGGCACCTGGCTTTGATGAACATATCAGTCGACCCGTGGAATAAGTTGCTGGATGCCTTCAGCCGGGCGGACGCCCCTGACGTGACGTTTACCGAACTCGCGCTGGTGCTGGTGATCGCTGCCGCCTTGTCCGTTCCGCGGCGTTCCTGGAAGTACTTCGGGCTGCTGGCCACGGCAACGCACGAAATGGGGCATGCGGCCGCTGCATTGCTGAGCGGCCAGCGGCTGTCAGGCATCCGCCTGCGCCTCGACCATTCCGGAACCACCACCACCTACAGCCGCAGCAGGCTTGCAAGCGCATGGTCGTGCTTTTGGGGTTACCCGGTCCCGGCCATTGTGGGCGCCGCGTTTGTCTGGTGCGGATTCAACGGTTGGGGCCCGGCCGCCATCACGGCTGGCGGCCTTGCCCTGGCTGCCTCGCTGCTGTTCCTGCGCAATCTTGCCGGCATCCTTATTACTTTCACCGCAATCGCCGTGACACTTCTCCTGGTGCTCCTGGTCCCGGAGGCATTCGTCGGGCACGTGGCCGTCATCCTGGGGATGGCGCTGCTGGTGGCCGCCGTGCGCGACCTCATCAAGCTGGCGCACCTTCACCTGCGCCGGCGGGAAAGGCTGGCGAGTTCTGACGCCTACCTGCTGTGGCGCGCCACCTCAATTCCCTCCGCCGTGTGGATCGTACTCTTCGCGGCCCTGGTGGCGGGCTCCTGGCTGTGGGCCTGGCAGCCCATCTCCACAGTCCTCTACGCGGGAGCATAGGCTGGTCCCATGAGCCAGGAAACCGACACCACGCAGCAAGCCACCGGGGCAGGCGGCACAGAGCACAGCACCCGGGGCGCCTACGTCACCGGCGGCGCGGAATTCAACCGTGATACCAATTACATCGAGGACCGCATCACCAGAGATGCCACCCCGGGCTCCAAGGGCGAACCCGGCTGGCCCGTGGAGGCGGGCCGGTACCGGCTGATCGCCGCACGGGCGTGCCCCTGGGCCAACAGGACCGTCATCGTCCGGCGCCTGCTCGGCCTGGAGGACGCCATTTCCCTGGGACAGCCCGGCCCCACCCACGATGCGCGCTCATGGACCTTTGACCTCGACCCCGGAGGGGTGGACCCGGTCCTGGGTATCGAAAGACTGCAGGATGCCTACTTCAGGCGTTTCCCTGGCTACCCGCGGGGCATTACCGTCCCCGCAATCGTGGACGTGGCCAGCGGCGCCGTGGTAACCAACAACTTCCCGCAGATCACCCTGGACTTCGCTACCGAATGGACACAGTTCCACCGGCCGGGAGCGCCGGACCTGTACCCGGAGGCACTTCGGGATGAGATCGACAAGGTCAACAAGCGCGTGTTCACCGAGGTCAACAACGGGGTGTACCGCTGCGGCTTCGCCGGGTCCCAGGAAGCCTACGACGCCGCCTACGCGCGGTTGTGGTCCGCACTGGACTGGCTCGAAGACCGGCTCTCGCGGCAGCGCTACCTGGTTGGTGACACCATCACGGAAGCGGACGTGCGGCTGTTCACCACGCTGGCGCGCTTCGACGCCGTCTACCACGGCCACTTCAAATGCAACCGCCAGAAGCTCGCCGAAATGCCCGCACTCTGGGGCTATGCGCGGGATCTCTTCCAGACCCCCGGTTTCGGGGATACCACCGACTTCGTGCAGATCAAGCAGCACTACTACATCGTCCATGAGGACATAAACCCCACCGGCATCGTCCCTGCGGGTCCGGACCTGGGCGGCTGGCTGGAAGCCCATGGCCGGGAATCGCTGGGTGGCCGGCCCTTTGGTGACGGCACACCGCCCGGACCCGTCAAGGAAGGGGAGGAAGTATCTCCCGGCCACGGGGCCGCTCCCAAACCCCAAGCGGAGCCAGGCCGGTAAACGCTTTCCGACTAGACTTGCGCCATGCAGACATCACTTGGCTTTGTGGCGCCCGGATACGGCGCCGTCCTGGAACTGTTCGACTCATTCCTGCAAGAGGACCCGCAGTACAGCGGGCAGCTGGCCGCCTACCAGGATGGTATCCAGGTAGTGGGGCTTTCCGGCGGGCCCGGCATGGCTCCCGACTCCGTGACGGGAGCGTACTCGTGTTCCAAAGGGGTGGCCGCTATGGTGATCGGGCTGCTGGTGCAGGACGGCCTGCTGGACCTGGACCAAACGGTGGCGCATTACTGGCCTGAATTCGGAGTGCATGGAAAAAACCGGCTCCTGGTCAGGCAGGCTTTGTCCCACCAGGCCGGGCTTATGGGCATCGAAGGCGGCTTCGCCCTGGATGAATTCACCACTGCCGCCGCCGCTGCCCGGCTCGCCGCAGCAGTCCCGGCGTGGGAGCCCGGCACGCAGTTCGGCTACCACGCGCTGACCATCGGGATCATCATGGAGGAACTGTGCCGCCGCACTGCCGGTGAAACGCTGCAGGAGGCCTTTGAGCGGCGGATTCGGGGTCCGCTGGGCATCGATTTTTTCCTCGGACTGCCGGAGGATCAGGAATCCCGCTACAGGAACGTCCTCTATTCGGCCGGCCCGGAGCAGCCCTGGCTCGATCCGCTCAGCCTCGAAGGCATGAACAGCAATGCCCCAGTCAGCAACATCATGGAACTTCCCAACATCCGCTCTGTCCGGGCGGCCGGCATGTCGGCGGCAGGAGGGGTGGGAACCGCTGAGGGCCTGGCCCGCCTCTACGCGGCGGCCACCACGGGCATAGATGGAGGCACACCATTCCTGGACGCTGCGACCGTTGACCTCATGGCCCGGGAACAGGTGTGGGGCCTTGACCGTTCCTCCGGCCTGGACAACGCGTTCGCCGTCGTCTTCATGAAGCCACACCCGTCCCGGAACTTCGGCAGCCACCGCGCGTTCGGGCATGAGGGGGCCAACGCCGCGCTCGCGTTCGCGGACCCGGCCTACGGCCTCGGCTTCGGCTACATCCCGCAGCGGCAGGAGGACGGACGGACACCAGGGCGGGCCCACCGCCTCGCTGCCGAAGTACGCCGTGCCGCGGCCGCTTTGTCCTAAACGGTCCTGTCCCCGCGCCCAGGGCGGACGCCTGACCAGCAGCTTTGTCCGCAGCGTCAGGTCGCCCGTAACGTTGTGCTGATGACCAAGCCTCAAGTACGCCCGGATGCCCGCTGGGCCGGCGGGACCCAATTTCTCAAACAGGCGGTATCGGGGCTGTCTGCGGCCTTTGCAACGCAACGGCTCCAACTGGCGGCGAAGGCTGCAATTGCTGCAGGGCTAGCCTTCCTTATCGCCCCGCTGATGCCGGGCGCGGCAGCCAATTACCCCTACTACGCGCCGCTGGGCGCGCTGGTGGCCATGTACCACAACGTTGCCGGTTCAGTTAAGCAGGGAATGCAGGCCCTTGCCGGCTTGGCCATGGGAATCGGCCTTGCGTTCGTGCTGGTGAACGTGACTGATCCATCCCCCCTTGCCGTGGCACTGATCATGGGCATCGGCGTCCTGCTGGGCGGCCTTCCGGGAATTGGCAAGGGCAGTGACTGGATTCCGACGGCGGCGCTGCTTGTCCTGCTGGTCGGCGGCAGTGATCCGGACGATTTTTCGTTCGGCTACCTCCTGCAGATGGGTGTGGGAGTCGCCGTGGGTATCGGCGTCAATTTCCTGATCTTTCCGCCGCTGCACTTCAATGCCGCGGCAGCCAGCCTGGACGAATTGCGCATCGCGCTCGGCAAACAGCTCACGGACATGGGCAAAGCGCTTCTGGAAGAGTGGCCCCCCAAACACGAGGACTGGTCGCGCCGTTCGGACGAGCTTTCAGCGGCCGCACGCTCCGTCCGGCATCTGGTCAAGGAGGCGGACGCGAGCCGCAGGGCAAACCCGCGGCGCAAACTCCACCCCCGCGACGTTGACCTTGACTACCGCAACCTGCGCGAACTGGAACGCGTGACCTTCCACATCCAGGACATAACGGACGTGCTCTCGGATGTCATCTATGAGAGCGACGTGCCGTACGGGGTTCCGCTGCAGGATAACGAGCCGCTGGCTGATGCCCTGAAGTCAACCGGTGAACTTTTGCGCTCGTTCAGCGAGGATGACCCGGCCAAGCAGGAGGAGCAGCTCGAGGCGGCAAAGACGGCGGTGGAAGCGTGCATCGCGTCCACCGCCGGGAGGCAGCCTGACCAGGGAATGGTTCCCGCATCCGAATCCGTCCTCCTGAGCCTCCACCGGATCCTGCGGGCTGTCCGGACGGCCGGCTGAGTAAGGCTACAGGGCACTCACTGAACCGTGGAAATGGCGCCGGCCTGACCGGGGATTCCAAGCCACGAAGTCGGACCGGCCCCAGGCTCCTGCAGGACCCTCCTCCGTTTTGATCTCCAAGGCAACCCTGCAGGGAAGAAACACAGGGGCATCAAAGTCCACATCCCAGGCGAAGGAGTCGCCACGGGACGCGCCCACGTCCGCGAGCGCCCGCGAGGCAAGGTACATCCCGT
This sequence comes from Pseudarthrobacter sp. WHRI 8279, assembly GCF_040224115.2. NCBI lineage: Bacteria > Bacillati > Actinomycetota > Actinomycetes > Micrococcales > Micrococcaceae > Pseudarthrobacter > Pseudarthrobacter sp. WHRI 8279. The sequence goes on along the minus strand of NZ_CP168162.1, from coordinate 1,110,849 downwards.
GCGCTATGGACCGCCGCATTCCCAATGCCTTGGCCGAGAGAACGCTCAGGTGGATGGGGTTGAAGTCGCCTGATACCGCAGCGTAAGCCCGCCCGGTATCAACGCCGAGTTGCCAAAGGGCCGTGGGGTCAGGTGCCTTGAAGTCGGCCCGGGCAGGGGCCTGCGAAGGTTTATCAATACCCGGAAGGAAGACTCCCTTGGCCAGGTAGGTGGAAATCCCAAGCCAGCAGATTTCAGCTGTCCCGGCCCGGCGGACCTCGGCGATGACGTCCACCTGCGTGCCTGCACGGTGCCCGCGCAGGTTCTCCACCCTGGCGGTGATGTCCAGGGCGTCGCTGAAGACAACGGGAATTCGCTGCTCCACGCTGTTGCGAAGATGGATCATGCCGAGCAACGGAACGGGAAAATCATCCCTGTTCATCACGCTCATGGCCAGGGGAAAGGCAAGTGCGTGGACGAATCCTGCTGGCAGCACGTCACTGGCTGTTTCGCCGATAAGGTGCTGGTAGGCGGTGAGGGTGGCAACATCAACGGCGACTCCCCGCACTTCATGGCTTTCGCCCGGAAGAGCCGTTCCGTCGTGGGTGCCCAACAGCCGGCGGCGGGCGGCCTGCGCTGCTGCATTGACGTACAGCTTCGACAGCGACGGCATCTCCCCCAAAATGACCGGCTGGGCGGACGTCATGCCCCCACCATGTTCTGCCCGCATACCCGCAGGACCTCCCCGTTGATCCCTGCGGCGGCATCGCTGGCCAGGAACGCGATGGCTTCAGCAACGTCGGCTGGCTGGCCGCCCTGCTGCAGGGAGTTCAACCGCCGTCCGATCTCCCTGACTGCGAAGGGGATCCGCGCCGTCATTTCGGTTTCGATGAAGCCGGGGGCCACGGCATTGATGCTGCCCCCGTGCGCGGCCAGGAGCGGAGCGCTGGCCCTGACCATTCCCATTACCCCTGCCTTGGACGCCGCGTAGTTGGTCTGCCCCCTGTTGCCGGCGATACCGCTGGTAGAGGCCACTGACACAATACGCGGGGATTCCCGGAAGTGTTCGGACGCAAGCAGGGCTTCGTTGATCCAGAGCTGAGCGGTGATGTTGATGCCGATCACCGAGCTCCACTTCGCGTGGTCCATGTTGGCGAGCAGCTTATCCCGGGTGATGCCCGCGTTGTGGACCATGACGTCGAGGCGTCCGTGGCGCTGCGCCGCGTGCGCGATGATCCGGTGCCCGGCGTCATCCCTGCTGATGTCAAGCTGCAGGGCTGTCCCCCGGACTTCGTTCGCCACGGCCGCCAGTTGGTCGCCGGCGGCGGGGACGTCCACGAGGATGAGCCTTGCGCCGTCACGGTGCAGTGTGCGGGCAATGGCTGCGCCGATGCCGCGGGCAGCCCCGGTGACAACGGCAATCTTGCCTGCCAGCGGCTGGTCAACGTCGCCGGGGAGTTCTCCGGCGGTGCTGGACACGGTGATGAATTGCCCGTCCACGAAGGCCGAACGGCCCGAGAGGAAGAACCGGAGGGCGGCCAGGGAGCCTGCGCTCGTTGCCTGGACGCCTTCGCGGAGGACGACGCCATTGCCGGTGGCGCCGGCGCGCAGTTCCTTGGCCAGCGAGCGCAGGAACCCGTCAATTCCCTGCCGGGCAGCGGCGGTGGCCGGAGAATCTGCCTCTGACGCCGGCCGGGAGACTGTGACCACCCGGCCGCCGGGGGCGAGGTCCCGCAGTGAGGCTGCCGCCGTGAGGACGGGTTTTTCAAGATCAGCGGGGCTGGCCACGTCGTCCAGGACCAGGATGATGGCACCCAGTTTTTCGCGGGGTACCGCGTGCCGCCGGACATCGAGCTCCCAGGAGAGCAGTTCGGCGGCCAGGTTGTCTGCCTCGGCGGTATTCCCCTGAACGAGCACGGGGCCCGTGATCAGGGGCTGCCCGGGCTGGTATCGGCGCAGAACGGCAGGCTGGGGCAGTCCTAGTTTCCTGGCCACATCCCTGCCAATGCCGTGGTGCACCAGTTGTGCATATTTGTCTGTCATCGGGGCCCCCTACAGTGATTCGAGAATTGAGACGACGCCCTGGCCGCCGGCGGCGCAGACCGAGACCAGGCCGCGTGCGGGCCGGCCGTCCGCGCTGCCTTTGGCGTGGAGCTGTTTGGCCAGGGAGGCAACAATCCGGCCGCCGGTGGCGGCGAAGGGATGGCCGGCGGCCAGGGATGAGCCGTTGACGTTCAGGCGCGAACGGTCGACGCTGCCAAAGGCTCCGTCCAGGCCAAGCCGGGTCCGGCCGAATTCCTCGTCCTCCCAGGCCGCCAGCGTGCTGAGGACAGTGGCGGCGAACGCTTCATGGATTTCGAAGAAGTCGATGTCCGCAAGCGTGAGGCCTTGCCGGGCCAGCAGCCTGGGCACGGCATACACGGGGGCCATCAGCAGGCCATCCTTGCCATGGACAAAGTCGACGGCGGCAGCCTCGGCGTCCACCACGGCCGCGAGCTTGGGCAGGTCGCGGGCATCCGCCCAGTCCTCGGAAGCCAACAGGACAGTTGAGGCCCCGTCCGTCAGCGGCGTGGAGTTGCCGGCAGTCATGGTGGCGTCGGCACCAAGGTTCTTGCCGAAGACCGGTTTCAGCGTGGCGAGCTTTTCGAGCGATGTATCGGCGCGGAGGTTGCCGTCGCGTGAAAGGCCACGGTAAGGCGTGAGGAGGTCATCGAAAAAACCGGAGTCGTATGCGGCGGCGAGGTTCCTGTGGCTGTTGTAGGCCAGCTCATCCTGCGCCTCGCGCGAAATCTTCCACTGGGATGTGGTCAGCGCCTGGTGCTCCCCCATGGACAGGCCGGTCCTGGGCTCGGCTGTACCGGGAGCCAACGGGGCCAGGTCCTTGGGCCGCAGCCGGCTGAGGACCTGCAACCGCTGTGGAAGCGTCTTGGCCCGGTTGAGGTCCAGGATCACTTCGCGGAGGCCCTCACTGACCACAACGGGGGCGTCAGAGGCTGAATCCACTCCGCCGGCCACTGCCGAGTCGATCTGTCCCAGCTTGATCTTGTTCGCCAGGCCAACGACGGTCTCCAGGCCTGTGGCACACGCCTGCTGCAGGTCGTAGGCAGGAGTCTCGGCCGAGAGCGCGGAACCCAGTACTGCTTCGCGGGTGAGATTGAAGTCCCGGGAGTGCTTGAGGACCGCCCCAGCAGCCACTTCTCCAATGCGCTCGTCCTGCAGGCCGAACCTGGCGATGAGACCGTCCAGGGCCGCCGTCAGCATGTCCAGGTTGGAGGACTTTGCATAGGCACCGCCGGCACGGGCAAACGGAATCCGGTTTCCTCCGACAATCACCGCCCTGCGGAGGCCGGGGGCCCCGGCATTCATGCTGCCTGCTTCTTCGGGTCCAGCGGTGGACTGTCCGTCAATGGACATGGATATCTCCTCGGGTCACGTGCGGTTACCGATACCCAGCGTACCTGATACGCTGAGTATCGTGAACAACCACGAAACCGGTCCTGTACTGCAGCCTGCACCCGGCAGTCCCGACGGCCGCTCTTCGCGCTGGCAAAGCCACCGGGAGGAACGCCGCCGGGAGCTGATCAAGTCCGCCCGGCGGGCAGTGCACAAGCTGGGCAGCGACGCTTCCATGGAAGAAATCGCTGCCGCGGCCGGCACTTCGAAGTCCGTGTTCTACCGCTACTTCGGCGACAAAGCCGGGCTCCAGCAGGCGGTGGGCGAAGTTGTCCTGAGCCAGATGCAGCGCCGGATCCAGGAAGCCGCCCAGAACGCGGACACACCGCGCGAAGGCCTCCTGGCCATGGTCTCGGCCTACCTCCAGATGGCTGACACCAGCCACAACGTCTACACCTTTGTCACCCGGTACGGCAGTGGCGATCCGGAGGGGTCCTCCGGCGCAGTGTCCGGGGCGCTCGGGCACTTCTTTGACGCCGTAGCTGACATGATCGCCACCCCCATGAGGTCGCACCTTGGCGATGATAAGCAGGCGGTCATCGGCTACTGGCCCAAGGCGGCGATCGGCCTGGTAAGGAACGCCGGGGAACAGTGGCTCAGCACTCCGGACTCCCCCGCCAAGCCCGGGCAGGAGGCGATGGCACGGCAAATCACAGCCTGGCTTTGCGTAGGAATCGCCCCTGAGCTCTCGCCCGCACCACGCGGATGACCGGCACTGCCGCCAACAGAGCGCCCGGCAACCCTAATACGTGAACCAGCCAGGCACGCAACCCCAACCAATCACCGAAACCACAAAGCACTGTCAGCACCAACGAAGGACATTGACATGACTGAAGTAGTGGACCGTCCCGCCGGCAAAGGGCAGCGCCCCGCTGCCCCAAACAAGACCGCGCCGGGCCCTTCCCGGGTCCAGCCCGCCGTCGACGTGGAAGCGCTGGGCCGGCAGCTGCTGGGCAAGTGGGCCGATGTCCGGCTCCAGGCCCGGGAGCTTGCCGCCCGGCCCGAGCTCCACAAAATCGAGGGCCTGACGCACACCGAGCACAGGAAAAGGGTGTTCGGGCAGCTGCGGTACCTGGTGGAGAATGAAGCCGTCCACCGCGCGTTCCCGGCGGCCCTGGGCGGTTCCGATGACCACGGCGGCAACATCGCCGGCTTCGAGGAGCTGGTGGTGGCCGATCCCTCGCTGCAGATCAAGGCCGGGGTGCAGTGGGGCCTCTTCGGCTCCGCGGTCATGCACCTCGGCACTGCCGAACACCATGCCGCCTGGCTTCCCGGCATCATGAACCTGGACATTCCCGGCTGCTTCGCCATGACTGAAACGGGTCACGGCTCGGACGTGGCCAGCATTGCGACCACCGCTACTTACGACCCCTCAACAGAGGAGTTCGTGGTGCACACCCCCTTCCGCGCCGCCTGGAAGGATTACATCGGCAACGCCGCCACCGACGGACTGGGCGCCGTTGTGTTCGCCCAGCTCGTCACCCGCGGAGTTAACCATGGCGTCCACGCCTTCTACGTGGAGCTTAGGGACCCGGAGACCAAGGAGTTCCTGCCGGGTATCGGGGGCGAGGACGACGGCATCAAGGGCGGGCTCAACGGCATCGACAACGGCCGGCTGCACTTCACCAACGTCCGGATCCCCCGGACAAACCTCCTCAACCGCTACGGTGACGTTGCTCCTGACGGAACCTATTCGTCGCCCATTGCCAGCCCGGGCCGGCGGTTCTTCACCATGCTCGGCACCCTGGTCCAGGGACGGGTGTCGCTGGACGGCGCTGCGGTGGCGGCCTCCAAAGTGGCGCTGAAGGCGGCCATCGGGTACGCCACTGAACGCCGCCAGTTCAATGCCTCCTCGCACACTGATGAGGAAGTCCTGCTCGACTACCAGCGGCACCAGCGGCGCCTGTTCACGCGGCTCGCAACCACCTACGCCGCCGGGTTCGCCCACGAGCAACTGCTGCAGAAGTTCGACGACGTCTTTTCAGGCGCCCACGACACGGACGAGGACCGCCAGGACCTGGAAACCCTCGCTGCCGCACTCAAGGCGCTGAGCACATGGCATGCTTTGGACACCCTGCAGGAATGCCGGGAAGCCTGCGGCGGTGCCGGCTTCCTGATCGAAAACCGTTTCGCCTCGCTGCGCGCGGACCTGGACGTCTATGCCACATTCGAAGGTGACAACACCGTGCTTCTGCAGCTGGTGGCGAAGCGCCTGCTGGCTGACTACGCCAAAGAGTTCCGGAACGTGGACTTCGGTGTCCTGGCCCGCTACGTGGTGGGCCAGGCCACCGGCGCCGCAATCCACCGGACCGGCCTGCGCCAGGTTGCCCAGTTCATGGCCGACACCGGTTCCGTGCAGCGGGCGGCCATCGCCCTGCGCGACGAGGAAGGCCAGCGCGCGCTGCTCACTGACCGGGTGCAGACCATGGTCGCGGAGGCAGCGGGCTCGCTCCGGGGCAGCAACAGGCTCTCGCAGGAAAAGGGGGCCGCGCTGTTCAACCGTCACCAGAACGAACTCATCGACGCCGCGCAGGCACACGCCGAGCTGCTGCAGTGGGAAGCCTTCACGGACGCGCTCCGCGAGGTGGAGGATCCCGGAACCAGGCTGGTCCTGACCTGGCTGCGGGACCTCTTCGGCCTCTCGCTGATCGAGAAAAACCTGTCCTGGTACCTCATGAACGGGCGTCTCTCCATGCAGCGTGGCCGGACGGTGGGCGAGTACATCAACAGGCTGCTGGTAAAGATCCGGCCCCATGCGCTGGGCCTCGTGGAGGCGTTCGGCTATGGGGATGAGCATGTGCGCGCCGCAGTCGCCACGGGCGCCGAAAAGGGCCGCCAGGACGAGGCGCGGGCCTACTTCCGGAGCCAGCGGGCCAGCGGCCAGGCCCCCGTGGACGAGAAGGTGCTGCTCGCCAGGACCGCAGCGGCCAAGCGCAGCTGACCGTCCCCGGCGTCATTAACGACGACGGCGCCGCTCCCCTTGCGAGGGAAGCGGCGCCGTCGTCGTCATGTGGGAAGGACCGCTAGCTCCGGGCCGGCAGCACGGACCGGTACACCTCGAGGGTGGTCTCGGTGATGGACTCCCAGGAGAAATGCTTCTCGGCACGCAGCCGGCCGGCCTGCCCCATGGCGCGGGCACGCTCCGGGTCGGAGACCACCTCCGTGAGCGCTGCCGCGAACTCGGTCACGAATTTCTCCGGATCGAGGGGCGTTCCGGTTCCGTCGGTGACCTGCTCAAGGTCAACCAGGAGCCCGGTCCGGCCGTGTTCCACCACCTCCGGGATTCCGCCGGTGGCGCTGGCAACCACCGCGGCGCCACACGCCATGGCCTCCAGGTTGACGATGCCCAGCGGCTCGTAAATGGAGGGGCAGGCGAAAGCGGTCGCATGGCTGAGCACCTGGATTAGCTCGTGGCGCGGCAGCATCCGCTCAATGAGCACCACTCCGGTCCGCTGGCTTTGCAGTTCCTCAATGAGCCGTGCCGTTTCGGCAGCAAGTTCGGGGGTGTCCGCGGCGCCCAGGCAGAGGACCAGCTGGACGTCGGCGGGAAGCTTCGCTGCTGCACGGAGAAGGTAGGGCACGCCCTTCTGGCGGGTGTTCCTGCCCACAAAGACCACGCTGGGCTTGGCGGGGTCGATGCCCAGGGAGCGGACGGCGTCGTCATTCTCGTCACGCTGCCACAGCTCAACGTCGATGCCGTTATGGACCACCCGGACCTTTTCCGGATCGACGTCCGGGTAGCTGCGCAGGATGTCCTGGCGCATACCCTCAGAAACGGCGATGATGGCTGCCGCTGCCTCGTACGCCGTCTTCTCCACCCAGGACGAGAGCGCGTACCCGCCGCCGAGCTGCTCCGCCTTCCAGGGCCGCAGGGGCTCCAGGCTGTGGGCGCTCAGGACGTGCGGGATGCCGTGCAGCAGAGAGGCCAGGTGCCCTGCCATGTTGGCGTACCACGTGTGCGAATGGACAAGGTCCGCGCCTTCCACGTCCGGCACAATCCGAAGGTCCACGCCGAGGGTCTGGACTGCGGCGTTCGCTCCGCCAAGGTCCTCCGGCACCTGGTAGGACGTCACGGTGGCGCCATGATAGTCGGTGTCGCGGGGAGCCCCAAAAGCACGAACCTGCAGGTCAACGTGCTTGCTAAGCACCCTGCTCAATTCGGCCACGTGGACTCCGGCGCCACCGTAGATCTCCGGCGGGAACTCTTTGGTCACAATGTCTATACGCACAAGACCCAAGGTAGTCCTTCCCGCTTAACTGTTCTAGTGTGAAGGGGTCCGGGCCTACCGGACTGTCTTGGGGAGTTACGAAGGCGTACAGGAGCGACCATCATGCCGTTGAACAAAAAAGTCCTGGCCATTGTCCTCGCGGGTGGCGAGGGAAACAGACTGATGCCATTGACGGCAGACCGGGCCAAACCTGCTGTACCCTTCGCCGGGAGCTACCGCCTGATCGATTTTGCGATTTCCAACCTGGTGAATTCGCGCTACCTGCAAATCGTGGTCCTCACCCAATACAAATCCCATAGCCTCGACCGGCATATTTCAGAGGCCTGGCGCATGTCCACCCAGCTCGGAAACTATGTAGCCTCCGTCCCCGCACAGCAGCGCGTGGGCAAGAGCTGGTTCCTGGGCAGCGCCAACGCCATCTACCAGTCCCTGAACCTGATCCACGACGCCAACCCGGACATCGTGGTGGTTGTCGGCGCAGACCACGTCTACCGCATGGACTTCGCCCAGATGGTGGAGCAGCACGTCAACAGCGGCGCCAAGGCGACGGTTGCCGCCGTCCGGCAGCCCCTGCACATGGCGGACCAGTTTGGCGTGATCGAGGTGGACCAGGAGAACCCGCAGAAGATTTCGGCGTTCGTGGAAAAGCCCTCAAGCACTCCGGGCCTCGCCGCCGATCCCTCGCAGTTCCTGGCCTCCATGGGCAACTATGTCTTTGACGCCGACGCTTTGGTGGCCGCCCTCCACGTCGACGCCGAGCGGCTGGACACCAAGCACGACATGGGCGGGGACATCATCCCCTACTTCGTCAACCAGGGCGAGGCCGACGTGTACGACTTCACCCTCAACGACATCCCCGGCTCCACCGAGCGTGACCGCACCTACTGGCGGGACGTGGGCACCATCGATTCGTTTTACGACGCCCACATGGACCTTATCTCCCCGCTTCCTGTCTTCAATCTCTACAACTCCGAGTGGCCCATTTACACGAGGCAGAGCATCTCACCGCCCGCAAAGTTCGTGCGCGGCCAGAACAACACGGTGGGCACCGCCCTGGACTCGATCGTCTCCAGCGGCGTAGTGATTTCCGGCGGCATCGTGGAGGGCTCCGTCCTGTCCAACGACGTCTACGTGGCCACCAGCAGCCGGGTTATCGACTCCGTCCTGATGGACAAGGTGCAGATCGGCGAGGGCGCCGTTGTGAACCGGGCCATCATCGACAAGAACGTCAAGGTGCCGGCAGGTGCGGCGATCGGACTGGACGCGGACCTGGACCGTGCCCGCGGCTTCAAGGTCACCGAGTCCGGCATCACGGTCCTCTCCAAGGGGCAGACCGTACCCGAACCGACCGACGACGAACGGCAGCTTGCTGCCCGGAACCTCCACCTCGTCCCGAACGCAGTAAAGGCAGCTGCCGGCCAGCATCCCGACCTGCAGGAATCCGTGGACAGGGTGGCCGAGACACACGCTGCGGCCGCTGCCGACGCCGCACCCGGCGCCAGGATCTAGCGCCTCACCCCGAGGGCCGGCCCGCCTGCACAGGTGCGGCCGGCAGTGCCCCAGGCTGTAAAATCGGTACAGTGAGCTCCCCCGATCTGACCCCTGAGGAAATCCAGGCCTGCCTTAAGGTCCTGAACACCATCCACGCCTATGACGAGGAGCACCCGGACTACATCTCTGTGCGGCGTGCCACGGGGAAGATGTTCAAGGCCGTCAAGCGGCACCGGCGGGTCACCAAGCGCGACCTGATTTCCGAGGCAGACCGGGCAGTCCTCGCCCAGACCGCCACCGCCGCTCCAGACCGCATCGACGACGAGACCCGCGGAAACAAGCTGGCCACCTCGGCCACCGGCAAAGTGGCAGGACACCTCATCCGGTCGCGCCCGTGCTACATCTGCAAGCAGCACTACACCCAGGTGGATGCGTTTTACCACCAGCTGTGCCCGGAGTGTGCCACCTTCAGCCACAGCAAGCGGGACGCCCGCACCGACCTCACCGGCCGCCGCGCCCTGCTCACCGGCGGGCGGGCCAAAATCGGGATGTATATCGCGCTCCGGCTGCTGCGCGACGGTGCGCACACCACCATCACCACGCGGTTTCCCAAGGACGCCGCCCGCCGGTTCGCCGCGATGGAGGACAGCGGAGAGTGGCTGCATCGGCTCCGGATTGTGGGCATCGACCTGCGCGACCCTGCACAGGTGATGGCACTGACGGACTCCCTCAACGAGGCGGGCCCGCTGGACATCATTATCAACAACGCGGCCCAGACCGTCCGACGTTCGGGCAATGCCTACAAGCCGTTGGTGGACGCCGAGGACGAGCCCCTGCCCGCAGCACTGGAGCAGGCAAACGGCGGCCCCGAACTGGTGACGTTCGGCCACGCGCATGACAAGCACCCCCTGGCGCTGGCCAGCAGCGTCACCGAACACCCGGTCCTGGCCGGAGATGCGATCACGTCCCTGGCGCTGTCCACCGGCTCCGCTTCACTGGAGCGGATCGCTTCTGGAACGGCCATTGATGCCGGTGGGCTGGTTCCGGACCTGGCCACGATCAACAGCTGGACCCAGGTGGTGGACGAGGTGGATCCGCTGGAGATGCTTGAAGTGCAGCTCTGCAACGTGACGGCGCCCTTCCTGCTGGTGAGCCGCCTGCGCGCCGCCATGAAACGCTCCACGGCCCGCCGGAAGTACATCGTGAACGTCTCCGCCATGGAAGGGCAGTTTTCCCGCGCCTACAAGGGCCCGGGCCACCCGCACACCAACATGGCCAAGGCAGCGCTGAACATGATGACGCGCACCAGCGCGCAGGAGATGCTGGACAGCGACGGCATCCTGATGACCGCCGTGGACACGGGATGGATCACGGATGAGCGTCCGCACTTTACCAAGGTCAGGCTTATGGAGGAAGGCTTCCACGCGCCCCTGGACCTCGTGGACGGCGCCGCCCGTGTGTACGATCCCATTGTCATGGGCGAGAACGGTGAGGACCAGTACGGGGTGTTCCTCAAGGACTACAAACCCAGCCCTTGGTAAGGGTAAGCTCGCGGCATGAGCGGCGAACCGATATCTGAAGTGCAGAATCTTGAACACCACGAGTGCTGGGCCATGCTCCGGAACGTGTCCGTCGGCAGGCTGGCCGTCCTGGTCTCGGGACGGCCGGATATTTTCCCCATCAACTACACGGTGGACGGAGGCACCCTGGTGTTCCGCACGAGTGAAGGGACCAAGCTGTCCGGCGCCTCGGAAGACGCAGCGGTGGCCGTGGAAGCCGACGGGGTGGATCCTGACACCGGGCTCGCCTGGAGTGTGGTGGTTAAGGGGACGGCCGCCGTCGTCACCGGAACCGAACAGGTCCTGGACACCACGCAGCTCTTCCTCTTCCCGTGGCAGGCCGGGAAGAAGGATGTGTTCGTGCGCATCACCCCGGATACCGTCACCGGCCGCCGCTTCAGGGTGACCGAGCCGATGACCTGGTGGACCCAGCTCAGCGGCGCCATTAGGACTGCACAGGAGTAATTCCCCTGCCACGGCCGGAGTGCATACCTGCCGCGGCCTAACCTGCCGGTGGCTGAGCTGCCGGGTACTGTCGCGAACTTTGGTGCCGGACGCGGCGGCGGGAAGTCAGCCCACGAGGGCGGAGGCAACAGTAAGGTAGATCGTCACGGTCAGGATGTCCTGTACCACCGTGGCGAGGGGCCCGGAACCGAAGGCCGGGTCCTGGCCCAGCTTGCTGATTACCCAGGGCAGAACCAAGGCGATGACGGTAGCGATCGAAGCGGCAGCCAGCAGTGAGAGAGCGACGGCCAGGGCCACGGCCCAGTCCTGCCAGATTGATCCCACAATGAGCAGTGACACCCCTCCGAGGAGCAAGCCCAGAATCACACCAGTTACGATCTCGCGGCCTATGATTCGCTGCACGCCTACACCAAGCGAAAGGCCTCGAATGACGAGCGCTTCCGTCTGCGTTCCGATCGCATCGGCGAGATAGACCACGCCGGGGACAAAGAATGCGATGAGGACGTGCTCAGCCAGATCGGCCTCAAAGTTGCCCACCACCCCGGCCGCGAGCAACGCACCGATGAGCCCAACACCCAGCCATGGGAGGCGATGCCACAGGCGACGCAGCAGCGGCTCCACCGTCGTCAGCTGAGCGGGCGATGCAGAGCGCAGGAACCCGCCCAGACGCACCATGTCCTCGTCATGCTCAGTCAGCAGCACCTCGAGCATTGCGTTGGCGGGTATGAGACCGGCGTACCGGCCATTGTCAATGACGGCGAGGGTGGGCTCATTGTGGTGGACGGCTTTCCAGGCCGCATGCTCCTGCACGGTTGAGGCAGCGACAACCGGAGGGTTGGCGTCCATCAGCAGGCTCATCGGAGTGGCAGGCGGGGCGGCGAACAACTTCTCGATGGTGACCAGGCCGAGCAGTTGGTCACCATCAAGGACTGCGACCGCTGCGGCGCTGTCGTAGCGTTGGCCACGCATGGCGTCCAGAACGTGAGTGGCCAACTCGTCGCGGCGCGCTGTGGGCACGTGGAATGAAGCGTGCTGCGCCGCTGTGCGGAACTGGTCGGACCTGGCAGGATCGAGAATCGTCATCGGACATCCTTCGACAGCTTTGGGCGCGATACCTGCGCCACCTCAGAGGAGCCTGGAGCTACGCCTTGCCGCCGCCGTGGGCATCGTACAGTGCTACCAGCCCATGCTATCGCCCCTACGCAGACAACAGTCACTGACTTAATGATTCAGGGGAACCGTGTGCTTCACCTGCGCTATCAGGTACGCCCTTGAGCGATCCGGGCGGGTAAGGCCATTCTTGGCGCGCGGCGGGTGCCTGGGCCGGTTAGGCTGGGACAACGCGGACGATTTCTGAAATGGGGACCAGATATGAACCGAACCGCTATGGGCACTGCCGCAGTCATTCTCGCCTTCTCCTTGGCATCATGCTCTGCTTCCGAACTCAGTCCGCCGCCGGAGGATGGCGGAACGTTTGAGTCGGTAGGCAACTTGAAGGAAGCTGTGGAATCTGCAGGCCTGGCATGCCCGGAGCTGGTTGTCGATTCGCCCCCCTCCAAGTTCGCTGCCTCCTCGGCAAGCTGCGGTGAGTTCACCTACCTTGCGATCTACACCGACGACGTGTACTTGCAGTCGCAGCTGGATCTTTGGAAGCCGGCCGGGCAGCGTGCCGTCAATATTGGAAAGAACTGGACCGTCGTCAGCGAGGACCCGGACCTCATCCAGAAAAGCCTGGGCGGGTCCGTCCTCCACACAGGGCCCTAGCGCGAACTCTATGTATCGTCCTGGCGAAATCGCTAGTCGGGTGGAGGCAGTCTCATCGCGGATGTCTGCTCCCGGCCCGGTTTCCCGGTTCTCAAGAACCGGGCACCCGCACCACAGGAGCACGGCCCAGTGGTAGCCCACCGGGCAGGCCCGCTGGTCAGGCGAGCTGCGTGATCTCCACGCTGACGCTCAGCGCCGAGCCCCCACCGCCGGACAGGATGCCCTTCAGCGGCGGCACGTCACGGTAATCCCGACCCCGGGCCACCGTGACGTGGAAGTCGCCGGCCGGCTTGTGGTTGGTGGGGTCCCAGCTGCGCCAGTCGCCGTCCCAGAATTCCAGCCAGGCATGTGACTGCCCTGCCACGGTCTCGCCGATGCCGGCGCTGGACCGCGGGTGCAGGTAGCCGGACACGTAGCGTGCCGGGATGCCGCAGCTGCGCAGTGCACCGATCGCCAGGTGCGCCAGGTCCTGGCACACACCCTGGCGCTGGCCCCACGCCTCTTCCGCGTTGGTGGTCACCGCCGTCGAGCCGGACATGTAGGTCATCTCGCCGCGCATCCACTCAAACACAGCCATGGCGGCCTCATGCGGGTTTTTCCCGGCCACCACGTCAGGGATGATGCCGAGGACCTCGTCCCCCGGGCCGCTCAGCCTGGACTGCGGCAGCCAGTCGCTGAACGTATTGAGCGTCTCCGGTGAAGCAAGGACATCCCAGCCGGCAATGTCCGCTTCCGCGGGGATCTTTTCGGCGCGGTGGACTTCCACCGTGATGTTGGAGACCACTTCGAGGTGTTCGTGCGGCATCTGCATGTCGAACGCCGTGACCCTGGTACCCCAGTAGTCGCGGTAGGTGCTGACGGCCGCCTGCGACGGCGAGACCTTGACCACCGATTCCAGCACCACCTGCTGCGAGTCGGTGAGCGGGGTCATGCGCGCCTCGTTGTAGGACAGGGTGACCCGCTTGTTGTACTTGTAGGCCGTCTTGTGCACGATGCTCAGCCGGGTCATGAAACTTCTCCCACCCAGGCCAGTTCATCCGCCTGATTGAAGTACTTACGGGAAATGGCGTCCGACGCCTGCGCAACGGCTTTCTGCACACGCTCCATGTGCTCCGGGAGCTCGGACATCAGGTCATCCGTCCGGTGGAACTCAAGGAACGTGCGGGCCTGGCCCACGATCCGCCGGGCGTCGTTGATGAACCCCACGCGCTGGGCGGAAGGATCCAGCTTGGCCAGGCACTCGTCGGCGTCCCGCAGGGCGTACACGATGGAGCGCGGGAAGAGCCGGTCCAGCAGCAGGAACTCGGCGGCGTGCTGGTCGCCGAAGGCTGCACGGCGGGTACGCAGGAAAGACTCGTACGCCCCGGCGCACCGGAGCATGTTGACCCAGGACATTCCGGCGGACAGCACGTCGCGGGTGGAGAGCATCCGGGCGGTCATATCCGCCCGTTCCAGGGACCGGCCCAGCACCAGGAAGAGCCAGCTTTCGTCATGGCTGACGGTGGTATCCGCCAGGCCGCTGACCATGGCGGTCCGTTCCAGCGTCCAGTTGCAGAACCGGTAGGTGCCCACCACGTCCTTGCGGTGCTGGCTCAGCCCGTAGTAGGTGGTGTTGAGGCTCTCCCACAGCCCTGAGGAGACGGTTTCGCGGGCCCGCCGGGCGTTCTCCCGCGCGGCTCCCAGGGACCCTGCAATGGAGGTGGCGCTGGTCTTGTCATAGGCCAGCGCATGGAGCAGCTCGGGCAGCCCGAAATCCTCGCTCTGCGGGCGTGCGCCCATGACCGCCAAAAGTTCCTGGGCCACGCTCTTGCGCTCGTCCATGGGCAGGTGGTTGAGCCGCTCAAGGTGGACGTCGAGGATGCGGGCGGTACCGTCCGCACGCTCCACATAACGGCCGATCCAGAATAGGGACTCGGCAATACGGCTAAGCATTCGCGGCTACCTCCTGCGGGCCCGAAACTGGAAAAGGAAACTGCCAGGTCACGGCCCGGCTCACTGCTGCTGCTCCGACTGGCGGTCCCGCCAGTTGCTCTCAACGGGCCATACCGAGACGCGTTCACGGACGGAAATGGACGGCCGGGGCACGGTTTCCACCGGCACCTGGGGCGAGTCGGCCAGAACCCAGGTGTCCTTGGACCCGCCGCCCTGGCTGGAATTCACGATCAGCGAGCCTTCCTTGAGCGCCACGCGCGTCAGCCCGCCCGGGAGCACCCAGACGTTGTCGCCGTCGTTCACGGCGAAGGGCCGCAGGTCCACGTGGCGGGGGCCGAACTTGTCCCCGCTCAGTGTGGGAACCGTTGAAAGCTGCAGCACCGGCTGGGCAATCCAGCCGCGGGGATCGGCGATGACCCGCTGGCGGAGGGCATCGAGTTCATCCTTTGACGCGTCCGGGCCAATGACCAGGCCCTTGCCGCCGGAGCCGTCAACCGGCTTGACCACCAGTTCGGCCAGGTTGTCCAGGGTGTATTCGCGGGCTTCCTTCTCCTCCAGGCGGTACGTGTCCACGTTGGCGATGATGGGTTCCTCGCTGAGGTAGTAGCGGATGAGGTCAGGGACGTAACTGTAGACCAGTTTGTCGTCCGCGACGCCGTTGCCCACGGCGTTGGCGATGGTGACGCCGCCTGCCCGGGCAGCGTTGACCAGGCCGGGGCAACCCAGCATGGAGTCCGACCGGAACTGCAGCGGGTCCAGGAAGTCGTCGTCGATGCGCTTGTAGATGACGTCCACGCGCTGCTCGCCGGCAGTAGTGCGCATGTAGACGCGGTTTCCGCGGCAGATGAGGTCGCGGCCCTCCACCAGTTCCACGCCCATGAGGCCTGCGAGCAGGGTGTGCTCGAAGTAGGCGCTGTTGAACACGCCGGGGGTGAGCACGACGACGGTGGGATCGTCGACGCCGGAGGGCGCCGTCTTGCGCAGGGCAGAGAGCAGGCGGCGGGGATATTCCTCGACCGGGCGGATGAGCTGCTGGCCGAAAGCCTCCGGCAGGCCCTTGGCCATGGCCCGGCGGTTCTCCAGGACGTAGCTCACGCCGGAGGGAACGCGGACGTTGTCCTCGAGCACGCGGAAGGTCCCGGCGGCGTCGCGGACGACGTCGATGCCGGAGATGTGGACGCGGACGCCGCCTGCCGGTTCGAACCCGTGGACCTGGCGGTGGAAGTGGGCACTGGTAGTGACAAGCTGCCGGGGGATCACGCCGTCGGCCACTACCGTCATCTTGTCGTAGACATCGTTGAGGAAGGCTTCCAGCGCACGGACACGCTGGGCAACGCCCCGCTCCAGGACGTCCCACTCCCCGGCCGGAATGACCCTGGGAACGATGTCCAGCGGGAAGGGTCGCTCCTCCCCCGCAAAGTCGAAGGTCACACCGCGGTCCAGGAAGGTGCGCGCCATGGAGTCGGCACGGGCGCTCACATCCGCGAGGGAGAGCTTGCGGAGGGCGTCCGCCACCTGCCCGTACGAGTCCCTGGCCTGTTGCCCGGGCGCGAACATCTCGTCGTAGGCTCCGGACCGGCCGGCGGCCACGGAGTAATCCTGGAATAGGTCTGACATGTCCAATAGCCAACCATCTTTTTGTTTCGAATTCATTACTGCCATCCATTCTGGCGTGTTGGCGCCGGATGCCTGGTTCGTGCATTGCGCCGCTTTTCCGGCACAGTAGGTGAGTGCCAGTCCGCAGATCGTTCAGAAACCCCGGCAATGGCCGCCCAGGGCGGGCGGAAAGGCTGCTGCCCGGCCTGGCCACAGCTGCCGCCGCCCTGGCGGCAGCCTTCCTGGTTCATAGCCTGGTCCCGGCGCTTCCCGCGATGACACTGGCAGTGGTCCTGGGCGTCCTGGCCGCCAACCTTCCCGCCGCCGGGGTGTGGACAGCCGGCAGGGCA
Source organism: Pseudarthrobacter sp. WHRI 8279 (assembly GCF_040224115.2). Lineage (NCBI taxonomy): Bacteria > Bacillati > Actinomycetota > Actinomycetes > Micrococcales > Micrococcaceae > Pseudarthrobacter > Pseudarthrobacter sp. WHRI 8279. The sequence continues at coordinate 1,094,031 of NZ_CP168162.1, read as the reverse complement.
CGGCCCGGACTGGACTTTGCCGGGAAGCACCTCATGCGCGGCGGCATCGTGCTCCTGGGCCTGAAAGTCAGCATCATGCACGTGCTGGGCCTGGGCTGGCTGGCACTGGTCCTGATCGTCGGCGTGGTGGCGGCCAGCTTTGGCGGCACCTACCTGATCTCCAGGCTGTTCCGGCTGCCGCCTGTGACCTCGCTGCTGGTGGCCACTGGTTTCTCGATCTGCGGTGCCTCCGCCATTGGCGCCATGGCCGCCGTCCGCCGGATCCGGCACGTGGACACCGTCCTGCCGGTGGCGCTCGTAACACTCTGCGGGACCCTTGCCATCGGCGTCCTGCCCCTGCTGGTCCATCCCCTCCAGCTCAGTGCGCCCGTATTCGGTGCCTGGACAGGCGCCTCAGTGCACGATGTCGGCCAGGTGGTGGCCACGGCGCAAACCGCTGGGACGGCGGCGCTGGGCATCGCCGTCGTGGTTAAGCTCACCCGGGTGCTGCTGCTGGCACCGGTGGCGGCACTGGCCGGTGCGCACCATCGGTACGCGCCCCGGCCGGAGAACCCGGCGGACCGCGACAACGCGAAACTGCCGCCGGTAGTGCCGCTGTTCGTACTTGGCTTCATGGCGATGGTGGGCCTCCGCTCCACCGGCTGGCTGGACGATGGATGGCTGGAGGCCGGTGCAGCGCTCCAGGACATCCTGCTGGGTGCAGCGCTCTTCGGCCTGGGGTCCGCCGTCCGGATCCGGACGCTCCTGCACACAGGCGGTCGCGCGCTGCTGGCGGCACTGGCGTCGTGGTTCCTGATCGCCGTGCTGGGGCTGGCGGCGGCCCTGCTGATAGCCGGATAACCACGTGATTAGATAGCTGGGTGTCACATGAGAATCTGCAGCGCGATGAAGCCGCCCACCGTTCAGCCCTGATCAGCACCACCGGTTACGACGTATCCCTGGACGTGCGGCAGGCGGCGGATCCGGACGTGGCGGGCTATCCCACCTGCAGCATCATCACCTTCACAGCCTCCCGGCCGGGCGCATCGACGTTCCTGGACTTCATCGGCGAGGTCCAGGGTGTGTTCCTCAACGGCCGGGAACTCCGCGTGGAGGACGTGGCCGATGGCGCCAGGATCAGGCTGGACAACCTGCAGCCCGAAAACCAGGTGACGGTCACCGGCACCGCCCTGTACAGCCGCTCCGGCGAAGGCATGCACCGCTTCTTTGACCCGGCGGACGGCCAGTGCTACCTCTACACGCAGTACGAGCCCGCCGACGCCCGCCGCGTGTTCGCCAATTTCGAACAGCCCGACCTCAAGGCCCCGTACACCTTCCACGTGACCGCACCGGCCGGCTGGCAGGTCGCCTCCAACGGCGCGGAAGCTGCCCGCACCCTCCTCACCAGCGACCCCTCTGCCGCCCGCTGGGACTTCGCCACCACGGAGCGCATGTCCACCTACATCACCACCGTGCTGGCCGGGCCGTACTTCAAGGCCGAGGACCGCTGGCAGGCCACGCTCGACGACGGCACCTCCCTGGACGTGCCGCTCGCCCTGTACTGCCGGGCGTCCATGGCGGAATCCTTTGACACCGGCGAACTGTTCCAGCTCAGCAAAAACGGGCTGGACTTCTTCAACCGGCTCTTCGACTACCCCTACCCCTGGGGCAAATACGACCAGGCCTTCGTGCCCGAATACAACCTCGGTGCCATGGAAAACCCCGGCCTGGTGACGTTCACCGAAAGCTACGTCTTCACCTCGCGCGCCACCGACGCCCAGTACCAGGGACGGGCCAACACCCTGATGCACGAGATGGCGCACATGTGGTTCGGCGACCTTGTCACCATGCAGTGGTGGGATGACCTGTGGCTCAAGGAATCCTTCGCCGACTACATGGGCACCCTCGGCGTGGACCGCGCCACGGACTGGGACACCGCCTGGGTGAACTTCGCCAACAAGCGCAAGGCCTGGGCCTACGTCCAGGACCAGCTGCCCACCACCCACCCGATCGTGGCGGACATCCCGGACCTTGAAGCCGCCAAGCAGAACTTCGACGGCATTACCTATGCCAAGGGCGCCTCGGTGCTGAAGCAGCTGGTGGCCTACGCCGGGTTCGAGGCGTTCATCACCGGCTCCCGCGACTACTTCCGCAAGCACGCCTACGGCAACACAACCCTTGGCGACCTGCTGGAGGCACTGGGTGCTTCCTCCGGACGCGACCTGGCCGGCTGGGCACAGCAGTGGCTGCAGACCTCGGGCATCTCCACGCTGTCCCTGGACATTGCTCCGGGAACGGACGACGAGGGCCTGCTGGGCCGGGTGGCAATCGTCCAGGACGCCATTGATCCGGTCACCGGACGCGAGGAGCTGCGGCCGCACCGGCTGCGCGTGGGTTCGTACAATTTCGACGGCGGCGGGGCACTGGTGCGCACCGACAGCTTTGAGACGGACGTGGCGGGTGCCCGGACGGAACTCCCCCAGCTCGCCGGCAAGCCCCGGCCAGCGCTCCTGCTGGTCAACGATGACGACCTTACCTACGCCAAGGTGCGGCTGGACCCGGCGTCGGAGGAAACCGTGCGTTCGTCCCTCAACCGCATCGAAGACCCCATGGCCCGGGCGCTGTGCTGGACGGCGCTCTGGAACTCGGCCCGGGACGGGGAAAGCCCGGCTGCGCGCTACGTTGAAGCAGTGGCTGCGTTCGGTCCGGCTGAAACGGGAATCGGCGTCCTGCTGAATATCCTCGACAACGCAGGCACCGCCGTCGAACGCTACACCCCGGCCGGCGAACGTGATGCCCTGCGCTCCACGTTCCTGGCAGCCGCAGCAGCCGAACTGGACAGGGCCGCACCCGGCTCGGACCAGCAGCTGGCCTGGGCTCGGACCCTGGCCAGCGCCAGCCGGCACGATGCCGCCATGCTGTCCCGGCTGCGCGGACTCATGGACGGCACGGCACCGGTGGCCGGACTGGCCGTGGATGCGGAACTGCGCTGGCACCTCTGGCATGCCCTGGCTTCCAACGGTGAGGCGACAGTGGAAGAACTGGACGCCGAGCTTGCCCGCGACACCACTGCCTCCGGGCGCGCCGGCCACGCAACGGCGCTCGCTGCCCGCCCGGCCCCGGACGCCAAGGCAGCAGCGTGGAAGGCTGCGGTGCACGGGAACGAGCTCTCCAACCAGCTGCTGACCGCCACCATCACCGGGTTCATGACGGCGCCGCCGGATCTGCTGGTGCCGTTCGTGGAGCCATATTTCGCGTGCCTGCGCAGCGTCTGGGAGGAACGCAGCATCGAGATCGCCAGCCGGATTGTCCGGGGCCTCTACCCGCTGGGCCAGGACCTGGCCGAGGGCATGGACCCGGCGGGGCACCCCGTCATCCGGCGCACGGACGCATGGCTGGCCGCCAATAGAGATGCTCCGCGCGCCCTGCGGCGGATCATGGTGGAGCAGCGCAGCCACCTGCTGCGGGCACTCACCGCGCAGGCCGCCGTCGTCGTCCAAGCCTCACCGGCCGCTCCCTAGATCACGGAACCCGGTGCAGCCACTCCGCCGTGCCGAATTTGCCGGCGACCCGCTCACGGGCGGTAGCGAGCTCGTTCTCCGTCAGCTGTGAGGGCGTGGCGCCGTACCGGTCCGTGAAAACGTCCGCCATGGCGGTGATGATGGCCGTGCGAGCCAGTCCGGTCTGGCGCCGGAGCGGGTCCACCCGTTTCTTGGCGCTGCGGGTCCCCTTGTCCGAGAGCTTTTCCTTGCCGATCCGCAGGACTTCGACCATCTTGTCGGCGTCGATGTCGTAGCTCATGGTGACATGGTGCAGCATGCCGCCATTGGCAAGCCGCTTCTGCGCAGCCCCTCCGATCTTGCCCTGCTCCGTGGCGATGTCGTTCAGGGGCACGTAGAAAGCGTTGATGCCAAGCTTCTCCAGTGCCGCCATCACCCAGGCGTCCAGGAAGGGGTAGGAGTCCGCGAAGCTGAGCCCGTCAACGAGGGTCTGCGGCAGGTACAGCGAGTACGTGATGCAGTTGCCGGCCTCCATGAACATGGCTCCGCCGCCGCTGATGCGCCGGACAACCTTGATGCCGTGCTTCGCCACGCCGCCGGGGTCCACCTCGTTGCGGTAGGACTGGAAGCTGCCGATCACCGTCGACGGCTCCTGCCAGTCCCAAAAGCGGAGGGTGGGATGGCGTCGGCCGGCGCCGACTTCCTCGGTGAGGACCTCGTCCAGGGCCACATTGATCTCGGTGGGCAGGACGGTGGGTGCGATGACGTTCCAGTGGTGGTCCGCCCAGGAGGTTGCCTTGGCCAGGGCACGGCGGACGGTGACGGCGACGGCGTCCGCGGAGAAGCCGAACAGGGCAGCGCCGGTGGGCAGCGAAGAAGACACGACGGCGGCAAGCTCGGCCGCCGTCGTGGTGTCAGGCAGGCCCGTGAGCCCCCGGTTGATGTCCAGGAGGGCCTCGTCCGGTTCCAGGAAAAAGTCGCCGCTGAGGCTAACGTTGGCGAGGTGGCCGTCCACAACATCCAGGTCCACCACCACGAGTTTGCCGCCGGGTACCTTATATTCACCGTGGCGGCGGGAGGCGGAGCGGTCTGCTGGCGAGGGTGTGGCGGTCATGCCTTCCATCCTGCCCCAGAATTGCCGGCACACCGTAACAGGCTGCCGGAACGCAGAAAGCCCGCACCGTTTACCGGTGCGGGCTTTCCCAAAAGAACCTTGCGGAAGTATGTTACTTCTTGCCGCCGAAGCCCTTGAAGCGAGCGTTGAAGCGCTCGACGCGGCCTGCGGAGTCCATGATGCGCTGCTTGCCCGTGTAGAACGGGTGCGACTCAGAGGAGATTTCGACATCGATGACCGGGTAGGTGTTGCCGTCTTCCCACTCGATGGTCTTCGAGGAAGAAACGGTGGACTTGGTCAGGAACTTCGTGCCGGAAGCCAGGTCGTTGAAAACAACAGCTTCGTACTTCGGGTGGATATCAGACTTCATAAATGGACCTTTGTTCGCACAACTGGATTTTGCCAGCTGCCAGGTATGAATGGGATGGCCAGCAGCGCCGCCCGGGGGCGCACTACAGCCAGCTATCAATAATAGCGGAGAACGCAGGTGCCCGCGAACCAGGCCTCCTGGCTGAATACACCCTAGTTCCGGGGCCGCAGCTCCCAGAAGGCGACAGCCGATGCCGCGGCAACGTTCAGGGAATCCACGCCGTTGCGCATGGGGATTTTCACAGCGAGGTCGACGGCGGCGAGCGTCCCGGCGCTCATTCCGGCACCTTCGGTGCCGAGCACCAAGGCGAGCTTGTCCGGGTTGCGGGCAGCCACCGCGTCCACATCTTCCGCGTCCGCGGTGAGCTCCAGCGCTGCAACGGTGAAGCCATTCTCCTTCAGTACGTGCAGGTCCTCCGGCCAGCTGGTGAGCCGGGCCCACGGCACCTGGAACACCGTGCCCATGCTCACCCGGACGCTGCGCCGGTAGAGGGGGTCCCCGCAACGCGGCGAGACGAGGACGGCGTCGATGTCCAGCGCGGCGGCCGAACGGAAGATGGCGCCCACGTTCGTATGGTCCACAATGTCCTCGAGGACGGCCACCCTGCGCGCCCCGGCCAGCAGTTCCGGCAGCGGGACGGGCGCCGGGCGCTGCATGGCCGCCATGGCCCCGCGGTGGAGGTGGAAGCCGGTGATTTCCTCCAGCAGGGCTGCGCTGCCGATGAAAGCAGGTACCTGGGGGTAGGCATCCAGGACATCCTGCAGGTCCCCGAGCCACTTTTCGGCCAGGAAGAAGGAGCGAGGCCGGTGTCCTGCCGCCAGGGCACGCCGCAGCACCCGGGATGATTCGGCGATGTACATGCCCTCGGCCGGTTCACGCAGCTTGCGCAGATGGACGTCGGTGAGCTGCGTGTAGTCGGAGACGCGGGCGTCCGCGGCGGATTCAAGATAGTGGATTGTCACCGGGTGATTATTTCAGCAGATTGGCGATCATGAATCCCAGCGCCACCAGGCCCAGGACCAGGATCACCGCGCGGAGCACGGAGGGTGAGAGCCGGCGGCCCACCTTCGCCCCGAGAAGTCCGCCGATGCTGGAGGTGACGGCGATCAGCAGGACCACAAGCCAGTTGATCCTGTCGAAGGCGAAGAGCACGTAGGAGACGGCGGCCACGAGGTTCACGCCCAGCACCAGGATGTTCTTCATGGCGTTGGCGTTCTGGATGGTGCCGGTGAGGAAGACGCCCAGGATGCCCACCAGCAGGATCCCCTGGGCGGCCACGAAGTAGCCGCCGTACACCCCGGCCAGGTACACCAGGACCACCAGCAGCACGCCGTGCCGCTTGTCGCGCACAGCGTGTTCCGGGTTCTCCTCACGGGACCGGACCCAGGCCTGCAGCCGGGGCTGGAACACCACCATCAGGAGGGCAAGGACAATCAGGACGGGGGCGACATAGTGGAAGACCTCCTCCGGCAGGTGCAGGAGGAGCCAGGCGCCGGAGATGCCGCCCAGGAGGGATGCCGGCAGGAGCCGCATCAGCTGGCGGCCGCGCCCCTTCAGTTCACGCCGGTAGCCGAACGCTCCGGCTGCCGTGCCGAAGACCAGGCCCATGGCGTTGCTCATGGAGGCCACCACCGGGGCCACCCCCAGGGCGATCAGGACGGGGAACGTCACCAGGGTGCCGGAGCCCACCACGGCATTGATGGTTCCGGCCCAGAGGCCGGCGATGGCCACAAAAAAGCTGCTGAGAAGATCCAAGGTGATGCGCTGCCGCCTTAGCGGCGGGCGACGGCGGTGTACCGGCCAGCGTTGACGCTCATGTCCAGGTCAAGCCCGAACGTCTTGCTAAGGTTCTCCGCCGTCAGGACATCCGTGATGGGGCCGGCGGCGACCACTCCGCCGTCGCGCAGCAGCATGGCGTGCGTGAAGCCCGGCGGAACTTCCTCAAGGTGGTGGGTGACAAGGACCATGGCCGGGGCGTCCTCATCCTGTGCCAGTTCTCCCAGCTTGTGGACGAGTTCCTCGCGGCCGCCAAGGTCCAGGCCGGCCGCCGGTTCGTCGAGGAGCAGCAGTTCGGGGTCGGTCATCAGTGCGCGGGCAATCTGGACACGCTTCCGCTCCCCTTCGGACAGGGTGGCGAAGGTCCTGTTCAGGAGCGGCCCCATCCCCCAGTCGTTGAGCAGGCGGAAAGCCCGCCGCTCGTCGTCGCGCTCGTATCCCTCCCGCCAGCGGCCGGTGACGCCGTAGGCGGCGGTCACCACCACGTTGAGGACGTTCTCCTGCTCCGGGATCTGGGTGGCCAGCGCGGCGGAGGACAGGCCGATGCGGGGGCGGAGCTCGAAGACGTCGGTCCGGCCCAGGGTCTCATCCAGGATGCCGGCTTTGCCGCTGCTGGGGTGCAGGCGCGCGGCCGCGATCTGCAGGAGGGTGGTCTTGCCGGCACCGTTCGGCCCAAGGATTACCCAGCGCTCGCCTTCATTGACTTCCCAGTCGATCTTGTCCAGCAGGGTTTTTTTACCTCGGACAACGCTGACGGAAGCCAATTCCAGAACATCACTCATAGGAGTAGACACTAGGACAAAAAAGAGGCCGACTGATAACCGGGGCAAGGTAACAGCGGAACGCTGATTGCGCAGCTCCGCCAGGTGCCCGTCAGGCCGGTTGCGTAAGGATGACGGGTCCGGATTGGGTGACAGCGATGGTGTGCTCGGAGTGGGCGGTCCGGCGGCCGTTGGAACTGCACAGGGTCCAGCCGTCAGGTGCGGTCACAAGCTTGCTGGTGCCGTCCATGACCCATGGCTCTATCGCCAGGAGCAGGCCTGGGCGCAGCACGTATCCGCGGCCTGCTTTGCCGGTGTTCGGAATGTGGGGGTCCTGATGCATGGTGCTTCCAACGCCGTGCCCGCCAAACTGGGTGTTGACCTTGAAGTGTGCTGACTCGAGCACGGAGCCGATTGCGTGGGAGATGTCCCCAATCCGTGCTCCGGACTGCGCCGCACCGATGCCCGCCATCAGTGCCCGCTCGGTGGTTTCGATCATGTTCTTGTCTTCGGGGGCAGCGGATTCCCCTACGACGAAGCTGATGGCGGAGTCGGTGACCCAACCGTCGACGCTGGCTGCGAAATCCAGCGTCAGCAGGTCCCCGTCCCTGAGGGTGTAGTCATGAGGGAGCCCGTGCAGCACGGCATCGTTGACGGACGTGCAGATCACCTTCCCGAAGGGGCCGCGCCCAAACGAGGGTGCGTAGTCGACATAGCAGGAGCGGGCTCCCGCTGCACGGATCAAGCCCGCGGCCCAGTCATTGATCTCCAGGAGATTCGTGCCTGGCCCGGTCCTCTCCCTCAGGTTTTGCAGCGTATTAGCCACGAACTGGCCTGAGGGGCGCGCATGGTCAATCTCTTGCGGGGTGAGCAGTTCAATCAATGGTTCCTCCAGTCGTGACCGTACCTACTGTCCGGTTGCAACCTTCCAGCAGCCGTGAAATGAATTCAAGGGACTTCTCCCCCGCTGGCTAAGATGGCAGGCATGACTTCGAACGTGACTGCGGTCAGCTATGGCCTGAATGTGTCTCCGACCGGGCTGGAGCAGCTCCGTTCCATCCTCGCTGCACAGGGCGCCGCAGTGCTGTCCGAAACCTCCTCCGGCGACGGGCGGTACCAGGTCCAGATGGCCGAACTCCAGCTTCCGGACGCGACGGCCGCCGGGCTTGCCGCACTCCGCCACGCCGTGGCCGAATCCCCCATCGCCGGCTTCGACACGGCGCTTGTCCCGGCCGGCTTGCGGTCGGCGGAACGCAAGCTCCTGATTATGGACGTGGACTCCACCCTGATCCAGCAGGAGGTCATTGAACTCCTGGCCGCCTACGCGGGCAAGCGGGAAGAAGTGGCAGCCGTTACCGAGGCCGCCATGCGCGGCGAGCTGGACTTCACCCAAAGCCTCCACGCCCGTGTGGCGGTGCTCGCAGGGCTGCCCGCCGCCGTCGTCGATTCCGTCCGCAAGGAAGTGAAACTGAGCCTTGGAGCCGCCGAACTCGTGGCCGCCTTCAAGGCCGCGGGGCACGTGGTAGCCGTGGTCTCCGGCGGCTTCAACCAGATCCTGGAGCCGATCGCCGCGGAACTGGGCCTGGATTACTGGCAGGCTAATGAGCTGGAGATTGTGGACGGCGAGCTGACGGGCAAGGTGCTGGGCGCGGTGGTGGACCGCGCTGCGAAGGAGAAGTTCCTGCGCGAATGGTCAGCTGCCGAGGGCATCGCCCTGGAGCACACGGTGGCGGTGGGCGACGGCGCCAACGACCTGGATATGCTCGGTGCCGCCGGCATCGGTGTGGCGTTCAACGCCAAACCTGCGGTGCGGGCCGTAGCGGACGCCGCCGTCAACATGCCGTACCTCGACGCCGTCCGGCATGTGGCCGGCGTCTGATTCTCGTTTTAACCGCGAGATGGCAGTTGGCGGCAGTGTCCGAAAGGAACATTGCCGCCAACTGCCATCTCGCGTGGGGCAGCGTGGGGCTACCCGTTTGGCCTAGTTCGTGCCCTTACCGAAGTAGTCCGCTCCGCCGGCGTATTCAGTGTGGCCGGATTCGACGTCGGCTGTAACCATGCCGGCCACAACCCCGGCAAACTCCTCCACCGAGTACAGCTTGCCGGCTTCAGCGCGGCGGGCCTCGATGGCGCCCGGCGTGGAGCGGTCAAGCAGCGTGGCCGTAACGGTTCCCTCGATCATGTCGCCGGAGACAACAACCAGGGAGATGCCCTTCTCCTCAAGGTTGGGGATGAGTTCGCGCAAGGCGTCCTCGCCGGCGCGCTTGCTGCGGGCCACCGGCTCATAGGCCTCCATGGTGGGCACGGTATTGATGAAGTGGGCCTGGTGGCTGGTCACGAAGACCACCCGCGAGCCTTCCTTCATCAGGGGCACGGCCGCGTTGAGCATGTTGACCTGGGCGTCGCGGTTCAACTTCAGCGCGTAGTCCTCGCCCATGCCGGTTTCCATTCCACCTGATGCGTTCAGCACCAGAATGTCCAGGGAACCGAAGTTTTCCATGGCTGCGGACGCGAGAGCCTGCACGCCTTCCTGGGTGGTGAGGTCCGCGCCCACGGCCACGGCCCGGCCGCCGTCGGCCTCGATGCCCTGGACAACCTTGTTGGCGCGCGGCGCCTTCTGGCGGTAGTTCACCACGACGGCGGCGCCCTCGCGGGCAAGGTTCTTGGCGACCTCCGCGCCGATTCCCCGTGAGGATCCGGTCACGATGGCAGTCTTGTTATCCAGCAGTCCCATGCGGGCTCCTTTTGTCTGAAACGTCTAAATTGCTGATGGCCTGCAGTCCATCATGCCAGCGGCAAAAGCCAATTCCCTTGTGTGACCTACACAAAGAAGCGCCTTGCTGCTAGTTTTGCGGGCTGGTCAGTGACCCATGCCCAGGCCGCCGTCAACGGGGATAACAGCTCCGGAGATGTAGGCTGCCTCGTCGCTGGAGATCCAGCGGACAACGTTGGCAACCTCTCTGGCCTCGGCAAAACGGCCTGCCGGAATGCTGGAGAGGTAGTCCTTCTGCGTGGCTTCGGGGAGCTCGGCGGTCATGTCCGTGTTGATAAACCCGGGCGCCACGACGTTGGCGGTAATCCCGCGGGAACCGAGTTCACGGGTCAGGGAGCGGGCGATGCCCACCAGGCCGGCTTTCGACGCCGAGTAGTTAATCTGACCCGGGGCCCCGTAAAGGCCCGACACGGAGGAAATCAGGACAACGCGGCCCTTGCGGAGCCGGATCATTCCCTTGGAAGCGCGCTTGATCACGCGGAAAGCGCCGGTGAGGTTGGTGTCGATGACGGACGTGAAGTCCTCTTCGCTCATGCGCAGCAGCAGCATGTCCTTGGTGATTCCGGCGTTGGCCACAAGGACTTCCACCGGACCGTGGGCAGCTTCCACTTCCTTGAACGCCGCGTCTACGGAAGCCTCGTCCGTGACGTCGGCTTTGACGCCAAGGATCCCCTCCGGCAGCTTCGTCTCGCTGCGGTACGTCACGGCAACCTTGTCGCCGTTGGCCAGGAACGCCTCGGCGATGGCCAGGCCGATGCCGCGGTTGCCGCCGGTGATCAGGACGCTGCGGGGTGCGGTGGCTGCTTCAGTCATGTAGGGGCTCCGGAATCTGCGGCGCGCGGGGGCCGCTGTAGCTGGGGGTGATTTGGCTGACTTCGATCTTAGCGCCCGCCCCGGTCCGGGTTTGGGCGCCACTGCTGATGGTGAGAGAATTGATGCAAGCCTTTGGAGCGTGATAAACCACTGTGACCCTTGAAAACCATGCGGGACAATCCGCGCCTGGAGAACCCGGACGGTTCTCCGGCGATTCGGAAGTCCACAGCATCACGGATGCCGCTGGAGCCCATTCGGAAGACATGCGCCAGCGCATGATCAAGTACGCGTTGGCCATGGGAATCCGCATGGTGTGCCTGGTCCTGATTTTCGTGGTGGACGGCTGGTTCAAGATCATTCCAGTGGCCGGCGCGGTGTTCCTGCCCTGGATTGCAGTGATCATCGCGAACGGGAATGACAAAGCGGAGGGCCACAGCGACCTGCTGCTGGACTCGGCCCCGCTGGCTGAGCTGGAAAGTCCGCCGGCGCCGACAGCCGGGGAGGATCCCGGCAGTGAACTTTTGCAGGGCGAGCTGATTATTGACGACGACGAATCTCCGTCCGGGCAGGAAAGGAAGGCCTCGTGAGCATCTTTGACTTCGCCGCCGGAACCGATCCCGCAGCGGCGGACGCCGGTGCCATCTGTTCCCGCAAGGCGTGCCGCGCGCAGGCTTCCTGGCAGCTTTTGTGGAACAACCCGAAGATCCACTCCCCGGAACGCCGCAAGACCTGGCTTGCCTGCGCCGAGCACCGGGGTTGGCTGGAGGACTACCTGCAGACCCGGGGCCTTTGGAAGGAAACCCTTCCCCTCGAGGACTCGCGGGCGTCCGGTGACCCTGGGCGGGACAGCTGAATGTACCGCTTCCTTTTCTCCAGCAAGTGGCTGGGTTATCTGCTGCTGGCTGCCATCTTCGCCTCTGCGTGCGTGTTCCTGGGACGCTGGCAGATGGACCGGCGCGCTGAAACCCTGGCTGAGATCAACCGCGTGGTGACCAACTACTCGGCAACTCCCATACCGTTCTCGGATGCCCGGGAGCAGTTCAACCAACTGGACCCCGCTATGGAGTGGACCCAGGTGGAGCTGCGGGGCACCTACCTCACCGATGGCCAGCGCGTGGTCCGGAACCGTCCGCTCAATGGCCAGCCTGGCTATGAAGTGGTTGTCCCGTTCCGCCTCGCTTCAGGTGAGACCGTGGTCATCGACAGGGGATGGCTGCCGATCGGCAACGATAATCCGGGCGCGCCCGACTCGGTGCCGGAACCGCCCGCGGGTGACGTGACCGCCGTCGTGCGTTTGAAGCATCCCGAGCCCGAACTCCAGCGTGGTGCCCCTGAAGGCCAGCTGGCGTCCATCGACCTCGCCGCGTACGCCGGGCAGCTCGGGTACCCGCTGCTGACCGGGGCGTACGGCCAGTTGGCGTCGGAGACTCCGCCGGCGGCGGACATGCCGTTCCCGTTCCCGAAGCCTTCCACCGAAGAGGGGACGCACCTCTCCTACTCGCTGCAGTGGTTCGCGTTCGGCGTCCTGATGTTCGTCGGCTTCGGTTACGCCGCACGGCAGCAGGCGCGCAATGCCGCCATTGACGCGGAGGACGACGACGGGACACCGGAGGGTGCGCCGCGCCCCGCAGCCGGCGGGCCACGCCGTCGTCCGTCACCCCCCAGGAAACGGAAGAAGGCGACGTCCGAGGAAGAGGAAGACGCCCTTCTGGATGCGCAGGGGTACTGAACGTCTCCCGTTTGGCGCCGTCGATTCGCGTCTGCGTACATGGGGGCGTTCGCTCCGCACTGTGCGTGATTTCCCGCGTGCTGGCTCGTTCGCCCCACCGTCTCCCTAACCTCGCAAGCTCGGTCAGGGAACCCTGACAGCGTGGGCCCACGCCGAGGGCGCGCTACATAAATCACCCACGCTGCTGCGCTGGTGCTGCCCGGGCCAACGTGCAACGGACTGCGGCGGGCCTGGCGCCCACAGTTACCTGGCGTTCGGTCGCGGAGGGTTAGAACAGGGAGGATCTGCCCCGCCTCCCCCGACTTCGTCCTGAAGCACACGGGTCAGCATGTAGGCGGAGTAGCCCCGGTAGGCCATCCCGAAAAGATCAGGACGCTCCTGGACGAGTCGCTCCAGAAGCACGATCTCCTCTGGGCGGGAGCAGGCGACCACAACTCAATGTTCAGCGTCACCTACCAAAACGTGCTCAGGATCACCGGCGCCGAAGAGATGCCGGTCCGCTAACACCTGAACCACCCTGACCGGCAACGAACCCACACGCGAGGTAGTGCGGGTGATTTATGTAGCGTGCGTCTAAGCGAGGAACGAGCGAGCACGCGGGAAATCACGCGCGCTGCGGAGCGAAAGCGACCAGGCGCACGGAGGGAGGGAAGGCTTAAGCCAGCGTGATGAGGTCCAGGTAGTCTTCGTTCCAGTGGTCCTCGACGCCGTCCGGCAGGAGGACAACGCGCTCGGGGTTGAGGGCTTCGACTGCCCCCTCATCGTGGCTGACCAGGACGACGGCGCCGCTGTAGTTCCGGAGGGCGCCCAGGATCTCTGCGCGGCTGGCAGGGTCCAGGTTGTTGGTGGGCTCGTCGAGGAGGAGGACGTTGGCGCTGGAGGCCACAATGGTGGCAAGGGCCAAACGGGTTTTCTCGCCGCCGGAGAGGACGCCCGCGGGCTTGTCCACGTCGTCGCCTGAGAACAGGAACGAACCCAGGATGCCGCGGACCTCGGCGTCCTTCATGTCCGGGGCGGCGGAGCGCATGTTTTCCAGGACCGTCCGGTCCACGTCCAGGGTTTCATGCTCCTGGGCGTAGTAGCCCACCTTCAGGCCGTGGCCGGCAATGACGTCGCCGGTGTCAGGCTGGTCCACACCAGCGAGCATCCGCAGGAGGGTGGTTTTGCCGGCACCGTTGAGGCCCAGGATGACCACCTTGGAGCCGCGGTCGATGGCCAGGTCCACATCGGTGAAGATCTCCAGCGAACCGTAGGACTTGCTGAGGCCCTCCGCGGTGAGCGGCGTCCGGCCGCACGGCGAGGGGTCCGGGAAGCGCAGGGCTGCCACGCGGTCGTTTTCGCGCACGGCTTCCAGGCCGCTCAGCAGGCGCTCGGCGCGCTTGGCCATGTTCTGGGCTGCAACCGCTTTGGTGGCCTTGGCGCGCATCTTGTTGGCTTGGTCAAAGAGGACCTGGGCCTTCTTCTCGGCGTTGGCGCGTTCCCGCTTACGGGCGCGCTCATCCGTTTCGCGCTGGGTGAGGTAGCGCTTCCAGTCCATGTTGTAGAAGTCGATCTGCGCGCGGTTGGCGTCCAGCAGGAACACCTTGTTCACGGTGGCTTCGAGCAGTTCGGTGTCGTGGCTGATCACGATCAGGCCGCCCTGGTGGTTCTTGAGGAAGTCACGCAGCCATGCGATGGAGTCGGCGTCGAGGTGGTTGGTGGGCTCGTCAAGGAGCATCGTCTCGGCGTCCGAGTAGAGAATGCGTGCCAGCTCCACACGGCGCCGCTGGCCACCGGAAAGGGTCTTGAGCGGCTGGTTCAGCAGGCGGTCCGGGAGGGCGAGGTTGGAGCAGATGGCCGCCGCCTCGGCCTCGGCCGCGTAGCCGCCGGCTGCCAGGAACTCGGACTCAAGCCGGTCATAGCGGTTCATTGCCTTGCGCTGGACCGCGGCGTCCTCGCTGGCCATTTCTTCATGGGCCACGCGCAGTTTGCCGACGGCGATGTCCAGGCCACGGACGGACAGGATGCGGTCCCGTGCGAGCTGCTCCATGTCCGGCGTCCGGGGATCCTGCGGCAGGTAGCCGATCTCGCCCGTGCGGGTCACTTTCCCCGCGGCGGGGAGTCCTTCGCCGGCAAGGACCCTGGTGAGGGTGGTCTTCCCGGCGCCGTTACGGCCTACCAGGCCGATCTTGTCTCCCTTGTCGATGCGGAAGCTCACCTGGTCCATCAGGAGCCGGGCGCCGGCACGCAGTTCAAGATCCTGGACAGTAATCACAGCAGGTAAGGCCTTTCACAACAGGGAACGCCGCAGCCCTCACACGATGTTGGGAGGGAGCCGGGGCAGAGTGGCCGGAGAACGGCCCATCCAAGTCTACCGTCCAGGGCCGTCCACGCAGAACGCTCCGTCTCCTGCCGCCTGTTCAGTTAGCGTTGGGGGCATGACTGCGATGGACTTCCCTGCCCGGACTTTTGTCGTCGGGACGGGGCCCGGAGTCCACATCCACGGCTTCGACTCGGGGCCGGCCGACGGAGCGCCTGTTGTCATCCTGCATGGATTGGCCGGCAGTGCGCGTGAGTTCTTCGCGACGGCACGTGCGTTGCCGGAGTTCCGGAGCATCGTGGTGGATCTGCGCGGGCACGGCAGAAGTACCACCCGGCCAGGCGACCTTTCCCGCGAAGCCTTCGTTGCCGACGTCGTACGTGTTATCCAATCAGTGGCCAGCGCACCCGTGACGCTCATTGGACAATCCTTGGGCGGGCATACGGCGATGCTGGTAGCGGCCGCGCGCCCTGACCTGGTGTCCCGGCTGGTGCTCCTTGAGTCCGGCGCCGGCGGCGGAAGCGGGGAGGACCAAGAACATCTCGATGAATACTTCCGGTCCTGGCCCTTGCCCTTTGCAAGCCGCGCGGCAGCCAAAGAGTTCCTTGGGGACGGCCCCCTGGCCCAGGCGTGGGTGGCTGACCTGGAGGAAAGAGCGGATGGCCTGTGGCCGCGGTTTGAGGCTGACGTGATGGTGGCCGCCATCAAGGCAGTGGCCGCGCCGCGCTGGGACGAGTGGGAGAGCATTGCCGCTCCGACGCTCGTTGTTTATGGAGAACACGGGATGTTCCTTGCGGAGGACAAAACCGAATTCTGTGGGCGCGGCCGTAACGTCCAGCGCGTGGATCTGGCGGGAGCTTCCCATGACAGCCATCTGGATTCGTTCGGCTCCTGGATGAAGGCCCTCAGACAATTCTTGGACGCCTGAGGCAGAGCGGGTGCAAGCGTGGGCGGTTATGGCGTTTCCCAGCTCAGGGGGTGAGCCATCAGACTGTCCTAATGGAGTGGACTCGTGCGAAGGACTGGCTGATCGGTGCTGTTGGGATGGTCCTCGCTCTTGGGGTCGCGGCTGCAATCGCGTGGTGGATAGTGAGCGATCCGGCCAGCGGGGTTGAGGCTGCGCCTGCGCCAACCCCGACGCCGGGTGAGCGCCAGCCAGACCCTAAGCCTCCCGCAGGCCTGGGCGCGGACGAGGTGTGGCTCGGTGATGTCGCCCTCGACGCCGGGACGCTGGCGGCAGCAGGCTCGGTGCTCCATGACGTCAGGGCCATAGGGCAGGACGTGGTTACGGGACCGGACGGGATGGCCGCCGAGCGGCTCACGGTGGACGCCACCGTCCCGTTCGAGGTCGTCGCCAGCGAACTCGGTGACGGGACCGAGGTCCGCGCCGCCGGTGGCGGCCAAGTCATGGTGGTCCGCACCGTCGAGGCCTTGGGCCGCCAACTGGCCGTCACCGCTACTGGCACGGTTGAGGCCGACGCCGGCAGGCTGGTTGTCGAGCCGCGTTCGATCGACTTTGGCGGGCCGGGCTTTGTCTCCGACGCAGTCGGGGCCGTGGTGAACGGGCTCGTGACCATTGAACACGACATCGAGGGCCTGCCCGAGGGGCTCGTGCTCCAGGAGGTCACGGTCCAGGAAGACGGTTTTCGTGCCAGGCTCAGCGGCGAGAACGTCAAGCTAGGTCCGTGACGGCGGGTGGCCGGAGGATGCTCCGGCGGCTCCCTAAGGGAGTACTGCAGTGTGCAGAAAATCCTAGGTGGGCTTTTTGTTCAGCAGGTCCGGAACTTGCTGCCGCCGTCGCAGTTCCAGGAGCCCAACAGCATTGGCTCCGGTGAAGACGGCGCTGATGGTGATCAGGAGGTCCCTGGCTGTCGCAGACGCAGGGTCACTGGCCTGGGCAATCAGCGATATGGCGAGGATCAGGCCTCCGACACAGAGTCCGCCCGCGCTGGGGAAGGTCCGCTGCCGCATCGGGTCTTTCACTTGTCGGGTCCCGCCGCACGGGCGCCTTCCCTGCTCGATCTTGGAGTCATGCCCCCGACCGTAGGCCTCGCCAGCCGGCGAATCAATGCTCTTGATCAAAACCTGAGCATTTGGACCCGGGTACCGCCCCGGATGTTCATGCCTGCGCTTCGCAGCGGCCGGTGGTGAGCACACCGAAAGTGGAACCGCGTTCATTGCCGGTGCGTGCCTGCCAGTATGCGGCCCGCTCGATTGTCTCCGCACTGCCGTAGGCGGTCTTTGTGCCCGGGCCGAGCTTGATGGTGTTGTGGTGCAGGTTCAGCCCTTTGGGTGCCTTCTTGCCGCCGCTGATGTTGATGTAGCTGTCCCGGGCGCCGATGAACCGGTTCCGGGTGACCTCCACATCCATGGGCAGGTCCGTGTCATACATCAGGATGTGGGTGCCCTTGCCTTCCGTGTCCGGCCGGAGGGTGGCAGCCCACGAGTAGCCCGCGTTGCTGCAGATGTTGTGGCTGAAATTACAGCGGATGTGTCCCGAACCCGGGGTCGGTTCGCCGGCAGACCACATCTCGAAGGTCTGGTTGCAGTTCTCTACGCGGTTGTTCCGGAAGTGGATGTCAGTCCATGCCTTGACCTCCTTGGTTGCCGTCCCCTGCATGGTGAAGGCGACGTCATAGCATTCGCGGATGGTGCTGTTTTCGATAATGATGTTGGACGCGCCGATCCAGACCTCGACGCCGTTGCCGTAACGCGTTCCGTCGGAGGCGAGCTGGGATCCGCCAAGCTCCTCCAGGCGGCAGTTCCTGATGCGGATGTTCGGAGCCGCCCGTCGCAATACCGTGGGCTCCATGGCCCTCGATGTGGATGCCGTCCAGGATGCTGTGGGAGGCCGGCCGGATGCCGTCCTGCTGGACTGCGATAGCGACGCCGTCGCCCGGGGCAAAGGACGATCTAACGTACACAAAGGTCCCGTCGCTATAGAAGTCCCACTGGTTCTGCAGTGCCTCCAGGCTGTTCCGCTTCCATCCGCGGATGAGGCCTGCCACCTTCAGGAAGCCAACGTTGGTGGACGGCGCGGCGGTGTTGCCCCTGTACTGGCCGGAACGGGCGGTGATGTCCAGCTTCCATATCCCTTCAGCGTGCTGGATCCAGGCTGCTTTGCTGACCTTGTAGCCGCTGACTTTCGGCCGCGGACCGGTGCCGTAGGCGCCCACCGTGAGAACACCGGCCGTGCCTTGGAGGGAAGGCTCGTGGAGAGTGCCGAAAAATGTGTCGCCGCGCTTGAGCAGGACGGTGTCGCCGCGGCGCAGCTCCCCTTCGCGGAGCGCGGCACTGACGCGGGAGAGACTATGCCACGGGGCTGCCTCGGTGCCCGCCCCCGAGTCGGAACCAAAGACGCTTAGGTACCGGGTAGTGCTGCCCCCGCCGGCCGGGGTGTGTTCGTCCGTGAACAAAGCAGAACCCACGACGGCGGCGCCGGCGCCTTTGAGGAGTGTGCGGCGGCTTAGTGGTCCCAGAAGTGGTTGCATTGCCGGGGATGTCCTCACCGAGATTTCACCAGCGAGTTTATCCGGCGGCAGCGGGCAGGGAAACCGCCAGCGGCAACCTGCAGCACGCCTGGCCCCTGCACCCAGGCGGGTGCGGGTGCGCTATGCCGCGTTATTCGTTGACGAGGACTGGCACCCCTACTGCCGCGGACACAGCCTGGGGCTGGAACTCTGCCGGTACGGGGATGTTGAACTCTTCACCGTTGTCGGACGGTCCGGAGTGGCCATGGCCTTCACCGCCGAGATGGTGAACGAAACGGGCAGTGCCAAGGAGGTTGCCGCGTTCATCGTAGAACCCGGCCAGCACCTGAAGTTCGAGCAGGTCGCTGACATCACTGGTGACCTTGACGGATCCGGTGGCGGCCTGTCCATCGAAAGCCAGGCCTTCGAACTCAAGCCTGTCATCAAAAGCACCCTGAATCTGGAGAATTTGGCCCGGGGACGGGCGGGTTGTCCGCAGTCCTGGCAGGTCCGGTTCCCCCTCGGCTCTGGCAAGGCCGGGAAAGGTTGTTTTGGCGGCGGCAGCAGATGGGGCAACGGCCGCGGGGCCCGGAGTGGAAACGGGTCCGATGAGCACGACGGCGGTCAGCAGTAGCAGCGACGCGGCGACGAGGATCCCGAGCAGGAGGACCCGGGACTTGCGGTTCATCGTGTCCCCCTTGGGTGTGCCGCGGCAGCGGGCTGGTCCACCGCCCGGACAGCGCCGGCCAGCCGGCTGTGTCTATGGCTGTTCTCAGCGCAAAACACGCAAAGCCTGGCCCACGATGTCGAAGAAATCGGTGTTGTCCACGCTGCCCTGCAATTGTTCCGCACCCGGCCCGTGGGCATAGACGGGCACGTCGGCCCCGGTGTGGTTTCCGGAGGCATAGGACAGCCACAGACTCGCGTCCTTGGAGCCGTCCTCGACGTCGGCGGGATCGTTGGGGGTTCGGAAGGTGGCAGGGCCGAAGTTCTTTGGATCGGTGGCGCCCTCGCCGTTGATGATGCCTGTGGAGCGCTCCTCGTCTTTGAAGATTCCGCCGCTCCGCGCCGGAGTGGAGTTGTTCGCGCTGTTCCTGGAATCCACATTGGCTGGGGGCACTGCTGCTTCGGCGTTGGTGAAGGAGCCCTTTTCGATGATGTTGAACCCGCCCGTTTCGTGGTCTGCGGTGGCAATTACCAGGGTATTGCCGTCCTTTTTCGCGAAATCAAGGGCCGCGGCGACGGCGTCGTCAAAGGCCTTGACTTCATCCAGCGTTTGGGCAGCGTCGTTGTCGTGGGAGCGCTTGTCGATCAAGGCGCCTTCCACCTGCAGGTAGAAACCTTTGCCGTTTGCTTGCTCCTGGTTTAGCAGTTCGATGGCCTTCTTTGTCATCTCCTGCAAGGAGGGCTCGTCCGCCTCCGGTGCTTCAGGGTTGTCCTTCTTGGACTTTTCGAGGGTGAGGTTTCCTGTATTGAACAGGCCGAAGACCTTTTCACCGGAGGCCCCGTTCAGGTCTGCCCGTGTGGCGGCGATCTGGCTCGAGACCGAGCCCAGGATCGAGTAACCCTGCTCCTTCAGCGCCGTTTCATCCTCGGCGTCGAAGCGGGCCATGCCCCCGCCGAAGATAATGTCGGCAGTGCCGTTGCGGGCGATCTGGTCAGCGATGGGGGTTACCCGGACATCGCTGGTGGACAACTTGTCGCCGGTGACATCGGTATCCTGGCACGCGTCGGCGGAATAGTCAGGTCCCTGGCACCCTCGCGCAAGGACGTGGCTCATCTGCCCGGCAGGGGTCGCGTCCGTAATTTCTGCAGTGGAAACGTTGCCTGTCCGGTAGCCGGCCTGTTTGGCCAGCTCCATGATGGTGGGCACCACAGTGCCCTTGGCATCCACCCCGATGGCATTGTTGTATGTCTTCACGCCGGTGGCGAAGGCCGTGGCTGCGGCAGGAGACGCGGTGACCATTTCAGGCTTGAAGTCGGCCTCACCAGGCTGGCCGGAGTTCTTCTCCACGGAATAGGTACTGACAGAACCGTGGGAGGGGAGGGTTTCCATCACCAGCCTGCCCCCGGCACCGAAAAAGCGCTCCCTGGCAGCCGTGACGTGGGAGCGGCCCATGCCGTCACCCAGCAGGTAAATGACATTCTTCGCCGGTGATTGAAGGGCCGCAGGCGCCGGCCTGGTGGCGGTAAACACCGCGAAGGCGACCAGCGAGACTGCCACCATCACGCCAAGGACAATCCAGGCAATTCGGCGTGTCTTCCCGGCGGGACCGTCGGCCAGGAGTGCGGGCAGGGAATTCCCCATCAGCGGGCCCCACTCACTCGGTGGACGTCGAAGTCCGCACGGCCTTCAGCGAGGCAGGGCGCGTTTGGTCCCGGGCCAGGGCCAAACAGAACGGGTGCGGGACCTGACTGCTGGTGAATGGCGTTACATTTCCTGATCCCACCAGGCGCAACGGCGGCTACCACAGAATTCCCCCTGACGAGCTTGTTAGATCAGACGAGCTTGTTAGATCACCATAGGAAGCAGTGATGGCGGAAGGAAGGGAACGTTTCCATCCTTCCGGTTTCTTCAGCGAATCTTGAGGTGCCGGGGATGGCGGGCCCAACGGCCCTGTTCCAGATCCGGCCGGGCTCGTACGGTCGATTAGGGGACCCACCTTCGAGCGAAAAGAGCCTGCGATGCAGCTAACCCGACGCCAGCTGTTGCAGGCCGGTGCTGTAGCCGGCGCCGGCGTCCTGGTCCGTCCGGACGCCGCCCTGGCCACCCGCACAGTTGCCCGCAAGGCCGGTCCCCTGACCATGTTCTCCGAGCAACTGGCCACGCTGGCCGATTTGGGAGTCCTCGATATGCGGGCCGGCGGCGCGACCGAACTGTGGATGCGCAACGCCGAGCACAGCTTCCACAGCCAGCTTGGCCCGACGAATACGTTCACCTACCGGGCCGCGGGCGCATCGCAGACCTACCTGGGGCCCGTCATCATCGCCCAACGGGGCACCCCTTTCGCCCTCACCGTGCACAATCAGCTCGGAGCGCACCCGCTGGCTTTCGCCGTCGACCGTGAACTGGTGCCGCCCGGCAGCGACGACGCCACAGCCCCGCGCACCTCTACCCACCTGCATGGCGGCAACACCAGGGCAGGGTCCGACGGCGGCCCTGAACAGGTCTTTTCCCCCGGCAGCTCCTATACCTACCACTACGACAACAACCAGGATGCCGCCGGACTCTGGTACCACGACCATGCGCTGGGCATCACCCGTCTCAATGTCTACGCCGGGCTGGCCGGCGGCTACCTCATCCGGGACACCCCGGGCCCGTCCGGGACCGGCATCGACACCGGAGACGGAACGCACCTTCCCCCGCCCCCTTACGAGGTGCCGCTGGTCATCCAGGACCGGATGTTCAACCCCGGCGGATCCTTCGCCTACCCGCCCAATCCGGAGCTGACGGACAGCGACGGCACCCCTCGGCCCTGGGCACCGGAGTTCTTCGGGGATGTTGCGACGGTCAACGGGAAATCCTGGCCCAACCTGGACGTGGACCGGGGAAAGTACCGGTTCCGGGTCTTCAACGGCTCCAACGCCAGGTTCTACAACCTCAAGTTCCTGGCGGACGGAAACGCGCTGCCGTTCGCCCAGATCGGCACGGACGGGGGCCTCCTGGACACCCCGGCCAAACTCAACAAGCTGGTCCTGGGCCCGGGCGAGCGGGCGGACCTTGTGGTGGACTTTGCCGCCCTGCCTGCCGGCTCCAAAGTGGTTTTGGGCAACAACGCCCCCACCCCGTATCCGGACGGTCCCGTGTCGGCGAAACAGGGCGGGGTCCCCCTCCGCGACATCATGCAGTTCACGGTGCAAAGCCAGGCGGGCTACACGAAGCCGTTGCCGGCGCAGTTGCGAGCGCAGCCCATGACCAGGCTCGCGGGCCTGTCCACCGCGGCGACCCGCCAGATGACCATGGTGGAGGTTCTCAATACGGCGGGCATTCCCATCATGGCGCTGCTGAACAACCGACCGTTCCACACCGCCGACATCACCGAGGTGGAAGGCGACACGCTTGAGGAGTGGGAGCTGATCAATACAACCGTGGACGCGCATCCGATCCACCTTCATTTCACCCAGTTCCAAACCCTCAACCGCCAGCGCTTCGACGTTGGGGACTACCTTGCCGCCACCGGATACGTCGACCCTGCCACCGGGCTGGTGACCCCTGGCCAGGGCGGCACCGTTCCCGTCACGCCGTTCCTGATTGGCCGCCCTGCAGCGGCACCCGCCAACGAGCGTGGCTGGAAGGACACCGTGGTGGCGATGCCCGGCGAAGTGACCCGGATCCGTGTCCCGTTCGGGGCAGGCGCAGCAGGTGGAGCACCATTGGCCATCGGCTCATCCTTCAAGGGCGAATATGTCTGGCACTGCCACATCCTGGAACACGAAGACAACGACATGATGCAGCGCTTCGTCATCGAATAGCCGGCTCCACCACTGCACCACCCCACGCCGGCACGACAACGCACGGCTTTGTGCCCTGCATGAAGCATCCGGCAACCCGCTTAGTAGACCCCCTACAAAATACCCGCGGTTCCACCCCAGTAACGTCGGCAGTACATTAGATTCCGCTTGTACAACACCGACAGGACTCCCATGAGCAACACCGACACCGCCGTCAAGAATCCCCCCAGCGCCGGCCGCCGCCGCTGGAACGCCACCGACCTTGGCCTGATCGCGGTCTTCGCCGCCCTCGTGGCCGGCGCCGCCCTTGTCCCCGGCCTGGCCGTGAACGGATTCGGCGTCCCCATCACTTTCCAGACCCTGGCCGTGATGCTGACCGGCCTGGTGCTGGGCCCGGGACGGGCCTTCGCAGCCGTAGGGCTCTACACCCTCCTGGGACTTGCCGGGCTGCCCATCTTCAGCCAGGGCCGCAGTGGCCTGGGCATTCTTGCAGGCCCCTCAGCCGGCTACATTATTGCGTTCCCCATCGCTGCCTTCATTGTCGGCTGGCTGGCCACCATCGTGATCCGGCAGACCACCAAGGCCAGGGCGCTCTGGTTCTTCGTCTCCGCCGCCGTCACCAGTGCCGTGGTGGTGCACTCCCTCGGCATACTGGGGATCGCGCTGAACACCAAGGCCACCCTGGGGCAGGCTTTCCTGAGCGACCTCGTGTTCTACCCGGGTGACATGGTGAAGAACATCCTGGCAGCCGTCATCGCCGTGGCCCTCCACCGCGCCTTCCCGGACATCCTGGTGCGCCGTGTCCGGCGCAGTGCCGCCCAGCCCGCCAAGGCCTAAGGGACCCGCCATGCCCGCCGTAGCCTTTGACCACGTAACGGTTGCCGTGGAAACGGACAGCAAACCGGAACCCAAAGTCCTGCTCGACGCCATAAGCCTGCAGCTCACCGAACAGCGGATCGGTGTCATCGGTGCCAACGGCTCCGGCAAGTCCACCCTGCTCCGCCTGGTCAACGGGCTCGTCCAGCCAACGGCAGGCCAGGTCACGGTGGACGGCCAGGACACGGTCCGCGACGTCCGGGCGGTGCGCCGGAACGTGGGTTTTGTCTTCACCGATCCCCTGTCCCAGCTGGTGATGCCCACTGGCCGGGAGGATGTGGAGCTGTCCCTGCGCCGCTCCATCCGCAACGGAACGGAGCGGCGGAGGGCAGCCGACGCGGCACTGGACCGGCTGGGCCTGCTGGAACTGGCGGACCAGAGCATCTACGAACTGTCCGGCGGGGAACGGCAGCTGATGGCCCTGGCCGCAGTGCTCGCCGTGAATCCCTCCGTGCTGGTCCTCGATGAGCCGTCCACCCTTTTGGACCTCCGCAACCGCGAACTCCTCCGCAGGACTCTGGCCGGACTCGACCAGCAGATCATCATGTCCACCCATGACCTTGGGCTGGCACTGGAGATGGACAGGGTGCTGGTCATCGAACAGGGAGAGGTAGTGTTCGACGGCGGCGCGGCAGCCGCCGTCGACCACTACCGGATACTCTGCACTGACGGCCTCCCGGCTGGGGAACCGCGGTGAGGGGCCACGGCTTCCTGCTGGCCAACTACGTGCCGGGACACTCCCTCATCCACCGGGCACCGCTGGCGCTGAAGTTCCTGCTGGTCTTCGGCTGCGGCCTGGCCTCGTTCATCGTGGTGGACTGGCGGGTGTCGCTGGCCGTGTTGGGCGGGCTCTGCTGCCTGTTCCTGCTGACGGGCGCCGGATTGAAGAAGCTCTGGGCCGCCGTCCGCCCGCTCGCCGCCGTGCTGCTGGTTATCGGCGTGTTCCAGTGGTGGATGCTGGGAGCACCCACGGCCGCGCGCATTGTCCTGAACATCCTGGTCTGCGTGGTGGCAGCCTCCCTGCTCACCGCCACCACCCCCGTACAGCGGCTCCTTGACGGAGTGGTCAGCGCAGCCGGCCCCTTCAAACGGTTTGGCGCCGACCCCGAGCGGTTTGCCCTGACCATCGCCATCATGCTGCGCAGCATCCCCTACATCGCCGGCACCTTCGCCGACGTCCGGGACTCCGCCCGGGCAAGGGGCCTGGAACGCAATCCGCGCGCCCTGATCCTGCCTGTCTTCATCACGTCGGTGGCATTCGCCCGCCAGACGGGCGAGGCGCTCGCCGCCCGCGGCCTCGGCGAAGCGGAAGACTGAGCCCCGGGAAGGGTTCAAAGCCGCTGGTATTCCAGCAGCGCCGCAGTTCCCATGCCGCCGGCGCTGCTGATCATGGCCAGCGCAAGGCTGCCCGGGGTTCCGGACCGGCGTGCCTGGGCCAGCAGCCGGGTCACCAAGACTGCCCCGGACGCGCCGTAAGCATGGCCCAGGGCCAGCGCGCCGCCGTCGAGATTGGCCCGTTCAGCGTCAATCCCCACCTGGTCAAGGCAGGCAAGCGTCTGCGATGCGAAAGCCTCATTGAATTCCACCAGGTCCACCTGGTCCGCCGGGACCCCCGCGGCTGACAGCACGTCCCGCGCCGCGGCGGCCGCACCGACGCCCAGCAGTTCCGGGGCCACTCCCGCAGTGCCGCTGCCCAGCACCAGGAACCCGTCGCCCGCCCCTAATTGCCTCGCACGTTGCAGGGACGTGACGACGACGGCGGATGCGGCGTCGGCGTCGAAGCAGGAGTTCCCTGCGGTGACAGTTCCCCCGTCCACAAAGGCCGCCGGGAACCGCGCCAGGACCGCGGCGGTCAGTCCCCGCCTGGGACCATCGTCCGCGCCGGCAGTCCCGGCGTCCGTGTCCAACGGAACCAGTTCGCCGTCGAACACTCCTGCGTCCCTGGCCGCCAATGCCAGCCGGTGGCTGCGCAGCGCGAATGCGTCTTGCCGTTCCCTGCCCACGCCAAACTCCCGCGCCACGTTTTCCGCGGCCACTCCCATGTCCGGATCGCCGAAGCTGTCCGGCACAAACTGTGCCCGGGCGTAAAACTCCGGGCCGCCGTCGCCGTTCCTGTACGCGCGCAAAGGCGCTGTGCTGGTGCTCTCCACCCCTCCGGCGAGGTACAGCGGGTTTCCGCCCGCTGCCACCAGCCGCGACGCCAGGACCACCGCGTCGAGCCCGGAGCCGCATTGGCGGTCCACCGTAATCCCCGGAACGTTGACGGGCAGTCCCGCCGCCAGCAGGGCCAGGCGGGCAACGTTTCCCCCGCCGCCCACGGCATTGCCGATCACGACATCGGCCACGCTGCCAGGTTCCACCCCCGTTCCAGCCAGGAGTCCACGGAGCACGGGCGCGAGCAGCTCGTGGGCCCGCAGGCTCCGGAGCGCACCGTTGGTGCGGCACACCGGGGTCCGGAGGGCGGCAATGATGACGGGCTGCCGGTCCGGAGGGAGCATCTCAGCTGTCAAGGCTGCGTACCCTGCGGTCCCGGGACCTGATCCAGTCCAGCAGCAGGCTGCGGCTGACTTTGCCCCGGTCCGTGGTGGGCAGGTCGCTCAGCAGGTAATACTGGAGGGGGCGTTTGTCCCGGGCAAGGATGTCCTCAAGGCCGGTACGAAGCTGGGTGGCAGTTATTCCACCATGGGATGCAACAATGCCGGCCACAACCCGTTCACCGCGCAGGTCGTCGGGCATCCCGGCCGCGACGGCGGCGGACACACCGGGTACCGCTGACAGTGCCAGCTCCACCTCATGCGGATAGACGTTCTTGCCTGAGGTGAGGATCATGTCCGCGCGGCGGCCCAGGATGTGCAGTTCCCCGCCGGCCAGGTACCCCTGGTCCCCCACAGTGAACCAGCCGCCATAGGACTTCAGCGCCTCCCCGTCGTCACCCCAGAGATAACCGTTGCTCACCATGGCGCTGCGGACGCAGATGTTTCCGGGTTCCCTGTCTGGCAGCGGCAGCCCTTCGTCATCGAGGATCCGCACGTCGACACCCGGGAACGCCCGGCCGATCCCGGTTTCGCCGAGCACGGCCGGCTGGCTCGCGGCCAGCCCCGCCCCCGAGACGAAACTCAGTTCGGAAGCACCGTAGTACTCGAAGATGGTGGCGTTCGGAGCCCAGCGGCGGGCTGCCTCAAGGGTCCTCACGTCGAGCTTCGAGCCGGCACAGATAATGGTCCGCACGCCGGAAGCGTCGACGCATCCGGTCAGGCCGCGCTCGCTGAGCATCCGCAGCATGGTGGGCACCAGGACCAGCCGGGTGACCCGGTCGTGGGTGATGGCGGCATGGACGTCGCCCACATCAAAGCTTTCGAGGGTCTGGAACTCCGAACCGGCGTAGAGGCATTCGGCCAGGGCGTACAGGTTGAGGCTGGCGGCGAGGGGGCCCGGGGCCAGGGTCACATCGTCCGCGCGGAGCCCGAAGAATTCGATGGAGGCCTCAAAGGATTCCTGCCAGGACCGCCGGGACCGCGTGAAGGCTTTCGGGATGGAGGTGGTGCCGGAGGTGAGGCCTATCAGGAAGGTGGACCCGGGATCGCCGTCTGCGAGCTCATCATCCGGGGATACCGCTGCTGGCTGCGCGCACGCCTCCACGCGCCGCTTCATGTCCTCCTGCAGCGGGCCCGGCCACGAGGGGTCCAGGACGGCGCATTGCCGTCCTCTGGCCAGTGCCGCCGCAAATTTTGCCGCAAAGTGGACCGAGTTGGCTTCGCACAGGGAGGTCACGGACTTGGTGTGGGGCACCAGCGCCGCAGCGGAATCCCGGAGCTCCGCCCAGGAGAGGCGGCGTCCGGCAATCACGACGGCGGTGTCGTGGGGCCGTTCCCCGGCCCAGCGCTGGATTCTGTTCAGGAAAGGCATCGGATCAACTTTACCGGCCGGCACCGGTTGATCTCCGGGTCCGCGGGTAATGTGACTTTATGAGTTTCAACGACAACGTGCAGCTGGACCCCTCCCAGGTCCAGGACCGGCGCGGCATGGGCCGCGGAGTAAAAGTGGGCGGCGGCATCGGCGGTGGGCTCATCCTGCTCATCGCGACACTCCTGGGTGTCAATCCACAGTTGCTGGAAGGCCTGGCAGGAGCGGGCCAGGAGCCGCAGAGCCAGGGCACCGCGCCGGCCTGCCAGACAGGAGCGGACGCGGACGCCCGGGTGGACTGCCGCATCACCGGCACCGTGAACAGCCTGAACGCCTTCTGGCCTGCCTACCTGCAGCAGTACAACGTGCAGTACCCGCAGCCGGAGACGGTGATCTTCGAGCAGGGCGTCAGCACAGGCTGCGGCACGGCGTCCAGCGCCGTAGGACCCTTCTACTGCCCCGCCGACACCACTGCCTACTTCGATCCCGGGTTCTTCCAGGAGCTGGTGGACAGGTTCGGCTCCTCGGGCGGACCCCTGGCCCAGGAGTATGTGGTGGCACACGAGTTCGGGCACCACATCCAGAACGTGCTGGGCACCCTGGACCAGGCCCAGCAGGATCCGCAGGGACCTGAATCCGGGGCCGTGCGCGTTGAGCTCCAGGCCGACTGCTACGCCGGGCTCTGGGCCAAGCATGCATCAACCCAGCCCGGACCCGACGGCCAACCGTTCCTGGAGCCCCTCACCCAGCAGGACCTGAACGACGCCCTGTCCGCTGCCTCCGCTGTTGGTGACGACCGGATCCAGGAGGCGGCCACCGGACGGGTCTCCCCCGAGGCCTGGACCCACGGCTCCAGCGAGCAGCGCCAGCGCTGGTTCTACACGGGCTACGAAACCGGCGACATCAACCAGTGCGACACGTTCTCGGCACCGACGTTGTAACCCGTCGAGGTCTCCCCGCCTACTAGCCCCAACGACGACGGCCGGTCACCTTCGCGATGAAGGTAACCGGCCGTCGTCGTACTTAAATTAGATGTTGAAGCCGAGGGCCCGCATCTGGTCCTTGCCGTCGTCGGTGATCCGTTCCGGACCCCACGGCGGCATCCAGACCCAGTTCAGGCGCCAGTCGTCAACAACGCCGTCCAGGGCCTTTCCCACCTGCTCCTCGAGCACGTCGGTGAGCGGGCAGGCCGCGGTGGTCAGGGTCATGTCGATCAGCAGCGCGCCGTCGTCGTCCGAGTACTTCAGGCCGTACAGCAGGCCAAGGTCAACGATGTTGACGCCGAGTTCAGGGTCGATGACATCCTTCAGCGCCTCCTCGACGTCCTCGAGGCTGGTGCGTGCCGCGTTGATTTCGGTCATGGCGGGCGTCCTTACTAGGCCTGCGCCACGGCGGGTGCAGCGGCAGCGCCGGCACCCTTGGCGTAGCGGTCGTAGCCTTCTTCTTCAAGGCGGTCGGCAAGCTCCGGGCCGCCTTCCTCAACAACCTGGCCGTCCACGAACACGTGTACGAAATCAGGCTTGATGTAGCGCAGGATCCGGGTGTAGTGGGTGATGAGCAGCGTGCCCATCTTGCCTTCGGCGTGCGCACGGTTGACGCCCTCGGAAACCACCTTGAGCGCGTCAACGTCCAGGCCGGAGTCGGTCTCGTCCAGGATGGCGAACTTGGGCTTGAAGAGTTCCAGCTGGAGGATTTCCACCCGCTTCTTCTCACCGCCGGAGAAGCCCTCGTTCACGTTGCGCTGGGCGAAGTCGGCGTCGATGCGCAGCTGCTCCATGGCAGCCTTGACGTCCTTGGTCCAGGTGCGGAGCTTGGGTGCTTCGCCGTCGATGGCGGTCTTGGCGGTGCGCAGGAAGTTGGTCATGCTCACGCCGGGGACCTCCACCGGGTACTGCATGGCCAGGAACACGCCGGCGCGGGCACGCTCGTCAACGCTCATCTCCAGGACGTCTTCGCCGTCCAAGGTGATGGTGCCGCTGGTGACGTTGTAGCGCGGGTGGCCTGCGATGGTGGAAGCCAGCGTGGACTTGCCGGAGCCGTTGGGGCCCATGATGGCGTGGGTTTCGCCCGTCCGGATGGTCAGGCTGACGCCCTTCAGGATTTCCTTGGTGCCCTGCTCCGTCTCAATGCTGACGTGCAGGTCCTTGATCTCAAGAGTAGACATGTGTCTTGTTCTCCTCTGCACCGGGCCTGGGCGGCGGCGGTGCGGTCTCTGTCTGGAAGGTGGTTCGTAATTCTGTGGTGCTAGCTGAAGTTGGGAGCCTCGGCGCCGTTGAGGACATTGGTGACGTCCACATAGACCTCGTCCCCGACGATCTCGACGGCGAACACCGGAACGGGATCGTAGGCGGGCAGCTGCAGCGGTTCGCCGCTGCGCAGGTCGAACTGTGAGCCGTGGCCCCAGCACTCGATGGCGCAGCCCTCCACCTCGCCCTCGGACAACGAAATGTCCGCGTGCGAGCAGGTGTCGCCGATCGCGTGGATCTCCCCCATGGAGTCCTTGACGATCGCCACCGGGTAGTCATCAATCAGGATCCGCAGCGCCTGCTTCAGCTGGATTTCATCCACCTTGCAGACAAGCTCGCCCTTTGGCTGGTCAGTCATCTGTAACCGTGCTCCGTGCTTTCTAGTTGTCCGTCAGAGCGAGTTCGTGCTCAACAGCCTCGGTCAGCCGCTCCTCGATGGAGGGGACCTTGATCTGCTGGATGATCTCGTTCAGGAAGCCGCGGACCACCAGGCGGCGGGCAACATCCTCGGGAATGCCGCGTGCCATGAGGTAGAACAGGTGCTCGTCATCCATCCGGCCGGTGGCGCTGGCGTGGCCTGCACCCTCGATCAGCCCGGTCTCGATTTCGAGGTTGGGCACGGAGTCGGCGCGCGCGCCGTCCGTCAGCAGCAGGTTGCGGTTGGCCTCGTAGGTGTCGGTGCCTTCGGCTTCCTTGCGGATCAGGACGTCGCCAACCCACACCGCGTGGGCGTTGCGGCCCTGCAGTGCGCCCTTGTAAAGCACGTTGGACTTGCAGTTGGCCACGGCGTGGTCAACAAACAGGCGCTGCTCAAGGTGCTGTCCGGCGTCGGCGAAGTACAGGCCGAACATTTCAGCCTCACCGCCGGTGGCGGTGAAACGGGCCGACGGCGTAACGCGGACCAGGTCGCCGCCGAGGCTCACCATGACGTGCTTGAGCTTGGCGTCGCGGCCGATCTTCGCCTGCTGGGACGAGGCGTGGACGGCGTCGTCGTTCCATTCCTGGAGCGTGATGACGGTCAGGCTGGCGCCGTCTTCCACGATGATCTCCACGTTCTCGGACACGATGGCGGATCCATGGTGGTTCAGGACAACAACTGCCTTGGAGAACTTCTCCGCAACAATCACCAGGTGCTGGGCAGCCGGGTCCAGCGAGGTGCCTTCAATGTCGACGCTGACTTCGGTCAGTGCTTCGAACTCCGAAGGGATGGTCACCACGGTGGCGCCGGCGAAGTTCTCCCAGGCGTTGGCGGAGACGCGGTCCTCGGGAATACCGGCGGTGCCGATGCGGCGGTCGTCGCGGCCGACGCTCTCCACGGTGACTTCCTCCGGGCCGGTGACGACGACGGTGGGTGCCGCGCCGGACAGGACCTCCGAGTGCAGCCCGCGGAGCCGCTTGAGCGGGGTGAAGCGCCAGTCTTCCTCCATGCCGGTGAGCGGCTTGAAGTCGGCAAGCTTGTAGGACGTGAGGCGGCCGGCACGCGAGCTGTCCGGGATGCCAACGCCGCCACCGTGGGAGTGGCTCTTGACCGCTTCGCCGGCCAGCGGGGCCTTGGAGGCTGCGGCGTTAATCGGCGAGAGGCTCTCGCCTTCTTCGGTGAAGCCGTCGATGAACGGCTGGGCTGAAGGCGCGCCGATGCGTGCCTTTTCAGTAGTGATTTCAGTCATCGTTATCCGACGGACCCTTCCATCTGCAGTTCAATCAGGCGGTTCAGCTCAAGTGCATACTCCATGGGGAGCTCGCGGGCAATCGGCTCAATGAAGCCGCGGACGATCATCGCCATGGCCTCGTCTTCGCGCATGCCGCGGGACATCAGGTAGAAGAGCTGCTCTTCGCTGACCCGGGAAACAGTTGCCTCGTGTCCCATGACAACGTCGTCCTCGCGGATGTCGATGTACGGGTAGGTGTCCGAGCGGCTGATCGTGTCAACGAGCAGCGCGTCGCAACGGACGGTGTTGGCAGAGTGCTTGGCACCTTCGCGGACCTGGACCAGGCCGCGGTAGGCCGCGCGTCCGCCGCCGCGGGCCACGGACTTGGAGATGATGGAGCTCTTGGTGTTCGGCGCAATGTGCACCATCTTCGAGCCGGTGTCCTGGTGCTGGCCTTCGCCTGCGAACGCGATGGACAGTGTTTCGCCCTTGGCGTGCTCGCCCACGAGGTAGACGGCCGGGTACTTCATGGTGACCTTGGAGCCGATGTTGCCATCGACCCATTCCATGGTGGCGCCCTCTTCGCAGATGGCGCGCTTGGTCACCAGGTTGTACACGTTGTTGGACCAGTTCTGGATGGTGGTGTAGCGGACGCGGGCGCCCTTCTTCACGATGATCTCCACAACGGCGGAGTGCAGCGAGTCCGAGGTGTAGATCGGCGCGGTGCAACCCTCGATGTAGTGGACGTAGGAGTCCTCATCCGCAATGATCAGGGTCCGCTCGAACTGGCCCATGTTTTCCGTGTTGATGCGGAAGTATGCCTGCAGCGGGATGTCAACGTGGACGCCCTTGGGGACGTAGACAAAGGAGCCGCCGGACCAGACTGAGGTGTTCAGCGACGCGAACTTGTTGTCGCCCACCGGAATGACCGTACCGAAGTACTCCTGGAAGATTTCCGGGTGTTCCTTGAGTGCGGTGTCGGTGTCCAGGAAGATGACACCCTGGCGCTCAAGGTCCTCACGAAGCTGGTGGTAGACAACCTCGGACTCGTACTGGGCGGCGACGCCGGAAACCAGGCGCTGCTTCTCGGCCTCCGGGATGCCCAGCTTGTCGTACGTGTTCTTGATGTCCTCGGGCAGGTCCTCCCAGGTGGCAGCCTGCTTCTCGGTGGAGCGGACGAAGTACTTGATGTTGTCGAAGTCGATGCCCGAAAGGTCCGCGCCCCAGGTGGGCATGGGCTTGCGGTCGAAGTACTTCAGGCCTTTGAGGCGGAGATCGAGCATCCACTCCGGCTCGCTCTTCTTGGCCGAAATGTCCCGGACCACTTCTTCGTTGAGCCCACGGCGTGCGTTGGCGCCGGCATCGTTCTTGTCGGCCCAGCCGTACTCGTAGTTGCCGATGCCGTGAAGCTCGGGATTCTTCTCGAGAATCTCCGAGATCACAGTGTTTTCGGCTACTGCTTTCTCTGATAGTTGGTCCGTCATCACGGCCTTTCTTGCTGATGGTTGGTTACTTCATTCAGGCTGGCGGGGGCTTCCGGGGGGCTTGTGGGCCCTCCTGAAGACAGCCTGCCTGTGGGTATGTGGGTGGTGCACACGTGGCCGCCGCGGGCCAGGGTGGAAAGCCGGCGTACGTCAACGCCCACCAGCCTGGAGAACACGTCGGTTTCCACGTCGCAGAACACGGGGAAGCGGGCAGCGAGCTGCTGGATGGGGCAATGGCCCTGGCAAAGCTGGACGCTGGAAAGGGCGGCCGGCAGTGGAGCTTTGGCCTCGATGGAGGCTGCCGAGGCCACGAAGTTATCGCGACTCAGGGCCTCTGCCAGCGCTTTGGCGCGGTCGGTGATGTCGGGGCCGGCTTTTTCGATTTCCGGCGCATACCTGCGTTCCATGTCGGCGAAACGCTCGACGGCGAAGGCCCGCACTGCGTCCGGCCCGGCAATCTCCTGGAGCTGCTGGAGGGCGAGGGCGGCGATGTCCAGGTAGTCGTTGCCGAGGCTCGACTGGCCCTGGGAGCTGAGGACGTAGCGGCGTGCCGGACGGCCTGCGCCGCTGCCGGATTTGGCAACCCGCTTGACTTCAATGACGCCGGCACGGGAGAGGTGGTCCAGGTGCCTGCGGACGGCGGCCGGTGTGAATCCGAGGAGGTCCCCGAGTTCGGCGGCGCTGACGGGTCCATGTTCCAGCACGGCCGCAAGGACGCGGTCGCGGGTGCGCTCATCGGCGTCGGCCACCGGGCCCGCGGGCATGGCGCCGCGTTCCGCTGTAACAGCGGAGGCCCCGTGCCGGGCAACAGGCACAGCAGTAGCGTTGGTCATGGAATACACAACACAATAGTGTCGTAATTTAGTCCCGCATTCCAGTAAGGCGAGGCTGACCTGACCTCCCGCCCCCACCTTCTAGTTTTTGTCCAGATATGCAGACCTCACCGGCGGCAGATTCATATGGTGGTTGCAACGTTCTGATTGATGGAGCGTTTGATGCCGAAGTTGTTTCCTGTCCATGTTCGTGATGATTTTCTTGATTTGGTGTGCTCCGGCGCGTCCGTCAGTGAGGCTGCACGGCGTGTCGGAGCCTCGCGCGGGACCGGGAAGAAGTGGTGGGCCGAGTCTGGTCAGATGACGCTGAGCATCTCGGCCCATGGCGGCCTGGCAGATCCTGCCCCGTCCGTGGAGGTCTCCTGCGGGCGGGCACTAAGCGAAGCCGAGAGGGGGATGATCCAGATGGGCCGGCAAGCCGGGATGAGCTACGCGAAGATCGGTGCGGCCATCGGACGGGACAAGTCCGTCATCTGGCGGGAGGTCAACCGCAACTGTGACGCCGAGGGCAGGTACAACGCTAAAGCCGCGCACACCAGAGCCCATCAGGCACGCCGCCGGCCCAAGCCCTTCAAGCTCATCGAGGACGAGGATTTGTGCCGGCTGATCGCGGTGTGGATGGACGATGGGTGGAGTCCGAAGCTGATCTCGTCGATGCTGGCGTTTTACTTTGCCGGTGACCAGACTATGCAGGTGAGCCACGAGACGATCTACCAGGCCCTGTATGTCCAAACCCGCGGAAGCCTGCGGAAAGACCTGGCCGAAAACCTCAGCCTGAAACGTAAACAACGCATCCCCCACACCGCCGACCGGCTCAAGAGCAGCCCCTACAAGGAGGCGTTCAAGATCAGCGAACGCCCCGCCGAGGTCCAGGACCGGGCGGTCCCCGGGCACTGGGAAGGTGACTTGATCATCGGTTCTGACGGGACCGCGATCGGCACTCTCGTGGAGCGCTCAACCCGGTTCACGATCCTGCTGCACCTGCCCGGGGACCATACCGCCGAAACCGTCGCCGCCGCGATGATCCGGGAAATGGCGAACCTCCCGGAGCACCTGCGCCGCTCGATCACCTGGGACCGCGGCACAGAACTCGCCGGCTACGCGAAGATCCAGACCGCGCTGGAAACCACGCTCTATTTCTGCGACCCGCACTCGCCCTGGCAGCGCGGCACCAATGAAAACACCAACCGGCTCCTGCGGTTCTGGTTCGAAAAAGGCTCCGACCTCTCGGCCCATACCCCTGAGGACCTCAACCGCATCGCGGCAAAGCTCAACCGCCGCCCCCGACCGACCCTCAACCTCGATACCCCAGCCAACCGGCTAAACCAGCTGCTGCAAGCGGCCTAACCACCCCGCGTTGCTCCCACCACTTGACATTGCCGGCCCGGAACCCTGCATATCTGGACAAAAACTCCCGTTGACGGGACGCAGCGGACTGCCGCTAATACTACTTCCCGTAGAATACTGGGGTGCGATTGCCCCTGTCCCCCGTCCTGTCCATCAACGGGCTTGTTAAAGATGTAGGCCCGCTCTCCAGCATGGACGGAAAAATGCTCCGCGTGGTGAGCGGCGTCTCACTGACAGCGGGGCGCGGGCAGGTCACAGCGCTGCTGGGTGCCAACGGTGCCGGAAAGACAACCACCCTGGAATGTGCCCAGGGCCTGCAGAGGCGCAGCGGCGGTACCATCTCCCTGCTCGGCGAGGACCCCGCAACCGCAGGCGCGGACCTGCGCTCCCGCGTCGGTGTGATGCTTCAGGACGGCGGCCTCCCGCCGTCGGCCCGTCCCCTCCCCCTGCTGCGGCACATTGCCGGCCTTTATGCACACCCCTGGCCCGTGGACGACCTTGTCCAAAGGCTCGGCATCGACACCTTCAGCCGGACCACCGTGCGGCGGCTTTCGGGCGGACAAAAGCAGCGCCTGGCCCTCGCCGCCGCTCTGGTGGGGAGGCCGGAGGTTCTGTTCCTTGACGAGCCGAGCGCCGGCCTGGATCCGCAGTCCCGCCAGCTGGTGTTCGAGCTGATTGGGGAACTGCGCGATGCGGGGATGGGAATCATCCTCACCACTCACCTGATGGACGACGCCCAGCGGCTGGCGGACTACGTGTACATCATTGACGGCGGCCGGAACGTCGCGGAGGGAACAGTCCAGGAGCTGCTGCAGCGCGGACCCGCCGTGGACGCCGGCGCAGACCATGTGCGCACCCTCTCCTTCGACGCGGCGCCGGGGCTGGACCTGTCCGGCGTGCTGCCGGCCGACGTCGTGGTCCTGGAGGAACGGGCGGGAAGCTATACCGCTACCGGCGCCCTGACTCCCAAGCACCTTGCCGCACTGGCCGAATGGTGGGCACTGCACGACGTCATGCCCGCCGCCATGGCCCTGCAGGCGCGTAGCCTTGAAGACGTCTTCCTGGACATCTCGGGAAAGGACATCCGATGAACCCGACCCCCGCGGGCACCGCACCCGCCACCGGGGCGGGAGCACCTGCCCTGCAGCGGCCGGCCCCCCTGCTCCGGCGCATCCTGTTGCAGGGCAAATACGAGGCACTTGCCATGCTGCGCAACGGCGAGCAGCTGATCCTCGCGGTGGTATTGCCGCTGCTTGCGCTCGTTGGCCTGACCGTTACGCCGTTCCTGGACGGCCTGGGTCCGAGCCGCATTGATGTGGCAGTCCCGGGGATCCTTGCACTCTGCGCCATGTCCACGGCGTTTACCGGGCAGGGCATCGCTACGGGATTCGACCGCCGGTACGGTGTGCTGCGCTTCCTGTCCACCACCCCCTTGGGCCGGGGCGGGCTGATTGCCGGCAAGGTGCTCTCCGTCCTGGCAGTGCTGTGCCTGCAGGTTGCCGTGGTGGCAGCGGTCGGGTTTGCCCTCGGATGGCAGCCGACGGCGGCGGGGTGGGTTCCCGGGCTGCTCCTCCTCGCGCTGGGCGCGGCGGCGTTCACCGCCCTGGGGCTGCTGGTAGCGGGGACGGTCCGCCCCGAAGCCACGCTCGCCATCACCAACCTGCTCTGGATCCTCCTCGGAGCCCTCGGCGGAATCGTTATTCCTGCCGAACGGCTGCCCGCCGCCGCCCAGCAGATCGTGGGACTCCTCCCCTCGGGCGCGCTCGGCGAAGCCCTCCGGGACGCCTTCCTGCACGGTGCGCTGAACGGCGCAGCCTCCCTCATACTGGTGCTCTGGACAGTTACTGCCGGGGCCGCAGCAATCCGTTGGTTCAAGTGGAATTGAGATACTCGTGAGCACCGCCTTCCGCCTTCCCCAGTTCGCCGGCCGCCTGGCGTCACGGCTGCCCCGCACCGTGGACAAGAGCGTCCGCCGTCTGGCCGTGGCATCCCTGATCGGGCAGACCCTGCTGGTGCTCACCGGCGGAGCGGTCCGGCTGACCTCCTCCGGCCTAGGCTGCCCCACCTGGCCCCGCTGCACGGACACGTCCCTGGTGAACACGCCCGAGATGGGCATCCACGGGTTCATCGAGTTCGGCAACCGCCTCCTCACCTTCGCGCTGGCCGCCGTCGCCGCACTGATGCTGGTCTACCTGTGGAACCTCCGCAAGGAGCGGCGCGACCTTTTCCTGCTGGCACTGGGCCTGCTGGCCAGCATTCCCGCGCAGGCCGTGATCGGCGGCATCACGGTCCTCACCAACCTCAACCCCTGGGTGGTAGGCCTCCACTTCCTGGTCTCCATGGCACTGGTGGTGCTGGCCACGCTGCTGGTCAACCGGGCCTTCGGCCGGACCGGCCGGTTCCGCACGGCAGCCCTGGCCGCCCTGCCGGGGGTCATGCGTCCGGTGACGGCCGCCGTCGCGCTTTTTTCCGCCGTCGCCGTCATGCTGGGTGTGGTGGTCACCGGAGCCGGTCCGCACGCAGGCGACGCCGATGCACCGCGCAACGGGCTGGACTGGGACCTGTTCTCGCACATCCACGCCGTCCCGGCCTACCTGGTGACCGCCGGAACCCTGGTTGCGCTGGCGCTGGTGCTGCTGCGGCGGATCACGGGCCCCATCCTGACAGCTGTCCTGGGCCTCCTCGGCGTGACTGTGCTGCAGGCCGTCATCGGTTTCACCCAGTACTACAACGGCATCCCGGCGCTGCTGGTGGCAGCCCACATGCTCGGCGCCGCAATGCTTATGGGCGCTGCAACAAACGCGTGGGACATCGCCAGGTCAAGCCCCGTGGCCTAACTACATCTGCCTGCAACCGAAGAGGCCGCCCCGGTTCCTGAACCGGGGCGGCCTTTTGCTTGCCTGCGATGCCGTTCTTAGCCGGCCTGCGCCCGGGCCCTGGACATGTCCGCAGCCTGTTCCGGGTCCAGGAACTCGATACCCTCCTGACGGACAAGCACCACCCGGGCCGTGGCGATGTCATAGAAGAGGCCTGTTGCCTGGACCCGTCCGTAGGCGAGGGCGGGACCTGCCAGCGGATGGCTTTCCAGCTTGGCGAGCTGGACGGCCACGTTCACCATGCCCAACTGGTCCACCGCGGAATAGCCGGCGGCAGCAGCGGCGGCCGCCACGGGATGATGGCCCAGGAGTCTGTCGTAGCTTGGCCTGGCGTGGTCCAGCCAGGCGTCGAAGCCGGCGCCCAGCGCGCCGGACCCCTTGCCCTCCGCGTCCTCCATCAGGGCCTTCATGGCCCCGCAGTTGGAGTGCCCGCAGATCACGATGGAGTCCACCTCCAGGCCTTTCAGGGCAAAGGCGAGGGCAGAGTCGATCGAGGCGTCCTGGCCGTCGTGGCAGACGACGTTGCCAATGTTGCGCAACGTCAGCAGGTCGCCTGGACCACTGCTGGTAATCAGGTTGGGGTTCACCCGCGAGTCCACGCAGGCCACGAACAGGGTGTCCGGGTTCTGCCCCTCTGCCAGGTCCTGGACCAGGGGCCGGACCTTGTCCGCGAAGCGGCGGTGGTACTTGTTGATGCCCAGCAGAACCGGCGACGGCGGCCGCGTGCTTTGTCCTGCAATTCCCACCGCCAGTTCGTCCTGGGCGGGCTGCCACGAGGTCCGCGGCGGCAGCGGAAGCTCCTGCGATTCCTGCCGTTTTGGCGCCTGGTCCGCCGCGTCCCGGAACAGCGTGTTCCCGTGATGTTCAAGGACCACCGTACCGCCGGCGGCCTGGTACTGCCGCTGCCAGGCGAGCAGCGCCTCCCGGAATGCATGGTCCACGTAGTCCGCGTTGAGCTCCACAAGCACGTGCTTGCCGGCCGGTACCGAGTGCAGCACTCGGTTAAGCCGCGGCAGGGCGAAGAAGCTGCACGACCCTTCAATGCCGACCCGCCAGGATCCGGACGGCAGCACGGGTGCCTGGGCGTGGACTGTTGCCCGCAGGACACGCCACAGTACGCTGGCCGCTGCGAAGGCAAGGCCGATCATGACGCCCTCGAGTAGGTTCAGGAAGACCACACAGAGCAGGGTTACTGCGTAGATCGGCAGCTCACCGGTCCGGAGGCTGGTCCGGATATCTGCCACCTTGATCAGGCGTGCGCCAATGACCACCAGGAGTCCGGCAAGGACGGACAGGGGAATCAGCTGGATCAGCCCTGCGAAAAGGGCGGAGAAGGCCACAACCCAAATACCGTGCAGCACGGCGGAGGCCCGGGACACAGCCCCGGCCTCCACATTGGTGGCACTGCGCACAATCACTCCGGTGACGGGCAGCCCGCCCAGCGACCCGGAAACGATGTTTGCAGCACCCTGCCCCACGAGTTCACGGTTCAGGTTGGTTCGCGGCCCGTTCTGCATCTTGTCCACGGCCACGGCGGACAAGAGGGATTCAATGCTGGCGATCAGAGCCATCGTCAGCACGGCAAATGCTGCTGCCCGCCAGCTGCCCTCAGGCAGCTGCGGCAGGGTGACGGCATCGAGTATCGAGCCGGTGAAGGAGATGCGTTCAACGTTGGGGGCGAACGCCGCCGAGAGTGCCGTTCCGGCAGCGACGGCGGCCAGCGGTCCCGGCACACGGCGCACCGCGGCGGGCAGGTACTTCCAGCCGAGGAGGATGACGACGACGGTAAGGCCCAGCAGCGCGGCGTGCAGTTCGACTCCCGTGATGGCTGCCGGCAGGGCTTCAAGGTTCTCGAGGGCCGGGCCGGCTGCCTGCGATCCGAGCAGGACGTGGAGCTGCTGAAGGATGATGGTGACGCCGATGCCGGCCAGCATGGCCTTGACCACCACAGGCGAGACGGCAAGGGCGGCGCGTCCCACGCGGCTGATGCCCAGCAGGAGCTGGACCAGACCGGCAGCCGCGGTGATCGCGCAGGTCACCTGCCAACCGAACTCCTGGACAATGCCGGCGACGACGACGGTCAGCCCGGCCGCCGGTCCGCTCACCTGCAGGGGTGATCCGCCCAGGCTTCCCGCCACGATGCCGCCAACCGCCGCAGCGATGAGACCGGCCATGACGGGGGCCCCGGATGCTGCGGCGATGCCCAGGGACAGGGGCAGGGCAACGAGGAACACCACCAGTGAGGCAGGGACGTCGGCCCCGAGATGCGACAGGAAGCCCGGCCGGCGGAACCCGGACCTATTGTTGCCGCCCGCCCTGGGCGGGCTGTGGCTCGGGACCGTATGGATGGGTGCGTGGGGCGGCTGCGGCATTGACATTCCTCTGATCGGGAGCAGGTTCAGACCCACCGTAACCACAGCATCACGTGTCATGACAGGTTAAAGTGACCCACATGACAGATTTGTCACGGTCCTTTTCATGAATGCTTGCCGTGGCGTTCCCTTACGCAGTGCTCAATAAAAAACCTCCCCCGGCCGCGGCCAGGGGAGGTCTAGGAATTCGATGGTGTGGCCGTCAGCCCGCCATGACGGCGGGCCCGATGAACGGGTCGACGGCCAGGGCGATAAACAGGAGGGTGAGGTAGCTGATGGAACCGTGGAAGACCTTCATGGCCCGCTTGTCCGAGATGTCCTCACGCTGTGCCCTGTTGTAGAGCGCGTGTGATTCGTAGAGGAACCAGGCACCGGCGAGGACTGCGGTGACGGTGTAGACCCAACCCGCTCCGCCGGCCGGAACCATCAGCAGGGAGCAGGCCACCATGGCCCAGGCGTAGAGGACCACCTGCACCGAGACCACCTTGGCGCCGGCGATGGCGCCGAGCATGGGGACCTTGGCGTTGCGGTAGTCCTCGCCGTAGCGCATGGAGAGCGGCCAGTAGTGCGGGGGCGTCCACAGGAAAATGACCATGAAGAGAATGACGGCCGGCCATTCCACAGAGTTGGTGACCGCAGCCCAGGCAATCAGCACCGGGAAGCACCCGGCGGCACCGCCCCACACGATGTTCTGGGCAGTCCGGCGCTTGAGGATGATCGTGTAGATCACCACATAGAAGAAGATTGCACCCAAACCGAGCCAGGCGGACAGGGGGTTGGCCCCGAACCAGAGGATCGCAATGGCGGCAGCACCCAGGAGCCAGGAGAAGATCAGTGCTTCACGCGGCGTGACTTCACCGGTAACCAGCGGGCGGTTCTCGGTACGGTGCATCAGCTTGTCGATGTCCCGGTCGATGTAGCAGTTGAAGGCCCCGGCGCTGCCTGCGGCGAAGGCGCCGCCAACCAGGGTGGCAAGGATGAGCCCGATGGACGGAAACCCGCGCTCTGCGTAAATCATTGTGGGCAGCGTGCTGACCAGGAGCAATTCGATGACCCGGGGCTTGGTGAGGGCGAGATACGCCTTTGCCTTACGGGCGATCCCGGGCCGGGAAGCCCGTGATGCGTTCAGCGTCGTACCTGTTGTGCTCACGGTGGCAGTCACCCGTTCTGTTGGCAGTTCTGTCTGGCTGTCCAGCTATGTCATCCGGCCCCGCCCTGAACCGGGCGCCCGCGGAGCAGTGATCCACGCAACAGCGGGAGTCCGGGCGGCTGGCACGTGTCCCCCAGCCCGGCGCTGGCCTCCGAATATCATACCGCGCCGGCTTCCCCGCCACGGCCGGTCCACCGACGGCGCCCGGCGGCGCCCGGCAAGTGTTCTGTTGGTGCTGATGATCGCTCGCGCGCCAATTCGAGCAGATTAACTCAACCTCACTTCAGACGCATTCACATAAGCGGAAATTGCGTCCAAAACGTGAGATTTGGGCCGCCCGCAGAATGGAATAGAGCTAAGCTGTCACCAGATCAGCACGCAGCAAGGAAGCGGTGGAAAACGCATTCCCAGCTGCCAGTGGCTGAGTGAAAGATCAACGTTTCGATGGTGAACGGCTGGTACACACCGCAGCGGGCGCCACACAGCGTGCCTTCATGCGGACCCGGTGTGCCACCTGCCATCAGCACAGAGAGGGGCCCGGTTTTCGTGCCACATTTGGAAGAGCAAGAACTGTCCT
The DNA here is from genome assembly GCF_040224115.2 of Pseudarthrobacter sp. WHRI 8279. Taxonomy (NCBI): domain Bacteria; kingdom Bacillati; phylum Actinomycetota; class Actinomycetes; order Micrococcales; family Micrococcaceae; genus Pseudarthrobacter; species Pseudarthrobacter sp. WHRI 8279. The sequence goes on along the minus strand of NZ_CP168162.1, from coordinate 1,051,682 downwards.
GGACCAGCCTGGACCAGCGTGCGGTGGACACTGTCCGCGTGCTGGCCGCGGACGCGGTGGAGAAGGTTGGAAACGGCCACCCCGGAACGGCCATGAGCCTGGCGCCGGCCGCGTACCTTCTTTTCCAGAAGCTGATGCGCCACGACCCCCGCAATCCGGACTGGCTGGGCCGTGACCGGTTCGTCCTGTCCCCGGGCCATACCTCCCTCACGCTGTACATCCAGCTGTTCCTTTCCGGCTACGGCCTGGAACTGAAGGACCTCGAGGCCCTGCGCACCTGGGGATCGCTGACCCCCGGCCACCCCGAGTACAAGCACACCGCCGGCGTCGAGATCACCACGGGCCCGCTGGGCCAGGGCTTGGCGTCGTCCGTTGGGTTCGCTTACTCGCAGCGGCGGATGCGCGGCCTGTTCGACGCCGATGCTCCCGCCGGCGAAAGCCCCTTCGACCACACCATCTGGGTCATCGCGTCCGACGGCGACCTCCAGGAAGGTGTCACGGCCGAGGCTTCCTCACTGGCCGGCCACCAGGAACTCGGCAACCTCGTGGTGGTCTACGACGAGAACCACATCTCCATCGAGGACGACACCGACATCGCGTTCACCGAGGATGTCCTGAAGCGCTACGAGGCCTACGGCTGGCACGTCCAGCGCGTTGACTGGACCAAGACCGGCGAATACAAGGAGGACGTCCAGGAGCTTTACTCGGCGCTCCTCGCTGCCAAGGCCGAGACGTCCAAGCCCTCCATCGTTTCGCTGCGCACCATCATCGGCTACCCGGCGCCCAAGAAGCAGAATACCGGCAAGATTCACGGTTCAGCCCTGGGTGCCGAGGAAGTAGCGGCGCTGAAGGAAGTCCTGGGCTTCGACCCCGCGAAGTCCTTCGATGTTGACCAGGACGTCCTGGCGCACGCCCGTGCCGTGGTGGACCGCGGTGCTGCCGCCCGCAAGGAGTGGGAGGAATCCTTCAACGCCTGGCAGGCCGCCAACCCCGCTGGAGCAGAGCTGCTGCAGCGCATCGAGGCCAAGGAACTGCCCGAGGGCCTCGACGCAGCCCTTCCGGTCTTCCCGGCCGGCAAGGACGTCTCCACCCGCGCAGCCTCCGGCAAGGTCCTGAACGCCCTGGGCCCGGTCCTCCCCGAACTCTGGGGCGGCTCGGCGGACCTCGCGGAGTCCAACAACACCACCATCGAAGGCTCGCCGTCGTTCGTTCCTGCCTCCAAGCAGACCGACGCCTGGTCCGGCAACCCGTACGGCCGCGTGCTGCACTTCGGCATCCGCGAGCACGCCGCGGCGTCGATCGTGAACGGCATCAGCCTGCACGGTCGCACCCGCGCGTTCTCCGGCACGTTCCTGATCTTCAGCGACTACCAGCGCCCCGCCATCCGCCTCGGCGCCCTGATGGGTGTTCCGTCGCTGTACGTCTGGACGCACGACTCCATTGGCCTCGGCGAAGACGGCCCCACCCACCAGCCGGTGGAACAGCTCGCATCCCTGCGCGCCATCGTGGGCCTGGACGTTGTCCGCCCCGGTGACGCCAATGAGGTAGCTGTCGCCTGGAAGACCATGCTGGAGAACCACAGCAACCCCGCCGGCATTGTGCTGACCCGCCAGAACATCCCCACATGGGAGCGCGGCGACGGCGAGGCCGACGGCGACACCTTCGGTTCCGTTGCCGGCGTCGCCAAGGGCGGCTACGTCCTTGCCGAAGCGTCCAAGGACGGCGCCACCGTCCCGGCGGACGTAATCCTCATCGGCACCGGATCCGAGGTCCAGCTGGCCGTGCAGGCCCGCGAGGCCCTGCAGGCCGAAGGCATCGCCGCCCGCGTTGTCTCCATGCCCTGCGTTGAATGGTTCAACAAGCAGGACGCCGCCTACCGCGAATCCGTGTTGCCCGCCGCCGTCAAGGCCCGCGTATCGGTCGAAGCAGGACTTGCCCTCGGCTGGAAGGAATTCGTCGGTGACGCCGGCCGTTCCATCAGCCTTGAGCACTATGGCGCTTCCGCAGACTACAAGCGCCTCTTCCAGGAGTTCGGCATCACCGCAGAGGCCGTCGCCGCTGCCGCCAAGGACTCCCTCGCAGGCCTCCAGGCCTAACCAACGATTTCCAGGAGATACAGAACTATGACTACTCCCACCAAGCAGCTCTCCGACGCCGGAGTTTCCATCTGGCTCGATGACCTTTCCCGCGGACGTCTGGATACCGGCACCCTGGCCAAGCTCATCGAAGAGAAGAACGTGGTTGGCGTAACCACCAACCCGTCCATCTTCCATGCCGCCATCACGGCAGGCACCGACTACGACGCCACCATCGCCAAGCAGGCAGCAGCCGGTGCCAGCGTCGAGGACACCATCTTCGAGATCACCACCACCGACGTCGCCGACGCCTGCGACCTCTTCGCACCGGTGGCTGCAGCCACCAAGGGCGTGGACGGACGCGTTTCCATCGAGGTGGACCCCCGCCTGGCCTGGGACACGGCAGGCACCATTGCCGAAGCCAAGCACCTGTTCAAGCGGGTCAATAAGGACAACGTCCTTATCAAGATCCCGGCCACCCTTGAGGGCCTCGAAGCCATCACCGCCACCCTGGCTGAAGGCATCAGCGTCAACGTGACCCTGATCTTCTCCCTGGAGCGGTACCGAGCCGTCATCAACGCTTTCCAGTCAGGCCTGGAGCAGGCCAAGGAAAACGGCCACGACCTGTCAAAGATCCACTCCGTTGCCTCGTTCTTCGTTTCCCGCGTGGACTCCGAAATCGACAAGCGCCTCGACGCCATCGGCACCGAGGAAGCCAAGGCACTCAAGGGCAAGGCCGGCCTGGCCAACGCCCGCCTGGCCTACCAGGTTTACGAGGAGCTTTTCGCCACCGAGCGCTGGGCCCTGCTGGCCGAAGCCGGCGCACTCCCCCAGCGCCCCCTGTGGGCCTCCACCGGCGTGAAGGACCCGGCTTACCCGGACACCCTCTACGTCACAGAACTCGTAGCCCCGGGCGTCGTGAACACCATGCCCGAGAAGACCCTGGACGCCACCTTCGACCACGGCGTGGTCACCGGGGACACCGTCACCGGCACCTACACCGAAGCCAACGCCACCCTCGACGCCCTGGAGAAGCTCGGCATCTCCTACAACGACGTCGTCGCAATCCTCGAATCCGAAGGCCTGGACAAGTTCGTGGCCAGCTGGAAGGAACTGCTGGCCGACGTCGAGGGCGCCCTCGCCTCTGCACGGAAGGCTTCCTAACCCACTATGACCACTCTCAGCTACGACGCCACCGGTGCCGCACAGCAGGCATTGGAACTGCACCTCCCGGTCCTCGTGGAGGACCGTATTGCCACCCGCATCTTCGCCAAGGACCACACCCTGTGGGGTCCCGATGCGGAGGCCGAGTCGGCAATCCGCCTCGGGTGGGTGGAGGCGGCCACCGTCTCCCAGCCGCTGGTCAAGGACATCCTGGAACTCCGTGACGCCCTGAAGTCAGAAGGCGTTACCCGCATCGTGCTGTGCGGCATGGGCGGCTCCTCGCTGGCTCCAGAGGTTATTGCCGGCACCGCCGGCGTCGAGCTGACAGTGCTGGACAGCACGGACCCCGACCAGGTCCGCGCCGCCCTCGCAGACCGGCTGGACGGGACCGCGATCGTGGTCTCGTCCAAGTCCGGCTCAACCGTTGAAACGGACTCCCAGCGGCGGGTCTTCGAGAAGGCGTTCAACGACGCCGGAATCGATGCCAGGAGCCGGATCATCATCGTCACCGACCCCGGTTCCCCGCTGGACAAGGCATCCCGCGAGGCCGGCTACCGCGCTGTCTTCAACGCCGACCCCAACGTGGGCGGCCGCTTCTCCGCGCTGACCGCCTTCGGTCTTGTTCCCTCCGGCCTGGCCGGGGTGGACATCCAGGCCTTCCTGGATGAGGCCGAGGAGGCAGCGGAGATCCTGAACGATGACGCGCCGGAAAACATCGGCCTGGCACTCGGAACCGCCCTGGGCGGAACCAGCCCCCTACGGAACAAGATCGTCATCGCCGAGGACGGCTCGGGCATTGTGGGCTTCGCTGACTGGGCTGAGCAGCTGATCGCAGAGTCCACGGGCAAGCTGGGTACCGGTGTGCTTCCGGTAGTTGCCGGCCCCAATTCACCCGAGGCCACCATCGGCGCGCCGGACGTCCTGGTGGTGCGGCTGGTGGCAGCCGATGCCGACGTCGAACTCGGTGAGAACGAGGTTGCCATCGCCGGCGGACTGCCCACCCTGATGATGGTCTGGGAGTTCGCCACCGCCGTGGCCGGACGCCTGCTGGGCATCAACCCCTTCGACCAGCCCGACGTCGAGGCCGCCAAGGTGGCCGCGCGCGGACTGCTGGACGCCCAGCCCGAGCCCACTCCGGCAGCGTTTGTTGACGGGTCCATCGAAGTCCGCGGCGGTGACTGGCTCGGTGACGCCCGTACCGCTGAGGACGCCGTGAAGGCACTGCTGGACACGCTGGAGAGCGACAGCTACCTCAGCGTCCAGGCCTACTTCGACCGCCTCTCGTTCGCACAGCTCGAAGGCATCCGCGACGAGCTGGCCACCGTGTCCGGCCGGCCCGTGACGTTTGGCTGGGGCCCGCGGTTCCTCCACTCCACGGGCCAGTTCCACAAGGGCGGCCCGGGCATCGGGGTGTTCCTCCAGGTCACGGCCGCCTCCGCGGAGGACCTTGCCATCCCGGAGCGTCCCTTCACGTTCGGGGAGCTGATTGCCGCGCAGGCTGCCGGCGATGCCCAGGTCCTGACCGACCACGGCCGTCCCGTGCTTCGCCTGCACCTCACTGACCGGGCCGCCGGTGTGGCACAGTTGCAGGACATCATTGCTGCGCTGTCCGCCAGGTCAGCCTCCGTTACTGAAAGCTAAGGCACAAAAAGCACCATGCCAGAAACTGAATACGGCAGGAAGTCTGCTGGCCGTGGGCGGAATCCGCTCCGCGACCCGCGTGACCGCCGCCTGAACCGGATCGCCGGTCCGTCATCACTGGTCCTCTTCGGAGTGACCGGCGACCTTGCCCGCAAGAAGCTCATGCCCGCCGTGTACGACCTCGCCAACCGCGGCCTGCTGCCCCCCAGTTTTGCCTTGGTGGGTTTCGCGCGGCGCCAATGGGACAAGGAGGACTTCGCCGCCGAGGTGAAGGCCTCCGTGCAGGCCTACGCCCGCACCCCCTTTGATGAGGCGGTGTGGAACCAGCTGTCCGAGGGCATCCGGTTTGTGCAGGGGGAGTTCGACGACGACGACGCCTTTGAGCGGTTGGGTGAAGTCATCGACGAGCTCGATGAGTTGCGCGGCACCCGCGGGAACCATGCGTTCTACCTCTCCATCCCGCCCAAGGCGTTTGAGCAGGTGTGCCGGCAGCTGTCCAAGCACGGCCTGGCACAGGCCGAGGGCGACAAGTGGCGCCGCGTGGTGATCGAGAAGCCGTTCGGGCACGACCTGGAGTCCGCCCGGCAGCTCAATGACATCGTCGAATCCGTCTTCCCGCCGGACGCGGTGTTCCGGATCGACCACTACCTGGGCAAGGAAACAGTCCAGAACATCCTGGCGCTGCGTTTTGCGAACCAGCTGTTCGAGCCGTTGTGGAACGCCAACTACGTGGACCACGTCCAGATCACCATGGCCGAGGACATCGGCACGGGCGGCCGGGCGGGGTACTACGACGGCGTGGGCGCGGCCCGCGACGTGATCCAGAACCACCTGCTCCAGCTGCTGGCCCTGACGGCGATGGAGGAGCCCATCTCCTTCAACGCCGACGACCTGCGCGCGGAGAAGGAAAAGGTACTCGCCGCCGTCAAGCTCCCCGAGGACCTTTCCGCGCATTCGGCGCGCGGGCAGTTCACCGGCGGATGGCAGGGCGGCGAACAGGTCCAGGGCTACCTGGAAGAGGAAGGCATCCCCGCCAATTCCACCACCGAAACCTTCGCCGCCATCCGGGTGGACATCCATACCCGCCGCTGGTCCGGGGTGCCGTTCTACCTGCGCGCCGGCAAGCGCCTGGGACGGCGGGTGACGGAAATCGCCGTCGTGTTCAAGCGGGCACCCAACCTGTTGTTCCGCGACCATGCCGAGGACGACTTTGGCCAGAACGCCGTGGTGATCCGTGTCCAGCCGGACGAGGGCGTCACCATCCGGTTCGGTTCCAAGGTCCCGGGCACGCAGATGGAAGTCCGGGACGTGACCATGGACTTCGGCTACGGGCACTCGTTCACCGAGTCCAGCCCAGAGGCGTACGAGCGGCTGATCCTGGACGTGCTCCTGGGCGAGCCGCCGCTGTTCCCGCGGCACGAGGAAGTGGAGCTGTCTTGGAAGATCCTGGACCCGTTCGAGGAGTACTGGGCGCAGCTGAACGAGCAGCCCGAGCCCTATGCCCCGGGCAGCTGGGGCCCCGCCTCGGCTGACGAGCTGCTGGCCCGCGACGGACGAACCTGGAGAAGGCCATGATTGTAGACCTGCCGGACACCACAACTTCAACGGTTTCCAAAAAGATCATGTCCCTGCGCGAGCAGGGCGGCGTGATTGCGCTGGGCCGGGTGCTCACCCTCGTGGTGGTCACCAAATCCGGGCTGGAGGAGGAGGCCATCGAGGCCGCCAACGAAGCCAGCCGTGAACACCCCTGCCGGATCATCGTCCTGGCCGACGCCGGAGCTACGGCCCCGGACCGGCTGGACGCCCAGATCCGCGTGGGCGGTGACGCCGGTGCCTCCGAGGTGATCGTGCTGCGCGGCTACGGCCAGCTCTCCCACGAGAGCGAGTCCTTGGTGGCCGCGCTGCTGCTCCCGGACGCACCGATCGTGGCCTGGTGGCCGCACGGCGCCCCGGAGAACGCCTGCGAAACCTCCATCGGCCGCATCGCCCACCGCCGCATCACCGACTCCGCCAACGAACCCGACCCGCAGCGTGCCCTGGAGAACATCCGGTCAACGTACAAAGCCGGGGACACCGACCTCGCCTGGACCCGGTTGACCAACTGGCGCATCCAGCTTGCGGCCGTCCTCGACCAGGTGGACTCCTCCCCCGTCACGTCCGTGGCCGTCGAGGGTGCCTCGGATTCCCCGAGCACCATCCTCCTCGCGGCCTGGCTGACGCTGACCCTGGACGCTCCGGTGACCATTGTCGCCGACCCTGCCGGGACGGGCATCCGGCGTGTCCGGCTGACGCGGCCCGGCGGGGACATCCAGCTCTTCCGGCCCGGTTTGTCAGTGGCCGAGCTGACCCAGCCCGGCCAGCCGGCGCAGCGGATTTCGCTTCCGCGCCGCAGCCTGCGGGACTGCCTCGCCGAGGAGCTCCGCCGCCTGGACCCCGACGAGGTGTTTGGGGAAGTGATTACTATTGGACTGCCACGTACCAATCTAAGGAGCGTCCGACCCAGTGAGCGTTGACCCAAGAGTAAGCATTCATCCTGACTCGTCCGTCCTGATGGCCGCCATTGCCGCCCGCCTGATCACAAAGCTCGTTGATGTGCAGGATAAATTCGGCGAGGCCACCGTGGTGCTCACCGGCGGAACCGTGGGTATCGGCACGCTCAAGGCTGTTGCGGACTCCCCGGCGGCTCCCGCCGTGGACTGGTCCAAGGTGAACTTCTGGTGGGGCGACGAACGCTTCCTTCCCGCCGGGGACCCCGACCGGAATACCACCCAGGCGTTCGAGGCCCTGCTCTCGCACATTCCTGTGGACCCTGAACGGATCCACGAGCCCGGGACTTCGGATGACTTCGACAGCCCAGAAGAAGCGGCCGAGGACTACGCGGAGAGGCTTCGGCAGGCTGCGTCGGCCGAACACGCTGCGGACATGTCCGATGACCGGCCGGAGGAACCCGCCGCCCTCCCCCGCTTGGACGTTGTCCTGCTGGGTGTGGGCCCGGACGCGCACATCGCCTCGCTCTTTCCTGAGCAGGGCGGCGTCCGCGAAAAGGAACGCACCGTGGTGGGTGTCAGGAATTCACCCAAGCCGCCGCCGCTGCGGGTTTCCCTGACCCTGCCGGCCATCAACACCGCTTCTGAAGTCTGGATGGTGGTGGCGGGAGAGGACAAGGCAGGCGCCGTAGGGCTGGCGCTGGCCGGCGCCAATCCGGTCCAGGTTCCGGCAGCCGGTCCGCGGGGCACGTCCCGGACCCTGTGGCTGATTGACGAGAACGCCGCTTCACGTGTCCCGCAGCAGCTCGTCCGGAAGGACGCCGCGGGCGCGTAGCTTTTCCAGCGCTCCGGCCAGGACGTCTTCGGCGTCCTGGCCGGAGCGCCGCTCTTTAACGTATTCAAGGTGTGTCTTGTAGCCGTCGTCCATGGCGTCCGCGGCAGCAGCTGCCTGGCCGTCCCGTGAGGCGGGGGCGCCACAGCGCCGGCAGTCCCACACCGGTGGAATCTGGTCGTCGGGAAGCTTGATGAAAACCGGCCTCGTCTCGTGCCCCTTTGCGCACCAGTAGGAGATTTGGATGCGGGGAAGCGCCTTGCCGTGGTCCTCAGATTGGAAGCTTGAACCCGTCCCTTCCGTGACGCCCGCCCGGGTACCGCGAAAGCCTGATGCCGGGTGAATCATCGAAGGACTCCTGCCTGCTTAAACAGAAACTGTGGCTGTCGGGAACCGACAGCCACAGTTTAGTTCCCTGATCCGCGCGGCGGCAGTGTCCGCGCAGGGCCTTGTCCCAACCTACGGGATCAGGAGTCCCCGCCGCCGCTGAAGCGCATGATGAGGCCCAGGGCAATAATGACCATGCCCCAGGTTACTCCGAGGACCACGGTGAACCTGTTCAGGTTGCGTTCGGCCACACCCGAGGAGCTGAGCCCGGAGCTCATGCCGCCGCCGAACATGTCCGACATCCCGCCGCCCCGTCCCTTGTGGAGGAGGATGAGCAGCGTCAGCAGGAGGCTGGTGATGCCCAGGAGGATCTGCAGAATGACATGAAGAACGTCCACGACGGCCTTTCAGGAAGTTGGAATTGCGGGAGTGTGTGCGGCGGGACGGACTAGTCCGTCACCAGGTGACTCTCGAACCTGACAATATTAGCAAACTCGGCCGGATCGAGGCTCGCCCCGCCCACCAGCAGACCGTCAACGTCGCGTTCCTTGAGGATTGCGGCGGCGTTGTTGGCCTTGACCGAGCCGCCGTACAGCAGGCGGGTCTTCGCGGCGGTGTCCGCTCCGAACAGCTGCTCGAGCTCGGCACGGATGGCCGTGCACATCTCCTGTGCGTCTTCCGGCCCGGCTACTTCACCGGTGCCGATGGCCCAGACGGGCTCGTAGGCGACTACCAGTTCGGCGGCCTGGTCAGCGGTCAGCCCGGACACACCGGCACGCAGTTGCTCCAGGGTGTGGTTGACGTGCGTGCCCGCCTGGCGGATCTCCAGGCCTTCACCGACGCAGAGCACGGGCGTGACGCCGTGCTTGAAGGCAGCCTTGACCTTGGCGTTGAGGACGTCGTCGGATTCGTTGTGGATGGTGCGGCGTTCGCTGTGGCCCACCAGGACGTACTTGCAGCCGAGCTTGTTCAGGAACTGTCCGGAGATGTCGCCGGTGTACGCGCCGGAGTCGAACTGTGAGAGGTCCTGTCCACCGTAGGCGATGTCCAGGTCGTCGCCCTGGACAAGGGTCTGGACGCCGCGGAGGTCGGTGAACGGCGGGAAGACGGCAACCTCGACCCGGCTGTAGTCGTGCTTGGCGTCGGAAAGGGTCCAGGCAAGCTTCTGCAGCAGGGTGATGCCCTGCACGTGGTCCATGTTCATCTTCCAGTTGCCCGCGATGAATGGTTTGCGGTCGAAAGCGCCGTTCGTTGACGTTGTCACGTGTTCTCCAAAAAGTTCTTGATAAGTGTTCGGCCGGCAGGCTGCCGTGGGCAACCTGCCGGCCGGAGGGACTGAAGGTTCAGGTACTGCTGCCGGAAGTACCGGGCAGGGCCTAACGGTCCAGGACGCTGAGCCCCGGCAGTTCCTTGCCTTCGAGGTATTCCAGGCTGGCGCCGCCGCCGGTGGAAATATGCCCAAACTGGTTGTCGGCGAACCCGAGCGTGCGTACCGCAGCGGCTGAGTCGCCGCCGCCCACGACGGTGAAAGCTTCGGTTTCCGTGAGTGCCTGGGCGATGGCGCGGGTTCCGGCGGAGAACGCTTCGAACTCGAAGACCCCCATCGGACCGTTCCAGAACACCGTCCTGGCCCCCTTGATCCGTTCGGCGAATGCTGCCGCCGAATCCGGACCAATGTCCAGCCCGATGCCCTGGGCGCCGAAGCTGCTGCCCTCGATGTTGTCCGCGGGGACAGTCTCGTGGCCGGCGTCTGCCGCGAACTTCTCAGCCACTACGACGTCCGTGGGGACCACGAACTCCGTGCCGGCGTCTGCTGCGCGCTTGAGGTAGTCCTGGACCACGGGGATCTGGTCCTCCTCGAGCAGGCTGGAGGCCACTTTGTGCCCGGCTGCCGCGAGGAACGTGAAGAGCATTCCGCCGCCCACCAGGATGGTGTCGGCCTTGCCCAGCAGGTTGTCGATGACCGCAAGCTTGTCCGAGACCTTGGAGCCGCCGAGCACCACCACGTAGGGGCGCTGGGTGTCCGTGGTCAGCTTCCGCAGGACCTCCACCTCGGTGTGCACAAGGTCGCCAAGGTACGACGGAAGCCTGGTGGCGACGTCGTACACGCTGGCGTGCTTGCGGTGCACCGCCCCGAAGGCGTCGTCCACGTAGGCGCCGTTCCCGCCGGTCAGGGCCACCAGCTCGTCAGCGAAGGCGCCGCGCTCGGCGTCGTCCTTGCTGGTTTCGCGGGGATCGAACCGGACGTTCTCGAGGACGAGCACTTCGCCGTGCTGCAGGGATGCTGCTGCTTCTTTGGCGGCGCTGCCGACGGTATCGGCGGCGAGGGTGACCTTGAAGCCGGCCAGTTCAGCCAGGCGGTTTACTGCGGGCCGAAGGGAGTATTTCTCCTCGGGTGCACCCTTGGGGCGGCCGAGGTGGGCTGTTACCAGCACGCGGGCACCGGCGTCCGTGAGCTTTGACAGCACTGGCAGTGAGGCCTTGATGCGGCCGTCGTCAGTGACTGTAGAGCCGTCGAGCGGCACATTCAGGTCACTTCGAACCAGAATGTACCGCCCGCGGACACCTTCAGCGATGAGTTCGTTGAGGGTGTTTGATGTCATGTCTCTAACCCTAGCCCAGCTTGGCTGCGACAAGCTCCGTGAGGTCGACGAGGCGGTTGGAGTAGCCCCATTCGTTGTCATACCAGGAAACAACCTTGACCTGGTTGCCGATGACCTTGGTCAGGCCGGAGTCGAAGATGGACGAAGCGGGATCGCCGACGATGTCGCTGGAGACGATGGGCTCGTCCGTGTAGGTCAGGAAACCCTGCAGCTCCTCGGATTCGGCAGCGCGCTTGAGGGCGGCGTTGACTTCCTCCACGGTGGTCTCGCGGGAGACGGTGACCGTGAGGTCGGTGGCGGAGCCGGTGGGCACGGGCACGCGGATGGCGTAGCCGTCCAGCTTGCCCTTGAGCTCCGGCAGGACCAGGCCGATTGCCTTGGCAGCACCGGTGGACGTGGGCACCATGTTGATGGCGGCGGCGCGGGCGCGGCGCAGGTCCTTGTGCGGGCCGTCCTGCAGGTTCTGGTCCGCGGTGTAGGCGTGCACGGTGGTCATGAGGCCGCGCTCGATGCCGAACTCATCGTTGACCACCTTGGCCAGCGGGCCGAGGCAGTTGGTGGTGCAGGATGCGTTGGAGATGATGTGGTGCGTGGCGTTGTCGTAGAGGTTGTGGTTCACGCCCATCACGATGGTGATGTCCTCGTCCGAGGCCGGTGCGGAGATCAGGACCTTCTTGGCGCCCGCGTCGATGTGCTTCTGGGCATCGGCAGCCTTGGTGAAGAAGCCGGTGGATTCGATCACGATGTCCACGCCCAGCTCGCCCCACGGCAGGTTGGCGGGGTCGCGCTCGGCGAGCACCTTGACGACGGTGCCGTTGACGACGATGTTGCCGTCCTTGACCTCGATGGTTTCCTTCAGGCGGCCGCCGACGGAGTCGTACTTGAAGAGGTGCGCGAGTGCTTCGGGGCTGGTGAGGTCGTTGACGGCAACGATCTCCAGGTCCGCGCCCTGTGCGAGTGCTGCGCGGAAGTAGTTGCGGCCAATACGGCCAAAGCCGTTGATACCAATACGGGTCGTCACTTTTTCAGTCTCCTTGGTGCTTTCAGAAGCACAACTAGTTGAGCGGGCTATCAAGCCAACTAACAGATCCCGCACGCCATTGGGCAGAGATGATTTACATACGGAGGGCGACCAGCCTCATTGCTGAAGGCTAACCGCCTTCCGTGACCTATCTTACGTTTAACTTGGTCCGCCCCCGCAAGTGCGGGGGCGGACCGTCCACATCCCGGCCTTTATATGTCCGGATTGTGAAGTTTGTTACACGTTGGTGCGGTGTACCTCACTACGGGAGGGTGATGAGGCCCGTGGCGTTGGTGCGGGCTGCTTCGAAGCGCTTTGCGACGTCGGCCCAGTTGACGATGTTCCAGAACGCCTTGACGTAGTCGGCCTTGACGTTGACGTAGTCAAGGTAGAAGGCGTGCTCCCACATGTCCAGCATCAGCAGCGGGGTGGTGCCGAGCGCCACGTTGCCCTGCTGGTCGTACAGCTGCTCGATGACCAGGTTGCCGCCGATGGGTTCGTAGGCCAGGAAGCCCCAGCCGGAACCCTGCAGGCCAAGTGCTGCCGCGGAGAACTGGGCACGGAAGGCGTCGAAGGAGCCAAACGCGTCATCGATGGCTGCCGCGAGTTCGCCTTCGGGCTTGTCGCCGCCGTCCGGGGAAAGGTTGTTCCAGAACACCGAGTGGTTGACGTGCCCGCCGGTGTGGAATGCGAGGTCCTTGGAGAGCCGGTTGATGTTGGCGAAGTCGCCCTTCTCCCGGGCTTCCGCCAGCTGGGCCAGGGCGTTGTTGGCGCCGGCCACGTAGGCTGCGTGGTGCTTGCTGTGGTGCAGCTCCATGATGCGCGCGGAAATGTGCGGCTCCAGGGCGGCGTAATCGTAGCTGAGTTCGGGCAATACGTACTCGGTCACAAAATCCTCCAATATCGTGGACATTCGGTCCGGTTGGTAACTCTCGGATTATGCATCCGGGCGGCTGGCGCCCGGAATCTTTTTGATTCTATGGGGCTGTCACTCGTCCAGCATTTCAGGCGTCACATTGGCGTCAGTCCCGGGGATGCCCAGGTCGAGGGCGCGCTTGTCCGCCATGGCCAGCAACCGGCGGATCCTGCCCGCAATGGCGTCCTTGGTCATGACCGGGTCCGCCAGGCGTCCCAGCTCATCCAGGCTGGCCTGCTTGTGCGCCACCCGGAGTTCACCGGCGTACTTCAGGTGGTCCGGAACGTCGTCGCCAAGGATTTCAAGGGCACGGTCCACGCGTGCGCCGGCCGCCACGGCCGCCTGGGCCGAGCGCCGCAGGTTGGCGTCGTCGAAGTTTGCCAGGCGGTTGGCGGTGGCACGCACTTCCTTGCGCATCCGCCGTTCTTCCCAGACCATCAGGGCGTCATGGGCGCCCATCCGGGTGAGGAGGGCCGCGATGGTGTCCCCGTCGCGGATGACCACCCGGTCCACGCCGCGGACTTCGCGGGCTTTCGCCTGGATGTCCAGCCGGCGTGCCGCGCCCACAAGCGCCAGCGCGGACTCCGGCCCCGGGCACGTGACCTCCAGGGACGAGGAACGTCCGGGTTCGGTCAGGGAACCGTGCGCCAGGAAGGCGCCGCGCCAGACGGCTTCGGCGTCCGCGGCGGAACCGTTAACGACGGCGGACGGCAGTCCGCGCACGGGACGGCCGCGGCCGTCGAGGAGGCCGGTCTGGCGTGCCAGCGCCTCGCCGTCGCGCACCACCCGGACCACGTAGCGGCTGGCGCGGCGCAGTCCCCCGGCGGAGACCACGATGATTTCGCTCTGGTGTCCGTAGACTTCGGCGATGGCTGCCCGCAGGCGCCGGGCGGTGGAGGCGAGGTCCACTTCCGCCTCGATGACGATCCGGCCGGAGATGATGTGCAGCCCGCCCGCAAAGCGGAGCATGGCGGAGACCTCGGCCTTGCGCACTGATGACTTTTTGATGTCCAGACGGGACAGTTCTTCTTTGACCGATGCTGTCAGTGCCATGGCACCTTCCTAACTGTTCCCAAAAATGTCCTGGTACGCCGTTGCCAGACGTAAAGGGTCGTGGACGGGACGGCGGCCCGACGCCCCTACTTTACCCAAGACAACCTCGGCGCCGATCATCGCGGCGGCTTTCTCGAACTCCTGCCGGTCCGGGACGGAGGCGGGATCGGCAAGGACCACGTCCACGCTGAAGTCCGGGGCGTAGCGCCGCAGCACGTCGAGGTGGTCGGCGGCGGTCATGCCTGTTGTTTCCTTCGTGTCCGTGGCCAGGTTCATGGTCAGGCAGCGCTTGGCCGGAGTCTGGCACAGAGCCTGGCGCATCTCGGGCAGGAGGAGGTGGGGCAGCACGGAGGTGTACCAGGAGCCGGGGCCCAGGATGACCCAGTCAGCCAGTTCGATGGCCGTGAGGGCTTCGACGCAGGCTGGCGCCGCTTCGGGAAGGAGCCGCACCTGCTCCAGCGACCCCGCCACGGCGCAGCGGGCCTGGCCGCGGATGGTGTGCAGGTCGGAGCCGCCGTCGGGTGCGTTGACCCGGACGTCCCCTTCGATGGTGAGCGGCACCGTGGACATGGGCAGTACCTGGCCGCGTGCGCCCAGCAGTGCGCCTGCCCAGCGGAGCCCGGCAACGGCGTCGCCCAGCAGCTCCCAGAGGGTCACAATGAGCAGGTTTCCCATGGCGTGTTCGTCCAGGGAACCGCCCGAGCCCCTGCCTGGGCGGAACCGGTGCTGCATGACGTCCCGCCAGGTCCGCCCCCAGTCCGTGTCGTCGCACAGGGCGGACAACGCCATCCGTAGGTCGCCGGGCGGAAGGACGCCGTACTCTTCGCGCAGACGCCCTGACGATCCGCCGTCGTCCGCTACTGTCACCACGGCCGTCAGGTCGGAGGTGAGCAGGCGCAGGGCAGAAAGCGATGCGGAAAGGCCGTGGCCGCCTCCCAGGGCAACAACCTTGGGGCCCTTGTCATGCTGGCCCGCTGCGGACCCCGCGGGCGGGACCAGTGGCAGGGCGCCGGTGAAGAGCGACATTACTCCCGGCCCAGATCCCGGTGGGTGGTGGTCACCGTGACGCGCGGGTACTGCGCCAGTTTCTTGGAAAGCTCGACGGCGACTGCCACGGAGCGGTGCTTGCCGCCCGTACAGCCCACGGCGATGGTGGCGTAGTGCTTGTTCTCGCGGCGGTAGCCGTCCAGGACGGGCTCGAGGGCCATGACGTAGCGGTCCACGAAGTTCTTGACGCCCTCTGCCTCCAGCACGTAATCGCTGACGTCCTTGTCCAGGCCCGTGTGCGGGCGCAGTTGGGGAACCCAGTGTGGGTTGGGGATGAACCTGACGTCGGCCACGTAGTTGGCGTCCACGGGCAGGCCGTATTTGAAACCGAAGCTCATGACGTTCAGGCGCAGTGCCACGGGGCCGGTTTCGCTGAACAGTTCGGTGATGGCCGTGGCCAGGCCGTGCACGTTGTAGCCGGAGGTATCCAGCACGACGTCGGAGCTGTCGCGCAGTTCCTGCAGCAGCTCCCGTTCGGCTGCGATGCCGTCCAGTATGCGGCCGCCGCCCTGGAGGGGGTGCGGCCGGCGTCCCTGCTCGAAGCGGCGGACCAGGACGTTGTCGCTGGCATCGAGGAAGAGCACGCGGAACGTGACGCCGCTGGCGGCCAGTGCTCCCAGCGCGGCGCGGATATCCGCGAACAGGCCCTTGCTGCGGACATCGATGACCACTGCCAGCCGCGGAATGGACTGCGGGGCATGGGATACCAGTTCCGCCAAGGTTCCCAGCATCTGCGGCGGCAGGTTTTCAACGACGTACCAGCCGTGGTCCTCGAGGGCGTCAGCGGCTGTACTCCGCCCGGCGCCGGACATTCCGGTGACCACCAGCAGCTCCGCTTCGAGGGGCTTGACGGGCTGCAGCCCGTCCTGCCCGGCTCCGGATTCCGCCGTCGTGTCTGCCATTAGGTCCGCCCCGTTCCTGTTGTTGTCGCGCAGGCTGCCGCGTTGGCGGAAACCCCGATCTTTACCCTAGCCAAGTTTCGCCGAACTCCGCTAAGTTTCGATCACTTCGCCGGTGGTCATATTGATGGCCGGCACCGGAGCAGCGCCCGGCCCGTCCGCCGCGAAGTGGTTGACGATCGCGCTGGCAAGGGCCGGTCCGATGCCTTTCGCCTGCGACAGTTCGGCGGCGGAGGCGGCCTTGACCCCCTTGACCGAACCGAAGTGCGCCAGGAGGGCTTTGCGTTTGGACGCCCCGAGCCCCGGCACCCCGTCCAGGGCGGAGACGGTCATCGCTTTCCCGCGCTTTTGCCGGTGGAAGGAAATAGCGAACCGGTGGGCCTCGTCCCGGATGCGCTGCAGCAGGTAGAGTCCCTGCGAGGTCCTGGGGAGGATCACCGGGAAGTCACTGTCCGGCAGCCATACCTCCTCCAGGCGTTTGGCGAGGCCCACCACGTACACGTCCTCGATGCCCAGGTCCGCAAGGGCGCGGGCTGCAGCGTTCACCTGGGGCTTGCCGCCGTCCACCACCACCAGGTTGGGAGGGTAGGCGAACTTTGCCCGTGGTGCTGGCGTGGTGGTGTCCAGGGCGGTGTCCCGCGCCTGGTCGGGTGTGGGGTCCGGGTCCGCTTTGTCAGCGGCACCGGCCAGGGCGGCCTCATCCACCTGCGCGGACTTGTCCTGGAGGTAGTGGCGGAACCGGCGCGTGAGGACATCGTGCATGGCGGCGGTATCGTCGGCCGCAGCGGGTCCGGTGACTGAGAACTTCCGGTAGTCGGATTTCTTGGGCAGCCCGTCCTCCACCACCACCATGGAAGCCACCACGTTGGTGCCCTGGACGTGTGAGACGTCGAAGCACTCTATGCGCAGGAGCGGGACCGGAAGGTCAAGTGCTTCCTGCAGCTCCTGGAGCGCCTGCGACCGGACGGTGAGGTCCCCGGCGCGCCGGGTCTTGTGAAGTTTCAGGGCGTGTTCGGCGTTCTCCCGCACCGTGGACAACAGCGTGGCCTTGTCCCCCCGCTGCGGCACGCGGATGTCCACCTTGGCACCCCGGAGTCCGCCGAGCCACTGCGCCAGCTCTTCGGCGTTGCTCGGGGTCACGGGCACCAGGACCTCGCGGGGCAGCCTTCCGTGGCTGTCGCCGTCTTCACCGTAAACCTGCTGCAGGAGATGCTCCACGAGGTCGGGGGTGGTGGAATCCTCCACCTTTTCAACCACCCAGCCGCGCTGGCCGCGGATCCGCCCGCCGCGGACGTGGAACACCTGGACGGCGGCTTCAAGTTCATCCTCGTGCAGGGCGAAAATATCGGCGTCAGTCTCGTCTGCGAGCACAACGGCATTGCGTTCAAAGACCTTGCGCAGGGCGGTGATGTCATCGCGGACCCGGGCGGCGCGCTCGTAGTCAAGCTCCGCCACGGCTTCAGCCATCTGCTTTTCCAGCTTGACGATGAAGCGTTTGGCTTCACCGCCCATGAAGGCGCAGAAGTCCTCGGCCAGGGCGCGGTGGTCCGGCGGGGAGATCCGGCCCACGCAGGGGGCTGAACACTTATCGATGTAGCCCAGCAGGCAGGGCCGGCCGCTCGCTTCAGCGCGCTTGAACACACCGGCGCTGCAGCTGCGTACGGGAAAGACGCGAAGCAGGGTGTCCATCGTCTCGCGGATGGCACCGGCCGTGTAGGGGCCGAAGTAGCGGGTTCCCTTCCGCTTGTCGCCCCGCATCACCTGGACCCGGGGATACTTTTCGTTCATGGTCACGGCCAGGTAGGGGTAGGTTTTGTCGTCCCGGAAGACCACGTTGAAGCGCGGCTTGAATTCCTTGATCCAGGTGTACTCCAGCTGCAGCGACTCAAGTTCGCTGCCCACCACGGTCCATTCGACGCTGCTGGCAGCGTGGACCATGGCGTAGGTCTTGGGCAGCAGTCCTGCAGGGTTGGCGAAGTAGGAGTTCAGGCGGGAGCGGAGGCTTTTCGCCTTCCCCACGTAGATCACCCGGCCGTGCTGGTCACGGAACCGGTACACCCCTGGGTTGGTGGGAATTTCACCCGTCTTGGGCCTGTAACTTGCTGGATTTGCCACCTATACAGTCTACTGAGGCGCGCCGGGTAGAAAATTCCACCCGGCCGGCCTGCGCAGCCGCGGCCGGCGGTATTCTGCTACTCCGCAGCCTTGCTCTGGTTGTAGCTGGTGGACCGTTCCTGGCCGCTGAGTTCGGCGATGGCGTCCATGATGCGGTCCGTCACTTCCCGGCGGGCCGGCAGCGAGTGGTCCGGGCCAGTCTTGTCGAAGTACAGGGGCTCCCCCACCTTCATGGTGAAATGCTGGGGTTTTACCCCGCTTTCGCCGGCGCGCTGGAGATTCTCGGTTCCGATCAGTCCAACGGGTATGACCGGGGCACCAGTGGTCAGGGCAAGCCATCCGACGCCGGTGCGTCCGCGGTAGAGGATTCCGTCCCGGGAGCGGGTCCCTTCCGGATAGATGCCGATGCCCTTGCCGGATTCCAGGATGTCCAGCAGCGTCTTGAGCGCCTGCACGCTGGCCGCCTGCTCGCCCCGTTCCACGGGGATGGAGCCGACAGACTCGAAGAAGGCCTTCATGACCTTGCCCTTGACGCCGCCGGTGGTGAAATATTCGGCTTTGGCGAAGAAGGCGACCGGCCGCGGCATCAGCGCCTGGACGATGACACTGTCGAAAAAGGAGAGGTGGTTGGGGGCCACGATGAACGGCCCGTCATCCGGGACGTTTTCGAGGCCGACGACGGTGGGCCGGCAGGTGCCCGAGATCAGGCTGCGCGTGGTCCAGCGCACCGCATCAAACATGGCCATCGTTGCTCACCCCGCCCATTGCAGCCGCGCGGGCAGCCTGCATCCGTCCGATCAGTTCCGCGAGGCCTTCCGCGGTTTCCACGATGGCCACCGCGCCGGCCTCCTCCAGTTCGCCGTCCGGGGCGAATCCCCACGCCACTCCTATGCAGTCCAGGCCGTTGGCGAGGGCGCCGGAAACATCCTGCGCCCGGTCCCCAACCATCACGGCATGCTGCGTGTCCAGATCCTTGAGGGCAGCAGCGATGATCCCGGTCTTGCCCACCGGGACCCCTTCCACAGCGCTCTCGTCATCCGCGGAACCGTGGATGCCGTGGAAAAGCCCGTCCACCCCATGGTGCTCCAAGACCGTGCGGGCCAGGCGCTGCGGCTTCTGGGTGGCAACAGCAACCGGAAGCCCGGCCGCAGCGAAGGACTCCAGGACTTCGCGGACGCCAGGATAGATCCGGCTTTGCGCGATTCCGGTGGCCACGTAATACTCGCGGTAGAGGCGGATCACCTCGTCCAGCAGCTCCGCCGGCACCTGCGCCACGGTCAGCAGCGAATCACTGAGCTTCGGGCCGATCATCGAGTGCAGCAGGTCCTGGCCGGGAGCCGGCAGCCCGACGGCACGCAGTGCCGACGCTATTCCGTCTGTTATCCCACCGGCCGGATCGACAAGAGTGCCGTCCAGGTCAAAGATCACGGGCACTGTTGTTTGAGTCACCGGGTTAGTTTCTCACGACAGCACTCAAGCCTGAAACTCGCATACGCGCAAGGGAATATAACGGGGTAGTTTTCTGCCCCTACTCCAGGATTTCTGCCAGGAATGCTGCCGTGTGGCTGGCGGTGGACTTGGCAAGCTGCTCGGGCGTACCCGAGGCAACCACCTGGCCGCCGCCGGAACCGCCGTCCGGCCCGAGATCCACGATCCAGTCGGCGCTCTTGATGACGTCCAGGTTGTGTTCGATGGTGATGACGGTATTGCCTTTGTCCACCAGCCCCTGGAGGACCATCAGCAGCTTGCGGATGTCCTCGAAGTGGAGCCCGGTGGTTGGCTCGTCCAGGACATACACACTGCGTCCGTTGGAGCGCTTCTGCAGCTCCGCGGCCAGCTTGACGCGCTGCGCCTCGCCGCCGGAGAGCGTGGTGGCGGGCTGGCCCAGCCGGACATAGCCAAGCCCCACGTCCACCAGCGTGTTGAGGTGCCGGGCGATGGGTGAGAAGGCGGCAAAGAACTCCGCCCCTTCCTCGATGGGCATGTTCAGGACGTCCGCGATGGTCTTGCCCTTGTAATGCACCTCCAGGGTTTCCCGATTGTAGCGCGCGCCGTGGCAGACCTCGCAGGGGACGTAAACGTCCGGCAGGAAGTTCATCTCGATTTTCAGGGTTCCGTCACCGGAGCAGGCCTCGCAGCGGCCGCCCTTGACGTTGAACGAGAACCTGCCCGGAAGGTAGCCGCGCACCTTGGCTTCAGTGGTTTCGGCGAAGAGCTTCCGGATGTTGTCAAAGACGCCCGTGTACGTGGCGGGGTTGGACCGGGGGGTGCGGCCGATAGGGCTCTGGTCCACGTGGACCACCTTGTCCAGGTGCTCGAGGCCCTGGACAGTCTTGTGCCGCCCGGCCACCTGCTTGGCGCCGTTGAGCTTGTTGGCCAGGACTTTGTACAGGATCTCGTTGACCAGGGTGGACTTGCCCGACCCGCTCACCCCGGTAACCGCAGTGAAGAGGCCAAGCGGGAACGCGGCGTCCACGTTCAGGAGGTTGTTTTCGCGCGCCCCCACAACCTTCAGCTCACGCTTCTTGTCGTACTTGCGGCGCTTCTTGGGGACTTCAATCTTCTTGCGCCCGGACAGGTAGTCGCCGGTCAGCGACGCCGTGTTGTCCAGCAGTTCCTTGTAGGAGCCGGAGTGGACCACCTGGCCGCCGTGCTCCCCCGCGCCGGGTCCGATGTCCACAATCCAGTCGGCAACGTGGATGGTGTCCTCATCGTGTTCAACCACGATAAGCGTGTTTCCCATGTCCCGCAGCCTGGTCAGGGTGTCAATCAGCCTCCTGTTGTCGCGCTGGTGCAGGCCGATGGACGGCTCGTCCAGCACGTAGAGGACCCCCACCAGGCCGGAACCTATCTGGGTGGCCAGGCGGATGCGCTGCGCCTCGCCGCCGGAAAGCGTGGCGGACGGACGTTCGAGGTTCAGGTATTCAAGTCCGACGTCCAGCAGGAACGTCAGGCGTGCCTGGATCTCCTTGAGGACCTGGTGCGCGATCTGCGCTTCACGGCCGGTCAGCACCAGGTTGTTCAGGAAGTCGGCGCATTCCCGCATGGGAAGGGCCGCGACGTCGGCAATCGACTTGCCGTTGATGAGCACGGACAGCGACGCCGGGTTGAGCCGGGCACCGTTGCAGGCGGGGCAGGGAATCTGCCGCATGTACTCTTCGTAGCGGTCACGGGCCCAGTCCGAGTCCGTCTCGCCATGCTTGCGGTGGACGTACTGGATGGCACCTTCGAATCCGGTGCTGTATTTCCGTTCCCGGCCAAACCGGTTCCGGTACTGCACCACCACTTTGTGGTCCTTGCCGTGCAGGACGGTCTGGCGTACGTCCTTGCCCAGCTTCTCCCACGGGGTGTCCATGGAGAACCCCAGCTCCTTGGCAAGTCCCTCGAGCAGCCTGTTCCAGTACTCCGTGGTGGCCGTGCCCAGTGACCACGGAGCGATGGCGCCCTCACCCAGGGAGAGTTCCGGGTTGGGAACGATCAGTTCCTCGTCCACTTCCAGTTTTGTGCCGATGCCGCTGCAGGCGGCGCAGGCGCCGAACGGGTTGTTGAACGAGAAGGACCGGGGTTCAATTTCGTCAATGGCAAGGGGGTGTTCATTGGGGCAGGCCAGGTTTTCCGAGAAGGCCCGCAGCCGGCCGGGGTCGTCCGCCTCAAGGTCCACGAACTCTGCCAGGACGCGGCCTTCCGCCAGGCCAAGGGCCGTTTCGATGGAGTCCGTGAGCCGCTGGCTGATGCCTTCCTTGACCACCAGGCGGTCCACGACCACCTCGATGGTGTGCTTGAACTGTTTGCCAAGCTTGGGCGGATCGCTCAGCTGCACCAGGTTTCCGTCCACCCGGGCACGGGAGTAGCCCTTGGCGGTCAGCTCCTTGAAAAGGTCAACAAACTCGCCTTTGCGTCCGCGCACCACGGGCGCCAGCACCTGGAACCGCGTGCCCTCGTCAAGCTCCAGCAGCTGGTCAACGATCTGCTGGGGCGTCTGCTTGGCCACAGGCTCGCCGCACACAGGACAGTGCGGACGGCCAACACGGGCCCAGAGCAGGCGCATGTAGTCGTAGATTTCAGTGATGGTGCCCACCGTGGAGCGGGGGTTCTTGCTGGTGGACTTCTGGTCGATGGAAACCGCCGGGGACAAACCTTCGATGAAGTCGACGTCGGGCTTGTCAACCTGCCCCAGGAACTGGCGGGCGTAGGCGGACAGCGATTCAACGTAGCGGCGCTGGCCCTCCGCGAAGATGGTGTCGAAGGCAAGCGAGGACTTACCGGATCCGGAGAGCCCGGTGAAGACGATCATCGCGTCCCGGGGCAGATCAAGGTCCACGTTGCGCAGGTTGTGCTCGCGGGCACCCTTCACCACAAGGCGGGAGAGGTCCGGACGTTGCGGGACAGCCGCAGGGGGAACTGTCAAGGCTGTGGAGGGGGCGGAGGTTTCTTCAGCTACGGCTTTAGGCACCCCATAATGCTAATCGAAAACTTCTTCGAACTTGCACGGTTCCGCCCTCAGGGAACATCGTAGGCAGCAGCCAGCAGCTTCACTGCCTCGGCGAAGCTGGCACCCTGGGCTTTGGCCGCGGCGGCGTAGGCTGCGGCTGCGGTGGAGAGCCCACCGAGACGTTCGTCACGTGCGCACACCACCGTGCCGTTCCTCCCCCGGGTGGCGACAATTCCGGCTGCCTCAAGCTCCTTGTAGGCACGGGCCACCGTATGCGGAGCAACGTCGAGGATTCCGGCCAGCGCCCTGACGGCGGGCAGCTTTGTTCCGGGTGGCAGGGATCCGTTGTCCGCCAGGTGGATGACGTGCAGCCGAAGCTGTTCGAACAACGCCACGGTGCTGGCGGTGTTCGGCCTCCATGTCCCGGGAAAGCCGGCTGCGGGCGTCAAATGCCGGCCTCAAGTGCATCAGTCCGGCCGGAACCCGCAGAGAACTGGGCGTTGTGCAGCCGGGCGTAGTAGCTGTTGGCAGCCAGGAGGCTGTGGTGCGTGCCCTGTTCGACGATGCGTCCATGATCCATGACCAGAATTAGATCAGCGTTCCGGATAGTGGACAAACGGTGGGCTATGACAAAGCTGGTCCTGCCTTGCCGCAGGCGCTGCATAGCCTTGCGGATGAGGAGCTCGGTCCTCGAGTCAACAGAACTTGTGGCCTCGTCCAGGATCAGGACCGCCCTGCCCGCCAGTTGGGCTCGGGCTATGGTGAGGAGCTGCCGCTGGCCCTGGCTCAGGGGTTCACCGCCATTTTCCAGGACTGTGCTGTAACCGCAAGGCAGCGCCCTGACGAACCTGTCCACGTAACTGGCCTCGGCCGCCGCGATGAGGCAGCTTTCCGTGGCGCCCGGCCGGCCGTAGGCAATGTTTTCCCGGATGGTACCCCCGAAGAGCCACGCGTCCTGAAGCACTACTCCGAACTGCTCCCGGAGCCGGTCCCGGGGCATGGCCGCGATGTTTGTCCCGCCAATCGTTATCCGGCCGGAGCCGGGCTCATAGAACCGCATCAGGAGGTTCACGACGGTGGTCTTTCCCGCCCCGGTATGCCCGACTATGGCCACCATCTGGCCGGGCTCCACGGAGAAGGAAAGGTTGTGCACTGCCGGGGCCGAGTCCGGGTAGCCGAAGGTGACGTCGTCGAAAACGATGCGGCCGCCTGCTGGAACCGCTGCGTCCGCTTCCGGATCCGGCGGGTCCTCCTCCGTATCCAGGAGGGCAAAAACACGCGCGGCGGAGGCAACGCAGGACTGGATGAGGTTCAGCATGCCGCCGATCTGTCCCACGGGCTGGGTGAAGAGCCTGCTGAACTGGATGAAGGCCTGGATACCGCCGATGGTCATGGCACCCGCAATGACCTGGAGGGCTCCCACCACGGCCACGGCGATGTAGTTGAGGTTGGAGATCAGCACCATCAGGGGCTGCACCATCCCGGCCGAGTACTGGGCTTTCGTGGCTGCCCGGGCAAGCCGGTCATTGCTCCGTCCGAAGGTCTCTGCGGCCTGGGCCTGGTGTCCGAAGGCCTTGATGACCTCGTGTCCTGAGACAAACTCCTCCACGTGCGCATTCAGCTCTCCGGTCTCCGTCCACTGCCCTGCGAAGTGCGCCTGGGAACGGCGGGCCACGAGAACGGTGATCAGGGTGGACAGCGGGACGGTGGCAATGGCGATCACAGCGAGCAGGGGCGAGATCCAGAGCATCATGGCCAGGGAGCCGCACAGCATCAGGACGGACATGATCAGCTGCGTCAGGAGCTGGTTGAGGGCCTGGGCAATGTTGTCGATATCGTTCGTGGCACGGCTCAGGACATCCCCGCGAGACCGTTCCTGGAAGTAGGCGGACGGCAGCCGGTGCAGCTTGTCCTCGAGCGCAGCCCGCAGTCCGTACATGAGCCCCTGTACGGACCGGGCTGTCAGCGCCCCCTGGATCCAGTTGAACAGGGAGGCAAGGACATACATCACGGCCACTCCAGCCAGCAGGAGGCCCAGCCGCCCTTGGTCCAAAGCTCCCTGGAGCATCCCTTCCACCACGACGTCGGTGGCATCGCCAAGGTACTTCGGCGCCGCCACGTTGAGCCCGGCGAAGGCGCACGTTGCAGCCACGGCGCCAAGCATGGACCGCCTGAACGGCCGCAGCCGGCCAAGGAGCCGCCAGGCCGTGGGCCAGAATTTTTCAGCCGCTCCCGGGGCTACGGCCGGCGGCGTCATACCGGCCCATCCAGTGCCAGCTGCGAGTCTGCGATCTCCCGGTAGGTGGAGGAACTTTCCAGCAGCTCGAGGTGGGTGCCCTGCGCCACCATGTGCCCGTTGTCGAGGACCAGGATAAGGTCGGCGTTTTCCACCGCGGAGATCCGTTCCGCCACCACGATGACCGTTGCGGCAGCGAGCCTGGAGGCCAAAGCCTGCCGCAGCCTGGTATCGGTGTCGTAGTCCAGCGCTGAGAAGCTGTCGTCAAACAGGTAGAGCGGACTGTGGCGGAGCAGGGCCCGCGTGATGCACAGCCGCTGGCGCTGGCCCCCGGAAAGAGTCGTTCCGCCCTGCCCTACGGGCGTGTCAAGC
Source organism: Pseudarthrobacter sp. WHRI 8279 (assembly GCF_040224115.2). Taxonomy (NCBI): domain Bacteria; kingdom Bacillati; phylum Actinomycetota; class Actinomycetes; order Micrococcales; family Micrococcaceae; genus Pseudarthrobacter; species Pseudarthrobacter sp. WHRI 8279. The sequence continues at coordinate 1,026,463 of NZ_CP168162.1, read as the reverse complement.
CCCAGCGGCAGTTCACGCATGAACCGCATGGTCTGTGCTGCCTCAAGGGCCTCCCACAGCTCTGCGTCCGTGGCATCCGGCGCGGCCATCCGGAGGTTGTCCGCAATGGTGCCCGTAAACAGGTGGGAATGCTGGGGAACTATCGACATGGCCGCCCGCAGGGTGTCCAGCGGCAGGTCCTTGATGTCTGTACCGTCCAGGCTGATGGTCCCCGCCGTGGAGTCAAGGAAACGGGGGATCAGGTTGAGCAGCGTGGACTTTCCACTCCCCGTTGAGCCCACGATGGCTGTGGTGGTGCCGGGCCCGGCCGTGAAGCTGATCTCCGCCAGGACAGGAGCTTCCGCCCCGGGGTGCGAAAAACCCACCCGGTTGAACTGCACAATCCCGCGGGCATCCTGCAGCCGGAAGCGGCTTCCTGCTGCCGGCCGCCGGCCGTTGGTTTCCTGCAGGTCACGCACCGAGGGTTCAGTGGTGAGGACGGCGCCGATGCGCTCGGCGCACACGGCCGCCCGGGGCGCCGTCATCAGGACGTACATTGCCATCATGATGGCGAGCAGGATTTGCAGGATGTAGGCGATGAAGGCGGCCAGTGCTCCGATGTTCATCAGGCCGGACTGGATCCGGTGGCCGCCAAACCATACGACGGCCACGGAAGAGATGTTCACCACGAGCATGATGAGCGGCAGCATTCCCGCCACCAGGAGGGCCGAGTGGAGATTATTGGCTGTCAGGCTGCTGTTGGTCCGGGCAAAGCGCCGGACCTCGTGGTCCTGCCGGACGAAGGCGCGGATGACGTTGGCGCCCATAATCTGTTCGCGGAGGATGTCCCCGGCCCGGTCCAGGAGGTCCTGGCCCTCGCGGTAGAGGGGAATCAGGCGCCGGACTATGAGGTACATGATCAGCAGGAGCAGTGGCACGATGACGATCACCACCGCGGACAGTGCCACGTCCTGCTGGAGGGCAAGGACGATTCCGCCCAGGCCCATGGCCGGTCCCGCCACCAGCATGGTGAAGACCAGCACGGAGAAGGCCTGGATCTGCTGGGTGTCGTTGGTGGCCCGGGTGGTAAGGCTCTGGGTGCCGAAGGCTGCCACTTCCTGCGAGGACAGTGACTGGATTTTAGTGAAGATTTCGGCCCGGAGCTGGTGTCCGATCTTCATCGCCACCACGGCCGCCAGGTACCCTGCCGCGATTGCAGCCGCCGCCTGGACCACGGCTACTGCCGCCATGACAGCGCCCAGGCGGGTAATGACCGCATTGTTGCCGGCCACGATCCCGTCGTCGATGATCGCGGCGTTGACGGTGGGCAGCATCAGGTTGGCGGCCGCCTGGATCAACTGGAGAACAACGATGGCAACCACGTGGGCTTTGTGGGCCCCGAGCAGCCGCCTCATTAGTCCGGTCAGCAACGTACCTCCACTCAGGTCTGTCAGCCGAAGGGGCAGCCGGCGGTAGCCTCTCCCCCTCCAGCCACCCCGCTATTGTAAGCCAGATCACTTTCCGCCGTTGTCACGCCACGTGACGGCATTTGTCGAGGCTCTCCAGGGAGGAGACCCTGGTCAGGGCTTCTTGCGCCCGACCGCAAAGATCCTGCGGAAGGGATAGACGGTGCCGTGCCCGGTCTGCGGATACGCCTCCCGGAGCGCTGCCGCGTACTCCGCCTCGAATTCAGCAGCATCGTCCGCGGAGAGCGCAGCCAGGACTGGACGCAGCGCAGTGCCGCGGACCCATTCCAGGACAGCGTCCCTGCCCGGCAGGACCTGCTGGTAAGTAGTCTCCCAGGCGTCGGCTGAATACCCGGCGTCGAGCAGGATGTGGAGGTAGTCTGAGGGCTCGCCCACCGATTCCCCGCCCCGGAGGACCCCGTCCAGTTGTGACGACCACTTCGGGGAGCCCGCCAGCCGGCGCATCAGTGCGTGGGACGGGGCGTTGAAGTTCCCCGGGACCTGCAGGGCGAACCATGCCCCCGGCCGGAGCAGGTCCAGCCAGGCGCCCATCATCTCCTGGTGGCCTGGCACCCACTGCAGGGCGGCATTGCTGACCACCACATCCGTGTCCGCAGTGGGCTTCCAGCCGGCGATGTCCGCCTGCTCGAAGCGCAGGCCCTGGCCCTCACCGGCCAGTTTCGCTGCTTCCGCCAGCATCCCGGCAGAGGAGTCAATGCCCACCACGTCCGCGGCAGGCCAGCGCTCCGCCAGCGTCGCCGTCAGGTTCCCCGGTCCGCAGCCAAGGTCCACCACCTGGACCGGACGGTCCGCGTGGACCCGCCCGGTAAGGTCGAAAAAGGGCCGATCCCGGTAATCGCCGAACTGCACGTATTTCGCCGGATCCCATTCCATGTCCATCTCCACGCCTTGATACCGTCTCGTTTACTGGCGAAGCCTAACCCGGGCGCGGCGGAATCACCGGCCCGGCCGGGCACTAAGCTGGAAATCAATGAAACTCGTTGATCAGCTGACCGAACTTTCCGCCCCCAGCCTGCCTGCCGGCGTCGACCCCGATGACCTCTACACCCGCTTTGTGGAGTGGACAGAAAGCCGGGGGCTGGCCCTGTACCCCGCGCAGGACGAGGCGATCATGGAGCTGGCAACCGGGGCCAACGTCATCCTGGCCACACCCACCGGGTCCGGGAAATCCCTGGTGGCCATCGCAGCGCATTTCCAGGCCATGGCACAGGGGCGCCGGAGTTACTACACCGCCCCCATTAAGGCGCTGGTCTCCGAGAAGTTTTTTGCCCTGTGTGACATTTTCGGTGCGGAGAACGTGGGGATGATAACGGGCGATTCCGGCGTCAACCAGGATGCGCCCATCATTTGCTGCACGGCGGAGATCCTGGCCAACAGCGCCCTTCGCGAAGGGGCTGCCGCAGAACTGGGCACCGTCATCATGGACGAGTTCCATTTCTACTCCGACCCGCAGCGCGGCTGGGCCTGGCAGGTGCCGCTGCTGGAGCTGCCGCAGGCACAGTTCCTCCTCATGTCCGCCACGCTCGGTGACGTCAGCCGCTTCGAGGAAGGCCTGACGCACCTGACCGGGCGGCCCACCACCACCGTTAGCTCGGCAGAGCGGCCCATTCCGCTGCATTACTACTACCACGAGACGCCGGTCCACGAGACCCTGGAGGAGCTGCTCTCCACCAAACAGGTGCCCGTGTATGTGGTGCACTTCAGCCAGATCGAAGCGATTGACCGCGCGCAGACCCTGATGAGCATCAACGTCTGCACCCGCAAAGAAAAGGACAGGATCGCCGAGCTCATCGCGAACTTCCGCTTCGCGGCCGGCTTCGGCAAGACGCTGAACCGGCTGGTCCGGCACGGCATCGGCGTGCATCACGCAGGCATGCTGCCGAAGTACCGCCGGCTGGTGGAGCAACTCGCCCAGGCGGGGCTGCTCAAAGTCATCTGCGGCACCGACACACTCGGGGTGGGCATCAACGTGCCCATCCGCACCGTCCTGCTGACGGCCCTGAGCAAGTACGACGGCGTCCGCACCCGGCTGCTGAACTCCCGTGAGTTTCACCAGATTGCGGGCAGGGCCGGCCGGGCCGGTTACGACACCGCCGGAACAGTAGTGGTGCAGGCTCCTGAGCACGTGACCGAGAACGTGAAGGCCATGGCCAAGGCTGTCGCCAAGTTCGGTGACGACCAAAAGAAGCTGCGCCAGGTGGTCAAGAAGAAGCCGCCGGAGGGCTTTGTGAGCTGGGGCGAACCGACGTTCAAGCGGCTCGTGGAGTCGGCGCCGGACCCGTTGACGTCCAGTTTCACCGTAACCCACGCAATGCTGATGAACCTGATGGAACGGCCCGGCGACCCGTTTGCCGCTGCCCGGCGCCTGTTGACCGAAAACCACGAGCCCCGGTCCTCCCAGCTGCAGCTCATGAAGAAGGCACTGGGCATTTACCGGGAGCTGCTCGCGGCGGAAGTCGTGGAGCGAATCCCCGCCCACGAGCAGGGACCCGATGGCCGCACAGTCCGGCTGACTGTCCACCTCCAGCCGAACTTCGCACTGAACCAGCCGCTGTCCCCCTTCGCGCTCGCCGCACTGGAACTGCTGGACCCGGAGTCGCCGTCGTACGCCCTGGACGTGGTGTCCGTGATCGAGGCGACGCTGGAGAAACCGCGCCAGATCCTCTCCGCGCAGCAGAAGAAGGCCCGCGGCGAAGCGGTGGCAGCCATGAAGGCGGACGGCATCGACTACGACCAGCGGATGGCCATGCTGGACGACGTCACCTACCCCCAGCCCCTGGCGGAAATCCTCGGCGAAGCTTTCGAGGTGTACCGGAAGGCCGCGCCTTGGGTGGGCGACTTTGAGCTGGCGCCCAAGTCGGTGGTCCGGGACATGTACGAGCGCGCCATGAACTTTGGGGAGTTCGTCCAGTTCTACGGGCTGGCCCGTTCGGAGGGAATCGTGCTGCGCTACCTCGCGGATGCCTTCAAGGCCCTCCGCCAGACCGTGCCGCAGGACATGCTCCGCGAGGACCTGGAGGACCTCGTCGCGTGGCTGGGCGAACTGGTCCGCCAGGTGGATTCCAGCCTCCTGGACGAATGGGAGGAACTTGCCTCCGGCCTGGCGCCCACCCCGCATGACGCTCCCCCGCCGCCTCCGCCGTCGCTCACGTCCAACATCCGGGCCTTCCGCGTGATGGTCCGCAACGAGATGTTCCGCCGCGTGGAACTCTTCGCTGACGAGGACGCAGCAGCGCTGGGCGACCTCGACGGCGCGGCAGGCTGGAGCTCCGAGCGCTGGGAAGACGCCCTGGACGACTACTTCGACGAACACGATGACATCGGCACCGGGCCGGACGCCCGCGGACCGGCACTGCTCATGATCACCGAGGACCGGGACCGGTGGAAGGTACGGCAGATCTTCGACGATCCCGCCGGCCACCACGACTGGGGAATTTCCGCCGAGGTTGACCTCGCCGCCTCGGACGAGACCGGGACCGCCGTGATCAGGGTGACAGAGGTCAACCGGCTCTGAGCCGTCCAACGGCTGGGCGGTCCAACGACTGGGCCGTCCAGCGAGAGGGCGGTCAAACAGCTGGACGCTGACCGGCGGTAAGCTCGAACAATGAGTGTAATCCGCCCCGCCAACCGGCAAGACGTTCCCGCAATCCTACGAATGATCCACGAACTGGCGCACTACGAGAAGGAACCGGACGCGGTCCGGAACACTCCGGAAATGCTCCAGGAGGTGCTGTTCGGTGAGAACCCGCGCGTGTTCGCAGCCATGGCGGAGAATGCGGCAGGGGAAGTCCAGGGTTTCGCCTTGTGGTTCCTGAACTATTCCACCTGGGAAGGTGTGCATGGCATCTACCTGGAGGACCTTTACGTCAGTCCTGAGGCCCGGGGGGAAGGGCACGGAAAGGCGCTGCTCCAGCACCTGGCCGCCACCGCGGTGGACAACGGATACGCCAGGGTGGAGTGGAGCGTCCTTGACTGGAACGAGCCGTCCATCAATTTCTACCGCAGCCTTGGCGCCCGGCCCATGGACGGCTGGTCCACGTTCCGGCTGACCGGCGAGGCGCTTGAACAGTTCGGCAGCGCCGTCCCGGCCCGCGCCAATGGCTGACGCAAGGACGCCGGCCCCGGCCCGCCCCGCCGCACGGGTACAGCACGAGGTCAGGGCCCGGCACGCGTTCCGTGGCATGCGCACCGCAGAGCATGTCTTCACGGTGCCGCTCGACCACTTCAGCGACTCCCCCGACGCCGAAACCATTACGGTTTTTGCCCGCGAGTACGTCTCGGCAGCATATTCAGAGGAACAGGCCGCGGAGCTTCCGTGGCTGCTGTACCTCCAGGGCGGCCCGGGCGGGCGGGGCAACCGGTTCAGCTCCCTGGGAGGCTGGAGCAAGGCGGCCGCCAAGGACTTCCGGATCCTGATGCTGGACCAGCGGGGCACCGGACTCTCCGCGCCCGTAGACCGGAACACGCTTCCGCTTCGCGGCCCGGCTGCAGACCAGGCCGCCTACCTGGAACACTTCCGCGCCGATTCGATCGTGGCAGACGCCGAGTTGATCCGGGAAGCCCTTGAATCGGGCCCGTGGACGGTCTACGGGCAGAGCTACGGGGGCTTCTGTGCCCTCACCTACCTGTCCTTTGCCCCGGAGGGCCTCCGGGAAGTGCTGGTCACCGGCGGCCTTGGGCCCCTGGCCGGTCCGGCCGACGATGTCTACCGCGCAACGTTCCAGCGCGTGGCCGCCCGGAACGCCGAGTACTTCGACTGGTACCCGGAGGACCGGGCCACTGTTGAGCGGATTGCCCGCCACCTGCAGCGCACCGCGGAGTTCCTGCCCGACGGCGGCCCGCTCACCGTGGAGCGCTTCCAGATGGTGGGTGCTTTCCTGGGCGGGAACACCAGGGTGGACAGCCTGCACCACCTCCTGGAGGACGCCTTCACGGAAACCGCCGGAGGACCACGGCTTTCCGACGCCTTCCTGGACCAGGTGCAGGGCATTGTGTCGCGCCGGTCAAACCCGCTCTACGCGCTGATGCACGAGTCAATCTACGGCCAGGGGCAGGCCACCGGCTGGGCGGCCTGGCGAGTCCTTGACGAGTATCCCGAGTTCAGGCCGGACGCGGAGCCGCTGCTGCTGACCGGCGAAATGGTCTATCCGTGGTACTTCGAGCAGGACCCGGCACTCCGGCCCCTCCGGGAGGTGGCTGACCTGCTCGCCGCCAAAGAGGACTGGAAACCGCTCTACGACCGCGAGCAGTTGGCAGCCAACACCGTTCCGGTGGCCGCCGCCGTCTACTCGGACGATATCTATGTGGACCGGAAGCTGTCCCTGGAGACGGCATCCGCCGTGCGCGGGCTGCAGGTGTGGGAGTCCGCGGACTTCCACCACGACGGTATTGCCGACGACGGGGAAGGGATCTTCGCCCGGCTCCTGGGCATGGCGCGGTCAGGCGGCCGCTGACTGCCGCCGTGCGGCCACGATGGTCAGGAATGCCGCGGCCAGGACTGCTGCGCCCACCGCACCGCCAAGGAGGTTAAGTCCCAGGTAACCGATCCAGCTGAGGACCAGGCCGGACACTGCCCCGCCCACGGCGCCGGCAGCACCCATGAGCATGTCGGACACGCCCTGGACCGCAACCCGGGACTCCTGCCCGACGCTTTCGGCCAGCAGCGTGGAGCCGGATACGGTGGCCGCGGACCAGCCCAGGCCCAACAGGACCAAGCCCACCGCCACGGCTGCAGTGGAGGCCTGGCCGAACCCGGCGACAGCCACGGCGGCTATGAGCAGGCTGAACCCGATCATGATGGTCTGGGCCCTGCCTGCCTTGTCCGTCAGCCACCCCATCACCGGCGACAGGGCGAACATCCCGGCAATGTGCAGCGAGATGGTGAATCCGATGACCACCAGTACGTCGCCGGATGCCGTATGGCCTGCGTGGCTGGCGCCGGGCCCCTCCACCAGCTCCTGCAGGTGCAGGGGCGTCATGGACATCACGCCGACCATGACAGCGTGAGCTCCGACGACGGCCGCCACGGCAAGGAGCGCAGTCCGGGAGCCGCGGATGGCGCGCATGCCGCGGGCCAGCGTGCCGCCGTCGTGCAGTGCCTGCCCGGCAGGGCCGGTACCTGCACGGCCGTCCACCCCCGGCGCCGCCAGCGGCTCAACAGCGTGCATGTCCTGCGAGGCCTGGGCGTCCTGGGCTGCCCGCGGGTCCTCGCCCACTTGCCGGGAGGCGAGTTCCCTGGCGAGCAGCAAGGGATCCGGCCGGAGCCCAACAAAGAGCAGGACGGCGGCCAGGAGCAGCCCGGCACCGGAAATCACGAAGGGCCCCGCCACGGGCGGAAGGCTCAGCGCCTGGCCCACTAGACTGCCTGGCTGGATCAGGTTGGGTCCGGCGACGGCGCCGATGGTCACTGCCCATACGACCGTAGACAGCGCCAGCCCACGGTGCTCCGGTTCGGCAAGGTCCACTGCGGCGAAGCGCGCCTGCAGGCTGGCCGCGCTGCCCACTCCGATGCCTGCTGCCCCCAGCACCAGCAGGACGAAGAGACCGGACACCACCGCGAGCACCATCAAGGCCGCCCCCGCCAGGGCCGCGGACAGACCGGCAACCTGGCCGATCCGGCGTCCCCGGCGATCTGCCAGGGCGGCAAGAGGCAGTGCTGCCAGCGCGGCGCCGAGGGTCATGACCGTGGCTACGGCACCCGCCCAGGCGCTGGAGCCTGACAGTTCGACTGCGAGGATCGACCCGATGGACACCGTGGCGCCGGTACCAATGCCGCCAAAGACCTGGGCCGTGCCCAGCAGCGCCACGGTGCGCCGCTGCACGTGGCGCACCCCTTGTTCTGTCAGCAGGATTGGACCCATGCAACCGAGCATAGTCCCCGCCGGACCGGGCAGCAGGGCTGGTTTAAGCAGGCAATCCCGGCCGCACTGCGGCCGGGATTGCCCGATGGAACCTGGAGGTGAGACTACTCGGCGTCGCTGTGGCTCTTCCGGATGTCCTCTTCGAGGCGGGGGTCAAGGTGCGATTCCTTGGCCTTGGAACTGATCAGGCTGGCGATCACGGCGATCACAATGGTGCCAACGATGACCGCCAGGGACACGAACGTGGGGATCTCGGGAGCCCATTCGATGTGCTGGCCGCCGTTGATGAACGGCAGTTCGTTCACGTGCATGGCGTGCAGGACGAGCTTGACGCCGATGAAGGCCAGGATGAAGGACAGTGCGTGCTTCAGGTAGATCAGGCGGTTCATCAGGCCACCCAGCAGGAAGTACAGCTGGCGCAGGCCCATCAATGCAAAGAGGTTGGCCGTGAACACGATGAACGGGCTCTGGGTGAGGCCGAAGATTGCGGGGATGGAGTCGACGGCGAACAGCAGGTCAGTGAGGCCGATGGTGATGAACACGATCAGCATCGGGGTGAAGACCTTCTTGCCGTCCACGGTGGTGCGCAGCTTGCCGCCGTCGAACTTCTCCGACATGGGGATGACCTTGCGGATCTTGGCGATGAGCGGGTTTTCCCGGTCTTCTTCGTCTTCGCCCTCGTCCTGGGCCTGCTTCCAGGCAGTCCACAGCAGGAACGCGCCGAAGATGTAGAACACCCAGCTGAACTGCTCGATCACGATGGCGCCGAGCAGGATGAAGATGCCGCGCAGGATCAGGGCGATGATGATGCCCACCATCAGCACTTCCTGCTGGTACTTCCGGGGCACGGAGAAGCGGGCCATGATGATGATGAAGACAAACAGGTTGTCGATGCTGAGGCTGTATTCCGTCACCCAGCCGGCGACGAACTGGCCGCCGTATTCAGGGCCGGTGAAGGCAAACATGGCCCCGGCGAACACCAGGGCGAGGCTGACGTAAAACGCTACCCAGAGTCCGGCTTCCTTCATGGAAGGTTCATGGGGGCGCCGGACCACCAAGAGAAGGTCGATCAGGAGGATCAGGCCGAGGACGACAAGTGAGCCGACTTCGAACCACACGGGCAATTCGAGCACAGGGTAGCCTTTCGCAGGGTACAGAGATGCGGTGTAAGTCTCTCCGGCCTGCCTGTGCACTTGGTGCTGGAATGGCGGCCCGCTACGCCCGGCCGGGCAACTATGCCCTGCGTGTTGACGATCGTAGCGCTCGGGATACTCCCCTACGTGACGTTAACTGTACCGCAGTCCTCCAGGCGGCCCGTCCCTTTGACCTTTGTGTCAGGCGTGCCCCGCCGCCTGCATCTGGCGCAGCTCCTTCTTCAGCTCGCTGACTTCGTCCCTGATCCTGGCCGCAACTTCGAACTGCAGTTCGGCGGCAGCACCGTGCATCTGCTCCGTCAACTGTTCGATCAGCCCCACGAGGTCCTCGGCCGGGGCTGCTGCCAGGCCGTCGGAACGCACCTGCGCGGCACCCTTCGCAGCAGACTTCCGCTTGCCGCCCTTGGCGAGCCTGTTGTTGTTGAGCAGCTCCTGGGTGTCGGCGTCTTCTTTGGCCAGCTGGTCCGTGATGTCCGCGATCTTCTTCCGCAGCGGCTGCGGGTCCACGCCGTGCTCGGTGTTGTAGGCCACCTGGATGGCGCGGCGCCGGTTGGTCTCGTCGATGGCATGCGCCATGGAGTCCGTGATGCGGTCAGCGTACATGTGCACCTGACCCGACACGTTACGGGCTGCACGGCCGATGGTCTGGATCAGCGACGTTGAGGAGCGCAGGAAGCCTTCCTTGTCGGCGTCCAGGATGCTGACAAGCGACACCTCCGGCAGGTCCAGGCCCTCTCGAAGCAGGTTGATGCCCACCAGGACGTCGAATTTGCCCATCCGGAGTTCGCGCAGCAGCTCAACGCGACGCAGGGTGTCCACATCGGAGTGCAGGTACTCCACCTTGATGCCATGGCCCAGGAGGTAGTCGGTGAGGTCCTCCGCCATCCGCTTGGTCAGGGTGGTGACAAGGATGCGCTCATCCTTGGCGGTTCGCGTCTTGATCTCTCCCAGCAGGTCATCGATTTGGCCCTTGGTGGGCTTGACCACCACCTCTGGGTCGATAAGCCCGGTAGGCCGGATGATCTGCTGCACGAACCCGTCCGCCTTGCCGAGCTCGTACTTGCCGGGCGTGGCGGACAGGTACACGGTCTGGCCGATGCGCTGCAGGAACTCGTCCCACTTCAGCGGCCTGTTGTCCATGGCTGAGGGCAGGCGGAAGCCGAAGTCCACCAGGTTCCGCTTGCGGGACATGTCGCCCTCATACATCGCGCCGATCTGCGGGATGGTCACGTGGGATTCATCGACTACCAGCAGGAAGTCGTCCGGGAAGTAGTCAAGGAGGCAGTGCGGGGCTGTTCCCGGGGCGCGGCCGTCAATGTGCGAGGAATAGTTCTCGATGCCGTTGCAGAAACCCATCTGCTGCATCATTTCCAGGTCATAGTTGGTCCGCATGCGGAGGCGCTGGGCTTCCACGAGTTTGTTCTGGCCTTCGAGCACCTTGAGCCTGTCGGCGAGCTCGTCCTCAATGCGCTTGATGGCCCTGGCCATGCGCTCCGGCCCGGCCACGTAATGGGAAGCGGGGAAGACGTACATTTCCTCTTCGTCCCGGATCACCTCACCGGTGAGCGGGTGGAGCGTCTGGATGTTCTCGATCTCGTCGCCGAAGAACTCGATCCGGATGGCCAGCTCCTCGTACATCGGGATGATCTCCACGGTGTCCCCGCGGACCCGGAACGTACCCCGGTGGAAGTCCATATCGTTGCGGGCGTACTGCATGGAGACGAACTTCCGGAGGAGGTCGTCCCGGTTCATCTCAGCGCCCTTGCGGAGGGTGACCATACCTGCGATGTATTCTTCCGGCGTGCCCAGGCCGTAGATGCAGGACACCGTTGCCACCACAATCACGTCCCGGCGGGTCAGCAGGGCGTTGGTGGCGGAGTGGCGGAGCCTCTCGACTTCCTCATTGATGGAAGAGTCCTTCTCAATGAAGGTATCGGTCTGCGCCACGTACGCTTCCGGCTGGTAGTAGTCGTAATAGGAGACGAAGTACTCCACCGCGTTGTTGGGCAGCAGTTCGCGGAATTCGTTGGCCAGCTGGGCGGCGAGGGTCTTGTTCTGGACCATCACCAGGGTGGGCCGCTGGACCTGTTCGATCAGCCAGGCCGTGGTGGCGCTCTTACCGGTTCCGGTGGCGCCGAGCAGCACAACGTCCTTTTCGCCGTTCCTGATGCGCTCCGTCAGTTCGGCGATGGCAGCGGGCTGGTCCCCCGCCGGTTTGAACTCGCTGATGACCTCGAAGGGTGCTACAACACGGTTGATATCCTGCGCAAGGCTCATGGATCTAATCTACAACCGGGCACCGACACGGGGCGGCGAAGTCCGTTACAGGCGAACAAGCCCAGGCCCTTGGAGGTGCTTCAGGAACCGTAGGACGGCGGCACCCACCCGGTTGCATCCGCCCAGGCGGACATCTGCGGCCACGCGACATCGGTAAACCACGGCTCCTTGGCTTCCGCATATGCCCTTGTGTCCAAAGAACCGGTGAACCGTCCCGCCAGTTCCGCTTTGTGCTCCGAGTAGAGCTTCAGCGCCTCCGGATTGGCCCTCAGCCAGTCCCGGAAGCAGAGGGCGAACCGCCATCCGGCCGAGCCGGCGGCCCTGACGTGAAGGTTCACCGCCCGCCCTGGATCGGCATTCGCGTGGAACCGCTTTTGCCAGTCCTCAGGCCGCGGATGGGTGGGCTTCGGAGTATCGGCAGTGCTTCCCGGGACCGCCGGGAAACCTGCAGCGGCCAGGGCAGGGGCCAGCGCGTCGGCTGCTTCCAGGTCCGGCACGGCCAACTGGAGGTCGATGACGTCCTTGGCTGGCAGCCCGGGGACGGAGGTGGAGCCGATGTGGTCCAGCCCAAGCACGGCATCATGATGCCCTGCGGCCAGGGCTTTGGTTATACGGTCCATCAGCCGCCGCGCATCGCGGGGCCATGCCGGCTGGGAGGGCAGAAGTTCCGGTCCCCCGGGCCGCTCTGCCCGCCGTCCCGCCGAGAGGTTCCGGGCGAAGGGTTCCAGGCGCTCCTCCCACAGCCGGTCCACGTGGCCCAACAGGTCCGTAATGCTGCCCGAGTTGTCGAGGACCACGTCCGCCGCTGCCAGCCGTTCCTCCCGCGTTGCCTGCGCGGCCATGCGGGAGCGTGCAGCCTCCTCCGTCATGCCGCGGTGCTCCAGCATCCGCTGCAGCCTCATCCCGTCCGGGGCGTCCACCACCAGCACCAAGTGGAAGTCGCTGCCCTGGCCCGTTTCCACCAGCAGCGGGATGTCCTGCACCACAACGGCGTCATCGGCCGCGGCAGCCACAATGGCTGCGGCCCGTGCACGGACCAGGGGGTGGACGATGCCGTTAAGCACCGCGAGCCGCTCAGGGCTTCCAAACACCACGGCGCCGAGTTTGGGGCGGTCAAGCCGCCCGGCAGTGTCCAGGACATCCCTGCCGAACCCGGCAACGATGCGGTCCAGGCCCTCGGTGCCCGGTTCCACCACATCGCGGGCCAAGGCGTCCGCGTCCACCAGCACCGCACCGCGTTCGCTCAGCCGCGAAGCGACTACGGACTTCCCTGAGGCGATTCCACCCGTCAACCCGATCTTCAGCACTCCACCACACTAATCCCACCCGCCGCGCCCATGGCCGGAGGCAAGGTGCGTCTCTAAACCTTTCCGCTGGATGCTGCCAGTGATTCCTCTGCCGACCCAACTCCTGGTGTTCCAAGAATCCCGCTGGCCCTTAACCGGGCCTTAATCCTTTGAACGCGCCCTGGGCCTAGACTTGAGCGGGTGCAAGGGGAAGAGAGCAGGGCCACCAGTTACACCACGCTGGCGCCGGGCTCCGACTTCCGCAACGAGCTGGAGATCAAGCGTTCCCGGTTCATCACGGTGCTGCGCCGGGCAGACAGCGAGGACGCGGCGCGGGACCTGGTGGCCGGACTCCGCCGCGAGTTCCATGACGCCCGCCACCATTGCTCGGCATTCATCATCGGACCCGACCGGGGCATCCAGCGTTCCAATGACGACGGCGAACCGTCCGGGACAGCGGGTGTTCCCATGCTGGAAGCCTTGGCCAAGCGGGAGACGACGCCCGGGGCGGCCGACCTCAGTGACGTCAGCGCCGTCGTCGTTCGTTACTTTGGCGGTGTCCTGCTCGGGGCGGGCGGACTGGTGCGGGCGTACTCCGAATCGGTGTCATCGGCGCTGTCCCTGGCGCCGCTGGTGCGCCGCAGCCGCCTCCGGATCTGCTCGGTGGAGGTGCCGCACGCCGCGGCGGGGAAGCTCGAGAACGACCTGCGGGCCGCAGGGCTGGCCATGGCGGGCACCAGCTACGGAGCGCGGCACACCGTTTTGCAGGTGGCCATCCCGGATGACGCCGGCGCAATCGCGGACGCCGCGGAGCGCGTGCAGTTACTGACGGCCGGTGGTGCCACGCTGGTGGCCGCGGGAACGGAGTGGGTGGATGTCCCGCTCCCCTGAGGTGTCCCTGGTGGACGTGGATGAGGCGGTCCTGGACAACCTCCTCGCCCTCGCAAAGCGGGATGCTTCCCCCGATGAGGTGGCTCCACCGCTGGGCGGGCCGGGGTGGAACCTGGAACGGACCGCCTGGTTCCTGGGCTACCACCGGGCTGCAGCGCATGGCCTCGGTGGGGAGGCCGGGGAGAAGACGTGGGGAATCCTCGCCGATGGCAGCCTGGCCGGTTCCATCAGGCTGCGCCGCATCACATCCGGCACCGCCGAATCCGGACCTGGCGGCGCGGTGGCCGATACGGGCATCTGGCTTGGCCGAAGCTTCCGGTCCCGGGGCGTTGGCGGCGCCGCATTGCGCCTGGTGCTGGAGGAGGCACGAAGGGCAGGGCTTTCCCGGGTCACAGCCCGAACCCTGGCGGCCAACCTCGGTGCCCAGCACCTCCTGGCCTCCGCCGGGGCCGTCCTGACGCACGACGACGACGGGACGGTCCGCGCCGTCGTCGACCTTTAAGCCGCGCTCAGCCACGCGCGGCTGACGGTTGGTGCAGCTGCGTTAACGCAACAGACCCCCTGCCTGTGGGCAGGGGGTCTGTTGCGTTGGCCCGGAAAACCGGGCCGTCGGCAATTAGTTGCCGGTCAGCTTCTCGCGCAGGGCAGCGAGGGCCTCGTCGGATGCAAGCGTGCCTGCACCGGTGTTGGACTCAGCAGCCGGCTCCGAGGAGTAGCTGGTGGTGCCGGAATCGCTGTCACCGGACGTTGCAGCTGCAGCGTCGTCGGCAGCGTGCTGGGCAACCTGCTTCTTGTGGGCTTCCCAGCGGGTCTGGGCGTCAGCGTACTGCTGCTCCCAGGCGGCGCGCTGGTTCTCGTAGCCTTCAAGCCACTCGTTGGACTCGGGATCGAAGCCCTCCGGGTACTTGTAGTTGCCCTCTTCGTCGTACTCTGCGGCCATGCCGTACAGAGCCGGATCGAATTCGGTGCTGTCGGCGTCGACGCCCTCGTTGGCCTGCTTGAGGGACAGCGAGATGCGGCGGCGTTCCAGGTCGATGTCGATGACCTTGACGAACAGCTCGTCGCCAACGGAGACAACCTGCTCGGCCAGCTCCACGTGGCGGACGGCCAGCTCGGAGATGTGGACCAGGCCTTCGATGCCGTCTTCGACGCGGACGAACGCACCGAACGGAACGAGCTTGGTGACCTTACCCGGAACAACCTGGCCGAGGGCGTGGGTGCGGGCGAAGGTCTGCCACGGATCTTCCTGCGTAGCCTTGAGCGACAGGGAAACACGCTCGCGGTCCAGGTCCACCTCGAGAACCTCGACGGTGACTTCCTGGCCAACCTCGACAACCTCGGACGGGTGGTCGATGTGCTTCCAGGACAGCTCGGAAACGTGGACCAGGCCGTCTACGCCGCCCAGGTCCACGAAGGCACCGAAGTTGACGATGGAGGAAACGACGCCGGGACGGACCTGGCCCTTTTCCAGCTTGTTGAGGAACGTGGAGCGGACCTCGGACTGGGTCTGCTCGAGCCATGCACGGCGGGAGAGGACAACGTTGTTGCGGTTCTTGTCCAGCTCGATGATCTTGGCTTCGATCTGCTGGCCGATGTACGGAGCCAGGTCGCGCACACGGCGCATCTCGACGAGGGATGCGGGCAGGAAGCCGCGCAGGCCGATGTCGAGGATAAGACCACCCTTGACGACCTCGATGACGGTACCGGTGACAACACCGTCTTCTTCCTTGACCTTCTCGATGTCGCCCCAGGCACGCTCGTACTGAGCGCGCTTCTTGGAGAGGATCAGGCGGCCTTCTTTGTCTTCCTTGGTGAGCACCAGGGCTTCGACCTGATCGCCAACGGAGACGACGTCTCCGGGATCAACGTCGTGCTTGATGGACAGCTCACGGGAGGGGATGACACCTTCGGTCTTGTAACCGATGTCGAGCAGGACTTCATCGCGGTCGACCTTGACGACGGTACCTTCGACGAGGTCTCCGTCGTTGAAGTACTTGATGGTGGCGTCGACAGCTGCGAGGAAGTCCTCAGCGGTACCGATGTCGTTAATGGCGACTACGGGGGTACCGGGCTTCTCGGTGGAGGTGATGGTCATGTAGTAGGGGCTCCGTTGTGGATAGTTAGTTGATCAGGCGACCACCACTTCCGGGTACTGACCTGGAGGCGGAGCGCGGCGGATTTGCCGGGTCATCCTGATTGCGCGGGGTTGGCATGCGCCCAAAGCTGGGCACACGTAACACACGCCTGTTCATTCTAGTCGTTGCCCGTTACGAGGGTCAAAGCGGGGCACACCCTGGAGGGGGTTCAGTCCTTGATCCGCATCCGCAGTTCACGGATGCCGTCCGGTTCAAGGATCCAGGAGACGGCAACACCAAACAGCAGGGACCAGAAGTAAGGGCCCAGTCCGAGCATTGAGACATCCGAGACGGCGACGGCAAAAGCCACCAGCGGCCCGTGGGTGAGCGGGCCGCTGCTGATCCGGCGCAGGGCCATGGCCAGGACACCGATCACGGCAAGCCCGGCAATGGCCACCAGCAGCTCAAGCGGGAGGACGCCGGCAGCACCGGCCGCGAAGACCGCCAAGGGGGTAAGGGCCAGGAACACGGCATACGCCAGGACCACGGCCCGGTGACGGTACTGGTGCGGACCGGCGTCATTGCCCGCCACCATGGCTGTCGCGGGAAGGGACAGCGACACGCCTGCCGGGCCCAGGAATGACGCAGCCATGGTCCCCGCACCGCTCACGTAGTCCACCAGCCGGGCCGGTGGCCGGTACTGCTCACCCCGCAGGAAAATCAGCGAGGGGACGTTGGACTGGAGGACAATGAGCACCACCATCACGGGGGTTGCCGTCAGGATCGCGCTCCACGTAAAGACGGGAACAGTAAGCAGCGGAAGCGACGGTCCAACACCAGCGGTTGCCTCGCCAAACTTGCCCAGGACGGCAGCAGCCCCAATCCCCACCGCGAGTGCAAGGAAGATCGGCGGAACTCGGCTCTCCAGGTACTTCCGGCCGAGGATATATGCCAGGAAGGCGGCGCCCACCACTGCCGGCTCCGACCCCATACCGGTGAAGACGCCGGCGACGAATGGCAGCGTGGATCCTGCCAGGAGGCCAACCACAACAGGTTCGGGGATCAGCCGCGCCAGGCGGTCCGCCAGCCCGAGCGCGGAAATGGCCAGCACTGCGCCCCCTGCCACCAGGGAGGCGCCCGCAAGTTCGGCAAACGGCACCCTCCCCTGGAGGGACACGATAAAGATCAGCACGAAGATGTTGCCCGTCAGGAGCAGGGGCTGGCGGAAGTGGAGCGTCAGGACGAGGCCCAGCACACAGGGAACGGTGTAGATGGTCATCACCCAGGCGGTCACCTGGCCGTCCGCGAGATTCAGTTGCGCCGCAGCAGAGAGCGGCACGGCAATCAGGGAGGAGGCCAGGGTGACCATGGCCAGGCCCACGCCCAGGGATTGGGACCATTCCCGGAGCCACGACGGCCGGTTCCCGAATCCCACTGCCATGGCGTCCGTCCCACTTAGGTCCAATTCGACTGCCCAGCTGCAGGCAAGCGCCCCGCCGGTCCCGGACCGGAGGTGCCTGCAGTGCCCACCATACTCTCCGCCGTATTGCCGCGGAATGCCGGAATGCCACTGTTATGCGGGGCCAGGGATTATGCAGGGCCAGGGATCAGCAGGGGTCCTAGAAGTGGGTGAGGCAGTGCGTTGCCCGCTCAACCGCGAACATCTGCCGCGCTTTGACTGCGGCGCCGGGGGTGTGCTCGGTGATCCGCCCGGCCGCGGCCAGCGTGACGGGACACACCCCTCCCAGGTACATCGAGGACAGGGCGGAGACGTCCAGTGCAAGGTCCGCCTGGGCACTGTCCGGCAGGCGCACGACGGCGGCCTGGCCGCCGTCGACGTCCAGGGCGAATTTTCCCGCCGTGAGGCCAAGCGGATCCCCAACGGCGAAAACAAGCCGTCCGTCCACGGGGTAGTGCCGGGCTTCCAGCGCCTTGGCGGCATCGAGGATGCGGAGCCACAGCATGTCCCGGCTGTCGGACGAATCGATGCAGCGCGGGTCCTCGAGTGCCCAGGCCAGCGGATCGTCGATGGGCGCTTCGTTCCACGAGACGCGCTCCACCAAGTCGATGGCGGCCAGGAACTGCCACAACTCCAGGTAGGCATCATTGCTGGCGGCCAGCAGGTCCACTACTTCCACCGTGTACGGCTCGGTGTCCCAGCCGAGGAACTTGTAGGAGACATAACCGTCAATGTCGCCGCCCGGACCGTAGTGGAGTGCAACCTTGATGGCCGGGTCCTCCTTGCCGTCGCGGGCCAGGGATCCGGATGCAAGCTGCCGGTACCAGTCTTGCCGGCCGATCGACCCTGGGGTAAGCCGGTGCACCCGCTCGAAGACCTCCGGCGCCAGGTGCAGCAGGGCTTTGGGATCTGCAATCTCCACGCTCCCCGAAGGCAGGTGGCGCAGGTTGAAGCGCGCAGTGGTATCCACCTTGACTGCGCGTTCAAAGCTTGAGACGCCGTAACCGAAGCGGCCGTAGATGGACCCTTCCGAGGCAGTCAGGGCAGCCATGGCGATGCCGTCGTCCTTGGCGAGTTGCAGGTCTGCGCTCATCATGCGCCGCAACAGGCCGCGCCGCCGGTGCGACGTACGGACGGTCACCGACGTGACCAGCTGGGATTCCAGCATCCGGCCGAATCCGATATTCAAGGTTTTGCGGAAGGTCGCGAAGGTGGCCACCGGCACCGTTGCCGGCATGGAGCAAGGTGCCACCGCTCCGGTCTGGTAGACGCCGGTGAGCACGCGGCCGTCGGCTTCATACGTGGCGAGCGACTTTGCCACATGCTCGGGTGTCCTGGTGGACTCGTGGAACCCGAAAGATACGGCGCGGGACCAGGCTTCCGCCTCCGGGTAACCGTCTTTGCCCTCGGCCACCGCGGCGAAGCGCCGGATTTCATAGTTGCCACTCACATCTGCCACGGGTACGAGCCTAGTCACGGCCGGCGGCCTTCACCAGCCACCACGCTTCCAGGCCGAAGCTCCTGTGCAGGCACCCGCCTTCGGCATCCCGTTCAAATAGGGCTGCAGCATCCTGGGCCAATGCACAGTGCGGAGGCAGCCCCGGGGGTCTAAGTTAGAGCAGGACGTGACGCGCTTCACATATGTGGGGAAGGCGTACCGGCCCGCGCGAAAATTCTGCCCGCAGTACCCGACCCCTAGCGAGGACACATGCAAGTTTCCCAAGCGGAACAAACACCGGACGCATCCCTGCTGAAAGTCCTGGGCAACTGGGACGCCCTGGCACTCGGATTTGGCGCCATGATCGGTTTCGGCTGGGTGGTCCTCACCGGCGGCTGGATCGCGTCAGCGGGAACCATGGGCGCCGTGCTGGCGATGATCACCGGTGGTGCCATCATGGGCGTGGTGGGCCTGACCTACGCCGAGCTGACTGCGGCCATGCCGAAGGCGGGCGGTGAACACAACTTCCTGCTCCGCGGGATGGGCCCGCGCTGGTCCTTCATCGGCTCCTGGGCCATCACCGGAGGCTACATCACCATCGTTGCCTTTGAGGCCGTGGCACTCCCCCGGACTGCGCAATACCTCTTCCCGAACCTCAGCCAAATCCCCCTGTGGGAAGTGGCGGGCTACCAGGTCCATCTCACGTGGGCGCTGGTGGGGGCTGTAGCGGCGGTAGTGATTACGGGAATCAACATCCTTGGGGTGAAGCTTGCGGGCGTTGCCCAGACGTTCGTGGTGGTCTTCCTGCTGGTCATTGGCCTGATGCTGGTGTTCGGTTCCTTCGTTGGAGGTTCGGCCACGAACATGGAGCCGTTCTTCACGGGCGGCCTGAACGGCTACTTCGCCGTCCTGGTGGTTGTTCCGTTCCTGTTCGTGGGTTTCGACGTCATCCCCCAGTCAGCGGAAGAAGTGAATATCCCGGCACGGCAGATCGGCCGGCTCGTCGTCGTCGCCGTCATCCTCGCCACCATCTGGTACGTCATGACCGTCCTGACCACGTCTTCGGCGATGCCCGCGGGCGAGATAGCGCAGGCCGATATTGCAACTGCCGATGCCATGGGCGCGCTGTTCGGCAGTGACGTGATGGCGAAGATCCTGATTGCCGGTGGAATCGCGGGCATCCTGACCTCCTGGAACTCCCTGCTTCTGGGCGCCTCGCGGCTGATGTTCTCGATGGCGCGCTCCGGCATGCTGCCCGCCTGGTTCGGCAAACTGCATCCGAAATACCGCACTCCGGTCAACGCCCTCGTCTTCATCGGCGTCCTGTCCTTCGTTGCGCCGTTCTTCGGCGTATCGATGCTCGGCTGGCTGGTGGATTCAGGGGCTCCCAGCATTGTCATTGCCTACATCCTGGTAGCCGTGGTCTTTGTGATCCTGCGCCGGCGAGAGCCCCAGATGGACCGTCCGCTCCGCGTGGGTGGACGGGGCAACGGGGGCATCCTGATCGGCATCACCGCCGTGGTCCTGTGCGTCGCACTGCTCAGCCTCTACATGCCCGGCATGCCCGCAGCCCTCACACCGCCGCCGTGGATCCTGTTCGGCCTCTGGTGGGTGCTCGGAGCAGTCCTGTTGTTCCGCATCCCCTCCGGCATCACTCCCGGCGCGGATGCTGAGCACGAGCTTCTGGAGCGGCTGAAGCAGCGGCGGGAGTCGGCAAGGAACATCTGACAACATGCCCTGCCTGGGAGGGCTGGGACCTGCTGACAACGCAGAAGAGGTGGGACGGTTTCGCCGTCCCACCTCTTCTGCGTTGTGCGGGGCTTAGTGCCCGGCGTCGTACCAGCTGGGCCCCACGCCGATCTGGACCTCCAGCGGAACGCTGAGGTCCGCTGCGGCGGCCATCTGCTCGGTAACCAGCTTCTCCACGGCTGCGCGCTCGCCCGTGGAGACTTCCAGGACCAGTTCGTCGTGGACCTGGAGCAGCATCCGCGATTTCAGTCCCTGCGCCCTCAGTTCAGCGTGGACACCCAGCATGGCGCGCTTGATGATGTCCGCCGCCGAGCCCTGGATGGGGCTGTTCAACGCGATGCGCTCGGCGTTCTCGCGCAGCTGCCGGTCCGTGCTGGTCAGGTCCGGCAGGTACCGCCGCCGTCCCTCGATAGTTGCCGTGTAGCCGTCCACGCGTGCCTGGTCCACCACTCCGCGCAGGTAGTCGCGGACGGCGCCGAACCGGTCGAAGTAGTCCTTCATGAGGGTGCGTGCCTCATCCACGGAGATCTCCAGCTGCTTGGACAGGCCGAAGGATGTCAGGCCGTACGCCAGACCGTAGGACATTGCCTTCACCTTGGAGCGCATGGCGCTGGTGACCTCTTCCGTCGGCACGTGGAAGATGTTTGAGCCGACGAACCTGTGGAGGTCCTCGCCGTCCTTGTAGGCCTGGATCAGGCCCTGGTCGCCGGACAGGTGCGCCATGATGCGCATCTCGATCTGCGAGTAGTCCGCAGACAGCAGGCATTCGTATCCCTCGCCCACCACGAAGATGCCGCGGACGCGACGGCCTTCCTCACTCCGGATGGGGATGTTCTGCAGGTTGGGGTTATTGGAAGAGATCCGGCCAGTTGCTGCCACGTTCTGCGCATAGGTGGTGTGGATGCGGCCATCCTCGGCCACCGACTTTTTCAGGGATTCAAGCATCTGGCGCAGTTTCGCGGCTTCCCGGTGTGCCATCAGCTGGACCAGGAACTCGTGCCCCGTCTTCTCCAGGAGGTTTTTCAGCGACGCCGCATCCGTGGTGTAGCCGGACTTGATCTTCTTGGTCTTCGGCAGCTGAAGTTCCTCGAAGAGGACGGTCTGGAGCTGCTTGGGCGAACCTAGGTTGACCTCGTGGCCGATCGCCGCGAACGCCTGTTCCTGTGCCTGGTCGATGACCCTGGCCAGGTCGGCGAGCTGGTCATCCATGCGTGCCATGTCGATGCCGATGCCTGCAAGTTCCATGTCCGCCAGGACCCGGCTGACCGGCAGCTCCAGGGTGGACAGGAGCTCCTCTGCCCGGCGCTCCTTCAGTTCCGATTCGAAGTAGCTGCTGAGGGCAAGGACGACGGCGGCGGCCTGGACCAGCGCGTCGGCGGCGGCGTCGTCCTCCCCGTCGAAGGAGAGCTCCAGCTGACCTGCCTTGGCAGTGGCGCCCGGGATGGCCACGTTCAGGTGGTGCTGGGCAAGCTCAGCGAGTTCATAGGTGCGCCGGTCAGGCTGGATGAGGTAGCCGGAGATGGAGGTATCGTCCACTACGCCCTCGATCTCCAGCCCGCGGGAGGTCAAGGCCTTAAGGGCGGCTTTGAACCCATGCAGCACTTTCGGGGAGGCGGGGTCGCGCAGCCAGGCGGCCAGGACGTTCTCCGTTTCGGCGTCCTGCCCCGAGAGGTCGATGTAGGCGGCGGCACCGTCCCGGACGATGGCCAGCGCTGCCGCGTCCTCGCCGATACTGCCGGGAACCAGGTCCACAGCGACCGCGGAACGCTGTCCGGTGGCGCCGTCGAGAAACGTGGACAACTCCGCGGCGTTGGCGGGCGTGACGTACTCGGGTGTGTCAATGCTTTCCCGCTCGGCGGCCGGCTTGTCCTCATCGCCGTACAGCGCGAAGAGCCTGTTGCGGATGGTCTTGAATTCGAGCTTGTCAAAGAGGTCCTCAAGAGCTGCCTGGTCCGGGCGCGGCTGGTACAGGTCATCGAGTGTGACGGGCAGTTCCAGATCCGTATGGAGCTGGTTCAGCCGGCGGTTCCGCTTCACTGCCTCCACATTCTCGCGGAGGGCGTCGCCCACCTTCCCGCCAATGGAATCCAGGTGTTCCAGGACGCCCTCAAGCCCCCCGTAGAGGTTGATCCATTTAGCTGCGGTCTTCGGCCCGACGCCGGGCACACCCGGAAGGTTGTCCGCGGTCTCGCCCACAAGTGCAGCGAGGTCCGAGTACCTGCCCGGGCTGACGAAATATTTTGCCTCGATGGCGGCGGCGTCCATCCGCGGAATGTCGCTGACGCCCTTCTTGGGATACAGCACAAAGACGTTGTCCGTGATGAGCTGGAACGCGTCGCGGTCCCCCGAGACCAGCAGCACCTCATACCCGGCCTTTTCACCCATGGCCGCGAGGGTGGCCAGGATGTCGTCAGCCTCATACCCGGGCATCTTGATGGTCTTGATGCCCCAGGCCTCCATGACCTGGCCGATGAGGTCGATCTGGTTGTTCATCTCCCGGGGGGTTTCGTTCCGGCCACCCTTGTATTCGCTGTATTCGGTCTTGCGGTGGGTGGACTCGTCGGAAACGTCAAAGGCAACCGCTATGTGTGTTGGCTGCTGCTCCTTGATGAGGTTGATCAGCATGGACGTGAATCCATGGATCGCGTTGGTGTGCTGCCCGTTGGTGGTTGAGAACTTGTCCGCAGGAAGAGCAAAAAAAGCGCGGAATGCCATGGAGTGGCCGTCCAGGACCAGGAGCCGCGGCTGGCCGGTCATGGGAACGACGGGGGCAGCGGTTGCTGAAACAGACGCGGCGGCCGGGACCTCAACATTGTCCTGACCTGCACCTTCCCCGGCTGAAGCGTCCTTAAGGGCGGTAGAGCCCAGCGGGGCGTTGTCCTCCTGCAGGGTTTGGGACGGGAAAGGGGCCGGTTTGGTTGTTTCACTCACAGGTGCCAGCCTAGTTGCCATGATGGACAATTTCACGCCCGGCCCCTTCGCCGAGGAGCTTTCTGCCGCCGGCATCCCTGAGCACCTGCACGCCTGGCTTGGCCGGTTCGGGATTGGTGCACTGGTGGTGAAAATGGGGATCCGGTTCCAGGAGATGAGCCCCGAGCGCAGCGTTGCCACCATGCCCGTGGAGGGCAACACGCAGGTTGCAGGAATCCTGCACGGCGGGGCGCACGTGGTGCTGGCCGAAACGCTGGGGTCTTTCGCGGCCGGGATGCACGCAGGGCCGGGGCGCCATGCGGTGGGCATCGAAGTCAACGCCACCCATCACCGCTCCATCGCTACCGGAACCGTGACGGGGACGTGCACCGCCATCCATTTGGGCCGGACACTGGCCACCCACGAGATCGTGATGACAGACGAGCAGGGCAGACGGCTCTCAACGGCGCGCATCACCAACATGATCCGGGATAACGTCCCACCAACAGGGCAGGAATAGGGGTTAGCCTGGCTCCCCGTTTTCCCTTGCCTTCGACAGCGTGAAGATCCCATAGCGCATCGCACCGGTGCGGTAGGCCAGGATGAGCCGGGGGATGCTCAGAACAAAGATGCGATTGCGTGCGCCAAGGGCGAGGCGACGGGTCTCGCGATCGGCGAGCAAGGCCTTCGTAAGACGACGGGCGCAGATCGTCCACGTGCGCGCGACGCGGCGGCTGACGTCCTCATAGCCATCGATAGCAAATCCCGCCGCCCTGGCCATCGCCTCATAGTCTTCGCGCGTGCCCATCGAGGGCAGGCGCCCTTCGCGGCAGATCGGTTCGAGCAGGTGGCGGACCTTCCAGCCGCCGGCATCGGTCTCGGCGAGCCACGCGCAGACGACGAAGCGGCCGCCGGGCGACAGTACGCGGTGCGCCTCGTCGAAGAACCGGGGCTTATCCACCATGTGCTCGCTTGACTCAATCGCCCATGCGGCACTCGCCGAGGCATCGGGCAGCCCGTTGGCGAGCCAGTCGCGGAGATGGATGTGTACATCGGGTACGGGATGCGCGGTGGCGTAGTCGGCCTGCGCAGCGGAAAGCGTAAAGCCGGTAACGCGGATCCTGTGTGCCGCCGCGAGTTGCCTTGCTGTGGAACCGTAGCCGCAGCCGATGTCGACGCACGTTTCGCCTGGCAGAAGCTGCAGCCGACTACCGACCGTGTCGACTAGCGCTTCGACGGCCTCGGCGGGCGTCTCGCCACCCGAAGTCCACAGCCCATGATGGACATGCTCACCCCATACCCGGCGATAAATCGGATCGAGCTCGTCGTAATGATCGGCGACCGTCACAGCATTCGGGGAACTCTTCGGGACGATCACGCCCTTTACGTTATATCGCCGGCCCATTCACCGGAAGGTCTCAGCACACGACTCCACAGCTTCCAGAGTTTTGCCGAAAACGTGTCCGGCATTTCATCAGAAGGTTGCCAGATGCTGAAAGATCAACCCGGGAACTTTAGACTCATCATCAATTCGTGCGACTGCTCGAGTTCTTCGCCACGGAGCCGAAATCCTGCGCGGGCTGGCCGTACCCGTGATTGTCAGACCCTCCCCCGATGATTAGTACATGGGCAGGGAAGCGGTGGAGAAGGCTTTTGCGGACATCCGCGCCGCCCTTGCTGTGCTCAACGCTGAGGTGGACGGGTCTGGTGCGGAGCCGTTTTCGGCTGCTGATCCGTTGACCGGGTTGGCCGATGGGAACCTGGACATCCTCGCCGGCGCCAAGGAAGCAGAAGCCGGGCTCGCAGGCCTGAAAGCCCGGGCTGCCATGAAGTACGCCGACACCGCCCACGCCCTTGCACCGGACATGCCGGCCCGGACGCAGGAGATGGCCATCGCCGCGGAAATCGGGGCCGTGCTGGCCATCGGGGCCCGGGCCGCAAACACGTTCCTCGCCACGTCCCACGCCCTGGACACGACCTTGCCCCTGACACTCTCGGCCCTGCAGGCCGGAGCAATCTCGTGGCAGCACGCCCTGGCCCTGGCGGACGAGGCCGCCACCCTCGACTCCGCCGGCGCCGCCGCCCTCGAGGCCCACTTCCTCGACCCCAACACGCCCAGGCCCGCCACCGCGGCCGCGATCGGGGAAATCCCCCGCACCGCCTCCGGCACAAAGCCCGCACCTGGCGCGAACGCCACCACACAGAATCCATCGAAAAACGCCACACCAAGGCTGTGGTGGACCGGCGGGTCGAGTACCGGCCGGACCAGGACGGCATGGCCTGGCTCTCCGCCTACCTCCCCGCCGACCAGGCAATAGCGGGCTGGAACCGGCTCAACGCCCTCGCCCGGGCCGCACAAGGACCCAACGAACCACGCACCCTCACCCAACTCCGGGCCGACCACTTCGCCCAAGCCATCCTCACCAGCGGCACCAGCCGCGGTACTGGTGACAATTCCAGCGTCCGTACAGTCAAGAACACAGACATCGGCGGCAGCGACTGGGCGGGCAACGACCGCTGGGCCGGTAACAGCACATGCATCAGCGGCGGGCCAGGCAGCGACGACGGGGCAGGCGCAGGGGCGGATCATGCCGGGCTGTCCTCGACGGTCCGTGCGCAGGTCCTCGTCACCGTGCCGGTATTCTCGCTCACGGGCCTGACCGATGAGCCGGCCATGCTCGACGGCTTCGGGCCGATCCCGCCGTCCATGGCGAGGGACCTCGTCGCGAACGGCGCCGATTCCTTCCACCGGGTCCTGGTCGACCCCAGGGACGGGGCCCCATTGGAGATCGGCCGGACCAGCTACCGGGTCACCAAAGCCATGCGGAACTGGCTCCGGATGCGGGACGGCAAATGCCCCTTCCCCGGCTGCAACAACAACTCGTTGGACAACGAAGCAGACCACCTCCTCGCCTGGCAGCACGGAGGCAGTACGGGAGTAACGAACCTGGGCCAACCCTGCCCGAAACACCACAAACTCCGACATACCAGCGGGTGGACACCAACACCAGCCACCAAAACTGAACCACCCGGCTGGACAACACCCACCGGCCGCCACTACAAAAGCGAACACCAGGACTGGGAACCACCCCACTGGCCGGAAACAGTCTTACCGGCCCTGCCCGCGCACCTGAAACCACGGGAACGCCACAAGGGACAAGCCCACCGCCCGCCGCCCTGCACGTCCATGCCCACTGAGCCTGCCGGCCACACGGATCTGCTTCATCGACCGCTGTCCCTGGCAGAAGTCGAACTGGAGCGGTTTTTAGACTCCAGCGGCTGACTGCCCGCCAGTCCAGTTCACGGGCAAGTGCATCTGGGAGCAGCCTCGAAAATCAGTCCGCAGTATGGGAACCTCCCCTTGCGCGATATCGTCGGCCACCGGCCCAAACTTCTGCGGTCAAAGCACGCTGCTTGCTGCAGCTGTGGATTACTACGGCCGTACATAGCTGACGCTTGCTGAGCGCCCAGTTACGTAGTGCCGCTGGCGGCCGAGCGGCCATCGAGGAGGTACCGCAGCTCCACAATGCCCCTGCCCATGGTGCGTGAGGCAACCAGCTCAAGCGGCGGCGTCGGCCCTTCCAGGGGGAGCAGCCGTTTGCCGTTTCCCAGCACCACGGGAATCACCGACAGGATGATTTCGTCCAGCAGGCCGGCGGCAGCGAACTGCGCTGCCAGGTTGCCGCCGCCCACCACCCAGATGTTCTTGCCGCCTGCGTCCCGTTCGAAGTCCGCCGCGAATTCGGGAACGTCCCCGCGGACGAACGTGATGTCAGAGCCCGCCGGCGCCGTGTACTCATGGTGGGTGAACACGTAGGAGGGTGTGTCCGGGTAAGGCCAATTGTCCGGTTCATGTTCCAGAAGCCAGGAATAGGTTTCACCACCCATGACGATGCAGCCCACATCCGCCATGAACGACTCATAGCTTTCCTTGCCGCCCTCAAAGCCGTCGAACTGCAGGAGCCAGCCCAGGTCGTCAGTGGGGGTGGCAATAAAGCCGTCCAGAGACGCGGCGACAAAATACTGGATACGAGGCATGGGCCAAGCCTAGCCAACCGCGCCAGCACCTTCCAGAGCCCGGTAGACATGCATGTGCCGAGAAGAAAACGTCCTCGAACGAAGCATCAGGCGGAGCCAGGACCCCCCTGGTGCAGCGGCACCAGGGGGCTCGTCAGCCGGAGAAGTAGGGGATGATCAGGTACAGCCCGAAGAGGACTGCCAGGCTGCACAGGCCGAAGCAGATGTAGGCAAGGGACCGCTTGATGCCCGGGGATGTCTGCTGGACGTCCGCGGCGATGGCCGTAAGACGTACGCCGAGCGAATACAGGACCACCACCGTGACCGCAGCAGCCAATGTGGCGCCGGCAACGGTCAGGAGTTCCAACCACTTCATCGCTGAGTCTCCTTCTGGTTGTTGGCGTCAGCGTCAGCATCTGCCTGCGCCTTGGCTTTCGCATGGGCGCGGGCACGCGCCATGGCCTTCTTCTTCGCGAAGCGCACGGCCTGGCCTGCTTCCTCCACCTCGATGGCGTTGTGGTGGCCGACGGCGGACTTCCGTGCGTAGAAGAACATAAAGAGCACTGCTGCCGTGCCGGCGACGGCGGCGATCAGGACGCCGATGACACCGGTCTTCACCAGCAGCGCGGTGAGGGCGCCCACGATGCCGGCGGCTGGGAGGGTGAAGAGCCAGCCCAGGGCGATCTTGCCCACCATGCTCCAGCGCACGCTGGTACCCTTGCGGCCCATTCCGGATCCAATGACGGAACCGGAAGCCACCTGGGTGGTGGAGAGCGCAAAGCCGAGGTGCGAGGACGCAAGGATGGCGGAGGCTGTGCTGGTCTCGGCCGCGAACCCCTGGGCGGGCTTCACTTCGGTGAGACCGGCGCCCATGGTGCGGATGATGCGCCATCCGCCGGCATACGTGCCGATGGCGATGGCGAACGCACAAGCGGCAATGACCCAGAGCTGGGGGCCGGATCCGGTCTCCTGCGTGCCTGCCGCGATCAGGACCAGCGTGATGATACCCATGGTCTTCTGGGCGTCGTTGGTGCCGTGGGCAAGGGCCACCAGGCTTGAGGTGAAGATCTGTCCGGTGCGGAAACCGCCGCGCTTCTGGGTGAGCTTGCTGCCCGTCTCCGGGTCATGCCGGGACGTCAGGGCGTATGCCAGGCGCGTGCAGATGTAGGCGACGATGCCGGCGATCAGCGGGGCGAAGATGGCGGGGAGGATGACCTTCTGCATCAGGCCCTCGAGGTTGATCGAGTTGAAGCCGATGCCGGCGATCGCGGCGCCGATCAAGCCCCCGAACAGCGCATGCGAGGAACTCGACGGCAGGCCCTTGAGCCATGTGATCATGTTCCAGAGGATGGCCCCCATGAGGCCGGCGAAAATGATGTCCGGGGTGATCTGGATCCCGTCCGACCCTTCCCGGATGATTCCGCCGGAGACCGTCTTGGCCACCTCGGTGGACAGGAATGCGCCCACAAGGTTCAGGATGGCCGCCAGCGTCACCGCGGTCTTCGGCTTGATGGCGCCGGTTGCAATGGGCGTGGCCATGGCATTCGCGGTGTCATGGAAGCCGTTCGTGAAGTCGAAAAATAGTGCCAGTGCGATGACCAGCGCCACCATGAAGGTGATATCCACCTGTTGCCCAATCTGCAGAGTCGACGTTCAGCAGTTTCATCTCCCCCGGCTGCCTTGCACAGCATAATTCACCAGCTGTTCGCTTGGAATGACCTGTGGCGTTAACACAACCGGCGTGAAACCCTATCGATCGTACGCGTCCACGGCATCAGGTCAAAACAACGGCCGCACCAGAAACGACCGCACCTGCTGCAGTTCGGCAGGCGAAATTCCGCGCCTCGGGTCCGGAGACAAAGCCAGGATCCGGCGGCCAAGGAGCCTGGCCCAGGACTGCGCCTCCGCCTCGAACCCAAGCTGGTCATCGATCCAGGCCACGGCTTCCGGACCGGTCTCTTCAACATCGTCCTGGATGGCACGAAGCTTCCACCAGCCGGCGCCAGTACCCGCCCCATCCGCGGTCAGATAGGGCTACTGAGCCCCGTTAAGGCCGATGGCGGGGCATAAATACTGCGGTGCGAGTTCCTCCCAGCTTGTGAGCCATACGCAACGCACCCCTGCCATGGCGGCAATCCCGTTCAACGCGTCCACCAGTTCCGGCGCGTAGGCCACGGGCAGGAGCCCCGCATCGGAATGTTGCCAGCCGGATCCCCAGCCGCTGGCGCCCTCCGGTCCGAACGGACAAATAACGCCGTCCACATCGATGTAGAGCGTGCGGGTCACGGCCGGCAGTCCAGGAAACCTAGCGGTGCCGGAAGTCCGACGGTTCCCGGCCGGCGTCCAGCCCTGGCGCCACCTGCGCCTCGAGGGCGGCGACCGCGGCATCGGGCAGGACGATCAGGCCATCGAGCTCGCGGCGGGCGCGCTTGTAGGCCGCCTGCCGCTCGGCTGGCGTGGCGGCATGGTCCCCGGCGATCCTGAGTAGCTGCCGGGCAGTGGCAAGGCGTTCACGTTCCGGGCCCGTGAACTTGCTGTCCCTGATCCGCCGGGCTTCACGTTCGGCCACGTCCAGCGCCACAGCGAAGCTGTTGACTGCCTTCCGGTAGGCCTCCAGCCTCGTTGGCGAAGCCATGTCCGCAGCGGAATCCGGGCGCATGCCGTCCGCTTCCCTTTTCGCCCGGAGGAAGGCGACGGTGAGCGGTTCGCGGACATCGGTCATGAGCGGAAAATCAATGAGCTTCCCAACGTCCAGTTCGTAGTCAAGCCAGCGCTTGTTGGTGGCGTCGTGGGTGGCGACAAGCGCATCGACGTCCGCCGCGGAAGCCCGTTCGGACTCCCGGGCCTGGTTCCTGAGCTTGTACAGCTCCACCCGGCGTTGGTGCCGCCGCTCACCGGCTCTACGGAGCGAGTTTGCCCAGTGCCCGGCAAAAGCGATCGCCGGGAAGACCAGCCACCATTTGTCGTCAAGGAACTCAAAAAGGGATTCCACGGGTCCATCCTCGCACCGCCCCGCAGCCTCCTCAAGAACCCGGACCCGACGTCAGAAACGGGCGTCGGCCCCAGTATCGGAGCGGCGCCCCGGAAAACCGCGAACCTCCGTAGTGCCGGTCAGTCCTGGCGCGTTTCCGGGGCGCCGTGGGCACCGTTGACGTTGACCAGCCAGGCCACGCCGAAACGGTCGGTGCACATGCCGAAGATGTCACCCCACGGCGACTGCTCCATGGGCACGGTTACCGTCCCGCCGTCGGCGCTGAGCTTCTCGTAGTAGCCGCGGAGCTCCGCTTCATCGTCGCCGCTGAGGGAGATGGAAATGGACGCCCCCGGGGTGTACCCCATGCTGTTGGGCGTGTCGGCGCCCATCAGCACCATCCCCTGGGTGGTGGTCAGCATGCCGTGCATGATCTTCTCCGACTCGGCAGGATCGTCGCTGGCCTGGAACTCCCCGAAGGTGCTCAGGGTCAGCTCCCCGCCAAAGACGGCCTGGTAGAAATTCATGGCTTCGCGGGCGTTGTCGCGGAAGCTGAGGTAGGGATTGAGGGTGGTTGGCATGGTGGATCTCCTTGGAGTGGGGACGGAGCATGGTGGAACCAGACACCATCCTGCCTCAAACGAAGGGCCGGTGGTAGGGGAATTCGGGGCAGGTGGTGCACAAGTGTCCGGCCGGGCCGTAGGCTCTGGGGCATGGCCAGATACTTTGACGTTCACCCCCAGGACCCCCAGCCGCGCGCCATCACCCAGGCGGTCAAGATAGTGCTCGACGGCGGCCTGATCGCCTACCCCACGGATTCCTGCTATGCGCTGGGCGCCCAGGTGGGTAACAGGGACGCCCTGGACCGGATCAGGAGCATTCGCCGCCTGGACGACAAACACCACTTCACGCTGGTCTGCAGGGATTTTGCCCAGCTGGGGCAGTTCGTGAACATCGGGAATGATGTGTTCCGCAGCATCAAGGCAGTCACCCCGGGCGGCTACACCTTCATCCTTCCGGCAACGAAGGAAGTTCCCAAGCGGTTGCTGCATCCCAAGAAGAAGACTGTTGGCGTGCGGATCCCGGACAACCGCGTGGTCCAGGCACTGCTGGCGGAACTGGGTGAGCCGCTGCTCTCCAGCACCCTGCTGCTGCCGGATGAGGAGGACCCGCTGACCCAGGGCTGGGAGATCAAGGAACGCCTGGACCACCAGGTGGACGCTGTGATCGATGCCGGTGACTGCGGTTCCGAGCCCACTACCGTCATTGACTTTTCCAGCGGCGTGGCTGAGGTGGTCCGGCGCGGAACCGGAGACCCGTCCCGCTTCGAATAGACGGAACCGCCAGCCGGTCCTGGCACAGGTATCCAGCCGGTCCGGTCGCAGGTATATCGACGGCGGCCCGCCCCTTCCGGGGTGGGCTAGGCCTGTTTCCGGGCCCTGCTGGGCTGCACCCGGGGCGGCTCCCCCGGCATTTTGGGGTAGTCCGGCGGGAACGGAAGCTCGCCCAGCCCTGACTTAAGGTCCCGTTCCCACCAGTCCAGCAGGGTGTCAATGGTCCCAGGCTTGCTGTGCATGCCAGCCCACGGGTCACCGACGGTTTTGAGGCGGTCCGGCACGGTCAGGATGGTGAAGTCCTTCGGGTCCACGCGTTCCAGCTCGTCCCAGGTGATGGGGCAGGACACCGGGGCATGGGCCAGCGGCCGCGGGCTGTAGGCGCCGGCGATGGTCCGGTCCCGGTTGGCCTGGTTGAAGTCCACGAACACCCTCTGGCCGCGCTCCTCCTTCCACCAGGCCGTGGTGACCTGGTCCGGCATGCGGCGCTCCAGTTCCCGGGCCGCGGCGATCACGGCATGCCGGACGTCAAGGAACTCCCGGGACGGTTCGATAGGGGCATAGACGTGAAGTCCACGGTTGCCGGACGTCTTGATGAAGCATTCCAGTCCTGCCTCTGCCAGCACCTCCTTCAGCGCCAGCGCAGCCGGGACAGCGTCGTCAAAGTCCGTTCCGGGCTGGGGGTCGAGGTCGATGCGCAGCTGGTCGGGGTTGTCCGTGTTGTCCGCCCGCGAAGGCCAGGGGTGGAACACGATGGTGTTCATCTGCACGGCCCACACGGCCGCGGCAGGTTCGTCCAGTATCAGCATGGGATGCGAGCGGGCGCTCGGGAACACCACAGGGGTGGACCTTATGAATTCCGGGGCGCCCTTGGGCGGGTTCTTGGAGAAAAACATCTCCCCCTCAATGGTGCCCGAATACCTTTGCAGCGCCACCGGCCTGCCGCCGTTGGCAGCCATAAAAGCTTCGCCGACGTCGGTGATGTACCGCGCCAGGTCGAGCTTGGTGATCCCGGGTTCGGCCCAGATCACCCTGCTGGGGCTGGAGATGCGCATCTCGCGCTCGCCGTGCGGGCCCTGGACCGTGAGGGTGGTCTGTTCACTCGCCATGGGGACAACGTACACCCCCGGATCGAAGGACCGGCAGATTTGCTCAGCCTGTCCGGCAAGATGGAGGAATGTCCGTTTCAGCATCAGACTTCCGCATCCCTGTGGGCGAGGGCACGGTGCCTGCCGTCTTTGCCCGCCCCGACAACCCGTCCGCCACTGTGGTGGTGGCCCATGGTGCGGGCGCCGGCATGGAACATCCCTTTATGCACGGGTTTACCCACGCGTTGAACGCCTTGGGAATCGCTACCCTGCGCTTCGACTTTCCCTACCGCGAGGCGGGACGAAAATTTCCGGACCGGCCACCAGCGGCAATCGCCGCCTGGCGCGCGGTGATGGCGGCCGCGGCAGAACGGGCTGCAGAATACGGCGATACCGGTCCGCTGTGGGCGGCCGGCAAGTCCTTCGGCGGCCGGATGGCCTCGATGGCGGTCGCGGAGGGAATGGACGCCGCCGGGCTGGTGTACCTGGGGTACCCCCTGCATGCTCCGGGGAAGCCCGAGAAGCTGCGGGACGCTCACCTGTACGGCATCACCGTCCCCATGCTTTTCCTCCAGGGCAGCCGGGACACGTTCGCCACCCCTGCGCTCCTGGAAGACGTGGTGGGACGGGTTGGGCCCTCCGCCGTCCTGCAGTGGGTGGACGGCGGTGACCATTCCTTTGCTGTGGCCGGCCTCAAGCGCTCCCCGGCAGAGGTGGGTGCCTCCCTGGCGGAGCCGGTGGCCCGCTTTATCCATTCCTCCGGCTGACGCCCGGAAAGTCACGGGGCCTGCCTTGTGGAAGACCGGCTGTCAGGCCGCTTCTTCGTGCCACCAGCCTTCCCAGGCTGCGGAGGTGAACTGTCCTTCGGGGAATTCCGTGCTGCCGGTGCCTCCGGTGTGGAAGCGGCTGTCATCGCCCCGGCGGCCGTCGAGCAGGAGGTTGAGGCTGTTGAGGATAAACATCTGTAGGTCCTTCCATGTCTGCGTGTGGACCACGCTGTCCAGGTGGAAAAGAGCCTATGCGGCGCATGTTTCAGCGGGTCGACTGGAAGTAACAAGCATGTATCGGACATCTCACGCACCGTTCACGGGCCGGGGAGGCTGCCCCGGCGGGACGCTAATTACGCTGTTTGGTCCGTGCAGTGGCAGGCGCGGACCAGGGATCTTCGGGCCAGGGATGCTTCGGGTAGCGGCCCCGCATTTCGGCGCGGACCTGGCCATACGGGCCGGACCAGAATGATGTCAGGTCGCCGGTAACAGCCAGCGGGCGCCGGGCCGGTGAGAGCAGATGGAACAGCACCGGCACCCGGCCGTCGGCCAGGCGGGGCGTGGCGGCCAGCCCGAAGCACTCCTGGAGTTTGACGGCCACCACCGGCGGGGCCGTGGCATCCGACCATTCGGGATAGTCAATCCGCACCCTTGAGCCGCTGGGAACTTCCAGGGTTTCCGGGGCGAGCTCATCCGTCCGGGCTGCCTCCGGCCAGGGAAGCAGCCGCCGCAGCGGCCCGGCAAGGTCCACCGCGTTCACGTCTGCGCCGGCCGCAAGCGCCTCCAGCTCCGGTCCCAGCCAGTCCTGCAGGCGGCGGAGAAGCCCCGCCTCCGATACGTCCGGCCACGGCTCCCCCAGCTCACGATGCAGGAAAGCAAGCCGCCGGCGCAACGCCGCTGCCGCCGTCGACCAGTTCAGGACAGCCAGTCCTTCCTTCTGCAGCGCTCCTGCCAGCGCGGCCCCGCCCTCGGCAGGCGAGGGACGCACCGGGGTGGAGGCGAGCACGATCGCGCCGAGCCGCCGGACCCTGCGCGCGGTAACGCGGCCCTGGGTAAAGGCGGCCTCCACCGCCTCAACCACGAGGTGGGATGCGGCTGATGCGGCGATGCTGGCGGAGAGTGGGGCTGCGGCGCGGATCACGGCGCCCGTTCCGGCGGAGTCCCTCCCACCGCCGCGGGACACCTCAGCCACTGCCAGCCATTCGTGCCCGGACAGGCTGCTTCCGGCGGGCAGTCCTGCCCGGGTTCCGGAGGACAGCAGGTACTGCTCGGGACCGTCGCCGGGAACCCTGCGTGCCACGCGGTCGGGGAAGGCAAGGGCGACGACGGCGCCCACCAGGGCGCTCCCGCCGGCAAGGGGCGGCAGTGCGGGAGCTCCTGGCAGGGGTCCCGCCTGCTGCGCCAGGACCTGGAGGCGGCGGCTTTCATCTGCCCAGCGCCGGCCGGCGGGGCCTTTGTCGCTGCGGAGTTCGGAGAGGAGGCGCGGCAGGTCGGCGCCAGGCGCCCGCGCATCACCGGCCACGGCGGCCACCACTTCTGCCGCCGCCCTGGGGCCGGCGGCAGCGGCGCCGTCGAGCAAGGCGCGGCCCAGCCGCGGATCAACCGGGAGGCCCGCCAGCGTCCTGCCGGCACCGGTAATGTTGCCGTCGCCGGCCACAGCACCAAGTTCGTGCAGGATTTCCATGGCATCATCCATGGCCTGCTCCGGCGGGGTGTCCGGCAGGGCGAGGCCTTCCCCGCGCGGTGACCCCCAGCACGCCATCACCAGTGCGGCTCCGGCGAGGTCAGCCACGGTGATTTCCGGAGTCACGTGGGCGGGGGCGGCACCAAACCCCTGCTGGCTGTAGCAGCGGACTACCGTCCCAGGGCCCTGGCGGGCGGCGCGTCCGGCACGCTGGTCAGCGGAAGCCCGTGAGCAGGAAACCGTCACCAGCCCGTTCATTCCCCGGGCGGCGTCGCGCCGCGGCTCACGGGCCAGTCCCGAGTCAATGACCAGCCGGACCCCCGGCACGGTCAGCGATGACTCGGCCAGATCCGTGGAGACGATAATCCTGGCGTTCTCCCCCGGCCCGCGCCCGGACACCGCCCGGTCCTGCTCGGCGGCGCCCACCCTGCCGTGCAGTTCCAGCACGTCAGTCCCCGGCCCCACGCGGCTGCGCAGCCCTGCCGCAACCTGCGAGACTTCCCATGCCCCCGGAACGAAGACCAGGGCGTCCGCAGCGCTGTCCGCTGCCAGCGCCTGCCGGTGGGCCTCCGCGGCGGTCCCTGCAACGAAATCAAGGAAAGTGCGGGTCACTCCCCTGCCGTCCAACCGCTGGCCGGGCCCCGGACGCCACTCCGTCCGCAGTGGATGGAGCGCCGAGGGACAGTCGACGACGGGAGCCGGCCCGCCGCCGTCGTGATCCCCCAGCAGGGCAGCGAATCTGGGAGCGTCAAGGGTGGCGGACATGGCGACGACGGTAAGGTCACCGCGCAGCTGGCGTACTTCAGTGAGCATGCCGAACAGGACGTCCGTTTCGAGGCCGCGTTCGTGGACCTCATCCAGGACCACTGCGCCTGCCAACGGCAGGTCCGGAGCGGCCAGCAGTCGGCGCAGCAGGATGCCTGGCGTGACGAATTCTATGAGCGTTCCGGATCCGGCCTGCCGCTCTCCGCGGACGGTATACCCCACCCGGTTGCCCAGCGGGCTGCCGTCCAGGGCTGCAAGCCTGCGGGCGGCGGCACGGGCAGCTACCCTGCGCGGCTGGGTGACCATAACCGTACGGTGCCGCCCGCCGGGACCCGCAGGCAGTCCCGCCACGAGGTTTGCCAGCAGGGGCGGAACCAGGGTGGTCTTGCCCGTTCCCGGGGGCGCCTGCACTACTGCCGCTCCTCCCGGCTCGCCATCGCCCAGCGCTTCGGCCAGGGCCGGGAGCGAGTTGGCAAAGGGCAGGCCGGCGCCGATGGCCCGGAGGTGGAAGGCCTGGCCAGGTGGCGGTTCCTGCCGTCCGCTCGGGGAAGTCATCCCTCCATTTTGCCCGGCCAACCGGTGCACTGCGGACCACGTCCTCGCCCTGCACCATACTCGGGACAAAGGGTTCGGGACAAAGGGCTCAGGACATTGGACCCAGGGCACTGAATCCAGGGCACCCCGGACTGCAGCGGAAGGAACAGGCCTCGGGGCTTAGGGCCTTCCGGCGCCCTTGCCCTTTTCCCTGGCTTCCTTGGCAGCGTCAGGCAGGTCCTGTTGCTGGGCGGCAGGCTCAGGCGCCGGAGCGGGAGCGGCGGGTGCTTCCGGCTGGGATTGAACAGCCGGGGGTTCTGCCACGGGCGCCGGCGCCGTTTCCGGTGCCGTCTCCGGGGCCGTGACACTCACCGTGGGCGTTTCCGCCGCAGTTACCGCTGCTTTCGCATCTCTGGCCGAGGCCGCCTGGGCTGTAATGGTGCGGGTTACGTCTGCTCGGACCGCCTCAAGCGCGGCGTCGATGCCGCGGTAGCGGGCCGCCGAGATCGCACCCTGGCCGGCGGCCAGGTCCAAGTCCCGCTCAAGCGCCTCAACGGCATCGAGGACCCCGTCCAGCCTGTTCTCCGCAGCAGCCTGGGTGATGTTGAGGACGCGGATCTGGAAACCGCGAAGAGTGGCCTCATCCGAATCGGCACCGCCGAAAGCCGGGGAAACCACGACGGCAGCGGCGGTGAGGGCGGCCGCTGCCAGCGCTGCAGCTACTCCAGCCCATACCCTCCGTTGGGGGCGCACTGGGGCGCCGCCCTGCGCCGGAGACGGCTGGAGACGATCAGGCGGCATGCCGGCCCCGCAACGGGACGACGGCGGCAGGCCGGGGGTAGAGGATGGTCACGGCCGCCGTGTCCCCTGCCGGCGGGGCCACTGCTGCGGCTTCC
This sequence comes from Pseudarthrobacter sp. WHRI 8279, assembly GCF_040224115.2. Lineage (NCBI taxonomy): Bacteria > Bacillati > Actinomycetota > Actinomycetes > Micrococcales > Micrococcaceae > Pseudarthrobacter > Pseudarthrobacter sp. WHRI 8279. Next base: position 988,842 of record NZ_CP168162.1, on the reverse strand, counting down.
GTTGCAGGGACCGCCACGAGGCGCGCCGGCGATGGCCGTGACGCTGTTCCGGCAATCATGCGGCGCACCGCAAACCGCACCAAGGCTGCGAGCAACTGCCCGAGTCCGAGGCCCAAGAGAACATGGCCGGCGAGATACTGGCCACCATTGCCCGCGGCACCGTACGGCGCGCTGGCCGCCAAGCCCGCTCCGGAAGCGGCCGCCAGGGCCCAGATGGCAACAACAATTGCATTCATTCGTTCGACCCGCTCCCGCCACTGGTAATTAATCAGCAAGCTTAGTACTAATGGTCAGCAAGCTTACTACCTGACGCGGATGAAGCAAGCTCGGCGCCGGAGGAGGAGTGCGCCGGGGCTAATGCCGCCGTTCCAAAGCCGTGAGGAGCCGCCTTACGGAACCACCCAGGTTCCACTCAGTGGCCAGCCGCTCGAGCTCGACCCGCGGCTCGCCTGAAACGGGATTCAGTTCCGCGCCTGCCTGCTCCGGAGTGGGCAGGTCCAGGTCCCGCACCAGCCTCACCACTGTGGGGGCAACCGAAAGGTAGTCCGCGGCGGCGGCCAGCTTGGCCTTCACGGGGGCCGCCATGCCGCTGCCTGGAAGCCCAGCCGCCTCCAGCAGCCCCTCCAAGGTTCCATACTTCAGCAGCAGGGAGGCCGCGGTTTTTTCACCGATTCCGGCAACCCCCGGCAGGCCGTCCGAGGCGTCGCCGCGCAATGTCGCGTAGTCGGCGTACTGCTGGGGCAGCACCCGGTACCTGGCCACCACTGATTCTTCGGTGATGACCTCAAGGTTCTTCATGCCGCGGGCGGTGTAGATCACGCGGACCTGGCGTTCGTCGTCGCAGACCTGGAAAAGGTCGCGGTCCCCGGTGACTACATCGACGGGAAGGTCCGCGTGGCTCGCGTACGTGCCCACGACGTCGTCGGCCTCATGGTGGGGCGCGCCCACAATAGCGATGCCGGCTAGCCCAAGCACCTGGCGGATCATGGGAAGCTGCGCCTCCAGCGCGTCCGGGACAACTTCGATGTCAGGGGCACCCGTGACGGCTTCCGCCACCCGGTGGGCCTTGTAGGTGGGCAGGAGATCCACCCGCCACTGCGGGCGCCAGTCGTCATCCCAGCACGCGATGAGGTGCGTTGCGTGGTAGTCCGTGGTCAGCCGGGCGATCATGTCCAGCAGGCCGCGGACGGCGTTGACCGGTGTGCCGTCCCCGCGGCGGATCGTGTCCGGCAGGCCGTAAAAGGCGCGGAAGTACAGCGATGCAGTATCCAGCAGCATGAGGCGGTCAGGCATGCTTCGATCCTCACATGGATAGGCTTGGAAACGGGGCAACGCCTCCGGCCCTTTTACCGGCGGCCCCTTGGCTAGGAAGCCCAGTCGGAATCGCCGAAGACCCGTCCCCGGAAGTGCGCGCGGAGGTACTCCCCCACCACGGCGGCGCCCAGTTCCCCTGCCTCGGGAGCCACCACCCGGCCGCCCACCCTGCGGGCCATGCGCCGGACGAACCGTTCCAGGCTGGGGTCCGAGCCCAGCCTGAAGAACGTGGCCTGCGTGCCCGCGCGCCCCAGCCGGTCGAGCTCCGCCACTGTCACGCGGATGGTTTCCGGGTCCGGCGGCCAGCAGAACCACGGTTCGCCTTCCGGCAGCAGGTGTGCCGTGGGCTCGCCGTCCGTGACCACCAGGAGGAACGGCTGCATGGAAGGGTGCTTGCGGAAGAAGCGGCCGGCCAGCAGCAACCCGTGATGGAGGTTTGTTCCTTGCTCCCGCAGCGGCGGCAAAGCGGTGAGTTCACCGATGTCCATCGCCTGGGCATGGCGGCCGAACGTGATCAGTTCCAGCCTGTCGCCGCGGAAACGGGTGGAGACCAGGTGGTGGAGCGCCAGCGCGGTGCGTTTCATGGGAACCCACCTTCCCTCGGCGGCCATCGAAAAGGACACATCGACAAGAAGGACGACGGCGGCCTGCGTGCGCGCTTCCGTTTCGCTGACTTCGATGTCCGCCGGGGTGAGGCGGAGACCGCTGCCCGGGGTTCCACCGCCCGCCGCTGTGCGGCTGATCGCGTTGGTCAGCGTTCGGGTCACGTCCCAGGGCTCCGCGTCCCCGAACTCCCATGGACGGCTTGATCCGGTCTGCTCCCCGGCCGCCCCGGCCTCGCGGGTGTCCCTGCGCCCCTGCCGGCCTGACAGCTGCCTGGCGGTGTCCCGCAGCAGCGACTTGCCCAGCCGCCGCATGGCCTGTGGTGAGAGCCGGAGGTCCCCGTCCGTGCCCCGCCGCAGGTAGCCTCCCTCCTGCATGGCACGTTCGATGTCGGACAGCGTGCGGGCGGTGACTACGGCGTCCGGTCCCAACTGGCGGGCCAGGGCATCCAGGTCCAGGTCGCCCAGGGTGGAGCCGTTGTAGGACTGGGAGAGCTGTTCGGCAAGGTCGTCCAGTTCGGCGATGTCCTGGAGCACTCCGGTGCCGTCGCCCAGGCCCAGGCCCTCCTGGCCTTCGAAGCGCTCCGAGCCGGTCCAGTCCTCACCGGGGCGCAGGGCGCGCAGGCTGTCGTCGAGCTGGTCAAGCTGGGCCATGAGCTCCGGTGATCCGAAGGCCTGGGCGGAAAGCCGCATCAGCTCGTCGCGCTGCTCGGGGGACATGGACTGCAGGAGCCGCTGGGCAGCAGCGGCCCGCTTGGCAAGGGCGTCGATCAGTTCCTCAACCGACTGCGGGTTCTCAGGAAAGTAGTCGCCGTGCCGGGCCATGAACTCCTGGAAGTCGGCATTGGCATCCTCGCCGCGGCGGTGTTTGTCCAATAGCGCGTTCAGGTCGCGCAGCATTGCGCTGACGGCTTCGCGGTCCTGCTCCGTGGCGCCCTCCAGTGCCTGCTTCATGCCCGCGAACCGCTGGTCCAGGGCCTCGCGGCCCAGCAGGTCCTTGATCCGCTCGTAGGCTTCCCGTGCCGTGCCGGATTGCCAGTCATAGGAGGCCAGGTCCTTGACGGCCGCGGCGGTGGACGCGGGCAGGTTCTGCAGCTGCATTTCCCGGAAGGCGCGGTCGGCGTTGTCCATCATGGCATCGCGGGCCAGCTGCTTGCGTTCCTCCAGCACGGCAGTGTCCAGGAGCTTCTTCACCTCCTTGAGGGTGCCGTCCAGGTTGTGCCGGCCCAGCAGGTCATTCCGGCGCTCCTGCACGCGCCTGGCGAGATCGTCCAGGCCTTCCCGGTTCCGCCCGCCGCGCCGGAGGAACTCCTGCAGGGCGTGGCGGGGCGAGTATCCTGCCATCACGTCCTCGGCGACGGCGTCAAGCGCCTCCGCCAGGTCAACCGGCGGGGCGAGCGGGTCCGGTCCGCCGGCGTACCGGCCGTACCGGGCGGAATGGTTATGGATGTTCATGGTGCCGTCCGTCCCTCGCTTCAGCCGTTTGCCCAGCCACGCACCGTGGTGCCCTCAGCCGTAGACCGTCTCTTCGTCGTCGGACTCCTTGGAGATCCGCCGGGCCAGGTAAAGCCCCTCCAGCGCCAGTTCGATGGCCGCCGCCCGCTGGCCCTCGTTCTCCGCACCGAGGCGGCTGCCGATCTCGTCATACAGGCCTGCCCCGTTCAGGGAAGGCAGGCCTTCAAGGAACTCCCGTGCAGTCACGTGCTCCCCCGTGGTCACCGTGGTGTGGCCGTCCAGCGCTGCCACCAGCGGGCCCATGTCCAGGCCCTGGTAGTGAGCCCGCACGGCTTCGGCGGTGGAGGTGCGCAGGAGGTGGTCAAGGACGGCCTGTTCGCGGCCTTCCTCACCGGATTCGAATTCGATCTTGCCGCTGAGGACTTCCACCGCGGTGTCCAGGTCCACGATCCGCGCTACAGCCTCTGCCTCCCCGCGCATGCTGGCACGGCGAAGCGCGGCGGCTGCCACCGTTTCGGCCCCGGCAATGGCGAACCGTGCCGAGACCCCGGAGGTCTGGTTGATCGCCGGAGACTGCCGCAGCGCACGGGTGTAGCGGGCCAGGATTTCGAGGATCACCGGCGGGACATCGGCCACCAGCTGCCCCTCCTGCCGGATCACGGCCACCTCGTCGTCCAGCTCCAGGGGGTAATGGGTCCTGATCTCCGCACCGAAGCGGTCCTTCAGCGGCGTGATGATCCTGCCGCGGTTGGTGTAGTCCTCCGGGTTGGCGGAGGCGACAACCAGCACGTCCAGTGGAAGCCGGAGCACGTAGCCCCGGATCTGGATGTCGCGCTCCTCCATCACGTTGAGCATTGACACCTGGATCCGTTCGGCAAGGTCCGGCAGTTCGTTGATGGCAATAATGCCGCGGTTGGAGCGCGGGACAAGGCCGTAGTGGATGGTTTCGGGGTCTCCCAGCCTGCGGCCCTCGGCCACCCGCATCGGGTCGACGTCGCCAATGAGGTCCGCGACGGAGGTGTCCGGGGTGGCGAGCTTCTCCACATACCGTTCCGACCGGTGGCGCCAGGCCACCCGCAGCCGGTCACCCTCCGTCAGGGCAAGCGCGCGGGAATGATCCATAATGGGCTCGAACGGGTGTTCGTTCAGTTCCGAGCCCTCGATGACAGGCGACCATTCGTCCAGGAGCCCGGCCAGGGTGCGCAGGAGCCGCGTCTTGCCCTGCCCGCGCTCGCCGAGCAGGACCACGTCATGCCCGGCGATCAGGGCACGCTCAAGCTGGGGAAGCACGGTCCGGCCGAAGCCGTACATCCCTGGCCATGGATCCTCACCGGCCGCGAGCGCGGCGAGCAGGTTTCCACGGATTTCCTGGCGCAGGTCCTTGAGGACATGGCCGGAGGCACGCAGTTCACCAACGGTGAAAATATCGGGACGAGGAGTCACCACTCCACCGTAGCCCCGCATCAGCCGCGGATCGAGGACTTTTTCGCGTACGCCCGGGGGTGGTCCTGGCTTACGCTTGGCGCCACGACTGCTGAGCGCGCCTTGGTTATCCTGTTGAACTCCACCGCTGAACCGCTGGCTGGCTAAGGCACACCGGTACCCGGCGCAATATGCCCGGCGCAATAAGCCCCGCACCTTGCGCGGCAGCGAAAGTGTTGCGTGGCTTCCGGACCGCCCTGATCATCCCTTAATGGTCGCGAGCAGGACCGCAGTTGCTTCCCGGCAGCTGCTGCGGGACGTCAGGCGACGTCGGTGGGCGCCGCGCGGTCATCAACAGCCGCGGTGTGGTGGTCGATGCGTTCAAGGGCTGCGGTCAACTGCTCGACAGCAGACCACAGGCCCGGGTGCTGCTCCCTGATCTGCTCCAGGGTGGCCCCGGCAGACCTGAGGGTGGCAAGGTCGAAGCTGACGTTGGTGCGCGCCCCGGCCACCGCCGCCCTCAGTGCACCGAATCCGACAACGACATCAGCTATGAGGGCCGGATTGCCGTGGGCGGCAAGCCAACCAAGGTCATCAATGGCAGCTACAGCCCGCTCGCCCAGCACAGCCGATGCTTTGGCTGCAGCGACGGATGCACGGTGAATTGCCGCGTCCCGTTCCGGGCCCCGTTCGAGGCGAAAGGCAGCGCCGAACGCCTCGGAGGCGGCAGCGTCGTCGTCGGCCAGCTTAAGGGCGGCCTCCCTAAGCGCACATGCACGCTCGTGCAGGCAGGCGAGCTCCGCCTGCTGACCTTCCTTCGGTTCGGTATAGCCGGCAACCATTGAGGCCAGGGACGCGGCAATGGCAAGCATCACGCCTGTCCCGGCCCCTCCGCCCGGCGAACCCTTGGACTCCGCAAGGGCACGCGTCCACTCCTCAACGGTTGAGTGTCCGGTGGTGGCAGCATCGGTATCAGTCATGCCATCAAGTGTGCCCGATCCCGGCCCGCCACGATTGTCCGTGTCCGGCGCCTCCGGCTCCTACGAGCCGGGCAGGTTGGCACTGCCCGGCGGACCGTCCAGGATTGTGGGGATGTATTCGAGCAACTGCAGCCTGCCGTCGAAGGTCCGGCTGTCCACCATCTCAAGCGCGACGTCCGGATAACCGTCGTAGATCCGCTCCCTGCCGGTGCGGCCCGTGATGACAGGGAACACCACCAGCCGGAACCTGTCCACGAGGCCGGCACTCAGCAGCGACCGGCACAGGCGAAGGCTGCCGAGGGTGCCCAAGGGGCCGGAGCCCTTCCCTTTCATTTCCCTTACGGCCTCCACGGCGTCCGCACTGACCAGCGTCGAGTTCGGCCAGCCCAGCGGCCCCTGGAGCGTGGAGGAAAACACAACCTTGGGCACCGCTGCCAGGCCGGTGAGGCTCTCCCCTTCCTCCTCGGAAAAACCCGGGCCTCCCGCAGCGGCTTCCTCGGACATGCCGGCCATCAGCCGGTAGGTGTTCGCGCCCAGAAGGTACGTGCGGCCCTTCTGGCCCTCCTCCTCCAGCCAGGCCAGGTATTCCGGGCCCTCCAGTCCCCACCAGCCGGGCCATCCTTCGGCAGAGGCGTAGCCATCCAGGGAAATGATGAGGTCGACCATCAGCTCCGCGGAGGATGGCTCCTGTTCAGATGCCGCGCCCATGACCGTCTCCTTCTGGTGGCAGGTGGCGGCAATCGTAGCCCCGTGCCAGCTGGACCTCAAGGCCGTACTGACCTAGCGGCAAGGTGCCGCGCTACCGTCCACCTTCCATCCTGCGGCTGCGCTGCTCCTGCGCCAGCGGGCCATACGGGTAGACGCCCGTCTGCGGCTGGCTGGCTTGGGTTAAGCGGCCGGCTTCCTCAGGGCCGAGGTGCAGCCCGGCGGCGGCAAGGTTGTCCGCGAGCTGCTCCGTGGTCCGGGCACCCAGGATCACCGAGGTCACCGCCGGCCTGTCCGCCAGCCATGCAAGCGCCACCTGGGAGGAACTCACGCCGCGGGCAGCGGCGATTTCTTCCACGGCGCCGATGACTTGCCAGGTACCGGGATGGTCGTTGCGCGCCTTCCAGGCCTCCATGCCGCGCTCGGGGTTCTCGCCGAGCCGCGTGGCACCCTGGGGAGCCTGGTCCCGCTTGTACTTGCCGGACAACCAGCCACCGCCCAAAGGAGACCATGGCAGCAGCCCGATTCCGGCGTCGAGCGCGGCCGGCACAATCTCGGCTTCAATGTCCCTCACCAGCAGGCTGTACTGGGGCTGCAGGGTCACCGCCGGAGACCAGCCGTGGGCGCGGGCAACGTGGACGGCCTTGGTCAGCTGCCACCCCAGGAAGTTGGAGAAACCGTAATAGGCGATCTTTCCGCGGCTGACCGCGTCGTCAAGGAACCGCAGCGTCTCCTCGAGCGGAGTGAGGGGGTCCCAGGAGTGCAGCTGGTACAGGTCGATCTGTTCCACGCCCAGGCGCCGGAGCGAATCGTCCAGGGCGCGCGTCAACCTTCGGCGGGAGGTGCCGACGTCGTTCGGTCCCGTCCCCATCGGAAAGCGCCCCTTGGTGGCGATCACCGCCGCATCCCTGGCATCCGGGCGCTTCCCCAGCCAGCGTCCGATGATCTCTTCCGAGACCCCCGCGCTGTACACATCAGCGGTGTCGATGAAATTGCCGCCGGCGGCAAAATAGCTGTCCAGGATGGCGTGTGACGATTCCTCGGTGGCCTCCGCCCCGAAAGTCATGGTTCCCAGCGCAAAGGTGGACACGACGGTGCCGCTGCTTCCCAGGGTTCTGTACTGCATGGTTGTCCTCGCTGTCAGTTGTCGGCGGACGTTGCGGCCCGGGCGGCAGCATCGCGGGTTGTGGTGCGGATCCGGTAGAGGCTGGTGGTGGCCGTGATGTAGAGGTCCTGGCCGTCCGGGCCTCCGAAGCATACGTTCGATACTTCCTCAGGCACTTCAACGGTGTCCAGGAGTTCGAACGACGGGCAATAGACACGCACTGCCGGTCCGGCTGAGGTCCAGATCCGGCCCTGGACATCCACGCGCAGGCCGTCCGCGGCATGGCCGTCGCCAAGCTCGACGGCGGATGCCCGGCGCTTGCACACGGTCCCCAGCACATCGTAGGAGGCGATCCTCAGCGGCACGCCATGGGCCGGACCGGCCGTGTCCGTCACGTACAGGACCGACTCATCCGGCGAAAACGCCAGTCCGTTCGGATACACGAGGTCCGTCACAACAGCTGTAAGGGTCCCGGTATCAGGCTCAAACCGGAAGACGTAGCAGCCCCCGTATTCCTGCTCCCCCTCGTGCCCTTCCTTTGTTCCCGGCAGGATCCCGTACGGCGGGTCGGTGAACCAGATGCTGGAGTCGCGTGCAACCACGACGTCGTTGGGTGAGTTCAGACGCCGGCCCTGGAAAGAGTCAACCAGCCCCGTCACTGTCCCCTCGGCGTCGCGCTCCACGCGGCGGCGCCCGTGGCTGCACTGCACAACGCTGCCGTCCGCGTCCAGGGTCCGGCCGTTGGTGTACCCGGCGTCGAGGGAGTATTCCCTGGTGGCTCCTGTGGCCGCGGTGAACTCAAGAATGCGGTTGTTGGGGATGTCGCTCCACCGCACGGCCTGCGAGGAAGGAACCCACACGGGCCCCTCCGCCCAGACCGAGCCCGTGGACAGGCACTCCAGCCGGCCTTCCGTCAAACCGTGGCCCATTCAGGTCCCCTCACAATCCGTTGTACTGAGTGGCACGCAATAGGGGAAACGATAGCGCGAAGAGGTAAAACGGCACGGCATTGGGGGGCAGCGGAGTTGACGGGGCTGTTGTGCCCGGCCCTCCCGGGCAGTAACGCTGGCGTAACGCTTCCCGGCGTACAACTGGCCACGGGTGGGACCAGACGTTCACCGTGCTGGCTGATACGTCCCCTGCCGCCGCTGCGCCACCGACGCAGACCGTTCCGCGTAGAGGCCAAGGAGCCCAGGATGACCAAGCTGTTCAACCAGAAAATCATGATTCTGCGCGCGCCGTCCCTCGGCGCCACCCGTGACCCGTTCGATGGACCGGGAGCCTCCCCGGGGCTCGAAAGCGCAGCGCAGAACATCGCCGAACGGGCTGTTGGCATGACTGTCGAGCGGGACGAGAACCCCTCCGCTGCGACCCTCAACGCCCTGCGGAACGACCCCACGGTCCTGGGTTTTGCCCCCGCCATGCCCATGAAGCTCATTGAACCCTTCGACGCCGATGCTGCGCCGTCCGCTGCGGCAACGTGGGGGGTCAAGGCTGTTGGGGCGGACACCTCCCCGTTCTCCGGGGCCGGAGTGACCGTTTCGGTGCTGGACACCGGCATCGCCGCCAACCACCCGGCCTTCACCGGCGTCAACCTGGTCACCAAAGACTTCACCGGTGCGGGCAGTGCCGAGGACGACAACGGCCACGGCACGCACTGCGCCGGCACGGTCTTTGGCCGTGACATCTCAGGCCAGCGCATCGGCGTCGCACCCGGCGTCCAGAAAGCGGTCATTGGCAAAGTCCTCGGAGGCCCCAACGGCGGCAGCAGCGACATCCTGGCCTCCGCGATGCTGTGGGCCACTGACAACGGCGCCCACGTCATTTCCATGTCCCTGGGCATTGACTTCCCCGGATGGGTGGACGAGCTGGTGCAGGTGCACGGGCTGACCATCCCCGCCGCCACCTCCATAGCGCTCGAAGGTTACCGCGCCAACATCCGGCTTTTCGAACAGCTCGCCAACCTTCTCAACGCGCGAGCCTCCGTTGCCCAGACGACGATTGTGGTCGCAGCTGCCGGCAATGAGAGTGAACGCAACGGCAACCCCGCCTACGAGATCAACGTGGCGCCACCGGCTGCCGCCTTCGGGATCACGTCAGTGGCTGCCCTGGCCGACGGCGGGGGCGGACTTACCGTGGCGCCCTTCTCCAACACAATGGCGACTGTGGCCGGCCCCGGCGTCGGGGTGTTCAGCGCCTGGCTCAACGGCGGAACCAGAACGATCAGCGGCACCAGCATGGCCACCCCGCACGTGGCCGGCGTCGCGGCACTCTGGGCGGAGCGGCTCCTGGCGCAGGGACCCCTCAGTCCTGTGCTCCTCCAGGCAAAACTGATCGCTTCCGGAACGTTCAAGCCGCTCAAGGCCGGCACTGATCCCGTGGACGTTGGGGCGGGCCTGGTGCAGTCACCCACGAATGCCAACTAGGTTGGCCCGGCGCTTTACCCGAAGCGGCCAGTGACGGGCCCGCAGTAAGTCCCAAGGAGCGGACAAATGGCCATACCGGACGACGTGCTGACCGCCACCCAGGCGCGGTTCCAGGCCCGCAAGGGCCCACGCGCGGGAACGGAGGAAAAGATCGCGGAGGCCCATACCCCGCAGGGAAGCATCCTCAACGTCGATTCGACGGAACGCGTGGAACTGCGCAGCAGGCGGGTCATGCGCCAGCCGATGGTTGTCGACGCGCTGAGGGCAACGGCGGAGACCTCACCGGCAGCACGTGGCCAGGTGCGGGATGAGGTGGTGCTGGAAAGGATTATCGGCGGAAACAACCTGCTGGGCATCGCTTTCCTCGAGTTGGGCACGGCGGTCTCACGCAGTGTGGGCAGGGTTATTGTCCGCGACCGGTTCCAGATCCGCTCCTTCGGGACAGGCTTCATGATCTCGCCGCGCCTGGCGCTGACAAACAACCACGTGCTGGCAGACGCACAGTCCGCCCGCTTCTCACGGCTGGAGTTCAACTTCCAAAACGGCCTCAACGGCCTTCCCCTTGCTGCATCGCAGTTCGATCTTGAGCCGGACGCCTTCTTCCGGACGGACGCCGGACTGGATGTCACCGTCATAGCGGTTGCAGCGGCGTCACGTCCCGACGGGGCGGGCACCTCCGTGCCGCTGGCCGGCTTCGGCTTCAACCGCACCACCAAGGAGCAGGGCAAGATCCTGCTGGGCGAGTCCATCAACATCATCCAGCACCCGGAAGGCCAGGAGAAACAGCTCGCGCTCCAGCAGAACGAACTCATCGACCGCTTCGACCAGTTCCTGCACTACCACACAGACACATCGCCGGGCTCCTCCGGTTCACCGCTGTTCAACAACCAGTGGGAAGTGCTGGGCCTCCACCATTCCGGCGTACCGGCCCGCAATGCAGCAGGAGAGATCCTGACCGTGGACGGCACCGTGTGGGACAAGACCCAGGATGAGCTGCGGATCCAATGGGTGGCAAACGAGGGGATCCGCATCAGCAGCATCCTGGCCTGGCTCGGTACGCACGCCGACGGCATGACAAACGAAGAACGGGCCCTGCTGGAGGGAGCACTCAACCCGCCTCCCCTGCCTGCTGAAGCACCACATCCGGTGGAAGAACACCAGCCCCCGGTCCAGCCCCAACCTCAACCGGCGGAGCAACCCCTGGTCCCTACGGATGGGGCTGTGTCCCTCACCATCCCCCTCCACATCACTGTCCGGCTGGGCACGGTACAGGCGGCACACGCGCCGGGACCTTCCGATGCAGACCGGACCGCCAACGTTATTCCGGGGAACACTGTCCAGGTCAGCGGCGGCGCGGTGGTCGAGGAAGCCGTAGCCATAGACCCCGACTATTCGGGGAGGAAAGGATACGACCCTGAGTTCCTGGGTGTGCATGTCCCGTTGCCGTCCCTCACAGCCGAACAGCGCGCGGACGCGGCGCAGAACCGCCGTGCGGCCCCCGGGCAGGATCCAACGGTGCTGGACTACCACCACTTCAGCCTCGTCATGAACCGCAGGAGGAGGCTGGCCCTCTACACGGCCGTGAACGTCGATGGCCGGCTCAGCCAATCCCCCAAGCGGGAGCGGGACAGGTGGTACTTCGACCCCCGGCTGGACCGGTCCGAACAGATTGGCGGAGACCTCTACGCGGGCAATGACTTTGACCGCGGGCACCTTGTCCGCCGGCTGGACCCAGTATGGGGTCCGGACACCCTTGCACGGGCAGCCAACGACGACACCTTCCATTTCGCCAACTGCTCCCCGCAACACAAAAAGTTCAACCAAGGCGCATCCCTGTGGGCCGGCCTTGAGGACTACCTGCTGGACACCGCGAAGGCCGACAAGCTGCGGCTCACGGTGTTCACGGGCCCGGTCTTCACGGACGGCGATCCGGAGTTCCAGGGAACACGGATCCCGCTGGCATTTTGGAAAATCCCCGTTTTCCAACGCCCGGACGGCAGCCCTTCAGCCAGTGCCTTCATGATCAGCCAACATGAACTGGTTGGAGACATGCTGAAGGAGGCCTTCACGCCGGTTACCTTCCAGGTCCCGGTCCGCAGGATCAGCGAACTTACCGGCCTGGACTTCGGCCAGCTCTCTGGCTGGGACCCGATGAACAACGAGTCCGAGCCGCTCCCCCACGCCCAGGAGGCGCTGGCCACCGCAACTCCAGCCCGAGAGCTTCACGCTTTCGAGGACGTGCAGCTGTAGAAGGAGAGCAGCTACTTTTGCACCCTGCGGGCAGCACCTCAAGAGGTCTTGACTCAAACAATGAGTAGAGTCATAATTGAGCGTAATCATCTGGCAACGCCCAGTCCCCATGTCGAGGTACTGCTGTGCTGAGACCCGGCGCCGCCAGCCAGCAACCCAAAAGGAGCACCAAGGCATGCGAGCGTTCGTCATCACGAAATACAAGGAGCCGCTGCACGAAACGGAAGTCGCTGAGCCCGTCGTCGGGGACAGGGATGTTCTGGTCCGCGTCGAGGCTGCGGGATTGAACCAGCTGGACGAGAAGATCCGGCTTGGAGAGTTCAAGCAGGTCCTCCCCTACAAGCTCCAGCTGGTCCTCGGCCATGACCTTGCCGGCACCGTAATCCGAACCGGGCCAAAAGTGCGGGCGTTCAAACCGGGTGACCAGGTCTACGCCCGCCCCGCCACGGACCGCATCGGCACCTTCGCCGAGCGTATCGCCGTCGCGGAGGAAGACCTGGCGCTGAAGCCCACGGCCGTCAGCATGGAGGAGGCCGCCTCGCTGCCTCTCGTTGCCCTGACGGCCTGGCAGGCACTCGTCGAGCAGGGAAACGTGCAGTCCGGACAGAAGGTCCTTATTCACGCGGGGGCCGGCGGAGTCGGCTCGATTGTCATCCAGCTCGCCAAACACCTCGGCGCGACCGTTGCTGCCACCGCGGGCAGCTCCAATGCCGGGTTCGTGGGTGAACTTGGCGCGGACATCGTGATCGACTACCGCACCCAGGACTTCGAGCAGCTCCTGACCGGATACGACCTTGTGCTGGACAGCCTCGGCGGGGAAAACCTGGAGAAGTCACTGCGTATCCTCAAACCCGGCGGCAAGGCGATAGGCATCTCCGGCCCGCCGGACCCGGCTTTCGCCCGCAGCGCCGGGCTCAACCCCGTGCTGCGCCTGGCGATCACCGCGCTGAGCAGCAAAATCCGGAGGCAGGCCAGGAAGCTTGGCGTCAGCTATGAATTCCTCTTTATGCGGGCCAGCGGGGACCAGTTGCGCAAGATCAGCGCACTGGTGGACAGCGGAGTGCTGCGGCCCGTGGTGGGCAAAGTCTTCGATTTCAACGACACCCCGCAGGCGCTGGCATCCCTCGCCCAGGGCGGGATCCGCGGCAAAGCCGTGGTGACCCTCGGCGCCTGACCGGCGTCGGGCTTTTCCATCCATCAGACCTCCCAGGAGAACAACCATGGACATCAGCGACACCCCGCACGATGCCGTCGTCACCTCATACGCCAAAGCACCTGCCAACACGGTCACCGCAGGGGGCACCACCTACGCGTACCGGGAGTTGGGGCCGAAGGGCGGCATTGCGGTCGTCTTCTTCGCGCACCTCGCTGCCACGATGGATAACTGGGATCCACGCATCATCGACCCCATGGCCCGGAACCGGCACGTTATCACCTTCAACCAGCCTGGCGTTGGCGCCTCCAGCGGGCAGGTTCCGGACAGTATCGAGGCGATGGCCGACGACGCCTACAGCTTCATCACCGCCCTCGGCTTCGAGAGCATCGACGTGTTCTCCTTCTCGATGGGCGGCATGATCGCCCAGGACCTTGCCCTCAAGCATTCCGGCCTTGTCCGCAGGCTCGTGCTGGCGGGAACGGGTCCGCGGGGTGGCAAAGACATGGACAAGGTGGTCGCCACCACCTACTGGGACATATTCCGCGCCAGCCTCACGCGGTCGGACCCCAAAGAGTTCCTGTTCTTCAACCGCAACGCCACCGGCAAGCCGGCCGCGAAAGCCTTCATTAGCCGCCTCCAGGAACGCATAGTGGACCGTGACAGGCCGGTCAGCACCAGTGCCTTCCAGACGCAACTGAAGGCAATCCGGAAGTTCGGACGCTCGGCCCCGTCGGACCTCTCCGCGCTTACCAACCCAACCCTCATCGCCAACGGCGACAACGACCGCATGGTGCCCTCCATCCTCTCCGAGGACCTGCACCGGCGCATCAAGGGATCCAAATTGATCATCTACCCCGACTCGGGCCACGGCGGCATCTTCCAGCACCATGCGGAGTTCGCCCGTGCCGCCGTCGACTTCCTCGCCGCCTGACCCCACCCGGGGAAAAAGCCGTGGGACGCTACACTCATAACTGAGTCCAGTCACTTAACCTCAGGAGGTATCGCCATGCCTGCCGCTCCCCAGCCGCTCGGACGCCGCGAGCGGAACAAGCAGGAAAAGCTGGACCGCATTACTGCCGCAGCCAGCGAGCTCTTCGCAGAACACGGGATCGACGATGTGACAACGCAGCAGATCGCCGATAAGGCCGACATTGGCACCGGAACCCTGTTTCTGTACGCAAGGACCAAAGGAGAACTGCTCCTGCTCGTGCAGAATGCCCACTACGCGGAAGCGCTGGAACGGGGGCGCGCTGCTGCTGAAGCTGTCCCCGATGCACTTGACGCCGTGATGGCCATTCTCCAGCCGATTGTGGAATGCAACCGCGTCCAGGTCGAGAACGGCCGCACCTACCTGCGGGAGATGGTCTTCGGCGACCCGGCCGAGCCACGTCACAGCGAAGCCCTGCACATCGTCGCGCAGACCGAGGAGGCCGTCGCTGCCGTGTTGGGCCGCGGCGGGAAGTTCACAGCCGGCGATGCCGCAACCACCGCCCGCATCGTCTCGGCAATCATGTTCCTCGGCATGTCCGGCAGGCCGGATCCCGCCTTTCGCGTCGAGGACATTGTCCAGGACATCAGGAGCCAGATCCGCCTCCTCCTGCCCCGCTGACGCCAAGCCCCCTTCAGGCCCCTTGTGGCTCCGCCAAGCCCATGTGCGGGATACGCATCTCCTAACCTCACACGAGTTAGGTATGCTAGGCCGAAAAGCAAGGGGGCCGGTATGGTCAAACGTAAAGCGACGGCACTGGACGTGGCCCGGCGGGCGGGAGTGTCCCGCAGCGCGGTGTCACTGGTGCTTAACGGCAGGGCAACCGGCAATGTCACCGCAGAACGCCAGGAGCGCGTGCTCCGCGCCGCGGCAGAGCTGGATTACACCCCCAATTCGGTTGCCGTCAGCCTGCGCAACCAGCAAACGTCAACAATCGGCATCATTACGGACGACATCGTTACCAGCCCCTTTGCGGGCCGGCTGATCAGCGGCGCGTCCCGCACGGCCTTGGCCCGCGGGTACATGGTCCTGGTGGTCGACACGGAACATGACAAGTCCCGCGAGAGCGCCGCGGCCCAGCAACTCGTCCACCGGCAGGTGGACGGAATCATGTATGCCGCCGGCAGCCTGCGCGAAATTACCGCCCCGCCGGCGATGCTTACCCTGCCGGCTATCCTGGCCAATTGCACCGATGCGGACTCCGGGCTCCAGTCCGTCATACCGGCGGAGGTCGAAGGCGGGCGCGCCGCGGCACAGCTTCTGATTGACCTGGGCCACCGCCGCATCACGCTGTTGACTGGGACCCTCAGCTCCCCTGCCGCCCCACAGCGTGAACAGGGTTACCGCGAGGCGATGGAAGCAGCGGGATTGGGCCGTGATCAGCAGCACGTCCACGCGACCGGATGGGACATCGATGAGGGCTACCGGGCCGCTTCCTCGGTGCTGGGCGGCAGCAACCCGCCGACGGCGATCGTCTGCTCAAACGACAGGGTGGCCACCGGCGTACTGCTGTACGCGGCTGCCGCGGGACTGCGCGTACCGACGGACTTGTCCGTGGTGGGCTACGACGACCAGCAGAACCTTGCCGCGAACCTTGTTCCCGCGCTGACCACAGTGGCGCTTCCGCACGCCGAAATTGGAGCGGCAGCCATGTCCATGCTGCTGGATGCGGTGGAAGGAAAAACTGCGGCCACGGAGGACAAGGAAGAGGGAACGCTCCACGTACCTTGCCGGGTCATCCCACGGGCTTCAACCGCTGCCGTCCCCGCGGGCTAAGCAGACGGACGTTTATCCACCGCAGGTGAACCCGGCAGGAACGGCCAGTACCAGCCCTTGCCTGGATGCCTTTGTGCCGAACACGGCCTGCCTTCCCGTACCTTCCGAATGACGCCGCACAAAGAGCACCCCTCATCACTTGACACGTGTTAGGTCCGGTATCTACTCTACTTAACACGTGTTAGGAGGAGACGACAATGACGTCTGAAAAGACACCGGGGCAACCCACCCCCTCGTTCGCGCCGCGGTCCGGCAGCGGGATTTCGCAACTCACCCGGCGTTCCATGCTGGGCCTTACGGGACTCGCCGTGGCGGGAGCTACCGTCGCAGCGTGGCCCCGGCTTACCGGGACTGATATTCCCGGCCGGGGCAGCAAGGCCCTGAACATCGCCATCCTTGGAACTGCAGCGGACGCCACAGCCCGCCAGGGCCTGGTCCAGGCCTTTACCGCCGCCCATCCGGATATCCCCGTGCAGGTGCAGGCCATCCAGGGCGCCGACTGGAAGGACTTCTTTTCCAAGATCCTCACCATGGTGGCGGCCGGCACACCGCCGGACGTCGTGTACGTGGCCACGGAAGGTGCCCAACTGTTCGCCGACAAGCTCGCCGAACCCTTGGATGATTATGTCCGCCGGGATGCAGCCGAGATGAGCGACTACTTCGATGACGTTCATCCGAGCCTGCTGGAAGCCTTTATGTACCAGGGAAGCCTCTACCAGCTGCCGCTGGACTGGAACGCGGCGAACATGTACCTGAATACCACTACCTTCGCCCAGGCCGGCCTTGACCGGCCGAAAGACGACTGGACGCAGGATGACTTCAGTGCCACCCTCCGCGCCCTGCGGAAAGCACGGCCGGCGGACTTCACCCCGTACTACTGGACCAACCGCCTTTTTGGCGGAGTAGTCCCGTGGCTGTACGCCAACGACACCAGCTTCCTCACCGAGAGCAAGGCTTCCGGCGGGGACTGGCTGTGGGACCGCTTTTATCCCAAGGACCCGGCCCGGGCCACCCGCGGGGGCGGGTATCAGTGGCTGGCCCCCAACGCCGAGGACGCGCGGGTTGTCGAGACCTTCGACTACCTGCGCGAACTTGTTGCCGAAGGACTGGGCGTGCGGCCTGAATCCGGCGGCGGCAACGCCCTGGTGGGCTTGTTCGCGAACAACCGCATCGGCACCACGCCGGCGGGCGGCTACTGGGCCCAGGGCCTGCATGAAGCCGGCATGACGGCTGATCAGTTCGATGTGCAGTTCTTCCCCCGCTGGCGGACGCAGCGGCACCAGTTCGGTGCTGCCGGCTACGCGATCATGCGTACGGCTAGGGACAAGGACGCAGCCTGGGAATGGGTGAAGTTCTGCTCCAGCCGCGAAGCGATGCAGCTGGCCATGCCCAAACCGAACACCACACCCACCCGCCGCTCCATGGTGAACGAGTCCTTTTATGCCGCCACCGGCCCGCGGCACTGGAAGGTCTTCTACGACACCCTCGACAGGTTCCCCACCTCCGGCCCGATCCCCGCGCCGCCGCAGCAGGCGGCCGTGGAAACTGCCCTGATGAAGAACGTGTCCACCGCCGTCAGCGGCAGCTCCGCCGGCGTACGGTCAGCGATGGGCACCCTGCAGCGTGATCTCGAACTGGCCCTCAGGAGGAACGCATGACCACCACTTCCACCGCCCCGAGCCAAACGGTCAAACCACCGGCCGCGGGCCGCTCCTTCGTCGAACGATGGCTGGCGATGATTTTCCTTGCCCCCACCCTGCTGGGGATGGCCCTGTTCACCTTCCTGCCGATCATCGGCTCGCTGGTGCTGGCCTTCTTCCGCTGGGACATCATCTCAGCACCCGAGTTCGTCGGTTTCGCCAACTTCGCCTCCCTCGCACAGGACCCCACCGTCCGGGTGTCCTTCCTGAACACCATCGTGTTCGTCGTCGTCGCAGTAATCCTTCAACTCGGCATCGCACTCAGCCTGGCTTCCATGCTCCAGGCCAGGATGCCGTCCTGGCTCAGGGTGTTCCTCCGTTCCACCTTCTTCTTTCCCCTGGTGCTGTCCGCCGCGTCGGTGTCCATCTTCATGCGGTACATGTTCAATGAACAGTTCGGCGTGGTGAACTGGCTCCTGTCGCTCATCGGCATTCCCGCAGTCCCGTGGCTGACCAGTCCCGTGGCCTCCGCCGCCGTCGTCGTCCTGGTGTACGTCTGGCAGAACTTCGGGTTCTCCTTCCTCCTGTTCCTCGGCGCCCTGAGCAACATCCCGAAGGAACTGCACGAGGCAGCGAACCTGGACGGCGCCACGGGCTGGAAACAGTTCAGCAACGTCACCCTTCCCCTGATCAGCCCCACGGTGCTGGTCGCCTCCGTCATGGCGATCATCAGTGCCCTGCAGGTCTTCGACCAGCCGTACGTCCTGACCAACGGCGGTCCAGGGGATTCCACCCGTACCGCCGTCATGGTGATCTTCGAGTCCGCCTTCCAGCAACTGGAATTCGGCGAAGCCTCGGCCATCGGACTGGTCCTGACCGTGCTGATCCTCGCCGTCACCGCCCTGCAATTCCGCCTCAGCCGCCGCTTCGTCTTCTACCAGTGAGGTCCCTTATGTCCAGCCAGACCCTGCACACCGGGACCGACGAGCATTCGCTTTCCAGCAACGGCACGCTGGCCACCCGCAAGGCCTACCGCAACCGCCGCCTGCCCGCAGCCGGAACCGTCGGCCGGTACGCCGCGCTGGCGGTGGCGGCGGCGCTGACCCTCGGCCCTGTCCTGTGGACCCTGTCCACCTCGCTGCGGACGCCGTCGGAATCCTTCAACCTGCCGCCGTCCTTCCTCCCCATCAACCCTGACTTCACCGCCTACCAGGAGGTGTTCAAGCAGATCAACGTCGGCCTCCTGGTGCTGAACAGCGCCCTGGTGACCGGGCTGATCGCGCTTGGCCAGATGGCTTCCGCCACCTTGGCCGGCTACGCCTTCGCCCGCCTGGACTTCCGCGGCAGGAAGGCCATCTTCTCGTTGGTGCTGGCCACCATGATGGTTCCGGTGCAGGTCACCATCGTTCCGGTGTTCATGCTCATCCGCGGGATGGGCCTGTCCGATACACTGCTGGCCCTGATCCTGCCGGCCATTCCCACCGCCTTCGGCACCTTCCTGATGCGCCAGTACTTCCTGGGCCTGCCGAATGACTTTGCGGAAGCGGCCGCCCTGGACGGCGCCGGACCATGGCGGATCTTCCGCTCCGTCTACGCACCCCTGGCGGTCCCGGGCATGGCCATCGTGGGGATCCTCGCCTTCAACTTCCACTGGAACGAGTTCTTCCGGCCGCTGATCCTCACTATCAGCGAACAGAACTTCACGCTTCCCCTCGGCCTGGTCACGCTCCAAGGCAACCTCGGCACCGGAAGCATATCCGTGGTCCTCGCCGGCGTGATCCTGTCCATGCTGCCCGCACTGGTGGTCTTTATCTTCGGCCAACGCACCCTGCGCGAGGGCCTCACGGCCGGCGCGAGCAAATAACACGTACTTTCAAAAGGAACCCCATGGATACACTCACCCCGACCAGCACGGCAGCAACAACAGACAGCTACCGCCCGGCCCTGCACTACTCCGCCAAGGACACCTGGCTCAATGACCCCAACGGCCTGATCTTTCACGACGGCGTCTACCACCTCTACTACCAGAACAACCCGCTGGGAAACGTCTGGGGAAACATGTCCTGGGGCCACGCCACCTCCACCGACCTCCTGACCTGGACCGAGCACCCGGTCGCCATCGCCTGTGACGATAACGAGGACATCTTTTCCGGCAGCATCGTCCACGACCGTCACAACACCAGCGGCTTCGGCGACGGATCCACTGCGCCCCTGGTGGCGATCTACACCAGCGCCTTCAAACCGGGCTCCCTGCACGAGGGCGTCCAGGCCCAGTCCCTGGCCTACAGCCTGGACGGGGGCTACAGCTGGACAAAACACGGCGGCAACCCTGTGCTTAACCGCGGGTCCGCCGAGTTCCGGGACCCCAAGGTCATCTGGTACGACGGCGGCGCGGACAGTTTCTGGGTGATGGTCGCCGTTGAAGCCGCAGACTTCCAGGTGGTGCTTTACAAGTCCCGCGACCTGAAGGCCTGGGAACTGCTGAGCACCTTCGGGCCCGCAAACGCCACCGGCGGGGTCTGGGAATGCCCCGATCTGTTCCCCCTGCCCGTGGACGGCGACCCGGAAAACGTCAAGTGGGTCCTCACCGTCAACCTCAATCCCGGCGGGCCCAACAACGGCTCCGCCGGCCAATACTTCATCGGTGACTTCGACGGAACCACCTTCACCTCCGCCAGCACCGTGACCGAAGGCCTCCAGGACCCGGACCGGCTGGGCGACTACCAATGGCTGGACTGGGGCCGGGACTACTACGCCGCCGTCTCCTTCAGCGACGCGCCGGAGAACCGCCGCCTCATGATCGCCTGGATGAACAACTGGGAGTACGCCAACCAGATCCCCACCACGCCCTGGCGCAGCCCCATGAGCCTCGCCCGGGAAATTTCACTCCAGGCCCGCGACGGAGAACTGTGCCTGGTCCAGCAGCCCGCGGGCGACTGGACTGCCTTGGCCGGCACGGAGCAGTTCCACCTTTCCGGAACCAACATCGACGACGGCGTGCAGGTTCTGGCCGGCGCGGCCGGTACCGTCCAGCGGATTGACGTCAGCTTCACCCCCGGAAGCGCAGAGGAATTCGGCCTCATCCTGCGTGGGGACGGCGTCAAAGGAACCCGCGTTGGCATCCGCCCGGGCGAAGGCACACTGCTCGTGGACCGGCGCGAATCCGGCAGGACAGACTTCCACGATTCCTTTCCCTCCATCGATAGCGCCCCCATCCAGGCAACCTCGGGTTCCTATGACCTCACCATCTTCGTGGACCGCTGTTCCGTTGAAGTCTTTGCCCAGGACGGCCAGGTCACCATGACCGAACTGATCTTCCCGGCCGAAACCAGCACCGACGTCGCCGTCTACGCCACCGGCGGTACGGCAACCATGAACAGCCTCCAGGTCACGCAGCTCGGGTAGGGCAGCACCACAGCAAGGAACAACAGACATGCACAACAACGGGAAACCGAACCCTCCCGGGCAGGGGTTGGACGTCGTCGTCATCGGCGAAGCCCTGATCGACGTCGTCACCACGCCCGAGGGGACCAATGAACATCCCGGCGGGTCACCGGCCAACGTCGCCTACGGCCTGGCCCGCCTGGGAGTCAGCACCGGGCTGCTCACGTCCATGGGCACTGACCACCGTGGTGACGCACTCGAGGAGCACCTCACGGGCGCCGGCGTGACGCTCCTGCCCGGCTCCCGGTCACTGGAGAGAACGTCGACGGCGACCGCCACCCTCGCCCGCGATGGCTCGGCGAGCTACGCCTTCGACATCGCCTGGGATGTGGCACCGCTGGATCCTGCCCTTACTCCGCCCAGAATCGTCCACACCGGTTCGATCGCAAGTTTCCTGCCACCGGGCGCCGCCGGCGTCAAAGCCATGCTCCAGGAACTCCGCAGCGGGTGCATCATCACCTACGATCCCAACATCAGGCCGGCGCTGCTCGGAACCCATGCCGAAGCACGTCGCACTTTCGAGGAACTGGTGCAGCTCACCAGCGTGGTCAAACTCAGCGATGAGGACGCCGCATGGCTTTACCCGGGGAAGACTCTCGAGGAAACCGCGACGCACATCCTGGGTCTGGGAGCGGAGCTTGCTGTCATTACCAGGGGCTCATCAGGCTCATTGCTCGCCACAGCCAGCACCGCCCTCAGCATTCCTGCGGTGAAGACCTCCGTGGTTGACACCATCGGCGCCGGTGACTCCTACATGGCGGCCCTGATCCTGGGACTCCTCACGCGCGGAACCGGCGGCCTGGCCCCTTCCGTCCTTGACCAGCTGGGGCGCACGGCGGCAGCCGCGGCCGCGATCACCGTATCCCGGGCCGGCGCCCGGCCCCCCACCGAAGACGAACTCCGCACACAGCTCCAGCATCAGCATCAGTACCAGCTGCACTCCCACGCCTAGCACGTACCCTCGGTGCGGGGTGCGTTGATCGCCCATTGTGCGGCGACTCCCCTGCCCGGAAATGTAACCCTTGACACACGACTAGTAACGCGCGTAACCTCTCTATATGCGCAAAGTAACGCGCGTTACCTAACTGGCAGCAGTACCGATTACACCGGAGCATTCAATGGCGAAGACCACCACCTCGAACCATGCCGGGACCGCGCGGCAGCGGGGTGTCACCATGAATGATGTTGCCAAACATGCGGGGGTTTCCCGGACTGCGGTTTCGTTCGTGCTGAGCAACCGCGAAAATGCCAGCATCTCCGAAGAGACCCGCACCCGGATCAACGAAGCTGTCCAGGCCTTGGGCTACCGCCCGAATGCCGGGGCACGTGCGCTGGCATCCCAGCGCAGTGACTGGTACGGGATTGTCACCGAGATCGTCACGGCACCGTTCGCCGTCGACATCATCAAAGGTGCACAGGACCAAGCCTGGCTCGACCGCAAGTTCCTGCTCATCGCGCCCTCCGACCAGGCCGATGCCGTAGGACCCAACCAGGGCCTGGAGGACGCAGCAACCGAAAAGCTGCTGGAGCAGCGCGTGGAAGGACTTCTGTACGCAGCCACATTCCACCGTGGCGTGCACGTGCCCGAGACCGCCAAGGAAGTACCCACCGTACTGATCAACTGCTTCGACGCCGACGGGAAGCTGCCCTCGATCGTCCCGGACGAACGCGCCGGCGGCCGCACCGCCGTCGAACGTTTGCTCCGGGCCGGCCACCGCAGGATCGGAGTCATCAACCTGGACCCGGTCATTCCCGCGGCAATCGGGCGCTTGGAGGGTGCACGCGAAGCACTCGCCGACGCCGGGCTCGAGCTGGACCCGGAGCTCGTGGTGCCGGGATATGCAACGGCAGACGGCGGGTATGAGGCCGCGTGCCGCATCCTGGACCGCTACCCGCAGGAGGACAGGCCAACAGCGCTGTTCTGCCTCAACGACCGCATGGCGATGGGCGCTTACGACGCCATCAAGGAACGGGGCCTGACCATCCCCGGGGACATCGCCGTGATTGGCTTCGACAACCAGGAACTGATTGCGGCCTACCTCAGGCCCAAGCTGACCACGGTTGCGTTGCCGTTTGAAGAAATGGGCGCCCTGGGAGTCCAGACGCTCGCAGCTCTGACAGCAGGACAGCCGATTATTGCCGACCAGCAATTGGTCGGCTGTCCGCTGCTAGAACGCTCTTCGGTCTGACCGCGAAATCACTTTCGAAGAGCAACCCCTCCCCCACCCCTTCACCTTGCTGATGAAGATAGGAAAGAGATAACCATCATGACACAACCCCGATTCCTGAGGGCTGCCCGCACCACGGCGGCCGGGCTGGCGGTAGGCGCATTGCTGCTGACCGGCTGTGCGGCCAACGGCAACAAGGCTGCCGGCACCGACGCCGCAGCCAACGCCAGCGCCTTCCTCACCATTCCGCGTGAGGACATGGGCACGTTCGTGCAGAACTTCAACCCGTTCGCCCCCACCGTCAACCCGATGGTCCAGCAGTCCATCTACGAGTCGCTGCTGATCTTCAACCCGGCCAAGGGTGACACGGTGCCGTGGCTGGCCACTGATTGGGAGGCCGCCGACGATGGCAAGTCCATCACCTTCACCCTGCGCGACGGCGTTAAGTGGTCCGACGGCCAGCCCTTCGTGGCCGAGGACGTCGCCTACACCTTCGAGCTCCAGAAGAAGATCAAGGGTGGCTTCGAGTACCTGGACACCGTGAGCGCCGAAGGCACCAACAAAGTGACCTTCACCTTCAACAAGCCGTGGTCGCCGGCCCTGTACGACGTCGGGCACCTCACCATCCTGCCCAAGCACATCTGGTCCACCCTTGCCGACCCGGAGAAGGAGGCCAATGCCAAGCCCGTCGGCACAGGCCCCTACACCGAGGTTGACAGTTTCCAGGCCCAGTCGTTCGTGCTGAAGAAAAACCCCAATTACTGGCAGCCGGAAAAGCAAAAGATCGCTGGTATCAAGATGCTTGCCTTCGCAGGAAACGACGGCGCCAACCTCGCCGCCGCGAACGGCGATGTGGACTGGGCCCCGCAGTACATCCCGAACATCGAAAAGACGTTCGTTTCCAAGGACAAGGAACACCGCCACTACTGGTTCCCGGCCACCGGCGCCATGATTAACTGGCAGCTCAACACCACCAAGGCGCCCTTCAACGATGTTGACGTCCGCAAGGCCCTGAGCATGGCCGTCGACCGGGAGCAGGTCACCACGATCGGCATGAGCGGCTACGCCGAGCCTGCGGATTGCACTGGGCTTTCCGGCAACTACGAGACGTGGAAGAACAACGAGGTCAAGGAGAACTGCACCTGGACCAAGCTGGACGTCCAGAAGGCCAATGAGCTGCTGGACAAGGCGGGATACCCGAAGGGTGCCGACGGCAAGCGCACGCTCAAGGACGGCAAGCCGTTCGAATTCAAGATCTCCGTGGGAGCGTCTTCTTCCGACTGGCTGTCCGTGGCCAACGTGATCGCGCAGAACCTGGCAGAAGTCGGCGTCACGGCAAAGGTGGAGTCCCCGGACTGGGCTGCCGTGGTTGCCGGCTACGAGACGGGCGACTTCGACTCCGGCATCGTCTGGAGCGCCAACGACCCCAGCCCGTACAAGTACTTCAACTCCTCCATGGGTACGGCCACGGTCAAGCCCGTGGGCACCAAGACGTTCGACAACTACCACCGCTTCGGCGACGCCGAGGCTGACGCCCTGCTGGCAGAGTTCGCGGCGGAGTCGGACGAGTCCAAGCAGAAGGACATCGCCAACAAGCTGCAGGAAGAATACGACGACGCCGCACCGCTGGTGCCGCTGTTCTCCGGTCCGGAGTGGGGCGCCTTCAACGACACCCGCTTCACCGGCTGGCCCACCGAGGACAACCCCTACGCAACCCTTTCGGTCCGCTCACCTTCTACGGTGCTCGTCCTGACCACGCTGGAACCGCGCAAGTAATCCCCACCGCCTCCCTAGCCTCGCTTCGCTTCGGCCAGGGAACCCGGGCGGCGTGGGCCCATCACGCACCACCGCTGGCCGCCGGATCATCCGGCGGCCAGCCCGCAAACTTTCCGTAATTCCCGAATGGAGGGAAACCGTGCGCTTCATCCTGCGCCGCCTGGGTTTCTACCTGATCGCCTTCTGGGCATCCATCACCCTGAATTTCCTGCTCCCCCGCTTCATGCCCGGGGACCCCGTCTCCCGCATGTTCGCCCGCTCCCAGGACAGAATGCAGCCCGAACAGATCGAGGCCCTGCGCAAGCTGCTGGGTGTTGATGACCGGCCCCTCTGGGAGCAGTACATCGGCTACATGACCAACATCTTCACCGGGCAGATGGGCGTCTCCATTTCCCGCTTCCCCACCCCGGTCACCGAGGTCATCTCGTCCCAGATCGGCTGGACCCTCCTGCTCGGCGGAACCGCACTGGTGATTGCCGCCGTCGTGGGTAACCTGCTGGGCGTCCTCGCCGCCTGGCGGCGCGGCGGCGCGATCGACTCCGCGCTTCCACCGCTGCTCGTATTCATCGGCTCGTTCCCGTACTTCTGGCTCGCAATGGGCGCCCTCTACCTTTTCGGCGTAGTACTGAACTGGTTCCCCATCCGCCATGCCTTCACCGCCGGCCTGGAGCCCGGATTCACGTGGGAGTTCATCGGCGACCTCGGAGCCCACCTGGTGCTTCCGGCCCTGACCATCGTGCTGGTCTCCATCGGCGGCTGGATGCTGGGCATGCGCAACACCATGATCGCCACCAATTCCGAGGACTACATCACCATGGCCGAAGCCAAGGGACTCCGCCCGGGCCGGATCATGCTCCGCTACGCAGCCCGCAACGCCATGCTCCCGTCGGTCACGAGCTTCGGCATGGGACTGGGGTTCGTGGTGGGCGGTGCGCTGCTCACCGAGGTGGTCTTCGCCTACCCCGGCGTCGGATACCAGCTCCTCAACGCCGTCCAGGGCCTCGACTACCCGCTCATGCAGGGCCTGTTCCTGACCATCACCGCCGCCGTGCTGCTGGCCAACTTCCTGGTGGACATCCTCTACGTCCGCCTCGACCCGCGCGTGCGCAGCAACTAGAGGGATCGATCATGACAACCGCAATCCTGAAGCAACCCGGCACAACGGCCGCCAAAACCCCGGCGGCCCGCAAGCCCAACCGCAGCTTCGTCCACGGCATCCTCACCAACAAAAAAGCCCTGACAGGCATGGCTGTGATGCTCGTCTTCATCGCGCTGGCCCTGCTGGCACCGGTGCTCTTCCCCGGCGACCCGTCGCGGATCACCGCCATGGCCTCCCAGGAACCCTCAGCCGAGCACTGGCTGGGAACTACCGCCAAGGGACAGGACGTGCTCGCCCTGACCGTCCACGGCTCCCGGAGTTCCCTCTTCGTGGGGCTCACCGTAGGCTTCGCGTCCACCTTCATCGGCATCCTGGTAGGACTTGCCTCGGCGTACTTCGGAAAGTTCATCGACGAAGCGCTGTCCTTGATGACCAACGTCTTCCTGCTCCTTCCCGGCCTGCCGCTGCTGGTCATCCTGGCCGCGTTCCTCCCTCCGGGACTGGGCACAGTGATTCTTGTCCTGGTGGTCACCGGCTGGGCAGGCTCAGCACGCGTCCTGCGCTCACAGGCCCTGTCCATCCGCTCGAAGGACTTTGTGGCCGCGGCCGTGGTGTCCGGTGAACGGGCCGGCCGGATCATGTTCCGCGAAATCCTGCCCAACATGGCCTCGATCGTGATGGGCACCCTGCTGGCCTGCGTCATCTACGGCATTGGTGCCCAGGCAGGCCTGGAGTTCCTGGGCCTGGGCGACGCCAGCACGGTCTCGTGGGGCAACAACCTCTTCTGGGCAGGCAACGAAGGCGCCCTGCTGACCGGCAGCTGGTGGGTGTTCGTTCCCTCGGGCGTCTGCATCGCACTGGTTGCCTTCGCCCTGGCCCTCATCAACTACGCCGTGGACGAGGTCACCAACCCGCGCCTGCGGAAGATCAAAACCCCGAAAGATACCGAAAGGAGCGCCTCCAAATGACCATCTCCCAAGTGTCCTTCGGCTCCCACGAACCCGTCCTGGACGTCAAGGACCTCACCGTCAAGTACATCGGCGACACCCGCTCCACCACCGCCGTGGACCGCGTTTCCTTCAGCATCGGCACCGGTGAGGTGTTCGGCCTCGCAGGGGAATCAGGCTGCGGAAAATCAACCATCGCCAACTCGATCATGCGGCTGCTCAAGGATCCCGCGAAGATCGCAGGCGGCAGCATTTCCTTTGGCGGCAAGGACGTCCTGGCCATGAGCCCGGAGGAGCTGCGGCGCTTCCGCTGGCAGGACGTGGCCATGGTCTTCCAGTCAGCCATGAACTCACTCAACCCGGTGCTGACCATCGGCGAACAGATCGTGGACATCTTCACCACCCACGCCGGCTACTCCCGCAAGGAGTCCCTCCGGCGCGCCGGTGAACTGCTGGAACTGGTGAGGATCGACCCCGCACGCCTCAAGTCCTACCCGCACCAGCTCTCGGGCGGAATGCGCCAGCGTGCAGTGATTGCTATGGCCGTGGCCCTCAAACCGTCCCTGTTGATCCTGGACGAACCCACCACCGCCCTGGACGTGGTGGTGCAGCAGGAAATCATGGCCCAGATCAAGGACCTCCAGCGCGAGCTCGGCTTCTCCGTCCTCTTTATCACCCACGACATGTCACTCATGGTGGAACTCTCGCACCGGATGGCCGTGATGTACGGCGGCAGGATCGTGGAGACCGCCAAAGCCCAGGACGTGTACACCAACCCCCGCCACCCCTACACCCAGGCGCTGATGGGCGCATTCCCGCCGCTCACCGGCCCGCGGGTTCCGCTGACGGGACTGCCCGACGGCGTGAAGTTCCGGAACATTCCGGACCTCACCGAAGCGGCACCCGGCCACTTTGTGGCTCCGTTTGGTGCCGACGCTCCAGTGATTGATTCCGCAGACCTGGCAGGAGCCGCACGATGAGCCACTCCCTGACATCCCCGGCGGCTGCGTCCGCCACCGGCACCCCCGCCCTTGAAATCCGTGGCCTGGGCAAGTCATTCCCCATCGGAGGGCTGTTCTCCCGTGACTCGGTCCGCGCCCTGCACGGCGTGGACCTGACAATCAACCGCGGCGAAATCGTCGCGCTTGTGGGAGAGTCCGGTTCCGGCAAGAGCACCCTGGCCCGCTGCGTTGCCCGGCTCGAGAAGCCGAGCCGCGGCGCGATCCTGATCGACGGCGTCGACATCCTCAAGCGCGACCGGTTCCAGGCGTCGCGTGCGTTCCGGTCCCAACTCCAGATGGTCTTCCAGGACCCCTTCGGCTCACTGAACCCGGCCCACAGGATCGAGCACTTCCTGCGGCGTTCGCTGGCGATCCACGGCAAAGGCGGCGGTTCCGCGGAGGAGACCGTGCGGCGGCTCGAAGAACTCATGACCACTGTTGGCCTGCAGGCTGACATGCTGAACTCGTATCCGCACGAGCTCTCCGGCGGCCAGCGCCAGCGCGTTGCAATTGCGCGGGCCCTCGCCGTTGAACCACAAGTCATCCTGGCAGACGAGCCCACCTCCATGCTTGACGTTTCCGTCCGGATCGGTGTGCTGAACCTGATGCGCAAGCTCCGCGACGAGCAGGGCATCTCCATGCTCTACATCACCCACGACCTCGCGTCCGCCCGCTATCTGGCGGACCGGACGGCAGTGATGTTCGCCGGTGAACTCGTCGAGGAAGGCGAGTCCCTGGACCTGCTGTCCAACCCCGCGCACCCCTACACGCAACTCCTGGTCTCGGCCGTCCCGGACCCGGCACGGGCAGGCTCCTACGATCCCGTCCGCCGGGCCGAACTGCGGCAGGCGGTCATGGCTTCCACCACGTGCGCTTTCGACGGCGATCCGAACCAGGCCTGTTCAGCCGATGAACCCGTGCGCCACCAGGTTGGGGACCCCGAAAACCGGCACTGGGTGCGCTGCCACCTCTACCGGCCGTGGGCCGGCGCCGCCGGCCATGCCCTGGCGGGCGAACCAACCCAACCCGGCCGCCCGGCGTCGAACGCTCAAGAAAAGGCTTCCGCATGACTGAACTGACCCACCCGCTCGCAACCGTTCCACAGGATGAGCTGGTTGCCAGGGCCGAAGCCGACCCCCTCCGGCCGCGCTTCCATTTCGTTTCACCGGCCGGCTGGCTTAATGATCCCAACGGCGTCAGCCACTGGAACGGCACCTACCACCTCTTCTACCAGTACAACCCGGAGGGCGCGTTCCACCACCGCATCCAGTGGGGCCACGCCACCAGCACGGACCTCGTCACCTGGACGGACCAGCCCATTGCCTTGGAACCGTCCGCAGGACCGGACGCCGAGGGCTGCTGGTCCGGGGTCCTGGTGAACGACGGCGGCACGCCCACCCTGGTGTATTCGGGGCGGCTCAAAGGCAAGGAGCTGCCCTGCGTCGCCGTAGGATCCCCCGACCTTCTGACCTGGACCAAAGACCCGGCAAATCCCGTGATCGCAGCGCCGCCGGCTGGAGTCGACATCACGGCGTACCGCGACCACTGCGTCTGGCGTGAAGGAACCAAGTGGCGTCAGCTGGTGGGTTCGGGCGTCCGCGGACGCGGCGGTACGGCGTTCCTGTACGAGTCAGCGGACCTGCGGTCCTGGGACTACATTGGGCCCTTGTTCATCGGCGATGCCTCGCAGGGTGATCCTGCGGACACGGACTGGACGGGGACCATGTGGGAATGCGTGGACCTTTTCCGGGCCGGGCAGGGTTCGCTGGGATCCGCGCCTTCTGACGGCTCACCGGACGTGCTGGTCTTCTCCGCCTGGAACGACGGCGACACCCACCACCCGCTGTACTGGACCGGCCGGTATGCCGGCGACAGCTTCGAACCCGCGGCCCTGCACCGGCTCGATTACGGCGGCCGCTTCTTCTATGCACCGCAATCGTTCCAGGATGAGTCCGGCCGGCGCGTCATGTTCGGCTGGATGCAGGAAGGCCGAAGCGATGCCGCGATGGTGGAGGCCGGCTGGTCAGGAGTGATGAGCCTGCCGCGAACCGTCACGGCGGCCGAGGACGGGACCCTCCGCTTCGCACCCGTGCCGGAAATCAAGAAGCTGCGCCGTGACCATACCCGCCTGCCCGGACAGGTGCCGGGCCGTTTGCTGGAACCCCTGGAAACCGGCCTGTCCGGCACGCAACTCGACCTCGAACTGGAGCTCCAACTGGCACCGGGCGCACTGCTGCGGCTCGGTGTACTGGGCTCCACTGATCGGGGCACCTCCGGCAGCCCCGCCGAGGAAACGGTCATCGAGCTGGGCAGGGCGGCTGACGGCATTGGCGAGGGCACGCTCCGCCTGGACCGCACCCAAAGCAGCCTAGATCCAGCCGTTGATGCGGAAGACAAGTCCGGAGCCGTCCCCATGCCCGACGGGCGGGTGCACCTGCGCGTCATCCTGGACCGGTCCGCCGTCGAAATTTTTGCCAACGGGATAGCGCTCACTGCCCGCGTCTACCCCACCCTGGGCGGGGGCCACGTGAGCCTTGCCGCCGAAGGAACGGCAGAGGTGCTCTCCCTCGACGCCTGGACCATGGCCGACATTTTTGACGGTACCCGGAGCCTCTTTCCCTGAAGCGGGGCAGAACACCACCACCAACTCTTACAGCAGCATCGAGGCTGCCCATGAAGAAGGAACCCATGAAAAATTCACCCGCGGTCTCTCGTCGGTCACTCCTTGCCGGAAGCGGGGCGGCTGCGCTCAGCGGATCTCTCGCACTGTCAGCGGCCATCGCCGAATCAGCCGCAGCCGCACCGGCCAGGACACCAGATCCGGCATCAAACGGCTCACTTTCGAACGGATCACGCCGGATGCGTCCAGCCTTTCACTTCAGCGTCCCGGACAACTGGAAGAACGACCCCCAGCGCCCCGTCTACATAGACGGGGAATACCACTACTACTACCTGTACAACGCCGACTACCTGCAGGGCGGCGGAGGCACGTCATGGCGCCGCGCGACCACTACGGACCACGTCGAATTCACTGACCACGGCGTCGCGATCCCGAAGTTCAGCGACGGCAACGGGGACTGCTGGTCAGGGTCCCTTGTGGTGGACGAACTGAACACCGCCGGATACGGCGAGGGTGCGGTGATCGCCCTGGTGACGCAGGCGCCCGAAGGCCGCCAGGCCCAGTACCTCTGGTACTCGACCGACCGCGGACGCTCGTTCAAGGCCGCGGGGGCTGCCCCGGTGCTGCCTAACCCCGGAGTGCATGATTTCCGCGATCCCAAAGTCATCTGGGACGCTGACCGCGGACGCTGGTTTATGGCGAACGCCGAGGGGCATAAGCTCGGCTTCTACACATCAGCCGACCTGCGGTCCTGGCAGCGCGTCGGCGAGTTCGTCCGCACCGATCTGGGGCTGCTGGAATGCCCTGACATCTTCCGGATGACCGCTGACGACGGCACCTCCCACTGGATCCTCGGCACGAGTGCCAACGGCAAAGCCCGTGGCCTGCCCGCCACCTACGCGTACTGGACCGGCGCTTTCGACGGAACATCGTTCACGCCTGACCACCCCGAGCCCGAATGGCTCGACTACGGCTACGACTTCTACGGGGCAGTCACCTATCCACACCACGACGCCTCGGGTGCGGAAGATGAGACGCTCCGCCGGGCAATCGGGTGGGCGAACTTCTGGGACTACCCCCACAACACGCCCACCCTTGAGACGGACGCGTACAACGGCGATGACATGATCGTGCGCGACATCCGCCTCAAACAGGCGCACGGCGGCTACCACCTCGTGTCCGCACCTACGTCAGCGCTGGAAAACCACGTGAAGCGCACCCACATGCTGGGCGACGTCGTCGCAAAAGGCACCCGCGACCTGGACGTCCGGTCATCCGCTTACGACCTGACGTGCGAGCTTGTCTGGGACCCCGCTTCCCCACCTGCCAACGTTGGCCTTGAAGTGTGCCGCGCAGAGGGCGGGGGCAGGCACGTTGCCGCCGGCGCATTCCTCCGGGGCCCCTTCGCCTACCTCAACAGGCGTCCAACGATCAACCCGACTGGCGGCGAAACCCAGACTCCGATCGACCCCTCGGCAGGACGGCTCAGCATCCGCATCCTCGTGGACCTCACAAGCGTGGAGATGTTCCTCGGGGACGGACGGGTGGTGCATTCGCACCGGGTGTTCCCCCTTGAAGGCGACAACGCAATCCGCCTTTACGCCCACGAGGGTGCCGCCACTTTCCGGGACCTGACCATCCGCGAAATCAAACCGATTCGGTAGTTCCAAAGCCCGGCATTCTTACTAATCCGGCAACGGGTTGGATCCGGCGCTCAGGCGGGGACGGCCCGGCAGGCGCAGGACCAGGCGGGCAAGGCCCCCTCTGCAGTTACTGCTGCCGTCTGGGAAGAGATCCGACGGCCTACGCCGCGCCTAAGTTCGCGGCGTAGGCCGTGGCCTGGTCCCGCACCTGCTTGATATAGGCATCAGACTGGTTGTACGCGTAGATGGCGTCGGTCCAGCCGTCCGCAGTTGTCAGGTCCCGGCCGCCGGCACACAGGTAGGTCGCCGCGCTGAGGGCGGCATCATCGATATTGAACGGGTCCGCCGTTCCATCTCCGTTCCCGTCCCGCCCGACGAGCTGCCACGTGGACGGAATGAACTGCATGGGTCCCACAGCACGGTCCCAGCGGGCATCCCCGTCCAGGACACCTGCGTCCGTATCGGCGATGGCAGCGAACCCGGCACCGTTGAGAACCGGGCCCGTCAGCGGGCGGCTCACCTGGCCCGAGGCCGTGAGGCTGCCGCCGCCGTACGTTCCGTGTGCTGTTTCGACGAAGCCCACGGCCGCCAGGGTGTTCCAACCGATTCCGCACGCCGGAACAGCAGCATTCACGGTTACCGCCGCCGCAGCATACGCCCGCAGGGCACGCTGAGGAATTCCAGTCTCCTTTGCAGCCCGGAGCACCCACTCCGCATCCGGGTTCCTGGTGACGTTCACTGCGGTGGTCATACCGGAAGACACCATGTCGAGCTCAGCCTCCGCTCGCGGCGGTGGAGAAAAAGCCCGACGGGCGTCCGCGGCAGGTTGCCCAAGCGCCCAGGACAAGGAAGCGGTGGTGACAGCAACCGTAAAGAGGATAAGAACAACGAGGCGTCTGAGACGAAGCACCGACTAATCAAACCATCCAAAGCGCCTGCCGGTGGCAACGGCTGGGCCGGGACTTCGTGCACTCCTGCGCCAAACCGACTACGCCCCCAAAGTGGTCACGCATCGAATGCTCCGACGAGGGGGTCGCTGCCCCGACCGTGTTCGCTTCCATTGAGATCACTGCACCTGAGGAGGTGTGGGCTTCGTCTGAGACGGAGCACTGTCCTGAAGGAATTGCGTGATCTTCTTAGCCATGGCCGTTGACTGCGTCCATTGCAGGTTATGCAGACCCTGGAGTTCGAGGACTTCGTGACGGTTGACGCCCTTGAGCTGGTTCTTGTGCGACTCGAGCCAGTCGGGAATGGCAGCCACGCTGTCACTGGCAAGGAAGTGAAGGACGGGTATGTTCTGCGGATAGGTCATTCCGCGGAGTGCTGCAGCGTTGCTGGCAACCCGGGCGCTTTCGTCGGCGACTGCCGCGTTGCCGAAATTCCAGATTGTCATTTGGCGCATGCGTTCCAATTCGGTTTTGGTGAAGTCGTCGCCAGTCGGGTCTACCGATCCGGGAGCAATTGAGACGACTGTCCGGACCAGGCCAATGGCGGACAGTATCCCGGCGATATTGATGCCGCCAGCCGCGGATGGCTTCTCCAACTCCGTGGTGGGCACGGTGGGGTCGATGCCGATGACAGCGGCTACTTCGCCAGGGTACCGGTTGGCATAGTCGAGTGTGTAGAAGCCCGCGATCGAATGCCCAGCCAAGACGTAGGGCTTCCCGATGTCGAGTGAGGACAGGGCCTCGTGAAGCTCAGTACTGGTGTTCTCCACGGTCCGATCGCGTGCGCTCATGTCGCTGTAGCCGTACCCGAAGCGCTCGACGACGATGACGTCGTAAGCAACGAGTTCCCTGATCAAAGGTGCGAAGTCCAGCGCCGGAGCTATCGTGCCCAGGCCGCTGAGCAGGACCAGGGGCTGCCCACCTTCGGTGCCCGCCCGAACGACGTTCAGTGAGCCTCCCGCGACTTCCACCAGTTCTCCGTACTGGGCTGTACTCCACCTCTCCTGCTGTTCCAGGAACGCGTTTGCCCCTGTGGATGCAAGCGTTGTGCCCAGCGCAGTGGCAGCGACGACGCCAAGTATTTTGCGAGTGCGACGGAAGGGCCGGCGACGTTTTGTGTGGTCTGTAAGCGAACTCATTGCTGCTCCTGGTACAAGAGCCGGGCCAATATCCGGCAGTGGTTGATTGCAGTCGACGTTTAGAAAATTGCGGGCAGCGGCTTTCTCTGCGTGTTCTGGTTAAGTTGCGGTCACCGATGCTGGCTGTGCCACAGAAGCCCCGTCGGCCGCTGCGGTACGAGGAATGGTGCGAAGCATCCAGGCTGCAAGGAAAGCGGCGGCTACGGCCAAACCAACCAGCCCAAGTTGCAGCACAGTTTCCGGGAACACCGTTCGCAGGGCGATGGGAAGTGAACTCGCCGTGTAGAGGATTATGGCGCTTCTGGGAACGCTTGACGTGAACCACAGCGCGAGCATGAAGATCACGGTACCCACGAGGAAGAGCATCGATACCACTGTGAGGGCAATACCCAAGGGACCTGAACGCAGGACGGCAACAACATCTTGGCCAATGTAGGGAAAGACGAGGTTGAGGACGAACTCAACCCCAACGAGGCCGGCCAGCGAAATTACGGAGATTACGGCACCTGAGGCTGCGAGGGTCCCGGCCTTGCGGGACATCAACAGATACATCCCGATCACCAATCCGATGGCCGCGATTTGAGCTATCGGTGCAGCGAGCTGGGTGAAAGGTGATGTGGGAATGATCCCTGCTCTTTTTGCCGCGTTGACCAGCAGGATTGCTGCTGAGATAAATCCGGCGAAGGCAAGGATCCTTATGAGTGCCGCGGGCAGGAGCATTTCGATTCTGGAAGACATTTGGAGCTCTTTTCTAAAGGGTTCTGCGCGAATAACGGGTGTTGTAGGAGGCGTCATGAACGTGGGTGCCGGATGAGTTGAAACTATGCGGGCGCTTAGTGACTTGGCGTCACCACTGGTGGTGATTGATGAGGTGGCTGGCCCTATATCTCCCGATGAGCCGGCGAGGTTGGGTGGAATGCGGGGTGTGGTCGCTGCACGCTGGCGCTAGGCCTTGATGGTTTCGTTCTGGGGGCTCGGATCCTCCAGGAGATTCACGGCTATTAACGTCGCGCCCATGTCCCGAACCTTTGCGAGCAGGCCGTGCAGCGCTGCCTGATCGAGGACGGGTCCGCACAGGGTGGTTGTTCCATCGTCTTCTTGTGTGAGCGCCATGCCTTCGAACCAGTTGGTCCAGGAACTGTCGAGGTGTCCCCGGACGCGGAGTTGGTACTGTCCGGGCCCGTGATGTTCCGCTGGCATGTCGTTCATCCCCTTTACAGGTCCTGATCATCCCGGCCATGCATGCGGGGTGGTGAAACGTTCGTGCTCCTGCGGAAAGCGCATGATGCTCATGGTCCGCGCTTTTCTGCCCTGAATTGGCCGGGAACGGTTGCCCGGACAACCTGAAGCTACCGAGGCGTGGGGTGATTCCGCGTCACCATCCGTGGTGATAGATGTAGTGAGTCCCCGAGGGCTGCGCAGGCCCTTAAATCAGCCCCTGCTCCTTGCCATGGCGCACCGCTTCCCGCCGGCTGTTGACCCCGAGCTTGGTGAAGATGCGTTTGGTGTGGGTGCGCAGGGTGTTGACCGAGACAAAGAGCTGGCGGGCAATTTCCGGCCCGCTCAATGACGAGCCCAGTAGCCTCAGTACCTCCAGCTCGCGCTTGCTCAGGTCCTCTGGCTGAGGTGCGGCAGTCCTCCTTATGGCCGTTCCAGGTTTCACGGTTTCCAGGGATCGGAGCAGCAGGGCGGTGTGGGCCGGGGCGGTGCCTTTGCCAGCTGCCTCGGCCAGCAGCGGCGCCAGGGACGCGCCTTCATCAACAAAGAGGCGGACAAAACCCTCCGGTCCGGCTTCCGCCAGGGCACGTTCCAGGGGCACCAGGGCCAGCGCGCGCTGGCCCTGGGCTTCCAGTGCAAGTGCCTGCAGCATGAGGATCTCGTAGGTGCTTCCCTTGCGTCCGGCTGCCTCCGCAGCTTTGAGCAGGCGCACGAGCAGGTCCGCCGCCTCCTGGATCGTCTTTTCCTCAGGCCGGACCCTGTATTGGGCAACGAGAAGGCGCACCAGGGTGAGGTGCTCAAATTCCCGCAGGTAGGTCAGCTCCCCCACCGCTATCAGGCCGGTGCTGCGTGCCCACGCCAAGCCCTCGGACAGCAGCCCCTGCCTGATCGCTGCGCGCGCCTTCAATGCGGGGATGGGACGGATCTCCGGGAAAAACCCGCGCCGGTACAGGAGCTGGGCCTGATCGAGGGATTCAATGGCCCCGGCCATGTCCCCCTCGGCTTCCCTTACGGCTGCCATCGCAACGAACCACCGGTAAGAGTGCTCGGTCAGGGGAGCGACGTGCTGGCCCAGCTCCTTACTGGTTTGAAGATGCCCGGCTGCGCTCTCCAGGTCCCCAAATTCAAGGCAGAGCTCGCTGTAGCCCACATGCAGCTCAGCAGTGCCACGGGGCACGGAACCCCCTTGGGCGGCCGCACGGCCAAGGGCCCTTTCGTAGAGCTTTCGCGCTTCCTGAAGCTGTGCCGCGGCGACGCGCATCTCTGCCAGCAGGATGGTGCTGCTGAGTTCATCGGTGAGGTTTCCCGCTTCATGGAGGCTCAGGACTGCCTCTGAGAAGGTGTCGACAGCCGTTTGAACGTCACCTTGCGCCCAGGAAGCCAAACCCAGAAACGCTGCTGCGGCCCCGCGGGCGAAATGGTCTTCCGGCCCGGCAAGTTCGAACGCCTCCCGCGCGTGGTGTGCCGTGGCGGAGACGTCACCCCTGGCTTGAGCCAGTGAGGCCCGGTACATTTCGATGGTTGATGGCAGCATTCGGAGCTCTTGCCCGCGGATTGATGTCGGGGCGGAGTCTCTAGGACCCTCTGCTGCAGCTTCCAGTCCCTGTTCAGCGGCCCGAAGCCAGGGCTCGACGGCGTCGAGGTCGCCGGAGACGAGCATGCGCCAGGCGTAGAAGACACTGAGCAGTGGGCGGGAACGGATCACCTTGTCAGGAAGCGCCGTCAGCCAGGCCAGCATCATGACATCCTGCCGGGTCCGGCGCATTTGCGGCAGAACCGCTTCGATCAGGTTGGCGGCCCGTTCAAAGTCCTCGGCCGCCAGTGCATGGTGGACCGCGTCCTCTGCCAGGTCATTCTGTTCGTACCATTCGCTTGCCAGTCGATGCAGCTCGCGTATACGGCCGGGCAGTTCCTGCCGGGCCCGTGCACGCAGGACTTCGGCGAACAGATGGTGATAGCGATACCACTGCCGCCGATCATCCAGTGGAATAACGAACAGATTGTCCCGGTCCAGCGCA
This sequence comes from Pseudarthrobacter sp. WHRI 8279, assembly GCF_040224115.2. Classification (NCBI taxonomy): domain Bacteria; kingdom Bacillati; phylum Actinomycetota; class Actinomycetes; order Micrococcales; family Micrococcaceae; genus Pseudarthrobacter; species Pseudarthrobacter sp. WHRI 8279. The sequence goes on along the minus strand of NZ_CP168162.1, from coordinate 951,003 downwards.
TCAAGCATGGCCTGGCCCCCGCCCACGCCTGTGAGTGCCTCACACAGACCTCCTGTCAGGTGGTCCAGGAGAGCGGTGGTCAACAGGAAGTTGCGGACTTCTTCCGGCTGACGCTGCAACACTTCCTCCACCAGGTAGTCGATGACGAAGCGATGGCTTCCCGTGAAAGCCCTGATGGACGCGGAGGCGTCCTCGTGCTCCCGTAGGGACAGCCCGGCCAGCTGGAGTCCCGCGATCCACCCCTCGGTCCGGGTCGCAAGAGCAGCGATGTCATCCGCTGAAAGACCCAAGTCCATGACCTGGTTGAGGAAATCAGCCGCTTCGTCCGGTGTGAAGCGCAGGTCGGCGGCCCGGAGCTCGGTCAGCTCGCCGCGGCTCCGCAGGCGGGCCAGCGACAGCGGCGGGTCCGATCTGGTGGCGATGGCCAGGTGCAGCTGTGGCGGCAGATGGTCCAGAAGAAACGCGAGGGCTTCATGAACCGGTCGTTCTTCAATGACGTGGTAGTCATCGAGCACGAGGATGAACTCTTTCCCGGACCGCGCTATGTCGTTGATCAGGGACGTCAGCACTGGTTCCGTCACCAGGACCTGATCGCTGTGCCTCATGCCTGTGATCTCTGCGCCGATTTCCGCGTCAACGCCCTGCAGGGCAGCAACAAGGTAGGCCAAGAAGCGTGACGGGTCGTTATCGTGCGCGTCCAGGGACAACCAGGCGATGTGTACGCCGGGGTGCTGCCGTCTGCGCTGGATGATCCACTCGCTGAGCAGGGTGGTTTTGCCGAAGCCCGCCGGAGCGCAAACGAGTGACAGCTTCCGGCTTGCGCCCAGTTCATCGTTGAGACGCTTGAGCAGCCGTGGCCGGGAAGTGATCTGCGGGCGCGGTGCCGGAAAAAAGAGCTTCGTAGCCAGCACAGGCGTCGGCATGCCCCCAGTATAGGGGTCCGGGTTGCCCGGATCTCACCCCGTCAATCACATCCTTGGGTGACGCCTGGTCACCCCATTGGTTCCTACGTTTGAGTCATCCGTAGCACTCGGCCACGGACACGCGGAAACAAGGAGCCGGACATGTCCATCACCGCCACCAAGCTCGCCGGGGCGGCTGGCCTGAGCGCCATTGCCGCAGGATTGCTGTTTGCTGCCGTCCAGATCAACCATCCCCATCTGGATGCCACCTTTGTCACCACAACCGAATGGACGGTCCGGCAAGGGATGAAGGTGCTGATGGCCGCTTTGGCGCTCGTTGGAATCACGGGAATGTACCTGCGCCAGACCAAGGAGACTGGGGTCCTTGGCCTGATCGGGTACGTCCTTTTCAGCGCAGGCTACCTCACCATGCTGAGCGTCGAAACCATTGCAATGGTCGTCCTCCCATCCATCGCCGAGAGCGCGCCCGGCTACGTCAACGACGTCCTTGCCGTGTCCACAAACGGCAGTGCGGCCGGTGACATTGGCCTGATCCAGCCACTCATCTCGTTCATGGGAATCGCTTACCTGGGCGGCGGCCTGCTTTTCGCTATCGCCCTCTTCCGCGCAAAGATCCTCGTCCGTTGGTCTGCAGTACTGCTCGCCGTTGGCGCCCTTGCTCCTATTGCGATCCTGGTGCTGCCGCAGATCAACTTCAGACTGTTCGCCTTGCCCAACGCTGTCGCCCTGGTCGCCCTCGGATTCTCCTTGTGGCGCGAGCAGCGCACGGTCACCGGTCAGTCCGTGCACAAGGTCGCGAGCTCGTCGCTCGACCCGGCCGGTGCCAAGTAACCATCCACGCTGTAGAAGGCCTTACCAGGTCAACGCCCGGCTCAGGCGATACCCAAGGTGTGGCTTGTCCAGGAGGGCCACACGTCCCGCGGCACTGGTCCGGGAGCCGTGCCGCCGGCGTCGTTCCCGGGGGTGAGATGCCATGCCCTCATCAAGATACTCCCGAAAGGCAGCCTCAGAACTGCCCTTGGTCAGGCTGATGTAGTCGATGTAGCCCTGCCATCCGTTCAACGACGCGCTGGCATCAACGGCCCGCGTCCCAACCTCAGGTGCGGCCTGTCTCATGAGCCCACATGGCGAGCTCGACCCGATTTCGCGCGCCCAGCTTGCGCATCAGGCTGGCCAGATGGGTCTTGACGGTGCTGGGACTGATGTGGAGATCGGCGGCGATCTCACTGTTCGTTCGGCCCTGCGCCACGGGGAGGAGCACTTGCTCCTCCCGGGAGGTGAGCGGTTCTATCGGCTGCGCGGGTGATCCCTTCTGCGATCTGGCAAACGCCGCAAGCAGGCGGACGGTCACGCTGGGAGCGATCAGAGCATCACCGTCGGGTGCGGCGTGGATCGCCTGGGTCAGCAGCGCAGGTCCGGCGTCCTTGAGCAGGAAGCCCCGGGCGCCGGCCTTCAACGCCCCATGGACGTACTCGTCGAGGTCAAAAGTGGTGATCACCACGATCGGCAGGGGGTCGGTGACCTCGGGTCCGGCGAGCTGGCGGGTGGCTTCGATACCGTTCATCAGCGGCATGCGGATGTCGAACAAGCACACGTCCGGGTGCAGCTGACGCGCCAGGGCCACCGCCTGTCGCCCATCGGTGGCGGCACCCACGACCTCGATGTCGGGCTGGGCGTTCAGCAGCATCGTCAGGCCGCTGCGCACAATGTCTTGATCGTCGGCGATGAGCACCCGGATGGTCATCGGGGGGCGCCCGCTCGGGGCAGTATCGCCTCAACCCGCCAGCCACCGCCCGCGGACGGGCCGGCGTGGAACGTGCCACCCAGCAGCTCGGCGCGTTCCCGCATACCGACCAGGCCGAAGCCCGACGGGCTGCCGCCGGCCGTGCTGACGGCACCATCGTCATCGACCGTCAACCGCACCTGCTCGGCGTCACCCACGACACGCACGTCTACCCGCGTCGCGGAGCGGGCGTGCCGTCGCGCGTTGGTGACCGACTCCTGGGTCAGCCGGTAGAGCGCGGCACCAACCACAGGGCTGAGATCGTCGAGCTCACCGGACAGCTCAACATCGACCTGTGGCACTCCCCCGGCTTGACCGGCGAGCCGCCCGAGGTCCGCCACGCCCTGGCTTGGCGCGAAGTCCGCCCCCTCGGAGGCACGCAGGACACCCACCATGGTGCGCAACTCGGTCAGCGTTCGCGAGGCCGCGTCCTCGATGACCGCAAGAACCTCAGCGGCACGCTCAGGGTGCGATGTTGCGACGGCACGTCCCGCCTGGGCCTGGATGACGATCCCGGAGACGTGGTGGGCGACCGTGTCGTGGAGGTCACGCGCCAACTGCTCACGCTCCAGAGCTTTGGCCTCGTCAATGTCGCGGGTGCGCGCGGACGCGTAGTAACGGATTGCAGCGCCCAGGGCTGCCGCGAACAGGAAGAAGGCGAATGCACCCACCACATCTGCCTGGCTGGTCGGATCGGCGACGTGCGTGATGACCAGCCAGGCCAGGATGACCACCAGACCGATCACTGCCTCCCGGCCGGCTCCCCACCGGAACAGCGCGTAGGCCAAGACGAGCACGCCCCCGATGCTCGTCAAGAGACGAGGATCCTCGCCCGCGAGGATCCTCGCAACGTCGACAGCCGTCAGCGTGCCGAAGGAGACCGCGACCGCCGCCAGCGGGTGGGTGCGGCGCCACCACAAGGGAGCAAGGACCACAACCATGGCGGCGAGCACCAGCGGGCGCCACATTATGTCCTCACGGAGCACCGCCTCCACCACCGACCACACCAGGAGCACCCCGACGAGCACCCCATCCCGCCACACCCGCCGCGGCGGATTCGCCGGTCGAGGCTCAGCCCACAACGAGCGCAACGCCTTCGTCACCATCTGTCCAGCTTAGAACCAGAGCGGCACCGGCGGATCAGCCGAAAGCACGAGAAGGAGACCATGCCATCGGCCAGTCAAACTCCAGCCTCCGGGCCGATGTGCCCGCCGCCGGACTCAGCGATCGTGGAACTACCGATCCTCACCACAACAACGGAGTCCATGCTGAGAACACGTCAACCCACCACCACACTGGAAGACCAGCGGATCCCGGTGCAAGCCAAGCTCGCCGCAGCCTGGGCCAGTTTGATGTTCTTCTACATCTACATCGACTACTTCCACCTTTACCAACCCGGCGCCATCGACCAAATCCGGGGTGGCGGCATCTTTGAGTTCAACATCACCCCGACGTTGATGACCATTTTCGTCGCGGTCATAGGAATCCCGGCCCTGATGGTGATGCTCTCCATGACGCTGCCCGCCCGGGTGAACCGCGCCACGAACCTCGTCGTGGCAACGCTCTACATCCCCATCACGGTGTTCAACGCGGCAGAGGCGTCCTGGGACTGGGCTCTTTACTACGGCTTCCACATCGCAATCGAGGTGCTGCTCCTGGCCTTCATCCTGCGCTCCGCCTGGATCTGGCCCCAGACCGCATTGTCAGCGAACATGCCGACCAGGGGTCAGGCCGACCGCGCCCAGCAGCAAGCGTGAACCCACGAGCAGCCCCTGTCCTGTTCGGAGCCGTCTGCCTCAGTGCTTCGGTGTGGGTATCGGGCTTGCGCACATAATCCTAAGCATGCTTATGATGGTTCCAGTCGGATGGGGATGCGACTGTGAGGGGAATCGAGAAGGGTGCGCTCAGCGAACGGGGCGCACCTTTTTCGTGCTCTGATGCTGCGGTGTTGCGGCCGGGATTCCCGGCTCCTCGGTCCTAGACTTTCGGCATGCACCCCTTAGTGGCGATCGGCCTGGTGTTCCTCACCGCGATTGCCTGGACGGTCACCATCCTGACCATGCTGATTGTTCGGGTCAAAGACCGGCGCCGGCCGCCCACAGAAGTCAGACACGCACTCCAGGGTGCGGAGATCCAAAGCTCCGAAGAAAGGGCCGCTTAGCTTAGACCGGGCGCCACCGGCACCGCCCTTGAGCCCATAAACCGGCCCGCTTGGCCCGGGTGCAGCAGCTTAGGGCTCAGGAAGAATTGCGGAGTGACGCAGGGCGGGCATCTTCCCAGCGTTATCAAGCGTGGGCTAACCACACTCCCCATTACGGCAAACCGAATAACTTGCCGAATCGGAAAGTCTCTTTATAGACTTTCCAATATGGAAAACGACTTTGAAGGGCGTCCATCGTCCGAGGAGGCCGCTGCCAGTCTCCGGGACCTGGGTGCCGACAGGCAGGCCCTGGCCGATAGGGTGCAGGTCCCGACGATGCTGCTGGCCGCGCTCGGAGGCGTGGCTGCCTGGTGGGTGGCTGGGGCTGCAGTGGCCAACCCGGGTGGGAACTACGAGCCGCCAACGTCCGGGTGGCTGGGCTTGGTCGCAGCGTTGGTGATAGCTCACTTGATCCGCCGCGAAACCGGAATCCGCTTCCGCAAGATGGGGCCCCGCGCAGCCCTGGTGATGGCTGCCATTCTGGTGCTTTGCCTAATCCTGTTCTCAATCTCGCTCGGACTGGTTTCCTTCGGTGCGCGCTGGGCGGTCCTGCTGACCAGCTTGTCCGCCTTCGGGTTGGTCACCTGGCTGGGCGGCATCGCCTTCCGCTCGGCACTGAACCAGCTGCGACGATGACCAAGGCGCTGTTCAATGACCTGATCCATGCTCCGGTACGGCTCCGGATCTGCGGATTATTGCAGCAGGTGGAGCAGATGGACTTTGCTGTACTGCGCGACACCCTCGACGTCTCAGATGCGACCCTCTCAAAGCACCTCAAGACCCTGACTGAGGCTGGATACGTCAGCCTGAGCAAAGCCGCATCTGTCTCTCGCAGCGACGCCCGCCGTCTGACCTGGATTGCCCTCACCCCGGCCGGGCGAAACGCCTTCGGCGCGCACCTGCGTGCTCTGCAGGAAATCGCCGGCATCACCGACTGAACCCAGCCACCAGGCCATCGAGACGCATACCAGTCCGAAGCTGCGTCTGGCATCCCCCTGTTTTTGGCCCAGTCAGGCCTGGTGGGGAGGAAAAGTCTCTGGTCAGTCCGGAGAGGACGCGCCCATAATGGTTCATGAGCCTGGGAACGGCGATCACGGACGACCGACCCGGGAGTGCGGCGGCCTCCAGGTGCTGATCACGACCGGTGGCTATCTGCAGAGCGAAGTCGCAGCAAACGGAAGAACCCGCTCGTTGTGCCCGGCCGCCGTCGTCATGACCTCCAGGGGCGAGCGGGCGGCCAGGCTCGGTAGCATGCCCTCCGCCGCGAGCACGCCAAGGGGCGACCGCGTGCATGCGGTGTCGCCACGCACGTCATGATCGGACAGCAACGGCAGCACCCGCCGCTCGACGTAATGTTCCTCAGCGGTGACATTGGGGGGAACCTCCCGCCGACTTTCGCGATCGCCGGAGAACTCGCGCGGCGCGGGCATCACGTGACCATTGCCGGCGTGCGCGTGCGCGCTCAGGGGTCGGCCCCCGCAGGCGTGACGATGGTGCAGTTGCCCGCCTTGGCACGAATGGACGTCACCAAGCCTACGGGGACGTTCGGACATTGGCCTGCGCTGATGCGGATGGCACTGGGGCGAGGGACCGCCCGGGATGTCCGGTCTTTGCTTGCCAGACAACGCGCCGACGCGATCGTTGTTGACGGCGTCATGCTGACTTCGCTGCGCGAAGCCCTCAGAACGGGCACCCCGTCCGCCGTGCTGTTTCATTCCCTTGGGAAATTCTGGGAGCAGGGCATGGGCAACCCTGCCGTGAACGCGGCGCTCCGGCCGTTTGGCCTCAGCCCCATGGCTCTCCTTGAGCGCTGCGCCGCGCGGCTCCTGCCCACTGACCGCGACATAGATCCGGCCGGGCAAGGAAGGTGCCGGATCGCGTTCGACTGGATCGGCACAACGGAGCACGCAACTCCCCCAGCCCTCCGCCCTGCCGGAATCCCGCCGCTCGTCCTGGTCAGCCTCAGTACCGTCTGGCAGAAGAACCAAGAGGACGTGTACCGGAGGATCATTACCGCGTTGGGGCAGCTGACAAAGGGCACATCAGCGGTGCGGGCCATAGTGACCACCGGCGGAGTGCCGATAAAAACGGAGCAGCCGCTGCCAGCCAATGTGGAGCTTTTAGGGCGAATCCCCCACGAGCACATCATGCCTCACGTCGACCTTGTCATCGGCCACGGCGGACACTCCACGACCCTCAAAGCCCTCGCCCACGGGATCCCCCTCCTGGTGCTGCCGCTGGACCCCTCGTCCGACCAGCCACTCATAGGCAACGTCATCGAACGCAACAGGCTCGGCCGTACCCTCTCCGCAAGCGCGCCCTCAGAAATCATCGGCCAAACCATCAACGACATCCTCACCGACCACGCGGTCACCGCAGCGGCCGCACGCACGGGCGAACGCCTCCGCGCCCAGAACGGGGCGCGGAACGGAGCCGATTGCATCGAAAGGATCGGGTACGGACCGTGAGGCAGGCACGCCTCCCGGCGCCCAGCAGAACGTGGCGGGAGCCAAAGAACCGCTCTTACCGGGCGGCCACCCGGCACACCACTCATGGCTTTTCTAACGGTGCCGCTACCTCTGCATCATCCGACGGCTTCCCCGCCTGTCAGGCCGGATGCCAGCCGTCTTGCACCTCTCCTTCGATGGGGTGGGTGATGCCTGCGGTCAGGCCGGTGATCCGCGCGGCGGGTATCCATAGTCCGATCTCTGTCCCCTGCGAGCCCCTCGACCGCACGGCCGTGATCTCTGCGCCCCGCGGTGGCACCGGGGAGCGCCGTGTCGGAATGTCCGGGAGCTCCCAGGAGGCGCGCAAGGAACGGCGCCTGAGGGGGCCCGGCGGAATGGTGCCGGGCAGTGGAGCGACGACCGTGAGGACATGGGGCGGTTCGGTCGCGGGATCGGCGCTGGTCAGCAGGCTCGCCACGTAGCCGCGGCCGGCGATCCGGAAGACGTCGATGATTTTGAGGGTCAGTTCGGGCCGCGGCTCGACCCAGCCGGGGATGAGCAGGGTCTGCTCCGCAACCCGCCCGAGCGGGTCTGCCACGCGGACGGTCGCCTGAACCGGCACGGACGGGTCGTCGCGGCGGCCCCAGACCAGCAGCGGCGTGCGTCCGGCCTCGCGCGGCAGCCGCTGCACGACGGGGCCGGCGGTGGTGTCGGGGGCGGTGGACTCATTCGCCACGCGCGCCGTCGCCTCGAGCGGCTGGACCGGACCGGTGACCGCGCCCAGCGCCACTTGGACCGTGTGCGACCCCGCGGGTACCACCCGGTCCGCGGCGGTGGTCGCCGTCCGGATCAGAAGCCCCGTATGGTCTGCCCCGAGCACCTCCGCGATGAGTGCGTCGAGTTGCGGCGCCGCCGGCGGCAGGACGACGGCGGTGACCACGTCCGAGGCAGGTGACACCAGGCCGCGCTCGGCGGAGACGGGCACCGTGCGCTCCGGCACGGCGACGGCCCGCAGGTGCCAGGGTTCCCACGAGGGCGGCAGGGCGCCGGACCAGTCCGCGGTCCAGACCCGCTGGCGGGTGATCGGGTCCAGCCGGGGATCCGCCGTCACCGGGTCGAACGCGGCGCCGGCAGGCACCTGTGCCAGCGGCGGCCCCATGGTCAGGTGGTCGCGGGCCGCGAGCTCGGAACGTGTCGCGAACACCTCGAAGGCCGTGACGGGGATCGGTGAGGCCGCCTCGATGGCCACGGTGAGGCTGCCGTCGGGCTGGACGGCAGGCCGGACGAGGGGCATGGCAGGGCGCCGCAGCCGGGGTGCGGCGGCCGCCTGCAGGTGGGCATGCGGGGGCAGGCCGCCGCCCGGGCCCGGCCAGGGCGACTCGACCCCGGTGGTGGTGACGGCCGTGACGAGGAACAGGTGGATGTCCTCGCTCCCCCGGCCCAGGGTGAGATCGGCGGCGGGGGGAACCGCGGGCACCTCGGCGGCCCGCCGGAAGCCGAGGGGGCGCTGGGCGGCGGGCGCGGCGTCGTACAGGTCCCACAGCTGCTGGAGCCGGACCCCGGGCAGGAGCGTCCGGTCCGGAGGGCTGCCGGGCGCGAGCCGCTGGCGCAGTGTGGTCTCCGAGGCCTCCCAGACGACGACCCGGTCCACGTGCGGGCCGGCCAGGCCCGACCAGCCCACCTTCACGTGGGATACGCCCTGCGCGTCCGGAGTGCTGCCCAGCGGCACCCCCGGCGGCAGCGGCGGCGGCGTCGGCACGGCTGGGACCGGGCTGCCCGCGACCGCCGTGGCAGGTTGTGAGGGCCCGGGAACCCAGATGCTGGGGGCGGCTATGCCGGGCGCGGTCTGCCGGGCCCAGACCCGGACTCCCCAGCGCGAGACTGCCCCGAAGTCCAGGCCGGGCCCGGGCACCGTGAACCGGTAGGAGCGCGCCTCGCCGCCCTGCTCCGGGGCGCCCCAGCTCGGCGCGACCGAGCCGTCCTCGCGCAGCGGCACCACGGTCCCCGCAGTCGCCGTGGCCGTGTCGCCTGTGAACGTGAGGGTGCTGTCCAGCCCGAGGTTGGGCGCCGGCGGGGGCAGTGGCGGCGGCGCCCCGAACGGCGGCGGCGTCGCGCCGGTGGGCATTGGGTAGAACACCGCGCGCAGCTCAATCGCCGCGGGCGTGCGCTGCGTCCACTCTGTGGCCAGGTCCGCGGTCAGCACGGAGGGGCAGACCGGGGATCCCGCGTACGTGGCCACGAGCCCCAGGTGTGCGAGCCGCGGCGGCGCCACACCGGGCGAGGAGGTGGTCAGCTCCACGTCCTCCCAGCGCGACCAGATGCCGAAGATGTCGCACTGCGCGACCCCGTACCCCCGGTCGATCGACCCGTCGACGGGCAGCTCCTGGTCGCCCTGAACGACCTTCGGCCGGTCCCCGCCGGCCACGGTGGTGTCGTGGGCGTCGGGGCGGGGGATGGCCCGCGGCTGCGACCCGCCGAGCAGCCGCTCCGGCATCAGGTCCTCGGCAGATCCCGCGCCATGGCGCCAGCCGGCGAAGGCATGCGCCACCGGCCCGGTCATCGTCGCCAGGCGCGGGCCCGGCCGCCAGCTGACCTCGATCGCCTCGTGGAACGGCCCGTCGGGGAGCCCGGGCGGCAGCAGCGCCGCCCGGGCCGCCCGCAGGTCCACAACCGGCGGCACCACCGCATGCCGCTGCACCGGCGGGATGTACGCGGCCACCTCGACGCCGTCGCCGAGGACCGAGCGCCGGTAGTGCCCGGTGACCAGGTACTCGAGCTCGCCCCGCTGGTCGGGCATAAGCTCGGCCAGGTCGGCGGCCCGGTAGGCGGTGCCGAAGCCCGTCGCAAGGTTCGCCGCCGGGTCGGTACCCGCGGCCAGCAGCAGGAGGGCGAGCGGCTTGAGCCGGGCTGTCGCAGGCTGGTCTGCGGCGGTGCCGTCGGCGCGGGAGGGAGGGTCGACGGCGCGCCGGTCCTCGAGCGCCTGCTGGTCCGTCTCGCCGGTCCCGGACACGTAGAGCGGGCGCAGCTCGGGCAGGAGGAACTTCCGGGTCTCCTCGACCAGCCCGTCCGGGTCCGAGGGCTGCCACGGCGGGGCGGTCCGGCCGGTCTCAGTCACGGGGTACCAGCCGAGCGGCACACCGGCCCGGCCGATGCGCTGGGCGGCGGCCTTGGGCGGGGCGGTCGGGGCGACGACGAGGCCCTGCTCGTCGGGAACGTACTCGCCGAGCTCGTGGCCGTCGACCGGCAGGCCGACGCGCTCGAGCGGCTGCCAGTCATCGGCGTCGACCACCTCCTGCACGGTCTGGATCCGCACCGCTAGCGCGTGTGCGTTGACCAGAACGGCGTGGGTGGCCGCGCCCGCGCTGGCGGTCAGCGTCACGGTGGGGCTGCCGGCAGGTGCCACGGCGGCGGTGCCGACAGCACCGGCGGGGTCCAGCCCGGTCCGCAGCAGGAACAGCGCGACCGGCCGGGCCGGGTCCTGCACCTGGTACCGGACCTGCACGTGCGCGGCCTCCTCACCGCCCCACCAGACCAGCTCCCCCTCGTCGACGGGGACGCCGACCAGCCCGGCGTCCCGCAGCCGGCGGTCCCGCAACGGCCGGCCCCACACCGTGAAGGCGTCGCGCGGAACACCAAGGTCCTCGGAACAGCCCCAGGCCAGCCGGGTGTCCGGGCCGCGCTCCTTGAGCCGTTCGAGCAGCGCGTCGTCGATCCCCTCGCCATGCCCGGCCCTGAGCATGCGACGGGCGATGTCCAGCCAGTCGAGCCGTGCGCCCACGGCCCGGAACTTCCTCACGTCGTGAGCGCGCATCAGAACTCCACCTCCCAGGGTGCCCCTGTCAGGGTCACGTCGACGATCGTGACGGCCCGGGCCGGGTCGGCCGCGAGCGGGTCGGGCGCCTGCACCAGTTCGAGGGTCAGGCGCCGGCCGCGCTGCCCCGCAACCAGCAGCATCATCGCCCGGGTTCCGCCCGGCCCGCGTACCACCCGCCCGACGCTTGCGGCGGCCGCCGGGTCCGGGGGCGTCGCGGCGGACCGTACGTCCAGCCAGGTCGCAGGCCGGGCGGCCCACCACGCGTGCGAGGGATCGACGCCGTCGGGCGGCGCGCTCAGCTGGACCGGCATGACGCGCTCCCGCACGAGCTGCTCGGAGCACTCGATGACGACGGCGAGCGGCTGCGGTACGGCGTCGGCCGACCACCAGACCTGCACCGCCGGCGCCGACGGGGTCTGCGGGACGGGCAACCCCGCCAGCTGCACGGCGTCGTCCCACTCCCGCCCGGTCGGCCTGTCCGGCAGGCCGGCGAGCGGGGCGGCGTCGCGGACCATGCGGTGGTCGATCGGCGCCGGCGCGATCCACGAGGCCAGATGGTCGACGCCGTCGAAGCGGGAGGTCGTGAAGTTCGCCCGGTGCACCCGCTTCCGCGGCCCGGCGCCGCCGGTCGGCACCGCGTGGATGTCGAGGAGGTAGTCGGTCAGCGGCTCGAGCTCATATGCCAGGACGATCTCCTCCACCTCCCGGGTGACGTGCTCGGCCTCGATGCACTCGAGGGCGTCCACGAGCTCGCCGACGGCCCGGTCCCACGGCGTGAGCACGACAGCGTTGGCCTTTGGCTGCAGCACCGACCCGGCAGCGAGCACCGCTTCGATCGGCAGCACGAGCGCCTGGCCGGGGGCTCCCCCGCCGGGCGGGGCGGGGTGGTGGCCAGAGGCTGCGAGCACGGTCACCTCGAGCCGGTGGTCATAGGCATCGAACAGCCGGAGCACGTTCTGGGTGGCGAGAGTGACCCGCAGCGGCTCCCGGCAGAACACGCCGGCATCGCCCATCCCCGGGTTGGTGTCGAGCAGCCACGGCCCCAGGTCGGTGGGGACCTCGGACGCCGAGGCGGTCGCGAACCGGAAGGTTTGCGTGTGCTCGTCGGCGAAGGACGGTGTCCGCGTCGGCACTGAGTCCCCGGCCTCGACGTCGTATGTCCAGCTCACGGTGACGTCGTAGGTCTGTCCGGGCTCGAGCAGGGCGTGGTCGGAGGGGTCCTGGGCCAGGCCGGTCTCGAGCGCATCCCGGTCGCGGGAGACGATCGTCTCGTCGTACTCGTGCCGGCGCACCTCGGCCCGGGTCAGGCCAGCAGCCGCGACCACCCAGTAGCGCTGGGCGCGGATCCGCTGGCCGTGGTCCTCGCCCCAGCCGACGACGACGGCGGCCGCACCCTCCGGCAGCTCCTCCCAGCGGATCAGGGCGAGCATCGGCCGGTCCCGGTCGGTCCCGGCGACCTTCGCCGCCATGCGCCCGGCCAGTTCGACCGGCTCGGCCCAGGGCCCGTCGGGGGCGACCCAGCGTTTAGGCAAGGGGTTGTCGGGGCCTACCATTGCGGGCCAGTCCACCTCGCGGCGGTCGAGGGTCTCCCCCGTCCCCGAACGGACTTCGATGAGCAGGGACCGGTGCTTCTCGCGCGGCACGAGCAGTAGCAGGTCGAACGCGGCGAGGTCCTCCCCGAGCGAGAGCGCGACCGCGTCTGCGAGCGGGTCGGGTTTCCACCCGGCCTCCTGCCGGGCCCGCTCGACCAGCTCCCGGTCGGCCCTGCTGCCGAAAGTCGCCTCGCCGTCGGTGTGCACGGGCGAGGCGAGGATGCGTCCCTCGCAGCCCTTGAGCCGGCCGGCCTCGGGGTCGGGGCTGCGCTCGAGCCACTGACCGGCGAGGTCGTTGACGGTGGTGCCGGCGGCGAGCAGCTCGGCCAGCTCGGCGTAGGTGGCGGCCCCTGCCCCAGCCCAGGTGGTCGGGTCAAGGGGGCCGTTCTCCTCCGACCAGCGGCTGAACGGGTCCTCGGGCGGGGTGCGGTCGATGGGGCAGGCGACGGCGTCGCCGACCACCTCGGCCGGGGCACCGCTCGCGAGTAGGTCCGCCGCCACGTCGCCCGTGCGCCACGGCTCGGTGACCCGGAGCATGCGGCCTGCCCGGGCGGTCCGCAGCAGCCCGTCAGGGTCCGGCCACAGCACCGGGTCGAGCCGCCAGCCGGTGGCGCTGGACCCGAGCGCCTCGCCCAGGAAGGTCCACAGCTGCGGCTGCGGCGGCGAAGCCGGGCGGCAGACGGTCCCCCAGCGGTGCTCGACCTGCTCGCGCAGCATCTCTCCGTACGTGACGGTGCTGGTGAACGGCGTCGGCAGCCAGTGCAGCAGCGCCAGAGCCGGCGACTCGGCGGTGGACGAGCCGGGCGCCGATGTGCTCCACCAGACCGACGGCGTCGTGCCCGCGGTGAGGGTGCCGCTGAGGGTGACGCCCGTGACCTTGTAGGCCCACCAGCGCTCGCCGATCCGGCGCCAGGCGCCTGCGCCCGCCGCGCCTGTTGAGCCGAGCGGTGCCTCGCCCAGCACGCTCAGCCCCTCGGCGTCGGGCGCGACCTGGAACCTCAGCACGGGGACGGCGTCGAGGGGCACGCTCGGCACCTCGCCGTGGACGACGGCGCCGTCCACGGCGGCGGCGTGGCCCACGGTCGAGTCGGCGGGCCGGCCCGCGGTGCCCTCGAGCAGCGCCGGCGTCCGTCCGGCGAGGGACAGTCCGGCGACGAGATCGCGCACGGGCGGGTCCGGGTCCGGCTCGTGCCCGATGGTGATCCCCACGCACCCCTTGACGCTGAAGAAGAAGAAGTCCACCCTGCCGCAGACCTCGCCGTGCAGGTATGGGTCGTCACGGGGCACGCCGTCCTGGATCCGGGTGCCCACCATGAGCGTGAGCTCGGCGCTCACGCCGATCGAGACGATGAACAGCCGCAGCTCGCCCCGGACGTAGACCTTGCCGGCCAGGAAGAACGGGTCGAAGCCGAGCACGGCGTCGAACCCCGCCGCCGCCTCGACGTACAGCCGGGCGGCCTTAGAGCCCATCAGCACGGCCTGGATGTGGAAGCCGGTGGCCACGGACAGGCCGGTCGTGGCCGGCAGGGGCGGGATGGCGATGCCGTCACCATGCACCATGAGGTAGCCGGTGCCGGTGAACACGTCGAGCACCTTCACGGTCACCCGATCGTCGTAAGAGCCGAGGTCGACGAGCCACTTCTCCGGGTTCCGCGCGTCGAAGAACGCGGTAACCGGGACGTGGATGCGCAGGATCCGCTCGACGGCGTAGTCCGCAACGACGCCGACTGTGATTGTGCCGGCGCCGAAGTCGATGTCCAGCACGGCCAGGAAGGTGGCCTCCTGGGTGGAGCCCATGGCGGGCGGGAGGCTCAGGACGTCCGCCTTCATCACGAGCAGCAGCCGCGGCCCGGGCACCTCGATGAGGATGATGCCCTTGAGGTGCAGGATGAACCCGCCCTCGGTGGTCCCGAGCAGCAGTCCGGCCGCGACGGCGAAGGAGCCGGCTCTGTGAGTCCAGCCGTCCGGGTGCATCACGCTCTTCCGTGGCGGGGCGAGCTGCGCTATGAGCCAGTCCAGCGCCGGTACCCTCGCCGCCGGATTCTCAAGGCGGGCGTAGTTGACGCCGACCCCGCCGAGCAGCCCGTACAGGGCCAGGCCGGAGTTGCCCAGCGGCAGGGGCGCGGGGAACTCGACCTCGACGCCGATCAGGACGCCGGTGACGCCGGCCTTCGTCTCAATCGCGAGGGTCGCGGCGGCGCGGATGCTCAGCGGCACGATGGTGAGGTCGAACGCCGCTTTGAACCCGGCGCCGGTGAGCTCGATCGAGCCCGCGCCGTGGACCGTGCCGGGGATGTCGAGCGTGGCGCCGAGCTTGGTCAGCTGCGGGAGTTCGACGGCGTCAAGCCTCGCCCGGACGCGGATGGTGTCGACGGTCACGGGGCCCAGCGGCACGTCGATGCCGGCCTCGACCTCGAGGTAGGTCGGGTTGTCACGGCTGACGCGGACGCCGAATACGCGCAGGATCTCGTCCAGCGGTGGCTTCGCGACCAGGGAGCCGGGCTGGATGTCGAGCTCGTAGCCCCGGGACGGATCGAACACCGGGACCGGCACATACTCCACTTCCGCGCCGGCGCCCCACTCCGACCGGACGCCGACCGCCTTGTAGCGGGTCCGGATCGGCCGGTCCTCGGGCACGCGGATCACGCCCAGGTCGAACCAGAACTGCACCTCCACGTCCAGCAGGACGCTGACTTGCGTGCCGCGGTCGGTGGCTGTCGAGCCGTCCGGCGCGATGATGCCGTCGCTGACCATGACCTCGGCGCCCCGCAGGGTCAGGATGCGGGTCCGCACCAGATCGCTGGCGCCGAGCGCGACCGAGCCGAGCTGGACGAGGGTCCCGGCCGCCGGGGAGAGGTCGGCGGCGCCGGCGGCGAGGGGCCCCATCACCGTTAGCGCTCCAAGCACATTGAGGCTGCTGGCGTCGATGCCGGCGTCGGTGTGGCGGCCCTCCCACAGCCCGTCGAGATCTGCCTCGAGGGCGCGGAACTCCCCGAAGACCTGCCAGGACTCGCGGTCGGTGGCCAGCCGGAGCCGGACCCGGAACGCGCACAGGCCGTCGCCAGGGTTGGGGCCGCGCCCGCCCAGCGGGGGCTGCCCGCCTTCGTCGAGCGAGGCCTCGATGGCCGTCTGGACGTCGAACTCACCCCAGACCTCGAGCCGGACGAACGTGGTCCGGATCAGCTCGACCTCGACGCCGAGCCGGCGGAAGCAGTCGGGCCGGCCGGTGCCCGGGGGCTGCGGGTCGCGCTGCTCGGGCGGCTGGCTGGCCGGAGGGCGGGACAGTTCGGCACGGACGGCCTCCGGAGCGGGGGCCGCGGCGGCCCGGGCCCGGGCTAGCCACCACTCCCCCGACGTCTCGGCCGGCGCCGCCTCGGGCGGGTCCAGCGGCGTGCGGTCCCGCGCGTCGGCGTGGCCGTGCGGGGTGCCGGCGGTCGCGGCGTAGCCCAGGTCGCGCAGGATTTCGACCGCCGCGTCGAGGCGGCGCCGGCTGAGCTCCAGGTTGTCGGTCCGCTTCGTGGGGGTGTCGTTGCCTTCGTAGGAGGCGTAGCCGTCCACAACGAGCGGGGTGGTGCCGATGTCTGCCTGCCGTGACCGCGCCAGGTCGGTGAAGGCTTGCCCAGCGGGGGCGGCGGTCCGCCCGGACGCGGGAGCCGAGCCGGTGTTGGCCGGGTTGCGCCACCAGGAGTCGGTGGTCTCGCTCGGGAAGGGGTGGTTGAACCGGAAGTAGCAGTCCAGCGTGGCCGGGCGGGCATCCGCGGGCTGGGTCGGGGTGCCGGAGACCGCCGCGGTGCTGCCGGCCATCACCGGGACGGTGGCCCGGGTCCCGGTCGAGGTGCCGCCGGGCCAGGCCCAGTCCGCGGGCACCTCGGGGTCGAGCCGCACGGTGACGTCGGCGGCGCTCTGGGAGACGATGACCATCCGCCCGCGCTCGGGCGTCAGCATCCGCAGGGCGGCCGGGTTCGCGAGCGCCGGGGCGGCGCCTTCCCCAGCGGCAGGCCGCAGCGCCCGGAAGGAGACCGGGCCGTGGGAGTGCCCGCCCGCGTCGGTGACCGTGACCCGCAGCTCGACAGTGCCGGCCGCGGGCACCGTCACAGGCAGCCGGTCCCCCGCGACGGTCGGCCCGCTGATGACCTCGATCCTGACGGTGTGCGGGGCCAGCCCGCCCGAGGCATCGACGAGGAACACGCTCTGGTCCGGCGCCTCGACTGCCCCGCCGGCGACCGCCGCGATGTGCCGGCCGGCCGGGCTGATGAACCGGGCCAGCACCGTCGGAGAGCCGCCGCGGTTGACCACCTCGGCACTGAAGGCGCCCGTGACGCCGTCGTGCACCCCGATCCCGATCCACAGGTCCCGGACGCCCGCCGAGACGGCCAGGCCCTCGAGCCCGTCCGGGGCGACGAACAGCCGGACCTCCGGCAGGTGCAGCCCCTGCCACTCGCCGGGGATTGCTCGCGCCCCGGGCGGCAGCCCGGGCGCGTCGGCGAGGGAGGACAGGTCGAGCTCGGCGGTGCGGAACGCGAAGCCGACCGTGTTGCCCGGGCCGATGAGCGCGTGGCCCGGGGTCATGCGGATGAAGGAGTAGATGTCGTCGACGGGGCTGCCCGAGGTCGACGCCGAGCGCAGCCGGGTGCCGACCGCGGCCCCGGCCAGCTGCATGGTCCGGATGACGATGCGAGGCAGGATGAACCGGACCTGCGGATTGGCCGGGTCGAAGACCAGCTGGCCGCGGATGTCCAGCATCGCACCCCTCAGGTAGGGCACGAGCAGCCGGATCCCGGGCACGTCCAGGTCAAGGTGCCAGCCGCCGTCCTCCGTGCCGCCCGGGCCGGTCAGATGGCGGCCGTACGCGATGGTGACCTGGGTGCCGGTGAGCTCGATGGGCGTGGATGACCCGGCCCCGCCCCAGCGCCCGGTCGCGGGGTCGACGGTGACCCCGGCGAGCTGCGGCACGTCCACCGCAACGGATCTCACGCTCCAGGTGCCATCCACATCGGTGACCTCGCGCGGTGTCAGCCCGGCGGTGTCAATCGCCCTAAGGGCATTCTCCAGCGGATCCAGCGCTCCAGTGTTGCGGACGTCGGACGGGAGATCGTCCCAAAGGCTCATGACAGCGCCGTAGGAAGTGAACGGCCATCGGGTCCAATGGCAGGAAGTTGCTCCTGTATCTCTTTCCACAGTCTGAGATTGGCCATATCAGCTCCCCGGCCACCCGTGAACGCAACGTAAAGGTAGTGGGACCCTATTGGCGTGAGCGTTACTGCAGCGTTACCGCCAAACGCAGGTCGTTGACCATAAATCGAAGGAGACAACGGCCCGCCAAAGGGGACAGCTGCCACTGAACTTTGACAGCAAACTCCCTACGCTTCTGCACCCCCACACCCTGCGATCAAGCATTGGAAACAGTCTCACGAACCGTTCGCGTATCGGATGCATCGAATCTCATGTGGCCCGCTGTCCTATCGCTGTAGGGGACGGTGTGACGGGCTGGCCTTTCATCGCCGGCAGTACTGTGAGGATTCCGAGGATTCCGGCCACCGTGAAAGCCAGTACCGGTGAGACGTGGTCGAACAGGACTCCAAGTGTTGCAGAGCCAAGCGCCTGGCCGATGGCAAGGGCGATGAACAGCACGGCAGTGCCTTCGGCGGCCTGGTCGGGAACAGTGCGGACTGCCCAGATGATAAGAACCCCGCACAAGGCGGTGTAGCTGGCGCCGAAAAGTGCCACGGAGGAATACGAGGTAAGGGCATCACCCGGTGCCACGCCCAGGAGGATCGTCGCCCCTGCCATGGCCAGCGAGGTCAGGTTCCAGGCAGTCCGTAGGCTCCAGGCCTGCACGATCCTTCCGGCGGTCGCGCCGAATACCCCAAAGGCGCCCAGGATCATCCACGCAAGGATGGAGTATGTTTCTTCACCCGTGCGGGAAGCGGCGATGACGGTGCGGCCGAAAGTCCAGATCGCGGCACTGGACGCCCCGGCCATGACTGCCGCGGCGATGGGCCAGGCCAGTGGGGCCAGGCCAGTGGGGCCAGCTCGCGGGGCCGCACCTGAGGTTGCCGGCCGGGAGCGCGGTCCCGGGCTGCAGTCCGGTCAGCACGGAGGGTGGCAACGGTGGCGATGGCGACCAGGGCCGCGATTGCCATCCAGCCGAGCCGCCATTGGCCAATGGTGAGGAGCATGAAGATGCCCGCGACGACGATGCCTGCCCCGGTGCCGGCATTAACTATCGTCTGCGCGCTTTCCTGTCGTGCCGGGGACGATATTGCTTTCGATGAGCGTCACCAGGCCCGGGGTTGCGAACCCTGCGCCGGCACCGGCCAGGACGACACTCATCGCAAGGACCTCGACATTAGGCGCAAACGCCACTCCCATCGATCCCAGGGCAGCCGTTACCCCCGCGCACACGATGACGAGTCGAGGACGGGAAGCGAGGCGCAAAGCGAGAACCGCCGCGAAGCAGAATGAGAGGAAACTGCCGGCCTGGATGAACCCCGCAGTGGCCGAACCCATCTGAAAGGCTTCCGTGAACCGGGGCAGGAAAAGCCCGTAACCGAAGCGCGCCAGGCCATAGGTCGCCGCTATCAGTGCCATTCCACTGACCACCATCGCCCGCACGGGATCCTCCTCACGCATCACAACCAGAACGCTCGTTACGCTACAGGAGAACTAGCGTTCTGCAATAGGGGCAGTTACAGTGGGGTGGTGACTACCGGCCAGCGACTTCCTGCCCGCGCACGCTTGCTCAAGGCAGCCGACCAGGTTCTGTTCGACCAGGGCATCCGGGCCACGCCCGTCGATGCGCTGCTCCACCAGGCGGAGGTCTCCGCCTCCACCCTGTACACGCATTTCGGCAGCAAAGACGCGCTGGTCGCTGAAGCCTTGAGGGTCAGGCTCGCGGACTGGCAGGCAGCGTGGGACCAGCACATTGTGGCCGCCAGCGACGATATGGGGCGGTTAGTGGCAGTGTTTGACGCCCTTAGCTCCTACCGGCGCGACCAGAACCACCCCTCACGCTGGTGCGCCTTTCTGGCCGCAGCCACCGAGCTTCCTGCAGCTGCGGACGAGATCAGCGCCGTCCTCGCCACGGATACCGAGCTGCTCGCTACCCGCCTCCTGCACTTCTCACGCCCCCTCGCCGGAGCCCGCGCCCAGGACCTGGCCGACGAGGTACTCCTGGCCTACAGCGGAACCCTTACCGCCTTCCTGCGCGGCTACCCCCACTCACCGATCGACGTCGGCCGCCGATTGGCCCGCTCAGCAGCTCAAGCGCATAGCCGCAACTGACGCCTTGTCAGTAGAAGGGCAATCTCAAGCTCCCGTTCCGATCGTGAACACTCCAGGCTTGCGCGCTGGTGGAGGACTTAGCGCCCCGGGCACTTGCGTTCTGCAGACTCCTCGTACTCGGGGACGGGGCGGGCATCAGCCTCCTGCGGTGTTGCCGCTACCCCGTTTCGGTCAATGTCCTAGATCAACCACTCCATCTCGAAAATCTCCCGGCGCTGTGCGTTACGGGCGCGTCAAGAATGTCTGAACCCCATCACAGGTGCATAACACGGGGTTGTCGGTACAGATCAGCCACGTAGCCTGAATAGTGAAGGGCGTTGCGGAACCGGTAACGGAACCACAATGCGGGCGGACGCAGAACCTGCACCCCGGACCCGTGAGATGTCCGGGACACAACCCACAGCAAAAGGGCCCCAGCCTCATTAGTGTGCTCTTCTGCGCCCGCAAGGGAGGAACAACACCATGTCCGAAGAAAAAATGGCAGAAGTCAGCAAGCTCAGCGGCACCTTGGGAAAGTCGGTGATGGTGCGATTTTCTGAAGTTCCGATTGAGTAAGCCCTGTCCAGCAGTCGGATCGGTGGCAACCCGGAAGGACACCACATGAATAAGGCAAAACCCTTTCTCGCGGCAATGCTGGCGCCAACCATTGTGGCCCTACTACTAACGGCGTGCACACCCCCACCTGACGAGGACCAGTATGCGATAGCGGTGGGGTCAAATAAGGACTTCGCTGGCCTTGAACTGCGCAGCATATTCATTGTCACTGCCGCCGAGAACGAACCGGGCCGCATCTTGGGCACGATCTTCAATAAGACTGACGAGAGCATCGATCTTGTCATAGGGGACCGCGACGACGAGCTGCCCATGAGCATTCCAGCCGGGGAAAAGCTTGAATTTCAGGATTCACCGACCGTCTTAACCAGCACCGAAGCAAGCCCAGGCGCGCGGACCGCCCTGACAGTCAGTACTCAAGGCGACACAACAAGTTTTGACGTGGCCGTACTCGACGGGACGTTAGAGCAATACGCCCCATACGTTCCCAATTAAGCAACTCAGTCACCTGACACCGGGTCTTCTCTTCGGTTTCCCCTCAACTTAGCAGGTCCCCGGAAGCCCAGTAGTTCCTGCCGGTTAGGCGGCCGGCTCCCCTTGATTCCTACTTTGCAATTTTGCCCACGATACGGCGTGCCACCATACGGTCGATTCCCGGCACATGAGTTGCACTGATGATCCAACGCCGCAGGAAGCGCTGGACGTGGTTCCTGGGCAGAAATGACGACGCGATGCGCCGCCCTGCCGTCTGGGCATCCTCGACGACGGGTCGCCAGAATCGCTCAAATTCAGCGATGGCGGGACCTACTCCCTTAGGGGACGCCACGGGACCGAGAATGTCCCCCAAAAGCGCGGCCCCAGCGATGGCCAGCGAGCCGCCCTGCCCGGCGAGGAGCGACACTGCCCCGCAAGCGTCCCCTACGAGAACGGTTCGCCCCTTCTGCCAGCCCGGCATAATGATCTGCGCGACAGCATCATCGTACGGATGCTCCGGGCACAGTTCCAGCACCCGATCCACCGCATCGCCGAGCCCGGCGAACTCCCGTCGCAACCGCTCCCGCGGACTCCTCGATCGCTCATCCCCCGTTTCCCCTGCGGCATCTCGGTAAACCATCAGAGCCGCCACTTGGTTCGAACGCAGGCTGTAGAAACCTGCCATCCGGTCGATGGTGTCAGTGAGGACAAACCTGTCCCGAAAGCGGGCATTCAATAGCGGTTCGGTCACGATAAACGCCGCAGCACGCATGCCCAGAAAGCGAAAGTACTGCGCTTTCGGACCAAAGACTTGGGCCCGCACACCGGAATGGATGCCATCAGCGCCAATGAGGACATCTGCGGTGAGAGTCACGCCTGGAGACCCCTCAACAGAGACCCGCACACCGGCCTCGTCATCCCACACTTGGGATACCGGCGCTCCGTAACGGACGCGTACCCGGCCCGGGGCGACGTCGTCCGTCAGTGCCGCCAAGGCGGCCCGCTCCATGTCGGGGCGCGGCAAGCTCAAAACCTTCCCGCCCGCCACCCTGGCAAACGTGTGGTAAGCGAGACTGGACCTGAGACGTCCCGCAACATCGATGTACTCGATCGCCTCCACGTGATAAGCAACCGCTGCCAGCCGGGAGTAAAGACCAATCCTCTCGGCCGCGCCGACTCCTGGGCCGAAGAAGTCCATCATGTAGCCATCAGGTCGCGGAGCCGGCGACTGTTCGCAGAGATCGACCTCCCATCCGGCCAAACCAAGTTGGCGGGCCGCGACGAGACCCGCAATACCCGCCCCCACAACCACAGCTCTCATGCCGCACCCAATTCGATCAGATCCAACGGCCTCCAGGAGCCCGGACAGGGATGCTCTCACCGCACATGCTGCTCATTCTTGGCCCACCCTCGAGGTTTGTCCACAGGACACTGTTTGAGCGGAAGACCGGGATGACCGATCGCCTGCTCTGACGATTGCGAGGCCGCACTCCCGTGGTTCCTGGCAAACGTTCCAAAGTTCAAGGTTCCGCCCACCCCGACTACTCTTTGAGCGTTTCAGGGACTTCAAGACTAGACCGCGAACACTCCTGGGAGGTCTATCCTGCCGTGATCCGCACCGGAAGGGACTCGAACCCGCGCAGCACGTTGTGCAGGATCGGCACCGGCGTGCCGTCCGGTTCGATGGTGGCTACCCGCAGAAGCAGTTGCTGGAGCACAATCTCCATTTCCAGCCGGGCGATGGGCTGGCCCACGCACTGGTGCAGGCCCATGCCGAAGGCCACGTGGCCGGAGGCATTGCGGTCAAGGTCGAACTCGTCGGCGTTCTCACCCCATTTGCGGGGATCCCTGTTGGCAGCGCCCAGGAACACCAGCACCTTGGCACCTGCCGGCAGGTGCACACCGCCCAGGACGGTGTCCACGGCAACGGTCCGGTGGAACTTCTGGAAGGGTGATTCCAGCCGCAGCGCCTCATCCACGGCGAATTTCGCCATCTTGGGGTTCTCCCGCAGCCGCGCCCAGGCTTCCGGGTACCGGGCCAACACGGACAGGGTGTTTCCGATACCGAATATTGTGGTGTCCACGCCCGCGGACAGCAGTGCGCGGACCAGCAGCGTTGCCTGCTGCTCGGTGATGAGGCCATCCTCCACGCGCTTCCAGATCTGGGCACCGAAACCGGTGTCATCCAGGTTTTCGCGCTGGCAGTTACGCATCACGGCGGCAGCATGTTCGTCACCCTGTGCGAAAGCCTGCTTGAAGATGTAGTTTTCCGGGCCAAAGGCGTTGAACACCATGTTGCCGTATGGCAGCAGGTGTTCACGGCCGACGTCGGGAATTCCCACCGCGTCCGGGAAGACCCGCAGGGGGTACTTCTCGGCAAGATCCGTGATGGCGTCGAACTGTTCCCGGCCCGCCAGTTGTGCCGTCAATTCCTCAGCGGGCGGCGTGAAAGGTTCCCGCAGGGCGCGCACGGTGCCGGGATTGATGACGCCGGTCAGCGCGCGGCGCATCACGGTATGGATGGGCGGATCGGATTCGAGAATGCTGGGCGGCCGCCACCCCGCGTCCTTCCGGATGTCTCGGGGGCCGAGGCCACCGGAGGAGATGTACGTCTCGAAGTCGGTCAGGACCTCGTACACCTCCTGGTACCCGGCTACCGCGTAGCTGCCCGTGGCCTCCAGGTAGGAAACTGCCCCCGCGTCCCGGAGCCTGCCGAGGAAGGGATACGGGTCGAGGAGATTGGCGGTTTCAAAAGGGTCCTCCCCCAAGACGTTGGCTTCATGGGTTGTAACGGTCATTGGAACTCTCCTGGTGGCGATACGTGGCGGGCCCGTGGGCCTAAGTAAGGGAAAGCTGGCGTCTGGTTCAGAGATCCAGCACGAGGCGCGGGCAGCCGGCGGCGGCACGGGAGACACAAACCAGCATGATTTCGCCGGCCTCGCGGTCCTCTTCCGTGAGGACGGCGTCGCGGTGTTCGGGTTCGCCCGAAATGATCTGGGTTTCGCAGGTGCCGCACAACCCGTGGCGGCAGGAGGACAGAACCCGCACACCCACCTCCTCCACGGCTTCGAGGATGGTCTTGTCATTGGGTACGGTCACGGTGGTTCCGGTCCGTGCCAGCTTCACTTCGAAGGGTGCGTTGGCTGCGGCGGCACCCAGGGTGGAGGCGACGAAGCGTTCAGTGTGCAACGCGCCGGGCGGCCAACCCATGCAGCGATCCTCCACGGCACCCAGCAGTCCGCCCGGGCCGCAGGCATAGACCAGCATGTGGGCCCTGGGCATGCCCAGGATCTGGTCCAGGTCCAGCCTGCCAACCTCGTCCTCGGCTACGATGCGGACCCGTTCAGGGCCGTACCGGTCCTCCAGCTGCTGGGCGAAGGCCATGGTGTTCCGGCTCCGGCCGCCATAGACCAGTGTCCACTCCTTGCCGGCCGCGTCAGCTGCTTCAAGCATGGGAACAAGCGGGGTGATGCCGATGCCGCCGGCGATGAAAAGGTAACGGCGGGATTCGCGGACGGGGAAGTTGTTGCGGGGTTCCGAGATAGCCAGCGGTGTTCCCGGCAGCAGGGCGTGCACGGCCTTGGATCCGCCGCGCGAATCGGGTACGTGCAGCACGCCTATCCGCAGGTGGTCCAGCTCGTCGGGGGAGGAACACAGCGAGTACTGGCGGACCAGGCCGTCCCCCACGTGCACGTCAATGTGCGCGCCCGGCTGCCAGGGTTCGAACGGCAGGCCGTCGGCCCGCCGCAGGACCAGGGAGACCACCCGGTCCGCCACAATGTCCGCCTTATCGACCACGACGTCGATAGTGGCTCCTGCAGGTGCAGTCATGAGGTCTTCACTTCCTTTGGGAAGGCCCGCCTGGGCGGCGGTCCCTGCGGCCGGAGGTCCGGCCTTATTTACGGCTTAATTGAGGTTAGGTGTTTCAGACCACAGCCGGGGCGGTGCTTTCCGTCCAACGGAAAGACCGGCGTGAAAAGGACTCCACGGTCCCTTATCGCGGCAGGTGCTCCACGCCCAGCCTTCGGGCAATGCCCCGGGCAGCGATATTGAGCACAGGAACCACGCTCCCGGCGGGGGCAGGCTTGCTCCGGGTGACGATGCCGAGCGCCGCCACCACCTGCTTGTTCGGAAGAAACACCGGGACAGCCAGGCCATAGTTGTCCGGCCCGGTTTCCTCCTCGGTGGTGGCGTAGCCGCCGGCCCGGACCCGTTCCACTTCGGCAGCAAGCGCTGCGGCGCTGGTGATGGTCCGCGGCGTGTGCGGCTCCAGGTGCTGGACAACTGCGGTCAACAGCTCCTTGGCCCCGTAGGCCAGCATGATTTTCCCCGCGGCGCTCGCATGGAGCGGCAGGCGGGCGCCCACCCGCCGGAAGGGCTGGCCTGCTCCCGTGCCGGACATCCGTTCCACCAGCAGGACCTCCTGCCCGTCCAGGATGAACAGGTTCACCACGTTGTGGGTGACGAAGAGGACGTCCTGCATGAAGGGGGCCGCAACTTCGGCGATGTTCTGCTGGGCAGGAGCGAGCAGGCCAAGGCGCCAGATGCGCTGACCCACGCGGTACTCGGCGTTGGCTTTCTCGAGTCCACCCCAGGCCACGAGTTCTCCTGCCAGCCGGTGGGCGGTGGCTACCGGCAGGCCGGCCCGCCGCGCCATGGCACTGAGGCTTTGGACTGAGTGTTCGGCGTCGAAGGTGCCCAGCAGGGCCAGTGCACGGGACGTGACACTCGCTGCTTGCTGTGCGGAAGCACCGCCGTCGGCAGCTTTGGCCGTCTGCGCCCGGGCCGCCGCGGACGCGGGACGGGCGGTCCGGCCGCTTGGGGCAGCGTTAGCCATGCTTCACCCTTCCGGACGCCGGGGGCAGCAGCGCATCCTTGACGCCGTGCCGCACCACCAGTTTAAGCCCGACGCCGAAACCTCCCTTGCGGCGGCAAGGAGAGTACCGCTTCAGGCACTGAGGGGGTTTCCTCAGCCGGTGACGTTGGCGAGGCTTGAACCCCGGTACGCACCCAGTCCGCCGTCCACGCGGATGTCCGAGCCATTCACCCAGCCGGACTCGGGGCGGAGCAGGAAGTCGATGACGGATGCAACGTCGTCGGGCTCGCCAAAACGGCCCAGCAGGGCTCCTGCCCCCTCCACCTTGTCCCGGCCGTGGTCTTTCTTGAAGTCTTCAAGGATGGGCGTGGCAACCGGCCCCGGGCTCACGCTGTTCACCCGGGTCCGCTGCGGCAGCAGTTCCGCGGCCAGGTGCTCGGTGAGGAAGCGGACGCACTGCTTGGAGAAAAGGTAGGACTCGCCGGTGATGTCCTCATCGCCGGACACCGAATCCAGGGCGCCGGCCGGGTCGGCGGTAAGCGCGAAAGCGGCGCACTTGCCTTTCACGTCCCGCCACTGGACAGCAACGCTGGACGCAAGGTTGACGACGGCGGTTCCCTCGCCGAGCAGCGGGGCGAGGGCCCGCACCAGCTCCCGGACACCGAAGACGTTGACGGACAGCACTGTGCGCCAGGGGGCGGTGCCGGGGACGCCTGCGATGTTGGCCAGGCCGGCGACGCCGTTCGGCGCTGCGGCGGACACTGCGGCGGCGGCGGCATCGATGCCCGCCTGGCTGGACAGGTCCGCCTGCACGAAGGTGCCGCTGAAGCCCGTGGGGGCGTTGCGGTCGATACCGATCAGCGGCACCCCGCGGGCAGACAAGATCTGTGCAGTGCGGGCACCGATGCCGGAGGAAACCCCGGTGAGGACGATGGGAAGCTGCTCTTGGGTCATGGAGACTCCTCGTTAGTGCGTGACGTGCTTCACTCCATAGTGGCAAGCTCCGGCAGTTCCGCATTCCGGGCTTTCCGTTGGGCGGAAAGGTTCGCGCGGATTGTGACGGGTGCCATGAGACTGGGATAAGAATTTCCCCTTCCCGCCCGAAAGGACAGGCCATGACGGCAGACCACTACCAGGTCCTGGACCCGGCCACGCTTGAACTCGTGGGGTACGCTCCGGAAAATACCGGAGACGATGTTGAGCAGGCGGTTGCTTCCGCCCGCCGGGCCACACCACGCTGGTCAGCTGATCGGGAGGCCCGCCGCGCCGCCCTGCGTGCGGGAGCGGCCCTGATCCGCCGCGACCTGGATTCCCTGGCCACCTTGCTCTCCCGTGAGCAGGGTAAACCCAAGGCGGAGGCTGCCGGTGAGTTCACGGTGGCGGCAGGGCTCTTCGAGTACTACGCGGACCTGGCTTGGGACGAGACCGAGCCGCTGGCACCCCGGGCGGACAGGACCCTTGAAGTCCAGTACCGGCCGGTGGGCATCGTGGGCACCATCACGCCCTGGAACTTCCCCATCTCGCTCCTTTCCGTCAAGCTTGCCCCTGCCCTGGTCGCGGGGTGCACCGTGATCGCCAAGCCCTCCCCGTCCACGCCGCTGTCCACCATCGCGCTGGTGAACCTGCTCAACGAGGCCCTTCCGGCGGGGGTATTGCAGGTGCGGACCAGTTCGCGGCGGACCGTGAACGTCGCCCTCAGCACCTCGCCGGGCATCCGCAAGATCTCCTTCACCGGCTCAACCGAGGTGGGCATCTCCATGGCCCAGCAGGCCGCCCCCACCGTCAAGCGCGTCACCATGGAGCTCGGCGGGAACGATCCGGCCATCGTGCTGGATGACGCGGACATGGCCGTTACGGCCCGCGGAATTGTGGGCAGCGCGTTCCGCAACGCCGGTCAGGTGTGCATGGCAGTCAAGCGTGTGTATGTTCCCCGGAGCCGCAGCAGGGAACTCGCCGAAGCGATCGCTGCAGAGGCTTCGCGGCACGTGCTGGGCCACGGCATCGCGGACGGGACCACCATGGGACCCATGCACAACGAGTCACAGCTCAAACTGGTCCATGGCCTGGTAGATTCCGCTGTGGGTTCAGGAGCCCGCATCATTGCCGGCGGCAGCGCCGGCTGCGACCTGCCCGGCTACTTCCTCTCCCCCACGGTAGTAGTGGACGCCGAACCGGGAATGGACCTGGTTGAACAGGAACAGTTCGGGGCAGCCCTGCCCATCGTGGCATATGACAACCTCCAGCAGACCATCGCCTCCCTGAACGCCGGCGAATTCGGCCTGGGCGCCTCCGTCTGGAGCCCGGACCAGGAACGCGCGCACGCCACCGCCTCGCAGATTGAAGCAGGAACAGTCTGGATCAACCAGCACACGCTGGTGGAACCGGATGCACCCTTCGGCGGCTGGAAGGCCTCCGGCGTCGGCCGCGAGCGCGGCCGCTGGGGCTTGGAGGAATACCTGGAAACCCGCGTCATCAATGCCCGCCCCCACTCCTGAGCCCCGCACCTACCCTGCAAAAGGACTTCCCGTGAGCGTCGAACTGATTACCCTTGGCACCGCCGCCGGCCCGGCCATCCGCGGTCCGGAAAACGGCATCTCCAGCGCCCTGGTGGTGGACGATGCCTTCTACATGGTGGATTTCGGCCTGGGCTGCTCCCGCGCCGCCCATGAAGCCGGGCTTCGCGGCAAGGACTTCGTGGCGGGCTTTGTCACCCACCTGCATTCGGACCATGTGGTGGAACTGCCCGGCTTCCTGCTATGGAATTGGGGCAGCCCGGTGGAGGGCTTCACGGGCCCTGTTTCGATTGTGGGACCTGGCAAGGATGCCACCCGCGCAGGAGGTGCCCGCCTCTCCGGCACCGGTGAACTGGTATCCCACTCGCTGCAGGCCTTCTCCTACGACATCGACATCCGCGTCCATGACGAGGCACGTCCGGACCTGGCCTCCCTCGTGCGGACCGTGGACCTCTCCGCCCCGGCCCACGGGAGCCCGGATGCAGCCCGGCCCTTCGACGTCTACGAGGACGACAGGGTCAAAGTCACCGGCATCCTGGTGGAGCACCCCCCGGTCCGCCCCGCACTGGCATTCCGCTTCGATACCGATGCCGGCTCAGTAGTGTTTTCC
This sequence comes from Pseudarthrobacter sp. WHRI 8279, assembly GCF_040224115.2. Lineage (NCBI taxonomy): Bacteria > Bacillati > Actinomycetota > Actinomycetes > Micrococcales > Micrococcaceae > Pseudarthrobacter > Pseudarthrobacter sp. WHRI 8279. Next base: position 921,995 of record NZ_CP168162.1, on the reverse strand, counting down.
GGCGACACCGCGGAATGTCAGGCGATGGCCGTACTCGCCAGCGGTGCAGACGTCCTGGTGCATGAGGCAGTGAACCTGGATTTCTACGCCGGCAAGGGTTTCGCGCCGGAATTCCTCAACCACCAGCAGATCGCGCACACACCTCCGGAAGGGGCAGGCCGCGTTGCCGCCGCAGCTGGAGTGGGCAGGCTGGTCCTCTCCCACCTGGCTGGCCGAGCGGAGCCGGAATGGTGGCGCGCCCGTGCCGCTTCCACTTTCGACGGCCCTGTGGACGTTGCCGCCAGCGGCCAGCGCTTCCGCATCGGCACCCCGGTGCTCGCGCCTGCCTAGGAACCCCGGGGAACAAAGGACACCGCACCGCCACCCTTCAGCAAGGACAACTCTTGGAACTGCCGTCGCCCGCAAAAACAGTGAATGACAAACGGACGACGGCGGACGGGCCCTGGCTTGCAGTCCTCGCCGCGGGCATCGCGGCAGCGATGCACATCTGGAAATTGCCGGCTGCTTTGGCCGGCATCCAGGTGGATCTGGGCACAACCCTGGTCCAGGCCGGCCTGCTGCTTGGCATCATCCAACTGGCCAGCGTCGTGGGTGGCCTGGCCACCGCCGTGGGCGGGGAACTGGCAGGCCTCCGCAGGCTCCTGGTCAGCGGACTGGTCCTGCTGAGCGGCGCGTCCATGCTCGGCGCCGCCGCCCCCACCACCGAACTGCTCATGGCAGCCCGGACGCTCGAAGGCATCGGATTCCTGCTGGCCGTCGTCGTCGCCCCACCCCTCATCCGCAGGGTGGCCCCACAGCGGCGGCTGAACGTTGCGCTGGCAAGCTGGGGCGCCTTCCAGGGCATGGCCACGCTAATAGGACTCGCGGCCGGAGCACTGTTCCTGGAGGCCGCCGGCTGGCGCGAATGGTGGCTGGTGATGGCCGTGCTCACACTGTCACCGGTGCCCTTGCTGCTGCGCCAGGTACCCAGGGACGTGCCTCCGGCCGACGCTGGTCTCCGGCATGCCCTCCGCCGCGTCGGACGCACCGTCGCCACGCGTCCACCCTGGATTATCGGAGTGGTCTTCGCGTGCTACACCGCCCAGTGGATGGCAGTGCTGGGCTTCCTGCCCTCCATTTACCGCTCCGCCGGCCTTGAAGGGCCACTCCCCGGCATCCTCAGCGCCGTTGTGGGAGGAGTCAATGCCATCGGAGCCCTCAGCGCCGGACCGCTCATCCAGCGCGGCCTGTCCGAGCGGAAGATCATCTTCTGGACCTTCCTGGCCATGTCAGCGGCGTCCGTGGCTACCTTCGCTGTGGGCTGGGAACACATCGGCAACGGCATCCTCTTCCAGTTCATCCTGATCGCCATGTTCTCCGCCGTCGGAGGCCTCATCCCGGCCGCGGTCACCAGGTACTCCGTACACGTTGCCCCCGCCGACGGTTCCGTCACGGCCGTACTGGGACTGACGCAGCAGATCTTCAACGTGGGGAACTTCCTGGGACCCATGCTGTTCGCCCTGCTGGCCACCACTACGGGCGGCTGGGACACAACCTGGTGGTTGACATGCGGATTGAGCATTCTGGGGATGGGCCTGCTGGCGCTACTGGGTCCCGCCGGCGGCGGGACAACGAGCGGTGCACACCGCCCCGGAAAGTGGCTTTCCGCCCAACGGAAAGCCGAAATGTAAGGCCCGTCACACGGGCCTAGAGTCAAGGAAACGCCGTCCCCCAAACCGGCAAAGACCTCCCCTTCAACGATTGGGCATACCGTGTCTGAAACTCCCCTCACCGGCATTACGCCGGACGCCGCGGCTTCCCGCGATCCCCGGACCTGGTCCCGGGCTAGGCGCAACCGCTATGGCTGGTTCATGACGTTCAGCCTTCTTTTCCTGATGATGCTCAGCTGGGCTGACAAAGCAGTGCTCGGCATCGCGGCCGTGCCCATCATGAAAGAACTGGGCATCACTCCCGAGCAGTTCGGCCTGGTGGGCAGCGCCATGTTCCTCACATTCGGGATCGCCCAGATCGTCGCTGCACCCATCGCCAATAAGGTATCGAGCAAGTGGATCCTCCTGGTCCTGTGCCTGCTGTGGTCCGTGGCCCAGGTACCCATCCTGCTGTTCGCCTCCCTGCCTGCCCTCTGGGCCAGCCGCCTACTCCTGGGTGCCGGCGAGGGTCCACTGGCTCCGGTGCTGATGCACGGCATCTACAAATGGTTTCCGGAGAAGAAGGGCGCTACGCCGGCGGCTCTTGCCTCATCCGGCGTGACCCTGGGCATTGTAGCCTTCGCACCGGTCCTGGCCTGGGTCATCGGGCAGTTCGGCTGGCAGACGGCCTTTGCACTGCTGGCCATCGTGGGACTGGTCTGGTCAGTCTTCTGGGTCATCGTGGGCAAGGAAGGCCCGTACACCAGCCGGAAAGCCGAACAGGAGATCGACGGCATCGCAGCGGAAGAAACTCCCGTCGCAGCAGAAACCAAAATTCGCTACTGGCGCACCATCCTCTCCCCCAGCTGGATCTTCGCAGTGTTCGCCTCCTTCTTCGGCTACTGGACCTTCACCCTGGCGATGTCCTGGGGCCCGGCGTACTTCCAGAACGTGCTGGGCTTCAGCGGGCAGCAGTCCGGTGCCATGATCGCGCTGCCTGCGGCCTGGGGAGCGATCGCCACGGTGGGCCTCAGCGCCCTGACCCAGCGCCTGCACATAAAGGGCGTTCCCACCCGGAAGGCCCGTGGTTGGGTGCTCAGCATCTCGGCGGCCTTCGCGGGAGCCTGCCTTGTGGCCGCAACTCTGACCACCTCACCCGTCCTCTCGGTCATTCTCATGGTCTTCGGCTTCGGAACGGCACCTGCACTCTTCGCCATCACCTACCTGGTGGTTGCTGAACTAACCACCATCGCCCAGCGCGGGGCAAACCTCTCCATCGCAAACGCGGTCCTAACCACCGGCGGCGTTTTCGCACCGGCCGTGTCGGGATTCCTTATCGGCGGTGCGGCCACTCCGGCTGAAGGTTACCGCGCAGCGTTCGCCCTGGCCGGCGGCCTGCTGCTGGTCTTCGGAATCCTGGCCCTGCTTTTCATCAACCAGCAGCGTGACCGACGCAAGCTCGGCCTGGACGTAGCCGGTGCTGCCGCTCACCCAGCGCCCACTCTTGCAGCTTCCACTACGGCCGCTGGCCTGGAAGTCACTCCCGCTGGAGCAAGCACCAAGGCTTAGGCCCATTTCGCCCCGAAGTGGCCGGGACCCGTACAGCTCATCGTTCCGGTCCCGGCCAATCGACCCTTGAACCTAACTCCCATTCAAGGGAACAGCTGCAGCCGCCTTAACCCTTTCAGGTGGAAAATGCGTGGCAGCCTATCCCAGTCACGCGCCGCCATTGCGGCCCCGCAATGAAGCGAGAATGCCATGCAACGCACATCCATCAGCACCCAGGTGGCTGCCGACATCGACGACGTTGTTGCCTCGCCTTGGATTGGACTTCACTACAAGCACGAGTTCCTGCTGCACTACAAGCATGAATCGCTGGAACCGGCAATCAGTACGGCAGACAGCCCGAATCATGGATGATGTTGCGCTTCGCGGTCAGCTCGTGCAGCCTGCCCTTCATCTCGTCGAGCCCGCCCTTGAGCTTGTCGACCACCTCATTCTGAGCGGCCATGCGGACGTTTCCGATGGTCTGGGCGATGGCGGCTTCGGCTTCGCGGATGTTGGCCGAGTAGTCCCGGACCATCTGGTCCGGCATTTTCTGCGGTTCTTCGGCGGAGACCAGGAGAGCGTTGATGTTGGCCCTGGCGAGCTGGGCGACGCGGGCGAAAATGCTCTGCTTCACGCGGGTCTGTCTATCGCTGGAATTTGCATCCTATGTGTACCGCAGCGGCGGGTGCCAGACGCGCCCGTCAGCGTACCGTCGGCGGACGCGCTCGAGGACTCCGAGCAGCAGGAAGGCCCTGCCCCTTACAGGGACAGGGCCTCACAAGCTCCAAGTGCGATTGGCCTAGTAGGCCGGCGGCTGCTGCGGGATCTGGCTAATGCGTGTCGGAGGCGTACTCGATCTTGGTGTTCCCCGAGTACCGGGTGATCCGGCCACCCTGGAAATCCTGGCCCTCGCCGCCGCTGACCCAGTATGCGTTGCTGGTCGGGTATCCGAGGCGCCCGGCTTCAGAGCCCTGAGCAACCCAGATGGAACGAATACCGCCGGTGATGATCTTGGTACCGACACTGGGGGACCATACAATTTCAGCGTTCTGGAAGTACTGCTTGGCCCCACCGCCCGTCAGACCAGTAATCTCATCGGCCGTCGGGTACCCGAACCCTCGAGGTCCGCCGTAGAGGATCCACATCGCCCCGATAGCGCCTCTGACGACGTGGGATCCCGTTGCAGGTGAATAGGCGATTTGCCCGTACTGGAAGTCCTGGGCGGCGCCGCCGTTCTCGGTCGCGTATTCGTCCGTCGTCGGGTAGCCAAGACCGCTGAGGGGGCCGCCGGCGGAGTCGTAAGTCGCGCCAATGCCACCCTTGGTGACGCGCGAACCAGTTGCGGCGTTCCAGGAAATCTTGCCGTTTTGGAAATCCTGCATACCACCACCGGTCATGGGAGCATACTCATCCGTGGTCGGGTAACCGAGGCCGCCCAGCGGTCCGCCTGCGTTGTCCCAGGCGCCACCAATGCCACCCTTGGTGACGTGAGAACCCGTTGCGGGGTTCCAAGAAATTTTCCCGAACTGGAAGATCTGCATCACTCCGCCAGTCATCGGTGCGTACTCGGCGGAGATCGGGTAGCCGAGGTCGCTGTCCTGCGCACCAATGGACTGCCAGACGCTGTTGTTGCCGCCGATAACTATGTAGCCACCGTACTGCGGAAGGTAGGCGATTGTGCCATTCTCAAAGAGTTGGTACGCGCCACCGAAACGCTGGCTGGTGAACTCCGGTGATATGGCGGCACCGAGGATAGCGGAGGCGGTGGCGTACTTGGCTCCGATTGCGCCGGAGGTCGCATACTCAGCTCCGATTGCGTCGGAGGTAGTGTACGTGGACCCCCCAGGTGTGACCGCTTCGGGTGTCCCGCCATTTTCCGCGGCGGCCGGAGCGGTCGGCGCCTCTATTCGCAACGTAGCAACTGCTTCTGTCGGAGCGGGTGCTGTCGGGATTTCTACCGGAACTGTGGAGGTCCCGGTAGGTGAGCTAGTAGGTGTTGCTACCTTTTCATCCGTAGCGGTAGTGGTCGGTGATGCTGCGATTGCCGGTCCAACAGATCCAACCCAGGATGCTGCAATGGCAAGAGAAGCTGCGGCTGCGAGAAGCCGCCTCTGAGAGGCCCCCATATTTGTCTTCCTCATAGTGCTGCGAAGGCGCAGCGGTAAGTGATAGGAGGAGCATATGTTGCTGGAGTGACGCATGAGGACGCGCGTTCACAAATGCATATTCTGTGACGCAAAGGTGACCTGTGACCCCCTTGTTCATGGCTACCAAGAGCTGGTTTCAGCTGCCGGCCCCTTCCCTGACCGTCCCGGGTTTTGTTCCCGCCCCGTCGGCGTTGTCCGACTGGTGAAAGCCTTGTAGCGCTCCCCCATCCCCTCCATGATGAGGCTGAACTCCGAATGGGTAAGGAACATAGCCTTGTCCTCGGCCTTTTCAATGCCGGGAAGCTGTACGCCGCGGCAGGGGTTACGTGTAATGTAGCCGAGCATCTCCGGGTATTCATAGCAGCCGAAATGAGGCCCTGAACGTTGTGAGTGGTCTTCGGTGCCTTGCCCTTGGCCATCATCGACTTCACCCACTGCGCCAACAGTCTATAGTCCAGCTTATCTACGGGGACGTGGCCGATGACGTGCCGGTGCTCAATCTCGAATGACTGGCCGCGGCGCCTAGCAGACGCGCGAGCGTCCCTGCTTCAGTGAGGCTGGCTACTCATGTAGGACTTGGAACCGTCCATGTTTGTGCGCGCACTGACGCTGGCCATGGAAAAGCGCTACGCCCGTGCAAAGACTTTTGGTGCTTTGTACACACTCAACCGTCTAACAGGCCTCTGACCTGCGAAAACACTGTGCCCGAGGTGGGACTCGAACCCACACACCTTTCGATACCGCATTTTGAGTGCGGCGCGTCTGCCAATTCCGCCACTCGGGCGCGGAATACGCAAAGCAAACCGGTACGCCCACAGCTGATTGTGAGCAACGCGATCGCTTCACGTACGCGGAATTACTCTACAGCCAGATAGGCTGAATTCCAGAATCGCGCCGCCGACGCCGCAACCGACCAAGCAGATCATGTACAGGACCGGGCGCACCTAAGATAGTGATGTCCCCGCCGTACCTTTCCAAGGAGATCCCGTGACTGAACAGACGGAGTCAAAGCCCACATCCCAGCCGGCGCGCCGCGTCATTGTGGCCGAGGATGAAACCCTCATCCGCCTCGACATCATCGAAATCCTGCGCGGCGAAGGCTATGACGTTGTGGGCGAGGCGGACAACGGCGAGAAGGCCGTCCAGCTCGCCGAGGAACTGAAGCCGGACCTCGTCCTGATGGACGTCAAGATGCCCGTTATGGACGGCATTTCCGCGGCCGAGAAGATCGTCAAGGCCCGCATCGCCCCCGTGGTGCTGCTGACCGCATTCAGCCAGAAGGAACTCGTGGAGCGCGCCCGCGACGCCGGTGCCATGGCGTACGTGGTGAAGCCGTTCACCCCCGCAGACCTCATCCCGGCCCTGGAGATTGCCCTCTCCCGCCACGAGGAAATCAAGGCTCTCGAAAGCGAAGTCTCCGATCTTCAGGAACAGTTCGCCACCCGCAAGCTCGTGGAGCGCGCCAAGAGCCTGCTCACCACCAAGATGGGCCTCACTGAACCCGAAGCCTTCCGCTGGATCCAGAAGACCTCCATGGACCGCCGCCTCAGCATGCGTGAAGTGGCTGAGACCATCATCAACCAGGTCAACTAGTTCCGCCTGGTTGGGTCTGCCAAAAATCCGGCAGGCCCAACCAGCAGACCACAACGAAAAGGACCCCTGCCAGCCGGCAGGGGTCCTTTTGGGTAATCCGAAAGCCTAGGCCTTCTTCTTCTTTTCCGGCCAGGGGCCGAGCTTTTCCTTGTTGCTGGTCGCTTCGCCAACGCGGGTGGAGTCGGCGAGGTCGCCCACCTTGTGCACCTTCAGCGAGTTGGTGGAGCCGGCCTTTCCGGGAGGGGAACCGGCGGCAATAACCACCAGGTCACCGTCTTCCACGAGGTTCATCTCCATGAGGCTGCGGTCAACCTGTGCGGTCATCTCATCGGTGTGGTCCACCATCTGGACCAGGACCGGCTGGATGCCCCAGGTCAGCGCCAGCTGGTTCCAGACCTGCTCCACCGGAGTGAAAGCGAAGACCGGCTTGATGGGCCGCAGGCGGGAAAGACGGCGTGCGGAGTCACCGGACTGGGTGAAAGCACAGATGTACTTTGCGTCCAGCTGGTCGGCGATTTCGACGGCGGCACGGGTGATGGCGCCGCCACGGGTCTTGGGCTTGGTCCCGAGCGGGGGAACGCGCTCGAGGCCGTGGACCTCGGTGGACTCGATGATCCGGGCCATGACCTTGACGGTCTCGATGGGGTACTTGCCCACGCTGGTCTCGCCGGAAAGCATGACGGCGTCAGCACCATCGAGGACGGCGTTGGCGCAGTCGGAGGCCTCTGCACGGGTGGGTCGCGGGTTGTCGATCATGGATTCCAGGACCTGGGTAGCCACGATGACCGGCTTGGCCCAGCGGCGGGCCAGTTCAATGGCGCGCTTCTGGACGATCGGCACTTCCTCCAGCGGAAGCTCCACGCCGAGGTCGCCACGGGCCACCATGATGGCGTCAAACGCGTCGATGATCTCGGACAGCTGCTCCACGGCCTGGGGCTTCTCGATCTTGGCGATGACCGGAACGCGGCGGCCTTCCTCGTCCATGATCTCGTGCACGCGGACGATGTCCGAAGCATCCCGGACGAAGGACAGGGCCACCAAGTCAACCCCGCGGCGCATGGCCCAGCGGAGGTCGTCCTCATCCTTTTCGCTCAGGGCGGGCACGTTGACGGCTACGCCGGGAAGGTTGATGCCCTTGTTGTTGGACACCATGCCGCCCACGGTCACCTCGGCGACCACCTTGACGTCGTCAACAGCCGTGGCACGCAGAGCCACCTTGCCGTCGTCGATCAGCAGGGCGTCGCCCACGTTGACGTCATCGGTGAGGCTCTTCAGCGTGGTGGAGCAGATGTCCTTGGTGCCGGGAACGTCTTCGGTGGTGATGGTGAACGTGTCGCCAACGGCGAGTTCGTGCGGGCCGTCAACAAAGCGGCCCAGGCGGATTTTGGGACCCTGCAGGTCAGCCATGATGGCCACGGCCTTGCCCAGGTCCGCGGCGGCCTTGCGGACGTTCTCGTAGGTGTTGTCGTGCACGGAGTAGTCGCCGTGGCTCATGTTCATGCGGGCAACGTCAACACCGGCTTCCAGCACCGCGAGAGTGTTTTCGTAGCTGGCGATGGCCGGGCCGAACGTGGCCACAATTTTTGCGCGTCTCATATACCTACCCTATTGGTCTCTTGCATTGGTTAAGTTGTCGCGGAGGTGAACCCTCCGTTGCATCGCTAGAGGACGGCGATGGCGCGGTCCGTCGGGGCCACGGGAGCGGGCAGGATGGTGCTGCCCATCAGGTACTTGTCCACGGCTGCCGCAGCGGCGCGCCCTTCGGCAATGGCCCACACGATCAGGGACTGGCCGCGGCCGGCGTCACCGGCCACGAAGACGCCCTCGGTGTTGGTCATGTAGTAGCCGTCGCGGGACACGTTGCCGCGGCCGTCGAACTCCGCCTTCACCTGGTCGGTGATGCCGGCAGGCTCGGCTCCGGTGAAGCCCAGGGACAGGAACACCAGGTCCGCGGGAATGATCCGTTCCGTTCCGGCCTTGGGCAGGCGCTTGCCGTCAACGAACTCGGTCTCGGCAACTTTGACGCCGGTCAGCTGGCCGTTTTCGCCCACGAACTCAACGGTGGAGGCGAGGTACGTGCGCTCTCCGCCTTCCTCGTGGGCGCTGGCAACCTCAAAGAGGGTTGGGAACGTCGGCCACGGCTGGTGGCCGGCGCGTTCCGACGGCGGCTGCTTGCCGATCGCGAGCGTCGTCACCGAAGCGGCTCCATGCCGGTGTGCGGTGCCGAGGCAGTCCGCGCCGGTGTCGCCGCCGCCGAGGATTACCACATGCTTGCCCTGGGCGTGGATCTGGTTTTCGACAGCCTCCCCCGCCACGGCGCGGTTGGCCGGAACCAGGTAGTCCATGGCGAAGTGCACGCCTTCAAGGTCGCGGCCCGGAATGGGCAGGTCGCGCGGGACGGTGGCGCCTGTGCAGACAACAACAGCGTCGTAACGCCGCCGCAGCTGCTCCCAGGTCACGTCCGTGCCGACTGCAACGCCAGTCCGGAAGCGGGTGCCTTCCGCCTTCATCTGCTCGACGCGGCGGTCCACCTGCTCCTTTTCCATCTTGAAGTCGGGGATGCCGTAGCGGAGCAGGCCGCCGATCTTGTCGTCCCGCTCGTACACAGCCACGGTGTGGCCCACCCGGGTCAGCTGCTGCGCCACGGCCAGGCCGGCGGGACCGGAACCCACCACGGCGACCGTCTTGCCGGTCAGGCGTGCGGGCGGCAGCGGCTCCACCCAGCCGTTGTCCCAGGCCTCGTCAATGATGGAGACTTCCACCTGCTTGATGGTGACCGCGGGCTGGTTGATGCCCAGGACACAAGAGGCTTCACACGGCGCCGGGCAGAGCCGGCCGGTGAACTCCGGGAAGTTGTTCGTGGCGTGCAGGCGCTCGATTGCTTCCTCGCCCTTGTCCCGCCACGTGAGGTCATTCCATTCAGGAATGAGGTTGCCCAGCGGGCAGCCCTGGTGGCAGAACGGCACGCCGCAGTCCATGCAGCGGCCGGCCTGGGCCTTCAGGGTGCCCTTCTCCTGCGCCTCGTACACTTCCTTCCAGTCCATGATGCGGACGGGAACGGGACGGCGCGGCTGGGTTTCACGCTGGCGTACTTTCAAAAATCCGCGTGGATCAGCCACCGGTTACCTCCAGGATTCGGGACCACACTTCTTCGCCGTCGGGGTCCAGGCCCTCTTCGATGGCGTCAAGACGGGTCTGCAGTACGGCAGCGTAGTCGCGCGGCAGCACCTTGGTAATGCGGGCGGCGGTGTCATCGAAGTTCTCGAGGAGGCGCGCCGCCAGCTGGGAATCAGTTTCTTCAACGTGCTTGACCAGCAGGCCGTGCACGATGTCGCGGTCCTCGGCGTCCAGCTCGCGGAGCTGGAGTTCGCCGGACTGCAGGGCGTCCTTGTTGACCCGGGCTGGGTCCAGGTCCAGGACGTAGGCGGTGCCGCCGGACATGCCGGCGCCGAAGTTGCGTCCGGTCCGGCCGATGATCAGCGTCTGGCCGCCGGTCATGTACTCGCAGCCGTGGTCGCCGATGCCTTCGACGACGGCGGTGGCGCCTGAGTTGCGGACCAGGAACCGTTCGCCCACCTGGCCGCGCAGGAACATCTCGCCGCTGGTGGCACCGTAACCGATCACGTTGCCCGCAATCACGTTGGTCTCCGCCTTGAAGACGTTCGTGCGGTCCGGGCGGACGATGATGCGGCCGCCGGAGAGGCCCTTGCCCACGTAGTCATTGGAGTCGCCGAACAGCCGCAGGGTGATGCCTGCGGGCAGGAAGGCGCCCAGTGACTGGCCGGCTGTGCCGCTGAGGGTGATGTCGATCGTGTCCGTGGCCAGGACGTCGGTGCCGAACGTCTTGGTGACGACGTGGCCCAGCATGGTGCCCACCGAGCGGTCCGTGTTGATGACGTCCACGGCGATCCTGACCGGGCTGCGGTCCGTCAGCGCCTCGGTGGCCATGGTGATCAGGCGCTGGTCGAAGTGCTTGTCCAGCTCGTGGTTCTGGCCGGTCATGTTCCGCAGCGGTGCGTCGTCGTCGAATTCCAGCCCGTGCAGGATCGGGTCCAGGTCCAGGCCGTCGGCCTTCCAGTGGTTGACGGCGTCCCGGGCGTCGAGGACCTCGGCGTGGCCGATTGCCTCTTCCAGGCTGCGGAAGCCCAGCTCGGCCAGGATCTCGCGGACTTCCTCGGCAAGGAATTCGAAGAAGTTGACCACGAACTCGGGCTTGCCGGTGAAGCGTGCGCGCAGTTCCGGGTTCTGCGTGGCCACGCCCACCGGGCAGGTGTCCAGGTGGCAGACGCGCATCATGATGCAGCCTTCCACCACCAGCGGTGCGGTGGCGAAGCCGAATTCCTCGCCGCCCAGCAGCGCGGCGATCACCACGTCGCGGCCGGTCTTGAGCTGGCCGTCCACCTGCACCACCACGCGGTCGCGCAGCCCGTTGAGCATCAGGGTCTGCTGGGTCTCGGCCAGGCCGAGCTCCCACGGAACACCTGCGTGCTTGAGCGAGTTCAGCGGCGAGGCGCCGGTTCCGCCGTCATGGCCGGAGACCAGTACGACGTCGGCCTTCGCCTTGGTCACACCGGCGGCAACGGTGCCGATGCCCACCTCCGAGACGAGCTTGACGTGCACCCGTGCCGAGGGGTTGGCGCGCTTGGCATCGTAAATCAGCTGCGCAAGGTCCTCGATGGAGTAAATGTCGTGGTGCGGGGGCGGGGAGATGAGTCCGACGCCGGGGGTCGAGTGGCGGGTACGGGCCACCCACGGGTAGACCTTCTGAGCCATCAGCTGGCCGCCTTCGCCGGGCTTGGCGCCCTGGGCCATCTTGATCTGGATGTCGTCGGCGTTGGTCAGGTAGAGGCTGGTCACACCGAAACGGCCGGAGGCGATCTGCTTGACGGCAGAGCGGCGCTTCGGGTCGAGCAGGCGGTCAACGTCCTCGCCGCCTTCGCCGGTGTTCGACTTGCCACCGAGCTGGTTCATGGCGATGGCCAGCGTCTCGTGGGCCTCCTGCGAGATGGAGCCATAGCTCATGGCACCCGTGGAGAACCGCTTGACGATGCTGGAGACGGGCTCCACTTCCTCGAGCGGAACGGGCGGGCGCTCGTTCTTGAACTTGAGGAGGCCGCGGAGGGTCATCAGGTTCTCGGACTGGTCGTCCACTCCCCTGGTGTACGCCTTGAAGATGTCATAGCGGCGCTCACGGGTTGCGTGCTGCAGCCGGAAGACGGTCTCCGGGTTGAACAGGTGCGGCTCGCCGTCGCGGCGCCACTGGTACTCGCCGCCGCCCAGCAGGGGGCGGTGGGGCTGCTCGATGCCGCCCTCGGGATAGGCCATCTGGTGGCGCGCGGAAACTTCCGCGGCGATTACGTCCAGGCCAACGCCGCCAAGCTGCGAGTGGGTGCCGGCGAAGAATTCGTCCACCAGCTCCTGGCCCAGGCCGAGCGCCTCGAACGTCTGGGCGCCCGTGTAGGACGCCACGGTGGAGATGCCCATCTTGGACATGATCTTCAGGACGCCCTTGCCGAGGCCCTTGATCAGGTTGTACACGCCGTCCTGCGGGGTGACCCCGGTGACGTCCCCGGCAGCAATGAGCTGCTCCACGGACTCCATGGCCAGGTACGGGTTGACGGCAGAGGCGCCGTAGCCGATCAGTACAGCCACGTGGTGTGTCTCGCGGACGTCGCCGGCTTCGACCACCAGGGCGGTCTTGGTGCGGTTGGCGCTGCGCAGCAGGTGGTGGTGCACGGCGCTGACCAGCAGCAGCGACGGGATGGGCGCCCACTGGGCGTTGGAGTCACGGTCGGAGAGCACCACGTACTGGACGCCGCGGTTGATGGCACCGGACACCTGCTCGCAGATCTCGGTGAGCCGTGCACGGAGCGCGTTCTCGCCGCCCTCCGGGCGGTAAAGCCCTCGGACCTTCATGGCAACGCGGGTGCCGTCGGCATCCTCGATGTTCGCGATCTTGGCGAGCTGGTCGTTGTTGATCACCGGGAACGGCAGCTGGACCTGGGGCTGGCGGACCTGCTTGGTGTCCAGGAGGTTGCCGTTGGGGCCGATGGCACACGTCAGCGACGTCACGAGTTCTTCGCGGATGGCGTCCAGCGGCGGGTTGGTCACCTGCGCGAAGGACTGCACGAAGTAGTCGAAGAGCAGGCGGGGGCGCTTGGACAGCACGGCCACCGGGGTGTCCGAGCCCATGGCGCCCAGCGGTTCGGCGCCGGTGCGGGCCATGGGGCCGAGGAGGATCTTCAGTTCCTCGGTGGTGTAGCCGAAGGTGCGCTGGCGGATGTTCACGGACGCGGCCGTGTGCACCACGTGCTCGCGCTCGGGGAGTTCATTGAGGTCGATCAGGTTGTCCTTGACCCACTCCGCCCACGGGTTGGCGGCTGCGACCTCGGCCTTGACCTCTTCATCGTCGATGACGCGGCCGGCCTCGGTGTCCACCAGGAACATCTTGCCCGGGGAGACGCGGCCCTTCTTGACCACCTTGGAGGCTTCGACGTCGATGACACCCACCTCGGAGGCGAAGACGATCAGGCCGTCCTCGGTGATCCAGTAACGGCCGGGGCGCAGGCCGTTGCGGTCCAGCGTGGCGCCCACCAGGCTGCCGTCGGTGAAGGAGACAGCGGCGGGGCCGTCCCAGGGTTCCATCAGCAGGGAGTGGTACTCGTAGAACGCGCGCCGGGCCGGATCCATGGTGGCGTGGTTTTCCCAGGCCTCAGGGATCATCATCATGATCGAGTGCGTGATGGGGCGGCCGGACAGCCACAGCAGCTCGGCCACCTCGTCGAAGGACGCGGAGTCCGAGGCGCCCGGGGTGCAGATGGGGTACAGCTCTTCCGGGGTGTCGCCCAGCAGCGGGTTGGCCAGCTGCGACTGGCGGGCGCGCATCCAGTTCCGGTTGCCCTTGACGGTGTTGATTTCACCGTTGTGGGCGATGGTGCGGAACGGCTGGGCCAGCGGCCAGGACGGGAAGGTGTTGGTGGAGAAGCGCGAGTGGACAATCGCCAGCTTGGTCTTGAAGCGCTTGTCCGAAAGGTCCGGGTAGAACGGCTCCAGCTGGGCCGTGGTGAGCATGCCCTTGTAGACGATGGTGCGCGAAGACAGCGAGGGGAAATAGACGCCAAACTTATTCTGGGCGCGCTTGCGGATCCGCCATGCACGGGAGTCCAGTTCGTTGCGTTCCAGTTCCTCGCCAGTGGCCGATGCCAGGAAGGGCTGGGCGAAGTACGGCATGCAGGCGCGTGCCATGGCGCCCACCAGGTCAGCGACGATGGGGACTTCGCGCCAGCCGAGGACCTTCAGGCCCTCGTCTGCTGCAAGGCCCTCGATGCCGGCCTTCGCGGCGTCGGCCTCGCGCTGTTCGGCGGGAAGGAAAGCCGTGCCGGCCACGTACTGGCCGGGGGCGGGAAGTTCGAACTCCGTGACCGCGCGGAAGAACTCGTCCGGGATCTGCATGAGGAGGCCCGCGCCGTCACCGGTGCCCTCGTCCGCGCCCACGGCACCGCGGTGCTCGAGGTTGCGAAGGGCGGTGAGGGCGGCGTCCACGATGTCGTAGCCGGGCTCGCCGCGGAGGGTGGCGATAATCGCAAGACCGCAGGCGTCCTTCTCCTGCTCCGGGTTGTAGAGCCCGGCAGCCTCCGGCAGCGCCGCGAAGCGCTTGAACGGCGACATGGCAGCCTCAGGCTGGTCCGGTTCTGACCAGCTGGGAGTGTGAAGAGTTTGGGTCATGGGAGACGTCCTTCCTCCTGATCGTGCGTATGGAAGGGACACCGTTGGCCCCACTCGTCGGGCGCCGCTCTCATGGGCACAACAAAGTGTTATTTACTGGAAATTGTAGGTCAGCGTGGCCTGCTGAACTAACAGTTACGCAGGCCCCTGCCCCGGGCAACACCGGACAGCAGCTCTATGCTGTCCAGGGTGGCCCCGCTGCCACGACGCTGTGGTGATTGGGCGCTTCGAGCGGTGGCTCTGCTGCCCTGCCTGGCCCGCGCGCTACTTGGTAGCGCCGGCTTCCGGCGCGGTTCCTGTGGCAGTGCTGCCGGACTTTCCGGAAGCCGTTGCGTCCGGTCCGGGCGTGGAGCCCGCCGGCGCAGCCGCGGCCTCTTCCGTTGGCACGGAAGCACGCCGGGAACCGTTTTGGTTATCAGGGAGATTATCACGCGATTCACTATCTGAGACAACAGGGTCCGGATCACGGACGTCATCGCCGGCGGCGGCTGCCTCAGCCGGGGCGGCCAGCTTCTCCGGTTCCCGGCCCGGCAGATACACGCTGTCCCTCTCGGTGCGCTTCTTCATGCCGAGCAGGATGAAGGCCACCAGCGCCGCCAGGAACACGAAGATGCTGGTCCAGACGTTCAGGCGGGTGGTGATGCCAAACAGTTCGATCTGCTCGGCGTCATCGATCCGCATCGCCTCGATCCAGACCCGGCCCAGCGTGTAGTACATGGCGTACAGCCAGAAGAGCCTGCTGCGGCGGAAGTTGAACTTCCGGTCCAGTGCGAGCAGGAGGACGACGCCGGCGAGGTTCCACAGCGATTCGTACAGGAACGTGGGGTGGAACAGGGTGTCCGCCGGCGTTCCGGCCGGAAAGTTGGGATTGTCGGCATCAATCTGCAGGCCCCACGGCAGGGTGGTGGGCCCGCCGAAGAGTTCCTGGTTGAAGTAGTTGCCCCAGCGGCCCACTGCCTGGGCCAGCAGCAGTCCGGGCGCGGCGGCGTCCAGGAAAGCGCTCAGCTTGACGCCGCTGCGGCGGCAGCCGATCCAGGCGCCCACGGCGCCCAGCACTACTGCGCCCCAAATGCCCAGCCCGCCCCGCTGGATCTGCGGAATGAGGGAAAGGTCGCCGGTGCCGTCGAAACCGGGGCCGAAGTAGGCGTCCGGCGAGGACACCACGTGGTAGAGGCGGCCTCCGATGATGCCGAAGGGAATGGCCCAGACCACGATGTCCCAGACGCTGCCTTCAGGCGCGCCGCGTTTGGCCCAGCGGACGGAGGTCAGCCAGAGGCCCACCACGATGCCCGCCAGGATACAGAGGGCATAGGCGTGGATGCGCAGCGTTCCCCAGGGCAGGGGAATGTCGAAACCGGACCAGTCCGGGCTCGGAATGCTGGCCGGCACCAGTGCGGCTGCCTGAAGGAGGATCTGCATTGACTAGGCTTCTTCCGCTGTCAGTCCGGTGCTGAGGTCCTTGGTGAGGGCGGCAACTGCGTCGACGCCGCCGTCGCGGATTGCGGCCACGAGGGCTGTGCCTACGATGACGCCTTCGGCGTAGGCGGCGATCTCGCGGACCTGGCCGGCGTTGGAGACGCCAAGGCCCACGCAGACGCGCTCAGCGCCGGCGGCGTGTGCTGCCGCCACTACGTCCTTCGCCGCGGTGCTCACGGAAGTCCGTGCGCCGGTGACGCCCATGATGGATACGGCGTAGACGAAGCCGCGGCTGGCGTCCACCGTCCGCTGCATGCGCTCGGGCGTGGAGGACGGCGCCACAAGGAACACGCGGTCCAGGCCGTACTTGTCGGAGGCGGCCATCCACTCGGCCGCCTCATCCGGGATGAGGTCCGGGGTGATCAGCCCTGCTCCCCCGGCCTCGGCCAGGCGGCGGGAAAACTCGTCCACGCCCATCCGGACCACGGGGTTCCAGTAGGTCATCACCAATACGGCGGCGTCGGTCCGGCTGGTGATGCCCTGGACGACGTCGAAAACCTGGCTGACGGTGAAACCCTTGGCCAGCGCCTCGGTAGTGGCGGCCTGGATGACCTGGCCGTCCATCACGGGGTCGGAGTAGGGGATCCCGATCTCGATGAGGTCGGCACCGTTTTCCGCCAGCGCGATGCCGGCGGCAATGGTCTGCTCCACGCTGGGGTAGCCGGCGGGAAGGTATCCGATGAGGGCGGCGCGGCCCTCGGCACGGGCCTTGTCGATGGCCGCCGCTGACTTGCTGGTTGCCTGTGCCGTGGTCACAGCTGCTCCCCCTCTTTGCCGATTTCCGACTCGGCGGAATCCTTGTCCAACAGGTCGAACCATTCGGCTGCGGTGGCCACATCCTTGTCACCGCGGCCCGAAAGGTTCACAATCACGATCTTGTCCTGTGCCGTACCGCCGCTTGCAGCGGCTTCGGCTGCAAGGCGCTGGCCCACCTTGATGGCTCCGGCCAGGGCATGGGAGGACTCAATCGCGGGAATGATGCCTTCCGTGCGGCACAGCAGCCGGAAGGACTCCATGGCCTCGCTGTCCGTGATGGGCTCGTAGCTGACCCGTCCGATGTCCGCCAGGTAGGAGTGCTCGGGGCCCACGCCGGGGTAGTCCAGGCCGGCGGAGATCGAGTGGGACTCGATCGTCTGGCCGTCGTCGTCCTGCATGAGGTAGGAACGGGCGCCGTGGAGGACACCGGGCTTGCCCAGCGTGATGGTGGCTGCGTGCCGTCCCGTGTCCACGCCATCGCCGCCGGCTTCGAAGCCGTAGATCTTCACGGACGGATCGTCAAGGAAGCCGTGGAAGATGCCGATGGCATTCGAGCCGCCGCCGATGCAGGCACAGACGGCGTCCGGGAGCCGGCCTTCCTGCTCCAGGATCTGGGCGCGGGCTTCCTCGCCGATGACCTCGTGGAAGTAGCGCACCATGGCCGGGAAGGGGTGGGCGCCTGCCGCGGTGCCAAGCAGGTAGTGGGTGTTGTCCACGTTGGCCACCCAGTCGCGCAGGGCGTCGTTGATGGCGTCCTTGAGGGTCTGCGATCCGCTGGTCACGGGAATGACGGTGGCGCCAAGGAGTTCCATGCGGGCAACGTTCAGTGCTTGGCGGCGGCAGTCCTCGGCACCCATGTAGACGACGCACTCGAGCCCCATGAGGGCAGCGGCGGTGGCGCTTGCCACGCCGTGCTGGCCAGCGCCCGTCTCGGCGATGACGCGGGTCTTGCCCATCCGCTTGGCGAGCAGCGCCTGGCCGAGGACGTTGTTGATCTTGTGCGATCCGGTGTGGTTGAGGTCCTCGCGCTTGAGGAAGATGCGGACGCCCCCGGCGTGCTGGGAGAAGCGCTTGGCTTCGGTCAGCAGGGACGGCCGGCCGGAATAGTTCTTGTTCAGGTCCGCGATTTGTGCCCGGAATTCGGGATCGTCCTTGGCCTTGTTGAAGGTGTCCTCAAGCTCGTCCAACGCGGCGATGAGGGATTCCGGCATCCAGCGTCCGCCGTAGCTGCCGAAGTAAGGCCCCGGGGCGTGCTTGAGGGAGCCGCCCTGCAGGAATGCTTCGGCGGCATTGTTGTCAGTATCGTTGTCGGCGTTGCCGGAGGGTGCTTCAGCCATCGGTCCCGTCCTGTTCCAGTTGGATGTTTCTCAAAGTGTGGTTCCGCGGGCTGGCCGGCCAGGACCGCCGGGCGGGGCAAACCCCGCCTTCCGCTCCTGCGCCGGTGTGGGCGTCAGCCGCGGGCGGCAATGGCGGCGGCGCCGGCCGCCTTGAATTCGGCGATCCGCTCGCGCGGCGTCGAGTGGCTGACCAGGGCCTCGCCGACCAGTACGGCGTTGGCGCCGCTGGCGGCGTAGTGCGTGACGTCGTCGGCGTCGCGTACGCCCGACTCGGCGACCACCACTGCCCCGGCCGGAATCTGCCCGGCCAGCGAGGCAAAGACTGAACGGTCGACGTCGAGCGTCTTCAGGTTCCGCACGTTGACGCCGATGATGCGCGCCTGCGCAGCAACCGCCCGCTCTATTTCCTCTTCAGTGTGCGTCTCCACCAGCACGTTCATGCCAAGTTCCCGGCTGAGGGTGCTGAACTCGGCGAGCTGGGCATCGGAGAGCGCGGCAACGATGAGGAGGATCAGGTCCGCGCCGTGGGCACGGGCTTCCCAGATCTGGTACTCGTCAAGCGTGAAGTCCTTCCGCAGGAGCGGAACGTCGACGGCGGCCCGCACGGCGTCGAGGTCCGCGAGGGACCCGCTGAAGCGGCGCTGTTCGGTGAGGACGCTGATGACGGAGGCACCGCCGTCGGCATACTGCCTGGCGAGGGAGGCGGGGTCGCCGATAGCGGCAAGGTCTCCCTTGGAGGGGCTGCGGCGCTTGATTTCCGCAATGACTTTGAGCTCCGCCCGGGACGGTGAAGGGCCGCCGAGCGCTGCCCAGGCATCGCGGGCAGGTGCCGCGGCCTGGGCCAGGTCCTTCAGTTCAGCCAGCGAAACAAGCCGTTTCCGGGCCTCCATATCCTCCCTGACACCGGCGTTGATGTCATCGAGAACAGTGGACATCAGTGGCCGGAGTTCTTCAGCTTGCTGCCCTCAACGCCGTAGCCCGCCTTGCGCATGACGTAGCCCAGGATCAGGCCCAGCACCATGACGCCGCCGCCGGCGATGAATATGGGGGTGTTGGCAATGACGAATGCGATTGACATGATCAGGGCGCCCACCAGCATCACGATGACGCAGGTCCAGGCTGCGGGGCTGTTGCCGTGGCCAAGTTCCTGGCTGTGGTCGATGACGCCCGGGGCTACCGTGCGGGTGCCGGACTTGGAAACGGACGCAGGTGCTTTGCTCATGGAAATCTCCTCAGGGTGAATACTGCTTACATTCTGCCATTTTTTGGCCCGCAACCGGTTATCGGGCGGCGCGCTGCCGGTGCCCGCGGCTGGCTGAGGCCGGGTCAGGTGGGATCGTCGCCGCGGGAGAGCCGGTCCCAGCTGTCGATCTCGTCCACCGGGCCTGCAGCCGCGGGACTGCCGGGCGCCGGTGCGTCATATTTGGTCCGGGCTTTCCAGTATCGTCCCGCGGGGACGATCAGCAGGGCTGCCAGTGCCAGCAGGCAGCCGGCAACGACGGCAAGGGCCGGGAACGCCGTGACAGCGACCTGGGCCTGGCTTCCGGTGACGCCGGTGGCTTCCGCAATGGAACCCTGGGCCGCTGCCAGCGGGTTGGTGAGGACGGTTGCAGCCGCAGCAACAATTCCAGCGGATGCCAGGACGATGATGGCGGTGATGATCCACCGGGCAACCCTGCCCGCGATCGCGGCTGCCAGTCCGCCGGCGAGTGCCACCAGCGCCAGGGCTGTGACGGCGGTGGCCGCCTTGCTGCCCTGCACCGGGAGAGGCTCCTCCGCGGCGCCGCCCTGGCCAAGCTGGTTGGGATCGAGGTTGACGCTGATCCAGGTCTGTGTGGTGGCGCCGAACACCGCCAGCGCCAGGACGGCAATGAGCAGCACCAGCGTGGACCGGCGTGCCCAGGCCGGCGCCGCCGGGCCCTTGACCGCGGCCGGCGCCTCTCCAGCGCCTGCCTGTCCTGCTCCGCCTGCCTGTCCTGTTGCGGGTTCCTGCCCTGTTCCGGGTCCCGGACCGGGCATCAGGAGTCCGACCTGCCGGGCAGCGAGTCTGCCGAGATGTTCTGCAGCGTGCCCGCGGTATGGACGGCGCGGAGGGGCGCTGCGGCCTTGTTGACGGTTTCCAACGCCTCGGTGTCGTTGACCGAATCAGCCACGATGCCGCCACCGGCCTGGACGTAGGCGCGTCCGTCGCGGATCAGTGCGGAGCGGATGGCGATTGCCATGTCCATGTCGCCCGCGAAATCGAGGTATCCCACCACTCCGCCGTAGATGCCGCGGCGGTGGGGTTCGAGTTCGTCCAGGAGGCGCAGCGCGCGGGGTTTGGGGGCGCCGGAGAGGGTGCCGGCCGGGAACGTTGCCTTGAGGACGTCGTATGCCTTGGCCTGTGGTGAGAGCTTGCCCACCACGGTGGACACCAGGTGCATGATGTGGCTGAAGCGCTCCACTTCCATGAACTGGGTGACGTCCACGGTCCCCGCAACGCAGACCTTGGAGAGGTCATTGCGGGAAAGGTCCACGAGCATCAGGTGCTCGGCACGTTCCTTCTGGTCCGCCAGGAGCTCCTCGGCAAGTGCCTTGTCCGCTTCCACCGTCCTGCCCCGCGGGCGCGATCCGGCGATGGGGTGGGTGATGACTTCCTCGCCGGTCACCGTCACCAGGGCCTCGGGCGAGGATCCCACGATGGAGTACTCACGGCCTTCGGCATCCTCGAGGCTGAAGATGTACATGTAGGGGCTCGGGTTGGTGTTCCGCAGTACCCTGTAGACGTCCAAGGCCGATGCCGGGCACTCCATCTCAAAGCGGCGGGAGATGACCACCTGGAACACCTCGCCGTCAACGATGGCCTCCTTGCCGCGGTCCAGGGCAGCCAGGTACTCCGCTTCGTCCCAGCGTTCCTGGACGCTGGAGGCGAAGTCCAGTGCCGCCGGAGCCAGGACCGAGACGGGCTGGGCCACGGGGGTGCTCACCTTGGCAAGCAGCGCCTTGACCCTGGCCACGGCGTCGTGCCAGGCCTCATCCACGCGCTCCGAACTGTCGTCGAAGTTGATGGCGTTTGCGATGAGCAGCACCGTGCCGTCCACATTGTCGTGGACCGCCATGTCCGTCACCAGGTTCAACGCCATCTCCGGGAGCTGCAGGTCGTCCTCGGGCGGGCTGACCAGGCGCTCCCAGTGCCGGACCGTTTCCCAGCCCAGGAATCCCACCAGGCCTGAGGTAAAGGGCGGCAGTCCGTCGAACCTGTCGGTGCGGAGGGCCTCAATGGTGTCGCGGATGGCATCCACCGGGCTGCCGTCCACCGGAACGCCAGCGGGAGGCTGGCCCAGCCAGTGCGCGTTGCCGTCCTTGGCGGTCAGCGTGGCCCTGGACCTCGCGCCGATGAAGGAGTAGCGGGACCATGCCCCGCCTACAGCCGCCGATTCCATCAGGAAGGTGCCGGGCTGGCCGTTGGCGAGCTTCCGGTACAACCCGATGGGCGTCTCGGCATCGGCGAGCACCTTGAGCCGGACGGGAATGACGCGGCTGTGCCCGGCGAGCTCCCTGAATTCCTCGAGGCCCGGGCTGATGATTCCAAGGTCCTGCATGGCTATGCTGTTCCGCCTGTTCTCGTTGGGCCGTCTGCGCCGGCGCCTGTGTGTGCGTGTTTGCGGGGGTGCCCGGCCCTCCCCCGCGTGACCGCAGGTGGCTGCGGGTCCTGAAGAGTTTCAGCCAGAGAGTTTCAGCCGGCCTGGCCGGTGGTGACAGCGAGGTCCCGGCCGTCGAAGCAGGTGCGGGTGCCGGTGTGGCATGCTGCGCCCACCTGGTCCACCCGTACCAGCAGCGCGTCGCCGTCGCAGTCCATTGCCACTGACTTGACCCACTGCACGTGCCCGGAGGTGTCGCCCTTGCGCCAGTATTCCTGGCGGGAGCGCGAGTAGAAGGTGACCCGCCCGGTGGTCATGGTGCGGCGCAGCGCTTCGTCGTCCATCCAGCCAAGCATCAGGACCTCGTTGGTGTCGTACTGCTGCACCACCGCGGCCACCAGGCCGGCGCTGTCACGCTTGAGCGCGGCGGCCAAGTCCACGGGAAGCGGGCTTGGCGATGGGGCGGCGGCCGGGCTGGGCGGGGCAGCCACAGGCACGGCGGGGCCGGGGTCAGGGACGGGGGCGGGGTACTCAGACATCAGGTCAAGTCTAGTGCCTGTCCCGCGGCCCCGAACGTGTGTGAACGACGGCACGCCAGCAGGGGTGGCCGCGCTGCCCAACTCCGCGCCGGTCATGCTAGTTTCACAAGTGATGCATTTCGTCGAACCGTCCCGAGAAGTCCTGGCCGAGACCCTGCTTGCGGCCGGTCCTGATGCGCCCACGCTGTGCAAGGGCTGGCGCACCAGGGACCTTGCCGCGCACCTGTACCTGCGCGAACGCAAAGCAGCCGTGGGGCTGGGCCTGATTATCAAACGCCTGGCCAAAGCCTCGGACCAGGCCACTGCCAGGCTCGCGGCGAAGCTGACCACTGCCGAAGCCTATGCAAAGCTGGTCAACACGTTCCGGGCAGGCCCGCCGGCGCTCTCGCCGATGAACATCAGGACCCTCGATGAAAGCGCCAACCTCATTGAGTACTTCGTGCACACGGAGGATATCCGCCGGGCAGTTGACCGGTGGGCGCCGCGGGCACTCGACGAGGCCTACTCGGAGGCCCTCTGGGACGAGCTGGTCAAGCGCGCCGCGATCCTTTACCGCGGCGTCGACCTGGGAATCGTCCTGGTCCGGCCGTCCGGGCCCCGGCACGTCGCCAAGCGCGCACCTGTTTCGGTGGCCATCGTGGGCGAACCGGGCGAGCTGCTGATGCACGCCCATGGCCGCACGCGCCATGCCCTGGTGACTTTCGAAGGCCAGCCCGACGCCGTCGCGCTCCTCCAGTCAGCAGAAGTGGGCCTCTAAACCCTCAAACCAAGTAGCGCCAGGCGTCGTTATGAGCCCTCATAACGACACCTGACGCTACCCAGTTGGGTTAGGGCACGCTTCAGCGGACTTCGAAGCCCGCGTTCCGGATCGCGTCCTTAACCTGGGACATCATGTTGTCCGGTCCCCAGTGGAAGATGGAAGCTGCCAGCACCGCGTCGGCACCCGCGGCGACGGCCGGAGGGAAGTGGGCAGGCTCCCCTGCTCCGCCGGACGCGATGATGGGCACCTTGACCGCAGCCCGGACCAGCCTGATAAGTTCCAGGTCGAAGCCGTCCTTGGTGCCGTCAGCGTCAATGGAGTTGAGCAGGATCTCGCCCACGCCGCGTTCCGCGGCTTCCCTGGCCCACTCAATGGCGTCGATTCCGGTGCCGGTCCGTCCGCCGTGGGTGGTCACTTCAAAGCCCGACGGCGTGGGCTGGGACCCGGGGCGGGTGCGGCGGGCATCAAGGGACAGGACAAGGACCTGGGAACCAAAGTGCCGGGTGATCTCGTCGATAACGTCGGGCCGCGCAACCGCTGCGGTGTTGATCGAGGCTTTGTCGGCCCCGTAGCGCAGCAGCCTGTCCACCTCTGCCACGCCCCGGACGCCTCCGCCCACGCACAACGGGATAAAGACTTCCTCTGCAGTCCGGCGGACCACGTCAAAGGTGGTCTCCCGGTTCCCTGAGGACGCCGTGACATCAAGGAAGGTCAGCTCATCCGCACCGGCGTTGTCGTAGCGGTGGGCGAGCTCAACGGGATCGCCGGCGTCCCGGAGGCCTTCGAAGTTAACGCCTTTGACGACGCGTCCGGCGTCCACGTCGAGGCAGGGAATGACGCGTACTGCTACTGCCATGGGAACTCCTGGAAATTCTGTCTTTTGCTGCGCTGGGTTGTTAGGGCGCGGGTTGGTACTGCGGGGGCCGGCTCAGATGCGGCAGGCGTGGATGCTGCTGACCAGGATGGCGCGGGCGCCGAGGTCGTAGAGCTCGTCCATGATCCGGTTGGTTTCCTTCTTGGGCACCATGGAGCGGACTGCCACCCAGTCCGAATCCCGCAGCGGGGAGACGGTGGGTGATTCAAGGCCGGGGGTCAGGGCAGCGGCACTTTCCACAAGTTCCTTGCGGATGTCGTAGTCCATCAGCACATACTGGCGAGCCACCAGCACGCCCTGCAGGCGGCGGATCAGGACTTCGATCTCCTTGGCTGTGCCGTTCGCGGCGCCGCCTTCGCCGGTGCGGCGGATCAGCACGGCCTCGGACTTCAGGATGGGATCGCCGAAGATTTCCATGCCGGCAGCTTTCAGGGTGTTGCCGGTTTCCACAACATCGGCGATGGCGTCTGCCACGCCCAGCCTGACCGATGACTCAACGGCACCGTCCAGCCGGACAACCTTGGCGTTGATGCCCTTCCCGGCGAGGTAGCCGCGGAGCAGGCCGTCGTAGCTGGTGGCCAGCCGCTTGCCCTCAAGCTCCTCGACTTTGGCAAAGTCACCCACGGGGCCCGCGAAGCGGAACGTCGAGGCAGCGAAGCCCAGCGGAAGCAGCTCTTCGGCCTCCACCTCGGCGTCCAGGAGCAGGTCGCGTCCGGTGATGCCGACGTCGAGCGTTCCCTGCCCGACGTACACCGCAATGTCGCGGGGGCGGAGGAAGAAGAACTCGATGTCGTTGTCCGGGTCCACCATGACCAGTTCGCGGGTGTCCCGGCGCTGGCGGTAGCCGGCCTCGGACAGCATGGCGGAGGCGGCTTCGGACAGGGAGCCCTTGTTGGGGACGGCTACTCGCAGCATTGGGGTCTTTCTGGTTTGGGGAGGTCTAGGTGTTCAGGCAATGCAGGCCACGGCGGGCACCGGCGGCTTGTAGCGCGCCGGGCCGGTGGCTACAGATGCTTGTAGACGTCTTCCAGGGTCAGGCCTTTGGCGAGCATCAGAACCTGCAGGTGGTACAGCAGCTGGGAGATTTCCTCTGCCGCGGCTTCATCGGATTCATATTCGGCAGCCATCCAGACTTCGGCTGCTTCCTCAACGACTTTCTTGCCGATGCCGTGGACACCGGAGTCCAATTCAGCGACGGTGCGGGAGCCTTCCGGGCGGGTGGCTGCCTTCTCGCTGAGCTCAGCGAACAGCGTCTCGAAATTCTTCACGCCCTCCAGCCTACTTGCTGCAGCCCACGGGGCGCTTCCCGGGCCGTTGCATGACGGGCGCGATGTGAGCGAATACACACGCGCGCCCGTCCTGCCGGGTCCGCTATTTGCCGTACTGCTTGAGTACGACGGCGGTGGCCAGCGCCGCGGTGACGGCCTCGTGGCCCTTGTCCTCCTTGGAGCCGGGAAGGCCGGCCCGGTCAAGGCCCTGCTGCTCGGTGTCGCACGTCAGGACGCCGAAGCCCACGGGGACGCCAGTGCGCACACTGACGTCGGTGAGTCCCGACGTCGCTGCCTGGCACACGTAGTCAAAGTGCGGGGTTCCGCCGCGGATCACGACGCCGAGGGCAACGACGGCGTCGAAGTGCGGTGCGAGCCGGGCGGCAGCGACCGGCAGCTCGAAGCTGCCGGGAACGCGCAGGACGGTGGGTTCGGCAATGCCGGCGTCCTTCGCCGCCCGGAGGGCGCCGTCCAGCAGCCCGTCCATAATCTGGGTGTGCCAGCTTGCCGCCACGATCGCCAGCCGCAGCTGCGACGTTTCTGCGGGGTTGAGGGTGCTGAGGTCGATATCGGGGGCGCCGTGTCCGCTCATGGGTCAGTCTGTTCCGTTCAGTCGTGGTGGTGTGTCTTGCCGGTGCTGCGGTTGGTGGTGTGCCGCAGCACGTCAGTCTTGTTCGTGCTCGAAGGTTTCCGGGGTGGTGACGGGAACCGCAACCACATGGGTGTCCAGCAGCAGCCGGTGTTCCATGCGGTCCTTCTTGGTCCGCAGGTAGCGGATGTTCTCATCGCGGGAGGGCACCTCTGTGGGAACCATCTCCACAACCTTTACGCCCGCCCGGGCAAGCCTGTTCTGCTTGTCCGGGTTGTTGCTCAGGAGCCGCACCTCATGGAGGCCCATTTCCGCCAGGACCTGCGCCGCGGCGTTGTAGGAGCGGGCATCCACGGGAAGCCCCAGCTGTTCGTTGGCCTCCACCGTGTCAAAGCCCGCCTCCTGCAGCGCGTAGGCCTTGATCTTGTTGGCCAGGCCAATGCCCCGGCCTTCCTGCCCGCGCAGGTAGAGCAGCGTCCCGCCGTTTTGCTGGATCATTTCCAGGGCGAAGGCAAGCTGCTCCCCGCAATCGCAGCGGTAGGAGCCAAAAATGTCGCCGGTCAGGCATTCCGAGTGCAGCCGGACAAGGGGAGCTTTACCGTCCTTGGGCGGGTTGGGTGAACTGACGGCCAGGTGTTCAACGCCGGTGACCAGGTCCGTCCAGGCCTGCGCCACAAAATCACCGAAGGCCGTGGGCAGCTGCACTACCGGGCCGGCGCTGACGGGATGAGGTACCACGCCGCTGCCGCTGCGCTCCTCCCCGTTGACGGCGGGTCCGTGGCTGTTCGGGGAACTCCGGTGGCTGTTCGGGGAAGTCCCGTGGCCGTTCGGCGAACCGCTGCCGCGGGCTGTCGAAGAGGTCATCGTGTCTCCTTCTTGCCGCCCCGAACCTTGCGGGCGCTCTTCGTGGGTTCGCTTCCCCCCGCTGCGAGGTAGGCCGCCAGATCCTCAATGGAGATCAGGGGACAGCCGTGCTCAGCTGCAAAGGTCAGGAGCCCGTCCAGGCGCATCATCTCGCCGTCGTCATATACAACTTCTGCAATCACGCCCACCGGCTCGAGGCCGGCCAGGCGGCACAGGTCCACCGCGGCCTCGGTGTGGCCGGGACGTTCCCGCACACCACCGTCAACTGCACGGAGGGGGAATATATGCCCAGGCCGGGTCAGGGACGCCGGCACGGCGTGGGGGTCCGCCAGGACCCGGGCGGTGAGGGCCCGGTCCGTGGCGGAGATCCCTGTGCTGACACCGAGGGCGGCGTCGCAGGAAACGGTGTAGGCGGTCCCCTTGGCGTCCTCGTTGACCGCCACCATGGGAGGCAGCGCAAGGGCATCCGCCCGGTCCCCGGACAGCGGAACGCAGATGACGCCGGAACTGTGGCGGATGGTCCATCCCATCAACGCGGGGGTGGCATGCTGCGCCGCGAAGATGATGTCGCCTTCGTTTTCGCGGTCCTCGTTGTCCACCACAAGCACCGGCCTGCCGGCGGCCATGGCCTGCACGGCTGCCTCGATGGAGTCCAGTCCGCGGGTACCCGGGGCAGGTTCAGCGCCTGTTTGCGGCGCCTCGGGCTCGAGCCGGAGAACGGCGTTCACGGTGCACCTCCATCAAGGACAGCAGACGCTGGTGTGCTGAAGGCAAGCAGGCGTTCGGTGTACTTGGCCAGGACATCCGCCTCAAGGTTGACCCGGCTGCCCGTGGTCTTGGAACCCAGCCCGGTCTCGGCCAGGGTGGTGGGAATCAGGCCGACTTCGAACCAGGGTTTACGCTCGGCTGCGTCGCTGACGGCGGTGACGGTAAGGGAGACGCCGTCGATGGCGATGGAGCCCTTTTCCGCGATGTAGCGGGCCAGGTTGGCTGGCACGCCGAACCGGAGCCGCTCCCAGTTGCCCAGGGCTTCCCGTTCCAGCAGCACGCCGACGCCGTCAACATGGCCCTGCACCACATGCCCGTCCAGCCGGCCGCCCGCGGGAACGCAGCGCTCAAGGTTGACGGAGTCGCCAGGGGCCAGTTCCCCGATGGTGCTGCGGACCAGGGTCTCGCCCATCACATCCACACTGAATTCCGTGCCGTTGATTTCGGTGGCCGTAAGGCAGACCCCGTTGACGGCGACCGAGCCGCCCAGGGCGAGCCCTTCAGTGCTGCCGGGCGCGTGCAGCCGGAGGGTGGCGCTGGTTTCCCCGTCCCTCTCGACGGACAGAACGCGCCCTTGTTCGGCAATAATTCCGGTAAACATCAGTGGCCTTCCTGGGCTTGCTCCGCGGTTACGCGGGATGGTTGGGGGTCTAGGGCAACGGTTCGTTGCGGTCTTAGGTGAAGTCTTAGGTCGCGGCCCAGCTTGCGCACGGCACCGCCGTCGGACTCGTCCCATTCCCACTGCTGGGCATCGCCGAGGGTGGTGATTCCAAGGCCGTCCAGGGCGGAGGTGCCGGAGCCGAGCAGGGTGGGCGCCAGGTACACGATGAGTTCATCGACAAGCCCGGCGGCGAGGAAGGCGCTCAGGATGCGCGAGCCTCCTTCCACCATCAGGTGGCGTGTCCCGGACGCATAGAGCAGGGACAACGCCTCGTGGGGGTCGCGGGTGCGCAGGTGCGTGACGCGCCCGTCCGTTCCGCGCACGGCGGCCCCGCCGGGGACGTCCCGCAGCCCCATGACAGCCCGTACCGGCTGGTTCGGCGCCGGTGTTCCCTTCGGGTCGCGGGCGGTGAGCCGGGGGTTGTCCACCAGGACGGTCTGGGTCCCCACCAGGATGGCGTCGATCCGCCCGCGTATTGCGTGGTTGTCCGCCAGGGATTCCGGGCTGGAGATCCACTGGCTGGTGCCGTCCTGGGCAGCGATGCGGCTGTCCAGGGTCTGGGCAATGTGGAGGGTGACGAAGGGCCGCTTTGCCGTCACCGCTTCGAACCACTGCCTGTTCAGGTCCAGGGATTCAGCAGCTCCCAGGCCGCTGCGGACGCGCACGCCGGCGGCACGCAGCGTTGCCGCTCCACCTGCTGCCGGGTCATGCGGGTCGTCCACGGCGTACACCACGTCCGTGATGCCTGCGGCGATGATCGCCTGTGTGCACGGGCCGGTGCGTCCCAGGTGGTCGCAGGGCTCCAGCGTCACCAGCATGGTGCAGCCCGAAAGGTCCAGGCCCGCAGCTGCCGCCTGGGCTATGGCATCGGCCTCCGCGTGCGCGGTGCCGGCACCGCGGTGGAACCCGGTGATGAGGTGGTTGCCGGCAGGATCGACGACGACGGCGCCCACCAGGGGGTTGGCCCCGCGCGGGCCCCGCAGGGCTGCTTGCAGTGCAGCCTCCATGGCCCGGGTCTCGCCGGCGCTGAAGGCGGTCACCACACCGTCGGCGGGCTGGAGCGGGTGGCCCGGATGGAGGGCGGTGGCGGCGGCGCCGGTTCCAAGAAACTGGTTGGCCGCCGTCATGCCGCGACCATCGCCGCGGCTGCGTCCTGCGCTGAAGCGGCGGGACGTTCGGCAGTCAAGAGCCATCGCTGGGGGTTCATGCTGTGTCGTTCCTTCCCTCTCGAACCGCGATGGCTCCGGGGGTATACGACAGCAGAAGGCTGCGGGACCGGGACGGCCCCACAGATACAGCTGTACGTGCTTCTCTCATCCAGACTTTAACTGTCGGTACCGGAATTTCACCGGTTCAACCGTCTGCCGGGCTTTCCTTGCGGAAGGCACCGGCTCGCGGGTCGCGGACTGTCACCGCCGGTTCGGACTTACACCGACCCCGGAGCACGTATGTGTGTTGCTATTGTGCCATAACAGTCGCGGGCTCCCGGCTATTCCGCGGACGCCGCACGTAATGGACGGCTGCCCTGGTCGCGGAGCCGTTCAATGGCTGCGGCGGGATCGTCAGCACCGTAAACAGCGGAGCCGGCAACAAAAACAGTGGCGCCGGCTTCTGCTGCCCGGACAATCGTTTCCTCCGTGATGCCGCCGTCAACCTGGATGGCCACGCCGGCTCCGGACCCGTCGATGGCTGCCCTTGCCCGCCGGATCTTGGGCAGGGTGAGGTCCAGGAAGGCCTGTCCACCGAACCCGGGCTCAACGGTCATGATGAGCAGCATGTCCAGCTCGGAGAGCATGTCCAGGTACGGCTCTACAGGGGTGGCGGGCCGAAGCGCCATCCCCGCTTTTGACCCCCTGCTGCGAAGTTCGCGCGCCAGCTTCACCGGGGCAATCGATGCTTCGGCATGGAAGGTGACCGAGGCCAGGCCGGCGTCCGCAAAGCCGGGCGCCCACCGGTCGGCGTCGGCGATCATGAGGTGCGCGTCGAGGGGGACGGGGCTGACAGCCTGGATGCGCTGCACCACGGGCAGTCCGATGGTCAGGTTGGGGACGAAGTGGTTGTCCATGACATCCACATGCACGGCGTCAGCGGTCCTGATGCGCTGCAGTTCGGCCTCCAGGTTGACGAAGTCGGCGGAGAGGATGCTCGGGTTGATGCAGCATTGCGTCACGGGGTTGCCTTTCACTGGTCTGTTGTTGCTTGCGCCTGGGCCTTTTTGTGGATGAGTGCCAGGAACATGGCGTCAGTGCCATGGATGTGCGGCCAGAGCTGAGCCGTGGACTCGTGGCCCGCGTCCAGCTTCCCCGGAAGGCTGACGGCATCCAGCGCCGCCCCGGCGTCCAGGAGCTCCAGGTCCTCACGCTTCCGGAGGGCGTCGGCAACCACGGCCGTCGTCTCCGCCGGATGCGGCGAACACGTCACGTAGGCCACCACGCCCCCGGGCCGCACGGCTGCCAGGGCCGAGGCCAGGAGTTCGCGCTGCAGCGGGCCAAGGTCCGCCAGGTCCTTGGGCGACCGGCGCCAGCGGGATTCGGGCCGGCGCCGCAAGGCGCCCAGTCCGCTGCAGGGAACGTCCACCAGGACGCGGTCAAAGGAGCCGGGCTTTTCGGTGCCGAGCTCGCGGCCGTCGCCGGTCCGGACCTGCCAGGTTTCCCGCGGGACGGCGGCGAGGGCCCGGCTTACCAGCTTGGCGCGGTGCGGGGCGGGCTCATTGGCCAGGAGCGTGGCGCCCCGTTGCTTCGCCAGTGCGCCCAGCAGGGCGGCCTTTCCGCCGGGGCCGGCACAGAGGTCCAGCCACGCCTCGGCTTTTCCATCGCCAGGTCCGCCTGCCGGCCCGCCAAGATCGACCGATGCCATGGCCCGGGCCACCAGCTGCGAGCCAACGTCCTGGACGCGGGTGGTTCCTTCCCGGACCGAGGAGAACCGTCCCAGGTCTCCGCCGCTGGAAAGCGCGGAGCCCTCAACGAGTTCGCCCGGAGCAGCGCCGTGCTCCAGTGCCTCGTCCAGGTTGCCAAGGCCGGGGAGGGCTACCAGGTTGACCACGGGAGCTGCGTTGTCCGCCTCCAGCAGGTCCTGGATTTCATCGGCGGAGCGGCCGTGTGCAACCAGGGACTGGCGCATGGCCCGGACGATCCATTCGGGGTGGGCATAGCGCAGCGCCGCGATCTTCGTTGCGTCGGTTTCGCCCGCCACGAGCTTGTCCAGCCACTCGTCCAGGGGGTGCGCGGCAACTTTGCGCAGCACAGCGTTGATAAGGGCGGACGGGCCTGCTCCGATCACGGCGCGCGCCAGGCCGACGGTCTGGTCCAGGGCCGCGTGGGCCGGTACGCGCATGGCCAGCAGCTGGTGCGCTCCGATGCGGAGGGCGTCCAGGATGGCGGGATCCAGCTGGTCCAGCGGGCGGTCTACGCAGCGGGCCAGGATGGCGTCGTAGGTGCCTTGGCCGCGCAGGGCACCGTACGTCAGTTCGGTGGCGAATCCGGCGTCGCGCTTGTCCAGCCCGTGGTGGCGGATCCGCGCCGGCAGGACAAGGTTGGCGTAGGCGTCCTCAGCCGCCACGGCCCGCAGGACTTCAAAGGCCACAAGCCGGGCGGGATCGGCCCGGCGGGTGCGCTGGGAGGGGGCGTTGTCCGTGAAGCTCCGCTGCGGTCCGCGGTTGCGTTCACGGCCCTGGGCGTTTCGACGGCTGTTGTCACGGGGTCCGCCTTTGCCCCGGCCCTGCCCCATGCCGTCTTTCCCGGTGTTGCCTCTGCCTGTGTTGCCCTGACCGCCGCTGCCGCGCCCGCCTGGATTGCCGCCGGACCCGCTCATTCGAACACCACGCTTTCAAGGGAAGCCATGCCGCGTGCCCAATCAGCAGCGGCCATCATCTTTTTGCCCGCAGGCTGGATCCGGGTTAGTTCCACGGCATGGGAGCCCGTGCCCACCAGAACGCTCTTGCCGTGGAGCGACAGTGCCCCCGGCGCAAGATGGGTGACATCGGGCCGCAGCCGGACGGGTTCCAGTTTGACCCGCTGTCCGTCCAGGACCGTCCATGCCCCCGGTTCCGGAGTGACGCCACGCGCCTGCCGGCCGATGGCAAGCGCGGGATGGCTCCAGTTGAGGTGGCCGTCCTCAAGGGTCAGCTTGGGCGCCAGGGAAACCTCTCCTGCCTGCGGCTGCGGCGCCGCTTTGCCGGCCTCAATGGCGGTCAGCGTCTGGGCCAGGAGGACCGCCCCGCTCCGGGACAGCCTTTCCAGGAGTTCCCCGGCGGTGTCCTCTGGGCCAACGGATTCGGTCAGGGTGCCGAAAACAGGACCCGTATCCAGCCCCTCTTCCAGCAGGAACGTCACGGCCCCGGTGACGTCGTCCCCGGCCATGACGGCACGCTGCACGGGTGCGGCTCCGCGCCAGGCCGGCAGAAGGGAGAAGTGCAGGTTGACCCAGCCGTACCGGGGAACGGCCAGGGCTGCGGGCGGAACCAGCCCGCCGTAGGCCACGATGGCGGCCACGTCCGGGTTTACCCCGGAAATCCTGGCCGTCGCCTCGGCGTCCACGCGCGCTGCGCGGA
Source organism: Pseudarthrobacter sp. WHRI 8279 (assembly GCF_040224115.2). Taxonomy (NCBI): domain Bacteria; kingdom Bacillati; phylum Actinomycetota; class Actinomycetes; order Micrococcales; family Micrococcaceae; genus Pseudarthrobacter; species Pseudarthrobacter sp. WHRI 8279. Next base: position 889,293 of record NZ_CP168162.1, on the reverse strand, counting down.
TGACCTCGATGCCGAGCTCGGCGGCGCGCGCAGCCACGGGCGACGGCGTCAGGACACGCTTGCGGCCCACGGGGGCGTCGGGACGGGTCAGCACGGCGACGACGTCGAACCCTGCCTCCACCAGCGCATCAAGGGACGGGACGGCGACTGCGGGGGTTCCCGCAAACAGGACCCTCACCCGGCGTTACCGGCCGCTCCGGCACCGAAACTTGACCCGGGTGTGGAGCCGCCGAAACTGGACCCGACCGTTTTGGCCCGTTTGGCTGCCGTCCGCTCGGTAACAGAGCCGTAGTTGGCGTTCCGGATTGACCGCAGGGCGGCCTTGCGGTCCTCCCCCTCCAGGCGGTCGGTGTAAAGGATGCCGTCCAGGTGGTCGTTCTCATGCTGGAAGCACCGTGCCAGCATCCCTTCACCTTCCACCGTGACGGGGTTTCCGTGCATGTCCACGCCGGTCACGCGGGTGGAGCGGAAACGCCGCACGGGAAAACCGAGGCCGGGGATGGACAGGCAGCCCTCCACCTGGTCCTCCTGGTAGTCACCGCTGTTTTCCAGGACGGGGTTGATGATGTGGCCTTCCACGCCGCCAATCCGGTAGGTAAAGACGCGCTGGCTGATGCCGACCTGGGGCGCGGCCAGCCCTGCGCCGTCCACGTCCTCCATGGTTTCGGTCATGTCCGCCACCAGCTTGGCCAGCTCCGGCCCGAAATCCGTCACGGGATCGGCCACTGTGCGCAACACAGGATCGCCGATGATGCGGATATTCAGGATAGCCATGCGCAGTAATTCCTTACAGTTGGCGGTAAAGGGGACCTGTCCAGTTTAGGCGCAGTCATCTGGTCCGCAGACATACCAAATACAGACGGAGCGCTAGGCAGTGCGCACCTGGGCCAGCGGCGGTGGTGCGATGGGAAGCAGCGCGGCACCGGCGCTGATGGTATCCGCGTTGAGCTCCCACACCCGCCGCAGGGCACAGAACTTCCACCAGTGGTGCTTGAGGACGTCGGGGTTGGCCCGCACGGGACGGACTTCGGTTTCGCCGATAGCCACCGCCAGCAGGACGGGGTCCTCACCGTATTTCCACGGTTCCCAGGTGCCGGCCTCGGGATCAACCAGGCTCTCTTCCGCCTTCATCCCGGCGACGAGCTGCATCACCACCTTGTCATCGAGCGGTTTAACCAGTCCGTCCCGGGTGGTGCCTTTGGTTTTGTAGTCGATGAGGCAAACGCGGCCGTTGATGCGGGCCACCAGGTCCAGGGTTCCCGCATACCCCACCGCGTTGTTCCACACGGTGATTTCCGGCGCGATGGGTTCCACCCGGAACAGCTCCCACCACTCGTCAAAGCGCACTGCGAAGGCTTCCTCCCCGTTGGCGGCCAGGGCCTCGCGGGCTTCCTTCATGGCGTGCGGGCGCCCCAGGGCGCGGAGGGCCACCTGCTCGCAGTAGTTGTGCACGCGGTCCCCTCGCCTGGCGGCGTCGTCCCGATAGGTCTCGGCTGCCTTGGCAGCGCGGCTGACAGCCTGGCGGATTTTGGCGGGGCTTCCCAGGCAGTCCGCCAGCAGCGGATCTTTTGCCAGGCTGCTGGCGCCCATATACCCGAACCAGCCATCCAGCCCATGCGGCTGCTGGCTGATAACAGTGGTGATGGACGGAACCGAAAACTGCTCCGACGTTGAGCGGGCGTACATCCGGCCGTATTCGGTGGCGTGGGCGAGGAGTGGAGCTGTCATGGAAAAAACTCTTTCACAGGGGGCCGACAAAATCTGCAGGCAAGGATCCGCGCACAAAAAAGGTCCGCTTCCGCTGCGAGCGGAAACGGACCTTTGTGCGGTGGGCGATACTGGGTTCGAACCAGTGACCTCTTCGGTGTGAACGAAGCGCGCTACCACTGCGCCAATCGCCCTGGTGCACTTGAATGCTAGCCGACGCCGCACCCAATTCAAAAATCGCCGCCCGCACAGCTATCCCGGACGCCGGCAGCAAGCGCGCGCGTCCCGCGAATCTGCCGGACGCAGCACCCAGGTCACACATCCGTCGTCGTGAATTACACGGCTGTAAGTAGGCGGAAACCGCGCCATTGCTGGGAAGGGCGGACACAAAGGGTGATTGGGGCGCCGGCGATTTGGAGAATCCTTGAACCTCCTATATTGTTTTTACTCGTTGGAACGCGAGGAAATGCCGGGAACGGCAGGGAATCAGCCTCCAAAATGCGGACGTAGCTCAGCTGGTAGAGCACCACCTTGCCAAGGTGGATGTCGCGAGTTCGAATCTCGTCGTCCGCTCGCAGGACACTGTCACAGCAAAAGTTCTTCGGAATCGACGCTTACACGGTGGGTTGGCCGAGAGGCGAGGCAGCGGCCTGCAAAGCCGTATACACGGGTTCGAATCCCGTACCCACCTCGGTGAAAACCATGGTTTCCGGATAATACCCGGATGGACATGGGCGATTGGCGCAGCGGTAGCGCGCTTCCCTGACACGGAAGAGGTCACTGGTTCGATCCCAGTATCGCCCACCAAGCAAGGAAACTTGCTTCAGGCAGTTCGCCCGGCCCCGGCCGGAACGTACTCCATATTTGCGGACGTAGCTCAGCTGGTAGAGCACCACCTTGCCAAGGTGGATGTCGCGAGTTCGAATCTCGTCGTCCGCTCTCTTGTTTTCACAATCCCATAAGCCGGTCTTCCGGTTCCGGGCGATTGGCGCAGCGGTAGCGCGCTTCCCTGACACGGAAGAGGTCACTGGTTCGATCCCAGTATCGCCCACATCCAGCAGCTCCCCCGGGAGCTGCTTTTTTCTTGCCCGGCCACCCCTCCCCCAACGAGCCATCACCGGGCGTTCCCACACCGCGGCAGCCACAGCAGACAGAGCGATCCCGTTGGCGGAACGGCATCCGCTGCGGGCGAACGCCCGGAACCCCCGATTTCCTTGGCATGCCTTCCCGGCGGCGCTAGGATCGAATGCGGAGGAGCGACCTGGCTCCGCGATTGAAGGGAGGTGCTCGTGGGACTGATTGACGATCTAAAGGGCAAGGCTCAGGGTCTCATCCGCGGCAACGAGCAGGCCATCAAGAACGGCATCAACAAGGCCGGTGATTTTGTGGACACCAAGACCGGAGGCAAGTACTCGGGCCACGTCAACAAGGTCCAGGATGGCGCTTCCAAGCTCATTGACAAGAACGGAACCCCGGGACAGGCACCTGCCGCCGAGCAGGTTCCGCCGGCAACTCCCGTCAACCCGGTTCCGCCGGCTGACAGGACTCCTTAACAGGATTTGGCCAGGGTCTTGCCCTAGCACGTCAAGGGGGTGCAGGTCCCGCCGGGAGGCGGCACCTGCACCTTTGGCGTTTAACCGGCATGTCAGGGCCGATGAAGGGTTCGCGAAAGACGGCGGGTAACCTGCCCGTATGGCGAAATCCCCTACCTTCACCACGGCACACCAGCCACCCGGGCAGTCCCGGCTCGACTCCCGGCCAATTGTGGCGGGCATTGTCACTGCGCTGGTGGGCTTCACGTCGTCCTTCGCCGTGGTGCTGGCCGGGCTCAGGGCAGTGGGTGCCAGCCCTGAGCAGGCAGCGTCCGGACTGCTGGCGGTGACCGTGGCCGTGGGCCTGGGGGTGCTCTGGCTTGCGTGGCGTTCCAAAGTGCCGGTGACACTTGCGTGGTCCACGCCCGGCGCTGCCCTGCTGGCAACGTCCGGAGCGGTCGACGGCGGGTGGCCAGCCGCCGTCGGGGCCTTCCTTGCCACCGGGGTACTGATTGCCATGACAGGTTTGGTGCCTGCCCTGGGCCGGCTGATGGCGAGGATCCCTGCAACCCTTGCGCAGGCTATGCTTGCCGGCGTCCTGCTGCAGCTCTGCCTTGCCCCCTTCAAGGCGCTGGGGACTGTTCCGCTGTTCATCGCGCCGGTCATACTGTGCTGGCTGCTGATGATGAAGCTGGCGCCCCGCTGGTCCGTGCCGGCAGCCCTGCTGGTGGCCCTCGCCGTGATCGGCATTTCCCTGGCCGCAGGGGGCACCACCCTGGGTGACGGGGAGATCCTTCCAGGCCTGGCCTGGACCGCGCCGGCCTTCAGCCTGCAGGCGATGGCGGGTATTGCTCTTCCCCTGTTTGTGGTGACGATGGCGTCACAGAACGTTCCCGGCGTGGCTGTCCTCCGGTCCTTCGGCTACGACACCCCGTGGCGTCCGGCCATGCTGGTGACCGGCGCCGGTACCGCGGCGGCAGCTGGGTTCGGCGCCCACGCCGTCAATCTGGCAGCGCTCAGCGCCGCCCTGGCAGCGGGTGAGGAGGCAGGTCCGGACCGGCACCGCCGGTGGGTTGCCGGCTTCACGTCCGGATTTGCCTACCTTGTGCTGGCTGCGTTCTCCGCTGCGCTGGTGGCCCTGGTGACCGCCGCACCGGCCGGCATGCTCGAGGCAGTGGCCGGCCTTGCACTCCTGGGAACCCTTGCCGGTGCCGTTTCTGCCGCGCTGGCGGCCTCGGGCCTTGCTTTCGCCGGTATCGGGTCGGCGTTTTGGGCCCTCGCCGCCGGGCTGGCGGTTCGCCTGGTGCTGAAGCCGCACAGTCCCGGAGCAGCAGGCTTACCAGGCTGTACCTCCGCTAGGAGGGTTCGTGGTTTTGGCCTTCGCGGGCCAGTGCGGTGAGCCGGGAGACGGCGCGGAAGTACTTCTTCATGTAGCCGCCCGTCATCATTTCCTCCGTGAACAGCTGGTCGAACGGCACCCCGCTGGCGAGGATGGGGACATCCTTGTCGTAGAGCCTGTCAGCAAGCACCACGAACCTCAGCGCCACCGCCTGCTCAGTGATGGTGTGGACGTTGCGCCACACCACCCCGTCAATGCCGTCAATCAGCTGGCGGTAGCGGCTGGGGTGCACCCCTGCAAGGTGGTGGATCAACGTGCTGAATTCGTCCTGGGCCACCGTCTTCCCGTCGAATTCCGCTTTCATGTGCGAGGACAGTTCATTGTTCTTCAGCGGTGCCGGCGCTGCCGGCAGCCCGCGGTGCCGGAAGTCTTCCCCGTCGATCCGCAGGACGTCGAACTGGTCCGCGAGGACCTGGATTTCGCGCTGGAAATCCACCGCCGCGAACCTGCCGTCGCCCAGCGAACCGGGGAGGGTGTTGGAGGTGGCCGCAAGTTTCACCCCGGCGTCTGCCAGTTCCCGCATCAGCCGGGACATGAGGACGGTGTCGCCGGGATCGTCGAGTTCGAACTCATCGATGCAAACGAGCTTGTAGCTGCTGAGCGCGTCCACCGTCTTGCGGAAGGACAGGGCGCCCACCAGGTTGGTGTACTCCACGAAGGTACCGAAGGCTTTGGGGCCGGGCGAGGCGTGCCACAGCGAGGCCAGAAGGTGGGTCTTGCCGACGCCGAACCCGCCGTCGAGGTAAATGCCGGCGCGGGACTCATCCTTCTTCGCGAAGAACTTCTTGAACAGTCCGCCCCCGCCCGCGGAGCCAACGCCGTCGGCAAACCCCTCGAGTGCCCTGACGGCTGCAGACTGGCTGGGCTGCTTGGGATCGGGGCGGTAGCTGGAAAATGAAACCTGGCCGAACCGGGGCGATGGATAGAAACCTTTGAGGAGCTCATCCACCGAAACTGCCGGAGTGCGGGCGGCAAGCTGTTCGATCTGTACCAAGGGGGTCCGTTCTGCTGGTGGTTGGTCCCCAGAAAGAATACCGGCAATGCGGCGTCTCCTTTGCCCATACCCATTCCCTCACAGACTGCCGCCGCATGCTGTGTCACAGGCTCCCGGCGGGCCCGGCGTGATGAAGGCAACATTTCGTCCTATTAACGGAATACGGACACCGGCCGGGGTGCTGGCTAGTGTGGAAGCAGGTCCCAATGCCGGCCCCGCCAAGGTCCAGCAGGCTATCCATGTCCTCAATGAAAGGCCAAGATCATGCCCTACCCCGTTGAACAGAACGAGAAGTTCGCTGCCTACGCCCATCCGGAGCGGCTGGTCTCCACCGGGTGGCTCGCTGCCGCTGTCGAAAGCGGCGCCGTCGCCAACGGCGAGCTGGTGGTGGTGGAGTCCGATGAAGACGTCCTTCTCTACGAAACCGGCCACATCCCCGGCGCCGTGAAGATTGACTGGCACACAGACCTGAACGACGACGTAACCCGCGACTACGTGGACGGCGCCGCGTTCGCCGAACTGGCGGCGTCGAAGGGCATCTCCCGTGACAGCACAGTGGTGATCTACGGGGACAAGTCCAACTGGTGGGCTGCCTACGCCCTGTGGGTTTTCGAGCTTTTCGGCCACCAGGATGTACGCCTGCTGGACGGCGGCCGGGACAAGTGGATTGCCGAAGGACGGGAACTCACCAGGGAAAAGCCGGCTCCGGCCAGGGGCGACTACCCCGTCGTCGAGCGCAATGACGCTCCCATCCGCGCCTTCAAGGAAGACGTCCTTGCCCATCTTGGCAAGCCGCTCATCGATGTCCGCTCCCCCGAGGAATACACGGGCCAGCGCACGCACATGCCGGCCTACCCGGAAGAGGGCGCCCTGCGCGGCGGCCACATCCCCACCGCCGCGTCCGTCCCCTGGGCCCGCGCCGCAGCCGCTGACGGCACCTACCGCAGCCGCGAGGAACTCGAGGCCCTCTACCTGGGCGAGGCAGGCCTCACCGCGGGCGACGACGTCGTGGCCTACTGCCGCATCGGCGAGCGTTCCAGCCACACCTGGTTCGCCCTCAAATACCTCCTGGGCTTCGAATCCGTCCGCAACTACGACGGCTCCTGGACCGAATGGGGCAACGCCGTGCGGGTACCGATCGTCAAGGGTGCCGAACGCGGTTCCGTTCCCGTTGCAGTCGGAGCCTGACGCGGCCCGCTCCACAGCGATTGCGTAGACTTGGACCGATGACTACTCAAGCTTTGCCTTCCGCCCTAGCGGCCATCGTGGACGATTTCCAGGCCATGTCCGAACCCGAGCGGCTGCAGCTGCTGCTGGAATTCTCCGAGGGCCTTCCGGAGCTGCCGGACCGGCTCAAGGACCACCCCGAACTGCTGGAGCAGGTTGTGGAGTGCCAGTCGCCGCTCTTCCTCACCATCGAAACGGAAAAAGACGGCGGCCCGGCCGGTACCGTGCGGCTGTTCTTCAAGGCTCCCGCCGAGGCCCCGACAACACGCGGGTTCGCCGGTGTGCTGCACGAGGGGCTGGACGGGCTGTCCGCCGAAGAGATCCTCGCTGTCCCGGACGATATGCCCGAACTCCTGGGACTCACCCGGGCCATCACGCCGCTGCGCATGCGGGGCATGACGGCCATGCTGGGACGGATCAAGCGCAAGGTCGCTGCCGCTTCCGGCGTGCGCTCCTAGCTGCTGCCCGGACCAGCACCATGGCCCGCAAGAATGCTTCACAGGGAACCCCGGCAACGGCGGCGCTGACCGCGGCCGGGGTTCCCTTTGTGCTGCACCCCTACACGCACGATCCCTCAGCAGCCAGCTATGGGGCCGAGGCGGCCGAGGCCCTCGGGATCGACCCCTCAAGGGTCTTCAAGACGCTGATGGTTGAGGTGGAGGGCCGGCTGGCGGTGGGCATCGTCCCGGTCAGCGGAACCCTGGACCTGAAGGCGTTCGCCAGCGCCCTGGGGGCCAAGAAGGCGGCCATGGCGGATCCGGCCGCAGCCCAGCGGCGCACCGGCTACGTACTGGGCGGCATCTCCCCGCTCGGCCAGCGGCTGCCCTCCCCCACGGTGCTGGACTCAAGCGCCGTGGGCCTGCAGACCCTGCTGGTCTCCGGCGGAAAGCGCGGCCTGGACATAGAACTGGCGCCGGCTGACCTGATCCGCCTCACCCAGGCAGTCACGGCACCCATAGGCTCGTTGTCCGCCCCATAGGGGTCGCAGCCCGTATACACCTGGCCCTTTTGCGGCGCTACAATCGATGCACCGATTCAGCACCAAAAATGCCACTTCTCTCATAGCCCCAAAACACGCCGCCGGCGCCGCCGTCGTATGTTCAAGGCACACAAGATCCGTCAGGGCGCACCTACCTGCAGCAGGATCAGCCCGACCGGCTGACGCAACGCCACTGGTCGGTTCAGCCGTTAGCCGGCCCGGCCTGACGCAGGGCCGATGTTTTATGGACAAACGTCATGCTCAAAACCCTGTTTTGCAAGGCAAACCTGGGGCACCACTGGGTGGCGGAAGCGGACCGCGACGGCACCTTCACGCGCCACTGCGTGAAGTGCGGAAAAGTCGATCCGCACGCCGCTCGATGGCCAGAACGTCTGTCGGACCGCGACCGTCCCACCCATTCCAACTTCGCGGATCCCATTACCCCTTCGGACGGTCCAGGCTTCAGCTGAAGCTGCTCCGGAGCAGGCGCGTCCCGCAACGGATTCAGCGCTGACAGTAGAACTTAAACACTGTCAGGGGCTGACCGGGTTCAAGGCGCCCGGATTCAGCCTGGGTGCCAGCTGCTGCCGCAGCCACGCCTTGACCAGGCTTTCCCACCGCTCCGGATCAACGTTCCATTCCTTGGTATGGCGTGCCTGGTGGAACGGCTCGAAGGTCACCATCTCCGGATTGCGCTCGGCGAGCAGGGCAGAAGGCCGGTAGGGCACGTATTCGTCATCGACGCTGTGCACCACCAGCGTGGGCGTGCGGAGTTCGACTGCCCGCGACACCCAGTCCATCGCCTTCAGGTCAACCGGGGCGGACAATCCCGTGAGGCGCCGTCCCAGCGGATGCCCCAGCATAAGCTGGCCATACCGGCCCACAAGGGAGGGAATCCTGTTCAGCTGCGCATGATGGGCCAGGACATTCACCCAGTCAGTGACGGGCGCATCGAGCACCATCGCCCGGATGAGGTGGCGGTGGCGGGAAAGGTCGGCCGCCTGCAGGCAGATGGCACCTCCCATGGACCACCCGAACAGCACAACCTCTTCCGCACCGTTGGCCAGCGCGTACTCGATTGCTGCCTCGACGTCACGCCACTCCGTCGACCCCAGGCCGTAACGGCCGTCGTCTGCGGAGGGCGCAAGGCCGTCGTTGCGGTAGGAAACCAGGAGGCTGGTAAGCCCCAGTTCCAGCGCCGGGCCTACCGCACGCAGCGCCTCCTGCCGCGTGGCTCCCCGTCCATGCACCATCACCGCCCAGGTCCGGGCCGTTCCGCCGGCGCGGACGAGCCACGCGGGCGCCTGCCCCCGGTCAACGTCGATCATCACTTCCTCGTGCGGGATTCCGACGGCGGAAGGGTCCGGGTGGACAGCCCCGCTCCACCAGCCGCGGCGGGCCTTTGAGAGGTCACCGGCGTAGACCGCTTCGACCTCCCGCAGGACAGTCCGTTCGGCGGGCGAGTAGGAAACGATGCGGCCGATCCGCGCGTGTCCTTTGCCGCCGTCGAAAAAGAACCCGTAGACACCGTCCACGGTGGTGTCGTCCGTGGCGGCAAAAATTGCCTGCTGCCGCTGGCCGTCCCTGATGAGCGCGAGCATTTCCTGGTCTGCCGCCCGCTGCCGTGCCGGCGTGATGACCCGCCGCGCGAAGTACACGGCGAGCGCAGAGGACCCTGTTGCCAGCAGCCCTGCCAGGCCGCCTCCGCCGATCGCTCCGCCGATTGCCCATTTGGCGCGCAGCGACATCCCCCCGGAGTCGGGGGTGCTCTGAACGGGGGCGGGGCGGGTTCGCTGGAAAGATGCCATGAAACTATTCTTACCGGCCCGGCACCGATGCCCGCATTCCGCCGCGTGCGCGGCTGCCTGCCGGCCCTCCGGGACGGGCGTGGCGGCCACTGCGCAGGGCAGCGCTGCAGGACTAGGCTAAGGCCATGAGTGAACCCATCGTCATCCTGACCGAAGAACCCCTGGGGGCGGACGACCGCCTGAACATCGAACGCCTCGTGGACGGCTCGGATACCCGCCTGGTTGTCCTGGTGCCGGCAAACACCGAGCGGCACCTGCTGGTGGATTTCCTCGAGAACCTTTCGCTGCTGGACATAGCCAAAGCCTTCCGGGAGCTGACCTCCCACGCCCCGGATCCCACCCAGGAACGTGCCAAGGCAGCCGAGACCCTGTCCGTGTCCCTCGCTGCCCTGGAAGGACTGGGTTCAGGCCTTACAGGGGAAGTCGTGGACGGCGGGGCGGTCAGCGGACTGGTCTCCAAGGTACGCGAGACCGGCGCTGCGCAGGCGGTGGTGATCACCCGGCCGCATGCCGTGGCGGACACCTTCCATACGGACTGGGCCAACAAAGCGCAGGACCAGCTGGGCATACCGGTGCTTCACCTGTACGCGGGCTCGGGATTTATTGGCGACTCGTGAGCGTTGGGAAGGCTATGAGCATTTTCGGAAACAGCATCTTCGGACATAAGGCCCCAGATACGGCCGTGCCTGCCCCTGAGGCGGCATCCGCCGGTTCCGCCGCGGGCGGCAAGAGCGTTGAAAAGAGCGATGCCCAATGGCGCGAGGAACTCACGCCGGAGGAATACCGCGTGCTTCGCCAGGCCGGAACCGAGCGTCCCTACACCGGTGAATACTGGGACACCCACACGGCAGGCGTCTACCAGTGCCGCGCCTGCGGGACAGAGCTCTTCACCAGCAACGAAAAGTTCGATTCCCATTGCGGCTGGCCGTCCTTCTGGGCACCGCTTGCGGAAGGGAAGGTCCGCTACATCCACGACCGCACCATGGGGATGGACCGGGTGGAGGTCCGGTGCGCAGCCTGTGATTCGCATCTGGGCCATGTCTTTGAGGGCGAGGGTTTCGGAACCCCCACGGACCAGCGCTACTGCATCAACTCCATCTCCATCCGGCTGGTCCCGGAAGAGGATGCGCAGGTCAGCGGAACGGAGCCGGAGAAGTGATGCCCCAGCTGCCAGCCTCCTCCGGCAGCGATCCCCGTACCCGAGCCTAAAGCTTTCTTAGGCTTACACCCTTTCTGCATTAGCCCCTCTGGTTGCTTGCTACGCTCGGCATTAGTAGCAAGCAACCAGAAAGGCAGCCGACGATGACCGAAACCCTCACCACCGCCGTCACCGGGATTTCCGCGGAGAACCAGGACTGGAAGCGGCTGAAGGCCGCCGCCACTGCCCTCCAGGCCCTGCAGGCCCAGGACGGCTCCATCCCCGACGCCGCGCACCATTCCGAGGCAGCTGCCAAGGTGGAAGACATCGTCACCGTCGTCCGCGCCCTCGCCCCCGCCTTCCCGCATGACGCCACATACCTGGACGCTGTTTGCGCGGACTTTTCCAGCTGGGCGCGCGCCGGGTTTGCCACCCCTGACTTCCTGTCCTCCCTCCTGGCCTTCCAGCCCCAGGAGCAGCGGCGGAACGGCCTCCAGCACCTGGTGGTCTTCCCCATGTACACGCAGAACGGCAGCAGCAGCCGCCTGGTGGAGGCAGTCCTGATCGAGGTGATCTGGCCCGAGTTCATCGCCGGCCTTGAGGCGGGCGATTACTCGAACAAGCTGTTCGTTCCCATCCGCTTCGTGGACTTCACCGCCGGTTATGACACCAACTCCGCTGTACTGTTCCCTGAGACCGTCGCGGTCAGCAAGACCCCCACCTTCACCTGGGGAGCCATCTTCGCGGACCGGGAGGCGGCCAGGTTCCGCCGCGTCCTCAAGGCCGCAGCCGAGACCACCAGCCTGGAGCTGCCCGAAGGCGCCGCGGAAATGCTCGCCGACCAGGACCTGACCGAGGCCACCTTCGTCATGTGGGACCTGATCCACGACCGGACCCACATGCGTGGCGACCTGCCGTTTGATCCGTTCATGATCAAGCAGCGGATGCCCTTCTTCCTGTACTCGCTCGAGGAACTGCGCTGCGACCTGACTGCTTTCCGAGAGTCCGTACGGATAGAAAAGGACGAAGACGCCGATCCTGAGGCCCGGCGCCACGCCAAACTGGTGCAGTATGCCATCATCTTTGACCGCATCTTCCGCTTCGCCATCACCGGCAGCCGGGTACGGAACTACGACGGACTGGGCGGCCAGCTCCTCTTTGCCTGGCTGCACCAGCAGCGTGTCCTGCACTGGACGGACACCCGGCTCACCATCGACTGGGACGAGGTAGCCGACGCCGTCATCGCGCTCGGCGCAAACATCGACGAGCTGTACTGGCGCTCCATTGACCGGCCGAAGACCGCCCATTGGCTGGCCGCGTACCAGCTGATTTCCGCGACCGTTACTCCCCACCCGGCCTCCGTCTGGGCCAAGGGACCGGAGGCACTGCCCCTGGCCGGTCCACCCCGCGGCCTTACGGACCAGGTGCTTGACGACGAATTCCCGCTGTCCATGTTCTACGAAGCGCTGGAGAAGAAGATGCGCCCTGTCATCGAGTCCACTGCCGGAATCACCGGAGCCTCTGCCCTGTGACGGAAGCACCGGGTACAGCACAACAGCGGCTGAACGTTCTTGTTGCCGGCGGCAGCGGAGCGTCCGGCGTCGCCGTGGCCCGCGCGCTCCAGGAAGCAGGCCACCGCGTCTTCACCGTGGGGTCGGACCGGGCCAGGATCAGCGCGGCGGCGGAACAGGCGGGCGACGGCGTTGCCCCCTTTGTGTGCGACCTCGCCCAAATGGAAGAGGTCAGGCAGCTGCGGGCCGAGGTCTCCGCTGCCGCCGGACCAATGGACGCCGTCATCCACCTGGTGGGCGGCTGGCGCGGCGCACGCGGCATCACGGACCAGACGGACGAGGACTGGGACTTCCTCGAACGGGGAGCCATCACGACACTCCGCAACGTTTCGCGCGTTTTTTACGACGACGTCGCCGCCTCCCCGAACGGCCGCTTCGCCCTGGTGTCCTCCACCGCCGTCAGCAAGCCCTCGGCGGCAGGAGCCAGCTATGCCGCAGCGAAGGCCGCCGCTGAAGCCTGGACCATGGCCGTGGCGGACGGCTTCCGCCGTGATTCCGGGAACGGCGGCGGCGCGGCAGCCGCCGTCGTCCTGGTGGTCAAGGCCCTGGTTGACGAGGGGCTGCGCCGCAGCCATCCAGGACGGACTTTCCCGGGGGCAACGGACGTCGGGGACCTGGCGCGCGCCGTCGTCGGCCTCTTCGAAACCCCGGCCGTTGAACTGAACGGCAGCCGGCTGCTGCTGGCGCCCTGACTTACCGGCGCCCGACTTTACTTAGACTGAAAGCGTGAGCAAAGCGATGACAACAACTGCTGAAACCGCCGCCGGGGTCCGCCTCCACGATCCGAACGTGCGGGGGTTCGCCTCGGACAACTATTCGGGGGTGCACCCGGAAGTCCTCGCGGCACTGGCGGCCGCGAACGGCGGCCACCAGGTCTCCTACGGCGAGGACGAATACACCGCCCGGCTGAAGGAGCTGATGGAGGAACACTTCGGGCCCGGCATTGAGTGCTTCCCGGTCTTCAACGGCACCGGCGCCAACGTCCTTTCGCTGCAGTCGCTGCTCCCCCGGTGGGGTGCGGTGGTCTGCGCATCCACGGCCCATATCAACATGGATGAGAACGGTGCCCCGGAGCGCGTCGGCGGCATCAAGCTCCTGCATGTCCCGACGCCGGACGGCAAGCTGACCCCCGAACTGATCGACCGCGAGGCCTGGGGCTGGGGCGACGAGCACCGCGCCCAGCCGCTGGCGGTCTCCATCACCCAGACCACGGAACTTGGCACGTGCTACACGCCGGAGGAAGTCCGGGCCATCGCAGACCACATCCACGCCAAAGGCATGAAACTCCACATGGACGGCGCCAGGCTGGCCAACGCCGCAGCCCACCTCCGGGTTCCACTCAGGGCCTTCACCCGCGACGCCGGCGTAGACATCCTGTCCTTCGGCGGGACCAAGAACGGCCTGCTCTTCGGCGAAGTGGTGGTGGCGCTCAACCCGGAGGCCGCGCACGGGCTCGTCTACCTGCGCAAGATGAACATGCAACTGGCGTCCAAGATGCGCTTTATGTCGGCCCAGTTCATCGCGCTCCTTGAGGGCGATCTGTGGCTGCGCTCCGCCGCCCACGCCAACGCCATGGCCGCACGGCTCCGCGCCGCCGTCGACACCATCGACGGCGTCCAGCCCACCCAGAAGACCGAGTCCAACGGCGTGTTCGCCATCCTGCCCGACGGCGTGGCGGACCGGCTGCGCGCGTCCTTCCGCTTCTACGACTGGAATGAAGCCGCCGGGGAAGTCCGGTGGATGTGTTCCTTTGATACCACCGAAGAGGACGTGGATTCCTTTGCTGACGCCATCCGCCGGGAACTCCAGCAGCGTGCCGGCTGACGCTGCCTGCACCCAGGGCAAGGGACGGCGGCGAGCCTACCCGCCCTGCCCGGCACAGTTGCGTAACCTGCGAAGGTGAACGCACTTGACCAGGTTCCCCCGGAGTTTCTCCACGCCTTGGGAACCCTCAGGAAAGCCCAGTGCCGCCGGGAGCTCCGACTGGCGGAGATTCCCGCGCCTGCCCGCCTGGCACCCTTCGCTGTCGCCCTCGGCGCCGAGGTTTATGCTCCCGGCGCCGGCACGCCTGGAACGCCCCTTCACGGTCCCGCCGCCATGGCACTGGCTGCCGCCTCGGGAACGGAAGACGACGGCGGCACGGAACTGGCAACCGGCCGGTTCATCCTCCTGCATGATCCGGACGGATCGGAGGTCTGGGGCGGGGAGTTCCGCATCGTCACCTATATTCGCGCAGAACTGGAGCCCGAGATGGGCAATGACGAGATGCTCGGAACCGTCGCCTGGACCTGGCTCGTTGAGGCCTTGGAAAATCACAAGGCGCCGTACCGGGCCGCGGGCGGCACCGCCACCCGCGTCCTCTCCGAAAGCTTCGGCACCCTCTCGGAGCGGCCGGGATCCATCGACATTGAACTCCGTGCGTCCTGGACACCCGCCACATCTGACGTCCGGGCCCACCTCGAGGCATGGTCCGACATGGTCTGCACATTCGCCGGCTTGCCGCCCCTTCCGGACGGCGTTACGCCGCTGACACACCGGCGGCGGAACTGAGATCCCTGGCCGGTGGCGCCCGGACGCGCGCGGCGCACAAGGCAGCACTGCAGGACCGGACGCAGGCCTGCACACGGGCGTGGACCGGCCGGCCGGTAAACTGAAGGCATCATGACCCCTAACATTCCGGATAACACCACGGCCGGCGTCCCGGCTGCTGATACCGCACCCCATATCACGGTGGAAGGCTTTGACAGCCCTGTCCCCGAAATCGTTGAACTTGCCTCGCCCCGGGACGGCGTTCCGCTGGTGATCGAAACGCAGTCCGGCCTGGAGCGCTGCGCCGCGGCCATAGCCGCAGGAACAGGGCCCGCGGGGGTTGACGCTGAGCGGGCTTCCGGCTTCCGCTACGGGCAGCGGGCTTTCCTTGTCCAGATCCGGCGTGAAGGCGCCGGAACCTGGCTGATCGACCCCGAACCGTTCGGCAACCTGGACATCATCAACGACGCCCTGCGCGGCGTCGAGTGGATCCTGCATGCCGCCAGCCAGGACCTGCCCTGCCTCTCCGAGCTGGGCATGTGGCCGGACAGGCTCTTTGACACCGAACTCGCGGCACGGCTCGCCGGGCTCCCCCGGGTGGGACTCGCGGCCGTGATCGAACAACTGCTGGGCTTTGGTCTCGCCAAGGAGCATTCCGCCGCCGACTGGTCCACCCGTCCCCTGCCGGAACCCTGGCTGAGGTACGCCGCACTGGACGTTGAGGTCCTGACGGAACTGCGGGAGGAGCTGATCGAACTCCTGGAGGCTGATGGCAAGCTGGAGTACGCGGAGCAGGAATTTGCGGCGATCCTGGCCGCGGGACTGCCGCCGGCCCGTGTCGACCCATGGCGGAAGACCTCTGGGCTCCACCAGATCCGCGACCGCCGGCAGCTCGCTGCCGTCCGGGAGCTGTGGCTGGAGCGCGACTCCCTGGCGCAGAAGCGGGATGTTGCCCCCGGCAGGCTGATCCCTGACTCTGCGCTGGTGGCTGCAGCCAAGGCGATGCCGTCCACGGTGCCGCAGCTTTTGGGAACCAAGGGCTTCCACGGCAGGGCGGCCCAGCGGGAGGCTCCCCGCTGGCTGCGGTGCATCGCCGCAGCCCGCGACCTCGAAGAGCTCCCGCCACTGCACCTGCCCACCAATGCCCCGCCCCCGCCGCGGGTCTGGGCCGACCGCGATCCGGCGGCAGCTGGCCGGCTGGCCACCGCCCGGCCGCTGCTGCAGGCCAGGGCCGAGGAGCTGAACCTGCCACTGGAGAACCTGCTGACTCCCGACTACCTGCGCCGGGTGGCCTGGCGCCCACCGGCGGATGTCGGCGAAGACGCGATCGCCGCGGAACTTCGCGCCCTGGGCGCACGGGACTGGCAGGTGGAACTGGCCGCACCGCTCATCTCCGAGGCGTTCCTGAACCCCCAGCCGCTGCCCGCCAAGGAACCCAAAGCGGACGCAACCGCGGCAGGCCAGTAGGTCCCGCCGTCGGCCACCGGCTCCCAAAACGAATCCCCAAACGCTCTCTCGGTTGATGCGTGAATAGTGCCGACGCTCGCTCACTTTCTTGAAGAGAGTGAGCGAGCGCCAGCCAAAAAGGCGCATTAAAGGAGAGAGCGTCCCTTCAATCCAGGGCCTTGCGGGCTAAGTTACTCACGAGTAACATCGATGGTATTGCCGCCAGGCTGGCTGCCGCATTCCGGCACGCAACCGGCGCCTACGTCTCGATGAGGAGTTATACGTGAGCCACCAGGAAAGCGGCGCATCCATGCGCACTGTCCGGGACGTCGTCTTTGTGGACGGCCTCCGCACACCGTTCGGCAGGGCCGGGGAAAAGGGCATCTACGCGGGCACCCGGGCTGATGACCTGATGGTGAAATGCATCCGTGAACTGCTCCGCCGGAACCCCTCCCTGCCGCCGGAGCGGATCGATGAAGTGGCGATTGCTGCCACCACCCAGACCGGAGACCAGGGCCTTACCCTGGGCCGGACCGCCGCCCTGCTCGCCGGCCTGCCCAGGACGGTTCCCGGGTTCGCCATAGACCGCATGTGCGCAGGGGCAATGACCGCCGTGACCTCCGTCGCCGGCGGCATCGGCTTCGGAGCCTATGACGTGGCGGTGGCAGGTGGCGTCGAGCATATGGGCAACCACCCCATGGGATCCGGCGCCGATCCTAACCCGCGCTTTATGTCCGAGCGGCTGGTGGACCCGGCCGCCCTCAATATGGGGAACACCGCAGAGAACCTGCATGACCGTTTCCCGTCCATCACCAAAGAACGCACAGATGCCTATGCCGTGGCATCGCAGGAAAAATACGAGACCGCCCGCCGCAGCGGCCGCATCCAGCCGGACCTGGTGCCGGTGGCAGCCATGAAGCCCGGCCAGGGATGGTCCCTGCACACGGTGGACGAGCCCCCGCGGCCCGGCACCACCTTGGCCGACCTCGCAGGCCTCCGCACCCCGTTCCGGGCACACGGGCGGGTCACCGCAGGTAACTCCGCGGGCCTGAACGATGGCGCAACCGCCGCTGTCCTGGCCTCGTCCGACACCGCGGCGGAGCTCGGACTGCCGGTCAGGATGCGCCTGGTCAGTTACGCCTACGCGGGCGTCGAACCGGAAGTCATGGGCATCGGCCCGGTGCCCGCTACCGAGAAGGCCCTGAAGAACGCGGGGCTTTCCATCCGGGACATCGGCCTTTTCGAGATCAACGAAGCGTTCGCCGTCCAGGTCCTGAGCTTCCTTGAGCACTTTGGCATTGCCGACGACGACACCCGGGTCAACCGCTACGGCGGCGCCATCGCAGTGGGGCACCCGCTGGCCTCCTCCGGCGTACGGCTGATGACCCAGCTGGCCCGGCAGTTCGAGGAAGACCCTTCCGTGCGCTACGGCATCACCACCATGTGTGTTGGCCTGGGCATGGGCGCCACGGTGATCTGGGAAAACCCCCGCCACGCCGATTACAGCGGAGCCCGGCCGGCAAACTCCGCCACCCACACCGTTTCCGAAGGAGCAGCATGAGCGCCGCAGATTTCACCCGACTTGCCGACCTGTTTCCCAACGAAACGGTGACGCATTCCTACGTCCAGGACATCGAGCTGCCGGCACCGGCCGGGAAGCCAAGCCCTGGCACGTTCGCCCTCATCACCCTGGACAACGGCCTGGACCATTCCAAGCCCACCACACTGGGGCCGAACACGCTGGTGGAGCTCGGCAAGGTCCTGGAGGGTCTCCGGGACCGCGCGGCCCGGGGTGAAATCGTCGGCGTCGGAGTAACCGGCAAACCCTATTACCTGGTGGCGGGCGCCGACCTTTCCGCCGTCAAGAACCTGGACAAGCGCGAGCACGGGCTGTGGATGGCGCAGCTGGGACACGATGTGTACAGCACGCTGGCCGGCCTGGGGGTCCCCAGCTTCGCCTTCATCAACGGCGCGGCACTGGGTGGAGGGCTGGAGATTGCCCTGCAGTCCACGTACCGCACAGTCTCCACCGGAGCAGGCGCACTTGCGCTGCCGGAAGCCGTTCTGGGCCTGGTCCCGGGCTGGGGCGGCGTGTACATCCTGCCGCGCCTCATCGGCCCGGAAAACGCCGTCAAGGTGATGATTGAAAACCCGCTCAGCAACAACCGGACCCTGACCGGACCCCAGGCGTTCAGCCTGGGTGTCGCGGACGCCCTGTTCGAGCCTGCGGATTTCCTGGAGCAGTCCCTCGCGTGGGCGGCCGGCGTCATTTCCGGCGACGTGGTCCCGGAACGTACCAACGCCGTCGATCCCGCCGGGCCCGCAACCGCCGCGCGCTGGGATGCCGCCGTCACGGCAGGGCGGGCCTTCGTGGACGCGAAGACGTCCAATGCTGCGCCTGCGCCGGGAAAGGTCCTGGACATCCTCGAGGCGAACCGGACCATGACCCAGGCACAGTCTGCTGCCCTGGAATGCGAAACCCTCGCCGACCTCATGCAGACCGACGAGTTCCGTGCCACCGTCTACGCCTTCCTGGACCTCGTCCAGAAGCGGTCCAAGCGCCCCGCGGGAGCCCCGGACCGCAAGCTGGCCCGTCCTGTCACGAAGGTTGGGGTGGTTGGTGCCGGGCTCATGGCAAGCCAGCTGGCACTGCTGTTCGCCCGCCAGCTCAAGGTCCCCGTGGTGATGACGGACATTGACCAGGCCCGCGTGGACAAGGGCGTGGGGTATGTCCACGCCGAGGTGGACAAGCTCCTGGGCAAGAAGCGCATCAGCCAGGACGCCGCCAACCGGACCAAGGCGCTGGTCACGGGCTCCGTATCCAAGGATGTTTTCGCTGACGCGGACTTTGTGATTGAAGCCGTGTTCGAGGAACTGAACGTCAAGAAGCAGGTCTTTGCCGAACTGGAGGCAGTTGTCTCCCCGGACTGCATCCTGGCCACCAACACCTCCTCGCTGTCCGTTACCGCCATGGCGGAGGACCTGCAGCACCCGGAGCGCGTGGTGGGCTTCCACTTCTTCAACCCCGTGGCCGTCATGCCGCTCCTGGAAATTGTCCGTGCTCCGAAGACGGACGACGCCGTGCTGGCCACCGCCTTCGAACTGGCCAAGGGCCTGAAGAAGACAGCGGTGTTGGTGAAGGACGCGGCCGCGTTCGTGGTGAACCGCATCCTGTTGCGGTTGATGGGCGAGGTCACGGCCGCCTTTGATGAGGGCACCCCCGCCGAGGTGGCGGACAACGCCCTCCGTCCCATGGGCCTGCCGATGACGCCCTTCACGCTCGGCGCCATGGTGGGCCTGCCCGTGGCCCAGCACGTCCAGGAATCGTTGCACGCGGCCTTCGGCGAACGCTTCACGGTCTCCGCCAACCTGCAGAAGCTCATCGACAACGGCGTGAAGGGCCTATGGGCGGCCGGCCCGGACGGATCGCAGGAAATCCCGGAATCCACCCTGGCGCTGATGTCCTTCGGCACCTCCCCCTCCACTGCGGAGCAAGTGCTGCGGCGCACGCAGGACGCCTTGGCGGAGGAAATCGGCCTCATGCTCACCGAAGGCGTGGTTGCCGGTCCCGAGGACATCGACCTCTGCATGATCCTGGGCGCGGGCTGGCCCATGTTCCTCGGCGGCATCACCCCCTACCTCGACAGAGTGGGAGCCTCCGAGCGCGTCAACGGCAGGCGTTTCCTGGCGCCGGGAGTGGCGTCCCGTCCCGCCTGATCAGCCCTCCAGCCGCCCGCCGTCGAGCGCTACCACCCGGTGGGCAGCAGCGCGGGCATAGCCAAGGTCATGCGTGACCAGCACGACGGCGGCGCCCTCCCCTGCCGCGGAACGCACCGCAGCGTCCAGCAGGGCGAGGCCGCCGCCGTCCAACGCCACGGTGGGTTCGTCCAGGGCCAGGACTGACGGTTTGCGGGCAAGGACCGTGGCCAGGGCGAGGAGGCGCTGGCCGGAGGCGGGAAGTTCGGCTGGGTGCGTGTGCTCCGCCCCTGCCAGGCCGACGGCGGACAGTGCTTCCAGGGCCCGGGAGGCTGCCTCGCCGGGGTGGAACAGGCGGTCCAGGCCGAAGCGCACTTCGCGGAGGGCGGTCCGCTCGAACAGCTGGTCCCGGGGCTGCTGGAACAGCAGGCCCACGGAGCCGGCCGCTTCCCCTGGCGGCACCCCCGCAATGTCCCTGCCGTGGACCAGGACGCGGCCCGCGGTGGGCCGGAGCAGTCCGTTGAAATGGCGCAGCAGCGTTGATTTTCCTGCCCCGTTGGGCCCGGTCACCGCTACGATCTCGCCGCTATGGATGCGCAGGTTGATGCCCTGCAGCACCAGAGCGCTGCCTGCCGCTTTTCCGCCCGGGTCCCGGCGCCGCATGTTCCTAAGTTGCGCTTCCTTGCCCCGGGCGCTGTAGCCAAAGGAGACGCCGCGGAGCTCAAGTGCGGGAACGCCTCCATCGTTGCGCGGCGGCAGCGTCTCCGTCTGCACGGCTTCCTTGTGGCCCTGCCCCGGCGCCGTCCCGCTGCCGGCGTACCGGATACCGGACGGCAGCAGCCCGGGGCCGGCCCCCATTTCGGCCGGCGTTCCGCTCCCCATGACGCTGCCGTCCGCCAGAAGAACCCAGGTTCCGGCGTCCAGGAGTGGCGCGTCAACCACCTGGCTGAGGACCACGACGGCGGTACCGGCCGTCGCGAGGTCCTGCAGCAGGCGTGCCAGTTCGGCAGTTCCGGCACTGTCCAGCGATGCGAAGGGCTCGTCCATGATCAGCACCCGCGGACCGGTGATGATGGCACAGCCGATGGCGAGGCGGCGGAGCTGGCCGCCGGACAGCGCGGCGGGGTTCCGTCCCAGAAGCTCCGAGAGCCCCAGGAGGCCGGCAGTGTGTTCCACCGTGGCTTTCATGGCCTGCCGTTCCAGTGCCGCGTTTTCCAGTCCGAACGCCAGTTCTTCCGCCACCGTTGCCCGGACGGTGGACAGGACGGCGGCAGGGTCCTGGGGAACGAAGCCCACCTGCCGGCCCCACTCCGCCGGGTTGATCCGCGGGTCCGCGTCACCGCCGAAGTCCAGGCGCGTGCCTGCGAGTTCCAGGAAACCGCGGAGGGTGCCAGCGGTTCCGGGGGGAAGCCAGCCGGACAGCAGCCGGCCCAGCGTGGACTTGCCGCTTCCGGACGCTCCGAGGATGGCCGTGAACGTTCCGGGGACGAGGTTGAGGTCAATCCCCTCCAGGACGGGGGCCTCATCCCCGTGGTAGGTGAAGCTCCGGATTCCGGCTGACAGTACCGGCTGGGTTCGCATCGGGTGGGTGGCGGACATGGCTCAGCTTCCCGCCCGGGTCAGCAGCAGCCGCGCAGCAACCGCGGCTGCAGCGGCCGCCAGCAGCACACCCCGAAACACGCGCTGGCGGATCGGATCCGGAACGTCCCGGTAGCTGGTCCGCGGCCCGGGATTGCTGAAGCCCCGCGCTTCAAGGGCGGCTGTCCGTGTTCCGGCATCCTCGATCAGGGACAGGACCAGCGGCACCGCCTGCAGCCGGAACGCGGCCGCGCGGTGCAGCAGTCCGCGGCGGACCACCAGTCCACGGGACTCCTGGGCCTGCCGGATCCGTTCCGCGCGGGAGGAGATGGCCGGCAGCAGGGTCAAGGTGGAGGCGAGCACGAAGGCGAACCGTCCTTGGACACCGCGGGAGGACAGCACCGCCACCAGGTCCGGCACGCTGACGCTGAAGGAGAACACCAGGAAGCTCAGGACTACCGCCCCCAGCTGCGCTGCCCGCTCCAGGGCGAAGACAAGGCCCTCGGTGGTAATGCGGGCCACTCCCCACTCTGCCAGGACTGTCCGGCCCTCGGGAAAGAACAGCCCATGCATGGCCAGCAGCGACAAGCCCAGGGGCAGCAGCACTGCCGCAGCCGCGGGCAGCAGCTGCCGTGCCGTGCCTCCCCTTGCCGAGAGGACCACGGCAGCACCCATGACGGCGAGGGACAGCGGCCAGCTGGCTGCCGCCGTCGTTATTACCGCCGTGCTGCCAGCGGCGGCCAGGGAGGTCAGCGGATGCAGGCGCATCGGCGTGGGGGTCAGGAGCCCTGTTCGGGCGACGTGCCGGCCAGCACGCGGTGCCGGCGGACGAACGGGAACTGCAGGCGCGCGCGTCGGGGAAGCGCGTAGGCCAGGACGGCCACCACGGTGAAGACGATGGCCTTGTCCATGGGATCGGAGATGAGCGCCTGCTTGGTGATGGCGGCCAGGAGTGTGTCCCCCATGGACCGGAAGGCGCTGACGATGGCGCCGGTAGCCACGCCGGACGTGCCGCCGAAAACAAAGGCCGCCGCCGGCGCGGACACCACGCCGCCGATGATTCCGGTGACAAAACCGGCCACGGGGGCGAGGTAGAAGCGGCGGAACATCCCGTGCCGCGCGGCAAGTCCCGCCAGGCAGCCGATCAGTGCGGCGCCGGCTGCGAACGGCAGCACCGTGGGGTTGAAGAAGGACCAGACAATGCTGCTGAGCGCTCCGGTTGCGGCGCCTGCGGCCGGTCCTGCCAGCACGGCGATGAGGACCGTGCCGATCGCATCGAGGTAGAACGGGACCAAAGTGCTGCCCACGAACTGTCCCAGCACGATGTTCAACACCAGTGCCACGGGGATCAGCACCACGGTGGAGGCCGGCAACGTCGGCAGGACTGCCACGATCAGCAGGATGGCGCCCACCAGGAATCCGGAAAGGGCAATCAGCGCGGACGCGCTGCCGGGCCCGCCGGTGATGTCGGCCGGCTGGTTGAGGACAAGGTAGACATAGGTGGCGGCGATGGCCGCCGCGCCGAGAATTTCCAGCAGCCGGCGTTTACGAGCGGCAGCCGGTGCCGGGGCAGGCAGCGTCAGGGAGGGCGATGACATGGAGTTCCTTCAGGGTGCGCGTGGAGGGCCCGGGAAACCGGGCCGATGGAACGCTGCGTATGTCACCTCGGCAGCTGGCGGCAGGCTGCTGCGCCTGTTCCGTCCGCGATTATTCTACTGGCGCCGCACCGCTGTCGGGGCATCCGGTCCGGATTGGCCTAGACTGCCCGGACAGGCAAAATCCGCCTGCCGCTGCCGTTTCGGAAAGACCTGCCATGCCCCACTATGACCTTGCCATCATCGGATCCGGCTCCGGCAATTCCCTGATCACCCCGTACTGGGATGGCAAGCGCGTGGCCCTGGTTGACGGCGGCGTCTTTGGCGGCACCTGCCTCAATGTGGGGTGCATTCCCACCAAGATGTTCGTGTACCCCTCCGGGCTTGCCGCGGCGCAGCAGGAGGCAGCCCGGCTTGGAGTGGACCTCAGCCTGGACAAAGTGCACTGGAATGCCATCCGCGACCGGATCTTTGGCCGGATAGACTCCATCTCCTCCGCCGGCCGGGACTACCGGGCAACGGAACTGGACCACGTTGACCTCTATGAGGACTACGTCCGCTTCACCGGACCGCGGGCCCTGCGGACCGAATCCGGTGTGGACATCACGGCCGGGCAGGTTGTGGTTGCCGCCGGGTCCAGGGCGGTCCTGCCCGAGGTGCCGGGGATCGGCCTGCCGCAGGTGCATACCTCTGACACCGTGATGCGGATCGACGGGCTGCCCGAAAGGGTGGTGGTGGTTGGCGGCGGCTTCATCGCTGCAGAGTTTGCCGGAATTTTCCACGGGTTCGGCTCCAGCGTGACCCAGGTCAACAGGACCAGGCGCCTGTTGCGCGGCCACGACGCCGAAATCTCCGGGCGGTTCGCGGCGGCGGCGGCAAGCCGTTGGAGGCTGGAACTGGGCTTCTCGCTCCAGTCCATCGAGGACAACGGCGACGGCACCGTTGTGGTGAACTTTGCCGATGCCGGCGGCCGGCCGCTTCACGTACCTGCGGATGTTGTACTCATGGCCACCGGCAGGGTTCCCAACACGGACCGGCTGGGCGTGGAGGCCGCCGGGTTCGATGTGAACGACGACGGCACCCTGGCCGTCGATGCCAGCCTGCGGATCCTTTCCCGCGGCACGCCAGTGGACGGCGTCTACGCCGTGGGCGACGTGGCCAACCCGTACCAGCTCAAGCACGTGGCCAACCGGGAAGCACGCGTGGTGGCGCACAACCTGGAACACCCGGACCGGTTGCGCCGCATCGACTACACCGCCGTGCCCTCCGCAGTCTTCTCCAACCCGCAGGTGGCATCGGTTGGCCTCACCGAAGCAGAGGCCCGTTCACAGGCAGCCGCGGGAACCGACGTGGTGACAGCGGTCCAGGACTATGGCACCACCGCCTACGGCTGGGCCATGGAGGACGGGGAAGGCGTGGTGAAGCTTGTGGCCGAGCGTGCCTCGGGCAGGCTGCTGGGCGCCCACATCCTGGGCCATGAAGCGTCCATCCTCCTCCAGCCCCTGGTCCAGGCCATGGCAGGGTCCGTGCCCGTCCATGAGCTGGCCCGGGGCCCGTACTGGATCCACCCGGCGCTGACCGAGGTGGTGGAAAATGCCCTCCTGGCATTGGACGTCGACCTGCCGGAGGATGCCCCGCTGTAGTCCCGCCGTCGTCAGCGGTCCCCTCAGCCGACCCGGGCGGCGAGGCCGCCCACAGCGGAGAGCAGCTCCCGGAAGGCCGCTGCCGGATGGTTGGCGGAGACCACGCGTGCGTTCGGCGGGGCACCCCACAGCCCGCGGAAGTCTGCCACCGTGGTGCCCATCAGGAGCGGCGACCCGGTCTCGACGTCCACTGTGGCGGGACGGGCCTGAAACTCCAGGGTTCCCGCTGCCACGCCCGCGGCGAAGAAGTCGTGGACGTGGGCCAGGTATCCCTGGTCGTAGTGCCGGTGGAACTCGAAGTAGAACCGCAGGGCGTCGGACAGGTGCCGGACCAGAGTGTTGTCCGAGGTGCTGCGCAGTCCTTCCGGCTGTTCGGGCAGCACCAGTTCGGGGATGCGCGCACCGGCCGCTTCCGCCAGCTGCCGCACGTGGTGGGGGTGCAGTTCCATCCGCTCGGTGGTATCCAGCGAGCACACAACAGGAAGCTTCTCCTGCGGCAGGCCGCGGAACGCGGCGTACACTTCCTTGGCGGCGTGCGGGTCAACGTGGGTGTTCCACTCGGCCGTGGGCGTTGTGTTGCCCTGGTGGTAGAAGCTGCCGCCCATGATCACCACCCCGGCCAGCAGGCGGGGAAGTGCCGGTTCCTTCCGGAGGGCGAGCGCAAAATTGGTCAGCGGCGCAGTGATGAGGGCGGTGAGCTCCCCTGGGCGGCGGCGGGCGTGTTCAACCCAGAGGTCCACGGCGTTCCGCCCGGACACCGCACCGGAGGGTTGAGGCAGGACCGCGTAGCCGATCCCCTGGGGTCCGTGGGTCTCGGGAGTGGTGAGCAGCGGTATGGCCAGGGGCTTGCGCGCGCCGATGGCAACTTCCACACCCGGCCGGCCGCACAGTTCGAGCAACGCCAGGGTGTTGCGTGCCACCTGGTCCGCGTCCACGTTTCCCGGTGTCGCGGTGACGGAAACGAACTCTGTGTCCGGCAGGGCGGCGAGGTAGGCCAGGGCAAGGGCATCGTCGATGCCCGTGTCCACGTCCAGCAGGAAAGCGGTCATCCCGGTCCTAGAACAGGGCAACCTTGGGAGCGGCCGGGAAGATACTGTCCAGCTCCGCAAGGTCTTTCTCCGAGGGCACCCAGCCGGCTGATTCGGCGTTCTGGCGGACCTGGTCCGACGTGGTGGCGCCGGCGATGACGCTGGCCACCGAGGGCTGGGCCGCCAGCCAGGAGAAGGCCACCTGGATTTCGGTCAGGCCGCGGTCCCTGGCGAAATCGCCGAACCTGCGCAGCTGGTCCCAGTCGGCGTCGTGGACCAGGTGCTGGCGGGTGTGGCTGAGCCGCGACCCGTCCGGGGCGTGGCCGGGCGAGTACTTGCCGGTCAGCAGTCCGTTGGCGAGCGGGAAGTAGGGCAGGACGCCCAGGCCGAATACTTCCGCAGCCGGCGTCACCTCAAGCTCGGCGCGCCGGTCCAGGAGGTTGTAGTGGT
Source organism: Pseudarthrobacter sp. WHRI 8279 (assembly GCF_040224115.2). Classification (NCBI taxonomy): domain Bacteria; kingdom Bacillati; phylum Actinomycetota; class Actinomycetes; order Micrococcales; family Micrococcaceae; genus Pseudarthrobacter; species Pseudarthrobacter sp. WHRI 8279. The sequence continues at coordinate 862,973 of NZ_CP168162.1, read as the reverse complement.
TTTGCGTGGAGATGAAGCGGGTGCAGCCCAGTTCCCTGGCCACGTACTCGGCCTGCGCGATCTGCCAGCCGGCCCGGTTTGAGTGGCCGATGTAGCGGACCTTGCCGCTGCTGACGAGGCTGTCCAGTGCGGACAGGGTCTCATCGATGGGAGTCAAGGGGTCAGGCGTGTGGAACTGGTAGAGGTCGATCCAGTCGGTGCCCAGCCGCCGCAGCGATGCCTCCACGGCCTGGATGATGTAGCGGCGTGATCCGCGGGCGCCGAAGTCGGGGCCGCTGGCACCCTTCATGTCCATGCCGAACTTGGTGGCCAGGACGACGTCCGCCCGCCTTGCGCCGAGCGCCTTGCCGAGCATCGCCTCGCTGAGCCCGGGTTCCCGCCCGTAGGTATCGGCGACGTCGAACAGCGTGATCCCGGCGTCGATCGCTGCGTGGACCACGGCGTCCGTGGCCTCCTGGGATTCGGTGGCGGTGTTGGCGCGGCCCAGGTTGTTGCAGCCCAGGCCGACGGCGGAGACGGTCAGGCCGGATTTTCCGAGCCGGCGGTACGTGGGCATTGTGCTCCTAGAGGCTGAAGCCGGCAGCCGGCTTGGCGGAATACTTGAGCTTGAAGTTGCCGGGCTCGGTGAAGGGGGCTGCGCCGATGCTCAGCTTGGTGAAGTCCAGGTCCTCGCCGCGGATGCACACCTTGACGGCGTTGACGGCCTTGTTTACCTCCGGGCACAGGCAGAAGATGTTGAGCTTGTAGTCCGTGAATTCGGAACGTTCCACCGTCCCCAGTCCACGCCAGGCCAGGTGGCTGATGAGCGCGTCGGTGGCCTTTTCCTCCAGGTAGCGGTCCCTGTCGGTGCCCTCACGGGTCTTCAGCGCGAACTGGGCCACCACCCAGAACTGTTCCTTTTCCGGAATCTCTGCGTAGCCGTCCTCGGCGCACTGGGCTGCGAAAGCGTCCAGGAGGCTCTCCGCCGCCTCGGGGGTGGAGACATCTGTCTCCTCGGTTTTGCTTTGGTGGCCCACATCGCCGTAGTTCATCACGAACTGGCTGTAGTCCTCGTCATACCAAGCCTCCCGGAAATGGAGGGTGCCCTCGTCGTCGCGCTTGTAGACCCTGACAATTCCGCTCATGACCGTCCCTTGGTAAACCATTCGACGTCGGTGCCGTCGAATGGTGCGTTCTGCGCCTTTACGGCCTGGTAAAGCTGGTCCGCCGAAGCCTCGAGGGATTCGGCAAGTGCGGCGGGGTAGTCCATGGCCACCCGGTGCTCGGCGAATTCGTCCTCGTCGTCAATGAACACGCCCCTGGCGGCCGTCCGGACGACGTCCAGGTCCATGTCGATGACATGGAATTCGGTGACGGCGGGACGGATGGTGCTCCATTCGTGGGCGACGGCCAGGTCGATGTAGACCCGCACCCCACCTGGGTGGGCGTCGTCGTAGAACGTGGCCACCCAGTCGCCTTCGCGCGGCACAAGGAGCACGGCATCAGACTGAGTGTAGAACGCCGCGCCCGGACGGGAACAGAATTCATTGGTTCCCTGGAAAATCCACCAGCCGTGCCGGTCCTCGCCGAGGTAGCGCCCGGGTACCACCCAGTGGGCTTTGCCGTTCCATTTCCGGTTCCGGGCGACCACCAGCTGGCCGGGATGAAGGTTCTCCGGTACCCGCGTTGCCCCCGGGTGGTTTTCCCCTGCAGGTTCCCCCAGGACACCGGGGTATTTCAGCTCAGCCTCTCCCCTCACAGAATCGGAAGGCTTCCGGTGGTGGGGTGCTGCTGGCCGGGCAGGGGACGCGCAAAGGGGACCTTTGTGCCGAGAACCTGCGCAACGACGTCGTGCGTGATCTGCTGGGCGGTCAAGCCCACGCGTTCGAGGATCTGGGCGCGGGTGCCGTGGTCCAGGAATTCGACTGGAAGGCCCACCTCGTTCAGGGCGGTGTCCACGCCCGCGGCCCGCATTTCCTGTCGGATCCGCGAACCGACGCCGCCGGCACGGACGCCGTCCTCAATACAGATCACCAGGCGGTGGTGCGAGGCCAGCGCGATGATGGAACGCGGGACGGGCAGGACCCAGCGCGGGTCCACCACGGTGGTGCTGATGCCCTGCGCGCCGAGGCGGTTGGATACGTCCAGCGCGAGTTCGGACATGGCACCCACGCTGACGATCAGGACATCGTTTTCCGTGGAGCCGCTGGGCCGCCGGGCCAGCACGTCAACGCCGTCGCTGAGGCGTTCAAGGGCTTCCACTTCCGCGCCCACGGATCCCTTGGAGAAGCGGACCACGGTGGGAGCGTCGCCGATTGCCACGGCCTCCCGAAGCTCCTCGCGCAGCCGGCTGGCATCGCGCGGGGCTGCAAGGTGGAGTCCGGGGACGATCTGGACCATGGACATGTCCCACATGCCGTGGTGGCTGGCCCCGTCCGGACCGGTGACGCCTGCGCGGTCCAGGACGATGGTCACGCCGGCCTTGTGCAGGGCCACGTCCATGAGGAGCTGGTCGAAGGCCCGGTTCAGGAAGGTTGCATAGACGGCAACCACGGGGTGCAGCCCGCCGAAGGCCATGCCGGCGGCGGATGTGAGTGCGTGCTGTTCGGCGATTCCGACGTCGATCACGCGGTCCGGGTGCCGGGCCGCGAATTTATGCAGGCCAACGGGGATGAGCATGGCGCCGGTGATGCCGACGACGTCCTTCCGCTCATCGGCGATGGCTGCGATTTCGTCGGCGAAGACCGAGGTCCAGGACTGGGCGCCGGCGGCGCCGGTGGGCTCGCCGGTCTCGGGGTCGATGATGCCGACGGCATGGAACTGGTCTGCCTCGTGGGCGCGGGCGGGGGCGTAGCCGTGGCCCTTTTCGGTCATCGCATGCACAATGACGGGCCCGCCGTAGTGCTTGGCCGTGGACAGTGCGTGTTCCATTGCCTGGAGGTTGTGGCCGTCCACGGGACCGATGTACTTCATGCCCAGGTCTTCGAACATGCCTTGCGGGGCCCACCAGTCCTTGATGCCCTTTTTCATGGCGTGCAGGCTCTTGTAGGTGAACTGGCCCGCCGGTCCCCCGTTTTGGAGTTTCTTCTTCCACCACTCGAGTGCCACTTCGTAGGCCGGTGCCGTCCGGAAGGAATCGATCGTGGGGCGCAGGGACGCAAGGTAGTCCGCGAAACCGCCCACGGTGGGCGCATAGGACCTGCCATTGTCATTGACCACAATCACGACGCGCCGCTTTTTGTCCGCAGCGATGTTGTTGATGGCTTCCCAGGCCATGCCGCCGGTCAGCGCACCGTCGCCCACCACAGCGATGACGTACCGGTCGCCTTCCCCGGTGAGCTGGCGGGCACGGGAGATGCCGTCCGCCCAGGACAGCGACGAGGAAGCGTGCGAGCTTTCCACAATGTCGTGCTCTGATTCGGCCCGGGAGGGGTAGCCGGAGATTCCGCCCTCCTGGCGCAGGGTGCTGAAATCCTGGCGCCCGGTCAGCAGCTTGTGGACATACGACTGGTGGCCGGTGTCGAAGACAATGCTGTCACGGGGCGAGTCGAAGATGCGGTGCACGGCAAGCGTCAGTTCCACCACGCCAAGGTTGGGTCCGAGGTGTCCGCCCGTCTGGGAGACGTTCGTGATCAGGAAGTCCCTGACCTCCGAAGCCAGCTGCTTCAGCTGGTCTTCTGACAACTCGTTCAGGTCTTGCGGATTCCGGATGGTCTCCAAGATTCCCACTGACCCCTCCTTCAGGTGGTAGACGTGCCGTTTAACTCTAACGCCTTGGTCCGCAGGACCAGACGTACCTGCACAGCCGAAGCCCCGGCTGGTCGGTGACCGGCCGGGGCTTCGGGATGGTGGTGCCTGCTGGGCAGTTACCGCTAGTTCGCGGAGATCTGGCGCAGGACGTACTGCAGGATGCCGCCGTTGCGGTAGTAGTCCGCTTCACCCGGGGTGTCGATGCGCAGGACCGCGTCGAACGTCGTGGAGCTGCCGTCCTCGGCGGTCGCCGTGACCTTGAGGGTCTTGGGCGTGGTGCCCTCGTTCAGGGCGGTGACGCCCTCAACCGAGAACGTTTCCGTGCCGGACAGGCCCAGTGTGGCGGCGGATTCGCCGGCCGGGAACTGCAGCGGCAGGACGCCCATGCCGATGAGGTTGGAGCGGTGGATGCGCTCGTAGCTCTCGGCGATGACAGCCTTGACGCCCAACAGGGCGGTACCCTTGGCAGCCCAGTCACGGGAGGAACCGGATCCGTATTCCTTGCCGGCCAGGACCACCAGCGGGGTGCCGGCTGCCTGGTAGTTCTGCGCGGCGTCGTAAACGTAGGCCTGCGGGCCGCCTTCCTGGGTGAAGTCGCGGGTGAAGCCACCTTCGACGCCGTCCAGGATCTGGTTCTTGATGCGGATGTTCGCGAACGTTCCGCGGATCATCACCTCGTGGTTGCCGCGGCGGGAACCGTAGGAGTTGAAGTCCTTGCGCTCCACGCCATTGGCCAGCAGGTACTGGCCGGCAGGGGTGTCGGACTTGAACGAACCGGCCGGGGAGATGTGGTCGGTGGTGACCGAATCGCCCAGCTTCAGGAGCACGCGTGCGCCCGTGATGTCCTTGACGGGCTCCGGCTGCGCCTGCATGCCCTCGAAGTACGGGGGCTTCCGGACGTAGGTGGAGCTCGGATCCCAGGCGAAGGTGTCACCGGCGGGAGTGTCGAGCGACTTCCAGCGGTCGTCACCTTCGAAGACGCCTTCGTAGCCCTTGGCGAACATTTCCTTGTCGATCGAGGAATCGATGACCTGCTGGACCTCAACCGGGTTGGGCCAGATGTCCTTCAGGAAGACATCGTTGCCGGCCTGGTCCTGGCCCAGGGCGTCGGTTTCGAAATCGAAGTCCATGGACCCGGCCAGGGCGTAGGCGATGACCAGCGGCGGGGAAGCCAGGTAGTTCATCTTCACGTCCGGGTTGATGCGGCCTTCGAAGTTGCGGTTGCCCGACAGGACAGCAGCGACGGCGAGGTCGTTGGCCTGGATGGCTTCCGAAACTTCGGCTTCCAGCGGGCCGGAGTTGCCGATGCAGGTGGCGCAGCCGTAGCCCACGATGTAGAAGCCAAGCTTCTCCAGGTAGGGCGTCAGGCCCGACTTCTCGTAGTAGTCGGTGACAACCTTCGAGCCCGGGGCAACGGAGGTCTTGACCCACGGCTTGGAGGTCAGGCCCATGTCCACGGCGTTGCGTGCCAGGACTGCCGCGGCCAGCATGACCGACGGGTTGGAGGTGTTGGTGCAGGAGGTGATGGATGCGATGGTGACTGCACCGTGGTCCAGCTCGAACTCGCGGCCGTCAGCCATCTTTACCGGGACCGGCTGGGAGACGCGTCCCGCTCCCCCGTGGCCCGCCGAGTACTTCGGCGGCTCGCGGTCGGTATCGGAGACGTGGGTCGCTCCCCCGGTGAAGGACGGAGCGTCCGAAGCCGGGAAGGTTTCCTCGAGCGACTCGTCCAGGGTGCCGGCGTTGGCGTCGTGGGAGACGTAGTTCTTCAGGTCGTGGCGGAATTCGTCCTTGGCCTCGGTCAGGTCGATGCGGTCCTGCGGGCGCTTGGGGCCGGCGATGGACGGAACAACCGTGGACAGGTCCAGTTCCAGGTACTCGGAGAACTTGATCTCGCGGGAAGGATCGTGCCAGAGGCCCTGTTCCTTGGCGTAGGCCTCCACGAGTGCCACGTTCTGGTCCGAACGGCCGGTGAGGCGCAGGTAGTCCAGGGTGACGTCGTCGATCGGGAACATGGCAGCCGTGGAACCGAATTCCGGGCTCATGTTGCCGATGGTGGCGCGGTTGGCCAGCGGCACAGCGGCAACGCCTTCGCCGTAGAACTCCACGAACTTGCCCACGACACCGTGCTTGCGAAGCTGCTCGGTGATGGTGAGCACCACGTCGGTGGCGGTGGCGCCGGCGGGGATGGAGCCGGTCAGCTTGAAGCCCACAACACGCGGGATCAGCATGGAGACGGGCTGGCCCAGCATGGCGGCCTCGGCTTCGATGCCGCCGACGCCCCATCCGAGGACACCCAGGCCGTTGACCATGGTGGTGTGCGAGTCGGTACCGACGCAGGTGTCCGGGTAGGCGCGCAGGGCACCGTCAACTTCGCGGGTCATGACCGTGCGGGCCAGGTATTCAATGTTGACCTGGTGGACGATGCCGGTTCCCGGCGGGACGACCTTGAAGTCGTCGAACGCAGTCTGGCCCCAGCGCAGGAACTGGTAACGCTCCCCGTTGCGCTGGTATTCGATCTCCATGTTGCGCTCCAGTGCGCCGGAGTTGCCGAAGGCGTCGATCTGGACCGAGTGGTCAATGACCATCTCGGCAGGCGCCAGGGGGTTGACCCGTTTGGGGTCGCCACCCAGTTCCTTGACCGCTTCGCGCATCGTCGCCAGGTCAACCACGCAGGGAACGCCGGTGAAGTCCTGCATGATCACGCGTGCCGGCGTGAACTGGATTTCTGTATCGGGCTGGGCATTCGGATCCCAGCCTGCCAAGGCGCGGACGTGATCGGCAGTGATGTTCGCGCCGTCCTCGGTCCTCAACAGGTTTTCAAGCAATACCTTGAGGCTGAACGGAAGGTTTTCTGCACCTTCAACGGAGTTCAACCGGAAAATTTCGTATTCGGTTCCGGCTACATTAAGTTTGCCTTTTGAACCGAAGCTGTCCACAGTGCTCATCGCAGGACTCCTCTCGCAACAGTTTCATCTTTGTCGCGCGGTAGACCGCCTGCTAGTTAGGAAGCCCTAATTAGTTTCGGGCCCGAAATTGCACACGGCCGGCCGTGATTACGGAGCGCGACGTGGGACTACTACGGCCATCGTAGTCGAAAACCCCGGTGGCATCATGGACGGTTTCCTCAATCGCGCGGCGTAAGCAGGGCCACTGTCTCCAGGTGGTGGGTGTGGGGATACAGATCGAAGGCCCGGAGTCCTGACACGTCCCACCCGGCCTGGCGGAAGTACCCCACGTCCCGTGCGAACGACGCCGGATCGCAGGACACGTAGGCAATGGCGCGCGGCTGCGCATCGACCAGCTGCCGGACCACGGCCTTTCCCGCACCGGCACGGGGCGGATCAAGGATCAGCGCGTCGAAATTCCGCGGTTTCTGGCGGAGGACCCGCTCCACCCTGCCCTGGACGATCTCCACCTGGGGCGCTGCGTGCAGGTTCTTGCGCGCGTCCCGGCTGGTTCCGGCGGCCCCCTCCACCGACAGGACGGAGCCGGTCTCCCCCACGGCGTCCGCCAGGACGGCTGTGAACAATCCTGCTCCCGCGTAGAGGTCTGCCACCACCGCGCCGGCGTGGAGGAAGCCGCCGTCCTGGAGGAATTTTGTGACGCCCCCCACAAGGGCTTCGGGCGCGTCGCGGTGGATCTGCCAGAACCCGGCGCCGGTCACCCGGTAGTCATGGCCGGCCGCTGTTTCCTGCACCCACGTGCGGCCACGCAGCTGCTGCACGGCTTCGGTCTCGGGGTCGAATGAGGCTACGGACACTTCGCCTGGCAGTTGTGCTGCGACGGCGTTGAGCCGCTTGGGCTTGGTCCCCGGGGCCGGCGCCAGGAGCACCAGCGGACGTGAACCGTTGGCGGGGGCTGCCACTTCCACCCGGTCGATGCCCTGCAGGTCGATGTCCCAGAGGCGCAGGGCATTAATGGCATCAACAGCCAGCGGCATTTCCCTGACGGGCACGATGTGGGTGGAGCGGTGTGCGTGCATTCCCAGCTTCCCGCCCGGGGTGACCGAGAAGCTGGCGCGCGTCCGCCACCCGAGGCCGTCCCCGCCGTCGGAAGCTCCACCCACTGCCTCCACGCTGGTGCCGGCCCAATCGGGAACCTGTTCGACGCCGGCCAGGCGCCTGAGCTGTTCAGCCAGCACCTCTGCCTTCAGGGCCCGCTGCCGGGCAAGGGAAATGTGCCCGAATTCCGCCCCGCCCACCGGCGGATGCCCGTGGCCCCACGCCCGCAGCGAATCGGCCGCATGCCAGAAGTGGTCCACGCGGTCCGGGGAGGCTTCCAGGACCTCAACCACATCCGCCCGCCAGAACTTGGCCTTTTCCCCGGCGTCCGTCAGCCGTACCCGCACCTTCTCGCCGGGTATGCCGTGCCGGACGAAAATAACCCGTCCCTCGTGCCTGGCGACGCAGTGGCCGCCATGGGCCACCGGGCCGACGTCGAGCACTATCTCAGTGCCCAACGCTCCCGCCGGGGCCTGGTGGTTGGTTTGCAACTGGGTCTTCGCGCTCATTGGACGTCCTGCAGGTTCTTGGCTTCTTCGGATGATTTCAGCTGCCAGGGAACGCTCGCCACCATGACGCCTGGTTCAAAGTGCAGCCGGGTCTTGATGCGGAGGGCTGTCTGGTTGTGGACCAGTTGTTCCCACCATTTGCCCACCACGTATTCGGGGATGTACACAACGATCAGGTCCCGTGGCGAGTCCCGCCGCATCTGCTTGACGTACTCCATGATGGGCGTGACAGTCTCGCGGTAGGGGCTCGCCAGTACCGTCAGCGGCACGGGAATCTCCAGCTTTTCCCAGTCAGCCACGGTCTGTGCGGTCTCCTCGGTGTCGATGTCCACCGTCACCGCATCGAGCCGGGAGGGCCGGGACGCCCTGGCGTAGGCCAGTGCCCGCAACACGGGCTTGCGGACATGGGACACCAGCAGGACGGCGTGCACCCGGGTGGGAAGGGCCCGCGGCGAGGAATCCTCATCCACTGCCAGTTCCCTGGCCACATTGTCGTAGTGGGCCCTGATGCTCCACATGATCAGGAACAGGATGACCATGGCGAGCAGGGCGATCCAGGCGCCCTGTTCGAACTTGGTCACCAGGACGATGACGAGGACCGTGGCGGTCATGCCGAAGCCGATGCTGTTGATGATCCGTGACTTGAACATCCGGCGGCGGACGGCTTTGTCCCTGGCCAGCTTGAGCTGGCGTCCCCAGTGCCGGATCATTCCCAGCTGGCTGGCCGTGAAGGAGATGAACACGCCCACGATGTAAAGCTGGATGAGCTTGGTGACGTCCGCGTTGAACGCCAGGATGAGCACCAGCGCACCCGCGGCGAGGGCCAGGACACCGTTGCTGAAGGCCAGCCGGTCACCCCTGGTCCGCAGCTGGCGGGGAAGGTATCCGTCCTGGGCGAGGATCGAGCCGAGCACGGGGAAGCCGTTGAAGGCCGTGTTGGCCGCGAAGACAAGGATGACGCCGGTTGCGGCCACCACGATATAGAACGGTATGGATCCCGGTCCGAAGATGGTGTGGGCGATCTGGCTGATGGCCGGTGTCTGGATATACCCCTCGGGGAGTGGGCTGCCATCGAGCAGGAACTCCGTGGCGGGGTCTAGGACGATGTGTACCTTGGTGGCATTGGCCAGGTACATGATGCCCGCCAGCATGGTGGCGCCGATAACGCCCAGCAGCAGCAGGGTGGTGGCAGCGTTCTTGCTTTTCGGGGGCCGGAAGTTGGGCACGCCGTTACTGATGGCTTCGACGCCGGTCAGCGCCGCGGCGCCTGATGAGAACGCGCGCAGCAGCAGGAAGGCCCCGGCGAGCCCTACCAGCCCTTCGTCGAACCCGGGGGCGGGGACGATCGTGAACGCGGCGGAGGGCGCCTCCCCCAGCTGTCCGGTGGCCGCCTGGAAGATGCCCACGGCCGTCATGCCCAGGATGGAAACCATGAAGAGGTAGGTGGGAAGGGCAAACATCGTGCCTGCCTCTTTCACTCCGCGCAGGTTCACCAGAGCGAGGACGGCGACGCCGACGGCGGCAATGGCCGCCTGGTTGCCGTGCAGGGACGGGACGGCGGTGGTGAGGTACGTGGCGGCCGAGGAGATGGACACTGCAACAGTCAGGACGTAGTCCACCAGCAGCGCTGAAGCAACGGTGAGGCCGGCGTACTTGCCAAGGTTTTCGCCGGCAATCTCGTAGTCGCCGCCGCCGGAGGGGTAGGCGTGGACGTTTTGCCGGTACGAAGCCACAACGGTGAGCAGGACCACCATGACCGCCAGGCCCACCCAGGGCGAGAACGCCACGGCGCTGACGCCCGCCAGCGCCAAGGTGAGCAGGATCTCGTCGGGTGCGTACGCCACGGACGAGAGGGCGTCGGAGGCGAAGACGGGAAGTGCGATCCGCTTGGGAAGCAGCGTGTGGGCCAGCCGGTCATTTCGGAATGGCCGGCCCACCAGCACACGCTTGGCGGCGTTCAATATTGTCAGCACCCCACAAAGCTAGTCTGATTCCCGGACTATGTCATGACGGGCGCCGGACGGCTGCAGCCCCGATGCTGGCGGTAGAGTTCTAGCAGCAGGACCTTGACAGGATTACAGAGGAGAAACACCGTGGCGCATTTCGTGATCATGGGATGTGGCCGGGTGGGGGCGACGCTGGCGCACACGCTGGAGGACGCCGGGCATTCTGTGGCCATCATCGACCAGGACGACCGCGCCTTCCGCCGGCTCCGGCAAGGGTTCACCGGCCGCAAGGTCACCGGCGTCGGCTTCGACCGTGACACCATGAAGCAGGCTGGGGTCTCTGAGGCGTACGCATTCGCGGCGGTGTCCAGCGGTGACAACTCCAACATCCTCGCCACCCGCGTGGCCCGGGAAACGTTCCACGTCCCCCATGTGGTGGCCCGGATCTACGATCCCGGCCGTGCGGAGATCTACCAGCGCCTGGGCATTCCCACTGTGGCGGCGGTCCGGTGGAGCGCGGACCAGGTGCTCCGGCGCATCCTGCCCGAACAGCACCTCGCCGGTGATTTCCGCGAACCCTCGGGCCGCCTGGTACTGGCCGAACTCGACCTCGACCCCGGATGGATCGGGCAACCGGTCAGCAGCATCGAAAAAGCCGCGGACATCCGGATCGCCTACCTCACCCGCTTCGGTGAGGGAATCCTGCCGGCCGCGGGCACCGCGTACCAGGACGGTGACACCGTGCACGCCATGCTCCAGGTGGACCGCAGCTCGCGGGTCGCCCAGATCCTGGCCAAAGCCCCTGCCAAGGAGTCCCAGTGAAAGTCGTGATCGTTGGCGCGGGAAGCGTCGGATCGTCCATCGCCAGGGAACTGCTGGCGCACAAACACGAGATCCTCCTGATCGACCTCAAACCGGAAGTGATCGGACGGAGCGGCCTCCGTGGGGCGCACTGGCTGGTGGGCGACGCCTGCGAACTGAGCACCCTCCAGGGAGCCAGGGTTGAAGACGCGGACGTCGTGGTGTCCGCCACCGGTGACGACAAGGTAAACCTGGTGGTCTCACTGCTGGCCAAGACCGAGTTTGGGGTGGGCCGCACAGTGGGGCGGGTCAACAACCCCAAGAATGACTGGATGTTCAACGATTCCTGGGGAGTGGACGTTGCGGTCAACACCCCGCAGCTCATGACCGCCCTGGTGGAGGAAGCCGTGGAGATCGGCGACCTTGTCCGGCTCCTCACGCTCCAGACCGGGGTGTCCTCACTGGTGGAGTTCACCGTTCCGCACGATTCCCACGTTATCGGCAGCACCGTGGGCGAGATCCGGTGGCCGGAGGACTCCACGCTGGTGGCCATCCTTCGGGACCACGCCCCCATCACGCCCAGCCGCGATGACGTGATCGACGGCGGGGACGAGCTGTTCTTCGTGACAACTATCGCCGCGGAGGACGACCTGCGCGCACTGCTCTCTCCAGACTCCTCGGAACCGCCGCAGCCCCGGCCCGCCGACGACGCCGGCCACCTGGAGCAGCAGGGCCCGGAGGACGACGGCTTCGACGGCTAGTTTCCGGCAGCCTTGGTGTGCTCCGGCCCGGACCCTGCCGGGGCCGGGCGGGTGACGAGCCAGGCGATCCAGACACCGAGGATGTAGAGCGGCGCACCCATGATGAGCCGGGTGGTGGCCAGGGCGGCCAGCCCGTCCGGACCCATGAGGTAGAGCGGAACCTGCACCACGAGCCGGAGGGCAAGGACTGCGACGATGATCCAGGTGCCCAGCTGGTACGCCTTGACCCGCGCCGGGTCCTTGCGCCAGTCGAGGCCCTCGTTCCGGATGAATCCGAAGAGCAGGCCCGCTACCGGCCACTTAAGGAAGATGGAGAGCACCATCGCCAGGATGTAACCGGCATTGGTGAAGAAGCCGGGCAGGTAGAAGTCCTCCGCTTTACCGGTGGTGTTGGCGAGCCAGGCGGAAATGCCCACGCCCACCACACCGGCGAGTGCCTGCGTCAGCGGCTTGCGCTGGACCAGCCGGACTACTGTGAAGACTGCTGCGGACGCAAGTGCCGCCACGAGGGACAACGTGAGTTCCCGGGTAACGGTGAACGCCACCAGGAAGACCAGCCCGGGGGCGATGCTCTCGGCAATGCCCTGGACCCCGCCGGCGCTTCGGAGGACGTCCACCCGGCCGTCGTGGGTGCGGTGCAGTCCGGCCTTGGCAGCATATTCCGCTGCAAGGCCCGCCATGGGAGACGGCTCCTGGCCAGGGGCCGGCTTGCCTGCGTGGCCTGGAGAATCCGGGCCCTGCGATCCGGCGGACGGGTCGGGCTGGGGCGAGGTCATTCGTCCTCCTGGCGGGACAGTATTTCGTAGCGTGGGTTGAACATGGTGGGCAGTCCGTTGTTCAGGGACAGCATTCCTTCCAGCCGGATCTGCGCGCCGGCTTCTATGCCCGGCACGCGCCGGCGTCCCAGCCACACAACCCGGAGCCTCCCGCGCCGTCCACCGGCCCGGGCGGCAAGCCTTCCCGGTTCGGCGTCGGACACCATGGCGCTGAAGGCGGCAGCCTGGTCCGCCGGGAGGAAAGTCACCGATTCGACGCGCCCCTGGCAGGTGACCCGGCCCTTGTCAGGAAGCTGGCTGATGGGAAGCGCGCCGCCGTGGCTTCGGGGCTCGCCCTCCGGTGCAGAATCAGCCAATCTGTGTGGTTTCCGGACCACGTTCCGGTTCCTGCAGCGAGGAGGCCGCCGGCGGGGTGGCGGAAGGCGGCGGGGTGGCGGCTGCGTCCTTGGGCAGGCGGAGCTGCAGCAGGTCCCGGGGCGGCATGGGACTGCCGCCGCGGATCACCACAACCTGCCTGAAAAGGGCTTCGAGCGGCTCGGCAGCCGATCGTTCCAGGGCTGCCGGACCGCCCAGCACGCCGCGGAGGAACCAGCGGGGGCCGTCGACGCCCACAAAGCGCGCCACCCGGTAGCCCTGGCTGCCGTCGGGCAGTCCGGCCGGGAGTTTCGCTACGAGTTCCGTCCCGAAGCCGCCGTCGACTTCCTCGACCTGGCCGCCCTGCGCCCCGACGGACTGGCCGATCTGCTCCCGGATTTCATCCCACAGCCCTTCGGTCTTGGGGGCGGCGAATGCCTGCAGCTGCAGGCTCGATCCGTTGAGGTCCAAGGTAACGGCCACTACGCGCTGGGTGGCTTCTTCCACCTCGAGCCGCAGCTGCAGGCCCTCGCTGGGTGCGATCAGCAGCGCGCCAAGGTCCACGTAGCCGTCGCGGCTGCTGATCTCGGATTCATCAAACGGTCCGTTGGCGCGGACGCCGGAGCCGGCCTCCACGTCCTCGGGGGACTCCGCGGTGGTCAGGGAACCATCCGGTGCGGATGCTTCTTCCTTCTTGGCTTTCCTGCCGAGCCCAAAGACCATGAGGGTGTCTCCTTAGTTATGAATTGTGCCGGTCCGGGCCTCAGGGGGTCCCGCCGTCGTGCTTTGCCGCTGCCGGCAGCAAGCTGCCGGAACGGAAAATGTTTTGCCTCAGGCCCCAGGCCGCTTGAAACCGCCGGTCGATCCGAATCCCCCGGTACCGCGCACGGATCCGCTCAAGTCGTTGACGGGGATGAACTGCGCGTATTCCACGCGCTGGATGACCATCTGGGCAATTCTATCGCCGCGGTGCAGCTCAATGGCCTCGGTGGTGTCGGTGTTCAGGAGCGTGACTGCTATTTCCCCACGGTACCCGGCGTCCACAGTTCCAGGGGCGTTGACGATGGTCAGCCCGTGTTTGGTGGCCAGCCCTGAGCGTGGGTGGATAAGGGCCACGAACCCTTCAGGCAGGGCGATTGCCACTCCGGTGGGCACGAGCTTGCGCTCCCCCGGCTGCAGGACAACGTCTTCCCTGGCGCGAAGGTCAGCGCCGGCGTCGCCCGGGTGCGCGTAGGACGGCGCTTCCAGGCCAGGGTCCAGCATCTTCAGCTGGACCTGCAGGGTAGGGGCTGAGGCAAGGGGCGCATCCCCGGCAGGGTGAGCCGCGGGAAAGGTGTCTACTGCTGCGGATTGATCAGTCACAGTCACTCACTCTAACCCGCGCCCGCGGATGGAGCCTAGGCCGCGTCCGACTGCCGACGGCGTGCAGTCGGCGCCGCCGGGATGAAATAGCCACGGAAAGGTGGAAAGCTTGGTCCATGCCCGAATCCAGCTCAGCCGCGCCCGTTCCCAGCACACCCTCCGCAGAGGCTGCCGTGATCTATCGCGAGAAGTTGTGGCCGAACGCGTGGATCTGGATCATCGCCGCAGGCGTTTCCGGCGCGGGAATCCTGGTATTCGCTCCCATCAGCGCGGCCGCCGGGTACACGGCTGCAGTGGTGCTCTTTGCCATCATCGCCGTACTCCTGGTCGTTTCCACCCCGAGCATCGTTGTTACCCACAAAACACTCACGGTGGGGCGGGCCACCATCGAGCGCCGCTACGTGGGCGCCGCCCAGCCGTTCCGCGGCCAGGAAGCGACGGCGGAACGCGGCACACGGCTGAACGGGCTGGCCTACCTCTGCATCCGGGGCTGGATCGATCCGGTGGTCAAGGTCGAGATCACGGATCCCTCAGACCCGACGCCGTACTGGCTGGCCTCCACCCGCCGCCCGGATGAGCTGACCGCAGCCCTCACGCGGCAGTAGCCTTTGGCGCCTCCATTCGGACGGATGTCCCGGAATATCGCGGCGCGCCCTGTCCCTTGAGCCAAAACACGGCCCCCGGATGGCAAAGTTTCGAGTGATAGTAATGCCAGGGTGGAGGATTTGTATGCAGGATCTACGGCTTGTAGGCGTACACGACGACGGGACTCACCTCCTGTTGAGCGGGGCCGGCGGCGAGATGTTCCAGCTGCCGATCGATGAAGCGCTGAGGACGGCAAGCAGGTCTGCGGTTAAGCCGCGGGTCGAGCGGCCTGCCATTCCCATGTCCCCGCGGGACATCCAGGCCCGGATCAGGGCAGGGGCCACGGCGGCGGACGTTGCCGAGGCTTCCGGGTTGCCGCTGGCCAAGGTTGAACGGTACGAGGGCCCGGTCCTTGCGGAACGGGAATACGTTGCCCAGCAGGCCCGCAAGGTGGAAGTGGCAGCCCCCTCGCCCGGACACGACATCTACCGCTCGGCATTTGGCGACAACCCGGCGACGCTGAACGACATGGTGGCCCACCGTCTTTCTGCGCATGGCATCGACCCCGCTTCCGTGGAGTGGGATTCCTGGCGCCGCCAGGACGGAACCTGGACCGTGTCTGCCATGTTCGAGACGAAGAACGGCGGCGCTCCGGGCATCGGCGAGGAGCCGCCGGCGCTGTGGACGTTCAACCCCGCCCGGAAGGCCCTGCACAATGCCACCCGCTGGGCACAGCAGCTCAGTGAGCTGGAGCCTTTGGACGGTCCGGTTCCGGCCCGCAGGTTGTCCGCCGTTTCGGACCGGCCCTTCGATTTTGAGACTGATGCCGACTCCGCTCCCGGGAACCAGGGCGGCACCCCCGGCCAGGCAGCCGCCAAGGACAAGGAATCCGACGGCCTCCTGGACATGCTGCGCTCGCGCCGGGGCCAGCGGCTTGGAGTGGATGAGGATTCCGACGACGCCCTGGCGCTGCTCCTGACGAACGGTGTGCCTGCCGCCCACCCCCGGCCCTCTGAGGTGACCCCCGAAGCGGAAGAACAGGCCGCTGGCACCGAGCCGGACCGCACCGACGCTCCTGCCGCCCAGGGCGATTCCTTCGTCCGGCGGCGGGATGCCCGGCCGTCCATGCTGTCCAGGCTCAGCCTCCTGCCTCCGCAGCACGAGCCCGCCGACGAAAACCTGCGGCTGCATAACGGTGTCAGCACCGATACCCGGGAGATCACCATTGTGGCCTCACCGCAGCGGGCCACCGGCCCGGCGGATGCGGCGCACGGCAACGGCAACGGCAACGGCACGTCGGGTGGTGCGGGACTGGACGAGTTGTTGGGCGGCACCCCGAAGCGCCCGGCCCGGAACGATGATTCCTCCCCCACCACCGGGCAGCTGCCTGAGGCTGGGGCTCCCGAGCGGCAGCCGGCCAGGCCCAAGCGCTCCAGCGTTCCGTCCTGGGACGAAATCGTCTTCGGTACCCGCGGAGACTGACTCCCCGGGACAGCGCCGGGGGCAGCCCGGAACCGGGCCTTAGGCGTCGGCGCCGTTACCGCCGGTGCCGCGCCAGAGGCAGGCGTCCACCTCGAACGGCAGCAGCTGGTCCTGTTCGGCCATAAGGTTGGCGCCGTGCGCCGTAACGCGGCGCATGAAGTGGCGGCGACACAGTGTCTCGTATCCCACAACGGGGATGTAACCTGCCGCCGTGGCAGCCGGTCCGTCAACTGCCATGTCCACGTCCCCCACCACAACCTGCGCACCCTCGGTAACCATCACGCCGTCCACCGTGCGCGCATTGTGCGTTGCCCGGCGGCCGCACCAGCACAGGGCCTCCACCTGCAGGACCTGCACCCGGTCCGCGAGTTCGATCAGGCGCTGGGAGCCGGGGAACAGCCGGGTCCGGAAGTCAGCGGTGATGCCAAAGGCAAAGACGTCCACATCGATTTCGTCCACGACCTTCGCCAGCTGCTCCACCTGCTCAGGCGTGTAGAACTGCGCTTCATCGCAGATCAGGTAGTCCACGCGCTGGCCCTGGGTGCGCCGCCGCATGACTTCCTCCCAGAAGTCCGTCCCGTCCACCACTTCCACGGCGTCAGTTTCCAGTCCAAGGCGGCTGGAGATACGGGACTCCCCTGCGCGGTCGTTGCGGCTGAAGCGGACGCCGCCCCGGCCCCGGACCCGGTGGTTGTGGTCCATTTGCAGCGCGAGCGTGGACTTTCCGCAGTCCATGGTGCCGGAGAAGAAAACGAGCTCAGCCACGGCGGCCGCTCCTGCCCTCAGCGGTGAAACACAGCAGCGGAACCTCCCGCTCAGCCTTGGTCAGCGATCCGTGCTGGCCCACGACTTCCATTGCGGCGGGCCGGACACGCCTCGTGTCGTAGAGGGCCAGCTCGTCCCGGGCCGCGATCATCACGTCTCCAATCCGCCCCTCGACAGCGGGCCGGACCGGACCGAAAAGGCCCCCGGCGATGGCCTCGCCCCTGGTGAAAGCCCAGATGCGGTTGCCGAAGCGGGCGCGCCAGGCCGCGAGGAGCCGGTCCCTGGCACCGGGATCGGCCGCGTTTTCCAGGTACAGATGCACCATCCGAGGTTCGCCCGCGGTGTGCCGGACTCCTTCCACCAGCTGCGGATCCGCCGAGAAGTCGATGCGCTGCTGCTCGGGCACGTCGAGCATGCCGTGGTCCGCCGTCAGCAGGATGCTGGTGCCCGCCGGCAGGGACGCATTCAGCCGCTTCATCACGGCGTCCAGCTCCTCCAGCTGGTGTTCCCACTCCTGCGACTGGCAGCCGTACCGGTGCCCGGCCTTATCCAGCTCGTTGAGGTAGAAGTACATCAGGCCGGGACCCGGCGCGGCCAGGGCCTCGGCGGCGGCAGCGGTCCGCGCGTGGGACGTGGTGGCGGGCAGGAACGTGCCTCCGCGGAGGGCGGCGCGGGTCATGGGCGAGTCCCCGAACTGGGGAAGGCTGACGGTGGTCACTGCGGCCTGGTCGGCGGCGCGCTCCAAAACTGTGGGGAACGGCTGCCAGGCCAGGGGGTCAACGCCAGGGTCCCAGTTGCCAAGGAGGTTGACCACCTTGTCCTGTTCCGGATCCAGCACGTCGTAGCCCACCATGCCGTGCTGGCCCGGGGGCAGTCCGGTGCCGAAACTGGCCAGGGCGGCGGCGGTGGTGGAGGGGAACGCCGAGTCAAGCCATACGGGCACAGCGCCCTGGCCGGCCTGGATGACGGACCGAAGGAACGGCGTGTGGGCCGATTTCTGCTTCAGGAGGTTCCGGCCAAGACCGTCTGCGACGACGACGCACACGCGGGACGCGGCGGGAAGGCCAAGGGTGTTGGTGAACCCGTCCAGGCCAAGGCTGGCTGCGGCGCTGGACAGCACGTCCGCCACGGACCGCCGTCCATAGGCGGGAGCGGGCGGCAGGTCAGGCGCCTGTCCTGGCTGGTTGGCGGAGGCGCCGGCAGGGACAGCCGCGTCGCTGGAAGGGGCTGGTGTGAGGCTGCCGGCAGGTGGGACGTTGCTGCTTGTTCGTCGTTCGTCCGGCATCTCAGCGCTGCTGGTGCCCGCGGCTGAGCCGGTTGCCGAACACGCCGGAACGCGGCCGGGCCGGGAGTGACTGGATGTGCGGCGCCGGAGCAGCGGAGCCCGTGTTAACGGCGCGCAGTGCGCGGGCAAAAAGCTTGGCGTCCTGGACAGCTTGCAGTCCGTCCGCTTCAGCGCTGATCCGCAGGACGATGTCTTCCTGGGCAATGGTGCCGGTGTACCCGTGGTCCGCCTCGCACTGAGGATCCCCGCAGCTGGCTGGGCCCATGTCCAGCCGCTGGCCGCCGGACCATGCTATGGACAGCGTCACTTCGCGGACCGGGTCTGAGGGCTTGTAGTCCTGCGGCTGGGTGTACATGTAGCTGAGGACCACGGAGCGGATCTGCGCCACGGGCACGGACTCGGTGGAGATCTGGGCCACGATCTGTTCTCCGGCCTCATCCAACTGCTGGTCGTCCACGTGGGTGATGACCAGCATGTCAGCGGTCAGCACCAGCACGGTGATGTGGCGGCGCACCTCGGCGCGGTCGAAGTGGGTTTCCAGGTGCACCAGGTGGGCGACGCACTCGCGGCCGTCCAGTGCGTCGTCCACCACGTCAGCCACCAGGCGGGGGTAGAAACCCGCTTTCTGGAGCGCACCGTCCAGGCTTTGGCCCTCGGCGCTGTGGCTGTGTGAGCTGTGGCGGACTGCCTGGTTTTCATTGCCGGGCGTTTCGGGCGCCGACGCGGGAGGCTGTGAGCTCATTACCCCATTTTCACAGATCGGCCCTCCACATTGCTAACCGCGTCAGCCCAGCATGGCCCGGCGGGCGCTGTCGGTGCGCTGGGCTGCGTTGCCGATCCGGACATCCGCGGCCAGGATCACCGCCCCGGACACGCCGCACAGCACCGGGTTGAATTCCACCAGCGCAATCTCAGGATGGCTGTCCTTGAGCCAGGCGAGCCTGCCGGCCAGGTCCTCAAGGGCGGCTACGTCCACTGCCGGCAGGCCCTGGTAGCCGAACAGCTTCCGGGCTGCCCGCGGCCCGCGGATGAAGTCGTGCACGTCTGCGGCGGACAGCGGCGGCACCCGGTGCGCCCAGTCGTCCAGCAGGTTGACCGCATCCCCGGCCAGGCCGAAAGAGATGACCGGCCCAAGGAGCGGGTCCTCAATGGCCCGGAAGGTACAGGCCTGCCCCACCGGCGCCATGCTCTGCACTTCCAGCGCCGGGTCACCGTAGCGGGACAGGGTCCGCCGCATCTGCAGCACGTTCAGGCGCAACGACTCGGCGTCCTGGATGTCCAGGCGGACTCCCCCGAGGTCCAGCCGGTGGCGCAGCGAGGGGTCGGTGGTTTTCAGCGCCACCGGCCAGCCCAGCATGTCCGCCGCTTCAACGGCCTGGTCCGGGGTGTCGAAGCCAACGGAAGGCAGCACCGAGATGCCGTAGTGGCCCAGCAGGGAGCGCGTGGCCGCCGGGTCCAGCTGCTTGAGCTGCTCCCCTTTCACGTCACGGAGGAGGCCCTCCAGTTCAGCCCGCGCGCGCTGCGGATCGCAGCCTTCGGGCTCAACGAAGTGCCCGTGGTCGCGCGAGACCCACTCGGAGTACCGCACTACGGCCGCGAGCGCGGCCACAGCAGCGCCTGGGTTGGAGAAACAGGGAACGGTTTGCTCCGCGGACCCCACCATGCCCTCCACATAGATGGAGGGATCCAGGATTCCGGTGAAAGCGGCCACCACCGGCTTTCCGGACTTCACCGAACATTCGGCAAGCACTTCTGCAAGGTTGTCCACCGTGAGCCCGCGGGCCGGAAGCAGCGCGGCAACGGCCCCATGGACGGCATCGGACTCCAGGGCGGCGAGCAGGGACGAACGCAGGGCGGGAAGGGCGACTGACTGGCCGGCGTCGAGGTCCACTCCTGTCACCAGCCGGGCGACGCTGAGCCCATGCGACGAGGCGCTGTCTGCCACCACCTTCCCCAGGGCCTGGGAGTTGCTGAAGATGGCCAGCCCGGGCCCGGCGGGCAGCGGCTGGTTGGACACCACCTGCGCCACGTCCACAAGCTGCTCTATGGTCTCCACCCGGATGACGCCGGACTGGCGGAGCATCGCGTCAAGCGCTCCCGCAGGCGCCTGGGTGGTGCGCACGGCGTGGCCGGGCGGGAGCCGCAGCCCCATGGCATCGGACTTGGCCACAATGACCGGCTTGATGCGCGCCAGCCGCCGTGCCAGCCGGGAAAATTTACGCGGGTTGCCGATCGATTCCAGGTAGAGGCCCACGGCGGAGGTGTCGGCGTCGTCCTCCCAGTACTGCATCATGTCGTTGCCCGACACGTCCGCGCGGTTTCCGGCGGAGAGGAAGGTGGACAGGCCCAGCCGGCGCCGGCTGGAAGCGGCATAGAGGGAGACGCCGATGGCCGCTGACTGGGAGAACAACCCCAGCCCGCCGCGCAGCGGCAGTGCGGGCGCCATCGAGGCGTTGAGCGACACGGCGGGGTGCGTGTTCACGATCCCCAGGGACGCCGGTCCGATCACCCGCATCCCGTTGGCGCGTGCCTGCCGCACCAGGTCGCGCTGCCGCACCAGGCCGCGTTCGCCGTCGTCCGCGAAACCTGCCGAAGCGATCACCAGGCCCTTCACCCCTGCCGCTGCGCAGTCAGCCACGACGGCGGGCACTTCCTCGTAGGGAACGGCGACGACGGCCAGCTGCACGGGTTCCGGAACCTCCGAGAGCTTGCCGTAGGAGATCATGCCGGCCAGTTCCAATGCCTCGGGATTGATGGCATACACGGGCCCGTGGAAGCCGGCTTCGATAATGTGCTCCAGCAGCTGGTAGCCGACGGTCCCCCACTTGCGGCTCGCGCCGATCACGGCAATGGACGACGGCGTCAGCAGGTCCCGGACGCTCCTCGCCTCCGCGCGGTGTTCGCGGGATTCCATCACGGCCCGTGATTTCTCGGTGGGGTCGATGTTGAACTCCAGGCTGACCACGCCGTCGTCGAAATGCCGTTTTACGTCATAGCCGGCGTCTGAAAAGACCATCAGCATCTTGCGGTTTTCCGGCAGGACCTCGGCGCTGAAGCGGCGGATCCCGTTCTCATGGGCGGCAGCGGCAAGATGTTCGAGCAGGATGGAGCCGATTCCCCTCCCCTGGTGCGAATCGGCGATGTTGAACGCCACTTCGGCTTCCGTGGGGTCGTCCAGCCGGTCATACCGGCCAATCCCCACGATCTCACCGCCGATGGTGATGACGAACGCAACCCGGTCCCGGTAGTCCACCTCCGTGAACCGCTTGAGCTCCTTGCTGGAAAGCTTGGCCTTGAAGGCAAAGAAGCGCATGTAGATTGAATTCTGCGACTGCCCCATGTGGAATTTCTGGACGGCGTCCGCGTCCGCGGGGTGGATGGGCCGCAAATGGGCCGTTCCACCATCCCGCAGCACGACATCGGCTTCCCAATGTTCCGGATATTCGCCGTCCACGGGCTGTTCCACCATAGGCTTAGCCTAGCCAAAAACTCCCCCGGCACCGCCGCTTGCGCCCAACAAACCCATTGCACAGCTCTGCAGAAGGATTCACCAACCCCATGGCCCGCCGCCAAAGCTCAGCCCCGCCCGAAGACACCACCCCCTACACGGAAAACATCGTGGACATCGATGTCACTTCCGAAATGGAAGGTTCCTTCCTGGAGTACGCCTATTCGGTGATCTACTCCCGGGCGCTTCCGGACGCGCGCGACGGGCTCAAGCCGGTGCAGCGGCGCATCCTCTACATGATGAGCGACATGGGCCTGCGCCCGGACCGCGGCCACGTCAAAAGTGCCCGCGTGGTGGGCGAGGTCATGGGCAAGCTGCACCCGCACGGCGACACCGCCATCTACGACGCCATGGTGCGCATGGCGCAGGACTTCTCGCTGCGGCTGCCCCTGATTGACGGGCACGGCAACTTCGGATCGCTCGACGACGGCCCCGCGGCCCCCCGGTACACGGAAGCGCGGCTCGCGGCGGCTGCCCTGACGCTCACCAACCACCTCGACGAAGACGTGGTGGACTTCGTCCCCAACTATGACAACCAGCTCACCCAGCCGGACGTCCTTCCGGCCGCGTTCCCCAACCTGCTGGTCAACGGGGCCACCGGCATCGCCGTCGGCATGGCCACCAACATGGCCCCGCACAACCTGGTGGAAGTCATCTCCGCCGCGCGGCACCTGATTGCCCACCCGGACGCCACCCTGGATGACATCATGCGGTTCGTGCCGGGCCCGGACCTGCCCAGCGGGGGGCGGATCGTAGGGCTGGACGGCATCCGCGACGCCTACGCCACGGGACGTGGATCGTTCAAGACCCGGGCCAAGGTTGAGGTGGAACAGCTGTCCGCACGGCGGACCGGCCTGGTGGTCACCGAACTCCCCTACATGGTGGGCCCGGAGAAGGTCATCGAGAAGATCAAGGACGCCGTCAACGCCAAGAAGCTGACCGGCATCAGCGACATCGTGGACCTGACGGACCGCAAGCACGGCCTGCGGCTGGTCATTGAGCTCAAGAACGGCTTCAACCCGAACGCCGTCCTCCAGCAGCTGTACCGCTACTCGCCGATGGAGGACTCCTTCGGCATCAACAACGTCACCCTGGTGGACGGCCAGCCCCAGACCCTGGGCCTGGTGCAGCTGCTGTCTGTCTACGTCAACCACAGGATCGACGTTGTCCGCCGCCGGACGGTGTTCCGGCTGGGCAAGAAGAAGGACCGCCTCCACCTGGTGGAGGGCCTCCTCATCGCCATCGTGGATATCGACGAGGTCATCCAGATCATCCGCTCCTCCGATGAGGCGGCAGCGGCACGGGCCCGGCTGATGTCCA
Organism: Pseudarthrobacter sp. WHRI 8279; assembly: GCF_040224115.2. Lineage (NCBI taxonomy): Bacteria > Bacillati > Actinomycetota > Actinomycetes > Micrococcales > Micrococcaceae > Pseudarthrobacter > Pseudarthrobacter sp. WHRI 8279. The sequence continues at coordinate 839,786 of NZ_CP168162.1, read as the reverse complement.
TCTACGACCTCTCGGAAATCCAGGCGAACTACATCCTGGAACTCCGGCTGCGCCAGCTGACGAAGTACTCCCGGATCGAGCTGGAGAAGGAGCAGGACGAGCTGCGCCGCGAGATCGCGGAGCTCGAGGCGATCCTGGGCTCCGAGGAGCGGCTCCGGACCCTGGTGTCCGACGAACTGGGCGAGATTGCCGAGGAGCATGGAACTCCGCGGCGCACCGTCCTGCTGGAATCCGAAGCCGTGGCACCCACCGTGGCTGCCGATCTTGCCCTGGCGGCGGGGAAGAAGGGCAAGGCGGCGCCGCTCGCCCTGGAAATCGCCGACGATCCGTGCTGGGCCATCCTGACCACCTCGGGGCAGGTGGCCCGCACCAGCAACCAGGAGCCGCTGGCGGAGGCGGGCCCCCGGGCAAAACACGATGTGTTCACTTCCGTGGTCAAAACCTCGGCGCGCGGCGAGATCGCGGCGGTCACCTCGCTGGGGCGGATGCTGCGCCTCCAGGTGATGGACATGCCGGTGCTGCCGCCCATGTCCGGACTGCCCAACCTCGCAGGCGGGGTTCCGGCCAAGGACTTCCTTACCCTGCTCAAGGGGGAAACCCTGGTGGCGTTTGTGCCGCTTGACGAAGTGCTGGCCATCGGCACCTCCCAGGGCGTGGTGAAGCGGGTGCAGCCTGACTACCCCCTGAACCGGGAGGACTGGGAGGTCATAGCCCTCAAGGACAAGGACTTCGTGGTCAACGTGGTGCCGGCGGGAGCTGATGATGCCGAGCTGGTGTTCGTGACCAGCCAGGCCCAGCTGCTGAAGTACGGAGCGGCCAGCGTTCGCCCGCAGGGCCGTACGGCCGGCGGCATGGCGGGAATCAAGCTGGCGGCCGGTGACCGGGTGCTGTTCTTCGGCGCGGTCCAGCCCCAGGACGAGGCCGCAGTGGTGGTAACCATCGCCGGGACAACAGGCGCCCTTCCCGGGACTGCCCCGGGAACGGCGAAGGTCACGGCGTTCTCCGAGTACCCCGTCAAGGGACGCGCAACCGCCGGCGTGCGGGCACACCGCTTCCTGAAGGGCGAGGACACACTGCTGCTGGCCTGGGCGGGGCACGGCCCGGCCAAGGCAGCCTCAGCCGCCGGGGTTGCACGGTCCCTGCCGCAGGAGCATGGCCGGCGGGACGGCTCCGGCGTCCCGTTGTCGCAGCCGGTGGACGTGGTGGGTCCCGCCATGGCATGGCCCGATCCCGCGCAGAGCGACTGATCGGGCCCTAGACTGCTTGCATGCCTATCGTGCCTGATGAGAAGGACTGGACCTGGGTCCTGACCCGCCCCTGCCCGGAGTGCTCGTTCGACGCCGGAACGGTGACACCCTCCACCGTTCCGGGCAGCATCGAAAACATGCTGCCCCGCTGGCGTGCCGTGCTGCGCAGGCCGGACGTGGCGGAACGGCCCAACGAGGACACCTGGTCTCCGCTGGAGTATGCCTGCCATGTCCGGGATGTCTTCAGCCTTTTTGACCGGCGCCTGAACCTCATGCTCGATTCGGATGATGCACGTTTCGAGAACTGGGACCAGGACCAGACGGCCATCGACAAGGACTACGCCAACGCGGATCCGGCGGTTGTCAGCGCGGAGCTGACGGCTGAGGGAAAGCAGGCGGCTGAATCCTTCGCCGGGGTCCGCGAATCAGAGTGGGGGCGGAAGGGGCTGCGCAGCAACGGTTCGGAGTTCACCGTCCTGACGCTGGCCCAGTACTTCCTGCACGACGTTGTCCACCACCTTCACGACGTGGACGGCTGACCACCTTCAGCCACCACGGCATACGCCGGTGCTTCGGCCCGTCCGGTGCCCGCGGCGTTCCCGGAACCGGCCAGCACCAGCCGCGCATCCTCCGGGAGGATGTCAGCCGGGTTGTGGGTCACCAGCACCACCGTCCGGCCGGCGAGCCCCGCGCGCAGGTCGGCCAGCATGGCCTCTGCCGATTCAGCATCCAGGTGCGCTGTCGGCTCATCCAGCAGGATCACCTCCGCGCCTGTCATCAACGTGCGCGCCACCGCCAGGCGCTGGCGCTCTCCCCCGCTCAGGAACGCTCCGCCCGGCCCGATCCTGGTGTCCAGGCCGGCCGGCAGGCGCTCCACCAGGCCTGCCAGTCCCACAGAAGCCAGCGCGTCCAGCAGTTCGCCGTCCCCCGCCGGGCCGTTCGCGGGGGGCCTGCCCAGCAGCAGGTTGCCGCGGATGGTCGAGTCGAAAAGGTGGGCTTCCTGCGGACACCATGCGGCCCGGCCGGTCACACGGGCGCTACCCTCCGCGGCAGGCAGGAAGCCCAGCAGCACCGAGAGCAGGGTGGACTTTCCGGAACCCGATGGCCCGGTGACAGCCAGCCACCGGCCGGGTTCCGCAACGGCGCTGAGCCCTGAAAACACCGGGGCACCGCCGGGCCAGGCCACGGCCAGGTCAACAAGTTCGACGCCGGGAGCACCGTTGCGCCGGGCCGGCACCTTGTGCAGGCCGTCATCCGGGGCGCCTTCCGCGGCGGCGTCCAGGGCGCCGGAGGCCGCCACGCGGCGCATGACTGTCCGAAGCGCCGGGAACTGGCGCACCGCCGTCGTCATGGCTGCGTAGGGTTCCACCAGCGCGAGGAGCAGCAGCACCACCACCGCAGCCGTCGCCGGGGCAATCCGGCCTTCGAGCACGGCGGGAGCAGCCAGCCAGGCGGCTGCGAACGCCGCCGCGCAGCAGGAGGCTGTGGTGACTGCGTGCCCCAGGCCGTCGGCCCAGGCTGACCGCTGGGACGCCCGGGTGGCGCTGCGGTCCTGGGAGCGCAGTCCGGCCAGCACCGGAGCCGCAACACCGTTGGCATGCAGTTCCGCGCGGGCATCCAGGGCTGCCGAAATCCGGTGCAGGACCCCGGACCTGAGGACCTGCTCGGCACTGGCGGATTTCCGGTCGGCCCGCAGCGCCACCGCAGGAGCCAGGAACAGGCTCACTGCCGCGGCGGCGAGCACGGCCGGGAATGCATCCGGCACCAGCAGCCAGGTGGTGGCCAGGGCCAGCGCGGACACCGCGAGCGCGGTGACCGGAGGCAGCACAACGCGGGGCAGGAGGTCGCGGACTGTATCGACGTCGTCAATGACCGTCCCCAGGACGTTGCCGCCCTGGAGCAGGCGGCGGAGCGCAAGGGCCCTGCGGCTCAAGGATTCCCAGAGGCGTCCCCGAAGGCGGGTGAGGGCGGCAAACACTGCGTCGTGGAGCAGGAGCCGCTCGCAGTAGCGCAGCACGGCCCGCCCGATCCCGAAGAACCGCACGCCGACAATGGCCGTCAGCAGGTACAGGATGGGCGGCTGCTCGCTGGCACGGATGATCAGCCAGCCGGACAGTCCGGACAGCGCGACGGCGAAGACGGCCGCCAGGGTGCCCACGGCGGCAGCGGCCGTGAACTTGCCGCGGACCGGCGCCAGGAGCGCTGCGAGGAGCCTGGCTGCCGGCTGCCGGTCTCCGGACGCGCCGGGGGCACCGGCAATGGTGCCGGAGGCCGGGGCAGTACCGGAGGCCGGAGCCGTTCCGGGGGCCGGAGCAGTTCCGGGGGCCGGGGCAGTTCCGGGGGCCGGGGCAGTTCCGAAGCCGTGCCCGGCCTGCTTCGGGCCCGCAGCCGCGCCGCCAGGGGACGCTTCAGCGCCGGGCGCAATCCCTGCGGCGGCAGCGTGCACCATGGCCCGCAAGCCTGGTTCCCCTGCCCGGACAGGCCCTGTCCGGACAGGCTCGGGGTGGACAGCCTCCGCGTGGGCAGCCACGGGCACCAGGTGGTCGGCCAGGTTGCGGGTGCGCCCGTTGTGCGCCACCAGGATGACGGTGACGCGTCCGCGAAGGTGGCGGATCGCGTCCTCAACCACCATGGCCGAGGCATCGTCCAGGTGGGCTGTGGGTTCATCGAGCAGCAGGACCGTGGCCCCGGCCTCAATACGGGCAAGCCCCCTGGCGAGTGCCACCCTCCGCAGTTCGCCGGGGCTCAGCTCCGCGGGGTGCTGGTGGGCCAGGTGGCCGGCGGCGGCGCGGGCCAGGCATGCGCGGGCTGCGGCTTCCATCCCGGCGTGGCCGCGGGAGCCCTCGATATCCCCGGTAAGGTACAGCAGCACCTCGCCCAGGACGGTTTCCGCGAGCATCACCGGATGCTGCGGCACCCAGGCCAGCGCATCGCGGTCAAGGCCCTGGATGGTGCCGGTGACGGTGGTGCCGGCTCCGTCCCCAATGGTTCCCGCGAGCACGCCCAGGACCGTGCTTTTTCCTGCGCCGCTGGCTCCGTCCAAGGCAGTGATCCTGCCTTGCGGCGCGGTGAAGGTAAGGGGGCCGACGGCGGGGCCGGACCGTTCGCTGTAGTCAACGGCCAGGTTTGTGACGGTAACCGGGGCGCCGGGCCGTCCCGCCCTCGCAGCGGCCAGCGGCCGGGGTTCGGGGGCTTCGGTGACTGCGGTGGTTTCCGCGAGGGCCACCCGCCCGTCGTCGCTGGCGTGGTGGGCGGTGCCCAGTTCACGCAGCGGGAGATAGCAGTCCGGGGCGAGGATAAGTGCCAGCAGGCCTGACTCAAGCGGCATGTCCCCGTGCACCAGCCGCACGCCGATGAATACCGCCACAACGGCGACGGAGATCGTGGCGATCAGTTCCAGTGCCAGCGCTGAGAGGAAAGCGGTGCGCAGGGTTCCCATGGTGCGGGTGCGGTATTCCTCGGAAATCTCCTCGAGGGCCTTCCGCTGGGCCGTGGCCCGTCCGAGCCCCACCAGGACCGGCAGGCCTTTTGCCAGCTCCAGCATGTGGGCGGACAGCCTGCCCAGGGCAGCCTGCGCTTCACGGACGTTGTCTTCGGTGTACCGGCCGATGAGCACCATAAAGAGCGGCACCAGCGGTACCGTCAGGACAATCACCACCGCGCTGACCCAGTCCGCGAAGAGGATACGTGCTCCCAGCAGCAGCGGGATGGCCGCGCAGTTCACCAGTGCGGGGAGGAACTGGGTGTAGTAGTTGTCCAGTGCGTCCAGTCCACGGGTTGCCAGGACGGCGAGCCCGCCGTCGGCAGGGCCGGTTCCCCTGGCACCGTTGCGCAGCGCCCGTTCTAGCAGCCCGGCCCGCAGTTCCTCCTTGATGCCAAGGGCGGCCCGCCGGGCAGCAACGGCCTGGCCCCAGACCGTCAGGGACCGCAGGACCGCTCCGGCCAGCCCCAGGGCAACCTGGCCTGCCCAGTCCGGGTCCCCCGCCACCAGTCCGGCCAGCACCGAGGCGACGGCCTGGCCCATGAGGACCAGTGACAGGGCTTTCAGCGCTGCCAGCAGTCCCAGCAGGTAGATGGCGGAGCGGGTGGCCGGGCCGGGAGGGAAACTTGGCCGCATGTCAGCCCTTCGTTGTGAAAGCCCTGGCGGCGATGGCCGGCAGGAAGCTGTGGGCCTCCGGGATGTGCGCTGCACTGACGCGGCGGCGGAACACCCAGTAGGTCCAGGCCTGGTAGGCGATGACAAGGGGAAGCCCGAAGGCCGCCACCACGCTCATGAGCCCCAGGGTGTAGTCCGAGGAGGAGGCGTTGGAAACGGTGAGGTCAAAGGCCTCGTTGAGGGTGGACGGCAGAACCACCGGGAACACCGCGGCAAAAATCGACGCCGATCCCAGGGCCAGGAACGCTCCAAGGGCGGAAAAGGCCTTGCCCTCCGCTCCCCTGCGGCCCCACACCCAGGCTGCGGCAGCGGCGGCAACAGCCAGCAGGACAAGGGCCCAGGTCCAGGGCTTGCCGTCCAGGAACTGGATGCTGAGCGCCCAGGCCGCGATGGGCAGGAGCAGGGAGGGAAGCAGGCGCACGAACCAGGCCCGTGCCCGGTGCCGCACGTCGCCGTCGGTCTTCAGTGCCAGGAAAGCCAGGGCATGGAGCAGCGAAAAGCCCACGACGGCGAGGCCGCCGAGCACGGCGTATCCGCTGAACCACGCGAGCGGGCCTCCCTCGCGGTCGCCATTGGCGTTCAAAGGCAGGCCTGTGGTGGTAAGCGCCAGCGCTGCACCCACGCCGAAGGCCGCGAAGAAGGATCCCAGCGCAATGGCCCAGTCCCAGCGGGCACGCCACTGGTCGGTGTCCACCTTGCCCCGGTACTCGAAGGCAACCGCCCGGAAAATCAGGGCAACAAGCACCACCAGCAGCGGCAGGTAAAGGGCCGAAAACAGGGAGGCGTACCAGAGCGGGAATGCGGCGAACGTGGCGCCGCCGGCCGTCAGGAGCCAGACCTCGTTCCCGTCCCAGACGGGACCGATGGTGTTGAGCAGGACACGGCGCTCGGTGTTGTTGCGGGCGAAAAGCTTCATGAGCATTCCGACGCCGAGGTCGAAGCCCTCCAGGAAGAGGTACCCGGTCCACAGCACCGCAATGGCAATGAACCAGACGGTTGGCAGCAGTTCCATTTCTTTGTTTCCTCTGCTTTTTCGTGCGCGGCTTAGTAGGCGAAGGCCAGGACGTCGTCGCCGGGTTTGCCGCCGCCGGGGCCACCGGATCCGGGGGTGGCGTCCTCGTTTTCGTCGGCCGGCGCATGGACCAGCTCCGGCATGGCGGAGACCACTCCACCGCGGATGTACTTCACCAGCAGCTTGACCTCAACCACCAGCAGGACTGCGTAGACCGCCGTCAGGGTGACCAGCGAGGCCAGCAGCTCTCCCGCAGTGACCCCCGGTGAAACGGCGGCGGCGGTGAACATGAACACCTGGTCGATGCCGCTGGGATCGGGGTTGGGGGCCACCACGAACGGCTGGCGGCCCATCTCGGTGAAGATCCAGCCGGCCGCGTTGGCCCCGAACGGCGCCAGGATGCCGAACACGGCGAGCCGCATGAGCCACCGGGATTCGGGAACGGTCCCCTTCCGGGTGATCCACAGCGCCACGAGGGCTGCCAGGGCGGCGAGTCCGCCGAAGCCGATCATCATTCGGAAGCCCCAGTAGGTGACCTCCATGACGGGAAGGTAATCAATTTCCTGGTCGGCGCGTTCGCCGTAGATGGGGTTGTCCGGCAGGTGGGTCCCGTAGGCCTCCTTGTACTGGGGCAGGAGGCTGTTGACGCCCTGGACTTCGGTGGTGAAGTCGCCCTTCGCCAGGTAGGAGAGGATGCCCGGTACTTCGATCAGGGCAACGATGTCATCGCAGTCCTGTGAACCGAGGTTGCCGATGCTCAGGACGGAGAAGCCGGTGCCGTCATGGCAGGCGGCTTCCGCTGCGGCCATCTTCATGGGCTGCTGTTCGAACATCAGTTTGCCCTGGAGGTCCCCGGTGAGGGCGGTGCCGGCGAAGGAAATCATGGCCACCACTGCGCCGATGCGCAGGGACCGGAGCCAGACTTTGTGGTCGTCGCGGTCGCGGCCGGGAATATCCTCCGCTTCCCCCGGGATCACCTTGCCGTCGGCACCCACCGTGTCGACGCCGTCGCGCCGCCTCCGCCAAAGGTGGTACCAGGCGATGCCCAGCAGGAAGCCGCCGGCCACTGCGAGGGCGCCGAAGAGGGTGTGCGGAACTGCGACAAGTGCGGTGTTGTTGGTGAAGACGGCCCACGCATCGGTCATGACCGGCCGGCCGTCGATCATCTCCACGCCCACCGGGTGCTGCATCCAGCTATTGGCGACGATGATGAAGTAGGCCGAGAAGACTGACCCGATTACTGCGATCCACAGGCACGCCAGGTGGATGCCGGGCTTGAGCTGCTTCCAGCCGAAGATCCACAGGCCCAGGAAGGTGGATTCGACGAAGAACGCCAGCAGCGCTTCCAGGGCAAGGGGCGCACCGAAGACGTCGCCCACGAACCGGCTGTATTCGCTCCAGGCCATGCCGAACTGGAACTCCTGGACGATGCCCGTGGCCACGCCCATGATGAAGTTGATGAGGAACAGCTTTCCCCAGAACTTGGTCATCCGCAGGTATTCGGGGTTGCCCGTGCGGTGCCAGGCGGTCTGGATGACCGCGACAACCAGGCCAAGGCCAATGGTCAGTGGGACCATCATGAAGTGGTAAACGGTGGTGATACCGAATTGCCAGCGTGCGATTTCCAGCGCGTCCATAGCGTCCAAGGCGGTCCCTCGTGTCGGCGGATGCGGATCTTCTACGTTTTGTAGAACTCCAACTTCTACCGAGTGTAGAACAACGTCGGCAGCGGTGTAAAAACCAGCTTCCACTCCCCCGCCACGCCAGGCAAGGGCGGCATCGCGCCACGTGTTCTACCCAACGTAGAAAGTCGCGGGAAAACCGGGTAAATTGGAGGTTGTAGTTCAAACAATGCATGCAGTCACCGCCGCACGGGCGGCGGTGGCGCGGGGAACAAAGGAAAAGTGCAATGGCTAGTCTTGGTGAACTGGAACGGGCAGTGATGGATCTGCTCTGGGCGGGCCAGGAAGCAGCCACAGCCAACACCCTGCGGGACAGGCTCGCGCAGACCTCCGCAGGGCAGGGCGGCGCGGCCGGCCACGAGGGCAAGGAACTTGCCGTGACCACCGTGCTCACCGTGTTGTCCCGGCTGGAGAAGAAGGGCCTGGTGGAGCGCGAACGCGGCACCCGTCCGCACCGCTACCAGGCTGTTTCGAGCCGCGAGGACCACACCGCCGAGCTGATGCACGAGGTACTGGGCTCGGCTCCGGACCGCGAGGCAGTGTTGGCCCGCTTTATCGGGTCCGTGTCCGAGGGCGAAGCCGAGACTCTGCGCAAACTGCTTGGCCACCTCTAGCGGACCATGTTCTGGGCCTCGTACCTGCTGGCGGTCCTTGCGATAGTCCTGGCGTGGCCGGTGCCTGTCCTCCTCTCACGGGCGCAGTGGCCCGCCCGCTCACCGTTCACTGCCATGATTTTGTGGCAGGCGATAGCGCTGGCCGGCGGGCTGTCCATGATCGGCGCGATGCTGGTGTACGGCCTGGAGCCGATCGGGGACAACCTGATCGCAGGCCTGCGGGCGCTGGCGGGCATGGTGCTGTACAACGCCCCCACCACGGCTCTGGGTTTCTGGCATATTTTCGCCCTGTCCGCGGCGGCGCTGCTCACCGCCCACCTGGTGTTCACGCTCCTGCTGACCTATTACAAGATTGAGCGCCAGCGGCGGCGGCACCGCGAACTGCTGTCCCTGCTGGCCTCGCCGTCCGCTGAGGGCACGGGAACTCTGGTCATCAGCCACAACTCCCCCGTGGCGTATTGCCTTCCCGGCGGCGCCCGTTCCGTGACTGTCCTTTCGGATGGCCTGATGGCGGCCCTTGAGCCGGCAGAACTCCGTGCGGTCCTGATTCATGAGAACGCCCACCTGAGCCAGCGCCACCACCTGCTGCTGTGGGCCTTCGCCGCCTGGCGGCAGGCATTGCCCTGGCTGCCAACCACCCGCCTCGCCCAGGAATCCGTGAACTCGCTGATCGAGATGCTGGCCGACGACGTCGCGCTTAAGACTGAAAGCAAGGCCACGCTGATCAAGGCCATCGCCATTGTGGCCAGCGGCTCGGCCGGGAACACCGGCGGCGCCGAGCTCCGGCAGGAGGTTTCCAGCCTGGCGCTCTCCGGACTTGACGCCGCCGCCGGCACGTCCGGCGCGGACTCCGCCCGGACCACCGCCTCACGGGTCAGCAGGCTGCTCTCGCCCCGGCCCGAACTGCCGGCGCCGGTCCGCAGCATGGTTATGGCGGGATCCGTGCTCCTTCTGGCGCTGCCCACCGCCCTGCTCGTGGTGCCCGGCCTGCTGGGCTGAGTACCGCCGTCGTCCTCCCCCTGCGGCGCCGACGCCCATGCCGGCGCCCGCGCCGACACCTGTCCTGGCGCCTGCGGCCGTCAGGCGTCGATGCGCTCCCGGTCCAGGCTTGAGGCGCCCGCAATGATGAAGTCCTTGCGCGGGGAAACGTCCGAGCCCATCAGGAGGTCGAAGATCTCCTCCGCCTGCTTGGCGTTCTCGATGCCCACCTTCCGCAGCGTCCGGTGGCGGGGATCCATGGTGGTCTCTGCAAGCTGCTCCGCGTCCATCTCGCCCAGGCCCTTGTAGCGCTGGATGGGCTCTTTGTACCGCTTGCCCTCCTTCGCCAGCCGGCCCAGCAGGACGTGGAGTTCCGCCTCGGAGTAGGTGTAGATCATTTCGTTGGCCTTCTGGCCCGCGTTGATGACCTCCACCCGGTGCAGCGGCGGGACTGCGGCGAAGACGCGGCCCTCCTCGATCATGGGCCGCATGTAGCGGAAGAAGAGGGTGAGCAGCAGGGTGCGGATGTGCGCGCCGTCGACGTCGGCATCAGTCATTAGGATGACCTTGCCGTAGCGGGCGGCCGCGAGGTCGAAGCTGCGGCCCGATCCCGCCCCCACCACCTGGATCAGGGCGGCGCACTCGGCGTTGGAGAGCATGTCCCCCACGGACGCCTTCTGAACATTGAGGATCTTCCCGCGGATGGGCAGCAGTGCCTGGAAGTCGGAGGACCTGGCCAGCTTGGCGGTTCCGAGCGCCGAGTCGCCTTCCACGATGAACAGTTCGGAACGTCCGACGTCGTCCGTGCGGCAGTCGGCCAGCTTGGTGGGCATGGAGGAGGTTTCCAGGGCGTTCTTGCGCCGTTGGGTTTCCTTGTGCACGCGGGCCGAGATGCGGGACTTCATCTCGCTGACGATTTTTTCAAGCAGCAGGGCGGACTGGGCCTTGTCGTTGCGGTTCGCGGAGCTGATCTTGGCGCTGATCTCGCGCTCCACCACCTTGGCCACGATGGCGCGGACGGCCGATGTGCCCAGGATTTCCTTGGTCTGGCCTTCGAACTGCGGCTCGGCCAGCCGTACCGTCAGGACAGCGGTCAGGCCGGCGAAAATGTCGTCCTTTTCGATCTTGTCGTTGCCGGCCTTGAGCTTGCGGGCATTGGTTTCCACCGCTTTGCGGAAGGTCTTGACCAGGGCCTGCTCAAATCCGGACTGGTGGGTTCCGCCCTTGGGCGTGGAGATGATGTTGACGAAACTGCGGACCGTGCTGTCATAACCGATCCCCCAGCGCAGCGCGACGTCCACCTCACAGTCCCGCTCCACCTCGGCAAGCTGGCTGTGCCCGCGCTCGTCCAGGACGGGAACCGTCTCCTTGAACTTTCCGGAGCCGTGCAGCCGCCACACATCGGTGACTGCCGGATCGGCGGCGAGGAACTCGACGAATTCCGAGATGCCGCCGTCGTGGTGGAACACCTCTTCGTGGGCTCCCGCCTCGCCGGGAGTTCCCGGGACCCTCCGCTCGTCCCGCACCGTCAGCTTGAGGCCGGGAACCAGGAAGGAGGTCTGCCGGGCGCGGGCGGCCAGTTCCTCGTAGGAGAACTTCGCATCCGGGGTGAAAATCTGCCGGTCGGCCCAGTAGCGGATCCGGGTACCCGTGACGCCGCGCTTGGCCTTGCCCACGACGTCGAGGACCGAGTCGTCAACGAACGGGGTGAAGGGTGCGGCGGGATCCGTTTTGGAGCCGGTGTCCTTGAAGCGCCCGGGTTCGCCGCGGCGGAAGGACATCTTGTAGGTTTTCCCGCCCCGGTCCACTTCGACGTCCAGGCGGGAGGACAAGGCATTGACCACGGACGCGCCCACGCCGTGCAAACCGCCTGAGGCCGTGTAGGAGCCGCCGCCGAACTTGCCGCCGGCGTGCAGCTTGGTGAAGACCACCTCGACGCCCGTCAGGCCCGTCTTGGGTTCCTTGTCGATGGGAATGCCGCGGCCGTCGTCGTGGATCTCCACGGAGTTGTCCGAGTGCAGGATGATCTTGATGTCGTGGCCGAATCCGGCCAGCGCCTCGTCAACAGAGTTGTCGATGATTTCCCAGAGGCAGTGCATGAGGCCCCGGGAGTCGGTGGAACCGATGTACATGCCCGGGCGCTTGCGGACGGCCTCCAGGCCCTCCAGTACAGACAGGTGCCGGGCAGTGTAATCAGAACTTGGTGCCACTGGTGGTGAGCTCCTTCAGGGACGTAAGACAGCGGGCTGGGGTCGCTTCCTCTAGGGTAGTCGGCGCGGCGCCTGCGGTCCGGCTGCCACACCTTGAGGAGGGTGTGGACCGCGCCACGTCGGCGCCCCCTAACGCTGCTTGGACGTTCTTGAGCCAACATTGCGGATACGCGCACAGCGAACTTGCCCCATCCTTGCGATGGTTTTGTTACGAATGCTGGTTATATAGACGTACTGATCTACTAAGGAGGCCGACATGACAACAGCAGTGGCAGACCGCACACTCAATGCACTGGACCGGTGCGATCGTTGCGGAGCTCAGGCCTATGTCCGGGTTGTATTGGAGTCCTCCGGCGGTGAGCTGCTCTTCTGCGGCCACCACGCCCGTGCAGTCGAGGCGACTCTGAAGCCCTTGAGCTCCGACTGGCACGATGAGACGGGCAAGCTTCACGAGAAGGCAGCCGTAGAAATCGACTAGCTTCCCCCAAGCTGTTGGGACCCCACCGGAAGGTGGGGTCCCAATTCGTTTAAGCCCACTCCCTGGAGGACGGCCGCCTGGACCCAGCCAGGGGCACCTGTTCCTGCTCCGTACATCTCCCGGGAACGTAAAAGCGGCCTGCCCGCTGCCGCACCCGCGAAGGGCAGGCAGCCGGCAGGCCGCTTTTCCAGATGTTCTGGTTCTTAGTCGAGGTAGTCCCGGAGAACCTGCGACCGCGAGGGGTGGCGGAGCTTGGACATCGTCTTCGATTCGATCTGGCGGATGCGCTCACGCGTTACTCCGTAGACCTTGCCGATTTCGTCTAAAGTCTTCGGCTGTCCGTCGGTCAGGCCGAAGCGCATGGCCACAACCCCCGCTTCGCGTTCGGACAGGGTGTCCAGGACCGAGTGCAGCTGTTCCTGCAGGAGCGTGAAGCTCACGGCGTCCGCAGGCACGACGGCCTCGGAATCCTCGATGAGGTCCCCGAATTCGGAGTCGCCGTCCTCGCCAAGCGGCGTGTGCAGCGAGATGGGCTCACGGCCGTACTTCTGGACCTCGACAACCTTCTCGGGCGTCATGTCCAGCTCGAGCGCCAGCTCTTCGGGCGTGGGTTCGCGGCCCAGGTCCTGGAGCATCTGCCGCTGGACGCGGGCCAGCTTATTGATGACCTCGACCATGTGGACCGGGATACGGATAGTCCGGGCCTGGTCGGCCATGGCGCGGGTGATCGCCTGCCGGATCCACCAGGTGGCGTAGGTGGAGAACTTGAAGCCCTTGGTGTAGTCGAACTTCTCCACCGCACGGATGAGGCCCAGGTTGCCTTCCTGGATCAGGTCCAGGAACAGCATGCCGCGTCCGGTGTAGCGCTTGGCCAGCGAGACCACCAGGCGGAGGTTGGCTTCGAGGAGGTGGTTCTTGGCCCGCTTGCCGTCATGGATGATGAATTCAAGCTCGCGCTTGTACTTCGGATCCATGGAACCGTCGTCCGCGTTGATCTTCTCTTCGGCGAACAGCCCAGCTTCGATCCGGAGGGCAAGGTCCACTTCCTGCTCGGCGTTGAGCAGTGCCACCTTACCGATTTGCTTCAGGTAGTCCTTGACGGGGTCGGCCGTGGCTCCGGCGGACATGACCTGCTGGACGGGGGCGTCGTCGTCGTCAGCGTCCGAGTAGACAAAGCCCTTGCCTGAGCCGGCGACCGCCTTGGCGGGATCGGCCTCGGCGTCCTCCTCAATGACTTCAGGTCCTTCGAGGACGATGTCGTCGAGGTCTTCCTCGACTTCTTCTGCGTCGTCAGTGTCACCGGCAACGGACTTCGCAGCTGCTGCCTTCGCGCCGGGCTTGGGGCCGCGCTTCTTGGGCTCGGGCTTGCCGTCCGCTGCTGCCGCACCGGCCGACGCCTTGTTGGCTGCCCGCGTAGCCGCACGCTTGGCGTTGGTCGCCGCCTGCTTCTCCTCGGCGGACAGTTCGTCCTGGGCGGCGGGGTCCTTCTTCGTGGAAGACGGGGTCACAGAAAACCTTTCTAGCGGTGGTCTGTGGAATCACCATACGGGCAACACCACTATGACCCTGTCAAGTCCGTGGTGAAAACCAAGCGCCACCACGGCCTGCAGAGTCTGTTAAGACAACTGCCGGAGCCGCTGTTATGTTCCCCGGAGGGTTCACCAATGTGCGCTCAATACACGGACCCAACCGGGTCTCGGCCTCCATTGTCTCATGTTTTCCCCGAATCGGGCCTCCCCGTCATTCGCCCGCCCGCGGCGGACCCGCCGGTCCTGTCCCATCCGCCGCCGCCGGTATTCTTCCGGCGGCCGTCACGCCGCATCCGGGCCGAACTTCTGCCAGGCGGCTTCCCGGCGCGCCGCCCAGCCGCACAGTGTTCCGCGCCGGACAAGTTCCAGCAACAGTTCCGCGAGGCGGTATCCGGGTTCCGCTTCAAGGGCCTGCCGGAGATAAGCCGCCGAATAGGAGCCGCGTCCCCGGCACCAGGCAATCCAGCCCCTGCCCGTGAACGCTGCGGCCGCCGCCCGTCCGCCCGCTGCGGCAAGCTGCTCCAGGGCCAGGTCCAGGGCGTTGAGCCGGTCCCAGTCCGGGGCGGCCGGGGCAACGCCCATCAGGACGTCGCCATAGGCGGGTAGGCCCGCACCGGGCATTCCCTGCCCGCACAGTTCTTCCTGCCCCCACAGTTCTTCCTGCACTGCTCCGCCTTGCAGCCCGTCCGCGGATGCTCCGGCGCCCGGCAAGTGCTCCTGGGGCGCTACAGGGTCCAGGGGGCACCCGCCCCGGAAGAGCCCGCCCTGTCCGGCGCCGGCTTCGGCAGCCCGGACGCCTGCTGCCGCCATCATCAGCAGGGCATCCCGGTAAGCGGGGACCAGCAACGACGCCCGCAGGAATCCGTCGCGGTCCGCTTCAGGCACCCAGGCTTCCCCCTGGGGGCGGCTCAGCAATGCCCACCAGAGCCCGAGGACCGCATCGAACTGCGGCCTGCTTGCCCGGCGAAGGTCCAGTTGCGCGGACCACGCGGCTTCAGCCTCGCGGACGGCAGCGAGGTGGAGGCTTGAAACCGGAAGCACGGACGGCAGCTGCTCCTCCGGCTGCGGGCCAACGCTGCTTCCGCGGTACACCATCTCGGTGTTGAGCATGCTGTCACGGATTTGCTGGACGGGGCGGCCCGGCACCGGACAGCATGAAGCATCCATGCACCACGCCTCCCGCCAGAAATCCTCGCCGACGTACCAGGCTTCCCGGACCGGCATCCCAGCCCTTTCCAGCATGGAGTCCAGGCCGGCCAGCAGACCGTCATACCGGGACGGCGAGGACGCGTTGCCATTGCTGGTGAAGAACGCCAGCAATGTGCCGTCAGCCTCCTTGTCCGCCTCCAGGTAGCGCCGGACGGCCAGCAGGAATTGTGCCGGTGAGGCCAGGACTTCGCGTCCCGGCAGGTCCAGCCGCAGGGTGGCGCCAAGACTCTTGCCCTGCAGGGTCATGGCCACGAGGCTCTGCGCCGGCCAGTATCCCAGCGAGTGGGGAATGAAACCCAGGATGTCTTCCGGGCCGCGGACTGTGAGCCGTTCTGGAGGTGTCATGGCTCCAGCATTCGCGGACCAAGGCCCGCTTGACAGTGCGGGCCGCTGTTATGTGGAAACCGGCGCCTGCACCGGCCTGTGGAGGACCAGTGTCATTCGTCGGGGAGTGCGGACCCGCGCCGCCGGGCAAGGTTTTCGCGCCGCTGGCGGGCCAGCGCGCTGCGCAGCGGCGGAACAACCACGCCCTGGGCGGCCATCTGCCGCCGCACTTTGCGCCGGCAGACCAGCATGGCTGCCGCCCCGAACCCCAGCAGCAGGAATTGGACGCTCAGGGCGATGCGGAAGGGATCCAGGCCGTAGAGGACGCCCTGGGAGAAGCCGCTGGCAAACAGGATGTCCAGCACCAAGCCGATCAGGAAGATGGCAACAAGGGCGGCGATGAACCCGCCCACGTTGACGATTCCCGTGGCCGTACCGATCCGGTGCGCAGGGTTGAAGGTGCGCGCGAAGTCGAAGCCGATCATGGATCCCGGGCCGCCGACGGCCAGCACCACCACAAGGCCGGCCAGCATCCACAGAGGTGCGCGGCCGGGGGTCAGCAGGACGGCAGCCCACGCGGCGGCGGTTGCGCCGGCGATGAGCAGGACCATGGTGGAACGCCGCAGCGGGTGGCGGGAAACGAACCGGCCGATGAAGGGCCCCACCGCCATCGCTGCGGCGACGTAGAGGGCCATCAGGGCCGCAACCGTTCCGGCGTCCAGGCCCTGCCCGGAGAGCAGGAACGGGTAGCCCCAGGTCATGGCGAACACGGTGCCGCTGAACTGGATGGTGAAGTGGCTCCAGAGCCCGAGGCGCGTCCCCGGCTGGCGCCAGGCGCGGGCAAGCGACGATCCGGTGGCCCGCAGCCCCTGCTGGGCGTGCGGGCGCGCGGTTCCCGGCGGGACGTCCTGCAGCAGCACCAGAGTAAGGACGACAGCGAGGGCTGACATCCCGGCCAGCATGAGGAACGCCGGGGTCCAGCCGGCGAGATGCAGGACGAACGCAAAGGGTATGACGCTGAACAGCTGGCCGAGCTGGCCGGACATGCCGGTCAGCTGGGTTACCAGGGGTACCCGGGCGGGAGCGAACCAGAGCGGGATCAGGCGGATCACGGAGATGAACGTCATGGCGTCCCCGGCGCCCACCAGGACCCGGCCGGCCACTCCCCCGGGGATGCTGTCGGCGAAGGCGAGCTGGAGCTGGCCCAGGCCCATAAGTACTGCGCCGCCGGCGATCATTGCACGGGAGCCGAACCTGTCCACCAGCAGCCCCACGGGAATCTGGAGACCTGCGTAGACAAGGAGCTGAAGGACGGTGAAGAAGGAGATGGCTGACGCGCTGGCCTGGAAGCGCTCGGTGGCTTCCAGCCCCACCACGCCGAAGGACGTCCGCTGCGCCACGGCCACTAGGTACCCGAAGATTCCGATGGTCCAGATGATCCAGGCGCGGGGTGCAGTCACCACTTCATTATGCCGGGCGGACGCCGCAGGCTTTTATCGGTCCAGTCTCTTACTGGCCCGGGTTCTCCCTGGCCAGGTACGCCTCCACTGCAGCGCCGAGGTCGTCGGCGTTGGGCAGCTCATCGTTCTCGTCGGCCAGGAGCGACCGGCGCACCGTGCCCTCGGCCTTTTCGTCGTAGCGGGCCTCCAGCCGCGACACCACCTGCTGGACATCCTCGGAGGCGTCGATCTGCTCCGCAATCTGCCGGCTTACCTCGCGGCCTGCTTCACGGAGCCTGTCCGAGGGCAGCATCAGGGAAGTGGCGGCACCCAGGTATTCAAGGCCTGCGACGGCGGCGGTGGGGTATTCCGCCTCCGCCAGGTAGTGCGGAACGTGGATGACGTAGCCGGCCACGTTGCGTCCTGCCTCCACCAGCCGGAGTTCCAGGATGTGGCCCACCGCGGCGGGGACTTCAACTGTCGGTTTCCAGACTGAGATGCCCTCGATCAGCTCGGGCCGGTTGCCGTGTACCGTCACGCCCACCGGCCGGGTGTGGGGAACGGGCATGGGGATGGAATGGATCCAGGTCACCAGGTTCACGTCCAGTTTCTCCACGATGCCCACCACGGCGCGCGCGAACCTCTCCCACTGCAGGTCCGGTTCGAACCCTGCCAGCAGCAGGAAGGGCTTGCCGAGCCCGTCCACCAGCCGGTAAAGGGCCAGCCGGGGCTCCTGGTAATCCTGGAGGTGGTCCTCCACGAACGTGAGGTGCGGCCGGCGCGAGCGGTAGTCAATGAGCTGGTCCGCATCAAAGACGGCCACCGGCTCCGCATCGAGGGAATCCAGCAGTTCGGCGTTGATCTGCTTCACCACGTGGCCGGCGTCGGCAAATCCGGTAAAGCCCATCACCAGGTTCAGCCCGCGGAGTTCAGGGCTGTGGAACAGCTCGATGTTGCTCGCATAGAGCGCATCGGGGTCCAGCAGGGAGCCGGAGATCCGTTCAAGCACGGCATGTTCCTTTCATGGGTGCGGGTGGACATTCTGTACAACGCCCCGGGACAGCCGGGCATTCCGGCGCCGGCTGTGGCGCACCTCTCACGAAATTCACCAGCTCAGACACGGACGGGCTACGATCGGAACTGGCCTGCCAGGCGGGCCCGCAGACACCCGGACTGCGTTCCGAACGGCCGTACCCGGGCAACCATGGCAGAGCGCCGAACATGCACCCCTGCCCGAACATCTTTCGAGAATCGAGGACTGATCCGCGTGGTCAAGAATACTGAAATCAACCTTAGTACCCTCTCGCGGGACCTGAAGAAAAGCCCCAGTGACGCCGTCGTCATAGGTGTGGGGCAGGGTGCGGACGGGCCCGTCCTCCTGGACAACCCGCTGACCGCCCGGTCCGCCGAGGCGCTGGCTGATTCCCTCAAGGCCCTCGGTATCACGGGCGCCGCCGACCAGCTGGTGCGCCTGCCGGGCCTGCCTGAAACCGGCGCGGGCGTGCTGGTCCTGGCGGGCGTGGGCAAGGTGTCAGCCTCGCAGCCCCTGGCAGGGGAAGCCCTGCGGCGGGCAGCAGGTTCCGCCGTCCGCCAGCTCGCCGGCCTTGCCACCGTTGCCCTGGCATTTCCGACGGCGTCCATCGCCGATGTCGAGGCCGTGGCCGAGGGTGCAGCGCTGGGTGCGTACTCCTTCAGCGAGTTCCGGTCCTCCACGGACGGCCTGAAGGACCCCGTCCGCAACGCCGTGATCTTCACTGAACTGGACGGCCAGAAGGAACTGGACGCAGTCCTCAAGCGGGCTGCGCTGATTGGCAGGGCGGTCAACGCCACCCGGTCCCTGGTCAACCAGCCGCCCAGCCACCTTTACCCGGAGACCTTCGCCGAGGCGGCGAAGGACCTGGCCAAGGGGCTCCCCGTCAAAGTGACCGTCTGGGACGAGAAGCGCCTTGAGAAGGAAGGCTTCGGCGGCATCATGGGTGTGGGCAAGGGGTCCGCACGCCAGCCCCGCCTGGTGAAGGTGGAGTACTCCCCGGCCAAGGCAACCTCGAAGATCGCGCTTGTGGGCAAGGGCATCACGTTCGACACCGGCGGCATTTCCATCAAGCCCGCCCTCGGCATGGGCGACATGAAGAGCGACATGGCAGGGGCCGCCGTCGTCCTTAATA
Organism: Pseudarthrobacter sp. WHRI 8279; assembly: GCF_040224115.2. Taxonomy (NCBI): domain Bacteria; kingdom Bacillati; phylum Actinomycetota; class Actinomycetes; order Micrococcales; family Micrococcaceae; genus Pseudarthrobacter; species Pseudarthrobacter sp. WHRI 8279. The sequence goes on along the minus strand of NZ_CP168162.1, from coordinate 820,743 downwards.
CTGTCCTGGCCCTCGCGGGACTTGGCCTGCCGGTCAAGGCCACCGCGTGGCTCTGCATCGCCGAGAACATGCCCTCCGGTGCCGCTTCCCGCCCGGCTGACGTCCTCACGATGTTCGGCGGCAAGACCGTTGAGGTCCTGAACACCGATGCCGAAGGCCGCCTGGTGATGGCTGACGGCATCGTCGCCGCCAGCCGCGAGTACCCGGATGCCATCATCGACGTAGCCACCCTCACCGGCGCGCAGCTGATCGCCCTGGGCAACCGGACCGCCGGCGTCATGGGATCGGACAGCGTGACGGGTCCCCTCAAGGCAGCAGCAGACCGGGCCGGCGAACTCGTCTGGCCCATGCCGCTCCCAGAAGAACTGCGCCCCAGCCTCGATTCGCAGGTCGCCGACCTCGCCAACATCGGCGAACGCCACGGCGGCATGATGACCGCCGCCGTTTTCCTCCGCGAGTTCGTGGGTAAGGGCAAGGACGGGGAACAGATCCCCTGGGCCCACATCGACATCGCCGGGCCCTCCTTTAACAACGGGAGCCCCTATGGCTACACGCACAAGCAGGGAACGGGCTGCACGGTCCGTACCCTCGTGGCGTACGTGGAGGACATCCTGGCTGCAGCCTGACCCCTTTGGCCGCGCCTCCGGCATGCTGTCACGCGGCTTTGCGGGACCGGTGATCCCTGTGCCACAAAGCCGCGTGACACTCGACACAAGCGCTCCACAAACGTGGTGCCAGGGTGGAGCATGGATAAGTGGTTCGCTAAGGTGAACCACGGTAGTCACAAATGCAAGAGAATCGGCCTGCTGGCATAATCACGGCAGTGCAAGTTCCAAGACCAGATGATGCGCAGGACCGCGTCATCGTTCACGCGAGGGAGCGTTTTAGTGGCCGATCAGGCAACTGCGCAAGAATTCGACATCCTGGTACTCGGTGGCGGCAGCGGCGGATACGCCGCCGCGCTCCGGGCAGTACAGCTTGGCCTCACCGTCGGCCTCGTGGAGAAGGCAAAGCTGGGCGGCACCTGCCTCCACAACGGCTGCATCCCCACCAAGGCCCTCCTGCACTCAGCGGAACTGGCCGACCACGCCCGCGACTCCGCCAAGTACGGCGTGAACGTCACCCTTGACAGCATCGACATCAACGCCGTCAACGCGTACAAGGACGGCATCATCGCCGGCAAGTACAAGGGCCTGCAGGGACTCATCAAGTCCAAGGGCATCACCGTCATCGAGGGTGAAGGCAAGCTCCAGGGCAACGACACCGTCGTGGTGAACGGCACCGCCTACAAGGGCAAGAACATCGTCCTGGCCACCGGTTCCTACTCGCGCACCCTTCCCGGCCTGGAGCTCGGCGGCAAGGTCATCACCTCCGACCAGGCCCTGACCATGGACTTCATCCCCAAGAGCGCCATCATCCTGGGCGGCGGCGTCATCGGCGTCGAGTTCGCCTCGGTGTGGAAGTCCTTCGGCGTGGACGTCACCATCGTAGAGGGCCTGCCTTCGCTGGTCCCCAACGAGGACGCCACCATCGTCAAGAACTTCGAGCGTGCCTTCAAGAAGCGCGGCATCAAGTTCTCCACCGGCGTGTTCTTCCAGGGCGTCGAGCAGAATGACGACGGCGTCAAGGTCACCCTGGTGGACGGCAAGACGTTCGAGGCTGACCTGTTGCTGGTCGCCGTGGGCCGCGGTCCCGTCACCGCCAACCTGGGCTACGAGGAAGCGGGCATCACCATTGACCGCGGCTTCGTCATCACCAACGAGCGCCTCCACACGGGCGTCGGCAACATCTACGCCGTGGGCGACATCGTCCCCGGCGTCCAGCTGGCGCACCGCGGCTACCAGCAGGGCATCTTCGTGGCCGAGGAAATCGCCGGCCTGAAGCCTGTGGTGGTCGAGGACATCAACATCCCCAAGGTCACCTACTCCGAGCCGGAGATCGCCACCGTGGGCTACACCGAAAAGGCCGCCAAGGAGAAGTTCGGCGAGGACCAGGTGCAGACGCAGGAATACAACCTCGCGGGCAACGGCAAGAGCTCCATCCTGGGCACCTCCGGCCTGGTCAAGCTGGTCCGGCAGAAGGACGGCCCCGTGGTGGGCGTCCACATGATCGGCGCCCGCATGGGCGAGCAGGTGGGCGAAGCCCAGCTGATCGTGAACTGGGAAGCGTACCCGGAGGATGTGGCCCAGCTGCTGCACGCCCACCCCACCCAGAACGAGTCCCTGGGCGAAGCCCACCTGGCACTCGCGGGCAAGCCCCTTCACGGCTAGTCTCCCCCAACACCCAAGGGCCTGGTGCGCCCGGCACGGAATGCCGGGTGCACTAGGCTGGCCAACAGGCAGCATTCATCCGCACTAAAGATCAATAAGGAGAACGGGGACGACATGTCTGAATCCGTTAACTTGCCCGCCCTCGGTGAGAGCGTCACCGAAGGAACCGTCACCCGCTGGCTCAAGCAGGTAGGTGACCGGGTAGAGGTGGACGAGCCGCTGCTCGAAGTCTCCACCGACAAAGTAGACACTGAAATCCCCTCTCCTGTAGCTGGCGTGATTGAGGAAATCCTCGTTGCCGAGGACGAGACCGCCGAAGTTGGCGCTCCCCTGGTCCGGATTGGAGACGGTTCCGGCGGAGGCGCACCCGCCGAAGAGGCCCCCGCGGAAGAGGCACCGGCTCCCGCGGAAGCTCCCTCCACCGAAGCGCCCGCCCCCGCAGAAGCACCCGCGCCTGAAGCGTCCGCACCAGAGGCACCGGCTGCCGGCGGCGAAAGTCACGAGGTCACCCTGCCGGCCCTCGGCGAGAGCGTTACCGAAGGCACCGTCACCCGCTGGCTCAAGGCCGTAGGCGACGCCGTGGAGGTGGACGAGCCCCTTCTGGAGGTTTCCACCGACAAGGTCGACACCGAAATTCCCTCCCCCGTGGCCGGTACCCTCCAGGAAATCCGCGTCAACGAGGACGAGACCGCAGAGGTGGGATCCGTCCTTGCCGTCATCGGCTCAGGCGCTGCAGCCGCCCCGGCCGAAGCCCCTTCCACCGAGGCGCCGGCCAAGGAAGAGCCCAAAGCCGAAGCGCCGAAGGCTGAGGCACCCGCACCGCAGGCCGCTCCCGCCCAGGAAGCACCCAAGCAGGAAGCCCCCAAGGCTGCGCCCGCTCCCCAGGCTCCCGCAGCAGCGCCGGCTTCCGCCGAAGCTGCAGGCGGATCCGAGTCCGGCTATGTGACTCCCCTGGTCCGTAAGCTGGCAAACCAGCACGGCGTGGACATCACCTCCCTCTCCGGCACCGGCGTCGGCGGCCGCATCCGCAAGCAGGACGTCATCGCCGCCGCCGAGGCAAAGGCAGCTCCCGCTGCCGCTCCGTCAGCCTCCGCCCCGGCGGCCTCCGCGTCCGCCGGCCAGGCTGCTTCCTCGCTGCGCGGCACCACCCAGAAGGCCCCGCGCATCCGGCAGGTCATCGCCCGCCGCATGCGTGAATCCCTCGAGGTCTCCACGCAGCTGACCCAGGTCCACGAAGTGGACATGACCAAGGTCGCCAAGCTCCGCGCCCGCGCCAAGAACTCCTTCCAGGCACAGAACGGCGTCAAGCTGACCTTCCTGCCCTTCATCGCCAAGGCTGTTGCCGAGGCCCTGAAGCAGCACCCCAAGCTCAACGCTGCGTACGACGAGGACAAGCAGGAGATCACGTACCACAACGCCGAGCACCTGGCGATCGCCGTGGACACCGACAAGGGCCTGCTGGTTCCGGTCATTTCCGACGCCGGCAGCCTGAACCTGGCCGGACTGGCGGGCAAGATCGCCGACGTCGCCGGCCGCACCCGCGATGGCAAGATCGGCCCGGACGAGCTGTCCGGCGGCACGTTCAGCATCACCAACATCGGCTCGGTCGGGGCCCTGTTCGACACCCCGATCATCAACCAGCCGCAGGTGGGCATCCTCGGCACCGGCGCCATCGTCAAGCGCGCCGTGGTGGTTGCAGATGAGAACGGTGACGACTCGATCGCCATCCGCTCCATGATGTACCTGTCCCTCACGTACGACCACCGCCTGGTGGACGGCGCGGACGCCGGCCGTTTCCTCCAGACCCTGAAGGCACGCCTTGAAGAAGGCGCCTTCGAAGCGGACCTGGGGCTGTAACAGCCACAACGCGCACGACGGCGGTGCAGGCAACGGCGGGAAACCTGCCGGACGGCCTGCACCGCCGTCGTCATTTAACCCATCCGGCTGCTGCCGGCGCCGGCCCGCGGAGCACGGCGGACGGAGGCACCCCCTAGGCCAGCTACTACGGCTGGTAGAAATGGCTACACTGGTCCCATGAACATCGTCTATAACATTGTGGTCTTCCTGCACATCGTCGGCGCAGCCATGATCGTGGGCATCTGGATCGGCCAGATGAAGAAGCCCACCGTCCATCCCCGCCAGTTCGACGGCGCCATGCTCCAGCTGCTGACCGGCGTCGCCCTGATGGGGCTTATCCCGGCCCTGGACATGGACGCCAACTACTTCAAGCTCGGCATCAAGTTCGCGGTGGCCCTTGCTGTTGGCGTGCTCGCCTTCATTGGCCGCCGCAAGTACAAGAAGGGCGAGGACATCAGCGCAGGCCTGGCGCACGGCGTAGGCGGACTCGCGCTGCTGAACATCGCCATCGCGACGCTCTGGCAGTAGCCGCTCCGCGCAATAAACAACCACGGCGACGCTCCCTCCTGCGGGGGCGTCGCCGTGGTTGTTTAATGCCCTGGTCATAATCCTCTGACAGCGGACAGCCAGTGCATGCCGCGGGCGTTGTCCCTAGGATGGGAGACGGCGGGGTCCAGGCAGCAGCCTGCCCCGGTACACATCGACCTGAGGAGTGAACATGGCAGCAACACGTTCAGCAAACGCAGTATGGAACGGCAACCTGACGGAAGGTTCCGGTACCACCAGCCTGGCCACCTCAGGCCTGGGCACGTTCGACGTCACCTGGAAGGCCCGCACCGAAGCGGCCAACGGCAAGACCAGCCCGGAGGAACTCATCGCCGCCGCGCACGCCGCTTGCTTCTCCATGGCCTTCAGCAACGAGCTCGATAAGGCGGGCCACAAGCCGGAGGAAGTCCGCACCAAGGCTGACGTGACGTTCGTCCCCGGCACTGGGATCACCGGCAGCCACCTCACCATGTCCGCAAGGGTCCCCGGCATTTCCGAGGAGGAATTCCAGAAGATCGCGGGCGAGGCCAAGGTGGGCTGCCCCGTCTCCGGCGCCCTGGCCAGCATCGACATCACCCTGGATGCGACCCTAGAGTCCTGATCCGGCAACAGTAAAAAGCCCTGCCTGGCCATTCCGGCCAGGCAGGGCTTTTTGCGCTGCTGCTCTTGCTGCCGGGACTACTTGCTGTGGCGGCGTGCGGGCAGCGGAGCGGGACGCAGCCGGCGGTACCCTTCGCGAGCCGGCGGACGGTCCGTGGGCAGTTCCTGGATCATCTCCTTCAGCGCACCAATGCCGTACTCCAGCTGGGGGTCCCGGCCCGCGGCGTAGGCATGGGGCGGGAACGTAACCTCGATGTCCGGGTCAACGCCGTAGTTCTCTACGCTCCAGCCCACCCCGCCGCCGAACCAGGTGGCGTACCGCGGCTGCGTCACGCCGGTGCCGTCAGCGAGGGCGTAGCGGTTGTCAATGCCCACCACACCGCCCCAGGTGCGCGTCCCGATGACCGGGCCGATCCCCCTGAGCTTGGACACCTGCGTGATGATGTCCCCGTCGGAGCCGGCAAACTCATCGGCCAGGATGATCACCGGTCCGCGCGGCGCGTGGTGGGGGTACGTCCGCGGCTTCTCCCCGCGCGGCATGCTCCACCCCGTGACCTTGCGTCCGATGAGCTCTGCCACCAGCTGCGAGGTGTGTCCGCCGCGGTTGCGCCGTACATCGACGATCAGTCCGTCCAGGGCGGTCTCCGTGTCAAGGTCGCGATGCAGCTGCGCCCAGCCGTTCGCCATCATGTCCGGGATGTGCAGGTAACCGAATTTGCCCGCTGACGCTTCGCGGACGGTGCGCCTGTTGGAGGCCACCCATTCCTGGTAACGCAGCCGCTCCTCATCCTTGACGGGCACGACGGCGACGCGGCGCTGGGTGCCTGCCGCGGCTCCGTGCGCGGCACCATTCAGGAGGGTCAGCTCCACGGCGCGGCCTGCAGCACCGACCAGCTGCATGGCGGGCGTGACGCTTCCAGACAGCGGTACGCCGTCGATGGCGAGCAGGATGTCCCCCGCCTTACCGCCGACGCCGGGCCGTGTCAGGGGCGAGGTGGCCAGCGGGTCGGAAGACTCGCCGGCAAGGATGCGGATGATTTCCCATCCGCCGGAGGTGTAGGCCAGGTCCGCACCCAGCCGGCCCTGGCCGTGGCTGCCGTTCTCGGTGACAAGGGCCGGCCGCACGTAGGCGTGCGAGGTTCCCAGTTCGCCGTGCAGCTCCCACAGGAGGTCCACCAAGTCATCATGCGAGCCCAGGCGCTCCACGAGGGGACGGTAGCGGCGGTGGATGGATTCCCAGTCCTGGCCGGCCATGTCCTCGGTCCAGAAGAAGTCTCGCTGCAGCCGCCAGGCCTCGTCGAACGCCTGGCCCCACACGCTGAGCGGGTCCATCATGACCCGGATCCGGCCCAGGTCCACCTTGACCAGCTTCCCGGATTCCTCATCTGCCTTGGCGTCGGCGGGGACCACCGTGACCTGCTTGTCGGAGACCAGCACCACCTTGCTGCGGTCTCCCGACAGCCGGTAGCTGTCCAGTGCGTCCACCAAGGTGGCCTGCTTGCGCCGTGCAAGGTCGAACCGGACCAGGCTGGGGCGGGCGTCCTTGTCGTCCTGGCTGGCCTTGCCGTCGCCGGTGACCCCCGCGAGGGCCCAGTCGAGCCAGAGCAGCGCTCCCTCAGTGGCTTTGAGGGAGGTGTAGTTCCCCTGCGGCACGGGAACGGTGATGACCCGGTGCGCCAGGCCCTCGGCCTCCACCCGGACCTCCGGTACTGCCGGTTCGGCGTCGGGCCCCGACCCGTCTCCCCCTGCCGCTGCCGCTTCCCCCGCATCGGAGTCCACCGCGGGGCCAAAGGGCGACGGCGTGTCACCAGAGAGTGCCACGAGGTACGGCTTGATGGGCGTGGGGAAGGAGAGGTCGAAGGAGTGCCCGTCGTACACAGGGTCGAAGCTGCGGTTCGACAGGAACGCCAGGAATTTCCCGTCCGGGGTAAAGACCGGGGACTTGTCTCCGAAGCGGCCGTCCGTGACATCCACCGGGGCGGATCCCGGCGTAGCCACGTTGGCCAGACGCAGCCTGCTGCGGGAACCGAAGGACGTGACCGGCTCTGACCAAACGAGCCACTGCGAGTCCGGCGACCACGATAGGTCGGCAACTGTGCCCTCGCCGATGCTGGAGACCAACGTCAGTTCCCCGGTGCGGGTATCCGCCACGTAAACCTCGCCGAAGGACGTGCCGAGGGCGAGCCGGTTTCCGTCAGGACTGGCCTCCAGGGCACTGGCCCGCGAGGGGCGGGGAAACTCGATGCGGGTCTCAACCGGAAGCGCCTGCGCCTCCGCAGCTGAGGTACCCGCCTCGGGCGCAACATCAGCCTGCTCATCCGAGGCGTGGGCAGGAACCGCATTCCTGGCCTGCGCGGTGTTTCCGGCCAGCGCGGCAGCACCGGCTGCCGGAACCGGTTGCGGCAGGATCACTGCCTCTTCCCGTCCTGCGGCCACGGGCGCGGGGACGTCCGCCGTGCTGCGGGCTGCCACGGCATCCTGCCCCGCGTCCGCACCGACAATCCCGGCATGCGGCACAGGAGCGGCGATGTCCTTGATGTACAACGCCTCCACATTGCCGTGGTCGGCAAGGTAGGCAATCCGGCCGTCGCCAAGGGGCCGCGGCAGGCGGGCACGGACGCCCGGCGTCGCCTCGATGATCCGGGACGGCCCGTCTTTGTGGCGGAGCCAATGGATGGTTCCGTGGGATTCGATTGCACTGGCGGAGCCTGTGCTGTCCGGCACCGCCGCACCAAGGTGCTTGGCGGTCTTGAGCAGTGCAGGACGCCTGGACTGGGAGGCGGAGCCAAGGGTGATGTCCACCCGAACGGCGTCGGAGCCGAGGTCGTGCAGTACCCACAGCTCGCCGGCCGATTCGAAAATGACACGTTTGCCGTCGGTGGCGGCGTGCCGGACGTAGAAGTCTTCGTGGTCCGTGTGCCGGCGCAGGTCCTTCCCGCCGGGAAGGACCGAATACAGGTTGCCGTAGCCCTCGTGGTCCGAAAGGAAGGCAATGCGTCCGTCCACCCACATGGGATCAGCGAGGTTGCCGTCAAGCTCCGGTACAAGGCGTTCAAACTCCCCGTTGCCGTCGGCGTCGATCCACAGCTTCCCGGCAGTGCCGCCGCGGTACCGCTTCCACCAGGCGGGTTCACGGGACAGCACGCTGCTCACCACCACAGGCCGTTCGTCGCCCACCTCCGGGCCAAAGGCCACGGACTCAACCGGGCCGAACGGGAGTTCCTCGGCCCACCCGCCCTCCAGCGGGACGCTGTAGGCGTGGGTGTGCCTGCTTTCGGCCTGGCGGAACGCGCTGGTGACCACCACTGAACCGTTGGCGGTGAAACCCTTAACCCGCGTTGTGCTGTGGCCGAAGAAGGTCAGCTGCCGGTACCCGCCGCCGTCGACCTCTGCCGACACTACTTCCGGCGCCGTTCCCTGGACCACGGACCACACCAGCCTCTTCCCGTCAGGCGTGAAGCGGGGGTTGCGGGCGGGCAGCTGGAGGGCCGAGACGCGCCAGGCGCGGCCGCCTCCAAGGGGCGCAATCCACACGTCGTCCTCGGCCACAAAGGTGACCAGATCGCCGTGCAGATGCGGGAAACGGAAGTAGCTCGAAAAGGTCATCGTTTGATCATAGTCAACCGTCCTGCGGCCTGTCGGGAGGTGCCGCCGGTGCTGCCGCGTGGTGAGATGGACCATGCGTATCGTCATGGCCGGCGCCTCCGGGCTCATCGGCACCTCCATGTCAGAAACCTTCACGAAGGCGGGCCACCACGTCGTGTCCCTGGTCCGGGGGAATCCGGCCTCCCCGTCGGAGGTCAGGTGGGATCCCGCGGCCGGGGAACTGGATCCGCAGGCGCTGGCCGGGGCGGACGCCGTGATCAACCTGTCCGGCGCCGGCATCGGGGACCGGCCCTGGACCCGCAAACGGGTGGAGGAGCTGTTCAGTTCGCGGATTGGTTCAACGCGCACACTTACGCACGCGATGCGCCAGTTGGATTCCCCGCCCCCCGCCTTCATCAGCCAGTCCGGCTCGAACTACTATGGCGACGCCGGCAACACGGTTCTTCGGGAATCGGCGCCACCGGGCGCAGGGACCTTGTCCAGGATCTGCGTCGAGTGGGAGGAAGCGGCCCGCTCGGCCCCGGAAGGGGTGCGGGTGGTGACCACGCGGACGGGCGTTGTCCTCAGCCGGTCGGGCGGAGCCCTTGGCAAGCTGCTTCCCCTGATCCGGCTGGGCGTGGGCGGGCCGCTGGGGAACGGCCGTCAGTACTGGCCGTGGGTCACACTGCCGGATGTCTCGGCGGCATTCCTTTTCCTGGTGGAGTCCCGGGTGAGCGGGCCGGTGAACCTGTGCGCCCCCGAGCAGGCTGACGTGGACACCCTGGTGGGGGAAATTGCCCGTGCCCTGCACCGGCCCGCCGCTTTGCGGGTTCCCGGCACTGTGCTGCGGCTGTTGATGCGCGACCTGGCTGAGGAACTCCTGCTGTCCAGCCAGCGCATGGAACCTGCGGTGCTCCTGGAGGCCGGCTTCGCGTGGCAGCATCCCACGGCTGCCCAGGCCGCCCAGTGGGTTGCCGGCAAGGATTAACGGGGCCGAAAGAAGGGCTGGGGCTCCGCGGCGTTCCTTTCAGCGGTTGGCCTCTGCGCGCGGGGGGCGGCACAGCGAACCGTGCCAGGGCAGGCCTGCACGCGAGGCTCAGCCGCCAGGAAGGATCTCGCTGATCCTCCAAGTACCGTCCACTGCCACGAGCACCAGCCGGAGCTGGCGGCTGGTGCCGGCCGGGCCCGCCCCAACGACGATGCCCCCTGCATCCCTCTCCTCATAGGCGGAAGAAGAAGAACGCACCCGCACCACGGCGCGCGCGGCGGTAACACCGTCCTCCGTGTGGAGGTCTTCAAGGCTGCTGGAAAACCCGGCGAGGACGTGCCCTGAGCTGCGAAGCCGTCCGGCTGTCCGCGCATCGGCGGCTGCTGCCGGCGAACCTTCTGCGTTTACCTCGTCCAGCAGCCCGAGGTCTCCGGTGCTGAAGGCCAGGTCCCGGAGGGCAGCGAGGCCTTGGACGGCCTGGCTGGGGTCCGACGCCCTCGCCTGCTGCCTGGCAACTTCCGTGCGGCTGTCACCGCCGGCGCTTCCGGATCCAGCTCCACTTCCGCTGACGGCCTGCGTCGTTTGATCGGCCTGCGCTGCTTGAGTCGCCGTGGTTCCAGCTGCTGCAGTGCCGATCCCCCGTTCCCGGCCGGGTTCCTGCGTGATGACGTATTCCTGCTCGGTGACTGGCTCGGGCGTGGTGGCTGACTCGGGCGTGATGCCGGACGCCGGCGGAAAAGCCGGCGCCGGCAGTCCCGCTGCTCCTGCAACCCACCACGCCGCGGCTGCCCCCACCAAGGCGGCCGAGGCAAGGACGCCCCGCAACCGCCGTACGCGCAGCTGCGAGGGCGGGCGGCGCCGTTCTCTGACGGCTCGGGCCCTACCGGATCGGGGTGTGAGGGGTTTAGCCGTGCTTGGTTGAACTGTGCCGCGTTGAACCGTAATTGATAGTGCTGCGCCGGGTTGAACCGTGCTTGATAGTGCTGCGCCGGATAGCGCGGTGACGGTTTGTGCTGCCCCGGCTTGTGCTGTGCCGGCATGCTTCCCCCCGCCTGACGGACGGCGCTCCTTGACGGGCTGCGGAAATGGCAGCCGCAGCCCGGGGGAAGGCGCACCGGGCCACTTGGCCGTGACGATCCACCTCCCTGCAGCCCTGCACTTCTCCGCAGCCGCCCGTGGCCGGGTCGTTGCCGCAACCTGGCGGCGGGTCAACAGCTCCGGAATCACGGTGGGATGGACAGAGGCGGCGAGGTCCAGCGGCCGGGGCGACGCGCTGCGGTAGATGGCCGTAGCCAGCGCGGCAGCGGTGGGCCGGCCCCTCCGGTCCTCCTTCAGGCCTGCTTCCAGGGCAGCCGCCAGCTCCCGCGGAACGTCCGGGACCAGAAGGGGCAGCGGCGGCCTGGCAGAGGTCCTGGGTGGAGCCTGGCCGGTCAGGCAGAACCAGCCGAGCGCCGCCGCCGAATAGACATCCCTTTCGGGCTGCAGGCCACGCACCGCGTCCACGGGGGACGGGTCCACGAAGCCGGGTGTTCCTGACGGGGCAGCAGAACCGGGGTCACCCAGCATGCGAGCTATGCCAACGTCGGACAGCAGGGGCTTTCCCTGGCCAGTGAACAGGATATTTCCCGGCGAGACGTCCGAATGGGTAAACCCCTTGCTGTGCAAATACCCAAGGGCATGGGCGATGGGTGTCAGCACCGTCACCGTTTCGCCAACACTGAGCTTCCCGCGGCTGGCCACGAGGGCGGCCAGTGAGCCGCCGGGCGCGTAGTCCATCACCAGAGCGGTCCCGCCGGCCGGCATTCCCGGAAGCCGGACGGCGTCGTGTGCCTTGATCAGATGCTCGTGGTCCAGGACGGACAGAATGCGGATCTCGCGCCTGACGGCGTCCTCCGTTGCCGGGCCACTGCCTGCTGGACCGTCCTGGACCGGGTGGAAGCACTTCACCGCGAAGTCCCGACCGGTCCGGTTTTCCCTGGCCAACCAGACCGTCGCGCTTCCTCCGCGGCCCAGGAGCCGTCCCAGGACAAAGCCGGGTACCTCCGGCGCCTCCGAAATCTCCATAGGACATGTCTAGTCGAATCCTTTTTCCCGTGCAGAAGTTATCCACAGGCCGGCCGCTGGCAGGCTGCATCCCCCTGCCCGCATGTGGCGTGCCCCTGGGAGGGGGTGAGCTTAAGCACTAAACCGGGCGAGGGACGCCACGGCGTCTAAGCTGGATGCCATGACTCTTGAGTTTTCACAGCTGGGTCTTGCTCCCGATTTTGTCGACTACACCCAGGGTTGGCAGATCCAGAGCGAACTCCACGACAAAGTGGTCGCGGGGGTGGCCCCCAGCACTGTCCTCCTCCTGGAACATGCAGCCGTCTACACGGCAGGCAAACGGACCGAGGACCATGAAAAGCCGTTCGACGGTACCCCGGTTGTCCCCGTGGACCGTGGCGGAAAACTGACGTGGCACGGCCCCGGCCAGCTGGTGGGATACCCCATCATCAAGCTGAAGAACCGGGCAGGGATCCGCGACTACGTTGAGCGCCTGGAAGCCGTCATCATCACGGTGCTGGCCGACTACGGGATCTCCGCAGTCCGGATCAAAGGCAGGGCCGGAGTGTGGATCACTGCGGACAGCAAAGGCCCTGACCGGAAGATCGCGGCCATCGGCATCCGGGTGCATGAGGGCGTGACCATGCACGGGTTCGCCATCAACTGCAACAACGACCTCGCACCCTATTCCCAGATCATCGCCTGCGGCATTACGGACGCCGGCGTGACTACCATCACCCAGGAAACCGGCCATGACGTTGCCCCGGCCGACCTGGTGGACCGCATTACCGAAGAACTGCGCAAGAATGAAGACGCCCTGGTCGCTACCCCCGAAGGAGCTCTACTGTGACATTGGCACCTGAAGGCCGGAAGCTTTTGCGCGTTGAACAGCGTAATTCTGCTGTTCCCGTGGAGCGTAAGCCGGAGTGGATCAAGGCGAAGGTCCAGATGGGCCCGGAGTTCGTCCAGCTCAAGAACCTGGTCAAAAAAGAGGGCCTGCACACGGTGTGCGAGGAGGCCGGCTGCCCCAACATCTTCGAGTGCTGGGAGGACAAGGAAGCCACGTTCCTGATCGGCGGGTCCGAATGTACCCGGCGCTGTGACTTCTGCCAGATCGATACCGGCAAGCCCTCCCCGGTGGACAGGTTCGAGCCCACCAAGGTGGCCCGATCAGTCCAAGCGATGCAGCTGCGCTACGCCACCGTCACCGGTGTGGCCCGCGACGACCTCGCCGACGAGGGTGTGTGGCTGTACGCCGAAACGGTCCGGAAGATCCACGAGCTGAACCCGGGCACCGGCGTGGAACTATTGATCCCGGACTTCTCCGGCAAACCCGAGCACATCGCCGCGATCTGCGAATCGAAGCCCGAGGTGTTCGCGCACAACGTCGAGACCGTGCCGCGGATCTTCAAGCGGATCCGGCCCGCGTTCCGGTACGAGCGGTCCCTGGATGTGATCACGCAGGGCCGGAACCTGGGCATGGTGACCAAGTCCAACCTGATCCTGGGCATGGGCGAGACCCGCGAGGAGATCTCCGAGGCCCTGCGGGACCTGCACGAGGCCGGCTGCGACCTGATCACCATCACCCAGTACCTGCGCCCGTCCGAGCGGCACCTGCCGGTGGACCGCTGGGTCAAGCCCCAGGAATTCGTGGACCTCCAGGACGAGGCCACCGAGATCGGCTTCCTGGGTGTCATGTCCGGGCCGCTGGTCCGTTCCTCCTACCGCGCCGGCCGGCTCTGGGCCACCGCGATGCGGAAGAAAGGCTGGGAAATCCCCGCCGAACTCGCCCACATCGAATCCTCCGGCAGCACCCGCCAGGAAGCCAGCTCGCTCATCGCAGCACACCACTGATCTGCAGTTCAGAACAAAACACACCGTCCCCGAAGGGCCGGCACCTGAATAATCCGGTGCCGGTCCTTCGGCTTTGGTCACGTAGAATTAAGGCACTATGGCGAAATCCCCTGATTCCAGCAACTCCACTCCGTCTGGCTCCAGCGCAGTCAAGCGTGGCCTCTTCTCCCGCAAGCCGAAAGAAGCGAAGGCCAAGAAGCCCAGCCGGCTCAAGCAGATCCGCGAAGTCTTCACCATGACCCGCCGTCACGACCCCATGGTCCCGTGGCTCATGCTGCTGGTTTTCCTTGGCGTCGTGGCTGTCAGCTTCCTGGTGGGCTTCTGGCTGGATAACTGGATCACCGGCCTGATCATCGGCATCCCCCTGGGCCTGCTCGGTGCCACGTTCATCCTCTCCCGCCGGGCAGAACGCGCCGCCTTCGCGCAGATCGAGAACCAGCCCGGCGCTTCCGGGGCCGCACTGGGAACGCTTCGCCGCGGCTGGATCACCGAGGAACAGCCTGTTGCCGTCAACCCGCGGACGCAGGACGCTGTGTTCCGCGCCATCGGCCGTCCCGGCGTCGTCCTGGTCAGTGAAGGCCCCACGCACCGCGTGAAGCCGCTGCTGGACGCGGAACGCAAACGCCTTGCGCGCATCCTTCCCAACGTCACCGTGCACGTCATCGAAAGCGGCCGGGGCGAGGGCCAGGTGCCCATCAGCGAGGTGGCCAAGAAGATGGGCAAGCTCAAGAAGGAACTGACCAAGCTTGAGGTGAACGCTGTGTCCAAGCGCATCGCCTCACTGGGCAACCGCCTCCCGATCCCCAAGGGCATCGACCCCTACAAGGCGCGTCCCAACCGCGGACGCTAAATTCTGAACCTGCCCCGGTTCCGGCTCCGGCCGGCAGCCGGGGCGTTTCTTTGCGGCCCTCGCGGCAGGAGAGGACATTATTGTGACCTTCAAGAAAACAGCGGTGATCCGCGCATTCCGGATCCTGGCAGTCGCCGAAGCCTTCAGCTGGGCAGCGCTCCTCATCGGCATGTACTTCAAATGGATCGCCGGCACCACTGAATTAGGCGTCCAGGTTGCAGGCCCCATCCACGGCGCACTGTTCGTGGGCTATGGCGTTGCCGCCCTGGCACTCTGGAGGCTGCAGCGCTGGCCGTTCGTCGTGGCGCTGTTCGCAGGCGTCTCCGCCGTCTTCCCGTTCGCCACTGTCCTTTTCGAGCGCTGGGCGGACAAGCGTAACTACCTGGACGGCACGCCGGCATCGCGTGGCGCCGGGGAAGTCCGGGAACGCAGCTCCGTCTAGCGGCGCACCAGCAGCGTGTCCATAGCCTTGTCGTGGAGGCCCCTGTGGTCGGGGTCGAAGATGACCGCAGGGATGACAAGGCAGAGCAGCAGGGACCTCACCAGCGCGGCCAGCGGGCCCGCCGGGCCGCCGCCGGCCTTCACCACGTGGATGCCCATGGCCCGGTGTCCGATGCTGTAGCCAAGGGTTCCGATCAGGAGGGTCTGCTCGACGGCGAAGATCGCCAGGGTTGCCCACGGATCGCCCCCGAAAGCAAAGTTGCTGATCAGGAGCGCGATGCCCCAGTCGATCATGATGGCGGCGATCCTGCGGCCGGCGCGCGCAATGGAGCCCGGCCCCGATTCCGGCAGTCCCAGCCGCTCCCCCGGATATTTCGAGATGCCCGAAGTGTCGGGGCCGGAGAGCCACGAGCCGATGTCTTTACGATCTACCACGGTCCAAGCTTAGCGACTTCCCGCCGACCACACTGTGGATGGGGTTAGACCACAGAGTGGACGGAAGATAGCGTTGCCATATCAGGGCATTATGTAACCTGCCCGAAACAATGCGGACACGGACGGGAAATGCCGCGTCCATAGGCTGTTACCAGTTTCAAGCAATCCGCCGCCACGCAGTACGGGGCAGGGTTTACACAGCAGGTACTCACAGCAGGGAAACTGCGTTTCCCTGCCCGTCGGATTGCGCTGGATCAGCTGGCTTGCCAGCCAGATATTTACATATGCGTTAGGAGCATAGATGTTCAAGACTGCGGACGAAGTCCTCAAGTTCATCAAGGACGAAGATATTAAATTCGTCGATATCCGCTTCACCGACCTCCCGGGCGTCCAGCAGCACTTCAACGTGCCGGCCAAGAGCGTTGACGCAGACTTCTTCGTCAACGGCCAACTCTTCGACGGGTCTTCCATCCGCGGCTTCCAGGGCATTGCCGAGTCTGACATGCAGCTGATCCCGGACGTCACCACCGCGTTCCTGGACACCTTCCGCATGGAGAAGACGCTGGCGCTGAACTTCTCCATCGTCAACCCGCGTACGGGCGATCCCTACCACCGCGACCCCCGCGGCGTTGCCGAGAAGGCTGAAGCCTACCTGGCCTCCACGGGCATCGCCGACACCGCGTTCTTCGCTCCCGAAGCTGAGTTCTTCGTGTTCGACAACGTGCAGTACCAGTCCTCCCCGCAGGGCAGCTTCTACAAGATCGACTCCGAAGAAGCCCACTGGAACACGGGCCGCGAGGAAGAAGGCGGAAACCTCGGCTACAAGACCCCCGTCAAGGGCGGCTACTTCCCGGTTTCCCCCACCGACAAGCAGGCTGACCTGCGCGACGCCATGTGTGTCGCCCTGGATGAGGCCGGCCTCGAGGTCGAGCGCAGCCACCACGAAGTTGGATCCGCCGGCCAGGCTGAAATCAACTACAAGTTCACCACGTTGACCCACGCTGCCGATGACCTGCAGAAGTTCAAGTACGTCATCAAGAACACCGCAGACGCGTGGGGCAAGTCCGTGACCTTCATGCCCAAGCCTGTCTTCGGTGACAACGGCTCCGGCATGCACTGCCACCAGTCCCTGTGGAGCAACGGCGAGCCGCTGTTTTACGACGAGAAGGGCTACGCCGGCCTGTCCGACACCGCCCGCTGGTACATCGGCGGCCTGCTGAAGCACGCTGACGCTGTCCTGGCCTTCACCAACCCGACGGTGAACTCCTACCGCCGCCTGGTCAAGGGCTTCGAAGCTCCGGTCAACATGGTCTACTCGCAGGGCAACCGCTCCGCCGGTATCCGTATCCCCATCACGGGCTCCAACCCCAAGGCCAAGCGGATCGAGTTCCGCGCTCCGGACCCCTCCTCCAACCCGTACCTGGCGTTCGCTGCCCAACTGATGGCCGGCATCGACGGCATCCGCAACCGCATTGAACCCCCGGCCCCGATCGACAAGGACCTCTACGAGCTCCCCGCCGAAGAGGCCAAGGACATCCCGAAGGCTCCGGGCACGCTCGAGGAAGCGCTGGAGGCCCTGCGCGAGGACAACGAGTTCCTGCAGGCCGGCGGCGTGTTCACCCAGGACCTGATCGACACCTGGATCGAGTACAAGTACGAGAACGAGATCCGCCCGCTGTCCCTGCGCCCGAACCCCTACGAGTTCGAGCTCTACTACGGCGTCTAGCATCACAGTCTCTTGGGACACCAAAGGCGGCCACCGGTTATCCGGTGGCCGCCTTTTGCGTGCGGCCCGAAGGTGGGAGCCCGGCTCCAGACGTGCTGAGACCGGGAGCCGGACCCCCTGACGAATGCCCCCCGGGACGAAGACCAGTTTCAGCCCTCCCCCCAACAAGGTTGAAGAACACCGCCATTCCACATAATCGGGCAATCGCTTTCTCAGCGCAATGCGGCCCGCCGCCCGTTACGTCATTGTGGTCTAAAACTGCGGAACATGATCCGCTGGGGACCTGATTGCCCGCCGGTGTACCGGCCCCGGTCCACGAACCCGGCACTGCGGTAGGCGGACAGGCCCGCCGCATTCGCTTCATTGACGGAAAGAACGACGCCGGCCTCACCCGTATGGTCCCTGACCGTAAGTTTTTCCGCGGCGGACACAGCGGCGGCCGCCGCTAGCCGACCCAGCCCCCTCCCCTGTTCACGCCTGTCGATCAGGAAGCCCCTCAGGAGCCACGCGGACTGGTCGTCCGGCCAGCCTGCCAGGCGCGCCGCCCCGGCCTGCAAGGTGAGTACACCCACGGCCCGGCCGGCGGACTCGATCACGTAGGGCCGGCGTGATTCCTCAGCCAGCCCGGCGAGGGCCATGCGGAGCGGATCGCCAACAAACCTGTCCTGCCCGGGCCCTGTTTCGAGTCCCGCCACCGCCTCGAGGTGGATGGCGCGGGCATCGTCGTCGAGGTCCTGGAGTGAAATCAGCCAGATGCTCTGGTTCATGCCGCTGTTATTGGCCATGGGCTACTGGCCGTAGAAGACCCGCTCGAAGACCGCCCGGGCCCGGCGGCTGACCCGAAGGTAGTCCTCCTCCAGCGCCGCTGCCTGTCCCGGTTCATATCCGCACCAGCGGGCAACGGCTTCCAGGTCGCGCCGGGATGAGGGCAGAAGGTCCGAGGCCTTGCCGCTCCAGATGACGTTCGCAGACCGGATCCGGCTCGCAAGGCGCCAGGCAGCAGCCAGCAGGCCGGCGTCGTCCTGCGTGAGCAGGCCGAGCCGGGCGGACGCGTCCAGCGCTTCCAGCGTGGACGTGGTGCGCAACTCCGGGTGGCTGCCGGCGTGCTGGAGCTGCAGGAGCTGGACGAGCCATTCGACGTCGCTCAGTCCGCCGCGGCCCAGCTTGAGGTGGCGTGCGGGGTCGGCTCCGCGGGGCAGTCGTTCAGACTCCACGCGTGCCTTGATCCGCCTGATCTCCCGGACGTCGGTTTCCGCCACAGATTCCGGGTACCTGATGGGGTCGATGAGTTCCAGGAAATCCTTGGCCAGGTCGTCGTTTCCGGCCATGGGCCGGGCCCTGAGCAGCGCCTGCGCCTCCCAGATCAGCGACCAGCGCCGGTAGTATTCGGCAAAGGAGTCGAGGGAACGGACCATGGCACCGTTCTTCCCCTCGGGGCGCAGGTCGGCGTCCATCTGGAGCACCCGCTCAGCCATAATGGCCGGCTTCAAGGGCTGGGTCAGCAGGGTGGAGACCTTGGTGACGATCCGGGCGGCCTGCTCCTGCGCTTCCTCGGGACTGAAACCCGGCAGGGCCCTGTGCACGTACATGACGTCCGCGTCCGAACCGTAGCCGATCTCGCGGCCGCCCTGGCGCCCCATGGCAACCACCAGCACGGTCGTCTTCAGCGGTCCGTTGGCGGAGACGATGCCTTCAGCCACGCGCAAGGCGCCCAGCACTGCGGCCCTGTCCGTGTCCGCCAGGGCCCTCCCCACCCGGTCCTGGTCCAGCAGGCCGGCTGAATCGGCAATGGCGATCCGGAGGATCTCCCGGCGCCGGATCAGGCGAATGAGGCGCATGGCGCTTTCCGGATCAGCGTGCCGCGACATCTTGGAGGTGATTTCCTGCCATTGGGCGTCGAAACCCACGGGCGCCAGGTCCTTGTCCTGGCCCAGCCAGGCCACCGACTCAGGAGAGACCTCCAGCAGATCCGCGATCAGCCGTGAATTGGAGAGCATGTGGCACAGCCGCTCTGCGGCCGCGTTGGAGTCCCGGAGCATCCCCAGGTACCAGTGCGTGGTTCCCAGGGCCTCACTGACGCGCCGGAACGCGAGCAGCCCGGCGTCCGCGTCCACGCCTTCGGCCAGCCAGTCGAGCAGGATGGGCAGCAGCTGCCGCTGCAGGGCAGCGCGGCGGCTGACCCCCGCCGTCAGTGCCTCGATATGGCGCATGGCGCCCTTCGGGTCCCGGTACCCGAGGGCAGCCAGCCGCCCCTCTGCGGCTTCCGGGGTCAGCTTGGCGTCTTCACTGCTGAGTTTGGCAGCCGTGTTGAGCAGCGGCCGGTAGAAAATGCGCTCATGCAGTTCCCGGACGGAGCGCTTTGTTTTCTGCCAGGTGGAGAGCAGCGCGTCGGGGTGGGGCCGCTCGCTGGAGAAGGGACCCAGAACGGCCTTCGCCAGCGACCTGAGCGCCGGTTCGGCAACGGGCATCAGGTGGGTCCTGCGCAGCTGGAAGAGCTGGATGCGGTGTTCCAGCAGCCGCAGGTAACGGTAGGCGTTGTCGAAGGCGGCGGCGTCGGAGCGGCCGATATAGCCGCCCGCGGACAGGGCTGCGATTGCGGAGGTGGTGTCCCGCCGCCGGAGCGTTTCGTCTGCTTTCCCGTGGACCAGCTGGAGCAGCTGGACGGTGAACTCCACATCACGGAGCCCGCCGCGGCCAAGCTTGATCTGCCGCTGCTCTTCCGCGGCCGGAATGTGTTCGGTCACCCGCCGGCGCATGGCCTGCACCGATTCCACGAATCCGTCCCGGCTTGCCGAACTCCAGATCAGCGGCGCCACGGCTTCCTCGTAGCGGCGGCCAAGATCCGCGTCGCCGGCAATGGTCCGCGCCTTGAGCAGCGCCTGGAACTCCCAGCTCTCAGCCCAGCGGGCATAGTAGGTCTGGTGCGAGGCAAGGGTCCGGACCAGTGGCCCGGACTTTCCTTCCGGCCGAAGGTTCGCGTCCACCTCCCACAAGCCAGGCTCACGGGCAACGGAGGAGATGGCGCGGGAAATTCCACTCGCCAGGGCGGTCCCTATGGTGTTCGCTTTCGCATCATCCAGGGCGCCGGGATCCACCACGTAAATGACGTCCACGTCGGAGATGTAATTCAGTTCGCGCGCGCCGCACTTGCCCATCCCGATCACCGCAAGGCCGACGTCGGCAACGTCCCCGGTGCCGTACTGCTCACCTGCCTCGGCACGCGAAACCGCAAGGGCCGCTTCGATGGCTGCCCCGGCAAGGTCTGCGAGCTCGGCGCCCACCGAGGGAAGGAAGTCCAGGGGATCGGCCGCGCACAGGTCCTTGACGGCGAGGTCCACCACGCCCCTGCGGTACGCCGTGCGAAGCGCCGCGTAGGCGTCATTTCCGGTGGCGGCTGCCACCGGCCGGGCGGCCCGGGGGTCGGCGCCCACGGACTGCAGGAGGACCCCCCGCAGGGCCGCAGCATCGGCCTGCAGCGGTTCAGGGCTGGCGCTGACGTGGAAGGCCTCAAGGTGTTCAGGATGGCGGATCAGGAACTCCCCGAGGGCTTCGGACGCCCCCAGCACCCGGTACATCGGTTCGCTGGTATCGGGGTCCGCGGCGGCCAGGTCCCGGAGGTCCGGATGCTTTTCGATCAGGCGGACCAGGGACTGCAGCGCGGTGTCCGGGCTGGCTGCCATCTGCAGGCCCGCAAACAGCCTGTCCTGGTCCAGCCCTTCCAGTTCCGGCGCAGCAAGGAACCGCTCCCCCTTTTCGAGGTCGCTGAATCCAGCCGCGATGAGGCGGCGAGCCAGGCTCACGCCCGCAACCTAGAGGATGCCGAGGTTGCGCTGCAGCTCGTAGGGCGTCACCTGCAGGCGGTAGTCCTGCCACTCGGCGCGCTTGTTGCGCAGGAAGTGCTCAAACACCTGCTCGCCCAGGATCTGCGGCATGAGCTCTGAATCTTCCATGGTCCGGATGGCGTCGTGGAGGCTCGCGGGCAGCGGATCGTGGCCCATGGCGCGGCGTTCGGCTGAGCTCAGCGACCACACATCGTCCTCGGCAGCGGCCGGGAGGTCGTAGCCTTCCTCGATGCCTTTCAGGCCCGCTCCAAGCAGGACGGCGTAGGCCAGGTAGGGGTTCGCCGCGGAGTCGATGCCGCGGTACTCGATGCGCGCGGACTGGCCCTTGCCCGGCTTGTACAGCGGGACCCGCACCAGGGCGGAGCGGTTGTTGTGGCCCCAGCTCAGGTAGCTGGGAGCCTCTCCGCCGCCCCAGAGCCGCTTGTAGGAGTTGACGAACTGGTTGGTCACTGCGGTGAACTCGGGCGCGTGCTTGAGGATGCCGGCGATGAACTGGCGCGCGGTCTTTGAGAGCTGGAACTCGGCCCCGGCCTCATAGAAGGCGTTCGTGTCGCCCTCGAACAGCGAGAAGTGCGTATGCATGCCGGAGCCCGGGTGGGCGGTGAAGGGCTTGGGCATGAAGGTGGCGTAGGTGCCCTGCTGCAGCGCAACTTCCTTGATGACCGTGCGGAAGGTCATGATGTTGTCCGCGGTCTGCAGGGCGTCGGCGTAGCGAAGGTCGATTTCGTTCTGGCCGGGGCCGGCTTCGTGGTGGCTGAATTCCACGGAAATGCCTACGGATTCGAGCATGGTGACCGCTGTCCGGCGGAAGTCCTGGGCCACGCCGCCGGGGACATGGTCGAAGTAGCCGCCTTCGTCCACAGGCACCGGCGCGCCGTCCGGCCCGGGTTCCTGCGACTTGAGGAGGTAGAACTCGATTTCGGGGTGGGTGTAGCAGGTGAACCCCATGTCGGCAGCTTTGGCGAGGGTCCGCTTCAGGACGTTGCGGGGGTCCGCGGCGGACGGTTCACCGTCCGGGGTGAGGATGTCGCAGAACATGCGGGAGGTCTGTTCCGTCTCCCCACGCCAGGGCAGGATCTGGAAGGTGGAGGGATCGGGCTGGGCCAGCATGTCGGACTCGAACACCCGGGCCAGGCCCTCAATGGCGGAGCCGTCGAAGCCCAGTCCTTCCTCGAAGGCACCCTCAACCTCGGCGGGGGCAAGTGCCACGGACTTGAGCGAACCCACGACGTCGGTGAACCACAGGCGCACGAAACGTACGTCGCGCTCTTCGATTGTGCGCAGGACAAACTCTTGCTGGCGGTCCATGATGGCCTCTTCTCCGGTCAACGTCCATGCTCCGGGCCCGCAGTAAAGGGAAGCCGGCAGCAGTTCACCAACACTGTACTAAGCATTCGGCGCCGATGCTGAAGCCTGCGCCGCGCGTAACACAGCGTTAACGCCCCGCCGCCGGATTTCAGCTGCGCAACCGGTGTCCGCGCCGTCCGGACCCGCGTGGAGGGAAGCCCGTATGACCCTTATCACCAGTTGAGCCTTTGGCCGGCGGTAGCTAGGACAGCGGCTCCCGCACTACGCTCATGCCATGGCCTCAAGCAACAGCTCCGATTCCAGCATGTCCGCCGACGTCCCCGCCCCCTACGGCAGCGGGCCGGGCCAGGCAGCTGCGCCTGCTGCTGGGCCGCAGCGGAAGCCGGCCAAGGTGCGCATCCACCACCTGCAGCAGGCCAAGAGGGACGGGACGAAGTTCGCCATGCTGACTGCCTACGAGCAGTACACAGCCGAAATTTTCGATGAAGCCGGAATTGAGGTCCTCCTCGTCGGTGATTCGGCCTCGAACAACGTCTTCGGCAACGAGACCAGCCTTCCGGTCACGGTGGACGAGCTGCTGCCACTGTGCCGTGCCGTGGCCCGCAGCGCCAAGCGGGCGCTCATTGTGGCCGACCTGCCCTTCGGCAGCTATGAGGTCTCCCCCGAGCAGGCAGTCGGCGCCGGCGTCCGGTTCCTCAAGGAAGGCCTGGCCCACGCTGTCAAGATCGAGGGCGGCGCCTACTATGCCCCCACGGTCAAGGCCATGGTCCAGGCCGGCATCCCCGTCATGGCGCACATCGGTTTCACCCCGCAGAGCGAGCACGCCCTCGGCGGCTACCGTGTCCAAGGCCGCGGCGACGACGCACAGCGGCTTATCGATGACGCGGTGGCCCTCGCCGGGGCGGGGGCGTTCTGCGTGCTGATGGAGATGGTTCCCGCAGAGACCGCAGCCGCAGTGGATGCGGCTGTTCCCGTCCCCACGGTGGGCATCGGCGCCGGCAAGGAAACGACCGGACAGGTGCTCGTCTGGCAGGACATGGCCGGAATGCGGGGCGGACGGATGGCCAAGTTCGTCAAGCAGTACGCAGACCTGCGCAGCACACTCCTGGACGCCGCCACCCACTATGGCAACGACGTCAGGTCAGGGCAGTTCCCCGGGCCGGAACACTCTTTCTAGCAGCGGTTCCCACGGGGCGTGCGGGCCGGCACCCGGCCCGCACGGCCGCGCAGGGCTCAGTCGTCGTCGTCCTTCTCCCAGGCCTCGTTGCGTGCCCGCACCTTTTCCAGCGCGTGTTCAGCCTCCTCCCGCGTCTTATACGGCCCGATCAGCTGGCTCCAGTCGGACAGCCGGTCCTCTTCGATCTCATGCGTATTGACGTTGTACCAGTACTCAGTCATCGGTGCTCCTCGTTTCGGCGGCGGGAAAGCTGGGGCGTGATCCGCGTAACTTAAATTCTTACGCGGGCCGCGTGCGGCTTCCGGTTGTTAGGCGTTCTGCAGTGCCTTATATGATCAATCTATGCCTTCCCTTGCCTCGACTGCACCCATCGGCACCCTCACCCCGGGAACCGTAGGTCCGCAGCGTCCCGTCCCGGCGTCCATCCCCCGGCCGGAGTACGTCGGAAAGCCCGCACCGGCGAAATTCACCGGATCGGAGGTCAAAACCCCCGAAACGATCGAGAAGATCCGGATCGCGTCGAAGATCTCAGCGCAGGCCATCGTGGAGGTGGGAAAGCATATCCAGCCCGGCGTCACCACCGACCAGCTGGACAAGGTGGGCCACGAGTTCCTCCTTGACCACCACGCCTACCCGTCCACCCTCGGCTACCGGGGCTTTCCGAAGTCGCTGTGCTCATCCCTGAACGAGGTCATTTGCCATGGCATCCCGGACAGCACAGTGGTCCAGGACGGGGATATCCTCAACATCGACATCACCGCCTTCATCAACGGAGTCCACGGGGACACCAACTACACCTTCCTGGTGGGTGACGTGGACGAGGAATCCCGGTTGCTGGTGGAACGCACGCAGGAGTCGCTGAACCGGGCCATCAAGGCTGTTGCTCCCGGGCGGGAAATCAACGTCATCGGCCGGGCAATCCAGTCCTATGCCAAGCGCTTCGGCTATGGTGTTGTCCGTGATTTCACCGGGCACGGCGTGGGCGAAGCCTTCCACACCGGGCTCATCATTCCGCACTACGATGCGGCACCTGCCTACAACACGGTGATCGAGGCCGGCATGGTCTTCACGATTGAACCGATGCTCACCCTGGGCACTGTGGAGTGGGACATGTGGGCCGATGACTGGACCGTGGTCACCAAGGACCGGAAGCGCACTGCCCAGTTCGAGCACACACTGCTGGTCACGGAGTCCGGCGCGGAAATCCTCACGCTGCCCTAGCAGGCCCACCTGGCACCACCCCTACGCACGCACCATGGCCCTACCCCTTCCCGGTTCCTGACCGGACATCTTTTCCCGGCCGGCCCACCGGCCGCCGCTACCCCGCCCGCCCCTGCCACGAACGGAAAACCCATTGGCCAAGAAGGACGAGAAGTCGCACAAGAACGCCCCGCTGATCGGCATCGACATCGGAGGCACCGGAATCAAGGGCGGCATCGTCGACCTGAAGAAGGGCAAACTGCTGGGCGAACGGTTCCGGGTCCCCACCCCGCAGCCCGCCACCCCTGAATCAGTTGCCGAAGCCGTGGCCCTGGTGGTTTCCGAACTGTCTGCCCGCCCCGAGGCACCCGCTGCCGGCTCTCCCGTCGGCGTCACCTTTCCGGGCATCATCCAGCATGGCGTGGTCCACTCTGCCGCCAACGTGGACAAGAGCTGGCTCAACACGGACATTGACGCACTCCTCACTGCCCGCCTGGGCCGCCCGGTTGAGGTCATCAATGACGCCGACGCCGCCGGCCTGGCTGAGGCCCGCTACGGCGCAGGGGCCGGCGTCAAGGGCACGGTCCTGGTGATCACGCTCGGCACCGGAATCGGCTCGGCCTTCATCTTCGACGGCAAACTCGTCCCCAACGCTGAACTTGGCCACCTGGAAATTGACGGCCACGACGCCGAGACCAAAGCATCCGCAGTGGCCCGCGAACGCGATGGCCTGTCCTGGGACGAGTACAGCGTCCTGCTGCAGCGCTACTTCTCCCACGTGGAATTCCTGTTCTCGCCCGAACTGTTCATCGTCGGCGGCGGCATTTCCAAGCGCGCCGACGAGTACCTGCCCAACCTGCGGCTGCGCACGCCCATCGTGCCGGCGGTCCTGCGCAACGAGGCCGGCATCGTGGGCGCTGCCATCGAAATCGCATTGAAGCACAAGCTCGCAAAGTAGCCCGGCCTGCGTGCCGCCGTCGTCAGCTGTCCAGCAGACGACGGCGGCACGGGTGTTTAAGCGTGCAGATGCGGCACACTCATCCCCTGTTGTCCGCGCGGCATTGGGTCCGCGGGCGCGCAGGAGGCGCACGTCATTTGGGTTTTCCTTGGAGCTGGCCTTCTTTTCACCAGGCCGTGGTGCCGGTGGCGGCTGCGGCTTCCCCTCCGCTGCCGCCACCGGAGTCTACAGGGGGCTCTTCTCGGAGCTCTTGGCGCCCTTTGCAGCGACGCCCCGGGCGTCCTGTTCTTCCTGGCGGAGCAGGGCAATGGCAGTCTCGAAATCCTCCAGGGATTCGAAGGCCTGGTAGACGCTCGCGAAGCGGAGGTAGGCGACCTTGTCCAGCTTCTGCAGCGGTCCGAGGATGACCAGTCCCACCTCGTGGGCGTCGATTTCCGCGGCGCCGGAGGAACGGATCTGCTCTTCCACTTCCTGCGCCAGCAGCGCGAGGTCGTCCTCGCTGACCGGACGCCCCTGGCATGCTTTGCGCACGCCGTTGATCACCTTGCTGCGGCTGAAGGGCTCGCCCACGCCGGAGCGCTTGATCACGGAAAGGCTGGTGGTTTCAACGGTGGTGAACCGGCGTCCGCACTCAGGGCACTGGCGGCGGCGCCTGATAGCCGAGCCGTCGTCAGCCATGCGGCTGTCCACCACCCTGGAATCGGGGTTGCGGCAGAACGGACAGTACATTGTGCCTCCCTCTCCCAGATGTTTCCGGCGGAACCGACTCTTACGCAAAACAAGCACGCGCAGCTGAGCCGTCTCCTAGCTTACGGCCCCACTCCTGCTAATAACAAGCGTGTAAGTACTACATGTAGTAGTAACCACCACTACATGTCGTCTTTTGCCGATCAGGAGAAGCGTACGGTTACTGCGTCCCCGTGCGCCGGAAGGTCCTCCGCCCCGGACAGGCTGACGATGTGGCCGCTGACTTCCGCAAGCGCGTCACGGCTGTAATTAACCACCTGGATGGCCCGCAGGAATGTGGTGACATTCAAACCGGATGAAAACGCAGCCGTGCCGCTGGTGGGCAGGACGTGGTTGGACCCGGCACAGTAATCCCCCAGGCTGACCGGGCTGTAATCGCCCACAAAAATGGCCCCGGCATTCCGGATCCGGGCGGCGACGGCCGGGGCATCCTGTGTCATGATCTCCAGGTGTTCCGCCGCGTAGGCATCGCACGCGGCAATCCCCTGTTCCAGGTCATCCACCAGGACCACTCCGGACTGCGGACCGGAGAGCGCCTCGCGGACGCGGGCGGAGTGCTTGGTGGCCGCGGCCTGCCGGTCCAGCTCGGTGCGGACGGCGGCAGCGAGGTCCTCCGAGTCGGTAATCAGCACGGATGCTGCCTTGGGGTCGTGCTCGGCCTGGCTGATCAGGTCCGCTGCCACCAGGCGGGGCTGCGCTGTGGAGTCTGCAAGGATGGCGATTTCCGTGGTGCCCGCCTCCGAGTCGATCCCCACCACGCCTTTGACCAGACGCTTTGCGGTGGCAACAAAGATATTGCCCGGTCCAGTGACAACATCAACGGGTTCCAGCGCCGGGCCGGCCTTCGTTGCGGCAATACCGTAGGCGAAGGCGGCGATGGCCTGGGCGCCGCCTATGGCATACACCTCGGTGATGCCCAGCAGGGCGGCAGCGGCGAGGATGGTGGGGTGCGGCAGGCCCCCGAACTCCTTTTGCGGAGGGGATGCCAGCGCAATGGACTGGACACCGGCGGCGAGGGCCGGAACCACGTTCATGATCACGGAGGATGGGTAGACGGCCAGGCCGCCCGGGACATAGAGCCCCACGCGCGCCACGGGCACCCAGTTCTGCGCCACTACCGCGCCGTCGCCGAGCTGGACCTCGATATTCCGCGGACGCTGGCCGTCAGCGAAGCGGCGGGCCCGGCTGATGGATTCCTCCAGCGCGCTGCGGACGGACGGCTCCAGGTCCTCCAGGGCGGACGCCAGGGCCTCCCGGGGAACCAGCGGGTGGTCCTGCGCCACGCCGTCGAAACGTTGCGCGAGTTCGCCCAGCGCCGCGAAACCGCCCTGGCGGACAGCCGAAATGATGTGGTGGACCTTCTCCTCGGCGTCGGCCACGGTCTGGCCCTGGGCCCGCGGTACGGCGGCCCGTAGTGCGGCGAGGGTAAGGCTTTGGCCGCGCAGGTCAACGGTGCGGAAGTCCACGGCGGTGGCAGCGGGGCTGGCGGGGTTCTCCGAAGAAATGGTCACTGGCCTATTTTAGTGGCCTTGCCGCAGCGTCCGGCGACCCGCGTGTTCCGTTGCCGGCTTGCGGCCCAGGAGGCTGAGAAGCTCCAGCACGAAAACCGAGACTGCCGTGGCGGCGGGCCACACAAGCAGGACCGGCCAGGCGCGGAGCGAAAAGGCAATGCTGGCGTTTGCCGAAGGGTCGACCGCAGGCGCCCACAGCTGCGCGGCCAGCAGCCCCGCCTGCCAGGCTAGGGCTGCCCCGCACACGGCTCCCGCCAGCCCTGCCACCAGGTCCGCCTGCGGATCCTTACGCTTCTTGTCCGCCAGCACAACACCCAGGAGGCACCCGGCAAAAACCAGCAGCCCCGCCAGCGTCAGGTCCCGCGGCAGCCAGACATCCGGATTGGTTCCGCTGCCGAAGGCGGGGTCCCTGGTTATCAGGTTCAGGCCTCCCGGAGCCAGGAGCCACCAGAGGATGCCCAGCGGGACACCTGCCGCTGCCGGAACCAGCAGCATTGTCCAAGGCAGCCGCGGGCGTGTGCGGCGGGTGGCTTTCGTCATGCAACAAACCTTAACAAATGTTCCACGGGGTCCAGCGCGGAACCGGGCCCTGCCAGGAATTCACCACCGGCACGGCAGGGCCATACCCTTGAAGGAGACCCATGTACACCACTTGCCAGCACCAGGAGTTTCCGTGACGACAAATGACGTTCCGTTCGAGCGGACGTTCAGGGAGATGTTCCGGCGCCACGCTGCCGGCGTCGCCATTATCACGGTGAACTACCAGGACCAGCCCTACGGCTTCACTGCCACCTCGGTGGCCTCACTCTCGGCGCACCCGCCGCGCTTTACGTTCAACATGGCCCGCAGCTCACGGTCGTGGCCGGCTGTCGCAAACACCACCTACCTGGGGGTGCACATGCTGGGCCTGGACAACCTGCAGCTCGCCGGCAGGTTTGCCGGCGCCGGCAACCGGTTTGAGGGCGACCATTGGGAAACGGGTCCGCACGGGGTGCCCATCCTGAAGGATGTGGCCGGCTGGCTGATTGGCGAGGTGCAGATGCGGCTGTCCTTCGAGAACAATGCCGTGGTGGTGGTCCAGGTGGTGGACGGGCAGGTGGGCGGCGACACCTCGCCGCTGCTTTACCACGGTGGCGCCTACGGCCAGCCCGTCCCGCTGGACTACGAGATCTAGCAGCGGCCCACCATAATCGGCAGCGAAGGCGCGGACGACGACGGGACTCGCCTCCCGTCGTCGTCCTCCTCTTCACTGCCAACTATGGGCGCCGCCTAGGCCTAGGCGTCCAGGCAGGCGGGGCCGAGCAGCACCTTCAGGTCGCCGAACAGCGACGGGCTGGGGTTCACGCGCAGATGGACCGGCAGTCCCATGATTTCCGTCCGCGTGTCGCCCTGCAGGTGCAGGCGGACTTCGGAGTTGCCGCGGTGGGTGCGGAGCACCTCGCCCAATTCCGTGACCACAGCCTCGGTGGCTTTGTAGGTGGGCATGGTGATCACCAGCGGGCCGTTGAGCCCCTCGCTGAGGTCGGGCACGGACAGCTCCATGCAGTTCAGGGTGATGGCGCCGTCATCGCGTTTCTGCAGGCGTCCCTTGACCACCACGATCAGGTCCTCCGCCAGGACAGAGGCGATGGGTCCGTAGACCTGGCCGAAGAACATGACTTCCATGGAACCGCCCAGGTCCTCAACCTCGGCCCGGGCGTACGCGTTGCCACTGGCTTTGGCGATGCGCCGGCTCAGCGAGGTGATCATGCCGGCGATGGTGATGATCGCGCCGTCCTGCGGGCCGTCTTCACCCAGGACAGAGGTGATGCTCATCTCCGCGTGCTGGCTGAGCAGTCCCTCCAGGCCCTGCAGCGGGTGGTCCGAGACGTACAGTCCGAGCATGTCCCGTTCGAAGGAAAGCTTGTCCTTCTTCTCCCATTCCGGCAGGTCTGGGATCTCGATACTCAGCGATGATTCGGATTCGGCTTCGTCGAACCCGGCGAAGAGATCGAACTGCCCGATCGCCTCGTTCCGCTTGAGGGTGATGACGGAGTCGATGGCCTCTTCATGGATCATGGCCAGCGCCCGGCGGTGGTGGCCCAGCGAGTCGAAGGCTCCGGACTTGATCAGCGATTCGATGGTCCGCTTGTTGCAGACCACTGCGGGGACCTTCATCAGGTAGTCCTTGAAGGACGTATACGCGCCCTCGCTTTCGCGGGCGGCCACCATGGCCTCCACCACGTTCACGCCCACGTTGCGGATTGCGCCCATGCCGAAGCGGATATCGTTGCCCACCGGGGTGAAGTTCAGGGCGGACTCGTTGACGTCCGGCGGCAGCACGGTGATGCCCATGCGGCGGCACTCGTTAAGGTAGATCGCCGACTTGTCCTTGTCATCCCCCACCGACGTCAGCAGGGCAGCCATGTACTCCGGCGCGTAGTGCGCCTTGAGGTAGGCCGTCCAGTACGAGATCACGCCGTAGGCGGCGGAGTGTGCCTTGTTGAAGGCGTAGTCGGAGAAGGGAAGCAGGATGTCCCACAGCGTTTTGACGGCTTCCATTGAGTAGCCGTTGTCCTGCATGCCCTGGGAGAAGCCCGCGAACTGTTTGTCCAGCTCTGATTTCTTCTTCTTACCCATGGCGCGGCGGAGGATGTCCGCCTGGCCCAGCGAGTACCCGGCCAGTTTCTGCGCTACCGCCATAACCTGTTCCTGGTACACGATCAGGCCGTAGGTCCCGCCGAGGATCTCCTTGAGCGGTTCCTCCAGTTCCGGATGGATGGGGATCACTTCCTGGATCCCGTTCTTGCGCAGCGCGTAGTCAGTGTGGGCGTTGGCGCCCATGGGGCCCGGACGGTAGAGCGCCAGCACGGCGGAGATGTCTTCGAAGTTGTCAGGCTTCATGAGCTTGAGCAGTGACCGCATGGGTCCGCCGTCAAGCTGGAACACGCCCAGGGTGTCGCCGCGCGCCAGGAGCTCGTAGGACGGGGCGTCGTCCAGTTCGAGGTTTTCCAGGTCGAGGTCGATACCGCGGTTCATCTTGATGTTCTCAAGGGCATCGGAAATGATCGTCAGGTTCCGCAGGCCCAGGAAGTCCATCTTGATCAGGCCGAGGCCCTCGGACGTGGGGTAATCGAACTGGGTGATCACCTGGCCGTCCTGGAACCGGCGCATGATGGGGATGACGTCGATGATGGGGTCCGAGGACATGATCACGCCGGCGGCGTGCACGCCCCACTGGCGTTTCAGGCCTTCGATGCCCAGAGCGGTCTCGAAAACCTTGGCGGCTTCGGGGTCGGTGGCAATCAGCTGCCTGAAATCCCCCGCTTCGCCGTAGCGCTTGGCTTGCGGGTTCTGGATGTCCGCCAGCGGAATATCCTTGGCCATGACTGCGGGCGGCAGGGCCTTGGTGAGCTGCTCGCCCATGCTGAAGGGATAGCCAAGCACGCGGGAGGAGTCCTTGAGCGCCTGCTTCGTCTTGATGGTGCCGTACGTAACGATCATCGCCACGCGCTCGTCACCGTACTTCCGGGTGACGTAGTCGATGACTTCGGAGCGGCGCCGGTCATCGAAGTCGACGTCGAAGTCGGGCATGGAGACACGGTCGGGGTTGAGGAAGCGCTCGAAGATCAGGCCATGGCGCAGCGGATCGAGGTCGGTGATGCGCATGGCGTACGCCACCATGGAACCTGCACCGGAACCACGGCCCGGACCTACCCGGATGCCGTTGTTCTTGGCCCAGTTGATGAAGTCGGCCACCACCAGGAAGTAGCCCGGGAAGCCCATCGAGGTGATGACGCCCAGCTCGTAGTCGGCCTGCTTGCGGACCTCGTCCGGAATCCCGCCGGGGTACCGGTACTGGAGCCCCTTGTCCACCTCCTTGACCAGCCAGGAGGTCTCATCCTCCCCCGGCGGGCACGGGAAGCGCGGCATGTAGTTGGCGTCCGTGTTGAAGGACACCTCGCAGCGTTCGGCGATCAGGAGAGTGTTGTCGCACGCCTCGGGGTGGTCCCGGAACAGCTCCCGCATCTCCTGCGGAGATTTCAGGTAGTAGCCGCTGCCGGAGAACGCGAACCGCGAACCGCCGTTGTCGTAGGTCGGTTCCAGCAGCGTGGAACCGGACTGGATGGCCAGCAGGGCCTCATGCGCTTTGGCGTCGTGCTCGTGCGTGTAGTGGAGGTCGTTCGTGGCCACCAGCGGGAGGTTCAGGTCTTTTGCGAGCCGCAACAGGTCCCCTGTGACCCGGCGTTCGATGTCCAGCCCGTGGTCCATCAGTTCGCAGAAGTAGTTCTCCGCACCAAAGATGTCCCGGAACTCGGCCGCAGCCTCCAGCGCCTCACGGTACTGGCCCAGGCGCAGCCGTGTCTGGACCTCGCCGGACGGGCAGCCGGTGGTGGCGATGAGGCCCTCGGAATAGGTGTTGAGGAGTTCGCGGTCCAGCCGGGGCCACTTACCGAAGACGGAGTCCAGGGAGGCGATGGAGGACGCCCGGAACAGGTTCCGCATTCCCACGTTGTTGTAGCTCAGGAGCGTCATGTGGGTGTAGGAGCCACCGCCGGAAATGTCGTCCTTGCGCTGGTGCTCCTCGCCCCACCGCACGCGGCTCTTGTCGCCGCGGGCCGTTCCCGGAGTCACATAGGCTTCGACGCCGATGATCGGTTTGATCCCTTTGTCCGTAGCCTTCTTCCAGAAATCGAAGGCGCCGAAAAGGTATCCGTGGTCGGTGGTGGCAAGTGCGGGCATCCCCAGCCGCTCGGTTTCATCGAACAGCTCACCGAGCCTGGCGGCACCGTCCAGCATCGAGTACTCGGTGTGGGTGTGGAGATGGACAAACGAGTCATTGCTGGAAGTCACCGCACTATTCTATGCGCCGGGCAGGCGCGTATAACGCTAGGCCTGCCCGGACCCGAGGACTTCCAGGGCGTAGGCCAGGTCCTGCGGGTAGTCGCTGGTGACCCGCACGCGCTCCCCCGTCACGGGGTGGTCGAACCCCAGTTCGCGGGCGTGCAGCCACTGCCGCGTCAGGCCGAGGGTGGCGGCCAGCCGCGGATCGGCTCCGTAGGTGAGATCTCCGGCACAGGGATGCCGGAGCGCGGAAAAGTGGACGCGGATCTGGTGGGTGCGGCCCGTTTCCAGGTGGACCTCCACCAGGCTGGCCTTGCCGAATGCTTCAAGCACTTCGTAGTGCGTGACGGACGGACGCCCGTCCTCAATCACCGCGAAGCGCCAGTCATGCCCTGGGTGCCGGCCGATGGGCGCGTCGATGGTTCCCGCCAGGGGATCGGGCAGGCCCTGCACCACCGCATGGTAGACCTTGTCCACGGTGCGTTCCTTGAAGGCCCTTTTCAGGACCGTGTAGGCACGCTCGGACTTCGCCACCACCATCACGCCGGACGTCCCGACGTCGAGCCGGTGCACGATCCCTGCCCGCTCCGGCGACCCGGACGTGGAAATGCGGTAGCCGGCGCCGGCCAGGCCTCCAACGACGGTTGGTCCCACCCACCCCGGCGAGGGGTGCGCGGCAACGCCGACCGGTTTATCGACGACAACGAAATCCTCGTCGTCCAGCAGGATCTTCAGGCCTTCCACAACTTCCTCCACGACTTCAAGCGGGTCACGCCGTTCCGGCATGCTGACCTGGAGGACATCGCCCGCCACCAGCTTTGCCGATTTTCCCAGCGGCTTGCCTTTGCTCTGCACATGGCCCTCCGCTAGAAGGGACGCGGCGAGGGACCGCGAAATGCCCAGGAGGGCGGCAAGGCCGGCGTCCGCACGGGCTCCGCCGTACTCGTCGGCAACAACAATGTGCTCAGGCATCGCCGGACTTGTCCTTATGTTCGGGGGTGAGCCTGCTTCCATCCAGGGTGATGCCCCGCAGCGTCAGGATGCAGATGATGGCAACGGCGGACACCACCGCCGAGTCCGCGATGTTGAAAATGGCGAAATTGGGGAGCTGGATGAAATCCACCACATGCCCCATGCCGAAGGAGGGTTCCCGGAACAGCCGGTCGGTAAGGTTGCCCAGGGCCCCGCCCAGGAGCAGGCCCAGGGCCAGGGACCACCACACCGAGCCCAGCTTGCGGACCTGGAAGAGGATGGCCACGGACACCGCGGCCATGATGATGGAAAACACCCAGGTGACGTTTTCGCCGATGGAGAAGGCCGCTCCCGAATTCCGGATGAAGTACCAGTGCAGCAGCGGCGGGAACACAGGGATCCGTTCACCCTCCACCATGCTGGAGGTGACCCAGAGCTTGGTGAGCTGGTCCAGGACGTAGGCGAAAAGGGCGAACCCGGCGAAGACGGAGAGCAGTACCGCCCGGCGCGGTCGCGGTGAGGGTGGGACAGGGCGTGCGGGATCCGCAGCAAGT
This sequence comes from Pseudarthrobacter sp. WHRI 8279, assembly GCF_040224115.2. NCBI lineage: Bacteria > Bacillati > Actinomycetota > Actinomycetes > Micrococcales > Micrococcaceae > Pseudarthrobacter > Pseudarthrobacter sp. WHRI 8279. The sequence continues at coordinate 786,455 of NZ_CP168162.1, read as the reverse complement.
TCGTCAGTCATGGTGCTTTCATTCGTACAACAGGTGTCAATGCCAAAAGCCGGTGGCCGAGGAATCCTCAGCCACCGGCTTTCAGAATACGTGCTTTGACGGACTAGTTGGCTTCGCTGACTTCCGGCGTAGCCACGGAACCGCGGGCATCAAGGTCGCGCAGCTGGCCTTCAATGTAGGCCTTCAGGCGTGAGCGGTAATCGCGTTCGAAGCCGCGGAGCTGCTCCACCTTGCGCTCCAGGACCGAGCGCTGCTGCTCGAGGGCGCCCAGGATCTTGCGGGACTTCTCCTGTGCGTCGTTGACCAGGCTGCTGGCTTCGATCTGCGCCTCGGCGATGATCTTGTCCTTCTGGGCCTGGCCGTCGGCCACGTGGCGGTCGTGCATCTGCTGGGCCATGGCCAGGAGGCCGGCTGCGGATTCTGCAGAAGGTGTTGCGACGGCGGCGGGTGCGGAGGCCGCAGGGGCTGCAGCGGCAGCCGGCTGGACGTCCTTCTTCTTGCTGGCTTCGGCAGCCTTGGCTTCGGCTTCTGCCTTTTCGCGTGCCTCGTCCTTGTCGGCCTTGACGGGCGCGGGGACCTTCTCCACGACGGGAGCAGCGGCCGAGCTGGCAGGAACGCTGGAACCGGCTTCGGCGAGCTTCTTGCGAAGTTCGTCGTTCTCCTGGTTCAGGCGGCGGAGTTCAACGACGATCTCGTCCAGGAAGTCATCGACTTCATCCTGGTCGTACCCTTCGCGGAACTTGGTCGGCTGAAAGCGCTTGTTGACAACGTCTTCTGGCGTCAAAGCCATCTGGTCACCTCACTGGTCTAGTTAGTCAGTAGGCCTTCCGGCCGTCAAAACTACGGTACCTAAATTTGGTCTGGTTACTCTAATTCAACACTGCGGTGTCAAACGTGAGTTTTCTTCGCTTCACAGTAGCTGTTCCCGGTGGGGTCCACCCTGTGCTGCTAGGTCTAAAGGGGGTAAATCAGGCCAGGTTCCTGGTGATCCCCATCGCAATGCTGACGGCGATGAACAGAACCAGGAAGCCCAGGTCCAGGGAGATGCCGCCAAGGCGCAGGGGCGGAATCACCCGGCGCAGTACTTTCAAGGGCGGATCAGTGATGGAGTACACCGCATGGGCAGCCACCAGGGCAACACCGCGCGGACGCCATTCACGGGCGAACATCTGCACCCAGTCAAAGACGAGGCGGATAATCAGGGCAACGAAGAACAGAAGCAGCGCGAGATAGACAAGCCCGAAAGCAATTCCCATGACTTAATTCATATCTCCATGTTCATCTGGGGTACCGCGGCTTCCTGCCGAGGTGTCCCGTCTATTTCAACACAGATGCCAGACAGGTGTCCCTGCCTGGCATCCGCCTGCTGCCCCAGGTTCAGCTCTGGTTGAAGAAGCTTGCCTGCGTTTCGCTGATTTTCTTGTCGTCACCGATGACTTCAACGTACGACGGCGACAGCAGGAACACCTTGTTGGTAACCCGCTCGATGCTTCCGCGGAGTCCGAAGACCAGTCCGGCGGAGAAGTCCACCAGGCGCTTGGCGTCGGCCTCGCCCATGTCCGTAACGTTCATGATCACAGGGATTCCATCACGGAAGCTCTCACCGATGAGCTTGGCATCGTTGTAGGAGCGCGGGTGGATAGTGGTGATCTGGCGAAGCCCGCTGGTCTCTTCGCGGCTCGAGGCCGCACGTTTGATGGGGGTCACTGGCGCGCGGTATTCCTCTTCGGGGGTGTAGGACGTTTCGCGGCTGACCTCACGGACGGGTGCGGGTGCACGGCGCTCCTCGCGGTCAGCTTCCATAGTTTCGTCCTCATCCTTACGTGTTGTCTGTTGCTCGGACTCGTAATGCTCATCGCCGTCGGCGAGCCCAAGATAGATCATTGTCTTGCGCAGAGCGCCGGCCATGGTCGACTCCTAATCGTGTCCCGTAAGCGGGCCGCCCAATGACTTGACTGCACTGGAGTCCCCCGCCCATCACTTGCAATAGCTCCGACGCTACCCCACGGTGGGACGCGATCCGAGAATATCGGAACCGATTCGCAGGTGTGTCGCTCCGAACGCGATGGCGGCCTCAAGGTCCTGGCTCATGCCGGCGGAGATGGCGGAGGCTCCGGGGTGCTGCGCCACCAGCTGCGAAGAGACTACGGCCAGTTTTTCGAAGGCGGGCTCCGGCGGTGCGCCCAACGGGGCCACTGCCATGACGCCTGCCAGCCGCAGGCCGTCGACTGCTGCTATCCGGTCCGCCAGGAGCAGCACGTCGTCGGGTGCTGCGCCTCCCCGGTGCGCACCGGCGTCGCCGGCTTGGTCTTCAAGGTTGACCTGGATGAAGCAGTCCAGGGGCGCGCGCCCTGTGGCGGCGCGCTCGTTCTGCATCGCCTTCGCCAGGGCATCCACGAGTTGCGGCCGGTCCACCGAGTGCACGGCTGAAGCGTAGCGGACCACCGACTTGGCTTTTTTTGTCTGCAGTTGGCCCACAAAGTGCCAGGTCAGCCCGCAGTCGGCCAGGATCCCGGCTTTCCCTGCAGCCTCCTGGTCCCTGTTTTCCCCGACGTCGGTGACTCCCAGGGCGGCGAGCCGCCGGATGTCTTCCGCGGGATGGAACTTGGTGACCACAATCAGGGTGGGCAGCCTGTCGGTGCGTCCGGCCGCCGCGGCAGCAGAGCTTATCCGGCGCCTGACCGCTTCAAGCCGCCCGGCCAGCTCAGCCGCGCGCGGATCACCGGCGGCTGCACCGCCGTCGTTCAGCGCGGAGTCAGTCATGGCACCAGACCAGGCCGGCGAAACGTCCCGTGCCCGTGTCGCGGCGGTAGGAGTAGAGGGAACCTGTTTCCAGGGTGCAGGGACCGGCGTATTCGATCGCAACGCCGGCGTCTTCGAGCTGGCTGCGGGCGCCGGCCGGAAGGTCCAGCGCCGGGGTTCCCCAGGACGTGGTGGACCAGGTGGCAGGTACGGCCGCAGCTACCTCGTCCCGCAGGGCAGCCGGGACTTCGTAGCAGGAGCCGCAGATGGACGGACCGAGCCAGGCCCGTATGCTCGTAGCTCCGAGGGACGCCATGGCTTCCAAGGCGGCAGGAATGACCCCGTTGGCCACACCGGGCCGCCCTGCGTGGACAGCGGCCAGGACGGGACCGTCCGCGGACGTCCCTGCGAGCAGGAGCGGGATGCAGTCAGCCACCATGACCGCCAGCGGCACAGACCCCGAAACCATTGCGTCAGCTTCCGGCGTACCACTGCCCGGCTCCATCACGGCAACCGTGGTGCCGTGCACCTGGTTCATGAACCGCAGGCCGCGGGGCTCAATGCCCACGGCCGCCTCAAGCTGCTGGCGCCGCCGCTGGACGGTGCCGGGGTCGTCGCCCACGTGCAGTGCGAGGTTTCCCGCGCCGCTGTCCGTAAAAGCGGCCGAGACCCCGGGAAGGATCTCGGCCCGCCAATGGAACAAGCTGCGGCCTACTTCAGGAAGTCGGGGACATCCAGGTCATCCGAGCGGCTGCCGGTGAGGTCCGGTTCCACCACGGAGGGAAGGTCCACGTCGAAGCCGGAGTCGGCAGGGACGGCCGCCGGGCGCTGCTGTCCCCAGTTGCTGAGCCCTGCTGCGCCTACGCCCGCGTGGACGGGCTGGACGTGCACCTGGTGGTTTCCGGCGGAGGGTGCCTGCGACGGAGCGGGGGCCGCTGCCGGGGCGGCGGGCCGCTGGGGCGCAACCTGGGGCTGTGACTGGTCCATGGACGGCGAGGTGGCCTTGACGTCGTCGAAACCGGCAGCAATGACCGTTACGCGGGCCTCGTCGCCGAGGGCGTCGTCGATCACGGCACCGAAGATGATGTTCGCCTCGGGGTGGGCGACCTCCTGGACCAGGCGCGCGGCTTCGTTGATCTCGAACAGGCCGAGGTCGGAACCGCCCTGGATGGACAGCAGGACGCCGTGGGCACCATCGATGGAAGCTTCCAGCAGCGGTGAGGCGATGGCAAGCTCGGCTGCCTTGACGGCGCGGTCTTCACCCCGGGCGGAGCCGATGCCCATCAGCGCGGAACCGGCACCCTGCATGACCGACTTCACGTCGGCGAAGTCGAGGTTGATCAGGCCCGGGGTGGTGATGAGGTCCGTGATGCCCTGGACACCCGAGAGGAGCACCTGGTCTGCTGAACGGAAGGCGTCCAGGACGGACACGTTGCGGTCGCTGATGGACAGGAGCCGGTCGTTGGGGATCACGATGAGGGTGTCCACCTCGTCCCGGAGGGCGTCGATGCCGGCCTCTGCGGAACCGGCGCGGCGGCGGCCCTCGAACGTGAAGGGACGGGTGACCACGCCAATGGTCAGCGCTCCCAGGGACCGGGCGATGCGGGCGACGACGGGTGCGCCGCCGGTGCCCGTGCCGCCGCCCTCGCCGGCGGTGACGAAGACCATGTCCGCGCCGCGGAGCACTTCCTCGATCTCGTCAGCGTGGTCTTCGGCGGCCTGCTTGCCGACCTCGGGGTTGGCGCCTGCACCGAGCCCGCGGGTCAGCTCGCGTCCGACGTCGAGCTTCACGTCCGCGTCGCTCATGAGCAGGGCCTGGGCGTCGGTATTGATGGCGATGAATTCAACACCGCGGAGGCCGACCTCGATCATGCGGTTGACTGCGTTCACGCCACCGCCGCCGATGCCGACGACTTTGATGACGGCCAAGTAATTCTGCGGAGCTGCCACGTTACGTGTCCCTTGTTCGTGTCTTATTGCGAAAACTGATGGAGAGCTTGAAGCCTGTAACCTTAACCTTCGAGTTGAAGGTTATAGTTATGTCAAGTAACTCATGTCTGTGACGGTATTTCCTATGGTTGCCACATTCAATAACCGGCTCCGCGTGTCGGATTAATACCGGAAAGAAACCCGTCAGCGCGTCACCGGGTGCCGGGGCACGCTGACGTCGTAAACCTTGACCGGGTTCTTGGGATCAGCAGGAACTTTTAGGAGTGCGGCCAGGACTTTGGCCTTGAGCTCCTTCTCCCCCGCGTTGCCCCAGATGATGGTTTGGCCGTCCACCAGCTTGAGTTCCACCGCGTCCACCGACTGCGCGGAGGCGTTGGAAAGCCTGGCGAGGACGTCGGCAGGCAGGGCGCCGAGGACGGCGGCTGTTGCACGGAAGAGATCCTGGCCGATGGTTCCCGCTCCGCCGTCGATGACGGGCAGGGAGACGGACGCGGGATCGGCGGTGGCAGCGAGCTGCACGCCCTCGACGTCCACGAGCTGGTACTGCTCTCCCTGTTTGACCAGGGCCACCGGCACCCGTTCCCGGACCTGCACGGCCAGCCCTGAGGGCGGCCGGGCTTCAGCGGAGACTGACTTGACCTGGACCAGGGGCTCCAGCAGCCTGGCCACCTCGTCGTCACTGATCTGCGGCAGGGGCTTCCCCCGCAGGGGCTCAAGTGCGGATTCCACTTGGGCGGGTGTCAGGAGGCGGGTCCCTGATACGGAGATGGTGTCAACGGCCAGGACCGGCGAGAAAATGGCCGCCGCCAGGAGGCCCGCCACAAGGGCGACGAGCGTGGCGCCCACGGCGAGGATATTGCGCTTGCGGCGCTTGCCCTTCGGCTCCGGAAAAGCCACCACGTTCTCCGCGGCTGCCGCTGGCGGCTCCGCTTTCCTGCCCCTGCCCAGGCCGGGAATGCCGGCCAGCTTCGGCTTTGCCGGCTCCTTGGCTTTGGCACCGCCCGCGGGAGCCGGCTCCGGAACGCTCCGGGAGGCTGAGATGACGTCGTCCGCGGCGGGTGCCGTACTTCCACCGGCGCCGGCGTCTCCAGCGGTGCCGCCGGACCGGCCCGGGCGGCCTTTGGAGGTGTAGGTGGGGCGGCGGGTGCTAGCCACGCAGGGCCTCGACGATCTGCGGCCCGTACGCCGTGACATCGCCGGCGCCGGCCGTCAGCACAATGTCCCCGGGCTCGGCTGCGGCCGTCAGTGCGGCGACGGCGTCGCGGGCGGCCACCAGGCGTCCTCCGTGGTCCAGGTGGTCGGCGATGAGCTGGCTGGTCACGCCCGGAATGGGATCTTCGCGGGCGGGATAGATATCCAGCACCAGGGCGGTGTCTGCGAGGTTGAGCGCCCCGGCGAACTCCTGCGCGAACTCGCGGGTGCGGGAGAACAGGTGGGGCTGGAAGAGGACGTGCACCTTGTGCGTGCCGGCCACCGAACGTGCCGCGGCGAGGGCGGCCCGGACTTCAGTCGGGTGGTGGGCGTAGTCATCGAACACGCGGATCCCGCAGGCCTCGCCTTTGAGCTCGAAGCGGCGGGAGGCGCCGGAAAAGTGCGCCAGGGCGGCCGCGGCCGCTGCGGGGTCGACTCCAAGTTCAAGCGCGACGGCGAACGCGGCCGCGGCGTTCAGCGCGTTGTGGCGCCCGGGCACCTGCAGCGCCAGCGGAAAACGTCCGGAGGCCGTGGAGACCGCTACGTCACCGGGACCGCCGTCGTGCAGCACGAGGTCCACACCCTCACTGGTTCCATAGAGCACCACGCGGGTGTTGCCCCTGGTCCGCGTCCGTTCGGCGAGGGCCAGCGCACCGGCGTCGTCCGCGCACGCAACCAGCACGCCGTCCGCTGGAAGCAGCGCGGTAAACCTGTCAAAGGATTCGTAAACGGCCTCGGCCGTCCCGTAGTGGTCAAGGTGGTCCGGTTCAACGTTGGTGACCACGGCGATCCTGGGCCGGTAGTTGAGGAAGGAGCCGTCGGATTCGTCAGCCTCGGCCACGAAGATTCCGGAACTCCCGTGCGCCGCGTTGACCCCAAGGGCTGGAACATTGGCGCCAATGGCGAAGGAAGGGTCCAGTCCGGCGCCCTGCAGCAGGACCGTGACCATGGACGTGGTGGTGGACTTGCCGTGAGTGCCTGCCACGGTGACCACCGTGTCGCCGCCCATGGTGGCGGCCAGGGCCTCGGACCGGTGCAGCACCGGCAGCCCCGCTTCCCTGGCGGCAACAACTTCGGGGTTGTCCGGGCGGATGGCGGATCCTGCCACCACCGTCTGGGCATCGCCCAGGTTGGCGGAGGCATATCCGACGGCGATGCGGGCACCCGCGGCGGCAAGGTCCGCCATCACCGGCAGGTCCTTCGCGTCGGAGCCGCTGACGGGAACGCCGCGGGCGACCATGATCCGGGCCACGGCCGACATTCCGACGCCTCCGATTCCGACGAAGTGGACGCGGCCCAGGGATTCGAGGCTGGGGACGGTGGCGTGGTTCATGATGCTGCTGCTTCCAGGATGAGGTCGGCCATGCGCTGATCGGCATTTCGGATACCAAGCCGGTAGGAACTGCCGGCCATGGCCGCAAGCCGCTCCTGGTCCGTGGCGAGCGGGATCAGTTCCCTGTCCACCCATTCGGGGGTGAAGTCGCGGTCATTCACCAGCAGGGCGCCCCCGGCAGCCACCAGTCCCGCAGCGTTCAGGGCCTGCTCGCCGTTGCCGATGGGCAGCGGCACCAGCACAGCGGGAACGCCGACGGCGGCAACCTCGCAGACGGTGGCCGCGCCGGAGCGGGCAAGCAGTACGTCCGCCGCCGCATAGGCGAGCTCCATGCCGTCGACGTACTCCACCTGCCGGTAGTCCTTGGCGGCCAGCGGCAGGCCGTCAGCGCCCATGACAGCCTTGCCGCGTCCGGTGATGTGCAGGGTCTGGATACCGGCTGCGGACAGCCGGTCAACGGCGGCGGCAATGGTGCGGTTAATGCTCTGGGCGCCGGAGGATCCTCCGGTGACGATCAGCGAGGGCTTTGCGGGATCCAGTCCGAGGGCCGCGCGGGCAGCGGTGCGCGCTGCTGCCCTGTCCAGGCCCGAGATCTCGGTGCGCATGGGCATTCCCACGTGCATGGCGTGGCGGAGGGGGGTGTTGGCGAAGGCTACCGCGACGCGGCGGGTCATCAGGGCACCCACCCTGTTCGCGAGTCCGGGACGCGCGTTCGCTTCATGGATCACAATGGGGATCCGGCGCTTGCGGGCGGCCAGGTACATGGGCGTGCATACATAGCCGCCCACCCCCACGAGGACATCGGCGGCCGCTGTGTCCAGGATTGTTCCGGCCTGGCGTACCGCCCCGGCCAGCCTGGCGGGGAGCCGGAGCAGGTCCGCTGAAGGCCGCCGCGGGAACGGCACCCGATCGATGGTTGCCAGTTCCACCCCGGCGGCGGGAACCAGCCTGGTTTCCATCCCGGACGGCGTGCCTACGGCAAGGATGGCGGCGTCCGGGGAGGCATTCCGGAGTGCCGCGGCGATGGCGAGCAGCGGGCTGATGTGTCCGGCAGTGCCGCCGCCGGCCAGGACGATGGACGGGGTTTTGGTGGTCATGGAGGGCTAGGTACGCTTTCTTGCAGTTTTCTTCCGGTCCGCGTTTTTCCGCGCCGGCTTGGCCTTGAACTTGAGCATCCGCTTGGGCCGGATCGCCGGGGCCATCTGTTCCCTGGCCAGGGAAAGCACAACACCGATGGCGCAGAGCGACATCAGCAGTGCCGAGCCGCCATAGGAGATGAAGGGCAGCGGCACGCCGATGACGGGCATCAGGCCGGTCACCACGGACATGTTCACGGTGGCCTGGCCCAGCAGCCACACCATGATGGTGCCGGCGAGGACACGGTGGAACATGTCCTCCTGGGCCACTACCACGCGGTAGATTGCCGCTCCCAGGATGGCGAAAAGGATCAGGACGACGACGGTCCCCACCAGTCCGAGTTCCTCGCCGATGATCGCGAAGATGAAGTCGTTGTGGGCTTCGGGGATCCAGCTGTACTTTTGCCGGCTTTGTCCCAGCCCGACGCCGAACCATCCGCCGGAGGCGAGCCCGTAGAGGCCGTTGGTTGCCTGGTAGTTGGCGTCAATGCCGTCGGCACAGGACTGCCCGGTCCACCATGAGGTGATGCGGCACATGCGGTTGGAGCTGGTCACGGCCATGACGGCCGTTCCGGCGGCGGCGGCCAGGCCAGCGATGCCGAACAGGTAGAGCGGTGCCCCGGCGAAGAAGAGCGCGGCGGCCGTGACCATCATGATGATCATGGCCGTTCCAAGGTCGTTCCCCACCAGGACCAGTCCAACGATGATGATGGCCATGGGGACGGCCGGGACCGCGACGTGCTGCCAGCGGCTGAGCAGCTTCCCCTTCCGGGCCAGGACGGTGGCCATCCACAGCGCGAGTGCCAGCTTGGACGCTTCGGACGGCTGGAAGGTGATCCCGCCAAGGTCGATCCAGTTCTTGTTGCCGTTGACCTCCGCGCCAACGAGCTGGACCAGGCCAAGGAGGACAACGGCGGCGATAATGGCGGGCCATGCGAGGCGCTTGAGCCACACCACGTTGATCCTGGAGAGCACGAACATGGTGAAGATGCCGATAGCCGCGAACATGCCCTGCTTCAGGGCATCCCCGTACGGCGACTTGCCGGCGGCGATCGATTCCACGCTGGAGGCGGAGAGGACCATCATGATGCCGATTGCCGTCAGTGCGAGGGTGGATCCCAGGATGAGGTAATACGTGGAGCCGTTCCTGGACGTTCCGGTCCCCTCCAGCGCCGACCAGAATTTGCGGTAGGCGGCCCGCAGGCGGGTGCCGGCAGCGGCCGGGGGCCGGACTGGTGATGCGGAGGAGCCGGGACGCGGCTTGCCTGCCTGCTTCCGGGCGGGCGGTCGTGTGGGCGTGCTGACCATTGTTACTCCTCGCCGGTCTGGGCCTGCCCTTCCACCAGCTCGCGGACAGCTTCGATGAAAGTGTCACCACGGTGAGCGTAGGAAGAGAACTGATCCATGGAAGCAGCTGCCGGAGCCATCAGCACAGTATCGCCGGACCCGGCCAGCTGGGCTGCTGACGCAACTGCGCGGGACATGACGGCTTTCCCGGCGGCGGGAGAACCGGCCTCTGTGCCGTCTGTTGCAGCAGTCTGCACCTGTTCAGTTTCACCCGGGGCCGTCCCGATTACGGGGACATCGGGCGCGTGTCGCCGGAGGGCATCGGCCAGCGCTGAGGAATCAGTTCCGATGAGCACCACGGCCTTGAGCCGCTGGGCGTGTTCCCGCACCAGGTCGTCATAGGTCACTCCTTTGGAGAGTCCTCCGGCGATCCAGATGACGTTGCTGAAGGCTGCCAGGGAGGCCGAAGCCGCGTGCGGGTTGGTCGCTTTGGAGTCGTTGATCCACAGGACTCCGTTGTGGCGGGCTACCGGCTGGATGCGGTGGTCCCCCGGCACATAGTCCTGGATCCCCTGCCGGACAGCCTTGGGTTCGATGCCGTAGGCACGTACCAGTCCTGCGGCCGCCAGGGCGTTGGCCACCATGTGCCGGGGCGCCAGCGCGCCGAGGTCGGTCATGGCGGCAAGTTCCGCGGCGCTGTTTTGGCGCTCTTCGATGAACGCCCGGTCCACCAAAAGCCCTTCCACAACCCCGAGCATGCTGACGGCGGGGGTGACGGTGGTGAATCCGACGGCGCGGCAGCCTTCCACCACGTCGGCGTTTTCCACCATCCGCTCGGTTTCGATCTGCTCCGCGTTGTAGAGGCAGGCCTTTTGGGTGCGTTCATAGACCTTGGCCTTGTCCGCGAGGTACGAATCGTAGGATCCATGCCAGTCGACGTGGTCCTCCGCAACGTTCAGGCAGACACTGGCCACAGGCGAGAGGGATTCGGACCAGTGCAGCTGGAAACTGGAAAGCTCCACGGCCAGCACGTCGTACTCCACCGGATCCCGGAGCGCATCCAGGATGGGCGTACCCACGTTTCCTACGGCCAGCGCCTTCAGCCCCGCCGCCCGCAGCATTGATTCCGTGAGCCCCACCGTGGTGGTTTTTCCGTTGGTTCCGGTGATGGCAAGCCAGTCCGCGGTCTTGCGGCCTTCCCGCACGCGCACCCGCCAGGCCAGCTCAACATCTCCCCATACCGGAATGTGGGCCCGTGCGGCCGCAGCCAGCAGGGCCTGGTCCGGCCGCCACCCCGGCGACGTGACAATCAGTTCCGGCAGCTCGCCGTCGATCCTGGGAATGCGCGTGACTGCGTCCTCGCCCAGCAGGACGTCCGCAGCACCGACAATTTTCAGGGTGTCGGCGTGGGCTTTCGCCGTGTCGCTGGTGGCGGCGTCCACAACCACCACACGGGCGCCGAGTTCGATCAGGGTGTCCGCAGCGGCGAAGCCCGAGACCCCGATGCCGGTGACAACCACCCGCAGTCCGGACCAGTCGGAGTCCCAGCTCACGAGATTCTGGAGGCGTGGGGAAACGGTCACAACAGCACGACCCATTCAGCGTAGAAGATTCCCAGGCCCACGGCGACGAAGAGTCCGCCGAGGATCCAGAAGCGGACCACCACCGTCACTTCCGCCCAGCCCTGGAGTTCAAAGTGGTGCTGCAAAGGCGCCATCTTGAAGACGCGTTTGCCCCCGGTGGCTTTGAAGTAGCCCACCTGGATGATGACGGACAGTGTGATCAGGACGAACAGCCCGCCGATGATGCCCAGCAGCAGCTCGGTCCTGGAAAGGATGGCGAAGCCCGCGATGGCACCGCCGATGGCCAGCGAGCCGGTGTCGCCCATAAAGATCTTCGCCGGAGAGGTGTTCCACCAGAGGAAGCCCACCAGGGCCGCGCTCATGATGGCTGCCAGCAGGGCGAGGTCCAGGGGGTCCCGGACCAGGTAGCAGCCGCTGCCAGCCTCGCGGGGGGAACCGCAGGCCTGGTTGCTCTGCCAGATTCCCATGAGGGTGTAGGCGCCGAACACCATCACCGAGGCCCCGGCCGCCAGCCCGTCAAGGCCGTCGGTGAGGTTCACGCCGTTGGTGGCAGCGGTAACGATCAGGTTGGACCAGATGACGAAGAGGATGGCCCCCAGCACCGTCCCGCCGAAAGCCAGGTCCAGCCACGGCAGGTCCCGCACCAGGGAGATCTTGGTGGAAGCCGGCGTGAGGCCGGTTTCATCCGGAAAGTTCAGGGCGAGGATGGCGAACATAATGCCGACGGCGGCCTGCAGGATCAGCTTGGCCTTGGCGTCGAGGCCCAGGCTGCGCTGGCGCGAAATCTTGATGAAGTCGTCCAGGAACCCCACAAGGCCCATGCCGACCATCAGGAACAGCAGGATGAGGGCAGATGCCGAGGGGCCCGGGGAAGCCGGGTTCACCATCAGCATGATGAGGTGGGTCAGCCCATAGCTCAAGAGCACGGCAGCAACCACCACGGTCCCGCCCATGGTGGGCGTTCCACGTTTTGTGTGGTGGGAGGTGGGCCCGTCGTCGCGGATGAACTGTCCGTACCCGCGGCGCACCAGGAGCCGGATGAAGAGCGGCGTGCCCACCAGCGCGAACAGCAGGGCCAGTCCGGCGCCGATCAAAAGTGCAATCACAGCAGAGTGCTCCTTTCATCGGCGGGTTGCGGGGTTTGTCGGGGTAATGCTATCCGATCGCCCAAGTGGCGAAGTCCAACGCTGTTGGACGATTTGAACAGCACCAGGTCGCCGGGTTCCAGTTCGGCGTCCAGCAGTTCGAAGGCTTCGTCGGCGGTCTCGGCGAAGACGCACTCGTCCCCCCAGGAGCCCTCCTGGACGGCGGAGACGTAGAGCGCGCGGGCTTCCCTGCCCACCACCACCAGCCGGGAGATATTGAGCCGGACCACCTGGGTGCCCACGGCCGTGTGCTCGCGGATGGAGTCCTCGCCGAGCTCCAGCATGGCGCCCAGGACTGCCCAGGTGCGCCTGCCCTGCCCAAGGTCGGCGAGCGTGCGCAGCGCGGCACGCATGGATTCCGGGTTGGCGTTGTAGGCATCGTTGATGATGGTTACGCCGTCCGCGCGTTCCGTGCGCTCCATCCGCCACCGGCTCGCGGCCGCCTGGCTGCTGAGCGCCGCGGCGATGTCTGCGCCGGGAATACCTGCTGCCCACGCGGCTGCTGCCGCTGCCAGCAGGTTGCCCGTGTGATGGGCGCCGATCAGCCGGCTCCTCACGTGGTGTGGCGTGTCTTCTCCGGGGAGGAGGAGGTCGAATTCGGGGTTGCCGCCAGTGTTGGTGTCCGCGTTGAGTGCCTGCACGGCGGCGTCGGGCCGCCCTTCTGCGGAGAAGCCGACAACGGAGGCAACGGTGCGTGCGCGCATGGCCGCCACCCGGTCGTCGTCGAGGTTGATGACAGCGGTTCCGGAGGCTGCAAGGCCTTCCACCATTTCGCCTTTGGCCAGGGCGATGTTGTCCACTCCCCCGAATTCGCCCGCGTGGGCAGTTCCCACGCCAAGCACCACACCGATGTCCGGCTTGACCATGTCTGCGAGGTAGCTGATGTGGCCGATGCCTGTGGCGCCCATCTCGATGACCAGGTACCGGGTGTCGGTTCCGGCGGTGAAGACCGTAAGGGGCACCCCGATCTCGCCGTTGTAGGAACCGCGCGGGGCCACCGTGTTGCCGTGCAGGGCGAAGATCCCTGCGAGCAGGTCCTTGGTGGTGGTCTTCCCCGCCGAGCCGGTGATGCCGATGACTGTCAGCTCGTCGTGTGCTTCCGCACGGGCGGCGCGGATCCTGCGGACGGCCTCCGCAGCGAGTGCGCCCATGGCCAGTACGGCATCAGGAACAACGATGGAAGGGTACGGGGTGCCGTCAGGGCCGGTCACGGGGCGCTCCACGAGGGCCAGCGTGGCACCCGCGGCAAAGGCATCCGCTGTGAAGTCGTGTCCGTCAGCGTACTCGCCGGGTTTCGCCACGTAGAGCGACCCCTGCGTGGCTTCGCGGGAATCCGTGACCACCGAAAGAGGCGTGATTCCGGGATCGGCGTCCAGGCGCCCTTTGGTGATATCGGCAATTTCCGCCGCAGTAAATGCAATCATCTCGGTCTAGGACTCTATCCGGTCGTCTTGGAGAACGTTGAATCCCCTGGCTGTCAAGGCGCTGCGCAGCTCAACCCTGTCGTCGAGGGCGAGGTTCACGCCTTTCACTTCCTGCCACACCTCGTGGCCGCGGCCGGCCACCAGGATGGTGTCGTGCGGCCGGGCGAGTTCCACGGCGCGTTGAATGGCCGTGTCGCGGGGGAACACCTCCAGCACCGTGCAGGGCAGCTTTTCCTTTTCCTTGGCCTCCCTGGCCCCTGCAAGGACATCGGCGCGAATGGCCGCCGCGTCCTCGTCGTGGGGGTCGTCGTCGGTGATGATCACCGTGTCGGCAAGCCGGGCGGCGATGGCGCCCATGGCCGGCCGTTTGCCCTGGTCCCGCTGGCCTGTCGCACCAAACACAACGATCAGCCGGGACCCCGGTTCCGGCGACCGGACAGCTTCGAGTGCCCGGGCCAGCGCGTCGGTGTTGTGGGCGAAATCCACGACGGCGGCCGGCTGTTCGGAGACCAGCTGCATCCGTCCCGGTACGGCCACCGTAAAGGGATCGCCGGCGTCGAGGGCAGCCTGCAGCGTGGCGGCGTCCACGCCGCCGGCGAGCACCATTACTGCCGCCAGGGCAGCGTTGGCGACGTTGAAGCTTCCGGGAAGCCCCGTGTGGACGCGCAGGACGGTACCGCCGGGGCCGCTGAGCGTGAACTCCGTGCCCAGCCCGCGGGGCACGGTTTCCGAAACGGTCCAGTCGGCTGGGTTATCCCGGGAGGTGCTGAGGGTGGCGACCGGCACCCCGGCGCTGCCGGCAAGGCGGCGGCCCCATTCGTCGTCGACAGTCACTACGGCCTTCCGCGCACGGGCTGGCGTGAAGAGCTCCGCCTTCGTGGCGAAATAGTCCTCCATGGTGTGGTGCAGGTCCAGGTGGTCCTGGGTGAGGTTGGTGAAGCCCGCTACGTCGAAGAGCACGCCGTCCACCCGCTGGTAGGAAATCGCGTGGGACGAGACTTCCATCGCCGCCGCGTTGATGGCTTTTTCCTGCATGAGCGCCAGCAGCCCGTGGACTTCCGGGGACTCCGGAGTGGTGAGGAGGCTGGGGATGGGGTCTCCACCGGCCAGGATCTCTATGGTGCCGATCAGGCCGGTCTTTTTGCCAAGCGAACGCAGCAGCGAGGTAATGAAGTAGGTGGTGGTGGTCTTGCCGTTGGTGCCTGTCACGCCGAACAGCTGCGGGGACGTGTCCTGCCCGCTGCGGTAGATCATGGCGGAGAGCGGGCCCACCACGTTCCGGGGGGCGTCAACCACCAGCACAGGGACCGCGGTGTCGGAGGAGAGGGCAAGCAGGCGGGCTCCGGCCTCGTCCGTCAGGACGGCCGCCGCTCCCGCTTCAATGGCCTGGGCGGCGAAGTCGGCGCCGTGCCGGACAGCGCCGGGCAGGGCCACGTACAGGTCGCCGGGTTCCACGGTGCGGGAGTTCAGCGAGATGCCTGTCACGGCCACGTCCGCCGAGGCCCCCGGGATGACGACGCCGACAGCGTCACCAATGCTTTCCAGCCGGACCGCCTCCACAGCGGAGGGGCGGAAGCGTGCCTGGCTGCCCTGTCCCTGCGGGGCAAGTCCCTGAGGGGCAGGGCGCTGATCGGACGCGTTGAACTCTGACAAGGGATCTCCGATGGTGCTAGTGGACCGTGCCCGGCGTGGACCAGCCGAAGCAGCCGGGGCTGCTGCGGCTGCTGCCGGAGAATTACTTGGCGAACTGGGCCAGCCTGGCCGGTTCACCCGTGGACGGCTGGACGTTGTAGGTCCGCAGTGCCTGGCTCATGACCGACCGGAAGACCGGCCCGTTGGTAATCCCGTAGATGCTGCCCTTGGGCCGCTGGAGTACCACCTCAACAATAAACCGCGGATCATCCATGGGTGCCATGCCCACGATCGAGGCGGTGTAGCCGCAAAAGCCGGACTTGCCGTCGTCGCACGGGGACTCCGACGTGCCGGTCTTTGCCCCCACCCGGTAGCCGTCGATGCCGGCGTCCTTGATCTGGCCCTCCGTCACTGCGCTCTCCAGGATGTCCTGCACCTGCTGGGCGGTACCCTCCGACACGATCTGGCGTGGTTCCGCCGGCGCAACCTTTTCCTCGGTTCCGTCCGCGGAAACGTACGCGTCGATGAGGCGCGGCTGCAGCATCACGCCGTTGTTGGCGATGGACTGGAATGCTCGCACGGTCTGCAGGGTGGACTGGGAGACTCCCTGGCCGAACAGGACCGTGAATTCCTGCCTGCCGTCCCACTGCTGCCACGGCGTAAGTATCCCGGAGGCCGTGGCGGGCAGGCCAATGTCCGGAGCTTCGCCGATGCCGAACTTCTTCAGCCATTCGTAGCGCTGTTCCTTGCTCAGCCGCTGCCCGGCCATGACGGTTCCGGTGTTCATCGAGTAGCCCAGGATGCCGGCGAGCGTCCGCTCTTCCGTCCCATGCGCAAAGGAGTCACTGAAGGTCTGGCCGTTTACCGTGTAGGTCGGGTCCAGGGTGAATTCGTCGAGCGGGCCTGCCTTGCCCTCTTCAATCAAAGCGGCCACGGTCATCATCTTCTGCACCGAGCCGGGTTCGTAGGCTGCGGTGACAGAGCGGACACCGCGGTCCTTAGCTGCCACCCTGCCGGGATCGTTCGGGTCCGGCGCGTTGGTGTCCGCCATGGCCACCAGGTCCCCGGTCTTTGCGTCCATCACGATGATGGAGCCCCACTCGGCATTCAGTTTCTCCGTCTGGCTTTGGATAGCCTGCTGCGCGAAGTACTGGAGGTCCGAGTTAAGGGTGAGCTTGACGTCCTTGCCGTCCTCCGGCGGGGTGAGTTCATCCACGCCGACAGGTATGCGCAGGCCGTCCGCGCCGATCTCGAACAGCCTCTTGCCGTCCGCACCCTTCAGGAGTCCATCCTGGGTCTGCTCGATCCCCGCCTGGCCGGTGGTGCCGTCCTGGAGGAAACCGATGATGCCGCCCGCCACAGATCCGTTCGGGTAGACACGCTTGCTGACGCCCTCGGTCACGATGCCGGGAATCTGGAGCTGCGAGATGCGGTCCTCAACATCGGGCTTCACGTCCTTGGCCACAATGTAATAGGGCTGCTGCCCGGTGACGGCCTCGCGGATCGCGTCTTTTTCCATGCCGAGGGCGGCCGCCAGTTCCGTCAGCCCCTGCTCCCGGCTGACGTCCACCAGCTTCTCCTTGGCGTCGTCCAGGCGCTTGAACGTCTCCGTTTTGGTGTTGACGCGCTGGTCCACCACCACGTTGTAGCGGATCACGCTGTTGGCGAGCACGGTACCCCGGGAGTCCAGGATGCTTCCGCGTTCTGCCGGCAGGACGGTTTGCTTCATTCGGCTGTTCAGGGCGGCCTCGGCCATGCCGCCGACGTCCAGTCCCTGCACCAGGAAGAGCTTGCCGCCCACCACCAGCAGGAGCGTCAGCATGATGCCGAGGCCCAGGCGCAAGCGCTTGGTGGCGTTGGGTACCCTGCTGTTGTTTGCCTTGCCGGTCCTCTGCGCCACCGTGATAATCCTTGCTGTTCGACCCTGCTGCCTGCCAGACCTGCCGTCTTACTGTCCGGGCACCTTTTGTTCCGGTGCGGGGACGGATCCCCCGTTCAGCTCAACGGCGGCCGCGGCGGCGGCCGTTGCAGCTGCAGCTGCGGCTGCAGCAGCGGGATCACCGGCTGCCGGGGCCGCAGCGCCCGGTGTTGCCGTGCCGGACGCAGCAGCACCGGCTGCTTCGCCGTCCTGGGCGGCTGGAGCCGCCGCTTCGGCCGGCTTGCGGCTTGCCAGCGGTTCGCCCTTGGTTGCCGGCGGGACGACGATCAACTGTCCAGCCACGGCTGGGGCGGGGATGACAGCCCCTTCCGCGCCTCCCTTGACGGCGGGCGTCGCCTTGCCGGTGACAGAAAGGGTGGACAGATCGATCTGGCCTTTGACGGTGGAGGCCACCATTCCCAGTTCCTTGGCTTTCGCGGCCAGGTTCTGGGGTGCTTCAAAGTTCTGCACCTGCTGGGTGAGGTCCTGGTTCTGCTTGGTCAAGGTACTCTGCTTGGCCCGCAGTTCCACCAGCTGGTACTGGGCGGTGGACACCGAGATGTTCAGCACCAGTACGGCAATAAGGGCCAGTGCAAGCATGGCGAAGCACAGCACCACAAACGGTGCCCGGCGCTTGCGGGGTACCGTGCGTACCACCGACAGCGGAGTCCGGGACTTCCGGCCGTCGTCGGAGGTGCGTGCGGGAAGATTCCTGCCGGCCGCCGAACTGCCGGAAGCGACGGGAAAGTTCTTGACGGCAGCGGTGCTCATGCAGCTCTCCTGGCTCTGATTCGTTCCGCCGCGCGCAGTCTTGCAGAGGCAGCACGCGGGTTTTCGGCGATTTCGACGGCGGTGGGCACCTCGGTGCCTTTGGTGAGGGTTTTCAGTTCGGCCTTATGCTCTTCCAGCTCCACAGGGAATCCGAGCGGGGCCGACGATTTGGACCGTGCCTGCAGGACGCTCTTGACGATCTTGTCCTCCAGCGAGTGGTAGGACATGACAACAATCCGTCCTCCCATGGCCAGGGAGTCCACTGCGGCCGGAACAGCACGCTCCAGGACGTCGAGTTCTTCGTTGACCTCGATCCTGAGAGCCTGGAAAGTCCGCTTGGCGGGGTGCCCGCCAGACTTTGCCGCGGACGCCGGAACCACCGACCGGATCTGTTCCACAAGCTCTCCGGTTGTGGCGAAGGGCTTGGCGGCCCGTGCTGCAACAATCCTGTTTGCGATCCGGCCCGCGAACTTTTCCTCGCCCCACTTCCGGATGATCCTGACGAGTTCCTCTTCGGAGTAGTTGTTTACGACGTCCGCCGCGGTCTGGCCGCGGCTGGTGTCCATCCGCATGTCAAGGGGGGCGTCAAAGGAGTAGGCGAACCCGCGTTCGCGTTCGTCGAGCTGGAGCGAGGAGACACCGAGGTCCATCAGGATGCCGTGGACCTCGGGGACGCCAAGGTCAGCCAGGACATCCTGGATCTCGTCGTAAACGGCGTGTACCAGATCGGTGCGGGCGGCGAACGGGGCCAGCCGCTCGCCGGCAAGCGCAAGCGCTTCTTCATCGCGGTCGATGCCAATGAGGTGCAGGTCCGGAAAACGCTGCAGCATGGCCTCGGAATGGCCGCCCATGCCCAGGGTCGCGTCAACGGCTACCGGGGTTTCTCCGCGCAGCCTGGCTGCCTCGAATCCTGGTGCCAACAAATTGATGCACCGGTCCCGAAGGACCGGCACATGGCGTTCGGACGTGGGCTTCGGGTGTTCGTTCATGCCTCGTCCTTTCTCGCCGTCGGGTGTTGCCTTTGGTGCTTCTGGAACCAGATCCCCATCCGCGCCTATCGTCCGCCAGCCTGGCTCCGGGGAAGTGAGCCAGGATGGCCAGCCGATGGGCGGCTGGAGATCTCATCCAAGAAACTGCCTGCTGTCCCCCCGGTCAGAGAATGCCCGGAATGGGGTCATCAGTCTCAGAGAAGGCTGTTTCCTTCTCTGCGAGGTAGTCGCTCCAAGCCTGGGCGTCCCAGATCTCGGCGCGTGAGCCGGCGCCGATGACGGCAAGCTCCCTGCCGAGGCCTGCATACTCCCGGAGCGCCGGTGGAATAGTCACGCGCCCCTGCTTGTCAGGTACCTCGTCCGAGGCTCCAGAGAGAAAAACGCGGATGTAGTCCCGCGCCTGCTTGGAGGAAATTGGTGCCTCCCGCATTTGCTCGTGGACCCGCGCAAATTCCTTCTCGCTGAAGACGTAGATGCAACGTTCCTGGCCCCTTGTGAGCACCAGCCCGCTGGCGAGTTCCTCACGGAACTTGGCGGGGAGGATAATCCGTCCCTTTTCATCCAGACGCGGCGAGTGAGTGCCAAGAAACACTGGCCCACCGCCTGTCCATGTCAGGAACTGCACATCCCCTATGTTGCAACTACCCTCTTATGTCCTCCACATTACTCCACTTTCCCCCACAGTCAACGCAAACAGGGCTGCCGGACCTCCACTTCATGGGAAAAGAACGGTGAACTGGCGCGGATTTAGGCGCGGTGGTGGAAAGTGGAGGAATTCTGCTGCCTGGCGATTCCCCTGGTGCGGAAAGCGGGTGCCGGCTGGGCAGCTGACGCGGGGACTTTCCCGCCTGATCGCCAGCACATCAGGGGTGTTTCGACGAAGGCCGCGTTAAACGCGAAAAGACCCGCCATTGGCGGGTCTTTTCACAATGACTCCCTAAGGGAGGGAAGTGGGGATGCCGTCACGGCAGCGCCCGATGGGTTCAGGGTTCGCCCCTGCGCCTTTCATCCCAGCGCTCCTCGAGGCTGCTCATGAAGGAGTTCTTCTGCTTACCGGGCTTTCGGTTGCCTGCCTTGGATCCCGGCTTCGCGGCCGCGCTGCTGCGCATGGTGGCGAAATAGACGCCGCCCCCCATCACTATGAAGCCCAACACTCCAACGAAGATATTTTGGAGAGTGACACCCACGAGCAACAGGAAGACGCCAGCCAAGGCGCAGAGGACGCCAATCACCACGTGCCTCGTGGACCATGAACGCCCTGGGTCTGAACCCATGGAATTTGCGAACTTCGGGTCGTCCTCGTGAAGCTGCTTCTCCAGCTGCTCAAGCAGCTTCTGTTCGTGCTCCGACAGCGGCATCACGACCTCCTTTTGTAGGCCAACGTCCGGGCTGATCCCAGCCACTACTTCTGCTCCGTTAACGGCTGTTGTGCCTTAGAGGTTCCCGCCCTGCCCACATTGGCAAGAGTCGGTAACCAGGCACGCGGCCGCAGGAGCGGGAGCATGTCCAAGAGGGTCCGGCAGTAAGTCCAGTCACTCAAAAACTATGTACATCTAAGGATAGTTTGTTGAGGGCCGTTCTGAAAGACGGCAATGACTTAACGACGAGCCCCTGACCGCCGCAACCGGGGCCTTATCCAGGGCCGGCTCCTGGCTCCATCAGGCGGGCAGGAAGGACGGATTTGCTGCCGAACTTGCGCGCCACCTCATCGAGGGCCTGTTCCGCCGCACGCCAGTTCTCATCCCGCCGGTCGATGCTCAGCTGCAGCGAGGTGCGGGCTGCATCTTCCAGCTGTTCGGCGCGTACGCCCACAAGCCGCACGGTCATGGCCCTCTCCCCTACCGACTCCAGCAGCTGAAGTGCCACCGAATAGATCAGCTGGGCGCTGTCCACCGGGGTGTGTACCGTCCGGCTGCGCGTGATGGTTGAGAAATCGGCAAACCGTAATTTCAGCGCGATGGTCCGGGCCACCATCCCGGAGCTTCGCAGGCGCGAGGCCGTCCGGTGGGAGAGCCGCAGGAGTTCGCGGTGGAGCAGGGCGTCGTCCGCCGTGTCGACGGCAAAGGTCTCCTCGGCGCCGATGCTCTTTTCCAGCCGGACCGGAGTCACTGCACGGTGGTCTATACCCCAGGACAGCTGGTGGACATGCTCTCCCGTGGCACCCAGCATCCTCTTAAGGGTGGCCACCGGCGTTGCTGCGACATCGGCGACCGTCCTGATGCCCATCTTTGCCAGTACATCCGCCGTTTTGGCTCCTACGCCCCACAGCGCCCCAACCGGCAGGCTATGGAGGTAGGGAACGGTTTCGTCAGGGCCAATCAGGAGAAGTCCGTCCGGCTTGCAGCGTGTTGACGCAATCTTGGCCACGAACTTTGATTCCGCTATCCCCACCGACGCGGTGATGCCCAGCTCCGAGGCTACCTGGCGCCGGATCATCTCACCGATGCCCCGTGGTGGCCCAAGGCGGCGGATGGCGCCAGTGACGTCGAGGAACGCCTCGTCGACGCTGAGGGGTTCCACGAGTTCCGTGATGGACCCGAAAATAGCCATCAGCTGGGCTGAGACCTCGTAGTACAGCTTGTGGCGCGGTTCGATGATGACCGCCTGCGGACACATCCGGGACGCCACGGCCATCGGCATGGCCGATTTCACTCCGAACGCACGGGCCTCGTAGGAGGCAGAGAGGACTACGGAACGGTCCGCGGGGAAGCCGACAATGACGGGCCTGCCGCGCAGCTCAGGGCGCGTCCGCAGCTCGACAGATACGTAAAAGGCATCCATGTCCACGTGCATGATGCATTTGCGCCTGCGTCCCGGAAGCAGCGCTCCGGGTGGCTGGTTCTTACCGTCGGGCCCCACGGCTGCAATCCTAGCCGTTTTGTACTGACTAAACTGAAGGCTGAATCCGGCATCAACACCAGGAGGAAAGTCCCTGTGACGGTCTTTGGAAACCTCAAGCCAGCAGGCACGGCAGCTCTCGCTGCAGGCGCAGCCCTGGCCCTTGCAGCCTGCAGTCCAACTCCGTCAGCAAGCCCGGACCCTTCGGCCTCCGCCCCGGCGCCGGCGGCTTCCGAGTCCACCATTACTGCTTCCCCGAGCCCTTCGGCTACGCCCAACACCTCCGCCACGGTTGGCGCCCTCGTGTCTGGGTTCCCCCAGCAGCTCCTTCCCCTGATGCCGGGCGCCACCGTTGTCTCAAGCAGTTTCGATAAAGCATCCACCCCCGCAACTGCCGCGCTGGTGGGGACCGTTGCGGCCCCCACCGCAGCAGTCCTCGACTTCTACGTCAAGGCGCTTGAAGGGCAGGGCTTCAAGGCCGTACCCGGCGAGGCCGTGGGGGCAGTGGCTTCCAGGGACTTCGTCCGGGGTGATACCGAGACTGTTAACATCTCCGTTGTTGAAGCAGCGGGAGTTTCCACTTTCACCATCGGCGCCAACGTGCCAGCTGAGTCAGCCAAGTGACGGCGGCCGAGCAGCTCAGGCATGAACAGGCAGACTTCGTGGCGGCGGTGGCCGGCGAGCTGACCGGGTTCCTTGCCTCGCGGCAGTCAGTCATGTCCTCCATTTCCCCGGACATTGATCCAATCATGGGTTCAATCTCCAACCTGGTCACCGGCGGCAAGCGCCTGCGGGCCCTGATGTGCTACTGGGGCTGGCGGGGAGCCGGCGGAGAACCGGCAGCCCGGCAGGTGGTCACTGCAGGCGCCGCCCTCGAGTTGTTCCAGGCCGCTGCACTGATCCACGACGACATCATCGACCGTTCCGATACCAGGCGGGGCGGACCCAGCGTCCACCGCCGGTTCAGCGATCTGCACGGCTCACAAGGCTGGGCGCTGGACAGCGAGCGTTTCGGGCAGGCCGCGGCCATACTGGCGGGAGATCTTTGCCTGTCCTTCAGCGAGGAAGCCTTCACGGACATTGGCGAGCGGGCAGCTGCGGGCAGCAGGGCAAGGCTGATCTTCAACCTCATGCGGGCTGAAGTGATGGCAGGCCAGTATCTGGACATCCTGGAAGAAGTGGCCGGGCCCGCGAGGGACCGCGCAGGCGCAGTTTCGCGGGCGCAGTCCATCATCCGTTTCAAGTCCGCCAAGTACTCCACGGAACATCCGCTGGCACTTGGAGGAGCCCTCGCGGGAGCGTCCGATGACCTGCTCCGTGGCTACTCGGCGTTTGCACTGCCCCTGGGGGAAGCGTTCCAGCTCCGGGATGACGTGCTCGGCGTGTTTGGTGACCCGCTGACAACCGGCAAGCCGGCCGGCGACGACCTGAGGGAGGGGAAGCGCACTGTACTGGTTGCCTTGGCCATGGACCAGGCAACGGCTGGCGAGGCGGCCTTCATCGACGCCAGGCTTGGGAGCCCGGACCTCTCGGAAGAAGACATCAACGAGCTCCGGCGGATCATTGAGGAGTCCGGGGCGCTGGCGGCCACCGAGGTCCTCATCAACGAATTCGGTGCCGCCGCGTTCGAGGCCCTGGAGGCACTCCCCCTGGTCGAGCTGCCAAAGACTGCCCTTCGGAGGCTGGCTGAAGCGACTGTCAGCCGGGCCTCCTAGCGGCTTGCGGCCGGCCGGCGAAGTGCCGTGCCGCAATTACCGGGCGGGTGCCCGGATTCACGATTGCCTGGAATTACCAGGCGAGCGTCTGGGCCCTTCGACGTATTTCTGTTTTCCGGCCCTCACGCAGGGCATCAATGGGGCGTCCGCGCAATGACTCATCCGGGGTAAAGAGCCATACGATCAGGTCCTCGTCCGAATATCCGGCGTCGGACAGGACAACAATTGTTCCCTTGAGGCTGTCCACCACCTGGCCGTCCTGGAGAAATTCCGCGGGCACCGACCTGATTCTCCGGTCACCAACCCGCAGCGCCGCCAGGGCTCGTTCATCAAGCAGGCTGTGCACCTTTGTGATGGAAACATCCAGTAAACGGGCGACGTCGGGCAGGGGCAACCATTCGCCCACAAGGTTTTCTACGTTACTCACGGATCAAGGTTGCCACGGCGTGCGCCCCGTCGCCTAGTTGATGCATTCAGCGGGTATCCATTGATCTGCGGACACTCCCGAAATTATTCCTTGCAGCAGTTCCCGGAATTCTTGTGCTAATCAACAATCCGTGAGAGATTCTCATTGACCACATTTGTAACAGTATTAACAGCAGTAACAGTAGTATCGGAAACAGCGGCATCCCCGCCCGCGCCCGCAGTTGAGAAGAGGATTCTTTCCATGACGATGTCCCGCTCGCACAAGCAGCCCCCCAAGCCGAGCCTTCCTATGCTCGCCGCAACGACGGCAGCGCTGCCAGCGGTTGTACTGTCATCCCTGGCCCTGGCCCAGCCCGCTGCTGCCGAGCAGCCCGTCCGCTCCATCCCGGGCACCCTTGCAGCGGCCATGAAAGCCCAGGCCGCGCAGGCGACCGCGGCAGTGATCCCGGCGTCGTCCGTTTCGACGGCCATCCCCGCTGCGTTCAAGCCGGCACAGCCGCAGGCGCCGGCGGAGTACACAATTGCCCGCGGCGACACGATCAGCGCCATTGCAGGCAAATTCGGGCTGGACACCGCTGAGGTCCTGAAGCTGAACAACCTGCAGGCGAACACCATCATTTACCCCGGCCAGAAGATCAAGCTTTCCGGTTCGGCCGGTGCGCCGGCAGCACCCTCCGCCGCGCCCGCTCCTGCCGCTCCCGCAGCCGCACCTGCCAGCGGAGCCACCTACACGGTGAAGCCCGGTGACACGCTGGGTGCCATCGCCGCCCGGCACAACGTAGGCCTGTCCGATGTGTTCTCGTGGAACAACCTCAACATGCGCTCCATCATCTACCCGGGACAAAAGATCAAGGTGGGTGCCGGCGATGCGGCTCCCGCGCCCGCCGCGGCTCCTTCCGGGGGCGGGCTTGCCTCAACGTCGGCTCCCGCCGCGCCCGCGGCTCCGGTTTCCGGCTCCTACACCGTCAAAGCCGGAGACACGCTCTCCGCGATTGCGTCCCGGCACGGCGTCAAGCTCTCCGAGCTGCTGTCCGCCAACCGCCTGGCCATGACCAGTGTCATCTACCCGGGAAACAAGCTGGCCATCCCGGGGGCCAACGGCCAGGCCGCGGCGCCGCAGCCGGCCGCCTCGGTCACCCCGCTGGTTCCGAGCTCTTTCCTGGGATTCAGCTACCCTGCCGCAGTGGTTAGCTCTGCCAACGAGAACAAGGCGTTGCTGAACGCCTCTCCTGTGCCTTCCCGCGCCGAAATGCGGAACATCGTGGCGGACACCGCCCGCCGCATGGGCGTGGAACCTTCCCTGGCCCTTGCGTTCGCGCACCAGGAATCCGGGTTCGACCAGCGGGCAGTGTCCCCGGCAAACGCCATCGGAACCATGCAGGTCATCCCTACCTCCGGCCAGTGGGCATCGGACCTGGTGGGACGCAAGCTGAACCTGCTGGACCCCTATGACAACGCCACGGCCGGCGTGGCAATCATCCGCCAGCTCCTGGCCACCAGCAAGGACAAGGACACGGCTATCGCAGGCTACTACCAGGGCCAGTACTCGGTGAGCAAGTACGGTATGTACGACGACACCAAGGCCTATGTCGCAGCCATCAAGGCACACCAGAAAAACTTCGGCTGAGCTGCCGGAACACCAGGCGCCCTGTAGCGGCGGGGCATTCGGCGCGGGTCCGGACCGGTATTGGTTCGGGCCCGTTCCGTTGCGGGGATTAGGATCGTAGGGTGCAGGAACACGTGTCTGACCCCCTTGTAGGAACGCTGGTGGACAACCGGTACGCCGTGCGGTCCAAGCTCGCACGCGGCGGCATGTCCACGGTCTACCTTGCCACGGACCAGCGGCTGGAGCGGGACGTGGCCCTCAAGGTGCTGCATCCGCACCTCGCCGCTGATGACAACTTCCTGGGCAGGCTCGGCCGGGAGGCCAAGGCGGCTGCACAGCTGTCCCACCCCCACGTGGTGGGGGTCCTCGACCAGGGGAACGACGGCCCCACGGCGTACCTGGTCATGGAATACATCAAGGGCCACACCCTGCGTGACCTTATTAATGAGAAGGGCGCCCTGCCGCCGCGGCTGGCACTGGCGCTGATCGACCCGGTGGTGGAAGGGCTCGGCGCCGCCCATGCCGCCGGCTTCATCCACCGCGACGTCAAGCCGGAGAATGTTCTGATTTCCGACGATGGTCGGATCAAGATCGGGGATTTCGGCCTGGCCCGCGCCGTCACCACCGCCACCAGCACCGGCGCGCTGATCGGTACGGTCGCTTACCTCTCCCCTGAACTCGTCCTGGGACGCCCGGCTGACGCGCGCAGCGACATCTACTCCCTGGGCATCATGCTGTACGAGATGCTTACCGGACGGCAGCCGTTCGACGGCGAAGTGCCCATCCAGGTGGCGTACCAGCACGTCCACGGCACAGTGGGGCCGCCGTCGGCCCTGGTCCCGGGCCTGGCCGCCGAAGTGGACGAACTCGTGCAGTGGTGTACCGCCAGCGACCCCGAGAACCGGCCGGTGGACGGGAATGCCCTGCTCCAGGAATTGCGGCACATCAGGACCAACCTGACGGATGCTGAACTGGACCTGCGTCCGCCCGCGGCTGCTGCAGGGGCAGCAGGCACCCCGCGCGGGGACCAACGGCTTCCGCCTCGCAGGAATCCGTCCCCGCCCCTGGGTCCCCCTCCGCCCCGGGAGCCTGCCGGGGGCAATGAAACCGAGTTTATCGACGGCACGCGGGCTGACACCGGGCACGTCCAGCATCCCACCGAGGTCATCGGCCGCACCAACAATCCCACAACGGTGATGCCATACGGACAGCCGGCAGCGCCCGCCTACCCGCCCTCGCCGCGCCCGTCCCGGTCCAACATGCAGCCTTCTGGTCCGGTGCCCGGCGGTGCCAGGCGCACCCTTTCACCACCCGACGAGGACCAGGCATGGGCTCCCCCTCCCCCGGTGCTGGGCAAACGCGCCCAACGCAAGGCGGACAGGGAGGATGATAGGGTACGCGCCCGGGCAGCGGCCACCCCCGCACGGACGCTGCGGGAGGGAAATCCCCGCCGCCGCGGCGTCCTGTGGGTGATGATCCTGGTGGTTGCCGCCCTCCTGGCCACGGGCGCGGGCTGGTTTTTCGGTATGGGCCCCGGCGCCGCCGCGTCAATCCCCTCCGTCGCCAACAAAACCGTGGCGCAGGCGCAGCAGCTGCTCAGCGACGCCGGCTTCCAGTCCGTCACCAGGGACGTCTTCGACGACGACGTGCCTTCGGGTCTGGTGGTGGGCAGCGAACCGGCCGAGGGCGCGGAAATCCGGAAGTTCCAGCCCGTGTCCCTTTTCGTCTCCAAGGGTCCCCAGCTTTTTCCGCTGCCCGAGCTGTCCGGCGGCACTTTGGAGGAGGCCAAGAACGGCCTCAACGCTGCGGAAATGGCGCTGGGCCCTGTGACGGAACAGTTCAATGAGCAGGCTCCCGCCGGTACAGTCCTGTCGCAGGATCCCGCGGCAGGTACGGATGTCCGGCGCGGCACGCCCGTGAGCCTCATCGTGTCCAAGGGTCCCGAGCCTATCCCCGTGCCGGTGGTTGTGGGCCAGGACCAGGACGATGCCGCTGCTGCCATCACGGCATCCGGGCTCCAGCCGGAGGTGGCCGGCGAGCAGGTCTTCAGCCGGGACGTTCCCAAAGGCGCTGTAGTCAGCCAGGCACCGGCGGACGGAACGCTCACCCGGGGCGGCACCGTGACCCTGACCATCTCCAAGGGACCCCGGATGGTTGAGGTTCCCAGCTACATCGGCAAGCAGGCCAAGGAAGCCGAACAGGCACTGCGCCAGCTCGGCTTCGACGTGAAAGTGAACAATATCCTCGGCGGCTTCTTCGGCACGGTCCGGGATCAAGATCCCGTAAACAAGGAAGTCCCCGAGGGCTCGGTGATTACCCTGACGGTGGTGTAGGCGAGGAACCGCCCACACCACCGGACGGTGTCAGCGCTTGGCTAGGGCTCCGGCTACCAGGAAGGCCATTTCGAGGGACTGCATGTGGTTTAGCCGCGGGTCGCAGACCGACTCGTAACGGTCCAGGAACGCGTCCTGGTCCACGGGGTCGGCCCCGCCAAGGCACTCCGCGACGTCGTCGCCGGTCATTTCCACGTGCAGGCCGCCGGGAACGGTCCCCAGCGCGTGGTGCACTTCGAAGAAGCCGCGCACCTCGTCAATGACGTCGTCGAAATTGCGTGTCTTGTAGCCGTTGGGGGACGTCACGGTGTTTCCGTGCATGGGGTCGGTGACCCACAGAACCTGCGCGCCGGACGCGGTGACCTTTTCGACGACGGCGGGCAGCTTCTCGCGGATGTTGCCGGCCCCCATGCGGGTGATGAATGTCAGCCGGCCGGGTTCCCGCTCCGGATCCAGCTTGTCGATCAGCCGGAGGGCGTCATCTCCGGTGGTGGACGGGCCCAGCTTCACGCCGATGGGGTTCCGTACCCGCGAGAGGAAGTCAACGTGCGCGTGGTCCAGTTCGCGGGTCCGCTCGCCGATCCAGAGGAAGTGGGCGGAGGTGTCGTACGGGAATCCGGTGCGTGAATCGATCCGGGTCAGCGCCCGCTCGTAGTCCAGCAGCAGGGCTTCGTGGCTGGCAAAGAATTCGACCCGTTTCAGGGCTTCGAAGTCTGCGCCGCAGGAGGCCATGAACTTGATGGCACGGTCGATGTCGCGGGCCAGGGACTCGTAGCGTGCGTGTGCCGGGTTTTCGGTGAAGCCCTTGTTCCACTGGTGCACCGAACGCAGGTCCGCGAACCCGCCCTGCGTGAAGGCGCGGATCAGGTTCAACGTGGAAGCGGACGTGTGGTACGCGCGGAGCATGCGGGAGGCGTCGTGGCCCCGGGACTCAGGAGTGAACTCGTAACCGTTCACGATGTCGCCCCGGTAGGCGGGAAGTGTTACGCCGCTGCGGGTCTCGTCATTGGATGAACGGGGCTTGGCGAACTGTCCGGCCATGCGGCCCATCTTGATGACAGGCATCGCGGCACCATAGGTGAGCACCACGGCCATCTGGAGGATGGTCTTGACCCGGGCGCTGATCTTGTCTGCCGTGGCGGCCTCGAAGGTTTCGGCGCAGTCGCCGCCCTGCAGCAGGAAGGCCTTGCCCTGGGCGGCGGCGGCCAGCCGCTCGCGGAGGACGTCCACCTCTCCGGCAAAAACCAGCGGGGGAAGGACGGAGAGTTCCTTCACCGAGGCGTCGAACACGTCCCGGTCCTGCCAGCTGGGCTGCTGGGAGATGGGGAGGTCCCGCCAGTTATCAAGTCCGGGATAGTCGGCTGCTCCGCTCTGGGCGGTGCTGGACAGCGAGAAGGCGGGTTTTGCAGATAGCTCAGTCACCATCTAAGACTAGCGGTCGTGCAGGGCCCGGGGACACCGCACTGTCACGCACACCGCCCGCAACGTCACAACCCGCTCACCCGGCGGCGGCAGCCCCGCCGTCGTCCGCTTTGCGCATGTCCTGCGGGGTGCCCTGGTTGGCGCCGGGCAGGGTCTCCCCGCTGCCGGCATCAGCCGCCGTAGATGCCAGGGGCTCTGCGGCAGCTGCCGGTTCCACGGCCTTGCCCGCCAGCCGCAGCTTTACCACTGCGGCGTACTCGTCCACGTATTCCTGCCCCGAGAGCCGCATCAGTTCGAACATGATCTGGTCGGTGACTTTCCGCTGGATGTCGCGGTCCTCGGCCTGGTCCCGGTAGCGGCTGAAGTCGAGGGGCTCGCCGAAGATCATGCCGATCCTGCGGATGTTCGGCAGCCGCTTGCCGATGGGCTGTACCTTGTCCGTTCCGATCATTGCCACAGGTATCACCGGAACCCCGGCCTGCAGCGCGAGCCTGGCCACGCCAACCTTGCCCCTGTAGAGCCTGGAGTCCGGGCTCCGCGTCCCCTCCGGATAGATGCCCAGCAGTCCGCCATTCAAGAGGACCTCCATGCCGGCAGTCAGCGAGGCTGCCGAGGCAGCACCCCCGGACCGGTCCATGGGCAGCTGGTTGGTCAGGCGGAAGAACAGGGCTGTCAGCCTGCCCTTGATGCCGGTGCCGGTGAAGTACTCCGATTTGGCCAGGAAGACCACCGGCCGGCGGACCATCAACGGCATGAAGATCGAATCGGAAAAGGAGAGGTGGTTGGACGCAATAATCGCCGGGCCGCCAGCCGGAATGTTGTCCAGTCCCTTCACCCAGGGGCGGAAAAGGAGCTTCAACACAGGACCGAGGAAGATCCGCTTCATGACCCAATAGAACACGTGAGAAACCTCTCCGGAAAGGCGGCCTGCAGGCCCCGCGTCGGGCCTGTCCGGCAGTTCAATGCAACCCTACTCTAGTGAGAATTGTCCGGAACAGTGACACGATGGAGGCATGAGCGAAAGCAGCACCCCGTCCCCTCCTGCCGCTTTCAGCTACCCCGGACACGGGCCCAATGCGCGGATTGGCATAGCCATCTGCCATGGCTTCACGGGAAGCCCCCTCAGTGTCCTGCCGTGGGCCGAGCACCTTGCCTCGCAGGGTTACGCCGTGACGGTCCCCCTGCTGCCGGGCCATGGGACCGACTGGCGCCAGCTGGCGAGGACGCGGTGGAGCGACTGGTACCGCGGCTTCGAGGCCGCCTACCTGGAGCTCGGGCGGACAACCGAAACATGCTTCGTGGCCGGGCTTTCCATGGGTGGGGCCATTGCGCTGCTGACCGCCTCCCGGCACAAGGTTGCCGGGGTGTCCGTGGTCAACCCGGGCCTGAGCTTCTACGACCGCCGGGTCCGGGTGATCGGAGTGCTGAAGTACTTCCAGCGGACAACCCTCCCTATAGAAGAGGAACAGCCGACGGCGGCAGTCACCAATGACGGGGACTACTCACGCACTCCCCTCGCTGCCGTGCACGAGCTGAAGAAGCTCTTTGGCGCCGCCGCCCGCGGCCTGCCCAAGGTCACGGCACCTGTCCAGGTCTTCAAGTCCCGGACCGATGCCGTGGTGCCGCCGACTTCCCTGGCACTGCTCCGCAAAGGCCTCGGCGCGCACCTCACTGAGGTGGTGGACCTCCACAGCAGCGGACATGTCGCTACGCTGGATGTGGACGCCCCGGAGATCTTTGCGAAATCCAGTGCTTTCTTCCACGCCCTCGCCCGCCAGAACACCGCATTGGAGACTCCATGACCTCCAGCCTGGACCACAGTCCCTTCAGCAGCAGCTGCACTGGCGGGGGGCCCCGCATCGGCGTGGTCCTCTCCCATGGGTTTACCGGCAGCCCGCACGGGCTGCGCGCCTGGGCCCAGGCCCTGGCCGGCGCCGGCTTCGCCGTGCGCATGCCCCTGCTGCCCGGACACGGCACCAGCTGGCAGGAGCTGGCCCGTACGCGGTGGCAGCAGTGGCACGGTGCCTTGGATGACGCCTACCTGGAGCTGGACGCGGACTGCGATTACGTCTTTTCGGCAGGATTGAGCATGGGCGGCGCGCTGGCGCTGCGGATCGCTGCCACCCGGCCAGTGGCCGGGGTGGTCCTGGTCAACCCGGGGCTGGTCATTGATGATCCGCGCGCTCCGCTCGCCGGCATCCTGAAGCTGGTCATGAAAAGTACCCCGGCCATCGGAAACGACATCCTCAAAGAGGGCATGGACGAAGGCGCCTATGCCCGGACCCCGGTAGCTGCCGCGCATGAACTCAACAAGCTGTTCAAGGACACCATCAGGATCCTGCCCCGGGTCACCGCCCCCGTCCGGGTCTACCGGTCCGCCATTGACCACGTGGTCTCGGACTCGAGCATCCATGCGCTCCGCCGCGGACTGACGCACGCGCCCCTGGACCTGGTCCGCCTCGAGAACAGCTACCACGTGGCAACCCTGGACAACGACGCCGAGCAGATCTTCCAGGGCTCCGTGGAGTTCATCCGGGCGGTGGTTTCCGGCGGAAATCCGGAACGGCCAGCGGCAAGTGCAGCATCGGACCTGGAGGCCACGCACCATGGACAGGCCTAATTCCGGATCCCAGGACCAGGGCGCCAACCAGGACGACGCCGTCTGGCTGGACCTGGTGGCCCGGCTTGAATCCGGTTCCCCCGACGCAGGCACCGGCAGCACCACTGGCACTGGCACCGCCATCGATCCCGCCACGGATGCGGCACCGCGCCAGGATACGGCTGCGCCGGGTGCAAGGCCGCCCGCGTTCAGCGACTTCGACCCGCTCGGCCTTGCTGGTACAGTTCCTGCCGAGTTGTCGGCGGCAGAGCGGCAGGACGCCACGCAGGCCCCGGGCCCCGGCACTGAAGCAGGCTTCCCGTCCGGTCCCCGTGACTACGGTGTGGACCCGGATGACGGCGAGTTCGTGCCGGAGGAACCGCCCAGCCTGGCCGGAACGGATCCGTTGACCATGCTTGCCTGGCTGGCCGCCGTGGGCGGACCGGTAGCGCTCCTGTTGTCCGTGATGTTCTGGCGCTCCGCCCCGCTCCTGGCCATCGTGGGAATCGTTGCGGCGTTCGTCCTGGGAACCGTGTACCTGATCATGAAGCTGCCGCAGGAAAAAGACGAGAACGACGACGGCGCACGCGTCTAGCGCGGCCGGCCCTCCCCAGCTGCGCGGCCAGGCAACAGAGCACCGCCAGGCAACAGAGGAAAGAGTGCGCCTGATAGCGTCAGCGGCGCGCCCGGCTGCTGACGCGGGACAGGTCTGCAGCTCCAATGAGTCCCGCGTTCGGCCCAAGGGCAGCGAGCTGGATGCCGGCGGCCGGCCGGAAACCCCGCCCCGTCAGGTTGCGGGCGAATGCCTTCCGTGCGGGCTCCACCAACAGGTCCCCTGCTGAGCACAGTCCGCCGCCGATAACGAAAAGCCCGGGGTCCAGCGCCGCCGCCAGGTTGGCCAGCCCGAGCCCGAGCCACTCCCCCACTTCCTCGATCAGCTCCCGGCACGCCGGGTCGCCGGCAAGTGCGAGCTCCGTGACAATCGCACCCGTAATGAGCTCGGTCCGCCCGCCCACAGCCGCGAGCAGGTCCTGCGCCACCGGGGAGTTTGCCTGGGCCAGGATCCGCGCTTCGCGCCCTAACGCATTCCCGGACGCATACTGTTCCCAGCAGCCGCGGTTTCCGCATTCACACCGGTGCCCGCCGGGCATGATGATCTGGTGGCCAAACTCGCCGGCCACGCCGAACCGTCCACGCTCCACCCTGCCGTCCATCACCATGGCACCGCCGATGCCGGTACCCAGGGTGATGCACACCAGGCGGTCTTCCCCCTGCCCGGCTCCAAAGCGCCATTCCGCCCAGGCCGCGGCATCGGCATCGTTGGTCAGGAGTACCGGCCGGCGGAGGAGCTGCTGCAGGTTTGCCCGCAGCGGCTCATTCCGCCAGGCCAGGTGCGGGCTGAAAAGCACCGTTCCACCGTCGAGGTCCATCCACCCGGCGGCGCCGATGCCTACCGACCAGATCCGGTGGCCCCTGCCGAGCTCCTCCACCAGCTCCACGATGACCTGCTCCACTGCCCGGGGGTCGCTGCCGGGGGTGGCGCGCCGCGCTTCGCTGAGGATGCGGCCGTCGGCATCCACAACTCCCGCGGCCACCTTGGTGCCGCCGATGTCGATGCCAATGGCGAGGCCTTTGCGGCCGAGGCGCAAGTGCTCACGGAAGCCACCGCCGTCGTGCTGTGTCCGCGCCCGGCGCGAGGTGGGCCGCGCCCTCCAGGGGGCAGGTCTGCTCAGGGGCCCGGGCTGGTTGCCGGGGGGCGGTGCGTACATAGTTCCCCATTCTAGGTGGGCACATTCCACGGCACCGTGTGGACAGGCGGAGTTGCCGCCCACATGTCGCAGCGCACCGTTGACGGCAAAGTTACTGGCCAGTAACTTTAGATACTGCATGGTCCGGCACGGGCGTACTAGTCTTTAGGCATGCCCCTGTGCGGGACCTCGGATATCAAAGGAGCTATAGTGCGCGAATTCAGTGTTCCGCCTCTTGTTGTTGTCCCACCGGAGACCAACATCACCGACCTTGTGCTGCGGCAGGCAGCAAAGGCCAGCAACCCGGCACTCTTTTCGCGGCTCGATGCCTCCGGATCCTGGCAGGACATTTCCGCCACCGATTTCCTGGCTGACGTCAGGGCGCTGGCAAAGGGGCTGATGGCCAGCGGCGTGGGAGCCGGCGACCGCGTGGGCATCATGTCCCGCACCCGCTATGAATGGTCCCTGGTGGACTTTGCCATCTGGTTCGCCGGAGCCGTCTCCGTTCCCATTTACGAAACGTCCTCACCCTCGCAGGTTGCGTGGAACCTCGGTGACTCCGGTGCTGTGGCCGCCTTCGGCGAGGCAGCCCACCATGAGGACATCATCCGCCAGGCGGTCACGGCGGAAGCGCTGACCTCGCTCCAGCATGTCTGGCAGCTCGAAGGCAACGGTCTCGATGCCCTCCGCGAAGCCGGCCGGGGCGTCAGCGACGACGACCTTGAGGCCCGCAGGAAAACCGCCGGGCTGCGCGACACCGCCACCATCATCTACACCTCCGGCACCACAGGCAGGCCCAAGGGGTGCGAACTCACGCACGGAAACTTCGTTGAGCTCTCAGACAACGCGCTGGCCATCATTGGCGAGATTGTCCATGAAAACGCCAAGACCATCATGTTCCTTCCCCTGGCGCACGTCTTCGCCCGCTTTATCTCAGTCCTCGCCATGGCCGCCGGCACCACCGTGGCCCACACCCCGGACATCAAGAACCTCCTGGCAGACCTGCAGAGTTACGAGCCGACCTTCATCCTCGCGGTGCCGCGCGTCTTCGAAAAGGTCTACAACTCCGCCCTGACGAAGGCCGAGGACGGCGGGAAGGGAGCGATCTTCCACAAGGCGGCAGAGACTGCCATCGCGTACTCCAGGGCCCGGCAGGACGGCCGCATCGGCCTGGGCCTCAAGCTCCGCCACGCACTGTTCGACAAGCTCGTCTACGGAAAGCTGCGGGCGGCAATGGGCGGGCACGTGGCCCACGCAGTCTCCGGCGGAGGCCCCCTGGGCGAACGCCTGGGGCACTTCTTCCAGGGCATCGGACTGCAGGTGCTCGAGGGATACGGCCTGACCGAAACCACCGCCCCCATATCCGTGAACACCCCGTCACTGATCAAAATCGGTTCCGTTGGGAAGCCCCTGCCCGGCAACTCGGTCAGGATCGCCGAGGACGGGGAGATCCTTGCCAAGGGCGTCTGCGTCATGCGCGGCTACTACCAGCGGCCCGACCTCACGGGCGAGACGTTCGACGACGGGTGGCTGCGTACCGGTGACATCGGCCGCCTGGATGAGGACGGCTTTGTCTGGATCACCGGGCGCAAGAAGGAAATCATCGTCACCGCCGGCGGCAAGAACGTCATTCCGGCCCTGCTGGAAGACCAGATCCGCGCCGATGCGCTTGTCTCGCAGGTGCTGGTGGTGGGAGACAACCGGCCGTTCATCGGCGCGCTGGTCACCCTGGACCAGGAAGCCCTCCCCGGCTGGCTGCAGCGCCACAACCTCCCCGCGGACACCTCCATTGCGGACGCCGCGAACAACCCGGTGGTCAAGGCGGCAGTCCAGGACCTGATCACAGCGGCCAACACCTCAGTCTCACAGGCCGAGGCCATCAAGTCGTTCCGCATCGTCCCCGCAGACTTCACAGAAGCATCCGGGCACCTGACGCCGTCCATGAAGGTCAAGCGTGCCCAGGTCATGAAGGACTTCGAGACGGTCATCGAAGAGATGTACGCCGCACCGCGTTCGTAGCAGGCACCACTGGGCGGGCCCCGGTCCTCTGCGTGCTATTCCCGCGCCCCTCTAGGGCCGCTTCGCGGCGAGCAGGGGCGCGGGGCCCCTTTTACGCACGCTGCCGGACCGCGGTCCGCCACAGCCCCGCCGTCCAGTCAGGCGGTGGCTTCGGCTTTAAAGACAAGTGAGGGCCCTCGTTAGGGAGGGCCCTCACTTGTCTTAGTTGCCTGCTCCGGCTACTGCTCCACCACCAGGAGAAGGTCTCCGCCTTCCACCTGTTCCACGGCGGAGATGGCGAGCCGGGAAACCTTGCCGGCTGCCGGCGTCGTAATTGACGCCTCCATCTTCATCGCCTCGATGGTGGCCACGGTGTCGCCTGCCTTGACCTCGTCGCCCTGCTTGACGGTCAGGGTGACGGCACCGGCGAAGGGCGCCGCAACGTGGCCGGGCTGGCCCGGGTCCGCCTTCTCGGCAGCCTTGACGTTGCTCACCACGGACCGGTCGCGGACGACAACGGGCCGGGACTGGCCGTTGAGCGTACACATGACGGTGCGCATACCCTTCTCGTCCGGCTCCGACACCGCTTCCAGGGAAGCGATGAGGCGCACGCCCTTCTCCAGCTGGATCTCATGTTCCGCGCCGCGCTGCAGGCCGTAGAGGTAGTCGCGCGTATCCAGGACGGAGAGGTTGCCGTAGGTTTCCACGCTCTTGAGGTAGTCCTTGGTGGGACCGTCGAAAAGCAGCCGGTTGAGGGTGTGCTGCCGGGTCTTGGAATCGGATTTCAGGGCCGCACTGTCTTCGGCGCTCAGTTCAACGTCCCGGACCTTCACGCTGCGGCCCTGCAGGGCCTTGGTGCGGAACGGTTCCGGCCACCCGCCCGGGGGGTCGCCAAGCTCGCCGGATAGGAACCCGATGACCGAATCCGGGATGTCGTAGTTCTGCGGGTTCTCGTTGAAGTCTGCGGGGTCCGCGTTCAGGCCCACCAGGTGCAGGGCCAGGTCGCCAACAACCTTCGACGACGGCGTGACCTTGACCAGGCGGCCAAGGATGCGGTCAGCGGCGGTGTACATGTCCTCGATCGCCTCAAACCGTTCGCCCAGGCCCAGCGCCATGGCCTGCTGGCGGAGGTTGGACAGCTGTCCGCCCGGAATTTCGTGCTGATACACCCGTCCGGTGGGGCCCGGCAGGCCGGATTCGAAGGGCGCGTAGACCCGGCGGACCGCTTCCCAGTACGGCTCGAGTGAGCTGACGGCGGCCAGGCTCAGCCCGGTGTCGCGGGGGGTGTGGGCCAGTGCTGCAACCAGGGCAGAGGCCGACGGCTGGCTGGTGGTTCCGGCGAGCGATGCGGAGGCCACGTCCACGGCGTCAACGCCGGCGTCCACGGCAGCCAGGAGCGTGGCCAGCTGGCCGCCCGCGGTGTCGTGGGTGTGCAGGTGCACCGGCAGGTCGAAGCGGTCCCGGAGGGCCGCAACGAGCTTCGCGGCAGCGGCGGGACGGAGCAGGCCTGCCATGTCCTTGATCGCCAGGATGTGGGCTCCGGCGTCCACGATCTTTTGCGCCAGCTCCAGGTAGTAGTCCAGCGTGTAGAGCGTTTCTTCCGGGTCCAGCATGTCCGCCGTGTAGCACAGCGCCACTTCGGCTACGGCGGTGCCGGTTGCCCGGACTGCCCGGATGGCGGGTGCCATCTGGCTGACGTCGTTCAGGGCGTCGAAAATCCGGAAAATATCGATGCCGGTGGCTGCCGCCTCATTGACGAACGCCTCGGTGACTTCCTCGGGGTAGGGCGTGTAGCCCACCGTGTTACGGCCGCGCAGGAGCATCTGCAGGCACACGTTCGGGAGCGCCTTGCGAAGGGCGGCGAGCCGGTCCCAGGGGTCTTCGCCCAGGAACCTGAGGGCCACGTCATAGGTGGCACCGCCCCAGGCCTCGACGGACAGCAGCTCCGGCAGGAGCGCAGTGACCGCCGGGCCGGCTGCCACCAGGTCCCTGGTGCGGACCCGGGTGGCCAGCAGCGACTGGTGTGCATCGCGGAAGGTGGTGTCCGTGACGGCGACGGAGTTCTGTTCCCGAAGCGCCTTGGCAAAGCCCTCGGGGCCCAGCTCAAGGAGCTTCTGGCGGGAGCCGGGGGCCGCCTGCTTGTCCTTAACCGACGGCAGCTTGCTGGCCGGGTTCGAGTGGACAGTCAGTTCGCCGTTGGGCTTGTTCACGGTGACTTCAGCCAGCCAGGTGAGGAGCTTTGTGCCGCGGTCGGCAGAGACACGCGCCTTGAGCAGCTGCGGGCGCTCGTCGATGAAGGAGGTGGCGACGTTGCCCGCAATGAAATCGGGGTCATCAAGCACTGCCTGCAGGAACGAGATGTTCGTCGAGACGCCGCGGATGCGGAACTCTGCCAGCGCACGGCGGGCCCGGGCGACGGCGGACGGGTAGTCCCTGCCCCGGCAGGTCAGCTTCACCAGCATGGAATCAAAGTGCGGGCTGATTTCGGCACCCGAGTACACCGTGCCGCCGTCGAGCCGTACACCTGCGCCGCCGGCGGACCGGTAACCGGTGATTTTTCCGACGTCGGGGCGGAAGCCGTTCGCGGGGTCCTCCGTGGTGATGCGGCTCTGCAGCGCAGCGCCCTTGAGGTGCACCGTTTCCTGCGAGAGGCCCAGGTCCGCCAGCGTCTCGCCGGAGGCGATGCGCATCTGCGCCTGGACCAGGTCGACGTCGGTGACTTCCTCCGTGACGGTGTGCTCCACCTGGATGCGGGGGTTCATTTCGATGAAGACGTGCTGGCCGGCGCGCTCACCGACAGTATCGACGAGGAACTCCACGGTGCCGGCGTTGACGTAGTTCAGTGCCTTGGCGAACTTGACGGCGTCCCGGTACAGCGCCTGGCGGATGCCTTCATCCAAGTTGGGGGCCGGCGCGATTTCGATGACCTTCTGGTGGCGGCGCTGGATGGAGCAGTCGCGTTCAAAGAGGTGCATGACGTTGCCCTCGGCGTCGGCCAGGATCTGCACCTCGATGTGGCGCGGGCGGAGGACTGCCTGCTCCAGGAACATGGTGGGGTCCCCGAACGCGGCATCGGCTTCGCGCATGGCGGACTGCAGGGCTTCCGGCAGGGCTTCGCGGGTATCCACCCGGCGCATGCCGCGGCCACCGCCGCCGGCGACGGCCTTAGCGAAGATGGGGAAGCCGATTTCGTCGGCAGCGGCGATAAGTTCGTCCAGGTCCTTGGACGGCGCACTGGATTTCAGGACCGGCACGCCGGCGTCACGTGCGGCCTTCAGGGCGGCAACCTTGTTGCCCGCCAGTTCCAGGACCTCTGCGGGCGGCCCTACAAACGTGATGCCGGCAGCCTTGGCTGCGCGGGCAAGGTCCGGGTTCTCGGAAAGGAAGCCGTAGCCCGGGTAAATGGCGTCCGCGCCGGATTCCTTGGCTACCCGCACCACTTCATCCACATCCAGGTACGCCCGGACAGGGTGGCCCTCTTCGCCAATCAGGTAGGCCTCGTCCGCTTTCTGGCGGTGGATCGAGTTCCTGTCCTCATGGGGGAATACGGCAACGGTCTTGGCGCCCAGCTCGTAGCCGGCGCGGAAGGCCCTGATCGCGATTTCGCCGCGGTTGGCCACCAGAACTTTGGAAAACATACTTCTCCTGCATCATTGCGGGTGGATCGGTGAGTGGTCACAGTGTCTAGGACCTACAAGGACAAACACAAATCTTTGTGGCCACCGTCACAGATTTCGCCGTCATGTCCCGAACCCTTTTCCCAACGCGGGCAGAAACCGCCCCCGCAGCACAGTCGGTGCCATGCCGACGCCCAATAAAGCAGGATTCGCCGACGCATCCACATATGATGAGTAGGGCGGCAGGACCGTCCGGCTTCGGCACTGCCGGAGCAAACATTACCCCCAACACGGCATCCGGCGTTAGGTTTTGGTCTCTCAAGTGCAAGTAGTCAGCATCAGCAGCCTCAAGGGTGGAGTCGGCAAGACTTCCGTCACCACGGGATTGGCGTCTGCGGCGCTGGCCGCAGGCATCAGCACGCTGGTGGTGGACCTTGATCCCCATGCAGATGCCACCACCGCCCTGGGCGTTCAGCCCGGCGACCAGCTGGACATCGGCCGGATGCTCAAAAGTCCCCGGCGGACCAATCTGGCCGACAACGTGGTGCGCAGCAGTTGGACGGCGCGCGCAGGATCCAACGGTTCCGGCCCCGCAGTCCTGGACGTCGCGGTCGGATCCGCCTACACGGGCATCTATGACCGTCCGGACCTCCGCCGCCGCGACCTCCGCCGGCTCTCGTCCGTGCTGGCCACCGGCGGCGACTACCAGCTTGTCCTGGTGGACTGCCCGCCGTCCCTTAACGGGCTGACCCGGATGGCGTGGTCTGCCAGCGACAAGGTGGCGCTGGTTGCCGAGCCCGGACTGTTCTCGGTGGCCGGCACCGAGCGGACCATGCGGGCCATCCAGCTTTTCCGGCAGGAATTCGCCCCCAACCTCTCGCCTGCAGGCATCGTGGCAAACCGGGTGCGGTCAGGATCCTCCGAACACACCTACCGGCTCGCGGAAATGGAGTCCATGTTCGGCGACCTCCTCCTGAGCCCCCGTATCCCCGAGCAGGCCAACTGGCAGCAGATCCAGGGCGCCGCCCACCCCGTGCACCACTGGCCCGGAGAGTCCGCAAAATCCGCCGCGGCACTCTTCGATGACCTGCTGGCCAACCTGATGGCAGCGGGAAGCGGCCTGCGCAGCCGCGCCAGGTAAGGCACACAGCCCCAAAACCGGCTTTAACGGATAAGGGCCGCCCTCCATGTGGAGGGCGGCCCTTATCCGTTAAAAGCCTCAGCTGATTTTGCGGGCAGCCCGGCGCTTGCTCAGTTCGTCGTCCGGAAAGGACTGTTCAGCCGCGTGCTCGCTGGGAAGCGATGCGAGGCTTCCCTCCACCTCACGCCAGACACGGCCGACTGCGATGCCGAAGACGCCCTGTCCGCCCTGGACAAGATCGATGACTTCGTCGGCGGAGGTGCACTCGTAGACGCTCGCGCCGTCGCTCATGAGCGTGATCTGGGCAAGGTCCTCGACGCCGCGTTCCCGCAGGTGCTCCACGGCGGTGCGGATCTGCTGCAGCGACACTCCGGTGTCCAGGAGCCGCTTAACCACCTTCAGCACAAGGATGTCGCGGAAGCCGTAGAGGCGCTGGGATCCGGATCCGGCGGCGCCGCGGACCGCGGGCTCAACGAGGCCGGTACGGGCCCAGTAATCGAGCTGGCGGTAGGTGATCCCGGCAGCCTTGCAGGCCGTGGGGCCCCGGTAGCCGGCGTCCTCATCCAACACGGGGAGGTCCTCGGTAAACAGGAGGCCCTGGGCACCGCTCGCGGGCACAGCAACACCAGCCGTGGGCTGCTTCAGCCCGCCTGCTTCGCCTTTGGGACTCACCTGGATCCTCCTTGTCATGCGCTCCCGGGTAACTACTGCAGCAGCGGTGCATGAAGACCATGCATGTAATTTTCGCGGGGCGCACTTTCCAGTGTGACTTGCGAGGCTGCCGTAAGCAATGGGAACTTGATACTTCGACGTTAGGCCCGGGGGGCTGCAAGGTCAAAGACCCTAAGGGGTTTGATGAGGCGTGTCGAAAGATTCACCCTCAACTTTAACCTTAACGTGACCTTAACCGTCGAAATCCTCGGGCTCCACGTCGTCCAGGAACTCACGGAACCGGCGCAGTTCGCGCTCTTCATCAACCGTGGGACCCGGTTCGGTGTCCTCGCCCTCGTCATGCTCGGTGATGCGCACCCCGGCCTCATCCATGACTGAATCGGCGCACCAGATCCGGCATTTCGCACGCAGTGCCACCGCAAGTGCATCCGAGGCCCGCGAACTCACCGTGGTGCCGTTCTCGAACTGCAGCTGGCCGTAAAAGATGTTGTCTTCCACCGCCACGATATTGACGCTGACCACAGAGTGTCCCAGCGCTTCCACCACGTCCACCAGGAGGTCGTGTGTCATGGGACGGGGCGGCACCACGCCCTGTTGCGCCAGGGCGATGGCGCTGGCTTCGGGGGTTCCGATCCAGATGGGAACGTGCCGTTCACCATGCATCTCCCGAAGCAGGACTAGCGGCTGGTTGGAAGGCAGTTCGATGCGAACGCCTACAATCTCGACTTCAATCATCAGATGTCCATGCGTGAGATATGGTCCTGCACCAGAGCCCGGTGCAAGGTGAGGCAGAGGTCGCTGATTTCGCGGGCGGCTTCAGCGGCGCGCGCCTGGGACGCTGCATCCTTGCGGGATGCCAGCGGCGCCACCGCGCGTTCCACCAGCCCGAACTCCCGCTCGGCAGCCGCCTGGAAGGGACGCAGGTGCCGGGGTTCAAGACCGTGGCTTTCCAGCTGGACACAGGCACGGGCCACCTGGAGGGCGTGCTCGTCGAACTGCCCGTTGGCATGGCTGATCAGGCCGAAGCTCAGGAGGGCCTGCAGCAGTGGCACGCTGGCGCCCGATTCAGTGCGGAGCTGTTCCTCGGTGAG
The DNA here is from genome assembly GCF_040224115.2 of Pseudarthrobacter sp. WHRI 8279. Taxonomy (NCBI): domain Bacteria; kingdom Bacillati; phylum Actinomycetota; class Actinomycetes; order Micrococcales; family Micrococcaceae; genus Pseudarthrobacter; species Pseudarthrobacter sp. WHRI 8279. The sequence continues at coordinate 744,148 of NZ_CP168162.1, read as the reverse complement.
CTTGCGCCCGCGGCTCTGCAGTTCGGCAGCCAGCTCGTCGGAGACGATGCGGGGGGAAACGACGACGCCGGGCGGCAGGTTCTCCGGGCGTTCGCCCCTGTCGATCGCGTCAAGGTAGTCCTTGATGACCTTCAGCGGAAGGTATTGGTCCCGCTGGAGGGCCAGCACGAAGCGCAGCCGCTCGACGTCGCCGTCCGAGTACTGGCGGTATCCGGCAGGCGTCCGGCGCGGATTGATCAGCCCTTTTTCCTCAAGGAACCTGATTTTGGATGCAGTCATGCCGGGAAAGTCCTCGCTGAGCTGTGCGAGGACTTCCCCTATGTTGAGGACCTGGGGTCCCCGGCGTTCCGGTTGTGCCATTGCCACAGGCAGTGGTCCCCGGCTCAGCCGCGGCCTGCAGCGGTGGCAGGGCTCAGGTAGAAGGTGAGGCGGAACTTGCCGATCTGGACTTCGCTGCCGGACTTGAGCTCAACGCTGTCCACGCGGTCATGGTTGACGTAGGTCCCGTTCAGGCTGTTCTTGTCCACGACTTCGAAGCTCCGGGCGGTGCGGCGGAACTCGACGTGGCGGCGGGAAACCGTGACATCGTCCAGGAAGATGTCGGCGTCCGGGTGCCGGCCCGCCGTGGTGACATCGGAATCGAGCAGGAACCGGGCCCCGGCGTTGGGGCCGCTGTGGGCAACCAGGAGCGCCGAGCCAGCCGGCAGTGCCTCCACGGAACTGCGTTCTTCGGACGAAAGCTTGGGGGTAATCGTGGGCTCATCCCTCACCGGGGCGAGATGGATGGAGGTGGTCTCCGACTCCCTGGCCGCACCCGAGCCGTATTCCCCGTCGGCAGGGTTCTGTGTGTGGCCAGCCATGGACTCCTCCTCTTTTCCGCTGCGGCCATCAGGCGCGCAACCAACATCTGCCCACCGGGCCTGCAGCGCAGGTCCGGAACCGGCCGCCGATCCGGCCGCTGACGTGCGAAGACATCTGGCTTCGCCCCGGGCCGGACCGGAAAAACCGGTTAGCTTTAGCCTACCTGCTGTTCGTACTCCGATGCACTGAGCAATGAGTCCACGGCGTCGGCTTCGGCAAGCTTGATCTCAATAAGCCAGCCGTCCCCATAGGGATCGGTGTTGATGAGCGCGGAATCGGTGTCAAGGGACTCATTCCGGCCCACAACTTCGCCGCTGACGGGGGCGTAGATGTCGCTGACGCTCTTGGTGGACTCCACCTCGCCGACAACTTCGTTTGCCGTAATCCTGGTACCGACTTCCGGCATCTGGGCGTACACAACATCCCCGAGGGCATCCTGGGCAAAGTCTGTGATCCCTACCCGGACCACGCCGTCGGCATTGGGGGCGGTGACCCACTCGTGTTCGGCGGTGTAGGACAGATCTTCAGGAATGTTGCTCATCAGGGGCCTTTCATCGGGTCGAACACCACTGTCAACGCGGCCCGGGAAACGGGCCGCGTTGAAAGTATAGGCACATCCGGCGGGGCGTTTGCCGGGGTTTCTGACAAGATGGGACGCATGAGCGCATGCACGGGCAGCGGCGATGCCAGGAACGGCGGTTGACGGATGCCTGAGCTCCCCGAGGTCTCCGGCCTGGCCGGCTTCCTGGCCGACCATCTGCAAGGAACCGTTGTTTCCAAAGTGCAGATCGTGTCGTTTGCCGTCCTCAAGACAGCCGATCCGCCCTTCAGTTCACTCGAAGGCAGGACCGTGACCGGCGTACGGCGCTTCGGGAAGTTCATCAGCATAGACACGGGAGGAGTTTCCTTTGTCTTCCATCTCGCCAGGGCGGGCTGGGTGCGCTTCACGGACTCCCCCACCGATGCCCAGCTGAAGATGGGCAAGGGGCACATCGCCGCCCGCCTCGCGTTCACCGGACCCGGCGGCCCCCGCGGATTCGACCTTACCGAGGCCGGAACCAAGAAGAGCCTTGCGGTTTACGTGGTGCGGGACCCCCAGGAGGTGCCGGGCATCGCAACGCTGGGCCCGGACCCGTTTGCTGCAGCGTTCGACGCCGATATGCTGGCTGAGATCCTTGCCGGCAGCTCCCAGCAGATCAAGGGTCTCCTGCGGAACCAGGGCGTGATCGCCGGGATCGGAAACGCCTACAGCGACGAAATCCTGCATGCGGCGCGGATCTCCCCCTTCGCCACCGCCAAGTCCCTGGACCGTGAAACTGTCCAGGTCCTGTACGACGCCATCCACGACATCCTGGGAACGGCGATGGCCGAGGCCCAGGGCAAGCCGCCCAAGGACCTCAAGGACGTCAAAAGGAGCCACATGCGGGTCCATGCCCGGGCCGGGCAGCCGTGCCCCGTCTGCGGGGACACAGTCCACGAAGTCTCCTTTGCGGACACCGCGCTGCAGTACTGCCCCACCTGCCAGACGAAGGGCAAGATCCTGGCCGACCGCAGGACCTCGAAGTTCCTCAAGTAGGGAGGCCGGCATCCCGCCCGCAACGTGCCATGGACGCCGATCCACGAACTTTCCGGGCTCAAGGATGTAGCACCCCCAACATTCGGCGACTGCGGCAGCGCCGCGGCGGGTGACGCTGGTGGAAAGATTGCGGTTCGGGACTTCTGGTCCTACCCGGGTACGTTCCTGGGGCGTAGCGTCTTGACCAAAGCTCGCATGTCTCCATCAGCACGAAGGGGTCACAATGCGCCGGTCTCGACCCGCCGTCCTCGTCATGACCTTGGCCCTCGCCCTCGGAGGTGGCCTCGGGGGCACGGCCCTGGGGCCGCCGCCCGCGTCCGCTGCATCAGCGGTGGCTGCGCAGCGGAGCGTTACGGCATCGATGACGGTCGAGCAGACCGGCGACGACGCGATCGTCCAGCACTATGAGCAGCTCGGCGGCAGCGCTTCGTTCCTCGGCACGCCAGTCGGCAGCGCGTACGACATCGCGGGGGGTCGCGCCCAGGACTACACCGGAGGCACGATTTACTGGAGCCCCGGCACCGGAGCGCGCGAGGTGCACGGGGCGATCCGCGGACGCTATCTCGCGTTCGGCGGACCGGCCGGCCTACTGGGCTTCCCACTCACGGACGAGACCACCACTCCGGGCGCCGCTGGTCAGTACAATGACTTCGCCGGAGGATCGGTCTACTGGAGCCCCGGCACCGGAGCGCGCGAGGTGCACGGGGCCATCCGCGGACGCTATCTCGCATTCGGCGGACCAGCCGGCCTACTGGGCTTCCCACTCACGGACGAGACCGGCACCCCCGACGGGGTCGGCCGGTACAACCACTTCAGCGGCACGAACGCCAGCTCGTCGATCTACTGGTCGCCCGCCACGGGAGCCCACGAGGTGTACGGAGCCATCCGAGCCCAGTGGGTGGTCCTCGGTTGGGAGCGCAGCCGGCTCGGCTACCCGACCAGCGGCGAGTACGGCATCACGGGCGGGCGCCGCAGCGACTTCCAGCACGGTTCCATCCTGTGGCACGCGGCCAGCGGCAGGACCGACGTCATCTACACCGGGGTCCCGTCGGCGCTCCTGGGCGTGGACCTCGAGCGCATTCAGACTACGCAGAAGGTTGTCGCTCTCACGTTCGACGCCGGCGCCAACGACGCCGCCCTCCGATCGATCCTCACCACCCTCGCAGCCAACGGCGTCCCGGGCACTTTCTTCCTCACCGGAGACTGGGTGAACCAGTTCCCCTCCGACCCGGCGCTGATCTACAACGCGGGGCATCGGATCGGCAATCACTCCATGACCCACCCAGATTTCACAACCCTGACCGACGCCCAGATCGCGGCCCAGATCAGCAGCGCGCAGAAGACCATCGAGGCCGCTGGAGGAGACCCGCGCCCGTTCTTCCGCTTCCCGTTCGGCGCTCGCGATTCCCGCACGATTGGAGACGTCAACGCAGCAGGTTACGCGGCGGTCCGGTGGACCGTTGACACCTTGGGCTGGCAAGGCACCATGAACGGAACGCGCGGCCCGAGCTTCATTGTCCAGCGCGTCATGGCATTCGTGCAGCCCGGAGAGATCGTCCTGATGCACCTCGGCTCTAACCCCGACGACGGCTCAACGCTCGACGCAGCGGCCCTCCCACAGGTGATCTCCCAGCTCCGGGCGGCAGGCTACGGCTTCGTGACCCTCGACGCCGCCCTCGGCTAGCTGGGACGCTGTGCTGGGCACCGAGAGGCATCAAATGGTCAAGGAGAAACCAAGACTTCCTCGCTTTACGCCTTCCACTGGCGCCTGAGGACGTCGACGGGAGCAGAACGGGAGGGACGCAGGGCCGGGACCACGTCCTTGTCGCGGGCGGCCACCGGCGCGCTTCGGCGGCACTGTTGACCGAGGCAGGCTCCTCCCGGGGGAGCATCAAGGCGTCCATGAGCAGGCTCGGGGCCAATCCCCCGGTCAATGACCGGTGATCACTCGAACGGGGTCCTTCGCTGGTTGTTCACCCGGCCGCTCCAAAGGCCTGGCACGGCCGGGCTTAAGCGCCGGCCGGTCACAGCCTGTTTTGACGGGTTTTCGCTGACTGGTTTAAATCCCGCAAACGCAAAAACCGCGGAAACCCTAGAGTTTCCGCGGCTTTGTGGTCGGGCTGACAGGATTTGAACCTGCGACCCCTTGACCCCCAGTCAAGTGCGCTACCAAGCTGCGCTACAGCCCGCTGGTTCCGCCGTTCTCCGCTGAACTCAAACCCGAAGGTTTTCATCAGCAGTCCGGCCGAACCACCTAGAAGAGCTTACACGATCCGGAGGGGTGCCTGTGACACTTTCCGGTGATCAGCCCCCAAGGTGTGTCGCAATTAACGCTTCTTGCCGCGCTTTTCGCGCACGCGCATGCTGACCTCGATGGGCGTGCCTTCGAAGCCGAACGTTTCCCGCAGCCGGCGGGTGATGAAGCGCCGGTATCCGGGGTCCAGGAATCCGGTGGTGAACAGCACGAACTTCGGCGGCCGGCTTGACGCCTGGGTGCCGAAGAGGATGCGCGGCTGCTTTCCGCCGCGGACGGGGTGCGGGTGCGCGGCAACGAGCTCGCCAAGGAACGCGTTGAGGCGGCCCGTGGCAATGCGCTTGTCCCAGTTCTCCAGCGCCAGGTCCAGGGCCGGCACCAGGCGGTCCTTGTGCCATCCGGTCTTGGCCGAGATGTTCACGCGGGGTGCCCAGTCCACGTGGGCCAGGTCCTGCTCAATTTCACGCTCGAGGTAGCGCCGGCGTTCGTCGTCGAGCAGGTCCCACTTGTTGAAGGCCAGCACCAGGGCCCGGCCTGACTCAATGGCGAGCTGCAGGATCCGGACGTCCTGCTCGCTGAGGACCTCGTCAACGGCGAGGAGCACGACGGCGACCTCCGCCTTTTCGAGCGCGGCCTGGGTACGGAGGGAGGCGTAGTAGTCCGCACCCTGTGCCATGTGCTGGCGGCGGCGGATGCCTGCCGTGTCCACGAAGCGCCAGGTGCGGCCGCCGAGTTCGATGAACTCGTCCACCGGATCGCGGGTGGTGCCGGCGGTGTTGTCCACCACCACGCGTTCAGTCCCGGCCAGTTTGTTCAGCAGGGAGGACTTGCCCACGTTGGGGCGGCCGATCAGGGCGATGCGGCGGGGACCGCCGGAGCGTTCCAGGCCCTCGATGGTGGAGAACTCGGGGAGCACGTCCATCACGTGGTCCAGCAGGTCCGCCACGCCGCGCCCGTGCAGCGCGGAGACAGGGTAGGGCTCGCCGAAGCCGAGGCCCCACAGGGTGGCGGAGTCCGCCTCCTGGGCAAAGTCGTCCACCTTGTTGGCCACCATGATGACCGGCTTCTTGCTGCGCCGCAGCATTTTCATGACGCCTTCATCGGTGGCGGTTGCCCCCACGGCAGAGTCCACCACGAAGAGGACTGCGTCCGCGAGTTCAACGGCCATCTCGGCCTGCTCGGCTACGCGGGCGTGGATGCCGCGGGCGTCGTGCTCCCAGCCTCCGGTGTCCACCAGGGTGAAGTTGCGTCCGTTCCAGTTCGCGGAATACATAACGCGGTCGCGGGTGACGCCGGGGGTGTCCTCGACGACGGCTTCCCGGCGCCCAAGGATTCGGTTCACCAGGGTGGACTTACCCACGTTCGGCCGGCCGATGATGGCCAGGACGGGATCGAGCTTGACGGGACCGTCAAAGTCCTCGTCGCCGTATTCGCCGCTGAGCAGTGCGGCGTCTTCCTCGTCGAGGTCATAGTCCTCCAGGCCCGCCCGGAGGGACGCAGCGCGGAGCTCGGCCTCGTCATCGTCGATGGCAGCCAGCCGTTCGGCCACCTGGTCCGTGCCCGTGGGCGTGTATTCGTCTTCGCCGGCGCCGAAGTGGCCGGGAGTTTGAGTCGTATCGCTCATTGCACTGTCCTTAGTGGTCATCTGCCGGCGTCCCGGCTACTGCTGTTAAGTCTTGGCGGGCATCTGCGAAAGGCAGTGGCTGCCCGCTGAGTTGAATGGAGTCCTGGACGTGCCCTGCCAGCGCGGCGCGGATTTCCAGCGCCGCCCTGTCCATTGAAGCACGCCCGCTTTCCCCTGCCCGGCGGGCAAGGGTGAGGGCATTTCCGAAGCTGACGTGGAAACGCCTGCCGGGCCGCGGCACGGAATCCACGTGCTCGTCTCCCCTGCGGGTGCCCAGGATGGCCACGGGGACCACCGGGGCCCCGGAATTCAGGGCCAGCCAGGCGACGCCGCCGTTAATGTCTTCTGCAGCCCCGCTCCCCCTGGTTCCTTCGGGAAGGATGCCGACGCACCGGCCGGCGTCGAGCACTTCCTTGCACCGCTGCAGGGCGGTACGGTCGCCGCGCCTGTCCACCGGCAACTGGCCGGAAGCGGTCAATACCTGGCCGAGGAAGCCCTTGAACATCTCCTGTTTGACCAGGATGTGCATAGGGCGCGGTGCGGCACCGAACATGACCGGACCGTCCAGGAAGCTGATGTGGTTGCCCGCGAAGATCACGGGGCCGCCGGTGGGCACATTTTCCTTGCCCGTGACGGTGGTCCGGTAGACCATATGGTCGAGAATCCAGCCCACCGGCCTGCTCCACGCCATGGTCAGGCCGGAGGGAACACCCGGCCGGGAGGTGGCGGCGGCGCGTTCAGTCACGGTTGAGGACCTTTGTGACGATCACCAGGGCGGCGGCGACGGTCTGGTCGAAGTCCAGGTCCGACGAGTCCAGGGTCACCACCCCGGAGGCGGCCGTGGTGAAATTCACCACGGAGGAGTCCTTGGCATCGCGGTGGGTCACCTGCGCCGCCAGCTCCTCGGCGTTCTGGGTGCCGCCCAGCTGGATTCCGCGCCGCCGCAGCCGCGCTTCCTCACTGGCCGTGAGCAGCATCCGGACTTCCGCTCCGGGCGCGACGACGGTAGTGATGTCCCTGCCTTCCACCACCATGCGGCGGTGGTGCTTTTCGATCAGTTCCCGCTGCCGGCGGATCAGCTCAGTCCTTGCCCCCAGGGTAGTGGCCACGGCGCTGACGGAAGAGGAGATGGCGGGCTCGCGGATGGCGTCGGTGACGTCGACGCCGTCCACCCGCACGTACTCCTCCGCGGGGCTGGTGCTCAGTTCCAGGACCAGGTCCCGGGCGGCCTGCTCCACTGCTGCGGCGTCTTCGAGGTCGATGCCCTGACTGACGCAGAACCAGGTGAGGGCACGGTACATCGCGCCGGTGTCCAGGTAGGCGAGCCTGAGCCTGCGGGCCACTTCCTTGCTGACGCTGGACTTGCCGGAGCCGGACGGGCCGTCAATGGCCACCACCAGCGGCCGGCCGATGCGCAGCGCGGGCATGGTATCGAGAAGTTCCTGTGTCATTACTGGAGTACCCGCCATCCGCGGTCGTTGAGTGCTTCGATCAGGTGGTCATGCTTGTTCGGCAACACGGATATTTCCACCATACCCACGTTCTGGCCTGAAGAGTGGTCCAGGCGGAGGTCCTCCAGGTTGACGCCGATCTCGCCTATCTCCGTGAGGAGCCGCGCGATCTGTCCGGGTTTGTCGTCCACCAGGACGGTCAGCCAGGAGTACGCCTGCGGCGGTCCGCCGTGCTTGCCCGGAATGCGGGCCTGGCCGGCGTTGCCTTCGCTCATGAGCTGCGCGAGGTCCAGCCGTGCGCCGGGAGCCGTGGGTTGCTCGAGTGTTCCGATCAGGCGGTTGAGGTCATCCCTGACGCCGTAGAGGATTTCCACGACTTTCGCCGCGTTGCCGCCGAGGATCTGGACCCACAGGGACGGATCGCTCGCAGCTATCCGGGTGACGTCCCGCAGCCCGTTGCCGGCCAGGGACAGGGCATGCAGCGGCGTACCCTGGAGCCGGCTCGCGAGCAGCGAGGACATGACCTGGGGCAGGTGGGACACCAGGGCAACAGCTTCGTCGTGCTCGTCGGCCGTGAACTGGGAGACCACCGCGCCGAGGTCCGACGCCAGGGACCGCGCCGCCTGGAGGGCGGCGCCAGAGGTTTCCTCTGACGGGCACACCACCCACGGCATCGAGGTGAACAGCTCGCCGCGGGCGGCCACCGGGCCCGACTTTTCCCGGCCGGCCATGGGGTGTGTGCCCACGTACCGGGAGAGGTCGACGCCGCGGCGCCGCAGGTTGTCCAGGATATCCGCCTTGACGCTGGCTATGTCCACCACAATGGAGCCGGGAAAATCCGAAAGGGCTTTTTCCACGACGTCGGCTGTAACGTCCGGCGGAGCGGCAACCACCACCAGCTGGGGGACGGCGCTGCCGAGTTCCGGCAGCGGCCGGCCCGCACCGATGTCCACGGCGACCGCCTGGTTGGTGGGCGAGGGGTCGGAAAGGAACACCGGGACGCCACGTCCGCGCAGGCCCAGGCCAATGCTGGCACCGAGCAGGCCGGTCCCGAGGACCACCACCGGACCATCCAGGTGCCCGCGGCCCTGGCTGTGGAAGGCGGACATGCCTCAGAGCCCTACAAATGCCAGCAGATGCCCGACTTCCTGCTTGCCGAGGTTGCGGATGCTGCCCTGGCGCTGGTCACCCAGGCCGATGGGACCTACCTTGACGCGGACCAGGCGGAGGACCGGGAAGCCGACGGCGTCGAACAGGCGCCGGACAATGCGGTTCTTGCCCGAGTGGAGGACAACCTCGATCAGGACGTAGCCGGGGGTGGAGTCAACGAGGCGGAAGGAGTCCACGGACGCGAAACCGTCCTCCAGTTCCACGCCTTCCTTGAGCTGGGCGCCGATCCCCTGCGGGAAGGGACCGCGGACCTGCACCAGGTACGTCTTGGGCACCTCGTAGGAAGGGTGCGTCAGGCGGTTGGCCAGTTCGCCGTCGTTTGTCAGCAGCAGCAGTCCCTCGGTGGCGACGTCGAGGCGCCCAACGTGGAACAGGCGTTCGCCGGTGTTCTTGTTGCTCTTGAGGAAATCGCTGATGCACGGCCGGCCCTCGGGGTCCTCCATGGTGGAGACAACGCCCTTCGGCTTGTTGAAGACCATGTAGACGAGGTTTTCATCCAGCTGGATCCGCAGGCCGTCCACGTGGATGACGGCGGTTTTGGGATCGACCCGGACGCCGAGCTCGGTGACTACCTGTCCGTCCACTTCCACGCGGCCCTCGGCAATCATCTCCTCGCAGACGCGGCGTGAGGCGACGCCGGCCGAGGCCATGACCTTCTGCAGGCGCACGCCGTCGGCGTCGTGGAGTTCCGACTGGGGAACGTCGCCGCGCGGGCCCTTCTTGCGTGAGGGCCTGCGGACTGGTCCCAGGTTCTGGCCGAAGCGTTCGCTTCCGAAGGCGCGGGAGGCTGCGGCGCCGGGTGCGCCGGTACGCGGCTTGGGCTTAAGGGCGCCCGGAGTGCCCGGGACCTTCTTCGCTCCAGGCTTGCGCGCTGCAGGCTTCCGTGAGGAAGGCCTGGCGGCCTTCGGATCTGCGGCACTGCGGCCCTGCTGGGGGCCGTCCGATGCCAGATCCGGATCGATGAAGCGCTCCTCGCGCGGCTTGGGTGCGCGCTGCGGGCGGTCGCTGCCGAACCCGCCGCCCCGCTTCGGGGCACCGCCGCGGAAACCGCCCGCTGACTTGCCACCCTGGGAGGTGTTGTTGCGCTGGGGATTGTTGCGTCCCGAGCTGTTACGTGGTGAACCCTGGCGTCCCGCCTGTGTCATGACCCGTCCTTCAATTGTTTGGCCGGAAAGGTGTCCAGAGACAACCTTAACCAGCCGTGCAGAAATAATCTGCCCTGATAAATACTGTTGCCCAGGCAGCGCGACGCTGCCTAGATTCCGTCGGCGTCGTAGTACTCCGCAATGCCGTCAAGGCCCGGAAGATGTGGAGACAACTGCGGCAGTTCCGCCACAGAGCCGATTCCCATCCGTTCCAGGAAATACGACGTGGTCCGGTAGAGCATGGCCCCGGATTCCGGATCCGTTCCCGAATCCTCGATCAACCCGCGCTGGGCGAGCGTCCGCACCACAGAGTCAACATTGACGCCCCGAATTGCCGAAACCCTGGCCCTGGAGACGGGCTGGCGGTACGCGATGACCGCGAGCGTTTCCAGGGCTGCCTGCGTAAGCCTGGCAGTCTGGCCTTCGAGCACATATTTGCCAACAATGTCGGCAAAGTCCGCGCGCGAGTAGATCCGCCAGCCACCGGCGATGTTCCGCAATTCAAAACCCCGGGGGCTGGAGCCAAAACCAGCGGCGCTGGCTTGATCCATATCCGGGGCCTTAACAGTATAGCCGCTATACTCGCGCTGCAGTTCGGCCAGCAGGGCGCCGACCGTTTCAACGGTCAGTCCAAGGCCTGCCGCCAGTTCCTCCTCCGTGGCCGGCTGGTCGATGACCATCAGGACAGCTTCAATGGCAGCCTTGGCCCCGCCCGGGAGGTTTTCGACGTCTTCCTCCGCCAATCGCGCGTCTTCCGTGGCTTCCTTGGTCACAGCTGCTCCTCGAATTCTTCGCTTAGGTTCTTTGCCGACCACTGCCGGCTGCCGGCGGTCCAGTGGACGGCAAGATCCGCCAGCGGCGACAACTGGTCGAATGACACCGCCTTGTCCCGGAACAGTTCCAGCAGCGCCAGGAACCTCGCAACCACCACAAGCGTGGATTCGGCGTCGGCGATGATGGCCCGGAATGTCAGCGGCGATTCCCGCTGGAGCCGCAGCCCGACTATTTCTGCCTGCTCCTTGACGCTGACGTTACCGCCGTGGAGGTGGGCCAGCCCAACTTCGGTGGGTTTGGGGGCCTTGGGCCGCAGCGCGGCTTCCGCCAGCGCGGCGAACTGTTCGGGGGTGTGCTTCCACACCAGTTCCGGGAGCATGGCGGCGAAATGCTCTTCAAGGGCAACCTGCCGGGGATAGCGCATGGCCTCCTGGTGCAGGGTCTCGCCCAGGAGGCCTGCCACATGCTTGAAGGCCTTGTACTGCAGGAGCCGGGCGAAGAGCAGGTCCCTGGCCTCGAGCAGTGCCATGTCCTCGTCGTCTTCCACCTCGCCGGCCGGAAGGAGCCTGGCAGCTTTGATGTCCAGGAGCGTCGCGGCGATCACCAGGAACTCGCTGGCTTCATCCAGCGCCCATTCCCCGCCACGTTCCTGCAGGTTCCGGATGTACTTGATGAACTCGTCCGTCACCGTGGCCAGGGCCACCTCGGTGATGTCCAGCTGGTGCTTCGCGATCAGCCCCAGCAGGAGATCGAAGGGACCCGTGAAGTTGGCCAGCCGCACCTCGAAGCCGGGCTTGGATTCGGCCACGTCCTGGCTAGGGCGCGCCGCCGCGCGAGATCAGCTCTTTGGCCAGGCGCCGGTAGGCGTCCGCGCCCACGTGGTTGCCGGCGTAGCTGGTGATCGGCTCAGCGGCCACGGTGGCGTCGGCAAACTTGATGGAACGCTTGATGACGGTCTCGAAGACCTTGTCCCCGAAAGCCTCCACCAGCCGCGTGATGACTTCACGGCTGTGCAGGGTGCGGGCGTCGTACATCGTGGCGAGCACCCCGTCCACCTGCAGGCGCGGGTTAAGCCGGTCCTGCACTTTGTCGATGGTCTCCACCAGCAGAGCCACGGCGCGAAGGGCGAAGAACTCGCAGATCAGCGGGATGATGACGCCGTGGGCCGCGGTCAGCGCGTTCACGGTCAGCAGGCCCAGGGAGGGCTGGCAGTCGATGAGGACAACGTCGTAATCGTCCTCGACTTTCTTCAGCGCCCGGTCCAGGACCTGTTCCCGCGCCACTTCATTGACCAGCTGGACTTCGGCAGCGGAAAGGTCGATGTTGGCCGGCAGCAGGTCCACGTTCTCCACGCCGGTCTGGTGGATGGCGTCACGGATGTTGACCTTGCGGTCCATCAGCACGTTGTAGACCGTAAGGTCCAGTTCGTGGGGGTTCACCCCGAGGCCTGCCGACAACGCACCCTGGGGATCGAAATCGACCAGGAGCACCCGGCGGCCATATTCCGCCAGCGCTGCCGCGAGGTTGATGGTGGAGGTGGTCTTGCCGACGCCGCCTTTTTGGTTGACCATGGCGATCACACGCGCCGGACCGTGGGAGGACAGCGGTGCCGGTTCCGGGAACTCCCGGTATGGGCGGCCCGTGGGGCCCATCACCGCGTTGTCCAGGTCAAATTCCGTGCCCTCCAGAGTTGCCGAACCCTGTTCGCTGCTCACGTATCTATCCACACTTTCGATGACGGTGATTTCCTGCCGCTGGATGCCAGCGCCGTTCCTTCTTCTTCCCAAGGTTACAGCGACCGACACGGTATTCGGCGGAACTTGACTTTCCACCCATGTTGAGCCTTGACCCTCTAGCTGAGGTCGAAGGTTGGTTTATTCGAGCCACAAAGCAGCCCCCGCGGCCATGGCTGCGGGGGCTGCTGTGCTGTTACTGGGGTGCGCGGCTGGCGGCTGGCGCCTAGACGGCGGCCGGAACGCGCGGAGCTTCGGTTTCCGTGGCGGCGGGCTCGGTGTGGCCGTGGCCGGCGATCATGGTCTGCTCGTCGAAGGGCAGTTTGCCGGAGAGCACCTGGTCAACCTGGCCCCGTTCGATCTCCTTCACCCAGGTGCCGATCAGCACGGTGGCCACGGCGTTGCCGGTGAAGTTGGTCAGGGCGCGGGCCTCGGACATAAAGCGGTCGATTCCGACGATCATGCCGACGCCGCCGAGCAGTTCCGGCTTGTGGGCCTGCAGGCCGGCAGCGAGGGTGGCCAGGCCGGCGCCGGTGACGCCGGCGGCGCCCTTGGAAGCGATGATCATGAAGACCAGCAGCGAAACCTGGGCTCCCAGGTCCAGCGGGGTTCCCATGGCGTTGGCGACGAACAGGGAAGCCATGGTCAGGTAGATGGCTGTGCCGTCCAGGTTGAAGGAGTAACCCGTGGGAACGGTGACGCCAACCACCGGCTTGGAAACGCCGAGGTGCTCCATCTTTGCGATCAGGCGGGGCAGCGCGGCTTCGGAGGAGGATGTGGAGAAGATCAGCAGGTATTCACGGCCCAGGTACTTCATGAGCTTGAAGATGTTGACGCCGGTCACAATTTTCAGCAATCCGCCGAGGATGATGACGATGAACAGTGCGCAGGTGATGTAGAAGGCAGCCATCAGGGTGAACATGCTGACGATGGCCTGGAAGCCGGTGGCTCCCACGACGGCGGCGATGGCACCGAAGGCGCCTACGGGGGCAAGCCACATGATCATGATGAGGATGCGGAAGACGAGTGCCTGGCCGTGGCCGATGGCCTTGAGGACGGGTGCACCCTGCGGGCCCATCTTCTGGAGGGCGAAACCTACGAGGAGGGCAGCAAAGAGCGTGGGAAGGACCGGAATATCACCCGGGATGATTCCGAGGAGGAAGGCAACGGTGCTGTCCACTTCTGCCTTCTTGGAGGGATCGTACGGTGCCAGCTTCAGGCCTTCACCCGGGTGGATCATGTTGCCGACCACCAGGCCGATGGCGAGCGCGAAGGTTGACATCAGCACGAAGTAGCCCAGGGCCAGTCCACCGACCTTGCCCACCGTGGCGGCCTTGGCGATGGAGCCAATGCCCAGGACGATGGTGCAGAAGATAATGGGCGCAATCATCATCTTGATGAGCTTGATGAATCCATCGCCGAGCGGCTTGAGGGACTTGCCCACCTCGGGGAACATCAGGCCCACCACGGCGCCGAGGATAACGGCGGCGATGACGGCAATGTAGAGGTAGTGCGATTTGTCGATGCCCTTGCGCCGCGTCTTCACGGTGTCAAGCGACTCTCCTCGTTGAGAAGCCATGATGTGTCTCCTTATATGGATAATCTGATAGACGCTGCGGCACATTCTCTGGGCTCTACGCGTCCTCCGGTGTGATATCCATCATTGGGTACGCCGTGACCCAGCTCACCGTTGCGTTCATATTGGTCGCGGTGCCGTTCAGATTGGTCGTGGCGCACGGGATTTCCACAGGATTACAGCCGGAAAGGGCGTCGGGAGGTACACATGATCCACCCCTGGAGCATCGCCCGCCGGCTTTTTGTGGCGAACCTGCTGATCGTGGTGGTGTTTATCGCCATCGTCGGTTCGGCGACGTTCGTCGATGCCCGGGACCGTACCTATGATGAGGCCGGCCAACGGATGGCGGGGATTGCCGCAGCCATCGCGGCCAGCCCCCTGGTGCTGGATGCGGCCTCCAGCCCGGACCCGACGGGGACGCTCCAGCCCTACGCCAGGGACGTCATGGCGGAGGCCGACGTCGACTTCATCACCATCATGGCCCCGAACCGGACGCGGTGGACGCATCCGCGGGACGAGGAAATCGGCCGGCCGTACATCGGCTCCATCGACGCCGCGCTGCAGGGCGGGCAGCATACCGAAGTGACGGCGGGGACGTTGGGCCCCTCGGTGCGGACCATTGTTCCGGTCAAGGACCAGGCGGGCGAGGTGAAGGCACTGGTGGCCGTGGGCGTTACGGTCCGTACGGTGGATGTCGCCTTTGCCGGACGCCTGCCTGCCCTGCTGTCGATTGGCCTCGCCCTGCTGGTGGGAGGTTCGCTGGCATCCTGGTTCCTGGGCCGGTACCTCCGACGCGTGACCCGTGGCTGGGGGCCGGAGCAGCTCTCGCAGCTGTTTGCCTACTACGAATCCGTCCTGCATTCGGTGCGCGAAGGCCTGATCCTCATCGACACGAAGGGGCGCGTGGTGATGTACAACGACCAGGCGGGGGAACTGCTGGGCCTCGAAGGTGCCGGCAGCAAGGACCCAACCATGCCGCCGTCGCTGGCCGAGTTGCCGCTCGAGGAGGAACTCCGGGACCTGTTCGAATCCGGACGGCCCGCCAAGGACGAAATCATCCTTACGGGTTCCCGTGTGCTGGTGGTCAACCAGGGACCGGCAAGGGCGCCAGGCTCTCCGGGGACCCGCGGCAGGACACCCGTCTACGGTACGGTGGCAACGCTGCGGGACCGTACCGAAATCGAGGCACTGGGCAACGAACTGGAAACCATGCGGACACTGTCCGGAGCCCTCCGCGCCCAGACCCACGAGCACGCCAACAGGCTCCACACCATGGTCTCGCTCCTGGAGCTGGGCCGTACGCAGGAAGCCCTGGATTTTGCCACCCGGGACCTGGAACTGAGCCAGCAGCTGACCGATGACATGGTCAGTTCCGTTGATGAACCCGTCCTTGGCGCACTGGTCATGGGCAAGGTGGCTGAAGCCCACGAACGCGGGGTCCAGCTGGACGTTGCCACGCTGGGTTCCGGTACGGTGGCGGGGGTAGCCGTGCAGGACCTGGTGACAATCCTGGGAAACCTGCTCGACAATGCCATCGATGCGGCTGCGGACGGTCCCCCGCCCCGGCGCGTGCAGCTGACCGTGGAATCGGATGAGGAGGGACTGGATATCGCCGTCCACGATTCCGGCGCCGCCCTGGACGCCCAGTCCGCGGATCACATCTTCCGGCACGGCTTCAGCACCAAGCCTTCCGGGCCCGGCGGCCGCGGCGTCGGGCTGGCGCTGGTCCGGCAGGCAGTGCAGCGTCTGGGCGGTACCCTGACCATTAACGGACGGCGCGGAGCGAAATTCGAAGTATTCCTACCCGCGGCGGCGTCCCCGCAGAAGGAGCACACACCGTGAGCAACATCCGGGTCCTCGTCGTTGAGGACGAGGCCATCGCATCGGCGGCTCACGCAGCCTACATCGGGCGGCTGCCGGGCTTTGAGCTTGCCGGAAGCGCACCGGACGGCCAGTCCGCCCTCCGGCTGCTCGGTGAGCTCTCTGCGGCGGGCAACCCGGTGGAGCTGGTCCTCCTGGACATGAACCTGCCGGACCTCCACGGCCTGGACATTGCGCGGCGGATGCGGGCGGCGGGAATTCTGGCCGACATCATCGCCATCACCGCCGTCCGGGAGCTGGCCATCGTCCGGAGCGCCGTGGCCATCGGGGTGGTGCAGTACCTGATCAAGCCGTTCACGTTCGCCACGTTCGCCGACAAGCTGGAAAGCTACCGGCAGTTCCGGCAGCAGCTCGCGGGCCCGGACGCCGGCTCGGGAAAAGCCGGAGCATCCCAAAGCGAAGTGGACCAGGCTTTCGCAAGCCTGCGGGCGCCGTCGGAACTGCCCCTGCCCAAAGGCCTCTCCGCATCCACGCTGGGCTCGGTGCAGGAGTTTGTCAGGCAACACAGCGTCGCCGTGTCCGCCACGGAAGTCATGGACGCCCTGGGCATGTCCCGTGTCACCGCCCGCCGCTACCTCGAGTACCTGGCGGACGCCGGCACGGTCTCCAGGACAGCCCGCTACGGGACACCGGGCAGGCCGGAAAACGAGTACCGCTGGAGTGGGCGCTGACCCAGCTGCTGGCTAAGGCCACCGCCGCTAGTGGCCGCTGCTAGTTTCCGCTGCCGCCGCGACGGAGGCTCCCGATCAGCTGGTCGATCACCCCGGCGTCTTCGATCGTAGACGGCACCGTGTACTCCTCGCCGTCGGCAATCTGGCGCATGGTCTTGCGGAGGATCTTCCCGGACCGGGTCTTGGGCAGGGCATCTACCACCGTCACGTGCTTGAAGTCCGCAACAGCGCCGATGTCCCGCCGGACCATCGCCACCAGGTCCTTGGCCAGGATGTCCTCGGCCACCTCGACCCCGGACTTGAGCACGACGTAGCCGCTGGGCCGCTGGCCTTTCAGGGGGTCGGCCAGGCCGATCACCGCGCACTCGGCGACGGCCGGATGCTGCCCGATGACCTGTTCCATGGCGCCCGTGGACAGCCGGTGCCCGGCAACATTGATGATGTCATCGGTCCGCCCCATGACAAACACGTAGCCTTCCGCGTCCCGGTAGCCGGAGTCGCCGGTGGCGTAGCACCCCTCGAAAGCCTGCAGGTAGGAGGAGATATACCGTTCGTCGTCGCCCCAAAGCGTGGCCAGGGTCCCGGGCGGCAGTGGCAGCCCGAGCACGATGTTCCCCTCCGTGCCGGGTGCCACCTCCCCGCCCAGGCCGTCCACGATGCTGAGCCTGAACCCCGGCATCGGGACGCTGGGCGAACCTGCCTTGATGGGCAGTTCTTCCAGGCCGCGGGGATTGGCGCAGATGGCCCAGCCCGTTTCCGTCTGCCACCAGTGGTCCACCACAGGAACGCCAACCGACCGGGAGGCCCAGTGGAACGTGTCCGTGTCCAGCCGCTCCCCCGCCGTGAAAAGCGTGCGCAGGCTGGAGACGTCGTAGTTCCGCAGCAGGTCCGCCCCGGGGTCTGCCTTCCGGATGGCCCGCAGCGCTGTGGGGGCGGTGAACAAGACGTTGACCCCGTGCTCCTGGATCACCCGCCAAAACGCGCCGGCATCAGGCGTTCCAACCGGCTTGCCCTCATAGAGGACAGTGGTGGCACCGGCAAGCAAGGGGCCGTAGACGATGTAGGAGTGCCCTACCACCCAGCCGACATCCGACGCGGTCCACATGACGTCCCCGGGACCGGCGTCGTAGATGTTTTCCATGGTCCAGCTGAGCGCGACGGCGTGGCCGCCGTTGTCCCGCACCACGCCTTTGGGCGTCCCGGTGGTGCCTGAGGTGTAGAGGATGTACAGCGGGTCCGTGGCCGCGACGTCCACGGGGGCGGCAGGTTCCGCAACGGCCATTTCCAAGTCCCAGTCATTCCAGCCGCGGTCCGTCGCCGTGTTGGCGAACCCGTCACGTGCCCGGACGATTACGGGAAGGTCCGGTACCCCAGCAAGTTCAAGGGCTTCCGCGACGGCGGGGAGGTACTCAATGCGGCGGGACGGCTCGATTCCTCCGGAAGCCGTGACCACGACGGCGGGAGCGGCGTCGCGGATGCGTGCTGCAAGTTCCTTCGGGGCAAACCCGCCGAAGACCACCGAATGGACGGCTCCAAGACGCGCTGTTGCCAGCATGGCGATGGCAGCCTCGGGAATCATCGGCATATAGATCACGACGCGGTCCCCCTTGCCAACACCGCGGTTGCGGAGGGCGCCGGCAAAGCGTGCCACCAGCCGGGTGAGTTCCGTGTAGGTGAAGCGCTGGCGGGTGCCGAGCATGGCGGAATCGTAGATCAGCGCGTCCTGGTCCCCCCGGCCGGCTTCCACGTGGCGGTCAAGGGCGTTGTAGGAGGTATTGAGGACGCCGTCAGGGAACCAGGTGAAGAGCGGAGCCCGGCTTGAGTCGAGGGCGCGCCGGGGCGGCACCGACCAGGAAACCTTGGCGGCGGCATTGAGCCAAAACTCCCCCGGCTGCCCGAGGCTTTGTTCGTAGCTGTCCCGATAGCTGCTGGTGACCATGAAGCACTTCCCATCCACGACGTTGTGTAGTGGACATGCTAGCGGGGACAGGACAGGGCAACAAGGGTTTTGTATACAAAAGACCTAAAACGGTGCATAGATATTGGAGTTTGTTGGCATAAGGGGAAGTTGTGTATACACTGAGGGTGTTCGATACCGAAGGAGGCAACGATGCGCGCCAGTGACAGGGCCTACGCCGCGCTACGCGACGACATCACCGAGTGGCGCCTCCTCCCGGGCACGGTGCTTGCTGAGGTGGAGCAGTCCGAACGCCTCGGCGTTTCACGGACTCCACTGCGGGAGGCGCTGGGC
Source organism: Pseudarthrobacter sp. WHRI 8279 (assembly GCF_040224115.2). Classification (NCBI taxonomy): domain Bacteria; kingdom Bacillati; phylum Actinomycetota; class Actinomycetes; order Micrococcales; family Micrococcaceae; genus Pseudarthrobacter; species Pseudarthrobacter sp. WHRI 8279. The sequence goes on along the minus strand of NZ_CP168162.1, from coordinate 725,181 downwards.
CGGCTTACCGCCGAAGGGCTCACGACGACGGCAGGCAGCCGTGGCGTCGTCGTCACCGACGTTTCGCTCGATGACATCGACGAACTCTTCGAGCTGCGCGAAACCCTTGAAAGCAAGGCCGCCGCCCTGGCAGCCGAGCGCGGGGACCCTGGCGTCTTCCTCCAGCTCCACAAGGAGCTGCTCGAGGCCCCGGCCCTTATCGAGAGCAGCGACCCCGGCCGGCATGCCTACTACGATCTTGCCGGGCGCCTGGATGCCGCCATCGATGCCGCAGTGTCCAACTCCTACCTGGCACAGGCCATGCGCGGCCTGCGTGTGCACCTGGTGCGCGTACGCCGCCTCGCAGCCGACGATGCCCAGCGGCTCACGGCCGCGGCAGCCGAGCACGCAGCCATCGCCGAAGCGATCGCCGCCCGCAATCCCCGGCTGGCCGAGGCCGCCACCATCCTCCACCTGCACCGAAGCCTTTCGCACGTCAAGAACACGCACACACCCCACCACAAGGAGCACCATGGTTAAGGAACACCACGTCCGGGTTTACAAGAGCGAGGAAAACCTGCCCCGCGAGGAGCAGCTCGCCTACAAGATCGCCAAGGTGGCCACCGATCCCGTCCCGGTAACGCCCGAGGTGGCCGACATGGTGATCAACCGGGTCATCGACAACGCGTCCGTGGCCATCGCTTCCCTGAACCGGGCACCGATTGTGGCGGCCCGCGCCCAGGCCCTGGCACACGGCCCCAGCACCGGCGGGCAGGGGGCCAAGGTCTTCGGCATTGGCGAGCGCGTGTCACCGGAATGGGCGGCGTGGGCCAACGGGGTTGCTGTGCGGGAACTGGACTACCATGACACGTTCCTGGCCGCCGACTACTCACATCCAGGGGACAACATCCCGCCGATCCTGGCTGTTGCCCAGCACACCGGTTCCAGCGGACAGGAGCTCATCCGCGGCATCACCACCGGGTACGAGATCCAGGTGAACCTGGTCAAGGCCATCTGCCTGCACAAGCACAAGATCGACCACGTGGCCCACCTTGGCCCGTCGGCAGCGGCCGGCATCGGCACCCTGCTGGGGCTCGACGTCGAAACCATCTTCCAGTCCGTCGGCCAGGCCCTGCACACCACCACCGCCACCCGGCAGTCGCGGAAGGGCGAGATCTCCACCTGGAAGGCGCACGCTCCTGCCTTCGCGGGAAAGATGGCCGTTGAGGCCGCAGACCGTGCCATGCGCGGGCAGACCTCTCCCGTTCCCATCTACGAAGGTGAGGACGGAGTCATCGCGTGGATGCTGGACGGCCCGGACGCCTCGTACCTGGTGCCGCTGCCGGAGGCCGGGGAAGCAAAGCGGGCCATCCTGGACACCTACACCAAGGAACACTCCGCCGAGTACCAGGCACAGGCCTGGATCGACCTTGCCCGGAAACTGAACCGCGAACATCCGGAAGCCACGGACCCGGCCAACGTGAAGTCCGTCCTGATCAAAACGAGCCACCACACGCACTATGTCATCGGCTCCGGCGCCAATGATCCGCAGAAGTACTCCCCCACCGCCTCAAGGGAAACGCTGGACCACTCCATCCCGTACATCTTCACGGTCGCCCTGCAGGACGGGTCCTGGCACCACGTGGACTCCTACTCCCCGGAACGCGCCGCACGGCCGGACACCGTTGACCTGTGGCAGAAGGTCAGCACCGAGGAAGACCCCGAGTGGACCCGCCGCTACCATTCCCTGGACATTGCCGAAAAGGCGTTTGGCGGCTCGGTGGAGATCACCCTGACGGACGGCACGGTCATCAAGGACAGCATCGCGGTTGCCGACGCCCACCCCCTCGGTGCCAGGCCCTTTGGCCGCGAGCAGTACATCAATAAGTTCCGCACCCTCGCCGCCGGACTTGTGGAGGAGGCCGAGATTGAAAGGTTCCTCGCCGCCGTCGAACGCCTGCCGGAACTCGCCGCCGGCGAGCTGGACCAGCTGAACATCACCGCCGCCTCCGGCGTCATCGACCTCAACGCCGCACCGAAGGGACTCTTCTAGTGCTGTACTCGAAGACCACCCCTGAGCAGAAGCGGCTCCGGTTCCGCGAGCTCCTCGCCTCCGGGACCATCGCGCAGTTCCCGGGCGCCTTCAACCCGCTCTCGGCCCGGCTCATCGAGGAAAAAGGGTTCGCCGGGGTGTACATCTCCGGCGCGGTGCTGGCCAACGACCTCGGCCTCCCGGACATCGGACTGACCACCCTGACCGAGGTTGCCACCCGTGCCGGGCAGATTGCCCGCATGACGGACCTGCCCGCCATCGTGGACGCAGACACCGGGTTCGGTGAGCCGATGAACGTGGCGCGCACCGTGCAGGAACTTGAGAACGCCGGCCTGGCAGGACTGCACATCGAGGACCAGTTCAACCCCAAGCGTTGCGGCCACCTGGACGGCAAGAACGTAGTGGACCTGGAGACGGCCACCAAGCGCATCCGGGCGGCTGCGGATGCCCGCCGGGACCCGAACTTCCTCATCATGGCCCGCACCGACATCCGCGCCACGGACGGACTGGCGGCCGCCCAGGACAGGGCAAAAGCACTCGTGGACGCCGGTGCTGACGCGATCTTCCCCGAAGCGATGGCCACCCTGGACGAGTTCCAGGCCATCCGCGATGCCGTGGACGTGCCCATCCTGGCCAACATGACGGAGTTCGGAAAGAGCGACCTTTTCACGGTGGACCAGCTGGCAGCAGTGGGCGTGAACATGGTGATCTATCCGGTCACCCTGCTCCGTAGTGCCATGGGCGCTGCTGAGCGTACGCTGGACTCGATCAAGGCTGAGGGAACGCAGGAGGCGCAGGTTGGCAGCATGCTGACCCGTGCGCGGCTGTACGACCTCGTTGACTACGAGGCATACAACCGTTTTGACACCGGGGTCTTCAATTTCCAGGTCCCCGGGAAGCACTAAAGGACCACCGCCGGCCGCGGCCGGCATCCGAAAGGCGACAGGAACAAGGGAGTTTCAGCATGGCTGAACAGGACATCAAAAAAGGTCTCGCCGGGGTCGTAGTGGACTACACGTCCGTTTCGAAGGTCAACCCGGACACCAACTCGCTGCTGTACCGCGGCTACCCGGTCCAGGAGCTCGCGGCGCGGTGCAGCTTTGAGGAAGTCGCGTACCTGCTCTGGAACGGGGAGCTGCCCACCGCGGAGCAGCTGGCTGAGTTCACCGCCCGGGAGCGGGCCGGGCGCGCCCTGGACCCGGTGGTCAAGCAGGTGATCGATGCCCTTCCCACCAGCTCCCACCCCATGGATGTGTGCCGGACGGCGGCCTCGGTCATGGGTGCCAGGCATCCGCTGGCGGAGGATTCATCGCGGGATGCCAACATGGCAAAGGCCGTGGACCTGTTCGCAGCGATGCCGGCCGTGGTGGCGTATGACCAGCGGCGCCGGCACGGGCAAACCGCCATTGAGCCGCGCGAGGATCTGGGCTATTCGGCCAACTTCCTGTGGATGGCCTTTGGTGAGGAACAGGTCCCCGAAGTGGTGGAGGCCTTCAACGTTTCCATGATCCTTTACGCCGAACACAGCTTTAACGCCTCAACCTTCACGGCGCGGGTGATCACCTCCACGCTCTCGGACCTGCACTCAGCGGTCACGGGCGCCATCGGCGCCCTGAAGGGCCCGCTGCACGGCGGCGCAAACGAGGCCGTCATGCACACCTTCGACGAGATCGGCATCCGGCCGGAGGAATCGCTGGAAGAAGCGGCAGCGCGGGCCAAGGCCTGGATGGAGGACGCCCTGGCCCACAAGAAGAAGGTGATGGGCTTTGGCCACCGGGTGTACAAGCACGGCGACTCCCGGGTCCCCACCATGAAGGCGGCCCTGGACAAGATGATCGCGCACTACGGCCGGCCGGAACTCCTGGGCCTGTACCAGGGGCTCGAGACCGCCATGGACGAGGCAAAGGCCATCAAGCCCAACCTCGACTATCCGGCGGGACCCACCTACCACCTGATGGGCTTCGACACCGAGACGTTCACTCCCCTGTTCGTCGCCAGCCGGATCACGGGCTGGACGGCGCACATCATGGAGCAGCTGGACTCGAACTCCCTGATCCGTCCGCTGAGCGAATACGTGGGTCCGGAGGAACGGCACCTGGGGTAACCTCCGCCCCTGCGGAAAGCACGACGACGGCCTGTGGGCCACGGCGGTGCGGCCACCTTCCAAGGTGGTCGTGCCGCCGTCGTTCTTCCCTGCTTAGGGTTCTGGTCCTGAAGGGCCTAGGCCTAGGACAGCAGGCTTTCGGAGGAGGCGACGGCTTCGTTGTCGTTGTCCATGGTCACAACGATGTTGACCTTCCCGCCTTCCAGCACCACCGGCAGCCAATGGTCCGCGTCCTGCCACATCCGGTCCACAGGCAGGGTTGCGGTATCAAACCAGGCCGGTGCGATTTCGGCGCTTTCCGTGGGTTCGCCGTCCCAGCGGACGGCTGTGAACAGCCGCGTGTGCATGTCCCACTCCGGCTTGGCCGGGAACACGAACCGGATGATTCCGGCATCCCGGAGGTCCTCGTGCCGGAGCACGACGTCGGCTTCCTCCCGCACCTCGCGGATTGCCGCTTCCGCGTCGCTCTCGCCCGGTTCCACGTGGCCGCCGATGCCAACGATCTTTCCGCGCCCAAAGCCCGTCTTCTTCAACCCCAGCAGGACCTGGGAGACGCCGTCAACCTCCCGGAGCAGGAAACAGAGGGCAACCGCAGCAGCCATGCTCAGCCCAGTGCCCGTGGATGCGCGGCGGCATAGATCTCCCGCAAGGTGTCGGCCGTGACCAGGGTGTACACCTGCGTGGTGGTCACCGAGGCGTGCCCCAGGAGCTCCTGGACCACGCGGACGTCGGCACCGCCCTCGAGCAGGTGGGTGGCAAAGGAATGCCGGAGGGTGTGGGGTGAGACGTCCTTGGTGATGTTTGCCTTTTCGGCCGCCGCCTTCAAGATGGTCCAGGCGCTCTGCCGGCTGATCCGTCCGCCGCGGGCGTTGAGGAACAGCGCCGGGGTGCCTTTTCCCTTGGCTGCCAGTAGGGGCCGGCCCCGCACCAGGTAGGCTTCGAGCGCCCTGGCACCATAGGAGCCAAGGGGCACCAGCCGTTCTTTGGAACCTTTGCCGAAGAGCCGCACGATGGCTGGGCCGGACGCCTCAGCATCCAGTGAGATGTCGTCAACATCCAGGCCCACGGCCTCGCTGATCCGCGCTCCGGTGGAGTACAGGAATTCAAGGAGGGCCCGGTCGCGCAGCCCCGTTGCCGTGTCCGTTCCGGCCGCTTCGAGGATCCGGGTGACTTCGTCCACGCTGATGGCCTTCGGCAGCCGCTTCCCAGGCATGGGCGGGTGGACTTCACTGGCGGGATCCGTGGGCGTGAAGCCCTCCAACGCCCAGAACTTGTGGAGGCCGCGGACGGCGACCACGGTCCTGGCGGCGGACCTGACGCCCAGGGTGGAGCCGCCGTCGGACCCGTCTGTCAGCGCACGGACGTACCCGGTGACGTGGTGGCGGGTAATGTCCTCCGGACGGGTGCAGCCGGCCGCTGACAGGTAGCGGGCATAACGGGTGAGATCCCGTTTGTAGGCGGCCAGGGTGTTAGTTGCCAGGCCGCGCTCCACACCCATGTGCTGCAGGTAGTCGATAATGCCCCGGTCAACCGCCGTGGGCGGGGAGGGGGGCGGTGCTGCGTCCCGGACCGGCGCGGCCGGGGCCGCCTCGGCGACAGCCGGCCCTGCGGACGCCAGTTCTGCGGAGGGTGGTGGCACCATCAGCGCTGGCTGGGGTGCGCAGGCCAGGGTGCGTCCGCGGGACGGAGCCCCTCAAATCCGCTGGCGCGCGCGGCGGCGGCTGCAAGGATGCCGACGACGGCGGACGGGTTGTGGAGCCTTCCGGCCAGTACCGAGTCCACGGCGTCGTCCAGGCTGATCCAGTGGAACTCGATCTCCGCTTCCTCATCCGTCCGCTCGTGGCGTTCGTGGTGGGGTATCTCGATCAGGTCCCGGGCCAGGTAGATCCTGATGGCCTCGCTGGAAGATCCCGGTGAGTTGAAGAAGTCCGCCAGGACGTTCCAGGTTCCCGCGGCAAGGTCTGCTTCCTCGGCGAGTTCGCGGGCGGCCCCCACCACGAAGTCCTCGCCCTCAATATCCAGCAGGCCGGCGGGGATCTCCCAGAGATCCATGCCCACCGGATGGCGGTACTGCTTGAGGAGGAGGATCTGGCCGGCAGCGTTCATGGGCAGGACGGCCACCGCACCGGGGTGGTCGATGTAGTCGCGGGTGAGTGCTTCGCCCGTTTCCTGCAGCTGGAAGCTGTCGCTGACCACATCCCAGATCCGGCCTTCATAGACCTTCTCGGTAGACAAAAGACGGCGCGGGCTCGGTGCATCCGAAACCTGCTTCGCAGCAGGGGTGGCTTCAGGTGTACCGGGCATCGCGCCGTCCTTTTTCTGTTGGAACTACTTAGCGGCTACCGTACCGGACTGCAGGGCCTCGGTTGCACCGTCATCCGCGGTCCCGGCCGTGTCGGAGCCCTTCTGGTGGTTCAGGGCTGCCTTGACCAGGCCCGCGAAGAGCGGATGCGGCCGGGTGGGACGCGAGCTGAGCTCAGGGTGCGCCTGCGTGGCCACGTAGTACGGGTGGACGTCCGCGGGCAGCTCGACGAATTCAACGAGCTTGCCGTCCGGGGACGTGCCGGAGAAGACCAGGCCTTCGGCTGCAATCTGGTCGCGGTACTTGTTGTTGACCTCGTAGCGGTGGCGGTGGCGTTCGCTGACGGTGGTTTTGCCGTAGGTCTCGGCAATGACCGATCCGGGATCAAGCTTTGCTTCGTAGAGGCCCAGGCGCATGGTGCCGCCCAGGTCGCCGCGGCCTTCGACGAACTCCAGCTGCTCTTCCATGGTGGCGATGACCGGGTACTTGGAGTCCGGCTCGAATTCGCTGGATGACGCGCCTTCGAGGCCCACCACGTTGCGGGCGTATTCGATGACCATGCACTGCAGGCCCAGGCAGAGGCCCAGGACGGGCAGCTTGGTTTCGCGGGCGAACTTCAGGGCGCCGAGCTTGCCCTCAAGTCCCCGGATGCCAAAGCCGCCGGGGACGCAGATCGCGTCGACGCCGTCGAGCGCTGCAATGGCGCCCTCGCGGGTTTCGCATTCGTCCGACGGGACCCAACGGATCTTGACCTTGGTGTCGTTGGCGAAGCCGCCGGCGCGCAGGGCCTCAGTCACGGAAAGGTAGGCGTCGGGCAGGTCGATGTACTTGCCCACCAGTGCGATCTCAACCTCATGCTTGGGGTTGTGGACCGCTTCGAGCAGCTTGTCCCAGCTGGTCCAGTCCACGTCCTTGAAGGGCAGGTCCAGGGCGCGCACGATGTACGAGTCCAGGCCCTGCGTGTGGAGGGTCTTGGGAATGTCGTAGATGCTGGGCGCGTCGGCGGCGTTGACCACGGCGTCGATGTCGACGTCGCACATCCGGCCGATCTTCTCCCGCATGGCATCGGGCACTTCGCGGTCCGAGCGGATGACGATCGCTTCGGGCTGGATGCCGATGGACCGCAGGGCTGCGACAGAGTGCTGGGTGGGCTTGGTCTTCAGCTCCTGGGACGGCCCGATGTACGGGACCAGGGAGACGTGGAGGAAGAACACGTTGGTGCGGCCGATGTCCTGCCGCACCTGGCGGGCCGATTCGAGGAACGGCTGGGATTCGATGTCACCCACGGTGCCGCCGATTTCGGTGATGATGACGTCCGGGGCATTCTTGCCCTCAGCCGGCAGGCGCATGCGGCGCTTGATCTCATCGGTGATGTGCGGGATGACCTGGACGGTGTCGCCGAGGTATTCGCCGCGGCGCTCCTTGGCGATGACGGTGGAGTACACCTGCCCCGTGGTCACGTTGGCCGAACCCTCAAGGTTTTCGTCGAGGAAGCGCTCGTAGTGCCCGATGTCCAGGTCGGTCTCGGCGCCGTCGTCAGTGACGAAGACTTCGCCGTGCTGGAAGGGGTTCATGGTGCCCGGATCCACATTCAGGTAGGGATCGAGCTTCTGCATAGTTACAGACAGGCCGCGTGCGCGCAGCAGGTGGCCGAGGCTTGATGCCGTCAGTCCCTTACCGAGCGAGGACGCCACACCACCGGTTACGAAGATGTGTTTGGTCGTCTTGGATGAACCCGGGAACCGGGAATTTACACGGGAATTTGATCGCTGCACCACGGAATTCGAGCTTATCATCATTTGAGCCTTCCACGGATCGCCGGCAGTGTTCCCCAAACGTCAAAGTCTGCCCTTCGGCCGTCCGCCGATCAAGGGGCGGCCGGCACGCCGGGCACTCCCCCTGCCCGCTTTCAGGCCCCCTGGGGCAGGAGTTTCGCGTCGTCCAGCAGTTCCTGGGCGTGGGCCTGCGCCGACTCGGAGTCCTCCTGGCCGGCCAGCATGCGGGCCAACTCGCGGACCCTTTCCGGCCCGTCGAGGAGGCGGACATCACTGGACGTGAACCCGGTCGCGGTTCCGCCGTCGGCTCCCCGGACGGACGTCTTTGTGACGGTGATGTGCTGGTCCGCGAAAGCGGCCACCTGAGGCAGGTGCGTGACCACCAGCACCTGTACATGGCGGGCCAGCATGGCAAGCCTGCGGCCGATCTCGACGGCGGCGCGGCCGCCCACTCCGGCATCCACCTCATCGAAGACGAACGTCGGGACCGGATCCACGGCTGCCAGAACCACCTCGATGGCGAGCATGACGCGGGACAGTTCACCGCCGGAGGCACCTTTGCCAAGGGGCCGGGCGGGGGCACCGGAGTGCGGCTGCAGCAGGAAGCTGATCTCGTCCGCGCCGTGCGGCCCCAGCTGGCCACCGGATTCAATGTTGATGACCAGGGTTGCATCAGCCATGGCCAGCGCCTTCAGCTCCGCACTGACCCGGGCTGAGAGGTCCTTCGCAGCCTTGGCCCTGATTTTGCTGATGGCTGCGGCCTGCTTCTTCAGGTCTGCTTCTGCCTGGACCACTTCCGCGTCCAGCTTTTCGATCCTGGTGGAGTCGTCCTGCAGCTCATCAAACCGGACGCGGGCGTTCTCCGCCCAGACCAGGACCTCGTCAATGGTCGGTGCGTATTTGCGGACCAGTTTGGCCAGGACGGCCCGGCGTTCCTCGATCTCCGCGAGCCGTTCAGGGCCTTCTGTATCCAGTCCCGCCTGGTAGCTGGCCAGTTCGGTGGCAATGTCGTTCAGCAGGAAGCCCACCTCGGCCAGGCGGGCGGCCGCGGAGCCCAGCTCGGCGTCGTGCTCGGCCACATGTTCAAGCGTCCGTTTGGCGGCATCAACCAGGGTGGTGGCATCCCCCTCGTCGCCGAAGTCCTCCGCGATAAGCGCCTGGTGGGCCGTGCTGGCAGCGATGCGGAGCTCCTCCACATTGGCCAGCTTCACCGCTTCCGCCTTGAGCACTTCGTCCTCCCCCGGCTGCGGATCAACCTCGTCTATTTCGGCGAGGGCGCTCTGCAGGGATTCAGCCTCGCGCAGCCTGTCGCGTGCAGCGCTGCGGAGGGTGTCCAGCTCGGCCTGGCTGGACTTCCAGCGGTTGAAAAGGTCCTGGTAGGCGGCCAGCGGGCCGGCCAGCGCGTCGCCGGCAAACTTGTCCAGGGCACCGCGCTGGGCAGCAGTTCCCTTGAGCCGGATCTGGTCTGACTGTCCATGGACCACTACCAGGGTCTCGCCGATTTCGGCGAGGACACCCACCGGCGCGGCCCTGCCGCCCAGGAAGGCGCGGCTGCGGCCGTCCGAGCCCAGGCGACGTGCGAGGATCAGCTCCGCGCCGCCGTCGAATTCCTCCGCCTCTGCCCCGGCCTCCAAGGCCCTGGCAATGGCGGGGTGGCCGGCGTCGAGCTTCAGCACTGCCTCGGCGGTGGCGCTCTTGGCGCCGCTCCTGACGGCTCCGGCATCGGAGCGCGCGCCCAGGAGGAGCCCGACGGCGGTGACCACCATGGTCTTGCCGGCACCGGTCTCGCCGGTCACCACGCTCAAGCCAGGCCCGAGCGGCAGCGTTGCGTCGGTGATGACGCCAAGGTCGCGGATTCTCAGTTCTTCAAGCATGGCTTCACTTTGCGGTGGTGGGATCGTTGTCATCGCCGGGCTGGTCCGGCTGGGGCACCTGGAGCGGAGGCATGGGCCGCGGGGTCCTGACAATGGGTATGGGGCCGGTGTGGATGGCGTCCGCCTTGGGTACCGGTCCCCGCCAGCCGTGGATCGGCAGCTCGAACTTGCGGACCAGCCGTGCCGAGAACGGCGTCTGGTGGGTGCGTGCGAGCCGCACCGGCGTAGCTGATTTTGTGACCTCAACCCGCGCACCCGGCGGCAGGTCCACGGAGCGCCTGCCATCACACCACAGGACGCCCTGGGCATCCGTCCGGCCAAGAACTTCCACAGCCAACTTGGAACGGGGCGAGACCACCAGCGGCTTGGCGAAGAGTGCGTGGGCACTGATGGGGACGATGACCAGTGCCTCCACCTCGGGCCAGACCACGGGACCGCCGGCCGAAAAGCCGTACGCCGTGGACCCGGTGGGGGTAGCCAGCACGATGCCGTCGCAGCCAAAGGACGTGAGGGGACGCTCGTCCACTTCGGTCACAACCTCGAGCATGCGTTCGCGGTTGGCTTTCTCGATGGCGGCTTCGTTCAGCGCCCAGGTGTGCCAGATCTTCTGGCCGCGGACCCACACCTGGACATCGATGGTCATCCGCTCTTCCACCGTGTACTCGCGGCTGGCGATCCACTCGACGGTCTGGGCCAGGTCCGCCCGCTCGCTTTCGGCCAGGAAGCCAACATGGCCAAGGTTGACGCCCAGCAGCGGCACGTCCACTTCCCGGACGAGTTCGGCGGCGCGCAGGATGGTGCCGTCCCCGCCGAGGACCATCACCAGTTCAACATCCGGGAGCTGGACGTGGTCGTGGAGGACCTCCACGGGCTGGGCAAGGTGTCCGAAGAAACGCTCCATATCCGCAAGTTCGGATTCCTGCATGACCGGCACGATGCCTGAGGCGTGCAGGAGGGCGCACGCTTCCCACGCAGCCTTCAGCGAGTCCTCGCGGCCGGTATGGGCGAGGACCAGTACACGCCTGCTCATCAGGTTCCGCTCTCTAGTGGTTCGGCCAGATTCGTCCGAGCAAGGCAGCAGCCGCTGCCTCCCGCTCTTCGATCTTAGGCAGGTCTTGGCTGATCCTGCGTTTTATCCACAGGAAGTATTCAACGTTTCCGTCCTGGCCCGGCAACGGACTCTGCGCAAGGCCCCTTAGGTCGAGCCCGGCGTCGAGCGCTGCCCTGGCTACTTTCTCCACCGCCAGGCGCCGTTCCCGCTCGGAAGTCACCACGCCGGTCCGTCCCAGCCGGTCCTTCCCGATTTCGAACTGCGGCTTCACCATCAGCACCAGGTCCCCACCGGGCTCGGTGCATTCCGCGAGTGGACGGACAACCAGGGTGAGGGAGATGAAAGAGAGGTCGGCAACGGTGAGTTCCGCCGTGCCCCCGATGTCCGCGGGCGACATGTACCGGACGTTCAGTCCCTCGTGGACTTCCACACGGGGATCTTCCCGCAGCCGCTGCACCAGCTGGCCGTGTCCGACGTCGACCGCCACCACGTGCGCGGCCCCGCGCCGAAGCAGGACGTCAGTGAAACCGCCGGTGGAGGCGCCGGCGTCGAGGCACCTCTTGCCCTCCGGTTGGACTTCCGGGAAGGCGTCAAGCGCACCAGCCAGTTTGTGCCCTGCCCGGCTTACGTAGGTGTCCCGTTCGTCGTGGTCGACTTCCAGGGGCTTGTCCTCGTCCACCTGCAGGGACGCCTTGGCCAGTACCTGGCCTGCTGAGCTGACCTTGCCCTCGGCAATCAAGGCGGCTGCGTGCGTTCGGGATCTTGCGAGCCCGCGGGCAACCAAGGCCTGGTCGAGGCGTGCCGGCATCAGGCCGCGCCGCCCGTCGGGTCCGCACCTGCGGGCGCGCTGTCATTGGGAACTGTGTTCAGCGCGGCCAGCAGTTCATCGTGGAGTTCGTTGTACACCTTTTCGTGGTCGGACACCGGGACCTGCGGAAGGGTGCCAAGCCGCGCCAGTGCCTGTGCCACCACGGGGTCCGTCACTTCCGCATCCCCGAGGCCGGGCCAGTCCGGGGAAGGCTGGGCTGCTGCGGATTCCGGTTCGGTCAGCTCAGTCATTGCACCAGTCTAGTGATCCATCCACACCAGATCGGGAGCCTGGGGCGTGGAGGCGTCAGGCGTCGCGGCCCACCATGCAGCGCAGGCAGCGCGCCAGGAGTCCAGGTTGTCCTGTCTGCCGATGATGCCCACCGCGCCGTTGGCCACGCGTGCCGTAGCAAGGCCACAGGTGTAGGTGCCGTCGTGGTGCTCCACCTCGGGGTACGGCCGGTGCAGGTCCGCCAGGTTGCTGATGATGTAGTCCGGGCGTTCGGCGGCCCGGGCGGCCAGAATGGTCTGGCGGGTGTCGACGCCCGTCAGCACCGTCACGGTGGCGAAGCCGGCGTTGTTGCCGCCCAGGATGTCCGTGTCCAGCCGGTCCCCCACCACCAGCGGCCGTTCGGCCCCAAGCCGTTTGGCTGCGGAGTGGAAGAGCGGGGCCTCCGGTTTGCCGGCCACGCGAGGCGTTTGGCCTGTGGCTGCCGCTACAGCCGCCACCAACGTTCCGTTTCCGGGGGCAATGCCTCGGGCCTGCGGTATGGACATGTCCGTGTTCGTGGCCACCCACAGTGCTCCGGCGTTCACCACGTAGGTGGCTTCGGCCAGGTCTTTCCACCCGATCTCGGGATTGAAGCCTTGGACAACCGCCACCGGGCCCTCATCCTGGCTGAATACCGGCACCAGGCCAACGAGTTCGATCTCGGCGGCAAGGGCCGGGCTGCCGGTGATGAGGATCCGCGAGCCGGGAGCCAGCAGGGACGCGAGCAGATCCGCGGCGGCCTGTGAAGAACTCACCACCTGATGGTCCTCGGCCGGCGCCCCCAGGTCGCGAAGGTGGGCTGCCACCTGGGCCGGGGAACGCGACGCGTTGTTCGTCACATATCCCAGGCCCACGCCGATGCCGGAGAGCTGCTTCAACGACTCAATGGCACCGGGGATGGCGTGCGGACCGGCGTAGACCACGCCGTCCAGGTCCGCCAGCAGTGCATCGAACAGGGAGATCAGGGGAACGTTGGCCATTCTTCAGTCTTCCCGGCGGTCCTGGTGCTCGGCGGCGTCATCCTGTTCGTCGGCGGCGCTGCCTGCGTCCGCTCCGGCGGATTCCAGCTCGTCCTGTTCCACCGAATCCTCGTCAGACTCGGCGTCGTCGGAAACAAAGTAGTCAGCTTCCTGGTCGTCGATGCTCGCATCCTGCGGCTCAGAATCCTGCAACTCCGCAGTGGCCTCTGCTGCGTGCAGCTCTGCGGCCTGCGCGGCGGGGGCACCTTCAGCGGATACAGCCTTGGGAGCAGTTTCGGACGCTTGCGAAGCACGGTCGAGGAGACGGCGGCGCTCTGCTTCCTCCCTCGCCTCTTCCTCCTCGTCCCAGCCGAGGTCGATAATGTCCGGCTCTTCATCCACGCCTTGTCCCAGCGCGTTTTCAGCCACCACTGCCTGCTTCCGCCACTTCTCGGCTTCATCGTCGCGGCCCACGCCAGCCAGGGCGTCGGCGTACGCACGGAACAGCCGGGGGCTGTAGGAGAACGCCCGGTTGATGTCCAGCTGCGGGATTTCCAGTTCGGCTACCGCAGCGTCCAGCTGTCCAAGGTCGGTCCTGGCCCCTGCTGCCACAATGGCGAGTTCTGCCTTGCCGGGAGCGTCCAGGTCCTGGGCTTCCTCGGACCGGGCAACGTCAAGGGCGCGGTCAGGGCGTCCCAGTCCCCGCTCGCAGTCGGCCATGACTGGGAGATGGACGTTGGAGCCACTGATGCGGCGGTAGGTGCGGAATTCGCGGAGGGCTTCGCCGTAGTGCCCGGCTGCGTAGGCGGTCAGGCCCACGGCTTCCCGGACCGCCGCCAGCCTGCCGCCGCGGCGGCTTGCAGCGAGGGCGTGCTGGAAGGCGAGTTCCGGTTCTTCATCAATGAGCCGGCCGGCCATCACCAAGTGGCGGGCAACCCATTCCGCGCTCTTTGCTTCGAGCGTCTTGATCTGGTGCTGGGTGGCGCGGTCGAGTTCCTTACCCGTGACGTCCTCATCGATCTGCGGAGACCTCTCCCGGTCCGGACGGTTCGCGCTGCGGAGGTCACGGACGTTGGGTTCGCGAACGGGGCGGTCTTCCTGCCGGTCCCGGCCGAAGGTACGGGGACCTGCGTCCCCGCGGCCCGGGCCACGATCGAAATTGCGGGGTGCACGGTCCTGGCGGTCACCACGGCCGGACCGCTCGCTGCGTTCTCCGAAGGGCCTCCGGTTTTCTCCACCACCGAAACCGCGGCGGTCCCCTTCGCCATCACGGCGCGGACGATCACCAAAAGGCTTCTGGTCCCGATCACCATAGGGCTTACGATCGCGATCACCGAACGGCTTCCGCTCACCACCACCACTGAACGGCTTACGGTCACGGTCGCCGAATGGCTTCCGCTCACCACCACCGAAACCGCGGCGGTCGCCCTCGCCATCACGGCGCGGACGATCACCAAAGGGCTTCTGGTCCCGATCACCATAGGGCTTACGATCGCGATCACCGAACGGCTTCCGCTCACCACCACCACTGAACGGCTTACGGTCACGGTCACCGAACGGCTTCCGGTCGCGGTCGCCGAAACTGCGGCGGTCGCTCTCGCCATCACGGCGCGGACGATCACCAAAGGGCTTCTGGTCCCGATCACCATAGGGCTTACGATCGCGATCACCGAACGGCTTCCGCTCACGGTCACCGAACGGCTTCCGCTCACCACTGCCGGAGGGACGACCTGATGAGTCGCCGCCGTCACGGTTGGCGCGGGACCGGAAACCCCGGGGATCCCCGCCTGAATTGTTATTGCCGCGGAATCCGCCGCGGTCATTTCCGCCGCGATTGCCGCCGTTGTGCTCAGCCATGTGGATTCCTCCTGTTGTGAGCCGACCACTGGCGCAACTGCAGCCGCTCGTATCCGTGTTTCGTTTCCTACGCAACCCGAAATCAAGCGCTTCGAAGTCCGTACATCTTCATCAATTCTAGAGGAGTCATCCCGCAGAGCATCACGAGCGAAGCCCAGGCGGCCGCATCGTGGGAAGATTCACACCCTCTCTCACTTGATGTCGGGTTTCCCGGGACGCTCTCGCACTCTGTGTGCGCTGGTGGGGTTTTAACCGGCAGGAGGTGGAAGAGGATCACCCCGGGAACCGGCGTTCGGTGAGTGAGGATCGCCCGGGAAACCGACGATAAGTGGGAGAGGGTCGCCCGGGCGGCCGTTGCCTGGTGCTCCGCTGGTGTGTCCCTGTCCGGGGGTGTGGTGTGGTGTGTTAAATGTGGGAGGCCCCAACCATGGTGGTTGGGGCCTCGACCAATGTGTGTCCGGCGGTGACCTACTCTCCCACACCCTCCCGGGTGCAGTACCATCGGCGCTGTGGGTCTTAGCTTCCGGGTTCGGAATGGGACCGGGCGTTTCCCCCACGCTATGACCGCCGTAACCCTGTTACCCGCCACCAACCCCGTGGGGGTGGTGTGGGAAGTCTTGTGTGGTTACAACATTGTGGTGTTGATATTCAGTTGTTGGTTCCTTGCCAGCAAACCGGGTGGGTTTGTTGGTTGGGAACCACATAGTGGACGCAAGCAGTCTTGTTATCTTTTTACCCTTTCCTGGTGTGAACGTCTTTTGAATCCGTTCACGGAAGAGGGTGTGTGGTGTAAGTTATCGGCCTATTAGTACCGGTCAGCTTCACGAGTCGTTAGTCCTCGCTTCCACATCCGGCCTATCAACCCAGTGGTCTGGCTGGGGGCCTCTCACACACAAGGTGTATGGAAATCTCATCTTGAAGCGAGCTTCCCGCTTAGATGCTTTCAGCGGTTATCCCATCCGAACGTAGCTAATCAGCGGTGCACTTGGCAGTACAACTGACACACCAGAGGTTCGTCCGTCCCGGTCCTCTCGTACTAAGGACAGCCCTTCTCAAATTTCCTGCGCGCGCAGCGGATAGGGACCGAACTGTCTCACGACGTTCTAAACCCAGCTCGCGTACCGCTTTAATGGGCGAACAGCCCAACCCTTGGGACCTACTCCAGCCCCAGGATGCGACGAGCCGACATCGAGGTGCCAAACCATGCCGTCGATATGGACTCTTGGGCAAGATCAGCCTGTTATCCCCGAGGTACCTTTTATCCGTTGAGCGACGGCCATTCCACAATGTACCGCCGGATCACTAGTCCCGACTTTCGTCCCTGCTCGAGATGTCTCTCTCACAGTCAAGCTCCCTTGTGCACTTACACTCGACACCTGATTGCCAACCAGGCTGAGGGAACCTTTGGGCGCCTCCGTTACTTTTTAGGAGGCAACCGCCCCAGTTAAACTACCCATCAGGCACTGTCCCTGACCCGGATTACGGGCCGAAGTTAGATGTCCAAAGTGACCAGAGTGGTATTTCAACGATGACTCCACCCGAACTGGCGTCCGGGCTTCAACGTCTCCCACCTATCCTACACAAGCCACTCCGAACACCAATACCAAACTATAGTAAAGGTCTCGGGGTCTTTCCGTCCTGCTGCGCGTAACGAGCATCTTTACTCGTACTGCAATTTCGCCGAGTTTATGGTTGAGACAGCGGGGAAGTCGTTACTCCATTCGTGCAGGTCGGAACTTACCCGACAAGGAATTTCGCTACCTTAGGATGGTTATAGTTACCACCGCCGTTTACTGGGGCTTAAATTCTCAGCTTCGCCTTGCGGCTAACCGGTCCTCTTAACCTTCCAGCACCGGGCAGGAGTCAGTCCGTATACATCGTCTTGCGACTTCGCACGGACCTGTGTTTTTAGTAAACAGTCGCTTCCCCCTGGTCTCTGCGGCCCCGATCCCCTCCACACCGCGTGGGTGTATCAAGGTTGGGGCCCCCCTTCTCCCGAAGTTACGGGGGCATTTTGCCGAGTTCCTTAACCATAATTCTCTCGATCGCCTTAGTATTCTCTACCTGATCACCTGTGTCGGTTTGGGGTACGGGCGGCTAAAACCTCGCGTCGATGCTTTTCTCGGCAGCATAGGATCACCAAATCCCCCCAAACGGGGGTCCCATCAGATCTCAGGCATCATGAACAGCGGATTTGCCTACCGTTCGCCCTACATCCTTAGACCGGGACAACCATCGCCCGGCTTGGCTACCTTCCTGCGTCACACCTGTTAATACGCTTGCCTCCCAGGATCAGGTCCTGCGCTCCACCAAAACCCTCACACCACAAGGGCGATCGGGCAGGTCTCGGGCAGTTAGTATCCCCTGTTCAGCATGGGCGGTTTTTCGCCGGTACGGGAATATCAACCCGTTGTCCATCGACTACGCCTGTCGGCCTCGCCTTAGGTCCCGACTTACCCAGGGCAGATTAGCTTGACCCTGGAACCCTTGATCATTCGGCGGACGGGTTTCTCACCCGTCTTTCGCTACTCATGCCTGCATTCTCACTCGTGTAGGCTCCACCGCTGGTTTACACCGCGACTTCACCGCCCACACGACGCTCCCCTACCCATCCAGACGCCTGAACCACAAGGGCTTAGCTAATATCTGAATGCCACAACTTCGGCGGTGTACTTGAGCCCCGCTACATTGTCGGCGCGGAATCACTTGACCAGTGAGCTATTACGCACTCTTTTAAGGATGGCTGCTTCTAAGCCAACCTCCTGGTTGTCTTCGCAACTCCACATCCTTTCCCACTTAGCACACGCTTAGGGGCCTTAGTTGGTGGTCTGGGCTGTTTCCCTCTCGACTATGAAGCTTATCCCCCACAGTCTCACTGCTGCGCTCTCACTTACCGGCATTCGGAGTTTGGCTGACGTCAGTAACCTTGTAGGGCCCATTAGCCATCCAGTAGCTCTACCTCCAGCAAGAAACACGCAACGCTGCACCTAAATGCATTTCGGGGAGAACCAGCTATCACGAAGTTTGATTGGCCTTTCACCCCTACCCACAGCTCATCCCCTCCATTTTCAACTGAAGTGGGTTCGGTCCTCCACGACGTCTTACCGTCGCTTCAACCTGGCCATGGGTAGATCACTTCGCTTCGGGTCTAGATCACGCCACTGCAACGCCCTATTCAGACTCGCTTTCGCTACGGCTGCCCCACACGGGTTAACCTCGCGACGTAACACTAACTCGCAGGCTCATTCTTCAAAAGGCACGCCGTCACCAGAATCAGACTGGCTCCGACGGATTGTAAGCACACGGTTTCAGGTACTGTTTCACTCCCCTCCCGGGGTACTTTTCACCTTTCCCTCACGGTACTGGTCCGCTATCGGTCATTAGGGAGTATTTAGGCTTATCAGGTGGTCCTGACAGATTCGCACGGGATTTCTCGGGCCCCGTACTACTTGGGATACTCATCCGGGCGGTACACAACATTACGGTTACGGGGCTAACACCCTCTCTGGCCGGCCTTTCAAAACCGTTCACCTATGCCTGCACATCACACCCCACCAGCCCGGCAGAACTGGTATGGAAAGTCCCACAACCCCGACCATGCAACGCCCGCCGGCTATCACACATGGAACGGTTTAGCCTGATCCGCGTTCGCTCGCCACTACTAACGGAATCACTATTGTTTTCTCTTCCTGCGGGTACTGAGATGTTTCACTTCCCCGCGTTCCCTCCACGCACCCTATGTGTTCAGATGCGGGTCACCAGGCAACTCGCGCCCCTGGCGGGGTTTCCCCATTCGGACACCCTGGGATCACAGTCCGGTTATCGACTCCCCCAGGCTTATCGCAGATTCCTACGTCCTTCTTCGGCTCCTAATGCCAAGGCATCCACCGTGTGCTCTTAAAAACTTGACCACAAAAGATCAATCAGTAATTTTCGAGAGAACCATGAAAACCACCGCTCCATCCCGAAAGACAGAACAACAGATCCAGGTTCATATTCTTGGAAATTGCTTCTTATAAAAGATGCTCGCGTCCACTATGTAGTTCTCAAACAACAACCCCAAACCACACACCCCACACACAACCCCCGAAAGGATCACACGCATGATCGGTGCAGCCAGGAAACCAGAAACACACAAACCCGCAAACCCCACCCCACAAAAAAGGGGGCAGAACCCGCGGCCCTGTTGCCTCAGGACCCAACAGTGTGCCAAACACTAAACCACCAACACCCCCCAGCACCTTTCCAGGAACCCCACAAAGGGAGAACCGTACTCAGCACCGGACAGAACCGGCAGCCGCTATTTGTTGATATTCCACCCTTGAGCACCCGCCGCAGAACTAGCGTCTGCGCAACGGGCATATACTCCTGACAAACCCCCACCACCACATACGCGGCATGAAAATTTGTAGGTGCTCCTTAGAAAGGAGGTGATCCAGCCGCACCTTCCGGTACGGCTACCTTGTTACGACTTAGTCCCAATCGCCAGTCCCACCTTCGACAGCTCCCTCCCACAAGGGGTTAGGCCACCGGCTTCGGGTGTTACCAACTTTCGTGACTTGACGGGCGGTGTGTACAAGGCCCGGGAACGTATTCACCGCAGCGTTGCTGATCTGCGATTACTAGCGACTCCGACTTCATGGGGTCGAGTTGCAGACCCCAATCCGAACTGAGACCGGCTTTTTGGGATTAGCTCCACCTCACAGTATCGCAACCCTTTGTACCGGCCATTGTAGCATGCGTGAAGCCCAAGACATAAGGGGCATGATGATTTGACGTCGTCCCCACCTTCCTCCGAGTTGACCCCGGCAGTCTCCTATGAGTCCCCACCATCACGTGCTGGCAACATAGAACGAGGGTTGCGCTCGTTGCGGGACTTAACCCAACATCTCACGACACGAGCTGACGACAACCATGCACCACCTGTAAACCGACCGCAAGCGGGGCACCTGTCTCCAGGTGTTTCCGGTTCATGTCAAGCCTTGGTAAGGTTCTTCGCGTTGCATCGAATTAATCCGCATGCTCCGCCGCTTGTGCGGGCCCCCGTCAATTCCTTTGAGTTTTAGCCTTGCGGCCGTACTCCCCAGGCGGGGCACTTAATGCGTTAGCTACGGCGCGGAAAACGTGGAATGTCCCCCACACCTAGTGCCCAACGTTTACGGCATGGACTACCAGGGTATCTAATCCTGTTCGCTCCCCATGCTTTCGCTCCTCAGCGTCAGTTAATGCCCAGAGACCTGCCTTCGCCATCGGTGTTCCTCCTGATATCTGCGCATTTCACCGCTACACCAGGAATTCCAGTCTCCCCTACATCACTCTAGTCTGCCCGTACCCACCGCAGATCCGGAGTTGAGCCCCGGACTTTCACGGCAGACGCGACAAACCGCCTACGAGCTCTTTACGCCCAATAATTCCGGATAACGCTTGCGCCCTACGTATTACCGCGGCTGCTGGCACGTAGTTAGCCGGCGCTTCTTCTGCAGGTACCGTCACTTTCGCTTCTTCCCTACTGAAAGAGGTTTACAACCCGAAGGCCGTCATCCCTCACGCGGCGTCGCTGCATCAGGCTTGCGCCCATTGTGCAATATTCCCCACTGCTGCCTCCCGTAGGAGTCTGGGCCGTGTCTCAGTCCCAGTGTGGCCGGTCACCCTCTCAGGCCGGCTACCCGTCGTCGCCTTGGTAAGCCATTACCTCACCAACAAGCTGATAGGCCGCGAGTCCATCCAAAACCACAAAAAGCTTTCCACCCCCCACCATGCGATGAGGAGTCATATCCGGTATTAGACCCAGTTTCCCAGGCTTATCCCAGAGTTAAGGGCAGGTTACTCACGTGTTACTCACCCGTTCGCCACTAATCCCCCAGCAAGCTGGGATCATCGTTCGACTTGCATGTGTTAAGCACGCCGCCAGCGTTCATCCTGAGCCAGGATCAAACTCTCCGTTGAAGAAAAACAAAAACGAACACAACATGGCACCACGGGAAAACGCGGCCACCACACTGCAAAATTTGAAACCAGCTGTAAAAACCAGACCACACCACGGGGTGGCGGACCTGGCCAAAACAACCAATCAATAAAACAATTGGTATCAACAAACTTGGCACACTATTGAGTTCTCAAACAACAGACACATTCGAATATTCCCGAAACAATTCAATTCAATGAATTCGTATTCCGTATTTCTTCGCTGCGATGTTTCAATCTTATTTCATTGATTTTCACTTTGCAAATCCGGGTTGTTTTCCCGGAATTCACTCAGTGGAATGAATCCGCCCATCAGAAATTGAAGCAATTCTCCGCTTTGCGTTTCCGCACATGGTGAAGTTGCTTCACTTTTTGGTGGGGGTTGGTCGCTATTTTTCCGCTTCAGCGGCGGCGACTAAGAAAACATTACACGCTCCCCCGCGGCCGTGCAAATCGGCTGCGGAGGAGCGTGCAGGTGGCTATGTAGAGCGGCGGAAGACCTAGGGAACCAAGACCTCCACGGTGGCCAGGTTCTTCTTTCCCCGGCGCAGAAGCAGGTACTGCCCATGCAGCAGTTCGGACTCTGGAATCACCGCTTCGGGGTCGGACACCTTCTCGTTGTTGACGTAGGCACCGCCTTCACCAACGGTGCGCCTGGCCGCTGACTTGCTGTCGGACAAACCGGAAGCAACCAGCAGGTCCACAATCCCCATCTCATCCACCTGCACCGTGGCGGAGGGCAGCTCCGAGGTTGCCGCCTGAAGCGTGGGCTTGTCCAGGGCGGTGAGGTCACCGTTTCCGAAAAGCGCTGCGGATGCCGCGATGACCTTCTCCGTGGCTTCTACACCGTGAACAAGGGACGTCACTTCGTAGGCAAGCTTCCGCTGGCCTTGACGGGCGAACGGCCGTTCCGCCACAGCAGCGGAAAGCTCCTCGATCTCAGCCCTGCTGAGGAAGGTGAAGACCTTCAGCCGGTTCACAACGTCAGCATCCGCGGTGTTGACCCAGAACTGGTAGAAGGCATAAGGGCTGCACATGCCGGCGTCCAGCCAGATGGCGTTGCCCTCGCTCTTGCCGAATTTCGTGCCGTCAGCGTTGGTGATCAGTGGTGTTCCGAGGGCGTGGACGCTCTTGCCCTCCACCTTGCGGATCAGCTCCGTACCACTGGTGAGGTTGCCCCACTGGTCCGAGCCACCGGTCTGCAGCACGCAGCCGTAATCCCGGTACAGCTGGAGGTAGTCCATGCCCTGGAGGATCTGGTAGCTGAATTCGGTGTAGCTGATGCCCTCATCCGAGCTCAGCCGTGAGGCCACTGCATCCTTGCGGAGCATGGTTCCCACACGGTAGTGCTTGCCCACTTCGCGCAGGAAGTCGATGGCGCTCAGGGGCGCCGTCCAGTCCAGGTTGTTCACCATCCGGGCCGCATTGTCCCCCTCGAAGCTGAGGAAGCGGCGGACCTGGGCCTGAAGGTAGCCCACCCACTCGGCCACGGTGTCCTTGGTGTTCAGGGTGCGCTCGGCCGTGGGACGGGGGTCGCCGATCATGCCGGTTGAACCACCCACAAGCCCGAGCGGCTTATGGCCGGCCAGCTGCAGCCGGCGCATGAGGAGCAGCTGGACCAGGTTTCCCAAATGGAGGCTCGGCGCGGTGGGATCGAACCCGCAATAGTAAGTAACCGGCCCGCCGGCGAGGAGTTTTTCAAGCTCTGCCTCGTCGGTGGACACGTGGACCAGGCCACGCCATTTCAGCTCCTGCCATACGTTGGCAAAAGTGGGGTCGTTCTGCTGCGATTCGAGGCTGTTGAGTTCTGGCACGCCTTCTAAGTTAGCAGTATGCGGCGCACCGGATCAGCGTTTGATCCCTGCCGGAACTGGTTCCGAAGCAATAAGCCGCAGCCGCTGGGTGGCCCGGGTCATTGCCACATACAGGTCCCCCACCTTGCCGTGCTCATGGTTGAGCATCATGGAGGGCTCGAGCACCACCACGCCGTCGAACTCCAGCCCCTTGGCCTCGCGGGGGCTGATCACCACGATGTCCTGCTCGTAACTACCGGCACCGGTGCCCACGCGGCGTCCATAGGCAGCCCGCAGCGCTGCCGTGGCCTCCGGCAGGAACTGCCCGTCGGCAATCACGGCGAGCAGGCCGCCGTCGAGCGCGTCCAGCTCCTCCGGCAGGACCTCAACAAGGCGGCTGACCACCTGGCCCGCATCCACTTCGTCGATGACGGGTGACCAGCGTCCTTCGCGGACGGCCTTCGGCGCCGAGACCACCAGTCCCGCCGCGTTGGCCATCCGGACGGCGGCCTCGGCGATCTGGGAAGGCGTGCGGTAGTTCACCGTCAGCTCTTCCAGCTGCCAGCGGTCCCCGAACATGGGAGCAAGCGCCCCTTGCCAGGAATTGGCGCCGGCAACAGAGCTGGTCTGCGCAATGTCCCCCACGATGGTGAAGGACTTCAACGGGCAACGGCGGACCAGGAGGCGCCACTGCATGGGCGAAAGCTCCTGCGCCTCATCCACCACGATGTGGCCAAAAGCCCACGTGCGGTCGCTGGTGGCGCGCTCGGCGGCGGTCTGCCGTGTTTCCTGTTCCTGGTTCTGCTCGGCCAGTTCCTCTGCCGACATCAGCGGATCGACGCCTGCGGCCTGCATGTTCACCAGCGTCTGCTTGGCGTTGGCAAGGTCGCGGGCCCGGTCGTGTTCCTGCTGGGCAAGGCCACGCCCGGCAGCGGGATCCAGCTCGCCGAGAAGCTCGGCGGCCTCGTCCAGCAGCGGGACATCGGACTCGGTCCAGGGGGCGTCGGCCGGGCGCTGCAGCAGTGCCCGCTCAGCCGGGGCCATGTTGGGGGTGCAGAATTCCAGCACGGCCGGCTTGCTGAAGAGCTCGGAGATCAGCTTCTCCGGCGTCATGGGCATCCAGCAGAGGTTGAGGGCAATACGGACATCCCGTGCGGAACGGACATCCTCGGCAAGGTAGGAGCGGTCTGCGTTGTTGCCGATGTTCCCGGCCTCCACCAGCTCGGTCATTTGTTCGGTAAGTTCGCGCAGCAGGATCTTGACGAACGTCACGCGGGCCTCGTTGTGCGGCTTGCCGGTGGAGCGGGCACGCTCGCGGGCGCGGCGGACCTGGCGCGGAGTCAGCACCAGCTTGCGGCCGTCCACCTCCAGGATCCGGTCTTCCGCGGGAATCCGCTGGCGGTTGGCCACGGCGTTGGCCACCACGGTGGCCATGTCGAGGCGGCCCTTGATGGCGGCAACGTCGGCGTCCGGTTCCGGCACCGCGTGGATGCCTGGCATGAGGCGGCCCACGCTGGCCATCACGACGCCGGTCTCGCCCAGGGAGGGCAGCACCCTTTCGATGTACTTCATGAACGACGACGACGGGCCCACCAGCAGCACGCCGGCAGTCTTGAGGCGGTCGCGGTGGGTGTAGAGCAGGTAGGCGGCACGGTGGAGGGCCACGGCGGTCTTGCCGGTACCGGGTCCGCCCTGCACCACCAGTGCACCGGAGATGGAGGAGCGAATGATGCGGTCCTGCTCGGACTGGATGGTGCTGACGATGTCCGACATCCGGCCGGTGCGTTTGGAGTTCAGCGCAGCGAGGAGGGCGCCCTCGCCCTGCAGGGATTCGTTGTCCGCCAGCATCCCGGCGTCAAGGACGTCATCCTCGATGGCCTTGACCTCCCGGCCCTGCAGGATCAGGTGCCGGCGCCGGCGCACACCCTGCCGGTCAAAGGCCGTGGCCTGGTAGAAGTGGCCGGCCTCGGGCGCGCGCCAGTCCACCATGAGCCGCTGCAGGTCCTCGGTGGTGAGGCCGATGCGGCCAATGTACTGCGCTTCGCCGGAGTCCAGGTCCAGCCGGCCGAAGACCAGCCGGTCATCCACCGCGTCCAGCTGGGCGAGCCGGTCCTCGTAGAGGGCAGCGAACGCGTCGCGCTCGGAGACGTTCTGCATGGTGCCCACAGCCCCGGCCCGGCGGACCTGCGCCAGCTGGCGGCGCTTTTCCTCGCGCAGCTCTTCGAGCCGGGCGTACAGGCCGGCTACATAGTCGCGTTCGTGGGCCAAATCGGCGTCGAGCATTTAACGTTCCCCTATCGCAAAAGACAGACCTACCATTCTACAACCATTTCCGTTAACGCTTGTGAAACGTTGCAGGATCCGGTTTGGCCCCCCTTGGCTTGGCTGCCTTGTACTGGGAGACGGTAGGGTCGCCGGTGATCCAGAAGCGCCATGAGTACTGGTCTGTTCCTCCTGTGCCGGAGACCCCCACCCTTGGTCCGGAGCTCACCTTTCCCACGGGCCTGGGCGGAAGCGCCAGCCCGAACGGCGGCGCGAGTGCATCACGGCCGCTGTCCGCCGTCGTCAGGCCCAAGGCCTTGGCCAGCCGGGCAGGCCCCCTCGCAAGGTCGGCGGCACTTTTGGACGTGGTCCGGCGGTGCCGGGCAAGTTCAATCCCGTCCACGATCTCCCCTGCCCGCAGCAGCAGGGCGGACGCCGTTCCTTCCGGACCGCACACGATGTTCGTGCAGTGGTGCATCCCGTAGGTGAAATAGACGTACAGGTGGCCCGCAGGCCCGAACATGGGGGCGTTGCGGGGCGTGGGGCCGCGGTAGGTGTGCGATCCGGGATCCGGGTGCAGGGAATCCTCGGGGCCCAGGTAAGCCTCCACTTCGGTGAGCCGGACGGACACCGCACCGTCCCTGGAGTCATGGGTCAGGACGGCTCCCAGCAGCAGCGGCGCCAACTGGCGGGCGTCTCCGGAAAGGAACTCCCGCAGCGGCTGGCCGGCCCCCAGCGGATTTCTGTTCATGGCCAGACTCTATCCAACGCCGGCGCCGCCCCTCACGTATTTGACGCCCTACGGCCGTGTCCGATTTCCGCTAGCCGGTACACCGGAGGGCTGGCACGATGGAGGAATGGACTTCTGGCAGCGCTACCGGGCGATCGACGCCCGGGACACACGGTTCGACGGGCAGTTCTACACTGCCGTCCGGACCACGGGCATCTACTGCCGCCCGTCCTGCCCAGCCAGGACTCCGAAGAGTTCCAACGTCACGTTTTATGAAACTTCCGCAGCAGCGCACGACGCCGGCTACCGGGCCTGCAAGCGCTGCCTTCCGGAGGCTGTTCCCGGCACGCCCGCCTGGAACCTTCGCCAGGATATTGCCGGGCGCGCCATGCGGTTGATCAGTGACGGCGTGGTTACCAGGGACGGCGTTGACGGTCTGGCGGCCCGCCTGGGCTATTCGTCCCGCCAGCTCAACCGCATCCTCAGCCAGGAGCTTGGGGCGGGACCGCTCTCGCTGGCCCGGGCAGGCCGCGCACAGACTGCCCGGACCCTGCTGGTCTCCACCTCCATGAAGCTCGCAGACGTTGCCTTTGCGGCCGGCTTCAGCAGCGTCCGCCAGTTCAACGAGACCATGGCGGAAGTTTTTGGGATGACCCCCACCGCGCTCCGCACCGCGAGGCATCCGAAAGCCACCGCCAGTTCCACCGCCCTCACCCTCAACCTCCCCTACCGTGAACCTTTCGACCCCGGCGTCTTCACCTTCCTGGCCGTCCGGGCCATCCCCGGGATTGAAGCAGGAACGGCCGCCTCCTATGCCCGCACGCTGCGGCTGCCCCAGGGTGATGCCAGGTTCCAGGTGGATTACGACGCCGGCGCTCCAGGCCGGCCGTTGACCCTCACCATCGGCGCGGTGGACCTTAGGGACCTGCCGGCCCTGTTAAGCCGGGTGCGGCGGCTCTTTGACCTGGACGCTGATCCGGTGGCCATCGACACTGCACTGGCAGGGGATGCCAGGCTCGCGCCCGTTGTGGCGGCCGCTCCGGGAATCAGGATGCCTGGTGCAGTGGATCCCGCGGAAATGCTGATCCGGGCTATGGCCGGACAGCAGGTCACCGTGGCAGCGGCGCGGACCGCCCTCAGCCAACTGGCCGTCGTCGGACGTCCAAGCCGAAGCCCCGGCGAGGGCCTGGACAGGATGTTTCCCACCCCGGCCGAGATCGCCGGTGGAGGGTCCGCCGTCCTGCGGGGACCGCAACGGCGGATTGCGGCCCTCCTCGCGGCAGCTTCTGCGATGGCGGACGGCGCGCTCGACTTTGGCTATGGTGACAGCCCGGAGAGCCTGGCCGGCAAGCTGCTGCCGCTGCCCGGCGTGGGACCATGGACCACGGGGTACCTGGCCATGCGCGTCCTTGGCGCCCCGGACGTTTTTCTCGCCAACGACGCGGCCGTGCGGAACGGGATCCGTGCCCTCGCGGCGGAGGCCACAACGTCCACCCCGGACTTCCGGGAAGTGAGCCCGTGGCGCTCGTACGCCACCATGCACCTGTGGCGGGCGGCAGCCCACGCTGCGGCAGCCCAGTCTGCGTTCAGTCCGCGCCGGGGCACAGCGGCAATGCGTCCACAACATCACGCCAGACCAGCAGAGAAAGCGAACAGATGAAGGCCCAACTGCTTCAGATGACCACCCCGGACGGCCCGTTCACCATCCTCGCCCAGGACGGCGTCGTGCTCTCCAGCGGCTGGACAGGCAACCCCGGCGAGCTGACCGGCCAGATCCATCCGTCCCTGCGGCCCGTCACGCTGGAAACGGTCAGCGGACTGGGAGAAATCTCATCGGCCGTGGAAGCCTTCTACGCCGGTGACCCCGCGCCGGCGATGGGCGTTCCCGTGCGGCAGGTGTCAGGACCTTTCCGGGCCCATGCCTGGGATGTCCTGCGGCTGGTGCGGCCGGGTCAGCCCGTCACCTATACCCAGTACGCGGAGCTCGCCGGCAACCCCAAAGCGGTGCGGGCAGCCGCCAGCGCCTGCGCCTTCAATGCCGCCGCACTGTTTGTGCCCTGCCACCGGGTGATCCGGACTGACGGCTCCCTGGGCGGTTTCCGCTGGGGGCTTCCCATCAAGCAGAGCCTGCTGGCGCGCGAAGCCGCTTAGGCCTTCGAGCCGCTCCTGCCGGCTGCGGGGGTTCCGGAAGGCCACGGCAGCAGCTCGGGCAGGTTCACGCCGTCAGCCGCGGCCGAGGCCCTCAGGCTGCCCAGCGTCGGCTCGCGGCCGGCGAGCCAGGCTGCGATATCGGTGATCATGCCGCTGATGACAGTGGACCGGTTGCCGCTGCCAATGCTGACCGGCTGGAGTCCCAGTGGCTGCAGCACCAGCTTGTCGTCCGGCTGGACCCTGGCCGCCAGAAAATCGAAGAGGTGCTCGCAGAACGGCCGGCTCCAGGTTTCCGGGCCCCTCCCCGTCAGCAGGTCCGACGCGTGGATGACCAGTTCCCGCCACAGCGCCAGTCCGCCGTCCAGGACCACGCCCCCGCGAAAGGTGATGGGGGCGTACCAGCCGGTCCGGTTCGCCGCTGAATCCTTGACGCCGGGCAGCGCGTCGAAGGCTTTGAGCGCCCGGTCCAGCGCGGCGGTGAGGTCGGCGAGGTGGGTGGCGGCGTCGTGGCCCGCTGCCATGTCAATGGCCTTGTTCCGGCCTTCCATGCCGCCGTCGTAAAGCTCCACGGCCTCTCCGCGCGCAGCGTACTCAAGCTGCCGGGCCATGGCGTTGGAGATCCCGGTGAGATGGGCAAGGACGTGCCCCCGATTCCAGCCGGGCAGGGCGGAGGGCGCCTTGGCATCTTCATCGCTGAACCGCGCAGCGTCGGCGGCAACGTTCTCCGCGGCTTTGTGGAGCGCAGGGAGCAGTTCGTCTGGTGCGGGAGCTGTCATGGCGACAGCCTAACCCAGGGGTGAACCGTCGGGACCGACGCGGTGCCGGACATGGTTGCCGTCGTGGCTGGCCTGCCAGAACTCGATCTCGGCGGGCCGGAGGGCGTAGAGCTGCCAGTGCGGGTTGATGCTGCCGTCCGCCCGGGGCCGCTCGGCCCAGTCACGCGCGGAGGCCTCGGCGGAGAGTTCGACGACGGCCCCGGCAACGCGGACTTGCCTGCCTTGGGAGGGCCAGTAGAAAGTCATGGCAGCATGCGGGTTGGCGCCCAGTTCCCTGCCCTTGCGTGAGGTGCGGGACGTCGCGAAGTGCCAGCCGTCGTCGTCAATGTTCTTCAGGATCAGCATCCTGGACGACGGTTTGCCATCGCCGCCCGCTGTGGCCAGGCTGCACGCATGCGGCTGCCGCTCCCCCGCCGCCAGCGCCTCGCCCAGCCATTGCCGGAACAGCTCAACGGAATTCTTGGGGGCGCTCTCCGGGTCAAAGCCCGGCAGCGATTCGGGAAAGTCGGGAAGCGTGCGGAGGAACTTTCGGAACGTTTCGCTCATGTGCCCAGCTTAAACGCCGCGAGATGGCACTTCACGGCAGTGTTGATGAAAATCATTGCCGCGAAGTGCCATCTCGCGCGGAGGATGGGTTACCCCGCGTACTCCCGGACGCCGGCAAGCTCGGCTTCCAGCGCAACCAGCTGGCGTTCGACGGCGGCGGGCGCGGTTCCGCCCTGGGAGTTGCGGCTGTTGAGTGAGCCCTCGGTCGACAGAACGGTGCGGACCTCCGGCGTGAGGTGCTCCGATATGGCCGCGTACTCCCCGTCCGTCAGGTCCCACAGCTCCACGCCGCGGGATTCTGCCTGCTTCACGGCAGCACCGGAGAGCTCGTGGGCTTCCCGGAACGGTACGCCCTGGCGGACAAGCCATTCGGCGATGTCCGTGGCCAGCGCGAAGCCCTGCGGTGCCAGCGATTCCATCCGTTCGGTGTTGAACTTCAGGGTGGCGATCATGCCCGAGACCGCCGGAAGCAGGAGCTCCAGGGTGTCAGCGGCGTCGAATACCGGCTCCTTGTCCTCCTGCAGGTCGCGGTTGTACGCCAGCGGCAGGCCCTTAAGCGTGGCCAGCAGCCCGGTCAGGTTGCCGATCAGGCGGCCTGCCTTGCCGCGGGCCAGTTCCGCCACATCCGGGTTTTTCTTCTGCGGCATGATGGACGAGCCCGTGGAGTAGGAATCGTGCAGCGTGACGAAGGAGAACTCCTTGGTGGCCCAGAAGATGACTTCTTCCGACACCCGGGACAGGTCCACGCCGATCATGGCGCAGACCCAGGCGAACTCGGCGAAGACGTCGCGCGAGGCGGTGCCGTCGATCGAGTTGTGGGAGGCGGAGAAGAAGCCCAGGTCCGCGGCCACCGCTTCCGGGTCCAGTCCCAGCGAGGACCCGGCCAGGGCACCGGAACCGTATGGCGAAACACCGGCCCGCTTGTCCCAGTCCTGGAGCCGCTGCACATCGCGCAGCAGGGCCCAGGCGTGGGCCAGCAGGTGGTGGCTGAGCAGGACGGGCTGGGCGTGCTGCAGGTGGGTGCGGCCGGGCATGGCGACACCGTGGTGCGCCCTGGCCTGCTCCACCAGGGCATCCACCGTGGCCAGGACACCGCGGGCGATGATCCGGGCGTGGTCCCGCAGGAACATGCGGCCCAGGGTGGCCACTTGGTCGTTCCGGGAACGGCCGGCGCGGAGCTTGCCGCCCAGCTGGGTTCCCGCGCGCTCGATCAGGCCCCGCTCCAGCGAACCGTGGACGTCCTCGTCGGACTCCGCCGGCAGGTAGGCGCCGGAGGCCACGTCCTCGTCCAGCTGCGTCAGCGCTGCGAGCATGCCGTCCAGTTCGGCGTCGTCCAGCAGCCCGGCCTTGTGCAGCACGCGGGCGTGCGCTTTGGACCCGGCGATGTCGTAGCGGGCCAGGCGCCAGTCGAAGTGCGTGGACTTGCTCAGTGCCGCCAGGGCGTCGGCGGGGCCGCCGGCGAACCGGCCGCCCCACAGTGCGCCTGTGTTGGTCGCTTCGGATTTCAGTTCAGCCACAGGGGCTACTTTCCTGCGACCCGGATGTCGCGGCCGGAGGCAACCTTGGCGGACATGCCCCACAGCTCGATGAAGCCGCGGGCCATGGACTGGTCGAAGGTGTCGCCGGTGTCGTAGGTGGCGAGGTTGAAGTCGTAGAGCGAGGTGTCGGACCGGCGGCCGTTGACGATGGCCTGGCCGCCGTGCAGGGTCATGCGGATGTCGCCGGAAACGTACTTCTGGGTGTCCTCGATAAACGCGTCCAGGGAGCGCTTCAGCGGGGAGAACCACTGGCCGTCGTACACCAGCTCGGACCAGCGCTGGCCAACGGTGGCCTTGAAGCGGGCCTGCTCGCGCTCCACGGTGATGTCCTCGAGGTGCTTGTGGGCCGTGATGAGGGCCATGGCACCGGGGGCCTCGTAGATTTCGCGGGACTTGATGCCCACCAGGCGGTCCTCGACGACGTCGATGCGGCCCACGCCCTGGGCACCGGCACGGCGGTTGAGCTCCTTGATGGCCTGCAGCGGGGTGACCTTGACGCCGTCGATCGCTACCGGAACGCCGGCTTCGAAGGAGATGACCACCTCGTCCGGTGCCGGCGGGAACTCCGGGGTGGCGGTGTAGTCGTAGATGTCCTTGGTGGGGGCGTTCCAGATGTCCTCGAGGTAGCCGGTTTCCACGGCACGGCCCCAGACGTTCTGGTCGATGGAGTACGGGTTCTTCTTGGTGGTCTCGATCGGCAGGCCCTTTTCCTCGGCGAAGGCAATGGCCTTGTCGCGGGTGAGGGCGAGGTCGCGGACCGGGGCGATGCACTTCAGGTCCGGGCCGAGGGTCTGGATGCCCACTTCGAAGCGGACCTGGTCGTTGCCCTTGCCGGTGCAGCCGTGCGCCACGGTGGTGGCACCGAATTCGCGGGCAGCCTTAACCAGGTGCTTGACGATGACCGGGCGCGAGATGGCGGACACCAGCGGGTAGTGGCCCTGGTAGAGGCCGTTGGCCTTCAGCGTGGGCATGCAGTATTCGTTTGCGAACTCGTCGGAGGCGTCGGCCACGTAGGCTTCGACGGCGCCGCAGCCCAGGGCACGCTGGCGGATGGTCTCCAGGGACTCGCCGCCCTGCCCGACGTCAACTGCCACGGCGATGACCTCGGCGCCGGTGGCTTCACCGATCCAGCCGATGGCTACTGAGGTGTCCAGGCCGCCCGAGTAGGCGAGCACAATGCGTTCAGTCACTTCGAATGCTCCTTGTGATTGGGGTTTGTAGATGTTGTCTTCAAGCTTATTGCCCGGCTTCTTCAGCCAGCTGCAGGAACCTGGCGGCGAGGTCCTGGCCGCCCTGCGGGTCCCGGGCCACCAGCAGTACCGTGTCGTCCCCAGCGATGGTGCCCAGGATGGACGGCATCACCGAATGGTCGATGGCCAGCGCCAGGAAGTTTGCCGCCCCGGGCGGGGTGCGGAGCACGGCGATGTTGGCCGAAGCCTCCGCGGTGACCAGCAGTTCGCTGCACAGCCGGGCCAGCCGGGCGTCCAGGATCTCCTGGCTCACCCCGCTCCGGGCAGCCCGCTCGCCGCCCTCGCCGGGTACGGCGTACACCAGCACGCCCTCCTTGCCACGGACCCGGACGGCACCAAGTTCAACGAGGTCCCGCGAGAGCGTCGCCTGGGTGACCTGCACGCCGTCGTCCGCCAGCAAGGCGGCCAGCTCCGCCTGGGAACGCACGGACTCCCCCGTCAGGATGGCGGTGATGCGCGCCTGGCGGGCTGTCTTGGTCGCCGGGCTGGAGCCCGGCGACGCCGGTTGGGCGGACACTAGAACGTGCTCTCCCCGGTGCCTTCAACGGGTGCGAGCCCGTCAACGAAGGCCAGGCCGGAACGGTGCATCAGCCAGGCCATCAGGGCCTTCTGGGCGTGCAGCCGGTTTTCGGCCTCGTCCCAGACGATGGACTGCGGCCCGTCGATGACGCCGGCAGAGATTTCGTAGCCGCGGTAGGCGGGCAGGCAGTGAAGCACGACGGCGTCTTCCGCAGCCTGTGCCATGGCGGCCTCGTCCACGGCGTAGTCCCGGAACAGCTGCATCCGGGCTTCCTTTTCCGCTTCCTGCCCCATGGACACCCACGTGTCTGTGGCAACGACGTCGGCCCCTTTCAAAGCCTCCGCCGCGTCAGTGGTGATAAGCACGGACCCGCCGGTCTCTGCCGCGCGTTCCTCGGCTGCGGCCACGATGTCCGCGGCCGGGAGGTACCCCTCCGGCCCGGCGATCCGCACGTGCATCCCGGCCGTGACACCGGCCAGCAGGTAGGAGTTGGCCATGTTGTTGGCGGCGTCCCCCAGGTAGCTCATGGTGAGGCCCTTGAGTTCGCCCTTGTGCTCCTTGACGGCCAACAGGTCCGCCAGCAGCTGGCAGGGGTGGTAATCGTCGCACAGGGCGTTGATCACGGGAACCCTGGAGTTCTCTGCCATGGCCACCAGGCCGGCGTGCGCGCCGGTCCGCCAGACGATGGTGGAGACCATCCGCTCCAGGACCCTGGCGGTGTCCTCCACGGATTCCTTGTGTCCGATCTGGGCCTCCCCGGGGTTGATGATCAGGGCGTTTCCGCCCAGGTCCGCGATCCCCGTGGCGAACGAGACCCGGGTCCGGGTGGACGTTTTGTCGAAGATGACGGCCACTGTCTTGCGGCCGCTGCCCTCGGCGGCATACGGCTGGACGCTGTAGGGGGCCGCCTTCATCCGGGCTGCGAGTTCAAGTACCTCGGCCTGTTCGGCGGGGCTGAGGTCCGTGTCCTTGAGGAAGTGCCGGGTGGTGCTGGCTGCTGGTGTCACTGGGCGTCCTTAGCTGCTTGGAGGATTGCCGGGAAGGCGTCGAGGAAGGAGTCTGCCTGGGCCGTGGTCAGGACCAGCGGCGGCGCAAGGCGGATGGTGCGGGGCCCGGGGCTGTTGACGATGAACCCCGCGTCAAGGCCGGCCTGCACAACGCCCGGGGCAACCTCCGCGTCAAGGTCGAAGCCGATGAGGAGGCCTTCCCCGCGGACCTCGGTGACGCCCGGAATTCCGGCCAGGCCGGCCCGCAGGTACTGGCCTACTGCCGCTGCATTGGCCAGCACGTGCTGGCTTTCGAGGGCGTGCAGGGTGGCGAGGGCGGCCGCCGTTGCCACCGGGTTTCCGCCGAAAGTAGTGCCGTGCTGGCCCGCAGCCAACAACGACGACGTCTCCGGGCCATAGGTGATCAGGGCACCGATCGGGAAGCCGCCGCCCAGGCCCTTGGCCAGGGTGACGGCGTCGGGCATGATTCCGGCGTCCTCGCTGGCCAGCCACTTTCCGGTACGGCCGATGCCGGTCTGCACCTCGTCGAGGATCAGCAGCGCTCCCACCCGGGCGGTGAGCTCGCGGGCGGCCCGAAGGTATCCGGGCGGCAGGGGCCGCACCCCCGCCTCGCCCTGGATGGGCTCCAGGAAGACGGCCGCCACGGTCTCGTCCACGGCGTCCTTCAGCGCCTCCACGTCACCGAAGGGGATGTGGACGACGCCGCCGGGCAGCGGCTCGAACGGCGCGCGGTAGGCCTCTTTGGCGGTCAGGGCGAGGGCGCCCATGGTCCGGCCGTGGAAGGCCCCTTCGAGGGCGATGATCCTGGTCCGCCTGGCGCCGCTGCCGCCGGTATTGCGGCGGGCCAGCTTGAAGGCGGCCTCGTTGGCTTCGGTGCCGGAGTTGGTGAAGAACACCTTGGAACCAGCGGGGGCGTCGGTGATGGCCAGCAGCTTTTCGGCCAGCGCTATCTGGGTGGGGCTGGTGAAGAAGTTGGAGACGTGGCCAAGGGTGGCCAGCTGGCTGGAAATGACGGACGTGACGAACGGGTTGGCATGGCCCAGCGCGTTGACGGCGATGCCTCCGAGCAGGTCGAGGTACTCCTTGCCGTCGGCGTCCCAGACCAGGCAGCCGGCACCGCGGACCAGGACGCGCTGCGGGGTGCCGAACACACCCATGAGGGAGCTGGAGTACCGGGCGAGCCACTCGGATCCGCTTCCGGTTCCGGTCATCACGGAAGCCTTGGCGTCCTTTTCGCCCGCCGGGCCCAGGTCGACAGCGTCGTTCATGAATTCGTCTCCTCGTCGGGAACCACCTGGGTGCCGATGCCCGCGGTGGTAAAGGTTTCGAGCAGCATGGAGTGCGCCAGCCGCCCGTCCACAATGTGCGCGCGCTCCACGCCGCCGTCGATGGCCTTGAGGCAGGCTTCCATCTTGGGGATCATGCCGGATTCGAGCGAGGGCAGGAGCCCGCGCAGGTCCGAGGCCTTCAGGGAGGAGATCAGCGAGGACTTGTCCGGCCAGTTTGCATAGAGGCCTTCGACGTCGGTGAGGATCACCAGTTTGGAGGCCCCGAGCGCTTCGGCCAGGGCTGCGGCCGCGGTGTCCGCGTTGACGTTGAGCACCTGCCCCGTGGTCTGGACGCTGCCGTCGGCTGCGAAGCCGTTGGCGTCGATCTCCGGGGCCACCGTGGAGATCACGGGGATGCGGCCGGCGGCGAGGATGTCCAGGATGCCTTCCGGGTTCACGCCCACCACTTCGCCCACCAGGCCCAGGTCCACCTCTTCGCCGTCGATGACCGTGCCGGTGCGCACGGCGCGCAGCAGCCCGCCGTCCTCACCGGACATGCCCACGGCATAGGGGCCATGGGAGTTGATCAGCCCAACGAGTTCGCGGCCCACCTGGCCGGTGAGGACCATGCGCACCACGTCCATGGCTTCGGGAGTGGTGACCCGCAGGCCGCCCTTGAACTCGGACTCGATGCCCAGCCGGGCCAGCATGGAGTTGATCTGGGGGCCGCCTCCATGCACCACCACGGGGTGGATGCCCACGTGGTGCAGGAAAACGACGTCTTCGGCGAAGGCACGGCGCAGCTCGTCGTTGACCATGGCGTTGCCGCCGTACTTGATCACCATGGTGGTGCCGGCAAAGCGCTGGATCCAGGGCAGCGCCTCGATCAGCGTGCCTGCCTTGCTTTGGGCGTCAAGCATGGACGTGGTTTCGCGGGTGCGGGTGTTCATCAGGGATTTTCTCCAGGTTTGCCGGGCGCCGGTGGGCCCGGCTCAAATGGTCTGTCAGCTCGAGTAGGCGCTGTTCTCGTGCACGTAGTCGTGGGTCAGGTCGTTCGTCCAGATGGTGGCCTCGGCGTTGCCGGCCTGGAGGTCGATTTCCACCAGGACCTCGCGCGGTTCCAGGTCCACCAGGCCGCGGTCGTCGCCGATGCTGCCGTTGCGGCAGATCTGGACGCCGTTCATGGCCACGTTGAGCTGGTCGGGTTCGAAGACGGCGTCGGTGGTGCCCACCGCGGACAGCACCCGGCCCCAGTTGGGGTCCTTGCCGAAGATGGCGGCCTTGAAGAGGTTGGAGCGGGCCACGGAGCGGCTGACGGTTTCGGCGTCCGCTTCGCTGGCGGCGTTGAAGGTGCGGATGGCGATGTCGTGGCTGGCACCTTCGGCATCGGCGATCAGCTTCCGGGCCAGTTCGGCGCAGACCTGGGTCAGGCCGGCAGCGAAGGCCTCGGCCGACGGCACGGCGCCTGAGGCGCCGGAGGACAGCAGGACCACGGTGTCGTTGGTGGACATGCAGCCGTCCGAGTCTGCCCGATCGAAGGTGACCCGGGTGGCGTCCCGGAGGACGACATCCAGCAGTTCCGAATCGACTGCCGCATCCGTGGTGAGGACCACCAGCATTGTGGCCAGGCCGGGAGCCAGCATGCCCGCACCCTTGGCAATCCCGCCAATGGCAAATTCCTCGCCATCGGCATCGGTGCCGATGAACAGCGCCGCTTTGGGAACGGAGTCGGTGGTCATGATGGCGGTAGCTGCCTCGGGGCCGCCGTCGGCGCTCAGCGCGGCAGCCGCAGCCTCCACGCCGGGAAGGATCTTGTCCATGGGCAGCTGCTCGCCGATCAGGCCGGTGGAACACACAAAAACATCCGTGGCGGAGATGTCCAGGACCTTGGCCACCTTTTCGGCGGTGCTGTGCGTGTTCTGGAAACCGGCCGGCCCGGTGCAGGCGTTGGCTCCGCCGGAGTTGAGAACCACCGCGTCCACGCGGCCGTCCGAGACGACTTGGCGTGACCAGTGTACGGGCGCGGCGGCTACCCGGTTGCTGGTGAAGACAGCGGCGGCGGCCTTGGACGGGCCGTCATTGACTACCAGGGCAAGGTCCGGTTTGCCGGAGGCTTTGAGTCCGGCTGTGACGCCGGCGGCCCGGAATCCACGGGGGGCGGTAACGGTCACGGGGCAACTCCCTGCAGGTCGAGGCCGGCGGTTTCCGCCAGGCCGAGGGCAATGTTCATGGACTGGACGGCGCCGCCGGCGGTCCCTTTGGTGAGGTTGTCGATGGCGCAGGTGACGATCACCCGGCCGGTGTGGGAGTCGAACGCCAGCTGCATGGCGGCGTGGTTCGACCCCTGCACGGACTTCGTGGCGGGCCACTGGCCTTCCGGGAGGACGTGCACGAACGGTTCGTCGTCGTACGCGTCGGTCCAGGCCTGGCGCAGCTGCTCCTCCGTGGTGCCGGCTTTGACCTTCGCCGTTGCGGTGGTGAGGATGCCCCGGCTCATGGGTGCCAGGGTGGGCGTGAAGGACACGGTGACCTGTTCGCCCGCGGCATTGGACAACCCCTGTTCGATCTCGGGGGTATGCCGGTGGCCGCCGCCAACACCGTAGGGGCTCATGGAACCCATGACTTCTGAACCGATGAGGTTCACCTTGGCGGCCTTGCCCGCGCCGGAGGTGCCGGAGGCAGAGACAATGACGACGTCGTCGGGCTGGAGGAGCCCGGCGGCGAACCCGGGCGCCAAAGCCAGCAGGGCCGACGTCGGATAGCAGCCGGGCACGGCAATGCGGTTGGCGCCCTTGAGGGCTTCGCGCTGGCCCGGGAGCTCCGGCAGGCCGTAGGGCCAGGTGCCGGCGTGGGCGGAACCATAAAACTTTTCCCAGGCCGCCGGGTCCTCCAGCCTGTGGTCTGCGCCGGCATCGATGACGACGGTCCCTGCCGGCAGCTGGGCTGCAATCTCCGCGGAAGCGCCGTGCGGCAGGGCCAGGAAGACGACGTCGTGGCCGGACAGGTTGTCCACCGTGGTGTCCTCAAGGATGCGGCTTGCCAGCCCGTGCAGGTGGGGCTGCAGTTCGCCGAGCCGGGAACCGGCATTGCTGTGGGCCGTGATGGCTCCAATGGTGACGCCAGGATGCCCGGCCAGGAGGCGCAGGACCTCTCCCCCGGCGTATCCGCTGGCACCGGACACTGCTACAGAAATAGTCATGACCACCACCATACAGCAAAAGTATTCACTGATGCCGATATTTATGCATGCAGCGGAAGGTGGCCGCTATGGGGCTTCCGTGGACTGTCCCTAGGATGGTGGCAGCAGCCGGAGCCGGAAACGCCGGGACCGGGAAAGGTGAGCAATGACCCACGCAATCGTCGCACGTCAGGCAGGCGGACCGGAAGTCCTTACCTACGAGGACATCGAACGCCCTGTCCCGAGACCTGGCCAGCTCCTGGTGAAGGTGGGGGCAGCGGGCGTTAACTTCATTGACACGTACAAGCGCAGCGGCACTTACAAGGTCCCCTTCCCGTTCACCCCCGGATCAGAAGCCGCCGGCACCGTTGAAGCAGTGGGCGACGCCGTCACGGGGTTTGTCCCGGGTGACCGGGTGGCCACGGCGGAGGGCATCAACTGCTACGCGGACTATGCGCTGGTTGACGAGGCCGCAGCCCTCCCGGTCCCGCAGGGCCTGGACGACCTGACGGCAGCCGCGCTGCCCCTGCAGGGCATCACCGCCCACTACCTGATGAACTCCACCTTCAAGGTGGAGCCCGGGCACACCGTCCTGCTGCACGCGGGAGCGGGAGGCGTGGGGCTGCTGCTGATCCAGCTGCTCAAGGCCCGCGGTGCGGAAGTCATCACCACAGTCTCCACGGATGCGAAGGAACAGCTGGCGCGCGAGGCCGGCGCCGACCATGTGCTGCGGTACGAAGGCTTCGCTGGGCGGGTCAGGGACATCACCAGCGGCACCGGCGCCGACGTGGTGTACGACGGCGTTGGGAAGGACACGTTCGACGGCTCACTGGCCGCATTGCGCGTCAGGGGGATGCTGGTCCTTTTCGGCGCTGCCTCGGGCCCGGTTCCGCCCGTGGATCCCCAGCGCCTGAATGCCGGCGGCTCGCTGTTCCTGACCAGGCCCACCATGGGGCACTACCTGAGGGACGCTGCGGAGCGCCGCTGGCGCTCCGGCGAAGTATTCGCAGCGGCGGCGGACGGCAGTTTGAAGGTCCGCATCGGTGCCCGATACCCCCTGGTGCAGGCTGCCCAGGCCCATCGGGACCTGGAAGGGCGGCGCACCACCGGAAAGGTCATCCTGGTTCCGTAGGGCAGCACCCGCATGGAAAGGTCCCCGCAGCCGTGTGGCGGCGGGGACCTTTCCTGTTGATGCGTGCTTGCGGCTAGCGCTGGACGGCACCGAATCGTTCGGCAGCCAAGGCCACTGCGCCTTCACGTGCGGCTGATGCCTCGTCTGCTGTGAGGGTCCGGTCGTTGGCGCGGAACCGGAGCCCGAACGCGAGGGACTTTTTGCCGTCCTCGATGCCCTTGCCTGCGTAGACGTCGAAGAGCGCCACGTCCTCCAGCAGTTCACCGGCACCTTCGCGCAGGACCGCCAGGACGTCGTCGGCGGGGACTTCAGCAGGAACCACCAGCGCTACGTCCTGGGTGGCCACCGGGTACGTGGAGATGTGGCGCGCCACGATCACGTCCGGGGCGGCGTCGAACAGCGCGTCGGCGTTAAGCTCAAGTGCAACCGAGCGGGCGGGCATGTCCGATGCCGCCAGCAGCTTGGGGTGCAGCTCACCGGCGTAGCCCACCACCTCACCATTGCGCAGCGACAACCGGGCTGCACGGCCGGGATGGAAAGCCTGGTGGCTGCCCTGGCTGACCAGGACCTCCACTCCCAGGACGTCCCCGGCAACCCGGGCAAGGTCCAGGGCGTCAGCCCAGTCCCAAGCCCGCGGCGCATGGCCGGCCGCTGCCGGCGAGTCATGTCCCGTGAGCACTGCGGCGAGGTGGAACGGCTGCACCGGGACGCCGTCGTACAGTCCGTCCAGCACCTCATCGGAGGGCTTGACGCCGAGCGGCGGGATGGAGGCAGTGCCCACCGTGCCGCCGGGCAGGAACACCAGGCCTGATTCGAAGAGTGCCAGGTCGCGGAAACCGCGCGAATGGTTCCGCTTGGCCACCTCGATGAGTCCGGGCAGGATGGACGTGCGCAGAAAACCCTGTTCTTCGCTGATCGGGTTCGCGAGCTTGACCGCGGCCCTGTCCGCTCCTTGTTCGGCTACACCGAAGGTGTCGTTGGCCGCCTTGGACACGAAGGGGTAGGACAGGACTTCGGTGAGGCCTGCATCCGCCAGTGCCTGGATCAGACGGCGGCGCTGCTGCTGCACCCGCGTCAGGCCGCGCCCGGGAGGCGCCACCGGAAGCGTCGCGGGAATCTTGTCGTAGCCCACCAGCCGGGCAATCTCCTCGGAGAGGTCCTCCTTGGTTTCCAAGTCGTTCCGCCAGCTGGGCGCCGTAACGGTCCAACCGCCGTCGTTCTTCTCCACCGCCGCGCCAAGGTCCTCCAGGGACGTAACGATCTGCTCTTCGGTGAAGTCGATGCCGATACGGGCGGCAGCGAAGGCCCCAGGCAGTTCGATGCTGACGGAGTCCGGGGCGGTCCCCACATCGGTTCCGGCCTGGTCCGCCGTTCCACCGGCCAGCTCGACGAGCAGGTCAACCACCCGCTGGGCGGCGATGCCGGCCACGTGCCAGTCCACGCCGCGCTCGAAGCGCTTGGACGCTTCAGACGGCAGCTTGTGGCGGCGCCGGGAACGGGCAATGGACACCTCGTCGAAGTGCGCAGCTTCAACCAGAACGGTCGACGTCGAATCCCCCACCTCTGTTGCGGCGCCGCCCATCACTCCGGCGATGCCGATCGGCCCGGAGGCGTCCGTGATCAGCAGGTCCTCGGCGTCGAGCGCGCGTTCCTTGCCATCGAGGGTGGTGATCTTCTCACCGGCCAGGGCCCGGCGCACCACGATGTCCCCGGACAGCGTGTCCTGGTCGTAGCAGTGCGTGGGCTGGCCGAGTTCCAGCATCACGTAGTTGGAAATATCCACCGGCAGGGAGATGGAACGGATGCCAGCAAGGCGCAGCCGGGAAACCATCCACGGCGGCGTGGGCTTTGTGGCGTCCACGCCGCGGACGGTGCGGGCGACGAACCTGTCGCATCCGGGCTTGCCGTAGATGGGGGCATCGTCATTGATCTTGACGCCGTAACCGCCGGAAAGCTCCGCAGGAGCGGTAACGCGGGACGCGGGATCCGTGAAGGTGGTTCCCGTGGCGTGGGCGTACTCCCGGGCAACCCCGCGGATCGAGAACGCGTAGCCGCGGTCCGGCGTCACGTTGATTTCGGCAGCCTGGTCATAGAGGCCAAGGAGCTCCATGGCGTCAGTGCCGATTTCGGGATCCAGCCCGATGCGGGACAGCACCAGGATGCCGTCGTGGTCCTCACCGATGCCCAGTTCGCGGACGGAGGCGATCATGCCCGCGGACAGGTGCCCGTAGGTTTTCCGCGCCGAGATGTGGAAGTCGCCCGGGAGCACGGCGCCCGGGAGGGTGACCACCACCTTGTCGCCCTCAACGAAGTTGTGGGCGCCGCAGATGATGCCCTGCACGCCGGAGGGGTCGATGCCGTCACCGGTGAGGGTCTGCTCCTGGCCTTCAGGAACCACCCGGACCTGGCACCAGTTGATGGTCTTGCCGTTGGTTTGGGGTTCCTTGACCAGGCTCAGGACCTGGCCAACCACGATGGGTCCCTGCAGGGTGTCCGTGGGACGGTGGACGTCCTCTTCTTCAAAACCGACCTTGACCAGCTCGGTCATGACGTCTTCCGCCGTTGCTCCGGCCGGTACTTCTGCGAATTCACGCAGCCAGGAAAGTGGGATACGCACTGTTAGATCTCCATCCCGAAGTGCTCGCTGAAACGTACATCGCCTTCGATCATGTCGCGCATGTCCCCCACTTCGTTGCGGAACATCAGGGTGCGCTCAATGCCCATGCCGAAGGCAAAACCTGAATACACGTCCGGATCGATGCCGGCGGCGCGGAGCACGTTGGGGTTGACCATGCCGCAGCCGCCCCACTCGATCCAGCGCGGGCCGCCCTTGGCCCCGGGGTGCCAGATGTCCAGCTCCGCTGACGGTTCGGTAAACGGGAAATAGTTGGGCCGCAGCCGGATCTGGGCTTCGTCGCCGAACATCTGCCGTGCGAAGTGCTCCAGCGTGCCGCGGAGGTCAGCCATGCTCAGGTGCTTGTCGATCGCGAGGCCCTCGAACTGGTGGAACACCGGAGTATGGGTCGCATCGAGTTCGTCGGTGCGGAACACCTTGCCCGGGCACAGCACATAAATGGGCAGCTCGCGCTCGAGCATGGAGCGGACCTGCACCGGCGAAGTGTGCGTGCGCATCAGCAGGTGGGCTTCGGGCGGCTCCACGAAGAAGGTGTCCTGCATTTCGCGGGCGGGGTGGTCCGGCTTGAAGTTGAGGGCATCGAAGTTGAACCATTCCGACTCGACTTCCGGGCCCTCGGCGATTTCCCAGCCCATACCCACGAAGATGTCCGCCACCCGGTCCTGGAGCGTGGAGAGCGGGTGCCGGGCACCGGCACGGCGGCGGCGGGGCGCGGCGGTGACGTCCACGGTCTCTTCCAGGAGGATCCGGGCGTCGTTTTCCGCTTCCAGCTCCGCCGTACGGTCGGCGAGCGCCTTGTTGACCCGTCCGCGCGAAGCGCCCATCAGCTTTCCGGCGAGGGCCTTCTGGTCCTTGGGCAGCTTGCCAATCTCACGGTTGGCAAGGCTGAGCGGGGACTTCTCGCCGGTATGGGCGAGCCGCACCGCCTTCAGCTCGTCAAGGGTGCCAGCGCCGGCAATGGCGGCGATGGCCTGGTCTACAGCGGCAGTGATGGCGGCTTCATCCGTGGGGTTCGGGATGGCGGCGCCCGGCAAAGTTTCAGTCATCTACTGTTCTTAGCTACGAGTCGTGGCTGCCGGTGAACGGGGCAGCCCTGCACGGTTTCCCGGGGGCGCGTCCGTCACTGGCAGGTCATGGATGAATGTCCCCAATGCCAACTGTGCATTCCGGTTCATTCAATGACCAGGTCAGGGCACACCGGCTGAGCCGGCGGCCACTGCCCTCCAGTCTAATTGAAGGCTCCGGCTACCATAGCCTCATGACAGTGCCGCGGCGCCCGGGAACCCAAAAGCGCCTCACCGCTGCGCAGAGACTGCGGCAGGCGGCGAACCTGGCGAACGGCAGCACCTTCCTTGGCGTCGCCGTGGCCCTTGCCTCGCGCACCCGGATCAGCAGGGGCCCACGCGGCCTGATCCTGGCGTCCGGGTACAGGCCGCGGCTGCCGTTCGCCGGAGCCTTCACATTGGGCAACGTGGTGCTGTGCCGGTGCAGCTCCGCTGAGCTGTTGTCCAGGCCGGCCCTGCTGGGCCACGAGGAAAAGCATTGCACGCAATACGCCTGGTGCCTGGGCGCACCGTTCCTTCCCCTGTATCTCCTGGCCGCAGGGTGGTCGCTGGTGCGCACCGGCAACCCGGGGACGCGCAATCCCTTTGAGCGCCACGCCGGACTGGAAGCCGGCGGATATCCAGCACACAAAACCCGCCGCCGGCCCTCGCGCCGCCCCCGGCCTGAAGTGGAGGCCTGACGCATGCCCGCTGCTCATGACACCGATGAAACGGCCGGAGGCGCCACCCGCACCGGCGCCTCCCCGGGCACTGTCCGCGTATCGGGAACGGGTTCGGCGGAAGCTGCCCCCGATCTCACAGTGGTTTCGATCGGTGTGGAGTGCCGGGCCGATTCGGTTGGGCAAGCGTACTCGCGGGCCGGAGCCGGCCTGGCCGCCGTTACTGCCTCCTTCCGCAGCCACGGGGTCCCCGGCTCCGATATCCGCACCTCGGGCCTCAACGTCCGCGCTGACCTCGCCTGGCGCGAAGGTGAAGGACAGCGAGTCACCGGGTACGTGGCATCCAGCACCTTCACCGTGAAGCTGAGGGTCCCGGGTTCCGCCTCGGCCGCCATCGCAGATGCCGTTGAGGCGGGCGGGAACGACGTCCGGCTGAGCGGTGTCGAACTCATGTTCAGCGATGAGGCGGCGGTCCGGGCACGCGCCCGCGAGGCAGCCTGGCTGGACGCGCTCAGCACTGCCCGGCAGTATGCGGAGCTTGCCTCGGCCCGGCTGGGACGCGTGCTTTCGGTAGCGGAGGAAGGCGCAGTCCAGGGTCCAGTGCCGCTGCCGCGGATGCAGCGGGCTGCTGCCGTGGAATCCCTCAGCGTGGAGGCCGGCAATTCCGTGGTGGACGCAGCAGTGACCGTGGAGTGGCAACTCCTGGCGGACACGTAAGCACACTCCCGGAAAGAGCTGAG
Organism: Pseudarthrobacter sp. WHRI 8279; assembly: GCF_040224115.2. Lineage (NCBI taxonomy): Bacteria > Bacillati > Actinomycetota > Actinomycetes > Micrococcales > Micrococcaceae > Pseudarthrobacter > Pseudarthrobacter sp. WHRI 8279. The sequence continues at coordinate 680,936 of NZ_CP168162.1, read as the reverse complement.
GAGCCGCCGCAACGCGCCTATGCTTGACATTGTTTCGAACATAGATTCGAATGGACGGCATGAGATGGGATGCCCAAGCACTGATGGCCCGGCCCGCGGAACCGGCTGCGAATGCCCCGACCCCCGCATTGCTTCCCCTGGCCGGCTTGGTCCGCTCCATCACAACCCCCGAGTTCGCAGGGATCACCTTCCACGAGGTCACCGCCAAATCGGTGCTTAACAAGGTGCCTGCCGGCTCGCGGATGCCCTTTGAATGGACCATCAACCCTTACCGGGGATGCAGCCACGCCTGCGTGTACTGCTTCGCCCGCAAGAGCCACACCTACCTTGATTTCGACGCCGGGCTGGACTTTGACAGCCAGGTGGTAGTGAAAGTCAACGCGGCCGAGGTCCTCAGGAAGGAACTGGGCAAACCATCGTGGACGCGCCCGCAGGTTGCCCTGGGTACCAACACGGACCCCTATCAGCGGGCCGAGGGCCGCTACCAGCTCATGCCGGGCATCATCACCGCACTAGCCGAGTCCGGCACTCCCCTGTCCATCCTCACTAAGGGCACCCTGCTTGCCCGGGACATTCCCCTGCTCAAGAGCGCGGCCGCCCAAGTGCCCGTGGGCCTTGGCATCTCGCTGGCCATGACAGACGAAGCCCTGTCCGAGACCATCGAGCCCGGAACTCCCGGTCCCCGGGCACGCCTCAAGCTCGTTTCCCGCCTCCGTGAAGCCGGCCTGCCCTGCGGCGTCATGGCCATGCCCATTCTGCCGTGGCTCTCGGACAGCGACGAAGCCCTGGACGCGTTGTTTGCATCCCTGGCTGCCGCGGGGGCCACCGGCGTCACCGCCGGAGCCCTGTACCTCAAGCCGGGGACCAGGGAGTGGTTCATGAAGTGGATTGCCGCCAACCATCCCGGGCTTGCGGGACGCTACCGCCGGCTCTACGGAACGGGTTCGTACGCGTCCAAGGAATACCGTTCGTGGCTTGCGGGCAAAGTCCGGTACTTCAAGGCCCGCCACGGTTTCACCAACACGTCCGGCTTCAGCCACAGGGACCTCGAGGATGATCCCCGGAGCGAGGAAGCCGAGTATCCCGAAGGCATCATCCCTCAGGCGGCAGCCGCGCGAGGGAAGTCAGCAGCCGCAGGCACATCAGCAGCCGGGGGCAACGGTGCTTCCGGGGGGCAGGCAACGCTCTTCTAGGGCAGTGTGCTTTCTGTTTTTACGGCGACCACGTCAAGCAGGGCCCGGACTATGGGGAAGTCCGCGGGAATCCACGGCAGGTCCAGGACCGCACTAGGGTTGTCCAGTTGTACCCACCGAAGTTCGTCGTGGTCCTCCAGGGGCTTCGGCTCCCCGTGGGCGATCTCCGCGAACCACACCCGCATGCTCGCTCGAGGGTTCAAGGGCCAGCCGCCTGGAACCTGGGACGCGAGCTCGGCGCCTAGCCGGACACCGATGCCCAGCTCCTCGAGCAGTTCGCGCGCCAGCGCCGCCTTCGGTTCCTCGCCGGATTCCACTTTGCCGCCCGGGAACTCCCAGAGCCCTGCCAACTGCTCCGGCGCACTGCGCCGTGCCACCAGCAGCATGGAGGGATCAACCAGGCTGTCCAAGACGGCTCCGCCTACCACTTGTATGAGTCCATTCACCGGCCCATTCTATGGGGGACAATAAAAGGACCAGCTGCATAGGTCCTCCCGCAAGGGGAATACCACTTCCCCTTTCCGGGTTGTCTGCAGGGTCCGGACTTCTCCTGCCCCACTGCCGTGGCATTGGTCCATTATTTCTTTCCTCCGTCGAAAAGCAGGCCTATGAGCAGCGTCCTCCAAACGTCCACGGCAGCCCCCGCACGATCCACCAACGTGGCCATGGCCATCGTCGCCCTTGCCATGGGCGGCGTGGGCATCGGGGTCACCGAATTCACCATGATGGGCCTGCTGAGGGAAGTGGAGCAGGGCCTCGGGGTTTCCACACCGGAAGCGGGCCACCTCATCTCCGCCTACGCCCTCGGAGTCGTCGTGGGAGCCCCGCTGCTGGCCGCAGTAGGTGCCAGGCTTCCCCGTAAGCACCTGGCAGTTGGACTGATGATGTTCTTCACGGTGGCCAACCTGGCGTCATTCCTGGCCCCGGACTACGGAGCAATGCTGGTTTCGCGCTTCGCCGCCGGCCTGCCGCATGGTGCCTTTTTTGGGGTGGCGGCAGTCATCGCCGCCTCCCTGGTGCCACCCACACGGCGGGGCTGGGCCATTTCCATGGTGATGGCCGGCCTGAGTATCTCCAACGTGGTGGGAGTTCCGTTTGCCACCTGGTTGGGCCAGGCGTACGGATGGCGCCTCCTGTTTATCCTGGTGGGACTGATCGGCCTGCTGACCCTTGCCCTGGTGTGGAAGTTTGTCCCCTTCCATGAGGCCCATCCGGATGCGAGCATTCGGCGTGAACTGGGTGCGCTCAAACGCCTGCAGGTGTGGCTGGCCATTCTGATCGGCATTGTTGGTTTTGGCGGCTTCTTTGCCACCTACACCTACATCGCCCACACCATGACCATGGTGGCGGGCATTCCATCCTCATTGATTCCCATGGTGGTGGCCCTGTACGGGCTGGGGATGGTGGCCGGCAACATTGTGGGCGGCCGGATTGCGGACAGGTCCGTGATGGGCACGCTCTACAAGGTGCTGCCCGGCATAGCCGTTGCCTTGGTGGTGTACGCCGTGGCCGTACAGTGGCCCTGGTCCGCCTTTGTCATGGTGTTCGTGGTGGGCGCTTCCGGGTCCATGCTGATCCCCGCGCTGCAGACCCGGCTCCTGGACGCGTCGCCGGATGCCCCCTCCCTCGCATCATCGCTGAACCATGCAGCGCTGAACGTCGCAAACGCGCTCGGGGCATTCCTCGGCGGACTGGTGATCGCGCTGGGCTGGGGCTACACAGCCCCTGCCCTGGTAGGTGCCGTCCTCGCCCTGTTGGGGCTCGGCGTCGCCATAGCCAGCGGACTGCTGGAGCGGAAAAAGCCGCTGACCGCCTGATCCTGGAGCCTCAACCGGGCGCTGCGCCGCACTGGGCTGCCAAGCCAACAGCACCGCGTCTACTTGCCTGCAGTCCTGCTGACTTTACGTGGCCCGTATGTTAGCTTGAGCCACATCGGGACCATGAGATCCCGGTCACAATAAGGAGGAGACATGGGTTTTCTTGCTTGGATTATTTTGGGCCTCATCGTAGGGGCCATTGTTAAGGCTGTCATGCCCGGACGGGTTGGCGGCGGCTGGGTAACCAGCCTGGTTCTGGGCGTCGTTGGCGCCATTGTGGGCGGCTGGATTGGAAGCCTCCTGTTCAACAGGGGCGATCTTGCCTTCTTCGATCTCGGCACCTGGATTCTCGCCATCGTCGGCGGCCTGGTTGTGGCCGGTATCTACGGAGCAATCACCGGCCGCGGCAAGGCTACCCGCGCACCCTGATCTGCTGTCACGAAGCACATCAACAAACAAGGGCTCCGGTGAACCGGAGCCCTTACATGTTTAAGCGTGCACAATTCTTCGCACGGCTGTGGGCCTGGAAAGCTGGAGCCGCCGGATGCTTAGGCCGTCACCGGCACCGGAAGGTGCTGGGAACGCGCGCTGGCGTAGAGGCAGACCGTGGCCGCTGTGCCCAGGTTGAGGCTTTCCGCGGAACCGTACACGGGCACGGCCACCCGGTGGTCCGCAAGCGCGAGCTCTTCCTCCGACAGCCCCTGGGCCTCGTTGCCGAACAGCCAGGCCGTGGGCTGCTCCAGGGCATACTCCGATTCCGGGCCTTCGCCGGTCAGCCGGCGCCGGGCGTTCTCGTCCTGCAGGGTGTCCAGGTTCAAGGTCCCGTAGCCGTCCGCTGCCAATACCCCGATCCCCCTGGCACGGCAGGCGGCCGCAAGTTCGCCAACGTCCGCGCCCAGCACCACGGGAAGGTGGAACAGGGAGCCTGCTGTGGAGCGCACGGCCTTGGGGTTGTAAATGTCAACGCTGGAGGCGGTCAGGATCACGGCATCGGCTCCGGCCGAGTCCGCCGCGCGCAGGACCGTTCCGGCGTTACCGGGGTCGCGGACCTGGCAGAGCACGGCAATCAGGCGTGGCCCGGCGTCGAGCACTTCCTGCAGCGGAACGTCAACGAAGCGGCAAACTGCGATGATCCCCTGGGGGTTGACGGTGTCCGCCATGGCAGCAAGGACTTCGTCCGTGGCCAGGCGGGCGTTGACCCCCTGGGACAGTTCCTCGAATTCCGGATACCGGTCCAGGCAGCTTTCGCTGGCGAAAACTTCGGTGACCACCCCGGGCCGGCCGTCGGCCACCCGCTGCTGGTGGAGCCGGAGCGCTTCCCGCACTGCCTGGGGCCCTTCAGCAAGGAACTGTCCGCGCTTTAAACGGGCCGGGCGCCCGGCAAGCTTTGCCACGTCCCTCACCCGATCAGCTCGGGGATTGGACAGTGGGAAATCTTGCGGGCGCCCGGTTTCGTTCATATAAGAACTTTAGTGGCTGCTGCCACCGGTTCTTGAACCGTCCCTGGCGGGAACAGTCAGCTGCTAGGCAACAACCTTCTTGGCGGAGGTGTCGGCAGGCAGGGAGTCCTTGGCAACCTTGACCAGCGCTGCGAAAGCGTTGGCGTCGGAAACGGCCAGTTCGGCGAGCATGCGGCGGTCAACCTCAACCTCAGCGGCCTTCAGGCCCTGGATCAGACGGTTGTAGGTGAGGCCGTTGGCGCGGGATGCAGCGTTGATGCGCTGGATCCACAGGCGGCGGAAGTCGCCCTTCTTCTTCTTGCGGTCGCCGTAGCTGTACACAAACGAGTGCAGCAGCTGCTCTTTGGCCTTGCGGTACAGGCGTGAACGCTGTCCACGGTAGCCCTTTGCGCGTTCAAGAATAACCCGGCGCTTCTTGTGGGCGTTGACCGCCCTCTTCACACGTGCCACGTGCGTACTCCTTCGAAAATTCTGCTCCCAAGCATCTACTGCCGGTAGTCCCGGCGGCCTGAGAAGGCTTTTTGGTAGGTGACTTACACCAGGTGGTGGTCAGTCAAAGAACTTGGAAACTAGATGCCGAGCATCTTCCGGATGACCTTGGCGTCGCCCTTGAAGACGATCTTGTCGCCGGCGAGGCGGCGGGTCAGCCTGGAGGACTTGTGCTCGAGGTAGTGGCGGCGGTTGGCCTGCTGGCGGCGCAGCTTGCCGCTGCCGGTCAGCTTGAAGCGCTTCTTGGCACCACTGTGGGTCTTCATCTTCGGCATGGGAACCGATCTCCTTACGTTCCGCAGGCTGGGCCTGCAGCTCTATCGCGCAGCTGCCCCTCAGGGCGGCGTGCTGGTTGCTGACTGCCGGAGGGCGACCTCCGGCAGCTGTGGACTAAGTGGTCTTCTTGCCGGCCGGCTTTGGCGCTGCCTTGGGGGCGGGCCGTGCGGCAGGCTTCGGCGCAGCGGGCCTGGCCACCGGCTTCGGCGGAGCAGGCACTGCCGCGGGCTTCGGCGCCGCTGCAGGTGCGGCTGCAGCAGGCTTCTCTGCAGCAGCCTTCGGTGCCGGCGCGGCCTTGGGCTCTGCCGCCTTGGGAGCAGCCGCCTTGGGTGCAGCGGCAACCTTCGGTGCTTCGGCCTTGGGGGCCTCCTGCTTCGGAGCAGCTGCCTTGGGGGCCTCCTGCTTCGGCGCTTCGGCTGCGGCGGGCTCGACGACGGCGGCCGGCTCCTGGACAGGAGCCTCCACTGCTGCCTCGGGTTCGGTCGAGACGGTGAATCCCTCGGGAAGCAGATCCGCCAGTGACTGGGTCATGGGTGCCTGGTCGTCGCCGGAGGTGTCAACGCGGCCCGAAGCCTTGGCTTCGTTCTGCGCCTTCGCTTCGGCACGCTGCGTAGCGCGGCGGGCTTCGGCCTTGGCCTCTGCCTTGTTCTTCAGCGGACCAACCACCATGACCATGTTGCGGCCGTCGATGCGGGGGCTGGACTCAACAACGCCAACTTCGGCGACGTCGTCGGCGAAGCGCTGGAGCAGGCGGATGCCCATCTCCGGACGCTGCTGCTCGCGGCCACGGAACTGGATCATGGCCTTGACCTTGTCCCCGGCACCGAGGAAGCGCAGTGCATGCCCGCGCTTGGTCTCGTAGTCGTGGGTGTCGATCTTCAGGCGGAAGCGGATTTCCTTCAGAACGGTGTTCGTCTGGTTCTTCCGCGCTTCACGTGCCTTAACCGCGGCCTCGTACTTGTACTTGCCGAAGTCCATCAGCTTGCACACCGGAGGCTTCGCCTGAGGTGCAACTTCAACGAGATCAAGGTCGGACTCGGCAGCCAGACGCAGGGCATCCTCAATACGGACGATTCCTACCTGTTCACCTGCAGGGCCGACCAGCCGCACCTCGGGGACGCGGATACGCTCATTGATTCTTGGCTCGCTAATGTTAAAGCTCCTGTTGTTGTTGTGGAATCCCGGCAAATAGAGAAGGCCCCCAATTGCCGGAGCAATCGAAGGCCTCTGATAGGTCGGATGCGGATCCCGCGAAGGGACTGCGTACACCGCTCCGGCTGTTGCCGGGGCCATGCCCAACCAGGTACCCGGCAACCTTGAGTTCCAAAAAATCCGGAACAGCGGCTGGCGCGGGTGGGAGAGAACTCCGCTTGCAAACTGCATGCCATCTTACAGAAAAAATTCCCGTCAACGCTGTGCAGCGCCGGTGGGAACCTTGATCGTTGGAACAATCTCTGAAATAACGACATCCAGTCGGTCTGTGTCAAGCTTACCAGTATGAGCACCCCAGACAGTAATTCATACGTTTTCGAGCCTGCGGCGGATGAGGCAGGTGCCGCCGGCGACGTCTCGCAGCAGATCCGCGACATTTCCGAAGTGCCGGCGATCGAGGTCATCACCACAGCGGCCGTCCACCTGATGAGTGCAGCCGCAGTGAAGCTGGGGCTGGCGGCCGAGGACAATGCCGAGGAACTGAAGGACCTGGACGAGGCCCGGAAACTGATCACCGCCCTGGCCGGCCTGGTGACCGCCGCCGCCCCGGAGATCGGCTCACAGCACGCCGGACCCTTGCGTGACGGACTGCGGTCCCTGCAGCTGGCGTTCCGCGAAGAGTCCCTGATCCCCGACGCCCCGGGCAAGGGCCCGGGCGAGAAGTACACCGGGGCAGTTAACTGACCGGACCGCCACACCCTTTTCTAAACCCCCGACGACGGCGGGATGGCCTTCAAAGGTCGTCCCGCCGTCGTCCATTTAACGGAGTTTTTGTCCAGATATGCCGACTTTAACGCCTTGGAAGTCTGCATATGTGGACAAAAACTCGGCCTGCCGGGCTGGGAATTGCCGGGCTGGGAGTTACTGGGCCCTGATCTTCCCCCGGCGGCGCTGCTGGAGGACAAGGCCTGCGAAGCAGAGCACGACGCCGGCTGTGCCCACCGCAACGAAGCCGCCGGATGGCCCTGTGCCGTCGATGAAGACGCCCGCGAGGGGCGCACCCAGGGCCACGCCTCCCGTGAGGGCCGAGCCGTACCAGCCCATGGCCTCGCCGCGGCGTTCCTCAGCCACGAGGTCCGCAACTTTCTCCGATGCTGAGGACAGCACGGGCGCGCACAGCAGCCCCGGCAGGATTGAGACGAGCGCGAGCGACCAGGTATCGTGCGCAAACCCCATGGGGATGGTCAGGGCCGCCATTCCGAGCAGCAGGAGGATCGGCGAGACCGGGCGGTGCATGGCCCCGTAAACCAGGCCTCCCACCACGGACGCGGCGCACCAAAAGAGGAAAACGATGCCGATTTCGGCCTGGCGTCCTCCCGTTTCCAGGGCAGCGACAATGCCGACGTCGGTCCCGCTCAGCACCATGCCCGCCCCTGCTGCCACAGCGAAGACGGCCGCCACGGTGGCGGTGAACCAGGCGAAGTTGTGGGCCACTTTGCCGCGCAGGCCCGGTCCGGGACGCGCGGTGCCCGCAGGGACCAGTTCTGCCGCAGCCTCCTGCAAGTGCGCGGGGGCGGCGGACACCACGGCGGCCTCGGCGGCGTGGCGCTCGTCGGCACTGCGTTCCCCGTCCTGCGCAGGGCTTCGGGTGGGCGGGTTGAACCACATCAGGAACAGTCCGGCCAGGGACGTGGAGACCCCCACTATGGTGAGGCCCAGCACCGTGAAGCCGCTGGTGGCGACGATTGCGCCTGCTGCGGGACCGATCATGAACACCACCTCAGTGGTGATTGCGTCGAGGGCGAAGGCTGTACGGCGCTGGTCGCCGTCGGCCAGCACGCCCAGGGACTGGCGCACCACGCTGAAAATGGGGAGTGTGAGCAGCCCGCCCACAAACACCAGCGGAAGGAGCCACTGGTAGGACACATGCGGAACAACGGACCAGATAACTGCTTCCGAGATCACCGAGGGGATAAGTGCTGTCCGGAGGCCCACGGTGTCAACCCGCCTGCCACGCCATGGCGCACCCACCGCAATGCCGATGGTCATGACGGCCGCGGCGGCGCCGGCGGCTGCGTACCCCTGGTTAAGGGTGAGGACGATGTGCAGCGTCAGCAGCACCCCGGCGGCGGAGTGGGGAATGCGGGCAACCATGCCCACCAGCAACAGCCGGCGGATTGGCCGGACGGCGAGCAACTCCCGGTAGAGAGCGAAATTCACGGAGCGATCCTTAGGTCTGCCGCAGCAGCCGGGGATCACCCCGCTGGCTGCCGGCTAGTGGTCTGCGCGCCTCAACTTGACGTCGATCGAGTCGACGCGCTCCCCAAACAATACATTCCGGGACCACTGGGCCTGGAGTCCGGACACGAGCTCCTGCACCCCCGCGGCATCCAGCCCGTCCTCAAGGTAGAGCACCACCTGCAGTTCAGGCCCGGCACCGCCGCCGGCAGCCACCGTTCCATCGGCGGCACGGGCGGCCACTCCCCTGCCGGGCACCAGTTCCATGTTCCGGACGGCGGGAAAGCCGGCGGCGGCCCTCCCCATTTCTTCAGCGAGTTCCTGGTCCTTATAGGAAGGCGTCCACTGCTGCTGCTGGGCCAGCGCCCACACGGCCGGCCGCCGGACCACGAAGGTGAAGTCAGAGCCTGGGTCAAGAACCAGCAGCTCTGCACCTTCGGAGACGGCTGAGAGGGCGGCGCGGGCGGCGTACACGGCAACGGGCCTGGCGTCCGGATGCCAGGCGGACAGGGCCGCTGCGGAGGTAAAGACGGGCATCGCCGTCCTGCCATCCGGGGCCTTGAGCGTTACCAGCGCCATGTCGGCCTGTTTATCTGCCTGCAGGCCGTCCTGGCCTTCCGCTTCTTCCGCTAGCTGGGCAACAATCGGGATAAACACGCGTGCGGTGGCGAGCGAGGCAACGACGCCCGCCTCGTCCCCGCTTCCCTCCCGGAGTGCCGCGATGGCGGCGGCGTAGGCGCTGCTGGCCGTCCCGTCGTCGTTCTCGAAATTGTGGATCCTGGCGTCGTCGCCGGCCAGGCTCCGCCCCGCCCAGGGCTGCCCTGCGGAGTCCGTGGCGCCGCCGGCGCCCGCCAGTGCCGCAGCGATATGCCCCGGCAGCTGCCGGGGCGTAGCGCCTGATTCGTTGCCCATGACGGCGTGCGCCCTTAGCGGCGGCCGGCCACGTCGAGGGCTTCGGGCAGCGTGAAGGCGCCGGCATAGAGGGCCTTGCCCACGATCGCCCCTTCAACGCCCAGCGGCACCAGGGAACGCAGGACCTTGAGGTCGTCGAGGCTGGAGATGCCTCCGGAGGCAACAACGGGCTTGCCCGTTTTCTCCACCATCTGGCGAAGGAGTTCCACGTTGGGCCCCTGCAGGGTGCCATCCTTTGTCACGTCCGTGACCACGTACCGGCTGCAGCCTGCTTCCTCGAGGCGGCCCAGGACCTCCCAGAGGTCTCCGCCTTCCTTTGTCCAGCCGCGGCCGGCCAGGGTGGTTCCGCGGACGTCGAGTCCGACGGCGATCTTGTCACCAAACCGCTCGATGGCCCGGCGGGTCCATTCGGGGTTTTCCAGCGCAGCGGTTCCCAGGTTTACGCGGGCAACGCCGAGATCCAGGGCCGCTTCAAGGGTTTCGTCGTCGCGGAGCCCGCCGGACAGTTCCACCTTGATGTCCAGCCGGCCCACCACCTCGCGCAGCAGTTCCGCGTTTGAGCCGCGGCCGAAGGCTGCATCCAGGTCCACCAGGTGGACCCACTCAGCTCCCTGCTGCTGCCAGTTCAGTGCCGCTTCAAGCGGCGTTCCGTAACTGGTCTCACTGCCTGCCTCGCCCTGCACCAGCCGGACGGCCTGGCCGTTGACGACGTCGACGGCGGGCAGCAGTTCGAGAACGGGCAGGTCGGTTGCAGTGCTCATGTTGAATCCTCAGGATGGGGGCAGGATGGCCTGCCGCGGTCAGTTGCCCGGCAGCGTCAGCAGGTAGGCGGCGAGCAGCGACATGCCCGCAAGAACGTAAAACGATATCTGGGTCCACAGCGGCTTGTGCTGCTGCCTGAAGGACAGGGCGCCGCCGACGAGTACGCCGGCGAGCCCCATCAGGAGAACGGACCACATCTAGGCGGAGCCTTCTTCCGGCGAGGACCCATCACCGGGAGCCTGGCTGCCGGCGGAGGGCCTGCGCAGGGCATCCACCCAGTTGTGCAGCAGGCGCGCGCCCGCGTCACCGGATTTCTCGGGGTGGAACTGGGTGGCGCAGAGCGGGCCATTTTCGACTGCAGCGATAAACGGCGCGCCGTGTTCGGACCATGTGACCAGGGGCGCGGCCATCCGCGGCTGAATGACGTCGAAGTTCCATTCCTGGACCCCGTAGGAGTGCACGAAGTAGAAGCGTTCGTTTTCGACGCCGGCGAACAGCTTCGACCCCTCGGGCACCTTGACGGTGTTCCAGCCCATGTGCGGAACCACGTCCGCCGGCAGGAGTTCCACCTTGCCGGGCCATTCACCCATGCCTTCAGCCTCGGTGCCATGCTCCACTCCGGCTTCAAAAAGGACCTGGAGGCCTACGCAGATGCCCAGGACCGGCCGGCCGCCGGCCACCCGCCTGCCGATGAGGCGGATGCCGTCCACGGCTTTGAGCTCACGCATCACTGTTTCGAAGGCCCCGACTCCGGGAACCACCAGGCCGTCGGCGTTCAGGACGTCCTCGGGCTTGGAGCTCAGGATGACTTCCGCCCCGGCCCGTTCCAGTGCCCGCACGGCGGACCGGACATTTCCGGAGCCGTAATCCAGGACGGTGACGGTGGGCTTGCCCTCGGGCGAGGGCAGCTTGTGGGAAGCGGAGGGATCGACGATGGCACCGTCCCGAAGGACCTGGCCGCTCACAGCGCACCCTTGGTGGAGGGAATCCCCTCAACACGGGGATCAGGTTCCACGGCAGCACGGAGCGCCCGCGCGAACGCCTTGAACTGGGCCTCTACGATGTGGTGCGGATCGCGGCCCGCGATGACGTTCATGTGCAGGCAGATACCCGCGTGCAGCGTGATGGCCTCGAAGACGTGCCGGGTCAGGGATCCCGTGAAGTGGCCGCCGATGAGGTGGTATTCCTGGCCGGCGGGCTCGCCCCCGTGCACCAGGTAGGGACGTCCGGAAACGTCAACGACGGCGTGCGCAAGGGCCTCGTCCAGGGGAACGGTGGCCTCGCCAAACCGGCGGATGCCGGCCTTGTTTCCCAGCGCGGTGCGCAGCACCTCCCCGAAGGTGATGGCTACGTCCTCCACGGTGTGGTGGACATCGATGTGGATGTCACCTGTGGCTTTGACGGTCATGTCGATCAGCGAGTGCTTGCAGAGCGCCGTGAGCATGTGGTCGTAGAAAGGTACCGACGTGTCGATGTCCGAGGTGCCGGTGCCGTCCAGGTTGATTTCCACGAGCACGGACGACTCACTGGTGGCACGTTCCATGCGCGCAGTGCGGGCCGCAGCCACGTTCGATCCGGTGGTACTCATGCTTTGGGTCCTTTTGGGCAGATGGGGTGGTTCAGGGCGTCCAGCGCCGCTGCTTCCAGTCTAGGCGGGAAGCGTGGCCTGGCTTGCAAGGATGCTTTCCAGGGATGTGAGGAAGGCTGTGGTTTCGGTCTCAGTTCCGGCCGTGACCCGGAGGTGGCCGGGAATCCCCACGTCCCGGATCAGCACTCCGGCGTCCAGCAGCTCCTGCCAGACCTGGTGCGGGTTCTCCAGTCCGCCGAAAAAGACGTAATTGGAGTCCGACGCTGCGGGCTTGAGGCCCATCCGCGTCAGCTCCGACACGATGCGGTCCCGCTGCTTCTTGATGTCTTCCACATCCGCCATCAGTGCCTCGCGGTGCTGGAGGGCAGCCAGGGCAGTGGCCTGCGTGATGGCTGAGAGGTGGTACGGCAGCCGGACCAGGCGGAGGGCATCGGCAACTTCGGGTGCGGCAGCCATGTAGCCCAGTCGGGCTCCGGCCAGCGCGAATGCCTTGCTCATGGTCCTGGACACGATCAGCCGCTCCCGGCCGGGCAGCAACGTCAGTGCGCTGGGCGTCCCGTCGTGTGCGAACTCGTGGTATGCCTCATCGACAATGACGATGGTCTGGCTTGCTTCGCCTGCCTCGTACACGGCCTCCACGACATCCAGCCCCAGCCCGGTCCCCGTGGGGTTGTTGGGCGAACAGAGGAAGACGATGTTGGGCTGCAGTTCCTTGACCTGCCGCGCTGCCGATTCAGCGCTGAGGCCGTAGCCTTCGGCGCGCTCTCCGACGATGTATTCGGTGTCCGTTCCGCTGGCCAGCAGCGGATACATCGAGTACGTGGGGGGAAAGCCGAGCGCTGTGCGTCCGGGACCGCCGAATGCCTGGAGGATCTGCTGGAGTACCTCGTTTGAGCCGTTCGCAGCCCAGAGGTTGGTCTCATCGAGGCCGTGGCCCAGATATTCCGCCAGCGCTTTGCGCAGTTCCGTGAACTCCCGGTCCGGGTAGCGGTTCAGGCCCGCGGCGGCTTCGGTGACTGCCGCACTGATGGCCGCCCTTACGTCCGCCGGAACACCATGGGTGTTTTCGTTGACGTTCAGGAGGATGGGGACGTCCAGCTGGGGCGCACCGTAAGGGGTAAGCCCGCGGAGGTTGCTGCGGAGGGGAAGCCGGTTCAGGCGTTCTAGCTGGTCATTCACCTGAACAGTTTAGTGCCCGTGCCGGAGGGCGGAAAATGTGACGGGTTCCTGTTCGCCCTCGGCATGCGCCCCCGGCCCATTCCATGGAGCAGCCCCCGCTGGTCCGGACCCTGCTGCCGGCTATGGCAGCTCAGCCGGCGGGAACGAACAACTGCTGGCCGGGGAAGACTGCGCCTGCGGAGAGGTTGTTGAGCTGCACGATGTCGGCCACAACATCGCGTGCGTCGCGATCAGGCGCCACGGCGGCTGCGATCCCCCACAGCGACTGGCCGGGCTGGACCGTCACGGTGACCGCGGAGGTCGTCTGGAGCTCCGCGTCTGAGTCGGAGGCTTTTGCCGGGGAGTTGAAGAAGCCTGCCAGCGAGAGCAGCAGGGCGGCCAGAAGAACCAGGGGAATACCGATCAGCACGATGCGGCCGCGCCGGGTCAGCCGCAGGGGCGGAAGGGGGGCCGGCCGTTCCGGCTGCCGCTCTTCAGGCCGGGACAGAAGGTGCTGCACAGAGAGCAGCTGTGGACGTGAACCCCGCGAAACAGATGTAGCTGACATGAACTGAGCCCTCCTGGACCATACTGTGCTGCCCGGATGTTCTGCTCCGACGCCCCCTAGGGCTTTCCGGTGCCACTTTCGAATGGCCGGCGTTCGCAGTAGAACATATGTTCGAACTTTGCTTCTTCTGTTTTAGCACCTATCAACGAACATTGTCGAGACTCGCTAGAACAAATGTTTGAAAAAGCAGTGTGGCTGGCCTAGTTTTGAACGAAAGAACAACCACCCGGACAGTCGATCAGCAGGGTCTGACATTATGGGGCGGGATCGTCCAGGGCCTTGCCGTGGATAGGCCCGGCGGACACCGAAAGGCATTGGCGAATATGGCAGCAGCAGCCGCCGGGGGCAGGGCAACCGCGCAACCGAAGAGGACCGCCAAGGGCCTGACGCCACGGCAGAAAAAGATCCTGGAAACGATCCAGCGTTCCGTCAATGTGAACGGCTACCCCCCGTCCATGCGGGAAATCGGAGATACCGTGGGCCTGGCCAGCCTTTCCAGCGTCACCCACCAGCTGTCCCAGCTGGAAAAACTGGGCTATCTGCGCCGTGACCCGAAGCGTCCGCGCGCCATGGAGGTCCTGATGCCCCTGACTTTGGACGGCGGTGCGGCCAAACCCGCCAGCCAGCCATCAGCAGTGCCCCCCAGCGGTGGCGCCACTGTCACGGAGCTGCCCACTGCCCTTGACACTGCGATGGTTCCACTTGTTGGCCGCATCGCAGCCGGTGGTCCCATCCTGGCCGACCAGCAGGTGGAGGACGTTATGCCGCTCCCCCGGCAGCTGGTGGGCCAGGGCGAACTGTTTATGCTCCGGGTGGCCGGGGATTCCATGGTGGACGCGGCCATCTGTGATGGCGACTGGGTTGTGGTGCGCCGCCAGGCGGATGCAGCCAACGGCGAGATCGTCGCTGCCCTCCTCGACGATGAGGCCACCGTCAAGACATTCCGGCAGCGTGACGGCCACACCTGGCTGCTCCCCCAGAACACCCAGTACGAGCCAATCCTCGGAGACCACGCCACCATCATGGGCAAGGTCGTTTCAGTGCTCCGCTCCCTGTAGCCAGGTTCCCCCCGCCCCGGGGGCACAGCAGGCTCCGGCAGTGTTGGGCCCTGCCGGGCCAAACACTCAGCTCGGCCAAACACTGCCCCGCCCAGGCGTCAGGCGTTCTCGCCGGCCAGCCTCTCCAGGGCCGCGATTGCCGTCTTCCGGTCCGTTGTGGACCAGAACGGCGGCAGCGCTTCCCGGAGGAACCCTGCGTAGCGCTCGGTGGCAAGCCGTGAGTCAAGCACAGCCACCACTCCCTTGTCCCCTGTGGAGCGGATCAACCGGCCTGCGCCCTGGGCGAGCCGGATGGCGGCATGGGTGGCCGAAACCGACATGAAGCCGTTGCCGCCAGCCTGTGCCACGGCCCGGGAGCGCGCCGTCATGAGGGGATCGTCCGGCCGCGGAAAGGGAATCCGGTCTATCACCACAAGGCGGCAGGACCCGCCAGGGACATCCACGCCCTGCCACAGGGACATGGTTCCGAACAGGCAGGTATCGGGCTCGTCGGCGAACTGCTTCACCAGGGCGGTCATGGTGGAATCGCCCTGGCAGAGGACCGTCATGTCCAGCTTGGGGCGGAGGGCTTCGGCGGCTTCCTCTGCGGCGCGCCGGGAGGAAAACAGGCACAGTGCGCCGCCGCCGGAAGCGCGGATGAGCGCCTCGAGTTCGTCAAGTGCTTCCGGGGATGCGCCCCTTCCGGGCTTCGGCAGGTGCCCGGCAACGTAGAGGATGCCCTGCTTGGGGTAGTCAAAGGGCGACCCCACGTCCACGCCTTTCCAGCGGGGGGCACCCTCGCCCACGAGTCCCAGCCCGCCGGCGGCAGGCTCAAACGCTGAACCAATGGCCAGCGTGGCAGAAGTAAGTACAACGGTGTGCCCGGAGAACAGGCCTTCCCGCAGCCGCCCGGCCACGGACAGCGGCGCAATGTTGATCAAAGCCGGCGCCGTCTCATCCGGCTGGGAAAATTCCTGCGCGGGATCAAAGGCGCTGGCGCGGGAAAACCACACCACTTCGCGGTTCTCCCGGGCAGCGAGGAGCCGTTCGCAAAGTTCCAGGATGAGCATCAGGCGGGACCGCGCAAGCTGCCTCCCGCCGTCGGGCGTGGCATTGCCGTCCCCCTTCGAATCCGAGAGGGCGGCGCGGCAGGCATCACGCAGCTGGTCCACGCAGTCCAGCTGTTCTTCATTCAGCCCGTTGGGCAGCAGTCCGTTCGGCACTGCGGCGAGGGCAAGTTCCAGGTTGGCGGCCGCGGCGTTGAGCGCGTCAACGGTGATGGCGGTGTGCTTGCGGGCTCCGGCGGCAGCCGCATGGACCATGGCCACGGACAGCTGTCCGGAGACCGCCCCCGTGACCCGGTCCTGGAGTTCGTGCGCCTCGTCCACCACCACGACGTCGTACTCGGGCAGGACCGCCAGCCCCTCAAAGGCGCTGACGGCGAGCATCGCGTGGTTCGTGACCACGACGTCCGCCTCCGCAGCGTCCTGCCGGGCAAGTTCACTGAAGCACTCTGCTGCCATGGGGCACTTTTGGGCGCCGAGGCACTCCATGGAGGTCACGGACACCTGGCGCCAGGCGCGGTCCGTAACGCCCGGCAGCAGCTCGTCGCGGTCGCCAGTGGCGGTCTTCTCCGCCCACTCCCGCAGGCGTACCACTTCCTTGCCGAGCTGGGACGAAGGGCCGCCAACGGAGGCCGCGAAGTGCGGCACACTGGTGTCCTCGCCCAGGCTGAACAGCTGGCCTTCCGCAGGTTCCTCGCTGGGGAAGCCGCCTTCCAGCTTGTGCCGGCAGACATAGTTGGACCGCCCCTTGACCAGCGCCACCTTGACCGGCCTGTCCAGGGCGGGAGTGATGGCCTTGAGCAGCCGGGGCAGGTCCCGGCCAACGATCTGCGTCTGGAGCGCAAGCGTGGCCGTGGACACCAGGGCGGGCTTGTTGCTTTCCAGGGCGTGGGCGATGAGGGGTATCAGGTAGGCCAGCGACTTGCCGGTGCCCGTGCCTGCCTGGACCAGGAGGTGGTCCCCCGTTCCCAGCGCACGGGCCACCTGCCTGGCCATCTCATGCTGGCCCTCACGGCTCTGTCCGCCCATGCCTGCAACGGCCCGGTCGAGCAGTTCGATCACGAACTGCTCGCCGGCCGTCTCCATGGCTTCCGGGGCCACGAGGTCAGTCATTGCTGACGAAGGGTTCCAGTTCGGCCGCAAAGCCCTCCCGGACCATCACCACGGCCCGGGTGCCTTCCTCCACGTGGTCCACGCTGATGATCTCGGCGTCAGACTCGTGGAGTTTACTGAGCAGGTCTCCGCGATCGTACGGAATGAGCAGCTCCAGCTTGACGCCTGGCCTGGGAATGGCGTCACTGATCGCCTTGAGCAGCTCCGCGATGCCTTCGCCCGTTCGGGCGGACACCACTACGTGCCGCGGCTCGCGCTGCCTGAGCCGCTCCACCACGAAGGGATCGGCGGCGTCGGCTTTGTTGAGCACGATGATCTCCGGCACCTTGCGGGCGTCCACTTCGCTGAAGACCTTGCGGACTGCAGCTATCTGTCCTTCCGGGTCCGGGTGCGAGACGTCCACCACGTGGAGGATGAGGTCCGCGTCCGCAACTTCCTCCAGCGTGGAGCGGAACGCCTCCACCAGCTGCGTAGGCAGCGACCGGACGAAGCCCACAGTGTCCGCGAGCGTATAGCCCAGCCCGTCCGCAGTTTCGGCCTTGCGGACAGTGGGGTCCAAGGTGGCGAACAGGGCGTTCTCCACCAGGACTCCGGCGTCGGTCAGGCGGTTGAGCAGCGAGGACTTGCCCGCGTTGGTGTAGCCGGCGATCGCAACGGACGGCACGGAATTACGACGGCGGTTGGCCCGCTTGGTCTCGCGTGCCGGCTTCATTGCGGCGATCTCCCGCCGCAGCTTGGCCATCCGGGTACGGATGCGACGGCGGTCCAGCTCGATTTTCGTTTCACCGGGACCGCGCGAGCCCATGCCGGCCGCGGCGCCGCCCACCTGCCCGCCGGCCTGGCGGGACATTGACTCGCCCCAGCCGCGCAGGCGCGGCAGGAGGTACTCGAGCTGCGCCAGCTCCACTTGCGCCTTGCCTTCGCGGCTCTTGGCGTGCTGGGCGAAGATATCCAAAATCAGGGCTGTCCGGTCGATGACCTTGACCTTGACGATGTCCTCCAGGCCACGGCGCTGCGAGGGTGCAAGCTCGGCATCCACAACAACGGTGTCCGCGCCGGTGGACATTACGATGTCCCGGAGCTCAAGCGCCTTGCCCGAGCCCAGGAATGTCCCGGGGTCCGGCTTGTCACGGCGCTGGACCAGTCCGTCAAGGACCTCGGAGCCGGCAGTTTCGGCAAGGGCGGCGAGTTCCCGCAGCGAGTTCTCGGCGTCGGCCAGGGTGCCTTCGGACCAGAGCCCCGCCAGGACCACGCGCTCAAGGCGCAGCTGGCGGTACTCGACCTCAGTGACGTCTTCCAGTTCGGTGGACAGTCCTGCGGTACGGCGCAGGGCGCGGCGTTCCTCGAGGTCCTGCTGGTCGCCGTCGTACGTTGAATGTTCTTCGTCCAGGCGGGAAATTGCCTGGGCTTTGCCGAACACTGCCCTTCCGTCGCTGCCCTTCGCCTCGCCGCTGTGCGGGCTGGGGGTCCTGGCCGGTACGTCCTTGGAGAGAATCCGGTCAATGACAGCCTGGATTTCCTCGGGACTCATGTCCTGGGCGGCTGGATCTGATCCGGTGTTGGGCTGGCTGGTCATGGTCTCCTTTGAAGATTCGGCAGCTCCAGAATAGTGCCGATTGCTGGTGGTTGGGGAAGTATTCGCGGTGGGCTGACGGCCTGCGGTCATCCAAGGCTCCTGGCTTGCTGGGCCGGCGCTGCGGACAGCAGCAACGGCAGGGGTGCCACGTGGTGGTTCGTAGCGGAGAAGGAAACAGCCGGAAACGGCGATAAGTCCAGCAGGAAGCTGGCTTTCGAGTGTGGTCCGGCGACCGGAACAGGCGGATTCCGCGTGGTCCGGTGCACACAGCGGAAGATTCGGAGAAACCGCATCGCTGGGTGGGACATGCTGTCGCTTGAGGACAGGCTTCGGGACGGGCGTGGCCCGTGCCGGCTACTCGAAGATCAGGAACATGCCCTCCAGCCTAGCAGAGGGCCATACCCGCGGTTTCCCTTTACGCTGCAAGGGGAACTACTCTGGCCAGTTATGGAGTCCGCACATTATTTCAGCGCAACACCCGCCGGCCCTTTCACCCGCAAGCCCCTGGCTGTTGAGCTCGCCGGGCAGACGCGCAGGCTGCAGACTTCCTCCGGCATCTTCAGCCCCGACGGGATCGACAAAGGCACGGCGATCCTGCTCAGCGAGGTTCCCGCTCCCGCGCCCCAGGGAAACCTCCTGGACATCGGCTGCGGCTGGGGACCCATTGCCCTGACCATGGCCCTCAAGGCGCCCTCCGCCCGGGTCTACGCCGTGGACGTCAACGAGCGCTGCATCACGCTGACGAACGAGAACGCCGCAGCACTGGGGCTTGCCAACGTGACAGCCAGCACCCCCGACGCCGTGGATCCCGAGCTGCGCTTTGACACGATCTGGTCCAATCCGCCCATCCGGATCGGCAAGGACGAACTGCACTCACTGCTGAAGCTGTGGATTCCGCGCCTGGCTCCGGGCGGGACGGCCTGGCTGGTGGTGCAGAAGAACCTCGGGGCCGACTCGCTTCAGCGGTGGCTTGCAGCTGAACTGGACGAATCGTTCACGGTCAGCCGGGAGTCAACCTCGAAGTCGTTCCGGATCCTGAAGGTCAGGAAAGCGTCCCGTTTGCCACAATAACTGCCGGACCGCTGAGCTCCACGTGTTCGTGGCCTCCTGGACCGGCGAAGAACTTGACTCCCACCACGCCTCCGGGAACGTGGACGCGCCAGGCGTCCGGGGCTTCCGCGCCCGCCCAGTGGCGGATGGCCACAGCGGCGGCGCAGGCACCCGTTCCGCAGGACTGGGTCTCCCCCACGCCGCGTTCATGCACGCGCATTGTTACCGAGCCAACGCCGTCGTGGACCAGCGGCTCGGACGGAACCACGAATTCCACGTTGGTCCCGTTGGCTGGGACGGGGTCAACCACGGGCGCGGTGAACAGCCGTGTTCCCGCGAGTTCGGAAAGCTCGGCGAGGGCAACAACCGTGTGCGGGTTGCCCATGCTGACCGAAAGGGCGGGGCGTGGAACCTCCAGGCCCTCGGCGGTCACCAGTGAATCCATGGCCTTGGCCGTGGCCTCGCCCGGGAAGATGAACTCCCACGGCCCCATGTCCACGGCATAGCCTTCCCCCGTCCGCACCACGGTTTTGACCCCGGCCCGTGTACCAATGGTGAGGGCGCCGCCGTCGGGCAGCTCGATCAGGCCCTCGGTCCGGAGGAAATGGACAAAGACGCGGACGCCGTTGCCGCACATTTCGGACAGCGAGCCGTCCCCGTTGCGGTAGTCCATAAACCACTCAGCCTCGGGTGCGGCAGCCATCAACTCGCGGCCTTCCGGGAGGAACCGCGACGGGACTGCCCGGATGAGGCCGTCCCCGCCGATCCCGCGGTGCCGGTCACACAGGGCTGCAACGGCTTCGGCCGTGATGGTGTGGACGCCCTCGGGATCAGCCACCAGGACGAAGTCATTGCCGGTGCCGTGCCCCTTGGAGAAGCGGAGCCCGCTCAGGGTGCTTAAGGCCGGCTCGGTGGTTTCTGCGAGGGTTGTGTCCATGGTTCCAAGGGTACCGGCCGTGCGGTGCAGCCCTAAAAACGGCAGAGCCCCACTGCTGTGGCCAGCAGGGCCGGATCCTGCCAGTCCAGCCAGTGGATGCGCGGATCGGCCCGGAACCAGGTGAGCTGGCGCCGGGCGAACTGGCGGGTGGCCACGATGGTGTCCTCAGCGGCCTCGGGAACAGTCCACTCGCCGTCGATAACACGCAGGAACTGCGAGTACCCCAGGGCGCGGGGGGCAGTCTTACCCTGCCGCAGCCCGCGGGCGTCCAGCTCTTGGACCTCGGCGAGCAGGCCGGCCTCCACCATGCCGTGCACACGCCGGCCAAGCCGGTCCCGAAGCGCCTCACGGTCCACCGCCAGGCCAACCTGGACGGCAGGCTGGAAGTACTCACGCTGCGGCATGAAGGAACTGAACGGCCGTCCGGTGAGCTGATGGACCTCCAGGGCGCGGATAACCCTCCGGTCATCTGACAGCCGGCCGGCGGACACCGGATCCACCTTCCGCAGCCGCTCCAGCAGCACCGCGGTCCCCTGGGCGGCGAGTTCGGATTCCAGGCTTTGGCGTACCCGCGGATCAGTGCCCGGGAATTCGAGGATGTCCAGCGCGGCCCGCACGTAGAGGCCGGAGCCGCCGGCCAGGATGGCGCGCTTGCCGCGGGCGTGAATGTCCGTGATGAGCTCCCGGGCCTGCTGCTGGAACTGCGACACGCTGGCTTCCTGGGTTACCTCCAGGATGTCCAGCAGGTGGTGGGGAACGCCCTTGCGTTCAGCGTCGGTGATTTTTGCCGTGCCAATGTCCATGCCCCGGTAGAACTGCATGGCGTCGGCATTGATGACTTCGCCGTCCAGTTCCAGGGCAAGGTTGACGGCAAGGTCAGACTTGCCGGACCCAGTGGGACCAACGACGGCGATGACAGGCGGTGAGCCCACCGGTCAGCGGGTGCGGACGGGCAACGAGGGCATGCCCAGCGATACGCCCTTGCCGCCGGCACCGGACCCCGGTGCGGGTGCTCCGCAGGAGTCTGCCTGCGACCTGTCCCAGGCGTCACCGGCGCGGGAGCGGCGAAGGCTGTAATCCCCGGGGGCGGGATCGGCGACAAGGTGGAAAGCTGCGGCCTCGGTGATGGTGACAGTGACCAGGTCTCCAGGCCGTGGAGCAGGCGCACCCTCAGGGACCGAGAAGTGCACAAGCCGCTGGTCCTGGGAACGGCCGGAGAGCCTGTGCGTCTCCCCTGCCTTCCGTCCGGACTGCGCCGTGACCATGACCTCAACCCGGCGTCCGAGCTGGCGCCGGTTCTCCTCCGCCGCAATCCGGTCCTGAAGGGCGGTCAGTCGCTCGAACCGCTCCTGCACCACGGCCTTGGGCAGCTGGTCGGGCAAGTCAGCGGCAGGGGTGCCCGGGCGCTTGGAGTACTGGAACGTGAAGGCGGTGGCGAAGCGTGACTTCTCCACCACGTCCAGTGTTGCCTGAAAGTCGTCTTCGGTTTCGCCGGGGAACCCAACAATGATGTCGGTGGAGATTGCAGCGTGCGGGATTTTGTCGCGCACTTTGTCCAGGATGCCCAGGAACTTGCTGGACCGGTAGGAACGCCGCATGTCCCGAAGTACTTTGTCCGACCCCGACTGCAGCGGCATGTGCAGCTGCGGCATCACGTTGGGGGTCTCGGCCATGGCATCAATGACGTCGTCGGTGAACGCGGCGGGGTGCGGGCTGGTGAACCGTACCCGTTCCAGGCCTTCAATGTCCCCGCAGGCCCGGAGGAGCTTGGAGAAGGCCTGCCGGTCGCCGAACTCCACACCGTAGGAGTTGACGTTCTGGCCCAGGAGGGTGACTTCGATGGCGCCGTCGTCCACCAGTGCCTGGATCTCGGCAAGGATGTCTCCGGGCCGGCGGTCTTTCTCCTTGCCGCGGAGGGCGGGCACGATGCAGAAGGTGC
Source organism: Pseudarthrobacter sp. WHRI 8279 (assembly GCF_040224115.2). Lineage (NCBI taxonomy): Bacteria > Bacillati > Actinomycetota > Actinomycetes > Micrococcales > Micrococcaceae > Pseudarthrobacter > Pseudarthrobacter sp. WHRI 8279. The sequence goes on along the minus strand of NZ_CP168162.1, from coordinate 658,607 downwards.
AGGTGTTGTTGCAGCCGACGGAGATGGATACCCAGCCTGAGTAGACGGAGTCCCTCTTGGTGGGAAGCGTGGACGGGAAGACGTCCAACGACTCCAGGATTTCCAGCTGCGCCTCGTTGTTGTGCCGCGCACGTTCCAGCAGTGCGGGCAGGGCGCCAACATTATGGGTGCCGAAGACAGCGTCCACCCACGGCGCCTTCTTCAGGATGGTCTCCCTGTCCTTCTGCGCCAGGCAGCCGCCCACCGCGATCTGCATGCCCGGGTTTGCGGCCTTCACCGGAGCCAGGATGCCCAGGTTGCCGTAGAGCTTGTTGTCAGCGTTCTCCCGGACCGCACACGTGTTGAACACCACGACGTCAGCCTGTTCGTCCTCCGCAGGCACATACCCTGCGTCCTCCAGCATGCCGGCCATCCGCTCTGAGTCATGGACGTTCATCTGGCAGCCGAACGTACGCACCTGGTACGTGCGGGGCCTAGGGCCACCGGCTTGCGGTGCACCTTCAGCTTCTGCGGAGGGGCTGGTACCGGAAAGGGGGGAAGGGATGGTCAAACTCACCTGTTAAGGGTACCGGTTTTACAGGTTCGCACTATCGGGTCCGGCGCAGGACTCCAGGACCTCGTTGACAATCCGGAACGCCTGCGAGGGCTGATAGCCCTTCCGGGCGAGCATTGATGCAAGCCGCCGGGTTGCCTTGTCCCGCTCCGCCCGGTCCTCGAAATCCGTTCCCGGGCGGAGCTTCCGCTCCACAAGCTGCCGTGCGGCGGCTTCCTCATCCGCATCCGTCAACTGTTCCAACGCTGCGGCCGCGGTGTCCTGGTCTATGCCCTTTTCCGCGAGTTCGCGGCGGAGGGCTCCCTTGGCCAGCTTCCGCGACTGGGAGCGGCTCCTCACCCACATGTCGGCAAAGTCGGCGTCGTTGATCAGGCGTGCTTCCTCGAACCTGTCCAGCACCGCCTCGGCGACGTCGTCCGGGATGTTCCGCTCGGCGAGTTTCCTGGCAAGCTGCAGCCTGCTCTTCGCCGAAGCGGTCAGCTGCCGATAGATGATGTTTTGTGCGACGGACACCGGATCCGCCTCGGCATCCCCGGCAACGGAGGAACCTGGATCCGGACCGTCCTGGAACGGGCCGCCAGGTGAAACGCCGCGCCGCCCGCCGGCTTTCGCACGGCGGGGACGCGGAGTGTCAAAATCCGTCAACTGCTAGAACCCGTCAACGGCTTTCAGCTTCGGGGAGTCCTTGGACTCCGGCTCTGCAGGCTTGACGCCCACGCCGAGCTTTTCCTTGATCAGCCGCTCAAGTTCGGCAGCAAGCTCTGGGTTGTCCCGGAGGAACCTGCGGGAGTTTTCCATGCCCTGGCCGAGCTGGTCGCCGTCGTAGGTAAACCAGGAGCCGGACTTCTTGATGATGCCGTGTTCCACGCCCATGTCGATGATGCCGCCCTCACGGGAAATGCCCTGGCCGTAGATGATGTCGAATTCGGCCACTTTGAAGGGCGGAGCCATCTTGTTCTTGACGATCTTCGCCTTGGTCCGGTTGCCGACGGAATCGGCGCCTTCCTTCAGGGTCTGGATACGGCGGACGTCGATACGGATGGAGGCGTAGAACTTCAGGGCCTTACCACCGGTGGTGGTTTCCGGGGAGCCGAAGAAAACGCCGATCTTCTCGCGGAGCTGGTTGATGAAGATCGCGGTGGTCTTGGTCTGGCTCAGGCGCCCGGTGATCTTACGCAGGGCCTGGCTCATGAGGCGGGCCTGGAGGCCGACGTGGCTGTCACCCATGTCGCCTTCGATTTCGGCCCGCGGCACCAGGGCTGCGACGGAGTCGATCACGATGACGTCCAGCGACCCCGAGCCCACCAGCATGTCCATGATTTCCAGGGCCTGCTCACCGGTGTCCGGCTGGGAGACGAGGAGGGCGTCCGTGTCCACGCCGAGCTTGGCGGCGTATTCAGGGTCAAGGGCGTGCTCGGCGTCAATGAAGGCGGCGATCCCGCCCTGGCGCTGGGCATTGGCCACGGCGTGGAGGGCTACGGTGGTCTTACCGGACGATTCCGGCCCGTAGATCTCAACAACACGGCCACGGGGAAGGCCGCCAATTCCCAAGGCAACGTCCAATGCAATGGAGCCGGTGGGGATGACCTCAATCGGGGCCCGGACTTCATCGCCGAGCCGCATGACCGAGCCTTTACCGAACTGCTTGTCGATCTGGGCCAGCGCTGCTTCGAGCGCTTTTGCACGATCCGGGGCTGCCGCCATGGTTCACACCTCTAATGCTTTCTCGCTTTGGAGTGGCCTCAGCGGCCGTTTATTGGTCATCTCTGACGCTACTGGGACCCACTGACATTCCGGCCGGGTGAGGGCGGCTATGTGGATAACCCGCTATGAAAAGCATAGCTTTACCCGAACAGGTATTCGAACAACCGCACGGCGTGTCAGGAGAAACCGGCTAGTCCGTGCGGGGCTTGATGTCCCGGCCCAGCCGGCGCTCCGCGGGAACATCCTGCACATCACAGAGGGCCAGCCACACCCTGCGGGGCTCTATGCCGGCGGCAAGCGCCTGGTCCGCGGTGCGCCCGCCCACTCCTGCCAGGACAAGGGTGCTGCTGAGGACCCGCGAGTACCCGGCGCCGAATTCGTCGTCCATGAGTCGCCAATAATCGCTGATTCGCACCAGAAAAGTCTCTCATGATCCCGCGCACTAGAATTGTTGCCATGAGCAACTCCCCTGATGTCCCGTCCCTGCAGGGCCGCCACGACGAAGCCACCGTGGACGCCGCGGTGCAGAACGTGGAACACCAGATCAGTCTTTTCTGGCGGCGCGCACGGTCGATCTCCAACCAGCTTTCCCGCCAGGTGCATCCGGATATGGAACCTGCGGCGTACGGCCTCCTGACGGTCATCCGCCGGGAGGGGCCGATCCGCCTTACCGACCTGGCGATGAACATCGGCGTCGGAAAGCCTTCCGTCAGCCGGCAGATTGCTTTCCTGGAGAGCCTGGGGCTCGTGTCCAAGGAGGCTGATCCCCTGGACGGACGGGCGCAGGCCATCCGGCTGACACCCAAAGGTGAGGAAAAAATGCATCAGGTCCAGGACGCCCGGCGGCAGGTGTTCCGCGAACGCCTGGGGGAATGGCCGGTTGCGGAATTGGAGGAGCTGGCCCGCTGCATGGCCAAGCTGAACTCCACCTACGAGCGTGACGGCTTCCCGAAGGACGGCACGGCGCCCACCGGTGAAGACAAGTAACACAAAATGCACTGAAGCCCCCGGCCGCGGCCGGGGGCTTCAATGTATTACGTTCCGGGAGCCGTCTTCGGGCGGGACCCTACCGGGCGCCGGAAAGAAGGCCCGCGGACAGTTCGTCGTTAAGTTCAGTGTTGAGGTCGCGCTCAAGGTCGCGGCCATAACGCTGGGAGAATTCCTGGGGAACGGTGTCCGGAACGGCAACGCCTTCTGCAACAGCCACCCTGTCGCTCACTTCGCGGAGCATGCTGGACAACGGAACGTCCAGGGCCGAGCAGATCGAAGACAGCAGCTCGGATGATGCTTCCTTCTGGCCGCGCTCCACTTCACTGAGGTAACCCAGGGAGACACGGGCGCTGTGCGAAACTTCACGGAGCGTACGCCCCTGACGCTGGCGGACATCGCGCAGGACATCACCAATTTCGTGACGAAGTACAACCATCTTGCGCTCCTTCTGTTCGCTCTTGCCCTGATCGGCGAGGCCCACATCCTTCCAGCGGACAACGCCGTTTACGGATACGGGCTGCTTTACCATCTGTATCGCCTTGCTCCCTCATTGGTCAGGTCCGCCGCAAGGCGAACCGTCGTGGTCATTTCATCCTAGGCGCCTCCGCTCTTCGGAAGCGACACAAAGTAATAACTAATCGGTACCGGCTTTTGTTCCCGGCAACTTTACGCCCAGTAACTTAGGGGCGGCGGGCCTGGCCGGACAGGGCTTCGAGGAGCCTTTCCAAGGCTGCACCGCAGGCCTGTCCGCGGATCTCGGCACGGCTTCCCGAGAAGGCATATTCGAAGGCCGAGGTCCCGGCTGCGGTGGCTATGCCGATGTAGACGGTGCCGACGGGCTTCCCGTCGTGCGCTTCGGGCCCGGCAACGCCTGTGGTGGAGACGCCGATGTCAGCGCCAAGGACGGACCGGGCTCCTGCAGCCATGGCCGCCGCGACGTCCGGGTCCACGGATCCGACGCGTGCCAGCAGCACCGACGGGACATCCAGGACCCTTTCCTTGACGGAGTTCTGATAGGCAACCACCCCGCCCTGCAGGATGCCGGAAGCGCCGGGCGTATCGGCAAGGACGGCCGACACCATTCCGGCGGTCAATGACTCAGCTGTGGCAACGGTCCGGCCCGCGTCGAGCGCCTTGCGGACCGCGTCAGCGGACAAATGGTGGAGGTTGGTCATGCGGGCTCCTGGCCTTTATCTGTGCGTGCCTGCAGCTTTCCCTTGGCCCGGATCCGCAGCGCTTCCACTACATACTCCACGCCCGTCCACACCGTGATCACCACAGCGGCCATCATCACCGCGAATGCCACCCACACCAGCCACGGGGCAAAAGAGCCAAGCGGCAGGAGGTAGAGGAAGATCGCCGCGGTCTGGACAACGGTCTTCAGCTTGCCGCCGCGGGAGGCCGGGATTACGCCGTAGCGGATCACAAAGAAGCGCAGGGCGGTGACGCCCCATTCACGGACCAGGATCAGGACGGTAACCCACCATGGCAGTTCGCTGAGCACTGAAAGCATCACCAGCGCCGAACCGATAAGGAGTTTGTCGGCAATCGGATCAGCGATCTTGCCGAAGTCAGTTACGAGGTTCCGGCTCCTGGCGATGTCGCCGTCGAGCTTGTCCGTGTAGATGGCGACGGCGAACGCAAGGACCGCGGCCCAGCGCCACACGCCTGCCTCACTGCGCAGCCCCGGGGCGTCCGCAATGAGGAACCAGACAAAAAACGGCACCAGCGCGATGCGGATCATGGTCAGGATGTTGGGAAGGTTCCAGACCCCGGCACGGCCCGGGCCGGCGGCGGTTGCATCGGTGCTAGTCACGTTCCTAGGCTACAGTCCCCGGGCTAGCGACCGGTCAGGGACCAGGCGTCCTCGGAGCCGTCCTCGTCGTCATAGCCGCCTGGCGGGGAATCCGAGCCGTCGTAATATTCGACGTTCTGCTTCCGCTGGTCCAGGTCTGCGGCCACCAGGTCTTCGGCGTAGCCGCCCTGGGCGATGTTGGCGTTGGCGTTATCGCTCAGCGCGGCGGTCTGCGAGTCGGGCGCTGCCGGGGCCTCCTGGCCCTTCATGGCGGCAAGGACCGGTGCGAGGTCGTCCGGCTTCACCAGGACGTCCCGGGCCTTGGAGCCCTCGGAGGGACCAACCACGCCCCGTGATTCCAGCAGGTCCATCAGCCGCCCTGCCTTGGCGAAGCCGACGCGCAGCTTCCGCTGCAGCATCGACGTTGAGCCGAACTGCGTGGTGACCACCAGTTCGGTGGCCTGCAGCAGGACTTCGAGGTCGTCCCCGATGTCGTCGTCGATCTGCTTCTTCGGCGCTTCCGCGGCGACGTCGTCGCGATAGGTGGCCTGGAGCTGTCCCTTGACGTGCTCGACCACCTTGTGGATTTCGGATTCAGTGACCCACGCGCCCTGGACGCGCATGGCCTTCGAGGCACCCATGGGCAGGAACAGGGCGTCACCCTGACCGATGAGCTTTTCGGCGCCGGGCTGGTCCAGGACCACGCGCGAATCTGTTACCGAGGACGTGGCGAAGGCCATGCGTGAGGGCACGTTCGCCTTGATGAGGCCGGTCACCACATCCACGGAGGGCCGCTGGGTTGCCAGGACCAGGTGGATGCCGGCTGCGCGGGCGAGCTGGGTGATGCGGACAATCGAGTCTTCAACATCGCGCGGAGCCACCATCATCAGGTCGGCGAGCTCGTCCACGATCACCAGCAGGTACGGGTAGGGGCGGATGACGCGCTTGGAGTCCACCGGCGGCTGGACCTTGCCGGCACGGACAGCCTTGTTGAAGTCGTCGATGTGCTTGAAGCCGTAGTTGGCGAGGTCGTCATAGCGGGCGTCCATCTCACGGACAACCCACTGGAGTGCCTCGGCGGCCTTCTTCGGATTGGTGATGATGGGCGTGATGAGGTGCGGGACGCCCTCATACGCGGTGAGTTCCACGCGCTTGGGGTCCACCATGACCATGCGCACCTCATCAGGCGTGGCGCGCATCAGGATGGAGGTGATCATCGAGTTCACGAAAGATGATTTACCGGCACCGGTTGCGCCGGCCACCAGCAGGTGCGGCATCTTGGCGAGGTTGGCCACCACGTAGCCGCCCTCCACGTCCTTGCCCACACCCATCACCATGGGGTGGTCCGTCCGGCGGGCGTTCTGGCTGCGGAGGACATCGCCCAGGGAGACGGTCTCACGGTCGGTGTTGGGGATTTCGATGCCGATGGCGGACTTGCCGGGGATGGGGCTGAGGATACGCACATCACTGGACGCCACGGCGTAGGAGATGTTCTTGGACAGTGCGGTGACCCGTTCCACCTTCGTTCCCGGGGCCAGCTCGATCTCGTACCGGGTGACGGTGGGACCGCGGCTGAAGCCGGTGACCGTGGCGTCGACGTTGAACTGCTGAAGGGTGTCCGTCAGGGCTGCGACGACGGCGTCGTTCGCTTCCGTGCGCTCCTTCGGGATGGATCCGGGCGTCAGGTAGTCCGAGGCCGGGAGCGTGTAGGTAACGTCGCCAGCCAGCGACAGCTGCTCAGTGCGCTGCGGGATGGGAACAGGCGGCGGCGCGGGTGCCACGGGGTTGGAAGGCACGGTGGGCGCGGCTGCCGGTTTTGCGGCAGGCGGGGCCATGCCGGGGGTGATCATGGGGATGGCTTCGGTGGCGTTTTCCCCTGGAGCTGCCGAGGCGCCTGCGCCCAGTCCCTGGGCTGCCTTGATCTTTTCGACGGCGATTTCCGCCTGGGTGGGACGGCGGACACCAGGAGCCGGGCGCGGCTCCTGGCCTCCCTTTGCGTCGTCGTCGTCGATCACTGCGTGCTCGAAGGCTTCGTCGCCCACGTAGCCTTCCAGGCCGGCGTCGCCGTCTTCCTCATCCTTGCCAAAGAAGCGGCGCTTCTTCTTCCTGTCGTTCTTGGGGGCCGCGGCCGCAGGGGTCCGTTCCAGGTAGCTGCGGTCATGCTTGTCCCGGTCATGCTTGTCCCGGTCCTGCTCATCCAGCAGGTCGATGCCCATGAGGTGTTCGTAGGCGGCATGCAGCCTGCGCGGGATCGCAGTGAACGGGGTGGCGGTGATGATCAGCATTGAGACGAACGCCAGCAGCGAGTAGAGCACCAAAGGAACAGCGGAATGGATGGCGGCCAGGGGCGAGGCGGCAAGGAATCCGAGCATTCCGCCCGCCTGGCGGAGCCCGTCAAAACCCTGGGCAACTGTGGGCTCCCCGCCCAGCATGTGCGCCAGCCCGCAGCCGGCAAACGTCATGATCAGGAAGCCGATGCCAACCCTGTTGTTGCCACGGCCGTCGGATGGCTGGCGGAAGAGCCGGAACGCGCAGACAAACAGCATGAGCGGAAGCAGCAGGGAGATCCAGCCGAATGTCCCGTTGACCACGGCATACACGGCGTCCGGGAACCAGCCCGTGAGGCCCCACCAGGCGAAGGTGGCTATGAAGATCCCGAGTGCCAGGTTGAACAGGGCCGCGCCGTCCCGGCGGTCCTCTGCCGGCAGGTCGCTGACGTCATGGCCGATGCGCCGCACGCCGCCGCCCACCAGGTGGCCGAGGCCCAGCCACGCCCCGCCCACCACGCGCAGCAGCCACGGCTGGTGGTGCTCGACGGCGGGTAGCTGGCGGGTGCGGGCCGTGCTGGAGGAGCCGCCGGCACGCCCGGATTTGGCGGCCGCAGAGCCAGCGCCGCGGCCTGAGGAGCTGCCGGTTTTGCTGCCGGCGCGGCCCCTGCTGGATCCATTGGGCGCGGAAGTAGTACGAGTGGCCATAGTAGCCACGGTACCCGAGTTGGGCCGGATTTCCGGGGATTTGGGTGCCGCCGGTCCCCGGTTTGCGGCCCTTAAACGCCGCCGGCCCGCGGCCCCGTTGGGAACGGGAGCGCGGGCCGGTACAGGCGGCCGATGTCAGGCCTCGAGCACCACGGGAATGATCATGGGCTTGCGGCGCAGCTTGCGGTTGACCCAGGTGCCCACCACGCGGCGGACCACCTGCTGGAGCTGGTGGCTGGTGTGGTCCGCGTGGTTGAGGACGGCTTCCTCCAGCGCGGCGTTGATCTTGGGGATGATGTCGTCGAAGACGGAATCATCTTCTGCCACGCCGCGGGCGTGGATCTCCGGCCCGGACACCACCTTGCCGGTGGCCCGGTGGATGACCGTAATGATGGAGATGAACCCTTCGTCACCGAGGATCCGCCGGTCCTTGAGGTCGGCATCGGTGATCTCGCCCACGCTGGAGCCGTCCACGTAGATGAAGCCGACTTCCACCTGTCCCACCACGTCAGCGCGGTGGTCCTTGAGGTCGATGACCGTGCCGTTGTCGGCGAGGATGACGCTTGCTTCGGGAACGCCGGACTCGATGGCGATCTTGCCGTTGGCGATGAGGTGGCGGGTTTCACCGTGCACCGGCATGGCGTTCAGCGGCTCGAGGATGTTGTAGCAGTACAGGAGCTCCCCCGCCGCGGCATGGCCGGAGACGTGCACCTTGGCGTTGCCCTTGTGGATCACGTCGGCGCCCAGCTTCAGCAGCCCGTTGATGATCCGGAAGACGGCGTTCTCGTTGCCGGGGATGAGGCTCGAGGCGAGGATGACGGTGTCTCCGTCGCCCACCACCACCCGGTGGTCGCCGTTGGCCATCCGGGACAGGGCTGCCATGGGCTCGCCCTGGGAACCGGTGGACATCAGCACCACGCGGTTGTCCGGCAGGTTGTCGATGTTCTTGATGTCCACGATGAGCCCCGCCGGGACGTCCAGGTAGCCAAGTTTTTCGGCAATGGCCATGTTGCGGACCATGGAGCGGCCCACGAAGGCCACTTTGCGGTTGTGCTTGGCGGCTGCGTCCAGGACCTGCTGGACCCGGTGCACGTGCGAGGAGAAGGACGCGACAATGATGCGCTTGGTGGCCTGGCCGAAAAGACGTTCCAGCGTGGGGCCGATTTCCTTTTCGGCAGTGGTGAATCCCGGGACGTCCGCATTGGTGGAGTCGGACATAAAGAGGTCCACGCCTTCCTCGCCGAGCTTGGCGAAGTGGCGGAGGTCCGTGATGCGTCCATCCAGCGGAAGCTGGTCCATCTTGAAGTCGCCGGTGTGCAGCACAGTGCCGCCGGCTGTCCGGATGAACACCGCCAGGGCGTCGGGAATGGAGTGGTTGACGGCCACGAACTCACATTCGAAGGGGCCGAACTTCTCCACCTGCCCTTCCTCAACCGTGAGCGTGTAAGGCCGGATTCGGTGCTCCTGCAGTTTCGCCTCGATCAGGGCGAGGGTGAGCTGGGAGCCCACAAGCGGGATGTCGTTGCGGCGCCGGAGCAGGTACGGAACGGCTCCGATGTGGTCTTCGTGTCCGTGGGTAAGGACCACGGCCACGACGTCGTCCAGCCGGTCCTCGATGTAGGAGAAATCGGGCAGGATCAGGTCAACGCCGGGCTGGGTTTCCTCGGGGAAGAGGACGCCGCAGTCCACGATCAGCAGCTTGCCGTCGATCTCGAACACGGCCATATTCCGGCCGATCTCCCCCAGTCCGCCCAGCGGAACAATCCTGAGCGTCCCCTGCGGCAGGCGGGGAGGGGTGACAAGGCCGGTAAGGGCAGTTTGGGTCATATTGCACTACTTTCCAGGCGGAAGGGTGCTGGTCTTACTCCTCAGGAAAAGACCAGCCCCGCTTCCGCCAAATCCCCGCGGATGGTTTCGATCTCGGCTTCGTCCGGCTCCACGAGGGGCAAACGGACAATCGAGTTGGGCAGGACTCCCTGCCATTTAAGAATCTGCTTGGCCGCAACGGCCCCTTGGACCCGCGTCATGGTGGCGCGTACTACGGGCAGGAGTTCAAAGTTAATCTTCCGGGCGGTGCTGAGGTCGTTCGCGTTGACGGCGTCGATGAGCTCACGGAAGCGGCGCGTGGCCACGTGCGTCGTTACGCCCACGAGTCCGACGGCGCCCAGGGCCATCCACGGAAGGGTCAGTCCGTCGTCACCGGAATAGAACAGGAGGTCCGTCTCGGCCATGACGCGGGAGGCAGCGACGAAGTCGGCCTTGGCATCCTTCACAGCCACGATGTTCGGGTGCTGGGCAAGCCGGATCATGGTGTCGGGCTCGATGGGGATGGAGGAGCGGCCGGGAATGTCATACAGCATGACGGGTACGTCCACGGCGTTGGCGATGGTTTCGAAGTGCGCGCGGACACCGGCCTGGCTTGGCTTGTTGTAGTAAGGCGTCACCAGGAGGAGGCCGTCGACGCCGAGGGCTGCTGCCTGCTGGGACAGGTGGACCGAGTGGGCGGTGTCATTGGTGCCCGTGCCGGCGATGATCGCAGCCCGGCCGCCGACCGCGTCTTTGACGGCGCGGAACATGCCGAGGTTTTCCTCGTCGGTGAGGGTGGATGTTTCGCCTGTGGTTCCGGTGACCACCAGGCCGTCGCAGCCGTCGTCCACCAGCTTGCTGGCCAAGGCTGCGGCCTGCTCATAATCCACTGCGCCGTCCTTGGTGAACGGTGTGACCATGGCGGTCAGAAGAGTACCAAGGGCAGGGAGATGCGCGGATGTGTCAGCCATGGAAAAAACGTTACCCTGTCCGGCGCTGGTTAGGACAATGCCCGGGGCGTGATGCACGTCAAATAACCGACTGGTTTCGCCTCCGGCACGCCGGCGGCGCCCCCACCGTCCACCATTTTCCGGGCACTGACCCGCCCTCCTGACGCGGCCGCCGGGCCTACCGGCCGGAAAGCCCACGGCCGCAAAGCCCACTGCCGGAAAGCCCGCGGCCGGCAAACCTGGCAACCTGAGCTGCCGGCGGCAAGGAAGCGATGCGCCGCCGAACCACGACCGGAGCAGCCGGCGGTCAGGAAGCGGATACACCGGCTGTCAGGAAACGATGCACCGCCGACCTTGGTGCCCTGAGCTGCCGCAGGTTAGGAGGCGGAGTGCCGGGCAGGGCGGGCTGCCTCCGCCGGCGCCTGGCACTCCGGCGGGTGGCAATACCGTCCGACGGCGGCCTGGCGCAGGTCCTCGGCCCAGGACGACAGCCGCTGGGCGGCCCTGACGTAATGGAAGAGCTCTACGGGTGTGAGGGCATCGATGTCTGTCTCGGCGAGGCGCCGCGCCAGCTCTGCGCCCTCCGGCTGGGCGGCGAGGCTGATGCCCTCCCGCTGCCACTGGACATCCTCGGGCGGCCGGCCGGCCACCAGCTGACGGAAGAGGTAGTCAACGACCCCCGGACTCATGGCCCTTGCAAGCCCGGCAGCGCCGGGCTGATCCGCAGGGCTTCCGGATGATGGAGTGTACATGGCGGCAATCTTATTCGAACATATATTCGAATACAAGGAGGTCGTGCCGGCAGGTCCGGTACAGGCAGGTGTGAGACGATCTGGTCATGACGTCCCGTAATGCGGCCAGAACGTCCCGGAAATCCGGCGGGCAGCCCGTCACGGGGCGCCTCCACGGCATCGACGCGGCCCGTGGTCTCGCCCTGCTGGGAATGATGGCCACCCATCTGCTCCCCACCTTCGAATCCAACGCCGAGCTGACCCCCACCTGGATCGGCCTCACGTTTTCGGGAAGGGCGGCGGCGCTGTTCGCCGTCCTGGCAGGGGTGGGCCTGGCCTTGTCCACGGGAAAGCACAGGCCGCTGCAGGGCCCTGACCTCTCCGCCGCCCGCCGCGGCATCGCCCTGCGTGCTCTGGTGATTGCCGCCGTCGGACTTAGCCTGGGCGGGCTGGAAGTCAACCTTGCCATCATCCTGGTCCACTACGCCGTGCTGTTCCTGTGCGTCCTGCCCTTCCTGGGCATGGGGCTGAAGCGGCTCTGCGCCTGGGCGGGCGGCTGGATCCTGGGCTCCCCCATCCTGGCGTACCTGCTGCGCCCGTGGCTCCTGGCTGCCGAGCCTCCGCTCAAGCTGGGCCACAACCCGTCCTGGGAGGACCTTGCCACCCCGTCACGGCTGCTGGCTGACCTGTTCTTCACCGGGTATTACCCCGTGTTCCAGTGGCTCTCTTACCTGCTGGTGGGGCTCATTGTTGGCAGGCTGGTGCTGGCCAGGGCGATGCTTCCGGTGGTCCTCCTGGTGGCCGGTTCGGTGGTTGCCGTCCTGGCCAAAACCCTGGGCGTCACCGCGATGGAAAGCTGGGGCGGCCGCGCTGCCCTGGAGGACGTCCTCAATTCCCCCGGCTATCCGTTGGGCAGCGTTCTGCAGGTCAACCTGACGGGCATTCCACAGGAGGGTTCGTGGTGGTGGCTGGCGTCCGCGGCGCCGCACTCGGCAACGACACTTGACCTGCTGCACACGTCCGCCGTGGCCGTGGCAGTGATTGGCGCATGCCTCCTGCTGGGCCGGCTGGCTGAGTGGGTGGACCTGGACCTGCTGCTGCCGTTGCGGGGTGCGGGTGCAATGACCCTGACCCTGTACACGGTCCACGTGTGGGTGGTCTCCGGGTTCTACCTCAAGCCCCTGCCCGCCGGCTGGACCGAGGATGGGATGTACTTTGCCCAGGCTGCCACTGCCGTCATCGTGGGCATGGTGTTCGTGCTGTTGAAGTGGCGCGGCCCTCTCGAGTGGCTGGGGCACGCGGCAAACCAGGTGGGCCGGGGAAACGTCAGGGCTGTCCGGTAAGGGCCTGGCGTTACCGAAGCCTAGGCGGGGGCGTTGCCCTGGAAGAGCCTGACGGCGTCACGCATGGAGGCCCGGGCACGCTTGCGGTCCCCAGCGGCGTCATAGGCGCAGCTCAGCCGGAACCAGGAACGCCAGTCGTCCGGGGCAGCCTCGGCCTCGGCCTTATACTTCTCGAACTCGGCATCCGCTGCCGAGCGGACAATCCGGCCGGCAGGCGTCCTGGGCAGTTCATCCACCGGCAGGCCGCCCTCGGCTTCCAGGACCTTTGCCATCTGCTCGGTCCGGGCGCCGAACATCAGTTCCCTGATCAGGGCCCAGGCGCCGATAACCGGAAGCACCAGATAGGCAGCCCCGATCGCCTGGGCCGCCAGGTTGCTGTCCGTCAGGAGAAGGATGGAACGCTGGAAGGACACCACCAGGTAGAAGACCAGCAAAAGGGTTACCGCCCCAACCCAGATCTTGGTGCGGTTCTTCCGGAACCCGGCCAGCAGGGCGCCCATGGCCTAGAGCCCCAGGTCCAGGTAGCCGTCCAGGCCCACCGTCAGTCCGGGGTGGGCAGCCACGTTGCGCAGGCCAAGGAGCACGCCCGGCATGAAGGAAGCGCGGTCAAAGGAGTCGTGGCGCAGCGTCAGCTGCTCGCCGGAACCGCCCAGCAGGACTTCCTGGTGTGCCACCAGTCCCCGGAGGCGCACACTGTGCACGCGCACGCCGTCAACCTCGCAGCCGCGTGCTCCTGCCAACTCAGATGTGGTGGCGTCCGGGCTCGGGGGAATCTCTGCGGCGTTGCGTTCTGCCGCGATCAGCTGCGCCGTGCGGACCGCGGTACCGGAGGGGGCATCCACCTTGTCCGGGTGATGGAGCTCGATGATCTCCACGGATTCAAAGTACTTGGATGCCTTGGCCGCAAAGGCTGAAGCGAGCACGGAACCCAGGGCAAAGTTCGGAGCAATCAGGACGCCCGTTTCCGGGTGGTTTGCCAGCAGGCCTTTCAGCCCGGACAGGCGCTCTGCATCCCAACCGGTGGTGCCCACTACGGCGTGGATACCATGCTCGACGGCGAAGCGGACGTTCGCTTCGGTGCTTTCCGGCACGGTCAGGTCCACAACATACTGCGCGCCGGCGGCGGTGATCCGGTCCAGCGAATCGCCCCGGCCCAGGGCCGCCACGAGCTTCATGTCTGTCGCTGCTTCAATGGCTTTAACGGCTTCGGCGCCCATGCGCCCGTTCGCGCCCAGCACGGCAACTGGCATGGGAGCAGGGAGTTGTTCGGTCATGGCCTTAACCCTACCGGCGGGGCCTTGACGCGGAGGAACCAGGGACTGTGCATTACCTCGCAGGAACAGGGCGGGTGTCACCCCTTCGATGATCCACCAGCCGGAGCAGCAGCGTCAGCTGCCGGCACCCACCCATTCAACAGTGCCGTCAACGAAGAACTGTTCCTTCCAGATGGGCACCTGCTCCTTGATCCTGTCCACCAGTTCCGAACACACGGCAAAAGCCTGCCCGCGGTGGGCCGCGGACACGGCGCACACCAGCGCGGGATCGCCGATGTCCAGCATGCCGATCCGGTGCGCCGCCCAGATCCGCACTGGCTGCGGGGACGGGCCGGTGGCGCCGCCATCCCGTTGGGCCTGCTGCTCGGCCGCAAGGCGGGCAACGACGTCGGCCATCACCTGGTGGGCCGTGGGGTGCGCGCTGTAGCTCAGCCGCTCAACTGCCTTGCCGCCATCGTGGTTGCGCACCACACCGCTGAAACTGACTACCGCGCCTGCGGTGTCACTTTCCACCGCAGCAATGGCCTGGTCCACCGAGATGGGTTCCGCGCTCAGGACCGCGTTGACTACCTCGAAAGCTGCTTCAGTGCCCATGTCCGCCTTCCAGCTGGTCGCAAAGGTGCCCGATCACCGGGTCCAGGACGGTGAGCCCGTCCATGACGCCCTTCGGTGATCCGGGCAGGTTGATGATGAACGTGCTTCCGGCCGCACCGGCATAGCCGCGGCTGAGGGCCGCCAGCGGGGTTTTCGCGGCTCCGGCACGGCGGACCGCTTCCATGATGCCGGGAATCTCGCGGTCCAGCAGGGGCAGGGTGACGTCGGGGGTCCGGTCGTCCGGGCTGAGGCCCGTGCCGCCGCTGGTGATGACGACGGCGGGGCGCTGGGTCAGGAGGGCGCGGATGGCTGCGCCGACCGGCTCGCCGTCGGGGACCACCATGGCGGGGAATACGTCAAAGCCGTGTTCGGTGAGCCAGTCGGTGATCACGGGACCGGTTTCGTCGTCGTAGATCCCGGCGGCTGCACGGGTGGAAGCAATAACGACGCCGGCCTTGCGGCCCTGCACGTCGCCGTGGCGGTGCGGCTCGGGGGCATTCAAAGTGCCGGGGCTGCTCACAGTGTCCAGTCCCCGCTCTTGCCGCCGCTTTTGGCCAGCACCTTGATGTCGGTGAGGACGGCATGCTTGTCCACTGCCTTGACCATGTCGTACACGCTCAGCGCGGCAACGGAGGCAGCAGTAAGTGCTTCCATCTCCACGCCGGTAACGCCGCGGGTCTTGACCGTGGCGAGGATGGCAACGGAGTCCGGTGCCAGCTCGAAGTCCACGGTGACCTTGGACAGGGGAAGCGGATGGCACAGCGGAATCAGGTCAGGGGTTTTCTTGGCGGCCATGATCCCGGCAACCCGTGCCACGGCCAGGGCGTCCCCCTTGGGCAGGCCGCCCGAGCCCAGCAGGCCCATCACCTCGGCGGTGGTGCGGAGCGTGGCGGTGGCGGTGGCCTCACGGGTGGTTTCGGCTTTGGCGGATACATCCACCATCTGGGCGCTGCCGTCCTGGCGCAGGTGCGTCAGCGCGGCCGGGGTCTGTTCTGCATTCACAGCATCCATACTTCCACCTCCGCCCCTGCCGCGAGCGCGGCCACTCCTTCCGGAACATGGACCAGCACATTGGAGCCGGCGAGCGCATGCATCAGGTGCGAGCTTTCCCCGCCCTGCAACTGCACGGTTCCATCCGGCTGCAACGTGCCGCGGCGGACCTGGTGCTTGTGTTCGGGGGAAGTCAGCGGCCGGCTGAGGCGGGCGCGGACCGGCAGGCGCGGCGCGGGGGTACCCACCAGGCCGGCAAGGACGGGGCGGAGGAACATTTCGAAGGACACCAGGCAGCTGACGGGGTTGCCGGGGAACCCCAGGAAAGGCCGGCCTTCGAAGGTGCCGATCCCCTGCGGACCGCCCGGCTGCATGGCCACGTGGAGGAACTCGACCGGCTGGTCCGCCATGGCCTGCCGGACCACTTCGTAGGCGCCCTTGCTGACCCCGCCGGTGGTCACGATCAGGTCCGCTCCCGCGCCCTCTTCCCTCAGCAGCGTCCTGAGCCGCTCCGGGTTGTCCGTGGCGATGCCGGTACGGCGGACCTGTAGTCCCGCCTGTTCCATTGCGGCTTCCAGCAGCGTCCCGTTGGAGTCGTAAATCTTCCCGGCCGGGAGTTCCGCGCCGGGCTCCACCACTTCGTCACCGGTGGTGACCAGCAGGACCGTCACGGTCTGGTAGACGGTCACCTCCGGGATGCCCAGCGCGGCCAGGAGTCCCAGTTGGGCCGGGCCAAGGAAGGCGCCCGCCGCCAGGGCCGTCCCGGCGGCCTGCACATCGCTGCCTGCAGCCCGGACAAACGTGCCTGCAGACGCCGGCGGCAGCCACACCGTGGCAAGTTCCGTTGCCTGTGCAGCGGCTGGCAGGAAGCGGTCCGGAACGGCCCGCTCAATAGGGACGACAGCGTCGGCCCCCGAGGGGAGCATTGCTCCCGTCATGATCGGGGCAGCCATGCCGGGTTGCAGTGCTGCAGGGCTTGCGCCCGCTGGAACGGGAGGCATAATGCCCAGCTCTGCACCGCCGTCGGGCACGTCCATTGAACGGATGGCATAGCCGTCCATTTGGGAGTTGGCGAAGGGCGGCAAGCTGATGGGCGCACGCACGTCCGCCACCAAACCACGGCCCAGCGCACGGGCCAGGGGCAACGTTTCCGTCCGGTGCACGTTCCGCAAAGGCTCCAACAGGGCAGAGACGGCTGCTGCGTGGTCCGCCACGGACCTCGCTGCGTGCTGTGTGTTGGCGTGCTGTGTGTTGGCGTGCTGCCGCGGGTGCTCCGTCCCGTGCGTTGCCGGCGCTGCAGGCGTTCCATGCGGTTGCGGGCTGGCCATGGTTCCGCCTTCAGTTGGAGCGTTCAGGGTGTCACGTCCACTCTAATCGTGTGGAGGCCGGTGGCTCCGTCCGGGACAACCGGCCGGCTCCGCTCGTCCTGGACCTGTCCCGCAAGGTCGGTGGCACGGACCTGGACTTCATACCGGCCCTCCGTCAGCTCCACGCCCAGTTTCCACTGGTACCAGGTGTCCACCGAGATGCCTTGCGCCAGGTCCGCCTGCTGCCACGGTCCACGATTCAGCCGCAGTTCCACTTTTCCGATCCCTGTGTGCTGTGCCCACGCCACACCGCCAAACAGTACTGTTCCGGCTTGCACTGAACGGCCGTTCCGCGGCACGTCGATCCTCGAGGAAATCTTGATGGGTCCGCGCTCTGACCACCCCCGGGGCGTCCAGTAGGCGGCGTCATCCGCGAACCGGGTGACTTTCAGCTCCGTGACCCACTTGGTGGCGGACACGTATCCGTACAGGCCGGGCACAACCAGCCTGACGGGGAATCCGTGCTCCAGGGGCAGCGGTTCGCCGTTCATGGCGACGGCGAGCAGGGCGTCCCTGCCGTCGCTGAGTACCTCAAGCGGCGTGCCGGCAGTCCAGCCGTCGGCACTCTTTGACAACACCATGTCCGCACCGGCCCGGGGCCCGGCCAGTGCCAGCAGTTCGCGCACCGGCCAGCCCAGCCAGCGGGCATTGCCGATCAGGTCTCCCCCCACATTGTTGGACACGCAGGCGATGGTGATGTGGCGTTCAATCAAGGGTTTGGCCAGGAGCTCGGCAAAGGTCAGTTCCACCTCCCGGTCCACCAGTCCGGTGACTCTGAGAACCCACGTGGCAGGGTCCACGGCGGGGACGGCAAGGGCGGTATCGATCCGGTAGAAGTCTTTGTTGGGCGTGACCAGCGGCTGCATGCCGTCCACCTTGGCCTCCGCCGCCGCCGGTATGGCGGGCGCCGGGGATGCGGGAACCGGCAGCGCCACGCGGCTCCTGGCCTCGCTGGCAATGGCTGCGGCACCCCGCCAGGCTCCTGCCAGCAAACCTCCAGCCGCCGTGAACACCGCGCCCCCGGCCAGCACCTGGAGGAAACGGCGGCGTGCCGCCGGCGCTCCGGCTGCCTGTACGGCTGCCGGCTCCTGCGTCCTCTGGGTATCCCAATCCTGGAGCCTGCGAACCAGGAACCTCAGCAGAAGTACGGCGACGACGGCGGCGAGCACCGCCAGCACTGCCGCGCTGGCACTGGCTTGGGTCCGGGTTAAAACGGCGGCCAGGCCCACCATGCCAACGAGGCCGATCAGTGTAGTGCCGGTGAAGCGCTTGCGGTATTCCAGGACTCCTGCCAGGGCGGCCGCCAAGGCCATCACCAGGGCGATGCCAACCAGGAGTGCTGCCTTGTCCGCCGTGCCGAACACGGTCACCGCCCAGTCCTTGACGCCGGGAGGCACGGCATCAATGACGGCACCGCCGACAGCTGTGACGGGTGACAGCGAGGGACTGAAGAATCCGGCCAGCAGTTCCCCCAGCACTGCGGCGCTTCCCACGGCAACCACGCCGGCGGCTGCTGCCGCACGCGCTGGCTGCCGCGGCCCGCCGTCGTGCGTTGCCTGCCCTGGCTCGGAGCTGCTCACTCCTCCAGCATAGATTCGCGGACGCCGCATGGCTCCCGGGTTTGTATTTCCGGCGTTCGCCGGACCGGGTGTGATGTGCGCCCCAAGGTGGCGTAGCCTGAATTCATGACTGTCAAGCTAGGCATGCCGCAGCCGCGGGAGGAAGCAGACGCGCCCCCGCCGTCAGTTCCGGCCGCACGCCCGGGGGATGCGCCGGCAGGGCTGGCAGACCGGTATGGCCGCCGGGCGACGGACATGAGGCTGTCCCTGACTGACAAATGCAACCTGCGCTGCACCTACTGCATGCCGGCGGAAGGCCTGGAGTGGCTTTCGAAGCAGGCGGTGATGACCGCTGCGGAGATCGTCCGCATCGTAGGCATTGGGGTGGGGCAGCTGGGAGTCCGCGAGCTGCGGCTGACCGGCGGCGAACCGCTGGTCCGGCACGATCTCGTGGACATCATTGCCGCCCTGCGAAGCAACCACCCGGACCTGCCGATCTCCATGACCACCAACGGCGTAGGCCTGGCCAAGAAGGCTGCCGCCCTGAAGGCTGCCGGACTGACCCGGATCAACGTGTCCCTTGACTCGCTGCATGAGGAAACCTTCACCCAGCTGACCCGCCGGCCGTTCCTGGACCAGGTCCTGGCGGGCGTGGATGCCGCGTGGGCTGCGGGCCTTGGGCCGGTCAAGCTCAACGCGGTGCTGATGCGTGGAATCAACGACGCCGAGGCACCGTCCCTCCTGGATTGGGCCTTGGGCCGCGGCTACGAGCTTCGCTTCATCGAGCAGATGCCGCTGGACGCGGACCACGGCTGGACGAGGCGGAACATGATCACGGCTGCCGAAATCCGGCAGCTGCTCTCGGCTGACTTTGTCCTCAGCCCCGATTCCCGCGCCCGTGACGGTGCGCCTGCAGAACGTTTTGAAGTACGACGGCGAACGGCAGGGTCCGATCATGGGTCCGGTCCGGTGCTGGGAACCGTTGGGATCATCGCGTCCGTGACGGAGCCCTTCTGTTCCGACTGCCGCCGCACCCGCATCACCGCAGAGGGCAAAATCATGAGCTGCCTGTTTTCCCGCGAGGAGTTCGATCTGCTGGGCCTCCTGCGCAGCGGGGCGAGCGATGAAGCCCTTGCCCAGCGGTGGCAGGACGCAATGTGGCTTAAGCCGAAAGCCCATGGAATGGACCATGTGGGACTTGATGCTCCGGACTTCGTCCAGCCGGACCGCAGCATGAGCGCCATCGGGGGCTGAATTCTTTGAACGTACGTTACTTCGCTGCCGCACGCGCTGCTGCCGGCACGGAGGAAGAGACTTTTGACCTGGCGCCGGGCGCCACCGTTGCGGACCTTCTGGACGCGGTACGGTCCATGGAGCGCCCCGAGCCTCCTGCCGGCACTCCCCCGCTGCCCCGCCTCCTGTCCCGGAGCAGTTTCCTGCTCAATGAAGTGGCGGTGCGTGACCACTCAGTTGTGTTAAAAGCGGACGACGTGGTGGACGTCCTGCCTCCTTTCGCCGGAGGCTAGGGAGCGTTTTTTCCTGAGTTCCGGAAATACGTCCCGGCCGCCGGTCATCACATCTGTTGTGCGCCGGGATCCCGCCGGTACCGGGAGGTCATGAAGGGCTTGTATGAGGCCATGGCCCCGTCCGCGGCAGCCCGGCCGCGGAGATGAGTGTCCGTTGGGTCTTCCTTGCGTTGCTCGGCTACATCAGTGAGGACTCCGTCGCTGACACTCAAGGTATGGCGCGTGGAACCCGCTCCGGTGTGGCGCTCCACCTGAAGGACCCCGTCATGCCAGGTGCAGCGCGCCGGGGCCGCCGGGGCCGGGCTCATGCTGTTTACGTAGTACCAGAGGACGTCCTGGCGGTCCGGGTCAACAGTGAAGATGCCGTGGCCTTCGAAGTGGGCGCCGTCGGACTCAGTGTGGCGGTAGCTCTGCACCACAGCCAAACCGCCGGCAACCAAAGTGAACGTCATTTCCGCGTCCACTGTCCGTTCCGGGCCCCAGGGGCCGCGTTCGAGCCGCGTGGTTCCCCGCCAGCGGCCCAGCAGGTTCGCCAGGGCCGGGTGGCCAGGATCGTTTCGGGGCCGGCCCATGGTCGTCCTCCCCTCGCCCGGGCAATGAGCTGCCCTCAGGGGTTCATCCTAAGCCTGCGGCCCTGAAGTCAGAAGCCGAAGGTTTCAGTCTCCTCGAACGGTCCCACCACGGTCACGGTCCGCGGTGCTGCAGCCAATTCGGCGGCAAGTTCCTGAACCTGTTCGGCGGTGACAGCCTTGATGAGGCGGAGCGTTTCATCGATGTCCTGGTATTCGCCGGAGACGAGCTCGGCGCGGCCCAGCCGGGACATCCGGGAACCGGTGTCCTCCAGCGCCAGCACGATCCCGCCACCCAGCTGGCCAACCGCCTTGCGGAGCTCGTCCTCGGAAATCCCGTGCTCCGCGAGCTTGTCCAGCTCCACAGCCAACAGCTCGAGCACTTGGCGGACCTTGGACGGTGTGCACCCGGCGTACATGCCGAAATAGCCTGCATCTGCATAGGAAGACGCAAAGGAGTAGGTGGAGTAGACGAGGCCGCGCTTCTCCCTGATCTCCTGGAACAGGCGCGAGGACATGCCGCCGCCCAGCACGGCATTCAGGACGCTCATGACGTAGCGCCTCTCGTCCGTGGCAACGATCGTGGGGCAGCCCATGATGATGTTGGCTTGCTCTACGGCCCGCTTCACCACGTGCAGCCCAGCCGTCCCCGTAATGAGCGCGCGGTCGGTGGACCTGCGTTCCACCGGTGCGGCGTGGGATTCAAGCGACCAGCCTGCCGACTGGAGGGCATCCACCACGAGGTTGCAGACGACGTCGTGGTCCAGTCCCCCAGCTGCCGTGATGACCAGTTCATCGGGCCGGTAGTACCGCTGGTAGTGTTCCCACACCGAGTCGCGGGCTACAGCCTTGATGGCGTCGGGGGTGCCGCCGATGGGGCGGCCCAGGGGGTGGCTGCCAAGAACGGCAGCCACAAAGTGCTCGTGGGCGACGTCGGTGGGGTCATCGCTGTCCATGGCGATTTCCTCCAGGATGACATCGCGCTCCTGCTCCATCTCGGCAGGATCCAGGACGGCTCCGGTGATCATGTCCGCGATGACGTCAATGGCCATGGGCAGGTCGGTATCCAGGACCCGTGCGAAGTAGCACGTGCTCTCCTTGGCTGTGGCAGCGTTTGACTCGCCGCCCACCTCGTCGAAGGCAGAGGCAATCTCCAGCGCGGTGCGCCGCCTGGTGCCCTTGAACAGGAGGTGCTCCAGGAAGTGGGTGGAGCCGTGCTGTCCCGGTGCCTCATCCCGCGAACCGACCCCCACCCAGAAACCAATAGTGGCCGACCGCTGCCCGGGCATCGCCTCGGTGAGTACCCGCACTCCCCCGGGCAGCACCGAACGCCGGACTTCGGAGCCGCCGTCGGAACCGTGGACCAGGGTGTCGCCGGGGTGGTTCTGCTCAAGCGGCAGGGGTACAACAGTCATTGAGGCCTTTCAAAAGGGGCAGCCGGGATCTGGCTGCCATCGTAACAGCGGCGGGGCCGGTGGATCATCCACCGGCCCCGCCGATTCATACTTCAACCTGCAGGCTGTGCCCGCACGGCGGATTGCTAGACGTCAGCGCCTTCAGCAGGCTCCGTGGCGTGGGCACGCTCGGTCTCATCCGAGGCACCTTCTTCCTCGGCAACTACGGGGGCGAGCGAGAGCTTTCCGCGGTCGTCGATCTTGGTGATTTCCACCTGGACCTTTTGGCCGACCGAAACAACATCCTCGACGTTGTCCACGCGCTTGCCGTTGGCCAGCTTGCGCAGCTCGGAGATGTGCAGGAGGCCGTCCTTGCCCGGGGTCAGCGATACGAAGGCACCGAAGGTGGTGGTCTTGACGACCGTGCCCAGGTAGCGTTCGCCGATTTCCGGGACCTGCGGGTTGGCGATGGCGTTGATGGCGGAGCGTGCTGCCTCGGCAGACGGACCGTTGGTGGCGCCAATGTAGACCGTGCCGTCGTCCTCGATGGAGATGTCGGCGCCGGTGTCTTCCTGGATCTGGTTGATCATCTTGCCCTTGGGGCCGATGACCTCGCCGATCTTGTCCACGGGGATCTTCACGGCGATGACGCGCGGTGCGAACTCGGAGAGCTCGTCCGGGGTGTCGATGGCCGAGTCGATGACCTCGAGGATGTGCAGGCGGGCTTCGCGGGCCTGCTTCAGGGCTGCTGCCAGCACTGAGGCGGGGATGCCGTCGAGCTTGGTGTCCAGCTGGATGGCCGTGACGAACTCTGAGGTACCGGCGACCTTGAAGTCCATGTCACCGAAGGCGTCTTCGGCGCCGAGGATGTCGGTCAGTGCCGCGTAGCGGGTCTGGCCGTCAACCTGGTCGGAGACCAGGCCCATGGCGATACCGGCGACGGCGGCCTTCAGGGGCACACCGGCGTTCAGCATCGAGAGGGTGGAGGCGCAGACGGAACCCATGGACGTCGAACCGTTGGAACCGAGGGCCTCGGATACCTGGCGGATGGCGTAGGGGAATTCCTCGCGGGACGGCAGGACCGGCACGAGTGCGCGCTCTGCCAGGGCACCGTGGCCGATTTCGCGGCGCTTGGGCGAGCCCACGCGGCCGGTTTCACCGGTGGAGTACGGCGGGAAGTTGTAGTTGTGCATGTAGCGCTTGGTCTTGACCGGTGACAGCGAGTCGATCTGCTGTTCCATCTTCAGCATGTTCAGCGTGGTGACACCCATGATCTGGGTCTCGCCGCGCTCGAAGATGGCCGAGCCGTGGACGCGGGGCAGGACCTCAACCTCCGCGGTGAGCTGGCGGATGTCCGTCAGGCCACGGCCGTCGATGCGGATCTGGTCCTTGAGGATGCGCTGGCGCACAACGTGCTTGGTGACCGAGCGGAATGCTGCGGACAGCTCCTTCTCGCGGCCTTCGAACTGGCCAGCCAGGGAAGAGGTGACCTCGTCCTTCAGGGCGTCGGAAGCGTTGTCGCGCTCCTGCTTGTCGGCGATCTGGAAGACAGCAGCCAGCTTCTCGGCGGCGGCGGCTTCCACAGCGGCGTAGACGTCGTCCTCGTAGTCCAGGAAGACCGGGAACTCGACGGTGGGCTTGGCGGCGCGGGCTGCCAGGTCCGCCTGGGCGTCGCAGAGTGCCTTGATGAACGGCTTGGCAGCCTCGAGGCCCTCGGAGACAACCTCTTCGGTGGGTGCGGTGGCGCCCTGTTCCTTGATGAGGTTCCAGGAGTTGTCCGTGGCTTCGGCTTCCACCATCATGATGGCGACGTCGTCGCCGGCAACGCGCCCGGCAACCACCATGTTGAACACGGAGTTTTCCAACTGGGAATGCTTCGGGAAGGCAACCCACTGTGAACCGTTTTCGTCGGCGACCAGGGCAACGCGGACGCCGCCGATGGGGCCGGAGAAAGGCAGGCCGGAAAGCTGCGTGGACATGGAGGAAGCGTTGATGGCCACCACGTCGTAGAGCTCGTCCGGGTTGATGGCCAGGACGGTGACCACGATCTGGACCTCGTTGCGCAGGCCCTTGATGAAAGCGGGGCGCAGCGGACGGTCCATCAGGCGGCAGGCCAGGATGGCTTCGGTGGACGGGCGTCCTTCGCGGCGGAAGAACGAGCCCGGGATGCGGCCGGCAGCGTACATGCGCTCTTCGACGTCGACCGTCAGCGGGAAGAAGTCAAAGCCTTCACGCGGGTGCTTGCCGGCAGTGGTGGCGGACAGCAGTGCGGTGTCGTCGTCGATGTACACCATTGCTGCGCCGGCTGCCTGCTTGGCAAGGCGGCCGGTTTCAAAGCGGATAACCCGCTTGCCGAATCGGCCGTTGTCAATGACTGCTTCTGAGAACTGGATTTCGGGACCCTCCAAGAGAGTCACCTCCGTTTCTGTTTTACGGAAGTCCAGCCGCATCAACCCAGCCAGCATCTGTCTACTGGCCCTGCACCCGGTCATCGATCGAGACCCACGGGCCGGGGCTGCCTTCAAGGGAGCCGTTCCCGGGGATCACTACCGAGGACCGCGAATGCGTGATGCGGTTGATCCTCCTGTTTAGTTATTCAGGTGAAGAAGGCGGCCCGTTCCACGGGGGAAAGGGCCGCCCCAAAGTGTGACTAGCGGCGCAGGCCGAGACGCTCGATGAGCGAACGGTAGCGGGCGATGTCAGTCTTCTTGAGGTAGCTCAGCATGCGCTTGCGACGACCAACCATGGCCAGCAGACCGCGCTGGGTGTGGTAGTCGTGCTTGTGCTCCTTCATGTGCTCAGTCAGATCCTTGATCCGCTGGGTCAGGACAGCAACCTGGACCTCGGGTGAACCGGTGTCACCTTCGCCGGTTGCGTATTCCTTGATGATGGACTGCTTTACAGCGGCGTCAAGTGCCACAATATCTCCTTGGGATGTGCCGTGAGGGCCCAGGTCAGTACTTCACTGCCGGGTCTGCTGCCGCGGCTGGCAACCGGAAACCGGTCAGCGCCGTACGCAACAGGAACCAGCCGCCACGGACTGCAGCCGGATCCATCGTTTAGTTTACCGGCCGCTGCCTAATCTTGTCGAAAGGGGGGCCTTCGTCATGCCTGGAGGCGGTTCCGTATTTCCTCCATGCCCTGCAGGACCTCCCGGAAACTGGTGCTCAGCGGGGAGAGGCCCACGCGGATGCCGTGCGGCGCACGGAAGTCGGGAATAACGTCCCCGTCCCAAAGCGCCTCCACCGTTGCCTTCGTGAACTCGGCGTGGTCCACCGTGATGTGGCTGCCCCGCCGGGCAGGGTCCCGGGGTGTTGCCAGCTCCGCCCCGAGGGGAGCCAGCAGGGCATCGAAAACCTCGACGGCGAAGGCCGTCAGCTTCTCCGACTTCTCCCGGATGGCCGCCATGGACGCCTCCTCGATCACGTCCAGGGTGCCCTGCATGGCGATCATGCCGAAGATGGCCGGCGTCCCGCTGAGGAATCCGCGGATACCGGCGGCCGGCTCGTATCCGGCCGCCATCTCAAAGGCGTCCTTGCGCCCCATCCACCCCCAGATGGGCTGGTTGAGCGATGGCAGGTGCCGCTGGTTCACGTAGGCAAAGGCCGGCGACCCCGGTCCTCCGTTGAGGTACTTGTAGGTGCAGCCGGCGGCGAAGTCCACACCCGCAGCATCCAGCCCGATCTCCACCGACCCCGCGGAATGGCACAGGTCCCACACCACCAGCGCGCCGGCGTCGTGCACGGCGGCGGTAATGGCAGGCAGGTCGGCAAGGTGGCCAGAGCGGTAGGCGATCTGGCTGAGGAGGACGACGGCGGTACGCGGCCCGGTTGCCTCGCGCACCTGCTCAACGGTCACCCCGGCAGCCGGATCCGCCTGGATCCAGCGGAGGGTCAGCCCCTCTTCGAGCGCTATGCCTTCGACCAGGTAGCGGTCCGTGGGAAAGTTTTCGGTGTCCAGGACCAGCTCGTTGCGGTCAGGGCTGGCCACTGCGGCCAGGGCGGCACGGATCAGCTTGTACAGCACCACGGTGGTGGAGTCCGCAATGATGGTCTGGCCGGGGGCAGCGCCCAGCACCGCCCGGCCCAGCTGGTCACCCATGGCCTGGGGCATCGCGAGCCAGTGTTCATCCCAGCCGCGGATGAGGCGCCCTCCCCAGTCGTCGCGGATGAAGGCGGCAACATCGTCGGCGGTCCGCTTGAGGGGCCGGCCCAGGGAGTTGCCGTCCAGGTAGGACAACGGGGTGTCCGCGCCAATGAAGTGGTGGCGGTAGTGGGCCAGCGGATCCTGGATGTCCAGCTCTTCTGCGCGCTGCTGCAAGGTCATGGCTGCCTTCCCGTGGACTGCTGGTGGTTGGTGCGCGGCCGAAGTCCCCCCGTGGTGCATGGTCACTGGCCGATTTCCGTCCGGACCGCGAACAGTTCCGGGAAAAACGTCAGCTCAAGGGCCTTCTGCAGGAAGGCGGCACCGCTCGAGCCGCCGGTGCCCGACTTCATGCCGATCGTCCGCTGGACGGTCCGGAGGTGCCGGAACCGCCACAGCTGGAAGTTGTCCTCAAGGTCCACCAGTTCTTCGCAGGCCTCGTAGGCGCCCCAGTTTGCGGCGGAGTTCTCGTAGATGTGCTTGAACAGCGGCACGAGTTCCGGGGTGTACTCATGGGCCCTGGTCACATCCCGCTGGAGGACCGCCGCCGGCACATCGAAGCCCTGCCGTGCGAGGTAGGCCAGGAATTCGTCGTAGATGCTGGGGGCTGCCAGCAGTTCCTCCAGCATGGCGTGCGCTTCGGGGTCGGACTCGAACACCGGGAGCATTTTGCGGTTCTTGTTGCCCAGCACGAATTCAACCGCCCGGTACTGGCTCGACTGGAAGCCGGAGGAGTTGCCCAGGAAGCCGCGGAACTGGGAGTACTCGGTGGGGGTCAGCGTGGCCAGGACGGACCACTGCTCGGTCAGGGTTTTCTGGATGTGCTTGACCCGGGCGATGCCCTTGAGCGCCGACCCGAGGTCATCGGCCCGCAGCCAGGCCGCCGCGCTGCGCAGTTCGTGCAGGACCAGCTTCAGCCACAGTTCGGTGGTCTGGTGCTGGATGATGAAGAGCATTTCGTCATGGTGCTCCGGCTCGCTGACCGGCTGCTGGGCGCTGAGGAGTGTTGGCAGCTGCAGGTAGGAGGCGTAGCTCATCCGGGAGCTGAAGTCGCGGACGATGCCCTTGTCCAGCTTCCGGGTGTTCTTTTCGACGGACACGGTGCTGCCTTTCCCTGGTGGCGCCCTTCCGGCCGGTTCAGCGCCTGGCCAGCAGCTCGTGTGCCTGGACGACGTCCAGGCGCATCTGTTCCACGAGTGCTTCCGGTCCACGGTAGGCCACCATGCCCCGGAGGCGGGCAACGAATTCCACAACTACTGTCTGGCCGTACAGATCGAAATCTTCCACGTCCTCTTTGGGCCGGTCGATCACATGGGCTTCCACCTGGCGGCTGACGCCGTCGAAGGTGGGGTTTGAGCCCACAGAGATAGCCGCAGGCCACCGTGTCCCGGCCTGGTCAACCAGCCAGCCGGCGTAGATACCGTCGGCAGGAATGAGTCCGCTGGCGCTGCTGGCCAGGTTGGCGGTGGGAAAACCGAGCGCCCGGCCGCGTGCGGCGCCGTGGACAACCTCGCCGCGCATCCGGTGCGGGCGTCCCAGGACAGCGGACGCCGTCGCAACGTCCCCCTCCTGCAAGGCTTCCCGCACCCAGGTGGAGGAACAACGCCGGTCCTCGCCGTCGTCGTCATGCAGGGGGTAGCCCTCGGAACCGAACTCCCTGATCACCTGCACCTCGAAACCGAACTTCCGGCCGAGCTCCCGCATGGTATCCAGGTCCCCGGAGTTGCCGCGGCCGAAGCGTACATCGTGGCCGATGACAACATGGCCGGCATGCAGGCAGTCCACGAGGTACTGCTCCACGAATTCCTCTGGAGTGAGGCTGGCGAGGTCCAGCGAATACTTCATGACCAGGATGGCATCCAGGCCCAACTCCCCCAGGGCCTCCAGCTTGTCCTGCAGCCCCATGATCAGCTCAGGCGCCGACTCCGGACGGTGGACCAGGGCAGGGTGCGGATCGAAGGTGACCACAACTGCTTTGGACCTTGTGATCCGGGCCGTACGGATCAGTTCGGACAGCACCTGCTGGTGTCCCCGATGCACGCCGTCGAAGTTTCCGATGGTGACAACAGATGGGCCGAAGTCCGCCGGGACCTCGGACGGATCGTTCCAGATGTAGACCATCACCCTCGCCTTAACCGCTTGCAAGTATCAATGTTCGGGCCTGGTACCGGCCGCGGAACTCTCTAAGATTACCTGCATTCGGAGGCCCGCCCGGACGCCGGGAAGGCCGCGCGCCGGGCTGTTACTGTTCCGCCGCCGGCCGCTCGTCCGGAGCGGGTCCGGCGAACAGGCGGATCAGCCCGTCCACTTCCTGCGCCGCAGTTGCGGGATGACGGAAGTGCTGATGGGGGCGGATGGTGTAGTGGGTCCGGCGCCCCACCCTTGCCCGCTGGAGGTAGCCGGCACTCTCGAGGTCCTTGAGGATCTGGAGTGCGGCCCGGGTGGTGATGCCCACGCGCGTGGCGATGTCAGCTACCCGCATGTCCGGGTCCCTCGCCACGGAAAGCAGGACATGGCCGTGGTTGGTGAGGAACGTCCAGGCGGGCCGGGCGGGCCCGCCTGGACGTGGAGCTTCCTGGCCGCTGTGGATGGAACTTTCAGCTGTCATGGATGCTCCGTTGTATTCGGGTCATGGATGGTTGGTTCTGCTTGGTTCCCGGCGGCCCCATAGCGGTTCAAGGGCTGCCATCTCCTCGGGTGATGCTGTCCCGAACGGTGCACGCTCCGGCGCGGGAAGCGGCCGGCGGCCCTGGCCGCGCGTTGCCCACAGGCTGGCTGCCACCGATACGAGAAGGATGGCGGCAATGACCGCCAGGGAAACCGGCGTGGGGATGTAGTAGATGTCGATCTTCAGGAACATCTTGATGCCCACCCAGATCAGGACGAGCGCCAGTCCGGTTTTCAGGTAGATGAACCGGTGGATGAGGTCCGCCAGGAGGAAGTACATGGCCCGGAGGCCCAGGATCGCGAACGCGTTCGCGGTGAACACCAGGAACACGTCGTCGGTGACGGCGAAGATCGCGGGGATGGAGTCGACGGCGAAGATGATGTCCGTGGCCTCGACGAGGACCAGGACTGCCAGCAGCGGGGTGGCCAGGAGGACGCCCCGCCGCCGGATGAGGAAACGCTGCCCGTGGAAGTCATCGGTCATGGGTACGTGGCGGCGGAACAGTTTCAACACCCGGGACTTCTCCGGGTCCAGGTGGTCATTCCGGTGCCGGATCATTCGGTAGCCGGTAATAAGAAGGAACGCCGCGAAAATGTAGAGCACCCACCCCGCGCTGGCGATGATGGCAGAGCCTGCGGCGATGAAGATGCCACGGAACACCAGGGCGCCCAGGACGCCGAAGAACAGGACGCGGTGCTGGTACTCCCTGGGCACCGCGAAGTAGGTGAAAATGATGGCCCAGATAAAGACGTTGTCCACCGCAAGGGACTTCTCGATCAGGTAGCCCGCAAAATACTGCTGGCCGAACTCGGCACCGTAAAACTGCCACACCAGCACGCCGAAGCCGACACCGAAGGCGACCCAGACCGCGGACCACAATGCTGCCTCCCGCACCCCGATCACATGCGCTTTGCGGTGCGCGAAGAGGTCAAGGGCAAGCATCAGGACGATGAAGAGAAGTACGGCCAGCCAGGCCCATAAGGGAACGTTCATCAGGGGAACCCGCTTCCAGTCAGATGTACCAACTGGAGGTCTTTCCCGGCTCCCTTCGGGAGCCTGCCCCGCCGGGCCGCTCAGGGGCGGCCGGACTGACGACGAGGCATTCGGGGGATACTCCCCTCCACACGGAACAGTGAAACATATTTCATGTGTTCCGGCAAGGGGCCGCCGGTCCAGGAGGAAAGTTCCTCAGGCGGCGGTCCGTGCACCGGGGCGCCGGCGGTACAGCCACACCAGTCCCAGGATGGGCAGCAGCAGCGGAATGAAGGCATAGCCGCGGCCGAACAGCGACCAGACGGTTTCATGCGGGAACTGGACGGGGTCGAAAAGGCTCAGGGCTCCCACCACCAGAACGCCGAGCAGTTCAACCAGCACAGCGGCAACCGAGACCTTGAACCAGGTACTTCCGGCCTTGGCCAGCGAGATGGTTGCCACCACGTACACAATGGCTGCGAAGGCGGAGAGCAGGTAAGCGAGCGGCGCCTCGGAGAACTTGGTGAGGATCTGGTAGCCCGCGCGCGCGGAGGCCGAGATAGCGAAGACGGCGTAGACGGCGATCAGCAGCCGCCCGGGGCCGGTGTTGCGGCTGTTGGACGCGCTGCTACCCGCCTGGCTGTGCCCGGCGGCAGTGGTCTGCTGGTCTTTCACGTTGCGTGCTTCTTCCACTTCAGTACCAGATCTGGTTCATGCGGGCGGCCATGACCAGCGCGGTAACGCCGACGGCGGCCAGGACAAAGTTGCTCCATCTGGTCCTTTCCAGGATGGACCAGTACACGGCGGCCGGGGGCAGGAGCATGGCAGTCACCAGGTAGCCCCAGAACTCCCACGCCTCCCCGGCGATGGGTTCGCCGGCCACGACCCGGACGACAGATCCCACCAGGTAGACGAGGAGGGCAACCTCCACCGCAGCCACGGACAGGATCGTGACATCATTCGGGGCCTTCTTGAGGATGCCCGCTGCCAGGCACACCGTCGTGGAAAGGAGCCCCACTACCAGGATGATGTAGAAATACGCGTCCACCGTCAGCCCTCCGCCGTATTGCCGGTTGAGGGGGCGCCGTTGCCGGGCGCGAACACCAGCACGGGTTTGGCGAAGCTGCCCGCATCGGCCACGAGTGCCACCAGGCTTCCGTCCGGCGCGAAGGCGGCTGCTGGGTGGTCGGCGGTGGCGGCACCGGGACTTCCAGGTGCGACGCCGGCAGCGATGCGCCGGCCAAAGGAGATCTCAGTGGCTTCCTCGGCGCTGAGCTCGCGGTTGGGCATCAGCGCCCGCGCCGCCTGGGACATTTCCAGGACGTTGAGCTCCTCGGCCAACTGGTCCAGGGTGCGGGCCTGGTCCAGCGAGTAGGGCCCCACATGGGTCCTGCGGAGCGCGGTGAGGTGTCCGCCCACTCCCAGTGCATTGCCCAGGTCGCGGGCGAGGGCCCGGATGTACGTGCCGGAGGAGCACTCCACGGTGACGTCCAGGTCCACCACGTCTGCCTCCGGATCCCGCCGGATCGCGTGCACCTCGAACCGGTGGATGGTGACAGGGCGGGCGGCGAGCTTCACGTCTTCGCCTGACCGCACCCGCGCGTAGGCGCGTTCCCCGTTGACCTTGATGGCGCTGACGCTGCTGGGCACCTGCTGGATGTCGCCGGTAAGGGCCGCAACGCCGTCGTACACTGCCTGCTCGCTGACCACTGAGGTGCCGGCCGTGGCAGTGACGTCCCCTTCGGCGTCGTCCGTTACCGTGGACTGGCCCAGGCGGATGGTGGCGGTGTAGGTCTTGGACGTGCCCACGATGTAGGTCAGCAGCCGGGTTGCCTTGTTGATCCCCACCACCAGGACGCCGGTGGCCATGGGGTCAAGCGTTCCGGCATGCCCTACTTTCCGGGTACCTGCGAGGCGCCGCATCCGGCCAACCACATCATGGCTGGTCCATCCCTGCGGCTTGTCCACTATCACCAGTCCAGAAAGCACGCCTCCCAGTATATCGGCGCCGGTCCCGGCCCCTGCCCACGCCCGGGCCCCGGCACCCGGGAGGCTGTCCCGGCGCCAGCTAGGATGGCAGGCATGCCTGAGCTTGCTGCCCATGTCCGCGACGTGCCCGTCAACCAGATCCGCGAAATCACCGAGGCCGCGTGGCGCACTCCGGGCGCCCTGGTGCTCAGCATCGGCGAGCCGGGCTTTCCGCTGCCGCGGCATGTCCTGGACGCCGGCATTGCCTGCCTGGACCGGGACGAGACCAACTACACGCCCAACGCGGGCATTCCAGGGTTGCGCGAGGCGTTCGCGGCCCGATTCCGGGAGCAGCAGGGCATCGATATTGCCGCCGACCGGGTGTACGTGGTGGACGGGGCACAGCAGGGCCTGCACTTTGCCATGAGCCTCCTGCTCTCCCCCGGCGACGAAATCCTGGTCCCCAACCCCGGCTATCCCACCTTCGCGATGACCGCCCGGCTGCTGAACGCAGTCCCCGTTGGCTACCCGCTCTACCCGGATCACGGATTCCAGCCGCGGTCCGCGGACATCGAGGCGCTCGTCACGGACCGCACGCGGGTGCTGGTCCTGAACTCCCCTTCCAACCCGCTCGGCGCCGTGCTGGGCGAGGACCTGACCCGGGACCTGATAGAAATGGCCCGCCGTCATGATCTCTGGGTCATCTCCGATGAATGCTATGAAGCGTTTACCTACGATGTGCCGCACGTCAGCCCCGCAAAGTTCGACGGCGATGCGCCGGGTGATGCGCGCGTCTTCACCTCGCTGACCCTGTCCAAGACCTACGGACTCACCGGGCTGCGCATCGGCGCCCTGGTCTGCCCGCCGGGCATCAAGCAGAAGATGGACAACGTGATGGAGGCGATTGTCTCCTGCGTCGCCTCGCCTTCCCAGTACGCTGCACTCGCTGCCCTGACCGGGCCGCAGGACTATGTGGAGCATGCGCACGGGCACTACCGGGCGAACCGCGATGCGGCGTCCGCCGTTCTTGACGCGAAGGGAATTCCCTACCTCAAGGCGCAAGGGGCCTTCTATTTGTGGGCGGATGTCTCCCATGCAACCGGCGGGGACGTCCGCAGCTGGGTGCGGCGGTTCCTCGCAGACTCGGGTGTTGCCCTGGCGCCGGGGACTGCCTTCGGTTCCATCGGTGAAGGGTGGGTCCGGGTAGCGCTGTGCGGGCGGCAGGAAGACCTGGTGGAGGGCCTGGGCAGGCTGCCGGACAGGGCTGAATAAACGGCTTTTGGCGGGCCGCCGGGCCGGCCAGCCTGTGAGTGCCGGCAGGGCGGGCTAGTTTCCCCTACCCGCCAGCGCACCGTCCAGCCATGAACGCAGTACCTCCGCGGGGGCTGCTCCTGCCTGGCGGGCTGCGACTTTTCCGTCAACCATCACC
Source organism: Pseudarthrobacter sp. WHRI 8279 (assembly GCF_040224115.2). Lineage (NCBI taxonomy): Bacteria > Bacillati > Actinomycetota > Actinomycetes > Micrococcales > Micrococcaceae > Pseudarthrobacter > Pseudarthrobacter sp. WHRI 8279. The sequence continues at coordinate 625,307 of NZ_CP168162.1, read as the reverse complement.
ATCAGGGTGGGAATCGCCTGTACGTCGAATCTCCGCGACAGGCCCGGAGACTTGTCCACGTCCACTTTGACGAGCTTGATCCGGCCGGGCCGCTCCCTGGCCAGCTTGTCCAGCACCGGGCTCACCATGCGGCAGGGGCCGCACCAGGCAGCCCAGAAGTCCACCAGCACGGGAACGGGTGACTGCTCGGCGACGGCCGCGAAGTCCGCATCCCCCGCGGCCACAATCCAGGGCAGGTCCGCTTTGCAGTTGCCGCAGCGCGGCCTGCCTGCCGCCTGGGCAGGGACCCTGTTGGTCTTTCCGCAGGCTGGACAGGTTGTGAGTGCCGGTTCCATTCCTAGTATTCCTTCCTGCCGGCAAAGTCTCCCCACGCCTGGAACGGCGCGTGCGACGACGGGATGTCGCTCCGTGTGACGGGCAACAGTTCCGGCCGGGTTCCGTCGAAGTACTCGTAGAAGACTGCGTCGTCGAACCCTGCGTCCGCGGCGCCGTGGCGGTCGGCGGCAAAGTAGACGCGGTCGATCCTTGCCCACAGGGCGGACGCCAGGCACAGCGGGCAGGGCTCGCAGCTGGCATAGAGCACCGCCCCCTGCAGGTCATAGTTGGCTATCGCCGCTGCGGCGGCCCGGATGGCCACCACTTCGGCGTGGGCGGTGGGATCGTTGTCCAGGGTTACGCGGTTGACGCCTTCATGCACCCGCCCGTCGGCGGTCACCACCAGCGCGCCGAACGGCCCCCCTCCTGCGCCGACGTTCCTGGTGGCCAGCTCCACGGCCTGTTCGAGGTACTTCGCGGTGTGGTGGGTGTCATTCGGCTCGGTCATAGCTAGATCCTAGTCATTGGGGCTGCCGTTAGGGGATGGCATTAGGGGGCGGAAAGGGGGAAATCCCGGCGACATTCCAACCGTGCAGGAATACTCTGGCGCCGGGGGTGTCCGCATTTACAGCCTCCATGGGAGGCTCCCATATCCGGCCCGTCGAGGGCGCCAACCCGGAGTACCCAAATGAAAACTAAGTTCGCCCTCGCTGCAGGCCTCGCCGCTGCCGCGCTGGTTGTTCCTGCCGGTCCTGCAGGGGCGGGTTCCGATCCCGACCATGCGATGCCACGCACTTTGGCTGAGGGCTTGGCAGGGCCCCTCAGCCTGACCGTAACTTACGATGAGAAAACCGTCCTGGTGACCCAGAATTTCGCCGGCATCCTCAGCCGCGTCAACGGTGACGGGTCCACCACGCCCCTCTATCAAGGCGCAGAGGGCTGGGGCGTGGGAGGCGTTGAGACCCGGCACGGCACGAGGTACTTCCTGGAGAACGCGGGCGCCGGGGAGGGCGACCCGGCCGCCCTTAAAGGCTGGTTGAAGTCCCTGGAACCAGACGGCGACGTCCATGATCTTGCCGACCTCGCCAGCTACGAACGGGAAAAGAACCCGGACGGCGCCCAGCATTACGGCTTCGGATCCGAGGTCCCGGACGCATGCCTGGCCGAGTGGCCAGCGTTTCCGCCGGCCCGCTACCAGGGCGGCCTGGACTCGAATCCCTACGCCGTGGCCATAAGGGGCGATAAGGCGTACGTGGCGGATGCGGGAGCAAACGCAATCCTGGAAGTGGACATCGAAACAGGGGATGTTGACACGCTGGCAGTCCTGCCGCCCCGACCTGCGGTGATCCCTGCCGGGACCAGGATCCCCGTGGATATGGCGGGCAACACCGTGGAGGTTCCCGCGTGTGTTGTTGGGCACGAATACGCGTTTGAACCCGTACCGACGGATCTGGAGTTCGGACCGGATGGCCGGCTGTACGTCACCTCCCTTCCCGGCGGGCCGGAGGATCCTTCCCTGGGAGCCCGGGGAGCCATCTTCCGCGTGAACCCTTCGACCGGCAGCACGAAGGTGTGGGCGGAGGACCTGCTGAGCCCGACGGGCCTGGCAATCGCTGACGACGGCGACGTGTACGTGGCGTCCATGTTTGGCAACGAGATCATCGAGATCGATGATTCGGGCAGCCCCAGGAAGCAGTTCCTCGCGGTGGACGGGCCTGCGGCAGTGGAAGTCCGCGGACAGACGCTCTACGCCACAGTTGGGTTCAGTTTCGCCGATCCCACCCAAGGCAAGGTGATCAAAGCCGGCATCGGGTAGTGCCGGTTGTATCCGGAGCAGCGAAATGCCCGGACCGCATGTGCGGTCCGGGCATTTTGGCGTTACTGAAGGCTATTTGTTGCCGTCCTCGTCAAGGTCTTCATCGTCGCTGAGGTCGAGGTCCTCTTCGTCGAAGTCGTCCTCGTCGATGTCCACCTCTGCCGCTACGTCGCCCTTGTACGGATCGGCGTCGCCTGCGTGCTTGGCCTGGGCAGCCAGTGCGGCAACCTCTGCGTCACGCTTCTTCGCCTCGCGCAACAGCTCCTCAAGGTTGGAGGCAACCACGGGAATCTGGTCCGCAACGAACTCAAGGCTGGGGGTGAGCCGAACGGTAATGTTCCGGCCAACCTCCTGCCGAAGCACGCCTTTGGCCTTCTCCAGTCCCTTGGCAGCATCAGCCTGCACGGCCTGGTCGCCAAAAACGGTGTAGTACACAGTGGCATGCTGCAAATCATTGGTCACCCGGGCATCGGTAACAGTAATGCCCTCCAGCCGGGGATCCTTAACCTTCCGGCCCAGGGCCTCAGCAACAACAACCTTAATCCGCTGCGCCAACTTGGCAGCACGTGCCGGATCAGCCATGAACAACTCCTATAAGAAGAAAAATTGGGACGTACAACGGCGCCCCAATGGACTGCGCGCACGTCTGGTTTTTGGCCACACACCCAACGTGAGTCACGAACGGACCCGTCGGAATTTTCCGGCGGCCTGGGAGTGGCATCGGGCCTACCGGAGCTGGGCGGCAAAGGATCGCAAGATCCGTTGCCGCCCAGCGTAGGGGCGGGGCCGCCGGAAAATTCCGACGGCACCCACCTAAACGAACACGTTAGACGCGCGGCTTCTCACGCATCTCGAAGGTCTCGATGATGTCGCCTTCGTTGATGTCGTTGTACGAGCCAAGGCCGATACCACACTCGAAGTCCGTGCGGACCTCGGTGGCGTCGTCCTTGAAGCGCTTGAGCGTCTCAACGGTGAGGTTGTCACCGATGATCTTGCCGTCGCGGCTGATGCGTGCCTTGGTGTTACGGCGGATGATGCCCGAGCGGACGATCGAGCCTGCGATGTTTCCGAACTTGGAGGAGCGGAAGACTTCGCGGACCTCGGCGGTGCCCAGCTGGAATTCTTCGTATTCCGGCTTGAGCATGCCCTTGAGCGCCATCTCGATGTCATCAATTGCGGAGTAGATGACGGAGTAGAAGCGCATGTCCACGCCTTCGCGGTCTGCCAGTTCGGCAACGCGCTCGGCAGGCTTGACGTTGAAGCCGATGATGACGGCGCTGTCCACTGTTGCCAGGTTGACGTCGTTCTGCGTGATGGCACCAACACCGCGGTGGATAACGCGCAGCTGCACGCCTTCGCCGACGTCGATCTTGAGCAGGGCGTCTTCGAGGGCTTCCACGGCACCGGACACGTCACCCTTGAGGATGAGGTTGAGGGTGTCGATCTTGCCGTCGGCCACTGCCTGGTCGAAGTCTTCCAGGCTGATGCGCTTGCGGCGCTTGGCCAGGGCGGCGTTGCGGTCGGCTGCTTCACGCTTCTCGGCGATCTGGCGGGCGGTGCGCTCGTCAGCGGTCACGAAGAAGGTGTCGCCTGCACGCGGCACGTTGGACAGACCCAGCACCTGCACGGGGCGGGACGGGCCGGCCTCGGTCAGCGCGCTGCCGTCGTCGTCGAACATTGCACGGACGCGGCCGTGGGCCGTGCCTGCAACGATCGTGTCACCGACGCGCAAGGTACCGGACTGCACCAGGACGGTGGCAACCGCACCGCGGCCCTTGTCCAGGTTGGCTTCGATCGCGATACCGCGGGCGTCCTTGTTCGGGTTGGCGCGCATGTCCAGGGCAGCGTCTGCGGTCAGCAGGACAGCCTCGAGCAGCTCGTCGATGTTGAGGTTCTGGCGGGCAGAGACCTCTACGAACATGGTGTCGCCACCGTATTCTTCCGGAACCAGGCCGTACTCGGTCAGCTGGCCGCGGACCTTGTCCGGGTTGGCGCCTTCCTTATCGATCTTGTTCACGGCCACGACGATCGGCACGTTGGCCGCCTGTGCGTGGTTGAGGGCTTCAACGGTCTGCGGCATAACGCCGTCGTCCGCTGCGACCACCAGGATGGCAATGTCGGTGACCTTCGCACCACGGGCACGCATGGCGGTGAACGCCTCGTGGCCCGGGGTATCGATGAAGGTGATCTTGCGGTCGTCGCCTTCGTGGTTGTGCGTGACCTGGTAGGCACCGATGTGCTGCGTGATGCCGCCGTGCTCGCCGGCCATGACGTCGGACTTGCGGATGGCGTCGAGCAGACGGGTCTTACCGTGGTCCACGTGGCCCATGACGGTGACAACCGGAGGACGTGCCTCGAGTTCTTCATCGCCTTCGGCTTCGAGCTCGGCATCGAAGTCGATGTCGAAGCCGGAGAGCAGCTCGCGCTCCTCGTCTTCCGGGGACACAACCTGGAGCTTGTACCCAAGCTCCTCGCCCAACAGGGCAAAGGTCTCTTCATCCAGCGACTGCGTGGCCGTGGCCATTTCACCGAGGTGGAAGAGGACGGTCACCAGTGCGGCGGGGTTTGCCTCGATCTTGTCGGCGAAGTCCGTGATGGACGAGCCGCGGCGCAGCCGGATGACGGTGTTGCCGTCGCCGCGGGGTACGCTCACGCCACCCAGCGACGGGGCACTCATCTGCTCAAGTTCCTGGCGCTTTGCACGCTTCGACTTGCGCTGCTTGCCACGACCGGCGCCGCCCTTGCCGAAGGCACCCTGGGTACCGCCGCGGCCGCGGCCGCCCTTGCCGAAGCCACCGCCGGCGGGAGCACCGCCGCCGCCACCGGGACCACCGGTTCCGGGAGCGCCACCCGGGCGTCCGGGACCACGGCCGCCGGCACCGGGACGCCCTGCACCAGCGGGTGCGGGACGCTCAGTGCGGTTGGGCATCATGCCGGGAGTAGGACGGTTTCCACCGGCACCACCGGGACGCGGTGCACCCGGACGGGGACCACCGGCACCGGCTGCGGGACGGGGGCCGCCTGCGCCTGCTGCCGGACGCGGACCACCGGGACGGGGGCCGCCGGCACCTGCTGCGGGGCGCGGACCACCGGGACGGTCGCCGTCGGTGCGGCTTCCACCCGGGCGGGGCATGCCCTGCGAGGTGGCAAACGGGTTGTTGCCGGGACGGGGAGCACGCTCGCCGTCCCCGCCGCGGCCGCGGGGCATGCCCTGGGACGTGGCGAAGGGGTTGTTGCCCGGACGGGGACCGCCGGGACGGGGAGCGGAGCCACCCTGCCCTGAGCCGCCGGAACGGGTAGGTGCAGCGGGTGCTTCAGCCTTGGGTGCCGGGCGTGCGCCGGGCTTCGCTCCAGTGGACGGAGCGGCCGGGGCCGGTGCAGCCGGAGCGGCGGGCGCACTGGCAGCGGGCGCTGCCGGAGCAGCTGCCTGTGCCGGTGCTGCCGGAGCCGCAGGCGCGGGGGCCTCAGCCTTGGGGGCCGGGGCTTTCGGTGCTGCCGGACCGGGTGCGGGTGTTGAGGGACGCGCCTCTGCCGCCGGGGCGGGCGCCTTGGGCGCTGCTGCCGGTGCTGCAGCCTTGGGGGCGGCGTCGGGGAAGGCGTTGCGCAGCTTGCGCACAACGGGGGCCTCAATGGTTGAAGAGGCAGAGCGAACGAATTCGCCCAGTTCCTGCAGTTTTGTCACTGCATCTTTGGAAGTAATACCGAGCTCTTTGGCGAGCTCATGTACGCGGACCTTGGCCACATTTCTCCTGTCTCGGTCCGCACCGAGCCAGGCACGAACCGTCTACTTCTTACTGCGGGCCCAAGCCGCAAATGCTGCAGAAGGGCCCATTGCAGAGCGCAACAAAGTTGTCATCGTTGCGCACTCATCGCTGGGAACTCATCGGGTTTCCATCAGTTTTCTGACCCGCTTTCAGGTTGGACGGTTGGTGTTGCAGTTGCCGGAACGCGTGCAACGCTCGCGCCTGATGTGATCCGGCGTTCCACGGCGGCGGTACCGGCCGCTCCCCGCAGGGCGCGTCCGAATGCTCGCCGCTTTAACGCCAGAGCCAGGCACGATTCGCTGGGGTGCAGCCATGCACCCCGGCCAGCCATCCGGCGTCGTTCATCCACCAGGACAGCGTTTGATCCGCTGCCTTCGGCGACGAGCCGGAGTAACTCATTCCGCTTGCCCTTCTGCCGGCACCCGATGCAGGTACGCTCCGGCTGATTCCCGCTTGCTACTGGCACGGTCATCTTCCTGACGTTCATATCTGCTGGCCGCGGACGGCCCTCCTCCGCGTGAACGAAATGGGGCGCGCCCAGGGCGCACGGCTGCCGGCCGTTAGGCGCGGTCTTTACTATTCTAGCCCCTCCCGACCTTCCTGCCCGAAACTGCGCGGGCGATTCGAGGCCGGGAGGTCATCAGAAACTGTTCAGTTGTCGCGGGCAGCCGCGGCGTCGGACACGATGTCGATCCGCCAGCCGGTGAGCTTGGCCGCCAGCCGGGCGTTCTGGCCCTCTTTGCCGATGGCCAGGGACAGCTGGTAGTCCGGGACTACAACGCGCGCTGACCGGGTGGCTTCATCGGTGATTGTGACCGAATTCACGCGCGACGGCGAGAGGGCGCTGGCGATGAAGGTGGCCGGATTCTCGCTGAAGTCGACGATGTCGATCTTTTCGTCATTGAGTTCGGTCATCACGGCGCGGACGCGGGACCCCATTTCGCCAATGCAGGCGCCCTTGGCGTTGATGCCGGGAACGTTTGCCTTGACTGCGATCTTGGTGCGGTGGCCGGCTTCACGGGCCAGGGCAACGATCTCGACGGAGCGGTCGGCAATCTCGGGCACTTCCAGTTCGAAAAGCTTCCGAACGAGGCCCGGATGGGACCGGGACAGCGTGACGGACGGGCCCTTCGAACCGCGGTGGACGTCGATTACCAAAGCGCGCAGCCGGTTGCCGTGGATGTATTTTTCCCCGGGAACCTGCTCGGGCGGCGGCAGCAGCGCCTCCACGGAACCCAAATTGACCTGGATCATGTGCGGATTATTGCCCTGCTGGATGGTGCCGGACACCAGCTCGCCTTCACGGCCCTTGAACTCGCCCAGGACGTTGTCGTCTTCAACGTCGCGCAGGCGCTGCAGGATGATCTGGCGTGCGGTGCTGGCGGCGATCCGGCCGAAGCCTTCAGGGGTGTGCTCGAACTCGCCGACGGGGGCGCCGTCGTCATCAATCTCCACAGCCCAGATGGTCACGTGGCCGCTCTTGCGGTCCAGCTCGGCACGGGCCTTTTCGAAGGCGCCGGGAGACTTGTGATACGCCACCAGGAGCGCCTGCTCAATGGTGGGGATCAGGAGGTCCAGCGGGATTTCACGCTCACGCTCCAGAAGTCTCAGTGCGCTCATGTCAATATCCATCAGGCCTCCTCAGAAGGTCCATTGTGTTCAGGTTCCAGACCATCCCCGTTCAGGTGGCTGAATTCGATCTCGACTTTTCCGTTGCGGATCCTGTCGAAAGGAAGTTTTATGGGGTCGCCCTGCTTGGGCTTCATGCCCTTTTTTACGGCGATCTCGGGGATGATGGTTACGCCGCCACCGTCCACCGATGTGATCCGGCCCATGACGTTCTCGCCCTGGATAACGTTGATCCTGGCCATGCGGCCCTTGGCGCGGTGCCAGTGCCGCGGCTCCGTCAGGGGGCGCCCGACGCCGGGAGAGGACACCTCGAGGTCGTAGGGCCGCCCGTCGTCCGCGGGATCATTGTCCAGGACGTCGGAGAGGATCTTGGAGATGTCGGCGATGACGTCGAGGCTGACGCCGCCGGTTTCCTCCTGGGGAAGGTCCACCACGACGTGGACCACGCGGTGGGAACCGGCCACGATGGCCACGTCCTCCAGGTAGAGGCGGTTCGCCTGCACCGCAGGTTCAAGGAGTGCGCGGAGCCGGTCAGCTTCCGGGTTGTGTGCGGGGGCGGCTTCAGCCTTACCCGTTCCGGTTTGGTCTGATGAAGCCGTGGCTTCTGCGTTGCTCACGATGCCGCGCCGCCTCCCTTATAGATGATGTTGTGTGTACTAGCGTAGCTATTTTACCGGTCCGGTGGGGCGGAGATTCCCCCGACGGCGTGACACCATGGTCTGTTGTGAAAGAAGACGATCCGGAAAACCGCCCAAAGCTGCGCTATTTCCGGTACGCCGTTATTTCCTTCACAGCCCTGATTGTGCTCAGCCTCGGATTCTCGCTTGTTCCCGCTGATCCGCCGGAACCCGAGGATCCCCCGTTCTCCGAGCAGGCCAGGGTGGCTGCGCTGCAGGATGCCTTGGCCCTGCGCGCCGCGGCCGGGCGTCTATCCGCTGCGGGCGACGGGACTCCCGCCGCCGCGGGCTGGACTGTGACCTTGCTGACCCTGCAGGCCCGCGCCCTCCTTTCACCGGCGGATTCCTATCCGCCGGATGATGCATCAGCGTCCGCCACTCCCCTGCCGTCCGGGCCGCCGGCGGAGCCCTGGGCGACGCAGGAGTCCACCCCCGCGGGGCTGGCTTCAGCGTTGTCGGCCAGTGGTGTGCAACGCCTCACCGATGCGGCAGAGGCCGACGGCGGGATGGCGCGCCTGCTGGCCGGCGCCGGCACCGCCCAACTACTGGCGGCGGAGAACCTCGCCGCCGCAGCAGGAATCGCCCCGGAAACGCTTCCCCACGCCGGCGCAGCAGCGCCGCCTGCCGCCAGCCCGTCAGCGCCTGCACCCGATAGGACGGCGTCCGCCTGTCCGTCCCCTTTTCCGGCGCCCGGTACTACAGGCCCCGGCGCCACAGCGGAACCCGGTGTTGCGGCAGGACAGGCCACCGCAGGGCAAAACACCGCAGGGCAGGTCGCTGCAGGACAAGACGTCGCGGGGCAAGACACCGCAGGACACGGCGCTGCAGGACAGGGACAAGCTGCCGCGGACACCCCAGCCGGCCTGGGCCTCGCACTGTCCGCGGCTGTGGCCGCCGGGCAGCAGGGCACCTACGCCTACGAAGCGGCACTCCCCCGGCTGGGACCCGGCGATTCCCCGGCGGCGGAGGCCTTCCTCGGGCAACACCGGGAACTCGCGGCCGAGGCCGCGGCGTACGCCCGTGCCGTCTGCAGTGCCCCGCAGCCGCAGCAGCCCGGCTTCGTGCTGGGGCCGGACTTCCTCGCGGCGCCTGGCAACGGACTGGCCAGCCTGGAACTGGCATCCCTGCCTGCCTATGGTGACATCATTGCGCGGGCCGACGGCGGGCTGCGCGCCTGGGCGATCGCTGCCCTGCAGTCCGCCGCACGCCGCGCTGCACACTGGGACGGCGCTCTGGGGCCGGTTCCCGGTGTCCTGCTTGACCAGGACCAGCTCCCGGAGCTTCCGGCCAGTCCCGTGTCCGCGCCCGCCGAAACCCCGGCCCGTGCGACGGTGACTCCCGCCCGACCGTGACTCCCGCCCGACCCTGGCTCCCGCCCGACCGTGACTCCCGCCCGACGGTGACTCCCGCGGCAGCGGCCACGGCCTGCCGGACCATGGCTCCTGCCCGGCCGTGACTCCCGCCTGCCGGTACCGCCTTCCGAGACTGGCTCAGCCGTCCTGATCGCCGGGCAGGCTGGCCTGGAGGGGCCCATGATGGTTTGCTGAAGGCATGGATGCACACGACCAGTCCCAGCCAGCAAGAACGGACGCTCCGAACCCGGGGTTGCGCCGCCATCTGGAGACCGAACCGCACGGCACGGACATTGCCCAGCGGCTGAACTGGCTCCGGGCCGGCGTCCTGGGCGCTAACGATGGCATCGTCTCCGTCGCGGCGATCGTGGTGGGCGTGGCTGGGGCTACCTCGGAAACGGGTCCCATCCTCGCCGCCGGCGCTGCCGGGCTGGTGGGCGGAGCTGTATCGATGGCACTCGGCGAGTACGTCTCCGTGAGCAGCCAAAGCGACAGCCAGCGGGCCCTGATCGAGAAGGAACGCCGGGAGCTGGCCGAGGAGCCGGAAGAGGAACTCGCCGAACTCGCCGCCATCTACGAAGCCAAGGGCCTGAGCCCGGAAACGGCAGGGAAGGTTGCTGAGGAACTGACCGCCCACGATCCGCTGGCGGCGCACCTCTCCGCGGAACTGAACATCGACGAGACGGATATCGTGAGCCCCTGGCACGCGGCCTTCGCCTCCGCCGTGGCTTTTGTCATCGGCGCCGTACTCCCGATGCTGGCGATCCTTCTCCCTCCGCCCGGGATCCGGGTTACCCTGACCTTCGCCGCAGTCCTGGTGGCGCTGGCACTGACGGGAACGCTGGGCGCCTGGATCGGCGGTGGGTCGAAAACCCGGGCAGCGGTCCGGGTGGTGGTGGGCGGTGCCCTGGCGCTCGCTGCCACCTTCAGCATCGGCACCCTGCTCGGCGCGACAGGCGTGGTGTAGGCCTGCCTGCGGCACCTGGCTGGCCGGAAGCCAAACGCCAGGGCCCCGATGCACCTAGGCTGGAACCGATGAGCCAGCCAACGGCAGTACCAATCCCGCCGGACCTTTCCGGGCGCTACTCACGCACCACAGCAGGACGGGAGTGGCTCGCCTCCCTGCCCGGCATCATCTCCGGCCTGCTGGAGCGGTGGCAGCTCGCACCGGAACTCGCCCCTGGCTCCCTCCCGTGGAACGGCCACGGAGCGGTAGTGGTGCCCGTGACCCGGAAGGACGGCCGGCCGGCGGCCCTCAAGATCGCCTTCCCGCACGACGAAGCGCGCGTTGAGCGCCATGCGTTGGCCTTGTGGGGCGGGCACGGTGCCGTCGAACTGCTGGGAGCCGACGCCGGCACGTGTTCCATGCTCCTCGAAAGGCTCGACGCCGGGCACTCCCTGGCTACCGTCCCCCTGGCTGATGCCGTAGCAGTCTGGGGCGGCCTTGTCCGGCAGTTGAGCCTTGTTCCCGACGGCCGGCCGCAGTGGGGGGAATTCGAGCACATCGCTGCCCGCGCCGAGCAGTGGAGCGACGATCTTCCCGCGGACTGGGAACAGCTTGGCCGCCCCTTTCCACGGTGGCTGCTGGAAGCGGCGCTTGAGGTGTGCCAGACCCGCGGCGCGGTGGGGCGCCGCGCGGGCCGGGACGTCCTGGTCCACACCGACCTGCACTACCTCAACATCCTGGCCAGGCCGGATGCTGCGGCAAAAGCGGGGAAACCGGCGGCGGACGCGTTCGCCGCCATCGATCCGCAGCCCATGATCGGTGAGGCCGAGTTCGCGGTGGCGCCGCTGTTGTGGAACAGGCTGCAGGACCTCCCGCTGAACCATCCTGGAGCCGGCCTGCGGCAGCGCTGCACGGACTTCAGCTCCGCTGCCGGGCTTGACCCCGACGCCGCACGGGAGTGGGGCTTGGCCCGGGAAGTGGCTAACGCGCTGTGGTACGCCGGAATGCCGGGCCACCGCGGCGATCTGGCGCGGTCACTCTGGGTTGCCAGCACCCTTGCCGGCCGCACCCTTGAGGGACTGCCGCCGGCCCATGCGTTGCCGGAGCCCGGCCAGGCGTCCGTGGCCTGACGCCTGGATGGGCACGCTCTCCGCTGCACGCTGGGTGGCAGGGAACACGCAGCGGTCAGCCGGGGCGCACGGCGGAGAGAGCGGCTTTGACGGCATCCACCGCGGTGCGGACTTCATCCTCCCCGGTATGCCAGTTGCTGACCGAGACGCGCAGGATGTCCCGGTCCCGCCAGCGGGAGCCGGACATCCACACCCTGCCGTCCGCGATGATCCGCGCGGTCACGGCGCGGGTGGTCTCGTCGCCGCCGAATGCCAGGCACACCTGGGTGTAGCCGACGTCGTTCAGCACCTCCACGCCGTCCACCCCACCGAGGCCTGCTGCAATGTCCGCGGCAGCCGCAGCCATCCCCCGCACCTGCGCTGCCACGCCGTCGCTGCCGAGGCTCTTCAGCGCTGCCCATACCGGCACGCCGCGTGCGCGCCGCGACAGTTCGGGGACTTTCTCGAACGGATCGCCGGGACCTTCGGCGTCGTGCACCAGGTAACTGGTGTGCAGGCCCATGGCGGAGCGGAGGGCTGAAGCGTCCCGGACTATGGCTATGCCGCAGTCGTAGGGAACGTTGAGCGTCTTGTGGGCATCGGTGCCCCACGAGTCGGCTTCCTCGTACCCCCGGGTGAGGCCGCGCAGTTCGGGCACTGCGGCTGCCCAGAGGCCGAAAGCGCCGTCGACATGCACCCACGCGCCATGCTTGCGGGCAACGCGGATGGCTTCGGGGAAAGGATCAAAAGCGCCGGAATGGAGGTTCCCTGCCTGCAGGCAGACCAGCGCCGGGCCCGAACCTTGGGCGAGTGCCGCGTCCAGGGCTTCGGGGATCAACCGTCCCTGGCTGTCGGCGTCCACCACCGTGGGCTTGCCCAGGCCCAGGTAGCGCAGGCCAAGATCCACGGTGTCGTGCCTTTCCCTTCCCACAAAGCAGCGGATCCGGGGAGCGCCAAACAGCCCGTCACGGTCCAGGTCCCAGCCTGCGTCGCTGAGAAGCCGCCACCGGGCAGCGGCCATCCCGGTGAAGTTGGCCATGGTGGCGCCGGTGACGAAGCCGACGTCGGAGGCCGCCGGGAGACTTAGAAGCTCGAGGAGCCAACTGCCCGCGGCCTCCTCGATGGCCGCCATGGCGGGGGTGGCATACCGCAGCCCGGCGTTCTGGTCCCAGGCGCTCACCAGCCAGTCTGAGGCCAGGGCGGCGGGCAGGCTCCCGCCGATCACCCAGCCGAAGAACCGGCCGGAGGGCATGGCCATGAGCCCTGGTTCCGCCGTTGCGGCCAGGAGGTCAACTACCTCCTCGGCCGGCATTCCACCCCGGGGCAGCGGCCCGCCAAAAGCCTCTGCAAGATCGTGGGCTGCCGCCACCGGTCCCACCCGCCGGTCCGGAAGGCTGCCAAGCCAGGCTGTGGAGTGCCGGACCGCTGCTGTCAGGGCCGGGGCGTACTCGTCGTCGCCGTGTGACATACCTGCATGCTACGCCTCAGCGCCAGCGCCCACGAGGCCCTGGTGGCGGGCAGTGTCAGGCGAAGTTTTCCTGCCAGACGTCGTAGCCGAGCTTGATGATCAGTGCCGACACCACCAGCAGGAAGACCACCCGGACGAACCGGCTGCCCTGCTTCACGGCCGTCCTGGCTCCCAGGTAGCCGCCGGCCATGTTCGCCGCCCCCAGCAGCAGGCCCACGCCCCACAGGATGGACCCGTGGGGCAGGAAGAACAACAGCGCCCCCGCGTTGGTGGCCATGTTGACGATCTTGGCTTTGGCACTTGCCTCGAGGAAGGCATAACCCATGGCGGAGACCAGCGCAATGACCAGGAACGAGCCCGTTCCCGGCCCAATGAGGCCGTCGTAAAACCCGATGATGGCTCCGATCAGGCAGGCCACCACATAGTGCTTGTGGCCGGCGTGGCGCAGTGCGGTGATGCCGCCGACGCCCGGCTTCAGGGCTGTGAAAAGCGCGACGGCGACCAGCGCCGTGACGATGATGGGTTTGAAGACGCTGGCGGGCAGGTTTGCCGCCAGGACGGCGCCGCCAAAGCTGCCCGCCAGGGCGATCACGGCCATGGGCAGGGCCGTCCTGAGATCGGGCCCCACCCGGCGGTAGTACGTGGCGGCGCTGGTGGCGGTGCCGAAAATGGACCCCATCTTATTCGTGGCCAGCGCCTGCACGGGCGTGATCCCCGGGACCAGCAGCAGGGCCGGGAGCTGGATCAGCCCGCCCCCGCCCACCACTGCGTCAACCCATCCGGCGGCAAAACCGGCCAGGACGATCAAGAGGAGCGTTGTGAGCCCGAGGGATTCGAGTCCAAACTCCACTGTTGCGTCAGTGGGTGCGGACAGCGTTGACTACATAGTCAACAGCCTTGTCCACCGCCACGTTCTCGGCCTCGCCGCTGCGGCGGTCCTTGATCTCCACAACCCCGTCCACCAGGCCGCGGCCAACGGCAAGGATGGTGGGAACGCCCACCAGTTCCGCGTCCCCGAACTTGACCCCGGGAGAAACCTTGGGCCGGTCATCGAGGAGGACGTCGAGCCCCGCTGCCTCAAGTTCGGCTGCCAGGCGCTCGGCGGTTGCGAAGATCTCCTCGCCCTTGCCAACCGCCACGACATGGACGTCTGCAGGGGCGACAGCGCGCGGCCAGACAAGCCCCCGGGCGTCGTGGTTCGACTCGGCCAGTGCTGCCACGGCGCGGGTGACGCCCACGCCGTAGGAGCCCATGGTGACGGTGACCTGCTTGCCGTTCTGGTCCAGGACCTTCAGTTCCAGGGCCTCTGCGTACTTGCGGCCAAGCTGGAAGATGTGCCCCATCTCGATACCGCGGGCGGTCTCCAGCGGGCCGGAACCGTCCGGGGCGGGGTCGCCTTCACGGACTTCGGTGCATTCGATGACGCCGTCCCAGGTGAAGTCGCGTCCGGCCACCAGGCCGTACACGTGCTTGCCGGCCTGGTTGGCGCCGGTGATCCAGGAAGTGCCGCGGACCACGCGGGGGTCCACCAGGTACAGGAGCTTCGTTGGGCTTTCGGCGCCCAGCAGGGGCTCGTCCAGGGACAGGCCGGGGCCCAGGTAGCCCTTGACGATGAGCGGCTGCTTCTTGAGGTCGTCGTCATTGGCCGCTTCCAGGCCGATCTCGCCGCCCATGGGCAGGAACGAGCCGATGTTCGCCTCAACGCGCTTAAGGTCCACGCCGCGGTCGCCAGGAACGCCGATGACCACCAGCTGGCGCTCCCCGGTGGGCAGGGTGACGGCGAGCACCACATTCTTCAGGGTGTCGGCGGCAGTCCAGGCGCCGCCGTCGGCCTCGCTGCGGGGCGCGATCTGGTTGGAGGCAGCCACGAGCGTGTCGATGGTGGGGGTGTCCGGGGTGTCTCGGACCTCGGCGGCGGGAGCCGCGCTGAAGTCGATGTCCGCCGGGACAACCGTGGTGACGGCCTCAACGTTCGCCGCGTAGCCGCCGGCGGAGCGCACGAACGTGTCCTCCCCGATGTCCGTGGGGTGCAGGAATTCCTCGCTCTTGGACCCGCCCATGGCACCGGCGGTCGCGGTGACCGGAATGACCTCCAGGCCAAGGCGCTCGAAGATGCGCAGGTAGGCGCCGCGGTGGGCGGCGTAGCTGGCGTCCAGGCCGGCGTCGTCAACGTCGAAGGAGTAGGAGTCCTTCATGATGAACTCGCGTCCGCGCAGGAGGCCGGCGCGGGGACGTGCCTCATCGCGGTACTTGTTCTGGATCTGGTAGAGGCTCAGCGGCAGGTCCTTGTAGGACGAATACAGGTCCTTGACCAGCAGCGTGAACATCTCCTCGTGGGTGGGCGCCAGCAGGTAGTCGGCGCCCTTGCGGTCCTGGAGCCGGAACAGGCCCTCTCCGTATTCGGTCCAGCGGTTGGTGGCCTCATACGGTTCGCGGGGCAGGAGGGCCGGGAAGTGGACTTCCTGCGCCCCGATGTTGGCCATCTCCTCACGGATGATGGCTTCCACTTTGCGCAGGACGCTCAATCCCAGCGGCAGCCAGGTGTAGATGCCCGGGGCCGCGCGGCGGATGTAGCCTGCGCGGACCAGGAGCCGGTGGCTGGCCACCTCGGCGTCGACGGGATCTTCACGCAGGGTGCGGAGGAACAGCTGGGACAGTCTTGTAACCACGGGTGGGTATCCGTTTCTGGGGAGGTGCTGGGGCAACAGCAAGCCGGGCGTTTCGTCTGGGTACTAATCTACCGGCTTGCGGGAGCCCGGAACGCAGTTGAGCCACGCCCGGACATGCAAAGCCCCTGGCCCCCCAAGAGGCTGGTCATCGCATCCGGGCGTGGCTCGACGCCGTTATCGCCCAAGTACTGGTGAGGACTGGTGAGACCGCCCACGCCACTCCAGCGCAGCTAGATCGAACCTATGTGATCCAGCGCACGATGACAAGTGCTTCCCACATTCCCGACACCAGGATCCAGGTTGGGGCCTTTCCGGCGCCCGGAAAGTGTCCTAGAAGAGCACCGTCGCGAACGTCCCAACCTGGCTGAAGCCCACCCGCTCGTAGGTGGCGCGCGCACGGGTATTGAAACCGTTGACGTAGAGGCTGGTGACGGGCGCGACCTTCCGCGCCTGCTCCACCACGGAAGCCATGTACCCGGCGCTCAGGCCCTGGCCGCGGTACAGCGGGTTCATCCAGACACCCTGGATCTGCGTGACATCGGAGGTGACGGCACCCAGTTCAGCCTTGAACACCACTTCGCGGGCCTCGTTCAAGTGCACCAGGGAGTGGCCCTGCCGGATGAGGCCCTCCACGCGGCGGCTGTAGAACTCCCTGCCGCCCAAGAAGGGCGAGTACCCCACTTCCTCTTCGAACATGGCGGCGCAGGCCGGCAGGATGCGGTCGAAGTCCGCGAGGTTTCCCAACGCCAGCCCCGGGTTCGGCTCCACGGAGGGCCCTTCACTGATGGTCATCAAAGGCTGGTCCGGGCGCACCTCGTGGGCCCGGTGCCCCAGGTCAACCAGCTCGGCATGCAGGGCCAGCACGGCGGCGGCCGGCCCAAAGGCGGAGGCATAGCGGCGGCCGGACCTGTTGGCGGCCGCGGCCACCACTCCGGCCAGGGTAGGCTCCAGCTGGATGGGCACCAGGTTGGCGCCGGCCCAGCAGGCACCTGCCAGGACGCCGTCGTCGAACACTCCCAGGACGCCGGCACCGCCGCTGGTGGGAGCCGCGGTGCCGGTGGCGCGCAGATGCGCGAGGATAAACGCGTTAGAGACCGGATCACGCTGCGCCAGGAGCACAAGGGCAGCGGTGTCGTCCCCGTCAAGGGTGCGGACGGAAATCCCCGGCGGGTCGGGGACGTCCTTACGAGACGCTAACCACGGGGCTACCCTTGACAGCATCTTCGCCATCGGCCTCCCCCATCTCTTCCGCGATACGCATGGCCTCTTCGATCAGTGTCTCAACAATCTGGCTCTCGGGGACAGTCTTGATGACTTCGCCCTTCACAAAGATCTGGCCCTTGCCGTTGCCTGAGGCAACACCAAGATCGGCTTCGCGGGCCTCACCGGGTCCGTTCACCACGCAGCCCATGACCGCGACGCGCAGCGGGATCTCCATTCCTTCCAGCCCGGCAGTGACCTGCTCGGCGAGGGTGTACACATCCACCTGGGCGCGGCCGCAGGAGGGGCAGGAGACGATTTCGAGCTTGCGGGGACGCAGGTTGAGGGACTGCAGGATCTGGTTTCCAACCTTGATTTCCTCCACCGGCGGGGCCGAAAGGGAAACCCGGATGGTGTCGCCGATGCCCCTGGACAGGAGCGCGCCGAAGGCCGTGGCCGACTTGATGGTTCCCTGGAACGCCGGGCCGGCCTCGGTGACGCCGAGGTGCAGGGGCCAGTCGCCTTTCTCCGCCAGCATCTCGTAGGCCGCCACCATGATGACGGGGTCATTGTGCTTAACCGAGATCTTGAAGTCGTGGAAACCATGCTCCTCGAAGAGGGACGCCTCCCAGACGGCGGATTCCACCAGTGCTTCAGGGGTTGCCTTGCCGTACTTCTTGAGGATGCCCGGCTCCAGGGATCCGGCGTTGACGCCGATGCGGATGGACGTGCCGTGATCGCGCGCCGCAGCGGCGATCTCCTTGACCTGGTCATCAAACTTGCGGATATTGCCGGGGTTCACGCGTACCGCTGCGCAGCCGGCCTCGATCGCCGCGAAGACGTATTTGGGCTGGAAGTGGATGTCCGCAATGACCGGGATCTGCGACTTCCGCGCGATGATCGGCAGCGCCTCGGCGTCATCGGCGGACGGGCAGGCCACGCGCACAATGTCGCAGCCGGACGCCGTCAGTTCGGCGATCTGCTGCAGCGTGGCGTTGATGTCCGTGGTGGGCGTGGTGGTCATGGACTGCACGCTGATGGGCGAGTCCGATCCAACACCCACGGAACCGACTTTGATCTGCCGGGTCTTGCGGCGGGGGGCAAGGACGGGTGGCGGTGCTGAGGGCATTCCCAGGCTGACCGAGGTCACGAGGACTCCTAGAGATTGAAAGCGGGAGGAGGCTTAGGCGGCGAGGCCGGCAAGCACGCCGGTGATGGGCGACCATTCGGTGATCCGGGTTCCGGCGATCACCCCGGCGGCTGCGAACGGGTCCTGCTTGAGGATCGAATTGAGGGCGGCCTCGTTGTCAGCCTTGAAAATCAGCAGCGCACCGGCCCCGTCGCCATACGGGCCGCTGGCCAGGATGGCGCCGTCCTGCGCCAGGCCGGCAGTCCATTCGCGGTGCGCGGGCCGGGCGGCGTTGCGGTCTTCTGTGGACTCTGCGGCATAAACGTACTCAACGGCAAAAACAGTCATACCGCTACCCTATCGCCCTGCCCGCCTTCGCACCCATCCGGAGCGTGGACGCGCCCGGCCGCCAGGGCAGGGGGCCCGGACCTGGACGCGCTCAGGCCAGGAAGATGACCTTGATGGCTGCGGCTGTTCCGGCAGCCCAGAGCATGGACGTAAGCGTTCCGATAATGAACCTTTCGGCCGCCACCGGGGTTTCCTTAAGCTCCGCGAACCTGCCCAGGCCCTTGATCGCCACAATGTAGGCAATGGCAACCGGCTGGCCGGTCAGGATGGCAAGGCACACTCCCAGCCGCTCGAGGATCCCGATGATGGCACCGCCCCGAAGGATCCGCTGCGTGGGAGCGGCCGGTCCGGAACCGGGAGGGCCCGACGGCGGCGCGTCGGCTGCTGCGGTCAGCTCGCCGTCGACGCCCTGGGAGCCGCCAGCGGAGGGCGGGTCAACAGTCACATCCGCGGACGGATCTTCAGCGGCCCGCTTGGCTTCCTCCGCAGCCTTGGCCGCGTCCGCCCGGTCATCGATTGTCCTGGCCAGCCGGAATACCAGGGCCGTCACGGGCCAGCCGGCGAATCCGGCGACGAGCAGCGCAACCGCGATCCAGAGTGCGTTCACCGGTTTCCTTCCGTTGGAGTGCGGGCCGCCAGGGAATGGGCATGGTCCAGCAGCATGGCCGCTGCCGGCCTCGCCGCCCATTCTTCCTGCCATGCGGACCTGAGGACGGTGCGGCTCACCGACTGTTCGGTTATTCCCAGCTCACGGGCCACCTGTTTCTGGCTGCCATGCCTGACCTCGCCCTGGATGGCCCGCAGCCGGTCCACCACCCGCCACTGGGCCTCGGTGCGCTGCTGCACCAGGCGTCCGATCAGGCGAAGCACCGCCTGGGCATTTGCGCTGGCCACGGCATCCTCCTGGGCATGGGGTTGAAGATCCTTACCGCGGACCATACTGCCGGACACCACTGACAACGGCACCTGTCCGGCGGCGCCCTTGGCAAGTTCCACGGCTTTGCGGGCCGCCACGAACCCGCTTCCGGAGCCCTCCCGGGGGCTGGCACCGGGCGCCAGGCCGACCACCCCGATTCCTATCCCGACGTACCAGTGCCCGCCGCGGAGCGCGTGCAGGGCCACGTCCACCACATCGGCGGCGTCCTCCACCACTCCCTGGAGCTCGTCCCCTACTGATCGTTCAAAGGGCACGGGCGTGAGGTTGCGGAGCGCCGCGATCAGGTCCGGGACCCGGTCCACATCCGTCGTGCTGCCCTGCTGGTCGATCGTGAGGACGTACATGCCCTAACCGTACGCAGCTGATGTTCATTAATCAAACATATTCGGCTGATTAATTGATATCAGCCGGAATAGGCTGATTTCGTGCAATCACCCTGCAGGGGATCCCCTGGGGTGCCCTTGGGGGGAACCACGCCAGGCAATCCATCCGCCGGCAACTGCGAGCAGCGCGGCTCCCGCGCTTTGGGTTGGTAGGCTGCTTCCGGTGGTGGCCTGCCCCAGGACGACTCCGAGGGCATAGAACACCACGGCACCGGCCACCCACAGTGCCCCTGCCCACCGCGGAAGTACGTGTGACTGCCAAACGGCGACACCCAGCAGGACAGTCCCAACAAAAGCAAGCAGGAGCCCGGCCATAAACGCTGCCGTCATCGATCCGGGGAATTCGAGCTGCATGATGTCCTGGTTTCCCGCCAGGTAGGCCCTGCCCACGGCGGGAGTTACGAACGTGGAAATGACTGCAGGCACCAACAGCAAGGCAGTGCCCGCGGCCGCGGTGACCGCTGCTCCCAGCGCCAGGCGTCCCGACCGGCTGCCGGCCAGGTAACAGCCCAGCGCAAAGAGGCCGAAGACAGCCAGGATGGTGCCTCCCGTACTGCCGATGAGGTGGCTGACCTCGTAGGAGTCCGTACTGACAAACCTTGCCCAGGCGCCGGGATCCGCCGCCTGGTCCGGCTGGGGCTCAAGGGAAGACCAGGCGGTGAGGAGCCAGGACGCAGGCAGCGTCCAGAGACCCACTCGGACCCACCGGCCGGTGTCCTGCGGATTCATGTGTCCGCCCTTCCTCAGTGGCTGCACGGCACCCGTCCGGATGGAGCGGCAAGTGTCAGCCGAAGAGATTCACCGGCTTCACGATGTCGGCGTAGATAAGGAGCGCGCTCATGCCCATCAGCAACGCGGCCACCACATAGGTCACCGGCAGCAGCTTGGCGATGTCGAAGGCACCAGGGTCCGGTTTGCCGAACAGCCTGGCCACCTGCCGCCGCGCCCCCTCGTAGAGGGCTCCGGCAACATGCCCGCCGTCTAAGGGCAGCAGCGGTATCAGGTTGAAGACCGCGAGCGCGAAGTTCAGGCCCGCAAGCAGCCCGATCAGTGCGGCCAGCCGGGACTGTACCGGGATTTCTTCCATGGCAGCTACTTCGCCGGCAACCCGTCCCACGCCCACCACGCTGATGGGGCCGTTGGGGTCGCGGGGTTCCTCGCTGAAGGCAGCCTTCGCCACGCCCACCACGCGGGCGGGAAGGTTGAACACCACCCCTGCCACCTGGCGGATGTTTTCCCCCGCCATGGGCAGGACGGACGACGCCGGCTGGGCCACGAGTTCTGTCTGGGAGCCGATGCCCAGGAAGCCGACGTCCTGGTAGCGGAGGGTGCCGGCGTCGTCCGTTTCCTGCCGGCCGTCCGCCCCGATGACGGGCCGGGCCGACAGCACCGGGGTCACCGTGGTGGACACCAGGGCGCCGTCCCGCTCAACGGTAATGCCCACTTCGCGCCCTGCGGAGGCCCGGATCCATTCCGTCAACTGGTCCCAGCCCGTTACGGCCTTGCCGTCGAAGGAGGTGATCCTATCGTTCGGTTTGAGGCCGGCCGCTGCGGCAGGGGTGGGCTGGCAGTTCGCCGAATCCGGATCGACGGTCTCCCCTGCCGCCACCTGGCACTTGGAAACCTCGGAGATGGTGGTGGTGGCCGTGGCCATACCAAAGCCCATGAGCAGCACCGCGGTGAGGAGGACGCCAAGGACCATGTTCATGGCCGGGCCGCCCAGCATCACAATGACCTTCTTCCAGACCGGAAGCCGGTAGAACACCCGCTTTTCGTCACCCGGCCCCACTTCCTCGTGGGCCATGGACCGGGCTTCGGTAGCCAGGGTCTGGAACATGCCGGTGCTGGACGGACGGACGGAGCCGTCGTCCTTGTTGGGCGGGTACATGCCGATCATGGAGACGAAGCCGCCCAGCGGAATGGCCTTCACCCCGTATTCGGTTTCGCCCTTCCGCCTGGACCACAGGGTGGGGCCGAAGCCGATCATGTATTTGGTGACGCGCACCTTGAACAGCTTGGCGGGCACCAGGTGCCCTACTTCGTGCAGCGCGATGGACACGGCAATGCCGATCGCCACAAAGACGACGCCGAGGACAAAAAGGAGGACGGGGGTCATTGACGTGCTGCTGCTTCCTAGAGACTTCTGACTGCTAAACGTTCATTGGCGCGGGCACGTGCCCAGCTTTCAGCATCCAGCACTGACTCCACTGTCAGCCCGGAGGACCCTGGGTGTTCGCTGAGGACGGCATCGATTGTGTCCACGATGTCCGTGAACCTGATGCGCCCGGCGTGGAAGGCTGTCACGGCTTCCTCATTCGCGGCGTTGAACACGGCGGGGAACGTGCTGCCCTGCCTCGCTGCGTGCTTGGCGAGTCCGACGGCGGGAAAGGCTTCCGTGTCCAGCGGCTCGAACGTCCAGGTGGCCGCGCGCGTCCAGTCGCAGGCGGCCGCCGCTCCCGGCACCCGGTCCGGCCAGCCCAGTCCCAGTGCAATGGGAAGGCGCATGTCCGGCGGGGACGCCTGGGCGATGATCGACCCGTCAATGAACTGCACCATGGAGTGCACCACGGACTGGGGGTGGACCACCACCTCGATCCGGTCCAGCGGCACATCGAAGAGCAGGTGCGCCTCAATGACTTCCAGGCCCTTGTTCACCAGTGTGGCCGAGTTGGTGGTGACCATGAGGCCCATGTCCCAGGTGGGATGGGCCAAGGCTTCCTGGGGGGTCACCCCATGCAGTTCGTCCCTGCTCCTGCCGCGGAAGGGACCGCCGGATGCTGTGAGGATCAGTTTTTCCACTTCCGCGGCCGAGCCCGAGCGCAGGCACTGCGAGATCGCTGAGTGCTCGGAGTCAACGGGGACGATCTGGCCCTCCCGGGCTGCCGCCTTCACCAGCGATCCGCCCACGATGAGGGATTCCTTGTTGGCCAGGGCAAGCGTGGCCCCGGAATGCAAGGCCGCCAGCGTGGGTGCTAGGCCGATCGATCCGGTGATTCCATTGAGCACCACGTCCGCTTCAACGCCGGCGATCCGGGTGGAGGCGTCCGGTCCGGCGATGATTTCCGGCCGGTAGCCGGGCTTTCCCGCCGCCGCGGCAGCGTCGGCAATGAGCGACGCCAGCTTTCCGGGGTCACCGCCGGCGATGCCGATGACCGACGCGCCGGTGTGCACCGCCTGGCCGGCGAGGAGCTCCAGGTTCCCTCCCCCGGCGCTGAGGGCCACTACCTCGAAAAGGTGCGGGGCGCCGTCGACGACGTCGATCGCCTGGGTGCCGATGGAACCGGTGGATCCGAGGAGGACGATTCTGCGTGGCTGCATTGCTTAAGTATCGCGCACCGTGCTGCCAGGCCGCTCAGGACCTTCCGAGCTGTGATTCCGGCCGCAGGACAGCGGGGACGACGCCGGACAGCGCTGTTTCTGCCAGCGCCTCCCCCAGCGCCGGCGCCTGTTTGAAGAGGTTGTGCCCGGCCACCGCGCTGACGTTGCCGGCAGACCAGATGCCCACGCCGTCATCGCCCCACGGCAGTCGCGTCACCCAGCAGTGGACGTAGCCGTCCGGTTCGGGATCCAGGCCGGGCAGTGCCGTCCTTACGTAGGCCGCCGCACGGGCCGAAAGGGATTCCAGGGCAGCCGGATCGGCGAGGCTCCCGTCCTGGCGCACGTCTGTTGTTTCGCTCAGGCCCACCGCGTAACGCCGGTTGTCGGCCGAGGGCGCAGCATAGACGCCGGTTTCCCCGAAGACCCCGCTGCCGTCCTGGAATGTTGGCAGCGGAGCGGACGCGCCATCCCGCACACGGAACGTCACCCGGGCATGCGCGGCGTGTTCAACGGGTATGTCCAGCCCCGCGCCCCGGGCCAGGGCTGCCGTCCCGCGGCCGGCGCACAGGACCGCATGGTCGAACCGGTCTACCCGTGTCCCGGTGCGGACCTCCACACTGCGGCCGGCGGGCCGGACAGTCAGCACGTGGTCGGCCACGAGGGCGTCCTCCAGTGTCCCGGCCAGGGCGCGGAACGCGGCGCGGGTGCGGATTGCCCCGCCCTGGGCATCGAACATCGCCTTGCCCTGGAAGTCCGCAAGGATCGGCAGCGCCGCCGCAAGTTCTGCCGGTGCCAGCAACCTCACCGGAATCTCCGGCAGGCCGCTGAGAACGCGGAGCTTGTCCTCCACGCTGTCCCCGATGGCCACCGCACCGGCACCGGAGACCAGCTCTACGCCGAAGTCAGCCTCCCAGTCCCGCCAGAGGGTGCGGCTGTGACCCACGAACGCGGCCAGCCGGACGTCGTCGTGCGCGTGCCGGAAGATCCTCGATTCCCCGGCCGATTGCCCCGAACCCGGGGTCCCGGACTCGTAGACGGTGACGTCCACACCCGCCTGTCGGAGGGCATGGGCTGTGGACAGCCCGACGATCCCTGCACCTACCACTGCAACACGTGTCATGGGTCCAGCAAAACATGTTTGTGCAGCCCGGCGCAGGCGGGTGCTTGTTGAGGGCGGGTGCGCCGCCGGATTCATTCCAGCAGGCGCGAGCGCCGGACGAGGTATCCTGCGCAGCGCTCAGGCGGCAGCCAGTTCAATTAGGCCCTTGGCCAGGGTGGCCACGGCGCCGAGGTAGGCAATCACCGTGACGATGCGGCGGGCTGACAAGGGGCGGACCCGGCCGGCGAGCAGGTCGCCCGCCACGATGCCGGTCACCATGGCCGCCAGGATCGCCAGCCACTGCCAGCCCTCCAGGGCAGGGACGTGCCCGCCGGACAGCACGTACTTGCTGAGCAGCGATGTGAAGCCGGTGGTGATGAAGTAGGGCTGCAGGGTGGCGCTGAAGCTTTTCTGCTCCCAGCGGGTAGCAATGGCATAGGCCGTGATGGCCGGGCCGCCAACACCCGCTGCGGCATTCATGAGGCCGCTGGAAAATCCCAGGGATGCCATGGGGACCGGTCCGCTGGCACGCCAGGAACTCCTGGTCAGCCGCTGGGATGCGAGCAGGGCAATGATGAGCAGGACGCCGATGCAGATTTCCAGCGGGGCTTCCGGCACGTTGCTTGCCAGCCAGGCGCCGGGCAACACCCCCGCCAGTGCTGCGAGCGCCAACCCGAAGTACTTCTTCCAGGCCACATGCCTCCACACCCGGGAGAGGATCAGGAGCGAGGATGTGGCGCCGCACAGGTTGATGATCATCACGCCGTCGAAGGGGCCCAGGAGCACCACGAGCACCGGGGAAACGAGCAGGCCAAAGCCCAGGCCCGCGATCCGCTGGGCCAGCGCGCCTGCAATAACGGCGATCAGCACCAGCACGAACATCCCTCGATCCTAGTGGCAACGTATTGGCGGGATCTCCCAGGCGGCCCCTGTGGCATTCCCGCTGTAGCATCCCTGCGGGAGCCGGGCGTAACGTGGAGTGCGTGGACTGGCTCTCCTGGTTTGATGCGCCGGAATACGAATTTGCCCGGCAGGTGCTGCAGCGGGGCGTGGCGGCACTGTATTTCGTCGCGTTCCTGTCCTCGCTGAACCAGTTCCCGGCGCTCCTGGGTGAGCGGGGCCTCCTCCCGGTACCTGAATACCTTTCCGGTTTCAGCCGCCTGCGGCGGCCGTCCCTGTTCCGCTGGCGGTATTCGGACAGGCTGCTGCGCTGGGTATGCGCCACCGGGCTGCTGGTTTCGGCGCTCCTGGTGGCGGGCATCCCGCAGCAGGGCCCGCCCTGGGTCCCGCTCATCGCGTTTTTGCTCCTCTGGCTGTTGTACATGTCCATCGTCAACGTGGGGCAGACCTTCTACGGCTTCGGCTGGGAGATGCTGCTCCTTGAGGCCGGCTTTACCGTGGCCTTCCTGGGCTCGGACCAGACAGATCCGCCGCGCACCATCCTGATCCTGATCGTGTGGCTGGTGTTCCGGCTGGAGTTCGGTGCCGGGATGATCAAGATCCGCGGCGGCGGGGAGTGGCGCGACCTGACGGCCCTGTACTACCACCACGAGACCCAGCCGATGCCGGGGCCGCTGAGCAGGCAGGCGCATCTGCTGCCGAAGCCCCTGCACAAGGTTGAAGTCATCGGCAACCACTTCGCCCAGCTGGTGGTGCCGTTCTTCCTGTTCGCGCCCCAGCCCGTTGCCAGCGTGGCCGCGGGGATCGTCATTTTCACCCAGTTGTGGCTGGTGGCCAGCGGCAACTTCGCCTGGCTGAACTGGATCGCCATTGTGCTGGCTTTCGCTGCCGTCAGCGATCCCGTTGCGCACGCCGTGCTGCCGGCCATCCCGCTGGACTGGCACGGCCAGGCCGGCGCAGACAGGGAGACTCCCCTGTGGTGGCTGGCCGTCACCCTGGCGGCAACGCTGCTGTTGGTGGTCCTCAGCTACTGGCCGCTGCGCAACCTTTTCTCCCGCAGCCAGCTGATGAATGCCAGCTTCAACCGGTGGCAGCTGGTCAATACCTACGGGGCGTTCGGCACCGTGACCAAGCAGCGGATCGAGATCGTGGTGGAGGGAACCCTTGATGAGGAGCCGGACAGCGCCTCCGGCTGGCGGGAGTACGGCTTTAGGGGCAAGCCCGGCGATGTCCGCAGGCTCCCCCGCCAGTGGGCGCCCTACCACCTGCGGCTTGACTGGCTGATGTGGTTCCTGCCGCTAAGGACCGTCCACGAGGAGTGGTTTTACGCCTTCCTGGGAAAGCTGCTGGAGGCGGACCGGCAGACCCTGCGGCTCCTCCGCCATGACCCGTTCGACGGCGCGCCGCCGCGCTGGGTGCGCGTGCGCAGCTCCCACTACCGCTTTGCCAGCCGGAAAGAGTTCAGGGAGACCGGGAACCGCTGGGTGCGGACGCTGCTCTACGAGCCGATTCCGCCGCTGTCACTGCGGCGCTCACCCGGGCGGATGGGGTGAAGGCGGCCGCGCTGGGAAGGCCGGCTAACCGATGGCCTGGGCGCGGCGGATGATTTCCTGGGCGTGCTTGAGGATGGGGCCGTCGATCATCTTCCCCTGGTGCTGGAACACGCCCGAGCCGGCCGATGCTGCAGCCTCCAGGAGCGCTTCGGCAGCCGCGACGTCGGCGTCGGAGGGTGCGTAGGCGGCCCGGACCACGGCGGCCTGGCTCGGATGGATGCACGCTTTGGAGCTGAAGCCGGAAGCCACGGCGTCGGCAGCTTCCTCCTCCAGCCCGGTGAGGTCCGGGATGTCCGTGTACACCGCATCCACCGCCTCCTTGCCGTGGGCGCGCGCAGCCAGCAGCACGGCGGAACGGGCGTGCTGCGCCACGGCCCGATAGCCGCCGTCGGCCTTCCTGCTGGACGTACCGCCCAGCGATGCCAGCAGGTCCTCTGCCCCCCACATCAGGCCCACCACGTTGGGGGCGGCTGCAATGGCGGGGGCGTTGAGGACTCCCAGCGCTGTTTCACACAGCGCGATCACCTTGTAGCCCTCCAGGGCTTCGAGCTGCTGGACGTTTTCCGCCTTGGCCAGCATGACCGTCCGGTAGGGGGTGTGGGCAAGGCAGTGAAGATCCTTCTCGAACTCCTCGGTGCCCGCGGGATTCACCCGCACGATGGTGCAGCTGGGTTCAAGCTCCGGTTCCACCCCCGTGGTTCCCAGCTGGGCGAGGATGGCGCCGCGGGCGCGCTGCTTGTCCGCCGGCGCCACCGCGTCTTCAAGGTCCAGGATCACGGCGTCCGCCCTGGCAGCAGCCTTCTGGTAGCGCTCGGGCCGGTCGGCGGGGCAGAACAGCAGGGCGGGACCCATCACGAATGTCATACCGGCATTGTCTCCTGTCCGTTCCCCTGCCCGCTGCCGGGCCGGCCCGCATGGGCTTCCCGCGTCCACATCAGGCAGCTCCGCGTGGCTAGTGCCACCACCGTGCCGTCCTGGTTGCGGCCCGTGTGCTCCATGGTGACGATCCCCTGCCCGGGCCGGGAGCCCGAGAGCCGCTTTCCGCTGATCACGGTCTCGGTGTAGAGCGTGTCACCGTGGTAGAGCGGGTGCGGGAAGGAAACGTCAGTGAGGCCAAGCTGCGCAATGATGGTCCCCTGTGTCAGCTGGGAAACGGACTGTCCCACCATGGTGGCCAGCGTGAACATGGAGTTCATGAGCCGCTGCCCGAAGGGCTGCCCGGCACTCCAGGCGGCATCCAGGTGCAGCGCCTGGGTGTTCATGGTGAGCGTGGTGAACAGGACATTGTCCGCCTCTGTCACCGTCCGCCCGGGCCGGTGGGCGTAGGTGACGCCTTCCTCAAGCTCCTCGAAATAGAGCCCGCGCTGTTCGATCACCCGCGGCCCCCCGCTGGCCGGGCCCGTCGCAGCGCCGCCGTCCATGCCGCCGCCGCTCATACGGTCAGTTCCTGGTCCTCTTCGAACAGCTCGGCCCCGGTGGCCGCGGCAACGTCCTCCGCTGAGACGTTGGGCGCCAGTTCGCGCAGCACCAGCCGGGACCCGTATTCATCCGTGACGACGTCGATGACGGCCAGGTCCGTGATGATCCGGTCCACGCAGGCTTTGCCGGTCAGCGGCAGGGAGCACTGCTGGACGATCTTGGGGTTCCCGTTGCGGTCCACGTGCTCCATCATCACGATCACCTTTTTGGCGCCGAACACCAGGTCCATGGCTCCGCCCATGCCCTTGACCATCTTGCCCGGAATCATCCAGTTGGCCAGGTCACCGTTCGCCGCCACCTCCATCGCGCCCAGGACGGCCACGTCCACGTGGCCGCCGCGGATCATCCCGAAGGACGATGCCGAATCGAAGAACGCCGCCCCCTTGTTGACGGTGACAGTCTCCTTGCCCGCATTGATCAGGTCCGGATCAATGGCGTCCTCCGCCGGATAGGGGCCGACGCCGAGGATTCCGTTCTCCGAGTGGAGCACCACTTCCACACCCTCGGGGATGTAGTTGGGGATGAGCGTCGGCATGCCGATGCCCAGGTTGACGTACTGGCCGTTGCTGAGCTCTTTGGCTACCCGGGCGGCCAGCTCGTTCCGCGTCCACCCTTTGGCGCCGGCTCCGTCAGCCGGCATCTCGTGCTGCTGGGCGGCGGCCCGGCGGTACCCGGGCCGGACGCCTTCGGGCCGGGGAGCGTCGGGGCTGTTGGGGTCCATGGCTATGCTCCTGCCTGCCGGGTGCTGCCGGCGTCGTGTGCGGATGCTGCCTGTCCGGGCCGCGCCAGGGCCACGGTCCGTTTTTCAATGCGTTTCTCCGCGTTGGCGGCGAGGACCACGCGCTGGATGAAGATGCCGGGGGTGTGGATGTGTTCCGGGTCCAGCTCGCCCGGCTCCACGAGTTCCTCCACCTCGGCAATGGTGACCCTGCCGGCCATGGCGCACAACGGGTTGAAGTTCATGGCGGTGGCGTGGAAGACCAGGTTTCCGTGCCGGTCCCCTTTCCAGGCATGGACCAGCCCGAAGTCCGGGGTCAAGGCTTCCTCCAGCACATAGTCAACCCCGCCGAAGGAGCGCACCTCCTTGGGTGCGGACGCCACGGCAATCCCGCCGCCGGCGTCGTACTTTTGGGGCAGCCCGCCCTCCGACACCTGGGTGCCCACCCCCGCCTTGGTATAGAAGGCGGGGATCCCGGCGCCGCCGGCGCGCAGCTTCTCAGCCAGGGTGCCCTGCGGGGTGAGCACCACCTCAAGTTCGCCGGCCAGGTACTGGCGGGCAAACTCCTTGTTCTCGCCCACATAGGAGCTGATGGTGCGGCGGATCCGCCCGTCCCGGAGCAGGATGCCGAGCCCCCAGTCGTCCACGCCGCAGTTGTTGCTGACGGTTTCCAGGTCTGTTGTCCCTGCCCGGTGCAGTGCGTCAATGAGGGCGACCGGGATTCCACAGAGCCCGAAACCGCCCACGGCCAGGGACGCTCCGTCCGGGATGTCCGCTACGGCTTCGTCAGCGCTGGCAACAACCTTGTCAATCATCAGTGATCCTCTCAGGCCGGCTACGGTGCCAGTTACTACAGTGCCAGTACTACAGACCCAGTTCGCGGGCGATGAGCATCAGCTGCACCTCCGTGGTGCCCTCCCCCACTTCAAGGATCTTGGAGTCGCGGTAGTGGCGCGCCACGGTGAACTCGTTGATGAAGCCATAGCCGCCGAATACCTGGGTGGCATCCCGCGCGTTGTCCATGGCTGCCTCGCCTGCCACCATCTTAGCGATGGCCGCCTGGGTCTTGAACGGCTTTCCGGCCAGCATGCGGAACGCCGCATCGTAGTAGGCCAGGCGGGCGGTGTGGGCCCGGGCCTCCATGCGGGCGATCTTGAAGGAGATGGCCTGGTACTTGCCGATCTGGTGGCCGAAGGCGCTGCGCTCCTTGGCGTACTTGACCGAGAGGTCCACGCAGCCCTGGGCCGCGCCGGCAGCCAGCGCTGCGATGGCAATCCGCCCTTCATCGAGGATGGACAGGAAGTTCGCGTAGCCGCGGCCTTCCACTCCCAGCAGGTTTTCTTCCGGAACGCGGACATCCTTCAGCGTCAGCGGGTGGGTGTCCGAGGCGTTCCAGCCCACCTTGTTGTAGGGCTTCTCCGCTTTGAAACCGGGGGTGTCCGTGGGCACCAGGATGGTGGAGATTTCCTTCTGCACCGTCCCGTCCGCGCGTTCCTTCTGCCCGGTGACGGCAGTGACCGTCACCAGCCGCGTGATGTCCGTCCCGGAATTGGTGATGAACTCCTTGTTGCCGTTGATCACCCACCCAGTCTTGTCTCCAACGGTCTCGCGCCGCGCCGTGGTTTTGGTGCCGCCCGCGTCCGATCCCGCTTCCGGTTCAGTCAGCCCGAATCCGGCGAGCGCCTGGCCGGACGCGAGCATGGGCAGCCACTCCTGCTTCTGGGCGTCCGTGCCGAAACGGTAAATGGGCATGGCCCCCAGGGAGACGCCGGCCTCCAGGGTGATGGCCACGGACTGGTCCACCCGGCCCAGCTGCTCCAGGGCAAGGGCAAGGGCGAAGTAGTCCCCGCCCATGCCGCCGAATTCCTCGGGGAAGGGCAGGCCGAACAGCCCCATCTCCGCCATCTGCTTGACCACCTCGTACGGGAAGCTGTGCTCCTCGTCGTGCTTGGCGGACACCGGCGCCACCACGGTGTCCGCGAAGTCCCGGACCGTGTCGCTGAGGTCCTGGTATTCCTCGCTGAGTTCAAACCCTGCCATGCCTAGGCTCCTTCGCCATTGAGTGTGTCTGTGCCTGTATCTGCGCCCGTATCTGCGCCTGTATCTTCGCTTGCGGCGGCTGTGTGGGGATGGACGGTGGCCAGCACCTGGTCCGCCTTCACCAGGTCGCCGGGGCGGGCGCTGAGGTGTACCGTCCCGTCCAGCGGGGCCACCAGCTGGTGCTCCATCTTCATGGCCTCGACCGAGACCAGAAGCTCGCCGGCCGCCACGGTGTCGCCATCACTGACCGGAACCGACACCACTGTTCCCGGCATGGGCGAACGCACGGCGGGATCGGCGGCGCCCTCCTCCCGGTGGAGGGCCGCAAGCACCCGCTCAAGCCGCGCTTCCCGGCCCAGGACTGCCAGCCGGCAGGACCAGCCCCCGGTACCCAGGAACAGTTCTGCGGGCACGCCGGGTGCCGGGGAATCACGCGTCGGGGCCGCCGGGCCGCGGAAGACCGGCGCGATGGAATAGGTGCTGGCGTGGCCGTCGAGGGTCAGCGTTGCCTGCCGCCGGGAGGCGAACTCCAGCTGTGCCGGACGGGCAGGCCCGTCCCCCACGGCAACGAGGAACACCCTTCCGGAACCGGCGCTACCGGGGACAGCGCCGCCTCGGACAGGGCCGTCCCCCTCCGCGCCCACCTCCGCGGCGCTGCTGATCCGCACGGCTGCCACGCCGCCGTCGGGCGTTCCCAGGCTGACCAGGCGCGGCGCCGGCGCCCCAAGCCGCCAACCGTTGCGCGCATGCCAGGGTCCCGGCGATGAGGGAGTGTTGTTCTGTTCCTCCATGGCGAGGGTGAAGAGCGCGGCCGCCGCCAGTTCCGCGTCGGCAACCCTGCGGAAGGCCAGGTCCGGCAGCTTTCGTTCGATCAGCCCGGTTTCCAGCCGCCCGGCGCGGACATCGGCATCATTGATCAGCAGCCGCAGGTATTCCACGTTGGTGTCCAGGCCGAGCGCCGTATAGCCGGCGAGCGCCGCATCCAGGGTGTCCAGGGCGGCTGTGCGGTCCTCCCCCCACGCGATGACCTTGGAGATCATGGGGTCGTAGCTGGAGGAAACCTCCAGGCCTTCCACCAGGGAAGAATCCACCCTGACTTTGCCGCTTGTCCCCCTGGGCAGTTCGTCCAGCAGCAGCACAGTCCCGGTGGAGGGCAGGAAGTTTTTCTCCGGGACCTCCGCGTAGACGCGCGCTTCAGCGGCGTGGCCGTGAAGTTCGACGTCGGCCTGCCGGACGGTGAGTTCCCCGCCGGCGGCGATCCGCACCTGCCACTCGACGAGGTCGATGCCGGTGACCATCTCGGTGACCGGGTGCTCCACCTGCAGCCGGGTGTTCATCTCCATGAAGTAGAACTGGTCCGGCGCGTCGTCGGAGACGAGGAATTCGACTGTTCCGGCGCCGCTGTAGTTCACGCTCCGGGCCGCGTTGCAGGCCGCTTCACCGATCCGGGCGCGGATGGCGGCGCCGTCCGGCAGGGCTTCGAGCAACGGCGACGGTGCCTCCTCGATGACTTTCTGGTGCCGCCGCTGCAGCGAGCATTCACGCTCGCCCAGATGGATGACGTTGCCGTGGTTGTCCGACAGGACCTGCACTTCGATGTGCCGCGGGGTGGTGACCAGGCGTTCCAGGAACAGGGTGTCGTCGCCGAAGGCACTGGCTGCTACCCGCCTGGCCGTGGCCAGCGCCGCCGGGAGGTCCTCCGGACGCTGCACCACGTGCATGCCCTTGCCGCCCCCGCCGGCGGAAGGCTTGATGAGCAGCGGAAACCCCACGCCGGCGGCTGCGTCAACCAGCTGCCCGTCCGTCATACCGGGTTGTGCCACGCCGGGCACCACGGGGACGCCGTAGCCGGCCACATGGTTCTTGGACCGGATCTTGTCGCCCATAATGTTCAGGGCTTCCACCCCCGGGCCGATGAACGCGATCCCGGCCTGTTCCAGGGCCCGGGCAAAGTCCGCGTTCTCGCTGAGGAACCCGTAACCGGGGTGCACTGCCTCCGCCCCGGTCTTCCGGCAGGCCCCGATGATCGCCTGGATGTTCAGATAGCTCTCCGCTGCCGCTGCCGGGCCGATCCGGACGGCAGTGTCCGCTTCGCGCACGTGCCGGGCTCCGGCGTCGGCATCGCTGTAGACGGCCACCGGCCGGATGCCTAAGGCTTTAAGCGTTCGGATCACGCGGCAGGCAATCTCGCCGCGGTTGGCCACCAGGACGGTGCCGAACATGGGCCGGGTGGCGGTGGGGGCGCCGGCCAGGGAAGGGGTGGTCATTTGCTCGCTCACATCCTGAAGAGGCCGAAGGAGGTTTCCGGCAACGGCGTGCGGGCCACCACGTCCAGTGCCAGGCCCAGGACGGTGCGGGTGTCGGCCGGATCGATCACTCCGTCATCCCAGAGGCGGGCGGTGGAGTAGTACGGGCTGCCCTGGTCCTCGTACTGCCGGCGGATAGGGGCCTTGAAGGCTTCCTCGTCCTCGGCGGACCATTCCTGGCCTGCTGCCTCGTACTGGTCGCGCTTCACCGTGGCCAGGACGCTGGAGGCCTGGTTGCCACCCATGACCGAGATCCGGGCGGCCGGCCACATCCAGAGGAACCGCGGGGAATAGGCGCGCCCGCACATGGAGTAGTTGCCGGCGCCGAAGGACCCGCCGATGACCACCGTCAGTTTGGGCACCCGGGCCGTGGCCACGGCGGTGACCATCTTGGCGCCGTTCTTGGCGATCCCGCCCTGTTCCGAGTCCTTGCCCACCATGAAGCCGGAGATGTTCTGCAGGAAAACCAGCGGGATGCCGCGCTGGTCGCAGAGTTCGATGAAGTGGGCGCCTTTGAGGGAGGACTCGCTGAAGAGCACGCCGTTGTTGGCTACGATCCCCACGGGATGCCCGTGCAGGCGGGCGAACCCGGTGACCAGCGTGGCGCCATACTCCTTCTTGAACTCGTGGAACCGGCTGCCGTCCACCAGCCGGGCGATAACCTCATGGACGTCGTAGGCGGCGTTGACGTCCGTGGGAACGGCGCCGTAGAGCTCCTCCGGTTCCGCGGAAGGTTCGACGGCGGCATCCACCTCCCAGGCGGGCGGCGCCGGAGGCGGGAGCGTGGACACGATGTCCCGGATGATCTGCAGCGCGTGTTCGTCGTTTTCGGCGAGGTGGTCGGTGACGCCGGAGATCCTCGAATGCACGTCCCCTCCGCCGAGCTCCTCCGGCGTGACGATCTCACCGATCGCCGCCTTCACGAGCGGCGGCCCGCCCAGGAAAATGGTGCCCTGGTTCCGGACGATGACTGTTTCATCGCTCATGGCCGGCACATAGGCGCCGCCGGCCGTGCAGGACCCCATCACCGAGGCGATCTGGGGAATCTTGGCCGCCGAGAGCCGGGCCTGGTTGTAGAAGATGCGGCCGAAGTGATCCCGGTCCGGGAAAACCTCGTCCTGTTTGGGCAGGAAGGCCCCGCCGGAATCCACCAGGTAGATGCACGGAAGCCTGTTCTCGAGGGCTATCTCCTGGGCCCGCAGGTGTTTCTTCACCGTCAGCGGATAGTACGTCCCGCCTTTGACGGTGGCGTCGTTGGAAATCACCAGCACGTGGCGGCCATGGACCAGGCCGATGCCTGCAATGACCCCCGCGCCGGGGGCCTCGTTGTTGTACATCCCGTTGGCAGCCAGCGGAGCGATTTCCAGGAACGGGCTGCCGTCATCCAGGAGCTGGTCGATGCGCTCGCGGGGCAGGAGCTTGCCCCTGGCCACGTGCCGCTGCCTAGATTTTTCCGGTCCGCCCAGGGCAGCGTCCGCCAGCCTTTTCCGCAGGTCCTCCGTCAGCGACAGCTGCGCATCGCGGTTCGCCAGGAAAGTGCTGCTGGCGGGGTCGATCCTGCTGGCAAGGGTCTCCATCGACGCGTCCTGCTCCTGTTCCGGCCGGGGCCAAGAAGCCCACTCGGTTAGTGATCAATAACTGAAATTCAGGTTAGTCTCGATTAACTGTGATGTCCAACACAGCAGCTGCCTTGCTAGACTTCCGGGGTCCGAGGAGGAATTGTGCCAAGCACTGACGCCGCTGCAGCCGGCAGCACGACCCAGCCCGGCAGCGCACCCCAGCCCGGTAGCCCAACACAGCGGAGCCGGGCAAAGCAGAACCGCCGCCAGGCGCTGTTGTCCGCTGCGGCGTCGCTGTTTGCGCTGCACGGCTTCAGCCGGGTCTCCCTTGAGGACCTTGGGGCAGCCGCCGGCGTCAGCGGCCCGGCCGTTTACCGCCACTTTCCCGGCAAGCAGGCGGTCCTGGCGGACCTGCTGGTCACCGTCAGCCAGGAACTGCTGGACGGCGGGCGCCGGGTGGCAGCCTGCAATGCCGATCCCCTTGCGGCCCTGCGTGGCCTGGTGGAGTTCCAGGTGGACTTCGCGCTGGGCAAGCCTGACGTCATCCGGGTCCAGGACAGGGATTTCAGCTGCCTTTCCGATGAGGACCAGGCGGCAGTCAGGACCCTCCAGCGCAGCTATGTGGAGGTGTGGGTGGAGGTCCTCGCGCGGCTCCATCCCGAGACGGACGCTTCGGGGCTCCGGATGCGGGCCCATGCCACGTTCGGACTCATCAACTCCACCCCGCACTCCGTCCGCAGCCACGGCAGGAAAATGGCGTCCGGAACGGCCCGGCCCCTGCTCGAGAACATGGCCTTGGCTGCGCTGCTGGCAGACTCCCGAACCACCCCTTAGAGCCCGGAGTTTTTGTCCGGATATGCCGGCTTAAACCGTGGCAATGTCAAGTGGTGGGAGCAACGCGGGGTGGTTAGGCCGCTTGCAGCAGCTGGGTTAGCCGGTTGGCTGGGGTGTCGAGGTTGAGGGTCGGTCGGGGGCGGCGGTTGAGCTTTGCCGCGATGCGGTTGAGGTCCTCAGGGGTATGGGCCGAGAGGTCGGAGCCTTTTTCGAACCAGAACCGCAGGAGCCGGTTGGTGTTTTCATTGGTGCCGCGCTGCCAGGGCGAGTGCGGGTCGCAGAAATAGAGCGTGGTTTCCAGCGCGGTCTGGATCTTCGCGTAGCCGGCGAGTTCTGTGCCGCGGTCCCAGGTGATCGAGCGGCGCAGGTGCTCCGGGAGGTTCGCCATTTCCCGGATCATCGCGGCGGCGACGGTTTCGGCGGTATGGTCCCCGGGCAGGTGCAGCAGGATCGTGAACCGGGTTGAGCGCTCCACGAGAGTGCCGATCGCGGTCCCGTCAGAACCGATGATCAAGTCACCTTCCCAGTGCCCGGGGACCGCCCGGTCCTGGACCTCGGCGGGGCGTTCGCTGATCTTGAACGCCTCCTTGTAGGGGCTGCTCTTGAGCCGGTCGGCGGTGTGGGGGATGCGTTGTTTACGTTTCAGGCTGAGGTTTTCGGCCAGGTCTTTCCGCAGGCTTCCGCGGGTTTGGACATACAGGGCCTGGTAGATCGTCTCGTGGCTCACCTGCATAGTCTGGTCACCGGCAAAGTAAAACGCCAGCATCGACGAGATCAGCTTCGGACTCCACCCATCGTCCATCCACACCGCGATCAGCCGGCACAAATCCTCGTCCTCGATGAGCTTGAAGGGCTTGGGCCGGCGGCGTGCCTGATGGGCTCTGGTGTGCGCGACTTTAGCGTTGTACCTGCCCTCGGCGTCACAGTTGCGGTTGACCTCCCGCCAGATGACGGACTTGTCCCGTCCGATGGCCGCACCGATCTTCGCGTAGCTCATCCCGGCTTGCCGGCCCATCTGGATCATCCCCCTCTCGGCTTCGCTTAGTGCCCGCCCGCAGGAGACCTCCACGGACGGGGCAGGATCTGCCAGGCCGCCATGGGCCGAGATGCTCAGCGTCATCTGACCAGACTCGGCCCACCACTTCTTCCCGGTCCCGCGCGAGGCTCCGACACGCCGTGCAGCCTCACTGACGGACGCGCCGGAGCACACCAAATCAAGAAAATCATCACGAACATGGACAGGAAACAACTTCGGCATCAAACGCTCCATCAATCAGAGCGTTGCAACCACCATATGAATCTGCCCGTCCCCAACCGTGCGTATCTGGACAAAAACTCCTGGGGTTTAGACCATGGTCAGCACCATGGCGGGATCGGCGAGGAGGGCTCCGACGTCGGCAAGGAAGCGGGAGCCCTGTTCGCCGTCCACCAGCCGGTGGTCGAAGGAGAGGCTGAGGGTCATCACCTGGCGCAGTGCGATGTCCCCGCGATACTCCCAAGGCGTCCTCCGCACGGCCCCCAGGGCAAGGATCGCCGCTTCCCCCGGGTTCAGGATGGGGGTGCCGGCATCAATGCCGAAAACGCCGATATTGGTGATGGAGATTGTCCCGCCGGACAGATCGGCCGGCGCGGTTTTGCCGGCACGGGCTGTGTCCGCGAGCGCCGAGAGCGCTTCCGCCAGGCGGATCAGGGACAGCGAATCCGCGTCCTTGATGTTGGGTACCGTCAGCCCCCGCGGCGTGGCGGCTGCTATGCCCAGGTTCACGTAGTTATACGTGACGATCTCCTGGTTCTCTTCGTCCCAGCGCGAGTTGAGCGCAGGATTGCGCCTGAGGGCGATCAGCACCGCCTTCGCGGCCAGGGTCAGCGGAGTGAGCTTGACGCCCGCGAACTCCCTGCTGTCCCGAAGCCTGGCCAGCAGCTCCATGGAGGGAGTGACGTCGACGGTCAGGAATTCAGTGGCATGCGGCGCGGTGAAAGCACTCTGCACCATGGCGGCGGCCGTGAACTTGCGGACCCCCTTGATGGGGGTGCGGGTTTCCCGTCCGCCCCCGCCGGTCTGCACTCCCGCATGGTCCGCGGCCGGCATACCGGGCTGCCCTGGCTCCGAGGACCGGCTGTCCATGAAGTGCTGGACATCCTCCCGGGTAATCAGTCCTTGGGGGCCGGTACCAGTGACCCTGGCCAGGTCCACCCCGAGGTCCTTGGCCAGCTTCCGGACCGGCGGGGTGGACCGCGGGCGCTCACCTGCGGGCTGGTCCGGTGCGGCCTCGGCGTGCTCAACGGCCGGGGGTTGAGTTTCCGCAGGCAAGGCTGCCGTGGACACGGTGTCGCCGGGCATGGGGCCGGCAGGCATGGCGCCGCCGGGCATGGTGCCGGCGGGTCCGGCCACAGGGAAGGTCCGCGGACGCCGTGCGGGCCGGCCGGTGCTTTCGACGACGGCGCCGTAGCCAACGAGGTTGGGTTCCCTCTTGGGCGTCCCGGCCGCGCTCTCCCCCGCGTCCTGCCCCACCGCCTGACCCGCTGCCTCGTCCTTGACCGAAGCGGCAGGACCGCCCGCCCCGGAAGGTGCCGGGCCGACGTCGTCCGCCACCTCGAAGGAGACGATCGGCTTGCCCACCTCCACGACGGTGCCCGGCTGTTCATGGAGCTCCTTGATTACCCCTGCAAACGGGGACGGGAGCTCCACCACCGCCTTGGCAGTCTCAACCTCGGCGATTACCTGGTTGAGGGTGACGGTATCGCCCACGCCCACCTTCCAGCTGAGGATCTCCGATTCGGTGAGGCCCTCCCCCAGGTCCGGCAGCCGGAATTCCTTGATCATGGTCCCGCTCATCCTTCCAGCCCGCTAAGTGAGTTCGGCCGGCCCAGGGCACGGTCCACGCCGTCCAGGATCCGGTCCAGGCCCGGCAGGTGGTGCATCTCAAGCTTCGAGTAGGGGTAGGGAATATCGAACCCGGTGACGCGGACGGGTGCCGCCTCCAGGTGGTAGAAGCACCGCTCGGTAATGCTGGCGGCCACTTCCGCCCCGAGGCCGCCCGATTGTGCGGCCTCGTGGGTGATGACCAGGCGCCCGGTCCTGCGGACTGAAGCCACAACGGTTTCGTAGTCCACCGGTGCCAGCGAGCGCAGGTCGATGACCTCGATGGAGACTCCTTCATCGGCGGCGGCCGACGCGGCGTCCAAGGCCGTCTTGACCAGCGGACCGTATGCCACCAGTGTGACGTCACCGCCTTGGGTGAGGACGCGTGCCTGGCCCATGGGCACCGGGGCGGTGTGGTCAAGGGACTCATCCACCTCGCCTTTGTCGTGGTAGCGCCGTTTCGGCTCGAAGTAGAGCACGGGGTCGTCGCAGGAGATGGCCTGCTGGATCACGGTGTAGGCGTCCTGCGGGCTGGACACCGTGACGACGCGCAGGCCGGACGTATGCGTGAAGTAGGCCTCCGGAGATTCGGAGTGGTGCTCAGGTGAGCCGATTCCGCCCCCGAACGGGACCCTGATGGTGATGGGCATCTTGACCGCCCCGCGGGTGCGGTAGTGGAGTTTGGCCACCTGGCTGACGATCTGGTCGAATGCCGGATAGATGAATCCGTCGAACTGGATCTCCACCACCGGACGGTAGCCGCGGTAGGCGAGGCCCACGGCGGTGCCCACGATGGCGGATTCGGCCAGGGGCGTATCCACCACCCGGTGCGTGCCGAAGTCCTTCTGCAGCCCGTCGGTTACCCGGAACACGCCGCCGAGGGTGCCGATGTCCTCCCCCATCAGCACGACTTTGGGATCGTTCTCCAGTGATTTGCGCAGGCCCGCGTTGATCGCGCGGGCAAAGGTCATCTGGGTCATCAGCGTGCACCTTCTTCTGAAGCGGCTCCTGCGGGATCACCGAAGGTGGCCAGGTAACGGGCGTAGTGGTCCTGCTGCCGGTCCAGCCAGGAGTTGGGCGTGCTGTAGACGTTCTTGAAGACGTCCAGGGGCTCCGGGTCCGGCATGGTGGTGCAGCCCGTCCGCATCTCGCGTGCCACGGCGTCGGCCTTGTCCTTGACCTGTTGCTGGAGTTCCTCCGTCAGCAGGCCCTTCCGCTCAAGGAGAGCGGCGATCCGGCTGATCGGGTCCCGGGCCGCCCAGTCCTCGAGTTCGTTGGCGTCGCGGTAGCGCGTCGGGTCATCCGCCGTGGTGTGCGGTCCCATGCGGTAGCTGACGGCCTCGATGAACGTGGGGCCGCCGCCGCGGCGTGCGCGGTCCAGGGCCACGCGGGTGGCTGCCATCACGGCCAGGACGTCGTTGCCGTCCACGCGCAGGCTGGGGATGCCGAACCCGGCGGCCCTGTCGGACAGCTGGATGTGCGACTGGAGCCGGACGGGTTCGGAGATGGCCCAGTGGTTGTTGGTGCAGAAGAACACCACGGGCACCTGGAAGCTTGCCGCGAAGACCATGGCCTCGTTGACATCGCCCTCGCTGGTTGCGCCGTCACCGAAATAGGTCACGGCCACGGAATCAGCGCCGTCATTCTGGATGCCCATCGCGTAGCCCGTGGCGTGGAGGGTCTGGGCGCCGATGATGATCTGCGGGGTGGCCATGTTGATGGCGTAGGGATCCCAGCCCGAGGACGCATTGCCGCGCCAGACCCGGACGATGTCCGTCAGGTCCACTCCGCGGCAGTACGCCACCCCGTTCTCGCGGTAGCTGGAGAAGACAAAGTCGTCCGTCCGGAGTGCCCGCCCCGAACCGATCTGCGCGGCTTCCTGCCCCAGCAGCGGCGGCCACAAGGCAAGTTCGCCCTGCCGCTGCAGGGCCGTTGCCTCGACGTCGATGCGCCGGATCACGGTCATGTCCTCGAAGAGGGAACACAACTGCTCGTCGGTGACGTCCCTGACCCAGTAATCAAACTCCGGATGGCTGATCCGCTCTCCGGCTGGGGTGACCAGCTGGACCAGATCCCGTCCTTGCCCATGGGGATGCCGGGCGCTGTTGGGGGCGGCTGGTCCGCCCTGGCCCGTTTCGTCTGTAGACACGATAGCCCGCAACCTTCTCACGTCGTTGACCTCCGGTTTTGGGACTTGTGGCCCCTTCAGCCGCCGGCCGCCCGGGCGCCGTTGCCCCGGATATTTGTGACCCTACTCACAATGCTCAAGAGGTACAACCACCGGCGCGATCACTGAGCAAAATGCTCTGCGGGCGGCCCCGGGACCGTGCTAGCGTTGCGCATTATGCAAGCCCTGGATGGCACCGACGCCCGCCTGCTCTCTGCCCTGGCGCAGGATCCCCGAAAAACGGTGGTGGCACTGGCCCAAAAGCTCGGCCTCTCCCGCAACACCGTGCAGGCGCGGATGGCTCAGCTGGAGAAGAAACACGTTTTCCTGTCCTTCGAACGCCGCATCAATCCAGCGGCCCTGGGTTACCCGCTGATGGCCTTCATCTCCGTCCATGTCCAGCAGCAGAGGCTTGCCCTGCTGGCAAAGGAACTCGCTGACATTCCCGAAATTCTTGAGGGCTACGGCCTGACAGGTTCAGCGGACCTGCTGCTGCGCGTGGTGGCGCTTGACGCCGAGGACCTGTTCCGGATCAACGGGAAGATCCTGGCCTGCGAAGGCGTGGACCGGACCGACACGGCGCTGGCCATGGGCGAACTTATTCCCTTCCGCGTCCAGCCTTTGCTTCAACGCGGTCCCGGGCGGGCTTAGCAGCGGGCGCCCCTATGGCGGAAAGCACGACGGCGGCGGGCGGGGCTGGAGTTCGGACCAGGCGGGCCGCGCTATAGGCTGAATGCCAGTTAATCGGCGGGACAGGCCCAGCGCTGCCCCGCATCCAGGCGGTGCGCTGCACCATTTTTCCGGAAAGGCTCCACCTTGAGCACTCCCCAGGAACCGTTTCAGCCGGGCCACGCAGGCCCGGCGTCCCCGCAGCTGCAGCCTCCCTACTACGGGCAGGAACAGGCATCACCATTCGGGCTTCCGGGGCAGCCTCCGCCCAGGAGCCGGCGGAAGCTGTGGATCATCCTGGCGGGCGCCGGCGGCGTCCTCCTCCTGGTGGTCCTGGGCATAGTCATTTTGGTGAACGTGGTGGGCAGCGCCACCAACCAGGCCCGGGGACTGGCTGACGGCTTCACCAAGCTGGTCCTCGCCGGAGACAACTCAAGGGCCTACGACGAATACCTTGACCCCGCCCTCCAGGAGCAGCTGTCCAAGGAAGCGTTCATTGAGGGGGTTAGCAGTCTTGGGATGGATGAAACCTGCACACCGGACTACAGGGACCTCAACGTGGTCACCGAAAACGGCGTGAAGTCGGCAAATGTTGCCGGGCTCATCGCCTGCGACGGCAAAGAGGTGGACCTCGCCTACCGTTTCGAGGGCACCGAAGAACTCAAGATGACCGAAATCAAGCTGCGGCCGGCAGGGTAACGAAAGCCACAGGCACAACAAACAAAGCCTCCGCACCGGGGAACTGTTCCCCGGTGCGGAGGCTCTGTTGTTAATGCCGTCAGCTGTTATTGCCGTCAGCTCAGTGGTCGACCGCCTTTTCGGCACCCACGCCGGTGAGGGAGCGGACTTCCATTTCGGCCTGCTTGGCGGTGTCCTCCCGATTCTTGTCGAGCGTCGTTCCGAGCCAGCCCAGGAAGAAGGCCAGCGGGATGGACACGATGCCCGGGTTGCTCAGCGGGAAGAGCGCGAAGTTGGCGTCCTTGATCATGGATGTTGCTCCGCCGGAGACCACCGGCGAGAAGATGATCAGGATGATCGCGGAACCCAGGCCGCCGTACATGCTCCAGACTGCGCCCTGC
The DNA here is from genome assembly GCF_040224115.2 of Pseudarthrobacter sp. WHRI 8279. Taxonomy (NCBI): domain Bacteria; kingdom Bacillati; phylum Actinomycetota; class Actinomycetes; order Micrococcales; family Micrococcaceae; genus Pseudarthrobacter; species Pseudarthrobacter sp. WHRI 8279. The sequence goes on along the minus strand of NZ_CP168162.1, from coordinate 582,981 downwards.
GTGGTGAACTTCCGCCAGAACAGGGAGTAGACGATCGTGGGCAGGTTGGCGGAGGCGGCGACGGCGAATGCAAGCGCCACAAGGAACGCCACGTTCTGTCCGTTGGCGAGGATGCCGCCCAGGATGGCGAGGACGCCGATGACCACAACGGTGCGCCGGGCCACCTTCACTTCAGTGTCGGCGTCGGCCTTGCCCTTGGAAATGACGCTGGCGTAGATGTCATGGGCGAACGATGCCGCCGCGGTAATGGTCAGGCCGGCCACGACGGCCAGGATGGTGGCGAACGCCACGGCCGAGATGAAGCCCAGCAGCAGCGGACCGCCCAGGTAGAAGGCCAGCAGCGGGGCAGCCGAGTTCACGCCGCCCGGTGCGCCCTTGATGGTCTCGGCACCAACCAGGGCAGCTGCGCCGTAACCAAGCACCAGGGTGAAGAGATAGAACAGGCCGATCAGCCAGATTGACCACACCACGGACTTGCGGGCTTCCTTGGCCGTGGGGACCGTGTAGAAGCGCATGAGTACGTGCGGCAGCGCTGCGGTGCCCAGGACCAGGGCGAGGCCGAGTGACATGAAGTCGATCTTCGAGGTTTCCGTCTTGCCGTACTGCAGGCCGGGATTCAGGACGGCCGGGTTGTTGGCCGTCTCCACTGCGGCGCCCAGGAGGCTGGAGAGGTTGAAGCCGTAGATGGCCAGGACCCACAGGGTCATGACGGCTGCGCCTGCGATGAGCAGGATGGCCTTGATGATCTGCACCCAGGTGGTGCCCTTCATGCCGCCGATCAGGACGTACATGATCATCAGGGCGCCGACGACGATGATCACCAGGGCCTGCCCGGTCCAGTCACTGATGCCCAGCAGCAAAGAGATGAGGCTGCCGGCGCCGGCCATCTGGGCCAGCAGGTAGAAGAAGCAGACGGCGAGGGTGGAGATGGCGGCGGCGATGCGGACGGGCCGCTGCTTCAGCCGGAAGGACAGCACATCGGCCATGGTGAACTTGCCGGTGTTGCGCAGGAGCTCAGCGACGAGCAGCAGTGCCACGAGCCAGGCCACCAGGAAGCCGATGGAGTACATGAAGCCGTCGTAGCCGTTGATGGCGATCGCGCCGGTGATGCCCAGGAAGGAGGCGGCGGAGAGGTAGTCGCCGGCGATGGCGGTTCCGTTCTGCGAGCCGGTGAAGGAGCGGCCGGCGGCATAGTAGTCCGCGGCGGTCTTGTTGTTCCGGCTGGCGCGGAGCACGATCACCATGGTCACGGCCACGAAGATGCCGAAGATGCCCATGTTGAGCAGCGTGGTTTCCTTGAGGGCGGCCACGTCCACCGCTGTTGCGATATTGATCATTTGGTGACTCCGCCTACTCGGTTTCCGTGCTTATCGAATTCGTGGCCCTCGATCTCGTCCCGGATTTCCTTGGCGATGGGGTCGAGCCGCTTGTTGGAGTAGTGGACGTACCAGCCGGTGATGGCGAACGTGGAGACGAATTGGAGCAGGCCGAGGATCAGGCCCACGTTGATGTTGCCCCAGACCTTGGTGGACATGAAGTCCACGGCATAGTCGGCGAGCAGGACATATGCGAAATACCACAGCAGGAATGCGACTGCCATGGGGAAGACAAAGCTGCGGTGACGCTTGCGCAGTTCCTTGAACTGCTCCGTCGACTGGACCTGCTCGAAGTCCACGGACGCCGCTGCGTCCGGAGTGTGGGCATCGTTACCCATCGTTCCTCCTCGTTGAGACTTGCCTGAACACACCCAACGGCCGGCCCGGAAGACGGGATACCGCAAATGTGACTGCAATCACTCTGCGGGCTGCATCCCGCCAGTTCCAGTGCCTGCAGGCCTGCGGGCGCTCAACGGTCGGGATGCTGCGACAAACGGCACCCGCGGCTACGCTGGGCACCATGCCGGACTCCCCCCTCCTGACCGCCGCGGCCGTGGCCGTCATCGCCATGGCCATCGCCGTCGTCGTCGGTGTGGGGCTCAAGGTGCTCAGGTCATTCCGCGACCTGGGCACTGATGCTGAACGCGCCACCTACCACACCCTGCATGCCGCTTCCCAGGCGGGCCAGCACCTGCGCCGGGGGCTCAATCCCGCCGGCGCGGCCAAGGCCAGCCGCCAGCTGCGCACCCTGCTTGGCTGTGACGCCCTGGCCATCATGGACACGTCCGGCGTCCTGGCGTGGGACGGCGCCGGCGAGGACCTGAAGCCGCGGATGATGGACCTTGCTGCCGGCGTTCTCGCGAACGGCCGGACGGCTGTCCTTCCCGCCGGGGATGCAGGCGCCGCCACAGAGGCTACCGGCGGCGCGCTCGCTGCCGTGATCGCACCGGTGCGTGCCGGCACCCGGGTGGTGGGCGCCGTCGCCGCGTTCGCTCCCTCCGCCGGCGCGGGACTGGTGAGGGCCACCAGCGAAGTGGCGGACTGGGTGGCCGTGCAGGTGGAGCTGGCAGAGCTCGACGCCTCCCGCACCCAGCTGATGGAGGCGGAGGTGCGGGCCCTGCGCGCCCAGATCAGCCCGCATTTCATCTACAACTCGCTCAATGCCATCGCCTCCTTCATCAACACAGACCCCGCCCGCGCCCGCGAGCTGGTGGTTGAGTTCGCTGACTTCACCCGCTATTCGTTCCGGCGGCACGGGGACTTCACCACGCTCGCGGAGGAACTCCGCTGCATCGACCGGTACCTGCTGCTGGAACGCGCCCGGTTCGGTGAGCGGGTCCAGGTCAGCCTGAGGGTGGCGCCGGAGGTGCTGAGCACCGTCATCCCGTTCCTCAGCCTGCAGCCGCTGGTGGAGAACGCGGTCCGGCACGGACTCGAAGCCAAGGAAGGGCCGGGACACATCAGCATCACCGCCAACGACGCCGGCGCGTTCGCGGAGGTGACCATCGAGGACGACGGCGTGGGCATGGATCCGGCGCAGCTGCAGTCCATGCTGGCCGGCCACACCGACGGCGAGCATGTGGGCCTGCGCAACGTCGATGCCCGTCTCCGCCAGGTCTACGGCAATGACCATGGGCTGGTCATTGAGACCGCGCCCGGCGAAGGGACCCTGATCACCATGCGGGTCCCCAAGTCCCAGCCGGGCCACGATGCGTGACCCGGACGGGGTCTTACAGGCTGGCGCCGGCACGGTACCCCTGCTCCGGAAAGCTACCCTAGGAGCATGATTAACGTCCTCGTCGTTGATGATGAGCTGCCTGCCGTTGAGGAACTGGCCTTCCTGCTGGGCAAGGACGACCGTGTGGGCAAAATCCTTCGCGCCACCTCCGGAGGTGATGCGCTCAAAGCGCTCGCCTCCGCCCCCGTTGACGCCGTCTTCCTGGACATCCACATGCCGGCAGTGTCCGGGCTGGACATTGCCCGTGCCATCGCCGGGAGCAGCCGGCCGCCCGCCGTCGTGTTCGTGACGGCGGACGAGGACCATGCCCTGGACGCCTTCGAACTCGCGGCCGTGGACTACCTGCTCAAGCCGGTGCGGGCAGAACGCCTGGCGCGCTGCGTGGGGCGCATCAGTGAACTGCGCGACGGCGGTGCCGCCCCGGAGATGATCACGGTGGACCAGGGCGGGACCACCAAAATGATCAGGCGCGACGACGTCACGTACGTCCAGGCGCAGGGGGACTACGCCCGGCTCCACACCGCCGAAGCCAGCTACCTGATCCGGGTTCCGCTTGCGGACCTCGAACAGCAGTGGGCGGATGCGGGGTTCATCCGGACGCACCGGTCCTACCTGGTGGCCCTCAAGCACGTGACCTCGATGAAACTCGCCGCGGACGGTCCCAGCGTCACCGTGGCGGGAGCGGGACTGCCCATCAGCAGGCGGCACCTGCCCACGGTGCGGGAGAAGCTTGAGGCCACCCGGATCAGGCCCAATACATGACCAGGGTGCGGGTGACGGCTCCGAGGACTGCGGCGCGTCCGGCAAAGGAGACGAGGGAGGCCGCGCAGGACTCCGAAGTGGGCCAGGTGTTCGTCAGGTCCCTGATCAGGTCCCAGCTGCGGCTTGCCCTGGTGGTGGCCGCGGGTTTCCTGCTGATCCTGGGCGCCTTTCCCCTGCTGCTCGCGGCGGTTCCCGGTTTGGCGGAAACCCGGGTTGCGGGCATCCCGTTCGACTGGCTGCTGCTGGGAGCCGGCATCTATCCGCTCATCGGGCTCAGTGCATGGCTGTACATCCGGACGGCGGCGCGCAACGAGGCGCGCTACCGGGACCTGGCCGAGGACCGGTGAGGGTACCGTGAACCCCGGAGTGGCCATAGCTGCCTTGGTAGGGGTGTCCGTAGCCACCGCAGTTATCGGCTTCTACGGCCTGCGGATTTCAAGGACTACGGGCGACTTCTATGTGGCTTCCCGGACGGTCCGGCCGTGGTGGAACGCCTCGGCCATCGGCGGCGAGTACCTTTCGGCCGCGAGCTTCCTGGGCGTAGCGGGCCTGATCCTGCTGTCCGGGACGGATGCGCTGTGGTTTCCGGTGGGGTACACGGCCGGATACCTGATGCTGCTGCTGTTCGTCGCGGCGCCGCTGCGGCGGTCCGGGGCCTACACCATTCCCGATTTCACCGAGGCAAGGCTTGACTCCCTGCCGGTACGCAAAGTGACCAGCCTGGTGGTGGTGCTGGTGGGCTGGCTGTACATCGTGCCCCAGCTGCACGGTGCTGCCCTCACCATCCGCATCACCACGGGACTGCCGTCCTGGGTGGGCTCGGTGGCGGTGGTGATCGTGGTGTGCCTTACCGTGGTGGCGGGCGGCATGCGCTCCATCACGTTCGTCCAGGCGTTCCAGTACTGGCTGAAACTCACGGCGCTGGCCGTGCCCATCCTGTTCATCATCTTCGTCCTTGCCGGGAACGGCACCGCCGCGCTTGCACCGCCGTCGGCCAATCCCACGGGGGCGCCGCCTGCCGGCCTCTACCAGAACGCCTCACTCCTGGTGGCCCTGCTATTCGGAACCCTGGGCCTGCCGCACGTCCTGGTGCGCTTCTACACCAACCCGGACGGGCAGTCCGCCCGCCGCACCACGCTGATCGTCCTGGGGCTGCTGTCCGTGTTCTACCTGTTCCCTACCGCTTACGGGCTGGTGGGACGGATGTTCGCTCCCGGCCTTGCCACCGCCGGCCAGGCGGACGCCATGGTGCTGCTGCTCCCCGGGGAACTGGTGGGCGGGACGGCAGGCGACCTGTTGTCCGCACTGGTGGTGGCGGGAGCCTTCGCCGCGTTCCTGTCCACGACGTCGGGACTGGTGGTTTCCCTGGCCGGCGTGATCAGCCAGGACGTCCTGGGGGCAGGTGTGGGGAGCTTCCGGCTGGCGGCAGTGATTTCCGCTGTTGTGCCGCTGGGCTTCGCCTTCATGACCGACTCGTTCGCCCTCGCAGGGAGCGTCGGGCTGGTCTTTGCGTTCACAGCGTCCACCGTCTGCCCGGTGCTGCTGCTGGGCATCTGGTGGCGCGGGCTTACCGACGCCGGCGCAATCGCCGGCATGCTCACCGGCGCAGTTCTGTGCGGCGGGGCAATGATCACCGGAGCCCTGGCCGGGGCGGCCAGCACGCCCGGCTGGCTCGCCCAGCCGGCGGCCTGGACGGTTCCCGCGGCTTTTGCGGTGATGGTCACCGTGTCCCGCGCAACGTCTCAGCGGATCCCGAAAACCATGTCGAAGGTGATGACCCGGCTGCATACCCCCGAGCGGCCGCTCGCCACCGAACGGTGAGCCCGGAGCCGGGGCCGGCAGGATCAGTCGATGGCAGCCATCAGCTCGACCACCCTGTCCAGGAACGCGTCCACCTGGGCTTCCTCGTACCCGTCCCGGCCCACGGCAGGGCGGAAGACCGCCCGGCGGACGCTGTCCACGCTGAGCGGCTTGTCCTGCTCAAGGTAGGCGATCAGTTCGCGGCACAGCCTGTCGACGTCGGCCGTGTTGTAGCTGCGGACCTTTTTCTTGGCGGGGCGGCGGAAGCGGTCGCCGTCCGGCCTGTGCAGGCGGCCGCGCAGGATGCCTGAGAGGTGTCCGATCTCGCGGAGCCAGGCTTCTTCGCCGCGGGCAGCGATCAGCTCATCCCGCTCCCGGCGGGCGAAGGCATCCTCGAGCCGGTCCAGTGCGGCGTCCACGATGGCGGCGGAATACCCGCCTTTTACAGGGTCGAAGGAAACAGCCCTCACGTCCGCGCTGTTGAGGGGCTGCGGCGCTGATTCCGGCTCCTCCAGTGATACCCGCGCCTGCTGCAGGAACTGGTCCACCTGCTTGGCGTTGTAGCCGTACTCACCGCGCTGCACGCGCTCAAAGGACGCAGGGATCTGCCGATGAATGTCCAATGCCACTTTGCTTCCTTCAATGCTCTTCAGCCGGAGTGCTTCTGCACCAGCTTATTTGTGCCGGGGGTCCTCGGTGGATCCGGCAGGATTTGTCTCAGGCGCCGGATACCAGTCCGTACAGGATGAACGCGGCCGGGGACGCGAACACGATTGAATCGAGCCTGTCCATGACTCCCCCGTGCCCGGGCAGGATGCTGCTCATGTCCTTGATGCCTAGTTCGCGCTTGACCATGGACTCTGCCAGGTCACCGGCGGTGGACGCCGCAACCAGGCCAACCGCCAGCACCGCACCCACCCACCAGGGCTTGTCCAGCACGAAAAGGCAGGCCAGGATGCCAATCAGCATGGCGCCGCCGATGGAGCCGGCGAATCCCTCCCAGGACTTTTTGGGACTGATCTTGGGGGCCATGGGGTGCTTGCCGAGGGACGCCCCCACCAGGTATCCGAAGGTGTCGTTGGAAACCACCAGCAGGAGCATCACGGCCACCTGCCACGCACCGTCGGGAACCGTTCCGCCCGGCCAGAGGCCAAGCGGCGTTGCACCGCCGGCCGCGTGCAGCGGCAGGACCGCAAAGCTGATGAAGAACGGCACCCAGCCGAGCGCAAAGACGCCAGCGAAGATGCTGTTGGCTGAACCGGCCGCACTTTCGATGGACCGCCAGAGGAGAACGGCCACGGAGCTCAGCAGCATCGCGAAAAGGAGGCTCTCGATGCCTCCGAGGTAGGCGGCGAACGGCATGGCCACGGTACCGCTCATGACCGGAATGATGGGCATCCTGGTGCCGTTGGCCTCCAGGGCACGGTAGATTTCCCAGACGCCGAAAATGGCGAACGTGGTGGTTACGGCAACGAAGGCAAGCGGGAGCAGCAGCAGTCCGCCCAGTACGGCGAACAGCATGGCCAGGCCCACCACGACGGCGGCCGGAAGGTTCCTCCCTGCCTTCGGCGTCGGGTTGCTCCTGGGCTGCTTCCCCCGCGTGCGCGCCCTGGGTGCCGGGGCCTGATCTGCCTGGCCCATCAGACTTCGAGCAGCTCTGCTTCCTTGCGCTTGAGCAGCTCATCGATGCCGTCCACATGCGCCTTCGTGAGGCTGTCCAGTTCCTTTTCGGCCCGGGTGCCTTCGTCTTCACCGGCTTCGCCGTCCTTGACCAGGCGGTCCAGGGTCTCCTTGGCCTTGCGGCGGATGTTGCGGATGGAGACCTTGGCGTCCTCGCCCTTGGTCTTGACGATCTTGACGTACTCCTTGCGGCGTTCCTTCGTCAGTTCGGGGATGGTGATCCGGATGACGTTGCCGTCGTTGGACGGGTTGGCACCGACCTCGGAATCACTGAGCGCACGCTCAATGTCGCGCAGCGCCGTCTTGTCGAAGGGCGTGATGAGGATGGTGCGGGCGTCCGGGATGGCGAACGAGGCGAGCTGCTGCAGCGGGGTGGGGGAACCGTAGTACTCCACCAGGACCTTGTTGTACAGGCCCGGGTTGGCGCGCCCGGTGCGGACGGAAGCGAAGTCTTCCTTGGCTACCTCTACGGCCTTGTCCATCTTTTCTTCGGCTTCGAGCAAGGTTTCTTCGATCACGGTCTCTCCTCAGATTCTGGTGCAGTCCGGGGCGCCGGGTCCATGCACAATCGTGGTTCTTTGATGCTGGCCCGTCCCTGCCCGCGGGGGCAGGGACGGAACAGTCCTGAAATCATCCTAGCCGGAGCTAGGCGGTGACCAGCGTGCCCAGCTTTTCGCCGAGGATGGCCCTGGTGACGTTGCCTTCGCCTTCCATGCCGAAGACCACCATGGAAAGGTCGTTGTCCTTGCACATGGTCATGGCGGTCTGGTCCATGACACGGATGTCGCGGCGGAGGGCGTCGTCGTAGCTGAGGGTTTCCAGCCGCTCGGCGGTGGGGTCCTTCTTGGGGTCGGCAGTGTAGACGGCGTCCACGCCGCTCTTGGCCATGAGGACCACGTCGGCGTGGACCTCGAGGGCACGCTGGGCGGCGACGGTGTCGGTGGAGAAGTAGGGCAGGCCTGCACCGGCACCGAAGATGACCACGCGGCCTTTTTCCATGTGGCGGATGGCGCGGCGGGGAATGTAGGCCTCGGCGACCTGCCCCATGGTGATGGCGCTCTGGACCCGGGTTTCGACGCCGGCCTGTTCAAGGAAGTCCTGGAGGGCAAGGCAGTTCATCACGGTGCCGAGCATGCCCATGTAGTCTGCGCGGGAACGGTCCATGCCGCTCTGGGAAAGCTCCGCGCCGCGGAAGAAGTTGCCGCCGCCGACGACGATGGCCACCTCCACCTGGGGGACGGCTGCGGCGATCTGCTTGGCGACGTCGCGGACGGTCTCAGGGTCAACGCCCAGCTTTCCGCCGCCGAAGACTTCACCCGAGAGCTTCAAGAGGACCCGGCGTCGGCTTTTCTCTGGCTGGATTACAGTGTTGACGGCTTCCATGATGCCTTCCCGTTGGTGGACTCTAAAAAGGTTATCCTGCTGCGCGGCCAAAGGTCCTATACGGGCCTCTCCCACAGGTGCCTCCCCCGCGCATGCAAAAGGGGCGGCCACCGAAGTGGCCACCCCCTCGCAGTTTCGACTAGGAGCCGACGCGGAAACGCGTGAACGCGGTTCCCTTGACACCGGCCTCCGTGAGGACCTGTGCCACGGACTTCTTGGCGTCCTTCGCGAATGCCTGGTCAACCAGGACCTCACCCTTGTAGAAGCCGGTAACGCGGCCTTCCACGATCTTGGTGAGCGCAGCCTCGGGCTTGCCCTCGGCCTTGGCGGTCTCTTCGGCGATGCGGCGCTCGGACTCGACCAGGTCGGACGGGACGTCCTCGCGGGTCAGGTAGTTCGGAGCCATGGCAGCGATGTGGACTGCGACGTCGTGGGCTGCGGTGGCAGCGGCTTCGCCTTCACCGTCAACAGCGAACAGCACGCCAACCTGGGCCGGGAGGTCCTTGGAGGTCTTGTGCAGGTAAGCGTCAACCGTTGCGCCCTCGATGCGGGAGATGCGGCGGACAACAACCTTCTCGCCCAGGATGGCGCCCTCTTCGACGACGACCTCGGAGAGGGGCTTGCCGTCAACATCGGTGGCGAGCAGGGTCTCGAGGTCGGCAGCGCCGGACTCGATGGCAACGGCCAGGACCTTGTCAGCCAGCTGGATGAACTTGTCAGCCTTGGCCACGAAGTCGGTCTCGCAGTTGACTTCGATCATGACGCCGACGCCGTTGCTGACCTTTGCGGCCACCAGGCCTTCGGCGGTGGAGCGGCCCTCGCGCTTGGTAGCGCCCTTGAGGCCCTTGATGCGGATGATCTCGATGGCCTTCTCGGCGTCACCGTTGGCCTCGTCAAGAGCCTTCTTGACGTCCATCATGCCGGCGCCGGTGCGCTCGCGCAGGGCCTTGATGTCCGCGGCAGTGTAGTTCGCCATGTGAACCCCTCTGTCTAGAAATGTGTTGTGGTGTACGGACTGACAGGACGGCAGCCCACGGGTGGGCCGCCATCCTGTCAGCAGCTCCGGCGCTGCAGGCAGCGCCGGAAAATCCGGATGTACTTGTGTTACTTGGCGTCTTCGGCGGGAGCCTCGGCAGCGGCCGGAGCTTCCTCGGCAGCCGGAGCAGCAGCCTCTTCAGCGGCCGGAGCGGCAGCCTCTTCAGCCTTGCTGCCTTCGAGGAGCTCGCGCTCCCATTCAGCCAGCGGCTCTTCCGGGGCTTCCGTGGTGCCGGTGGCGCGCTGGTTACGGGCGATCAGGCCCTCGGCAACGGCGTCTGCAACAACGCGGGTGAGGAGGTTCACGGAGCGGATGGCGTCGTCGTTGCCCGGGATCGGGAAGTCGACTTCGTCAGGATCGCAGTTGGTGTCCAGGATGGCCACAACCGGGATGTTCAGCTTCTTGGCCTCGTCAACGGCGAGGTGCTCCTTCTTGGTGTCCACGATCCAGAGCACGGAAGGTGCCTTGGTCAGGTTGCGGATACCGCCGAGGTTGGACTCCAGCTTGGTGAGTTCGCGCTTGAGGAGCAGCAGCTCCTTCTTGGTGTACGCGGAACCGGCGACGTCGTCGAAGTCGATCTCTTCGAGTTCCTTCATGCGCTGGATGCGCTTGGCGACCGTCTGGAAGTTGGTCAGCATACCGCCGAGCCAACGCTGGTTCACGTACGGCTGGCCAACGCGGGTTGCCTGCTCGGCAATTGCTTCCTGGGCCTGCTTCTTGGTGCCGACGAAGAGTACGGTGCCGCCGTGTGCAACGGTGGCCTTCACGAACTCGTAGGCGCGGTCGATGTAGGACAGCGACTGCTGAAGGTCGATGATGTAGATGCCGTTGCGCTCGGTGAAGATGAAGCGCTTCATCTTCGGGTTCCAACGGCGGGTCTGGTGTCCAAAGTGGACGCCGCTGTCAAGCAGCTGGCGCATGGTTACGACGGGCATGCCGACGCTCCTTCCGGCAGGTCATTCATGAGAGAGCCCGGAGGCTTCTTACCCTGCCAATAGTTGACGGTTGATTAGCGTGGCCCAGGCTGGGCCGTGCTCCTGGCATCCACCATGCTTCCCATCAGGACGATGGTCCTGACCGCAGGAGGCCTGATCCCCCGTCGGCGAGGCCGGAGCGTCGCTTCTGGAGGGCTGGATGCGCGTAGTCAGCCGTTGCTCCCCCACACTCCTGAATGAGATGTGCCGACGCATTCCGGACACGGGCATATACCGTTGGAAAAACCACTGGGATATCCGCCGGACCGAAAGCATTGAGGGCGCAGCAAACTGCTCCACCAAGTGTACTACAGGCACCTTCAGCCGGAGGACACCGACAGGGACGGAAACGACGCCGGCAGGGGGCTTGTCCACATAGCCCAGGCGGGCTCTCCCGGTGCCTTCACAGCAGGAGCATTCTGGGGGCATGAAACCACCACTGCGGCTCGCAGCCCTTCTCCTGCTGCCGGCCTCCCTGTCCCCGGCAGGCGAGCCCCTGGCGTACGGACCCGCCTACTCCCCGCAAGAGGCGGGTCACCACGCGGCGCCTGCCACACCCTCGGAGACCGCTGTACTCTCGGAGACCGCCGCACCCTCGTGGCAATGGCCGCTCGCTCCCCGCCCGCAGGTGCTCCGGGACTTCGATCCCCCACCCAAGCCGTGGCTCAGCGGCCACCGGGGCGTTGACCTGGGTGCAGCGGCCGACGGCGCACCGGTCACCGCCCCGGCGGCAGGCACGGTCAGCTTCGTGGGCGTGGTGGTGGACCGGCCGGTGATCACCGTCGACCATGGGGATGGGCTGCGGAGCAGCTTTGAACCGGTTGACAGCTCCCTGGCCGCGGGCGCACCCGTGGCAGCCGGGCAGGTCATGGGCACGGTGCGCCCGGGGCACTGCGCCGCCGCGCCCTGCGTCCATTGGGGTGTCCGGCGCGGGGAAGACTACGTGGATCCACTGCAGTTCGTGATGGACCTGAGGCCATCGATCCTGCTGCCGCTGGACAGGTAACGGCAGCAGGCCGGGGAGCATGCCGTCCGGGCGGGCCTTAGACGATGGCGGAGATCCCGGTGATCGCCCGGCCGGTCACCAGCGTATTGATCTCATGCGTTCCTTCGTAGGAATAGATGGCCTCCGCATCGGCGAAGATTTTGGCCATCTCAAAGTCCGTCACAATGCCGTTGCCGCCCAGGAGGCTCCTGCCGATGGCCACGCTTTCACGCATCCGGGCAGTGGTGAACGCCTTGGCCAGGGCGGACTGCTCGTCCTTGGCCTCCCCGGCGTCCTCCAGCTGGGAGAGCCGGACCATCATGCCCATGGAGCTGACGGCATTGCCCAGGATCTGGACCAGCTGGCTTTGCACCAGCTGGAAGGAAGCCAGGGGCCGCCCAAACTGGTGGCGCTCCACGGCATAGCGCCGGGCCACGTCGAAAGCAGCCAGTTGCTGGCCGACGGCCTGCCATGCGACACCGAGCCGGGTGACCTTCAGGACCTTGTTGACGTCGCGGAAGCTGTTGGCGTTGGCAAGCTTGAAGAAGTCGGACACCACCACGTTGTCCAGCTTGATGTCGGCGTTCTGGACGGTGCGGAGCGCAATCTTGTTCTCGATTTTGCTGGCGCTGAAACCATCGAGTGCCGTATCAACCAGGAAGCCCTTGACCTTGTCATCGGCCAGGTCGCGGGCGTAGACCACCACCCAGTCGGAGAAGGTTGCATTTCCGATCCAGCGCTTTTCCCCGTTCAGGATCCAGGAGTCTCCCTCCCTGCGCGCGGTAGTGCGGGTTCCGCCTGCAACGTCCGAGCCGCCAAGCGGCTCCGTGAGGCCAAAAGCCCCGATCTTCTTCATGCTGTAGACGTCCGGGAGCCAGGCATCCTTTTGCTCCTGCGAAGCCAGAGCTTCAATGGAACCGGTGAACAGTCCGTCATGGACTCCCATGAAGGTGGCGATGGAAGCATCGGCCCGGGTCACCTCAGCGTGGAGCAGGCCGGCGAACAGGTTCGAGTGGCCCTGCCGGCGCACCGGGCTGACGAGGTCGATATCAGCGAGCTTCGGGATGAGGTCCATGGGGAATTCTCCCCGGTTCCAGAAGTCCACCGCGATGGGCCGCACCTCGCGGGCCAGGAATTCCCTGATCTCCGCCAGCCGGTCCCGCTCTTTGTCGCTGAGCAGTTGCTCGAAGGCGTAGAAGTCGCCATCGGCATAGGGAAGGTCGTTGAGGTCGGCAGCGGTGGTGGACATGGTTACCTCACAAGTGATCAGCGGCAGGGTCTCCGGATTGGTCCTTTGGACCCACTAAGTTACTGGTGAGTAACTTACCGCATGTATATCGCTGCCGCAACGGCTCAGTGAACCCGCGCCCCGGCTCGCAGCGGACGGTCCTCCGGATGAATCGTGCCAGGAAGTTCTGTAACGTCGGAGCGCAACGGAGCAAACACTTCACTTGGGGGGAAATGTCTTGATTGATCCGCGCCGCGAGGCAGTCCTGATCCGCCGCAGGGACCAACAGGGCATTGTGGACAAGACGTCTGAAGTGCTGGATTACGAAGTCGACGGGGACGTCATCCACATCACCTTCCGGACGGCGAAGGGCCCCCGTGGCTACAGGTATGCGGAACGGAACGTGACGATCCTCCGTGACCCCGTCAGCACAAACATTGACCGCGGGACCTCCGTGCGTTTCAACGGCCAGACCCTCCATGGGGTCACTGACCTGTTGTGCTTTCGCGGACCGGCCGGGACATGGTGGAGGGCTTTCTTCCCAGACAGGGCCGGCGAGAGTTACCGGACTTGTCGTCATGAAGAAGTCAGCATCGCCCAAAACCCTGACACCGGGAGTGATGCACACAAGATCCTGAGCTACTGGCAGGACGTCGTGTCCCACTTGGCGCAGGACGATCCACTGCGCGGACCCTACGCGAACTTTCGCACAGTCCCGCAGGAAAGCGTCCTCAATCTCTACCTTCACGGGCACGCTCCCGATCCTGAGGCTGAGGGTGAGGGCTATATCTTTCCGTTCTCTTCCAACATCAGCCAGCGGGAAGCCCTCAGAAAGGGTCTCACCCACCGTATCTCAGTGATCGACGGACCGCCGGGCACGGGAAAAACACAGACAATCCTCAACCTGGTGGCAAACATCATTCGCTACCCGGGGAAGAGCGTGGGCATCGTGTCCTCTAACAATGCCGCCGTGGAAAATGTTCGCGACAAATTGGCCAAGGAGGGATTCGGTCACGTTGTTGCAGACTTGAGGCGGACCGATCTAAGACGCGATTTCTTCGAGCAACAGCACGCCCAGAATATGGCTATGCAACGCAGCGCGGGAGCGTCTCCTGTTGCAATGCCAGACGCTGGCGGGATATCGGAACTCGACTCGCGCCTGCAGCGGTTACAAGTAGTGGCCAGGGAACTGGCAGTAAAGCGCCAGGAACTTGATGCCTACAAGCTTGAACAGCGCCACTTCGGCCACCACGTCGCCAAGCACGATCCGGCTCCCCTGCCGGCCCTGGCCCTGCTGCAGGGGCCGTCCAGTCGCATCCTTGAGTTCCTGGCTGAGACAGCTTCAATTTCAGCGAACGAGGCCCCGCTACGACGGCTGTTTCGCAAAATAAGGAGCCGTTTCCGGTACGGATCCACCCGGACCATAGATCACGGTGACACCGACGTAGTCATGCGTCTTCAGGCAGCCTACTACGACATCAAGATTGCGGAATTGGATAAGCAGATTGAGCAGGCCGCCATACATCTGGCCGAAAACGACTTTGCCGCGCTCGAGGATGAATTGCGGCATGTATCGCAGGAGTCGCTCAAGGCAAGTCTGTATCGCCGCTATGCCGGCGTCCGGCCACAGGACTACACAGACAACTCCTACCTCCGGCAGTTCACATCGTTTACCAACAGCTATCCAGTGGTGTTGAGTACTTGCCACTCCTTGCGGAGAAGCGTCCCTGACGGATACTTGTTCGATTACTTGATTATCGATGAGGCTTCCCAAGTCGACCTGCTCGCTGCAGGCCTGGCGCTCTCCTGCGCGCGCAATGTGCTAGTCGTCGGAGACCTGCAGCAGCTTCAACACATTGCAGACTTGGGAGCTGCCAAACGTGCCAGCCCAGCACCGGCGCCGAGCTACGACTACGGGCGGCACAACATCCTGTCTTCTATCATCGAGCGCTTCGGGGCCGACGTTCCCCGGACGATGCTTCGCGAACACTACCGCTGCGATCCTGCGATCATCGACTTCTGCAACAGGAAGTTTTACGGCGGGCAGCTTGTGCCCTACACCAAGAGTGACCCAGAAGGGACGGCACTTGCAGTGGTGCGCACGGCCCCCGGTAATCACATGCGGCAGCACCTGGGCGGAGGGCGGACCAACCAGCGCGAAGCCGATGTCATTGCGAAGGAAGTTCTGGAACGGTTCTGCTCAGGCACCCGGCACGAGGATATCGGCGTGGTCACCCCGTACCGCAGGCAGGTGGACAAAGTGGCGGATGCCCTGCTCAACAGCATCCAGGCTGACACAGTCCATAAGTTCCAGGGCCGTGAAAAAGAAATCATCATAATGAGCACGGTCCTGGACGAGACCAGGGACGGGAACTCCGGGGTCGACTTCGTGGATAGCCCACAACTGGTCAACGTAGCGGTTTCCCGGGCCATCAAGCGTTTTGTCCTGGTGACAAATCACGACATGCTCCCTGCCAGCCGCCATCTTCGTGACCTGGTCCATTTCATCCACTACCAGGATCCAGACGACGGTGTCTTCGAGAGTGGGGTCCTTTCTGTTTTCGACCTCCTGTACAAAGAATATTCAGCATCGCTTCAGCCTTTAGCCGCCCGTCTGCAGACAACTTCCACTTTCGCTTCCGAGAACATCATGTGGACAGTGCTGCTCGACATAATTGCCGAGGAGCCATTCAAGGACTTGGCCGTAGCCCCGCAGGTCCTCTTGGGTAACCTGCTGCCTGACCTGTCCAGGCTCACCACCAAGCAGGCCACCTTTGTCCGGAACCGGGCCAGCGTTGACTTCATGGTTTACAACCGCATCACCAACAGGCCGGTCCTCGCGATCGAGGTTGACGGGTTTGCCTTCCATGAAGACGACCAGACACAGAAGGCCCGGGACCACCTGAAGGACGAGATCTGCCGTACGCACGGGATCCAGCTGTTGCGGCTACCGACCACCGGAAGCGGGGAACCGCATCTGATTCGCCAGCGGCTCTCGGCTGCGACAGCCCTGCCCAACGGCCGGTATCAGAAAGTAGGGCTACTCGGACTTGAACCGAGGACCTTAGGATTATGAGTCCCGCGCTCTAACCAGCTGAGCTATAGCCCCCCATGCCCGGGCCGCCCGCGATCGGTACGCGGTGGCAGGGCAAAATTACTCTAGCAAATCCGGGAAAGCGTTCAGACCACTTTGTCTTCGAAGCGTGCTCCACGGTACAGGTCCTCGAAAGTCTGCAACGTGCCCTCGATGCTGTGGGGTTCCACCATCTGCCGGCTGGCCTGGCCCATGGCGGCGCGCTGGTCCGCCGGCAGCTCCAGGACCATGGTGATCTTCTTGGCAAGGTCGTCACTGTCATTCGGCGTGAACAGGTAGCCGTTTTCGCCGTCGCGCACCAGGTGCGGCAGGGCCATGGCATCGGCCAGCACCACAGGGGTGGAGGCAGACATCGCCTCGAGCGTAACCAGGGACTGCAGCTCTGCCGTTCCTGGCATGCAGAACAGATCGGCCTGGATGTAGGCCCGGCGCAGCTCCTCGTCGCTGGCGAGGCCCAGGAACTTCACCCGGTCGGTCATCCGCAGCCGGCGGACCACATCTTCCAGGGAGGACCGGACTTCGCCGCCGCCGACAATCTCGAGGTGGACGTTAAGTTCCGGCGGAGTCTTGCTGACGGCTTCGATGAGCACGTCCACGTGCTTTTCCTCGGCCAGCCGGCCGGCGAACATCACGGTGGGGTGCTCATGGGGTTCGATCTGCTCGCCGGGCTGGAGTTCGTAGGCGGCGGAGTCAATACCGTTGGACAACGGCAGGACCTTGCGCAGGAAGGCGTGCTGGT
Source organism: Pseudarthrobacter sp. WHRI 8279 (assembly GCF_040224115.2). NCBI lineage: Bacteria > Bacillati > Actinomycetota > Actinomycetes > Micrococcales > Micrococcaceae > Pseudarthrobacter > Pseudarthrobacter sp. WHRI 8279. The sequence continues at coordinate 566,186 of NZ_CP168162.1, read as the reverse complement.
GCATGGCCTTGGCGGCAAGCGGGGTGGGCGTGGTGACCACGTCCGCCTTGCCCATCACTTTGCCCATGTCCTTCCAGGAGATCTTCCCGATAATGTCCTTGAACCACTGCGGAAACGGCAGGAACGGGTTAAGGTTCTCCGGCATGAAATGGTTGGTGGCAACAATCCGGACGCCGCGCTTCACGGCCTCGTACAGGACGTGCTCGCCGATCATGTAGTGGCTCTGGATGTGCACCACATCGGGCTTTACCCGGTCAAAAAGGAGGCTGATTTCCTTCTTGATCTCCCAGGGCAGGGAAATACGGAAGTACTCGTGCGTGGGGACGCCGTGGGAACGGAGCCTGTGGACCGTCCCCTCAGGCCGGAACTCCGTAAAGCTCTTTCCGTTGTCCGCGCGGCAGGCCAGCACATGGACGTCGTGCCCGCGGCCGGTCATACCCTTGGCCAGGCGGTAGCCGAACTGCGCCGCTCCGTTGACGTGCGGCGGATAGGTGTCTGCAGCGATCAGGATGGTCAGGGGACGCTGGTCTGCGGGCGTGGTCACGTGGAGAGCTCCTGATGGTCACGGTGCGGACAGCATGTACTGGCAGCACAGTTGGCCGGCGGCGCGGTGGCGCCTGGCCTCGTGGTGAATCTTGCTTGCGGAATGAGGGATGGGATCGGGTGGACAGTGGCTAGCGGCTCGCCCTGCCCACGGCCTTCCGCGCGTCCTTCTTGCGCTTCGTGACCTCAGGATGGTGCCTGGAAAGGGCGATCACCCCAACGATAGCAAGGGAGGCGGCGGTTCCCATGGCAATGGCCATCACGGCGTGGACATCCGGCCGCAGTTCGCCGAGGATCACAATGCCGATCGCAATGCCCACCAGCGGATCGATCACGGTGAGCCCTGCGATCACCAGGTCCGGCGGACCCGACGAGTAGGCGCTCTGGACGAACCACGACCCCAGCCCGCCCGCCGCGATCAGGGCCACCACGGAGTACCACTGCACGTTCAGCAGGAACAGCCCGTTGGGATCGAGCAGGTGTTTACCGATGATCCGGGTCAGGACGGCCACGAACCCGAAGAGGACCCCGGCACCCAGGATATAGACGAAAGCGTTGATCCTGTGCCTGAACATAACGGCCAGAGTGCCGAAGAGTCCGACGGCGAGCGCCAGCAGCAGCACGATGGTGACCTCGTCGGCGAGGGTTACATCGTGGTTTTCCTGCGTGACGTTGACAGCCAGGAGGACGAAGAGCGCGGAGCCGGTCACGCACGCCGCGATAGCCACCACGGTTGCCCGGTTGATGGTGAGGTCCTGGTCCTTGGCATTGATGATCGTGGTGATCACCAGGGCGATGGCGCCTATGGGCTGCACAACCGTCAGCGGGGCCGAAACGAGCGCCACGGCGTTCATGGCCATGCCGGCACACAGCAGCAGCAGGCCGAACACCCAGCGCGGATTCCGGAGCAGGCGCAGGAAGCCATTGGAGCTCAGGGCAAGGCCGCCGGTGTCGGCTTTGACGGCACTCCCCTGGCGCTGCGCACCAAGGGCGAGGCAGAAGGCGCCAAGCAGCGCAAGACCGACTGCCATCCACACCATCAGGCGGCCCCGTCGTCGTGATGTGCCTGCATTCTGCCCTTCCGCAGGATGGCCCAGAAGTAGTTGTAGGCAGCAATCCAGTGGCCAACCAGGCCCAGGCCCAGGACTATCCACGCGGCGACGAACAATGCAGTGGAGAACCCTGTGTCCAGCCGTGAGAGGACCAGCAGAGGGGTTCCCAGCAGCAGCAGGCCGGTGCGCACCTTGCCGACCACACTGACGGGAAGGTCCGGGTGGCCCCGGAAGAAGAACAGCGTCATGGTCAGCAGGACAGCGTCCGGGACCACCAGGGCGGCCAGGTAAAGCCAATGGACGACGCCGGCAATCACCAGCGTGACAGCCACCGCTATGAGCGCCAGGCGGTCGGCGATGGGGTCCAGGACCCTGCCGAGTTTGGAGGTTTGGTCGAAGCGGCGGGCGATGTACCCGTCAACCCAGTCGGTGCTGGCCATGACGGCCAGGACCACAACGGCGGCACCGTATTCCTTTTGGCCCAGGACAAGCCAAATGAAGAGCGGCACCCCCATGAAACGCACCACGGTGAGCAGGTTGGGAATGGTGAACACGAGGTCGTGGTCAACCTGGGGGCGTCCGGGACGGGAGCCGGCACCAATGAACTTCACCCCGTCCCCCTTTCCTTCCTGCTGCCCCCTGCGAGCGCTATTGCCGTTTTTCCCTGAACTTCCGCGGGCTGCCGGAACGCCCGCCCGCTACCGGTGCTAGTACGTCCGGAGGAGCTTGCGCACCAGGACCAGGAAGACGGTTCCCGCGGCGATGAAGGCTGCCAGCGGCTTCCAGCGTTGTTCCAGGTCTGCGGATCCGGACAATGCTGCGAACTTCTGCCCGGCGATGTCCCGGCCGTGGCCGGCCAGGGCCTGGCCCTCCCGCAGTTTGTCCTGGGCCGTTGCCAGCAGGTACCTTCCCTGGGTCTTGACGTCCAGCTCGGTGCCGAGTTCGTCGCGCACTTCGGTGAGGTGGTGGCGGCGCTGGCTGAGCCGGCGTACCAGCTCGGGCTCGGAGGCGTGCGGGAATTCCTTGTCGTGCTCAGCGGCCTTGGCTGCCTTCTCGGCCTTGGCCTTGGCAGCCGCTTCATCCTTTGCGGCCTTCGCGGCCTTGGCCTCGGGACTGTTGGGATCAAGGACAGCGGGGTTGAACGAAGAGCCTTCTTTGGCCACACCGATATCGTGTTTGATGCCGCGGATGGTCTCCTCCGGCATGAGCGGCATGGCCTTCTTGAACTTGCGGGCGCCGATCAGGCCGCCGATCAGCGCTATCAGGAGGAAGGCCGCGGACACCAGGAGGGCTGCCAGCCAGGCGGGCATGATGGTTGCCAGTCCCATGATGGCTGCGACGATGAGGCCCACCACCAGGAAGAGAAGGAAAACGAGGGCGACGGCGAAAAAGGCAGCGGCAACCCCGACCTGGATTCCCTTGCGCTTGAGCTCGATCTTCGCGAAGGCGATTTCGTCGTTGAGCTGGCGCGGCGCCAACCGGAAAAGGAGTTTAAGCGTCCTGGGCAGCGCAGTGATGCGCAATCCCTGGCTGGTACGCCCGCTGTGACGTCCGCTCATCGGTTCCGCCTTACTGGTTATGGGTCGAATCGGCTTCCGTATGCTGCAGGAAAGTGCAGCTGCACAGTCCCCGCACCAAAACTATCATTCAGGTTAAGGGCGAACTTCGGGGCTTGCCGTGCGGCGTGCCCTACAACGCTGCAAAATTAGGCAGCGCCGGGCCTAGGATTGATCTCCGTGACCATTCCCAGCAATCCGGGCGACCTGTTGAGCCGCCGCCGGAAACTCCTTTACATCCTGCTGCTCGGCGCCCTTACGGCGTTGGGTCCGTTCACGATCGATCTTTACCTTCCCGCGTTCCCGGCCCTGGAGGAGAGCCTCGGCGTGACCGAGGCCCAGGTCCAGCTGACCCTGGCCGGCACCACCGTGGGCTTCGCCATCGGCCAGCTGGTGGTGGGCCCCTTCAGCGACAGGTTCGGGCGCCGGACCCCGCTCATCCTGGCAACGGCACTGCACATCGCGGCGTCCGTGGGTGCCGCCCTGTCCACGGATATCACCATGCTGGGCATTTCCCGCGTCCTGATGGGCGTGGGGGCTGCCGGCGGCGGCGTTGTAGCCATGGCAATGGTCCGGGACCTTTTCTCGGGTTATGCCATGGTGAAGATGTTTTCCCGCATGGCACTGGTGAACGGCCTGGCACCCATTTTGGCGCCGGTGATCGGTTCACAGCTGCTCCTGGTGATGGAGTGGCCCGGGATCTTCGTGTTCCTTGCCGCCTACGGGACCCTGGTGATCGTCTCTGCCCTGTTCCTGGTCCGCGAGACCCTGCCTCCTGAAAAGCGCCGCCAGAGCGGCCTGACCGCCCGCCAGCGCTACCGGATCCTTTTCAACGACAGGGTCTTTGTGGGGCTGCTGTTTGTGGCAGGGCTGAACTTTGGCGGCCTGTTCACGTACCTGTCCGCTTCCCCGTTCCTGTTCCAGGACGTTTTCGGCTTTTCGCCCCAGGAGTACGGCCTGCTGTTCGGCATCAACTCGCTGGGCATCGTGGCCGGCATCCAAACCAGCTCCCGCCTCATCCGCCGGGTGCCGCCGCAGTGGATCATCGCTGCTGCCACTGCCTGGATGTTCGTGATGGCCACGCTGATCGTGGTGTTCGACCAGCTGGGGTTCGGCCTCTGGGGCGTGCTGGTTCCCTTGTGGTTCTACATCCTGGGGACTGGCTTCATGTTCCCCTGCGTTCAGGTGCTCGCCCTGGCCGGCCATGCGGGCCAGGCCGGCACCGCAGCTTCCCTGCTCGGATTCTCGACGTTCATGATGGCAGGGCTCATTTCCCCGGTTGTCGGCTGGCTGGGCATCACCAGCGCCGCACCCATGGGCGCGGTGCAGGGAGCGTGCATCCTGCTTGCCATGGCAGCCCTGTGGCTGGTGGTCCGGCCACGTACCGTTCCCTCGATCCACTGACGCCATGAAGGACACCTCAAAGCGCAGGCCGCACCGGAATCGCCGGGGACTCTTCCTCGGCGCGGTGTTGGGCGCCGTCGCGGGCTACTTTGCGGGCAGGGCCATGGGCAACCCCGCCATGGGCATTGTCCTGGGCATGATTGCAGGTTCGGCGCTGCTGTACCGGGTCAACCCGGGGCCCTGGAACCGACCCTGACGCCGCCGCAACCGGGAGCAGGCAAAGCGCGCGGCGGACGTGGATGGCCTGCCGCCTGCAGGGTACCCGCGATAAAATGGTGTTTGTGCCCACCTGGCAGGAACAACCGCCGCTTCCGGCCACATGGCAACGGTGCGATAACCGGATACTGCCACTGTGGTGGGAGCGGCTGTGTGCCCAGACAGGCGAACAGTCTGCAGCGCTCTATGCCGCCGGGCTGTTCACTGAGGACCGCCGCCGGCCCATCGCGCAGTGGTTCAACCCCGCCTTCAACGCCGCCCTGCTGGTAGCCCCCGAGACCTCCCCCGAATGGCCCGTGCAGCGCTTCGGGATCTTCTACGCGCCACCAGACGCAGGAGTGGTCCGCATCCATTCGGCCCCCCACGAGTGGAATCCCCGCCAGCCCCGGAAGTCACCCACCGAGAAAGAGGCGTTCCTGGGCGCGATCGTGGAGGCGGAGCGCTTCCTCCAGGTGGAAATGGACTTCGTCTAGAAAACAAAAATCCCCGTCCCTCACAGGCGAGGAACGGGGATTCTTTTGGTTTGCTCCTCCTGCTGGACTTGAACCAGCAACCCTTCGATTAACAGTCGAATGCTCTGCCAATTGAGCTAAGGAGGAATGAAGCAGGTATGACATTAGCAAAGGATTCCGGACAAAGTGAAATCGGCATCCCCACGGCCCTGGAGGGCAGCTTCCGGCATAAAAAAATCCCCGTTCCGGAGGCCGGAACGGGGATTGCGCGCTCCTCCTGCTGGACTTGAACCAGCAACCCTTCGATTAACAGTCGAATGCTCTGCCAATTGAGCTAAGGAGGAATGAAGCGGGTATTAGCCTAGCAAAGACCCCGGCTGGAAGCGAAATCGGGGGTCAGGCATCAGACCTGAGCGCCCGGCGTTCCATCTCCAGCATCATGAGTTCGCGGTTGAGTCGCTGGTACGTTTCGGGGTCAGCCGCAGGGTCCAGCCGCTGGAGCTGGCCCATCTTGTCCGCCTTGACCCGCGTGATCTGAAGCTCGAACAGCCGGGAGAGGATGTCCCGGCAATACTTCTGCACCGCTTCCTCGGTGCTGGCGGGCAGCGGAACAACAGCAAGCTCGGACACCAGGGGGCGCAACGGTTCCGGAACCTCGTGCATCACGTGCTCGACCCACCGGACGGGGTCGGCGGCGAGGGCCGGGTCCGTGGCCCGCATGGCGTCGTGGACGGCTTGGAAAGCGGGGGTGGCAAAGCGGGCAGCCGAAAAGCGTTCCCAGACGCCGCCAACCAGGAGCGCGGGCTCCTGCAGGGCAACCTCCAGCGCCTGCCGTTCCATGGAGGCCACGGGGTCCCGGGGGTCGGGCCGGTGGTAGGACGGCACGGCTCCCGACGGCGGCCCTGCAGCAACGCCGGGACCTCCCGGTGCGGCTGCGGGGGCGGAGGGAGTCGCGGAGGTCCGGGTCGCGGGAGCGGGGGCCCCACCCTGGTCGCCGCGCTTGGCGGCATTTTTGACTTCTGTCGTGACCAGGCGCAGCACCTCGTTGGGGTCCGGCATCCCCAGCCAGCCCGTGAGCGCCTGGCAGTAGCCCGTCCGGGTGGAGGCGTCCCGTATGGCGGCAACCACCGGCACGGAGGCTTTCAGGCCCTGGACGCGCCCCTCCACGGTGTCCAGGTTGAACTGCTTCAGGGTGGTCCGGATGGCGAACTCGAAAAGCGGCCGGCGGGACTGCACCAGGGCGTGCACGGCTTCATCGCCCCTGCTTTGGCGCAGGTCGCAGGGATCCGCGCCGGAGGGCTCCACCGCCACGTAGGTCTGGGCGGTGAAGCGCTGGTCCTCCTCGAAGGCGCGCAGAGCGGCTTTCTGCCCGGCGGCGTCGCCGTCAAAGGTGAAGATGACCTCTCCCCCGGTGCCGTCGTCGGAGAGCAGGCGGCGGGCAATCTTGATGTGCTCGGTGCCGAACGCGGTGCCGCAGGTGGCCACCGCCGTCGTGATTCCTGCAAGGTGGCAGGCCATCACGTCCGTATAGCCCTCCACCACCACCAGTTGCCGCTCCTTGGCGATGCTGCGCTTGGCGAGGTCGATGCCGTACAGCACCTGGGATTTTTTGTAGAGGGCGGTCTCGGGGGTGTTGAGGTACTTGGGACCCTGGTCGTCCTCATACAGCTTGCGGGCGCCGAAGCCGATGGTGTCCCCCGCAATGTCCCGGATGGGCCAGATCAGGCGACCGCGGAAACGGTCGTAAATCCCCCGGTTGCCTTCGGAAAACATGCCCGTCAGCTTCAGCTCAGCGTCAGTGAAGCCCCGGCCGCGGAGGTGCTTGAGGAGCGCGTCCCAGCCCTGCGGTGCGTACCCGACGCCGAATTGCTCTGCGGCTGCCCGGTCGAAGCCGCGCCCATGCAGGAAGGTGCGCGCTTCCGCGGCCCCGGGCGTCAGCAGCTGCCCCTGGAAAAACTCGTCGGCGATCTTGTGGGCATCCAGCAGCCGCTGCCGGCGCCCCACTTCCTCCCGGTTGGGCCCGGTTCCGCCGTCCTCATACCGCAGCTCGTAGCCGATCCGGGCGGCCAGCTTCTCCACGGCTTCCTGGAACGAACTGTGATCCTGCTTTTGCACAAACGCGATGACGTCGCCGTCCTCACCGCAGCCAAAGCAGTGGTACCGGCCAACCTGCGGCCGGACAGTGAAGGAAGGGGAACGTTCGTCGTGGAAGGGGCACAGGCCTTTGAAGGTCCCCAGCCCGGCGCCCTTGAGCGTGACGTACCCGTCAACCACTTCCTTGATGTCCGTGCGCTGGCGTACTTCGTCAATATCTTCGCGTTTGATCAGCCCTGGCACAGAGCCATCCTAGCCTTGGGGTACGACGGCGACGGGTGCCACGTGGGATACCTCACCACAGCGCCCATCACCACAGCGTCAATCACCACAGTGACGGCAGGCTCCCCACCAGCCGCTCGTACATGGCCAGTGCCGAGCCGTCGGTCAGCGACGCCACCTGGTCGATCACCACGCGAAGGCGTGCACCGTCGTCGGGCGCGTCCCGCCAGTCCGCCGCGAACATCGGTTCCAGGTGGCGGTCACCGGTGGCGCTCAGGGCCGTGACCAGGGCGTGGAGCACCTCCCGCTGGCGCTCGTAGATGGGCTGGCGGTGTTCGGTGGTCATCACGAACGTGGTGGCCAGGCCCTTCATGACGGCAATCTCCATGACGGTCTCATCCGGAACCATGAGTTCGGCGTTGAAGCGCGTCAGGTTCTCCGGACCGTACACGGCGCGGGTGGTTTCCAGCGCGCTCTGGCAGAACCTGCCGATCAGCTGGCTGGTCATGTTCTTCAGGGCCGCCATGGACTTGCGGCTGCCGTCGGCCTCGCGCACCCACACGTCCGTGGCTTCAAGCCGGGCCAGGGCGGCGTCGATGGCGGCGGGATCGTTGTGCGGCAGGTACCACTGCTTGGCGTACCCCACCACCCGGGCGCGGTGGTCCGGGTTGTCCATCCAGCGCAGCTGGAAGTGCCCCGCCACGATTGCGTCCTCGACGTCGTGCACCGAGTAGGAGATGTCGTCAGCAAGGTCCATCACCTGGGCCTCCAGGCAGGAGCGGCGCTCCGGAGCCCCCTCCCGGATCCAGTTGAAGATCGGCAGGTCGTCCTCATAGGCGCCGAACTTGCTGGTGCGCTGGCCGTGGATCACCGGAGCTTCCAGCGCGGACCACGGGTATTTGGCTGCCGCGTCCAGGCTGGCCCTGGTGAGGTTCAAGCCTGCGGGCTGGCCGTCGGGCGTCAGCACCTTGGGCTCCAGCCGGGTCAGCAGCCGCAGGGTCTGGGCGTTGCCCTCGAAGCCGCCGATGGCGTGGGCCACCTCGTTCAGCGCCGATTCCCCATTGTGTCCGAACGGCGGATGGCCGAGGTCGTGGCTGAGGCAGGCGGTGTCCACGACGTCCGGATCGCAGCCCAGGGAGCGCCCCAGCTCGCGGCCCACCTGGGCGACCTCGAGGCTGTGGGTCAGGCGGGTGCGGACGAAGTCATCCGTGTCCGGTGCCACCACCTGGGTTTTTGCGCCCAGCCGGCGGAGCGCCGAGGAGTGGAGCACCCGGGCACGGTCCCGTTCAAAGTCGGAACGGTAGACGTTTTTGGGCGGCTCCTCCACCCACCGGGCAGAGTCGTGGGTGTCGTAGCCCGGCAGGACGGGGGCGGCAGTGCGCGTTTCAGCCACCGGAAACATCCAGTTCCGCCGCGGAAATGTCCCGCGACTGGTCGGCGTTGAGGGCCCGGGACTCGAGCCAGTCCTTCGGCAGCGCGGGGCGCTTGGGTGAGCCGGCGCGGCCGCGGGGGCCTTCGGCATCGACACCCGGGTAGGGAGAGGCGGTGTCCAGTTCGTCCAGGGCGGCGCGCAGCTCCTCGAGGCTGTTCACCAGCGCCATCCGGGTACGGAGTTCGCCTCCCACCACGTAGCCCTTGAAGTACCAGGCGATGTGCTTGCGGATCTCCCGCAGCGCCTTGCCCTCGTCATCGAAGGTCTCCACCATCAGTTCGGCGTGCCGGTAGACGCCCTGGGCAACCTGGCCCAGATTCGGCTTGTGCCGGATGTCGCTGCCTTCAAAGGCCGCCTGCAGGTCACCGAAGAGCCAGGGCCGGCCCTGGCAGCCGCGGCCCACCACCACGCCGTCAACACCGGTTTCGCGGACCATCCGGACCGCGTCTTCCGCGGACCAGATGTCACCGTTGCCCAACACCGGGATGTCCGGCAGGGCCTCACGCAGGCGTGCGATGGCGGACCAGTCGGCCTGTCCGGAGTAAAACTGCGCGGCCGTGCGGCCGTGAAGGGCGACGGCGGCGACCCCGGAATCGCGGGCGATGCGGCCGGCGTCGAGGTACGTGAGATGGTCGTCGTCGATGCCCTTGCGCATCTTGATGGTCAGCGGGACATTGCCCTTCGACGCTTCCTTGACGGCGGTCTGCACGATGGAGGTGAAAAGGTCGATCTTCCAGGGCAGGGCCGAGCCGCCGCCCCGGCGGGTGACCTTGGGCACCGGGCAGCCGAAGTTCAGGTCGATGTGGTCTGCGCGGTCCTCTTCCACCAGCATCCGCACGGCGCTGCCCACCGTGACCGGGTCCACGCCGTACAGCTGGACAGACCGGACCTTTTCGTCGTCGTCATGCGAAATGATGCGGAGCGATTCCGGCGTCCGTTCCACCAGGGCGCGGGACGTCACCATCTCCGCCACGTACATTCCGCCGCCGTATTCACGGCAGAGGCGGCGGAAGGCGGAGTTGGTGATGCCGGCCATGGGCGCCAGGATCACTGGCGTGTCCACGGTGATGGGACCCAGCTTCAGGGGCGGGAGTTCCAGCTTGGGGGCGGGAGGAGTTGCTGCAACAGTCACCTGTCCATTGTTGCAAAGCCGGGCAAATCGGGCTGCCGGCCGGGTTGGTCAACTGAAGTGGCCAGAAGGTGGAGCCAACCGGAGTGGCTCAACCGCGGTCCGCCCGGCGTCCCCGTCTGGTGGCTGGTGCGTCGTCCTGGTCTCCGGCGGGAAGGCGTGACTGGCGGTCAAGGGCCGCGGCGGCCAGCGACCCGGTGTCAGTCACCCCCGGTTCATCCTGGCTGATTGCTTCCGGCGCCCGCGGTGCCGGCGCCTCCGGGACCCCTGCCCGGACGCCTGTGGCTTTGACCACCAGCACGGCGATCAGCGTGGTGACCGGAATGGCCAGGACCAGGCCGATGGAGCCCACAAGGGTGCGGATGACTTCCTCGGAGAGCTCCGCGCTGGTAAGGGTGTCGGCGAGCGGGCGGTCGTAGAGCATCACGATGATGAGGATGGGCAGGGCCGCGCCGGCGTACGCGAAGGCGATGGTGTACACAGTGGACGCGATGTGGTCCCGCCCGATCCGCATGGCCGAGGTGAAGAGTTTCCGGGCACTGCTGCCCGGCGCCAGTTCGTAGAGCTCCCACACAGCGGAGGACTGGGTGATGGTCACGTCGTTGAGGACGCCCAGGCCGGAGATGATGAGCCCGCACAGTATGACGCCCGAAATCGAGATGTTGGCGGAAGTGTTCACCAGGGTGGTTGCCTCGTGGTTCCCCACCCCGGCAAGGTTGGCGGCACCGGTTGCCCACGCGGCCAGGAGCGCCGTGATCCCCAGCCCGAACATGGTGCCCAGCAGTGCGGTGGAGGTCCGGGCGGAGAAGCCGTGGGCGAAGTACAGGACCCCGATCATGATTACCGTGGATCCCACCAGGGCCAGCAGGAGCGGCGGTTTTCCTTCCACCAGCCCGGGAAGCATGAAGCTTGCCAGCACGAAGTAGGCGCCCACAAGCCCGATCAGGGCGCGCAGTCCCCTCCAGCGGGCCACGGCTATCACCACCGCTGCGTACAGCAGTGCCAGCAGGACGATCGGCAGGGTCCGCACGAAGTCAACGAAGATGAAGGCGGGCGACCCCTGGGCGGCGGACGCGCCCTGGGCGTTGGACAGGTTCAGGTATCGGATCTGGTCGCCGGTCTTCACCCCGTGGGATTTGGCCACGTCCGGGTTGATCACCACCTTGACCGGGCTTCCGCCCTTGTCCGGCTCCGTAAAGGCAAACGTGCAGTCGGACCCCTGTTGGCTTTGCTGGCCCTGCTGGTTTTGGGCCTGGCCGTCCGGGCCCTGCTGGGCAATGCCCTGCATGCAGTTTTCCGTCACCACGCTTTGGATGGTGCCGGTGTCGAAAGTGACCCCGGGCGCCGCAGAGTAGGGGTTGGCCAGGGAAATACCCTCCTTGCTGCCCGAGGGCCAGAGCATGGCCATCCCCGCGAGGGTGAGGAGCGTCAGCGGAATCAGCACTGCCGCGAGGATGCGGTTTGCCTTCCGCCGGGCAGCCATCGCCTGCGGCGTCGGCTCCGAATGACCTGTGGAAGCGTGGGAGTGACCGGACCCCATCAGCTGTAGAACCTCATACGTTGAACTCTACGTCCGGCACCGTAGGGTTTATAAATGGATTATCGGGGACTGGGAGGTACCAGGTATGGCCAACAGCAATTCGGAAAAGGGGGCCCCGCGCCCGTCTGAAACATCCGGCACTGCCCACGAGGCAGTGCTCAGCGTTCGGGAGTCGTCAGGTCCCACCCGGGGAGTTGCCCTGGTCCTGCACGGGGGCAAGTCCCAAAGCCGTGAGCCCGTGGAGGCCAGGCACCTGAGCCCGGCCAGGATGGTGCCCTTCGCCTGGGACCTGCACCGCGCCGGCCGGAAGCACGGGCTGGCTGTGTGGTCGCTCCGCAACAGCGTCCGCGGCTGGAACGGCCCGGACATGTCCCCGCTGCAGGACGCCCGCTGGGCACTTGCAAGGATCCGGGAGCAGCACCCTGACGTGCCGGTGTTCCTGGTGGGCCATTCCATGGGCGGGCTCACCGCCGTGTGCGCCGCGGACCACCCAGGGGTGGAGGCCGTCGTCGCCCTTGCCCCCTGGCTCAACCCGTCAACTCCCACGTCCGGCGTCGCCAACCGCAAGGTGCTTATTGTCCACGGGACCACGGACAGGTGGACCAGCGCTTCGGCGTCCCTGCTCTTCGCGCGGCGCGCCTCCGCCGAGGCCGCCAGCATGCAGTACGTTGCCCTCAAGGGTGCAGGCCACTTCATGCTCCGCAAAATCGGGGTGTGGCAGACGCTGACCACCGGCTTTGTGATGAAGGCATTCTCCGAAAGCATCGGCAAGGAGCTCCCCCTTCCCGCGGACTTCACCAGGCTGCTGCCGGAATCGTCCGTCCAGGTGACCCTGTAGGGACTTTCCATGGCATGGCGTCCCGCACCCAATGACCCCTTCTACCGTGTGATCGTCCGCTGTGCACTCCTGCTTCGACGGGTCTTCCGGATCCGGATCATCAGCAGCGGGACGGAACACCTGCCGCCTCCGGGGACGAGGACCGGCACCTCCAGGGCTGTGGTTCCGGGCAACGGCGCCGTTTTTGCCATCACGCACTTTGGCTACGTCGATTTTGCCGTCGCCGAGCTCCTGCTGTGGGAGCACTCGCGCGCGGAGCTGCGGTTCCTGGTCCATCAGGGCGCCGCCGATCACTGGCTTGCCGGACCGGCCATCAGTGCTGCCGGCCACGTGGTGGTGGGGTACAGCGGCCGTTCAGACGCCTATGATGCCGCGGTGGCCAAGCTGCGCGCCGGGGAGTATGTTGGCGTGTTCCCGGAGGCGGGCGTGAGCCGCAGCTTCACCGTCCGCGAGTGCAGGACCGGCGCGGTCCGGATGGCGGCCGAAGCCGGGGTTCCGGTCATCCCCGTCTCCGTCTGGGGCGCCCACCGGGTCCTTACCCGCGGCCACGGTTTTTCGGCCGGAAGGACATGGCGGGCACCGGTCCGGATCCATGTGGGTGAGCCGCTGGCCTTCGCGCCGGGCGACGATGTTGAGGCCGGTACTAAGGAACTCCGTGCCCGCCTCCAGGACGGGATCGGGAAGTGCATTGTGGACTTTCCGCTGCAGCCGGAGCCCGGCGCATGGTGGATGCCCGCCCACCTGGATGGCAGCGCACCGACCGAACCTGAGCGGCAGCTACTCGACGCGCAGGACGCAGCCAGGGGCCGCCGTCGTGATCCCCGCCCAAACTAGGCAGCAGCAGGTGTCGAAATGGGGCTCCATAACGACACCTGCTGCGGCCTGGTTGGGTAACGGCGCCTAGTCCGAGACCACTAGGGTCTCCGCGCCTGCCAGCCGGGCCTTGCCGTTGTCGAGCAGGGGCTCGACGGCGGCACGGAGGGCGGCCATGGAGTCGTCCAGTTCCAGCATGACCGGGTGCTGGTACGCGATCAGCGCGAGCATGTCGCGGACGGCTTCAGCGGCGTCGTCCGGGGCCAGCGCGGGCTCGTGGCCGACGAAGACATCCGTGGGTGTTTCCGCCCCGGTATCCTCCTGGCCCGGTGCCGCATCCGGGTCTGCCGGCGCGGCATAGCTCACGGCGAAAGCCCGGATCCGGCCCTTCTTGCTGGGAGCAACTCCCGCCCCGAAAGCCGATTCGGGCCGGGCACGCAGCACGATTGCGCCGTGCGCACCGGTGAGGTCGTCCAGGAAAAGCTTCTGCACCTGTCCCACCGACAGCACGCCCGGTGAATCCCAGCCGTGGATGGAGGTGTAGTACCTGCCCACCACATCGGTCAGCTCCACGGAGCCCGTGGCCAGGTCCATCACGACGTCGGAGCCGGCGTTCTCGTCGTTGGCCGGCCCGCCGCCGTTGCTGTCGGCAGGAAACACCGGCAACCGCAGGGCTCCCGGTTCAATGACCACCAGCCGGGACCGCTGGATGGGTGCCAGTTCGAAGGCTTCAGCGAAGGCGGCCCCCGGGGTGCCCGGCTCCACCTTGGCGCGGAGCTTGGTAACGCCCGACGGCGAGTGCTCAGCTTCGCGGCGCAACATCGCCAGCAGGGTGGCACCAATGCCGGAGCGCCGGTGGTCCCGCGCCACCTCTATGTAGGCCCAGAGCCGCTCGGGATGCAGGGAGGCTTCGTAAACGACGCCGGCGGCAACCGGAATCCCGACGCCGTCGATCACGTCCTCGGCCACAATGCAGCGCCGCCACGGCGTGCCGTTGGTCCCGGCAGAGGAAACCGCCAGGGCGCCGCGGAACTGGCGCGCCTGGTGGGTTTCGGGGCCGCCCCAGATTTCCAGCAGCGCCAGGTCGTCGCCTTCACGCCATTCGCGGTATTCGATGGCCATGCTCAGGCGCCGATCAGGCGTGCGGCCAGGTAGCCTTCCACCTTGTCCAGGGAGACGCGTTCCTGGCTCATGGTGTCCCGCTCGCGGATGGTCACGGCCTGGTCCTCGAGGGTGTCGAAGTCCACGGTGATGCAGAACGGGGTGCCGATCTCGTCCTGGCGGCGGTAGCGGCGGCCGATTGCGCCGGCGTCATCGAAGTCGATGTTCCAGTTCTTGCGCAGCTGGGCGCCGAGGTCCTTCGCCTTCGGGGACAGGTCCTCGTTGCGGCTCAGCGGCAGGACTGCGGCCTTGACCGGCGCCAGCCGCGGATCCAGCTTCAGGACGGTGCGGACGTCCACGCCGCCCTTGGCGTTGGGGGCCTCGTCCTCGGTGTAGGCGTCCACCAGGAACGCCATGAAGGAGCGGGTCAGGCCCGCGGCAGGCTCGATCACGTACGGGGTGTAGCGCTCGTTGGTGGCCTGGTTGAAGTAGCTCAGGTCCGTTCCGGAGGCCTTGGCGTGGGTGGAGAGGTCAAAGTCGGTGCGGTTGGCGATGCCTTCCAGCTCACCCCACTCGGAACCCTGGAAGCCGAAGCGGTACTCGATGTCCGTGGTGCCCTTGGAGTAGTGGCTGAGCTTTTCCTGCGGGTGCTCGAAGAAGCGCAGGTTCTCTTCCCGGATGCCCAGGCCGGTGTACCAGGCCATGCGCTCCTTCATCCAGTACTGGTGCCACTCTTCGTCCGTGCCGGGCTCGACGAAGAACTCCATTTCCATCTGCTCGAACTCGCGGGTGCGGAAGATGAAGTTGCCCGGGGTGATCTCGTTGCGGAAGGACTTGCCGATCTGGCCGATGCCGAACGGCGGCTTCTTCCGGGACGTGGTGAGCACGTTGTTGAAGTTCACGAAGATGCCCTGCGCCGTTTCGGGGCGCAGGTAGTGCAGGCCCTCTTCGCTGGCAACGGGACCCAGGTAGGTCTTGAGCAGGCCGGAGAATTCCTGCGGTTCGGTCCATTCGCCGCGGGTGCCGCAGTTGGCGCAGGCGATGTCCTTGAGGCCGTTCTCGGCGGGGCGGCCCTTCTTTTCCTCGTACTCTTCCTCGAGGTGGTCCGCGCGGTAGCGCTTGTGGCAGGAAAGGCATTCTACGAGCGGATCCGAAAAGACCTCAACGTGGCCTGAGGCCTCCCAGACCTGGCGGGGCAGGATCACGGAGGAGTCCAGGCCCACCACGTCCTCGCGGCCGCGGACCATGGACTGCCACCACTGGCGCTTGATGTTTTCCTTCAGCTCGGCGCCGAGGGGCCCGTAGTCCCAGGCAGAGCGCGAACCTCCGTAGATCTCACCGGCCTGGAACACGAATCCCCTGCGCTTGGAGAGGGAGATGACCTGGTCGAGTACGGATTTTGCTGCCATGGGGGTAACTCCAATTTCTACAGGGCCGCTGGGTGCGGTCCGCGGTTTCTGGCCCCGGCGAAGCCAGCGGCGGAATACCTCTGGCTGCGGGGCGGGGCGGGTGAAGGAAAAATGCGAGAGAGCTGCGTGCCCTAGCCTACCGGCCGCTGCCTGCCCGGGTGTTATCTGGGCAGGCGCTACCTGCGCAGGGCGCCCCGCGGCCAGGGCAGGGTGGCCAGGATGATGGCGGCGAGGGTCAGGACGGTGCCCAGGACCGTGGCCGGTGCCACGATTGATCCCGGCGTTGGCAGCACCACATCGAGGGCAAGCGAGCCGAGCAACTGCCCGGCGATCATGCCCAGCCCGGTGACCAGCACGCCCAGGCTCCGGACCAGCAGCGCACCAAGGCCGATGAAAACGCATCCCATGGGACCGCCAAGGTAGTACCACCACTCAGCGGGCAGAGGGTTCCCCGGTCCGGCCACCGTAACCTTCACCGCGTAAGCCGTCCACAGCACAACGGACCCCGCAATGAAGTTGACCAGGGTGGCCGCGATGGGTGTGCCGTAATGGACGGTGGCCGTCCCATTCATGGCCTGCTGGAAGCTCATCAGGAACCCTGCCGCCACCGGCAGGAGGAGCGGGACCAGGAGCGCTGCGGGGCCGCCTGGCCCTGCCCCGCCGTCGGCCGCCACGCCCGGAGTGCCGCCTGCTGCGGCGAACCGTGGTGACACAGCCCAGGCGACGGCGGCGATGGTCAGGAGGCAGCCGATGACGCGGATGGCCGTGACTTGCTTCCGGCCCGCCGGTCCAATGCCCAGCTTGTCCACCAGCAGGCCGCTGACCGTCTGGCCGGTGACAGTTGCCACGGTAAACAGCGCCACGCCGAGGATGCCCACCGTGAAGGACTGCGCGAAGACGAAGAGCGCACCGATGCCGCCGGCAAGGACATAGATGCGCGGAAACGCCCTGCTGCGGACCGCGGGCAGGATCCTGGCCAGGCCGGCCCTGCCGCTCGGCAGGAGCAGCGAGACCAGGACCATCACCACCAGGCCTGTGCTGAAGCTCACCACCGCAGCGGCGATGCCGTCGTCGAGGCGTGTGCCGAGGGCGCCGTTAATCCGGCCCTGGACGGGAATGGCGAGGCCCGCGCCCACCGCGAGCGGAAGGCCTGCGAGCAGCGGCAGGCGGGGGCTGGAAGTCATTGAATCAACCCTACGTCAGGCATCATTGCTTCTATGAGCAATGTTGAAGAGATCACCATCCGCGACAGCATGATCCGCCTGGGCCAGCTCCTGAAGCTCGCCAACCTGGTGGAGGACGGCGTGGAGGCCGCGGAGCTCATCAAGAACGGGCTGGTCAAGGTCAACGGGGAGATCGACGACCGCCGCGGCCGGCAGCTGCACAATGGCGACACCGTGACGGTGAACGGCCAGACCGTGCGCGTGGTGGCGCCCGCAGCCTGACGGCGCGGGGCGGCACTGGGCCGCCGCCCGCCGTCGTTCTTCCTACTTCTTCAGGACCTCGTGGGTGAGGAACTCCCCCACGTGCCCGATCTCCTGCTGGTTGATACCGTGCCACATGCCGGTGTAGAGGACCTTGGTGAGCTTGACGTGCTTGCGCACCCAGCCCATGGTGAAGTCGATCTTGTCCGGCGTGATCACGGGGTCCTGCTGGTCCCGGCCCCAGAACAGGGGCACGGTGCCGTCCAGCTCGGAGTCCTTGAAGCTGGGATCGTCGCCGGCGTCCACCACGAAGCCTGAAAGTCCGACGACGGCGGCGAAGTCCGTGGGCCGCTGGCGCAGGAGCGTGGTGGCCATGGCCATGCCCATGGAGAAGCCCAGCAGGGACACGGACGGGTGCCCTGGCTTGATGGCGTCGATCCATTCGAGCACGTAGGCCGATGCTTCCTTGACGCGGTCCAGCGAGTAGTCGATGGAGGCCGTGAGCGGGAACCAGGTGAACCCCGGACCCATGGCGATGGGGGCGCGGACGGACGCGACGGCAAAGCCTCCGGGCAGCAGGTCGGCCAGGCTCAGCAGGTCCTGTTCGTTTGCGCCATAGCCGTGCAAAAGCACCAGCAGGGGCTTGCCATCGCGCTGGTCCTCCGGATGGGACCACAGGACAACAGGGGCAGGAAATACTTCGGCGTCAGTCATGGTTTCCATTCATACCAGTTACCCACAGGTAACTACCTACGTTGGCGTAGCCAGGGAAGCGAAAGGCAGGATAGGACCGTGAGTGACACAAGCGCCATCGAGACCCCATCCATGACCGCCGGCTCCCACCCGTGGACCCGGTATGTGGCCATGGGTGACTCCTTCACGGAGGGCATCGGGGATCCCGAGCCTTCAAGCCCGGGCGGCTACCGCGGCTGGGCGGACCGCGTTGCCGAGGAACTGGGCCGGATCCAGCCGGACTTCGCCTATGCCAACCTTGCGGTCCGGGGCCGTTTGCTGCAGCAGATCGTGGACCAGCAGCTCGCCCCGTGCCTTGCGCTGAAGCCTGACCTGGTTACCCTCTCCGCGGGCGGCAACGACCTCCTGCGCCGGGGCGGGGATCCGGATGTCCTCGCCGGGAAACTGGACTCCGTGGTTCAGATCCTCACCATGGGCGGTGCCACGGTGGTGCTTTTCAACGGCCCGGACACCGGCACGTCCGTGCTCGGCAGGATCCGCAGCAAGGTGGCCATCTACAACGAGAACCTGCGGACTGTCGCCGCCCGGCACGACGCCGTCATTGCTGACATGTGGTCCCTCCGCCAGCTCGGCGACCCCCAGATGTGGGACGAGGACCGGCTTCATTTCTCGCCCCTGGGCCACCACACGATTGCCGCCATGGTGCTTGATTCACTGAACGTGGAGCACACCCTGCAGCCCCTCCAGCCAAAGCCGTTCCCGCCCCGGAGCTGGCGGGAGGCGCGGTCCGGGGACCTGGTGTGGGCCCGCCAGTATTTTGTGCCATGGGTGCTGCGCCGGCTGCGCAACCAGTCGTCAGGGGACGGCATCACGGCAAAGCGGCCGACGCCGGGTCCCGTCTTTGGTCCGGGCGTTCCCCTGGGGTCCGGCGAGGGTCCGCTGGGGCAGGCCGCGGGAAGCCGGAACTGAGTCCGTTGTTAACGCGCCGGGGTTAAGCTGGAGGGACACACACGAGAGGCTTAGCACCGTGAGCAACCTGTTTTTCTGGATCATCATCCTGTCATTCGTGATTCCGATGGCCATGCGGATGTACCGGAAGTCTGTGGCCCGCCGGAACCAGGAGCAAACCTTCTCGGGGCGGTACCCGGAGCAGTTCCCCGGCGCCGGTCAATTCCCCGGGGCTGGAGGCTTTGGCTCCAACGGTCCGCAGAGCAAGCAACCGCGGGACGGCTTCACCCAGCAGGACTACCTCGCGGGCGGTTTCCGCCAGATAGAGCGGCCTGCGCCGCTCCCGCCCAACCAGCCCCTGCCGCCGATCCAGCCCGTCCCGCCGTTCCCGCCCACGGACCAGCAGTTTCCGCCGTACGGGCAGCAGCCCTACGGGCAGAACCAGCACGAAGAAGCCCCGCAGCAGCCTTCAGCCCCGGCCACTCCCCCGCCGCCGTCGGCCCCGCAGGGGTTCCGGGCGCGCAAGCTCGCGGAACTGGACCAGCAGTACAGCAACGGTGAGCTGTCCGTCGAGGAGTACATGACCCGCCGCAGCGAGATCATGAACGGCTGACTGCCACTGACTGCCACCGGACACGAGCAGCGTGCGCGTAGCTCCGGGATCCAGCTCCGCCGGCTTAGTCCACCTGCTGACCTAGTCCACTTGCTGACTCAATCCACCTGCGGGAAACCCAGGTCGATGACCGACGTTGCCGGGTCCGGCCAGCGGGTTGTCACTACCTTGCCGCGGGTGTAAAACCGGATGCTGTCCGGCCCGTACATGTGGGTGTCACCGAACAGGGAGTTCTTCCAGCCGCCGAAAGAGAAGGTGCCAACCGGCACCGGAATGGGCACATTCACGCCCACCATCCCGGCCTCGACGTCGAACTCGAACTGCCGCGCTGCGCCGCCGTCGCGGGTGAAAATGGCAACTCCGTTGCCGAACTCATTGTCATTGACCAGGCGGACAGCGTCACTGTAGCTGTCCACCCGGACCACGGACAGGACCGGGCCGAAGATTTCGTCGTCGTAGACCTTCATGCCGGGCTTGACGTGGTCCACCAGGCTGACGCCGATGAAGAACCCGTTCGAATCGAACTGCTGTGTTCGCCCGTCCACAACTACGGTGGCGCCCTCGTTTTCGGCGCCGGCAACGTAGGAGGCAACCTTCTCGCGGTGTTCGGCCGTGATCAGCGGACCCATCTGGGAAGCCGGGTCCGTGCCGGGTCCAATTTTCAGGGTGGCCATCCGGCTCTTGACCGCAGCCACGAGGTCATCGGCGATGCTGCCCACGGCCACGAGCACACTCACTGCCATGCATCGCTCGCCCGCAGAGCCATAGGCCGCGGAGATGGCGGCGTCCGCTGCCATGTCCAGGTCCGCATCTGGCAGGACCACCATGTGGTTCTTGGCTCCGCCCAGGGCCTGGACGCGTTTGCCGTGGTCCGCTGCCCTCTTGTAGATCGACTGGGCGATGGGCGTTGATCCAACGAAGCTGACCGCTTTGACCTCCGGATGTTCCAGGAGAGTGTCAACAGCTTCCTTATCACCCTGGACCACGTTCAGCACACCGGCCGGAAGTCCTGCCTCGGCGAAGACCTCTGCGATGAACACGGCGGAGGACGGGTCCTTCTCGCTGGGCTTCAAAAGCACCGTGTTGCCGCAGGCCAGGGCGCTGCCGATCATCCACAGCGGCACCATGGCGGGGAAGTTGAACGGCGTAATGCAGGCCACCACGCCCACGGGCTGCCGGACGGAGTGGACATCCACGCCGCTGGACACCTGTTCGGAGCGTTCGCCCTTGAGCATGTGGGAGAGGCCGGTGGCGAACTCGATGTTCTCCAGTCCGCGGGAGATCTCCCCCTCGGCGTCGGAGAGGACTTTGCCGTGCTCGCTGGTCAGGATGGCGGCGAGCTCGGACTTGCGATCGTTGAGTATTTCGCGGACGCGGAAAAAGATGTTGGTCCGCTTGGCGAGGCTCGCAGCCCGCCAGGCCGGCAGCGCGGCTTTGGCGGCGGCGATGGCTTCCTCAACCCTGGCCGCTGAGGCAAGCGCCACCTGCTTTTCCTGC
This sequence comes from Pseudarthrobacter sp. WHRI 8279, assembly GCF_040224115.2. Lineage (NCBI taxonomy): Bacteria > Bacillati > Actinomycetota > Actinomycetes > Micrococcales > Micrococcaceae > Pseudarthrobacter > Pseudarthrobacter sp. WHRI 8279. The sequence continues at coordinate 545,210 of NZ_CP168162.1, read as the reverse complement.
TTGCCGGTGGCAGGGTTGAAGACGGGGCCGAACCGCTCGGCATCGGTGACGCGGCTGCCGTTGATGTAATGCGGAATGGTGTGCACGGAGGTCTCTTTCTAAGGGAGTTCAGAATGGCTGTGGTGCCTGCGGACGGGTCCCCGCCAAGGCGGCTACTTCGCTGGATCAAGCGATCCATCGGCAAGCCTGATGATCATGGAGCAGTCTTTTCCGGACTCGCCTGCGTCAATGAGGCGCTGGTACAGCTGCTGCACGTGCCTGCCGATTTCCAGCGGTGTGCCGGTGTCCTCGGCGGCGCTGATGGCCAGGCCGATGTCCTTGTTCGCCAGTTCCGCGGTGAACGTTGGTGCGAAATCATTGTTGGACGCGGCGGTGGGAACGACGCCCGGAACGGGATACCAGGTCCGCAGCGCCCAGCTGTCGCCGGAGGAGACCGAGGCGATGTCCCAGAACACCTTCTTGTCCAGGCCCAGCCTGTCGGCCAGCACGGCACCCTCCGCCGTGGACGCCAGGTTGATAAGGAGCATCAGGTTGTTGCAGATCTTGGCCGCCTGCCCCGTGGTGGGTCCGCCGGTGGGGATGACATTGGCGGCCATCGGCTCGATGAAGCTGCTGGCCTCCTCCACGGCGCCAGGTTCGCCGCCTACCATGAACGTCAGGGTTGCGGCCTTTGCGCCGCTCATCCCGCCCGAAACCGGGGCGTCGACGAAGCGGAAGCCGGCGGCAGCGGCGGCGTCGTGCAGTTCCTTCGCCGCGGCGATATCGATGGTGGAGGAATCGATGAGGAGGGTACGCGCGTCGGCGTGCGCCAGCACCCCGTCCCCGCCGAGGTAGACCGCCTTTGCGTGCTCGCCTTTCGGAAGCATGGTGAAGACGGCGTCGGCGCCCGCCACGGCTTCTGCGATGCTGCCGGCCGGCTTAACCCCTCCGGTTACCGCGGCGGCGAGGGCGGCCGGGTTGAGGTCGAACCCCCGTACGTCGTGCCCGGCCTTTGCGAGGTTCGCCGACATGGAACCGCCCATGTTTCCCAAACCGATCCAACCAATGACTGCCATGGCATAAGCTCCTTCGCTTTTTCTCCGGCCGACGGCCGCAAGGTCTGTGTCCACCCTCACATCCCGCTAAAGTGCAATCAAGGTAAAAATTCACAGAGGCCATGTGCATGGATGCACACGGCTGGGAGGTAGGGATGGCACAGCTTCCGAGTCCGGACGACTTACTCATTCTGTTGACGGTGGCCCGGCTTGGGCGTTTTAACGCCGTTGCCGAAACGCTGGGCACAACACACACCACCATCTCGCGCCGGATCCTGGCACTGGACAGGCAACTGGGCGGCCGCACCTTGGAGCGCAGCCCGCACGGGTGGGAACTGACGGAGCTCGGGGCTTCAGCCGTGGCCGCGGCGGAAAGGATCGAGGAAACGCTCGGCTCCCTGGCCGCTGCCACAAACCGGGACCGGGACGCCCTGTCCGGCATGGTGCGCATCAGCACCTCGGACGGTTTTGGCGCCGAATTCGTAACGCCCGCGCTGGTCCGCCTCCAGCAGCGGCACCCGATGCTGAACGTGGAGATGTTGAGCGCCACGCGGCGGGTCAGCCAGAACCGCTCCGGTGTGGACCTGGAGGTGGTGGTGGGCAGCACCGATGTGAGCAACGCGCAGGCCATCTTCCTGACCAACTACTTCCTCCGGCTCTACGCCAGCCCCGCCTACGCCGCGGAGCGCGGCCTGCCGGAGACGCCCGACGGCGTGGGGCAGCACGGATTCGTCTCCTACGTTGAGTCGGCGCTCCAGGTTGCCGAGCTGGGGCACCGCTCCTCCCAGCTGCCCATGCCGAAATCAAGTTTCCAGGCAACGAGCATCTTTGCCCAGGTGGAGGCGGTGCGCCGGGGCGCCGGAATCGGCCTGCTGCCGAACTTCATGGTGGCGCACAACCCGGAGTTCGTTCCGGTGCTCGCTGACGCCTTCCAGCGCCAGGTCCCCATTTGGGCAGTGGCACGGCCGGAATCGCTGCGGTCCGCCCGGGTCCAGGCCGTGATTGGTGCGCTTCAGCAGGAGGTGGCGGAACGCCAGGATCTATTGGCCGCGTGACCTGCTGGCGGCTTGACGTGCCAGTAACCTGTCCTTCAGCGACCTGGGAGTCAGCCACCAGGGAGCTGGCAGCCGGCCACGCTTCACGCCTGGAAAAGCCGCCTCACCACCTGCCCGGCTGCGAGCGCGTCGAGTCCTTCGTTGATCTCGGCGAGGGGCCTGGTGTCGGTGTGCAGCAGCTCCACGGGCAACCGGCCGTCGCGCCAGTACCCCAGGTAGAGGGGAATGTCCCGGTCCGGTACAGCGTCGCCCATGTACGAGCCCAGCAGCCGCTTGCCCGCCCCGGCGAACTGCAGGGCAGGTACTGTCAGCTCTGCGGTGGGGTGCGGGAGGCCGACGGAGACGACGGCGCCGCCCCTCGTCACGTGCCCAAGGCAGGACGCGATCACCCGGGCCGAGCCCACGGCCTCAACTGCGATGTCCACACCGTCACCGGCGGCTTCGGCGATCAGGCGGGCGGCGTCCTCCGGAGTCCCCACCGCTGTTGCACCGCACTCCATGGCCAGCCCATGCTTGGCGGTGTTGGGATCAATCGCAATAACGGCGGAAGCACCGGCGAGCGCCGCAGCCATAACGGCCGAAAGCCCCACCGCGCCGAGCCCGAAAACTGCCACGGACTGGCTTTCCTGGATGGCGGCCGTGTTGAGGACTGCGCCCATTCCGGTGAGCACGGCGCAGCCGAACATCGCCGCGACCGTGTCGGGGACGTCGTCGTCAATCACCACCACTGACTCGCGGGCAACCACCGCATAATCCGCGAAGGCCGAAACCCCAAGGTGGTGGTTGATGCGCTCGCCCGCAGGCGTGCGCAGCAGGGCTTCGCCGTGCAAAAGGTCACCGGAGCCGTTGACCTCGGCGGCCCGGTGGCAGAGCGCAGGCCGCCCTGCCCGGCAGGCCCGGCAGGAGCCACAACTGGGAACGAAGACAAGGACCACGTGGTCCCCCACGGACACGTCGGTGACGCCCTCGCCCACCGAGGCCACCCGCCCCACGGCCTCGTGGCCCAGCGCCATGGGAAGCGGCCTGACGCGGGATCCGTCCACGACCGACAGGTCTGAGTGGCACAGGCTGGAGTAGGTGATTGTGACACCCAGCTCGCCCGCGCGCGGTTCGGGACGGCTGAGCTCCTGGACCACCAGGGGCTGCGCTTCGGCATAGCTGGTGCCTGAAGGAACTGTGGAATAGAGGACTGCTGCTCGCATGGTGTTCCTGACCTTAGGTGTGTGGACACGCGGCTGCCCGGACCTGCGGTGCGTGCAGGTCCGGGCAGCCGCCCTGTCCGTGGTGCTGTGCCGTGAGGAATGCCTGTCGGCTTTATTTCTTGGCGGCGGCCAGAAGATCGGCCGTGCCCTTCGCGTCGGCGGCATCGACATCATGAAGTGAGATGCCGCGGGTTTCCTTGAGGAAGAAGACGGAGACCGCGGTGACCACGCAGGCGCCCAGGAGGTAGAACGCCACCGGAAGGGACGAACCGAAGCTGCCCAGCAGCGAGCTGGCGATGATCGGCGCCAGGGAACCGGCCACGATGGAGGTCACCTGGTAACCGAGGGAAACGCCGGAATACCGCATGCGGGTGGGGAACATTTCCGCCATGATGGACGGCTGGCCGGCGTACATCAGGGCGTGGAACAGCAGGCCGATGGTGATGGCAGCCAGGATGATGAGATCGTTGGCGGTGTCCATCATGGGGAAAGCGAAGAAGCCCCAGGTTCCGGCGAGGATTGCACCGGCCATGTAGACCGGGCGGCGTCCCAGGGAATCCGACATCTTGCCCACCAGCGGGACTGCGCAGAAGTGGATGAAGTGTGCCACCAGCAGGAGGAGCAGGATGCGGGACGTGTCCGTCTGCACAACCACTTTCAGGTAGGTGATGGAGAACGTGACAACAAGGTAGTAGAGGATGTTCTCCGCGAAGCGCAGGCCCATGGCGGTGAACACGCCGCGCGGGTACCGGCGGAAGACCTCGGCCACACCGTAGCCCTTGTTCTCGACGGTGACTTCCTTGCGGGCTTCCAGGAAGATTGGCGCGTCCTGGACCTTGGTGCGGATGTAGTAGCCGATGATGACGATCACTGCGGAGAGCCAGAAGGCTACGCGCCAGCCCCAGCCGAGGAAGGCTTCGGGGGAAAGGGTGGAGGACAGGGTGAACAGCACGGCCGTGGCGAGCAGGTTGCCCATGGGGACGGCGGACTGCGGCCAGCTGGACCAGAAACCGCGGGACTTGTTCGGGCTGTGCTCGGCGACGAGCAGCACAGCGCCGCCCCATTCGCCGCCTACTGCGAAGCCCTGGACGAAGCGCAGGAACACCAGCAGGGCAGGGGCCCAGTAGCCGATCTGCGCAAATGTGGGCAGGCAGCCCATGAGGAAGGTGGCAACACCCACCAGGATGATGCTCAGCTGCAGCAACTGCTTGCGGCCGAACTTGTCGCCAAAGTGGCCGAAGACGATGCCACCGATGGGGCGGGCAACGAAGCCGACGGCGTAGGTGACGAAGGCTGCAATGATGCCGTCCAGCTCTGTTCCGGAGTTGGGGAAGAACAGCTTGCCGAACACCAGGGTGGCGGCGGAGGCGTAAAGGAAGAACTCGTACCACTCAACCACGGTGCCGGCCATGGAGGCCGTGACGACTTTCTTCAGGCCGGAGGCCTTGACATCGGTTTCCTCGGGCCGCCGCGCGGCGGACTTTTCCGTACTCATTGATGAACTCCTTCGGCGTCTTCTTCGACACCACTGGGACAGGCTGTGGCGGATACGTGTGATTTTGGCCACGAACCGCCGGGTCCCAACGAGTATGGTCCGCCTGAACGCCAAGCTCAACGGCGAATCATGCAGAGGCTATCTGCATAAATGCACATCCACTTGCCCGCGAACCTCGGTTTTAGTCCGAGAGATGTGCCCTGAGCTGGTGGCCCAGCTGGCCTATTTCCGTCAGGAAGCCGTCATGGCCTATCGGCGCTGTGATGAGGTGCACGTCCACTTCTCCGGGGAGGGCTGCGGCAAGTTCGCGGGACTGGGCCGGGAAGTAGAGGCGGTCCGAGTCCACGGCTGCCACGAAGAAACGCGCACCTGACCGCGCCAGGGTCTCGGGAAGCGGCCCCCTCCCCCGGCAGATGTCGTGGCTCATCAGGGCCTCGGTGATGGCGATGTAGCTGTTGGCATCAAACCGCCGGACCAGCTTGTTCCCCTGGTGGTCCAGGTAGCTTTCCACCTGGTAGCGGCCTCGGTTGGCCAGGACCCCGCCCTGCAGGGGTGACTCCGGAGCCTGGGGTGCGCGGCCAAACCTGCCTTCCAGTTCCGCCGCGGAGCGGTAGGTGATGTGCGCAATCCGCCGGGCCAGGGCCAGGCCATCCTCGGGAAAGGGGCCGCCGTAGTAATCGCCCCCGTTGAAATTCGCATCCTGGCGGATCGCCAGGGTTTGTGCCTGGGCAAAGGCAATCTGCTCGGCCGTGCTGGCCGCGCCGATGGAGATCACTCCGCAGCGCTGCACCCGTTCCGGGAAGGTGATGGCCCACTCAAGTGCGCGGGCTCCGCCCATGGAACCCCCCAGCACCGCAAACCAGTTCTTGATTCCCAGCTGGTCGGCCAGCCGGGCTTCCGCCGCAGTGCTGTCCCGCAGCGTGACCAGGGGAAACCGGGATCCCCAGGGAACCCCGTCCGGTGCCGGCGAGGACGGCCCCGTGGATCCGTAGCAACCGCCCACAATGTTGATGGACACTACAAAAAAACGGTCCGTGTCCACCGGAGCACCCGGCCCGGCCAGCTGCTCCCACCAGCCCTGTTCGTCGGTATCGCCACGGGTGACGTGCGTACTGCCGGTCAGTGCATGTTCGATCAGGACTGCGTTGCTGGCGTCCTCGTTGAGGGTGCCCCAGGTTTCATAAGCCAGCGTGACGTCCGGCAGGTAGCCGCCGGCTTCAAGTTCCAGTCCCCCAATGGAGGCATAGCGGACTATTCCGTGTCCGGAAACGGTGGTACGGGCGACGGTAACCGTCATGGCAAGACCTCTTCTTACGCGCTTGCCTGCCGTCGAATGACCGGCAGGCCAGGTCTTCACCCGGGGCACCCCACCGCGGAAGGAGGGTTGCCGGCCAGCAAGCCGGGGCTGTCACTGGCACTCATGACCTGGTTCGAGTGTACGAAACAGCACCCGCCTGCCGCCAAGAGTGTGACTGGTTGTGACGGTCCCGGGCCCGGCAGGCACGCCCGCCCGGCCCGGGACCCCGCCGTCGGCCCTTGCTCCTGCTCAGGCGCCCGTGGCCGCCTTGGCGGCACGGAAGCCCGCTTCCAGGTCGGCCAGGATGTCATCGATGTGTTCGATTCCCACAGACAACCGGACCAGGCCGGGCGTTACCCCGGCCACCGCCTGCTGCTCCGGGGAGAGCTGGCTGTGGGTGGTCGACGCGGGATGGATGACAAGGGAGCGGACGTCACCGATGTTGGCCACATGGGAGTGCAGTTCGAGCGCGTCCACGAAGCGCTTGCCGGCCTCCGCCCCGCCGGCGAGGTTGAAGGACACGATCGCGCCCGTGCCCTTGGGGCCATATTTGCGGCCCCTCTCGTACCAGGGGCTGGAGGGCAGCCCCGCGTAGGCGACCGATTCGACGTCGTCACGCGCTTCCATCCACTGCGCCACGTCCAGGGCGTTGGCAACGTGACGCTCCACGCGCAGGCTCAACGTTTCCAGCCCCTGGGCAATGAGGAAGGCGTTGAACGGGGAGACGGCGGAACCAAGGTCCCGGAGCAGCTGGACGCGCGCTTTGAGGATGTAGGACAGGTTGGCGCCCAGGGCACCGTCCTTGCCGAGGTCCCGGGCGTACACCAGCCCGTTGTAGGTGGGGTCCGGGGTGTTGAAGCCCGGGAACTTCGCCGGGTCCTTGCCGAAGTCGAACTTCCCGGAGTCCACGATCACGCCGGCAATGGCGGAACCGTGGCCGCCCAGGTACTTGGTTGCCGAATGGATCACGATGTCCGCTCCCCATTCCAGCGGCCGGATCAGGTACGGGGTGGACAGGGTGTTGTCCACAATGAGGGGCACCCCGGCATCGTGGGCCACCTGGGAGATACCTTCTATGTCCAGGACGTCCTGGCGGGGGTTGGAGACCACTTCCCCGAAAAAGAGCTTGGTGTTGGGCTGCACGGCGTCGCGCCACTGCTCCAGGTTGTCCGGGTCCGCCACGAAGGTGACCGAAATGCCGAACTTCTTCAGGGTATGGGCAAAGAGATTGTAGGTTCCGCCGTAAAGGCTGGGGCTTGCGACGATATGGTCGCCGGCTTCCGCGATGTTCAGGACAGCGAAGGTTTCAGCGGCCTGGCCTGAGCTGAGCAGCAGTGCCCCGAGCCCGCCTTCAAGGCTGGCGATCCGCTGTTCCACGGCTTCCTGGGTGGGGTTGCCGATGCGGGTGTAGATAGGTGCCAGTTCAGCAAGGGCGAAACGGTTGGCGGCGCTCTCGGCGCTGGGGAACACGAAGGACGTGGTCTGGTAGATAGGGAGTGCACGGGCGCCCGTGGCACTGTCCGGCTCCTGGCCTGCGTGGATCTGGCGGGTTTCGAATGACCATCCGTTGGACATCTAAGGCTCCTTTGACTGGGCCCGGCATGCTCAAAGCACCGCGGGCCGCGCTTGCTGTCCGGCCTTTGCCGGACAGCCAGGTCCTCACCCGGGGCACCCCACCGCGGAAGGAGGGTTGCCGGCCAGCAAGCCGGGGCTTGGTGCTGGCGCTCATGACCTGAGCCCAGTGTAGGAACAGCATGTGCCCGCCGCCATGAGTGTGACCGGTTGTGACTTCCCCGCCCTCCTGCGGGACGCACCCCGCCGGACGCAGCGCTGGGAGGCACCGTATGTTGATTTCCCAAGGTTCCGCAGAAGATGCGCAGGATTGCGCGAAGTTTGGCCGTTTGCCACCGGTCCCCCGTTAGATTTGAGCCGGGAACCCGTCTCATCGCCTTTCAGCTTCCATACCAAAGGAACACTTCAGTTGCCCCAGTTCTCTCGCCTGGCACGTCGCACCGTCCTGCTCTCCGCCGTCGCCCTCTGCTCAGGCGCGGTGGCAGCCGGTCCCTGGCCGGCATCCGCAGCACACGCCGCTCCTTCTGCCGCTGTGGACGATGGCGGCCGCTACCTTGTGCAATTCGCTCCGGGCAAGGACGTCGCGGCCGAGGCGGCAGCCCTCCGCGCCCAGGGAATCGGCGTCAACAGAACATTTACGAAGGCGGTGAAGGGCGCGGCCATCGAGGCCACGCCGGGGCAGGCTGCCGCCCTGCTGCGCTCAGGCCGGGCCGCAACAGTGGAGCCGGACCACGCGGTCACGGTCTCCGAGGTGCAGCGCAATGCCCCCTGGGGCCTCGACCGGATCGATCAACAGGCGCTGCCCCTCTCCGGCTCCTACACACCTGCCGCCTCCGGCCAGGGCGTCAGCGTCTACGTAGTAGACACCGGGATCCTGGCATCCCACGCCGATTTCGGCGGCCGGGTCAGCGCCGGATGGACAGCAAAGGCTGACGGCCTGGGATCAAGCGACTGCAACGGCCATGGCACGCACGTGGCAGGAGTCATCGGCGGCGCCGTCCATGGCGTGGCCAAATCCGCCACCCTCATTCCGGTGCGGGCACTCGCATGCGATGGCTCCGGCCTCTACTCGGACATCATCGCAGGGCTGGACTGGATTGCAGATCACCACCGCCCTGGCACCCCGGCCGTAGTTAACCTGAGCATCGGCGGACCCACCAGCAGCGTGCTCGACGCAGCAGTCCAGGCCGTCATCACCAACGGCCTCCCGGCCATTGTCTCAGCGGGGAACAACGCCGTTGACGCCTGCACGGCTTCTCCAGCCCGCACGACGTCGGCGATCACGGTCGCGGCAAGCGATTCTTCGGACCGCCAGGCCTCCTTCTCCAATTTCGGCAAATGCGTTGACCTCTACGCGCCGGGTGTCGGCGTCAGCTCCGCCTGGCATACTTCCGCAACGGCCACGGCGTCACTCAGCGGAACGTCCATGGCTACGCCGCATGTGGCTGGTGCTGCCGCTGTCCTCCTCTCAGGCAACCCGCTTTTGACACCCAGCCAGGTGACCGATCGGCTGCTCTCGTCCGCGACCGGAGGAAAGGTTGCAGGATCCGGAAGTGGAACGCCGAACCGTCTGCTGTACACCGGATCAGCTTCCGTCAACAACTTTTCGGTGGCGGGGGCGATCGGGGCCAAGTACGACTCACTGGGCGGACCAGCGTCCCAGCTGGGCGCGGCCATCAGCCAGGAACAAACAGTCCAGGGCGGAGCGCAGCAACAGTTCCAATATGGGTTGATTTTCTGGTCGCCTGCAGGTGGGGCACACCCGCTGTGGGGTGCCATTGAGAAGAAGTGGTTCAACGGGCATGACTCGGGCTACCCCATCCGGGACGAGGAGTCTCTGGGCGGCGGAGCCATAGCCCAGCACTTCACGAATGGAACCATGTACTACACACCGCAAATTGGCCTTCACTACATCGGCGCCGGAATCCGGGAGGCATGGTGGAATAAGGGCGGCCAGACCGGCGTAGCCGGTTACCCTGTGTCCGATGAGAGCCGCTGGCTTGAGGGAGGTGCGGTCCAGGCTTTCCAGGGTGGAACCTTTTACTTCACACCTCAGTATGGAACCAGGCTGCTGCAGGGGGCCATCCGCTGGGAGTATGAGCGGAGAGGAGGCTACGCCTTTATCGGGCGCCCGGTCACGGACGAGTACTCCTTGAATACGTATACTCGTGCCCAGCGCTTCGAAAACGGCATCATCTACTGGTCCAACGGAAGCATATGGACCGAACGGCTCTAAAGGTGTTGATGGCGTGCCGTTGCGATGCCGGCGAAGCGACGACAATCGCTCAAAACTACCGGCGTGCCCCCCGGGCAGCCCCACAGATGCCAGCTGCAGGAGTTGCAGCGGCACCGTCCGCCTCATCGCCAGCACGTCTGGTAACAGTGTCCAGGGCTGGCAACAATCGGACCCTCGGCTTGTTGTGGGCGTGAATTTCAGCACGACTGAAAGCCCGGAGCCCAGTAAGGCTACCCTTAGCTGAGAGCCCGATCACAAAGTGCCAAGATGTTGCCATGCGCATGGATCACGTCTCTTACGCCTGTGAACACGATGGCCTGGCTGCCACCACTGACCGGATTTCCTCTGCCCTCGGCGTCGAGGCAGTAAAGGGTGGAGTCCACCCGCGGTTCGGAACCCGGAATATGATCATCCCACTCGCGGGGCACAAGTACCTTGAGGTCGTTGAGGTCCTGGACCACCCGGCTTCGGACAAGGCGCCCTTCGGCCAGGCAGTGCGTGCACGGTCTGCAGCCGGCGGCGGTTGGATGGGCTGGTGCGTCGAGGTAGATGACCTGGCCCCCTTCGAGGAACGCCTGGGCCGCTCCTCAGTCAACGGCAACCGTAAATTCCCTGACGGCCGCGAACTCGTTTGGAAGCAGATCGGCATCCTCGGCCTGATCGCAGACCCACAGGTCCCGTACATGCTCAAGTGGGAGGGCGATCCTTCCCTGCACCCCTCCAACGCTTACGAGAGCAACGTCAAGATGAGCTGCCTCACCATAGCCGGCTCTGCCGCCCGGGTAACCGAGTGGCTGGGTGAACCCGTGGAGAAGCCGTTGGAAGACGTTGCCGTGGAGTGGGTGGCACCGCACGGAACACCCGGAATCCTTTCGGTGACTTTCGAGACCGCCAACGGGGCAGTCACTATCTGATTCTCCCCTCCCGGCATGGGTTCGCCCCCGCCGGGTATCAACCCGGGCAGATACTTGAGACTGCCCGCCTAAGCTTCGGCCGCCATCAGCAGGTGACAACGGCGTCACCCGCCGATGGCGGCCGAATTCGTCTCCGAGCAGATCTGGTTTGCCTGGTTTCCCGCGCGCCCGGCCTCTTCCGGCGTAAATGTCAGACCCTCCCCCCATGATTAGTGCATGGGCAGCGAAGCGGTGGAGAAGGCGTTTGCGGACATCCGCGCCGCCCTCGCTGTGCTCAACGCTGAGGTGGACGCGTGTGGTTCAGAGCCGTTCTCGGCTGCTGATCCGTTGGCCGGGCTGGCCGATGGGACCCTGGATATTCTCGCCGGTGCCAAGGAGGCCGAAGCCGGGCTCGCAGGCCTGAAAGCCCGCGCCGCCATGAAGTACGCGGACACCGCCCATGCCCTTGCCCCTCCCGGGGCGCCGGTGCAGGCGCAGGAAATGTCCATCACCGCGGAAATCGGCGCAGTACTGGCCATCGGGCCGCGGGCCGCAAGCTCGTTCCTGGTCGCGTCCCACGCCCTGGACACGACCTTGCCCCTGACCCTCTCGGCCCTGCAGGCCGGAGCAATCTCGTGGCAGCACGCACTGGCCCTGGCGGACGAGGCCGCCACCCTCGACCCCGCCGGCGCCGCGGCCCTCGAGGCCCACTTCCTCGACCCCAACACACCAAGACCCGCCACCGCCGCCACGGTCGGGGAGATGCCCGCCTACCGGTTCAAGGCCAAGGCCAGGACCTGGCGTGAACGCCACCATCCCGAATCGATCGAGAAGCGCCACGCCAGGGGCGTGGCGGACCGGCGGGTTGAGTGCCGGCCGGACCAGGACGGCATGGCCTGGCTTTCGGCCTACCTCCCCGCGCATCAGGCCGTGGCGGGCTGGAACCGGCTTAACGCCCTCGCCCGGGCCGCACAAGGACCCGACGAGCCCCGCACCCTCACCCAGATCCGGGCAGACGAGTTCGCCGAAGCGATCCTCACCAGCGGCAGCAATCCTGCCCACTCGTCGGCGGTCCGTGCGCAGGTCCTCGTCACCGTGCCGGTATTCTCCCTGACGGGAGAGACCGATGAGCCGGCCATGCTCGACGGCTTCGGGCCGATCCCGCCGTCGATGGCGAGGGACCTGGTTGCGAATGGTGCCGATTCGTTCCACCGGGTCCTTGTCGACCCTAGGGATGGGGCGCCGTTGGAGATCGGGCGGACCAGCTACCGGGTCACCAAGGCGATGCGGAACTGGCTGCGGCTGCGGGACGGCAAATGCCCCTTCCCCGGCTGCAGCAACAACTCACTGGATAACGAGGCAGACCACCTCCTCGCCTGGCAGCACGGCGGGACCACCGGGATCAGCAACCTCGGACAACCCTGCCCCAAACACCACAAACTCAGACAAACCACCGGCTGGACACCGACACCAGCCACCAAAACTGAACCACCCGGCTGGACCTCACCCACCGGCCGGCACTACAAAAGCGAACACCAGGACTGGGAACCACCCCACTGGCCCGAATCTGTCCTGTCCGCCATGCCGGCGGGGTTGAATCCGGGGGAGCATCACAACGGGCAAGTCCCCGGCATGCTGCCCTACCCGCCCATGCCCGGCGCGTGTGCCTGCCCTGCCGCAGACCTCCCATACCCGGAACCACCACTAGAGGAACCTGAAGATGACAACCTCATAGACCTGGACGACATACCCGTGGACGACCCCCTCTGGGACGACTTCTACGCCCTGCCGCCCGTCCTGCCCCAGGACCCCATGAGCGACTGGGACCCGATCAGGGACCGGGACCCGGCACTGACTTAGCCGGCACCTCCTGCCCGCCGTCGTGTTGACAAAAGTGCCTGAGGTTGCCGCGAAGGCTTAGCCCAGGCCGACAGCCTTGCCGAACAGGCTGAAGCCCACGAAGGCCACGATGTCGAGCAGCGCGTGGGCTATGACAAGCGGCATCACACGGCGAGTGCGGGTGTACAGCCACGCGAAGACGATGCCCATCACCACGTTGCCGATAAAGGGGCCGAAGCCCTGGTACAAGTGGTAGGTGCCGCGAAGCAGCGAGCTTGCCATGATTGACAGCGGAATGCTCCAGCCGAACCTTCCGAAGCGGTTCATCAGGTAACCCACCACGATGACCTCCTCCACCACGGCATGGCGGAGCGCGGACAGGATCAGCACCGGCACCGTCCACCAGTAAGCGTCCAGTGCGCTGGGAATGATGGCCGTCGTAATCCCCAAGGCCCTGCCTGCGGCGTACAGGCCCAGGGAAGGAACGCCGATCAGGGCTGCCAGACCCAGGCCCTGGAGCAGGTCCCGGCGGGGGCGGGCGAAGTTGAAGCCCAGCTTCTGGAAGGCTGAACCCGGGTTGCTGCCATGGCCGGACGGCGCCTGCCGCTGGTCGGTGAGGAAGTAGAGCACCAGCAGCACGGGAACCAGCGCGAAGAGGATGTCCAGCAACTGGTACGTCAGGTCAAAATATTCGCGGGTGCTCTGCGAGCGGTTAAGCGTAGAGGTGCCTTCAGCCAGCGGCGCCCGGGTCATCTTGTCCAGGAGCTGCACCACGGAGTACACAGCAGACTGCCCCAAAGACAGGCCCAGGACAATCCAGACTTCAAGCCGCAGGCGACGGCGGGAGGGAACCAGCATGTTCCCATCTTGCCTTCAGTTTCTGGATCAGGGCTGATTGCCCTTCCAGTGTCACGCAGGCACAGGCCTGTATGCCACCAGGGGAACCGCAGGGCCGGGTGCCGGTCAGCCGGCGGCGACGATCACTTCCGTGCCGTTGGCTTCGAAGGCAGCCTTGTCCTGCGCCGAGATTCCGGAATCCGTAATCAGCCGGGTGAAGTTGTACCCGTCCATAGTGGCGAAGGCGCGCACGCCCACCTTGGACGAATCCGCCAGGACATAGGACACCCGTGCCCTGCTTGCAAGGAGGGCGTTAACTGAGGCCTCACCCTCTCCCGTGTTGGTTGGCCCCACTTCGGGATCAATGCCGTTCACGCCGATAAAGGCGATGTCCAGCACCACCTTCTGCATGATGATGTCCGTGTACGGACCCACCAGCTCATAGGACCGTGGATTGAGGATCCCGCCTGTAACCATCACTTTGATGCTGGGCCGGACCGCCAACTGCGACGCGATGTTGATGGCGTTCGTAACAACTGTCAGCGTGGGCTGGTTGGAAGGTGCGTTAAGGTCTTCCCGGGTTGCCAGGATCTGCGCCAGTGCGGTGCTGGTAGTCCCGCCGCACAATCCGATGACGGCGCCTGGGGCTATCAGCGCTGAAGCAGCCTGGGCAATCTGTTCCTTGGCCTCGGCGTGATCCTCACGGTTGTAGCGGCCAGGCAGGTCGTAGGCAAGGGCTCCGGTGGTGGCACCGCCTCGGGTCCGGGTGAGCAGCCGGCGTTTGGCAAGGCTGTCCAGATCGCGCCGGGCGGTGGCCGGCGAGACATTCAGGGTGGTGACAATCTCTTCGACTTCCACCTGGCCGGTCCGCGCGAGGAGGTCGAGGATTGCCGTCAATCGATCGGTGCGGGTCATGCAGGGCCTCCAGATACTCCCGCCACCCATTTAGATGACGTTTTCTGATCGTAACAGACCCAAAACGATCACCTAACGTCATACGAGCCGGGCGCTTACCGCGCCTGTTTCCCCGCCCGCCATACAGCGTATGTCAGTGGCATGCCCGGCCGGTAAGCCAGGTGCGTGGCCGACGGCGCATTGAGGACATGCAGATCCGCCCGATGGCCGACGGCGAGGGACCCCACCGCCCGCTCGCCGTCGGCGTCGTTCCCTTTGTCCTTGTGCAACGCCAGGGCACCCCCGTACGTGGCCGCCCGGACAGCTTCATGGACGCTGAGGCGCATCTGCAGCACGGCTGTGGCCACACAAAACGCCATGGAACTCGTGTAGGACGTGCCGGGATTGCAGTTGGACGCCAGCGCAACCTGGACGCCGGCATCCAGGAGCGCACGGGCAGGAGCCAGCGTCTGGCGGGTGGAAAGGTCGCAGGCCGGCAGGCAGGTGGCAACCGTGCCTCGGCTGCCACTGCCGGTTGCCGCATCCCAGCCGGTCCAGGTCCCGGCCAAAGCGTCAACATCCCTGGCGTTGAGGTAGTTCACGTGGTCCACGCTGGCGGCTTCGAGCTCTACCGCGAGCTGCACGCCCGGGCCTTCACCCAGCTGGTTTCCATGGACCCGGAGCCCCAGGCCGGCGTCACGGCAAGCCAGCAGGACCCGCCGGGACTGTTCCGCCGTGAAGGCGCCTTCCTCGCAAAAGACGTCTGCCCACTGCACAAAAGGCCGGACAGCCGCCAGCATGGGACCGCAGACCAGGTCGGTGTATTCCTCCGGGTCCTGCCCGGCGGGAACCAGGTGGGCCCCCAGGAACGTGACCTGGTCCGCCACGGTGGAGGCAATCCGTGCACTCCGGGTTTCGTGCTCAACGTCCAGGCCGTAGCCGGTCTTCGTCTCAACATAGGTGGTCCCCTGCGACACGGCCTCGTCAACACGGCCAAGCGCCAGGCGGGTCAGGTCAAAATCCGAGGTGCCCCGGGTAGCGCCCATAGTGACCGCGATGCCGCCGGCCGCATAGGACTCCCCCGCCATCCGCGCCTCGAACTCGGCAGTCCGGTCCCCTGCGAACAGCAGGTGCGTGTGGGAGTCCACCCAGCCGGGCAGCACGGCCCGGCCGCCCGCATCCACGGCGTCATCGGCGGCCGGGGCACTGGCAGCGGCGCCGATCCATGAAATCCGCTCGCCCTCAATCACCACCGCAGCGTCCTTCAGGACCCGGTGTTCCAGGTCCTGCGTCATCAACTCGGCGATATTGGTGATCAAGGTACTCATAAAGCCATTCTTCAGCGCCGCACGGACCAGCGGGTGGCTGCCAGTGCCTGCGCTGTCCGGGATTCCGGACCCGCCGTCCCGGCTGCCGGGGCTGCAGTCCCTTGTCCCGCACCGCCCTGGCCCGCCAAAATCTGGGCGGCCGCGAGCTCAGCCATGGCCGAGGACGTTTGGAAGCCATAGCCGCCCTGGCCGGCGAGCCAGTAGAAGCCCGGCGCTTCGGCGTCGAACCCCGCCACCGGTACACCGTCGGCCGCCTCCGTGCGCAGCCCCGTCCATGCCCTGCGGACTTCCGTGATTCCCAGCGTGGTGATTTCGTTCAACTTGCCCACCAGCCGCTCAATGTCGCCGGGCCGGGGCCGGGCATCCTCAGGCCCGCTGGGCTCCGATTCGGAGGGCGAAATGAGCACGTCGTCCCCGTCGCGCCGGAAATAGAATGATTTGTCCGCCGCCGCCACCATCGGGCTGTGTTCAGGCAGGGGATGGTCGACGGCGGCAATCGCCGCCGTGCGCCGGTACGGCTGGAGTCCGAGCTTTTCCACGCCGCTGATGACGGCAAGCTCGTCCGCCCAGGCTCCGGCAGCGTTGACCATGACACCTGCCTGGAAGCCCTCGGTGCCGGCACCCACCTGCCACCCGGAACCAAGACGTTGGGCTGTGTGCACCCTGGCGCCGGTAATGATGTCCACCCCGGCAGCCTCAGCGCGCTGCCGGTGGTCTGCCAGCAGGAGCGGCGCATCGCAGCCAAAGGACCCCTCATCCAGTCCTGCGGCCTGGAACGTTCCGGGGACCAGCGCCGGGCACAGCTCCAACGCCTCAGCGGGGGTAATGGAACGCATCAGTCCGCTGCCTTCCGCGGCCACCCCGTCCTCCGTGCCGATCAGCATGAAGCTGCGGGGCGTCAGGATGGGTTCGGGCAGTTCAGCATCACGCGCGGCGAGCAGCTCAAGGGTCCGGACAGTGAGTTCCTGGACCACGGGCGGGCCGTAGCTGGGAATGAACTGCCGGGCCGAGCGGGACGACGTGTGGTACGCCAGTTCCTGCTCCGCCTCCACCAGCGCCACGCTGCACCTGCCAGCCAGCGCGGACGCAAGGGACAGTCCGGCAATGCCGCCGCCGACAATCAGGACATCGTAATGTGCTGCCATTTCTCCATCCTCGCAGACTTGGCTTCCAGCGCTACTGTTCCTGGCCTGCCGCCTCGTCACGGCTGGCGACGAAAGCACGCACGCAGGTTTCGACGTCGTCCGCTGAGTGCGCGGCCGATAGCTGCACACGGATCCGCGCGGCGCCCCGCGGAACCACGGGAAAGCTGAAGGCTGTGACGAAGACGCCGTGCTGCAGCATCCGGTCAGCCACCTTCGCGGCCAGCACGGCGTCTCCGAACATCACCGGCACAATGGCGTGTTCGCCGGGCAGGAGGTCGAAGCCCTCGTCGGTCATCCGGCGCCGGAACAGGGCCGCGTTCTCGAAAAGCGTGCGCCGCAGGCCCGCCGAGTTCTCCACGAGGTCCAGGGCTTTGATGGTGGCCGCGACAATGGCCGGAGCAACCGAGTTGGAGAAGAGGTACGGGCGGGCCCGCTGCCGGAGCATGGCCACCACTTCCCCGCGGCCGGACACGTATCCTCCGGACGCTCCGCCCAGCGCTTTGCCGAACGTGCCGGTGTAGATGTCCACCCGGTGGGACACGCCTGCGTGTTCGGGCGTGCCGGCGCCGGTGGCACCCATGAAGCCGACGGCGTGGGAGTCATCCACCATGACCAGTGCGTCGTGCTTCTCGGCGAGATCGCAGATGGCCTGCAGCGGGGCCAGGTAACCGTCCATGGAAAAGACGCCGTCCGTGACAATGATCTTGCGGCGGGCATCCTTCGCCTCAACGAGCTTCGCCTCGAGGTCCGCCATGTCCTGGTTGGCGTACCGGTACCGCTGTGCCTTGCAGAGGCGGATCCCGTCGATGATGGACGCGTGGTTCAGCGCATCCGAGATGATGGCATCCTCAGGCCCGAAGAGCGATTCGAAGACCCCACCGTTGGCGTCGAAGCAGCTGGAGAACAGGATGGTGTCCTCGGTGCCCAAGAACCGGGAGACCCGGGATTCGAGGTCCAGGTGCAGGTCCTGGGTGCCGCAGATGAACCGCACGCTGGCCATGCCGAAGCCACGCTCGTCCATGGCCGCCTTGGCCGCCTGGATGATGTCCGGGTGGTCCGCCAGGCCCAGGTAGTTGTTGGCGCAGAAGTTCAGCACGTCAGCGCCCGGCTGCCCGATCTGTCCGGCCGTGATGTGGCTGGACTGCGGGGAACTGATGCGGCGTTCGGTCTTGAAGAGGCCCGCGCTGCGGATGTCGTCCAGCTCGGTGCGCAGCTGGTCCTTGATCGAGGTGTACATGGTGTTCCTTAGAGTTGGGTCCAGTCGAGGACAACTTTGCCACCTGCGCCGCTGCGGGCAAGGTCGAAGCCTTTTTCCCACTGGCCGGCAGGGAGCGTGTCCGTGACGACGGCGGAAATCCCGGCATGCAGCACGGGGTTGGACGAGAGCATGGCGCTCATGGCGTACCAGGTTTCGTACATTTCACGGCCGTAGATGCCCTTGAGCGTGAGCATGTGGGTGACCACCTTGCCCCAGTCGATGATGATGTCCTGGCTGGGAAGTCCCAGCATGGCGATCCGGCCGCCGTGGTTCATGTTGTCGATCATCTCCGGCAGCGCCCCCGGGTGGCCGGACATTTCCATGCCGATGTCAAAGCCCTCACGCATGCCCAGGTCCCGCTGGGCATCCCGCACGCGGGTGGTGGAAACGTCGATGGCTAGGTCCGCTCCCAGCTGGCGGGCAAGCTCAAGGCGCGGACGCGAGACATCGGTGATAGCGATTTTGCGGGCGCCTGCGTGGCGGGCGACGGCGATGGCCATCAGCCCGATGGGTCCGGCACCGGTGATGAGCACGTCCTCGCCAACCAGGGGAAAGCTCAGTGCGGTGTGCACGGCATTGCCAAAGGGATCGAAGATGGCACCGAGCTCGGGAGTGACCGAGGGATCATGGTGGACCCAGGCATTGGTTTCGGGGATCACCACGTATTCCGCGAACGCACCGTCACGCTGGACGCCCACGCTGACGGTGTGGATGCACATCTGCCGCCTGCCGGCGCGGCAGTTCCGGCAGATCCCGCACACCACGTGGCCTTCGCCGGACACACGGTCGCCTACTTTGACGTCCCGGACGTCCTCGCCGATTTCCACCACTTCGCCATAGAACTCGTGGCCCGGGATGAGGGGAGCTTCAATGATCCCCTGCGCCCAGGAGTCCCACGACTGGATGTGGAGGTCGGTGCCGCAGATGCCCGTGGTCATGACCCGGATCTTCACATCAGCCGGCCCAGCCACGGGCTCGGGGCGGTCCACCAGCTCGAAGCCGGCCTGCGGTCCTGGCTTGTACAAGGCCTTCATCGGCTTCCTCACTCTTTCTCTGATCATTGGCAGGTCCTGCCTCCCTCATTACAGCGAGGAAGAAGCTTTAGCACAACAGCAAAATACTCAATCGACGATGTAGCTATTCCTAATGCGTAAAATGCTGGAATGGAGATCCACCAGCTTGAAATCCTTCGGGAACTGGGCGCCCTCGGAAGCGTGAAGGCAGTGGCCGACACCCTCATGGTGACCCCCTCTGCGGTTTCCCAGCAGCTGGCCCTGCTGCAGCGGAAAGTCGAGGTGCCCCTCACCCGCAAGGAGGGCCGCACCCTGGTGCTCACGGAGGCAGGCCAGGTGCTCGCCGACGCGGGGGCCGCCGTCGTCAGCGCCATGGCAGACGCCAAGGATGCGATCGGGAACTACCACGGTTCCGCTGCCGGCAAAGTAAGCCTCTGCGGATTCCACAGCGCCGGGCAGGCACTCTTCGCCCCGCTTGCCCGGATCCTCGCCGCCCCGGGACAGCCACGGATAGGACTCTCGGACGAGGACGTGGCCCAGCAGGACTTTCCCGCCCTTACCGCACGCTATGACCTGGTGCTCGCGCACCGCATGGACCACAGCCCCCGCTGGCCTGCTGAGCGGGTGACAGTGATCCCGCTGGCCCACGAACCCCTGGATGTGGCTTTGGCTGCCGGGCACCCCCTCGCCGCCAAGGCCGCCGTGACAGCGGACGACGTCGGCGGTGAGGCCTGGGTGACCAGCCACGCCGGCTACTCCCCCGCCGATGTGCTGACCGCCGTCGCCGCCGTTTCCAGCCGCGAACTGAACATTGTCCACCGGATCAACGATTACTCCACGGTGGCAGCCCTGGTTGCCGCCGGCGGCGTGGTGGGTCTGCTCCCCAGATACACGGCGGGGCCGGTACTGAACCCCGGCATCGTGCTGCGGCCGCTCGAAGGAATCAGCACGCGGCGCCGGATCGACCTGCTGGCCAGGCCGGAAAACCTGAAGCGGCGGTCCGTAACCATGGTGTGCGAGGCGCTGCAGGGCATCATGGCGGAGCTGGTGGAACAGGGCTGACCCATACCGGGTAGCAGTTGATGTCGTTATGAGGCTGAGTACGATATTTGCTGCTACCTACTTGGGGCCCCTGCCGTGTCCTTGGCCGCGGCCCAGTCCCAATCCGGGACCCCCGCCTGCACCTTCGATGATCCGCTGCGCCGTCACGGTTTCGCCGTTCTTCGCTCCGAAGATCCGGACAACGTCGCCCGTGGCGATGTCCGCGATGGTACCGGCTGAAGGCTTCAGCCGTTTGCCGCCGTCGTCCTTTGCAGCCGCGCCGTCCGCCGGGGCAGGTGGCATCTGTGCCACCTTCGTCTCGGCGTTGACGGCGTAAGCCTGGGTATGGCCGTCCTCACTCCTGACAGTGATGGAGGTGTCGCTGACTGACTCCACCGTCCCGCGCTGGCTCACCTCGGTTTCGAAAGTCCCGTCAGCCTGTTTGACCACGCTCTCACTGTGCAGGTGCTGCGGGCGCGGGGCCTTGTCCGGTTTGTCCCGCCCCGGCGCCTTGCCCTGGTCCGGCACTTTGTTCTGTCCAGGGGCATTGCCTGACTTTCCCGGCGGCGAGGACGACGGCGGTGCAGGCGGCGGAGGCTCGTTCGCGGCCCAGGCGAACACCACCCCAGTTCCGGTCAGCGCGAGTGCCACCGCTCCACCGAGCGCAGCCTTGCGGAATCCCAGCGGCTTCCTTACCGGCATACCCATACCTCCCACAACAACGGCAGGGCATTTTCCCTTGGCCCTGCGCCCTGGTGGTTCAGTGTAGGGCCGCGCTGCACCGCCGCACACGAGTAGTGCGCGGGCAGTGGGATGCGAGTACTACTTAAACAAAACCGGGTAGCAGCAGGTGTCGCTATGAAGGCTCAAACGACGTCTGCTGCTACCCGGTTGGGCAGGAGGGGCTAGGCGGTGACGCCCAGCTTCTCCAGGATAAGCTCCCGGACGCGGGCGGCGTCGGCCTGGCCGCGGGTGGCTTTCATGACTCCGCCCACGATCGCGCCAACAGCCTGGACCTTGCCGCCGCGGATCTTGTCCGCGACGCCGGGCTGGGCGGCCAGCGCGGCGTCGATGGCTTCGAGCAGGGGCCCGTCGTCGGAGACCACGGCCAGGCCGCGCTTCTCCACGATCTCAGCCGGGGTGCCTTCGCCGGCCAGGACGCCGTCCAGGACCTCCGTGGCCATCTTGTTGTTGATCTTGCCCTCTTCCACCATGCGTGCGAGCTCCACGATGGTGGCGGGCTGGACGCCGAGCTGGCCGGGGTCGACGTCCGCGTTCTTCGCACGGCCCACGATCTCGCCCATCCACCACTTGCGTGCCACGGAGGCCGAGGCCCCGGCGGCAATGGTTTCCTCAATCTCGTCCATGACGCCGGCGTTCACCACGTCGCGGAATTCGAGGTCCGAGTAGCCCCAGTCGGCCTGCAGGCGCTTCCGGCGGGCGGCCGGCGGCTCGGGCAGGGTGGCGCGCAGTTCCTCAACCCATTCGCGCGAGGCCACCACGGGAACCAGGTCCGGTTCCGGGAAGTAGCGGTAGTCGTCGGCGTCGGACTTGGGCCGGCCGGACGTGGTGGTCCGGGTGTCCTCATGCCAGTGGCGGGTTTCCTGCACTACCGGGTTGCCGGCGTCCAGGACGGCGGCGTGGCGCTGGATCTCGTAGCGGACGGCATGTTCGACGGCGCGCAGCGAGTTCACGTTCTTGGTTTCGGACCGGATGCCGAACCTTTCACGGCCGTGCGGGCGCAGCGAAACGTTGGCGTCGCAGCGCACGTTTCCGCGTTCCATCCGGGCATCGGAGACGCCGAGGTTCTTGACGATCTCCCGGACCGCCGCAACGTAGGCCTTGGCCAGTTCGGGCGCCCGGGAGCCTGCTCCCTCAATGGGCTTGGTGACGATTTCCACGAGCGGGACGCCAGCGCGGTTGTAGTCCACCAGGGAGAAGTCTGCGCCGTGGATGCGGCCGGTGGCGCCGCCCATGTGGGTCAGCTTTCCGGCGTCCTCCTCCATGTGGGCGCGCTCGATCTCCACCCGGAACACGGTGCCGTCGGAGAGTTCGATGTCCAGGTAGCCGTCGTACGCGATGGGTTCGTCGTACTGGGACGTCTGGAAGTTCTTGGGGGTGTCCGGGTAGAAGTAGTTCTTCCGGGCAAACCGGCAGTTCTCGGCGATCTTGCAGTTGAGCGCCAGGCCGATCTTGATGGAGGACTCCACCGCCGTCTTGTTCACCACGGGCAGGACGCCGGGCATGCCCAGGTCCACCTCGTTGACGTTGGTGTTGGGCTCGTCACCGAAGACGTTGGGCGCGGAAGAGAACATCTTGGTCTTGGTGTTGAGCTCCACGTGGACCTCGAACCCCAGGACGGGATCGTACTTCTCCATGGCTTCTTCGAAGCTCAGGATTGCCTCTGTGTTCATTACTTTGCCTCCTGGCTTCCAACAAGGGTGTCGACGGGCCCGGCCGCGGCGGCGGCAAGCTCGGGTGCCTGCGCCAGAAGGGGTCCGCCCCACTTGGCTTCAAGCAGCGACTCGAGCACGGCGCCCACGCGGTACAGGCGGGCGTCCTCGCGGGCGGGGGCCAACAACTGGATGCCCACGGGCAGGCCGTCCTCGTCTGCAAGGCCGCCGGGCAGGGACAGGCCTGGCACGCCGGCGAGGTTCGCCGGGATGGTGGCGACGTCGTTGAGGTACATGGCCAGGGGGTCGTCCAGCTTTTCGCCGAGGCGGAAGGCCGTGGTGGGGGCGGTGGGGGAAATCAGCACGTCCGCCACGGTGAACGCGGCGTCGAAGTCGCGCTGCACCAGAGTACGGACCTTCTGGGCCGAGCCGTAGTAGGCGTCGTAGTAGCCGGCGCTCAGCGCGTAGGTGCCCAGGATGATGCGGCGCTTGACTTCGTCGCCGAAGCCGGCGGCGCGGGTGGCACCCATGACGCGTTCGATGGTCATGGGGCCATCCTCTGGCAGGACGCGCAGGCCGTACCGGACGCCGTCGAACTTGGCGAGGTTGGAGGAGGCCTCGGAGGGCATGATCAGGTAGTAGGCGCCCAGGGCGTACTGGAAGTTGGGGCAGGAGACCTCAACGATTTCCGCGCCGGCTTCCTTGAGGAGCTCCAGGGAGTCATTGAAGCGGTTTTCGACGCCGGCCTGGTAACCCTCGCCGTGCAGTTCCTTGATGATGCCAATCCGCATGCCCTCAACGTTGCCGGTCTTGGCTGCGGCCACGAGGTCCGCCAGCGGGTCCGGGAGCGAGGTGGAGTCGCGGGGATCGTGCCCGCCTATGACCTGGTGCAGGAGCGCGGAGTCCAGCACGGTCCGTGATACAGGGCCGATCTGGTCCAGGGAGGACGCCATGGCGATGGCGCCGTACCGGGACACGCTGCCGTACGTAGGCTTGACGCCCACTGTTCCGGTGACGGCACCGGGCTGGCGGATGGAGCCGCCGGTGTCCGTGCCCAGTGCGAGGGGTGCCTCGAAGGCGGCGACCGCAGCCGCGGAACCGCCGCCGGAGCCGCCCGGAATGCGGTCCAGGTCCCACGGGTTGCGGGTGGGACCGTACGCCGAGTGCTCGGTGGAGGAGCCCATGGCGAACTCGTCCAGGTTGGTCTTGCCCAGGATGGGCATCTTCGCCGCGCGCAGGCGTTCCACCACGGTGGCGTCGTACGGGCTGTGCCAGCCCTCGAGGATCTTGGAGCCCGCGGTGGTGGGCTGTCCCACCGTGACGATGAGGTCCTTGACGGCGATGGGGACGCCGGCCAGGACATGCAGCGCCTCGGCCCCGGCGCCGCCGGCGGCGCGGATGGCGTCCACCTCGGCGGCGACGGCGAGCGCCTCCTCGGCGTTGACGTGCAGGAAGGCGTTGACGCCGCGTTCGCCGCCGTCGACCTCCGCAATCCGGTCCAGGTAGGCCTGGGTAACCTCGACGGAGGTGACCTCGCCGGCTGCCAGCTTTTCCGCAAGCTCCGCTGCAGAGAGGCGGATCAGTTCGTGGGTTTCAGTCATGGGTTATGCCTCATCCAGGATTGCCGGGACCTTGAAACGGTTGTCATCGGAATCCGGGGCTCCTGAGAGCGCCTGTTCCGCGGTGAAGGTGTGGCCCACAACGTCTTCGCGGAACACGTTGCTCAGCGGGATGGGATGTGAGGTGGCCGGGACATCGTCTCCGGCGGCCTGACTGACGGATTTGACCGAATCGACGATGACGGCGAGTTCTCCGGCCATCCTGTCCAGCTCTTGGTCACTCATCTCAATGTGAGCGAGCCGCGCGAGATGCGCGACGTCGTCACGGTTGATCGCAGCCATGGATCTCCCCTGCAAAGTTCGAATTGATTTCCGATCCATTCTAGTGGGGAAACAATGATGCCCGTCTGACATCCCCCAGCGGGCGTCAGACGGGCACCTTTATGCCGGGTTCCGCCAACGAATGGCGTCAGCACGGCAGCTATAGACTAACCGATTCCGATGGCTCCGGTCAGCATGCCAATTCCCAGCATGACCAGGGAGACCACGGCGCTGCGCCACAGAACCTTCTTGTGGTGGTCGCCCAGGTCAACCTTGGCCAGTGATACCAGCAGCAGGATGGCGGGAACCAGCGGGCTCTGCATGTGGAACGGCTGGCCCGTGATGGAGGCGCGGGCCATCTCGGCGGCGCTGATTCCGTAGTGGCCGGCCGTCTCGCTGAGGACGGGCAGCACACCGAAGTAGAAGGCGTCGTTGCTCATGAAGAACGTCATGGGGATGCTCAGGACGCCGGTGATGACGGCCATGAGCGGGCCCATGCTGGAGGGGATGATCTGGACCAGCCACGCGGACATCGCTTCCACCATGCCGGTGCCGGTGAGGACGCCGGTGAGGACTGCGGCGGCCATGACCATGCTCACCACGGCGACAACAGACGGTGCGTGGGCCACGATCTGCGCGGCCTGGTCCTTGACGTTGGGGAAGTTGACCAGCAGGGCGATCGCGGAACCCACCATGAAGACGTACGGCAGCGGCACGAGGTCGGCAATCAGCATGCCCATGACGGCGACAGTGAGGCCCAGGTTGAACCACTGCAGCTTGGGACGCAGGGTCTTGCGGTTAGGGTCCAGGGCGGTGTCCGCCATGGCGGTGTCGTGGTCGTCCACCAGGTCCTCGGTGCGTTCCAGGACGGCAACGGAAGAACTTCCGACGGCGGGGGCTGCTCCGCCGGGGCTGGTCCCGTTGCGTCCGCGGCCGGTACCTGCGCCGCCGGCGGGCTTGTCGCCGTCGAACGCCTCAGCGGTATCAGGCACTCCCCAGATTTCCGGCTGGGTGGCCCGGAGGCGGTTGCGCTCCTGCAGGCCGAGCAGCCAGGCGAAGGCGAAGACCACGGTGATGCCGGCCAGGAGGGACGGGATCATTGGGACGAAGACGTCGTTGACGTCGATGTTCAGGGCGCTGGCGGCGCGGGCGGTGGGGCCGCCCCACGGCACGATGTTCATGGTGCCGTTGGCCAGGCCGGCCACGCAGGTGAGGACCACGGGGCTCATCTTCAGCCGGAGGTAGATGGGCAGCATGGCTGCGGTGGTGAGGATGAAGGTGGTGGAGCCGTCGCCGTCGAGGGAGACGGCAGCTGCGAGGATGGCGGTTCCCAGGACCACCTTGGCGGGGTCGTTGCCGAGCTTGCGGAGGATGAACCGGACCAGGGGGTCGAACAGTCCGACGTCGATCATCAGGCCGAAGTAGATGATGGCGAACATCAGCAGGGCTGCGGTTGAGGTCATGGACTTCATGGACTCCATGACCATGTCGCCTATGCCCAGGCCGGCCCCGGCGAAGAGGCCAAAAACAGTGGGGACGATGATCAACGCCAGCACTGGCGTCAACTTCTTCGTCATGATCAGCACCATGAATACCGCGATCATTGCGAATCCAAGTAATACCAGCACGGCCGGCTCCTTACTATGTGAACAGCGGCACAGCGGTGTGACGCGTGCTACAGACTGTAGGGTGGCGGCCGTCACGGCCGTGCCTTTGGCTCAATTGATTGGCATACTGCTTATTGGGAGCATTTTGCTCATTGTGCTCACCCGCTCATTGTGCTGCCAGCGCCTGCCGCCGGCCCTGCCGCGAAAACCGTCAAGGAGGATCATGCAGCGTTCCGCGCCCCGCCGGCCGTTGCGGTTCTCCACCCAGACCCTCCTGCTCCAGTTGTCCGTGGTGCTGCTGGCTGTGCTGTTCAGCGCCGCCGTACACGCCTGGCTCACCTACGACAGGATTGGCAGCGAAGCGGAGAACCAGGCCCTGACACTGGCGCGGACCGTGGCCTCCGATGCCTCGGTGCGGGCGGACGTGCTGGCGATCAGCGAGCAGCCCGGCACTCCCCCGCCGGCCGAGCTCGCGGCGGGCCCCCTGATGGAAGCGGCCGAAGCGGCCCGGGTCCGCACGGGCGCCCTGTTCGTGGTGATCACGGACGAGACCGGCCTGCGCCTGGCCCACCCGGACCCGGAGCGCCTGGGCGAAAAGGTCAGTACCGATCCGTCCGAGGCCCTGGCCGGCCGGGAGGTCACCACCCGCAACACGGGAACGCTGGGGCCCTCCGCCGGGGCGAAGGTTCCCGTCTACGCGCCGGGCAGCAGCACCGTGGTGGGCGAGGTCAGCGTGGGCTACTCCATGGAAACGGTGGGCCAGAGCGTGGCACGGGATATCGGCCCCGTTGCCCTCACCGCAGCCGGGGCGCTGCTGGCGGGCGTGCTGGGTTCCTTCCTGCTGCGCCGCCGGCTGCAGCGGCTCACCCTGGGGCTGGAGCCTGAGGAGATCAGCACCTTGGTCCATGACCAGGTGGCGGTCCTCCAGGGCGTGGACGACGGCGTCATCGGCGTCTCCGCCGACGGCCGGATCACGGTGTTCAACGCCGCCGCCCAACGGCTGCTGGAACTGCCGGACCTGGCCGGCAGCCGCTGGGAGGACGCTCCGGTGCCCTACCAGCTGAAGTCCCTCACCCGGGCAGGCTCCACCAGCGCCGGCGCGGTTGAGCTGGTGGCGGGCGGGCGCGTGCTGGTGGCCAATGCGCGCAAAGCCCTTCACCGGCGGGAGGACCTCGGCTGGGTGGTGATGCTCCGCGACCGCACGGAGCTTCAGCAGCTCACCCGGCAGCTCGATGCCGTGGGAACCATGTCCACGGCGTTGCGGGCCCAGCGCCACGAGTTCGCCAACCAGCTGCACACCATTGCCGGGTTCATGAGCATCGGCCAGCACCAGCAGGCCCGGGAATACCTGGCCCGGCTGGCAGCCACCGGGCCGCTGAAATTCCCGGTGGACCAGGCCGAGCTGCTCCAGGACCCGTACCTGCAGGCCTTCGTGGGCGCGAAGGGTGTGGAGGCGGATGAGCGCGGTGTGGCGCTGCGGATCGGCCCGGAGACCCTGGTCAGGGGCCAGGTGGCGGAGGCCCAGGACGTCACCACAGTGCTCGGCAACCTGATCGACAACGCGGTGAACGCCGCAGTGGCGGGCTCCTCGACGGACCGCTGGGTGGAGCTTGAGGTGCTGGACGAGCCGGACGACGACGGCGGCACGCTGCACATCGTCGTCGCCGACTCCGGCGACGGGCTGGCGCAGGGAACGGACCCGGAGGCTATCTTTGCGGAAGGCTTCAGCACCGCGTCCGGACCGCTTGCCCGGAACGGCAGCGGCGGCCAGGGGTTCGGGCTGGCCCTCGCGCGCCAGCTGGCCCGGCGGCGCGGCGGGGTCGTCAAAGTCCTGGAGCCCGGCAGCCCGGGCGGACCGGGCGCAGTATTCATGGCCACCCTGCCGGGAACCACGGCAGGAACGCCGGGCAGGACAACCACAGCCGGAAAGGACACCAATGCCTGAAGATTTTCGGGTGCTGATCGTTGACGACGACTTCCACGTAGCCAAGCTGCACGCCGCCTACGTGGACTCCGTGGCCGGGTTCATGGCGCTGGCCCCGGTGGGCACCGCGTCGCTGGCGCTGCAGTCCATCCACAGCCTGAGGCCGGACCTGGTGCTGCTGGACGTCTACCTTCCGGATGCGTCCGGGCTGGACCTGCTCCAGCAGCTGGATGTGGACACCATTATGCTCACGGCTGCCTCCGACGCCGTCTCTGTCCGGGTGGCCTTCCGCCGGGGCGCGCTGGGTTACCTGCTGAAGCCATTCACCTCCGATGCCCTGTCCCAGCAGCTGCGGTCGTATGCGCGGTACCGGCGCCTGCTGGGGCACCCCGGCGCCCTGGACCAGGAGGCGGTGGAGCGCGCCAAGCGCGCCCTGATCCCCGGGGACGTCACGCCGTCGTCAAGGCCGCGCTCGGCCACCGAGGCGGCAGTGCTGGAATCCCTGGTACCCGGCGAGCAGTACTCGGCCGCCGAGGTGGCCGGGCGGGTGGGGGTTTCCCGCGCCACCGCGCAGCGGTACCTGTCCTCCCTGGCGGACGACGGCGCCGTGGACATCCAGCTGCGTTACGGAACGACGGGGAGGCCGGAGCACCGCTACGGGCTCCCCGCCACGCCCTAGAGGGGTCCGGCAGGTTCCTGCCAAGCCCCCGTCCAGGGCAGGTCTCCTAGCTGCTGCTCTTCTGCGCCACCAGCTCGATCTCGACGAGCATCTTCGGGTCGAGGAACGGCAGGACGTGCACCAGGGACAGGGTGGGGCGGATGTCACCGAAGACCTCGCCGTGGGCCCGGCCGGCGTCTTCCCACTTGCTGATGTCAGTGAGGTAGAGCTTGGACTGGACGACGTCCTCGAAGCCGAAGCCGGCGTCAGCCAGGACCTTGCCGAGTTTCTGCAGGATGTACTGCGTCTGGGTATAGAAGTCGTCCCCCACGATTCCGTCCTCGCCGCTTGCGGCGGTGGCGGAGATGTAGAGGGTGTTGTCCACCTGGACGGCCCGGGAGTAGCCGAGGGTCTGTTCCCAGACGGAGCCGGTGCCGAAGGTTTTGCGCATGGTGGGCCTTTCACTGCTGGATTGGGTCGGCACCACTGTAGGGCGGCTACACGTCGAGGCGGTAAACCAGCAGCTTTATGTCAGTTCCGGGGACCAGCCAGTCACGCTCGGGCACCCGGTGGAAGCCTGTTTTGCGGTACAGGCCGTGGGCGCTTTCCCAGGTTTGGCCGGTGGTGAGCGCAACGGCATTAACGCCCTCGAGCCGCCTGGCGTAGTCCAGGATGGCTTCCACCATGGCCTTGCCTGCGCCGCTCCGCTGCACGGCAGGATCCACCACCAGCATGCGGAACTCCAGCTCATCCTCAAGGGCGATGTCTGCGTACGGCTCCCCCGCGCGGGCCAGTGTCACCGAGCCCACCACTACTCCGTCCCGCTCGGCCACCCAGATGGTGGCATGCCCGGCCCGCAGCGCAACGTCCTGGACTTTGCGCATGTAGGGGTGGTCGGCGTCCTCGAAGTAGCCCGCAGCGAGGTAGGAATCGCGCGTGATGCGGGCAACGGCGTCGTAATCTGCTTCGACGGCGGGACGGACTCTTATCTGCGGCTGCACCCGTCAATGGTAGTGGTACCCGCCGGTAACACCTGGCAAACCTGCGCTTTTCGTGAGCGAACTATCAGTGTGGTGGGCAGGCACTCACCAAGTCCGGACTTCCAGGACAGTACCGGGCGTCACAGCGGGAATTTGCCCGACAGTTCCAGGCCGCCGGCGCAGGTCCAGGCCTCGAGGCGGTCGGCGTCGGCGGGCCCGCCCTCCAGGGGGCTGGCAAGGCGCGGCCGCCGGACCCAGCAGCCGGCTTCTTCCGCGATGAGGGCGCCGGCCGAGAAATCGTGCTCGTTCAGGCCCCGTTCACCGTAGGCATCATGGGTCCCGTCTGCCACGAGGCACAAGTCCAGGGCGGCAGATCCCAGCCGCCGGACGTCGGCGAAGCCGTCCATCAGTCCGGCCAGGAAGGCGGCCTGCTCGGCCCGGACCCCGGGATCGTAGCTGAATCCGGTGGCCAGGATCTGGCCCTTCCGGCCCGGGACGGGCCCCTCAAGCCTGGTCACCCTGCCTGCTTCTTCCAGCCAGGCTCCCTGGCCGCGTGCGGCGTAATAGACGCGGCTCAACGCAGGGGCGTTGACGACGCCGGCCAGCCAGGCGCCGTCGGCATCGGCGACTGCCACGGAGGTGGCGTAGTAGACGATGTTGCGGATGAAGTTGGTGGTGCCGTCCAGGGGGTCGATGGACCAGCGGTAGCCGGTGGGCTCGGCAGGCCTGGTGGTGCCGTGTTCCTCGCCGGTGATGGCATCCCCGGGGCGGGCGGCCGCGATGACGTCCCGGACTGCGTGCTCTGCCGCGACGTCGAACGCCGTAACCCAGTCGCCGGCGTCGCCCTTGTTGCTGGCCTGGAGGGCCTCGGTGTTGCGGCCGGCCAGCACCGCGGCGCCGGCCGCCGCTGCCGCTTTCGCCACCTCCAACAGGGCTGCAGGACTGGTCATGCTGTTACCTCCGCGTCAGTGTGTTCTGAAGGGGCCGCAGATTCAGGCCCCTCTCCTTCAACCCCGGCCTCCGGTTCAGCGCCGGCCTCCAGTGCTGCCGGCCCGCCGGCCAGGAGCTGGCGGAAGCCGTCCTCGTCCAGCACGGGGACACCCAGCTGCTCGGCCTTGTCCAGCTTGGTTCCGGCGCTCTCGCCGGCCACCAGGTAGCTGGTGTTCTTGGAAACGGAACCCGCCGCTTTGCCGCCCCGGACCAGGATGGCTTCCTTGGCCTCATCCCGGCTGAAGTTCGGCAGTGAGCCGGTGACAACCACCGTCAGCCCTTCGAGCGTGCGCGGCATGGACTCGTCGCGTTCATCCGCCATCCGGACCCCCGCGGCGGCCCAGCGGTCCACGATCTCCTGGTGCCAGTCCTCCGCGAACCACTCCTTCAGGGCCGCAGCGATGGTGGGGCCCACCCCGTCAACGTGCGCCAGGTCCTCCTCCGACGCCTGGCGGATGGCGTCCATGGTGCCGAAGGCCGTCGCCAAGGCACGGGAGGCCCGCGGACCCACGTGCCGGATGGAAAGCGCAACCAGCACCCGCCACAGCGGCTGGGTTTTGGCCTTCTCCAGTTCCTTGAAGAGCTTTTCCGTGGTGGCCGTGGGCTTGGACGGTTCCTTGGCCGTGCCCTTGCTGTAAAAGTAGGGCACCAGTTCGTATTCGCCGGTGGGGACGCCCTTGGACCGCTTCTCCCGCCGGATGCGGACCTCCGCCAGGTCCTTGCGGGTGAGGTCGAACAGCGCGGCTTCGGAAGTGAGCGGCGGAACCTCCGGCTCGGCAGGCTGGGTCAGCGCTATTGCGGCCTCCCAGCCGAGGGCCTCGATGTCGAAGGCTCCCCGGCCGGCCAGGTGGAACACCCGCTCACGCAGCTGGGACGGGCAGGATTTCGCGTTGGGGCAGCGGATGTCCACGTCGCCCTCCTTGGCCGGAGCCAGCGGCGTGCCGCAGGAGGGGCATTCGGTGGGCATAAGGAAGTCCCGCACCGGCGGATCCTGCTGGTCGCGCAGCGCCAGGACTGGGCCCACGATCTCGGGAATGACATCCCCCGCCTTGCGCAGGATCACGATGTCGCCGATCTTCACGCCCTTGGCCTTGACCACGTCCTGGTTGTGGAGGGTGGCCATTTCCACCGTGGAGCCGGCCACCTTGACCGGTTCCATCATGCCGAAGGGCGTTACGCGGCCGGTCCGGCCCACGTTGACCAAAATGTCGAGCAGCTTGGTGTGCACTTCCTCAGGCGGATATTTGTACGCCACAGCCCAGCGCGGAACCCGGGTGGTGTAGCCCAGGGCCCGCTGCGTGGCGAAGTCGTCCACTTTGATGACGATGCCGTCGATTTCGTGCAGCAGCTTGTGGCGCTGCTCGCCGTAGCGCTTGATGAAATCCAGGACTTCCCCGGGGCTTCCCAGCACCTCCGAATAGGGGCTGACGGGAAGGCCCCACTCCTTGAGCAGGCTGTAGGTCTCCGACTGGCTGTGCGCCTGGAGCCCTTCGCGGGCGCCGATGCCGTGGACGAACATTTTGAGCGGACGCTTGGCTGTCTCGGCCGGATCCTTCTGCCGGAGCGAACCCGCGGCGGCGTTGCGGGGGTTGGCCAGGGGCGCTTTGCCGGCTTCAATCAAGGCTTCGTTGAATTCGGCGAAGGCCTGGGACGGGATGAACACTTCCCCGCGGATTTCCATTTCGGCCGGAAAATCCCCGCCCTGGAGCTGCTGCGGGATTTCCTTGATGGTGAGGACGTTGTGGGTGATGTCCTCACCGGTGGTGCCGTCGCCCCGGGTGGCTGCCCGGACCAGCTTCCCGTCGCGGTACAGGAGATTCACGGCCAGGCCGTCGATCTTGAGCTCCGTCAGCCAGGCTGCGGCAGGGGTCCCGTCGCCCAGCTTGCCGATGCCGGCCTCCGCCTTCGCGAGCCACGCTTCCAGTTCCTCGAGGGAAAACACATCCTCAAGGCTGTACATCCGCTGCAGGTGCTGCACGGCGGCGAAGGCGGCGGAGACTTCCCCGCCCACCTCCTGGGTTGGCGAGTCGTTCGCCACGAGTTCGGGGTGGAGGGCCTCGATCTCCTCGAGCCGGCGGAAGAGGTTATCGAATTCCGCATCGGAAACCAGCGGTGCGTCTTCCTGGTAGTACGCGAACCGGTACTTCCTGACCAGGTCCACGAGGTTCTCGTATTCCTCGCGGACCGCTTCGGTGGGGACGGCTTCAGGTTCCTTTGGTGTCCGGCCGGTGGCTGTTCCGGCACCGGGTGTCCGGTGCGGGGACATCGAGGCGGTCTTTTCTGCGGGGCCAGGTCCTGTAGTCACAGACCTATCTTGCCTCACCGTCCGTCAGTGTGCCCGGAAGCGGGTCCTGCCCCACCAGGCGAACGCAAGTCCCGCGGCTCCCACCAGCAGGACACCGGCCGTGATGGTCAGGGGATCCGGTCCTCCCGGTCCCGGACCGCCGGCGGGGGAAACGGCTGCGGCCTGGGTTCTGGCCGGCCTGGTGACGGGCTTGGTCCAGTTTGATTCCGTGGAGGGAGGGGCCGACGGCGTGGTGCCGGGTGCGGCAGCCGTCGGCTCCGGGGTGGTGGTCTCCTCGGGCAACGCCTCCGCGGGGTCAGGAGCCGCGGGAGCCGTCGCGGCGGGCGGGGGTGCCTCGGAGGAGGTTGCAGGAGGCTGGGACACCGCCGGGGGCGCCGGCACGGGTCCGCCGGGCTGTCCAGGCGGCTCGTCGGATCCCTTTGGCTTGTCCGTCCGGCCTTCGCCGGGTTTCGTTTCGGTGGGCTCCGCCGCGCAGGATTCACCGCAGGTGGGGCTCGTTGTGGCGGTGGGATCGGGAGAGTCAGCCGCTGCGGCCCCGGCCGCGGACAGGCTCACTGCGAGCGCCAGGACGGCTGCCGATGCCGCCGCCGGAACACCGCGGAGTACTGGGAAGGACGGGGACATTTGCTACCTTTCGATGCGCGCAGTCCCCCACTGCGGCTTTCTGGTGTCCCCGGTAGTTTTCTATACCTTCAGGGAGGGCCGCAAATCCGCCGGACCTGCGGCCCTCCCTGACGCCGGGGACGAAGAGGTGCGTCAGTCCCGGTTTTCAGGGGGCAGCGCCACCTGGATTTTCCGGGCCTTGCCGCGCCCCACCACGTAGCCGCGGCCCGGAATGAAGTCCGGGCTGACACGGCCCAGCGAGGTGTTGAGCAGGCTGTCGCCTTCGATGTCGCCGGGGTTCAGCAGCAGCCCGCGGCGGCCGGATTTGAACGGCTGTGCCAGGGACCAGGCAGAGGACCAGGTGGAGGTTTCGGATTCCCCCACCACCCACTGGTCCGCCTTGATGGAGGCGGTCACCAGCTGTGCGATGCCCGATTCCGCCAGGGTGTCAGTGAACTCGGTGAGGCCTTCGATGAAGATGCCCAGGGCGCCCGGATTCCCGGAGGAGTGTTCAACCAGGTCCTCCACCACCTCCGCGAGGTCGTCCGCGCCCACTATGGAACGGTTCCAGATGGGCAGGGAGGCGACGGCGGAGCGCCGCGATCCGACGTAGATCAGCTCCGTGTCCGGGCTGGACCGCCGCAGCGCGTAGGCGAGGGTCACCAGGGCCACCGTACGCCCCGCGCCCGGAGGGCCTGCCAGGAGCAGCGGTCCCCGGGCCAGGATCTCGGCAGGCTGCAGCGTTTCGTCGTCGACGCCAATGACCGGAAGGCCCTGGCTGCCTGCGGGCAGGACCTCCAGGTCCACCTGTTCCGGCAGCCTCTCGATGACGGGGGCGGCATCCAGTCCTTGACGCTGCATGGCCTCACTGAGCTTGTGCACCTCGCGGGCCTGCAGCGCAAGGTTGGAGTTCCCGCCGAGGACGGCCAGCTGGACTTCGAGCCCGTCCAGCAGTCCGCGTCCGGGCGGCGAGGCGGCGTTGAGGACGTCCCGGGGCACATCCAGGGACATGTAGTCGTCCTCGGAGGACAGCCGCAGCACCAGGCGGCGCTGGATGGAGGCGAGCAGCGACGCCGGCACGGCGTTCGGCCTGTCGCCGGTGACCACAAGGTGGATACCGACGGCACGGCCGTCAGTTGCCAGCTGGAGGAAGATGTCCCACAGCGCGGAGAGCCTGCTGTGTTCGTAGGCCTCGCGGAACGCGGACATGCCGTCCACCAGCACGAAGATGCGCTTTTCGTCGGGCCTGTTGGCGAGCTTGCGGTATTCGACGATCGTGGCGGCGCGGACCTCGGCGAACCGGGCAGAGCGCTGCTCCGCGATGTCCCGCAGCAGGCGCAGGAGGCGCCCGACGCGTTCGACGTCGTCGCCGTTGATGATGCCGCCCACGTGGGGAAGCTCTTCCAGCATCCCCAGCCCGGAGGAGCCGCAGTCGATGCCGTAGACGTGCACCGGCCCGCCGCGCGGCGTGATGGCCGCGGCAATGGCGATGCCGCGCAGCGCGGCGGACTTTCCTGACCCGCCGGTGCCGTAGATGGCCATGTTCCCGTCCTTGTCGGGTTCGTAGAACACGGTGGGCTGTGACTGGCGGGCGGGGTCGTCCGCAACGCCGAGGAGGAGCTGTTCGTCCGTGCGGGGGTTCGGCAGCCTGGAAAAGTCGTAGGTCTTGGCCAGTTCATCCAGCCAGGGCTTGCGCGGGGCGTTGATGGCGAGATTGTCGGCGGCGCGGACGATGGTTGCGGTCATCCTGGCAATGTCGTTGGGGCCGGTGGGCCCTGCCGCCTCGGGTTTCTCCGGAGCCGGCGCCTCCCAGCTGGGTCCCGAGCCGAAGGCCATCTCAACAACGTCGATCTGCGGCCGCTGCGGCTTCTCCGTGGTCCAGCCGCCCGCGTAGCCGGTCTGGAAGCCCTGGATCCGGCCCGGCCCGGTCTTCGCGGCGCCGCGGCCGGGAATGGACGGATCGAAATAGGCGGCGTCCGGCACGCCCAGGATGTCCGTGGCGTCGTCCTCATCAGCCATCCGCAGGGCCACCCGCAGGTTGGTGTTGGCCCGCAGGCTGTCCTTGATGACGCCCGCCGGGCGCTGGGTTGCAAGGATGAGGTGCAGCCCCAGGGACCGCCCGCGGGCTGCGACGTCCACAACGCCGTCAACGAATTCAGGCACCTCGTTGGCCAGCGCCGCAAACTCATCGACGACGATCACCAGGTAGGGCGGCGCGTCGGGGTCGGCCTCGCGCTGCAGGGCCAGCAGGTCCTTGGCCTTCTTCCGGTTCAGCAGGTGCTCGCGGTAGTGCAGTTCGGCGCGCAGCGAGGTCAGGGCACGCCGGACCAGGTGCGGCGAAAGGTCGGTCACCAGGCCCACGGTGTGGGGCAGGTTGATGCAGTCGGCGAACGCGGCGCCGCCCTTGTAGTCCACGAACAGGAAACTGACCCGGTCCGGACTGTAGGCGGCGGCCATTCCCATGACCCAGGACTGCAGGAATTCGGACTTGCCCGCACCGGTGGTGCCGCCCACCAGCGCGTGCGGCCCCTCGTTCTTCAGGTCCAGGTACAGCGGTTCGACGCCTTTGGAGCCCACCAAAGCCCGCAGGGTTCCGTTGTCCTTGCGGTTGGCCACGGCGCTGGCGTGCACTGAGTTGTTTTCCGTCCAGCGTTCGGCGACGGACTGGGGGTTGTCCAGGAAGTCCTTGCCAATCAGGGTGGCATAGGAAACAGCCCGCGGAAGGTCGGAGTCGTCGTTCACGGGCTTGCCCACATCCATGACGGGCGCCAGCATCCTGGCCAGCTGGGCAGCCAGGTCCGCGTCAACGCTCTCGCAGCTGACGGGGTACGTGTGCCTGCCCAGGCGGACCTGCCCGGTGGTGGTGCCGTGGTCGCCGTCCACCACCATGAAGTCGCGGCAGGCTGCGGGAAGCGACTGGATGTCGGTGGCCACCCAGATCACGTGGACGCCGGAGTCGGGGCCGCGCTCTGCAAGCCGGGTGAGCCGGCCGCGGTCCACCGGGGCGTCGTCCTCCACGATCACCAATACGGCCGGCAGCACCGGTTCCGCCACGTCATGCTTGGTGGGGTCAAGTTCCGGCCGGAGGTCGGCGCCGGACCGTTTGGCCGCCGCTTCCCTGGCGTCGAGGAGGTCCTCGAGCCGGGCCAGCAGGGATGCCCCGCCGGCCGAGCCGGCTGCCAGGTGGTCGCCGGCGAGGGGGCTGTGGCCCGAGCCCACGTGCGGCAGCCACTGCAGCCAGTTCCACCGTTCCCGCGACTGGGCCGACGTGATGGCCGTGAGGACCACTTCCGCGGGCGAGTGGAGCCCCACGAGCTGCAGCACCATGCCGCGGGCCACGTCATCCACCAGGCCGCGGGCACCTGCAACGCCCAGGGAGCCGGAGGTCCGCAGCTGCGAGACCACGGGAACGCCTTCAATGTCGCGGAACTGCTTCAGGCAGTCCTGGATTTCCCTGGCGTACTGGACCTCTGTGTCGTTGTTCTGCGGCTCCTCAAGGAGGACCCGGGAAAGTGCCGTGCCCAGGCCGAACCGAAGGCCCAGGAACCCGCGGTGTTCCGGGCGGTGGGTCCACAGCAGCGGACCCAGTTTGTAGATGGCGTCAACGGTGTCGCTGACCGAAGGTGCCTCCTGGAGCCTGACGGCGCGTTCCACCTGCTGCACTTCAGTGAGGTCCTGGCGGAAGGCGGCCATGGAGGCGCGGAACTGCTTGAGCTGTTCCTTCTGCTGGCGCCTGGTCCGCATCTTCTGGTCCACGTAATGGCCCAGGATGAACAGCGGCATCATGAGCATGAACAGCACCGAGAGCGGGTTGCCGGTGACGGCAAAGATCACGGCGCCCATCATCAGCGGGGCGATCATCATGATGTAGGGGAACGGGTTGTCCTCGGGCGGTTTGGGTCCGGACGGGACCACGCGCTTTGGCTCCTCGAAGCGGGGAACCACCCGGGGTGACCGGTTGAAGCTGACCAGGGGCGACGTCGGTGCTGCCGCGTGGCTGTGCCCCAGCGGCACTACGGTCACGGTGGTGTCGCCCAGGGTGACCGTGTCCGAGGAATTCAGGGTGGCACGGGTTACCGGAAGCCCGTCCATCAAAAGTCCGTTGGCGGAGTTGGTGTCCACGATTTCCACGCCGTCGCCCACCGTGATCCGGGCGTGCCGCTTGGACGTCAGGGGGTCCGAGAGCCGGATGTCCACGCCGCGGTCCCGGCCGATGTAGCTGGTGCCGGTGGGCAGGGAGAACTCGCGGCCGGCGTCAGGGCCGGAGAGGACCCGGAGGGTGGCCGCGGCCGGACCGCGGCCCGCACCGGGCACGTCGAACTGCGTGCTCACCTGTGCCAGCGACACCACGGAGCCGGGGCGCAGGCCGGACTCCAGGAGGTTGTCGGTCCTGGTGAGCACGTTCCCGCTCAGGCCCGCGCCCACGAAGGCTTCCTCGATCCGCAGGGAGAGGTTGTCCGGGGCCGGGAT
Organism: Pseudarthrobacter sp. WHRI 8279; assembly: GCF_040224115.2. NCBI lineage: Bacteria > Bacillati > Actinomycetota > Actinomycetes > Micrococcales > Micrococcaceae > Pseudarthrobacter > Pseudarthrobacter sp. WHRI 8279. The sequence continues at coordinate 507,261 of NZ_CP168162.1, read as the reverse complement.
GCCCTTGCGGCCCGGGTCCGCGGCCCAGAGCACGGCAGCGGTATCGGCCACCGTGGCCAGGCCGTCCACCGTGACGGCCAGGTCCTTGGTTTCCGCAGGATCCCTGCGAAGGGTCAGGCGTATCCTCATCCTTCGTCCACGCCCCTCATCCGCTCCAGCAGGTACAGGTCCTCAGGGGTCACCAGGTGCGACGTCACGGCGTGCTCCACCAGCCGGGCGCGCCGGTTGGTGGCCAGTTTTCCCCCGCCTCCCCGCAGTCCCACCACACCCACGCGGTCGAGTTTGTCGCATACATTGTCCAGCTTCCGGTTGAAGCGGGTCAGGGCCCAGCCCAGGGTCTTGGCGGCTGCGGCCGAGGAGGGAATGGCGCTGAAGCCGGTTCCTTCCCTCCGCAGCATGGGTTCAGCGAGCGCCACGATGAGGGCTTTCTGGGAGTCCGTGAACACCACCGGGCCGATGGTGGTGTCGCCGTTGCTGTCGCCCTCGCGCGACTCCTGCCGGAAGGCCGGCGTTTTCAGGTGCACCGCGAACTCGTAGGTAGTAGGCCCCGCTGTGAAGATGATGTTGGTGTGGCTGAAGACAAGCGGGATCCGGGCGCCCGGTGAAAGCCAGGCCTGCATTCCGCCGGAGGCGTCCGCCACCGTGGCCGAAAGCATGCTGCCCACGTTGCTGAGCCACCAGATCCCGTCGTAGCGGGCCACCTGCAGGAACTGCCGGTGCAGGTACGGGTTGTCGTCAACTTCGAGGTCGCCCTCGCGCCCGATGTTGAAGACGTCCTCGTCCGATGGCTCATACCACTCACCACAGAAATCTATTGCTAGATCCCCCATTTTCTGTGCCTCCTCGTTGGGCAAAACTTCACCGTGCAAAGTTTCACCGTGCAAAATTTCCTGGACATGCTGCCGGCCGGCGACCTGCCGTTCGGCCATATGGTGCGTTTCGTCGTCGTATTGCTGCTGGGATGGGAGCTTCGGCTCATGTGCCGGTGCAGGCAATGGAGCCTTCCTCCAGCGGGGAGAATGCCCCGTCCGACCGCACGATCATGACCTGGATGCAGGTCTCCCCCGACGGATTGGCCGTGACCTTGACCGGCGGCTGGTCGATGGACTGGTATTCGCCGCCGCCGCCAATGGTGTAGACCCGCCACTTGTAGGTGTCTCCCTCTTTGGGCTGCGGGTTCACCCAGGTGAAGGAGGCATTGCCGTCCCCTGCCGCTGTCCCCGTGAGGCCTTCGACGTCCGGCACGGTCCCGTTGTCCAGCGCATCGGCCGGCGGCCTGCTGGCCTGTTGGGTCTCCACTGCCACAGGCTTTTCGGGCGAGGCGTTGGCTACCACCAGGCCCACCACCGCAGAGACAGCCAGCAGCGTGCCGCCGGAGATTGCCAGCCAGAGGTTGCGCTTGCTGTGGTCCGTGGTGGGACCCGCAGCTGCGGGCTCCTCCACCCTGGCTGGCCGGTGGACGGTAGTGTCCGCGGCGTCGGCGCCAGCGACGGGACGGCTTCCGGGCAGCGTGCCCTCATCCCTGCCTGCACCGGCGTTGCCGCCGGAACCGCGCAGGACCGTTGCGTTGGCCCATTCCTGCGGCTGCGGGGCCGAGGCGGCCGGGGGCTGGAACGGGGCCGGCGCGGGCGTGGGGGTAGAGCCCGACGGCGGGGCCCCGGCTGCGGTGCCCTGCCCGATCCGGTCCTGCCGGCCCCGGTCCTGCGCGCCACCGCTTGGGCCGCTACCGGCCTGGGGCCAGGTGCGCGCAGGGAAGGTGGGGGCGCTGCCGGTCCGTTCCGGATCAATCGCCGCGATGCTCCGGACCCGGGTCTCCTCGACGCCGTCGTCCAGCTGGCTGTCCTCGTGGTGCGGCTCTTCCAACACTTCAAAGGGGGTGACGGAGAGGTTGAGTTCCGCCTGGATGCGCTGCAGGGCAAGGGCGAAGGCGTGCGCAGAGGAGTAGCGGGACTGCGGCGACTTTGCCATTGCGGTGGAGAGGGCAAGCTCCAGGGATTCGGGGACGTCAGCGCGGCCCAGGCGCGGTACGGGCGTGTTGCTGATGCGGTTGATCAGTTCCCGCTGCGAGTTGTCCGCCCCCGGCATCACAAACGGCGACCGCCCTGCCAGCAGGGTGTAGAGCGTGGCGCCGAGGGCCCACACATCCACCATGACCCCGTCCACCGCACCGTCGGTGAACTGCTCGGGCGGGGACCAGGGGATGGACATCCCTGAATCTTCGTCGGTGTCCCCCGCCAGGGTGCCGGAGATGCCGAAGTCCGTGAGGGCAGGGCGGTTGTAGTCCGTGACCAGGATGTTGGCGGGTTTGATGTCGCGGTGGGCGATGCCGGCGCGGTGGGCGGTTTCGACGGCGGAGGCCACCTGGATGCCGACGGCCAGGACTTCATCCACGCTGAAACGCTGCCTGCGGTACCGGACGTCCAGGCTGGGCCGGGAGCAGTACTCCATTGCCAGGTACGAGTGTCCGTCGTCGGTCACTTCCGCTTCAAAGATGGTGACAATGTACGGATGCGAGGACAGCTGGGCCATCAGGTTCGCCTCGGATTCGAACCTGCGCCGGGCACCTTCCGTCTTCAGGTCCGAGAGCAGCACCTTGACTGCGACCTTGCGGCGCGGCCGGTCCTGTTCGTAAAGGTAGACGTCGGAGAACCCGCCGGAGCCGAGCAGGCTGATGTATGTGAACCCCTGGATGCGGGGAGGCGGCGCGACGGGCCGTTTGGAACTCAAGGAATCTCCTCAAAACGCAGCGAAATGTTGTCGCCCAGTTCAGCGATGTCACCATCGAGCAGGATGGCCATCTCGTTCTGTGCCAGGCGGCGGGGAGACTGGCCTTCACGCACCAGGACCGTACCGTTCGTGGCCTTGAGGTCACACAGCATGACGTGCCAGCCCTCCAGCCGGACCTCCACATGGGACCGGGAGATATCGCCTTCGGGGCTTGGAACCTGGACCAGCCGGGGCATAACTCCGCCCTGGACCCGGGACACTGATGGCTGCCGTCCGATGACCAGCGACTGGTCGAGGTCCAGAAGTTCCCCGGTGGATACCCGCACCCGTCCCAGCCGGGGGCGGGCCACTTGGACGGCGTCCGGGAGCAGCCCGGCGCCGCACGCGGTGCACTGCGCCCGGGTGGGCGGGTTGGCATGTCCCTGGCTGCAGACCCTGGCAAGGACGGTGGGCCCGGCAGCCGGATCCTCCGCCACCGGCCTGGCAGGCTGTCCGGCCGAGGACGCGAGGCTGCTCTTCATGACCGTCTGGCCGTCGTGGTCAGCGTCGAAGACGGCGCCGCCAGGATGGGGGTGTTGTACGGCAGCGGCCGGCGCAACACCGCCAGCCGCGGACGACGGGGCACCCGCTGCGGAAGGCAGGACGCCAGCTGGTGCCGGGGCGGGCCGTGGCTCGGCGCTGGCGTGCGGGACATTTGCCTGCGGGGTAGTTCCTTGCGGGACGTGCACTTGCGGGGCGCTGCCCTCGGCGTTGCCCCCAGCCTTCTTCCACGGAACGGAGTCGATGAGCACCCCGGCAGCGGGGCGAGGCGCCGCAAAGGCGGAAGTGCCGGGAGGTACAGGAGGGGCAGCCGGCGCATCCGCACCCGCCGCAGCTGCCGGCATCGGAAGTTCCTGTTCCTCGGGCTGCCCGGGGACGGGGGCTGCGGCCTGTTCCCCGGCCTCCGCACCTGCGTCGGGTGTTCCGTCGATTTCTGCATCGGCGTCGTCCCGCACCGCAGCGTCCTCGATGCTCCGCACGACAGTCCGTTCCCACAGGTGGTCGTAGGAACTGGTGTGGTCGCTGGCGGGGGGCGCCGCCTCTGCGGGAACTGCCGGCTCCACGGGAACGGATCCCGCCTGCTGGAATTCTGCCTGATGGACCTCCGCCAAGGCTTCTGCCGGAAGTGGGTCTGCCGCCGGGGAGCCGGATGAAGGCTCATGACCACGTTTGTTCTCCGCGCCGGAGTTCGCCGGGTCAACGGTCGCACCGTCATTTTCCGCCTGTGCGCCGCTTTCCTCCGCTTCCAGTTGACCGTCGCCGGCTGGCAGGTCGTCGTCGTCGAGCACGCCGACAACAGTCTCAGCTGAGGCTCCGTGTTCTGGCGCAACGGTCTCCGCCGATGCCTCGTGATCCGGCGCAATGGTCAGCTCCGCCGAGCCGTCGGCATCGGTATCCGCATCCCTGACGTCGGCGATGCCTGCGGAGTCCACCACAACAGAGGCCGGGGGTGCTGAGGGCGGTGCGAGTTCCGGCTGGCGCGGGGCCAGGACCAGCGCCAGCGACTGCAGCAGGACAACACCCTCCCCCAGCGGCAGTTCCGGCTGCCCTGCGGGGCCGGCAGCCGGAATGGCAAGCCGGCATGACCCCGGGAGGGCAAAACGGCGCTCGTTCCAGGTGGTGACGTCCCGCCCGTCGAGCTCCACGCTGCCGTCCGGCAGGTCCACTGCAAGGTCGAGGTCGCCGCGGAGGAACACGCGCAAGGGTCCGGTGGCATCGAGGATGCCAAAGGACGGCATCTGCGCCAGCGAGCCCCCTGAACTGCTGGTGACGGCGTGGAGTACCTCATGGACTTCGGGATCGGTGCCCAGCAGGTCCCACACCGCACCCGCGAGGGCCGGCGGAGTGTCGGGGCCGAGGAGGACGGCTGTGCGTCCACGGACTATTCCCAGCCAGGTGCCCGGAACGTAACTAGTGCCGGTCATCGGAGGGCTCCCCGTCCTGGTCCGCGGCATCGTCGCTGCCGTGTAGGGGCTCAGCCTGCGCCGCCTGCGCCCTCTGTCCCTGCTCCGCCTGTGCCTTTTGTCCCTGCTCCGCCTGCGCCTTCTGTCCCGCCTGCGCCCGGGGCAGCGTATCTTCATCCACCACGTCGGGGTCGCGACGGGGTGCGGTGGTGGCTGCACCGGCGTCGTTCAGGACATTCCTCGCGTCAACCACGATCACCGTGATGTTGTCGCTGCCCCCGCTCCGGAGCGCGGCCTGGATCAGGGCGTCGGCGGCGTCCTGCGGGTCTCCCACCGTGCTGAGGATACGGAGGATGTGCTCGTCCGTCAGCTCGCCGGTGAGGCCGTCGGAGCAGACCAGGACCCGGTCGCCTTCCTCCACGGGAAGCAGCCAATAATCGGCCTCGGTCTCGTCTCCCGTGCCAAGCGCGCGGGTCACAACGTGGCGGCGCGGGTGCACGGTGGCCTGTTTCGCGGTGATCTCGCCTGCGTCCACAAGTTCCTGCACCTCGGAGTGGTCCACGCTGATCTGCTCAAACCGGCCCTGGCTGAGGCGGTAGGTGCGGGAATCGCCGATGTTCATGACCAGCCAGTACGGCATGCCCATCTGTTCCACCACCACGGCTCCGGCCAGGGTGGTTCCGGCGCGTGCACCGGTGGCCTCGCGGATGGAGGTGTCCGCCTGGAGCAGGTACTGCTGCAGGATGGCTGCGGTGACGCTCCGTTCACCGGTGGCGAGCTGCGGTATCGCAGCGAGGGCCCGGACGCACATGCCGGAGGCCACTTCGCCGGCCTCATGGCCTCCCATTCCGTCCGCCACGGCAAACACAGGATCGGAAGCGATGTAGGAGTCCTCGTTCAGCTCCCGGCGGAGTCCCCGGTCTGTCCCGTAGCCGTAGCTCAGGCTGAGGCCCGGCTGGAAGGTGGAGGGAACGCTGGCGGGCTGTTGGTTCATGCCTGTCCTAGGTAAAAGGTCCGGTCTCCGAAGTGGACACTGGATCCCGGCGTAACGAAAGTGGGGACCCCCGGGGCAAGGGGTGTCCTGGCGCCGTTGGGGGTGGTTACGGCGCTGCCGTTGGTGGAATTCCTGTCCGTCACCCAGATCCCCGCGCCGTCTGTCAGCAGGTGGAGGTGGGTTTTGGAAATAGAGCGGCCGGGGTCGTCGACGGCGAGGAGCTGGGCGTGCTGTTCGCCGGACTGGCCCACGGGGTTGCGGCCCACCAGGACGCTCCGGTCCAGCTGGAAGTCGCGGCCGTCGTCCAGGCGGATGCGCAGCACAGCTACAGGCGCCGGGCCGCCGGAGCCCGGACGCACCTGGGTGCGTTCGACGTCGTCGTCCACGTGGTGCTGCCCGCCCTGGACGGGAATAGGCGGGCCGGCGGGCGCGTCAGTCCCCGGCGGCGCGAAGGACGCCGGCGCGGCGTACGGCATGGTCTGCGACGGTGTCCGGGCAGGCGAGGGGTGCACGGAAGGGACTGCTGGCGGCGCTGCCTGCCCCGAAGCGGACTGGGGACCAGCCACCGGGGACAGCACCTGCTGCACAGGAGGAAGGTCCAGCGGGGCGAAGCTGTACGGGCCCTGGATGCCGCCGGTGGTGATGGGATCGCGGCCGGCCTTCACATCGAAGACGAGGGCCTTGGCTGCTTTGTCGTGCCAGCCGCGCAGGCCGCTGTTTTTGTCCCAGTGGTTGGACACCACCACCAGCACAGCCCAGGCAGCGCCGGCTAACACCAGGGGCGCAAGGATGAACAGGGCGGGTTCGAACCACCTGAAGACCACTACAAGGATAGCGGCCAGCAGCGAAAGGATGATCCCGGCACCGGTCATAAGTCCGCGGAGGAACACGGTGCCGGCGCCCGGCGCATAGCCGTCGTTGTCCGCGCTGCGGATCCCCATCAGAAGGTTCCCGGGCGTCTTGCCTGTCCGGGCCTCGATCCCCATGACAGCAAAGAGGTACACAACCGTCAGTCCCAGGCCGATGCCGCCGGACAAGACCAGTGATGCCGTGTCATAGGTGATGTATTGGCCGCTGCGGGTACGGGTGATCCCGGCAAAGCCGATGGCGAACGTCACCACCAGGACAGCCAGCGGCGGCAGCCAGTCAATGACGGCAGCGCCAAGCCGCTTGCCGGCCGTGGCCGGGACAAGCTGAAGGTTCACTCCCATTCCCGTTCCTCCCCCTGGGACGGCAACCGACTTCGCGGTGAAACCGCCGGCGCTCCCCCGCCCGGTGCCTGCGTGTGCTGGATCCGCAGCCTGGGATGCCGGGGATCTTTGTACTACCGGGATAGTACCGGGAATCCCTGTTCCATGGGCAGCCGGAGCCCCCGGCAGGGGTTCACCGCCGGCAGTCCCGCCGGGGTGCAGAGTTCGGTTGCTGCGCGCCGCACGGTTGGGCAGGGGCGCTCCGCAGGAGGTGCAGAACGCCGCCCCCGCGCGGATGGACTGCCGGCAGCGGGGGCATGTCTGAAGCTCCGCCGTCACTGGGCCGTGGGTCCCTGCGTGGGAGGTTCCGGCGTCGTGCGTTCCTGTTCCGCAGTCCCCTGCGGCGCGTTCCCCTGCGGTGCAGTCCCGTGCGGTCCTGGGGCCGCCGTGCCCTTACGACGCCGGGACGCCGGGTTGAGTGCATTGAGGGACGGAAGTGCCAGCGGGCCCCGCAGGGCCAGGGCGTTCCGCGCGTCCGCCAGGAGCGAGCGCGGCGAGAACCTCGCCTGCTGCCGGCGCCAGAAGCCGGCCGTCGAGGTCATCTCCTTCAGGGAGCTGTCCACGATGGTCCAGTACTCGCGAACTTCGTCCTCGCTCGGCTGGCCCGCGCCAAAGATGGACGCGTCCGCACGCCTGGCCAGCACGGTAGTGGTGCTGCCCGCTGCGGGAAACGCCTCGGCAAGGACTGCGGCGCTTTCGCGGCGGGTGGCCCGGGAATCAACCGCCGCGCCCATGTCCGTGGCCAAACTGACTACCTCGCTCCAGCCTCCGCCCACACGCTGCGCAGGGTGGCCCTCGGTGAACCGCGACTTCCGACGCCGGGATTTCAGCAGTGCGATCAGCAGCAGCGGCAGCGCAAGGACGGCCAGCGGGATCAGGACGATGCCCAGCGCGCCCAGCAGGGCACCCCAGAAGAGCCAGGGGTTGTTTTTCTTCTCATCGGCGTCCAGCGCGTCCGGTGACGAGTCCGGCGGGAGGTCCGCCGGTTCCTGCGGCGGAGGCGGCGGCTGCAGCACCTGTGGTTTGGGCTTGGACTTGTTCTCCGGATCCGGCGGGATGGGGATGTTGTCCTTGGGAGGGGTGGGATCGAAGCTCACCCAGCCAACCCGTTCAAACGCCACTTCAACCCAGGCGTGGACGTCCTTGCCGGTGATCCTGACCTCGCCCGCACCGTTTTCGGGGCTGGTGGGTTCAGGGTAGAAACCCATCACCACGCGGGACGGGATGCCGAGGTGGCGCAGCATCAGGGACATGGCCACGGCGTACTGCTCGTCGTCGCCGAGCATCTGCTTGGCCGTGAGGAGGTTCCTGATCCGGGCAGATCCGTGCCCGGAGACGCTGGGAAGCTGGCCTTCGCTGACCAGCCCGTTGCTGAAGGCCCCGGTCTTCTGGAAATGGGCCTCAACCTGGCGCACCCGGTCAATGGGCGTGGGCGCATCGGAGGAGAGGTCGTTGGCCTGCGCCCCCACCACCGGTGGCACTTCCACGGCATCGGGAAGGGACAGTTTAGCGAAGTCGTACTGCGCCAGCTGCCCGTGTTCCAGCTTCACGGGGTCCGAGACCTGGACCCTGTAGGAATCGCCGCGGGAGAGCCCGTTGGTGGTGACGGCGGTGTCAGTGCCGGAGTTGAAGTAGAGGCCCGACGCCGCGGCGGAAGCGGAGTCGTCGAAGCTCAGCCCGGTGGTCTTGCGGCCGCCGGGAACAAAGAAACCCTGGTAGTCCTCAACAGTGATGTTGATGGCGTAATCGTTGGTGGGAACAACACCCGAGGTATCGGCAAGGGTGTTGATCGATTCGGTGTCCCCCACTTTGCTGAAGTTTCCCGAACCGTTCGGGTCCATCGTGTAATTGGTGCCGTTGAAGGCATCCAGAGCCCCCAGCCGGACACGGCCGTCGCGGGGCAGACCCTTGACCACGAACAGGGTGTCGTCCTTCTTGTCCTTGACGAAGGTCCGGAAGCTGGCGAGGGGTGTGATGTAGTCCTTGGGATCGAACGGCGGGACCACGACATTCCGGAGGACTTTCCGGTCATTGCCCGCCGTGACCAGGGGTGCGGCGAGCGCCGTCACGGCCACGCTGACGGCGATCACGCCTGCCGCCATTCCCAGCCGGCGGAGCCTGGCACGCTGCGCGGTGGCGGTGTCCGTCTGCGGGTTGTTGACGGACACCCTTCGGGTGGAGTTCTTCCGGAGCGCGTCCCTGCGGAAGGTGGCCCAGGCGATCCCCAGCACGGTGAGGCCGATGCCGCGTTCCACAGTGAGGAAGGCGGCGTTGGTGCTGAAAGCGATGCCGGTGACGAACAGGACCAGCACCGGAAGGAGCGGGAAGTACGGGCTTCGAAGCCGCCAGGTCAGGACGGCGGCCACCAGCGCGGTGATCATGGAGCTCAGGAACGGAACGATCAGCACACCGCCCGCCGTACCGACAGGGACACCGACCGTCAGCATGTCCTTCCAGGCGAACACGATGCCCAGCAGGAGGATGCGGAGCGAGTCCAGGCTGGGGACGAAACCGGCGATGGCGGAATCTGGAACCGCCAGCAGCGTGCCGAAGACCAGGTAGGCGCCCAGGGCCAGGGCCGTGGTGATAAGCAGCCCCAGACGCAGGTGCGCGTTCAGGGCGCCCAGTGCCAGCCCCAGGATAATCCCGCCGAAGCCGGACAGCAGGTAATAGGGGTCCCCTCCGAAGCTGAGCCCAAACCCGAGCAGGCCCAGCCCGAGCAGCACCGTCAGCGCGCCGGCGTCGAGCATGAAGTGCCACAACGGCTGCCCGTTGGCAAAGGCGGAGTCCGCCTGGTCCCGGGGTGCGGTGCGGATGGTGCGTGGCTGCGCGGAGCGGGCTTGTTTGGTGCGGGTTTGTTTAGTGCGGGGGCGCGTGCTGCGCGGGCGCATGCCTTCTGTGGAGCTCATGCTGCGGCCTTTCTTAGCACAATGGCCAGGTCAGTCAGGTCGCCGAGCGTCAGCACGGTGAGGTCTGCGATGTTTGCCCGCGTGGGCGAGGCGCCGGCCTCTACCCGGACCGCGAGGCTGCGGACCCCCGGCGGCACGGAGGCTGCTGCGGAACGCAGCTGCGTGGCGGTCACATTGCTGCCCACCACAAAAAACACCACGGAGGCGTTGGGGACGGTGTCGGCCAGGGTCCTGGCCAGGTCGACGGCGGTCCGGCGCATGGGAGCGCCGACAATCCGGGTCATGTCGTCCAGCAGATTCCGCCCGGTTTCGCAGCGCAGCGGGCCTTTCTGGGTGAGGACGTCCAGCTCGCGCTGCTCACGGATGGCCTGCCTGCCGATGGAGGCAGCGGCGGAGATGGCCATCTCAAACTCGGTTTCCGACGCGTATTCGTCGGTGTTGATGGACAGTGAGATGGCCAGGTGGGCGCGGCGGGTTTCCTCGAACTGGCGCACCATGAGTTTGTTGGTCCGTGCCGTTGTTTTCCAGTGGATGTGCCGCCGGTCATCCCCCGGCACGTAGTCGCGCAGCGCGTGGAAGGATACGTCGGCGCTGGAGAGGTCCGTGGTGGGCATGCCTTCGAGGTCCCGGATGAATCCAGCAGCCGATCCGGCAAGTGCCACTGTGCGCGGGTGGACGAACAGGTCCTCGGGTTCGGTCCAGAGGACCTGGCGGCGCAAAAGGTGCAGCGGATCTGCCCGGACCGACCTCACGGGGCCCACGACGATCACGGCACGCCGCGCGGTGGGAATGGTGAAGAGGTCCTCGTGGACCTGCTGCGGTTTCATCCGCGGGAGGTGGAACACGGCGGTGGCACTGCCCACAGGCAGTTCCAGGGCTGCCGGCAGCAGCGGCCGGGCGGAAGTGTTGGACACCGCGATACTGCCCACAGCGCTGTCGCCCACGGCCACCCGGGTGCGAGCCAGGTCAAGGACTACGCCGTAGGACGAGCGGCCCAGGACGAACGCCACCGCAATCACGAACATCACGAACGCCGCGATGGCAGCTGCCTTGGCCTCCTGCCAGCCGAACGCCTGCCCTGTTCCCCAGAGCAGGATTGCGGCCGCGAGGACCGACCAGCCCAGGACGCTGACCACTGACAGCACGGGCCAGGCATACGTCAGCCACACGGTCCGGACGGCACGCCAGGCGGGCGCCGACGCCATGGCTGCGGTGTTCCTGGCCTCGGCCCAGACGGCTGAGGGGTGCAGGGCGCCGGGACTGCCGTTCCTGGCGAAAGGTTGCTTCAGACGCTCCGTGAGCCGGGTCAACGGGGTGCCGCTGGACATATGTGTGCCTTCGTTGTTGCGTGGAAAGTGGTGGGGGTCCGGGCCGGGGGTCAGGCGTTGGTGCGCTGCTGGGGAGCTGCGATGTCCGCCAGGATCCGCGCCAGCACCGCATCGGCGGTGGCTCCGGAGAACTCCGCTTCGGGATCCATGACAAAGCGGTGGGTCCACACCACGGGAGCCAGTTCCTTGATGTCGTCCGGGAGGACGAAGTTCCTGCCCTGCCCGGCTGCCCAGACCTTTGCTGCCCGGACCATGGCCAGGGCGCCACGCACGGAGACGCCAAGCCGGGTTTCGGGAGCGTTGCGGGTCTCTTCGCAGAGCCTGGAGATGTACTCCAGCACAGCGGTATCCACATGAACGGTGGCAGCGAGGTCTGCCATGTCGGCCACCGCCTGGGTGGTGATGACGGCGGAGAGTTCCTGGGACCGGTCCTTGAGGTTGGAGCCGCCCAGCAGCCGGACGGTGGAGGCGTGGTCCGGGTAGCCAATGGAGGTCTTGATCAGGAAGCGGTCCAGCTGCGCCTCCGGCAAACGGTAGGTGCCGGCCTGCTCGATGGGGTTCTGCGTGGCCATCACCATGAACGGCCGCCCTGCCTCATAGGTGACGCCGTCCACCGTGACCCGGGACTCTTCCATGACTTCCAGCAGCGCCGACTGGGTCTTCGGCGAGGCGCGGTTGATTTCGTCCGCGAGGACGATGTTGTTGAAGATCGGGCCCTTGTGGAACTCGAACTTCTGCGTCTTTTGGTCGTAGATGGTCACACCGGTGACGTCCGAAGGGAGCAGGTCCGGGGTGAACTGGATGCGGTTGTTGGAGCCCTGCACGGTGGCGGCCAGTGCCCGGGCCAGGGAGGTCTTGCCGGTGCCGGGAGCGTCCTCGAACAGCACGTGGCCCTCGGCCAGCATGGCCGTGAAGGTGAGCCGGATGACGTGCTCCTTGCCCAACACGGCCTGGCCCACGTTGGCAACGAGCTTCTCGAAGGTGTCTGCAAACCAGGCGGCCTGCTCGGGGGTCATGGTCATGGTGTGGCTTCTTCCTTCTCAAGGTTTCAAGTTCTTGCTGGGGCCCGGAAGGCCGGGCCCCAGCGTCGCGGAGGTGGTGGACTAGCGGTTTGGCATGCCGTTGGGCGGGTTGCACCCAAGGTTCGAGGTGTCGCAACGGATCCAGTTGCCAGCCGCCATGCCGGAGGTCAGGTGGTACCAGATGCCGCTGGGGTTGTTGGACGTCTTGTACCAGACCTGGTAGCGGTCCGTCGTTGCTGCAGCCCCGGCGTCCAGCCACTTGCCCTCGCCGTTGCATTGTGACGGGTTGCCGGCGACGTAGCTGTCGGTCCCCTTGCGGGGTTCGGTGCAGCTGCGGACCGGGGTTGCCGTGATGTTCCACGAGGTGGGTACCGGAGGCGGCGGTTCCGCGCCACTGCGGGACGTGTCGCTGCCGATCCGGCCGGGCTGACCAGCACTGATGGCACGAACCCGGAGAGTGTGCGTCTCGCTGAACCCTACGGTCTTGGAGAAGCGCCGCTCCTGCGTGTCCTGCCAGTTGCCGCCGTCCAGGCTGTACTGGTAACCGGTCACCGCGCGGCCGTTGCCGTCCGGCTGGTTCCACGTCCAGGACACCGTCTTGTCCCCTACGCCGCTGCTGTTGCTGCCAGTAACATTCGGAGCGAAAGCGAGGCCGTAGGGATTGACGGAATTCGACGCAGGGCTGGCATCGCCGGCCGTAGAGCTGCGGGACGACACGGCCCACACCACAACGGCCGTCTGGGTGCCGTTGGCTGCCGCCACAGTCCCGCCGCCTGCAGGGATGTTGCCGCTGCCCCCGCCCGACGTCAGGCTGTACTTGTACGTAATCTCGTCGGCGGTCGAACCGTTGCGCTGGGCGGCGTTCAATACCGGGAACCGGACATCGATCTTTCCGCCATTCCCTCCTGTGTCCACCAGTGTGGCGGTAGGCGTGCCTACCATTCCCGGTTTACCTACTGCCCGGATGGCTGCCGATTGGGCGCTCGTGCCGCTGGTGCCCGCTTTGTTCGTGGCGGACACGGTAAAGGTGTAGTTCGTTTCGGAGTTGTCCACCGTCACGTTCTGCGATGTACCGGTGACCTGCTGGCTGGCCACCACCGCGCCGCCCCGGAGGGTGGTCAGGGTGTAGGCGGAGACGGCGTCGCCGTTGTTGTTCGGGGCTGCCCAGCTCACCTTCAGCTGGCTCTGTGAACCCACTGAACCCGCCTGCGCCGCAGATGGTGCAGCAGGCGTAGCCGGAACGCCGGCGGGAACCTCGGCTGCAGAGTACGGGCTCCATTCGGACGGTTCCTTGGCATCATTGCGCGCCAGGACCCGGACTTTGTAGGAGACGCCGTTCTGCAGTCCCTTCCAGACGTAGCTGACCGCTGTCAGGTTCTGGATCTGGGCGTTCTGCCCGGCGGGAGGGGGCGAAATCTCCAGGTCATAGGACTTCACCGGTGAGCCCTTGCTGGCAGGGGCAGACCAGTTGATGGACAGCTCCTTGTCGCCGAACTTCATGGACGGCGCCAGCGGGGTGTCGGGCTTCACGTCGGGACGCACTTCGGCAGAAGCCGGCGACCTGTCCGACTCGCCAAACTCGTTGGTTGCCGTGACCTGGAAGTGGTACTTGGTGTTGTTGACCAGCCCGTTGAGCGTGCACGTGTTGGCCGGGCAATCCTGCTCGAACCCGTTCTCGCCGTACACGGTGTACGTGGTGATGGGCGAGCCACGGTCTGCGGGCGCCGTCCAGTTCAGGAGGGCCGTCTGGTCCCCCACGCTCTGGGCCTGCGGGGTGGCGGGGGCCTGCGGCTTGTCCTTGACCGTAAGGCGGACGCGGGCTGTTGCCTGGCGGGAGGGGTCCTCCGTCTTGTCCGCCACCGTGTAGGAGACCACCATGGTGCCGGTGAAGCCTGGCGCGGGAGTCACCGTGATGGAATCGCCGTTCACGTCCACGTTGCCGCTGCCGGTTTCCGCGGCGGCCGCAATGATTTTCAGCGGCGTCTCCGGGAACGGGTTGGCGTCGTTGGCAAGCACGTTGACTGTCACGGGTTTGCCCGCGGCAACGTTGTCCTGCACGTCGTCGTTCGCCACCGGTTTCGGCCGGTTGGAGGCAGTCACCTTCAGCTGGAAGGTGGCAGTGGCTTCAAGCCCGCGGGGATCCCTGGCCTTGACCTGGACGGCGGCGGTGGTTCCGGAGCCGCTTGAATCGGCCGCGGAGACCTTGAGGGTCCTGCCGTCGATGCTGGCGTTGAACCCGGCAGGCGCTCCGCCCACCAGTTCGTACTTCATCTTTTCGACGTCGTCCGCGTCCGGGTCCGAGGTCAGCTTGCCCAGGTCGGCGCTGGCGGAGTCCCCCTTGGGCACGTCCACGTTTGCGCCCAGCAGCTCAGGCGGATTGTTCTTGTTGGGGTCGGGCAGGACCTTGGTGCGGATGCTGAGGGTGGATTTGAGGCCTTCGGGGTCGTCCGGGCCGGTACCGTCCGTGACCTCGAAGGTGAGCGAGCCGGGACCCACATAGTCGGTGCCGGCCGTGTACTTCAGGCCCGTGCCGTCAGCGATGACAGGATCGCCGCCGTCTGCACCGATGAGCTTGATGCGGTCGGTCTGGGTGAGCCGCGGCGAGCGGCCTTCACGCACCTTGACCCACTCGTCGAGGTCAACGTCCGCTGATTGCCCGGCGACGACCTCGATGACTTCGTCCTTGGCCAGGGTGGGCACCTGCTGGCCGAGGCCCGGCACCCAGATCACGGCCGTGGACTGCTGGCCGTCAACATCCTCCACGTTGTACGGGATGAGCTGCGGCTGCTCGGTGAGGTCAACGATCATGGTGCCGTCCGGCCCGGGCCTGGCGGTGGCGGCCTCGGTGCTGATCTTCAGGTTTTCGCCGACGCCGTCGGGGTCCTCGTCGTTCTTCAGGACGGGGACATCCACGGCGGTCTTCCCCATGGTCTGGGCGGAGGTCACCCTGTCATCACGGGCGACGGGTGCCTTGAGGGGCACCTCGTTGTCCACCACCACGCGGATGGTGGCCTGCGCGGTGGCGTCCCGGTCGTCGGCGATGGTGTAGCGGACGTTGACGGTTCCGGCTTCTTCCGGCGCCAGCAGGATGATCCGGCCACTGGTTTTGCTCACGGTGGCCTGCAGCGCGGGGTCGGCTTCGATGCCGTCGCTGAGGATGCGGATGAGGTCGCCGTCGGGGTCGGTATCGTTGCCGGTGGCGTCGACGGCGATCTGGCGGCCCGGGCGGACCCTTACCTCGTCGTCCACGGGGGTGGGTTTCTGGTTGACCTCGCCGCGGGGCGCGATGCCCACGGTGACGGTGCCGGTGTTAACGGCGCCCTGCCGGTCCACCACCTTGTAGCGGAACGTGTCGGTTCCGGCGCCGTCACCGGCAGCCGTGAAGTCGATGAAGTTGCTGCCCACGGAAGCCGTTCCCATCGACGGCGTGCTGTCGATGCCGGTCAGCTGGACCGAGTCGCCGTCCGGATCGATGCCGTCCAGGGGGACGGGAATACGCACTGTGCCGGCGGCCACCACACGGGCGGTCAGGTTGCGCGGCTGCGGACGGGAGTTCTCGGCGCCTTCGAGCGGAAGGATGTGGATGGTCACCGCGGCGGCGCTCTTCTGGCCTTGCGGGTCCACGGCGTTATAGATGGCACGGACCGTCTTGGGCTGCGGGCCGGCGATGAACCTCAGCGTGTTCTCGGAGACGAAGCTCTTTCCGTCCACGGGGTCCACGCCCTGCGGCAGGACAGGATCCACCGTGAGCTCCTGGCCCTGCGGGTGGGTGTCGTTTTCGAGTACGGGAATGGTGACGACGTCGTTGACCCGCACGTTGACCTCGTCAGGTTTCGGCTGGGGTGCTTCCACGACGGCGGGGGCCGGGACGGGGACCACGGAGACGCTGCCCGTGGCCGACTTCTTCCCGTTGGACATGGTGTATTCGAAGAGGATCGGGTCCTTGGTGCCCAGGATGTCGGTGATGCGCAGGACACCGTGGTTGATCACGCTGACCGACGCGGTCGAATTCTCGGGCAGCTTTACGGACTGCAGCACCAGGACGCCGCCGGAGGGGTCGGAGTCGTTGGCCAGCGGGTCCAGCAGCACGCTGCCGCCGGTGGGCATCAGGGCCACGTCATGGACGGCGACGGGGTCGCCGGCCTCGTCTCCGGATTCCACGTCAACCCGGATGAGCCCCTGGCTGCTTTGCGGGCCGTTGCTGGCGATGTATGTCAGGTAGACCGGGCCGGGGGTGGTGCTGCGGAAAGTGAACGTGCCGCCGTCGGTCACAGGACCCAGTTCCGCGGGGCCGTTGGCCTCGACCTGCGCCAGCCGGAGGGCGCCGCCGTTGGGGTCTACGTCGTTCTTCAGCGGAGAGATGACCAGGTCCTGGCCAACCACCGCCGTGACGTGGTCGGCGTTGACAACGGGCGCAAGGGCTCCCGGCGGCTGGACGTTGACCACGACTTTTCCGGTAACGGTGTCCCGGCCGTCCCAGATGGTGACTTCCACGGTCTTCTTGCCGGCTGTTGCGCCGGAGTCCTGGAAGGTGAGCAGGCCGTCCCGGCGGACCTTTACCTGGTCCTGGTCGTTGTCTGCCTTTGCGTCGAGCAGCACCAGGTCGTCGCCGTCGGGATCGATCCAGTCCGTGAGGATGTTCTGGCTGACTGTCTTGCCCTGCTCAACCAGCATGGTGGTGGCGTTGTCGCCGCGTTTGAACTGCGGCGGCTTGTTTTCGTCCGCACCAACCACGCTGAGCGTGACCTGGCCGGTTGCGGAGAGCCCGCGGCCGTCCGAGGCGCTGTAGCTGAATGTTTCAGTGCCGGGTTTCGCGTCAGCGGGCACCGAGACCTGGAAGGCGGTGCCGCCGTAGATGTTTTGGAGGCTCCCGGCCTGGGGTCCGGAGGTTCCCACGGCCGCGGTGAGCACGTCGCCGTCGGGGTCCGAATCGTTGTCCAGGACGCTGAGGATGGTGGTGCGTCCGGGGCGCACCCCGACGGCGTCGGGCTTGGTTTCCGGCGGACGGTTGGGTTTGGTGCGGTCCGGGAGGACGTTGATGGTGTTGTTGTCCGCGGACTCCTGGTCCTGCTCGTCGGACTCGTTCTTCGGCGGAACGACGTCGTCCCAGTTGTTGACCAGCTGCATGTTCTGGTTGACCAGCCACACGTTGCCGGAATTCACGTCGTTCAGGACCACCAGGTCACGGTTCACCCGGAACACATACGACGGCGAAGCGCTCGCCTTGGGCACGTCGACGTTCTTGTCATCGGCATCGTTCACACAGTCCCGGACATACTTGTTCGCACCGGACCACGCCGCATGAACACACCCGCCCAACTGGACAGGCGCAGCCGGCACACCCTCGCCGTCGAACGTCACCGTTTTTGCCGTGGACCCGTCCAGCGGCTGCTTCAGCAACGCCTTCTGCGTGGAAATGGCAACAAAGCCGCTGGCGGGGCCGCCCTGCTGCAGTTTGGCCTCGCGCGCATTGTCCAGCTGCAGGCGCTTGCCGCCCGGCAGGAACAGCTTTCCGGCGGCCGCATCCAGGAGAACCGGGCTGTCCCCCACCACCGTGATCTGCAGGTCCCCAGAACCCTTAAGCTCCGCCCAGGTCTCAGACTCCGAAGACGTCACTTCACCGTTGGCCTCAACAGCCGTCACCGTCACAACACCGGATTTGGGATCCGCCGAATAAATCCGGTCATCATCGCCCACCGCCGAGACGATGCCCTCCGAACCCACCATGACAGGCTCGGACGATTCCTCGTCAAAACCGTTCACCGTGGACGGCGACACCGCCCACACCTTGCCCGATGCCGCGTCCGTCACCGAGATCACCTCCGAGCCGAAACTGACGTCCGCCGACCCCGGCAGCTGCTTGTCCCCGCCCAACCGCATGTTCGCCGGCGAAACCTGGTTCAGCGTCGAGCCCGTCTCATCGTCGACAAAGACATCACCCGCGTCCTGCAGGATGTCGAACGTCGTCGACGCCGGCGTCACCGCCCCATCAAGAACACGCGAAGGATAATTCAGCCGCCCCACCGCGTTCTTGGACTTCGACACCACCCACACGCCGCCGTCGTTCAGCTCCACCTCGGTGGTCTTGAACCCCGGATAGAGCACGGCGCCGGTCACCACGACAGCCACGGCTACACCGAACGCGGTGCCGTTGACGATCTTTTTGTGGCGCCGTTTGAGCCCAAGTTTCCCCAGCAGACTTGTCACAGCGTAAATTCCCTCGATTTGTTGCGATGGCCCTCAGGCCCGCACCCCTGAAAAGCCGGTACAAGGCTCTCCGTTCCCCGGGCCAGCTTACCCAACGCGCCTCGGGGCTGCGATGGGCAGAGCTCCCCACCGCCTGCGCATGCGTTCATTCCCGTAATCAGCATCGCGGGATCCCGTGGGAGTAGGGCTGGCCGAGCTGCGAGTGTCCGGCAACCATGTAGTAGCCCACGTTTCGGTTGGACCCCGGTTCGATCCGATAAAACGGCTGGTCCGGAGTGTTCGTCCAGTGGTCGTTCATCATGACGTAGCAATGGACAACGATCCGCTCGCCGGTGTTGACGTAGTACCAGGGCGGGGTATCCCCGTTGTTGACTCCCTGGCAATCGAAGTAGGGTGCCGGCCGGTAGCTGGCCTTCCCGTACTCGAACGTGCAGGTCCGCACCAGGTCGGTGCCCTTGACGACGGTGGTGATCCACTCTCCCTGCGCACCCGACGCGGCTGATGCTGAGACGACGCCGCTTTCCGACCCCAGCGAGTTGACCGTTTTGACCTCGATGCGGTGGGTCTCACTGAAGCCGCCCGTGTTGATGACCCTGCTCCCGGACGCGGCAACACGTTCCCATCCGCCGTTGTCGATCCTGATCAGCGTGGCAGCGACGTCGTTGGTGGCGGTGGAAGGTGAGGCCCAGCTCAAGGTGAGGGATTTCTGGTTCCTTGCGCCGTCTTGTCCGGAGGCGGACGGTATACCGGGGGACCCGTAAGGTGTTGCCGGCGCCCCGGCACTGGCATCGGAGCTCGGGGCCGCGGTTGAATGCGCGATCACCGTGATGGTGGTGGCTGCCCCGTTGGTGAACCCGGCAACGGTCTGGCCCGGCCTGATGGGACCGCTTTGGCCGGTGCTGGAGTTGTAGCTGTATGTAACCTCACTTTGGGCGGAGCCGTTGCGCTCCGCCGCGGTCAGTTCCTTGAAGCTGATGGTCACCTGCCGCCCGGCTCCCCCAGTGTCGGCCGGCGTTGCAGTGACTCCAGAAACCTGGCCCAGCTTGCCCGTGGCGCGCCGCGGCGCGGACGGCTGGCTGACGGCTCCCTTTCCGGCTTTGTTTTCCGCCTGGACCGTGAAGGTGTAGCCCGTTTCGGAGTTATTTGCCGTGAAGTTGGCTGTGCGCACCGTACCGGCAACCACCTGCGTCTGCGGAGCTGCGCCGCCTCCGTTCATCGTCACAAAGTAACTCCTGATGGCGTCACCGTTGGTGTCGGGCTCGGACCAGTTCACCCGCAGCTGGTTGGTGGCTCCCACGGAGGAGGCCACTGAAGACGTCGGGGCGGCAGGAGCAGCTGGGACGCCGGCGGGGTTGTCCTCGCTTGAAAACAGTCCCCACTCGGATGGTCCGAGCTCATTGACAGCCTGGACCCGCACCTTGTACCGGACACCGTTGGTGAGTCCCGGCCATGTGTAGTTAAGGCCGGTCACGTCGTTTTTCGCCGCTATCCCGCCGGCAGGAGGCGGAGAGATCTCCAGGTTGTAGCTTTTGACGGCCGACCCTTCAGTCCGGGCCGGCGCCCAGGTGATCTCCATGGTTTTATCGCCGGCCTTGACCGCGGGGGCCTCCGGCGGTGACGGCTTTTCGTCGGGCCGGATCTCGTTGGAGGGAGGCGAGGGCTCGGACTCGTTGACCTCGTTGGTGGCGGTGACGGTAAAGACGTACTTGACGTCATTGGTCAGGCCGGTGAGCGTGCAAGTGGTGGTGGGGCATTCCTGGCTGAAACCGTTGGAGCGCACCGTGTACTTGGTGATCCGTGCCCCGTTGTCCGAGGGCGGTGACCACTTCAGTACTGCGGTCCTGCTGCGCACATCGGTGGCCGCCGGGGCTGAGGGCGCGTCCGGTTTGTCCCGCACCGTGACACGAACCCTGCCGTTGACCTGGCGGGACGGATCGTCAGTCTTGTCTGCAACGGTGTACCGGATCACCATCACACCCTTGAACCCGTCTGCAGGTGTAAAGGTGATGGAATCCCCGCCGATGGCCGGCGGCGCGGCGGACGAACCTGTTTCCACGGCCGCTGAAACGATCTTCAGCGGGGTCTCGCTGAAAGGGTTGAAATCGTTGGCCAGCACGTTGACGGTTTCGCTCCGGCCCGCGTTGGCCTTCTCCACAACATCTTCGTTGGCCGTGGGGAGCGGACGGGTGGAGGCCACGACGGTAACCTCTACGGCTGCCCTTACCGGATCCGACCGGTTGTCCGTGACCTTCAGCGGAATGGTTCCCTTGCGGCCTGCCGACAACCCGGGCGCCGGCCTGACCGTGAGTTTCTGTCCTTCAATCGAGGCCGCGAACCCCTCAGGGAGGGCACCATCGATGGCGAACTCAAGTTTCTCCTGGTCACCGGCATCCACGTCCCTTGCGAGGTTGCCAAGCTCCAGGCTGGCAGCTTCCGCCACCGGAACTTCAAGCCCGGAGCCGCTGAACGTGGGCGCATGGTTCGCGTCGGGGTCCGGCACAATCCTGGTGATAAGGGTCAGGGTGGATTTCAGGCCCTGGGGATCCTCGGGGCCGGAGCCGTCGGTGACCTCGAAAGTGAGGGAGCCGGGGCCCACATAGTCCGGCAAGGCCGAGTACCGCAGCACATCGCCATTGCCTGCGATGACGTTGCCGGCGTCCCCGCCCTGCACACGGACCTTGTCAGCCTGGGTGATGCGCGGCGTCCGGCCCTCCCGCACCCGGACATATTCGCGGAGATCTATGGTCTCTTCCCGGCCGGCCATGACCTCGATGACGTCGGTCCGGGCCAGGGTGGGGTGCTGTTCGCCCTGGCCGGGCACCCAGATCACGGCCGTTGCGCCTTGGCCGTCAAGATCAGTCACGGTGTAGGGAATCAACTGGTCTGCCTGCGTGAGGGCGGCCACCACGTTTCCGTCGGTTCCGACGCGTGCATTGGGGTTGCCGTCCGGGAGGCTGATTTTGAGGTCTGCAGCCACACCGTCTGGGTCGGAGTCGTTCTTGAGGACAGGGACGTCGACGGCCGACTTACCGAGCGTCTCGGCCTGGGTGACGACGTCGTCCTTGGCAGCCGGAGCTTTGAGTGCGGCGTCAGGGCTTACCAGGACGCGGATCACTGCGCTGCCCTGGGCTTTTTTGTCGTCCTGGATCTTGTAGCTGACGCTTTCGTTGGCTGCGGCACCCGGCGCCGTGAGCAGTACTTTGCCCCCATCCGCCGTCTCAACCCCTAGTTCGGGCCTGGCCTCGAAGGCGTCAGCCACCAGCCCGATCGGATCCCCGTCGGGGTCGGTGTCGTTAACCAGCGCCTCCACTGCAATTTTGCGGCCGGGGCGGACATCCACGGCGTCGTCCACGGCGATGGGCTTTTGGTTGTTGGCCGCCGCTGGTGCAATGCCGACGATCACCGTGCCTGTGTTCTCGGCGCCGATCCGGTCACGGACACGGTAGGTGAAGGTATCCGTGCCGGCGGCGGTTCCGGTGGCAGTGAACTCCAGGTACCCGTCCTTGACCACTGCGGTGCCCATGGCGGGGGCTTTGTCTATACCGACCAGTTGGACCGAGTCGCCGTCGGCATCGATGCCGTCCAGCGGGACCGGGATGCGCACTGCCATTCCGGCGATGACCCGGGCGGTCAGGTTCCCCGGCTCGGGCCGGGTGTTCCGTTCGTCATCCCGGGCACGGATGCGGATGGCGACCTGCTGGGAGTCCGACTGGCCCGACTCGTTGGTGACCTTGTAGATGGCGTAAACCGTTGTGGGCGTCCCGCCGGCAAGAAAGCGCAGCGTGCTGCCTGACTGGAAGATCCGCCCGGCGGTTTCATCAGGTTTCTGCGCCAGTTCGGGCTCAAGGGTGAGCTTGCCGCCGTTGGGGTCCGTGTCGTTGGCAAGTACCGGGATGGTGACAACGTCACCTGCACGCACCGAGACCTCATCCGGTTTGGCCTGCGGGGCCTGGAGCTTGGCCGGTGCGGGAACCACCAGTATTGCGATGTCGCCGCTCGCCGACGCTGTTCCGTTCGAAATGGTGTAGTTGACGTTGAGCGTGCCCTGGGCGCGGACATCGGTGATTCGGACCACTGAATGGTCAAGCACGGAGACGCTGACGGGCAGTCCGTCCGCGGCGGTAACGGACTGGACCACCAGGACGCCGCCGGAAGGGTCCGAATCGTTGCCGAGGACGTCCACCAAAACGCTTCCACCGCTGGGCAGCAGCGCCGTATCCCGCACCGCAACCGGAGCGCCGCTGCCGTTGCCGGGCACCACATCCACGCGGACCAGCTGCTGGGCGCTGGCGGGGCCGTTGGTCACGAGGTAGGACACATAGTGCGCTCCCTGGCCCGTGGAGTTGAAAGTAAACGTCTGCTGGTCCGCCCCCATGGACACCGTGGAATTCCCGTCCGGTGTCACCTGGGCCAGGCGAAGCCCGCCGCCCTGGGGGTCAAGGTCGTTCTTGAGCGGTGCAACGACGGTGTCTACACCCGCGACTGCCACCACGTGATCCGCGTTGGCGACGGGTGGAAGTGCCCCGGCCGGACGGATGTCAACGGTGACCTGGCCGTCCGTTGTCGACTGGCCGTCGGAAACTGTCACGGTGATGGTCTTGCGGCCCGGCTCCGAACCTGAGTCCTGGAAGCTCAGGAGCCCGTCCGGCCGCACCTTGACCTGGTCGCGGGGGTCGCTGCCCGTGGCGCCCACGACATAGAGGTCATCGCCGTCCGGATCGCTCCAGTCGGAAAGGATGTTCTGCGAGAGGCTTTTCCCGGCCTGCAGCACCAGGGTGGTGTTGCGGTTCGGCTTCTGCCGCGGGGCGGAGTTTTCCCCCGGAGGAATGATGTTGAGGGTGACGCTGGAAGAGGCGGAGAGACCGCG
The DNA here is from genome assembly GCF_040224115.2 of Pseudarthrobacter sp. WHRI 8279. Lineage (NCBI taxonomy): Bacteria > Bacillati > Actinomycetota > Actinomycetes > Micrococcales > Micrococcaceae > Pseudarthrobacter > Pseudarthrobacter sp. WHRI 8279. Next base: position 484,014 of record NZ_CP168162.1, on the reverse strand, counting down.
CCCGTCGTCCACTGTGTATGGGAAAGTCTCGGAACCGGACCTGTCCGCCGGCACGGTGACCTGGAAACCCGTGGAGCCGTAGATCGGGGCAAGCACTCCGGACTCGATGGGGTCGGCACGGACCGTCAGGATGTCGCCGTCGGCGTCTGTGTCGTTATCCAGGACGGGCAGGATGACCGTCCTTCCGGCACGGATGCCGAACGTGTCCGGGTTGGCCACCGGAGGGGTGTTGGGCTTCGTGCGGTCCGGCAGGACCGTCTGTTGGACCTCATCCGCGGAGTCCTTGTCGGCGTCGTCGGAGGTTTCCTTGGGCGGAATGACGTCGTCCCAGTTGTTGACCAGCTGCATGTTCCGGTTGACCAGCCACACGTTGCCGGAATTCACATCGTTCAGGACCACCAGGTCACGGTTCACCCGGAACACATACGACGGCGAAGCACTCGCCTTGGGCACGTCGACGTTCTTGTCATCGGCATCGTTCACACAGTCCCGGACATACTTGTTCGCACCGGACCACGCCGCATGAACACACCCGCCCAACTGGACAGGCGCAGCCGGCACACCCTCGCCGTCGAACGTCACCGTGTTTGCTGTGGACCCGTCCAGCGGCTGCTTCAGCAACGCCTTCTGCGTGGAAATGGCAACAAAGCCGCTGGCGGGGCCGCCCTGCTGCAGTTTGGCCTCGCGCGCGTTGTCCAGCTGCAGGCGCTTGCCGCCCGGCAGGAACAGCTTTCCGGCGGCCGCATCGAGGAGAACCGGGCTGTCCCCCACCACCGTGATCTGCAGGTCCCCAGAACCCTTAAGCTCCGCCCAGGTCTCAGACTCCGAAGACGTCACTTCACCGTTGGCCTCAACAGCCGTCACCGTCACAACACCGGATTTGGGATCCGCCGAATAAATCCGGTCATCATCGCCCACCGCCGAGACGATGCCCTCCGAACCCACCATGACAGGCTCGGACGATTCCTCGTCAAAACCGTTCACCGTGGACGGTGACACCGCCCACACCTTGCCCGATGCCGCGTCCGTCACCGAGATCACCTCGGAGCCGAAACTGACGTCCGCCGACCCCGGCAGCTGCTTGTCCCCGCCCAACCGCATGTTCGCCGGCGAAACCTGGTTCAGCGTCGAGCCCGTCTCATCGTCGACAAAGACATCACCCGCGTCCTGCAGGATGTCGAACGTCGTCGACGCCGGCGTCACCGCCCCATCAAGAACACGCGAAGGATAATTCAGCCGCCCCACCGCGTTCTTGGACTTCGAGACCACCCACACGCCGCCGTCGTTCAGCTCCACCTCGGTGGTCTTGAACCCCGGATAGAGCACGGCGCCGGTCACCACGACAGTGAGCACCAGCCCATATACTGTGCCGCTGAAGAGCCGGGAGCGAAGGATTCGGCCGCGGAACGCCGTTGCGGATGCGGCGCCCTGCGCGCGTGTTCGTCCGCGAAAATTCATTGATCGGTTCCCCCAGGTAGATCCCGGCGATGGCCGGCTTCCGGCTTGCGAAAGCCGGGCACAACAAATATAGCGTGATTGGCCAACAAATGGATAAACTCCCGGCTTCCCGGTGTCCTAGTCCAGGACGAGCCCCTTGCCAAGCCCGCGCTCCAGGCGCACCGGGCGGATCTCGCCGAAGCCGCGGACGTTTTCGGGCGGCTGCGGCTCCAGCACGAAGCGTTCGTCATGCTCGAGCGCCGAGGCCGTCATTGAATCCACCAGCACAGTCCCGGGGTCGGCAAGCGTGGTAAGCCGGGCTGCCAGGTTCACGGTGGGACCGTAGATGTCCCCGAGCCTGGACAGGATCCTTCCCCACACCATGGCCACCCGCGCTTCGGGAAGGATTTCGTCCTCCGTGAAGGCCTGGGCCAGGGCAAGGGAGATCTCGGCGCCGGCAGCGGGGGTTTCAGCTATGTAGAGGACTTCGTCCCCCACGGTTTTCACCAGCCTGCCGCCGCCTACGGAGATGATTTCCGCGCACTTGTTCTCGAAGCGCTGGACCAGCCGGGCGAGGGTCTTTTCGTTCATGCGCCGGGACAGGCTGGTATAGGAGACCAGGTCCGCGAAACCTACGGCGCGTGCCAGCGGCAGCGGCGCGTCGTCCTCATCGCCCTCCCGGCCTTCCTCGCTGGCCTGGAGCCCGGCCTCCGCGCGGACGGCGAGCCGTTGAACGCCGGCGTTCAGCTGGCGCCGCCAGGAATACACCAGCACTTCCTCGAGGGCGTCCACCAGCGCGGGCAGTTCGTTGACCAGCCGCTTGCGAGCCACGGCGTCCGTGACCCCCTGCTCGTGGACCATGTCCTCCACCAGGGCTTCGATCTGCCACACCACCATCCGGTCCGTCATCTGCCCGATGGAGCGGGTGACGGAGATGGCGGCCTCCTCCGTCAGCTTGCCGGAGCGCACCAGGTCCACCACGGTGGAGAGGGCGGCCTGGTCGCGTTCGGTAAAGGCGACGTCCTCATCGCCGAAGTTGGGAAAGCCCAGGGCACGCCACAGCTTGCGTGCGGACAACAGGGAGAGACCCGCGCCGGCGGCGACTTCACGACGGCGGAGCTTGCGTTCCCCGCCGAGCAGGCGCGCTTCCAGCGCCTTCATGGCGAGCCTTTCGGCTGACATGGTGCCCGTGGCGGGATGGGCATCCATCGCGGGCGGGGGCGTGATGGAGTCCACGCGTTCCTGCTGGTCCTCATCGTTCATCCCGTCCACCTTCTCTCAGTTCCCATGGCAATGCTCCGGCCGGGTAGTCCTTTTCCCCGCCGGACTGGCCGTCGCGTTCGTCGGGCAGGTCCTCCAGGGCATCAAGGATGAAATCCCGGAACCTGGCAACCTCCGGCACATCCCGGAAAGTCACGACACCCTGGTACCCGGTTTCCAAGGATATATTCCCGGAGCGCAACAGGCGCTGAAGTACCGACTCGTGGACAGTCAGGTGCCGCACGGAGGCCAGGTTCACCTGCTGGTCCTGCCGCCGCACCAGGCCGGACCGGGAAATGATCCTGCGGCTGGTGAGCGTGTACCGGGTACCCTGCCACCGGAGGAGCCGCGGAAGGCAGTAACCCAGCCAAACGCCGGCGGCAGCAAGGATGCATCCTGCCACCAGCGCCGGTGTCCACCGGGCTTCGAGGCCCGGGATGACCCTTACGGCTTCCCCGCGGACCACCCATGCGGAAGCGAACGCGGCAAGTGCCGGAGACAGTATGAAGGCCGCTGCTGCCCCGGCCAGCTTCCTCGGCTGCGGGCGGGTGGTGACAATCACTTGCTCGCCCGGGACGAGGTCTTTACGCATAACCGCCCTGGCCGGAGGCATCCGGTGAGGTCCACGGACGCAGGTGCACAACATCGCCGGCGGTCACCACGTGCTCGCGGGACTCGCGGTCAACCACCAGCAGTGAGCCGTACTCGTCCAGCCGGGAAGCGTGGCCAATAATTTCGTGGTCGCCGGGAAGCTGGGCCCGCACCTGCTTGCCCAGTGTTGTCATGACGGCCTCAATCCGCTTATGCAGCGACGGTCCGCCGGCCAGGCCCGCTGCAGGATCGCCGTCGGCGTTGCAGAAGCTGCGGTAGAGCACGGCAAAGTGCGAAAGGTAGCTCTTGAGCAGTTCGGTCCGGTCCGCCGTCCGCGGCGCCTCCAGGACCACGGACGTGGCGGTGGGCACCGGGAGCTCCTCCTGCCGGAGGGTGACGTTCAGGCCGGTTCCGAGGATGACGGGCGGCACCGAGCCATCCACCATGGGACCCAGCTGGGCCAGGATTCCGGCAATCTTCTTGCCGCGGACCAGGACGTCGTTGGGCCATTTCAGCTCCGCGGGCAGACCGGCCGTTTCCAGCAGGGTTTCGCGCAGCGCCAGGGCCCCGATGAGGGACAGCCAGGAGTAGCTCTGGGTGGGGAGCGGCCTGCCTTCGGCGTTCGCGGGCCTCAGGACCACCGAAACGGAGACCGAACTCAGGGGCGGCGCTTCCCAATGCCTGTCCAGGCGCCCCCGGGCCGCCGTTTGGTATTCCGCAGTCAGCACAGACATGTCCGGCCAGGCCGACGGATCCACGGTCACCCACCGGAGCAGGTCCGCATTGGTGGATCCGGTGGAGTCCACCACGTCGAGCCGTGCGATGCCGGTGGCGGACAGGAAGTCCTGGTCCGCGAGATCGCTCCGGTCCAGCGGGGTACCGGGGGCATGTGCGTCGTCCATACCTAAACTGTACCGACCCGGCCCGGTCCCGGCTGCCTGCCGTGGGTGGACCTGCGGGACGGGCCCAGGACCGGGCTAGAGGAAGATGTCCGGCGCCAGGCGGTCTTCCGGAGCCCCCAGGCTGTACGGCTGGAAATCAGTGACTCCAGCGGCCGTGAGCACGGCTTCGTCCGTGTAGAAGTTTCCACTGGGCCGGCCGCCGCTTTCCAGGTTGCTGCCGGTGAGCACTGCATGTGCCGCGTCAGCCATGATCTCCGGGCCGCGCGCCGCCTGGGCAATGCGCTCCCCATGAGGCATGTTCCGGATGGCCGCTGTATCAATCAGGGTGCACGGCCACAGCGAATTCACTTTGATGCCATCCGCCTTCAATTCCTCGGCGAGCCCCAGGGTGGTCAGGCTCATGCCGTACTTGGCCATGGTGTACGCCAGGTGTTTCCCGGCCCAGTGCGGGCTGAGGTTCAGGGGAGGCGAGAGCGTGAGGATATGGGCGTCATCCGAGGCCCGCAGCGCCGGCAGCGCGAGTTTGGACATCAGGAACGTGCCGCGGACGTTGATGTCCTGCATGAGGTCGTACTTTTTCATGTCCACGTCGTCCGTGTTGGAAAGGTCGATGGCGGATGCGTTGTTAATGACTGCGTCGATGCCGCCGAAGCGCTCGACGGCGGAGGAGACCGCGCGGGCCACATCGCCGTCGTCGCGGACGTCGCCCACCAGGGGAAGGGCCTGTCCGCCGGCAGCCTCGATCTCCCGGGCCGCTGTATAGACGGTCCCGGCGAGCTTGGGATGGGGCTCCCCCGTCTTGGCCATCAGGACGATGTTGGCGCCGTCGCGGGCTGCCCGAAGGGCAATGGCGAGGCCGATTCCGCGGCTTCCGCCGGAGACAAGGAGGGTCCGCCCGGAAAGGGAGCCGGCAGCCTGGTACGGGCCCGCGGGAGCGTGGGAAGCGTCATTGCTCGAAGTCATGGCACCACTCTAACCCAGCTAAGTTACTGATGAGTAACATGACATTGCTGGCGATGACGGCGCAGAAAATTGTAGGTTCCCTACAGCTGCGGCGGCCTGAAGCGTCACTAGACTTGCCAGCAGGGTTCGTCTTTTGTGTGGAAGCTACTTAACCCCCGCACAACAGCCGGCCAGCAAACTTAGCACCACAGAATCAATCTGCTACAGAGCCGGAGACACTTGATGAGCCACGATCTGACAACGACAGCGGGAAAGATCGCCGATTTCCGCGACCGCCAGGCGCGTGCCGAACAGCCCTCCGGCCCCGAAGCAATCGAAAAGCAGCACGCGCGCGGCAAGAACACCGCCCGCGAGCGCATCGGCCTCCTGCTGGATGAAGACTCCTTCGTGGAGTTCGACGCCCTGGCCGTGCACCGCTCCACCGCGTTCGGCATGGAGAAGAAAAAGCCCCTGGGCGACGGCCTGGTTTCCGGCTACGGCACCGTGGACGGCCGCCTGGTGGCCGTGTACAGCCAGGACTTCTCCGTCTATGGCGGCTCGCTCAGCCAGGTCAACGGCGAAAAGATCGTCAAGGTCCAGGAGTTTGCGCTGCGCAACGGCTGCCCCGTCGTCGGCATCCTTGACGGCGGCGGAGCCCGCATCCAGGAAGGCGTGGCCTCCCTGGCGATGTTCGCGGACATCTTCCGCAACAACGTCCACGCCTCCGGCGTCGTCCCGCAGATCTCCCTCATCATGGGCCCCTCGGCCGGCGGTGCCGCCTACTCCCCCGCCCTCACCGACTACGTGGTGATGGTGGACAAGACCTCCCACATGTTCATCACCGGCCCGGACGTCATCAAAACGGTGACCGGCGAGGACGTGGACATGGAAACCCTCGGCGGCGCCCGGCAGCACAACGCCACCACAGGAACGTCCACCTACCTTGCCTCCGATGAAGGCGACGCCATCGAGTTCGTGCGCGAACTGCTGGACTTCCTGCCCTCCAACAACCTGTCCGAGGCGCCCGTCCTGGAGCACACCCAGGAAATGGAACTTGGCGACGACGACCTCGCCCTGGACGCGCTCATCCCCGACTCCGCCAACCAGCCCTACGACATGCGCACGGTGGTTGAGCAGATCGTGGACGACGGCCACTTCCTGGAAATGCAGGCGCTGTACGCACCGAACGTCATGATCGGCTACGGCCGGGTGGAGGGCCACACGGTGGGCATCGTTGCCAACCAGCCCCTGCAGTTCGCCGGCACCCTGGATATCGCAGCCTCGGAAAAGGCGGCCCGGTTCGTCCGGCACTGCGACGCGTTCAACATTCCCATCATCACCCTGGTGGACGTGCCCGGCTTCCTGCCCGGCAAGGACCAGGAATTCCAGGGCATCATCCGGCGCGGGGCCAAGCTCCTGTACGCCTACGCCGAGGCCACGGTTCCCAAGCTCACCGTGATCACCCGCAAGGCCTACGGCGGCGCCTACATTGTGATGGGCTCCAAGAAGCTCGGCGCGGACCTGAACCTGGCCTGGCCCACCGCCCAGATCGGCGTCATGGGAGCACAGGGCGCCGTCAACATCCTGTACCGCCGCGACCTCGCGGCAGTGGCGGAAGCCGGCGGCGACGTCGAGGCACGGCGCGCCGAGGTTATCCGGCAGTACGAGGAAGAGCTCCTCAACCCCTACCAGGCGGCGGAGCTCGGGTACGTTGACGCTGTGATCGCCCCCTCCGAGACCCGGCTGCAGATCATCAGGGGCCTGCGCGCGCTGCGCGACAAGCGCGCAAGCCTCCCCACCAAGAAGCATGGGAACATTCCGCTGTGACCCCCACCGAGCCTGCTGACGAAAGCAACGCACCCGCCGCGCCCCTTCTCTCGGTGGTAAAGGGGCAGCCGACAGCCGAGGAGCTGGCGGCGCTCACCGCCGTCGTGCTGTCCCTTGGCGGAGTCCAGCAAACCGGGACGGACAAGCCGCCGGTCCGGCACTGGGTCCGCCGCCAGCAGCTGCGGCTGGATCCCACCCCGGGTCCCGGCGCGTGGAAGCGGAGCCGCGGCTGAATCCCCACATCCCGAGGCGCTAGTCTCGGAGTGTGACTACAGACACCTCTCCTGCCGCCCGCCCGCACACCCGCATCGACGCCGTCGCAGATGACTACACCGACACCCTTATCAAGCTCAACCCGTCCTTCGCCACCACCCTCGGCGTTCCCGGGCACGAAACCGAATACCAGGACTTCTCCCCCGCGGGCATCGCCGAATTCGCAGAGGCCGCGCGCAAGGCGCTGACCGACCTCGAGGGCCTCGAACCGGAGGACGATGTTGACGCCGTCACGCTGGACGCCATGCAGGAGCGGCTGGGCCTGCAGCTGCTGATCCACGCCTCGGGCTGGGATTACGCCGACCTGAACAACATCGCCTCCCCGGCACAGGACATCCGCGCCATCTTCGACCTCATGCCCACGGAGACCGTGCAGGACTGGCAGCACATTGCCGGCCGCGCCTCCAACGTACCCGCCGCCATCGCCGGGTACACCGAATCACTGCGGCAGGCGAAAGACGCCGGCCGGGTTGCCGCGGTGCGCCAGGTAGAGATCGTCATTGAGCAGGTCACCAAGTACGCCGCCGGGGACGGCTTCTTTGCGAAGCTGGCGGCAGGGGCAGCCACAGCGGCCGGGCCGCTGCCCGCCTCCGTCCAGGAAGAGCTCGACGCCGGCGCTGCCGCCGCCCGGGCCGCCTACTCCGGGCTGGCGGAGTTCCTTCGGACGGAGCTGCTGCCCGCCGCGCCCGAGAAGGACGCCGTGGGCAGGGCGCGCTACGCCCTCGCCTCCCGCTCGTTCCTTGGCGCGACAGTTGACCTGGAAGAGACCTACGCCTGGGGCGTGGAGGAACTGGACAGGCTCATCGCCCGGCAGGAACAGGTGGCGGACACCATCAAGGCCGGTGCCACCATCGCCGAGGCCAAGGAGATCCTCAACAACGATCCCGAGCGCCAGCTGAAAGGGAAGGAGTCGCTGCGGGAGTGGATGCAGGAGCTTTCGGACAAAGCCGTGGCCGAACTCGCCGGCGTCCACTTCGACATCCCGGACGTCATGAAGAAGCTGGAATGCCTGATTGCCCCCACCGACGAGGGCGGCATCTACTACACGGGCCCCTCCGATGATTTCAGCCGCCCCGGCCGCATGTGGTGGTCCGTGCCCGCCGGCGAGGACACCTTCACCACCTGGGCCGAAACCACCACGGTGTACCACGAGGGCGTGCCGGGCCACCACCTCCAGGTGGCCACCGCCACCTACCGCCGGGAACTGCTGAACAAGTGGCGGCGCAACGTCTGCTGGACTTCCGGCCACGGCGAAGGCTGGGCGCTCTACGCTGAAAAGCTCATGCAGGAACTGGGCTACCTGAACGATCCCGGCGACCACATGGGCATGCTGGACATGCAACGGATGCGGGCCGCCCGCGTGGTTTTCGACATCGGCGTCCACCTTGAACTCGAAGTCCCGGAACGCTGGGGCTCCGGCACCTGGACCCCGGACAAGGGCTACCAATTCCTGAAGGAGAACCTGCCCATCAGCGAAGGACAACTCAACTTCGAGTTCACCCGCTACCTGGGCTGGCCGGGCCAGGCGCCCTCCTACAAAGTCGGGCAGCGGCTCTGGGAACAGATCCGCGCCGAACTCGAGGCCCGCCCCGGTTTCGACCTGAAAGAGTTCCACACGAAGGCTTTGAACGTAGGTTCGGTCGGACTGGACACGCTCCGGCGGGCGCTGCTTTCCTAGTCCTGACTCCGCGGCCCCCAGGGGCCCGTCCTCGGCGCGCTGCTCCTTCGTCGCCCTGACGCGCGCTGCCGGACGGGCCCCTCGCTGCCGCTGCTGCGGGAGATGTTAAGCACACCCGGGGCGGGAATACTTAACATAGCTGGCTGAAACCCTTGTCCTCACGGGGAAATTAGGTCAGGGCGGAAACTCAAGGCGCGTAATATTTCTCAATGTTCGTTCGCCGTGATATGCGCCGTGGCCCTAGCGTATTCGGGTGAGCACTCAGATAAGCACCCCTTCCCCCGCAGGAAAGACCGGCTTCCAGCTGCCCAAGTGGGCTGGCTCGTTCGGCTTCCAGATCATTGCCGCCCTCATCGTGGGGCTTGGCCTCGGCCTGCTGGCCAAGTACACCGGCAGCACCAAGGCCAGCCCCAATGCCCTCGGCGCCACCCTGCAGACCATCGGCTCCAGCTATGTGTCACTGCTGCAGACTGCCGTCGTACCCCTGATCTTCACCGCAGTTGTCAGCTCCATCTCGAACCTGCGCCAGGTGTCCAACGCTGCCAAGCTCGCCTGGAACACCCTGCTGTGGTTCGCCATCACGTCCCTGATCGCCGTGCTGATCGGTATCGGCCTGGGCGTCCTGCTTCAGCCCGGCGCCAATACCGGCATCTCCGAGGAAGCCAAGTACTCAGGCAAGTCCGGTGACTGGTGGGCCTTCCTGGTGGGCCTGTTCCCCAAGAACTTCCTTGGGCTGGGCGCCAGCTCCACCGTTGCCGAATCCGGCGCCGTCACCACCTCCGTCAGCTTCAACGTGCTCCAGATCCTCGTGATCGCCATCGCCGTGGGCGTTGCCGCGCTCAAGGTGGGCAAGGCTGCCGAACCCTTCCTGAACCTGAACGCTTCTGCGCTGGCCGTCATCCAGAAGGTGCTGTGGTGGATCATCCGCATCGCGCCGCTCGGCACCGTGGGCCTCATCGGCAACGCCGTTGCCGTCTACGGCTGGGACACCATCGGTTCCCTGGGCAAGTTCACCTTCGCCATCTACGTGGGCCTGGCCCTGGTCATCTTCGCGGTGTACCCCATCCTGATCCGTGCCCACGGCCTCTCCGTCAAGCAGTACTTCTCCGGCGTGTGGCCCGCCGTCCAGCTCGCCTTCGTCTCCCGCTCCTCCGTGGGCACCCTGCCCCTGACCCAGCGCGTCACCGAACGCAGCCTGGGCGTCCCCCGCGCTTACGCGTCCTTCGCCGTGCCGCTGGGCGCCACCACCAAGATGGACGGCTGCGCCGCGATCTACCCCGCGATCTCCGCCATCTTCGTGGCCCAGTTCTTCGGCATCCAGCTGGACTTCACCCAGTACCTCCTGATCGCCCTGGTCTCCGTGCTGGGTTCCGCTGCCACGGCCGGCACCACCGGCGCCGTGGTGATGCTTACGCTGACGCTGTCCACGCTGGGACTGCCGCTGGCCGGCGTCGGTCTCCTCCTGGCCATCGATCCGATCCTTGACATGGGCCGCACCGCGGTCAACGTGGCCGGCCAGGCCCTGGTCCCCACCATTGTGGCCAAGCGCCAGGGCATCCTGGACGAGCAGTTGTACAACGCTCCCCGCAACGGCACGCCGTTTGTTGACGACAGCTTCGACGCTGCCGACTCCGGTACGCCGGCCGCCGCACCGTCGGACGGGACCACCACGGACACCGCTCCGCGCCATCTGGAGGACGCGAAGGCCTAAGGGTCCCTGCTCACCCATCACGAAAGAAGTCCCCGGGAACTGGACCGTTCCCCGGGGACTTCTTTCTGTGTGGGCGCTATTTTCCGTACAGGGGGCTAGGCTCCGTGCCCGGCGCTGGGTTCCGTGCCAGGCACTGGGTTCTGTGCCCGGGCTATCCAGCAGGGAGTGCGGTCAGTGCCCGCCTCCGCCGATCACGCCGTTCTCCACCGCCTTGGTGACGGCATCCGCCTCGGCCTGGGTCAGCTTCCCGTCCGCGACGGCCTGGTCCAGCCGGGTTTTCAGCCCCGCCGCCTTCTCTGCCTGCCGTTCGCTGCGGAGTTCCTCCAGCGCCGTAGTGACCGCTGACTCCTCGATCCCAAGCGATTCGGCCAGCGACTTTGCAAGGGCAGCCTCGCGGGTCGCTGCATCAGGCTTCTCCCCCTCCGCCGGAGGACCGGCGGGCTTGTTGGCCTCGCGGAAGGCCTGCAGGGCCTCCGTCACCTTTGCTTCCTCAACGCCCAGCTTCTCCGCCAGTGCGGACGCCTGGGCAATTCCCCGCTCACCGCCCCGGCCGCCGTGCTTGCCCATGCCGCCGCCGGGCATGGTGCTGGTGCTCCCGTCAGCCGAGGCGCTGGAGCTCGCGCTCGGGGCGGGAGCCGGTGTTGTAGCGGAGGCCATGCCGGCGAGGCCGATTCCGGAAGCAAGGGCCAGCGCCGTAGCTGACAGGCCGAGGGTCATTTTCTTTGTGCGTGACATTTCTTGTCTCCTGGTACTGCCGTCCGGGACGGCTGCTGATCGTTAGTCCTTTTCGGGACATTTCCAGCATCCGCGGGCAAGTCATGGGAGAGCTGTCCGGAACCTTTCATTCTCCTATGAAAGCAAGTTGCCCAGAGTGCAAAGTTGCACGTAGTGTAAAAGCGTGACAGTTTCCGCAGGCCAGGCTTCGGCCGGGCCCTCCCCCCACGAATCCGTGCCGCTCTCACGCCGTGAGCTGAACAAAGCCGCCACCCGCCAGGCCATCACGGACGCCGCCCTGACCCTCCTGCGCAGCAAGGGGCCAGGGAACTTCACCGCCGAGGACATCGCAGACGCCGCCGGCATTTCGCGCCGAACCTTCTTTAACTACTTCGGCAGCACCGATGCCGCACTGGCCTCGGTCACCCATGGATTCCTGGACAACGCCATCCAGCAGTTCAAACTCCGGCCCGCGGACGAACCCATCCTCCAGTCCGCCCAGGAGGCGCTGATGGCGCTTGCGGATCCGATGACGGTGGCCCCGCTGGCTGAACTGTTCACGCTGACCCAGCAGAGCAGCCTGATGTCCCATTCCGAGCTGGAAGCCTGGGACCACTGCCGGGAACAGATCACCGAAGTAGCCCGCGAGCGTGCGGCCGCAACACCTGGCGCAGTGGACGAGCTCTACCTCCGCGCCCTGGCGGGATCCGTGATTTCCTGCGGCAAGGCCGCCATGGAGGTCTGGTTCTCCCGCCGGGGCGCGGACCTTTCCCCTGCATCCCTCGCCGAGCTCCGGCACCTCCTGATCGACGCCATGGCGCTGCTCGGCTCCGGTTTCACCACGGGCACCACGCCCGCCCCCTCATCCCCAGCCTCCCGTCCCTCCTGATCAGATCGGTCACCTCACATGGCACTGTTCCTTTACCGCCTGGGCAAGTTTTCCTACCGCCGGCGCTGGCTGGTCATTTCGCTCTGGCTTGCCGCCCTGCTGGCCGTGGGCGGTGCCGCCGCAGCCTTCCACGGGACGCTGTCCAACAATTTCCAGATTCCCGGCACGGAGACGCAGCGGATCGCGGACAAGCTGAAGGAAGAGCTCCCCTCTGCTTCAGGAGGCACCGCCACCATCGTCTTTGAAGCTCCCGACGGCGGCTTTACCGCCGAGAGCCGGGCCGCAGTCACCGACTCCCTCAAGGAACTTGAGGCCATTCCGGACGTCCGCGGCACCGTGGATCCCTTCGCCACGCAGGCCCAGGTGGACCAGGCCGGACAGGCCATTGCCGACGGCGAGCAGCAGCTTGCCGCGGGCCAGGCCCAGCTGGACGCCTCCCGCGCCCAGCTTGAAGCCGGCCAGGCACAGCTGGCCGCAGCAGAACAGCAGCTTGCCGCAGCCGGCGCGCCAGCGGCCCTCATCGAGGCCCAGCTGGGCCAGCAAAAGGCCGCACTGGCCGAAGGCCAGGCCAGGCTCGAGGCAGGCGTCCAGGAGCTGGAGTCCAGCAAGGCAAAGCTCGAACTCGGCAAGCGCCAGGCCGAAGCGTCCTCCGCCATCAGGTTCGTATCAGAAGACGGACAGGCGGCAGTGGCCCAGGTGCAGTTCAACACCTCCATCAACGGCCTCAGCCCCGAGGTCCGCCAGCAGGTCCAGGACATCGCCCACGAGACGTCCGCTGCCGGCGTCACCGCCTACGCCAGCAAGGAAATCACTGAGGACATCTCGGAACTCTTCGGCGCTGCCGAGGTCATCGGCATTGCCGTCGCGGCCCTGGTCCTGATCCTGATGCTGGGCACGCTGGTTGCCGCCGGGCTGCCGCTGCTGATGGCCGTGGTGGGCGTCGGCGTGGGTGTCGGCATCACGTTCGCGCTGTCCGGCCTCTTCGACATGAGCTCCATCTCCCCCATGCTGGCCCTCATGCTGGGCCTGGCCGTGGGCATCGACTACTCCCTCTTCATCGTCAACCGCCACCGGACCCAGCTCCTTGCCGGAATGGACCCGGAGGAATCCGTGGCGCGGGCCACCGGCACCTCAGGCAACGCCGTGGTTTTCGCCGGCCTGACCGTCATCATCGCGCTCGCCGCACTCGTAGTCCCCGGCCTGCCGTTCCTCACCGTCATGGGCCTGGCCGCGGCCGGCACCGTTGCCGTGGCCGTCCTGGTGGCCATCACCCTGACGCCCGCCATGCTGTCCCTGATCGACCGCCGCATCATTTCCCGGCGTGCCTGGGCCAAGGCCAATGCCCACAACGCGGAGCCCGGCCATGAAGCAGCCGATGAAGCCAAGGACCGCGAGCGCAGCACCCGCGGCTGGGGCGGCCTGGTCACCCGGCACCCCATCCTGGCGCTTCTGGCCGGCGTGCTCCTCCTGGGCACCCTTGCGCTGCCGGCAACCCAGCTGCAGCTCGCACTGCCCGACGGCGGATCCGAACCTGTGGACTCCGAGGCCTACCAGGCGTACGACCTCACGGCCCGGCGCTTCGGCGAAGGCGTCACCGGCCCCATCGTCGCGGTAGGCGAGTTCCCGGCCGGCCTCGATGAGGCCCAGGCACAGACCCTGCAGTACGACGTCGCCGACAAGCTCCGCGCCGTGGACAATGTGGTTGCTGCCGTACCGGTCGCCCTCAGCGAGGACCGCCGGACAGCCGTCTTCCAGGTCATCCCCAAGGAAGGCCCGGCCAGCGCCAGCACCGTCAACGTGGTGTCCGAACTCCGCGGCCTCAATGATGAAATCCAGTCCGAGCACGGGGTGGCAATGGGCCTGACGGGGCAGACGGCCGGCAACATCGACGTCTCCACCAAGCTGGGCGACGCCCTTCCGCCCTACCTGGCGATCGTCGTCGGACTTTCCCTGATCCTGCTGCTGCTGGTGTTCCGCTCCATCGTGGTGCCGCTGCTGGCAACGGGCGGATTCCTGCTTTCGCTCGCCGCAGCCTTCGGCGCCGTGGTTGCCGTGTACCAGTGGGGCTGGCTCGGCGGCGTGTTCGATGTCGCCAATCCCGGCGCGGTGCTGAGTTTCCTGCCGATCATCCTGATCGGCGTGCTGTTCGGCCTGGCCATGGACTACCAAGTGTTCATCGCCTCCGGCATGCGCGAGGCGTACATGCACGGTTCCACCGCCAAGGAGGCCGTCCGGGTGGGCTTCCGCCACGCGGCCGCTGTGGTCACCGCTGCCGCGATCATCATGGTCAGCGTGTTCGCCGGCTTCATCTTCAGCCACCTCACCATGGTCCGGCCGCTGGGCTTTGCGATGGCGTTCGGTGTGCTCCTGGACGCCTTCGTGGTGCGCATGACCATCGTCCCGGCCGTGATGTACCTGCTGGGTGAAAAGTCCTGGTGGCTGCCGCGGTGGCTGGACCGGATCCTGCCTGACGTCGATGTGGAGGGCGCCAAGCTCAACCGGACCGAGGCGGCACCGGTGTCCGGGGAACTGGTCCACCAGGCCGGACCGGTCAATTAGGCTGGATTTGTGGTCCGCCTGATTCTCGCATCCCAGTCCCCCGCCCGCACCAAGCTCCTGGCCGAGGCCGGCATCCGGCACTCCATCCTGGTGTCCGACGTGGACGAGGACGCCGTCCAGGCCCATTACGGCGTCACTGATCCGCACGACACCGCGCTGCTGCTGGCCCGGGCCAAGGCCGAGGCCGTGGCGGCGCTGCCGGAAGCTGAAGGGGCGCTGGTCCTGGGCTGCGACTCCGTCTTCGAGTTCGACGGCGAGGCGCACGGCAAGCCCTACACCGCCGCCGTCGCCCGCGAGCGGATGCTGCGGATGAGCGGCAATGCCGGGGTGCTGCATACCGGCCACTGGCTGGTGGACTGCCGGGACACGGATACGGACGACGACGACGACGACGACGACGGTGCAGGCACCGGCGCCACCCTCGGGACGGTGGCCTCAGCCGAGGTCACCTTCCTGGAGATGGATCCGGCCGAAATTGACGCCTACATCGCCACGGGCGAGCCGCTGCACTGTGCCGGTTCCTTCACCATCGACGGCCTGGGCGGGGCGTTCATCCGTAAGGTCGACGGGGACCCGCACACCGTCGTCGGACTTTCCGTCTCCACGCTCCGCGGCCTGCTTGCCGCCGCCAACGTGCGCATCACGGACCTGTGGCACGGCTGACGCTACCTGCACCGCCTGCAACAAAAACGCCGCAATTGGCGGGCCCTTGTAGCTTCCCTACAAAGCTTGGCCGGTTTACACGCGGATTCCGCAAGTAATATCGGCGGAACCCTCAAAACCGCGCTAGGCTCCCTGAAGGAAAGAAGGAGACGCCTTGTCAGCAAATTTGGAGCAGTCCGCACGAACCACGCAGTCGACCCTCACAAAGGTGCTGATCGCCAACCGCGGTGAAATTGCCGTCCGCATCATCCGGGCCGCCCGCGACGAAGGCATCGCCTCAGTGGCCGTCTACGCAGACCCGGACCGTGACGCCCTGCACGTCCGCCTCGCTGACGAGGCCTACGCCCTGGGCGGCAACACCGCCGCGGAGTCCTACCTGGTCATGGACAAGATCATCGACGCCGCACGCCAGTCCGGTGCCGACGCCATCCACCCCGGCTACGGCTTCCTGGCGGAAAACGCCGAGTTCGCCGCGAAGGTGATCGCCGCGGGCATCACCTGGATCGGCCCCTCCCCCGAAGCCATCTCCGCCCTCGGCGACAAGGTCCAGGCCCGCCACATTGCAGAGAAGGTCGGCGCCCCGCAGGTTCCCGGCACCGCTGACCCCGTGGAGTCCGCCGAGGAAATCCTGGAATTCGTGGACCGGCACGGCCTGCCCGTGGCCATCAAGGCTGCCTTTGGCGGCGGCGGACGCGGCATCAAGGTGGCGCGCACCCGCGAGGAAATCCCCGAACTGTTTGAATCCGCCGTGCGGGAGGCCATCGCCGCGTTCGGCCGTGGCGAGTGCTTCATCGAGCGCTTCCTTGACGCTCCCCGGCACGTCGAGACCCAGTGCCTGGCGGACGCCCATGGCAACGTGGTGGTTGTTTCCACGCGTGACTGCTCGCTCCAGCGCCGCAACCAGAAGCTCGTCGAGGAAGCCCCGGCGCCGTTCCTCACCGAAGAGCAGAACCGCCGGCTCTACGAGTCCTCCAAGGCGATCCTCAAGGAGGCAGGCTACCTGGGCGCCGGCACCTGTGAATTCCTGGTGGGCCAGGACGGCACCATCTCCTTCCTTGAAGTGAACACCCGCCTGCAGGTGGAGCACTGCGTCTCCGAGGAAGTGACCGGCATCGACCTGGTGCGCGAGCAGTTCCGGCTGGCCCGCGGCGAAGAGCTCGGTTACGGCGATCCCGAGGTGCGCGGGCACTCCTTCGAATTCCGCATCACCGGCGAGGACCCGGGCCGGAACTTCATGCCTGCCCCCGGTACCATTCGCGTGCTGAAGAACCCCACCGGCCCTGGAGTCCGCATCGACTCCGGCGTCGAACAGGGTGACGAGATCAGCGGCAACTTCGACTCCATGCTTTCCAAGCTGATCGTCACCGGGGCCAACCGCCCCCAGGCCCTGCAGCGTGCCCGCCGCGCGCTTGAGGAAATGGTGGTGGAGGGTATCCCCACCGTCATCCCGTTCGACCTCGCGGTGGTGTCCGATCCTGCGTTCGCCCCGGCCGAGGGCCCGTTCACGGTTCACACCCGGTGGATTGAAACAGAATTCGTCAACAACCTTCCGGCCTGGACTCCGGACGGCTCCGCCGATGCCGACGCTGTGGCAGAAGACCGCCAGCGCGTGGTGGTCGAAGTGGGCGGCAAGCGCCTGGAAGTGGTCCTGCCCGCATCCCTGGGTTCCCTGGGGACGGGAGGGGCGGCGGCTGCGAAGCCGGCAAAGTCGAAGAAGCGCTCCCGCTCCGGCGGTCCTGCAGCGGCCACCGGCAATGCCCTGACGTCCCCCATGCAGGGAACCATCGTCAAGGTTGCCGTATCCAACGGCGACGTCGTCTCCGAGGGCGACCTGGTGGTGGTCCTCGAGGCGATGAAGATGGAGCAGCCATTGACGGCGCACCGCTCCGGAATCGTCATCGGGCTTGAGGCGTCATCCGGCGAAACAGTGTCCGCCGGCGCCATCATCGCCATCATCGAAGACCAGTAAGCGCCGGAGGCACCCATGCTCGCACCCAGTTTCCAGGAAGAAGTGGGCCGGTACCACCTGGCCGTCCCCGAAATTACCCGGGGCAATCCCGAGCCCGTCAAGGAGCTTTATTCCAGGCTTGACGACGTCACGCTGGCCAATCCTTTTGGCGGCATCGCGCGCGGCTGGGCGCAGGTGGAGGCAAGGCTGGACCAGGCTGCCCGGCAGTTCCAGGACGGCGAGATGCTGGGGTTCGACACCATCACGTCCTACACTGCACGGGATACCGCCTACCTGGTGGAGACCGAACACTTCCGTGCCCGCCTGGACGGGAGTGCCGTGGAGGAGTTTGCGCTCCGGGTCACCAGCATCTTCCGGCGTGAGGAAGGCTACTGGAAGCTCGTCCACCGGCACGCTGATCCTGCCGCGCGGCCACAGTCCCGCCGCTCCCTCACCCAGCCCCCGGCCTAGCTGACAGGTCCGGCCCGAACCGGCACACTTAGCAGATGCTGCCTTTCCTGCTCCTCGCCTCCCGGGCGGAGGACGCCGCCGCCGACAACGAGTACGCCGCCTACCTGCGGTATGGCGGGCTGGAAGAGCGGGAGCTGCGCCGCGTCCGGCTGGAGGCTGCCCCGCTGCCGGACCTGGACCTTGCGCAGTACTCGGGCGTGATTGTGGGCGGGAGCCCCTTCACCTCCAGCGATCCGCCGGAACAGAAGTCCCCCGTCCAGCATCGGGTGGAGCGTGAGCTGTCCGGGCTGCTGGACGTGCTGGTGGCCCGGGACTTCCCGTTCCTGGGCGCCTGCTACGGCGTGGGCACCTTGGGAACGCACCAGGGCGCCGTCATCGACAGGACCTACGGCGAGCCCCTGGGCGGAGTGGAAATTGAGCTCACGGAGGCAGGGCTCGAGGACCCGGTCCTGAAGGGGATGCCGGGCAGTTTCACCGCCTTCACGGGACACAAGGAGGCCTGCACCGCCCTGCCGCCGCACGCCGTGCTGCTCGCCCGCTCCGAGGCCTGCCCGGTGCACATGTTCCGGATCCGGACGAATCTCTATGCCACCCAGTTCCACCCCGAGCTGGACGTGGACGGCCTGGTCACCCGCATCGACATCTACCGCAACGCCGGCTACTTCCCACCGGAGTCGGCTGAAGACCTGATGGAGAATGCCCGGCAGTTTACTGTTACCGAACCCATGAAGGTGCTGCGGAACTTCGTGGACCGCTACGCCCGGTAACCTCGCGGACGGCCCCGAGCGCCGCCGTCGTGCGTTCCCGCCCGCTTGCTCCGCTCCTGGACACAAAAGTGCCCGGCGCACTCCCCTTTTGACGGGAAACGCACCGGGCACCTCAGCCACGAACCGGGCTGGAACGTACAGCCTGTGAAGCTAGGCCACGTTGTTTTCGTAGTCCAGGTCGCGGGTTTCCTTGCTCACGAACAGGGCAATGAGCGTCAGCACGGCCATGGAGGTCAGGTAGATGCCCACCAGGACGGGGCTGCCGTCCGCGAGTTCCCACAGCGCGACGGCGATGAACGGTGCCACCGCTGCGCCGAGGATGCTGGAGAAGTTGTAGCTCACGGCGGACCCGGTGTACCGGACGTTGGTGGGGAACAGTTCCGGCAGGAGCGCACCCATGGGCCCGAACGTCAGGCCCATCAGGGAGAAGCCGATCACCAGGAGCGCCATGGTGCCCACGAATCCGCCGCTGAACAGCGGGACGAAGAGCAGGCCGAAGACGAAGATTCCGCCCGTGACGGCCAGGAGCATCTTGCGGCGGCCGTACTTCTCGGCCAGCGGCCCGGAGACGAGGGTGAAGATGCCGAAGAACACGACGCCGGCAATGAGCATCCACAGGAAGTCGTTGCGGGTGTAGCCCAGGCCGGGGACGAACGCGGCAGCAGCCGCTTCCGACATCGGCTTTCCGGCCTTTTCCGCCGCCGCCCGGGCTGCGTCCAGCGTGGCGGGCCGGGTGCCGTAGGTGAGGGTGAAGGTGGTCATCAGGTAGAAGAGCACGTAGGTGGCGAGCATGATGAACGTGCCCAGGATGAGCTGGCGCCAGCTGGTCTTGAATACCCGGCCCAGCGGAAGCTTGGCTACCTCGTTGGACTCGATCACCTTGGTGAAGGCGGGCGTTTCGATCAGCTTCAGGCGGACGTACAGGCCGATGATCACCATGACGGCGCTGAGCAGGAACGGCACGCGCCAGCCCCAGGCCTGGAAGTCTGCCGGAGAGAGCGCGTAGCTGAACACCAGGAAGATCACGTTGGCGATGATGAAGCCGATGGGGGCGCCCAGCTGCGGGAAGGTTCCGTAGATGGCGCGTTTGTTGGCGGGGGCGTTCTCCGTGGCCAGCAGCGCGGCGCCGCTCCATTCGCCACCCAGGGCCAGGCCCTGGGCGAAACGCATGACCACCAGCAGGGCCGGAGCCCAGAACTCCCAGCCGGGCACAAGGGCGGTGGGCAGGCAGCCGATAAGGAACGTCGCAATACCCATTGTCAGGAGGGATGCCACCAGGGTGCCCTTGCGGCCGAACTTGTCGCCGAAGTGGCCAAAGACGATCGAGCCGAGCGGGCGGGCGACGAAGGCCACGCCGAAGACTGCGAACGAGCTCAGGAGCTGGGTTGTTTCGTTCTGGTTGGGGAAGAACAGCTGCGGGAAAACAAGCACCGCAGCGGTGGCGTAGACGTAGAAGTCGTAGAACTCGACCGTGGTGCCGATGAGGCTGGCAACAATCACGCGTCCGCGTGAGTTCACCGGCTGGGACCCGGGCACCGTGGAGGTATGGGTGGATGACATAGGTAAACGCTTTCGTGAGGACCGGCCGGACCCGGGCAAGGGAACGGCTCGAAATAGTCAGAGTTCAATATTAGTTCCCCCAGTCCAGTCAATGGACGTAAGGTCCAGTATGCGGACCTGTGCGGTGCGTCTCACTTACTGGTCCAACCTGCCCGCCTCACGTCCCCCAACGCCCGCCGATAGGCAAATGTCACAGCGCGTTAACACGCGGCGTCGGTCCATGAAACGCGGCTTCCCTACCTTGGAGGAACAACATCCCCCAGAAGGAGGTACCCCGTGACTGTTGACCGCACCGCCGATGCCGGCACCGGAAGTTCCCTTGATCTCGAAGATTCCGCCATGCCCGGAACCGCCGCATCCGCCAGCGCACAGCCCGGCCCTACCCGCACCACAGTCGCCCCCGCCCTTGAATTCCGCCCCGGCCGCTGGATCGCCAACTGGGATGCCGAGAACAAGGAACAGTGGGAGACCGCAGGCCGCTCCATTGCACGCCGCAATCTCAACTGGTCAATCTTCGCCGAGTTCCTCGGCTTTGTCGTATGGCAGCTCTGGTCCATCGTGGTGGTCCAGCTCCCCGCAGCAGGCTTTACCTTCTCCACTTCCGAGATCTTCTGGCTGATCTCCATGCCCAGCCTGGTGGGTGCCACCCTGCGCATCCCCTATACCTTCATGGTCCCCCGCTTCGGCGGCCGCAACTGGACCATCGTTTCCGCCCTGCTGCTCCTGATCCCCTCCATCGGCCTGGCCCTGTGCGTCTCCAACCCGGAAACCCCGTTCGGCGTCATGCTCCTGGTGGCCGCCCTGGCAGGCTTCGGCGGCGGCAACTTCGCCAGCTCCATGGCCAACATCACCTTCTTCTACCCCGCCCGCGAAAAGGGCTGGGCCCTGGGCCTGAATGCCGCCGGCGGAAACATGGGTGCCGCCGTGGCACAGCTGGCCGTACCGATCGCCATCACCCTCCTCGCCGTGGGCACCGTCAACCTGCCCCTGGCCGGCTGGATGTGGGTCCCGTTCATCCTGGTCGCCGCCTTCGGTGCCTGGAAGTTCATGGACAACCTCACCAGTGCCAAGGGCGACGTGGCAGGCTCGATCGCAGCGCTGAAAGAACCGCACCTGTGGATCATGGCACTGCTCTACATCGGCACGTTCGGCTCCTTCATCGGCTTCGCCGGTGTCTTCCCCAAGCTGATCAAGGACTATTTCCCGGCTTTCTCCTCCATCGGAGTGGGCACCGTGGCGCTGTCCCTGGCCTTCCTCGGCCCGCTGGTAGGCTCCCTGGCCCGCCCGTATGGCGGACGCATGGCTGACCGGATGGGCGGCGCCCGCATGACCGTGGCCGCCTTCGCCGCCATGGCCGTCATCACGCTCACCATGGTCTGGACCCTCCCGCTGAAGAACTTCTGGCTCTTCCTGGTCCTCTTCCTGATGCTCTTTACCGCCAGCGGCTTCGGAAACGGCGCCACCTACCGGATGATCCCCATCATCTTTGCCACCAACAGCCGCGCTGCCCGGAACGGTGCCAGCTCGGTGGCCACCCAGCGCCTCGCCTCCTCCGCCCTGGGCCTCATCTCCGCCATCGGCGCCTACGGCGGCTTCGTGATCCCGCAGGTGCTGAACGCCTCCAACTCCGCCAGCGGCTCCTACACCCCCGCCTTCTACGGCTTCGTCGGGGCCTACGTCCTGATGCTGGTGGTGTGCTGGGCCTGCTACATCCGCAACGCCAACCGAAATGCGATGGGACACGTCTAACATGACCAAAAGCGCCGACACGCACTGCCCTTACTGCGCCCTGCAGTGCGCCATGACGCTCACGTCTCCCACGGCACTGACCCCGGCTTCACAGCCGGGGTCAGTCCCCGTGCCGGGAGCTGCCGCCCCCGGAATCCCCCTGGCGGCACCCCTCGAAGTAAGCGGCCGGGACTTCCCCACCAACCGCGGCGGCCTCTGCCGCAAGGGCTGGACGTCCCCCAGTCTCCTGAACCATCCCGGCCGGATCACCGAGCCGCTCCTGAAGGGCCCCGACGGCGTCCACCGGCCCATCAGCTGGGACCAGGCCCTAGACCTCGCCGTGTCCGCGGTGAAGGACGCCCGGGCCCGCTACGGTGCTGACGCGGTGGGCGTTTTCGGCGGCGGCGGGCTCACCAACGAAAAGGCCTACATGCTGGGCAAGTTCGCCCGGCTTGCCCTTGGCACCTCCCGCATCGACTACAACGGCCGGTTCTGCATGTCCTCGGCCGCAGCGGCAGGGATGCGGGCCTTCGGCGTTGACCGCGGGCTCCCTTTCCCCCTCGAAGCGCTGGACACGGCCAGCACCATCCTGATGCTCGGCTCCAACGTTGCCGAAACCATGCCGCCGTTCGTGCAGCACCTTAAGGGATCGCGCGACGCCGGCGGGCTGATCGTGGTGGATCCGCGCCGTTCCGCCACAGCCGCCTTCACGGCCGACGGCGGCGGCCTGCACCTTCAGCCCCTTCCGGGCACCGACCTCACCCTCCTCCTGGGCATCTCGCACGTGGTCATCCACGAGAACCTGGTGGATGCCGCGTACCTTGCTGAACGCACCTCCGGCTACAGCGCCGTAGCCCGCAGCGTGAACTCCTTCTGGCCAGAACGGGTCCAGTCCCTCACCGGCGTCCCGGCCGAACTCATCCGCGAAACAGCACGCCGACTGGCCCGGGGCGCACGTGAAGGCGGCAGCTACATCCTCACGGGCCGCGGTGTGGAACAGCACGTGGACGGCACCGACACCGCCACGGCAGCGATCAACCTCAGCCTCCTGCTGGGCCTGCCCGGCTCGGCCCGGAGCGGCTACGGCACCCTGACCGGCCAGGGCAACGGGCAGGGCGGGCGCGAGCACGGCCAGAAGGCGGACCAGCTCCCCGGCTACCGCAAGATCACCGACCCCGCCGCCCGCGCCCATGTGGCGAAGGTCTGGGGCGTGGCCGAGGACCTCATTCCCGGCCCCGGCCTGCCGGCCGTCCAGCTGCTTCAGTCGCTGGGCAAGGCCGACGGCGTCCGTTGCCTTTTTGTCCACGCCTCCAACATCGCGGTGGCTTCCCCCGACGCCAACGCCGTGATCGAAGGACTCCGGAGCCTGGACTTCCTGATGGTCTGTGACTTCTTCATGTCCGAGACCGCCGCAGAGGCGGACCTCATCCTTCCTGTTCTCCAGTGGGCTGAGGAGGAGGGAACCCTGACCAACCTCGAGGGCCGTGTGCTGCGCCGCCGCCGGGCCCTGACGCCGCCGGCCGGCGCCCGCAGTGAGCTGTGGATCATGGCGCGGCTGGCCGAGGCCCTTAACGCCCCGTCCACGTACAGCGAGGACCCCGAGACCGTGTTCGAGGAACTCCGCCTCGCTTCCGCCGGAGGCCTGGCGGACTACTCCGGAATCGACTACGCCATGCTTGACCGCGGAGAGGCTGCCTACTGGCCCTACCCCACCGGCAGCACCGGAACGCCCCGGCTGTTCCAGGACAACTTCGCGCACCCGGACGGCAAAGCCGTGATGACCCCGGTGACGCCCCGCCGCCGTCGTACTCCTGCCGGGCCACCTGCAGGAGACGGCACAGCCGCCGCCAAAACCATGACCCTCATCACCGGCCGCCTCCTGGAGCACTACCAGTCCGGCGCGCAGACCCGGCGGGTGTCGGAACTGCTGGCGGCGCAGCCGGAAGCAAGGGTGCAGATCCATCCGGCAGCCGCGGCGTCCATGGGCATCACCGAAGGGGCGCTCGTGTCCGTGGCCAACGAGCGCGGCGAGGTGGAGTGCCGGGCGCAGCTCAGCACCACCATCCGCCCCGAGACTGTCTTCCTGCCGTTCCACTTCCCCGAGCTCGAGAGCGCGAACCGCCTCACGGAAGCGGCCACGGACCCCATCTCCGGGATGCCGGAGTTCAAATTCAACACTGTGTGGGTCCGGCCCGTGGCCGCGCCCCTTTCCACCAGCGTGCTTCAAACGACGGAGGCCTCATGAGCGAGCAGATTGTCATTGTGGGATTCGGCCCAGTGGCGGCCCGGCTGGTCGACGAACTCCTGCCTGCCGTCCGCAGCGGCAAGGTGGGCATGACAGTGGTGGGCGAGGAAGCCGAAGCCGCCTACAACCGCGTGCTCGTAGCCGATCTCGGCGTGGGCCGCACCACCGCCGAGGCGCTGGCGCTCTCCGACGCCGCGGAGTTGGCCGGGGACGGCGTGGACATCCGCCTGGGTGTGCGGGTGAAGCGCGTGGACCGGGCCCGGCAACAGGTCCTGCTGTCCGACGGCGGCGCCGTCCACTACGACCGGCTGGTCTTTGCCACGGGCTCGCGCCCGGTCATTCCCAACCTCACGGGCATCAACCCCGACCCCACCCACCCGGTCCTCCCCGCCGGCGTCACCGCGCTCCGCGACCTTCGCGACGCCGGGGTGCTGCGCCAGGCCGTGGATGGCGGCAAGCGGGTGGTGGTGCTGGGCGGCGGCGTCCTGGGCCTGGAGACAGCGCTGGCCGCGGCCGAAGAAGGAGCCACCGTCACGGTGGTGCACAACGGCCCGCATCCGCTGGGCCGCAACATCGACCGCGGCGGCGGTTCAGTGCTGGCGGCGAGCCTGCGCCGCTGCGGCGTCCGGATGGCCGGCAACGCGCGCTCCACGGGCGTGGAGCACAACGCGCCCGATGGCGGTTTCTCGGCGCTGCTGCTCGACGACGGGTCCGCGATTGACGGCGACCTCCTGGTGCTCTCCTGCGGTGTCCGTCCCCGCACTGAGCTCGCCGAGGGCTGCGGGCTCTCCACGGGGGCGGGCATCCTGGTGGACCACAAGCTCCGCGCCCACCACGAGCCGCACATCTTTGCCATTGGTGACTGCGCCGAGGTGCGCTGCCCGGATCCGGAGTGCGCGCCCTGCCGCTACGCGAAGGGACCCTCTGGCCTGGTGGGGCCGGGCTGGCGGCAGGCCGAGTGGCTCGCCGAATACCTGACCCTGCTGGCTGACGGCGGGGACTCCGCCCTGCTGCCGGCGCTGCCGGCGGAGCAGCCGGGTGTCATTGTCCTGAAGGCACGCGGCATGAACATGGCCGTGGCCGGTGACAATTCGGCGGAGCCCTGGGACGAGGACGCCCTCGCTGCCGGCGCGGTGAACGGGCGCCCGCGCCTCCAGGTTTCGCAATGGGCGGACCCGGAGCACGGACGCTACGTCAAAATGACCACCCGTGGCGGGGTGCTAGAGGGCCTGGTGGCGGTGGGCATGCCCCGCACGGCAGCCGAGCTTGTGGGGTTGTTCGAACGCGGTGCCGAACTCCCCGCGGACAGGTCCCTGCTGTTGCGGCTTGACGGCCCGGACCAGCTGCCGGGTACGGGTGCCGCTGATCCCACCGGCACCGTGTGCCGGTGCGCCGGAGTCAGCGGATCCTCCATTCAGGGCGCCGTGGAAGAGGGCTGCTCAACCGTGGCCGAGGTCTCCAAGGCAACGCGCGCCGGAACCGGCTGCGGCGGCTGCCATGAGGACATCAAGGGGCTTATCGAAAAACACTTCCGGGCGGTCCAGGCCGCCTGACTAGGAAGCTGGGGCTGGGGCAGCGGGAACGCCGAGCGGGGTGCCGTTGCCCCAACCCGCGTCCACTGCTGCCTGTGCAAGAGCGCGGGCCATCGCGTCGCCGTCGGGCGCAGGCGCGCCGTTCATGGGCGCGGAGGTTACATAGGGCATTTCGAGCGTCTCGTCGCCCCGGACAGCCGTGAGGACAACGTTCGCGGACGCGCCCCCGGCCTCACCGCGGAAGTAGCCGGTCCACTGCAGGCAGGCGAAGTCACCGATTCCGGTGAGGGGTGAGCAGTCGGACGCCGACTCGGCTTCGGAGATGTCCTGCGGGGAAGCGGGCGAGATGAGGGCCACCGACAATGCTGTTAGGCCTCCCTCCATGGACTTACTCGAATAGGTGCAGAGATAGGCCTTGCTTCCGGGCGGCCTGTCGCTGCTGTTCTGGCCTGCAGGCATGATCCCGGGTACGACTTTCGCCGCGATTTCGGGCGTGATGAGGTCACAGGCAGGGCTGGTTGCACCGGTGGAGGTGCCGGGTGCCGGCTCAACCTGGTTCCCGTGCTGTGAACATCCGCCAAGAACAGCGGACGCAGCAAGGACCAGGACGGGTACGGCTGCGGGGCTTCTCACGGGTTGAAGCCTGCCGGGGACCCAGGAATTTCTGGTGGAGCTGTCCCGGTACCCTGGCCTCCGGGGGCAGCCACGCCGGCCAGGAACTCCTCCGTGAAGTGCTTTACGCCGTCCCACTCGGTGTAGATGTAGTCACGGGAGGTGTCCAGGTCCTGGGAGCCTTTGTCCTTGGCGATCTTTTTCATCAGCTGGCGTTTGAGGAAGTTGTACTGGGTGTACTGGAGCGCACCGGAAAACATCGCTACCTGGCGGGGATGCCAGCCGGTCTCCTCCTCGAACCTTGCCACGTAGCCCTCGGCGCCTGCCTCGTCGCCGTGGGCAGCCAGACTGACGGACACCAGGGCGGAAGGTAGAGTTTCCAGGTCGCCGCGGTTCCTGCGGACAAAATCGGCCACATAGCCCTCGTGCTTGCCCACGTGCACCGACGCCGCCACGATGACGCCGTCCTGTCCGGCCGGAATGGTGTCCGCGGAATGCTTGAGGTCCGCGGTTTCGGCCTGGTGCCCGTGCGCCCGGATCACCTCGGCGATGTACTCGGCGATATGGGCTGTCTGCCCTTCAACGCTGCCGTACGCAATATAGATTGTGGCCATACTCAACTGTGCCCTTGGGGTGCCTGCGGGCAACAGGGACCAACGGCCTGGCAGGGACGGCAGGCCGCACACTTTCTGCGGCTTTCCACAGGGCGGCTCCCGCCTCATACCCCTTGCGGCCGGGCCCCCGTAGGCTTCCCGGCACGGGCCTCGTCCCGGTTCGGTGGAGAACTCCTAGAGATTGAGGAATGCCATGCACAAAAAGTCTTTACTCGGCGCTGCTGTCTGTGCGCTCGCCCTCGTGGGCCTGGGCGCGGGCCCGGCGTCAGCCGCAGGACACGACGTCCCCGGGCAGGTGGAACAGGGCGTGGACACGGCAAAGTCCATTTGTGCCTACTCGGGGCTCAATGACGATCCCGAGGAGGCCTTCCCGTTCGACGGACTGGTCCAGTCGTACGGCCAACTGGTTAAGCGGGGCGTCAAAGCCGAATTCCCGAATCCCGGCCTGGCCTGCAACCCGAACACTCCCCCGATGGAGGAGCACTAACGCCAAAGGGTTGGCCCCCGCTTTGGGGGCCAACCCTTCGACACGGCCCGGTCAGGCCGGGGCCTTGGGAATGAGGATCCAGAGCACAATGTAGGCCAGTTCCCCAACCCCCACCAGGCCAAAAATGATGAAGCCAAGCCGGACCAGGAACTTCGGGAGCCCGAAGCGGGCTGCGAGGGCCGCGCACACCCCGCCAATGATCTTGCCGCTGCGGGGCCTGACGAGAGCTGTTGTCACTGCCCCCACCTAGCTTTCCGTGCCGGTTGAACCGTTGGAGCCAAAGTCACCGTTTGCTACCGCCTCCGCGTAGCGGGTGAGGTCCGGGCCGGGCTGGAAGTCGACGAACTGGTCCTTCAGCTGCTCAAACAGGAACTTGTACACTTCGTCCTTATCAGCGTCCGCCAAGGACGAGCTTGCTTCACGGACCGCTTCCTGCAGGGCCCGGTCAGCGTCCAGGAGGATCTTTTCGCGCGCCTGTTCGTTCCACTTGACGTCATTCAGTTCCACGGGCTGCTCCTTGCGTTGGTGGCTGGGCCAGGGACGGCCGGGAAAGTCCGCTGACGGAGTTCCCGGCCGTTCCTTTGAGGAGTCTATGCACGTGGCGTGGGAGGGGTCCAGACTCAGGAGCCCCTATAAACGCCTCACAGGTGGACGTGCAGGCGCCGCGCCGCTTCGGAAATCGATCCGCTCAGGGATGGGTAGACGGTAAAGGTGCTGGCGACGTCGTCCACGTGCAGCTTTTGCTTCACCGCGATGGAGATGGGGAAGATCAGCTCCGAGGCGTTCGGTCCCACCACCACGCCGCCGATGACGGTGCCGGAACCCTTGCGGGCGAAGATCTTTACGAAACCGTCCTTGTGGTTCCGCATCTTGGCGCGGGCGTTGCTGCGCAGCGAGAGCTTGATGATGTCGCCCTGGTACTTGCCCGAATCAATCTCGGCTTCGGAGACGCCCACGTTCGCAATTTCCGGGGAGGTGAAGATGTTCGATGCCACCTGGTGCAGCTTGAGCGGGGTGACGGTGTCACCCATGAAGTGCGCCACCGCGATGCGCCCCTGCATGGCCGCCACGGAGGCGAGCGGCAGCACGCCGGTGCAGTCACCGGCGGCGTAGATGTTGGGGGCTGAGGTGCGGGAGACGCCGTCCACCTTGATGTGGCCGCTCTCGCTGACCGCCACGCCGGCCTCTTCGAGGCCGATCCCGGCGGTGTTGGGAATGGAGCCCAGGCACAGCAGGCAGTGGCTGCCGGTGACCTTGGACCCGTCGCTGAGCGTGACCACAACGCCGTCGTCCGTCCGTTCCACCGTCTCGGCGCGGGAACGGGACAGGACCCGGACGCCGCGGCGCTCGAACACTTCCTCCAGGACTACTGCCGCATCCACATCGGACCCGGGAAGCACCCTGTCACGGCTGGAAATCAGCGTGACCTTGGATCCCAGTCCGTTGTAAGCGGAGGCGAACTCGGCCCCGGTGACACCGGAACCCACCACGATCAGGTCTTCAGGCAGCTCGTCAAGGTCGTAGATCTGCGTCCAGTTGAGGATCCGTTCGCCGTCCGGCCGGGCCGTGGGAAGCTCGCGCGGATGGGCGCCCACGGCGAGCAGGATGGTGTCCGCCTCAACGGTTTCGGTGCCTTCCGCCGTGAGGACCTCGATGGTGCGGTCATCCAGCAGGCGGCCCGATCCGGTGATGATCCGCACTCCCAGGTTTTCCAGGCCATCGTGGATGTCCTTGGACTGGCTGCGGGCAAGGTTCAGCAGGCGGTCGTTGATATGTTTGAGGTCGGCGCGCATCACGGGCACAAAGTCTCCGCCGTCGACGTCGAACTTCACACCCAGCTCGCCCGCCTCGCCTACGCGCGTCATGAGGTCCGCGGTGGCGATCAGGGTTTTGGAGGGGACGACGTCGGTCAGCACAGCCGATCCGCCCAGTCCGGCACGCTCGATGATGGTGACCTGCGCCCCCAGCGAGGCGGCCACCATGGCGGCTTCGTACCCGCCGGGACCACCTCCCAGGATTGCGATCCGGGGGGAACTGAAATCTGGATGCGTAGTCACAAACAATCATTCTCCTGCAACTCCCCCGCACCGCCAAAGAAAACGGTCTCTCAGGAGAACCGGCCCCGGGTGGGCGGCATCACGGGCGGCAGGATAGCTTGTACCTGTGAGTACAACTGACTTCCTGAACACCGATCCTTTCGCCGCCGCGCGGGCCGCCGCCGACTACATCGCCGAGGAAACCGGCGTGGACAGCCACGACGTCGCCCTGGTGCTTGGCTCCGGCTGGGGCGAAGCAGCCGACCTGATTGGCGAGACCACTGCCACCCTGTCCGCCGACGAGGTCCCCGGCTTCCACGCCCCGGCGGTGGAAGGACACGTGGGCACCATCCGCTCGGTCCTGACCACGGACGGTAAGCGGGCCTTGGTCCTGGGTGCAAGGACGCACTACTACGAGGGCAAAGGCGTGCGTTCGGTGGTGCACGGCATCCGTGCAGCCGCGGCCGCGGGCTGCAAAACCCTGGTGCTGACCAACGGCTGCGGAGGGCTGAACGAAAACTGGGCCCCGGGCACCCCCGTGCTGATCAGCGACCACATCAACCTCACCGCCGCCTCGCCGCTGGAGGGGGCCACGTTCGTGGACCTGACCGATCTCTACTCTGCCCGGATCCGTGGCCTGGCGCGGGAAGTCGATTCCACCCTGGACGAAGGCGTCTACGCCCAGTTCCCCGGCCCGCACTATGAGACGCCCGCCGAGGTGCAGTACGCGAAGCGCATCGGTGCGGACCTGGTGGGCATGTCGACGGCGCTGGAAGCCATCGCCGGACGCCACGCCGGCATGGAGGTGTTCGGCATTTCGCTGGTCACCAACCTCGCCGCAGGCATCAGCCCGCAACCCTTGAGCCACCAGGAAGTCATCGAGTCCGGGCAGGCTGCCGGCCCGCGGATTTCGAAGCTGCTGGCCGGGATCATCGCCCGGCTCTGACGGGGCAACCGGCCGCTTGCGGGGCGCCACCAGCAAGCATTCAGGAGCCCCGGTTGGAAGAAGTGGCCGGCCAATAACGATAGCGTTATGCCCATGACGTCTTCCGATGCCGAAATCCGCCTGCTCGATGATGCCCGCGCGTGGGCTGCCCAAGATCCGGATCCGGTGACCTCGGCCTCCCTCCTCGAGCTCATCGGGCAGGTGGAAAACGGCGTCCCGGCAGCCCGCCAGGAACTCGAAGACAGCTTCCGGGGCACGCTGCAGTTCGGCACGGCGGGGCTTCGCGCGGCGCTGGGGCCGGGCCCGAACCGGATGAACAGGATCGTGGTGCGGCGGGCCGCCGCCGGCCTGGCGGACTTCCTCCTGTCGGCGGTAGGCGAGACCTCGCCGGGAACCCGGCCGCGCGCCGTCGTCGGCTACGACGCCCGGCACAACTCGGATATCTTTGCCGAGGAAACCGCAGCGATTTTCACGGCAGCGGGGATAGAAACGTTCCTTATGCCGGCCGCGCTGCCCACTCCCCTGCTGGCCTTCGCCGTCAGGGCG
This sequence comes from Pseudarthrobacter sp. WHRI 8279, assembly GCF_040224115.2. Classification (NCBI taxonomy): domain Bacteria; kingdom Bacillati; phylum Actinomycetota; class Actinomycetes; order Micrococcales; family Micrococcaceae; genus Pseudarthrobacter; species Pseudarthrobacter sp. WHRI 8279. Next base: position 453,076 of record NZ_CP168162.1, on the reverse strand, counting down.
CTGGAATGCGACGGCGGGGTCATGGTGACCGCCAGCCACAACCCGCCGCAGGACAACGGCTACAAGGTGTACCTGGGGCGCCACGCCGTGCCGGAGAACGGCAACGGCGCACAGATCGTGACCCCCTACGACGCCGCCATCGCCGCCCGGATCAATGCGGTGGGGCCGCTGGAATCGGTCACCCTTGCCCCCTCCGGCTGGACTGTCCTGGACGCGTCCATTGCAACCGACTACGAACGTGCCACAGCTGCGCTGGCCATGCCCGGCGGGTTCCCGGCCCGTGACCTGAGCATCGTCCTGACTCCGCTGCACGGTGTGGGCGGCGGGACCGCGCTGGCGGTCCTGAATGCCGCAGGTTTCAAAGACATCACCCTGGTTGCGGAGCAGGCCGAACCGGACCCGGATTTTCCCACCGTCAGCTTCCCCAACCCGGAAGAACCCGGCGCCCTGGACCTGGCGCTGGAGTCCGCCGAGCGGCGCGGGGCAGACATCGTGATCGCCAATGATCCCGACGCCGACAGGGCGGCTGTTGCGGCGAAGGACCCTGACACCGGCGCCTGGCGGATGCTCCGCGGCGACGAGGTGGGTGCACTCCTTGGAGCGCACATCGCCGCCCGGATTGCCGCGGGGAAGGCAAAGGACGACGGCGGCACGGAAGAGGGTGCGCATGGAGTGTTCGCGAATTCGATCGTGTCCTCCCGGCTGCTTGCCCGCATCGCCACAGCAGCCGGCTATGCCCACCAGGAGACACTGACCGGGTTCAAATGGATTTCCCGGGTTCCCGGACTGGTGTACGGCTACGAGGAAGCCCTGGGCTACTGCGTGGCGCCGGATCTGGTGCGGGACAAGGACGGGATCTCGGCTGCCCTGCTGATCGCGGAACTGGCGGCGGCGGCCAAGGCTGACGGCAAGACTGTCTTTGACACCCTGGACGAGCTTTACCTGCAGCACGGCCTGCACGCCAGCGACCAGCTCAGCATCCGGGTTGCGGACCTGGGGCTCCTGGACGCGATGATGAACCGGCTCAGGGTCTCCCCGCCGGAAACCTTCGGATCATCCGCCGTCGAGGTTTACACGGACCTGGCCGAGGGCACTGACCAGTTGCCGCCCACGGACGGGCTGCTGTACGTCACCCGGGACCTGACGCGCGTGATTATCCGTCCGAGCGGCACCGAGCCGAAGCTCAAGTGCTACCTCGAGGTGATCCAGCACGTGGGTTCTGCCGCGGAGCTGCCCGCCGCCCGGCAGGCGGCGCGGGCAGCGCTGGATGAGGTGCTCCGCGACGTCAGTGAAGCGCTGGGGCTTTAGCCGCCGCTACAGCTCAATCTCCACCATGCCGCCGCTGATGCGGGTGCGGAACGTTGCAATGGCCAGGCCCGGGGTGCTGAAGCATTCACCGGTTTCAAGGTCGTAGACCTCTTTGTGCAGCGGCGACGCGATAGTGGGGCGCTCGCCCCGGGAGCCGAGGATTCCGCGCGCCATGACATGGGCTCCGGTGGCAGGGTCCTCGTGCGCAACCGCGAAAACTTCGGTGGAACCGGTGCGGAAGAGGGCAATCTGGCGCCCCGCAACCAGGGCTGCCTCGCCCCAGGCGATTTCCAGGTCCTCCACCGGGCAAACGCTGTGCCAGCCGCCCGTGATCCCGGATACCGCCTCGTCAAGGCCGGCTTCGAGTGCCCCAAGTTCCAGTGTTGCCGTCATGTCCGGCTCCTCTCCCTGTGCGTGTAATCCTTCGCAGTGGGCCGCCTTTGCAGCCGTGAACCACGCTAGGCTCCGGGTGTTTCAGCGGCGTGCAGCGAATGTGTCCGGCGCGTAAAAGACACCTCACACGGCCGGAAATGCGCTCGTGATGCAGAAGTTAAGTTGACGAAACAATTGGGAAACTGAAGCGAAACTGCGTCTCCCTAGTCTGGATGGACAGCTCGACAGAGAAGGCTGCAGTTCACTGCGGCCCATGCGAAAGGCCATCAGTGACCGAACAGACTTCAAGCACAGAGACTCCGCGCCGCATCGTCGTCGCCGGCGGCGGCCCCGCGGCCCACCGTTTTGCGGACGCAATGCATGCCCGTGGCCTCGACGGCTGGCATGTCACGGTCCTCACTGAGGAAGTCCACCTTCCCTACGACCGTGTTGCCCTGTCCAAGGCGCTCACGGACAAGGACGTGGACCTTACGCTGGGCAGTGCGTCCATGTGGGACCACCCTTCCCTGGAGCTCAAGACCGGCGAGCGGGTGATCAGGATCAACGCCGAAGCCAAAACCGTGGAGACCGCCGCCGGCAACACCTTCGAGTATGACGAACTGGTGGTGGCCACCGGGTCGAACGCCGCCCGCCTCCCCATCCCCGGCGCCGAGCACACGCACGTCTACCGCACACTCGAAGACGTCTGGGCCATTAACCAGGCCATCGCAGGGCTGAAAGAGAAGCTGGGCCGCAAGGTCAACGCCGTCACCATCGGCGGCGGCCTGCTCGGCCTTGAATCGGCCGCCGGCACGGAACAGCTTGGTGCCAACCCGATCGTCATCGACGGTTCGCAGTGGCTCATGGCCACCCAGCTCGACGAGGGCGCAGGCCAGGCGATGGGCCGGCTCATCAAGGCCAAGGGCTTTGAAGTCCACGGCGGCGTCTTCCCGTCCGAGGTGCTCTCCGACGACGACGGCCAGGTCACCGGCGTCCTCATGGCAGACGGCCGCATCATCGAAGCGGACATGGTCATCGTGGCCATCGGCGTCCGGCCCCGGGATGAACTCTTCCGCGCCGCGGAAGGCGAAGAGCAGGTCTTCTCGCTGGGCCAGCGCGGCGGTGTGGTCATCAACGACTACTGCGCCACCGAGGTGGACGGTATCTGGGCCATCGGTGAAGTGGCCAACTTCGGCGGCATGTGCCTGGGCCTGGTTGCCCCGGCCAACACCATGGCCGAAATCGTTGCCGACCGCCTCCACGGCGGCGACGCCACCTTCCCCGGCTTCGACACCGCCACCAAGCTCAAGCTGTCCGGAGTGGACGTCGCCAGCTTCGGTGACGCCTTCGCCAAAACGGAGCATGCCCTCGAAATCGTCTACGCCGACCCCGCCCGCGGCGTGTACCAGAAGATCGTCACCACCGACGACGCCAAGACCCTCCTGGGCGGCATCTTCGTGGGCGACGCTTCACCGTACATGAGCCTGCGCCCCCTGCTGGGCCGCGAACTTCCCGCCGAGCCGGGTGCCTTCCTCAGTGCGGCCGGCGGCGGCGAAGCCCCCGAAACCGAACTGCCGGACGACGCAACGCTCTGTTCCTGCAACAACGTCACCGCCGGCAGCATCCGCGACGCCATCAACGGCTGCGGCGCTTGCGAGGGCAATGCGCCCGTCCAGGAACTGGGCGAACTGAAGGGCTGCACCCGCGCCGGGACCCAGTGCGGTTCCTGCGTGCCCATGCTCAAGAAGCTGCTCGAAACCGAGCTGACCAAGTCCGGCGTCGAGGTTTCCAAGGCCCTCTGTGAGCACATCGAACTGTCCCGCCAGGAACTCTTCGACGCCATCCGCGTCCTGGAACTGACCTCCTTCGAAGAGATCATGGCCAAGTACGGCACCGGCGCCGGCTGCGACATCTGCAAGCCGACCATCGCCAACATCCTGGCCAGCCAGAACAGCGCCTACGTCCTGGATGCCGGCCGCGGCACCCTGCAGGACACCAACGACCGCGCCCTGGCCAACATGCAGAAGGACGGCACCTACTCGGTGGTCCCCCGCATCGCCGGCGGCGAAATCACCCCCAAGAAGCTCGGCGTGATCGCCGCCGTCGCCGAAAAGTACAACCTGTACACCAAGATCACCGGCGGCCAGCGGATCGACATGTTCGGTGCCCGGCTGGAGCAGCTGCCCGAGATCTGGAAGGAGCTGGTGGATGCCGGTTTCGAATCCGGCCAGGCCTACGGCAAGAGCCTGCGCACGGTGAAGTCCTGCGTCGGCTCCACCTGGTGCCGGTTCGGCGTCCAGGATTCGGTGGCCATGGCCATCCAGCTGGAACTGCGCTACCGCGGCCTGCGCAGCCCGCACAAGCTCAAGATGGGCGTTTCCGGCTGTGCCCGCGAATGCGCGGAAGCCCGCGGCAAGGACGTGGGCGTCATTGCCACCGCGGACGGCTGGAACCTGTACGTCGGCGGCAACGGCGGCGCCACGCCGGCCCACGCCCAGCTGCTCGCCAAGGACCTCGACGACGAAACGCTGATCAAGTACATCGACCGCTACTTCATGTACTACATCCGCACCGCCGACCGGCTGCAGCGCACCGCACGGTGGCAGGAAGAGCTCGACGGCGGCATTAAGCACGTCGAGGACGTGGTGGTCAAGGACACCCTGGGCATCGCCGCGGACCTTGAGGCTGCCATGGCCAAACACGTGGATACCTACATCGACGAATGGGCAGACACCTTGAAGGACCCCGAGCGGCTGCGCCGCTTCCGTTCCTTCGTCAACGCGCCCGACCAGAAGGACGATTCCATCACCTTCGTCCCCGACGAGCGCGGCCAGATGCGCCCGGCAACGCCCGAAGAGAAGGGGAAAGTCCTCATCGGAGCTTCCATCCCGGTCCGCCCCGGCACGCCGGAACCCATCAGGAACGAGGTATAGGCATGCAGCTCAGTATCGATCTCACCGGCCGCGAAGTACTGGTGACGGGCTCGGACCATGCCGCCCGCCAGGCGGTCCGCCGCTACGAAGCCGCGGGCGCCGTCGTCTACCGCCTCAGCACTCCGCAGGGCGCAGCCCACGACGGTCCCCTGCCCGAACGCCCCTTCCTGGTTGCCGCGGTGGAGGACGGACAGCCCGGCTGGGATTCCCTCCTTGGCCGGTGCAGGGATACCGGAATTCCGGTGGCTGCGGAGCCCGCCGCCGGCGCCCCGGGGCACGTCACCCTGGTAGGCGGCGGCCCCGGCACCACCGAGCTCCTGACCGTGGCCGCCGTCAAGGCACTCCGCGACGCCGACGTGGTGTTCTATGACCGGCTCGCCCCGTACCAGGAACTTCCGTCGCTCACCTCAGGTGAACTGGTGGACGTAGGCAAGAAGCCCGGCCACCACAAGGTAAGCCAGGGCGACATCGAGAAGCTGATGGTCGAAAGCGCCCTGGCCGGCAACAACGTGGTCCGGCTCAAGGGCGGGGACCCCTACGTCTTCGGCCGCGGCGGAGAGGAAGTTGCCGCCTGCGTGGCCGCCGGCGTCAAGGTCCGTGTCATCTCCGGCGTCACCAGCGCCATTTCCGTCCCCGCCGCCGCAGGCATCCCCGTCACCCACCGGGAAGTCAGCCACATGTTCACCGTGGTGTCCGGCCACGCCCCGCTGACCGAAAAGGAGCACCAGCACCTTGCCGGCCTGGGCGGAACCATCGTGGTGCTGATGGGCATCGGAACGCTTCACCAGCTCGCCGCCGGTCTCCGCCGGGCCGGAATGCGGGCTGACATGCCCATGGCCGTAGTGGAGCGGGGCTACCGTCCCGGCCAGCGCACCACCATCGCGGATCTTGGCACCATCGCCTCCGCCGCTGCCGGATGCAGCAACCCCGCCGTGCTGGTAATCGGCGAGGTGGTCCGGGTGGCTGAAGCCAACCGCGGGCATGCCGAGGCCGCAGCCGACCTGGACAGGCTGGCGGCCTCGCTGCTGGGTTCGTGAAAGGATTGACCCCCATGACTGCACTTGCACCGGCCGAACCACCGCAGGTCGTACAAACGCCTGAGGAAGCACCTGAGGCCGCAGAGGCTCCACTGGAGGGTTTCCGCATTGGTGTCACCTCGCACCGGCGCTCCCAGGACCTGATCGAGGCGCTGGAACGCCGCGGAGCGGAAGTGCTGCACGCGCCCGCCCTGAAGATTGCGCCCGTGCAGGAGGACATGCGGCTCATCGAGGACACCAGGGCCATCATCGCGGCCAGGCCGGACCTCTGTATTGCCACCACAGCGTACGGGATGCGGCGCTGGTGCGAGGCCGCGGATTCATTCGGTATCGGAGAGCAGCTCCTCGAGACCCTGGGCGCCTGCCGGATGTTCGTCCGCGGGCCCAAGGCACGCGGTGCGGTGCGCGCCGCCGGCCTCGCCGACGTCGGAATCAGCAGCGACGAAACCACCGCGACACTGGTGGACATGCTGCTGGCCGAGGGCGTGCGCGGCAAAACCGTTGCCGTGCAGCTGCACGGCTACACCGACGTCCGTCAGCTGGAGCGCCTGCGCATGTCCGGTGCCACCGTCCTGACAGTCACGCCGTACCGCTGGGTAAAGCCCGACGGCGAGGACCGGCTCCCCCGGCTGATCGAGGCGGCTTGCAGCGGGAACCTGGACGTCCTCACCTTCACCAGCGCCCCTGCGGTGGATGCCATGTGGAGCACCGCTCACGAAATGGGCGTCTACAAGCAGCTGATCGAGAGCCTGAAGACCAACGTCACCACGGCAGTGGTGGGTCCGGTCACGGCGCAGCCCCTGCTGGACGCAGGCGTGACGCCGCTGATCCCTGAACGCTTCCGGATGGGTGCGCTGATCCGGCTGGTGTGTGAGCACCTCGCCCTCAACCACGTGCGCCGGCTGGACACCCGTTCCGGCAGCATTGAGCTGCGCGGCCGCAGCCTGCGCATCAACGGGCAGGCCGTGGAACTGGCCCCTGCGCCGCTGCTGCTGCTTCGTGCCCTGCTGGGCGCCGGCGGCGCAGTCCTGTCCCGCGAATCGCTGTCCGACCTGTTGGAACTGCGGGGGTCCGTCCACGCCCTGGACATGACCGTCAGCCGTCTCCGCTCCTCCCTGCCTGATGGCCGCCTGGTGGAGACGGTGGTGAAGCGCGGATACCGTATCCGCGTCTAGCGGTCCCGGAACAGGCGGCACCACAGCGCAAATGTGTCGGCCGGCTGGCGGATGAGAGCCAAGTCACGGGTTCTGTTACCGGCCGGTAAACACTGGCGAACACGGGGCCTCGAAACAGCAACTGCCGGGAAACACGCCGGAAAAAGCGCGGGCCTACGCTGGGTTCCATCACGAAGTTCCGGCCGCTCCCGGCCGCCAGCGAAAGGGCCAGCACATGTCCGCTCCGGCACCCTCCACGTCCACCTCCTCCGCCACCCGCATCGTCATTGCAGGGGCGGGTCCTGCTGCCCAGGCGCTTGTCAGCCAGCTGGACCGGGCCCGTTTCACCGGCACCATCACTGTGCTGAGCAACCGGGACGACACCCCTGAGGAACTGCTGGATCTGGCGCTGCTGCCGCAGGTCTCGGTCCGGTTCGGCCAGCCCGCCAGCCACATCGACGCCGTCAACCGCACCGTGGCCACTGCGGACGGCATGGAATTCGCCTACGACCAGCTGGTCATCGCCACCGGGTCGGCACCCGTGGCCAGTCCGGTGGAGGGGGCGGGCGCGTGCCTGAGCTACTCCACCATCGATGACGCCGCCCGCATCGGGGAGGCCGTCAGCGAGGTAGCCAGGGAGCTGGGCCGCCGGCCCTTGGGAATCCTGGTGGGCAACGGCACGGCGGCCGGCCAGGCCGAGGCCGTGCTCCGCGCCCAGGGTGTCCGCCCGGTCCGCACCACGGCCCGCCCCGCGGCGGTCGTTCCCGGCACGTCCGGGTCCGGCTTTGCTGCGTCCGCTGTGATCTTCGAGGACGGCAGCAGCATGAACGGTGACCTGGTGGTCCTGGCCGAGGAGCGGGTCTCGCGGGACGGACTGGCCGCCAGCGCCGGCCTGCGGACGGCACCCAGCGGAGGGATCGTCATCACCCAGGACTTCCGGACGTCAGTCCCCGGCATCTGGGCCCTCGGTGACGCCGCAGCGTTCGACGGCGTGCGGCTGGGCCTGCTGGTTGCCGCGGCTTCTGCTGCGGGCGCCTGCGCCACGCAGCTGCTGACCGCCGCCTCGGCTGCCGTCCCCCTGCAGGCTGCCGCCTGAGCCGATACAACGCGGCGGCCACTTACCGCCCCGGGGCCGCTCCGGTCGCGGGCCCGGGCCCAAGGCCTTGCTGTGGCAAGATGGTTCCGAAACGAGTCATGGGCGTTACAACGCCCGGCCCACAGGCCCCTGGAGAGGACCACCATGAGCAACGAAGCCACCCCTTCCGTTCAGACTGCAGCCACCGGCACCGCAGGTTCCAGCGCCATAGCGTCCTACATCGACCACACGCTGCTGAAGCCTGAGGCCGGGGAAGCGGACGTCCTCAAGGTCTGCGCCGAAGCGGCGGAATACGGTTTCAAGTCCGTCTGCGTCAACCCCATCTGGGTCAAAACCGTCAAGACCGCACTGAGGGGCACCGGCGTCCTCACCTGCTCGGTAGTGGGGTTCCCCCTGGGTGCCACCCCTACGGACGTCAAGACCTTCGAAGCCCGCGGCGCGGTCCTGGACGGGGCCGACGAAGTGGACATGGTCATCAACATCGCCGCTGCCCGGGCGGGGGACAAAGGCGCGCTTGTCGAGGACATCTCCGCCGTGGCCGAGGCGGTGCACGCCAGCGGCGCGATCCTGAAGGTCATCATTGAAACCGCGCTGCTCACCGACAGCCAGAAGGTCACGGCCTGCGAGGCAGCCGTAGAAGCCGGAGCGGACTTCGTGAAGACCTCCACCGGGTTCAACGGCGGGGGTGCAACGGCGGAGGACATCGCCCTGATGCGCTCCACGGTGGGCCCGGGCCTGGGCGTCAAGGCCTCCGGCGGGGTACGGTCCCTGGCTGACGCGCAGGCTATGATTGCAGCAGGTGCAACACGTATTGGTGCCAGCTCCGGAATTGCCATTGTCAAGGGTGAACAGGGTTCATCGTCGTACTGACGGCACCGGAAGCCGCCACAGATTGAGCCCCGCGGGGCCGAGGAGGAACTATGTCCAGCAAGATCACGGCGTCCAGCCAGGGCTCATCTGCCCAGGAAGGCACCATCCAGACCCCGCAGAACGAGAACAAGCTCGGCACGAGCGTCCTCCTTTTTGTGATCATGATCGCGCTGTTCCTGGGAGCCGTGTACTCCCTCTCCTTCCTGACGCTGGACAACCCCTGGCCCATGGCAGTCTGCATCGGCCTGTTCGCCCTTGCCTTCTGGATTCCGCAGAGCATCCTGGGCCGCTCGGACTCCGCCGGCGAACACTAGGCCCAACCACGTAGCGCCAAGTGTCGTTATGAAGGCCACAACGACACTTGGTGGTAACCAGTTGGGATGGTGAACCACAAAGAACCCTTGGACTGTTCAGTCCAAGGGTTCTTTTCTGCTTTCAGAACCAGACGCGGGCCCACGCCACGGCGGCATCGGCGGCGCTGCCCCAGTGCGCATGCGCTACGGACCAGGCGGCCATGCTCAGGCCCACCATGGCGTAGGCACTCACCGGAATCAGGACAAGCCACTCGCGTTTGGACCCGCCCCGTCCCAGCAGCGGAAGGGACAGCGCCCCGTTGGGCCGCCACACCTGGCGCAGCAGCGGCACCCGCCGCAGGGGTTTCGGCGGCCGGACCACCAGCGGCCACAGCAGGGGCACGCCGCCTGTGGTGACCAAGTCACCCACAATATGGACCACCACACCGGTCAGCATGGAGACCGGAAGCCAGGTCCATTGGTCCGGCGCGAACCAGGTGACCAGCCCCGCCATGGTCAGCGCGAAGATCCAGTTGCTGATGAAGCCCGCCTTGGGAAAAAGCTTCAGGGCCTTCGCCGCGATGTTGATCATGAACATGCACAGCAGCCCTGCCCCCACAGACAGCAGCCCCCACTCCGTCTCAAGCTGGACCTGGCCAGCCAGGGTGGCCAGCAGGACAAAGAACGCCGCCCCGAGGACGGAGTGCGTGCCCTGGCGGTGCCCGCCGCTGGCATTTTCGATCCCCACGGCAATCATGTTGGACAGCGGCGGCAGGGAGTTTGCAACCGTACTGTGCCGGTGGTCCCAGTCGCAGACCAGGGCTGTTCCCGCCGTTGCCATTCCACCAATCAGGATCCCGGTGGCGTCCAGCGGGTACCAGCCCAGCGTGTACGGGCCCGTCGAGGCAATAGCTACCCACGCCGCGGCTCCCGACGCGGCGTGGTGTCCCCCCATCACCCCCTAGCTGCTGACTGCGGGAGCAGCGAGCGGAGCATCAGCGAAGATGTTCCGGATCACGCCGTTGGCCCACTCCAGGATTTCCGCGTCCTGCAGGTCCCGCCCGCCGATCCTTGCCGTCTTGGGCTTGGGGATCAGCACGGCATCGAGCGCCGGCTTGGACTGGGACCCCGGGTACATCCTGTTAAGCCGCATGACCTTCGATTCCGGCAGGGTGGCCGGCGAGAACTTGATGAAGTTGCCCTGCAGGGCCACATCGGACAGGCCGGCCTCACGGGCGCCCACACGGAAGCGGGCAACGGACACAAGGTTCTGGGCCGGCAGCGGCGGCTCTCCGTACCGGTCCACCAGTTCGGCGAGGACTTCGTCGATGGCCTCGTTGGTGAGCGCAGCCGCGAGCTTCCGGTAGGCCTCCAGGCGCAGCCGCTCCCCCGGCACGTAGTCGTGCGGAAGGTGCGCATTGACCGGCAGTTCGATCTTCATCTCCGCTGCCTTTTCCTCGGCCTCGCCGCGGAAGTCCGCCACGGCCTCGCCCACCAGCCGGATGTACAGATCGAATCCGACGCCCTGGATGTGGCCGGACTGTTCGCCGCCCAGCAGGTTGCCGGCACCACGGATCTCCAGGTCCTTCATGGCCAGCTGCATGCCCGCGCCCAGCTCATTGTGCGTGGCCACGGCCTTGAGCCGTTCCAGTGCCACCTCACCCAGCGGCTTCTCCGAGGGGTAGAGGAAGTAGGCGTAGGCGCGTTCACGCCCGCGGCCCACGCGCCCGCGCAGCTGGTGCAGCTGTGACAGGCCGTATTTGTCAGCGCCGTCCACGATCAGGGTGTTGGCGTTGGAGATGTCCAGCCCGGTTTCGATGATGGTGGTGCACACCAGGACGTCAAAGCGCTTTTCCCAGAAGTCCACGATGATCTGTTCCAGGCGGCTCTCGGACATCTTGCCGTGCGCCACCTCCACGCGGGCCTCGGGCACCAGTTCGCGGATCTTTGCAGCCGTCCGTTCAATGGTGGATACCCTGTTGTGGACGAAGAAGACCTGGCCCTCGCGCATCAGCTCGCGCCGGATGGCGGCGGAGGTCTGCTTGTCCGTGTAGGGGCCGACATACGTCAGGACCGGGTGCCGTTCCTCCGGCGGGGTGGCCAGGGTGGAGGTCTCCCGGATGCCCGTCAGCGACATCTCCAGCGTGCGCGGGATGGGGGTCGCGCTCATGGCGAGCACGTCCACGTTGGTGCGCATCTTCTTGAGCGCTTCCTTGTGCTCCACCCCGAAGCGCTGTTCCTCGTCCACGATCACCAGGCCCAGGTCCTTGAACTCGAAATCCTTGGACAGCAGCCGGTGTGTTCCGATCACCACGTCCACGGTGCCGTTCTTGACGCCTTCGGCTGTCTCCTTGGCCTCCTTGGACGCCTGGAACCGGGACAGCGGCTTCACGCGCAGGGGGAAGCCGGAGAACCGCTCGGTGAACGTTTCGTAGTGCTGCTGGGCCAGCAGCGTGGTGGGCACCAGCACGGCCACCTGTTTGCCGTCCTGGACTGCCTTGAACGCGGCCCGCACGGCGATCTCCGTCTTGCCGTAGCCCACATCGCCGGAGACCAGCCGGTCCATGGGGATCTCGCGCTCCATGTCCGCTTTGACCTCGTTGATGGTGGTCAGCTGGTCCGGCGTCTCCACGTAGGGGAAGGCTTCCTCCAGTTCCCGCTGCCAGGGGGTGTCAGGACCGAACGCATGCCCGCGGGACGCCATCCGGGCCGAGTACAGGCGGATGAGTTCGCCGGCGATCTCCTTGACGGCCTTGCGTGCCTTGGACTTGGTGCTGGCCCAGTCCGCGCCGCCCATCTTGCTCAGGACGGGGGTGTCGCCGCCCACGTAGCGGGTCACCTGGTCCAGTTGATCCGTGGGAACGAACAGCCTGTCCCCCGGCGCTCCGCGCTTGGACGGTGCATACTCCAGCACCAGGTACTCGCGCACCCCGTCGCCGCCACCGGCGACCTTCCTCTGGATCAGCTCCACGAACTTGCCGATGCCATGCTGCTCATGCACCACGTGGTCTCCGGCCACGAGCTGCAGCGGGTCCACGGCGTTGCGCCGCTTGGACGGCATCCGCCGCATGTCCTTCGTGGAACCGGCAGAGGTCCGGCCCAGCAGGTCGGCTTCGGTGAGGAGGCCCAGCTTGAGCCCGTCCAGGACAAAACCGCGTCCGACGGCGGCAGTAGTCACCTCGATGATGCCCGCCTGGGGCTCGTGGTCCAGGCTGTCCACCCGGGCGCAGGGGATGTCGTTCTCGTGGAACAGCTCTGCCAGGCGCTGGGCCGGACCGGAACCTTCCGTGGCGACGACGATCCGCCACTGGTCCCGGACATGGGAGCCGATGAAGTCCATCATCTCGGCCACATCGCCCTGGTAGCCCCTCGGTTCCCGCGCATGCAGGTTGAGGACGTCGATGTCCGGCAGCAGTTCCTCGTCCTGCGCCAGCGAGGTGATGGACCACCAGGACACCCCGTGCTCCAGGGAGGAGCTGCGCGTTTCCGTCAGGGACCGGAAGCTGGCGGAATGGAGCGCGGCACTGGCTTGGGAGCTCAGATCCAAAGGTGCCGTCCCGCCGTCGGACGCCGTGGACCACGCCGCCTCCAGGAACTCCTCGTTGGTGGCCGCGAGGTCGTGGGCACGGGTGCGGACCTTTTCCGGTTCAACAACCACCGAGATGGAGCCTGCCGGCAGCTGCTCCACGAACGGGACCATGGAGTCCACCAGCACCGGCGCCAGGGATTCCATGCCCTCCACGGCGATCCCGCCGGCGATCTTTTCCAGCATGTCGGCCGCGGCCGGGAGCTGCGCCTTGAGGGTGGCTGCCCGGGACATCACGGACGGGGTGATGAGGATCTCGCGGCAGGGCGGCGCGTGCAGCTCGGTGGGGTGGTGCAGCCCGGGCGAGGACAGCGAGCGCTGGTCTGCCACGGCGAACCAGCGCATCTGGTCCACTTCGTCACCAAAGAACTCCACCCGGATGGGGTGGTCCTCGGTGGGCGGAAAGACGTCGATGATCCCGCCGCGGACGGCAAATTCACCGCGGTGCGTCACCATGTCCACCCGGGCGTAGGCTGCGTCGGACAGGCTCCGCACAACCTCGGTGAAGGGCCGTTCCTGGCCCACCTTCAAGGTGACCGGGACAAGCTCACCGAGGCCTGCAACCACCGGCTGGACCACGGCGCGCACGGGAGCCACCACAATCCGGAGCGGGCCCGCCGTCGAGGTTTCAGGATGCGCCAGGCGGCGCAGCACCGACAGGCGCCGGCCTACGGTGTCCGAACGGGGCGAGAGGCGCTCGTGGGGCAGCGTCTCCCAGCTGGGAAACTCGGCCACGCAGTCGGCTGGCAGGTACGCCCGCAGCGCGGCCGTCAGGTCCTCAGCCTCCCGGCCCGTGGCGGTGACGGCAAGGACCACACCCGACCCGCCGGCGTCGTCCCCGGCTCCGGAGGCGGCAATGCCGTCCGCCATCTCAGCAAGAAGCACCGCCCGCAGCCCGGCGGGCGCGCTGATCTGGTAATCCTGGCCGCGGACCGCGAACCCGCGGGCAGCCTCGACGCGGACGCGCGCGAAGGTCTGGTCCGCGGCAAGTGCGCGGCGCAGACCGTCCAGCGAGGGGCCGTGATTGGACTGGCCGGGAAGGCTCATGGCAGAAGCTCCTGTGGTGTTACGGAAAGCAGGCAACGCGAAAACCCGAAATTCGCTGCGAATCCCGGGTAAACCCAGCCTACCGCGCAGCTCCGACAAAGCGTGCTGGCTCAAGACTGGCACTCTCGCACAGGGCTGGCACTCTGGCGCGGGCTAGGCTGGCAGTGACGGACAAGACAGGCAGCTGAAGCCGGCGGCAGTCTGCGCAAGCAGCAGCCGTCCAGACCGCGGGCCGCTCCGAATGGCCTGTGGACGATAAGGAGCCACCATGACTGAAACCAGCAGCACCCCGCGGAAATCCAGGACTGTCCTGGTCACCGGAGCCACCGGCTACATTGGGGGCCGGCTTGTGCCCAAGCTCCTGGAGGCCGGCCACACGGTCAAAGTCCTGGTGCGCTCCCCGGACAAGATCGCCGGGGTGCCGTGGCGGGACGATGTGGAGGTTGTGGAAAGCAGCCTTGACGACGGCGGTGCCCTGCGGGAGGCGCTGGGCGGCGTTGACGTTTTTTACTACCTGGTGCATTCCATGGCGGCCGGGTCCGGATTTGAAGCCAAGGAGCAGGCCATGGCCCGGACGGCGGCGGAAGCCGCTGCTGCTGCGGGGGTCGGCAGGGTTGTCTACCTCGGGGGGCTGCACCCCACGGGTGTCGAGCTGTCCACCCATATGCGTTCCCGGGAAGCGGTGGGGAAAGTCTTCCTGGACAGCCCGGTGGATGCCATCGTGTTCCAGGCCGGCGTGGTGATCGGCTCAGGCTCTGCGTCCTTCGAAATGATCCGCCACCTTTCCGAGACGCTGCCGCTCATGCCGGCACCCAGCTGGGTCCGCAACCGGATCGAAGCCATCGCGGTGCGGGACGTCCTCTACTACCTGGTCTCGGCGGCGTCCCTGGAAGGACCGATCAACCGCACGTTCGATATCGGCTGCCGGCAGGTCCTCACCTATGCAGGGATGATGAAGGAGTACGCCGCCGAAGCCGGCCTCCCCTACCGCGTGGTGCTGGCGCTTCCCGTCCCGGCGCCCAAGCTTGCCGGCATGTGGGTGGCGCTCACCACCCCCATCCCCTTATCCATGGCCGTACCGCTGGTCCAGTCCCTCCAGCACGATGCCGTGTCCGACGAGCACGACATCGACCAGTACATCCCGCAGCCCGACGGCGGACTGACCACCTACCGCACGGCGGTGGCCCTGGCCCTTGGCAAGGAACGCGACGGCCAGGTGCAAACGACGTGGGCCAATGCCGGGGCGGCTTCGGATCCCCTGCCCAGCGACCCCGAGTGGGCCGGGCACAAGGTCTACATCGACGAACGGACTTTCCACGGAGATGTGGACCCGGCCCATGTGTGGACGGTGATCGAGGGCATCGGCGGGCGGAACGGGTGGTACTCCCTTCCCCTGGCGTGGCAGGTCCGCGGCTGGCTGGACAAGCTGACCGGCGGAGCCGGGCTGCTCCGCGGACGGCGGCATCCCCACACCCTGGCCACCGGGGAGGTTGTTGACTGGTGGCGTGTGGAACGGATAGACCGCGGGAAGCTGCTGCGGCTGCGGGCAGAAATGCGCGCTCCGGGGCGTGCCTGGCTGGAGCTCTCCGTAGAGCCCGACGGAACCGGGAGCCGCTACCGCCAGCGTGCAATCTTCTTCCCCAAAGGGCTCAGCGGAAGGCTGTACTGGCTCGCCGTGCTGCCCTTCCACAGCCTGATCTTCCCCGCCATGGCCCGGAACATCACCAGCGCCGCCCAAAAGATCGTGGATGCGGAGCACGCAGAACAAAGCCCGTAGGATGTGTGGAGTTAAAACCGTTCCGCACGTCCCAGGAGGACACATGGCCCTGAGCGCAACCACCACCCTTCCGCACTCCGTCGACAACGTCGCAGCTGTCCTGGTGAACGAGGACTTCCAGCGCCACGTCAGCCAGCTCGTGGGCGGCTCGCTGGAATCGTTCACCGTGGATGGAGACGTTGCCGGAGCTTTCAGCGCCACTTCGGTACGGACCCTGCCCACCACCCGCCTTCCAGAGATTGCCCGGAAGTTCGTGGGTGAGCAGCTCAAGGTGACCCAGGTGGAGCACTGGGACGCTCCGGCTGCTGACGGCTCCCGCCAGAGCAACATCTCGCTGAAGATTGCCGGCGCCCCCGTTGACGTCACCGCCGTGCAGCGGCTCGTGGCTGCCGACGGCGGCACCCGCGTCGAGCTTGAGGGCGCCGTAAAGTCCTCGGTGCCGTTCCTTGGCGGGAAGATCGCTGATGCCGCAGAGCCGATGGTTGCCAAGGCCCTGAACCTCCAGGCCAAGCAGGCACAGGCCTGGCTGGAAAGCCACTAACCCGTGGAACTGCCCGGTTTCGCTTCACTGGTCCTGATCATCGCGGGAGTCTGGTCCCTGGTGGTCTGGCCGCAGTTCCTGCGCCGCGTCATGAAGGATCCGCGTGCCCGGGACTCCGCGGGAAAGGCCACCAGGTTCCTGACAGTCCATGTGGTGCTGGTCAGCATCTCCATGGTGCTGGGCGCCGCCACGGCCGTCATTGGCGTTATGGCGCTGGCCGGCTAAGCGGCCTGCACTGCCAGCAGGAAAGCGCTGTACGAATTAGGTGCAAGATGAAGGCCCTCGTCCCGCCGGGAGGAGGGCCTTCATTGGTTCTTATCACCCCGGGGAGGAATGCCCTCAGGGGTCAGGCAGCCTGGTTGAGCGCGTCCTCCGCGGCAACCCAGGAAATCATGGCGCACTTGACGCGGGCCGCATAGCGGGCCACCCCTTCAAATGCCGCCGCATCCCCCAGCAGGTCAGGATCCGCGGAGACCTTCCCGCGTGAGCGCAGGACTTCACGGAAGCTGTCAATGGCCTTGTGCAGCTCCGCCACCGTCATCCCCTCGGCCATTTCACTGAGCACCGAGGCGGACGCCATGGAGATGGAGCATCCCGCCCCGTCCCACGCCACCTGGGCCACTTTTCCGTTCTCAACCGCGACCCTCAGCGTGACTTCGTCCCCGCACACAGGGTTGAGCTGGTGCGACTGGCCGGTGTTCGCGCCCTCAGGCGCCTCTGTCCCCGCAAGGCCGCTGCCGTGCCGGGCCTTGGAGTGGTCCAGGATGATCTGCTGGTACAGCTGGTCAAGGCTCATAGTGTTACCTTCGGTCTTCCCTGCTAGGCGCGGAAATAAGCCCGCACGCCGGCGACGGCATCCAGGAACTGGTCGATGTCGTCCGTGGTGTTGTACAGGTAGGCGCTAGCTCTGGTAGTGGCGGTCAGCCCCAGCCTGCGGTGCAGCGGCTGGGCGCAGTGGTGGCCCACGCGCACGGCGATGCCCCGCGAGTCAAGGAACTGGCCCACGTCATGGGCATGAACACCCTCGACGTCGAAGGCGGCAAGCCCGATCCGCTCCTGGCCGGCGGCGGGCCCCAGGACCCGGATTCCCGGAATCGACTCCAGCCCCGCAACCATGCGCTGGCCGAGCCCTGACTCCCACTGGTGGATACGGTCCAGGCCCGTCTCCGTCAGGTAGTTCGCCGCTGCAGCCAGCGCCACAGCCTGGGAAATCCGCTGCGTACCTGCTTCGAAGCGCTGGGGCGCGGGAAGATACTCAGCGCGTTCCATGGTGACCGTGGTGATCATGGAGCCGCCGGTGAGGAAGGGCGGCAGGATGTCCAGCAGTTCCTGCTTACCGTACAAGACCCCGATGCCCGTGGGGGCAAGCATCTTGTGGCCGGAAAACACAGCAAAGTCGACGCCGAGTCCCTTGACGTCCAGGGGAAGGTGCGGGGCTGACTGGCACGCGTCCAGGACCACCAGCGCGCCGGCTTTCCGGGCCAGTCCCACGAGCTCCGCTACGGGGTTGATTGTCCCCAGCACGTTTGAAGCGTGGGTGAACGCCAGCACACGCGTCCGGCTCCCGATGATGTCCCCGGCCTGGTCCATGCGGAGTGACCCGGCGTCGTCCACAGGGATGTAGCGCAGGATGGCACCGGTACGGAACGCCAGTTCCTGCCAGGGAATCAGGTTGGCGTGGTGCTCCATCTCCGTCACCACAATTTCATCGCCCGGGTTCAGGGCAAGCTCCTTCAGCCGGGCATCCCCCCTGCCCTGGGCAGCCCACAGGCCGGCGTTGGACAACGCATAGCTGATCAGGTTCAGGCCCTCAGTGGCGTTTGAGGTCCAAATCGTTTCCGCGTAGTCAGCGCCGATAAAGTCCGCGACGGTCTGCCGGGCATCCTCGAACACCTCGGTGGCCTCCACGGCAAGATGGTGTGCGCCCCGGTGCACCGCCGCATTGCGCTGCTCATAGAACTCCTGCTCGGCTTCAATGACGCTCAGGGGGTTCTGGGAGGTAGCTCCGGAATCGAGGTAGACCAGCGGCTGGCCATTGACCAGCTGGTCCAGGACCGGGAAATCGTTGCGGATGCGGAGCACCTCGGCGTTATCCATGACCGGCAGGGCGCGCTCCAGCGTGGGCGGCGTTGATACTACGGCCAAGACGTACTCCTTGAGATGCCAACCATGACACTCAATTGTCCCACAGCACGGCTGTGGCGGCCGCCCGGGAGGGGCAGCCGCCACGTCCGCTCCGGGCTTCAGCCCCGCGGATTGGAGGGCCGGCGACGGCTGGGGGGAGAGTCTCGGTCTCAGAAGACTCTGACGTCGCCGGCCCCGTCTGGCCCGGTCACCTTGACCGGAAGCTTGCGAGACCTTGAACTTCTCAGGCGTGGTTTGCGGCCTCTTTACGGCCGCTTTTTTCACTTCCTTAAGTAAAGCCCGCGGGGTCCGGACATACACGAGTAGGGAGTACTCGAATTCCCTGGCGGGGTACTACCGGGACCGGGGGCTGATACCCGGTGGGGCTTTCTCACGAACCGCGGGCAGGCTGTGATCAGCAGCTCGGAAAGGGCAGGAGGAAGGTGGCTGAGTCCGCTGGAGCAGTCTGGAGTTAGCGAAGCCCTCGTCCTGCTACTTGGGAAGCGCCGAGTCCAGCTCGTCCCGGCTGCGCACGCCGAGCTTTACGTAGGTGCGGTAAAGGTGTCCCTCAACCGTCCGGACGGAAACCATGAGCCGCTGGGCGATCTCGCGGTCCGTGAGCCCCTGCACTGCGAGCTCAACGATGTCCTGTTCTCTGCGGGTGAGATGGACTGCGGGGGCCGCGGCAATGAACCGGCCCTCCCGGAAACGCTCGCCGAGTTCGTGGTCACACTTTTCGCGCTGGGCAACGGCCTGCCGGGAGCGCCGCCGCTCCCCAGCCTGCTCCAGCACCGTGCTGGCACGGGCATAGGCCTCGCGGGCAAGGTTTACGAAGCCGGATTCCTCCAGGGCGGCGGCCGTTCCCATCAGGGCATCGCCATCCGCTGCCTCCCAATCGGCAGCCAGCTTCAGCATTGCCGCGGCCCAGCGGCCCTCTACGCCGCGGGCCGCGTTTTGCACCATGGGGATCACCGATGCATCCCCCAGGTCCCAGAGCAGCGACAGGAGCTCCAGCAGGGTGCCGGCCCTTGACGAGGCCTCCGTGGTGGTCGCCAGGGTATGGAGGGCGGCGAGGCCCTTGCCGTCGCGGGCCAGGTACTCTGAAGCGGCCGCACCGTAGGCGCCCGCCAGAAGGTCATGGGCGGGGCCTCCTGCCACCGCGTCCTTGCAGTCCTGTTCCAGCCGCTTTGCCTGGGCAGTGTCACCGAGCCGCGCGGCAACGTAAAAGCCGAGGGCCGAACCGAAGCGGAACAGCTGCAGTGGATCGCTGAGCCTGAGCGCTTCCACCGCTGGCAGCAGCAGCTGGTAGGCCCGCTCCATCCGGCCCTGCCGCAGCATTGAGTAGCCGCGAAGCACCTGCAGGCTGCCGTTGAACGTCCCGGTCCCGGCGGCATGTCCTGCCGCATAGCTTTCGAGTTCACGCTCCGCGGATTCCCACTCCCCCATGGCAAGGTAGCCAATGACCAGCCGCCCCAGGACGAACTCGGAGTAGAAGAACAGGTCGTCCTCCAGCGTCGGCAGCTCGGAAGCTGCAAGCAGCGCAGCGTCGAGCCCTTCCGCGGGCCGGCCGGCCGCGGCAAGGGCATGCGCCAGGAGCGCCTCGCCGATGGCTTTCAAAGGCTCGCCGGTTTTTCCCGTGGAGCTGTGGCTCCTGAGGTCCGCCACCCGGCTGGAAAGGGCCGGCACGTTGACGTCCGCGCCGGACTGCAGCAGCTGCAGCAGATCTTCCTGCCCTACACGTAATGCCTCCGGCAACCCTTGGTTGTGCTCCCGCACGTCCTCGGCCAGGGCAGCCGGGGGACGGCCTGTTGCCTGGTGGGCCGACGCCCGCAGCAGCAGGACCGAAGGGCCCTGGGGGCCTCCCGCCAGCTGCAGCCAGCTGTCGTCAAGCAGCGCGGCGGCTTCGGCGTAGGCGCCCTCGTTGTAAAGGGCGCGCGCCTGCACGGCGTGCGCAAGGTGCACAAGATCGCCGTCCTGCACCTTGGCAGCGATGGATCGCGCGCTGTGGTTCCGGAAGCGGGCCAGTGCTTCGCGCGCGGCGTCCAGCATGTCGGCGTCGGACACACGGAGGCCGCACTCAAGCGACCACTCCACGAACCGCAGCCGGCTTTCCCCGCGAAGGGCGGCTGGGTCCTGGTGCTCCCGGATTTTTTCCAGCAGCTGCAGGCTCCGGGAAACCGAGATGGTGTTCCGGATGGCCTTTGCGAACAGCCCGTTCCAAATGGTGAGTTCGGAGGGGACGCCGGAGTTTTCAACAACCATCTGCTGGTCCAGCAGGGAACGGACAATCGCCGCCCCGCAAATTTCCTCGATCACTTTCCGGCCCACAGGTCCGGCGAGGGCGATGAATTTCAGGGCTTCCTGTTCCTCCGGCCGCCGCCGGAGGTGATCCTTGGTGACCACAGCCGTGAGGCGGACCCCGTCCGTTGGCAAGGAGCCCAGCAGGACCCAGATTCCGTTCCGTTTGGCCAGTATCCCGGACTCGGCAGCGTCATGCAGCAGGGCATCCAGGACGCGCGGGTTGCCTCCGGAGGCGCTCCAGACGGCATCCACTGTGGCGTCAGGGACGGTGCCGTCAAGGACGTGGGCCAGGACTTCCTCGATCTGTTCCCGGTTCAGCGGGCGCAGATCCACGCGTTCGGCCAGGCCGTCGTACCAGAGCTGGTCCAGCGGTTGGGGCAAGCCCGGACGCGGCCTCGCCGCCGCCACCACTGTTGCCCAGCCAGCTGAAATCAGCTCAGCCACCACGCCGGCGGAATCCTCGTCCAGGTAATGCGCATCATCAACGATGAGCAGGACGGGCGCCCCGTTGCCGGCCTTCACTTCCTCGAAATAGCTCCACATGGACCGCAGGACGGCGACAGGAGAGACCGAATCCTCGGCGGTCAGGTCACCGGTGTACGGGGTGAGGACACCGAACGGGACCGCGGCGAGGGCGGAGCTGCCATGCATCTGCAGCACATTCATTTCCCCGGTAACCCGCTCGGCAATGGCCTCCGTGAGTGAGGATTTTCCGATGCCGGGGCCGGCCATGATGAAAACCGCCTGGCTGCTGCGGTTCCGGACCATGTTGCAGATCCGGTCCAGCGGTTCTTTCCGCCCGGTGAGGAAACGCTGCGTGGTGTTGGGCTTGTGCCCGTTAGACGAGTCCAGTCAGATCACCCCTGGAAGTTACGCCGAGTTTGGTGAAGACCTGGTAGAGGTGGCCTTCAACGGTACGGACTGAGACGCCCATCTCCAGGGCGATGTCCCGGTTGGAAGCGCCGCGTCCTGCCAGCCGGGCAATCTGGCGCTCCCTGCTGGTCAGCAGCGGGCTTCCGCTGCTGGGTACGATGGGAAGGTTGGCCACGGTGGCTGCAAGGATATCGAGCCGGGCCTGTGCCGTCCGGGCTGTGAGGGAGTCGCCGTCCTGGCGTGCGAAATCCACTGCAAGTGCCATGCACCGGGCTTCCACGGCATCGAGTTCCAGGGTGGCGGCCAGTTCGCCGCCCGCGAGGAGGGTCTTGGCATCCTTGGTCCTGGTGCCTATGGCGACCAGGCGGGAAATCTCGGCCAGCGGCCCTTGGCGGTGCCCCGCAATCTCCTCCAGCTGGCGGAAATCCGCGTCGCTGCCGTTCACGGTGGCGGCGAGCAGGCTGATTCCGGCCAGGGTGAAACGCCCTGCCTCCATGTGCTGCCGGGCGGACTGCTTCAGCCCGGCAACGGCGTCAGGATCGCCCAGCCACCGGCCCGCCACGAGCGCGCAGAACTCAGCGATGCTCTCGGCGATGAAGCTGGACGTCCCGGATGTCCTCTGGACTTTGGCCAGGTATTTGCGTGCCTGCGCAGCATTGCCGGTCTGGGCATGGGCCAGTGCGATGGCTGCGTACGCGCAGCGGAGGGCGGCCTGAACGGGCTGGAGCTCCAGCTGTGCTGCCGCGGAGATCAGGGGGTCCAGGGCAGCGGCTCCACGGCCCGAGTAGACGTAGGCGATGCCGGCAGCCAGCTCCGTAGCAGCGCTCCGGAAGGGAAGGCTGTGCGGTTCGTCAGTGGCCTGCGGGCCCAGGAGGTCGATGCACCGCCGCCACTGGCCCGCGATCAGCAGCACCAGGTAGGCCTCCTTGGTGTACCGCTCGCGAAGGCCGACGATATGGGAGGCGTCACTGATCTGGCCTCCCAGCTGCCGCATGACGCTGAGCGCATCCATTTCTCGCCCCGTCAGGGCCAGCGCGGTCATCAGCAGGATGGCTGCATTCATACGGTGCTCGGTATCCGGGTTCAGCGCTGGATCAGAGGCCTTTTCGAGGGCGGGAATGATGGAGGCGTAGTCGCCCACGAAGGCCCGGTACTCGAACTCGCTCAATTCCACCCGGTGAACAGCCGCAGCACCAGGCTCCGGCCACGCAGTGCGGTTCGGCGCCTGTTCAAGCCGTTGCCTGGCTTCAGCCAGCAGGTCCGGCACCCTGGCTGCTGCCTCCGGCAGCCACATCATGACCTGCGACTTGGCCGCTATGACGTGGGCGTACTCCCCTGCGTCGAGGCCGTCCAGCTCCGGCTGGGAGATGTCATCAAGGGCGGCCATGGCCTGGACGGGCATGTCCAGCTGGAGGTATGCGGCGGCTTTCTGGCGCTGCCCGGCCACCCACTCCCGGTCCGTCCGGCGAAGCATCTCCGCGTAGGTCAGGGCAAACCGTGGATCGAACAGCTGGACGGCGGCGTCGGCGGCCGCGAGTGCAAGGGCTGGACTCAGGTCCGCCTCGCACTCGTGGGTCCAGGCCGCGAAAGCCATCAGTTCCTCAACCGTCATCCCGGCTGGATCGGGTTCCGTGCCGCCCAGGAGCACGCTCCGCAGCTCCCGGCGCCGGGCAATGCTCAGCCAGGTGCGAACCACATCACCAATGTATTTTTCGCGCAGCGACACCCAGCGGTGGTCCGAGGCATCGATCTCCAGCAGCCCGCCGTCCTCCATGTCCGCTACCACTTCGGCGCTGTAGATGGCGGTAAGCCTGGAGAGTTCCACACGGCGTGCGCAGGACAGCATCTCGATGACTTCCCGGGTTTGGGGAGTCTCCCTGGACCAGCGGGACCGGACAATGTCGTCAAGGCTGGCAGCGCCGTCGAGCACCACTTTGTCCCGCAGCGTCCAGACGGAATCGGACAGGACGAGGTTCCCGGACAGCTGCTGTTCGGTAACGAGAGCCTTCAGCAGCAGCGGATTGCCGCCCACCATGTGGTGGTAGGTACTCACCAGCGATGCGGACACGCGGTGGCCCAGGAGCGACAGCAGAACCTGGCGGGTCTGCAGCTCGTTAAGGTTGCTGAGCCGGACTTCAGCGAGGCGGCGGTCCGTCAGCAGCCAGTGGAAGTCCGCCGGGAGATCACTGATCTTGGGCGCCACGGCAATGATCTTCGCTGTGCCGGTCAGGAGTACGTTCAGCAGTACCCCCGCGCTCATCTCGTCGATGCAGCCGGAGGTGTCCAGGGTGATCACGCAGGGCCTGCCGGCGGCATCGCTGCGGATCAGGGATGTAATGCCGCGGAGTATGGCCGTGGGGGATCCCATGTAGGCCTGCGGGAGCCGGGCCAGGAGGAAGGAGAGGCAGCCGTAGGGCGTGCTGGAACCGGCTGGGCCGCTGCGGAGCTGAAGTGACCACACGTCCGGGCCCAGCTCCATGACCGCTGCCCGGGCCAGCGAGGACTTTCCCACGCCGCGTCCCCCGGTGATGACCACCCCAAGGGAATCGGCGCTGGTGAGGGCGGTACGGACAGATTCGAGGTTTGCGCCTCGGGCAGGGGCAGACCAGGGCTGACCCTCCCGCTTGCCGGAGGTATCCCTGTTCAGCCCGACGTCGTGGGGCGTTGACCCACGTCCCCAGCTGAGTGGCTCGATTGACATGAACTTTTCCCCTACATCCCCGCGATAACGGGATGTAGCCCCATTGCTCCCCCGCATAGGAAGAAGACTACCCCGGGGCACAGACAACGAGACAGGGCCAAGGGCCATTAAGTTTTCATGTTGCTAACGTTCGGACTTCGCGGGGTGGAACTTCTGTTGCGCTGCGGTCAGGCCATCAAGGAGCAGGACCTCCACTGCGTCCGCTGCTTCGTCCAGCAGGAAGGGGAGTTCCTTGAGTTCGGCAGTGCCGAAGTCGCGCAGGACATAGTCGGCCGTTTCCATGCGCCCGGGCGGCCGTCCCACCCCTACCCTGACGCGGAGGTAGTCCTTGGTGGCCAAGGCCTTGGAAATGTCCCGCAGCCCGTTGTGGCCACCCTCTCCCCCTCCGGTCTTGAGCTTCACAGTGTTGAACGGAATGTCGATCTCGTCGTGGACAGCCACCACATGGTCAGGGGTGATGCCGTAGAAATTTGCCAGTGCCGCGGTGGGACCGCCTGAAACATTCATGTAGCTCACCGGCTTGGCCAGCACCACGCGGGGTCCGCCAATGCCCAGGCGTCCTTCGAGGACCTGGGCGCGGGCCTTGTGGCTTTTAAAACCGGCACCCATCCGGGCGGCGAGTTCGTCGAGCACCATCTGGCCTACGTTGTGCCTGTTGCCTTGGTACTGTGCCCCCGGGTTTCCGAGGCCAATGATGAGCCAGGTATCAGTCATGAATCAATCCTAGGGTGGGGGTTTGCCGCGCCCGGCGCCGGTTAAGGGCAGTAGACATGCCAGTGGCCGGACCCCCACAGGAGTCCGGCCACTGGCGGGAAATGCGGCTGATTACTCGGCTGCTGCTTCCTCGGTGGCTTCGGGAGCCTCTTCGGCAGCGGCTTCGGTGCCCTCGCCGGTTTCTTCTTCTTCGGCGATCTCGACAGCTTCCGAGATGTTCACCACGAGCGCCTCGGCGTCGGTGAGCAGGACAGAGCCCTTCGGCAGCACCAGGTCGGAAGCGTGGATGTGCTCGCCGGCTGCGCGGCCTTCGATGCTGACCTCAACGGACTCGGGCAGGTGGGTAGCCTCGGCTTCGAGGGACACCACGGTGAGCTCGAGGTTGTGCACCGTGCCGGGGGCGGTTTCGCCCGAAACGTGGACGGGAACGTCAACGGTCACCTTTTCGCCCTGGCGGACGGTCAGGAGGTCGATGTGCTCGATGATCTGCTTGATGGGATCGCGCTGGACATCCTTCACCAGGGCCAGGTGGCCTTCACCGTTGATGTCCAGGGACAGCAGGGCGTTGGCGGTGCGGACGGCCAGGGTGGTTGCCTTTGCCGGCAGGGTGATGTGGATGGGGTCTGCGCCGTGGCCGTAGATGACGGCGGGGATGAGGTTGGCCATCCGTGCGCGGCGGGCGTAGCCCTTGCCGAATTCGGTGCGTACTTCTGCTGCGAGCTTCTGCTCAGACATGGAAATCTCCTTGAAAACTAAACGGTGTTCAGCAAGGGCGGAGGTCTGTCGCGACCTTCAACGCCAGGCGGCCGGAGCCATGCCCATCTTCGAAGGGAGATTCAGACCCAGTCGATAACGGAGACCTGCACTCCGGTGACCGAGTGAACGGTGACCGGCGCTCTCCCTCGCCAAGGTATCGCTGACAAGCTTACCAGCGCCGGTCCTGTTTACTGAAAACGGGACCGGCGCCGCGGGCCTGACTAAGCGTTGCCGTCGAACCTACGCGTTGCCGTCGAAGAGGCTGGTGACCGAGCCGTCGTCGAAGACCTCACGAACGGCGCGGGCGATCAGCGGTGCGATGGAGAGCACCGTCAGCTGGGGGAAGCGCTGGGATCCGGTGAGCGGAAGGGTGTTGGTCACCACTACCTCGCGCGCGCCGGACTCCGAGAGCCGCTTGGCGGCGGGATCGGAGAAGACCGCGTGGGTGGCCGCGATAATGACGTCTTTCGCCCCGGCGTTCTTCAGCACCTGGACGGCACCGGAAATGGTTCCGCCGGTGTCGATCATGTCGTCGATCAGGACGCAGGTGCGCCCCTCGATCTGGCCCACCACAGTCTTGGAAACAGCCTGGTTGGGCACCGTCAGGTCGCGCATCTTGTGCACGAACGCGAGCGGCGCGCCGCCCAGGCGCTCTGCCCACTGCTCCGCCACCCGCACGCGTCCGGTGTCCGGGGAGACAACGGTGACGTTCTCGGCGTCCACCCGGGTGCGGATGTAGTCAGCCAGGAGCGGGATGGCCATGAGGTGGTCCACCGGACCGTCGAAGAAGCCCTGGATCTGCGAGGTGTGCAGGTCCACGCTCATGATGCGGTCTGCGCCTGCCGTCTTGTACAGGTCCGCTACCAGCCGGGCCGAGATGGGTTCGCGGCCGCGTCCCTTCTTGTCCTGGCGGGCGTAGGGGTAGAACGGCGAGACCACCGTGATGCGCTTGGCGGAGGCGCGCTTCAGGGAATCGATCATGATCAGCTGTTCCATCAGCCAGTTGTTCAGCGGTGCCGGGTGCGCCTGGATGACGAACGCATCGGTGCCGCGGACACTCTCGCCGGCGCGGACGTAGATCTCGCCATTGGCGAAGTCGTAGGCGTCCACGGGCAGCAGTTCGGTACCCAGTTCCTTGGCGATTTCCCGGGCCAGCTCGGGGTGGGCCCGTCCGGTGGCGAGCACCAGCTTCTTTTCGCCGCGCGCCGTAATTTCGCTCATGGTTGGTTGCCCTCTTCTGTAGATGCCGGGGTACTTGAGGAATCTTTGGTGGCTGCCTGGGCCAGTTCAGCGGAGCGGGTTCCGGGGCGGTTCGCCGCCACCCAGCCCTCCGTGTTGCGCTGCGCTGCGACTGTCAGCACGAGCGCTCCCGCGGGCACGTCCTTGCGGATCACCGCGCCGGCGCCGCTGTAGGCGCCGTCCCCCACGGTGACCGGGGCAACAAAGACGGTGTTGGAACCCGTGCGGACGCCTGAGCCGATCACCGTGCGGTGCTTCTTCTCGCCGTCGTAATTTGCGGTGATGTTTCCGCAGCCAATGTTGGTGTCCTCGCCGATTTCGGCGTCACCGGCGTAGCCGAGGTGCGAGAGCTTGGAGCCGCGCCCGATGGTCACATTCTTGGTTTCGTAGAAGGCGCCGATCTTGCCGGTCTCCCCCAGCACCGTACCCGGGCGGAGGTAGGTGAAGGGCCCGACGGCGGCCCGGGCGCCGATGACCGCCCCGGAACCATGGGTGCGGGTCACGGTGGCGCCCTCGCCGACGGTGACGTCCGTCAGGGTGGTATCGGGGCCGACGACGGCGTCCCGGGCCACAGTGGTGGTGCCGTGAAGCTGCGTGTTGGGGAGGATGCGGACATCCTCGTCAAGGGTCACCGACGAGTCGATCCAGGTGGTTGCGGGGTCCACTACCGTCACGCCGGCGCGCATCCAGGCCTCCACCGTGCGGCGGTTCAGCTCGGCGCCGAGGGCCGAGAGCTGGACGCGGTCATTGGCGCCTTCCACCTGCCAGCGGTCCGCAGTGACGACGGCGGCCACGCGGCCGCCTGACTCACGGGCCAGGCCCAGCACATCCGTCAGGTACTTTTCGCCCTGTGAATTGTCAGTGGTCACATGGGCCAGGGCATCGCGGAGAACAGCTGCGTCGAAGGCGTAAATGCCTGAATTGACTTCCCGGATGAGCCGCTCCGTTTCAGAGGAGTCCTTGTGCTCACGGATGCCGGTGACCGTTCCATCCTCACCGCGGAGGATCCTGCCGTAGCCTGTGGCGTCGTCCAGGACGGCCGTCAGCACGGTCACGGCGTTGGCCTCGCGCTCGTGGGTGGCCACGAGTTCAGCAAGCAGGGCGCCGGTGAGCAGGGGCACGTCGCCGTACGTCACCACCACGGTTCCCGCCAGGGGCCCGCTGGCGTCGAGGGCTTGGAGGGCGACTTCCACGGCACGGCCGGTGCCCGGGATGTCATCCTGGTCCACGATCACTGCCGCCGGGTCGACGTCCGCCAGGTGGCGCGCCACCAGGTCGCGTTCATGGCGGACCACGATGGCCAGTTGCTGGGGGTTGACGCTGCGGGCGGCCAGCAGAGCATGGGCCACCATGGACCTGCCGCCGATCTCATGCAGGATCTTGGGGGTACGCGACTTCATCCGGGTACCGGCGCCTGCCGCCAGGACGATGACTGCGGCCGGGCCGGTGTTCTCGGGGATCACGTACGGGCTCTCCTTGCTTGGTTATGCTGGCGCTGACGGTGTCCGGCCGCATTGCGGGCCGCACCGTATGTCATGCTACTGAACGCTCCATGCGCAGCAGTTCCGCCCATAGGATTCGAACCTATACTCCACGGCTCCAAAGGCCGGGGTGCTGCCATTACACCAGAGCGGACCGTGCCGTGGCGCGCGGCCGGGCACAAGTAGTTATTTTGCCACGGGTTCGGGGCGCTGCGCGACACGGGACAGTCCCACCGGTTCCGCGACTCAGGTTTCGCGGACCGCGGTACGCCTGCCGTCCCGCTGCAGTCCTGCCCGTGACCGGTGGTGCATGATGGAAATGTGAGCAACAACCCTCCGCGGACACGCATGACCGGCCTGCAGCGGCGGAGCCAGCTGATCGACGTCGGACGCGGACTTTTCGCCGCAAGGGGCCTGGACGGGACCACTATCGAGGAGATTGCGGCGTGCGCCGGGGTGTCCAAGCCGGTGATCTACGAGCACTTCGGTTCTAAGGAAGGCCTGTACACCCAGGTGGTGGACCACGAGTTCCGGCTCCTCCTCGACGCCATCAGCGCCGCCCTGACCGAAGAGGCGAAGCCCAGGGTCCTCGTGGAACGGGCGGCCCTGGCACTGTTGACCTACATCGAGGACCGCACGGAAGGGTTCCGGATCCTGATGCGGGACGCACCGCCGTCGCAGCCCGAGGGCGCCTTCTCCACGCTGCTCTCCCACGTCACCGCCCGCGTGGAACACATCCTCTCCGACGAATTCTCGCGCCGCGGCCTCAGCGGCGAGGACGGGGCCATGTACGCCCAGATGCTCGTGGGCATGGTGGCGATGACCGGCCAATGGTGGCAGGACGGCCGCCAGCCGGACAAGCACACCGTCGCCGCGCACCTGGTCAACCTCGCCTGGAACGGCCTCACCGGCCTCAAAAAAGACCCGGAACTGATGTCCGAGGGCTGAGCCTCACCTTTCGTGGCCTTCGGTCACCTTCGCGGTGCAGGAGACTTTCGCCGGCGGCCGTGGTTAGGTTCGCGGCGCAGGAGACCTTCGCCGTCGCTTAGACACGTCGCATAGGTGACGCTACGGTCGCTGGGCGACCTTCACGCCACGATGCGCCGCGATGCGCGACTACACGAAGGCCCCCCGCACCGCTCGTGCGGAAGTTCCGTCGGGCGAAGGGTCCCCACGGCACGAGTGTTTGAGTTTCGTCCCGAGCTGTCTCCCGCCCCACCTGGCGAAGGTTCCGTTGGGGAGTCGCCCCGCACCCACCCCCTCATCCACCTGCCGAAGGTTCCGGGCGAGTTGCCTGCTGCTCCTCGGCGTGAGGTGGCGTTCGTTGTCGGAGGTGATTCTTCGGGAAGGTGACTTCCGTGCGCCGGAGCTGGTTCTTCCGAAAGGAGCGCATCGCGGCGCATCGGGGCATGGAGGTCGCCCAGCGACCGGAATGCCCCCTTTGCGACGTGTCTAAGCGACGCGGAAGGGCCAGCTGCGGCACCCAAGGCGGGCGAACGTCGAAGGGCCGGCTCCGGCACCCAAGCCTGGCACGAGCAACGGGGGGAACGGCTTACTCGCCGAGGACCTCGAGTGCTTCCAACCATTCGAGCTCGAGGGCTTCGCGTTCTCCCGCCAGATCCTTAAGCTTTTTGTTCTGTTCGGCCAGGGCATCGAAGTCCGACTGCTCGGTGCTTTTGACCATCTGGTCGTGGACTTTCTTCTCCTGCTGTTCGAGCTTGCCCAGCTGGCGCTCGATGCGGTTCTTGGCTTTCCGGGCGTCGCGCTTTTCGGCTTCCGAGGCGCCGGAGGCAGCCGCAGATGCAGGCGCGGATCCGGCGCTGGTGACGGGATTGCCGCCGCCGGTCACCGTGGACCCTGCCAGTGCGGACTCGCGCAGCTCGAGGTACTGGTCAACACCGCCGGGCAGGCCGCGAAGCTTTCCGTCGCCAAGGAGCGCCATCTGGTGGTCGGTGACGCGCTCCAGGAGGTACCGGTCGTGGCTGACAACCACCAGGGTTCCCGGCCAGCCGTCCAGCACATCCTCCACGGCCGCGAGGGTATCCGTGTCCAGGTCGTTCGTGGGCTCGTCGAGCATCAGGACGTTGGGCTCCCCCACCAGCAGCCGCAGGAGCTGCAGGCGGCGCCGCTCGCCGCCGGAGAGGTCCTTGACCGGGGTCCACTGCTTCTCGTTGGTGAAGCCAAGCTGTTCAACCAGCTGGCCGGCGCTGAACTCCTTGCCGCCAACGTTGAAGGAACGCTTTTCGCGTTCAATGACTTCGATGACGCGCAGGTCCGAGACGTCGTCGAGCTCCTTGACCTCCTGGCTGAGGACCGCGGTGACCACTGTCTTGCCCCGCTTAACCTTTCCGGCGTCGGGGGTGATTTCCCCGTTAAGGAGTTTCAGCAGGGTGGTCT
This sequence comes from Pseudarthrobacter sp. WHRI 8279, assembly GCF_040224115.2. NCBI lineage: Bacteria > Bacillati > Actinomycetota > Actinomycetes > Micrococcales > Micrococcaceae > Pseudarthrobacter > Pseudarthrobacter sp. WHRI 8279. The sequence goes on along the minus strand of NZ_CP168162.1, from coordinate 422,476 downwards.
TGCCGGCGCCGTTGACGCCTACCAGTCCCAGGCGTTCGCCGGGGGCCAGCCGCAGGGTGATGTTATCGAAGAGCTTCCGTCCGTCCTCTCCACCTTGGAAGTCCAGGGAGACATTTTCCAGGTCCAGCACGTCCTTGCCCTGGCGTGCGGTGGCCATCTTGCTGAGGGCCATCGAGTCGCGGGGGGCGGGCACGTCGGCGATGAGGGCGTTGGCGGCCTCGATGCGGAACTTCGGCTTTGCGGTCCGGGCAGGAGCGCCGCGGCGGAGCCAGGCCAGCTCCTTCTTAACCAGCTGCTGCCGCTTGCCTTCCATAACGGAGGCGGAGCGGTCACGCTCGGCGCGGGCGAGCACGTAAGCCGCGTATCCGCCTTCGAAAGGATCAACGATGCCGTCGTGGACTTCCCACGTCTTGTTGCAGACTTCATCGAGGAACCAGCGGTCGTGGGTGACCACCAGGAATGCGCCCTGGTTGGCGCGCCACCGGGTCTTTAGGTGCCGGGACAGCCACGCCACGCCCTCGACGTCGAGGTGGTTGGTCGGTTCGTCGAGCATGATGACGTCGTGGTCCTCGATCAGGAGCTTGGCCAGGGCCACGCGCCGCTTCTGTCCGCCGGACAGTGCGTGGACGTTGGCGTGCCAGTCGACGTCGGAAACAAGCCCGCCCATAACTTCACGGATCTGGGGGTTGCGGGCCCATTCGTAGTCCGCCTGGTCCCCCACGATCGCCGCACCCACCGTCAGGTCGCCGTCGAGCACGTCGCTTTGGTCCAGGTAACCCACGTTGACGTCGCCGCGTTTGGTGACCCGGCCCGAATCGGGGGTTGAACGCAGGGCAAGCAGCCGCATCAACGTGGACTTGCCGTCACCGTTGCGGCCCACCATGCCGATCCTGTCACCTTCCTCCAGCCCCAGGGTGATGCCGTCCAGGACGGTGCGTGTTGCGTAGGAGACCGTCAGGTTCTCGCCGCCGAGAAGGTGTGCCACAAGGAACTGCTTTCTGCCGCTGAGGGAGGATTTGAAGACTTAGAGGTGCGTGTCGGAGATGATGCGCGCGCCCGGTACCGGGCCGTGGACGGCGAGGGCCGTGAGGCCGTAATGCCGCAGGTCGGCGGCCAGGCCTTCCGCCGCCACCGGGTCGTCGGCCAGCAGGGCCACAGTGGGCCCGGACCCGGAGACGATGCCCGCAATGGCTCCGTGCGACTCCCCGATACCCAGCGTATCGCGCAGGGCCGGTGCCAGTTCAATGGATGCCCGCTGGAGGTCGTTGACCAGGACCCGGCCCAGCGCTTCGGCGTCTCCGCCACGGAGGGCGGTGAGGATCTTGGGGTCGACTCCGGTGGGTTCGGCGGCCTGGATGCCGCCGGCGTCCCTGATGCGGTCCAGGGTCCGGTACACCTCGGGGGTGGGAAGGCCGTAGTCCGCCGTGACGAGAACCCAGTGGGTCTGGGCCTTCGCCAGCGCCGGGGAGAGCTCATCGCCCACGCCCAGGCCGACGGCCGTGCCGCCCAGGAGGGAAAAGGGGACGTCGGCGCCCAGTTCCGCGGCCAGGTGTGCAAGTTCCTCGCGGGAAAGCCCGCTGTTCCACAGGGCGTCGCATGCCAGGAGGGTTGCGGCAGCATCAGCCGATCCGCCGCCCATGCCGCCGGCCACGGGGACCCGCTTGGTGATCTCCAGGTGGACCCCGGTGGGGCGTTCGGAGACGTCGGCCATGATGGCTGCGGCCTTGTAGGCCAGGTTGTTCCCGTCCAGGGGAATGTCGGCGGCGTCCAGGTCAACGGTGCTCGCCCGGCTGAGGCTGAGGGTGATCCCCGGCGATTCGGTGCTGGTGGCCGCAACTTCCTCGTAGAGGGATACGGCGAGGTAGACACTCGCGACCGAGTGGTAGCCATCGGGGCGGAGCGGTCCTACCTCGAGGGAGACGTTGACTTTGCCGGGGGCTTTGACCCGGACTGTCCTGGCGGCAAACCGGCCTGGCAGGGCGTTCATGCCGGCGCCTGCTTGGCTTCTGCGATCCTGGCGAAGGCCTGGATGTCTATGACCTCGCCCCTGGCCGTGGGGTCGACGCCGGCAGCAACCAGGCAGCGTTCCGCTTCCGGCGCCCCTCCCGCCCACCCGGCGAGGGCCGCCCTGAGGGTTTTGCGGCGCTGGGCGAAGGCGGCGTCCACCACGGCGAAGACCTGTTCCCGGGTGGCCGTGGTTGCGGGAGGCTCGCGGCGCGTAAAGGCCACCAGCCCGGAGTGGATTTTCGGCGCAGGCCAGAAAACATTCATTCCGATGACTCCGGCCTTGCGCATCTTGCTGTACCAGGCGGCTTTGACGGACGGCACGCCGTAGGTTTTGGATCCGGGGCCTGCGGCCAGCCGGTCAGCCACCTCATCCTGGACCATCACCAGCCCGTGCTGCAGGCTGGGGAAATGCTGCAGCAGGTGCAGCACCACCGGGACCGCCACGTTGTAGGGCAGGTTGGCCACCAGGGCGGTGGGCTGCACCGGGAGCTCCGTGACTTTCATGGCATCGGCGTGTACCAGGTGGAAGCGGGCTGCAGCCGATGGCCTCCACTCCTTGACCGTTGCCGGGAGTTTGGCGGCCAGCACGGGGTCTATTTCCACTGCCACCACGGACGCGGCGGCATCGAGCAGTCCGAGGGTCAGGGATCCCAGCCCCGGGCCCACCTCCAGCACCGTCTCGTCCGGTCCAACACTTGCGGCGGCCACGATCCGGCGGATGGTGTTTCCGTCAATCACAAAGTTCTGGCCGAGGGTCTTGGTGGGGCGGATCCCGATCTCCTCCGCGAGCCGGCGAATGTCGGATGCACCAAACAGCGGTGCGGGCGCGGGGATTGGTTCAGTCACCTAGGTATCCTATCCCGCGCCGCGCACGGCGCCCCACAGGCGAAAACGAGTGCGAAACGAGTAAAAACCTGGGAAAGGCCGGGGACGGACCAGGGAGCGGCAGGTGGGAAAATCGGTCGGTAAACGGCCAGCAACCCAGGTGATTTGGAAGGCCGGGACAGACGGACCCGTTAAAGGCTGCGGCCGGGCACGGAAGTCCGTACCCGGCCGCAGCGCCCTGACGGGCACGCAATCGCTATGGTCAGCTGGTGGCAGCCCAGCCGCAACCCCACGGCTGAAGGCCGCGCTGTGCGTAGACCCGGTTGGCAATGTCGATCTGCTGGGCCTTCGTGGCAAGGCTGGCGTTGGGAGCGTAGGCCCCGCCGCCGGCGCCGATCCAGGTCCGGATGTCGAACTGGAGGCCGCCGTAGTAGCCGTTGCCGGTGTTGATGCTCCAGTTTCCGGTGGACTCGCACTGGGCGATCTTGTCCCACATGGCTTCGTTCATCATGGCCGGAGCGGCAGCACCGGTGTTGGTGCCTGTACCTGCGGGGAGTGCGGCACTTGCTGCGGGGGCAGCCTGGGCAACGGGCTTCGGCTTGGTTCCCACGGAGACTTTCTCGGCCACGGGCTGCACTGTAACCGTCTCCGACACAAGGCTGCGCGAGGCTTCACGGCCGTCCACCAGCACCAGCTTGAAGGTCTTCTCCAGCTTGCCTGCGGCGCCCTTCTGGGTAACTTCCTTCTCACCCTTGAGCAGTTCGCTGCTCTCACTCGTTACGGTCTCGAACGGAACGTCCTCGGTGCTGACTGTGGTCTGGCCGGTGTCAACGCGTGAGACCTTGATGACCATGTTGTTTACCACGTGGGCGTTGACGGGCTGCGAGGAGCGGTCGTTGGCTCCCAGAACCAAGCCGGCATCTTCGAGCACCTTGCCCACCGTGGCGGCCGTTGTGGTGGCGGTATCCACCTTGCCGTCCGCAACGAGGCTGACGGTCTTGGGGGTGGAGATGGCGACGTAGGATCCGGCGATGGACAGCTGGGCATCCTTGGGCACGGACACCGAGGACGCGCTGGCAACGCCGAGTTCGGTGACCAGGCCGGCAACGTCCTGCGCGGTGGTGTTGACCGTCTTCTCGGAACCGTCAAGGCTGACCTTGACTTCCTTGGCCTTGTTGACGTTGATAACGGTGCCGTCCTGCACCGAGGCATCAACCGACGGAGACACACGGTCTGCAGGGTTCAGCTCCAGGTTGGCGCTCTTGACCACCTGCCCCACGGTTCCGCCGAACGTCTGCACGGACGAGACCTTTCCATCAACGTTGAGTGTGATGGTTTTGTTATTGCCCACGAAGGCTACGAGGCCCACGACGAGCGCACACAGCACCAGAAGCTGGGCACCAACCTTGACGAAACTGAACTTGCCGTCCGATGTGAAAAACTTGCTCACGTTTGCCCGTAACTTTAGGTCTGTCCGGGCACGGGGAATCGCGCAGTAAAAGGCCCGGCACCGCCAGCAATGGCAGTCCGGGCACCGTTGCGCCGCCCACTCCGCGCAACGGGCAAGCCGGGACAGCGCCCAGCAATCCTGCTGCAGAAAGAAGTGTAATTACCCGTTGGCCTTCCCCGACCCCGGCTAATAAATGTCCACTGTAACCGTAGCGTTATAAAGGGACCAAGAAATATGCATACCGGGTATCTAAATTATAACGTCCGCAAAACGGCTTGCTAGTCCCAGCTTCCGTATGCCTGCACGGTATTCGCGGCAATTCCTGCACAGAGCGTGGCCAGGTCCGCCCCTGTCAATTCGGCCATCGCCCGGACCGTGTAAGGGACCATGTAGCTGGCGTTGGGCCGGCCCCGGTGCGGATGCGGGGTAAGGAACGGCGCATCGGTTTCCACCAGGACCAGCCCAGGGTCCGCCACCGCGAGCGCAGCGCGCAGGTTGCTGGCATTACGGAAGGTCAGGGTTCCGGCAAAAGACATCCACCAGCCCTCCTGGTTGCAGGTCTTTGCCAGTTCCTCGTCACCGGAGAAGCAGTGGAAGACCACCCGTTCGGGCGCGCCTTCTTCGCGGAGCACCTGGACGACGTCGTCGTGTGCGTCCCTGTCGTGGATCTGGAGCGTCAGGTCCAGCCTTTTGGCGATGTCGATGTGCCTGCGGAAGGAATGGCGCTGGTGCGCCAGGCCGTCCCCCTCGGTGCGGTAGAAGTCCAGGCCGGTCTCTCCGATGGCCCTGATCCGCGGATGGGCGGCGAGCTGTTCAATTTCCGCGAGCGCCTCCTCCAGCTGGCCGCGGGCGGCGTAGCGGGGAGCATCATTGGGGTGCAGCGCAACAGCCCCCAATAACCGCCGGTCCAGGTCCACCGCCTGGACCGTGAACCGCGATGATTCAAGATCGCAGCCCACCTGGACCGCACCCTGGACGCCCACGGCTGCGGCGGCATCAAGCGCTGCCGATATTCCGACGGGAGCCTTGCCATCCGGGAAGTCCAGATGGGTGTGGTTGTCCATCACCGGCACCGGCAGGGGCTCAGGAGCCGGAGGGAAGGCTTTCTGCCGGGAACTGGGCGGCTCCGGCGCGTCTTCGGTGGCGGGGTCCTGGTAAGCAGCAGGAGGAAGCGACGTGCACATCCATCCAGCCTAGCTGCGGCCCCTCCCTATTTTTGTCGGAACTCTCTGTCAGCTGCGGCAGTTGTGTTAGTAGTCTGGTACGAACACATGCGAACGCCCACCGACGGGCGACGGCAGGCTTGTTGTCCCGTCCAGGTGACACCCCGGGCTGAAAGGTTGCCGATGGAATCCCACCGACGCACTGCCAACGATGTGAGCGCTGCGAACCGCCCTCTGGCGGGACTCGCTGATCCCGTCAGCCACCTCAACGGGCACCGCCCGGCGGCCATGGACGCAGCCGGCTTCCATGCGGCAACGCAGCGCATCCTTTCGTCTGTCAATACCGTCATCGATGGGAAATCCGACGCCGCCAGGCTGGCGCTGACCGTCCTGCTGGCCCAGGGGCACCTGCTGCTCGAAGACGTGCCCGGAGTGGGAAAAACACTGCTGGCAAAGACCCTGGCCCGCACCATCGACTGCACTGTCAACCGGATCCAGTTCACCCCGGACCTGCTGCCGTCTGACGTGACTGGCGTGTCCATCTACAACCAGTCCTCCCGGCTGTTCGAGTTCAGGCCCGGGGCGGTCTTTGCCAACATTGTCATTGGCGATGAAATCAACCGGGCCTCCGCCAAGACCCAGTCTGCGTTGCTCGAATGCATGGAAGAGCACCAGGTCACTGTTGACGGCACCTCATACCGGCTCGATGAGCCGTTCATGGTGGTCGCCACCCAGAATCCAATCGAAATGGAAGGGACGTACCCGCTGCCCGAGGCCCAGCGGGACCGGTTCATGGCCCGGATCTCCATGGGCTACCCGGACAAGGACGCCGAGATCGAGATGCTCGAAACGCATCAGGCCACCTCGCCCCTGGCCAAGGTCTCCGCCGTGGTCACCTCGGCGGAGGTGGCTGCCATGATCACCACTGTCCAGCAGGTGTACGTGTCCCAGGCCGTCAAGGAGTACACCGTATCGCTGGGCAGGGCCACCAGGGAAAGTCCGCTGCTCCGGCTCGGTGCCAGCCCCCGGTCCATGCTGCAGCTGCTGCGGGCCGCGAAAGCCACCGCAGCCCTTGATGCCCGGGACTTCGTCCTGCCGGACGACGTCGTTCATGTTGCCGAAGCCGTCCTGGCGCACCGGATCATCCTGGACCGCAAGGCTGCAGGGTCGGGGGAAACCCCGCACAGCGTCCTGGGGGGCATCCTGTCCCGCCTGCCCGTGGCTTCCGAGGCCGCCGGAACCGGGGCCAGGAATACGGCACCTGCCGGCAGGACGGCCGCTCCGGTCACCGGGCTGAGCAGGAACCAGTAGGCGGTGCCCATGGCGCTGCTGGACAGGGTGCCGCGGCACCTCTTCACCCAACGGGGGTGGGGCATGATCGCCGCCGGCGGTGTCGCGTTGGGCGCCGCATACGTTATGGGCCGCAGGGACCTTCTGACCCTGGCCGTACTGCTGGTTGTCCTCCCCCTGGTTTCCCTCGCCGGGATCCGGCTGGTCAAGCCCCGGTTCCGGGTGTACCGCGAGTTCACTCCGTCTCCCGTGGAAACGTCCGCCCCCACCGCCGTGCGCCTCGCAGTGGCACGGACGGGCAGCGGCAGCGGCAGCGCCACCATGGAGGAGCAGCTGCCTGCCCGCTTTGGCGAGTCGCCGGCTTTCCGGTTCCCTTCCCGGGCAGCCACCGGGGGTACCAGCCGCTATGAATACCATCTCCGTTCTGCCCAGCGGGGCCAGTTCCTCATTGGCCCGGTAACCGCAGAATTCACGGATCCTTTCGGTTTGTCACTGCACCGGCAGGCGATAGACGACGGCGACATCCTCACCGTGACGCCTGCCGCCGTCGTCCTTCCCCTCACTGGACTTGCCGGCGCGCGGGGCAACGACGGCGTGACGGCAACCAGGATCCGCGCCAATCCCAGCGACGACGATGTGATGACCCGTGAGTACCGCCACGGCGACCCGATGCGGCGGGTGCACTGGGCGGCCACGGCACGCCACGGAAACCTCATGGTGCGCCAGGAGGAATCCGTCACCACGCCGGAGGCCACGGTCATCATGGACCACAGGTACGCTGCATATTCCGGAGGTTCCGGCAGCCGGCCGGACGGCTTGGCGGGCCCGGACGGGCACCCCATGGCGAGCAGCGGAACCTTCGAATGGTCGGTCGTGGCGGTCATGTCGATCAGCGCACACCTGGCGGAACGGAACTATGCGCTTCGGCTGCTGGACACCGGGGGCGGACCCGCTTTCCTGCACTCCCCGTCCGCTCCGGAGCCGGAGGCCGAGGAATACAGCGGCGCAGCCGGTCTCCAGTCCATCGCCGAAAGCCTTGCCGCCATCCAGCTGACCGGGCCCCGCCACGCACACCGCGACAATGTGCTTCGCACGTGGGCGGGCAGGGTCAGCGCAGCCAGCGACCCCGGTGCCCCCGACGCTGGACCTGAGGCGTTTGATGACCTGCTCATGGACAAACTTTCCGCACACAGGATGAGGGGGCCGGTGATCGCGGTCCTCGGAACACTCTCGCGGATGGAAGCCCTCGCCCTTGCCCCGGCCGCCGGCTACGCCACCAATGCTTTCGCCGTCATCGTGACGGAAAAACCCGGCGAGGCTGGGGAGGCCCTGGAAGTGCTCCGGCAGGGAGGCTGGCGTGCGGTGGCCGTTGCGCCCGCTGTGCCCGTGGCGTCTGCCTGGAGCCAGTTTGACCAGGACGTGGCAGTGCCCGCTCCCTCAGCGGAGGTCCGCCGCGGAACCGGGGCCGCGCGGTGACCGCGGCACCAACACGCAGTCCGGGAGCCAGCCGGCAGTCCGGCAGCCGGGAAGAGAAAACCACCGCCCGGCGCCGGGTTGGCGCGTACCCCTGGGCCATGGCCTGCGCCATCGCCCTGGCTGTCTCCGGCGCCGCCCTTTCACTGAACGGGGTGCTCCGCGGCTGGGGCTGGTACTGGCCTGCCCTGACCACCGTGCTGGTGGTCAGCCTGACGCTGGCTGCCCTTCGCTCCGTGCGGGCCCAGCCCCTGCTGGTGACGGCCGGGGGATTCATCTCACTGGCCGCCATCCTGACCCTGACATTCTTCCGCGGCTCCAGCGTTGCCGGATTCATTCCCACCGGCGGAACCCTGGTGGAGCTTGACCGCCTCATCCGAAGGGCCAGCGAAACCGTACTTTCCGAGACGGCGCCCGTGGCACCCAACGTGGGTATCGTCATGGTCATCTGCGCTGTCCTGGGCCTGGCAGTCATCCTGGTGGACGCCCTGGCGGTGCCGCTCGGCATACCCGCTGCGGCCGGGGCGGGGCTGCTGGCCGTCCTGGTGGTGCCGGCCATGATCAAACCGCAAAGCGTGGGATTCTGGGGATTCGCCTTCAGCGTGGCGGGATACCTGGCGATCCTCGCCTGCAGCCAGTATTTCGCCCCCGGCGTCCGGCTCCAGACAGATTCCGCCAGGAGTCCGGGCCAGCTCAAGCGCGCCGTGCTCACGGGATCTGTCGCCCTCGCCGCCACCCTGGTGGTGCCCATGGCAATTCCCGGCTTTGACCAAGGAACATTTCCGCAAGGTTCGCGGCTCAACCCGTGGGGCACGTCCACTGGCCTGAACCCGATGATCACGCTGGGCAACAGCCTGCGGACACCGGACGGCAGCGGGCGGATCACCTACGCCACGAATGCGTCCACCCCGCTGTACCTGCGCTCGGTCACCGTGGACCACTTCGACGGCGACTCCTGGGGCCCGGACGACCGTGACGCTTCCCGGCTGCCCCTGGGCGGCCGCATTGATCCCGGCTACACGGTCCTGGCGGACGAACAGCAACGGCTGGTCACCGCCATCGACGCCGGCAGTTTCAGCAGCCCCTACCTTCCTGCTCCCTATGCCCCGGAATCGGTCCGCGGACTCAGCGGGCGGTGGACCTGGGATCCGGCAACCCTGAGCATCAAAGGTTCGGACACCACCACGTCGCGGCGGCAGGAGTACCTGGTCACGTCCACCGCCCCCAGGCTGACGGCAGGGCTCCTGGCACAGTCTTCGGCCGCCGTCCAGGGCATCCCGGAGGACTTCACCAGGATTCCCGGCAACGTTCCGGACATTGTCCGCAGCACCGCCGATACCATTGCGGGGACGGGCACACCCTACGCAAAGGCGATGGCCATCCAGAAGTACCTCCGGTCGGCGGAGTTCACCTATTCCCTGCAGTCTCCGGTGCAGGGAGGCTATGACGGCAATGGCCTTTCGGTCCTGGCCGACTTCCTGGAACAAAAGAGCGGATACTGCATCCACTACGCGTCCGCGATGGCCGTGATGGCGCGGCTCGAAGGGATCCCCAGCCGCATCGCGGTGGGCTATGCACCCGGCAGGCTCACCGGTGCCACGGTGTCGGTGGCCAGCCAGGGAGCACTGCCGGAATATGAGGTGGACGCACGCGATGCCCACGCTTGGCCGGAACTCTACTTCCAGGGCCTGGGCTGGGTGCCGTTCGAACCCACACCCTCCCGTGGCGTGGTTCCCGACTACGCCACGGAGTCATCCACCTCCGCCGCTCCCGACGTGCTGGACAACAATGAAGACCTGCTGCCCGATGCCACCCCGGCTCCCACCCCTGCGCCGAGCGCCAGCGCGGCCCCTGCCCCCGGCGGCGGCGGAAGTGCCGATTCGGGTGTGCAACTCCTGCCGTGGCTGCTGGGGACGGCAGGAGTCCTGGGGATAGCGCTTTTGCTGGCCACGCCCCGGCTCATCCGTGCGGGCATCAGGGCCCAGCGGCTGCGGCCGCGGGACCCTGGCAGCGCGCTGCCCCTGGGCTGGCGTGAGCTGCTGGACCTCGGCACCGATTATGGCCTTGCCCCCGGATCGAGTGAAACGCCGCGCGCTTACTCAGCCCGGCTGCGTGGCGGGCTGCTGGGCGATGCCGGCGGCCTGGACCAGGCGGCGCACCAGGCCGTCGCGGCGCTCACGGCCGGCTTCGAACGCCACAGCTATGGCCCTCCGTCCGGTGCCCTCACCGAAGGGGCGGCCGACGGCGGACAGTCCGGTTCCGCGCGCGGCGCCGGAGGGACCGTGGCAGCGCAGGTTACGGCGGTGGAATCGTCGCTGCATGCCAACGCGGGGTTGGCGCGCCGGCTTCAGGCCGCCTGGCTTCCGCCGTCGGTCATGGGACGGCTGGGCAGGCTGCTTGCTGCACCGTTCCTGGCCACGGGCCGGATCCTGCGCAGGACGGCGAAAGCCGCCGCGCGCTCCCGCCTTGGTCTTTCCAGGCGGGGAGCACGCGACGGCCTCCGGCGGCAGAGCGGCAGCTGATTGCCGCTGCCGGTGTTATCCGGCGTAGGGGTCGGCGATGCCGATGTACTGGGTGTAGAGGTATTCCTCGATGCCTTCGAGGCCGCCTTCGCGTCCGAGGCCGGACTGCTTGACGCCGCCGAAGGGTGCTGCGGCGTTGGAGATGACCCCGGCGTTCAGGCCGAGCATGCCGGTCTCGAGTTTCTCGCCCATCCGGATCCCGCGGTTGAGGTCCTTGGTGAAGACGTAGGCCACGAGCCCGTATTCGGTGTTGTTGGCCAGGCGCACGGCGTCGTCTTCGGTGCTGAAGGTGATGATCGGGGCCACGGGGCCGAAGATTTCCTCGGACAGGATGCGGGTGCCTTCGGTGACGCCGGAGAGGATGGTGGGCTGGTAGAAGTAGCCCGGCCCGTCCACCGGCCCGCCGCCCAGGACCGCCGTGGCGCCGGAGGCGAGGGCGTCGGAGACCAGCTCGTGGACCTTGTCCCGGCTCTTGGCATCGATCAGCGGGCCGACTTTGGATTCGGGCTCGGTGCCGCGGGCGGTGGTCATGTCCTTCATCTTCGCGGCGAACTTCTCCGCGAACTCGGCCGCGACGGACTCGTGGACGATGAACCGGTTCGCCGCGGTGCAGGCCTCGCCCATGTTCCGCAGCTTGGCGAGCATGGCCCCGGCGACGGCGGCGTCCAGGTCGGCGTCCTCGAAGACCAGGAACGGGGCGTTCCCGCCGAGCTCCATGGAGGTGCGCAGGACCGTCTCCGAGGCGTCCGAGAGCAGCCGGCGGCCTACCTCGGTGGAGCCGGTGAAGGAGAGCTTCCGCAGCCGGGAGTCTTTGATCAGCGGCCCGGTGGTGGCGCCGGCGGTGGAGGTGGGGATGACGTTCAGGACACCGGCGGGCAGGCCGGCTTCCATCATGACGGCGGCGAACAGCTGGGAGGTCAGCGGGGTCAGGTTCGCGGACTTCAGGACCATGGTGCAGCCTGCGGCGACGGCCGGGGCGATCTTGCGGGTGGCCATGGCCAGCGGGAAGTTCCACGGCGTGATCAGCAGGCACGGGCCCACCGGCTTCTTGGTCACCAGCAGCCGGGACTTGCCATCCGGGGACACCGAGTAGCGGCCGAACGCGCGGACGGCTTCCTCTGAGAACCAGCGCAGGAACTCGGCACCATAGGTGACCTCACCCCGGGCCTCGGCCAGCGGCTTGCCCATCTCCATCGTCATCAGCAGCGCGAAGTCCTCGGCCCGCTCGGTCACGAGCTCAAACGCCCTGCGCAGGATCTCGCCCCGTTCGCGAGGCGGGACCTTCGCCCAGGACTCCTGCGCCGCGGCGGCAGCGTCCAGCGCGGCCTTCCCGTCCTCGGCACCGGCGTCGGCGATGCTGAGCAGGACCTTACCGGTGGCGGGATCCTCGACGTCGAAGGTCTTCCCGGAGATGGCGTCCCGCCATTCGCCGTTGATGAGCAGGCCAGTGGGGACAGAGGCCAGAAGGGCGCTTTCGCGGTCTGCGGAAACGGCCGGCTGTGCAGTGACAGTCACGATGACTCCCTCGTCAGTAGGGTTGGTGCAGCCCCTTGGCGGCGGCCGGAGTGACCGGGCCCATACAGGCTGGATTACTGCCAGACTACTGCGGCGGCTTCCGGCAGGTCTACGCCGTTGCGCACTGCCGCATCATGGCGTTGCTGTGCAGCTGCACAGCTGTCCGGCACGTAGCCCTGGAACGTCAGCGGGCCGCCAGGACCGCGGAGTAGAGCTCCCGCTTACTCACCCGGACGTCCTCGGCCACCGCTGCCACTGCCTCCTTGAGCCGGATGCCCTGGGCCACGAGTTCGTTCACCGCTGCCACATGGTCCTCCGGCGTCCCGGGCGCCTTTTCCGGCGCCCCGCCGAGGACAACAGCGATCTCGCCCCTGATGTCCGTGCTTTCCGCCCACACCAGAAGTTCGCTGAGGGTGCCGCGGATGACCTCTTCATACGTCTTGGTCAGCTCACGGCAAACTGCAACGGGACGGTCCGGGCCGAACCGTTCGCGCAGTGCCCGGAGCATCACCTCCAGCCGGTGCGGCGCCTCGAAGAACACCATGGTCCTGCGCTCCCCGGCAAGCTCGGCCAGCCGTGACGCCCGCTCACCGGCCTTCCGCGGAAGGAACCCTTCAAAGCAGAAACGGTCAGTGGGCAGGCCGGACAATGCGAGCGCAGTGAGTACCGCTGACGGCCCCGGGACCGCCGTTACGGTGAGGCCGGCCGCGACCGCCCCTTCAACCAGACGGAAACCAGGATCCGAGACTGAGGGCATCCCGGCGTCGGTGACCATCACCAGGGTGCTTCCTGCCTGCACCTGTGCCAGCAGTTCGGCCGTCTTGGTGGCCTCATTGTGCTCGTGGTAACTGATAACCCGCCCGGCCACGGTGACGCCCAGGCTCTGGACCAGGCGGTGCAGGCGGCGGGTGTCCTCGGCAGCCACGATGTCTGCGGTTCCCAGCAGTTCCACCAGCCGCGCGGAAGCGTCACCGGTGTTTCCGATCGGGGTGGCGGCAAGCACGATGCGCCCCGCAGGTGCCGGGCCGGAATCAGGAAGGGTGCTGGGGTTAGGGTCCACGCCACCAGCCTACTGCTGCCCGGGACCGCCGGCCGCAAACGGTAGCATGGGCTGGTGACGCAGACCTCGACGCGGCCGGGCGGGGCCGGACAGGCCGCCCCCGCGGCAGCCGGCGATGAAACCGGGGAGACAGCAGTCGGCACCGGCACTTCCCCCCTGCGGCCCTGGGTCAGCCGCCCCGCCGAGGCCTTCACGCTCGAAGCCCTGCTGGCACGGCTGCTGGGCAACGCCCGCGGATGGCGCGACTACCCGCCGTCGCTGCGGCTGTGGTTCCTTCTGGTCCCCGTCCTGACCGCCGTCACCGGCGGGATCCTCAGGTTTGTCCGGCTTGAGGCGCCGCCCAAGCTGGTCTTCGACGAAACGTATTACGTCAAGGATGCCTACTCCTATCTGGTCAGCGGCTATGAACGCGGCTGGCCGGACAAAGCCAATGACGCATTCAACGCCGGAAACCCCGGGGTGCTGCTGGACTCCCCCGAGTATGTGGTCCATCCGCCCGTGGGCAAGTGGATGATTGCCGCCGGCATGGGACTCTTCGGCCCGGAGAACCCTTTTGGCTGGCGGTTCGCGGCAGCACTGACCGGGACGCTGTCCATCCTGCTCCTGTCCCTGATCGCCCTGAAGCTTTTCCGGTCGCTGCCCCTGGCGGGGGCGGCCGGACTCCTCCTGGCCGTGGACGGCCACCACCTGGTCATGTCCCGAACGTCGCTGCTGGATATCTTCCTGATGTTCTGGGTGCTGGCCGCGTTCGGGGCCCTGCTGCTGGACCGGGACAGCGGCCGGCGGCGGCTGGCGCTGCGGCTGGCACGGGCCGCCGCGGACAACGGAGGGCGTCCGACGGCGGTCCAGCTGCTGTCCGGTCCCTGGCTGGGCATCCGGTGGTGGCGCGTGGCAGCGGGGGTGTGCCTGGGGCTCGCCGTCGGAACCAAATGGTCGGGGCTCTTCTTCCTAGCCGGCTTCGGGCTCCTCACGGTTCTGTGGGACCTCAACGCCCGGCGGGTTGCGGGCATCCGCGGCTGGATCAGCGGCGGCGTCATCAAGGACGGAGTCCCCGCGTTCCTCAGCATGGTGCCGGTGGCAGCAGTCGTGTACGCGATTTCCTGGACAGGGTGGTTCCGGTCCGGGAACGCGTACTTCCGCAGCTGGGCGGAAAGCAACCCTTCGGCCCAGTGGGGCTGGCTGCCGGACGCTGTCCGCTCACTGGCCCACTACCACCGGGAGGCCTACACCTTCCACCAGGGCCTTGGATCGGACCACCCGTACGAGGCCAGCGCCTGGAGCTGGCTGGTACTCGGCAGGCCGACGTCGTTCTTCTACGAAACGCCGCCGCAGGGCAGCCCTGGCTGCGCAGTAGAAAAATGCACCTCCGCGATCCTGTCCGTGGGAAATCCGCTGATCTGGTGGGGCGCCGTCATTTCCCTGGTGGTCCTGTTGTTCTGGTGGGCCGGCCGGCGGGACTGGCGCGCCGGCGCCATTCTGGCCGGCGTGGGCGCAGGCTACCTGCCGTGGTTCCTGTACCCCGAGCGGACCATGTTCTACTTCTACGCGGTGTCCTTCGAGCCTTTCCTCATCCTGGCGCTCGTATATTGCCTGGGCCTCGTCCTGGGCAGGGCTTCCGACCCGCCCTGGCGCCGCAGGTCGGGGCTCTACCTGGTGGCACTGTTCGTTGCTGCCGTCATCCTGCTGTCCGCCTTCTTCTACCCTGTCTGGGCGGCCGAAACGATTCCCTACGACGCCTGGAAAGTCCGGATGTGGATGCCGTCCTGGATCTAGGGCAGGATGGCATCAGACCCCCAACGGAGCCGCTGCCGCGGCGTGGCAGCGGAACGGAGACCTGCTGTGAGAGAAGCGAGCACGGAGCTGCTGGTTGAGCTTGACGCCGCCAGCAACGTCACTGACCTGCTGCTGGAGCAGCATGCCGCCAACCCGGCCCACGCCCTCTACCGGCGGAAAGGGCCGAATGGCTGGGTGGACGTTACGGCCGCAAAATTCCTGCATGATGTCACTGCCCTGGCCAAGGGCCTGATAGCTGGCGGCATCGAGCCCGGAGACAAAGTGGCGGTCATGTCCCCCACCTCCTATGAGTGGACCCTGGTGGACTTTGCCATCTGGTTTGCAGGCGGCGTGACGGTTCCCATCTACGAAACGTCCTCCGCGCGGCAGGTGGAGTGGATCATCCAGGACGCGGGGGTACGCCGCGTCTTTGCCGGGGACCGCGGCCTTGCCGCCCTGGTGTCCGGTGTGGTGGCTGGGTCCGACGTGCTTCGGGACCGGCTCGTCAACGTGGTGAGGATGGATTACGACGGCGACGCGCCGGACCTTGCCAGCCTCGCCGCTGCGGGGGCAGGGGTCACGGACGCGGAGCTTGAGCGGCACCGCAGCCAGGCCGGGCTGGATGACATTGCCTCCTTGGTTTACACCTCAGGCACCACGGGCAATCCCAAGGGCTGCGAGATCACCCACGGGAATTTCGCCCTGGTGGCGAAGAACATCGTGGCGTTCCTTCCGGAGCTGTTGCTGCAGGACCAGGCGCGCACCCTGATGTTCCTGCCGCTGGCGCACGTGCTGGCCCGCGCCGTGCAGGTGGTCTGCCTTACCGCCGGGGCCACCCTTGGCCACACGCCGGGAGCGGCGCAGCTCCTGGAGGACCTGGGCACGTTCCGGCCCACGTTCCTGCTGGTGGTGCCGCGGATCTTCGAAAAAGTACGGGCCACCGCTGGCCACAAGGCGGCGCTGGCGGGCAAGGCGCGGCTTTTCAGGGCGGCATCACGCGCTGCCATTGAATACTCGCGGGAGGAGGACCGGCGCAACCGCGGCCAAGGCGATGGTCCCGGGCTGCTCTGCCGCGCGCGGCACGCGCTCTTTGACCGGCTCCTGTATCCCCGGCTGCGGCAGGCCCTGGGCGGTCAAGTGGGGTACACCGTATCCGGCGCCAGCCCACTGTCCCCCGATGACGCCCACTTTTTCCGTGGCGCGGGGATACCCGTGCTGGAGGGCTACGGCCTGACCGAAACCACGGCACCGTGCACGGCCAACACCCCTGCCCGGACCCGCGTGGGCTCAGTGGGCATACCGGTCCCGGGCACCACCATCCGGGTGGCAGAGGACGGCGAGATCCTGGTCAAGGGGATCGGTGTGTTCAAGGGCTACCACAACAACCCCTCCGCGAATGCAGAGGCCTTCGCAGACGGATTTTTCCGGACCGGCGACCTCGGGGAACTAGATGCGCAGGGGTTCCTCACCGTCACCGGCCGCAAGAAGGACCTGCTGGTCACCGCGGGCGGCAAGAACGTGGCGCCGGGCCCGCTCGAGGAAAAGATCCGCGGCCACCAGCTGGTAGGCCATGCCGTGGTGGTGGGCGACGCCAAGCCCTTCGTCTCGGCGCTGGTGACCCTGGACCCGGAGGGCGTGGACAACTGGCGCTCCGAACGGGGCCTGCCGGCCCTGGCAGTGGGCGAAGCGGTCGGCGATCCGGACGTCCTCGCGGCAGTCCAGGAAGCGGTGGACCACGCCAACCTGCTCGTGTCGAAGGCGGAGTCCATCCGCAGCTTCTCGCTCCTGGACGCCCAGTTCACTGTGGAGTCAGGCCACTTGACGCCGTCCCTCAAACTGAAGCGGGCCGCCGTCGTGCGCGACTACGCCGAGGAAATCACCAAACTGTACGCCTAGTGCAGTCCCCCGGCTGCCAGGCGCGTTGTGTGGCTTATTCCGTGCCTGCGGCGGGTGCCGCCGCCCGGTCCTTGGCCAGGCCGCGCCGCCGGCGGGTGGGCCAGGTGAGGACCAGGGTCACGAGTGCGGCCAGCAGCACCAGGCCCGCAATCACCAAGCCGGCATCAATCCAGAACTGGCCGGGGAACAACCGGATGAGGGTGTCGTCCAGGCTGAACGTCCAGGAGCCGTCTGCGAAGAAAATGCGGTGGAACTCGGTAAAGAACTGCTGCCAGCCCAGGACGGCCAGCGTGCCCAGGCCCAGGATGGTCACCAAGGTGATGATGGAACCCGCGAACAGGCCCCTCCGGACTCCGCCGGTGCTTCGCTTCCGGAGGTAAAGGATGGCGATAATGCTGAACAGGACCAGCAGGAGACCGGCGCCGAACGTGGACAGGATCACGAGTTTGACGTCCGCCATGTGGCTCACCTCGCCGTCCTTGAACAGCTTGTCGCCGCCGCGGTGCACGAGGTCCCCGAGGTATCGCGGGCCGGACCAGTTGCTCAGGTAATCCACGGCGTAGGAGCCGTACGTCATCCGGTCATCTGTGCTGAAGCCGTACCCGTCGCCGGGGAACCCGGGCCGGTTGTACTCCACCCACAGGAACAGCGGGCTGGTTACCGCCCGGACAGCCAGGATCAGCAAGACCAGCGGGAAGAAGATGGCGAGCAGGACCTGCATAACCCGCGGCGCCACAGGTTTGGCGTTGGCGGCGCTCTCCCGTTGGGCATTGCGGCGTTCCACCTCTTCCTCCGGCGGGCGGACCTGCAGCGCGGAGGTGGGGAGCGGTTCCTTGAAGACCGGGGAACTGTCCTCCCCCGGGCCCTCAGCGGCAGCTTCAGCGGCCTTTCGGTCGGCCCTGCTCTCCGGCTGGAGGGACCCGTCCCGGTGGGCCGGGGCGGTTCCTGCGCCCATGGCAACGGCAGAACTCCGCGCAGCTGCCGAAGGAGCGCCGGCGCCCTGGCGTGGGGATTCGCCGTCAACGGTGGATGAGGCAGGGGCCGGGCCGTCCTCAGTGGCGGAAGCAGCAGGCGGGGCGGAACCAGCGGGCGAAGCGGAGGACCCCGATGCCGTGCTGGAGCCCTTTGCTGCGGGGGTCAGCCAGGAAAACGCGGGCTCGTCGGAGTCCGCGGACGTGTCCAGATGAGGTTCCGGCTGCGGCTCGGCGCTCTTGGCGCGGACCGGTTTTTCGTCTTTCACAGCAGCGTCACTTCCGTCGTGTTCCTGCGCCGGGCCGGGCTCAGCCGGCGCACTTATCTGGTGTCGAGCCTACCGTCCGGGCCTTGGGCTGGACGAGGAACCACCCCGGCGGAATTACAACGATTCAGGCAGCGATTTCGGTGTAGCCCGCGTCCTCGCGCCGAAGATCCCCGCGTTCTCCCGCAAGGTAGGCCGGCCTGCCCCACCTCAGCACATAGAACCAGTACGCCGCCAGGACAGCGGCTCCGATCCCGATCTTGGCCCACACCGGCAGCGCACTGGGGGTCACGAATCCTTCAACCAAGCCCGAAACAAACAGCACAAGGACAAGGCCCAGGGCAACAGTGACCAGGGACCTGCCCTCCTCGGCAACAGCCCGTCCCCGGGTCATCCTGCCCGGCGACACCATGGCCCAGAAGATCCGAAGGCCGGCCGCGCAGGCGATGAACACGGCCGTGAGTTCCATCAGTCCGTGCGGCAGGATGTAGCTGAAGAAAACGTCGCTTTTGCCCGCGGCGGCGAAGATTCCGGCCGCGATGCCCACGCCCTGGGCGTTGCTGAACAGGATCATTGGTACCCAGAAGCCCGTAATCCCCAGGGCTACGGCCTGGGCGCTGATCCAGGCGTTGTTGGTCCACACGGCACCGGCAAAAGACGCCGCGGGGTTTTCAGAGTAGTAGTCGATGAAGTCTTCCTCGACGTACTGCCTGGCCGCTGCTTCGGTGGCCACTGCCCGCAGCGCCTCGGGGGACGTGCCGATCCACAGCGCGTAGGCCGCGCCTATGAGGATGAAGGCAGCTCCACATGCCAGCGTGAGCCAGGTCAACCGGTAAAACGCCGCCGGAAGGGCCACCACAAAAAACCGTGCCAGGTCCGCAGGCACGTTGGACCTGGCCCCGGTGAAGCGTGTCCGGGCCTGCGCCAGGGTGGCGGACAGCGAGGCGGAAAGCCCGCTCTCGGGGGCAACTGACCTGATCAGGGAGAGGTGGGCGGACGTGGACTGGTACAGGGCGAGCAGCTCATCGGCCTCGCGGCCGGAGAGCCTGGCCTTGGCGGCGAGCTCGTGCAGCCGTGCCCACTTGTCCGCGTTGGCTGCGGAAAAGGCGTCCATATCCACGCGACCAGCCTAGCGCCACCGCACTAGACTTTGAGCGACCGCACCGGGAGGGCGGCGGAACGGGGAAGAACAGTGAGTTCGATCATCACGGGCGAGGCCGTGGTCCTGGAGCTGCGGCCGGCATCTTTCGCGGCCCGCGCCCTTGGGCTGGTCCTGGATGTCGCCTTCAACATCATCCTGCTCATTGCGATCCTGATCGGGCTTGCCGCTGCTGGAGAGGACCTGGATGAGGCTGCTGCCCGTGCCCTGACGCTGGCCAGCGTGGTCTTCTGCCTGGTCATCGTCCCTGTAGCAGTTGAAACGCTGAGCCGCGGCCGCTCCCTGGGGAAGCTGGCCACCGGCCTTCGCGTGGTCAGGGACGACGGTGGTGCCATCCGTTTCCGCCACGCCGTCATCCGCGGGCTGACCGGATTCCTGGAAATCTACCTGACCTTCGGCGGGCTGGCGCTGACCGTTGCGCTGTTCAATGACAGGTCGCGGCGGCTCGGAGACCTTATGGCCGGAACCTACGCGGTCCGCACCCGCGTGCCCGTGGAGCAGCCGGTTCCAGTGTTTGTACCGCCGCGGCTCCGCGCCTGGGCTGCCGCCGCGGACATTGGACGGATTCCCGACCCGACGGCGCGCAGGGCTTCCCAGTTCATCCGGCAGGCAGGACGGATGGCGCCGGCGTCCCGGTCAGAAATGGCCGCGTCCATCGCCACGGAACTGTCCGCCCATGTGGCCCCTCCCCCGCCGGCCGAAACCAGCGCGGACGACTTCCTTGCCGCCGTCGTTGCTGAACGCCGGAGCCGGGAACTGGCCAGGCTGATGGAATCACGCCGGCGCAACACAGATATCGGCGAGCGGCTGCAGCGGCTTCCTTTCGGAAGCTGAGCTAGTTGTCGTACTCGTTCCACGGGATGTTCCAGTCGCCGAACCCGTCATCATGGGCCGCGTAGTCGCCCTCAGTGTTCACGATCTGCACAACGTCGCCGGTGCCCATGTTGTCGAAGACCCAGGCAGCGCCGTCGGGAGCGAACCCAATGCAGCCATGCGAGACATTCGCGTTGCCAATGAACGGATAGGCAGACTCAAGCGCCTGGTGGATGTAGGCGCCGCTGAGGGTGAGGCGGATGGTGTATTCCACGTCAACGTCCCCGTAGTAGGCAGGATCGTCCGGCTTGAGTCCGATGCTTGAGGCCCGGAAGTGGTCGTAGCGCTTCTTTTCCATCAGCACCCCGTAGCCTCGGGCTGACGGGAAGCGCTTGTCCCCCATGCTGACCGGGAGTGTCTTGACTACCTGGTCATTGACGCTCAGCGTGAACGTATGAGCGGCAGAGTCCGCCACCGCCACCTTCTTGTCCCCGATGGAAATGTTCACCTTCTTGTTGAAGTTGGCGATTTGCCCATTGCCGAGGTCAACCCCGAACAGCTTCATGTCCATGGCAATAGTGGAGTTGGCGGCCCAGAAGTTCTCCGGCCGGTACCTGACCATGGTGTCGCTGTGCCAGTGGAAGGCGCCCGTCTGGCCTGCACTGCTGGTAATGCTGATGGCTTTCTCCACGGCCTCGCGGTTGACCACGGGCTCGCTGAAGATGACCTGCAACGGCTGGCCCACGCCAACTTTCATGCCTTCCAGGGGGTAGATGGCGGCGTCGGCCTCATGGGAGCTGGAGACGGTACTGAAGGACTGGGTGGTGCTGCTCTCCCGTCCCGCGCCGTCCTTGACCACGTAGGTGTAGCTGTAGTCAGTGTTGAACTTCAAGGGGCCCGCAGCGGTCCAGCCGGTTCCCTGGGGGTCGATGGAGCCCTCCACGGCCTCGCCGCCGGTGCTGGTGAGGGTTACGCGTTCGATGGTCCCGTTAGCGACCTTCAAGGAGACCGGCGCTGCAGGATTGATCTGTTTCGCGCCGTCTGCCGGCGCGGCGTCGAAGGTAACCGGCGCCACCACCGGAGCTGCGATGCCCGGGGACGTCCTCACGGCAGAGCTGGCCTCGGATTCGATGGCACCGCGGGCGATGTCCGGCGCGACAGCGGCGAAGACGCCGCCCACGGCTGCGAGGAGGCAGACAGCCGCCACCACAAAGACCTTCTTCATTCGACCGGGACGGCGGGACGGGACTTCAGGCTCCATGTTTTGATCCTAGGCGCAGAAAGTAACGGCCCGGGCGCGCTGGGCGCCCGGGCACTTTACTTCTTAGTAACGATAGTGTTCGGGCTTGTAGGGGCCGGCGGCGTCGAGGTCGAGATACGCAGCCTGCTCCTTTGACAGCTCGGTAAGTTCCACGCCGAGGGCGTCGAGGTGCAGCCGTGCGACCTTCTCGTCGAGGATCTTGGGCAGCACGTATACCTGGTTCCCGTACTCCCGTTCCCCTTCCGGCTGGTTGCTCTTGGTGAAGAGCTCGATCTGCGCGATGGTCTGGTTGGCGAAGGAGTTGCTCATCACGAATGACGGGTGTCCGGTGGCGTTTCCGAGGTTCAGCAGGCGTCCTTCGGACAGCACGATGATGGAGCGCTCCCGGTCTGTTCCCTCGTCGAGTACCCACTCGTGCACCTGCGGCTTGATTTCGACCTTCTTGATGCCGGGGATGCGGGCCAGTCCGGCCATGTCGATCTCGTTGTCGAAGTGACCGATGTTCCCAACGATCGCCTTGTCCCGCATCCCGGCCATGTGCTCGGCCAGGATGACGTCCTTGTTGCCGGTGGTGGTGATGAAGATGTGGCCCTCGCTGAGGACGGATTCCAGTTTTGCCACCTGGTAGCCGTCCATGGCTGCCTGGAGCGCGCAGATGGGATCGATTTCCGTGACGATGACGCGGGATCCCTGGCCACGGAAAGCCTCGGCCGCGCCCTTGCCCACGTCGCCGTAGCCGCAGACGACGGCGATCTTGCCGCCCATCAGGACGTCCGTTGCGCGGTTGATGCCGTCCGGCAGGGAGTGCCGGATGCCGTACTTGTTGTCGAACTTGCTCTTGGTGACGGAGTCGTTGACATTGATGGCCGGGAACAGCAGCTTGCCCTGCTCCGCGAGCTGGTAGAGGCGATGCACGCCGGTGGTGGTTTCCTCCGTGACGCCCAGCAGGCGGGATCCGATCCGGGTCCACTTCTGCGGGTCGGCCTGCAGCGAGGCGCGCAACACCTCGAGGAAGACGCGGCCTTCCTCGGACTCGTCGTCGGCGGCTGCCGGAACGGCACCAAGTGCTTCGAATTCGGCGCCCTTGTGGACCAGCATGGTGGCGTCTCCGCCGTCGTCGAGGATCATGTTCGGGCCGAGGTCCGGGTTAGTGTCCGCGCCGGGCCACGTGAGGATCTGCTCGGCAGTCCACCAGTATTCCTCCAGCGTCTCACCCTTCCAGGCAAACACGGGAACGCCCTGGGGGTCCTCGACGGTTCCGTTTCCGACCACTACGGCCGCGGCGGCCTCGTCCTGCGTGGAGAAGATGTTGCAGGAGGCCCACCGGACCTCGGCACCAAGCGCCGTGAGCGTCTCGATCAGCACAGCGGTCTGTACGGTCATATGCAGGGATCCGGCGATCCGGGCGCCCTTGAGCGGCTGCGTGGGGCCGAACTCGGCACGGAGCGACATCAGGCCCGGCATCTCGTGTTCGGCAAGGCGGATCTGGTGCCGCCCGGCTTCCGCCAGGGTGATGTCGGCAACCTTGTAATCAAAAGTCATGGGTAGTCCTTCGTCCTGTCCGAAAGTGCTGTGCCTTCCGGTACTGCTGTGTAAAGTTCGACGGCGCCTGCGTCCAGGCGGGCAGCGCTGCTATGCGGTCTGGCCCGTTCCGCGGGCTGAATCGTGCTGGTCCGAACCTGCCGCGGTGGCCGCTGCCAGCAGCTCGGGCGGCAGGAGGAGCGGTATGCCGTCCTCGATGGCGTAGCGCGGCTTCACTCCGGAGTCCCCGGCAACGGCCGCCACCAGTTCCTCGCCTTCCTGCACCAGGGCTGAACCCGTCACGGGACAGCGGAGGACGGACAGCAGCTCAGGACTGACATGTGGCATTTTTGGTGCTCCCTGGCGGGCGCGCTCGCGCCGGTAGCGGACTGGTGTGCAGTTACCAGCCTACCGCCAGAGGATGTCAGGAGGGTTCACGCAGGACGCGCAGGTGTCCCCTGCGTGTACCCTCGGCGCCGGCCGGTGCTTCCAGCGCCGAATGGGGCGCGCGCTGCGCCGGCGGCTGCTGGCCCTGGGCCGGCAGGGCCGCTGCGTCCCGCACCGCATTGGCGAGGGCCAGAAGGTCATCGGGGCCCGGCTGCTGCGGTGTTGTCGGCATGGCCAGCCGCAGGACTTCCCAGCCGCGGGGAACGGTCAGTGAGTCGGCGTGCTGCTCGCACAGGTCGTAGCAATGCGGCTCCGCGAAGGTAGCCAGGGGACCAAGGACTGCGGTGGAATCTGCGTAGACGTACGTCAGGGTAGCCACCGCTGACTGGCGGCAGGCAGATCTTGAACACTGACGGATAGCTCCCACGACATCACAGACTACTCCGTGTCCGCACCAAAACCCTGCATTGCCCGCCCGACCCGACGCGTCCCGGCCGCCGGGGGAATGTATCGCATAAATGTTCCCCCGGGTTTAGAGTCGATGTATGCAGTCATCGAACCAGAAATCAGGTTTCACGGTCCGGTTGGCTGGTCCGGATGCCCCCGGTAATCCGGGTACCGGCTCCTCCGGCAAGAGCTTCATGATGCGCCGCCGGAACCGCCACGGACGCGGACTCCGTGGGGAGGTCATGCTCCCCACGCACCCCGGCTACCGGACACGCTCGGACCGCTTTGATGACATGGTGATGGACTCCGCACAGAGGCTGCACGACATTTGGGGCAAGACACTGGACGGCGTGCGGTTCGGCGTCGATGAGATCCCTCCCGACCTCGAACAGCTGGCGGCCAACTCCGCGTCGGCGCCGATGGGCTCCTACACCCCAGCCGCGGACGGCGAAGGGCCAATGATCACGGTGTACCGGCGCGTGGTGAAGCAGGGCTGCCCCGGCCCCGAAGAGCTCCAGGACCTGGTCCATGACGTTGTGGTGGAGCACACCGCGGAGATGCTGGGAGTGGCTCCGGAAACCCTGGACCCGGTCTACCGCCGCAGGTACTGACCTTCCGGGGTTTACCGGGGGTCAAACCAACGGCTGAGGGCTCCTAGTGGCTCAGGGTAACGGGCACAGTCTCCTGGCCCGCCGCCGCTGCCAGGAACGCCAGGGTTGAGACGTCGCTCCTGCCATCCTGCTGGATCAGGACGGCACCGTAGGCGGCATCCCCTGACGCGGACACCACGTATCCCACCACGTCGGCGTCACCCTCCTTCTCCGGAACAGCGATCGAGGACGTGGTTCCGCCTGCGATATCGGCGGTGGCCGGTGCCCGGACTTTCCCGTCCGACGTAATGGCGGCGTACGTGATGGTTGCCCTGGTATCCAGGGCACCGAACACCAGGCTGCGGATCCCGCCCTGCGGCACCGGAACGACGTGCTGGCTCCCCAGCCGCACTCCGGACGCGGCCCAGGCAACATCCGTTGGCTGGCCATCCTGGAGCCCGCGGGTGACCCGGGTCGCGGCGACGAACGAAACGTCCGAGGATGCCGCCACCGTGTACTGCCCGGCCGGGACACCCGCGAGGGAGATTTCGGTGACGGCTCCCGCCTTTGCAGTGATGACCCCGCCCGAGGGAAGGGCAACCTGCCCGTCCCGGCCGTAAATCCGGACTTCCACCACCGCATCCGATGGACCCGGAACTGTCAGGTGCAGTGCCGGTCCAGCGTCCCCGTACCCCGGTTTTCCCGTGAGCTGGGACAGCCCGGCGGGGTCCTGGATATCCACTCCTGTCATGACCTGCCGCACGGCCGGAGCCGCTCCCGGGGCTATGAAGTCAACGCCTCCGGGCGTGAGGCCCCGCAGGACGCTCTGCTGGATGACCGCGGCAACGGGCCCGCCGGCACTCCGGACGCGGACGCTCAGCTGCTCCTCCCCCGGCGCCAGCCCAGCGAGGACCACGGCCCGCGAACTGCCCGGCGCAACCAGCAGCCCCCTGCTGCCGGGTGCCTGGATCTGGCCCTGTGCACCGAAGAGCTCCAGGCTGACGGTGGCGGGGGTGCTGGAGGCGTTGGTTAACAGCAGTACTGACGCCCGGCCCACGGTGGTGCTTGCCCCCGCGATCCACTGGTCGTTCGAGGGCTGGTGGCAGTTGTATGCTGCGGTGCCCTGAAGATCCCCGTCAGTGGCGGTAAACTTCATCGCCGCAGCAGCCGAGGCTTTTTGGTTTGCCAGTGCGTCGGCGCTCAGCACGCTCACCTGCTGCACGGGACGGGCCGCCACAACGCCTGCCAGGAGTTCCTGGGGCGCCCCGGCAGAAGTGCCCTGGCCGGGCCCTTCGGAGATTTCGACGGCGGTTGTCCCGTCCAGCTGGGACAGCCGGCTGGCCGGGAGTATTCCCGCCGCGCCGAGGACCGCGCCCGTCACGGCGCTGGCCGCGGTGGCTGATACCGGGCTGAACTGGGGGTCCACGCCGGCTTCGGTGCCCTCCAGCAGCCGGGCAGGGCCAGGACAAACGCCCAGGCTGGCCCCGGCAGGGACGGCTGCCGCGGCTGCGGCTACCTCACGGCTCGATTCCGGCGGTGGCAGCAGTGATCCCCCTGCCACGACCGCCCCTGCGCCGGCGAGGATCATTGCAGCGGACGCGAGCCCCACGAACGTGGTTTTGCCTCCCTGCCGCTGGGGCCGCTGCCCGGAATCCCCGGTGTCCGGGCGCACTGTGTTTGCGTCGTCCAGCGGCTTGCCGGCGCCGCCGGAGGACTTGATCTCCGGCGGCGCCGGCGTGGTGTGCTCATGCATTCTGGTGTTCCTTACGCAGGGAGCCCTCATCCCGGGAGATGCCCGTCCGTGGCCTCCTGGCCGGCATCGGTATGGCGAGCAGGACTGTCAGGCCGATCACCGTGATCTGTGCAATGGCCGCCCCCAAGGCCCAGGGGTTCTCGTAGCGGATGGTGAGCTGGCCTCCTGATGCGGGAAGCGTGAAGGCCTGCGACCAGCCGGACGTAGTTGCAGTCAGTTTGCGGCCGTCAAGCCAGGCGGTCCAGCCGGCGTCCGCTCGTTCGGCCAGCACCACAAGGCGGCCCTCAGGACCGGCCGGAACGGGGGCATCCACGTCGCTGTAGCCGGAGGGAACCAGCCCGATGGCAGCACCGCTTCCATCGACGATCCGCACGCGGTGCGCAATGTCTGCAGCCTGCAGCGCCGGCTGGTTCAGCGGAGTGATCCGCCAGAGCCAGCCCACATCGGTCTGGCCCACGGCAACAAGGCCCGGTACTGCGTCCACCCGGCTGGCCGTCAGCTGGGCCGCGGTATCAGCGGAGCGGAGGACAACAAAGCCCACGCCCAGCTGTTCGAGATCGTTCCGGGGGTCAACGCCCTGGCCGGCGACGATTGTGGCCACCACGCGCCGGACGGCAGCGGTGACATCGTCGTCGTCGCGGATGGTTTCGGCGCCCGGGCTTCCGATGATGTTCCGCGCGGAAGCAATCGTGGAGAGGCTGTCCAGCGTGGTTCCGGCACCGCGCATCAGGGAGGCGTCAAACGTCCCGTTGTCCCGGGTGCTAATCAGCAGCGTGCGTGTTTGCTCAGGCCCGGTACCGCGGTCAATGGCCGTGGCAGGCAGGGTGCGCGGGTTGGCGGGCTCCACCAGCCGGGGCGTGCCGAGCGAGCCGGCGTCGTCATCGGGGGTCGCTGTGCCCGCGGTCTCGGCGCCCGGCGCGGCGGCCCCTGTGGCGGCAGAGGCCGTGGCAGGGCGCAGCAGGTTCTGGGCTGACCAGGCAGCCATACCGGCCAGGGGCCCCGCGAGCAGGATAGCCATTCCCACGGCGGTGGCGGACTGGAGGGCAGCCCGGCGCTTGGCGCTGCCGGTGGCCGCTCCCCTGTGCGCCATGGCCAGGAGATGTTCCGCTCCCAGGATGCCCGCCGCCAGGAGGGCGAAGGCCGCAGCAGACACTGCCGGCCCGGAAAACGGGGTCACGAGCTTTTGGGCGTTCAATCCACTGGCCACGTGGCCGGCCAGCCAGCCGCCTGCAAGGACAAGCACGGCGGACACCCAAAAAACCCTCGCCATGGCGGCGCGGTGCCCGGGCACGGCGAGTCCGGCGACAGCCAGCGCCAGCACCGGTGCAGCGACCAGGAGTGCCAGCAGCAACGCCCACGGTGCACTTCCGCCGGCAAAAGCGGGAAGTCCTGCGAGTCCCCCTTGCGGATCGAACCGCAACGGCTGTCCCAGCAACTGCTGCCACAGCGGAGCCGCTTCAAAGGCAAGCGGCAGGCCGGGGTCGGCCAGTAATGACCTGGGCCTGTCGAGGACGGAGAGACCGAAGGGAATGAACAGGGCCGCTGTGGGAAGCAGGGCCCACCAGACCGTGCGGCCGCGGCGTCCGGGCAGGAAGCCGCAGAGCACGACCACCACGACGGCCGGCACGAGGAGTGAGGGTGCCGACGCAACAACAACCGCCAGCGCAAGGCCGGCTGCGGCCGCGGCGGTCCAGGACGGCGTGCCGTTGATACCGGGCCTGATGGGGGGCCTCTCGCCGGGACGGCCTTCGGCAGGGGAAGGCAACGTAAAACGGCCGTGTCCCACTGCGGAGCCGGTGGCCCGCAGCAGCGCCAGGGCCACCAGGGGAAGCATGATGTGCGCAATCAGTGCTCCAGCCCTGCCCTGGTTGAGCGCAACCTGGAGTGCGGGCGCGGCGGCCCACAGGAGGGCCGCGGCAAGCCGGAGCCGGCGGCGGACGGTCAGCCCCCCGGCGGCGAACCATGCCGTGAGTCCGGACAGCGGGGTGGCGAGCAGCAGCAGCCAGGCCATGGCCGGGTTGGCGTCACCTCCGCCCAGGACTCCCAGGATCCACAGGACGTATCCGAAGGGGTCTCCCCGCCCGGGCAGCCCTGCCCCCAGGGTGATCCACCAGCTGGAAGCGTGGTGCCAGATGTCGCCGAGGCTTGCGGCGACAGGAATGAGTGCACCGCCGGAAACGCCGTCGGCCCGGAAGAGACCTGTCAGGGCCAGGAGCGACGCCACGGACGCAACAATGACCACGGCAAGGGCTCCGTTGCCCACCCATCCACGTTTTGTGGTGGCCAAAGCCGCGAAGTCGTCCGATGCGTCGCCAGTGGGCTGGTGCGCCAAAGGATCCTGTTCAAGCTCGTCCGATGGCGAATTGTCCGAGCCGAGCGCTTCCATCAGGGACCGCCTGTGGCTCCAAACCTCGCGCCTGGGGGTTTGGAGCTTACGGATCACCGACCGGCGGATGCGGCGGGTCCGGCGGGCACTGCGGCGCGCCTTAGCCACTGCGCGCGGCCTTCCGAGAGCCGCGCAGGTGGCAACCAGCTGTGACAGGCCGTGCGCAGGATCCTTAACCAGGATGCTCAGCACGAGTTTGAAGAGGCTGCCCAAGAGCGCCCCGGCTCCATGGACCGGCACCATCCATGGCGTGGAATGCTTCAGGCGCAGATGGACCTGGGCTTTCCGGGCGGCCGCCGCGTTGCCCAGGGCGTGTGGCCTGTGGGCAACGTGGAACATGCGCGCTGCAGGCACCACGACGACGCGGTGCCCCGCCAGCCGGTTGCGCCAGCAAAAGTCGACGTCGTCGCCACTGCCCGGCAAGGCGGGATCGAAGCCGCCCAGTTGCTCCCAGATGTCACGGCGGACAAGCATGCCGGCGGAGTTGACGGCGAAGGTGTCGCTGCGGCCGTCGTACTGCCCCTGGTCGAGCTCGTCGGCATCGATCAGGGTGAGCCGTTCTGCCCACCGGCTGGTGGACAGGCCGACGTCGATGAGCTTGCGTTCCGCGTGCCAGTCCAGCTGTTTGCACCCTGCGACGGTAACCGACGGCGCCCGTTCAACGGCGCTGAGCAGTTCGGCGAGTGCTTGCGGAGCCGGTGCTGCATCATCGTGCAGCAGCCAGATCCACTCCGCCCTGTCCGGTGCCGCGGTTCCCCGCCATGGGGCCAGCTCCGCCAGCACGGCGGAAACAGCTGCGCCCATACCGCCCTTGCCGCGCGGCTGGCTGGTGACGTTGGCTTCGCCCAGGGCCCGCTCCAGGAGGACCTTGGAGTCATCCAGTGACCCGGCATCAATACCGATGGCGTAGTCGGCAGGCCTGGTCTGGGACGCCAGGGCGGCAAGTGTTCTGGGCAGATAGGCACTGCCGTTGTGGGCGACCACAACGGCAGTGACATGAACTTCCTGGTGAATTAGATTGCTCGCTTCCTCAGCCGCCGGCGCTCACGCTCGGAAAGGCCTCCCCAAATGCCGAACCGTTCATCGTTTGCCAGAGCGTATTCAAGGCACTGGGAGCGCACGTTGCAGGCCCCGCAGACTTTTTTTGCATCCCGCGTGGAGCCGCCCTTTTCAGGGAAAAAAGCCTCGGGGTCCGTCTGGGCGCACAGGGCGTCTGTCTGCCAGCCCAGTTCGCCTTCGTCGTCGAAATCCTGCTGGAAGGGAAGCCCTATCCACACAGGCTGGCTTGCGCCGCCCGCGGCCAGTTCCATGGGCGGGTCGAGGTCATCCTCCGACTCCGCGCCACCGTCAAGAAGTGCCTCGTGGGCGGCGAGGAAGGCAGTGGCCTGGTCTTCAAGGAGCCCATCCGCGTTTTTGTTGTACCGGTCGGCAGCATCAGGATCGGCGGGGTCCACGTACCAATCGCTCGGTACCCCCCTGGCACGGTACTTTGCCGTTGCCTGACCGGCTACGACGGCGTCTTCCTGGATACGCTCTGCTTGCCCCATCGGCGACCCTCCTGATTTGCAGCGACTGCCTGGATACGCGGCACTCGGTTGTGTGCCGGCATTTACGCAGTTGCCTTTAGTTATCTCTAATTACACGTGTGTAACTTGGGTGAGTCAAGCCGCCGCCGGATAATAATCACTCCGGACGGCGAAGGCCGCGTACGCCACGCCCGGGAATTTATTACGGATGCACGGCGTGGCTCACCGCGACATCTGAATCGCGACCGGGCACCGCTCGGATCGCCCCCAACGGCGGGAAAAATACCTGCAAAGACCCTAAATAGCAAGCAGGCTGAGTATCTATTGTGATATATCTCACTCTGGCGTGTACTGCTGTTCCCTCCCTCAACGACTGTCCGGAAACGACGGTCCGGAGTCAACGGTGACTGCCACCGTCGCCGGTGGCAGGATGGTGCCATGGGCAACCCGCTATCTGATCTGATGTCAACGCTCCGTTCGGGCAATTCAACGGCTCCCCGGCTCACCTGGTATGGCCCCGACGCTGAACGGGTGGAGCTCTCCGGCAGGGTCCTGGACAACTGGGTCGCCAAAACGTCCAACCTGCTTCAGGACGAGTTGGACGCGGCCCCCGGCATGCGCCTGCGCATGGAACTGCCCGCCCACTGGAAATCCATGGTCTGGGCGCTGGCTGCCTGGCAGGTTGGGATGCAAACCGTGCTTGATGACGGTGCAGCGGACTACATGGTTACCGCCGATCCGGAGTCAGCTGAGGGGAATTACGACGCCGTCATCGCCGTCGCCCTGCCCGCACTGGCGATGCGGTGGCCGGGTACGCTTGCTGCCGGCTTCCTGGACTACGCTGCGGAAGTCCGCTCGCACGGGGACGTCTTCATGGCGCACGCCGAACCCGACCCGTCCGGGTGCGCGGTGGTGGCCGGCAACGGCCGCGCGTACTCCCACCAGGACCTGCTCAATGGCTTCGCCGCGCGCCACGACGAAGGCGTCCGCCTTCATGTACCGGCCGGGAACGGGCTGGAAGAGGCCCTGTCCAATGCTTTGGGCGCGTGGCGGCACGATGGATCGGTGGTCATGACGCATCCGGATGTGGAACTGACTGACAAGCTGCTCGCAGCGGAGCGGATCCACGGCAGCTAAGAAAGCGGGACCCACTGCGGCCAACCTGTCCGCCTTGAGCTGTCCAGCTATGGCTTGGCGCGGCCGTCCCTCGAAGGTGCACGCTCCGCTTCGCGCTCCACCCCCGGGCCCTGCTCCTTGTGATGGTGGTGAAGCTCGATGAGCTCGTGGTCGTGCGAGAACTCCGGCTCCTGGTCCAGTTCCTGGTTAAACACCAGGAACCGGTAAGCGAAGAAGCGGACCACGGTAGCCACAAGAATGCCTGCCACGCCGGCCAGGAACAGCATGTTCTTGTCCGTGACGCCCAGCCCGTATTTCGCGAGGGCGGTGAAGCCCGTGGAGATACCGATGCCTATTCCGTTGATGAGGACGAACATCAGGAATTCCCGGAGGACGTTGGCCTGCCGTCGGTGCCGGAACGTCCAGAGCCGGTTGGCGATCCAGGAGAAGACCGTGGCCACGGAGGCGCCGACAAACCGCGCCTTGGCCTCACTGTCGGTCATCGGGCCGTGCATCAGGTAGTACGTGAGTCCGTTGTCGATCACGAAGGCCACACCGCCCACGGCTCCGAACTTGGCCACTTCGCGCCAAAACAGCGAGGCGAGCCCCCGGATACGGTCTGCAAGTGTGGTGAACATGGCCCTCCATGGCTGTGTGAACTGTGGGCCATTGGGCCACAGGCTATTTTAGCCCCCAAACCTGTGAGCGGGCCGTCCCAACGGCCTTACAGGGGTACTCGAGGCGCCGAAATACTCCCGGCCCGCCGGACCGAAACGCGGGATACCGGACGGTCTTCGGTAGGCTGGCCTACGTGACTTTTCCAGTAATAGGCGTTGTTGGCGGCGGCCAGCTTGCCCGAATGATGGCCCCGGCCGCAACAGCACTCGGCTTCGAACTCCGTGTCCTCGTCGAAGGGGAGGACGTCTCCGCCGTATCGGCAGTGCCCTCCTCTCCGGTGGGCGACTACAAGGACCTGCAGACGCTCCTGGACTTTGCCCAAGGCCTGGACGTTATGACTTTCGACCACGAACACGTCCCGACGGACCACCTCCGCGCACTGCAGGACGCCGGCGTCAACGTCCAGCCCGGGCCTGATGCACTCGTTAACGCCCAGGACAAACTGGTCATGCGCGCTGCCATCGACCGTCTGGAGCTTCCCAACCCTGCATGGGCCTCCGTCCCGGACGTCGCTGCCCTGGTCAGCTTCGGCGAGGAGACAGGCTGGCCGGTTGTGCTGAAGATGCCGCGCGGCGGCTACGACGGCAAGGGCGTCAGGATCGTCGCCTCGGCGGAAGAAGCCGCTGACACTACCGAGTGGTTTGAGGCCATGAGCCCCCTCCTCGCCGAGGCCAAGGTGGAATTCACCCGGGAGCTTTCGGCACTCGTTGCCAGGACGCCAGACGGCGAAGCCCGCGCCTGGCCGGTGGTGCACACCATCCAGGTGGATGGTGTCTGTGATGAAGTGATTGCTCCTGCCCTGGATATCCCGGTGGAGGTCGCTGCTGCCGCAGAGGACGCTGCCCTCCGGATCGCCGGCGAGCTTGGCGTTACGGGAGTGCTGGCCGTTGAGCTGTTCGAGACCCCCGGCGTGGGCGCAGGGTTCCTGATCAACGAACTTGCCATGCGACCCCACAACACTGGGCATTGGACGCAGGACGGTTCGGTGACAAGCCAGTTCGAGCAGCACCTGAGGGCGGTACTGAACCTTCCCCTGGGCGCCACCGACGTCCTGGGCCCCGTGGTGGTCATGAAGAACTTCCTGGGCGGCGACAACCAGGACCTGTTCTCCGCGTACCCGATGGCGCTTGCCAGTGAACCTGCCGCAAAGGTGCACTGCTACGGCAAGTCCGTCCGCCCGGGCCGCAAGATCGGCCACGTGAACCTGGTGGGTTCGTCCACCGCAGACGTTGATTCCGTCCGCCGCCGTGCCACGATGGTTGCAAGCATCATCCGCGACGGCCGGGGACCGGCAGAAGAACTGCCAAGCACTTTCGAGGAGAAGCCATGAGCGACCAAACCACTCCCGCCGCCGCTTCGGAGGCCGCACCGCTGGTTGGACTGGTCATGGGATCAGACTCGGACTGGCCCGTCATGGAAGCCGCGGCGGATGCGCTGGCGGAGTTCGGCATTCCCTTCGAGGCCGACGTCGTATCAGCCCACCGGATGCCCACCGAAATGATCCGCTACGGGCAGACGGCCCATGAGCGCGGGCTGCGGGTCATCATCGCCGGGGCCGGCGGCGCAGCCCACCTGCCGGGCATGCTGGCCAGTGTCACCCCGCTCCCGGTCATCGGCGTCCCCGTTCCCCTCAAAACCCTGGACGGAATGGACTCCCTGCTGTCGATCGTCCAGATGCCCGCCGGCGTTCCGGTGGCCACCGTGTCCATCGCCGGGGCCCGCAACGCCGGGCTCCTGGCCGTGCGGATACTCGCTGCGGGCACGGACGAGCTCGCAGCGTCGCTTCGCGCGGACCTCCTTGATTTTGCAGCAGACCTCAACGCGGTTGCGGCCCGCAAGGGTGCCAACCTGCGCCAGAAAGTCACCGAGGTGTTTGCGGACGGCAACGGCGCCCTGCGGGGCGGCCGCTAGGCGGCGCGTATGTCCAGCAGCAAAGTGCAGCAGACCGCCCCCGGCACGTCCATGACGGACCCGGTCCGTTACCCTGCCAGCGCTTCCTCCCCGGTACGAACAAAACGGGCCTTTGTCCTGATCCTCCTGACCCTCCTAGTTCCGGGCAGCGCCCAGATCGTGGCCGGCGACCGCAGACTCGGGCGCGCCGCTTTGCGCGTAACGCTCGGCGTCTGGGCGGCAGTGGCTGCCGCCGTGCTCCTGCTGCTCTTCAACCGGACTCTGCTGATCAACCTCATCACCAGCCCCTTCGCTTCACTGGTCATGGTCGTCCTGCTGGCAGCCCTGGCCGTGGCCTGGGCATTGCTGTTCCTCAACACCCTCCGGCTCATCCGCCCCATACTGCTGGCACCCCGGGCACGGCCGGCAGTCGGCATAGCCCTGGTACTGGCCATGGTCCTGGGCAGCGGGTCCCTTGGTTATGCTGCCTACCTGCTCAACGTGGGGCGCAACGCCATCGGCAGCATCTTCTCCTCCGGCCCCAGCATTGATCCCGTGGAAGGCCGCTACAACTTCCTGATGATGGGAGGGGATGCAGGCGAGGACCGTACAGGCAGGCGTCCGGACAGCCTTTCGGTCCTCAGCGTGGACGCCGAGTCGGGGCAGACCGCCATCATCTCAGTGCCCCGGAACCTCCAGAACGCCCAGTTCAGCGAGGACTCCCCCATGCGGGCCATCTACCCGGACGGCTACGACTGCGGTGATGAGTGCCTGATCAACGCCATCAACACCGAAGTGACGAACGAGTACGCCGACCTCTACCCCGGGGTGGCCGACCCCGGGGCGCAGGCCACCCTGGAAGCAGTTTCCGGGACGCTTGGAATCACGGTGCAGGCTTACGTCCTGGTGGACATGGACGGTTTCTCCCGGCTCATCGACGCGATGGGCGGCATCAGGATCAAAGCCGGCGGCTGGGTTCCCATGAGCGGCTACTTCGACGATTTCAGCCAGACCCACGGCATGCCTCTGGGCTGGATTCCGGCTGGTGAACAAACCCTCGACGGCAACCAGGCACTCTGGTACGGAAGGTCGCGGGAGTATGTGGACGACTATTCGCGCATCCAGCGCCAGCAGTGCGTGCAGCAGGCCATGCTCAAGCAGCTGGACCCTGCCACGCTGCTGGCCAAGTTCGAGGACATCGCGGACGCCGGCACCAAGGTGGTGGACTCCAACATTTCCTCCTCGCAGCTGGGGAGCTTCGTGGACCTTGCCATGAAAGCTAAGGGCAAGGAGGTCCGACGGCTCACCATCGGCCCGCCGGACTTTGACGCCTCATTCTCCACGGTTCCGAACTTCGACGAGATCCACGAGCGCGTGGACCAGCTGTTGGCCTCCGCGTCCTCGCCCCAGGCGGCAGGCGTGCAGGACGACACCATGGTGGAAACGGGCACCGTACCGGGCCGTCTCCAGGCCGCGGCAGCCAGGCCCTCCGGCATCTTCCCCCTTGCCGGCGCCGTTCGGGCACAGCAGTCGCCCGCGCCGTCGGACTTCACTCCGGTAACCACCACGCCGGATGGCGAGCTGATCACCGAAGAGATGCTGACCCAGCTCAAGCTCGAGGGCAACGAGCAGGCAATCGCCGAGCTCGTGGCAACCAACGGCCAGTGCGCACCGCTGTAGCCGCACACATTATCCAGCAGACCTAGGGAACGGAACCGGTTTTGTACGAGATTGAGAACGTCCTGCGCGACTATGCCTGGGGTTCGACGACGGCCATCGCGGCCCTCCTGGGTCGGCCCGAGTCCGGCCGCCCGGAAGCCGAACTGTGGATCGGCGCGCACCCCGATTCACCGTCCACCGCCCGCATCCCCGGGGACGGAGCGGCGACGCCGCTGGATGCCCTGATCTCCCGCGATCCGGGCCATTTCCTCGGAGCGGAATCAGTGGCCCGCTTTGGCCCCCGGCTTCCGTTCCTTGCCAAGATCCTCGCCGCAGCCCAGCCACTCTCCCTGCAGGTCCACCCCAGCCTGGAGCAGGCGCGGGCCGGTTTTGCCCGCGAAAACGCGGAAGGTGTGCCGGCGGGCGCCCCGAACCGCAATTACCGGGACGACAACCACAAACCCGAGATGATTCTCGCCCTGACCCCGTTTGAGGCGCTGTGCGGGTTCCGCCCGGCTCCGGAAACGCGGCAGATCCTGGCGCACGTGGCCTCGGCATGCGGCTCCAGCGAAGCCGGGGTTCCGGCCCTGGTCGGAGCGCTGCAGGAGGACCTTGGTGCAGCCGATGAGGGCCAGGGCATCCGGAGGGCCTTCGAGCGCCTGATCACCGGAGGCCAGTCCGTGGCCGATGATACGGCGCTGGTGGTGGCAGCACTCCTGTCAACGCCCGGCCTTGCCCCTTATGAGTCCGAGCTGAAAACCGTCATTAGCCTCAACGAGAAGTACCCCGGCGATCCAGGTGTCCTGATTTCCCTGCTGCTGAACCGCGTCTCACTGGCACCGGGCGAAGCGGTGTACCTGCCGGCCGGAAATGTCCATGCCTACCTGCACGGCCTCGGCGTAGAGGTGATGGCGTCCTCGGACAACGTCCTGCGCGGCGGTCTTACCCCCAAGTTCGTGGATGTACCCGAACTGCTCCGCACCGTTGATTTCCAGCCTGTTGCGGTGCCCAGGCTTGCCGCCGAGCGGACGGTCCTGGACCAGGAAGTGTTCCGCCCGCCGTTCGAGGAATTCCAGCTCCAGCGCATCGACCTCGCGCCTGGGGCAGCCCCCGTTCCGCTGGCACAGTCCGGGGCGGCCGTGGTCATCGTTGTGGCCGGAGATATCTACCTGGACTCGCCCAAGGGCGACCTGCAGCTCTCCCGGGGCGGCAGCGCCTTCCTGGCCGCCGCCGAAGCTCCGGTCAACGTCCACCCCGTGGCCGGAAGCACGGAGCCTGCACTCGCTTTCGCCGTGACCACCGGCCTTTAGCAGCCGGCGCGCTTCAGGCAGCAACGGCAAAGGGCGACGGCGGCACCCCGGCGGGTGCCGCCGTCGCCCTTTGCCGCCGTCGCCCATTGCACAGCGCAGCTGGTGGGTGCAGCTAGCTGCCGGGGCGCAGCCGCTGAAGCACAGGCTGCACCCGGCCGGCAGCGGCCTTCAAGACGCGCCGCCCGGTCTGCAGTCCCCGGCGCGCCAGGGGCATGGCCTGGGCATAGGCGGGGTAAAGCGGCGAAAGCGGCTTCTCCCAGGTTCCCAGGAGCATGTTTTCGTGCTTGGCGAACTGCTTTTTGAAGTCGGAGATGCCGTCGTTCAGGAGTCCGTTGAAGTCATACCGGCGGCAGCCGTCCTCCCGCATCGCCTGGAGCGCCGCCCATTTCACGCCGTAGTTGACGCGCTGTTTCTGTCCCTCCGCGGACACGCCGCCGTAGAGCTCAAAGGCAGTGGAGCCGCTCCTGGCGAGCCAGACGAACGCCAGGAGCTGTTCGCCGTCGAACGCCCCGATGATGGGTGAGCCGTCCCCCATGTTCCGGAAAATGTCCCGGTAGTACTGGTCCTCGTGGATCCCGAACCCGGCGCGTTCAGCGGTCTCGTGGTAGATCGCGAGCACCTGTTCCAGTTCAGTGTCGTTCTTCACCTTGCGGAACTCCACGTCGCTGCGCATCGCCTTGCGGATGTTGGCACGCGTGGACTTGGACATGTCCGCCATGAGCTCGTCGTCGTTCCTGGTGAGGTCAAGGATCAGCGTGCGCGGGATCAGCACCGTATTGGCGGACGGACGGAATCCCGCGGCAGCCACGGCTCCCGCGAAGACAGAGTCCTGGTCCCAGTCGGGCTCGATGCTCAGGGCAACTCCACGATGGCGGACAGCCGCATGCTCGGCCAGGCTGTTCAGGACAGCCTGCGCGTGTTCCGGGGCGCACATGGGGCCGCGCGGAATGTAGACCAAAGCTCGGAAGGGAAGCGGAAGGCGGCGGACCAGCAACTGGGCGCAGCCGATCGTGCTGCCGGCGTCGTTGATCAGCACGCGGTCCACGGACCAGCCATGCATGGCCTTGGTTTCGCCCCAGCCCCACAACTGTTGCGGATGTCCCTGGAACCGGTCAACGTGGTCGTCCCAGAGGGCGCGGTCAGTACAGGGCACAACAGCAGGAATCATGGCTTCAACCCTATACCAACGGCTTAAACGCCAGGCCCCCGGAGAGCGCTGCGCACTCCGGGGGCCTGGCATTCAAAGCGCGCCGGGCGTCAGCTCTTGCGGGCGTAGCCTTCCCACTTGTCAGCGCGGTGCTCGCCGTCAACGAAGCGGATGGTGCCGGACTTGGAGCGCATGACGATGGACTGGGTGAGGACCTTGTCCTTGGAGTACCGCACGCCCTTCAGCAGGTCGCCGTCGGTGATGCCCGTGGCCGCGAAGTAGCAGTTGTCGCTGGAGACGAGGTCGTTGGTGGAGAGGACCCGCTCCAGGTCGTGGCCGGCGTCGATGGCTTTCTGCTTCTCTTCGTCGCTCGTGGGCCAGAGGCGGCCCTGGATGACACCGCCCAGGGACTTGATGGCGCATGCCGCCACGATGCCCTCGGGGGTGCCGCCGATGCCCATCAGCGCGTCGACGCCCGTCCCGGTACGGGCCGCAGCGATGGCGCCGGCGACGTCGCCGTCCATGATGAACTTGGTGCGCGCGCCGGCTTCACGGATTTCCTCCACCAGCGGCTTGTGGCGGTCGCGGTCGAGGATCATGACGTTGAGCTGGTTGACCTTGACGCCCTTTGCCTTGGCGATAAGGTGCAGGTTCTGCTTGACCGGGAGGCGGAGGTCCACCATGTCCGCGGCTTCGGGACCGGTTACGAGCTTCTCCATGTAGAACACGGCTGAAGGATCGAACATGGAGCCGCGCTCGGCCACGGCGAGGACGGCCAGGGCGTTGTTGATGCCCAAGGCAGTCAGGCGGGTTCCGTCGATGGGGTCGACGGCGACATCGCACTCGGGGCCGGTGCCGTCACCTACGCGCTCTCCGTTGAAGAGCATGGGAGCTTCGTCCTTCTCGCCTTCACCGATGACCACGACGCCGTTGAAGTGGACGGTCTGGAGGAAGGAGCGCATGGCGTCAACTGCGGCGCCGTCGGCCTTGTTCTTGTCGCCGAAGCCCACCCAGTGGCCCCCGGCAATAGCTGCGGCTTCGGTCACGCGGACAAGCTCTAGGGCGAGGTTGCGGTCCGGCTCGTCAATGCCTACGGCAAGCGACGGGGAAATCGTGGAGTACTTCTGGGTCATGGACGCTGGTGACACGTGAACCTCTTCTTCGAGTGGCGATCATTAAACCCGCCCCGCCGGTGCAGCAGCGCGGTGATTCCTCTGCTACCGATCATAGTCGCGAGCCGCTCAACGGGGCGGCGGATGACGCGCCCGCGCAATGTACCGGGCGACGGCGGCAGGAGCCGGCGGGGCCCAAATGGAAGTTGACTGCCGGGATGGGCGACTATAGAGGGGTGAATGACATGCAGGAAAAGACCAGTCCCAGCCCCGAGCCGGCCGGATCCGAGGGCAGCGGCGGGTCCAGCGGCGCGGCAGGAAATGGGCCGGTAAAGCCTGTCATTCCGGCTGCCGCAGCCAAACGCGCCAACGCCTCGGTCATCGGAATGATCATCGCCCTGGTGGTGAGCATTGCCGCGTTCCTGCCCATCATCCTCATGAATCCGCTGCCCAAGAGCGACGGCTACCGCCCGGACATCGACGTCGCGGCCGTCTCGCGCAATGCCACGGATGTGGCAGGATTCACACCCGTCGCGCCGGAGACCGGCAACAGCTTCCGCCCCAACTACGCCCGGTGGGAGGCCGGAACCGGCAACGGCGTACCCACCTGGGAAGTTGGTTACCTGACCCCCAAGGAGTCCTTCATCGGCCTGGTCCAGACCAGGAACGCGAACCCCACCTGGCTGCTTCAGCAGACGCGCAACGCACCTGTCACCGGTTCCCGGAACGCCGGCGGGCAGGAATGGGAGCTTCGGGACACCGGCAAAGGCGAGAAGTCCATGGTGCTGGACTACCGCGGGACCACCGTCGTTTTGTCCGGGGAAGCCCAGCTGGACGAGTTCGCAGCCCTCGCTGACGCCGTCGTCGAATCCCTGGAGAGCAACCCGGCTGTCACAGTTTCACCCTCCCCCGCCGCGGCCCCGTAAGGTAGGCGCGTGACTACCTACCTGACCCCTGCACTTGCCTGGCGCCGGCTTCGTGAAGGCAACGAACGTTTTGTCAACGGTGAGACCTCGCACCCCAACCAGGATGCCTCACGCCGGTCCTCCCTGGTGGAAAACCAGCACCCTTTCGCCGTGATCTTCGGGTGCTCCGATTCCCGGCTCGCCGCT
Organism: Pseudarthrobacter sp. WHRI 8279; assembly: GCF_040224115.2. Classification (NCBI taxonomy): domain Bacteria; kingdom Bacillati; phylum Actinomycetota; class Actinomycetes; order Micrococcales; family Micrococcaceae; genus Pseudarthrobacter; species Pseudarthrobacter sp. WHRI 8279. Next base: position 382,398 of record NZ_CP168162.1, on the reverse strand, counting down.
GAGATCATTTTCGACGTCGGCCTGGGCGACGTCTTCGTGGTCCGGACCGCCGGCCAGGTGATCGACGACGCCGTCCTGGGGTCCCTCGAATACAGCATCGGCGTGCTGGGGGTGCCGCTGATCGTAATCCTCGGGCACGACAGCTGCGGTGCCGTGAGCGCCACGAAGTCAGCCGTGGAGACCGGACAGATGCCCGCAGGTTTCATCCGGGACCTCGTGGAACGCATCACGCCCTCCGTCCTGACGTCCCTCCGCAACGACCAAACCGACGTCAACGACATGGTGGTGGAGCACGTTAAGCAGACCTCTGAACGCCTGGTGGACAGCTCCCGTGTGATTTCCGACGCAATTGGCTCGGGCAAGGCTGCCGTGATCGGACTTTCGTACAGCCTGGCCGAGGGCCGCGCGAACCTTGTTTCCGGAATCGGCGACCTCTGACGGCTCCCTGACGGGGCTCCGGCGGGCAGCGTGTAGCAAGCAGTTCACGGTTTTCGGTGCGGCGCCCGGGCGTCCTAAGCTAGCCCCATGACTTCCACTGAAGAGTTCCGCATTGAACATGACACGATGGGCGAAGTCCGCGTCCCCGTGAACGCACTGTACCGCGCGCAGACGCAGCGTGCAGTGGAGAACTTCCCGATTTCCGGCAAGACCCTGGAACCTGCGCACATTGAAGCGCTGGCCCGGGTCAAGAAGGCTGCCGCCCAGGCCAACGCTGAACTGGGTGTGCTCGACGGCGAGCTGGCCAAGGCCATCGCGGCGGCCGCGGATGAGGTAGCCACCGGCAAATATGACGGCGACTTCCCCATCGACGTCTTCCAGACCGGCTCCGGCACGTCCTCCAACATGAACACCAACGAGGTGATCGCCGAGCTGGCCACCCGCGCCCTCAAGGCGGCCGGCAGCGACAAGGTTGTCCACCCGAACGACCACGTCAACGCCTCGCAGTCCTCCAATGACGTCTTCCCCACGTCGGTGCACGTTGCGGCCACCTCCGCCCTGATCAACGACCTCATCCCCGCCCTCGGCTACCTCGCCGAGTCTCTGGAGCGCAAGGCCGCTGAATTCAAGGACGTCGTCAAGTCCGGCCGCACCCACCTGATGGATGCCACCCCCGTGACCCTTGGCCAGGAGTTCGGCGGATACGCGGCCCAGGTCCGCTACGGCATCGAGCGCATCAACGCATCCCTCCCCCGCGTTGCCGAAGTTCCGCTCGGCGGCACGGCAGTTGGCACCGGCATCAACACCCCGGCCGGGTTCCCGGAGCGCGTGATCGAACTGCTGGCCACGGACACGGGTCTCCCCCTGACCGAAGCACGCGACCACTTCGAGGCACAGGCCAACCGCGACGGCCTGATCGAGGCGTCCAGCCAGCTGCGCAACATCGCCATCTCCTTCATGAAGATCAACAACGACCTCCGCTGGATGGGCTCCGGCCCCAACACGGGCCTTGGCGAGATTGCCATTCCGGACCTGCAGCCCGGCTCGTCCATCATGCCCGGCAAGGTCAACCCGGTCATCTGCGAAGCCTCCATCATGGTCGCCGCCCAGGTCATCGGCAACGACACCGCGATCGCGTGGTCCGGCACTAACGGTGCGTTTGAGCTGAACGTCGGCATCCCGGTCATGGCGTCCAACCTGCTGGAATCCATCCGCCTGCTCGCCAACACCAGCCGGGTCATGGCAGACAAGATGATCGACGGCATCACCGCCAACGTGGAGCGTGCCCGCTTCCTGGCCGAGGCATCGCCGTCCATCGTGACCCCGCTGAACAAGTACATCGGTTACGAGAACGCTGCCAAGATCGCCAAGACGGCTGTGGCGGAGGGCCTGACCGTCCGCCAGGCCACCGAGAAGCTGGGCTTCGTGGGTGACGGCGAGGGCCAGGTCTCCGAAGCCGACCTGGCCAAGGCACTTGATGTCACCACGATGACCTCTCCCGCCCACAAGGCGTAGCTTCCGCACTTACCGTTCAAGTACGACGACGGCCGGTACCTTTCCCATGAAAGGTACCGGCCGTCGTCGTTCCTTGGAGTTTTTGTCCAGATATGCAGGCTCCGCCGCGGGCAATGTCAAGTGGTGGGAGCAACGCGGGGTGGTTAGGCCGCTTGCAGCAGCTGGTTTAGCCGGTTGGCTGGGGTATCGAGGTTGAGGGTCGGTCGGGGGCGGCGGTTGAGCTTTGCCGCGATGCGGTTGAGGTCCTCAGGGGTATGGGCCGAGAGGTCGGAGCCTTTTTCGAACCAGAACCGCAGGAGCCGGTTGGTGTTTTCATTGGTGCCGCGCTGCCAGGGCGAGTGCGGGTCGCAGAAATAGAGCGTGGTTTCCAGCGCGGTCTGGATCTTCGCGTAGCCGGCGAGTTCTGTGCCGCGGTCCCAGGTGATCGAGCGGCGCAGGTGCTCCGGGAGGTTCGCCATTTCCCGGATCATCGCGGCGGCGACGGTTTCGGCGGTATGGTCCCCGGGCAGGTGCAGCAGGATCGTGAACCGGGTTGAGCGCTCCACGAGAGTGCCGATCGCGGTCCCGTCAGAACCGATGATCAAGTCACCTTCCCAGTGCCCGGGGACCGCCCGGTCCTGGACCTCGGCGGGGCGTTCGCTGATCTTGAACGCCTCCTTGTAGGGGCTGCTCTTGAGCCGGTCGGCGGTGTGGGGGATGCGTTGTTTACGTTTCAGGCTGAGGTTTTCGGCCAGGTCTTTCCGCAGGCTTCCGCGGGTTTGGACATACAGGGCCTGGTAGATCGTCTCGTGGCTCACCTGCATAGTCTGGTCACCGGCAAAGTAAAACGCCAGCATCGACGAGATCAGCTTCGGACTCCACCCATCGTCCATCCACACCGCGATCAGCCGGCACAAATCCTCGTCCTCGATGAGCTTGAAGGGCTTGGGCCGGCGGCGTGCCTGATGGGCTCTGGTGTGCGCGACTTTAGCGTTGTACCTGCCCTCGGCGTCACAGTTGCGGTTGACCTCCCGCCAGATGACGGACTTGTCCCGTCCGATGGCCGCACCGATCTTCGCGTAGCTCATCCCGGCTTGCCGGCCCATCTGGATCATCCCCCTCTCGGCTTCGCTTAGTGCCCGCCCGCAGGAGACCTCCACGGACGGGGCAGGATCTGCCAGGCCGCCATGGGCCGAGATGCTCAGCGTCATCTGACCAGACTCGGCCCACCACTTCTTCCCGGTCCCGCGCGAGGCTCCGACACGCCGTGCAGCCTCACTGACGGACGCGCCGGAGCACACCAAATCAAGAAAATCATCACGAACATGGACAGGAAACAACTTCGGCATCAAACGCTCCATCAATCAGAACGTTGCAACCACCATATGAATCTGCCGCGGCTCAACCCTCCATACGTGGACAAAACTCCATCACGCCCCCTTAAAGTTGCACCCATTCAGGTGAAGTGCAAAACTTTACTTTGTGAATGATAGTGCAGAATTTGAGGGCGGCCTGCGCGAGCGCAAACGGGCGGCAACCCGCGCCGCGATCACCTCGATCACCCGGAAGCTGACCGCCGAACGCGGCCTCAGCGGCTACACCGTGGAAGAGGTCTGTGAGCAGGCGGAGATTTCCCGCCGGACATTCTTCAACTACTTCCCCACCAAGGAAGACGCCGTCCTGGGCCACATCGACGACGACATTCCCGCGCAGGTCCTGGAGGAATTCATCGCGGGCGGGAACGCCTCGCCCGCCGGGGAAATCTCCCCCACGCTGTTCCAGGACCTCGTCCGGCTTTCCCTGAAGCTCTCCGAGCACATGGCCGCCTCGGAGGAGGAAACCCGCCAGCTGATCGGCGTCGTCAAGAAGGAGCCGCAACTGATCCTCAGGATCATCGGAGTGACCGAGCAGCGCGAAGCCCAGTTCGCCCGCGATGTCGCCCTGCGGGAAGGCGTGGCACCCGACCACCCCGTGGTGCAGATGGCTGTGGTCCTGCTGGGGACCATCGCTCGGAAAAGCAGCATGGCCTACTTCTCCGAGGGCAATACCCGCCCTTACGCCGAGCTGCTGATGGAAAACATCTCTGCCGCCAGCCGGCTCTTTTCACAGCCATTCGAACTCCCGGTACCCGCAGAAGGACACTCATGAGCACCGCCACCAGCCCCAGGGCAGCAGCCGGACCGCTGTTGCTGACGCAAAAACGCATCTGGATCATTTTCTCCGCCCTCATTGCCGGCATGCTGCTCTCCAGCCTGGACCAGACCATCGTCTCCACAGCCATGCCAACGATCGTGGGCAAGCTGGGCGGTGTGGAACACCAGGCCTGGATCACCACCGCCTATCTGCTGGCCACCACCATCGTGATGCCCATCTACGGCAAGTTCGGTGACGTGCTGGGCCGGCGCAACCTGTTCCTGACAGCCATCGCCCTCTTCACCCTGGCTTCGGTAGGCTGTGCCCTTGCCACCGATTTCTGGGGCTTCGTCATCTTCCGCGCTATCCAGGGCCTGGGCGGCGGCGGGCTTATGATCCTCTCGCAGGCCATCATCGCCGACATCGTGCCCGCAAAGGACCGCGGCAAGTACATGGGCCCGCTCGGTGCCGTCTTCGGCCTCTCCGCTGTGGCCGGCCCCCTGCTCGGCGGCTTCTTCGTGGACCACCTGACCTGGGAGTGGGCCTTCTACATCAACATCCCCATCGGCATCGCGGCGTTTGCCATCGCATGGTTCACCCTGACCCTGCCGAACAAGAAGGCAGAAAAGCGGATCGATATCCTGGGCGTCATCCTGCTCTCGGCCGCCACGACCTGCCTCATCTTCTTCACGGACTTCGGCGGCAAGAAGGACGAAGGCTGGGACTCCCCGCTCACGTGGGCCTTTGGCGCAGGCATGGTCCTTTCCGCGGCCGCCTTCGTGATGGTGGAGCGCCGTGCCGAAGATCCCATCATTCCCCTGAGCCTGTTCCGCAACCGCATCTTCGTCAACGCCACGGCAATCGGCTTCACCCTGGGGCTGGGCATGTTCTCCGCGATTGCGTTCGTCCCCACCTTCCTGCAGATGTCCTCCGGCACCTCCGCGGCTGAGTCCGGCCTGCTGATGCTGCCCATGATGGCCGGCCTGATGGGCACGTCCATCTACTCCGGCATCCGCATCTCCAAAACCGGCAAGTACAAGATGTTCCCCATCCTCGGCGCGGCTCTGACCATGGCCGCCATGCTCTGGATGACCACCCTCGCCGCCAGTACCCCCATCTGGATCATTTGCGTCCAGCTGTTCATCTTCGGCGCCGGACTGGGCCTGATCATGCAGGTAGTGGTGCTGGTGGTGCAGAACTCCGTCCCGGCCGACCAGATCGGCACCGCCACAAGCACCAACAACTACTTCCGCGAAGTAGGCGCCGCCATGGGCGTGGCCGTGTTCGGTGCGATTTTCACCAACCGGCTCTCGGAGTCCCTCACCAGCGCCTTTACCGGCGCCGGAGCGTCGGCTGACCAGGCGGCCCAGTCCACCAGCACGCTGGATCCGCAGGCACTCGCCCAGCTTCCGGAGCAGCTGCGCGACGCCATCGTCACCGCCTACGCCGAGTCCCTGGCCCCGGTGTTCTGGTACCTGATCCCCTTCATCGCGGCGGCCCTCATCCTGGCCATCACGCTGAAGCAGATCCCGCTCTCGGACACAGCCGGCATGGTGGCCCGAGGCGAGGCCGTGGGCGGCGAGGAAGCCGAGCGGCTGGCCGCGGCACTGACCGGGCCGGCAGCAGGTGCCGATAAGGCACCTGACGCTGGGGATGGGGACAGCATCAAGGACGACGACGGCGGGCTGGTCTCCCAGCGCAGCTGACCGCCGTCGTACTCCTGCCGGCCGCGGTACAGGAGTGCATGAGGAACCACACAGGGGCGCCGCAATCTTGGGGGTTGCGGCGCCCCTGTGGCGCGGTCAGGGCTCGAAATACGCGGCCTCGGCGGGCGCCAGGGCGCGGTGGATGCTGGTGAGGTGTCCGGCCATGAGTTCAGGCAGTTCATCGAGTCCGAACCAGCCGACCGCCAGGGACTCGTCGTCATTCACCCGCGCAGTTCCGGACACATAGCGGCACAGGAACACAACGTCCAGGAACTCGCACACATCGCCGTTGGGGTACGTAAAGGGACCCCCGGCCCCCACGGACACCACGCGCTCCGGTTCGGCCACCACTGCCGTTTCCTCAAAGATTTCCCGCACCAGCCCGCGTGCAGGCTGCTCGCCGGGCTCGAGCATGCCGCTCACCAGGGCCCACTGCCTGTTGTCTGCCCGTTGGGCCAGCAGCACGCGGCCCCCGTCGTCCACCACCACGCCCCGCACTCCCGGGACCCACAGGGGATCGGTGCCGATTTTCTTGCGAAGCTTCAGGACGTAGTCAGGCGCAGGCATTGTGCCAGCCTACCGAACCGTCTGCCTGCGTTGCCCGCCCCACCCGCCCAGGTCCCTGCGGCTGCGGCTGCGGCTGCGGGTGCGGCTGCGGGTCAGGCCGGAAGCAGCATCGCGGCGGCGGTTCCGGCGAGCATGAACGGGCCGAAGGGGATGGACGATTTGAGCGTCCCCCTGCGTGCAGCCAGGAGTGCGATAGACCAGAGGCCGCCCAAAAGGAAGGCCAGGAAAGTGCCGGCAAACAGATGCCCCCACCCGAGGTAGCCGAGGTACATGCCCAGGACCCCGGCGAGTTTCACGTCTCCGAAGCCCATACCCGGCGGGTAGACCAGCCGGAGGATGAAGTAGAAGAGCCACAGGATGGCGGCCCCGGCCACCACCCGGAGCACCGGCTGGGATGCCAGGCCCGCGACGGGACCAGCAGGACCTTGCTCTGCGCCAGTCCCTGCAAACGCTGCCGCCGCCAGAAGCAGGACGCCGGCCACGGCATAGGACGGGAAAACGATCCTGTTCGGCAGCAGGTGGTGACGGACATCGATCACGGTGAGCCGGACGGCCATCACCGCGTAATAGGCGCACGCGGCAAGCACCAGCCAGAAGGCCGCCGGAGTGTGCTGCCATAGTTCGCCCAGTCGATGGATCACCCTCGGATGCTACTGGATTTCCACGCGCCCACGCACCGCCCGCGCGTAAACTGTGGATATGGCGACGTGGGACTTCCGGCACCGGCCGGATCCGGACAGTGGAGCTGCCCCCACGGACCTTTCAGCCATGTTCCGGAACCTGTGCCGGTCCTCGCCCTGGAAATGGCAGTCGCTGCGTTTCGAGTACTGGAATGAGCCCTTCGCCGAAGCCCCCAGCCCTGCCGCTCCCCTGGTGCGCGCCTGGCTGCGGCGCCCCGGAGCCCTGCGGCTGGAAAGCCCTGAGGGACTGGTCCTGCACAGCACCACGGGCATCAACGATTCCAGGGACGGCCTCTACATAAGCTCCACGCGCAAATCCTGGCTCCTGCCGCCCCACCTGGTGACGCCCGTTTATGACGACTTCGGACTGGTGAGGCGGCGCCCCGAGGCGGCCTACGGGGAGCCTGGCTTTGGCAATGGACGCTTCTCCGCGGCGCTGGATCCGGTAGAGCTCGCAGGCAACGCCCCCGTGCCCCTCGAGTTTCCCGGCAGCAATCCGGTGGAGGTGCAGGAGGTCCGCCGGGTTGAGCATGAGGGCCGGCCGGCGCTTGAGGCCGTGGTGGCCCCGACAGCCGCCTACCATCCGGTGGATCCTGCCGCTCCGCTGTGCATGCCGGGCCGTTCCAGGGTCAGGATGGACCTGGGTACCGGCGTCTGTGTCTCCAGCCGCTCACTTGAACCTGAAACGGACCAGTACGGCCACTGGCTGCGCATCATTGCCGTGGACGAGTACATGCTGGACGATCTCTTCCTGGCGGAATCCATGAACCTCACCGATGTCCGCCGCCACATCAGCTGGGATGTTCCTGCCTGATGTGACAGGTCAGCATTCGGATTCTCGGCTAGGCTTCGCGGATGACTACGCTCAGCTCCGTTTGGCCACTCTTCGGCCTCACCCTGGCCACGCCCCGGCTGGAACTCCGTCCCATCCAGGACCATGAGATCCCGGCGGCGGTTGCAGCGGCCCAGAGCGGCATTCACGAGCCTGGCAGGAACCCCTTCAGCACTCCCTGGACTGCACTCCCTGACGAAGAGCTTGGACCGAACATGGCACGCTGGCACTGGCGCTGCCGCGCCGAGTGCACCCCGGAATCCTGGACGCTCCTCCTGGGCATCTGGCACGAGAACGAGTTGATCGGCTGCCAGGACGTCGGTGCCAAGGACTTCGCCGCGCTGAAGACCGTGAGTACTGGATCATGGCTCAAGCAGTCGGTGCAGGGCCGCGGCTTTGGCAAGGAGATGCGTGCCGCCGTCGTGCTCTACGCGTTCGACTGGCTGGGCGCAGAAGTAGCCGAGTCCGAAGCAGCAGACTGGAACGAGGCCTCCCTGGGCGTCTCCCGCTCCCTCGGCTACGAACTCAACGGCATCACCCGCAAAGCCTGGGGCACCCGGATCGAGACCGTCCAGCACGTCCGCCTCACCCCGGACTCCTTCAAGCGCCCCGACTGGGATTTGCAGGTCCAGGGCCACGACGCAGCAGCGAAGTTCCTCAAAATCACCTGAGCGCCTCACCGTGGCCGGGTTCGTCCGTCCCCAGCGCTTCGCCGTTCACCAGTGTTGTCGGGGAGCGGCTGGGTACGCCGCGCCACAGCCCTTCTCCGTCGCTTAGACACAACGCATAAGGGCACCTTCGGTCGCTGAGCGACCTCCGGTGCCCGATGCGTCGCGATGCGCTCCTACGAGAAGGACTGCGACGCAGCTTGTGCCCCCTGACCCCCGCAAGGCTTGCCTTGGCACACGTCCGGTCCGGGTGCTTCGCGTAGGAGCGCATCGCCGACCAGAGCGCTGCGCAGGTCGCCCAGCGACCGGAGCGGCGCGGCGGGAGGTGTCTAAGCGACGGCGAAGGACTCGGTGCGGACGAACCCTAACCACCGACACGCGAAAGGGCCGTGGCCCGGCGAACCCGGCCACGGCCCTTGCTGCTCAATCGGAGACTAGCCTTCGAGCAGTTCTGTTACCAGTGCGGCGATGGGCGAGCGTTCGGAGCGGGTCAGGGTGATGTGGCCGAAGAGCGGGTGTCCTTTCAGGGTTTCGACGACGGCGGCAATCCCGTCGTGGCGGCCGACGCGGAGGTTGTCGCGCTGGGCGACGTCGTGGGTGAGGACGATCTTTGAGTTCTGCCCGATCCTGCTCATGACGGTAAGCAGGACGTTTTTCTCGAGCGACTGGGCCTCGTCGACAATCACGAAGGCATCGTGGAGGGACCGTCCGCGGATGTGGGTGAGGGGCATGACCTCGAGCATCCCGCGGTCCATGACCTCCTCCACCACTTCCTGGCTCACCAGGGCGCCGAGCGTGTCGAAGACTGCCTGCGCCCAGGGGTTCATTTTTTCGGACTCGGAGCCGGGGAGATAGCCGAGTTCCTGGCCGCCCACAGCGTAGAGGGGCCGGAACACGATGACCTTGCGGTGCTCGCGCCGTTCCAGGACGGCTTCCAGGCCGGCGCACAGCGCCAGGGCCGACTTGCCGGTGCCGGCCCGGCCGCCGATGGACACGATGCCGACGGCGGGATCCATCAGCATGTCGATGGCCAGCCGCTGCTCGGCGGAGCGCCCGTGCAGGCCGAACACGTCGCGGTCGCCTTTGACCAGGCGGACCTGCTTGTCCGGGCCCACCCGGCCAAGGGCGGACCCCCGGTTGGACAGCAGGACCAGGCCGGTGTTGACCGGCATTTCCGCCGCCGCCGGAATGAACACCGGCTCGTGGCCGTACAGGGTTGAGATCTCCTGCTCATTGGCTTCGACCTCGGCAACACCGGTCCAGCCGGAGTCCTTCACCAGTTCGTTGCGGTACTCGTCGGCGGTGAGCCCCATGGCCGAGGCCTTGACCCGCATGGGCAGGTCCTTGGACACCACGGTGACGTTCCTGCCTTCGTTGGCGAGGTTCTTGGCGACGGCGAGGATGCGGCTGTCGTTGTCACCGCTCCGGAAGCCGAGCGGCAGCACCTCGGAGGAGATGTGGTTGAGCTCCACCATGAGGGAGCCGCCGTCGTCACCTATGGGAATGGGCTGGTTCAGTCCGCCGTGTTTAACCCGGAGGTCGTCGAGGAGCCGCAGCGCTTTCCGGGCGAAATAGCCCAGCTCGGGGTCGTGCCGTTTGGACTCCAACTCGGTGATGACCACAACCGGAACAATGACCTCGTGCTCGGCAAAGCGCAGCAGGGCGCGGGGGTCTGACAGCAGGACAGAGGTGTCGATGACGAAGGTGTTAATGGCCAATTCCCTTCCGGAGACAGCAAAACCGGCCGCAGCATCCGCTGCTGAACCGGTTCGTGAGGTGGCTCGCGTGGCGCGAGAGGTAGCTTTCTCTGCCTGGTCCAAAACGACCTTGGGCAGATGTTCAGAAGTAGCCACATCGACTCCAGCCCCGGGCACCAGCCCGGAATTGTTATTGGTGAGGCGGCTCGGCCAGGAGGCCGGGTCCGGCCTCCCATACAACCGGTGCGATGTTTCGCTCCATGTACTGGCCTCCCCGATCAGCCGGCGGTTTTGCCAGCTGATGGATATAACGTAAATCCACGCCAAGTAATTTCCGCAACCATTACGCGGCGATTCCTGTTGCGGTGGCGTGAACTTGTGATGAACCGGAGCTGTCAGGCGCCGTAGCGCCGCTGCCTGCCCGCGTAATCGCGGAGGGCCCGCAGGAAGTCCACTTTGCGGAACGCGGGCCACAATGCCTCGCAGAAGTAGAACTCGCTGTAGGCGCTCTGCCACATCAGGAATCCGGACAGGCGCTGTTCCCCCGATGTCCGGATCACCAGGTCCGGGTCCGGCTGGCCGCGGGTGTAAAGGAAGCGCGAGATGTCATCAACGCAGAGCTCATCCGCAAGCTGGCCGATGTCCCTGCCTTTGGCCACGGCGTCGTGGAGGAGCTCACGCACGGCGTCCACGATTTCCCGGCGGCCGCCGTATCCCACCGCCACATTGACGTGGATCTTCTCCCGTACAGGGGTGCGCGCCGTCAGCTTGTTGAGACGCTCGGCAAGGTAATCCGGAAGAAGCTCGGGAGCCCCCATCGCGTGGACGGAGATATTGGCGTCCTCGTCCAGCCGGTCCAGGGTGTTGGCGATGATACCCATCAGGAGGTCCAGCTCTTCGCTGGACCGGTTCATGTTGTCCGTGGAAAGCATGTACAGGGTGACCACTTTGACTCCGAGCTCCTGGCACCACCCAAGGAACTCGTGGATCTTGTCGGCACCGGCCTGGTGGCCCTGGCTGGTGGGCGCGTTGAACTGCTTGGCCCAGCGGCGGTTCCCGTCCACCATGACGCCGATGTGGCGAGGAATGCGGTCGCGGGCAAGATCCTTCAGCAGCCTGCGCTCGTAGAAGCCATAGAGGAACCCGGGCAACTCCACGCGTCCACTCACCTGACTTCCTCGCTGTACGTACTTGCACATCCTAGGCTACCGTCCGAAGCGCCAAGGGGCCGTTCCACCCGCCCGGAGCAGCCCTCCCCGCAAACCTACCCATCGGTAACTTACTGATCCGTAAGTTATTCTGGGACCATGAACAGGGACACCCCGGACGCCCCCCGGACGCCGCAGCCACAGGACAGTCCCGGCGCGGGAAACGGCGCAGCAAAGGGCGCAACAAACAACCCGATGGACGACGCCGCGGTCCGGCTGGCGGAACTCCTGATGATCAAGCCGAAGTGGCGCGGCTGGATCCATACCGTCACAGCCCCTCTTGCCCTGGCGGCCGGGATCGTCCTGGTGGTCCTTGCGCCGACGGCCGACCGCAAAATCACCTCAGCGATCTACGCGGCCACGGGCGTGCTGCTTTTTGGCGTCAGCGCCGTCTACCACCGGGGCAACTGGTCACCCGGGGTCAAGATCGTCCTCAAGCGGCTGGACCACACCAACATCATGCTGGTGATCGCCGGCAGCTACACACCGCTTGCCTGGACCCTCCTGGAAAGGCCGCAGGCAGTCCTCCTCCTGTGGGTCATCTGGTCAGGGGCCATCCTCGGGGTACTGTTCCGGCTGCTGTGGACAGACGCCCCCCGCTGGCTCTACGTACCCATCTACATTGCCTTGGGCTGCGGCGCCCTCTTCTACCTGCCGCAGTTCTTCCAGGCCAGCGTGTCCGCTGCCGTCCTGATCTGCGTGGGCGGCATCCTGTACATCACCGGGGCAGTCTTCTACGCGCTCAAGAAACCAAACTTCAGCTACCACCACTTCGGGTTCCACGAACTGTTCCATGCCCTGACCGTGGTCGCTTTCGCCGCGCATTTCGCGGCCATCGCCACGGCCGTCCTCAGCTAGGGCAGCCGCACGCCTGGCCGGAGCCAGCGCGGGGCGAAGTCAGTTCGTGCGTCAGGGACGCTGGTCCTGCGCGGGGTCCGTCCCGTCGTCGGCCGTTCCCTGCGCCGCGCCGCCGCGGGCCTGCTGGCCAGGCGCCCCCGCCTCGGCAGCCCCCGCCTCGGCAGCCTCAGCCGCCTCAACGTCCGCCGCAGCAGCGGCAGCCATGCGGTCCTCCTCCACCTGCGCCCGGTAGCGCACGCGGCGGATGCGCCTCACCATGTCAACGATCAGCAGTGCGGTGGCTACTACGAAGAACGCCGTCATGATGAAGCCCAGCAGGCCGGGGGTCACCTGGTCCTCGGAGATCCCCTCACGCAGCGTTGGCGTAGGCAGGGGCGTCGGGGTGGTGGCCAAGCTGAGGAGCAGATGATGCACGGTTATTTACCTTCTGTGGAGCGGGTCGCAGGGGTCGCGGACGGGACGGCGAAAGCGCCAGACCCTAACTTCTACGCGACATAGAAATTGCCGGCTGCTTCTATCTTAGCCCTGCGAACAGATCCCGCTCCGGGAGCTCGGAAGGAACCCGGGAGTGGATCAGCGAGTAATCCTCCCACGGCCAGGCGCGGCGCTGCATGTCGGGGGAAACGGCAAAAAAGAACCCCAGGGGGTCCACCTGCGTGCGGTGGGCACGGAGCGCGTCGTCGCGCACCTCGAAGAAATCGCCGCAATCCACCTGGGTGGTGGTGGGATGCGTGGCGGGCGGCGGCGTGTGGCCCTCGGCATCCGCTTCCAGCCAGGCCGCAAGCCGCTCGGCGTACGGGGACTGGAGTCCAGCTTCCTCCAGGGCGAAGTGCAGTGCCCTGAAGCGTTCCGGGCTGAATGCCCTGTCGTAGTAGAGCTTGCTGGGTTCCCATGGCTTTCCGGCGTCCGGATAGCGCGAACCGTCACCGGCAGCCTCGAAGGCCTCCACGGCAACGCGGTGCGCCATGATGTGGTCCGGATGCGGGTAGCCGCCGTTTTCGTCATAGCTGAGGATGACATGCGGCTTGAAGGACCGGACCAGCCGCACCAGGGGCGCGGCAGCACGCTGCAGGGGCAAAGTGGCGAATGATCCTGCGGGAAGGGGAGGAAGCGGATCGCCTTCAGGAAGGCCGGAGTCCACGAATCCCAGCCATCGCTGCCTGACGCCGAGGATGGCCGCCGCCCGCTGCATCTCAAGGCGCCTGGCACCTGCCATGTCCCGCTTGGGGTGCGGCTCCCCCTCAACGGCCGGGTTCTGGATGTCTCCCCTGGAACCGTCGGTGCACGTGGCCACAAGGACGTCGACGCCGGAGGCAGCGTATTTTGCCATCGTCGCAGCGCCCTTGCTGGACTCGTCGTCCGGATGGGCATGGACGGCGAGCAGCCGTAGAGGCGCCTGGGTGGTGCTGGACGCTGTCATCGAAGGACGGCTCCTTATTCTTCTGCTGCCTGTGGCCGCTGATCGGATCGCTTGAACGGGCGGACGCCTGGCGGGGCTGCTGACAAGCCGCCCCCGGAAAGGGCACTAAACTGGTGAGGTGACTTCCCCGGACCAGCCGGCCCAACCCGCGCCCGCAGACACTAGCCTAGCCAATCGCTATGGGGCTAAAAAGCGCAGGCTTACGCCGAAAGCCAAACGCATCATTGGCGGGGCGGCACTGGCTGCAGGAATCGGATTCCTGGCCTGGGTTTCCACGTCCCAGTCATTGTCCGATGTCTCGTTCAAGGACATCGGCTACAGCACCACGGATGCCACCCTGGCGGAGGTGGACTTCCAGGTCACGCGCGAGCCCGGCACCGCCGTCAAGTGCGCCGTCAAGGCACTGGATTCCAAGTTTGCAGTGGTGGGATGGAAGGTTGTGGATGTTCCTCCCACGGAGGCCACTGGAACAGCCGACGGCGGCCGCACGGTTGCCCAGCGCGTGGCCGTGCGCACCGAATCACTCTCCGTATCCGGCGTGGTGGACAGCTGCTGGGCTGCCGGTACGTAGCACCGGCACACGGCACCAAAAATCTTGGCCGGAGCCAAGGCAGGGCGTGTGACGTGCGCCGCTTCCGTGTTGGGTTAAGTCCAAGGGATTGACTACAATGGATCAATACCTTTACCCCGCTGAGCTGGTTACTGTTCCACAAGTGGCCACCGTGGCGGGGTCTTTTGCATGTAGGACCACCAGAGGAGAAGTCCGTGTCTACCACCAACAGCGCAGCTGCAGCCTGGCTCACCCAGGAAGCTTTTGACCGCCTGAAGGCAGAGCTGGACCACCTTTCCGGCGCAGGCCGGGCAGAGATCGTCCAGAAGATTGAAGCAGCCCGGCAAGAGGGGGACCTCAAGGAAAACGGTGGCTACCACGCAGCCAAGGAGGAGCAGGGCAAGATTGAGGCCCGCATCCGCCAGCTCACCGCGTTGCTCCGCGACGCCCACGTGGGCGAGGCTCCGGCAGACGACGGAATCGTGGAGCCCGGCATGATCGTGGTAGCCAAGATCGCCGGCGACGAAGAAACGTTCCTGCTCGGATCCCGTGAAATTGCCGGCGATTCCGACCTGGACGTCTTCAGCGAAAAGTCGCCGCTGGGTGCCGCCATCCTGGGGCACAAGGAAGGGGACTCCCTGAGCTATGTGGCGCCCAACGGCAAGGACATCAAGGTGGAGATCCTGTCCGCCAAGCCGTACGCCGCCTGACCGCTGCCAGCCGGCAGCGACATACAAACGCTGGCCGCCCCGGAAAGGGGCGGCCAGCGTTTTGCGTTGATGTGCCAGATACCTACAGGGCCGGGCCAGGGGCGCGGCTGCGGCGCCGCAGCAGCAGGGCCGCCACCACTCCCCCGGCCGCTCCGCCCAGGTGGGCCTGCCAGGAAATGTAGCCGGCGCCGATGGGCAGGACACCCAGCAGGATGCTCCCGTAACCCATAAAGAGGACTACCGCCAGGAGGATCTGGCGCCAGCTGCGGTTGATGAACCCGCGCACCAGCAGGAACGAAAACAGCCCGAAAACCAGGCCCGAGGCGCCCACTGTGATGCCGCCGTCGCCAATCAGCCAGACCGTGAGGCCGGAGCCCAGCCAGCTGAAGGCCAGTGCGGTCAGGAATACCCGGAGTCCCGAGAGGAACACCAGGAAACCAAAAATGATCAGCGGCAGGCTGTTGGAGAGCAGATGGTTCAGGTTTGCGTGCAGGAGCGGGAAAGTGACGATGTCCAGCAGCCCGTCGGCGCTCCTGGGCCGGAGCCCGAACGTTGCGTTGAGCGAGCGGAGCATCACCATGTTGAACAGCTCGATGACAAAGAGCAGAACCACGAAGCTGCCCAGCACCAGCAGGCCGCCCTTGGCGCGGGCGGCCACGGTCCTGCGCTGCCCGAAGCTTCCGTTTCCCGTCAGTCCGGCCATGGAATTTCCTAATGCACCACGATGGGCTGGAAGCCTTCCGCACGGAGGGCGCTGAGCACCTGTTCCCCGTGCTCGTGGCCCTTCGTTTCCAGGTTCACCGTGATGGACACGTCTCCCATGCTGATGGAGCCGCCCACCCGGGTGTGGTCCAGGCCTGTGACGTTGGCATCGTTCTCGGCGATGATCCTGGCGATGGTGGCCAGGGAACCGGGGCGGTCATCGAGCATCATGCGGACCGTCATGTAGCGCCCTGCAGCGGAGAGGCCCCGCTGGATGACCTTGAGCATGAGCATGGGGTCGATGTTGCCGCCCGAGAGGACCACCACCGTGGTTCCCGGATTTTCGATCTTGCCGTCCATCAGCGCCGCCACGCCAACCGCGCCGGCAGGTTCCACCACCATCTTGGCCCGCTCCAGAAGGAAGATCAGGGCACGGGCCAGCGAATCTTCGCTGACGGTCACGACGTCGTCCACGAGTTCGCGGATGATGCTGAACGGGAGCTGCCCGGGACGGCCGACGGCGATGCCGTCCGCCATGGTGGACACCTTCTTCAGGGGCACCAGCGCATCAGCGGCCAGTGACGGGGGGTAGGCAGCGGCGTTCTCCGCCTGGACCCCGATGATCCGGATCTCCCGCCCCAGCTCCTTGGCCCGGGCTTTGATGGCGACGGCGACCCCCGCCAGGAGTCCACCGCCCCCGACGCCCATGAGGATGGTATCCACGTTGGGTACCTGCTCAAGGATTTCCAGCCCCAGGGTTCCCTGTCCTGCCACGACGTCGACGTTGTCGAACGGGTGCACAAAGACGGTCCCCGTCTCGTTGCTGTACCGCTGGGCTTCCGCGAGCGCCTCGTCAACGTTGTGGCCGTGCAGGATGACCTCCGCGCCGTGGCTGCGGGTGGCGGCCAGCTTGGGAAGTGCAACACCCAGTGGCATGTAGATGCGGGCTTTGATGCCCAGGCTCTTGGCCGCCACGGCTACGCCCTGGGCGTGGTTGCCTGCAGAGGCTGCCACTACACCGCGCTTTTTCTCCTCGGGGGAAAGTTTGGCCATCCGGACGTAGGCGCCGCGAACTTTGAACGATCCGGCGCGCTGGAGGTTTTCGCACTTGAAGTACACATCCCCGCCGGCCAGCTTCCCGAGGGCGCGGGACGATTCCACCGGTGTACGCGCAATAATCCCGTCGAGCAGCTTCTGCGCCTCCAGGACATCGTCCAGCGTGACGGGAAGGGTTTCAAGGATGTTCACGGACTATTCTCCTCTGGATTCGGCCCCTGCGCCCGGTTCCGCAGTGGGAGGGGCATCAGGTAGTTCTGATTTGGTGCCGGCGGCGGCGCCCTTGCCGCGTTTGAGTCCGGCCGGCGGCCGGACGTCCCGGATGGTGTTGTCCGGTCCTGCGCCTGCCGTCATGGGTCCTCCGGCGAAAGCCGGCACTTGTTCATGTTCCCACGTTCTGGCGGCGATGTAGCGAATGGAGGAATTTGCGACGGCGAGGATGGGCACCGAGAACAGGGCGCCAGGGATGCCTGCCAGATAGGATCCTGCGGCTACCGAGAGGATTACCGCCACCGGGTGCAGTGCGACTGCCTTGCCCATGATCAGCGGCTGCAGGATGTGGCTTTCCAGCTGCTGGACGAGGAGCACGATGCCCAGCATGATCAGGGCGTTGATGGGGCCGTTCGCCACCAGTGCCAGGAGGACTGCGATAGCGCCGGTGACAAGGGCGCCGACAATCGGGATAAACGAACCGATGAAAACGAGCACGCTGAGGGGCAGCGCCAGTGGCACCCCGATGATGGCGGCACCCGCGCCGATTCCCACTGCGTCCACGAATGCCACGAACATCTGAATGCGCGCGTAGCTGACCATGGAGGTCCAGCCCTTGCGGCCGGCACCGAAAGCTGCCGCCCTGGCTTTCCTGGGAAGCAGCCGGACCAGGAAGGTCCAGATCCGCTCTCCTTCCAGGAGGAAGAAGATGAGGATGAACAGCGCCAGGATGAGCCCGGCGGCAAAGTGCCCGGCCGTGCTGCCGAAGGAGAGCGCCCCGCTGACGATGCTGCTGGTGTTGTCCTGCAGGGCCGTGGTTGCTTCCTGCAGGTATTGGTCCATCTGGGCTGCGGTCAGGTGCAGCGGTCCGTCGGACAGCCAGTCCTGGATCTGCTTGACCCCGGCGAGCGCCTCCGACCAGAGTTCGCCGAAGCCTGAAACCAGCTGCCTTCCCACCAGCGCCAGCGACCCGCCGATCAGGCCGATGAAGCCCACAACGGTGACGGCAACGGCCGCGCCGGACGGCAGCCTGTAGCGCTTGAGCCACCGCACCACCGGACTGAGGAGCCCGGCGAGGAGGGCAGCCACCATGACTGGGATGATGAGGAAGCTGATCCGGCTCAGCAGCCAGACGAGTGCACCCCCCACCAGGAGGATCAACCCTACGCGCCAGGCCCAGGAGGCTGCGATGCGTACGCCGTAAGGTATGTCCCGGTCCAGTTCGCGGTCCGCGAGGACCCGGACAGGCTCGCTGGAAGCAGGCTGTTGCTGGCGTGGAGCGGGGCTGGGGGAGGTAACGGCATCCTCTGCTGGCGTCATAGCCTAATACTTCCCCAGCGGAAGCTTATTCGGAAAACCGCTACCCGCCGGCCCCCGGGGTGTAGTCAATCCCCCACTCGATCGTGAACGATCCGCCGGGGCTAAGCCAGCGCAGGCCGTCCCCGGAGTTGAAGGCGTTGGCGGGCCCGGTCATCGGTTCAACGGCCACGGCACGGCTGCGGCCCGGGTACTGGGTGCTGACAAAGACGTGGACGTAACGGCAGGCTTCGTCCTGCCACAGGCTTACCTGGCTGCCGTCCGGCGCCGACAGCGTGTGGCGGGCCTTTCCTGCTTCGAAGCGCAGGTCCGTCAGGGCCACATCCACGTCGAGGGCCGCAATGTTCAGCCCTGCCCTGAAGTCCGAATCGCCCTGCACGGGAGCGGCACTGCGTGGAATGAGGCGGTCATCGGCCACCAGGCGCGTCTCTGCCGCTACCGTCAGGACCAGTTCGTCAATGGGCACATCACCCAGCCTCAGGTAGGGGTGGGCCCCCAGGACGAAGGGCGCAGGCTCCTTGGCATCGTTGACCAGGCTCTGGCGGACCACGAGCCCCAGGTCCCCGTCGATCGTATACTGCACCCGGTGCCGCGCCAGGAAGGGATACCCATGCTGCGGGAAGATGGTGGCTTCGAGGGTGACGGAGTGTTCGGACTCATCCACGAGGGCGTAGGCGGAGTTGCGGAGGAGGCCGTGGCTGGCGTTGTTCCTGGCAACCTCGGTGATGTCCAGCTGCTGCTTTTTGCCGTTCAGGAACCAGACGCCGTCCTCCACGCGGTTTGCCCAGGGCGCCAAGGTGATGCCCGTGGCACCGGGCGGAATGTCGTCGTCCCCGTACGTCTCGGTCAGGAGGGTTCCTCCCCTGCTGAAGGAGCGGAGCCCTGCGGCCAGCTCGGTCACTACGGCCGAAGCGTCGCCGCGG
Source organism: Pseudarthrobacter sp. WHRI 8279 (assembly GCF_040224115.2). Classification (NCBI taxonomy): domain Bacteria; kingdom Bacillati; phylum Actinomycetota; class Actinomycetes; order Micrococcales; family Micrococcaceae; genus Pseudarthrobacter; species Pseudarthrobacter sp. WHRI 8279. The sequence continues at coordinate 363,229 of NZ_CP168162.1, read as the reverse complement.
CGGAGTTCATACTGCCTGCCGGTGGCATAGCCCTGCAGTGTTGGCGCGGATTCCTCGGGTGAACTGGAAGTCATGAGCAATACCGTATCGCGGAGCAGTCCCCGAGCGCAGCACCTCTCTTGTGAGATTTTGTTGTTAACTATTCTTTTTTGATCGAATGTGCCACACTTTTTTCATGACAAGTATCACGAGCACCAGCCTCTCCGACGGCAGGGAGCTGATCTACTTCGACGACGCTGCAGCGCCCAAGTCGCGCGCCGCCGAACTCACCACCGACCATAGGGGCCTGCCTCCGAGGGGCGAACCGGGCGAGGTCCGTTACGATGCCCTGGCCGACGAGTGGGTCGCAGTGGCCGCGCACCGCCAGGCCCGCACCCACCTCCCCCCGGCGGACCAGTGCCCTATTTGCCCTACCACTGCCGCCAACCCTTCCGAGATTCCCGCGTCTGACTACGACGTGGTGGTGTTCGAGAACCGGTTCCCCTCGCTGGGGCCGGCACTGGGCCCGGTTCCGGAGGCACCTTCATGGGGCACCAAGGGACCCGCGTACGGCCGCTGCGAGGTAGTGGCATTCACCCCGTCCCACACCGGTTCGTTCAGTGAACTGGGAGAAACCCGTGCGCGCACGGTCATCGAGGCATGGGCGCACCGCACGGAGGCGTTGAGTGCCCTCCCCGGAATCAAGCAGGTCTTTCCATTCGAGAACCGCGGCGCTGACATCGGGGTGACGCTCCACCACCCCCACGGGCAGATTTACGCCTACCCCTACGTCACGCCCCGCGCAGGAATCCTCGGGGCCGCCGCCAGCAAGTTCCACGACGCCCACGACGGCCGGGACACACTCACCGGATCCCTGTTGCGCTCCGAACGGGAAGACGGCAGCAGGATGGTCCTGGAAGGCGAAAACTTCAGCGCCTATGTTCCCTTTGCTGCCCGCTGGCCGCTGGAAATCCACCTGGTGCCCCACCGCCAGGTCCCGGACCTGGCGGCGCTGGGCGGCGAGGAAAAGGACGAGCTCGCGTCCGTCTACCTCAACCTCCTCCAGCGGATTGATGCCCTCTACCCCACGCCCACCCCCTACATCTCGGCCTGGCACCAGGCTCCCTTGGATCCGGTCCTGCGGCCCGCCGGGTACCTCCACCTCCAGTTGACTTCCCCCCGCCGCGCTGCCGATAAGCTGAAGTACCTGGCAGGATCGGAGGCCGCAATGGGCGCTTTCATCAACGACACCACCCCGGAGAGCGTGGCGGAGCGTCTCCGGGAAGTCACTCTGCCCTCGCCCGCCACAATTCCCGCCGTCCTGGCGGCCACCCCCGAAGGAGCCCACGCTTGAACGCCGCACCGGACCCCCTGGCCACCCGCGGGCAGCCAGGGACAGAGGACCTGTCCGCCCGGTTCGCGAAGGAGTTTGGCGGCGCACCGGACGGCATCTGGCAGGCGCCGGGACGGGTAAACCTGATCGGCGAGCACACGGACTACAACGAGGGTTTCGTGCTGCCTTTCGCCATTGACCGGACAGCACGCGTGGCCGTCCGGGTCCGCCCCGACTCCGCCGTGCGCCTGCTTTCCACCTACGGCGACCAGGGCGTTGTGTCCACCGCAATGGATTCCCTGCGGCCGGGCTCCGCCAAAGGCTGGACCAAGTACCCCCTCGGTGTGATGTGGGCGCTGCAGGAGCGCGGCATCAAGGTTCCGGGTGTGGACCTCCTGCTCGATTCGAACGTTCCCCTCGGGGCCGGACTTTCTTCATCCCATGCCATCGAATGCGCCGTCATCTCTGCACTGAACGAACTGGCGGGTGCCGGCCTCGACGCGCAGGAAATGGTGCTTGCCACGCAGCGGGCGGAGAACGATTTCGTCGGCGCCCCTACGGGCATCATGGACCAGTCGGCGTCCCTCCGCGGCTCGGAAGGCCACGCCGTCTTCCTGGACTGCCGGGACCAGGACGCCCGCCTGGTCCCGTTTGAGACCCAGCCTGCGGATCTGGTGCTGCTGGTCATTGATACCAACGTCTCGCATTCCCATGCCGACGGCGGCTACGCGTCACGCCGGGCATCGTGCGAACTGGGCGCGGAGGTGCTTGGGGTCAAGGCGCTTCGGGACGTACAGGTGGGCGATCTGGAGGAAGCCAGCGGCCTCCTGGATGAAGTCACCTTCCGGCGCGTCCGGCATGTGGTGACCGAAAACGACCGCGTGCTCCAGACCGTGGAGCTCCTGGCAAGCGAGGGGCCTGGCGCCATCGGGCCCCTGCTGGACGCCAGCCATGCTTCCATGCGGGACGACTTCGAGATCTCCTGCCCGGAGCTTGACCTGGCGGTAGACACCGCGCGCGCCAGCGGAGCCATCGGGGCCCGCATGACCGGCGGCGGTTTTGGCGGTGCGGCCATCGCGCTCACGCCGGCGGCGCTGGAACAGAAGGTGCGTGACGCCGTCGTCAAGGCATTCGCGGAAGCCGGCTACAGGGCGCCGGACATCTTCACGGTGTCCCCGGCAGCAGGAGCCCGGCGGGTGGCTTAGACGCTCCCGTGTTGCGCTTAAAAGGTAAGGGCCCCACCGTGAGTGAACTGGTCCCCGATAGTTGGACTGGCCAAGTAAGATCCTAAGCCGCGAGGGCCTGGGCTCGGTATTGCACCGGGCTCAGGCCCTCGAGCTTTGTCGAGATCCGGTCGTTGTTGTACCAGCGGATGTACTCGTTTAGGTTTGCGGTCAGTGCGTCGGTGCTGATGAACCGAACGTGGTGGAACATCTCTTCCTTGAGGTGGCCGAAGAAGTTTTCCATCACGGCGTTGTCGTAGCAGTTTCCCTTGCGGGACATGGATTGGGCTGCGCCGGCGTCCTTGAGGAGCGATTTCCATGAGGCGTGACGGTACTGGAAGCCCTGGTCTGAATGCACGATCGGCTGTTGACCGGGTTCCAGGCAGGCGAGGGCTTGCTTGAGCGAAGAGTTGGTGAGTGTAAGGTTCGGGGACGGGCTAATCGAATGGGCGATGATCTGCCGGTCAAAGAGGTCCATGACCGGTGAAAAGTAGAGCTTCCGGTCGCCGACGCTGAATTCGGTCACGTCCGTGACCCACTTCTGATTCGGGGCGGTGGCCTCGAACTCCCGGTTCAGCAGGTTAGGCGCGGCAGTGCCTTGTTCGCCTTGATAGGAGTTGTAGCGCTTCCTCCGCCGGACCTTGCAGGCCAGCCCGAGTGTGCGCTGTCAGCGATGGTCGAAAAGTGAGCCATTTCGTGGGCTGAAAAGTGAGCCACTTTGACGTTGGTTATTCTGCCGTATTTTCGGGTCTTGTCGAGGGCAGCGAGTCGATCTGGGTGTGTTTGAGGCGGTAGCTGGAGCCTTTGAGGGTGATGACTTCGGCGTGGTGGACGATGCGGTCGATCATGGCCGAGGCGACGACCTGATCGCCGAAGACGTCGCCCCAGCGGGCAAAGGGCAGGTTCGAGGTCAGGATCAGCGAGGCGTGCTCGTAGCGTGATGAGACCAGTTGGAAGAACAGGTTCGCGGCGTCTTGTTCGAACGGGATGTAGCCGACTTCGTCCACGATGATCAGTCCGTAGCGGCGCAGCTTGACCAGTTCCTGGGGCAGCCGTCCGTTCTGGTGGGCTGCTTGGAGCCGTGCGACCCAGTCGATGGCGGTGGCGAACAGGACCCGGTGACCGAGCTGGGTGGCCCGTAAGCCCAGCCCGGTGGCGAGGTGGGTTTTGCCGGTGCCGGGCGGCCCGAGCAGGACGATGTTGGACGCTTCGGTGAGGAACGCCCCGGTGGCCAGGTGCGCGATGGTGTCGCGTTTGAGGCCGGGCTGGTGATCGAAGTTGAAGTCTTCAAGTGATTTCCGGGCCGGGAACCCTGCGGCCCGGGCCCTGATCTCGGCGCCGGAGGCTTCCCTGGCTGCGACTTCCCGGGACAGGACAGCGGCGAGGTACTCCTCATGGGTCCAGCCTCCTTCACGGGCCTGATCCGCGAGCCGGGTTGCTGCTTCACGGACCCGCGGTGCTTTCATCGCCCGAGAGTAGTACTCGATCTGGCCGATGGTTTCCTTAGCGGCCGGCATCAGGCGACCTGCCCGTCATCGAAGACAACACCGAACGCCCGGTCGTAGTCCGCCAGGTCCCTCAGCCCGGTTGTTTCGCCCACCGGGTGCGGGGTTTGGAAGGCCTTCCGCAGTGCCCGTGCCGCCTCAACGTGGTCCGGGTCGGTGATCGTCAGACCGGTGCCCCAGGACCGGGGGTGGGTCCCGACAGGTCTGCCGTCCATGCTGATCGTGACGGTTTCGAGGTCGGCGGTGACATCGACGAACCGGCCGATGGCCTGCGGGTGGACGGAGTAGTCGTTAGATCCCATCCGGACGTAGTAGTCCCTCGGCAGCCGAACCCTTGAGGTGAAGCCGGTAACCGGTGGAACCGGTGGCAGCGCCAGCATGGCCGCCTTGTCCGCAGCGAGCAGGTCCATCGGGCGTGAGCCAGTCCGCCTGACCAGCCGGGTGTTGGCCTTCGGCAGCCACTGGCCGAGCTGGGTGTTGAAGTCCTCCGGTGAGGTGAAGACCCGGCCCGGCAGGAAGGAAGTCTCCAGGAACTGGTTGGCCCGCTCCACCACGCCCTTGCTCTCAGGATCGTAGGGTTTGACTTGCACGACCCTGGTCGCCAAGACCCCGGCGAATGCCGCGACTCCGGCGGCGTAGCTGTTCCGCCGGCCGATGCCGGCTTCGTTGTCCCAGATCAACCGCCGCGGAACCGCGCCCAGGGATCCGAGCAGCTCCCACATTCCGGCCAGCAGGTCCCCGGTCATTCGGGACGGGATCATCCTGGCCTTGATGAACCGTGAATGCGAAGACACCATCACCAGCACCGGCAACACCCTGGCCTTGCCGGCACCGACAGGTATCCGGACCTCCGGGAACCACAGATCACACTGCGCCTGATCCCCGGGATCGTAAGAGATCCGGTCAGCAGGATCAGCCGGGGCATACTCGGGCCGGATCCTGGCAACGTTCTCCCGGAACCAGGCCGGGGACCCCGACCACCCCACCCGTTCAGCCAACACCGTCGCCGGCATCCGCGGGTTCTCCAGCAGCAGCGCACGAATTGCCGGTTCCACAGCCTTGATCCCGGAGTCCTGCGGCGACCGGACGTAAGTTGGCGGACTCTCAGCACTGACTGCCTTCGCAACCGTGTTCCTGGAGATCCCCAACCGCACCGCTATCGACCTCATCGACTCACCCTCGGCCAGATGCAACCGCCGAATAAGCGCCCAATCCTCCACTGTGATCACCCACCCAATCGTTTGGAACGGGTGGCTCAGTTTTCAACCGTCACAATGGCTCACTTTTCGACCGTCACCGACAGCGCGCATCAGCTTCAGCACGGTCTTCTTCGCGAGTATCCAGCCCTGCTTGAGCAGTTCCGTGTGGACACGGCGGTGCCCGTACCGGCCGTGGTTCGTCGTGAAGATCTCCGAGACTGTGGCCTTGAGGGCCTCTTGGGGGTCTGGAGCCTGGAGTCGTGACTGGTGATAGAAGAATGTCGATCGGGCAAGACCCGACACTTGCAGCAGAACAGAAAGCGGGAAGTCAGCCTTGAGGGCGGTGAGGGCCTGGACCTTCACCGTTGTTCTTGAGCCCTCAAGGCCCGCAATTTTCCCAGATAGGCCACTTCTGCCCGCAAACGCTCGTTCTCACGGCGCAGCCGCTCCAGCTCGGATGGTTCAACCGGCGGGGTGTCTGGCTTCCGCGGTCGGCCTTTTGGTTTTGGTCGCAAGGAGTCCGGGCCCTCAAGACGATAGGCGCGTACCCACGTTCTCAGTAGGACCGGAGAGGACAGGCCAGCTTCTGCTGCCAAATCAGGGGCAGTCTCGCCGGCGCGGAACCGTTCGACCAAAGCGAGCTTGAATTCGAAAGAGTATGACTGTTTTGTCGGCTTGGTCACCAGCGCTCCTTGGCCATGAATCCTCCACCGCCGATACAGCCTCTTGACCGGCCAATTAGACACGCCCAACAAATTAGCTGTCGCCTTATCTGCAAGGCCTTTCTCAAACCACGCTACAGCCGCCTCACGCTGAGCCGCGGACAACGAACTATCTACACGCAAAGAACTGCTCCCCGGAAGTCAGAACTGAATTTCTCAGTCCAACTTCCGGGGAGCAGTTCAGAGGTGGGGCCCTTACCTGTTAAGGATGTCCGACGGCGGGAGCCGGCGTGGGCGTTACTCGTCCCCGCGCAGGATGGCCAGCAGGCGGATGATTTCCACGTAGAGCCATACCAGTGTCACCGTCAGGCCGAACGCTGCAGTCCAAGAGAAGCGCTGCGGGGCACCGCTCTGCACGCCTGCCTCAATGCTGGTGAAGTCCATGACCAGTGAGAATGCGGCCAGGCCGATTGCGAGGATTCCGATCACAACGCCGATGATGCCGCTGCGCAGCCCGAAGGGTTCCGTCGTCAGGCCGGTGAGCATCATGACGAGGTTAACGATGGAGAAGAGGGCGTAGCCAGCCAAAGCGATCATGAAGAACTTCATGGCCTTGGGGGTGGCGCGCACCTTGCCGCTCTTGAACAGGAGCAGTGTCACGGTGAAGACGGACAGCGTGCCGATGACGGCCTGGAGCCCAACGCCCGGGTACATGGTGTCCAGGACCCGGGTGAGGCCACCAAGGAAGAGACCCTCAAGGCCTGCGTAAGCGAGAATCAGCGCCGGTGACGGCTGCTTCTTGAAGGTGTTGACGAGCGCCAGCACAAAGCCGCCCAGCGCACCGACGATCATCAGCATAGAGGCCAGGCCCAGGCCGACAAACATTGTCACGCCGGCACCGACGAGCAGCACCGCCAGGCAGGCGGCAGTCTTGACGATCACGTCGTCGTATGTCATCCGGCCGGTGTCAGCCGGACCTGCGGCGGGCTGGTTGTACATCTGCCGCAACTGCTCGTCCGTCATGTTCTGCGGCTGGCCGTAAGGGGCCTGGCCGTAGGGTGCCTGACCATACGGCTGCTGGCCGTAAGGGGCCTGGCCGTAAGGCTGCTGTCCGTAGGGAGCCTGCGGAACAGGCGGTGCCTGGGTGGCTCCACGGAAGCTCTTTCCGTTGAAGATCGGGTTGCCGCCAAGTGCCATTGCGGGATTCCTCCATATGGGATGTGTTGTGAACCTTAAGGTTTACGCTACCAATTCTCACGTAAATGCACCCGCAATAGTTCCCCGTCGGAAACAGGACCCTGGAGTTGTTATCCGATCGCTACCATCGGCGCCTGGACCTCGGCATTTACCGGTACTTCCGCGCTGTAGCATAAGCCAAGCAGGGTGACGGAACTCACACATGTGACGGTGCCGGCCTGATGGCACCATCGTACCCCTGCATCCGTTCGCAGCGGCTGCAATGGCGCAGCCGAGACCGCCCCCAAGTGGAGGTTTACCAATTGAGAAGTACACCCCAAGGCCCGCCGGCCGGCGCACGGCGAGGGTTGCTGAGAATACTGGGAGCCATCAGCGCTTCCATCCTGGCAATCCTTCTCGTGGCAGCACCGGCTTCCCAGGCCACTTCCCCATCACCGACACCATCCCCGTCGAACCAAACCTTCCAAAACAACATCAGCGGATTCCTCCGCGATGACACCCGTGCACCCCTGGCGGACGTGACCATCACGGCCAAGAAGGGCGACTTCACCGGCACCGCGAAGTCAACCGCGAACGGATCCTGGAACATTGGGGTGCCCGAACAGGGCACCTACACAGTGGAACTGGACGAGTCCACACTGCCTGAGGGCATCGCCCTGGCTGAAGGCCAGGAGAACCCCCGCGACGTCACCTTCAGCCAGACCTCAAACCTCTCCGTGATCTTTGCGTTCGGCAAGGGCATCGTGGTGCAGCAGCAGGACTTCGGGCAGAACCTGCTCAACCGGCTCGTCGCAGGACTGAGCTTCGGCCTCCTCCTGGCCCTGGCCTCTGTGGGGCTGTCCCTGATCTTCGGCACCACCGGGCTCACCAACTTCGCCCACGGAGAGATGGTGACACTGGGCGCTGTCCTGGTGTTCGCCTTCAACGCTTTGGGCCTTCCCTTCTGGCTGGCCATCCTGCTGGCACTGCTGGGCGGGGGCCTCTTCGGATACGCCCAGGACAGAGGCCTATGGCGGCCGCTGCGCCGCCGCGGAACCGGACTTGTGCCCATGATGATCGTCAGCATCGGCCTGGCACTGGCCGTCCGCTACGTCATCCAGTTCTACTTCGGTGGTGCCACCCAGCAGCTGCCATACGCCCAAAGCCCCGAGATCCAGCTTGGACCGGTCTCCATCTCGCCGAACAACCTATGGTCCCTGGGTATCAGCGCCGTGGTGATCGCCCTGATTGGCATCGTGCTGCTGAAGACCAGGCTGGGCAAGGCCACCCGTGCGGTGGCCGACAACCCCGCCCTCGCAGCGGCCTCGGGCATTGATGTGGACTCCGTCATCCGGATCGTGTGGATCACGGGCGGCATGCTGGCCTCGCTCGGCGGCATCCTGTGGGCCTACTACCGTCCCGGCGTGACGTTCGACATGGGGTCAGCCATCCTCCTGCTCATCTTCGCCGGCGTCACCCTCGGCGGCCTCGGCACAGTCTTCGGCGCCCTGATCGGTTCGATCATCGTGGGCATCTTTGTGGAGCTGACCACCGTGTTCGGACTCGCCGCGGACCTGAAATACGTGGGCGCCCTGTTCATCATGATCGTTGTCCTTCTGTTTCGGCCCCAGGGAATCCTGGGCCGGCGCGAGCGCGTGGGTTAGGAGACAGCCATGGACTTTGGATTCATTCTTGCCAGCGCTGCCAGTGAAATTTTCAGCCCGACCACGGCGGCATACGCCATGGCCGCGCTCGGCCTCGCCGTGCACTTCGGCTACTCCGGCCTGCTGAACTTCGGGCAGGCAGGCTTCATGGCGGTGGGGGCCTATGGCTTTGCCATCTCCACCCTCAGCTTTGGGGTCCCCTTCTTCGTGGGGCTGCTCATAGCCATCCTTGCCTCTGCCGTCTTCGCCCTGCTGCTGGGCATACCCACCCTGCGGCTCCGGGCGGACTACCTGGCCATCGTGACCATCGCGGCAGCGGAAATTGTCCGCTACATTGTGACCACCAACCAGCTCACGTCCGTGACGGGGTCGGCCAACGGCCTTGCGGCCTTCGAAGGCGGGTTCTACAGCATGAACCCCTTCCCTGAAGGCTCCTACTTCGGCATGAACAACCGCGACTTCTTCATCCGCGTGGTGGGGTGGGCGCTGGTGGCGCTCTGCTGCACCCTGGTCTGGCTGCTGATGCGCAGCCCGTGGGGACGCGTCCTCAAAGGCATCCGCGAGGACGAGAACGCCGTCCGGTCCCTGGGCAAGAACGTCTACGCCTACAAAATGCAGGCCCTCATCATCGGCGGCGTTCTCGGAGCCCTCGCCGGCATGATCTTCACGCTCCCGCGTGGAGCGGTCCAGCCGGCCAACTACGGTACGGAACTGACCTTCTTCCTCTATACGTGCCTCCTGCTCGGCGGCCTGGGCACCGTGCTTGGGCCGGTCATCGGCGCCATGATCTTCTGGGTGGTCCTGTCACTTACGCAGGGCATCCTCTACGGCCTGATCGAGTCAGGGGCCATCACGTGGCTGAATACGGTCCAGGCCGGGCAGCTGCGCTACATCCTGGTTGGCGTCGCCCTGATGCTGCTGATGATCTTCAGGCCCCAGGGCGTCTTTGGAAACAAGAAGGAGCTGGCGTTCGCATGAGCATGCACAGCGAAGAACCCGCAGCCGCCGGCGAAGCTGGCGTGGACTACATGACCGACACCCGGCCCATCGCGGCAGGCGAGGCAGCACCCGGCTGCAAGAAGCGCGACCCCATCGTCGTTGCGGAGAACGTGACACGCAGTTTCGGCGGCATCAACGCCGTCGACGTCGAGTACCTCGAGATCCCCCGGCACAAAATCACGGCACTGATCGGCCCCAACGGCGCAGGAAAGACCACCCTGTTCAACCTGCTGACCGGTTTTGACACCCCGAACACGGGCAAGTGGCAGTTCGAAGGCAAGAGCCTTGCCGGGGTGTCCCCCTACAAGGTGGCCCGGATGGGGATGGTCCGCACCTTCCAGCTCACCAAGGTCATGGGCAAGCTGACCGTCATGGAAAACATGCGGCTCGGCGCCGCCAACCAGCCCGGCGAGCGGCTGTCCAAAGCCCTCTTCAAGGGCATGTGGGGCGGCCGGGAGAAACAGATCACCAACGAGGCCAACGTCCTGCTTGAAAAGTTCAAACTCGACGCCAAGAAGGACGACTATGCGGCGTCCCTCTCCGGAGGCCAGCGCAAGCTCCTGGAGATGGCCCGGTCGCTCATGGTGCGGCCCAAGCTGGTCATGCTGGACGAACCGATGGCAGGGGTCAACCCCGCGTTGACGCAGTCCCTGCTGGACCACATCAAGAACCTTAAGGCCGAAGGCATGACGGTACTGTTCGTCGAGCACGACATGCACATGGTCCGGCATATCGCGGACTGGGTGGTGGTCATGGCTGAGGGCAAGGTGGTGGCGGAAGGCCCGCCGGGCGAGGTCATGAAGAACCCTGCGGTCATCGACGCCTACCTGGGTGCCCACCATGACGTGGACCTTGGGGACTCCGAGGGCCTGAAGGAGCTTGCGGCCGAACTCGTAGCCGACGAGGAATCGATTGTGGGAACCGAGAACGCCGGAATCATCTCGCTGGACGTTGTGGCGGCAGAGGCTGAACCGGAACGCCGGGGCGGCGGCCGGCATCAGGGCGGCAGCCCCCATGGCCGCCATGGAAGCACGGACACAGGCACCACAGAGAAGGACAGCCAATGAGCAGCACCAGCGCGGCACCGGCCGCACAGCCAGTCAGCGACGGGGACTCGGTGGTCAAGGTCACCGACCTCGTTGCGGGCTACCTGCCGGGAGTGAACATCCTCAACGGCTGCAGCATCGAAGCCCGCAAAGGCGAGCTGATCGGCATCATCGGCCCCAACGGCGCCGGTAAATCGACCCTCCTGAAGGCCATGTTCGGTTTGGTCAAAGTCCATTCCGGGACGGTGGTGGTCCGCGGGCAGGATATCACCGGGCTGAAAGCCAACAAGCTCGTGTCCCGGGGCGTGGGTTTCGTCCCCCAGACGAACAACGTGTTCGCCACGCTGACCATCGAGGAAAACCTGCAGATGGGCATGTTCCAGCGGCCCAAGGATTTCGCGGAACGGTTCGACTTCGTGGCCGGCCTGTTCCCCGAACTGGGCAAGCGGCGCGCGCAGCGTGCAGGTTCCCTCTCCGGCGGAGAACGGCAGATGGTGGCCATGGGCCGGGCGCTGATGATGGATCCGGCCGTGCTGCTCCTCGATGAGCCCTCCGCAGGCCTCTCCCCCGTCAAGCAGGATGAGACGTTCCTCCGGGTCCACGAGATCAACCGCGCAGGCGTCTCCGTGATCATGGTGGAGCAAAATGCACGGCGCTGCCTGCAGATCTGCGACCGCGCCTACGTCCTGGACCAGGGCCGGGACGCCTACACCGGCACCGGCCGTGAGCTGATGAAGGACCCCAAGGTCATCCAGCTTTACCTCGGCACCCTGGCGGACACCGTGGAATAAGGCCCAGGCCAAACACAAGGAAGCCCCCGTCCGGTTCAGCTGGACGGGGGCTTCCTTGTGTGTCAGGAACGGCGTTTACAGCTTGCCGAACTCTTCCTTGACCGCGGTGTACTTGTTGTCATCCTGGTACTCGTAGATGCCGATGTAGGCCTCTGTCGGGTCCCCGGCTTCGGAGAAGGTTACGGGGCCGGACTGGCCGTCGTAGTCCGCATCCTTGCCTTCCCTGATCAACGTGACGCAGGCAGCATAGGACGTGCACTTCTCGCCGCCTTCAGAGACTTCCTTGAGCTTGGCCGCAATGTCCACGCCCTTGGTGCTCTGTGCCGCCTCTGCGGCCAGCGAGATGAGGTTCACGGCGTCGTAGGACTCGCCGGCGTAGCTGTAGTCCTTGAGCGCCGGGTCGATGGCCAGCAGCTTCTTCTTGAACTCCTCCTGGGCAAACGTGCCCGGGATGGTGCCCCGCGCGCCCTTCAGGGTGCCCGGCTGGAAGTCCTTGCTGTAATCGGAGGTGTTGCCGTCCACCAGGAACATCTGGGTGGCTTTGACGCCCTTGCCGGTCATCAGCGGGACAATGCTCTTGGCCTGGTCAAAGGTGATCAGGGCAATGGCGTCCGGCTTGGCCGCAATGATCTTGTCCACCTGGCTGCTGAATTGGGTGTCGCCCTCGTTGAAGAGTTCCTCCGCCACAACCTGGCCGCCCGCTGCCTCGAAGGCGGACTTGATGTTGGATGCCAGGCCGGTGCCATAGGCATCGTTCAGGACGATCATGCCCACGGTCTGGGCGCCGCAGGTGGCCATGTAGTTGCCGAGCACCTTGCCCTGCAGGACGTCGGAGGGTGCCGTACGCCAGTACAGGCCCTTGTCATCCCAGGTGGTGAAGTCCGGTGAGGTGTTGGCGGGCGAGAACTGGATGACGCCGGCGCCGGTGATCTGGTTGATGACCGTCTTGGATACACCTGAGGACGCTGCACCGATGATGGCACTGACCCCCTGGCCCAGCAACGCGGACGTGGACTGGGTGGCGATGTCCGTCTTGGTGTCACCGGAGTCGCGGTGAATCACTTCGACCGGCTTGCCCAGGACGCCGCCGGCCTTGTTGACTTCGTCGATGCCAAGGTTGACACCGGCGATTTCGGGCGGGCCGAGGAACGCCAGCGATCCGGTGGTGGGAAGGAGCGAACCAATCCGCAGGGGGGTTTCAGTAGAGCCGGTTGACGGCGGCACCGAGGGGGTCTCGGCAGGCTGGCTGGCGGCAGCGCCTCCACTGCCCTCCGTTGCGGGGCAAGCAATCCCTGCCGCTGATCCGGTGGCAGAGGATTCGGTTGCCGTGGGTGTGGACGAACCGCCGCAAGCCGTTGCCATAAAGGCGACGCCGATGCCAAGCGCTGTCAGCTTGGCAACACGGGTTCCCGCCTGGGGGAATAAAGTCATTTACGAGCTCCTCGATCTAAAGGTGCGAACGGCCTTTGACACGAAAAATCAGGTGTTCCTGATTTAGCTTCAAGCTAATGCAAATCGGAGCCGAAGATAAGTGACTGAGGTCACATCCTTATAACAGTAGTTGCATATGTGGAATTAAACGGAAGAAGCCGCCCGCGGTGCGGACGGCTTCCGTTCCTGGCCTTGCTTAGCTGCTGTGTACCCCAGGTGGGACTCGAACCCACAACACGCGGATTTTAAGTCCGCTGCCTCTGCCAATTGGGCTACTGGGGCGCCCGGTCAATGGTATCCCGTCAGGCGAGTGCGAAGGGTTCGGCATACCGGAACGTCCCGTGGATGCCGCCGGGCCAGAGAGCCAGGGGCAACAACTGGAAGTAGTCGCCCCACGCTTCCTCAGGCGGAAGTACGCCCAGCGAGGTGGCAGGGACAAAACCGAAGCGCGAGTAGTAGTCCGGGCTGCCCAGGAGGGCGATGCCGCTCTCCCCCGCAGCGTTCGCCCGCTGGATGGTCTCCTTCATGAGCGCAGAACCTATACCGTGCCGCTGGTGCCTGGGCGTAACGCCGATCGGCCCCAGGCCCAGCAGCCCGTGGTCACCCACGCGGGCCCGGGTACTGATGACGTGGCCCACCACCTGGCCGTCCAGGACGGCAACCACACTGAACTCGGGCAGGTACTCCTTGGACTCGAAGAGGCCCCGGAGCACCCTCACCTCCACGGGTTCGCCCTCAACTTTCAGGCCGGTGGCCGGGGAGACCGCAAAGGCGTCAGCTGTCAGGGCCAGGATGGCCTCGCGGTCCTCACGCGCCTCGCTGCGCAGCAGAAGCTCGGGCCGTGGCACCTGCCTGCTGTCCTGGGAAAGCCCGGCCAGGACTTCCAGGGCGCGGGGCGCATCGGCCACCGGAACCAGGAGGTGGTCATGGTGGAACCCGGCGAGCACGTTGCAGCTGATGCTCGCCTCGGCAAGGGCCTTGCTGACGGCAGCCGTCAGGCCCACGGCGTCCAGCGCAGAATGGACCTCCAGCGTGATCCAGGCGCCCACGAAGCCGTATGCCAGGCCCTCCCTGTCAGCCATCGCCCGGGGCAGCACCACCGCCAGGCCTTCGGCTTCGCGGATTGCCGCCTCAATGCCCTGCACCAGCGGCCTTCCCTCCGGCCACAGGACATAGACATATTCGCCGCTGCGCTGCACCGGATGCAGCGCGGCAAGCAGCGCCCCGAGGTTCTTCCCGCCAGTCATGGTGCCAGTCTAGGAGCCGTTGACCACCGTCGGCGGGACGCACCCTCCTGGAGACGATCATGCCGGGACGCAAACGGCGGCCGCCCCCGAACAGGGGGCAGCCGCCGTCGTACTTTTCCGGCGCAGGGGCCGTGGGCCCTTACTTGGCCTTCGCGGAGACCGTTTCCTTGGCCTCAGCAGCGGCCGGGGACGTCGCCGAGGAGCCGGAACCGCCGCCCACCGGGGCCGGAGCAGGAGCCGCAGCGGGCTTGGGGGCCGGGGTGGCTGCTGCGACGAACGCGCCGCGCGGGTTGTCCAGGTCCATCAGCTGCGTGGTGTCGCGGCCGGTGAAGAAGCTGATGATCCAGTTGAGGATCACGCGGAACTTGCGCTCGAAGGTAGGCATTGCCATGCCGTGGTAGCCACGGTGTGCCAGCCAGGCAAGGGCGCCCTTGAGGCCGATGCTGCCCACCAGGTTGATGTTGGCAACACCCTTCCACTGGCCGAAGCCGGCCACGGCACCGAGGTTCTTGTGCCTGTAGTCCTTCATCGGTTTGTCCCAGCGGGAAGCCCACAGGTTCTTGGCGAGGCGCTTGGCCTGGCGCAGCGCGTGCTGGGCGTTGGGGACGCAGGTGCCGTCCGGGAGGCCCTTGCCGGTCAGGTCGGGAACCGCGGCGACGTCGCCGGCTGCCCAGGCGTTGTCGATGATGCCTTCGTCACCGGCAACCCGAAGGTCCGGCAGGACGCGGACGCGGCCGCGCGGCTCCAGCGGGAAATCGGTGGAGCGGACCATGGGGTTGGCCTGCACGCCGGCGGTCCACACGAGGGTGTCCGTTTCAAACTCCTGTGCGGGGGTCTTGTCCGGGAGGTTGATGAGCTTGAGGCTGCCCTCGGCGTTGTCCAGGGACGTATTGAGGAGCACCTCGATGCCGCGGCTGCGGAGGTGCTCCACAACCCATTCCGCCTGCTTAGCGGTAACTTCCGGCATGATCCGGCCCATGGCCTCGACCAGGACGAAGCGGACTTCCTCCTGCTTGATGCGCGGGTTGTTCCGGACGGCGGCCCGGGCGAGGT
Organism: Pseudarthrobacter sp. WHRI 8279; assembly: GCF_040224115.2. NCBI lineage: Bacteria > Bacillati > Actinomycetota > Actinomycetes > Micrococcales > Micrococcaceae > Pseudarthrobacter > Pseudarthrobacter sp. WHRI 8279. The sequence goes on along the minus strand of NZ_CP168162.1, from coordinate 347,921 downwards.
CTTCCATCTCGGTGATGCACTCGATGCCGGCGAAGCCGCCGCCAACCACCACGAAGGTGAGGGCGCGTGCACGGGCGGCAGGATCGGTCATGGTGGAGGCGACCTCGATGCGCTCGAGGACCTTGTTGCGCAGCGCAACGGCTTCCTCGATGGTCTTCAGGCCGATGCCCTTGTCCGCGAGTCCCTTGATGGGGAACGTACGGGTGATGGCGCCAGCGGCCATCACGACGTCGAAGTAGGGAACCTCGAAGTGCGCGCCGCCGTCAGCGGGGGCCACGACGGCCGTCCGGTTGGCGTGGTCGATCGAGGTGACGCGGCCCTGGATCAGTTCGGTCTGCTTGAGGTGCTGGCGGTGGGAAACCACAGCGTGGCGTGCCTCGATGTTGCCGCCTGCCACCTCGGGGAGGAAGGGCTGGTAGGTCATGTAGGGCAGTGGATCCACGAGGGTGACGATGCCACCGGCATTCGCGATCTTCTTCTGCAGTTTGAGTGCTACGTACAGGCCGACGTACCCGCCGCCGACGACGAGTACCCTGGGACGGTCCTGGAGCTCTGGGGTGGTTGCCATGGGTTTAAGGATACAGCAGTTTGTGAAAATCTTCACTAACTGGTTGGGCCGGCTGCATCCTAGGTTGTCGGGCCTGTTTCCACGGTCTCGGTGGCGCCGGTCTCCGCGTCCTCCCGGAGCAGCGCCGGGTTCCCCGCGGCCCTCCGCAACTGGACCGCCGCCGCCCCCAGAATGGCCACAAACAGCACGCCAAAGCCGATGACGACGGTCGCCCCAATAGCGCTGTCACGCTGCGAGGGCGGCTCCGCTGCCGGCACCGTGGCTTCAGGCAGCGTTGGAGCGGCGCTGGGTACGTCCGTGGTGGGGAGCGGAGCGGGGGTAGCCAGGTTTCCCCTGCGGTGGACCCGGATCCATTCCGCAATGGAGCCCAGCGGGTTGCCTGCAGCCTCCGGGACGCTGTCCTTCAGTGCCGCCTCCGCGTTCAGCACGCCAAAGCCGTAGAGCGGATCCTTGCCGGGCGCACCGGCATCCCTGGCAGTTGAGACAATGCGGTTGATGACCTGCTCTGCGCTCATGGACGGCCACTTGGAGCGGATCAGCGCAGCTACGCCGGCAACAATCGGAGCGCTGCCGGAGGTTCCGGCCCATTCTGCATAGCCCCCGCCCGGAAGGCCGCCGAGCAGGTTCTCTGCCGGCGCGGCCACCCCGATGCTGATGCCCTGCGAGGACGCATCAATGCTCGCTGCGCCCTTCCGGTCCAGCCCGGCAACGGTGAGGACGCCGGGGATGGTGGCCGGAGCACCCACCTGTATATTGCCGCCCACCCGGTTCCCTGCAGCGGCAACGATGACCACGTCTTTCTGCTCTGCGTACAGGAACGCGGCGTCCCAGCTCTGCGGCCACTGGGGAGTGGTGCTGCCCAGGGAAATGTTGATGACCTTTGCGCCGTTGTCCACTGCCCAGCGGACGGCTTCGGGGATCTGGTCCTGGTCGCTCTTGCCCGAGGGATTGGCCGAACCCAGCCAGGTGGAAACGGAGAGGATCTGGGCTTCCGGGGCAACCCCGACGATGCCATCGGGCGCAGCGCCGGAGGGGGCGGGTGCCGGACTGGCGCTGGCGGTGGGACTGGGACTGGGAGTGGCCGGCTGGTGGCCGCGCCCCGCCAGCATGGTGGCCACCAGGGTGCCGTGTTCCGGTTTCACGCCGACGCCCTGTTGTCCGTCCGGCCGGCCCGAACCGGACGCGTCATAGCCCCCGGCCACTGCGCCTTTCAGGTCCGGATGCTCTGCGTCCACACCGCTGTCAATGATGGCCACTTTGACGCCCGCGCCCTTGGAAACCTCCCAGGCCTTGGTGATGCCGGACTCGGCGAGCCAGTACTGCTTGTCCCGCCACTCATCCGCCTGCGCCGCGGGGGCGGAGTAGAGGCCGAAGCCAAGGCAGGAGGCCGCAAGGACCAGGACCAGCAGTACTGCGGCTGCAGCGCGCGGCAGGCGGGCAGTCCGTGAAATGGAGAGGTGCATCGCTCAGCCGATGCTTAGGGCGATGCCGTCGAGGATGTCGTGCTCGCTGGCGGTGGCCGTGGTGATGCGGCCGCCGGTAAGCTCACCCAACTGTTCCAGGACGCGCCGCCACACGAGCCCGCCGGCTCCGATCACGTCCACCCGGCCGGGGTGCATGTAAGGCAGGGCGGCACGCTGGGAACGGGGCATTTCCAGCAGGCCCGTGGAGGCGGCCCGCACGGTGTCCAGCGGCAGTTCGGCGCCGTGGATCGCGCCAGGCGAGTACTCGGCCAGTCCGAGCGCATGCGCGGTGATGGTGGTGATGGAGCCGGCAACACCGACGACGGCGGTGGCACGTTCCAGCGGAACGTCCTGGCGGGCGCGGGTGATGGCGGCGTCGACGTCGGCTTCCGCGGCTGCTATCTGCCGGGCAGTGGGGGGATCGTCCCGGAGGTGCCGTTCGGTAAGGCGGACGCAGCCGATGTCCACGGACTTTGCGGCTGTGACCCCGCTGGCGGTACCCAGCACGAACTCGGTGCTGCCGCCGCCCAGGTCCACCACCAGCACTTCCTGGCCGTCAAGGATGGGCAGGACGCTGCTTGCTCCGGCGAAGGACAGGGCTGCTTCCTCGTCGCCGGAGATCACTTCCGGTTCCACGCCGAGCAGGTTCCGGATTCCGTCCACGAAGACCTGCCGGTTCCGTGCATCGCGGCTGGCCGAGGTTGCCACGAAGCGGACCTTCGTTGCCCCGTGGTCCCGGATCAGCCGCGCGTAGTCAGCGGTGGCGGCGAAGGTGCGTTCCAGGGCCTCGGGCGCGAGTTCCCCCGTGGCGTCCACACCCTGGCCCAGCCGGACCACGCGCATCTCACGCACCACGTCGGTAAGTGCGGTGGTTCCATTGCTGCGCTCGATGTCCGCGATCAGGAGGCGGATGGAGTTGGTGCCGCAGTCGATGGCTGCAACCCTCGTCATTCCGGAGCCTCCGTGGTGGCGGCGGATTTCCGGACGGGGGCGGGCCGGCCCACGATGTCCGGCAGGCCCTGGGGTCCATGGCGGCTGAGGTCACGCGAGGGGGCTTCGCCGGAGGTGTCCCAGGCTCCCTCGCAGTAGCACCTGTCAGCGGTCCACCATTCCTTGATGCGGTCCAGGCTTTCGTCCCCGAGCGGGTTGACGCCAGGCCCGGCGGCCAGTGAATGGCCTACCAGGACATGCAGGCATTTGACGCGGGTGGGCATGCCCCCTGCGGAGATACCGTCGATTTCAGGGACGGCCCCGATCCCCGAGCGTTCGCCGATGGCGTTGCGCGCTGCCAGGTAGGCGTCATGGGCCGAGCGGTAGGCGGCAGACAAATCCTCGTCGGCGGCCAGCTGGTCATTCATCTCGTTCATGACGCCCGCTGCCTCAAGCCTTGAGACCGCCGAGGTGATGACCGGATGCGTCAGGTAGAAAGTGGTGGGGAACGGTGTTCCGTTGCTGAGGCGGGGAGCGGTGGCGGCCACCAGCGGATTGCCGCAAATGCAGCGCGCAGGAATCTCCACCACGTCACGGACCGGCCGTCCCAGCTGGCGGCTCAGTACTTCAAGGTCGTGTGCTGATGGCTGGCGGGATTCATCCCGGGCGGCTGCCGTGTTGTGTTCCACTGTGGCGGGCCGTCCTTCCTGTTGCGGTTCAGTCTGTAGCCGCGCGCGTGATGGACTCCCACAGGGAATCCACCCACGGCAGATCGGCGGGGTCTTGTGCTGCTGCGCCGGGCTGGCTGCTGGTTTCTCCGGCCGGCAGGTCGCTGCCGAAAACCCAGTAGCCGGTTTCTCCCGGCATAACCATGTTAATGCGGTCGCGTGCCTGCTGTTTCACGTAGTTGGGGTCCTGCCAGCGCGAGACCTGCTGCCGGAGGGCGTCACCCTCGGCCTGGCGGGCTGCGATGTCGGCGTTCAGCGCATCGATCTCAGCCTTCTTGTCGAAGAAGATCTTGACCGTGGGCGCCAGCATGATGGTGATGGCCACCATCACCACGGCCAGTGCGAGCATCCGTCCGGAGAACGCCTTCGCCGGTACGGGCTGCTGGTCTTCTGCTGCTTCGTCGCCTGCGGCCCCGGTGCCGGCACGTTGTGCCGTGCCCGAGGTGGCGCTGCTCCCCTTGCGGCGGCTGACCTGCCCGCCATCCTTGCGGCCTTGCGGTTCCCGGCGTCCCTTTGGTGATGCGGCTGACGGTGCACCGGCGGATTCCGAGGGCGCCTTGGCGGACGTGGTGTCCTTGCCCGGGCCGAAGCCTGCGCGGATGACCTCCGCGTCGCCGGAAGCGTCCTTTGCGGAACGGGCCGGGGCAACCTTGGGGACTTTGGGACGGCGGGTAGCCATGACACTCCTGAAACACGCAGCCTGCCTGGGCCGCCACTATCTGGGCTGGAACACGTACTGCTGAAACACGTGCTGCTGAAACAGCAACGGTGGCTATGGTCTTTCAACCATAGCCACCGTTGATTGTTTTACGCGGCTACTAGCCCTTGAAACGCGGGAAGGCAGCGCGGCCGGCGTAGCGTGCGGCGTCGTCGAGTTCCTCTTCGATGCGCAGCAGCTGGTTGTACTTCGCGACGCGCTCGGAGCGGGCCGGGGCACCGGTCTTGATCTGGCCGGCGTTGGTGGCCACCGCGATATCGGCGATGGTGGTGTCCTCGGTTTCGCCGGAGCGGTGCGAGGTGATGGTGGTGTAGCCGGCACGCTGGGCCAGGCTGACGGCGTCCAGGGTCTCGGTCAGCGAACCGATCTGGTTGACCTTGACCAGCAGCGAGTTGGCGGTCTTGGTGTCGATGCCGCGCTGCAGGATGGCGGGGTTGGTGACGAACAGGTCATCACCCACCAGCTGGACCTTGTCCCCGATGGAATCGGTGAGGGTCTTCCAGCCGTCCCAGTCGTTCTCGTCCAGCGGGTCCTCGATGGACACCAGCGGGTAGTCGGCCACGAGCTCGGCGTAGTAGGCGCTCATCTCGGCCGAGGTCAGCGACTTGCCTTCGAACTGGTAGGCGCCGTCGGTGAAGAACTCGGAGGAGGCGACGTCCAGGGCCAGCGCAATGTCCTTGCCCGGGGTGTAGCCGGCGTTCTTGATGGCTTCCTGGATCAGGTCCAGTGCGGCACGGTTGGACGGCAGGTTCGGCGCGAAGCCGCCTTCGTCTCCCAGGCCCGTGGCGAGGCCCTTTTCCTTGAGGACGGACTTGAGGGCGTGGTAGACCTCAACACCCCAGCGCAGGCCTTCGGAGAAGGTCTCGGCACCCAGCGGAACAACCATGAATTCCTGGATGTCGACGTCGGAATCGGCGTGGCTGCCACCGTTGAGGATGTTCATCAGCGGGACGGGCAGGACGTGGGCGTTGGGGCCGCCGAGGTACTTGTACAGCGGCAGGTCCGCGGAGGCGGCGGCTGCGTTGGCAACGGCCAGGGACACGCCCAGGATGGCGTTGGCGCCCAGCTTGCCCTTGTTCGGGGTACCGTCCAGGTCCAGCATGGCCTGGTCGATGCTGCGCTGGTCGGTGGCGTCGAAGCCGGTCAGGGCCGGAGCGATCTGGTCGATGATCGCGTCAACGGCCTTCTGGACACCCTTGCCGAGGTAACGGCCCTTGTCGCCGTCGCGCAGCTCAACGGCTTCGTGCTCACCGGTGGAAGCACCGGAGGGAACTGCTGCGCGGCCAATCTGGCCGTCGGAGAGCAGGACCTCAACTTCTACGGTCGGGTTGCCACGGGAATCGAGGATCTCGCGGGCGTGGATGGCATCGATAAGCGCCATGAATTTGCTCCTTATGGGCGATTAACGGGGGGATCTAACAGAAAGATTCGACGTACTCGTCACAGACCAGCGTAGTCGAGAGTGGTCCCGGTTACGGAAAACTATCCAGTGCCCGGACGTCATGATGGTGCGGCTAGCCCTGCTGGTAGCGCCGGACGGCGCCGCGCAGGGCACGCTCGGCATCTAATCCGCTGGTCCGGGCGGAACGTACGACGGCGAGCAGCAGCTCCCCGAGCTCTTCTTCCGTTCCGGGGATGGGAACGGCAGGCGGCAGGGCGGCCCCGGCCCGCGCGGCCCGGTCGATGGATTTCTGTGCCCGGGCAAGCGCCGGAAGCGCCTGGGGAATCCCCGCGAAGGGATCCTGCCGTTCCGGCCGCTCGGTGCGCTTCACGGCGTCCCACTTCTGCACGATTTCCTCCACGGTTGCGGGGAACGTGTCCTGCAGGGAACCGTCCGGGCGGAAGACGTGGGGGTTCCGGCGGACCATTTTGGCACTCAGACCGCGTGCGACGTCGTCGAACGTGAAGGCGCCGCGTTCCTCGGCCAGCCGGGCGTGCAGCACCACCTGCAGCAGGACGTCGCCCAGCTCACCCAGCAGCTCGGCGTCGTCTATTCCCTGCGGATTTGCTGCCCCGCCCGCGCCCCGGCCTTCCCCGGGAACGGCAGCCTCGACCGTTTCGGCCACTTCAAAGGCCTCTTCGAGGAGGTACTCCACCAGGGATGCGTGGGTGAGCGCCCCCATCCAGGGGCAGTGCTCCCGCAGGGAAGCGATGACGTATTGAAGCTTCTCCACCTCCCCCGCCGGGAAACCGCGGGCGTCCGGCTGGTTAGCCAAGGTTGGCGTAGGAGTCGTTGATGTACTCCACCAGGGCTTCCTTCTCTTCCAGGGGCAGGAAGGATGCCTCGGCTGCGTTGAGGGTCAGTTCCAGCAGGTCGTCGAGGTCGTAGTCGAAGGTTTCCACCAGGAGGTCGAACTCGTCCGTCAGCGTAACGCCGCTCATCAGCCGGTTGTCGGTGTTGATGGTGACGTTGAAGCCGAGCTGGTACAGCATGTCCAGGGGGTGGCTTTCGATGCCCTCGCCGAAACCGGCAATTGCACCCGTCTGCAGGTTGGAGGAGGGGCAGATCTCCAGGGCGATCCCGCGGTCCCGGATCCAGCTGGAGAGGTCGCCCAGGGTGACCAGGCCAACGGTGTCTTCGGCGTCGTCCTCGAACTCCACCATGATGTCCTCGGCGATCCGGACGCCATGGCCCAGCCGGAGGGCGCGGCCGTCCACCAGGGCGGACTGGATGCTCTCGAGCCCGGCCGCCTCTCCGGCGTGGACGGTGGCGGGGAAGTTCTGCTGCGCAAGGTACGTGAAGGCATCCCGGAAGCGGGAGGGTAGGAAACCGTCCTCGGCTCCGGCGATGTCGAAACCGACGGCACCTTTGTTGCGGTGGCGGACGGCGAGCTCGGCGATCTCCTGGCCGCGGTCAGCGTGGCGCATGGCGGTGATGAGCTGTCCCACCTGGATCTCGCGCCCGCTCTCCCCCACGGCCTCGACGCCGGCCTCGAGGCCTTCCTGCACGGCCTCGACGGCTTCATCCAGCGAGAGGCCCTTCTGGAGATGCTGCTCAGGGGCCCACCGCACCTCGCCGTACACCACGCCGTCGTCAGCGAGGTCCTCAACGAACTCCTTGGCCACGCGGAACAGGCCCTCGTGGGTCTGCATGACGGCCACGGTGTGGTCAAAGGTCTCGAGGTACCGGACCAGTGAACCCGAGTTGGCAGACTCGCGGAACCACTCGCCCAGGGCGACAGGATCGGTGGAAGGCAGTGTGTGCCCAACGGCTTCCGCCAGCTCGATGATGGTGGCCGGGCGCAGTCCTCCGTCCAGGTGGTCGTGGAGGGAGACCTTGGGCAGGTTCTTCAGGTCGAAATCGATGGCAGGGGCAGCGTCAACAATGGGCTCAGTCACGTTCCCACCTTAGGGTGGGCAGGAGCCCAAAGCCAGCCGCTACTTTGCTGCCGGTTCGCCGTCCCCGGCTGCGGAAGCATAGTGCTGCGCGCTGCCCTTCCGTGGGCTGCGGGCGCCGGACGGGCCGCCGTCGAGCCACCCGTCAACCTCCTGCGCGTCGTTCCGGGCGAGGTGCTTGTGCCACAGCCGGAGCACGTGGTCCAGCAGGACGCCCAGAACGATGGCGAAGACCACCGCGATACCGGCGCTGAGGAGCGGATTGTGGTGCAGCCACGGGAAAGAGCTGGCCAGCAGGCCGATGCCGATGGAGTAGCCCACCCACGTGAAGCAGGCGAAAGCATCGAGCAGGAAGAAGCGGCGGTGCGGGAATCCCGTGCTGCCTGCGACGTAGTTGACGGCCACCCGGCCCCACGGAATGTAGCGGGCGGTGAAGATCAGCACGGCGCCGCGCTTGTCCAGCTCGTAGCGGGCCCAACTGAAGGCCTTTTGGACCTTGGGACGGCGCATCCACTTCCACCGCTTGAGCCCAATGCGCCTTCCGAGCATAAACGCCATGTTGTCCCCTGCGATGGCTCCAACCAGGGCGGTGAAGCCCAGGATCCAGAGGTTCGGCTCGCCGCTGTGCCGGGAAAAGGCCGCCAGGGCCACGATCAGCGTTTCACTGGGGACCACCATGGCGAAGCCGTCAACGAAGAAGAACACCAGCAGGAGCGGGTAGATCCACCACTGACCCGCTGCATGGAGCACGGCCTCATTAATAAACTCCACGCGGGTGTTGCTCCTATGCACATTGGCGTAGCCGTCAGTGACCGGCCAAGCGGAAATCGTCTCTAAGTCTCCCATGGGCAGGGCACCTTCGCTACGCCCCCTGCCTGCTGGAACAACGCTTCGCCTACGCTTCGGGTTCCTTCATGCGCTCCACCATTGGCGGCTGCCGCCGGAGCCGGTTGATGGCAAGGTCCACGACGATTCCCAGGGCCACCGCGCACACAATGGCGATGACCGCCCCCAGCAGGTGGTTGTCCTCGAACCACTGGCCAAAAAACAGTCCGATTCCCACCGAGTAGCCGGCCCAGAGCGTGGCGGACAGGATGGTCAGCCCCACAAAACGCAGGTGCGGATAGTGCGTTACCCCGGCGGTGAGGTTGACCGCCACCCGGCCGATCGGGACGAACCGGGCCACCAGGATCAGCGACGCAGGCCGCTTGCGCAGTTCCCTGCCGGCCCACCTGAAGGCGCTCTGCATCCGCGGCCCCCGCATCCAGGACCAGCGCCGGGTGCCCACCCTGCGGCCAATCAGGTACGCGATGTTGTCACCCGAAAAAGCACCCAGGGCGGCCACCAGCATCAGCAGCCAGGGATTGGGGACGTCGGCGGTGGCGGCGACTGCGGACAGTCCCACCACCACCGATTCGCTGGGAATGGGCGGGAAGAAGCCGTCAATGATGCAGCATGCAAGGACGACGAACAGCACCCAGGGCTGTCCTGCGGCGGCAAGGATGAAGTCATTGATGGCCTGCATGGATCCCTATGCTATTCGGTCGATGATCAACCGCTGTGCCGGCCGCGATCCCTCCGGTGCAATGACCACTGCATGTTCCAGCGCTTCCTTGGCCCGCGCAAACCGCTCCGGAGTGTCCGTAAGCAGGGTCATCAGCGGCTCCCCCGCCCGGACCGTGGCGCCGGGTTTGGCATGCATCCGGACTCCGGCGCCTGCCTGGACGGCGTCCTCCTTGCGGGCGCGCCCCGCACCGAGGCGCCATGCCGCAACGCCGACGGCGAGGGCGTCCAGCTCCACGAGCACCCCGTCCGCCGGGGCGTAGACCACCTCGGACTCGCGGGCGACGGGCAGCTTGGCCCGCGGGTCCCCGCCCTGCGCTTCAATCATGCGGTTCCAGACGTCCATGGCCCGGCCGTCCTTGAGCGCGGCGGCGGGATCGGCGTCCGACACTCCGGCGCAGGCAAGCATTTCCTCAGCGAGCCGGACCGTCAGCTCCACGACGTCGTCCGGTCCGCCGCCTGCCAGCACCTCCAGGGATTCCTCAACCTCGATGGCGTTGCCCGCCGTCAGTCCCAGCGGGGTATCCATGTTGGTGAGCAACGCCACGGTGTTCACGCCCGCGTCCTTGCCCAGCGCCACCATGGTCTCGGCAAGCTCGCGCGCCCGGGCTTCGTCCTTCATGAACGCGCCGCTGCCCACCTTGACGTCCAGGACCAGGGAGCCTGTCCCTTCGGCGATTTTCTTGCTCATGATGGACGAGGCAATCAGGGGGATGGCCTCCACCGTTCCCGTGACGTCACGCAGCGCGTAGAGCTTCCTGTCAGCGGGGGCCAGGCCTGCGCCGGCTGCACAGATCACCGCGCCCACGTCCTGGAGCTGCGCGAGCATCTCCTCGTTACTCAGGGAAGCACGCCACCCCGGGATGGATTCGAGTTTGTCCAGGGTGCCCCCGGTGTGGCCAAGCCCCCGGCCCGAGAGCTGCGGAACAGCCACCCCGAAGACCGCAACCAGCGGCGCGAGCGGCAGTGTGATCTTGTCCCCCACGCCGCCCGTTGAGTGCTTGTCCGACGTGTACTTCAGGCCGCCGTCGGGCCGGCGCAGGCTGGAGAAGTCCATCCGCTCGCCCGAGGCGATCATCGCCGCCGTCCAGCGGGCAATCTCCGTGCGGTTCATGCCGTTGAGCAGGATAGCCATGTTCAGGGCCGCCATTTGCTCGTCGGCGATGGCACCGCGGGTGTAGGCGTCAATGGTCCAGTCGATCTGTTCCGGGCTCAGGACACCTTTGTCCCGCTTCACGCGGATGATGTCGACGGCGTCGAACGGTTCGGCAATGTTGTCCACGGCGGGGGTCTGTGCCACCTTGTCAGTCACGGTGTTTCCTCCAGGTGTTGGGGACCAAAGGCGTCAGGCAACACCTGGTCCATCGTTTTGATGCCTTGGGTTGTCATGAGCTCCATGTCCGGGGCGCGGAACTCGTACAGCAGCTGGCGGCAGCGCCCGCAGGGCATCAGGACGTTTCCGCTCCCGTCCACACAGTAGAACGCGCGAAGCAGGCCGCCGCCGGTCATGTGCAGGTTGCCCACCAGCGCGCATTCGGCGCAGAGGGTGAGGCCGTAACTGGCGTTCTCCACGTTGCAGCCGCTGACCAGCCGGTCGTCGCCGGTGAGGGCCGCAGCCCCCACCGGGAACTTCGAATAGGGAACGTAGGCATGCTCCATGGCCGCGACCGCGGCAACCTTCAAAGCCTCCCAGTCAACCGGCTGCACCTTGTCGGTGCCCGTATCGCCGTCAGTGCCTGTATCGCCGCGCACTTCTGCAAGTCCGTCCACGCCGTCAGCCTTTGACATACGGAATGCCGCTGGCAGCTGGTCCCCTGGATTTACCCACCAGCCCTGCCACCGCCAGGACCGTCACCAGGTACGGGAGCATGGCCATGAACTGGCTGGGAACCGGAGTGCCAATAATGGTGACGATGCTCTGCAGGTTGTCCGCGAATCCGAACAGCAGCGCGGCGAAGAAAGCCCCGATCGGGTTCCACCGGCCGAAGATCAGGGCCGCCAGGGCAATAAAGCCGCGGCCGCCGGAGATCTCCTTGGTGAAGCTGTCGATGGCCACCAGGGTGAAGAAGGACCCGCCAATGCCGGCCACTGCCCCGCCAAGGGTGACGTTCCAAAACCGGGTGGCGTTCACGTTGATGCCCAGGGTGTCCGCCGCCTGCGGGTGCTCGCCGACCGCCCGCACGCGCAGTCCCCACCGGGTTTTGAAGAGGCCCACCCAGACCACCAGGACCGCGATGTACATCAGGTAGCCCACCAGGGACTGGCGGAACAGGATGGGGCCGATCACCGGGATGCTGGACAGGACGGGAATCTCGATGATGTCCAGGCCGGGAGGTGAGTTGAATTGCGCCTTGTTGGCCTGCATCACGGTGCTGAACAGGAAGCCGGTCACGCCGGAGACCAGCACGTTCAGGACCACGCCGACGATGATCTGGTTGACCAGGTACTTGATGCTGAACAGTGCCAGCACCATGGAAACCACGGCACCTGCCACGGCGGCGGCCAGCAGCCCGATGAAGGGGTTCTGCGTCATGCTGGCGACGATCGCAGCGGTGAAAGCCCCGCCCAGCAGCTGGCCCTCAATGGCGATGTTCACCACGCCCACCCGCTCGCACAGGACGCCGGACAATGATCCGAAGACCAGCGGAACGGCCAGGGTGACTGACCCTGCGATGAGCCCGGCCAGCGAGATGCTGGGGGTCCGGGCTCCGCCCACCACCCAGATGAGGAACGCGGCCACGAACAGGACGATGAACGCCACGGTCAGCCAGCCCGGGACGGGCTTGTCCCTGGTTTTTAGGTAGATGGCGTAGGCCGCCAGTGCCAGCAGGAGGATGGACAGCACCAGGCCGCCAACGAAGGCGTTCACCTGGAGGGCCGGCAGCTGGAAAAAGTCGCTGCCCGTGGAGATTCCGAAGCTGGCGGTCTGGTTGGGTGCGAGCAGACCGAAGAACACCAGTGCGATGACCGCGAAGGCGGCCAGGAACACGGGTGTCTTCCAGCCCACCGGCTTGGCCGAGACAGTGGCGGCGGCAGCATCTTTGCCTGCGTTTCCGGGCTGCGGGTTGCCGGGCCTGGATGAGGATACTGTCGTGCTCATGCTGCTGCACCTCCGGTGGTTGCTGCCTCGCGGGACTTGGCCGGGCGCGCGGGCTTCCGGCGCCTGGGGTTGAGGCCGAAGATGGCCCGGACCAGCGGCGGAGCCGCGATGAACAGGACAATGAGGGACTGGACCACCAGGACGATGTCGATGGGGGTTCCGGTCTGGATCTGCATCTGGACTGCTCCGGCACGGAAGGCGCCGAACAGGAGGCCCGCCGCGAAGGTGCCCCACGGCGTCGAACGTCCCAGGAGGGCAACTGTGATGGCGTCAAAACCATAGGTGGCCGCAACACCGTCGGTGAGGACCTTCTCCGTACCCGCAACCTGTGCCACGCCGGACATGCCGGCCAGCCCGCCGGCGATGGCCATGACCAGGATGGTGGAGCGGGACACGTTAATGCCCGCAGTCTGCGCTGCCTTGGGGTTTGCCCCCACCGCACGGAACTCGAAGCCCACAGTGGAGCGGTTCAGGAGCCACCACACCAGGACGGTGGCGGCTATGGCCAGGAGGAAGCCAAGGTGGAGCCGGTACTGGCTGCCGAAAATCTGCGGGTACACGGCGGTGGGGTCCAGGATGGGCGAGATCGGGTTCGACTCCCCCGGCCGCTGGAAGGCAGGAGTGTTGAGGAGGTACCGCAGGAAATACAGCGCGATGTAGTTGAACATGATGGTCAGGATGACCTCATGGGCACCGGTGCGGGCCTTGAGGACGCCCACGAGTCCGCCCCAAAAGGCACCGCCGATGATGCCGGCCACCAGGACCAGGAGCAAGTGCAGGCCCATCGGCAGGTCGAGCGCGAACCCCACCAAGGCGGCGAGGATACCGGCCACGATGATCTGGCCCTGCGCACCGATGTTGAACAGACCCGCGCGGAAGGCCAGTGCCACGCCCAGGCCGGCCGTGATGAGCGGGGTGGCGATGGTGAGGGTTTCCATGAAGGGCGCGAACTGGGCCGCCACCCCGTTGCCCCGCGGGTTGAAGACCGACCCTTGGAACAGGGCAATGTAGGACCGTGTGGCCGCGTTCCAGACGGCAGCCAGGAAGTCGGTAGGCCGGGCGAAGAAGTACGTGGCCGTGGTGGCAACCTGCCTGTCCGTGCTGGCGATGAGCAGCCCGCCGATGACGAGGGCCAGCAGCACCGCCAGGACCGAAACCATGCCGCTGCCGGTGAAAATCTTCCGGAGCAGGGTATCGGGACCACCCGGGAGCTGGCCGCTTTGGGCCGTCGCGGGGACTGCCGACGGTTCCATGGCGCCGCCGGCGGTATCAACGGATGCGATCGCTGCGGTTTCCTCGGCAGCGGGTGTGGCCTGCGGCCGCCGGTCAGCGGGCTCGCCTCCGGCGTGTTTGGGTGATTGCTGGTCAGGCATGGTCGCCTCCTTCGGCGTCGGAGGTGCTCGTGGTGTCCGCGGCCTTTCGGGCGGGGATGGCCTGGGCATGTTCCTCTGGCGGGATGCCGGCCATCATGAGGCCCAGGACATCCCGGCTGGTGCCGGCCGGGACCACACCCACGAGCTTGCCCTTGTAGAGCACGGCAATCCGGTCGGCCAGTTCCATGACCTCGTCCAGTTCGGTGGAGATGATCATCACCGGCGTGCCCTGGTCCCGTTCTGCCACAATCCGCTTGTGCAGGAATTCGATGCTTCCCACGTCCACGCCGCGGGTGGGCTGGGAGGCAATGAACAGGCGCAGCGGGCGGGACAGCTCTCGGGCCATCACCACCTTCTGCTGGTTTCCGCCGGACAATGTTCCAGCGGCAAGTGCACCCGACGGGGTCCGGACATCGAACTCTTCGATCCGGGTCCTGGCATTCTCGAGCACCCTGGCAGGGCTCATGCTGATGCCCTTGGCAAAGGGGGGTTGGTCGTACCGGTCCAGGATCAGGTTCTCCGCAATCGAAAAGGTCCCGATCAGGCCGTCCACGGAGCGGTCCTCGGGGACGAACCCGACGCCTGCATTCAGCACCTCTTTGACGCTGCGGCCCAGGAGTTCCTGACCGTCCAGCAGGATGGAACCGTGGACGCGGTCCTGGAGGCCGAGGATGGCCTCGGTCAGTTCCGTCTGGCCGTTGCCCTGCACGCCGGCTACCGCAAGGATTTCTCCGCGGGCAATATCAAAGCTGAGTCCGTCCACAACGTGCTGGCCATTGGGGGCGATAACAGTCAGGTCCCGGACCTCGAACGTCTTCTCCTTCGGCTGTGCCGGGGCCTTGTCCAGGGTGAGGCTGACGGCGCGGCCAACCATCATGGACGCCAGTTCGGTGGTGGAAGCAGCCGGGTCAGCCGTCCCTACCACCTTGCCGCGCCGGATCACGGTGATGGTGTCCGAGACTGCCTTAACCTCCCGCAGCTTGTGCGAAATGAAGACGATGGACGTCCCGCCGGACTTGAGCTGCCGCATGATGTCCAGCAGTTCATCGGTTTCCTGGGGTGTCAGGACGGCGGTGGGTTCGTCCAGGATGAGGACCTTGGCGTTGCGGACCAGCGCCTTGATGATTTCAACGCGCTGCTGGACGCCCACGGGCAGGTCCTCCACGAGGGCGTCGGGGTCAACGTCGAACCCGTACTGGTCCGAGATTTCTTTGATCCGGCGGCGGGTCTCGTCCAGGTTGAGGAAGCCGGCGGCCTTGGTGGGCTCGGCCCCGAGCGCCACGTTCTCCGCGACGGTGAAGACGGGAACCAGCATGAAGTGCTGGTGGACCATGCCGATGCCCGCCTCCATGGCGTCACCGGGCCCGCGGAAGGAAACACGCTTGCCGTCAACCAGGATTTCGCCCTCGGACGGTTCATACAGGCCATACAGCACGTTCATGAGGGTGGACTTTCCGGCCCCGTTTTCACCCAGGAGACAGTGGATCTGTCCGGGCTCAACCACCACGTCGATGTGGTCGTTGGCAAGCAGGGTGCCGAAGCGTTTAGTGATCCCTCTGAGTTCAAGTTTCAAAACTCTGACCAATCTCGATGCGTCCAGTGATCGACCGGACGGGATATGTGGCTGCAGCACCAGCCTAGTGGGTGCAGTCCTGGGATACGCGGGCTGCCGTCCGGTGCGGGGCAGTCAGCAAAAAGCGCCACCGCCCGGCCAGTCGGTAACCGGCCGGGGGTGGCGCTCAGGCAGGGATCAGGCCTTCGGGCTTGCCGCCGATTCGACCTTCAGTTTCCCGTCGATGATGTCCTTCTCGATCTGCTCAAGCTCGGACTTCAGTTCTGCGGGGACCTGGGAGTCGAGGTCGTGGAACGGCGCCAGCTGGACGCCTTCGTTGGCCAGCGTGCCCACGTACGGGGTGTTGTCGAAGTTGCCTTCTTTGTCCTCCTTGACCACGTTCTCCACGGCGTCGCCCATGGTCTTCATGACGGAGGACAGCATGATGTCCTTGTAGTCGGGAGCAGTGAGGTAGCCGTCGGAGTCAACCCAGATCAGCTTGACGTCCTTGCCGGCAGCCTTGGCTTCCTTGAGCGCGGAGCCGGCACCCTTGCCCACCGGACCGGCTACGGGCATCACGATGTCCGCGCCCTGGTCCAGGAAGTTCTGGGTGAGCTGCTTGCCGACGTCCTGCTTCTCGAAGTCGCCGGTGAAGCTGCCGTCCTGGGCTTCCTTGTTCCAGCCAAGGAGTTTGACGTCCTTGCCCTTCTGTTCGTTGTAGTACTTGACGCCGTCAGCGTAGCCGTCCATGAAGATCGTTACGGTGGGAAGCTTGATGCCGCCGAAGGTGGCAACCGTGCCGGTCTTGGTGGTGCCGGCTGCGAGGTACCCGGCGAGGAACGCGGCCTGGGCGGTGTCGTAGATGATCGGCTTGACGTTGGCTATCGGGGTCTCGTAGCCGAAGTCGACAATCGCAAAGTGGCTGTCCGGGTTGGCCTCAGCCTGGGCCTTGGTGGCGTCGCCCAGCAGGAACCCCACCGTGACGGTGAGATCGCAGCCGGCACTGACCATGGCGCGCAGGTTCGGCTCGAAGTCGTTGTTGGTCTTGGACTCAACCTGGTTGACCTTGATACCCAGGTCGGTCTCGGCCTTCTTCAGACCCTCGTAGGAGGACTGGTTGAAGGACTGGTCATCGAACCCGCCGGAGTCGGAGACAATACAGCCGGTGTAGTCGCTGGCTTCGGCCGTTGAGGGGCTCCCGGCTTCGGGTGCTGCGCCGCAGGCGGTCAACAGGAGCGCCGAAGCACCGAGGGTAGCCACGCCGGCCATTGAACCCCGTTTGAAGCTTGCACGCAGTGAGTTCTTCAATTTTCCTCCAGGATGAAGAGAGAGGCGCTACGGCTCGAATTCAATGAGTGTCCGTTTCTGCACTGAAATTCTGTTTTCACTGAGGGCACGCAGCACTGCGCCGGAGCGCACTGATGGCACCAACTTTAGTGGCCTGCGCCACGTGCCCGTAGCACGCCGGCGGGGTATCCCGAAGATTGTTTACAAGTTGTTACCAACCAGTAGGGGTGCCGCAGAAAAGCGGCACCCCTACTGGATGAACGGGGCCGGTCAGCCCTGGAGCCGGACCAGCATTTTTCCGGTGTTGGCACCGTCCAGGAGGTCCATGAACGCCTGGGGAGCGTTCTCCAGGCCATCAACGATCGTCTCGTCGTACCGGACAGTGCCGTCAGCCAGCCAGCCCCCCATCTTCCCGGCGAACTCCGCGGCGTGCTGCCGCTGGCCGCCTACCAGGAACCCCTTGAGCGTCAGCTGCTTTCCGATCGCGAGCATCAGGTTGCGGGGCGCGGGGGTAGGTTCGGTCGAGTTGTACTGGGCTATGGCACCGCACATGGCTACCCGTCCGCCCACGTTGAGGACGGACAGCGCCGCTTCAAGATGCTCCCCGCCCACGTTGTCGAAGTAGACATCGATGCCGTTGGGGCCGGCAGCGTTTTCCAACTGCTCCCGCACCGGGCCGTCGTGGTAATCGAAGGCGGCGTCAAAGCCGAGCTCCAGCAGCCGGGCCACCTTTGCGGGCGAGCCCGCCGAGCCGATGACGCGCGAAGCGCCCATTGCCTTGGCAATCTGGCCCACCAGCGAGCCCACGGCTCCGGCCGCACCGGAGACGAACACCGCATCTCCCGGAGCGAACGCCGCAACTTTCAGCAGCCCTGCATAGGCCGTGAGTCCGGTCATGCCCAGGGCTCCCAGGAACGCGGACGCCGGCGCCAGCCCAGTGTCGGCGGTGGTGGCCGCATCTTCCTCAACCACCGCGTATTCCCGCCAGCCAAGGGAATGCACGACGACGTCGCCCTCCTTGTGCCGGCTGGAACGGGAGGCCAGCACCTCGCCCACCGCGCCGCCGTCGAGCGCTTTGTCCAGGGCGAACGGAGCGGAATAGGACTTCACGTCATTCATGCGGCCGCGCATGTAGGGATCAACCGAGATGAACAGGTTCCGGACCAGGATCTGGCCGTCACCAAGTTCGGGCAGCGCAGACTCGGCCAGCCGGAAATTCTCCGGGACGGGACGGCCCACCGGGCGCGAGGCCAGCTGGATTTCGCGGGTAACGGAAGGAAGGCTCATGCGGCGAACTCCAGGATCTTGATGTCTACGGAAATATTGCCGCGGGTTGCGTTGGAGTAGGGGCAGATCTGGTGCGCCTTGGCCACCAGCGCCTCGGCGGTGGCAAGGTCCAGCGCGGGCAGCGCAATCTCCAGCTCAACGGCAAGTCCAAAGCCGGCGTCCTCGAGCTGGCCCAGGTGCACTTTCGCGGCCACGGCGGAGTCGGTCAGGTCGGCCTGTTCCTTGCGGCCAACCAGCCGGAGGGCAGAGTGGAAGCAGGCCGCATAGCCGGCGGCAAACAGCTGCTCAGGGTTGGTCCCCTGGCCGCTTCCGCCCAGTTCGACAGGGCTGGACAGGGTGACATCCAGCTTTCCGTCGTTGGTCCGTGCAGTGCCGTCGCGTCCTTCGCCCGAAGCGAGGGCCTCGGCAGTGTAAAGAGGTTTCACGGTTATCCGTCCTGTTGGTGGGTTGAAAGTTTCGGACCGGTGCTGTCAATGAGCATCGTGCAGGGCGGCCGTCAGCCGGCCCAGCGTGTCGCGCAGCTGGTCGAGTTCCTCTGCGGTCAGCCCCGCGGCCTGCGCGAGCCGCTGCGGTATGGCACCGGCTTTGCCGCTCAGCTCCCGGCCGGCGGGAGTCAAGTGGATGGCGACGCGGCGCTCATCCTCGCCGGACCGGCGCCGCTCACAGAGCCCCAGGGCCTCCAGCCGCTTCAGCAGCGGGGACAGGGTGCCGGAGTCCAGCCCGAGCTCCTCGCCGATCTCCTTCACGCCGCGGGGCTCGTTCTCCCACAGCACGAGCATCACGAGGTACTGCGGATAGGTCAGGCCCAGCTCCTCGAGGACGGGGCGGTAAACCGCGGTGGCAGCCCGGGAGGCGGAATAGAGCGCAAAGCAGACCTGGTGGTCCAGCCTGGGTGCATCGGTCATACAATAAACGATAGTACACAAGTAAGTTGTGCACAACTTACTTGTGCTCCCTAGGCAAAGTGAAGGGTAAGGCCCGACGACCGCGGGCGGCGTGGGCCTACCGGTGGCGGATGGTGCGCAGGGCCGCCGCGGTCAGGACCCGGACACCCAGGCCGAGGGCCTGCTCGTCCACGATGTAATCACCGCGGTGCAGGTCGTACTCCTCGCCGCCGGGAGTCTTGGTGCCCAGCCGCATCATGGCACCGGGAAGTTCGGCGAGGAACCAGGCGAAGTCCTCCCCGCCCATGGACTGCGGCGTGAGGACCACGGCATCTTCGCCGATTTCGGCGCGGGCGGCCGCCTCGATGATGGCGGTTTCGTGTTCGGAGTTGACCACCGGGGGGACTCCCCTGGTGTGCTCGAGCCGGACATCCACGCCGTAGGGTGCCGCTACCTGGTGGACCACCTCGTCCAGGAGCTCGCCGGCCTCGTGCCAGGCGTCGCGGTCCAGGCAGCGCATGGTTCCCGCCATGTAGCCGGTGCCGGGAATGGCGTTGGGTGCGGATCCTGCGGAGATCTGCCCCCAGACCACGGAGACTCCGCTGCGGACATCCACCCGGCGTGACAGGACGGCGGGCACGTTGACCGCGATCTGTGCCAGCGCGAACACCAGCTCTTCGGTCAGGTGCGGGCGGGAGGTGTGCCCGCCGCGCCCGGAAAGCTCGATGCGGATGGTGTCCGAGGCTGAGGTGATGGCGCCGATGCGGGTACCGATCTTGCCCACCTCGATCCGCGGATCGCAGTGCAGTGCCAGGATCCGCGGAACTCCCTCCAGCACGCCCTGCTCGATGCAGGCGTGGGCGCCGCCGGGCATGGTTTCCTCGGCAGGCTGGAAGATGATGCGGACCGTGGCCCCCAGCGGCTCTTCCTGGTGCATCCGGTGCAGTACCAGGGCGATGCCCAGCATTGTGGTGGTGTGGACGTCGTGGCCGCAGGCGTGGGTGACGCCGTGGTTCTTCGAGGCGAAGGGCAGGCCTGTTTCCTCAATGATGGGCAGGGCGTCGATATCACCGCGCAGCGCTGTGGCGATGGGCCCCTCCCCCACGTCCACCGTGAGGCCGGTTCCCTCAAGGCGGCGGGGCGCGAGCCCCGCAGCCTCAAGCCGCTCGGCCAGCTTGTCCGTGGTGCGGAACTCCTTGAATGACAGTTCCGGATGCGCGTGCAGGTCCCGCCGGAAGTCGATCAGTTCCGGCAGGAGGGGCTCGAGCCAGGGAGCCACCAGGTCGGTGGGCTCGGCTTCAGTAGTGTAGTTGCGCACTGTTTCACTCTAGCGAGGGTCAGCTGATTACCGGCCATCACGGTCGCAGCGTTACATCAAAGGACGTCGGTGTCGCCGCTGGCCTTCAGGGCGTCGACGGCGGCCTTCACCCGCTGCGAGTTTGCCATGGTGGTCACCAGGAGTGCATCGGGTGTGTCAACGATGACGACGTCCTGGATCCCGATCAGGGCAATGACGCGCTTGGTGTCGGTAACCACTACACCGGAAGAGTTCTCCGTGAAGACGCGCGCGCCTTCACCCAGCACGGTGACGTCGTCGACTTCCTTGGCACTGTTGAGCCGGCCCACGGAGGCGAAGTCCCCCACGTCGTCCCAGCGGAAGGAACCGGGCACGACGGCGACGTCCCCGGCTTCGGCGGCGGGCTCGGCCACCGCGTAGTCGATGGCAATTTTCGGCAGGGTGGGCCATACCCGGGCGGTGACCTCGTCACGGGCGGGGGTGTCCCAGGCCTGGGCGATTTCCTGCAAGCCCCTGAACAGTTCGGGCTGGTTGGCTTCCAGGTGCTTGAGCAGAAGGGCAACCGGGGCAACAAACATTCCGGCGTTCCATACGTAGTTGCCGCTGTCCACGTACTGCTGGGCTACTTCCTCGTCCGGCTTTTCCACGAACTCCACCACGTCAAGTGCACTGGGGGCACCTTCGATGTGCAGTTCCTGGCCGGAGCGGATGTAGCCGAACCCCGTGGAGGGGTGGGTGGGCTTGATGCCGATGGTCACGATCTTGCCGGCCGCAGCTGTGTGGATTGCCTCGCGGACGGCCTGCTGGAAGAGGTGGTCCGGGCTGATCACCTGGTCAGCGGCGAATGAACCCATGATGGTGTCCGGATCGCGTTCGTGCAGGATAGCCGCTGCAAGGCCGATCGCGGCCGCGGAGTCCTTCGGCTCGGACTCGAGGACGAGGTCCGAATCGTGGAGTTCGGGGAGCTGGCGGCACACGGCGTCCCGGTGGGCTTTTCCGGTGACCACCAGCATCTTGCTGCCGGCGAGCGGATGCAGCCGGTCGTAGGTGGCGCGCAGGAGTGTACTGCCCGAGCCGGTGAGGTCGTGAAGGAATTTGGGAGCTGCGGCGCGTGACAGGGGCCAGAGGCGGGTCCCCACACCGCCGGCCGGGATCACCGCAATGAAGCGGTCAAGGGGTGATGCCGGGCTTGTCACTGTGTCTGTACTCATCACCGCCTACTTTAGCGGAACCCCGGCGCGCCGCTTCCGGCGGGACTTTACCGCCCCGGATCCGCCGTGACGCAACCGTGCACCGCACACCCGCACGGGGCAGTGTGTCCTTTGTCTCATAAATTTGGAAGATCCGCGCCACTGCTGGTCACCAAGGAGCTCCTAAATTGAATAAGCTGTTAGCGGAGCCTAGATTTAGGCTCGAGCTACGAGTGCTCTCGCAGCAGGCGTTCCCCCCGCGTGGATCTCATGCCAGCGCCGCTGTGTTGCAGGGAGGTTTATCAGTGCCGACAAAACCAGCTGGCACCTTGTACCGCGGCCGTGAAGGCATGTGGTCCTGGGTAGGACACCGCATTACCGGTGTAGTGATCTTTTTCTTCTTGTTGGTCCACGTTTTGGACACCTCCTTGGTGCGTGTGTCTCCCGAGGCCTACACCGCCGTGATCGGTGCGTACAAGAACCCCCTTATGGCCCTGGGCGAGACCGGCCTTGTCGCTGCCATCGTTTTCCACGCGTTCAACGGCCTGCGCATCATTGCTGTTGACTTCTGGAAGAAGGGCGCCAAGTACCAGCGGCAGATGCTGTGGGCAGTCCTTGGCCTGTGGCTGGTCACCATGGTCGCCTTCTCCATCCGCCACCTGTCCCTCGCCCTGGGAGGTCACTAAGCCATGAGTGCAACAATCGAGAGCCCCCGCAGCGGGCGGATCGCCCCCCAGTACCGCCGTCACGGTGGCAGCAAGGGCAACTTCGAGATGATCGCCTGGCTCTTCATGCGCCTGTCCGGCGTGGTCCTGGTAGTCCTCATCTTCGGGCACCTCTTCGTGAACCTCCTTGTGGGGGAAGGCATCAAGGCCATCGACTTCGGTTTCGTGGCCGGCAAATGGGCTGACCCGTTCTGGCAGTTCTGGGACCTTGCGATGCTGTGGCTGGCCATGCTGCACGGAACCAACGGCGTGCGCACCATCATCAACGACTACGCAGAAAAGGACTCAACCCGCCGCTGGCTGAAGACCGTCCTTTACTCGGCCACGGTGGTCATCATCGTCCTGGGCACCCTGGTGATCTTCACCTTCGATCCCTGCCCCGTGGTTGACGGCGTTCCCCTGCCTGGCGGATTCTGCCCTGCCTAGCACCAGCACCACCCCGGGCCCGCGGGAATCTCCGCGGGCCCTGTTTTGCGGCGCAGGCAACGCCCGCCCGTTGTTTTATAGCGAATTTTGAGAGAAAGAGCATCTGGTATGCAGGTCCATAAGTACGACGTCGTCATCGTCGGTGCCGGTGGCGCCGGCATGCGCGCCGCGATCGAATCCGGTCAGCGCGCGCGCACAGCAGTACTGACCAAGCTCTACCCCACCCGCTCGCACACAGGTGCCGCGCAGGGTGGCATGTGTGCAGCACTCGCCAACGTCGAGGAAGACAACTGGGAGTGGCACACGTTCGACACCATCAAGGGCGGGGACTACCTGGTTGACCAGGACGCCGCCGAGGTCATGGCGAAGGAAGCCATCGACGCCGTGCTGGACCTGGAAAAGATGGGCCTGCCGTTCAACCGCACGCCCGAGGGCCGGATTGACCAGCGCCGCTTCGGCGGCCACACCCGCGACCACGGCAAGGCCCCGGTGCGCCGTGCCTGCTACGCCGCAGACCGCACCGGCCACATGATCCTGCAGACCCTGTACCAGAACTGCGTCAAGCACAACGTTGAGTTCTACAACGAGTACTACGTCCTGGACCTGCTGACCGTTGAAGAAGACGCTGTCCGCGAGGACGGCACGCCCTACAAGCAGAAGCGTGTTGCCGGCGTGGTGTCCTACGACCTCGCCTCCGGTGAACTGCACGTCTTCCAGGCCAAGTCCGTGGTGTTCGCCTCCGGCGGCGCGGGCAAGGTCTTCAAGACCACCTCCAACGCACACACCCTCACCGGTGACGGCATGGGCATCGCCTTCCGCCGCGGCATTCCCCTGGAGGACATGGAATTCTTCCAGTTCCACCCGACAGGCCTCGCCGGCCTGGGCATCCTGCTTTCCGAAGCCGCCCGTGGCGAGGGTGCCATCCTCCGCAACTCCGAGGGTGAGCGCTTCATGGAGCGCTACGCCCCCACCATCAAGGACCTGGCACCCCGCGACATCGTGGCCCGTTCCATGGCCAACGAGGTCCGCGAAGGCCGCGGCTGCGGCCCGAACAAGGACTACGTCCTCCTGGACCTCACGCACCTGGAGCCCGCGCACATCGATGCCAAGCTGCCGGACATCACCGAGTTCGCCCGCACCTACCTCGGCGTTGAGCCCTACACGGAGCCGGTCCCGGTGTTCCCGACGGCGCACTACGCCATGGGCGGCATCCCCACCAACATCACCACCGAAGTCCTGCAGGACAACGACACCGTGGTCCCCGGACTGTATGCAGCCGGCGAGGTGGCCTGCGTTTCGGTGCACGGCTCCAACCGCCTGGGCACCAACTCGCTGCTGGACATCAACGTGTTCGGCAAGCGCGCCGGCATCGCGGCGGCCGAGTACGCCAAGACGGCCGACTTCGTGGAACTGCCGGAGAACCCGGTGGCCTACACCACCGAACTGCTGGACATTGCCCGGAACGGCACCGGCGACGAAAAGGTGGCCGTGATCCGCAAGGAACTCCAGGACACCATGGACGCCAACATGCAGGTGTTCCGCACGGCGGAAACCCTGAACCAGGTCCTGCGCGACATCGCCTCCTTCGAGGAGCGGTACAAGCGGATCAACGTCCAGGACAAGGGCAAGCGCTTCAACCTTGACCTGCTCGAAGCCGTTGAACTCGGGTTCCTGCTGGAACTGGCCAAGGTAATGACCGTTGCAGCCCTCTACCGCGAGGAATCCCGCGGCGGACACTTCCGCGAGGACTTCCCGGACCGCAACGACGAAAAATTCATGAAGCACTCCATGGCGTACAAGGATGACCACGCGCCGGCAGACGGATCGGCAGAGTCAATCGCCGGCATCCGCCTGGCCACCAAGCCGGTCGTCTTTACCCGCTACGAGCCGATGGTGAGGAAGTACTAAGATGACCGCTGAAATCGCTGAGCCAGCCTCAAAGATTGAACTGCCAGCCGGCGTCGGCGGTGGCGGCGAGATCCCCACGTTCGATGTGCACATGCGCGTCCGCCGGTACAACCCGGAGGTTTCCGAGGAAGCCACCTGGGACGATTTCCACCTCACGATGTACGGCACGGACCGTGTGCTGGATGCCCTGCACAAGGTCAAGTGGGAAACGGACGGCACCCTCTCCTTCCGCCGGTCCTGCGCCCACGGCGTCTGTGGCTCCGATGCCATGCGCATCAACGGCCGCAACCGCCTCGCCTGCAAGACCCTCCTGAAGGACCTGGACACGTCCAAGCCCATCACGGTTGAGCCCATCAAGGGCCTGCCGGTGGAGAAGGACCTGATCGTGGACATGGAACCGTTCTTCCAGTCGTTCCGCGAGGTCATGCCCTTCCTGGTCAACAAGGGCCACGAGCCCACCCGGGAGCGCCTGCAGTCCGCCGAGGACCGTGAGCGCTTCGACGACACCACCAAGTGCATCCTCTGCGCGGCGTGCACGTCGTCCTGCCCGGTGTTCTGGACCGACGGCCAGTACTTCGGCCCGGCTGCGATCGTCAACGCCCACCGCTTCATCTTCGATTCACGCGACGACGCCGGGGACATGCGCCTCGAAATCCTCAACGACAAGGAAGGCGTGTGGCGCTGCCGCACCACCTTCAACTGCTCCGAAGCATGCCCGCGCGGCATCCAGGTGACCCAGGCCATCGCCGAGGTCAAGCAGGCAATCCTCTCCCGCAAGATCTGACAAAGGATTTAGCGGACGACGGCGCCGTCCCCCACTAAGGGGGATGGCGCCGTCGTTGTTTCTCCCCACCCGCCCCCTGACCTCGCAAGCGCGGCCAGGGAACCCGGCGGGCGTGGGCCCATAGCCATTCGTACCAAGTGAAAGGGGACGCCGTGTCCCGCTCCGAAAAGGTCACCTTCGAAGGCTCCACCGGTGAGACGCTCTCCGGCATCATCGATGTCCCGGAAGGGCCGGTCAAGGGCTGGGGCGTGTTTTCGCACGGCTTCACCCTCGGCAAGGACAGCCCTTCCGCCGCGCGGATGTGCAAGGCGCTGGCGGACAGCGGCGTGGGCATGCTGAGGTTCGACAACCTTGGCCTGGGTGGCTCCGCCGGTGAGTGGTCCGCGGGATCCTTCAGCCACAAGGTGGCGGACACCGTCAAGGCGGCCGAGTTCATGCGTGCCGAAGGGAAGCAGATTTCCCTGCTGGTGGGTCATTCCTTCGGCGGCGCGGCCGTACTGGCCGCCGCACGGGAGATCCCGGAGCTCGACGCCGTTGCCACCGTTGGTGCCCCCTTCTCGCCCAAGCATGTGGCACACGTCTTCGACGCCGCCCTGGACAAGATCCTGAGCGAGGGCAGCGCCGAAGTGGACCTTGGCGGGAAGCGTGTGGAGATCCGCAAGCACTTCGTGGAAGACCTCGAGAACGCGGACCTGACGGACTGCATCAAGCAGCTGCACAAGCCGCTGATGGTGCTCCACTCCCCCACGGACAACACTGTGGGAATCGAGAATGCCAGCACCATTTTCCAGACAGCCCGCCATCCCCGGAACTTCGTATCCCTCGAGGGAAGCGACCACCTCCTTACCGGAAAGGGCCAGGCGGCCCGGGCTGCCCGTATCATCGCGGCCTGGGCCGACCAGTACCTCGACGCCGGGCAATAACCGGCCTGCGGCTGCCTGCTGCCTGCTGCCTGGACCCTACTTGCCGATCGCGGCATTGCTTTCGCTGATCCACTGCTCCGCAGCCTTCTCGGGCGAAAGCCGCTTGAAGAGAACTTCGGTGTTCATGCGGGCCGTGATCTCGGAAACCGCCGTGGAGCCAGTGGGTCCGATGTATGTGGGGGCAAAGTCCATCTTGCCAATCTGGTCGATGTACTCGGCTTCCACCTTGCCCTGCGGCGTCAGCAGGTCCTGGATTGCGGCACGCATGCCGGAGTTGCTGGGAACGCCGCGGTCGCTCTGGATGATCTTTGCCGCGGCCTCCTTGTTGACCAGGAAGTCCACCAGCTTGGCCGCAGCCTCAGGGTGCTTGCTGCGGGCTGAAATTGTGTAGAACTGGGATGACTGGAGCCAGATGCCCGCCGTGGGCGTTTCGCCCGGGAGCTTGAGCAGCTTCAAGTCCGCGCCGGAGGCCTTGCTGAGCGCGGACAGCGAGTTGCTCCAGGTGAGCATCATGCCGGCCTGGCCCATGCCCATCAGCGTCTGCTCAGTGCTGACATTCAGCTTCTCCACTGTTTCGGAGGCATTTGGTGCCGCCCCGGATTCGCTCAGTTTCAGGGAGAAGTCGAAATAGTCCTGGACGGTGTCCTTGTCCAGGCCCAGCTGGCCGTCCTGGGTGTAGAGGGATTCACCGCGCTGGCGGGCAAAGGCGTCCAGTGAATCGTGCGTGAGGACCGTTGCTGTTCCGTAGGTGCCCTTCGGGCTCTTGGCCGTAATATCCGCCGCGGTCTTCGCGAAGTCGTCCCAGCTCCACGTGCTGTCATCCGGCAGCGGTACCCCGGCGGCGGCGAAAACAGCGGGATTGGCAACAATGGCCAGGGCGTTGGCTCCAGTGGAAACCCCGTACTGAGTGCCCTGCACCTGGCCATTCTCCAGCGCTCCGGGGTCCATCGCCGACAGGTCCAGGGATTCGCCGACCTCGGACAGGTCCAAGAGCGCGCCGCGGTTGGCGTACTCGGCAGGATAGGCCCCGCCCATGGTGATGACGTCCGGAGCATCGTTGGCGGCCACCTGCGTGGCAAGTTTGTCGAAGTAGCCGCTGATGTCGCCGTATTCGGGTTTCACCTTGATGTCCGGGTTGGCGGCCTCGAATTCCGCGATGGCCTTGGTGGTCAGCTGCGCCCGCCCCTCATTTCCCCACCATGAGAAACGAATTTCAACGGGCCCCTCCTGGGCCTCGTTGGGCGGGGTACTGGAACAGGCCACCGTAACGCTCAGCAGGCTTACAGCTGCGAGGGCGGCAACGGATTTACGGACAGTTCGGAAAATCGTACGCTCCATTGGGTATGCTTCCTTGTACGTCAGAAAACGGTTTCGTGAAACGTATCAAGCTGCCGCCGACGGGTCAATAGCTTCTAAAAGCCCACAAGGGGGCGGCTGCGTAGGACCAGAGAATGGACGCCATGCCACAGCAGTTGAATGA
Source organism: Pseudarthrobacter sp. WHRI 8279 (assembly GCF_040224115.2). NCBI lineage: Bacteria > Bacillati > Actinomycetota > Actinomycetes > Micrococcales > Micrococcaceae > Pseudarthrobacter > Pseudarthrobacter sp. WHRI 8279. Next base: position 320,399 of record NZ_CP168162.1, on the reverse strand, counting down.
TATCCAGATTCGGGATCCCTTCGTCCTGCCGCTACCGGAGACCAACGAATACCTGCTGTTCGGAAGCACGGACCCCAACATCTGGTCCGGACCCGCCACGGGGTTCGACTACTACCGCAGTTCGGATCTGGTCAGCTGGGACGGTCCAGTGCCGGCGTTCCGTCCCCCGCCCGGGTTTTGGAGCCAGGAGCAGTTCTGGGCCCCGGAAGTGCATCGCTACCAAGGCCGTTTCTTCATGTTCGCCACCTTCTACGCGCCCGGACATTTCCGCGGCACACAGATACTTTCCGCGGACCGGCCCGAGGGCCCCTATACACCCTGGAGCAACGGGCCCGTGACTCCCCGGAACTGGCAGTGCCTCGACGGCACGCTGCACGTGGATGCTGGCGGCGCACCATGGATGGTCTTCTGCCACGAGTGGAAGCAGGTCCACGACGGAACCGTCACGGCCCAGCGGCTGAGCCCGGACCTCCGACAAGCCGAAGGCGCTCCCGTCCTCCTGTTCAGCGGTTCGGAAGCACCCTGGTCCCGCCCCCTGCAGGTTCCCTCAACAGCGGAACTGGAATTCCCGGTCTACGTCACCGACGGCCCCTACCTGCACCGTCTCAGCAATGGCGGCCTCATCATGCTGTGGTCGAGCTTCGGAGACCAGGGATACGCCATGGGCATCGCGCGCAGCGGGTCCGGTACGGTCCTGGGCCCATGGCACCAGGAGGACAAGCCCATATGGAGTACCGACGGCGGCCACGGCATGATCGCCAGGACCTTTGACGGACAGCTCCTCCTTACCCTGCATCAACCGAACAACAGCCCGCACGAGCGGGCTTCCTTCCATCACCTCAAAGAACTGGAGGACACCGTGGTCCTTGATCCCCCGGCAACAGTCGTCAGTAACAGCGGAACAGCTCCCGGGAGGCAGGCACGGTGAGCACTCCAACCAGCACCTCCCCGACCGCGCCGTCCCCAAAGGTGCCGTCCCCAAACTTTCCCCAGGGCGGCCCCATTGACAGGAACGCACTCGTCCGGCGGCATAACGTCCACCAGCAGGCGCTCGACCCCCGGAGCCCGGTGTCAGTAGGCAACGGTGAATTCGCCTTCACAATGGACCTCACTGGCCTCCAATCACTCCCGGGTTCGTATCCCGTGGGAGCAAGGGATGACCTTCCGCCCGGCACGCTCCTTGGCACGCAGGCCCAGTGGGCATGGCACTCCGTTCCTCCCGCCCAGACGTACGAGCTTTCGGGCTCCACGGTCCTCTACGACTCGCCGCGCGGACCCGTGCCTTACGTGGACATGGTGGGCGACATCGTCAACGACCGTGAGGCAGGCACGTCGGCTGCCGAAACCTGGCTGCGGGCCAACCCGCACCGCATTGACCTGGGACGCATCGGCTTCAGGCTGGTGGAGGCAGGACAAGACCGCGCCCTCACCGAAGACGATGTCACCAATGCCGAGCAGACGCTCGACCTCTGGACGGGGACAGTCACCAGCCGCTTCCTGCTCGCCGGGCACCCCGTGGCAGTCATGACCGCCTGCCACCCCGAACGGGACGAACTCGGCATTCGGGTGGAGTCGCGGAGCCTCCCGGACAGCCTGGCCATCACCATCGACTTCCCCTACGGTTCCGAAGCGTGGCACGACGCCGCCGACTGGACAAGCCAGGACGCCCACACCACAACGCTCGGGGAGCCTGCCGCGTCCGGGCTGCATGCCGGGTCCACAGCCTGGACCACCCGCCGCGAGCTCGATGACTCCCGCTACCAGGTTGTGATCACGGGACGCAGCCTCACCGTGGCGCAGACGGGGCAGCACCGTCTCCGAATCAGCCCCAACCCCTGCAGCGGCGAGGGCCAAGGCGTGATGGACCTGGCGGTTGCTTTCGCCTCCGCCGGGGACGGGGACTGTGTCCCCCGTGGTGACACCGGCGCAACCCTGGCCGCAGCACGGCAGGACGCGGGCACGACGGCCCGGCCCGCCGTCGTGCCTTCCGGCCCTGCCGGCCTCCCGGCAGGCAGCAGCGTGGCAGCCGCCTCCGAGGCCTACTGGCCCGGGTTCTGGCTGTCCGGCGGCGCCATTGAGCTTGCAGCGACGCACGATCCCAGGGCCAAGGAGCTGGAGCGCAGGATCGTCCTCTCCCAGTACCTGACGGCCATCAACTGCTCCGGCTCCCTGCCTCCACAGGAAACCGGGCTGGTGTGCAATTCCTGGCGGGGCCGCTTCCATCTGGAGATGCACTGGTGGCACGCCGCGCACTTCGCCCACTGGAACCGGGTGGAGCTCCTCCTCCCGTCGCTGCGCTGGTACTCCACGGTGCTGGAGGCATCACGGCAGACCGCCAGGTCGCAGGGCTTCGACGGCGTCCGTTGGCCGAAGCAGGTAGGTCCGGACGGGAGGGAAAGTCCCAGCCCTATCGGCACCTTCCTGGTCTGGCAGCAGCCGCATCCCATCCACCTGGCGGAACTCGTCTACCGCGCCAACCCGTGCCGGGAAGTGCTCGAGGAGTTTGCGGAGATCGTTTTCGAATCCGCCATGTTCATGGCGAGCTTCGCCCACCGGACGCCTCGGGGCTTTGAACTCGGCCCGCCCCTGATTCCCGCCCAGGAGAGCTACGGCTCCATCAGGGCATCCGTCACCAATCCCACCTTCGAGCTGGCGTACTGGCAGTGGGCGCTTCGTGTTGCGGCCACCTGGCGGGACCGCTTAGGGCTTGAACCGGTTCCGGCGTGGCAGGAGGTGGCCGGGCAAATGGTGAAGCCACGGGTAATGGATGGCGTCTACGCTGCCATCGACGTGGAGCCCTTCACCATCAGGACAGACCATCCCTCGATGCTGTGCGCCCTCGGCGTCCTGCCCGAAACCGACCTGATCGATAAGGACATCATGCGGGCGACCCTCGCCGACGTCCTTGCCGACTGGGACTGGGACAGCACCTGGGGCTGGGACTATCCCGTGCTGGCCATGACCGCCGCGCGCCTGGAGGACCCGGAGGCCGCCGTCAACGCCCTCCTGCTGGACGCCCGGAAGAACACAGTGCTGGCCAACGGGCACAACCGCCAGACCGACTCGCTGCCGCTGTACCTTCCCGGCAACGGCGGCCTGCTTGCCGCCACAGCCCTGATGGCCGCGGGCTGGGACGGCGGCCCGGACCGCCATGCCCCGGGATTCCCCGCCGGCTGGACAGTGGCGTGGGAGGGGCTGGTGGCTGCGCCATAGCGCTCGTTCCCCGCAGCACGGCAGTGCATTTCAGGTACGGGGCTGCGCCCGTCCGCGGGGGCTGCGGTCAACGCTGCCGCGTGCGGCCGTTGCCCCTGCGCCGGGCAGCTGCGGCTCGGGCCGGGCTTTGCATGCCCGCCTCCGCGTTCGCCGGCACTTTCCCCGGCTGCACCGGTACCTTTCCCGGCTGGACCTGCCGGGCGCCCCAGGTTCCCTTCTCGTGGCTGGAGGAGGCGGTGCCGTGGTCTGCCTCGCGTACCGCGGACCAGCCTCCGGAAACGAGGTACACCTGGCTCACCAGGTTGAACCAGATCAGCAGGCCGATGATGATGGCGAACGGTGCCAGGAGCGGGTTGCGGCCGGCACCGGCGAGAAGCTCGGTACTGAAGATCTGCAGGACCGTGGTGCCCAGCGCTGCCAGGATGGTGCCCTCCAGCAGGGCACGGCGGGAGAGCTTCAAGCCTGCGACCAGCCGGAACATGATGAGCGCGGTGACCCAGTTCAAAACCAGGGGTACGCCTATCTTGATGGAGGTGGTCAGCGGGCCGGCCAGTGCGTCGTCGAGCCGGAGGAAGTCAGCGACCCACCCGGCGGCCGTGCCGAAGACCAGGGACGCGCCGGCACTGATGACCAGGGCCACGCCCAGTAGCAGCAGCGTGCCGGCGTCACGCAGCTTCAGGAGGATGGGGTTCACCAGCGACGGGGGAAGTTCCAGCACGCCGCGGAGGCCGTCCCGCAGGCTGGCGATCCACCGCAGCGAGGTATAGACGGTTACGGCTGCCGCGATAACGGCCGTCCAGCCCAGGCCGTCCGGATTCAGCAGGTCCTGGGGATCAACCAGGCCTTCGCCGCCGTTGACTTTCAACAAGCCCGGAGCACTCTGGGCCACGCTGCCAATGATGGTCTCCAGCAGCACCGGCTGTCCCCTCAGGACCAGCCCTGCGATCGAAAAGCCGGTGGCCAGGAGGCCGGTGATGGAGAAAAACATGTTGAACCCGATGCCGGCGCTCATCAGCGGGCCGTGCTGGAGGCTGTAATGCCGGAAGGCCCGCATGGGCCGGAGCACGTTCAGGCGGGCAAGCAGCCACTGGACCATGGTCATCACGCTGGCCACGGGCCCGCCGCCGGATCTGCGGGCCTTGTTCCACTCCATCCGTTTCTGGATGACGGCCAGCTTCAGGTGGGCGCGGTCAGTGGGAAGCGGCTGCTGCCCCGCCGTCGGCTGTGTCCGGGGCGGTATCCGCGGATCGGGTGCCGTCGTTGTCAGTTTGGGTCCCAAAGTCCAGCTCTTCCCGTAGCTGCCAGATGCCATTGGCATCGTGCTCGTAAAGTCCCATGCTAACCACGGGGAAGGCGGCCCTGTAGTTCCTCAGCACCGTTTCGGCTTCATCGAGGTTTTCCGGGGCGACGTCGTGGGCGATGGTCACATGCGGGTGGTAGGCAAACGGCAACTCGCGGTGGAGGGGTCCCTGCTGGAGTTTTTCGTGGAGGGCAACGCAGTCCTCGAATCCGTCCTCCACATTGATGAAGACCACCGGGGAAACGGGCCGGAATGTTCCGGTGCCCGCGATGCTGACCTTGAACGGGCTTTGCCGGCGGGCCACCTCGCGGACATGTTCCAGGGTGCCTTCCCAGTCACGGGTGGTGGTTGTGGTGACCAGTGTGATGTGTGCCGGTACTACGTCCGCCAGGGGATCGCCGAACGACGCCCGCCAGCGCTGCAGCTCTTCCGCAATCTCAGCCGGGAACCCCAGGATCACGCCAACGCTGATGTCTTCCGGGCGGGACTCGGGGCGTACTGCCGCAGCACGGTGGTCCGCAGGCTCTCCGTGGGAACCGCCGGGCGTCCCCGCCACCCTGTGGGTGGAACGGGCACCTTCCCTTGCCGCGACTTTGCTGGAGGACATGGCGCTAGCGGACTCCGGCGAGGCTGAGGGACGGAAGGAAACCCATGCGCTCATAGACCTGGGCGAGGGTGACCGAGGCGATCTCGCGGGCACGCTCGGCACCGTGTGCGAGCAGCCTGTCCAGTTCCGCAGGATCGCTCATCAGCTCATTGGTGCGGTTCCGCAACGGCGTAACGAACTCAACCATAACCTCAGCGAGGTCCACCTTAAGGTGGCCATACATCTTGCCCTGGTATTCGGCTTCGAGCTCGGGGATGGTTTTGCCTGTCAGCGACGAGTAGATGGTGAGCAGGTTTGAGACGCCCGGCTTTTCTTCAGCGTCGAAGCGGATTTCCGTTCCCGCGTCGGTCACTGCCGACTTGATGCGCTTGGCCGCGATCTTGGGGTCCTCCAAAAGCTGGATGGCCCCGTTGGGCGACTCCCCCGTCTTGGACATCTTGGCGCTGGGGTTCTGGAGGTCGTAGATCTTGGCGCTCTCCTTGACGATGGTCGCCTCGGGAACAGTAAACGTGTGGCCAAACCGGGTGTTGAAGCGCTGGGCCAGGTTGCGGGTGAGCTCCAGGTGCTGGCGCTGGTCCTCTCCCACGGGCACCAGGTCGGTCTGGTAGAGCAGGATATCGGCAGCCATCAGGGTGGGGTAGGCGAACAGGCCCAAAGTGGCGGCGTCGGCGCCGGACTTCTGTGTCTTGTCCTTGAACTGGGTCATCCGCGAGGCTTCGCCGAATCCGGTGATGCAGTTCAGTGCCCAGGCAAGCTGTGCATGCTCAGGCACGTGCGACTGGACAAAGAAGATGCTCTTGTCCGGGTCGATGCCCGCTGCGATGTATTGGGCGGCCACAATCCGGGTGCGCTTGGCCAGTTCAGCGGGGTCGAAGTCCACTGTGATGGCGTGCAGGTCCGGAATGAAGAAGACGGCATCGTATTCAGCCTGCATGTCCACCCAGTTGCGGACAGCGCCGATGTAGTTGCCCAGGTGCAGGGAGTCCGCCGTGGGCTTGGCGCCGGACAGGATGCGCTTCTTGGTTGCCGGGGAAATCTGGCTAGTCATTGGGGAGGAACCTTCGGGGCTTAGAGCTGGTAGTCCACTACCAGCGGGGCATGGTCGGAGAAGCGGGTGTCCCACGATGGCGCCCGGTCAACAACGGCTGAGATGGCCGCTGCAGCCAAGGCCGGGGTGGCCAGGTGGTAGTCGATGCGCCAGCCGGTGTCGTTGTCGAACGCCTTCCCGCGCTGGGACCACCACGTGTAGGGTCCGTCCACCTCGCCGGCCAGGTTGCGGTGGACATCACGCCAGCCGATCTCCTCGCCAAAGAACCGGTCAAAGTACGCGCGTTCCTCCGGCAGGTGGCCCGCCTTCTTGACGTTGGCCTTCGAGTTCCGGATATCCAGGGGCGTGTGGGCCACGTTGAGGTCACCCACCACCAGGGCGTGGTCGCTGTGCTTGGTCAGTTCCGGCAGCCGCGTGGTCATGACATCCAGGAACCGGAACTTGTCGTCCTGCTTAGGCGTGCCCACCTCACCGGAGTGGACATATGCACTTGCAACAGTCAGCTGGACAGGGTGTCCGGCGGCATCGGCAAACCGGAAATCGGCCTCCACCCAGCGTCCGGCGGTGGCAAAGTAGTCATCGCCAATGCCGTTGCGGGTTGCCAGGGGTTCGTCCCGGGAAGCGATCGCGACGCCGGCCCGGCCCTTGGCTTCAGCCTCGGCGTGCAGGATGTGCCAGCCTTCGCCGAGCAACTGCCGGACGATGGCGTCAGGGGCACGGACTTCCTGCAGGCAGAGGATGTCCACTCCGCGCGGCTCGAGCCACGCCGCCATGCCGTTTTTGTAGGCAGCCCGGAGGCCGTTGACATTAACGGAAGCGATGCGAAGGTGGTCCTTCTTCAATGCCGAGATCACCCGCTCCACTCTAGTCGATGATGGTTCCGGTGACCGGCTCTCCGCTGCCGCCGGAGGACTTGATCATGTCCCGTGCATTGGTGGCTGTGATCTCGATGGTTTCCAGGGCCCGGTTGATGGTGTCCTGGTTCGCAGCGACGCCCTTGGCACGCTCCTCCTCCACCACGCGGATCTGCACCTGGACAATCTTGAAGGAGTGGTCCAGCTTGAGGTCCCGGACCTCGTCCGCCTGGCTGCGCTCAGCGACAACCCGGGTGCCGCCATGGTCTCCCGCGGCGTACGGGCCCCGCCCCGCAGCAGTGGTGAAGGCGTTCTGGGCTTCAGTCAGCTTGGCTCCGGCCTTTTTGGCGGCTTTCTGGATGCTGAAGACCACAAAGCAGGCAAGGGCAAGCCAGAAGGCGGCGATGACGGCGACAACCCAGCCCACGACGTCGTTTTGGTTGGCCGCGAAGATGACAGCCACAACGAACGCCGTGACGAGGACCATCAGTCCCGGCCCGCTGATACGGAACATGGAGAATCCGCCCCTGGCGGGTTTGGAGGATGACTTGGAGCTGCCCAGAGATTGCATGCACCCATTCTCTCAAACGCCGGAGTATGCTCCCGCCGCCTTCCACCCCCGGCGAACAGACCCAAGTAGGTAGCAGCAGCTGTCCTTTAGACATCTCTAAACGACATCTGCTGCTACCCAGTTGGGCTACTTCAGGAAGAGCTGCCGCAGCCGGACAGTCGTGAGCAGCATGCCGACGGCGGTCATCACCAGGTAGTAGCCGATGTGGATGGGGGTGGCAGCGGTGAACGCGCCCGCACTGATCTGGCGCAGCAGTTCCACACCGTGCCAGAGCGGCATGGCCTGGATGAGCCACTGGATGGCCTGAGGGTAGACGCTCAGCGGGTAGAAGGTGGCGCTGAAGAGGAACATGGGCAGCATCACGAAGTTGACCCAGTCCATCTGCTGGAAGGTCTTCAACAAACTGGTGATCCCCATCCCGATACTCGCAAACCCGAAGGCAATCAGCACCGAGGCCGGCACCATCAGGAGCGCCCAGGGCGTGGTAATCAGCCCCATAACCCCCATCACCGCCGTGAACCCCATGGCGTAGAGCAGGCCGCGCAGCAGCGCCAGGAAGATCTCCCCCAAGGCAACATCCAGCGGCCCCAGCGAGGTGTACAGCATTCCCTGGTACAGCTTCGCGAAGTTCATTTTGAAAAACACGTTCCACGTCGAGTCGTAGACCGCGCCGTTCATCGCGGAGACTGCCAGCAGGGCCGGGGCAATGTATGCGGCGTAGCTGATCTCTCCGCCGCCGGGACCCTGGACCGTGCCGACAATAGAGCCGAGCCCCACACCCATGGAGATGAGGAACAGGACCGGCTCGAAGAATCCGGAGAGCATCACCAGCCAGTTGGTGCTTCGTGTGGCCAGCAGGCCGCGCGAAACCACCGCCCTGGCGTTGCGGGAATACAGCGGTCCGAACGTCCTGCTGCGGGCCTGGTCCGGTGCGCTCTTCAGTGGCAGCCCGGCGCTCACCGGCCCATCCTTGCCGCGAACTGCCGCCGGGTCAGGACCCAGCCCAGCACCGCAAGGCCCGCGAGCACCACGGCGTGGAGGATGGTCAGCAGCGGCGGCTGCTGGTACCCGTAGCTGAAAACGCGCCCCAGTTCGGTGGCATGCCAGATGGGCGAGATCCAGCCCACCCAGCGCACCGCCAGCGGAAGGCTGTCCAGCGGAAAGAAGGTCCCCGAGAACAGGAACAGCGGCATCACGATGAAGCGCATCACCAGCGCGAACTGGCCCTTGTCCTCGGTAATGGAGGCCGAGTACGCCATGAGCGGCAGGCCGAAGGAAAGGCCGGCGACCGTCGCCACCACTATTGTGGCCCAGCCCCAGCCGCCCGGCGCCGCACCGAAGAGGACAATTGCGGCGAAGTAGACGGCGGATTGCAGGAGGAGCCGCAGGGTCACCGCCATGATGTGGCCCGCCGCAATCTGCTGGGGGGTCAGCGGCGAGGCGTGCGGGCCGTAGTAGGTGCGGCGCCATTTGAAGCCGTCCATGACCGGAAAGGTGAACTCGTTGGCGGCCGTCATAACGGCCGCGGAAACCAGCAGCGCCGGGGCCACGAACGTCACATAGCCCACTCCCCCGAAGGTTCCGGCACCCTGGGCATCAACAAGGGTGGCCAGGCCCACCCCCATGGCAAACAGATAGGCCACAGGGTGGCCCACGCTGTACATGATGATGGACCAGCCGTAGCCCTTCATCACCCGCAGCACCTGCTCGGCGTAATAGAACGCGCCCCAGCGCCTTGCCTTGGCGGCTGCTGTTTCGGGGCTGTGGGCCTGCAGGGCCTCCTTGCCAGGGCCCTCCCTCACCGCAGGGCCCTCAGTCAACAAGGCTTCGGCCTGTCAGCCGCAGGAACACGTCCTCCAGCGAGGACCTCCGCACCAGGGATGTCAGCGGCCGCAGGCCGCGGGACGCCACCTGCTCAAGGGCAGACTCGCCGTCGTGCGCGTATATCAGCACCCGGTCCGGCAGTACTTCCAGCCGCTCCCCGATTCCCTGCAGTTCCGAGGCGATGGTGGTGTTCCGCTCGGACCCGAACCGCAGCTCAACCACCTCGCGGGTGGAGTGCTCGCGGATCAGCTGCGCGGGCGATCCCTCAGCCATGATCCTGCCCTTGTCCACCACGATCAGCCGGTCGCAGAGCTGCTCGGCCTCGTCCATGTAGTGGGTTGTCAGGATAAGCGTGACGCCCTGTTCCTTGAGCCGGAACAGGCGGTCCCAGAGGATATGGCGGGCCTGCGGGTCGAGCCCGGTGGTGGGTTCATCCAGCAGCAGGATCCGGGGCTCGTTGATCAGTGAACGGGCGATGGTCAGGCGCCGCTTCATGCCGCCGGACAGCGCGTCCACCTTGGATTTTGCCTTGTCCGTCAGCTGGGCGAACTCCAGCAGCTCGTCGGCTTTTGGTTTCAGGTAGCTCATGGGCAGGCCGAAGTAGCGGCCGTAGACCAGGAGGTTGTCGCGGACCCGGAGTTCCTCGTCCAGGTTGTCCTGCTGCGGCACCACCCCCAGGTGCGCCCTTACCTCGGGCCCGTGCAGGTCGGGGTCGAGGCCCATGATGTGGAGGGCGCCGGAGGTGCGCCGGGTGACTCCGCCGATCATCTTCATGGTGGTGGACTTGCCGGCACCATTGGGCCCCAGCAGGCCGAAGGACTCCCCTGCGGGGACGCTGAACGAAATGCCGTCCACCGCGGCAACGTCACCGTAGGTCTTGGTGAGGTTTTCTGCCGTGATGACGGTCCGGCGGGCTTCGGTGGAGGGCGCTTGGGCTGGCTGGACGGCGCCGTTTTCGGCGCCGGAGGACACGGTGGCTTTGTTGTGCACCCTCCGCAGACTAGTAGAGCGCGCGGGCAGGTGGAAGGGGACTTTCAGTTCTGCGCCAAAGGTTCTGCGCTTAAAGTACGACGGCGGTACCGCACCTTTGTTCAGTAAGGTGCGGTACCGCCGTCGGGCGTGAAGAAAAGGAACTAGCCGGCAGTTGCCGGACCGTTTCCCTGTGCCACCCTGCGTTCCGCGGCTTCCACCACGTTGGTCATCAACAATGCGACAGTCATGGGACCAACGCCCCCGGGGTTCGGCGAAATCCAGCCGGCCACCTCGGCAGCGGCGGGTTCGATGTCGCCGTGGACCTTGCTCTTGCCCGTCTCGGGGTCGGTTTCGCGGGTGACACCGACATCGAGCAGGGCTGCGCCCGGCTTTACGTCGGCGGCCTTGACGATGTGCTTGACACCGGCGGCACCCACAATGACGTCCGCCTGCCGCAGCAGCTCCGACATGTTGGTGGTGCCGGTGTGCGTCAGGGTCACGGTGGCATTCACCTCCCGCCGGGTCAGCAGCAAACCGATCGAGCGGCCGATCGTGACGCCCCGGCCAACCACCACCACATGCTTGCCGTTGAGGTCGTAGCCGTTGCGCACCAGCAACTCGATGACACCGCGGGGCGTGCACGGCAGCGGCGAGGTGATCTCCCCGTTGACGTTGAGCACCAGCCGGCCGAGGTTGGTCGGGTGCAGGCCGTCCGCGTCCTTGGCGGGGTCGATCCGCTCCAGGATGGCGTCCGTGTCCAGGTGCTTCGGCAGCGGCAGCTGCACGATGTACCCGTGGCAGGCGGGGTCCGCATTGAGCTCGTCAATAAGGGCCTCAACCTGTGCCTGCGTGGCGTCCGCCGGCAGCTCACGCTGCATGGAGTTCATTCCGATCTCCACCGACTGCTTGTGCTTCATGGACACATACAGCTGGGACGCGGGGTCCGCACCCACCAGCACTGTTGCAATGCCGGGAGTGACACCCTTGGCCTTGAGCGCGGCCACGCGTTCCTTCAGCTCGGACTTGATGGCTGCCGCTGCGGCTTTGCCGTCAAGGATCCGCGCGGTCTTGGTCATCTCAGTCATGGATCACCACTGCTCGTGCTGCGGGTACAGCGGGAAGTCGGCGGCGAGCTTGTCCACGCGGGCCTGCAGGGACTCCACGTCCGCGCTGTTGCCGGCCTTCAGCGCGGTGGCGATGATCTCGGCCACCTCGGTGAACTCGGCCGCGCCGAAGCCGCGGGTGGCCAGGGCGGGGGTGCCGATGCGCAGGCCGGAGGTGACCATCGGCGGACGGGGATCGAAGGGAACGGCGTTCCGGTTCACGGTGATACCCACCGAGTGCAGGAGGTCTTCAGCCTGCTGGCCGTCCAGCTGCGAGTTGCGCAGGTCAACGAGGACCAGGTGGACGTCCGTGCCGCCGGTGAGGACGGAGACGCCGGCCTCGGCAACATCGGCCTGGTTAAGGCGGTCGGCAATGATCTTCGCACCCTCAAGGACGCGCTCCTGGCGCTCCTTGAATTCCTCGGTGCCGGCGATCTTGAAGGCCACGGCCTTGGCGGCGATGACGTGCATGAGCGGGCCGCCCTGCTGGCCCGGGAAGACGTTGGAATTGAGCTTCTTGGCCCACTCCTGCTTGGCCAGGATCACACCGGAGCGGGGGCCGGCGAGGGTCTTGTGCACGGTGGAGGTGACGACGTCGGAGTGCGGCACCGGGCTGGGGTGCAGGCCCGCGGCGACCAGGCCGGCGAAGTGCGCCATGTCGGTCCAGAGCAGGGCGCCAACTTCGTCGGCGATCGAGCGGAAGGCAGCGAAGTCCAGGTGGCGCGGGTAGGCGGACCAGCCGGCGATGATCACCTGGGGCTTCTCCGCGATGGCCTGCTCACGGAGCTTGTCCATGTCCACGCGGAAGTTGTCCTCCTCCACCTGGTAGGCGGCCACGTTGTAGAGCTTGCCGGAGAAGTTCAGCTTCATGCCGTGGGTCAGGTGGCCACCGTGGGCCAGGGACAGGCCCAGGATCTTGTCGCCGGGGGTGATCATGGCGGAGAGTGCAGCGGCGTTGGCCTGGGCGCCGGAGTGCGGCTGGACGTTGGCGTACTCGGCACCGAAGAGGGCCTTGACGCGGTCGATGGCCAGCTGCTCTGCCACGTCAACGTACTCGCAGCCGCCGTAGTAGCGGCGGCCCGGGTAGCCCTCGGCGTACTTGTTGGTGAGGACCGAGCCCTGCGCTTCCATGACGGCGCGGGGGGCGAAGTTCTCGGAGGCAATCATTTCCAGGGTGCCGCGCTGGCGGCCGAGCTCCTGGTCAAGGACTGCTGCGATTTCGGGGTCAAGCTCGGCCAGCGGCTGGTTGCTGACGGCGGTGGTGGAGGTGGCTGTAGTCACGAAGAACTCCTGGCTAGGCGTACGGGCACTGCTAAGGTCAGGCTACCGGCTGGCGCACCTTCACGCCGCACTGATGACAGCGCGGGAAAGTTGCGGGCATGGTGCTGCAATACGACGCAGGTGCAGCCCCAAATCCGGCAAGACATGACCCTCGGCCCAGGCGTACGATCCGTGGTCTTCGTGATTGCCGCTCCCTGGTGGTTAGCCACCCAACGCCAGTTGCGACCCCACCAGCCTACCAAATCCCAGCTCCGCTGCGCGGGTAACCTTGTAGGCGTGAATGAAGAGCAGCTGAACCAAGCGTACGTAGTAACCCTGTCCTGCCCGGACCGCCCGGGAATCGTCCATGCAGTGGCCGGAGCCCTGCTGGTGGCAGGGTGCAACATCATGGATTCGCAGCAGTACGGTAGCCCCGCCACCGGCAACTTCTTCATGCGGGTGGAGGTGACGACGGCGGCCCCCGCGTCAGAGCTCCGGGCCGCTTTGGAGCCGGTCGCCGAAGCCTTCGGCATGCAGTGGAGCCTGAACGCTGTGGGGCAGAAGGTCCGCACCCTGGTGATGGCCAGCACCTCCGCCCACTGCCTGAACGACATCCTCTTCCAGCAGCGGTCCGGGACGCTGCCCATCGAGATACCGGCCATCGTCTCCAACCACCAGGACCTGGCGGGGCTGGCCGAGTTCTACGGCATTCCTTTCCATTACATCCCGGTTACAAAGGACACCAAGGTCCAGGCTGAGGACAAGCTCCGGGCCATCATCGCCGAGCATGACATCGAACTGACCGTCCTGGCGCGCTACATGCAGATCCTCTCCGACGAGCTCTGCACCGAGCTCACCGGCAAGGCCATCAACATCCACCACTCATTCCTGCCGTCCTTCAAGGGCGCCAAGCCGTACCACCAGGCCCACGCCCGGGGCGTAAAGCTGATCGGTGCCACAGCGCACTACGTGACGGCGGCACTGGATGAGGGCCCCATCATCGAGCAGGAAGTCATCCGCGTGGACCACGCCCGCACCCCGGAGCAGTTCGTCCAGATGGGCCGGGACGTGGAAGGCCGCACCCTGGTCCAGGCCGTTCAGTGGCATGCGGAGCACCGGGTACTGCTGGACGGCAACCGGACCGTGGTCTTTAACTGACAGGGTGCTGGCTCCGGGGACGCGGGCCGGACCTCACACCCGGTCTTCCCCCCGGTCCCTGCCCATGTAGCCGCCGGTGAAGCCTCCCGCGATCAGCACCACTGCCCCGAGCCGGGCGAGGCCGACTCCCAGCCTGCGCCGGCCCCGCCGCCGGGCAGCCCAGGATCCGGCGAAGATGAGAACCGCTGACGCGTTCAATCCGGCATGAACCACGCCAACCCGCTGCGTTTGCCTGCCGGCAAGAGCCCACTCGGCCCATCCGCTGAGCGCCGTGGGCACAGCGGCCACGACACCGAGGCCTATCAGGCGGGTCGCCGCCCGCTGCGTCCCGGCATCCGGGTACAAATCGAGGTAAACGGCCATGAACCAGGCCCCGAACGGGACGTCGGTAAGGACGGGGTGCAGGGGAATGCCGGTGGCCTTGCCGTGCAGCACGTTCCGGAGTCGCTCATTCCGGACCAGGCGGCTGGCGAGCGGCCTGGCCGCCTCTACGGGGGTGTCCAGGGCATTGAGCCGCTCGATCTTTCCCATGACCTGCCGGAACCGGCTGGTTGTCCCACGCCCGGCCGGCCGCAGGTGCAGGCCCGGAATTCCCGCTCGCCATAGTTCCATGGGCCCAGCGTAGCCATCGGGCCCCAGGCCGTCATTAGGCCCAAGGTCCCCTGCGGGGCGAGATGCGGACGCCTGTGCGTGCAGTGTCCTAGGCTTGGCCCATGGCTCCTCTGTACCCCTTCGCCGGGACCACCCCGGCCGTCCACGAATCCGTTTTTGTTGCCCCGACGGCCTCGATCATCGGCAACGCAACCCTCGCCCGGGACTCGAGCGCCTTTTACGGTGTCTCCGTCCGGGCCGATACCGCTGCCATCACCGTGGGTGAAGGCAGCAACCTCCAGGACAACGTGGTGCTGCACGCCGATCCCGGCTTCCCCTGCACGGTGGGCGAACGCGTCAGCGTGGGGCACGCCGCCGTCGTCCATGGCTGCACTGTGGAGGACGACTGCCTGATCGGGATGGGCGCCACAGTCCTCAACGGGGCCGTGATCGGCGCCGGCTCGCTGGTTGCCGCCGGCGCCGTGGTCCTGGAGGGGACGGTGGTGCCGCCGCGCTCGCTGGTGGCCGGGGTCCCGGGCAAGGTCCGCCGGGAACTCACCGAGGAGGAGTACGACGGCGTCCGCGCCAACGCCGCCCGCTACCGCGAGCTGGCTGCGGCCCACCGGGAGCTGCACACCCCGTAGGGACAGGCCAGTCCAGGCCCGCTCCTAGTCCAGGCTTATCGGCCCGATGGCGTCCAGCAGTTCGCCCGGACCAGGGTTGCCCGGCGCGGAGGAACCGCCCAGGTGGTTCACCACGCCCCAGACCGCGTTCAGGCCGGTGGTCACGGCGCCCTCGGCCCAGCCGGCGGTGAAGGAGACGTCGTCGCCGGCCAGGAAGATCCCCCGCTGCGATTCGGGCAGGGCGTCCTGCTTGAAGTGCGTGAACAGCCGTTGCTGGTAGCGGTAGTGCCCGGGCAGGTTCGCTTTGAAGGCGCCCATGAAGTTGGGGTCGGCCTCCCAGGAAACCGTGATGGGCTGGCCCACGATGTGGCCGGCAATATCCACTCCCGGGTAGATCTGCTCCAGCGAATGCAGCATCAGTTCCACGCGTTCGTCGGCGTCCAGCGCCAGCCACTTGAGCGCGTCGTCGTTCCAGGTGTAGGAGAGCAGGATGACGGCGGGCTGGTCCGGCCCGTTGTCCAGGAGGTAGGTGGCACGGTTGAGCCGGTCCGTGAGCGTCATGGACAGCACCTCGTTCCCGGTGTCCGGATCGGTGTCCTTCCAGAACGGCCGGTCCACCATCACGAAGGTCTTGGAGGACTGCATATAGTGCGAGCGCTCGATGGCCGTCCACAGTTCCGCGGGGAACAGCGCCTCCTCGGTGTGGATCCGGGTGGAGAGCAGCCAGGACTGGCACGTTGTGACCACTGCCGGATAACTGGCCTCGCGCCCCCAGCGTTCGCGGATGCGCAGGGTGCCGTCCGGGTCGCGGCTGATTTTCCCGACGGCGCCACGGGGTGAACCGGAGTGCAGGGAGGCCAGGGACGTTCCGTCGGGCCAGTGCGCCATGCCCGACGGCGCGTGCCGCCAGAGTGCCTCGGGCAGCCGTTGCGCTCCCCCGCTGATGAGCCGGTGCTGGTCATCGGCGTCGGTGTACACCACGCGGAGGATCTCCAGGATCGAGTTCGGGAAGTCGGTGTCCCACCCGCCCGTGCCGAAGCCCACCTGGCCGAAGGCCTCCCGGTGCGCGAACCCGGCTTTCTTAAAGGAGTCGCTGGCCGCGATGAAGCCGTAGAAGGTCTGTTCGTCCATCAGGGGCAGCAACTGGTTCCACAGTTCCTTGATCCTGGCGGTATCCCTGGACCGGATGGCGTCCTGCATCTCAACGAACTTGGCGCCGTCGTTCACAGCGGCTTTCCAGGCGTCCGCAACTTCCCGGAAGAACGGCGGGAGGTCGCCCGGCTTTTCCGCGTAGTGCTTCTTGCCCGCCAGTTCGATCACGGTGCTGGACGTAGCCGGGGACAGAGGGTTGGGAAACTCCTGGGTGTCCAGTCCCAGCAGGTCCACGTAGTGGTAGAAGGCCCTGCCGGAGACCGGGAACCTCATGCCGCCGAGGTCTGCCACTACTCCGGGCGCCGCGGGGAACGCTGCCGTGCGGAGGCGTCCGCCGATCTGGTCGGCTTCATAGACAACCGGCCGCAGCCCCAGCTTCATGAGCTCGTACGCCGTGACCAGGCCGGAGAGCCCCGCTCCAATGACGGCGACTTCGGTCCCCAGCAGCTCGGCCGGCACGGAGCCCAGTCCCTCCGGATGCGCCAGGTAGTGATCGTAGCTGAACGGAAAATCCGGGTTCAGCATGGTGATGGGACCGGCTGCGGCGCCCTCCGCGCTAGAGGAAGCAGCCGGGCCGGCGGAGGTGCTGGACGGGTCGGATGCCGGCAGTTCGGTGGCGATGGTCATGAGATTTCTGCCTTCGTCGTTTCGGGGTTTTGCTGGATTGGAGTTCGGGGACCGGACAGCTCACGGTATTCCTCATTGCTCATGGCAGCCACCCTGGAGTTCCGGCGTCCATAGCCGAAGTAGGCGGCTACGCCCACCAGCATCCAGACGGCGAACACCACCCAGGTGTCGGCGCCGAGGTTGGCCATCAGGTAGGCGCACATCGCGGCCCCGAGGATGGGCGTGAGCGGGAAGAGCGGCACCCGGAAGGTCCGCTCCAGCTCGGGCCGGGTCCGGCGGAGGTAGATGACGGCCACGTTGACCAGGGCGAACGCGAACAAGGTGCCGATGCTGGTGGCGTCGGCGAGCGCGCCAAGGGGCACCAGCCCGGCGGTGAGGGCGACGGCGGTTCCCACCAGGAGCGTGCCGGCAACAGGGGTGCCGGTGCGGCGGGAAACGCGGCCGAAGATTTTGGGGATGAGGCCGTCGCGGGACATCGACATCAGGATACGCGTCTGGCCGTACAGCACGGTGAGGACGATGCTGGCGATGGCCAGCACGGCGCCCACCGCAAACACCAGGGCAATCCAGGGCTGGCCGGTGGTTTCCTCGAGGATTTTCACCAGCGCAGCCTCGGTACCGTCGAACCAGCCCCACGGCCGGGCACCGATCGCGGCGACAGCCACCAGGACGTAAATGGTGGTGACGATCAGCATGGAAAGCATGATGGCCCGGGGCAGGTCACGCTTGGGATTGCGGGCTTCCTCGCCTGCCGTGGAGGCGGCATCGAATCCGATGTAGGAGAAGAACACACGGGAGGCTGCGGCTGAGACGCCGGCGGCTCCCATGGGCAGCAGCGGCTCAAAGTTGCCGGCGTTGAAAGCGGTGAACGCCACGGCGCAGAAGAACAGGAGGATGCCTACCTTGACCACCACGATGGAGGTGTTGATCCAGGCGCTCTCCTTTGCGCCGCGCACCAGCAGGATGGTGGCCAGCACCACGATCACCATGGCCGGTATGTTGACCACGCCGCCGTCGCCGGGCGGCTGTGACACCGCATCTGGGAGGACCGAGCCGAACACCGCCAGGGTTTCGTTGACGTACTGCCCCGCTCCTACGGCGACGGCGGCGACGGAAACTGCGTACTCGAGCACCAGGCACCAGCCGCAGATCCAGGCCATGCCTTCGCCCATGGTGGCGTATGTGTAGGAGTAGCTGGAGCCGGCCACCGGGACCATGCCGGCCATCTCCGCGTAAGAGACGGCGGACAGCAGGGCGGCGAGCCCGGCGATGGCGAAGGAGATCCAGATGGCCGGGCCGGCCAGGGGTACGGACTCCCCCAGGATCACCAGGATCCCGGTTCCCAGCGTGGCGCCCACGGAAATCATGGTCAGCTGAAGGACGCCGAAACTCCGGACCAGGCGGGGGCCGCCGCCGTTGCTCTCGGCCTCGCTGACCATCTGGGCGATCGGCTTGCGGCGCAGCAGTTGCGCACCCAGGGCGGGACGGGCGGGGGTTCCGCCGGGGGCGCCCGTTGCCGGGCCGGTAAGTGTAGGCACAGTCATCGTTGACGTCCGTTCATGTCGTTGGCTGGTTGGTCTGGTTTTCCCCTCACCAAGCGTAGGGGTGTGAGCGGCATCTCAAAGTGTGCAGAATGACCTATAGTCTTCAACCATGAGACGTAATGCACCAGCCATAAACGGCGCCACGGAGCAGCTCGACGCCGTCACGCTGGGGCAGTTCCTGGCTGCGCTTCCTCCTGAAGTTTCGGTGGTGAACGACGCCGGCACCGCGGAAGTCCCGCTGCGCTGGGTGGAACCCAGCGAGCTGGAGGACCCAACCCCATACCTCATGGACGGCGAATTCGTCCTGACGGCGGGCCTGCCCTTCCGCGGCGGCGGCGACAGAAGCGCCGCGAAGGCGGACGAGTACGTCCTGCGGCTCGTGGGGGCCGGGGTGGCGGCCCTGGGCTTCGGCCTGGAACCCTATTACGACGCCGTGCCGGACCATCTGGTGGAGGCCTGCCGGCGGCACGGGCTCACGCTGGTGGAGGTGCCGGCCAGTGTTCCCTTCGCTGCGCTGGGGCTCGAATTTTCCAAGCTTCTCGAATCCGGCAACGCACAGGTCTTCCGGCAGCTGGCTGAGACCAACCGGCACCTGATGCGGGCGGTCCTTTCCGCCCGCCCGGAACACGAGCTGCTGGCGGCGCTGATCCAGCGCGTTCCCGTGTGGGCTGTCCTTGCCGGCACGGACGGGAGGGTGCGCGCCCGGGCGGGCGCCGCCGTCGGACTTTCCCAGCTCCAGCCCCTGCTGAGGAAGCTTCTCAGCGGCAGCGGCCCCCGCGTGGAAACTGAATCGCTGGAAACAGCCGGAGGGCGGGCACTGGTGTTCGGCCACCCGCTTCGCAGCACCCGGGACGCCACCCTGGGGTGCCTGGTTCTTGGGACGGAAAAGCCCCTCACCCCTGCGCAGAACAACGTGGTCTCGTCGGTGGTGGGACTGCTGGAGCTTCTGGTCCGGCAGCGGACCAGCGGCTCCCTGGCGCCCAGCCAGCTGGCCACTGCCCTGCTGCTGCACCCGGAAAGCCTGTCCGGGAACAACAGCCGTGAGCTGGACAGCCTCCAGGAGCTGCTGGCCCAGAGCGTGTCCGGATCCCGGCCGGGGCCGGTCCGCGTGGTGCAGGGCGTGCGCGCGGAACCCTCCACCGCCGCTGCCGATGGTCCTGTCCGGGAACTGCTCCAATGGCGCAGGCTCTTCGACACCAAGATGGTGGAGTTGACGGACTACGGGTTCGCGGCCGTAACGCGGCTTAAAGTGGATGAAACCCTTCTGGCAGAGGTGGAGCAGCTCGGCTGGCGCCTGGTGGTGGGCGGCCCCACCGAACTGCCCGGACTCACCGCCGCGTACCGGCGGGCGGGTGCGCTGCGCCCGCGGGTGGCCGGCGCCCAAAAGAGCGTCAGGGAAGAGGACCTGACGTGGTCCGTCACCGGTCTGCTGGGCGGCGACGCGGGCGCCCTGTTGGCCGCACGGCTTCTGGCGCCGGTCCTGGAACAGGATGCGGAACGCCGGACCTCACAGCTCCGGGTGCTGCGGTCCTGGCTGGGCGCCCACGGGAGCTGGGATGCCACCGCCAAGGACCTGGGACTGCACCGGAACAGCGTCCGCCGCCAGATCAACGGCGTGGAAGAGCTGCTGGGCATGGATCTTGGGCAGGCCCAGACCCGGGCCGAGCTGTGGATTGCCCTGCAGTACGTGGATGACGCCGAGCCGGCGGAACCCGCTCAGAGCCCCCAGGTCCGGTAAAGCTCAGGGCGGCGTTCTGCCAGGTAGGGAACATTCCTCCGCTCGCGTGCGGCAGCGCCCGGATCCACCTCCGCGTAAAGAAGCTGTGGTTCCCCGCCCGCCCCGGCCAGCAGTCCGCCGTCGGGCCCGGCAACGACGCTGCCGCCTAGGAACCTGCAGCCGTCCTCTTCCCCGCAGTGGTTCGCGTAGGCGATGGTCAGCTGGCTCTCCAGCGCCCGCGCCCGCAGCAGGACCTGGGGTACGTCATCGAAGCCGTGCGCCAGGGCGGTGGGAACCAGCAGCAGCTCCGCGCCCGCGACGGACGCGGCGCGGACGGACTCCGGAAACTCGACGTCGTAGCAGATCACCAGGGAGGTGGGGATGCCGTTGAAGTCCACCACGGCGGGCGCCTCCCCCGCGGGGCTGAACGCCGCCCGCTCGTCGTCGCCGAAGAGATGCACCTTGCCGTAGCTGAGCAGGCGGGTGCCGCTGGCATCCAGGAGGGTCGCGCTGATCTGCCAGTCGCCCTCCGCGGTAACCCGCGGGAGACTGTAGACCAGCCCGATGCCGTTCCTGCGCGCAATGCCCGCCATCCGCTGCTCTATCTCCGGCAGCATGGAGGGATCCAGCCCGGAACGCACCCGGCGGGGAGCGTAGCCCACGGGAAAAAGCTCCGGGGTGACCAGGACGGCCGCCCCGCGGCCTGCCGCGGTCCGGGCAGCTGCGTCAACGGCGCGGCAGTTGGCCTCCACATCAAGGACCGCGGACTTTTCCTGCAGGAGTGCCAGCAGCACTGCTACCACCTTCCTTCGTTGGAGCGGCCGCGGGATGGGCCTTCCACCAGCGTAGCGAGGCCCCTGTGGTCCGATTGCGGGCTGTTTGCACCCCTTGGGGCCTCAACAGGGTCAGATTGTCCCGGCTTCCACTCTTCCTACCGGAATTGGCCTTTGCGTTAACTTCTTGACTACAAGAGCCGTGATAGGGCAATCTTCTTAGCATGCCCGCAACCCCGCGCTCAACGAGGAGCAAGCCAAAAAATCCGGGATCGCAGTCCGCCCTGCGCCAGCTGAACCAGCAACGGATTATCGAAACCCTCATGGGCGGACCCGCCACGCAGGCTGAACTTGCCCGGCAGACGGGCCTCTCCACCGCAACGGTTTCAAACATCGTCAAAATCATGCTGGACTCCGGCCTTGCATCGACAGAACCCATCACCAGCTCCGGCCGCCGCGCACTGAACGTCCGCCTGAACAGCAACGGCGCCGTCGCCGTCGGAATTGACTTCGGACGGCGGCACCTCCGGGTGGTTCTGGCCTCCCTCAGCTACCACGTCATCGCCGAGGAATCCGTCATGCTTCCACTGGGCCACCAGGCCGAGGAAGGCATCCGCGCCGCCACGGCCCTGCTGGACAAACTGCTGCGGGAAAGCGGGATCGAACGCAGCGCGATGGTGGGTGCCGGCGTCGGGATTCCCGGGCCAATCGACCGCCGCACCGGAACGGTGGCACAGGGCGCCATCCTCCCCGAATGGGTGGGGATCAACATCCTCCAGCACCTCGAGGAGACGCTGCAAATCCCCGTTTTCGTTGACAACGACGCCAATCTGGGCGCCTGGTCCGAAGTCACGTGGGGACAACATTCCGGGGTCAGCAACCTGATGTTCCTGAAGATCGGATCCGGCATCGGCGCGGGCCTGATCCTCAACGGGGCCCCCTACTACGGAAACGTTGGAATCACCGGCGAGATAGGCCACGCCACCATCCACGAACAAGGACTTGTATGCCGCTGCGGAAACCGCGGGTGCCTGGAGACCATCGCCTCCACCACCACCATGATCGAGCTTCTCAGCCGGGGCGAGGACAGGCCGCTGACCCCTGCGGACATCGTCAGGAAAGCCCTGAACCGGGACCCCGCAACGCTCCGCGTGGTGGACGACGCCGGACTCTCAGTGGGCCGGGCGCTGGGCAACGTGGCCAACCTGATCAATCCCGAGGTCATTGTGGTGGGAGGGCCCCTGGCAGGCCTTGGCGACATCCTGCTGGACCCCATCAGGCGCGGCCTGATCAGGCACGCGGTACCGGTGATCGGCGAAACCACCACCTTGGCCATGTCCTCCCTGGGCGACCGGGCCGAGGCACTGGGGGCGGCTGCTTTGGTCTTCCAACATGCCGGAATCCGTAAAACCTAGACCGTTTCGTTACCCGCCGATTGCGTTAAAGACTTGACGACAATAGGCGTGATCCAGTTTACTTTTGGATCAGACGGCCCTGCGCTTTGCCGGCCGGACAAAGAAGTCATTGCATTGGAGGGTTAGGGTTCATGACGTCCCAGACCACGCAAACGGAGCCGATCATCCTTGAGATGCGGTCCATCACCAAGGAATTCCCGGGCGTTAAAGCGTTGGATAACGTGAGCCTGCGGGTGAAGGCCGCTGAGATCCACGCGATCTGCGGCGAGAACGGGGCTGGCAAGTCCACCCTGATGAAGGTCCTTTCCGGCGTGTACCCGTACGGCAGCTACGACGGCGACATCGTCTACCAGGGCCAGGTCCAGCAGTTCCGGGACATCCGGGCCAGCGAGCACGCCGGCATCGTGATCATCCACCAGGAACTGGCGCTCATCCCCGAGCTGTCCATCATGGAAAACATCTTCCTGGGCAACGAGCCCACCAAACGCGGAGTCATCAACTGGGCCGAAGCCCGCCTCCGCTCCCTGGACCTGCTGGCCAGGGTGGGACTGCGCGAGGACCCGGACACCCCCATCAAGGAAATCGGCGTCGGCAAGCAGCAACTGGTGGAAATCGCCAAGGCGCTGAACAAGTCCGTGAAGATCCTGATCCTTGACGAGCCCACCGCAGCGCTGAACGAGTCCGATTCCCAGCACCTGCTGGATCTGATGCTCGGCCTGAAGGCCAAGGGCATCACGTCCATCATCATTTCCCACAAGCTGAACGAGATCGAGCAGATCGCCGATTCCATCACCATCATCCGTGACGGCAAGTCCATCGAGACGCTGAACGTCAAGGCGGACGGCGTGGACGAGGACCGGATCATCAAAGGCATGGTGGGACGCACCCTCGAATCCCGCTTCCCCGAGCACACGCCCAACATCGGCGAGGTGTTCTTCGAAGTCAAGAACTGGACCGTGGGCCACCCCAACGTCGCGGACCGCCTGGTGTGCAAGGACTCCAGCTTCTTCGTCCGCCGCGGGGAGATCGTGGGCTTCGCCGGACTCATGGGCGCAGGCCGCACCGAACTGGCACGCTCCGTCTTCGGCCGCTCCTATGGCCGCTTCATCGACGGCCACATCTACAAGGACGGCAAGGAGCTCACCCTCAAATCCGTGCGCCAGGCCATCGACGCCGGGCTGGGCTACGTCACCGAGGACCGCAAGTCCCTGGGACTGAACCTGCTGGACGACATCAAGACCACCACGGTGGCAGCGAACCTGCGCAAGATCAGCCACAACTCCGTGGTGGACCTGAACCAGGAATTCACCGTGGCGGAGCAGTACCGCAAATCGCTGCGGACCAAGACCCCGTCGGTAGAGGAAGGCGTTGCCAAGCTCTCCGGCGGCAACCAGCAGAAGGTGGTCCTCGCCAAGTGGATGTTCACGGACCCCGACCTGCTGATCCTGGACGAACCCACCCGCGGCATTGATGTTGGCGCCAAGTACGAGATCTACGGCATCATCCAGCAGCTTGCCAACCAGGGCAAGGGAGTCATCGTCATCTCTTCAGAGCTCCCCGAACTCCTGGGCCTGTCCGACCGTATCTACACGATTTTCGAAGGCGCCATCACCGGTGTCCTGAACAAAGACGAGGCCAGCCAGGAAAGCCTGATGAAACTGATGACCTCCGCCCGCAAAGCCGAAGCCGCCTGACCCTCTGGATCATCCCAGAACCTTCCGGACACAAGGACTGACACCATGAACGCCCTCAAAAAGCTGTTTGGCGGAAACACCCGCCAATTCGGCATGATCTTCGCCCTGGTTGCACTGATCGTCTTTTTCCAGATCGCCACCGACGGCCGGACCCTCACGCCCGGCAACGTCATCAACCTCTTCAACGGCAACTCCTACATCCTGATCCTCGCCATCGGCATGGTCCTGGTCATCATCGCGGGACACATTGACCTGTCGGTGGGCTCCATCGCGGCCTTCGTGGGGGTCACCGTTGCCCTGGCCATCCGCGACTGGGGTATCCCCTGGTACGCCGGCGTGCTCCTGGGCCTGGCGCTCGGTGCGTTGATCGGTGCCTGGCAAGGGTGGTGGGTGGCCTACGTGGGGATACCCGCCTTCATCGTGACCCTCGCCGGCATGCTCCTGTTCCGCGGCTTCAACCAGTTCGTTGGCAAGTCCAACACCATCCCCGTCCCCGCCGACTTCCAGTACCTCGGCTCCGGCTACCTCCCGGAAGTCGGACCCAACACAGGATTCAACAACCTGACCCTGCTGCTGGGCATCGCCGCCGCCGCATTCGTGGTGGTGGGCGAACTGCGGTCCCGCGCCCGCGCCAAAGCACTGGGCGCCGAGGTTCCGGAAATGTGGGTCACGGCGCTGAAGCTGGTCCTGATCTGCGGTGCCATCCTCTACGCCACCTACCTCTTCGCAACCGGCCGCCCCGGCACCTCGTTCCCCATCCCCGGCCTGATCCTCGCCGTCCTGGTCCTGATCTACGGCTTCATCTCCTCCCGCACCGTCCTGGGCCGCCACGTCTACGCAGTGGGCGGCAACCGCCACGCTGCCGAGCTCTCCGGCGTCCAGTCCAAGAAGGTCAACTTCCTGGTCATGATGAACATGTCCATCCTCGCCGGCCTCGCCGGCATGATCTTCGTAGGACGCTCCACCGCATCCGGCCCCTTCGACGGGGTCGGCTGGGAACTGGACGCCATCGCCGCAGTCTTCATCGGCGGCGCCGCAGTCACCGGCGGCGTGGGAACCGTCGTCGGATCCATCATCGGCGGCCTGGTCATGGCAGTGCTGAACAACGGCCTCCAGCTCCTCGGCGTCGGCGCCGACCTCACCCAGATCATCAAGGGCCTCGTCCTCCTGATCGCCGTCGCCTTCGACGTCTACAACAAGAGCCAGGGCAAGAAGTCGATCATCGGCATGCTCACCCAGAACTTCAACCGGAAGCAGGGGCCCTCCAACCCCAACCAACCGGACGAAACCACCTCAACCAAGGAAGCGATCGCCAGGGAAGCCTGAGCCTTGCGGCCTGAATAGCGTTACACCACCACAAAGAAAGAGAACCAACAATGCGAATGATTGGCAAAGCAGGAAAGGCAGCAGCGGTCGCTGCCATCGCAGCACTGGCGCTGACGGGCTGCGGACGGTCGGAGACCTCCACTGGCGGCGGTACCGAGGGCGCCAGCGGCTTTGAGCAGGACTCCTCCATTGGCGTCGCCCTTCCCCAGAAGACCAGTGAAAACTGGGTACTCGCGGAAAAGCTGTTCAATGAGGGCCTCACCGAGGCAGGCTTCAAGCCTGACGTACAGTTCGCCAACGGCGGCGTGTCCGAGCAGCAGAACCAGATCAGCGCCATGGTCACCAAGGGCGCCAAGGTCATCATCGTCGGTGCCATCGACGGTTCCCAGCTGGGCACCCAGCTCAAGCAGGCCAAGGACTCCGGCGCCACCATCATCGCCTACGACCGCCTGCTGCTGAACACCGAGAACGTGGACTACTACGTGGCCTACGACAACTTCAAGGTGGGCGAGCTCCAGGGCCAGGCGCTGCTGGAAGGCCTCGAAGAGAAGAAGGGCGAAGGACCCTACAACATCGAGCTCTTCGCAGGCTCCCCCGATGACGCCAACGCAAAGGTCTTCTTCGACGGCGCCATGAGCGTCCTGAAGCCGAAGATCGATGACGGCACCCTCAAGGTCCTCTCCGGCCAGAACAGTTTCGAGCAGGCTGTTACCCAGGGCTGGAAGGCTGAAAACGCCCAGCGCCGCGCAGACACCCTGCTCACCGGCAGCTACTCAAGCGAGTCCCTGGACGGCGTTCTTTCCCCGAACGACACCCTGGCCCGCGCAGTCCTGACCTCCGTCAAGGCGGCCGGGAAGGAGCTTCCGGTTGTCACCGGCCAGGACTCGGAGGTTGAGTCCGTCAAGTCCATCATCGCTGGCGAGCAGTACTCCACCATCAACAAGGACACCCGCAAGCTCGTTGAGCACGCCATCACCATGGTGAAGGATCTCCAGGCCGGCAAGGAACTGGAAATCAACGACGAGAACTCCTACAACAACGGTGTCAAGACTGTTCCGGCCTACCTGCTGGAGCCGGTCATCGTCACCGCTGCGAACGTAAAGACCGCTTACGAAGGCGACCCGGTCCTCGAACCGATCACCAAGTAGGCAGCAGCAGGCAAAACGCCCGGTCCCCTTGGGGGCCGGGCGTTTCTGCGTGCCGGCTGTGCTGGGTTCTGCTGCCGGTCCTACTGCTTAACGGTCAGGACCCCCGGCCCCGTGAAGTTCAGCGCATGGTTCCGCACGGCCTGGGGCGTTGCGAATGCCTTGTAACTGTATGCATCCGCAGGGTCCCAGCCGACGTCGGTGCTGAAGTCCCACCCAGTCCAGTCCGGAGCAGGCTCCCCGGCGAGTGCCGCCTCTGACAGGGCCGCCGCGCGGTTCTGCTCGAAAGACGCCTGCGCCACGGCGTTGAGGTCAGCCTCATCACCATTGAACCAGGATCCGGTGTCCTTGAAACGGTGTCCGTTATAGCTGCTCACCATGATCGATTCGTCAGCTCCGGGTCCGGTGTAGTCGAAGGCGTTGCGCTCGGAGAAGATCCGCGACTCGTAGCCGGCACCCAGGAAGTAGCTGTTACCGCCCTGGCCCTCGCTGATCATGGGGTACTGCGGGTGATCGGTGCTGGCCACAAAGTAGTTGTTCAGCACATGGACTTTCCCGAACCGCACCCGGGGACCGCGCTGCTGGATATTTTCGAGGTGGTTGCCGATGTAGCTGACGCGCAGTTTCCCGCCGTCCTTGTCCACATGTTCGTCACCTGACCCAAGCAACATGGTCTTGTCGTGGTTGTACAGCTTGCTGTTCGAGACAGTCACGTAGTCGGTTCCGTCCTTGAGGTCCAAAAGGCCGTCGTGCCGGTTGGCCGGCTTGCCGTCGGGCCCGATCGGTGCCTCGCTGTCGGGAAACCGCCCGTCAGTCAGCCGGACATGGTCTATCCATAGATGGTCAGAGGTGACGGAAGAGACGGCGTCGAACCTCGCATTCCACGCGCCATCACCGTCGTCCGGGGACCAGGTGCTGAAGAAGTCCACGGGCGCTTCGACGCTGAGGTTGCGCATCACAACGTTGGTGGCGCTGAGGATCACGATGTTGGCGCCAACGAATCCTGAGTCGGCGCCAAGGCCAACCAGGGTGGTGTTGCTGGGCAGGCTCACCTCGATCTGCCGCTTCATATTGTTGCTGCCGGTCTGCCGCAGCTGCCTCTGCTTCTTGCAGTATTCATAGGTCTGGTCGCTCCAGGCCTTTCCCTCCGGCCCGAAGCAGGAAATGTACTTGTTAATGTCGTACCCCGGCGCGTAGTCCTGCTCCCCCAGTATTCGGCCATCGGGCGCCTGGTTGCCGTCGATGGTCCCATTGACGTAGATGATCTTGGGAGCCTTGGGGTCACCGTTGTTCGCCAGCGCCGCTTTAAGCCCGGCCAGGGTGCTGACCTCATAGCGGTTTTCAGCGGGGGCGCCGGCGCCGCCGTTCGTACCACTTCCGACGGCGGCCCAGCCAGTGGGTGCCGCGTCGTCGGCCCTGATAATGCCTCCTCCGGTCGGCGCCGGACTGGCGGGCGTCATACCGGCGGCTGCGGGTGCCGCCACCGCCAGCCCCGCCGCCAGCGCAAGAGCTGATCCGGATGCGGCTACTCCGCCTCCAAAGCGGAACCTGGTCCGGATGTTTGCACTTATGTTTAGTGTTTTGGACGTCATTGGCCTTTTTTCCGGCATGCCAAACAGGCCACATGCCTAGGTGCGTGCGGTTCTTGGCGAGTGCTTACCCTGCAAGAAAACGGTTTCTAGAAAAGGGTTCTTTATTCTTACGTCCCCCGCGACAATGCTGTCAAGGGTTTGTCACACACTGGGCGCCGGCACGATCAGTCGCTTGCGCACTTCCCGCAGGTCATAACTGAACCCTTGCTCACCTGAGTGAGAGGATGGTCACCATGAGTGCCCCCATTGCCAAGCCGTGGCTGTCCAGCCAGTCCGACCAGGACCCCCGTTCCGCTACCGGTTCTCCCCTGCGCTGGGGAATCATCGCTACGGGCGGGATAGCCCGTTCTGTTTCGCAGGACCTGGCCCTGCTGGCGGACGCTGAGCTGTACGCCGTCAGTTCCAGGGGCCAGGACACGGCGGATGCCTTTGCGGTGGCCTATGACTTCGCGAAAGCCTATGGTGACGACGGCGGCGTGGCCGGCTACCAGCGGCTGCTCGCAGACGAGCAGGTGGACGTCGTCTACGTTGCGACACCCCACGCCCAGCACCACGAGATCGTTCTCGCCGCGCTGAACGCCGGCAAGCATGTCCTGTGCGAAAAAGCGTTCACTATCAACGCTCGTGAGGCCTCAGAACTCATCGATCTTGCCCGCAGCCGCAACCTGTTCCTGATGGAAGCGGTGTGGAGCCGCTTCCTGCCGAGCATGCAGCGGGCGTTCGAGATTGCTGCGTCCGGTGAGCTGGGCGACATCCATTGGGTCACGGCAGACCTCGGCTTTCCGGCGCCCTACTCTCCCACCGCCCGGTTGTGGGCCAGGAAGGACGGCGGCGGCGCACTGCTGGACCTTTCGGTTTACCCGCTCCTGTGGGCGCTGGGCACCCTCGGATTTCCGCAGACCGTGAGTGCCACCGGGTTCATCAACGACGACGGCGTGGACGCCCAGAATGCGCTCACGCTGGGGTACAACCACGGGGCGCAGGTGCAGCTGACATCCTCACTGCTGGCGCACGGTCCCCGGACCGCCACCGTGGCAGGCAGCCTCGGTTACCTTCAAAGCGTGGGCTCCATCAACAACCCCGGCGAACTCTTGGTGTCCACGGGCTGGGACTCGCGCAGGACAGAAGCCTTCGAGTCGGTGGGCCGCGGATACGTTTACGAGCTGCGCGAGGTAACGCGCTGCATCCAGCAGGGGCTCACGGAAAGCCCGGTAATGCCGCTGGAGGACACCTTGAATACGATGCGGCTCTTTGACGGCGTCCGCGCTCAGCTCGGCGTGAGCTACCCGAACGACGGGCACTGAGCCAATCCCGGGCCTGGAACCACGGCAGATGTGACCGGTTCCGGCCGGTCTGTAATTCCTAAGATGCGAAGTTTTCAGTTTTGTCGAGTTGTTTGAGCGGACCCTAGACTTCCTGCAACATTTCGTCTTAGGCTGTAGCCATCGTCGAATGCATCAGTACTGGGGGTGGTACGCATGGCTCGTAATCGCTCGCCGTGGCGTGCCCTTCGGCCAGTGGTCCTCGCAGGCGCAGCCACCCTCACGTGGCTGACCTTGTCAGCGTCGGCCGCTTCAGCGGACACGCTGCAGGATGCAACTTCCCTGTTGGGGGGCGTCACCGGTTCAGTATCTTCGGTGGCGGAAGAGGTGCCCCTTCCCGTGGCCAGCCTTGCTAATGCCGCGCCTGCAGTCTCCGCACCGGCGCCGAGTACATCGCCGGGCCTGCTGCAGCCCGTGGCGGGGGAAGTCTCCGGGCTTGCGGACCAGGTAATTTCAGCGGTACCCGTTGTAGGCGATCTCATCCCGTCGGGAACAGTGTCGGTCATTGCAGTTCCGGTTGCCGAATCTGTGGATGCTGCAACCGCGGTGGCAGTTGAAACCGTAGTCCCATCCGTGACGGAAGCACTCCCTGTACTCGAACCGGTCCTGCAGCCCGTTGCGGACCTCGCAGCAGACACTTCAGTGCTTCCGCTTCCGGAACTTCCCTTGGCGGTTCCCGATGACGCCGTCCCGGCTGGGGCTGTGCCCCACGTAGCCGTGCCCGCAACAGTTAACGTGCCTGCGACAACAACAGCGGCGGTGCTCTCAGAGGCGGCCAGAACAGAAACACTTGGGGTTGCGGCATCGAACGCCACCCCGGTTGGCCAGATGCTGGCAGCCACCGCCTACGTACCTCTTCAGACCGCGGTAGTCCTGCCTGAGTCCGCCGAAGAGCAATCCGGTACGGCAGACCCCTCACGGGCCCCTTCCCAGGTTCCTCCCCCTCCAGGATCCGGCACCGGAAGCAGCATGCCTTCTGCCGCTGGCAGCGGGACTGCGGCATGGCTGAGCTCCTTCAACCTCACCCTCCCGCCCACCGGCATTGTCCTTGCCGGTGAGTTTTCCGAGCATGCCCCCGCACCGGTGTCTTTCGACCCCGGTTCATCTCCTGACTAGTTGAGGCACGCCTGCCCTTGCGGCAGAACGCGGCCATTCGGCCGCTGACAAGCGGCCTTCATTCAACTTTTCAGGAGACATCACCATGAATCCCAACCTTCGCCGGGGAATGCTCGGCACCCTCTTTGCAGGCGGGCTCCTAGCCCTCAGTTGCACTGCGGCAAACGCCGCGGACACCACCAGCGGATCGGACCTTTCCGCATCCGCCCTCATCTCGGCGGCGGCGTCCGTTGACTCGACGTCGTTGGGCCAGCTGGGTGACCCAACGCCGACCGTTTCAGCGGACGCTGCCGTCGCAGCAGACGTGGCGCTTGGCGGTGCCACCGGCACGGCCACGGACACCACAGCCCTCGCCGCGGCGGTCCTCGTGGACGCATCCATTGGCGGCAATGGCACCACAGGGGAACTCGCAGACGCCAACGTCGACCTCACCATCGGCGGCAACGGCACCGGCACCACCGGCGAGTTCGTAGATGCCGACGTCGATGCCACCCTGGGCGGCAATGGAACCACAGGGGAACTCGTTGACGCTAACGCCGACCTCACCATCGGCGGCAACAACACCGGCACCACCGGCAACCTCGTCGACGCCAACGTTGACCTGACCATCGGCGGCAACGGCACCGGCACCACCGGCAACCTCGCAGACGCCAACGTTGACCTGACCATCGGCGGCAACAACACCGGCGGCGGCACCACCGGCAACCTCGCAGACGCCAACGTTGACCTGACCATCGGCGGCAACAACACCGGCGGCGGCACCACCGGCAACCTCGCAGACGCCAACGTTGACCTGACCATCGGCGGCAACAACACCGGCGGCGGCACCACCGGCGACCTCGCAGACGCCAACGTTGACCTGACCATCGGCGGCAACAACGGCACCACCGGCGAACTCGTCGACGCCAACGTTGATCTGGGCATCGGCGGCAACGGCACCGTCGACACCGAAAACCCGGGCACGGGAACACCCGGAACCGAGAACCCTGGCACCACTGATCCGGGTAACGGCAACGCCGGCGGCGCCGGCGCCGTGGACTCGGGAAGCACGGATCCCGGCGCTGACAACGGAACTGCGGGCACCACCGGCACCACTGGCAACGGAAGCGTCGCAGGTGCCATTGCGGGAGGAATCTCCGCAGCACCTGCTGCCGGGTCCACCGCAGTTGGCGGGGCCATCGCCGTCGACACCGCTGCAAGCATCACCGGGGCCCGCAACACGCCGGGCCAAGGGGCCACTGCGCTGGCAAAGACCGGCATGGACGCCTCCCTTGCCCCGCTCGCCCTGCTGCTTCTGGCGGCGGGACTCCTGATGCTCCGCAAGCGGAAAGTGTCGTAGCGCCGACCACCTACTGACAGCGCCTGCCCCACGCGCCTGAAGCGGCAGCAGGGGGCGGGCTGAGGGAAAGGAGGTTGGCCAGGCAACGAAACAAGACCACGCACAACATGTATTCAGCACACATGTCCTTGTGAACGGCGGTCCGGTGGCGGGAGTTTTCGCCGCCGGACCGCAGGCGTGCCGCAGTTCGCCAAACCAGGATGAATCTTCCGTTTACTCCACCGCCCGTATAATTTGAGGTACGACAGTGCCGCAGCGCACCGGGAGGAACGGGTCATGGTGGCGGAATCGCCTAGCTCCATCAAGAATGAAGTGGTCGGCGGACGTTACCGGTTGGGTGAGGTCATTGGCCGCGGCGGTATGTCATCGGTCTACTGTGCCCGCGACGAAAATTTGGGCCGCGAGGTGGCACTGAAGCTCTTCGCTCCGCAAGCCCCGGACGCCGATGAGCTGAAGCGCCAGGAAGCGGAGATCCAGCTTCTGGCCACCCTGAACCACCCCGGACTGGTGACGCTGTTCGACGCCGGTATTGATACCCGGATTCCTGACGAGCCAAGGCCCTTCCTCACCATGGAACTCGTGGAAGGCCAGGACCTGCGCGCCCGGATCCGGCACAGCACCGTACCGCTGGAGGAACTGGCCGTTGTCGGCGCCGGCATCGCAGACGCATTGGCATATGTCCACGGCCTCGGAATCATCCACCGGGACATCAAGCCTGGTAATATCCTGCTGGTCCAGATCCGCCCCGGTGAACCGCTGCGGCCCAAGCTCACCGACTTTGGCATCGCGCGGATCGTCGACTCAACCCGGTTGACCGCTACGGGGACCATGGTGGGAACGGCCGCCTACCTCAGCCCCGAACAGGCGCTGGGCCAGCCGCTGGCCCCCTCCACAGACATCTACTCGCTAGGCCTGGTGCTGCTCGAATGCATCAAGGGCACAGTGGAATACCCCGGCAGCGCGGTGGAATCGGCTGTGGCGCGGCTGCACCGGGCACCGGAAATTCCCGAGGACCTGCCCTCCGAATGGGCTGACCTCATCCGCTCCATGACTGCGCTCGAACCGCTTGAGCGGCCAGCCGCGGCGGACATTGAAACCGCGCTGCGACAGGCATTGGTCTCACCGGCATCCACCCCGGGTGAACTTGCGCCGGAGACCACCAGGGTGCTGCCGGCCATGCCCTTCCACCCGCCGTCCATCACCGCCGAGGAATCTGTGGATGAGCTGCGGGAGGCTGCCGGGCCGGACGCAGCCCCGGCCGGGAAGCAGGTTCCAGCCAGCCCGAGCGAGGTCCTGAGCCAGGACCGAGCGAAGGACAGCAAGAAGCGGACAAAACGGTTTTGGCTGGCGGCGGTCCTGGCGCTGGTGGTTGTCGCAGCCGCGGTGGCTGCGGCCCTGATGACCCTGTCCTCCCAGTCGCCGCCCGACGTCGTGCCCTATCCCACGGTGACCGGAGTCTTGGGCGAACACCTTGAGGAGCTCCAGAAGAGCGTGGAACCGTGAGGGCCTTCCCTGTTCGACGCACGTCCGTGCTCGCGTGCTCCGCTGCCGTTTTGGCGGCCGCGCTCCTGGCCAGCTGCGCCACGACGGAGGCCGGCCTCGAGCGCGAGGCAGCAGGGCAGCTGCAGGCACGCGTCCTCGAAGTGACCCAGGCGTCCTCGGAAAACGACCCCGCCGCAGCCTTGCGGGCGTTGGAGGGGCTGGAAGCCGAACTGGAAGCGGCGCAGTCCGAAGGCCAGATTTCCGAGGAACGCCGCCGGAGCATCACCACGATTGCCACCGCCGTCCGGGCAGACCTCAACGAAGCGATTGCAGCGGCGGAAAAAGCGGCCGCGGACAAGGCAGCCGAAGAGGCACGGATCGCTGCGGAGCAGGCAGCCGCGGCCACTCCCCCGCCAGCCGCCGAGGTCCCCGCCCCTGCGCCAGCGCCGGCACCAGCGCCGGAGGCGGAGAAGGACGACGACAAGAAGGACAATGAGGGCAAGGGCAAAGGCAACGACTGACGCGAAGGAAGGGAGCGCCCGTCATAACGACGGCGGCGCTCCCCTCCTGTAAGGGGGCTTCCCCGGCGGGGCCCCGGTCAGTCAGCGGTTGCGTGCATCATGTGTTGCAGCAACGCCGCGGTTGCCCCGGCGACGGCGCTGGTTCAGGACTGGGCCGGCGAGGCCGGGAACCGCTCCCAGACCCTGTGTGCGGCCAGCAGCGCCGTCAGCTCAGACACCAGTGACTCGGCGTCGCCCGCGGACACGATGCCCGGGGTTTCCTGCGGGATGCCCGCTGCGGCCAAGGCTTCGGCGCCGGAATCCCATGTGCCGATTGCCTTGGCGTGCCGGTACGCTTCCGTGAGCAGCAGCACCGCCCGCGGGTCGGAGGCACCGCCGGGAGCGCCGGCCTTCGCGTCGAGTCCAGGTGCGGCGTCGGGAGCCGGGGTGGCTGGCGCCGCCACGATGACGGCATCGAACTCGGTGGAACGAGCGGTGAGGTAGGTCCGCTGAACGGGGACCCCGCCGTCGTTCTCGGCCCCAAGGAAGCCGCCCGCCGGAGCAATGACCAGCGGCACGATGCCCGCCGCGTCCAAAGCCTTCCGGGCGGCATTGACGGCGGCCAGGTCGCTGTCCCCGTCCGCAAGGATGCCCACAACCCGGCCGGCCACCGGCCAGGTCTTGCCCACCTGGGAGAGTGCGGGGCTGGGATCTGAATCCGGTACCTGTTCTGTTGCCTCCGGCGCGGGAAGGCCCAGCCCCTTCGCGACGGCGGCACACAGTTCCGCATCCACGTTGGCGAGGGCCGCGAGCTGGCGTTCACGGATGGACTTCTCGTAGCACTTGCCCAGTTCGAACGTGTAGGCCTGGATGACGTGGTCCCGCTCCACCGGGCTGAGGCTGCGGAAGAAGAGCCGCACCTGGCTGAAGTGATCGTCAAAGGACGCCGGGTTCTTCCGCTCCTTGATGGATGCAGCCAGCTCCTCCGGGACGTCAATGAAGGCCCCCACATCCTGTCCGGCCAGGAACGGGCAGCCGCCGTCAAGCGAGTTGGGCCGGTACGGGGCCGCGCCGCCGTGGACAGCCTGCTGGTGCATGCCGTCGCGCAGCATGTCATTGACCGGTGCCTGCGGCCGGTTGATGGGGATCTGGGCGAAGTTGGGGCCGCCCAGCCGGGAGATCTGCGTGTCCAGGTAGGAAAACAGCCGCACCTGCAGCAGCGGATCGTTGGTGACGTCGATTCCGGGCACCAAGTGTCCGGGGTGGAAGGCCACCTGCTCAGTCTCGGCGAAGTAGTTCGTGGGGTTGGCGTTGAGCGTCATGACGCCGATGGGCTGGACCGGGGCCAGCTCCTCCGGGACGAACTTGGTGGGATCCAGCAGGTCGATGCCTTCAAACATCTGGTCTTCAGTGTCCGGGAAGGTCTGGACACCAAGCTCCCACTCAGGGTAGGCGCCGGCCTCGATGGCGTCGGCAAGGTCCCGGCGGTGGAAGTCCGGGTCCATGCCGTTGATGATCTGGGCTTCTTCCCACACCAGCGAGTGGACACCCTGCTTCGGCTTCCAGTGGAACTTCACCAACGTGGTCTTGCCCTCTGCGTTGATGAAACGGAAGGTGTGGACACCGAAGCCCTCCATGGTGCGGTACGAACGCGGGATGCCGCGGTCGGACATGTTCCACATGGTGTGGGCCTGCGCCTCGGTGTGCAGGGAAACGAAGTCCCAGAACGTGTCATGGGCGCTCTGGGCCTGAGGGATCTCGCGGTCCGGGTGCGGTTTGCCGGCGTGGATGATGTCCGGGAACTTAATGCCGTCCTGGATGAAGAAAACCGGGATGTTGTTGCCCACCAGGTCGTAAGTGCCCTCGTCCGTGTAGAACTTCGTGGAGAAGCCGCGGGTGTCGCGGACCGTATCGGCGGAGCCGCGGGAGCCCAGCACTGTGGAGAACCGGACAAAGACGGGAGTCTCCACGTCCTTGGCCAGGAAGCCCGCGCGGGTGATGTTGGCTGCGGTCCCGTAGGAACGGAACACTCCATGGGCGCCCGCACCGCGGGCGTGGACCACGCGCTCGGGAATGCGTTCGTGGTCAAAGTGGGTGATCTTTTCGCGCAGGTGGTGGTCCTGCAGCAGGATGGGACCGCGGGAGCCGGCCTTCAGCGAGTGGTCAGTGTCGCCGAGGCGGAGGCCCTGCGCGGTGGTGAGGTACTGGCCGGACTGGGCGCGGGCAGTGGCCGGTGCGCCGGTGGGGCTTCCCGTGGGCGACACAGCCTCCGGTGCCTGCTGGTCCGGTTTCGGCGGCAGCGGTTCGCGCGGCGTCGTGGGTTCCTGGAGGCTGGCAGGCTCGCTGGCGGGGACACCGGGGATGTGGATATTGCTCTCTTCTGGCACGATTTTTTCTCCTCAGGATCGGCAACCTCAGCAGTCATCGGCGCAAACCGAGATACTAAGCGTACTTACTACCCTAGCAACGATTCCGGCCGCCACAAGCTCCACGCCTACCCTAAGAGACAACAAAGCGGCGTCCCGGATCTCCGGAACGCCGCTTTGTGGAGGCCTAGCTCAGGGTTGCAATAACCTTGTTGAGCGTTGCCGAAGGACGCATTACGGCAGAAGCCTTGGCGTCATCCGGGTGGTAGTAGCCGCCGATATCCACCGGCGATCCCTGGACCTCAGCCAGCTCGCCAACGATCGCCTGCTCCTTGGAGGCAAGCTCTCCGGCGATGGAGCTGAAGGAGGCGGCCAGGTCGGCGTCGTCCGTCTGCTTGGCCAGTTCCTCTGCCCAGTAGCGGGCCAGGAAGTAGTGGCTGCCGCGGTTGTCCAGCTCGCCGGCACGGCGGCTGGGCGACTTGTTCTCCAGCAGGAACGTGCCGGTGGCGCGGTCCAGGGTGTCGGCCAGGACCTGGGCGCGCTTGTTGTCCGTGGTGGTGGCCAGGTGCTCGAAGCTGACGGCCAGGGCCAGGAACTCGCCCAGGCTGTCCCAGCGCAGGTGGTTTTCCTTGAGCAGCTGCTGGACGTGCTTGGGGGCGGACCCACCGGCACCGGTCTCGAACAGCCCGCCGCCGTTCATCAGCGGAACAACGGAGAGCATCTTGGCGCTGGTGCCCAGCTCAAGGATGGGGAACAGGTCCGTGAGGTAGTCGCGGAGGACGTTGCCGGACACGGAGATGGTGTCC
Source organism: Pseudarthrobacter sp. WHRI 8279 (assembly GCF_040224115.2). Classification (NCBI taxonomy): domain Bacteria; kingdom Bacillati; phylum Actinomycetota; class Actinomycetes; order Micrococcales; family Micrococcaceae; genus Pseudarthrobacter; species Pseudarthrobacter sp. WHRI 8279. Next base: position 283,359 of record NZ_CP168162.1, on the reverse strand, counting down.
TCGCCCTTGCGGATGCGGTCCAGGGTGAAGGCGATGGCCTTGACCGGGGACATGATCTGGATGTCCAGGCCCTCGGTGTCGTGCTCCTTGAGGTACTCGTTGACCTTGGCGATGAGGTTGGCGTCGTGCGCGCGTTCCTCATCCAGCCAGAACACGGCCGGAGTCTGGGAGGCGCGGGCACGGGTCACGGCCAGCTTGACCCAGTCGCGGATGGGCAGGTCCTTGGTCTGGCAGGCGCGCCAGATGTCACCCTCGGAAACCTGGTGTTCGATCAGGACGTTCCCTGAACCGTCAACGATCTGGACCGTTCCGGCTTCCTGGATTTCGAACGTCTTGTCGTGGCTGCCGTATTCTTCGGCAGCCTGGGCCATAAGGCCAACGTTCGGAACGGTGCCCATGGTCGTGGGATCGTAGGCGCCGTTGGCGCGGCAGTCATCAATAACCACCTGGTAGATGCCGGCGTAAGAGCTGTCCGGGAGGACGGCCAGGGTGTCAGCTTCCTCGCCGTCCGGGCCCCACATGTGGCCGGAGCTGCGGATCATGGCGGGCATGGAGGCGTCCACGATCACGTCGCTGGGGACGTTCAGTGTGGTGATGCCCTTGTCCGAGTCCACCATCGCCAGTGCGGGACCTTCTTCGAGGCCCTTCTTGATGAGGTTCTGCACGCCTTCGCGCACGTCCTCCGGCAGGTCCTCGAGGCTGCTCAGGATGGCGGCCAGGCCGTTGTTGGGGCTGATGCCGGCGGCGGCGAGCTGCTTGCCGTAGGTCTCGAACAGCTCGGAGAAGTAGGCCTTGACCACGTGGCCGAAGATGATGGGGTCGGAGACCTTCATCATGGTGGCCTTGAGGTGTGCGGAGAACAGCACGCCCTCTTCTTTGGCGCGGGCAACCTGGGCCTGGAGGAACTCGTCCAGGGCGGCTGCGCGCATGACGGTGCCGTCGATGACCTCGCCGGCCAGGACCGGGAAAGCCTTCTTCAGGACCTTGACGGAGCCGTCCTCGCGGACCAGCTGGATGGCGATGGTGCCCTCAGAGTCGATAACAACGGACTTCTCGTTGGAGCGGAAGTCGTCCTGGCCCATGGTGGCCACGTTGGTCTTTGACTCGGCAGTCCAGGCACCCATGGAGTGCGGGTTCTGGCGGGCGTAGTTCTTTACGGACAGCGGGGCGCGGCGGTCCGAGTTGCCTTCGCGCAGGACCGGGTTCACGGCGGAGCCCTTGATCTTGTCGTAGCGCGAGCGGATGGCCGTCTCCTCGTCCGAGGACGGGTTGTCCGGGTAGTCCGGAAGGGCGTAGCCCTGCTCCTGGAGCTCGGCGATGGCGGCCTTCAGCTGCGGGATGGACGCGCTGATGTTGGGCAGCTTGATAATGTTGGCTTCCGGCGTCTTCGCCAGCTCACCGAGTTCAGCAAGGGCGTCACCGATCTGCTGCTCGGGGGTCAGGTAGTCACCGAAGACGGCGATGATGCGGCCAGCGAGCGAAATGTCGCGGGTCTCCACCTCCACACCTGCTGTCGAGGCGAACGCCTCGATGATGGGCAGGAACGAATAGGTAGCCAGCATCGGCGCTTCGTCGGTGTGGGTGTAGATAATCTTGGACATGCGCGGGCGTCTCCCTGTGGGTCGGCTTGGTTGTGAAAATTCGGTCTATTTCACCATGTACAACTTACCCGAGCGCAGGGATTTCACCCCTACCGGGGCTGCCGCGTTACCCCCGGCACGGGCCGGATTACAGCGATGGAGAATGGCCGACGCCGGCACGCACCTGCGGGGCCCGACCGCCGTCGCGCTTTCCTCGCCACGCCTCCCCGGAGGGCCGCTGGAGCCCCTACATGATACGTCACTACTATTTACAAAGTTGTCATATGACGATAAATTCGCAGGGTCACTCCCGCCCCTCCCCCGGGGCTATTTCCCCGTTCAGACAGGACAACAATGACACGCACCAGGTCTCTGGCTACCGGCTTCCTGAGCCTTTCAGCCGCTGCCGTTCTGGCACTCACCTCCGCCGGCGGGGCTACCGCTGCCCCGGCGGAGGACAAGGCAAACCCCTCCGTCACAAGCATTGTCCTGAACACCGCCGGCGTGGCCGACTACTGGACGGCCGACCGGATGCAGAACGCCATCCCGGGTGACGTCCTCGCCGGAAAAGCCCTGGAACGCGGCAACCGCTCCAGCGCCGGGATCGTGGAAAAGGGCAAGAAGTCCGAGGTGAGGGCCACCAAGGGCAAGCCCACCATCGCCCAGAGCGAGACCCCGGTCAAGCACATCGGCAAGGTCTTCTTCACCCTGGCTGGCTCGAACTACGTCTGCTCCGGCAACGCCGTAACCTCCGCCAATGAGAGCACCGTCTCCACGGCCGGCCACTGCCTCAACGAGGGACCGGGCAACTTCGCCACCAACTTCGCCTTTGTGCCGGCCTACGAGAACGGCGCCGAGCCCTACGGCAAGTGGACCGCCAAGTCACTCCACGCCCCCACCCAGTGGAGCGCCGACGGGGACATGGCCTACGACACCGGCTTTGCCGTGATGAACACGCTGAACGGCCAGACCCTCACTGATGTTGTGGGCGGATCCGGCGTGGCGTTCAACGAGCCCCGCGGTCTCACCTACAAGTCCTTCGGCTACCCCGCGGCATCGCCCTTCAACGGCCAGACCCTCAAGAGCTGCACCGGAACGGCCACGAATGATCCCAACAACCCGCAGTTTGGAACCCAGGGCATCCCCTGCGACATGACCGGCGGCTCGTCAGGTGGCCCGTGGTTCATCGGCACCAGCTCAGCGGGCGTGCAGAACTCGGTCAACAGCTACGGCTACAACCGTTCCGCAGTGATGTACGGCCCGTACTGGGGATCAGTCATCCAGCAGACCTATGCCAGTGCAGCAGCCTCCTAAGGACACCCCGTCCGGCCAGGACCCCGTCAGCCACGCCGACCTGAACCAGACGCACGAGGAGATCCTCGAGTACTGGACAGCGGAACGGATGGCCGAGGCCAAACCCCGGGAGCTGCGGCTTCCGGAGCCCGGCACCGGTGAAGACGACCAGGACTAAGCCAGCACAACGACGACGGCGCCCGTCCCCTAGGGGGCGGGCGCCGTCGTTCGTTAAGTCACCGTCGATTGCTCTGAAATGGTTGTTTTCGGGTCCGAAACGGCACCTACGGAGCAATGGATGGGCTCAGTGGAAGAAGTGGCGGGCCCCGGTGAAGTACATGGTGACGCCCGCGGCGTTGGCGGCGGCGATGACTTCCTCGTCCCGGACGGAACCGCCGGGCTGGACCACGGCGCGGACGCCGGCGTCGATCAGGATCTGTAGGCCGTCAGCGAACGGGAAGAACGCGTCGGAGGCTGCCACTGCGCCGCGGGCGCGGGCAGGTGCGTCGGAACCACTGGCGTTGGAGGCACCGCCGGCACCTTCGACGTTGGACTCCACCGTCACGCCGAGGGTGTTGGCCCGCTCCACGGCCAGGCGGCAGGAGTCCAGGCGGTTGACCTGGCCCATGCCAATACCGACGGCGGCGCCGTCCTGGGCGAGGAGGATGGCGTTGGATTTGGCGGCGCGGCAGGCTGTCCAGGCGAAAGCGAGGTCCGCGAGGGTCTTCTCGTCCGCGGCTTCACCCGCTGCCAGGGTCCAGTTGGCAGGGTTGTCGCCGTCGGCATCCACCTTGTCCGCTACCTGGACCAGCATGCCGCCGGAGACCTCGCGGAACTCCGTGGGGTAGCGGCCGTAGCCCTCGAACAGAGCAAGCAGGCGGATGTTCTTCTTCTTGGACAGGATCTCCACCGCTTCCGGCTCGAAGCCCGGGGCGATGACAACCTCGGTGAAAATGTCCTTGACCGTGTTGGCCATGCCCGCGGTCACGGTGCGGTTGGCCGCGATGACGCCGCCGAACGCCGAGACGGGATCGCACGCGTGGGCCTTGGCGTGGGCGTCGGCGATCGGGTCCGCGGCATCGGCGGAACCCACAGCGACGCCGCAGGGGTTGGCGTGCTTGATGATGGCCACGGCCGGTTCGCTGAAGTCGTAAGCGGCGCGGAGGGCAGCGTCCGCGTCCACGAAGTTGTTGTAACTCATGGCCTTGCCGTGCAGCTGGTCTGCCTGCGCGATGCCTACCGGGGCAGCCTTGTCCACGTAGAGGGCAGCCTGCTGGTGCGGGTTCTCGCCGTAGCGCAGCACCTCCGAGCGCTCCAGGGACAGGCCGGCGTACGCGGGCCAGTCGATGACGCCGTCGCCGTCCTCGTCCAGGAACTGGCTCGCGGTCCAGGTGGCTACGGCGTTGTCGTAGGACGCCGTGTGGGCGAACGCCTTGGCGGCCAGCCGGCGTCGTGTCTTCAAATCAAAGCCGCCCTCAGCGGCGGCGGTGACCACCTGGCCGTAGAAGGAGGGGTCCACCACAATGGCGACGGCGGCGTGGTTCTTCGCGGCGGAGCGCACCATGGCGGGGCCTCCGATGTCGATCTGCTCCACGACGTCGTCCTGGGCGGCACCGGACTTGACGGTCTCCACGAACGGGTAGAGGTTCACCACCACAAGATCAAAGGGTTCGATCTCCATCTGGGTGAGCGTCTCCATGTGGGCCGCCACGCGGCGGTCAGCCAAGATGCCGCCGTGCACGCGCGGGTGCAGGGTCTTGACGCGCCCGTCCAGCATTTCGGGGGAACCCGTGACTTCCTCGACTTCCTGGACCGGGATGCCTGCGGCGGCAATCTTCTTGGCCGTGGAACCAGTGGAGACGAGCTTCACCCCGGCCGCATGCAGGCCCTGCGCGAGCTCCTCCAGACCGGTCTTGTCGTAAACCGAGATCAGTGCCCGGCGGATGGGAACACGGTCGATGGATACGCGCTCATGCTGCGTGAAGCTCACAAATGTCTCCGTCTTATCTCGCGGAACAGTGCCGCGGTTGGTGGGGATACGGCCCAGTTTATCCCGAAGCGGAGGTTGCCCCGCGAGTAGGCCGGAGTGTGAACCCCGGTGCGCCCGGCTAAAGTTTTCCCAGGAGGCTGCGATGAATACTTACACCACTGTGCCGAGCGGCGAACAGGTGGTCCAGGAACTGCCCTGGCGATGGAAAGTCCAGGGCAAGATCTTTTTGATCGGCGGCCTCGGCTTCATGTTCGACGCCTGGGACGTGACCCTCAACGGCATCCTCATACCTTTGCTCTCAACCCACTGGGCCCTTTCCCCGGGCGAGGTTGCCTGGGTGGGCACGTCCAACCTGATCGGCATGGCACTGGGCGCGTTCGTGTGGGGCACCATCGCGGACACCATCGGGCGCAAGAAAGCCTTCACGGCCACGCTGCTGATCTTCTCGCTCTTCACCGTCCTGGGCGCCTTCTCCCCCGACTTCATCTGGTTCTGCGTGTTCCGGTTCATGGCCGGGTTCGGCCTGGGCGGCTGCATCCCGGTGGACTACGCACTGGTGGGTGAGTTCACGCCCCGCAAGCAACGCGGTAAGGTCCTCACGGCGATGGATGGCTGGTGGCCGGTGGGGGCAGCCCTGGCAGGCTTTGTGTCCGCCGGCCTAGTGGCCCTGTACGGCGACTGGCGGCTGACCATGCTGGTGATGGTCCTGCCCGCCCTGCTGGTGTTCTGGGTCCGGCGCAGCGTTCCCGAGTCACCGCTCTTCCTGATCCGCAAGGGCCGGCGCGAGGAAGCGGCCAAGGTGATCGACGGGCTGGTGGCTGCCACCGGTGCGGAACCGCGCGCCTACAGCCTGCCCGATGCCAGGGAGGTACCGCGGCTTTCCGCTGGCAGCGCCTGGCACCAGCTGAGGCTGGTGTGGCAGTTCAACTGGAAAATCACCGCCACGGCCTGGGCGCTGTTCTTCTCGATCCTGCTGGTCTATTACCTGTCCCTGACCTGGATGCCGCGGATCCTGATCGGCGCCGGCTTCGCAGAGTACAAGGCGTTTGTCACTACGGCGTCCATGGCTGCCGTCGGGCTTTTGGGCGTTGTGGTGGCCGCCCTGCTGGTGGAGCGGGTTGGGCGCAAATGGATTCTGGCCATTACCGGGCCGTTGTCTGCGCTGACCCTGGTGATCGTTGCTTTCGTGGTGGACATCCCCACGGCGGCGGTGTTCTGGCTGCTAGTGTTTGGGTTCGTGGTGCAGGTGGCCATCCCTGTGCTGTACGCCTACGTGTCCGAGCTGTACCCCACCGAGCTGCGCGGCACCGGGTTCGGCTGGGCCTCCACCTTCTCGCGGCTGGGCGCCGGATTCGGGCCGCTGATTTTCGCCAACTACTTCTGGCCCGAGCTGGGCCTGGCCACGTCCTTCGCCCTCGCCGGCGGGCTGGTGCTGCTGGCGGTGCTGTGGATGGCGTTCTTCTCCCCGGAAACCAAGCAGCGCCGCCTCGAGTAACCCCCCTCCCCCCTATGGGCGTAGCGTCAATTTCGACGCCCAAATCCGGATGCGCCACCCGGATTTTGGGTGCATCAGTGAATCTGCGTGTCGGTGACGTGTATGCGCGCCGACGAAGGTCAGGTGGGGAGGTTCGAAGTGCTGGCGCGGTGGGCGGCGGCCAGGGAGGCGAGCGTGGACACCAGCAACCGGCGCTCCACTACCTTGATGCGCTCATGCAGGGTTTCCTCGGTGTCGGAGTCCTCGATAGCCACGGCCTCCTGGGCGATGATGGGGCCGGTGTCAACGCCGGCGTCCGCCCAGTGCACGGTGCATCCGGTCAACTTCACGCCGTAGGCCATGGCGTCCCGTACCCCGTGGGCTCCCGGGAAGCTCGGAAGCAGTGCCGGGTGGGTGTTCAGGTACCTGCCGTTGAAGGCATCGATGAACTCCGGGCTGACGATGCGCATGAACCCCGAGGAGACCACCACATCCGGCTCGAACCTCGCCACGGCGTCGGTCAGCGCGGCGTTCCAGGCAGCGCGCTCCGGGTACGCCTTGAAGTCAACCACAAACGTCGGGATGCCGGCCGCCGCGGACCGCTCCACCCCGTAGGTGCCCGGACGGTCTGCACCGACGGCCGCGATCTCCACGTCCAGGTCCCCCACCTTGACCGCGTCGATAACAGCCTGGAGGTTGGACCCGGTACCGGAAACGAGGACTACGATGCGCATGGCTCTAGCTTATGGGCAGGCTCGCGTAGGCTGGAAAACATGAACACCTCCCCCGAACCGGCTGGGCAGCAGCGGACCAGGCCGCCGCTCAGCGAGGCAGCCAAAGCCTCGCTGGCCAAGACCCATACCCTGTTCCGGATGTTCGTCATCTCGGTGCTCGGCGCCTTCTTCGTCTACCAGCTGGACGTCAACTACCTGTGGCTGACCGGGATCCTCACGGCAGCCAGCGTGGCGCTGGGCACGGTACTCCTGGTCCGGGCCGCGAAGCTGAAGGAATCCAGGCTGGTCCTGATCGGCACCATCTCCGGCCTGGTGGTCTCCGCCATCATGGTGCTGCTGATCCTTGTGACAGCCGTGTTTTTCGACGAAGTCCGGCAGTACCAGGCATGCGTGGGACGGGCACTCACGGACCAGGCGCAGTCGGCGTGCCGGGTCCAGCTGGAAAGCTCGCTGCCCGGGCAGTTCCGCTAGGACCTGGAAACCAGTTCAGCGTCCTCTTCCGACGCCGCCTGCTCACGTTCCAGCCACGGCCCGGCCGCGTAACCCATGACGACGCCGGCGGCCACTTCCGCGGCCAGCCAGACTGCCGTCCAGAACGGGTCCGGACCAATGTCAGTGAGGCGGCCGATTCCCGCCGAGCCGCGCGCAATCCAGGCCAGGCCAAAGGCCAGGAGCCCGGCTGCCAGTCCCGCCAGGATCCCCAGCACCAGGGTGGAGACTGTTGCCGTGAACCAGCGGGCACGGATCTTGATGGAAAGCCACTCATCGAAGTGGTTCTCACCCTCGCGCAGGAACCACCATCCGGCCAGCACTCCCGCCAGCACCGGGACAATCAGGGCCACAAAGGCGTAGTCCAGCGGCCCGGACGGAATGGCGGCCAGCACGGGGATGGAAGGCAGCGGTCCGACGGCGGTTCCCAGCGGGCCTACCTGCGAGCCGATCCCCATGGCAAAACCGGCCCCGGACGTCCAGGCGAGGGCGAAGACGGCGAGGTTGGGGAGGAACCCGAGCTGCGCGATGGTCAGGGCGGCACCCCCGACGGCCCCGGCGTCGAGCGCCTCATAGACGGCAACCACGAGGTTCCAGTGGATGAAGAGGTCCACGGCCAGGAGCACGGCAGCCAATGCCAGCGCAGAAACGGTGGCAACAAACCCGGCCTTGGCGGCGGAGGCAAGGTAGGAGCCGGCCCACCGCGAATGCTGGCTGGTGCGGGAGATCCAGTCCACGGCGTCGACGCCGATCAGCCGGCTCCAGGAACCGGCCTCGCGCCGCGCGCCGATCACCATGCCCAGCGCATAGGGAATGAGCGGGATCAGCATGGCGAACCAGGGGTTGATGCCGACGTCGGGAGTACGGCACACGAAGCCGGTGGCCGTACCGAAAGCGGCGTAGACAACCCAGGAGCCGAGCAATGCCTGCCACAGCTGGTCTGTATAGGACGCGCGGGCAAGGCGGCGGCCGGCCCGCCATGCAAGGAGGAAAGGGAGCAGGGTGAGGCCCAGCGGAACCAGCGACAGAACGCCGGTTTCCCCGTTGCCGGCGGCGTCGGAGCCGGCGGCGCTGAGTTCCAGCGGGACTCCGTGAACCAAAAGCCAGGACTGCCCCGCCAGCCGGGCCAAGGCGTCGAAAGCGCCGTTTTGGAAGCCGGCAGTGGCCCACACTGCGATGATCGGGGCAATCACCACCAGCGCGGAAATGATGGCTGCCTGCGCCGTTTCGAGGGCACCCTGCAGCCACAAGGGCATGGGAAGGCCACGGTCTCCGGTCTGGTCAGCACGCATTTTCATCGTGCCCCATGGTGTCACGGCAGGGGCGTCCGGGCCGGGAACGACAGGCTCATCCGCTGGATCGGCGGAACTCCACCGCAAGCTGTGCCGGAGCTTTTCGCAGTGGGCGGCCGTAAAATTGAACTGTCCACAACGAGTGGATTGGAGGAAGAAATGACTACCGCATCCCCACATGCACACGGCGTTCATTTTGGCCGGGCAGACGTCCAAAACGCCGGCATGGGAGTGGGAATTGTTTTGATGCTGGTCGGTGTCCTGGGCTTCATCCCGGGTGTCACCACCCAATACAGCGAACTGATGTTCCCCGGACCGGCGTCGCACGCCATGTTCCTGGGGCTGTTCCAGGTGTCCATGCTGCTCAACATCGTGCAGCTGGCCATCGGTGCCACCGGCTGGGCCATGTCCCGGACAGAACACGGAGCACGGAACTTCCTCCTGGGGGCAGGCGCACTGTACATCGTCCTGGCCATCTTCGGGCTCGTTGTCGGAGTAGATTCGGCGGCGAATTTCCTGGCCCTGAACATGATGGATAACTGGGCCCATCTGGTGCTGGGCGTCGTAATGATTGTTGCCGGCTGGCTGTTCTCCAGGACGGCGGCCCGCAGGACATAGCCCGGAATCCGTAAACCGGGAAACAGGAGCCGCGAATGAAGGAACAACCTTAAGTTCTGAAGATATTCGTCCTACTGGCTGGTGCAGTTTCCGCCCTCTGCGGGGGCTGCACCAGCGTCCAGGAAAGTTCCGCACGCACAACGACGCCGGGAGCCCCCAAGGGGGACTCCCGGCGTCGTGTGCTGTTTCGCGCGCCTGACCCGCCGGTCCGTTCAGCGGCGCGTCAGGGATGCACTAGCGGCGCAGCTTAGCGGCGGGCGTCGCGGTCAACGCCATCCGCGTCGATGTGCTCCTTGCGGACTTCCTCATTGACGGTGACGTCGTCCTGGACAACGTCCTTGTCGAGGCGGACCCGCTCCACCGGAACGGTTTCCTTCTCGACGACGGGGCGCTCCTCGTGGAGGACAACCTCGTGCTCCTCTTCGCTGATGTCCGGACCGCGCAGGGCCTCGCCACGGTTGGCATCCGTGATGGGCTCGCGCTCCAGGCGGACTTCTTCACGCTGCACGGGGACGGTCTTGGTGACGTTTTCCGTGGTGACGTACTTCCGCAGCCGTGCCCGGCCAGTGGTTTCGCGCTCGGTGCCAACGTGGAGCCGCTCCTCGGAGCGGGTCATGGCGTCGTCCGTAGTGGGGCCGGAGGTGTCGTGGCCCACGGTGCCGCGGGTGTTGTCGCGGTCAAGGTCGCGGTCGCGGCCAATACCCGTGGTGGGAGTGCCGGCGTTCAGGTCTGCATCGCCCTGGAAGTCAACATCCTTCCGGGTGTCCAGATCGTCGTTCCGGGTGTCCGAGTAGGTGCGGGCACCACGCTCGTAGTACGTGTAGAGGCGGTCCTCCTCCTCAGGGGTGAGGTGCCCGTCCACGTCCACGCGGGGGGCGTCCTTGACGTGTTCCTTGGTGTACGGCACCACCAGGTCGTCGCCCTGGCTATGTGCTCCCTCGACGGGAACGAAGGACTGCGAGGTGCCGAAAAGGCCCGTCTTGACGGTGACCCATGTGGGCTCGCCCGTGTCGTCGTCCGCGTAGAGCTGGCCGATTGAGCCGATCTTTTCGCCATCTGAACCGATGACGTTGCCACCCTTGGTGAGCAGGCTTTCGATGTTTTCCCTGTTGAGCATGACGTCTCCTTGGATGTGTCGTTGCGCTGGGCTTAACTAACAAATTTGGATGGTCCTGCACCGGGGTCCGGTGCCGGGTTCCGCCCCGTCTGCTTGAGGCTCTGCGTTAGCTGCCCTCCTACACTAAGCATGCTTAGCATCATATGCAAAGCCTACTTAGTAATTTTTTTCAGTTCGGCGTCCTCCTGTTCACGCACCCTTTCCCTCCGGGTAACGTTTTCTCCCCCGCACGGCAACGCCGCCCGCCCACCGTGGAGGGGTGAGGATCGCAATTGTTGCTGAATCATTCCTGCCGCTGATGAACGGCGTAACGCATTCCATCCTGCGCGTGCTGGAACACCTTGAGAGCCGGGGCGACGACGTCCTGGTGATCGCGCCTTCCACGCTGGACGGGGAGGCGCCGGACCATGTGCGGGGCGCGGAAATCCTCCGGCTGCCGGCAGTGCCGCTGGCGGGCTATGCAAACGTCAGGGTGGCGATGGGCGGTGTGTATCGGGTCAAGCGAATCCTTGCCGACTATGCACCGGACGTTGTCCATCTCGCCTCGCCGTTCGTGCTTGGCTGGCGGGCGGCGCAGGCGGCGCACCAGCTGGGCATTCCCACTGTTGCCGTCTACCAGACCGAGGTTCCCAGTTACGCGGCGAGATACGGTGTGCCGTTCCTGGAGAACTGGGCCTGGAACCGGGTTGAAAACATCCACCTGCTGGCCACCCGCACCCTGGTGCCGTCCACGTTCGCGCTGAACCAGTTGCGCGGCCGCGGCATCCCCAGGGTGAAGATGTGGCGTCGGGGAGTGGATACGGCACGGTTTTCACCGGACAAGCGCGACGACGGGTGGCGGGCTTCCGTGGCCCCCGGCGGCCAGCGGGTCATCGGCTACGTGGGACGGCTGGCCGTGGAGAAACAGGTGGAGGACCTGGCCGCCCTGGCCGGGATTCCCAACACCAGACTGGTGGTTGTTGGCGACGGGCCGCAGCGGGCTGTCCTCGAGGACGCCTTGCCTGATGCGGTCTTCACCGGCTTCCTGGGCGGTGAGGAGCTGGCACGAGCAGTGGCGTCCTTCGACCTCTTCGTGCATCCGGGCGAGTTCGAGACCTTCTGCCAGACCATCCAGGAGGCCATGGCGTCGGGGGTTCCGGTGGTGGCCACCGGCCGGGGCGGGCCGCTGGACCTGGTGGAGAACTCCCGGACCGGCTGGCTCTATGAGCCCGGCGACCTGTCCGGGTTGCGCGGCCACGTGCTCGACCTGATGGGCGACGACGCCAAACGCCGCGCGTTCGCTGCCGCAGCCCATGCCTCCGTGCAGGACAGGACATGGCCGGCACTGTGCGAGGAACTGGTCCGGCACTACGGTGACGCCGTGGCCGCCGCGCCTGCCCGGACAGCTGCGGGTCCCCGGGCTGGAGCGGCGCAGTGAAGATTTCGGTGATCGGCTGCGGCTATCTTGGTGCCGTCCATGCGGCCACCCTTGCATCCATGGGCCATACCGTGGTGGGGATCGACGTCGATCCCGGAAAGGTGGAACAGCTGGCGCGCGGCGCTGCCCCCTTTCACGAACCCGGCCTGGACGAACTCCTGCGGGACGGCCTGAGCACCGGCCGTCTCACTTTCTCCACCGACGCCGCTGCCGTGAAGGGCGCACAGGTCCACTTCCTGTGCGTGGGCACCCCGCAGGACAAAACGTCCGACGCCGCCGACCTCACCTTCCTGGTCTCCGCGATCGAAACGCTGCTGCCGCACCTGGCCGCCGGCGCCGTCGTCGTGGGTAAGTCCACGGTGCCCGTGGGCACGGTGGAGATGCTGCGCGGCGTGCTGGACTCCCGTCCGGACGTGCTGCTGGGCTGGAACCCGGAATTCCTCCGCCAGGGGACCGCGGTGAAGGACTCTCTGGTACCGGACCGGCTGGTGTACGGCGTGGACGGCGGGCGCGGAGCCGCCTTCCATCCCCGCACCGGCGCACCGCTCGGGGTTACGGCGGCACTGGATGCGGTCTACGAGCCGCTCCTCCGGGCTGGCATACCCCGCCTGGTCTGCAACTTCGCCACGGCGGAGCTCATCAAGTCCGCGGCCAACGCCTACCTCGCCACCAAAGTAAGCTTCATCAACGCCGTGGCCGAACTGTGCGACGCAAAAGGGGCGGACGTGGCGGAGCTGGCCGAGGCCATGGGCATGGACCCGCGCATCGGCGGAAGGTATCTGCACGCCGGCCTGGGTTTTGGCGGCGGCTGCCTCCCCAAGGACATCCGCAGCTTTCGGACCCAAGCCGTCCAGGCAGGGGTCACTGCCCTTGACGACTGGATGCGGCTGGTGGATTCGGTCAACCTGGGCCAGCGCGAACGGACGGTCAGCGTGGCCGCCGGGCTCTGCGGCGGCAGCGTTGCCGGCCGCTCCGTCACCGTGCTCGGCGCGTCCTTCAAACCGGACACTGACGACATCCGGGACTCCCCCGCCCTGGACGTTGCCGACCGGCTTGCCGGGGCCGGGGCGCACGTGACCGTCACGGATCCCAAGGCGGTCAACCACGCCTGGCGCCGCTATCCGCGCCTCAAGTTCGAGGCCTCGACGGAGCAGGCACTCGAGGGCGCCGAGCTGGTGCTGCTGCTCACGGAATGGGATGAGTACCGCCGCCTCTCCCCAACAGCTGCGGGTGCACGGGTACGACGGCGCGTGGTGCTGGACGCGCGGAACGTGCTGGATGCCGCGGCCTGGCAGGCCTCCGGTTGGCTGGTGCGCGGTTTGGGGACCGGCGCTGCCGCGCACCCGTCCGAGCAGGCACCCGCTCCGCTTCCTTCCTGACTTCCCAGGCCGCCCAGGCCCGGATCCGGAAGCCGGTCAGCCCAGCAGGCCGAGCTCCTCAAAGGCGAGTGCCACGCCGTTGCCGGCCGGCCCGGCGGTGGTCCGGTCCGCGACTGCCAGGACCGCCGGGTGCCCGCCCTCCACCGCGATGCCCACGCCGGCGTACTCCAGCATTTCGATGTCGTTGGCGCTGTCCCCGATGGCCACGATGTCCGCACGGTCAAGGCCCAGGTGCTCCTCCACCACCTGGATGCCCACGGCTTTGTGTGTTCCGGCCATGAAGATCTCGCCGGCGCGGTCGCCCAGGGCGGAGAGGGAACTGGGAATGAGGCCCACCTGCGGCCCGAGCCCGGCCACCAGCTGCTTCAGCGGCACCGGGGAATCAAAGCAGGATATTTTGGCGTAGGACGTGGAGCGAAGGTCGTCGCTGTACTGCATCGGCCCCAGGATGTCCTCCAGCGGATCCACGTCTGTGCTGAGGACCCCGTCGTGCTGCGCCCGGCCGGCGAAGATGGGGCCCAGCACCTCCCGGAGCCTCTGGTCCACGCCTGTCCGGCCGTGCAGCGCCTCGGGTGCTTCCAGGATGTAGGCGGCGCCATGGGCGTCCAGTGTCTCCACAATGAGGGCACCCAGGTCCGGATCAAAGCGTGTGTCCTTGAGGATCTCTCCCCCGAGCTCAACGCGGGCTCCGGCCCCGGTGATACTGCCGTCGAAGCCGGCCTCCAGGATGTGGCTTGGGACCATGGACAGCGGCCGTCCCGTGCAGACGAAGACCAGGTGTCCCAGCCGGCGTGCGGTCCGGACAGCGTCTACGTGCGCAGCGGGCGCCAGTCCGTGGTCGGCATAGGTGCCGTCGATGTCGAGGAAGATGGCACGTGGGCGGACGGTCTGCTGGCTGCGCATGCCAAAACTCCTTGGTTTGTTGCGGGGACAATCAATCCTATCGAAGCCCCAGCCCGCCGCCCCCGCGGGATTCACCAGCAAATAGCGAAAGTGGTGCATTCCGGCCGGGAAAACTGACAGTCATCCCGTGATAATCAAACTCTTGCAGAGCAGTAAGCACGCTGATTGAATTATGGAACCGGAAATGGGGGCCCGGCACAACTTACTGACAAGGAGTGACAACATGGGCATTCTCGGATTTCTCATTTTGGGCCTGATCGCCGGCGCCATTGCGAAGGCTATCCTGCCCGGCCGCCAAGGTGGAGGCTGGGTGGTTACCCTGGTCCTCGGCGTTGTCGGCGCCATCCTGGGCGGCTGGATCGGTTCGCTGATCTTCGGCGGTGGCCTGGCCGAATTCTTCGATATCCGCACCTGGCTGCTGGCAATTCTTGGTTCAATCATCGTGCTGCTGGTTTATGGCGCGGTCACTAACCGCAGCCACCGCCGCGTATAGCGGTCCCTTTATTCACAAACCTTGAAAGCGCTGTCCCCCTGCGGGGCAGCGCTTTTATGTTGGCAATGACTGGAGGGCTGCGGGTCCGCAACAGCCCCTGGGAAACCGGGGCCGGGCAGCTCACCAAATATCGGTTCCTGCCCTCTATGATGTCCGAGGGGGGGTGGAGTCTTGAATAATTCTTGGAGCCACGGCAGGACTGCGTCAGCACAAACTTTCGGCACCGTTCTGGATGCCAGTCCGGACGCGCTGCTGGCCATAACAACAGACGGCAGCATCGCCCTGGCCAATGCCGCGGCCGGGAGGTTGTTCGGATTCGCCGCCGGGGACCTCATCGGGCGGGACCACCGAACACTGCTCGCCGAAGGCTTCCGCGGCGAAGCGGACCAGCTTTTCGCCCGCCTCCGTGCCCGGGCCGGTGAGCATCCGCCGCCGCGGGAAATCTACGGGCTGCACAGCAACGGGACGGAATTCCCCGCCGAGGCAACGGGATCGTTGCTGCCGTGGGAAGCGGCCCTGCCTTTCCATCCAGCGTCCCAGGGGCCTGCGGCACCCCCAGGGGGTTCGGACGGATGCCGGGGACCAGGCGACGGCGGCCGCGGCCATGACCTGCTGCTTCTTTCGGTCCGGGGTACTTCCCACCGCCAGGCCGCGGATGCCGACCTGCGGGAAGCGATGTCCCTGCTGACCGCCACGCTGGAATCGACAGCCGACGGCATCCTGGTGATGAGTACCGAGGGCAGGGTGGCCGGCTTCAATGACCAGTTCCTCACCATGTGGGGTATCCCGCCGGAGCTCATGCAGGGGGACAGTGAGGAGCCCGTCCTGCGGCTCATCATCGAGCAGGTGGCGGATCCTGCGGGCTTCCTGGCACGGATCAGGGCGCTTGGGGAAGACCCGGCAGCAGAAAGCCACGACGTCCTGGAATTCGCGGACGGGCGTACCTTCGAACGGTATTCGCGGCCACAGAAGGTGGGCGAAAACATCGTGGGCCGCGTGTGGAGCTTCCGCGACGTCACGCCACGGCGCAAAGCCCAGGAGCAGGCCCACCAGGCCATGCTGGACCTCGCCGCGCAGGCCGAGACGCTGCGGGCGATGGCTTTCCAGGACCCGCTGACAGGCCTTGCCAACCGGGCCGTGTTCAACGATGCCCTGGCTGGTGCCCTGCAGGAACCGCGGCTCAAGGCCGTTGACGTCCTGCTCCTGGACCTGGACGACTTCAAGGAAGTTAACGACATCCTTGGCCACCAGGCCGGCGACGACATGCTGGTTGAAGTGGCCCGAAGGCTCCGCGGCTGCGCCCCCACTGCCGACGTCGTGGCCCGGCTGGGCGGAGACGAGTTCGTGGTGCTCCTGACCGCATGCCCGGACGCGGATGCGATCGCCCAATGCATCGTCCGGTGCCTGCACGTCCCCGTCACGATCCAGGGCACAGTCCTGCGGCCCAGCCTCAGCCTGGGACTCGCATCGCTGGGCCGGGACAGCGTGGGGGCCTCCGAGCTGCTCCGGCAGGCGGACATCTCGATGTACGCGGCAAAGGCCGCCGGCAAGAACCGCTTCCTGCGGTTCCACCCGGACATGATGACCGCCCTGGTGCAGCGGACCCATATGGAAGCCGGCCTGCAGCTGGCCGTGGCCCGGGGCGAAATATCGGTCGACTTCCAGCCAATCGTGTCCCACCGCATGGGCCAGGTGGTCACGTTCGAGGCGCTGGCCCGGTGGGACAGGGACGGCGGGCGGGTCCCGCCGTCGGTCTTCATTCCGCTGGCCGAACGCACGGGACTGATCAACGAGATCGGCGCAGAGGTGATGGCGCTGGGCATGGTGCAGCTGGCGCCGTGGCTGGGCGAGGATCCATCCCGGTCGCTCGCAGTGAACGTTTCGGGCGTCCAGCTGCAGGACCCCCTGTTTGCCCAGACGGTCCTGCGGCTTGCGGAGGCCAGTGGCGTGGCGGCCTACCAGCTGGTCGTTGAGGTCACCGAGAGCGTGTTTTTCGACGCCGACTGCAGCCTCATCAAACAGCTCAGCACGCTCCGTGAGGAGGGAGCCAGGGTTGCCCTGGACGATTTCGGCACCGGCTATTCCTCCCTGGGCAGACTGCAGGACCTGCCGGTGGACACGGTGAAGATCGACAGGACTTTTGTCTCCATGGTGCGCACCGGCAACGAGCGGCTGCCCATCCTCAGTTCCATGATCAACATGGCCCACAGCCTTGGTTTGACCGTCACGGCGGAGGGTGTGGAAACGGCGGCGCAGGCAGATTACCTGGCGGCCCTGGATTGCGATTCGCTGCAGGGTTACCTGTTTTCGCTGCCGCAGCCGGGGCGTCGGCTGGAGAACGCGCTGCAGCAGGCAGAGGAAGCTCTCACGGCGTTAAAGGACCGGTAGGAAGGGACGACGGCGGCTAGCCTGCTAGGCGGCCTGCTTGCGGCCTGCCTGCTTGGAGGTTTTCTTTGCTGCTTTGGGGGCGGGAGGCGCTGGGTGCTGGACTGCAGGCTCTTCGGGTGCGTCGATTGCCTGAGCTCCGCCTGCCGGCTCGACCACCGCCTGGCCTTCCCCTGTTTCGAGGTCACCTGAATACCCGGGGTAGGCCATTTCGGCGGCCCGGTTACGGCGCCAGCGCCGGAGCAGGTCGGCCGCGGCCAGGATGCCAGCCAGCGGACTGAGGACCGCAACGGTGTAAACGAACAGCATCCAGGTCAGCGTGGTCAGCGGGGGCTGGTTGTTGTGCAGCAAGGACAGCCCGCCCAGGAGTCCCACAGCCCAGAACAGCACCACGGCGGTAAGGACTGCTGCGGCCGGAAAATACTGGTTGCTCACGATCTTTTTCAGGGTTTCCATGCACTTTCCTCCTGCCTGGCCGGGGCACGGCAACAGCCGCTCACCACAAGTATGGGGCTCAGGATCGGCCAAACCCTGCAAGACGCCTCGGCGAGTGATGAACGTAACTGGGGCGGCCGCCGTCGTGCACTTTTGCAGGGATCTTCCGCTGGCCCGAGGGGCGCACTAGCGTGAGGCGTGTCCGCTCAAAAACCCCCGCAGGAGGTCCCCATGCGCAAAGTCACTGCCGGCCTGTTCCACTCCGTGGACGGCGTGGTGTCCGATCCCTACAAGTTCCAGTTCGACAGCTTCGACGACGAACTGGGAGCCGGCCTGACCACCATGATGGAAACGGTGGACACGGTGGTGCTGGGCCGGGTGAGCTACCAGGAGTGGGCCGCGTACTGGCCTACCGCGCCCGTGGACGAGGACTTTGCCGCGTTCATCAATCCGGTGGAGAAGTTTGTGGCGTCGCGGACCCTGGCGGAACCGCTCGAATGGCAAAACTCGCAGCTGATGGACGCACCGCTGGAAGAGTTCGTGGCAGGGCTCAAGGAGCGCGAGGGCGGCGAGATCGCTGTGTGCGGCAGCATCTCGGTCACGCGGCAGCTGCTGTTCGCCGGGCTGCTGGATTCCCTGACGCTTATGACCCATCCGGTGGTGGCAGGGAGCGGGCGGCGCCTCTTCCAGGACGGCGACCCCACCACCCGGCTGGTACTCCTGGACCAGTCCCGGACCAGCAAGGGCAACGTGATCACCACCTACGGGCGGCTTGAGGCGTAAGCCCTACTATCAGTGCCGTTACTGTGACAGGGTTTGGATATGGGTAAAGAACCTCTGGATCCGGATGACGGTGCAGTTCCCGGCACCGGCGTCAATGACCATGCCTGGGAGCGGGAGCACCGGCATCCCACCCCTGAACAGGCCCGCTCCATCGGATATCGGCGCAGGGGCGCCGAGGCGAAACTCGAGCAGCACCAGCAGGAGGCCCGGGAGAAGGCCGAGCACGCGGACGAACAGGACGCCCCGGGCCGGGACGACACTCAGGACCAGGACACCGCGGACCAGGACAACCAAAAGGACACCCCGGCAGAGGGCTGAGGCAGTCAGGCGCCGCGTTGCGCTGCAGGTTCAGCGCGGATGGTTCACCCGGGTTGGTTCAGTGGTGCGCAGCAATGACCCGTCCGATGGCGGCGATGTCGCCTGGCGTCGTGCGGCAGCACCCGCCGATGATGCGGGCGCCGTGCTCCAGCCAGGCGGCGGCCCCGCCGGCGGGATCTGTTGGTTCGGCGTCCCCATCCTGGGCGGAGGCTGTGGCCGGACCCCAGGTCTTGGTCGCGGGATCGTACGTTTCGCCTGAGTTAGGGTAGGCCACCAGCGGTTTGTCCGTCGCGCTGTGGAGGGCGGCGAGCGCGGGAGCGACCAGGTGCAGCGGCACGCAGTTCACGCCGATCGCTGCGGCCAGGGGGTGTGCATCAAGGAGCCCGGCAACTGCCGTCAGCGGGGTGCCGTCGCTGATGTGGGCGCCGTCCCGCAGGGAGAACGTGAACCAGGATTCGACGCCGAACTCTTCCGTGAGGGAGGCCAGTGCTTCGGCTTCGGCAAACGACGGCAGCGTCTCGCACGCCAGGAAATCCACACCCGCCTCAACGAGCGCCGCTACCCGGGGCCGGTGGAAGTCCAGGAACTCGTCTTTCCCCAGCGTGTAGTCGCCGCGGTATTCGGAACCATCTGCAAGGTAGGCGCCGTAAGGGCCAACAGAGCCGGCAATGAGCAACGTGCCCGAGTCAGGTTCGGCGGCCAAGTGCATGCGGCGGGCCTCATCCGCCAGCTGCACCGACAACGCCACCAGCTCCAGGGCATCGTGGGCGCTCATGCCCCGCCGCGCGAAGCCCTGCGGGGTGGCCTGGTAGCTGGCGGTGGTGGCAATCCTGGCCCCGGCGGAAAAGTAGTCGCGGTGGACGTCCCTGATTAGGTGCGGATCCTCCAGCAGGACTTTGGCAGACCACAGGGGATCGTCCAGGTTGCAGCCGCGGGCCTCGAGTTCCGTGGCCAGGGCGCCGTCGGTGACGAGGTGTTCCCCGGATTCCAGCAGGGACGAGAGCGGTGCAGCGGAAGCCATAGTAGTCATAATACGCATTTCATTATGCTTGTAATGATTATTTCTTTCTGTCACGATGGCTGGCAGCCGTCACTCGGCGGAGGAAAGAGGCTAGGTTCTTGGACGTTCAACTTCACCCTGTACGCAAGCTCCGCGTCCACTGGCCCATCAGCAGCAGCACCTTCGGGCAGCTGTCCAAGGGCGAGCCGGATGCCTTCCGGGATGATCCGGGCATCGCGCACCTACTGCAGGCCCTTGCAGAATTCCGGGAACTCGGGGACTTCGGCAACTACAAGCATGTGTTTGAGTCCAGCCTCGGTTTCGAGGGGTTCACCACAGCCGAGGGCGCAAACCCCACCCTCGGACGGGTGGGTGAGCAGACCCTTTCGCCAACCTTCGTCTTCACGACGTACTTCGACGCCTCACTGGGGGACGCCGCCGTCGAGCGGTTCATGCGCCGCCTCGTGGACATCCACCCGTGGGAGGTGCCGGTTATTGAAGTGACCGGTCCCGTCAGCGTCTCCAGCACCGCGCTGGCACCGCAGGCAGAAGCATCAAAGACTGAAGCGCCCATGGCAGAAGGAGCCGCAGCATCATGACGGACACCAGCACCACCTCGCTCTGGGAGGGCCTGCACTCGGTGATCGCGGGCAGGCAGTTCGTGGACCTGACGCATGCCTTCCACCCTGGCCAGCCCCACTTCGCCGCCTTTCCGGATGAGCAGCGCGAAGCCCTCTTCGACCTGGACAAGGGTGACGGCTTCACTGCCCACCGCTACACAATCGTGGGCCAGTGGGGAACCCACGTTGACCCGCCCTCCCACTTCATCCGCGGCGGCAGGACGCTGGACCAGATCCCGGTGGAGGAGATGATCCTTCCGCTGGTGGTTTTGGACATCAGCCAGCGGGTGGCCGGCAATCCGGATGCCACCCCCACCCTGCAGGACGTACAGGAGTGGGAAACCCGGAACGGGCCCATCCCGCAAGGTTCCTTTGTTGCCCTGCGTACCGGATGGAGCGGCCGGTGGCCCGACGCCGGGGCGATGGCCAACCGGGACAGCGAGGGCATCAGCCACACGCCCGGCTGGTCCATGGACGTGCTGTCCTTCCTGGTTGAGCACCGTGCCGTGGCAGCGGTCGGCCACGAGCAGACTGACACGGACCCGGGCCTGGCAACCTCCCGGCAGGACTTCAGCCTGGAAACCTATGTCCTGGAACAGGGCTGCTGGCAGATCGAACTGTTGGCCAACCTGGACGGACTGCCGGAATTCGGCGCCGCCGTCGTCGCCTCCTGGCCAAAGCCCCTCGCCGGCAGCGGCTTCCCGGCAAGGGTGTTCGCCATCTGCTGACTCGGCTGTGCTCCCCTGCCCTGCGGCCGGCAGCTGCGCAAACGCCGGAAGAGAACACGGTCGCCGGGGCGTTCCGGCGACCATGTCCTGTTCCGGCGAATCCGGCGCGCCAGTCGGTGACACATCGGAAGCCGGGCAGGGAAGGCCCCTCCACTAGACTCGACACCATGCCAAGAACCTCCAGCATGGGCCGCGGAATCATGGCCCTTCTTGCTGTGGGTGCACGCCATGCCGCGGGACAGCCCGGAGGAACCGTGGCGGACATCGCCGCAGACCTCGGCAAGGACCGCAGCCAGGTTTCGCGCAGCCTCCGCAGCGCCGAACAGGAGGGCTTCCTCCACAAAACGAGCCAGCGCACCTACAGCCTGGACTGGTCCGTCCTCACTGACGCCCAACTGCTCACGGAGCGCCGTTTAGAGTCCGACGGCGGCACCGCCTTGGACACGCTGGCGGGAGAAACGGACGAGGCATGTTTCCTGGGGGTCCTTCACGGGGACAGCACGGTGACCATCGGCGAAAGCGTCCCGGCCAGCAGCAACCTGGTGGGTTCCTGGCTGGGCCGGCCCTACCCCGCGTACTGCAGCGATGCCGGGCAGGCGGTGCTGTGGGAAGCGTCGGAGGCGGAAGTGCGGACCGTCTTCGCGGATGTGGCGTTTGTGCGGCACGGCCCCAACACGCCGGCCAGCGTGGACGACTTCCTGGCGCGGCGTGAAGCTGCCCGGAAGCGGGGCTACTCGATCGTGGATGAGGAAGCGGAACCGGGACTCTATTCCCTGGCTGTCCCCGTCCGGGACTTCAAGGGTGACGTGGTGGCGGCGCTGCAGATCGTGGGCATCAAAGACAGGCTGGAACCGCGCCGGCAAGCCTGCGCGGACGCGCTGGTGGCCCGGGGAAAGTGGCTCGAGCAGAGGCTCGGATTTCAGGAGCCCTAGCGTGCGCTCCCGCTGGATCCGATCCGTTCAGCGGCCCTGGTGAGCACGGCCGCCGCAGCTGCCGCATCCGGACCGATCCCGGCACTGCTGCCCAGCACACTCAGCGAGGCAAGGATGGCGCCGCCGGTGTCACGGACGGGCACCGCGAGCTCCACAACGCCATGTTCGAATTCTTCGGCCGCGGTGATAAACCCGGCATCACGGTCGCGGACCATGAGGTCCCAGACCCCACCAGTTGAGTGCGCGGCCCCCGGTCCGCCGATGCCGATGTAGTTCACGTCCTGCAGCAGGGCATCCAGCGCCGGCCGGTCAAAGTCCCACAGCAGCGCCCGTCCGGCGCCGGTGCACCAGGCCGGGGTCACCATGCCGGGCTTGACGAAGCTGCCGGGGATGGCGTCGTTGCTGGAGGCCCGGACCAGGATCACGCGGTAGCCGTCCAGGACGGAGAGCCGGGCGCGCAGTCCCAGCGCCGCAACCAGCGCCTCAAGTTCGGTTTTCGCTTCCCGGACCCAGCCGGTGTTCAATGCCGCGGCCAGGCTGAAGAAGCGCGGACCGGTCCGGAATGGCCCGCGGTCCACGCGCTCCAGCAGTCCGAGGTCGCACAGTTCCTGCGCCAGGCGGGAGACGCGACTCTGTTCCATGTCCAGCTCCGCGGCCAGCTGCGAAACGCCCAGCAGTTGGCGTCCCAGCTTCTCCCTGCCTGCCACCAGCCGGACAATCCGGAGCCCCTGCGCCATTGACGACGCCTCAGTGGACGAATCCACGCTCATCTGCCCCTCCCGGCCGGTCACAAGGCCCCATTCTTCCACGCCCCGCCTTTCAGGGGCGGCGGTGATGCGGCGGAAAGGACGACGGCGACCGTCCGGGAAGGTGCGCAACGCACCTGGCCCGGCAGCCGCCGTCGTCCGTTCCTGTTACTGCGCCTATGGCGCCACAGCGGCCTTGCGGCCGTGCCGGAAGTGGAACCAGATGTAGCAGGCGGCCACAAAGGGGATGCCGAAGTAGAGCGCGGCGGCCTGGGTGGGATCGAGGGCGATGCCGACCAGGGAGATCACGCACAGCGAGAACGCCAGGATGGGCACCAGCGGGAACAGCGGGGCTTTGTAGGCGAGGGTGCTGACGTCGCCGCCGTTGCGGACGAACGCGCGGCGGTGGAAGAAGTGCGAGGCCGTGATGGACATCCATACGCCTACGACGGCGAAGCCTGCCACCGAGACCAGCACCAGGTAGACAGTTTCCGGGGCCACCACGCTGCTGATCAGCGATGCGATGCCGCCCACCATGCTCACCGAGAGCGCGATGAGGGGAATGCCGCGGCCCGTCAGCTTTTTGAAGGCGCGGGGGGCATGGCCTTCGTCGGCGAGGGAGTAGAGCATGCGGGCGCAGGAGAACAGGCCGCTGTTGCCGGCGGAAAGCAGTGCGGTGATGATGACGAAGTTCATGATGTCGGCGGCGAACGGCAGGCCGATGGCGGAAAAGACCGTGACGAACGGGCTCTCATCGAGGCCCACCTCGTTGTACGGGATGGTGGCGGCGATGACGGCGATGGCTCCAACGAAGAAGATCAGCAGGCGGAGCACCGTGGTGCGCAGGGCCTTGGGGATGCTGGTGGCCGGGTCCTTGGTTTCACCGGCGGCCACGCCGATAAGTTCCGAGCCGGAGAAGGCGTAGAAGACCGCGAGTACGGTAACCAGGACGCCCGTGAAGCCGTTGGGGAACAGCCCGCCCTCGGTGGCAAAGTTCTCGAACAGGAACGGGTGCTCTCCCCCGCCGCCGAGCGGGCGGAAACCGAACAGGGCCGCACCGCCAAGGACAATGAGGCCGATGATTGCGGCGACCTTGACGATTGCGAACCAGAACTCGGACTCGCCGAAAAACTTGGAGGACACGGCGTTGAAGCCGAAGAGCACGGCAGCGAACACCAGGCACCAGACCCAGACCTCCACGTCCGGGAACCAGCGCTGCATGAGGAGCCCGGAGGCGGTGAACTCGGAGCCGATGGCCACCGCCCAGCACAGCCAGTAGAGCCAGGCGGTGGCGAAACCCGTGGCGGGGCCGATGGAGCGGGCGGCGTAGATGTGGAATGCGCCGGACACCGGGTAGGCGATGGCAAGTTCGCCGAGGCAGGCCATCACCAGGTACACAACGAAAGCGCCGATGAGGTACGCGATGACCGCGCCGAGCGGGCCGGCCTGGGAGATGGTGTAGCCGGAGCTCAGGAACAGGCCGGAGCCGATCACGCCGCCCATGGCGATCATCACCAGGTGGCGCGGGCCCATGGAGCGGCGGAGTCCGGAGTCGGCCGCGGGGGGCCTGGCCGGCTGGGCGTCCAGCTTCACGTCTGTTGTGGGTTCCACGGGCGTCTCCAATGATCGGACTCTGCAATGGGAGCGCGCGCAGTCCCCTGGTCCCGGTCGTTGGCAACGAAGAAATGCGCGGCGGCAGTGTTGAAAGTAGCACGGCTGCCGAATTTATAGTCATCAAATACATGAGGTCATGCTTATATTGCACGCTATTACGACTGGGGAGCGGGATTCGAACGGCCAGCGTCGCCGCGCATGTCACGTCCAGGGGGCTGAGCCAGCGGCACTGTCCACGGCGGTAGAAGCTGATCGGGCTGAACCCCGTGAGGTGCCGGAGAGTCTGGGTTGGCGCCCGCCCTGGAGCACTTCGTTTGCTGCCTGCCGAACGGTAAGCCTACGTCCACCAGACCAGGCAAGCCCGAAGCGAATGGGGCCAGCTTCAGCCCGGGCTTTGTCGATAATGGCATCAACACGTCGTCGTTCTGCCTGATCCAGCGAAATACCGCGGTCTGCTCGGTAGGAGTCCGCCGCGGCGAGGAGGCGGGGGGCCAAGTCATAGAGGTTTTTTGACGCATAAACGCCCGCCAATGAGTCAAGGAAAGCAGCCAGATTGCCCTCCGCCCCCAGTTGGAGTGAGGCGCTGATAGCTTCGATGAGCAGGAGCTCGGCACCGTCGTAATCGCCAGCCTGTTCGGTGCTCTCTGCAAGATTGGTGAGCACAGCGCCCAGGAGCCACCGGTCCCCCAGCCGGCGGGTCAGCTCCGCGCACGCCCTGCAGAGTTCGAGTGCCCGCAGATGGTCCCCGGCACAGTAAGCCTGGCGGGAGAGGACAACCAGCGCCCCAATTCTGACCCGAAGGCTGACTCCGGGATAGGCCAAGGCTTCCGCTGTGAGCCGCTCGGCAGTAGAGAAATCACCACTTTGTGCTGCCTGCACGGCCAGACACATGATGGTCCACGCTACGCCCTGGCTATTGCCGGACTTTTCAAACGCTTCAAGGGCGCGGCGGTGGAGGTGGGCCGCCTGGTCATACCTGCCCAGGGTCCATGTCAGAGTGGCTGCTCCGCTAAGGGCTGGTGCTCTAAGCTGCGGCGCCGCATCCGGCGCTGCCTCCACGAGTTCAACGGCAATTCGCTGCTGCTCGGTAACGTCTCCGGTGAGTTCCCAGTAATGCCAAAGCTCTCCCACCAGGCGAAGGGCCAGTTCAGTCGAACCATCCGGCCCTGCTGCCCAAAGCAGTGCTGCGCGGAGGTCGAGGGCTTCGGCGTGAAGCATCCGGAATGCCTCCACCTGGCCAGCACCCCACAGTAGCGGACCCAATGTCTTAGCCAGGGCAAGGTAGTACTCGGCATGCCGCCGGCGCACCTCGTGTTGCTCAGGAACCAGCGCCAGCCGGTTACGCGCAAACTCATGGATGGATTGCAGCAGCGTCACACGCCGCCGTCCTGCATGGTCGGTGTAGCGACGCAGCAGGCTGTGATCCGCGAGCGCGGACAGCAGTTCTTCAGTGGATGGCGCGCCAGAGGAAAAGGAGCCGCGCACGGCGTCAATCGCTTCCGTCGTTGGATCGTTGGCGAAAACACCGAGTTGACCGAAGAGTACGCGTTCAGCGTCCGCCAGTAATTGGTAACTCCACTCGATCGTGGCGGTGAGGGTTCGCTGCCGGCCCGGAAGGTCCGGGAAGGTGGCCCGCAGGGCGGCCAGGCTGACCTCCAAGTCCGCGAGGAGATCTTGCTCGCTAAGGTGTCGAAGCTGGGCCGCGGCCAGTTCAATGGCCAGCGGCAGCCCGTCCAGCCGGTGGCACAGGCTAGTGAGTACTGCGGCGTTTCCGTGGTCTAGGGAAAAGCGAGGGCGGACCGTCCGGCCCCGGTTCAAGAGCAGCTTCATTGCCGGCACCTCCCGCAGCTGGCGGGGAGGCAGGGGCGGGTCGAGCGGTGGCAACTCCAGCGGCGCAAGTTCGAACTCATACTCCGGACGCAACCCAAGCCGCCTCCGGCTGGTGGTGAGGATCCGGAGCTCAGGGGCTGCAGTGAGCAGGTCCAGCACCACGGGCCACGCGTCTGCCAAGTGCTCGAAGTTGTCCAGGACCAGCAGCAGGCGGCGGGCCTGGAGAAAACGGGACGCGATTTTCAGCGGGTCTTCGCCTGCTGGCGCCTCCAATCCAAGTGCCGCAGCGATGGCACCCGGCACCTGCTCAACCTGGGTGAGCGGGGACAGATTAACCCAGCCCGCACCGTCGGGCATGCGCTCGCCCAAACGCGCGGCCGCCGCCATGGCGAGGCGGGTCTTCCCTGCCCCGCCCGCCCCCGTTACGGTAACCAGCCGGCATCCCTCGGAGCGGTAGAGCGAACACACCTCCCCCAGTTCAACATCCCGGCCCACCATGGGGGTGAGTGCGGCAGGCAAGTTATCGAGGCGCTGCCTGGCGCGGCGGTTTTCGTTCACGGCGGGAGGCCCAAGGGAGGCATCCTGGCGCAGCACCAGTGCTTCCAGCTCCTGAAGGCGCACCCCGGGATCAATGCCCAGCTCCGCCGCAAAGGTCTTCCGGGCTGCACGGCATGCGGCGAGGGCGTCTGCCTGCCGGTCGGATCGGTACAGCGCAAGCACAAGGGACGCCCACAAGCGCTCCCGGTAGGGATGCTGCGATACCAGCCGCTGCAGCTCCCCCACCAACGTGGCGTGGCGGCCCAGTGCCAGTTCGACGTCGAAAAGGTCCTGGCAAGTAACCAGCCGGGCTTCCTCCACTTCTTCGAGGTCAGGGACCAGCAGCTGAATGTCGGCAAGATCCGGAAAAGCAGGGCAGACGAACAAGTCCAGGGCCTGGCGCAGGCGGACCGCACCGCCAGCGAGTTCGCCCGCTTCTACTGCGCGCTCCCCGGCGGCAAGGTGCGCCCGGAACTGCAGCAGGTCGAGTTCGTCATCCGCAACAGCCAGGAGGTAGCCGCCGGGACGGCTGGCCAGGCGGTGCGAGGCAACCTCCTTATGGCGATTGGGCTCCAGCAAGTTCCGCAGGTTCGCGACGTAGACCTGCAGTTGCGGGCCCGGATGCGCGGGCGGGTGGCCGTCCCAAATGGCTTCAGCAAGGAAGTCGGCTGCTACTACCGAGTTCGCCCGCAGCGCCAGGCATTCGAGGACAATACGCAGGTTGCGGCTGCTGACGGGAACCTGGACGCCGTCAGCGATCACCTGCAACGGGCCCAATGCCCTGATCCACAGTGCGCCCATTGCCGAGCACCCCTCACTGACCGGCCACGGGAACGGGCTGTGCCCTGTCCCGTGGCGCTTACCGACCAGCGACCCCTAGCGCCCGCCCTGCCATACCGCGCCCCGAGGAGCGGCATCAACCCCATCATGCGCCCGGACCCGTTCTGGATCCAGAGTCAGCCGCTGGATTAAGGCTCCGTTAAGTCCTCGGGGCAACTCTTGAGCCACTCAACCCGAGTACATCTGAAAGGAAGATCTAAATGAAAACCACAATTGCGCGCACACTGTTCCCGGCGGCCCTGGCTGCAGCAGCCTTGGTTGCCCCTGCACAGCCGGCATTTGCAGCTCCCGCCGTCCCGGGACCTGTCGATCCCAAGCCCATCGAGGCCGTCTGTTCGGGAAACCCCGATTTCGAGGTCACCCTCACACCTACCGGGAAGGGTGGATTTATTAGTTTGCCTGGGGGCAGGTTTATAACTACATCCCCCAACCTGAGGGTTACGGTCACCGGCCCTACAGGCAAGTCGGTGACGTATGTAGCGACCGGTGCGAACCGGATCGAGAGCGCATCAGATGATGGACTTTTCATCACTGCGACAGGTAGGAACGTCATTACGGTGCCTGAAGTAAATGGACATGATGCAGGCGTTTACGTTACAAGCGGCACCGTCAGCTGGACCCTTAACAGTGACTTCTCCGAACGAGGCGGGATGTTCACGGGCAGCGGCCAGGCGACGAATATTTGCCCGCTTGTTGCTCCCTAGGCCGACTGACTCCTAGCCCAGGTTCCGCTCCAGCATCTGCCCGATGATCCGGGCGCCTTCGGGGAAGGCGCCCGGATTTGTGCCCGAAAAGTTGAGCCGGATAAACGGCCCCGCAGGCTCTGCCGGGAACCACTCGTCCCCGCGGGCTATGATCACGCCGGCGGCTTCGCAGTCCCGGGTCAGCCGCTGCAGGTCCGTCCCGTCGGGCAGGCGCAGCCACAGGTTAAGCCCGCCCTTAGGCACCTGTTCAATATGCGCCTGCGGGATGTGCTCCCGGACGCTGGTGACCAGCAGGTCGCGGCGGGATTCGAGCTGGTGCCGCAGGCTGCGCAGGTGCGTCTGCCACCCGGGCTGCGTGACGACGTCGAGCGCTGCCGCCTGCAGCAGCCCGCTGACATACATTGACTCTGCCGCACGATCGGCGAGGATACGCTCCCGCGCCGGACCGCGCGCAATCAGCGCCGCCACCCGGATGGACGTGGACACGCTCTTGGTCAGCGAGCGCAGGTAGACGACGTGCCCCGAGTCGTCACGGGAGGCGACCGGCACGGGGTTGGAGCTGATGCCGAAATCGTGCGCCCAGTCGTCCTCCACAAGGAACGCGCCCTTGGCACGGACCACGTCAAGGACCTTTTCCCGCGTCTCATCTGACCACTGCGCGCCCGTGGGGTTGGCATAGTTGGGCTGCGCATAAAAAATCCGCGCGCCTGACTCCTCGAAGGCGCGGGCCAGCTCGCCAGGGTCCGGCCCGTCCGGTCCCGTGGGCACCGGCACCACCCGCACCCCCGCCTGGGCCGCGGCCAGGATGGCGCCCCAGTAAGAGGGCGACTCCATCAGCAGGGGCTGCCCCCTGCCCACCAGGGCGCTGAAGATAGAGCTCAGACCGCTCTGGCTGCCGGGAAGTACGACGACGTCGCTCGGGTTGGGCGGGGTGGTCCCCGCAGGCGTGGACGCGGTGAGCTCGTGGGCGAACCACGACTGCAGCTCCGGCATCCCCGCCGCGGGAGGCCGCGAGAGCGCAGCGTCTCCGCGGGCGGCGCGGCTGAGCGCAGCCCTGACCAGCCGCTCGGGGAGGAGCTCCCTTGCGGGGTAGCCCGAATGGAAGGAGATGGCGTCCTGCGGCACGTCCCGCATGGTGGATGAGGCCGGCGGCAGTGCCGCCAGCGGGGAGCGGAGGGCCGCCGTCTGCCAGCCGTAATCAGACGGGCGTGCCGTCCGGACCGCCCGCATGAAGGTACCCACGCCGGGCCGGCTCTCGATCATCCCCTGCGCTGTCAGGGTCTGGAGGGCCTTCTGCACCGTGACAGGGCTTGCCTGGTATTGGGCCACCAGGGAACGTGTGGACGGCAGCTTCGCTCCGGGCGCGGCAGTGGCCATCCATGATTTCAGGTGCACCACAATCCGCGAACTGCTATCGTTGTTCATGAGAGACAATAGTAGCGCTACCGCACAGGTGCGCACAGTGTTATCCCGCTCCAGCCCGGCCGGGCTATGGCTTGGCTTGCTCGGAGTTGCCGCATTTTCGCTGACCGTTCCTTTCACCAAGGTGGCCGTCGCCGGCCTGGCGCCGCTGTTTATCGGTTCGGGCCGTGCCGTGGTCGCGGCTGTTCTGGCCGGTGCCGCACTGGCACTGACCCGGCAGGCACTCCCCCGCGGGACGCAATGGTTCCGTGTTGCGGTAGTGGCGGCCGGCGTCGTGATTGGCTTTCCGCTACTCACCTCCGTCGCCCTCACCAGCACCGCCGCAAGCCACGGCGCCGTGGTTATCGCCCTGCTCCCGGCCGCGACGGCTGCCGCAGCCGTGATCCGCGGGCGGGAACGACCGCCGGCAGCCTTCTGGCTGGTCACCGCTGTGGGCGCCCTTGCGGTGACGGCTTTCGCCTCCGTCCAGTCCGGCGGCCTAGGAGTCCTGCATTGGGCGGACCTGCTGCTCGTCGGTTCCGTGGTGGCCGCCGCGGTCGGTTACGCGGAGGGCGGCCTGCTGGCCCGTGAGCTGGGTTCCTGGCAGACCATTTCGTGGGCGCTGGTTCTCGCCTCGCCGTTGATGCTGGTCCTGGCCGCCGTCTCCGCCGCCCAGCAGCCGCCGTCGGCAACTCCCGCACAGTGGGCAGCATTCGGCTACCTCGCCGTGGTGAGCATGTTCCTGGGCTTCTTCGCCTGGTACCGCGGCCTGGCCATCGGCCCCATCGCCCGGGTAAGCCAGATCCAGCTCGTCCAGCCCGTGCTGACCATCTGCTGGGCGGCGCTCCTGCTGGGTGAAACCCTGGCCTGGTCCACGGTCCTAGGCGGGCTGGCCGTCATCCTGTGCGCTGCCGCCGCTGTCCGGGTGCGGCTCCAGCCCGCCCCGGCAGCGTATTCCGAACTCGACCCCGCACCGCTTCAGACAGTAAAGGACTAGCTCCATGTACATTCCAGCCCACTTCGCCGCGGTCCCCGAAACAGTCCGGCACCTGCTGACCAGGCCGGGCGCAGCAAACCTGGTCACCGCAACCCCACAGGGGCTTGTGGCCACGCTCCTGCCGTTCGTCTACGATCCCGACGCCGGCGAGTACGGCGCGCTGCAGGGGCACCTGGCACGGAGCAACACGCAGTGGTCCGAGCCCGCCGCCGGGGAAGCCCTCGCCATCATCCAAGGTGCGGACGCCTACGTCTCCCCGTCCTGGTATGCATCCAAGGCCGAGCACGGGCGCGTTGTCCCCACCTGGAACTACACCACAGCGCACGTGTACGGGCGGCTGGTGATCCATGATGATCCTGTTTGGCTGGACCGGCAGGTCCGGCGGCTGACCGGCGTGCACGAGTCCGGCTTCGACCACCCCTGGGACGTGGACGACGCACCGGAGCGTTACATCGCCGGGCAGCTGCGCGCAATCGTGGGCGTGGAACTGGTGATCACCCGGATCGAGGCCAAGGCCAAGCTGAGCCAGAACCGGCCCGAAGCCGATATAGATGGCGTGGTGGAGGGGCTGGCTGCCCGTGGCCAGGCTGAGGCCGCCGCCGACGTTGATCAGGCGCGCCCCCGACCCAACTAGGTTTTTTCCGGCACCTCCGTGGCGTCACCGCCCTCGGAAGTCAGGCAGCCTTGACCAGTTCCTCGCTCTGCTCCCACAGGCGGCGGGCCAGCTCGGCGTCGTAGGCCTGCGGGTTGGCCTTGGCCAAGGCGCGCTTGTAGTAGTACGCACCGGAGATCCAGTCCTTGCCCGCAGTCCCGTTTACCAGCCACAGCAGGGTGTCGGCACCCTGGTCCGGCGTCAGCATGAAGCGGTTCAGCAGGGTCTTGTAGGCGTGCCGGAACGGGCTGGTGGAGTCTGCCGCGAAGTTGGTGCGCACAACGCCGGGGTGGAACGCAGCCGTCGTAATTCCCTGTTCGCCAAAGCGGCGGTGCAGCTCGGAGGTGAAGAGGATGTTGGCCAGCTTGCCGGTGCCGTAGGCGCGGTTGGTGGAATAGCCCTTCTCGGAGTTGAGGTCGAACAGGTCCAGCTTGCCGAAGCTATTGGCGCCGCTGGAGGTGTTGATCACCTTGGCATTGCTGGCAACCAGGGTCCCCATCAGCAGCGTGGTGAGCAGGAACGGCGCCAGGTGGTTGATCTGGAACGTTGACTCGTTGCCGTCCGCGGTGAGGGTGCGCTTGCCCATGATGCCGCCGGCGTTGTTGGCCAGGACGTCGATGCGCGGGTAGTCGGACTCCAGCTGCGCGGCCAGGGTGCGGACCTGGGCGAGCTCGGAAAAGTCGCTGACAAAATAGTCCGCGTCCAGGTCCTTGGCGATGGCCCGCGTCTTTTCCTCGGAGCGGCCGACGACGACCACCTGGTCACCTGCCTTGGCCAGGGTACGCGCGGCTGCTGCGCCGATGCCGTCGCTGGCGCCAGTGATCACGATGGTGCGAGGGGTCAAGGGGTGTCCTTTGGTTGGGGAACGTCCGGCGCCCGGCTTGGGCGCGCCGCCTACCCGGCACAACGACGGCGGGCGGCAGGGTGTTCCCCGGCGCACCGCGCTGGGCATATCCTGCACAGACCAGCAGGCACCGCGCCCAGCGGTCCGATCCCAGGGGGAAGCCATGGAGATGCCCAAAGCGCCGGACGAGGCCAAGGAGCGTTTCCGGTCCCTGGTCCCGGACACCCCGGTGGTGTCGGTGAAACCGATGTTCGGCAACCTGGGGGCGTTCGTCAACGGCAATATGTTCGCAGGGCTTTTCGGCCACACCATCGGCATCCGGCTCTCCCCGGAGGACAAAGAGCAGCTCGAGAGCGGCGAACGGACCGTCCCGTTCGGCCCGGCGGAGAGGCCGATGCGCGAGTACACCGGCCTGCCCGAAATCTGGAACGAGGAAGGCGACGGCGACGACGCCCGCGCGAAAGCATGGATCCATAAAGCGTATGAGCACGTGGCCGGCCTGCCGCCGAAAGAGCCCAAAAGCAAAACCCGTACCGCCGGAAAATAGCCCCACCTGCACCCCCGACCCCAGCCCAGCCAGCACGCCCCACTGTTCCCGGAACTGCGCCGAACCATCCCAGGTAGCCGGGGACTGAATTACTAAGTAAGCTTATTAACATGGCTTTTGCAACTACAGAGTGCGCGGACCCAGCAAACGCGTCTCAGGGGAGGTGGACGCAATCGACAAAGAGGTGAAGCGGCGGCTCGAACTTGCCGCCACGATCGGTCTGGATCCCCAGAAGCTTTGGCCGTCCTACTTCGGCAGGTCCCCCTGCTCGGCGTTTGAGCTGGACGCCTATCTTCATGAGGCCCTGAGGCTGCCCGCGATCGAACGCGGGCCAGATGCCGTCAAGGACCAGAACGCAGAACAGCCGGCACACCCCGTGGAGCAGCGGGGCATGAACCCGGAACGGGTGGGACCGGGACAGCACCCGGGCCGGAAACCTGACAAGGAAGACGCACTGGCCGCCCTCGGCGCCGCAGGCAAATCCCTGCTTTCCCCGGAACGGGCGGAGGCGGAACGCCTGAAATCACTGCATGAGACGGACCTCCTGTTCACCGGCCCGGAGGAAGTATACGACCGCGTGGTTGCGGCCGCCTGGAAATTCTTTGGCGTGGGGGCCGCATCACTGTCCCTGATCGCCGAGGATGCCCAGTTCTTCAAGTCAGCCGTCGGGCCGCTGCGCGAGGAGACTCCCCGCATCATCGCACTCTGCACGGAAACGGTGGAGCAGAACGCGATGCTGGTCATCAACGACACCCTTGCCGACGACCGCTTCGCCTCCAATCCGCTGGTCACCGGCGAGCCCTACATCCGTTTTTATGCCGGCTATCCCCTGCACGGGCCCAGGGGCTGGAACATCGGGACGCTCTGCGTCATCGACCAGGAGCCCAGGACCTTCTCCCCCTCCGACCAGCAGGTGCTCCGGACACTCTCGGCGGTGGTCCAGAAAGACATCGACGCCCGTACCTAGACTCCGGCCGCCCTCCCAGCCCGCCGCGGGCGGGCGGAGCATAGGGCCTCCGGGTACGACGACGGCGGGGCGGCCAGCATTTCTGCTGCCCGCCCCGCCGCTTGTTGTCCAGTCAGCCGTGGCTGGGAAGGATGCTAGCCCGCCACCCCGGCCACCAGGAAGATCAGGGCGGCAATGGCGAAGCCCATCACGCCGATGAGGGTTTCCATGACGGTCCAGGTCTTCAGCGTGGTCTTGACGTCCATGCCGAAGAAGCGGCCCACCAGCCAGAAGCCGGAGTCGTTCACGTGGGAGACCACCACGGAGCCTGCGGCCACGGCGATCACCATGGCGGCCACCTGCATGCCGTTGAGTCCGGCCAGGGCCACCGCCGGGGCGATCAGGCCCGCGGTGGTGGTCAATGCCACGGTGGCGGATCCCTGGGCGATGCGCAGGATGCTGGAGATCAGGAAGCCGGCCAGGATCAGCGGGATGCCCAGGTCGCCCAGGACGTCGGCGAGTGCCTGGCCGATGCCTGAGGTGCGCAGGACGCCGCCGAACATGCCGCCGGCGCCGGTGATCAGGATGACGGAGCAGACCGGGCCGAGCGAGGATTCCAGGAGCTTCTCGAGGGCCCCGGCGTCCTTGCCGCGCTTGGTGCCGAGCACGAACAGTGCCACCAGCACCGAGATCAGCAGCGCCACCGGGGTCTCACCGAGGGTGCGCAGGACCTGGTACCACTGCTCGTCCTTGACGCCTTCGGCGAGCACGCCGGAGGAGGCCAGGGTGTTCAGCCCGGTGTTCATGAAGATCAGGACCAGCGGCAGGAGCAGCAGGCCTACCACGGTGCGGAAGCGCGGCGGGTGTGATTCGGCTTCCGCGGAGGCGTGGCCCAGGATTTCCGGCACGGGAAGGACCAGCTTCTTGCCGGTGTAGAGGCCGAAGAGGTAGGCGGTGACGTACCAGGTGGGGATGGCGACAAGCAGGCCGGCGATGGTGACCAGGCCGATGTTGGCGTCAAAGAACGCGGACGCGGAGACCGGGCCCGGGTGCGGCGGCAGGAAGATGTGCATCACGGAGAATGCACCGGCGGCGGGCAGGCCGTAGCGGAGCACGCCCCCGCCCAGGCGGTGGGCCACGGCGAAGACGACGGGCAGCATGACTACCAGGCCGGCGTCGAAGAAGATGGGGAAGCCGAAGATCAGGGAGGCCAGGCCCAGCGCGAAGGGGGCGCGCTTCTCACCGAAGACACCGATGAGGTAGTCGGCCAGCACCTTGGCGCCGCCGCTGGTTTCCACGATGCGGCCGAGCATGGCGCCCAGCCCCACCAGGAGGGCCACCGTGCCGAGGGTGGTGCCGAAGCCGTTGATCAGCACCGGGACCACCTGGTTGGCGGGAATGCCGGTGGCGAAGGCGGTGGCGAGGCTGATGAGGATCAGGGCGATCAGGGCGTGCATGCGCAGCTTGATGATCAGGAACAGCAGGACGAGGATCGCGGCTCCCGCGATGAGCAGCAGGGGTCCTGCGCCCAGCGTTTGGGTCCATCCTTCGATGGTCATGGTTCTCCTTTGAAACAGTATTTATTGGGGTTTTGGGGAAAGTCAGGGCGCGCAGGGCGCCTGTCCGGCGGGAAGCTGCAAAGCCTTCACGACGGCGGCGACCAGCTGTTCAGGTGACTGCGAGATGTCCAGGCGGAGGCTGCCGGCGTCGAGCTCTTCCTGGCTGAGCGGCTCGAGGGTGGCCAGCTGGCTGGGCAGCAGGGTGGGCGGCATGAAGTGGCCTTCCCGGCCCTGCATGCGCTGGCTGATCAGGTCCGCGCCGCCGTCGAGGTGGAGGAAGACGACGCGGCCTTCCGCTTCGGAGAGGAGCTGGCGGTAGCTCTTCTTGAGGGCGGAACAGGTCAGGACCGTGCTGCAGCCGGCCTGCGCCTGCGCTGTCATCCAGCTGCGGATTTCCTGCAGCCAGGGCCAGCGGTCCTCGTCCTGGAGCGGGATGCCCTGCGTCATTTTGGTGATGTTGGCTTCTGGGTGGAACTCGTCCGCTTCGGCGCAGGCCCAGCCCAGCTGCGAGGACAGGGCCGCCGCCAGGGTGGTCTTGCCGGACCCGGCAACGCCCATGACCACAAGATGCGTGGGGGGATACTGCATGTCATACCTCCGGAGAAGACGTCTTTGGCTTTCGAAGAAGCTCACTGCGAGCCCGTGAAGAAGTGGCCTACGCCATAAGGTATCACCTTTTGCACCAAAAGATACTATCTTTTCGTGTTACAGGTCATACCTTTGCCATTTTTCCCGGTATTCTGGGAGGGCGCTGCGGCGCAGGAGAGGCGGACAGCATGTCGACGGCGACAGATGAGGGCGCGGATGAAGCGCACGACGGCGGGGCCTCCCCCGCGATGCACGAGCGCGTCCTGGAGGTGGTCGGCGTTGCCATCGCTTCCGGCAAGCTTCCGCCCGGCAGCCGGCTCACGCTCGAGGGCCTGCAGCAGGAATACGGGATATCCCGGACCGTAGCCAGGGACACCATGAAGGTCCTGGAGTCCATGAACCTTGTCTATTCGCGGCGGCGCGTGGGCATTGTGGTGCAGGACCGGTCGCTGTGGAACGTTTTTGATCCGAAGCTGGTGCGCTGGCGGCTGGCCTCAGACCGGCGGGAGCTCCAGTACACCAGCCTCACCGAGCTGCGCATCGCCGTCGAACCCATTGCCGCCGCCGGCGCCGCCCGGCGTGCCAGTGCTGCCGAACGCGCGCAGCTGGTTGCCCTGGGGGCCGAACTCCGGCGGCTGGGCGAGGACGGCGATCTGCAGGGGTTCCTGTCCGCGGACATCGAGTTCCACCAGCTGCTCCTGCGAAGCTGCGGGAACGAGATGTTCCGGGCCCTGGAGGGTATGGTGGCGGAAGTGCTGACCAGCCGGACGCAGCAGGGGCTCATGCCGTTTAAGCCCCGGGACGAGGCATTGCAGGCGCACCAGGACGTGGCAGCAGCGGTGGCGCGCGGAGATACGGCGGTTGCGGAGTCGGCCATGCACCACATCCTCGATGAAGTGCGGGAAGCAATGGGACTCAGCGGCTGAAAGATCCCCTTCCCGGGGGCCATGATCCTGAGTAGCCTTCAAAGTAAGGCCCACAAAAGGACCTGCCGCGCCATAGGGAAGATTCGGTGAGGTGGAAGATGGCCACTACAGAACATTCAGCTGAAGGACTTGCCGCTACCGCCGCGCCGGCTGTCACGCGGCGCCGCAAAGGCAGCCTGGTGGTCAACTGGATCACCACCACCGACCACAAAACCATCGGGTATATGTACCTGATAACGTCGTTTGCCTTCTTCTGCCTGGCAGGCGTGATGGCCCTGCTCATCCGGGCCGAATTGTTCGAACCCGGCATGCAGATCCTGCAGACCAAGGAGCAGTACAACCAGCTGTTCACCATGCACGGCATCGCCATGCTGCTGATGTTCGCCACCCCGCTGTTCGCCGGGTTCGCCAACTTCATCATGCCGCTGCAGATCGGTGCTCCGGACGTGGCTTTCCCGCGGCTCAATGCGCTGGCTTTCTGGTTCTTCCTCTTCGGCTCCACCATTGCGCTGTCCGGCTTCATCACGCCCCAGGGCGCCGCGTCCTTCGGCTGGTTCGCCTATGCGCCGCTTTCGGATACGACCTTCAGCCCGGGAATCGGCGGTGACCTCTGGGTGTTCGGCCTGGCGCTCTCGGGCTTCGGAACCATCCTGGGTGCCGTCAACTTCATCACCACCATCATCTGCATGCGCGCCCCGGGTCTGACCATGTGGCGGATGCCGATCTTCACGTGGAACACCCTGGTCACCTCGATCCTGGTGATCATGGCCTTCCCGCCGCTGGCCGCGGCCCTGTTCGCCCTCGGTGCCGACAGACGCTTCGGTGCCCACATCTACGACCCGGAGAACGGCGGCGCAGTCCTCTGGCAGCACCTGTTCTGGTTCTTCGGCCACCCCGAGGTGTACATCATCGCGCTGCCGTTCTTCGGCATCGTCTCGGAGATCTTCCCGGTGTTCAGCCGCAAGCCGATCTTCGGCTACAAGGGCCTGGTGTACGCAACCATTGCCATTGCCGCACTGTCCATGACCGTCTGGGCGCACCACATGTACGTCACCGGCTCGGTGCTGCTGCCGTTCTTCGCGTTCATGACCATGCTGATCGCAGTGCCCACCGGCGTGAAGTTCTTCAACTGGATCGGCACCATGTGGGGAGGCTCGCTGACCTTCGAAACCCCCATGCTTTGGAGCATCGGCTTCCTGGTTACGTTCCTGTTCGGCGGCCTGACCGGCATCATCCTGGCCTCACCGCCGCTGGACTTCCATGTGTCGGACACCTACTTCGTGGTGGCCCACTTCCACTACGTGGTGTTCGGTACCGTGGTGTTCGCCATGTTCGCCGGCTTCTACTTCTGGTGGCCCAAATTCACCGGCACCATGCTCAACGAACGCCTGGGAAAGATCCACTTCTGGATGCTGTTCCTGGGCTTCCACGGCACCTTCCTGATCCAGCACTGGCTGGGCGTCATGGGCATGCCCCGCCGGTACGCCGACTACCTGGTGGAAGACAACTTCACCTGGATGAACCAGTTCTCCACCATTTCGTCCTTCCTCCTGGGCGCATCCCTGCTCCCGTTCTTCTGGAACGTCTACATCACTTGGCGGACCGGGAAGAAGGTCACCGTGGATGATCCGTGGGGCTTCGGCGCCTCGCTGGAGTGGGCCACGTCCTGCCCGCCGCCGCGGCACAACTTCACTTCACTGCCCCGGATCCGTTCGGAGCGGCCGGCACTGGACCTGCACCACCCGGAAATCCGGGTCCGTGAGCACGCCCCCGTCCACAGCCCGGCGGCGGAGGCCCTGGGTGCAGCCGATATCGGCCAGAAGGACGTCCGCAGCCCCAGCCCGGACGAGTAACAAAGAGGCCGGATCCGGCCGTCTGCTAGATGCAGCGGGGCTGGTAGGCCGGGTCCGCAGGTCCCGAGCTCCTGCCCAGCGCGTGGGCCACGATCTGGTGGACCACGGGATCATTGGGCGTTTGGTCGTGCTCGAAGACGTCCAGCGGGCACTTGTCCTGGACGGTGATGTTGGTGACCTGCCGGGCCGGACCCGCGAGGAACTGGCTGTTGTAGGGAATCACAACCTCGTCGTAGACCGTGGAGATGACGGTGTAGGACGGCCCGGCCACGGTGTCACCAATGGAGTTAAGCTCCTGCATGAACGGCGAGCCGGCCTGCTGATCTGCGCAGGCGGCACAGCCGAGGGCGGCGAAGACCGGATCGCCCAGGAGCTCCGGCGGCGGGATGATCACGCCCTCGGTGCCGTGGTTTGAGGGCGCGATCCCGATGAGCTGGTTGACGTTCTTAGCACCGCCCAGGAAGCCCATGTAGTAGCGGGGCATCATGCCGCCCTGGCTGTGGCCCACCAGGTTCACCTTCCTGGCGCCGGTGGCAGCCAGTACTGCGTCGACGAACGGGGCGAGTTCCTGGGCGGAGTCCGCCACAGGGGCCGTGGCGTAGACGCCGTTTGTCTCGCCGTAGTTCAGGGCAAACACGCAGTAGCCCTGGCTCTTGAGGTAGGGCGAGAGGGTGGACCAGTTCTTCACCATGCTCTCGAAGGTCCCGGGCACCAGGACCACCGGGTAGGGGTGCTCGGCGGTGGGCGTGCAGGACCAGTCATTGGCGCCGGGAGGGGAAATTTCGACGACGTCCGCCTGGGCGGGTGCCACGGCGAGGGATCCGGCCAGGAGCGCGGAGGCGGCGATGGACAGGGTTCTGGTGAGCAGCGACATGGAAACCTCTTTGTTTTGTGTCAGCAGGTGCGGCCAGGGCCGGGAGCCGGGTAATCGGCCGGGTTTCATGCTAGGCATGATTGGTGCGGCAGCGGCGTGACGTGCACGAATGTGCGCAGCTGCGGGAGCAGACCGCACGACGGCGGGACCTGGACCGCCTGGCACGCTCACCACGCATTGTTACTGGTCAGTAGCTACTTGCCCGCCGCGCACTGAATTACTGAGTGACCCCCGGGCCTAGCCGGCGGTTCATGGCCGCTGCACAAATGTTCACTCGCGGTACCGCCGCCGTCGCGTTGAGGAGCTTGCTGGCACAAACGGGTTAAACAAAAGCATGGCCGGTCAGTGACCGGCCATGCTTTCAAACTTTGAAACCCTAAGGCCCCAGTTTCTCTAAGAAATTAGAGGGACTGGATGTTTACGGCCTGGGGACCCTTGGGGCCCTGCTCGGTTTCGAAGGAGACCTTCTGGTTCTCTTCGAGTGAGCGGAAGCCGGAGGAGGCGATCGCAGAGTAGTGTGCGAAGACGTCCTGTGAGGAGTCATCGGGGGAAATGAAGCCGAAGCCCTTTTCAGCGTTAAACCATTTGACGGTACCAGTAGCCATTATTTTTGTCCTTCGTGAAGGTGGAGGAACTGTCCCGACTTTCGGGTCCTCCTGTTTGGGGTGCTCAAAACCGCTGCTTCAGAAGAACACGGGCTTTCGACCGTGCGTACTGCCTGAACTACGAACTGCATAAACACAACAACAGGATCTACTCTACAGGAGATTGCGGACAGCAATTACCAGTGCCACTTTTAGGCCCCGAGGCCGGGCCCAGGCACCCCGGGCCGGGCACCGCTGTCGCCCCCTGTACGCAGGCCCGCGGCAGGCATATCCTGCCAGCAGGTCCAACTCCGCCCCGAGCCGCGGGAGAAGAATCATGGAGATGCCCGCACCCACAGGCAAGACTGCTCCGCAGGAGGTCAACACCCTGGTGATCGGCGCCGGGCAGGCGGGGCTGGCCGCAAGTTACTGGCTCGCCCAGGGCGGGGTGGAGCACCTGCTGTTGGAGGCGCGGGATACCCTGGGCGGCGCATGGCAGGACCGGTGGCATTCGTTCCACTTGAACACGCCCAACTTCTCATTCCTCCTGCCGGACCTGACGTACGACGGCCCCGATCCGGACGCGTTCCTCCCCCGCGACGCCGTCATCGACCTTTTCCGCGATTACGCAACCCGGATCGCCGCCCCGGTACAGATGGGAACGGAAGCCACCCGCATCGCGGCGGCAGATGGCCGCTTCCGCGTGGAAACCTCCGGCGGAACGTTCGCCGCGGCGAACGTGGTTCTGGCGAACGGCGCGTTCCAGCGCACCCGCGTCCCGCCGTCGTCGGCCGGATTCCCCGGGAACGTCCTGCAACTGCACAGCCACCACTACCGCAGCCCCCGCCAGCTCCCGGACGGCGCCGTGCTGGTGGTGGGCACCGGCCAGTCCGGGGGCCAGATCACGGAGGACCTGCTGGACGCCGGCCGCGTGGTCCACTTGTCCGTGTCCGCCTGCCCGGAGGCGCCGCGCCGCTACCGCGGCCGGGACATCTTCCACTGGATCCTGCAGGTCAACATGCACGGCCCTGAGTACGGCATCAACGGACTCCAGACGGCGCAGCTCCCCACCCCCGCAGCCCGGTTCATGTGCAATCCGCTCCTCTCCGGCAACGACGGCGGACACAGTATCCACCTGCGGGAACTCGGCCGCCGCGGGGTGCGGCTGCACGGCCACCTTGAAGGAACGGACAACGGCGTCCTCGTCT
This sequence comes from Pseudarthrobacter sp. WHRI 8279, assembly GCF_040224115.2. Lineage (NCBI taxonomy): Bacteria > Bacillati > Actinomycetota > Actinomycetes > Micrococcales > Micrococcaceae > Pseudarthrobacter > Pseudarthrobacter sp. WHRI 8279. The sequence goes on along the minus strand of NZ_CP168162.1, from coordinate 242,129 downwards.
TCAGCGACGACCTCCCCGGACGCCTCGCCATGGTTGAGGCCGGGTTCAGCCAGCGCCTGAAACTGATGGCGGACGCCTACATCGAGGCAGCGGGCATAGATGCGCCGCCGGCCGAAGCGCGCCCCGACGACACTTGGCTGCCCGGGGAGTCCGGCGCACGGCTGGACCTGGCCGCGGAAAACATAACCTCCGTCATCTGGGCCACCGGGTACAGGCTGGACTTCAGCCTGCTGGACATGCCGGTGCTGGATGAATGGAACTATCCGCGGCACACCCGCGGCGTCACAGACGTTCCCGGCCTGTACGCCGTCGGACTGCCATGGCTCACCAGGCACCTCTCAGCCACGCTGGCGTTGGTGGGCGATGACGCAAGGTACGTCGCGGAGCATGTCGCGGGACGCTGAGCCTGGTGGCCCTTGCCAACGTCCGGCCGCGGCGTAGGGTTCTTTCCATGGAACCGATTCGGGCCATCCTCCTCCCTGGCGCTGTCCTCCCTGCGCAGGAAGCGTACGGCGCGCTGATTGAAGCCTTGGGGCCGGATGTCCAGGCCGTGGCCAAGGACTTGGAGATTTACGCGGACAGTGAGCCGCCGCCCGGCTGGAGCCTTGATACAGAGATCGACGGCGTGCTCCGCGACGCCGATGCCCTCGGGTGGGAGACCTTCCACCTTGCCGGCTACTCCGGGGGCGGGGCCGCGGCGCTGGCCTTCGCCGCGAAGCACCCCGAACGGCTGCTGAGCCTTGCCCTGCTTGAGCCGGCCTGGGCCGGGAGCTGGGACTGGAGCCCCGCCCACGCCGCGGTCTGGAAGAAATTCGGGGAACTGGAGGCCCTTCCGCCGGATCAGCTCCTTCCCGCCTTTATGAGGCTGGGAGTCAAGTCCGACGTCGTCCTGCCACCACCACCGCCGGGTCCCCCGCCGCCGTGGATGGCAAAGCGGCCGGCGGGAATCAAAGCATTCCTGCGCACCTTCAGGAGCTATGACCTGGACCGTGCGCGCCTGGCCGCGTTCCGCCCGCCCGTGTTCTTTGCCCTCGGCGGCCTGAGTAACCCGGATGACTACGGCGAGATTGCAGGCCGGCTGGCGCGGGTCTTCTTCCCGGACTTCCATCTTGAAGTGTTCCCCAGGCGCCACCACTTCGATCCACCACACCGGATGGAGCCCGTACGGCTGGCGGAGTTGCTGCGGCGGCACTGGGAGCAGGCGGAAAGAGGCCGGGCGGGGAGAGCGGACAATTTCAGCACCATGCCCCGGGTCACTCTGGAGTCCAGTACGGAGGAGATTCTGGACGACCTCCGGGGTGACCGGTGACCAGGCCACGGGACTTCGGACTCTGGCGGCCGGCAGTGAACCGGCGGAGGATAGCCCTATCAGTGGTCCACGGGCGAAAGGGCGCCGGTCATGATGTGGGGTTACGGCACGAACATGGGCTGGATGATGTGGCTCTGGGGCGTCCTCCTGCTGGTTGGGATCGCGTTGCTGGTGCTGGTGGCCGTGCGGTTGTCAGGCCCCGGAGGGACACCAGGACGTCATCCAGAATGGCGGGGTCTGCCGGGACCTGATGCGGGCCGGACCCGGGCGCAGCAGATCCTCGATGAACGCTTTGCCCGGGGTGAAATCGCGGAGGAGGAATACCGCGAGCGGCTGAGGGTCCTCGGCGAGGACCACTGATGCGTGCCATCAGCCGACGGCGGGCGCTGCTGCTGGGAGGGCTTGGCGCGGCGGCGACGGCGGCTGGCGGAGCCGGGCTTTGGTGGACGGCCACGTCCAGCTTCTCCCCCGAAGCCGGCGGTGGGTTTACTGAGCCGGAGGAGCTGAGCAGCGCGGACGGACAGCTGAAGGTCCGGCTGGAGGCCTCCCCGGTGTCGGTGCCGCTCGGCAGCCAGCAGGCATCCATCCTGGGCTACAACGGAGGTGTCCCCGGCCCCACACTGCGGGTCCGGGGTGGAGACAAACTGCAAATCGAGCTGGTCAACAACCTGGGGGTCCCCACCAACCTGCACGTCCACGGCCTCCACGTCTCGCCCCAGGGCAATGGCGACAACGTCTTTGTGATGGTCCGGCCGGGACAGTCGTTCAGCTATGAGTACAACCTCCCCGCGGACCATCCGCCCGGAACGTACTGGTACCACCCCCACCACCACGGCATGGTGGCAGACCAGGTTTCCGGCGGTCTGTTCGGCGCCATCATCGTCGAAGAAGAGGACGCGCCAGCTGTCAGCCGGGAACGCATCCTGGTGGTTTCGGACCTCACCCTGGACGGAACAGGCGCCCTGGCGGAGGCCACACCGATGGACCGGATACTCGGGCGCGAAGGCCGGCTTGTCCTGGTGAACGGCCACAGCAACCCGGAGCTTTCCGCCCGGCCAGGCGAACGGGAGCGGTGGCGGATCGTGAACACCTGCGTTGCCCGCTACCTGCGGCTGCGGCTGGAGGGGCAGCAGTGGGAACTGCTGGGCATCGACCTTGCACGTCTCCCCGCACCGCAGATGGTGGACGAATTGCTGCTGGCGCCGGGAAACCGCGCCGACGTCCTGGTCACGGCCGGCGAGGGAGTGTCCGCCCTCAGGTCCAGCTACTACAACCGGGGAAGCATGGCAGGCATGATGGGACCGGCAGCCCGCAGGGGCGACGCCGGAGGCACCGGTGACCTGATGCTGGCCACGTTCTCGGTGTCCGGAGCCCCTGCCACCACGCCGCCAGCTCCCCCGCCCCTGCCCGCCCGGCCGGCACCGGAGGACCTGCGGACCGCGGTGGTCGCAGCCCGCAGGCAGCTGACCCTTGCCACGGGCACAGGTAGGGGGATGGGCATGGGAATGATGGCGTTCACCATCAACGGGCGGACCTTCGATCCGGACCGGACGGACACTGTTGTGGCTGCGGGGACGGTGGAAGAGTGGACGCTGCTCAACCCGAGCCCCATGGACCACCCCTTCCACCTGCATGTGTGGCCCATGCAGGTCATCGAGGAAGCAGGGACCGCCCAGGATTCGGTCACGTGGCGGGATGTGGTCAACATCCCCGCGAACGGGCAGGTGAAAGTCCGCATCAGTTTTACCGGTTTCACCGGCCGTTCTGTGTACCACTGCCACATCCTGGACCATGAGGACCAGGGCATGATGGGTGTGATCGATGTCCGGTGAGCCAGGCCGCCCGAAGTGCCCACTGCTTACCGCCCGGCCGCGTAGCCCTGCCCGCCCCGCGGGTTGGCCGCAGCCTTCAGGACGCCGGTCTCCGGACAGCGAACCACAGCCGACAGGCGTCCCAGGGACCAGTCCCCCGCCCGGGTCACAATGTGGCCGCGCGCCTCGAGTCCGGCGATGACCCCGTCCCCGAGCCTGTCTTCCACAACCGCGCCGCCGGGCGTCCAGGTGCGCGGCCAGAAGGAACCGGGGATGGACGTGGTGTGGAAAGCGGGGGCATCGATGGCCTGCTGCGGCTCATAGCCGCCCACAATCGTGCGGAGCAGGTACAGCAGCTGCCACTGGTCCTGCTGGTCGCCGCCCGGTGACCCGAGGGCTGCCACCGCCTTGCCGTCCCTGAGTACCAGCGTGGGCGTCAGCGTGGTGCGCGGCCGCTTGCCGGGCGCCAGGGTGGACGGGGCGCCGTCCTCCAGCCACGTCATCTGCAGCCGTGATCCCAGGCAGAACCCAAGCCCGGGGATCGCCGGGGAGGACTGCAGCCAGCCGCCGGACGGGGTGGCTGACACCATGTTTCCCCACTGGTCCACCACGTCGATGTGGCAGGTATCGCCGCGGGTTTCCCCGGTGGGTGCCACCGTCGGCTCGCCCACGCCGGCGAACGCGCCTTCCCCGCGGGCAGCGAGCGACGGCGGGAGGTACTCCGTGCGCAGCGGCGGCAGGAACGGTTTGTGGCCGGGAACCTCGCCGGGCCGGAACGCGTGCGAGGCCTGCTCCCCGATCAGCTGCCGGCGCTCCGCCGCGTACTCCCTGCTCAGCAGGTAGTCCAGGGGCACCGCGGCGTCGCCGTAGTACGCCTCGCGGTCCGCGATGGCCAGCTTCTGCGCCTCCAGGATGGTGTGCGCGCCGAGGGCGGTGGACGGATCCAGGTACTCGTCGTCGAACCCGTCCAGGATTGCGAGCGTCTGCAGCAGGGCGGGCCCCTGCCCCCAGGGCCCGGTTTTGGCAATGGTGTGGCCGCGGAACTCCAGGGTGGCGGCGGGCTCGTAGCCGGCCGAGAATCCCGCGAAGTCCGCTTCCGTCATCACGCCGGCATGGTCCGTGCCGGACGAGTGGCGGTGCGGTGTGGCAAGGAACGCAACCGCCGCCTTGGCCACGAAACCCTCGCGCCACTCCCGCCGCGCGGCGTCGATCCGCGCCGACCGCGGGGCCGACATGCCGCCGTCGTCCGCTACATCCGTGCCGGCGGCAATAAGCCGCTCAAGCACGTCCGCGTACGCCACGTTCCTAATGATGTCTCCCCCTGCGGGAACTTTCCCGCCCGGCATCCAGAGGGCAGCCGACGTCGGCCAGTGCTCTGTGAAGAGCGCCGCAACCGAGGCGATGGTGCTGCCCACGCGGTCCAGGACGGGGTGCCCGTTTCTGGCGTAGCCGATGGCGAAGGAGAGCACGTCCGCCAGCTCCCAGGTGCCGTGGTCGCGGAGGAGCAGCAGCCAGGCGTCGACGGCGGCGGGCACGGCGGCGGCGAGCGCACCGGCACCGGGCACCAGCTCCAGCCCTTCGGCGAGGTAGTGCTCGCGGGTAGCCGCGGCCGGGGCGGGTCCCTGGCCCATCAGCACAACGGGCTCGGAGGGATTGCCTGCGGTGACGAACACGCCCGTCATGTCCCCGCCCGGGCCGTTCAGGTGGGGTTCCACCACGTGGAGGACGAACGCGCCCGCAACGGCGGCGTCGAACGCGTTCCCGCCGCGCTCCAGCACCGCCTGCGCCGAGGCCGTGGCCAGCCAGTGGGTGGAGGCCGTCATGCCGAACGTGCCCTGGAGAGTGGGCCGGGTGGTGAAGCCGCCTGCCGGTGTGTACGCCATGGTCTGCAATCCTAGGGACCCGGCGGGGAGGCGGCCGTGACCGCCACGCCCGCCTCCCCGCCCCGAGCCGCTACGGATGCACCAGGATTTTGACGGCGGTGTCCTTGTGGTTGATCAGGGTGTCGAACCCCTGCTCCACCAGGTCATCGAGCGCGATCCTCCCGGTGATGAACGGCTTGAGGTCCACCTTGCCCTCCTGCACCATCCTGATGACGGCGGGGTGGTCGCGGACGTAGGCGATGGTGCCGCGCAGGTCGATCTCCTTGAGCACCAGCTTCTGCATGTCCAGCGTGGCCGGAGCGCCCCAGATGGACACGTTCACCACCACTCCCCCTGGCCGAACGGCGTCGAGCATGGTGTCCAGCACCGCGTTCACGCCTGCGCACTCGAAGGCGACGTCCGCGCCGGTCCCGCCGGTAAGTTCCCGCACCCGCTCTGGGACGTTCTCCTTGCTGGGATCCAGCACGTGGTCCGCCACGCCGCTGGAGGTGGCCTTCTCCTTCCGGGCCTGGGTGAGTTCGCTGATGATCGTGGTGACGCCCATGCCCTTGAGGACGGCGGCGGTGAGCAGCCCGATGGGGCCCGAACCGCCCACCAGGGCCGTGTCCCCAGCCTTCACGCCGCTCCGGGCAACGGCGTGGTGGGCCACGGACAGCGGCTCGATCAGCGCCGCCTCATCCAGCGGAATATCCCCGATGGGGTGCACCCACCGCGCATCCACCACGATCTTCTCGCTCAGCCCTCCCCCGCCGCCGGAGAGTCCGATGAACCCCATCTGCCGGCACAGGTGGTAGCTGCCGGCCTGGCACATGTCGCAGGTCCCGTCCACAAAATAGGGTTCGACGACGACGTTGTCCCCCTTAGCCAGGCCCGTCACCCCGTCGCCCACGTCAGAGACCGTCCCGGAGAACTCGTGCCCCAGGGTCACCGGGGATTCCTCGCGGGAGAGCGGGTGCGGATGCCCCGGTGCCGGGCAGAAGATGGGGCCCTCCAGGTATTCGTGCAGGTCGGTGCCGCAGATGCCGCACCAGGCGACGTCGATCTTGACCGCCCCTGCCCGGAGCGTTGGCTCCGGGATGTCCTCGATGCGGATGTCCTTGCGGGCGTGGAATCGTGCTGCCTTCATGATTGGGCTCTACCTTTCAGCGGGTGTGGTGGCTGGGCTGCAGTTCGTAGACCGGCGTCTCCAGCCCTTCCATCCGGGCCTTGAGCTGGAGCGCCAGGTAGGAGGAATAGTGCCGGCTCTGGTGCAGGTTGCCGCCATGGATCCAGAGGTTGGGGACGTTGGTTGGTTTCCACATATTGCGCAGCTCCCCCTCCCACGGACCAGGGTCTTTTGGCGTGTCTGAGCCGTATCCCCAGCACTTGCCCACCTGGTCCGCCACTTCGGGCGAGACCAGGTCAGCCAGCCAGCCGTTCATGGACCCGTAGCCGGTGGCGTAGACAATAAGGTCCGCTTCCAGCTCCGTGCCGTCCGCCATGACCACCGCGTTTCCGGTGATCTTGGAGACCTGACCTGACTTCAGCTTCACCCGCCCGTCAATGATCAGCTGGGAGGCACCGACGTCGATGTAGTAGCCGGAGCCGCGCCGCAGGTACTTCACGAAGAGCCCCGAGCCGTCCACGCCGAAGTCCAGATCGAACCCCGCGGCCTCCAGCTGGGAGTAGAACTGGGCGTCCTGCTCGGCCATCTGCTGGTACACCGGCACCTGGGTTCCCGGCAGGATCCGCATGGGCAGCGAGGCGAACAGCAGGTCGGCCTTCTCGGTGGTGACCCCGTTTGCCAGCGCCTTCTCCGAGTACAGCCCGCCCAGCGCCAGGTCCATCAGGGATTCGCTCCGGGCAATGTGCGTGGAGGACCGCTGGACCATAGTCACATCGGCGCCATGCTCCCAGAGGTCTGCGCAGATATCGTGCGCCGAGTTGTTGGAACCGATCACCACGGCTTTCTTGCCGGTCCAGTCCCCGCCGCCCGGGTGCTGCGAGGAGTGCCGCTGCTCGCCCAGGAAGCTCTCGGCGCCGTCGAACGTGGGGATGTTGGGGTAGCCGGAGACGCCCAGGGCAAACACCAGCTGTTTGGGCCGGAGGGTCACAGGTTCGCCGTTGCGAAGGACGCTGACCACCCATTCCTGCGCACCGTCGTCGAACGTTGTCCCCACGCACTCGGTGCCGGACCAGTAGTTCAGCTCCATGATGCGGGTGTAGTGCTCCAGCCAGTCGCCGATCTTGTCCTTGGCGGCGAAGACGGGCCAGTCGTCCGGGAACTGCAGGTAGGGCAGGTGGTCGTACCAGACCGGATCGTGCAGGTGCAGGGACTTGTAGCGGTTCCGCCAGGAATCCCCCGGCTTCTGGTTCTTTTCGATGATGATGGTGGGCACGCCCAGCCGCCGCAGCCGCGCCGCGAGGCCGATGCCGCCCTGCCCGCCGCCGATGATCACGCAGTACGGCTGCTCCTCATAACCGAGCTTCGCTTCCTGCTCTTCCTTCAGCTCCAGCCAGGACCGGCGTCCCCGGACGATCTCATGGGCCACGCCCTGGTCCCGGCGCGGGCCCTTTTTCTCCTCGAAGCCCTTGAGTTCCTGCATGGTGGTAAGCAGCGTCCAGCACTTGCCGTCCCGCAGCCGGAGGTGGCCGTAGCCCCGGGCAGCACCGGTTTCGAAAGTGATCCAGGCTTCCACTGTTCCGCCGGCGGCGGTGCTGCCGGTGGCGTCCTCGGCCAGGGCCCAGTTGGCAGGCTGCACCCGGTCCAGCGTGGCCTCGAGCATCCGGCGGATATCCGCCTTGCCTTCGAGCGTCTTGAGGTTCCAGGTGAAGGCCACGAAGTCCCGCCAGTAGCCGTCATCCCCGAAAAGCTCCAGCGCCGCGTCCACGTCGCGCCGCTGCAGCGCGTCCTCCAGGCCTTTGAGCCAGGCCTGTGCGGCGGCCGTTGGTGATTCGGTCATGTCCACTCCTTTGTGTGATGGTCCGTGTTCGGTGGGCCCCGTTTCCGGCCTGCCCCCTGCGGTATGCTGGGCGGGCGTGAGCTGCGTCACCCCAGTGAAACGCAGTGGGGGTTACAGCAGCGTTGCATTCAGCACCGCCGGACAAGGGCGACGGCGGTGGAAGGGAGCCATGGACCACGGCCTGAAGTTCTCGGACCCGGCGGCGTATTCGCGGTTGCTGCGCCGCGCCCATGAACAGGTGATCTCCGGCGTTCCGCGCCCCGAAATCCCGGAAGGGCTGGCCAGCTCCTGGCGCCGCTCCATGGCGCTGGGCATCAGCCCCGACCAGCACAGCCCCCGCCACCTGCACGCCGCGTCCGAGGTGCTGGAACTGCGGCGGGAGCACCGGCTGCAGCAGGTCATGCCCGCGCTCAGTGAGCTGCTGGCCGATGACTCCACCGACGGACGGCACCTGCTGGTGCTGACGGACGCCGGCGGCGAGATCCTGTGGCGGGTGGGCAGCCCCCAGGTGCTCCGGCGGGCGGACCGGCTGGAGTTCTCCGAGGGCGCGGACTGGTCCGAGGCCGGAATCGGCACCAACGCCATCAGCGAGGTGCTGGTCACCGGCCGTCCGGTGCAGCTGTTCTCCGCCGAGCACCTGGTCCGCACCCACCACGAATGGGCCTGCACTGCGGCGCCCGTCAGGGATCCCCTGACGGGGGCGTTGCTGGGCGTGCTGGACGTTTCAGGGCCGCTGGAGTCCCTCACTGCGGATACACTGCGCATGGTGCGGTGCGCCGTGAGCATGGCGGAGGCTCTCCTGAGAATGTCCGACGCCGGCACGCCCCTGGGTGCCCCTTCCCCCGCTCCTGTTTCCCGCCAGTCCTCCCGGACCGGATCTGCTGCACGGCCAACGGCGGCCGCCAAGTCGCTTGAGCTGCTCGGCGACCAGCCGGCGGCGGTCTTCCGGGACGGCAGCCGCGTGCCGCTGACGCTGCGCCGGGCGGAGATCCTGGCGCTGCTGGATTCAAGGAGCCAGGGCTGGAGTGCCGAGGAACTGGCCTATGAGCTCCACGGTGATGCGGGCATCGCGGCGTCCATCCGCACCGAAATGTTCCGGGTCCGGTCCCTGCTGGGCGATGCCATAGCGTCCAACCCTTACCGGCTCGGTGAGGGGCTCGCCGGCCGCTCGGACGCGGGCCAGGTGCTGCGGCTGCTGCGCGAGGGCAAGGCGGCTGCGGCGCTGGAAGCGTACCGCGCTCCCCTGCTCAGCCGCTCCGGAAACATGGCCATACAGCTCCTACGGGACCGGCTGGACCTGACACTGCGGGCGGCCGTTCGCGCCAGTACGGACCCCGCTCTCCTCATGCGGTGGCTGTCCACGGACATGGGCTCCGCGGACATGCCGGCGGTGGAGGCGCTGGGGCAACTGGTGGGCCTGCGCGATGCACGGTATTTGTCATTCAGTGCCGGAGCTGCAGCGGCGGATGCGAAACTCGCTTAGCAAATTCTTTTGTCACTAAACCCATCCGACGTGCGATAACGCCGCGAATAGCAGGCATAACCCCTTGGGTTGGCAGGAATATAAACCGGCTAATCCATAAACGCATATCGTATGAGGAGACTATTGTGGCAACACACACCAGCACCGGGATGGCTACCCGCACCAACGTCCAAAAGGCATCACTGGCAGTAGGCGCCGTGTTCCTGCTGGTCGGCATCCTGGGCTTCGTCCCCGGGATCACGGCCAACTTCGACCAGCTGCACTTTGCCGGCCACCACTCCGAGGCCCTGCTGCTGGGCCTGTTCCAGGTCTCGGCCCTGCACAACATCGTCCACCTGTTGTTCGGCGTGGCCGGCATCGCCCTGGCAAAGACGGCCGGCGGCGCCCGCTCCTACCTTCTCTACGGCGGCGTCATCTACCTGGTCCTGTTCGTCTACGGCCTGGTGGTTCCCCAGGACTCGGCCGGCAACTTCGTGCCGCTGAACAGCTTTGACAACATCCTGCACCTGGTGCTGGGCATTGGCATGGTTGCCCTGGCACTGGTCCTCACCAAGGGACACAAGGCCCGCGCCTAAAGGTGTTCCGCGGCGGCGCCCCCGCCGCACCAGAACCACAGTGGCCCCGGCCGCAGTTTCCCGCTGCGGCCGGGGCCATTCGCGTGGGTGGCCTGGACGTCCGGCGGGACTTATGGCACTTCTCCACCGGGGGCATTGCGTGGGAAGTTGCAGGGGTGAGCAGGACACCCCGGCGGGGCCCCCGGCTGCGGAAACGTGAGGCTGCCGGCAGCGGGACAGAAACCAACCATGCTGCCGTCGTAGCCATCAAGGCAGTCCATACCCTGGCGTGGCTGTCAATTGAGTCGTGCGTTGTCTATCTGCTCATCACCGGCCTGGCCGGACGCACCGACAAACGCGTGGGCGTAGCCGCGGCGGTGGTTACCACCGAAACCCTGGTGTTTGCGGGAAACGGGTTCCGCTGCCCCCTGACTGGCCTGGCCAAGCGGTACGGCGCCGAGTCCGGCTCCGTCACGGACATCTACCTGCCCCGGTGGTTCGCGCACAACCTGCCGGCCATCCACACTCCCCTGCTGGCACTGATGGCCTACCTCCACGTGAAAAACCTCCGCCGCGGGCGGGCAACGGGGTTATAGCTTTCAGCCTGCAGGCGGCGGCTGGACCGCATTGTTCGCATTGACACGGCCGTTGGCCCAGTAGGTGCCGGTGCCGGGGATGTTGTCGGCGCTTGATTGGACCTTCTCCCGGATGGCCTTGTTGTCCAATCCGGGGTTGATGCTCCAGACGAGTGCGGCCGTGGCAGCCACAATCGGCGCGGACATCGAGGTGCCGTTGCCCACGTCGTAACCCATCGAGCGGTTGTTCTGTGTTCCCAGGTAGAACTTGTGGTTCGGGAAAGTGGAGTAGACGTTGACGCCGGGGGCAGCGATGTCCACCCAGCTTGCCCCGTAGGTGGAGAAGGAGGCCTTGGCGTCCTTGTTGTCGGTGGCTGCGACGGCGATGACGTTGGTGTATCCGGCCGGGTAGATTTTGGTCTGGTTCCCGCCGTTGCCCGCCGCGGCCACCAGCACGGCGCCCTTGGCCCAGGCGTTGTTGACGGCAGTCTCCAGAGTGCGTGATGCCCGGACGCCAAGGCTCATGTTGATCACCTTCGCCCCGTTAGTGACCGCCCAGTTGATCCCGTTCGCCAGGCCTGAGCTCGAACCCACGCCGCTGTCGTTGAGGACTTTGCCGTCCAGGATGCTGCACCCCGGACATACCCCGGCAACGCCGATGGTGTTGCCTTCGGAGGCGGCAACGGTACCGGACACGTGTGTGCCGTGGCCGTAGTTGTCCTCGCCGGTGCTGGCACCACTGAAGTTGGCCCGCGCCACAACCTTCGGTGCGATGTCCGGGTTGTCACTGGCAACTCCGGAGTCGAGCACGGCAACCCTAATGCCAAGGCCCTTGGTGACGCCCCACGCTTCAACGGCGTCCACGTCCGCGTCCGCTGTGCCCCCGCCGACAGTCAGCGTGCCGGCGGTGTTCGTGAAGGACTGGCCACTGTTGTTCAATGCGTACTGGCGGTCGATGTACTGGTCGGCGGCAGCGGGAGTGACGATTTGGTCCGGCTCGGCGTACTCGACGGCCGGGTTGCGGCCCAGGGCGTCAACGAGCTGGAGTTCTTTCCCGGCCGGAACCTTGATCAGGCGGGCGCCGGTGCCGCCGATTTCGGGTCCGTCGCTGAGGCCGTACCCTCGCAGCACCGCGGCCGCCGCGCCGTGGTCCCGGAACTTGACCATGATCTGCCCGGCTGTATGGGACGGGCCGGCCGCGGCGCCCGGGGCTGCCTGGGTGACGCCGCCCAGCACCAACGCTGCCGCTGCGAAACTGGCCGTAAGAAGTCTTTTCATCCCGTCATTTTGCTCCCCGCAGCCCTGGCTGGATAGGGGCTTCAGTGGAGTTGTTGGGCGCAGCAAAAGGAATCTGATCAAAAAGACATCTCTTGTCACGCAGTTAACTGTCCATTTACATTCCCCTCAAGACCTGTCCAACCGGCCTCCCTAGGTTCGGACGCATGGACAACATCTCCCGCAGATCCCTCATTTCCGCCGGCCTGGGTGCCGGGCTTGTCGCCGCCCTGCCGGGTGCCGCCGTCGCCGTGTCAACAGCAGACGACGCCGGCCTCCGCACCGATCCGTTCATGCTCGGCATAGCGTCGGGCGAGCCGTGGCCGGACGGCTTCGTGATCTGGACGCGCCTGGCGCTGGACCCCCTGGCCGAGGACGGCCTCGGCGGCATGCCCGCACGCCCGGTCCCCGTGGCCTGGGAAGTGGCTGAGGACGCAAGCATGCGCTCCGTAGTAGCCCGCGGCGTCGAACACGCCCGGATTGAAACCGCCCACTCCGTCCACGTGGAGCTCCAGGGCCTGAAGCCCGGCCGCGAATACTTCTACCGCTTCCGCAGCGGCCGCCACCTCAGCGCCGTGGGCCGCACGCTCACCAGCCCCGCGCCGCACGAGACGCCTGCCGCGCTGGCCATGGCGTTCGCCAGCTGCTCCCAGTACGAGCACGGCTACTTCACCGCCTACACGCGCCTGGCCGAGGACCAGCCAGACCTGGTGCTGCACCTGGGCGACTACCTGTACGAGTACAAGAAGGACAGCTACGTGATCGGCGGCGGGAACCCGCGCGACCACCAGGGCCCGGAGACCACCACGCTGCAGGGCTACCGGCAGCGGCACGCGCAGTACAAGTCCGACGCCGACCTGCAGGCAGCGCACGCGGTGGCGCCCTGGCTGGTGGTGTGGGATGACCACGAGGTGGACAACAACTGGGCGGACGAGATCCCGGAGAACCGCGACGCGGGCCAGCTCAACGACACCACCGAGCGGTTCCGCCAGCGCCGGGCCGCCGCGTTCCAGGCGTACTACGAGAACATGCCGCTGCGGAGGTCCTCCGTGCCGGCCGGGTTCGACATGAAGATCTACCGCACCATCCAGTGGGGCCAGCTGGCCAACTTCCACATGATGGACACCCGGCAGTACCGCGACGACCAGCTCGCCGGTGACGGCTGGAAGAAGAACGTGGCCGAACGCCTCGCGGAAAACCGGACCATCACCGGCGCGGAGCAGGAGAAGTGGCTGCTGGACGGGTTCCGGAACTCCACGCAGCGCTGGGACATCCTGGGCCAGCAGGTGTTCTTCGCCGAGCGGGACCGGGCCCAGGCGCTGGAGATCGACGACGTCTCCATGGACGGCTGGGACGGGTACGCCGCCTCCCGCCGCCGCATCACCCAGGGCTGGCTGGACGCGAAGGTGCGCAACGCCGTCGTGCTCACGGGCGACGTGCACCGCAACTGGGCCAACGACCTCAAGGTGGACTACAAGGATCCTGCCTCGCCCGTGGTGGGCTCGGAGCTGGTGTGCACGTCCATCACCTCCACCGGCAACGGCACCGGCTCCACCACGGACCCGGTCATGGCGTGGAACCCGCACCTGAAGTTCTTCAATGACAACCGCGGCTACGTGAACACCAAGATCACGCGGGATGCCATGACGGCGGACTTCCGCACGCTGGACTACGTGACGACGCCGGGCGCACCGGTCAGCACGAAGGCCTCGTTTGCCATCCAGGATGGCGTGCCGGGCCTGCAGGCGCGCGGGTAAGCGGTCGGACTGGTACCGAACTGCGCAACTCTTGGGCCCGCTGCTGCTGCGGGCCCAGGAGTTGGCGCGGGTTCCGTGTGGCCGGGCAGCTGGTCACCAGACCGAGTCGCCCCGCAGGACGGCGTCGCTGCCGCCGTCAACGTAGATGACCTGCCCGCACAGGTGCGTGTTCTCTTCACTGTTGAGCCACGCCAGCAGGCGGGCGACGACGATGGGCTCGGCAATGCCGTTCAGAGGCATAGGGACCACGTGCAGCAACTGCTCCCGTGCTTCCGCGGTGGCGATCAGGCCGGCTGTCATCGGGGTGGCGATGATGCCGGGCGCTGCGGCATTCAACGGGATGCCGGCCCCGGCCCACGCCGCTGTGGCGGCCTCGCGGCGGACCCACCGGGAGAGCGCCAGCTTGGCCGAAGCGTAGATCAGTTGTCCCGTGGTTACCGGATCCCTGGCCAGTACCTCAGCGCGTGCCATGGCCGCTGACTCATCCCCGTCGGTCAGCAGGGCAACGAGCTCACCGTCGCCGGGCAGGAGGGCGGCCATTGAGGAAACGAGGACTGCCCGTGGAGCCTCTGATCCCGCCAGAAGGGGCCGGAGGCCTTCAAGGGTGGCCACCGTGCCGAAGAAGTTCACGGCCACGGTGGCGGGCGCCGGGACGGCCAGGCCGGCGACGGCGTAGACGGCATCGATGGATCCGCCGCTGATCCTGCCTGCCTCCTGGACCAGGGCCGCGCGCCCTTCAGCGGTGGAAAGATCCACCACCACCTCGGCGTCATGGATGTCCACCCCAATGACGCGTTCGTCCCGCTGCTCGAGCAGGTCTTTCGTTGCCTTCCCGATGCCCGAGGCAGCGCCGGTGAGGACAGATGTGCGGGGCATGGTGCCTTCTTTCCCTCGCTATCCAGCATGTGCCCACTGTGCCCGGCTGCCCGGCGCGCGGCCAGAGTCCAAGGGCCCATGAGTCCAAAGGCCCGTGGATGGCACGGCGGTTGTCCGCGCCCTCGCCCGTTCAGAAGGGTGGCGGCGGGGTGGCCGGCGAAATTCGTAGCCCCAACACGGAAGGGCCCGGGCCCGGTTTGAAACCGGACCCGGGCCCTTACGGCGCTTGGTCGGCGAGTCCTGCAGCGGCGGCTCAGCCCAGGATGAGGTTCAGGATGAACAGCAGCGGGATGGAGCCGGCCCAGACAGCTGTGGTGATGCCGGACCAGCCGCGGAGTGCCGCGGTGCCTTCAAGCCCAGTGAACCGGGTGACCACCCAGAAGTAGGAGTCGTTGAAGTAACTCAGGATCATGGATCCGGCGGTGCAGGCCATGGCCGCCACCAGCGGATCGATACCCAGCGTGCCCACCAGCGGGGCGGTGACCGAAGCGGCGGTGATCATTGCCACGGTGCCCGAGCCCTGGGCCAGCCGGACCAGGGTGGCCACCAGGAACGGCACCAGGAAAGCGGGCAGTGCCGTAGCGGCGATGGCTTCGGCCAGGGCGTCGCCCACGCCCGAGCTGCGGAGGACCTGTCCCAAGGCACCGCCGGCACCGGTGATCAGCAGGATGAGGCCGGCCGAAGCGGCAGCCTCGGCAAACCAGTGCTGGACCCGGCTGCGCGGGGTCCACCGCGGCAGCAGGACGTAGACGGCCAGCAGGACGCCGATGATCAAGGCGATCACCGGGTTGCCGATGAAGGCGAAGGGAACAACCCAGGCGGAGGGTTCGTACTTGCCGCCCACAACGCCCTGGGCGTTCTGGTCCATGGCGCCGGTGACCGTGTTCAGCACGATCAGCAGCAGCGGAACCAGCAGGGGCAGGGAGGCCAGGAACGCGCCGACGCGGTGCGGCTTGGCGCCCTCCGGCGGAGTGCCCAGGTCCAGTTCGGGATCGTCCGGGAGGTCTTCGTCCTGCGCAGGGGTGTCGTCGGCGGTGCTGGTTCCCGTGCTGCCGTGGTGGGATCCTTCGGAGGCACCCACCAGTGCGGCGCGGCCGTAGACGGCCTCGCGGACTTCCTCGGTGACGGCGCTTTCGAGCTTGGGTCCCATCCACTTGGCGTAGGTCACGGCAATCGGCAGGAGCAGGACGGTGAACACCAGGCCGGTAAGGATGACGGCGCCCAGGTCCGCGCCCAGCAGGCCGGTGACGGCCAGGGGTCCGGGGGTGGGCGGGACCAGGTGGTGCGTCAGGGTCATGCCGACGCCCAGTGCCAGGGCCAGGGTCACGTAGCCGGCGCGCTTGACCCGTGCGATGGAGCGGGCCAGCGGGTTCATGATCACGTAGCCGGAGTCGCAGAAGACCGGGATGGACACCAGGGCGCCCACGGTGCCCATGGCCCAGGGCTCCCGGCCCTTGCCGAAGAGCCGCAGGAAGGCCAGGGCCAGCGCGTTGGCGGCGCCCGAGACTTCAAGGATCTTGCCGATGGCCACGCCGAGCCCGATCACGATGCCGATCGAGGCAAGGGTGTTGCCGAAGCCCGTGGTGATGGCTTTGACGATGTCGAGGGGGCTTTGGCCGGCCACGAGGCCGGTCACGAGGGCGGCGATGAGCAGCGCGACGAACGCGTCGAGCCGGGTGCGCAGTACGAGCACGACGATGGTCGCGATGCCCAGTACCAGCGCAAGTAGCAGTTGTATATCCACGTTGATGTACTCCTTGGGGACAAGAGCCCGGGCGCGCTGCCCGGCTCTCCTCGAAGGACGCCAGTGCCTTTTGGAATTGACTCCGTCGAGTGACGGGTGCCACACTATCGGGACATAAGACATCTGACAAGCCAACGGAGGAGGGATGCCGGTGAGCCGCATAACGCTGGCGGACTCTGTGTTCGCCGACCTCCTGGAACGCATCCTCTCCGGCGAGCTCCCGCCCCAGTCCTCGCTGCCGGCCGAGGCGGAGATCGCCAGGGTGGCCGATGTCAGCAGGCTGACGGTCCGCGAGGCACTGAAGACCCTGCAGGCCCGGAACATCGTCACGGTGCGGCGCGGCCTGGGGACCTTCGTGAACCATCCCGAGGAATGGACCGGCCTGGAGGCTATCCTCCGGGCCGCGGCCCGCGGCACCGGGATTGACGAGGCAGCCCTGAAGCTCCTCGAGGTCCGCCGCATTATGGAAACCGGGGCAGCCGAACTGGCCGCCCGGCACGCCACGGCCGAGCATTTTGCCGCCATGGAGAAGGCGATTGCGGACCTGGAAACAGCGCACGAGGCCGCAGACCTGGACGCCGTGACCCTGGCGGACCTTGCCTTCCACAACGTCGTGTTCAAGGCGTCGGCGAACCCGTTCCTACCGGCGCTGCTGGGCCAGCTGGGCCACCTGCTGTACACCACGCGGCGGGAAACTTCGGCCTTCCCGGAAGTCCAGCGCCATGCCCTGGAGCACCACCGGCTGGTCCTGGCGGCGATTGCCACGGGAGAACCGGAAACAGCCCGCAAGGCCATGGACGAGCACATCAACCAGACCTACGACGACTACGCACGCTTCATCAAAGCCCAGGAATCCAACACAGGAGCTGAACCAGAATGACCGACACCACCGCTTTTCCCGCTGCCCGCACGGCCGTCCTGACCGGCGCCGCCTCGGAGCGCGGCATTGGCCGCGCCACTGCAGACAGGCTGGCCCGCGAGGGCTGGAACATTGCCATCCTGGACATCGACGGCGAGGCTGCCGCCCTGGCCGCCAAGGAGATCGGGGACAAGCACGGCGTGCAGGCGCTGGGGCTGCAGACGGATGTCTCGGACGAGGCGTCCATCGATGCCGCCATCAGCAAGGTGGAGGCGGAACTGCCTCCCATCGTGGCGCTGGCCAACATCGCCGGCATCAGCTCGCCGCGGCCCTTCATGGAGGAAACCAAGGAAGGCTGGGAGCGGGTCTTCGCGATCAACATGACCGGGACGTTCCTGGTGACCCAGCGCGTGCTGGGCGGCATGATCGACCGGAAGCTTGGCCGGGTGGTGAGCATCTCGTCCATCTCCGCCCAGCGCGGCGGCGGCACCTACTCCAAGGTCGCCTACAGCTCCGCCAAGGCCGGCATCATCGGTTTCACCCGGGCGCTGGCACGCGAGATGGGCGAGCACGGGATCACCGTCAACTGCATCGCCCCGGGGCCCGTGGACACGGACATCATGGGCGGCACCCTGACCGATGAGCGGAAGAAGGAGATGTCCAAGGACATCCTGGTGGGCCGCGTGGGAACCGTGACTGACATGGCCGCTTTGATGGCCTTCCTCATGGGCGAGGACGCCGGTTTCATCACCGCGGCCACCTACGACATCAACGGCGGACTGCAGGTTTCCTAGGGCGGTTTCAGGCGGGTGCCTGCGTAGCCTCTCCTGCAAAAGTACGACGGCGGCGCGGCTGGCATTCCTGCCGGCCGCGCCGCCGGTTGTTATGGACTGAGCCGTGGCTGGCTTAAGGCGACAGGACCGCAGGCGCGCAGGCCGCCGTCGTCAAGCAGTGGCGCTGCCCGGGGAGGTTGGCGACGCTGGTGTGGCGAGCTGGGCCGCGATCTCGTCAGTCCAGGCGTCGATGGCGGTCCAGTCCCGAAAGTCCCCAAAGCGGCCGCCGGTGATCCGGAACAGGACGCGCAGCGCCGACGACATCTGGTCTGCCTTGTAGACGCCGGAGAACATTCTGTGGCCGCGAAGGGCAACGTCCTGGGGCAGGGCTCCTGCCAGGCGTGCCTGTTGCAATGCCGCGCCTTTTTTGCGGAACGGCTTTGGCAGCGCGTCGGCCATCCCCACGTTGAAGGCCCAGACGGGCCGCTTGGCCAGCTCGGGAGCATGCCGGGCGAAGAACTGACCGGCCGCGGGCAACCACGACTGATTGTGGACGGCGCTGCCAACCACAACAGCGTCGTAACCGGAAAGGCTCTCAACCTCGTCCACGGACCGGCACTCGACGCCGTCCAGCGCAGACGCCATCCGGTCAGCCATATGTTGGGCAATCTCCTGCGTCGAACCCATCGCGCTGGCATAGGCAACTAAAACAGTCATGGGTGTCCTCCAATCTTGGCTTCTTCAGTTTGAGGGACACTGTGCCGGCCGGGACGTGCCATTGGTCCCGGAAATGGGCCCTGACCCTAGCCGGACTCCTCGTCGTTCGCGGTGTCCTCGACCCAGTCGATGGCGTCGTCCGGGAAGTAGTGCCCCGGGGTTTCATCCTGGCCGGCCCACCAGGAGTCGTCGCTGGCCGGTCCGCCTGCCTCCGCAATCTCGGCCACTATTGCCGCCGGAACCTGATCGCCGTTGTTGTTGATCAGCCACTGCCGCGTCGATGGCTGCAGTTTCGTCCACCACTGTTCGATGCCCATGGCCGAAGTGTCCCATGCCGGCAGGACTGGCGTCACCGCCCGCACAAAGTCACCGCCCGCACGAAGCCGGCGGCAGCACCGCCGTCGTACTCTCTGTATTACTGCGCTGCGGAGCGCGTTCCCGCGTCCGTGCTGGCTCCCGACGTCGGCACGAAGTTCCAGTCGAAGGACCCGTCCACCCGCAGAGTCAGTCGGAGGAACCCGTGGGTGTCGCTGAAGCGCTTGACGATGTACGGCGGGCTGCTGGTGAAGGGGCGGAGGCCGACGCCTCCCGTGGAAACCTGGAACGACGTCATCCCGTCGCTGACGCACTGGTCAGCGTTGTTCACCGGGCAGGAACGTTCGTAGTTGTGCTGCGACCCGGACAGGGTCAGGCGGACACCGTGCTTCCACATCACGTCGATCCACGGTTTGTGGTCCATGTTCCGCTCATGCGTTTCCGTGCTGGACGTGAAGTAGGGCTCGTGATGCACCACCGCCAGGTGCTTGCCAGCAGCCTTGGCGGCAGCAAGGTCCCGGTCCAGCCAGGTGGTCAGCGCCTGGGCCCGCGCCGGGTTGTACCGCCAGTGCGCGGAGGACAGGAACGCGAAATGCCAGTTCCCAAAGTCCCTCGAGTAGGGCTGCCCGTTTTCGATGAACCCGCGTTCATGGTTGATTGCAGCCTTGGCGGAGGACCCCGGGCACTGGCCGTTCATGAAATCGTCGAGGTCCTCATTGCGGCCGGGCTTCCAGTCATGGTTGGGGGCCGATATCCAGTACAGCTTGGGCAAAGTGCCGGCCCAGAGCCTCGTCCAGTACTTCACATAGTCCTCGCAGTACGCGGCGTCGTACTGGAAATCTCCGATCCCCAGGAACGCGTCGATCTCGTTGTTTTGCACCAGCCGCGTGATCGCCGCAGCGTTCCGGCCGGACGGGCTCTCAGGAGCATAGGTCCGCACGCCGTTCATGTCGCCCACTGCAGCGATCTGGACATCACGGAGGGGAAAGACAGGCTTGCCATGCGGCGGTGGCAGGGCTGCCGTAGGGGTGGCTGCCGGGGACGAAACAGTTGGGGACGGCTGGTCCGGCGGCTGCGGAGTAGGTTGCGGGGTGAAAGTGCAACCCGCAACAGAGACGGCCAGGAGGGTTGCAGCGGCTGCGGCCACGCTCCGGAGGGATCTGTGCCGCGGGAGTGCTGGCTGCATCCGATAACCCTCCAGGAAGCCGGCCCGCAGGTCATCCCGCGAGGGACAACCAGGCGCACCGGCACCTCTGATGTTCCTTAGGCCTGGATGGGCTGTCAAGGGAGCGTGATCCCTTGACCGGCCCAACAGCTGCGGCTGGAGCGGCGACGGCGGAGCTACGTCCCCGTTGATGGTGCGGTTGCCGCCGGCGAGAGGCAGCCGCTTCCGTAGCCTGTCAGGGGTCAAGCCGCTTGCGCAGGAGGCAGAACTCGTTGCCCTCAGGGTCGGCCAGGACGTGCCACTGCTCGCTGCCGGTCTGCCCGACGTCGGCGGGGCGGGCCCCCAGGGCAAGCAGGCGTTCCAGCTCGGCGTCCTGGTCCCGGTCCACCGGGTTGACGTCAATGTGCAGGGGGAGGCGTCCGGTCCGCGGGTTGCTGCTCGGGCTCAGGATGATGGTGGGCTGCAGGCCGCCGAACCCGGCGTCCGGCGGGCCGATCTCGATGGCACCGTCCTCCCGGTCGAGCTCGACATATCCGAGCACCTGGCTCCAGAACCCTGCCAGGAGTTCCGGATCGGCACAGTTGATGACCAGTTCGCTGATACGGGAGACCATGAACCCCAGTGTACGAAGACCATGACCGGACTGTCCGGTATTTATTGCTTGTCCAAGACATGCGCCGAGGCGAGGCGTCGGGCGTTTCGCAGTGGACACTCCCCCGGATCGGTATCACCTGCCAGTCCTGCGCAACTTTGCCTGTCAACGGGTCACGCCTACTTTTAGGGATGAGTGCGCCTCGAACGCAGTCACATGTACGTGTGCCAAATACCAGGGTGGCATTACCCTCCGTTAACGCGCGGGTAGCGGCCATTCAGCCAATGCAGTCCAGGACCTGTAAAATCTTTTGGTGCCTTTTTCAAAACCCCTCCCCCGCCCTTTCAGCTGCCGCCGTGCCGAGTCCCTGGCCGGTGAGACATCATGATGCTGGGGCGCCGGCGGTTCTTGGAGTGGATTGGGGCTGCGGCAGTAACGGCCGGGGTGCCCAGCGCGCTTACTCCCCCGGCCGCGGCGGTTGTTCCCTCCCCTGCCTACGCGAACACCCGCTTCATCAGCAGCGGCGGGGACGATGCCAACCCGGGCACCAAGGCAGCACCTTGGCAGACGCTTGGAAGGGTCCGGGCGGCGCTTGACACCGGCGAAGTGGGGCGCGGCGACGCAGTCTTGTTGCGGCGCGGCGACGTGTTTTGGGGCTCCCTTAAGGTTCCCGTACTGAAAGGGACAACGGGTGCTTTTACCCTCGGCTCCTACGGCAGTGGAGCGCTGCCGCAGATCAACGGCTACAAGGTGAGCACGGACGCCTGGGCGCTGCACAGCCCCAACGTCTGGAAGCTGGACCTGACGGCCGGATCCGGGGAGTTCACCGGCAACACGGCCGGAACCTCAACCGACGTCGGATTCCTGAAGGCCGGCGGCACCATGCACGGCTGGAAGCGGTGGAACCTGGCTGACCTGGCGCAGGACTGGGATTTTTACAGCGACGATACCCACGTGTACGTGAGGCTGGGCGCATCCCCGGGTGCCGGGGTGGAGATAGCCGTGAAGCAGCAGGGTTTCCGTCCCGCCTCCAACACCAACGCCTCGGACCTGCACATCCTTGGCCACGGTGCCCACGGCGTAGGAATTTACGGGACCCAGAATGCGCAGATCACGGACTGCCTGATCGAGGAAATCGGCGGTTCGCGGGTATCAAAGACCACCCGGTACGGGAACGGCGTGGAAATCTGGATTGGCTGCGCGAACGTGCTGGTCCAGGGCAACACGATCCGGCAGACGTATGACACGGGCACCACCATGCAGGGCAGTGCCGAGGGATCCAACGTTGCGTGGACGGACTGCAGGTTCGTGGGCAACACCATTGAGAACTGCAACCAGAGCCTGGAGGTCTGGTCCCGGGGAACACCGGCTGCAGGTACGGGACACATCCGGTGCTCGTTTACGGACAACAACTGCCGCGATGCCGGCTTCTCCTGGGCTGCCAATATCCGGCCGGACCAGGCCGGCATGGGCACGCACCTGCTGACCTATGACGTGGAGCTGCCCTGCGACATTGAGATCGCCCGGAACAGTTTTGTGGGCGCCAAGGACAACTTCGTGCGCTCCAGCGGCGCCGGGCGGCAGATCCCGGAGGGCATCAGGACCCACAGCAACACCATCTTGCTGGACGGCGGGCAGAAGATTGCCTATCAGCATCCCGAAACCATCGAGCAGCTCGACGCATGGCGTTCCCGTACCGGCAATGGACAGGGGTAAGGCCATCGGGCCCCTGCCGGGCGTCTCTCGATGATGCAGCGGTTCCCGTCTTAGGACGGGGCCTGCTCATGTGCATCGATGGATTCGGCGATTCGTTTGATCGCGGCGAGCGTTTTCGGAATGCCGTCAAGCGCCTGCTGGGTGCGGTCGGCGATCTGGGTTGTTGCCCCTTCGCCGAACTTCTCCTCGAACATGGCTATTCCGTCCGGCAGGAATTCCCACGACTCGGTGAGCGTGGTCCCGCCGTCTGCCGGGGCCAGGGTGAAGCCCCAGCGGACAAATTTGCCGCCCACCACCCAGGCGAACTCGCGGCCGCGCTCGGCAGCCACCACCTGGGACCGGGTCTCCCAGGTCCGCTGGGGCAGCTCATTGCGCCCGGTGAACCAGGCACCGGGTTGGCCGGCGCTGTCCTCGTCGTCCCACCAGCACCGCGTGCAGATCGGGCTCCACTCACCGGTGCGGGTGATGTCGGAGACCAAGTCGTAGAGCGTCTCGGCTGATGCCTGGACCGTGATGGACTCCTGGTATTGGCGGACGCTGCTCTGGTTCATGTATCCATCCTTACTGAGGCTCATTTCTTCTGACGCCGGCTGCCGCCGTGCCAGTCCTCCTGCTGGCCGACGGTGTCTGCGTCGACGCCGAAGGCAGGAAGCTGCGGCTGCTCCCGTAGGCTTCGCTTGAGCTCCGCGAAACCGGGGAACCGTGCCAGCCCCACCACGTGGTCCCACAGCTCGGCGGCCGACTGGTCGTCCGGCAGCCGGCTGATGACCGGCCCGAAGAAGGCAACTCCGGCGGGCGGCTCAAAGTGGATGATGGGCGTGCCCACATCCTTGCCTGTTAGCCCCAGCGCCTCATCCGTTTCCTGCCGGATCTCGCGGTCCCAGGAGTCGTCGTCGAGTGCGTCCGCGAGCGCCAGGGGCAAGCCGGCCTGGGTGAGGATCGGCTCCACAAACCCCCGCGTTCCCCGCCGCTCACGCACTTCGCCCTCGCTGCTGGCCGTGTCCGGGGCAGCTTCGAAGATGTGGGTCCCGAACGCCTCGTACAGCCGGGCGATCGACTCGCGGCCATGCTCCGCACGTGCCCGGGCCGCCACCCGCAGAAGCCGGAGCCCGGCCGTGTGTCCGGCCTCGTACTCAGGCGGAAAATGCGCGTCATAGTCAACCTCGGCGTTGATCAGACGCAACGAAATGAACCGCCAGTCCACGGTGTACTCGCGCTGGGCCTGCACCTGCCGCACCCACTTGCTTGTCATCCAGGCGAAAGGGCAGACCGGGTCGAAATAGAAGTTGATGTCGGCATTCACGCGTCCACCCTTGCACCTGTTAGTGACCTGCGCCTAATCAACAAGTACGGCCCAGAGAGGCTGCGAGAGCGTCACGGGAAAAGCCGCAGCGAATGATAGAGCGTCGGGGGTTACTCGCCGCGGGCGGTGGACAGGTGGTTCGCGGCAGCGATTTCCAGGTGCGTGAGGTCGGAGGCCACCGTGACAAACGTGAACCCCTCGGCGATGCGCTGGGCCGCAATCTCACCGCTCGCCGTATGGATCGCAGCAATGACTCCCGCGTCCTGGGCAGCCTCCCGGATAGTGACCAGCGCGGCGTTGAACTCCTCGGCCACGTCGGGGTCATTCGGGAACTTGCCGCCCACGGCCAGGCACAGATCGGACGGCCCGATGTATACGCCGTCGATCCCGGGCACGGCACAGATCTCCTTGACGTTGGCCAAACCTTCGGGCGTCTCGATCATGGCAAGGCACAGCACGGTGGCGTCCGCTTCGGCAGGCTTAGGGCCAATGCGAAGTGCGGATCGCATGGGACCGTAGGACCGCATGCCGTGGGGAGGGTACCGAACAGCCTGGACAGCGGCGGCTGCCTCCTCGGCGTTGTTGACCAGCGGCACAATGACCCCCGCCGCGCCCGCATCCAGCGCCTGCCCGATGAACGCAGCATTGTTTGACGGGACGCGGACAATGCCAGCAGCCCCTGCGGCGTCGATCGCCATCAGTCCGTGCAGCCAGCCGGAATACCCCATGAGGCCGTGCTGCGCATCCAGCGCCACGTAGTCATAGCCCAGCCGCGCCACGCGCTCGGTGGACACCGGCGAGTCAAGGACCACCCAGTATCCGACGACGGGCTCATTGGCTCGGGCTTTTGCGGCAAACGATGCGGCACTCATGGAATATTCCTCTTCAGTTCAGGCAAGGCGGGAGGACAATCCCGCTGATCAGTTGGTCTTATTCGGTGAGGCTAGCGGTTGTAGTTGGGCATCGGGCCTCGGGTTACGGCAGCCACCGCGTCGCACGCCGCCACGACGTCCTCGGGCAGCGGGCCCTTGGCAGCGGCGGCGATGTTGGCCTGCAGCTGCTCGACTTTGGAACCGCCCAGCAGGATGGACCCGACGCCCGGCTTGCTCAGCAGCCAGCGGAAGGACAGTTCCGGCAGCGGCAGTTCGGCACCGCTTGCGATCTCGGCGAGCTGCCGGACGGCCTCGAAAAGCCGGGGGTCCCAATAGCGCTGCTTGTACATCTCGGCGAGCCGGGAGTTGCCGAACCGGCCTTCCGTGGGCGACTCGGTAAAGGAGTGCTTCCCGGTCAGCAGGCCACCGCCCAGGGGGTTGTAGACCATGGTCAGCAGCCCGGTGTGCTGGGCGAATTCCATGTACTCGTCCTCGATCCGTGTGGCCAGCAGGTTGTACAGCTGCTGGGCCACCACCGGGCGGGGTACGACGGCGGCGTCTGCCGCCGCGTTCAGCTCACTGATCTGCCACGCGGCGTAGTTGGACACGCCCCAGGCGCGGACCTTGCCGTCGCTGATGAGCTGCCCGACGGCGTCGAGCGTCTCCGTGAGCGGCGCCTTCCGGTCCGGCTGGTGGAGGTAGAAGAGGTCCAGCCGGTCTGTCGCCAGGCGGCGCAGGCTGCCTTCAACCGAGCGGCGGAGCCCGTCGGCGGACAGCGGTGAGTTGTCGCCGGCGTCGGGGTGCGGCATCCCGGCTTTGGAGGCGAGAATGACGTTGCCGCGGTGTCCCGGCAGGAGCTTGGCAAGGATTTCCTCGCTGGCTCCCCCGGCGTATCCGTTGGCAGTATCCACCACGGTGATGCCGGCGTCGAGCGCTGCTGCCAGCATGTCCGCAGCCACCTCTTCGGAGGCGGTATCGCCGAACGTCATGGTTCCCAGCGCTAGTTGTGAAACGGGAAGATCCAGGCCCGTCACGTTTGTTCCCTGCATCAGTGTTATTCCTCCATCAGTATGGGCGCCGTTGCTCGGCCCTTGCTCAATAGGTTGTGGCCGCGCCGGTCAGGCAACGGAATTAGCGGGTTCTTCGTTGCGGAGCACCCGCGCCACGTCCTCCACCACCATGACGCCCATGGTGGCGTTTGCCTGGTCCGTGAAGGCGCCGATGTGGGGGGTGAGGATGACGTTCGGTGCGGTCCGGATGGCGCTGCCCTGCAAGAGCGGCTCCACGCTGAAGGCGTCCAGTGCCGCGCCGCCGAGTTGGCCTGCGTGAAGGCGTTCGGCGAGCGCATCCTCGTCGACCAGTCCCCCGCGGGCCGCATTGATGAGGAAGGCGCCCTGCTTCATGGTGGAGAGCGCGGCGGCGTCCAGCAGCGGCGGATCACCTGGGGTTCCGGGCATGTGCAGGCTGAGGAAATCTGCTGAGGCGATGCAGTTCTCCAGGCTCGTCTGGACTGTATCCAGCGAGGGAAAGACCTCAGCGGGCAGGTAGGGATCGTAGGCCACCACCTTCATATCAAAGGCGCGTGCCCTGCGGGCCACCGCCTGACCGATCCGGCCAAAGCCCACCAGGCCAAGGGTGCGGCCGGTCAGTTCGACGCCGGTGAAACGGTTCCAGCCCCCGGCCTGGGTGGAGAGGTGGGCCGGGATGATCTGGCGGGCCAGGGCGAGCATCAGGCCAAACGTCAGGTCGGCGACGGCACCGGAGTTGGAGCCCGGCGCGTTCACCACCCGGACGCCGGCCGCGGCAGCAGCGGCACAGTCGATGTTGTCCACCCCCACACCATGCTTGGCAACAACCCTCAGGTTGGGTGCCGCCGCGAAGACGGACGCGTCCACGGCGTCTAGGCCCACGATGAGGGCATCAGCGTTCCCGATCTCCTCCGCGAGGTCGGCTGCGGAGAGCGGGTGCGGCTTAACCGGACGGCGCACGGAGAAGCCGTGATCCTCCAGGGCCTGCCAAGGTGCCCTGGACTGCTGGCCGAAGCTGGGGGTGGTGATGAGGATTTCCACGGAAGACGAACTCCAAACTCTGGTGGGTGGTGACTATCCGATTTCCACGCCGAAGACGGTGAGGATGGAGTAGACGCCGATGAAGAGGACCGAGAGGCTGCTGAAAACCAACGCTACAGTCCAGAAGTTGCTGGCCCGGAAGCGGCGGTCCACCTGCCGGCGCAGGTGCCAGACCGCGATGACCACGGCCACCAGGAAGATGCCGGAGGCAACACCGCCGATCTGCACCATGATGACCGGGGACTTGATGGCCAGGAAACTGGCGGCCCAGATGATGGGCATGACCACGGTGAGGACGGAGATGATGCGCTTGCGCTTGGCTACGTCCTTCCAATCGAAGACGCCCAGGATGCCCAGGGTGTTGGTCCAGAGGCGCGGCACCGACGCGGTCGAGGCAACCAGCGTGGAGTAGAGGACGGCGAAGGCGCCAATCAGGAACACCCAGTGGGCCCAGCCGCCCATGGTGTCCGTATACATGCGGGAAAGGGTGACGATCATTTCGTTGCCCTTGGGGACGAGGTTCTGGGGGTGCAGGACGGCGGCGCCGATGATGTAGAAGGACAGCGTGCAGAGGGTGCAGATGACCCAGGAGACCAGGGCATCGAGGCGCATGACCTTGATCCAGCCCTCTGCGCGTTCCGCGCGTTCGGCGGTGCCGTCCTGGGGCCCGGTCCAGCGGGCGTAGCCCTTTTCGAGGCACCAGTAGGTGTAGGTGGTCATCTCGTCGGAGCCGACGCCGGTCAGGCCGAACATGGCGATGGCGAACCCGATGGCTCCGGCGGGCAGGGCAAAGCTCAGGCCGGTGGCGAGGTCGCCGCCGTCGTAGCCGAAGTCGGTGAGCGGCAGGCCAAGCGCCAGCGCCACCGTGACGATGGTGAAGACGACGACGGAGACGAAGGCTGCACGTTCAACCACGGAGTACTTGCCGCTGACCATCATGGCGATAACGGAGGCCATGACGATGACGGTCCAGAAAGTCAGGGACGGCGTCTCCAGCGGACCGCTCATCACGGGGAACATGATGGAAATACAGGCCACGGCGCCGCCGATGATGCCGCCACGCTGCAGGATCTTGGCGAAGTCCATCAGGATCCAGAGGAAGTTTATCCAGCTGCCCCGACGGGTCTTGGGGCCTACCTGGCTGTAGCCTTCAAGGGCGGTCTTGCCGGTGAGGATCGACCACTGCGCGAGTTCCATCTGAACCCACACCTTAACCGCCGTTGAGACGATGACCAGCCAGAGAAGGACGAACCCTGCCTGGGCTCCCAGCGCGGTGGTGGTGATGAGCTCGCCGGAACCGACAACAGCGGCGGACAGGATCAGGCCAGGGCCAAGGTAGCGGAAGCGTCCGCGGAACGTTGTGGGTGCGGCCACCGCGTCCTCGGGACGGAGCTTGTAGGGGTCCGCCAGCTTGGCGGGGTCTTGTTCCGCTGTTGTCAGTTGCGTGGTCACAGCAGTCTCCTTCGACTATGGATGTGGAACAGCTTGGAAGCCCAAATCTGAACGACTGCGGTGAGCCAGTAGACCTGTAGCGCCGCTCACATTTCCACACTTGCGCGATTCGCGCAAGTTCTATAGCGTGATTTATGCAACCGAAGTCCTAGGAGTCCCTTTTGTCCACGTATGTCATCGCCGACGATCTGTCCGGAGCGGCGGAAGCAGCTGCCGTCCTGGCAGTGTTGGGCGATGATGTTGCGCAGAACGCGCAGGCCGGCGCTCCGGTATTGCTGGAGCTGCTCTCCGCTGGTTCCCTGCACGGTGGAGCGTTGACTGCCCTTCCGGGCCCGGCCGATATCTTCGTGGTGGATTCCGGAAACCGGCATCTCACTGCACCTGAGGCTGCAGCCCGGATGCGTGTGCTGCTGGCTGAACGGCCTGCCGGACGCGACGTGTTCCTCAAGTTCGATTCCCTCCTGCGGGGGAACGTGGAGGCCGAGCTCGCGGCAGCAATGGAAGCTGGCCCGGTGGCTTTCTGCCCCGCGCTCCCCCACCTTGGCCGCACCGTCCGCAACGGCGTCCTGGAAATTGACGGCACCCCGCTGCATCAGACTGCCCTGTGGCAGGCGGAGCCCACGGGCCCGGGCCGCTCAATGGCCGGCCACCTGGCCAACGCGTCACCCGCCGTCGTACCCCTGCCCACGGTGCGTGGAAGAGATCTGGCGGATGTCCTTGCCGGCCTCGCCGCCGAGGGCCGCCTCGCCGTGTGCGACGCCGCAACACAAGATGACCTGGACCTCATTGCGACGGCGGCGCTTGGCCAGGGCATCGTCCTCGCAGGTGCCTCGGGACTGGCCGCAGCAATGCGACGAAGCCGCCCCACGCCGTCGGACGTTCCCCAAACAGCACCTGCGCAGATCAAGCAGTCCCCTGTGATGTTCATCCTGGGGACCGCCAGCCCGTCGGCGAAGGCCCAGCTGGCTGAGCTGGAGCTGATGGGAGTGACGGTCCACCGCGTCCATCCCGAAAACATCCCGGCCTTTGACCCGGGGGCTGACGGGACCACCGCCGTTGTGGTGGAAGGTCACGTCGACCCATCGCGCTCCGGAGAGATCGTTCGATCACTGGCTGAGCTGGCCCGGCGGACCCAGGCAGGCCGGCACCTTGTGCTCAGCGGCGGGGAAACAGCTCGGGCAGTTTTGGACGCCCTGGGAATCCGCACACTGCACCCCATGTCCCAGGCCCATCCCGGCGCCGTCGTCAGCGTTACCGACGGTGGACGCTTGGTGGCCACGCGCCCTGGCAGTTTCGGTGACCGTCACAGCCTTACGAAAATTCTTTCAACCATGCAGGCCCTAGAAGCCGCCAACTCTGGAAAGGTCTCACTATGAGCACTTCTTACATCGCCGTCACTATGGGTGACGGCGCCGGCATTGGACCGGAAGTCATTGTGCCTGCAGTCCTGGACCAGGGCATCCTGGCCGAGTGCCGGCCCGTGGTGATCGGCGACGCGCTGCGCCTGCGCCAGGCCGCGGACGTCCTGGGCATCCACGCGGACATCCAGAGCATCGAAGACGTGGAGGATGCGGTGTTCACGCCGGGCCGGGTGAACGTGATCGACCTGGCGCTGCTGCCGGAGGACCTGCCGTGGGGCCAGCTCTCCCCCGTGGCCGGGCATGCCGCGTACGAGTACATCCGGGTGGCCAGTGAGCTGGCGATGGCCGGAAAGGTGCAGGCCATCTGCACCGCGCCACTAAACAAGGAGGCGCTGCATGCCGCCGGGCACATCTTTCCCGGGCACACCGAGCTGCTGGCACACCTGACGGGCACGGAGGAAGTGTCCATGATGCTTTCCACGCCCAAGATCCGGGTGATCCACGTGACCACGCACATCGGGCTGATGGATGCCATCCGCAAGATCAACCCGGACCTGGTGGAGCGCACCATCCGCCGCGGCCACGAGGCGCTGGTCCGGGCGGGCATCCCGAACCCGAAGATCGGTGTCTGCGCTATCAACCCGCATGCCGGCGAGAACGGCCTGTTCGGCCAGGGCGAGGAAGCGGAGAAGATCGAACCCGGCGTGAAGGCCGCGCAGGCTGCCGGGATCAACGCGGTGGGCCCGCTGCCGGCGGACACGCTGTTTTTCCTGGCCGGCCGGGGCGATTACGATCTGGTGGTGGCCATGTACCACGACCAGGGGCACGGGCCGGTGAAGGTGCTGGGCATCGAGGCCGGCGTGAACATCACGGTGGGCCTGCCGGTGATCCGCACGTCCGTGGACCACGGCACCGCGTTCGACATCGCCGGCAAGGCGATCGCCGATTCGCGGTCCATGGTGGAGGCGCTGCACCAGGCGGCGGAGATGGCCACCCGGCCGGCCGTGGCCGTGTAGGCGTTGCTGCGGGGACTGGGCGGGGGCCGGAACTAGCATGGTTACCACTGCCACGGGAAGGAGACCGGGAATGCTCAGCGCAAACGCGCGGCGCGAGGAGATCTACCACCTTGCCGTGACCACCGGCCTCGCCTCCGTGGAGGAACTCTCCGCCCGGTTCGAGGTGACGGCCTCCACCATCCGCCGCGACCTGGCGCTGCTGAACGGGCAGGGCCGGCTGGCCCGCACGTACGGCGGGGCCATGGCTCTGGGCGCGCACCCGGAGGCGTCGCTGCGCCAGCGCACCGGCGAGGCGTTCGAGCAGAAGCACGCCATCGCCCGCTGGGCGGCGTCCGTGATCCGGCCCGGGGAGAACATCCTGCTCGACGCCGGCTCCACTGTGGGTGCCCTGGCCCACGAACTGCGCGGCTTCGAGAAGCTGTCCGTGACCACGCCGGGCATCAACACCATGCAGGAACTGGCCGACTCCGAGGGCATCGAGGTGGACTGCCTGGGCGGCCGACTGCGGAGCCTGTCGCAGAGTTTTGTGGGACCGCTGGCCGAGGCCGCGCTGGAGCGGATGAGCTTTGACCGGGTGTTCCTAGGTGCCGACGCCGTCACCGCCGAGGACGGCATCTGCGAAGCCGACCACGCCCAGACCCGGCTCAAGGAGCTCATGGCCCGGCGTGGCCGGGAGGTCTATGTCCTGGCTGATTCCTCTAAGCTCGGGCTCCGGCCGTTCCACGCGTGGGCGCGGCTCGCTCTTCCCTGGACTTTAGTGACGGACGACGGCGCCGAGCCGGAGCAGGTGCAAAAGTTCCGGGACGCGGGGGTCCAGGTTGAGGTGGCCGCGCTCGGTGGTTAAGCCACGGGAAAGTCTCGATGCTCACGCACCCTGGAGGCGAGGGATTCTCGCACGACTGCACTGCGTACAGGGTTTTTATTCGAAGCAATAACAACCGCGACGTCACTGGTAATAAAACTCGGAGGTGCTGAGGCCATCGGAGGAATGGTGCCGCTACCGCTTTCAAAAGTGGGGGCCAGTACACCCCCACTCCGGGGCTTTTGGTTTCTACGCGACACGCATATGTCATTCCCAATCAACCATTTCGTATGGAACCCTATTCCATGGGGTATCGCGATCTTCTTGTTCCATTTAGCCGGGCGCTGCGGGTTAAGGGCGGACAATCTCATGGCGCTGGCAACGTGCGTATGTCACGTGTCAATCAGCGTTTAGGACGCTGGGGAAAGTCTTCTGAGCTCGACGAGTTGGCCGCCCTTAACTTACTGCTCCTTTTAATAAATTCCCGTACATGGGTGCATCGTCGCGTGGACGCCCTGCGGCTCGATTTGGAAGGAAGCACCCGGCGCTTCGTTTCCGTTGACATCACGATGCCGGAAGCGTACAAAATTGAGGCCGCTTCAGAAAACAGGATCGTCGTCCCGCTGGGGATGATGCGCAAGGGTGCCATACAGAGGTTAGATGCCAAGCAGGATTCCAAGGGGCTGGCAGTATTGGGAAGGCGCCAAAACTCCACCCTGGCCTTGAACATGCTTCGGACTGCGGTAAAGAGCCTCCCTCGAAAAGAATCGGCCAGTGCTGATGACGAGATTCGGGTACTTGAAAACATCGTGGAAACTGAACCGTCCGACGCCCACGCAGCCCATGCGGCTTACACAGCGTGGAAGTACGAGGCTCTTGATACCAAGAATTTTTCAGAACGTGACATACGTCGCCTTATCATCGTGGATGCCCTCGCAAGACGGCTCGTTCGCCACTACATATTTCTTGTCGAGATCGACAGCAACTTCGTCGGTACACGCACGACGTTGAAATACTCCTTGGACCAGGACATGCCTGAGATTGATACGAGGGAGAGAGAGACTCAAATCCGGTTCAATTACAAGCTCCCTGACTTTGGTTTTGCTGAAAGCCAACACATGGAACTTGAAGTCCCAAGCGGCCTCTGTATTGAGTCTTTTAGCTTCATGGCATTCGACACCAAGATGGTCCTGCAACAGGAAAAAAGCATAGACCTCCCGGCCGCCAGCCGAGTCGCCCATGCAGTACTAAACCCCAAGCGGTCAGACTATGACGGTGAGGTCTGGGCGTACACCGTCCCATCACGGGAAGGAATATACAGATTTGCGAAGTGGGCAGCCATCATCACAGCCAGCCTTGTCGTTGCCACTGTAGCTGCGCGTTGCTTCGACAAGCAGTTGCTCCGCCCGGAAGCGATCATTCCGTCTCCTGCGGCCTCTATCATCCTGATCGCCCCAGCTCTCCTTTTGTCTTGGATGAGCCGCAAACCCGAGCACACACTGGTCACGCGGCTACTGGCGCCGCTTCGCCGCATCGTGCTTTCCTGCGCCGGAATTCTAGTCACGATGGCGGTGCTTGCTGCCGTGCCTGTTGCACCCGTCGTTTGGAACATTGCGTGGAGTCTCGTCTACCTCGCCACGGCATGGATGGCTATATACTCCATCAAGATTTTCCGTGGCTACAGGAAAAGGTCAGGGGATACCATTACTGTGAACAAGACGGAAGGAGGATCTGAATGAGCATGACTCACAAACACTCAGGAACACGTTCTCATGGTCGAAGAGAGTTCGTTATTGGTGAGACCCGACGTGAAGACATCGCGTCGGCCTCGGACATCGAAATCCAGTCGGGTGCCGGATCCATATTGGACGACGATGTTCACCTGGAGTTCGAGGAAATTCGCAACAGTGTCATTGAGGACCTACGTCAAGACATCGAAGCTCTAAGGCGTAGTCACCATCACCGTAGATAGGTGACCCCTTCGAGCATCAAGCTCCGAGACCTTACAAGTAGAGCCCGCCACGTACCACGTGGCGGGCTCTACCCATTCATCGCAGGGTGGCCAATGATGGACTCCACAACAGCACGAGGCTACGGCTCAGCCCACCAACGCGAACGAGCCAAGTGGGGACCCAAGGTCAAAGCCGGGGGTATCAACTGTGCCAAGGTGTGGGGACCCCATAGGCCCGCCCACCACCAACACTCCACCGTAGGCTTTTGTAGGGCAAGAAAAATGATGTAGGCAACACCAGCCGTAAATCCGATGGCTTGCGTGGTGAATAGAACGGTGCCCCGTCTCACTGCCGGATGAACCCAATCCTTCATCGCATCCATCCTTGGACGCGCTGCAAGTTTTGTTTGCCGGCGGAGGCTGGGGATGAGCGCCCCGGTCTCCTAGAGGTCCTCGCCTCGCCGGCAGTACCAGTCAAGATCGCCGCGCACTGCCGCGCCCGAGTAGGCATTACCCGAATCGGAGGCATTAGTGGAAAGCAGACTACCTAGCTACGCAGATTCCTCATCAGCCACTTCGCCGGCTGCTATCCGTTCAGCAGTAACCCGATAGGCCTGGTCGATGTAGTCCTCAAGATCCTTGGCAGCTACACGCCACAGCCCCCGGCCACCGATCTGCAACCCCCGCAACTCCCCCGTCTTTAACAACTGGCGGACGGTCGGCGCACCAACGGCCAGCTCCTCAGCTACCTGCTCAATCGTTAAGAACCTCGGGCGCTTAGGCGCACGATCATCAACAGTCACCGCACCACCCTAACCGGACATCCAACGCGGGACGTTCAACTGATAAGAGGTGGCGCTCGAACGCGCCAAAGGTAAGTCGAGCAGGTCGAGCGCACATGACACAATAACGAAACGCCGCAGCCCTGTTGCCAGGGCAAAAGGGACTGTCCGATAAACGGTGTGTGGAGTCCGGCTGGTTTTCATTATTGAGTGGTTCTTTCGAACCGGCCAGCGAAGGTGATCGCGAACGCGTTCAGTGCAGGCTTCCACCTCATCACCCAGCGTGCCCGACCGCCGCCGGTGGGATCAAGAGATCTGGTGACGAGGTATAGGCATTTCAGGGCCGCGGTCTCGTTTGGAAAGTGCCCGCGGGCCCTTACTGCCCTTCGGTAGCGCGCGTTGATCGACTCGATCGCGTTCGTCGTGCAGATCACCCGGCGGATCTCCACGTCGTACTCCAGGAACGGCACGAACTCGGCCCAGGAGGATTCCCAAAGCCGCACGATGGCCGGATATCGCTGGCCCCATTCGGCCGTGAACTCGGCGAACCGGTCCTTCGCCGCATGCTCGGACGGGGCCGTGTAGACAGGCTTGAGCGCCTTGACGATGCCGTCGCGGTGCTGGCGTCCGGCGTAGCGGAAGCTGTTGCGAATCAGGTGCACGATGCACTGCTGCACGACTGTTCGCTCCCACGTGGTGGTGATTGCCTCGGGCAGGCCCTTGAGCCCGTCGCAGACGGCGATCAGCACATCCTCTACGCCCCGGTTCTTCAGCTCGGAGAATACTTGCAGCCAGAAACGTGCACCCTCGCCACCGTCGCCGACCCAGATGCCCAGAATCTCCCGCTCCCCGCTTGTGGTGACTCCCATGACGACGTAGAACGGGGTGTTGCGCACCTGCCCGTCACGGACCTTGACCACGACCGCGTCAACGAACAGCACCGGATAGACCGGATCCAAAGGACGGGCCGACCATTCGGCCAGTTCCCCGGTGACTTTCTCCGTGATGCGGCTGATGGTGTCTTTAGAGACCTTGGCCCCGTAGACCTCCTCGAAGTGCGCGGCGATTTCCCCGGTGGTCAGCCCCCGGGCAGACAGCGAGAGCACGATCTGATCGATCCCGTCCAGCCGCCGTTTCCGCTTGGGCACGATCACCGGCTCGAACGAGCCGTCCCGATCCCGGGGCACCTCAATTTCGACCGGACCGATCTCGGTCAGCACGGTTTTTGTCCTGGTGCCGTTGCGCATGTTGGCTGCGATCGGTGTCTGGCCATGCTCGTGGCCGAGGTGCTCGGTCAGCTCCGCTTCCAGCGCGGTCTCCAGCACATTCCTCGTGAGCTGGTTCAGCAGCCCACCGGGGCCTACCAAGCTCACGCCCTGTTCCTTTGCCTGCGCGAGCAACCGCTCCGCGAGCTCCTTCTGATCGATGATCTCTCCGGTCACAGGATCGATCATCACCCCTGTCATCTCGGTCGTGGGCTCTGACACGGCCGTCTCCTTTCGGATCAGGCCGGATCCCACACACCGTTATTCAGACAGTCCCGGGCAAAAGACGTGAATGAACATTAGTGGATGGACCGGTGGCGGCGTTACAAAGAGTGGTCGAACAGCCCCAACAGGAACTGGAGTCGAGCAGCAGTCCATTGGGCAGCAGTTAGCGTGCTGGTGGCCTTGCTCGGCATAGTAGTTGCGGTTGCCTTTACACAGTTGCCTTCTGGACGCCATGAAGCTGCGCCTGCGCCAAAGATAAGTACGACTAATTCGTTTGAAACTCCTGGTCAGACCCCGTCAGAGACAACCGGAAGCGCCGAACCAACCTCGTCGTACTCACCCAGCCCGATAACACCTACAGCGCCGATACAGCACGAGACTCAGCAGGGTCCTGCTGTTGCGCCACGCGTACCCGAAGTTAGGTCCGCGAGCACGCCGCTCGTTCTCGACTTGGACTTCGATGATGTGGGTCAAGTCGGCCCATCGATTTGGAAGCTCACTTGTTGCAAATTCGCCATCGGAACGCGACTTTCCGACAAATTCGGTGAGATCTCGGGCAGAAGCGACTGTTGGATCACCATTGGTTTGATCAAAAAAGGGGTCCTAGAACGGGAAGTGCAAGGCGTGTGCGGACCGGGTTGGGCCAGTATCTATGAGGGACTCTCCGAAGGCAACTACGTCCTTCGCTTTCACGCCGCAACCAGATGGGGGCAGGAGCTGGTCGTGGACAAGCCCGTAACCATTCTACCGAAGGCCTGACTGCCGCTGCCGTGGAGACAAAAGACAGGACGGAAGCCGCGGGTATGGCACGATCATAAAAATGAGCCAACCTCACCGCCATGCCCCCTACGCCGAATGGGTAGAGATGTACAGGCGAGGCATAACGTCTACCAAAATCGCTGAAGTGGTTCGCACACCCGTTACCACCATTCGCTACCACCTAAGGTTGGCCCGCGTGGCCGAACCGGGGCTGCTCGAAGAACACGAAGCGGCGCAAAAGCCCGCCCGAAGGGTTGGCCAAGCCGGACGGGCTAATCTCGCCGCTGTAGTCGCTCTTTACGAAGCAGAGCAGAGACTTCCTTCACGGAAATCAGCCGCTCCTACTGAGCGCGCACTCGCGGCATGGCTCCGACAGCGCCGACAGGACAACAACGCTGGCACCCTTGCCGCCGAGTATCGGGAAGGCTTGCAAGCGGTACCCGGATGGGAACGTACTCGCCAAACCAAGGACGAGGCGCGGTGGGAAGCTCGCATGCGTAGCCTCACAGAATACTGGGCCGCCGGAAACGACTGGCCCCGGCACAAATCCCCCGACACCGAAGAAGAACGACTCCTCGGCGTCTGGCTCCAATACCAACGGACCAAACTAGCTGCCAGCCAACTCGACTCTGACAAGGCAGAGCGACTTGATAAGGCTATGCCTGGCTGGCGCCAAGGACGCACTAAACGACGCAGGCAACGCGCCTCGCTGCCCTAAGGCCAGCGGCACCCCAGCGGTGTCGGTGACGGTCGAAAAGTGAGCCATTGTGACGGTTGAAAACTGAGCCACCCGTTCCAAACGATTGGGTGGGTGATCACAGTGGAGGATTGGGCGCTTATTCGGCGGTTGCATCTGGCCGAGGGTGAGTCGATGAGGTCGATAGCGGCGCGGTTGGGGATCTCCAGGAACACGGTTGCGAAGGCAGTCAGTGCTGACAGTCCGCCAACTTACGTCCGGTTGCCGCAGGTCTCCGGGATCAAGGCTGTGGAACCGGCAATTCGTGCGCTGCTGCTGGAGAACCCGCGGATGCCGGCGACGGTGTTGGCTGAACGGGTGGGCTGGTCGGGGTCCCCGGCCTGGTTCCGGGAGAACGTTGCCAGGATCCGGCCCGAGTATGCCCCGGCTGATCCTGCTGACCGGATCTCTTACGATCCCGGGGATCAGGCGCAGTGTGATCTGTGGTTCCCGGAGGTCCGGATACCTGTCGGTGCCGGCAAGGCCAGGGTGTTGCCGGTCCTGGTGATGGTGTCTTCGCATTCACGGTTCATCATGGCCAGGATGATCCCGTCCCGCATGACCGGGGACCTGCTGGCCGGAATGTGGGAGCTACTCGGGTCCCTGGGCGCGGTTCCGCGGCGGTTGATCTGGGACAACGAAACCGGCATCGGCCGGCGGAACAGCTACGCCGCCGGAGTCGCGGCATTCGCCGGGGTCTTGGCGACCAGGGTCGTGCAGGTCAAGCCCTACGATCCGGAGAGCAAGGGCGTGGTGGAGCGGGCCAACCAGTTCCTGGAAACGTCGTTCCTGCCGGGCCGGGTCTTCACCTCACCGGAGGACTTCAACACCCAGCTCAACCAGTGGCTGCCGAAGGCCAACGCCCGGTTCGTCAGGCGGACTGGCTCACGCCCGACGGACCTGCTCGCTGCGGACAAAGCGGCCATGCTGGCGCTGCCACCGGTTCCACCGGTTACCGGCTTCACCTCAAGGGTTCGGCTGCCGAGGGACTACTACGTCCGGATGGGATCTAACGACTACTCCGTCCACCCGCAGGCCATCGGCCGGTTCGTCGATGTCACCGCCGACCTCGAAACTGTCACGATCAGCCTGGACGGCAGACCGGTCGGGACCCACCCCCGGTCCTGGAGCACCGGCCTGACGATCACCGACCCGGACCACGTTGAGGCGGCACGGGCACTGCGGAAGGCCTTCCAAACCCCGCACCCGGTGGGCGAAACAACCGGGCTGAGGGACCTGGCGGACTACGACCGGGCGTTCGGTGTTGTCCTCGATGACGGGCAGGTCGCCTGATGCCGGCCGCTAAGGAAACCATCGGCCAGATCGAATACTACTCCCGGGCGATGAAAGCACCACGGATCCGTGAAGCAGCAACCCGGCTCGCGGACCAGGCCCGTGAAGGAGGCTGGACCCATGAGGAGTACCTCGCCGCTGTCCTGTCCCGGGAAGTCGCAGCCAGGGAAGCGTCCGGCGCCGAGATCAGGGCCCGGGCCGCAGGGTTCCCGGCCCGGAAATCACTTGAAGACTTCAACTTCGATCACCAGCCCGGCCTCAAACGCGACACCATCGCGCACCTGGCCACCGGGGCGTTCCTCACCGAAGCGTCCAACATCGTCCTGCTCGGGCCGCCCGGCACCGGCAAAACCCACCTCGCCACCGGGCTCGGCTTGCGGGCCACCCAGCTCGGTCACCGGGTCCTGTTCGCCACCGCCATCGACTGGGTCGCACGGCTCCAAGCAGCCCACCAGAACGGACGGCTGCCCCAGGAACTGGTCAAGCTGCGCCGCTACGGACTGATCATCGTGGACGAAGTCGGCTACATCCCTTTCGAACAAGACGCCGCGAACCTGTTCTTCCAACTGGTCTCATCACGCTACGAGCACGCCTCGCTGATCCTGACCTCGAACCTGCCCTTCGCCCGCTGGGGAGACGTCTTCGGCGATCAGGTCGTCGCCTCGGCCATGATCGACCGCATCGTCCACCACGCCGAAGTCATCACCCTCAAAGGCTCCAGCTACCGCCTCAAACACACCCAGGTCGATTCGCTGCCCTCGACAAGACCGGAAAATACGGCAGAATAACCAGCGTCAAAGTGGCTCACTTTTCAGCCCGCGAAATGGCTCACTTTTCGACCATCGCTGACAAGCGGAATCGAGATAGCCCCAAAGAAGCCCGCGTCATCATGATGATTAGCAGGACGACGCGGGATTCAGAAAAGCTCCTCAGAACTTGTATTCCCAGCAGCTGGTGGAAGACCCCGGAGCCTTCAGGACCAGAATACCGGTGGGTGCAGGGACATCCAGGACAACGTTCCCAGTTCGACAGCGTATGCTCGGAAGAACCTTAACTTCCCTGCCGACCCGCTACATGACACGCCATACTGCAGCCATACACCCTTTCACTCCTACCGTGGACTCCCGGAAGTTGAAAGAAACATTCCGGCGAGCAACTCCAGGAACTCGGCGTCGTCGACATGGAGCAGATTGATGCGCGGATCGGTGAAGATCCATCCATCACCCCAGTCGTAGTTACACACCTGATGCTGGTAGATGTCGTCACGCACGTTGGTGTACCGGGAGTTGGTACTTCGTACGCTAAGCATCGGATCTCACAAGTAACGCGTCGCTCGAGACGCCATTGGTTCGTCAACAGGTGCCAAACCCAGGTTCGTGAGCTGGCTGCTTAGCTGGCTCGGCCGAGCACTCGAATTGGGTTCTCAAGCATTTGTCCATCCACGTCGCGCTCATCAACCGTAGGACCGCTGCGATCCCATCCTGTGAACTTGATAATTTTCGTTCGTGATCCTTCGACTCGCGGCGCAAGCTTCCGCTCGAGCAGGCCGGAGAGCCGCCGCTCATGAGTAGACACAATAAGCTGTCGACGTACCCGAAGGTGCCTACACAAGTCAGCGAAACCGAGCACATTCACATCATCCATCGACTGAACCGGGTCATCAAGCATCAAGAATGGCAGTCCGGTGCCCTCCATCGACAGGCTCATCGCTATGAAGTAGGACAGGGCGACAATGTTGGCCTGCGAGGTAGAAAAGATCAGAAGCGGCTCTGCAGAAATGTTTTCCAGCTGGTCAATGACTAGGGGGCTGGTTGTCCCCCTCCGGTAGTACGTGTTCAGCTCAAATTCGACAGTTTTGAAGGCTGGATGCGGGTCGAGTCGGCGGAATATGTCCGCCACCAGCGGTTGAATGGACCGCAGGCGGTCCTCGGTTACTTCAACTCGGGCCTCAAGCGTCTTGTCGGATAGTTGCCTCAACTTTTGCGAGCGGGCAGCTTCCGAAGCGACTCGCTTAAGGACCGCGGAAAAAGCTGCATCCAAGCTGGAGCGCTCCGCAGCGGCGCGCTCTATCGCACTTTGGTCGCTTTGCCGGTCAAGAGTCTCTAAAAGGTCATGCAGGACCCGTCGGGACCCGCGAAAATACTCCACTGCTTCACCGGCGACCGAGCCAAAAAAGTCGGGGGTGTATTGATCAAATTTCACAACAGAAACTTCCGCGTTCAGAGCCTCGACGGCGGCGGCAGCTGCCCGGTCTGCAGCGCTTGACGAACGCCAGCGCTCCTCTTGCTGCTCGGCTGCAGCAAGAGCACCCGAAGCCTCGGAAACTACAGTCGAAGCCTGACTAAAGCCGTTCGCGCGCTCCACAAATTCATTTTCCAGTTCGAGGAGTATTCCAGTTGCCCCCGCCCGCTGGATCAACTCACGCTCCACGTGCTCTCGGTCGATGCGCTGACGACAGACTGGGCAGTTCTCCGACAGCATCGGAATAGCAAGCGCAGCTAACTTAGCTACATCGGCAGCCGTGAGACGCGCTGTGTTCAGCTGAGACTGCGCCGCGCTTCGTAACGCTTCGGCCG
This sequence comes from Pseudarthrobacter sp. WHRI 8279, assembly GCF_040224115.2. Lineage (NCBI taxonomy): Bacteria > Bacillati > Actinomycetota > Actinomycetes > Micrococcales > Micrococcaceae > Pseudarthrobacter > Pseudarthrobacter sp. WHRI 8279. Next base: position 201,321 of record NZ_CP168162.1, on the reverse strand, counting down.
CATCTTTCGCTGCTTTGGCCCGCCCGACCTCTTCGCGGAGAGCATTAATCCTCCCAGCGTCTGGCGCCTCCTCCAAGCCTTCGCGCAATTGAAATGCATGGCCAACGCGCTCATGAGCGGCCTCTACTAAGTCGATAGCACGGCCGAACGCCGTCGCCGCGACACGAACATGTTCTGGCAATTCCAAGCTGAGGCTAGCGTCGCTGAAAACCATCCCAGGGGGCGTGGCTCGTAGCTTGTCAAGCACCTCATTGCGTACGGCTTCAATCTGGGGCCGGCTCGCCAACCGTGCTTGTGCTGATTCCAGGCGGTCCTGAGCTTGCTTCAATGCGACAGATAATTTTATCTGTTCGCTCCGAACCTGTCCCTCACGCTCTGACGCTTGCTTCGCGACAATTCTTGTGGCCTCTTCAAAATCCTCTAGCGCGCCGAGCCCGAGCACTGTGCTCAGCTGCCGATACCGCTCACTTGGTTTGGCTTCCAAAACGCTTCGGAGTACGTCTTGCTGCATCAGCCCAGAAGTCGTCAACGCCGATTTGAGGGACAATTCGCTGTTGGGCAAGAGAATGCGCCGGAGCTCTGCTTCTGCTTCCTCACCAAACAATGGCGGTTCACCCCATCGACTGAGCTCAAGAGTGCTTCCTCCTTGGTCGCCCGTTCGTCGCAGTCTCACCTGCCCTGCCGGTAAATTAAGATCCATCTCGACCGAGGCCTTGCGCCCTATTCGGTATTGATTCACCACATGTTCCACGTTGCGCCGAGAGCGCAAAGCTTCAAGCCGTTCGATTCTGCCGAGCAGTACCCACTGCAAGGCATCGAAGAAGCTTGTCTTTCCTGTGCCGTTCGGGCCAGTGACAATAACTGCTGACGCCGACAGATCGAATTCACGGGCATCGCGAAAACCGCGGAAGGCTTCAATGCGCACTCGATCGATGGTGGGCTTAAAGTACGTCATCTAGGGTTGCCCCCTGTTCGAAAGCAGTTACAGCTCGCTGCGCAAGCTCCTCGTCCACGCCATGTGAGATGAGCGTCTGCAAAAGCGATTTGAGCGCGTCGGTGTGCGCGGCGCTGGGCGCAAGGGTGAGTACCACCGATTTATGGTCAGCACTGACTTTTGTCCAGTCGAGTGCACACCAGCGGTTCAGGTTGCCCGTCGAAACCCACCTCACTCCTTCACAGCCTACCTGCTCCTGCACACCCTTGCACACCTGTTAATGCGGCGATTGGAGTTCCAGAGCGGGTACTCCGCGTCGTCCCTGTCCGAACGTATATACGCCTCGAACGACGGCCCTGACCCCCAAGGCGGTTTGTTGATCTACACCAGCAGCGGGGATGCCCAGGGCACACTCGGGGGTCTTGTCCGTCTGGGCGAGGCACGGTACTTCTCCCGGCTGCTCCTGGGAGCGGTCGAGGACGCAGACCGGTGCTCCAACAACCCGGTGTGCGCCGAGAGCCGGGGGCAAGGTATGAACAGCCTCAACCTGGCCGCCTGCCACGCATGCACCCTCATCTCCGAAACCTCCTGCGAGCGCAACAACATCTACTTGGATCGTAGGCTCCTTGTGGGCGATGAGTCCGTGCCAGGTTTCTTCCGCACAGTCCTGATGGATGCTCGGGCGAGCATCCAGGGGTGAACTGCGGAGGGAAAATTGGAGAGCGCTGGTGGTTCTACCCGCCTCGTCCCCTAAGGCTCCGGTAGGTGGGGGGTCTCGGGGACACTGGGGCCGCTCTTGATCAAGGGTGCGTGACCTTTTGCACAGCTGCCGGAGGGCTTACGTTTGGTTGCCCTCAAGCCAGTGGGAAGTTCACGTTGATGCCATATATTCCGGCCGCAGCACCCAAGATCGAATCAGAGCCAGTAGGACCAACTGACCATTCGTGCCGGATTGGCACCGCTGAGGGCTTCGTATTGGAGGCGAGTATATCCAAGGACGCTGATAAAGGGGTCCAGAAAGGGGCACCGCCATCGGTCCCCCGACCTCTGGAAGACATCTTTCCCGTTCGACAATGAGCATCTCCCTATCCATGTAAGGTGATGGACGATGACTGCTAACGTCTTTGATGACCCATTCGCTCTTTTCAACGACCCACAATGGGCTGCAGAAGAACAAGGGAGTGCGAAAGACATTGCTGGATTCCGGAGGGCACGCCGGGCTCGTCCCACTTCCCCGGCCCCGGACAAACGCCCCGAACCCGCGCTGAAGTCGCGTCCCCGCAGGACTACGGGTGTTCCGCCTACTCCAGCCCAGGACCCGGAAATCCACCTCATAAAGGGGTTGATTCAAGCAGCCGACCCAGAGGGGGCTCGGTGCGGGAGTGCCATCCGAAACGCTCTCGACCAGGCCTACGACGGTCGGCGGACGGGGCGCTGGGATTTGAGTCAGCTGACGAAAGCAGAATCAGCTCATATTGGACCACTCATCGAGGTTTGGCTCCAACGGGTACTCAATCTCGACGACGGCATCACTACTTCGCTCCAGGTCGCTGGGTCCGACGTCGCGTGTACATGGAGTGAGAGGCTCGACGGCTGGACACTCGAGCGCCCCGTTCCCGAACAACGTGAAGTGCCCTACTTGGTGATGTGGGCCAACGAGGAAACCTCACGGTTCAGCCTTGGGATCCTTCGCCCGGGCCCTGACTCGCGAGGAGTGGCATCGATGGACCGCGGACGCCCTCGTTTATCCCAGGTGGCGATCGACCAGATTCTGTGGGTCTTCGACGGTTGTGCTCTGCCGGCCAACGTACTCGTTAAACATCCCGAAACGGCCATGCTGGCCGTAAGTCAATCTTCGGGCCAGAAAGCCGTCAACATGTTGTTCCGTCATTTACAAGGCGAGCTTGTGCAACATTCCGCCGTGGAGACGGTTGCCCAGCAAATCGATTCCTCGAAGCGGGTGCGTGAGGCTCGGGAACAGCTGAGGAACGAGGGCATCGTCATTTTTGGGCACTATCATCCTCAGCCCGAAATTGCTGCCGCACTCAGCCTGCCGTCCCCGCGAGCGGGAACGTTCGTGAGTCACCGTTTAGCCCCTATGGAAGCCGGAGAACTCGGAACCGGCGTGGAAATCGACGGCGGCCGGTGGCGTCTTGCCGTCCCAGGCGATCCGGTAACCATGGCACCGGCGCTCCCTGTCCAAGGCAAAGAAAGAATATGACTCTGACAAGCTGAAGCAGCCACGGGCCCGGTGATTGGAAACCTCTTGTTGAGGGCGGTGTGAGCGGACTCAATTTCCGGTTCCTCGTAGACTTCGTAAGCTTTCCCGACTTCTGTATCGAGGCCGGGTCGTCCGGTCTATGGAATCGCCCTCAGTCGCGGAATGGGGCTGGACACAATGTGGAGGCGCGAATGCTTCGCCCCGCATGCAGGAGTTCCGCGATCGTGATCCGTTCGGACTCGGAGAGAAATCGGGCAGAAATCGCGGCTGGTCTTAGACGGGAGATGGGAGCGATCTTTTTGACGTCGCCGGACTTCAGAACAACTTTGTGACCGCGCCGCCATCGAGTGCCGGAACTACGGCTGACTCCGACGATCCGGCACGCTTCGGAATTGCGCATTCCCTGTTTCATCAGCTGATCATAGTGAGCCCGTGCAGCGTTCCTTGGAGGAGCACCCCGTGACTTCCGCGGTCGTTTCATGTCTGCCAGTTGCAACTCCTAAATGGTCAGGTGTTGCAACGACCACTAGACGCCCAGTCCACAAAATGGCTCACTTTTCGACCATCGCTGACACGGAGCTTTTAGTATTTCTCGGCGTGCCCCAACAATCCACAGGCACAGCATTCTCGAGAGCCTAAGTCGGTCATCGCCGAATACATTCTGACCTCCATTTCATGGTAAGCCACATCCGTTCTTACTCGACTCGGGTTGACATACTTGTAATTTCTCTCCGCTGGTCCGGTTCCTTATTGGAATTCCATTGGCATCTATCGAATCCTGGTGTCAAGGCCACGACATCATCAAGGACTCGGGAATTTAATCATGCTGGGCAGGCCTATCCAACGATCAGCTCGTTGCTCCCCTAACCGCGCCAAAAGGTGACGACGGCTGCGCTAGAATCACAAACAGCTATGTCCGCCGGAGAAAAGGTCGCCTGATGAGTCTCGATATTTTTGGTACTACCAGTCTTGACGAGGCTGCGCGCCGAGACCTTATCCGTAAAGAACTTCTGAACCTTACTACGTCGTACTCAGACGAAGCTGATATTTTTGCAGAGTTGGTGCAGAACGCCGTCGACGCAATCACGATGCGACCAGTGGCCGCTCAAGATGATAAGGGCAAGCTCACCATCGTAATCGGGCGACGGAAAAACAACGCTCACTACTTCTACGTGCAGGACAACGGGGTCGGCATGGACCCGGACATCGTCGAAAAGGTCTTTATCCCGAGCTTCTCATATGGCAAGAGCCAGGGAAAGTCCATTGGTTACAAGGGCGTTGGGCTTTCTTACGTCGTAGCCGTATCCGACCATCTCGCCATCAGGACCCGGAGTGACAGCGCCACGACGGAGCGCACGATTCGATACACCAACGGCTGGGTGACTGACTCCGAAAAGCCTCAGCCGGCAGTTACGGCTGAATTCGATGTGCCCGAAGTAGTTGCCAAGGTCGCAGAATCCATCAGCAAAACCGGTACGGGCGTTTACTTTGCCTTCCATCCTGGGTCAGATCCCCGGACGCTCGATAACCTCGTATATGTCGACAGCGCCAAGAAGGAGCTCCGTTCCTGGGCTGCATTCCTGTGCGCTAGGACTCCAGTGGGTCTCGCCTTGGCGGAGGGTGCCGAGCCAGCCACGCCCATGGATGTACGTATCGTTCTGGACCGGGGCGACGTAACCGATGAGGCCACGTTCGAACGGTCCAGATACAACCTTTCGGAAGGAACGGTCGGCTACCCATTCCCCGAAACCGTGTTCCGCGTGGGCATCAACACGGCGGAGATCGACAAGACGCCAATAGCGCAGATGATCTTCCGGCACGAGCGCAAGCACCAGGCCATCTTCCATGAATGGTCGGCGCAGGAGCTGGTGGACGAGATCGAGTTGTTGGACGACGACGATCGCGCACTCTTGGCCTCACACCTCGTCTGGGTACGGGGCTACCTCTGCTACAGCACCGACGTGTTGAAGAAGGTGCGCGAGGAGATGGGGACGCGGGCCGCAGTTGTGAGGTACGGAGCTAAGTTGGCCGTGGATGGGGCACCGCAGGGACGTCCGGTTGAGCTGGCGTTAACCTCCGACCAGGGCCTCGACAGGCAGACTCACATCGTCCTCGGGTTCTCAGAACTGGGGCTCGACACAGGCAGGAAAATCGTCTCGGACGAGCGCATCACCAGGGCAATCAACAGAGTGACGCAGCGTGTCGTGACCAAGTTGAAGGACTACCGTTGGGCTCTCAAAGTGAAAGACAAGGCGCCGGTTGCTTCCGACCTCACCAAGTGGGTCTCGGACATCAACGCGCGGGCCGGAAACTCAATCATCCCTGAGTTGTTTAAGAACCTGGGCTGCGTGCCTCCTGCCCGCGTCGACCCTGACAATGAGCAGGAAGTTATTGCACTTTGGACAGCGTTGGTAACGACAGGGACTCTCCCAGGTTATTCGATGCGTGCGATTTCCGGGTTTAACCGGTATGACGCCCTCGTGGATATTGAGTCCGATGCGATGAAGAATGATGGGGCCCTGGCCGCAATTGCGGCGGACTTTCATCCCAAAAAGAACGCCGTTCTCGAGTTCAAGTGGTCCTTCGACAGCCTAATCACAGATTTCGAGCAAAAGGTCAAGCTCCCACAGGAGATCGACTTAGTCGTGTGTTGGGACTGCGGCGACCTGAATATGCGCGTGGGAGGTTTGGTGCCGACTTATGCAAAGTGGTCCCATGAGCGACGTCTGCGAGCTGCATCATATAACTGGAGCGACGACTCCGGGGCCATCCAGTTTCCTGTGATAGCTCTGCGTAACGTTATTACCGAGTTGCTTGTCGAACGAGGCGTGAACGTAGGAAAGCCACTGCTCGATATCTTGGTCAACCGTGACAGTGAGAAGCATGTGTGAATTAACACTTAGTCCAGTACGTCCTATTGTCAAAAGCCTCCTCGGCTGGCTCCATGCCAGCCATACTGCCGCATGTAACCCCCTCTAACCCTCATAAATCCCAATAGCGCCGGAGAACAAAGAACTTGGGTAACTCTTTACACGGCCTATGGGCAGGAGAAGCTACCAAGCGACGAGCATATACAGGAAAAATCTCTCCATACCCTTTTCCCCTGGCATCGGCTCCCTCCAGTGTCACCGGGCCACGCTCGCGAAACTATCATCGTGGGTAGCCACATTAGAAGCGATAGCCGCAATTCGGGCAAGCTTCCGGCCAAGGTCCTCGAGCTTCGGGCATTGAAACCGATCTCGCCCCCTACAACCTCCTTTGCCGGAACATCGGGAACGACTCCTGCACCCGGTCCACCGTGTCCAGCGAAACCTCCACCGCCCGCACCCCGGGCTCCAGCCCAAGGTCGGCCTCAACAACACCCATCGGATCCACCAATACGCTCCGCCCCACCGACACCGGCGGCGCCTGGCACACCCCCGCCACGTACACGCTGTTTTCGATGGCCCGGGCAGCGTTCAGCGCCAGCCACTGTTCCGTCTTGTGCTCGCCCGGGACCCAGGACGAGCAGACCAGCAGGACCTGCGAGCCGGCGTCGGCCAGGGACCTGGCCAGCTCTGGGAACCGCAGGTCGTAGCAGGTCATCAGCCCGAACCGCACTCCCCCGTGCTCGAACACCACCGGAGCGGTGGACGGTCCCGGCCTGATGAACTCCGATTCCCCGAACCCCTGCGCGTCGAAAAGGTGGATCTTCCGGTAGGAAGCCAGCCGGCCGCCGTCGGGCCCGTAAGCCACCAGCGTGTTGTACGCCCGGCCCGGTTCATCCGAGGTTTCCACCACGCCCGCCACCAGCGCGATGCGGTGGCGGCGGGCAATAGAGGCGAGTTCCCGGCAGACGGGTCCGTCCAGCGGCTCGGCCACCGCGGGGAACGTCGCGTCCACCTTCTTCTTCTCGTAGGTGGCGTACTCAGGGAAGGCGACCAGCGCGGCACCGTCGAGCGCTGCCTCCGCGGCAAACCGGTCGATCGCGGCGAGGTTGGCGCGGATGTCGGCGCCCGACTCCAGCTGCCCCAAGGCAATCCTCACAAGCATTCCTTCCCTTGGCCCGGCCGCCACACTACAGAACTGTCAGGGTCAGGCGGCGGCCTCGACCGTCGCCTTCTCCGTGGCGGTCATCTCCGGCGGCGAGGCCTTGAAGCCGCGCGTGATCAGGGCCAGGACCACCACGCCCAGCACCAGCCAGGACACACCCAGCGTAATGGCGTTGCTGTCCAGCCGGGAGAGCAGGTAGGCGCAGATGATCGCGCCGATCACCGGGACCACCACATAGGACACCGGGTTCAGCTGCTGCCCGGCCCGGCGCTGGCGCACGTAGTGGAACACCACCGAGGCGTTCACCAGCGTGAAGGCGGTGAAGGCACCGAAGTTGATGAACGACGTCGACGTGGCCACGTCCAGGAAGATCGCGATCAGGCCCACGATGCCGGTGACCACCAGATTCGCCACCGGGGTGTGGAACTTCTCGCTGAGCTTGCCGAAGACCGCCTTGGGCAGGACGGAGTCGCGGCCCATCGCGTACAGCAGGCGGGAGGCGCTGGCCTGCGCGGCGAGGCCGGAGGCGAACTGCGCCACCACCAGGCCGGCCAGGAACACGGCGCCGAACAGCTGCCCGCCGATCTGCAGGGCGATGGAGCTGGCCGCGGACGCCGAGTCCTCGAACACGCCGCCGGGGTGGACCAGCTGGGTCACGTAGGACACGGCCACGAAGATGCCGCCACCGATCAGGGCCACGAGCATGATGGCGCGCGGCACGGTCCGGCGCGGGTTGATGGTTTCCTCGGTGAGGGTGGTGACGGCGTCGAACCCCAGGAACGAGTACGCGGCAATGGCCGCACCGGCGGAGATGGTGGCGAAGCTGGCGGTGCCGTTGAAGAACGGCTGCGCGCTGGCCAGTCCCCCGGCGCCGTTGGCGGACACCACGCTGCCGATGGCCAGCGCCACGAAGAACACCAGGACCAGCAGCTGGAACGCCATCAGCACGTAGTTGGCCTTGTCCGCCACCTTGATGCCCAGGATGTTCAGCAGCGTGGTGATCACGATGAAGCCCACGATCCAGACGCCGATGGGGATGCCGGAGAACTGGGCGCTGAGGTAGGAGCCGCCGATGAGCCAGATGACCATGGGCAGGAAGAGGTAATCGAGCAGCACGGCCCAGCCCACCAGGAACCCCACCCGGGAATCGATGGAGCGGCGGACGTAGGTGTAGGCGGAGCCGGCCACGGGGAAGGCGATTGCCATCCGGCCGTAGCTGTGCGCGGTGAACAGCATGGCCACCAGCGCCACGAGGTACGCGGCGGGCGCGGCGCCGCCGGTGGTTTCGGCAATGATGCCGAAGATCCCCAGGACGATGATCGGGGTCAGGTACGCCAGCCCGAACAGGACCAGCGAAGGAAGCTTCAGCGTACGGGTGAGGGTTGTTGTCACGGTGTTTCCTTAGGACTTGTAGGACGGCGGTGTCCAAGTGGCCGGATTGATCCGGCCTTGGTAGACGGAAAGTTCGATGGCGGGCTCCCCCTCGCGGAACTGCGACCAGGGGCGGTTGAGGTTCTCCGTGCCGTGGGTACGGACGCGGTCGACGGCGGCAAGGTCCAGTTCCGCGGTGAGCAGCTGCGGCTGATCGTCGGCTGCTTCGGCGAGGGTGTTGCCCTCCGGGTCCACTATGATGCTCTTGCCTTGGCCCGTGGGGCCGGCGCAGTTGACGCTGACCATAAAGACCTGGTTGACGATGGCGTTGGCCTTGGCCAGGATCAGTTCCTGTTTGCGGTCCGGGGTGGTGGTTTTGACGACGTTGAGGATCACGTCGGCGCCCATCCAGGCGAGTTGGCGGGACACCTCCGGATACCAGGCGTCGTAGCAGATGTTCAGGCCCACCCTGCCGATGCCGGGCAGGTCCACGGTGGTGAACCGGTCGCCGGGATCGTAGGGCTCGAACGGGCGCCAGGGGAAGATCTTCCGGTAGTAGCCGGCGAGCTCCCCGTCCGGGGACAGGACCAGCTGGGTGTTGAACAGCTGGCCTTCCGGGCCGCGTTCGCAGACGCTGCCGGGGACCAGCCAGATATTGAGGTCTTTTGCCAGTTGTTTGAGCTCTTTGACCCGTGGGCCGACCAGGGGCTCGGCACTTGCCTGCAGCATTTCGGTGCGCTGCAGGTCCGGGTCTTCGTCGCCGAAGAGGTGGAGCTCGGGGAAGACGACCAGCTTGCTGTGCGGCTGGGCTTCTAGGGCTTCTTTGACCTCGTCCGCGAAGGCCGAGACGGGTTCCCCGATGAGCCGCGGCCGGGCCTGGGCAGCGATGAGGGGAAGGATGCGTTGCATGGGTTTGTCTCCGCGTTGGGGTGTGATCCGGGTTATATTAGATCAGAATGAACAAATAAAGGAAAGGGGGCGGCGTGGGCCGTAAGGTAGCGGATATGACCCGTCAGCTGGAGGACACCGCCGAGCCCTCGCGCCTTGGCGCCGGCAGGATGCCCGGGATGGACCGCCGCAGTGCGATGGATGCGGTGCGAATGCGGATCGGAATGGCGATTTCGCTTGGGCTCTTGAAACCGGGCGAGCGGCTGCCGGACCAGGAAGATGTGGCTCTGGGCCTGTCGGTCAGCCCGATCACGGCGCGGCGTGCATTGGCGAGCCTGGCGGAGCAGGGTGTGGTGGTGCGCCGGCGTGGCCGGGCCGGCGGAACGTTTGTGGCGGATTCGCCGCCTACGGATGTTTTGTCGGAGCTTTCTGCTTCGCCGGCGGAGTCACAGGCGGTGAACCAGCTGGTTGACCGGAGGCTGCTGTTCGAATGCGCGGTGACCCACTATGCGGCAGTCAATGCCACTGCTGCCCAGCTGGATGAGCTGGAAGGGCTGACACGGGACATGGCCGAGGCCACCGACTGGTCGGTCTACCACCAGGCCGACGAGCGGTTTCATCAGCTGGTGGGGGCGGCGTCAGGAATGGGCACCGCCGTCGAGGTCTATCACGAGACGCTCGCCGAGCTCTACGACTATTTCATCCCCTACCCCATCGAGAAGCTGCACAAGTCCAACCACGACCACATCGCACTCGTCGCAGCCCTCCGGGCCGGCCGGGTTGAGGAGGCCGTGGAGGTCTCGCGAAAGCACGTGGACATCCTGCACCGGACGATGTTTATGGGGCTTGCGCAGGGCGGGACCAAAATATCTGGACCCCGGGCATAACGAAACCTTGGGTCATGGGTCGTCAGGATTCATCGTATGGATGGACGGAGCCCTGGCTGCCATATGCTAGACCATCGCGGCCTGTCGTAACTGGGAAAGCGGCTGCTGCACTGCATAATCCAACACATGTGGGATACCTTCTGGCCTGACGTCCTAGTAACTGTCATCGGGGCAGTCTTAACTGTCGCCATCGCTTACGGCACCTTCCTGCTGCAGCAAAGGCGAACAGAGAAGCAGGTCCTGACTAACCTAATTCACGACTTACATCACAGGCGGGCTCTTCGGGCCTTCGCTCCTGAATATGTGGAAGGCGCGTCAGACTCGGACGACCTTAAACGCACAAGCTCCAGCGTGCTCGAGGTGCGTGAGCAGATCCGCACCACGCGAAACAGCCTTCCTCCGCGTTCCAAAGCGAGTCCTCTACTCTCGAAGATGCTCGTGGCATGCAACCAGCATTTGCGCGAGTCCGCCCGCGAGCCTGATTGGTATCAAGAACACCTCATCGAGCTCCGGACGTCTCTTACCTATGGAGTCGAGGAAATCTGTTCGAAGGTCCGGTGCCTAACGTTCCTCGAGCCAGGTAGTGCCATGGACAAAACAGGCATACGAAGAAACGAGCGCATCCCCCGCCGAACCGAAGGGTCCACCAGCGACTAGCGTCGTCGGTCGTCAGCTACCCCTCGCAGGGCTGGGTCATCGCGGCGGACAAGAGGATTGACCACCCTCAGATAGCCCCAGCCTCGCGATCTCTGTTCCCTATGAGCGCACGACTACTCCGGCACGACTTTCTGAAAGTACTGAATCTGTAACAGCGTGAACTGCTTCAGCCAGTTCTCTATCGAGGAATGACTCAACGAAGTTGATAGCAATGATCCCAGGAGTGCTTTGATCTGAAATGACGGACAGCTGCATCGCAAGCCAAGCCTGTACCCGGGGTAACCATGAAGTCCGTCCCTCATCTGCATCGTACAGGTGCAGTTCAGTAAGGAAGTCCTTTACAAAAACGTCTGGATCCTGCTTTGGGTCTGCGTATCGGCTGTCTACGACTAGTGCCAAGTAGAGTGCCATAGCGCCGCGCTCGTAAAGTCTTACGAGCTCCAATGTGGCCGGCATATCAACACCGATCGGTGCACGCACTCCTTGAATTGTGCCGTGACCTGCGCCGGGTTTCCAGCTACGCTCGCGCTCGATGATTTCCGCCGACGGCAACACCTCCCTGAGCCTTTCGGCAGCGCCCTGCAGCCTGTACATTGCCCGATGCGTCTCAACTTCGGCCGCATTTCGTTGCTGAATCAACTCCTTGGCCCGACTAGATCCTGGATCTGCAGCCAGGAGCTTCCGCGGATCCTCCTTCCAAAATACGTGCATAGCTGCTTTTAGCTCGGCCATCGCCTCAAACAAGGCGACTCTGGATTGCGTTATTAGGTCTGCCCGCCCGGCCGCGTAGTCCAAGGAGGCCCGTTCTACGGTTTCAGACGCTATCGCTATCGCCCGCGTGCCAAGCACAGTGGCAAGAACGACACCTGCCACGGCCGAAAGTGCAGTTACCAGATTTATGACTAGTGAGACTAACTCGGTGTCCAAAGTTCCCCAATGCTAGAAATGTAACTTGGATATAGAAGCACATTTTCAGTCTTCGAAAAGCCAAATGAGCAGGAGTCCCTATCCATGCCCTAAATGACGAATCGCTCTCGACAACGGATAGCGGTGGATGAATGGCCCTGACTGCTTTCTCGGGTTGACTGCAAACCCTTGAATTTGCCTCATGCCCGTCCGAATATAGAGTGCGTGACGGATGAAGTGCCGTGGTATGCCCAGCTGCGCAGCCAGTGGAAGCCTGACCGCGTGAAGTTGCTAATGATCGCCGAAAGCGCCCCGGCCGACGGTGGGGACGACTCGGCCCGGAATTTTTTCTACGCTGCAGACCGGCTTGGTCCGGATAACCTGTTCCGTGGCGTGGTTGAAGCTATGTACGGAACCTCGAACGCGGACCTGCAGCGAAGCGGAAAGCGTCCCTGGCTGGAACGCCTCCGCGATGACGGCTTTTTCCTCATTGATCTCGCGTCATACCCGGTAAATGGTTTGGTCACAGCCGAGCGGCGGCGAATCCTACAGGAAGCCATTCCTGGATGCATTGAACGGGCTGTCGCGCTTCATCCCGCAGGTGTCGTTGTTGTGAAAGCGGACCTCTACGCACTACTCGCCGTGCCATTGCGTGACGCAAGCCTTCCACTCCTGCAGGACCAGCCGATTCCGTTTCCCCTCGGCAATACCCGCGCCCAATTCGTCGCGCAGTTCAACTTGGCCCGATCAAGGCTTCCCGGATAGGACTCATGCCACGGCAGAACCGGTGCTGGCACGAATTCGCCGTCCCCGGATGGATGGCCGGCCCTTACCTCGCCAACGCCAGACGCACGCCAAACCCGCGCTCAACGGCCGCTTCGTACAGCAGCCGCCTGCCGCGCCTTCTGCTCTCGAATTGGCTACGTGAAGGCTGCCATGATGGCGGCGGCCTCCGCCATGACCCAGCAGGCTGCCGCGGACCCCCTGACGGATACGCCCGCTTCTTCGGGGCACCGCCACCGGTCGTTTCGACGAAAGGCGCGCCCCGCTAAAGCCGGACGCGCCCTTTGTGTGCCTTGAGCCAGCGCCGTGAGTCCGGCCGCCGATTTCAGTCGATGAGCACCGGCTGCTTGTCACCCTCAGGAGAACCGACACGCGGCCGAGTGTCCCGCCTGCGGTGATTCACCCAGCACCCCACAGCAAGAACCGCCACGAGTCCGAAGGTGCTCAGGAGCTGGGGACGTGAATCCTCGCCGATGAAGCCCACCGTGAAGATTGCCGCGAGGATGAGCAGGCCAAACACCGTGAGCCACGGGAAGCCGGGCATGCGCAGCGGAAGCTCGGTTCCCTCGCGGTCGGCACGGAGGCGCAGCGCCAACTGGGCGAGGAGCGCCGACGTCCACACCAGCAGGCACGTCGAACCCACAATGTTCAGCAGTACGCCAAGAACCATCTCGGGGAACGCCAGCTCCAGCACCACCGTGACAACGCCAAAGGCGACGCTCGCCAGGACTGCGACCACAGGAACCCGCGCCTTGGACACGGCGGCAAGCACGCGGGGCGCCTCGCCCCGCTCCGCGAGGGAGTACGCCATCCGGGAGGCACCGTAGAGGTTGGCGTTGAGGGCCGACAGCAGTGCGGCGACGGCTACCAAAGTGATGGCGGTAGCCGCTCCGGGCATTCCAGCGGCTTCCAGCACCGCGGCGAACGGGCTCTTCAGCCCCTCAGAACCGACGGGAACCACAGCCGCGATGATGAAGATGGCACCGATGTAGAACACCAGGATGCGCCAGAGCACAGTGCGCACTGCCTTCTTGACGCTGCGGGCGGGTTCGGCGGTCTCAGCTGCGGCCACGGACACAATCTCGGTGCCGCCGAACGCGAATGCCACCACAAACAGCGCCGTGGCAATCCCGGCGAAACCGCTGGGGGCAAAGCCATCGCCCATGAAGTTGGACAGGCCCGGCGACTGCACGCCAGGCAGCCAGCCGAAGAGCAGGGCAGCGCCCACAGCCAGGAACACCACGATTGCCGCCACCTTCAACAGAGCAAACCAGAACTCGAACTCGCCAAAGTTCTTCACGCTGGTCAGGTTCACGGCGGTGAGCACAACAATAAACACGAAGGCCATCAGCCACACCGGCAGCGCCGGGAAGATGGTCGCCAGCAGGCCTGCCGCACCAAGCGCTTCGGCCGCGATGACCACCACGAGCTGGATCCACCAGAGCCAGCCCACGGTGGCGCCGGCCACCGGCCCGTAGGCCTTGGCTGTGTAGACGGAAAACGCACCGCTGTCCGGGTTGGCCGCGGCCATCTCGCCGAGGGCCCACATCACCAGGATGATGAGGGTGCCGGCCACGAGGTAGGAGACCAGCACGGCCGGGCCGGCAGCCTGGATGCCGGCGCCAGATCCGATGAACAGGCCCGCGCCAATAGCGCTGCCAAGGCCCATCATCGTGAGCTGGCGCGGTTTGAGGGCCGCGCCGAGGGCGCGGGCAGACGTCTTTGTCTGGAGTTCCATGAGGATTCCTCTGATGTGTTGGTGGAACAGGTTGGGGTTGAGGATCAGTTAAGTTTCAGGCCGCGTGGGCTTCCAGAATCCGGAACACGCGGTCGTTGGAGGTGGGGTCGGCAACGGTGATCCGCACGCCGTCGCCCTGGTACGCGCGGACCATGATGCCGGCGGCATTGAATGCGTCCACCAGCGTCGCCAGAAGATCGTCGTCGGCACGGATCCACAGGAAGTTGCCCTGGCTCGGCTGCAGCTTCCAGCCCTGGGCTTCCAGCTGCGCTGCCATCCGCACGCGCTCCTGCTTCACTGCGGCCACCCGCGCTTCCATCTCCTCCCCCGCGTCCAGCGAAGCGATGGCCGCCTTCTGGGCCAGCGCGCTCACGGAGAAAGGCAGGGCGGTCCGGCGCAGCCCTTCGGCAATGGCGGGTGTGGCCACGGCATATCCCACGCGCAGGCCGGCGAGCCCGTAGGCCTTGGAGAAAGTCCGCAGGATGCAGACGTTCGGGTTGTAGCGGTAAAGCGCCAGGGAATCGGGGCCGCTGCCGGCTTCGGCGTATTCCACGTAAGCTTCGTCGATCACCACCAGGATGTCGGAGCGGACAGAGCCTAGGAACGCCTCGATGCGCTCGTGGCTGATCGGCACGCCGGTGGGATTGTTGGGCGTGCACAGCAGGATGACCTTGGTGCGCTCGGTGACAGCCGCGGCCATGGCATCGAGGTTGTGGCCCTCAAGGTGGTCCAGCGGGATGCGGACCGGCCGGGCGCCTGCCAGCTCCACCAGGATGGGGTAGGCCTCGAAGGAGCGCCACGCAAAAATCACTTCATCCCCGGCGTCGCACAGTCCGGTGATGATCTGCTGGAGGACGCCCACGCTGCCGGGACCCACCGCAACCTCTGCGGCGGTGACACCCAGGTGCCGGGCGATCCGTTCGCGGAGTTCGACGGCGGCCATGTCCGGGTAGCGGTTCATCCTGCCCGCCGCTTCGGCCACCGCGGTGATGGCTGCGGGCAGCGGCTCGTAGTGGCTTTCGTTGCTGGCGAGGGCTGCGATGTCCGCGCCGGCGCTGCGCCGGCCGGGGACGTAGGAGGGAAGGCCGGTGACGGCGCCACGAAGGGTGGGCAACGCAGTGTCCGGTGCAGTCAGGAGTTGATCGGGGGTCATGAGGACTGACTATGGAAGTGACCCGGCCCACATTGCAAGATACGCTCTAGCCATTGGGACTTCTGCTCAACTTCTAGTATCTGTGGTGAAAATATGACCATCGCGAACACTCGCACCCTTGATTCGCTCGACGGCCGCATCATCCTTGCCCTGGACAAGGACCCCGAAGCCAGCGCCCTGGCACTCTCCCGGACACTCGGCGTCGCACGCAACACCGTCCACGCCCGGCTGGCACGGCTGGAGCGCAGCGGCGCGCTCCGCTCCTTCAGCCGCAGGCTGGACCCCGCCGCACTCGGCTACGAACTGATGGCCTTCCTCTCGCTGGAAATCAGCCAGACGCGGTTCGGCTCAGTGGAAAGCGGGCTCGCCGCCATCCCGGAGGTCATCGAGGTGCATGCCACCACCGGGGACGCAGACCTCATGGCCAAGGTAGTGGCCCGCGGCACCGCCGACCTCTACCGCATCACCAACCAGATCCTGGAAATCGACGGGATCCAGCGGACCAGCACCGCCATCTCCGTCATGGAACTCATGCCGCCCCGCTACGACGGCCTCATCAGCCGCCTGTCCGAGCAGGAATCCGGCACCTCGGACTAGGAGCCGGTGCAGGCACCCGTGCTTGGGCGTTTTGTCACTTCTCCCAGCACCTGCTGCCAAAAGTCCCAACTTCATCCACGGGTATTGCAAATGTGAGATGCAGGCCACACGATGCCTGCATGACTACTCTTACCGTCTCAGGCCGCGTGGCACAGGTTCTCAGCAGCTACGTCAGCGATGTATTTGGCGTCATGGGCAACGGCAATGTCTACTTCCTGGACGCCGCGGAGACGCACGGTCTCCGCTTCACCCCGGTCCGGCATGAAGGCGCCGCGATCGCCGCGGCCGACGCCTACTACCGGTCCTCGGGACGCCTCGCCGCCGGCACCACCACCTACGGCCCCGGCTACACCAACGCGCTCACCGCCCTGGCCGAGGCAGTCCAGGCGCAGATACCCGTGGTGCTGGTCACCGGGGACGCCCCCACCAGCGGCGCCCGACCGCAGGACGTGGACCAGACGGCCATCGCCGCGGGCCTCGGCGCGGCCACCTTCACCGTCACCCGCGACGCCGCCGGACCCATCACCCGGCAGGCGGTGGAGTACGCACTCACCAAGCGCACCGCCGTCGTGCTTGCCATCCCCTACGACCTCGCGCCCCTTGAGGCTGCGGACGAGATCCTTCCGGCGCCGCACGCGCCAAAGGTGACGGACGACGTCGACGGCGGCCTTGGGCAGGTTGCCCGCCTGCTCGCCGGTGCCAAGCGGCCGCTGATCCTGGCCGGCCGCGGTGCGCACCTCGCCGGCGCCGGGCCGGAACTCCGCGATCTCGCCGACCGCTTGGGCGCCCTGACCGCCGGAACCGCCCTGGCGCTCAACCTCCTCAACGGCGAGGGGTACCTGGGCGTCGCCGGCGGTTTCGGCACGAACACCGCGGCCGGCCTCATGGGCGAGGCGGACGTGGTCCTGGTGGCCGGCGCGAGCCTAAGCCCCTTCACCATGCGCTTCGGGCACCTGCTCGGCCCGGACAGCACCGTCATCCAGATCGACGCCGGCCTGCAGCCGACCCACCCCCGGGTGGACCTGTTCGTCAGCGCGGACGCGAAGACTGCTGCTTCGCGTCTGCTCCAGCTGCTGGATGGCGAGGCTGCGGCGGAAGGCTGGCGCACGGAAGCGTCCCGGCGTCTGACTGAAGGCCCCGGCCACCACCCAGGCTCGGACGAGACCCCCGACGGCAGACTGGACCCGCGCGCCCTTGCCACCGCACTGGATGCCGTGCTGCCGGAGCGCCGTACGGTGGTCCAGGACGGCGGGCACTTCATCGGCTGGGCGCCGATGTACTGGAACATCCCGCGGCCGCAGGACCTAGTGATGGTGGGGACCGCCTTCCAGTCCATCGGTCTTGGCCTGGCCAGCGCCGTCGGCGCAGCCCGCGCGGTGGAGGACGGCCGCACCCTGGTGCTAGCCTCCGGCGACGGCGGTTTCCTGATGGGCCTGGCCGACCTCGAATCGCTGATCGGTGCGGCTCGCAGCGCGATTGTGGTGATCTACAACGACGCCGCCTACGGGGCCGAGATCCACCAGTACGGCTCCCAGGGCCTGACGGAAAAGCCCATGATGATCCCCGAAGTAGACTTCAGCGGGGTTGCCCGGGCGTTGGGTGCTGAGTCGGCGGTCATCCGCTCGCTTGGTGACCTATCCGCGCTGCAGGACTGGATCGACGCCGGCGCCAAGGGGACCTTCGTGGCCGACTGCCGGATCACGTCCAGCGTCCGGGCGCCGTGGCTGAGCGAATGGATGGCAGCCTCGCAGGCAGCGAAGGCGGCGGTGGCGGGCTGAACCCTGGTGCCGCCGTCGGGCTTTCCCCCGCCTACGCCACCGCGCGTCGGGTGAAAACCAGATGGACAACCCCCTGCGGGGAGGGGGTCGCTTCAATGTCAAAGCGTTCTTCGAGGCCCTCGAGTCCGTCCCAGAGCCGTTCACCCCGGCCCAGGAGGACCGGCACGAGGACACAATGCATGTGGTCTATGAGGCCGGCCTCGAGGAACTGACGCACCGTACTGGCGCCGCCGCCGATCCTGACGTCCATGCCGGGCGCAAGGGCTCGGGCCTGTTCAAGCGCGGCGGCAGGGTCCGCATCAACGAAATGGAAGGTTGTTCCACCTTCCATCTCGAGTACCGGCCGGGGATGGTGTGTCAGGACAACCACGGGAGTGTGGAACACGGGGTTATCGCCCCACCACCCCTTCCAGTCCTCGTTCTCCCAGGGACCGCGCTGGGGACCGAACTTGTTGCGCCCCATGATTTCGACGCCGACCCCGGGTCCCCACTGGCTGGCGAAAGCCTCGTCGACACCGAAGGATCCTTCCGTTTCCCCATGGATGCCCATCGCGCGGAAGGTCCGCGTCTCGAAGGCCCACTCCATCAGCCGCGTGCCTGCATGGCCGAATGGAGCGTCCAACTGTTGGCCTTCGCCGGTGCCGAAGCCGTCGAGGGAGACCGAGAAGTTGTGCACGCGGACAAGGGACATGGCGTCTCTCCTGAAGTGTCGTTGGCAGCCACTGTATGGCGGTCGGCCCAACCACTCAAGGGCTGATGCGGGCCTCCTTAGTGCTTACCGGTGCCCGGTACCCTGTTCCCATGAGCACCCGAGACACCCCTGCACAGATCGGGGACCTGCCTCCTCTGGGCCGGCCGGCCAACAGCGCCCTGCTGCAGGCGGGCATCACGACGCTGGTGCAGGTGGCGTCACACGGACCTGGTGAGCTGCTCGCCCTGCATGGCGTGGGACCCAAAGCCATCCGTCTCCTCGAAGCCGCGCTGAAAGAGCGTGGGTTGGAGTTCACCGACCCTTCGTAGCGGACAAACGTACGCAACTGCCGCCCTGCATGAGGACCAGTCAGTCGTTGGGTTCGTCGGCTTCTGCCTCACGATCATTCGTGCCTGGCTTGTCGTGAACCTTTTTCGGGATCTTGCCCTCAACGTCAGCGGGAACGGGAGGGTCCTTCTCATCATCAGTAGACATAGGCCAAGCCTAAGCGGCACCGCGGTAGCTGCCGCCCGCACGCAAAAACTGACAGCCACCCAATCATCCGGGTGGCCGTCAGGTTTACTAGCGCGTTGGGGTTACTGCTCCGCTTCCGCGGCGGCAGCTGCCTTGATGGCGTCCTTCTCGGCGCGCAGGGCCTCCGCGTCGTGCTGTTCCACGGCCTTTTCCTGGTGGATGACCGCTGCGAAGAGCTTCTCCATCTCCTTGGCCACGCCGGCAGCGGACGCCGGGTTCTGGCCGGTCACCAGGCGGTCGTCAACCACAACCTTCTCTTCAAAGACGTCAGCGGACACATGTGTGGCCCCCTGCTCCTCCAGCCGGTCTGCCAGGAAGAACGGGATGACCTTGTCCTTGCCTGCCGCGACCTCCTCGTCGTTCGTAAACGCGGCCACCTTGCGGCCCTCGACGAGGCGAAGCCCGTTTTCCAGCTCCACGTTCAGCAGGCCGGCCGGTCCGTGGCAGACCGCGCCCACCAGGCCACCGTTGTTGTAGACGCTGGCCACCAGGTTCTGCAGGCCCTCACTGTCCGGGAAGTCCCACATGGTGCCGTGGCCACCCACGAGATAGACGGCGTCGTACTGCTCCGGATCAACGACGTCGACGCGGGCCGTGTTGTAAAGGCCCGCGCGCGTGGTCTCATCCTCCGTGAAGGCGACCTGGATGGGATCTTTCGTGTCCACCTCGTCGCGCGGGGGCTGGCCGCCCTGGATGGACGCAAAGTCGACGAAATGCCCTGAATCCTTGAACACTTTCCAGGGATGTGCAGCCTCGGCCACGTTGTAGCCGGTCTTCTCTCCGGTGTCGCCGATCTCGGAAACGCTGGTCAGTACCATGAGGATTTTCTTCATGAAATGCTCCTTTCGTCCGCCTCCCACCCTACGCCCGGGCCACTGCGAACCTTCCCGGCTTCATCAGGGCTGGCCTGTGGGGACCAGCCGGTACGCGAACCGGCTGTCCAGGCCGCCGGGTCCCATCGTGAGGTCGGCCCCCTCGGTGGGCAGCACCACGGGCGCCTTGAACACGCTCCCGCTGCACGGGACCTGCACGGGCGCGAGGACTTCCACGCCCTTCCAGGTGGCCACGGACAGCTCGGCTACCGGCAGTCCGGCACAGACGAGCTGCAGTTCGTACTCGCCCGGCTGGGCCTGCAGGCCGGCGGTGGTGGTTGTGTTCCCGCTGCCGGTGCCCCGCAGCTCGCCGGGCACAGGCGGTTGCAGCTGCTGTGCTGCCCAGTCTGAAAGGTCTTCGAGCTCCGAAAGCCTGCGGTCAGGGTTGGCCTGCACCTTGACGCCCGTCGCGGCCGGCCGGCCGCTTGGCGGCACCGCGCTGATGGTGAGGGGACCGCCGTCGTGCCTGACAAAACGGTCCAGCGTGGAAGTGCACTCAAAGCTGGACGCCTCCGGGACGCCGTCGGCTTTCACAACGGTGAGCTTCGCCCCGTAAACCCCTGCGCAGGCGCCGGTGACCAGATAGTCGCCGGGCGCCAGGTCAAGGGACAGTTTCCCGGCGGGTTCTGCCTCGGACGGCAGGCCGGGGTCGGCAGGGGAAGCCTGAAGCAAACGCGCCACTTCGCTGACGTTCTCCTCGAAGGACGCGGCCGACGGCGTAGCGGGCGGCGGGGATGAAGGTACCGGCGGCTCGTCCGGGCCGCTGTACTCACACCCCGCCATTGATATGGCCACAACAGCCGAAACCATGAATATTCCTACGCGCCGAACCGGCATCCCCCCAAGAGACATGGACCCGAGTCTACGGTCTCCCCTGGCGCGCGGTATCCGTAGCGGACACAGCCCATCCGTTCTTGACGAGGGATGTCAGGGCTTGGGTGGAAAGCTCGTCAGCCATGGCCGCATCGCGCACCCAACTGGTAGCCAGCGCGGCGAGGAAAAGGTCCCGCCCCCGGACTTCGGGCCGCGCAGTGCCCTCTTCCTGGGCCGCCGTCAGGAACTCGTCGGTGGTGGTGATGAACCCCTGGCAGGTGATGCCCAGCGGGGACTTTTCCGTGGTGGTGGCCGTCCGGAGCGGTTCAGGCAACCCATCAAAGGCGCCCGCCCACTCGATCAGGGCATCAAGCCACAGTTCAAGACAGCTGGCCGCACCTGCCCCTTCCGCGCGGATGGCGTCACGCCGCGAGACGAGTTCCTCGTCGCGCGCGGTCAGCAGGGCTGCGAGCAGTGCCTCCCTGTTGGGGAAGTGGCGGTACAAAGTCCCCGCACCGACCCCGGCCTTTTTGGCGATCGCGTCCAGCGACCCTGATACCCCGTGCTCGGAAAAGTATTGTGCGGCGGTATCGAGGATGTGGTCCCTGTTGCGCTGGGCGTCAGCCCGGGGACTGCGGCTGCCGGATGCCGTTCTGGCCATGGTTCACCCCTTGCATTGACAAATCGGAGACACTCTCCGTATCGTTTCTTCCTAAGAGGAGACTATCTCCTTTTTATCTTCCGTGTCATGTGCTTGCGGCTGTGCCCGGAACCCCCTTCCCCCTTGATTTGCAGCCAAAGGATCTCGTCATGTCCCCTTCCCCTGACTCTCAAATGCTGCTGGCATTGCAGGTGGCCAATGGTTACGGGGCCCAGCCCGGCGCCTGGCGGATGCCCGGGGTGGACCCCTCAAGCTACGTGGACATGGATGTCATGACGCGTTATGCCCAGGCGGCCGAGCGCGGGAAGATCCAGCTGATTTTCCTGGCGGATACCCCTGTTCTCGATGTGGACCTGGAGCGCGAGGCACCCCATCACGCCATTGATCCCCTTGTGGTGCTCACGTCGATGGCGCGCGGGACGGAGCGGATCGGTCTTGTCGCGACGGCATCGACGACGCTGAATGAGCCGTTCACGATTGCCCGGCAGTTCAAGGCACTGGATGTGGCCAGCCGCGGCCGTGCCGGCTGGAATGCCGTTCCCACCTCGCATCCTGACGCGGCGGCCAATTACGGAATTACTCTGCCGCCGCGGGAGCAGAAGTACGAGCGCGTCCACGAGGTGGTCCAGGTTGTCCAGGCGTTATGGGGCAGCTGGGGCATTGACGCCTGGGTGCGTGATGTCGACGGCAAGCGGTTCGCCGACATGTCCCGGATCCAGCCGGTAAACCTTCGCGGCCGCCATGTGTCCTCCGCCGGGCCGCTGCCCATTCCCCCGTCGGAGCAAGGACAGCCGGTGATTTTCCAGGCCGGCGGCGGAGTCCACGGGCTGGAGGTCGCCGCCCGCTACGCCAGCGGTGTATACGCAAATCCGTTCACTATTGAAGAAGGCCGGGCGCACCGGGATGCCCTGCGGGCAGCCGCTGAACGGGTTGGCCGGAACCCTGACGAGGTGAAGCTTTTCGCCGGGTTCATGCCCAGCATCGCCTCGTCCCGACGCACTGCTCTTGACCGGCGACGGAAGCTTGATGAGTCGGTGGATCTCAACCAGCGCGTCCGTTACCTTGGTGCGCTGATCGGCCTGCCCCTCTCCCCGGACCAGCTCGATGAGCCTCTCAATGGGCAGCAGCTTGCCGCTGCCCATCCGAGCCCGGGTGACCCGCGGTCCCGCCGTGCGCTTGAGGTAGCGCGCGAGGGCTGGACCCTGCGGGACGTGCTGGCGCACGGCGTCATTGACTACCACCCGGTTGTGACAGGTACCGCCGCTGACGTCGCCGATCACATGCAGGAATGGTTTGAAGCAGGCGCCTGCGACGGGTTTTCCCTGGCCATCGATGTTTACGCCGACGGGATCGACGCTTTCGTGGACCAGGTTGTTCCGCTGCTGCAGGAACGGGGCCTGTTCCACCACGACTACGCGGGAACCACTCTCCGCGACCATCTCGGCGCCCCGGCGCAGTACGGCCCGGACCCGCGCCTTTCCTGATCCTTTTCTACCCCTCCTTGGAGAACACGAACATGGCTTTAAACTCATCCGCTACAGACCACCCACGGAATCCTGGCTCCCACGAACGGCTCGCACCGGGCAATGCGCTCGTTATCGGCCTGCTGATGGTCTCAACCTTCCTCGTCCTCCTCAACGAAATGCTGCTGGGCGTAGCGCTGCCGACGCTGATATCCAGCCTGGAAATCACCCCTTCGGCCGGGCAATGGCTGACCACGGGCTACCTCCTGACCTTGGCAGTACTGATCCCGGCGACCGGATTCGTGATGCGCCGTTTCCACCTGCGGACGATATATCTCAGCGCGATGGCACTCTTCATCATCGGAACAGCAATTGCGGCCGCAGCCCCGGGATTCGGGGTCCTACTCACCGGCCGCATCATCCAGGCCGTTGGAACGGCCGTGTTCGTGCCGCTGCTCATGACCACCGCGATGCGCCTTGTCCCCGAATCACGTCGCGGTTCCATCATGGCGATCGTCACCGCTGTCCCAGCAATAGCACCGGCCCTGGGCCCGGCCATCTCCGGGTTCGTGCTGTCCTACCTGCCCTGGCGCTGGCTCTTCATCCTCATCCTGCCGATCGCCGTAGCCGCCCTGGTTCTCGGTGCCGCCAAACTCAAAAACATCACAACCCCGGAACCGGTCACACTCGATGTTGCGTCCCTCGTGCTGTCCGCTGCCGGATTCGGTGCTTTGGTCTACGGACTGGCATCGATCGGGGAATCCGTATCAGGACACGCACAGGTCCCGCCCTACCTTCCCATCGCGGTAGGCGCTGCCGGCGTGGCTGCCTTCGTCTTTCGTCAGATCGCACTGCGACGCCGCGGCGACGCGCTGCTGGATATGCGCATCTTCCGCACCAGGTCCTTCGTCATACCCCTGGTCGTAATGCTCTTTATCGCCATTAACGGATTCGGCATCCTCATCATCCTTCCCCTGGTCCTTACCGGAGCCCTGGGATTGGGGACCATGGCAATCGGGCTCTTCCTGGTGCCCGGCGGAGCCATGATTTCGATTGTCTCCGCCCTTGGTGGAAGGGCCTACGATCGGTTCGGACCACGTCCGCTGGTAATCCCGGGTGCACTTATTTGGACGGCGAGTATCTGGTTCCTCAGCACACTCAACGAGACCAACGGCGTCTTCGTCTACCTGGCGGCCTACCTAGTCATGTCCGGAGCCCAGGCGATGATGTGGGCTCCACTCACCACCCTGGCACTGTCTTCCCTGCGCACAGACCTTTACCCTCATGGCAGCGCCGCATTCACCACTGCCCAGCAGTTGGCAGGTGCGGCCGGGGGCGCTGTACTCGTCTCGGCCTACACCATCGGAGCCAACTCAATACACGCCGGGGCGCTAAGCGTCACCGAGACGGTCTCCGCAGGACAAGCCGCCTTCACCACAGCCGGGTTCATCGCGTTCGGCGCGTTGCTCGGCGCGCTGTTCGTCACCAACCACCGGAATTCGTCCGAAGACCGCACCCCGGCCGCCGTGGACCAACAGCCCATATCGGTGATCTCGTAATGCAGGCTGGACTGGACTTGAGGGAGTTCAAAAGCCTCTTCCGGCACCATGCTGCAGCCGTAGCCGTGGTGACGTTGACTGGCCCGGGCGGTCCAGTGGGATTCACGGCGACGTCGATCACATCCGTTTCTGCAGAGCCGCCGGTACTGGCCTTCTCGGTCAGCGCCGCGTCGTCCTCATGGCCGGCACTGGCCAGCACGGACACTGTCGTGGTGAATTTCCTTGCCGGCAATCAGGCTGGCCTGGCCGCGAGGTTCGCGACTTCCGGGATTGACCGGTTCGCTGCCGGCGACTGGTTCCTTCTCCCCACCGGAGAACCAGCACTGGAGGACACCCGGGCCCGTGTTCGCGCCCGGATCCTTGACCGTGTCCCGGCCGGAAGCAGCTACATCCTCACGTTGCTTGCCCTCGGCCACAGCTACCCCCAACCCGCCGCCGGTCCACTCCTCTATCTTGACGGCACGTACCACCAGCTATCAGAGACCACAGCAAAGGCCCCAACAACGGGACCATCTTCGATGAAAGGCATGACATGAACATCGGCATCCTTGGCGCCGGATCGATCGGATCAATCCTCGCCCGCAAGCTCAGCACTGCTGGACACAACGTCAAAATCGCCAACTCCCGCGGACCCCACACCATCGACCCAAGCATCGTGGCGGCCGGCGCCCGGGCAGTCGACGCCACCGACGTCATCAACGACATCGAGGTCCTCATCATCTCTGTGCCCCTCAGCAGCGTGTCCGCGGTCAAGGCCCTCATCGCTGACCTGCCCAACGAGGTGGCCGTCATCGACACCTCGAACTACTACCCCTTGCGCGACGGGCATATCCAGGCCCTCGACGAAGGCCAGGTTGAAAGCGTCTGGGTTGCCGAACAACTCGGCCGGCCCGTGGCAAAAGCCTGGAATGCCGTCCTGGCCGGATCCCTCGAGGCCAAGGGGAAAGCAGCAGGAGCTCCCGGCCGCCTCGCGGTCGCAGTAGCCGGTGACCGTGACGTGGATAAGCGTGCAGCAATGGCGCTGGTCGAAGCCACCGGGTTCGATGGCGTCGACGCCGGCAGCCTGGCCGAATCATGGCGCCAGCAGCCCGGAGCCCCCGCCTACTGCACGGAGCTCACCCGCCAACACCTCCCGGCAGCACTGCAGGCTGCCAGGAAAGACCTCATATCCCCGCGCAGGGACCTCGCCATAACCACCATCACCGAGAAAATCGAAAACGGCGCAGTCCTCACAACCGACGACCTCGTGGAGATCAATCGCAGCATCTACAACTAGCCGAAGCGGCCTTCCCCTGGGGTTCAGGCGCCACAGGTGGGATGTCCCGCTGAAACGTCCTAGCCTTGGGACAGCGGATGCAAAGCCTCAACTGTTCCCAGGCTGCTGTGCCCGGTCCATCCTCGAACACCACCCGGAAGGTACGCACCCATGCGGATTCTCGTCGTCGGAGCCGGAGCAACAGGCGGGGCGTTCGGCACGCTCCTGCAGGAAGCGGGACGGGACGTCACGTACCTGGTGCGGCCGCGCAAGCAGGAGGTTCTCCGCCGCGATGGGTTGCGCTTCATCTCCCCCACTGATGACCGGACACACCAGGTGCAGACCATCACTGCGGCGGACAGGCCTGGGCCTTTTGATCTGATCCTGGTTACCGTCAAAGCCACCGCGCTGGACGGCGTGCTCGGCGAGATTGGCGCGTTCGTGGGGCCCCAAACCGCCATCATCCCGATCCTCAACGGCATGGCCCACGTGGACCGGCTGGAGCAGCAGTTCCCGGGCCAGGTCCTCGGCGGCCTGGCCCGGATCGTCGCCACCCTCGACGGCGATGTGGTCCGCCAGCAGGTGCCGCTCACGTCCCTCATGATCGGCGGCCTCAACGGAAACACCGTCCCCGCGGAGGTTTCCGACACCCTGGACGTGGCCGGCGTCGACTTCTCCACAGCCGACAACGTAACGGCCGCCCTGTGGGAGAAATGGGCCTTCATCGCTGCCGCGGGAATCGTCAACTGCCTGTTCCGGGCCCCGGTGGGACGGATCCTCGACGCCGGCGGGCGGGCCAGGATCCTGGAGGCCATCACTGAAACCGAAGCGGTGGCCGCAGCGGCGGGACATCCCGTGTCCGACGCCGCTCATACACAGGCGGTCGGGATACTCACCGAGCCGGGCTCGGCCTTCACCTCCTCGCTGTACCGGGACCTCACCGCAGGGCTGCCCTCCGAAGCGGAGCACATCCTCGGTGACCTCGCGCGCCGGGCCCGCGACCTGAACGTCCCCACGCCGCTGCTGGACCTCACGCTCATCCAGATCAGGGCCGGCCTCCCGCGCTGAGTGCGGAAAAGCCCTGGCACATGCCTCGTGCCAGGGCTGTCCGTATCCGCTATGCAGCGGAACTCGATCGTTATCCGGCGACCTGGAAGGTCAGGGTCTCCGTGAACGTCCGGCCGTACACGTCGGTGGCGGTGACAGTGGCGGTGTGCTCGCCGGCTGCCAGGTCGGCAGGCAGCTGCAGCCGCCACAGGTGCATCATGCGGTCGGCCAGGCTTCCGCCGTTGACCAGCTGCTCCTGAACCGCGACCGGGTCGGAGTACTCGGCGCCCACCAGCTGGCCTTCGCCCTGCATCTGCTGGGTGCGGACCGCCTCAACCGTCTCGCCGCCGTCGAGCTGTACCTTCACCGTGGATCCGGTGCTGCCCATCCAGAAGTTGCTGGTCAGCCAGGTGGTGTTGGCCAGATCGTCGCGGGAAACCGTCAGCGGGTCAGCGAATGCGGGGGCGCTGCCCTTGTTAGCCAGGTTCTGGGCGTACCACTCGCGGTAGCGCGGCGTGTTCAGGCCCAGGGACATCTGCAGTGACTCGTCCTCGCCGCGGACCGTGAAGCGCTCCTGGAACTCGGTGTTCTTGATGTCCAGCGTCAGCACGCCCGGCAGGCCGCCGTCGCGCTGGTAAGCGAGCGGGTAGCCCTCGGCGGTCTGGCGTCCGGAGTACCAGTCACCGGAGATGGCGCCGGCGGTGATGTGCGTGAACGGCAGGGCATCGATGCCGAACAGCTCGGACCAGCCTGCCAGCGAGTCGCCTTCGCGGAGGTTCTCGATGCTGTGGGTGTGCCCGCCCAGGGCAACCACTTCGCGGCCTTCGAGGATCTTGTAGATCTCCTTGACCTGCTCCACCTGGTGCTTGCTGCTGCCCTGGTCGGCGTAATCGAGCAGCGGGATGTGCTCGGCCAGGACGATCAGCTGGTTCTGCGGCACCTGGGCGATGTCATTGCGCAGCCATTCAAGCTGCTGCTCATCCAGCGAACCGGTGTAGTCGCCCTTCGCAGCCGGGAGCTTGGTGGGGAACTCCACGGTGTTCAGCGCGACGACGTGCGCCTTGCCGGCGTCGTAGGAGTAGTACTCCGGGCCGAGCTTGGCCTTGAACGTGTCGAACGTATGCTCGCTGCTGGTGGCATCGAAATCAAGGTCATGGTTGCCGGGGAGGAAACGGGCCGGGCCGTTCAGCATGCCGGCCAGTTCGCGGGTCTGCGGGTACAGCGAGAGATCATCACCCACCACGTCGCCGATGAACAGGGCGCCGCAGCCTGCATAGTCCGTTCTTGCGGCCAGGTCGGCGAAGGCGCCGGTGCGGGCGTATTCCACCTCGTCCTGGCTGTAGGTCTGGACGTCGCCACCGATGACGCAATGCTGTTCAGGGGACTGGGTCAGGCCGCTCTTGGCCAGCGGGAAGTTCACCTGGTCCGGCAGCTCTCCGGTCGGCTCGATGCCGCCGAACTTCAGCTCCGGCGAGCCGGCAGGCAAGTGGTGATAGAAGAACTGGGCCACGTTGTCCCCGTCCACCGGAACCTGGTAGCCGCGGGGCTGGGTTACGAAGACGGTCATGTTGTCGAACGCCGGCAGCTCGTAGCGGCCCTGGCTGTCCGTCTTCGTGACGTCACGCCCGTTGGACACAGTCACCCCGGCCAGGCCGCGCTCGTTTCCGTCCTGCACCGAGTCCTGGTCCTCGTCCACGAAAGCGATGCCGTCGATCACCTGCTGGTTCTCGTCAGGCCCTTCGACGACGTTCACGCTGCCGCGGTAGGCGGTGGCGTCCCAGTCGGCAGGCTCGGCGGCGTTGCCGCTGGACGGGTTCAACAGGGACGCGGCGGCGAGGACGGCCAGGGTGCTGGCAGTCAGGGCCACAGGCCGGGCGGGATGGAACTTGGACGGTCTGGCAATCAGGTACACGAAGGTCCTCCGGGTCGAGTGAATGCTGCCGGCCGTTCCAGCCGGCGCATCCACCCTCACAGCACCAGGTAAACGGTTACCCACGGGTAAGCCACGGGAAGTGGACGTGCACGTAACCACTCACCGAGCGGCAGGACCCGTCCAAGGTGCCTGCCGCCGTCGGACCCGCTCTGGGGTGACGGAAGACCCTTCCCTGTCAGCCCGCAGGTTTGATGTTCTGGTTGATATGGAACAGGTTGCCGGGATCGTACTTCGCCTTGATGCTGGCCAACCTGGCGTAGTTGCCGCCGTAGTTGTCCTCGATGCCGGACTGGTCGTCGGCGTCCAGGAAGTTGACGTAACCCCCGCCGGCTCCGTATGGATGCAGTGCCTGGAGGGCGACACCGTCACGGCCGCCGTGATGGACCGCCTCCCCGGCCGCACCGTCATCCACCGCGGCCGCGTGGTGGCGGACGCGCTGCAGCTGGTCTGAGCCAGGCGGCCGCCGTCGTCAATGCACGACGGCGGCCCGCTGGCATGTCTGCCAGCCTCCTTTACGGTC
The DNA here is from genome assembly GCF_040224115.2 of Pseudarthrobacter sp. WHRI 8279. Classification (NCBI taxonomy): domain Bacteria; kingdom Bacillati; phylum Actinomycetota; class Actinomycetes; order Micrococcales; family Micrococcaceae; genus Pseudarthrobacter; species Pseudarthrobacter sp. WHRI 8279. The sequence continues at coordinate 172,028 of NZ_CP168162.1, read as the reverse complement.
CCGGAGGTTTTACTTCCCCGGCGCGCGGTATGAAGGCGTCTTCTTGGCGGCCTCGTCAATGTCCTCCACCGTCAGGAGCGGCTTCAGGCGGACGTTGACGTTCCCGGTTGAGTTGATCAGCAGCGACAGTGCTGCCGCACTTGCATCGTCCGGCGCCTCGAAAACGCCCAGGACGTCGTAGTAGCCAAAGGCGTAGTAGAAGCACTCCAGCGTTCCGCCCACGGACTGCAACGCCTCCACCAGCGCGTCACGCCGCTTGGTGCCGCCCTCCTGCATAAGCCCCTTGATGCCCTGGCCCACGTATGTGGCCTCAAACAGATACTTCGGCACGGTTCTTTCCTTCCCTGGATCCCTAACCCGGTTTCTGTGGCCATCCGGAAGGTACCCGCGGAGCCCGGGCACGTTTGGCGCAGGATGGCATCCGCGCAGAATCCTCCTCACCTGGCTCCATCGCCATGCAGGAGCGGCCCAGATCCGGCCCCTAATCCCGTGGAAACGGGGCAACCGGCCCCGTTAACCGCAGACGCTATTCCTCCGGCCACGGGCAGTCAATACGCGTACACCCCATGCCGCCGCCTTCACAGCGCTGCATAATGGCGGGCAACCGCAGGATGGGCCATGATCGGAGCATGCGCCGCTCCGGAAAGCCCCGATCCTGGTGGATCCCGCCGTCGCTTCGCGGCTACAGGATGGAGTGGCTGCGGCACGACCTGGTGGCAGGGGCCGCGCTCTTCGCAGTCCTGGTGCCCGCGGGCATGGCCTACGCGCAGGCCGCCGGCCTCCCGCCGGTCACCGGCCTCTACGCGACAGTGGTGCCCTTGCTTGCCTACGCGGCTGTAGGGCCCTCGCGTGTGCTGGTGCTGGGCCCGGATTCAGCACTCGCCCCCATGATTGTGGCCGCCCTGCTGCCCCTGGCTGCGGCCGACGAGCAGAGGTCCGTGGCCCTGGCTGGCCTCCTGGCCATCCTGATCGGCGCCATCATGCTGGTGGGTTCGGCGCTGCGGCTGGGCATCGTGACGGGACTGCTGTCCAAGCCCATCCGGCTGGGCTACCTCAACGGCATTGCCCTGCTGGTGGTGGCCTCCCAGGTTCCCGTCCTCCTGGGGATCTCCGTGGACGGTGAAACGCCCTGGGACAAGCTCTTCGCCGCGGTGCCCAAGATACTCGCCGGTGAAACCAATATGGCGGCACTGCTGCTGGGGCTGGCATCACTGGCGCTCATTTTCGTGCCGCGTTGGCTGAAGTGGAAGGTGCCCGGCGTGCTGATCGCCGTCGTCGTGTCCTGCACCGCAGTGGCACTGCTGGGGCTCCGCGACCGGGTGGACGTTACCGGCGCCCTCCCGCAGGGGCTCCCTGCGCCGGCCCTCGGCGGGATCGGCTGGGCCGACGTCCTGGCGCTGCTGCCCGCCGCCGCGGGCATCGCCCTGATTGTCTTTGTGGACACCGGAACCCTGTCCCAGTCCCTTGCCGCCGCCCGCAACGGCAAGGTCTCCGGCAACCACGAAATGGCGGCCCTGGGCACGGCGAACGCAGCCAGCGGCCTGCTGGGCGGCTTCCCCATTTCTGCAAGCACCTCCCGCACGCCGGTGGCAGTGGAGTCGGGCTCGAAATCCCAGCTGACGGGCGTGGTGGGCGCAGTCCTGGTGCTCGGCTTCATGCTTGCAGCGCCCGGGGTGACCGAGTTCCTGCCGTCCACCACCCTGGCCGCCATCGTGATCGCCGCAGCGGCAGGGATCGCCGACCCTGCAGGGGTGCGCCGGCTCCTGGGCATGAGCCGCAGCGAATCGCTGGTGATGCTCGCGGCGTTCCTCGGGGTGACCATCCTGGGCGTCCTCCCCGGGATCGTCGTGGCCGTAGGCCTTGCCATCCTGGACTTCCTGCGGCGGGCCTGGGACCCCTACCGTGCCGAACTGGTGGACGTGCCCGGCGTGCCCGGCTACCACGACGTGAGCCGCCACCCGGACGGCGAGCGCGTCCCGGGCCTGCTGATCCTGCGCTTCGACGCGCCGCTGTTCTTCGGCAACGGCGCGCTGCTGGGGTCCTTTGTGCGCAACGCGCTGGACGAGGCCCCGCCCGGCACCGAACGCGTGGTGCTGGCGGCCGAGCCCGTAACGGGAATCGACACCACCGCCCTGGATGAGCTGATCCAGCTGGACGAATGGCTGGAACGGCACGGCGTGGACCTGGTGTTCGCGGAGATGAAAGGTCCGGTCAAGGACAGGCTGCTGCGGTACGGCATGGCCGCGCGCTTCTCCCCCGAACACTTCTATCCCACCGTGAGCGAGGCCGTGCGCGCGTTCCAGCGGGAGGAGCGGGAGGCGTAGCCGCCGCAGCAGCCGCGCGCCGCCGTCGCCCATTACGACGGCGGCACTTGGCTTGCGTCCGCAGCTGTTCACCCTGCGTTTGGGAACCGGTTCCCGCGGCTTCCTAGAGTCGCTGGGACGGCGGCGGGAAACCCGCCGCGCACAACGCGGAGAGGCAGCGATGACCACCAAGATCGACCAGCACACCTTCAGCCGGAGGACAGCCCTGGCAACCGCCGGCGCCCTCGGTGCCCTCGGGGCTGCGGTGGCTGCGGCAACCGGAGCCACCGCAGCCCCGGGCGCCAAGGCACCCAAGCCCACCCTGGCGTTCCGGCCCGACGGCCGCTTCAAGGTGGTCCAGTTCAATGACACCCAGGACGACGAGCAGACCGACCGCCGCACCATCGAGCTCATGGAGCGCACACTTGACGCGGAAAAGCCGGACTTCGTGGTGATCAACGGGGACGTCATCAACGGCGGCTGCGACACGGAGCTGGACGTCAAGCAGGCGCTCAACCAGGTGGTCAAGCCGATGGAAAGCCGGAAAATCCCCTGGGCCGTCACGTTCGGCAACCACGACGAAGACTCTGCGGCGAAGACCGGCATGACAGAAGCCAGGATGCTGCAGTTCCTGCAGAGCTATGAATACAACGTCAACGGCGACACCACGGATGGAGTCACCGGGACCTCCAACTCGCTGCTGCTGGTGCAGTCCTCCAAGTCCAAGGACCCTGCCTTCGGCCTGTGGCTCATCGACACCGGCCGCTACGCGCCGGATGCCATCAACGGCCAGGACTTCGAGGGCTACCCGGACTGGGACTGGGTACGGATGGACCAGGTGGCCTGGTACCGCAACCTCTCCATCGCCACCGAGCAGAAGTACGGCCGGAAGATCCCGTCCCTGATGTGGGGCCACATCGCACTCCACGAGCACCGCGCCATGTGGTTCGCGAGCATCGACTCGCGGACGGACGCGGACCACCAGCGTGCCGTGAAGAAGCACGGCATTGTGGGTGAACGGAACGAGGACGAGTGCCCGGGCCCCTTCAACTCAGGCTTGTTCAACGCCTTCCTGGAGCGCGGGGACGTGCGCGGCTACTTTGTGGGCCATGACCACGTGAACACCTACGTGGGCAACTACTACGGCGTGGAGCTCGGCTACGGCCCGGGTACCGGATTTGGTGCGTACGGGCTGCCCGGTGCCGACCGGAACAGGCTCCGTGGCGCACGCGTCTTTGAGCTCGACGAAAACCACGCCGGGATCTACAAGTCCACCCGGCTGGTCTTCGCCAGGGACTTCGGCATCGACCTGGCGGCCAACGACCAGCCGGTCACTCCCGATCCCCTGGGCCCGGCGCAGCTTTAGCCTGGTTCAGGGGTCCCGGGACCTGCGTGCCCAAGCGGTGTGCCGCCGTCGTTCTTCCCTTCAAGCACCCGGCGTACGCTGATGCCATGGAATCCGAGGTCCGGAACCTGGCCCTCCGCACCGGCATCTCGGTGCCGTGCCTGGTCCAGGGCGACGCGGACGCGGCACCGTTGCTCCTGCTGCATGCGTGGGGCGAATCGCGCCGCTGCTTCGACCGCCTGCTGCCTGGGCTCGCCGGCTTCCGGGTCTATGCCCCGGACCTCCGCGGCCAGGGCGGGGCGGACAAACCGGAGGCCGGCTACTCCCTGGGCGAACAGGCCGAGGACGCGGCGGCCGTTCTGGACGCCGTTGGTGTGGAGACGGCGTTTGTCCTCGGTTCCTCCAGCGGCGGTTATGTGGCCCAGCAGCTCGCTGTGGTGCAGCCCGGGCGGGTGGCGGCGCTGGTCCTGGTGGGGTCGCCGCTGAGCCTGCGGGGGCGGCCGGCCTTCGCCGAGGAGGTGGAGCGGCTGGCCGATCCCATCGATGAGGCCTGGGTCCGGGCGTCGCTCTCCTGGTTCACCCTGCACCAGCCTGTTCCGGACTGGTACCTGGAGGACCGGGTGCGCGACGGCGTCCGGATGCCTGCCCACGCCTGGCAGAAGATTCTCGACGGGCTGGCTGCAGCCGTCCCGCCCACCGAAGCCGGCACCATCCGGACGCCCACGCTGATCCTCTACGGCGGCCAGGATGACCTGCTGCCGCTGCAGGACGAGGAGGTCCTGGCCTCGCGGATTCCGGGCGCCGTGCTGAAGGTCTATCCCGACGCCGGGCACCTGGTCCTGTGGGAGTGCCCGGACCGGGTGGCCTCGGATGCCGCGGCGTTCCTGCACCCGCTGGAGAACACCCCGGCCAGCCCAAACGACTCCGGGCCCTTCTATCACGGCACCAAAGCCCACATGCAGCCCGGGGACCTGCTGCTTCCCGGGTACGCCTCCAACTACGGGGGACGGAACGCCGCGAACCACATCTACTTCACCGCCACCCTGGACGCCGCCACCTGGGGCGCAGAACTCAGCGCGGGCGAGGGGCCCGGCAGGATCTACCGGGTGGAGCCCACCGGGCCGTTCCAGGACGACCCCAACCTGACCGACAGGAAGTTCCCCGGCAACCCCACCCGGTCCTACCGCACCCGCGAACCCCTCCGCGTGCTCGGCGAGGTTTCGGAGTGGCAGCCGCACTCCCCCGAGGCGCTGCAGCACATGCGCAGCCACCTGGAGGAACTGAAGCGGCAGGGCATCGAGGCCATCGACTAACCGGGCGGGCAAGGCCGTTCGGCCCTACCTGTATATGGCAAGCGGGCACACGCTGGAAGGAGCAGGCATCAGGGCCCCATGCCCGCGGGTCCTGCGCCCCCTTTTTGGCCGCGGGCTTTGAGGAACGTTTCACAATGCCGATCGCCAAAGGGCGCCACCCCCAGCGCACCCGGGCCGCACAAACCGGCAGCCCGCGGCGGGACGCCGTCCGGAAGATCCTCCTGGCCGCCGGGCCGCTGTCTTCGCTGCTCTACGTGGTTGCCACGGACGGGCTGGCGGCATCCCAGTGGGAGGGGTACCGCCGCACCGAGCAGATGGTGAGTGAACTGTTCGCCGTCGGCTCCCCCGGCCGGGACGTCCTGGGACCGTTCCCGTGGCTCTACACTGCCCTCTTCACCGCTTTCGGTGTGGGCGTATGGAACTCCGTGCACGGGAGCCGCGCCCTGCGCATCGCCGGCGGCCTGCTCATCGCCTACGGGCTCTGGAACATCATGGGCGCGCTGTACCCGCTGACGCTGGGAGACGATGCGTCCATTCCCATGCATATCTTCGCCACGAACATCCAGCTGGCACTGATGGTGGCCGCGATGTCCTTCGTGGCGGCGGGGTTCCGCGGCCGGATGCGGTGGTATTCGATCCTCTCGCTCGCCGCCTCGGCGCTCATGGGCATGGTGGCGTTCGCAGCGGCTCCCGGGCCAAACCTGGTGCTGGGCATCGGCGAGCGCATCAGCATCGGGGCGTTCCTGTTGTGGGTGGCAGTCCTTGCCGTGGCGCTGTGGAGGAGTGGGCTGTGGAGGCGTGGGCCGGCCGAGGAACGCAAAGATCCATCCGCTCGTTGAGGGGATATGGGAAAGCGCGCTGCCATCTCGGCAGGATTGTTCGTGGCTGCAATTGCTTTGGGCGTGGGGCTGTACCTTTTCCAGCCCTGGCGGATCTTCACCAGCTCCACCGTGACCGAGGACATCCCGGCCGCTGCCCCACTCGCAATCCCGTCCCAGGAATCAACGGCGGAACCCAGCGCGCCCCCGGCGTCCGCCACACCCAGCGAGCCAACCACACCCAGTGAGCCAGCCGCGCCCGCGGCTCCCCGGGAACTCGCAACGGGCCAGCTCATCAGCCACGAACATGCCAGCTCGGGAACGGTACGGATCCTTGAGCTCGCGGACGGCAGCCGGATCCTCCGGCTCGAAGGCCTTGACACCTCTGACGGGCCGGACCTGAAGGTGTGGCTGAGCGACGCCCCCGTCATTGAGGGAGTGGCAGGCTGGCACGTCTTCGACGACGGCGCCTACCTGGACCTGGGCGCCCTCAAGGCCAACAAGGGCGACCAGAACTACGAGATTCCGGCGGCAGCCGTCCTGGGTGACTACACCTCGGTCAGCATCTGGTGCGCCCGCTTCGCCGTGTCCTTCGCAGCCGCAGAGCTGAACGCGTAGTCCCCCCCAAAGTAGGGCACTTCTCCCCTGTGCACGGTCCGCTCCCGGGACTAGCCTGATCCGCATCAGCGTCCACCGCCGTCGAGGAGCCGTCATGCCCGGGTTTGTGCAGATCATCGAATTCAGGACCTCCCGCATCAAGGAAATCGAGGAGCTGGGCCGCCCCTCGCGGACCGGGGGAAGCAGTCCGGCCACGTTCCGCAGCATCATTGCCACAGCGGACAGGGACCGCCCGGGGACCTATTTCACCATCGTCGAGTTTGATTCCTTTGACTCGGCCATGGAGAATTCCGGCCGGCCGGAGACGTCCGAGTTCGCGGCCACAATGGCGAAGCTGTGCGACGGTCCCGTGATCTTCCACAACCTTGACGTCATGTGGGAGGACACCGGGGACGGTCCGGGCAACGGCTAGGAGCAGGCCATGGCTTCAGGAAGTGCCGGCGCCGGCGCGGACCTGGTGGCTGACCTCAGCCGGCTGGGATCAGCGTCGCTGGCCACTGTGGGCGGCAAGGCCCTCAACCTGGGCCGGCTTGTGGCCGCGGACTTCCCGGTTCCGCCGGGGTTCTGCCTGACGACGGCGGCCTACCGGATAGCCGCGCCCGCCGGCCTGGACGCCATCGCCGCCCGCCTTGACGGCGCCGGAAGTGCGGGGGCGGAAACGTCCGACGGCGGCAGCGGACTTCCGGACGACCACCGGGACGGCCTCGCGCGGCAGGCCCGCGAGGCCGTGCTGGCAGCACCCGTCCCGCCCGACGTCGAAGCCGCCATCCGCGAGGCCTACGCCGCGATGGGCGGCGGACCGGTGGCGGTACGCTCGTCCGCGACCGCCGAGGACCTGCCCTTCGCCAGCTTCGCCGGGCAGCAGGACTCCTTCATGGACGTGGACGGGGCCGACGCCGTCGTCCAGGCCGTCCGGCGCTGCTGGGCCTCCCTCTGGACGGACCGCGCCGTGGCCTACCGCACCACGAACGGAATCAGCCACCGCGAGGTGGGACTCGCCGTCGTGATTCAACGCATGGTGGACGCCGCCACGGCAGGCGTGCTGTTCACGGCCAACCCCGTGACCGGAACCCGGACGCAGACGGTCATCGACGCCAGCGCCGGGCCGGGACAGCAGGTGGTCTCCGGCGCCGTGAATCCGGACCACTTCGTGGTGGAGACGGCCTCGGGCCGGATCCTGCAGCAGCCAACGAATGCACCCAGCCTGACGGACACGCAACTTCACGAACTCACCTCCCTGGGTGACGATGCCCAGCGGCTGTTCGGCGCGCCCCAGGACGTGGAATGGGTCATCGACGGCGGCGGCAAGGCCTGGCTGACCCAGTCCCGCCCCATCACCACGCTGTACCCGCTGCCGGAGGACGACCCGTTCACTGGGCAATCCGGCACGGACAGCGTGGGCGGCGCGGGCAGCGCAGCCTCCGGCGCGGACGGCACCGATACCCGGGTGTACCTGTGCGGAACCCTGATGCAAGGACTCACCCGCCCCATCACGCCGATGGGCCTCCATGTGCTGGCCCTCATGCGCGGCAACAACAACGGGCCGTGGAAAACCGTGAACCCGGGCCTGCGGATGTACGTGGACCTGACGCCTATCCTCCGCAACAAATCCGGCCGCGACCTGATGGCCAGGATGCTGCCGCTCGCAGACGGACGGTCCGCCGTCATCCTCCCTGCGCTCCTGGACGATCCGAGGTTCAGTGCTGCCCGGCCTCCGCGCCGGACATCGAAAGCCAACACCGCCCCCGCCCGGGCACAGGCCAAAGGCGCGCAGGGCACCCAGGGCCTGGGTGTTTTCTTGGGGATCATTCCCGGCATGGTCCGCGCCCTGCTGTGGCCGGACCGCGAACTGCGGCGGGCACGGCGGTACCAGGACCGCCTGGCAGCACGGTTCGCCCTCCCCCTGCCGGCCACCGCCACCAGGCGACTCCAGCACACCGAGGACATCCTGGCCACCTCCATCAACAGTCTGATCCAGGCCACGCTGCCGGGCCCGTCCCTGGGCTACCTGATGCTGGCCCTGGCACGGGGGCTGCTGCGCGGAATTGCCGAGCCGCGTGAGCTTGAGGCCGTGCTGCGCGGGCTTCCCCACAACGTGACTACCAACATGGACCTGGAGCTGTGGCACCTGGCGGTGTCCCTTGGCGGTAATCCGGAGTCACGCCGGGCGTTCAGTGAGCTGACGCCCGGCGAGCTGACCGGCCGCTACAGGGCAGGCACGCTGCCCGCCCCGGCACAGTCCGGGCTGCGGCAGTTCCTCTCACAGTACGGCCACCGTGCCGTGGCGGAGATTGACCTGGGAATGCCCAGATGGTCCGAAAAGCCCGAGCACATCCTGGGGATGATTTCCAACTATCTCCGAGTGGAGGATCCCGAACAAGCTCCCGACCGCCAGTTCGCCCGGGCGGCCGAGCACGCCGAGACCCGGATCAGCGAACTGGTGCAGCGCGCCGGGGCAAAGAGCCGGTTGCGGGGACGCCTCGTGGCGCTGTGCCTGCGCCGGACGCGGCAGCTTTCCGGCCTGCGGGAGCTGCCGAAATTCTGCATCGTGCTGGTGATGGCGGAGATGCACCGGCAGCTGACGGAGGTGGGCGCCGAACTGGCAGGGAACGGAACCATCGGCGACGCCGGTGACGTGTTCTTCCTGGACTTCGACGAACTGCGGGTGGGCCTTCGCGGGGGGGGACCTGAAGGGAATTGTCGCCCGCCGCCGGAGGCTGTACGACGTCGAACTGCGGCGCCGGCGCATTCCGCGCCTCCTGCTTTCCGACGGCACAGACGTGGAGGCTGCCATGATGGCGGCGGCCGCCGGCCTGCCCCAACAGGCTGCGGACGACCGGCTGACGGGGACACCCGCGTCGGCAGGCACCGCCACAGGAAAAGCCAGGGTGATCATGGACCCCGTGGGTGCCCGCCTGGAACCCGGGGAAATCCTGGTGGCACCCTCCACTGACCCCGGCTGGACGCCGCTCTTCATGACCGCGGGGGCGTTGGTGATGGAGATGGGCGGCGTCGTCTCGCACGGGGCCGTAGTGGCCCGCGAATACGGCATCCCGGCGGTAGTGGGCGTTGCCGATGCCACCACGCGGCTGCGTGACGGCCAGAGCATTACGGTGGACGGTGCCGCCGGAACCGTGACCTGGTGAGGCTACCCGAACAGCGCCGCCACCCGGGTCAGGGTCTGGTAGATCCCGTACGCCAGAGGGACTCCGACCAGCGCCCAGGCGACGGCGAGCTTGCCGGTGGATACTTTGGCGGGCACCTGCGCGCCGGTGTTGTGTGCGGTGCTCATCTCAGGCCTCCATGGCAGGTTCGTGTGCCCGTCCGCGGTCCGGGCGGGGTTCGTGGAATCGTGCATCCACCGGTTTGACCATCAGGTTGGCCAGGAAACCGATCACCAGCAGCACCACCATGGTCAGCAGCGCCGGCTGGTAGGACACGGCGTTCAGCTGCCCGGGCTTGCCCTGGGCGTCCAGGAACGCGTTGACGATCAGCGGCCCGGCCACGCCGGCGGCGGACCACGCGGTGAGCAGCCGGCCGTGAATGGCACCCACCTGGTACGTTCCGAAGAGGTCCCGCAGGTAGGCCGGGACGGTGGCGAAACCGCCGCCGTAGAAGGAGATGATGACGAACGCCAGTGCCACGTAGAGGACGGTGGTGGTGGAGCCGGCCAGCGCCAGCACCGTATAGAGCACGGCGCCGACGCCCAGGTACACCATGTAGATGCGCTTGCGGCCGGTGACATCCGAGGTGGCGGACCAGGCGAAGCGTCCGGCCATGTTGCCGATGGAGAGAAGCCCCACGAAGCCCGCGGCGACGGCGGCACTCACCAGGGAGACGCCGTCGGACTGGCGGAAGAAGTCCTGGATCATCGGCGCGGCCTGCTCCAGGATGCCAATGCCCGCGGTCACGTTGCAGAACAGTGCGATCCACACCAGCCAGAACTGCCGGGTCTTCACGGCGTTCTTTGCCGACACGTTCTCTGTGGTGACCAGCTTGGCGGCCTTGACCTTACTGGGGTCGAAACCCGCCGGCTTCCAGCCGTCCGCGGGGACCTTGATGGTGAAGGCGCCGAACAGCATGTAGGCGAGGTAGACGACGGCGAGGGTCAGGAAGAGCCTGCCCACGGCATCGCCGCTGGCCACCCAGTCCTTGGCGCCGGAGTTGGGATCGTACATTTTGAGCAGCGCCGTGGAGACGGGGCTGGCGATCAGCGCACCGCCCCCGAATCCCATGATGGCCATGCCGGTGGCCAGGCCCGGCCGGTCCGGGAACCACTTGATCAGGGTGGATACCGGCGAGATGTAGCCGATGCCCAGCCCGATCCCGCCCACCACGCCGTAGCCGAGGTACACGAGCCACAGCTGGCTCGTGAAGATGCCGAGCGATCCGATCAGGAAGCCGCCCGCCCAGAACATGGCGGAGGTGAACATGGCCTTGCGCGGGCCGTTCCGGTCCACCCAGGTGCCCATGATGGCGGCGGACAGTCCCAGCATCACGATGGCGATGGAGAAGATCACGCCGATCTCGGTCAGGCTGGCGCCGAAATGCTTGACCAGGGCCGTCTTGTACACACTCGTGGCATAGGCCTGGCCGATGCAGAGATGGACGGCGAGCGCCGCGGGCGGCACCAGCCAGCGGTTGAATCCCGGCGGGGCAACGGTTCGTTCTCGGTCCAGCCAGCCCATGGTGCTCCCTTGCTCGTCAAAGACGTCAGTGTCCTCCAGCTGCCACAGCGCACACCCCTCCAGAGGCGAAAGTCCCCCCTATGCCGCCGTGGCCTCCGGCAATCATGGTGCAGATACTAAGCAAACGAACCTTTTATGCGGTGAGCGGTAGGAAACGCGCGGTGAACGGTGCGGGGCCTGCCCGCCCGTCCACGCGGCGCCGTCCTAATTTGCGACGACGGCACCTGACTTTGGACCCATGGCAAGCCGCCCCCGGCGGTGCCAGTATGTGAGCATCAGGTTCACCCCAAGCGCCCCCACCCGGGCAGCAAGGACGCGCGGCCATGAGCTACATCAAGGACCTCAGCGATGTGGGACCCGGCGATCTTGCCGCAGCAGGCGGCAAGGCCGTGGGACTGGGCGGCCTCATCCGGGCCGGACTGCCGGTGCCTCCCGGGTTCGTGCTGACCACCGCCGCGTACTCGCAGTTCGTTGAGAAAAACAGCCTAGGAGCGGGCATTCAGGAGCTCGCGGCGCTGCCACCGCAGGCGGAGCCGCAGGCCTACGTGGATGCCTCCCGGCGGATCAGCGAGCTGTTCAGGACCGGCACCATGCCCGCCAGGATCGCCGCCGAACTCGGGGCCGCCTACGGGCGCCTCGGCAGCGGAACGCCCGTGGCCGTCCGCTCCTCCGCCACGGCCGAGGACCTCGCCACCGCCAGTTTCGCCGGGCAGCAGGAAACCTTCCTGAACATCCGCGGCATGGTGGAACTCTCCACTGCGGTGATTGATAGCTGGGCGTCGCTCTGGACGGCGCGCGCCATGTCCTACCGCGCCCGCGAAGGCGTGGACCCCGGCCAGGTGCGCCTCGCCGTCGTCATCCAGCAGATGGTGGAAGCCGAGGCCGCCGGGGTCATGTTCACCGCCAACCCCGCCAACGGCCGGCGGGACCAGACGGTGATCAGCGCCGCGTGGGGCCTGGGCGAAGCGGTGGTCAGCGGAAAGGTCACCACCGATGACCTGGTGGTGGACGCCGGAACCGGCGCCGTGGTGTCACGGCGGACGGCCAGCAAGGACGTCATGACCGTCTACGCGGAGAACGGCACCCGGGAGCAGCCAGTGGCGGCAGCCCGCCGTCGTGAACCCGTGCTTGAGGACCGGGAAGCGGCGGAACTTGCCGGCCACGGGCAGCGGGCAGCCGCCCACTTCGGTGCCCCGCAGGACATTGAGTGGGCGCGGGCCGGCGGCAGGTTCTTCATCCTCCAGTCCCGCCCCATCACCGCGCTGCCCGAGCCAACGGCCGACACCCCGGAGGCCTGGCCCGTACCGTACCCGAACGGGCTCTACTTCCGCGCCAGCATCGTGGAACAGCTGCCCGATCCGCTCACGCCGCTGTTCGCCGACCTGGTGGACAGCTCGGTGGCAAAGTCGCTGCAGGCCCTGATGGTGGAGGCCCTGGGCAAGAGCGTCATCCGTGACGGCGACGTTGGACTGCCCACCGTCAACGGCTACGCCTACTACTATTACCGCAGCTCAGGCATGTGGCGGATGATGGTCAAGCTGCCGACGGCGCTGGGCGCGCTGGCCCGCGGCAAGGCGCACATGGGGATCGCCGGGTGGCGGGAGTTCTCGCACCCCCGCTACGAACGGGTGATCAAGGACCGGCAGGCCAGGCCCCCGGCGGAGCTCACCGGCGACGAGTTGCTGGCGGGCGCGCAGGCGCTGCTGGACGCCGGCACCGTCTACTACACGGCCGTTCAGTCAATCATCCCGCTCGCCACCAGCAGCGAGCTCGCGTTCCGCACCTTTTACGACAAGCTGGTCCGGCGCGCCGGGGATCCCCCGGCCCAGACGTTCCTCCTGGGGTACGACAGCCAACCCATCCAGGCGGAGAAGTCGCTGTGGGACCTGGCCGCCTGGGCCCGCAGTGACCCCGGGCTGACAGCAGTGCTGTTGGAACAGCCGACGGCGGTGCTCGCCGAGTGCCAGCGCACCGGCTCGCCGCCCGCAGGCGTGGACGATGCCCTGTGGCAGGAATGGCGTTTCACCTTCCGGGAGCACCTGGACCGCTACGGCCACGCGGTCTACAACCTTGATTTCGCCACCCCGGTGGCCGCGGATGATCCCTCCACCCTCCTGGCAACGGTGAAGTTCTACCTGCGGGGGCAGGGCACCGACCCCCATGAGCGGCAACGGCTGTTGACCGAGCGCCGGGAAGAACTGACTGCCCGGATGGCGGCCCGGCTGGGGCCGCGCCGGCGCGCCGCCTTCCTCCGGCTGCTCCGGTGGGCCCAGGACACCGCGCCCATCCGCGAAGACGCGCTGGCCGACGTCGGACTGGCCTGGCCGCTGCTGCGTCAGATGCTGCTGGAACTCGGGCGCCGGCTGGTGGCCTCCGGCGTCATCGCCCAACCCGCCGACGTGTTCTGGCTGCGCTTCCGGGAGCTGCGGACCGCCGTCGAGTTCGGCCTCGCCGCTCCCGGAGCGCGGGCCGCCATTACCGGAGCGGACCGCCCGGTCCGGGACGCCGCCGTCGAGGAACGCCGGATGCTGTGGCGGGGCCAGGCGAGGGCCGCCGCCCCGCAGATGCTCCCGGAGCGCCGGTGGATGGAGAAAGCCCTCGGGTCCATGATGCCGGCCGCGTCGCAACGCCAGCGCGGCGACGTCATCAAGGGCGCGGGCGCCAGTTCAGGGAGGGTCACCGCTCCGGCCCGCATCCTGGCCGGGCCACGGGACTTCGGCCGGATGGAGCCCGGAGATGTCCTGGTTGCCCGCATCACCACTCCCGCGTGGACGCCGCTGTTCGCTATGGCCTCCGCGATAGTGACGGACGTGGGCGGCCCGCTCAGCCACAGCTCCATCGTGGCCCGCGAGTACGGCATCCCCGCCGTACTGGGCACCGGCGTGGCCACGCAGCGGCTGGCCACCGGGCAGCAGGTCACCGTGGATGGCGACGCCGGTACGGTCACCATCGAGCACCAGGAGCGGGCATGAGGGAACAGCATCCCCCGACGCTGCGTTTCCTGGGGGCTACGGACACGGTGACGGGCTCCCGCTACCTGGTCCGCTCGCAGGGCCGGCAGGTCCTGGTGGACTGCGGGCTCTTCCAGGGATACAAACGCCTCCGCGACCGCAACCGTGTGCCTTTCCCGGTCAATCCAGCGAACATCGACGCCGTTGTCCTGACCCACGCGCACCTGGACCACACCGGCTACGTTCCCGCGCTGGTCCGCGACGGTTTCCGCGGCCCCGTCTACGCAACCGCCGGCACAACGGAGCTGTGCAAGCTGCTGCTGCCTGACAGCGGTTACCTCCAGGAAGAGGAGGCCCGCTACGCAGACCACGCGGGATCCACCTCGCACCACCCTCCCGTGCCCCTCTACACGGCAGCGGACGCCGTCCGGTCGCTGGACAGTTTCATCAGCCGCGACTTCGATGCACCGTTCCCGCTGCCCGGGGGCATCGAGGCAACCTTCCTGCCCGCCGGCCACATCCTCGGCGCGGCACAGGTGCATCTCAAGCTCGGCGGCCGCACCGTCCACTTCACCGGCGATCTTGGCCGCGCCAACGACCCCCTGATGTACCCGCCCCGGGCGCTGGAACCGGTCAACGTGCTGGTCACCGAATCCACCTACGGCAACCGGGAACACCCGGCAGGAAACCCGGAAGCGGAACTGGGCGCGATCATCACGCGGGTGGCCAAGAGGCAGGGGTCATCATGATCGCAGCGTTCGCGGTGGGCCGGGCCGAAACGGTGCTGCTGCACCTCTCCCGCCTCCTGGCCAAGGATGCCATCCCGCCCATCCCCGTCTACCTGAACAGCCCCATGGCCATCGACGCGTCCGGCATGTACCAGCGGCACCGCGAGGAACACCGGCTCAAAGACCGCGAATTCGAGGCCATGTACAAAGTGGCTGTCCCCGTCCGCAGCCCGGACGAGTCCAAGCTGCTCAACCTCCGCGGCGGACCCATGATCATCATCTCGGCCAGCGGCATGCTCACCGGCGGCAGGATCCTCCACCACCTGGCAAGCTACGGGCCCGATCGGCGGAACGCCATCATCCTCAGCGGCTACCAGGCGGGCGGAACCAGGGGCGCCTCACTGGCAGCGGGCGGGAAGTACCTGCGCATTTACGGGCAGGAGGTCAGGATCGAGGCCGAGGTCATCCAGATGGAAGGACTGTCCGCGCACGCAGACTCCAAGGGCATCATCGAATGGATGAAGGCTGCACCCCAGGCGCCGTCCATGACGTACATCACCCACGGGGAACCGGACGCCTCTGACGCCCTCCGGGCACGCATCAAGCACCAACTCGGCTGGAAAGTCCGCGTCCCGGAGCACCTGGAGAGCATCTCGCTGGAGAACCCGCGCTGACGGACTGAGCAGCCTTTACATTCCGCCGATGAGGACATTGTCGTGGATCTTCTTCCAACCACTGTCTTCAAGAGCGCGCGTATCGAAACCCGTCGTCACCAGTTTCGCTGTCGGCTGGCCGACGTGGCCTACCGTCACAATCTCCCGGTCATTCGTGATCCCGTCGCTGCATCCGATGCTCCACTGGTCGGGCTCATCGACGGGATAAACGGCTATGCATGCCTTGGTGAAGTCTTCGCTTTCGGCCGCGAAGTACTTCACTCCCGTGTCCTCGACCAGAAGCCTGAAATCGGAAGGCTGGTCGGGGCTAGCGTTCCGAACGTCGGCCAGCAGATTATCCCGCGCGTCCACTTCCCGGTGGACAGCCGTAATTCCCTGGTAGCCAGAGCAGGCAGGCAATAACAGTAGTGCAGCAGCGATGGCCACCGTCTTAGAAACCCGATTTTTCATTATGTCCCCCCAAAAATGACTGTTCTCGAACCTACCAAGAACCGTCAGGGAAAGAACGGAGTGATTATTCATCTCCCGCTGCAACGGAATTGGTACAAGAGTTGGCTCCCAGGAGCGCCTCCGACGACCGCCGGCGGCTAAGCCGACCCAACGACGGAGGGGTCGAAGCGGCGGCTTTGAGGGAAAGCTAGTCGTTCTTAGTGCGTTGACTAGATTCATCTCTTATTGCACGCCTCACGACCCAATAGACGGCCACCAGCAGGATCACTGACCAAAATACGATGAACAGGAAGTTCCCCAGCTGGTCCTCGAATAGCACTCTGAATACCCCCAAATATGTGCCGCAGATGTCGGTTGCCTCAGCCTACGGCAGCGAAAGCAACGTTGTTCCAACCCGGTCGGCTGGAACAACGAACTGAAGATTCAGGGTCGGGTGTCAATGACCCGCAAAGCCTCCTAAATCGTCTCAGACTCGCGAATTTTCTCTGAGTAATAGGACCTCATGCCGTGCTTTACACCCAAGCGAATAATCCAGTACAGGACGACTGCAACGAGAAGCGCGGGTAAGACAATGGCAACTATGGACGCAACTATTGAAATCAAGATTCCCCCAAACAAGTCATGACCAAAATAGCCTCTCACGGTCTTATCTTTAGGAAAATCACTGCGGGCGGGCCATGCCTTGAGCGCGGGAGCGCCTACTCCGCGCCCATCCCGGGGTGCACCGGAACAAAGTCGATCCTGTTGCCGGAGTTCGAGCGGCCCGCAGTCGTCCTGGAGTATCCGCGCGCGTCGAGGTTGTTCTTCGCCCGGAACTCCGCAAGGGCCGCATCGTAGGCGTTGTTGAGGGCCTGGCCTGAGTACTCGCCGGTGCTGCCGTCCTGGAAATTGATCCGGATGCGGACGCTGGCGGGGTAGTGCCGGTTCATCCGGATGAAGCCTTCTGCGTCCTGCTGGAGAGTGATCAAGGAACAACTGCTTTCGTCGGGGCCGGACTCCAAGTCTCGCGCACATTGCAGCATCCACCACAAATTCGCCAATATGACGTGTTCGGCAGCCTGGGAATTAGTCAAATGGACGGACGACGCTCCTTTGTGCAACACTTCACAGGTTTTGGTGTGGCGTGCGCCACTTTCGTCCACCCGACAGCGCGCACCCCCGAACCGCATCACCCGCGCTCTTCCATGGAGGGAACCCACACTTATGAGCGGTGTTTTGTCAGCAATTAATAGCGTGATCTGGAGCGACTGGCTCGTTTATCTCTGCCTCGCCACCGGCGTCTACTTCTCGGTCCGGACACGCTTCCTGCAGGTCCGGCACGTCAAGGGAATGATCGAGCAGCTGCTTCACGGCGAAAAGTCGGCCTCCGGCGTCTCCTCGTTCCAGGCCCTGGCCATGTCCCTGTCCGGCCGCGTCGGCACCGGCAACGTCGCCGGCGTCGCCACCGCGATCGCCTTCGGCGGCCCCGGCGCCCTGTTCTGGATGTGGGCGGTGGCCTTCTTGGGCGCGTCCACGTCCTTCGTCGAATCCACCCTCGGCCAGATGTACAAGACTCGCGACCCGCTGACCGGCGAGTACCGCGGCGGCCCGGCCTACTACTTCTCCCGCGCGTTTGCCCACACCAAGGGCTCCGGCTTCTTCAAGGTCTACGGCTACGTCTTCGCCGCCGTGACCGTCCTTGCCTGCGGCGTTCTGATGCCCGGTGTCCAGACCAACTCCATGGCCACCGCCATCAGCGGCGCCTGGACCATCCCGTCCTGGGCCGTGGCCGTCGGCTCCGTCATCCTCCTGGCCCTCGTGGTCATGGGCGGCGTCAAGCGCATCGCCAGCGTTGCGGCGTTCGTGGTGCCGTTCATGGCCGCCGGCTACATCATCCTCGCCCTGATCGTCGTGGTCATCAACGCCGCCCAGCTCCCGGAGATCCTCTCGCTGGTGTTCCGCAGCGCCTTCGGCATGGATTCGGCCCTCGGCGCGATCATCGGCCTGGCCGTGATGTGGGGCGTCAAGCGCGGCGTCTACTCCAACGAGGCAGGCCAGGGCACCGGCCCGCACGCCGCTGCCGCCGCCGAGGTATCCCACCCGGCCAAGCAGGGCCTGGTCCAGGCCTTCGCTGTGTACATCGACACGCTGTTCGTCTGCTCTGCCACCGGTTTCCTGATCCTCTCCACCGGCGCCTACCGGGTCTTCTCGGGCGGCAGCGAAGACGGTGAAGTCCTTGCCGAGGGCGGCCTGCTGTCGGCATCGGCAGTCGTCGGGCCACAATACGTGCAGGCCGGATTCGACTCCGTCTTCCCCGGCGTCGGGGCCGCGTTCATCGCCATCACGCTGGTCTTCTTCTGCCTGACCACCGTCATCGCCTACTACTACATGGCGGAAACCAACCTCCGCTTCCTCCTGGGCAACTCGTCGGCCAAGATGATTCCCGGACTGCGGACCAGCCTTGGCCGCGCGAGCACCATCGCCCTGCAGGTGGCGATCCTCGTCGCCGCCGCCTACGGCTGTGTGAACACGGCCGCTGACGCCTGGGTGATGGGGGACATCGGCGTGGGCCTCATGGCCTGGCTGAACATCGTGGGCATCCTGGTCCTGCAGAAGCCGGCCTTCAAGGCGCTCAAGGACTTTGAGCGGCAGCAGAAGCTCGGCCTTGACCCGGTCTTCGACCCCCGGCCCCTCGGCATCACCGGGGCCACGTTCTGGGAGTCCTACAAGCCGGCCGAGCGCGAGAAGGAATCCGCGCGCGTCTAGTACGCACCGCACCCAGTACACACCCGGCCGTGCGCCGCGCAGTTTGCGCGGCGCACGGCCACACTGCCCACCCGGCCCCCGGCGGGTGGGCAGTGTCATCAAGGCCCCCTGATTCTAAAACCCGGCCTCCGCTGTGATAATCCGGTAGGTATGTCTTCCTTACCCGAATCTTCGACGACGGCCTCTGCCGCCGAAGAACGCAGCGCCCGCATCGCCGTCACCCTCTTTCCCCTGCTGATCCTGGCCGGAGGTGCCGTGGCGCTTGCCACCCCCACCGCCTTCACCGGGCTCGGCCCCTGGATCAACCCCCTGCTAGGGGTCATCAT
The DNA here is from genome assembly GCF_040224115.2 of Pseudarthrobacter sp. WHRI 8279. Classification (NCBI taxonomy): domain Bacteria; kingdom Bacillati; phylum Actinomycetota; class Actinomycetes; order Micrococcales; family Micrococcaceae; genus Pseudarthrobacter; species Pseudarthrobacter sp. WHRI 8279. The sequence continues at coordinate 153,069 of NZ_CP168162.1, read as the reverse complement.
GTTCGGCATGGGGCTGACCCTCACTCCCCCTGACTTCGCCGTCATCGCCAAACGACCCATCCCCGTGGTGATCGGCGTGGTGGCGCAGTACGCCATCATGCCGCTGCTGGGCTGGCTGATCGCAGCGGCACTGGGCCTGCCGCCCGCGCTGGCCGCCGGCGTCATCCTGGTGGGCTGCTGCCCCGGCGGAACAGCCTCCAACGTGGTCTCCTACCTGGCCCGGGGCGACGTGGCGCTGTCCGTGGCGATGACCACCGTCTCCACGCTGCTCGCTCCCCTGCTGACGCCCGTCCTAGCGCTGTGGCTCGCCGGCCAGTACATGCCGGTGGACGCGGGGTCCATGGCGTGGTCCATCGTCCAGATCGTGCTGCTTCCCGTGCTGCTGGGGCTTGTCATCCGGCTCTTCCTGCCGCGCCTGGTCACCAAGGCCCTGCCGGCCCTTCCCTGGATTTCGGTCCTGGCCATCACGGCCGTGGTGGTTGCTGTGGTTTCCGCCAGTGCAAAGGCCATCTTCGCCGCCGGACTGCTGGTCCTTGTGGCCGTGATCCTGCACAACGGCCTGGGCTACGCCCTGGGCTACGGCGCCGCCCGCCTGTTCAAGCTGCCTGTTCCTGCCCGGCGCACCACTGCTATCGAGGTAGGCATGCAGAACTCCGGCCTTGCGGCGGGCCTGGCCCGGCAGTACCTGACCCCCGAGTCGGCCCTCCCCGGGGCCATCTTCTCCGTCTGGCACAACGTGTCCGGTGCCGTCCTGGCCGCCTACTGGCGCCGCCGCAGCACCTCTGTTTCCCGCCGCGGCGAGCCTGTGCCCACCGCAGTCACGGAGTAAGCGGGCTTCCGCCAGGGGGCTGGGCAGGTTCCGCCAACTCCCCCGGCTTCCGGGCGATGACCGTGTAGGTGCAGGGCACACGGTCACGCTCGGCCTCGGGCCACGCAAAACCGTCCGGCACCTCCACCATGCGTGGTGCGAACTTCCACGGGAGGGACCTGCCTTCGTCCAGGCGGAGAATCTGCAGTCCGGCCCCTATGAGCGAGTTGATGATTGCGGACAAGGGGTGCGCCCATTCATAGGTCCGGGAGTGCGCCACCGTGCCGTCCCCCGCGTAGGTGGTGGCGTCGTCCCACACCTGTGCCTGGCCGGTGCCGAAGTACGGGTAGCGGAGCTGCAGTCCGTCCGCGTGCTCGTCAATGGCGTACAGGGCAGGGTGCCCGTCCCTGATGTAAAACGTGCCTCCCGGCCGGAGGAGCCCTGCCACTTGGGCTGCCCAGCGGTCCAGGTCCGGCAGCCAGGTGATGGTGCCGATGCTTGTGTACACCAGGTCGAAGGAGCCGGCGACGGCGGCGCGGGCTTCGAGGACGTCCGTCTCCACCCACGTGGCGTCCAGGCCAAGACGCGCGGCCAGGGCGGCCGCAGACGCCAGGGCGGACGGGGAGAAGTCGACGCCGGTGACCCGCGCCCCTGCCCTGGCTAGGGACAGCGTGTCCGTTCCGATGTGGCACTGAAGGTGGCAGACATCCAGCCCGGAGACCGTGCCGTCCGGGAGGAAAGGTGCCAGGGCGGCCAGGTCCGTCCGGACAACACTGGTCAAGTGCCCGGGATCATCCAAAGCACCGAGGCCGTACGCCTCCTCGTGCAGGGGGACGCGGTCCTCCCAGTTGGCCAGGTTGCTGGCGCGTGCGGAATCCCAGTCGATGTCACTGTGGCCTTCAGTCATGCCGGCGAGTCTATGGCGTGGCCTGAGGGACGGGTGCCGCCCCGGACCATCCGGAATTCAGGCAGTTCCTCCCACTCCGGCGGTAGCGTGTTGCGCTTGCCGTCGGGACGGAAGCCCTGCTTCACGTAGAAGGCCAGCGCCCGCGGATTGTCCTCCACCACCCAGAGGTAGGCCGGGCCGCCGCCGATCGCGGCCCGCATGAGCGCGGCGCCGAGCCCCGTTCCGTACGTCCGGCGGAGGGTGTAGATCGAGTACAGCTCCAGCGCTTCGGGGCCGTCGTCGTCGCGGCCGGGCCCGGCGTCCGCGAACCCCACCAGTTCGTTGTCCGCGTCCACGGCGATAATCCGCGGATCCGTAACAGCCAGGTGCGGCCGGCGCCGCTCCACCCGTTCCGGGATGCTGGCCCTGCGGCCGCGGAAGAACCCGGGTGAGAGCAGGTGGGGGTAGCACTCCTCATGCGCCAGTGTCTGCATGAGCACCACCGCCTCGGCGTCCTCGGGTGTGGCCTGGCGAAGCTGAAAGTCCATGGCGCCAGCCTAGCCAGTGGCGGTCACGCCTTATGAACACCCTCGGCCGGAGCGCCCGAAGACTCCAGCACGAAGCGGTGCACCCAGGATGTGAGGCTTGTGGGCACCACTCCGTACTGTGCGGCCAGGTCCGCCATCTCCAGCCGTGAATCATAGGTCTCCAGCATTGCGAGGAACCCGGCCAGCAGGTCCGGCATGCCGGTTACGGGCTGCCCCGGGGGAACCGTCCGCACCGGAATACTGCGCCCGAGCTCCTGCTCAAAAGCCGCCACCACATCACGCCAGGACACCGCCTCCGGCCCGCCGAGGACCAGTACCCGGCCGTCCCATTCCGGGTGTTCCACCGCGGCCAGCACGTACTGTGCCACATCCCGCATGGCCACCAGGGAATGCTCACGCCTGCCCTCCCCTACGAGGGTGACCGGCTGGCCGGAAAGAGCCGGAATACCCACCACGAGGACCGGCAGCTTATCCATGAAAAGGTTGGGCTGGATGATGGTCCAGGACATCGTGCTGCCGCGCAGCAGCTGCTCGGTCTCACCTTTGGCGGCCATGAAGGGGTTCGGACTGGCGGGGCTTGCGCCGAGGTTGGACACAAAGATAAAACGGCCGACGCCGGCACTGCCGGCTGCCTCAATAAGGTTCCGGTTGCCGAGGCGGTCCACGGAGTCCACGGTGTCCGCGCCGCCGCGGGCGGAGGAATTGGCTGTGGTCACCACGGTGTCCACCCCGTCACAGGCGGCCGCAAGTGAGCCCGGGTCCTTCAGGTCACCGGTGACGGCCTCGGCGCCGGCCGTCAGCAGTGCATCATGCGCCGAGCCTTCCCGGACCAGGATCCGCACCGGGAACCCTTTGGTGAGCAATGTTTGGGCAAGAAGGCCGCCCAGCTGGCCGGTGGCCCCTGCGACAAGAATCATGATGCTGCCTACTCCCTGGAGTCCGGGTTGCGGCCGAGTACCCGGCTGACTGCTGCGTTGACGTCGCCGCTGGCATCCTCCACCGGTTCGAGGAAGAACCGGGCGGAAGAAAAGAGCCCGTCGGTGACGGTGAAGATGACCACGCCGCGCATCAGGAAGGGAGCGCCGTCGCGCCGTGCCCCGGCCATCTCCCATTCGGTCCACAGCGTGTCATCCTGTGCGGCGGTCCTCTGGACGCGCGCGCGAAGATCCGGAACCTGGGAAAAGATCTCCAGCCAGTTCTTGCGGACCTGGTCCCGTCCGCGGAAGCCCCGCTGCGGGTGGGCAGGGGTCTCGTTGACGTAGTCGCGGGAAAAGCAGGCCGCAAGATCGTCCGGCCGGTGGGCATTCACGGCGGTGAGCAATTGCCGCAAAACCACTTCGGCGGGAGCTGCCGTTCCCATCATTCCCACTCCTCGAATGATTTGATACAGTCGCCTGTATCTGATACTCAAGCATGGAACGAATAGTGGCAGACGTCAAGGGTAAGCGCCGGTACAACTCCAGCGGGCGGCAGGAGCAGGCCCGGCGGAACAGGGATGCCATCCTGCAGGCAGCGGAGCGGCAGCTCAACGAGTGCGGTTACGCCGGCACTACAGTTGCAGCCGTCGCCGGCGAGGCCGGCGTTTCGGTGGAAACGGTATACAAGGCCTTCGGCGGCAAGGCGGGCCTGGTCCGTGCCCTCTACGAGCGGAACCTGGCCGGCGCCGGCACTGTTTCCGCGTATGAGCGCTCCGACGCCATGCGGGAACGCGAATCCGAGCCGGCAGCGGTCCTGCGGGAGTGGGGCCTCCTCACCGCCGAGGTAGGTTCGATGGTCACCCCGATCCGGCTGCTGATGCGCGCGGCCGCCGTCAACGACCAGGAAATGGCTGCCCTTCTCAAGGACATCGAAAGTGACCGTCTCAAACGGATGCGGCACCACGCCCGGTACCTCAAGGACCGCGGCTACCTCCGCGACGGCATCTCAGCGGCCGAGGCGGCCGACATTCTCTGGGTCTGCAGCTCGGCCGAGCTTTACGAGCTCCTCGTGCTGAAGCGGGGCTGGTCCCTGCCACGCTTCGCCCGGTATATCACCAGCTACATGGCAGCCTCACTGCTCCCGGTGACGGTGCAGGACAAGCCCGGCGGAAGGCCTGCCCAGCCCGAAGAAACCACCTAGGGAGAAAGCCCGGTCAGGGCGCCCGAACTGGCCTGTCTGGTCCGTCCTCCGAAGGGTGTGGTTGCCCGCGCGGCTGCGCCGCACCGAGACTAGCGGTCGGTCTTGACCACCGTGAACAGCACCGCCGAGTCCTCCTCGGCCTCCAGGCTGTGCAGCCCGTCCGGGACGATCAGGAGGTCCCCGGCCTTGCCCTGCCACGCCTCGCCGCCGGACTTCAGCCAGACCGATCCCCTGATCACGTAGACCGTGGCCTCGCCGGGATTCTGGTGTTCACTCAGCTCGGTGCCGGCACGGAAGGCCATGACAGTCTGGCGCAGCTTCTTCTCATGGCCGCCGAAGGCCGTGTCCGCCGCCCGCCCGCTGGAAGCCGCCACCGCGGCCTCGAGCTGCTGGCGGGCCAGGGCATCAATCGATATCTTCTGCATGCGGAAACCGTACCCACCAGGGACAGCGAGAGCTAGGGCCCAGCGCCCCTATCAGCAGCCGGGCCCCCGAGAAGTTAGCTACAGCTTCGGGATCAGGACCGGCGTGTTCTTCTTGTACGCCTCATAGTCGGGCTGGCCGCCCCACTTCTTGTCGGCTTTGGCTTCCAAAAGCGGCACGCCGCTGCCCTTGATCAGCAGCAACGCCACGAACACCGGGGACAGCAGGGCCACCCACTGCCAGCCCTCCAGCACCGGCACCGCGATCAGCAGTACCCCGATCCAGAGCACAATCTCGCCGAAGTAGTTGGGGTGGCGGGACTTGGACCACAGTCCGGTGGAGATAAACCTGCCCTCATTGGCCGGGTCCGCCTTGAAGCGGCCCTTCTGGCTGTCCGCCACCGCCTCGATGCCGAAGCCTACGGCCCACACCAGGAAGCCCGCCAGCGCCCACCAGTCCAGGCCCACCCGGGTGGCGGAAGTAATCGCGATCCAGGCAGCGGCCGCGGTGAGGACAACCCAGAGGCCCTGCACGGTCCAGGTGTTCAGGAAGCGGAAGAAGGACGGCTTGATTTCGTCAAAGCGGTCATCCTTGCCATGTTTGCTGACGCGGCGGAACAGGAAGCTTCCCAGCCGCCCGGCCCACACCACCACCATGGCAGCCAGCAACAGCCCCCGCGCATCAACGCCCGGAGTCAGCAGGACCAGGAGAACTGTGATGCCGATGTAGGTCAGGGCGCCGGTGAGGTCGTAGTACTTTTCGGTCTGCGCCTTGAACGCGGGGATAAAGGCCAGCCACTGGATGACGAACGCCGCCGCCACACCCAGCGCAAACAGCGGGAAACCGCCCACGGCGGCGCCCCCCTGGCTACCGGCAACGGCGACGAGCGCGCCCACCAGCACCGAAACTACAAAAATGATGAGCGCCTTACGGTCCGAATCCTTCATCAGGACGTTCCTTTCCCACGCCGGGCCGGGAACCGCACAGGGCACCGGCAACCGCCTATTCAAACTGATTTGATTACAAGCCTATCTAATTACTATATAGACTAGCGAAGGAGAGGAGGAACCATGAGCAGACCGCCGTACCATCCGGCCGCCGGAGCCCTTCAGGCTGTGCTGGCCCTGGCCAACGAAACTGAACGTGAAGTGGCAGGCAAGCTCGGGCTGAACCTCACCGATTACCGCGCCCTGTCCGCGCTGTCCCAGTCCGGACCCATGACGGTAGGTAATCTCGGCGTGAAGCTGGGCGCCACCGCCGCTACCACCACCGCGGTCGTCAGCCGGCTGGAAACCCGCGGCTACGCCGAACGCCTCCGCGGCGAAGGGGACCGCCGGCATGTCCACGTCAGCGCCACCGCTGCCGCTTCCCGCGACATCATGCGCCTGATGCGCCCCCTCATGGACGCCACCAACCAGCACATCGAATCCCTGCCCGCCGCCCAGCAGGACGCGGTGGCCGATTTCCTCCGGGCCGCCCAAGACCTGATGAAGGACCACCTGCACACCCTTTCCGCAAAGGACACCGCTTGAAAGAGTTCTCCACCCCGCTGCTGGTTGAGCCGTCCAGCCACACCAACGCTACGGAACTGCTGATGCAGCGGTTCCGGACGGCCCCGGACCACGTCGCCTTCGAGGTGCGGGCCCCGGGAGGCGCCATCACGGATCCCTGGCGCCAGGTGACCACCCGGCAGTTCGTGGAGGAGGTGCGCGCCCTCGCCAAAGGCCTCATCGCCGCCGGCCTGCAGCCCGGCGACTCCCTCGCCATCATGTCCCTCCCCCACCCGGTACGAATGGGCAGTGGCGGACATGGCGGCATGGTTCGCCGCCGCCGTCGTGGTCCCCGTCTACGAAACCTCCGCCCTGCCCCAGGTGGCAGCGGTCCTGGACGACGCCGCCGTCCGCCTGGCCATCGCCGGCACCGCCGGGCATGCCCTCCTGCTGGAACAGGGCTTTGAAGAGACCGGGCGGACAAGCCTGGGCGTCTGGACCATGGACGCACGTCCCGGTGCGGACCTCGCCGAGCTGGCTAAGCGCGGCGCCGCCGTCCCGGACAGCGCCGTTGAGGAGCGGCGCCTGCTGCCGGACCTCGACTCGGTGGCCACCATCGTCTACACCTCCGGCACCACCGCCGCCCCCAAGGGCGCCCTGATCACCCACGGGAACTTCGTGGGCCAGGTGCTGAACGTGGGCGCCGCCTACACGGGCGTGGTCCGCGAAGGCGGCAACACCGTGATCTTCCTGCCCATGGCCCACGTGCTGGCCCGCGGCCTGCAGCTGATCTGCCTGGCTAACGGCATGCGCATCGCCCACCTGTCCGATCCCAAGGACGTGGTGCCCGCCCTCGGAGTCCTGAAGCCCACGTTCCTGGTGGTGGTCCCGCGAGTGCTGCAGAAGATCCAGGCGTCCGCTGCCGCCGCCGCGGCACGGAAGCACCTGGGCCGGGTGTGGGCATCGGCGCAGCGCACCGCCGTCGAGTACGGCAGGTTCGCGGAAGCGCACGACGCCGACCCGTCCGTCCGCGCCCCGCTCGGCCTGCGTGCGCGGCACGCGCTGTTCGACCGCCTCTTCTACGCCCGCCTCCGCGCGCTGGTGGGCGGCCGCCTGGACTACCTGCTCTCCGGCGCCGCCGCACTGGACGCCGAGCTGTCCCTGTTCTTCCGCGGCCTGGGCCTGCCCGTGATCGAGGGCTACGGCCTGACGGAAACCACTGCGCCGCTGACCGGGAACATGCCCGGTGCCATCAGCGCCGGAACGGTGGGCGTCCCGATGCCCGGAACCACCGTGCTCATCTCGGACCGGGGCGAGGTGCTGGCCCGCGGCGTTGGTGTGTTTGCCGGCTACCGCAGGCCGGCGGACAACCAGGACGCATTCACGGACGGGTACTTCCGCACGGGGGACCTCGGCGAGCTCGATGAGCTGGGAAGGCTCACGCTCAAGGGCCGGATCAAGGACGTGATCGTCACCGCCGGCGGCAAGACCGTCACCCCGGCCATCTGGGAAGGCTATGTGGAGGGCGATCCCCTGGTGGCGCACGCCGTCATGGTGGGCGAGGGCAAACCGTACCTGGGCGGGCTGGTGCTGCTGGACCCCGAGTCCGTCATGGCGTGGGCCGAGCGCCAGGGCATCGCCGATCTCGCCGGCCTGCGGATCCCGGACGACGGCGGCGCCGTGCAGATCGAGGACGCCCGCCTCCTCAGCACCATCGGCAAAGCGGTCAGTGCCGCCAACGCGAAGCTGGCCCGCTCCGAGCAGGTGCGCAAATTCGTGCTGCTCCTGGCCGACCTCAGCGAGGCCAACGGAATGGTCACGCCCACCATGAAGCTCAAACGCACCGCGTTCACCGAACGCGCCCGCCACATCGTGGAGAACCTCTACGCCGAGTCAAGGAGCCAAGCATGAACACCCGCACCAAGAGATGGCTGATTTCCTACGCGGTCACCGCCGTGATCTTCGCCGTGCTGGACCTGGTCTGGATCAGCTTCGTGGCGAGCAACCTTTACCAAAGCCAGATCGGCCACCTGATCGCACCCCGGCCCAACGCTGCCGGGGCCGTTGCCTTCTACCTCATCTTCGTGGCCGGGATGGTGCACTACGGTGTGCGGCCCAACGACACGCACGCCACCCTGCGACAGCGGGTCACGGGCGCGGCACTGTTCGGCTTCTTCACCTACGCCACCTGGGCGCTGACGGCGTTCGCCGTGCTCAAGGACTTCACCGCCGTCGTCGCGGTGACGGACATCCTCTGGGGCGCCGCTGCCTGCAGCCTGGTCACCTGGCTGACGGCCACCGTCCTGCGCCGGTTCCTGGCGAAGGACCGCGCGTCCTGACCGGCGTCCCCGGGGTCGACGACGGCACCCGGCGTCCGCCGTCGTCCTTCAGTTGAGTCCCAGTTCCGGTCAGGCGTCCGCGACGTCCTGCAGCACCTCGTTGTGGCGGAGGAACCACGGCTTGAACGGCGGATCGAAGCGGGCAAACCGGGGCGGCCCCACCGGAGCCAGCCCCACCAGGTTCAGCGCCGCCTGCAGCCCCTCGTTGTGCCGGGCAAACGCAGCCTCCGACCCGCTGCCCGAGAACCGCACAACTGCGGTCAGGGAGCCGGGGACCGGGCGGATTTTCACGTCGGGATTCTGCGGCGCCGGCGCCGTCTCCGCAGTCACGCCCGCCGGGAGCACAAACGCCACCGCAAAATCAGTGGGTGCACCGCCCTGTAGCGGGCCGCTCTGCAGCACGGGCGCGGTCATCGCCAGCTTCTGCGGGGGCCCCGGTTCCTGGATGACGGGCGCCGTCATGGCAAGCTTCTGCCGTGCGGTGTTGCTGCCGCTGATGTAGTTGAAGAGATGCCGGAAAGCGGCGTTTCCGGCACGGTCAAAGGTCGCATTGACGTGGACTTCCGCCACAACATAGGCGGGATAGCGGCGCAGCTCGAAGTGCGGGTAGCGCCTCACGAGCTCATAGGGTTGCTGTTCGGTCATGGTCCCTCAGACCCTACGCCGCAAAGGCCCCGAGCGTAACCCGCGCAGCGCCATTGGGTAGTGTCTGATCATGGACAGCGACACCCTGCTCAATTTCCTGTTGGTCCTCTTCTTTGTGCTGCTGGGCGGGGTGTTCGCCGGCACGGAAATGGCACTGGTGTCCCTCCGCGAGAGCCAGGTGCGCCAGATGGAGAGGTCCGGGAAGCACGGGGCACGGATCGCGGCACTCGCCGGCAACCCCAACCGGTTCCTGTCCACGGTCCAGATCGGCGTCACCCTGTCAGGCTTCTTCTCCGCCGCGTACGGCGCCTCCACCATCGCGCCCGACGTCGAACCCCTCCTGGAAGGCATAGGCTTCGGCTCCGCTGCCGAACCCGTTGCCTTCATCGGCATGACGCTACTGGTGGCCTACCTTTCCCTGGTGCTCGGCGAGCTGGTGCCCAAGCGCCTTGCCATGCAGAGCGCCGTCGGCTTCACCAGGGTCCTTGCCCCTCCGCTGGGCGTCCTCTCCGAAATCATGCGGCCCGCCGTCTGGCTGCTGTCCGTCTCCACGGACGCGGTGGTGCGGCTGTTCGGCGGCGACCCCAACGCCAAGCAGGAAAGCATCAGCTCCGAGGAACTGTGGGACATGGTGGCCGAGAGCGAGATGCTGGAAGAGCACAGCCGCAGCATCCTCAGCGATGTGTTTGGCGCCGGCGAGCGTTCGCTGCAGGAGGTGATGCGCCCCCGCACGGACGTCACCTTCATCAACGGCAGCATGAGCATCGGCGAGGCGCGCAGCATGGTGCGCGACGGCCCGTTCTCGCGCTATCCCGTCATGGCCAAATCGCCCGACGACGTCCTGGGCTTCGTCCACATCCGGGACCTTATGCCCCGCGAAGGAGAGTACGACGACGGTCCCGTGCGGGATATTGTGCGGGAAATCCTTCCGCTGCCGGGCACCAACAAGGTGCTGCCGTCGCTGTCCCGGATGCGCCGGCTGGGACAGCACATTGCGCTGGTGGTGGACGAGTACGGCGGCACGGACGGCATCGTCACCCTGGAGGACCTGGTGGAGGAGCTGGTGGGTGAGATCTACGACGAGTACGACACCGGCACCGACCCGGAGGACCGCGTTACCAGGGCCAACGGGACAGTGGACGTGGACGGTGCCCTGATCCTGCAGGAGTTCGAAACCGCGTCCGGCATCGAACTGCCGGAGGGCCACTACGAGACAGTGGCCGGGTACGTCATCGACCGGCTGGGCCGGCTCCCCCGGGTGGGCGACAGCGTGGAGGTGGCCGGCCATGTGCTGACGGTGACGGCCATGGACCGGCTGCGCATTTCCCGGATCCGGGTGACTCCCGCGGGCGGGCAGCCGGGCGTAGACTGACGCCACCGCTGACGGTGGAGGCAGGAAGCCATGAAGAGCATCCGGGCGCAGGTCCTCGAAGTTGAACAGAGTGCTGCCCTGGGGCCCGGGGACGACGAACGGTTTTCCGGGTACGGGGTGATGGGCCTGTCCTTCAATACCGGCTATGTCCTTGCCATGCGGCGCTTTCCCGTCACCAGTATCGGCCCCGGATACAGGTCCGTCTGGCTGCGCCGGCCCTCCGGCTCCTGGACCATCTACGCCGACGCGCCGCCCGCGGTGTCCTGCGCCCGCTACTTCGGCTCCGCCCTGGAGGCTACAGTCCAATGCCCCATCACGGTCACCTGGACGGGGGACGCGGCGCTCAGCGTCCGCATTGGCGGGGACGTTGACCTGGCATGGGACCTGGAGCTAGCGTCAACCCCCGTCACCCGCGTCATGACGGCAGCACTGACAGCCCTCCCTGCTTCAGCCCTGGAGAACAAGACCGTGCTGAAGGCCATGGGCGCCGCCTCCGGTCCGGTGCTCCGCGCGGGCCGGCTGGGACTGACGGGCGCCGTTCCCAACGGGCAGGGCTTCCGGGCGAAACCCCGCCGCATGTGGTTCGTTTCCCGAAGCTCCGCCTCGCTCAATGGCCAGGACCTCGGTAGCCTGCAGCCCCTGCGGGTGCAGACCCGGCTGGGCGGCTTCTGGATCCCACAGCGGGGCATCTTCCTGATTGGAGCCTCGTCTTTTGACAACTTCGACCCCGCCCGGCACCGTCCCGCAAGTATTCACGGTCCTGCCTGACAGCTGGCCGCGGAAATTTAAGGACCCGCCAACCCTTCCAGGACACCAACCGCGACGGCGGTCCCGTCCTCGGCGCGCACCAGCCCACCTGTCCGGGCTGCCTGGATCCGGCAGCTTCGGGCCTCGCCGAGGGCCCGGGCCAGGCTGTCCGCGGTGACTTTCCGGTACGGTACCGGTTGTGGGCCCAGGCCCCGACGGTGCAGGACAGCACCCCAGAACGGCTGGTCAGCGATGAACGGCACCACCACGGACGGGATCCCGGCCCGCGCCACGGCATGGACCGTGCCCGCGCCGCCGTGGTGGATGGCTGCCGCGGCGCACGGAAGGACCATGTGGTGGGCCACCGATTCCCTGACCAGCACGTCGCCGCCCACCACAGCCGGCGGGACCTCGATGCCGCCCCACCCCTTTGCCACCAGCGTCCGCAGCCCGTTCCTCCGGGCTGCCTCAATGACCGCCGCGCCCCGGCCCCGGGCGTCACCGGCCTTCATGGAGCCGAATCCCGCGTACACAAAATCACCGCCGCCCAGGAAGGCCTCCAGCTCGTCATCGATCTCCGTAGCCACGGGTTTAGCGGCCCAGTGGCCCGTGAGGTGCACCGAGGCCGGCCAGTCAGCCGGGCGGGGAAGCAGGTGGGGACTGACGGGGATCAGTGTGGCGCGGGTCCCCGCTGCCGGCGTACGTCCTGGCGGCATCAGGTCCAGCGCAGCTTGCAGTTCCCGCCTGAACATCAGTGTGGCGGCCCTCGCCGGTGCGTAGCTGAACCGGTTCAGCGGGCCCAGGCTGGCCGCGGGGATGATGGGCGACGGGAACTCCCTGGTGGGGGTCAGCGCGGGCACGGTTTCCACCAGCACTGATGGGATTCCCAGCCTCTGCGCCGCGGCCGGAGCACTGAGGACCTTCGGGTGGTAGGCCACCACATCCGGGGAAAAGGCAACGATGTGCTCCACAGCCGCGGAAAGAAGCCTGCCCACCGCCGGCCGGATCACCGTCTTGAAGGTCCGGGCAGCGGCCCGGGGAGAAACACCCTGGTCGCTGACCAGCTGGGCGAAATCCATCCGCAGGCTGACGGTGTCCAGGCCGGCGGTGTCCGCACCGGAGTTCTCCGGGATGGCGATCCGGACCTCATGTCCGCGGGCCACGGCGGCCCGCGCCAGGGCAAGAAAGGGTTCCACGTCGCCGCGCGTTCCGGCGGTCAGCAGCATCATTTTCATCGCTTCAGGTCCGTTTCATCGTGTGGAGGGCCGGCATCATGCGGCCAGGTCCCGCCTGCGCAGGGCGTAGGCGGCCAGCGCAGCCCCGGCCGCCGCCGCGAGCAGCAGGCCCGCCGCCCCGGCCTGGTCGAAGGATTCCACCGGCATGGCCGAAGAATGCCGGAACGGGCTCGCGTCCTGAAGCCACGCCGGCAAGCCAAACAGCTCCCCGAATTCACCCAGGATGATTCCCGCGGCAAGGATCCCCCAGCCGGCCAGGACACTGAGCCGCGGTGCCACGGCGAAGGCAACAGCTGCCGCCGTAAGGAAAACCAGGGCTGCGGGGACATGGGCCAGCGCGGCCGGCACCAGTTGCCAGGCGGGCCCGTCGGAGGTCCCCGAGGCAGCCAGGCCGACGGCGGCAGCGGCTCCCGCCGTCGAGGAAACAGCGGCGGCGGAAAAGGCAGCCACGGCCAGGTTGGCGCCGAGCCACCGGACGCGGGACTTCGGCGCGGACAGCAGCAGCTCGGCCCTGCCCTCCGCTTCCTCGGCGCGCATCCGGAGAACTGCCTGGATCCCGGCGGCCGCGGCGAACACCCCGGCCATGCCCAGCAGCGCCGTGACGAACACGTCGATTAGTCCCGCCTCTCCGCCGGGCACCAGCCGCTCGATCATCTCCTTCACCGGCCCCAGGCTGGACACCGTCTCGGTGACCGCCGGGCCCAGGGCACCCGCCACGGCGCCCAGGGCCGCGGCACCCACGCACCATCCGGCCAGGGTGGAACGCTGCAGCCGCCAGGCCAGGCCCACAAAGGAGGTCCCGCCCATCCCTGCGCGCTCTTTGCCCACACGCTCGGGCAGCAGGCTGGCACCCACGTCCCGCCGTCGTCGGACCATCACTGCCGCCATGCCCAGGATGGCCGCGGCAGCGAGCGGCACCAGCAGCCATGCCGGGTCCGGACTGCTGAACGGCCGTATGCGCTGGCCCCAGCCGATCGGTGAGAGGAGCGAGGGCCAGGCACTCGTCACGTGCAGCAGGTCCGGCGTGGGCGTCCCCAGCGCGTCCCCGATGCCGCGCACCAGGTAGGCCGCGCCCACCAGTCCCGCGGCGGCGCCGTTGGCGCTCCTGCCCGAAGGCAGCGCCTGGGCGGCGCCGGCGGCAAGGGCCACAAAGAAAATGCCAATACTGCCGACGGCGGCCCCCGCCGCAACCGAGTCGGCCGCGGGCAGTCCCGCGGCCATGAAGGCGGCGGCCACAGAAACAGCCAGCACCAGGTTGGCGGCGGTGCCCAGCAGCAGCGTCGCCGCCAGGGACGCGGCCCGCGGAATGGGCACCGCACCGAGGAGCTCGGCCCGGCCAAGCTCCTCATCCGTGCGGGTGTGCCGCACCACCAGGAACGTGCTCATCAGCCCTCCCAGGACAGCCGTGAACGCAAACCCCTGGAAGAACACCACCGCGCCGGTGCCGGTCCCGTCAGGCAGACCCCGCAGGAACAGGAACGCCGGGTTGGCTGCGGCAAGGCGGAGGATGGCGGCCTGCCCGGCCTCGTCCCCGAACTGGGTGGCCACCGCGGCGGACGTGGCGAAGCTGAGAAGGGTGATGCCCAGGATCCAAACGGGCAGCGCCACCTTGTCCCGGCGGGCCTGGAACAGGAGCAGCCGCAGCACCCCGGACATCACAGCACCCCGCTGTCCGTGCACTCACTGCCCGCTGTGGCGTGGCCGGTCCGCTTGCCTTTGCCGGTCCGCTTGCCGTTGCCGTCGCTGTAGTGGCGCAGGAACAGGGACTCCAGGGATGGCGGCGCCACGGACAGCCCGCTGATTCCCGGTTCCGCGATGCCGGCCAGGACAGACCCGAGGTCACCTGGATCGGCGTCGAACTCTGCCGCGCCGCCGGCAACGCTCACCCCGTGGGTGCCCGGCAAAGCGGCCACCCGTGCAGGATCGGCCAGCCCGGTAACCCGGAAATGCGTGCGCTGCAGGTGCCGCAGTTCGCCCAGGGTGCCAGTTTCCACGGCAGTCCCGGCACGGATGATGGTCACCCGGTGGCAGAGCTGTTCCACTTCGCTGAGGATGTGGCTGGACAGCAGGATCGTAGCCCCGTCCCTGCTGACCCGCTCCACCTGGCGCCGGAACACGGCGTCCATCACAGGGTCCAGGCCGGCGCTCGGCTCATCCAGCAGGTACAGCCGCGCCGGGCGGGCAAACGCGGCAATCAGGGCAACCTTCTGCCGGTTGCCCTTCGAATAGGTCCTGGCTTTCTTGCGGGGATCAAACTCGAACTCCTCGATGAGGCCGCGGCGCAGCTTTTCGTCAGCACCGCCGCGGAGGCCTGTGAGCAGATCGATCACTTCGCCGCCGGAAAGGTTCGGCCACAGGCTCACGTCACCGGGAACGTATGCGACGTCCCGGTGCACGGCTACCGGCTCGGCCCACGGGTCCAGCCCGAAGACCCGGGAGGTGCCCGAGGTGGGCCGGATCAGGCCCAGCAGGATCCGCAGGGTGGTGGATTTGCCGGCACCGTTGGGGCCCAGAAAGCCGTGCACCTCCCCCGGCGCCACGCTCAGGTTAAGCCCGTCCAGGGCCCTGGTTTTGCCGAAGTGCTTAACCAGGCCGCGGGCTTCGATCACGGGTTGTGCTGCTGCATCCATGGACAGTCCGCTCCTTGGCTCGTCACGCGAACGCCTGTGGCGGCGCCAAGGCGTTCCGCAGCCGCTGGCTGCGGGCCGACCAGGCTTCCCGGCTCTCCGATCCACAGCATACAAGCGCCCGCACCAGCGAGGAAGGGCTTTACAGCACTGGCACAGGGGCGGCACCCCCAGGCCTGCTGTCAGGCCACCAGCCTGGCCACCAGTTCGCCGCGGCTGCCCACACCCACCTTCTCGAAGAGCGATTTGAGGTGGTCATGCACAGTGTGCGGCGAGATGTACAGGTGCCGGGCGATATCCGCCGTTGCGTTCCCGGACAGCACCTCCAGGCAGACCTCCTGCTCGCGTGCCGTAACTCCATAGGCTGCGAGCAGCAGGGTGGCCAGGTCATAGGTGGTGGCGGGTTCCACGGTGACCACCATCTGCCCTGGATCGTCGCCGGTGATCAGGCGGCTGGCCTGCAGTACCATCCAATTATTCCCGGCGTCGCGCATCCTGGCCCGGGCCGTGCCGGACACTGCGGCTGAGGCCTGCGCCACCAGCGAGTACATCACCATGCTGAAACGGCCCGGCAAGGCATCCTCCACCCCGGCCAGCCAGGAAACGGCGGCCGGGGTTGCCGCCCTCAGTTCCCCGCGCGGGCCGGCGATGACAATCACAGGTCCGGCGGCGGCTGCCCCGGTTGGGTGCCCCGCCCTTACGGCGATCCTGGTGGCTGCCGCGAGGGTGGCTGTCACCGCAGCCAGGAACTCCACCTCACGGTCCGTGAAATCCCGGCCGGCATCGCGGAAGATGCTGCCGACACCCCAGCAGGCATCGTCCACCCGGAAGGCCGCCCGCAGCTCGTGCTCCAGGCCCTGCGGCTTCAGCAGGTCGTTGATCCGTACGCTGCGGACCACCTCCCGGTGCGGGGCGTCGGACATGCGTGCGATGGGCCGGGGGCGCTGCAGCAGCTGGGCGAAGGTGTTTGGTTCGTTGCCCGCGTATTCGGTCTCCGCGAAGCGCGCCGAGTACTCCACGTACTCGTCTTCCCGCACCGGCCATGGCTTCCAGTTGGTAACGGACGTCATCACCAGGGTGTGGGGGTCGACGCCGGCCCAGCACCCCTGATCGAACGGCACCGTCCGCTGCACCACGGCGAGCGCGGCGGGGTAGAGGTCCGCCAGGTTCATCCCGCTGGTGGCCAGGGCGGCAATGTCCCGCCGGGCACGCTCAGCGCGTTCCTCCCACATAGCTCCAGTATCCGCCCGGGGGGCCGCACCGCAATCCCCCAAAGCGGGGATTTCCCAAGCACCCCGGAACCCCCTTGCAGGGGATGGGGAAGGTGTGCACCGGCGTCGTACTCTGCCTTCATGAACGCCGTATCCCAGATCTTCGCGGTCCTCGCCGCCGTGGTGTACATCGCGGTGTTCCCGCTGGAAAGCTTCCTGATGCACCGGCCGTGGGCGCAGAAGTTCCTGAGTACCCCGCCGCGGAACGTTCCGGCTGTGATGATGTGGGCCATCCCCACCGGGTTCCGGAACCTGGTGATCGGCCTGGGGGTCCTGGCGGGGGTGGCCGCGGTGAACACGGGCTACCTGGTGGTGGGCTACACGCTGGTGGTCTACTGCTGCCTGAACATGGTGCTGACCGCTCCGGCCATGTTCCTGGCAGACATGCTGGGCCACTATCCGAAGAAGGGCGGCAGCATTCCGGGCACCCTGGGCGCCACCGTCCCGGCCCTGCTGGCACTGCTGACGCTGCCGTTCTGAAGCAGGGTAGCAGCGTCCGTTGACAGCAAATTTCGGCGGACGTGCAATTAAAGAGGTTCCGGCAGCAGCCGGAACCAATCCACGAAGCGGCCCCCGCTTCCGTGAGGCCGCCCAAAAATTGGAGGTCCACAATGGGACAGGCACGCGAAGTCATGGACCGTCTCACCACGGCCATGGACAACAAGGACAAAGAGACGCTGGCCCGGTGCTACGCCGTCAACGCTGTTGCCTACACCCCCGACGAGGGGGAACTGACCGGGCGCGACGCCATCACCAACTACCTTTTCCACTTCTGGGAATCGATGCCCGACGTCCGGTACGAGCACGGTGACAGCCACGAGGCCGGAAACGTGGCCATCGACGAGGGCTATGTTGTCGGGACGAACACCGGGCCGCTGAGCCTGCCCACCGGCGAATCAATGCCGGCGACGGGCAAGCAGGTCAGGGTCCGGAGCTGCGACATCGCCCGGGTCGAAGGAGGCGAAATCACCTCGCACCACTTCTACTTCGACCAGGTGGAGTTCCTGTCACAGCTCGGACTGATGCGGGAACTGACATCGCACTGATCGTGGGACTGCCGGGACAGCAACGATATGCCGTGGACACCCTGCGAAGGGTATCCACGGCATTATTCTGCTGAGCGCGGCTGGTCAGCGCTCGCAGGCCACGCCGTCCGAGTCGCCATCCATCCCGGGACGGTAGCCCGGCTGGCCCCGGTACAGGGGTGCCGCGCCTGCCGCCTTGGCAGCTGCACAGTTGGCGTAGTAAACGGACGACTGCGCCGGTGCTGCGGGTGCCGGCACTGGCACAGCCTGGCGGGCAGCAGCGTCCCGCGCAGCCTGTTCAGCCGCAGCCTGTTCAGCCGCTGCCTGGGCGGCGGCCACCTGGGCTGCGGCAGCTTGCTCTGCAGCGGCCTGATCTGCTGCAGCCTTCTCCGCCGCAGCTTTTTCCGCCGCAGCCTGCGCGGCAGCAGCCTGCTCAGCGGCTGCCTTTTCTGCCGCCGCCTTCTCGGCGGCAGCCTTATCCGCGGCAGCCTTCTCGGCAAGGACACGCTTGGAATCAGCCTCAGTCATCCATACAAGGCGCTGGTCGGCTCCCATGGTGCAGATGAACGTCTGGCTGCTGTACTTCTGCGTTGCGGCAGCAGTCTTGCAAGTGGAATTGGCGGGGTTTGTTGCACTGGGTGTAGGCGTTGGCGTAGCAGTTGCCGATTCCTTTACAGGACTGACCAGAGTTGCCTTGTCAGTCTCCACCCGCGGGGCGGCGGTAGCACCAACTACGCCCGCGCCCAGGATAAGTGCAACAAATCCGGAAACAGCTACCAGCCCGCCGGACTTGCGGTGCGGCAGCCCCACCCAGGACCGCCTTTTGAAGAGGAATGCATAAAGCCCGGTGAGCAAGGCAGCGAGACCAAGAATGAACAGCACCATTCCCAGCCCACCCACCAAGGCGAAGGGAATGAGCAGGAGCAGCAGCACTGCCGCCACAATCCAGAACAGCACTGTCGGTTTCCAGCGCTGCTGCGGCTGCGCAGGAGGGTACGGGTGGTTCGAATAATTGGTCATGTTTCCCCCTAGGAAATGGTTGAAATGGTGATGCAATGGGGCTTTCAAACCCCAAGTCGATGGGTCAGCTTTCGCAGGCAACGCCGTCCGAATCGCGGTCCAGCCCTGCCCGGTAGCCGGCCTGCCCGGTGAACAGCGGCGCGGCGCCGGCGGCCCGGGCAGCGGCACAGTTGGCGTAGTACGCAGCAGGTGCCGGGGCCGCAGGAGCAGGCGCGGGCACCACCGGTGCAGGAGCCGCGGGAGCCGGTGGCACAACCGCCGGTGCGGGTGCCGCCTCCGGTGCAGGCTCGGCCGGAGCAACTTCAGGTGCCGGCGCCGGGGCGGCAGGAGCCTGCTTTGCCGGCGCCAGTTGGCCGGCGCAGCCAGCGAGGATCCGCGACATCGCGTCATGCTCGGCCTGGGTGACCCAAAGACCGTACGCCGCCTTCACCGAAATCTGCCGGGCAACGTACTCGCACCGGAACCCCTTGTTCGGCGGCAGCCAGGTGGCGGCGTCGCCGTCGCCCTTCTTCTGGTTGGTGGGCCCGTCCGTCGCCTGAAGGTTCAGCGGATCGTTGGCAAACGCCGTCCGCTTCTCGGCGGTGAGCTGCTGTGCACCCTTTTGCCAGGCGTCGCTGAGCGCAACCACGTGGTCAATCTGGACCTTGCTGCTGGTCCCGCTCCCCCGCAGGAAGTTGATGAACGTCGCCGTGTAGGGGTCCGCCAGCGTCCCGGACTTCACCTTGCAGGGGACACTGTTTGTGAATGTGATACCCGTCAGGTCACGCTGGAGAATGTCATTCCGGGTGTCGCAGCCTTTCCGGTCCACGTCCGCCCAGGCCTGCCCGAACAGGGCACGGTCATAGCCGGTCTTGGGGGCGCGGCCCTTGATGGGAAGGGTGGCCAGCAGCTCCGACGCTGTGGCGGCGAAGGCAGGCTGCGGGTTTGGAGCTTGCGCGGCGACCGGCGGCACCACGGCAGCGGTCTCGGGATCCAGCGGCACGCCGGTGTCCAGGACTGGTGGAGCGGACGACGGCGCCTGCATGGCTGAGGGGGCAGTGTTGGCTGTGGAGGTGGCCGCCGCAGCCGGGGTCCGCACGGCGACCGGCGCCAGGCCTCCGGAGAAAGCCGCCGGCAGTGAAGCAGCACCGGCAACGAAGAATGCCAAGGAGACCCCCAGGGCGATGGCGCCGGACTTCCGCGGCGGCCGCCGTGCTGGCCCCGGTCCGGGACCCGGAGCCGGCTGGACAGGCTCGAGCCCGGACCGATTGTTCGTCATTGATGTTGTCCCCCAACAAGCAAAGGCCCGGCAGCACGCCGGGCCTTTGCTTAGCCACAAGTGGTTATGGTGAGGAGCCTATTTCCCGGCAGAACCGGTAATGCGGAAACTGCGGGAAGCCTGAGGCAACTTTGATTCCGTCTTGATCCCGCCTTGATATTTCGTGTAACACTGCGAACAAAAGCCCTCCACACCACGGTGCGGCGGCCGACGGCGGCGCGTGCCGCCGTCGTAATCCTCCTTCGGGAACCGCCCCCCGGACTACGCGCGCTGGGCGATGTTGAGGATGTTTCCCTCGCTGTCCAGGAACCAGGCGCCCTTGCCGAATGAGTCGGTGGACACGCCGTTCTCCGTCTTCAGGCCGGGGAAATCGTAGTCTTCAAAAGTGACGCCTCGGCCGCGCAGCTCCTCCATCTCGCGTTCGAGGTTGTCCGTCTCCCAGCCCATCTGGGTGTTCTTGGCAGAGCCGGCGTTGTCGGTCTGGTAAATGAGGAAGCTGGTTCCGTTGCCGCAGCGGTACATCAGGCTGTCCTCGATGGTTTCGGAGGGTTCCAGCCCCAGCTTGTCCCGGTAGAAATCCTTGGCCCTGTTGATGTCCTTTGCGGGAAGGACAGCCATAATTGCTGAATCTTTGAGCATGGTGATTCCTTAGTGCATTGTCTGCCGTAATGGCGGCTGCTCTCCCCCGGTTGCGCTGCCCGGACCTGGCGGTCAGGGAAACGCCTGGCCGCCCTTCGCGCCACTGCCGGGGCGGCCACCTGGAACTCTGCGTGCCCCGCCAGCCATCAATGGCGCCAGGGTCCCCGAAGCCTACGAAGCCATTATGGAACCGAAATGCGCCCACGGAAATAGGGGATTTTTACCGGCCCTGCAGCGTCTTCAGTCCCTTGGCGTACGCCGCCTGCCCCACGTGCTGCAGGCAGTCCGCGAGGGTGCTGACCAGCCGCACACCGAGGGTGACGGGCGGGTCCCAGCGGGTGTCGACGATCCGGTCAAGGTCACCGTCACTTAGAGTCTTTAGAAACTCCACGCTCTGCCGGTGGACGGCGTCGTAGTACTCCAGCAGCAGTCCCGGCTCAGCGCGCACGGCGTCCACTTGCTCGCTGGAATGGCCGTACCCGGTGTCGTTGGCAGTGAGCGGCAGGCCGAAGCGGCCCACAAAATCCTGCGCCGTCCACACCTGTTCGCGGCCGGCGACGTCCGCCACCTGCACGTCCTCCACGCGGCCCAGGTGCCAGACGAGCCAGGCGATCGAATTGCCGGTGCCGCCCGGCCGCAGGGCCAGCGCCGCGCCGTCGAGCCCTTCAAGGGTGGCCTCCACGGTCTCGCGGACCCGGCCAAAGGCGTCGAGCAACAGTTCGTTGGTTTTCACGGTTCCCTTCCTGCTCTTATTCCTTGGGGCCGCAGGGACCCTGGGTTACTTTCGGATCTCGGCCAGGCGGAGCCGGACCATCTCCTCCACCACGTCATCGGGGACGGGATGGCCAGGCGTGAACCGGACGGTGCCCTTGGACAGGGAGAAGCCCTCAAGCCTGGGCGCGACGGCGTCCACCACCTCTGGCGAGAACGGGAAGATGGACAGGTGCTTGGCTGCCGCCGCCACCCCGATCAGCGGCTTGCCGTCCAGCTTCAAGGCGGGCATCCCGTAGCTGCGGCCCTCCTCGGCCTCGGGGACAATGCGCCGCGCGGCCGCGATAACGCGCTGCAGGCAGCCGCGTTCAGGTTCAGGCAAGGCGGCAAGGGAATCGTCAACGTCACCCATGCGGCCAGTCTAGACCCGGGCGTACGACGGCGGGACGGCCGGTTCCAGCGCCACGGCAGTTCCCTTGCGCTGCAGTCTGGCGCAGTAACGCCCGGCGTCAGCGCGCAGGGGCGGTCCCCGCGCACCGACCCAGGGCCTCGGTGCGCAGCCCGGTGCGCCGGGTTTTCCCGCTACGCTTTCGCGGCCCGGATCGCCTTACGCACCGCCGCCCCGACGACCGAAATGACTGGCACCAGGCAAAACAGTGCCACCACGGTATTGGGCCGGAAGGACACCTGCCCGCCGACGTTCCGGTACACACCAAGCGGCAGCACCATTCCGCCTCCCCCGCCGCCGGAGGCACCGTCCGGCCCGGCTTCGCCGCCTCCGCCAAACCCGAAAGACACCAGCGCCACTGGAATGACCTCTTCCCCTCCGACCTGGACCGGGGCACCGTACGCCTTAGAGACGCCAATGTTCTTGAATGCTTCAATCAGGGACGCGAATGTATCAGCCATGGCCCCACCCTATGGGGGCTGGGTCACGGGCAACAGACCTGCTGCCGGGCCGCCGCCGTCAGCTTTGAACGCGCTGGCGGTAGTTCCGCGGCGTTTCCCCGGCATCGTTCAGGAAGTGCCGGTTGAAGTTGGACAGGTTGGAGAAGCCCACTTCGTAGCAGATGTCCGAAATTGCCTTGTCCGTCCGCTCCAGCAGGCGCCGGGCGTGGGCCAGGCGGAGCTTGCGCACAAGATCGCTGAAATTCTGGCCGGTGGCGCGTTTGAAGTACTTGGAAAAGGTGGGTTCGGGCATACCCACCAGTGCCGCTGCCTCGGCCATCTTGACGGTGCCGGCGTGGTTGCTGAAAACGTACTCCAGGACAAGATCGACGACGGCGGCAGCCTGGCCGTCCAGCTGCGGGCGGAACCACTCCTCCGCCAGGTAGCGCCGGTCTTCCTGCGGCGCCCGGACCAGAACCCCGAACAGCTCAAAGAGGTGCTGGAGCCGGGCCAGGCCGGAGGTTTCCCCCATCGCCTCGATGGCCGCCGCCGCCTCCTCCGCTGAACGGCCCAGGAATTCGATCCCCCGCTGGGACTGCTCCAGCAGCGGCCTCACCTCGGCGAGTTCGGGAACCAAGGCCGCCGCCTGCTCAACCCACTTACCGTCGAACTGGATCACGGCGTCCCGGTTCTCGAGCACCTCGCCGGGCTCGAGGTCGCTGACCCAGTCGTGCGGCAGGCCGGAACCCACCAGAGCGACATGGCCGGCCTCGAACGTGCCGATATGGTCTCCGACGATGAACTTTCCCGTGCCCTTGCGGATCAAGTGGATCTCGTACTCGGGATGGTAGTTCCACCGTGCCACCGGGCTGGGGTAGCTGTGCTGGTGCCACCGGACTGAATGGTTGGGGTCCGGCGGGATGACCTCCCGGTTCGCCCGCATCCCCAGCAGGCGTTCGGCCAGCCTTGCCGTGGCTCCGTCAGCAGTATCCGCGGCGGTCATCGTGGTGCTCCGTAGGTGTGTGGGTTTATGAAGTATGGACAGGCGTGGGCGGTCCCGGTCCCAGAGTAGCGCCTGATCCGCCGTGCTGTCCGGAAAATAAGTATCAGAAATTGGCAAGCAGGACGCTAGTTGTGGCCTGCGCCCCAGGCCTAACCTTGAACTACATCAGCGAGGAACACCGGGATCTCCGGTGGATGGCCCTCGCCCAGGTCCAGTACCCCGACGTGGCAGTCGGGTGCGGTGACTGTGCACCCCTGAAGAACAAAGGAGTCCTTAATGCGCCCAAAAATGCGTGCTGCGACCCTGGCCGCCGGCGCTTTGTGTGTCGCGCTGAGCGCCTCGGCCTGTGCAGGTGCCGGCGGTGGCAATTCCGCCGGAGACCCGAACAGCATCAGTGTCCTGATGGTCAACAACCCGCAGATGGAGGATCTGCAGCGGCTTACCGCGGAGAACTTCACCAAGGAAACCGGGATCAGGGTCAACTACACGATCCTGCCGGAGAATGACGTGCGGGCCAAGATCAGCCAGGAATTCTCCAGCCAGGCCGGCCAGTACGACGTCGCCTCCCTGTCCAACTATGAGATTCCCTTCTATTCCGCGAACGGCTGGCTTGCTCCGCTGGATGATGTTGCTGCGGATCCCGGGTTTGACCAGGAAGACATCCTGCCGGCCTATACGGCGTCGCTCACCGGTGAAGACGGCAAGCTCTACGGCGAACCGTTCTACGGTGAGTCTTCGTTCCTGATGTACCGCAAGGACATCCTGGACGCCGAGGGCCTGACCATGCCGGCAAAGCCCACCTGGGACGAGGTGGCGGACATCGCCGCGAAGGTGGACGGCGCGGAACCGGGCATGAAGGGCATCTGCCTGCGCGGCCAGCCGGGCTGGGGCCAGGTCTTCGCACCCCTGACCACCGTGGTGAACACCTTCGGCGGGACCTGGTTCGACAAGGACTGGAATGCCCAGGTCAACTCCCCGGAATTCACCGAAGCTGTGGAGTTTTACACCAAGCTGGTCCGCGAGCATGGTGAAGCAGGAGCCGCGCAGGCCGGGTTCACCGAATGTCTTAACAACATGAGCCAGAGCAACGTGGCTATGTGGTACGACGCAACCTCCGCCGCAGGCGCCCTGGAAGCTGAGGACTCCCCGGTCAAGGGCAAGATCGGCTACGCCCAGGCACCGGTGAAGGAAACCGCATCTTCCGGCTGGTTGTGGACCTGGTCCTGGGCCATGCAGGCTGCGTCCAGGAAGCAGGACGCTGCCGAGAAGTTCATTGCCTGGGCAAGTTCCAAGGACTACGAGGAGCTCGTGGCGTCCGAGCTCGGCTGGGCAAAGGTTCCGTCCGGCAAGCGTATTTCCACCTACGAGAACGCCGAGTTCCAGAAGGCAGCGCCGTTCTTCGAAGCCGAGCGCTTCGCCATCGAGAACGCCGACCCCAAAAACCCCGGCGCGCAGGAACGCCCCGCCGTCGGGATCCAGTTCGTCGGTATCCCCGAATTCGCAGCCCTCGGCACCAACGTGTCCCAGGGTGTCAGTTCCGCCATCGCCGGCCAAGGCAGCGTGGCTGACGCGCTGGCCAAGGGCCAGGAAGCCGCCCAAAAGGTCGGCAACAAGTACAAGCAGCCCTAACCGAAACGCAGGAGAACATCATGACTACCGCAACGGCGCGCATCTCCCGCCCGGGACACAATGCAGCCACCCCATCACGAGAAGCGAAGTCGCGCGAACGAGCCCTGGCATGGGCGCGGCGGGCACCACTGATGCCGGCCTTGGTCTTCCTGATCCTGGTCACGCAACTTCCGTTCGTGGCGACCCTGATCATCTCGTTCATGAACTGGAACAGCCTCAGCCCGGACAAAACAGCCTTCGCAGGCCTGGAAAACTACGCCACGGTCCTGACCGACCCTGACCTGCGCCAGGCGATCTTCACCACCATCCTCCTCACCGTCTCCGTGGTGCTGATCAGCCTGCTCATCGGCCTGGGACTGGCCCTGCTGCTGGACAAGAAGTTCATCGGCCGCGGCCTGGCACGGACCCTGCTGATCGCCCCGTTCCTGGTGGTTCCCGTGGCAGCGGCCCTGATCTGGAAGCACGCCCTGCTCAACCCCACCTACGGGCTGATCAACGGCGTCCTCACCTGGGTCTGGTCACTCTTCGGCAGCGCCGCGGCGCCGCAACTGGACCTGCTTTCCCAGGCACCCATGATGGCCGTGATCCTCTCCCTGGTGTGGCAATGGACACCGTTCATGATGCTCATCCTGCTCGCCGGGCTGCAGTCACGCCCCATGGACACCGTGGAGGCTGCCCAGATGGACGGCGCCACACCCTGGGGGATCTTCCGGCACCTGACCCTGCCGCACCTGCGCCAGTACCTGGAGCTCGGCGGACTCCTGGGCGCGATCTACATCGTGCAGAACTTCGACGCCGTCTTCACCCTCACCGCCGGCGGACTGGGCACAGCCAACCTGCCCTACGCGATCTACCAGACGTTCTACTTCGCCAACGAATACGGCCTGGCGTCCGCCGCCGGTGTTGTGGTGGTCATCGGCACCATCATCGTGGCCACGTTCGCCCTCCGCACCGTCTTTTCACTCTTCAAGAAGGAGGCAGCACGATGAGCACCCTCACCCCCGCTGCACCACAAAGCTCAGGCCCTGCCCGTTCCACATCGCCCACCGCACTGAACACCGGCCGCGCGCCACGCCGCCGCGGCAAGGCACGGATGGACCCCACCCGCAACAACACCGCCGCCGGCATCGCAGCCTGGCTGCTCGCGCTGCTCTTCGCAGTCCCGGTCCTGTGGATGATCCTCACCTCGTTCCACTCCGAAACGGACGCCGCAACCAACCCGCCGTCCATCGCCGCGAACCTCACCCTGGATGCCTACCGGGAATTCTTCGGCGAAACATCCGGCGTCAGCCCCTGGCCGTCACTGATCAACTCCGCCACCGCCTCTGTCCTGTCCACTGTCCTGGTGCTGCTCCTGGCATTCCCGGCCGCGTACGCGCTCTCCATCCGGCCGGTGAAGAAGTGGACAGACGTGATGTTCTTTTTCCTCTCCACCAAGATGATGCCCGTGGTGGCAGCGATCCTGCCGCTGTACCTTTTCGCCCGGACGGTCGGGGCCTTGGACAACATCTGGTTTCTGATCCTGATGTACACCTCCATGAACCTGCCCATCGCCGTCTGGATGATGCGCTCCTTCCTCGCCGAGGTGCCCGAAGAAATGCTCGAGGCGGCACAGATCGACGGCGCCAACCTGCTGCTCATCCTCCGCAAAATCATCGCCCCGGTAGCCATGCCCGGCATCGCCGCCACCGCCCTGATCTGCTTCATCTTCAGCTGGAACGAACTGCTCCTGGCCCGCGTCCTCACCGGCGTAGTTGCCGGCACAGCACCGGTGTTCCTCACCGGCTTCGTCTCCGGCCAGGGTCTCTTCCTCGCCCAGGTCTGCGCCGCCGCCGTCGTGATCTCCCTCCCTGTGCTGTTCGCGGGCTTCGCCGCCCAGGACAAACTCGTCCAGGGCCTCTCCCTCGGCGCCGTGAAATAGCAAGCAGTGAAATAGCCCGCGCCAACACTCCATCAAACTCTGTTCAAGGATTACTGCGATGACAACACCCACCACCCAGACCGTGCGCGCCCAGCAGCAGGAACTGCCCGCCACCATGCGCGCGAACATCCTCAAAAGCCAGGGCGACATGGCCATGGAAACCCTGCCCCTCCCGCAGCTCGACCCTGACCAGGTCCTGGTGCAGGTCGCCGCCGTGGGCGTCTGCGGCAGCGACGTGCACTACTACGAACACGGCAGGATCGGCCCCTACATCGTGGACCACCCGCTGGTCCTGGGCCACGAACTTTCCGGCCGGATCGCCGCCGTCGGCAGCGCCGTCGACCCCGCGCGCGTCGGCCGGCGGGTCGCCGTCGAACCCCAGCGCCCCTGCCGCACATGCAAACAGTGCAAGGCCGGCAGGTATAACCTCTGCCCGGACATCGAGTTCTACGCCACCCCGCCGATCGACGGCGCGTTCGCCGAATACGTGAGCATCCAGAGCGACTTCGCCTACGACATCCCGGACAGCGTCAGTGACGAGGCGGCAGCCCTGATCGAGCCGCTCTCCGTGGGGCTTTGGGCCTGCGAGCGCGCGGAGATCAAGCCAGGCAGCCGGGTCCTGATCGCGGGCGCCGGGCCCATCGGCATCATCGCCGCCCAGGCCGCCCGGGCCTTCGGCGCCACGGAGATCTACATCAGCGACATCGCCGAGGACCGGCTGGCCTTCGCCCTGGAACACGGCGCCACGCACGCGCTCAACGCCAGGACGGACAGCGTGGAAGGGCTCGACGTCGATGCGTTCATTGACGCGTCCGGCGCACCGCAGGCGGTCCGTTCCGGGATCAAGGCGGTGGCCCCGGCCGGCCGCGTGATCCTGGTGGGGCTCGGCGCAGACGACGTCGAACTGCCGGTCTCGTACATCCAGAACCGGGAGATCTGGCTCTCCGGTGTGTTCCGCTATACCAACACCTGGCCGTTGGCCATCCAGCTGATCGCTGATGGGAAAGTGGACCTGGACATCCTGGTCACGGGCCGGTTCGCCCTCGCCGAGTCCGAAGAGGCACTCAAGGCAGGCAAGCAGCCCGGCCAGCTCAAGGCCGTCGTCTACCCGGGCCGCTGACCATGATCACCGTCATCGGCGAATCCCTGGTCGACATCATCAGCGATCCACGCGAGGTGGGTCGCACGCAGGGACATCCCGGCGGCAGTCCCCTCAATGTCGCCATAGGTGTTGCCCGTCTCGGTCTGGCAACCACGCTCGTGACGCACTACGCCGACGATCCCCACGGCCTGCTGATCGCTGACCATCTGGGCGGCAACAACGTGGAGGCGATTGTGGGAGGTTCCCTGCCGACGTCGTCCGCGGCGGCGTCCCTGGACGGGAACGGCGCCGCGGAATACACGTTCTCCATTGGCTGGGACATCAGCGGCGCCTCCATCCCGGCCCTGGCGGCGGTGGAAAGCTCACTCCATGTCCATACCGGATCCATCGCCGCCGTCCTGGCTCCGGGCAACCAGACGGTTCGCCGGCTGGTGGATGCTGCCCGGCCCCATGCCACCGTCAGCTTCGATCCCAACTGCCGGCCGGCCATCAGCGGCGACGCCGACGCCGCCCGGCAGGACATTGAAGGCTTCGTGTCCGTGAGCGACATCGTCAAAGCCAGCGACGAGGACCTGCGCTGGCTGTATCCGGACAGGACCCCGGATGAGTCGCTGGCCGCCTGGCTGGACCTGGGACCGGCACTGGTTGCACTGACGCGCGGCGCGGACGGGCCCGTGATCCTGACCCGGCAAGGGCGTGTTGAGATGCCGGCGGAACCCGTTACCGTGGCAGACACCGTGGGTGCCGGCGATTCCTTCATGGCGGCACTGGTCTCCGGCCTGGGGCAGCTGGGCGCGCTGGGCGGCGACGGCAGGACACGCCTGCACCGCCTCTCCCCCGGGGAACTGCAGGCCCTGGCCGCCTACGCGAACAGGGCGGCCGCCATCACGTGTTCCCGGCCGGGCGCCAACCCGCCCACAACAGCCGAGCTCGGCTCCCTGGCCGGCATGCCCGCCGGGACCGGCTAGCCCTTGCGCGGAGGAGCCGTGGAGCCGCGCACCACCAGCTCGGTCCCCAGCTCGATCCGCTGGGGCAGCTCCTCGTCCCCGTCCAGGTGGCGGAGCAGGGCGCGCATGGCTGTCTCGGCCATCTGCACCACGGGCTGGCGGACCGTGGTCAGCCCCGGCTCCACCCATTCGGCCGCGGGGATGTCGTCAAAACCCACAATGGCCAGGTCTTCGGGGATGCTCAGTCCGGCGGCGCGCGCCGCCCGGTAGGCACCCAGGGCCTGGTCGTCGTTGCCCGTGAAGATCGCGGTGGGCCTGTCCTCCAGCTGCAGCAGCTTGCGGGTGGCGGCCTCCCCGGACTCGATGGAGAAGTCGCCGGGAACCATCAGGGCAGGATCCACCGCAATCCCCGCCCGGCGCAGGGCAGAGCTGTAGCCATCCTCGCGCGCGCTGCTGCACTGCAGGTCCTCACGGCCGCCGATCATGCCGATCCGCTTGTGCCCCAGCTGCAGCAGGTGCTGCGTGGCCGAGTATCCGCCGTCCCAGTTGGCCGCGCCCACCGTCATCAGGTCCGGGCCGGGCTGGCCCACGGGATCGATCAGCACCACCGGGATGCCCAGCGATTTGATCCGCTGGATCTGTTTGGCGTCCAGCTGGTAGACCGCCATCAGCAGGCCGTCCGATTTCCGCTCCGCAACGTTCGCCAGCCAGGGCCGGATGCGCGAGCCGTCCAGGCTGAGGCTGCTCACCACCGTGCCGTAGCCGGCAAGCTGTGCCACGCGCTCAACGCCCTCGATGATTTCCAGTGCCCATTCCGAGCCCATTCCCGGGAACACCAGGTCCACCAGCCCGGCCTTCTGGCGCCGCTTGGCCGGGCGGCGGGCGTAGTCCCGCCGAGCAATGATCTCCTCCACCCGCGCCCGGGTCTCCGCCGCCACATGGGCGTGCCCGTTCAGCACCTTCGAAACAGTCGGAACGGAGACCCCGGCCTCGCGCGCAATCTCACTGATCGTGGCACGTCCCGTTTCCTGCTTGCTCACCAAGCCGTCCTTTCATCCGGGACAGCGCCCGGGTCAGCTATCGGAAAGTTCCCACGTCTGGATCCGGCCGCACATGCCGTAAAACCTGCGGTTCTTCCGTTGCCCCATGGTAGTCCGCGCCTTGCCCAGGTAGAAACTTTCCGCCGCGTCCAGAGAAGCCAGTTGCTGCCGCGTAGTCTCCGCCTGCTCCGCTGCGCCGCCGGCCAGGACGTCGGCCCACGCTGCGGTCCTGGGAGCCACCAGCCGGGCGGCCGCGGCATGGAAGTCCGCCAGTGCCGTGGACCCGGACTCAATCACCGCAGCCTTCAGCGCAAGGTAGCCTTCCAGCGCCAGGTCACGACGACGGCGGGCCGCTTCCTCCCCCTCGGCCAGGCCGGCGTCGGCATCCTTAATCTCCAGGGCCGCGGCCCTGCCGTACGCTGCGGCGTCCGCGAGGTGCTCCGGCGGGAACGTCATGACGGCGTCCCCGTTTTCCGGCAGCCCGGCATTCTGCATCACCACCAGGACCTTGAGGGTGCCGGAATCGTTGATGGCACGGTGCACCGTTCCGGGGGTGAACCACAGCACCACTCCCGGCTCCAGCGGCGATGAGGTGAAGCCGTCAGAGTTCAGCGTCTCCAGCCGGCCCGCCCCTTCCAGCACCACGTACGCCTCGGTGGAGGCGGTGTGCATGTGCGGTGACCCGCCGGCGCAGCCGTCCGCGCCCGGCCAGTCATAGATGGTGACCTCGGAAAGCCCGGTGGCACCGGGGAAAGTGGATCCCACGGCTATGCCCAGCTTTCCAGTGCCTGCTGCGCCGCTCCGGCCAGTGCGGCGGCGCGCGTCCCGTCCACCGCGCCGTCGGCAATCACCACGGCGTAGCGGAAGGTCAGCGGTGAGCCTTCCTCCAGCGGCACCTCCTGGCTGAAGAAAGGCGCCGAGCCCAGGCACGCGAACATCGAGGACCTGGCGAACCACTGGGTGGGAGCGCCGGGGTTGGCACCGTCCTCCGTGAAGAGGATGCTGGAGGACCGGCACGTGTCGTCATGCTTCCCGGTGAAGGCGATCCATGGTGAACGGGTTCCCATGAACTCGTCACCGCCGGCCCCCTCCGGGCTGCGGAACTCCCCTCCGGTGAAGGACCGCGGGCCGCGCCAGAACAGTCCGCCGTAGCCGGCATTGTCCCGGCCCTCGGTGGTGGGGCTTCCGATGGTGATGGTTTCCCCGGAAATGTTGCTCATTTCGGATTCGAACAGGATGGCATACGCGCCCTCCGTACCTTCGGCGTCCAGGAGCTGGATGCTGAAACGGCGGTTCTCCGCGATGACAGGTTCCCCCTCCTGGGACGTCCAGGTCAGGGATTCCGACGCCGTGATCCCGGCTTCGGTTTCCTCCACCGAAGCGAATGCCTGGTGGGTCATGGCGCCGTTGTTCTCCAGGTTGGCGTACTCGGTGGCGCGCGTGTAGGTGGCGCCGCCCCAGAAGTTGTGCTTTCCCACGTTGGGCAAGGCCCAGGACAGGCCCTTATGCCAGACGTGGTCCCACGGACGCGAAATGGTGACCTCGTCGCCGTCCAGGGTTGTCAGCGGGTGGAAGAACGGCCGGGGGCTTTCGTACTGGGCGTCGGTGGGCCTGTAGGTGTAGGTGGCTATGGTCCGGCCGTTGGCGGTGAAGCTGAGGGCGGCGCCGTCGTCCAGGACGCTCAGCCTGCGGGTTGTGGTGGCTGCGGGGGTGGTCATTGAAAAGTCTCCTTGAATGTTGCGGGTGGTCAGGCGCGGGCGGCGCGGAGGGCGGTGGCATCCAGCACTTCGGCCCCCAGTCCCTCGCCGTCCATGCCGGCGTAGAAGGGGTGGCCGGGGACGATGTCGCCGCGCCGGACCGGGGTGCCGGTGAAAGC
The DNA here is from genome assembly GCF_040224115.2 of Pseudarthrobacter sp. WHRI 8279. NCBI lineage: Bacteria > Bacillati > Actinomycetota > Actinomycetes > Micrococcales > Micrococcaceae > Pseudarthrobacter > Pseudarthrobacter sp. WHRI 8279. The sequence continues at coordinate 121,501 of NZ_CP168162.1, read as the reverse complement.
CGAGGCGTAGATGGCGGCCGCGAGTTCCAGTGTCTGCCGTGCGGAGTCGGCGCCGGCAGGAAGGGGGCGCCCGTCGTCGAGCGCGTCATACATGGCCAGGAACTGCGCCGAGTGTCCGCTCCCCTGCTCCAGCGGCTGCCCGGTCCACGCCTTGTTGACCTGCTCTTCATGGCCGGGGGCGGCCGTGATGGTCCAGTCGTCGGTGCTGTAGCCGTAGAGGTGGTTCAGTTCCACGGTGGCGAACTCGCAGTCGATACGGATGTCCGAGGTCTCGCGGGGCGACAGCAGCGAGTTGACGATGGTGGCCACCGCGCCGTTCCCGAAGCGGACCAGCGCCGCGGACAGGTCCTCGGTGGACGTCGCGCGGTCCTGCCGGGCGGCGATGGCGGTGACTTCCTCCCACGGGCCCAGCAGGTGGAGGAGAAGATCGAACTGGTGGATGCCGTGGCCCATGGTGGGTCCTCCACCTTCGGCGTTCCAGGTGCCGCGCCAGGGCAGGTCCCAGTAGCTGTCCGGCCTGTACCAGAGCGTGTCACAGCGAGCCACCAGGGGACGGCCGAAGTCTGTGGCCCCGATCAGTTCCCTGGCAGCCGCCGAAGCATCGCCAAAGCGGTGCTGGAAGACGCAGGAGAACTGGGCGCCGCCCTTTGCCTGCGCTTTGTCCAGGCGGTCGAAGTCGGCCAGGCTCAGCGCCGGCGGCTTCTCGGACAAGACGTGGACGCCCGCCTCCAGGCATTCGATGGCCTGGTCGATGTGGAACATCGGCGGGGTGCAGAGATGCACAATGTCCGGTTTGGCGCCGGCCAACAGGTCGGCCAGGGTGAGGTATCTGCCCTCAATGCCGTGCTGGCCGGCGAAGGCGTCCAGCCGGCCCTGGTCCACATCGCATGCGGCCACGAGCTCCGCCCGCCCGCCTGTCCGGGCAAGGTTGTCCGCGTGCACCGCGGCGATCCCGCCGGTTCCCACGATGGCCACTCTGTACGTCTGCATGATCTCTCCGTCGTTGCAGTAAATGTTGTTGGCGTAAACAGTTCGAAACTTTCCAGGACATCGCCGAAGTTTCGAACACAGGATTGAGCTTGGTTCCGCGCCGTCACTCAACCGTATGGAGCATCTTGATCCGCCGTCAAGGATTTGAAGCCTAGAAACTTGTAATAAGTTTCTGATAGTTTCAGAGAAACGTTCACGATCCCTAGGAGAAGCCCGTGACGAGCGGTGCCGCCGAGAAGCAAGCACTAAGCCAGGACAGCGTTCCGGCTGGCGGCAGCAACGCCGTCGAACGCCTCATCCGTGAGATGACGCTGGAAGAGAAGCTGGCACAGCTGGCCGGCGTCTGGGTGAATGCCTCAACAGACGGCGACTCTGTGGCTCCCCTGCAGAACGAGATGGCCGGCGACGGCCGGTCCTGGGATGAAGTGATCTCCAACGGCCTGGGCCAGATCACCCGCATGTACGGCACTGTCCCCGTGGAGCCGCTGGAGGGTGCGCGCCGGCTGGCGGCCGCGCAGGAACAGATCATGGCTGCCTCCCGTTTCGGCATCCCCGCGCAGGTCCACGAGGAATGCCTCGCGGGCCTGGCTGCATGGAAAGCCACTGCGTTCCCGGTGCCCCTGGCCTGGGGCGCCACCTTCAACCCCGCCCTAGTCCGCCGGATGGCCGGGCTGATCGGGGAGCAGATGCGGCAGCTCGGCGTCCACCAGGGCCTGGCCCCTGTGCTGGACGTGGTGCGCGACCTGCGCTGGGGCCGGGTGGAAGAGACCATAGGCGAGGACCCGCACCTGGTGGGCGTCCTGGCCAGCTCCTACGTTGAGGGGCTTGAGGGGGCGGGGATCGTGGCAACCCTCAAGCACTTTGTTGGCTACTCCGCGTCCCGCGCCGGCCGCAACCACGCCCCTGTGTCCATGGGCCCCCGGGAATTGGCTGATGTGATGCTGCCGCCGTTCGAACTGGGCATCAAGCACGGCGGAGCCCGGTCCCTGATGCACGCCTACACGGACACCGACGGCGTGCCGGCGGCCGCCAACCGCGCACTCCTCACATCCCTGCTCCGGGATGAGTGGGGCTTCGCGGGGACGGTGGTGGCCGACTACTTCGGTGTTGCCTTCCTCAACGTCACCCACGGCGTGGCCGCCGATTCGGGCGAAGCCGCTGCCCTTGCCCTCACCGCCGGCGTGGACGTGGAACTGCCCACGGTGAACTGCTACGGCAAGCCCCTGGAGGAACGGATCCGCGGGGGCGCAGTTGCCGAGGAGCTGGTGGACACCGCGCTGCGGCGCGTGCTGACCCAGAAGCAGGAGGCCGGGCTGCTGTCCCCCAATTTCAACCCCGCTCCCCCGGTACTTGCCGCCGGGTCCATCAACCTTGACCCCGCGGTGAACCGCGCCCTGGCACGCGAGATCGCAGCACAGTCGCTGGTGCTGCTGAGCAACAGGACGCACGACGGCGGCCCCGCACTGCCGCTGCCCGGCACCTTGGGCGGTGCACTCGGCGTGGTGGGGCCGCTGGCACAGGACCCCTTCGCCATGCTGGGCTGCTACTCCTTCGACGCGCACGTGGGAGCTTCGCATCCTGACGTACCGATGGGCATCCGGATCCCCACCGTCGCGGACGCTGCCGCGTCCCGCTTCGGCTCCGTCCGCAGCGCCGCCACCGGCACGTGCGAGGCCATCACGGTGGAACAGATCGAGGAGGCGTGCACCATTGCCTCAGAGGTGGACACGTGCGTGATCGCCGTCGGCGACAACGCCGGCCTCTTCGGCCGCGGCACGTCCGGGGAGGGAAACGATGCCGCCGACCTCCGGCTCCCGGGTGACCAGCACCGCATGCTTGACCGGGTGCTGGCTGCTGCCGAAGCTGCGGGGACGCGCACCATCGTGGTGGTGCTCAGCGGCCGGCCGTACGCGCTCGGTGACTTCGTGGACCGCGCCGGGGCCATCATCCAGGGCTTCTTCCCCGGCGAGGAGGGCGGCGAGGCGCTCTGGGACGTGCTGACCGGCGTCGTCAATCCTTCGGGCAAACTGCCGGTGTCCGTTCCGCGGACCCCCGGCGGGCAGCCCGGCACCTACCTCCGCAGCCGGCTGGCCGGCCCGTCCGGTGTCAGCGCCCTGGACCCGTCGCCGCTGTTCAGCTTCGGCCACGGGCTTTCCTACACGCGCTTCGGGTTCTCGGACCACGTGGCCAGCGCCCCTGCGATGTCGACGGCGGAAGCGGTCACCGTGAGCTGCACGGTCACCAACACCGGGGCCGTTGACGGGGCCGAGGTAGTGCAGCTTTACCTGGAGGACCCGGTAGGCGAGGTGGTCCGGCCGGTGCGGGAGCTGATCGGCTTTGCCCGGGTGGAACTGGCGGCCGGGTCCTCGGCATCGGTCGAGTTCACCGTGCACGCGGACCGCACGTCCTTCACCGGTGTGGACCTGAAGCGCGTGGTCACGCCCGGCCTGGTGAAACTGCACGTGGCCACTTCCAGCACTCAGGACGTCCACACCCACGAGGTCATCCTTCACGGCGAGCGCCGCGTGGTGGGTTTCGATCGCGAAATGCTGACGCCGGTGCGGATCACCCGGCAGGGCTGAGCTGGGACCGGACCGCCGAATCGAAACTTCTGCGTAGCCAATCAGTTCCGCCCAGGCTGCTAGGGCGCCACGAGGTTTTTGGGTGGCCTGAAGACCGTGCTGATCCGGAGTAGGGCACTCAGCGCCTGGTCTCATACCGGGTCAGGACCGCACCGCCGGGAAACGTCCGGGTCTCCACCAGGCTCAGGTTCACCCAGTTGTCCAGGGCTGTGAAGAACGGCGTGCCGCCGCCCACCAGGACCGGATGGGTGACAAGTGCGTACTCGTCGATCAGCCCGGCCCGCATGGCCGCCGCGGCGAGTGTGGCACCGGCGATGTCCATGGAGCCGCCGTCGCCGGCCTTGAGGCGGGTGATCTCGGTGACCGCGTCGCACGTGAACAGGCGGGTGTTCCAGTCAACTGTGCTGGTCGTCGAGGAGAACACGACCTTCGGCATGTCCCGCCAGCGGCGGGCGTATTCGATCTGCGCCGGTGTGGCACCAGGCTGCTGGTCGGCGGTGGGCCAGTGGGAGCTCATCGCCTCCCACAGTTTGCGCCCGTATAGGGCCAGGCCTGTCGCCCCCACCCTGTCGGACCACCACTGGAACAGCTCGTCGCTCGGGACGCTCCAGTCGAGGTCGTCGCCGGGCGCGGCGATGTAGCCGTCGAGGCTCACGTTCATGCCGAAGGCCAGTTTGCGCATGGCGCCAGTTTCCCGTGAGCCGGTAGCCGTTGTACAGGCCAGCGGTTGACGGAGGTAAACTCGGCCTCATGCTTTCTACGCGCCGATTTACTTGCCCCCGACCGGTTTCCGGTCGCGAGGGCTTACTGGCGCGCGCCTAGGTCCTGGCGCCGGATCTGAGCCGGGGGCGGAAACCACCACTCATATCCAAACCCAAGGACCACCATGCCCAATTACCTCAGCCCCAATGAACTCCATGACGCCCTGAACATCCGGGACCTCTCGGATCCCCTCAGCGGTCCCCATGCAATGCAGGAGCTCCTGCAAAGCGTCACTGATGCGCTCCGCAATCGATGGGATGTGCCGGAACGGATTATCCGCAACAGCCCGCTGGTCAGCGTGGTCGACAACTACGACCACCTCGGATTCAAGGGATCAGACGTGACGCGGGATCAAAGATACTCCCGCTATATCAGCCCAACGGTCATGCTGCGCAGTCACACCTCAGCGTCTATCCCGTCGCTGCTCCGAGCCCTAAACCCCCGGGAATTCTCGGACGAGCTGTGGACCGTCCCGGGCCTTGTCTACCGACGCGATTCCATTGACCGCACGCATGTGGGAACGCCGCACCAGGTAGACCTGTGGCGCGTGAGCTCGCAGGCAAACCTCGACGTCGGTGACCTTCAAGACATGGTCGCGTCCCTGGTCCAGGCCGTGCTTCCCGGCGCCCAGTGGCGCGCAGTCCCTGCCGTCCACCCCTACACCGAGCATGGCCTGCAGATCGATGTCCTCATGGACGGGGAATGGCTCGAACTCGCCGAATGCGGCCTCATGGCCGCGCACCTGTTCTCACAAGCTGACCTGGATCCCACCAAGTGGTCCGGGCTAGCCCTTGGCATGGGCTTGGACCGCGCCCTGATGCTGCGTAAAGGCATCCCAGACATCAGGTTGCTCCGGTCTACGGACAAGCGCATCGAACAGCAGATGATTGATCTGGCACCGTGGCGGCCGGTCTCCCAGCTGCCACCAATCCGACGCGACATATCAATAGTCGTTCCCGCGGACATGGACGCGGAAGTACTGGGAGATCGAGTCCGAACGGCCCTGAACGGGCAGGCAGACGACCTGGAAAGCGTCGAACTGCTGGCCCTCACTCCCCGTACTGAACTTCCGGTGTCAGCGCAGGAACGGCTACAGATTCGTGACGGACAAGCCAACGCGCTGATACGGCTAGTTCTTCGCCCTTTGACCAGGACGATGACAGATTTACAGGCCAACCAGATCCGCGACGATGTCTACCTGGCTCTGCACGAAGGACCGGTAAAGGAGCTCATCGCCGGATAAAGATCCTTGGTCGGGGCGCCGCTGGCGTGACCTTGTCCCTTCCGCGGACTGGCCTGTCAGGCTCGTTCTACCGGGAGCCACAATTCGCAGCTCGCTGTGCTGAAGTCGGCACTGCGATCCAGGACTGCCACAATTGACGGGCCCGGGCGCAGCCGCCACGGATTCGAGGGGAACCAATCGGTGGCGGTGGATGCCCAGGTGGACTGCAGAACCTCCGGGTACGCCCCTTCGGCGCGGAATACCGCCCAAGTGCCTGCGGGGACCTCGATCGCGTCGAGGCCCCCGTGCACCGGCGTCCTTTCGGTGACGGCGACGCCATGGAGGTAGGTTAGCTCGCTCCCCTCCGTGTAGTCAGGGTCAACGTCGGCGCTCACCTGGAGCAGGCCCTCGGGTTCGGTGTTGCTCAGTTCCTTGAGCCGGGCGTGCTCTGCTGCCGGTAGCGAGGCGATGTGCGCTTGGATGTGCGGGTTTGGGCCGTGGTGAATAAGGGGCACGCGGACCGAGTGGCCGATGAGCCGGAATGCCGGCCGGTCTGTGATGCGAGTGTTCATTGCGGTTTTTCCTTCTACGGTCAGGCGGAACCTGAGCTGGGGTTGGGCACGAAGGGGCCCGCCGTCCCGGCGGACGTCGCTGGGTCCGACGCCGTGCACTGATCGGAATGCCCGGCTGAAAGCCTCGGTCGAGCCGTAGCCATACCGCACCGCGATTGCCAGCAGCTCGCCTCTTTCGAGAACGTCCGTCGCCGCCACCGTCATGCGGCGCCTGCGGACGTACTCAGAGAGCGGCATACCGGCCAGTGATGAGAACATTCGGCGGAGGTGGTACTCCGTCGTGCCGAGACTGACCGCCAGGTCCTCGATGTCGATCTCCTCGGTGAGGTGCTCTTCGATGAAATCCACGAGTTGGTTCAGCGCTGAGATCACGGTTCCTCCCTTCGACTACAAGCCTGCCCGTATGGTTCATTCCGCACCCTACTATTGCGGTTCGATTTGATCGCACTCACCTTGCGGAGCGCCCACATCCAGGTCCCCACAGGGTTATCTCGTCGCTTACAGGGTTTTCGCGGAGCGGGCCGGCACCCCGGCGGGGCCCTTCGCTTGCCTTAGGTATGGCGTGACAGCATGACCCTATGGGGGAATTCCAACGATTTCATGCAAGCTACGTGGGGCGGACAGGTGTACCTGTTGGGGTTTTCGTTGCGGTGGATCACCTTCGCCGGACCGGGAGACTTAGCGAAAAAGAGATAGTTCTATATGCCCTCACCGATCAATGGTTTCAGCAGAACCTTCCCAATCCCCCGTTTTACGTTGACGGAAACTCCATGGGTGCCGTCACTTGGTTCCGCGCAGCACCCAAGGACATGATGGACCGCCTGCAGCCGCTCCTGTCGATCTTAAATTCGAAGGGAGTCACGTGGGAGCGCTCAGTGTCGGCTGATCCCGGGCGAGTTATTTACGAAGATCATTGGCAAGTGGGCGTCATCCCTTTGCGGTACCCGGGCAAGATGGGTCCGAGTGACTGGTTTGAGGTTCGGAAGAGGATTCTCTCAAACCATCAGCCGTAGACATGACCTCACTTTGGACCGGAACGTTGGCTCTTCACACGGCAGAGGCTCTGGTCCGTACGAGCCAATCGTTCACCAGCGCCGCGGTAAGGTCCGGCCGTTCGAGATGAGCGTTATGGCCAGCGGCGTCGAGCACCGCATAGGTGCCCCGGACATAGTGGTTGCGCAGTTTCCACCCATCCTCGTAGCCAGTGACATGGTCCTGACGCCCGAAAAGGTGCAACGACGGCGCCTCAAAGGGAGCAGGGTGTGCCACCTCGGGTTCGACAGAGAGCCCATACTCCGCCGCCACCCGTTCGAGAATGGTTTGGTTCGCACCGCGAAGACCAGGAAGGACATACCGGGTGAATGCCTCGAGAGTGTCCTCACTCTGGACGACGGTCATCTCCTCGTAGTCCTCGCGCACCGGGCCAGCCAAAGCCAGGACGGACGGGTCCTCCCGGACAACATGCCGGCGGGGAAGTGTACGAGCCTGATGGGTCGGTTCGTACACGCCCGCAAGAGTAGCCAGGCCAAGAACCTGATCCCGAAGCACGTGGGCTACGTGCCGGGCGATCATGCCTCCGAAGGAGTTGCCGATCACTGCGAAGGGCCGGTCTCCAAGATACTCACGGATATCGTCCAGAGCCCCCTGCGCGACGTGATCTGCGCTGGAGACATTGGGGTCAGCATTCCCCTCGGCCCACGGTAGGTCGATATAGATCCGCTGCCATCCGGACTCATCGATGGCGTCCTCCAACTGCAGCATGATCCGATGATCAACGCCGAATCCGTGGATTACTAAGAGCGGAAGGCCTTCTCCTAAGACTTGAGCAATCACGAACCAGAGCCTACAGGCACAGTTGGATCCCTCAGCGTTTGGTGAACCGGTCCTCGATGAACCGCAGCAGCGGCCGGGAGTTGAGGCACACCAGGAACACCAGGGCCCCGGCGGCCACCAGCATCAGGTAGGTGGTGGTCATCAGCAGCAGGAATGCAGCCACAAACAGGATGCCGGCGGTGCCCAGCGCCACCCGCTTCTGCGCACCGAAGCTGTACAGCGACAACCGGTAGATGTCCCGCACCGGGAAGGTGAAGCGGGAGAGCAGCAGCAACGCGTTCAATGACGCCGTTACCACCAGTAGCCCCAGGACCAGCAACGCCACCCGGATGGCCGGTTCCGCGGCGGGCCCGGCCCCGGGGATGAGCGGCAGTCCGGCCAGGTTCAAGGTGATCACGGCCAGCACCAGCAGGTACGGCAGCCACACCATCAGGGCCTGCACGAAGTTCATCCGGTAGCCGCGCACAAAGTCACGGAACACCCCGGTGTCATGGCCGGTAAGCAGCCGGTTGAACGCGTACATGGCGGCCACCAGGGACGGGCCAACCGGAAGGCAGGCCAGCAGCACCAGGAGCCAGTTGCCCAGCAGCGGCGCTACCACCAGCGGCACGTTGGCAAGCACCAGCAGCGCGTGGCCCATCATCACGCCGGAGACGGTGCCGGCCGCCCTGAACAGGGGGCCGGCACCGTACTCCGCTTTCTTCTGAACCACGCACTGCCTCTCGGTTGCCGGCCAAAGCTGGCCGCCGCCGTCGTACTTGCTACTTCTTGTCCGCGTAAGCCGTGTACGCCTTGTTCGCCAACTCTACGTACTTGGACATGCCCTTGCTGTCCAGTTCCTTGAGGTAGGCGTCGAACTCGCCCAGGCTCCGCTGCCCCGTGATGAACTTCAGGGTGTTCTGCTTGACGTGGTCCTTCAGCGGGGTGAGCACCAGGGTGGCCTGCTCACGGTCCACGTCGCTGAACGGCACCGGCGGGGACACCGGCTTCGGCGTCTTGCTCTTCATGGCCTCCTGGAACGCAAGCTCCTCCTCATTGAAGGTGGAGTGCAGCAGGTCCGTGGTGCCGCCGTAGGCGAAGTTGCCGCCGGAGAAGCCGTATTCCACCCGCAGGTCCTTGGTGCCGGCCGGGTTGAGGCCCTGGAAGTTGATGTCCTTCGCCAGGACGCGCTTCCCGCCTTCCTTGGTGAAGGTGGTTCCCTCCACACCCCACTTCGCAAACTCCTGCCCGGCATCGCTGTAGAAGAGCCAGTCGATGTACTGCATGAGCGCCACGAACGTGTCCTTGTCCTTCACGGACGAGTTGAGCATGATGCCGTTCTCCAGCCGCGAGCCGCCGATGACGTCCCCCGCCGGGCCACCCGGGACGGTGATCTTGCGGACGGTGAAGTTGCCCTTGCCCAGCGACTGCTCCATGGACGTGCGGTACGTGATGATGTTCTGCGAGTTCGCGCTAATCACGAACGACTTGCCGGAAGTGAACTTCTGGATGGCGGAGTCGTCCGTCTGGGTGAAGCTTTCGGGGTCCATCAGGCCCTCGGAAACCAGGGAGTTGAAGTAGGTCACCAGTTCCTTGAACTTGGAAGTGCCGGCGGCGAACTCGAATTCCTTCTTCGATTCATCGAAGTTCAGCCCGTCCACCAGGCCCCAGCCCGCCACCGTGCCGAACGAGTTCCCGGCGATGTTCAGCACGCTGTTGCCGTTGAACCTGTCCGAGAACGGCACCACGTCCGGGTAGGCCTTCTTCAGTTTTCGCAGCACCTCGCGGAACTCGTCCCACGTTTTTGGATCCGAGATCCCCTCCTTCTCCAGGATGTCGGTGCGGAACGCCAGCGTGTAGTCCGGCCACAGCTCCTCGTGCAGGCCGGGCAGCACATAGTACTTGCCGTCCTCCTGCGTGAGCCCGGCGATCTCCGGCTCAAGCTTCCACTTCTTCACCTTGTCCTGGAAGTGCGGCATCAGGTCCACGTAGTCGCTGACCGGCAGGACCGCGCCGGAGGAGACGTAGGCGCTTTCCTGGCCCGGGTAGGTCTTGGCGATGATTTCCGGGGCGTTGCCCGAGCTGATCAGCAGGCTGCGCTTCTGCTCGTAGTCGCTGCTGGGAACGATGGTGGGTTCCAGCGTGACGTTGTTCGCGGTGGACATCTGGGTGAACAGCAGCCAGTCCTTCTTGAACGGGTACGTGGGCTGGTCGCTGAAGAGGAAGGTGAAGCTTACAGGCGCCGTCGCCTTGAACGTATCCCCCACCCCAAAGCTGTCCATGGCCCCGGTGCGGGCCTTGGCGGTATCCACCTTGGCATCTGAATCGGAATCACAGCCGGCTGCCACCAGGCCGAAGGCGGCGAGGGCGGAGAGGCCGAGGAACTCTCGTCTGCGGATCATGGGTTTTCCTTTCATAAGGGGGTTATTCCTTGACGGAACCGAGCATGACGCCCGAAAAGAAGTACTTCTGGACGAAGGGGTAGACGCACAGGATGGGGATGACGGTGAGGACGATAGTGACCGACTGGATGTTCGCCGCAATCTGGCCCACGTTTTCCGCGGTGCCTCCGGCCGAACCCGCTGTGGTCACTCCGGCGATCATGTTGCGCAGGTAGATGGTCACCGGGAACAGGTCCGGGTTGTCCAGGTAGAGGAAGGCCTGGAACCAGGAGTTCCAGTTGGCCACGGCGTAGAACAGCACCATGGTGGCCACGATGGCCTTGCTCAGGGGAAGGACCACCTTGAACAGCACGCCGTACTGGGTCAGGCCGTCAATGGCGGCGGCTTCCTCCAGCTCCCGGGGCATGTTCTCGAAGAACGACTTCATGATGAGCAGGTTGAAGACGCTGATGGCATTGGGCAGCACCACGGCCCACAGGGTGTCCCGCATGCCCAGCGAGCTGATCAGCACGTAGTTGGGAATGAGGCCGCCGTTGAAGAACATGGTGAACACGGCGATGCCGATGAACACGCTGCGGCCCTTCAGGTCCTTCTTGGCGATGGCGTAGGCGAAGCTAGTGGTCAGGACCATGGAGATGGCCGTTGCCACCACCGTGTACAGGACCGTGTTGCCGTAGTTGTTCCAGAAGGTGGAGTCGGCGAGGATCAGCTTGTACGTTTCGGTGTTGAACCCCATGGGGAACAGGTTGACCTGGCCCGCGTTGATGAAGCCTTCGCTGGAGAAGCTCTGGGCAATGATGTTCAGGAACGGGTAGAGGGTCAGGAACACCACCACCAGCAGGAAAACCAGGTTGAACATCCGGAACACCCGCATGCTGCGGGAGACCTTCATGTCCTTGAGCAGGACGCCGGTTTCTTTCATGGTTGGCCCTTTCACCACAGGCTCGTTCCGGCCAGCCGCTTGGAGATGGCGTTGGCGGAGAGGATCAGCGTGAGGCCGATGACGGATTCGAACATGCCGATGGCCGCGGCGTAGCTGAAGTTGCTGGACTCCAGGCCCACCCGGTACAGGTAGGTGGAGATGACATCGGACGTTGCGTAGTTGAGCGGGTTGTAGATCAGGAGGATCTTTTCGAAGCCCACGGCCATGAACGTGCCGATGTTCAGGATCAGGAGGGTGATGATGGTGGGCCTGATGGCCGGCAGCGTCACGTGCCAGGTCTGTTGCCAGCGGTTGGCACCGTCAATCCGGGCGGCCTCGTACAGCGATTCGTCCACGCGGGTCAGCGCGGCGAGGTAGAGGATGGCGCCCCAGCCCATGGTCTGCCACACCTCGGAGCTGATGTACATGGGCCGGAACCAGCCGGCGTCCTGGGTGAAGTTCACCGTGGTGCCGAACAAAGTGTTGGCGATCTGGTTGACCGTGCCGGTCATGGAGAAGTTCTGCAGGATCATGCCGGCGATGATCACCACGGACATGAAGTGCGGCAGGTACGCCACGGTCTGGACGAACTTCTTGAACTTCTGCGAGCGCAGCTCGTTCAGCATCAGCGCGAAGATGATGGGCATGGGGAAGCAGAACAGCAGCGTCAGCACGCCCAGGACGATGGTGTTCTGGAACGCCTGCCAGAAGCTGGGATCGTTGATGAACAGGGTGACGTATTTCAGTCCCACCCATTTCTCGCCGAAGATGCTGCCGCCGGGCTGGAACTGCCGGAAGGCGATCACGTTGCCGGCCATGGGCAGGTAGCGGAACACGGCGAAGTAGGCCAGCGGCAGCAGCACCAGGGTGTAGAGCCGCCAGTCCCGTTTCAGGGCCAGCCCCCAGCTGCCGGGTTTGTTGCGGCGGTTCCGGGTGGTGCCGGGCGGGTCCGGGGTGACCGCCTCGGGAGGTACTTCCAGTCGCAGGGCCATGGTGGGGCCTCCTATCGGGCGGTTTCTGCGGAAATGGATTCTGCGGGTTCTTCAATCACCAGGACGCCGTAGCCAGCGAGCTCTACGGTTCCCTGGACGGCGTTGCCGGTGAGGAGGTCGGTGCCGCCGGCCTTGATGTCCACGCGGGCCGGGGCGTCGTTGTGGTTCAGGACCAGAAGGTAGCTGCGTCCGTTGCCCGTACGACGGCGGACCTGCACTCCCAGCGGAGCGTCAAGTTCCGGACGGATCCCCGCAGCAGCGCGCTCGGACGCCAGCAGTTCCTCCAGGAAGGTGCTGTCCACCCGGGCGGACAGATAGACGGCCGTGCCCTCGCCGAAAGCGTTCCGGGTGACGGCGGGCGATCCCGCGAGCCGGCCGGAGGCGTAGCTCGCCAGGACGTCCGCTGTTTCGGTGTGCAGGTGCTCAGTCCAGTAACTGGCCGAGGCCGTGCCGCCGTCGGCCGTTGAAAGCTTTACTTCCTCACCCTCGCCGGCGAGGGGATGCATCTCCTCGCTCCAGGCGCCCAGCACGTTCCGGAGGGCGCCCGGGTAGCCGCCCAGGCGGATGGTGTTGTCCGGGTCCACAATGCCGGAGAGGTAGCTGGCCACCAGGCGGCCGCCGCCGGCAACGTAGTCCTCGATCCGCTGCGCGGCCTCGTCTGAAAGAAGGTACGACGCCGGCAGGACCAGCAGGCGGTACTGGCTGAGATCCGCCCTGGTGTCCACGAAGTCCACCGGAATGTTCGCCTCGAAGAAGGGCCGGTAGAGGCGGAGGACTTCCTGGGTGTAGCTCAGGTCAGAGCGCGGCGAGTTGCCTAGTTCCAGGGCCCACCAGCAGTCCCAGTCGAACACCATGGCCACCCTGGCGGCGGACCGTGTGCCGGTAATTCCGCCGAGCTCCTTCAGCTCACGGCCCAGCTCGCAGACTTCCCGGAAAACGCGTGTGTTGGGCCCGGCGTGGTTGACCATGCCGGAGTGGAAGCGCTCCGTGCCGCCCTTGGCCTGGCGCCACTGGAAGAAGAGGATGGAATCCGCGCCCTGGGCGATCGCCTGGTAGGAGCCCAGCCGCATCTTGCCGGGAAGTTTGGAGACGTTGACGGACCACTGGCTCACCGCTGCGGTGGCCTGTTCCATGACCAGCCACGGCTGGCCCTTCCGGAGCGAGCGCATCAGGTCGAAGTTGAGCGCGGCGGCCACGTGGGCGTCCTCCTCGCGCGGGTCCGGGTAGATGTCCAAGGCGGCGGCGTCCTCTTCCGCGGCCCAGGCCCAGTAGTCGTTGTTCTTGTAGAAGCGCATGAAGTTGGTGACGATGGGCAGGTCCGGGGTGTGCCGGCGCAGGATGTCCCGTTCGGCCTTGTAGTGCTCCAGCATGCTGTCCGACGTGAAGCGGTGGTAGTCCAGGCGCCGGGAGGGGTTGGACCAGGTGCGGGGCTGGGCGGGGGCGTTGACCTGGGCCCAGTCTGAGTAGACCTGGCCCCAGACGTCCGTGCTCCAGGCCTGGTTGAGTTCATCCAGGCTGCTGTATTTCTGCTGCAGCCATGCACGGAAGGCCCGGTCCGCGTGGGGGCCGTAGGAGACGGGGCCGTATTCATTGTTGACGTGCCACATGCACAGGGCGGGGTGCCTGGCGTACCGCTCCCCCATCTTCTCGGCCATGGCCAGGGACTTCTCCCGGTACGCGGGGTGGGAGACGTCGAAGTGCTGGCGGGACCCGAAGCCGAAGGTGGTGCCGTCCGCCAGGACCGGGAGGATGTCCGGGTGCCGGGCAACGAGCCAGGCCGGCGGAACCGCGTCAGGGGTGGCCAGGTCCACGCCGATGCCGTGGGTGTGCAGCAGGTCCATGATCTGGTCCAGCCAGCGGAAGTCATAGACGCCGTCCGCGGTTTCCAGCCGGCTCCAGGAAAAGACAGCCAGGGTAACCAGGTTGACCCCCGCTTCCTTCATGAGGCGGACGTCCTCCTGCCACACCTCGCGGGGCCACTGTTCCGGGTTGTAGTCCCCGCCGTACGCGATGCCGCCCAGCCTCTCGTGCAGGCGTTTAAGACGGATTTCGGGGGTGCTTACGTGAGGCTCGCTGGTCATCATTGTCCTTCGGTAGGCAAGAGGCCGCCGGCTCCCCACCGTTGCGACCTGCATCACACGAAGAAACTATCGTAAAGTTTCAGCAATAACAACAGTCTGATGCGAACCGAAAGTGCACTCCCACGCCACCGCAGGAACCGACCCCGCCCAACAACGCACCGCGAGGCCGCAAGTCGGCGGCCCCAATCATGCCTGCGGCACATTCGGTCCCACCCTTTCGGACCAAATGCAGAAACTATCGGACCTGCCTGCATCACTGTTACTCCCGGCACGTTTCCTTGCCGGACGGATGAATCAGGAGCATACTTATTAGCAGAACTAATTAGCAGTGCTAAGTATCTTCAGGAGGCGCAATTCCGGCGTGACCACCACCAACATCGAGAACCGCAAAACCACCGGAACGGCCACCCCGGACAGCCTGGCCATCGAACTCCGCACGGCCGTGATGCGCACCTCGCGGCGGCTCCGCGTCGAGGCCACCGGGGACGCCATCACCCCCGGCCAGTACACGGTGCTTGCCCTCCTCAACGGCAACGGTCCCAGCACCCTCCGCGCCCTCGCCGAAAGCGAGCACGTGCAGGCCCCTTCCATGACACGGATCGTCAACGCGCTGGCAGAGCAGGGGTTCGTATCCCGAACCGCAAACCCCGACGACGGGCGCCAGGTCCGCGTGGACATCACCGACGCCGGCCGGGCAGTCCTGGCCGAGGCCCGGAACCAGCGGACCGCCTGGCTGGCGCAGCGGGTGGCCGGACTGAGCGAAGAGGACAGGCTGGTCCTGGGCCGCGCGGCAGAGATCATGCAGGAAATGAGCGGCAAATGAGCGCCATGTTCCGGGCCCTGGAGAACCGGAACTACCGGATCTGGGCCAGCGGTGCGCTGGTGTCCAACATCGGCACCTGGATGCAGCGGATAGCCCAGGACTGGCTGGTGCTGACCGTCCTTACCAACTACTCCGGCGCTGCCGTCGGCATCACCACCGGCCTGCAGTTCCTCCCCATGCTGCTCCTTGGACCGTACGGCGGAGTGCTGGCGGACCGCTACCGCAAACGCCTGATCCTGCTGTGGACCCAGGTGGCCATGGGCCTGACCGGCCTGGCGCTGGGGCTGCTGGTGGTCACCGGTACCGCCGAACTGTGGCACGCCTACGTAGCGGCCCTGTGCCTTGGAATTGCCAGCGCCATGGACGCGCCCTCCCGGCAGGCTTTCGTCTCCGAACTCGTGGGCCAGGACAACATCTCCAACGCGGTGGCACTGAACTCCGCGTCCTTCAACACGGCCAGGCTTACCGGCCCGGCAATCGCAGGCGTACTGATCGCCTGGGTAGGGACTGGGCCGGTGTTCCTGCTCAACGCAGCCAGCTTTGGGGCCGTCATCATCTCCCTGTCCAGGATCCGGGCCTCGGAGCTCGCTCCCGCAGCGCCGGCCAGCAGGGGCAGGCACCAGGTGGCAGAGGGTGTCCGCTACGTGCACAACCGGCCGGACCTGATGCTGATCATGGTCCTGGTGGGCATCCTCGGCGCCTTCGGGATGAACTTCCCCATCATCAACGCGCTCATGGCCACCACCGAGTTCGGGGTGGGCGCCGGCGAATTCGGGCTGCTGGGATCCATCATGGCAGTGGGCACCCTGGCCGGGGCACTCCTTGCCGCACGCCGGGCCGGTCCCCGGCTGAGGTTCCTGTTGGGCGGGGCGCTCGGGCTTGGCGCGTTCACGCTCCTGGGCAGCGTGTCGCCGTCGTTCTGGCTGTATGCAGCAGTTTTGATCCCGGTAGGCCTGGCGTCCATCACCTTCCTGAACAGCTGCAATACCAGCATCCAGCTGTCCGTGGAGCCCCGGTTCCGCGGGCGGGTGCTGGCCCTGTACCTCGCCGTGCTGCAGGGCGGAACCGCCGTGGGCGCTCCCCTGATGGGCTGGATCGGCTCGGAGTTCGGCGCGCGCTGGTCGGTGGCGGCCGGTGGAATCGTCGTGCTGCTGGCGGCCGTGGCCGCCGTGATTGTGGTGAGCCGGCGGAGCAGCCTGAGCTTTCGGGACAACCTCCGCATGGTGTTCCGGCGGCGCCGCGAGCCGGCCGTCTAGCGCAGCGCATCCGCGCAACGGACGACGGCGGCGCCGGACTTCTCCGTGGACGCACCCAAGGAGGGGCTGCTTCGGCGGCCCACCCCGCCGTCGTACGTTCTTCGCACCGCCGGCAGTAACGCCCTAGTAACGCCGGCAGGGTTTAATTCCGTTGGACGCAATGACCTCTCCACGGTCGATGCTTTCCCTGGCCGGCCGGAAATAGAGGGCTGGAACCCAGGCAGTACAGATAGTGATGGTGCGAGATGCACATCTGCAGCCGCCGCCCGGCTGCCCTCATCTGGGCGGTCTCCCTGTCGCTGCTCCTGTCTGCCTGCATGCCGACCGGCGGTGGTGACCAGCCGGCTCCCGGCAGCACGTCGCAATCAAGCCGGGCCACCGAGTCCGGCGGTTCTGGCGGTTCCGCTGGCGGTTCCGGTGGTTCCGCTGGCGGTTCCACCGCCGGCGGGGAACGCAGCCAGTCTGAAGATCCGCAACAGGGCCAGCCACTGCCTGCGCCGGGCGTTGAACAAAGCCCTGCCCCTGGCCAACCGCCCGCTCCGCCGCCCGCCCAGCCACCCAGCCCGCCGGCCCCAAACCAGCCGCCTGCTCAACCACCCGCCCCGCCGCCCGGACCGCCCGCCCCGAACCAGCCACCTGCCCCGCCACCAGACCCACCTGCCCGAAATCAGCCGCCTGCCCCGCCGCCGGGTCCGCCTGCCCCGAACCTGCCGCCGGTACCGGAGACCGTGGTGCTCGACTGGCTGCCCATCGGCCCCGTGGGCAGGGGCGACCCCATTTGGTACAGGAACCTGAGGGGCCTGGACTGCGGGGTTCTCCCCGGTAACTCCGAACCCTTCAATACGGTGGAGGAAGCGGCGAAAGCGTTGTGCCTCGGTTTGACCGGAGACCAGGCTGCCTGGGATGCGGCGGCCGCCGGCCTTGACACCATGCCGCCGCCATTCGAGGGCGATTGCTGGTCCGCTACCGCCCTCGAGGTCCTCCGCCCCATAGCCGCCGTCCGGCAGCAAAAGCCCGGCGTTTCCGTGAAACTCGCCCCTCGTCCCGGAACCGCATGCCTGCCGGAGCTGACGGGTCTTGAGGACAGCGAAGGCAATTCGCCGCCCTTCCTGGTCTGCCCGGGGCAGGAAATTGTCCTGTCGGGAAACATCACCGGCCTGCCCACCGGGACCGTCCGCTCGGTTTACGTTGGCGCTACAACAGCCCCGGTCCTGCAGCGCCAGAGCTTCATCGACACTAACCATCCGCTTGAGTTTTACTTCCTGGCACCGCCCCTGGAAGCGGGGCAGCCAACCACGGCCGAGGTCAGCATTGCCGACGCCGACTGGCCGGTGAGCGGCTCTGCTTCCTTGGAATACGCACCGGACCAGGCCACATGCACCCCGGCGCCAGGCACCGCGCCATGACGGAGGCCGGTGGGGACGAGCGTTCCTCCTGGTCCCGCGCCCTGGGCGTCATTTCGGCCATCGGTCCGCCGGTCACGGTAGCCACGGCCCTGCTGTTCTATTTCGGCTGGGCCCGCGCGGAGGCGCAGGCGGCACAGATGGGCCTGAACGTCAGCCTGTTTGGGTACGCGGTGCAGGACTACATCCTGATCAGCATCAACGCACTGTTCCTGCCGCTCGTCTGCATCCTGGCCGCCAGCGTCGTCTGGCTGGCCCTGGACCGCTGGCTGCGCCGCCGCATCGAAGAGGACCGCGGCAGGGCCCTCATTGTCAGGGCCACCGGCATCGCCGCCCTGCTCAGCGGCGTTCTTGTGGGCGTCAGCCTGGTCCTGGCGGTTGGGGAACCCGCCCGGACAGCGCTGTTCACGCCGTACCTGATGGCTTTGGGTGTCCTGGTGGCCACGTGGTGCATGCGCCTGCGGCGGCTGGGCCGGGCCGGCGCATTGCCAGTCCTCAGCTCCGAGCAGCGGGCGGTGGAAACCACGCTGATCCTCAGCATCGTGACGCTGCTGCTCTTCTGGGGCACGGCCGACTACGCCCAGGCGGTGGGCCGGCGGCTGGCATTGAACTTCGAACAGGGCGTCCAGTACATGCCCCGGGCGGAGGTCTACTCGCCCACACCGCTCGGTATCGGCTCAGCCGCAGTCACGGAAGTCCAGGTGGGAACCGGGGACGCGGCGCTCTACCGGTACGACGGCCTCCGCCTGCTGGTGCTCAGCGGCGGGCGCTTCTTCTTCCTCCACGACGGCTGGACGCCCCGGGACGGAACGGTCATCGTCCTCCCGGACGACAACTCAGTCCGCATCGAATTCAGGAGGTAGCGCTACCCCGCCGGCTGATGTCAGCCCAGCACGAGTTTGATGGCCAGCGCCAGCATCACAACACCGATGGCCAGGTCCACAATCCGCCACGTCCGCGGGCTGCTGAGCACCCCGGAAAGCTTTCGGGCTCCATATCCCAAGGCGGAGAACCAGAGGGCGCTTCCCACCACGGCCCCGGCCGCGAAGACCCACCGCGCGTCCGGACCGTGCTGGTTGGCCAGGCCGCCCAGCAGCACCACGGTGTCCAGGTACACATGGGGATTCAGGTAGGTCAGCGCCAAGGTGGTGGCTATGACCGATCCCTTGGACCGAGGCGCGTCTGCCGTCAGGGTTGAGGGCTTGAGTGCGGACCTGAATGACCGCACCGCCCACCATGCCAGGTAGGCAGCGCCGCCCCACCTCAGCACGTCCAGTGCCAACGGGAACCTGGACACCAAAGCACCGATCCCCGCCGTGCCGCCGAGGATCAGCAACGCATCGCTGAGAATGCAGAGCGCCACCACCACACCCACGTGTTCACGGCGGATTCCCTGCCGCAGCACGAATGCGTTCTGGGCTCCGATGGCGATGATCAATGCCAGGCCTGTCATCAGTCCGGTACTCCAAATGCTCCACATGCGTAGACCGTAGCCCGCCGACATTGATGAAGACAAACGATATATTCTGCGCATCCATTAGAATTTCTTCATGAACTTTGAGCATCTCCGGGCCCTAGCAGCGATCGTGGACGAGGGGACTTTCGAGGCCGCGGCCGATCTCTTGGGGATCAGTCCCTCCGCCGTCAGTCAACGCATTAGGGCCTTGGAAAAATCGGTGGGGCAGGTGGTTATCCGCCGCAGCGTGCCGTGTACCCCCACCGAAGCCGGATCGGTCCTGCTGCGCATGTCCCGCCAGGTGCAGGTCCTTGAGGCCGAAACCTGGGAGTCACTGGGTAACGGCGCCTCTTCCCGGACCGTGACCCCCCTTGCCGTCAACGCTGACTCCCTGGCCACATGGTTTGTGGACGTGCTTCACGAGGCCGGCACGTGGGCCGAGACCACTCTGGACCTGCGTGTGGAGGACCAGGACCACAGCAGCCAACTCCTGCGCCGCGGAGACGTTCTCGGAGCGATCACCTCCGACCCCACGCCGGTCAACGGGTGCCGGGCGGAACGGCTTGGCCATATGCGCTACCTCCCGGTTTCCACCCCGGGGCTGCGCAAGCGCTTCAAAGCCGGCAGCGGGGTGGACTGGCAGCGCATGCCGATGCTCCAGTTCAATGCCAAGGACAACCTGCAGCAGCTGCAGCTCAAGGCCCGTGGTGTACAGCAGGTGCCACCAACACATTTCATCCCTTCCTCCGAGGGATTCCTTGCAGGTTTGAGGGCAGGCCTCGGATGGGGCATGATTCCCGAGTTGCAGCTGGGAACGGACCTCGCCGACGGCTCCCTGGTGGTGTTGAAGGAGCGTGAGCACCATGACGTGGCCCTTTACTGGCAGACCTGGACCCTGGACTCACCACGGCTTGATCGCGTCACCAAGGCCATTCGCAAGGCCAGCCGCCAAAAGCTGCGGGACGCACACCCGGGCGGTTAAGTTCGAACCAGCTTTGTGGCACGCACCAACCGACCAGCTACTGGGCTTCCGGGTGGTGGGGGTGCTGTTGAGTGGTAGGAGTGGCCGGTGGGGGTCCGGTACTCGATGGTGTGCCGTGGGCCCGGCCGGGGGCTGGTTTTCCAACCGTGGTTTTCCTTCGTGTGGTTGCAGGCCTCGCAGAGCCCGGCCGCGTTGCCCAGGCTCGTGGTCCCGTCGGCATGCCAGGCCACCACGTGGTCGTGATGCCTGATGGGTGCATCACAGTATGGCGTGCGGCAGTTGTCGTCGCGGGCCTGGATAAAACGGCGCAACCCTGCCGGGAACAACCGCGCCCGCGAATCCATGCCCACCAGGTCTCCCGCGCCGGGAGCCGTGTACAGCCGCCGCAGCCAGACCCTGAAATCATGCTCGTCGAGCCCGGGCTCATGATCACCGGGTGCGGGCGTCTTGCTCCCTGGGCCTTCTACGCCACCTGCCGCAGGCTCCCTGCCGGCAACTGATCCCGGATTCCTGGCTTTGCCGCCCTTGCCACCGCTGGAAACCAACTCACGGGCCCAGCCGCCCGGGACAATCCCGTAGCCGGGAAGGCGTGCCGGTTCAGAATCCCCCTGCAACAGAGTCCGGTCGGTCATGACCAACTGGATCTCCACACCGCTGACGCCGCCCGGGGTGCCCGTGGTCCGCTCCACCAGGGTGTCGGCCATGATCTGCCCCCGGGAACGGTCTTCACCGCCGGCCCGCAAAGTGTCGGCGTGCGCGCTCAGCGCAGCATAAGCCGCCACGCCCTCTGCGACGGGCAGCAGCGCTGTCAGACGCGCCATGGTGTCGGGTGCCGGACGCAGGCTCACACACCGCTCCCCGGCAGCATGGGACGCCCGCTGCGTCACCGAACGGGGATCCCGCCGATACGCCGCCGCCCGCGCTGCAGCCACCACCGCCCGGTCCCCGGCCCCGGTAAAAGTACCCATGTCAGCGGCGAGCTCCTCATCAACGGCGCACCGGTCCGCGGCGCTCAGGCACGCCGTTTCCCTGACCACCAGGGTGGCCCGCCACTCATTCAGCCGGCCGGCATCCAGCGCAGCCAGGGTACGGGGCATCTCCGCCACCAGCGCTTTGGCCAGCCCGAGCAGCCGCCCGCCCCGGGACGGCGACTCACCCCGGGCCAGCGCAACCTGCGCCGCCACGCCCTGCCCCTGCTCCGCAACCGGTATCCCGGCCTCGGCCTGCTCAGCGCGCTGGGCAAGATCGAACGCCACAGCAACCCTTGCCTGCGCAGCCCCAATGGCCGCCTTCAGCTCCTCCAGGCCCCGCAACTGGTCAATCAGCCCGGCGCCGTCAGAGGACACCCGCAGACCCCGAACCCCTGCGATCAGACCCTCAACCGTGGGATCGGACGGCGTTTGGGCCCCAATTGCGGCACTCGGGACCGCGGCGGACGAAACACCGGCACCCGGAACAACGCCGGCGAAATCAACGCAGACGCGCGGCGCCGCCTTCATAACCGGGTTCCCCGCACCTGCCTCCATAACCCCAGTCTGCCAGCGACCCCTGACAATGAGAGCCCGCGGAAACCGCTATGTGGATAACGCCCAGATACGGGCGAATGACCCTATCCGGCAGCGCCGCCCAACACCACGTTCACCGGTTCTTTGCCGTCCAGCATCAATCCAATCTGCTGCTGGACCAGCCGGACCATGCGGGGGAACATCGCCGAACTGGCCCCGCCCACGTGCGGGGTGATCAGCACTCCCGGCGTGGTCCACAGAGGATGGTCCGCCGGCAGCGGCTCCGGATCCGTGACATCCAAGGCGGCACGCAGACGGCCCGTGGACGTCTCGGCCAGCAGCGCATCCGTGTCCGCCACCGCCCCGCGGGCCACGTTGACCAGCAGCGCCCCGTCCGGCATTGAGGCCAGGAACTTCGCGTCCACCAGCTGCCGGGTCTGCTCACTGAGGGGAACGCTGACCACCGCAATGTCGTGCAGCGGCAGTTGCTCATACAACGAGTCGATCCCGAAGATCTTGCCGCTGGCATCCTCGCGTTCACGGCTGGCCATCCGGGTCACCTGCGTTTCGAAGGGCAAAAGCCGGGCCTCGATGGCCTTGCCCACTCCCCCGTAACCCACCAGCAGCACGCGCCTGTCCGCAAGGCTTGGCCGCTGGCTGTTGCCCCACGTGCCGCTGGCCTGGTTGCGCACGAAGTCGTCCATGCCGCGCTGGCTGGCGATCATCATGCCCAGGGCGAGTTCCGCCGTCGACGTTTCATGAACCCCTGCCGCGTTGGCGAAAACGCAACCCGGGGGCAGCACGTCCGCCACGCCGTCGTACCCTATCGACTGGCTCTGGATGAGGCCGATCTCCACGGACTCCAGCGCGGCCAGCACCTCCGGCCCGCGCATGTACGGCGGCACCACAATGTCCAGCCGTTCCGCGGGGGCGGGCCCGGAAAAGTCCCACACATTAAATTCGACGCCGGAAGCAGGCGCGAGCGCGTCCAGCAGTTTCTGGTCGGGCACGGAAACCTGCAGCGACGCCCTCACGCGGCCACCACAAGCTTGACGTCCGCGGCGCGCAACGCCGTCTCGATTTCCCGCGGCGGGGGCGCATCCGTCACCAGCACGTCGGCCGCATCGAAGGCAGCCAGCCTGGCCAGCGCATACCGCAGCATTTTCTGGTGTGTTGCCACCACTACCACTTGTTCCGCAGAGTTCATGAGGGCGATCTTAGTGGCGCGCTCCACGTCCCGCTCAATGTAAAACGCCTCGTCATGGATTCCGCTCACGCCAATGAAGGCCGTCTTGGCGCGGAGGCCGGCCGCGGCGCTGACAGTCATGGGACCGTTGAATGCCTGGCTGTCCAGGAGCAGTTCGCCGCCCAGGCAGATGGTGCGGGCAGCGGTCAACTGCAGGCAGCGCTGGATGGCCGGTGCGGAGTGCGTGATGATGGTGCCCGTGAAGGAGCTGGGCAGCTCCTGGGCGATCTGGTACGTGGTGGTGCCGGCGTCCAGGATGATGGCGTCGCGTTCCCCGATCATGGAGACGCAGGCACGGGCCACCCGGAGCTTCGCGTCGGAATCCTCCCGCACGCGGGCGGCAAAGTCCGCGTTCTGGCCCTGACCATGGATGGCGCTGACCCCGCCGTGGACCACCCTGACCAGGCCCAGTTTGGACAGTACCCGGGTGTCCCGGCGCACGGTCATGTCCGATACCGCAAAGGTTTCGGCCAGGTCCGTGGTGGAAATAAACCCGCGCCGGCCAAGTTCCTCCACGATGGTGCGCTGGCGGGGCGTCAGCGGCGCCTCTTCACGTGCGGTGCTCATATCCCCTTCTTCCTGCCCCACCCGCGGGCCCCCAGCCCGCGGAGTGTTGCTTTTCCAACACCAACTTACCTAGTGACGTACCCCGGCACCGGCATTCGTAAGCTCAACGGGGCGTCCTTCCACGATCGAGCGCTCGGCCGCGAGCCCCATCCGGACCGACTGCAGGCCATCTGCTACCGTCACCTCAACGGGGCCTTCGCCCAGGATCGCCTTCCGGTAGCCAAGGTGCTCGTAGTAGGTGGAGCCGTGGTGGGCACCGGCGGCAAGCACTGCTTCATCCACCGGAACCTCATGCTTTTCCGGTCCGAGCGGCGAGCGCGGGCTGAACTCTACCGTGGCTTCCGCTTCGTCACCTTCGATCCAGTGGTTGGCCGCCACGGGGATGAGCGTCTCGATCTTCGCGGCATCCCCCACAATGGAGATCCGCTCCTGGAACTTGGAGCCCTCGGCGAACATGGACAGCTCCAGCATCGCGCGGCGGCCGCCCTTGAAGTCCACGATCACGTAGGCGTTGTCGATCATGTCCGACACCCGGCCGTCGTACACCTCATCCATGTGGTTCACGTCGTGGCCGCCGCTGGCGTACACGCGGACGGGCTCATCCTGCAGGATCAGCCTCATCAGGTCGAAGAAGTGGCAGCACTTCTCCACCAGGGTTCCGCCGGTCCGCTCCGCGAAGCGGTTCCAGGCATCCACCTTGTGCAGGAACGGGAAACGGTGCTCCACGATGGACAGCATGTAGATGTTGCCGAGCTTGCCGTTGTGTGCGGCCTGGATGACTTCCTGGACCGGCGGCATGTAGCGGTATTCCATGGCAACCCATACAGGCGCCGGGTAGTCCGCGGCGAGCGCTTCCAGTTCATCTGCCTGCGCGGCGGTGGTGCACACCGGCTTTTCCACGAGCACGGGCAGGTTGGTTCCGCTGGCGAAGATGTCCTTGAGGATGGCCAGGTGGGTGTCGTTGGGGCTGGCGATCACCAGTGCGTCCACCAGGCCGGAAGCGAGCAGTTCCTGGTGCGAGGGGAAGGCCTGCACCTCGTAGCCGATCTCGGCAACGGTCTCCTCCAAGGATGACTGCTGGGGGTCAGATACGGCGGTGATCCGGCTTCCGGGAATCAGGGCCAGGTTCCGGACATGTTCGCGGGCCATGTGGCCGGCGCCGATGAGGCCGTATCGGATGGTCCGGACCGTTTCCGCAGAAGGCAATGACATGTGCTGCTCCGTTTCTCTACGTTGAGTTTTGGGGGGACCGTGGCGTTGCATCCCAAACAGAACTATACAGAAAGTGTTGTTATTCCAACATAGCGTGTGTATATTTCTTCAGTACCAGCCGGAACTACAACGAGGTGGAACGTGTCCCAACCGTCAACTGGAACCCTGCTCTTCGTGGGCTGCGCCACGCTTGACTCCATCGCTTTGGTGGAGGATTACCCCGCCGCGGACAGCCGCACCGTCGCTTCGGACTTCGCGACGGCGGGTGGCGGCCCGGCCGCCACCGCAGCCGTGGCGGCCGCCCGTGCCGGAGCAAACACAGCCTTCGCAGGTGTCCTCGGCACCGACGAGGAAGGCGACCGCATCATCGCCGGCCTGCAGGCCGAAGGCGTGGACACCTCGGCCGTGATCCGCGATCCCAACGTCAAAACGGGTGCCAGCGTGATCGTGGTCAGCAAGGCGTCCGAAAGCCGGGCGATTGTCACCCGGCCCGTGCCGCCGGTCAGTTTTCCGGCCGGCAGCCGGTTCCATGAACTGGTGGAATCGGCAGCCTGGGTCCACGTGGACCACCTGGGCTGGAACGCCGTGGCGTCCCTTCCGGCCTTCAGCGCCGGCAGCCTGAACGTCAGCGTGGATGCCGGCAACCCCATCGCGTCCTTCAGCCCGCGGGGCGTGGCCCTCTACGTTCCAACCATCGAACGGCTCCACGCAGAGTACGGCGGGCACCACTCACCGGAGGCGCTCCTGGGCAAAGCGGTCGACGACGGCGCCTCCGCCGTCGTCGCCACCGCCGGCTCTGACGGGGCCTGGGTCAGGGACGGCAACGCGGACCCGCTCCATGTGCCCGCAACCCCCGCCACGATCGTCTCCACGCTGGGCGCCGGCGACGTCTACCACGGCGCCCTGCTCGCCGCCGTCGCGGCCGGCCTTTCCCTGGCTGACGCGGCAGCCTTCGCCGGCCGCACCGCCTCCGCATCCTGCGAAGGGCTGGACGGCCGCTCCGCCATCCCGCACCAGGCCATTACACCTGTCCTTACTTCCAACCACACCGCCTAGCTGAAAGAAGCAGCCCATGAGCCCCACAGACCTCTCACCCCTCCAGCGCCCGTCAGGCGCCTTCGCAATGCTCGCCGTCGACCAGCGCGAAGCCATGCGCAACATGTTCGCCGAACACACCGACCAGCCCGTCACGGACCAGGACCTGCAGGACTTCAAGCTTCAGGCCGCCAAAATCCTCACCCCCTATGCGTCCGGCGTCCTCATCGACCGGCAGTTCGCCCTGGACCAGGCCATCGCGGACAACGTGGTGGATCCCAGCTGCGGGCTGATCGCCTCGGCAGACCACTTCGAGTCCGCGCACGGCGAGCTGGTGGGTGAGGTAACCATCGACCGCCTGGTGGACCCGCACAAATACAAGGCCCTGGGCGTCAAGGCCCTCAAGCTCCTGGTGCTGTACCGCCCGGATGAGCCCGCCGAAGGCAGGGTGGAAATGGTCCGCGAATTCGTGGACAGCTGCCGGTCCGCGGGGCTCATCAGCATCATCGAGCCCGTCTCCCGCAAGCCCTTGGCCGGCGGGGACTTCGACTGGAACGCCGGCATCCTCACCGCCGCCAGGGAACTCGGCAGCCTGGGCGCGGACCTGTACAAGGCGGAGGTCCCGTACAAAGGCCAGGCCCCCGAAGCCGAGGTCCGCGCCGCGTGCGCCGAACTCACCAGCGCGATCGACGGACCTTGGGTGGTGCTCTCCTCCGGCGTCCCCGAAGACGTCTTCCCGGATGCAGTCCGGTGGGCCTGCCTGGAAGGTGCCAGCGGCTTCCTCTCCGGACGCGCCGTCTGGGCGTCCTGCATCGGTGCGCCCGACGTCGTCGAATCCCTGTCCACGGACGCCGTCCGGCGGCTGCAGCGCCTCTGCGCCGTGGTGGACGACGTTGTCACCGCGCAAAGGACCAACGCGTAACCACTCCGGGAGGGCCACAGCGTCAGGGCCGTGGCAAGCCGCTTTCCGCAGTCAAGCAAGCAAGGCACAGCAAAACACTCAACGAGGAGATTATTGTGAGTCAGATTTCACGCAGGCAGGCCATCGCACTCCTGGGGGCTATGGGCTTCGGCGCCACCGCGGCAGCATGCGCCGGTCCCGGTGGTTCCACGGCGCCCGGCGGTGCCACCGGCCCCGCCGCCCCCGCCACGGGGGATATCACGGGCAAGGTGTCCTTTGCGCACTGGCGCGGGGAGGACAAGGTGGTGTTCGACGAGCTGGTCAAGCGGTTTGCTGCACTGCACGACGGCGTTGAAGTGGCCCAGGACATCTCGACGTCCAACGACTACAACGCCCAGGCCCTGCAGAAGCTGCGCGGCGGCTCCATTGGCGACGCGTTTGCCACCTTCCGCGGGTCCCAGTTCAAGAACTTCACCGAGGCCGGGATCTACACCGAGCTCAAGGACAGCAAGGCCGTCTCGAACTACCAGGAAGGGCTGCTCTCCGCCGGAAAGTCCGGCGAGAGCCAGCTGGGACTGCCGTACCAGGTGGTGTTCCCCATGCCGATGGCCAACGTGGACCTGTTCGACAAGGCCGGCGCTGACCTCGCCCCCAAGGACTGGGACAGCTTCCTTGCCATGTGCGAGAAGCTGGCGTCCTCCGGCGTCATCCCCATTTCGTGGCCGGGCGGCGATGTTGGAAACGGCGGCCAGCTCTTCAACTGCATGATCGCCAACAACGGCCCTGTGGACGACATGTGCGCCCAAATAGAACAGGGCAAGCTCAAGGTCACGGATGACTGGTTCATCAAGATGCTGAACCAGTACAAGGACCTGGTCCCGTACCTGCAGCCCAACGCCACCGGCACCGCCGTGGAGCCGGCCCAGAACCTGTTCTCCCAGGGCCAGGCAGCCATGCTCGCCACGGGCTCGTACCACATTGCCGCCGTCCGCGGCTTGGGCGCCCAGTTCCCCATCGAGCTGGTGTTCCCCAACACCTCGGACGGCAACGCCAAGTATGAGGGCGTCTACAACGCAACCTTCATCCTGGGCGTCAACTCGGCCAGCAAGAACCAGGCCGCAGCGGCTGCCTGGATCGATTTCCTTTCCGAGCCGGAGAACGCCGCCTACTACGCCAACCAGACGGCGCAGCACGTGTCCGTGAAGGACGTGGACTACACCAACCCGGACCTGAAGCGTCTGAGTCCCTGGCTGGACAAGAACACAGCACTGGCCGCGCGGTTCCAGTTCCAGAACCTGGATGTCCGCAACGCCGTGGAAGCCAGCGCCACCGCCGTCATCTCGGGCACCAGCCCCGAGCAGGCAGCAGAGGCCGCCCAAAAGATTGTTGACGAACGGATATGAGCACCCACACCGGGCTGCCTGCGAAGCGGAAGGCACCAGGCAGCCCTCCAGACGTGAATGCCAACAAGGGGCGCCGCCGCTCCCCCACCCGGGTAAATCCGGCGCTCTACCTCTTCCCGCTTCCCGCCGTCGCGGTGATCGCCTTCTTCCTGGTGATGCCCACGCTGCAGGCCTTCCAGTACGCCATCACGGACTGGAACGGCTTCTCAGCCGCGTTCAACTACGTGGGGCTGGACAACTTCATGCGGGCCTTCACTAACGACTCGCTGTTCACGAACGCCCTCATGAACAACCTCAAGTTCGTGCTGCTGGTGGTGATCGCGCAGACGTTCTTCTCGCTGATCCTGGCGCTGCTGTTGACGAAGAATTCGCGCGGGAGCGTCTTGCTCCGCGCGCTGTTCTTCTTCCCCACCATCCTGTCCTCGGTGTCAGTGGCGTTCATCTGGAAGTTCATCTACGATCCCAACTTCGGCCTGGCCAATGCGGTGCTGGGCGGCGTGGGGCTGGAAGCACTCCAAAGCTCCTACCTTGGAAATGACGCCCAGGCGCTGTACTGGGTGGCCGTGACGCAGGTGTGGTTCCACGCCGGGCAGATGATGGTGGTCTACATCGCCGGCCTGCAGGCCATCCCCCGTGAACTCTACGAGGCAGCTGAAATGGACGGCGCCAACAAGTGGCAGCAGTTCAAGTCCATCACCTGGCCCTTCGTGGCCCCGGCAACATCCATCGTGGTGGCCTACACCACCGTGCAGTCGTTCAAGGCCTTCGACCTGATCCTGGGCATCGCGGGCAATCCGCCCAAGCAGTCCCTGGACATCCTCTCCACCCGTATCTACAGCACCTTCGCCAACTCGGAGTTCGGCTACGCCGCCGCCCAGTCGATCATCTTCATGGCCATGATCGCCCTGGTCACCTGGCTCCAGCGCCGGCTGCTCCGCCTCACCCCGAAGGGGGAATGACAGCATGCTCTCGTCAATAACCCGCCGCGGAATCCTCGCGATCTACGCGGTCATCATCATCGTTCCGCTGACCGTGGTGGGGTTCGGCAGCTTCAAGTCCACGCAGGAACTGTTTGCCGGGCCGTTCAGCCTGCCGCAGTCCCTCTCCCCCGGCAACTACGCAGAGGTGATCGGCGGCCAGGACCTCGGTTCGTCCTTCATGAACAGCGTCATTGTCACCGCCATTTCCGTCCCGCTCACCCTGTTCCTGGCCAGCCTGGCCGGCTACGCCGTGTCCCGGCTCAAGGGGTTCATGTCCTGGGCCATCTTCGGCTTCCTGGTGCTGGGCATGGCCATCCCGGCGCAGGCCAACATGGTTCCGCTGTATGTCCTCTTTGGCCGTTTAGGGCTGCTGGACAGCCTGGCCGGGCTGGTGCTGGCGAACCTGGTGTCCACCCTGCCCATCGCCGTCTTCATCCTCGGCGGGTTCATGCGGACCCTGCCCAAGGAACTCTACGAAGCATCCTCCATTGACGGCACCGGCCCCTGGCGGACGTACGTCTCCATCGCCCTGCCGCTGTCCGCGCCGTCCATCGCCGCGGCCGCCATCTTCCTGTTCGTCATCCACTGGAACGAACTGCTGTACCCGCTGCTGTTCATCCAGTCCCCCGGCAACCGCACGCTGCCGCTGGCGCTGCTGAGCTTCCAGGGCGAGTTCCAGACCGACTACCCGCTGCTGTTCGCCGGCGTCATTCTGGCCTCCCTGCCCGTGGTGGTGGCCTACGTCTTCCTGCAGCGCTACTTCGTTGCCGGCATCACCGCCGGCGCCAGCAAGGGATGAGCATTACGACGGCGGCGGCGGCCTTCCGCGCCCGCCCCGCCGTGCCGGACCTCTCCCCGCCCTCCGAAAGGCATCATCCGTGAACCTCAAATCAGCCCGACACCTCGTCAACGGCACCTGGCACGCCACCGGCACCTCCAAGACCGTGACGGACCCCGGAAACGGCGGCACCGTCGGAGAGATCGCCTGGGGCACCGCCGCGGACGCCACCCAGGCAGCCGACGCAGCAGCGGACGCCTTCGGGTCCTGGTCCCGCACAACCGTGCGGAACCGCGCCGACCTGCTCCGCAACGCCGCCGACCTCCTGGCCGAACGCCGCGATGAACTCGCCCACACCCTGGCCCTCGAGGCCGGCAAGCGGCTCCCCGAAGCCCAGGGCGAGGTGGACTTCTCGGTGGAATACTTCCGCTGGTTCGCCGAGGAAGTGCGGCGCACCACCGGCACCGTCAGCCCGCCCGAGTTGCAGGGCCGCCGCCACCTGAGCCTGCGGAAGCCCATCGGTGTTGCCCTCAGCCTCACCCCATGGAACTTCCCGGTGTCCATCCAGGCCCGCAAACTCGCCGCGATGCTCGCTGCAGGCTGCACCGTTGTGGGCAGGGTTTCCGAAAAGGCGCCGCTGGCCGCCACCGGACTCTTCGAGGTCCTGCACGACGCCGGATTCCCGGCGGGCGTGGTCAACCTGGTCCACGGCCCCTCGCGGGAGATCACCGCGGCCCTGCTCAAGCACCCGGCCGTCCGAGCCGTCAGCTTCACCGGCTCCACCGGCGTGGGCAAGCAAATCATGGCATCCGCCTCGGACCGGGTGGTCCGGCCGCTGCTGGAACTGGGCGGCAACGCGCCGTTCATCGTCTTCGAGGATGCGGACCTGGATGCGGCCGTCGAGGGCGCAGTGCTGGGCCGGCTCCGCAACACGGGCCAGTCCTGCGTGGCGGCCAACCGGTTCCTGGTCCAGGACAGCATCGCCGGGGAGTTCGCCGCCAGGCTGGCTGCGCGGTTTGACGCGATGAGCATCGGCCACGGCGTTCCCGACGACGGCACTCCCGTCCCGGACCTGGGCCCCGTGATCGACGCCGAGCGGGTGTCCGCCGTGCAGGCGCTGGTGGACGACGCCCTGGAACGCGGCGCCCGCCGCGTCACGCAGCGGACCGACGTGCCCGGCCACGGCTCCTTCCTGGCTCCCACGCTCCTGGCGGACGTTCCGGACGACGCACCCCTGGTGACCGAAGAAGTGTTCGGTCCGGCAGCCGGCGTCGTGACTTTCTCCTCGGAGGAGGACGCCATCCGGAAGGCCAACGCCACCGAGATGGGCCTGGCCGCATACGTCTGGAGCAGCAGCCCAAAGCGCGGCTGGGAGATTCCGGAGCAGCTCGAGGCCGGCATCGTGGGCGTCAACGACCCCCTGCCGTCCGTGGCCTTCGCGCCCATGGGCGGTGCCAAGCAGTCCGGCCTGGGCCGGGAAGGCGCAAGCCTGGGCCTGGAGGAGTTCGAGGAGGTCCAATACGTGGCCTGGCGGCCCTAAATGCTGACCACCGGGCTGGTGCTGGGCGCCGTCGTCATGGGTGCAGGGATGCAGCGCATCACCGGCATGGGCTTCGCCCTGGTGGCCGCCCCCTTCCTGGTCCTGCTCCTGGGCCCGGTGGAGGGGGTGGTGCTGGTGAACGTTTGCGGCGCCGTGACTGCCGGAGCCATCATCTTCCGGGTTGTCCGGGACATCGACTGGAAACGGTACGCGGCCCTCACGGCCTCGGCGGTGCTGGGAATCGTGCCGGCGGCCTTCCTGATCCGGCTCATCCCGCCTGCAGTCCTGGAGATTTCCATCGGGGTGATCCTTGCCGTCGGGCTGACCGTCCTGCTGGCCCTGAAATCCGCCACCTTGCCGGCCCGGCGCCGCTACCTCTTTACCGCGGGAGGCCTCAGCGGCTTCATGAACACCGCGGCCGGCGTCGGCGGACCCGCCGTGAGCATGTACTCCATCGCCACCCGGTGGCAGCACAAGTCCTTCGCAGCCACCATGCAGCCATATTTTTTCACCATCGGCGCGCTTTCCCTGGCCTCCAAAGCCCTGACGGCTCCCGCGACATTCCCCTCACTTCCCGCTGCGATGTGGGCGGCGGTTGCCGCAGCCTGCCTGGCGGGGCTGGTGCTGGGCGACGTCGCTGCCCGTTTTGTCCCTGCCCGCGCCGCCCAGATCCTGCTGATCGTCCTTGCCTACCTTGGCGCGGCAGCCACCATTGTCCGCGGCGTGCTCGACACTGTCGGGTAACAACCGTCGGGTAACAGATGCATGTATCCAACCAACACCACTAACGAAAGGGCGGCCATGACTGCCATCTCCCCGCACAAGAGCCCCTTGCGCGTGTCCACCACCAGCGGCGAAACCATCTCGCTGACGATTGACCCGGGTGCACCGGTGAACATTCAGCTTGACGTCGGAAACGACTGCAGCTGTGGTGGCGCCCGGCGTGCCGGCGCCTACACAGATACCGACTTCGGCACCCGCTGACTGGACCGGCTCCAAACTTGCACCCCGTACCAGAAAGAGGAACTGACATGACATGGCTGAACAGTGCCGCCCACGCCCGATGGCTCGAGGCAGAAACCGACCGGCTGATCAATTTCGCCGCGGGGTCAAAGGTGCCCACGGGATTCGGCTGGCTGGACAACAACGGCAAGGTATTCACCGACAAGCCGACCCATCTGTGGATCACCGCCCGGATGGTCCACAGTTTCGCTGTCGCCGCGCTGATGGGGCGGCCGGGTGCCGCGACGCTCGTGGACCACGGCATCGCAGCGCTCAACGGGGCCTTCCACGACGATGAGTTTGGCGGCTGGTACGCCGAGATCGACGCGAACGGTCCGGTGAACGACACCAAGTCCGGCTACCAGCACTCCTTCGTGCTCCTCGCCGCCGCCAGTGCCGTTGCCGCAAACCGCCCGGGAGCCCGGGAACTGCTGGACGAGGCCCTGCGGGTAGCCGACACAAAATTCTGGGACCACAAAGCCAACATGTGCTTTGACTCCTGGAACCGGGAGTTCACCGAAACCGAGGCCTACCGTGGCGGCAACGCGAGCATGCACTCGGTCGAGGCGTACCTGATCGTCGCTGATGTGACCGGCGAGGACCGCTGGCTGGAACGGGCCCTCCACATTGCCGAGGTGCTCATCCACGAATTTGCGCGCAACAACAACTACCGGGTGTTCGAGCACTTCGACCCCGAGTGGACCCCGATGCCGGAGTACAACACCGATGACCGGGCCAGCCAGTTTCGGGCCTATGGCGGAACCCCCGGCCACTGGGTTGAGTGGGCGCGGCTGCTCCTCCACCTCCGTGCCGGGCTCGAGGCCCGCGGCCTGGATGTACCAGCCTGGCTGTTGGAAGACGCGCGCGGCCTGTTCGATGCTGCGATCCGCGACGCCTGGGAGCCGGACGGCCATCCCGGATTTGTCTACACCGTGGACTGGGAGGGCAGGCCGGTGGTCACCACCCGCATCCGCTGGGTTCCCGCGGAAGCAATCGGCGGGGCCGCAGCCCTCTACATCGCCACCGGCGAGAAGGAGTATGCGGACTGGTACGAGCGGATCTGGGACCACGCCCGCGACTGGTTCATCGATTACGAGCACGGCTCCTGGAAGCAGGAACTCGACGAGCACGGTAATGTCACCTCTACCGTATGGTCGGGCAAGGCGGACATCTACCACCTCTGGCACTGCCTGGTGGTACCGCGCCTTCCGCTGGCGCCGGGGCTTGCTCCAGCCGTCGCGGCAGGCCTGCTGGATTCACGGCTAAGCGCCATCACGGAGGTCAGGGAACCGGCCGCCCGCTGATTCCAGCGGTGCGGCACGGCGCGCCGCAAGCGGCACCGGGGACGCGCCGGGAACGGCACGGAGCAGGGGGCGGGATCCTGTAAATTTAAGGGAGGAATTGTCCGGCCAGCGAGCCGCGTTCCACCCCTCCCCCTTGAATGGACCCCTCCCCCATGTCTTCCGCGATTTCCGCGCCGGCGCCTGCCCGTTTCCCCTACGCCGCGATGGTGGTCCTGGCCACCATTGCCTTTACCGCCATCACCACCGAACTCCTGCCGTCCGGGCTGCTCCCGCAGATCAGCGCGGGCCTGAATGTGTCCGAGCCGGTGGCCGGCTACCTGGCTGCGGCCTATGCCGCGGTGATTGTGGTTACCGTGGTTCCGGCTGCCCGGCTGCTGGTGAAGATACCGCGGCATGCGCTGCTGGTGGGGCTGGTCCTGACGTTCGCCGCCAGCAACGCCATGGTGGGACTGGCGCCTGACTTCACGTCCGCGATGATTGCCCGGCTGGTGGGCGGCCTGGCCCATGGGCTGCTGTGGACCACCATGGCCCCGTTCGTCACCAGGGTGGTTCCGGCGGACAAGGTGGGCAAGGCCCTGGCCATTGTCTTCAGCGGCAACAGCCTGGGCCTGGCCATCGGCGCGCCCGTGGGGACCGCGCTGGGCGGTTTCCTGGGCTGGCGGGCCGCGTTCATGGTGCTGGCCGGGTTCGGCTTGGTCCTCACCGTGCTGGCGTTCTTCCTGCTGCCACGCGTTCAAAAGATCTCCGACGCCGTCCGCCCGTCACTGCGCAAAGCCATCGCCCAGCCCGGGGTGAAGCCGGTCGCAATTGCCTGGCCGCTGCTGGTCCTGGCGCACTTCGCCCTGTTCACCTATATCGCTCCGTTTATCCGCGACGCCGGTTTCCCGGACTACGCCATCAGCCTCTCGCTCACCGTGCTGGGCGGCTCCGGGCTGCTGGGCATCTGGATCGCCGGCCTCACCGTGGATTCCCGGCCCCGGCGTTCCCTGCTGGTCACCACTGCGGCGATCGCCCTGTCCATGTTTTTCCTGCCCCTCGCCGTAGGCAACTTCACCGTGGCGTTGGTCCTCATGACCGTCTGGGGGGCGGGACTGGGGGCGATCGGCATCTACAACCAGTCCGCCATCCTGAGGGCCGGCGGCGAGTACCAGGAAGCAGCGAACGGCCTCACCGTGCTGACCATCCAGCTCGGCATCACGGTCGGCGCCTTGTATGGCTCAGCGGCATTGGTGGCGGGTGGTCCGATGCTGGTTCCCGTGGCCGCCGCGCTGCCGGTAGTGGCAGCCTGGATCATCACGCTGGCCGGCAAGAAGCATGCGTACCCACAGGGCCCGCGGGAGCGGATATGGCTGGAGCCGCGGCCCATCGCCAAGCCGTTCCCGGACAAAGTGGGCGGGCGCTCTTAGGGCACGACGGCGGCCGTCGCCAGGATGATGGTGCGCTCGCCTTTGTAGTGGCGGACCAGGGAGGCAGCCAGATCCGGGAGCCAGCCCGTGCCTGCGGGGTTCAGGTCCAGGACTGCCGGTGCTTCCAGGACGTGTTCCGCGGCGAAGGACGCACGGTGCAGGAGGAGCTGGTCCGGGCTGATGGCGCGGCTTGATCCGAGGCGGTAACCATCGAGGAACGCCGCGAGCAGCTCCGGATGCTGTGGCGATCCAGGACACGGGCCCAGGAGGTCGCGCACTGCGGAGGCAACGTCGACAGGCGCAGGCATCACGCCGGATTCGTCCAGGTCAAAGCACACAGCCTGGCCTCCTGACCACCGCAGGTTGTCCAGTTCGAAATCGCCGTGCCCTAACACCAGGGATTCCGGGTCCAAGCGCGCATACACTCCACGCAGGTGGCTAGCCGCCGACGCAAGTTCAGCATCGCCGTGGCGCTCTGCATGAGCGGCCAGGGCGGCAAAGGCATCCGGGACCGCCTGGTCCGGGCGCGAAGCGGCAGACGAACCCACCTCCCCCGCTGTCCGGTGGAAAGCAGCCAGCGCCAGCCCCCAGGCACGTGCGTCCTCCGCCACGAGGTCATCTGCGTCCAGTTCCTCGCCTTCCACCCGATGCAGCACACACGCGGCCATGTCGCCTAACGGCGTGCTGACGCGTTCCACGACCGCGCCGGACCGGGACCCGACCACCCCGGCCACAGCGGCTCCGGCCGCCTTCAGTAGTTCGCCGAGTTCTGCCCCCTGCCGCAGCCGGCGCCCCGCCGTTCCGTCGTACGGCGCAAAGCGCGCGTACAGCACACCACGGTCATCGCTTCCTGGTGGAACAACGAACACGTGTACCGAGGATGAGCGCCAGAACCGAAGTCCAGCGGGGTCGATATCCCAAAGCTCCCCCACGGCATCCGCCACGGGTGAGCGCCAGCCGTCGTCGACCGTCTTACGCATACTGGAAATTTGGCTCAGGGGCAGCACAAAAACATAGTGGCACACCCTTGATAGGTGACCATATAGTCACCTATCATGTGGTTATGGACGCAGTGTTCAAGGCACTCTCCGACCCCACCCGCCGGGACCTCCTCGATGAGCTGTTCCGCCAGGACGGGCAGTCCCTGAGCGCGCTTGGGGCCCGCTTCGACATGACCCGCTTCGGGATTGCCAAGCACCTCAAGCTCCTGGAGGATGCAGGCTTGGTGGTGAGCCGCCGTCGGGGGCGGGAAAAGCTGCACTTCCTGAATCCCGTGCCCATCAGGCTTATCCACGACCGCTGGGTGAGCAAGTATTCAGAACCATGGGCCGCTGGCCTCAGCGACCTCAAATCCAGATTGGAAAGTCCCATGGAAAAAATCTTCGAAATCTACATCAAGACCACGCCGGAACGGCTTTGGGAAGCCATCACGGACAGCGGGATGCGCAGCAAGTACCAGTTCGGGAACACCATTGAGACGGACTGGACCCCGGGCAGCAGCTACACCATGAACAATGCCAAAGCCGGCGCACCGCTGGGTGAGGGCGAAAACCTGGAGGTGGACCCGCCCCGCCGGCTGGTCCAGACCATGCGGGCCCTCTGGGGTGATGACGTCAAGGCCGAGGGAACCTCAAAGATCACGTGGGAGATCGAGCCGGTGGGCGATTCCTGCCGCCTGACCGTCACCCACGGCGACCTCCGCGAAGGCGCCAATGAACAGCTCTACGGCGGCTGGCCCATGATCCTCTCCGGCCTCAAGACCTGGCTGGAGACCGGGGAGAAGCTGACCACGCCGGGCTCGCTGATGTACACCTAGGCGCGTTTCCTGCCGTCCCATCCACGCTGCCGCAGGTGCCGGGTGGCCAGCAGGGAAGCGCCGATGAAAAGGACACCCAGCACCACGGTGGCGACGCCCACGTAGAACCAGCCGCCCCGGCCGAAAATCATCAGGGCAGCGCCCACGATGCACATGCCCTTTGCAGTGATGTCGAGGTAAAGCGGGCCCCTCAGGTACTTCATTTATCCACCATAACGCTGTGACGCTAGGGTGTCCGCTGCCTCCACAGCAGGCTCACGGCGAACGTCACCACGCACAGGACCAGCATCGCCAGGACCATCCGCGCCCAGCTTTCCTGGTCCACGCCGCCGCCCGCGAATACACCGATCATCACCGTGGCCGTGATCGCGCCGACATACCGGCAGGTTTGGTAGATCCCGGCGGCGACGCCCCGCTCCTGGGGCCGGATGGAAACGAACATGCCCTGGTTCGTGGCGATGCCCACGGTCCCGTACGGGATGCCCATCAGGGCAGTGAGCACCACCACCAGCGGGATCGCCAGGGTGCCGGTGAGCAGCCACATCAGGGCGGCGGCCGCGGCCAGGAGCACGACGCCGGCAATCAGCACGCGCCGCACGCCGAACCTTCCCATTGCCTTCACTGCCCAAGGGGTTGCCAGGACGGACATGCCCGCCAGGGGCAGCATCAGCAGGCCCACAATGCCGGGCTCGTAGCCCCCGGCTTCCTGCAGGAGCTGGGGCAGGCCGAAAAAGACGAAGTAATAGACGCTGCTGAACACTGCGAAGGCAAGGTAGATAAGCATCAAGGGCTTGTTGCGGCCCAGGAGCCTCAGGTCTAGGAACGGCCGGGTGAACCGGAGCTCCCGCCAGGCAAACAGCCCCGCGGTTGCGGTTCCTGCGGCCAGCATCCACCAGCGGTAGCCCGGCAAGACGTTCAGGGCGGCCATCATCACCAGCAGCAGCGCGGAGACAAAGCCCAGGATGCCGGGAAGGTCCGAGTCCCGCAGCAGCTCGGCAACGCTGCCGCGTTCCCTGGCTTTGTCCGCCGGAGCAGCCTGCCGGACGATCAGCAGCGCGGCCAGCGCCAGCGGGACATTGACCAGGAACAACGCCTCCCAGCCCACAAAGCCCACCAGCAATCCGCCGATCACAGGTCCCACTGCCGCCGCCGACGTGTTGGCCATCTGGAGGCTGCCAAGCGGACGTGCCGGTTCCACGTTGGCCCGGTGCGCAATGGCACCCACCATCACCACAGCGCTGGGATAGGCGGTGGCCGTGCCCAGCGCCATCACTGCCCGGGCAACGCAGAGCAGCGCGAAGTTCGGGGCGAACGGCGCCAGCGCACAGGTAACCGCGACCAAACCCATGCCCAGCATGAACATCCGCCGCGGCCCGAACCTGTCGGCAAGCCTGCCCATCACCGGCTGGCCCGCGGCCGAGGCCAGGTAAAACGAGGTCACCACCCAGGTGACGGCCGCGACGTCGAGTCCAAAGTCCCCGCGGAGCACCACCAGGGCGACGGCGATCATCGAGGAGTTGAGGGGGTTCAGCGCCGTGCCCAGGCTGAGGCCGGCGACGGCCAGCGCAGTCCGGGGTTTGTTGCTCACGGAAACAGTCTGCTGCACGGGGCGCGGGAGGGCATCTGGCGACACGCAAAGTACATCTCGAAGCCCAAGTTAGGAGGCGCGGCCCTAATCCGAGGGGCGAGAACTAACCTGCGAGTCGAAAACCAAGCTGCGTGGCAACAACGAATGAGCGGGTCGCACGTCAGCGGGCGCGGCTGGCCAGGGCTCCGTTGAGGAACTCAAGGTGCGCGGGCTTCACGGCCACCGAATCGCCGGCGTATTCGGGGTGCTTGGCGAGGAACTTCTTGATGAAGGGGCAGACCGGGACAATGCCCACGCCTGCCTTGACCGTCTCGTCCAGTGCAACGGTGGCGAGCTGCCCAGCAAGGCCCTGCCCGCCGTATTCCTCGTTGATCACCGTGTGGTAAAAAATCCGCTCCGGCGAGGCGCCGCCGTCGTACGCCTTGTACGCCGCCTTGCCAATCACGTTGCCGGCGTCGAGGATCTCAAAGCGCTCGCGGCCGGGGTTGTGGCGGACAGTGATGTCACTCAAGGGAATCTCCTTCGATGCGGTGTGTCCTTCAGCCTAACCCCAGCCGAAGGGCATCTATTTCCGCACCGGTCCCTTACCGGACAGCACCGTCCGCCGCCCCGCTTCCGGCGGCGCCGCGTGACGCCGTCCGGCCTAGCTCAGGTAGCCGTTCGGGTTGAGGACGTACTTGGTGGCCGCGCCGGCGTCGAACTCCGCGTAGCCCTGCGGGGCCTCCTCAAGCGTGATCGCCTTGGCGTTCACGTTCTTGGCGATGTTCACCCTGTCGTTCAGGATGGCCATCATCAGCTGGCGGTTGTACTTCATCACCGGGCACTGGCCGGTGGTGAAGCTCAGCGACTTGGCCCAACCGGTACCCAGGCTCAGGCTGAGGGCACCCTTCTTGGCTGCCTCGTCAATGCCGCCCGGATCGCCCGTCACGTACAGCCCCGGAATGCCCAGCGCGCCGCCGGCAGCGGTGATGTCCATCAGCGAGTTCAACACCGTGGCCGGGGCCTCTTCGGCGTCCTTGCCGTGGCCGTGGCCGCGCGCCTCAAAGCCCACCGCGTCCACGCCGCAGTCCACTTCCGGCACGCCAAGGATCTGCTCGATCTGCTCCGCCGGGCCTCCCTTGGTGAGGTCCACAGTTTCGCAACCGAAGCTGCGCGCCCGCGCCAGCCTGTCCTCGTTCAGGTCGCCCACAATCACGACGGCGGCGCCCAGCAGGTGCGCGCTGGTGGCCGCTGCCAGGCCCACGGGACCTGCGCCTGCCACGTAGACGGTGGAGCCAACTCCCACGCCGGCGCTGACGGCACCGTGGAATCCCGTGGGAAAGATGTCCGAAAGCATGGCCAGGTCAAGGATCTTCTCCATGGCCCGGTCCTTGTCCGGGAACTTCAGCAGGTTCCAGTCGGCGTACGGCACCAGCACATAGTTGGCCTGGCCGCCCACCCAGCCGCCCATGTCCACGTACCCGTAGGCGCTGCCCGGGCGGTCCGGGTTCACGTTCAGGCAGATGCCGGTCTTGCGTTCCTTGCAGTTCCGGCAGCGGCCACAGGCAATGTTGAACGGGACTGAGCAAAGGTCCCCCACCTTGATGAATTCAACGTCGCGGCCAACCTCCACCACTTCACCGGTGATCTCGTGCCCCAAAACCAGGTCCGGCGGTGCCGTGGTGCGGCCGCGCACCATGTGCTGGTCCGAGCCACAAATGTTGGTGGCCACTGTCTTCAGGATCACGCCATGGTTGACGGCGCGCCCAACATTTGCCGGGTTGACGCCCGGCCCGTCCTTGAGTTCGAACGTGGGGTAGTCGATATCAATCAGTTCGACTTTCCCGGGTCCCTTGTAGGCAACGGCTTTGTTCCCTGTCATCTTTTTCTCCTGTTATCCCACGTATCGCCCGGTAGGGCTGCCGTGATTCATGAGTGGTGATGCGCATCCCGCCGGACAGGCACCGTCCAGCATCTGGTAATGGCTGGGAATCAGTTGCCGGAGAGCTTCCTGGAGCGGGTGGGCCCAGTCTAAGCACGGGCAGCCCTCATATCTAGGGGTAAAAAGTCCGGCTGTCTACCTGTTTGTGGATTAGGGGTTACTCGGGGAACGGCCGGTAGCGATGACTTCCGCTGCGAAGCCTTGTAGTCTCGGCACGGAGGACGATCCAATGTCCCGAAATCGACGGAAGACCAAGGAGCGGACATGCCAGCCAACGAGGACGAAATGCAGATCCTGGACCAGTGGAGCAACCGGCTGGCGCAGGCGCTGCAAATCCTGGACCTGAAGGTGGACCACGACCTCCTCCTGGACCTGGCCCGCAAATCGGCCGACTCCGTAACGCATGCAGCGGCTCCGGTGACCACCTTC
Organism: Pseudarthrobacter sp. WHRI 8279; assembly: GCF_040224115.2. Taxonomy (NCBI): domain Bacteria; kingdom Bacillati; phylum Actinomycetota; class Actinomycetes; order Micrococcales; family Micrococcaceae; genus Pseudarthrobacter; species Pseudarthrobacter sp. WHRI 8279. Next base: position 80,611 of record NZ_CP168162.1, on the reverse strand, counting down.
ATGGTGGGGTATGCGGCAGGGCTGGAAGCAGGCACCGGCAGCGCCGGCACCAAGGAAGCGTCGACGGCGTCAGTGGCGAAAGCGGCGGACGTCGCCTTCCAGCTGTGCGAGGACGGGCCAGACGCCGGCCCGGCCAGCAAAGGCTGGGCGGACACAGCGCAGTAAAGGACACAGCGCAGTAGCTAGCCCGCGGCTGTCGGCTCCTCCTCGAGCACGGTAACGGGTTCGAGCCGGACAATGACCGCTTTGGACACCGGCGTCTGGCTGCCCTCCGCCACACTCTCCAGCGGCACCAGGACGTTTGCTTCCGGATAGTAGGCGGCCGCGCATCCGCGTGCTGACGGGTAGGACACCAGCCGGTAGTTCCGCAGGACCCGCTCCACGTTGTCCGGGTACACGCCGCGCACATCCACGTGCTGCCCGTCTTCCAGGCCCAGCTCGGCCAGGTCCTCGGGGTTTACGAACACCACCTCGCGGCCCTTCTTGATGCCCCGGTAGCGGTCGTTGTGGCCGTAGATGGTGGTGTTGAACTGGTCGTGCGAGCGCATGCTTTGCAGGATCAGGGTGCCGGCCGGGCGCTCCACATGCTCCAGTTCGTTCACCGTGAGCATGGCCTTGCCGGTGGGCGTGTTGAACGTGCGGGAGTCGCGGGGACCGTTGGGCAGGACAAAGCCGCCGTCCTGCCGGATCTTCCGGTTGTAGTCCTCGCAGCCCACCACCACGTGGGAGATATGCTCGCGGATCAGGTCGTAGTCCTTCTGGAAGCCGGCCCAGTCGGCCGAAATCCTGTCCCCCAGCACCCGCTGCGCCAGCTGGCAGACAATCGCCACCTCGGAAAGCAGGCCCGGAGCCACCGGTTCAACGGTGCCGTGGGAGGCGTGCACGGCACAGACGGTGTCCTCCACCGAGACGAACTGAAGGCCGGACTCCTGCCGGTCGATCTCAGTGCGCCCCAGCGTGGGCAGGATCAGGGCCTCGGCCCCTGTCACGGCGTGGGACCGGTTCAGCTTCGTTGAGATCTGGACGGAGAGTTCCGTGCCGCCCATCGCCGCTTCGGCAGCCCGGGTGTCGGACATGGCGCCCACGAAGTTGCCGCCCATCGCGATGAAAACCTTGATCCCGCCGTCGCGCATTTGGCGGATGGTCTCCACCGCGTCCGCGCCATGCCCGCGGGGCGGCTCGAAGCTGAATTCCTTGCCCAGGGCATCCAGGAACGCCGGCGGCATCTGCTCCCAGATGCCCATGGTGCGGTCCCCCTGGACGTTGCTGTGCCCGCGGATGGGCGAGGCACCGGCGCCGGGCTTGCCAATGTTGCCGCGCAGCAGCAGCAGGTTGATGATCTCCTTGATGGTGGCCACACCCTTTTTCTGCTGGGTGATGCCCATGGCCCACGTGATGATGACCTTTTCGGCGCGGAGGTAGCGGTCGGCCAGCTCGTCGATCTCCCCGGCCTGCAGGCCGGTGGCTGCCAGGACGGATGCTTCGTCCAGTCCGGCCAGGTGTTCCCGGAGCTCCTCAAGCCCCTGGCAGTGTTCCTCGAGGAACTTATGGTCCAGCACGGTGCCCGGATTGGCTGCCTCGGCATCGAGGACCCGCTTGGACACCGCCTGCAGCAGCGCCATGTCCCCGCCGATCCGGATATGGAGGAACTGGTCCGCCAAATCCGTGCCCCGCCCAATGATGCCCTTGACCTTCTGTGGGTTCTTGTAGCGCATCAGGCCGGCCTCGGGCAGCGGGTTGACTGCCACAATGCTTGCGCCCGCTTCCTTGGCCTCCTCCAGGGCGGTGAGCATCCGGGGGTGGTTGGTGCCGGGGTTCTGGCCCATGATGATGATCAGGTCCGCCTTGGCGAAGTCGTCATAGGACACCGTGGCCTTGCCCACGCCGATGGTCTGGCCCATGCCCCAGCCGGAAGATTCGTGGCACATGTTGGAGCAGTCCGGCAGGTTGTTGGTGCCGTACCCGCGGATGAACAGCTGGTACAGGAACGCGGCCTCGTTCGAGGTGCGGCCGCTGGTGTAGAACGCCGCCTGGTCCGGGCTGGGCAGGGACGCCAGCTTGTCCGCGATGATGCCGAACGCCTGGTCCCAGCTGACGGGCCGGTAGTGGTCCTCCCCGGCGGGCTTGTACACCGGCTCCGTCAGGCGTCCCTGCATGCCCAGCCAGTACTCGGAGCGCTGCAGCAGCTCGCTGACGGGATGCTCCTGCCAGAAATCCGAGCCAATCACCACCGGGGTGGCCTCCCACGTCACGGCCTTGGCGCCGTTCTCGCAGAATTCGAACGTCTTGCGGTGCCCGGGGTCCGGCCACGCGCAGCTCATGCAGTCGAAACCGTCCTTCTGGTTCAGCGCCAGCAGGGTCTTCCTGGACCGTTCCAGGCCCATGTGCTTAAGCGCCGGCTGCATGGAATGGTAGACGCCGGGCACCCCAGCGGCCCATGTCTTCGGGTGATCGCTGACTTCGATGTCAGATTCGTCGGCCTCTTCAACATCGGGATTCTTGCGCGTCACGGCTGGTTCTCCTTGCGTTCTGCAGGCGCGGCCACATTCCGATGCTTCGGCGGGCCGGTTCCTTTCCCACACTTGTTCAGGGTGGCGGGGAAGTCAAGGAGGCAGCTCCCCTGCCGGGCGGGCGTCGGGCAACGGGCGACGGCGGCACACGGCTGGCGTTAGGCTGTTTAAGTTGGCTGAAGCAAGCGGCCGCAGTAACCACTCTGTGCGGAGCGCCCCCATGTCCAACGCTCATGACCTCGCTGCCCTTGCGGCATCCTCCTTCTCCCTGGCCCACCTGCGGGACGGCCAACTGGCCGGGATGGCCGCCCTCGCCGACGGCCGCGACGTCCTGGCCGTCATGCCCACCGGCTACGGCAAGTCCGCGATCTACCAGGTCGCGGCCCAGCACCTGCACAACGCAACGGGACGTCCCGCCGTCGTGGTTTCACCGCTCATTGCGCTGCAGGAGGACCAGCTGGAGGGCCTCGACGGGGACCTGGGGCCGGGTGCGGCTGTGGCCGTCAACTCCTCCCGCAGCGATTCCGAGGTGGAGGCGGCATGGCAGGCGGTGGAAAACGGCACAGCCACGTTCCTCTTCCTGGCCCCGGAGCAGCTGGCCAAGCACAAGACCGTGAATCGCATCGCAGCCCTGGACATTTCCCTGTTCGTGGTGGACGAGGCCCACTGCGTCTCGTCCTGGGGCCACGATTTCCGCCCCGACTACCTGGGCCTGGGCCACGTCCGCGAACAGCTCGGCAACCCTCCCGTAGCCGCCCTCACCGCCACCGCATCGCCTCCGGTCCGGGACGAAATCGTTGAGCGGCTGCGCATGAAGGACCCGCTGGTCCTGGTCCGCGGGTTCGACCGGCCCAACATCGGCCTCGACGTCGTGCGCCACCACGAGGACAAGGACAAACGGAAGGCCCTGCTGAAGCAGGTTGCCGCCCTGGCCCGGGACGGGCAGGGGCTCCTCTACGCCGCCACCCGCAAGGACACCGAGAAGTACGCCGCCAAATTGTGCAAGGAGGGGCTGCGCGCGGAGGCGTACCACGCAGGGCGTTCCGCGGCGGACCGGGAGCACATCCACGAACAGTTCCTGGACGACCAGCTCGACGTGGTGGTGGCCACCACCGCTTTCGGCATGGGGATCGACAAGCCCAACGTGCGCTTCGTGGTCCATGCGGATATCCCGGAGTCACTGGACGCCTACTACCAGGAGATCGGCCGGGCCGGGCGGGACGGGGAACCCGCGGCCGCCGTCCTCCACTACCGGTCAGAGGACCTGGGCCTGCGGAAGTTCTTCGCAACCCACTCCCCCGATCCGGAATCCCTCCTGGCGGTGCTGAAAGTGCTGAAAGCAGCGGACGGGCCCACGCCCAAGTCTTCGCTGCCTGAGCTGACGGGGCTTCCCGCCCGCCGGATCACCGGGCTGCTTAACCAGCTCGAGGAAACCGGAGCCGTCACCCTTGGCAAGCGCGGCGTCCGCCTGTCCTCCAAAGCCAAGCTGCCCACCCTGGTGCGGGGCGCCGTCGAACTCGCCGAAGCCCGGCAGCGCGTTGACCAGTCCCGGCTCACCATGATGCGCGCCTACGCCGAGACGGACGGCTGCCGGCGCCAGTTCCTGCTGGGCTATTTCGGTGAGGAACTGGCAAAGGCCTGCGGCAACTGCGACGCCTGCGCCGACGCCGCAAGGCACTACACCCGTGACGGGGCGGACGACGGCGGCACAGCACCGGGCGGCCGGGCCGCGGAGCCGTTCCCGCTCCAGTCCGCCGTGGTCCACAAGGAGTGGGGGCCGGGATTGGTGATGCGGCATGAGGATGACGTCATCACGGTCCTGTTCGAACAGGAGGGCTACAAAACCCTCTCGCGCGCCGCCGTCGTGGAACACGAACTCCTGAAGCCGGCATAGGTGGGTAGGCTTTAAGGAGACTCCGACGAAAGGCCCGCAGCGTGGAAGTACCTGCTTATGTTTGGACCCTGACTATTGCCGGGATCGTGGGCCTCCTGGCCTTCGACTTCTTCTTCCATGTGCGCAAGGCCCACACGCCCTCACTCAAGGAAGCTGCCCTCTGGTCCTCGATCTATGTGGGCATCGCGGTGCTCTTCGGACTGGGCGTGCTGCTGTTCGGCGGACCCACGATGGGTACCGAATACTTCGCCGGGTACATCACGGAGAAGGCACTGTCCGTGGACAACCTCTTCGTCTTCCTGATCATCATGGCCAGCTTCCGGGTGCCCCGCGCGGACCAGCAGAAGGTGCTGCTGTTCGGCATCGTCTTCTCCCTGATCGCCCGCACGGGCTTCATCCTCCTGGGTGCGGCACTGATCAACAGTTTCGCGTGGGTGTTCTACATCTTCGGTCTGATCCTGCTGATCACCGCCGGCAACCTGCTCAAACCGGGCAGCCACGACGACGACTCCGAAGGCCTGGTGGTGCGGCTCGCCAAGAAGTTCCTGCCGGCGTCGGAACACTACGACGGCGACAAGCTGTTCACCGTTGAAAACGGCAAGCGCGTCCTGACGCCCATGCTCCTGGTGATGGTGGCAATCGGCGGCACGGACATCCTGTTCGCACTGGACTCCATTCCGGCGATCTTCGGCCTGACCCAGAACGTCTTTATTGTCTTCACGGCCACGGCGTTCTCCCTGATGGGCCTGCGGCAGCTGTTCTTCCTGATCGACGGGCTGCTGGACCGGCTGATCTTCCTGTCCTACGGCTTGGCCGTCATCCTGGGTTTCATCGGGGTGAAGCTCATCCTGCACGCCCTGCACGAGAACACCCTCCCGTTCATCAACGACGGCGAGCACGTCAGCGTGGTGGAGGTCAGCACGGGCGTTTCGCTGAGCGTGATCCTCGGCGTCCTGGTGATCACGGTCCTGGCGTCCATCTTCAGCCCCAAGGGCAAAGCCAAGAACGCTGTCTCCGGCGCCCGGCGGCACGCCGTGGAGTACCTGGACCTCAACTACGAGACGGACATGAACGAGCGGGACAAGATCTTCGCTGCCATGTGCCGCGAGGAGAACGAGATCCGCAAGCTTCCGGAGAAGTACAAGCGCCTCGTCCGCAACGAGACCGAGTTCCTGGACCTGCTGCGGAAGGCCCACGCCGAGCACGACAAAGCCCAGGTGCGGGCGGCCGCCGAGAACTAGAACAGTGATTGTCACCCCCTCTTGCTACGTTTGGATCAGGGCGGGGGAACAGTCTCCGGTTCTGGCAATAACAGCCTGAGGATGACAGCCCGGCTGTCGATGGGGAGGCCCCGTGTTCTTGCTCGAAGCCGCAGCGGCCGGCGCGCCGCCGGACCTGGTGTTTTCCGCCAGCGACCTTGTTGCCGCCAGCGAGTGTGAGTACCGGACGCTTCGGGTACTGGACGAGAAGCTGGGCCGCTCCCCCAAGGCCGAGTTCCCCGCCGACGAGATGCAGGTGCGCGCCGGCGAACTGGGCGACCACCACGAGCAGACCGTCCTGGCCAGCCTGATTGGCAAATACGGTGAGTGGGATGCCAGCCGCGGCGCCGGCGTCTACTCCCTGGAACGTGGCCAGAACCTGCGCGGGGACCTGCAGGCCAAGAACGCGGAAACCGAGCTTGCCCTGCGGTCCGGGGCGGACGTGGTGTTCCAGGCCACCTTCTTTGACGGGGAGTTCCTGGGCTATGCGGACTTCCTGGTCAACGAGGCCGCAGGCACGGGCAACCCCGGCCGGTACGAGGTCTGGGACACCAAGCTTGCCCGCCACGCGAAGGTGGGTGCCCTCCTGCAGCTTGCGGCCTACGGCGACCAGCTGCTCGGGATGGGGCTGGAGCCCTCTCCGGTGGTCACCCTGGTGCTGGGGACCCGCGTGGGTGAAGACTGGCTCCGCAGCAGCCATTCCCTGCCCGATCTGTTGCCGGCGTTCCGGGAACGGCGGCGGCGCTTCCGCGAGCTCACTGCGCAGCACCGGGCAGGGAACGCCACTGTGCAGTGGCAGCAACACGGGGTGGTCCACTGCGGCCGGTGCGACTACTGCGCCGAGCAGGTGCAGGTGCACCGGGACCTGCTGATGGTGGCGGGGATGTCCGTGGTGCAGCGGAAGAAGCTCCATGCGGCGGGCATCACCACCATCGATGAACTGGCGGCCATGCCTGCCGGGGACGCCAGGAATTCCGTGGTCCGGCTGCGGGCCCAGGCGCGGATGCAGCTGGGCCTGGACGCCGTGGCGGGGTCCCGGACGTTCACCAAGGACGGGGCGCCCCACACCGTCTCGTTCACCGTCCTCCCGGAAAACACCATCGGGTTGCTCCCACCGCCCAGCCCCGGGGACATCTTCTTCGACTTCGAGGGTGATCCCCTCTGGCAGGATCCGGCCACCGGCGCCTGGGGCATCGAGTACCTGTTCGGCGTTGTTGAGGCGCCGGTTCCGGACCATCACGGCGATCCCGTGTTCCGCCCGTTCTGGGCGCACTCCCGGGCCGAGGAACGCCGCGCCTTCCTGGACTTCCTCGCGTACGTGGAAGAACGCCGCGCCCGTTATCCGGACATGCATGTCTACCACTACGCCGCCTACGAAAAAACGGCCCTCCGGAACCTCTCCCTGGCGCACCAGGCCGGGGAAGACACGGTGGACGCATGGCTGCGGGAAGGGCTGCTGGTGGATCTCTATGCCACCGTCCGGCAGTCACTGCGCATCTCGGAGGCGTCCTACTCGATCAAGAAACTCGAACCGCTGTACATGGGCAGCAACCTGCGCTCCGGTGAGGTCAAAGACGCCGGAGCATCCGTTGTTGCGTACGCCGCCTACTGTGCAGCCAGGGACGCGGGGCGCTCAGCCGAAGCAGGGAAGGTCCTGGCATCCATCTCCGACTACAACCAGTACGACTGCCTGTCCACGCTCAAGCTCCGGGACTGGCTGCTGGACGTGGCGGGGCAGCCCGGCGGGGCACAAGCTGATCGTGCCGCTTCCGCCGGCCAACCGCCCCAGGGAGCATCCCCGGAGCGCGCGGCGGCCGCGGAGGAGACGCCTGAGGAAACCAGGCTGCGCGAATTCCTGGCGGGACTGCCCGAGGACCTGGCCTGGAGTGACGACCAACGCGCAATCGCCATGGTGGCCGCCGCCACGGGCTACCACCGCCGCGAACGCAAGCAGTTCTGGTGGCAGCACTTCGACCGCGTGGAGGCACCGGTGGAAAACTGGGCGGACCAGCGCAACGTGTTCCTGGTGTCCTCGGCGGAGGTGGCCTCGGACTGGGCGCTTGCCAAGCCCCGGGAACGGATGCGGACACGGACCCTCCGGCTCCGCGGCACCATGACGGAGGGCTCGGACTTCCGCGCGGACTCCACCTGGTGCCGGCTCTACGACGCCCCGCCACCTGACGGCATGGCTGCCCAGGATGCTGCCCCCGGTGCGCGGGCTTTCTCCTTTGGGACGAAAATCAGCGGCGTTGCTCCCGCGCCCGACAACCCGGAGCACACCATCATCATGGTTGCCGAGCGGGAGACCGGGAAGGTGGCCGCCTACCCGCACCTTCCCGTCGCCCTCACCGAGGACCAGCCGCTGGCCACCACCAGCATCGAGGCTGCCATCGCCGAGCTTGCCCGCACGGTGGGCGCCTCCCTTCCGTCACTGCCGGCCCATCCCGGCCTGGACATCCTGCGGAAACGGGCCCCGCAGTTCTACAGCCTTCCCGGCCCGGCAGGGGTGCGCCATGACACCGCGGGCGCTCCGGACTACGCTGCAGCCATCACGGCATCGCTTCGGGACCTTGGCCACTCCTACCTGGCAGTCCAGGGCCCTCCGGGAACAGGAAAGACGTTCGTGGGGGCCCACGTCGTCGGCCACCTCGTGGCTGACGGCTGGAAGATCGGCGTGGTGGGCCAGTCGCACAACGTGGTGGAAAACCTGCTCTGCCGTGCCATCGCCACCCGCGGTGTCTCCCCCACGGTTGTGGCGAAGAAGCTGGCTGCGCCGCACGATGTCCCCTGGACCCAGACGGCCGACGGCGACGTCGCCCGGCTGCTCGCCTCCCCCGGCGGCTGCCTGGTGGGCGGAACGGCGTGGACCATGACGGGCAAGGAAGTCCCGGCGGGCTCGCTGGACCTCCTGGTGATCGACGAGGCGGGCCAGTTCTCGCTGGCCAACACCCTTGCGGTTTCGCGCGCGGCCAAGCGGCTCCTCCTGCTGGGCGATCCTCAGCAGCTTCCGCAGGTCAGCCAAGGGGCCCACCCGGAGCCGGTGGATGAATCGGCGCTGGGCTGGCTGGCTGCGGGGCACGCCACCCTGCCTGCCAGCCTGGGCTACTTCCTGGCGGACAGCTGGCGGATGCATCCGGACCTGTGCCGGGCGGTGTCACGGCTCAGCTACGAGGGAAAGCTGCAGTCCGCGCCGGCGGCGTCGCTGCGCAACCTCGAGGAGCTGCCGCCGGGCGTCGAGACAGTGTTCGTAGAGCACGCCGGCAACACCACAGCATCCCCGGAGGAGGCCGCTGAAGTGGTGCGGCAGGCACGGCGGCATTTGGGGCTGAAATGGAAGCCCGGCGCCGAGGATGAGTTCCGGCCCCTCAGCCAGCAGGACCTGCTGGTGGTGGCCGCGTACAACGCCCAGGTCCACCTGGTGCGCAGGGCGCTGGAGGAAGCCGGTTTGCCGGAGGTCCGGGTGGGGACGGTGGACAAGTTCCAGGGGCAGGAAGCGCCGGTAGTGCTCGTGTCCATGGCCTGCTCTGCCGTAGCTGAGGCGCCGCGGGGAGCGGAGTTCCTGCTGAACAGGAACCGGATCAATGTTGCTGTCTCGCGGGGGCAGTGGCGATCGGTGATCATCCGCTCGCCCGAGCTCACCAGCTATATGCCGCACCGGCCCGCAGCGCTGGAGGAGCTGGGTGCGTTCCTGGGCCTGAGCCCGCGCGGCTGACGGGAGATGCCGGTCAGCGGGCCCTGAAACCGCGGAAGCCGCCGCGCGCCGCGGAGAACGAGTCCTCAACACGCTCCACCCGGCCGGGGGTGTTCGGGGAATTGAGCCAGTCGAGAAGTGCCCGGACCTGCCGCTCGGGGCCCTCAGCAACCACGGCCACCGAACCGTCGCTAAGATTTTCCACTTCGCCGGCCAGGCCCAGGTCCTCGGCCTTGCCCATGGTCCGGAACCGGAAGCCCACTCCCTGCACCATGCCGTAAACACGCGCCTCCAGCCGGACCGCATCCGTGTCAGCTGGAGCCGTCGCGCCAGGAGAAGCCGCTCCGTCGGAGGAGTCGGGCACCCCGGATGACGAACCTGCGTGCCTGGCCAAGGTGCCTCCCCTCCTGTCAGCGCCGCCCCCGCCCAACCAGGTAGCAGTAAGTGCCGTTCCGAGCCTCCAAAACGACATTAACTGCTACCTGGTTGGGCGGGAGGGCAACCCGTTAGTTGATGGTGATGTCGCGGGTGCTGTGGTTGTAGCGGATGGTCACGGTGCCGCCGGCGTGGTGCAGTTCGTGGTTGGGGCCGTCGAACGTGCCGTAAGCGCCGTAGTTCTCATCCCAGGAGCGGTTGATGGCGATCTTGAAGGTGTAGAAACCGGCAGGCAGTTCGGCGCTCTTCTTCCAGATCTGGTCCAGGAAGTCGAACTCCATCTGCGCTTCGTCGTACTGCGGCGCCCAGTTCTCCGGAGCGCCCAGGAAGGTATTGAAGTCGCCTGCAACAGCCACTGCTTCGGGCTGCGGGTGCGTCTCGACGTCCGCGTCCTCAAACGCCTCCGGCGCTGCGGGTGCGGCAACTGCCTCGGTCTTGGACGGTGCCTTGTCCTTGCGGACAGCCTTCACAACCGGTTCGACGGCGTCCTCGATCACCTTGGCTGCCCTGCCAACGGCGGCGGCGGCCTTCTTGGCAGGCGTCTTTTTGGTGGCCTTTTTGGGTTCCGTGGCGGCAGCTGCCGTTGCGGGAACCGCGGTGGTCTTCCGGACGAAGCCCTCTGGAGCAGTGGGAACCTGGACGTCGGCAGGGATGGGCGTGCCGGCGTCGAGCGCGCTGGCGAAGGAAACCGCATCCGGGAAGGCGACCGTGGCACGCATGCCTTCGTCGGTGATGGTCCAGCCGGAGCGGCCCTTGACCAGCCAGCCGGCCTTGACCAGCTTTGCCGTGGCGGAGGTGAGCGTCTTGTGGCCGCGGGGAATGCCGCCGCTGAGCAGCTCGGCCTCGTGCTCGTTGAACGGCATCCGGGCCGTTGCCTCGGCGAGGACCTGGCCCGCGTTCAGCGCATCGCCTGACCACACACCTTCGGTCAGGACATCCAGTACGGTCTTGAGTCGAAGGAAGGTGTTTTCTGCGGTGGACTTGGCCATGATTCCCCTTTATAAAAGCGATCGGTCTTAGGCATCTTGCCAACTGCCCGTTAAATCGCGCGACTTGAAATGGTTAACACTGCGTGTCGTGACCGACTGTTAAGCGGACGTCCCAACAAGTGAGGCTGAGGTCTCGGGAAACGGGCTGGCTGCACAACCCTTGAGCGCTGACATGGGTGCCGCACTGCACTTCCCAGACACGCCTGCGGCACCCAGTTTAGCCGCATGACGCGGCTGTTGTTGCCTCAGACACGTTACGGGTGCACGGCCTCCCCGCGGTTCAGTTCGTCCAGCAGCTCCGCCTTACGCTCCTCGGAAGCGAAGGACGAGTGGATGGAGTTGGCGGCGAGCCTGGCCTTGTCGAAGTCCGAGAGCTCAAAGACCGCGCCCAGCTGGGCAAAATTGTCATCCACGTAGCCGCCAAAGTAGGCCGGATCATCGGAGTTCACGGACACGTTCAGGCCGGCTGCCAGCATGGCGGGCAGGGGATGGTCCGCCAGGGTGTCCACGGCGCGCAGACGGACATTGGAGAGCGGGCACACCGTCAGCGGGATACGCGCATCCACCAGGCGCTCCACCAGGTCCGGATCATCCATGCAGCGGATGCCGTGGTCGATCCGTTCCACGCCAAGGATGTCCAGGGCTTCGATGATGTACGACGCCGGGCCCTCCTCCCCTGCGTGGGCGGTCAGCCGCAGGCCGGCTTCGCGGGCTTTCGCGTAGAGCCGCTCGAACTTGGACGGCGGGTTTCCCACCTCGGCGGAGTCCAGGCCGACGGCGGCGATCGGGGCGTTCATGGCCAGCAGGCCGTCCAGGACGTCCAGGGCGGATTCTTCGCTGAGATCACGGAGGAAGGCCGCGATCAGCAGCGTTGAGATCCCGAATTCTTCCTGGGACGTCGCCAGGACGGATGCAACGCCGTTGACGCACACTTCCAGCGGGATGCCGCGGGAGAGGTGGGCCTGCGGGTCCATCATGATCTCGGCATGCCGCACTCCTGCGGCGGCGGCCCGTTCAAGGTAGGCGCGGGTCATGTCCGCGAAGTCCTGCTCCGTCTGAAGCACGGCCATGTTGGCGTAGTAGAGGTCGAGGAAGGACTGCAGGTCCGTGAACTCATACCTTTCCCGGAGCTCGTCCAGGCCTGCATACGGGAGGGCGATGCCGTTCCGCTCCGCGAGCGCGAAAATCAGCTCCGGCTGGAGGGTTCCCTCAATGTGCAGGTGCAGCTCCGCCACCGGAAGGATTTTGGCGGGGACGTCCAGCTCTGCTGCGTCCAGTTCTCTCTCGGGCACGGCAGTGCCGCCGGCAAAGTTATCCATCGGGTCAGGATAATGCCCAGCGCCGGAATCACCACTAGAGTCGAACCAATGCAGAACGCTAAGCACGCTGATGACCTGCAGTACCCGTCTCCCGCCCCCGCCGCAGACGGTTTTGTCAGGGTCCGGGGTGCCCGCGAAAACAATCTCCGCAACGTGGATGTGGATGTCCCGCGCGATGCGATCGTGGCGTTCACCGGCGTCTCGGGGTCCGGCAAGTCCTCCCTGGCGTTCGGAACCATCTACGCTGAGGCCCAGCGGCGCTATTTCGAATCCGTCGCCCCGTACGCCCGCCGCCTGATCCAGCAGGGGCACAACCCGAAGGTGGAGCTGATCAGCGGGCTGCCCCCCGCCGTCGCGCTTCAACAGCGCCGCGGCGCTCCCAGCAGCCGGTCCACCGTGGGAACCGTCACCACGCTCTCCAACTCCCTCCGCATGCTGTTCTCCCGGGCTGGCACCTACCCGGCAGGCAGCACCCAGCTGGACTCGGACGCCTTCTCCCCCAACACAGCTGCCGGCGCCTGCCGGGAATGCCACGGCCTGGGCATCGCGCACACCGTCACGGAGTCCTCGCTGGTCCCGGACCCGTCACTGAGCATCCGCGACGGCGCCATCGCCGCCTGGCCCGGCGCATGGCAGGGGAAGAACCTGCGGGACATCCTCACCCACCTGGGCTACGACGTCGACGTCCCGTGGCGCAAGCTACCCAAAAAACACCGTGACTGGATCCTCTTCACCGAGGAACAGCCCGTGGTGGAGGTGACCCCACAGCGGGACCGCGTTGCCAAACCGTACAAGGGGAAGTTCTGGAGCGCCCGCAGCTACGTCCTCCATACGCTGGCCGATTCACAGAGCGCTTCCATGCGTGAACGCGTGCTGGCCTACATGGAGTCCGGTCCGTGCCCGCGCTGCTCGGGCACGGGGCTGGTGCCCGAGGCCCTGGCCGTCACGTTTGCGGGCAGGACCATCGCGGAACTCAACGGCCTCCCCATGGCGGAGCTCGCCGAGGTTGTCCGCCCCACCGCTGTACTGGACGACGCCGGCACGGCCTCCCGCACGCAGCTTTCCGGGGAGTCCAACGAGGTAGCGGTGGCCATCACCCGGGACCTGCTCCAGCGCATCACGGTGCTGCTGGACCTCGGGCTCGGCTACCTGGCGCTCGGCCGGGCCACCCCCACCCTCTCGCCGGGCGAGATGCAGCGGCTCAGGATCGCCACGCAGCTGCGGTCCGGCCTGTTCGGTGTGATCTACGTGCTGGATGAACCGTCCGCCGGGCTGCACCCTGCCGACGCCGAGCCGCTGCTGGAGGTGCTGGCGCAGCTGAAGTCGTCCGGCAACTCGGTGTTCGTGGTGGAGCACAACATGGACGTGGTCCGCAGGGCGGACTGGCTGGTGGATGTAGGCCCCCGCGCCGGCGAAGGCGGCGGCGAAGTGCTCTACAGCGGGCCGGTTGACGGCCTCGCCGGAATTGAAGCGTCTGTCACCAGGCCTTTCCTTTTCGACGGCGGCGATTCCGTCCCGTCTGGCCGTTCCGGTACCGGCCGGGTGCGGGAACCGGAAGAGTGGCTGGAGCTGAAGGACATCACCCGGCACAACCTGCGCGGGCTGGATGCCGAGTTCCCCCTGGGCGTCCTGACGGCAGTCACCGGCGTGTCCGGCTCCGGCAAGTCCACCCTGGTGAGCAAAGTACTCGGCGAGGTGGTGGGCTCCGGCCTAAGGACCCCGGCTGAGCAGGATGAATCTGCCGAGCCGCTGGAACTGGGAGCCGTCCTGGGTCACCACCGCATTGACCGCCTGGTGACGGTGGACCAGAAGCCCATCGGCCGGACCCCGCGATCCAACCTGGCCACCTACACCGGCCTGTTCGACGCCGTGCGCAAGGAGTATGCCGCCACGGAGCAGGCCAGGGCCCGCGGCTTCGGCGCCGGCAGGTTCTCCTTCAACATGGCGGGAGGACGCTGCGAAACCTGCCAGGGCGAGGGGTTCGTCGCCGTCGAACTGCTCTTCCTGCCCGGCAGCTACGGCCCCTGCCCGGAATGCGCGGGATCGCGATACAACCCTGAAACGCTTGAGGTCCAGTACCACGGCCTGAATATCGCCGAAGTCCTGGCCATGACGGTGGACGCCGCCTCCGGGTTCCTGGCCACCATCCCCGCAGCGGCGAGGAGCCTCAAGAGCCTGCGGGATGTCGGCCTGGGTTATCTGCGGCTGGGGCAGCCAGCCACCGAGCTCTCGGGCGGCGAGGCGCAGCGGATCAAGCTGGCCACTGAGCTGCAACGGGCCCAGCGTGGCCACAGCCTCTACCTTTTGGATGAACCCACCACCGGGCTGCACCCTGCCGATGTCCAGCTCCTGATGGCCCAGCTCCACGGCCTGGTGGACGCGGGAAACTCCGTGGTGGTTGTTGAGCACGATATGGCAGTAGTCGCCGGCGCCGACTGGGTCATTGACCTCGGCCCGTCAGGAGGGGACAAAGGCGGCCTGATCGTGGCTACCGGGACGCCGGCCGCCGTCGCCCGTTCCACCCGGAGCCGCACCGCTCCGTACCTGGCAACCGCGCTCGGTCAGGGAACCCCCAGCTAATGCCCAGAAACATCTCGATTTGATAACGGCCGCGCAATGTCCTAGCGTAAAAGGCATGCCCGCCGCTGGCGGACCCATGAATGCCCGGTGCTGCCTTCACCACAACTGCCCAGCAGGCAGCCACCGAAACGACCTCTATTCGTCAGGGGCGGGCAGTGGCGCGATGATCTCCGGGGACGGAAGCAGCGCAGGTGGCCTTCAGGAGCATCACCCATCATGAAAAACACCAAATTCCGTACTGCCGCACGCCGCGGAGCAACTGTAGCTGCCATCTCCGCTGCAGGCCTGGCTCTCTCAGCCACCGCTGCCAACGCCACCACCAGCACCTCCACGTGGGATGCCCTGGCACAGTGCGAGAGCAGCGGCAACTGGTCCATCAACACCGGCAACGGCTACTCCGGCGGCCTGCAGTTCAGCCCCACCACCTGGGCTGCCTTCGGTGGCACGGGTTCCGCCGCTGACGCCAGCCGCGAGCAGCAGATCGCCGTAGCCGAGCGGGTCCAGGCCTCGCAGGGCTGGGGCGCCTGGCCCTCCTGCTCGGCCCAGCTAGGCCTGAGCGGCGGCGGCAGCGGCGTTGCGCCCCAGTCCGTTCCGGTGCAGTCTGCTCCGGTCCAGAGCGCGCCAGTGCAGGCAGCTCCGGTCCAGGCCGCACCGGTGCAGAGCGTGCCCGCAGAGCAGGCCGCTCCGGTTGCGAAGCACGTGACCTCCGTGGCCCTGAGCGGCGAGACCTACACGCTGCAGGCCGGCGACACCCTAAGCAAGGTTGCCGAGAAGCTTGGCATTGAAGGCGGCTGGCAGCACCTTGCCGACGCCAACCTGGACACCATTGCGGATCCCAACCTTGTATTCGCGGGACAGGTCATCCAGCTTCCGGCCTAGTGGCTGTTGAAGCTGCGCAGCAGCTGCCCGCAAGGGCACCAAGATCAGGTCGGCGATAGACAAATTCCGTTGACCAGCTACGACGCCGGCACGCCCCCACAAGGGGATGTGCCGGCGTCGTTCTTTAATGGTTTTACAGGCCGCAGCCGGCCCTACGCGGCGCCGGGCAACTCCCGGACAATCCGCACCTTCCACGCCGAGTCATCGCTGGTGTCCAGCAGGGCGACCGTGCCGTGGGCCAGGTTGAGGGCGACCCGCTTGGCGGCGAGCAGCTCAAGGTAAAGGTGCTCGTTCATCCGGGCGGGGGTGTCGATCATGTATTTCACGGCGTCGCGGACCTTGCGGTAGTTCGCGCTGCTTTCGCGGTGCTTGTGCAGTTCCAGGGCTGAGCGCTGCTTCAACCGCGGCTCGTGCCGGTTCAGCCAGGAGACGGCGGCATGGACGGCAACCACGAGGGTGAGCGAAACGCCGTAGATCCACCAGCCGCTCGAGAGCAGGAACAGTGGAAGATTTCCGATGGCCACGATGGCGATCACAATGCGGAGCGCGGCGATGCGGCGCATTGTCAGGGCGACCGCGGCCATGCCGTCGCGGAAGCGGTGCTGTTCCTTGCGGGCCGCGGCGGGATCAAGGGTGAACTCGTCGAGGACAAGGATGCCCTTTGCTTCCGGGCTCAGCATCTGCCCGTAGCGGGGCAGGGAGGGGGCGGTTGCGGTGGTTTTTTCAGGTGTTGATGTCATGAGGGAGCTTCCAAAACGCCGGGGTGGTTGCGGTGATCTTAGTGGGTTGGGAGCACCGGCGTATGCATAGGTCCACTATGTGAACATCCGGGCTTCGTCCATGTGGTCCGTGGCACTGCAATTGGCACATCCGCCGGGTGCCGTCAGACTGAAGGGATGCAAACCTTCCTCCCGTACCCTGATTTCCGGCAGAGCGCCGCTGCCCTGGACACCGCCAGGCTGGGCAAGCAGCGCGTTGAGGCACTGCAGACACTGCGTGCCCTGGTGATTCCCGGCTACGGCTGGCAGACGCACCCGGCCATCCGGATGTGGATGGGGTACGTGCCCGCACTCACCATGTACGGGCTGGCCATGGTTGACGAGTGGACCCAGCGCGGCCACCCGGACAACACCCGCGCCAACATCGCTGAGTTTGCGCCGCAGGCAGCCCACCCGGACTATGCGGCGAAGATCCCCATGCCGCCCTGGCTTGGGGACCCCGATTTCCACCTGAGCCACCGCTCAAAGCTGGTACGCAAGGAACCCAAGTTCTACACCCCGGTCTTCACCGATGCGATACCGGAGATGGACTACATCTGGCCCGAGCCCCGGCATGAGTTCCTGCCGCAGGAGCCTGAGGGTGACATCCTGTGGATCCTGAGGTCCCCGCACGACGACGTCGATCCCCAGTCGTTGGATACCGTGGCCCTTCCGCCGGTGAACGGGAGCCCCGCTGCCGCCGCTGATGCGTCCGGTGCGGACGCGGACTACTCCCCTGTTTTCGTCGACGACGGGTCCCGGCGCCCGTCCCGGCAGTCCCGCAAGGCACCGCCCAAGCAGCTTGTGAAGAAGCCCACGCGCAAGCGCCTGGCGCAGGAGGAAGCATTCTCCACCCTCCCGGGCAAGACTCCCGTTGCCGTCCCGTTCGAACACGGTGCGAAGTTTGCGGTGGGGCAGGTTGTCGGCCGGCCCATCACGCTGGAGGACGGCAGGTTCGGCAGGAACTTCACGGTCACGGAAATCATCGACCGTTCCGCCTTCACCTATCCGGCCCTCCTGCAGGACCCGCGCGTGTTCTTCCCGGTGGAGGCACCGTAACCCATGACTATCCTCCTAGCCGGCTGTGGTGACCTGGGGACCGAAGCGGGGCTGCGGTTCCACGCGCTGGGCCACCGCGTGGTGGGCTGGCGCCGCTCCCCCGCGAAGCTGCCGTCCGCCATCGAAGGTGTCGCAGCCGACCTCAGCGCGCCGGGACTGCCGCCGGTTCCCGCCGACACCACCGCCGTCGTTATAGCCGTTGCTGCCGATTCGCCCTCCGAGGAGGCCTACCGCGCGAGCTACGTGGACGGACCCATCAACGTCCTCGACGCCCTGGAACGAGACGGCGTACAGCCGGGCCGGGTGCTTTTCGTTTCCTCCACGGCTGTCTACGGCGACGCCGCAGGTGGTTGGGTGGACGAAGGCACGCCGGCTGTGCCCGGTGGATTTTCCGGACGCGTGCTGCTGGAAGCCGAGGAGCTCATCCAGGCCCGGTTCCGCGGCACCGCCACCACGGCCACATCCCTCCGATTAGGCGGCATCTACGGCCCTGGCCGCACCCGCCTGATAGACCAGGTACGCAACGGTTCCGCCGTTATTCCGGAGGATGTCAGGTACACCAACCGCATCCACCGGGACGACGCTGCGGCCGCCATCGTCCATCTCGCCACTATGGCCCCCCGGCCCGATGCAACCTATGTTGGCGTGGACAACGATCCCGCCGACCTCGGGACGGTGCTGCGCTTCCTCGCCACGGAGATCGGGCTCGCCGAGCCCCCGGCAGGTGATGCAGGGCCGGCGCGGGGCGGCAACAAGCGCTGCGGCAACGGTCTCCTGCTCAGTACCGGCTTCGCGTTCACCTATCCAACATTCCGGGAAGGCTACCGGGCCGTCCTCGCCGGGACCGGGGTCCGCCATCCGTAGCTGCGGCGTGGCTGCGGGCGCCGGCATTAGGCTGGCTGACTGGACCCCGGTCGCAGAGGAAGGCGTGAACCATGGATTTTCGGCACATCATCGAGACTGTCGGAGAGTTCGTCGATTTTGCGGGAGT
This sequence comes from Pseudarthrobacter sp. WHRI 8279, assembly GCF_040224115.2. Lineage (NCBI taxonomy): Bacteria > Bacillati > Actinomycetota > Actinomycetes > Micrococcales > Micrococcaceae > Pseudarthrobacter > Pseudarthrobacter sp. WHRI 8279. Next base: position 62,247 of record NZ_CP168162.1, on the reverse strand, counting down.
TGCCGTCATGGTGATCGGCGCGCTCATCTCCATCCCGCTGGCGCTCCGCGGGCACCAGCCACGCAACCTTCCCGCCGGCGCGGACAGGCTGAGCTTCTACCGCTCCTACCGGCAACTGCTGGGCCGGTCCATACTTCTGGGCCTGGAGCTGCTGGTTGCGGCCGACATCATCCGCACGGTTGCTGTGACCCCCACGTTCGAAAGCGTCGGGGTCCTGGCTATCATCGTGCTGATCCGGACGTTCCTCAGTTTCTCGCTTGAGCTGGAAATCACCGGGCGCTGGCCCTGGCAGAAGGAATCCACCAAGCCCGCCGAGCCAGCGGCGGCTTCAGCAGGCTGAGGACTCCCGTAGCACCGCTGCGCTGCCGGTGCGGCTCAACCGGCTTCCGGACGCCAGTACCGCAGCCCGCCGCTGGTAGCGCCGTCGCGGGCGACGTCCACCACGGCATACGGGAACGCCTGGCGGTCCGACTGGTCGGGTCCGCGGCCGCGGATGTCCGAACACCAGGTGCCGGTGTTCACGTACCGGGTTGAGCTGGCCTCGAGGGCCGATTCCACGGCCCGGTGGGTGTGGCCCGAAATGTACCAGGCAACCCCGGCGCCATGGGCTTCAAGGGTATGTGCCACCTTGGCCGCTGCAGCAGGGGCCTTTCCGCCCGCAGCACTTCGCCCAGCAGCTGCCAGCGCCATGCGGGCCGCAGCAGCCGGCAGCGCCGACACGGTGCGGAACCGGGACAGGCGTGCCAGATCCAGCACGGCCGCCCCGTCTAGACCGAGCCGGGACGATTCGGCCTGCAGGAGGTTGGCGTAAGCGGGCTCCCGTACGCGGCGTTCCGCCCGTTCGGACCCCAGGCAGGCCTGCGCAAGCGCCCCGGCACGGCGCAGGCGTGACCTCGACGGATCGGCGGTCCAGGCGGCGAGCGGTGGCAGGTCCAGTCCGTCGGTGCCGCTGACCGCAGCGCGGAGAACCTCGGGTATCCGGTGCAGCGCGTGGTGCTGGTGCCCGTGCTCGGCCACGAGTATCCGCGGGACGTGCAGGAACCAGGGATGCACCTGGACCCGACCCGGCTCTGCAGGTGACAGCAGTGCCGCAAGGCGGGCGGACACCGCGGGCCTCGCCAGCTCGACGTCGTGGTTGCCGCACACAAAATGCAGTTGCACCCCGCGCGCCGCACACGCCTCCAGCGCCTCGAACGTCCCGGGATGGCGGTTGCGGATGGCCTCGAGCCGGGCCACGCTTCCCTCCCCGCTGCACCCGACCAGTTCGAAGGTGTCACCGACGAACGCGACGTGCGGCAGCGGACCCGGGGCCGAGAGCACCTCACGCCGCAGGAACGCGGACAGCACCGTGCCGGGGTGCCGCGCGTCGTCGTCCGTCACGCCCAGGTGGAGGTCGCTGAGGAACAGCCATCGCGCCGCGCCGCTCATACCAGGAGTCCCAGCAGGCGCGGAAGGAAGAGGATCAGGTATACCACCCAGCCGGCGGCAACCACCCGGGGGCTGATGGTCAGGCCGAGGAGCCTAGGGTGTACGGGCTGCCCGGTGTCCGGTTCCGGGCGCCGCACCTCAAGCGCCACGAGCGTGACAAGCAGTGCTGCGGCCGCGAGCAGGCCGACCAGGTCGATCAACAGGTCCATCAGCCTGCCGCCTCCTGCCGTGCCCGTGCCACGCACGCGAGGACAGTGATGGCGGCCATCGTCACGACGCACGCCTGCCAGGACCAGACAGCGAGGTAGAACATCGTCGTGGACACCGCCGTGAGCGTGGCGAGGCCCAGGGCCAGGACGAGCAGCGCGCCAAGCCCGGCGTCGGTCACCGGTGTGAGCCGCGCCAGCGCCTGCCCCGGGAGCAGGACAAGGACGGCCGCCGCCGTCACCGCCTGCAGCGGTGCCGGCAACCCAACCACCGTCACCAGCGCCAATGCCACGGCCGCGAGGCCGAGCACCAGGGTAAACCGGCTGACGCTGCCGCTCATGGCGCCACCCGGTAAGCGCGTGCGTCCGCGTTGCCGAACACGAACTCCACGCCGTCCTGCGCGCCCAGCCAATCCTCCAGCTCCGCGAAGCCGCGCTCAGTGGTGGCTCCTTGCACCACGAGGCTCGCCTCGGACGAGCGTGTGAGCAGCAGGACGGCACCGGCAGGATTGTGCCGGGCATAGTTGTAAACGAGGGGGCCACACACCGACGCCGACAGGTCGGCCTGGCACAGTTCGTCGACGGTCCGGTACTTGTGCTCAAGGTAGGATTCGCTGCGCCATGGCGTCGGATGGGCGGCGGAGATGATTGCCGAGCCTGGCGGCGCGAAACGCTGGACGGCGGCGACGGCGGCCATCTCGCCCTCGGTGAAGACGTCATACTGGGCATTCCCAAAGCGCCCAGTCACGGTCAGCACGGCCAGCAGGGAGCAGGTCAGCGCAAGGCCCGTGGCACGGAGGACGGAAGGACGTGCGCCGCGATGCCTGGGAAGCAGGGCCGAACAGGCCTGCAATGCGATAAAGGGCAGCGCGAACAGTGAGACACGGATGAGCATCTCCCCGCCGTACGCCTGCGCGGGAAAGAGCAGCAGCGGGCTGACGGCCAGGAGCACCACCCGAATGTCGAGCCGCCCCCTGCGCCAGTCCCGCAAGGCGCCCGCTGCAGCGAGCAGCCACAGCACAACGGTGAGGACCATCCGGACCTGGACCACAAACACATGCCCGGGGGTCCCGCCCACGCGGTCGACGACGTTCGCCTCGGCTGCTGCCAGCAGTCCTGCGTCCTCGAGTGGAGGGTGCCCCACGAGGTAGGCACTGGCGGGGTACACGAGCCAGAGCGACAGCACCACGGCGGTGATGAGGGGCAGGCGGCTGGGCCAGATCCGTCCGCTCAGGGTGAGGGCGATCATGGCGATCAAGAGCATGAAGGGTGTCAGCTGGTGGCTCGCGCAGATGACTGGGACGAGCAGGAGGACCACGGCGATTGCGCTTGCCCGGTGGGCCTGCCGGGGTTCCGTGGGCGACCGCCCGCGCCACCATGACTCCAGGGCGGCGCGGTTGAAGCCGCGGAAGCCGGGCGCCCGCGCGGCCAAGGGCCCGACGAGCAGTGCAACGATGACGAGGTACAGGAAAAAGCCGAAGGCTTGGGGAGACAGATAGTCCTGGTCCTGCCAGTTGCCGAGGCAGAAGATCCACAGCGCAAGCCAGCGGCGCCGCGGATCGCGCGTCAGGTAGCGCGTCAGCACGCCCATGGCAGCGAGCCACAGGCCCATGTTGAGCACCGGTGCCCACAATGCCACGGTGGCGGGGTCAAGACCCGTCGCGCCGAGCACGGTCGCCAGGAGGGCGAAGAAGCCCGGCCAGTTGAAGTACGCGTCGATGTCCGGGTCGATGCCCTGGGTCCTTGAGAGGGCGTCGGCGATGCCGAGGTGGCGGAAGGCGACCTCCCCCCGCGGGATGTCCGTCACGAAGGCTGCGGTCCCGAAGAGCACCACCACGAGCACCGCGATGAGCCACAGCATGACCGGGCGACGCGCCGGGCCCGCGGCATCCCCGCGGAGCGCGACGGCGAAGGAAACGTTGAGGAGCAGGATCCCCACCCAGAACGGGTAGGGCAGGACGGCGAGGAGCCCAAGGTCGCTGTTCACGGGCACGGCCACTGTGGAGGCGGCCCCCGCGGCAAGCGCCAGCGACCCGGCTCCCCCCACTGCGCACCACACCTCGCGGGGCTTCCAGCGCGCTTCGGTGCGTCTGGCCACATCGAGTGTGCTGGTCATCTCGCGTCCTGCTTCACTCGCCGGAGGACAACGAACAGCCGGATGCCGGCAGCCGCTGCACCGGTGGAGAGCACTACCAGCCACGCAAGGGCCATGGCGCTGGCCCCCCTCTCGGCCGCCACCAGCGCCGAAGCGCACAGGACGGTTCCGAGCGCCGCACCCACGATGATTGCCTCAGCGTAGCGGCCGCTGGCCCGGCACACGGCGTTGTAGGCCTGCAGCACCGCGTATGCCACCAGCCCGGCCGCCAGGAGCCGGAGGGCGTCCGCTGAGGAATCGGCGTAGCGCTCCCCCAGCAGGCCGAGCAGCGGGCGGGCAAAAACCACAAGGACGACGGCGGCGAGGCCTCCCACGGCGAGCGACCACCGGAGGCTCGCCCAGGTGGTGGCTACCAGGCGGTCAGGCTCCCGGACACCTTCGGAAAACTGGACGATGCCCATCAGCATGGGAGCGGTATAGGCAGCCCAGGCCATCATCCAGGCTGGATACCAGTAGGCGGCGGCCTCAGGCGACACCATGTGCGCGAGGAGGAGCGGCAGCACCAGGCCGGGGGCGCGTTCGGTGAGCGTAAGGATCTGGTTCGGCAGGCCCAGGGCCAGCAGTGAACGGCCGCGCGCCACACGCAGGGTCGGCCGCGGCCGGTAGCCCACCAGTCTTCGCAACTGGACGGCACCCACCACGCACGCCACGGTGGTCCCGAGGGTCCAGCAGGCCATCAGCACGTCGGCGGAGGCACCGTTCGCCCGCCAGGCCACCAGCCCTGCGGCTCCGAGTGCCACACCGCCGCCCAACGCATACCTCGAGGCCGCGCTGGCGCCGCGTCCCAACGCCACGAGCGCCTGGTCCAAGACGATCACCATGGTGCCGGTAACGGCGGCAACAAGGAACGTCAGCCAGAAGAGCACCGACAAGGAGGCGGTGTCCGGCGTCACGGCCGCTTGCAGCACAAGGTAGCCAAGGGCCAGCCCGGTGCCGGCCACCCCCACGATGGCAAAGGCGGCGTCCAGCACCCGCGCAGGCGGCTCCCCCCGCCCCACTGAGACAATCACGGCCGACCCGGCACCGAGCACCGCGAGCTGGGTGCAGAGCATCACCGCGGAGACCGCGGCCATGGTGAGTCCAACCTCGCGGTCGGACGTAGCGCGCGCGGCCACGACCCAAAAGGCGAAGCCCGCGCCTGTCTGGGCTGCCTTTGCGACGACGAGGCCGAGGGAGCTGCGCAGGGCGGAGTGCCGGACGGTTGTCGCGTTCGTCTCAGCTGTCCCCCGCCCAGCCCTCACCGCGCGAGACCCCGCGCCAGGCCCGCGTAGTTGTACCAGCAGAAGGCAAGGTAGTAGCGCAGCCACCGGGGCTGGCCCGCGGCAAGGCTCAAGGCGCTGCCCCTGACTGCCGCGGCGGCGGGCAGCAGCGCCAGCCTCGCGCCGCGCCAGCCGTGTTTGCGGATCATCCTCCCCAGACCGGTTCCGTCCATCAGGAATTGGTCGAGCGCGAAGTCGAAGTTGTCTGCGGCGAAGCGGTGTTCCACCATCACCCGGTGCGACACGGCCGTGCGCAGGCCTGAGTCCCGCATCCGCCAGCGCAGCTCAATGTCCTCCCCGGACTTGAACGAGTCGTCGAACCCCACTCCCAGCATCAGTTCCCGGTCGACGATCGTGGCCACGAGCCCGAACCAGTTTCGGCTGCGCCCGGTGCGATGGTGGTGTGCCAGTGCCTGTCCCCAGTATCCCGGTCCGCCGACACTTTCCAGCCCGGCCTGGAGGGCGTCATAGCCGCCCTCCACCAGCTCCGAGAGCAGGTCGGCTACCCCCGTGGGACCGAACACCACGTCGGAGTCGACGAGCAGGACCCACCGTGTGCTGCTGTTACGCACACCGAGTGTTCGAGCCCATGGAAGGCCACGGCCCTCATCACTGACCACCCGGGCCCCGGCCGCACGGGCGATGGCGACCGTGGCGTCGGCAGAGCATCCATCCACCACGATGATCTCGGCAACCCCCGACTGGCTGAGGGCCTCCAGGCAGCGCGGGAGCATCTGCTCCGCGTTTCGGGCAGGGACAACCGCGGTGACCTCGGCGGGACTGTGATCCACGGCGTCCACCCCCTAGGCCTGCTCGCCGAGGACTGAGGGCAGCAGCTGTTCGAGATGCCGGACAATGTCGTCCGACGCTTCGTCTGCCGTGTAAGCGGCGGGCACCTGCAACAGATGGCAGGGCCGGCCGTCGAGCGCCTTGCTCAGCACGAGCCCTTTCGCCGCGAAGTGCTCGCGCCACGGGACTACGGAGGTGGCTGCCAGGCCGGTCACAACCCGCTGCGAAAAGCCGGCCATCTCGATGTGGAAGTTGCCGATCATCCGGTCCACCATCCAATCGCTGGTCCGTTCGAGAATCCGGGTCCGGCTGCCCTCGAAGCGCTCCACGTAGATGGCGGCCGCCAGAGGGGCCGTGGTGGTCACTTTCCGCCCGGGGAAAGCGGTCCCGGCATCCACCATGCGGTGCTCGGGTGACCATCGGCGGGAAAAGTCCGCAAGGCGTGGATAACGGATGACGAAGGGGTGCACGAGTGTGGTAAGCCGGCCGACGCTCTGCGAGAGCCGCGACGGGACGAGGGGCTTCCGGACTCCCTCGAACAGGTGCGGGTAGATGTCCCTGTGATGGGGTTTGATGAACATCGGCTTCGCGTAGCCAAGCAGGGTGGCATCCTCGGCGAGGAAGGCCCAGTCATCGCCCATGAAGGACCATCCCTCACGGCGCATCAATTTGGCGGCGGTGCTCGTTTTACCGGTCCCGCCGGCAGCGGGAAGCGCGATTGCGTGGCCCCGGTAGGCCATTGTGGCCGCATGGATCATGGCAGCTCCCCGGCCGATCATGGCAGCATCCAGGACAGGGACCACGGAGGTCAGCAGCTCGCCGGCCCCATGGATGCGCCACTGTTCTCCATCCCTCACCACCTGGACCCGGTCGGCATTAAAACGGACGCTGTTCTCGGTGTACGCAAGCTCGTGCTCGAGCAAACCCGCATCCGGCATCGACTCCGGCCGGTCGTCAACGACGATGTCGGCCGGCGGTTCAGCTTGGGTGGCGAAGCAGGCCAGCATGCTCCGGAGCTGGTGTGCTGCCGGTGCATTGGCGTCAACGCGGATGGTGACGCGGCCGTGAATATCGAAGTGCAATGCCTTGGTCTGCGAGGTGCGCATTGTCGTCCCCTGTCTGGGTGTTGTCGGTCAGATGATGTAAACGGCGCCGGTGGTGTCGGTGGTGTCCATGATGGCGTCGCGGCGGCAGGTGGCGACCAGTGGACCGGTAGCGCCGTTCACTGCACCTCCCGCCACGGACTGACCCCGGCCGGGACCGGCTGCTCCAGGGAACGCTTGGGAAAATCTGCAAGGTGGCGTCCGCGGAAATAGCCTGCGGACGTAAAGGCCACAACCGCCACCACGGCTGCCGCCCGGCCAAGGCCACCAGGATCGCCACGGCCCCAGTCCCTGATCCCTGCAAGAACTGCCTTGGGAAGAATTCTGCGGACGTATCGGCGCTCCGGTCCCAAGGCCCGCTTGTGCCCTACAATCTGGCTTACTTGGGCTTTTGAAATACCTTCAGACCATGACCGTGAAAGCATGTAGCGGACCGTTCCCCTGTTTGCGGGCACATGGTGGCGGACCAGCGCGGCCGGCTCATAAACTATGCGGCTCCCGGGGGCCCCCATCTTGGAACGAATGCAGATCTCGGTTTCCTCACAGCCCAAGGGAACGGATCCCCGCCGGCCCAAGGAGAGGTTGAAGCCGCCCACCGTCCGTAGGACATCGAGCCGGAACGACATATTGGCTCCGATGACGTTCCTGACTTCGGTTGCAACCCGTGGCAGGCCCCGATGGCTGCAGCCAACGATCCAGTCCAGCTCTTCAGCGAAGTAGCCGGGACGGCCTGCCTCCCACAATGGTTCCACCCGGCCGCCCACTGCGAGCACGTCGGGATCGTCATAGAGGGTGATGAGGCGTTCCAGCCAGTCCGGCGCGGCCTCTGCGTCATCATCGAGAAAGGCAACGACGTCTGAGTCCGCCAGGTCCACGCCCGTGTTGCGTGCCCCGGAAAGTCCGCGGGGGCCGGTGTTCCTGACGACTATGACGTCATCAACGGTATTGGTCAACTGCTCGTAGAGTTCCTCGTTGTGGTCAATAACCACGAAGACTTCGTTGGGTGCGCAGGTCTGCAAGCGGAGGGAATCGAGGACGTCCAGCAACCACACCCAGCGTTCCGCCGTGTAGGCACAGATGATCACTGTGACCGTAGGAAACATAACGTGCGTCATGTTCAGGCCACGCTTATTGCAGGAAGAACACTTGTGGGATCGGTGGGCGTTCGTGGGAAGCTCACGTTGGCATAGGCGTACTTCACGCGGCGCAGCGCCTCGGGGCGTGCGCCGGCTGTCGGGGCCTCCCAAAGGATGCATTCGTGGGCCATTGTCCCCAGCACCCGCCATCCGTCCCGGAAAGTCTGGAGGTTCGATACCCCTGAAATGCGGCCCAGTTCCAGGCTGGGGACCTCGGCGATCCGGAGGCCAGCCTTGGCGGCCCTGACAATCAGCTCCGTCTCGATTTCGAATCCGTCGGATTCCAGCTGCAGGACCTCCAGGCACTCCCGCCGGAAGGCGATGTAGCCATAGCAAAGGTCGGAGTAGTTGCTGTGCAGCACCGCGTTGGCCAGCCCGGTCAGCGCACGGTTGCCTGTACGCCGCAGCCACGTCAGGTCCTCCGATCCCCCTCCCGTGACGTAGCGGGAGCCCTTTACGAAGTCGTAGTCGTGCTGGAGGGGGGAAACGAACCAGCCGATTTCCCTCGGATCCATGCTTCCGTCAGCGTCCAACATGACGATGATGTCTCCGCTTGCTGCAGCAAATCCCGACCGCAGCGCGACCCCCTTGCCTTTGCGCAGCTCGTTCACCACCACAATGTCCTTGCGCAGGGCTTGGGCCACCCCAACCGTGTTGTCCGTGGAACGGCCGTCAACAATCACAACCTCGTCCACGTATAACGGCATGCGCCGAAGGACCCAAGGAATGTTCTGGGCCTCGTTCAGGGTGGGAATCACGACGCTGATGGACGCCCCGTCCGGCGCGGCTGTTGGCTTGGAAAACGAATTAGGGGGCTGGGTGGAAATAGACACATGCCTCACCACTTCACTACGCGTAGAGCACTTGGCCGATAGGACGCCCCCGTGAAGCGAGCATAGGGGCGGCCCTGCCCGGTAACACCAGTAGTGGGTACTCGCTTTTACGTCCTGTCCTACGTAGGAAATTTGGTGTTCCCCGGCCGGGGCTAGGGTGGAGGTGCAGCGACGGCGATCATAAGAACCGTGGTGATTTGTCCGGCGGTTTCAGCAAGAACCAGGTTGTGTGAAGGGATTATTGGGCATGGACCAACGCTCGAGCGCCGCGGCCCTGTGGCCCGATCCGCCTGAACTGCCACTGCCGGCCATCATGGACCAGCGCTGGCTTGATGCGGTCTTCCTGCACTGGCGGATCCCGGAATCATCCGCTGCCCGGTTCATGCCGCCAGGGGTGGAGCCGGACGTTTTCGACGACTCTTCCTGGGTGGGCCTCATCGGCTTCCGTATGAAAGGGGCCGGACTAGGCCGCGGCCCCGGAATTCCTTACCTGGGCAGCTTCAACGAGGTCAACGTGCGCCTCTACTCCCGGGAGCCGGATGGAACCAGGGGCGTGGTGTTCCTGAGCCTTGACGCGAACCGGCTTCCTGTTGTCCTCGCTGCCCGGCAGGCGGGCATACCCTATGTGTGGTCCCGCATCCGGTCGTGGGGAACAACACCGCCGGGGACACCGCCTGAAAGCATGGCCGGCGGCACCAGCGGCTATTCCGTCAGCCGCTTCCGGAAGGGCGCTGCCAGCCGCTTCAGCGTCATTCCCAATCCGGGATCGGTGGCCGATGACCCCCTGTCCCTGCACGTCACAGCACGGTTCGGCCTGCACAGCAGGTTCTATGGACGGACCATTTACATACCCAACACCCACGAACCCTGGGCATTACAGCACGCTGATGTCCACGAGCTTCAGGATGGCCTGATCAGCTCGGCGGGCATTGAGGTGGGCGGCCCGCCCGAATCGGTCCTCTACTCCCCCGGAGTGCGGACCCAGTTTGGCTGGCCGAGGCCGGTCACCGGCGCACTCGGGTTCCGGGGTCAAGGCCGGCAGCAGGGCCAGGGGCAGGACGTCAGGCGTCCTGCCAGCCCCGGCCTTCGCTGAACGTGGCCACGAGCGTTCCAACGCCGGCTTGAAGAGAGTTGGACGGATCAAAGTAGAGGGAACCCTCGGTGGCGCGGCTGTGGGTGAGCAACTGCTCAGCTTCAAGCTTCGCTTCCGGAACGGTGGCACCAATGATGCCGGTCCTGGCCGGGAGCTCCGTAGTGTGCACGGTCTCCGCGCCGGTCTCTGAGAGCGGGATGGTGGTGCCGGGGTTGATCTCATCATGGGGGAAGTCGAACCCGGCGTCTTCGGGTGCTGCAGGAATCGTGTACTCCAGGAAATACGTCATGGATCCACCTTTGCAGATAACCCCATGGTGCCGAAAGCCCACCCCTCCGGCGGGGCACCAGCACGTCTTCCCACGTCAACCGGACGCTCCTATACTTGCCGGATGATGATGTCGCTGTGGTTTGGCGTCATAGCATCCAGCGCTCTGGTTCTGGGTGCCGTCATCGGTGTCCGGTTCGAGCTTCCCAAGCGGCTGCTGGCCATGCTCCTGGCCTTCGCTGCCGGTTCACTGATCACCGCCCTGGCTTTCGAACTGTTCGAGGACGCTTACGAACGCGGCGGCATCATCCGTGCCGCTATCGGCCTGATGCTGGGTGCAGTGGTTTTTACTGTCCTGAGCGCTTTGCTGGACCGGTGGGCCCAGGCGGGAGACGCGAAACGGGCCAAGGCGGCGGACGAGTTCCAGGGCAGCGCCAAGCTCGACACTGATGCGGCGGCAAGCGACAAACGCCCCACGTCGGCGTCGACAGCCGGAGCGGCAGGCCTGGCCTTGCTGGCTGCCGTCACGCTCGACGGCGTCCCGGAAAACCTTGCCCTGGGAATCTCCTTGGGCGAAGGCACGGGCGGGCTGGCGTTGCTGGCCGCGATCTTTGTCTCCAACTTCCCTGAAGCGCTGGTGGGGTCCGCCTCGATGCGGAGCCAGGGCCGGTCGGCTTGGAGCATCATTGGCCTGTGGGTAACCTGCGCCGCCCTGCTGGTTATCGCCGTCGTTGTAGGTGCCGGGCCACTGTCCGGGACCGACCCGGAAGCGATCTCCATACCACTGGCCTTCGCCGCCGGGGCCGTGATCGCATCCTTGGCGGATACCCTGATGCCAGAAGCCTACGAACACGGCGGACCCGCCGTGGCCCTCAGCACCGCGGCGGGTTTCGTCCTGGCGTTCGTCCTGTCACTCGCCTAAACCTCGGAGAAGGCGGTTATTTGCCCAGGCCGGCTTTCCGCAGCGCCTCTGCCATTGCCGTATTGACCGGGGCTTCCTTTTTCGCGGGTGCCGGCGCCGAGGGACGGCCCGGCGACGGCGCGTTCCGCGCCGGCTTGCCGCCCTGTGCATTGCCGCGCTGGGCACTGCCGCCAGCGCGCCCGGATCCCGTCCTGCCGACGGCGGGATCGTCGTCGAGCCGCAGCGTCAGGGAGATCCTCTTCCGGTCCGGGTCCGCTTCCAACACTTTGACGCGAACCACCTGGCCGGACTTGACCACTTCCCGCGGATCGGAGACAAAGCGGCTGGCCATGGCGGACACGTGCACCAGCCCGTCCTGGTGGACGCCCACATCCACGAACGCGCCGAAGGCCGCAACGTTTGTCACGGTGCCCTCCAGGACCATTCCGGGTTTGAGGTCGGCAATCTTTTCGATCCCGTCGGTGAAGGCCGCGGCCGCAAACGCAGGGCGCGGGTCCCGTCCCGGCTTGTCCAGCTCGGACAGGATGTCCTGCACGGTGGGCAGGCCGAAGATATCGTCCACGAATTCGCGGGGGTCCAGCGAACAAGCCGGGGCCGATCCGGCAGCGGCCCGGATCTTCCGAGCAACCGAGTAGGACTCGGGGTGGACGCTGGAGGCATCCAGCGGTTCGGGCCCCCCGGTGATCCGGAGGAAGCCTGCGCACTGCTCGAACGCCTTAGCCCCCAGCCGCGGCACCTTCTTCAGGTCGGTGCGCTTGGCGAAAGGCCCGTGCTCGTTCCGGTACGCCACGATGTTTTCGCTTAGCAAGGGCCCGACGCCGGCAACGCGGCTGAGCAGCGCCGGCGAGGCGGTATTGACGTCCACGCCCACGGCGTTAACGCAGTCCTCCACCACCGCGTCCAGGCTGCGGTCCAGCTTCGAGGCTGTAACGTCGTGCTGGTATTGGCCCACGCCAATGGATTCGGGGTCGATCTTCACCAGCTCCGCGAGCGGGTCCTGGAGGCGGCGGGCGATGGACACAGCGCCGCGCAGCGACACGTCCATGCCTGGGAGTTCTGCCGCAGCCAGGGCCGAAGCGGAATATACGGATGCCCCTGCTTCGGAGACCACCAGCTTCTGCGGCTTGCGGTCCACGTCCGGCAGCCGCTTGATCAGCTCGGCCGCGAGCTTGTCGGTTTCCCGGGACGCCGTGCCGTTTCCGATAGCCACGAGTTCAACGCTGTGCTGCCGGGCCAGCCGGACCAGCGTGGCCAATGCTTCGTCCCACTTCCGTGCCGGTGCGTGTGGATAGACGGTGTCGGTGGCGACCACCTTGCCGGTGCCGTCCACCACGGCCACCTTGACGCCGGTCCGGAGCCCGGGGTCCAGCCCCAGGGTGGCCCGATTCCCTGCGGGGGCGGCCAAAAGGACGTCCCGCAGGTTCGCCGCGAAGACCCGTACGGCTTCGTCCTCGGCGGCGGCGAACATCCTGCCCCGAAGGTCGGCTGTGAGGCGGGACAACAGGCGCGAACGCCACGCCGTCTGTGCGGTCTGGATCAGCCAGGCGTCGGCGGGACGTCCGCGGTCGGCGACCCCGAGGCACCTGGCCACTGCAGACTCGTAGCGCTTGCGGGCGGCGGTAAGGGCGTCGTCGTCCTTTGGATCCGCCTCCGCAAGGTCCAGCTCAAGGACGCCGTCCTTTTCCCCGCGCAGCAAAGCGAGCACCCGGTGGGACGGCATGCCCGCAGGGGCCTGGGCGAACTCGAAGTAGTCGGCGAACTTTTGGCCGTCGGTTTCCTTCCCCTTCTTCACCCGTGACACCAGGCGTCCCTGCGCCCACAGCCGCTCGCGCAGGTCGGCTGCCAGGTCCGGGTCCTGGGCCACGCGCTCCACCAAAATGGAGCGGGCGCCGGCGAGCGCCGCTGCGGCGTCCGTGATGGCGTGTTCGGAGTTGAGGTATTTACCGGCTTCGCGCTCCGGGTCCAGGTCCGGCCGTTTCAGCAGGGTCTCGGCCAGCGGTTCAAGGCCGGCTTCCCGTGCAATCTGCGCTTTGGTTCGCCGCTTGGATTTGAATGGGAGGTAGATGTCCTCCAGCCGGGACTTGGTGTCTGCGGCAAGGATGGCCTTCTTCAGCTCCGGCGTCAGCTGGCCCTGCGCTTCAATCGCCTCCAGGACGGCGCGACGGCGGTCGGCAAGTTCGCGGAGGTAGCGGAGGCGTTCGTCGAGGTCGCGGAGCTGGGTGTCGTCCAGCGTCCCGGTGGCTTCCTTGCGGTACCGGGCGATGAACGGCACAGTGGATCCGCCGTCGAGCAGTTCAACCGCTGCCTTCACCTGCCAGGCTTTGACACCCAGCTCATTGGCAATCTGCGTGTAGATGGCATCGTCCGGTTTCGGGGAGGCGGACGGGGCGGAAGGGGCCTGCGGCAGTTGAGTCACCAGAACATCTTGCCTTACCGGGTTGCGCGTCTCCACCGCCGGGCACGGGTCCGCCCTGCCCGCACCTGTTCCCGGCAAAGGTATTCCGCTGCCGCCGGCAAAGTGCTGTAGTGGAGGTGCCGTCACAGGCACCCATTGCTCGAGGAAGAGGCCACCATGAGGGAACTGCTTATCATTTTTCAGGAGGGGTTCGACGAGGCCAACATCACCGTGACGGTCAACGGGAAGCAGGCACGGCGGGACATTGGGGTCTCCACCAATCCGATCCTTGGCATCGCCAACGAGGTATCCGTCGAGCTGCCGGCGAAAGGCGCACAGGTGGGCGTGGAGGTCACAAACCGCGGCCTGAAGGCCATCACGAAGGTAAGCGGCAGGCCAAAAAGCGTCCTCGTTTCGATCGACGACGGCAGGCTGGTCATGAAGGAAGGAACCGGCAGGGAGGCCCTGCTGTAGCGGGCGGAAACACCACAAAAAGGGCCCTAGTAAAAGTCCATTCGTTGGAGTACGATCTGATCACCGCCGGCATCCCTGAGGACCCGGCGGGCCACATCTTCAGAGTTTGAGCCGCAGGCCGTCGGATGGCCTTCGGCGCCCGCTGCCGGGACAGCACACCGCGCAGCCAACGACGGCGGCACCCAAGCCGGGTGCCGCCGTCGTCGTTAAATGCCGTCCTAGTTCTGGTAGGCGGGGTAGTCCGTGTAGCCCTCCGCACCGTCCGCGTAGAACGTGGACGGATCCGGTTCATTGAGGGGAAGGCTTTCCTTCCAGCGGCGGGCGAGGTCCGGGTTGGCGATGGCGGGGCGGCCCACCACTACGGCGTCGGCATGTCCGGCGTCCACCAGGGACGCTGCCTCGTCCCGCGTGGTGATGACGCCGAAGCCGGTGTTGACCAGGAAAGTCCCGCCGAAACGGGCCCGCAGGTCCTGGACCAGTTCACCCGTGGGCTCGTGGTGCAGGATGCTCAGGTAGGCGAGGTTGAGCGGTGCGATGCTGTCCACCAGTACTTCGTAGGTGGCGCGGACGTCAGCGGCGTCGGTTTCGGCGATGCCCTGCACGTTGTGCTCCGGGGAGATGCGGATGCCAACACGGTTGGCGCCCACGGCTGCCACCACGGCGTTGACGGTCTCGATGACGAACCGGGCCCGGTTCTCGGGCGAGCCGCCGTAGCTGTCGTCGCGCACGTTGGAGTTCGGAGCCAGGAACTCGTGCAGCAGGTATCCGTTGGCTGAGTGGAGCTCCACGCCGTCGAAGCCGGCCTCGATGGCATTCAGTGACGCGTTCACGAATTCCTGGATCACCATGGGGAGCTCGTCGGTGGTCAGTGCATGCGGCACCGGATAGGGCTGCTTCCCCTGCGGGGTGCGGACGATGCCGTCGATGGCAACCGCGCTGGGGGCCACCAGTTCAAGTCCGCCGGTGATGTCCGGGTGAGAGACGCGCCCGCCGTGCATGATCTGGGCGAACATCCGGCCGCCCTCGGCATGCACCGCGTCGGTGACCTTCTTCCAGCCGGCAACCTGTTCCTCGGTGACGATGCCCGGCTGGCCGGCGTAGGAGCGGCCGGCGGGGGTTGGAAACGTTCCTTCGCTGACGATGAGGCCGAGTGATGCGCGCTGGCGGTAGTGCTCTGCCACGAGCGGACCGGGAACCCCTGCCTCACCTGCGCGGAGCCTCGTCAGAGGTGCCATGACCAGGCGGTTCGGAAGCTCAAGTTCGCCGAGGTTGAGGGGGGAAAACAGCATGCGCGGTTCCTTTCGAAGGCTAAAGACTTACTGCCTTGGCCAACCGGCATGCACGTGCAACTATTCCGGTTGCGACAGGAATCACAGCCAACGGACGGCCAGCTTCCAGGCTATGGGGTCTCGTCTATCTTGCCGCCCCTGGGCAGCCCTGGCCCTGGGAATTGGCATTGCAGTCATCGGCGTAGTTGCGGGTCAATGAGCGCCACACACTGATGGTTTGGGGAGGGGCAGTGAACTGGCCTTGTCCAGGAATCGGCAGGGGTGGTCCGGCGTTGACCGAATAGGTTCCCTGGAACGTGGTTGTCAGCACCACCTGGAAGTCGCCCGTTGCTCCGTAGGCGTGGCTGGTCCGGGTTTTTTCGCCCCAGCGGTCCTGCGGCAGCGCGCCGCCCATGGAGGGCTGGGGACCGAACACGGTGCCGTCGCCGTAGTCCCACGTGTACTGGACCGGGGTGGCCACGATGTGCACCTGCTGCCCGAACATGGTGACGTCGAACTGCTGTTCGGCTGCCTCGGCGTAGAAGTTGGTTTCAGCGCCCCGCAATGTGTGCGGACTGGGCTGGGCCACGACCGTTCCAGCGTTGACCGGAAGGCTTTGGAACTCCCGCTGGATGTCGGCTGCGATCCTGGGCAGCAAGTCCTCAGGCCTGGCGTCGAAAAGGCAGGTGGGGCCGGAATGGTGAGCCCACACGGCGCCGGGTACACCTCGAGGCCTCGACAGCCAGGTGACCGGAATTCCTTCCTCACCGTCGGGCCCGTCCTTGCACTCCAACTGCCGGGCTAGGCAAGGAGTATCGAAGTCGCCCCCACCGAGGTGGCACTGGAGTTCGTACTTGTACTCGTTGGGGTCGGTATATACAGTGCCCGGCTCAGCACGAATGAACTCGCCTGTATCGGGGTTAGTTACCCACATATCCGCCCCCATGTGGAGCCCGGTGTCCAAAAAACCACCACCGATCCGCGGCTTAGAATTGGACTCATTTTCGGCATGCGCAGCCAGAAAGGACGCCGCCAAAAACACCACACAGCAGGCGAGGATTGCACACACTTTGCCCATGTGGCCCATGGCTACCGGATCAGCCCTAGGTCATTGACCTCCCATCCACCGTTGGTGAACTTCACCGTGGCGACGCTTCCCGCATTTGTTGCAGCGGTCTTCTCTTGATAGGGACTTCCGTCTTGGTTATGAATGACCAGTTCCTTTTGCAGTACTTGAAGAACCACCTGCATGGAGCCGTCAGGGGAAGGCTTTGCGGTTGCAACGGGAATGTCGATTTGACCACCAGAAATCCACTTGTTTTCGGCCCAAGCAGCTTCGATATCGTCAACCAACCCCTGACAAAACACGCACTCAGGTTTGGCAAGCGTCGACAATGCAATAGTGTCACCCGTCTCATACGCATAGCTGAGAATTGAGAACCAATACTTGGCGAATGCCTCCGCTCCCTCCTTCGTCTCCGTCTTCGCCACCTCGGGCAGCACGGGGACGGGGACGTTTTGGGCGGGGCCGGAGGCGTCGGCCGGCTTGTACACGGCGCTGGGGGTGGGGGTGGGGGTGGGGGTGGCCGACGGGCTGGACGTGGCCGATCCCGAGGGCGCAGGGGTGGCAGTCCCGGGGTCCGCCGGCGCTCCGCCCGCGCATCCGGCCAGCAGCAGCGTCGCAGCAACAACAGCGCCCGCAGCAGCTGAGCGCATTCCCCAAGGCGTAGAGACGTGGATTGATGTCATGGGCCGCTAATCCCCCAGTAGTTTCAAGACGGCTAACTCCGGACAATGAGTTAAGGGTAGCCCAGGTCACATTTCGGCGATAAGACTTATCCACAGCTACCGCCCCAAGGTTTATCACCACAGAGACAGTAAAAGAAGTCATAAGAAAAGCCGGCGCATGAATGCGCCGGCTTCCCTACTTCAAAGCACTTTCTAGTGGCCGCGAAGGCCACCTACTTCTGCGGAGGCAACACCAACTCCCCCGTCTTGTCCGTGGACAAGGCGAGCGACGAGACATACTGCGGGCCGCCGTCGGGAGCGTCCTGTGCCGACCGCACCATGTCCGGACGCTCAAACTCAATGCCTGTGACATGGCAGAGGAGCTTCGCGTCGCTGGGGTTCCCGTCGGCGTCGAACATCGGCAGGTCGATGCCGTCATCAGTGCGGCGGAGGTAGTACCGGCCGCGGGTGGCCAAGGCCAGCACCGGCGGGAGGACCAGGGCCAGGCCCACCGCGAATATCGGCGAGAACGGCTGGATCGCGGACCCAAAGGCACCAAAGAACACCGCAATCGAGATTCCCGCGGACGCCAGCATCGAGATGAAGCCCACCGGGTTCACTGCGTACAGCATGCCCCGCCGGAACTCGGGAACCTTGGGGGAAACCTTCAGCAGGTACTTGTTGATGGCGATGTCGGACGCAACCGTGACAACCCAGGCCATGGCGCAGTTGGCGTAGAACCCGAGGATGGTGTTGAGGAAGTCGAACATGTTGGCTTCCATCAGGACCAGGGCAATGGCCAGGTTGACCACCACGAACACCATGCGGCCGGGATAGGTCTTGGTGATCCGGGTGAAGCTGTTGGTCCAGGCCAGCGACCCGGAGTAAGCGTTGGTGACGTTGATCTTGATCTGCGAGATGACCACCAGCACCACGGCGAGCGTCATGGCCAGCCAGGCCGGCATCATTTCCCGGTAGACGCCCAGGAACTGGTGCACGGGCTCGTTGGCAGTTGCCGAGGCGGCAGGATCCAGCGTTGCGATGAGGTAGATGGCAATGAACAGCCCGACAATCTGCTTGATCGCACCGAAAATCACCCAGCCCGGCCCCGCCAGGATCACGGCGCGCCACCATGCACCCTTGTTGGCTTCGGTCCGCGGCGGCATGAACCGCAGGTAGTCGATCTGTTCGGCAATTTGCGCCATGAGGGACAGGCAGACGCCGGCGGCCAGCATGACGGACGCAAGGTTCGGGCCGCCGTCGCCCGATTCGCCGGTGTACGCGAAGAAGGTGTTGATGCTCTCCGGGTGCGAGACCAGCAGGTATCCCACCGGCACCACCATCAGCAGCAGCCATAGCGGAGTGGTCCACACCTGCAGCTTGGCCAGGGTGTTCATCCCGTAAATCACCAGCGGAATGATGATCACCGTGGAAGCGGCATACCCAATCCACTGCGGAATGCCCAGGCCCACTTCCAGGCCCTGGGCCATGATGGAACCTTCCAGGGCGAAGAAAATGAACGTGAACGTCGCGAAAATGACGTTGGTGACCACCGACCCGTAGTAGCCGAAGCCGGAACCGCGGGTGATGAGGTCAAGGTCGATGTTGTACCGCGCCGCGTAGTACGCCAGCGGGAAGCCGGTGGCGAAGATGATCACGGCGGCCACCAGGATGCCGAAGATGGCATTGACGGTGCCGTAGGCTATCCCGATATTCGCGCCAATGGAGAAATCCGCCAGGTATGCGATCCCGCCCAGCGCACTGGTTGCCACAACCCCGGCACTCCACTTCCGGTAGGAGCGCGGCGCGAACCGGAGCGTGTAGTCCTCCAGGCTCTCCTTCGTCGCGTTCAGTGCGGCAGCGTTGCCCGCTACAGCTGCGGGAACACTTCCGACGACGGCGGCACCTGGCTGTGCGGGCGGGTCCAGCAGCTGCGTTGTCTCTTTGTCATTGGGCATTTTTGTTGCGTCGCTTTCATCCGGGAAGGGTCTGAAGCGACGCTATCCAGCCAGATCGACGGGCCGGTCACAGGGCTGTTTCCGCAATGTTAAGCCTTGACTCTCTCTGTAAACAAAGGCCCTGCCGCACCTTTGTTGCCCCTCCACAAAAAAGGGCGGGCCTCCCCGAATTACCGTCAAAGGAGACATCCGCCGCAGAAAGGGACAACCATGGCAAATCACGCATTCCGGGAATACCCCATCCTGGAAACCGCCCGGCAGCAGGTCCTGGTGGAGGGAATCGGACTCACGGAAGCACAGCTGGTGGAGGTTCTGCGCCTCCCCGACGCTGCCGTCCCCGCAGCCCTGGAGCTTGCCCACCAGGTCCGCCTCAAGCACTGCGGAGAAGACGTGGAGGTTGAAGGCATCATCTCCATCAAAACCGGCGGCTGCCCCGAGGACTGCCATTTCTGCAGCCAGTCGGGCCTCTTCGACAGCCCCGTCCGCGGCGTATGGCTGGACATCCCCGAACTGGTCAAGGCCGCCAAGGAAACGGCAGCAACCGGGGCCACTGAATTCTGCATCGTGGCAGCCGTACGCGGGCCCGACATCAAACTCATGAACCAGATCAAGTTCGCCATCGACCGCATCAACGAGGAAGTGGACATCAACATCGCTTGCTCCCTTGGCATGCTCACCCAGCGCCAGGTGGACCAGCTCGCTTCATGGGGCGTACACCGTTACAACCACAACCTGGAGACGGCACGGAGCTACTTCCCCCAGGTGGTCACAACCCACAGCTATGACCAACGGCTGGAGACCTGCGCCATGGTCAAGGACGCCGGCATGGAACTGTGCTGCGGGGCGCTGATAGGCATGGGTGAGTCACTCGAGCAGCGCGCGGAGCTTGCCGCGCAACTCGCCGCCCTGGAACCGCATGAAGTACCCCTGAACTTCCTCAACCCGAGGCCGGGCACGCCGCTGGAAAACCAGGAGCTGATGGACGGCAAGGACGCCCTGCGTGCCATCGCCGCGTTCCGCCTGGCCATGCCCCGCACCGTCCTGCGGTACGCCGGCGGCCGTGAGCTCACCCTCGGTGACCTTGGCACGCGCGAGGGACTTCTGGGTGGGATCAACGCCGTCATTGTCGGCAACTACCTCACCACCCTGGGCCGCCCCGCCGCCGCCGATCTCAACCTGCTGGTGGATCTCAACATGCCCATCAAGGAACTCCAGAAAACCCTATGATCCCCAACCACCCGATAAGCCCCACCACCGGCGGCTTTTGCGGCCACTGCGGCAAGGCGCACCTTCAGGAAACGTCCGACGGCGGCAACGCACCGCCGTCGGACGTTCCTGCCCAGGGAGCCGCTCACCAGGAGTGCGCTCGCCGGCTGCAGCTGGAACCGCCGCGCTACTGCAGGCGGTGCGGGCGCCGGGTCAAAGTCCAGGTGTCGCCGCACGCCTGGAGCGCCACCTGCTCACGGCACGGAACCACCACCTCCTGACCGGCTCCTAAGTTCCCCAACCCTCTGGCGCGTTTCTACATTAGGTAGAAGAATGGCTCCATGATGTTTGAACATGTGGATGGACAACCCGTTCTGGAACTCGACGATGAGCAGTCCTGGCGCCTGCTGGAGGGCACCAAGCATGGGAGGCTGGTGGTCTCCGTTGCGGGAGAGCCGGATATTTTCCCTGTCAACTACGTCACGGCCAACCGGAAGATCTACCTGCGGACGGCGCCGGGAAACAAACTGGCCCAGTTGACCATCAACTCTACGGTTCTCTTCGAAACGGACGGCATCCTCTCGGAGGAGGCATGGTCCGTGGTGCTGCGCGGAAAGGCCCGCGTCCTCAGCAACTCCGCGGAGCTGGCGGCGGTGGAAGAACTGGGGCTGAAGACCTGGGTGCCCACGCTGAAGGATTTCTACGTGGAGATTGAGCCCACGTCCGTGAGCGGCCGCCACTTCGAGTTCGGCGAACAGCCCGAACGCGAAATCTAGGAGCTCCTAAACTGCTCCTAGACTGAAGGCATGGCGGACAAGCTCACTCCTGAGCGGCGCAGCTGGAACATGTCCCGGATCCGGGGCAAGAACACCAAGCCGGAACTGCTGGTGCGCAGGCTCCTCCACGCCAAGGGATACCGGTACCGGCTGCACGGCAAAGCTGGCGCCACCCGGCTGCCCGGCAACCCGGACCTGGTGTTCGCCGGCCGCCGCAAGGTCATTTTTGTCAACGGCTGCTTCTGGCACTTCCACGATTGCCGGGTGGGCCAGCACGCGCCCCAGGCCAACGCCGAGTTCTGGGCCGCCAAACGCACCCGGACCCGCGACCGGGACGCCAATCAGCGCCGCCTGCTCGAAGATGCCGGCTGGCAGGTGCTCACGGTGTGGGAATGCGAACTCAAGGACAGTTCCGCCCTGGAAACGGAGCTGGTGCGGTTCCTGGAAACCGGCCGCTGAGCCAGCTTGCCGGCCTCACCCGGATTTACCGCCCGCAGAAGGATCTTGAGCCAATCTTTGGGCATTCTCGCCTCGGTTCTTGCGTCCAAACCGGAAGGATGGACGGGTTCTCCGGACTGCGGACCGGGCTTGTAAATCAGAGGCCAGACACGGCGCGAAATTCGGCGCAAAACCACGGGCTTTAGGGACTTGGGGTAAACCCGCAGTCTCATCAAGAAACCCACAATTCTGTTTTCAAAACCCGTCGCGCGAAAGCTACGCCCCTAACCTGAAGTGAAACACATGCCCCACGTAATCGACCCCTTCCTGGAAGGGACAGTTTCCGCCGAAAGGACCGTCATGAGCGCCGCAGATGATGCCCGCAGGCCTTTGGTGGACCAGTCGGTTCTCGACCGGTTGCGGGAGGAGCTGGAAGAGGACGAGGGGTACTGCAAGGTCTTTGTGGGGAACTTCATCGAGTACCTGCCGCACCGGATTGGCCGCCTCCGGCTGGCGCTGACCACGGGGGACCTGGAAGGTTCCGTGGATGCAGTCCTCAGCCTGAAAACCTCCAGCCAGATGGTGGGTGCCGAGCGGCTGGCAAGCCTGGCCATGGACCTGGAGGGCGAGCTCCGCAGCGAAGCCCGCCACTCAGATGTGGCTGTTGTCCTGCCGCAGCTGGCCGCCGCATTCCTTCGGCCCATCAACCAGTGCAGCCGGCAGACCATGCACCGCCTGCAGTCTCAGTGTTCTCCCGGAGCCAGGCGGTAACCCACGCCACGGACGGTCTGTAGCCAGCGGGGCTTCTGCGGTGAGTCACCCAGCTTCTTGCGCAGGTTGCCCATATGGACTTCGACGGACCGTTCGTCGGCTTCGCTGATGTAACTGCCGACGTCGTAATCCTCGTCCCGCAGCCGGCGCACCAGGTCCGATTTGGTCCGGACAGTCCGCCCCGCTTCCAGGAGGGCGTGAAGGAGTTCGAATTCGGTGCGGGTCAGGTTCATTTCCTTGCCGTCAACAACCACGGTCCGGGACGAGTAGCTCAGCTCCAGCCCGTTGTGGCTGTAATTTCCGCGCTCAGGGTGGGCGGCTCCGGCGTCGGAGGCGGCATCTGCGGGGATAGCGTCCGGATCAGCAACGGAACGGGGACGGCGCATCATGGCGGCGATGCGGGCGCGCAATTCCCTGGGGCGGAACGGTTTGGTGAGGTAGTCGTCCGCCCCGGACTCCAGCCCGATCAGGGTGTCCAGCTCCTCCGTGCGGGCCGTGAGCATCACAATGTAGGCGTCGGAAAATTCGCGGATCTGGCGGGACACCTCAAAACCGTCGATGTCCGGCAGGCCGAGGTCAAGGGTGATGACGTCCGGATTGAGGTTTTTGGCCACAAGGACGCCTTCCGCCCCGCTGCTGGCCACGCTTACGTCGAAACCGGCCTGGGACAGCACAGTGCGTACCAGTTCCCGGATGTCCTGGTCATCCTCGATGACCAGTCCCACTCGTGCATCACTCATAGCGCCCCCTCAGCAGCCAACGTCTGAAGTATAGCCCGCTGCCGATATCCTGCTGGCATGGCCTCACACACCCCGCCCCGCAAGTTCCGTGCCATGGACCACCCCGTGGCGTGGTCCTCGGGCAAGCTGAGGTTTTTCCGCCGGCCCTTCCACGAGTATCGGCTGACGGACCGCGTGGCGCTAAGCCAGATGCCCTTGTTCGTGACGACGCTCCTCACGGCATTCTTGGTGTGGGCTTTCTTTCCCGTCACCATGGACAACCCGCTGTTCGTGACCTTCCTGGTATCGCAGCTTGTCATCATGGCCCTCTGCTACCTGGTCCCCTGGGACCGGCTGCCGTATACGAGCTTCCTCATCATTCCGCTGCTGGACTTCGTCTCCATTGCGGTGGGCCGGGAGGGCGGCGGGCAGGAGAGCCTCACCGGAATCAGCCTGCTGGCAGTGTTCCCGGTGATCTGGCTTTGCGCGTCCGGGTACTACCCCCGGACGTCCCTGTGGCTGTCTTTCCTTGCGCCGCTTGCCATCATCTGGGTTCCGCTGCTGCTGGAGGGAAACCCGTCGCCCCAGGACCTGGCGCGGTCCCTGCTCCTGCCGGTCATGATGCTCGGTATCGGGGTCTCGGTCAGTGTGTTGACGCTCAGCATGACGCGGCAGCAGCGGGAACTTGAAGAGAAGGATGCCCAGCTGCAGGACAACCTGCGCACCAGCCAGCGCCAGGGGGCGCTGCTGAACACCATCCTGGACACTGTCCACCTGGGGGTGCTTGCAGTGGATGCAAACGGGCACGATGTCCTGATGAACCGACGGCAGCGGATCAACCACGAGCTCGCCCGGCCCAAGGACATCGCCGACCCGAACGAGTCCCAGCTGCTGGTCTTCGGGCCGGACCGCGTGACGCTGGTCCCCGTTGAGGAACGGCCGGTCCGCCGCGCCGTCCTCGGGGAAACCTTCACGGACTACCTTGTGTGGCTGGGCTCGGGGAGCGATCAGCGCGCCTTTGTGACCACCGCCCGGGCCATGAAGGACAACGACGGCGCGTTCGCCGGTTCCGTCATTGCCTTCAGCGATGTCACGGACCTGGTGAATGCCCTGACGGCCAAGGATGATTTCGTCTCCAGCGTCTCGCACGAATTCCGGACGCCGCTGACCTCGATCCTGGGCTACGTGGAAATCCTGCTCGGTGATGAGCCGGAGAACACCCAGCGCGACATGCTCGAGATCATCCGCCGCAACTCGGAACGGCTCCTGACACTGGTATCGGACCTTCTCTCCAGCCGGAACGGCCAACTGATCGTGACGCCCGAGGCCGTGGATGTGGCAGAGCTGGTGCGCTCCAGCGTCTCCTCCGCCATACCCAGGGCTGCAGCGTCAGGAGTGGCACTGGAGGCTCGCACCCCGGAACGGCTGGAGGCCCACGTGGACGGGCCCAGGATTTCGCAGGTGCTGGACAACCTCGTGTCCAACGCCATCAAATACTCCCCCGACGGCGGCAGCGTCATGGTCTCGCTCGCCCGCGAGGACGGACACCTGGCATGCCGGGTCACCGATACCGGCATGGGCATGACTGCGGAAGACGCGTCCGAGGTTTTCGCCAAGTTCTTCCGTGCCAGCACTGTCCGCCGGACAGCCATCCCCGGCGTGGGTCTGGGCCTGCCGATCAGCAAGGCCATTGTTGAGGCACACGGCGGGACCATTGAAGTGGACAGCGCCCTGGGCGAAGGGACCACCTTCACGTTCCGGGTTCCGGTCTAGTCCCCACCCGCACCCTAGCCTCGCAAGCTCAGCCGGGGAAACCTGGGGTGTGGGCCCCGCCCGTACAACGGAGGCGCCCGGGTCAGCAGCCGCGCTGGCCGGGCCCTCAACAGCCTGGCCCCGGCGCTGGAACGCCGCTACTTGCCGGCGCCGGGGTGCTTCCGGCCGAAGGTGAAGTAGCCCACGGGGCCGATGAAGTTGATGAAGGATGCCGCCCGCCAGGCGGCCTTGGGGCCGTTGATGAGTGCCGCGGGCCGTTTCGAGATGTCCCGCTGCGCTGCCACCAGCAGGGATACCTGCGCGATGGCTACCAGGATGGTGCCGGCCTTTGCTGACGGCGACATTTCTTTCCAGGTCTTTTTCTGGGCCATGTTTGCTCCTTGTTTAGGTTTTCAGTTTCCGATGCTTGCTGCTCCTGCGCAACGGGCCGTGCCGGTGCCGGACCCTCCGCCCTCAGGCCGTGAACGGGGCCAGGCGTTCCTTCTGTTCAGGCGTCAGGCGCTGCACGCGCCCCGTGGCCTCGTCCACGAACGCCAGGTGGCTGCTGGCTTTCACGCAGTCCTCCCGGGTGACCGGGTCCTGGATGAGGTAGTGGATGTCGAAGCTGGCCCCCTTGACGGCCCCGATCCACACTTGCACCACGGCCGGCACGTTACGGTACTCAAGGGTCCTGACATAGCGGATCTTGTGGTCCACCACCAAAGCCATGGTGCCCTCCGGGACGTCATTGAACAGGGAGACGTGCGGATCAACTCCGGGCAGCCCGGCCCCGCGGGGCGGGCCGAAGGCCGCAATCCGGGCTTCCTCGAGCATCCGGACAATCTGGACGTTGTTGATGTGCCCGTAGGCGTCCATGTCCCCCCACCGCATGGGGACCATGACCTCGATCCGGCCGTCGGCGCTCAACTGTGCACCGCCGTGGAGTCGTCCACCGGGACTTCCCCTGCGTCCGCTCCTGCGAACTGGGACATGTACAGGCGGTAGTAGGCGCCCTTCGCGGCGAGGAGGACCTTGTGGTTGCCCTGTTCAACGATCCTGCCGTTTTCCATCACCAGGATGGTGTCTGCGTCGCGGATCGTTGAGAGCCGGTGGGCAATCACAAAGCTGGTGCGGTCCGTACGGAGCGCGGCCATGGCCTTCTGCACCAGCAGTTCGGTACGGGTATCAACAGAGCTGGTGGCCTCATCCAGGATGAGCAGGGACGGGTTTGCCACAAAGGCACGGGCAATGGTGATCAGCTGTTTCTCGCCGGCGCTGACATTGTTGCCCTCTTCGTCGATGACGGTGTTGTAGCCCTCCGGCAGGGCCCTGACAAAGCGGTCAACGAAGGTGGCCTTGGCCGCAGCCATCACCTGCTCCTCGGTAGCCTCCAGGTTGCCGTAACGGATGTTGTCATAGATGGACCCCCCGAACAGCCAGGCATCCTGCAGCACCATGCCCACCTTGGAACGGAGCTCGGAGCGGCTGAGGTGGGTGATGTCCACGCCGTCCAGCCTGATGGAACCGGAATTGAGCTCGTAGAACCTCATGACCAGGTTGACCAGGGTGGTCTTTCCGGCGCCGGTGGGCCCCACGATGGCCACGGTGTTTCCCGGTTCGGCGGTGAAGGAGAGATTCTCGATCAGCTTCTTGTCCTCGGTGTAGCTGAACGTGACGTTATTGAAGTCAACGTGCCCGTCCGTCCTGGCCGGGAGGTGCTCCGTGGCGGTTTCCGCGTCCTGCTCGTCGGCGTCGAGGAACTCGAAGACCCGTTCAGCGGAGGCCACGCCGGACTGCAGCATGTTCGCCATGCCGGCCATTTGGCCCAGCGGCTGCGTGAACTCGCGTGAGTACTGGATGAATGCGGTGGCGTCGCCCAGGGTCATGGACCCGGAAGCCACCCGGAGTCCGCCCACCACGGCGATGCCCACGTAACTGAGGTAGGAGACGAACTGCATGACCGGGAAGATGATGCCGGATACGAACTGTGCACCGAAGCTGGCCTTGTACAGTTCCTCGTTGCGTTCCTCGAACCGTGCCAGCATGTCCGAGTCTCGGCCGAAGACCCTCACCAGGTCGTGGCCCGAGAAGGACTCCTCAATCTGCCCGTTAAGCGCCCCCGTGTTCTTCCACTGTGCGGCGAAGAGCTTCTGGCTGCGCACGCCGATCATGCCCGCCGCGACGCCGGAGAGGGGAAGGGCAACCAGCGCTATCAGGGCCAGCTGCCAGGACACGATGAACATCATCACCACAATGCCGATGACGGTCAGCAGCGAATTGATGAGCTGGGCGAAGGCCTGCTGCAGCGCCTGCTGGATGTTGTCGACGTCGTTCGTTACCCGGGACAGCACGTCCCCGCGCTGACGGGTGTCGAAGTAGTTCAGCGGGAGGCGGTTCAGCTTCCGTTCGGTGTCGTCCCGGAGCCGCCTGATGACCTTCATGACGATGCGGTTCAGCACGTAGCCCTGCAGCCAGAGGAAGATGTTGGCCACGAAGTACATCAGCAGGACCACCGCGATGAGCATGCTGAGTTTGTCGAAGTTGATGCCGGTGCCGGGCACCAGTTCCATCCGGGAGACCATGTCCGCAAAGTTGTCCTGGCCCTGCTGGCGCAGCCCGTCCACGAACTGTTCCTTGCTGGCGCCGGCCGGAAGCTGCTTGCCCACCACTCCGGCAAAGATGACGTCCATGGCCTGCCCCAGGATCTTGGGGGCGATGACGTTCAGGACCACGGCGATCACCACCATGCCCACCACCACGTAGATTCCCAGGGCCTCGGGCTTCAGCAGCCCCATCAGGCGTTTGGCGGAGGGCCAGAAGTGCTGGGCTTTCTTGGCGGGCATCCCGCCAAACATGTCCCCGTCGGCTTCGGAGGGTTTGAACTCCTCCTCCACGAAGTCGTCATCCTCGACGGGTTCCTCCGTCAGTTCCCTGCCGCTCGAGTCCCGGGCAGCTGCTGTTGCCGTGACGTCCGTGGAGTCCTTCCTGCGGGCGCTCATGCCATTTCCTCCACGCTCAGTTGGGATTCGACGATTTCCTGGTAGGTGGGCGAGGTTTCCAGTAGCTCCTGGTGCGTTCCGCGGTCCACGATGCGTCCGTTGTCCAGCACCAGGATCTGGTCCGCCTCGGTGATGGTGGAGATCCGCTGCGCCACGATGATCACGGTGGCATCGGCGGTGATGCCTTTCAGCGCGGTCCGGAGCCGGGCGTCCGTGGCCACGTCCAGTGCCGAGAATGAATCATCGAAAAGGTACACCCGGGGCCTGCTCACGAGTGCCCTGGCGATGCAAAGGCGCTGGCGCTGGCCGCCGGAGACGTTGGTTCCGCCCTGGGAGATGCGGGATCCGAGGCCGTTCTTCTTGGCGCGGACAAACTCGTCGCCCTGCGCCACCTGAAGCGCTTCCCACAGTTCCTGGTCAGTGGCCTCGGTTTTTCCAAACCTCAGGTTGTGCTCGATGGTTCCGGAGAAGAGGTACGGGCGCTGGGGCACCAAGGCCACGCGCCGGGTGATGTCGGCCCGGTCCATCCTGCTGACCGGGACTCCGTCCAGCAGCACCTCTCCCTCGGCGGGATCGTAAAGCCGGGGCAGGAGGGAGAGCAGGGAGGTCTTTCCCGCGCCGGTGGAACCAATGATGGCGATGGTCTGGCCGGGACGGGCCGTGAAGCTGATGTTGCTCAGCACCGCCGATTCGGCGCCGGGATAGGCGAAGGTGACGTTCCGGTACTCCACCACACCGGCCAGCGTGCCCGGCACCTCGGGCCGTTCGGGGTCGTGGATGGAGGGCTCGACGTCGAGCAGCTCGCCGATGCGGTCCGCGCATACTGACGCGCGGGGGATCATCATGGCCATGAACGTGCCCATCATGACGGCAACCAGGATCTGCAGCAGGTATTGCAGGAAGGCGGTCAGGGCGCCCACCTGCATCTCGCCCGAATCCACGCGCTGCCCGCCGAACCACAGCACGGCAGCGGTGGACAGGTGGAGGATCATGCCGATGGCAGGGAACATCAGCACAAACAGGGCGCCGATCTTCAGCGAGACGTCCGTCAGTTCCTTGTTCGCTTCGCCAAAGCGCCCTGTTTCATACGGTTCCCGGACGAAGGCCCGGACCACCCGGATGCCGATGATCTGCTCGCGCAGCACTGCGTTGATGCGGTCGATCTTTTTCTGCATGGACCGGAACAGCGGCATGAGCCGGACCACCAGGTACCCCACCACCACCGTTAGGAGGGGCACGGAAACCCACACCAGCCAGGACAGGTTGAGGTCCTCGCGCAGCGCCATGATGATGCCGCCCACGCACATGATGGGCGTTGCCACCATGAAGTTCAGTCCCATCAGCACAAGCATCTGGACCTGCTGGACATCGTTGGTGCCGCGGGTGATGAGCGTGGGGGCGCCAAAAGCGTTGACGTCCATGGCCGAGAAGCTAGTGACTTTGCGGAAAACCCCGCGCCGCAGGTCCCGGCCTATGGCCATGGCTGTCTTCGAGCCGAAGTAGACCCCGGCAATGGCGGTGCCCACCTGCATGAATGCCACCACCAGCATCACCGCGCCCGTCCGCCAGATGAAGCCGGTGTCCCCGCGGGATACCCCTTCATCGATGATCTGGGCGTTCAGGCTGGGCAGGTACAGCGCGGCGATGGTGGACGCCAGCTGGAACACGATGACGGCCGCGATGTACGGCCTATACGGCCGGGAAAACCGCCGTATGAGTGTGAGGAGCATGCCCACGGATCCTTAGTGGTGAGTTCGATGATGGTTCGCAAAAGCAGGAGGCTTAAGTAGTAGCAGCCGGGGCCGACATCCTCAGCTTTCCCACTCTACGAAACTCCTCCCCCTGGTGAAACACACTGAGGAAAGATCATCCGTGGGGATTACCCCTCAGGGTCACCTGCCTGCCGGGGCGAGCTCCGCCGTCGCACCCTTATCCTCGGCCCCCGGCTGGATGTCCACCGTGCGCCGGAGGGGCTTCTCCTTGATGAACAGTACGGACACCAGCGCCACGACGGCCACGACAGCGGAGATCAGGAACACCTCCGCGGTGGCGTCACCGTAGGCGGCCCGCATGATGTCGCGGACGGGTTCCGGCATGTGCGCCAGGTCCATGCTGGCTCCGGCCGTGCCTCCATCAACGGGGATCCCTGCGGCTGCCAGGCCCTGTGTGGCCAGCTCGCTGACGCGGTTGGCCAGGATGGCGCCCAGGACGGAGACGCCGATGGCGCCGCCCACGGACCGGAAGAACGCAACCGAGGCACTCGCCGTCCCAATGTCCGATGCCCGGACGGTGTTCTGCACGGCCAGCACGAGGTTCTGCATCAGCATGCCCAGGCCGAGGCCCAGCACTGCGGTGAAGACCCCTGCATGCCAGAGCTCGGTGGTGTGGTCCAGGGTTCCGGACAGTCCCAGCCCGCCGATCAGCAGGATGGAACCGGCGATCAGGTAGCCCTTCCACTTGCCCGTCCGGCTGATCAGTTGCCCGGATGCCACTGAACCGACCAGGTTTCCGGCGATCATCGGCAGGGTCAGGAGCCCGGCCTCCGTGGGGCTGGCGCCGCGTGCCACCTGGAAGTACTGGCCCAGGAAGGTGGAGGACCCGAACATTGCCACGCCCACGGCCACGGAGGCGAGAATGGCCAGCGCCGTAGTGCGTTCGGAGATGATCTTGAGCGGGATGATGGGCTGCTCCACCTTGGATTCCACCAGCACCAGCAGGGCCAGCAGGAGGATTCCGCCGCCCACCATGACGGCGGACTGCCAGGAGACCCAGTCATAGTAGGCGGGGTTGCCGGCGAAGGAGACCCAGATCAGCAGCAGGCTCACGCCGGAGGTCAGCAGGATGGAACCCAGCCAGTCGATCTTGGCAGGCCGCCTTATGTGGCTGATTTTGAGGGTGACCTGCAGCAGGATGAGGGCGACGACGGCGAGCGGCACGCAGACGAAGAAGGTCCAGCGCCAGCCGAGCGGGCTGTCCACGATGAAGCCGCCCAGCAGCGGCCCGCCGGCGGTGCCCACTGCCATGACCGCGCCCATGTAGCCGGAGTACTTCCCGCGGTTGCGCGGCGGGATCATGGTGCCGATGATGGCTTGCGACAGTGCCGTGAGTCCGCCCATGGCCACGCCCTGGATCACGCGGGCGCCGAGCAGCAGCGGGATGGTTTCGGACAGGCCCGCCATGACGGAGCCGGCCACGAAGATGATGATGCTGAGCTGGACCAGGACCTTCTTGTTAAAGAGGTCGGCGAGTTTGCCCCAGATGGGGGTGGTGGCGGCGTTGGCCAGCAGCGCGGCGGTGATGACCCAGGCGAAGTCGGTCTGGGTGCCGTGCAGGTCGGACATGATGGTGGGCAGTGCGTTGGCCACGATGGTGCTGCTGAGGATCGCCGTGAAGAAGGCGGCGAGGAGCCCGGTGAGGGCTTCCATGATCTGGCGGTGGGACATCTCGGGCGGAGTGCTTGGGGGTGCGCTGGCCAATGTGGCGGGGGCGGCTGGTCTTGCCATGGGTCTGCTCCTAAGCGGTGGTTGTGATGGTGCCGGCCGCCGTTGCCCGGGCTGATTGTTTGAGTGATTCGGTGAGCTTGTGCAGGATTCTGGCCGTAGTGCCGGCGTCTTCCTCGGTCCAGTCGCGCAGGTAGTCCTGCAGGACTGCCGTCCGCTGGTGTTCGATGCTGCGGAGTTTTTCCGCTCCCAGGGGCGTCAGGGCAACCAGCTGGGCCCGGCCGTCGTCGGGGTCCTGCCTGCGGATCACCAGCCCATGCTCCTCTAGGTCGGCGATGTGCCGGCTGAGCACCGGCGCGCTGACGCCCAGCCGCTCGGCCAGGCGCGTGGCCCGGGTCTCTCCTTCGCCCACGAAGCGCAGTACGCCCTGCAGCGCCACCCCGGTGTCCTGCCCGCGCACGCTGGCGGTGGCGATACACCGCACCGCGCGCTGGAGGTCGAAGATCTGGTACACAAGGTCGGCTGCCGTATCCGGCGCTACTGCCATGGTCGATCGACTCCTCAGTTGTTTGCCTGAAGCAACTATATCCCCAAAGTTGTTGCTTTGGGAAACTAACCGCTTGAGGGGCTGAACGCGACAAGGCCCCAGCTCTGTGCGAGCCGGGGCCTCAGGGGGACCAAGGTCAGGAGGAGGTGCTGGTCAGTCCGCCAGGTGCGTGGGGGCAAACATCTTCAGCAGGGTTTCCACCACGACGACGTTTGGCCCGTCCGCAGCGAACCCCGCCTTTAGCGCGTCCCCCACATCCGCCGGCGCCACCTTGACGGCAGGCACGCCGAACGCCTCGGCAAGCTTGACGAAGTCCGGGCGGGCCAGCTCCGTGGCTGTGGCTTTACCGAAGGCGCCCACCATGTATTCACGAAGGATGCCGTAGCCGCCGTCGTCCACAATCAGCCAGGTGACCGGAACGTTGTGCTGCTTCGCCGTGGCGAGTTCAGAGATCGAATACATCGAGGATCCGTCGCCGGATACTGCCAGTACTCGGGCAGAGCCAGCGGGCCTGCCCACCGTTTCGAGCCCCACGGCCGCGCCGATGGCCGCGGGGAAGCCGAAGCCCAGCCCGCCGGCTCCCTGGGCTGAATGGAACTGGCCCTCGCGGGCGTCCCAGCAGCTCCAGCCCCAGTAGGCCGCAATGGTCATGTCCCAGAAGGTCTGCATGTCCGCCGGCACCGCCTCGCGGATGTCCGCCATGAAC
The DNA here is from genome assembly GCF_040224115.2 of Pseudarthrobacter sp. WHRI 8279. Classification (NCBI taxonomy): domain Bacteria; kingdom Bacillati; phylum Actinomycetota; class Actinomycetes; order Micrococcales; family Micrococcaceae; genus Pseudarthrobacter; species Pseudarthrobacter sp. WHRI 8279. The sequence continues at coordinate 29,879 of NZ_CP168162.1, read as the reverse complement.
TTCAGTTCCTTGGCCAGGTCCTGCGATTCCAGCCGCGCGCGGACCTTCGCCAGGGATTCGCTCACCAGGTTTTCCGGCGACGTGCCGTGCCAGCTGGGCGCGGTCCCGCCAGCCCCAGCCCCCAGGGCTTCATTGAGGGCCGCGAGCGCCTGGCCTGCATCCGCCCGGATGCCCAGCCCGGGCCGGTTGGACTCCAGGACCCTGGGTTCGGCATCGATCTGGATGATCCGGCCGCGGGGCTCGAACGTGAAGTAGTTGGAGGTGACCTCGCCCAGGGACGAGCCGATCACTACCAGGACGTCCGCGTCCTCCAGGAGATCGGTCATGTAGCGGTCCTCGATCCAGGACTGCAGCGAAAGCTCATGGTTCCAGGGGAAGGCGCCGTTTCCGCCCGGAGTGCAGATCACGGGTGCGCGGAGCTTCTCGGCAATCGAGAGGAGGGACTTCTCGGCCCGGCCCCGCCGTGTGCCGCCGCCGGCGATGATGGCCGGACGTTCCGCGGACTGAAGCCATTTCACCGCCTCCCGGACCAGCTCCACCCGGGGCGGGTTGTCAGCCGCCTCCGCAAGCGCATCCTCCACCGGGGGCACCATGATGGGATCAAGCAGGACGTTTTGCGGGATCTCCAGCCAGACGGGACCCTGGGGCGAGGAAATCGCCTCGGTCCAGGCGTCCTGGATGGCGGACGGGATGCCGGACGCGTGCTGGATCAGCCGCTGGCTCTTGGTGACGTTGGCCGCCGACGCCTTTTGGTCGTCAAGCTGGTGCAGCATGCCCTTGCGCCGCGCGCCGAGCCCCTCGAGCGGGATCTGGCTGGCCACCACTACCATGGGCACTCCGGTGGCGTAGGCTTCCTGCAGCCCAGCCAGTGACGTCAGTGCGCCGGGTCCGGTGGACAGGAACAGGACTCCCACTTCGCCCGTCGCGCGGGAATACCCGTCCGCGGCGAAAGCGCTGTTGTTTTCCACCCGGGAGGAGATGAACTGCAGGTTCCCGCGGCCCATCGCATCAAAGAGGCCCAGGGCGTGCTGGCCCGGGATGCCAAAGACGGTCTTGGCACCCAGCGCCTCAAGGGTTTCGACGACGAGGTCCCCGCCGTTGCGCACGCCCGAACTGTTTGTTGCGGGCACGGCGGCCGCACCCGCAGTGGCGTCACCCATCCGCTTATTCCTTGCCTGCCGGAGCGAAACCTGCCGGGCGGCGGGCTTCCTGGCCGAGCGCCTGGGCGGCGTATCCGGTGGCTGCTCCGAAGCGGTCCCCCGCTACGGCGTTGTCAGCCATTAGCGTGACCAGTTCGTAGGCGACGTGGCTGGCGGCGACGCCGGTGATTTCGGCGTGGTCATAGGCGGGGGCAACCTCCACCACGTCCGCTCCCACCAGGTTCATGCCGCGGAAGCCGCGGATAATTTCCAGCAGCTCGCGGCTGGTAATGCCGCCGGCCTCGGGGGTGCCGGTGCCCGGGGCGTGGGCGGGGTCCAGGACGTCGATGTCTACGGAAATGTACAACGGGCGGTTGCCGATCCGGTCGCGGACCTTGGCCACGGTTTCCAGGACGCCCTGGTAGTAGACGTCAGCGGACGTGACGATGCCAAACCCGAAGCGATGGTCGTCGTCGAGGTCCTTTTTGCCGTAGAGCGGTCCGCGGATGCCGATGTGGCTGATGGCTTCCGTGTCCAGGATGCCTTCCTCGACGGCGCGGCGGAACGGGGTGCCGTGGGTGTACTCGGCGCCGAAGTAGGTGTCCCAGGTGTCCAGGTGCGCATCGAAGTGGAGCATGGCGATGGGCTCTCCGGCCCGCTCGGCGGCGGCGCGAAGGAGCGGCAGGGCGATGGTATGGTCACCGCCCAGGGTCACCAGCTTGCTGCCGCCTGCCGTCAGGTCCAGGGCGTTCTGCTGGATGGTTTCGATGGCCTCGTTGATGTTGAACGGGTTGACGGCCATGTCCCCGGCGTCGGCCACCTGGATGTTTTCGAACGGGCTGACGTCCCACGCCGGGTTGTACGGGCGCAGCAGCCGGCTGGCCTCGCGGACATGGTTGGCGCCGAAGCGGGCCCCCGGGCGGTAGGAGACACCGGAATCGAAGGGGACGCCCACCACCGTAACGTCGGCCTTGGCCACCTGGTCCAGGCGCGGAAGGCGGGCATAGGTGGCAGCTCCCGCGTACCGGGGAATGCGGGATGAATCGATGGGGCCAAGGTTGCCGTTGGCTTCGATGCGCAGGTCTTCCAAGGGGGCCTCTCCTTCAAGGAGTTGAGGGACTGATGTGACTGCCATCATACATCTTGTTTCTCGGTGTGCACCATCCGTTTACCAGTCAAGCTGTTCCAGGTACCTGGTTCGTCCATGCCTGCGCGATCCTCCCCGGTTACTTCCGCCGCCGACCCGAGCCCTCCCACCTCAGTCCCAGAATTCCGGCCCTCATCGTCACGGCGGACTCGGTGAAGGGCAGGTAACTGGGAAGGAACGCACACCACAGCCAGGAAGAAGTCTCCACATAGGGCAGGCACTCGGTTCCCCTGCGGCAGCTGCGGCGATCAGATGGCGATGTGGACATTCTCGAGTATCTGCAAAAGGCCGGCGGAGTTGCGCGATCCGCCCAACTCCTCCATGCCGGGTTCTCGCGCCGGGACTTGCTGCGGCTCAGGAAGTCCGGAGCCAACCAGCCCAGGCGCGGGATTTTTGTCCTGCCGGGCTGCGACGAGGACTACCAGTCGGCAATTCGGCACAACGGCCGGCTCAGCTGCGCCAGAGCCGCCGCCCACTATGGGCTCTGGCTGAGGCAGTCACCTTCAAGGCTCCACCTGGCCTGCAACCATGGCCACGGCAGCGGCTTTGTCCGCCATCGCACAGTCAGGTTCGAGGGGCATCCGTTCGTGCCGGTAGCCGCAGTGGAAGATGTAGCCCTGCATGCGTTGGGATGCCTCCCGCCGCCGGCGTCCACCGCGATGGCGACGTCGGCAATCCGCCTGCACGGTGTATCCCCGGAACTGCTGGCCCGCGAACTGCGGGCAGACCGCTCCGGAACAGCACTCCGGGCACTTCGGGAACTCGACCTGCGGGCCGAATCCATTGTTGAAGTCGATGCGCAGCACCTGTTCCGGAGCAACGGGATCAGATACGAGGCGCAGGTCTTCCTGCCCGGGATCGGCCGGGTGGACTTCCTCCTCAACGGCTTCCTCATCGTGGAGATTGACGGCTACGCGTTCCACTCCAAACGGGAGGATATGCTCCGGGACCGGAACCGCAACAACACCTCGGCCGTCAACGGGTATGCCGTCCTGCGCTACATGCCGGAGCACGTGTGGTTCAGCCCAAATCAGGTCCTGGCGGAAATTAAGGCCGTGCTGGCGGCCCGCTACGGTACGGCCCAGTGAATAGCGTGCACTCCAGCCCAGTTACTGCTGGCCAACAGCCCTTGGGTGGGCCGGCTTCCCACAGAACGGGCGTCCGCACAACGTGCCGCCGTAAGTAACCGGGACGGAACGCACGCGGCGGACCAAAAGGCGGCTAGCGGCTTGCGGCCGGAACCAGGACCCAGAGAACCTCTACGGGCTTGTCGGTGGGGTTGATCCACGTGTGCGGCTCCCGGCCCGGGAAGGTGACGGTGTCCCCGGCGCTGAGGTCGTATTCCTCGTTGGTGAGGATCAGCCGGATGTTGCCTTTGATCACATGGAGGACGTCAACGTCGCAGTCCACGGCGTAGAGCTCGGATTCCCCGCGGCCGTATGGTTCGATGCAGGCTTGGATGATCTGGACGCGCCGTTCCGAACGCGCCGTGAGGAGCCGTTCCACGATCCCCTGGCCGCCCAGCGAAATCCGCGGCCCGTCATTGCGCTTGGTCAGGTGCGTTTCGGGTGCCGCGAAGAGGTCGCCGATGGAGACCGAGAGAACCTGGCACAGCGTGACCAGGGACGCCACGGACGGGGACGTAAGGTCCCGCTCCACCCTGCTGAGGAATCCCTTGGTCAGCCCCGTCGCGTCAGCAACCTGCTCAATGGTCAACCGCTGCGACTGCCGGGCGGCCCGGATCCTCGAACCGATGGCCACCGGAACGTTGCTCGGCTCAACTGGCAGTGCCTTCATCTACGAACCTTTCATGGCCGGCAGCCCGGCTCCACTTTGGAGCAATACTAATGGCCTGCCCCTTCTGTGACGCCTCATTGCACGCGTGGCCCACGGCCCCGGGCATCTGGAAGCGGGGCACGGGCATCGCCCCGGCAGGCCAGGACAACAGCAACAGAGGCGCACGACGGCGGCACCCCACCTTCGCTTTCCGGCGAAGGCGGGGTGCCGCCGTCGTTATGTCCTGCCCGGGTTCGCTAGTCGGTTTCGCGGACCTCATCAGGGTCATCCAGCGGGACCACACGGTCCTCGGCGTCGACCACGACGGGAGGCACCTGGACCACCGGCTCCTCCTCGTCCAGAAGGTCGTCCTCGGTATCCCAGTCGTCCTCAACTACCGGTGCATCCTCGGCGTAGTCATAGGCGGGATCCGCCTCTACGGCATCCAGGTGCGGCATGTCCGGGTGCTGTCCGGTGGTGCTCATGATTGAACCTCCGTTTGTTCGCCTGACGTGCTCTTTCAGTGAGGGCGCTGGCCGCGCCACACCTTCATCACAGCACCGCGCCGCAGGGTGGTCAATAGCGCGTCAGGGGACCTGGGGATACCACTCTGATTAAGGCAAGCCGAAATACCCAAGGCAGGAATACCTGCCAAAAATCCGCAGATTTTCGCAGTAAGCTTGCTCTGCAATGGGGCCGCACCATGCCCCATCCAGCCCAGGAGTTTCCGTGTCTCAGCACGCCGAGTCCAACCGCCCGCCCACGCCGCAAGCGTCGCAACCTTCCCCGGCCCGGGAACCGGCCGAGCACGCGCACCAGGCCCAGCCTTCGCCGTCGGACGTCAAGCGGTGGCGGCAGTACCTGGCTGACGAACGGGCCGAAGCCGCCGTCTATCGGGACCTGGCACAGAACCGCCAGGGCGAAGAGCGCGACATCCTCCTGGCCCTGGCCGAAGCCGAAGGCCGTCATGAAGCACACTGGCTGGGCCTGCTGGGTGACCGTGCGGGCAAGCCCCGGCGGCCATCCCTGCGGAGCCGCATGCTGGGCTTCCTGGCCCGCCACTTCGGGTCGGTGTTTGTGCTTGCCCTGGCCCAGCGTGCGGAAGGCCGCTCCCCGTATGCCAAGGACCCGAACGCCACGGATGCGATGGCAGCGGACGAGCAGATCCATGAGGAAGTGGTTCGGGGGCTGGCAACCCGGGGGCGCAACCGCCTGGCGGGCACCTTCCGCGCCGCTGTGTTCGGCGCCAATGACGGCCTGGTCAGCAACCTTTCCCTGGTCATGGGCATGGCGGCCTCCGGCGTTGCCAGCAGCGTGGTGCTGCTCAGCGGAATCGCCGGACTGCTGGCCGGTGCGATGTCCATGGGCGCCGGCGAGTTCATCTCCGTCCGTTCCCAGCGGGAACTGCTCGCGGCAACACGCCCCACCCAGGTCACCCTGGTGGCGGCTCCCAAGCTGGACCTTGAGCACAACGAACTGCTGCTGGTGTACCTGGCCCGGGGCATGACGCAGGAGGCAGCCGAGCACCGCGTGGCTGAACGCATGGGCCTGCTGCCCTGCGACTGCGATCCCAGCCTGTCGCTGCAACCGGAACTGCCGGATATCGAGGACCAGCACGAGGCCGTGGGGACCGCCTGGGGCGCGGCACTATCCAGCTTCTGTTTCTTCGCCTCCGGCGCCATCGTGCCCATCCTGCCGTTCCTCTTTGGCCTCACCGGCGTCGCCGCCCTGGTGGCCGCCGGCCTCCTGGTGGGCCTCGCCCTCCTGGTCACCGGCGCCACGGTGGGCCTGCTTTCCGGCACATCGCCCCTGACGCGTGGACTCCGCCAGCTGGCCATCGGGCTGGGCGCGGCGGCCATCACCTACCTGCTGGGGCTGGCCTTCGGCACCGTCGTGGCCTAGTGGAGGCCCGGCCGCCGCGCCGCGCAGCGTCACGCCATGCAGGGACCAAAGCCCGCCTGGGCGTGCGCCGGGGCCTGGAACTGCTGCTAACCGCGGCACTCACCGCGGGCGCCGTGTTCGGAGCAGCGCTGGCACTGAATGACCCGCGCTTCAAAGAACTGCTGGATGTCCGGATCGGCCCCGGAAACGGACAGTCCGCCGGGCAGCAGGACGCGGGCCCTTCCGGGGAAGCCGGCCAGCCGCCGCGGGCCGAAGGCCGGATGGGCGCGCCGCCCCCGGGACTGGAGGAGTCGGACGTTCCCCTGTCCGCCGCCAATCCTCCGCCACTGGGCAGCGATTCCTACCGCTTCCTGGCCGTCAACGGGGACGGCAGCCCGGTTGGCTACTCCCCCTGCAGGCCGCTGCACTATGTCATTAATGACGATCTCGCGCCGGCAGGCTCGCAGCAGCTGGTCACGGAATCCATCGCCACCATCTCGGCCGCCACCGGTATCCGGTTCATCTACGACGGCACCACCGCAGAGCAGCCGTCCCCGCAGCGTCCGCCCTACCAGCCCGAGGCCTACGGCGAGCGCTGGGCTCCGCTGCTCATCGCCTGGACAACGCCGGACGTTGCGCCGCAGCTCAAAGGCAAGGTGATCGGAACCGGGGGCAGCACCCATTTCAGTTACGACGACGGCCCCAGGGCCTTCGTCACGGGCGGCCTGGACCTGGACGCACCGCAGATTGCCGACGAACTGCTCAACCCGGACGGCCACCTGTATGCGCGGGCCGTGATCCTGCACGAGCTCAGCCACGTGATGGGCCTCGACCACGTGGATGACCCCACCCAACTGATGTATCCCGAAATCGGCACCCCCGAGGGGCTCTCTGCCGGGGACCTCAACGGGCTCTATGAGCTCAGCAAGGCGCAGTGCCGGAAGGATCTCTGACCGGCGGCTGCTCCAGGTACTAAGGGGACAGCCGCAGTACCTCTACCGCCTCCTGGACCGTGTCCACCAGGAAAATCCGGTCCTCCATCGAACGGCCGGCCGCCAGGCTCTGGAGCATGGGCCACGCAGGGTACTGGCGCTCCCAGTGGTGCCGGCCCACCAGCACCATGGGCGTCACCTTTTCCCGCGCGCCGTAGTAGTTTTCGCACGCATCCTGGAAGATCTCCTGAACGGTGCCGGCGGCGCCGGGCAGGAACACGATCCCTCCTGTGCACAGCTCCAGGAGGATCGCTTCCCGGATGGCGTTGGCGAAGTATTTTGCGATGTGCGTGGCGAAGTAGTTGGGCGGCTCATGCCCATAGAACCAGGTGGGGATGCCGAGCGACGGCCTCCCGCCCGGAAAGCGTTCGACGACGGCGGCAGCCGCCCGCGCCCACGCCGACACCGAGGGACGGAACCCGGGGACGGAGGCGAGCAGGTCCAGCGCAGCCTGCAGGCCGTCGTCGTCCGCTTCGCTGAGGTAGGCACCGAGGTTGGCCGCCTCCATGGCCCCCGGTCCCCCTCCGGTGGCCACTACGTGTCCGTCCCGCGCGAGGAGCCTGCCCAGCTGGGCAGCCTGGGCAAAGCCGCTGCTGCCGCGCTGCGCGGCATGTCCGCCCATGACACCCACCATGGTCCGGCCCTGGAACGGGCCTGACCGGATGGCGTCGCCCAGGGCATCGCCGATGGCGTGGTCATGCAGCGCCGAGGCCAGGGTTGCATCCAGCCGGTGCCGCAGGCCTGGCTGGATGCTCCATTGGTAGATACGCGCGTCCGGAAGGGCTTCGTACGGGGCGCCGGGCAGTCCGGCGTAAAGTTCCCCGGGCGAATACAAGGCCGCCCGGTAGGGGTTGAACGGCACAGTCTCCAGCCGCGGAAAGATCAGCGCTCCCCTTCGCCGCAGCAGGTCCTCCACGCCGTCGTCGAACGTGCAGCCGAGGAAGATGGCGCCCTCCACGTGGAGGCGCTGCAGGGCATCGGTCCTCCCCCGCAAGTCCAGGGACTGCGCGTGCCAGCCGCGCATGTCCACCGCGCCGGCGCCGACCAGCCGGTCGAAGCTGTCCAGGTCCTGCACTTCGAGGTTGTGCGGGTGGGGGCCCACGTTTCCGGAAAGGTTCACCGTCCAAACCTATTGCAATGCCGGACGCCCTGCGCTGCTTCCGGCGCTCCCCTTGACCCGGATGGCACGACTGCTAGGATCGAAGCAGCAAAAAAGTATGTCCTATCAAGCGAACATATAGCGGCAAGGCGGCCGTTCGCGCCCCACCCGGGCGAAGACGTCCCGCAACAAGGAACATGAGGGAAGTACCGTGGCGCACAACCTGGGTCTCAGCATCGACCGCTCCTCCCCCGTCCCGCTCTACCACCAGGTGGTGCAGGGGATCGAAGCCGCGATCTTCAGCGGCGTCCTGGAGCCCGGCAGCCGACTTGACAACGAAATCGACCTCGCGGCCCAGCTGAACCTCTCCCGTCCCACGATGCGCAAGGCCATGGACGAACTGGTCAGGTCCGGGCTGCTGGTGCGCAAGCGCGGCGTCGGAACCCAGGTGGTTTCAAGCCAGGTGCGCCGCCCGCTTGAGCTCTCCAGTCTTTACGACGACCTCACCAACAATGGCAAGAAGCCCACCACCGACGTCCTGAGCTTCGCCCATGTGGAGGCCGACGACGCCACGCTGGCAACCCTCCAGCTGCCAGCCGGTTCCAAGGTCTACCACTTCACCCGCCTGCGCAAAGTGGGGGGCAAGCCGCTGGCACTCATGGAGAACTGGGTCCGGGACGACATAGCCGAAATGGATGAAGCCGCACTGTCTGCTGAGGGCCTCTACGCCATCCTGCGCAGCGGCGGTGTGAACTTCCGCCTCGCCAACCAGCGGATCGGCGCCGTGGTGGCCAACGACTACCAGGCCTCACTCCTCGAGACCGCACCCGGGTCCGCGCTGGTCACCATGGAGCGTACTGCCACTGATGACACGGGCCGGCGCGTGGAAACCGGACACCACGTGTACCGCGGGGATTCCTACAGTTTTGAAATGACACTCGTACAGCGCTGACGCAAGGAGCTACACTCCATGACCAACTGGGTCTATCCCCTGGGCACCGCCACCGACGGCAAGTGGGACGTTTCCATCGGAACTTCGGACTCCTCCCTGTCCGTGGACGGCTGGGCACATACCGGACTGAAGGTGGCCACGCTCGCCGCCGGGGACGACATCGTCCTTCCCGCCGCAGGTGAGGAACGCATCGTGGTGCCCCTCAACGGATCCTTCACGGTTACGGTCGACGGCACCGAATACCGGCTGGGCGGCCGCGACTCCGTGTTCCACGGCCCCAGCGACGTTCTGTACTCGGGCACCGGACGCGCCGTAAGCATCACCTCGGCCGACGGCGGGAGGGTAGCGGTTGCCACGGCCCCGGCAAGGGACGCGTACCCCACCCGGCTGGTAACCGCCGCCGAAACCCCGGTTGAGCTGCGCGGTGCGGGCAACTGCTCCCGCCAGGTCCACAACTTCGGCACACCGGCCGCACTCGAGGCCGACCGGTTCATTGTCTGCGAGGTCCTCACTCCCGCAGGCAACTGGTCCTCCTATCCCCCGCACAAGCACGATGAGGAGAAGGACGGCGAGACGCACCTCGAGGAGATCTACTACTTTGAGACGCGGGTGGCCAATGGGTCAGCGGCGCCGGCGGATGCGGACGCAATCGGCTACCAGCGCGTCTACGCCTCGGACGAGCGCCCCATCGACGTCTCGGCGGAGGTCCGCACCGGTGACGTTGTCCTGGTGCCGTACGGCTGGCACGGTCCCGCAATGGCTGCGCCGGGATACGACCTCTACTACCTCAACGTCATGGCAGGCCCCGGGCCCGTGCGCGAATGGCTCATCAGCGACGACCCCCACCACGGCTGGGTGCGCCAGACCTGGGATGGCCAGGACATCGACCCGCGGCTCCCGTTCGGCGCCTAAGCGCCCGCACATCCCGCGATCCAGCTGGATTTTTTGTCCAGGTATGCAGGGTTCAAGGGCGGCAATGTCAAGTGGTGGGAGCAACGCGGGGTGGTTAGGCCGCTTGCAGCAGCTGGTTTAGCCGGTTGGCTGGGGTATCGAGGTTGAGGGTCGGTCGGGGGCGGCGGTTGAGCTTTGCCGCGATGCGGTTGAGGTCCTCAGGGGTATGGGCCGAGAGGTCGGAGCCTTTTTCGAACCAGAACCGCAGGAGCCGGTTGGTGTTTTCATTGGTGCCGCGCTGCCAGGGCGAGTGCGGGTCGCAGAAATAGAGCGTGGTTTCCAGCGCGGTCTGGATCTTCGCGTAGCCGGCGAGTTCTGTGCCGCGGTCCCAGGTGATCGAGCGGCGCAGGTGCTCCGGGAGGTTCGCCATTTCCCGGATCATCGCGGCGGCGACGGTTTCGGCGGTATGGTCCCCGGGCAGGTGCAGCAGGATCGTGAACCGGGTTGAGCGCTCCACGAGAGTGCCGATCGCGGTCCCGTCAGAACCGATGATCAAGTCACCTTCCCAGTGCCCGGGGACCGCCCGGTCCTGGACCTCGGCGGGGCGTTCGCTGATCTTGAACGCCTCCTTGTAGGGGCTGCTCTTGAGCCGGTCGGCGGTGTGGGGGATGCGTTGTTTACGTTTCAGGCTGAGGTTTTCGGCCAGGTCTTTCCGCAGGCTTCCGCGGGTTTGGACATACAGGGCCTGGTAGATCGTCTCGTGGCTCACCTGCATAGTCTGGTCACCGGCAAAGTAAAACGCCAGCATCGACGAGATCAGCTTCGGACTCCACCCATCGTCCATCCACACCGCGATCAGCCGGCACAAATCCTCGTCCTCGATGAGCTTGAAGGGCTTGGGCCGGCGGCGTGCCTGATGGGCTCTGGTGTGCGCGACTTTAGCGTTGTACCTGCCCTCGGCGTCACAGTTGCGGTTGACCTCCCGCCAGATGACGGACTTGTCCCGTCCGATGGCCGCACCGATCTTCGCGTAGCTCATCCCGGCTTGCCGGCCCATCTGGATCATCCCCCTCTCGGCTTCGCTTAGTGCCCGCCCGCAGGAGACCTCCACGGACGGGGCAGGATCTGCCAGGCCGCCATGGGCCGAGATGCTCAGCGTCATCTGACCAGACTCGGCCCACCACTTCTTCCCGGTCCCGCGCGAGGCTCCGACACGCCGTGCAGCCTCACTGACGGACGCGCCGGAGCACACCAAATCAAGAAAATCATCACGAACATGGACAGGAAACAACTTCGGCATCAAACGCTCCATCAATCAGAACGTTGCAACCACCATATGAATCTGCCGGCCTCCAGCCCTGCATATCTGGACAAAAACTCACACCTGCAGGGCGTCCTTGCGGTCCGCTGGCACTTCAGCCTCCGGACGCGGCCCGGCGCTGCTCCGCTTGGCGGCGGCGGCAGCGAAGGCCACGACGGCCACCCCCACCAGCGTGATGGGAGCAGCGCAGGAGATCCCTGAACTGGCTCCCTGGTTGACGCGCTCCCCAAGCTGCACGCGGTGTACTGAACGGGTTCGGTGCGGCTCAGGACAGGTGGTTGGCCACCGCTCCTGCCACCCGCACCGGAAGGCCGCTGGCCAGGGACTCCTGGGCGGCATCGGCCACCCGGGAGGCGGCCACAGCGTCCTCGGGGGTGCACGGGTTGTCCCGCTGGCCCAGGACAAGCTCTACGAAAGCGGCCATCTCGGAACGGTACGCCTGGTCGAAGCGCTCGGCAAAGGTCCTGTGCGGCCCGCCCGAAGGGAAAGTGACGCCGGGTTCGGCTGACACCATCGCCGTTTTATCGTCCAGCCCCACCATGAGCGAGCGGCGGGAGCCCTGGATTTCCAGCCGGACATCATGGCCTGCCCCGTTGTAGCGGGTGGCTGACACTGTCCCCACCGTGCCGTCGTCGAACGTGACCAGGGCCAGGGCGGTGTCCACGTCCCCGACTTCGGCGATGGCCGGGTCGCCGTTGTTCGAGCCTTTGGCGTAGACCTCAACGATTTCGCGGCCGGTCAGCCAGCGCAGGATGTCGAAGTCGTGGACCGAGCAGTCGCGGAAGAGCCCGCCTGAGGTTGCAAGGAACTCCACGGGAGGCGGGGCCATGTCGCAGGTCACCGCACGCAAGGAGTGGATCCATCCCAGCTCGCCGGCCCGGTAAGCCCTCCTGGCTTTCAGGTAGCCGGCGTCGAACCGGCGCTGGTGGCCAACCTGCACAATGCCATTCTTATCGCGGATGTAGTCCAGCACCGGCAGGGCGTCCGCAACGTTCATAGCCACGGGTTTCTCGCAAAAAACCGGGATGCCGGCGTCCACTCCCGCCTTGATCAGTTCGGGATGGGTGGCGGTGCCGGTGGCCACCACCAGGCCGTCCACTCCCGAGGCCAGCAGTCCGTCAACCGAGGGCAGATACTCCGCCTCCAGGCCCGCGGCTACTCGCCGGGCATGCTCTTCAGCCACGTCCGTCAGCCGGAGACTCACGTTGATCCCCTCCGGATTCAAAACGCTGTTGAGGGCCGCGATGTTGTTGGCATGCATCACGCCGATCCGGCCCACTCCGACCAGTCCAAGCGTTACGTTTTTCATGCTTTTTCCTCTGCATAGACGGTAAAGGCGGTCCGGAAGGCGTCGAGGGCTGCGTTGCTGTCATCCTTCGCCCAGGCCTCCATGCCCACGGTGCCCTGATAGCCGGCCTCAGCGAGGGCACGGGCCACAGCTGCGTAATTAATTTCCCCGGTGCCTGGCTCGCAGCGTCCGGGAACATCCGCCACCTGGACTTCGCCGATATGCGGCAGCGCAGTGCGGACCAGCTCAATGAGGTTCCCCTCCCCCAGCTGCGCGTGGTAAAGGTCCAGCATGAGCTTGACGTTGGGGTGCCCGGCCGCCTCCACGAGCGCCAGGGTGTCCTTGGCGCGGGCCAGCGGGATGCCGGGATGGTCAAGCACCGTGTTGAGGTTTTCCAGGCAGAACGTCAGGCCGTGCTTTTCGCCCAGCCTGCCAAGCCGCTCCAGGGTCCTGGCACCAGTGCTCCACATCCTCCCGCTGGAACGGAAGACGGGCCTGGCAGCCTTGCCGTCGATGAGTTCGGCAGGGTGCACCACCATGCGGCTGACTCCGAGCTCAAGGGCAGTGGGGATCAGCGATTCGGCTGATTGGACCACGTGATCGGCAGTGTCCGGGTCCACCAGGCTGCCGGACGTGTAGCCGGTCATGGAGGAGAAGACGGCCCCGGTGGCCGCCAGCGCGGGAATGTCCCTGTGCCGGGAGTCCCAGAGTTCCACGTCGAATCCCGCCTCGTGGATCCGACGCACCCGTGTCTCGAACGGAAGGTCCAGGAAGACCATTTCCGCGCAGACCGCCAGCCGCATCAGACGGCCGCCTTTTCGGTCACGGCAACCGGAGCGCCGCTTTTCACCGATTCGATACAGGCAAGTGCCATGGCCAGGGCGCGGCGGGCGTCGGCGGCGCCGGGCGTAAGGGTGATGTCCGACGGCGGCGGGGACCCGCCGTCGCGCTTTGCCTGAACGGCCGCGGCGAAGTCCACGAGTTCGTCCGTGTAGGCCTGGCGGAACAGCTCGACGTTGAGGCGTGGCGTATCCGCCGAGAGTCCCCCGGCGGTGTAGCGCCGGGCCTCCGTTTCGGTGGTCCGGCCCGCCTGTACCATGCCTTTGGAGCCAAACACCTCGCCACGGACGTCATACCCGTAAAGTGCGCTGAAGTTCGCCTCGGCTACGGCGATGGCACCGTTGCTGTACCTGATGGTTACTACTGCAGTGTCCAGGAATCCCTGGTTGCGCAGGGATGGCTCCACGAGGGCATCCGCCACGGCGTACACCTCGATGGGCTCAGCCCCCTCGTTGAACCAGTTGAGGGTATCGAAGTCGTGGATAAGCGTTTCCAGGAAGATGGTCCATGCCGGAACCCTGGCGGCGTTGGGGATGCTTCCGGTCCCGGGATCGCGGGTCAGCGAGCGCAGGAGTTGCGGGGTTCCTGCTACTCCTGCGGCGAGGTCTTCCTTCGCTGCCCGGAAGTCATCGGCGTACCGGCGGTTGAATCCGATCTGGAAGTGCACGCCCGCCTGCTCCACAGCCGCGAGCGCGGCGTCGAGTTCTGCCAGGGACTGGCCGGCCGGTTTCTCGCAGAAGATGTGCTTCCCGGCGGCGGCCGCCTGGGCAATGAGTGGGGAATGGAACCGGGCCGGGCTGGCGATGACCACGGCGTCGATCTCCGGATCGGCGAAAATATCATCGGCACTGGCCGTCACCTTGGCGGTACCCAGCTGCAGGGCCAGGTTCTGCGCGGACTCAATGTTGGGGTCCGCGATGGCCGCCAGGGCGGCACCGGGGACGCGGCGGGCAACGCTCTCGGCATGGAACGCACCCATCCAGCCTGAGCCGATGAGTCCGATGCGTACCGGTACGGGTGCTACCGCACTTTGCTGGGAGATGTAAGCCAATGGCTCGTCCTTTCGATGGAGCGTACAACAAGGGATCAGGAGGGCGAATTGTCTTCGCCAGGGAAGGTGATGCTGAGCTGCCGGCGGATTTCGTCGGCTGCTTCCATGGTTCGGATGGAGGAGTCCAGCGGACGCTGGGGGCTTTCCAGCTGTCCGGCTGCGATGGAACGCGCAACGGCCGCGGCCTCGTAGTGCAGGCCCTCAAAGTGCCCGCCCGCGGGCTCGTTGTAATGCAGCCGTGTGCCGTCAGGGAACCGCACATGGAAGCTGCCGGGCATGTTGAACGGGCCGTCGATGGCCAGTGTCGCCCGGGAGCCCACAATTGTGGCAGCCGTGGGGGTGAAGTTATGCAGTTGCGTGTTCATGACTGCATTGCCCCCTCCCGGGAATCCCATGATGGCCGAAAGCTGGGCATTGACCCCTGATTGGTGCTGCTGGCCCAGGACATGCATCCGGTCCGGGGCGCCTAGGACTTCGGTAATAAGTGCCAAGGGATACGTCCCGAGGTCCAGCAGCGGTCCCCCGGCCAGCTCTGGATCGAAGATCCGGTGGGTGCGGTTGAAATACTCCCCGTACTCCGCCACCACGGTGGTCACGGTCCCCAGCATTCCTCCGTTGAGGACCTGCCGAATGACGTCGTACTTCGGCAGGAAGAAGGTCCACATCGCTTCGGCCGCGAAGACGCCGGCAGCCCTGGCCTGCGCGGCGATGTCCCGCGCCTGTCTGGCGTTGAGTCCGACCGGTTTTTCGATCAGAACGTGTTTTCCTGCTTCGAGGGCCAGCAGGGCGGCATGGTGGTGGACATTGTGCGGGGTGCTGACGTAAACGATGTCGATATCGGCAGCTGCAGCCACCTCCTCGTAGCTTCCATACGCGGCAGGCACGCCATGGGCGTCGGCGAACGCTTTGGAGCGTTCCAGGGAGCGGGATCCGACGGCGGCAATCACCTGGCGTGAATGGGCCTGCACGGATTCCGTGAACCGTTCGGCGATCCAGCCGGGGCCCATGATGCCCCACCGCAGTGAGGGGGCGTCCTGTGAATCCGGCACGCGTGGGGCCGGCAGGACGGGAGCAGCCATCAGTAGATCACCTTCGTGAAGGATCCGTCGCTGTGCAGCGAACGGATCATGGCCTGGGCCACCTGCGAGGCCCGCAGGCCGTCCTCGCCGGTGGCGAGCGGGGCCGATTCGCCGCGTTCCAGGGCGGATATCCAGGCCTGGAGCTGGAGGCGGTAGGCGTCGGCGAAGCGCGGGCGCCAGTCCGCGGGAGTGCTCGAGCGCTGCTGCCCCTCGTGGTGGACCACCAGCGCTGCGGGTTTCGGCAGGGCAGCCGAACCGTACTCGGACACGACCTCGCACCTGGTGGTGTAGCCGGACTGCGCATTCAGGAACAGCTCGAGGGTGGCCAGGGCGCCATCGGCCGTCCGCAGGAGCATCAGCGCGGGATCCTGCAGGTCCCCGGTACTGTGCCGGGAGCTGCGCCCCGCCTGCCATGAGACTTCGGTGACGGGCGTGCCCATCAGCCACGGGATGATGTCGAACTCGTGGATGGCCGAATTGGTGATGGCCGATTCCGAGCTGCTGCCAGGTCCCGCTTCGACCGTGCGGCTGGTGCAGTGGACCATCAGCGGTTCGCCGTAGCTGCGGAGCCGGATGGATTCGTGCAAGGCGGTGTAACCGGGATCGAAACGCCTCATGAAGCCCATGGACAGCAGCCTGGCACCGGTCGCGGCAAGGATGTCGGCCTCAGCCTCCACCACTTCAAGGCTCTCCAGGAGCGTGGGGGCCAGGGGCTTCTCGCACAGCACCGGTGTCATGGCCTCGAAGCATTCCAGCACCAGTCCCGCATGGGTGGAGTCATGCGAAGCGATAACGACGGCGTCCACCTCACTGGAGTTGATCAGCTCCGAGGGATCGGTGGTAGTCCGGGCCGCCGGCGGCGCGGCTGCCGCTGCACGCGCGGCGTCGAGGTCTGCCACGAAGGTGACTTCTGCGCCGTTGACTGCGGATGAAAGGTTTTTGATGTGGTCTGCGCCCATGACACCGGCGCCGATGACGCCCACCCGGATCGGCATGTTGACTTCCTGTCTGCTGTTCGTTCGATTGGGCCAATGCCGGTCGGCGGTGCCCGTCCGCATGTCCGGCGGGCACCGCGTCGCTCCTGCTAGAGGTGCCGTGCGGCCCCTTCCTTGGGCATCTCTGTGGTGTGGGCGACGTCGGCCACCTCGGCCTGTACTTCCTTGACCACATCGCTGTGCCCGCCCAGCTGCTCAAGTTCGTGGGCGAGTTCGGCAAGTTCGGCGCCGCCGGCCATCTGGGCCGTGAGCTCGTCCAGGGTGATGTCCTGCTTGTCGTAGTAACCGATGGACTTGCCGCGCTTGAGCAGCAGGAACCGGTCCCCCACGGGGAAGGCATGGTGCGGGTTGTGCGTGATGAAGATGACGCCAAGTCCCCGGTCCCTGGCCTGCAGGATGTAGCGCAGGACCACACCGGACTGCTTCACGCCAAGCGCCGCCGTCGGCTCGTCCAGGATCAGGACCTTGGCGCCGAAGTAGACGGCGCGTGCAATGGCCACGCACTGGCGCTCACCGCCGGAGAGCTGGCCGATGGGCTGCTCCACGTCGCGGAGGTCGATGCCCATTTCAGCCAGTTCCTTTTTGGTGATGTCCTTCATCTTCTGGACATCCATGCTCTTGAAAGGACCAAAACCGCTGGTCAGTTCCGAGCCGAGGAAGAAGTTCCGCCAGATCGGCATCAGCGGAACCACGGCGAGGTCCTGGTAGACGGTGGCGATTCCGGCATCCAGGGCATCGCGGGGTGAACCGAACTTCCGTTCCTCCCCCATGATGTTCAGCATCCCGGCGTCGTGCTGGTGCAGTCCCGCGATGATCTTGATCAGTGTGGACTTGCCGGCGCCGTTGTCTCCCAGGACGCAGGTGACGCGGCCGTTGTCCACGGCCATGGTGACGTCCCGGAGGGCCACGATATTGCCGTAATGCTTGCCGACCCCGTCCAGGGAAAGCAGGTGCACCGGGGTGTGCGTCAACGGATCTTTTTCGTTCTGAAGCAGCGTCTGCTGGTTGATCTCTTGTGCGTTCATGATCTCTGGACCCCTTACTTCAGTTCCGCGCGGCGCTTGACGATGAGGTTGACGATGGTGGCCAGCAACAGCATCAGGCCGAGGAAGAACTTGAACCAGTCCGGGTTCCATTGGGCGTAGACGATGCCCTTGTTGGCCATGCCGAAGATGAAGGCGCCAATCGCACCACCAATCGCTGAGCCGTAGCCGCCGGTGAGCAGGCATCCGCCGATCACAGCGGCGATGATGTAAAGGAACTCGTTGCCCACGCCTTCACCGGACTGCACGGTGTCGAAGGCGAAGAGGTTGTGCATGCCCAGGATCCAGCCGCAGAAACCGACACCCATGAACAGTCCGATCTTGGTTGCTTTGACCGGAACGCCCACGGCACGGGCCGCGTTCTCGTCTCCGCCGACGGCGAAGATCCAGTTCCCCACCTTGGTCCGCATCAGCACCCAGGTGGCGACGGCGACGAGGGCGATCCAGATGAAGACCGTGATCTGGACATCTATCCCGCCGATCCGCACTGAAGACGCAAACACCGCGCGGGCGGAGGCGAAGCCGTCCATGTCCGAAATCGAGGGGGACGAAACACCGCCGCCGATCATGCGGGTCAGGCCCAGGTTCAGGCCGGTCAGCATCAGGAAGGTAGCCAGGGTGACGATGAAGCTGGGCAGCTTCGTCTTCATCAGGATCCACCCGTTGATGTAGCCGATGGCCAGGGACACCAGCAGAGCCAGGAGGACCCCCACCCAGACGTTGGTGCTGAAGTACCAGCTGAACATCGAGGCCGTCAGTGCCGAGGAGATCACGGCGACACCGGTGGAAAGGTCGAACTCCCCGCCAATCATCAGCAGCGACACCCCTACCGCCATGATCCCGATTGTGGAACTGCCGTACAGGATGGTAGCCAGCGCATTGGGCTGGGTGAACGTCGAGGACACCAAGGCAAAGAAGATGAAGAGGACGATAGCGCCCACCAGGGCGCCGACCTCGGGGCGGGCGAGCAGCTTCTGGAGCGGGTTGCGTTTGCCGATGCGTTCATCGGTGACGGCGGTGGATGTTTTGGTGAGTGTCTGTGTCATGGGTTTCTCCTGCTAGGCGGGTTCCGGAGCCGCAAGGCCCCGGAACCCGGCTCAGTCATCCTTAGCGGATGCCTTCCTTGGCGAACTTGAGAACGTCAGGAGCCGCGGCCTGATCAATGATCGACGGGCCGGTCAGGACCGGGAGCCCGCCACCTACGTGAATGCCGCCCCTCTTGACCTGCCACAGGGCGTCGATGGCGCCATAGCCCTGGAGCCACGGCTGCTGGTCCACAGTGAAGGCAACCTTGCCATCGATGATGGCCTGGGCCAGTTCACCGTTCATGTCAAAGGACGCAACCTTCACCTTGTCGGCCAGGCCCAGGCTTTCCACTGCCTTGTGGATGGTCAGCGTGAAGGGCGCTCCGAGGCCGATGATGGCATCTGCATCCGGAGTGGCCTGGAGCTTCGCGCTGACGGTCGAGGACACCTGCGTCATGTCCGTTCCCTGGACGAACAGGTTCTCGGTCGCCGGGATCTTGGACTTGACGCCGGCACAGCGGGCATCCAGGGCCACGTTGCCTTGTTCCATGATCACGCAGATGGGGCGCTTTGCTCCCAGCGAGTTGAGCTTGTCGCCAACAGCGGCACCGGCGAGGTTCTCGTCGGATCCGAAGTGGGTGAAAGCGCCTACCTGCTGCCACACGTCCGCTCCAGAGTTCAGGCTGACGACGGGGATGCCGGCGTCAGTAGCTTTCTTCAGGGCGTCTTTGAGTGCGTCCGGCTTGGCGAGGGTGACGGCGATCCCTTCCACTTTCTGGTCGATGGCCTGCTGGATGAGCTGTGCCTGGCGTCCACCCTCGGGGTCGGATGTGTACAGCAGTTCAACGTTGTCTTTGGCGGCGGCCTCTTCGGCACCCTTGCGGAGGATGTCCCAGAAGGTGTCACCGGGAGCGGCGTGGGTGATGAGGGCGATCTTCATGCGTTCTGTTGTGGCGACTTGCCCCCCTCCGCCCGCGCCGCCTGCCTCTTCGGTCCTGCCGCCGGTGCTCGAGCATGCACTCAGGGCCAGCATCGGCGCAATAGCTGCCACCAGGGTTGCCTTGCGCCAAGAAAATTGAGCCACGTGAATCTCCTTTGATTTCAGCTCCGGGCTGCCACGGTGCGGCTTCCGGAATGTGCTTAGTACGATCATCGTGACTTGAACCACACATGTCAATACTTTGTCCTGACATTAGTATGTAAACACGTAATGTGCGGTTTGGAGTGCGGAAATGATCGCTTTTGCAGCGATTTCACAACGCCCGCTCAACGCACGGAAGCACCCTCGTCCGGGAGGACAAGGGTGCTTCTGTGGTCGGCGTGTAACGCGGTGAGCTAGGAGGCTCCTACGCCGGCAGTTGCTTCATTCTTCACAGCGGCGGCGTTCTTGAAGTAGTGCTCCACGTCTTCAAGGCTCTTGTCCTTGGTTTCCGGGACGAACTTCGCGGCGAAGGCAATGGCTCCTACTCCAAGCACGGCGAACACAAAGAAGGTGCTGGACAGGCCGATCGCCGCCAGCAGCTGCGGAAATCCGAAGCCCACCATGAAATTGACGGTCCACAGGACGAAGGCGGAGGCGCCCATCCCGAGCCCGCGGATCTTCAGCGGAAAGATCTCGGAGAGCATCAGCCACGTCACCGGGGAGATGGCACCCTGCTGGAAGGCAAGGAACGTCACCGTCAGGGAAAGGATCACGAAACCACGGGCTGAGCCTTCTGGCAGGATCAGCGAGAACAGGCCGATCAGCAGCAGCGCCGTCGTCGTGCCTATCTGCCCTGTGATAAGCATCCGACGGCGGCCCACCCTGCCGAGCAGCCATATCCCCACGAACGTGGCGAGGACGGAGATGACGCCGTTGGCAATATTGGCGGTCAGCGCAGCCTCCCGGGCGAAGCCGGACTGCGCAAGGATTTGGGTTCCGTAGTACATGATCGAATTGACTCCGGTGATTTGCTGGATCACCGCAAGCCCGATTCCCACGACGAAGATCCGGCGCAGCCAGGGAACACCCAGGTCCTTCCACGAGCCCATCTTGGACTTGTAGTCCTCCACGGCCATGGCCTTGACTTCTTCGAACTCCTTCCGGGCTTCCTCCTCGGACCGAATGCGCTGCAGGACGCTGAGCGTCTCACCGAAGCTGCCCATCGAGGCGAGCCACCTTGGGCTTTCCGGCATAAAGGTCATGCCGATCCACAGTGCTATGGCGGGCAGGGTGGCAATCACCAGCATCCAGCGCCAAATCCCGCCGGTTTCGCCGAAGGTGTTGCCCAGGTAGGCGTTGAAGATGAAGGCCAACAACTGCCCGGTGACGATCATCAGTTCGTTCTGCGTGACGATCCGTCCACGCCGCGCACTCGGCGAAACCTCGGCCAGGTAGACGGGGACGGTAACGGAAGCGCCGCCCACGGCCAGTCCCAGGACGAACCGGGCTGCGATCATCACTTCCGTGCTCGGCGAGAAGGTACAGGCCAGCGTTCCCACGAGGAAGATCATCGCCAGGACCATGATCATCTTTCGGCGGCCGTTCCGGTCGGCCAGGCGGCCGCCGAACAGTGCACCGAAGGCTGCTCCAAACAGGAGGGAGGAGGTGACCAGGCCCTCGGTCAGAGGGGTGAGCCCGAGGTCTTCCTGCATATAGGGAAGCGCGCCATTGATCACACCGGTGTCGTAGCCAAACAACAGGCCGCCGAAGGTGGAGATAATGGTTGCGGTCCGGAGCGCCCGCTTGTGGTTGGACGGCTGCCGGCTTTTGATGGCCCCGGCCGGGCCGGGAACACTCATAGGCTGACCTTCTGGACGTACTGATTCATGGTTTCCAGCTGGTACCGGGAGACCTCCCCGGCGTGCTCGTCCTCTGCAAAGACGCTGGACACCATCACCGTGTTGTCCTTGTCCAGGAAGCCGATTTCCTTGAGGCCGCCGAAGAACTCGTCCCAGTTCACGTCGCCGTCGCCGATCTTCAGGTGCTGGTGCACGCGGACGGGATTGCCCGGCGGGTTGGTGATGTACCGGAGACCATGGGAAGCATGGTGGTCCATGGTGTCAGCAACATGGACCAGGCGCAGCTTGTCCCCCGCCGCACGCATGATCTCCAGCGGGTCGTTTTTCATATGGAAGCTGTGCGAGGCTACGTAGACCAGGCCCACGTTCTTCGAATTCAAGCCGCGGATAACCCGAATGGCGGCCAGCCCCTCCTCGACAAAGTCGTCAGGGTGCGGGTCAATGAGCAGGTCGATGCCCTCCCGTTCGATGATCGGCAGGAGTTCCTCCATGGAGCGGTAGAACGCCCGCTCGGACTCCTCCGCCTTCTCGGGTCGGCCGCTGAACTCGGTGTTCATTGTGCTGACGCCGAGGTCCACGGTGATCTGGATGGCACGCTTCCAGTACCGGACGGCCGCTTCGCGGTCATCCTCGTCCGGGCCGGACCAGCGGAGTACGGGCAGGACGGAGGCGATCTCGATACCGGCATCCCTGCAGGCCTTGTTGAGCTGGCCCACCAGTTCATCATCGGCCTTGGGATGGTTGTAGAAGGGGATGAAGTCCGCGTGCGGAGTCATCTGCATGTACTTGTATCCGAGATCGGCCACCACCTTCGGAAACTCAAGCAGGCTGTGCGAGTGGTGGAACGGGGTGGGGTCAAGCGCGATTTTCACGTAAAACACTCCATGGTGGATCAGTAAGGCTGGAGGAGTTTTTGTCCAGATATGGAGGGCTGGCATGCCCGAAGGTCGGCATATCTGGACAAAAACTCCAGCGGGCGACTAGTTGTAGAGGTCCGGCTTTGAGTTGA
Organism: Pseudarthrobacter sp. WHRI 8279; assembly: GCF_040224115.2. Lineage (NCBI taxonomy): Bacteria > Bacillati > Actinomycetota > Actinomycetes > Micrococcales > Micrococcaceae > Pseudarthrobacter > Pseudarthrobacter sp. WHRI 8279. The sequence continues at coordinate 7,570 of NZ_CP168162.1, read as the reverse complement.
GCTGGACCTTCACCTTTTCTCCCGACTTCTGCGCTTCGACGCCGGCCTCGCAGCATGCTGCGGTGGCGTAGCCGTCCCACGCCGTGGGTCCACCGATTTCACCCTTCAGCGCGGCGTCCACCCATGACTGGATTTCGACGTCGTACGCGGCGCCGAAGCGCTCCTCGAATCCCGGGGTGACGTTACCGCCCCAGCGTCCGGCGCTGCGGGTGTAAGGGCCCTTGTCGCCCCCAATGCTGACAACACCTTCTTCGAAGGACGCCTGGGTCCCAACCTCGTAGCCGTACTTGGCGTTGACGAAGATTTCAACGTCAGCCAGGACACCTGATTCGGTCTCCAGCAGGACGTGCTGCGGATCGTGCTGGCCGGCCGGGGCGTTCCTGGTGGCCTTGCCCAGGCGCACCTGGACGCTGGTGATCTCCTCACCGGTGAAGTAGCGGATGGCGTCGAACTCGTGGACCACGGAATCGTTGATCAGCATCTCGTTGGTGAAGCCGGGCGGCGTGGTGGGGTTGCGGTGCTGGTGGTGCAGCATCAGCAGTTCGCCCAGTTCGTTGTTCCGGATGATCTGCCCCAGCGCGGCGTATTCGGCGTCGAAGCGGCGCATGAAGCCAACCTGGATCCGCTTGCGGCCCAGCTCAACCTCAGCCTCCACGATCTTCCAGGAGGACTGGGCATCGGGGGTCAGCGGCTTCTCGCAAAGGATCGGGATGTCCTTGGCGATGGCCTTCAGCAGGATGTCCTCGTGGAGGAAACCGGGGGTGGCAATGAGTACCGCGTTGACGTCGCCGTTGTTGAGGGCTTCCTCGGCATCGGCAAGCGCAACGGCGCCCGGAATGCCATCCACAGCCGCCTGGGCACGGGCAAGGTCAACGTCCACGACGGCGGCAACCTCGGCTCCGTGGATTCGGGTGTTGAGGCGCTGGATGTGGTCGGCGCCCATGCGCCCGGCGCCGATGACGGCGACGCGGAGTGCTTCAGTCATTGTTTCGTTCCTTTAGGGTCTATTACGGATGCGGGCGGTGTGGCTGTCAGTTGACGGTGGTCCGGGAACCGCAGGACAGCAGGTAGTTGCGGGTGCGCTTGGCAATAGGCATGGGCACATCGAAGGCGACCGGATACATGTCCTGCTCCACGATGCCGAAGATGGGCCGGTTGAGGGCCTCCACCGCTTCGATGACGGCACGCAAATCGGGAAGCCCGTTCGGCGGCTCGGTCATGACACCGGCCAGGTTGGCTGCGGCCCACGTCATGTTTTCCTCATTGACCTTCTTGAGGATCTCCGGGTTGATCTGCTTCAGGTGCAGGTAGCCAATACGTTCGGGGTAGTTCTTGATCAGCTCAAGGCTGGACGCTCCGCAGTACTCGGCGTGGCCTGTGTCCAGGCACAGGTTCAGGTACTCGGGGTCGGTGGCGGCCAGCAGCGTTTCGATGTCCTCCTGCGCGCCCACGTGGGAGTCGGCGTGCGAGTGGAACTGCTGCTTCAGGCCGAAGTCCTCCAGTAGGGTCTTGCCCAGCCGGTTGTGGCCGGCGAACAGATCCGCCCACGCCTTCTCGCTCAGCGTGCCGCTTTCTACAGCCTCGCCGGTGACGTCGTCGCGCCACATGGCCGGGATGACCACAATGTGCTCGCCACCCATGGCCGCCGTCAGTTCGGCTACCTTGCGGGCCGGCTCCCAGGCGGTCTCCCACTGGTCCAGTCCGCGGTGGAACGCGGTGAAGACGGTGCCCGCAGTGACCTTGAGGTCGCGCTGCTTCAGTTCATCGGCCAGCCGTGCAGGGTCGGTGGGCAGGTAGCCGTACGGGCCCAGCTCGATCCACTTGTAACCGGATTCGGCCACCTCGTCCAGGAAGCGTTCCCACGGGGTCTGCTTGGGGTCGTCCGCGAACCAAACACCCCAGGAGTCCGGCGCCGTGCCGATGATCAGCTTGTTCTCAGTCATGACAGCGTTGTCTTTCTTGTCGGGCGTGAGGATCAGTTGGACGGGAAGTTGTAGGAAGCGCCGGAGGCGTGGGTGGGTTCGGGCCAGCGGGAGGTGATGACCTTGCCGCGGGTGTAGAAGGAGACGCCTTCGGGGCCGTAGATGTGCTTGTCCCCGAAGAGGGAAGCCTTCCAGCCTCCGAAGGAGTGGTAGGCCACCGGGACGGGCAGGGGCACGTTGATCCCGATCATGCCCACCGTTACAGAGCGCTGGAACTTCCGGGCGTGGGCGCCGGAGGAGGTGAAGATGGCGGTGCCGTTGCCGTACGGGTTGGCGTTGATCAGCGCGATGCCGTCTTCAAGGGTATCCACGCGGACCACCACGAGGACGGGGCCGAAGATCTCCTCAGTGTAGGCAGTCATTTCGGTCTTCACGTGGTCGATCACGGTGGGGCCTACCCAGAAGCCGTCTTCGTGGCCGGGGACCACCAGGTCGCGGCCGTCCACCACCATGGCGGCGCCTGCCTTTTCGGCTTCGGTGACGATCCGTACGATGCGTTCCTTGGAGGCGGGGGTGATTACCGGGCCCATTTCGGCGTCGGGGGCGGTGCCGTTGTCGACCTTGACGGCCAGGGCGCGTTCTTCGACCTTCTTGACGATGAGGTCCGCGGCGTCCCCGACGGCGACGGCGACGGAGATGGCCATGCAGCGTTCCCCGGCGGAGCCGAAGGCGGCGGCGGCGAGGTGGTCGGCGGCGTTGTCCAGATCGGCGTCGGGCATCACGATGGCGTGGTTCTTCGCCCCGCCCAGGGCCTGGACGCGCTTGCCGTGCTTGGTGGCGGTTTCGTGGACGTACTGGGCGATCGGGGTGGAGCCGACGAAGGAGATGCCGTCCACGTCAGGGTGGGTCAGGAGCCCGTCCACCGTTTCCTTGTCACCGTGCAGGACCTGGAACACGCCGTCGGGCAGGCCTGCCTGCTTCCAGAGCTTGGCCAGCAGCATGGAGGCGGACGGGTCGCGCTCGGAGGGCTTGAGGATGAACGCATTGCCGGTGGCGATGGCCATCGGTGCCATCCACAGCGGCACCATCACCGGGAAGTTGAACGGCGTGATGCCGGCAACCACGCCGAGGGGCTCGCGGAAGTTGAAGACATCAATCCCCGTGGAGACCTGGTCCGAGTAGTCGCCCTTGAGGAGCGTGGGGATGCCGCACGCGTACTCGATGACTTCCAGGCCGCGGCCGATTTCACCCTTGGCGTCGGAGAGGACCTTGCCGTGCTCGGCGGTGACCAGCTGGGCGAGCTCGTCCACGTGGGAGGCCACCAGTTCGCGGAATTTGAAGAGCACGGCGGTGCGCTTGGCCAGGGAGATGTCGCCCCAGGTATCGGCGGCCTTGCGGGCAGCGGCGACGGTGGTGTCCAAGTCGGCCCGGTTGGCCAGGCGCAGCTGTGCGGACACGGCGCCGGTGGCCGGGTTGTAGACGGATGTGGTGCGGTCACCCTCGCCGGCGCTTTCGGCGCCGTTGATGAAGTGGTTGATCGTGGAGGTCTCGGTTGTAACAGTCATGGCGACTCTTCCTTGAGTTGTAAGCGTTCGGGTGTCGAAAGGGAATCAGCCGAGCAGCTTGCGCTGGCGGGCCTTGTGGTCGGTGTAGGTCTGGAAAGCCGCTTTCGTGGAGTCCAGTTCCGAGACCTGGGAGACGGGAACGTCCCACCACGACTCTGAACTAGGGGCGTCCAGGAGTGGGTCGGATTCAACGTGGATCAGGATGGGCCCTGTGCCTTCAGGGGCGGCCTTGGCGTCGCGGATGGCCTGCTCGAGTTCGGCGATGACCTTGTCCCCCGGCTCGATCCGGATGACCTTTACGCCCAGGGATTCGGCGTTCAAGGCGAGGTCCACTGGCAGGGTCTCCCCGTTGTCGAAGCTGTGATGCTCTTCATCCAGGGCCCGGTACTGGGTGCCGAACCGCTGTGAGCCCAGGGATTCGGACAGCGAACCGATGGAGGCGTAGCCGTGGTTCTGGATCAAGACAACAATCAGTTTGATCCGTTCGGCGACGGCGGTGACCAGTTCGGTGTGCATCATCAGGTAGGAGCCGTCCCCCACCATGACGACGACGTCCCGCACATCGGCCCTGCCGGTCCCACCAGCCTCGCCAGCCGCCGTCGTGCTTGCTGCGGCCTCAGCCAGGACGGCACGCTTGACGCCCAGGCCACCCGGGATCTCGTAGCCCATGCAGGAGTACGCGTATTCCACGTGGTAGCCGAACGGGTCCCGGACGCGCCACATTTTGTGGAGGTCACCGGGCAGTGAACCCGCTGCGCAGATCACCACGTCGCGGGCGTCCATGGCCCGGCTGGTGGCGCCGATGATCTCGTTCTGCGCCGGCAGCGGCGTGTGCCGGGTATCAAAAGCCTCGTCCACGGTGGCGTCCCAGCGCTTCTTCTCGGCCACAATTTTCTGCTCAAGGTCCGCGCCCACGCGGTAGCCGCCAAGGGCCTGGTTCAGCTTGACCAGTGCCTTGCGGGCGTCGGCCACGATGGGCAGCGTGGTGCCGTGCTTGTAGGCGTCGATCGGGGCGACGTTGATGTTGATGAAGCGCACGTCCGGGTTCTGGAACGCGGTGCGGGACGCGGTGGTGAAGTCCTCGTAGCGCGTGCCGATGCCAATGATCAGGTCCGCCTCGGCAGCGACGGCGTTGGCCGCTGTCGTGCCCGTGGAACCAATGGCTCCGAGGGAGTGCTTGTGGTCCCACGGCAGGACGCCGACGCCGGCCTGGGTGTTGCCCACCGGAATGCCGGTCAGCTCCACGAACTTCGCGAGTTCCTCGTTCGCGTAGGCGTAGAGGACGCCGCCGCCGGCAATGATCAGCGGCCGCTTTGCAGCACGGATGGCCTCAGCAGCGCGGGCGATGTCGTCATCGTCCGCGTCCGGGCGGCGGATCCGCCACTCCCGCTCAGCCAGGAACTCGGCAGGGACGTCGAAGGCCTCCGCCTGCACGTCCTGGGGCAGCGAGATGGTCACGGCGCCGGTCTCGGCGGGGTCGGTCAGGACGCGCAGGCCGTGGTGGAAGGCGGAGAACAGCTGCTCCGGCCGGGTGACCCGGTCGAAGAACTTGGACAGCGGCCGGAACGCGTCATTGACCGTGATGTCGTAGGCGTGGGGCTGCTCGAGCTGCTGGAGCACGGGGTCAGCGGCTCGGGTTGCGAAGGTGTCACTCGGCAGCAGCAGCACCGGTAAGCGGTTCGTCGTCGCCAGGGCTGCTCCGGTCAGCAGGTTGGAGGAGCCCGGGCCAATGGACGTGCTGATGGCAAAGGTCTGGCGGCGGCGGGTGTGCCGGGCGTATCCAACGGCCTGGTGCGCCTGAGCCTGCTCGTTCCGCCCCTGGTAGTACGGCATGATGGTCGGATCCAGCTGCTGGTACTGTTTCAGCGCCTGGCCCACACCGGCCACGTTCCCGTGCCCGAAAATGCCGAAGGTTCCCGGAATCAGCCGCTCACGGTACTCAACGCCTGCGACGGAGTCCACCGTGTACTGCTTCGAAAGATACTCGACGACGGCCTGCGCGACCGTCATTCTGCGGGTGGCAGTTCCTGATGTTGTTCCCATGGGAAGGCTACTCCGATACTTCTTCGGTTCGGTCTGGGGTGGTGTGGTTCAGCAGGGAGGCGGCGGTGGCCACGGCGCCGGCAACATCGCCGTCGGCCGGGTAGAGGAGGGTCCGCCCAACGGTGAGGCCCTGCACGCCGGGCAGCGCTAGGGCTGCCTGCCAGCTTGCGAAAACCTCGTCCTGGCTGGTGTCAGGATCCCCGCCCAGCAGGACGGTGGGCATGGTGGTGGCCGCCATGACCCGTTCCATGTCCGCCACGACGGGGAGCTTCATCCAGGTGTAGGCGCTGGTGGAGCCCAGGCCCTCGGCGATCGCTATGGATTTGATCACCGCGTCCGTGGAGAGGTCGTTCCGGACGCGGCCGTTCTCCCGGACCGAAAGGAAGGGTTCCACCATGGCGACCAGTTTGCGCTCAGCCAGCGAGTCGATGGCCCTGGCGGTGGCTTCAAGGGTGGCAACAGTGTCCGGGTCCCCCAGGCAGATGCGGGTGAGCATCTTGCCGCCGTCGGCACCGAGGGCTTCCAGCGCGGCTGCCGTATGGCCGGTGAAACGGTCGTCGAATTCGTTAACCAGGCCAGCGAGCCCGCCGCGGTTCATCGAGCCGAAGACGAGCTTGCCTTCAAGCGCACCCAGGAGCAGCAGGTCGTCCATGATGTCCGGCGACGCAAGCACGCCATCCACGTCCGGGTTTGCCAGGGCGACCTGCAGCCGGTCCAGGAGCTGCCGGCGGTCTGCCATGGCCACCGGATCGTTGCCGACGGCAAGGGCGCCGCGGGCGGGGTGGTCGGCTGCGACAATGAAGTTCTGCCGTCCGTACTTCAGGCCGGGATGGCGGCGCCGCGCCTTCGCTGCCCGGGCTATCGCGTCCGGATCTTCCAGCCTGATAGTGCTCAGGTGGGCGTAGCGGCGCGGGTCGTCGTCCAGCGCATTGTTCGAGGCCAGTGGCGTGAGGGTCACAGTGCTGCTCCTTCGGTGGCAAACTGGCCAGGCACCAGGCGGCCGCGTTCCGCCAGCAGCGAGGTGACCTCGGCCGGCGTCGGCATGGCGTCGGCGCAGGAAAGGCGCGAGGCGACGATTGCGCCGGCGGCGTTTGCATAGTCCAGGACCTGGGCGAGCGGCCAGCCGGACAGCAGTCCGTGGCAGAAGGCGCCACCAAAGGAATCGCCGGCACCGAGGCCGTTGACGGTTTCCACCGGCACGGGGGCGGAGACTACGCGCTCAGTGCGGGTTTTCGCCATGACGCCTTCGGGGCCAAGCTTGACGACGGCGATCTCGACGCCGGCGGCCAGCAGGCGGTCGGCCTGCTCATCGGGGGTTCCCTCCCCTACCGCCACGGCGCATTCCTTGTCGTTGCCGATGGCGACGGTGACGTGCGGCAGGATCTTGGCCACCTCGGCACGCGCTTCCTCTTCAGATGCCCAGAACATGGGCCGGTAGTCGAGGTCGAGGATGGTGAACTGGCCATCTTTGAGGCCAGTCCGGGGCCGGGCCTCGTGTGCCTTGATGTGCGCCGCCCTGCTGGGCTCCTGGCACAGGCCGGTCACCGTGGACCAGAAGATTCCCGCGCTGCGGATGGCGTCCAGGTCCAGCTCTTCGGCCCTAATCTGCAGATCCGGGGCGGTGGGAAAGCGTCCGTAGAAGTACAGGGGAAAATCCTCGGGCGGTTGGATCGCGCAGAAGGTGGCCGGGGTCTGGAGGCCGTGCACCGGGATAACGAAAGAATCATCCACCCCGAATTTCTTAAGTTCACGGTGCAGGTAGGTGCCGAAGGGGTCGTCACCGGTGCGGGTAATGACCCCCGTACGGCGGCCGTGCCTGGCAGCGGCTACTGCGACGTTGGACGGCGATCCGCCAAGGTACTTGCCGAAGGACATTACGTCTTCCAGGCCAACTCCGATGTCGTTCGGGTAAATATCAACGCTGATGCGCCCGATCGTGAGCAGTTCGTGGGTCACGGTGTTGCGGACCTTTCTCGTTTGAACTCTGTACCTCAACAGTTAGAGCTCCGGTGCCTTGGCTGGCCCTGCCATGAGCGGGGT